>CAWCUH010000025.1:0-12257 GCA_963798655.1 uncultured beta proteobacterium | reverse complement strand
TGCCGCGCGACAACGACGCCGCGCCGTCGGCTGCTCGCGAAACGGCGCGTCGAGGTGCGCGCGATCGTCGCGTACCGGCGCGGCTCGAACTAGGTCGTGTTAACACTAATGGTCATGCTTGTGCGATACTGCGTCGATGGAGATCACCGAAGCGCAGTACCGCCTGATCGAGCACTGCCTTCCGACTCAGCGCGGCAACGTGAGCCTGTCCAATTTGCGAGTGTTGAACGCGATCTTGTACGTGGCCGAGCAGGGCTGCAAATGGCGCGGGCTGCCCAAGCGGTTCGGCAACTGGCACACGATCTACACGCGAATGAATCGCTGGTCCAAGAGCGGCGTATTGGATCGTGTGTTCGCGCAGTTGCAGCACGATCAGATCGTCCGCATCAAGATCGAAGCCGTGGCTTTGGACAGTACCGCGGTCAAGGTGCATCCCGATGGTACGGGGGCTCTAAAAAAAACGGACCGCAAGCCATCGGCAAGTCCCGCGGCGGATGGACCACCAAGATTCATATGGTTGCCGCGGATGCTCGAACAGCCATAACGTTTGCCCTGTCACCCGGCCAGGCCCACGACGCGCCCGAGGGCCGCAAACTGCTGCGCAAACTGGGCAAGCCGCCGTGGCCGCTGCATCTGCTGATGGACCGGGCATACGAAGGCGACGAGACGCGGCAGCTGGCGCTCGATCTCGGCTTCATCCCGGTCGTCCCGCCCAAGCAGAATCGGATCACGGCGTGGGAATACAACCGCGCCATGTACAAGCGGCGCAATGAAATCGAACGGCTGTTTCGCCGGCTCAAGGGCTTTCGGCGCATCTTCTCTCGATTCGAGAAGCTCGACCTCATGTTCGTTGCATTTATCAACTTCGCGCTCATCGCCGATGGGCTGCGGATAGTGTGAACAGGCCCTAGATCTCGATCCGCGTGCCGAGCTCGACGACGCGGTTGGTCGGGATGTTGAAGAAGTCGCTGGTGCTGCCTGAGTTGCGTGCCATCGCGGCGAACAGGCGGTCGCGCCATAGCGCCATGCCGTTTGCGGTGCCGGTGCCCGGAACGACTTTCTCGCGCGACAGAAAATAGGAAACGTCCATCGGGTCGACCGCGAGGCCGTGCTGGCCGCAAAGCTCGAGCGCACGAACGATATCGGGGAACTCCATGAAGCCGGAATTCGCGATGACGCGCCAGCAACGGTGCCCGAGGTTCTCGCACGTGACGCGCTCTTTCCGTTCGAGCCACGGCCGATCGTGAAAGCTCACGGTGAAGAACACGTTGCGCTCGTGCAGCACCTTGTAGTGCTTGAGGCTGTGCATCAGCGCGTGCGGCGTCGCGTCGGGCGTCGAGGTCAGGAACACCGCGGTGCCGGGCACGATTTGCGGCGGCGCACCGAACAGCGATTCAAGAAAGGGCATCAGTGGCACGGATGAATCGCGCAGCTGCTCGATCAGCAGCTCGCGGCCGCGACGCCACGTCACCATCAGCGAGAACAGGACGGTCGCCAGCACGAGCGGCATCCAGCCGCCGTCCAGCAGCTTGTGCAGCGCGGCCGCGAGGAATGTGACATCGACGAGCGCGAAGAACGACGTGACCGCGACGCACAGCAGCAGCGGATAGCGCCATTCGTTGCGAATGACGAAGAACGTCAGCACCGTGGTGATCAGCATCGTGCCCATGACGGCAACACCGTAAGCACTCGCGAGCTTCGATGACGAGCCGAAGCCGATCACCGCGATGGTCACCACGACGAGCAGCGTCCAGTTCACCGCTGGGATGTAGATCTGGCCCATCGTGCTCGCCGACGTGTGCTGGATTGCCATCCGCGGCAAGTAGCCGAGCTGGATCGCCTGCTGCGTCATCGAGTACGCGCCGGAGATCGTCGCCTGCGATGCGATCACCGTCGCCGCGGTCGCGAGGACGACCATCGGGTAGAGCGCCCAGCCCGGGAACGCGAGAAAGAACGGACTCTGGAGCGCCGCCGGCTGCACGATCAGCAACGCGCCCTGTCCGAAGTAGTTGAGCACGAGCGCCGGCGCGACGAGACCGAACCACGCGACCCGGATTGCACGCTTGCCGAAATGCCCCATGTCGGCGTACAGCGCTTCGGCGCCGGTAATCGCGAGCAGCACCGAGCCGAGGACGAGAAACGATGCCACGCCATGCGAGGTGATGAAGGCAACTGCGTGGACCGGGTTCAGCGCCTCGAGGATCACCGGCGCCTTCGCGATGTTCCAGATGCCGTCGGCTGCAAGCGCGAAGAACCACATTGCGCAAACCGGCCCGAACAGCAGGCCGACCGAGCCCGTGCCGCGGCGCTGGATCGTGAACAACGCGACGAGAATGCCGACCGATATCGGAACGACATACGGCTTGAACGCCGACGTGCCGACTTCGAGCCCTTCGACCGCGGACAGCACCGATATCGCGGGCGTCAATACCGCGTCGCCGTAGAACAGCGCCGCGCCGAACACGCCGACCGTTCGCAGCGCGCGTACCAGCTGCGGTCGAGTGCGCACGGCGGCTGTCGCGAGCGCAAGCAGCGCCATGATGCCGCCTTCGCCGCGATTGTCGGCGCGCAGCACCAGCGTCACGTACTTGAGCGACACGACGATCATCAGGCTCCAGAAGATCGCCGAAACGCCGCCGATCACGTTTGCCTGAGTGAACGGAATGCCGTGGTCGGGATTGAACGTTTCCCTCGCGGCGTACAACGGGCTGGTGCCGATGTCGCCGTAGACGATGCCCAGCGCGAGCAGCGCGAGCGCCCAGGTTCCCTGCTTGCGAAGCTCTGCGCGCGGGTCCCGTGCGATCGTAGCGGCGTCGGCGGCGTGGTCGGCGGTGTCCATCAACCGACGAGCATAGTCGGCCTGCCGCCCTCACGCGGGACATCCGGGACCTTTTTACGGCTTATTTATGCGCCGCATCACGACCATCGTGCACGAGCGTCTTCGCCTCGGGCAGCCTGAAATACGCCTGTTCGCTCGCCTGCAGCCTCGCCAGCGTGGCATACAGCAGCCAGCGCCATGCGCTCATCCCCTGGCCGGACACTTCCACCGCGGAGTTCGCGTTCGCGACGCCCGGCGACCGGACGCAGACTCGAGCAGTGTCGCTCATACGAACGACCCTTGTACGAGCCGCCGGTGCGCCAGACGCGAAAACGTGTGCCGAATGTCGTCGCAGTCCGTCGCGTGCGCGAGAGCGTTGCGGGTGCGTCGGTCGCAAAACAGCTCCGCGACGAGCGCAAGGAGTTCCAGGTGGTCGTCGGCGTCGCCCGCCGTCGGCACCATGATGACGAACAGCGTCGAGACCGGCTTCTCGTCGGGCGCGGCGAATTCGATCGCGTACTTCGTGCGCAGAAACAGTGTCAGCGGACGAATGATGCCTTCGATGCGTGCGTGCGGTATGGCAACGCCGTGTCCGATCGCGGTCGAGCCGACGATCTCGCGGCGCCACAGCGCGCGGAATACCGGAGCGGCGTCGATCCGGTGCGAGCGGCCGATCAGCGCGGCGGCATACTGCAGTGCGTGCCGGCGATCGCGCAGGTCGACGTCGACGGCGATTTCCTGGGGTTCGAGCGATGCGGCGACGCGCGCGTCGCGGTCGCTTGGCGCACGCGATGGCGCGTACGGGACGGTTTCTGCGGATTCGCGGTCGTTCGTGAGCTCCATGCCAAGCTGTCCAGTGACTCGATGGACACAAGGTAGGCGCCGCGCCGTCAAGATGGTGTTGATTTCGCCGGCAGCGATGTAAACGCCGCGTAAATGGCGCGACATGCCGTCGCAAAGCGCCGTTGCCGTTTGCGCGGCGTTTACGCGAGTCGCTCCGAATTTGACGACGTATTTGCCGCGAGTGAATTACAGTCATCACATCGTTTCGACCCGATCTCGAGTCCCAAACATGCATGCGCTTTCCGATCTCGTCTTGTGGCGCTTGGTGTTCATGCTGGCGTTGGTCGCCGCGCTGCTCGTCGGCGTCGCGCTGTGGCACGCCGGCCGTTGGCTGCGCGGTCGAATCCGCGCCGCGCGACGCACGCACCCGGCCCGTTCGCTTCGCATCCACGAGGCCCGCGTATAGGGCGCAGCGGTTGCGAGTTCGCGCGCTTGGCGCGTCGCGAGACGCCTGTGTCCGTGAACGCGTTCGACCTGCGCGCTGTCGCCTGGTGCTCGCCTTGTGCATTCACCGACACCGTCGAAGCCGCGCGTCGTCGTGTACGTGAACAAGACGTTCTAGGCGAAGCTCACAGCTCGACCGCGACCCTGCGCGTGCGCGTGCTCTCCGGCGGCAGCCGCAGCAGCTCGGCGAGATTCGCGCCGTGGCGCGCGATCGTGGCGAACAGCCGGCGACGCCAATGCGCCATTGCGACGGCATGCGTAATTCCGGCGTGCACGTCCTGCTCGCCGCACACGTAGACCGCCGCGGCCGGATCGAACGCTATCGTGCCCTGCTCGCGCGCGAAGGCAAGTGTCGCGGGAACATCGATGTCGTCGTCGAAGCCGTACTCGAGCGTCGCCGAATGCATCCGGCACCCCACGCAGTCGCCGACCAGACGAACCGCGCGCAAGCGTTCGGCTGCCGGCACATGCGCCGCGGTCGTGCTCGCCGCGACGGCCAGGACGACCGTGTCGCGGTACAGGTGCCGCGTCTCCAGCACGTCGATCGGGAAGGCGAGCAGGCCATTCTGACGTTTTTCGCCGACGTAGACCGCCGTGCCGGCCGCCGTTTCGACGCCGGCGAGGTCGGCGATCCATCGCAGGAACGCGTCGTCGCGACCGAATGTCGCGAGACGGGCCGCGTTTACGTCTTGTTTACGCATCATGGCGCAAAGTTAACGCCGTCTGTATGCGCGACGCGTTACATTCTCCGTGCTTCGCCGCAACCGGAACCGTTCAATGATTCCTACTCGCGTCGGCCGACTCGCGTCCGCGGCGCTTGTCGTCGCGGCGCGCGGGCTCGCGCTGCTCGACCTGCGCATCATCGCCGACTTCGGCCTGATACCGCTTGGCGTGCGCTAACCCGCGTGCGACCGCCGCAGCCCAAACAAATTAGGCGCCGGATCGCGTCGGCGTTCTTGCGAACCATCAAGCCGATGCGTTCTGGCCGGTATTTAATCGTCGTCGATTCGTTGCCTCACGGAGACTCGTCATGGATGCCGTCTACATCGTGCTGCTCGCCGCCTGCGGCGCGCTGACCGCAGTGCTCGTGTACGCGCTCGAGAAACTGAGGACGCGGCCATGAGTTGGGTCTATCTGCTTTCCGGCGCGATCGCGGTCGCGATCTTCGTCTATCTCGTCGTCGCGCTGCTCTTCCCGGAGAAGTTCTGATGACCGCGAACGGCTATCTTCAGCTCGCTTTCTACGTCGTCGTGCTGCTGCTGCTCGCAAAGCCGCTCGGCGCATACATGGCCGACGTCTATGAAGGCAAGGGCTTCGCCATCCGCGTCGGCGGCGGCTTCGAGCGCCTGCTCTACCGCGCGGGCGGCGTCGACGCCGAGCGCGAAATGCGCTGGACCGAGTACGCGATCGCGATGCTGCTTTTCAACGTGCTGGGCGGCCTGGTCGTCTACGGACTTCAACGGCTGCAGGACATGCTGCCGCTCAACCCACAGGGATTCGCTGCCGTCTCGCCGGACTCGTCGTTCAACACCGCGGTCAGCTTCATGACCAACACCAACTGGCAGGGCTACGGCGGCGAGAGCACGATGAGCTATCTCACGCAGATGACTGCGCTCACCGTGCAGAACTTCGTGTCGGCCGCGACCGGCATGGCGATACTCGTCGCGCTGATCCGCGGGTTCGCGCGACAGCAGGCCGCGACGGTGGGCAACTTCTGGGTCGACATGACGCGCTCGACGCTCTACATCCTGTTGCCCCTCGCGTTCATTCTCGCCCTCGCGCTCGTGTCGCAGGGCGTCGTGCAGACGTTCGCGCCGTACACGACCGTTCCGCTCGTCGAATCGGTCGACTACGACAACCCGAAGCTCGACGCGGCGGGCCAACCGCTCAAGGACGATAAGGGCAATCCTGTCACGGAGAAGGCGACGCAAACGGAGCAGGTGATCGCAGTCGGGCCGGCAGCTTCGCAGATCGCGATCAAGCAGCTCGGCACGAACGGCGGCGGCTTCTTCAATGTGAATTCCTCACATCCCTTCGAGAACGCGACGCCGCTTTCCAATTTTCTCGAACTGCTCGCAATTCTGGTGATTTCCGGAGCGCTCTGCTACACGTTCGGACGCATGGTCGGCGATACACGCCAAGGATGGGCGGTGCTGGCCGCCATGACGGTGGTGTTCGTCGCACTGCTTGCCGTGTGCGTTGCTGGCGAGCAGGCGGGCAATCCGGGACTGACGACGGCGGGCGCGGATCAGATGGCGAGCAACCTGCAACCGGGCGGCAACATGGAAGGCAAGGAAGCGCGGTTCGGCATTGTCAACTCCGCCCTGTGGGCGACGGCGACGACGTCCGCGTCGAACGGATCCGTGAATTCAATGCACGACTCGTATACGCCGCTCGGCGGTCTCGTGCCGATGTGGCTGATCCAGCTCGGCGAGGTGATCTTCGGCGGTGTCGGCTCCGGCCTCTACGGCATGCTGATGTTCGCGATCGTCGCGGTGTTTGTCGCGGGCTTGATGATCGGCCGGACGCCCGAGTATCTCGGCAAGAAGATCGAGGCCTTCGAGATCAAGATGGCGTCGATTGCCGTGCTGGTTCCGATCTTCTTCGTTCTCGTCGGCACCGCCGTCGCCGTCATGCTCGATGCAGGCAAGGCAGGCGTCGCGAATCCGGCGATGCACGGCTTCTCGGAGATCCTTTACGGCTTTTCGTCGGCCAGCAACAACAACGGAAGCGCGTTTGCAGGCCTCGGCGCGAACACGCCGTTCTACAACACGGCCCTCGCCATCGCGATGTTCTTCGGCCGCTACTGGATCGCGATCCCGGTGCTCGCGATCGCCGGCTCGCTCGCCGCGAAGAAGAAGGTTCCCGTGGGCGCCGGGACATTGCCGACGCATTCGCCGCTGTTCGTCGGCGTGCTGGTCGGCACCGTCATCATCATCGGCGCGCTGAGCTTCTTTCCCGCGCTCGCGCTCGGCCCCGTCATCGAGCACCTCGTCATGGTCGGCGCCCGCTGATCGGGAGACCCACACAATGAGCACCCCGCAAATCGCCCATCATCCCGTAGCGGCGTCGCTGCATCGCCTGCTTGTCACGCCGCAGATCTTTCGTGATGCGCTGAAGGATTCGTTCGTCAAGCTGCTGCCGCAGTACCAGTGGCGCAACCCGGTAATGTTCGTCGTCTGGATCGGCAGCATTCTCACGACGATCCTGTGGATCCAGGCGCTCTCCGGCACCGGCGAAGCGCCCGCCGGATTCATCCTCGCTGTCACGCTGTGGTTGTGGTTCACGGTGCTGTTCGCGAATTTCGCCGAAGCGATCGCCGAAGGGCGCAGCAAGGCGCAGGCCGACGCGCTGCGCTCCGCAAAGCGCGACGTGATGGCGAAGAAGCTCGCGAAGCCCGACCGCATGCTGCCGCCGACCGTCGTGAAGTCGACCGCGCTTAAGAAGGGCGACATCTTCATCGTCCAGGCCGGCGAGTTCATAGCAGCCGACGGCGAAGTGCTCGAGGGCGTCGCATCGGTCGACGAGTCCGCCATCACGGGCGAGTCGGCGCCGGTGATTCGCGAATCCGGCGGCGACTTCAGCTCCGTCACCGGTGGCACGCGCGTGCTGTCGGACTGGCTGATGGTGCGCGTCACGGTCGACCAGGGCGAGGCGTTTCTCGACCGGATGATCGCGATGGTCGAGGCCGCGCGCCGGCAGAAGACGCCGAACGAGATCGCGCTGTCGATCCTGCTCGTGAAGCTGACGATCGTGTTTCTGCTGACCACCGTCACGCTGCTGCCGTATTCGATGTACGCGGTCGAAGTCGCGAGGTCGGGCAACCCGGTTACGATCACCGTGCTGGTCGCGCTGCTCGTCTGCCTGATCCCGACGACGATCGGCGGCCTGCTGTCGGCGATCGGCCTTGCCGGCATCGGACGCATGCTGCGCCAGAACGTCATTGCGATGTCGGGCCGCGCGGTCGAAGCAGCGGGCGACGTCGACGTGCTGCTGCTCGACAAGACCGGAACGATCACGCTTGGCAATCGCCAGGCGGCGGGCCTCGTCACCGCACCTGGCGTTCAGGAGCGTGAGCTCGCGGACGCCGCGCAGCTTTCGTCGCTGCCGGACGGCACGCCCGAAGGCCGCAGCATCGTCGTGCTCGCCAAGGAAAAGTACGGGCTGCGCGAGCGCGACATCAACGCTCTCGGCGCGACGTTCGTGCCGTTCTCCGCGCAAACGCGGATGAGCGGCGTCAATCTGGATGGCCGCGAAATCCGCAAGGGGGCGGCCGACGCGATCCGAGCGTTCGTTCAAGGCAAGGGCGGCAACTTTCCGCCCGAAGTGACGAACGCGGTGGAAGCGGTCGCAAGACGCGGCAGCACGCCGCTCGTCGTCGCCGACGGCTCGCGCGTGCTCGGCGTCGTCGAGCTCAAGGACATTGTCAAGGGCGGCATCAAGGAGCGCTTCGCGCAGCTTCGCCGCATGGGCATCAAGACCATCATGATCACCGGCGACAACCGCCTTACGGCTGCCGCGATCGCCGCGGAGTCCGGCGTCGACGATTTCCTCGCCGAAGCGACGCCGGAGACGAAGCTCAAGCTGATCCGCGACACGCAGGCCGAAGGACGGCTCGTCGCGATGACCGGCGACGGCACCAACGACGCGCCGGCGCTCGCTCAGGCCGATGTCGCAGTCGCGATGAACACCGGAACGCAGGCGGCGAAGGAAGCCGGGAACATGGTCGATCTGGACAGCAACCCGACCAAGCTGATCGAAATCGTCGAGACGGGCAAGCAGCTGCTGATCACGCGCGGCTCGCTGACGACGTTCTCACTCGCGAACGACGTCGCCAAGTACTTCGCCATCATCCCGGCGGCGTTCGCGACGACGTACCCGCAGCTCAACGTGCTGAACGTCATGCATCTCGCAACGCCGGCGAGCGCGATCCTGTCCGCCGTGATCTTCAATGCGCTCGTCATCGTCGCGCTGATCCCGCTCGCGCTGCGCGGCGTGAAGTATCGCGCCGTCGGCGCCGCGCGCCTGCTGCGCGACAACATGCTGGTCTACGGCGTTGGCGGCATCATCGCGCCGTTCGTGGGCATCAAGATCATCGACGTGATCCTCGAGCTGCTCCAGCTCGCCTGATATTCCGGGAGATATCTCATGCTTTCGCAACTGAGACCCGCCATCGTGCTGCTGATCCTCCTCACGGCGATCACGGGCGTCGCGTATCCCGCCCTCGTGACGAGCATCGCGCAGGTCACGATGCCCGGCAAGGCCAACGGCAGCTTGATCGTGGTGAACGGCAAGGCGATAGGCTCCGAGCTGATCGGACAGCCGTTCAGCGATTCGATGCATTTCTGGTCGCGGCCGTCGGCGACTTCGCCCTACCCCTACAACGCGAGCTCGTCGTCGGGATCGAACCAGGCCCCGACCAATCCGGCATTGACCGACGCCGTGGCCGATCGAATCAGGGCGCTGCGCGCCGCCGACCCCGAGAACAAGGCGCCGGTGCCGGTCGACCTGATCACCGCGTCGGGCAGCGGCCTCGATCCGCACATCAGCCCCGCCGCGGCCGACTATCAGGTGGCGCGCGTTGCCAAGGCGCGGGGGCTCGCGCCCGATCGCGTGCGGGCGCTCGTGACGCAATACACGAATGGCCGCCAGCTCGGCTTTCTCGGCGAACCCGTGGTCAACGTGCTGCAGTTGAACCTCGCGTTGGATAAACTGGGCGCGTGAACACGCTCCAACCGTCGCCGCCGCAAGGCGAGATTGTCATGCGCTGATATGGCGGACGGTCGTGCCCACGATCGCCCGGACCCCGACGCGCTGCTCGCGCGCATCGAAGAGGAACGCGCGCGCGCGTCGCGCGGACGCCTGAAGGTCTTCTTCGGTGCGTCGCCGGGCGTCGGCAAGACATACGCGATGCTCGCCGCCGCTCAGCGGCTGCGCGAGGAAGGCCGCGACGTCGTCGTCGGCATCGTCGAGACACACGGCCGCAACGAAACGTCGCGGCTGCTCGCCGGACTCGAGACGCTGCCGCGCAAGGCGGTCCAGCATCGCGGCCGCGTGATCGAGGAGTTCGATCTCGACGCGGCGCTCGCGCGCAAGCCGGCGGTGCTCCTCGTCGACGAGCTCGCCCACACCAATGCGCCCGGCTCGCGGCATCCGAAGCGCTACCAGGACGTGCTCGAGGTGCTCGGCGCGGGCATCGACGTCTACACGACCGTCAACGTACAGCACCTCGAAAGCCTGAACGACATCGTAGGCGGCATCACCGGCATCACGGTTCGCGAGACGTTGCCGGATCGCATCTTCGACGAGGCCGACGAGGTTGTGCTGGTCGACGTCACGCCCGACGACCTGCTGCAGCGGCTGAAGGAAGGCAAGGTCTACTTCGCCGAGCAGGCGTCGCGCGCGATACAGAACTTCTTCCGCAAGGGCAACCTGCTCGCGCTGCGCGAGCTCGCGCTTCGGCGCACGGCCGACCGCGTCGACACGCAGATGCGCAGCTACCGCGTCGAGCACGTCGGCCGCGCGCCGATCTGGAAGACGCAGGATGCGCTGCTGGTCGGCATTGGACCGACCAGCGCGGACGAGGCCGTCGTGCGATCCGCAGCGCGACTCGCCGCTGCGCTCGATGCGCGCTGGCACGCGCTCTATGTGGAGACGCCCGCGCTCGCCCGCGTGTCGCCGGCGCGACGCAGGACGATCCTCAACACGCTGAAGCTCGCGCAGGAGCTCGGCGCGCAGACGTCGACGATAGGTGCCGCGGATCCGGCGGCCGCGCTGGTGCAGTACGCGCGCACGCACAACATCGGCAAGCTCGTGCTCGGCCGGGCTGCCGCGTGGCGATCGAGGCTGCCGTGGAGCCGCAGCCCCGCGCTGCGCGCGTACGCGCTCGCGCCGGATCTCGACGTCGTGCTCGTCGGTCGTTTGCCGGAGCGTCAGGCGGTCGAACTCGGGCCGACGCCGCATGCTCCGACGAGCGACGTGCTGCGCCGTTACGGTGGCGCGCTCGCGCTGTCGGCCGTGACGGCGCTCGTCGCCTTTCCGCTGCAGCATTTGTTCGAGCTGTCGAACATCGTGATGCTGTTCCTGCTCGCCGTCGTCGCGATCGCGCTGCTGTTCGGCCGGGGCCCGGCCGTCGTCGCGGCGATCGTCAACGTGCTCGCGTTCGACTGGTTCTTCGTGCCGCCGCAGTTCACGTTCGCGGTGTCGGACGCGCAGTACGTCTTCACGTTCGTCGTGATGCTGATTGTCGGTCTCGTCGTCGGCCAGCTGACCGCGCGGCTGCGCTACCAGGCGCAGGTCTCTTCGTCCGGCGAGGAGCGCGCGAGGCGGCTGTTCGAAATGGCGCGTGAGCTTTCCGCGGCGCTCGCACCCGAGCAGGTGTGCGAAATCGGCGAGCGATTCGTGATTTCGGCGATGCCCGGAAAGAGCGCGGTGATGATGCTCGACGAGGACGAATCGCTGCGCCCCCAGGCCGGCGGCGAGCGGCGTCCGGACGTCGACATGGCTATCGCCCGCTGGTGCGTCGATCACGCAGAGCCGGCGGGAATCGGCACCGATACGCTGCCCGCTGCCGGCAAGCTGTATCTACCGCTCAAGGCGCCGGTACGAACGCGCGGCGTACTGGTCGTCGAGCCGAACGACGTCGGGCAGCTGATGGTGCCGGGACAGCGCCGATTGCTCGAAACCTGCGCCGCGTTGATCGCCATCGCGCTCGAGCGTGTTCACTTCGTCACCGTCGCGCAGCGGACGCTGATCGACATGGAATCCGAGCGGCTGCGCAATTCGGTGCTCGCCGCGCTGTCGCACGATCTGCGCACGCCGCTGACAGCGCTGGTCGGCCTGTCCGAAACGCTCGCGCACGAGCTCGCGCGCGAGCCGCAGCCGCGCGACGGCGAAGCGAAAGCGCTTGCGATTCGCGATCAGGCGCGGCGCACCGCGCAGCTCGTCGACAACCTGCTCGAGATGGCGCGGCTCGAAGCCGGCCGCGTCAACGTCCGTCGCGACTGGCAATCGATCGAGGAGCTCGTCGGCAGCGCGCTCGCGAGCCTCGAGCCGTCGCTCGCCGGCCGCTCCGTCGATGTCGATGTTCCGCCGGAGTTGCCGCTGGTCGAATGCGATGGCGCGCTGATCGGCCGCGTGCTGTTCAATCTCA
>CAWCUH010000024.1:0-46788 GCA_963798655.1 uncultured beta proteobacterium | reverse complement strand
CTTAAGCGTTCCTTAACGGTCGAGCGGATTGCTTGCCGTGCATGGGCTCGGCCGGCAACCGCGCGGGCGGCGCTCGGCCGCCCGTCAGCGTGAGCGGTCGGGGTCCGCGGCAGGATCGATGTCGACCATCATCTCGTTCGCGATGGCTTCCAGCGACTGACGGAGCTTGTCGTCGGCGACAGAATCGGGCACGGCGAGCAGCGCCTTCACCTTGAACAGCTGGCCTCCGGCCATCGCGGCGCTCACGATCTGCGTGTGCAGCTCGTCGATGCTGACGCCGATCGCCGCGAGGCTGCCCGACAGGTCGCGCACGATGCCCGGCCGGTCGTGGCCGACGAGCTCGAGGCGCAGCTTCCTTCGCGTACCCGCCGGCGACTTCGGCGATCCGTGCGCAATGCCGATGTGCAGCCCCAGCGTATCGAGCCCGCGCAGCGCTGCGCTCAGCGGCTCGGCGTCGGCGTCGGCCGCCTCGAGATGAACGATGCCGGCGAACTGGCCGGCAAGGCTCGCCATGTGGCTGCCTGCCCAGTTCGCGCTGAAGCGCTGCGCGATATCGGACAGCGCGTTGACGATCCCTGGACGGTCGTCGCCGATGACGGTGACGACGAGCGAAGCGGTCATGACTTTCCTCCGGCGCGAAGGGTCGCGCGCATCGCCATGCTACTGCGAATGGACGGGCTGCTTGCGTTGACATCGGCGCCGCGCCCTTCGATCCGTTCAGTGTGCGGCCGGGCGGATACCTGGAGTGTCCGTTCGCGGTCGGGCTGCGCGCTCGGCGCCGCACGCCGCGACCGGACGTGCGCGCGAATGACGATCCGCGCCCGCCGGCGCACGATCGCGCCCGCATCGTCGAGCAGCAGCAATCGAACGAGGCCGGAAAGGAACGCGACCGTCTCGAGCGCGGCCACCTGCGGCGACAACTCGCGGCGCAGAAGACCGCGCTCGCGCGATCGCACGTACGCATTCTCGAGACCCGTCAGCAGCCGGCTCGTGTTGCGCACGAGCGCGCCGCGCTCCGCGGCAAGCTCGCCGACGTACTCGCACTTGAACGACATCACGTCGAGCGCGCGCCTTGTCGCGGGATCGCGGTCGATCGCGCGCACCAGTGCGGTCAGGAAGCGCTCGATGCAGTCGAGCGGGTCGCCACCGCCATCGCGCAGAAGCGTGAGATCGCTCTGGTCGAGCAGCGGGAGCGACACCGACTCGCGGATCGCGCGCAGCAGCGCCTGCTTGTCGCTGAAATGCCAGTAGATCGCGCCGCGCGTGACGCCCGCGTCGTGCGCGATCTGTCCGATCGTCGTGCGCGCGATGCCGTTGCGGCCGAATACGCGCAGTGCCGCCGCCATGATCCGGCGGCGAGTCTTCTCGGCTTCCTGTTTGGTTCGGCGCATCGCACGTCGCTGCCGTTCGATTTACATACAGCCCAGATTGTATAATGGCCGACTGCCCATCGACCCCCGCACACCGCATGATGATCGATTCGAACGCTGGAACCGCACGCACGGCACGTCACGCCGTTCGCATGCTCGCTGTCGCAGCCGCGGCGCTCGTGATCGGATCATGCGCACGGCACGAGGGCGGCGAAGCGCAGCCGAAGGCAGCCGCGGCGGCGCCGCCGCCGATCCCGGTCGCCGTGAAGCGCGTCGAACCCGAGCGCGTGCCGATCGTGCTGGAGGCGGTCGGCCAGGCCGAAGGCTCGCGCGAGGTGGAGGTGCGCGCTCGCGTGTCCGGCATTCTCGAAAAGCGTCTCTACGACGAGGGTGCGCGCGTGCGTGCCGGACAGCTGCTGTTCAGGATCGACGCGGCGCCGTTCGAGCTCGCGGTCGTGCAGGCGAAGGCCGCGCTGAACCAGGAGCGTGCGCGCGAGGAGCAGGCGCAGCGCGAAGCGGATCGGCTGAAATCGCTGGCCGACACGAAAGCGATCAGCCAGCGCGAATACGATCAGGCGGTGTCGACGCTGAAGGAGTCGCGGGCGGCGATCGAGGTCGCGCAGGCGAAGCTCGCCGAGGCGGAGCTCAATCTTTCGTACACGAGCGTGAAGGCGCCGATCGGCGGCATCACCGGCCGCGCCGCGCGCTCCGAGGGCAGCCTGATCGCCGCGAACACCGATCTGCTGACGACGATCACGCAGGTCGATCCGATCTGGGTGCGCTTCTCGCTCGCCGAGAGTGATTTCGAGCGCGTTCGCGGCGCGGGACAGCGCGCCGACGTCAACGTGATTCAGGACAACGGCACGGTTGCCGCGTCGAACGGCCGGCTGAACTTCACCGCATCGACCGTGGACCCGAAGCTTGGCACCGTGCAACTGCGCGCGGCGTTTCCGAATCCCGATTTGAAGTGGCTGCCGGGCCGTTTCCTGAAGGTTCAGATCGTCGCCGGATCGCAGCAGGGCTACCTCGTGCCGCAGTCGGCGGTGACGCAGAGCGAGCAGGGGCGCTCGGTGTGGGTCGCCGCCGACGGCAAGGCGAACCCGCGCAGCGTGCAGACGGCGAGCTGGCTCGGCAACGACTGGATCGTCGCGAGCGGCCTCAATCCCGGCGACCTCGTCATCGTCGACAACCTGATGAAGCTTCGCCCGGGGGCGGCGATCGAGGCGCATCCGGTGAACGCCACGTCGCAGGCGGTCGGTGCACCGGCGCCCACGCCGGCAGCGGCGGCACCGGCGAGCGCGTCGGCGAAGCGCTGACGCGGGCTCAGCGATGGGCAACTTCTCTCGCTTCTTCATCGAGCGGCCGATCTTTGCGAGCGTCATCGCGATCGTGATCGCGCTCGCCGGCATCATCGCGTCACGCATCCTGCCGGTCGCCCAGTATCCCGAGATCGCGCCGCCGACGGTGACGATCAGCGCGTCGTACCCCGGCGCAAGCGCCGAGACGATCGCGCGCACCGTCGCAGCGCCGATCGAGGAGCAGCTGTCGGGCGTCGAGAACATGATCTACTTCAACTCGAGCTCGGCGGCGGACGGCACCGTTGCGATCACCGCGACGTTCGAGGTCGGCACGAACGTCGACACCGCGGTGTTCCAGTTGAACAACCGCGTTCAGGTCGCGCTGCCTCGGCTGCCGGAGGAAGTCCGGCGCAACGGCGTGATCGTGCAGAAGCGCTCGAACGACATCCTGCTCGTCGTCGGCCTCGTGTCGCGCTCCGCGGAGCAGAGCACGACATTCATGGCGAACTACGCGACCGTGAACATGATCGATGAGCTGAAGCGCGTTCCCGGCGTCGGCGACGTGCTGCTGTTCGGTTCGGGCTACTCGATGCGCGTGTGGCTGCAGCCGGACAAGATGGCGCGCCTCGGCGTCACGCCCACCGATGTCGCCAACGCGATTCGCACGCAGAACCAGCAGTACGCGGCGGGCAAGATCGGCGCCGAGCCGGCACCCACCGGCCAGTCGCTCGTCTACACGGTCACCGCGCGCGGGCGGCTGGTGACGCCCGAGCAGTTCGGCGACATCGTCATCCGCGCCGGCGGACCGTCCGGCGTGCTGCGCGTGCGCGACGTCGCCCGCGTCGAGCTCGGCGCGCAGAGCTACGACATCACGACGACCGTGGATGGCCAGCCGGCGGTCGGCATGGCGGTGTTCCTGCAGACGGGCGCGAACGCGCTCGACGTCGCCGATGCGGTGCGAGCACGCGTCGCCGAGTTGAAGTCGTCGTTCCCGCAGGGAATGGACTACCTGATCCCGTTCGACACGACGCGCGTGATCGACGCGTCGATCAAGGAAGTGCTGAAGACGCTGGGCGAGGCGGCCGTTCTGGTGCTGCTCGTCGTGTTCGTCTTCCTCCAGCATTGGCGCGCGACGCTGATCCCGATGATCGCCGTGCCGGTGTCGCTGATCGGCGCTTTCGCCGGGCTCTACGTGCTCGGCTTCTCGATCAACACGCTGACGCTGTTCGCGATGGTGCTCGCCGTGGGCATCGTCGTCGACGACGCGATCGTCGTCCTCGAGAACGTCGAGCGCCTGATGCGCGTGGAGAAGATGGGCGCGAAGCAGGCGGCGATCGAGTCGATGCACGAGGTGTCGGGCGCGGTTCTGGCCATCGTGCTCGTGCTCTGCGCGGTGTTCGTCCCGGTCGCGTTCCTCGGCGGCATCGCCGGCCAGCTCTACCGTCAGTTCGCCGTCACGGTGACGATCTCGGTGCTGCTGTCGGGGCTGACCGCGCTCACGCTGACCCCGGCGCTGTGCGCGCTGCTGCTCAGGGCGGGCGAGCACGAGTCGCGGCTGTTCCATCCGTTCAACGTCGGCTTTGCGCGGCTCACCAGCGGCTTCCTGTGGCTGATCCAGCTCGCCATCCGCCGGCGGCTGCTCGCGGGGCTCGCGTTCCTCGGCGTGATCGCGCTCGTCGCGCTGCTGTTCACGCGCGTGCCGGGAAGCTTCGTGCCGGCGGAGGACCAGGGCTACGTGCTCGGCGCGATCATGCTGCCCGACGGCGCGACGCTGCAACGCACCGGCGCGACCGGCGCGCAGTTGCAGAAGCACCTCGCGCAGGATCCGCCGGTCGAGCACGTGTTCGTCGCGCCCGGACGCGACCTGATCGGCGGCGCCAACAAGCCGAACTCGGGCACGACGTTCGTGCTGCTGAAGGACTGGGCCGAGCGCACGAAGAGCGCCCAGCAGGTCGCTGCGGATATTTCCCGCTTCGGCCAGCAGGTCACCGACGGCATGGTGATCGGCTTCAATCCGCCGTCGATCCGCGGCCTCGGCACGGCGGGCGGGCTCGAGCTCTATGTGCAGGCGCGCGCCGACTCCGACGCCGGCCGGCTCGCGCAGGTCGTGCAGTCGCTCACCGCGGCACTCGCGCGCGATTCGCGGCTCACCGCGATCAACACGTTTTTTCGGCCGACGGTGCCGCAGATCTTCGTCGAGGTGAACGTCGAGCAGGCGATGGCGCTCGGCGTGCCGGTGTCCGACGTGTTCGACGCGCTGCAGAGCACGATCGGCGCGCTCTACGTCAACGACTTCAACATGTCGGGCCGCACGTATCGCGTGCAGATGCAAGCCGACGCGCCGTTCCGCGCGCAGCCCGATGATATCGGTCAGGTGTACGTGCGCTCGAACACCAGCGGCGAGATGATCCCGCTCAAAGCGCTCGTGCGCACGACGAGCGTCGTGGGACCCGAGCAGGTCGAGCGCTACAACGGGTTCCTCGCCGCCAAGGTGCTCGGCAGCGGCAAGCCGGGCGTGAGCTCCGGCGAGGCGATCGCCGCCGTCGAGCAGGTCGCCGCCGAGTCGCTGCCGGCCGGCTACTCGATCGCCTGGACCGGGCAGGCGTTCCAGGAAAAGCGCACCGGCCGCGCGTCGCTGTTCGCGTTCGGCTTCGCCATCGTCATGGTCTACCTGATCCTCGCCGCACTGTACGAGCGCTGGCGGCTGCCCGCATCGGTGGTGCTGGCCGTGCCGTTCGCCGTGCTCGGCGCGCTCGCGATGGTGTGGGTGCGCGGGATGGAGAACGACATCTACTTCCAGATCGGCCTCGTCGTGCTGATCGGCCTTTCGGCGAAG
This sequence comes from uncultured beta proteobacterium, assembly GCA_963798655.1. Taxonomy (GTDB): domain Bacteria; phylum Pseudomonadota; class Gammaproteobacteria; order Burkholderiales; family Casimicrobiaceae; genus CAVSMC01. The sequence goes on along the minus strand of CAWCUH010000024.1, from coordinate 41,284 downwards.
AACGCGATCCTGATCGTCGAGTTCGCGCAGCAGGGCCTGCTCGCCGGCATGCGTCCGGTGGACGCCGCGCTGCAGGCGGCACGTCTTCGCTTCCGTCCGATCGTGATGACGTCGATCGCGTTCGTCTTCGGCGTGATGCCGCTGATGATCGCGAGCGGCGCCGGCGCGGCCGCACGCCGCTCGATGGGCACCGGCGTCGTGGGCGGCATGCTGCTCGCGACGTTCGTCGCGACGATCTTCGTGCCGCTGTTCTTCACGCTGTTCGCGCGCAGGCAGGCGATGGGCGAGCGCGCGGCGCCGGCGCAGGACGCCGCCGAGCTTGCCAAGGAGCCGACGTGAACCGGTTGCGCCGGAGCGCTCGTCACGCGGTCGTCCCGAGGCGCAGCCGAGCGAGCTGCGTTTGCGCGATGCACGGCAGATCGCCCGCTCCGCTCGCAATGACGAGGGCTTCTGCCGCCCTCGCAATGACAGCGATATTCGCGGTCAGCGCGTGCGCGCCGGTCGGACCGAACTACACGCGGCCCGACATCGCCGTGCCGAGCGGCTATCCGGCGAGCGATCCGAAGCCCGCCGGCGCGACGCTCGCTGCCGTCCCGGCCGACTGGTGGCGACTCTACAACGACGCGACGCTCGATCGGCTCGTCGCGGCGGGTCTCGCGAGCGCGACCGACGTGCGGCTCGCGATCGCGCGCGTCGAGGAAGCGCAGGCGCTCGCCCGCGAAGCGAACGCCGTGCTGCTGCCGCAGGTGAACGCGTCGGGCAACGCGGGCCGCTCGGGCGCGAGCGAGCAGACGGGGCCGATCCGCGCGGGCGGCGTCGGCACGGTGAACAACTTCTCGCTCGCCGTCAGCACGTCGTTCGAGCTCGACTTCTGGGGCCGGCTGCGCCGCTTGCAGGAAGCAGCGCAGGCGCAGCTTTCGGCAACGGAATACGCGCGAAGCGTCGTCGCGCTGACGCTCTCCGCCGCGATCGCGCGTACGTACTTCAACGTGCGCTCGCTCGACGCGCAGATCGTGGTTTCAGACGAAACGCTCAAGAGCGCCGACGACTCGGTCACGATCACGCGCCAGCGCTCCGAAGCGGGCATCGCGTCGGCGCTCGATGTCTATCAGGCCCAGGGCATTCGCTCGCAGCTCGCCGCGCAGATCAAGGAGCTTCGCCGCCTGCGCGCCGTCGCGATGCATCAGTTGGGGGTGATCACCGGCCAGCTCGGCCTCGATCTCCCGCCGGAAGACTTGCGCACGTTGCCGGCGCCACCGCTGCCGCCCGCGGGGCTGCCATCGACGCTGGTCGAGCGGCGGCCCGACGTGCGCGAGGCCGAAGCGACGCTCGTCTCGGCGAACGCGCAGATAGGCGTCGCGCGCGCGGCGCAGCTGCCGACAATAAGCCTCACCGGCTCGCTCGGCCTGCAGAGTGACAATCTCGCGCATCTCGTGTCGCCCGGCGCGAGCGTCTGGTCGCTCGGCGCCGGGCTGCTCGGGCCGGTGCTCGACTGGGGCCGCTACCAGGCGCGCACCGAGCAGGCCGAGGCGCGCGCGCGGCAGGCGCAAGTGCAGTACGAAGCGTCGGTGCAGGCCGCTTTCCGCGAGGTCTCCGACGCGCTGTCCAATGTGGCATTCGCCGCGGATACCGAGCGCGACCTCGCCGCACGCGTCGAGCAGGCGACGCAGAGCCTCAAGCTCGCGACGCAGCGCTACGACGCCGGCTATTCGGCGTATCTCGAAGTGCTCGATGCGCAGCGCACGCTGAACGACGCGCGGCTCGCGCTCGTGCGCAACCGCCAATCGTTCCTCACGTTCACCGTCGACCTGATGAACGCACTCGGCGGAGGCTGGACGCCGGCCTAGCGCGCCATCGTTTGTTGTTTTAATCGGTCGGGCTTGCTGCACCGGGCCTGCTGACGCGCCCGAACCCCGCGGCGCATCGCTCGGTGTGCTCGACGTGCGGTGCGCTCGCGAAGCAATGCGACACGAGCCCGCGCCACGACTGGAAGTCGCTCGACTGGCGAAAGTCGACCGTGTGGTTCTCCAGCGTCTCCCATAGCACCATCAGCCGATAGCGCAGCGGCTGCTCGATCGAGCGCTGCAGCTCCATCGCGTGGCAGCCGTGGGCGCGCTGGAACAGCGGCGCGGCGTTCGCGACATTCGCTTCGAATTCGGCTTCGAGGCCCGGCTTCACGTCGATCTGCGCGATTTCGAGGATCATCGATCCGTTCCCTTGTCGCAATGGAGGGCGTCGCGGGTTGCAGCCTTTTCGGCAGCCGGGCCACCGGCGGCGCGCGCCCTCGGCCGCAGGACGCGGCGTAGCCGTCGCTCAATCGCGAAGCAACCGCCAGTTGCCGTCCTTCACGGTGATCAGCACGCGGCCGCGCTCGTCGAATCCGGAATGATCGGCGGGTGTCATGTTGTAGACCCCCTGCGTACCGACGAGCTCGTGCGTCGTTTCCAGCGCGTCTCGCAGCGCCGCGCGGAACTCCGGCGTGCCTGGCTTCGCCTTCTTCGCCGCCTCCGGGATCGCGCGCGTCAGCAGCAGGCCCGCGTCGTACACATTGGCGCCGAACGTCGCCGGCTTGCTGCCGTACATCTTCTCGTACGCGCCGATGTAGTCCTGCGCGACCCGCTTCGACGGCGTATTGTCGGAGATCTCCGGCAGTACCAGCATCAGGCTCGCGGCGAGCACGGTTCCCTCGACTTTCGCGCCTCCGAGGCGCAGGAAATCGGGCGCAGCCGCGCCGTGCGTCTGGTAGATGCGACCCTTGTAGCCTGCATCGACCAATGTGATCTGCGGCAGTACCGTCGGCCCGCCCGCCGCGGCGACCAGAACGGCGTCGGGCTTCGCCGCCATAAGCTTGGCGACCTGGCCGGTGACCGAGGCATCGGCGCGAGCGTAGCGCTCGCTCGCGACCAGCTTGATGCCGGCCTTCTGCGCCTGTGCGTTGAACACCGTGTACCAGTTCTCGCCGTACGGATCGTTGAAGCCGATGAAGCCGACGGACTTGACGCCGCTTTTCACCATGTGCGCGACGATCGCGTCCGAGATCAGCTGGTCGTTCTGCGTCGTCTTGAACACCCATCGTTTCTTGTCGTCCATCGGCAGCACAACGGCGGTCGTGCCCACCGGCGCGAGCATCGGCGTACCCGTTTCGGCCATGAACTGGACGATGCCGACCGCGTTCGGCGATCCCGACGGCCCGATCAGCGCGTCGATGTTCTCGCCGAGCAGCTTCTTCACGCTCATCACGCTCTGGGTCGAGTCGCTCGCGTCGTCGAGCACGATGTACTCGACGGTGAGGCCGCCGATCTTTTTCGGCAGCAGCGCCGCGGTGTTCTTTTGCGGAATGCCGACGACCGCCGTGGGTCCGGTCGCCGAGGCAATCACGCCGATCTTGACTTGCGCGCTCGCCGCACTCGAAGCGAAGGCGAACAGGACCGCGATACGTACCCATGCCGATGTGTTCATAGCGAATCTCCGTTTCTTGCGTTCATGCGACGACGCCGGCTTGCGCGAGCGCCGCGATCTCCCCGTCGCCGAACCCGGCTTCGGTCAGCACCGAACGCGTATCGGCGCCGTATTTCGGCGCGAACGCGTACTCCCTTTTCATGCCGGCCAGCGTCACCGCGGCCGGCTGCATCGTGATCGTTCGCTCGTCGGGCGTCTGCGTCGTCGTGAATCGCTTCGAAAGCGCGGCGAGCTCGCGTACTTGCCGGATGTCGTTGATCGCCGCCCAGGGGATCGTCGCGGACGCGAGCACGCCGGCGACATCCCTCGTCGCGTGGGCCTGCGTCACTGCGCCGACGTCGTTGCGCAGCTTCCCGCGGTCGTCTCGCCGGCCGGCGTTGGTCACGCGCGCCGGAGTCGCGAGCGATGCGAACATCGGCGTGTCGACGAGGCGCTTCCATTGCGCGTCCGACCCGATGGCCAGGTAGATGAAGCCGTCGCGCGTCGGATAGACGTTCGTGGGAATGAACTTGCGGTGCTCGTTGCCTGCGCGCGTGATCTCGGCCGGCTCGCAGCCGAAGTCGATCAGCGGCAGTGTCGTGATCAGCCACGACGCCGCCGCCTGCAGCATCGACACGTCGATCCGCTTGCCGCGGCCCGTTTCCGCGCGTTCCATCAGCGCGAGCAGCACGTTCGCGTACACCTCGTCGCCGGCCTTGAGATCGACGATCGGAACGCCGGTGACCATCGGCGGTCCCGCCGGGTCGCCGGTGATCTCCATGAAGCCCGCCATCGCCTGCAGCACCGGGTCGTAGCCAGGCACATGCGGGTACTCGGGGCCGAGCGCCGAGATGCTTGCCCAGACGAGATCGCGCTTCACCTCGGACAGCGACTCGTAGTCGATGCCGAGCGGCGCGTAGCGCGACGGCAGCACGTTGCAGCAGAACACGTCGACGTCGAGCGTGCGCAGCAGCCGGTGCAGGGCGTCGCGGCCGCGCGCGTCCTTCAGGTTGAGCGCGATCGCCTGCTTGCCGACGTTCGGCGCGACGAAGTACGTGCAGCGATCGTCGTCGACCGCGTTGCGGCCGATGTAGCGGTTCGGATCGCCCGGCAGGCCGTCGCCCGACGGCGTCGACTCGATGCGGATCACCCGCCATCCGAGCTGCACGAAGCGCAGCGTCGCATATGGCAGCGACAGCGCCTGCTCGAGCGACAGCACGGTGCGCCGTGCGCTCATCGGCCCGTCTTCGCCCCATGCAGTGCGCGGTAGACCTTCTCGGGCGTGAACGGCAACTCGCGAATTCGCACGCCGGTCGCGTTGCAGATCGCGTTGGCCGTCGCCGCCGCGACGCAGATCGCCGGCGCTTCGCCGACGCCCTTAGCGCCCTGCGGTCCTTCACCGTCCATCGTCTCGATGAAGTGGACGTCCATCTGCGGTATTTCGGGGGCGGTCACGAGCTTGTAGTCGCGGAATCCCGGATTACGCACCACGCCGCGGTCGACGATCAGCTCCTCGGTGAGCGCGTAGCCCTGGCCCATCACGATGCCGCCTTCGATCTGGCCTTCGATGCCGAGCCGGTTCAGCACGCGGCCAACGTCGTGCGCACCGGTCACCTTGAGCAGGCGCACGACACCGGTCTCCGTGTCGACCTCGACCTCGGCGACCTGCGTCGCCCATGCGTACGCCGCCGACACGTCGCCCTTGAACTGCTTGTCCTGATGATGCGATGGCGGCTCGTAGTAGTGCGTCGTCATCACGAGCTCGGCCTTGTCGGAGAAGTGCAGCGAGCGCAGCAGCTTCGCGAGGTTCGTCAGCGCCTCGCCGCTCGCCGCGCGCACGATGTGGCCTGAGCGAAGCTCGAGGTCGCGCTCGGGCACGCCCGTCACCTTCGCTGCGGCGGCCAGGATCTTCGCCTTCGCCTTGCGCGCGGCGCCGATCGCCGAGTTGCCGCCGATGAACGTCGTGCGGCTCGCGTGCACGCCGACGTCCCACGGGGTGATGTCGGTGTCGTTGTTGACGACCGTGACCGCGTCGAGCGGGACACCGAGCTCCTCACAGACGAGTTGCGCGAGCACGGTTTCCGATCCCTGGCCGATCTCGGAGGCGCCGGTGATGAGCGTCACGTGCGCGAAGTCGTCGATCTTGAGGATCGTGCCGCAGCCGTCGGACGGATAGATCTTCGCGCCGCCGCCGACGTGCAGCATCGACGCGATGCCCACGCCGCGCTTGTAGCGGCCCGGCTTCGTCTGCGCGGCGATCGCCGCGCGTTGCTTGGCGAGGAAGCCCGACGCGCCGGCGGCCGTCGACAGGCACTGCTTGAGCCCGCACGTCTTGAACTGCATGCCCTGCGGCGTCGTCTCGCCCGGCTCCTGCGCGTTCTTCGATCGGATCGCGAGCGGATCGAGACCGAGCTTGTCCGCGAGCTCGTCGATCTGCTGCTCGACGGCGAACGTCGCCTGCAGGTTGCCGTAGCCGCGGAACGATCCGGCATACGGGTTGTTCGTGTAGACGGCCGTCGTGTGGTACTTGCAGTGCGGGACGCGGTAGAGCGAGCTGATCGTCTGCATCATCACGAACGGCGTCGTCGCGCCCCACGACGTGTACGCGCCGTTATCGTGCAGCGTCTCGCAGGTGCGGAACGTGAACGTGCCGTCGTTCTTCGCACCGCTTCGAAGATGCAGCAGCACCGGCTGGCGCGTCGGCGACGCGATGAATTCCTCCTCGCGCGAGAACACGAGCTTCACCGGCCGGTTCGTCGCCTTGGCGAGGAATACGCAGATCGGCTCGAACGGGTAGATGTCGAGCTTGCTGCCGAAGCCGCCGCCGATCGGGGGCTGGATGATGCGGATGCGGCCGGGGTCCATGCCGAGGATTTCGGCGAACTCGCGCTTGTGCAGGAACGGCACCTGCGTGTTCGAGTGCAGCGTCAGGTTTCCAGACGGATCGAACTCCGCGATCACGCCCGACACGCCCATGCAGCAGTGGGTGACATAGTGCAGCTTGAACCAGCCGTCGACGATCACGTCGGACTCGGCCTCGCCGACGGCGACGTCGCCCTGCGCGTAGTCGAACGTCATTGCGACGTTGTGCCGGTGTGCCTCGGCGTCGGCCGGACCGCCAGGCTTCAACGATTCGTGCGGCGCGGGCGGCACGACCTTCTCGTCGTGGATGACAGGCGCGCCGGGCTTCAGCGCTTCGGCAGGATCGGTGAGCGGCGGCAAGTCTTCGTAGTCGACGTCGATCAGCCCGAGAGCGGCTTGCGCGATCTCCTCCGTTTCGGCTGCGACCGCGGCGATCTCGTCGCGCCGGCTTCGGACCTTGTCGCCCTTGAGCGGCAACTGGTCCTTGCCGACGCCGAGCGGCCGCTGGTAGCTCACGTCGGCCGCCGTCAACACCGCGTGCACGCCGGGCAGCGCGCGCGCCCGGGCGGTGTCGATGGATCTGATGCGGGCATGCACGCGGCTCGAGCGCAGGATCTTGGCGTGGAGCTGGCCCGGCACGTCGAGATCGTGCACGTAGCGGGTCATGCCGGATGCCTTCTCCGGCGCGTCGAGCTTCGCGATCCGCTTTCCGATCAGCGATACCTTGTCGATGACCTTCATCGCTCGCTCTCCGGTGCACCGCCGGCAGCGGCCTCGATCGCATCGACGATCTTCACGTACCCGGTGCAGCGGCACAGGTTGCCCTCGATGCCGCGCTGGATGTGGTCGCGCGTCGGATGCGGATGCGAATCCAGCAGGTGCTTCGCCTGGACGACCATGCCCGGCGTGCAGAAGCCGCACTGCACGGCGCCGTGCTGCACGAACGACTGCTCGATTCGTTCGCCGACCGGGTCGCGCGCGAGCCCTTCGATCGTCGTCAGCGCTCGCCCGTCGCAGTCGACGGCGAACATCAGGCATGAACAGCGCGACGTGCCGTCGACGATGATCGTGCACGCACCGCACTCGCCTTCGCCGCACGCATACTTGGTGCCCGTGAGGCCGAACACGTCGCGCAGCATCGCGAGCGCGCTCATTGCCACCGGCACGCTGGCACGCGTGCGCACGCCGTTCAGCGTCAGTTTGATTTCACGAGTGAGCGACATCGTCCAGCATCCTTCGCGTCAGGTTGAACACGAGCTCGCGCCGATACCATGCGGAGGCGCGCACGTCGTCGATCGGGCGCACCTCGTCTCGCGCGGCGGCTGCGATGCGCGCGATCGCGGCGTCGTCCAGGGCGCTGCCTTCCAGCGCAGCCTCCGTTTGCGGCGCGCGCATCGGCACCGGCGCTACGGCGCCGTAGGCGACGCGCGCGTGCGTCAGCGCGCGGCCGTTGCGCACGCCGCCGATGCCGACGGCGATCGCCGAGATGTCGAGCGCCGGACGCGTGCCGAACTTCAGGAAGCGGGCGGTGAACCCGGCTGGCGGCAGCGGCAACCGGAGTCCGCACAACAGCTCGTTCGGCGCACGCACCGTCTTCCCCGGCCCCACAAAGAACTCGGCCAGCGGCACGAGGCGCGTTTCGACGCGGCCGTTCGGTTTCGACGCGAGTTCGGCGAGTGCGTCGAGCACGAGCAGCGGCACCAGCGTGTCGCCGGCGGGCGACGCGTTGCACACGTTGCCGCCGATCGTCGCCGCGTTGCGCAGCTGGTCGCTCGCGAAATGGTCGCAGGCGTCCACCAAAATCGGATAGTGCTCACGCACGCTCGGCTCGTTCATCAGTTCGGTCATCGTGCACAGCGCGCCGATGCGCATGCCGCCGTCGATCCGCTCGATCGCATGCAGCTCGCCGACGCGCTGGATGTTCAGCAAGGCGCGCTTGAACGCCACGCGCCCTGCGTTCGTCTGCGGCATCAGGTCGGTGCCGCCGGCGAGCACCGTCACGTCGCCGCTTCGCAAATGCTCGAGCGCGTCGGCGAGCGAAGAGGGTGCCCAGTATTCCTCGATCGTCATGCCATCGACTCCTAGAAGCGTACCGGTTCGCGGTATGCGCCGAACACCGATTTGAGCGCGGCGCTGATCTCGCCGACGCTCGCGTAGGCCTTCACCGCTTCGACGATCGACGGCATCGTGTTGGCGCCACTCGCAGCGGCGTCGCGCACTCCGTCGAGGGCGCGCACCACAGCCGCCGTGTCGCGCGCGCGTCGCACGTCGTCGAGCCGCGCGACCTGCGCTCGGGCGCCGGCTTCGTCGTACGGGTGCAGCTCGACCTGCGGCGCATCCTCTTCGACGCGATAGCAATTGACGCCGACCTTGCGCAAGCGCCCGGCCTCGACGTCGAGCTGATGCCGGTACGCCTGCGCGGAAACCTGCGCCTGGATCGCGCCGCTCGCGACCAGCGACACGATGCCACCGCGGGCGTCGACGTCGGCCATCTCGCGTTCCATCTCGGCGCGCATCCGGTTGGTCAGCGTCTCGATGTAGTACGAGCCGCCGAGCGGGTCCACAGTGTCGCAAAGTCCCATTTCCTCGATCAGCAGCTGCATCGTGCGAAGCGATATCCGCTGCGCCCGCTCGCTCGGGATCGTGTACGCCTCGTCATAGCAGCAAAGCGCCATCGTCTGCGCACCGGACAGCGCGCTGATCAGCGCGTAGTACGCACCGCGGACGATGTTCAGTTCCGGCTGCTCGAGCGTGAGGCCGCTGCCGCCGCCGCCGGCGATCATGCGCATCCACATCGAGCCCGGCTGTTGCGCGCCGTAGCGCTCGTGAACGATCCTCGCCCACAGCCCGCGACCGGCGCGGAACTTCGCGACCTGCTCGAACAGGTTGCCGAAGATGTTGAAGTTGAACGACAGCCGCCCGGCGAATTCGTCGATCGGCAGGCCGCGGCGCAGTACCTCGTCGGCATACGCGCAGGCGATGCAGAACGCGTACGCGATCTCCTGCGCCGGATTCGCCCCCGATTCGCGGATGTGGTAGCCGCACACCGATACGGGGCTGTACTTCGGTGCATGCGCCGCGCAGTACTCGATCGTGTCGCCGACAAGACGAAGCGACGGCTCGACCGGAAAGATCCACGTGCCGCGGCCGATGAATTCCTTGAGGATGTCGTTTTGCGCCGTGCCGCGCAGCGACTTCACGTCGAAGCCGCGGCGCTCGGCCATCGCAAGATACATCGCGATCAGGATTGCAGCGGCCCCGTTGATCGTGAGCGACACCGTGATGCGGTCGAGGTCGATGCCGTCGAAAGCGATCTCGAAGTCGCGCAGCGTGTCGACCGCCATGCCCACGCGTCCCACTTCGCCTTCCGCGAGCGCATCGTCGGAGTCGAGACCGCATTGCGTCGGCAAGTCGAAGGCGACGTTGAGCCCCGTCTGGCCGTTCGCGATCAGGTACTTGAACCGCGCGTTGGTGTCGGCGGCATCGCCGAAGCCGGTGTACTGGCGCATTGTCCACGGCTGCTTGCGGTACATCAGCTCATGGATGCCGCGCGTGAACGGATACTGCCCCGGCAGACCGAGCATCGCCGTGCCCCCGCTCGCATCGACGTCGGCCTGCGTGTACAGCGGCTCGATCGCGATCCCCGATTCGTTGACGATCGGCGCGCCGCCTTCGTGCAGTCGATCGTTCACGGCGCGTTCCTTTCGATGAAGCCGACGATGTCGGGCAGCGGTGATCCGGTTGCGAACACGCCCTTGAAGCCGAGCTCGCGCAGCGCGTCGTGGTCCTGCCGCGGCAGATTGCCGCCGATGACCCACAGCTTGTCGTCGAGGCCGGCATCGCGCAGAAGGGGCGCGAGACGGCGGCAGAACGCGAGATGCGACCCTGCGAGGCTGGAGAGCGCGATGACGTCGGCGTCCTCTTCCAGCGCGACCTGCGTGATCGCTTCCGGCGGCTGCCGCAGGCCGGTGTAGATCACTTCCATGCCGGCGTCCATGAGCGCGCGCGCGACGACCTTGGCGCCGACGTCGTGGCCGTCGAGGCCGGGCTTTGCCAGCACGACCTTGATCGGTCGGGCGCGCGCACTCGTGCTCACGTTGATATCCCCTTCGCAATCACGAGCTTCAGGATCTCGCTCGTCCCGCCGCCGATCAGCGTGAAGCGAACGTCGCGCAGATAACGTTGGACGGGGAAGTCCATCGCATATCCGTAGGAGGCGAAGATGCGCGCCGCATGGTCGCAGATTCGCGCTGCTGCCTCGGTTGCGAAGAGCTTCGCCATCGCGGCCTGCTGATGATGCGGCGCCTCGGTGTCCTTGCACCACGCGGCGTAGCGGACGAGCTGCGTGGCCGCCTCGAGGTCGGCCGCCATCTCGGCGAGCTTCATCTGGATCGCCTGGAAGCGCACGATCGGCTTGCCGAACTGCTTGCGTTCGCACGCGTAGCGCACCGACTCGTCGAGCGCGGCGCGCGCGACGCCGAGCGCCATCGCGCCGGTGATGATCCGGATCTCGGCGAGCGTTTTGCGCAGGTGCTCCTCGCCATCGCCTTCCGCCTTGCTCAGCCGATGCGATTGCGGCACGAAGCAGCCGTCGAGCGCGAGCTCGGACGTCGGCAGCGCCCACACGCCCATCTTGTCGATCGCCCGGCCGACGGCGAGGCCGCGCATGCCGCGCTCGACCAGGAAGATCGTGAGCTTGCGCGCTTCGCCCGCGCGGGCGAACACGGTGAAGAAGTCGGCGACCGGCGCTGCGGTCACCCACGTCTTGCGCCCGTCGAGCACGTAGCCGCCGTCGACGGCGCGCGCGGTCGTCGCGATCGAGTCGAGATCGGACCCCGCATCCGGCTCGGTCATGCAGATTGCGCCGATCTTCTCGCCGGCAAGCGCGGGCTTCAGCAGCCGTTCGACGATTTCGCCATCGCCGAGCAAGTGCACGAACTTCGTTCCCATCAGCGCCTGCATCGCGGCGCAGCCGGCGAGCGACATCGATCCGCGCGCGATCTCCTCGAGCGCGATGCAGAACGTGCCGAGGTCGAGCGCGACGCCGCCGACGTCCGCCGGATAGCGCATCGCGAAAAAGCCGAGCCCTGCGAGCTTTCGCATCAGCCCGTGCGGATACGCGTGCGCGGCGTCGATCGCCGCCGCCTGCGGCGCAACCTCCGCGTCGACGAACCGCGCGAACACGTCGCGGATCTGTCGCTGCTCGGCAGAGAGCGCGAAGTCCATCTAATCGGCGAGCCCGTAGCGGTCGCGCGCCGCATCGAGCGACACGATGCCGTTGCGGACTTCGTCGCGCAATTGCGCGCGGTCGCGCTTGCTCGGGTCGCCGTAGCCGCCGCCGCCGCCCGCCTGCTGATGATAGATCGTTCCTCTCGGCACGCCGGTGATCAGGTCCTTGTTCTTCGGCACGACCGTGCGGCCGTCGGGATAGGTGAGGCGGATGAAGTTCAGTGTGCCTTCGCCGCCGCCGAAGAGCCCGAACGCCGGCTCGAAGTCGCCGTCGCCGAAGGTGACGAGCTGCGTGTCGTCGGATCCGATGCGAAACACCGTCTCGACGCCCAGGCCGCCGCGCCATTCGCCGGCGCCGGCCGAGTCGGGCACGTATTCATGGCGGATCAGCAAGTGCGGCGTCTGCTGCTCGAACATCTCGTAGTCCTGGTCGAGCAGCCCGCCCGATGCGTCGATCATGCCGATGTGGTCGTAGCCGTCGGTGCCGCGCATCGCGCCGGAGCCGCCCTTGAGCCCCATGAAGCCGATGTCGACGTACTTGTCGTTTTTCTCGGGATCGATGCCAGTCGTGAGCGAGCAGAGGAGGTTATTCCAGCCGGCGGTCACGCGGTCGGGCAGCACCGGCGCGAGCGCGCGCTGGATCGCGTCGGCATTCGGCGGGCACAGGTGGTTGCCGAACGTGGTCGCCTTCGGGTACGACGCGTTGAGGATCGTGCCTTCCGGAATGACGATGTCGATCGGCTCGACCATTCCCTCGTTATGCGGGATGTCGGGATTGATCATTTGCAGCAGCGTCAGGATCGTCGCCGACGCGCTCGACGTGAACGTGCCGTTGACGAAGCCGTTCGTCTGCGCGTCGGTGCGCGAATAGTCGAAACGGATCCCGCGGTCGGCGACGTCGATGTCCACGCGTATCGTGAACGTCGACCCGGGGTGGCGGCCGTCGTAGTAGACGCGGCCCTCGCCGGAGTAGCGGCCGTTCGGGATCTTCGCGATCTCGGCCTCCATCATCCGGCGCGTCGCGTCGAACAGCGCCGCCTTGTGCGCGTCGAAGTGCTCGCGCCCGTACTTCTCGAGCATTGCGACGACGCGGCGCTCGCCGATCGTGCAGGCGCCGATCTCAGCCTGCATGTCGTGACGGACGATATCGAAGCGGATGTTCGCGAAGATCAGCTCCCAGACGTCCTTGCGCAGCTTCCCTCTGTCGATCACCTTCACCGCCGGGATGCGCAGCGCCTCCTGCCACACTTCGGTCGCGTTCGGGTTGTATCCGCCGGCCACCGCGCCGCCGATGTCGGCCTGGTGGCCCTTCACCGCCGTCCACGCGACGAGGCGGCCTTCGAAAAACACCGGCTTGAACACCGCGACGTCGTTGTTCTGGTTGCCGAGGGTGAACACGTCGTTGTGGAAGATGACGTCGCCGGGATGCAGGTCTTCGGCGAAGTAGCTTCTGATGTGCTTGCACACCGGCGCGAGCGAGAACGCGAGGATCGGCAGGTTCTCCGTCTGCTCGAGCATTCGCCCGTCGGCATCGTAGAGGCCCGTGACGAAATCCTTCGCCTCGCACAGAATCGGCGAGCGCGTCGTCTGTTGCATCGAGATGCTCATCTCGTCGGTGATCGACTTGAACGTCCGTGCATACACCGACAGCAGGATCGGGTCGATCTTCATGCGGTCATCTCCCGGGCACGCGCGTCGACCACCGTCGCGATCAAGTCGTCGCGACCCTTGCGATAAATGACGAACGAGCCGTGGCGGTCGACAATCGCGTCCCACGTTCCGCCGAGCACGACCGCGGTCGTGGCCTGCTCGACGATCGCCGGCCCCCCGATCCGGTGACCGAAGCCCAGCCGATGGCCGTCGTAGACCGGCACGCTGCGGAAGGCGTCGTCCTCCGGGATGTAGGCGTCGCGTCGGCCTTTGAACGCGCTGGCCGCTTCGTCGTCGCGCCACGCGTCCTCGGGATGGCGCGGCCTGTCGACGGTGCCGACCGCCTGCACGCGAACGTTGATGATCTCGATCGCAGCATTCTCGTGCGCGAGCGAGTAGCCGTAGAGCCGGTTGTGCTCGCGATGCAGTCCCTGTGCGATCGCTGCGGCGTCGCGATCGCGGATCGCCTCGCGTGGCACGTCGACAGCCACCTCGTGATACTGCTTGACGTAGCGGCAGTCGAGCTTCACGGCGAATCGCCGGCGCACGGGCGCGATGTGCTCCGCCGCGAGCTGACGATCGCCGTCTGCGACCATCGCATCGACCAGTGCGCCGAGGCGGCTCCAGTCGACGTCGCCAAGGCTCGCGACGAACGTGCGCACGAAATCGTGCCGGAGGTCGGAGAGCAGCATTCCCATCGCGCAGAGAACCGACGATTCGCGCGGCGCGATCTGCAGCGGAATGTCGAGCTCGTTGCAGATCTGGCACGAATGGATCGGCCCCGCGCCGCCGGCGGCGATGAACGGGAATTCACGGGGGTCGAATCCCCGCTTGATCGTCACCTCGCGCACGCCCTGCGCCATGTTGTTGCAGACGACACGGAACATCCCGGCGGCCGCCTGCTCGACGGTGAATCCCATCGGCTCGGCGATGTGGCGCGCGATCGCGTCGCGCGCCGCCGCCATCGACAGCCGCATGCGGCCGCCGGCGAAATAGTCGGCGTCCAGATAGCCGAGCACGAGGTTCGCATCGGTCGACGTCGGCAGCGTGCCGCCTTTCATGTAACACGCCGGTCCGGGATCTGCCCCGGCGCTCTGCGGTCCCATGCGCAGCATGCCGCCGCGGTCGAGCCATCCGATCGAGCCACCGCCGGCGCCGATCGTATGGATGTCGAGCATGGGCAGCGCGATGCGGTGACGCGCGATCTCGCCGTCGTTGACCACGAGGGGGGCGCCGACGGCAACCGACGCCTCGAAGCTGGTGCCGCCCATGTCCGTGGTAATCGCGCGATCGCGACCGAGCGCGGTTGCGTGGAACAGGCCCGCCGCGGGGCCGCCGGCAGGTCCCGAAAGCAGCGTGAGCGCCGGGCTCGTGCGTGCGACCTGGGGCGCCATGACGCCGCCGTTGCTTTGCATGATCAGCAGCACGCCGCGGAACCCGACACCCGCGAGCCGCGCGACGAGCTGGTCGAGATAGCGCGCGAGCTTCGGGCCGACGTACGAATTAAGCGCCGTTGTCGAAAGTCGGTCGTAAAAGCGGATCGACGGCAGCAGCGTCGACGAGACGGTAAGGAACGCATCGGGCATCGCGGCGCGCACGCGCTCCGCGGCCGCGGCCTCGTGCGCCGGGTTCGCGTATGAGTTCATGAGGCAGATCGACACCGCCTCGACGCCTTCTCGATGGAACAGCGCGATCGCCTCGTCGACGTCTTCGATCGACAACGGCTCGACCTCGCGCCCGGCGCGATCGAGGCGGCCGCGCACGCCGACGCGAAGGTAACGCGGCACGAGCGGCTTCACGTTCGTATACGCGTTGTTGTACTGCTCTTCACGCACGCCGCGACGCATCTCGAGCGCGTCGCGAACGCCCGCCGTCGTGACCAGCGCCGACTTCGCGCCGGTGTGCGTCAGCGTTGCGTTGGTCGCGACCGTCGTGCCGTGCACGATGGTGTCGATGGAAGCGACGAACGCCTCGGCGCTTCGTTTCGGATCGGCGATCGCGGCGAGCTCGCGCAAGCCGTCGACGACGGCGATCGACGGATCCGCCGGCGTCGACAGCACCTTGTGCAGCAGCGGCGGCGCGCCGTCGCGCGTCATGATGAAGTCGGTGAACGTGCCGCCGACGTCGATGCCGATTCTTGCTCCCATCGCGAATTCCTTCAGCGTTACGCGGTGCCGGCGACCGGCTCGCGCCGTGCGAGGCGCTTCAACTCCTCGCGCTTCACCTTGCCGAGCGCAGTGCGCGGCAGGCTCTGCGCGAAGATGACGTCGCGCGGGTGCTTGTAGCGTGCGACACGGCCGTCGAGCAGCGCACACACCGCGTCGCCGGACAGCTTTGCGCCGTGAGCGGGCACGACGACCGCGACGACGGCCTCGCCCCATCGCTCGTCCGGGCGGCCCACGACGGCCACCTCGGCGATATCGGGGCAGTCGCCGAGCACGTTCTCGATTTCCGCGGGATAGATGTTCTCGCCGCCCGAGATGATCACGTCACGGCGGCGGCCGTCGACGTAGAGCCAGCCGTGCGCGTCGGCGTGCGCAACGTCGCCCGTGTGGTACCAGCCGCCTGCGAGCGCATCGGCGGTTTCGCGCGGCTTGTTCCAGTAGCCCGTCATGACGTTCGCGCCGCGCACGAGGATCTCGCCGCTGGCGCCCGCCGGGACGTCCGTGCCCGATTCGTCGACGATGCGCAGGTCACAGTGCAAAGCGGGCTTGCCGATCGATCCCGGATGATCGGGCGCGTCGTCGATCCGCTGGTATGCGGCAATCGGGCAGGTCTCGGTCGACCCGTACACCTGCAGCAGCGGGACGCCGCGCTGCAGATCCTTGCGCACGAACGCTTCGCCGATGATCGTCGAGCCGGTCGTGATCGCGCGCAGGCAGGAGAGATCGGTCTCGCGCCAGCGCGGCTCGCGCGCGAGCAGCTCGAGCTGCGCGGGCACGAGCACCGTGAGCGTGATGCCGTCCTGGTCGAGAGCATCGATGACGGCGCGCGGCTCGAAGCGCGGGTGCAGCACGACGGTCGCGCCGCTGTGGAGCGCGGGCAGCGTCTGGATGTTGAGGCCGCCGACGTGGAACAGCGGAAGCGTGGTCAGCACGACGTCGCGGCTCGACAGGTCGTGCATATGCGCGCTGTTCACCGCGTTGTGAAAGAGCGCCTGCTGCGTCAGTACGACGCCTTTCGGCTGGCCCGTCGAGCCCGACGTGTAGCAGAGGAGCACCGGCGCCTGCTCGTCGCCGTCGCGCGGGCAAAAGCGGACGTCGGTCGCCGTGCCGACGAACTGCTCGTAGCCGACCCAGCCGTCGCGCGCAGCGCCGATCGCGACGCGCAGCGGCGCCTTTTCGCGGTCGACGATCGCCGCCGTCGCTTCGATGAACGGATCGGCGACGACCAGCACACGCGCCGCGCAGTCGGCGAGCATCGCGCGGTGCTCGGGCGGCGCGAGTCGCCAGGAGAGCGGCGCGAACAGCGCGCCGAGGCGCGCGCACGCAAACAGCAGCGCGATCTGCTCGATGCCGTTATAGCCGAGATGCACGACGCGATCGCCGCGGCAGACGCCGTGCGTCGCAAGCGCCGCCGCAGTGTCCGCGATCTCGCGAGCGAGATCCGCGTACCCCAAGCGGCGGCCGCCGCACGCAAGCGCCGTCTTCGCCGGCGCGAACGCGGCCTGCCGCTCGATCCAGTCCGACAGATCCATGGCGTCCTCCCCCGACCGCTGCGCCGCGTGCGCCAGCAAGCCGTCGTTCGCACCGTGCCGCTTCACCGCGGCCTGTCGATGCGCTCCAGTTATTTCCGGTCGCCGACCTCGAGCACGACCGCCATCGCCGAATCCCCGGCTGCGCAGCCGGCGAACAGTCCGCGCCCGCCGCCGCGCATCGCGAGCTCCTCGATCAGCTCGATCACCGAGCGGGTGCCCATCGGCGCCTGCGGATGTCCCCAGACGAGCGACGAGCCGAAGTTGTTCATTGTTTCGACATCCGTTTCGAGCCCGCGCGCGAACACGATGTCGTTCAGCGCGAACGGGTTGTGCGTCTTGATCGCATCGACTTGGCGGATCGAGATGCCCGCCCGTTCGAGCGCGCGCCGTGCCGCCGGCAGGCTCGCTTCGGGCATTCGCGCGAGCGGTGCACGCGCCTGCCCGAAACCGAGGAGCCGCACCGCGATCTTCGGGTTCGTCGAGAGTTGCGCCGCGCGCCGGGGCGTCGCGACGACGATTGCCGCGTTGCCGTCGGCCGGATGCGTCTGCGCGCCGTACGTGACGCTGCCTCCGCGCTGCACGGGCTCGAGACGCGCGAGGTCGTTTGCGCTCGACAAGCGGATGCCTTCGTCGGCGGTTAGCTTGCCGACGGTCTTGCCGAATCGTGCGTCGGGCACGTCGAACGGCAGCGTCATGAAGCGCTTGAGGAACGCGCAGTCATCGGCCAGCGCCGTCTTGTACTGCTCCTCGCGGCGCAGCACGATCGCGTGCTGCTCGGCGGTCGTGATCCCGTGCGCTCGCGCGACGTTCTCCGCGGTGTCGAGCATCGAATGCGGGCCGAGCGGATCGCAGCCGAAGTTCTCGAGCACCCAGTCCTCGTGCGCGCCGGTGCCGCCGGGGCCCTTCGGATTCGGGTAGTACAGATGCGGCCCGTTCGACGTGCGATCGCAGGTCACGCCGATCGCGACGTCCGCCATGCCGCTTTCGATTTCCTGTGCGCTCGCGAGCAGCACGCGCACGCCGGTCGCGCATGCCTGCATGATCGTCGGCCCGGCGACGCTCGATGCGCCGGCGATGCCGGCGAGCCACGGCATTCCGTAGAATGCATGCGGCTGCGGAACGGAAAGACCCAGCACGCCGAAGTCGATCTGTTCGACCCCGATGCCGCGCCGCTCGAGCTCGCGGCGCGCGACGCGCGCGGCGAACTCGACGCTGTGCAGATGCGCGAAGCTTCCCTGCCATCGTGCGAACGGCGTGCTCCAGTAGGCGCCGTACGGGATCTCCGCTCGCAGCATCGGTAGGCCTCGTGCGCGGCTTTGGTCAGGCGCGCGTGGCGTCGCCGCGCTTCGCTGCGCTCTCGCGCTCGATGTCGTCGAGCACGACCCGCAGATGATGGCGCGCGACGCGCAGGTGCTCGCCCATCACCTTGGCTGCCCGCTCGGCGTCGCGCTTGCGCAGCGCCGAGAGGATGTTGCGCATGCCGGCGAGCGCAGCCTTGCGCGCGGCGGCGTCGTTGAGCGTGAGCACGCGCAGATAGCGAACGTGGCCGGCGCACAGGTCGATCGCACGCAGAAGCCGCCGGTTGCCGATCAGCCCGTGCCACGTCGCATGGAAGCGCGCGTTCGCCTCGATGAACGACTCGGCGTCGTCACGGGCCTCGGCGGCTTCGGCATCGCGCAACGCCGTGGCAATCGGGGTGAGCACCGCGGCATCGGCGATCGACTCGGCGACGTGCGCGAGCGCGGCGGGCTCGAGCAAACCGCGCAACTCGTAGATCTCGTCGACGTCGTCGTCGGCGAGCACGGGCACGACGAAGCTGCGCCCGTCGGCGGCGATCAGACCTTCGCTTTCGAGGCGGGCAAGAGCTTCGCGCACCGGCGTGCGCGACACTCCGAGCTGCACGGCGAGCGACGCCTCCTGCAACCGCTGCCCGGGCATGATCACATGGCTGCCCAGATACTCGCGCAGCGTGCGGTAGACCTGGTCGGCGAGGCCGGCAGGGCGGTCGAGCGGCTTCAGCATCGGAGCTGTCGCGATCGGGTGGAGGGTGGATTGTACGAATGTGTCCCGTATAATGGGTACCGTATACATTTGACTCGCGGCTGTCAACCGACGGCCGCGAACCCAACGCCGAGCACCCGAAACATGCCGCCGATCGCCGCGCCGAAGCTGCCGCTCGCGTCGCTGTGGGTGAGCCCGTTCCGGCCGTTCTGCGCGCTCGGTGCCGCGTACGGCGTCGCGCTGATGACGGCGTGGATCGCGGCGCGCGCCGGACTCGTCGCGCTGCCTTACGGAAACGTCGCCCCCGCGCTGTGGCATGCGCACGAGATGCTGTTCGGTTTCGCCGTCGCGATCATCTGCGCGACCGTGCTCACCGCGCTGCCCGGTTGGGCAGCGACGCCGGAGGTTCACGGCGCGCCGCTCGCCGGCGTCGTCACGCTGTGGCTCGCCGCTCGCGTCGCATTCTGGCTGCGCGACGCCATGCCGACGTGGCTTGCGATCGCCGGCGGCGCCGCGCTCTATGTCGCGCTGATCGCCATGCTCGCGCCGCAGCTCGCGCGCGTCGCGAACCGCAACTACCTTGCGTTGCTCGTCGTGCTCGGTGGCCTGTTTGCGGGCGACGCATTGTTCTTCGCCGGTCATGTCGACAGCGGATTCATGCTCGGCCTGTGGTCGGTGATGCTCGTGTTCGCATTGAAGGCCGGCGTGCTCACGCCCGTGTTCACCGGCAACGAGCTCCGTGCGAGCGGGCGCGGCGACCAGGCGCCATTCGTGCCGCCGCTCGAGTATGCCGCGATCGCGGCGATCGTCGTGCTCGCGTGCGTCGACCTGGCCGGCATGCCCCGGGCTTGGCGCGGTACCGTAGCGCTGGCTGCATTCGTGCTTCACGCGATCCGCCTCGCGCGCTGGCGCGGATGGAAAGTGCTGGACTCGCCGCTGGTGGCGACGATGCATGCCGGCTACGCGTGGATGGTCGCCGCGCTGCTGCTGCTCGCGCTCGGTGACTTCGGAGTGCCGTTTGCCGCGCGCGCATGGCTGCACGCGTTCACCGTCGGCGCGCTCGGCTCGATGATGCTCGGGCTGATGACGCGAATCGCGCTGCGGCACACGGGACGACCGCTGGTGCTGCCGCGCGCGATCGTCGTCGCGTACCTGCTGCTGCAGGCGGCGGCGCTCCTGCGCGTCGGCGCGGCCGCTTCGCCGGCCGGCGAGGCGTGGTTCGTCGCGGCCGGCGCCGCCTGGGTCGCCGCGTTTGCCATCTATCTCGCGTGCTTCGGATCGATGCTCGTTTCCCCGAGCTTGCCGCGCGTCGCGGCGAGCCCGCTCGCCGCCGATGCGCGACCGCCCGCAGCCGGCGGCGCACGCTGACCGATCCAATGCCTCGCCGGGAGGTCGTCTTGAACACGCGTTATGAGAACCCGCTGCTCTGCGCGCCGTCGCGGCCGCTGCCGCGCCATGTCGCGATCGTAGGCGCCGGCGCGATCGGTCCCGACATCGGCTACTACCTGAAGAGCGCGCTGCCCGACATCGCGTTGACGCTGATCGATGTCGCGCAACCCGCGCTCGATGCGGCGATCGCGCGCTTCGGCGACTATGCGCGCAAGGCGGTCTCCCGCGGCAAGATGACGAGCGAGCACGCCGGCGCGGTCACGCGCGACGTCCGCACAAGCGTCGACTACGACGCGCTCGCGAATGCCGACTGGGTGATCGAGGCGGCGACCGAGAGCCTCGCACTCAAGCGCCGGATCTTCGCCGCCGTCGAGTCGCGCGTCACGAGCGACGCCATGCTCACATCGAACACGAGCTCGCTGCCGGCCGCGCGGATCTTCGCCGAGCTGCGGCATCCCGGGCGCGCGACGGTGACGCATTTCTTCGCGCCGGCGTGGCGCAATCCCGCGGTGGAGGTGATCGACTGGCCGCTCGCGGATCCGGCGCTCGTGGACGAGCTGCGTCGGCTCTTCGCGCTGACCGGCAAGCTTCCGCTCACGACGTCGGATGCGCCGTGCTTCATGCTCGATCGCGTGTTCGACAACTGGTGCAACGAAGCGGCCCGGCTGCTCGACGATGCCGACGCTGCGCACATCGACAGCGTCGCCGCGGAATTCGTCCACGCCGGTCCGTTTTTCGTGCTCAATCTCGCCCACGGCAATCCGATCATCGTCGAGACGAACACGCTGCAGGCGGACGAGGAGGGCGAGCACTACCGTCCTGCGCCGATCTTCCGTTCGGTCGAGCGATGGAAGACGCTTGCCGCGGGACAGCGCGTCGATATCGCGCCCGATCGCGCCGCGGCGATCCGTGATCGGCTCCTCGGCGTGCTGTTCTCGCAGGCAGTCGACATCCTCGACCGGGGCATCGGCGCCGCGGCCGACCTCGACCTGGGCTGTCGCGTCGCGCTCGGTTTCAACCAGGGGCCGCTCGAGCTGATGCGCGCGCTCGGTGCCGAAGAAACGAGCCGCATCCTCGATCGCTTCGCGCGCGAGCGGCCGGGCATGCAGACGCCGGCGCAGCCGATCGCGACATACCAGCAATTCCTTCGGCACGTGCTGGTCGACGACGTCGGCGACGTCAAGGTGATCACGCTGCGAAGGCCGGAGGCGCTCAATGCGCTCACGGACGAAATGACCGACGAGATCCTCGCTGTCGTCCGACGCAGCGAAGGCGACGACCGCGTCGCGGGCTTCGTCATCACCGGCTACGGGACACGGGCGTTCTGCGCCGGCGCCGACATCGGTCGCTTTCCGTCGATGCTCGGGGATGCCGACGCGTCTGCCCAGTACGCGCGCGATTGCTCGCGGTTGCTCGTGCACCTGGACGCGATGCGCAAGCCGGTCGTCGCTGCGCTGAACGGGATGGCGCTCGGCGGCGGGTTCGAGCTCGCGCTGCGCTGTCATGCAATCGTCGCGATGCGCGATGCGTGGATGCAGTTCCCGGAGATCACGCTCGGCATCCTGCCCGGCATCGGCGCGATGGTCGTGCCGTATCGCCGCTGGCCGCACGCCGGCGCCGTGTTTCACGGCATGCTGCGGCGCGCGGACAAGCTCGCCGCGGCGAAAGCGCACGAGTGGGGGATCGTCGCCGAGCTGGCCGACGATCCGCGCGCGTTGATCGACGCGGCGATAGCGCAAGTGCGGGCGCGGGGCCGCAACGCGCATCCGATCATCGAGGGCGCCATCGACATCGCGCCGATCGACGCAATCGAGCCGGTGGCCGCCAACGGGCTGCCGCTCAGCGCGCGCGCGATCGCGCTGATGGACGCCGCGATCCGCGATGCGGCCCGTGCGCCGACGTTGCGCGAGGCGCTGGAAGTCGGTTATCGCGCGTTCGGCGCGAGCGCGTGCACGGCCGCGGCGCGCGAAGGCATCGCGGCGTTCGGCGAGCACCGCAAGCCTGACTTCGCGCGGACCGGCTGACGCAGCGGCGCGCGGCCCGCAATTCACGCGATCGCAGCACGACGACGCGCGAGATGCACCAGCCCGCGTGCACACGCGAACGACGGGCCGCTGAAATTTTCGTCGCGCGAAACGTCCGCCAGGTCGCGCGGTCGGCCGCAGGCGCGCAGACTGCGCGGCGCGATCACCCGTACGTCGCCGGCCGCGAGCGAGTCGTCGCCGGCGACCGCATGCACGCCGGGAAGCGACGCCGGCAGCCAGCCGGCACGATCGGTGCGGGCCGGCGCGACGACGACGCAGCCCGCGTCGATCGCCGCGGCGCATGCGGAAGCGATCGCCTCGGTCCCCGGCCCCGGCGGCACGGACAGGCTGACGTTGATGAAGCCGCATCGCGCGGCGGCGGCGCGCAGCACCCCGCGCGCGACCAGCGACGCATAGGTCGTGCGCTGCGCGTCGAACACGCGCACGGCGAAGATCTGCGCGCGCGGCAGCGCTTCGCGGATGATTCCGGCAATCGCGGTGCCGTGCCCGCAGGCATCGCTGAAGTCATCGTCCTCGGCGATGCGCCCGTCCGGCGTGACGAAGACGCGGCAGCCTGACACGCCGCCGCGCACGTGCGAATGCCACGCATTGACGCCGGTGTCGACGATGCCGATCCGCAGCGCGCTCATGCTGCCGTCGCGACCCGCTCGAGCGGATGCAGCAGCGAGCCGGCGTCGTCCGCGGTGATCTCGACGAAGCGTCCGTCGCGTAACACCAGCAGGCGATCGAAGTCGGGCAACGCCAAGGGCCGGTGCGATATCACGAGCGTCGTGCGATCGGCGAACGCGCTCCACAGGTTGCGCCTGATCACGATCTCGGTGTCGACGTCGAGTGCCGAGAACGCCTCGTCGAGGACGATGACGCGAGAGTCGCGCAGGAACAGGCGCGCAAGGCCCAGCCGCTGACGCTGACCGTCGGAGAGCGCAAGTCCGCGGCCGCCTACGATCGTCGCGTAGCCGGCTGGCAGCGCGTCGATGAAGCCGTGCGCAAGCGCGAGCGTCGCCGCGCGCTCCACATCGGAACGGCTTGCGCCGGGATTGCCGTAGCGCAGGTTGTCGTCGACGGTCGCATGAAGCAGAAACGGCTCGGCACCCGCGTATCCGAGCTGCTCCGCGCATCGCGCATCGTGCGGCGAACCGCCGTCGATCCATACGCGGCCGCCGTGCGGCTCGCGCAGCCCGAACAGCAGATGGACGAGCGTCGACTTGCCGGCGCCGGACGCGCCGAACAGCGCGACGCGTTCGCCATGCTCGATGCGAAGATCGACGCCGCGGAACACAGGCGGCTTGTCGGCGTACGCGAACGTGACGCGCTCCAACGCCATCGCGCCGTGCTCGCGCGTGAGCGTCCTCGCGCCGTGTCGACGCATGTCATTGCAAGGCCGATGCTTCGTCGCTCGAGCAATCGGCTGTTCATCCCCGGTCCTGAGGAGCGGATTCCTCGCTTCGCTCGAGATGACATCGCTTGTCGCCGAATCCGGTGCGAGCACTTCCGCGACGCGCTCGACGGCGATGCGCGCCTCCTGCAACTGGCGCACGAGGGCAACGAGGCCGTTCGCCGGCGCGAACAATCGTCCCTGATAGAGCACGAACGCGATGAAGGTGCCGAGCGTGATCGTGCCGCTTTCAAGCAGCCGCCCGCCGGCGATATAGAGCCACGCGAGCGCAAGCGTAAGCGCAAGGCCGGGAACTCCCGAGGCGACGGCCTCGACAACGTGGTAACCCACGACCTCGCCCGCGAGAGTCTCGCTTCGCTGGGCGAGCCGCGCCTTTTCCTCGCGCCCGGTGCGATGCATCCTTATCGCGCGCAGTGCCGACAAGCGCTCGGACAGGAAATGCGAAAGATCGGTCATCGCATCGCGCACGCGGCGCGAGCGGCGATCGATCGGATGGCGGAAGAGCGCGGCTGCGGCGAGCGCGAGCAGCACGCCGGCAAAGCTCCACAGCGCGAGCGTCGGCGACAGCGCGAACGTGATCGAAGCGGCCACCGCGAGGAACAGCCCGTTCTGCAGCGCACCGAGCGCGCCGTCGACGAGCAGCGCCTCGATGCGCGCGATGTCGGTACCGAACCTCGTCAAGAGATCGCCGTGGCGCAGCAGCTCCATTCGCTCCAGCGGAGCGTCGACGCAGCGCGCGAACAGCTCTGCGCGCAAGTCGGTGAGCACGGCGGCCGAAAGCCGCGCGTGCACGCGACCGGCAAGCGTTGCGAGCGCGACGTCGGCGACCGACAGCACGACGAGCGCCGCGGCGATCGAAGGGATGATTGCGAAATCACCACGGGTCACAACGGCGTCGACGAACGCCATGCCGATCAGTGGTGTCGACAACGATACCGCGGCGCCGACGAGCCCCAGGGCGAACAGCGCGGCCAGCGCGCGCCGCCGGTGTGCGAGGTGATGAGCGAATCGCGCCAGCGCAGTCAGCATGTCGCGATGGCGGCCGCACGATCGGCCGCCTCCGTCGTCCATACGTCCGGGTAGTAGCAGAGGTGCGCGCCGTTGCAGAGCGCGGCGGCGCCGCGCTCGCCGATCACCGCAGCGCGAATGTCGGGCGGCGCCGCACCTCGACGAGCGAGGTCCCGCGCGCGCGCGGCGAGCCGCACCGACGACACCTTGCGCTCGATCGGCGCTTCGCGCCCGACGACCTTGAGACTCGCGACGCCGATCTGCGCGAGCCGCGGCAGCGCGCACAGGCCGCAGGGGCCGAGCGTGTAGCCGCGGCTCGTCTGGCAGCCGCAGTTGTTGAGCGTCCATTTCCAGAACTGATAGCGCTCGTCGAGGCGGCCGGGCGCTCGACCGATGCGGTCATCGATGCAATAGGGCGTGAACGCGTGCGTTGTCGAGCACGTGCCTTCCTCGAACGCACAACCGTCGTTCAGCGCGAACACCTCGCATTCGAGACCCGCGCCGGCAATCTCGTCGATCTCGCGGAGCGTGACGTGCCGGGGCAGGATGACGCGCGCGACGCCCAATTCGCGATAGAACGCCGCCGCTGACGGGTTGCGGCAGCAGGCGAGGCTCGACACGTGCACGCGAGATGCCATGCCGCGCGCGCGAAGCTCCACGATCAATTCGAGCTCGGCGACGATCACCGCCGAAACACCCACGTCGTCGAGCAGCGTGCGCGCGAAATCGGCGAGCATCGCGATCGCGCCCGCGGGATACGACGGCGCGTTGAGCGTCGCGAACACCGGCCGGCCGCCGGCGAGCGTGACGACGCGACGCATGTGGTCGACACTGCGCACACCGGCCGCTTTCGCGCTTCGCCGATGCACCGACGCGCTGCCGAACGCGGCCTCCCAACCCGGCGGCGCGACGCCGCAATAGAATTCGTCCGCGCCTGCGGCGCACAGCGATTCGACCTCGTCGACGCTTCGCAGCGGTGCGAGGATCTTCACGGTGCCGCGATCCCGTGTACGACGATGCGGTCCGCGTGCGACACGAACCCGCGGGCGGCATCGATCGGCACCTCGTAGAGCAGCGTGTTGCCGGCGCGAAAGTGCGGCAGCGCCGTGTCCGGACGCGATACGGCGAGCGGCTTGCCGTGGCACGGCGCCGAGCACGGTTCGGCAAACGACTTCGCGAACCCGCGATCGGGGTAGAGCGCCGCCTTCAGCGGGCACGCACGGCCGGACGCGGCATACGTGAACGGCACGTGCAGCGCGCGCGCGAGCGATGGTGCGTCGCCGTCGATGTTGTCACCGAGCCAGCCGCCTTCGAGGTCGGCGTCGGTCTCGATCGCGGTGACGCCGAGCGTCGACAGCAGCGTCCGCGTGCGCTCGTAGCGCGACGCGTCGTGCGTCGCCGTCCCGGCCGGTGCGTCGCGATAGGCGCGCGGATCGCGCAGCGAGCGGTTGACGAGCCGTCCGGCGCGGCGCGGCAGCGACGGGTGGCGCTCGCGCAGCAACCGCAGCACACCCCAATCGTTGAAGACGACCGATACGTCGCGCCGGTTTGCCGCGAGCGTCGCGAGCAATCGGTCGATAATGCGCAATCCGTCGGCGGTGACGAGCGGCGTCGCGAGCGTAGCCTCCCAGCCGCGATCGTCGGCGACATCCCAGAAGGCGATCGCTTCCATCGCATCCGGCAAGCGGTCCTCGCAGAACTCGGAACCGAAGTACAGCGCGACCGTTGGGCCCGCGGGAAGCAGCGGCTGCCATGACGGCGGACAGGCGGCGCGAGCGTCCCACGGCGGGTCGTCGGACAGTCGTCAGCCGTACCGCGTACTCCATTGCGCGCTCCGAGTGCGCTAGAACGCGATCCGGCGCAGGTCCATGCCGTCGGACGCCATCTTCAGGACCTTGATCGCCTTCAGCGTCTTCGCGTCGTACACGGTGAGCGTGGATCCCGCGCCGCCGATGTACACCTTGCGCCCGTCGCTCGACACGTTGACGCCGTAGCACGTGCCTTCCCTGTTCGGAATCGATGCGACGTAGCGGCGCCTCGCGATATCGATGACGGTGAGGTCGTCCATCACGGCGTACGCGCGCTTGCCGTCGGGCGCGAGGACCACGGAGTACGCGAGCGCCGGATCGCCTTCGAGCGGGATGTCGCGAATGTCGCCGCTCTTCTGGTCGACGAGCAGCAGGCCCATGTATTTCTCGGTGTAGTAGTTCATGCTCGCCACGCCGCCGTTGTCGAACGCGTAATCCCAGAACGGCAGGATGTTCATGCCCTTGTCGAACATCGGCACCGTCTGCGACACGCGCAGGTCGGCGGCGGTCGTGTCGATCTTGTACATGTCCTGGCCGAACGCGTAGATCGACGCGCCACCCTTGACGCTCACGAGATGAGCGACACCCCAGGGCACTTCGACGCTGCGAAGCATCTTGCCCGTATCGAGCTCGAACTGCGCGACGACCGGCTTGCCGACGACGACTTCGCCGCCGTCGGTGCGTCTCGACATGAATGCGCCGTACGCAGTGCGGCCATCCGCGTCGAGCACGAAGCCGAACATGAAGCGCTCCCAGCCGTCGTTGCTCACGTCGACGGACGCGACGACACGGTTCGCCGCGAGGTCGACCTTGTGCACGAGGTGGCGGTTGGTCGCGACGTACATGAACCTGCGGTCCGCCGTCAGTCCGACTTCGCGGGTCGCCCCGCGCACGGGGATGTCGGCGACGATCGTGTCGGTGTCGCCGTCGATCACCTGGATCACTTCGTAGCCCATGTAATAAAGGCGGTCGCGCGGCGGACGCAGGCAGCGAGACGGACACGGCCACAAGCGATGCGAGCAACGCGACGGCAAATTGGTTTCGGCGCATCGCGCGCTCCTAATCGAACTTCAGGTTTCGCCAGTCGCGCGCGATGTTCGGGCACGCAACGTCGAAGTCGCGGTGGTTGGTGAGGCCGTCGGGTACCTGCGCGGGCCACCAGCAGTCGCCGGCGCAGCCGTGGAAATCGCGCGCCGAGGCCTGGCAGTTGCCGATCGGGTACGTCGGACGGGGGTTGGTCTCCCAGCCCGTGTCGAAGATCGTCGTGCAGCCCTGCGGCATCTTGGGCTGCCCGAGCGCTTCGGCGTTCCTGAGTTCGCCGTCGGCGACGCGCTCGATCGCCTTCGCCTTGCGGTTCAACGCCTCAATCGATTTCTTCTTCATCGCATGAACCCCGAATGAGTTGTTCAGCCTGTTCGGCACGCCGTTCGAGGAACGCGTGCAGCGGATCGCCGGGCGCCCTGCCGAGCTCGCCGTACACGCGAATCCCGATCTCGAGCCACCGGCGAATGAAGTCGCACGAGCCGCCATGCGCGAGCCCGAGCTCGTGCTCGCGGATGTGGTTCTCGTAATGGCAGCCGCCGGCGCAGAGGCTTCTCGCCCAGCATGCGGCGCACGCATCGCGGCGAGGCGCAGCCTGCTCGGCGAGGCACGCGCGGATCTTCGCGTAGTCGATGCCCGCGTCGATGTCGCCGACTTCGAAACGAGCAACGCCCGCGAGCCGATGGCACAGATAGAAGCGCCCTTGGGCATCGATCGCGAGATAGCCGAGTCCGGCGCCGCACGGCGCGCGCTTGACATCGCCGCCGTGCAATCGCACGAGCACGTCGAGCAGGTTCGAAAACGGCAGCACGCGACCGTCTGCTGCTT
Source organism: uncultured beta proteobacterium (assembly GCA_963798655.1). Lineage (GTDB taxonomy): Bacteria > Pseudomonadota > Gammaproteobacteria > Burkholderiales > Casimicrobiaceae > CAVSMC01. The sequence continues at coordinate 12,892 of CAWCUH010000024.1, read as the reverse complement.
CGGCGACAAAGCGATCGGCGAGATCGGCAAAGCCGTCGATCAGCGCGGCTTCCTGCGCTGGCGTTGGCAGCAGGTCGGCGCCGACCGGACTCGTTGGCGCGATGCCGACCTCGACGAAGCCGAGCGCATTCACGTGGTCGAACACTTCGCGCACGCGATGCCACTGATCGGGCTTCAGCGTCACGCGCGCAGCCGGCACTCGTCCGGTGCGCGTCTTCAGCCGTTCGACGCCGGCGACGACATCGGAATGTGTGCCGCCGCCGCGCGTGCCGGCGTAGCGGCGGTTTGCATCGTGAACCTCGGGCGGCCCGTCGATGCTGACCGTCACACCGATACGATGATCGGCGAGGAAGGCGAGCGCTTCGTCGGTGAAGCGGGTCCCGTTCGTCGTGATCGACACGTCGAGCGTCTTGCCGCGCGCGGCCGCGGCTGCTTTTCCTTCGCGCACCGCTGCGTCCAGCGCCGCAAGGTTCAACAGCGGCTCGCCGCCGAACAGGACCAGCGTGACGCTGGGCCGGTCGGCGGAGGATTCGACGAGATAGCGTGCGGCGCGCGCCGCGAGCGAGGGCGTCATCAGGCGCGCGTCGCCGCCGTAGGCACCCCCGCCCGCGTAGCAATAGGTGCAGCGGAGGTTGCACGCCTGCGCCGCCTCGAGCACGAGCGTGCCGAGCGGAATCTGCTCCGGGTCGAGCAGTGAGGGTGCCTGCATCGGCGCCGCTGCCCAGGGAACGAGCACGCGCGCATCGCGCAGCGCGGCGAGCACGTCCCGATCGGCGGGCGGAACGTCGTCGAGCACGATCGGTTCGCGGTGCCGCCAGCGCACGATCACGTCGCGCGTGCAGGCGTCGATGGCGAACAGGCTCGCGTGATCGGCGCCGAACAGCAGTGCATCCGCATCCGACGGGGCCGCCGGCGCGAAGATCCGGTGATCCGCCCAGGCGTAGTGCTCGCTCATGCGCGCTCGCTCATCGGATTCTCGGGATGAAATCGGGCATCGTCACCGCGAGCAGCGCCCGCGCCGTGTACGTGCGGCCATTGCGCGTGTACGACGCGTTCACCTTCACGAGACCGCTGTTCTCGCCGGAATAGTTGCGCTTCGGATTCGGACCATAGCCGCCGACCGGGAGGTACGTGCCGTTCGCCGCGATCGCGCCGAGCCAGCGCAGGTCGTCGTCGCCGGGACGCGTCGTTTCCTCGGCGAGACGAAACGTCGCCGCGACGGGCCCGAGCGGCGTGTGCGTCGCTTTCTTGCCGACGCCGCTCTTCGCGTACGCGATCGCCTCGTACTGCACGCCTTCGGCCGGATAGTGATCGCCGCCGGAAAGCCGCGCGCGGCCCATCTGCGGGGTGATGTCGATGCCGTCGATGCGCGGCGCGAGCGTCACTGACGTCGCGTCGATGCCCTTGACCGAGACTTTCGCGATGCCGACCTTCGCAACGCGGCTCTGGACGACCAGGCGGATAGCATCCGGCGCGACGCGGGTCGCCGAGACGACCTTCACTGCACCGCCCTCGAAGGCCACGTCGCTCGCGGTAACCTCAGGCAGGTCCACGCCTTCGACGGTTAGCGTCGTCTTCTCGCCGGTCAGCACGAAAGCCGGGACGATTCGCGCGACCCTGGGTCCGCCGCCGGTGCGAAGCCAGCGCGCGCTCGACGTGCGGAAATCGGGTGCCGGCCGATGCGATTCGCCTGCGATTTCATCGCCCGCGACGATGTACGCGCCGTATCCCGCAACGCCGTCGTGCTTGGTGCGCGAGCGAAGCGCGTAGCCGCCGTAGAGCGTCGCCTCGCCGGTGAACGATTCGCTCGCGCCGTCGGCGTACGCAATGCGTCCGCTGATCGCATATTCGCTCGGGTCGTCGCCGGCGCTCGCGATCCGCGCTTCGCCGCGGTAGTCGCCGCGTCCCGGCGCATGGCCGAACACCGCCCACGTGCCGTCGAGCTTCGCGGCGGGCGCCGACCAACTGCTGCCGTACGGAAGCCGATCCGCGAAATGCACGAGCGCCGCGTCCGCCTCCTGCACCCATTTCATCTCGCGCATCTGGAACACGACGGTCGGCACCGCGTACAGATGGAAGTCGCGAAGCTTCGCCCAGTTGTCGGCCGTCATCCGGTACGAACGGATCTTGCCGGCGCTATGGCAGCGGACGCAGACGCCGAACACCTTCTCCTCATCCTTGTCGGCTGGCGTCTCCATCTGCTGCGAGTTGTGCCACAGGCTCAGGTACGACACGGCCGCCTGCTCACGCGGCGTCAGCAACTGTGTCGTCGCGAGCTCCTTCAGCAACCGGTCCATCTCCCGCGTCGTCAGCGACATGCCATGCAGCCGCCGCATCCGGTCGACGATGACCGTCCATTCCTCCGGCGTTGTGCGGATCTGCTCGACGCGTGCGAGACGGCCGGCAGCGTCCGGTGCATGGCAACCCGCGCATTTCTTCCATACGAGCGAGTCGTGATCGAATGCCTGCGCGCCGCTGATCACGGCGAAGAGCGCGAGCGCGGCCGCGAAGCGCCCGATGAAATGGACTGGCATTGGCTTCCCCCGCGTCAGACGGCCATCATCACAGACTTGGTCTCGGTGAACAGGTCAAGCGCCGCTCGGCCCATTTCGCGGCCGATGCCGGATTGCTTGAAGCCTCCGAACGGCAGGCTCGCATCGACCAGGCTGTGGCAGTTCACCCACACAGTGCCCGCCTTGATGCGCGGAATGAGTCGATGCACTCGCGCGAGGTCGTTCGACCAGATCGACGCGCCGAGGCCGTATTGCGTGTCGTTTGCGAGCGCGCGCCACTTCGTCGATATCGTCGTACGGCATTGCGCGACGACACGGGCCCGAAGATTTCTTCCTGCACGACGCGCATGTCCTGGCGCACGTCCACCAGCACCGTCGGCTTCACGAAGTAGCCTTCGTGGCCGGCGCTTCGCCGCCCGCGACGATCGAGGCGCCCTGGCTCGACGCCGACCTCGATGTAGCCGCAGCACGCGGTCCCGCTGCTCGGCGACACGAGCGGGCCGAGCTGCGTGGCCGGGTCGAGACCCGGTCCGAGCTTCATCGCCCGGGCGACGCTGCCGAGGCCGCCGACGACCTGGTCGAAGATCTTCTTCTGCACGTACAGGCGCGAGCCCGCGGTGCAGACCTGCCCTGGTTGAAGAAGATTGCGCCCGCGCGCGCCGCCGATCGGCGACATTCGCGGTCGGCGTCGTGGCAGCACGATCACCGGCGACTTGCCGCCGAGCTCGAGCGAGACGCGCTTCATCGTGTCGATGGCCGCGCTTGCTGATGAGCTTGCCGACCGCAGTCGATCCGGTGAACGCGATCTTGTCGACGCCCGGATGCTTGACGAGCGCCGCGCCCGCCGTTTCGCCGAAGCCCGTGACGATGTTGACGACGCCCGGCGGGAAGCCCGCCTCGACAATCAGCTCGCCGAGCCGCAGCGCGGTGAGCGGCGTTTGCTCCGCGGGCTTCAGCACGACAGGTGCAGCCGGCGGCGAGCGCCGGGCGCGAGCTTCCACGCGGCCATCACGCAGCGGGAAGTTCCACGGGATGATCTGCCCGACGACGCCCACCGGCTCGCGCCGCGTAATGCGTTGACCTCCGCCTGCGGATAACGCCGATCGAGACGTCGAGCGTCGTGCCTTCGATCTTCGTCGCCCAGCCCGCCATGTAGCGGAAAGTTCGACCGCGCACCGGCATGTCGACGTGGCTCGCCATGAACGACTTGCCGTTGTCGAGCTTTCGATCTCGGCGAGCTGCTGGGCGTTTGCCTCGAGCTTGTCGGCGAGCGCCTGCAGCAGCCGCTCGCGTTGCGACGGCGACGTCGCGGGCCACGGGCCCGTTTCGAATGCGGCGCGCGCAGCGCGCACTGCGCGATCGACGTCGGCGGCATCGCCGGCGGGCACCTGCGCGATCACTTCGCCGTTCGCCGGATTGCGCACGTCGAGCTTGGCGCCGCCCGCCGCATCGACCCACTCGGCGCCGATGAGCATCTTCTTCGGAGCGCAGACGAACGTGCCGGCCGCTTCGCTGATCAGATGGCGGGTGTTCATGTCCATGTCGTACCTCCCATTCGGGGATCGTCACCTGCGAGCGCGGCGCGTGCGATCGTCATTGCGCTGCGAGGTTGTGATGGCCGACGCCGGTGAGACCGACGACGACGAGCTGTCCGGGTGTTCCCGACGAAACGGCGGCGAGCGTCTGCCGTTCGGGACTTATCGTAGTGCGGAACGTGCGGCCACCGTCCGAGCTTGTCGCCACTGCGCCGCCCAGACCGACGAGCGCGATCGTTCCGTCGGAGAGCTGCACGCCGCCGCTCCACGATTGGTCCGTTCCGGTCGCGACGTCGATCCATGTCCGGCCTTGATCGCTCGATTGCAGCGCGTGGCCGCGCATGCCGTACACCAGCGCGCCGCCGTTCGCGAGCGCAAGTCCGCCCCACAGCGAGCCGTTGTACGGAACGCGAACAGTGGTCCACGTGCGTCCCGCGTCGGTCGAGCGGAACACGGTGCCGCCCTCGGCGGCGATCAACAGCGCTCCGCCGGGCATCGCGAAGATCGCGTTCAGGTGACGGTCGCGGTCGTCGCCGTCGCCGACGGTGAACGGCTTCCAGCTTCGGCCGCGGTCGCTCGTTGCGAGCGCAGCGCCGAATGCGCCAACGGCAATGCCGTGTCCTGCGTTGTCGAAGTACACCGAAAGCAGAACCGCGTCCGCCCCGGCGGCGTAATTCGTGGTCCACGTCTCGCCGGCGTCGGCGGTTTGCAGAAGCGTTCCGCCGTGTCCCACGGCAAAGCCTTGGCTAGCATCGACGAATGTCACCGCCGTCAGCATCTCGCGTGTGGCGACGGCGCTCGCCTGCCGCCACGTGCGTCCTTCGTCGTCGGAAAGCACGACGATGCCGTAATCGCCGACGGCAACGAGGCGCGAGCCAGCGCGCGCGATTGCAAGCAGCGGCGCCTTCGTCGCGAGGGGTGCCTTGTAGGCGGCGATCGGAATCGCAGGCGGCGAAGCGAGTTGTGCTGCGCTCACGACCATCGCCGCGATGATCGCGCAACATGCGAGCGCAGCGATACGGCCCGCGGTCATTCCGTGTCCGTCGCTTCCGGCGCGCGGTCGCGGCCGCTGCGTGCGAACGCCTGCGCGCGGGCCGACTCGCGCTCGGCGTCGCCGACGCCGAGCTGCTCGCACAGCCGGCGCATTGCCGACTTCTCGAGTCGCGCGAGACGGCCGTCCGCGTAGACGACTTCCCACAGCAGTCCGACGATATCGACGATTTCGCGCGCGTCGAACGCTTCGCGCACGGCGGTGGCGAATATCCAGTCCTCGAGCGCCGCATCGAGCTCGACGCGCGCCGCTGCAATCAGCCGCGCCGCCGTGTCGCCGTCGAGACCGAAGCGATCGCGTACGATGCGCTCGATCGTCGCCGCTTCCTCGGGCGGGACCCGGCGGTCACTCTGCGCGAGCTCGATCAGGAGCGCCACCACGGCGAGCTGACGCCGCGGGAACGGCGTGCCGACGGTGTCCGGCGCCGGCGATGGTGTCTTGTCGAGGCGAGCGAGCAGTTTGTCCAGCATGGCCTGTCTCGCTCAGTGCGACAGCAGTGGCGTGCGCACCGGTCGGCGCCGCGGGATCAGCAGGTCGAGCATCACCGCGAGCGCCGGCAGCAGCGTCATCGCCATCAGCATGTTGATCATGAACATGAATGTCAGCAGCAACCCCATGTCTGCCTGGAACTTGAGCTCCGAGAACGACCACGTCGCCACGCCCACCGACAGCGTGAGCGCCGTGAAGATCGTGGCGATGCCGGTTTCGCGCAGCGCCTGCTTGAACGCTGTAACGATGTCCACGCCCTGCGCGAGATAGATCTGCAGCCGGTTGTAGATGTAGAACGCGTAGTCGACGCCGATGCCGACGGCGAGCACCATCACCGGCAGCGTCGCGACGGTAAGTCCGATCTCAAGCTCCTTCATGAACCAGTAACCGAGCAGCGTTCCGAGGGTTAGCGGCAGGCAGCAGGCGACCATCGCCCGCCAGTCGCGATAGGTGACGAGCACCAGCACGAGGATCGTCGCGTAGACATAGAGCATCATCGGCAGCTCGGTCGTCTCGAGAACTTCGTTGGTCGCCGCCTGCACGCCGACGTTGCCGCTCGCGAGCCGCACGTTGATACGCGGATCGACGTTGTCGCGGCGAAATTGCTTGACCGCGCCGATGACGGACTTGATCGTTGCTGCCTTGTGGTCGGCGAGGTAGAGGTGCACGGGAAGCACCGTGCACCCGGGGTTGTAGAGGCCGGAGTTCTCCGGAGCGAGTCCCACGGTGTTCGCGAGCGACTTCGGATCGCGCGGCAGCGCCGCCCACTTCGGATTGCCCTCGTTGAATCCCGCGAACGCCTGCTTCGCGAGCCACGCGGCGGAAGTCACCGTCACGACACCCGGTGCGTTTGCCATCTGCCAGCCGAACTGGTTGACGTACTCCATCGTCGGATAGTCGTAGCAGCCGTCCTTCGGCGTTTCGACGACGACGGACAACACGTCGAGGCCCAGGTCGAACTTCTCGACGATATGGTTCGCGTCACGGTTGTAGCGCGAATCGGCACGAAGCTCGGGTGCGCCCGGCTGCAGATGACCGATGTGACGGCCCTGGCTCTGCCACCAGGCAAGCGCGAACAGCGCCGCGCATACCGCCGTGCCGATCGCCGCATTGCGCGGTTCGGCGATGCGGCCGAGCGCGCCCATCCAGCGGCCACGCCGCTCGCGCAGACGGTTCACGCGCCCGACGTAGCGGTCATCGAAGCGAACGTACGAAGCGGCCACCGGCAGCATGACGAGGTTGGTCACGATCTTGTACGCCACGCCGATCGCTGCGGCGATGCCGAGCTCGCGGATCATCGGAATGGGAATGAGCGTCAGCGTCGCGAAGCCGACGAACGCCGTCACCAGCGCCATCGTGCCAGGGATGAGCAGTCCGCTGAAGCTGCGGCGCGCGGCGGTCATCGTGTCGACACCGGCGCAAACTTCCTTCGAGATGTAGTTGATCTGCTGGACACCGTGGGACACGCCGATCGCGAAGACGAGGAATGGAACCAGAACCGCGAGCGGATCGAGCCCGTAGCCGAGCAGCCTCAGCGTGCCGAACTGCCACACGACCGAAGCAAGCGAGCAGGCGAGCGGAAGCACCGTCAGCGCCCACGAACGCGAGTACACGTAAACCGCGGCGGCCGTCAGCAAAAAGGCGAGCAGGAAGAAGCGGACGACACTTTTCGCCCCGTCGGCGATGTCGCCGATCTGCTTTGCGAAACCGATGATCTCGATGTCGAAGTCGGCCGTTTCGTGCTTGCCGCGAACTTCAGTTTCGAGGCGGCGCGCAAGCTCGAGGTAGTCGAGTTTCTTTTTCGTGATCGGGTCGCTTTCGAGCAAATCGGCGACGACCATTGCGCCGGAATTGTCGTTCGCGACCAACTGGCCGATGTAGCCGCCGACGATCGCGTTATTGCGAATGTGCTCGATCTTCTGCGGCGTGAGCGCGTCGGGCGTGATGTCGCCGCCGATCACGTCCTCGGCGTGGAAGCCTTCCTCGGTGATCTCGAGCACGCGGGTCGTCGGCGTCCACAGCGAGCTCACCGTGCGCCGGTCGATGCCGGGCAGGAACATGACCGACTGCGTGACGTCGTTCAGCTTCTTCAGCGACTCGGCGTTCCACATGTCGCCGCGGCGCGGGTGCACGACGACCATGATGCGGTTCGCGCCGAAGACCTGGTCGCGATACTGGTAGAAGGTCTTGATGTACTCGTGCTGCTGCGGCAGCTGCTTGTCGAATCCGGCCGACATCCGCAGCTGCGCTGCGAACACGCCCATGACGATCGTGAGCGCGACGAGCGCGCCGAGCGTCGCGGCACGATGCGCGAACAGCGCGTTTTCGAGCGCGGCGACCCAGCGCGCCAGCATCGAGGATTTCGTGGCGCTCATCGTCGGAGCCCGCCCGCCGGCGGCGTGCGCGGCCGTCGCAGCGGGCATTTTGGGTTCAGAACGAGTACGAGACGTTGAAAGAAACGTAATCGCGATCGCGTAGCAGGTTGTTGCTGCCTCCTCCCGAGAAGTTCGTGTACGCGAGCGACGCGCGCCACGTATTGAGATACTCGAAGTTGAGCGACGGCGTCACCGCGAGGCGTCCCTTTACGAACGGAATCGTGTTCGGGCTTGTGCCGCTGATGTCGTACGCGACGTCGATCTGCGGCGTCAGGTTCACCGGCGTGCCGAACGCGTGCGGATACACGACACCGAGCTCGGCGACGGTGCCTGACGAGAACTTCGTCGGCAGCTCGTAGTTCGGCAGCAGGTAGGGCTTCGCGCCGGAGAAATCGAGGCCGGGGTAATAGGTCCCCGCGACCTCGAGCAACAGCGTTCCTTCGGCAGCGCCGAGGCCGCGCAGCAGCCAGCCGAGATCGCCGCTCGGTCCGAGCAGGTAGATCGTCGTGAGGTGCGCCTGCCACTTCTTCTCATCGACATAGCCGCTGTAGACCCCGGGTCCGCAGAACGCGCAGCGCGGGCCCGCAAGCGGCACCGTCGGATCGATGCCGACGCCGTCGCGCGGCCGATACGAAACCTCGCCGCCGACCGCCCATTCACCGATGTGACCGTTCGCCGAGACGCCGAAGAGGTCACGGCCCTTTCCGTACTGCAGAAAGTAGCCGAGCCCGAACGGGTTGTCGGTGATCGACGGGTCGTTGGCGAAACCGACGAAAGGAATCTTGTCGTTGTAGTGGATGTAGTAGAAGCCCCATTCGGCGTCGGAGCCTTCCGGCTTCCAGCGCGCCGCGAGCCCCCACTGGTTGGTGTTAGGCGGCGACTGCGTCGCGACGACCGGCACGACGGTGCCGATGCCGACGAGATCGGCATGCGTGAAGCGCTGACCCGCCGGAATGATCGCTCCGGTGCTCACCGTGCCGGGGTCGCCCACCGAGCCGGGCGGCATGCCGAGCACTGAGCTCGGGACATATGCCGGCTGCTGGCCGTTGCCGATCACGTCGCCGACCGAAAACGCCGTGCCGGCCGGGTCGAAGCGGAAGCCGTTCCAGCGGAATTGCCAGAACCCTTCGATGCTCAGGTTGTCGGTCGCGCCGATGTTGAACGACAGCATCGGTGCCGGACGAAAGATCTCCTTCAGCTGAACGCCAGGCTTGTGGGCGCGCGTGAGGTCGATCGCGTTGATGATGTTGATGCCGCCGTAGATGAAGATATCTTCGCCCCAGCTCAGCACCTGGTTGCCGACCTTGACTTTCGCGGGGCGGCCGGCAATGTCGAAGTCCTTCGCGACCCACAGATCGAGCAGCGTGAGGTTGTGGACCGCGATGTTCTTCGCATCGTCTGTGAGATCCGTCCGCTTGGTGTTGTCGGCCGCGGGGTCGTATAGCCACGAGAAGCGTCCGAGCGCGCTCCAGCCGTCCTTGAACCGCAGGTCGAGCTCGTGATTGCCCTTGAGAGCCGACGAGACAAGCTGGTTCCTGCGGTAGTTCAGGTTGCCGTTGTCCGACTGCAGATAGTTGAAATCGGGGTTCGACGTCGCGCCCTGACCGGGACCGTTCACGACTTCACCCAGCGTGCCGGTCGTCGGCGCGCAGCCGCCGTTGTCGTTGCCGACGATGCGGCAGTCGGTTCCCTCCATGCGCCACTGCATGCCGAACGAGATCGTCGAGTCGAAGCTGCCCTTCACCCAGTCGGTCTCGAAGCCCGCCGCGCGCACCGACGGCATCGCGACTGTCGCGAGCGCACCCACTGCCAGCATCAGCGCGCAGCGCGAACGCGCCGCCACGCGATTGTGCGTGTCGTTCATGGTCCCCTCCCTGTCCGGGTTCGTGGTCAGCGCTCGCCGACGCGGCGAAGCTCGTCCGGGTTGAACTTCTTCGGGTCGATGCGGCCTTCTCGCCCAGCGAGCCAGTCCGTCTCCGGACGCTCCTGCGTCGCGTTTTCGCCGATATAGCGGCCCACGGTGAGGTCGTAGGACATGAACTCCTGTCCGACGCAGGCCGGAATCTCCGGCGCGGGATAGAGGCTCGACTCCTGCACGCGCCAGAGCTTTCCCTGCGCGTCGTAGAGGTCAGCGACCATCAGCGCCCAGCTGTCCTCGTCGAGGTAGAACACGCGCTTCGCGAACTGATGGCGCATCCCTTGCTTGACCGTCGCTTCGACTTTCCACACGCGGTGCAACTCGTATCGGACGATGTCGCGGTTCACGAAATCCGCCAGATAGACTTCACGGTACTTGCGGCTCTTGTCGATCCACGCGTAGCTGTTGTACGGGATATAGAGCTGCTGCTTGCCGATGAGCTTCCAGTCGTAACGGTCCATCGCGCCGGCGTACATCGGATACTGGTCGACCGTCTCCAGGTTCTCGTATCCCGGCACGGGGTTGTCGTACGCGAACGTCGGCGAGCGGCGCACGCGGCGCTGGCCCGGGAAGTAGAGCCATGCATCGCTTGCGCTGTTGAAGAACCAGTGCGCGAGGATCAGCTCGCCTGCGTGCGCCGGCGGCGACACGACTTCGTTCAGCAGCTTCATCTCGACGCCGCCGACGTCCTCGACGCCTTTGTTCTTCGGCGAATGGAACGGCACGGTCGTCCATTGATCCTGCACGAGCGGCGTGAAATCACCGCCCTTGTTCGAGAAGATCGTCGCGTAGTGCTCGATCCGGCCCTCGCCCATGTAGCGCAGCTTGTGGTTCCACACAGCTTCGGCGCCCGTCTTCGGGATCGGGAACAGCACCGCGGCCCCGATGCCCTTCTCGAGCCCCCAGCCGTTCGCGGCGAGCTTCGCTTCGCGCGCATTCGTCTTCGTGCGCTCGTAGACGAAATCCGGATAGCCGCAGCTTCGGCGCGTCGGGTACACGTCCATCCTGTATCCCTTCAGCTGCCTCACCAGCGCGAGCTGTCCCTCGGAGAGCTTGTCGCGGTACTTGTCGACGTTCGACGCGTCGATCGAGAAGAGCGGCTTGTCGGCGGCGAACGGATTGACGCGCTTCTGGCCGGGCTTCCAGCCAGCGGGCATCGTGGTGACCCCGCCGGTCCACTCCGGAATCGTTCCGTCCGCGCTTGCGCTCTTCTCGGCGCCGATCGGCGTCAGCGTCTTTCCGAGCTGCGCCGCCTCCTGCTCGCTGACGGCGGCGAGCGCGGACGATGCTGCAACGATCGCAACCGCGAACGCCACGCTTCGGACGCGCACGATGGTTGTGTGAATACGATTCATCCCGTTTCGCTCCTCTCTTCGAAGTCGGGTTCCGCAGCGTCGTCGGTGCAATGGCTTGCTGCTGCGCTGCAACAATTGCGCCCGTTCGGATTTGCGCCGCTTGGGCTGTGACAGATTGTCGCTGTCGCACGTCGACGCCGTTATCCCAAATCGGCAACCGACTTGAGCTGTTCTTATTGCAGATCAAAGATTCCCGCATCGATTCGGCGGCAACGTTCGTCAAGCGAAGTGACGCTCGATCGCGCATCCGCGGACGGGCGACGTATTCGAGAGGAGATTGCGATGTCGAAGCCGGCGGCCCGTCCGTGGTGACAGCGGCGCCGGCTGCGCCCGGTATGCCGCACGCGTCGGCCTGCGAGGACATCGCGCCGCTTTTGATCACACGACGAACCAGCTCCGACATCGAGGAGCAGGCGGCGAGCTTGCGCGAATGGAACCAGGTCTACGAGCAGCTGACGCCCGGCCGCTTCGTTGGCGGACTGCACGAGCTGTGCTTCTCGGGGTTGCAGCTGTTCCGCGAAACGACGAATCAGGCGGTGCACGAGTCGGGCACGCCATGGCGCGGCTCGCGCGCGGTCGGCGTGCCCATCGGGATGCAAGGCAGCGCCCTGTTCCGCCGCGAAGGCGTCGATCGCGACGCGATCGTCACGCTGGGCCCTGACGACGAGCTCGACTTCTACACGCCGCGCGGCTTCGAGATCCTCGGCCTGGTGATCGACGCCGTCGCGCTGGAAACGCATGCGCGCGAAGTCGAGCATCGCGACATCGGAACGGCACTGGCGGGCAAGGGCGTAGTGAAGCTTCGCGCTGAGCGGCTGGACGCGTTCCGGCGGCTGTTGCAGTCGGTGCTGCAATCATCGGACGTCAATCCGGGCGCGCTTCAGTTTCGCCAGGCGCAGCGCGTGCTCGAGCAGACGATGCTGAGCGCGCTGATGACGCTTACAGCCGACGATGGCCCACCCGCGACGACGCCGAGCACGAGCCGCCAGAATGTGGTCGACGCCGCGAAGGCGTTCATGCATGCGCGCATCGCGGAGCCGATCACCGTTGCCGATCTCTGTCGCGAGCTTGGCGTAAGCCGGCGCACGCTGCAGTACAGCTTCCAGGAAGTGCTCGGCATCAACCCGGTACGATTCCTGCGCGCGATACGCCTGAACGGCGCGCGCCGCGATCTGAAGGCCGGGTCGCGGCCGAGCCAATCGGTGCAGGACATCGCGGCGCGATGGGGCTTCTGGCACCTCGGCCATTTCGTCACCGATTACAAGCGCATGTTCGGCGAGTTGCCGTCGCACACGCTCGGGCGTGGGGCCGGTCCCGCGAACGCGCAGCGACGATGATCGGCCGAGCCGCTGCGCAGGCGTCGTGAATGATCGGCTCGTCTATCCGCGCGATCCCGAAAGCTTCCCGACCGTAAGGCACCTGCCGAAGCTCGTCGCCAATGAAGCGTCGGCCTGCGACGCAATGTCGCAGCCCGAGCGTTCGCAAGGAACGATTGATCTTCCGCAATGCGCGCCGCGTTGTCGCCGCGCACGATGGGACAACCTGCGGGAAACGGTCGCGGTCCGCGCCGATGCGTGTGCGGCGCTGTCTGGGCAGCAATGCAAAACGAAACGAAGCTACCGAGCACGATGAGCGCGCTGGTACTGACGAAGCCCG
>CAWCUH010000023.1:0-158794 GCA_963798655.1 uncultured beta proteobacterium | reverse complement strand
TTCGAGGGATTTTGCCTTGGCATCTGAAACAAACGCGAACTCGCCTGCTATCCATCGCGCGCCAAGGTTCTGGCCTCGAATTACGGGGACGCCAAATGACACGTAATCGCCTGAGACAAGGTTTGATCCGAAAGGGCCGCCAACGAGCGCATTCCGCATTGAACCGGCAATCCCGCCAACTGTAACGTCCCGCCACTCACCCGCCATAGCCAAGCTCCCTCAGGTTGGCGGCGATGGCGGCGTCCAGCCTCGCCGCTTCCGCCTGCTGCTCGGCAGCGTCGCGACCAGCCGCTGCATCTTCTCCTCGAACGGCTCGCCGTCGTCCTCGACCTCCTCCGCGCCGACGTACCGCCCGGGCGTGAGCACGTGGCCGTGCTTGCGGATCTCCTCCAGCGTGGCGCGTCTTGCAGAAGCCGGGGACGTCCGCGTACTCGCCGGCGCCCTTGTCGCCGCGCCAGGCGTGGTAGGTGCCGGCGATCCGGGCGATGTCGTCGTCGGTCAGTTCGCGGTGGATGCGGTCGACCATCGTGCCCAGCTTGCGGGCGTCGATGAACAGCGTCTCGCCGCGGCGGTCGCGGAAGCGCTTCCGGGCCGTTCGTCTTGCTCGCGCGCCAGGAACCAGAGACAGACGGGGATCTGCGTCGAGTAGAACAGCTGCCCCGGCAGCGCCACCATGCAGTCCACCAGATCGGCCTCGATGATCGCCTTGCGGATCTCGCCCTCGCCCGACTGGTTCGACGACATCGAGCCGTTCGCCAGCACGAAGCCCGCCATGCCCGTCGGGCGCAGGTGGTGGATGAAGTGCTGCACCCAGGCGAAGTTGGCGTTGCCCGCCGGCGGCGCGCCGTACTCCCAGCGCTTGTCGTCCTTCAGCAGCTCGCCGCGCCAGTCGCTGTCGTTGAACGGCGGGTTGGCCAGCACGTAGTCGGCCTTCAGGTCGGGGTGCAGGTCGCTGTGGAACCTGTCGGCGTGGCGCGATCTGCGCGTCGATGCCGCGGATCGCGAGGTTCATCTTCGCCAGCCGCCAGGTCGTGTAGTTCGACTCCTGGCCGTAGATCGCGATGTCGCCGATCTTGCCCGCCGTGCGCCTCGATGAACTTCTCGCTCTGCACGAACATGCCGCCCGAGCCGCAGCAGGGGTCGTAGACGCGGCCCTTGTACGGGGCGAGCATCTCGACCAGCACGCGCACCACGCGCGACGGCGTGTAGAACTGGCCGCCCTTCTTGCCCTCGGCGCTGGCGAACTGCGACGAGGAAGTACTCGTAGACGCGGCCGAGGATGTCCTTGGCGCGGTCGGCCGGCGTCGCCGAGGCCGATGTCGCCGACCAGGTCGATCAGCTGCCCGAGCCGCTGCTTGTCGAGGCCGGGCCGGGCGTAGTCCTTCGGCAGCACGCCCTTGAGCGACGGGTTGTCGCGCTCGATCGCGACCATCGCGTCGTCGACGAGCTTGCCGATCGTCGGCTGCGGCGCGCTGGCCTTGAGGTGCGCCCAGCGCGCCTCCTTCGGCACCCAGAAGATGTTCTCGGCGCGGTACTCGTCCGGGTCCTCCGGGTCGGCGCCCTGCGCCTTCTGCGCCTCGAGCTCCGCGTGCTTCTCCTCGAAGGCGTCGGAGATGTACTTGAGGAAGATCAGCCCGAGGACGACGTGCTTGTACTCCGCCGCGTCCATGTTGTTGCGCAGCTTGTCGGCGGCCGGCCCAGAGCTTCGCCTCGAAGCCGAGGGGGGCACCGTTCACGTTTGAATTGCGTTTGGCGGCCATGCTTGCGCGGTCCTTGTCGGATGGCGAGAACTGGTGGCGACTTTACCGACTCGGCGAGACCGTGACCAGCGCCGGCGGCCGAATGGATTCAGGACGGTTTTGCGACGCGCGTCGAGCGAGGATAGTCGCTGCGATGCGTCGCTCAGTCCGTGGGGATGTTAAACGCTCTCAATTGCTGCCCGGCAGGCCACACATCGAAGGGCAGGCGCTATCGCCCGACCCTGGCAGTCGGCCGCGCAAGCAATTCGGCAACGTCGAGGCCAAGCGCTCCCGCCAGACGCTCGATGTTGTCGATGGAGATGTTGCGTTCGCCGCGTTCGACAGAGCCGACATACGTGCGATGCAAGCCGGCAACGTCCGCCAGTTGCTCTTCGGCTATGCCGTGAGCCTTTCGTGTCGCGCGTAGGTTCGCGGCCACCCGCGTGCGGGCCGTTTCCCTCGCGCGCCGGCACTTGACCATGGGCCAAGAGCGTGCCGGCTTTGACGACTATACGTCGACAGACTATAATTAGCATTTAGGCCGATCAGGACGTCACTCGCCGCCGGTGGCGCAGGGGGAAAAACTTGAAGATCAAAGTCGCGATCCTCGCGGTCGCGTAAGCGGGGTCGATGACCACGCTCTCGGCCCATTGCCGTGCCGTAATCTGGACCTGCGAAAGCGAGTCGAATCCCGGCGCGGCGTTCCAATATGACATCGACGCCGAGAAGTCGACTCTCGATGAAGCACCGGCAGAAATCGTCGGCAACGTGCTCCAACAGGCGAAGACGGTAGCCGCCGGCGACGTCGTGACCACAACGGTGAACTTGGAGTCGGGCGCGCTCGCCATCAGAGCTCGGCTCGAGGCCGTTTGAATGAAGGTCGGTGCGTCGCAGGGATTTAACCGCCGACTACATTAGCGGCCCGTCGAGATGAACAACGCTTGGCGGAACTCGAACAAGCTCACACGGCGCTCCTCGACCAAGCTCGACGTGGGAAGATCAAGTACCTGACCGTGGCGCGCGAATACCGCAAACGCTTCGGGACGCTATTTCCCGAGCAAGCAAGCAACGTGTACGTGAAGGAATATCTCGCCTACATGGCGCTGCTCGGTGAGAAGATCGATCTCAAAAAAATGACGCAGGTTGAAGCGCAGTACGAGCTGGCGAGAAAAATGACCGACCTCGAGGAGCGAGCAAGCGCCGCTCAAGCGCGGGTCGACGAGACGCAGCAGACGCAAAGCCGGGAAGCCGTGCGAAACGCGACAGAACGACGGGAAGCCAGACGCACCGAAGAAGAACTAGCAGAGCGGCGGGATGCGGAGCAACGTCGACTCGCCCAAGAGCGATCCATGTCGGATCAGCAATTGAAGCATCACGAAGCCGCGACTATGCTTCAACTTCTACAGCTAATGAAGCCAGACCCGATCCTGCCCGCACTACCGACACCGTCTCGGCAAACGTCGTGTCGCTGGATTGGCAACACATGGACCTGTGACAGCTATTGACCGACACAGTAGCGGCGAATGAAATTGCGCACCGGCAACCACATTGAAGACGCCCAAGCAGCGCACGCGGAAGAAGCCCGCGTTCAATGGCCGATGGGGCAGTGGTATCCCACGCTTGCGCGATCGCGGGCAGCCGTACAGCCGGGAGCACTGTATGACGCTAGCGCTCGCCAGCGACGAGTTGAACGAAGATCGGCAAAGCGCTCGATCGCAGAGCCGACACCGCTTCTGACGGCGCTTGACGTGAACCGTCTGCCTCTTCGTGACAACGACACAGCGCGGTCTGTCGTGCATGGTGACGAGTGCACGAAGGCGGTCGCTGCGCCGACCGTCCCTGTTACCAGTGACGCACGCCGTGAGCTGCGACCCGCCCTGCGCCTCGCGATTGCGGCCGGCGGAACGGCAGCTTTATAGCTCTCGTTGCGCCCGCGCTCATCGCGATCGGCACCTTTTCGCCGGGCTAATCGTCGGCGGCCTCCTGCTCGAGGCATTGCTCAACCGCAACCCGTGACGCACCGCGGTGCGCAATATGGTGGCGTCGGCTGCGGCGTCTCGTCGCCTTGGTCCTGTACAGTTTCTAGCCCTTGCGCAGAAGCGAGATAGAGACCATGACTTGCAAGCCGTATGACAGCGGTGCGTTGGCTCGACTGTCCGACAAGGTCGGGTACGAGATATGGTTGCTCGAAGCCGTATATAGCTTGGTGGAGGACCAGCTATTTCCTGATTGGCCCGACGCAATAATCTACCCCTTGGCGACGAACAAACCTGTCTTTATCGTGCACGCCTCGATGCATCTTGTCGTCGGGGATTGGCGACCCGGCTTCATCGACAACGGGGCGCCCTTAGTGTTTACCGCCAGCTTTAAATTGTTGGATATGTTGCTTGAGTGGGTGTTGGAGCAAAACGGTTACGTCCCCTCGCATCGTTACGCAGAGAAAATCGGGACGTTAAAAGGCCCGGTAACATATCCGGCCGTCATCGAGAGTCGTCCTTGGCTGCGCGACCGTCTACGCGCGCTTTTCGCATCGGCGGAGCCACTGAGAGGAACAATCATTCACTCTCGGCACTTTCGTTCGGAAGATGGCACGTTGCAAGTATCGTCATCAAAACGTGGCGTGGTCGGTCCCGAGATTGTTCTAACGCGAGAGCAGCTACGCACGTTTGCCGCGGT
Organism: uncultured beta proteobacterium; assembly: GCA_963798655.1. Taxonomy (GTDB): domain Bacteria; phylum Pseudomonadota; class Gammaproteobacteria; order Burkholderiales; family Casimicrobiaceae; genus CAVSMC01. Next base: position 154,379 of record CAWCUH010000023.1, on the reverse strand, counting down.
GTGCGTCTCAGTCCTCCGCTACATCGACGGAGCTTGGAGCCTTGAGCCGCACAGAGAAAACGCACTGCGCTGGCAACTTGACCAGCTTGCGAGCTTGCACGGACTGCCGACCCTGGCACAAAAGGAACCGTACAGGGCTACCGTTCGCGTGTTTATCGAGGGCGGTGATCCTCGTATTGTGGACGTGGACCGGATCCGCGCCGACATTGCGGCACACTATCCGCGATCGGATTGTTTCTTTGATCTACGCGTTCTACAAGTGAAAGGCGACAGCGTCGTGTCCGCTTGGCTCGTGCCGGGCACTTCACTCGACGATTTAAAAGCCATGGCGGACTTTGATAGGCACAGGCTCAACATCCCGGACGACGTCGACCCGGGCCATTACCGTATGCCGTGAGTCGCTCCGGCCGCGAGCTGCCATTTCCACGTTCCGTGCCGGCCGCCGACGCGCAACGAACGCACGCCGAGCATCTTTGACGCCCTGCGCACGGAGGCCCAAGACAACCGCGCTTCCGCGGCTTGCCGCCGGATCTCGGTCGCCGGCACTGCAGCGTGCTCAAGCAGGTGTCGCAACAGGTGCTCTGCGCGGCCAGCAGTGGTCGCTGAACGCCGGCCAGCGCGCGTCTCGCACACACCGGCGATTACTGCCGTCTCCATTGCGCTCTCAGCGGGCTTGTTGGCGCCTGGCAGTCCTGCCGGCCGCGGAACAGCAGCGACCGCATCTGCGATCGCATGTTCCAGCGCCAAGCTGTAGCGGCGCGTCGGCCACACCGATGTCTGACCGTTGCGATGTAGGAGCGCGATTCGTGGTCGCGGCGCAGAGAACAACAGATACCAGGAAGTGTGCTCACCGAGTCGATGCCAGTTGCCGTCGATGACTGGCTGCTCCGGCAACAACTCGAAGCCTGGCGAGGCCCGCAGCGCTTCGACGTCGCGACGGTTCCATATGGTCGGCATCATCTTTGGATTGCCTGTGCGCACAGTTTCCTGAGAAATGCCTCGATGGCTTGTTCGCGGTGGGCGCCCGACGCGAGCAGCGTTACGGGTACGCTGCGCACCCTTACGATCATTAAGCAACGAACAGAGTTCTGCGCGGATATGTACTTCCCGAGATCCGTGCGCGGCCCGGTCGAATGCCGCCAAGGGCGCCACGATCGAATGGCCGCCGCTTGACGGGCTCGACGTTCGGATGTCCAGCCGTTGCTCATCGTCGTCTCCCAATAGTTCGTCGCGGACCCGAGACGGGTCAAATGCGGCCCATGGTGGGGGCGACGGGCCGCGTAAGCATCTTGAGCATCTTTAAGATCATGAGGTATCGGCATTCGGTACGGCATCGGCGCCAGGATAGAAGTCGGCGACGTCCCGGCGCGTGGCCGCCCGCGAGAACAACACTTCGCGCACGCCGCGCGGCGTTGCGATGCGCCACCAGCGACGCGCTTCCTCGTCGTCGATGGGACGCGCAGCGGATTCGCTCAACTCCGCGAGCACAGCCTTCTTGTTCGCGCGGATCGCCGATCGCAAGCCGTCGGTCAGTTCGCCCCGCACGCGAAGTACGCCATCGGTGATGACCTCGAACCGGAGCCCAAGCGCCGTGAACTGTTCGATCAGCGCGCCCATCAGAAGACCTCACCCGGCTCGTCGGCGCTGCGAAGGGCGCCAACATCGTCGAAGGGTGCCTCTCTTTCTGTCTGGCATTCTTCGGGATAGTTGGCATTCTTCGGCACGTCAACGGGCAGTTGCCAGACCCAGCCGCCGCGCAAGCCCGACTTCTCTGCTCGCACGCCGAGCTTCTTTTTGGCCCGCTGCACCGTTCGCCACGAGTGACCGGCGCCATCCGCATCCTTCTTCACTTCATTGGACGCAACCGGCCCACCTGTCAGTAGGGAGCGCAAAAAGCCGGCGGCCTCATCCAAGGCGTCGCGTTCTCCGCTCTCGGGTTCAATCTCGACTTCGGCCAGCAGCTCGCGAGCAGTGCCGTCGATCGAATCGCCCCACGAGACGCTGCTCGCGAACAATCCAGGCTTGCCGTCTAGCTCCACTTGCCGCAAGTCGTAATCGAAGCCGCCGCCGTCCGGCCCGATGTTGGACTTGGCACGAACCAAGCGCCTCATCGCGCGCGCTTCTGTTGGCTTTGCCGTCCCCATGACGATGCGCGGCAAGGCGCCGAACGCGAGCGATCCTGTCACGCGCTCCAACGGGTCGCGGCCCGACGTGCTCTTGCTGTAATGCGTGATCCCCAGCAAGGCGCAAGCGTGCAGCGCCGCGAGATCCACGAGCGGTTGCAGCCCTCGACGTACCTCCCCGTTCTTGTGCGAGTCGGCGGCGACGGCGGATACGACGGGATCGACGATCAGAAGGGAGACGGGACCGCATTCTTGCAACCGCTCGGCGAGCAACGCGACGTCCGTCGCGGGGTCGAAGGCGCGCCGGCCGCGGTCGTCGTGCACAGCCCCGACGAAATACATGCGCGACACGTCTGCACCCATTGCAAGCAGGCGCGGAATAAGAGTGTCCGCGGGATCGTCCTCGCCGGACCAGATGACGACGTTGCCGGGTTCACAATGGGAACCGTCCGGCCACCGGCCGCCACTCGTCACGGTCGCGCCCATCGCAAGCGCAAGCGTCGTCTTTCCTGTTCCGGCCGTGCCGGCGAGGATATGCAGCTTTCCGCGAGCAAGCCATTCCTTCCAGATCCACCGATGGCACTCCGGTTGGATCGAATCGCCGCGCACCATCGAGACACGCGCACCGCCTAAATCGCCCCGTGTTGTGGTCTGCGCCGCAGGTTGGCATTCGGACACGTCGGGCGCTCGCGCGGCGTCTATGCATCGCTTCACGGATTGTGCGCCGCGGTGCTTGTGCAGGTCGTTGAAATCCGTTGCGCCATCCGGCCGATCATCGCCGAAGTCGGGAACAGCGAGCTTTGCACCAACGGCTTGCGCCGCCTTCGTCGCTTTCTCGATCCCTGTGTTCGGCTGAGTGCGATAGTCGTCGTCGGCGCAGACGATGATGCGCGATTCGGGATATTTCTCGCGAAGCACGCTGGCGACCGCCGCGAGGTTCCCGGCGTCGAACGCGATCGCAACCGCGTAGCCGGTCGCCTCGTGGATGCTGGCCCCGGTCGCGTAGCCCTCGCACACGCACATCACGCCATTTGGCGTGCCGATCGCGTGATAGAGACCACCACGCTCGCCGCGTGGGAGGTAGCGCTTATCGCTGCCGTCCTGCTGCCTCTCAGGCGCGATGAACTGCACGCTACGCAGCTCGCCGTCAGCGTTGCGGCACGGGACCAGGAGCGCACCCTCGCAATTCATGCCGGCGATCACGCGGTTACCCGCATAAACACGGACGCCGTGCGTCGATACGCCCTTACGTTTGACGTAGCCGTGGTCGTCGTTCGCCACGGTGGCGCTGTCCCAGGTACGCTGTGCGTCGAGTGCCGCCTCGTTCTGTTCCTGCTTGCGCGCGGCGTCCGCGACCGCTCTTGCTTCGGCGACCGTGCGCTTGAACGCCTCGCGCTCGGATGGCGCCAGAGACCGCGCGCGCTCGGCTTGCCAGGTTTCATGCATGTCGATCGAGAAATCGCCGTAGGAGCCGCCGCGCTCGTCCTCGAACAGCTTGCACCAGCCCGCCGTGTTGCCGTTGCTCTTGCCGATGCCAGGGAAGCGATGGAATTGGCCCGGCTCGATTACATCGGGCGGCGTCATCCCGGCCGCCACGATTGCGCTCCGAAAGTCCGGCATGGAATTGGAGATCATGCTGACCTCCCGCGCCGATCATCGCGAAGTAGCCGACGCAGCTCGCCCGCCGCGTAACGCGAGGAGTGCAATTCGCCACGCAAATCACCATACTTCACGAGTACCGCCGCGTGCAGTAGCGTACTGGCCGGATTGCTGACACAATTACGTTTGGATTTGACGGATGTAGCACGGATGGGGGCCGCGGCGAGGCGGCCCCCTTCGCATTTGGGGGTCTCCGCTCGAAAGGCGCTCATTACTCCGTCCCTTCGGTGCTGATAGCGGCTTTCTTGTCACCGTTCGACGCGATCGAATGCCTCATCGACGCACACTTCGATCGCACAGGTCGCCCGCGCAAGCCCAAGCGCACGTCGCGCCAATACTGTTCGCGTCCCTCCACGAGCTTCGGATGTTGAGCAGCTTTGGATGCTTGGTGCTTGTCGGCGCTCATGAGTACCGGGCGCGCCGCCATCAGTTCACGCACGAGCTGGCGAATCTGATCGGGTGTTGCACCAGAAAGCAGAGCCTCATCGAGCGCCTGGATCTCGTGCGAGGGCCACGCCTTCACCCCCGCAGAGAGACTCACGGGATCTGTCAGCAGACCGTTACGCCGCTGACGACCGACGGTCGAAATGGAACAACAGCGACGCTTCGCGAGATCGCGCTTGGGAACGAACGTATGCACTGGTGGGCCTCAAAGGGTAGCCGCATCGTGAGAACGATGCGTGCGGCGCTGTCACGCCACTGCGACCCTTCGGCCCGTCACTCTGTCCATCCCCGGCAAGGCCGGGGTTCGTCACGGAGAACCACTGACGACTTTCAGTGCGCTGTCGCCTTTGCGCACCTTTGCCGCTTGGAGCGGCGTGGACGAGTGACCAAACAGTTACAGGCGACGCGGGTATTGTACCTGCGGTGCATCACACCGCGTCAAGTCAGTTCAGAGGACCGTGTTGCGCGCGCGCCACATCGGCGCGCCCATCAATTGGCGACCGATTGGATGGACGGTTTGATGGGTAGCGTTGACATCGATGCCGAAATAGCTTTCGGATCAACGTACTGCGGTTATATTTGGCGGAGAGTGAGGGATTCGAACCCCCGTTAGGTTGCCCTAAACCTGATTTCGAGTCAGGCGCCTTCGACCACTCGGCCAACTCTCCGGACCGGCGATTATACGCGACGGTGTCGACGCGGCGGATAACGCGGATTCACCGGGCGCGACGCCGCGCGAGCGCGACGCGAAAACAAGAACGGGGACCGAAGTCCCCGCCGAAGATAGCTCCCGCCGCGAGCGGCGGATCGACTCCAACGCTATTTCTTTGCTGCCGCCGGCGCCATTTTCGCGGCACCCGCCGCGGCAGCGCTCTTGCCCGGCGCATCGGGCGTGGATGTCGCCCCCAACTGCGGCGTGACGACTTTGCCTTTCGCTTTCTCGTCGGCAAGATAGCGCGCGGCGACACGATCTTCTGCCCTTGCCAGAGCGGCCTTGGCCGCCTCGGCTGCCGCCGCGTCCTTCGCCTTCTTTTCCTCGGCCGCGACTTTCTGAGCGTCGGTCATCGGCGGCGGAGGCGGCAGCTTTGCAACCGCAATTCCCCACATCGCCACGACCAGCCCGGCCGCGATCATCGCGCGCATCGTCGTCATCGTCGCTCTCCTCCTCCTTGTGCTTCCAACTGCGCGTGCTACGCCACTCCCGCGCGCGCGCGCGCCGTTTCGCCGTGACTCACCTCGCCCACGTCGACGACGTGCTGGCGCGCGCGCCCGGCAATCACATCCTCGTACCAAAGCTTGTGATGATGCAGCGCCCAGCTCTCGTCGACATAGCCGTCGCGCATCGCCCGGTACGCGCCGGCGACGCCGAGCGTGCCGATGTAGATGTGCACGCTCGCAAGCGCCATCGCGAGGTACGCGGTGATCATGTGCACGCCGTTCGCGAGCTGCATCGTGAGTCGCGTCTGGTCGAAGTTCGGGAACAGCAGCACGAGGCCGCTGATGACGAGCACCGGCGTCGCGAGCACGAGCATCAGCCAGAACACGATCTTCTCGCCGCCGTTGAAGCGTCCCGACGGCGTCTCGTGGTCGGTGAAGAAGCCCTTCAGATTCGCTAGCCACGCGAAGTCGCGGCCGCTGATGCCGTTGTCGCGCAGGAAGCGCGCGATGAGCCACGGCGTGGCGATGATCAGGATCGGCCCGGCGAAATTGTGCAGGTTCTTCGCGAGCGCCGCGAGCCACGAGAACAGCGTGTAGCCGATCAGCGGCAGCAGCACGGACTTGCCGAGCGACATCACGAGGCCGGTGATCGCCATCGTCACCCACGTGATCGCCATCAGCCAGTGGGCGTAGCGGTCGGCCGGCGAGAAGCGCTCGATGATGCGATCGCCCGGACGATGCGGGGTCTCGACGGTGCCGCGCAGCGCATGAACAACCGCGAGGCCGACCACGGCGAGCGCGAACAGCAGGCCGCCCCAGAACATGATCGGCACGCGAGCCGCGCGCCATGTCTGGCCTTGCGGCTGTATCAGCACGTTGGTCTCGCGGCCCGGAATGCTCGTGTAAGCCGGAGCGCCGGAGCGCACCTCCGACCATACCGGCTGATTGTTCAGCGGCTGCGTGATCTGGCGCTGCTGCTGGGCTTGCACCGGGTTCGCGTCGATCGGGTTCGGCGATGGGGGCGGAGTGATCGCCGGTCCCTGCGCGAACGCCACGCCGGATGCGAAAGCGACGGCCGCGACCAGCGCGACCAGCGGATGCTTCGGATAAAAGCTCACCGTCGATGCTCCTCCGTGTCGGCGCGCGGTGCGGTCGATCGCAATGTGCCCGCGATCACGTGCGCTTGTACTCGTTCTGGTTCTGGGTCCGAGTACGAATCGCGCGCTCCCAGTCGTCCTTGTTGCCGTTGAATTGCGATCCTTCATATGGACGCTGGTCGGGCTTGCCCTGATAGGTTCCCTGCCGGTAGTTGACGACCTGCGGACGCTCGCTGCAAGCGGCCGCGGCGAGCGCCAGCGCGCTCACTGCGGCGACGATGAACAATCGACGGATCACGATTTCGCTCCTTGTGCCGGCGGCGGAGCGGCGCCGGGCGCGGGCATCGGCACCGGTGCGCCGGGCCGGCCAGCGCCGCCGGGGGCGCCGTATGCGGTTGCCCATCCCCAGACCTCGGCGCCCTTGCCGCGCGTGGTCACCCGTTCGCGATAGATGTCCGCAAGCACGTCGCCGTCGCCGCCGAGCAGCGCCTTTGTCGAGCACATCTCGGCGCACGCCGGAAGCTTGCCTTCGGCGAGCCGATTGCGACCGTACTTCTTGAACTCGGCTTCCGAGCGATTCGGTTCGGGCCCCCCGGCGCAGAACGTGCACTTGTCCATCTTGCCGCGCACGCCGAACGCGCCCGCCTGCGGGAACTGCGGTGCGCCGAACGGGCAGGCGTAGAAGCAGTAGCCGCAGCCGATGCACAAGTCCTTGTCGTGCAGCACGATGCCTTCCTCGGTGCGATAGAAGCAGTCGACCGGGCAAACCGCCATGCACGGCGCGTCCGAGCAGTGCATGCAGGCGACCGAGATCGAGCGCTCGCCGGGAACGCCGTCGTTGATCGTGACGACGCGGCGGCGGTTGACGCCCCACGGAATGTCGTGCTCCTGCTTGCAGGCGGTGACGCAGCCGTTACACTCGATGCAGCGCTCGGCGTCGCACAGGAATTTCATTCGGGCCATGGTGGTCTCCTCGTGTCCCGCGTCAGGCGAACTTCTGCACTTGACAGAGCGTCGTCTTCGTTTCCTGCATCATCGTCACCGCGTCGTAGCCGTACGTCGTCGCGGTGTTCACCGCCTCGCCGCGCACGATCGGCGCAGCGCCCTCCGGATAGAACTGCAGCATGTCCTTGCCCATCCACCAGCCGGAGAAGTGGAACGGGATGAACGTCGTGCCCGACGCGACGCGCTCGGTCACCATCGCCTTCACCTTGAGCTGCGCGCCGGTCGGCGTCTTCACCCACACGTACTCGCCGTCGCGCACGCCGCGATCGTTCGCGTCCTTCGGGTTGATCTCGACGAAATTCTCCTGCTGCAGCTCGGCGAGCCACGGGTTGCTGCGCGTCTCCTCGCCGCCGCCCTCGAACTCGACGAGCCGTCCGCTGGTGAGCACCAGAGGAAACTGCTTCGAGATCTCCTTGTTCTGCTCCTGAACGCTCTTGAACAGCGTCGGCAGCCGCCAGAACGCCTTCTTGTCGTCGTGCGTCGGGTACTTCGCGATCAGGTCGGGACGCGGCGAATACAGCGGCTCGCGGTGCTGCGGGATCGCGTCGGGAAAGTTCCACACGACCGCGCGCGCCTTCGCGTTGCCGAACGGATGGCAGCCGTGGTTCTTCAGCACGACGCGCTGGATGCCGCCGGAGAGGTCGGTCTTCCAGTTCTTGCCTTCGGCGGCCTTCTTCTCGTCGTCGGTCAGCTCGCTCCACCAGCCGAGCTTCTTCAACAGCACGTGGTCGAACTCCGGATAGCCGGTGGTGAGATCGCTGCCGACCGGATACGAGCCGTCCTCCGCGAGCAGGTTCACGCCGTCGCGCTCGACGCCGAAGTTCGCGCGGAAGCAGCCGCCGCCGTCCATCACGTGGCGCGACGTCTGGTACAGGTTCGGCGAGCCCGGGTGCTTCAGCTCCGGATTGCCGTAGCACGGCCACGGAAGGCCGTAGTAATCGCCGTCGCACGGGCCGCCTTTCGCCCGGAGCGACTTCACGTCGAACGTGTGCTGGTTCTTCATGTGCAGCTTCAGCCGCTCCGGCGACTGGCCGGTGTAGCCGATCGTCCACGTGCCCTTGTTGATCTCCTTCAGGATGCTTTCCGGCGTGGGCTCGTCGAACTTGTTCGAATCCGGCTTCCAGATCTGGTAGTTCTTCGCCAACTCCTTGTCGAAGCCGAACTTCTTCGCGAACGCATACATGAGCGCGTGATCGGTCTGCGACTCGAACAGCGGGCTGATGACGCGCTCGCGCCACTGCAGCGAGCGGTTCGACGCGGTGACCGAGCCGGACGTCTCGAACTGCGTGCACGCGGGCAGCAGGTACATGTTGTCCTTGCGCACCATTGCGCCCATCGCCGCGGTCGCCGACGGATACGGATCGATGACGACGAGGAGATCGAGCTTCTTCATCGCCTCGACCATCTCCTTGCCGCGCGACTGGCTGTTCGGCGCGTGGCCCCAGAACACCAGCGCGCGCAGGTTCGAATCCTGGTCGATCAGCTCGTTCTTCTCGAGCACGCCGTCGATCCAGCGCGACACGGTCATGCCGGACTTCTCCATCATCGCCTGCGAGGCGAACTGCTTCTTGAGCCACTCGTAGTCGACGCCCCACACCGCCGCCCAGTGCTTCCACGAACCCGTCGCGATGCCGTAGTAGCCGGGCAGCGAATCGGGATTGGGTCCGACGTCGGTCGCGCCCTGCACGTTGTCGTGGCCGCGGAAGATGTTCGCGCCGCCGCCGGTGACGCCGATGTTGCCGAGCGCGAGCTGCACGATGCACGATGCGCGCACCATCGCGTTGCCGATCGTGTGTTGCGTCTGGCCCATGCACCACACGAGCGTCGACGGACGGTTCTTCGCCATCAGCTCCGCCACCTGGCGCACCGAGGCCTCCGGAACGCCGCAGGCCTCCTCGACCTTGTCCGGCGTCCACTTCGCCAGCACCTCGTCGCGCACCTTGTCCATGCCGTACACGCGGTCGTGGATGTACTGCTTGTCCTCCCAGCCGTTCTTGAAGATGTGGTGCAGCACGCCGAACAGGAACGGGATGTCCGTGCCCGAGCGGATGCGGACGTAGTAATCCGCCTTCGCCGCCGTGCGCGTGAAGCGCGGGTCGACGACGATCATCTTCGCGCCCTTCTCCTTCGCATGCAGCATGTGCAGCAGCGACACCGGGTGCGCCTCGGCCGCGTTGCTGCCGATGTAGAGCGCGCACTTCGAGTTCTGCATGTCGTTGTACGAGTTGGTCATCGCGCCGTAGCCCCACGTGTTGGCTACGCCGGCGACGGTCGTCGAGTGGCAGATGCGCGCCTGGTGGTCCATGTTGTTCGTGCCGAAGAACGACACGAACTTGCGCATCAGGTAGGACTGCTCGTTGCTGTGCTTCGAGCTTCCGACCCAGAACACCGCGTCGGGACCCGACTCCTTGCGGATCGCCGCAAGCTTGTCGCCGACCTCGTTGATCGCCTGCTCCCACGAGATCTTCGTCCACTTGCCGTCGACGAGCTTCATCGGCGCCTTGAGCCGGTGCTCGCCGTGGCCGTGCTCGCGCACCGACGCGCCCTTCGCGCAGTGGGCGCCGAGATTGAGCGGCGAATCGAACACCGGATCCTGCCGCGTCCAGACGCCGTTCTCGACCGTGGCGTCGATCGAGCAGCCGACCGAGCAGTGCGTGCAGACGGTGCGCTTCACCTCGACTTTGGTGTCCGCGTCGGCCGCCGCCTGTGCCTTGCCGATCGTTCCGTACGGCAGCTGGCTCGCGAACGCGCCGGCACCGGCGACGAAACCCGAGCGCTTGAGGAACGCGCGCCGATCCATCGTCGCGATGCGAGCGCCTGCAAGACGACGAAGCCGCTGACCGGCCGCCGGGATGCCATCGCCCTTCTTCGTTAGCAGCATCGTCGTCTCCTAGTGTGCCGTTTCGTTAATAACTGGCATATGTCTTGCACCGGATTTCGGTATCTTCATGAGTGGAGATACCGCCATGCCGATGGGACGCCCGAAAGCCGATCTGGTGTTGAATGCTGCAGAACGTGCGCAATTGCAATCGATGGTGCGCTCGCGCTCGATTCCTGCGGCGTTGCAGGCCCGCGCGCAAATTGTGTTGGCGAGCGCGGGTGGCGAGCCGAACAGCAGGATTGCGGCGCGCCTGGGCTACACCAATGCGACCGTCGGCAAGTGGCGCCGGCGGTTCATCGAGCGGCGCATCAGCGGCTTGTACGATGAGCTGCGCCCGGGCAAGCCGCGGTCGATCGACGACGAGCGGGTGGCCGAATTGATTCAAACCACGTTGCATAGCAAGCCCACCGACGGCGCGACCCACTGGAGCGTTCGCTCGCTGGCGGCGGAGACCGGCATCTCGGGCACCAGCGTGCACCGCTACATCAAGCTGTTCGGCTTGCAGCCGCACCGCAGCGAGAGCTTCAAGCTGTCCACCGACCCGTTCTTCCTCGAAAAGCTGCGTGATGTGGTGGGGTTGTACCTGAATCCGCCGGATAAGGCGTTGGTGCTGTGTGTCGACGAGAAAAGCCAGGTGCAAGCATTGGAGCGGACGCAGCCGCTGCTGCCGATGGGCTTCGACTGAAGGAACCACACTAATCTTCGCCGTGCGGTAGTAATCGCGCACGTGCTCCGTTTCCGTGTACCGCGCGACGCTGTCGTCGGCGGGCGGCGGATCGCTGCACGCGATCGCCGCAGGCGCGCCCGCGCCGACCGCCACCGCACCGGCGCTGCCGGCACCGAGCGCGAACAGGAAGCGGCGACGCTTCGCATTCGCGCCGGCGGGCGCATTCGCAGAGGTTTCGTTGCGCGCGACGACGGACGCGCGCGCGTTGCTACGCGAGGGATGGCGCATGCGGGACCTCCAAAAAACTGCCGTGAGTCGTGACCTATGTCTTATTCGTCCAAGGCGAGCGAGTCACGTTCGATCGCCAGGAAAGCGTACGCGAATTGTCCTACTCGCCCGTAATAGTTGGCAATAGCATGCGCGGCTATTGCATCGCAGCATTGCAGAGCCCAGGGAGCGATGAAGCGCTCGAAGAACGCACGCTGGTCTGAAACCGGCGACGGCCGGCGTTCGTCCTGGCCGGCGATCAGCGCCCGCATGGTTTCGCACAGCGCGGAAAGATGGTCCTCGACGAGCGTCGCCGAAGGCGCGCGCGCGAGGCCGAGCCGGGCGAGGTCGGCGCGAACGTCGGCGAGCGGCTTCTCCATCATGAACCCGGTCAGGCCGTGCGATGCATGCAGGTTCACTTCGCATGCGCCGGTGCCGACGAACAGGGCGTCGTACTCGAGCCGGGCCGCTTCCGGGTCCATCGCAGCACTCGCGGCGCGCAGCGCGTCCCATGCGGCGGCGAGGCGCTCGGCGGGCAACGCCGCCTCGGCGTCGACGATCGTGGCCGGAGCAAGCGGCGGCGCGGCGGCGATCGCAGCGAGGAGCGCGCGATCCGGCGCGTCGGCGAACAGCCGTGCGAGCAGCGCGTAGAAATCCGCCCGCGCCTGATCCTCCGGCTCGATACGGTGCTGCAGCGTGAGCGTCGTCGATTGCATCGTCGCGCGCTCAGATGTCGCGGATGTCGGCGCTGTTCTCATGCTTGATGAGGTCGACCACGCGGCAGTCGCCGCACATCTTCAACCGGTCGAGCGCGCCGGGTGCCGCGAACATCGAGTGGCCGGCGAGCCTCGCGAGCATTGCACCGACCATCTTCTCGGTGCCGAGCGGCTTGCCGCACGCGATGCAGTTGAAGATCGCCGCCTCGTTCAGCACGCGCGGTGTGCGCGCCGCCGGCGTGAGATCGAGCCTCGGCGCCAGCGTTATCGCGTTCTCCGGGCATGTCTCGCGGCAAAGTCCGCATTGGACGCACTTCGACTCGATGAAGCGCAGCTGCGGCGTCTCCGGGTTGTCGACAATCGCCCCGGCCGGACACGATCCCACGCACGCGAGGCACATCGTGCATGTGTCGCGGTTCACGGCGATCGTGCCGAACGGCGCGCCGGCCGGCAACGCGATGCACGCTTGCGGCACCGGCGCGTGCTGCGCGAGGTGCTCGATCGCGAGGGCCGCGGTCGTGCGCTTGTCGCGCGTGCCGGCGAACGTCGCAGCCACGCGAACACCGAGCGAGGCCGGTACATTCCACAGCGCCGCGTCGAGCGCCCCATCGTCGCTCGCCTCGATCACGCGGAAATGCGTGCCCTGGTAACCGAGCGCCTGCGCGATCGCGTCCGCGATCTCGGTCTGCGCGGCAAGCGCCGCCCGGTACTCGGGCGCCTCGCGGCCGGTAGCGAGGATCACGACGTCGGCCGCGCCGTACGCGAGTGCGGCAAGCCAGACATCGAGGCCGACCGACACGATGTGCTGCAGCTCGAGCGGGATCATCCGCGATGGCAGCCCGCGGCCGCGCCGCGCAAGCCGCGCGATCGCCTCGGTGCCATCGTCGGCGTGCAGCAGCAGGCACGCGTCGCGGCCGCCGGCACCCGCGTACGCGCCGAGGAGCGTCTTCAGGCGCTTCGCGAGCTCGGGCACCGGCGGATACGCGTACGCGAGCGCGCCGGACGGGCAGACGGTCGCGCAGCCGCCGCAGCCCATGCAAAGATGCGGCTCGACGCGGATGCCGTCGCCGTCCGCCGAGATCGCGGCGGTCGAGCAGACGTCGATGCAGCGATTGCAGCCCGCCTTCTGCGATCGGCTGTGCGCGCATATGGATGCCTTGTACTCGAAATACTTGGGCTTCTCGAACTCGCCGACCATCGTCGCGATCTCGGCGACGGCGTGCGCCTGCGCGAGCGGATCCGCCCCGGGGGCGAAATAGCCCTGCGGCGGCTCGCTCATCCGCAGCATCGGCGTGCGCGACAGGTCGAGCACCAGGTCGAAGCGCTCGCTGCGAGCACGCTCCACCCGATCGAAGTCGATCGCGCCGGCAACGCCGCATGCGGCGACGCACAGTCGATGGTCGCGACAACGCTCGTCGTCGATCTGGTACGAAAAGTCGATTGCGTGCTCGGGGCACGCGCGGATGCACGCGTTGCAGCGCGTGCACAGGTCGAGATCGATCGGGTTCTGCTGCGACCACGTCGCGTCGAACGCTCCGAGCCAGCCCGAGAGCTTGTCGAGCTCTCCAGAATAAATGGGAAACGAGCGCTGCGCCGGGAGCTCGCTGCCGCTCGCGCGGCCGGTGACGAGCACGGTGACGGCGAGCTGCCTGGCAAGCACGCCGGCCCAATGCAGTGCGGCATCGGCGGGGCCGACGATCAGCAGCTGACCGCCCGAGCGGTACGTGACCGTCGGCACCGGATCGGGCTCCGGCAACCCGGCGAGCGCGAGCAGCGCGGCGATCTTCGGCGTTGCCGCGGGCGCTTCGGCCGACCAGCCTGCGCTTTCGCGGATATTGACGAATCGGATCGTCTGCGTGCGGCCGGTCTCCTCGGCCACGTCGCCGAAGAGCCGCGCTTCCTGCGTGCAGGCGACGACGACGTCGCCTGCGGCGTTGTCGGCGAACGCGGCGAGCTCCTTCTGACAGAGGACCGTGCGAATCGGCGGCGTGGAGCTCAGTGCGAGCGCGCGCGCAATCGCCGCAGCGTCGAGGGGCATCGTGCCGTTGCACGAGCACAGGTGCAGCTTCTTGTCGGCGAGGCTCACGGCCTGTGGTCGCAGTCGTCGGCGCGCACTGCATCCGTCGCGTCGTTCGAGACGCCGGCTTTCGGCACGGCGGGTGGCGGAAGCGGCATGTCGTCGGCGCGCGCGTCGACGTGGGTCGCCGCCGAACCGGTGTCGGCCCCGATCGCGTCCGGGTGGTCTACCGCGCCCTCGGCGTCGGCGCTCTGCGGCGGCGGATCGAAGATATAGCGGGCCTGCGCGAGCTGGCGCACGATCTCGGGCGCTATCGGGTCGGGCTTCGAGAAATCGTCGATGTAGACGTCGAGGCCGTCCATCACATTGAAGCGCGGATCGCTGAAGAGCTTGCGCAACGCGACGCGTCTCACGCTCTCGTCGACGTCCGGGCGCAGAAACGCGGCGAAGTCCGAATCGGGTGTCAGCGAATCGACGGGCGGCACCTCGGCAGGCACCCCGGCCGGCGGCGCAGACGGCGCGACGGCCGATGGCACCGGTTCGGCCGCAGGAGCCGGCGGCGGCATGGCGCCCGCTTCCGAATCGTCGCGCGCCGGCGCCGCCTCGCCGCGCGCGGCCGCGAGCTTGCGCTGCGACCAGCGCCTGAGCGTGAACGCTTCGCGCTTGATGGCGTCGGTCATCGGAGCAGGTGCGAACGCATCAGTGCCGATCGCCGCGATCGGTGTCGCCGGCGAACGGATCGTTTCGGCGCACTTTCCTGCGCGCCTCGGGTGTGTAGTTCGCGTCGACGAATGGCTTCATCCATGCCAGCAATTCGCGCGCGAGCGGCACGCCGTCCACCTGCTCGCCGGCGTCGAGCATCCGCGCGGCCTCGTTGTACGACAGCGTGACGGTATGCGGTCGCACCGCCGGCTCGCTGCCGTCGTCGGCCGGTCGCCACATGACGAACGCCTTCGGATCCGGCGACGTGATGTTGAGCCAATAGCCCTCGCCTTCGGAGCGATGCAGCTCGGCGACGAAGCCGTCGAATCGCCAGCGCCGCGTCGGCGTGTCGGAGGCGAGCGGCTGCATTGACGGCGCGAATCCGTCGAGGGCCTCGCCGACGGGTATCACTGCGGAAGGCTGCCACTGTTCGGCCACCCAGCGGCTCGCGATCGGCACGCAGTCCATCACGACGGACACCTGAAACCGCAATACAGACATGGTCTTAGTCGAACGTGTCGCACCAAAATCAATCGAACGAGTGTACATCAGCGCAATGCGCCGGGCGCGTGTCTTGCTTCGGCGGAACCGACGGGACATGGTTTGCTACCATGCTCGATCCGGCTGTTGCCTGTCACGAGAGCCATGGCGAAGCTCATTCCGATTCCCGTCCGTCGAGCGTCCGAGTCGCCGAGCCGTATCGACACGCTCGTTCGCGACATGCGCGCAGTCGACGCGCGTGGCGCCCCCCTCGCCGATACGCGCGGACGGCCGCTGCACGACCTGCGCATCTCGGTCACGGATCGGTGCAACTTCCGCTGCGTCTACTGCATGCCGAAGGACGTGTTCGGCCGCGACTATCCGTTCCTGCCGCACGACGAGGTGCTGACGTTCGAGGAGATCACCCGGCTCGCGCGCCTGTTCAAGTCGCATGGCGTCGCCAAGATCCGCCTCACCGGCGGCGAGCCTCTGCTGCGCAGAAACGTCGAGCGGCTGATCGAGATGCTGGCCGGCATCGGCGGTCTCGACCTCACGCTCACGACGAACGGCGCACTGCTCGCACGCAAGGCGCGCGCGCTGAAGGACGCGGGCTTGCATCGCGTGACGGTGAGCGTCGACGCGCTCGACGACCGCGTGTTCCGCGCGATGAACGATGTCGACTTCCCCGTCTCGCGGGTGCTCGAAGGCATCGATGCCGCGCACGCCGCCGGCCTCGCGCCGATCAAGCTCAACATGGTCGTCAAGCGCGGCGCGAACGAGCACGAGATCCTGCCGCTCGCGCGCCGTTTCCGCGGCAGCGGACACATCCTGCGCTTCATCGAGTTCATGGACGTCGGCCACACGAACGGCTGGCGGATGGACGACGTCGTTTCGGCGTCCGAGATACTGAGCATCGTCAACGCCGAGCACCCGATCGAGCCGATCGATGCGAACTATCGCGGCGAGGTCGCCGAGCGATGGCGCTACCGCGACGGCGCCGGCGAGATCGGCGTCATCGCCTCGGTCACGCAGGCGTTCTGCCGCGACTGCACGCGCGCGCGGCTTTCGACCGACGGCCACGTCTACACATGCCTGTTCGGCACCGAAGGCTTCGATCTGAAGACGCCGATGCGCGCCGGCGCATCGGACGACGATCTCGCCGATGCGATCGCGGCGATCTGGCGCCAGCGCGGCGACCGCTATTCGGAGCTGCGAACGGCGGCTACCGCGGCGCTGCCAAAAGTCGAGATGAGCTACATCGGCGGCTAGCGCGCCGCGCGAATTGCCTTTGCAAGGAGGAACGATGGGACTGCGCTTTCTGAAGATCGCCGTGGTGTACCTGTTCATCGGTGCCTGTGTTGGCCTCGGCATGGGCATCACGCAGAACTTCGGCCTCGCTCCGGTGCATGCGCATCTGCTGCTGCTCGGCTGGGCGTCGCTTGCGCTCGCCGGCGTCGTCTATCACCTGTATCCGGCGGCGTCGACGACGCGCCTCGCGCGCATCCATTTCTGGCTGCACAACGTCGGTCTGCCCGTCTTCATGATCGGTCTCGCGATGCTGCTCACCGGCACTGCGGGCGCGTTTCCGTTCGTCGCCGCGGGTGCGACGACGGTGCTCGTCGGCCTCGCGCTGTTCGCGCTGAACGTGCTGTTCAATGTGCGCTCCGCTGCTTCGGCGAACGTCGCGGCCGGCGACTGACGCGCCGCATTTCCGATGAACGCGCCGAACACGCCGTATCGCCCCATCCTCACCGACGCCGCGCGTCCGGCGACGTTCGACGTCGCGGCCGAGGACGAGCACGGCGCACGGCGCGACGTCGCGATCGCGGGCGAGCATCCGCTGACGCTCTACGTCGACAAGCAGGAGCTCGTCACGCTGATGACGCTGGGCGGCGCGCCGGAGGCGCTCGCGATCGGCTACCTGCGCAACCAGCGGCTGATCGAGCGCATCGAGGATGTCGTCGCCGTGCAGGTCGACTGGGATGTGAGCGCGGTCGTCGTGACGACGCGCGGCGGGCTCGCCGATCTCGAGGCGAAAACCGCGAAGAAGACGACGACGACGGGCTGCGGCCAGGGCACGGTGTTCGGCGACCTGATGGACGAGATCGACAACGTGCGGCTTCCTGCCGGCGCGACGCTCACGCAGGCAGCGCTGTTCGACCTGCTCGACCGCGTGCGACTGCACGAGACGATCTACAAGCAGGCAGGCGCGGTGCACGGATGCGCGCTCGCGATGAACACGCCGGCGCACGCCGAGATCCTGATGTTCGTCGAGGACGTTGGCCGGCACAATGCAGTGGACGCAATCGCCGGTCGCATGTGGCTCGATCGAATCGACGGCGGCGACAAGATCTTCTACACGACGGGGCGGCTCACCTCCGAGATGGTCATCAAGGCCGCGCAGATGGGCATTGCGTTCCTCGTGTCGCGCTCGGGTCTCACGCAGATGGGCTACGAGATCGCGCAGAAGGTCGGCATGACGATGATCGGCCGCGCGACGAACAGGCACTACCTGCTTTTCACCGGCGGCGAGCGCTTTAGCCGCGAAAGCGGTGGCTGACGCTTCGCCGATGCCGCGCGCGCAGGCGCGCGGCGGTTGCCATTGCGGTGCCGTACGCTTCGTCGCGCGCTTTCCGTCGCGCTTCGCGTGCCATTGCCACTGCGAGAGCTGCCGCCGCGCGCACGGGGCGCCGTTCGTCACCTGGGTCGGCTTTAGAAGCGAGCAGGTGTCGCTCGACGGCCGCGAGCATCTTGCGACGCACGAATCGTCACCCGGGACCGCCCGCAAGTTCTGCTCGCTCTGCGGCACGAAGCTCTTCTTCGAGTCGACGAAATGGCCGGGCGAGACGCACATCGTGCGCGCGGCGTTCGACGAGCCGCCCGACCGCGAGCCCGCCGGGCACGTATTCTACGAAGAGCACGTCGCGTGGCTGCCGCCGCTCGCTGACGCACCGGCCGCGTGAGCCGACGATGATCGATGCGCGCGAGGTCGCCGGCATCGTGCTCGCCGGCGGCCAGGGGCGGCGGATGGGCGGCGTCGACAAGGGTTTGATCGAGCTCGGCGGACGTCCGATGATCGCGCATGTGATCGAGCGCTTTCGCCCGCAGGTCGGCGCGGTGATCATCAACGCGAACCAGAACCTCGAACGCTACGCGGCGTTCGGCGTGCCGGTCGTCGCCGACGCCGTCGGCGGGTTCGCCGGACCGCTCGCCGGTCTGCACGCCGGGTTGACGTTCACCTCGAGCGCGTACGCCTGCACCGTGCCGTGCGACTCGCCGTTCGTCCCCGCCGATCTCGTCACGCGCCTCGCGGCGTCGCTCGAGCGCGAGCGGGCCCAGCTCGCGGTCGCGCGCACGTTCGACCAGCCGCATCCGGTGTTCGCGCTGATGCGCCGCGACGTGCTGCCGAGCCTCGCCGCGTTCCTCGACGCCGGCGGGCGAAAGATCGATGCGTGGTACGCGGCGCTCGCTGTCGTGGAGGTCGCATTCGACGACGAGGCCGACGCGTTCCGTAACGTCAACACCCGCGACGAGCTCGACGCGCTCGAGCGCACGCGCGGCGGCTGAGCTTCGCTCGTACAATCGCAGTCTTTCCGATCACGGCCCCGAGAATGAACACGCCACGCACGCTGCGCGATGCCTGCTGCGCCGACGACTACGACCCGAACTCGATGCCCGTCGACAAGGCGCGCGCGCTGATCCGCGCGTTCCTCGCGCCGGTGCGCGCGACCGAGCGCGTCCACATCCGAAGCGCGCTCGATCGCGTGCTGGCGGAGGACGTCGTCTCCCCGCTCGACGTGCCGGGCCACGACAATTCGGCCATGGACGGCTGGGCCGTGCGCTTCGCCGATCTGTCGCCCGACGGCGAGACGGCGCTTTCGCGCGTCGGCGAATCGTTCGCCGGCAAGCCGTACGACGGCACGCTCGCGCCGGGCACCGCGGTGCGCATCTTCACCGGCGCCGTCATGCCGGCGGGCGCCGACACCGTCGTCATGCAGGAGCGTGCGACTGATCACGGCAAGACGGTGACGATCGCAAAGGGCGCGGTGACCAAGTCCGGACAGAACCGACGCTTCGCCGGCGAGGACCTCAAGCGCGGACAGGTCGTGTTCCACGCGGGCCAGCCGGTGCACCCCGCGGAGATCGGAATGCTCGCCTCGCTCGGGATCGGCGAAGTGACGGTGTTCCGCAAGCTGCGCGTCGCGTTCTTCTCCACCGGCGACGAGCTGCGATCGATCGGCTCCGCGCTCGCGAGCGGCGAGATCTACGACAGCAACCGCTACACGCTCTACGGCATGCTGACCCGCATGAATTGCGAGCTGCTCGACATGGGAGTCGTGCGCGACGTGCCCGACGATCTCGAACGCGCGTTCGCATCCGCCGCCGCGGCGGCGGACGTCGTCATCACGTCGGGCGGCGTATCGGTTGGCGAAGCCGATTTCGTCAAGCAGCTGCTGGACAAGCTCGGCGAAGTGCTGTTCTGGAAGATCGCGATGAAGCCGGGCCGTCCGCTGGCCTACGGCCGCCTCGGCGATGCGATGTTCTTCGGGCTGCCCGGCAATCCGGTCTCGGTGATGGTGACCTTTTACGAGTTCGTGCGCGACGCGCTGCTCGTCATGCAGGGCCGTCTCGACGTTGCCCCCGCGCCGGCGTTCAAGGTCGCGCTCGCCGCGCCGATTCGCAAGATTCCCGGGCGCACCGAGTTCCAGCGCGCCGTGCTCACGCGCGATGCCGAAGGCCGTTATCGCGTCGCGACCACCGGCGACCAAGGCTCGGGCATCCTGTCGTCGATGTCGCGCGCGAATTGCTTCATCGTGCTGCCCGCCGATTGCGGCAACGTCGACGCCGGCGCGATGGTCGACGTGCAGCTGCTGGAAGGATTGCTGTAGCGCACGCCGGTTGCGCTTTTTTCAATCGCCGCCGCGTGCGCGACAAGGCCTTTGCGCGCGCAGCGACGAGCGGCGGGCCGATGCGGAACTCCTGTCCCCGGCAGCGGCTCGCAATCGAGTGGCCCAACTTTTTCCCGTGATCACGCGTGCCGCCCACCGGCCGTGCGCGCAAGCGCGCGCGCTGGCCGTGCTCGTCCTGCTGCTCTGCATCGGCGGCTGCGCGACGGTCGACCTGCGCGACGTGCCGCGGACGCCGTCGTTCGCGTACGACGCGCCGACGACGACGCGGCTCGGCAGGGCCGTGTACGCCGAGGCCGCGAAGCACGCCGGGCAATCGGCGTTTCGGGTGATCGAGTCGGGTCTCGCCGGCTTCGCGGCGCGCGTCGCGCTGATCGACGCCGCTCAGCACACGCTCGACCTGCAGTACTACCTGATGGAAGGCGAAAGCGCCGATCTGATCGCCGAGCGTCTGCTCGCCGCGGCCGATCGCGGCGTCCGTGTGCGCGTGCTCGTCGACGATCTCGGCCAATACGGCAGCGAAAGCACCCTGGCAGCGCTTTCGTCGCATCCGCGGATCGAGATGCGCACGTTCAATCCGATCCTGATGCGCGGTCCGGCGACGGCGCTCGTAGCCCTCGAATACGCAGTGCGCGGCGTGCAGCTCAACCGCCGGATGCACAACAAGCTGTTCGTCGCCGACAACGCGGTTGCCTTGATCGGCGGGCGCAACATCGGCGATGCGTACTTCGAGGCGCCAGGCCCGATCGATTTCCAGGATCTCGACGTCGTCGCCGCCGGTCCCGTCGTGCGCAGCCTGTCGGCGAGCTTCGACGACTACTGGAACAGCAAGTACGCGGTGCCGGTGCAGGCGCTGATGCTGCATCCGCCCGGCGCGGAGGACGTCCGCGAGGCGCGGGCGAAGCTCGCGGCCGCGCGCGATGCGAACCGCGACACGCCGTACGGTCGCGCCGAGCGAATGTCGCGCATCGGGCGCGACGTCGCCGACGGCAGGTTTGCCGCGACGTGGGCGCATGCGCGCGTGCTCGCGGACAGTCCGCGCAAGGTCGACCCGCTGCGCGACGACGACGGCACGCGGCGAGTCGCCGACGAGCTGCTGCCGGCGCTCGCGGCGGTCAGGCAGGAGCTCTTGATCGTGTCGCCGTACGTCGTGCCCGACGACGAGGCGATGTCGGCGATCCGGGCGGCCGTCCGACGCGGCGCACGCGTGCGCATTCTCACCAATTCGCTCGCGACGACCGACATGCCGCTCGCTCATGCCGGTTACGCGGCGACGCGCGATGCGCTGCTCGATGCGGGCGTCGAGCTCTACGAGCTGAAGGCGCTCGCGACACCGTTCACGCGCGGGCGAAGCCGCGCTCCGAGCAGCGGGTCGCGCACCGCGCTGCATGCGAAGGCGGAGGTACTGGATCGCCGTTACGTGTTCCTTACATCGATGAATCTCGATCAGCGCTCGATCAACCTGAACACCGAGGTCGGCTTGTGGATCGACAGCCCCGCGCTCGCGCGCGAGATCACGCGCCGCTTCGACGAAGCGGTGCGCCCGCACAACAGCTATCACGTGGTGCGCACGCCGGACGGACGCCTCGCATGGCTCACCGAGCGCGACGGCAGGGCGCGCCGCTACGACGACGAGCCGGACACGACGCCGGCGCAGCGGCTTCGCGCGCGCCTCGCGCACCTGCTGCCGATAGAGGGCGAGCTCTGACGCGTTGACAGGCTTGCCGATGCGTCCGTACGATGGCGCCTCGGGGCTTTTGGGAGACGCCCTGCTTCACCGACGGCCGCGCCGTCCAAGTTCTGCCCGCCGCTGCAACGCGCAGCCAGGAGAGAACTCATGAGCGCACCGCACGCCGTCACGGCGCATTCGCTGTCGCAATCCCTCACGCAGTTTCCGCCGCCGATCGTCGTCGACGTGCGTCTTGCCGAGTCGTTCGCGCGCGACCCGCAGATGATTCCGGGTGCCCTTCGGCGAACGCCGGATGCGCTCGAGGCGTTCTCGCGCGAAATGGAGCCGTGGCGTGCTGTCGTCGTCTACTGCGTCCATGGGCACGACGTTGGACGCGACGCGGCCGCCGCGCTCGCCGCGCGCGGCGTCGACGCATCCTATCTCGCCGGCGGCCTCGAGGCCTGGCGCGCCGACGGCGGCGCGACCGCGCCGCCGGTGCCGCCGACGCGGTGGGTGACGCGTGCGCGACCGAAGATCGACCGCATCGCGTGCCCGTGGCTCATTCGCCGCTTCATCGATCCCACGGCCGAATTCTTCTATGTGCCGTCGGCCGACGTGCTCGCTTTCGCGCGCGATCACGATGCCGAGCCCTACGACGTGCCCGGCGTGCGCTTCACGCACGACGGCGCACGCTGCAGCTTCGACCCGTTCATTGCGCGCTACGAGCTGCACGACGCGGCGCTCGCGCGGCTCGCGACGGTCGTGCGAGCTGCCGATACCGATACGCTGGACGCGGCCGCGCAGGCTCCGGGGCTGCTCGCGACGTCGCTCGGCCTCGCGCGGATGTTCGCCGACGACCTCGGGATGCTGCGCTACGGCATGCTGGTCTACGACGCGCTGTACGTCTGGTGCAGGAGCGCAGCGGTCGAATGAAAGCGCAGGCGCTTGCGCCGCCCGCCGCACCGTCGCGCGGCGAGGCGCTTCGCTACTGGTTCAAGCTCGGCTGGATAAGTTTCGGCGGGCCGGCGGGACAGATCGCGATCATGCATCGCGATCTCGTCGACACGAAGCGCTGGATCTCCGAAGCGCGCTTCCTGCACGCGCTCAACTACTGCATGGTGCTGCCCGGTCCGGAGGCGACGCAGCTTGCGACGTACGTCGGCTGGCTGCTGCACCGAACGTGGGGCGGCGTGGTGGCCGGCGCGCTGTTCGTGCTGCCGTCGCTGCTCGTGCTGATCGCGCTGTCGTGGACGTACATGGCATACGGCGACGTGCCGGCGGTTGCCGCCATCCTGTACGGCGTGAAGCCCGCCGTCGTCTCGATCGTGCTGCACGCCGCGTGGCGAATCGGGCGCCGCGCGCTGAAGCACCCGGTCCTCTGGGCGATCGCGCTCGCCGCGTTCGTCGCGATCTACGTCCTTCATGTTCCATTTCCCGTCATCGTCAGCGTCGCCGCGCTGCTCGGCGCGATCGGCGGTCGCATCGCGCCGAACGCGTTCGCGACGAGCGGCGCGCATGCCGCGCAGCGCAGCGGCGGCCATGCGGCGGCGCTGATCGACGACCAGACGCCGACGCCGGCGCACGCTCGCTTCAGCTGGCGTTCGCTGTCGCTCGTGATCGGCGTCGCGCTCGGCCTTTGGCTTGCCGCGTTCGCGATCGCTGTCGCGCTCGACCCCGGCGCGACGCTCGCGGCGATGGCATGGTTCTTCACCAAGGCGGCGCTGCTGACGTTCGGCGGCGCGTACGCGGTGCTGCCGTACGTCTACCAGGGCGCCGTCGAGACGTACGGGTGGATCGCGCCGGCACAGATGATCGACGGCCTCGCGCTCGGCGAGACGACGCCGGGACCGCTGATCATGATCGTCGCGTTCGTCGGTTTCGTCGGCGGCTGGACGAAGGCGCTGTTCGGCGCGAGCGCGCTCGCGCACGCGCTCGCCGGCATCGCCGGCGCATGTGCCGCAACGTTGTTCACGTTCCTGCCAAGCTTCGTGTTCATTCTCGCGGGCGGGCCGCTCGTGGAATCGACGCACGGTCGCATCGGCTTCACCGCGCCGCTCACCGGAATCACCGCCGCGGTCGTCGGCGTCATCGCGAGCCTCGCGGCCTTCTTCGCCTATCACGTGCTGTGGCCGAACGGGCTCGGCGGCCGCTTCGACGAGGTCGCGGCGATCATCGCCGCCGGCGCCGCGGTTGCGCTGTTCCGCTTCGGCGTGGGCGTCATCCCGGTGATCGGCGCGTGCGGCGCAGCCGGGCTCGTTGCGATGGGCGTGCGAATGCTCGGGTAGACTCGTGTTCATGTCCGATGAATTCGATCTCGACGCGTATCGCGCGCGCATCGGCTACGACGGCCCGCTCGCACCGACGCGCGGCGTGCTTGCCGGGCTCCATCTCGCGCATGCCACGTCGATTCCGTTCGAGAACCTCGACGTGGTCGCCGGGCGGCGCATTCGGCTCGATCTGCCAAGCCTTCAATCGAAGCTCGTCGCCCGGCGCCGCGGCGGCTATTGCTTCGAGCAGAACACGCTGTTCGCGGCCGCGCTCGAGGCCGTCGGATTCCGCGTCACGCGCCTCGGGGCGCGCGTACGCCTCGGCGCGTCGTCCGTACGCGCGCGGACGCACATGCTGCTCGCAGTCGACGTCGATGGCGACACGATGATCGCCGACGTCGGCTTCGGCGCCGACGGCCTGTTGTTGCCGGTACCGCTCGGTGCCGAGGCGCCGACCGCGCAATTCGCGTGGACGTACCGCGTGATCGCCGAACGCGACGGCATGCAGGTGATGCAGTCGCTCGCGAACGGCGACTGGCGAGACCTCTACGCGTTCACGCTCGAGCCGCAGCTGCCCGCCGATTTCGACGTCGCGAACTGGTACACGTCGACGCATCCGGAATCGCGCTTCGTGCAGATCGTCACGGCGCAGCGGCTCTCGCCGGACAAGCGGGTAACGCTGCGCGATCTCGAGGTGATCGAGGATGACGGGCGGACGACGTCGATGCGCCACCTCGGCGGGAGCGACGAGCGGCGACGGATACTGGTCGAGATATTCGGGATCGAGCTTCCCGCGGATGTCGAATCGCCCGACTGACGCTCGAAACAGGCGAAACAGCGCGAAATAGGAAATAGGGGACAGACCACGATTTCCCAGCGGTACTCGGCATCGAGTCCGGCTTCGGGAAATCGTGGTCTGTCCCCCATTTCTAGGGCTCGCGGAGTCCCTTCGCAAGCGTCTGCAGCAGCTCGGTGGGCATCGGGAACACGATCGTCGACGTGCGGTCGCCGGCGATCGCCGATAGCGTCTGCAGGTAGCGCAGCTGCATCGCCTGCGGCGTGCGCGCGAGCACCTGCGACGCCTGCAGCAGCTTCTCGGAGGCCTGCAGCTCGCCTTCGGCGTGGATCACCTTCGCGCGGCGCTCGCGCTCCGCTTCCGCCTGCCGCGCAATCGCCCGCACCATCGTCTCGTTGATGTCGACGTGCTTGATCTCCACCATGGCGACCTTGATGCCCCAGGCGTCGGTCTGCGCATCGAGGATCTGCTGGATGTCGACGTTCAGCCGCTCGCGCTCGGCGAGCATGTCGTCGAGCTCGTGCTTGCCGAGCACCGAGCGCAGCGTCGTCTGCGCGAGCTGCGACGTCGCCTCCAGGAAATTCGCGACCTGGATGATCGCCTTCTGCGGATCGATGACACGGAAATAGATGACCGCGTTCACCTTGACCGACACGTTGTCGCGCGAGATCACGTCCTGGCTCGGCACGTCCATCACCACCGTGCGCAGGTCGACGCGAACGACCTGCTGCACGACGGGCCAGATCAGCACGAGGCCGGGTCCCTTCACTGCGGCGAACCGCCCGAGGAAGAACACAACGCCGCGCTCGTATTCGCGAAAGATGCGGATGCTCGACGCGACGAGCACCAACAGCACCAGAAACGCACCGCCCCAGCCGATTCCCCAGATCATCGTGCTCCTCCGCTTTCGTCGGGCCGCAGGATCAGCAGCAGCCCGTCGACGGCCGCGATGCGTGCGTGCGCTCCCTGCTTGAGCGGCACGCTCGTTCGCGCGCGCCAGCGCTCGCCGTGCGCACGCACCCAGCCCTCGTCATCGAAATCCTCGAGCGCCTCGACCGGCGCACCGAGCATGCCTTCGGCGCCTGCAACGGACGCGTTGCGCCGCGAGCGCAGCGCGAAGGCGCCGACCGCGGCGAGCACGATGGCGTTCACGAGCACGATCGGCACGACGAAGCCCCACGAGATCGTGAAGCCCGGAATCTCGGCGTCGATCAGGAACAGCGCCCCGGCGACGAACGCGACGATGCCGCCGACGCCGATCACGCCGAACGTCGGCAGGAACGCCTCTGCGACCATCATGCCGAGCCCGAGCAACAGTAGCGCCACGGCCACATAGTTGACCGGCAGCAGCGCGAGTCCGTAGAGCCCGAGCAGCAGCGCGATCGATCCCGCGACGCCGGGAACCGCGGTGCCGGGCGCCATGAACTCGAACAGCAGGCCGTAGACGCCGGCCATCATCAGCAACAGCGCGATGTTCGGATCGGAAACGACGCCGAGCAGCTGCTCCTTCCAGTTCGGGCGAGCCGGCTCGAACGTCGCATCGGCGAGCGCGAGCTTCTTCGTCGCGTCGGCGACTTTGACCGTGCGGCCGTCGATCTTCTTGACGAGATCCGGCACGTCGGTCGCGATCACGTCGACAACGTTGAGCTTGAGCGCTTCGTCCGCCGACAGGCTCTCCGATTGGCGCACCGCCTTCTCGCTCCATTCGGCATTGCGGCCGCGCATCTGCGCGAGGCTGCGCAGGTAGGCGGCGGCATCGTGCATCACCTTCGCTTCCATCGTGCTCTTCGGCGCCTTCGCGTCGCCGTCGGACTTGTCGGACTTGCCCTTGTCGGAATCACCGCCGCCGAGGCCGATCGAAACCGGCGTGGCGGCACCGAGATTCGTTCCCGGCGCCATCGCCGCGACGTGGCTCGCATAGAGCAGGTACGTTCCGGCGCTCGCTGCTCGCGAGCCGCTCGGCGACACGTACATCGCGACCGGCACCGGCGAGGCGAGCAGCGCCTGGATCATGTCGCGCATCGAGCGATCGAGCCCGCCGGGCGTGTCGATCGAAACGACGACCAGGCTCGCGCTCGATGCGCGCGCATGGTCGAGCACGCGCTCGAAGTACGCGGCGCTCGCGGGTCCGATCCCGCCGCGGATTTCCGCAGTAATTACCAGCGGCGCCGCAGCGGCCGCGTTCAGCAGGGCCGATGCGATGACCGCAGTCACGATGCGCAGCATCGATGAAGCTCCTGCCGGTCCCATCCGGAAAACTTGCCTGCACCCACTCTACCACCGCCGGCGGACACGTCTACACGCCCGGACGAAACTGCCGCGAGGCGGCGGTGTCGGAATTCGATAGTCACAGGAGTTCGACATGGACGAGTCAACGGTGGTCGCTCAACTCGGTCCCCGCTGGGGCTGGATCGCATTGCGCGGCGCTGCCGCGATCGTTTTCGGGCTGCTCGCGTTCGTGCTGCCCGGCATCACGCTCGCCGTGCTGACCGTGCTGTGGGGCGCGTACGCATTCATCGATGGCGTGCTCGCTCTGATCGCCGCCTTCAGGCTGCGCGACGGCGGCCGCCGGATGTGGTCGCTGCTCGCGGTTGGCGTTCTCGGCATCGTCATCGGCGTGCTGACGTTCGTGTGGCCCGCCATCACCGCGCTGTCGCTGCTGCTGCTGATCGCCGCGTGGGCGATCGCCACCGGCGTGTTCGAGATCGCCGCGGCGATCCGGCTGCGCAAGGAGATCGACAACGAGTGGCTGCTGATCCTCTCCGGCGTCGCATCGGTCGTCTTCGGCGCGCTGCTGATCGCGTGGCCCGCGTCGGGCGCGCTCGCGCTGATCTGGATGATCGCGAGCTTCGCGATCGTGTTCGGCGTTCTGCTGGTCGCGCTCGCCTTTCGAATCCGCAGCCACGGAAAACGTCCGATGGATCGCGGCGGACTGGGCGGCGCGCTCCACGCGCCGTAGTCCGCAGCCGCTGCAGGCTATCGGCGTGCTGCTGCGAGCACGCCCGGCACGTCGCGCACGAGCGCCAGCGCGCGAGCAAGCGCGTCGAGGCCGCGAACCTCGAGCGTGAAGGCCATCCTCGAATGGAGGTTGCGCGTCATCGTGTTCGCCGCCGTCACGTTGATCCGCTCGCGCGAAAGTATTTCGGTGATGTCGCGCAGCAGTCCCTGACGGTCCATCGCCTCGACGACGACGTCGACCGGGAACACCTCGTCGCGCGGCGCGCCCCAATCGGCGCTGATCAGCCGCTCCGGCTCGCGCGCCTTCATTCGCGCGACGTTGGAGCACGATTGACGATGAACCGACACACCTTTGCCGCGCGTGACGAAGCCGACGATCGGGTCAGGCGGCGCCGGCTTGCAGCAGCGCGCGAGCGCCGTCATCAGCCGGTCGACGCCGACGACGAGAATGCCGCTGCCCGACTGCGCGGCCTTGCTCTGCCGCGTCGGCACCTCGGTCGACGGCGCGCTCGCGACGGCGGCGGCCGGCTCGATCACCGCGCGGATCGCTGCCTGGATCTGGCGCAGGTTCAACTCGTCGCGCGTCGCCGCGGCGAAGAATCCCTGCGTGCTGTCGTAACCAGCCTTTGCGGCGACCGAATCGAGGTTCACCGCGGTCGCGCCGGCACGCTGCAGCTCGCGCTCGACGATCGCGCGACCCTGGGCGATCGTCTCGTCGAGTTGCTGCGATTTGAACCACTGGCGCACCTTGGCGCGCGCGCGGTGGCTCGCGACGTAGCCCAGCTCCTGGTTGAGCCAGTCGCGCGACGGCCCGCCCTGCTTGGCCGCGACGATGTCGACCTGCTGGCCGTTCGATAGCGGCGTGTTGAGCGGCACCATCGCGCCGTTCACCCGCGCGCCGCGGCACCGGTGCCCCAGGCTCGTGTGCACGGCGTACGCAAAGTCGACGGGCGTCGCGCCGCGCGGCAGGTCGACGACCTTGCCCTGCGGCGTGAGCACGTAGATCGTATCGATGAAAAGGCTGCTCTTGAACGCGGCGAGCCACTCCGAGGAGTCGGAGACCGCGTCCTTCCAGTCGAGCACCTGGCGCAGCCACGCGATGCGATCCTCGTACGCCGGATCGCGGCGGCCCGCGCGCGCCTTCGCGCCGCCTTCCTCCTTGTAACGCCAGTGCGCGGCGACGCCGTACTCGGAATGCCGGTGCATCTCGAACGTTCGGATCTGCACCTCGAGCGGCTTTTCCTCGGGACCGATCACGGCCGTATGCAGCGAGCGGTAATCGTTCGCCTTCGGCTTGGCGATGTAGTCGTCGAACTCGCCGGCGAGCGGCGTCCACAGGTGATGGACGATGCCGAGCGCGGAGTAGCAATCCTTGACGTCGTCGACGAGGATGCGCACGGCACGGATGTCGTACACGGCGTCGATACCCGTCTGCTTGCGCCGCATCTTGCTCCAGATGCTGTAGATGTGCTTCGGCCGTCCGGTCACCTCCGCATGGATCCCCGCGGCTGCGAGCTCGCGGGTGAGCAGCGCGATGACGTCGTCGATATAGCGCGAGCGATCGAGGCGGCGCTCGTCGAGCATCCGCGCGATCGCCTTGTACGTGTCGGGCTCGAGCACGCGCAGCGACAGGTCCTCGAGCTCCCATTTGAGCTGCCAGACGCCGAGGCGATTGGCGAGCGGCGCGAAGAGGTCGAGGACGTCCTGCGCTGCGCGCTCGCGCGGCGCTCCCTCGCCTCTCGCGACGAGGAAGCGCATCGCCTGCGTGCGCTCGGCGAGCTTCACCAGCACCACACGGATGTCCTCGACCATCGCGAGCAGCATCTTGCGCAGTCGCTCGGCCTGCGCAGCGCGCTCGTGCGCGTCGCCGGTATGCGGCAGCGCGCGGATCTCGTCCATCTTCGCGACGCCGGTCACGAGCGTCGTGACGTCGGCGCCGAATCGGAGCTCGACATCGTCGGCGTCGAGCGCGGCCGCTGCAGGCAGGCACGACAGCAGCGCGGCGCGCACCGCACCGGCGTCGAGCTTAAGCCCCGCGACGATCGACGCGGTGCCGAGCGCACGATCGACGAGCGGCTCGCCGTCGCGCGTGCGCGCGTCGCCGTAACGCTCGCGCGCATACGCCGCGGCGGCGTCGAACGTCACGACGTCTTCATCGGGATAGACGCCGCGCAGCGAGGCGAGCCACGCGGCGACGGCTTGCGGCGCATTGGCCTTCGGCGCTGCGTGAACGACGGCAACCATTATCGAGGACAGACCACGTTTTCCGTGGCCCGCGCGCTCAGGCGCCCGTCTTTTTCAGCGGTTGCGCAAAACGTGGTCCGTCCCCCTTTTCACGCGGCCGCGTGCTGCTCGATCGCCGCGGCGAGCGCCTGCGCATGGCGGTCGGCGAGCCCGCTCTCGCGCGCCTCGACCATCACCCGCAGCACCGGCTCGGTGCCCGACGGACGCAGCAGCACGCGGCCGGCATCACCGAGCGCCGCGACGATGTGCGCCTCGGCGGCGCAAATCGCCGGGTTGCTCTTCCAGTCGTAGCCACGCGGGACGCGCACGTTGATCAGCCGCTGAGGGAACAGCGAGATGCCGCGGGTCGCCTGCGCAAGCGTCGTCTTCTGCTCGACCAGTGCGCGCATGACGGCGAGCGCGGCGATGATCGCATCGCCGGTCGTGTGCTTGTCGAGGCAGATCACGTGCCCGGAGTTCTCGCCGCCGATCTGCCAGCCCTTCGCGATCAGCCGCTCGAGCACGTAGCGATCGCCGACTTTCGCGCGCTCGAGCGCGACCCCCTCGCGCGCGAGCGCCTGCTCGAAGCCGAGGTTCGTCATCTGCGTGCCGACGACGCCGCCCGCCAGCGTGCCGCGCCGGCGGTAGTCGAGCGCGATCACGTACAGCAGCTCGTCGCCGTCGAAGCATCGGCCGTCGCGATCGACGAACAGCACGCGGTCCCCGTCGCCGTCGAGCGCGACGCCGATGTCGGCGCGGTGTGCGACGACCGCCTTCTGCAGGTGCTTCGGGTTCATCGCGCCGACGCCGGCGTTGATGTTGAGGCCGTCCGGCTCGGCACCGATCGCGATGACCTCCGCGCCCAGCTCGTGGAACACCGGCGGCGCGACGTGGTAGGCGGCACCGTGCGCACAGTCGACGACGATCTTCCAGCCCTTGAGATCGCGCTCGTTCGGGAACGTGCTCTTGCAGAACTCGATGTAGCGGCCCGCGGCGTCGCCCACGCGCCACGCCTTGCCGAGCTCGCCGGACGGTGCGCAGACGAGCGGCAGATCCATCTGCTGCTCGATCGCGCCTTCGATGTCGTCGTCGAGCTTTGCGCCGGCAGCGGAGAAGAACTTGATGCCGTTGTCGTCGAACGGATTGTGCGATGCGCTGATCACGATGCCGGCGGACAGGCGCAGCGCGCGCGTCAGATAGGCGACGGCAGGCGTGGGCAGCGGACCCGACAGATAGACGTCGCAGCCGGCCGCCGAAAGACCCGCCTCGAGCGCCGCTTCGAGCATGTAGCCGGAGATGCGCGTGTCCTTGCCGATCAGCACGCCGGGCCTGCGGCCGTCGCGCAGGGCGTCCGCGGCGAGCACGCGGCCCGCGGCCCAGCCGAGGCGCAGCACGAGCTCGGGCGTGATCGGCGATTCGCCTACGCGGCCGCGTACGCCATCGGTTCCGAACAGTCTGCGCTGGCCCAAGGCAACCTCGCTCTTTTATGCCAAACGCGTATTGTAAATCGGCTGCGTGACGCGATCACGCCGACCGCTCGACCGCCTGCCAGACGGCGAGTGCGTCGACGGTCTCGCGAACGTCGTGGACGCGCACGATGCGGGCACCGCGAGCGAGCGCGCACAGTGCCGCCGCGATGCTCGCCGCGACACGCTCGTCGACGCCGCGGCCGGTCAGCACGCCGAGCGTCACCTTGCGCGACAGCCCCACGAGGACCGGCGAACCGTCGCGCGCGATGTCCGGCAACGCGCGCAGCAACGTCAGGTTGTGCGCAGCCGTCTTGCCGAAGCCGAACCCCGGGTCGACGACGATGCGCTCGCGCGCGATGCCGGCGGCGACGCAGGCCCGCGTGCGCGCCTGCAGAAACGCACGCACCTCGGCCACGACGTCGTCGTACGCGGGCGCGGCCTGCATCGTCGACGGCTCGCCGCGCATGTGCATCAGCACGACGCCGACGTCGCTTGCAACGCAGGCGTCGAGCGCGCCGTCGGCGCGCAGCGCCTCGACGTCGTTCACGATCGATGCGCCTTCGCCGATCGCTGCCCGCATCACCTCGGCGCTGCGCGTGTCGACCGATACGACAGCCCCGTCGCGCGCGAGCGCCGAGACGACGGGGAGAACCCGTGCGATCTCGTCGGCAACGGTGACCGGCTGCGCGCCGGGTCGCGTCGATTCGCCGCCAACGTCGACGATGTCGGCGCCGTCATCGATCAGCCGCTTCGCGTGCGCGATCGCCTCTTCCGGCTTCGCATACCGGCCGCCGTCGGCGAACGAATCCGGCGTCACGTTGACGATGCCCATCACGCGCGGCTGCGAAAGGTCGAGCGCGTGGCGGCCGCAGTGCCAGGTGCGATGTTGGCTCACGCTGTCGCTCGCGCGTCGGTGGCGAATGCCTGTCCTTCGCTTAGGCGTCGCAGCCAGGCATTCGCCACCGCACCCGCCGTCGACAGCGTGCCAATGCCGCGCGCGAGCGAGGCGCGCATGCCTCGCGGGAGCGCATAAGCCGCGCCGGCCGTCACGGGTGGTGCGGCGGCGAGGCGTCGGTGGGTCGACGCCCGCCCACCGCACCGGGCAACCCGTAGGCCGGCACGATTGCGGCGCCCTAAGCGACTACGAGGCATCGCGCCGAAGCGAACACGAGGATCGCGCGTGAAGACAAAGGGCGTGCACTCTCGCACGCCCTTCGCTCGCTCATCGCGTAGCCGCGTTACACCGGATTGGTGCTCGGCGCCGGGTCAGGACCGGCCGGCGCGCCCGGCACCGCCGGCGCTCCCGCGGGTGTCGTCGTCGGCTTCGGCGGACGCGGCGGATTTCCGCCCATGATGTCGTTGATCTGGTCGGCGTCGATCGTTTCCATCTCGAGCAGCGCCTTCGCCATCGCCTCGACCTTGTCGCGATTGTCCTCGATCAGCTTCCGCGCGACCGCGTACTGCGAGTCGATGATCTTGCGGATCTCGGAATCGACCTTGCGCATCGTCTCTTCCGACATGTTCACCGTGCGCGTGATCGAGCGGCCGAGGAACACCTCGCCCTCGTTCTCGCCGTACACCATCGGGCCCAACGCGTCCGACATGCCGTAGCGCGTGACCATCTCGCGCGCCATGTGCGTCGCGCGCTCGAAGTCGTTGGAAGCGCCCGTCGTCATCTGGTTCATGAAGAGCTCTTCGGCGATGCGGCCGCCGAACAGGACCGAGATGATCGACAGCATCCGGTCGCGGTCCATGCTGTAGCGATCCGTCTCCGGCAGCTGCATGGTGACGCCGAGCGCGCGGCCGCGCGGGATGATCGTCACCTTGTGCACCGGGTCGGTCTTCGGCAGCAGCTTCGCGACGACGGCGTGGCCGGACTCGTGGAACGCGGTGTTGCGCCGCTCTTCCTCGGGCATCACCATCGAGCGCCGCTCGGCGCCCATGACGATCTTGTCCTTCGCCATCTCGAAGTCGTCCATGTCGACCAGGCGCTTGGTCTTGCGCGCGGCGAAGAGCGCCGCCTCGTTGACGAGGTTCGCGAGATCGGCGCCGGAGAATCCCGGCGTGCCGCGCGCGATGATGTCGGCCTTCACGTCGGAGGCCATCGGCACCTTGCGCATGTGCACCAGCAGGATCTGCTCGCGGCCGCGGATGTCGGGCAGCGGCACGACGACCTGGCGGTCGAAGCGGCCCGGCCGCATCAGCGCCGGGTCGAGCACGTCGGGACGGTTCGTTGCGGCGATCACGATGACGCCCGAATTGCCTTCGAAGCCGTCCATCTCGACCAGCAGCTGGTTCAGCGTCTGCTCGCGCTCGTCGTTGCCGCCGCCGAGACCTGCCCCGCGCTGGCGGCCGACGGCGTCGATTTCGTCGATGAACACGATGCACGGCGCGTTCTTCTTCGCCTGCTCGAACATGTCGCGCACGCGCGCCGCACCGACGCCGACGAACATCTCGACGAAATCGGAGCCCGAGATCGAGAAGAACGGCACCTTCGCCTCGCCGGCGATCGCCTTCGCGAGCAGCGTCTTGCCGGTGCCCGGCGAGCCGACCATCAGCACGCCGCGCGGAATGCGGCCGCCCAGCTTCTGGAACTTCGACGGATCGCGCAGGAACTCGACCAGCTCGCCGACTTCCTCCTTCGCCTCGTCGCAGCCGGCGACATCGGCGAACGTCACCGTGTTGTTCGACTCGTCCAGCATCCGCGCCTTGCTCTTGCCGAAGCTGAACGCGCCACCGCGGCCGCCGCCCTGCATCTGGCGCATGAAGAAGATCCAGACGCCGATCAGCAGCAGCATCGGGAACCACGAGATGAAGATCTGCGCGAGGAAGCTCTGCTCCTCTTCGGGCTTCGCCTCGACCTTGACGCCGTACTTGACGAGGTCGCCGACCATCCAGATGTCGCCGGGACTGTACGTGACGTAGGTCTTCTTGTCGTTCGACACCCACTTGATGGTGCGGCCTTCGACGGTCGCCGACTCGACGCGGCCCGACTTCGCCTGATCCATGAACTCGGAATAGGCGACCGAATTCTTCGTCGTCTGGCGCGAATCGAACTGCTTGACGACGGTGAGCACCACCAGCCCGATCACGAGCCAGATGCCGATGTTCTTCAACAGGTTGTTCAAAAATCACTCCTCGCGGCCGTAGTCAGCGGGTGGCCGCTTTCCCTCACTGCGTCCGTCGCACGCGCAAACGCCGCGTCGGTTAGCTTGGCATTCTACCGGGCGACGACGGTGGCGGCCAGTTGCATGTGGAAACTTCGTCGCCGTTTGACGACGATCAGAGGATTAGCCGACAAAAGGTAAGGTTTTAGGTGGCAACGATATTGTTTCGAAAGCCCTTTCCAACGAGGAAAACTTCGCGGCTGCGGTCGCGCGACGCCGCGGGCTTGCGCACATGAACCTTATCGAAGCTGCGCTGCATCGACTGGCGGAATTCCGCGAACCCTTCTCCCTGGAAAAGTTTGACGACGAACCCGCCGCCCGGTTGCAGCCACCGCGCCGCAAACTCGAGCGCGAGTTCGGCGAGATGCACGCCGCGCGCCTGGTCGGCCGACGCGACACCGGAAAGGTTGGGGGCCATGTCCGAAACGACAAGGTCGACCTTGCAGCCGGCAAGCACGGCCTCGAGCGCCGCGAGACCCTCGTCGGTCCGCAAATCCGCGGCGACGAAGCGCACGCCGGCGATCGGATCCATCGGCAGGACGTCGAGGGCGATGATCGTCGCCGTCGCTCCGAGGCGTTCGTGCAGCACTTGAGACCAGCTTCCGGGCGCGGCGCCGAGATCGACGACGCTCATGCCGGGAACAAGCAGCGCGTCCTTGTCGGCGAGCTCGATCAGCTTGAACGCGGCCCGCGACCGATAGCCGCGGCGCTGCGCCTCGGTCACCCAGTGGTCGGTGACGTGCTCGTGCATCCACGCCTTGGTAAAGCGATGCTTCTTCTTCTTCGGATTGAGCGCGTGCTTCATTGGCGCACCGCGGTCTCGTGCAAGAAGCCGCCGATCGACGGCGGGAATACGGCGCGCAACGAAGCATCGGCGTGATCCGCGCCGTCGATGACGGGCAGCGTCCGGATCACGGGGCGACCCGCCGTCGGCACGTGTCGGGCCATGGCCGCATTATAGGTTCGGCTACACTGGGACGCTTGGCGCAACGGCGCGCTTCAGACAGGTGCGGGGATGATCGAGCTTTCACCGACCGAGCGGCGCTCGCTAAGGGCGCGCGCTCATCCGCTGCATCCGGTGGTGAGCATCGGAGCGCACGGTCTCACCCCGAGCGTCGTGCACGAGATCGACGTCGCGCTCGCCGCGCATGAGCTGATCAAGATCCGCGCGCACGTCGACGATCGCAACGCGCGCGAAGCGATGCTTGCGCGTGTCTGCGACGAGCTCGGCGCGGCGCCCGTCCAGCATCTGGGAAAGCTGCTGATCGTGTATCGCCGCAAGCCCGAGGCGGCTAACGACGCCAAGGCGGCGCGCGCCGCGACGAAGCACAAGCCGAGCGGCAAGACCGCGCGCAGGCCGCCGCCGCGCGCACTCGCGCCCGATGCCCCGCGCCGCCGCCGCCGCGCCGTCATGGCGGCGACGCAACAGTCCGGCGCGCGCAACGAGCCGACCGTGCGTCGCCGGCGCGGGAACCCTTAGCATCCGGGCACGGGCGGCGGCTCGGAGCACGAGGCGCCGTTCGTCGATTCGCCGAATTGCGGGGTCAAGATCGCCCAATTCCGGCCGTTTAGACCGGCGTGGGCACTCTTTCACGCCGCCGGGTTCCAGCTTCGTCCTCGACGGCAGCGCGATGGGTGTCCGCACCTCATGGGCAACCGGCCTGCGCCACCGGGGCGGACGCGCACCGTCCGCCCCGGCTCGGCCAACTGCTGGTCGCGTGCGGCGTGATCTCGCGTCACGACCTCGCCGTCGCGCTCGTGAGCCAGCGGCACTCCGGCCGTCGTCTGGGCGAAGAGTTGATGCGCTCGAGTACGATGCGCGCGCGTCAACTGCGCGCCGCGCTCGCGCTGCAGCGCAACCTGCGCAAATTGCGCACGGCGGCGCTGTGCTCGGCGCTGCTCGCCGGCGCCGCGTACTCGGCCAAGTCGCATGCCGATGCGGCCAGCGCGTCGCTCGGCGTCGGCTGCGTCGTGCCGCCTCGCGTCGAGGCGAGCGTCGACTACCAGGCAGAGCAGCTTGCGGTGACGCCGGCCGACGTCGAGCGCGGCTACGTCGATGCGCCGTCGGCGTCGAGGCTCACGGTGAAGACGAACAGCCGCGCCGGCTATATCGTCGATTTCTACACGCGTCTGCCGATGTTCCGCTCGGCACGCGTGCAGAGCGCAGCGGCGGGCGGCGACATCGGTCGCGACGGAGGCACGATGATCGACCGTCGCCGTGGCCCCGCCGTGCAAGCGCAGATCACGTATCGCTTCATGCTCGACAAGAATGTTGCGCCGGGCGTCTATCCGTGGCCGCTCGCGCTCGTCGTGCGGCCGCTGTAGCGTCCATTCAGTAGTTCACCGTCACCAGCAAGCTCTCGGCGTAGCTGCCGACGGCGGCGTTCTGCTGCGCCGGCACCTGCCCGTAGACGGTGAACGAGCTCGTTCGCTGCGGATTGCCGTTGCTCAGTTTCTGGGCGCCGCTCACGAGCTGCGATCCGCCGGTTCCGTCGCCCCACACCAGCGTGCGCGCCGAATTCGTGTACAGGTTGTAGTCGAGTCGGTTCGCACCGCTTGCGAGCTCGTCGCTGCGCGTAGCTCGCGCTCGATCCCGCCGAGAACGCGATCGCGAAGCTGACCGAAACCGACGACGGATCGCCGGCGCTCTTCGCGCACGTGACGTTGAGCGTCGTCGTCGAGCGCAACGGCGCACTCGCGAACACGTCGTATGCACCGAAGCTGATCGCCGGCACCGCGACGCTGCACGTCGCGGCTGCGCAGAGCGACGACGCGAGCGCCGCGATCGCGCCGATCGTCGTCGCAGTGCGTGGAGCGGCGCTCATCGATCGACGCCGCGGCAGGCGATCACGCCGAGATCCGGCAGCGGATCATGCATGGCGGCGAGGTCTGCCGCGAACTCGCAGGAGCGGCCGTTCCACGTCGCGCGCAAGCGGTTGCTTGCCTTGAGGCCGGTGACGTAGACCTCGCCGCCGAGCGCGACGGGAAAGGCGGCATCGCCGCCGATCACGTCGACGAGCGCGCCGGCCGGCATGTCGCCGCCGTCGTCCAGACGCAGTCGAAACGTCGCGCCGTGCGAGCGGCGGATCGGAAATTCGATCAGCACGCCGCTGCGGTAATAGGGGATCGCCTCGACGCGAAGCCGGTCGACCTGCGCGTCGAGCGGCAGGTCGCGCTCGACGACGGAAATCGCGTTCGCGTCGTACGCGCGAAGACGCGGCACGACCGCATAGCCGCCGGCGCCGGTACGCGCGACCGGCTGGTTGTCGAGCATCACGCCAACGCCGTCGTAGTCGTCGACGCGCACGACACCGAAGCTCTCGGTGATCGCGCGGCTCGCGAACGCATGCGCTGCGATGAAGCCGACGCCTCCGGCCACGCTCGCGCGCACGGCGACCGCGCCATCGACGCGCGTCGCGTCGAGCCCATACGTTCCGACGTCGTTCTGGTAGCTCAGGTCGGCGGCGAGCTCGGAGGGCGACCGCGCGACGAGCCGATAGCCGAATCCCTCGCCGGCCGGCAGATTGCGCTGCAGCGTCGCCGACGTGTCGTCGCGATTGCCGTTGCGGCTTGCGCGCACGACGTTCTGCGACGCGCTCGCCCAATCGCGCGACGTCAGCGGAACGGTCAGCGTCGCGGTCAGCGCGACGTCGCCCGATGCGCCGTACGTCTTCACGGCGGCGACGTTGAGGAACCCGAACGAGCCGAGCGACACGGTGTAGCCGAGCGAGAGCACCCGCAGGTCGTCGGCGTCGCGGAAGCTTTGCTCGATCCACGTGACACCGGCGCTGCCGTAGCGTCCGAGCTGCGCGCCGAGCGTCGCGGCCGCCTGCAAGCGCGGCAGCGGACTGTCGGCGCCGACGCCGGCCGCGCGATACGCCGGCGACGTCCATTGCATCTGCGCGGCGAGCGTCCACACGGCGGTGCGCCGCTCGAAGCCCGCGCCGGCGAGCGTTCCGTTGCCGTCGTGCGCAGTGCGGCTCGTCGCGAGCACGCCGTGCAGCACACCGACGTCGTCGACGAGCCAGTCGGCCGCGGCGCCGACGGCAGCGGCACCCTTGCTCGCCTCGCCGCGAGCCTCGCCGGTGAGACGAGGTGTGATTCCGCGCCGATACGTCGCGCTTGCGACGCCAGGGCCGTAATCGTCGCTGTCGACGCCGAAGTTGCGCCGCTCGAAGCCGGCCTCGACCGAGTATTGCGACAGACCCGGCGCGAGCAGCTGCGCCGTCGAGTAGAACGGCTGCGAGATCAGCTGCTCGCGGCCGAAAAGGTCGCGAACGACGAGTTGGACGTTGCCGCTGCCCGAGACGGTCGGAATGTTCGTGATCGCGAACGGCCCCGGCGCGATCGCGCGATGCGCGACGAGCGCGTTGTCGACGAACACGTCGACGGTGGACGCCAGCGCGGCCTGGCCGTTCGCTGCAACCGTCGGAAACGTGACGAAGCCCGGCCGCGTCGCGAAATTGGTGCCGTACTGCACGCCGCCGATGCGCACGGCGCGTCCCCATGCACCGGCAAACGTGATGGTGTCGCCGACGCGAAGCGTTTCCATCCTCTGCGGAAAGTCACGCGTGTACGTCGTGTCCAGTCGGACCGCATCGCGCATGCCGCCGACGCTTTGTGCAAGCAGTCCCGAGGTGACGACGCCGAAGCGCGAGAACAGCCCCGCCTCGAGCTGCGCCGCGGCCGTCGAGACGCCGCTCGCGCGCGCGACGAACAATTCGTAATTGACGAAGCCGCCGGGCGACGGTAGCGTCGGCGGCGGATACGACGCTGCCGCGCTCGACAGTTGTGTGCCCGTGAACGCTTCGGGCGCCGCGGTGATCGCGAGTGTCGCCGATGCCGCGTCAAAGGAATAGCGCGCGCCGGCGATCGACGCGAGCGCGAAGTACGAGACGCCGCCGTGACGCAGCGGCGTCGCGTCGGGCGCGCGCAACCGCCAGCGCGCGAGCGAGTCGGCCGGGAGCCAGAACGTGCCGTCGGCGCGGCGCAGCACGATGATCGATTCGGCCGACGCCTGTGCGTTGACCTCGACCGCAAGCAGCAGCTCGCTGTCGTTCTCGCTCGAAGCGCTCGCTTGCGCAAGCCGAAGCGCGCTGTCGACCACGTCCGCCGGCTGGGCGTCGGCACCGCCGCAAACGAGCGCGAGCAGGGCGAGCGGCATCAGCGCGCTAGCGATCGAGCCTGATTGCCGCTTCGATCTCGCCCGCATCGGTGAACGCCTTCAGCGCAAGCTCGCTTGCGAAGCGCACGCGATCGAAGGGAGCCGCGAGCGTCCATTCACGCGTCTGGCCGGCCAGCACGTAAGACACCGTCGACGCGCCGGCGAGCGGCGCGGCGGCGTCGCCGGCGATGCGCACATCGAAGTCGCCGATCCGGTGATGCACGTTGCCGCCGTTCGATGCAGCAAGCTTCAACATGCCTTCGCTCGCGAGCACCGCGCTCCAGCGCAACGGCTTCGGATTCGGCATCAGCGGAGCGACGAACACCGGCACGCCGATGCGAAGCGCGACCTGCAATCCGTTGAAGCCCGGCTGCGGCGGCGCGGGCACTTCCTGCAGGAACAGCCGATACGTCAACTCGCGCGCGGCCTCCGGCGCGCGGCGCAAGCCCACGCGCATGATCTGCTCGCGACCGGGTGCGATCGTCGCGATCGGCGGCGTGACGAGCGCTTCGGTCGTCGGCGTGTAGACGTCGCTGCCGCCGGACTGCGACCACGCGAGCATCGACGCCTGTACGACGACGGGCTCGCTGCCGTCGTTGCGCACGGTGATCGCGGCGCTCGTCGACTGAACGGACAAATCGACGCGGATCGGGTTGACCTGGAACGACCCGGCGCGCACGCCCGTGCACGCGAGCGCGCACGCCAGCAGCGCGGCCTTGGCGGCCGCGCGTCGAAGCGACGTCACAGCGCGATCAGAAGTTGACGGTGGCGACGACGATGTCGTTGTACGTGCCGACGCCGACGTTCTGTCCGCCGGCGATCGAACCGCAGACGTTGTACGTGCGGCCAGCCGTGCTCGCGGGCGATGTCGGCGTGAACAGATTCGCGCCCGACGTGCCCCAGATCGTCGTCAGCGCGCCGCATGCGGTGCCGGGCGTCACGTTCGGCGGCAAGTACAGCTCATACGAGAGCATGTCGGTGCCGTTGGTCATCCGGCGCGTCGACCCGGACGCGTTGCTGCCCAGTCCGAGTCCGATCGTCGGTGCCGATCCTTTCGTGCACGCGACCGTCACGGCGCCGCTGCCGGTCTTCGCCGCCGCTGCGTTGGCGACGACCGGATCGTACGAGCCGAAGTCGACCATCGACGTCGAGATCGTGCAGTTCGCGTTGACCTGCGCCTGCACGGCGAGGTTCGCGGTGGCGTTGGCGGCGTGCGCCGGCGACAGGGCGAGCGTCGCCGCCGCGATGGCGGCGCCGAGCGCAACGCGATTGATCGAATGAGTCACTTGGCTGTTCTCCCTTGTGTGGTAGGCGGTTGCCGCAACGGGCTGCAGCGAGTGGGCATCGAACTGCACGCCGCGTGCCACGCGCACGAACGGTCGATCGACGCCGACGAACGGCCTAAAGAACGTCGGAAGAATGCCGAAATCCCGAAAGTCGATGACGTCGTCTTGGGATGACGCTCGTCGGTACGGGCCTCGCGCGCCCATCTTTGCCGTGCAACGGCATGGATGGCGCTGGTCGTGCGCGTCAATGAAGCAGCGGGCGCGCGATCGGCGCCGCGCCAAGGCCTCGAGCGCTACAC
Source organism: uncultured beta proteobacterium (assembly GCA_963798655.1). Lineage (GTDB taxonomy): Bacteria > Pseudomonadota > Gammaproteobacteria > Burkholderiales > Casimicrobiaceae > CAVSMC01. Next base: position 112,958 of record CAWCUH010000023.1, on the reverse strand, counting down.
GTAGCGCACTTCATGGATCTCGTAGCTGCGAACGCCCGCCGGCGCGTGCACGTCGGCGGTGTCGCCGGCTTCCTTGCCGATCAGCGCGCGCGCGATCGGCGAGCTCACCGAGATCTTGTTGTGCTTGATGTCCGCCTCGTCGTCGCCGACGATCTGGTAGGTCACGCGCTCGCCGCTGTCGAGATCCTCGAGCTCGACGGTCGCGCCGAACACGATGCGGCCATCGCCATGGATGTCGGCCGGATTGATGACCTGCGCGTGCGCGAGCTTGCGCTCGACCTCCGAGATGCGCCCTTCGATGAAGCCCTGCCGCTCCTTCGCCGCGTCGTAGTCGGCGTTCTCCGACAGGTCGCCGTGCGAGCGCGCCTCGGCGAGCGCCTGGATCACCGCCGGGCGGTCGACCGTCTTCAGTCGATGCAGCTCCTTCTTCAGGCGCTCGGCGCCTTCGACGGTCATCGGAATCTTGCTCATGGCATCGAATGCGAAAAATGAAACGACCGGACGCGAAACTCGCCTCCGGCCGAGTCGCCATTATACCCACAACGCGACGTTCGCGCAGCCGCTCGGCGCGACCGCTACCGCCGCCGCTGCGGGCGGATCAGCGATTGCAGGGCTCGATGCGCGCGGATGCCGGCACCGCGCGCGGCGCACGCGGCGCGGGCGCGGGTCGCGCCGCGAGATTGCTGCCAACCAGCGCCGACACCGTCAGCAGCACGCCGGCAACCTCGGATGCGCCGAGATGACGCCCCTGCGCGATCGCAATGGCGAACGCCGTGATCGGGGCGTCGCGATGGCGATGGCCGCGACGATCGTCAGCGTGCCGAACGACGTGCTGAGTGCCCCGTAGCGCAGAGGCGACAACTGCGGGATGGCCGTCGCGCCGGATGCGCGGGAGGGTCAGAGTGAAATTCGTGCGCCGCTCGGCATCGGCACAGCCGCGCCGGCGAGTCTTACTCTGACCCCAGGCTCCGGTGCAGCGCCTGGATCGAGTACGGCACGAGCTCGCGCATCGCCTGCATGCCGAGCGCCGCGGCGCGGGCGCCGGCGAGCGTCGTGTAGGTGGGGATCTGGTCGTGCAACGCCTCGCGCCGGATCACGTAGCTGTCGAGGATCGCCGAGCGCTTCTCCTCGACAGTGTTGAACACGAGCGCGATCTCGTCGTTCTTCATCATGTCGACGATGTGCGGCCGGCCCTCGGCAACCTTGTTGACCGGTGTCACTTTCACGCCGGCCTCGGCCAGCGCGGCCGCCGTGCCGCGTGTGGCGACGAGTTCGAAGCCGAGCTCGACCATCAGCCGCGCGAGCTCGATCGCGCGCGGCTTGTCGCTGTTCTTCAGGCTCACGAACACCTTGCCCGACGTCGGCAGCCTCACGCCGGCGGCGACTTGCGACTTGACGAATGCCTCGGCGAACGTCTCGCCGACGCCCATCACCTCGCCGGTCGACTTCATCTCCGGCCCGAGGATCGTGTCCACGCCCGGGAACTTGATGAACGGGAACACCGCTTCCTTCACCGAGTAATACGGCGGCGTGATCTCGCCTTGCACGTGCTGCGCGGCGAGCGTCTGCCCCGCCATGCATCGCGCGGCGATCTTCGCGAGCGGCCGGCCGGTCGCCTTCGACACATAGGGCACGGTGCGCGAGGCGCGCGGATTCACCTCGAGCACGTAGACGACGTCCTTGCCGCCGCCGTCGCGCTGGATCGCGAACTGCACGTTCATCAGGCCGCGAACCTCGAGCGCCTTCGCCATCGCGACCGTCTGCCTGCGCATCTCGTCGCAGGTAGCCTGCGACAGCGAATACGGCGGCAGCGAGCACGCCGAATCGCCCGAGTGCACCCCCGCCTGCTCGATGTGCTCCATGATGCCGCCGATCACGACCTCGTTGCCGTCGGCGAGCGCGTCGACGTCCACTTCGATCGCATCGTTCAGGAAACGGTCGAGCAGCACAGGGCTGTCGTTCGACACCTTGACCGCCTCGCGCATGTAGCGCTCGAGGTCGCGCTGCTCGTGCACGATCTCCATCGCACGGCCGCCGAGCACGTACGACGGGCGCACGACGAGCGGATAGCCGATTTCCTCGGCCGCCTTGATCGCATCGGCCTCGGTGCGCGCCGTTCGATTCGGCGGCTGCTTCAGAGCGAGCCGGTTCAGCATCTGCTGGAAGCGCTCGCGATCTTCCGCCATGTCGATCATGTCGGGCGACGTGCCGATGATCGGAACGCCGTTCTTCTCGAGGTCGCGCGCGAGCTTCAACGGCGTCTGGCCGCCGAACTGCACGATCACGCCCCACGGTTTCTCGACGTGGACGATCTCGAGCACGTCCTCGAGCGTCAGCGGCTCGAAATACAGCCGGTCCGACGTGTCGTAGTCGGTCGACACGGTCTCCGGATTGCAGTTGACCATGATCGTCTCGAAGCCGTCGTCGCGCAGCGCCATCGCGGCGTGCACGCAGCAGTAGTCGAACTCGATCCCCTGCCCGATCCGGTTCGGGCCGCCGCCGAGCACCATCACCTTCTTCTTCGCCGTCGGCTCGGCCTCGCACTCCTCTTCGTACGTCGAATAAAGGTAGGCGGTTTGCGTCGAGAATTCGGCGGCGCAGGTGTCGACGCGCTTGAACACCGGCCGCACGCCGTGCGCATGCCGCGCGGCGCGCACGTCGGTTTCGGTAGTCTTCATCAGGTGCGCGAGGCGGCGATCGGAGAAGCCCATCCGCTTGAGCTCGCGCAGCTCGTGCGCGCACAGGTCGCCGAGCTTGCGCTGCTCGACGGCGAGCTCGGTGTCGACGATCTCCTTGATCTGCGCGAGGAACCACTTGTCGATCTTCGTGTAGCCGAAGATCTCGTCGACGCTCGCGCCGATGCCGAACGCGTCGGCGACGTACCACAGACGCTCGGCGCGCGGATACGCGAACTCGTCGGCGATCTTGTCGCGATCGATCGTCTTCAGGTTGAAGCCGTCGACGCCGGTCTCGAGGCCGCGCAGCGCCTTTTGCAGCGATTCCTTGAACGTGCGGCCGATCGCCATCACCTCGCCGACCGACTTCATCTGCGTGGTGAGTCGGTCGTCCGCCTGCTTGAATTTCTCGAACGCGAAGCGCGGCACCTTGGTCACGACGTAGTCGATCGTCGGCTCGAACGACGCCGGCGTCGCGCCACCGGTAATGTCGTTCGCGAGTTCGTCGAGCGTGTAACCGACGGCGAGCTTGGCCGCGACCTTCGCGATCGGGAAGCCGGTCGCCTTCGATGCGAGCGCGGAGCTTCGCGACACGCGCGGGTTCATCTCGATCACGATCATCCGGCCGTCGTCGGGATTGATCGCGAACTGCACGTTGCTGCCGCCGGTGTCGACGCCGATCTCGCGCAGCACGGCGATCGCCGCGTCGCGCATGATCTGGTATTCCTTGTCGGTCAGCGTCTGCGCCGGCGCGACCGTGATCGAGTCGCCGGTGTGCACGCCCATCGGGTCGACGTTCTCGATCGAGCAGACGATGATGCAGTTGTCCTTGCGATCGCGAACGACCTCCATCTCGAACTCTTTCCAGCCGAGCAGCGACTCCTCGATCAGGAGCTCGCGCGTCGGCGACAGGTCGAGCCCGCGCTTGCACATGTCGACGAACTCGTCCTTGTTGTACGCGATGCCCCCGCCGGTGCCGCCGAGCGTGAACGACGGCCGGATCACCGCGGGAAAGCCGATCCGCGACTGCACGTCGAGCGCCTGCTCGATGTTGTGCGCGATGCCCGAGCTTGCCGAGCCGAGGCCGATCCGTGTCATCGCCGCCTTGAACTTCTCGCGGTCCTCGGCCTTGTCGATCGCCTTCTTCGATGCGCCGATCAGCTCGACGTCGTACTTGGTCAGCACGCCCTCGCGCGCGAGATCGAGCGCGCAGTTGAGCGCCGTCTGCCCGCCCATCGTCGGCAGCAGCGCGTCGGGCCGCTCGCGCTCGATGATCTTGGCGACCATCGGCCACGTGATCGGCTCGATGTAGGTGACGTCCGCCATCTCGGGGTCCGTCATGATCGTCGCGGGATTCGAGTTGACGAGGATGACCTTGTAGCCTTCCTCGCGCAGCGCCTTGCACGCCTGCGCGCCCGAATAGTCGAACTCGCACGCCTGGCCGATGATGATCGGCCCCGCGCCGATGATCAGGATCGACTGGATGTCGTTGCGCTTCGGCATGTCAGTCCCGCAGGGCCGCCCCAAGGGACTGACGAGCCCCCTTGGGGGTAGCGAGCACAGCGAGCCTGGGGGTCGTTTCATGTCCCGCAGGGCCGCCCCAAGGGACTGACGAGCCCCCTTTGGGGGTAGCGAGCACAGCGAGCCTGGGGGTCGTTTCATGTCCCGCAGGGCCGCCCCAAGGGACTGACCCAGCCCCCTCAGGGGGCAGCGAGCGAAGCGAGCGCGGGGCTCGTTCATCCTAGGCAGCCTTCGCCGGCGACGCGCCACGCTGTTCCATCAGCCTGACGAAGCGATCGAACAGATAGCGGATGTCGTGCGGCCCGGGGCTCGCCTCCGGGTGGCCCTGGAAGCTGAACGCCGGACGATCGGTGCGCGCGATGCCCTGCAGGCTGCCGTCGAACAGCGAGACATGCGTCATGCGCACCGTCGAAGGCAGCGATGCAGGGTCGACGGCGAAGCCGTGGTTCTGGCTCGTGATCAGCACCTGGCCGGTGTCGTTGTCGAGCACCGGATGGTTCGCGCCGTGATGTCCGAACTTCATCTTGAGCGTGCGCCCGCCCGACGCGAGGCCAAGCAGCTGATGGCCGAGGCAGATGCCGAACGTCGGCACCGCGGCGTCGAGGAACGTGCGGATCGCTTCGATCGCGTAGGTGCACGGCTCGGGGTCGCCCGGGCCGTTCGACAGGAACACGCCGTCGGGTCGCATCGCGAGCACCGTCGCCGCGGGCGTCTGCGCGGGCACGACGGTGAGGCGGCAGCCGCGCTCGGCGAGGATGCGCAGGATGTTGCGCTTGACACCGTAGTCGTAGGCGACGACGTGGAAGCGCGCGGGCGGCGCCGCGCGATAGCCTTCGCCGAGCGCCCACGTCGCGCCCGACCACGGGTACGGCTCGCGGCACGAAACGACCTTCGCGAGATCGAGGCCGCACATTGACGGCGCGGCCTTTGCCCGTTCGAGCGCATCGGCGATGTCGCGCTCGCCGATCGCGCCCGGCCGGTCCCTGGCGTGGATGCAGCCGTTCTGTGCACCCTTCTCGCGCAGCGCGCGCGTGAGCTTGCGCGTGTCGAGGTCGGCGATGCCGACGACGCCGTTCGCAACGAGGTACGCGCCGAGATCACCCTGCGAGCGGAAGTTCGACACGACGCGCGGCAAGTCGCGAATCACGAGTCCCGCCGCATGCGGGCGCGCGGACTCGACGTCGTCGCCGTTGACGCCGACGTTGCCGACGTGCGGATACGTGAGCGTCACGATCTGTCCGGCGTACGACGGGTCGGTGAGGATCTCCTGGTAGCCGGTCATCGACGTGTTGAACACGACTTCGCCGACCGCGTGGCCGGCAGCGCCAATCGCGCGACCATGGAAGATCGTTCCGTCCGCGAGTGCGAGCAGCGCGGGCGTCGTCGTGGCAAGCAGCGGGCGGGAGGCGGTCATCGTCAGGCGCTCGTGGTGTCGTGCGTCCGCTTCCGGCGCGGGTCCCGGCGCGCCGTCGAGCGACCCGGGTCCGGACATGCGAAGCGGGAACGGCCGCCGGCCGTTCCCGCTTCATAGAAGCATCCAATTATACCGACAACGCGGCTGCTCTTCAACCCGTGGGCGCGCGCCGACCGACGAATCCGCCGTGCGTCGCCGAAAGGCGGATGGCTCGACGCAGCCTCGGGACGGCAGCCCCTCGTCAGCGCAAGCCGAGAACGTCCGCCATGCTCGCGATTCCGTTCTCGCCGCGCGCACGCCGCTCGGCAACGTAGCGTGCGGCACGCAACGCGCCGGCGGCGAAGTTCTTGCGCGACGCCGCCCGGTGCGTGAGCTCGACGCGCTCGCCGGCGCCGGCGAAGATCACCGAGTGCTCTCCGACGACGTCGCCGCCGCGAAGCGTCGCGAAGCCGATCGCGCCGGCGGGCCGCTCGCCGGTGATGCCTTCGCGCGCGTAGATCGCCGAGTCGGCGAGCGCGCGCCCGGCGCCGCGCGCCGCCGCTTCGCCGAGCGCGATCGCGGTGCCCGACGGCGCGTCGACCTTGTGCCGGTGATGCATCTCGACGATCTCGATGTCGTACGCCGGACCGAGCTGGCGCGCGGCGGTCTCGACGAGCTTCGCGAGCACGTTGATGCCGACGCTCATGTTCGGCGCGAGCACGATCGGAATCGTTCGCGCGTGCGCCGCGAGCTGCGCCTTGTCGGCATCGGAAAGGCCGGTGGTGCCGACGACCGCCGCGACGCCGCGACGTGCGCATGCCGCAACGTGGGCGAGCGTACCCTGCGGTCGCGTGAAGTCGATCAGCACGTCGACATCGGCGAGAGCGGCCTCGACGTCGCTTTGCACGCGCGCACCGGTCGTGCGACCGAAGCGCTCTCCGGCATCGCGCCCGATGAGCGGACTTCCTTCGACGTCGATCGCCGCGGCGAGCACGAGATCGGGCTCGGCGAGCGTCGCCTCGATCAGCGCCTGGCCCATCCGGCCGCTCGCGCCGGCGATCGCGATTCGCAGCATCGCTCGCGCGCCGTCGGCGTCAGTCGCGCTTGAAGATGTCGCGGAACCAGCGGACGACGACGTTCTCGCCTTCGGGCGGCAGCGCGCGCGTTGCCGCGGCCCGGTTCAGCTCCGCCACCGATTGGGGCATCTCGTCGCCTTCCCAGCGTGCGAGCTTGTCGTCGACGAAATACGCGGTGAAACCGCGCCGCTCGACGAGGCGGCCCTGGCGCTGGAACTCGTAGATGTAGTCCCAGCGGTTGTCGCGAAACGCGCTCGTCACCAGCGGCGTGCCGAGGATCGCGCGCACCTGCTGCTTCGTCTGGCCGACCTTCAGCTTGTCGACCATGTCCTGCGACAGGTAGTTGCCCTGGTTGATGTCGATCTTGTAGACGCCGAACGAGCGCGCCGTCGGGAAGTACTCGTCGATCGTCGCGCAGCCGGCGACGAGCACGAGCGCGATCGACGACGCGGCAAGAAGCGAATGGCGCGAAGGAAAACGATGGGACACGGAACGTCGCAATTTGGAAGGCGAGTGGCTATTATAGCCGCCGACGCCTTACGGAGCGCGCACGCGATGACGCACGATTTGAAGTCCGCAGGCCTCAAGGCGACGGCGCCGCGGCTGAAGATCATCAACCTGTTCGAGTCGTCCAAGGTTCGCCACATGACGGCCGAGGACGTCTACAAGCAGCTCGTGTCCGAAGGCCTCGACATCGGCCTCGCCACCGTCTACCGCGTGCTCACGCAGTTCGAGCAGGCCGGCCTGCTCGTGCGCCACCATTTCGAGTCCGGCAAGGCGGTGTTCGAGCTGAACGAAGGCCGTCATCACGATCATCTCGTCTGCATGAACTGCGGCCGCGTCGAGGAGTTCTACGACTCCGAGATCGAGAAGCGGCAGATGAAGATCGCTAAGGAGCGCGGCTTCGAGATCCGCGAGCACGCGCTGTACCTGTACGCCGAGTGCGTGAAGGCGCACTGCCCGTTCCGCAAGGACGGTCAGGAATCGTAGCTACGCCTCTCGCCGGTTGAAGTCGGCGATCCTGAAGCCCAGCAGCCACAGCGCGCCGAAATACACGCCGGCACCGGCCGCGCAGACCCACCCGAGTCGGGCGACCTTCGTCCACAGCGACGCGGCCGTCCACAGCGACGCCGGGCCGGCGATCGCGAACAGCGCCGCGGCGAGTACGCCGAGCGCGATCACGAGCTTCGCGAAGAAGCGCAGCCAGCCGGGACGCGGCGTGTAGATGCCGCGGCGGCGCAGCGCGCGAAAGAGCAGCGCCGCATTGAGGCAAGCGCCGAGCGAGATCGCGAGCGTCAGTCCGGCATGCCCGATCCGCTGCATCAGGATCACCGCGAATGTCTGCGCGACAACGACGCTCGCGAACGCGATCTGCACGGGCGTGCGCATCATCTGCCGCGCGTAGAAGCCGGGCGCGAGGATCTTCACCAGGATCAGCCCGAGCAGGCCCACGCTGTAGCCGAGCAGCGCGTCGCGCGTGGCCATCACGTCGGCGACGGTGAAGTGCCCGTACTGGTACAGCGTCGAGATCATCGGCACCGCGAGCACCCAGAGCGCAACCGCCGCCGGCAGCGCGAGCAGGAACGCGAGGCGAACGCCCCAGTCGAGCAGCGCCGAGTACTCGATGGGATCGGCGTCGGCGTGATGCTTGGCGAGCGAAGGCAGCAACACCGTGCCGAGCGCGACGCCGAGCAGCGCCGTGGGGAATTCCATCAGGCGGTCCGCATACGTGATCCACGAGATGCGCCCGTCGCCGAGCGACGCGGCGAGCTGCGTGTTGATCAGCGCCGAGATCTGCGCCGCCGACACGCCGAGCACGGCCGGTCCCATCGCGCGCAGCACGCGGCGAACGCCGGGATCGCGCCAGTCGAAGCGCGGCCGCGGCAGCATCCCGAGCCGCGCGAGCGGCGCGATCTGCACGGCGAGCTGCGCGATGCCGCCGAGAAACACGCCCCATGCGAGCGCGACGATCGGCGGATCGACGTGCGGCGCGAGCCAGATCGCGGCGCCGACGACCGACAGGTTCAGCAGCACCGGCGTCACCGCCGGGATCGCGAATTCGCGATAAACGTTCAGAACGCCTCCCGCGAGCGAAACGAGCGACACGAAGAAGATGTACGGAAAGACGATCCGGATCATCGCCGCGGTGAGCTCGACCTTGCCCGGAGTCTTCGCGAAGCCGGATGCGAGCGCGTAGACGAGCCACGGTGCGGCGAAGACGCCCAGCGCGGTGAGCACGAGCAGCGTCACGGCCAGCAGCGCGCCGACGCGGCCGACGAGCGCGCGTGTTTCCTCCTCGCCGCGCTGGCGCCGGTATTCGGCGAAGATCGGCACGAACGCCTGCGCGAACGCGCCCTCGGCGAACAGGCGCCGCAGGATGTTCGGCAGCCGGAACGCGGCCTCGAACGCGTCCATCGACACGCCGGCGCCGAACACCGTCGCCTTGAGGCTTTCGCGTGCGAGCCCGGTGATTCGCGACAGCAGCGTCATTGCGCTGACTGTCGTGACCGAGCGCAGCAGGCTCATCGGCCGCCGAGCGGGCGGCGCCGCGAACGAGCGAGACGGGATTCGGAGCAATCGAGCATCGGCGGCGAGCGGCGCGCGGGATCGTGGCCCGTTGCGCACTTTCGGTTAAGCTGCTATTATGCTTGGTCTTTTTTCCGCGGCCCAACGAAATAGTTACGCCGCCATCAACGAAAGCGCCCGAAGGAACCGAGTCCGATGGCCAATACCGCCCAAGCGCGCAAGCGCGCCCGCCAAGCGGAAACGCTGCGCATGCACAACGCGAGCCTCAAGTCCGAGCTTCGCACCGCCGTCAAGAAGGTCCGCAAGGCGATCGCCGCCGGCGACAAGGCGGCTGCCGCCTCGCAGCTCACGGCGTCGCAGTCGGTGATCGATCGCATCGCCGACAAGAAGATCGTGCACAAGAACCTCGCGTCGCGCACCAAGTCGCGCCTCGCACACGCGATCCGCTCGATGGCGTAGCGCCGCTGCAGCAGCCGTTTCGATGAGAGCGCCGGCCAGGCGCTCTTTTCATTGGCGCGCGCAGGCGAGCGATCTTCGACGCTACACCGGCTCGCGCGGCTCGGTGCGCGCGAGCGTCGCCGGCGGCGTCAACGATCGCGCGTTGGCCATCGCGTCGGGCACGTATTCGACGACGAGCGCGTTGTCGCGCGCGAAATTCAGCAGGAATTGGTGGAAGCGCGGCTCGAGCTGCGCGAGCTTGCTGTCGACGACCACGACGCTCGTGCCCCCGACCGACATCGGAAGCACCAGCGGCGAGTACGCGAGACGATGCTCGAAGCCGAACGCCGACGTCAGTCCCGCGAGCCGCTCAGCCCAATCGCTCGGTCGGAATTTGCGGCCCGACGCAGTGACGCCCCAGATTACGGCGTCCCTGGCAGGCGCGGCATCGGACATCGAAGCAAGCTGTGTAAAGACGAGCGGACGTGTTGTACCGCTCACCGACGCTCGGCGGATCGTCGAGCATGAATCGTGCTTGTATTGTAGCATCGCGGTCGCTCGACGATCGCTGCACGCTTCGTCACTCGAGTCCGCATCGCATCACACTCCATGACCAACGCCGCACGCCGCATCTGGGACACGCATTTCGGCGATCCCGCCGCCGCACACGCGCTTGCGCTGCAGGCGCTCGCGCCCGCTTCGCTGCCCGACGAGCCGACGCGCGCATGGTGCGAGCTGACGGTTGCATACCACCATTTGTTCTTCACGCCGCATCCGGTCGAAGCACGCGCGGGGCTCGCGCAGGCGCGCGCCCGCTTCGAGAAGGTCGGCGACGCAGGCGGCGCGACGCTCGCGCAGACCGGGCTCGCACGCATCCTGCTGATCGAGCAGCAGCCGCTCGCGGCGCGCGAGATGCTCGAGCCGCTTTATGCGATCGCGCTGTCGATGCCGCCGCAGGATCGATTCTGGGTCGTGAACGCGCTTGGCGCCACGTACTTCTACACCGACCGGATGGACGAGGCGATCCGCTATCTGTACGAGGCGCTCGAGGCGCTGCGCACGATCGATCCGTCGCCGCAGCTACCGACGGTGATGTCGAATCTCGCCGCGGCGCTGGTCACCGTCGGCGACTTCGAGCCGGCGCGCGAGCTTGCGCGCGACGCGCTCGAGCTGTTGCCGCGCTACAACAATCCGCAGCTCATGCTGTTTGCGCGATCGAACCTCGCCGAGGCGCTGCTCGGTGTCGGCGAGCGAGACGCCGCGCTCGCGATCGTCGACACGATCTTTCCCGGCGACGAGCCGCCATCGGCGCGCGCCGCACAGGCGCATTACTGCGCGATCGGCGCGGAGACTTACGCGCAGGCGGGACGTCTCGATGATGCGCAGCGCTGCGTCGACACCGCACGCGCGATCCACGCCGAATATCCGGGCGGCTTCAACGACGTGCACTGGCGATGGGCGAACGCGGCGCTCGCCGCAGCGCGCGACGTCGACGGCGATGCGGCGCTCGCAGCGCTCGAGGCTGCCGCCGACGCGGCGAAAGCCGCGCATCACCTGCCCACACTATGCAAGGCGCATGCGCTCGCCGCGCAGCGTCACGCGGCGCGCGGCCGCTTCGAGCAGGCGTACGCGCACCAGCAGCAACTGCTCGATGCTCAGACCGAGCGTCTGTCGAGCCGGGCGAGCGCGCGCTATTACCTGCTGAAGGTTCAGCACGAGCTCACGCACGCGCGCGTCGACCGCGATCGTGCCGAGCGGCAACGACAGGAATCCGATTCGTTGAACCGCGAGCTCGAGCGGCTCAATCGCGAGCTGATCACGCGGATGCGCGAGATCGAGCAGCTTCAGGCGCAGCTCGCGACCGAGGCGGTGCACGATCCGCTGACGCAGCTGTTCAACCGCCGCTATCTCGACAGCACGATGCCGGGATTGCTCGCCGGCGCCGCGCGTCGCGACGCGCCGCTCGCGGTCGCGCTGGTCGACCTCGATCACTTCAAGCGCGTGAACGACCGCTTCGGCCATCCGGCGGGCGACAGCGTGCTCGTGCATGTCGCGCGCCTGTTCGGCACGGCGCTGCGGCCCGCGGACGTCGTCGCGCGCTACGGCGGCGAGGAGTTCTGCATCGTGCTGCCCGACACCGACGGGAACGGTGCGCTCGCTGCGCTCGGGAGCCTCGCGCAACGGCTTGGCTTGCTCGCGCTCGACGTCGACGGCGAGCCGCTCGGCCGCCTGACGTTCTCGGCGGGCGTTGCCGTCTTCTCCTCGGACGGAGACACCGTCGCCGAGCTGATCGCCGCCGCCGATCGCGCGCTCTATGCGGCGAAGCGCGCAGGACGCGATCGGATCGTGCTCGCCGTGCCGCGGGCGGTGAGAGCGGCGTAGCGGCACGCTTCGCATTCGGCGCGCAGCCTCGCCGCGCCTTGGCCTGCGTCAGGTTTGTTGGTGCGGATCGCGGCCGCCGTCGAACGTGCGATGGCGCAACGTCGCGCGTGCCGGTACGTTGGCCGAGCCGGGCAGCGTCCGCCAGGCGCCCCGCGGCGCGGTGCCGATGCGCGGGCCGCTCCTACCGAGGGACCGCCGCCGGCCGCACGCCGGTCAGCAGGTAATCGATCAGCTCGCGCACCGGACGGATCTCGCTGCCGAACGGCAGCGCCGATGCGCCGCGAAAGAACAGCCCCTTGCGCAGGTCGCCGCTCAACCCTTCGGCAAGCTTCTGGTCGATGCAGAACTGGCCGAACTTCGCGTTGCCGTCGCGCAGCGCGCATTGCAGCAGGCAGTCGAACTTGAGCGTGCAGCGCGGCTTGCGGCGCGCTGCATCGACGAGCTTCGGCAGGTGCTCGATGTAGCGAGCGAGCCACGGCGTGCGCACCGCGCGGGCCGGCAAGCCGGCGACGCTCATGAACTCGACGATGTCGTCGGGCGACGCGTCGGCGAGCACGTGCTTGAACGCGATGTCGGCGTCGCCTTCCTCGGTCACTGCGAACGCCGTGCCGACCTGCACGGCGGCCGCGCCGAGCGAGATCAGCTCGCGAATGCGTGCCGCGCTGTTGATGCCGCCCGCGGGAATCAGCGGAATCGTGTCGGCGCCGATGCCTTCGGCGCGAAGGAACGCGTGCACGTCGGGCAGCACGCGCTCGAAGTCGAATCGCGGATCGGCGAGGTCGTCGATGCGCGCGGCGCCGAGGTGGCCGCCGGCGTAACGCGGGTGCTCGATGACGATCGCGTCCGGCAGCCGCCCCTTGCGCGCCCACTTGCGCACGACGAGCGCGATGCCGCGCGCATCGGACAGAATCGGAATCAGCGCGACGTCCGGGTGCGCGCACGCGAGATCGGGCAGATCGAGCGGAAGGCCGGCGCCAACGACGATCGCGTCGGCGCCGCTCGCGCACGACTGCCGCACGTACGCCGGGTATTCGGACACCGCGCGCATGACGTTGACGGCCACCATCCCGCGCCCCTGCGCGATCGCGCGCGCGGCGACGATCTCGCGGTCGAGCGCGATCACGTTCGCCGCATCGACTTCGGCCTTGGCCGCGTGGCGCGTCGCTTCGAGCAGGTCGGGATGGTGCCGGCGAAGATCGACGCTCGCGATCGTGCCGACGGCGTTCAGTGCGGCGACCGCACCGGCGAGACGATGCGCGGACACGCCGACGCCCATGCCGCCCTGCACGATCGGCAGCAGCTTGCGCCCACGAATGACGAGCGGCGGCAGGCCGGTGGCGGCCAGGTCGATCGGCGCTGATCCACTCATCGAGGCGATACGCTTTCCCGGTCGAATCGTTTGACGAACCGACAAAGCGTAACGGCGACCGTCACAGCCGGCATTGATGCCCGTCAAGCGCAGGCCGGCACCGTGCGCCGAAGCGCGCTTGCATGCTAATATGTTGTTTTAATGGCCTTGGTGACGATCGCCGCGATCGGCGCCGCCGCCTCACCGGCCGATGCCTGCCGCTTCGCCCAGCCATTTCCTTCAGTTCTCCGATTTCTCGGCTGCCGAGTTCGAGCACCTGTTCGCGCGCACCCGGTGGATCAAGGACCGGTTCAAGCGCTACGAGCTCTACCAGCCGCTGCGCGACCGCACGCTCGCGATGGTGTTCGAGAAGGCTTCGACGCGCACGCGCGTGTCGTTCGAGGCCGGCATGAACCAGCTTGGCGGCATCGCGATCAACCTGAACCGCCACGACACGCAGCTTTCGCGCGGCGAGCCGATCGAGGACGTCGCGCAGGTGATCTCGCGAATGGTCGACGTCGTGATGATCCGCACGTTCGAGCAGTCGATCATCGAGCGCTTCGCCGCGCATTCGCGCGTGCCGGTGATCAACGGGCTCACCAACGAGCACCATCCCTGCCAGATCCTCGCCGACGTCTACACGTACATCGAGCATCGCGGCTCGATCGAGGGACGCACCGTCGCGTGGATCGGCGACTCGAACAACATGCTGACGAGCTGGCTGCAGGCCGCCGCGATCTTCGGCTTCCGGCTGCATGTGTCGTCGCCGCCGGGCTACGAGGTCGATCCGCAGTGCGCGGGCATGCCGATCGCGGACATCTACCGGACGTTCGCCGATCCGATGGCGGCGTGCCGCGGGGCTGATCTGGTCACCACCGACGTCTGGACGAGCATGGGCTTCGAGGCGGAGAACGAGGCGCGCAAGCGCTCGTTCGCCGACTGGCAGGTCGACACGGACATGATGCGCCAGGCGAAGCCGGACGCGCTGTTCATGCATTGCCTGCCGGCGCACCGCGGCGAGGAGGTGGCGGCGGAGGTCATCGACGGCCCGCAGAGCGCCGTCTGGGACGAGGCCGAGAACCGGCTGCACGCGCAGAAGGCGCTGCTCGAATACCTCGTCTGCGGCCGCGTCGGCTGAAGGAGTCGGATGTTCGACCATATCGGCATCACCGTCAGCGACCTCGAGCGATCGCGCGCGTTCTACGCGGCGGCGCTGGCGCCGCTCGGCATCCGCGAAGTGATGCAGTTCGAGGCGTTCGTCGGCTTCGGCTCCGACAAGCCTCGGTTCTGGATCATGGAGGGCCGCCCGGGCCAGCCGATGCCGCGAACGCATGTCGCGTTCGCCGCGCAGTCGCGCCTCGAGGTCGAGACCTTCCACCGCGCCGCGATCGCCGCCGGCGGCGACGATAACGGCCCTCCGGGGCTGCGCCCCGAGTACCACGAGCACTACTACGGCGCGTTCGTCCTCGATCCCGACGGGCACAACATCGAGGCCGTTTACCATCGGCCGGCGTGAGCCGCGCCAGTCATTCCTTCAAACGACACCCGCGACACCGATGAGCCTTCGAATCTTCAATGCTTGCGCGCGGACACTGGCCGCGCTCGCCCTCGTCGTTTCGACCGGCGTCGCCGCGCAGACGTGGCCGCAGAAGCCGATCCGATTCCTGATGACCGCGCCCGCCGGAAGCTCGATCGACACCCTCGGACGCACGATCGGCGACAAGCTTTCGGCGCGACTCGGTCAGCCGATCGTCGTCGAGAACAAGTCCGCCGCCGGCGGCACCGTAGCCGTGAGCGAGGCCGCAAAAGCCGCTCCCGACGGTTACACGATGGTGCTGGGCTACCCCGGGCCCCTGTCGTTCGGCCCGCTGCTGCAGAAGTTGCCTTACGACGTGCAGAAGGACCTCGCGCCGGTGATCATCACGTCGAGCCAGCCGAACGTGCTCGCCGTCAACGCGCAGCTCCCGGTCAGGAACGTGCAGGAGCTGGTCGCCTACGCGAAGGCGAATCCGGGCAAGCTCAACTACGCGTCGGTCGGCAACGGCAGCTCGTCGCATCTGTGCATGGAGCTGTTCAAGGCGATGGCGGGTTTCGATGCGGTGCACGTGCCGTTCAACGGTTCGCCGCCGGCGGTGACCGCGACGATCCAGAACGAGACGCAGATGATGTTCGCCGTCATGCAGCCGCTGCAGGCGCAGATCCAGGCGGGCAAGCTCCGCGCGATCGCGGTGACGACCGCGAAGCGCTTCCCGCTGCTGCCCGACATCCCGACGATTGCCGAATCCGGCTATCCGGGATTCGAGGCGCTCGCATGGAACGGCGTGCTCGTGCCGGCCGGCACGCCGCAGGCGATCGTGCAGCGACTCAACGCGGAGATGAACGCGATCCTCAAGATGGCGGACGTCGTGCAGAAGATGAACGCGCAGGGCTTCGACCTCGTCGGCGGAACGCCCGAGGAATTCGGCTCGCTGATCAAAGGCGACGCCGACCGCTGGGCGCCGGTTATCCGCAAGCTCGGCCTGAAGATCGACTAGAACCTCTCGCAAAATTGGCTGCACAGCCCGATTTTGCGATAGGTTCCAATTACGTCCGTCTCCTTCGCAACCATCGAGCACGTCATGCCCGACATCAACAAAGTCGTCCTCGCCTACTCCGGCGGCCTCGATACGTCCGTCATCCTCAAGTGGCTGCAGGACGTCTATCGCTGCGAAGTCGTCACCTTCACCGCCGACATCGGCCAGGGCGAGGAGCTCGAGCCCGCGCGCAACAAGGCGGTCGCGCTCGGTATCGCAGCGCAGAACATCTTCATCGAGGACCTGCGCGAGGAGTTCGTGCGCGACTTCGTGTTTCCGATGTTCCGCGCGAACGCCGTCTACGAGGGCGAGTACCTGCTCGGCACGTCGATCGCGCGGCCGCTGATCGCGAAGCACCTGGTCGAGATTGCGCAGCGCACCGGCGCCGACGCGATCAGCCACGGAGCGACAGGCAAGGGCAACGACCAGGTTCGCTTCGAGCTCGGTGCCTATGCGCTCGCGCCGAACATCAAGGTGATCGCGCCGTGGCGCGAGTGGGACCTCACGTCGCGCGAGAAGCTGGTCGCGTACGCCGACAGGCACGGCATCCCGGTCGACTTCAAGAAGCGCACAGGCGGCGCGCCGTACTCGATGGACGCGAACATGCTGCACATCAGCTACGAAGGCGGCATTCTCGAGGACCCGGCATACGAGCCCGAGGAGTCGATGTGGCGGATCAGCGTGTCGCCGGAGAAGGCGCCGGACAAGGCGCAGGTGATCGAGCTCGAATACGCGAAAGGCGACATCGTCGCGATCGACGGCGCGAGGCTCTCGCCCGCGCAGGTGCTCGCGAAGCTGAACGAGCTCGGCGGCAAGCACGGCATCGGCCGCCTCGACATGGTCGAGAATCGCTACGTCGGCATGAAGTCGCGCGGATGCTACGAGACCCCCGGGGGCACGATCCTGCTGAAGGGGCATCGCGCGATGGAGTCGCTCACGCTCGACCGCGAGGTGCTCGCGCTCAAGGACGACCTGATGCCCCGCTATGCGCGGATGATCTACAACGGCTACTGGTTCAGCCCCGAGCGCACGCTCGTGCAGGGATTGATCGACGCGTCGCAGGCGACGGTCAACGGGACGGTCAAGCTCAAGCTCTACAAGGGCACGATGATGTGCGTCGGACGCGAGTCGAAGACCGATTCCCTGTTCGACACGTCGATCGCGACATTCGAGGACGACGCCGGCGCGTACGACCAGAAGGACGCGGCCGGGTTCATCAAGCTGAACGCGCTTCGGATGCGCATCGCTGCGAACGCGCGCAAGCGTCGCGGCTGAGCGCCGGCGAGCGCACCGCTTCGGTGGTTGACGCCTGACTCGCATGGCGCTCGTCAAACCGCCGGTCCCCGGAAGCACCGATCGAGCGCGGCTCGCCGTCGCTTTCCGGCTGCATCAGGCCGGGCGGCTCGCCGAGGCCGAAGACGCGTACGCCGCGTACCTCACCGACCATCCGACCGACGCCGCGGCGCTCAACAACGCCGGTGCGCTCGCGCTGCAATCGGGCCGCGCCAAGCTCGCCGTGCGCCGCTTCGAGCAGCTCGCCGCCGTCGTTCCCGACGAAGCGCCGGCGCGCAGCAACCTCGGCTTCGCACTGCTGTACGCCGGCCGCGCGGTGGACGCGGTGTTCCATCTGGAGCGCGCAATCCAGCTCAAGCCCGACTTCGCGCCTGCGTACAACCACCTCGGGCTCGCGCTCGAGCGGCTGTCGCGCCGGCGCGAGGCGATCCGTGCATTCGAGCGCGCGCTCGAGAAGGATCCGTCGCACGCCGACGCCGCGGCGAACCTCGGCGACCTGCTCAATCGCGACGGCGACACCGTGCGCGCGCGCGCCGCGTACGCCCGTGCGCTTGCCGCGAACCCGTCGCATCCGAGCGCGCGCACCGGCCAGCTGTTCTCGCAAGCGCTCGACGGAGACCTCGACGGTGCGCGTGCGGCGATGGAATCGCTCGCATCGCCCCCGCCGCGCCATGCGCTGTTCTGGCAAACGCTCGGCGTGCTGCGTCACTGGAGCGGCGATCTCGATCGCGCCGAGGACGCGTACAAGCAGGCGGCCGCGATCGACGTCGCCGACTGGGACGCCCGCTTCGGCATCGCGAGCACGCGCCTCGGCAGCGGCGATTTCGAGCGCGGATTCCGCGCGTTCGAGGAGCGTCCCGACGGCCGCTACGGCCCCGCGCGCCGGTACGCCGAGCTGCCGGTGTGGGGCGGCGCGAAATTGAACGGTCCGCTGCTGCTGCTCGCCGAGCAGGGTCTCGGCGACGTCGTGCAGTTCGCACGCTTCGTGCCCGCTGCACGGGCGCGCGTGCGCCAGGTGATCGTGCTTGTCGACGGATACTGGAAGTCCATTGCGCCGCTGCTCGCGTCGCTCGACGGCGTCGATCATCTGCTGGACGACGCCGGCTCGCTCGGCTCGCTGCCGAAGGCGCCGGTCGCGCGCGCCTCGGTGCTTTCGCTCGCGCACCTGCTCGGCATCACGCGCGATGCGCTCCCCGGACCGATTCCTTATCTCGCGCCACCCGCCGATCGCGTCGCGCAATGGGCGCCGCGACTCGCGCCGCTGCCGAGACTTCGCGTCGGCCTCGCATGGGCGGCGTACTCGCGTGGCGATTACGGCTACGTGACACGGCACAAGTCGGTGCCGCTCGCCGCGCTCGCGCCGCTGGTCGCGATCGACGGCGTGAGCTTCGTGAGCCTTCAGCTCGGCGCTGCATCGGAGCGCACGCCGCTCGGCGCGCTCGCGTCGCGGATCGTCGACTTCACCGCCGATATTCGCGATTTCGGCGACACCGCCGCGATCATCGGCGAGCTCGACCTCGTCATCTCGACCGACACGTCGGTCGCGCACGTCGCCGGCGCGCTCGGCAAGCCGGTGTGGCTGCTCGACCGGTTCAACACGTGCTGGCGGTGGCGACCCGATGAACGGCGCTCGCCGTGGTATCCGACGATGCGCATCTTCCGCCAGCAGCGCTTTCTCGACTGGAGCGCGCCGATCGCCGCCGCGTGCGCGGCGCTTGGCGATGCCGTGCGCGGCGACGCACCGCTCGCGTAGCGCAAACGTCTGGAACCCGGGTTCTAGAAACCGACGCGCGCGCGACGGCCGCAGAGCTTGCTCGAGTCGATGTCCTCGGGCAGCAGGTGGTCGCGACCGGCGAGACGTGCCGTGCCGAACGCGTCGAGCAGCAGCTTGCGCATGTCGCGCGGCGGCAACGCGGCGAGGCGCTCGACGACGGACTCCGTGGGCTCGCTCGGGAACCGCCAGTTGTGCTGATCGAGGATCTCGCGGTAGACGGCGAGCGCGATGCGGCGCGCGCCGTCGCCGTCCGGACGCTCGATCGCGTAGACGTTCATCCGGTTGAGGATCGGGTCCGGCAGCACCGTCTCGTCGTTCGCCGTGGCGACCCACAGGATGTGCGACGCGTCCATGTCGACGTCGATGAACTCGTCCTTGAAGTGGACCGCGGTATCGCGCTCGAGCAGCGTGTAGAGCGCGCCCATCGGATCGTAGCGGTGGTCGCCACCCGCCTTGTCGACTTCGTCCAGCACGACGACCGGATTCGCGTATTCGCCCTCGATCAGCGATTGCGCGACCTTGCCTGGCCGCGCGTTGTGCCATTGCGCGGAAGCGCCCGTCAGTACCCAGCCCGCGGTGAGCGAGCTCATCGACACGAACTCGAAGCCGGTTGCGAGCGCACTCGCAAGGCGCTTGGCGAAATACGTCTTGCCGAGGCCGGGCTCGCCGAGCAGCAGGATCGGCGTGAATTGGACGGCCTCGTTACCGGAAATCGCGAGCGCGATAAACTTTTTTACATCGTCGATCACGCCGGTGAAGTTCGGCGACGCGTCGTACAGCGCGTCGACCGCGGCAACCGATGAAGGCTTGATGATGTAGCGCGATCCACCGAGGTCGCGCATCCGCTGGTACCAGCCCTTGAGTCCCTCGTTTCGCTGCGTCGCACCATCCTCGAGCGCGCGATCGACCTCCGCGACCGAGTAGATCGGCTGAAGATCGGCTAATGGAATGATCGGCTGCGAAGTCGTCATCGTCCACCCCGTGTAGCAGCTGCGTATGCGATGGACAGCACTAACCATGCCAAGCCTTGCCGCAATCGTGCAAGTGGCGGGCGGCCTACAGCGGGCGTCGACTCCGGCTGACGGCGCAGCGGCGCAACCGCCGGTCCGCGCACCGGCGCTGCACCGACGCGATGCGCGGCGCACCGGTTTGCAACGGCGCCCGCCGACATGCTAGCCTCGGCCGCGATCTTCGCCAATCGAAAGCGCTCATGCCGTCGTTCGACATCGTGTCCGAGGTGAACAAGGTCGAGGTGCGCAACGCGACCGATCAGGCCAACAAGGAGCTCTCCACGCGCTTCGACTTCAAGGGGTCCGACGCGCGCGTCGAGGTCGCCGACGCCGCACTGACGCTCTACGCCGACGACGAGTTCAAGCTCGGCCAGGTCGCCGATATCCTGACGGCGAAGCTCACCAAGCGCGGCGTCGACGTTCGCTCGCTCGACTACGGTGACATCACGAAGGTTTCCGGCAACAAGGTGAAGCGCGAGGCGAAGCTCAAGATCGGCGTCGACGCGGAGCTCGCGAAGAAGATCGTGCGCATGATCAAGGACAGCAAGCTCAAGCTGCAGGCGTCGATCCAGGGCGACGCCGTGCGCGTGTCCGGGACCAAGCGCGACGATCTGCAGCGCGCGATCGCGCTGGTGAAGCAGCAGGTGACCGACGTCCCGCTGCAGTACTCGAACTTCAGGGATTGACGGCGGCGACGCCGTCCTGCGGCCGAACTTCCAATGTTGCCGGAGCGCATCGACGCAGGCAGGCTGACGCTGCGCTGGCTGACGCTGCGCGACGCTCCGGCCGTGCAGCGTCACTGTGCCGATGCTCGCGTCGCCTGCATGACGGCGGTCATCCCGCATCCCTATCCGGACGATGCCGCCGCCGCGTGGATCGCCGCGCAACCGCAGGCACGCGCGGCGGACGGCGAATTCACCTGGGGGATGTTCGCCCCGGACAGCGACGAGCCGGTCGGGGTGGTCGGATGGCATGCGAAACGCGACGGCGGCGGCGCCGACGACGTCGGCTGCGCCATCGATCGCGAGCGCTGGAGCGCGCTTCGGCGACGAGCATGAAAGCACCGCTGATCTACGTTGGCGGCACGCTCACGACCGAGCGGCTCGTGCTCGAGCCGCTGACGCCGGCGCACGCCGACGCGATGTTCGAAGGCTTCGCCGATACGGAGCTCTATCGCTGGATCGACGTGCTGCCGCCGGCCGATGTCGAAGACCTTCGCCAGCGCTTCGCGCGGATCTCGGACCCGTACGCTCCGACCGGGCAGCTGTGGCTCAACTGGGCGGTGCGGCGCAAGGACGACGCGTACGTCGGCCTGGTGGAGGCAACGGTACGTCCCGACCGCATCGTGTTCCTCGCCTACTACGTGTTCACCCAGCACATGCGGCACGGGATCGCGCGCGAGGCGTGCCGCGCGGTGATCGAGCACCTGTGGCGCGCCTACGATGCACGCGAGGTGCGCGCCGACATGGATTACCGCAACGTGCCGTCTCGCTGCCTGGTCGAATCGCTCGGCTTCGTGCGCCGCCGCCACCAGCTCGCGACGATGTTCCGCGGCGAGCCGTCGATCGATTATCGCTATCGGCTGAAGCGGCCGGGCAGCCGCTAGCCGAGATCGCCGGCGAGCGCTTCGCGGGTTGCCGGTTCGAGCTCGCCCAGCGTCGCCGTGTACTGCGGGTGATCGACCCCGACGGTGAAGTTCGCGCCGCGCTTGACGTCGTCGATCATCGGACGCGTGAGCTCGAAGCGAAGGAAGTGCACGGCGGACGTCTTCTCCGCCGTCTCGCGCTCGAGGTCCTCGTCGGCGATCGCGTAAACCCGAGGATGGCCGCCGTGTACCTGCACGTACACGCGATCCTCGATGCCCTTGAGCCGCGCGAGCGCCTGCCTGCGCTCGTCCGCGTCGTCGTACTCGATCTGCATCGTCGCCTTGAGGTTGGTGCCGTCGGGTACGAGCGGGTTGTACGCGTCGAGCTCGTCCTGGATGCCGGTCTCGTCGAACGTCTTCTCGATGCGCAGCATTTCCTGGATCTGGTAGCGGATCGTGAGCTCGTCCTCGAAGATCAGCGTCACGTGCTCGCCGAGGCGCACGCTGCGCGGCTTCTTGTGCTCGAGCACGCGTGCGCGGAATTCCGGCCGTGCCTTCGCGTACGCCTCGAGCGTCATCAGCGAATCGCGCGTGATGCGTGCGTTGCCCGTTGTCGTGTTCATGGTCGACTCGCCTGTCATTCCTCGATGCCGTACGCGATGCGCAGAAGCGTCAGCGGATGCGCGCGCCGGGGAGGTGCTTCGCCGCCCTGGCCGATCGCGTGCTCGATCCGCCGCCCGGCGATCGGGCAGTCGGAGCTTATGTAGTCGGGCCTGGGCTCCGCCATCTGGCGGAACACCGGGCGGCCGATCTTCATCGAGTTCGCGTAGAACTCGCGCTTCACGCCGTAGGTGCCGTCGTGTCCGGCGCAACGCTCGATCGTGCGAACCGTCGTGCCCGGCACCCCCTGCAGCGCCTCGCGCGTGCGCTGGCCGATGTTCTGCACGCGCTGGTGGCACGGGATCTGGTAGCTCACGTTGCCGAGCGGCCGCACGAAATCCTTCTTCAGCAGCCCGTCCTTGTCGCGCAGCACGAAGTACTCGAACGGATCGAACATCGCATCCGACACGCGCTTCACGTCGGCGTCCTCGGGGAATATCAGCGGCAGCTCGTGCTTGAACATCAATGTGCACGACGGTACCGGCGTCAGGATCGCGTAGCCGTCGGCCGCGAGCGGCGCAAGCGCCGGGATATTGACGTTCTTGAATCGCTCGACGCTTTCGAAGTCGCCGAGCTCGAGCTTCGGCATCCCGCAGCAGACTTCCTGCGCGACGAGCCTGTACGCGATCTCGTTGTGCGCGAGCAGCGCGAGCAGATCGTGACCGATGCCGGGATCGTTGTAGTTGACGTAGCACGTGGCGAAGATCGCGACCTTGCCCGGCGTGCGCGCACCGTCGCGCACCGGCCATGCGAGCGACGACGTCGCCGCGCGGCGAAACGTCGTGCTTGCGTACGGCGGCAGGTTCGCGTCCGCCGCGACGCCGAGCAGCTTCTGCATGGCCTTGCGCGCGACCGGCATGGCGTTCACCTTGTTCACCGTCTGCGCGATCACCGGAATCGCGGCGAGCCGCCCCATTCGATCGGTGCTCGACAGCATCCGGTCGCGAAAGCGCGCGCCTTCGGTGCGAAACGTGTACGCCTTGCCGCGCAGCATCAGGTGAGGAAAGTCGACGTTCCACGGATGCGGCGGAACGTACGGACACTTCGTCATGTAGCAGAGGTCGCACAGGTAGCACTGGTCGACGACTTTCCAGTAGTCGGACT
Source organism: uncultured beta proteobacterium (assembly GCA_963798655.1). Classification (GTDB taxonomy): domain Bacteria; phylum Pseudomonadota; class Gammaproteobacteria; order Burkholderiales; family Casimicrobiaceae; genus CAVSMC01. The sequence continues at coordinate 89,600 of CAWCUH010000023.1, read as the reverse complement.
TCGCGACGGCATCGACCTCGCCCGTCTTGCTCTCGTCGACCAGGTCGAACAGTGTCGGGAACGACGCGCAAAGGCTTACGCAGCGGCGGCATCCGTGGCAGATGTCGAAGACGCGCTCCATCTCCTTCTCGAGCGCGTCAAGATCGTAGAACTCGGGATTGCGCCAGTCGAGCGCGTGCCGTGTCGGCGCTTCGAGACTGCCTTCGCGGGTGGTCATGGGCGGATGCTGCAGGCGAGCGTCGTTACGACGCCGCGCGTCGGTTGAAGTTGTGCGACCCGGATCACCGCCGGCCGAACGGAGCGCCGCCCGACCGCGGTGCGCTGGCGATCAGTCGGCGAGCGCGTCGAGCGCGCGCTGGAACCGGTTCGCGTGCGACCGCTCTGCCTTTGCGAGCGTCTCGAACCAGTCGGCGATCTCGTCGAAGCCTTCGTCGCGCGCGGCGCGAGCCATTCCGGGATACATGTCGGTGTACTCGTGCGTTTCACCGGCGACGGCTGCCTTCAGGTTGAGCCGGCTCGAGCCGATGGGCAGATCCGTGGCTGGATCGCCGACTTGCGCGAGATAGTCGAGATGCCCGTGCGCATGGCCGGTCTCGCCTTCGGCGGTCGAGCGAAACAGCGCGGAGACGTCGTTCTGTCCTTCGACGTCGGCTTTGTTCGCGAAATACAGATAGCGCCGATTCGCCTGCGATTCGCCGGCGAAGGCCGCCTTCAGGTTGTCGTGAGTCCGGGTGCCTTGCAATGTCTTCATCGGTGCTCTCCTTGGACAAGGGCGTCGGCTTGCGCATCGCATTCGTGGCGACTCGCATGCTCGACAATTATTCTGCGAGCGTCGTATGTATTCGTCAAATTAATTGTGAAAATGCGTTCGATAACCTCAGTTAATGCTGCGGCGATTCATCGCATGCTCGCTCCCGACGCTCGCGACGAGCGCCGGCCGAGCAGGATCGCAGCGGTGACGACGTGCGCGCCCCGCGTTTCGCGAACGACGAAGCCGACACCGCCGATGACGGCCCTGTCTCCTTCGACCGCAGTGAACCCAAGCGTTCGCCGTATCGCTTCGTCCAGCGTCGCGCGCTCGAGGTCCGCGGGCAGCGGCGCGATGCCGTAGAGCGCCGCGATGTCGGCGAACCGCGCCGTGCCGTCGAGCGGGAGCTCGCCCCCGACGTCGTCCTGCGAGCGAGCCCGATCGTCACGAAAAAGCTGCGCGAGCCGCGCGGTCGTCTCGTCGGGCGCCGCAAGCACGACAACGTCGCCGGCGGCGAGCGCCGCATCGCCGAGCGACGCGAGCGGCTTGCCGTTTCGCACGACGAGAAGCAGCACTGCGCTCGCGGGCAGCTCGACGGCGCTCGCCGCCACGCCTTCCAGCAGCGACGTCGGACCGAGCCGGTATTGCACGAGCTCATACGACGTTGCCGGATCCTCGATCGGCGCGCGCGCGAGCTCGCTGCCACGCGGCGCGAGGGTGACGCGGAGCAGCCGCGCGAGCTTTCCTACCGTCGTGCCCTGGAACAGCAGCGACGTCAGCACGACGACGAACGCCACGTCGAACACCAGCCGCGCCTGCTCGACTCCGGCAATCAGCGGAAAGAGCGCAAGCACGATCGGCACCGCGCCGCGCAAGCCGACCCACGACACGAACGTGATTTCGCGCAGCGAGAAGCGGAACGGCAAGAGCGAGAGCGCGACGGCCACGGGCCGCGCGACGAGCATCAGCGCCGCGGCGACCGCGACAGCCGGCACGCCGGTGTTCAGCAGCCGGTGCGGCGCGACCAGCAGGCCGAGCAGCAGGAACATCGCGGACTGCGCGAGCCACGCCATGCCGTCGAGCGCCTGATAGAGACCCGCGGTCGTGCGCCCGCGGCCGTTGCCGACGACGACGCCGGCGATATACACGGCGAGAAAGCCACTGCCGCCGACGGCCGCTGTCGCGCCGAATACGGCGACGCCGCCAGCGCACAGCATCAGCGCACGCAGACCGTCATCGAGGTGCACCGCGCCGAGCGCGCGATCGATGACCCAGCCGAGCGCGATGCCGAGCACCGCGCCGAAGCCGAACTGTCGCACGATCTGCGTCGCGACGGCGAGCGGCGTCGTCTCGCCTGGCAGCGCGAGATAGCCGACGAGCAGCATCGTCAGCAATGCGGCCATCGGATCGTTGATGCCGGATTCGATCTCGAGCGTATGCGCGACGCGATCGGACAGCCGGGTGCCGCCCGCCTTCAACATCGCGAATACCGCGGCGGCATCGGTCGATCCGACGACGGCGCCGAGCAGCAGTGCCACCGGCCATCCAACGTCGAACGCGAAGCGCGCGACGATGCCGGTCAGCACGGCCGTTACGAGTACGCCGAGCGTCGCGAGCACCGTACCGGGCGCGAGCGCGATGCGAAACGTCGACCGTCGCGTGCGCACACCTCCGTCGAGCAGGATCAGCGCGAGCGAAAGATTGCCGACGAGCAGCGCGAGCTCGCTGTCGTCGAATTCGATGCGTCCCGGCCCGTCCTCTCCCGCAACCATGCCGGCGACGAGGAACACCAGGAGCACGGGAACGCCGAGCCGCTGCGAGAGCGCGCCGACGAGGATCGCGCCGAACATCAGCGCGCCGCCGACGAGCAGTATTTGCGCGATACCTTCCATCCCGCACCGTGACGGACGACTGTACCATCCGCTCGCGCGCCGTCACGGGGTCGCTACATCGCTGACGCGCCGTGGCAGACCACGCGCGCGCCGCGCCTCAGGCCACGTCAGTCGATGCGCTGGTACGCCGGAAGCGTCAGGAACTCGACGAACGCGTCGCTCTGCACGAGCTCGCTCACGATCGCCGCCGCGTCCTCGTACTTGCCGGCGGCGAACGCCGATCCCAGCAGGTCGCGGACCTTTGCAAGCTCCTGCGGGATCATCGCGGCGACCATCTCCTTGGTCACCTTGCGCCCGTCGTCGAGCTTGCCTTTCGGCGAACGGATCCACTGCCACACCTGCGAGCGCGAGATCTCCGCGGTCGCCGCGTCTTCCATCAGGTTGAAGATCGGCACCGCGCCCTGCCCGGCGAGCCACGCCCCGATGTACTGCGTCGCGACGTTGATGTTGAGGCGCAGCCCCGATTCGGTGATCGGCGCCTCGGGCTCGAATGTCAGCAGGTCGGCCGCGCTCACGCGAACGTCGTCGCGCTTTTTCGTCGCGATCTGGTTCGCCGCCGGCATCAGCCGGTCGAACGCGTCCTTCGCGACGGGAACCAGCGCCGGATGCGCGACCCACGTGCCGTCGTGGCCGTACGTCGCTTCGCGCTCCTTGTCCGCCTTCACCTTGGCGAACGCCTCGGCGTTGGCCGCTTCGTCGTTCTTCACCGGAATCTGCGCGGCCATCCCGCCCATCGCATGGATGTTGCGCCGGTGGCACGTCTTGATCAGCAGCTCCGCGTAACTCCTCAGGAAATGCGTGGTCATCGTCACCAGCGCGCGGTCGGCGAGGCAGAAATCACGGTTGCTGCGGAATTTCTTGATGCAGGAGAATATGTAGTCCCAGCGGCCCGCATTGAGCCCCGCGGAATGCTCACGCAACTCGTGGAGGATCTCGTCCATCTCGAAGGCGGCGACGATCGTCTCGATCAGAACCGTCGCCTTGATCGTGCCGCGCGGCATGCCGAGCGCGTCCTGCGCGGCGACGAAGATGTCGTTCCACAGCCGCGCCTCGAGGTGGCTCTCGAGCTTCGGAAGATAGAAGTACGGGCCGCTGCCCCGCGCGACCAGCTCCTTCGCGTTGTGGAAGAAGTAGAGCGCAAAGTCGAAGATGCCGCCGGACATCGGCTCGCCGTCGACGCGCACGTGCTTCTCGGGCAGATGCCAGCCGCGCGGACGTATGAACAGCGTCGCGATCTTCGCATCGAGTCGGTACGCCTTGCCCTCCGGCGACACGTAATCGATGCGGCGACGGATGGCGTCGCGCAGATTGAGCTGTCCCTGGATGTTGTTGTCCCATTTCGGCGTGTTCGCGTCCTCGAAGTCGGCCATGAACACGCTCGCGCCCGAATTGAGCGCGTTGATGATCATCTTGCGGTCGACGGGGCCGGTGATCTCGACGCGCCGATCCTGGATGTCGGGCGGCGTGGGCGCGCACGTCCACGAGCCCTCGCGGATCGAACGCGTTTCCGGCAGGAAGTCCGGCAGCTTTCCTGCATCGAACTCGGCCTGCCGTACCGCACGGCGCGCGAGAAGCTCGGCTCGGCGGGCGCCGAACGCGCGCTGCAGACTCGCAGCGAACGCTACCGCTTCCGGCGTGAGAATCTCGGCGTACTCGGGGCTGAGGCGGCCGGCAATCTCGATGCCCGGGCCGTAAGTCGGCGTGCTCATGGAATCCTCGCTTGGAAGCGGTAACCCGGCAATGACACTGCAGCGCAACACGGCTGCAACACCAAGATTTTACCGCAAAACCATGCTTGCAGCGCCGCTGCTATTGCTGCGCCGCCCACCCTTCACCCGGCCGACCGGGCAAGCGCTCGACCGTCATGTTCCACGACAGCGTGATCCGGGGCCGCGTTCCCCCGTACGGGTTCACGTGGTGAAGATAATCGGCTGCGAAGATGACGAGCGTGCCGGCCGGCATGTGGGGCATCAGAAGGCGCGTCACGCGACCGGGCTCATGGACGCAGCACGCAGGGATGCGCGGATCGGCGAAGCACAGGCGGCCGGCGAGGGGGTCGTCGGTCGGGTCGCCTGCATCCGCCATGTAGATGAGGCTCACGTTCGCGCGTAGGTGGCTGTGCGGCATGCAGTAGTCGCCCGCGCGGTACACGCTCGCCCAGCAATCGTCGACGAAGACCGGCCGACGCGACAGCGTTCGATGCGCGAGCGTGATCGCGCGTGCGTGCACGAGATCTGCCGCGCGCGCGTTCCAGCGGGCGATGTCGCGGACCTTGACTCCGCAGCCCCCGCGGAAGACGTCGTCGCGAAACCGTCGATCGTCCTCGGCGGCGAGGACCGCCCGGACGAGCGCGTCGTGGTAGCGCGAATGATCGTCGAAGGTCGTGATCGCGGTCATCGGCGCGGCGAGCGCCTCCACCTTCTGACCGCCGGGCCAAACGACGATCGCATCGCCGTCGACGTTCATCGTCGAGGGGATCGTCGCCTGATCGCCGGCGCTCACGCCGACTCCCGCAGCGACCGTGTCGCCGGCGGATAGACGAGTGCGCCATCCGCTGAAGGCGTGGCGGCGGCGGTCATCTTCGCTGGCTCGATGCGTCCGTCGCCGATGATGTGGAAAACGTTGTCGCCGCAATGAAGCAGGTAGTCGGTGATGATGCGCCGGTGACAGCGCCACCACACCGCTTCGGCGCACATGACCGCGCAACGCCGGTCGCTCGCGAGCGCTCGAAGCTTCGACAAACCGTCGCGAAAAGCAGGGGTCATCGCGTAGTCGGCATAGTTGTGGAAGCTTTCATTGTCCCAGAACGCATTCAGCTCCGGCGAAACGTCGCGTCGCTTGCCGCGCAGCCCGCCGAGCGCGCCGACGCGCGTGTAGCCGATGCCGCGCGTGGCGAGCGACGCCGCAAGCGCGTCGCCGCTGTACTGCGGATTGGTCCGCGACTTCGGCACCGTGCGCACGTCGACGACGAGTTGCACGCCGTTGTCGCGCAGCAGGTCGACGAACGCGTCGATCGGCCGCGTCGAGTGCCCGATGGTGAAGATGGGTTCGCTCATGCTGCCGGCTACTCATGCGGCGCTCGGCCTGCGCGCTGACTGGCGGACGCATCTTCGCAACTCAGGCTCGCTGCTCGCCTCTCACGCCCCTCGGCCTCCGCGCTGCCAAACTGATCGCCATGTCGAGCCGTCGGCCTCGCGGCCGCCTGTCGTGACTGCTCCGATCCCCCGCGCCTCGGCGCGGGGCCCCTCGTCGCCACTCAGGCGGCCAGCTGCGGATTCAGCCTCTGCTCGCGATCGTGCAGCTTGTTGAGCGCGTTCAGGTACGCCTTCGCCGACGCCACGATGATGTCGGTGTCGGCGCCGTTGCCGTTGACGATGCGGCCGTCGCGCTCGAGGCGCACCGTCACCTCGCCCTGCGCGTCGGTGCCGCCGGTGATTGCGTTGACCGAATAGAGCAGCATCTTCGCGTTCGACTGCGCCATCCGCTCGATCGCCTTGAACGTCGCATCGACCGGGCCGTCGCCGTTCGTCTCGGCGTGCAATTCCACGTTGCCGGCGACGATCGCGACGCGCGCGTGCGGCGATGCGCCGGTTTCCGAAACGACCTTGAGCGCGCCCAGCCGGAAATGCTCGTGCGCCGGGGTGACCGCTTCGTCGGACACGAGCGCCTGCAGATCCTCGTCGAACACCTGCCCCTTCTTGTCGGCGAGCTCCTTGAACTTGACGAACGCGGCGTTCGCCGCTTCGTCATTGGCGAGCTCGATACCGAGCTCCGCGAGGCGCGTCTTGAAAGCATTGCGGCCGGAGAGCTTCCCCAGCGACAGCTTGTTCGCGTTCCAGCCGACGTCCTCGGCACGCATGATCTCGTAAGTCTCGCGGTGCTTCAGCACGCCGTCCTGATGGATGCCCGATTCGTGCGCGAATGCGTTGGCGCCGACGATCGCCTTGTTCGGTTGCACCGGAAAGCCCGTGATTCCGGAGACGAGCTTCGACGCGGCGACGATCTGCGTCGTGTCGATGCGCGTCGCGCAGTCGAACACGTCCTTGCGCGTGCGCACCGCCATCACGATCTCCTCGAGCGATGCGTTGCCCGCGCGCTCGCCGAGTCCGTTGACCGTGCATTCGACCTGGCGCGCGCCGTTCATCACCGCGGCAACCGAGTTCGCGACCGCCATGCCGAGATCGTTGTGGCAATGCACCGACCACACCGCGCGATCGGAGTTCGGCACGCGCTCGCGCAGCGACTTGATCAGCGCGCCGAACTGCCACGGCATCGTGTAGCCGACGGTGTCCGGAATGTTGACGGTGCTCGCGCCGGCGTTGATCACCGCTTCGAGCAATCGACAGAGGAAATCCGGCTCCGAGCGCCCCGCGTCCTCCGGCGAGAACTCGACGTTGTCGGTGTATTCGCGGGCCCATTGCACGGCTTTCACCGCCTGCTCGAACACCTGGTCGGGCGTCATCCGCAGCTTCATCTGCATGTGGATCGGCGACGCCGCGATGAACGTGTGGATGCGTGCCGACCGCGCGCCCTTGACGGCATCGCCGCAGCGGCGGACATCGGTCTCGTTCGCCCGCGCGAGACCGCACACCGAGCTGTCCTTGATCGCAGCGGCGATCGCCTGCACCGCTTCGAAGTCGCCGTTCGACGAAGCCGGAAAGCCGGCCTCGATCACATCGACGCGCAGCCGCTCGAGCTGCTTCGCGATGCGCATCTTCTCGTCCTTGGTCATCGACGCACCGGGGCTCTGCTCGCCGTCGCGAAGCGTCGTGTCGAAAATGATCAGCTGGTCGGTCATGGTCCTTCTCCGTAAGGACTTGCGGCTCGCATCGAATGTCGCCCTCCCGGCGGGTTCGCCGGGCAAGGCACGCGGGTACTACGGAGGGGGTGTCGTTATCTGCGCGCGAGGCGCAGCAGAAGCAGCAGGCCGCCCAGGAGGGAGGGCAGCGCGGGAAGCGCGCGGCGGCCGAAGAAGTGCGATTCGCTGCTCATGGAGCGACGACTATACCCGGATCGGCGTCGATTTGGCAAGCCGTTGCGCGACCACGCCGAGCGATCAGACCACGTCCGTGGCGCGCCGACGACGCCGGCGCAGCGTCGTCCATGCCGACACCGTGTATCCGGACATCAGATAGACGACGAAGCCGCCGAACAGCACGATGGCCGGCTGGTAGGAGATCAAGGCGACGCCGAGCACCAGCAGGAACACCGCGACGAACGGAACGCTCCTCTTCAGATTGATCGCCTTGAAGCTGTAATACCTGACGTTGCTCACCATCGTGAGTCCGCTGATGATCGTGAGCGCCCACGCCCACCAGCGCATGTCGTAGGGGTCGATGACGTAGTCGTTGACGATCCACACAAAGCCGGCGACGAGCGCGGCGGCAGCCGGGCTCGGCAGCCCGGTGAACCAGCGCTTGTCGGTGACGTCGAGCATGACGTTGAAGCGCGCGAGACGAAGCGCCGCGCCGGCGACGTAGACGAACGCCGCGATCCATCCCGCCTTGCCGAGGCCCTTCAGCGTCCATTCGTAAACGACGAGCGCGGGCGCGGCGCCGAAGCTCACCATGTCGGCGAGGCTGTCGTACTCGGCGCCGAACGCGCTCTGCGTGCGCGTCATGCGCGCGACGCGACCGTCGAGGCTGTCGAGAACCATCGCGACGAAGATCGCGATCGTCGCCTGCTCGAAGTTCGTGTTCATCGCCTGCACGATCGCGTAGAAGCCGGCGAACAGCGCCGCCGTCGTGAAGGCGTTGGGAAGGAGGTAGATGCCGCGCCGCCGGACGCGATTCTTCTGCAGCGCGCGCTGGGTGTCGAAGTCCGCCATGGCCCGCTGCGAGGCTACCACAACCGTCGACGGCGGCGGCCGCCGCCGCGGCGGCCCGTCAGGACGGCAGCTCGGCGATGATCGTCGACGTCGCGTACACCTTGTCGCCGATCGCAACGCGGGGCACCGCGGCCGGATGCAGGTAGACGTCGACGCGCGAGCCGAACCGGATGAAGCCGTAGCGCTGGCCGCGCGCGAGACGGTCGCCGCTTTTCACGTAGCACAGGATGCGGCGCGCGACGAGGCCCGCGACCTGCACGCAGGTGACGTCCTGCCCGCCGCCGGTCGCGATGCGCAGCGCGTTGCGCTCGTTGCCGAGCGACGCCTTGTCGAGTGAGGCGTTCACGAACGTGCCGGCCTGGTACCAGGCGTTGATCACGACGCCGTCGACCGGGCTTCGGTTGGAATGGACGTTGAACACGTTCATGAACACGCTGATCTTGAGCGCGTCGCGGTCGAGATACGGGTCGCGCGCGCGCTCCACCTTGAGCACGCGGCCGTCGGCGGGGCACAGCACGGCGTTCGGCTGATCCGGCGCTTCGCGTGGAGGGTCGCGAAAGAACTGGACGACGAAGACGACGATGAGCCACGCGAGGATCGCGAGCGGCCACAGCGGCGTCAACGTGAGCACGATCGCGACCGCCGCGCAGAGCGCGACATACGGCCATCCTTCGCGCGCGATCAGCGGGTGCGGATACGGAACCTTCACGGCATCGTCCGTGCGCGCTCTTCGGCGCCGCGCTTGACGACGTCCTCGACGGCGCGCGCGCGCTCGATCGGCGTCGGCGCGCGGCGAATGCCTTCGGAATCGCGCGACGCATCACGGGATTCGGTTCCGCGCGCGCGCTCGGCCGCTGGAGCGCTGCCGCGCACGGCCGACGTGCCGGACAGCGCGTAGTGGAGGATCGCGTCCTTGGCGAGGAAGCCGACGATCGCGAGCGCGAGCAGCAGCACGAGAAGTCCCGCCCAGCCGCGCTGGCGACTTGCAAGTGCGATGCGCATCGTCATCTGCAATCGCCTCGGCGGCGCATTTGCGAACGCTTCAATTGCGGCTCTGGTCGACCAGCTTGTTCTTCCTGATCCACGGCATCATCGAGCGCAGCTTCTCGCCGACCTGCTCGATCGAATGCTCGGAGGTCAGCCGCCGGCGCGCGAGCAGCGTCGGCGCCCCGGCGCGATTCTCGAGGATGAAGTCGCGCGCGTACTCGCCCGTCTGGATGCGCGCGAGCGCGTCGCGCATCGCCTGCTTCGTCTGCGCCGTGACGATCTTCGGCCCGGTCACGTACTCGCCGTACTCGGCGTTGTTGCTGATCGAATAGTTCATGTTCGCGATGCCGCCCTCGTAGATCAGGTCGACGATCAGCTTCACCTCGTGCAGGCATTCGAAGTACGCCATCTCGGGCGCGTAGCCGGCCTCAGTGAGCGTCTCGTAGCCCGCCTTGATCAGCTCGACGAGGCCGCCGCACAGCACCGTCTGCTCGCCGAAGAGATCGGTCTCCGTCTCTTCGCGGAAGTTCGTCTCGATCACTCCGGCGCGCGCGCCGCCGATCGCCGCTGCATACGACAGCGCGACGTCGCGCGCCTTGCGGCTCGGATCCTGATGCACGGCGATCAGCATCGGTACGCCGCCGCCGGCGACGTACGTCGATCGCACCGTGTGGCCGGGCGCCTTCGGAGCGATCATCACGACGTCGAGATCGGCGCGCGGCACGACCTGCCCGTAGTGGATGTTGAAGCCGTGCGCGAACGCGAGCGTCCCGCCGTTCTTGATGTGCGGCTCGACGTCGGTCTTGTACGTCGCGGCGATGTGCTCGTCGGGCATCAGCATCATCACGACGTCGGCGCCCTTCACCGCGTCGGCGACCTCGGCGACCTTGAGCTCCGCCTTCTTCGCCTTGTCCCACGACGCACCGCCCTTGCGCAGGCCGACGGTGACCTTCACGCCGGAGTCGTTCAGATTCTGCGCGTGCGCGTGACCCTGCGAGCCGTACCCGACGATCGTGACCTTCTTGCCCTTGATCAGCGACAGGTCGGCATCCTTCTCGTAGTACACCTTCATCTTCGTATCCTTTGCTTGTCGTTCCCGCGAAGGCGGGAACCCAGTGTCGTTTCGTCGAAAGTCGCTGGGTCCCCGCGTTCGCGGGGACGACGACCTATACCCGCAGTATCCGCTCGCCGCGGCCGATGCCCGACGCGCCGGTGCGCACCGTCTCGAGGATCACCCCCGGCTCGATCGAGCTCAGGAACGCGTCGAGCTTGCTGCCGGTGCCGGTGACTTCGATCGTGTAGCTCTTGTCGGTCACGTCGAGAATGCGGCCGCGAAAGATGTCGGCGAGCCGCTTCATCTCGTCGCGATCCTTGCCGGCCGCCCGCACCTTGACGAGCATCATCTCGCGCTCGATGTGCGTGCCTTCGGTGAGATCGACGACCTTGACGACCTCGACCAGCTTGTTCAGCTGCTTGGTGATCTGCTCGATCACGTCGTCGGAGCCGACGGTGACGATCGTCATCCGCGACATCGTCGGGTCCTCGGTGGGTGCGACCGTCAGCGACTCGATGTTGTAGCCGCGCGCGGAAAAGAGGCCGGAGATGCGCGACAGCGCGCCGGCCTCGTTCTCGACCAGTATCGAAAGGATGTGACGCATGACCGCTCCCCTTAGAGTTCTTCGGCCAGGATCATCTCGGTGAGGCCCTTGCCGCCGGGCACCATCGGGAACACGTTCTCCGTCTGGTCGGTGATGAAGTCGAGGAAGACCAGCCGCTCTTTCTGGCGGAACGCCTCGCGCAGCGCGCCCTCGACGTCGCGCGGGTTCTCGATCTTGAAGCCGACGTGGCCGTAGGCTTCGGCGAGCTTCACGAAATCGGGCAGCGCGTCCATGTACGACTCGGCGTAGCGGTTGCCGTAGAAGAACTCCTGCCACTGCCGCACCATGCCCATGTAGCGGTTGTTCAGGTTCACGATCTTGATCGGCAGGTGGTACTGCTTGCAGGTGGAGAGCTCCTGGATGCACATCTGGATCGACGCCTCGCCGGTGACGCACACGACGGTCGACTCGGGATTGACCATCTGCGCACCCATCGCTGCCGGCAGGCCGAAGCCCATCGTGCCGAGCCCGCCCGAGTTGATCCAGCGGCGCGGCTTGTCGAACTTGTAATACTGCGCGGCCCACATCTGGTGCTGGCCGACGTCCGACGTGATGATCGCCTCGCCCCTGGTGATCTCGTAGAGCTTCTCGATCACCGACTGCGGCTTGATCAGGTTGCTCTTGCGATCGTAGCGCAGGCAATCCTTGCGCTGCCATTCCTTGACCTCGGCCCACCACGCCTTCAGCGCCGCGGCGTCGGGCCGCTGCGGCGACGACTCGATCAGCTTCAGCATCTCGTCGAGCACATCGCCGACGTAGCCGACGATCGGCACGTCGACTTTCACCCGCTTCGAGATCGACGACGGGTCGATGTCGATGTGGATGATCTTGCGATCGCTACGGAAGAAGTGCTGCGGATTGCCGATCACGCGATCGTCGAAGCGCGTGCCCACGGCGAACAGTACGTCGCAGTGCTGCATCGCCATGTTCGTTTCGTACGTACCGTGCATGCCCGGCATGCCGGTGAACTGGGGATCGGTGCCCGGGAAGCCGCCGAGCCCCATCAGCGTGTTCGTGCACGGGAAGCCGAGCAGGCGGACGAGGCGCGTCAACTGCGGCGCGGCGTCGTTCAGAACGACACCGCCGCCGGCGTACACCATCGGCTTCTTCGCCTCGAGCAGCAGCTGCACCGCCTTCTTGATCTGTCCGGCGTGACCCTTCGTCACCGGGTTGTACGAGCGCAGCGAGACCGTCTTCGGATAGACGAACTCGGTCTTCGCCTGCGTGACGTCCTTCGGGATGTCGACGACGACCGGTCCGGGACGACCGGTGCCCGCGAGATAGAACGCCTTCTTGATCGTGACGGCGAGGTCCTTCACGTCCTTCACCAGGAAATTGTGCTTGACGCACGGCCGGGTGATGCCAACGGTGTCGCATTCCTGGAACGCGTCCTGCCCGATCGCATGCGTCGGCACCTGGCCGGTGAGGACGACCATCGGGATCGAGTCCATGTAGGCCGTCGCGATGCCGGTGACCGCGTTGGTGACGCCCGGCCCGGATGTCACGAGCGCGACGCCGATCTTGCGCGAGCTGCGCGAATAGCCGTCCGCCGCGTGCACGGCGCCCTGCTCGTGGCGCACGAGCACGTGCTTGACCTTGTCCTGCTTGAACAGCTCGTCGTAGAGGTTCAGAACCGCACCGCCCGGATAACCGAAGACGTACTCGACGCCCTCTTCCTGCAGGCAGCGGATGGTGATTTCAGCGCCGGTCAATTGCATGGCATGCCCCTGATGATTGATGTCGATCGCGTGCGCAACGCCGGCGCGAGCCGTGCGAGTGCGAACATCGACCTTTCGCATGCAAAACTCCGGCGGGCAATGCGGATGGGGCGCGCCCACCAAGGCGTCGGGCGTCGGATAGGCGCCGTTGGCGTCAACGCCGACTGCACTCCTCGGGGTGCTCCGCCGCGCTTTTGGCGCGTCGGAGGGAGCGCAACCGGCCGTTTTTGCAGCACAACATCGACCCGCTCGGGCCGATGCGTAACGTTACCGGGCATCAACTGCGTGGTCAAGCCGTTGCAGTGCACAAACGTCGCTCCGCCGCCGCCCCCTATAATGCCCGCGCAATCGGAACTGACGGTCCCTGGGGCTGTTTGCCGCAGCGAGGACGTTGGTCCCGGATGGACGGATCTCCCACTGGCCACGCATCAGGAAATTTCGCTCTTTCTCGCCGAAATCGAACGACGCGCCTTCAAGCAGGCGATGTTCGCCGTTCGCGATGAGGACTCGGCGCTCGACATCGTCCAGGACGCGATGCTCAAGCTGACCGAGAAATACGCTGGAAAGCCGCCGGCCGAGCTGCCGATGCTGTTCCAGCGGATCCTGCAGAACACGATCCACGACCACTTTCGACGCCAGAAAGTGCGTTCGACGTGGACGACGCTGCTCTCCGCGCTCGGCAAGGGCGACGACAAGGACGACGAGTTCGACCCTCTCGAGAGCCTGCCGGCGAAATCGGCCTCCACGCAGCTTGCCGATCCCGCGATCCAGCTCGAGCAGTCGCAGATCGTCGCCGCCGTCGAGGCCGCGCTCGCGCGGCTCCCGATGCGTCAACGGGAAGCCTTTCTACTACGTTACTGGGAAGAACTCGACGTAGCGGAGACCGCCGCGGCGATGGGCTGTTCCGAGGGGAGCGTGAAGACCCACTGCTCGCGTGCGGTGCACGCGCTGGCCGAAATGCTCCGCGCCAAAGGAATAACGCTGTGACGCCCGGGAACGACTCGCTCGAACGCAAGATCGTCGCGGCGCTGGATGCCGGCGCGGGCGATCTGCGCGCCGGCACCGCGTACCGGCTGCAGCAGGCGCGCGCCGCGGCGCTCGCCCGGCTCGGCGAGCCCGAGCCCGCCCACGCAATGCAGCTGACGCCGGCATTCGCCAGCGGCGGAGCGCCCGGCGGCCGCAGCGGCCGGCCGATCATCTCGCGCGCGACGCTCTGGTTGGGCCTCGCGCTCGCGGTCGTCCTCGCCCTCGGCTACCAGCAATGGCGCGCTTGGCAGCAGGTCGTCGAGCTCGAAGAAGTGGACACCGCGATTCTCACCTCGGATCTTCCGATCGACGCCTACCTGGACAGGGGATTCCAGAATTGGCTGAAAACGCACGGCAACGACGGCGGCTCCTGATCCTCGTCGCCGGCAGCGGGCTGCTCGCCGCGGCGATTGCCGCTGGCGCCGTCGCGCAGCCGATCGCGAGGTCCCCCGCATGGTCCGAGTTGCGGCCCGGCGAGCGCCAGGTGCTGGCGCCGCTCGAACGTGACTGGGACAAGCTCGATGCCCAGCGCAAGGCCAAATGGCGCGGCATCGCCGAGCGGTATCCGTCGATGGCGCCGAAGGATCAGGAGCGGATCCGCGGCCAGATGCAGCGCTGGTCGCAGCTGACGCCCGAGCAGCGGCGCGCTGCGCGCGAGCAGTACAAGTCGTTGCGCAGCCTGCCGCCCGACCAGAAGCAGGAAGTGCGCGAGAAATGGGAGCAGTACCAGACGCTTCCGCCGGAGACGCGCCGCGAGCTCGCGACGCGGCCGCCGCATCCTGCGCCGCCGGGGCGCGCCGCGCGTCCGCCGTCGGCGCCGCCTCACCCGAGTCCAGCCCCTGCCCAGCCGCCTTCGAAGTGAAGCCGAACGCGCCGCTCGTGCGCCGGCTCGCGTCGCTCGGCTACGAATCGCTGCTGGTCGCAGCCGTGATCCTGGTGTGCGGCTTCGCGCTCGCCCCGCTGGTGACGCCGGCGCCGGCCGGCGGGCCGCAGCTGCAGCTGCCCGGCTTCGCCCAGCGGGTCGTGCTGTCGTGCGCGATGCTGGGCGTGGCCGCCGTCTACTTCGTCGTGTCGTGGAGCGGCGGCCGGCGCACGCTCGCGATGAAGACATGGCGCTTGCGCATCGTCACCGTCGATGGGGGGCCGGTGGATCGCAAGCGCGCGCTCGCGCGCTACCTCGCCACATGGATCGGCCCGGCGGTTGCGCTCGCCGCGTACGGGGCGCTGCATCGGCTCGGCCTCGGCGCACACGCCGCGTGGCTCGTGACGCTGAATTTTCTCTGGGCCCTCGTCGATCGCGATCGCCAGTTCCTGCACGATCGCGTCGCCGGCACGCGAATCACGACCGACAAATAGCGTCCCTATTCTATTTGGCGCGGGCGAGGGCGACGCCGGCGGCGATCAGCGCCATGCCCGCGATCGCGAGCGCGTCGAGCGTTTCGCCGAAAAAGAGCCACGCCTGCACGGCCGTCACCGGCGGCACGAGGTAGAACAGCCGCGCGATGTTCGACGCTGCGCCGTGACGCAGCAGCCAGTACAGCAGGCTGATCGCACCGACCGACAATACGAGCACCGACCAGCCGAGCGCGAACGCGAACTGCGGCGTCCACTGGATCGCGCGCTGCTCGAAGATCAGCACGAGCGGCGCATAGAGCAGCGCGCACGCGCTGAACTGGATGACGGCGCCGCTGCGCAAGTCGACGTGCGTGCAATAGCGCTTCTGCCACAGCGTGCCGACGCTGATGCCGACGAGCGCGACGGCGGACGGAACGAGACCGATCAGATCGCCGGAAAGGTCGATGCGATTGCGAACGACGAAATAGACGCCCGCGAGGCCGAGCGCGAGACCGATCCACTGTCGCGCGACGACGCGCTCGCGCAACCAGCCGCGAGCGATCAGCACGGTGAGCAGCGGCTGCAGACCGACGAGCATCGCCGACGTTCCCGCCGGCATGCCGGAGGCGAGCGAGACGAACACGCCGCCGAGATAGGCGCCGTGCACGAGCCACGCCGAGATCGCGACGTTCGCGTAGTCGATCGCACGCCGCGGCCACGTCGCGCCGGTCACGATCGCGACGAGCGCCATCAGCGCGGCCACGAGCGCGAAGCGCAGCAGCAGGAACGACAGCGGCGGGGCGTACGGCAGCCCGTATTTCGCCGCGATGAAGCCCGTGCCCCACAGCAGCACGAACAGCGCCGGGAAGAAGCGCGCGCCGAGCCCGCCGCGTGGCGGCGCGCCCATCGCGGCCGATCAATCCGGCGCGCGGTTGCGCTCCGCCGAGCGGCGATAGCGCGCGATGCTGTCGACGATCTCCTGCTTCGCTTCGTGCGCGTCGACCCACGTCGATACGCGCACCCACTTGCCCGGCTCGAGATCCTTGTAGTGCTCGAAGAAGTGAGCGATCTGGCGCGTCGTGATCTCGGGAAGGTCGCGCGGCGACTGGATCGACCGGTACAGCCCGGAAAGCTTGTCGATCGGCACCGCGAGGATCTTTGCATCGCCGCCCGCTTCGTCGTCCATCTTGA
This sequence comes from uncultured beta proteobacterium, assembly GCA_963798655.1. Taxonomy (GTDB): domain Bacteria; phylum Pseudomonadota; class Gammaproteobacteria; order Burkholderiales; family Casimicrobiaceae; genus CAVSMC01. The sequence continues at coordinate 73,218 of CAWCUH010000023.1, read as the reverse complement.
GCATGCCGATCGGCCTGCAGCGCACGACGACACCGGTGATCAGCGGCACCGGCGAGAGCACGAGCACGTCGCAGGGATCGCCGTCGTCGGACAGCGTCGCCGGAATGTAGCCGTAGTTGCACGGGTAGTGCATCGACGTCGACATGAACCGGTCGACGAACACGGCGCCCGTTTCCTTGTCGACCTCGTACTTGATCGGGTCGCCGTGCATCGGGATCTCGACGATCACGTTGCAGTCGTTCGGGACGTCATGGCCTGCGGGAACGAGGTCGAGTCTCATGGCGTCGCGATCAACGTCGAAGCGGCGATTATAAGCGGCGCGGCGCGCAGGCTCGACGAACCGGTATCATCGACGATCATGCGAGCGCACCGTGTCCGCCGATAGCCCGTCGCGCGGCTTTGCGATGGAAACGATCGCGCCGCAGCCGACGATCGTCGAGCAGGCATACCAGACCATTCTCGACGCGATCTGCGAGGGCCGGCTCGAGCCCGGCGAGCGGCTGACGCAGGAGAGCGTCGCCGCGAAGCTGTCGGTGTCGCGGCAGCCGGTCGGCCAGGCGCTGCTGCTGCTGAAGCAACAGCGCTTCGTCACCGAGGCCGGCCGGCGCGGATTGATGGTGGCGCCGCTCGACCGGGAATTCATGCGCTCGATCTACGAGCTGCGGCTCGGTCTCGATCCGCTCGCCGCGGCCCTTGCTGCCGAGCGCGCGAGCGAGCGCGACGTCGAGAGCGCGCGCGAGATCGTCGCCGACGGCCAGCGCGCGATGCGCGAAGGCTCGATCGCAAGCCTGATCGCCGCCGACATGCGCTTTCACATGCACGTCTACGAGATGTCCGGCAACCAGCTGTTCGTCGACACGATGCGCCAGCTGTGGAACCATCTGCGCCGCGCGATGCGTGAGGTGCTGCAGCACCGCGACTATCGCCGGCAGGTGTGGACCGAGCACGAACAGATGCTGCGCGCGATCGCCGAGCACGACGCCGACGCGGCGACGGCGCTTGCACGCGCACATCTCGCCAACGCGGCGATCAACGTGCAGCTCGACGTGTCGGCGGCGAGCAGCGCCGCGTCGGCTCAACCGCCGCGCGCCACCGAGAGATAGTCGCCGCTGTAGCGGATGTACACGTCGCAGGCGCGCGTGAACTCCGCCCGCTCGATCGGCTTCACCGCGCGAAACGGCCGCGCCGGCCGACCGGCCCAGATCCATCCGGCGTCGACGACCGTCCCAGATTCGACCCAGGCACCGGCGCCAATGCAGGCGCCGCGCTCGACGACGACGTGGTCGCCGACGATCGCGCCCATGCCGATCAGCGCGTCGTCGTCGACGCGTCCCGAGCTCATCCGCACATTGTGGCCGATCGTCACGCGCTCGCCCACGACGAGGTCGCCACGCGCACGGTCGGTGACGAGCAGCGAGTTGTCCTGGACGTTGGTGCAGGCGCCGATCGATATGCGGGCGTCGCCGGCGTCGAGCACGCAACCGAAGAACACGCTCGAGCGCGCTGCGAGCGCGACGTGGCCGATCAGCGCGGCCGTCGGTGCCACATACGCGTCGCGAACGCTCGGCGAGCGACCGGCCTTCGCGTACAGCGGGCCGCCGCCGAGCGCTTCGCCGACGAAGGGCTGCAGGTCGAGCGGCGGTAACGGGAATGCGGCGTAATCGCGCAGCGCGCCGCCGGCACGAATCGCCGCGGCCGCCATTTCCAGCTCGGCGCGCGATATCGGACGCGTCGGCTGCGCGGGATGGCCTTCGTAGACCAACCCGCCGATGAGCTGCTTGCGCGGCGGCACGACGGCGCCCGGCGCGATGAGCGCATGCGCGCCGACGAGCGCGCCGTCCATCACCGTCGCGCCGTCGGCGACGACGACGCCGTCGCCGAGCGCGCATGCGTGCACGAGGCCGAACCGGCCGACGGTGACGTCGTGGCCCATCGTCGTCGACAGCAGGCCATCGGCAATGTGCGCGGTCGCGCGCTCGCCGAAGTAGCCGTTGTCGCCGAGCGTGATCGTTTCACCATCCGCGCGCACGGTCGCGAAGTCGCGCAGCGTCAGCGACGTGCCGGCGCGCGTGCGGCCGATCGCATACGCCGTCGGCGCGAACGCATGCGGCGGCGTCAGCACCGGATCGTGCTCGAGATACCTGAGGATGCCGCGGCTCACGTCGCTCGCCACGCGCGCTCCGCGTCGTCCCATGCGGCGAGCGGCTGGAGATCCGGCACCCGTGCGAGGCCGCTCTTTGCGTCCGAGGACACGGCGTCCGTCGTCACCAGCACGTCGAGGAGCGCCGGACGGTGTGCGAGCGCGCGATCGAGCGCCGCGGGCAAATCGTCGGCGCGCTCGACGCGCTCGGCGTGCATGCCGAATGCGCGCGCCATCGCGGCGTGATCGGCGCGCTGCAACCGCGTGCCGACGACCCTGCCGTACGTCGTGGCCTGGTCGTGCACCTCGATCTGCCAGCCGCCATTGTTCGCGACGACGATCAGCAGCGGTGCCCGGTGCCGCACCGCGGTGTCGATCTCCATCGCGTTGAAGCCGAATGCGCCATCGCCGGTCGCGACGACGACCGTGCGATCGGGGCAGGCGAGCGACGCGGCGATGCCGAACGGCGTGCCGACGCCGATGCAACCGAGCGGGCCCGGATCGAGATACGACGACGCGGCGAGCGCGACGCGCGCGAAGCTCAGGAAATCGCCGCCATCGGCGACGACGATCGCGTCGTCGCCGATCTTCTGCTGCAGCGTCGCGAGGACACGGTTCGGATGCATGAAGCCGTCGCTGCCCGGCGGCGCCGATTGCATCGCGTCGCGAAGCTTGCGCACGCGTTCGTCGTGACGCGCGCGAAGCGAGCGCAGCCATTCGCGATCGACGGCCGGCGAGCGCGACGCTGCGGCGGCGACGATTGCGTCGAGTGCATCGGCGCAGTTCGCCAGGATTTCGACGTCGCCGCGACGGTTGTCCCGCAGCTCCGATGCGGTGTCTGCGATGCGCAGGAAACGCGCATCGCCGAACACGCCCGGCGATCCATACGCGAGCTGGAAGTCGAGCCTGCGGCCGACGGTCAGCACGACGTCGGCTTCACCGATCACCGTGCCTCGCATCGCGCCGACGCTCGACGGATGCTGCTCCGGCACGATGCCGCGACTCTCGCCGGTGTCGAGATGCGCGGCGCCGAGAGTATCCAGCAATCGCGTGAGCGACGGACCGGCTCGACGCGCGCCGCGCCCGCTGATCACGAGCGGCCGTCGCGCCGACCACAGCATGTCGGCCGCCGCGCGCGCGAGGTCCGCACGCGGCGCGATCGATGCGGGCGACTTCGGACGAAAATGCTCGTCGCGCTGCACTGCACGCGGCACGTCGGCGCGCAGCGTGTCGACCGGAAAATCGAGATAGACGGGACCGGGCTCGCCGCCTTCGCCGTACGCGCGCGCGACGGCCTCGTCCAGCTCCTGCAGCGCGAGCGCCGGCTCGCGCACGCTGCGCGCGTAACGCGTAATCGAACGCACGAGGTCGGTGTGGACGATATCCTGCAGCGCGCCGCGATTTTCCTGCGCACGCGGCGGCGTTCCCGACAGCACCAGCAGCGGGGCCCTGGCAACGTGCGCGTTCGCGATGCCGGTCATCGCGTTGGTCACGCCCGGACCGGCGGTGACGAGCGCGACGCCGAGCTTGCCGCCGAGCTCGCCGTACGCGTGCGCCATGTAGACGGCCGCGCGCTCGTCGCGCACGTCGATGATCGCGATGCCCTCGGCATCGATGCGCATCCACATCGGCATGATGTGGCCGCCGCACAAGCCGAAAACGCGATCGACGCCGCGCGCCTTGAGGAAGCGCGCGATGACGGCGGCGACGCAGTCGTCAGAGAGTCGGATCATCGCTCGCACGTCAGTCGTGTGCGCCGCATCAGAAAACGGGCTTTTCTCGGTACGTGCCCCACACGCCCTTGAGTTTCTCGACGATGTCGCCCATCGTCGCGCCGGCCGCAACGAGCTCGATCGTGACCGGCATGATGTTTTCGGCAGGGTTCTTCGCGGCGGCGACGAGCTTGTCGAGCAGCGCATGCACCTTCGCGTTGTCGCGCTCGCGGCGCACGCGGTTCAGCCGGTCGATCTGGCGGGTCGCCGTCGTCGCGTCGTACGGGTGCATCTCGATGTCGAACTTCTCGTCCTCGTCGACGTACTTGTTGACGCCGATCACCGGCTTGTCGCCGCTCGCCTTCTTCTGCGCCGTCTCGTAGGCGAAGTCGGCGATCCGACGCTGGAACCAGCCGTCCTCGGTGAGCCTGATCGTGCCGCCGTTCTGGTCGACGTAGTCGACGACCTTGAAGATCTCCTGCTCGTAGCGCGTCGTCAGGTTCTCGACGAAGTACGATCCGCCGAGCGGATCGACGACGGATGGCACGCTTGTTTCCTCGGCGATGATCTGCTGCGTGCGCAGCGCGATGCGCATCGCTTGTTCGGTGGGGATCGCGAACGCCTCGTCCATGCCGTTCGTGTGCAGGCTCTGTGCGCCGCCGAGCACCGCGGCGAGCGCCTGCAGCCCGGTGCGGACAACGTTGATCTCGTACTGCGGCTTGGTCAGCGAAGCCGCCGCCGTCTGGCAGTGGAAGCGCAGCCGCATCGAGTCCGGGTTCTTCGCGCCGAAGCGCTCCTTCATGATCTTCGCGTACGCGCGGCGCACGGCGCGGAACTTCGCGATCTCCTCGAAGAAATCCGCCTGGCAGACGTAGAAGAACGCGAGCCGGGGCGCGAACTCGTCGACGTGCATGCCGGTCTTGGTCACCTCCTCGACGTAGGTGATCAGGTTGCACATCGTGAACGCGACCTCGTCGAGCGGCGAGCTGCCGGCCTCCGACACGTGATAGCCGGAAATGTTGATCGGGTTGTAGCGCTTCATGTTGCGTGCGCAGAACGTGATGCAATCGCGCACGAGGCGAACCGAAGGCTCGACCGGGAAGATCCACTCCTTCTGCGCCTGGTATTCCTTCAGGATGTCGGCCTGGATCGTGCCGGAGAGCCTGTTCAGGTCGAGGCCTCGCTTTTGCGCGAGCGCGACGTACATCGCGAGAAGGATCCATGCGCTCGGATTGATCGTCAGCGACACCGAGATGTTCTCGAGGTCGATGCCGTCGAACAGGTGCTCCATGTCGGCGAGCGTGTCGATGGCGACACCCTCGCGGCCGACCTCGCCCTCGCTCATCGGATGGTCGCTGTCGTAGCCCATCAGCGTCGGCATGTCGAAGTCGGTGGACAGGCCGGTCTGCCCTTGCGCGACGAGATACTTGAAGCGCTTGTTCGTGTCCTCCGCCGTGCCGAATCCCGCGATCTGCCGCATCGTCCACAGCCGGCCGCGGTACATCGTCGGATACGGCCCGCGCGTGAACGGATACTGCCCGGGAAGCCCGATGTCCTCGAGCGGCGTGTCGGCCGCGTCGAGCGCCGTGTACGTGCGCTTCAGCGGGAATCCGCCGAGCGTGGCGAACTCGCTCTTGCGCTCCGGCGCGCGGGCGACGAACTTCGCGACCTCGTTTCGCTCCCACGCGCCGACCTGCGCGTCGAGCGCGCCCCGCGCGTTGCTGTCGAGCGCGGGCGTGCCGCGCGCTACGTCGTTCATGTTCCACCTCCGATGTCCATTTCCGCCAGCAGCCGGCGTGCCGCGCCGTGCGGCGACAACGTGCGCGCCGCGAGCTGCTCCAGCAACGCCGATACGTTCGCGTCGCGGTGCCGCGCGAACGCGTCGCGCAGGATCTCCTCGCCGGCTTTGAGCAGCCGCCGCTCGTTGATCGCCCTGCGCCGCAGCGCGATCTCGCCGCTCTCGACGAGGTGCGCGTGATGGCGCTCGATCGCGGCGAGCAATTCGCCGACGCCCTCGCCGTTCACCGACGACGTCGATACGATCGGTGGCCGCCATCGTCGCGCCGCGCCGTCGCCTGCGAGCGAAAGGCCGAGCGCGAGCATCGACTTCAGGTCCGAGATCGTGCGGTTCGCATCCGGCTTGTCGCATTTGCTGACGACGTGCACATCGGCGATCTCGAGAATGCCGGCCTTGATCGCCTGGATGTCGTCGCCCAGACCGGGCGGCGAAACGACGACCGTCGTGTGCGCGGCGCGCGCGACGTCGACCTCGTCCTGGCCGACGCCGACGGTCTCGATCACCACGACATCGAAGCCGGCGGCGTCGAGCACGTCGACCGCTTCGAGCGTCCCATGCGCGAGCCCGCCGAGCGCGCCGCGCGTCGCCATGCTGCGCACGAACACGCCCGCGTCGCCGGCGAGATCGCCCATGCGGATGCGGTCGCCCAGTATCGCGCCGCCCGAGAACGGGCTCGACGGATCGATCGCGACGATCGCGATCGTTCGGCCGCTCGCGCGCACCGCCTGCGCGAGCTTCGCGACCAGCGTCGACTTGCCGCTGCCCGGCACGCCGGTGATGCCGAGCACGTGCGCGCGACCCGCGTGGCGAAACATCTCGTCGAGTGCCGGTCGTGCTTCGTCGGCGCCCGACTCGGCGCGCGAGAGCAGGCGCGCGATCGCGCGCACGTTGCGCGCGAGCACGCCGGCGACGAGATCGCCCGACGCGACGGCAGCCATCAATCGCGCGCCTGCTCGAGCCGCGCGTGCATGTCGCGGAAGACGTCGCGGTCGTCGACGACGCGGCGCGCCTTGAAGTCGGTGCGCGGGAACGTGCCGGGGGCCACGACTTCGATCTTCGCGCGGAGCCCGAGCATCTTGTGCAGCTTTCGCGACGCGTCGTCGCGCAGCAGCGCAAGCGCGTAGTCGCCTTCCGCTTGTTTCTCGGACGACGCTTCGACGCGAATCAGCAGCTCGTCCATCGCGCGCTCGCGCGTGATCACGATTCGATGCTCGCCGCCGTAGCCTTCGAGCGTGTTCATCACGGCGTCGACTTCGCTCGGATACACGTTCTCGCCGCGGATCGTGAACATGTCGTCGATGCGGCCGAATATTCCCTGCGGCAGCCGCGGGTACGTCCGTCCGCACGGATTCGGGCCGTTTTCCCACAGCGTCAGGTCGCCGGACACGAGCCGGATCATCGGTTGCGACGTCCGCTCGAGGTGCGTGTAGACCGGCGTGCCGCGCTCGCCGTACGGCACGCGGCGGAACGTCGTCGGATCGCAGACTTCCGTATAGACGACGTCCTGCCAGCAGAGCATGCCGTCGGTGTGCGCAGTGCCGCTGACGTTCATGAACGGCGTCATCTCCGCCATCGATCCGCAATCGATCACACGCGCGCCGAAGGTGTCGGCGATGCGGTCGCGCACGCCGGGCACCGACGCGCCGGGCTCGCCGGAGAAGAACATCACCTTGAGGCCGAAGTTCCGCGGCTCGTAGCCCTCGCTGCGGGCGACCTCGGCAAGATGCAGCGCGAACGACGGCGTGCCGTAGAACGCCTGCGGCTTCGTCGAGTCGAGCCACATCGCCGCGCGCGCGGTCATGCCCGGTGCGCCGGCGCCGAACGGGAACGCCCTGCAACGCAGCCGCTCGGCCCCCGCGAGCGCGCCCCACGAGCCGAGATAAAGGCTCAGGATGGCGCCGATGAACACGGTGTCACCGGGGCGAATGCCCATTGCCCACATGATTCGCGCGTGCGCGTTGGCGATCGCGTCCCAGTCGCCGCGGCCGATCGCGAACGCCGTCGGGCGTCCCGTCGTGCCCGACGTGCCGTGGATATGGTGGATCTCGCTTTCCGGCGCGCACAGGTAATCGCCGAACGGCGGCACGCGCGATTGCGCGTCGCGCAGATCCTTCTTCGCGATCACCGGAACCTTCGACTCGAAGTCGTCGAGCGACTTCAGCTGATCGGGATGGAAGCCCGCCTGCTCCCACATGCGCCGGTAGAACGGCGAGCGGTCCCACGCATAGCGCGTCACTTGCTTCAGCCGCTCGACGATATGGCGCTCGCGCTCGGCGGCAGGCATCGTCTCGCGCGCGCGAAACCAGTAGCGCGAGTCGGCGGGCGGCAGGTAATCCGCGTCATAGCGCGGCGGAAACGACCACTGCTCCATGGACGCCTCCTAGCGCGGTCCGCGCTCGGCGACGACGCGCCGCACCATGCCGACGATCGCGTCGGGCGGCGTGTCCTGCAGCATGATCTCCTTCACGCCGGCGTTCTTCAGCGCCGTCACCTCGTCGTCGGGAATGACGCCACCGCCGACGACGAGAATGTCCTGCGCGCCGCGCTCCTTCAGCGACTGAAGGATCCGCGGGAACACCGTCATGTGCGCGCCGGAGAGAATCGACACGCCGATCACGTCGACGTCTTCCTGCACGGCCGCCTCGACGACCTCTTCCGGCGTTCGGTGCAGGCCGGTGTAGATGACGTCCATGCCGGCGTCGCGCAGCGTTCGCGCGACGACCTTGACGCCTCGATCGTGACCGTCGAGGCCGACCTTGGCGATGAGCACGCGAATGGGAAGGCCGGGCGCTGCCATCGTGTCTCCTCCAGGGAAAGCGACTTATTTTATTGGATTCAGTATACAGTGTTCAGAAGAAAATTGCAACGGTAGCTTTTCGCTTCGAATCCAACGCTACGCTCGGATGCATCGAACAACAATGCGGGGCCGACCGAGGAAATCATGAAACGGAGCGTCGGGGTGATCGCGATGCTCGCAGCCGTCGCCGTGGCTTGCGGCAGTACATCGCGGGCACTCGCCGCCGCCCCTTCGCGCCCGGCGAGTGAACGCGCGCCGGCCGGGGAGACGCACGCGCTGCCGCCGTTTCGCCAGATCGTCGTCGATGGCGCCGCCGAGGTAACGCTCGTCCAGGCATCGTCGGAATCGATCGCGATCGAGGCGCCCGGCCAGTCGATCGTGCACGCCGAAGTGCGCGATGGCGTACTGGCGATCCGCGCCACCGACGAGCGCCATTGGTGGTCGTACCTGCTTGGCGCCGCGCGGCGCACGCCGAGCATCACCGTGTCGTTTCGCGACCTCGATTCGTTGCGCGCGGCGGGGACCGTGAAGCTCGCGGCCGACGGGTTGCGAGCCGACGCGCTGACGCTGCGATTCTCCGGCGCCGCGACGGTCGACCTGACGGGGCTCGAGGCGCGCACGTTGTCGATCGAAGGCTCGGGCGCGGTCAAGGCGGACATCGCGGGCCGCGTCGGCGCGCAGACGGTCACGATCTCCGGTGCCGGCGACTACCGTGCCGGCGACCTCGTGAGCGAGCGCGCGTCGATCTCCGTGTCGGGAGCCGGACGGGTCCTCGTCAACGCGCAGAAGACGCTCGACGTCGAGCTGTCCGGCGCGGGCAAGGTCGACTACAAGGGCAACCCGAAGATCACTCAGCGCGTTTCGGGCGCGGGGCGCGTCCGACGCTACGAAAGCGCCACGCACCTGATGCCGCTCGCCGCCGTCAGTGCAGCGTCGACGTGTCCGCGGGCAGCGTGTCCGGCTTGAACAGCAGCGGCTGCGTCGTTTCGCCGATTCGATCGGCGTGCACGCCGGCGACGATGCGGATGTCGGTGACGCGGCAATCGGCGAGCAGTGCGACCAGCATCCGCGCGGTATCGGCGGCGCGATCGAGCGGATAGAGCGGGCAGCGGAATCCCTCGGCATCGCGTGGCTCGAACGGCGACGACAGCGACAACCGGAGCTCGCCGCGGCCTGGGGCGTCCGCAGCACGATGCGCGCTCAGGATCGCGACCGGCTCGCCGCTGCGGCTGCGAATGGCGCGCAGCGCATTGCTCACGAAAAGTTGCGCTGCGACATCACGCTGCGCCGCGCGCACCGAGCGAACGGCCTGCAGCGGATACGCCGGCGGCGCCGGCAGCGCGAGCACGGTCGCGTCCGCCACTGCGAGCCGACGCACGAGCTCGCGCGTGAACGGCATCGCCCACCCCTGCTTCGGTGCGCGCTCGAGCAGGTCGACACCGGGCGCCGCCAGCGCCGACCCGACGATCAGCCGCGCATGCACGCCTTCGCGACCCGGCGCATGGCGGATCGGCGCGGCCGCGAGCGTGCGAAGCGCGGCAGCATGCGCGTCCAGGCGATGCCACGACAGCATCGCCGGCAGGCGATCGACGTCGAGCGCTTCCGGCGAAACCAGCACGTCGGCGAGCGCAAGCGTGCGGTTGCCGCGCAGCGCGCCGTGCTCGCGCAGCAGCGCGGCGAGCGACCCGGCATCGTCGAGCGTGCCCGACAAAGCGGCTTCGGCACCGGCGCTGCCCGCTGCGATGACGACGACGGGCAGCGCGAAGATCGTGACGGCGACGTCCGCGTCGCGCGCGATCGCCTCGCGCCAGGCGTCGTCGAGCGCGCGCCACAGCGCGCGCGCAACGTCGACCGACGGCGCCGCGGCGAACAGTGCCGCGAGCGCGGCTCCGCCATCGCGAAGGCGCGCGACGAGCGCGTCGCGCAACTGATCGGCGAACGCCTGCTGCTCGCGCGCCGTCGCTGCCGCGAGCGCGCTGTTGGCCGCCTCATAGAGCGCTGCGTCGCCGGCCGGCGCGCGCGCACCATCGGCGAACGTGCGCGGGTCGGCGAGGGCGGTGACGTCCATTCATCGCATTGTCGCATTCAGACAACGAGGCAGAATGCGCCCTGCCCGTGTGCCATCGGGCCGAACAGCGCGCGCGCGAAGCCCACGAGGGCGAACACGACGAGCAGCGTTGCGGCGGCGTAGCGCAGCCGGCGCGACGCGAGCCACGGCCGCGCCCGCGCGACGACAAATCCGGCGGCGACGAGATTGGGCAACGTTCCGACGCCGAACGCGAGCATCACCGCGGCGCCGGCGGCAGCGCTGCCGGCGAACAGCGCGATCGGCAGCACGCCATAGACGAGCCCGCACGGCACGAGTCCCCAGATCATGCCCAGCACGAAGCGCGACGCGACGCCGTCGCGTTGCAGCAGCGGCCGGATTGCCGGCGAAGCGCGCGCGAACAGCGCGCCGCCCACGCGAGCGAGCCATGCGATCTCGGCGGTGCGGCCGGCGATCGCAATGCCGACGGCGAGCAGGAATGCGTTGGCGACGACATAGAGCGCGCGCTGCAGCGGCAGCCACTGCGCACCGGCCAGCGCGGCGGCCCCCACGCCGCCCGCGATCGCGCCGAGCATCGCGTACGTCGCGACGCGCCCGAGGTTGTACGGGACCTGCTGCCACGCGAGCCTTGCTGCAGGCTGCAGCGGCAAAGGGTCGCCCGCGCGGCGCGACGGGGCCGACGACAGCACCGCGACGAAGCCGCCGCACATCGCGAGGCAGTGCACGCCGCCGAGCGCGCCCGCCACCAGCGCGGCGATCAGTGCCGACAGCGCCATCGCGCCTCCTGCGGCTGCCGTGCCGCATGTATTTTTTTCCTGCTATGCCAATCCGTCCCGCTTTCCCGGTACACTAGCGGAAGTTTGATGCAGATCAACGTATTCCAGTGGGTCCGCCTCCGGTCCGCATGACCGTCGCCAAGCCGTTTCGTTCGATGAATACCTCCGCCACCGCCGGTCCGGGCAGCACGGGTGCGAGCTCCGCTGCCGTCATCTCGCTGCGTGACCTGAAGGTCCACTGCTCGACGTGCAGCATGCGCGAGCTGTGCCTGCCGGTCGGGTTGAATCCGGACGACGTGCGCCAGATCGACGCGCTGCTCGGCTCGCGCGTGAAGCTCAAGAAGGGCGATACGCTCTACCGCGCGGGCGACCCGTTCGCGTCGCTGTTCGCCGTGCGCCTCGGGTCGCTCAAGACGACGGTGCTCGCCGAGGACGGCCGCGAGCAGGTGTCGGGCTACCACATGCTCGGCGACATCATCGGCCTCGACGGCATCGGCACCGAGCGTCACGGCTGCCAGGCGATCGCCCTCGAGGACACCGAAGTGTGCGTGCTGCCGTTCGAGCGCCTCGAGGATCTTTCGCGCGCCGTCCCTTCGCTGCAGCACAATCTCTACCAGTTCCTGTCGCGCGAGATCTCGCGCGACCACAACATCATGCTGCTGCTCGGCAGCATGCGCGCCGAGGAGCGCCTCGCCGTGTTCCTGCTGAACCTGGCCGACCGCTATCGCCGTCGAGGCTACTCGTCGACCGAGTTCGTGCTGCGGATGACGCGCGAGGAGATCGGCAGCTACCTCGGCCTGAAGCTCGAAACTGTCAGCCGGCTCTTTTCGCGCTTCCAGGAAGAAGGCCTGATCCAGGTGCAGGGCCGCGCGGTGAAGCTGCTCGACCCCGCCGCGCTGAAGCAGCTCGTCGGTCAACGCGGCTAGCGCGGTCGCGCCGGAACGTCGACGCAGCAGGGGTCGGCGTCCTCTCGCTTCGGGCATCCGTCGGGCCGCTCGGTCGGCTCGAGCGGGCAGCGGTTCACTTCCCACGGCGAGCGCTGGAGGAACGTGGTGAGCGCCGACGAGGCGATGCCGAGTCCCCAGAAGCCGAAGAATCCCATCGTGTAGATCGCCGAGCGCGTGAGCTCGAGCGGCGCGCCGAAGAAATGCAGGTCGAACGGATCGAACACGGTGAAGAACACCGCTTCGGCGACGCCCGCGATCAGGAACGCCGGCCAGAGCACCCACATCAGGCGCTGCGCGAGCATGGTCGTCGATTGCATCGCTTCTCCTCGTCGTGTCGACGCGACGTCGTGGGTCGCGCCTACCGCGCGGCACGCTCGACGCCGAGCCGCGTTTCGCCGGGCGCGACCGACTCGACCGACGGCAGCCGCCAACCGTCCGTCTCGATCGACATCAGCCAGCGCCCCGCGACCGGCGACGCGATGCGGCCCTCGTACGAGCCGTCGGCCGAGCGCTGCAGCGTGACCAGCGCATCGCGTCCGGCGCGCGTCGGATGCAGGAGCTTCAGGCGCAGCGTCGCGGGTGGCGGCGTAGCGTCGTCGCCGCGCGTCAACTCGACGCGAACGCCGCCGTCGGCGTCGAGCGCGACGATCGCACCGATGGCCATCGCCTCGCCGCGCCCCTCGCGTGCGAGCACCTTGTTGATCGCGAGCCCGCGCTTGTAGTAGTCGTCGGCAACGAGCCCGTCGTCGCTCGCGATCGCGAGCCACAGCGTGAACATCGCAGCGACCACGACGATCGCCGGGCCCGCCATCAGCAGCCACGGCCAGCGTTGCCGATACCATGGGTCGGCAGGGCTGCGGGCGTCGGTCGGCATCCGGGACATCGTCGTCGCGTTCATCCGGCAATCACCGTGGAAAGAAGAACTTCGATTGCTCGTGGCGCACGACGGACGGATCGTCGTCGGCCTGCACGACGATGTCGATCGTGCGCGACTCGTGCTTGCCGTCGCGCGACTCGTGCTTGCGTGCGTGCTCGCGCGCGCCGTGCTCGTCGTCGTCGTTGCCCGCTGCGGGCGCCTGCAGGATCAGCGGCACCAGCCGGGTGGACGCCGCGCCGACGCGCACCGGCTGCTCGATGCCGGTCACGGCGAGGCCGTCGACGCCGGACACGCCGATCGTGAACGCGCGCGGCTGCTCGTCGGTGTTCATGATCTGCAGCCGGTAGACGTTCTGCACCTGGCCGTCGGCGACTTCGCGCGCGAGCGCGCCGCGGTCGCGCAGCACGTCGACCTTCAGCGGGTTGCGCAGCGCGAGCGAAACGCCGGTCGCGACGATGATGGCCGCGAGCAGGCTCGTGTAGATCAGCGTGCGCGGCCGCCACACGCGCTTCCACATCGCGCGCGCGTCGTAGTGCGACGCGAGCGCGTTCTCCGACGCGTAGCGGATCAGGCCGCGCGCGTAGCCCATCTTGTCCATCACCTGGTCGCAGCCGTCGATGCACGCGGCGCAGCCGATGCACTCGTACTGCAGACCCTTGCGGATGTCGATGCCGGTCGGGCACACCTGCACGCAGATGTTGCAGTCGACGCAGGCGCCGAGGCCCGCCTTCGCCGGATCGGACTTGCGGCTGCGCGCACCGCGCGGCTCGCCGCGCTCGGCGTCGTAGGCGATGATCAGCGTGTCGCGGTCGAACATCGCCGACTGGAAGCGCGCGTACGGGCACATGTACTTGCACACCTGCTCGCGCATGAAGCCTGCGTTGCCGTACGTCGCGAAGCCGTAGAACAGGATCCAGAACGTCTCCCAAGGACCGGCATCGAGCGCCGCGATGCGAACGCCGAGATCGCGGATCGGCGAGAAGTAGCCGACGAACGTGTAGCCGGTCCACAGCGCGAGCGCGAGCCATGCCGCGTGCTTCGCCGTCTTCAGGCCGAGCTTCAACGCCGATATCGGCTGCTTGTCGAGCCTCATGCGCGCCGTGCGCTCGCCTTCAATCATGCGCTCGATCCACAGGAAGATGTGCGTGTACACCGTCTGCGGGCACGCGTAGCCGCACCACAGCCTGCCTGCGACCGCCGTGAACAGGAACAGCGAGTACGCGGCGATCACCAGCAGCGCCGTCAGGTAGATGACGTCCTGCGGCCACAGCACGAGGCCGAACACGTAGAACTTGCGCGCGGTGATCTCGAACAGCACCGCCTGGCGGCCGTTCCATGTGAGCCACGGCAGGCCGTAGAAGACGATCTGCGTCGCGAACACGAGCGCCCAGCGCCACTTGGCGAACCAGCCGTGCACCGCGCGCGGATAGATCTTGCGGCGGATCTCGTAGAGGCCGCTCTCCTCGGCGGGTGGCGCAGCAGGGTGCAGCGGAACGATTCTTTCGGGGGCGTTCACGGGCGCGCGCGTCGGATGCACACGATGATTTTCGCCGCCGCGACGCGCAGGCGACGTGACCTGTGTCACAGCGGCTCGCGATTCCCGCGGGCGCGGGAATCGCGGCGGCGAGCCGTCACTTCGCCGCTTCGGGCCTGTTCGACAGGCTCCAGACGTACGCGGCGACGAGCTGGATCTTGCCGGCGCCGAGCATCGTCTTGAACGACGGCATCGTCGTCGTTCCGGCGGTCACGTTGAGGTTGCGGCCCTTGTTGATGCCTTCGGCGATCGTCGCCTCGGAGCTGCCGTAGAGCCAGATGCCGTCGGTGAGGTTCGGTGCACCCACGGCCTGGTTGCCCTTGCCGTCGGCGCCGTGACACGCCGCGCAGATCGTCTCGAACTTCGGCTTGCCGAGTTGCGCCTTCAGCGAATCGTGCGACAGGCCGGACAGCGAGCGCACGTACGCGACGACGTTCTTCACCTGGTCCTCGCCGCCGAGCGACGGACCGAGCGCGGGCATCACGCCCATGCGTCCGTTGGTGATCGTCTCGCGGACCGTTTCCGGTGCGCCGCCGTACAGCCAGTCGTTGTCCTTGAGGTTCGGGAAGCCGCGGCCGCCGCCGGCATCGGATCCGTGGCACTGCGAGCAGCTGTTCAAGAAGATCCGCTCGCCCATCGCGCGCGCCACCGGATCGGCGGCGACCTGCCGGAGGTCCATCGCGAGGTACTTGTCGTAGATCGGCTTCGTCTTCGCGTCGGCGTCGGCCGTCTCCTGCGCGTGCTGCGCGGTCGACGTCCATCCGAGCACGCCGGGGACCGTGCCGAGCCCGGGGAACAGCACGAGGTAGACGACGCCGAACGCGAGCGTGATCCAGAACAGCCACATCCACCAGCGAGGCAGCGGATTGTTGTACTCGGCGAGGTCGCCGTCCCACGTGTGGCCGGTGAGCTCGGCCTGCTGCCCTTTCACCGCCTTCATGCGGCCGGTCGCAAGCAGCAGGTAAGAACAATAGACGAAGCCGAAAACCGTGAGCGCGATGACCCACCAGCTCCAGAAGCTCGACGTGAAGTCGCTCATGAGCGCCTCGTTGAATCGTTGTCCGGTCCCGCTTCGTCCGGCAGCGCGAACGGCGCGTTGGCGGCATCGACGAACGCGTCGCGCCGACGCCGGCTGTACGCCCAGGCGACGATGCCGATGAAGGTGACGAAGCTCACCACGGTGAGCGCGCTCGAAAGAGTCGTGAACAGCGGATCCATCGCGTCACCTCGCGTTCTTCATCGCGATGCCGAGGTTCTGCAGGTAGGCGACGAGTGCGTCCTGCTCGCTCTTGCCGGCGAGGTCGTCCGGCGCCTTGCCGATCTCGTCGTCGCTGTACGGCACGCCGACGACTCGCAGCGCCTTCATCTTCGCCTGGATGTCGGCGGCGTTCGCCGACGTGCGCGCGAGCCACGGATATCCGGGCATATTGGATTCGGGCACGACGTCGCGCGGATTGTTCAGATGCACGCGATGCCAGTCGTCGGAATAGCGGCCGCCGACGCGCGCGAGATCCGGACCGGTGCGCTTGCTGCCCCACTGGAACGGATGGTCGTAGACGAACTCTCCCGCCACCGAGTAGTGCCCGTAGCGCTCGGTCTCGGCGCGAAACGGCCGGATCATCTGCGAGTGACAGTTGTAGCAGCCTTCGCGCAGATAGACGTCACGCCCGGTCAGCTGCAGCGGCGTGTACGGCACGACGCCGGCGACCGGCTCGGTGGTCGATTTCTGGAAATACAGCGGCACGATCTCGGCGAGTCCGCCGACGCTCACGACCAGGATCACCAGCACGATCAGCCAGCCGATGTTCTGCTCGATCACTTCCTGATTGATTCTCATGCGTGCGCTCCTGACGTCTTACGCGTGCGCCGGCACGGCGGTCGGGATCGTGCCCTCGACCGCCTTGCTGCCGGCGACGGTGCGCCAGACGTTGTAGGCCATGATCAGCATGCCGGACAGAAAGAGCGTGCCGCCGAGCAGCCGGATCGCGTAGAACGGGTACGTCGCCTTCACGCCTTCGACGAACGCGTACGTGAGCGTGCCGTCGGCGTTCACCGCGCGCCACATCAGGCCCTGCATGACACCGGCGATCCACATCGACGCGATGTAGAGGACGACGCCGATCGTCGCGACCCAGAAGTGCGCCGCGATGAGACGCGTCGACCACATCTCGGTCTTGCCGAACATCCGCGGGATCAGGTAGTAGATCGCGCCGATCGAGATGAAAGCGACCCAGCCGAGCGCGCCGGAGTGCACGTGGCCGATCGTCCAGTCGGTGTAGTGCGACAGCGCATTCACCGTCTTGATCGACATCATCGGTCCCTCGAACGTGCTCATGCCGTAGAACGACAGCGAGACGATCAGGAACTTGAGGATCGGGTCCTCGCGCAGCTTGTGCCACGCACCCGACAGCGTCATGATGCCGTTGATCATGCCGCCCCACGACGGCGCGAGCAGGATCAGCGAGAACAGCATGCCGAGCGACTGCGTCCAGTCGGGCAGCGCCGTGTAGTGCAGGTGATGCGGGCCCGCCCACATGTACGTGAAGATCAGCGCCCAGAAGTGCACGACCGACAACCGATACGAGTAGATCGGCCGGCCCGCCTGCTTCGGCACGAAGTAGTACATGATCCCGAGGAAGCCCGCGGTGAGGAAGAAGCCGACGGCGTTGTGGCCGTACCACCATTGCACCATCGCGTCCTGCGTTCCCGCGTACGCGGAGTACGACTTCCACATCGTCACCGGGATCTCGGCGCTGTTGACGACGTGCAGCACGGCGACCGTCAGGATGAATGCGCCGTAGAACCAGTTCGCGACGTAGATGTGCGGCGTCTTGCGCTTCGCGAGCGTGCCGAAGAACACGACCGCGTACGAGACCCAGACCAGCGTGATCAGGATGTCGATCGGCCACTCGAGCTCGGCGTACTCCTTGCCGGTCGTGTAGCCGAGCGGCAGCGTGATCGCGGCGAGCACGATCACCGCCTGCCATCCCCAGAACGTGAACTGCGCGAGCGCGTCGCCGAAAAGGCGCACCTGGCACGTTCGCTGGACGACGTAATAGGACGTCGCGAACAGCGCGCAGCCGCCGAACGCGAAGATCACCGCATTGGTATGCAGCGGCCGCAGGCGGCCGTACGAAAGCCACGCGATGTCGAAGTTGAGCTCGGGCCACAGGAGCTGCGCGGCGATGATGACGCCGACGAGCATGCCGACGATGCCCCAGACGACCGTCATGATCGAGAACTGGCGCACCACCTTGTAGTTGAACGTCGCTGTCGTGCCGATCGCGCTCATCCTGTGTCCGCTCCGCGTCGTTTCCACCGGGACCTGGCCCGCCGTCAAATGCAAAGGGAGCGGTGCGGCCCGTTGCCGCGGCGCGCTCCCCTCCACGTGTCGAGTGATGCCGGCACCGATGCTACCGACGCGCTTCGCCCGAAAGCTTGATCGAGGTCAAGGCGCCCGGTGCGCTTCGCCGCCTTCTTCCGCGCTCGGCGACGCGATCGCATCGGTGGTGTCGTCGTCGGCGAGAATCCGGTGCGCCGGACCTTCGAGATCGTCGAACTGCCCGGATCGAACCGACCACCAGAACGCCGCGGCGATCAGCAGCGCGAGCACGACGGACAACGGAATCAGCAGCAGGAGGATTTCCACGCGGTTCAGCCCGTTTGCGACGCAGCCGGCGCCGCCGAGGCGCGCCCCGCGGTGCGGACACGCACCCGCGAGACGCGCAGCGCGTTGCCGACGACGACGAGCGACGACGCCGACATGCCGATCGCAGCGACGAGCGGCGTGACGAAGCCGGCCGCCGCCGCGGGAATCGCGATCGCGTTGTAGACGAATGCCCAGCCGAGGTTCTCGCGAACGACGGCGAGCGTGCGCCGCGAGTGTGCAATAGCGTCCGCGATGCGCGGCAAATCATCGCCGAGCACGACGACGTCGGCGCTCCACTGCGCGAGCGGCGTCGCGCTGCCGAGCGAGATCGACACCTGCGCCTGCGCGAGCGAGGGCGCGTCGTTGACGCCGTCGCCCGCCATCGCGACGACGGCTCCGCGCGCCTGCAGCGCGGCGACCCTCGCGCGCTTGTCCTCGGGGGAAAGATCGCCGTGCGCGTCGCCGATACCGAGCGCGATGGCGACAGCGCGTACGCTCGACGCGCGATCGCCGGACAGCACGACCGGCTCGATCCGCAGCGCGGCGAGCGCAGCCACCAATTCGCGCGCACCGGGTCGCAGCGTGTCGGCCAGCGCGAACAGCGCGAGGATGCCGCGCTCGTCGCCGAGCGCAACGCGCGACGCATGCGGTGGAATGTCGTCGTGCGCGGGCGGCGGCGCGTCGGACAGCGCGGCGACGAAGTCCACGCGGCCGACGCGCATGCGGACGCCGTCGACGACGCCTTCGACGCCCTGGCCGGCGACGATGGCGATGTCGCGCGCGACGGGCGAGTCGACTGACGACGCGGCGGCGCGCAGCGCGTGCGCGGCCGGATGCTCGGACGCCGCCTCGAGCGACGCGGCGAGCGCGAGCGCACGATCGCGCGTCACGGCGCGAACCGGCACGACGCGCTCGAGCGACAAGCGGCCGAACGTCAGCGTGCCGGTCTTGTCGAGCATGACGTGGGTGACACGCGCGAGCGCCTCCACCGCGTCGGCATGCGCGACGACGACATGCCTGCGCGAGAGCGCCCCGGTCGCAGCGGCGAACGCCGCCGGTGTGGCGAGCGACAGTGCACATGGGCACGAGACGACGAGCACCGAGAAGGTGACGGCGAGCGCGCGCGACGGATCGTGCTGCCACCAGACGATCGCGACGGCCGCGGCGAGCACGAGCAGCGCCGCGACGAACCACGTGGCGATGCGATCGGCGATGCGTGCAACCCGGGGCCGCTCGCTCGCGGCGCGCTCCGACAACCGCTCGATCGCGGCAAGCCGCGTCGCTTCGCCAGCCGCTTCGACACGCACGACGAGCGTGCCGTCGCGTACGACGCTGCCGGCGAGCACGTGCGAGCGCGCGTCCTTCGCCACCGGATTCGATTCTCCGGTGAGCAGCGCCTCCTCCAGCGACGCGCGGCCTTCGACGACTGCGCCATCGGCCGGCACGGTCGCGCCCGGACGCACGCGAACCAAATCGCCCGCGACGAGCGTGCCCGCCGCGACGGCCGCGACGTCGTTGCGCGCGGGCCATTCGACCAGCCGCTCCGCCGTCGCCGGACGCGCACGCGCGACCGCCTCGATCGCGTCGCCGGCGCGACGGCGCGCTGCGAACTCGAGATAGCGCGCGACGAGCAGCAGCGCGATGAACATGGTCACCGAGTCGTAGTAGACGGCCCCGCCGGCGGCCGCGAACGTCGCCCAGGCGCTCGCGCCGAACGCCGCGCCGATGCCGAGCGCGACCGGCACGTCCATGCCGGGACGCCGGACGCGGATGTCGCGCCACGCGCCGCGGAAGAACGGGACCGCGGAATACAGAAGCGCGGGCAGCGTCAGCGTGAGGCTCGCCCATTCGAGCAGCCGCTGATGCGCGGCCTCGACGCCGTCGACGCTCACGTACGTCGGCACGGCGAACATCATCACCTGCATCATCGCGAGCAGCGCGACCGCCATGCGCAGCAGCAGCGTGCGGCTTTCGCTTCGAGCGAGCGCCTCGCGCCGCGCCGGGTCGTAAGGGTAGGCGCGATAGCCGATCCGCGCCACGGCGCGCAGCACGCTCGAAAGCTTCGCGCCGCGCGGATCCCAGACGACGCGTGCGCGGCGCGTCGCGAAGTTCGCGCTCGCCTCGACCACGCCCGGCTGCCGTACGAGCCACGACTCGATCAGCCAGATGCACGCACCGCAATGGATGCCTTCGAGGAGTAGCGACGCTTCGACGCACTCACCGCTCGCGCGCACGAAGCCGCCATGCGGCGCGGCGGCGTCCCATGCGCAGAACTCGTCGGCATCGTCGGCTTGCGCGCGCTCCGCCGGCTCGGTGCGCCGTTCGTAGAACGCATCGAGACCCGCATCGTGGATCGTCCGCGCGACCGCCGCGCAGCCGCCGCAGCAGAAATGGCGCTCGACACCGCTTATCGCCGCCCGAAAGCGCGACGGCTCCGGGTTCGGCAGCCCGCAATGGAAGCAGCCTGCGCGATCGCTCGACGCGATCGGCGGCGCGGCCGGGCGTCGCGCCGCGGCCGTCACCGGAGCCTCGGAGGCAGGCGGCGTGGACATTGCGCCGGAGCGTAGGGTGCGCACGTCGGCGAAGCAACCCCGGCGATGAAGCCGAATTGACGGCGCGCAAAAGGTGCGCCGATATCGCTTAAAACCTGTGCGTTCCATCGGCTATGATGGGTCGTAGCCACCAACGCAGAGGACGGAGCCATGTACAAGAATCTGCTGGTCGCAACGGACGGATCGAAGCTTTCGGACAAGGCCGTCGCGCACGCGGTCAGTCTCGCTCAGGCGGTCGGCGCGAAGCTCACGGTGTTCTACGCGGCACCCGACTATCCGTTGCCCGCGTACGCCGACGGCGTCGTCTACGAGCCGGTGTCGCGCAAGGAATACGCGAAGCTCGCCGCCGCTGACGCCGAGAAGATCCTGTCCAACGCGGCGTCGAAGGCGTCGGCCGCGGGGCTGCAGGCGGAAACGACGTACGCGATCGCCGCAGCGCCGTGGGAAGCGATCCTGACCGCGGCGAAGAAGCACAAGTGCGACGCGATCGTCATGGCGTCGCACGGCCGTCGCGGTGTGTCGGCGCTGCTGCTCGGAAGCGAGACCCAGAAGGTGCTCACGCACAGCAAGCTGCCGGTGATCGTCGTTCGCTAGATCGACACGCGCGGCGCGCGACGGCTCGCCGCGCGTTTCCGGTAAAATGCGCGCTTTGCCTTTCGAAACAGAGCAATGCGCGTATCGCGGTTCTACCTGCCGACGCTGAAGGAAGCGCCCGCCGAGGCCGACGTCGCGAGCCAGAAGCTGATGCTTCGCGCCGGGCTCATCAAGAAGGTGTCCTCGGGCATCTATTCATGGCTCCCGCTCGGCCTCATCACGCTGCGCAAGGTCGAGCAGGTCGTGCGCGAGGAGATGAACCGCGCGGGCGCGCTCGAATGCTATCTGCCGCACGTCGTTCCGGCCGAGTTGTGGCAGGAAACCGGACGCTGGGACAAGTTCGGACCGCAGCTCCTGAAGATCAGGGACCGCCACGAGCGCGACTTCCTGTTCGGGCCGACGCACGAGGAAGTGATCACCGACATCGTGCGCAAGGACGTGCGCAGCTACCGTCAGCTGCCGCTGAACCTCTACCAGATCCAGGTCAAGTTCCGCGACGAGATCCGGCCGCGCTTCGGCGTGATGCGCGGGCGCGAGTTCCTCATGAAGGACGCGTACTCGTTCGACGTCGATCGCGAGGCGCTGATGCGCTCGTACCGCAAGATGTACGACGCGTACGCGCGCATCTTCACCCGACTCGGTCTCACGTTTCGCGCGGTCGAAGCGGACACCGGCGCGATCGGCGGCTTCGCGTCGCACGAATTCCAGGTGCTCGCGGACTCGGGCGAGGACGCGATCGCCTTTTGTCCCGACTCGGACTATGCGGCGAACGTCGAGCAGGCCGAAGCGCTTGCGCCGCGCGGGGCGCGGCCGGTGCCCGCCGAGCCGATGCAGAAGGTACCCACGCCGAATCGGAAGACGTGCGAGGAGGTCACCGCCCTGCTCGGACTTCCGCTCGCGCGGAGCGTCAAGTGCCTGATGATCTTCGCGCAGGACAGCGTGCAGATGCTGCTCGTTCGCGGCGATCACATGGGCAACGAAGTGAAGATCGGCAAGCTGCCGGGGCTCGACGGATGGCGTTGGGCGAGCGACGCGGAGATCGTCGCCGCGACCGGCTGTCCGCCCGGCTACCTCGGACCGGTCGGCCTGCCGGCCAACGTGCCGCTGATCGTCGATCGCGCCGTGGCGGTAATGAGCGATTTCGTCTGTGGCGCGAACGAGCGGGACTTCCACCTTCGCGGCGTCAACTTCGGTCGCGACTGTCGTGAGCCCGATCGCGTCGCCGACATCCGCAACGTCGTCGCCGGCGATCCGTCGCCCGACGGCAAGGGCACGCTCGACATCGTCCGCGGCATCGAGGTCGGCCACGTATTCGCGCTCGGCAACGTCTATTCGACCGCGATGGGCGCGACGTATCTCGACGCGCAAGGTCGCTCGCACGTGATCGAGATGGGCTGCTACGGCATCGGCGTCACGCGTGTCGTCGCCGCGGCGATCGAGCAGAATCATGACGAGCGCGGCATCGCGTGGCCGGAACCGATGGCGCCGTTCACCGTGGCGATCGCGCCGGTCGGCTATGAGCGCAACGACGGCGTGCGCGCAGCGGCGGACCGGCTGCACGACGAGCTGGAGGCCACCGGCGTCGACGTGCTGCTCGACGACCGCGGCGAGCGGCCTGGCGTGATGTTTGCTGACCTGGAGTTGATCGGCATCCCGCATCGAGTGACAATCGGCGACCGCGGCCTCAAGGAAGGCAGCGTGGAGTACCAGCGGCGCCGCGATACGGCGGCGACGAAGGTGCCGGCGAGTGAAATCGCCGCGTTCGTGCGGGAGCGCCTCGCACGGGCCTGACAAACGGGCGGCCGCCATGACGGCCGCCTTCGAACTGACGACGGACGTTATTCGATGACGCGCTTAGGCACGGCCGGTCTTGTTTGCGCAGTCGCGCTCGCGGCAGCCGTGGCGCTCGCGCCGACGCAAGCGCTCGCCGGTGCGCAGGTCGAGGAGCAGCTCGCGCCGTCGGTCGTCGCGGGACTGCAGGCGGCGATCGCCGACAATCCGGTGCCGCGCGATTACGCGGCGCAGCCCGCGGTGCGCACATGGATCGACAGCGTTTCGCCGGCGCTGATCGCGAAGATCGCCGATTATCGCCAGCGCGAGGACTTCCTCGCGACCGTGCATTACGAGGCGACGCGCGCGGGTCTCGATCCGCAGCTCGTGATCGGCGTCATCCATCACGAAAGCGGCTTTCGCAAGTACGCGATCTCGAGCGCGAGCGCGCGCGGCTACATGCAGGTGATGCCGTTCTGGACGAGGCTGATCGGCGCGGCCGATCACAACCTGTTCAACCTGCGCACGAATCTGCGCTACGGCTGCGTGATCCTGCGCCATTATCTCGACGTCGAGAACGGCGACCTCTACCGCGCGCTCGGCCGCTACAACGGCAGCCTCGGCAGGCCCGAATACCCGAACGCCGTGATGGCCGCGATGCTGCGCTGGCAACCGCGCGCCGTCCCGCCGCCGGTCGCGTCGCCGGCGATTCGCGCCGCATTGCCCGCGACGCGGTGACCGCGGCTTCTGCGGCGCCGGTCGCGCCGCGCTATCGCGGCCGCTTCGCGCCGTCGCCGACCGGACCGCTGCATTTCGGCTCGCTGATCGCCGCCGTCGCGAGCTACTGCGACGCGCGCGCCGCACGCGGCGACTGGCTGGTGCGCATCGAGGACGTCGATCTGCCGCGCGCGCGCGGCGGGGCCGAGCGCGTCATCCTGTCCACGCTCGCTCGATACGGCTTCGTCTGCGACGGGCGCATCGAGCGCCAGAGCGAGCGCACGGCGCTCTACGACGCGGCGCTCGCGACGCTGATCGCCGCCGGC
Source organism: uncultured beta proteobacterium (assembly GCA_963798655.1). Lineage (GTDB taxonomy): Bacteria > Pseudomonadota > Gammaproteobacteria > Burkholderiales > Casimicrobiaceae > CAVSMC01. The sequence continues at coordinate 48,982 of CAWCUH010000023.1, read as the reverse complement.
GCCGTGTACGCGTGCGCGTGCACGCGGCGCGAGATGGAGAGCGCGCCGATCTCGCCGATCGGCGAGCGCGTCTACCCCGGAACGTGCCGGGACGGCGTGCCGGCGGATATCGCCTCGCGCGACGCGCGCGCGTACCGCGTGCGCGCATCCGACCGGCGCGATCCGCGCATCGCCTGGCGCGACCGGCTGCAGGGCGCGCAGGCGCAGCATCTCGCGCGTGACGTCGGCGACTTCGTCGTGCGGCGCGCCGACGGCTTGTACGCGTACCAGCTCGCCGTCGTCGTCGACGACGCCGACCAGCGCATCACGCACGTCGTGCGCGGCGCCGACCTGCTCGCGTCGACGCCGCGGCAGATCCTGCTGCAGCGACTGCTCGGGCTCGCGACGCCGTCGTACCTGCATGTGCCGATCGCCGTCGACGCGAACGGCGAGAAACTCTCGAAGCAGACGCAGGCGGCGGCGCTGCCGGCACAGCCGCTGCCGGCATTGATGGCGGTGTGGCGATTTCTCGACCAGCCGCGCCCCGCCGCCGGGCCCGTCACGATCGCCGAATTCTGGGCGATGGCCATCGCTGCGTGGGACCCGGCGCGGCTGCCGCCGGTAAGAATGCTGCCGGCGCCGGCGATGGCGCTGCCGGTATAATTGCAACCGCGCGTTGGAGCGTCGGCTCGTCCGGGAGTCGACCAACGTGACGCAACCGCGAGCCGACGTTCAACGCGCGGACGGCGTGTTGGCCGTCGCCACGCGACCCCAGGCGCCAACGCGTTTGTCGGCAGCGACGGCCAACGCGCCGGCCACCATTCGCGACACATGACAACTCTCGTCGCCGTTCGCAAGAACGATGAAATCGCCATCGCCGCCGACTCGCTCACCACGTTCGGCGACACGCGCCTGTCCGCGCAGTACGACCGCACGCCGGAGAAGATCGTCCGCTTCAAGGAAACGTACATCGGCTTGTGCGGCAGCGCCGCGCACCAGCTCGTCTTCGAGAGCCTGCTCGCGAAGAACAGCGACGTCGATTTTTCGGGCAAGGCCGCCATCTTCGAGACGTTCCGCAAGCTGCACCCGATCCTGAAGGAGCAGCACTTCCTCAATCCGAAGGAGGAAGAGGACGATCCGTACGAGTCGACGCAGATCACCGCGCTGGTCGCGAACCGGCACGGCATCTTCGGCGTCTATTCGATGCGCGAGGTCTTCGAGTACACGAAGTTCTGGGCGGCGGGCTCCGGCCGCGAGTTCGCGCTCGGTGCGATGTATGCGCACTATTCGAGGCTCAGGACGGCCTCGGCGATCGCCGAGGCCGGCGTCGAGGCCGGCGCGACGTTCGACAAGAATTCCGGCCTGCCGATGACCCTTTACACCGTGACGCTTTCGCCTTGAACGGCACGACGGCCCCGACACAGGACGGCGATGCGCTGTCGCGCTTCGTCTTCGAGCGCGCGCCGGTGCGCGGAGCGCTCGTCCGCCTCGACGACACGACGCGCGCGATCGTCGGCTGCCATCCGTATCCGCCTGCGCTTGCACGCGTGATCGCCGAGCTGTCGGCGGCGTCCGCGCTGCTCGCGGCGACACTGAAGTTCGACGGCAGCCTGATCGTGCAGCTGTCGGGTGACGGGCCGGTGCGGCTGCTCGTCGTCGAATGCGACGGCGAGCTCAACCTGCGCGCCACGGCGCAATGGAGCGCCGCGGCGGACGCGCTGCCGGCCGACGCGCCGCTCGCGGCGCTCGCCGGCGGTCCGGCGCTCGGCCGCCTCGCGATCATGCTCGACCCCAAAGGCGCGGGTCCGATCTATCAAGGCATCGTTGCGCTCGAAGCGACGTCGGTCGCGTCGCTGATCGAGCATTACCTGTCGACGTCCGAGCAGATCGAGAGCCGGCTCGTGCTCGCCACCGCCGGCGATGGCGCGGCGCGCGGGCTTCTCGTGCAGCGGATGCCGGGAGCGAGCGCGGACGACGACCCGGCGTGGGAGCGCGCGTCGCACGGCATCGGCTCGCTCGATCGCTCGACGCTGCTCGGCGCACGCGACGCGGCGGCGCTGCTGCAGCATGCGTTCGCCGCCGACGACGTGCGCCTGTTTCGGCCGCGCAGCGCGCGCTTCGCGTGCAGCTGCACCGAAGAGCGCGTCGTTAACGCGCTGCGGATGATCGGTCGCGACGAGGTCCAGAGCATCGTCGACGAGCAGGGCGAGGTCGCCGTCACCTGCGAGTTCTGCAACCGGCACTACGCGTTCGATCCGGCAGCCGCGCTCGCGCTGTTCGATGGACCGGCGAGCGCCGCGCGCGCGACGCGTCACTGAAGGTCGAGCCGCATGAGCTTCTACATCCCGAAACACTTCGCGGTCGACGATTCCGACGCGGCGCTGCGGCTGATCGACGAACATCCGTTCGCGACGCTGGTGACGCCCGCATCGCCGGAGCCGGCGATCTCGCACGTGCCGCTGCTGCGCGATGGCGGCGGCCACTCGCGCGACATCCTGATCGGCCATTTCGCGCGTGCGAACCCGCATGCCGGCATTGCCGCGGGCCGCGCATCGATCGCGATCTTCCACGGGCCGCACGCGTACGTGTCGCCGTCGTTCTACGCCGAGCCGTCCACCGCCGTGCCGACGTGGAATTACGCGGTCGTGCACGCGCACGGCACGCTCGAGCTCGCCGACAGGCACGATACGCAGTCGATCGTCGAGCGGCTGGTCGAGCGCTTCGAGTCGCCGCGCGCCGCACCGTGGAACATCGGGCTCGATCCGCCGCGGCTCGCTGCGATGATCGGCGCGATCGTCGGCTTTCGCATTCGCGTCGAGCGGCTCGACGTGAAGTTCAAGCTGTCGCAGAACCGCAGTGACGACGATCGCCGGCGCGTGATCGACGCCCTCGGGCGCGAACGTCATGCAGAGGCCGACGCGACGGCGGCCTGGATGCGCGCGCATGCGACCCCGGGCGACACCGAGCGCTGAGTTCGCTGCGACGGTCGAGCGCGTTCGCTTCGACAAATGGCTGTGGGCGGCTCGGTTCTACAAGACGCGCACGCTCGCGGCGCAGGCGATCGACGCAGGACAGGCGCGGCTCAACGACGAGCGCGTGAAGCCGGCGCACGCGGTGCGCAGTGGCGACCTCGTCAGTGTGCGCAAGGAGCGCATCGCATTCACCGTCGATGTCGTCGCGCTATCCGAGCGCCGTCGATCGGCAAGCGAGGCGCAGGCGCTGTATCGCGAGACCGAGGCGAGCGCGGCCGCGCGCGAGGAGGAGCGAATGCGACGCGGCGCGGCAGCCGCGGAGCGCACACCGGGTCGGCCGACCAAGCGCGACCGGCGGCGTCTCGAGGACTTTCTGAACGAAGACTGAATCGAGGGTCAGAGTGCGATTGCAGCTGCAGCGAGGGTCAGCCGCAACGACGTCAGTCGCGCGGCGTGAAATCGATCGGACGACCGGCGTCGCCGGAGATCGTGCTCGCGACCGTCGTCGGTCCGAACTTCGGTCGCGCGTACCCGCCGGATGTCCGCTGCTGCGGGATCAGCAACCGCACCAGCAGCGCGAGCAGCAACAGCGCGACGCCGCCGACCGCGACCAGCCCGTTATGAAACACGATGCCGATGCCGGCGCAGCCCAGGCCGACGACGATCAGCGCGCGGCTTGCCTCACGCATCGTCGAGCTCGCGCGGTTCGTCGGCGGGCTCAGCACAGGCCGAACGCCGCGGCGACTCCGAGCAGGAAATCGGGGCTTTGGTAGCCGCGCCAGACCGCATAGGTGACGAGCGCCGCGCCCACAACGCCGACGATGCGCGCGGCAATGCGCGCACGGTGCGACCGCGCGAGGACGCCGTGTCGGACGGCATCGTCAGCGGTCATCCGTCAAGATTGCCATCATGCGCGTGCCGAGCCGTCCGGAATCAATCCGATCATCTGGGCGACCGGTTTGGCCGGAACCGCCGCGAGCTCGCGCATCGCGGCCATGATCGAGCTGAAGTCGGCAGCCGTGCGCACATCGGCGATCGGCTTCGCGAGAAGGTTGACCGCACGGCCGCTCACGACGAGCGGCAGCGGGTCCGGCAGCTCCGTGCGCAACGCGCGGATCTCCTGCCCGGCGATCTTGCCCGATATGCCGCGATCGAACAGCAGCACGACCAGATTGACCTTGTACGCTTCGGCGGCGCCGGCGATCTCCTGCGCCGGCACGCCGGCACCGAGCGTCAGGCAGTTGATGCCTTCGGTGAACAGCAGCAGCTCGAGGATCGCGAGGCCGAGCTGGTTCGGATCGTTCGGCGGCGTCGCGAGCAGGATCTGCCGCGCGTCGCGTGTCGGACGAACGAGTCGGGTCACGTCGCGCAGCAGCCGCTGGGCGAGGTCGGCGAAGCGAAGCTCCTGGAAGTTGCGCATCTCGCCGCGCACGACGCGCTCGTGCACCGCTTCGTTCAGCGGAATGAGCGTCTGCTCGAGGAACTTGCGCAGACCCTGTCCGACGAGCAGCTTCGACAGGTGGTTCTGCAATTCGCCGACGCGATGCTGCGCGAGCAGCTTCACCGCCGTTTCGATCTCGTCGGGCAACGGCGCCGGATCGGCGATCGCGAGTCCGAGCATCGACTGCAGTGCCGATTCGGCGAGCGGAACGACGGCGCCCGCGCGCCAGCCTTCGGACAGCAGCTGCTTGATGAGCTTGAGCCGCGCGACCTGGTCAGGCGGATACACGCGGTCGCCGAAGCCGTCGCGCAGCGGCGACGGGAAGCCGTAGCGGCGCTGCCACATGTACAGTTGCTCGCGCCGCAGTCCGGTGAGACGAACGACCTCGCGGATATGCAGCGCACCGCGCGCGTCGGAATGCTCGGTTGCGGGCGCGGCGACGTCCATCGGCGGCTCGCGGCGCCGGGTAGGCGCCTTGATCAGAATGCCCATGCTTGTCGTTCCTTGGCGAAATTGGTCAGTTTCGCGGCGCACCCTGTGCAAAACAGTATATCGCACGATCGGTGCAGCCGCCGGAGCCACTCCCGGACCCCGACTGGTGCTTCGTCACGTCCGGCACACGGCGAGTCACGCTGCGGGCGGCCGGCAAGCTGTGCAGCACGTCGCGTACGATGCACGATGCGTGCCAAACGGGATGAGCGGCTATTGCCGGGGTCGGCACTTTCGGCGATCATCGAACCGACGAATTCCCCGGCTGGCGCGAACATTGCGATCGCAATTGCGGCGCACTCCCGCGCATTGCGGCGACTCTCGCCGCACGCCGGCAAGCGGATGCCGCTCGTCGCTTCGAAAAGGATTTCGATGTTCGGATTCGGCAGTCCGCCGAAGGACCCGCTCGCCGACGCCCGCATGGCCGAGCGCTGGCTCGCGTCGTTCCCGGCGAACGATCCGCTCGCCGCGCACGGACAGCTTCTGACAGAGTTGGGCAAGTTCGCCGAGCGCGACGCGCGGCGAACGCCGGCTCGGCTCGAAGCGGTGTTCAGCGTCGATGCGAGTGCCAAGCTGCTGCGCAAGACCCTTGCGTCGCAATATGTCGAGCACGCGAACCGCTCGAGCAAGATCGAGAACCAGCTGTGGGCGGCGATGTTCGATCTCACGCAGGCGTTCCTTCTCTGCTACGCCGCGTTCACGCGCGAGGTGTCGGCGCACGCCGCGAGCAACAAGTGGCAGGCGCTGCTTCCGCAGCTGATCGCGCGTCAGGTCGTTCATCTCGCGCTCGACGCCAAGATCCGTCTCTATCGCTACGAGCAATGGATCCCGGCGAAGTGGGCGGAGCTGCACGCGCTCTTTTCGCTCGCATGCTCGCGCCAGATCGAGCGCCAGCAGCTCGCGCTCCCCGCTGACGGCGGCACGACGACGATCGAGCACGAGTACCTCGTCGCGCTCGTGCTGCAGCTGATCAACTCGGGCAACCTGTCGGCGAAGCAGCTCGAATGGGTGACCGGCGAGCTCGACGAATGGTGCATGCCGCTGCGGCTCACGCTCGAGCCGTCGTCGGTGACGTCGTTCTACGTCGACCTCGGCAGCCGCACCGGCCTGCGGCGGCGCGTGCCCTCGCCGCTCGAAGGCCGTGTGCTGTTCCTCGATACGCGACCGCTGCACGCGCTGCTCATGCAGAACGTCGTCATGCTCGAGCAGAAGATCCGCCGCCAGCCGCTGTCCGAGCGTACGCCGCGGCGCACCGAGCAGTTGAGCCTGATGTCGAAGCTCGCGTCTCAGGCCGATCCGGAGTTCAAGCCGTTCGCGCGGCGCGGCGAGCGCACGTCCGCCGTCGGCGTCGTCGATGCGATCGTCGGCTTCGCGAAGATTTCCGCCTACCTGCGCGAGGAGCAGCAATCGCCGATGCCCGAGATCGACACCGGGCAGAGCTTCGGCGGTACGATGGAGATCGCCGTGTTCGGCCGCGCACGCAACGAGTACGACCGCCGGCGCGAGCTCGCGCGCCGCCGTCTCGGCACGTTTGCCGCACCGGGCGGGCCGTGGGAAGTAAAGGACGTGAGCCAGACCGGATACCGCTTGATCGCGCCGATGAGCGTCGCCAACGCGGTCACTCTCGGTACGCTCGCGGCGATCCGGCCTCAAATGCAGGCGGTGTGGACGCTCGGCATCGTGCGTCGCATGCGCCGGCTCACCAGCGACCGCGCGGAGATCGGATTGCAGGTGATCGCGAGCACACTCGTCGGCGTCGACCTGATCGAGCAGCGTCGCTCGATCGACGCCGACTATTCGGTCGACGGCGAGACGACGATCAACGGCCGCGTCTTCCACGGATTGTTCCTGACGCTGAAGAAGCGCGACAGCGAGCATCCGGTGCAGTCGCTGATCATTCCCGCGATCGAATATCAGCCGACACGTCGCTTTCGCGTGCAGACGTCGCAGTCGCTCTCGTCGATCAAGTTCGGCCGGCTGATCGAGCAGCAGCCCGACTGGGTGTGGTCGACGGTCGAGCCGATCGGGCTCGGCACGCCGACTGCCGCCGCACGCGATCGCGCGTAATTCGCGCTTTTCGCATTTGCATGACGATCGATCGCTACGCCGAGATCCATCGCGCGCATCGGTGGGACGTCCCGCCCGATTTCAACATCGCGGCCGCCTGCTGCCGTCGCTGGACAAGCGATCGCGCGCGCTTCGCGCTGTACTGGGAGGACGAGTCCGGAGCCACCGCCGCCATGACGTTCTGGGACGTCCAGCAGCAGGCGAACCGGTTGTCGAATGCGCTCGCGAGCCTCGGCGTCGCGCGCGGCGATCGCGTGGCGATCTGCCTGCCGCAGCGGCCGCAGACGATCGTTGCGCACATCGCCGCCTACCAGATGGGCGCGGTCGTCGTCCCGCTGTCGTTCCTGTTCGGGCCGGAAGCGCTCGAGTACCGGCTGCACAACGCGGGAGTGAGCGTAGCGTTCGTCGATCCGCAGTCGCTGCCCAACCTCGCGCCGGTGCGCGCGCGTCTGTCGCGGCTCGCGCACGTCGTGGGCGTCGCCGGCGCGGACGGCGAAGGCATTGAGCCATGGGATAGCGTCCTCGCCCGCGGCGCACGCGAGTTCGCGCCGGTCGCCACCCGCGCAAGCGACGCCGCGCTGATCATCTACACGAGCGGCACGACCGGTCCGCCGAAAGGCGCGCTGATGCCGCACCAGTGCCTGCTCGGCAACCTGCCCGGATTCGTTCATTCGCACGACGGATATCCGCATCCGGGCGACCTGTTCTGGTCGCCCGCCGACTGGGCATGGACCGGCGGCCTGATGGATGCGCTGCTGCCCGCGCTCTACTTCGGGCAGCCGATCGTCGGCTATCGTGGCCGCTTCGATGCCGAGCGCGCGTTCCGCCTCATCGAGAAGTATTCGATTCGCAACACGTTCCTGTTCCCGACGGCGCTCAAGCTGATGATGAAGGCGTTCCCGCGGCCGCGCGACGTCTTCGACATCGAGCTGCGCACGATCATGAGCGCGGGCGAGGCGGTCGGCACCACGGTGTTCTCCTGGGCGCAGCAAGCGCTCGGCGTCACGATCAACGAGATGTTCGGCCAGACGGAAATGAACTACATCGTCGGCAACTCGCACACGCTGTGGCCGGCGAAGCCCGGCTCGATGGGGCGCCCGTATCCGGGACACCGGATTGCGGTGATCGACGAGCGCGGCGTCGAGGCGAAGCGCGGCGAGCCAGGCGAGATCGCCGTGCACCGCGTCGCGCCGGACGGCAGCGCCGACCCCGTCTTCTTCATCGAGTATCAGGACAATGCCGAGGCGACGCGCGCGAAATACAGCGGCGACTGGTGCCGTACCGGAGACGTCGCGACGATGGACGAGGACGGCTACCTCTGGTACCAGGGACGCGCTGATGACATGTTCAAGGTCGCGAGCTATCGCATCGGGCCGTCGGAGATCGAGAACTGCCTCGTCAAGCACCCGGCCGTCGCCAACGCCGCCGTCGTGCCGTCGCCCGACGAGACGCGCGGCAACGTCGTCAAGGCGTTCATCGTGCTGGCGCCGGGCTTCGCGCCGTCGGAGTCGCTCGTCGCCGACATCCAGCAGCACGTGCGCCAGTTCCTTGCGCCGTACGAGTATCCGAGGCAGATCGAGTTCATCGACGCTCTGCCCATGACGACGACCGGCAAGGTTCAGCGCAAGCTGTTGCGCGAGCGCGAGGCAGCGCGAAAGGCAAAGTAAGGGTCAGAGTGGTGCCGAGATGAGTGCCGAGATGAGGGTCAGAGTGGAGTTTCCGCCGCTGTTTACACGGGCTCTGCGCCGCCACGAAATTCCGCTCTGACCCTCATCTCCGCTCTGGCGCTATTTGTTTCGCAGACGCTCGAGCAGCGCACGGTGCGTCACCACCCAGGTCGCCGCCGGCACGACGGTCGGCAGGATCAGCGAGCCGAACTGGAACGCGAACGCGATCATCTCGCGCTGGACGCTGGAAAAGCCGGTCTGCGACGCGACCATCGGACCGGAAGTGATGGCGACGTTCTTCAGGAAATCGGCGATGGCCCCCCACGCGACAACCGGTATCAGAATCGCGTAGCCGATGGCGAGGTTGCGCTGCCAGTGCGGCTCGCGGGCAGCGACGACGAGCGCCGCGTACATCGGCAGCCCGAACGAGTAGAGCAGCGTGTTGACGTCGACCGCGATGCGCGCCGACGTCGCCGCGGCCTGCCCGGGACGCAGCGTCGTCGCGAACGTGAAGATCGGCGGCAGCCCGTTCTGCTCGACGGATTGCACGAGATCCGACAAGCCGACGCGCGACAGCGCCTGCACCAGCAGTTTGGCCGGCCACATCAACACGGGGCGAAGCGAACCACCAAACGACAAGCGCCGCGACCAGCCAGACGAGCACGACGACGATGAAGCGCGGCAGCGGGCGGACCACGATGCCGTGCGATCTACGGCGATCAGGCGACGGCGGGCGCCGGCGGTGGCGCGCTCGGCCCGCGCGGTCCATCGTCGGCGCGCGGCAGCGTCCGCACCCAGACCAGCCACACGATCAGCACGTCGAGCATGATCAGCGCCTGCCAGACGTACAGATGCGCCCACTCGAACGCGGCGAAGCTCCATTGGCCGAGATAGAACAGGCTCACGACGCGCACGATGTTGAGGCCCTGCACGGCGACGACGCCGGCCGCGAGCCCGGCGGCCTTGCGTCCCCACGGCGCGGGAAACGCGACGATCGCCGCGACGAGGACGATCGTCGCCTCGACGCCGTTGCACCCGGCCTCGATCGACACCGCGAAGCCGTTCGACGTGCTGCGAAGCACCTTGCCGGCCGCGGCAACGTTCGAGTCGAACAGCGTGACGACGTGCGCGCTGATCGCGGCGAGCGTGTTCGTCCACGGCACGACGAAATGGTCCTGCACCCAGGGGGTCAGCTCGGCGCCGAAGAGTGCCGCCTGCAGCAGCAGGAACAGGATGAAGAAGCGCAGCATCGCGCAGGATTTTACCGGATCACGCCGTCATTCCGGGCTCAAGGTTTTCCGACCGACGAATGTCGTTGCAATGGCGGACCTGCGCCGCGCTCGGGATGACATGGCGCACGACATCGCGCGTCGATCGCCGGTCAGCTCGTCGTCGGCGTTTCGCGCGCGAGCGCCGGACTCTGCGCGAAGTAGCGCTTGACGCCGTCGGCGATCGACTCGGCGAAGCGCGCCTGATGACGGTCGCTTCGCAGCATCAGCTCCTCGTGGGGATTCGAGATGAACGCGGTCTCGACGAGGATCGACGGAATGTCCGGCGCCTTGAGCACCGCGAAGCCCGCCTGCTCGACCGACGCCTTGTGCAGCACGTTGTGATTGCCGATCTGCTCGAGCACCAAGCGGCCGACCTTCAGGCTGTCGCTGATCTGCGCCGTCTGCGACAGGTCGAGCAGCGTTCGCGCGAGCACCGGATCGCGTCCATCGAGGTTGACGCCGCCGATCAAGTCGGCCGCGTTCTCGCGCTGCGCGAGCCAGCGTGCGGCCGCGCTCGTCGCACCGTGCTCGGACAGCGCGAACACCGACGATCCGCGTGCACGGCGCTCGCGAAACGCGTCGGCGTGGATCGAGACGAAGAGATCGGCGTGCGCACGCCTCGCCCGCGCGACGCGCTCGGCGAGCGGCACGAAGTAATCGGCGTCGCGCGTGAGCACCGTGCGCATGCCGCTGGTCGCGTCGAGCTGCGTCTTGACCCGCTTGGCGATCGCGAGCACGACGTTCTTCTCGCACGTCCCGCGGGCGCCGATCGCCCCCGGATCCTCGCCGCCATGGCCCGGGTCGAGCGCGACGATGACGCGGCGAGCCGCGCGCTTCGCGTCGCGCTTCGCGAGCGGCGGCTCTTTCGCCCGCTCCTCTGCGGCACGCGCCTCGGCCGCGCGGATTTCATCGAGCAGCGCGGCGAGCGGATCGACCGGCGTCAGCGGATAGAGATCGAGCACGACGCGATGACCGTACTCCGCCACGGGCGGCAGCGCGAACAGCTCCGGCCGCACGTCGGTGCGCACGTCGACCACGATGCGCAGCGCATCGGGCGCCTTGCGTCCGAAACGGATCGCCGCGATCTGCGGATCGCTCGGCTGGACACGCGCCGGCAATCGAGCGAGCTCCGGCGTCATCTCGACGCCGGCGAGATCGAGCACGACGCGCGGCGGGTCCTTCAACGTCGTGAGCTCATGCGCGATCGGCTGCGACGACTCGAGAATCAGCCGCGTGTATTCGTGCGCCGGCCACAATCGCGCCGATGCGATTCTCCTCCCCTGCGCCCACGCGAGCGATGGGGCGAGCGCCTGCAGCGCAGGCACGAGCAGCATTGCGCACGCGCGGCGCCGCTCGATCCACACGCGCGCTACGTGCGTGGCTCCCCGCCGAGCGCGATCGCGCATCGCTCACCCGCCTCGCTGTACGCGCGGAGCGTCAGCATGCGCGTGTCGCCCGGTGCGTGCTCGAATGCGAGCGCGACGTCCGCCGGCGGCAGCCGATCGCCGACGCGCTCCGGCCATTCCACGAGGCAAACGGCATCGTCGCGAAAGCATTCGGCCAGGCCCGCGTATTCCCATTCGTTCGGGTCTTCGATTCTATAGAAATCAATGTGGTACAAGTATAAGCTCGAAAAAGAATAATGTTCAACCAGCGCGTAGGTCGGACTCTTCACGCGCCCGCTCCAGCCGAGCGCACGCAACACGCCGCGAGCGAACGTCGTTTTGCCGGCGCCGAGGTCGCCGGAAAGGGTGATCGTCATGCCGGCGCGAAGACAACCGGCGAGCCGCTCGCCCGCCGCTTCGGTCGCGGTGGCGTCTTCGAGATGGAGCGTGCGCGTCGGTGTCGCCATGCGGCAGCAGGAACTTCGCTCGGCGCATTATGCCAACCGGTATGACGACAACGCACGAGCCACCTTCGCCGATGAACGCGCAGCAGGTTCGAATCGACGACACGCGCGGCGCGGCGACGCTCGTGCGCTCGATCCGTGCGTGGGCGCGCGAGCTCGGCTTCCAGGATGTCGGCATCGCCGGTGTCGATCTTTCGGCGGAGGAAGCTCGGCTCGTCGACTGGCTCGCCGCCGGCCGGCATGGCGAGATGCGCTACATGGAGCGTCACGGCACGCGGCGCGCACGGCCGGCGGACCTGGTCGCCGGAACCGCGAGCGTGATCTGTGTCCGCCTCGACTATCTGCCGGCGGATGCACACCCGAGCGCCGACGTGCTTGCGGATGCGCGCCGCGCGCACGTCGCGCGCTACGCGCTCGGCCGCGACTATCACAAGGTGATGCGCGGCAAGCTGCAGGCGCTGGCCGAGCTGATGCGCGAGGCGATCGGCGACTTCGGCTATCGTGTGTTCGCGGACAGCGCCCCGGTGATGGAGGTCGCGCTCGCGCGCAACGCCGGCCTCGGCTGGCGCGGCAAGCACACGCTGCTGCTCACGCCCGATCGCGGCTCGCTCTTCTTTCTCGGCGAGATCTACACCGACCTCGCGCTGCCGCCGAGCGAGCCCGTCGCCGATCACTGCGGAACGTGCGAAGCGTGCATCGGTGCATGTCCTACCGGTGCGATCGTGGCGCCGTACGAGCTCGACGCGCGGCGCTGCATTTCGTATCTGACGATCGAGCTGCATGGCAGCATCCCGCTCGAGCTGCGGCCGCTGATCGGCAACCGCGTGTACGGCTGCGACGATTGCCAGCTCGCGTGCCCGTGGAACCGGTTCGCGCAGCCGACGACCGAGCCCGACTTCGCCGTGCGCAACGGCCTCGACGGCGCGACGCTGGTCGAGCTGTTCGCATGGACGCGCGAGATGTTCGAATCGCGCCTCGCGGGCAGCCCGATCCGGCGCATCGGCTACGAGCGCTGGCTGCGCAACCTCGCAGTGGGGCTCGGCAATGCGCCGAGCGACGCCGACATCGTCGCGGCGCTCGAAGCGCGCGCCGACGACCCGTCACCGCTCGTCCGCGAGCATGTCGGCTGGGCGCTCACCCGGCAACACGAGGGTCAGAGTGGAGTTTCGAGGGAAACTCCACTCTGACCCTCGCTAATCGGCCATTCGCCGCGTCTGCAACGACACGACATTCTCGCCGAGCGCGCGTGGCGGCATCCCGGCGCGCGTCGACGCGAGCAGATGCGTGAGCGCCGTCGGATCGATCGGCTTCACCATGTGATGGTCGAAGCCCGCATCGCTCGACAGCGTCCGATGCTCGCCCTGTCCGTAACCCGACACGGCGACCAGCAGCATCCGCTGATGGTCCGGCTGGGCGCGGATCTGCTTGGCCACCTGAAAGCCGTCCATGCCGGGCAGTCCGATGTCGACGAGCACGGCATCGGGCTTCAGCTGCTTCACCAGATCGAGGCCGCTGTGGCCGTCGAACGCGACCTGCACGTCGCAATTCGACAGGCGCAGCACGAGCGCCGTGCTCTCGGCGACGTCGCGGTTGTCGTCGACGATCACTACGCGCATGCCGTCGAGCGCTTCGTCGTCGTCGGTCGACGCCGCCGGTCGCGATTCGATCGTCGCCGGCCCGAGCGGCAGGCGGATCACGAACTCGCTTCCCTTGTCCTTGCCGTCGCTCGAAGCGGTCACCGTCCCGCCCTGCATCTCGGTGAGCCGCCGAACGAGCGTGAGGCCGATGCCGAGCCCGCCGTGCGTGCGGTCGAGGCTGCGATCGATCTGCGTGAACGGCTCGAAGATCCGCGATATGAACTCGCTTGGAATGCCGATGCCCGAGTCGCGCACGCGAAACGCGACGGCGTCGCCATCGCTCGCGACGCTCACGCAAATGCGCCCGCCGCGGTTCGTGTACTTCGCTGCGTTGTTGATCAGGTTCGCGAGCGCCTGCGCGACACGCGCGAAATCACCCTTTACCCGCAGCGGCTCCTTCGGCACGACGACGGTGAGCATATGAGCGTTCTCGTCGACCAGCGGCCGGCTGGTCTCGACCGCCGCCGACACGACTTCGGCGACGTCGATCGAAGCGATCTTGAGGTCGATTGCGCCGCGCGTGATCCGCGATACGTCGAGCAGGTCGTCGACCAGGCGCACGAGCTGCTTCAGCTGACGCCCGATCACGTCGCGCGACCACGCGACACGCTCGCTGCTCTCGCCTGCCGTGTTCAGCACATGCACGGCGTTGCCGATCGGTGCCATCGGGTTGCGCAGCTCGTGCGCGAGCATCGCGAGGAACTCGTTCTTGCGTCGCGCGTCTTCCTGGATGTTGCGGTAGAGCAGTGCGTTGTCGAGCGCGATCGCTGCACGATTCGCGACGTCGGTTGCCACCGACAGCGCATCGACGTCGAACTCGCGGCCGGCAGTGCATGCGACACTGAGCACGCCGAGCATGCGCCCGCGCGCGGCGACCGGAACCAGGATCGCCGAATCGACGGCGACCGGCACCGGCAGCACGAGATCGGAATCGTCGCGCGCCATGCCAAGGCTTGCGATCCGTTCGCCATGGCCGCCTGCGATGACGCGGGCCTGTGCGGCCGCGAGCATCGGGCTTTCGAGCTCGTCGACGCTGATGCGCTCGACGTGCGCGTCGGGTCCGCGCGACCACCAGACGATGTCGGAGCGCGCGCGCTCGCCGGTTGCAGCCGTGAGCGTCAGCACGCCGACGTCCGCAAGCTCGGGCACCAGCAGCTCGAGCAAAGCCTGCGCGGTCGCGTCGAAGTCGAGCGTCGCCGCGAGCGCCGCGCTCGCGCGGGCAAGGAAGTCGAGCCGCAGCGTCGCGCGCTCGGCGGCCGCGCGTGCCGCGCGCTCCTCGGCGAGCACGAGCCGCTCCTGCGCCTGCCGGCTCGCCTGCTCGGCGAGCAGGTACAGGTCGACGAACACCTTCACCTTCGCGCGCAGCACCTGCGCAACGACCGGCGAGCCGATGTAGTCGACGGCGCCGAGCGCGTAGCCGCGCGTCTGGTGCGTCTCGTCGTTGAAGTCGGCGGTGATGAAGATGATCGGCGTGTGGGCCGACTTCCTGCGCTTGCGGATCAGCGCCGCCGTCTCGAGGCCGTCGATGCCCGGCATGTTGACGTCGAGCAGGATGACGGCGAAGTCGCGATACAGCACCTGCCGCAGCGCGTCGGCGCCCGACGGCGCCGTGTAGATGTTCTGCCCGAGATCCTCGAGGATCGACTGGAACGCGAGCAGCTTGTCCGCGCGATCGTCGACGATGAGGATGTTCGCGCGCGCCGCCTCCGCCGCCTGCGTCTCGCGCGACGCGGCGGAAAGACGAGGCTCTGCCGGGTTCTTCATGTCGTCAGTGGCAGAGCCACGCGCGCAGCACGCCGACCATCAGGTCGGGGTCGACCGGCTTCGACAGGTAATCCCACGCGCCCGCATCCATGCACTTCTCGCGGTCGCCCTTCATCGCCTTCGCGGTCACCGCGATGATCGGAATGTCGTTGCACGCCGGGATTCGGCGCATCTCGCGAATCGTGTCGATGCCGTCGAGCTCGGGCATCATGATGTCCATCAGCACGGCATCGATGTCGCTCTGCGAGCGCAGCGACACGATCGCGTCGCGGCCGTTGTCGTGCGGAACGACGACCATGCCGCGGTCCTCGAGGAGCATCGACAGCGCGAAGATGTTGCGCATGTCGTCGTCGACGATCATCACCTTCTTGCCGGCGAGCACCTCGTTCGCGTCGTAGAGCTCGCGCAATGTGTTGCGGTGCACTTCCGGCATCTTCGCCGTCGAGCGATGCAGGAAGAAGCTCGCGAGGTCGAGCAGCCGGCCCGGCGAGCGCGCCTCGCGCACGATCACCGTGCGCGCGAGGCCGCGCCACAGCGCCGGGTCGAGTCCGCCGTTCGCGGAGCCGTAGATGACGACCGGAAGCACGTCGGGCAGCAGCGACTCGTCGACCGCCGCGCCGTCGCGCGGCACCGCAAGCGAAGCGTCGACAACGACGCAATCAGGCGCCTGCGTCGTGATGAGCGCGTGCGCCTCGCCGAGGCTTTGCGCCGTCACGACATGCACGTCGTCCGCGCGCAGGTAGCGGTCGAACCAGCCGCGCTTCTCGTCGTCGGCGCTCACCGCGAGCACCGTGCGCTCGGCGCGATGGATGAACGACGAGAGGCGGTCGAGCAGCGCGTCGACGAGGTCCTTGCCCCTGATCGGCTTCGCGAGGAACGCGAGCGCACCCGATTCGAGCGCGCGCTCGCGCGATTCGTCGGTCGACACGACGGCGACCGGGATGTCGCGCGTCGCGAGGTCGTGCTTCAGCCGGTCGAGCACGCGCCAGCCGTCGATGTCGGGCAGGAAGATGTCGAGCGTGATCACCGACGGGTGGTAGGCGCCGGCGAGCGCAAGGGCGGAGGCGCCGAGCGACGTGACGACGCCCTTGAAGCCTTTCTCGCGCGCCGCGTCGAGCAGGAAGCGTGCGAAGGCGAGGTCGTTCTCGACGATCAGAACGACCGAGTCGCCGAGCGTGATCGCGTCGCGGTCGTCGCCGACCTCGTTCACCAGGCATGGCGGATCCGGCGCGCGCGGAAGCTCCGGCGCGAGCGCGTCCTGCCCGGTTCGCGCATCGGCGATCGCCGGCGGCTCGGGCGGCGTCACCGCGGCCGTGCTCGGCGCCGACGGCGCCGTAGCGGCGTCGCTGCTCGGCGGCGCGCTCTGCTTGCGCGTCGTGCGCGGCGGCGTATAGACGAGCGGCAGGTAGAGCGTGAACGTGCTGCCGACGCGAGGCGCGCTCACCAGGCGGATCTCGCCGCCCAGCAGCCGCGCGAGCTCGCGGCTGATCGCGAGGCCGAGGCCGGTGCCGCCGTACTTGCGGCTCGTGCTGCCATCGGCCTGCTGGAACGCTTCAAAGATGATCTGCTGCTTGTCGGGCGAGATGCCGATGCCGGTGTCCATCACCGAAACGGCGATCACGTCGCGCGCGCGGTTCAGCGAGTCGTTGCCCGGATCCCAGCCGACGGTCGCCGGCTCGAGTGTCAGCGTCACGTGGCCCTGGTGCGTGAACTTGAACGCGTTGGACAGCAGGTTCTTCAGCACCTGCTGCAGCCGCTTCGCGTCGGCGAACATCGACTTCGGCAAGCGCGGATCGGTGCGGATGAAGAAGTCGATCCCCTTCGATTCGGCGACGTGACGGAATGTCCGCTCGACGTAGCGACGAAGGTCCTCGAAGGCGAGATCGTTCGGATCGACGGCGACGGTGCCCGACTCGATCTTCGACAGGTCGAGGATGTCGTTGATCAGCGTGAGCAGGTCATTGCCCGACGCGTGGATCGTCTTGGCGAACTCGACCTGCTTTCCGGTCAGGTTGCCGCCCGGGTTCTTGCACAGCTGGTCGGACAGGATCAGCAGGCTGTTCAACGGCGTGCGCAGCTCGTGCGACATGTTGGCGAGGAACTCGGACTTGTACTTCGATGTGAGCGCGAGCTGCTCGGCCTTTTCCTCGAGCGCCTTTCTCGCCTGCTCGACTTCCTGGTTCTTGCGCTCGACTTCCTGGTTCTGGTGCGCGAGCAGCACTGCCTTCTCCTCGAGCTCCTGGTTCGTCGTCTGCAGCTCCTGCTGCCGGCTCTGCAGCTCGTGCGCGAGCGACTGCGACTGGCGCAGCAGCTCCTCGGTCCGCGTGTTCGCCTCGATCGTGTTGATGACGATGCCGATCGATTCCGTGAGCTGATCGAGGAACGCCTCGTGCGTCGGGCTGAAGCGCTCGAACGACGCGAGCTCGAGCACGCCGCGCACCTGACCCTCGAAGATGATCGGCAGCACGAGGATGTTCTGCGGCGGAGCCGCACCCAGTCCCGAGAAGATCTTGATGTAGTCGAGCGGCACGTTGGACAGCAGGATCTTTTCCTTCTCGATCGCGCACTGCCCGACCAGCCCTTCGCCGAGATCGAGCCGGCTGCCGAGAACGCCCGTGCCCTTGCCGCCGTAGCTCGCGAGCAGCGTGAGCCCCGGCTGCGGGCCGCTCGAATCGAGCACGTAGAACAGCGCGTGTTGCGCCGACACGACCGGCGCGAGCTCGGAGAGGATCAGCCGGCCAACGGTGTTGAGATCGCGCTGCCCTTGCAGCATCCGGCTGAACTTCGCGAGGTTCGTCTTGAGCCAGTCCTGCTCGGTGTTCTTGCGCGTCGTGTCGCGCAGGTTGCGGATCATCTCGTTCGTCGTGTCCTTCAGCGCCGCCACCTCGCCGCGCGCTTCGACGGTGATCGAGCGCGTCAGGTCGCCCTGCGTCACGGCGGTCGCGACCTCGGCGATCGCGCGCACCTGCGTCGTCAGGTTCGCCGCGAGCTGGTTCACGTTCTCGGTCAGGCTCTTCCACGTGCCGGCCGCGCCCGGCACGTTCGCCTGGCCGCCGAGCTTGCCCTCGACGCCGACCTCGCGCGCCACCGTGGTCACCTGGTCGGCGAAGGTGGCGAGCGTGTCGATCATGCCGTTGATCGTCTTCGTGAGCGCGGCGATCTCGCCCTTCGCCTCGACGGTGAGCTTCTGCTGCAGGTCGCCGTTCGCCACCGCGGTCACGACCTTGGCGATGCCGCGCACCTGGCTCGTCAGGTTGCCCGCCATGAAGTTCACCGAGTCGGTCAGGTCCTTCCACGTGCCGGCGACGCCGCGCACATCCGCCTGGCCGCCGAGAATCCCTTCGGTGCCGACCTCGCGCGCGACGCGCGTCACTTCGGAGGCGAACGACGACAGCTGGTCGACCATCGTGTTGATCGTGTTCTTCAGCTCGAGGATCTCGCCCTTCACGTCGACGGTGATCTTCTTCGACAGGTCGCCCGATGCGACCGCCTTCGTCACGTCGGCGATGTTTCTCACCTGGCCGGTGAGGTTCGACGCCATGAAGTTCACCGAGTCCGTTAGATCCTTCCACGTGCCGGCGACCCCGCGCACGTCCGCCTGGCCGCCGAGCTTGCCTTCGGTGCCGACCTCGCGCGCGACGCGCGTCACTTCGGCGGCGAACGAGCGCAGCTGATCGACCATCGTGTTGATCGTGTTCTTCAGCTCGAGGATCTCGCCCTTGACGTCGACGGTGATCTTCTTCGACAGGTCGCCGGTTGCGACCGCGGTCGTCACGTCGGCGATGTTGCGCACCTGGCCGGTGAGGTTGCCGGCCATCGAGTTGACCGAGTCGGTCAGGTCCTTCCAC
Organism: uncultured beta proteobacterium; assembly: GCA_963798655.1. Classification (GTDB taxonomy): domain Bacteria; phylum Pseudomonadota; class Gammaproteobacteria; order Burkholderiales; family Casimicrobiaceae; genus CAVSMC01. The sequence goes on along the minus strand of CAWCUH010000023.1, from coordinate 29,998 downwards.
GTGCCGGCGACGCCCTGCACGTCGGCCTGCCCGCCCAGCTTCCCTTCGGTGCCGACTTCGCGCGCGACGCGCGTCACTTCGGCGGCGAACGAGCGCAGCTGGTCGACCATCGTGTTGATCGTGTTCTTGAGCTCGAGGATCTCGCCCTTGACATCGACGGTGATCTTCTTCGACAGGTCGCCCATCGCCACCGCGGTCGTCACCTCGGCGATGTTTCTCACCTGGCCGGTGAGGTTCGACGCCATGAAGTTGACCGAGTCGGTCAGGTCCTTCCACGTGCCGGCGACGTCGCGCACATCCGCCTGGCCGCCCAACTTGCCTTCGGTGCCGACCTCGCGCGCGACGCGCGTCACTTCCGAGGCGAACGACGACAGCTGGTCGACCATCGTGTTGATCGTGTTCTTCAGCTCGAGGATCTCGCCCTTCACGTCGACGGTGATCTTCTTCGACAGGTCCCCGGTCGCAACCGCGGTCGTCACGTCGGCGATGTTGCGAACCTGCGCGGTCAGGTTCGACGCCATCGAGTTCACCGACTCGGTCAAATCCTTCCACGTGCCGGCGACGCCCTGCACGTCGGCCTGGCCGCCCAGCTTGCCTTCGGTGCCGACCTCGCGCGCGACGCGCGTCACCTCGGCGGCGAACGAGCGCAGCTGGTCGACCATCGTGTTGATCGTGTTCTTCAGCTCGAGGATCTCGCCCTTGACGTCGACGGTGATCTTCTTCGACAGGTCGCCGCCGGCCACGGCGGTCGTGACCTCCGCGATGTTTCTCACCTGCGCGGTGAGGTTCGACGCCATCGAGTTGACGGAATCCGTCAGGTCCTTCCACGTGCCGGCGACGCCCTGCACGTCGGCCTGACCGCCGAGCTGGCCTTCGGTGCCGACCTCGCGCGCAACGCGCGTCACTTCGGATGCAAACGAACGGAGCTGGTCGACCATCGTGTTGATCGTGTTCTTCAGCTCGAGGATCTCGCCCTTGACGTCGACGGTGATCTTCTTCGACAGGTCGCCCGATGCGACCGCCTTCGTCACGTCGGCGATGTTTCTCACCTGGCCCGTGAGATTCGACGCCATCGAGTTCACCGACTCGGTCAAATCCTTCCACGTGCCGGCGACGCCCTGCACGTCGGCCTGGCCGCCGAGTCGACCTTCGGTGCCGACCTCGCGTGCGACGCGCGTCACTTCCGAGGCGAACGACGACAGTTGATCGACCATCGTGTTGATCGTGTTCTTCAGCTCGAGGATCTCGCCCTTCACGTCGACGGTGATCTTCTTCGACAGGTCGCCGGACGCGACCGCCTTGGTGACATCCGCGATGTTGCGCACCTGACCGGTCAGGTTCGACGCCATCGAGTTGACCGAGTCGGTCAGGTCCTTCCACGTGCCGGCGACGCCTTGCACGTCGGCCTGCCCGCCCAGCTTGCCTTCGGTGCCGACCTCGCGCGCGACGCGTGTCACTTCGGCGGCGAACGACGACAGCTGGTCCACCATCGTGTTGATCGTGTTCTTCAACTCGAGGATCTCGCCCTTGACGTCGACGGTGATCTTCTTCGACAGGTCGCCCGCGGCCACCGCCTTCGTCACGTCGGCGATGTTGCGCACCTGCGCGGTGAGGTTGCCGGCCATCGAATTGACCGAATCGGTCAGGTCCTTCCACGTTCCCGACACGCCCTCGACGCGCGCCTGGCCGCCGAGCTTGCCTTCGGTGCCGACCTCGCGCGCGACGCGTGTCACTTCGGACGCGAACGAGCGCAGCTGATCGACCATCGTGTTGATCGTGTTCTTCAGCTCGAGGAACTCGCCTTTCACATCGACGGTGATCTTCTTCGACAGGTCGCCGGTTGCGACCGCGGTCGTCACGTCGGCGATGTTGCGCATCTGCGCAGTGAGGTTGCCCGCCATCGAGTTGACGGAATCCGTCAGGTCCTTCCACGTGCCGGCGACGCCCTTCACCTTCGCCTGCCCGCCGAGCTTGCCTTCGGTGCCGACCTCGCGCGCGACGCGCGTCACCTCGGCGGCGAACGAGCCGAGCTGGTCCACCATCTTGTTGACCGTCTTGGCCGTGCGCAGGAACTCGCCTTGCAGCGCCTCGCCGTCGACTTCGAGCGCCATCGTCTGCGACAAGTCGCCCTGCGCAACGGCGCCGATCACGCGCGCCGTTTCGCTCGTCGGGTGCACGAGGTCGTCGATCAGCTGGTTTACCGCATCGATCGAGTCGCGCCAGAAGCCGGTGACGTCGCCGAGCGAGCCGCGCTTGCCGAGCTTGCCTTCCTTGCCGACGACGCGCGACAGTCGCTCGAGCTCATGCGCCATCCGCTCGTTGCGCTCGACGACGTCGTTGAACACGTCGGCGACACGACCCAGCATGCCGGGCCATTCGGTGGGCAGCCGAACGGTTGCATCACCGCGCTTGAGCGCGTTCAGCGCACCGAGGATGACGGCGACTTCGTCAGCGGGAACGATCGCGCGCTCGATAACCTGCATGTCGGAATCTCCGGACGGCGCGCACTCGTTGCGCACGATGGATGCAAAACGGCACCGACGCGCGCACGGATCGCGCGTCCGCGATCGCGTCAACTATAGAGCGGCGCGCCGCGCAAAGTCACGCCGGACTATCGGCGCGTGCCTGCTAGGAGATGAAGCGCGCACACCGCCGGAAAAAACGGGAGTGCCCGCTTGTACTTTCTACAAAAGCGCGTGGCTTGCGTACAACAGGCGCGACGTCACGCCCGCGACGGCGGGCGCGGCGCCCACTGCACGAGAAAGGCACGCATCGCAGCTACGTCGTAGCTCGACCCGGATTCCAGCGCGCTCGTTTGCTGCGAATGCACGAGCGCGCCATCGGCGTCGAGCACGAACAGATGCGGGTAGCCGGTGATTTTCGGCCATCGCTTCAGCAGCGCGGAGTTCGTGTTGTCCGGCGACCAGTTGATCTTCAACAGCACGTACCAGCCGTCGCGCAACCGCTTGAGATCCGGGTTCGCGGTGAAGAAGCGGTCGAGGATGTGACACCACGTGCACCATTCGCCACCGACGTCGACGAGCACCCGACGGCCGGTCGCGCGCGCCATCCCGAGCGCCGCCTCGAGATCGCGGGCGGCGTCGCGGCTGGGATCGAAGCGCCGCGGCAACTCGGCCGCTCGCGCGTCGCGCGACGCAAGCGGTCGAAGTGCGATCGCACCGAGCAGCACGAGCATCTGCCGGCGAATGGCAAACCGATCTTTCATGGCCGTCATCGTATCAGCTGGTTCATCGACACGATCGGCAGCATCACCGCGAGCACGAGCACGAGCACGATCGCGCCCATCAGCACGATCAGCGCCGGCTGCAGCAGCGCGGCGAACCAGGTGAGCCGCCTCTCCGCCTCGCGCTCGAGCTCCGCCGCCGCGCGCTCGAGCATCGCTGCGAGTCGGCCGCTCGCTTCGCCGTTCGCGACCAGATGCACGAGCACCGGCGCGAATACGCGCTGCTCCTTCAACGCGCGCGCGAGCGAAACGCCTTCGCGCACGAGCACCGCCGCCGCGGCGGCCGCATCGGCGATCGGCACCGCCCAGATGACGCCTTTCGCCGCGTCGAGCGCGCGCAGCAGCGGCGAGCCGCTCGCAACGAGAATCGCGAGCGTGCTTGCGAAGCGCGCGGTGTCGAGTGCCGACACGAGACGACCGGCGACCGGCATGCGAAGCAGCGCGCCGTGGATGCGAGCGCGCACGCCTGCAACCCGATAGGCGAGCGACATGCCGATCGCGGCGGCGACGACGAGCGACAGCCAGGCCCAGCCGGTTGCGCGGAAGAACGCGCTCGTCGCGATCAGCGCCTGCGTGAGCCACGGCAGCGTCTGCCTGCTCTGCTGATAGACGGCTACGACCTGCGGGACGACGTAGAGCAGCAGCGCGGCGATGACCCCGATCGCAATGACGGTCACGAGCGCCGGATAGATCAGCGCCATCGTGAACTTCTGCTTCAGCGCCTGGCGGCCTTCGAGATAGTCGGCGAGGCGCTCCAGTACGTCGGGCAGGCGCCCGGTTTCCGCGCCGGCTGCGACGAGCCCCCGATAAAGCGTGCCGAACGTGCGCGGCCATCGCGCGAGCGCGCTCGCGAGCGACTCGCCTGCGGATACCGCGTCGCGAATCGCAACGAAGAGCGCCGCCACCCGCGCGTCGTCGGCCTGCTCGGCGATCGCCGCGAGCGCCTGGTCGAGCGGCATGCCGGAGTGGACGAGTGTGGCGAGCTGCCGGGTCGTCAGCGCGACGACCGCCGCCGGCAATCGCGTCCGCGACGATCCGCCCGCGGCCGCGACGGCCACGTCGGCCGGCTCGATCGCCGTCGGAAAGAGACCGTCGGCACGAAGCTGGTCGCGCACTTGTCGCGGCGACTGGGCATCGACGATGCCGTTGCGCGAGCGCCCGCGCGCGTCGACGGCCTCGTAGCGGAACGCCGTGGCAGGTTGCCCGCTCATCGCCTGTCGTCCCCGCGAAAGCTTGTCCTCGAGTCCACGATCGGCACAGCGTCGCTCACGCTTCCCTTGTCACGCGCACGAGCTCGGCGAGCGACGTGCGCCCGGATTCGAGCCAGCGGATGCCATCGTGGCGCAGCCCGATCATGCCGGCGCCGCGCGCAGCGTCGCGCAGCGCGTGCTCGGGCGCGCGATCGTGGATCAGCCGGCGCATCGGATCATCGACGACGAGCAGCTCGTAGATTCCCGTGCGGCCGCGATAGCCGGTGCCGTTGCACTCGGCGCAGCCGTCGGCCGCATTGAGCGCCGCGATGCCCGGTGCGCCGAGCATCGTCAACAACCCGCGCTCGCCGTCGCTCGGCGCCGCCGCACGCTTGCACCGCGGGCACAACGTGCGCACCAGCCGCTGCGCGAGCACGCCGAGCAGGCTCGACGCGAGCAGGTACGGCTCGACCCCCATGTCGGCGAGGCGCGTCACCGCGCTCGCCGCATCGTTCGTGTGCAGCGTCGCGAGCACGAGATGGCCGGTGAGCGATGCCTGCACGGCGATCTGCGCGGTCTCGAGATCGCGAATCTCGCCGATCATGATGATGTCCGGATCCTGCCGCAGGATCGCGCGCAGAGCGCGCCCGAACGTGAGCTCGATCCGCGGGTTGACCTGCGTCTGGCCGACGCCGTCGAGCGCGTACTCGATCGGATCCTCGACCGTCATCATGTTGACGCTGCCGCGCGGCAACCGCGACAGCGCCGCGTAGAGCGTCGTCGTCTTGCCCGACCCCGTCGGACCGGTGACGAGCACGATGCCGTGCGGCTCGCGGATCAATCGATCGACGGCAACGAGCGTCGGCTCGCTCATGCCGAGCGCAGCAAGATCGAGCTGCGCCGAGTCCTTGTCGAGAAGACGCAGCACGACGCGCTCGCCCGGTCCCGTCGGCAGCGTCGACACGCGCACGTCGACCTGCTTGTCGCCGAGCTTCAGCGCGATGCGCCCGTCCTGCGGCAGCCGCTTCTCGGCGATGTCGAGGCTCGCCATGATCTTCAGCCGCGACACGAGCGCCGCGTGCAGCGCGCGCGGCGGCTCGATCACGTCGGACAGAACGCCGTCGATACGAAAACGCACGACGGATCGACTCTCGTACGGCTCGAAGTGCAAGTCCGACGCGCGCTCGCGCAGCGCCTGCAGCAGCAGCGCGTTGATCATGCGGATGACCGGCGCCTGCTCGCCGCTCGCGAGAAGGTCCTCCGCAGGCGGCAGATCCTGCATGAGCCGCGCGAGATCGGTGTCGCGCGCGAGATCGTCGGACCATTGAGCGACGCCCGTCGCGGCCACGTTGTACATGCGCGCGAGCTCGGCAGCGAAGCGCTCGGCGTCGACCGCACGCATGCGCAGCGGCCGCTGCAGCACGCGCTTCAGCTCGGCGACGCCGTCGATCGTCGCGTCGGGACGCGTGAGCACGACGATCGCATCGCCCTCGTCGACGAGCGCGAGCACGCCATGCATGCGCGCGAACGCGTACGGGATGCGCGCGCTGAGCGCGCCGGCGTGCGCGCGAGCGATCGAGTCGTCGTTCATGATGCCGCGCGAAGCGTCACGCGCATCGGCGCACGCTATTTCGGTGCCGCGCCGGGCGACGCGGTCGGCGGCGCCGGCGCGGGCGGCGGCGTTCCGGCCGGCGCGTTAGGCGCGCTCGCCGGCGGCAGCTGCGGGTACGTCGGGTCGTTCCAGAACAGGCGCGGCTGCGGCTGCGCGCGCTGCTGCTCGCCAAGCAGGAAATCGTAGCGATCGACCGTGAGCGCGTTGGCAGCCGCCGCGCTTCGCACGACCGTCGGCTTCAGGAACACCAGCAGGTTCGTCTTCTGCCGCCTGCGGTTGTCCGAGCGGAACAGGTTGCCGAACACCGGCATGTCGCCGACGACCGGCACCTTGCCGGTGTTGTCGGTCAGCGAATCCTGGATGAGACCGCCCAGCACGACGATCTGGTTGTCGTCGACGATCACCGACGACTCGAGCGATCGCTTGTTGGTGATGATGCCGGCGGGATTGCTGGTGTCGTCGACGCGCGAGACCTCCTGGTAAAGCACAAGGCGCACGCTGCCGCCTTCGGTGATCTGCGGCTTCACGCGCAGCGTGAGGCCGACGTCGCGACGCTCGATCGTCTGGAACGGCGAAACGGTCGGATTGGCCGCGGTCGTCGTGTACTGGCCTGTGATGAACGGCACGTTCTGCCCCACGACGATCTTCGCTTCCTCGTTGTCGAGCGTGAGCAGCGTCGGCGTCGACAGGATGTTCGCGTTCGCGTCCGACTCGAGCGCGCGCACGAGCAAGCCCAAGTTGAGCACCGTCCCCAGTCCGGGAATCGTCACGGTGCCGTTGATGAGCCCCAGATTGAGCCCCTGGCCGACCGAGCCGATGTTGATCGCGGCGTCGATGATGTTCGTGCCGCTGCCGCGTGCGCCGAAGTTCGTTCCGCCGATGCCCTGCACGCCGCCGCGGTTGGGATTCGCGCCCGCCAGCGTCTGCCACTGGATTCCGAGCTCGGCGGCCCTGTCCGCGGTGATCTCGACGATCAACGCTTCGACGTACACCTGCGCACGGCGGATGTCGAGCTTCTCGATCACCGCGCGCAGATTGTTGTAGACGGGCTCCGGCGCCGCGATGATCAGCGCATTGTTCGCCGTGTCAGCCTGGATCGTCGCGCCGCCGGCGGTGAACGGCGCAACCGACGGCGAGGGCGTCGGCGCCAGCGTCGGCGCCATCGCACTCGTCGGCACACCGCTCGGCGCGGTGCCCGCGCCTGATACCGCGGGTGAAGCAGGACCGAGCGCCGGGCCGCTGTCGCTGCCGGTGAGCAACGCGCGCAGCGTTTGCGCGACGCGCGCGGCGTCGGCGTTCTTCAGGTAGATGATGAAGATGTTGCCGCCCGGCCGACCCGGCGTGTCGAGCTGCTCGATCAGCGAGCGCACGCGCGCCGCGCGCGCCGCGTTGTCGCTGCGGATCAGCACGCTGTTCGAGCGCGGATCGGCGAGGATCACCGTTCGTTGCTGCGCATCGGGCGTCGTCGCCGGCTCGGCGGTGAGCCGCGTGAGCATCGGCACGAGATCGATCGCCGACGCATTGCGCAGCGGCACGACGAGCGGCTCGCCGGCCGGCGGCTGGTCGAGCGACGCGATGATCCGCTCGATGCGCTTCAGGTTGTCCGCGTAGTCGGTGATGACCAGCGCGTTCGCCGCCGGGTACGCCGCAATCGTGTTGTTCGGCGTGATCAGCGGCCGCAGGACGTTCACGAGCTGCGCCGCGGACTCGTTGCGCAACGCGATTACTTCCGTCACCAGCCGATCGCCGCCGGCGCTCACGGCCGCGTGCCCCACCGGGCCGCCCTGCTGCTTCGCTTCCGCCTCGGGCACGATCTTCACGACGCCGTCGGTCTCGATCGCGGTGACGCCCTGCAATCGCAGCGCGGAAAGCAGCGTCGGATAGACGAGGTTGCGCGGCACCGGCCGCGTCGAGATGATGTTGACCTGTCCCTTGACGCGCGGATCGATGATGAAATTCTTGCCGGTGATCTCGGCGACCGCCTTCACGACGGCGTCGATGTCGGCATTGACGAAATTGAGCGTGACGGGCTCATCTGCCGCGTAACCCGCGGTCGGCGCGGCGATCGCACACGCGGCGAACATCGCTGCTGCGAGCAGCGCGCGGCCGCGGAGGGCAAGCCCGCGGGCAAGCCCGGATCGGCGACGATTCGGGGCGCTCGAAGCGGAGGCAGTTCGCATAAAATTGCCCAAACCCGGCTTCGTCGCGTGATTTCGCGCCCGCGGGCCGATTTCGGGAATAGTAGCACGCGCTTGCACAGCGATCGGCACAGGGCGGGCGGGCATCGAATCCGAATGGCGCGCTCGCTGCATCCAATACGCAACATTCGATCGATTGGGGGAGAGCTGATGAACGGACGCGCCGTGCCTACCGCCGCAACGCCCAACCGCCACCTCGTGCTCGGCGTCGCGTTCGCGCTGGCGATCGCCGTCGCATCCGCGCCCGACGCACCGACGGCGCACGCGCAGCCGGCGCCGCCGGCCAAGTCCAGCACGCCCTCGACGTTGCCCGCGCCAGCCAAAGCGCAGTCGCCGGATGCCGGCGAGGCCGCTGCCGACGCGGACGCGGCCGGCCATGGTCCGAGCGCCGAAATTACCGTGGGCCCCGGCGGCGTCAGGATCGATCGCCACGGCAGGCACGTTCGAGTTTTCGGCTTCCAGGGCGACCGCGAGTACGACTCGTTCAACGATCTGGTGCACGAGGAGCCGTGGCTCGCCGGGCTGGTCTTTTTCGCGGTTGCGCTGGTGTTCGGCGTGCCGCTGCTGATCGTGATCGCGGTGATCTGGTACAAGATGCGCCGCGCGCGGATGCTGAACGAAACCATGCTGAAGCTCGCCGAGCGGGGTGTCGTTCCGCCGGCGGGCGCGCTCGACGCGCTCGCATCGAACAAGCCCGAGGTCGCCGAGCGCGTCGTCGCCGCCGCCGCGCCGGTTGCCGAGCAGTTGCGAATCGCGTCGAGGCGCACCGCGTGGTCCGATCTTCGCAAGGGCATCGTCATGTTCGGCATCGGGCTCGGCTTGACGTTCTTCTCGATACTCGACGACGGCACGCCGAACAGCGTTGGCCTGGTGCTGCTCTTCGTCGGCATCGGGTACATCGTTTTGTGGCGCTTCGAGGAGCGCCAGATCGGCGCGCCGCGCGGCAGCGGTCCGGCGGCGGGGCCTTGAGCGGCGGGCGAGCCGCCGATGGCCAATAGCGGGCCGACCGATGCCGAGCTCATCGCCCGCGTCGTCGTCCAGGATGATCGCCATGCGTTCGCCGAGCTCGTGCGCCGTCACCAGTCGGCGGTGCGCGCGACGCTGCGACGGCTCGCGGCCGGCGATCATGCGCTCGCCGACGACCTCGCCCAGGAGACGTTCTTGCTCGCGTATCGAAACCTGAAATCGTTCCGCCAGGAGGCGCGTTTCTCGACGTGGCTCTACCGGATCGCCACCAACGCGTTCCTCGCCGACGCGCGCAAGCGCAAGGAGGAGCTGCTCGGCGATCGCGATGCCGACGTCGTCGGCGACGAAGACGCCTCGCCGACCGCCACCGATGCGATCGCCGGCGACCATGCGAGCGCGGCGTCGATGAAGCTCGACCTCGAACGCGCGATGGCGGTGCTCTCCGACGGCGAAAGGGCGGCGATCGTGCAGTGCTACCATAACGACCTGTCGCACGAGGAAGCGGCTTACGTGCTCGGCTGCCCGGTCGGGACGGTCAAGACGCACATCCTGCGCGCGAAGCAGAAGCTCAAAGCGCGCCTTGCGGCCTGGGCGCCCGACGCCGCACCCAACGCATGACGGATCCTATGCCGACCGCCGACTGGCTCGACACCGCGCTCGCAGCGCAGGCGAGCGATCATCGGGCGTCGCACGTCGACGACGACGGCTTCACGCTGCGGGTGATGAGCGCGCTGCCGCCGCCGGTCACGCTGCCGGCCTGGCGACGCCACGCGCTGACCGTGCTTTGGGCGCTCGCGGGAGTCGGTGCGGCGTTCGCGCTGCCCGGCGCATTCGTCGATGTCGCACGCGAGGCGTTCCGGCTCGTCGGCGGTCAGGCGGTGTCGCTGTCGGGTCTTGCTGCGGCCATCGCCGCCGGCGGTGCGATCACATGGGCGGCGACCGCGTACGCGCTGCGCTCTGAATAGCCGGCGACGGGGCACACACCCAATGAAAAGGCCGCCCGCGGGCGGCCTTTTCGTCGCGCACCGCGCGCCGCGAAATCACTCGAGCCGGAACGTGATGATGGCCCGCGCCTGGATCTTCTCACCCTGCCCGACGCACTTCCACGAACCGAGCACGTCGGTCACCGCGCGATCGAAAATGCCCGGAGGAATCGACGACGTGATGTTGACGTTCGTCACCGTGCCCTTTTCGTCGATCGTCAGCGTAGCGGCAACCTCGCCCTTCTCGATGCCTCTCCGGATCGCCTCGCGCGGGAACGTCGGCTTCTCCTGATTCGGGCACGTGACCGCCGCCTGCTGGACTGCGGGCTTTGGCGGCGGCGCCGGCGGCGCGATGACCACGGGCGGCGGCGGCGGCGCGATCACGTAGGGCACCGGCGGCGGCGGAACCGGCGTCGACTGGATCACCGGAGCCTCGACTGGTTGCGGCGGAGGCGGGATGTCGGGCGGCGGCACGTACGGCTGCACCGGCGCCTGCACCTTCGGCGGCTCGATGATCTTCTTCGGCGGCGGCGGGGGCGGCGGCGGCGGCTTCTTGATCTCCTCGACGATCGTCGCCGAGATCGGTTTCTTGATCACCTCGATCGCCTTCCGCGCGAGGCCGGTCATCAGGCCGTAGATGACGATCACGTGGAAGAGGATCACCGCGCTCAATCCGATCAAATGGCGCTTGGGATCGCGTTGCTGCCGTGCGAAATCCATGATTGTTCTCGCTCCGTCGCAGCGCTACTCGATGAACTGCTCGCTGCCGACGATGCCGATCTTGGTGAGCCCCAGCCGCTGCGACGACGCCATCACCTCCGCGGTCGTCGCGTACTTCGAGCCCTTGTCGGGACGCAGATGGATCTCCGGCTGCGGCTGCTTCGCTGCAGCCGCGGTGATCTTCGCCTCGAGCGCTGCGCGGTCGGGCAGGAACTCGCCGTTCCAGTAGACGCGGCTTTCGGGGTCCACGTCGATCTTCACCACTTCAGGCTCGATCAGCGGCGGCGGCGGATTGCCGACCGGCATGTTGAGGTTGACCGAATGCAGCTGGATCGGGATCGTGATGATCAGCATCACCAGCAGCACCAGCATCACGTCGATCAGCGGCGTCGTGTTGATGTCGATCATCACGTCCGGGTCGCCGCTCGACGATCCCACGTTCATTGCCATCGCTTCGTTCCTCGCTCGAACAGCGTCAGCCGCCGCGCACCGGCGGCTCGATGATGAAGCCGATCTTCGAGATGCCCGCGCGCTGGCACGCGTAGATCACGCGCCCGACGCCCTCGTAGTTCGCGGTCGCATCGCCGCGGATCTGCACCTCGGGCTGCGGCCGCAGCACCGACACCTTCTTCAGCCGGTCGATCAGCGCCGGCGTCGTCGGTATGCGCAGGTCGTTCCAGTAGATGTGGTCGTTCAGGTCGACCGAGATCGTGATGTTCTCGGGCTTCGTCTCACGGATCTCGTTGCGCTCCTTCGGCAGCTGCAGCGGGATCGAGGTCGTCACCACCGGCACGGTGATCAGGAAGATGATGAGCAGCACCAGCATGACGTCGACGAGCGGCGTCGTGTTGATCGTCGAGACGAGATCGTCCTCGCCCTCGGCCGAGCCGACGTTCATCGCCATGATCTACACCCGTGCGACGGTCTTCGGCGCCGTGGCAACCGCGGGCGCGGCCGGCGAACTCAGCAGCACCGCGTGAAGGTCGGCGCCGAAGCCCCGCACCTCCTCCATCGCCGTCTTGTTGCGACGAACCAGCCAGTTGTAGCCGAGCACCGCGGGCACGGCGACGGCAAGGCCGAACGCCGTCATGATCAGCGCCTCGCCCACCGGGCCGGCGACCTTGTCGATCGATGCCTGGCCGGCGATGCCGATCGCGGTGAGCGCGTGGTAGATGCCCCACACCGTGCCGAACAGTCCGACGAACGGCGCCGTCGATCCCACCGTGGCGAGGAACGCGAGACCGTCCTGCATGCGGCTCTGCACGTTCTCGATCGCGCGCTGGATCGACATCGTGATCCAGTCGTTCATGCTGACGTTGCCGAGCAGCCCGACGTGCTTGCTCGAGGCTTCCATCCCCGACTCGGCAATGAACCGGAACGGGCTCGTGTCCTTCAGGCCCGCTGCGCCCTCCTGCACGCTCTTCGCGTTCCAGAACGTCTTGTTCGCCGCTCGCGCCTGGCGGCGCAGCTTCGCCTGCTCGTAGATCTTGGTGAAGATCACGTACCAGCTGCCGATCGACATGAAGAGCAGGATGCCCAGCGTGACCCTCGCGACGATGTCGCCGCCTCTCCAGAGCGCTTCCAGCCCGTACGGGTTGTCGACGATCTCGACGGACCGATTGGCGGCAGCGCTCGGCGCGGGCGCTGCCACCGGTGCAGCCGCAGGCGTCGCGGCGTCGGGCGCTGTCGCGGGCGCCGCCGCCGGCGCCGCGGGCGCGGGCTGTCCCTGAGCATCGACCGCGGGCGGAAACGCCGCGAACGTCGCGGCAGCGAGCAGCACCGCAGCGCAGACGGCCACGCGGGTCAGTTTGGACATGATCTCTCCATGGGATGGTTGTGCCACACGATAGGTTTGATCAGGGATAACGCGTGGTAACGCGTGCGCGCGATGACGCGGACCCGGCCGGTCGGGCGGGCGAAATGTTCGCGCGGATCATCCCCCGATGAAGGGGCGCATGTTAATGGCGTCGCGCGGAAAATGCAAAAAAATGTGGCTCTTTGGCCATATCCGGCCTCGGACGACCGTTCGTCGCTGTCGGGGAGCGCCGTCGCGGGACATGCGCGCATGCAGGCGCCGCAACCCGCGTCGGATCGGGCGCCGCAATAAAAACGGGGACCCGAAGGCCCCCGTGGAACCAGGCTGCCGCGCGCCTACTTGAACGCGTAGCGGATCGACGCGAAGAACGTGCGACCGCGCGGGTCGGCGTACGACGGATCGTAGCCGACCTGGAACGTCGCGTTCTGGTTCGACAGCGGCGGATTGCGGTCGAACACGTTACGCACGCCAAGGCGGATCGTCGTGTTCTTGAAGCCCGAGTACGCTCCCGAGATGTCGTACACGTCGTACGCGCCGACGGTGCGCGTCTCGCATCCGGACGGATCGCCCCCCAGACAGTCCTCGCTGTAGTGATGCGTGTAGGTTTGCACCAGCGTCGCGTTCCACGGACCGTAGGTCCAGTCGACCACGGCGACGTGGCGCCAGCGCGGAATCGAACCGAAGTCGCTTCGCGTGCCGACGAAGTTCGGCAACGAGCCGTCGTCCTGCAGCTGCTTGTAGTGGTAATAGTACGTTCCGTTAAGCCGCGCCGTGATCTGGCCGTAGGTGAACTTCGGGAAGCGGAACGAGATGTCGGTGTCGATGCCCGATACGAGCGTCTTGCCCACGTTCTGCGTCGGAGCGACGAAGTAGAGGATCGGACCCGGCAGGTTCGGGAAGCGCGGGTCGACCGGACCGCGGACGATGTACGGGCTGTTCAGGTCGGACATCGTCGGCGCGATCGTGTCCTCCGACGTCTGACCCAGCAGGTCCTTCGCGTCGATGCGGAACCAGTCGAAGCTCATCGACAGCGGATCGAACGGCTCGAGCACGATGCCGGCCGTGACGTTCGTCGCGCGCTCCGGCTTCAGCTGCGGATTGCCGCCCTGCTGCTTGTTGAACTGGATGTCGCAATCGAGCGGCGACTGCGTCGTCGGGCAGCGCAGCGGGTCGCTGAACGAACCCAGCGTATTGGTAAGGTACGTCGGCAGGTACAGGTCGATCAGCGACGGCGCATGGAAGCCCTTGCTGTACGACGCGCGCATGAGGACCTGGCGCGTCGGCTGCCAGCGCAATGCCACCTTCGGGTTGGTCGTGTTGCCGAAGTCGCTGTAGTCGTCGTAGCGCACGGCGAGCTGCGCCTCGAGCGTCTTCACGATCGGGACGTTCAGCTCGGCGAATACCGCCTTCACATTGCGATCCACGTTCGGAATGCTCTGCAGCGGGCCGCCGCCGCCTATCACGCGGCCGGACGAGAGGATGTCGGCGCGAAACTGCTCGAGCTCCTCGCGCCGGTACTCGCCGCCGACGGCGAGTCCGAGCGGACCCGCGGGAAGCTGGTACACGTCGCCGGACAGCTTGAAGTCACCGGATTGCACCGTGCCGGTCGCACCCTGCACTTCCTGGTTGACTTTCGCCGTCTGCAACGCCGCTTCGCCGGCCGCGCCGAGATCGCCGAACGGGTTCAGGATGCCCGACGCGAACAGCGGCGCCGCGATCGCCTCGTCGAGCCAGCCGTCGATGTAGCGGTCGTGCACCTCGCTCTTGTTGTAGTTGTACGCGGCCTCGTAGTCCCAGTTCTTGAACACCGTACCCTTGACGCCGGCAACGACGCGCGTCTGCTCGGTCGTCGACTGGTCGGTGCGCCGGCCGGCGGGAATCGTGCGCCACAGCACGTCGAGCGGCTGGCCGACGAGATCCGGGTAGTTCGCCTGCAGCCACGCCGTCGGATAGAACGGCGACGTCGGCGGCAGCTGCAGCGGGTTGCCGGTCACGCCTTCCGACCAGGGCACCTCGGAGATCGCGAACGTGAACTTGTTGTGCGAGTACGCCGCATCGAGGAACGCCTGGTGGTCGGGCAGGAACTGCCACGTCAGCCGGCCGAGGACGTTGTAGCGCTCGGACGGGTCGATGATGTCGATTCGGCTCGCGTAGTCGTAGCGGCACTGGTGCGGCGAGGCGGTGGTCGGGAACGACACCGGCGGCGCACACACCGGCGAGAGCACGCTGGCGCCTGCGTTTGGCGTCGGATCGCTCGGGTTGCGGCCGGCGGGGACGAGCACGTTGGCCGGGAACGAGTTGCCGGACGTGCGATCGAGGCCGAGGCTCGGCAGGTACGCCGTCTTCGAGAATTCGCGGTCCTTCGCGGCCAGTGCTTCGTTCTTCTGCCAGTCGAAAGTGATCCAGCCGTTGAATCTCTGCTTGGCGAGATCGCCGAAGCCGGCAGTGACGTTGGCGCGCGTCTGCTCGCCGCCGGTGTCTTCAGGCTTGTCGTAGCGAGCGGACAGCTCGACGCCGGTGAAGTCCTTGCGCGTGATGAAGTTGATCACGCCAGCGATCGCATCCGTGCCGTAGATCGCGGACGCGCCGTCCTTCAGGATCTCGACGCGCTCGATCGCCGAGATCGGGATCGCGTTGAGGTCGACGCCGGGGTTGCCGACACCGAGCGCGAAGTTGGTGATCCGCCGGCCGTTCAGCAGCACCAGCGTCTTATCGGGTCCGAGGCCGCGCAGCGACACGCCGGCAAAGCCCGGCCGCGCCGCGTCGCCGAGCGCAATCGTTTCGTTGTAGTTGTTGAACGACATCGACGCCGACAGCCGGTCGAGCAACTCGAACGTCGTCTGCACGCCGGTCTTGTTGATCTCCTCGCGTGTGATCGTCTGCACGGGCAACGCGCCCTCGCCCTCCACCCGCTTGATGTTCGAGCCGGTCACTTCGACGCGAATGTCGGATTGCGCCTGAGCGGGTGCCGCCACCAGCGCAGCGGCGCCGCCAATGCCCAGGATATGGGCGAGCGCGGTCGCAACCTTCTTGCGTTCAAACGTCATGTTGTGGACCCCCAGAAGATGATGAAACGTAAAAGGCGAAAATTCCCGCCTTTCGGCACACGCCTGCGACATTACCGCACGCGTTCCCCGGCCAGCAACGAAATGGCGCGGTTGTTACAATGGCCGCCGCGGAGTTGTTGCAAATCTGCCAATCGTGCCGATACGCCACGCACAAGCTGCTGATTTGCCGCAGATCGTTGCGATCTACAACGCCTCGATTCCCGGTCGGATGGCAACGGCGGACACCGAGCCGGTGACCGTGGCTGCCCGCAGGGCATGGTTTGCCGAATTCGATGCCGCACGTCGCCCGCTCTGGGTGCACACGAGTGGCGCGGGCGCCGTCGACGGCTGGCTGTCGCTGCGCTCGTTCTACGGCCGCCCCGCGTATCGCTCGACCGTCGAGACGGGCGTCTATGTCGCCGCGCAGGCGCAGCGCCGCGGCATCGGCCGTTCGCTGCTGTCGCACGCGATCGCCGGTGCACCGTCACTCGGCGTGCGCACGATGCTCGCCTTCGTGTTCGCCCACAACGCCGCTTCCATCGCGCTGTTCGAGCGCGCTGCCTTCGCCGCATGGGGACGGCTGCCGCGCGTCGCCGAGATGGACGGCGTCGAGCGCGACCTGGCGATTCTCGGCAGGCGTCTGTGAGCGCGTCCGCCGGTTTCACGCTTCGCGCCGCCCGGCCCGCGGACGTGCCCGCGATCCACGCGATGATCGCGTCGCTCGCACAATACGAGCGGCTGACGCACCTGCACGTCGCCTCGGAAAGCGACATCCACGATGCGCTCTTCGGCACGAGACCCGTGGCCGAGGTGCTGCTTTGCGACAAAGGCGAGGTTCCAGTCGCATTCGCACTGTTTTTCCATCATTTTTCGACGTTCGCCGGCCGCCCGGGCATTTGGCTCGAAGATCTTTTCGTGCTGCCGGCGCACCGTCGGCAGGGCATCGGCAAGGCGCTGTTGCGCGCGCTCGCGGCGATCGCAGTCGAGCGCGGCTGCGCGCGCTTCGAATGGAGCGTGCTCGACTGGAACGCGCCGGCGATCGAGTTCTACCGCCGCCTCGGCGCGAGCGTACTGCCCGACTGGCGCATCGTCCGCGTCACCGGGGCGTCCCTCGACGCGCTCGCCGGCCCCCCGGCATAATTAAGCCGTCTGTCCAAACTATCCCGATGCCCGACGCCAATCGCTTTCCCCAGCCCGACGCAGCCGCGCTGCCGGTCGACGTCGACTTCTGGTCGCTGCGCTACGTCGAGGACGCGAGCGAGATGTACTGCGTGCGCAAGAACGTCGCGCTGCCGCTGTCCGCGTCGAGCGACCGCGGCGTGATGGCGACGGTGTACGCCGCGGGCGGGTACGGCTACGCCGCGACGGCCGACGTGTCGCGGGCAGGCGTGCGCGAGATGCTCGAGCGCGCAACGCACTGGGCGCGCGCGACAGCGCCGCTCGCGATCTTCGATTCACGTAGGCTGCCGCGCCCGGCGACGCGCGGCGAGTACGCGTCGCCGTCGTTCGATGCCGCGCGACGCTCGCGCCGCGATTGGTACGACCTGCTGCACGCCGAGTCGCGCGCAGCGGCGATCGACGAGCGCATCGTCGACTGGGAGGCAAGCGTCGAGGTGCGCACGTCGACGCAGCGCCTGGTCACGAGCGAGGGCGGCGACATCGTTCAGCATTTCCGCTACTTGTTGCCCGCCGTGTCGGCGACCGCCCACGCGAACGGCGACACGCAGAGCCGCTCGTTGAACGGCTACCGCGGCATCTGCCAGCAAGGCGGCGACGAAGTGCTCGAGCGTGCGCGCTTCGTCGGCGCCGGGCGGCGTATCGCCCTGGAGGCGATCGAGCTCGTCATGGCGGCGAACTGCCCGACGGGAACGATGGACGTGCTGCTGCTGCCCGACCAGATGATCCTGCAGATCCACGAGTCGATCGGCCATCCGCTCGAACTCGACCGCATTCTCGGCGACGAGCGCAACTTCGCGGGCACGAGCTTCGTCACGCCGGACATGTTCGGCTCGTATCGTTACGGCTCGCCGCTGCTCAACATCACGTTCGATCCGACGCGGCGCGAAGAGCTCGCGAGCTACGGCTGGGACGATGACGGCACGCCTGCCGAGAAGGTGTACCTGATTCGCGACGGCATCCTCGAGCGTCCGCTTGGCGGCGCCATTTCGCAGGCGCGTGCCGGTGTCGCCGGTGCGTCGCCAACGCGCGCGCAACGAGCTGGAATCGCCCGCCGATCGACCGCATGGCGAACCTCAATCTCGAGCCGGGCACGTCGACGCTCGAGCAGATGATCGAAGGCATCGAGCACGGCGTGATGATGGAAACGAACTGCTCGTGGTCGATCGACGATTCGCGCAACAAGTTCCAGTTCGGCTGCGAGCGTGCGCGGCTGATCGATAACGGCAAGCTCGGCGCCGTCGTCAAGAACCCCAACTACCGCGGCGTGTCGGCGAGCTTCTGGCGCAGCCTCGCGAACGTCGGCGAGGCGTCGACGACGCAGGTGCTCGGATCGCCGTATTGCGGCAAGGGCGAGCCGTCGCAGGTGATCCATGTCGGCCACGCGTCGCCCGCATGCGTGTTCAGGAACGTCGCAGTGTTCGGCGGCCACGACGCATGAACGCACCGATCGCGCACGGCACGATGGAAACGTACTTCAACGACGTCGCGGCGTCGCTCGATGCGCTCCTGCACGCGGGCGAGCGCTACACGGCGGTGTTCGCTGCCGAAGTCTCCGACTTCGTCCGCTTCAATCGCGGCCGCGTTCGCCAGCCGGGCAGCGTCGTCCAGCGCTCGCTCGACGTCGATCTCATTCTGGGCGAGCGGCACGCTTCGCAGCGGCTTGCGCTGTCCGGCGACCCGGCGCGCGACCAGCCGCTGATCGCTTCTGCGATCGCGTCGTTGCGCGCGGCGTTTGCCGATCTCGAAGACGATCCGCACCTGCTCTACGCAACGCAAGCGGCGTCGAGCCGCGCCGTGCGTGGCGGTCGGCTGCCGCCCGCCGAAGCGATCGTCGCCACCGTGCTCGCGGCTGCCGATGATCTCGACCTCGTCGGGCTCTACGCGGGCGGCCCGGTGTATCGCGGCTTCGCGAACTCGTTCGGGCAGCGCAACTGGCACGAGGCGACGTCGTTCAACCTGCAGTGGAGCCTCTACCATCGCGCCGACAAGGCGGTGAAGTCCGCGCTGTCGGGCTTCGCCTGGGACGACCGGGCGTTCGCGGCCAAGATGAGCGCCGCGCGCGACGGGCTGGCGCAGATCGCGCGCCCGCCGAAGCAACTGTCGCCCGGCACCTACCGCGCGTATCTCGCGCCGGCGGCGATGGACGAGTTGCTCTCGCTGCTGTCGTGGAACAGCTTCTCCGCACGCGCGCTCGCGACGCGGCAAAGCCCGCTGCTGCGCATGCAACGCGGCGAAGCGCAGCTCGATGCGCGGGTGTCGATCGACGAGGCGACTGCCGACGCGGTGTCGCCGGCGTTCCAGGCCGAGGGATTCGCGCGGCCTGGACGCGTATCGCTGATCGGCGAGGGCCGCCTTGCCGGATCGCTGTGCTCGCCGCGAACGGCGCGCGAATTCGACCTCGCGACCAACGGCGCGAACGCCGCCGAGGCGCCGGAGTCGATTTCGCTCGCCGCAGGCGACCTCGACGACGCCGACGCGCTCGCTGCTCTGGACACCGGACTTGCAATCGGCAATCTGCACTACCTGAACTACTCGGACCGGCCAGCGTGCCGGATGACCGGCATGACGCGCTTCGCGACGTTCTGGGTCGAAAGCGGGCGCATCGTCGCACCGGTCGACGTGCTGCGCTTCGACGACACGCTGTACCGGATGCTCGGCTCCAATCTCGAGGCGCTGAGCGCGCAGACCGAGCTCATCCTCGACAGCAGCACGTACGGCGCGCGCTCGCTGTCGAGCACGCGCACGCCGGGCGCGCTGCTCTCCGAGATGACGTTCACGCTGTAGCGCGACGGCGAGAATCGCATGGTTCGCATCGCAATGTCCGTCGTCGTGCTGTGCGCGCTGCTCGCCTCGTGCGCGTCGACTCCGCCGGCAACGCCGCCGCCCGAGCGGCTGTTCGACGATCGGCTGTTCGAGCCGGCGTCGGTGCGCATCGACGCGCGCGACGTGCTCGCGATGAGCGACGACATGAAGCGCTACTCGGATGCGCACATCGCCGGTCGCATTCGCATCGCCGGCCGCCGCGAAGCGCTGCTCGAGGCGCTGTACAGCGCCCGGCAGCTGCGCCTCGAATACGACTCCGAGATGACGCGCAGCGCCGCCGAGGCATTCGCTGCGCGCGCCGGCAATTGCCTGTCGCTCGCGATCATGACCGGCGCGTTCGCGCGCGAGATCGACGTGCCGGTCCGCTACCAGATCGTGTACGTCGACGACACGTGGAGCCGCAGCGGCGACATCCAGTTCTTCAGCGCGCACGTCAACGTCGCGCTCGGCCGCAACATGATCGACGTGCATTCGGGCCGCCATGAAGCAGACCGCGTGACGGTCGATTTCCTGCCATCGAGCGAGACGCGCGGTCTTCGCACGCGCGAAGTCGGCGAAGCGACGATCGTCGCGATGTACATGAACAACAAGGCGGCCGAGGCGCTCGCGCAGCGGCGGCTCGACGACGCGTACTGGTGGTCGCGCGCGGCGATCGCGCAGGATCCGGCGATGGTGAGCGCGTACAACACGCTCGGCGTCGTCTACCAGCGGCATGGCGATCTCGCGCAGGCGGAGTCGGCGCTGCGCTACGCGCTTGCGCGGGAACCGTCGAGCGTGCACGCGATGTCGAACCTCGCCGTCGTGCTGACAGCGCAAAACCGACTCGCCGAAGCCGGCGCGCTGTCGCGCGCGCTGGAAAAGCTCGAGCCGAATCCGCCGTTCGCTTATTTTCATCGCGGCGTCACCGCGATGCAGCGGCACGACTTCGTGCGTGCGCGGGCCCTCTTCGCCGAGGAAGTGGACCGTGCACCGTCGTACGACGAGTTCCGCTTCTGGCTCGCCGCGGCGTACGTCGGGCTCGGCGATCTCGGGCAGGCGCGCGAGCAGCTCGAGCTCGCGATCGAGTACAGCACCAATCGGCGCAGCCGCGACGTCTACGCGGCGAAGCTCGCGAAGATCAACGCAGCGCACTGAAATAGGGGACAGACCACGTTTTCGCTTGACGAAAACGTGGTCTGTCCCCTATTTCCTCTTCACCCCGCCGGCCGCTTGAACGCGTGGTCGGCGAGCCGCTTGCCCGCGCCCTGCCAGCCCTTCGGAATCGACGCGAGCAGCCGCTTCGTGTACGACTCGCGCGGATTTCGGTACAGCTCGTCGGAATTCGCCGACTCGACGATCCGACCCTCGTTCATCACCATGATCTCGTCGGAGATGTACTTGACCACCGCGAGGTCGTGCGAGATGAAGATGTACGACAGCCCGAACTCGTCCTGAAGGTCCTGCAGCAGGTTCAGCACCTGCGCCTGCACCGACACGTCGAGCGCGGACACCGATTCGTCGCAGATCAGGATGTCCGGCTTCATCGTCAGGCAGCGCGCGATCGCGATCCGCTGCCGTTGACCGCCGGAGAACTCGTGCGGGTACTTGTAGAACGAGACCTCCGGCAACCCGACCTTCTGCAGCAGCTCGAACGCACGCTCGGTGCGCTCCTGTGCGTTCGCGCCGATGCCGTGGATCATCATCGGCTCGGTGACGATGTGGCCGACGGTGAAGCGCGGATTGAGCGATGCGTAGGGATTCTGGAAGATGATCTGGATGCGCCGCTTGTACGCCATGAACTCGCGCGGCGACATCGAAAGCAGGTCGCGGCCCTCGAAGATCGCTTCGCCGGAGCTCGCCTCGTGCAGCCGCATCAGCGTGAGGCCGACGGTCGTCTTGCCCGACCCCGATTCGCCGACGAGTCCGAGCGTCTTGCCTTTAGGAAGCTTGAACGAGACGTCCTTCACTGCCTCGAACTTGCGCTTGCCGAACAGGCCCTCGCGCGAGTAGAAGTTCTTGCCGAGGTTCTTCACGTCGAGCACGATCGCATCGCTCGGCGTGACGCCGCGCCGCCGCTCTTCCATCTGCTGCGCGGACGGACCGCTGCCGCTCATGTAGTCGTCGATCACCGGCAGGCGCACCGGACGCCGCTCGAGCTGCGGCCGGCACTTGAGCAGCGCCTTCGTGTAGGCGTCGCGCGGCGTCTCGAACACCGACCGCGCCGGGCCCTGCTCGCGGATCTCGCCGTTGCGCATGACGACGACGTAGTCGGCGATCTCGCCCACCACCGCGAGATCGTGCGTGATGAACAGCACCGACATCTGGTGCTTGCGCTGCAACGCGGCGATCAGCTCGAGGATCTGCTTCTGGATCGTCACGTCCAGCGCCGTCGTCGGCTCGTCGGCGATCAGCAGCTTCGGCTCGCACGCGATGGCCATCGCGATCATCACCCGCTGCTGCTGGCCGCCGGACATCTGCGAGGGGTACGCGTTGATCTTGTACTCGGGATCGGGAATGCCGACCTCGTCGAGCACCTCGATCGCGCGCTTGCGCGCCTTTGCGCCGCTCATGCCCATGTGGAGCTGCAGCACCTCGACGAGCTGGAAGCCGACGGTGAACACCGGGTTCAGCGACGTCATCGGCTCCTGGAAGATCATCGAGATCTCGGCGCCGCGCATCGCGCGAAGCTCGCGGGCGGAAAGTCCGACGACGTTGCGGCCGCCGAACAGTATCTCGCTCCTCGGATCGATGACCGAGTTCTCCGGCGGCAGCAGACCGAGCAGCGACAGCGCGGTGACCGACTTGCCGCTGCCCGACTCGCCAACGAGCGCGACGGTGCTGTTCCTGTCGATGTCGAACGAGATGGCCTTCACCGCGTCGAACGTGTGTTGGCGGTCGAGGCGAAAGCCGACGCCGAGGTTGCGCACGCGCACGAGCGGATCGGTCGCCGGGTTCTTGTTGTCGGCCACGTCAGCGGTCTCCTTCAGGCGCCGCGTTCATCGAAATGCCGGGCGTCGGCCGCGGTGCCGATTCGCATTGGCTCGCACCCTCGCCTTCGGCCGGGGTCACCTGCTCGCCGCTCATCGTCGGCCTCCTCCGCGGACGCTGCTCGCCGGAATGCCGGGCGTCGGCCGCGGTGCCGATTCGCATTGGCTCGCACCCTTGCCTTCGGCCGGGGTCACCTGCTCGCCGCTCATCGTCACCCTCCCAGCTTGCCCTTGAGCTTCGGGTCGGCGGCGTCGCGCAGCGCGTCGGTGAACAGGCTGAATGCCGTGACCAGCAGCGCCATCGACGTGCCGGCGGCGACGAGCTGCCACCACTTGCCGAGGATCAGCTCGTTCTGCGCCTCGTTCAGCATCGATCCCCACGACACGACGTCGACCGGCACACCGAAGCCGAGGAACGAGAGGATCACCTCGGACTTGATGAACGCGACGACGAGGATCGACAGCTGCACGAGCACGACGTGGCTCACGTTCGGAAAGATGTGGACGAACATGCGTCGCCCGTTCGATGCGCCAATCGCGTCGGCCGCCTGCACGTACTCGCGCGACTTGTGCTTCAGGTATTCGCCGCGTATGAGGCGGAACACGCCGGTCCAGCCGGTGAGCCCGAGAATCAGGATGATCGTGAGCGTTCCTTTCTGTTGCAGCACGGCGGCGACGGCGAGGATCAGCAGCAGGTACGGAATCGAGCTGAACACGCTGTAGAACCAGTTGAAGAAATCGTCGACCCAGCGGCCGTAATAGCCGGCAACCGCGCCGAAGACGGTGCCGAGGAACGTCGCGACTGCGGCTGCCGCGAGACCGACGAAGATCGATGTCTCGGAGCCCTTGATCGTCTTCTTCAATACGTCGCGGCCCCACTTGTCGCCGCCGAATGGCAGCGTCGCGGCGCGCACCGTCGTCGGCTCGACGGCTGTCTTTTCGTTCTTTCGGATGTCGGCCATCACATCGGCGAGCGGATCCACGCTTTTCTCTTCGGTGCCGCCGGGCGCCGGCGGAGCGGCCTTCTCGCCCTTGAGCTCGGCGATGACATCGCCGATCGGGTCGACCACCGAGCTCTTCCACTGCGTCGCCGGCGTTGGCGCGGGCGTCTCGGCGCCCGGCGCAGCCGGCGCCGTCGCGTCGGGTCCGATGAAGGTGGGCGGCGCGTAATTGACGCCGACCTCGCGCGCCCAATCCTTTGCGATCAGACCGACGCCCGACAGGATCATCATCACGATGAACGCGATGACGATCGCGAGCGACACCATGCCGACGCGATCCGAGCGCAGCCGTCGCCACGTGAGCGCCCACAGCCCCGGCGAAACCGCGTGCGGCGCGTCGGGACGTACCGGGGGCAGCGCCGCCTCGTAGTTGGCGAAGATCTCGGTCATTTGAATTGCACCCTCGGGTCGACCGCCTTGTACATGAGGTCGGCGAGCAGATTGACGACCATCGTGGCGATCGCGACGTACACGGTGAGCGCCTTGATCACCGGGAAGTCGGAGCGCTCGACGGCGAGGATCACTTCGCGGCCGATGCCGGGAATCGAGAAAAAGCGCTCGATCAGGAATGCGCCGATCAGCAGGCCCGGCAATGCCGACATGACATAGGTGATGATCGGGATCGCCGCGTTGCGCAGCACGTGTACCCACATGATCCGGTTCTCCGACAAGCCCTTCGCGCGCGCGGTGCGCACGTAGTCCTGGTTGATCTCGTCGAGGAAGAACGTGCGGTACAGCCGCAGGCTCGGCGCGATGCTGACGACGAGCCCGATCAGGATCGGCAGCGTCGCGTACTTGAACAGGTTCTCGGCGAAGCTGTCGCCCCAGCCCTGCACCGGGAACCAGCCGAGCTTGTACGCGAAGAAGTACTGGAAGACGATGATGTAGACGAGGATCGAGATCGACAGGCCGACGGTGCACAGGATCATCACCAGCCGGTCGGTCAGCGTGCCGCGGACGTAGGCGACCGCGAGCGCGAGGCCGAGCGAGATCAGCGTGTCGAGCATCAGCAGCGGAACGAGGACGGTCATCGACGGACCGAGACGCGTAGCCAGGATGTGCCCGACGCGCTCGTTCGTACTCCAGCTCGCGCCGAAGTCCGCGGTGAGGATCTGCTTGACGAAGATCCAAAGCTGCACCCAGTACGGCTGATCGACGCCGAGCTGGCGGCGGATGTTGTCGATCTGCTCCTGGTTGCTGATCTTGCCGGCGAGCACGTACGCCGGATCGCCGCCGACCCAGTTGAACAGGAAGAACACGAGCAGCACGACGCCGGCGAGCGTCGGGATCATCTGCCATACGCGTCGGATGATGTAGGCGGTCATGAGGTCCTCGTCACGCGTCCCTCGGCAGTATTAGAAATCGGGGTCTGTCCCCAATTTCTACTGCGGCCCTTCCTTCGCGCCCCCGGGCCCGCTAACGGCCCCGGGCGCCGCAACGTCGATGTACATCCATTCGTTGTGCATGATCGGATGCTTGCGAAAGCCGAGCACGCGCGGCTGCGCCAGCATGTTGCGGTAGCGCGCGATGTTGAGCCGCCACGGCGCGTACGTCTCGATGATCCTCGCCATCTCGCGATACAGCCGGTTGCGCTCGGGCGAATCGGGCATTCGCTGCGTCATCTCGTAGAGGCGATCGTACTCGGGTATCGTCGCGCACGCGTTGTTGCTCTGGTAGATGTTCTTGCTGTAGAGCAGCTGCATGAAGTTGTCGGCGTCGGGATAGTCGGCGATCCACGACGCGGTGCGCATCTGCAGCTTGCACTGCTTCTCGAGCTTCAGGAGCTCGGGGAACTTGTCCTTCTGCACGTCCATCCGGATCGCGATCGCGTCGAGCGCCTTCTTCCACATCTCGTCCTGCTGCCGTCCCAGCGTGTCGGGGCGCGACGCGTAGCGAACGACGAGCGGCTTGCCGTCGGGCAGCGTGCGCCAGCCATCGGCGTCCTTGCGGTAGCCGAACTTGTCGAGCAGCTGATTCGCCGCTGCCGGATCGTAGCGCACCGACGACTTGTACGTCGGGTCGTATCCGACGACGCCGGGCGGGATCGGGAACTGCAGCTCGATCGCCTGGCCGTTGCGCACGACGCGGATTTCTTCCTCGGTGTTGTACGCCATCGCCATCGCGCGGCGCAGCGCGATCTTCTCCTTGCCCAAGCCGCCGACGACCGGATCCTGCAGATTCCAGTAGTGGTACGACACTTCCGGATCGACGAAGCGGGAGAGCTTTACGCCCTTCTTCGCGAACGCCGGCTTCAGCTTGCCGCCGTCGAAGACCTGCGGCGCGAGCGGCCCTTCCATGTTCATAAGGTCGAGCTCCCCGCGCTCGAACGCGAGCAGGCGCGCCTGATCCTCCTCGATGATCGAAATCTCGACGCGGCCGACCTGCGGCATCTTCTTGCCCTTCATCTCGGCGATCAGCGGCGCGTCGGCCGGATCGTCGGACTTGAAGTCCCACACGAAGCCGCGGTAGTCGGGATTCGCCTCGAGCACGATCTTCGAGCTGCGCACCCATTGCTTCAGCACATATGCACCCGTGCCGACCGGGTTCGACATCGCGCGGCCCGATTCGTCGGCGTACGCGGCGATCACTTCCCGCGCAACGGCCGACGTCGGCTCGTGCGCAAGCACGTACGGCAGGTTGTAATCGACGCGGCTGAGCCGGATGCGCAACGTGTAGCGGTCGACCGCCTCGAGCCCGGCGATCTTCGCGTCGTAATCGAAACGGCCGGACTTTTTCGCGGCAGCGATAGCCGCATCGAGGCCGACGATCTTGTCCTCGAGCAGCCACGACCACGGCGAGCGCACGCGCGGGTCGACGAGCCGCTTGAGCGAATAGACGTAATCATCGGCGACGAGTTCGCGCTTCCGGCCCTTGAACGCGGGGTCGGCCGTGAAATGGATGCCGCGCTTCAGACGGATCGTGTACGTCCTGCCGCCGTCGGAGATCTGCGGCATCGCGTCGGCGGCGAGCGGCACCAGCTTCGCCGGGCGCGCGAGGTAGTCGTACGTGAACAGCGTGTCGTAGATCGCCTGCACGATCGTGCCGGAATACAGATCGTGCGCGCCGGCCGGGTCGAATCCGGTTTCCGCCGCCGGAAACACCTGCCGTACGACCTTTCCCGGGTCGGCGGCGAATGCGCACACGGCGAGCGCGAGCAGCGTGAGCGCCGCGACGCACCGGTGCACCGTAGACCTACGACCGCGCATCGACATCGAGGTACTGCCATTCGGCGTGCAGGATCGGATGCTTCTTGAAGCCCTTCACCCACGGCCGGATCAGCTGATTGCGAACGCGCGACACGCCGAGGCGCCAAGCGCCGTCGACCTCCATCTGCCGCGTCATCTCGAGATAGAGGATGTTGCGCTCGGGCGAATCGGGCAGCAGCCGCGCCTTTTCGTAGAACGCGTCGAACGCCTTCGACTCGTAGCAGCCGTTGTTGCTCTGCCCGGTGTTCGGGCCGTAGAGGAGCTGCATGAAGTTGTCGCCGTCCGGATAGTCGGCGATCCACGCCTGGCCCCACATCATCAGCTTGCAGGCCTTCGCCGCCTTCACGTTGTCGGCGAACTTCTGCGCGTCGAACACGATCTTCACGCCGATGCGATCGAGCGAGCGTTGCCACAGCTCGTCGAAGTCGCGGCTGGTG
Source organism: uncultured beta proteobacterium (assembly GCA_963798655.1). Taxonomy (GTDB): domain Bacteria; phylum Pseudomonadota; class Gammaproteobacteria; order Burkholderiales; family Casimicrobiaceae; genus CAVSMC01. The sequence goes on along the minus strand of CAWCUH010000023.1, from coordinate 2,610 downwards.
GACCCGGTCTCGGTCGCGAGTCGGAGCACGAGCGGCTTGCCGTCGGGCATCGTTCGCCAGCCGTCGGCGCCCTTCTTGTAGCCGAAGTAATCGAGCAGCTTGTTCGCGAGATCGGGGTCGTAGCGGTTGATGCTGTGATAGTTCGGGTCGTAGCCGACGACGCCGGGCGGAATCGGCATGTCGTCGTTGACCGCGAGGCGCTTTCGCAGCACGTCGATCTCGGCCTTCTGGTCGTACGCCATGATGATCGCGCGGCGCAGCGCGATCTTCTCCTTCGCGAAGCCGCCGACGACCGGGTCGCGGAAGTTGAACGCCGTGTACGTGATCTCCGGGTCGATCGCGCGATAGAGCGAGATCCCCTGGTCGGCGATCTTCGGCAGCAGCGAGTCGTCGGGCGCGAGCGCGCGCTCGCGAAACGGCGCCGGCAGATTGATGTAGTCGAGCTCCTTGCCCTCGAAGGCGAGCCACACCGACTGCGGCTCGTCGATGACCGAGATCTCGACGCGGCCGACCTGCGGCATCCGCTTGCCCTTCATCTGCGCGATCAGCGCGTCGTCCCACGCCGGCTCCGACGCAGTGAAGTCCCAGACGAAGCCACGATAGTTCGGGTTCGCGTCCAGGACGATCTTCGACGTGCGAACCCACTGCTTCAGCATGTAGGGCCCGGTACCCACAGGGTGCGCCATCGTGTCGTCGGCATAGCGCTCGATCACCTCGCGCGCGACCGCGGCGTACGACGTGTGCGCGATCTTGAACGCGAAGTCGTAGTCGGTGTGCGCGAGGCGGATGCGCAGCGTGTAGCGGTCGAGTGCCTGCAGCCCGTCGATCGGCGCTTCGTAGTCGAACTTGCCGCTCTTCTCGGCGCGCACGCCGGCTTCCTTGAGCCCCACGATGTCGTCGAGCATGAATGCGTACGGCGAGCGCAGCTTCGGATCGAAGAAGCGCTTGAAGCTGTAGATGAAGTCCTCGGCGCCGAGCTCGCGCGGCTTGCCGTCGAACGCGGGGTCCGGCGAGAACAGGATGCCTTTGCGAATGCGAAACGTGTACGTGCGGCCGTTGTCGGTCACCTCCGGCATCGCCTCGGTGACCATCGGCACGAGCTTTGCCGGACGCGCGAGGTAGTCGTAGGTCAGCAATCGCTCGAAGATCGCCTCGTTCACCGTCGCCGAGTTGTTGTCGCTGACGCGCGCGGGATCGAACCCGGTCTCGCCGGTGACGAAATAGACGTGCAGCACCTTGCCGGGATCGGCGGTCGCGCCGGCGCCGCCGGCGCAGATCGCGAGCGTCGCGACAACCGCGACCGCCGCGAAAAGCCGCGCAAAACGGCCTCCGGATCTCCGACCTCTGTGCATCGATTCCACGCAGATAAAAAGCCGCGTAATGTAACATCCAGCCACTGCGCCATGCCAAGGCGACTTCTCAGGCGTCTGACCGAGCGGTACGCCCCCGCGATCGACCGTATCATCGCCCACCCGGCGCTGCGGAGGTTCGCGCCTTCGCTCCAGCACCCCGATCTGTGGCATCTCAATCGCCGTTCGACCGCGCGCGCGGTGGCCGTCGGCCTCTTTTGCGGATTGATCCCCGGCCCGTTCCAGGCCGCCGCCGCTGCGGGGCTGGCGGTCGTGTGGCGCGCGAACTTTCCGCTCGCGGTCATCGTGACGTTCTATACGAATCCGCTGACGATCGTCCCGCTGTATCTGCTCGCGTATCGGTACGGCGCGGTTTTCGTGCCCGACGCCGATCCGAGCGCCGCGATGCATCCGCCGCCGGCGTTCGGCGGCGTCGTCGAATACCTGCACGACCTCGCGAATTGGGCACTGGGTCTCGGCCCGCCGCTCGCCGTGGGGCTTCCTCTTCTTGCGCTCACGCTCGCGGTCGTCGGTTACGTCGTCGTGCGCGTCGCGTGGCGTGCGCACGCGTTGCGCGCATGGCGCAGGCGCGCGATGTCGCGCGGGTCCGGCTGATGCGCGCAACACGATGAAGCCGGCCTACTGGGACCAGGCAACGCGCGAGCTCGGTCAGCGCGACCGCGTACTGAAAAAGCTGATCGCCGGCTTGCCCGACATCCACCTGTCGCGCCGCGGCGAGCCGTTCACGACGCTCGCACGCGCGATCGTAGGTCAGCAGATCTCGGTGAAGGCCGCGCAGTCGATCTGGGACCGCTTCTGCGTCGCCTGCGCGGGAACGTCCGACACCGGCGCGCTCGCCGTGCGCCTCGATGCGGCGCGCGTCGGACGAACGCGCTTGCCAACGCTGCGAAAGTGCGGGCTGTCCGAGCGCAAGGCGCTGTACCTGCGCGACCTCGCGCGCCATTTCGCGAGCGGCAAGCTCAATCCGGCCGAGTGGCCGGCACTCGGCGATGAAGCGCTGATCGAGCGGCTCGTCGATGTCAACGGCATCGGCCGCTGGACCGCGGAGATGTTCCTGATCTTCCACGAGCTTCGCGCCGACGTCTATCCGGTCGACGACATCGGGTTGCAGAAGGCGGTCGCGCTGCATTACAACGGCGGCGAGCGCCTCGACATCGCGGCGCTGCGCGAATTCGGCGAGCGCTGGCGCCCGTGGCGAAGCGTGGCGACGTGGTATCTGTGGCGCTCGCTCGACCCGGTG
>CAWCUH010000022.1:0-13897 GCA_963798655.1 uncultured beta proteobacterium | reverse complement strand
GATCGATCACGTCGACGGGATCAAGTTCGCCAACGGCAGTCCGTTCCGACGCATCAGCGAGCTGCCGTTCGTCCGTCACATGACGCACCTCGGCATCCGCGACCTGCGCTCGCGCGAAGGCGACTACAACGATGCGATCAAGTTCGGCGCAAAGATCTTCACGAGGCAGATGATCCGCGAGCTCGGCACGAAGGCGATCGTCGACCGGATGCCGAGCATGAACAACGTCTACGTCTCGATCGACATCGACGGCCTCGATCCTTCGATCGCTCCGGGAACCGGCTCGCCGACGGTGGACGGTCTGCTCTACAACGAGGTTCGCGAGCTGTTGCAAGGCGTCGCGAGCAAGGGCAAGGTGGTTGGCTTCGACGTCGTCGAGGTGAATCCGTTCCTCGACCATCACGGCCAGACGTGCCTGCTCACGACGACGATGATCGCGGAGTTCCTGGGCGCCATATTCGACCAGCCGCGGTAGCGAAGGCTGGTGTCCGACCGCGGCTGCGCGACGCGCCGCCGCAATCATGCAACGAGGAGGAAGACAAATGCGTCGAATCATCGGGCTCGCGATCGCAGTCGTCGCGCTCGGCATCGGCTGGTCGCAGCCGGCGCTCGCTGCGGGGACGCTCAGGATCGCCGTGCCGTCCAATCTCAACACGCTCGACCCCGCGAAGACGAAGATCGGCGAGGAGTACATCGTCAACTTCCTCGTCTTCGGCGGCCTCACCGAGATCGACCGCGACGGACGCGTGAAGCCGGACATCGCCGAGCGCTGGACGTCGAGCGACGACCTGAAGACCTGGACGTTCTTCCTGCGCAAGGGCGTCAAGTTCCACAGCGGCCGTGAAGTCGACGCCGAGGACGTGATCGCGACCGTCAAGCGCATCCAGGACAAGACGACCGGTTCGGTGACGCGCGTGAATTTCGAGCTGATCGACGGCATGGAGGCGGTCGACCCGCACACGGTGCGCTTCCACCTGAAGGCTCCGTACGCGGGTCTCGCCGACATCTTCAGTGACCGGCAGGCGCGCATTGTGCCGCGCGACCATCTCGACACGCTTGCCAAGGCGCCGATCGGATCGGGTCCGTTCAAGCTGAAGGAGTTCGTGCCCGGCGATCACGTGACGCTCGAGAAGTTCGCCGACTACTACGTCAAGGGCGTGCCCGCGCTCGACACGCGTGGTGATGAGGATCATGCCCGAGAGCGCCGCGCAGGCGGCCGCGATCGAGAGCGGCGAGGTCGACCTCGTGTGGAACCTGCCGCTCGAGTCGATCGACTCGTTCAAGAAGAATCCGAACATCGTCATCGATTCGGTGCCGACGTCGACGTGGGACGGCATCATCATGAACGGCGCGCACAAGCCGTTCGACGATCCCCGCGTGCGCCACGCCGTCGAACTCGCCATCGACAAGAAGCAGATGGTCGAGGTCGCGCTGTTCGGCTACGGCACGCCGACGCACACGATGATTCCGCCCGGACATCCGTACTACAACAACGACATCAAGATCGACCATCCGGACATCGCGAAGGCGAAGAAGCTGCTTGCGGAGGCGGGCTATCCCGACGGTTTCTCGGTGACGATGTTCACGCCGGTCGGCCGGCCGACGCGCGAGCGCGTCGGCCTCGCCGTGCGCGAGATGCTGAAGCCGCTCAACGTCAAGGTCGACATCCAGCGGGTGCCGTGGGACAAGTTCATCGGCGAGGTCGAGGGCAAGCAGGCTTTCTACGTCGACGGCTTCTACAGCCGGCCGACGATCGACGCGTCGATCTACCCGTGGTACCACGCGAGCGGCTCGTGGAACACGACGCTGTGGAACTACAAGAACGCCGACATGGACAAGCTGCTCGAGGGCGCGCGCGCCGCGCGCACCGAGGCCGAGCAGAAGAGCTACTACATGAAGTTCCAGCAGCTCGCGCTCGAGGACCCACCCGGCGTCATCCCCTATGTGATCAATCACATGAACGCGTATCGCAAGAACGTCAAGGGCTTCCATTCGAGCCCGATGATGTGGCTCGACCTGCGCAAGGTCAGCGTCCAGTAGACGCCGTACGCGCGCCGGCGGCGACGCGCGATCCCGCGGGATCGCGCGTCGAGCGCGCGGCCATCCGGCCGGAATTCACTCCATGGCGTTCTACATCGCGCGTCGCGTCGCGTGGATCGCGCTGATCCTCGTCATCATCTCGATGCTGATCTTCGCGATCACGCAGATGATGCCGGGCAACGTCGCGCAGATGATCGCCGGGCAATTCGCGACGCCCGACGTGATCGCGGCGATCGAAGGCAAGCTCGGCCTGCACGATCCATGGTGGGTGCAGTACGCGCGCTGGGCCGGCCGCATGCTCGCCGGCGATCTCGGGCAATCGTTGATCATGGAACGCCCGATCGGGCCGATGCTGCGCGACGCGCTCGCGAATTCGGCACGCCTTGCGGTCGTATCGTTCGCGCTGGTCACCGTGATCGGCATCGCGCTCGGGCTCGTCGCTGCGATTCGCCACGGAAGCGCGATCGATCACGGCATTTCGGTATTCACGTTCCTCGGCATCTCGGTCCCGGAGTTCTTCTGGGGCATCGTGTTGATCCTCGTCTTCGCCGGTTACCTGCGCTGGCTGCCGTCCGGCGGCGTCGCCGATCCGTCGGCCACGTTCGCGACATCGGTCAAGCATCTGCTGCTGCCGGCGGCGACGCTCACGTTCGCGCTGATCGCGCACGTGTCGCGAATGACGCGCTCGAGCATGCTGGAGACGCTGCGCAGTCCGTACGTGCTGTACGCGCGGGCGAAAGGCGTGCCCGAGCGCACAGTCATCGTGCGCCACGCGCTTCGCAACGCATTGCTGCCGACGATCACCGTCCTCGCGATCGACGTCGGCTGGCTGATCGGCGGCATCGTCGTGGTCGAAACGGTGTTCTCGTATCCCGGTCTCGGCCGGCTGCTGCTGTTCGGCATCGAGCGGCGAGACCTGCCGCTGATCCAGGCGAGCATTCTCGTCGTCGCGGCGATCTACTGCTTCGCAAACCTCGCCGCCGACCTTCTGTACGCATTTTTCAATCCCAAGATCCGCTATGGCGGGGCTCGCAGCTGACACTGCGCCCGCAGCCGCGCCGCCGCGCGCTCGCACCCGCGTGCCGGCGACGCTCGTCGTCGGTGGGCTTCTGCTCGCGGCCGTCGTCGCCGTCGCGATCGTCGCGTCGTTCGTCACGCCGTATCCCTACGACGAGATGAGCATCCTGTCGCGGCTGAAGCCGCCGAGCGCCGAGCACTGGTTCGGAACCGACGAATATGGCCGCGACGTGTTTTCGCGCGTGCTCGTCGGCGCGCGGCCGACGCTGCTGATGGGCTTCGGCGCGACCGCATTCAGCCTGGCGGTCGGCGTGCCGCTCGGGCTGATCGCCGGCTATCGCCGCGGGCGCATCGACGAGGCGATCATGCGCGCGATGGACGTGCTGATGTCGTTTCCGCCGATCCTGCTCGGCCTGCTCGTTCTCGCGGTGACGACGCCCGCGCTGTGGAAGGCGATCCTCGCCGTGGGCATCGTCTACGTGCCGCCGATGGTGCGTCTCGCGCGAAGCGTGACGCTCGAGATCGCACAGGAGGAATTCATTCTCGCCGCGAGGGCGCGCGGCGACAGCCGTTGGCGCATCGTGATCGCCGAAATCCTGCCGAACGCGTGGCCGCCGATCGCCGTCGAGGGAAGCCTTCGCATCACGTTTGCGATCCTGCTCGGCGCGGCGCTGAGCTTCCTCGGCCTCGGCGCGCAGCCGCCGACCGCCGACTGGGGGCTGATGATCAGCGAAGCGCGCGCGTTCATCGAGCGCGCGCCGTGGATCACGCTCGCGCCGGGCGTCGTCATGTGCGTGACCGTCATCGCGGTCAACCTGCTCGGCGATGGTCTACGCGAAGTGCTCGACCCGCGGATGCGCCGGGCTCGCGTGTCGTGAACGATCGCGTCTGCACGATGCCGGTGCTCGACGTGCGCTCGCTCACCGTGAGCTACGCGACCGGCGCGTCGCGCATCCGCGCGCTGCGCGACGTGAGCTTTTCGATCTCCGCCGGCGAGACGCTCGCGCTCGTCGGCGAATCGGGATCGGGCAAGAGCACCGTGTCGCTCGCGATCATCGGACTGCTCGCGCGCGAAGCGACCGTCCACGGCGGCGCGATGCTGTTCGAAGGCCGCGACGTGCGCACGATGACGCCGGCGCAGCGGCAGGCGCTTCGCGGCGGCGACATCGGCGTCGTGTTCCAGGACCCGTTCACGTCGCTCAATCCGTCGATGCGCATCGGCGCCCAGGTCGCGGAGCCGCTCGTCGTGCATCGACGCATGTCGCGCGCCGCTGCGCTCGACAAGGCGATCGCCGCGCTCGGCGAAGTCGGGCTGCCGCGGCCGCGCGAGGTCGCGCGCGCGTATCCGCATCAGCTGAGCGGCGGCATGCAGCAACGGGCACTGATCGCCGCGGCGCTGATCTGCGATCCGGCGCTGGTGATCCTCGACGAGCCGACGACCGCGCTCGACGTCACCGTCGAGGCCGAGATACTCGACCTGCTCGACGATCTGCGCGGCCGGCGCCGGCTCGCGATGCTGTTCATCACGCACAACCTGGGCGTCGTCAACCGCATCTGCGACTCGGTGTGCGTGCTCTATGCGGGCAGCGTGCTCGAGCAGGGTCGCACGGCCGACGTTCTGAGCCGGCCCGCCCACCCGTACACGCGCGGGCTGCTCGGATCGATGCCGACGCTCGACCGGCTCGGTCGGCGTGCGCGCCTCGCGTCGATCATGGGCAAGTTTCCCGATCTCTCGGCGCTGCCCTCCGGCTGCATCTTCCATCCGCGCTGCGCGCACGCCGATGCCCGGTGCAGCAGCGGCGAGCCGCCGCTCGAGCCGATCGATGCGGCGCGAACGGCGCGCTGCTGGAAGATCGGCTCGCTGGTCGACTTGCCGGCGCGGGTCGCGACGGCGTCGAGCGAGCGCGCGTCGCTGGCATCGCAACCGTTGCTCGATCTGCGCGATTTGCGCAAGACGTACTCGCTCGGCCTGCGGCCGCAGCGGACGGACGTCGAACTGAAAGCGATTGGCGTGAGCGTTCCGTGGATTGCGTTACGCACGCACGAGGTTCGCGCCGTCGACGGCGTTTCGCTGTCGGTGCGACGCGGCGAAACGCTTGGACTTGTCGGCGAGAGCGGCTGCGGCAAGTCGACGCTCGGCCGCTGCACCGTGCGGCTGATCGACGCGACCGACGGTGCGATCGTCTTCGACGGACGCGACGTGAGCCGCGACGACGGCCCGCGGCTGCGCGGGTTCCGAGGCAGTGCGCAGATCGTGTTCCAGAACCCGGTGTCGTCGCTCAATCCGCGCAAGACGGTCGGCGCCGCCGTCGGCCGCTCGCTTGCCAACTTCAGCGATGCGCCGGCGACCGAGCGCCGCGCGCGCGTCGCGCAGATTCTCGAGCAGGTCGGATTGTCGTCGGGCTACGCGAGCCGCTATCCGCATCAGCTCTCCGGCGGCGAGCGCCAGCGCGTCGGCATCGCGCGTGCGCTCGCGACCGGTCCGCGCTTCGTCGTCTGCGACGAGCCGGTGTCCGCGCTCGACGTGTCGGTGCAGGCGACGGTGTTGAACCTGCTCGCTGACCTGCGCGACCGCCTCGGGCTCGCCTACCTGTTCATCTCGCACGACCTGTCCGTCGTCGTGCACATCGCCGATCGCATCGCGGTGATGTACGCCGGGCGTATCTGCGAGGAGGGGCCGACCGACGCGGTGCTCGCACCGCCGTATCATCCGTACACGGAGACGCTGCTCGCTGCGATTCCGTCGGCCGATCCCCTGGTCGCGCGGCCGGTGCGCGCGCGCGCGCGCATTGGCGCCTCGGCGATGGAGCCGCCGTCGAAGGGCTGCTGCTTCCAGCATCGCTGCCCGCGCAAGATCGGTGCGATCTGCGAGGACGTCGCGCCGCCGATCGTCGTGGCGGCGCCGGGACACACGATTGCGTGCCATCTGCCGGTGACGACGCTGGCGGCCGTTGCACCCGTCATTCCGACCTTCGCCGCGGCCGCCGCGGCGCCGGCCCGCTGACGATGCTCGCAACGGCGTCGCCTCGCACGCGCGGCCTCGTGCTGCTGCTCGCCGGAACCGCGCTCGTCGCGGTGATGGACGCGCTGGTGAAGCTGCTGAGCCAGTCGTACGGTACGCTGCAGATCGCGTGGGGTCGCTATTTCACGCAAGCGATCTTCCTCTTCGTCGTGCTCGAGCCCCGGCGGTCGATGTCGCGGCTTCGCACGCGCAGGCTCCCGCTGCACCTGCTGCGCAGCGCGTTGCTCCTCTCGGCGACCGTGCTGTTCTTCGCCGGCCTTCGCTCGCTGTCGCTCGCCGACGCGAACGCGATCTGGTTTTCCTCGCCGCTGCTGATCACTGTGCTCTCGGGCTGGCTGCTCGGTGAGACGGTAGGGCGGCGACGGTGGATGGCGGTCATTGCCGGCTTCGCCGGCGTGCTGCTCGTGATGCGCCCGGGATTCGGCACGCTCGGCTGGGCGGCGCTGCTGCCGCTTCTTGCCGCGGTGTGCTCCGCGCTCTACCACGTGACGACGCCGATGCTCGCCCGAAGCGAGGACCCGGCGAGCACGCTGCACTTCGTCGCGCTGTTTGCCGCCGTCGGTCTGCTGCCGATCGTGCCGCTCTTCTGGACGCCGTTCGACGCCACCGGTTTCTCGGGCATCATCGCAGTCGGCGTGCTCGGCACCGCCGGGCATTTCCTGCTGATCCGCGCGTTCCAGACGCTGCCTGCATCGACGCTGTCCCCGTTCATGTACGTCTATCTCGTATGGGCTGCGCTGCTCGGCTGGCTGATCTTTGGCGACGTGCCGGGCGGCGCGATGATCGCCGGCGCGGCGGTCATCATCGCGAGCGGCGTCTACGTTTACCGGCAGCCGCTCGCCGCGCCCGGCGACACCGGGCTCGCCACGACGGACGACATCGCGGCCGCGCCGATCGCGCCGCTCACGCGGAGACCCATCGAATGAAAGGCAAGGTCGACATCCCGGCCGGTTACGTCACCGGCGTGCTCGGCGCATCGGGCGGCTACGACGAAGGCCACCTGATCGCTGCCGACGATCATCGGCGCTTCTGCGGCATCGCGACGTTCCTCAAGGCGCCGCTGCTCGACACGGTGACGATCCGACGGTCGGCATCGTCGGCATTCCGTTCGACGGCGGCAGCTCGCGCACCGCCGGCGCACGCTTCGGGCCGCGCGGCGTGCGCGAGGCGAGCTTTCGCGTGAGCGGCTACAACGCCGAGCTCGACGTGCGTCCGCACGACGTGCACCGGATCGTCGACTGCGGCGACATCCTCGTCTCGCCGTTCTCGATCACCGACACCTATCGATCGATCGAGCGCGGCGCGACGTCGCTGCTCGATCGCGGGCTGCTGCCGATCTCGGTCGGCGGCGATCATTCGGTGACGCTGCCGCTGCTTCGCGCCGTTGCGGCGAAGCACGGGCCGCTCGCCGTCGTCCATTTCGACGCGCATTGCGACGTGTCGGACTCGCAATTCGGATCGCCGTACCACTACGGCAGCGTGTTCCGCCGCGCCGTCGAGGAGCGCTTGATCGCCCCGGGCAAGATGGTGCAGATCGGCATCCGCAAGCACTACCACAAGGGCGAGATCGAGTTCGTCCGTGGCAACGATTTCGAGATCGTCACGTCGCGCGATCTGAAGGCGATGGGCGCGTCGATCCGCTCGACGCTCGCGCAGCGTCTTTCGCGTCTCGCGGGCCACAAGACGTACGTGACGTTCGACATCGATTTCGTCGACGCGGCGTGCGCGCCGGGCGTCGGCAGTCCCGAGCCGTTTGGTCCGAACAGCTTCGAGGCTGTCGAGGCGCTGCGCGCGGTCGGCGTGCTCGCGAACGACATCGTCGGCTGCGACCTGGTCGAGGTCTCGCCGCTGCACGACAGCGGCGGCATGACGAGCTATCTCGGCGCACAGCTGCTGTTCGAGATGACATCCATCGTGCCGCCGACGCGGCGCGATTAGAAACGCGACCACGGAGAACATGATGGAAACGACACTCACGACGCCGCCGAAGCAGGGGCACAGGACGCTGCTGTATTCGACGCCCGCACCGGACCTCGACGCGCTCGACGCGCACATTGCCGTGCTCGGAATCCCGTTCGGATCGCCGTATTCGATCGAGGACGTGACGAACGATCAGACGAACGCGCCGACCGCGGTGCGACAGGCGAGCGATCGCGCGATCCGCTCGCCGGAGCGCTACGACTTCGATCTCGGCGGCCCGATGCTCGATGGCCGCAACATCAAGTTCGTCGACTGCGGCGACGTTCGCGGCGATGCTCGCGATCTTGCCGGCCACTCGCGGCGTGCCGAGCAGGCGGTGCGCAAGATCCTCGCCGCGGGCGCGCTGCCGATCATCATCGGCGGCGATCACGGGATCACGATACCGGCGCTGCGCGGTTACGCCGGACGCGGGCCGATCACGCTGGTGCACATCGACGCGCATCTCGACTGGCGCGACGAAGTGAACGGCGTGAGAGACGGCCTTTCCAGCCCGATCCGGCGCGCCTCCGAGATGGAGCACATCGGCGAGATCTACCAGATCGGCCTGCGCGCACAGGGTAGCGCCCGCGCGGAAGAAGTGCAGGCCGCGAAAGCGTACGGCGCGCACATCGTCACCGCCTACGAGCTGCACGACGTCGGCATGGACGCGATCATCGAGCGCATTCCGAACGGCGGCCGCTACTACCTCACGATCGACGCCGACGGCATGGACCCGGCGGAAATGCCGGCGGTGTATGGCCCGGCGCCGGGCGGCGTCACGTTCGTGCAGACGCGCAAGCTGATCCACGCGCTCGTGCGCAAGGGACGTCTCGTCGGCATGGACATCGTCGAGATCACGCCGAAGCTCGACGTGAACCGCATAACGAGCATCACGGCGGGACGGCTGATCGTGAACGCGATCGGCGCGGCGGTACGCGCGAACTACTTCGATTGAACCGGCTCGCGAGGCTGTTTTTTAAAGGCGCGACCGAGCGGCCGCCGTTGGCGCGGTGCCGCAACGTGAGCAGCACCAGAACGCCGCCCGGTCGGCGTGCTTCGCGACGACACAGCGATTGCGGTTGTCGCTATCCCAGTCGAGCATTCGCGCCAGACGCCAGGGGAGGCGCGACATGTTCCGCCGTCGCAGTCGAACGAAGCCGCGTCCTGCGCGCGAACACCTCGCACTTCGCCGCATTCGTCGCCGTGCCGCAGCCTTGCAGCGCGGCTTCGGCGCACGCCGGCGTTTTCTATCGCTTCAACGTCGTCGGCGAGACGGCGACGGCCCCGTTCAACTTCACGAGCTTCGGCAACGGCCCGTCGATCAACGACAAGGGCAAGGTCGCGTACGTCGGCAAGGTTGCAGTGAACAGCAACGAATCGGTGGTCGTCTGGTCGCCGGTCGCGTCGACGTCGACCGACATCTGGCCGTCTAGCCATCTGCAGAACCGAACGTTCGGCGAAAGCGTTCGCATCAACGCGAACGACGAAGTTGCCGTCTGGACGCATACGTTCGCGCCGCAGAACACGTATGAAGTGCGCGTGTTCCGCTCGGCGACGGCGAACGACAACTCGATCATGGTGCGCGGCAACTCGCCGAGCCCGCCGTACGACCTGCTGTATCAGAACCCGTGGATCAACAGCACGAAGTCGCTCGAGGACACGTCGAGCTTCATCGCCGGCGGCAACAAGGACGGCGTCTGCAATCCCGGCGAGACCTGCGTGTCGCAGACGGCGTACAACGCATTTCGAAGCACGCCGGCGCGCTATCTCGGCACCGTCGTGAAGAACCCGTCGGATGCCGCCGATCCCGGCATCCAGCACGAGACCGGCCTCGACACGCGGCAGTCGCGTCCGATGATGACCGACGACGGCCGGATCGTCGTGCGCGGGAACCTGTCGTCGAATCCGATCCTGCTCTACAGCTACGCGCTCGGCTCGCCGACGACGATCGCCGGCAGCGCGCAAGGATTCGCGACGCTCGGACTCGCGCCGGGCATCACGCCGGACGGAAACGTCGTCGCGTTCGCCGGCAACCGCGGCCACGGCGACGGCATCTTCCTGTCGATCGAGATCGCACCGGGCACGCGCCGCCTCGTGCGAATCGTCGGCGAGAATGCGACCGTGCAAAAGGCCGAGCTCGGCGTCGACGGCAACAACCAGAAGCTCTATTTCCAGTCGATCGACGTCGACAGCCGCGTCGGCGTCGTGTACACGCCCGACGCGCTCGGCACGCCCAACAAATCCGTCGTCGTGTCGTTCATCGGCACGCCGAATGCAGCCAATCGGCTGAACCCGGCGACCGGCAAGCCGTGGCTGTTCTCGGGGCAGAAGGGTTTGTGGACGATCCGCATCGACCTCGAGGCACCGCTGTACAAGAAGATCTGCGTGGTGCGCGCACCGGGCGTGACAGGCATCCCGTTCGTCACGTCGGGCGACGATCTGATCGTCGCGTTGCCCGGAAAGCCGCCGTACGTCGATCCTGGCGCGAACGGCATTTGCGAGTCGGACAACGGACACGACACCGAGACGCTGTTCTCGCGCTCGAGTCCGATCCCCGTCGTGCAGATCGGCGATACCATCCATTCGACGGCGAACCACGTGGTGTCCGCGATCTCCGTGCACGACCCGCTTGGGCAAGCGAATTACGACGCAACGCCGGCCGCGCGCGCGGCTCGCAATGGCGATCACCGCGTCGCGTTCTGGGCATCGGTTGACGGCGGTGCCAACCAGATGATTGTCGCCGGCGAACATCTCGACAGCGACCAGGACGGCCTGCTCGATCACTGGGAGACGAGCGGCATCGACCTCGACGGCACCGGCACGATCGACCTGAATCTCGCCGCGATGGGCGCCGACCCGTTCAAGCGCGACCTGTTCATGCAGATCGACTGGACGGCCGATCGGCCGAGCGCCGCGACACCGGCTTACCGCCATCGCCCCGTCGCGGGCGTCATCCGCAAGCTTGCGAACTTCTATGCGTCCGCGCCCGCTTTGCCGAACGGCATCCAGGCCGGCATCACGCTGCACGTCGATGCAGGCGCCGTCGAGCGGGACATCACCGGCCAGTTCTACACGCGCAACATGGGTCTCGGGCCGGCCATCGGTGGCCAGCTGTATGCCGGCCCGCCGGTCGACGTGCTCTACTTCGGCACGCCGAACAGCGTCATGCTGCCCAACGTGAACGCGGTATCGTTCGACACGGTGAAGAGCGCGCTGTTCTGGTCCCACCATCGCGGCGCCCGTGAATTCGCGTTCCTGCACGTCGTCTTCAGCGACTTCCATCACGCGGTGGGGCACGCCGGAGACGACAACGTGTCGCCGGCGATCGGTAGCGTCACGCAGGCAACGCGGTTCGGCTTCCAAACGGCATCCGCATCCGCAAGCGCGACCTGGCTGAGGAACAACAGCGTCGTCATCACGAGCGGCACCGGCACCGGTCAGATCCGTCGCATTACGCAACAGGCCACCGACGGAGCTACCGGGGATACGGTGGCCAGCATCAGCTCCGCGTGGACGACGATCCCCGACGCGAGCAGCACGTTCGTCGTGACCGACGCGTCGACCGGCGAGGGAAACGCGGCCGAACGCTACGACGGCGCGTTTGCGCCGGGCCGCAACCTCGCGATCACGCTCGGCGACGCCGGCGTCGGGCCGAGAGGGGAGACGGGGGCGTTCACCACCCAGTTCCAGTCGCTCGATCACGAGACCGGTCACCTCCTAACGCTGATGCACGGTGGCGTCGATCACGACAACTTCAAGCCGAACTACGTCAGCGTGATGAATTACGCGTACCAGTTCTGTCCCGCCGGCCAGACCGGCACGGACTCCGCGGGCAATCCGATGCCGGGTGCCGCAGCGTGTCCGATCGACGGATACTCCGGCGCGGCCGACGCGGTGTCGAACAACTGGAACAACGTCAATTCGCGCTTCGCATTGCAGGCGCAGTCGCTCGGACAGGCGTTCGGTGCGATCGAGCCGTCGGAGTCGCCTTTCCCGGCGCCGCGCGAAATGCCGCTGCGCGACATCACCGATCGCTACGGCCCGCTGGACGAAACGGCTCCCGTCACGACGATCGGCTCGCCGCTCGGCGGCGCGACATTCGCGGCGGGCAACACGATTCCCTTTTCGTTCACGGCGACCGACGCCGTCGGCGTGGTGCGCGGCGAGGTGCTGTTCGACGTAAACGGCGACGCCACGATCGCCGACAACGAAATCTTCGTTCCGACGTTTACGCCGCCGAACTCGTTCAGCTTCACGGTTCCTGCGCTATCGGGCCCCAGCGGCTCGCGAAAGCTTTCGGCCGTCGCCTACGATGCCGCCGGCAATCCCGGCGTCGCGACGATCACGGTCAACGTCGGCAGCGTCGCGAATGTCGTCGTCCCGAACGTGGTCGACATGCCGCGCGCGAGCGCGGAGACCGCGCTGAACGCGGCGAACCTCGGCCTCGGCACCGTGTCGCTTCAGACGTCGCCGACAATCGCGGCAGGCAATGTCGTTTCGCAGAATCCGGCCGCGGCGCAATCTCGCGCACCGGGCACCGTCGTCGCGCTCGCGATCTCGCTCGGCACGAACGGCGTCGCCGTTCCCGACGTCGCCGGGATGTCGCAAGCGGCCGCTTCGAGCGTGCTCACGGGCGCGGGTCTCGCCGTCGGCACCGTCAAGAACGTACAGCTCGTTGCGCCGCCGGGGGTCGTTTCGCAGTGGCCATCGGCGGCCACGATCGTTGCGCAGGGGACGCAAGTCGATCTGCTCATCAGCACCGTCGTTCCCACAGTACCGGATGTCGTCGGAATCACGCAACCGGCGGCGGCGAGTGCGATCACCGGCGCGGGGCTCGTCGTCGGAACGGTGACGCAGCAAACGTCGGCGACCGTGCCGTCCGGCTATGTGATCTCCCAAAGCCCTCCTGCGGGGACGTCGGTTGCGGCCGGGAGCGCCGTCGACATCGTCGTGTCGAGCGGCCCGGTGATCGTGCCCGCGGCGCGGCTGCTGACGCCGGACGGTACGTCGCTCGCGCAAGCGTTCTCGACGTATCCGGATGCGAGATGGTTCGCCTTGCTCGTCGAGCCCGGCAAGACGTACGTCATCGAGACATCGGATGTCGTCGGCGACGCGACCGCGAACGCCATCGGTACGCTCGCCGTGTTCGCACCGGACGGCGTGTCCGCGCCCGCCGAAGCGAACGTCGATTGCTCCGCGACGGCCGGTCCGCGTCCGCCGGCCGTCGACGTCAACGCCGATGGCGTGCGATGCGTACTGAGAACGGCATTGCCGATGCCGGGCATGCAGCAGAACAAGCGGCCGGTGCTGATCAAGGTTGCACGGATGGACCCTTCGAGCGGCGGCGGATCGCAGTTCAGGATTCGCGTCCGCGAAGCGACGATCTATGGTCGCTGGCTCACCGCGGGCTACGACTATCACGTCGAGGTCGAGAACACCACGGCCGACGCGATGTGCGTCGAGATTGCGCGCTACCCGGCGTCGGGACTGAGCTACACGGCAGGTCCCGGCTGGTCAGGCACGATAGCGTCGTTCATGCTCACCGTGCCGGCGTTCGGCGCGGCGAAGCAGGTCGTTGCCAGCGGCAATTTCGTCGGCGCCGACGGCGAGGGGTCGCTGCGCATCGGCGCGTGCGCTTCGCCGACGAATTTCGTCGCCGCCGGACTTCACGTTTCCACGTACGGATTCGATACCGTAGGCAATCGATATCTGTACTTCTTCACGGCGACCGCGAACGAGGGCAAGACCCGAAGCTCGTGGTGAGTAGCGCTGCATCGGTCAGACGTTCGCGCTCGATGAGCCACCTGATGTGCGATGAAATGAATGAACGCGGGGTGCGATGTACACCACACGCCGCAC
>CAWCUH010000021.1:0-13923 GCA_963798655.1 uncultured beta proteobacterium | reverse complement strand
TCGCAACACGCTGTGTGCCGAGAAGGATTCGGAGAGTTACCGCGCACGGCGCCGGCTCCGACGGCGCGCATCTCGGACGACGCGGCGCCGGCAAGCCGTGCGCATATCGAAAAAAGTATCGGAACGTCGGTAAGGCTTTCGTGTTGGACCGCTGACACCGACCACGTGAAAAACGAGCGCGCCCGCGCGCGGGGCGACGGCATACGACTTGCATTTGCCGCTGCATCACTCGCGTTATTCGATCTCGTGCCGCTTCGTGACGATGAACCCCTTTCGCGGCTTGCGCCTCGCACGCGCGACGCGGACGGCCTCGGGGGTGGCGACCATCAAGCCGCAAGAGTTGCCGACGCTGGGCCTGCGGGCGATCGCCGATCCCGGGGCGCGATCGAATACCTGACGCTCGTCTCGACGATTCCGCAGCCGCATCTGATCGCACTGATGGGCGACGCTGCGCCGCTTGGCGCGCGTGCGGCGGCCGCGAAGCCGCGGCATGTGTCGCTTCGCGCGCCCGCGCACGCAGCCTCGCGCGCGCGTGATGGCGCAGTGAGCGCGCTGGTTACGCCATGTCGCGCCGAATGCGGCAGCGATGGAAAAGGCGCTAACCCACCGTGCAATATTTACGTGCTGACGGAGGAGCCGATGCGTGTGCGACCGCGCAGACGACCGCTTTTATCGTGCTGGATAAGGCCCGCGCGCGGAGCAGCCCGCGCGTGCGCCGCTTGGCATGCTCGCTGCTTTGCACTGCGGGTGGCGGCGTCGCGTCGGCCATGGCCCCCGCGGGGCTCGCCGCGGCTCAACTCACTGCAAAGGAGCATCTCGTGATCAACCTCATCGTGTGGCTCGTTGTGGGCGGCCTCCTCGGATGGATCGCCAGCATGATCATGCGCACGGACGCGCAACAGGGCGTCGGACTCAACATCATCGTTGGCATCGTGGGCGCGCTGATCGCCGGGTTCGTGGTGTCGCCGCTGCTCGGCCTGCCGACGATCAACGAGGGCTCGTTCAGCGCCGGCTCGCTCGTCGTGTCGCTGATCGGCGCGATCATCCTGCTCGCCATCGTCAACCTGTTCCGCCGCGGACGCGTTCGCTGATACGCGCCGTTGCGCAGGGAGCATTCCAGTCGTGCGCCGGGTTGATCCGAAAGCAGACGGTGCCGCGCCAGCGACAGCGAGGCACCCTGCACGCCGGCTGCTCGCGCTCGCTGCCGCCGGCACGCTGATCGCATGGCAGCTCGTGCGGCATGGGCGGCTGCGCATCCGCGCGCGCGCCGTGCAGCATGACGTGCATCGTTGGGAGGGCGAAGGCGGCCAGGTGCTGGACTGACGCGATGCGCAACTGCGCCGCGCGTCAGTCGCGCTGTCTTCTTTCGCCGCATTCATGCCGACGCCTGCGGCGCCCGCTGCCATCGCATCCGCGCCGACCAAGGACGTCGTCGACGTCGCGATCGCGATGCTGCGACCCGTCGTCGAAGCTGCCATCGCCGACACCGAGGTGAGCGCCGATCGTGCGCTGGTGGTCGTCGTGCAGGACGACGACACCACGCTCGGCGAGTACGCGTTCGGCGACGCGGGCCGCACGCGCGTGAACTACGCGAGCTACGCACGCGACAAGGCCGCACTCGCGAAGCGCGAGCGCGCCGACACGTCGCTCGTGCGGGGCCGTGCGCAAGCGCGCGGCGAGACCGAGCTGCCGCTCGTCGGCGGTGTTCATCGTCGCGGCATGACGATCGGCGTGAGCGGTGCGCAAGCCTGGTTCGACGAGGCGTTCGCGATCATCGTCGCGGAGCTCGTCCATGCGCTCGAGCAGCAACGCGCGGCCGGTGGCCCTTAGGCCTCACAGAAAAATATGCTGCGTTCGGCAATTTCGTCCGATCGCCGCGGCGAGATCGCACGTCGATACAACGCGCTAGGATGGCACGCCGATTGCACGTCGGCCTAGTCCGATCGGCGTATCGCATCCCGCGCATTCGCATCGTTCCTCCGGAGTACCGATGAATCCCTACCGTGACGGAATCGTCGCGCCTGGCGTGCGCGACAACGACTGGGCGCATACCTCGTACGACGACATGTACTTCGCCCGGACTGCGCGCGTCGTCGGTCGGCACGCGCAGGGCGTCGCGGAAGGCGCATGGCTCGCCGCCGGCCGGCCGGTGTACACCCTCGCCGGTGAACCGCTCGGCGAGGTGCTCGCGACGGTGCTCGACGCGACGACCGGGCGCGTTGCGTACGCCGTCCTCGCGTGCCGCGACGCCGCGATCGGCGCCGGCAAGCTCTATGCGATCCCTTCGCACGCGCTTCGCTACGACGCCGGAGGCGATTGCCACCGTGTCGACGTCACCCGCGAGCGCCTTCAGGCCGCTCCGGCGTTCGAGCGTGATCGCTGGCCGCCCGCCGCGGACGACCGGCAGTGGGCACGCGACGTGGACGCTTACTGGGAGTGATTTGTCGCGCGCCAATCGCGCAGTGAGCGCTACGAACGACGGCGTCGACACGGCGTCGGAGCCGTTCGCCGGCGCGAGTCGCCGTCGGCAACCGGTCGCGGCGCTCGTCGGGCGACAGACGACATCCGCGCGACCGCCTCGCCGAGCGTGACCGGCGTTCGCTGCGCAAGCATGCGCGCGACGACGTCGCGCCAGTGCTCGACGACGCTCGCCACTGCCGCATCCTGCGGGTGCAACGCGATTCTCAACAGCCGCTGCGGCGACGCGCGCGCGACCGCGACGGAGATCATTGCGCGTGACATCGATCGGCGCACCGCCGACGTCGGGCTGTACCACAGCACGTCGGTGGCGCTCGTGCGTCCGTGCGGGAGTCCGACGAGCGCGCGACGAAGCGACACGTAGCGAAAGGATCCAGCGCGCTCGATCGCGGCGCGCGCCCCGTCGCTTGCGAGCCACGCGGGCGGGACGAAGCCGGTGAGCGGTAATCCGGCGCGTCGCCAGCATTCGAGCGCCGCGTCGATGCGCGCGCTCGCGTCGTCGTGCCCGAGCGCGGCAAACTCGCCTTCGCATCGCGTGAGCAAACGGCGCGCGACAAAGCCGCGCGGTGTGCGCGGCGATGGCGCCTCATCGAGATGGACGAAGCCGTGCACGGCCGCCTCGTCGCCGTGCGCGAGGCGTCGCCCGATCGCGTCGATGAATGCCGGCGATCGATCGATCGCAACGGTGCGATGGTAGAAGGGGACGACGAGCAGCGTCACGTGACGCGCGCCGATCGAGTCGAGCATGTCGAGCAGCGCACGGCATTGCGGCCAGGTCGCCGGCGCGACGTCGTGCAGCTCGACCGCGACGAGCGGCCGCAGCTGAGCGCTCATGCGATCTGCTCTCGCAGCGCGCGTGCGGCCGGTCCGTGCACGACGGTCGCGTACTGCTGCAGCAGGCGGCGGAATACACGGTCCCAGCCGAAGTTTCGCTCGGCGCGCGCGCGCGCGGCATCCCCGAGCGCTTCGCGATCGCGATCGTAGAGCACGGCAACGCCCGCAGCGAGATCGCTCGCGCTGCCGGCTCGAACGAGCACGCCGCAGTCCGGCGTGACGATCTCCGGCGCAGCGCCGTCGGCGGCCGCCACGATGGGTACGCCGCACGCCATGGCCTCGACCAGCGCAAGACCGAAGCTTTCGCGCTCGCCGGCCTGCACGAACGCATCGACGCCGCCGACGATCGCCGCCAGCCGCTTCGGATCGCGCTCGAATGGAAGCACGGTCACGTTCGCCGGCAGCGGCGGCAGGCACGGCCCGCTGCCGATCAGCAGGAGGTGATACGGCTTGCCGAGTCGTCGAAACGCCTCTACGAGCAGCGGCATGTTCTTCGCCGGCGCGAAGCGGCCGGCAAATACGCACAGTCGCGCGTCGCGCGGGAGACCGAGCTTCTCGCGCAGCGCGCGATGGCGGCGCGACGGATGAAAGAGCTCGGCGTCGACGCCGAGCGGGCACACGGCGACATCGTGCACGCCCCATTCGACCAGCCGCTGCTTCATGTACTCGCTCGGCGCGAGCACGCGGTCGGCGTTGCCGAACACACGGCAGGCGTACGTCTTCATCGTGCGGCCGGCGACGCTGCCATAGCGCGAGCGCGCGTCGCGCACGAGGTCGGTGTGGCAGAAGGCAATCACCGGCGTACCCGACACGCGACGTGCGCGGAAGGCGGCGATCGCCACCGGTCCGGGATCGCCCACTTCCACGACGTCCGGTCCGTGCTCGGCGATCAGCCGGCTCCAGCGGCCGGTATCGAGCGGCACGCGCGAGCGCAGTCCCGGCACAGGGCGGCAGTGCACGAACGTCTCGCCGTGCAGTCCCATCCCGTTTCGCTCGCCGGGCACGAGCAGCGAATGGCGCATGCGCGTTCGGCGCATCAGCCATCGGCGCTTGGCGAGCAAATAGCGAACAACACCCCCGCCGTTAGGCGAGTAGAGCATCGTGGTGTCGAGAACGTGCACGCGCGGTGCGGCGCCGAGCCGCGGCTTCGCCCGCGCGCCGTTATTCGTCAATAACGCCGCGACAGGCGCCCGACGACAAACCCCGCCACCAGCACGACGGCGAGCGCCTGCAACGGATGTGCCGAAGTGTACCGCAGAGCCTGTTCGAGTGCCTCGTTGGCCTGGCTCCCCAACCGGTCGGCGACGTCGGCCGCGCCCTCGGCGACCTGATCGACCGTCTTGCGCGTGCGCGGCGCGACGTCGTCGACGGCGTTGCGCGTGGTGCCGGCGAGTTCATCCGCAATTCGGCTGCCGCGTTCAACGGCGCGTTCACCTGTTTCCGTCGTGTCGATTGCCATAAACGTTCCTCGTCGAGAGCGGTGCGCATGTGTGAAGCGTCTTCGCCCGCGCTGCGCGCGAGCGTTCGACGCGGCGGACGGCGCGAGCCGCCCGCCAGTGTTGCTTCCGGGCTAGCGGCAGTGCAGCGGTTACTTGCCCTTGTCCTTCGAGTCCGCCTTCGTTGCGTCGCTTGCCGACGAGCTCGACGTCGAAGCGGACGAGCTGGGGGACATCGACGAAGGCGAACTCGACGACGAGGACGAGGAGCTCGGCGGCGACATCGAGCTCGGCGACGAGCTCGACGAAGCGGTGGAGCTCGGCGTCGACGACGTGTCGGTCGACGAAGAGCTCGACGTCGACGACGACGACGGCGAGGTCGACGAAGACGCGCTCGACGACGGCGGAGTCGCAGGCGTCGTTGTACTCGAAGAGCTGCTGGATGCGGGCGGCGTCGTAGGCGTGGTTTCCTGTTTTTGCTGGCAGCCGACGAGCGCGGCGACTACGGCGGCTGCGGCGGCGGTCATCATGAACCGATTCATCATGGCTCCTTTGTGCAATGAGTTTTCGGACGACAGCGGATATGGGCTAGCAGGTTTGGTGCCAAGCGACGGCGTGCATGCGGCACGCCGGGCAATGCCCACAACCGCCACGCGCGTAAAGCCGATTCCCCTCGACGGATCAACACTTCGGCGGACTTGCAACCTTCGGCTCGCGCGCCATCACCGCATCTTGTGCGGACCTTTGCACGGATGTCCGGTAAACATTGCTCGGGTGCGATGTCGTGTTTCCAAAGCGACGTGCACATCCTCCGCACGCGGCCGAGGCGAGCACCAGAGTGCGGCCGACACTGCGCGTTCGTGCATCGGCATGCGCTTTGCAGTATTGCGTCCATCCCCGAACAACGCGGCGAGCGCGCATCGCGACTCGAACACGCGAAAGAATTCTTCAGGAGTCAGCATGGCGGCCAGGATCGCACTGATCAGCGAGCACGCATCACCACTCGCCGCCACCGGCGGCGTCGATGCCGGTGGCCAGAATGTCTACGTCGCGCAGACGGCGAAGGAGCTCGCCGCGCTCGGCTACGAGATCGACGTGTTCACGCGACGCGACGATCCCGAGCTTCCGGCTGTCGTGCGCTGGGCGCCCGGTGTGCGCGTGATTCACATCGAGGCGGGGCCGCCGCGGTTCGTGCGCAAGGAAGATCTGCTGCCGACGATGGGCCACTTCGCCGAGCGTGTGCTCGACATTGCAACGCGTGCGCGCGATCGCGGCGAAGGCTATCTCGTCGCACACGCGAACTTCTTCATGTCGGGTCTGGTTGCGCGGCGATTGCGTGAAGAGCTCGAAATTCCCTATGTGGTCACGTTCCACGCGCTCGGGCGCGTGCGGTTGATGCACCACGGCCGCGACGATTTCCCGCGCGAGCGCGGGCTGCTCGAGCAGATGGTGATCGACGACGCGGACGCGATCATCGCCGAGTGCCCGCAGGACGCGATCGACCTGCGTACGTACTACGACGTCGATCCCGCGCGCGTCACCACGATTCCGTGCGGCTTCGCGCGCGAGGAGTTTGCGCCGGTCAAGCGCGAGGACGCGAGGCGCAGGCTCGGGCTTCCCGCCGATCGCCCGATCGTCCTGCAGCTCGGCCGCATGGTTGCGCGCAAGGGTGTCGACAACGTGATCCGCGCGCTCGCCATCGCGCGGCGCGATCACGGCATCGATCCGCTGCTCGTCGTCGTCGGCGGGGATTCGGATACGCCGGATCCCGAGCTCACTCCCGAGATCGGCCGCCTGATGCAGATCGCACGCGAGGAAGGGATCGACGAGCACGTCCGTTTTGTCGGCCGCCGACCGCGCCAATGCCTGCGCGACTTCTACTGCGCGAGCGACGTGTTCGTCACGACGCCATGGTACGAGCCGTTCGGCATCACGCCGATCGAAGCGATGGCGTGCGGCGTGCCGGTGATCGGATCGCGTGTCGGCGGAATCCAGTACACGGTGCAGCACGGGCGCACCGGGTTTCTCGTCGAGCCGAAGGAGCCCGCGGAGCTCGCGCGCCGCCTCGCGCAAGTGCTGAGCGACCCGGCGATCGGCGAGCTGTTCGGTCGGCGCGGCCGGCGGCGCGTCCATCAGATGTTCACGTGGCGGCGCGTCGCGCAGCAGCTCGATGCGTTGTATGCGGCGGTCGCGGGCGCGTCGGACGCGGCGCCGCTCGCCGCGATTCAACAGACAGGATGAGCGATGGGCGAACTCGAAGGGCGCGTCGTGCTGGTGACCGGCGCGGCGCAGGGATTGGGCGCGGCGATCTGCCGCGAGCTCGCGGACGCGGGCGCGACGCTGGCGATGGCCGACCGCTCGGAGCGCGTGCACGAGACGCGGAAAGCCTTAGCCGAGGCGCGCGCGACGACGTTGACGGGAGACGTCGGCGACGAGCGCGACGTGCGTCGCTTCGTCGAAGAGACGCAAGAGCGCTGCGGCCGGCTCGATGCGATCGTCAACAACGCGGGTATCGACGTGACGAAGGACATCGCCGAGCTCGCCGTGGAGGAGTTCGACGCGATCGTGCGCACGAACCTGCGCGGTCCATTTCTGCTCGCGAAGTTCGCTCTGCCGGCGATGCATCGCGCGGGCGGCGGCGACATCGTCAACATCGCGTCGACGGCGGCGAAGCGCGGCTGGCCGAACGCCGCCGCGTATCACGCGAGCAAGTGGGGTCTGCTCGGGCTGTCGCAGGCGCTGCATGCGGAGCTCCGGCCCGCCGGCGTGCGCGTGACGGCGATCATCACCGGCGGCATGCGCACGCCGTTCCTGCTCGACCGGTTTCCGGATCTCGATCCGGCGCGGCTGCAGGACCCGCGCGCGGTCGCTCGCACCGTTCGCTTCGCCCTGACGCAACCGCGCGAGTCGGCGATCGCCGAGCTCATCGTCGTTCCGCTCACCGAGACGTCGTGGCCGTGACCGAGCTGCCGCGCCCCGCAGTGTTCCTCGACAAGGACGGCACGCTGATCGACAACGTGCCGTACAGCACGGACCCTGCGCGCGTCACGCTGCTGCCCGGCGTTCTGCTCGGCGCGGTCGCGCTCGCCGTCGCAGGCTATCGGCTGATCATCGTCTCGAACCAGCCCGGGGTCGCCCTCGGCCTGTTCGGTCGCGATGCGCTGGACAGTGTCGAAGCGCGCATGCGCGAGCTCTTCGAGGCGGTGGGGGTCGAGATCGACGGCTTCTACTGGTGTCCGCACAAGCCGAAGACGCGCGGCGAGGGCGGATGCGGCTGCCGCAAGCCCGAGCCGGGGCTGCTGCTCGACGCGGCGCGCGCACATCGGGTCGATCTCGCACGCTCCTGGATGATCGGCGACATTCTCGACGACGTCGAGGCCGGACACCGCGCCGGATGTCGATCCATCCTCGTCGACCGCGGCAACGAGACGTGCTGGCTCGGTGGCGAACATCGGATGCCCGATGCCGTCGTCGAGCGTTTCGACGACGCGGTGCGCGTGATCCTCGACGCCGAAGAGCACGCGCAGGCGCTCGAAGCGGTTCTCGCGCACACGGTGCATTGATGGCGGGCGACTGGGCCGATGCGCATTCGGTGCTCGCGATTCGCCTCGACGGCATGGGCGACCTGTTGATGACCACGCCGGCGCTGCGCGCGCTGAAGGACGCGGCGTCGCGGCGGATGACGCTGCTCACGTCGCGCGCCGGCGCCGTTGTCGCGGAAGGCTTGCCGTTCGTCGACGACGTCATCACGTTCGACGCGCCATGGGTGAAGAGCCGCATGCCGGCCTGCGGCCAAGAGACCGCCCGACTCGCCGCGGCGCTGCGCGAGCGCCGCTTCGATGGCGCCGTCATCTTCACCGTCTACACGCAAAGCGCGCTGCCCGCGGCGATGCTGGCGCACCTCGCCGGCGTTCCGCGTCGCCTCGCGTACTGCCGCGAGAACCCGTACGAGCTGCTCACCGACTGGCTGCCCGATCCGGATCGCAATCCGCACGAGGGCGTGCGCCACGAAGTGCAGCGTCAACTCGAATTGGTCGGCGCCATCGGTTCGCACGCCGACGACGTGCATCTCTGCTATGCGGTGAGCGACGGCTCGCGCGCCGCGCTCGATGCGAAGGCGCGCGCGGCGGGACTGGATCCTCGCGCGCGCTGGCTCGTCGTGCATCCGGGCGCGAGCGCGCCGTCGCGCCGCTATCCGACGCAGCACTTCGCCGAGGCCGTGCGCGCGCTCGCCGCCGACCCACGCTGGCAGGTCGTGCTTGCCGGTGGCGACGACGACGCGCAAGCGCTCGCCGCGATGCGCGAAGCGGCGCCGTCGGCGGCGTCGCTCGGCGGCGCGCTCGATTGGAGCGAGCTCGCCGCGCTGCTCGAGCGCGCGAGCGTCGCCATCTGCAACAACTCCGGGCCGGCGCATCTGCCGCCGCCGTCGGCACGCCGGTCGTCGACTTGTACGCGCTCACGAACCCGCAGCACACGCCGTGGGGCGTTGCGCATCGAGTCCTGAGCCGCGACGTGCCGTGCCGCTGGTGCCTGAAGAGCGTCTGTCCGCAAGGCCACCAGCGCTGCCTTGCCGACGTGTCGCCGCGCGAGGTCGTCGGCGCGGTCGAGGAGTTGTTCGACGCTGACGACAGCTCGCGCTCGATGTCGGGGCCGCGTACGCGCGCGCAGTCGACCCGCATCGCATGTACACATTAGGCATCAACGCGGCTTACCACGACTCGGCCGCGTGCCTCGTGCGCGACGGCGTCGTCGTCGCCGCCGCCGAGGAAGAGCGCTTCACGCAGGTGAAGCACGGCAAGCGGCCGACGCCGTTCGCCGCGTACGAAATGCCGCACCACGCGATCGACTATTGCCTGTCGGTCGAGGGTCTCGAGCTGAACGACATTGACCACGTCGCGTACTCGTACGATCCCGCGTTGCTCGACGGCTGGAAGGAGCCGACATTCGTGCTGCCGAAGGAGCCGAGCGCTTCGGTGTCGGCGAACGCGGCGTCGCCGTGGGAGCCGCTGTTCCTGTCGTACGTAGTCAATGCACCGCGCCAGCTCGTGAGCGGTGCGCCGCTTCATCTCGACGCGCGCTTTCGCACGGCGCGCGAGGAAGCGCGGCGCTATCGATGGCATTTCGTCGAGCATCACCTGTGCCACCAGGCGAGCGCCTTTCTCGCCGGTCCGCCCGGAGACGCGGCGGTGCTCACGCTCGACGGCCGCGGTGAGCGCACGTCCACGCAATACGGCGTCGTGCGCGACGGCGTCTACCGCAAGATCAGCGAGGTGCAGCTGCCGAGCTCGCTCGGGCTGTTCTACGAGAAGATCACATCGCACCTCGGCTTCCTGCATTCCTCCGACGAGTACAAGGTGATGGCGCTCGCATCGATGGGCAGTCCGACGCTGATCGAGTTGATGCGCGAGTACGTGCACTGGCTCGGCGAGGGCGATTACCGGATCGATCCGATGCCGTTCGCCGCGTGGTGTCCGCCGCGCCGGCGCGGCGACCCGTTGACCAAGGCGCACCTCAATCTCGCCTCGTCGGCGCAGCAGCTGCTCGAGGAAACCGCGCTGCGCATCGCGTCGTGGCTCGCCGTGCGCACGCGCTGCTCACGCCTCGTGATGGCGGGCGGCGTCGCGCTCAACTGCGTGATGAACGCGCGCTTGCGCGACGCGGCGGTGTTCGACGACATCTGGGTTCAGCCGGCTGCCGGCGACGCCGGTACCGCGCTCGGCGCCGCACTCTGGGTGGACGCGGGCGAGCGGCAAAAGGCGAACGGATCGGGCGAGCGCGCGTACGCAATGGACGACGTCTATCTCGGACCTGCGTTCGACGACGCGGCGATCGAGCGCGCCTTGCGCGAGGCGCGCGCCGGTTACACGCGGCCGGCTTCGCTCGTCGACGAAGTGGCCGACCGGCTCGCGAACGACAAGATCGTCGGCTGGTACCAGGGCCGGATGGAGTTCGGTCCGCGCGCGCTCGGATCGCGCTCGATCCTCGCATCGCCGATCTCGGTCACGATGCAGCAGCGGCTGAACGAGTTGAAGGATCGCGAGGATTTCCGTCCGGTCGCACCCGTGGTGACCGAGGAAGCAGCCGGCGACTGGTTCGCCGGATGCACGCGCTCGCCGTTCATGCTTTTCGTGTTCGACGTGAAGGCGGACAAGCGCGATCGCATCCCGTCCGCGTGTCACGTCGACGGAACGGCCCGCGTGCAAACCGTCAATCGCCGCCAGAACGCGCGCTATCACGCGGTGCTCGAGGCGTTCGCATCGCGCACGGGCGTGCCGGTGCTGATCAACACGTCGTTCAACACGCGCGGAAAGCCGATCGTGTGCACGCCGCGCGACGCGCTCGAGTGCTTCTTCACGACGCCGCTCGACGTGCTCGCGATCGGATCGTTTCTGCTCGACAAGGACAATAGGGGAGTCCGTTCATGATGCGCGCTTCCGTCGTCGTGCCCACGCACGAGCGGCCCCAGCTGCTCGCATGCTGCCTCGATCACCTGCTGCGCCAGGATCTCGACACGTCGGAGTTCGAGATCCTCGTCGTCGACGACGGCTCGTCGCGCGCCGCGAGCGTCGCCAATCACGCGGTCAGCGCACGCGCGGCGCGGCGCCGGCCGGGTCTTGCCATCCATTACGTCCATTCGTCGGAGAATCTCGGCCCGGCGGCAGCGCGCAATCGCGGCTGGCGCTGTGCGCGCGCGCCGGTGATCGCGTTCACCGACGACGACACGCGGCCGGCGCCCGGATGGCTGCGCGAAGGGCTCGCCGCGCTCGCCGGCCTCGACGCCGCGGCGGGCCGCATCCTGGTGCCGCTGCCCGGCGACCCGACCGACTACGAGCGCGATGCCGCCGGGCTCGCGAATGCCGATTTCGTCACCGCCAACTGCTTCGTGCGTACGGCGATGCTCCGCGCGGTCGGCGGCTTCGACGAGCGCTACCGCATGGCGTGGCGCGAGGATGCCGACCTGCAGTTCGAGCTGCGCCGGCGCGGAGCGCGCATCGGCTGCGCATCGCGCGCCGTCGTCGTGCATCCCATCCGGCCGGCCAAGTGGGGCGTCAGCGTCAAGCAGCAGAAGCGCGTTGTCTTCGATGCGTTGCTCTACAAGAAGTACCCGCGCGACTACCGGCGCTGGATCCGGCCGCAGCCGCCGTGGCATTACTACGTCGCGGTGCTGGCGCTGATCGCGATGCTCTATTCGGCGTTGCGCGGATACACGCCGGGTGTCGCTGCCGCCGCGATCGGCTGGGCGACGGTCACGGCGCTGTTCTGCTGGAAGCGGCTGCGCGCGACGCAGAAGAGCTTGCGCCACGTTGTGGAGATGATCGCGACCTCCGCGCTGATTCCGCCGGTCTCGGTGTTCTGGCGCATGTGCGGCGCGTGGCGCTACCGCGTGCTGTTCCTGTGACGATGGGCGCGCAGGTCGAACGCGGCGTCGCCGAAGCCGCCGGGCGCTGGTCGGACGCGCCGCCGCTGCCGACGTTCCTGCAGATCGAGCCGGTCGGCCAGTGCAACCTGCGCTGCACGATGTGCGCGATCCAGTTTCGCCGCGACGGTCCGCCGTACGGGGCGAACGCGTTCATGCCGCTCGACGACTTCAAGCGCATCGTCGAGGGCTTTCCGGCGCTCGAGCGGTTGCAGCTCCAGGGCCTCGGCGAGCCGATGATGCACCCGCAGTTCTTCGCGATGGTGTCGTGGGCGGCCGCGCGCGGCATTCGCGTGTCGACCAACTCGAACCTGACGCTGCTCTCGCGGCGTCGCGCCGTCGAATGCGTCGCGAGCGGCCTTGCCGAGCTGCACGTGTCGCTCGACGCCGCGACGCCCGAGATCTACGAGCGCATTCGCGTCGGCGCGAGCTTTCACAAGGCGCTGCGCAATCTTCGCCGCGTGATGGAAGCGCGCGCCGCCGCTGCGAGCGCGCTCGACGTGCGAATCGTCAGCGTGCTGATGCGGCAGAACGTGCGCGAGCTGCCGGCGCTGGTGCGGCTCGCCGCGAGCGAGGGCGTGCGCGACGTGTTCGTCCAGTACCTGTGCCACGACTTCGAGGAGACGTCGCTGCCCGAGCACTACAAGCCGATGCGCTCGTTCATCGACGCCGAGCATCTGACGGCGAAGCACGACGCCGCTGTCGAGGCCGTGTATGCCGAGGCGCGCGCCGAGGCGCGCGCGCTCGGCGTCACACTGCGCCTGCCGCCGCTGCGGCGCGCCGAGCGTCGGCCGAACGCCGGGCCGCGTTGCGATTGGCCGTGGCAAGGCGCGTACGTCAGCTACCGCGGCGAGGCGATGCCGTGTTGCATGGTGGGCACGCCGGATCGCGCCCGCTTCGGCAACGTGCTGGAGGAAAGCGTTGCCGCCGTGTGGCACAACGACGACTACCGGCGATTTCGCGCCGATCTCGCCGCCGACCGGCCCCCTCCCGTATGCCGCTCCTGTGCCATCTACCGAGGGCGGTTCTGATGCCCAGGCTCGACCTGCGGCACGGCCGTCCGAAGCGCATTGCCGTGTTTCGCGCGTTGCAGCTGGGCGACCTGCTGTGCTCGGTGCCCGCGCTTCGCGCGCTGCGCCACGCGTATCCGTCCGCCGTCATCACGCTGATCGGGCTGCCGTGGGCGGCGCAGTTCGTCCGCCGGTTCAGTCACCTCGTTGACGCGTTCGTCGAGTTTCCAGGCTATCGCGGCTTGCCGGAACGCAAGCCGGATGCCCATGCGTGGCCGGCGTTCCTGTATTCGGCCCGGCAGGCGAACCTTGACGTAGCGGTGCAGCTTCACGGCAGCGGCGAGGTCACCAACGCGATCGTCATGATGCTGCGCGCTGCGACGACCGTCGGCTTCCATCCGGGCGGCGGCCCGTGTCCCGATCCCGAGCATTTCACGCCGTGGCCCGACACCGGGACCGAAGTCGAGCGCTGCCTCCGGCTCATCGATTTCCTTCGCATCGCGCGCCGCGGCAGCGAGCTCGAATTCCCGATCACCGCCGAGGAGTACGCTTCGGCGAGCGCGCTCGCCGAAGCCCATGCGCTTGGACGAGGCGACTTCGTCTGCATCCACCCGGGGGCGCGTTTGAAGAGCCGTCGCTGGGCGGACGAGCGCTTCGCGCACGTCGCGCGCGAGCTCGCGCGCAGCGGCTATCGCGTCGCGATCACCGGCACGCCGGACGAGGCGGCCGTGTGTGCGCGCGTTGTGGG
>CAWCUH010000020.1:0-73404 GCA_963798655.1 uncultured beta proteobacterium | reverse complement strand
CGTAGAATCGGCTTGTCTCGGAGTTCTACCCATGTCGCTCTCCACTTGGCTCGCCTTTTTCGTCGCGTCGTGGCTGATCAGCCTGTCGCCTGGCGCGGGCGCAATCTCGTGCATGGCGACGGGCATGCGCTACGGCTACGTGCGCGGCCTCTGGAACATCGCCGGCCTGCAGCTCGGCATACTCTTCGTGCTTGCCATCGTCGCCGCCGGCCTCGGCGCGCTGCTCGCGGCGTCGGCGGTCGCGTTCGCGGCGATCAAATGGCTCGGCGCCGCGTATCTCGTATGGCTCGGCATCCAGCAATGGCGCGCGCCGGCGCGGCCGATCGTCGACGCGAACAGCGCGCGGGAAGGCGTCTCGCGCCGTGAGCTGATCGTGAAAGGGTTTCTCGTGAACGCGACCAACCCGAAGGGCATCGTGTTCATGCTCGCCGTGCTGCCGCAGTTCATCGATCCGGCGCGTCCGCAGGCGGTGCAGTACGCGGTCTGCGCGGCGACGCTCGCCTTCACCGATCTCGTCGTGATGAGCGCGTACACCGGTCTCGCGTCGCGCGTTCTCGCCGCGCTGCGCGAGCCGCACCACGTGCGCATCATCAACCGCACGTTCGGCGGCCTGTTCGTCGCCGCCGGCGCGCTGCTCGCAACGTTCCGGCGCGCCGCGTAAGCTAGCCGCCGAGGGGCGCGAGTGTGCGCTCCATCTCGCGTCGGAAGCGAACGGCGTCGACGCGCTCGTCGATCACGACGTCGCTCCATCGCAGCGGCGCATGCGCGGCGATCGCGCGCTTCAATTTCAGGCCGTGCGCGAGCCCCAGCGGCAGCCCGCCGAGCGCGAGCGAATCCGCCGCCGGCATCAGCTTGCCGTACACGGTGTAGCCGCCTTCGCCGTCGAGCGTGTCGCCCTCGTCGAGCGCGCGCTTCGCGGTGGCGACGACGTCGGCGTTCCACGCGATCGCCGATCCCGTCGGCTCGTTGCGCAATCCGATCGACGCGACGCTGATGCCGAGCTCGAGCCCGATCGCGTGGTACGGCTTGTACATCGCGCAGTAGCGGCCCGACGGATCGGTCGAGAAGCCGTATTCGCGAAAGCACTTGCGCACATAGTCTTCGCCCGCGGCGTCGCCCGCTTCGAACGTCACGTACACGCCCCAGCGCAGGTCGCGGAACACCGGGCGGCCGTCGCGCTCGACGCTCGAGATCACCTCGACCTGGCCCGCGTGATGCAGTGAGCCGCCGTGCTCGCGCGGACGCAGCACGCGCGGCAGGTCGTCGACGCCGCACGGCGGGAACGCGAGCCCGTCGGGCGCCGGCGCGAGGCCGGTCGCGTTGGCGACGGCCGCCATCTCGATCGCGCTCTTCGTGCCGTCGAGGAACGAGTTGAACATCTGCGCGTTGAAGTCGCCGGCAGCGACCATTTCCGCCGTGAAACCGTAATGCGGCCACACGGTCGCCGGCGTCGACTCGTGATACGCCGGCAGGTACTTCGTGCCCTTGCCGGCGGCGACAACGGCAAATCCCGCCGCGCGACACCAGTCGACCATCTCGCAGATCAGCGCCGGCTGATCGCCGTACGCGAGCGAATAGACGATGCCGGCATCGCGTGCGCGCTTCGCGAGCAGCGGTCCCGCGAGCGCATCGGCCTCGACGTTCACCATCACGATGTGCTTGCGCTGCTCGCAGCAGGCGAGTACGTGCCGGATGCCGGCGGCGGGATTGCCGGTCGCGTCGATGACGATCGAGATTTCGGGTGCGTCGATGAGCGCGCGCGCATCGTCGGTGACGAACGTCGTCCCGCTTTTCGCGGCCTGCGCAAGCGAGGTCGCTGCGAAGCGCTCCGGCAACCATCCCGTGCGCTCGAGCGAAGCCCGCGCGCGCTCGGGCGCGAGGTCCGCGATGCCGACGACGTGGATGCCCGGCGTGTGCTTCGCCTGTGCGACGTACATCGATCCGAACTTGCCGGCGCCGATCAGGCCCACGGTCAGCGGCCGCCTTTCCGCGGCGCGCGCCGCGAGCATCCGATGAAGGTTCATGGGTGGATTATCCCGCAGATTTTTCAAGGCGACGGCGAGCGTGCCGTTGCCGAGGAACGCGGCGATCGCTGGCGCCGTCTAATGGGAATCATCAAAACCCTGGAGACATCATGCGCACGCCAGCCAGCGTTGCCGGGCATCCGCTCCACGCGATGCTCATCGTCTTTCCGGTCGGCCTGTTCATCTTCTCGCTCGTGTGCGACCTCGCTTCGCTGCGAAGCGCGGAGCCCGACAAGTGGCAGCTCGTGTCGCTGTACACGATGGTCGGCGGGTTCGTCGGCGCGCTCGCCGCCGCGATTCCGGGTCTCATCGATTATTCGTCGCTGGAAAACCGCGACACCAAGCGCATCGCGACGATCCATATGTCGATCAACCTGGTCGCCGTCGTGCTGTACGCGATCAATCTGTGGCTGCGCACGCACGGCACCGTCGTCGTCGGCTGGCCGCTCGCGCTGTCGGTGATCGCCGTCGCCGGGCTCGCCGTTTCCGGGTGGCTTGGCGGACACATGGTGCACGTGCATGGCGTCGGCGTCGAGAGCGCGCCCGAGTACGCGGGCGGCGAAGCGCGCGTCGATCGCGTGCCCGGCGCGGCGGCGCCGACGCCGGTGCACCACTAATTTAGTTCGAGGGCGTTTTGTTCCGGCCGGACGCGCGAGCCGCGCGTCCGGTTTTTCTTTCAGGCGAGCGCGATCGCGAGTCCGATCGGGATGAACGCGATCGCGGCGAGATTGCCGATAAGCACGATCGACGCGACCTTGCCCGGCTCCTGCCGGTAGTGCTCGGCGACCATGAAGTTCAGCACCGCCGGCGGCAGCGAGCCGAACAGCACGAGCAGGCCCCGCTGCAGCGGATCGAGGGCGAGCAGCGGCGCGAGCGCGAGCGCCGCCGCGACGCCGCTCACCGGACACACGATTGCGCCGACGGCGCCGAGCTTCGCATCGTTCCATCGCATGTCCATCATGCGCACGCCGAGCGCGAGCAGCATCAGCGGGATAAGGCCGTCGCCGGTGATCCTGAGCGCGGTCGCGATCCAGTCCGGAAGCGGCGGGTGCACGATCGCGAAGGCGAAGCCGGCGAACGTCGACAGCACCATCGGGTTTCGCGCAAGGCTCGTGAAGCGCGCACGATGGTCGAGCATCCACGTGCCGAGCGTGAACTGCAGCAGGTTCGAGATGCTGAACAGCGCGACCATCGCGCCGAATCCCGCCTCGCCGAACGCGAGCACCGACAGCGGCAGCCCCATGTTGCCGCAGTTGTTGAACATCATCGGCGGCACGAACGTCTTCCAGTCGACGCGCATCATCCTCGCGACCGGCCACGCGAGCAGCCCGGAGCCGAGGACGACGCCGACGCAGCCGAGCATCAGCCGTTGATACGCGGCGACGTCGAAGCCCTTGCTCGACAGCGCCGAGAAGATCAGTGCCGGCGCGAGCACGTTCATGCTGATGCGGTTCACCATCGTCATGTCCGGGTGCACGCGCCGGGCCCAGAAATAGCCGACCGCGACGATCGAGAAGACCGGCAGGATGATGCCAAGGATGCGCGCGAGCATGGCTAACGGGGACAGACCACGTTTTCCGCAGGCTGCCTGCGGAAAGCGTCGTCTGTCCCCTTATAGGATGTAGCGCGCGAGATTGTCGTCGCCGGCGATGCCGCGCAGCCGCTCGTCGACGTACGCGGCGTCGATGGGCACCGTCTGCCCGTCGCGGCGCGTCGCGTCGAACGACAGGTCCTCGAGCAGGCGCTCCATCACCGTGTAGAGCCGGCGTGCGCCGATGTTCTCCTGCCGCTCGTTCACCGCGAATGCGATCTCGGCGAGCCGGCGGATGCTGTCCGGCGAGAAGTCGAGCTTCACGTTCTCGGTGCCGAGCAACGCCTCGTACTGCCGCGTGAGGCACGCGTCGGTGGCGGTGAGGATCTGCTCGAAATCGGAAACCGACAGCGAGCTCAACTCGACTCGAATGGGGAAGCGCCCCTGCAGCTCGGGAATGAGATCGGCCGGCTTCGACAGGTGGAACGCGCCCGACGCGATGAACAGGATGTGATCGGTGCGGATCATGCCGTACTTCGTCGACACCGTCGTGCCCTCGACCAGCGGCAGCAGGTCGCGCTGCACGCCCTGGCGCGACACGTCGGCGCCGTGCATCTCCTGGCGGCTCGCGATCTTGTCGATCTCGTCGAGGAACACGATGCCGTTCTGCTCGGCGCTCGCAAGCGCGCGCGCCTTGACGTCGTCGTCGTTGACGAGCTTCGACGCCTCCTCGTCGGTCAGCGCCTTCAGCGCTTCGCCGACGCGGAGCTTGCGCAGTCGGCGGCGGCCGCCGGAAAGCTGCGCGAACATCCCCTGGATCTGGCTCGTCAGGTCTTCCATGCCCGGCGGCGCCATGATCTCCGGCTGCTGCGCGAGCGCGGCGACCTCGATCTCGATTTCCTTGTCGTCGAGCTTGCCCTCGCGCAGCATCTTGCGAAAACGCTGTCGGGTCGCCGAGTCGGTCGGCTGCATGTCGTGGAAGTTCACTTCACGCGCCGGCGGCAGCAGCACGTCGAGGATGCGCTCCTCGGCGGCGTCGGCGGCACGGTCGCGCACCTTGCGCGCTTCGGTCTCGCGCGTCTGCTTCACCGCGACCTCCGCAAGGTCGCGGATGATCGTGTCGACGTCGCGGCCGACGTAACCGACCTCGGTGAACTTCGTCGCCTCGACCTTGATGAACGGCGCGTCGGCGAGGCGCGCGAGGCGGCGCGCGATCTCGGTCTTGCCGACGCCCGTCGGCCCGATCATCAGGATGTTCTTCGGCGTGATTTCCTGGCGCAGCGGCTCCGACACCTGCAGGCGCCGCCAGCGGTTGCGCAGGGCGATCGCGACGGCGCGCTTGGCTGCCGCCTGCCCGACGATATGCTTATCGAGCTCGGAAACGATTTCCTGCGGCGTCATCGTCGACATGGGGAATGGGCGAGGCGGAAAGAAACGGCCACCCGCGCAATGCGGGCGGCCGTTCGATTCTACCGCGCTGCCGCGTCATTCCGCGCGCGTTTGTCTACTCGGGAATCGTCAGCACGTTGTTCGTGAACGTGATCTGGTCCGCGACGGCCGGCGTGTTCACGATCGGGGGCAGGTTGGCGGTGCCGATCGGCGGCGCCGCGCCCGGCGTGCCGCCGCGCGGCGTCGTGCGCACGACCTGCGACGGCGGCAGTGGCGCGTTCGACGTGAGAGTCGCGTAGACGTGGTCCATCGCCTGGAGGAAGTAGTAGTGCAGCGGCACGTACATCGAGTCGTAGCCGGGCAGCGCCGCGTTGTCGATGAAGGCGTCGAAATGCTGCCCGTTCAGGACCTCGATGTACGACAGCTTGCTCGCCGCGCCTTCGACGATCTTGTTCTGCCCATAGTACGGGCGCTCGTTGAACGTCACCGGCACCTGCGTGTCGGCGCGCCCGGCGACGATCATCGCCGGCTTGCCATGCAGGTTCGCACTGCGCAACGTCTCGGAAATTCCGTTCTGCACGCGCAGCGCGTTCGCGTCGTTGGCGGTGAACAGGTTGCGCTGGCAGATCGCGGCGTCGATGTTCAGGTCGGCGAGACCGGTCGACGCCGTCACGCTCGCCGCGTCGCGCGTGGGCCCGCCGACGGCATTGTTGTTGACGATGTTGATGGTGCCGGTCGGCGGCACGCCATTGCCGGTGCCAAAGATCTGCGCGAGCGCCGTCGCCGATGCCGCAACGGGATGATTCGCCGCGTCGGTCGCGGCGTACGACTGGCCGCACAGAGCGTCCTTCACGCTGAAGCGGCCGTACGCGTTCGCGTATGCCGTCACGACGGGCGGATAGCCGAACAGGTAGTGCGACGCGTAGAGCGCGATCGATTCGGGTCCATAACCGAGCGCAGTCAGCTTGTCGACCGACTCCTCGGCTTGCTCGGCCGTCGTCGACGCTGTCAGCAATCCCTTCGCCCGAAGCGACGCACAGCGGTTCGTCGCGACCGCCACCGGCAGCAGCGCAAGGCCGGGCGCGTTCGTCGCGCGCGTGGACAACGCCGCGCATGGCATGTACAGGTTGGCGTACGAGTAGTAGTCGTAGAGCGGCCTGCCGATGCCTGCTCCGGCGCTCGTGCCGCGCCTCACGACCAGCGTCGGGTTGGCATTCGTTTCGAGCGTGGGCTCGGCGACGGCGACACCGTCGATCAATCCCTCGGTATCCTGCTCGGCGGCTGCGATGGACGCGGCGCCGCCGTTCGACACGGACGAGGCGATGACGATCGTGTTGTCCGGCTTGATCTGGAGCTTCGACGTGCCGTCGGCGAACTTGTCCGAGAATTGCTCGTTCAGCACGTAGAGCGCGAAGCGCACGGCATCGAGCGTGTTGCGGCCCCAGTCCTTCTCCGGATTTTGCTGCGAATGCGCGTGCTTGAACGCAACGCGGAACGGGCTCGCCGCGTTGAACGCCGCGAGATCGCTCGCCGACAACGCCGCGGTGAAGTTCGAGCTCTTGCCGGCCGCCGTCGCGTCGCTGCGAAGCCCGTTCTGAAGATTCACGGTGTTCGTCGCGAGATCGTGCACGCCCATGCCGGTGCCCTTGTCGGTGTACGCCACCGCGCAACCGTGCTTCAGTCCCCATTCGCCGGCGCTGCCGATCGCGCCGTAGACGCCGCGTGAGCCCGACCCCGGCGCCGTGACGATGCACGCGCGAGCCTTGTCGAACGACGCCGGCACCTGCACCATCATCGTGACGTTCTTCGCGCCGGTACCGTCGTCGGCGTAAGCGAGGTATTCGGTGCCGGCGATCTTGCCTTCACCGAGCGTGTCGCGGCCCGACACGTCGATGTTCGGCCCGTACAGCGTGCCGTAGCCGCCCTTCGGGCTGATGTCGAGAATCGCGCGATAGTTGTTGAAGATCGCAATGCGGCGCAGCTCGGCAGCCGTCGGCGTCGCCGGGTTGGCGGGCGCCGGCGCGGCTGCGGCGCCGAGTCCTGTCTTGCCCATGCCGCCGGTCAGCAGATCGTCCGACGTGCCGTCGTAGGTCGTCTTGGTCACCGTGCCGACGAACGATGGCTTCACGTTCACGTCGAAGTTTCCACCACCGCCGCCGCCGCAGCTCGTCAGGATCGCGGCGGTTGCGAACGCGATTGCGGTGGCGACGGTCGAGCGCGCCGCGGTCGCCGTTGCGTTGCGCGCGCGCTTTTGAATGTTCGTGATCATCACGTTCCCTCGAATTGAAAAGGCGCCCCGCAGTTTCATCGAGAAACCGCGCGGGCGACGCCGGCGATTATAATCACGGCCGACAGCGCAAAGTGTCGCCCATTCGATGCGCATTCGTCGCGATGAGCCAGACAACGGCCGGGAGCCCTGCAGATGAAGCAAGCGATCGCACTCGTCGCGTCAGCCGCGCTCGCGGCCGCATGCTCGTCGATGCAGGCGAGCGTACCGGTCGCGACGGCGGATGTCGCGCCGACGCAGGGCAACACCGCGCGCGGCACGGTGACGTTCACGCAGGTCGGTGACCGCGTCAAGGTCGTCGCGAACCTGACCGGCTTGTCCCCGGGACCGCACGGCTTCCACGTGCACGAGAAGGGCGACTGCAGCGCACCGGACGGCATGAGCGCAGGCGGACATTTCAATCCGACGGCGAAGCCGCACGGTCATTACGAAAGCGCGGAGCGCCACGTCGGCGACATGCCGGCGCTCGTCGCCGACGCGTCCGGCACGGCGAGCCTCATCGTCTTGCTCGACGAAATGAAGGTCGGCTCGGGCCCGACCGACATCGTGGGCCGCAGCGTGGTCGTCCACCAGGGCCCCGACGATTACAAGACGCAACCGACGGGCAATTCCGGCGCTCGCGTAGCGTGCGGCGTGATCAGGGCGGGCTGAGCGAATCCACCGTGGCACGCCGACAACCTCTTGCGCGTCGCGCTACCGCGCTCGCGATGGCCGTCATCGCGCCCGCGCTGCTCGTCGCATGCCAGGGGACGAGGGACCTTCCAAAACCCGAAACCTTCGCGTACGGCGCCGAGCTTCGCGGGAAGAACGGCAGCACCGTTGGCGGCACCGTGCACATCACCGAGCGGGCTGACGGCATCGCGATCGCCGTCTATGCGACGGAGTTGATGCCGGGAACGTTTCGGGTCGTCTTCCACGCGAGCGGCAACTGCTCGTCGCCGAACGCGTTTTCCGCGGGCGCGCCGTGGGCGCCGCCGGGCATGCAGCCGCAGCCGATTACGCTGTACGCCGGCTCCGAGGGCACGGCGGTGCTCTCCACGCGCCTGCATGGCTACAAGCTGCAGGGACCGGACGGGCTCGTCGGCAAGGCCGTCGTCCTGCATGAGGCGAGCGGATCACTCGACGCTCGGCCTGGCGTGCCGAACGGGCGCCTCGCCTGCGGCGTCATCGGGCAGATGCGCACGCTGGGCTTCTGATGCCATTGCCCTACGCTGCCTGATCGGCCAACCATGGGATTCCTCGCCGGCAAGAAGATCCTGATCACGGGCGTTCTGTCGAACCGCTCGATCGCCTACGGCGTTGCCCGCGCATGCAAGCGCGAGGGTGCCGAGCTCGCGTTCACGTACGTCAACGACGAGCTGCGCGAGCGCGTCGCGCGCATCGTCGCCGAGTTCGGCGCGGCACCGGTGCTGCCATGCGACGTGACCAGGGACGACGACATCGCGCGGCTGTTCGATTCGCTTGCCGACGCCTGGGGCGGTCTCGACGGCCTGCTGCATTCGATCGCGTTCGCGCCGCGCGAGGCGCTCGCCGGCGATTACCTCGACGCGCTGACGCGGCAGGCATTCGCGATTGCGCACGATGTGAGCTCGTACAGCTTCGCCGCGCTCGCAAAGGGCGCGCGGCCGATGATGCGGGGTCGCGCAGGCTCGATGCTGACGCTCACCTATCTCGGCGCCGCGCGCTCGGTGCCGAACTACAACGTGATGGGACTCGCCAAGGCGAGCCTCGAGGCGAACGTCCGCTACATGGCGGCGAGCCTCGGGCCCGAGAACATCCGCGTCAATGCGATTTCCGCCGGTCCGATCAAGACGCTCGCTGCTGCCGGCATCGGCAACTTCGGCAAGCTGCTGTCGCGTTTCGAGAAGGCGGCGCCGCTTCGGCGCAACGTGACGATCGACGAGGTCGGCAACGTCGCCGCGTTCTACTTTTCCGAGCTTTCGAGTGCGATCACCGGCGAGATCACGTATGTCGACTGCGGCTATTCGACGGTCGCGGTGAGCGCGGACGAGGATTGAGTGCTACGCGCCGCCATTCCCGCGAAGCCTGCCCCCGCGTGCAGCGAGCGGGGGGCGGGAATCCGGTGACTTTCGACGCAAAGACGCTGGCTCGCCGCCTGCGCGGGGACGACCGGCCGTGATCGCCAACGCGAAGCGATACGACGCGCTCGTCATCGGCGGCGGCCACAACGGCCTCGTCTGCGCCGCCTATCTCGCCGCGGGCGGGCTATCCGTCTGCGTGCTCGAGCGGCGCGACGTGCTCGGCGGAGCGGTCGTCACCGAGGAGTTCCATCCGGGATTTCGCAACTCGACGCTCGCCTACACGGTGAGCCTGCTGCACCCGAACGTGCTGCGCGACCTGCGCCTTGCGCAGCACGGGCTGCGCATCGTGCTGCGTCCGTTCTCGAACTTCCTGCCCCTTCCGGGACCGGATTGCATCAAGGTCGGCGGCGGCCTCGCCGCGACGCAGGCCGAAGTCGCCCGCTTCTCGCGCCGCGATGCGCAAACGCTGCCCTCGTATTACGCGATGCTCGACCGCGTTGCCGACGTGCTGCGCGCGTTGCTGCTCGCCACGCCGCCCAACATCGGCGCGCGGGGCCGCTTCGATCTCGCCTCGCTGCTGGACGCCTGGAAAACGGCGAAGGCGTTTCGTGCGCTCGATCTCGCCGGCCGCCGCGACGTCGTCGATCTGTTCGCCAAGAGCGCCGGCGACGTGCTGGACCGCTGGTTCGACTCGGCTCCGATCAAGGCCGCGTTCGGCTTCGACGCCGTCGTGGGCAATTTCGCGAGCCCGTACACGCCGGGGTCCGCGTACGTGCTGCTCCATCACGTGTTCGGCGAGGCGAACGGCCAGCGCGGCCAGTGGGGCCACGCAATCGGAGGAATGGGAGCGATCACGCAGGCGATGGCGCGCGAATGCGAAGCGCGCGGCGTCGTCACGCGCACGGCAGCGCCGGTTGCGCGCGTCATCGTGAAGGCGGGACGCGCCGCCGGCGTCGAGCTCGACAGCGGCGAGGTCGTCGAGGCGACGCGCGTCGTCGCGAGCGTGACGCCGCGCGTGCTGTTCGAGCGGCTGGTCGCGCCCGAGCATCTCGATGCCGATTTTCGCGCGCGGATCGCCGCCTACAAGTACGCGTCGGGCACGTTCCGCGTGAACGTCGCGCTCGCCGAGCTTCCCGACTTCGCCGCGCTGCGCGGCACGCAGCCGCAGCCGCACCACGCGAGCGGCATCATCGTCGCGCCGTCGCTCGCCTACATGGAGAGCGCGTACTTCGATGCGAAGACGTTCGGCTGGTCGCGCGCGCCGATCGTCGAGCTGCTGATTCCTTCGGTCGTCGACGATTCGCTCGCGCCGCCGGGCATGCACGTCGCGAGCCTCTTCTGCCAGCACGTGCATCCCGACATCGCGCGCGTGCAGCCGGGCCGCACATGGGACGACGCGCGCGACGAGGCGACCGACGTGATGATCGGCGCGGTCGACGCCGTCGCGCCGAACTTTCGCGCGAGCATCGTCGGGCGCCGCGCGTGGTCGCCGCTCGACATGGAGCGCGACTTCGGCCTGACCGGCGGCGACATCTTCCACGGCGCGCTCACGCTCGATCAGCTGTTCAGCGCGCGCCCGGTTCTCGGCAGCGGCAACTATCGCGCGCCGCTGCGCGGCCTGTACATGTGCGGGTCCGGCACTCATCCGGGCGGAGGCGTCACCGGCGTTCCGGGACACAACGCCGCGCGAGAAATCCTGCGCGATGCGCGGCGGCGACGCTGACGCACCCGCGCGCGGCGCGCAGCGGCTCGCGGTCGTCGTCAGCGCGCTCGGCGTCGCGCAGATCGTTTCGTGGGGCACGCTGTTCTACTCGATCGCCGTGCTCGCGCCGGCGATCCGCGCCGATCTCGGAGTCGGCGACGTCACGCTGTTCGGAGGATTCACCGCAGGGCTCATCGTGTCGGGCGCTGCGTCGCCGTGGATCGGCCGGCGCATCGACGCGTTCGGCGGCCGCACGGTGCTCGCAACAGGCTCCGTACTCGCGTCGATCGCTCTCGCGACGCTCGCGCTCGCGCAGGGACCGCTCACCCTCACCGTCGGGTGGATTCTCGCCGGAGCGGCGATGGCGGCGACGCTGTACGACCCCGCGTTCGCGGCACTGTCGACGATCGCCGGCCCATCGTACCGGCGCGCCGTCACCGCGCTCACGCTCTTCGGCGGATTCGCGAGCACGGTGTTCTGGCCGTTGTCGCAGTTGCTGCAGCAATCCATCGGATGGCGCGGCACGTTCGGCTGCTACGCGCTGCTCTCGCTCGCGCTGTGCCTGCCGCTGCATCTGCTGTTCGTGCCCGCCGGCGGCCACGGTGGCCCGCGCACCGCGTCGACGCGACCATCGGGCGCGGTGCCGGCCGAAAGCGCCGGCGCGTACTGCTGGCTCGCCGCTGCGCTCGCGCTCGCGGCACTGCTCGCGGGCGGCTTGTCGGCGCATCTCATCCAGCTGTTGACGGCGAGGGGGCTGACGGCGGCGCAGGCAGTCGCCGTCGGCGCGCTGATCGGACCGATGCAGGTCGCCGGGCGCATCGTCGAGTACGCGTTCGCGCGCCGCTTCAGGCCGATCGCCGTCGGCACGTTCGCCTTTGCTCTGCTGGTCGCCTCGCTCGCGGTATTCACGCGGGTTGACGCGCGACTCGGCGTCGCGTTCGCGTTCGCGGCGCTGTACGGATGGAGCAACGGCGTGCTGACGATCGTGCGCGGCATCGTTCCGGCCGAGCTCTTCGGTCGCCGCGACTACGGCACGCTGCTCGGCAGGCTCGCGATGCCGCAACTCGTCGCGCGCGCGATCGCGCCGCTCGCACTGGCCGGGTTCTTCGCGATCGACGCGGATCGCTCGCGCACCCCGTGGCTGCTGCTCGCATGCGCCGCAGCCGCGCTCGTCGCCTACGAGCTCGCGATCCGTGCGAAGCGCGCGCCCGATCCAGGGGACGACGACGCGCGCGTGCAATAAAGCCGAAGTCAGCCGGTAAGCCGGGTTCTGTTACGGCATGCGCGTACGCATGCTATGACCGTCATTCCTCTAGGCGCGCCGTTGCCGGCGCGCTCGAGCCACCTACCCGCGGACTCGGCGAGCAGCGTCATCGCCCGCATGCTTGGTGTTGCTCCGGATGGAGGTTGCCGCGTTTCACCCGCCTGCGCGAACGCAGGCGACTCGTCTCTGTGGCCCTGTTCCTCGCATTCGCCGCCGCGT
Organism: uncultured beta proteobacterium; assembly: GCA_963798655.1. Classification (GTDB taxonomy): domain Bacteria; phylum Pseudomonadota; class Gammaproteobacteria; order Burkholderiales; family Casimicrobiaceae; genus CAVSMC01. The sequence goes on along the minus strand of CAWCUH010000020.1, from coordinate 60,946 downwards.
GAGCGACGGCTTATCGCGGCTGGGCGTTACCCAGCATCCTGCTCTGCGGAGCCCGGACTTTCCTCTCCCCCGCGTTTGACGGCGAGGCAGCGACGGCCTGGCTGGCTTCGGATCGCTAGGATAGCACCCGCGCTGCAACGTTCCCGTCGTTGCGCCTGGTTTGTCGCAGTGCGGCGCGGCGTCCGCTACAGCACCCGCCAGCGAACGACCTCTCCGGCGCGAAGCGGCACGATCGTCTCGCTCGCGAATTCGAACTCCTCCGGCATGTCCCACGGCTCGCGCATCAGCGTCACCGTGTCGACGTTGCGCGGCAGCCTGTAGAAATCGGCGCCGAAGAAGCTCGCGAACGCTTCGAGCCGGTCGAGGCATCCGGCGTCCTCGAACGCCTCGGCGTAGAGCTCGAGCGCCGCCGGCGCGCTGTAGCAGCCGGCGCAGCCGCAGCCGCTCTCCTTCGTGCTGCGCGCATGCGGCGCGCTGTCGGTGCCGAGGAAGAACTTCGGATTGCCCGATGTCGCGGCGCGCACCAGCGCCTGCCGATGTGTCTCGCGCTTGAGCACCGGCAGGCAATAGAGGTGCGGGCGCACGCCGCCCGCGAGAAGCGCGTTGCGCGAATACAGAAGATGCTGCGGCGTGATCGTCGCGGCGAGCGTCGGCGCCGCCGACTCGACGAACTCGACGGCCTCGCGTGTCGTCACGTGCTCGAGCACGACGCGAAGCGCCGGGTAGTCGCGCACGATGCGCGCGAGGTGGCGCTCGACGAACACGCGCTCGCGATCGAACACGTCGATCGCCGCGTCGGTCACTTCGCCGTGCACGCAGAGCACGACGCCTTCGCGCTCCATCGCCGCGAGGACATCGCGAACGCGTTCGAGCGACGTCACGCCGGAATCCGAATTCGTCGTCGCGCCGGCGGGGTAGTACTTGACCGCGTGCACGAAGCCCGACGCCTTCGCTCGCGCAATCTCGGCCGGCAACGTGTTGTCGGTGAGGTACAGCGTCATCAGAGGCTCGAAACGCGCGTCCGCCGCGGCGACGATCCGCTCGCGGTAGGCGGCGGCGCCTGCGACCGACACGACGGGCGGTTTCAGATTGGGCATGACGATTGCTCTGCGAAACACGCGCGCGGTTGCGGCGACGACCGAGCGCATCGCGGCGCCGTCGCGAAGATGCAGATGCCAGTCGTCGGGTCGGGTGACGCGAAGCGACCGTCGGTCGGAGTCGGGCAGCACGGGAACCGGTTGTTTTTACGGGTGGAACGAGTTCATGGACGCTCGACGCACCAGTGCGGCTCGGCCGCGGCTCGGTGTGGCGATCCGTTGCGGGAGCGCGCTATAATGCCGAGTTTACTGCGGGCCGCTGATGCGTTTGCGACAGACGTCGCGGCCGACGAAAGAGCTCCGATGGCGAGGTCAACAGAGGTCAGCATGGCAGGCAAGAGTGCAGCAGCCGCGGCAACCGCGGTGAGGAAGCCCAAGGTCCTCACCGAAGAGGATCTGCTGAAGGCGCCCGAGAAGGATTACATGAACGAGGCGCAGCTCGCGTTCTTCAAGCAGCGGCTGATCGATCTTCGGGACCAGATGCTGCAAAACGCCGACGACACCGGCCAGCACCTTCGCGAGAACGAGATCACCACCGACCCGTCGGATCGCGCGACGCTCGAGGAGGAATACACGCTCGAGCTGCGCACTCGCGACCGGGAACGCAAGCTGCTGAAGAAGGTCGAAAAGTCGCTACGGCTCATCGATGAAGGCTCGTACGGCTACTGCGAGGAGACCGGCGAGCCGATCGGCATTCCGCGACTGCTCGCGCGGCCGACGGCGACGCTGTCGCTCGAGGCGCAGGAGCGGCGCGAGCGCGTGCAGAAGCTCTACGGCGACGACTGATCCGGGCACCGCGCAGCGTCGCGGCAGCCGAGCGGAGCGGCACCCGCGGGACTTCGGCGCGAGCGCGGCGGTGCTTGCGCTAAGATGGCCGGGCACGGCGCGTCCGCCGCGGCGCCGTTCTCTCCCGCATTGCCCGATCTCATCAGGAGTTCCGCATGGCCGACGCCTTCACGCTTCCTCCGCTTCCGTATCCCGAAAACGCGCTCGCGCCGGTGATCTCGGCGAACACGCTGGGCTTCCACTACGGCAAGCACCACAAGACGTACGTCGACAACCTGAACAAGCTCGTGCCGGGCACCGAGTTCGAGGGCCAGCCGCTCGAAGCCGTCATCCGGGGCTCGGCCGCCAAGCCGGACAAGCAGGGCATCTTCAACAACGCGGCGCAGGTGTGGAATCACACTTTCTACTGGAACTGCCTGCGCGGCAACGCCGGCGGCCAGCCGCACGGGCCGATCGCCGACAAGATCAACGCCGCGTTCGGCGGCTATGACAACTTCAAGAAGGAATTCGCCAACGCGGCGGTGACGCAGTTCGGCAGCGGATGGGCGTGGCTCGTCGCCGAGGGCGCAGTTGTCAAGCTGATGAAGACCGGCAACGCCGACCTGCCGATGACCAAGGGCGCGACCGCGCTGCTGACGATCGACGTCTGGGAGCACGCGTACTATCTCGACTACCAGAACCGTCGCGCCGACTACGTCAACGCGGTGATCGACAAGCTGCTGAACTGGGACTTCGCCGCGCAAAATCTCGCGCGGGCGTGAGGCCGGTCAAGCGGCTCGCTTGTCGGACCCCTATGACGGGAACATAATTGCTTGCTCGCTTGCCGCGAGCCGTCGCGCGCGTCGGCTCGCGATGCATTTCCACCGAGCATGGCCCTTTTTTCCAAACCGCCGGCAAAGAAACCCGAGCCCGTCAAGCACGACGTCAAGGCGCGGCTCGCGCACGGACCGCGTCCAGTGTCCGCACGCGAAGTCGCAGCGCAGGCCGGCGCGAGGCCCGGCGCCGAGCGTCGGCCGGCGGAGCCGAACACCGGCGACATCACCGTGACCGGCGCGAGCATGATGGAATGGACGCCCCAGCGCTCGTCGATCGAGGTCGCGCAGGCGAATCCGGGGCTGTGCTCCGTCCTCGAGAACTCGGCGCTGCTCTACGCGAGCGGTCAGGTGCAGCCTGCGCGCGCGCTGCTCGAGCAGGGCGTGCAGAGCGATGCCGATGCGAAGCAGTCGCCGCTCGCCTGGCTTGCGCTGTTCGACGTGCTGCAGCGAGCCGGCGATCGCGCGGCGTTCGAGCAGTTCGCGCTGTCGTACGTCGTCGAGTTCGAGCGCTCGGCGCCGGCATGGGAGGAAAGACGACGGCCGCAGCCGTCACCGCGCGCGGCCGCCGGCGGCACCATCGTGCTGTCCGGCAAGCTCTCGCCCGCGACCGCTTCGCAATTCGACGCACTTCGGCGCTCGGCGGCGCAGCCGGGCACGGCTGCGCGACTCGATTTCGCCGCGATCACCGGCATGGACGATGCCGGTGCGCGCCTGCTCGCCGACGCGCTGGCCGACGCCCGGCGACGCCGTCTGCAATTGCAGCTGCAGCATTCGGAGAAGGTGCGCGCGGTCCTCGACGCGCTCGTCAAGCGTGGTCGCGACGGCGGCGAGGGCGCGTGGCAGCTCTCGCTCGAGCTGTTGCAATGGCAGAACGATCGCGCGACGTTCGAGGACCGCGCCGTCGAGTTCGCCGTCACGTTCGAGCTGTCGCCGCCCTCTTGGGAGCCGCCGCCGGCGGCGAATGTCGCATCGGCGCCGGCCGAAAGCCCGGACACGTTGGCGGCGCTCAACGGCGACGCGCTCGCCGTCTCGGGCGTCATGGCGGGTTCGACGTCACCGCAGCTCGCGAAGATCATGGAGTACGGCCAAACGCGCCCTGTTGTGGCGATCGACGTGAGCGCCGTCGACCGGATCGACTTCGTCTGCGCGGGCGCGCTGTTGAACGCGATCAACCGCATCGAGACGCAGCGGCGGATCGTGCAGATCATCGGGGCATCGCCGATCGTCCGGGCGCTGCTGCTGCTCATCGGCATTTCGCCGCGGCACTTCGTCAAGAAGGCACCATAGCGGCGCAGGGTCAGAGTCGACTTTCCGTGCAGCTGCCGGCATCGCGCCGGGCGTCGCGGAAAGTCGACTCTGACCCTACTTTGCGATCATGACCATGGAGACCTTTCACGGCACCACGATCCTGTCCGTCCGCCGCGGCCGCTCCGTCGCGCTCGGGGGCGACGGCCAGGTCACGCTCGGCAACGTCGTGATCAAGGCGACCGCCCGCAAGGTCCGCCGTCTCTACAACGAGCGCGTGCTCGCGGGATTCGCCGGAGCGACGGCGGACGCCTTCACGCTGTTCGAGCGCTTCGAGGGCAAGCTCGAAAAGCACCAGGGACATCTGACGCGCGCCGCCGTCGAGCTTGCGAAGGACTGGCGCGCCGATCGCGTGCTGCGCCGCCTCGAGGCGATGCTCGCCATCGCCGATCACAGCGCATCGCTCGTGATCACCGGCAACGGCGACGTGCTCGAGCCCGAGTTCGGCATCGTCGCGATCGGCTCCGGCGGCCCTTACGCGCAGGCGGCTGCACGCGCGCTGCTCGAGACGACCGAGCTGTCGGCGCCCGATATCGTCAAGCGCGCGCTCGGCATCGCCGCCGACCTGTGCATCTACACCAATCAGCAGCTGACGATCGAGACGCTCGATGCCGACGCGTGAACGCGCACGGGCCGCCGCTGCCGAACGCGAGCCGACCGGCAAGGAACCGTCGCGCGGTGCTCAAGCGATGACCGGGCGCGAATCCGCACCGCGAGCAAGCGACGCCGCGCCCGATCGCGATGTCGTCATCGCCGGGGCAGGCCTCGTCGGCCTCGCGCTCGCGGTTGCGCTCGCGCACGCCGGGTTGCGGGTGGCGATCGTCGATCGCGCGCCGCTCGCGTCGCCGGAGCCGCCTTCGTCGGACGACGATTGGGACGCGCGCGTCTACGCGGTAAGTCCCGGCAGCGCCGCGCTGCTCCACGCGCTCGGCGCATGGCAATCGCTCGAGTGCGCGCGCATCGCGCCGATCGAATCGATGCGCGTCGAAGGAGATCGCGGCGCGCTGCTCGAATTCTCGGCGTTCGATCTCGGCGAGCGCGCGCTCGCATGGATCGTCGAGGAGCGTGCATTGCGCGCCGCGCTGCTGCCGCTTGCACGCGGCGGCGGAATCGACGTCGTGGCGCCCGCGGAGTTGCGCGAGCTCGTCGTCGCGGCCGATCGTGCGCAGCTCACGCTGCACGACGGCAGCACGATCGGCGCGTCGCTCGTCGTCGGCGCGGACGGCATTCGCTCGTGGGTGCGCGCTGCAGCGGGCCTCGAGGCGCCGTTGCGGCCTTATGACCAGACGGCCGTGGTGGCGAATTTCGACTGCGAGCGCTCCCATCACGGCGTTGCGCGACAATGGTTCTGCGCCGATGGCGGCGTGCTCGCCTGGCTGCCGCTGCCGGGCCGGCGGATATCGATCGTCTGGTCGGCACCGCGAGCCCTTGCCGCGGAACTGATGGCGCTCGATGCGCCCGCGCTCGCGCTTCGGGTTGCCCACGCGGGTGATCGTGCGCTCGGCGCGCTCGACTGCATCACACCCCCGGCAGCGTTCCCGCTCAACTATCTTCGGCCCCGCGCGTGCATCGCCTCGCGCGTCGCGCTGGTCGGCGACGCGGCGCACGGGGTCCATCCGCTGGCCGGGCAGGGCGTCAACCTCGGCTTCGGCGACGTCGACGCGCTTGCCGCGGTGCTCCGTGAGCGCGGTCCGCTCGACGCCGGTGCGCCGCTCGTGCTCGAGCGCTATGCACGCCGGCGAGCCGAGCCGGTCGCGACGATGCAGGCCGTGACCGACGCGCTCGCCCGGCTGTTCGCGATCGATGCGTCGTGGCTGTCGGCCGCGCGCAATGCCGGCCTCGCGGCGGTCAATCGGCTGCCCTTCGCCAAGAGATTCCTCGCGCAGCCCGCGCTGCGCTGATCGTCCATTCAACCGGAGGCAACGATGTCCATCGATTCCGTTTCACTCACCGCGAAGCGCGCGCTCGCAATCGCGATGCTGCCGCTGCTCGCTCTCGCGCCGTGCGCGCTTGCGCAGCAGCCGGCGGCGCAGGCGCCGAAGATGACAGCCGAGGCGCAGTCGGTGAAGAAGCTGCTCGAGCAGAAGTTTCCCGGCGCACAGATCGCGAGCGTCACCAAGTCGCCGTATTTCGGGCTCTACGAGGCGCAGTTCGAGGATCGTCTCGTGTACACGGACACCAAGGTGCAGTACATCCTCGTCGGCTCGATCTACGACGCCAGCACGAAGGCGAACCTGACCGAGGCGAAGCTGCGGCAGCTGCACCGCATCGCGTTCGACAGCCTGCCGCTCGATCTCGCTTTCGTGCGCGTCAAAGGTAACGGCGAGCGCAAGCTGGCGATTTTTTCGGACGCCGACTGCCCCTTCTGCGCGCAGCTCGAGAAGTCGCTGCACGACGTCGACAACGTGACCATCTACACGTTCCTTTATCCGATCGACCAGCTGCATCCGGATGCCGCGCGCAAGTCGAAAGTCATCTGGTGCGCGCCGGACCGCGCCAGCGCATGGGACGCGTTTTTCTCGAGCGGCGCGTTGCCCGACAACGCGGGCGACTGCCCGACCCCGCTCGCCGCGACGTCCGAGCTCGGCAACAAGCTGCGCGTCACGGCGACGCCGACGCTCGTCTTCGCCGACGGCTCGATCGTGCCGGGCGCGCTGCCGGCGGATCGTCTCGAGTCCGAGTTCCAGACTGCCGAGGCGGAAGCGAAAAAGCTCGCGGCGAAGAAGTAAGCGAGCGCGTGCGCGGCGCGTTCGGCGCAAGCCGCGCCCGCGCCGAATCATCCATCAGAAGTTTTCCGGGGCCCCGATGGCCATCATCGACTTCCTGAAAAAGCAGTTCATCGACATCATCGAGTGGACGGACGACTCGCGCGACACGCTGAGCTTCCGCTTCCCCGACGAGGACAGGGAAATCAAGAACGGCGCGCAGCTGATCGTGCGCGAGTCGCAGGTCGCGCAGTTCGTCTATCTGGGCGAGTTCGGCGACGCGTTCGGTCCCGGCAAGCACACGCTCACCACGGACAACATACCGGTCCTGACGAACCTCAGGAGCTGGAAGTACGCGCTCGAAAGCCCGTTCAAGGCCGACGTCTACTTCGTCGTCACGCGCCTGTTCACCGGCAACAAATGGGGCACGGCGAACCCGGTGATGATGCGCGATGCCGATTTCGGCGTCGTGCGGCTTCGCGCCTACGGCACGTACGACTTCCGCGTCGCGGACGTGAAGAAGTTCCTGAAGGAAGTCGCGGGCACCGACGACCACTTCCGCCTCGACGAATTCAACGACACGATGCGCTCGCGCATCGTCAGCGTGTTCTCCGATGCGCTTGCAACGGCGAAGGTGCCCGCGCTCGACGTCGCGGCGCGCTACGGCGAGCTCGGCGAAGCGCTGTTGCCGATCATCAATCCGATCATCGGAGAGAAGTACGGGCTCGCGATGACGTCGTTCATCGTCGAAAACGTGTCGGTGCCGCCGGAAGTCGAGCAGGCGATCGATCAGCGCTCGAGCATGGCGGCGGTCGGCAACCTGAACGACTACGTGAAGTTCCAGATGGCGCGCGGAATGGAGCACGGCTCGGGCGGCGGCGCGGGCGGTGTCGGGGCCGAGCTGGCGGTCGGCATGGCGATGGCGAACCAGATGATCAACCAGGTCGGCGGCATCACCGCGCAGTCGACACCCGGCATCGCGACGCCGCAGGCGACGGCCGGCAGCGGCGGCGCACCGGAGCTGATGACGCCGGCGCAGGTCGCGCAGGTGCTCGGCGTCGCCGAGTCGGACGTGATGGCGAGCCTCGAATCGGGCGATCTGAAGGGCAAGAAGATCGGCACGCAGTGGCGCGTGACGCGCGCTGCCGTCGACGCATTCCTCCGCACATGAGCGCGCGTCGATCGGGCTCGCGGCGCCGCTTCGTCGCCGCGCTGGCGTTCGTCGCGGCGATGCCGGCGCTCGCGCAGGACCCGAACGCTTCGATCGTGCAGCGCGTGGCGCGCGACTGGCTCGCGTACACCGACACGCTCGACAGCCAGACGGCATGGGATCGCGCGGCGGCGAAATTCAGGAGCTCGATGACGGTCGACGCGTGGAGCGAAGCGCTTCGAAAGGAGCGCACCGCGCGCGGCAAGCCCGAGCGGCGCACGCTCGTGCACACCGAGTTTCGTCGCGACGTTCCCGGCTATCCCGACGGCGACTACGCGCTGGTCGTGTTCCGCACGGTGTTCGCCAACGTCGAAGGGCAGGAGTCGGTGACGCTCGAGCGCGAGCCCGATGGCATCTGGCGCGTCGCTGGCTATGTGATTCGATGACATGAGCGCTGCGGCGAGCGAAGCGGTCGCGCTGTCGAAGTTCGCCTGTCCCGCATGCGGCGGCGAAGCGATCTGGGATCCCGCGAAGCAGAAGCTCGTGTGCCCGTTCTGCGGCACCGAGTCGCCGATGAAGCTCGACGCGAGCGGTGCCGTCGTCGAGCACGACCTCGTCGCCGCCCTGCGTGGGCTTCCCGACGATCGTCGCGGCTGGCAGGCCGACAAGCGCCTCGTGCGCTGCCAGAGCTGCAACGCCATCTCGGTGCTCGACCCGACGCGCCAGGCGCAGACCTGCGAGTTCTGCGGCTCGGCGCAGCTCGTGCCCTACGAGGAGACGAAGCCCGCGTTCCGGCCGGAGAGCGTGCTGCCGTTCAAGGTGAGTGAGGACGGCGCGCGCGACGCGATCCGCGCGTGGTATGGCAAGCTCTGGCTCGCGCCGGGCGCGCTGAAGCGCCGGGCGCTCACCGACACGGTGCGCGGCGTTTATCTGCCCTACTGGACGTTCGACGCGCACGTCGAAGCGGCGTGGACCGCCGACGCCGGCCATTTCTACTACACGACCGAAAGCTACGTCGAGAACGGCCAGATGCGCTCGCGCGAGGTGCAGCACGTCCGCTGGGAGCCCGCGGCCGGCCGCCTGTCGCATTTCTTCGACGACGATCTCGTCTGCGCGTCGGTCGGCGTGCATCCGAGCCTGCTGCGCGGCATCGAGCCGTTTCCGACCGGCGAGCTGAAGCCGTACAACGCCGGCTACGTCGCCGGCTGGGTCGTCGAGCGCTATCAGATCGACCTCGTCGGCGCCGCGCAGCGCGCGCGCGACGCGATGGACGCGAAGCTCCGCGCGATGTGCGCGCAGCAGGTCCCGGGCGACACGTTTCGCAATCTCGACGTGCGGGCCGACTATTCCGGGCAGACGTTCAAGCACATCCTGTCGCCGGTGTGGCTGCTGTCGTACACGTACGGCGCGAAGTCGTACCAGTGCGCGCTGAACGGCGTGACCGGCGCGATCGCCGGCGAGTATCCGAAGAGCGCGTGGAAGATCGCGCTGATCGTGCTCGTCGTTTTCGTGATCGTCGTGCTCGTGCTGATGCAGGGAGGGCGCTAGCGTGGATGCCGCGATCGTCACCGGCGTGTCGCGCGGCCTCGGCGAGGCGCTTGCCGCCGAGCTGCTGTCGCGCGGCTTCATCGTGCTCGGCGTGGGCCGCAGCGCGAGCGCGCGGCTCGCCGGCGAGCGCTTTCGCCTCGCTCGCTGCGATCTCGGCGAGCCGACCGCGATCGCGAGCGCGGCAGGCAGCGCCTTCGCGGCGCTCGCTCGCGAGCCGCTGCGAGCGGTGACGCTCATCAACAACGCCGCCGTCGGCGGTCCGATCGGTCGCGTCGGCGACATCGACATCGGCGCCGCCGGGCGTGCGCTCGCGACCAACGTCGCGGCTCCGCTCGCGCTCGCCGACCTGTTTTGCCGCACGTTCACCGACGAGCGGGTCGAGCGGCGCATCGTCAACATATCTTCGGGCGCCGCCGCGCGGGCGATCGCCGGCAGCGGCGTCTACTCGATGACGAAAACGGCGATCGAGATGCTCACGCTCGCGATCGCCGCCGAGCACGCCGAGCCGACGTTTCGCTGCATCTCGCTTCGGCCCGGCATCTTCGAGACGGACATGCAGCGCGAGATGCGAAGCCACGATCCGGCGCGCTTCCCGAGCGTCGAGCTCTTCCGCGGCTTCAAGGAGCAAGGGCTGCTCAAGGACCCCGCCGACGTCGCGCGGGCGATCGTCGAGCGCATCGTTCTCGCGCCCGTCGACAATGGCCGCGTGTACTCGCACACCGACCTCGGCTAGAGTGTCGCCATGGATGGCCTGATCCGGCGTGCGGCGCGTATCGGCGCGATGCTCGCGCTCGCATGCTGCGCGGCGGCCTCCGATGCGGCCGACTATCCCGAGCGGCCAATCCGCCTCGTCGTTCCGTTCCCGGCCGGCGGAGGCGCCGACATCCTCGCGCGAACCGTCGTCCCGAAGGTCGCCGATATCCTCGGCGAAACGATCTACGTCGACAACAGGCCGGGCGCGGGCGGCAATGTCGGCGCCGAGATCGTCGCCCACAGCGCGCCCGACGGGTACACGCTCCTCTACGGCACCAACGGCACGCACGCGATCAATCAGACGCTCTACGGAAACCTGCGCTTCGATCCGATCGGCGATTTCGCGCCGGTGTCGCGCATGACGTCGATTGCGGCGATGCTGACGGTCAATCCTGCTTTCCCCGCGACTTCGGTATCGGAGCTGATCGCCTACGCGCGCGCGAACCCCGGCAAGGTCAACTTCGCGTCGGCCGGCAACGGCACCACGTCGCATCTCGCCGGCGAGCTGTTCAAGACGATGGCGGCCATCGACATCGTCCACGTTCCGTATCGCGGCGGCGCCGCCGCGATCAGCGACGTCATCGCCGGGCGCGTGCAGATGATGATCGACGTGATGCCGAACGCCTATCCGCGCGTCAAGAGCGGTCAGCTGCGCGGGCTCGCCGTCACGACGGCGCAGCGCTTCCCGACGGCGCCCGACATTCCGACGATGGCCGAATCGGGGCTGCCCGGCTACGAGGTCAGCGCATGGGACGGAATCCTCGCACCCGCCGGCACGCCGGCGCCGATCATCGACAAGCTGAACGCGGCGATCCGCCAGGCGCTCGACGATCCGCAGGTCCGCGATTCGCTGATCGCGCGCGGCGCGCAGCCCGTGGCCGGCACGCCGGAAGCGTTTGCGCGTCATATCAGGTCGGAGACGGAGAAGTGGGCGAAGGTCGTCCGCCAATCCGGTGCCAAGGTCGACTGAAGGAAATCGGCTCGATGGGTTCGACAACAGAGGCGCGCATCCCGCAATGGCGCCCATGCGGCAGCCACCGCGACATCGTCTACGCAAAGGCGGACGAGGGCATCGCGAAAATCACCATCAACCGGCCGCAAGTGCGCAATGCATTCCGGCCGGAGACGGTAATGGAGATGCAGGCGGCGTTCGCCGACGCGCGCGACGATCCCGACATCGGCGTCGTCGTGCTGACCGGCCAGGGCCGCGACGCGTTCTGCTCGGGCGGCGATCAGCGCGTGCGCGGCAAGGGCGGCTACGTCGGCGGCGACGGCGTGCCGCGGTTGAACGTGCTCGACCTGCAGCGCCAGATCCGCACGCTGCCGAAGCCCGTCGTCGCGATGGTCGCCGGCTACGCGATCGGCGGCGGCCATGTGCTGCACCTGATGTGCGATCTGACGATCGCCGCCGACAACGCGCGCTTCGGCCAGACCGGGCCGAAGGTCGGCAGCTTCGACGGCGGCTACGGCGCTGCGTACATGGCGCGCATCGTCGGCCAGAAGAAGGCGCGCGAGATCTGGTTCCTGTGCCGCCAGTACGATGCACAGCAGGCGCTCGACATGGGGCTCGTCAACCGGGTCGTTCCGTACGAGGAGCTGGAAGCGGAGACGGTGCAGTGGTGCCGGGAGATGCTCGCGGTGAGCCCGATCGCGCTGCGCTGCCTCAAGGCGGCGCTCAATGCCGACTGCGACGGCCAGGCCGGGTTGCAGGAGCTCGCCGGCAACGCGACGCTGTTGTACTACCTGTCGGACGAAGGCCAGGAAGGCAAGAACGCGTACCTCGAAAAGCGCAAGCCCGACTTCCGCAAGTTCAAGCGCTTTCCGTAGAGCGCCGCCCCCGCGTGGCATGAGCGAGCTGTCGATCGTCGCCGCCGCGAGCGATGCCGGCGACCGGATCGCGCTTCGCATCGGTCCCGCTTCGTACACGTTCGGCGAGCTCGCAGCGCTCGTGCGCGAGTGCACGCCCGCGCTCGCGCATGACGTGCGCGAGCGAATCGCCGCTATCCGCTCGTCGGCTCGAACACGCTGGCAACCGTCGTCACGCTGTACGCGCTGCTCGAGCTCCGCGTGCCGGCGCTGTTGCTCCATCCGCGCCTCACCGAGAACGAGCGCGGCCGGCTGCTCGCGATCGCAGCGCGCATCGGCCCGATCCCGCATGAAGATGCGGCGGCGGTGCTGTTCACGTCGGGAACGACGGGCGAGCCGCGCGGCGCCGTGCTCCCGCGCGCAGCGTTCGTGGCGTCGGCAAGCGCGAGCGCGGCCAACCTCGGATGGAACGACGACGATTGCTGGCTCGCATGCATGACGATCGCGCATGTCGGCGGCCTTTCGATCCTCACGCGCTGCCTCGCCGCGCGCCGTGCGGTCACGCTCGCCGAGCGCTTCGACGCGGCACTCTTCCCGCGGTGGATCGCCGAGCATCGCGCGACGCTCGCCTCGGTCGTGCCGACGATGCTCGCTCGCGTGCTCGACGCACATCCGCTATGGACGCCGCCCGAGCGACTGCGCGCGCTGCTCGTGGGCGGCGCCTCGATGTCGGCGCAGCTTCGTGCGCGCGCCGTCGAGCGACGGCTGCCGATCGTCACGACGTACGGGTCGACCGAGACGTGCTCGCAAGTCGTCGCGACGCGCTACGCCGAGCGTTACGGCGACGGGCACGGCGCGTCCGGCGTGCCGTTGACCGGCGTCGATCTGAAAATCGTCGACGACCGCATCCACGTGCGCGGCGACATGCTGTTCGACGGCTACTGGGACGAGACGCCGCGCGCGCCGGGCAGCTGGTTCGACACCGGCGATGCCGGCGCAATCGATGCGCGCGGATGCGTTCATGTGCTGGGCCGCGGCTTCGACGTGATCGTCACCGGCGGCGAGAACGTCTATCCGGCCGAGATCGAGCGCGCGCTCGAGGCGATGCCCGGCATTGCCGCGGCGGCGGTGTTCGGCGTGACCGACGAAACCTGGGGGCAGATCGTCGTCGCGGCGCTGGTCGCGCGCGGCTCGCCGCCGGACGACGACGCGCTGATCGCGCACGTCGAAGGCGGCCTCGCGCCACACAAGCGGCCGCGTCGCATCGTCTTCGTCGCGGAGCTGCCGCATACGCGCGGCGGCAAGCTCGACCGACCGGCGCTAGAGGTGCTCGTGGCGTCGCTGCGACCGTTGCGCGCCCGACGCTGACACGCTCGGGCTTCGACGGGCGGACGTACATGCTGCGTCGTCCACTCGCGCGCAGTGCGGCAAGCGCCGTGTCGATGCCGTCGTAGCGGACGTTCTCCTGCGAGCCGATGTCGCCGAGGCGCTCGCGGCGGCGCACGAGCGTCTGCTCGACGCGTTGCTCATCGCGCGGCGCGCAGCACGCGCATCCGGTAGTCGAGGTGCGCACCGGCGGCGCCCGCTTCCCACATCAGGCAGTAGCGGTGTGCGAGCGGCGGGGCGAAGACTCCGGCGTCCTCGGTGATGCGCTCGCGCGTGATCGGCTCGACGACCGCGGCGCCGTCCTGATAATGAATGTTGAAGTCGAGCGCTGCGTCGCTCCGGAACGCATAGACGATGCGATCGCCGACCGCAAGCTGCGCGCAGTCCTCGTGCATTGCATACGGCTGGATCGCCTGCGTGTGCTTCACGTTGTCGCCGCCGTCGGTCGCGCAGCCCGCTGCGAGAACGGCGAGCGCGACGGCGATTCTCCCCGGTGTCATCGCCTGCGGCGCGCGTTATTGCGCCACTCCTCGGCGAGCATCGCGAATCGCACGTGATCGCGCCAGCGGCCGGCGATCTTCACGTAGCGCCGCGAATAGCCTTCGCGAACGAAGCCGGCGCGCTCGACGATCGCGATCGAGCGGACGTTGGTCGGCTGCACGTTCACCTCGACGCGATGCAGCGCAAGGGTGCGAAAGGCTTCGTCGAGGACGAGCGCGAGGCCGCCGCTCATGTAGCCGTTGCCGGCGTGCGGCGCGAACCCGTAGTAGCCGAGATAGGCGCTCTGGAACGCTCCGCGGACGATTTCGCTCAAATTGAAGGCGCCGACGAGGGCGTCGTCCTCCTTGCGCAGCGCGAGGTAGCCCGCGTGCGTGAGCTCGCGCGGATCGGCGCGCGCGAGGCGCCCGTAGCGCGAGACGAAGACGGCGAAGCGCTCGAGGCTGGCCGGCGGCTGCACCCAGCCGCGATGAAGCGTGCGACTCGCCTTCACGGCGGCGAGGAATGCGCCGGCGTCGGCGCGGGCCGGCGGACGGAGGTAGACGCGCGAAGCGAGGGCGCGCATCGTCGCCCCATCCGGTCGGGTTGGCATAATCGCAATTTTATCAATGCGCGCGACGCGCCATTCTGTCGGCGCGTCGACGCGATGGAACGCGCGAAGGTCATCCGATGAGCAAATGGGTCGAGGGGCGTGTCGCCGGCAAGCGCCGGTGGACGGACAGCCTGCTGTCGCTGATGGTCGACGCGCCGGAGGTGACGTTCACCGCGGGACAGTTCGGCAGGGTGGCGTTGCCCGCGCCGGCCGGCAGCACCGAGCCGATGCTCGGCCGTCCGTATTCGTTCGTCAATCCGCCCGATTCGGCGCCGCACGAGTTCTACTTCATCGTGCTGCCCGCCGGCCCGCTGACGCCGAGGCTCGCGGCGCTCGAGTCCGGCGAGCCGGTGTGGCTGCTGCGCAACGCGAACGGCTTCTTCTCGGTGGCCGAGGTGCCGGCGGCCGACGTGCTGTGGTGCATTGCGACCGGCACGGGGCTCGGGCCCTATCTGTCGATCCTGCGCACCGGCGAGCCGTGGGAGAAATTCTCGCGCGTCGTGCTCGTGCACGGCGTGCGCCACGCAAACGAGCTCACCTATCGCGACGTCATCGCGCAGATCGGCGCCGCGCACGCCGGCGCTTTCACCTACGTTCCGATGGTGAGCCGCGACGTGCACGCCGGTTCGCTTCCCGGGCGCATCACGACGGCGATCGACGATGGGCGGCTCGAAGCACGCGCCGGCCTCGCGCTCAACCCCGAGAACTCGCAGGTGATGCTGTGCGGCAACCCGGCAATGGTCGACGACGCGCAGAAGGTGCTCGCCGCGCGCGGCATGCGTCGGCATCGGCGGCGCGAGCCGGGTCAGATCACCGTCGAGACGTACTGGTAAGCGAGGGTCAGAGTGCAACGAGGGTCAGAGTGCAGTTGTCGTTGAACAGCACTCTGACCCTCGTCTTCACGCGAGCGCGCGGCCGACGACCTCGGCGACGTCCGGAGACAAGCGCGGTGTCGCGGCAATGCGCTCCAGCGCGGCGTGCTGCGCTTCGCGGCGCGGCGGTGAAAAGCGCCGCCAGAGGTTGAACGCGCCGGCGAGCGTCGACGAGACGTGCGGGTTGACACGATCGAGCGCCACCGTCTGCTCGGCGACGAACGCATAACCATCGCCGCCTGCGGCGTGAAACCCGCTCCAGTTGCGCGCGAATGCGCCGACGAGCGAGCGCACGCGGTTCGGATTGCGCGCGTTGAAGCGCGGGTGCGACGTGAGCGCGCGAACGCGGGCGAGCGTGTCGTAGCGCTGCGACAGCGCCTGCAGCATGAACCACTTGTCGAGCACCAGCGGCTCGTGCTGCCATCTCGCCTCGAAGCGAGCGAAAAGCTGCGCACGCTGCGCCGCAGCGCTGTCGTTGACGGCGGCGAGCGCGCCGATCGCCTCCGTCATGTTGTCGGCGCCGTCGTACTGCGCGACGATCGCCGCGTGCGCCGGCGCGTCGTCGATCGTGCCGACGAGGCGCAGCGCGATGTTCTTCAGCATGCGGCGCGCGATCTGCGCCGGCGCGAGCGCGTAAGGCTCGCTCACGCGGTTCGCCGCGAGCGCGGTGAGCAGGCGCGGCGCGACCGCGCGCGCGAGCTCGCGCACGACGAAGCGGCGCGCCGAGAGCAGCGCATCGGCGTCGATCGTCTCGACGCACTCCGCGATGTAGTCGAGGTCGGGCGGCGTGAGCGCGAGCGCGATCAGCGAACGATCGGTGTGGCGATCATCGAGCAGCGCGGCGGCGACGTGCGCAAGCACCGGCGCGAGCTCGAGCGCATCGCCGCGCGCGTGGCGCTCGCTCTGCGCGACGATCGCGCGCACATAGAGGCGCTGCGCGGCGTCCCAGCGGTTGACGCTGTCGCCGTCACGAACGGCGAGAAGCGCGAGCGCGTCGTCGTCGTAGTCGTACGCGAGCTTGACCGGCGCGGAAAAGCCGCGCAACAGCGACGGCACCGGCCGTTGCGTCACGCCGTCGAACGTGAACGACTGCGTGCGCTCGGTTACGTCGAGCACGCGCGTGGCAACCGGCGGCGAGCGATCGCCACGAAGCGCGAGCGGCACGTCACGGCCGTCGGCTGCGACGAGCCCGATGGCGAGCGGAATGTGCAGCGGCTGCTTGTGCAGCTGGCCGGGCGTGGGCGGCGCGTGCTGCGCGACGTGCAACGTGTACGTGCTCGCCGCCGCATCGTAGTCGCCGCGCACGCGAACGACGGGCGTGCCCGCCTGCGAGTACCAGCGACGAAACTGGACGAGGTCCGGACCGCCGTCGGCGCGAGAGGCGTCTTCCATCGCCTGGACGAAGTCGTCGCACGTGACCGCCTGTCCGTCGTGACGCGCGAAATAGAGATCGAGCCCGCGGCGAAATCGCGCCTCTCCGAGCAGCGTGTGCTGCATGCGGATCACTTCTGCGCCCTTTTCGTAGACGGTCGTCGTGTAGAAGTTGTTGATCTCGGCGTATTCGTCCGGACGCACCGGATGCGCCATCGGGCCGGCGTCCTCGGCGAACTGGCGTGCTCGCAGGAAGCGCACTTCACCGATGCGCTCGACGGCGCGCGAGGCCATGTCCGACGAGAATTCCTGGTCGCGAAAGACGGTGAGACCTTCCTTCAGCGACAGCTGGAACCAGTCGCGGCACGTGACGCGGTTGCCGGTCCAGTTGTGGAAGTACTCGTGGCCGATGACGCCTTCGATCGCGACGAAGTCGTCGTCGGTCGCCGTCGCCGGATCGGCGAGCACGAGGCGGCTGTTGAAGATGTTGAGACCCTTGTTCTCCATCGCGCCCAGGTTGAAGTCGTCGGCGCAGAAGATCATGAACGTGTCGAGGTCGTACTCGAGGTCGAATCGATCCTCGTCCCACTTCATCGCGCGCTTGAGCGACGCCATCGCGTGCGCGCAGCGTGGCAGGTTCGCCGTCGTCGCGTAGATCGCGAGCGCGACGTCGCGGCCCGAGCGAGTGGTGAACGTATCGGTGAGCGCGGCAAGATCGCCGGCGACGAGCGCGAACAGGTACGTTGGCTTCGGAAACGGATCGTGCCAGGTGGCGAAATGTCGGCCGCCGTCGAGATCGCCGGCGGCGATCCGATTGCCGTTCGACAGCAGCACCGGATAGCGGGACTTGTCGGCGTTCAGCGTCACCGTGTACGTTGCAAGCACGTCCGGACGGTCGGGGAAATAGGCGATGCGGCGGAATCCCTCCGGCTCGCACTGCGTGCAAAATACGCCGGACGAGATGTACAGCCCTTCGAGCGCGGTGTTCGAAGACGGGCCGATCGTCGCTGCGATGGCGAGCTTTCCGGCCGCCGGCGCGCCGTGGATCGTCAGTGCTTTGTCGTCGAGCGTGTAGCGATCGGCGGACAGGCGAACGCCGTCGAGGGTGACGTCGACGTCGCGCTGGCCCTCGCCGTCGAGCACCAGTGGCGCCGATGAATCGGCGTCCGCATCGCCATTGCGCCGGAATGCGAGCGTCGCCGTGACACGCGTCGCGTCGGGGTCGAGCGCGATCGCGAGGTCGACGGTGTCGATGAGGAAGGGCGGCGGCCGGTAATCGACGCGACGGATCGTCGGCGGCGGCGCATCGCGAGGCAGCAATGCCATCACTTGACCTGCAGCAGCTCGACGTCGAAGACCAGCGTTGCGTTGGGCGGGATCACGCCACCGGCGCCGCGTTCGCCGTAGCCAAGATCGGGCGGGATGATCAGCGTTCGCTTTCCGCCCACTTTCATGCCGACGACGCCCTGATCCCAGCCCTTGATGACCTTGCCTTCTCCCAGAAAGAAGCCGAAAGGCGCGCCGCGATCGACGGAACTATCGAATTTCTTGCCGTGGCTGTCGGGCGCGGACGGGTCGTAAAGCCAGCCGGTATAGTGGACGACCACCGGACGACCCGTTTGGGCTTGCGCGCCAGTGCCTTGTTTAACATCGATTTTAGTCAGCTCTTTCACCTTGGCACCCATCTTGCTGTCATTGGTATCACCGGCAGTGGCCCGAGCGCTGCCGGCTGCGGGCGTGCCGGACGATTGCGCTGGGACGGCCGTCGGACACATCATGAGTCCGACAACGAACAGCGCTTCGGTAAAGGCGGCCAGTCTGAGTAAGCGCACACTGCTAGCAGACGTTGCGCGGCGTGCGGCGCGAGGATTTCGCATGGTGCTCCTGCTTGTTCGAACGATGGCGAATGGCCAGGCCACATGCCGAACGGTGGCACGACATGACTCGGCCGGACCGCAAATTGTAGCAAACAGCACGCCCGTTTTGCGCCCCCTGATGAATTGGTCTATAAAAGACAGTTGCGCGTTCCGCGGACCGAATTGCGCCGTCCGCCGCGCATCGTTGATGTCGCGGGCGTCGCAACGCGCCTAAACGAGTCCATGTTCGGGTTCCTCACCGCCTCTGCCAGGGATGTCACCGATCCGCTCGCCTCGCCGCGCAGCGCATCCGCGTGGCTGCGCGAGCTGCCGACGCTCGACGTCATCGGCCGCCAGCAGAGCGTCATGCGCGCGTTCGAGGGACTGCGCACTTCACGCAAGGCGGTGGATGCGAGCCGCGTCGCCGCGATCGAGTTCCTCGACGCCGCGCTTGCCGCCGATCGCCGGCAGCTGATCAAGCAGTACGTCGAGAACGTCGACGCGTCCGCGCGCCTCGCCGAGCGTATCTGGCAGGCGGTGTTCGACATGGTTCAGGGCTTCATGTATTCGTACCAGACGGCGCTCGAGCATGCGCTCGCGCAGCCCGGCAATCCGCGCTGGAAGCCGCTGATACCGACGCTGTTCTCGCGGCTCATCCACTACTACGGCACCGACGCAAAGCTGCGCGTGTTCCGCTTCGAGCGCTGGATTCCCGCGAAGTGGCTCGACCTTCACCGGTTGTACATGCGCGCGACCGAACTCGGCATCGACCGCGTGCCGGCGGCGCTCGCCGCTGCCGGGCCGAACGCCACGCAGTGGACGATCGAGCAGGAATTCGTGTTCGTGCTGCTGATCCACCAGCTCAACACCGGCAACCTCTCGCCGGCAGAGCTCGATTGGGCGAGCGCGCAGCTTCGCGCGTGGAGCCGCAAGCTCTCCCTCGACGCGGTTCCGCGCTCGCCGGAAGGCTTCTTCGTCGACGTCGCCGGCAAGGCCGGCCTCGTGCGTCGGACGGGCAACGACGCGGGCTCGATGATGCGCTACCTCGACACGACGCCGCTCGCCGAGCAACTCGAGCGCGCGATCCACGCGCTGCGGCAAGCCGAGGCGACGGACCAGGGTCCCGCAGCTTTGATCAACCAGCAGCGCGTGTCGATTCTCGAGCGCGTGCGCCCGGCGATTGCGCCGAATCTGCACGTCGACCTTCGGCGCGACCCGAGAATTCCCGTCGCCGCCGCGGCGAAGGTGCGCGTGGGCCTCGCACGCATTTGCGCCGATCTCGCCGCGAGGGACATCAACGACATCGCCGCCGAGCAGTCCCACGAGCAGATCGAGGTCTACGAGGTGTCGGGCGGGCCGCGCGTGCGCCGGCGCAGCGCCGACGAGCACGACACGCTCGCCGCGTCAATCGGCTCGTTCTCGGACCCGATGTGGCAGGTGAAGGACCGCAGCGTCGCCGGGCTGCGCATCGCGGCGTCGGGCGGCATCGGCCAGAGCCTCGCGCTCGGCGCGCTCGTGGCCGTTCGACAATCGGACGTGACCGACTGGGTGCTCGGCGTCGTGCGCCGATTGAACAAGGTGTCGAACGACGAAGTCGAGGCGGGCGTTTCGATCATCGCCGAGCGCGTCGTCGCCGTCACGCTGAACGCGAAGCGTGACATGCGCGAGACCATGGGGATCGAGGTGGACGGCATCGACGTGTCGACCATGGGTGCGCGCTTCGACGGCCTGTACCTGCCGCCGCCGTCGCGCCCCGACAAGCCGCTCGCGGTGAAGACGCTGATCGTGCCGACGTCCGAGTATTCGGAAGGACGCCAGCTGATGCTCACGACGGGACGCTCGGTCTACACGTTCGCGCTGCGCAACCTGGTCGAGCAGCGCGCCGACTGGAGCTGGGCATCGATGCAGATCCTGGAGAAGAAAGCCAAGGTTTAGGCCGATCGTGCCCGCGCGACGCGGGGACCAGCGACGTTCGTTGAAAGACACTCGATTATTCCCGCGTACGCGGGACGCTCGTCAGTCCAGCGGCCTGAACTTCAGCGTCAGCGTTCGCTGAAAGAGGTCCGGCCGATCGGGCCGCGGCAGCGGCGACGACTTGAGGATCGCGCGCTGCACGGCGTCGTCGTAAGCGCGCACGCCGCTCGACTTGCGCAGCGTCACGTCGATGATCTCGCCGGTCGGCAGCTGCACGACATCGAAGATCGCCTCCGGATTGCCGGCGAGTTCCAGCGGCAGGATCACATTGCCCTTGACCTTCGCCTGAATGCGGCGGATCCAGTCGGACTCGGCGCGCGTGCGTGCCGTCGCTTCCGCCTGCGCGCGCGCGCGCGCGGCCGCCTCGGCTGCGGCCGTCTGCTCGCGCTCGGCTTGCGCGCGCAGCGCCTCGGCCTCGCGCGCCTGACGCTCGCGCGCTTCGGCGGCCCGCTTTTCGTCGGCCGCCTTCTTCTCCGCTTCGCGCCGCGCCTGCTCCTGCCGCGCCTGCTCCTGCCGCGCCCGCTCCTGCTTCTGGCGCTCGGTCTCCTCGCGCTGCCGTCTCTCCTCGTCCTGCTTCTTCTTGAGCGCAATGTCGGCTGCACGCGTATCGGGCTTCTCGACCTTGGGCGCTGGCTTCGGTGGCTCGGGCTTCGTTGGCTCGGGCTTCATTGGCTCGGGCTTCGGCGGCTCGGGCTTCGGTGGCTCGGGCTTCGGTGGCTCGGGCGGCGGCTTTGGCTCCGCCTTCGGCTTTTCGACGACGCTCTTCGTCGGCGGTGCGTACAGCTCGGCGGAGATCGGCTCCGAGGCGCGGTTCTGCCAGCGCAGCGAGAACACGAGCACGACGACGAAGATCGCGTGCACGGCGAGCGCAAGCGCAAGCGCACGCCATCGGCCGGGAATGCGCGGCGCGCGCCGCGGTCGGCCGTCGCGCGGCATCCGGTCAGCTTCCCGGCGGCCGAGCAAGCAGGCCGACGCGCTTCGCGCCGTTACGCTGCAGCAGGTCGAGGATCGCGAGCACGTCCTCGTAGCGCGCGTTGCGGTCGGCGGCGATGACGACCGGCTGGTCGGGCGCGCGCGCCTGCTTCGTGCGGATGCGCTCGACGAGCTCGTCGCGCGACACGTTGAACGCAGCGCCGCCCGCCTGCGCGTCGCGCAGCGTGAGCGTCCGGTCGTTCTTCAGCGTGACCTCGAGCGGCTGCGCCGGTGTCGCGAGCTTCTGTCCGACCGACGGCAGCTCGATCTCGCCCGGATTGATCAGCGGCGCCGTGATCATGAAGATGACGAGCAGCACCAGCATCACGTCGATGTAGGGAACGACGTTGATCTGGTTCATCTGCTTGCGCGCGCGTCGCATCGACCGGCCCTTAGCCTTGCCGCTGAAGGATGTTCGAGAATTCCTCGATGAACGTCTCGTAGCGCACGGCGAGACGATCCACGTCGTGCGTGTAGCGGTTGTACGCGACGACCGCGGGAATCGCCGCGAACAACCCGATCGCGGTGGCGACCAGCGCCTCGGCGATGCCGGGCGCGACGCTCGCGAGCGTCGCCTGGCTCACGTTCGAGAGTCCGCGGAACGCGTTCATGATGCCCCACACGGTCCCGAACAATCCCACGTACGGGCTCACCGAGCCGACCGTCGCGAGCCCGGACAGATACGCGTCCAGCGTGTCGAGCTCCCGCTGGTACGCGGCGCGCATCGCGCGGCGTGCGCTGTCCATCGTCACCGTCGCGGTGCTGCCCTGCTTGCGGTGCTTCGAGAACTCGCGGAAGCCGGCGGTGAAGATCTGCGCGAGGCCACCGTTCGCGCGCGCCTGGCTCGTCTGCTGGTAGAGGTCGAGCAGGTCGCCGCCTTTCCAGAACTGGTCTTCGAACGCATCGGCGTCGCGCGCGGCGCGCGCGAGCTGGAAGCGCTTCATGAAGATGCGCCACCACGACCACAGCGACACGGCGGCGAGCAGTGCAAGGATCGCCTGTACGACGACCGATGCGTGCTGGATCAGCACGAGGAACGAGAGATCGGGATGGACGTTCAACGGTTCTCCATGCTTCGGCCAAGCGGCGCGGGAACGCGCGCGGGGCGCCACGTACTCGGCTCGACGCAGGCGAGCGTGATGCGCGCGTCGGCGATGACGTCGCTTCCCCGGCGCACCTGCTGCGCGACGACGAGGCTCGCGTGGCCGCGCTCGACGATCGCGACGCTCACGTCGAGACGCTCGGACAGCCGCGCAGGCGCGCGGAACTCGATGTCGGCGCGACGGACGACGAACGCGACGCCGGCGTCGCGCGCGAGCGCCGCCACGTCGAACCCGAGCGCCGACAGCCACTCCGTGCGTGCGCGCTCCATGAACTTCAGGTAGTTCGCGTAGTACACGACGCCGCCGGCGTCGGTGTCTTCGTAGTAGACGCGCACGGCGAACGTGTACGGCACAGTGCCCGGCCGTCCGCTCATTCGCCCGGAAAGAGATCGGCTGCGGCGCCGCCGTTCGGCGCAGTCAGCCCGAAATGGCGAAACGCAAGCGCAGTGGCGATGCGTCCGCGCGACGTGCGCTGCAGGAATCCCTGCTGGATCAGGAACGGCTCGAGCACGTCCTCGATCGTGTCGCGCTCCTCGCCGATGGCCGCGGCGAGGTTGTCGACGCCGACCGGCCCGCCGGAGAACTTGTCGACGACCGTGTGCAGCAGCTTGCGGTCCATCACGTCGAGGCCCGACGCGTCGACGTCGAGCATCGCGAGCGCGGCGTCGGCGACAGCCGCGGTAATCTCGCCGCCGGCGCGCACTTCGGCGAAGTCGCGCACGCGGCGAAGCAGGCGGTTCGCCACGCGCGGCGTTCCGCGCGAGCGGCGCGCGATCTCGAGAGCACCGGCGGGATCAATCGCGATGTCGAGCAGCTTCGCCGATCGGGTGACGATCTGCGTGAGCTCGGCCGGCGAATAGAACTCGAGCCGCGCGACGATGCCGAAGCGGTCGCGCAGCGGGTTGGTCAGCATGCCGGCGCGCGTCGTCGCGCCGACCAGCGTGAAGGGCGGAAGGTCGAGCTTGACGCTTCGCGCCGCCGGGCCTTCGCCGATCATGATGTCGATCTGGAAGTCCTCGAGCGCCGGGTACAGGATCTCCTCGACGACGGGCGACAGCCGGTGGATTTCATCGATGAAGAGGACGTCGTGCGGCTCCAGGTTCGTCAGCAGCGCGGCGAGGTCGCCCGCGCGCTCGAGCACCGGCCCGGACGTCTGTCGCAGGTTGACGCCGAGCTCGTGCGCGATGATGTGCGACAGCGTCGTCTTGCCGAGTCCCGGCGGGCCGAACAGCAGCACGTGGTCGAGCGATTCCTTGCGCTTGCGCGCGGCCTCGATGAAGATCGACAGCTGGCCTCGGATCTTCTGCTGGCCGACGTATTCGTCAAGTTTCCGCGGCCGCAGCGCGCGCTCGACGACGTCCTCGTGCACGCCGGTGAGCGCGCCGCCGACCACGCGCTTCAGCTCGTCGCTCTCGATCGCCATCGCGCGAATCCTACGCCGTCTGCCTGCGCCGCGCCCGCGCCGAGGAACGGCGGCCACAGTTCCAGGCCGCGCCGGACCAGCGACGGCGGCACCTTCAAATCGCGCAGGAAGCCCTGTCGCTCGGAGCTCATCGCAGCTAGACCTTGGCGAGTGTCTTCAATGCCTGGCGGATGCCGTCTGCGACCGCGACGCCGTCGGGAAGTTGCTTGACGCTCGCAAGCGCTTCCTTCTCGCTGTAACCGAGCGCGAGCAGCGCGTGCAGCACGTCGGACGATGGCGGCGGCGGACGGCCCACGCCGACCGCTGTCGTCACGTCGGTGCCGAGCTTGTCCTTGAGCTCGAGCAGGATGCGCTCGGCCGTCTTCTTGCCGATGCCCGGCACCTTGGTGAGCCGTCCGCTCTCCTGCATCGTCACCGCCTGCGCGAGCTCCGCCACCGACAGGCCCGACAGCACGGCGAGCGCGATCTTCGCGCCGATGCCGCTGATCTTCGTCAGCTGACGAAATGTCCGCCGCTCCGTCTCGGTGCCGAAGCCGTACAGCAGATGCGCATCCTCGCGCACGACGAGATGCGTGAGCAGCGTGCATCGCTCGCCGGTCGCGGGCAGGTTGTAGAACGTGCTCATCGGCACGTCGACTTCGTAGGCGACGCCCTGTACGTCGAGCAGGATCTGCGGCGGGTTCTTCTCGACGAGAAGTCCCGAAAGACGGCCGATCATGGCGAGGGCGACGCGCGCAGCACCGCGGGATTATCGCATGCAGGGCAACGTGGCGAGATGCGCGCGCACCTCGGTGAGCGAGGCGAAAACGAGCGGCTCCAGCGCGAGCAATGCGTCGGACGGCGCAACGAGATCGGGCACGATGATCGGCGCGGCGCGCGCGGCGAGCGCCGCGCGCGCACCCGGCTCGGAATCTTCGATGACGACGCATGCCGGCGTATCGACGCCGAGCTTCGACGCGGTGGCGATCACGATGTCCGGTGCCGGCTTGCCGCGGGCGACCTCGTCGCCGCCGACGAGCGCGTCGACGCGCGTCCACAGACCGGCGCGCTCGAGCTTCGCCTGCGCGCGCGAGCGTCGCGTGGACGTCGCGACCGCACGCGGGATCGCCACGTCGTCGAGCCAGTCGAGCAGCTCGTGCACGCCGGGCTTCAGCGCAACGCCGTCGCGCGCAACGATTGCGTCGTACGCCGCATGCCACGTCGCGAGCAGCGCGTCCACCGGATAATCGGCGTCGCTGCCGCCGCGTACGAGCGCGCAGCAGTCCGCCCAGTTACGCCCGATCAGCGAGTGCGCGAGCCCGGCGTCGAACGTGACGCCGAGCGTAGCGGCCGCGTCGTGCCACGCCTGCACCGCGAGCGGCTCGGTGTCGAGCAGCAGGCCATCCATGTCGAGGATCACCGCGGCGGGCCGGCAGGCCGGCCGCGGCGCGAGCGCAACGGTCACACGAGGCGGCCGGCGCGCATCCGGAATCCGCTCTGGCGCATCCGCTGCAGGCCGCTCGCGCCGTGCGCGTGGCAGATCGCGCAGGCGAGCGCGTCCGCGGCATCGGGCGACGGCGCACCGGGCAGCGCGAGCAGCCGCGTCACCATCGCCTGCACCTGCGGCTTCAGCGCGCGACCTTTGCCGACGACCGCCTGCTTCACCTGGCCGGCGGTGTACTCGCTGACCGGCAGGCCGGCGAGCACCGCCGCGGCGATCGCCGCGCCGCGCGCCTGTCCGAGCAGCAGCGTCGAGTTCGGGTTGATGTTGACGAACACCTTCTCGACGGCGACCTCGCTCGGATGCTCCTCCGCGATCACGTACGCGAGATCGCGCGCGATGACGCCGAGCCGTGACGGCAGGCTCGCCCCGCTCGCGCGTATGCAACCGCTGGTGATGTAGGTGAGCCTGTTGCCGTCGCAGACGATCAGCCCGAAGCCGGTGACGCGCAAGCCGGGATCGATACCGAGGATTCGCCTGACCGTCAAACGATCATCCCGAGCCAGGCATCGGCAGCGCGCGGCGCGCCCGCCGTAGCCGCCCCGCGCCGCGCGATCCATCAGAAGTTTTCCACGAACACGGCGGTCGTATACACGTTCTGCACGTCGTCGAGCGACTCGAGCGCGTCGATCAGCTTCTGCATCCGCGCAGCGTCCTCGCCGCCGATCTCGACGTCGGCCGACGCCTTCATCGTCACGTCGGCGAACTCGGGCTTGAGCCCGCTCTTCGCGAACGCATCCTTCACCGCGACGAAATCGTTCGGCGCGGTGATCACCTCGATGCTGCCGTCATCGTTGGCGACGACGTCCTCGGCGCCGGCGTCGAGCGCCGTCTCCATCACCTTGTTCTCGTCCGTGCCCGGTGCGAATACGATCTGCCCGCAATGCCTGAACAGGAACGCGACCGATCCTTCGGTTCCCATGTTGCCGCCGTACTTCGAGAACGCGTGCCGGACGTCGGCGACGGTGCGCGTGCGGTTGTCGGTCATGGTGTCGACGATAACCGCGGCGCCGTTGATGCCGTAGCCCTCGTAGCGGATCTCCTCGTAGTCGGCGGTATCGACCTCGCCCGCGCCGCGCCTTGCCGCGCGCTCGATCGTGTCCTTCGGGATGTTGTTGTCCATCGCCTTGTCGATCGCGAGGCGCAGCCGCGGATTCGCCGACGAGTCGCTGCCGCCGAGCTTCGCGGCGACGGTGATCTCCCGGATCAGGCGTGACGAGATCTTGCCGCGCTTCGCGTCGGCGTGCGCCTTCTTGTGCTTGATGTTCGCCCATTTGCTGTGGCCGGCCATCGCAATCCTCTTGCATCTCTCGAGGGTCAGAGTGCAGTTTTCAGCCGCCGCCGTGGGCGCTGCCCGTGCGGCGGCGAAAACTGCGGCGAAAACTGCACTCTGACCCCCTCGTTTGCTCGCGATTATACCGGCCGCGCTGCACGCGCTTCAGAGAATGCCCTGCTGCTGCAGGAACTTCGACAGCACCGCGAGCCGCACTTCGCTGTCGTTGATCTCGAGCATCGACTGCTTGACGTTGAGCGGGAGCGGCAACAGCTCGGCGAGCCGGTAGCCGACCCACGACGAGTCGTCGAATGCGCGCGTCGAGGCGAACGGCGCGTCGCCGATCTTCTGCACGAGCACGTCGAGCAGTTGCGCGAGAGGCCGATACGCGTCGGGCAGCGGGCGCGCCGGCTCGCCTGCGATGGCAATGACGCTGGCCACGACGAGCCCGTCGTCCTGCGTCGAATGCGAGCGGACCTGGAAGCGATCGCCGCCTTCGGCGCGAAGGTGCAGCACGCCGTCGGGCATGTCCCAGTCGACGATGCGTGCAAGCGTGCCGATCGGCGAGAACTGCGGCTGCGCTGCTTCGGCACGCGCGACCTCGTCGCCCTTCACGATGCGGCAGACGCCGAACGGCTCGCCGCTCGCGACGCAGGCCTTCGTCATCGCGATGTAGCGCTGCTCGAAGACCTTCAGCGGCAGCATGCCGCCGGGGAACAGCACCGTGTGCAGCGGAAACAGCGGCACGTCGCGCGACGTGCGAGGCGTACGGCGCTTGAACATCCCCGCTAGACGCTTTCGGCGGCGGGCGCGTCCGGCGCACCCCAGCGCGGTCCGAGCGTAAACGGCACGTGCAGGTGATCGAGCACGCGGCCGACGACGAAATCGATGATGTCGCCGATGCCGCGCGGATCGCCGTAGAAGCCCGGCGACGGCGGCAGGATCACGGCGCCGGCACGCGCGAGATCGAGCATGTTCTGCAGGTGGATCACCGACAGCGGCGTCTCGCGCGGCACGAGCACGAGCGTCTTGCGCTCCTTCAGCATGACGTCGGCCGCGCGCTCGATCAGGTTGTCCGCGAGCCCGGCGGCGATGGCGCCCAGCGTGCCCATCGTGCATGGACAGATCGCCATCGCGTCGCCGGGATTGGACCCCGACGCCATCGGCGCCATCCAGTCGTCCTTGCCGTATACGGTCAGCTGTCCGTCGCGCGCGCCGAAGCGCTCGCTGAAAAGGCGCGTCGCCTCGCGCGGCTGCGCCGGAATCGTCAGCGCGCATTCCTGCTTTGCGACGATCTGCGCCGCCGTCGAATACACGAGGCATACGCGGACATCCGCCCTGATCAGGCATTCGAGCAATCGCAGGCCGAACGGCATGCCGGAGGCGCCGGTGAACGCGAGCGTGATCGTCGTCGGCATCAATCGAGCTCCCGGTGGCGTATCTGCACCTGGTAGCGCGGTGAAAACGCCTTCGCGAGCCGCTCGGCGAAGTAAACCGAGCGATGCCGCCCGCCGGTGCAGCCGATCGCGACGGTGAGATAGGTGCGGTTGTCGCGCGCGTAATCGGGCAGCCAGCCGGCGACGAAGTGATAGATGTCGGTGTACATGCGCTCGACTTCCGGCACGCGCTCGAGGAACTCGACGACCTGCGCGTCGCATCCGGTCAGCGGTGCGAGCGCCTGCTCGTAATGCGGGTTCGGCAGGCAGCGCACGTCGAACACCAGGTCGGCGTCCAGGGGCACGCCGTGCTTGAATCCGAACGACTCGAACAGCAGCGTCATCTTCGTCGCGTCGACGCTGATGAAATCCTTGATCCAGCGGCGCAGCGCCGCGGCCGGCAGGTCGCTCGTATCGAACACGATGCCGTGCTCTCGCGCATCGGCGAGCACCGAGCGCTCGTAGGCGATC
Organism: uncultured beta proteobacterium; assembly: GCA_963798655.1. Lineage (GTDB taxonomy): Bacteria > Pseudomonadota > Gammaproteobacteria > Burkholderiales > Casimicrobiaceae > CAVSMC01. The sequence goes on along the minus strand of CAWCUH010000020.1, from coordinate 32,274 downwards.
GCTTCGGAGAGCGTCCGCGTGTCCGCCGACAGCGGATGGCGACGCCGCGTCTCCGAAAAGCGCTTGACCAGCGTTTCGGTCTTGGCGTCCAGGTACAGGAAGCGCACCGTGTCGCCGGCGGCGCGCAGCTCGCCGATCGTGTCGCGAAGGCCCGGCAGGCCCGGCGCCGTGCGCACGTCGAGCGCAATGGCGACGCGCTCGTGACCGGCGCGCTTGAGGTGGTCGACCGTCTCGGCGACCAACGGCAGCGGCAGGTTGTTCACCGCGTCGTAGCCCGCGTCCTCCAGCGCGTGCAGCGCCACGTTCTTGCCGGAGCCCGACACGCCGCCGATGAGGATCAGGTCCATGACAAAGTATCGGCAAGCGCACCAGGTTTACGCCGTCAACCGCCGTCTTCCATCAGCTTCTGCTGCCGCTCGATGAATTCCTTCGTGCTGTCGATGCCGCGCTGGTTCAGCACGAAGTTGCGCACCGCGGCCTCGACGAGCACGGCGAGGTTGCGCCCGGCGGCGACCGGAATCGTGACCTTGCGGGTCGGCACGCCGAGGATCTCCTGGTAGGTCGCGTTCACCTGCAGCCGGTCGAGCTCGGAGAACGCCTCGTGGCTGTGATCCTCGAGGTGCACGATAAGCCGCAACAGCTTGCGCGGCCGCACGGCCGTTTCGCCGAAGATCGTGCGGATGTTGAGAATGCCGATGCCACGCACCTCGAGGAAGTCGCGCAGTACGCCCGGACAGCGTCCCTCGAGCGTGTCGGGCGAGATCCGGTAGAGCTCGACGATGTCGTCGGCGATCAGGCCGTTGCCGCGCGAGATGAGCTCGAGCGCGAGCTCGCTCTTGCCGATCGCCGAATCGCCGGTGATCAGCACGCCCATCTCGAGCACGTCGAGGAACACGCCGTGCAGCGTCGTCGACTCGGCGAGCATCCGCGACAGGTAGATGCGGATCACCTCGACCAGATGCGGCGACGGCTGCGACGACGTCAGCAGCGCGACGTGCTTCGCATTGCCCAGGTCGGCGAGCGCCGTGGGCACGTCCTCGCCGTTCGCGACGATGATCGCCGCGAGCTCGTTCGTGAACAGCCGATCGATCCACGACGCCGCTTCGTCGTCGGACTTCGATCGCAACCATGCGAGCTCCGCCGCGCCGAGGATCTGGATGCGGAACGGGTGGATGAAGTTCATGTGACCGACCTGGCCGATCGTCGGCTTGAGCGACATGTCGCCGGTCAGCACCTTGCTGCCGCCCTGGCGGCCGGCGACCCAGCGCAGCCCGAGGCGCGCCTGGTTGTCGGTGAAAAAGCGCTCGATGCTCACCTGCCGCATCACGCCGTCGCCGATGTGGTCGTTCACGGCGTCGGTTCCCACGCGGCGAACAGCGCGTGCACCGATCCGCCGTCGCCGGCCGCGGCGAGCCGCTCGCGAAACGGGCGCTCGGAGAACATCTGCGCGAGCTCGGACAGCAGCTGCAGGTGCTGCTCGGTCGCATGCTCGGGCACGAGCAGCACGAACACCTGTGCGACGGGCTTGCCGTCGGGGGCGTCGAACGCGATCGGCGAGGCGAGCCGCACGAACGCGCCCTGCGCGGTGTCAAGGCCCTTGATTCGTCCGTGCGGGATGGCGACACTCTGGCCGAGTCCGGTCGAGCCGAGCTTTTCGCGCGCGAGCAGGCTGTCGACGACGAGCTTCCGCGCAAGTCCCTGGTTGCGCTCGAACAGCTCGCCGACCGCGTCGAACAGCCGCGGCTTCGACGCTGCGTCGAGATCGAGCAGGATGTTCGCGGCCGGCAGCAGCTCGGCGATCTGGCTCATCGGAATCCGTTCGGCCCGCGCGGGGCCGATGCACGCAGTCGACGGCGCCTTCAAGTGAAACGGGCCGTCAGCCTCCTGACGGCCCGTCGGCGTCGAGCGTGCGGGCGATTATATAGAAAACTCTAGTCCGATTGGCCCGAAGGCGGTGCCGGCGGCGCGGGCTTCGTCTCGGTCTCGGTCGTCTCGCGCTTCGCGCTCGCGGCGTCGTGGCGGTATTCCTCGCGCTTCTCCTTGTGCTTGAGCACCTGGCGGTCGAGCTTGTCGGCGAGCGCGTCGATCGCCGCGTAAAGGTCCGCATCGATCGCTTCCGCGTGGATGTCCTTGCCGCGCGTGTGCAGGTTTGCCTCCACCTTCTGCTGGAGCTTGTCCACCGTCATCACGACGTTGACGTCGATGACGTGATCGAAATGACGGACGACCCGGTCGAGCTTCGCGACGACGTAGTCGCGGATCGCGGGGGTGATGGTGAGGTGATGTCCGGTGAGGCTCAGGTTCATGCGGCTCTCCTCGCAGGTTGCAGCGTGCGCAGGCCGCGATCGCCGGGCGGCTACAGCGACTTGCGCAGATTGACGGGAGGAATTTGCAGCGACTCTCGGTATTTGGCGATGGTGCGGCGCGCGACGAGGATCCCCTGGTCGCCGAGCAGGTCGGCAATGCGGCTGTCGGTCAGCGGAGACTTCGGGTTCTCGGCATTGATCAGCTGCTTGATGAGAGCGCGAATCGCCGTCGCCGATGCGGCGCCGCCGGTGTCGGTGGCGACGTGGCTGCCGAAGAAATACTTGAGCTCGTAGGTGCCGCGCGGCGTCAGCATGTACTTCTGCGTCGTGACGCGCGAGATCGTGGATTCGTGCAGGTCGAGCATGTCGGCGATCTCGCGCAGCACCATCGGGCGCATCGCGACGTCGCCGTGCTCGAAGAAGCGGCGTTGGCGGTCCACGATCGCCTGCGCGACGCGCAGGATCGTCTCGAAGCGCTGCTGGACGTTGCGGATCAGCCACTTCGCTTCCTGCAGTTGCGCGGCGAGCTGCTGGTTCGACGAATCGCGGTTGCGCGTGAGGATGTCGGCGTAGATGCGGTTCAGCCGCAGCTTCGGCATCGCCGCCTCGTTGAGCGACGCGAGCCACTGGTTGCGCACCTTGCGCACGATGACGTCGGGAATGACGAAGTTCGCCTCGGCCTTCGCGAAGGCGGCGCCCGGACGCGGATTGAGGCTCGTGATCAGCGAGCGCACGGCGCGCACGCCGGTGTCGTCGGTGTGCAGCAGGCGCTTGAGCTTGGTGAAATCGCGCGCAGCGAGCAGCGGCAGGTGATCGGCGACGACCATCAGCGCCTCCGCGCGCAGCGGCGTCGACTCGGGCAGCGTTCTCAATTGCAGCGCGAGGCATTCCGATGCATCGCGCGCGCCGACGCCGGCCGGCTCGAAGCTCTGCAAATATTTCAGCGCGATGTTGATCTCGTCCGCATCGATCTCGAGCTCCTCGGGGAAGAGCTCGGCGAGCTCCTCGACCGACGAGCCGAGATAGCCGTCGTCGTCGAGCGCGTCGATCAGCGCGGCGACGATCTGCCGGTCGCGCAGCGGCAGGTTCAGCACCGCGAGCTGCCCGTTCAGGTGATCGCGCAGCGTGCTCGTCGCGACCTGCTGCGGATAGAACCCTTCGTCGTCGTCGTCGGTCGCGCCGCTGCCCCCGCCCCAATCCGAATCGCCGGACGAATAGTCCTCGAAGTCCGCGCGGTCGACTCCGCTTTCGGCGCCGTCGGGAATGATCTCGGGCACGCGCTCGGCCTCGGCGTCGAGCCGTTCGGCGTCGTCGGCGCGCACCTCGCCGTCGCGTGTTTCGGCCTCGCGCGGCAATGCGACATCGGGCGCCGGCGCTTCGCCGGGCGCCGCCTCGTCTTCGTCGGCCTTCTCGAGCAGCGGATTTTCCTGCAGCAGCCGCTCGACCTCGGCATTGAGCTCGAGCGTCGACAGCTGCAGCAGCCGGATCGACTGCTGCAGCTGCGGCGTGAGCGTCAGATGCTGGGAGAGCTTGAGCTGGAGCGTCTGCTTCATTGCAACGGGCGGCCGATCGCAATGCTTGCTGCGTCAGAGCCGGAAATGCTCGCCGAGATAGACCTTGCGCACGGCCTCATTATAGACAATCTCGCCCGGCGCGCCCGAAGCGAGAACACGACCCTCGTTGATGATGTACGCCCGGTCGCAGATGCCGAGCGTCTCGCGCACGTTGTGGTCGGTGATCAGCACGCCGATGCCGCGCTCCTTGAGGAAGCCGATGATCTTCTGGATGTCGAGAACGGCGATCGGATCGACGCCCGCGAACGGCTCGTCGAGCAGGATGAAGCGCGGCCTCGTCGCGAGCGCGCGTGCGATTTCGACGCGGCGGCGCTCGCCGCCGGACAGCGACAGCGCCTGCGCATCGGCGAGGTGCGCGATCGACAGGTCCTCGAGCAGCGCGTCGAGCCGGTTCGCGATCGCGTCGTTGTCGAGATCGTCCTGCAGCTCGAGGATCGCACGCACGTTCTGCGCGACCGTCAGCTTGCGAAAGATCGACGCTTCCTGCGGCAGGTAGGAAAGCCCGAGCCGCGCGCGCGAATGGATCGGCATCCGCGACAGCTCGCGGCCGTCGAGCTCGATGCGACCGCCGTCGGCGGCGACGAGGCCGACGATCATGTAGAAGCACGTCGTCTTGCCGGCGCCGTTCGGTCCGAGCAGACCGACCACTTCGCCGCTCGCGACGTCGAGCGAAACGTCGTGGACGACGGTGCGCGACTGGTAACGCTTTTCGAGCCGGGCGACCGACAGCTGGCTCATCGGCCCCGTCCGCACCACCGCGACGATTTCATCGCCTCATTGGGCCGGAGCCTGCAGCTCGCGGGCGGGCTTGAGCGGCGGCGCGCTCGCACCGGCGTCGCCTTTCGCCTTCTCGCCCGGTGCCTTCGGGATCACATCGGATTTCGGTTGCAGCACGCCGCGCACGCGCGCGCCCGGGCCCGCGTTCGGCGCGGACTTGCTCGCGGTACGTCCTTCGGCCTTGAACTCCTCGGTGCCTGCGTTGTACGAGATGTAATTGCTGCGGATCTCGTCCTGCCCGCGCTTGAGCAGCGCGTTGTCGTGGAGCTCGAGCAGCTGCTTCGTGCCGTCGTACTCGGCGCGCTGTGCGTAGCCTTCGAAGTACTCGTCCTTGCCGTCCTGCTTCTGGCGGAACGTCACGGGATTTCCGTGGGCGACGGCCGACACCGAGTTGTCGGGATTCTGCTTGAAGTCGATGCGATCGGCGTGGATCGTCATCGTGCCCTGCGTGATCACCACGTTGCCCTTGAGCGCGCCCACCTTCGTCTGGTAGTTGACGTCGCCGGTGTCGGCGGAATAGTTGATCGGTTTCTCGCGGTCCGACTGTTCGGCGCGCGCAGGCCCGGCGAGCGCGGCACTGGCGGCGATCGCGACCATCGCGACGATTCGGCACGACGAGGCTGAGAAGATCATTGCCCGGGGAGACTTTCGAGGGTCTGCGGCTGCAGCGTTCCGCGCACGGCCGACTTGAGCTTCAGCGTGTGCGCGTGGTTGTCGAGCTCCATGCCCGTAGCGTGAATTATTCCACGCGGCTCCTCGATCGTCACCGGGGCATCGGTCGACGCGAGCCCCTTCTTCGGCACGACCTGCAGCGTATCGGTTACGACGCTGATCGGGCCGCGCGCCTGCGTGTCGTTGCCCGCGCCCGCGTCGCCCTCTCGCGTCGCGTGCACGTTGCCTTTGAGGTTCACCCTGTCGCGATCGGACGAAAGCGAGCCGGTATCGGCGCTCACGACGATCCGCGGCTGCTCCGGGTCGGTCAGCGTGATCGTCGGCGCAACGAAGTCGATCGTGCCGTCGTCGGCGTAGTGCTGTGCGCGGCGCGCGCCGATCGCTTCGCGCAGGCGGCCGTCGACGTCGTAGCTTTCCGCGCGGAAGTTGTCGATGAAGATGTCCGCCGCGTGACGCTTCGACGCGTCGGCGCGCTGCGCCGGCGCCTGCACCTGCGCGTCGAGCCAGTACGTGAGCGCGGCGAGGCCCGCGAGCAGCAGCACGGGCGCCCACGCGACGAGCCGGTCGAGGAACTGCTGGCCGCGGCTCATCGCGTGCCGCTCACAGGTCGAGATCGACGCGGCGCGAGGCTTGCGCGGCCTTGGCGGCGACGACGAGCTCGCAGGCTTCGCGCACGGCGCCGAAGCCGCCGTCGCGGCGCGTGACGTAATGCGCGCGCTCGAGCAACGCGGCCGGTGCGTGCGGAACGGTGATCGCGAGCCCGCAGCGCTCGAGCAGCGGCAGGTCGGGCAGGTCGTCGCCGATGTGCGCGCAGGCCGACGGCGCGACGTCGAGCGACGCACGCAGCTTTTCCCACGGCGCGAGCTTGTCCTCGGCTGCCTGCACGACGGTAGCGACGCCGAGCGATCGTGCACGCAACGCGACGAGCGGGGCGCTGCTGCCGGTGATCCAGGCGATCGTGACGCCGGCTGCGGCGAGCATGCGCAGGCCGACACCGTCGAGCGCGCAGAACGCCTTCATCTCGCGGCCGTCGTCGCCGAGATAGATGCGCCCGTCGGTGAGCACGCCGTCGACGTCGCAGGTGAGAAGGCGGATGCCGCGCGCGCGCGCGGCGAGCTCGTCGGGCGTCATCAGACGACGCGCGCGATGAACAGATCGTGCACGTTCAATGCGCCGACGAGGCGCTCGCCGTCGACGACGAGCAGCGCCATCACCTTCGGCGGGCGCTCCATCAGCTCGACGCAGTCGACGGCGAGCCGATCCGGCGCAATCGTGCGCGGCGTCTTCGTCATGTGATCGGCGACGCGCGCGGCGGCGAAGTCGCGCACCTTCGACAGACAGCGGCGAAGGTCGCCGTCGGTGAACACGCCGGCGAGGCGCGCGTCGTCGCCGACGATCGCCGTCATCCCCATGCCCTTGCCGCTCATCTCGACGACCGCCTGCGCGAGCGTCGCGTCGGCGGCGACGATCGGCAGCGCGTCTGCGCTGCGCATCACGTCGCGCACGGTGGTCAGCAATCGCCGTCCGAGCGAGCCGCCCGGATGCGAGCGCGCGAAGTCGTCCACGGAAAAGCCGCGCGCGTCGAGGAGCGCGATCGCGAGCGCGTCGCCGAGCGCGAGCGCAGCGGTGGTGCTCGCCGTCGGCGCGAGCCCGAGCGGGCACGCTTCGCTGTGCACCGCGGCGTCGAGATGCACGTCGGCGCTCTTCGCGAGCGCCGAGCGATCGTTGCCGGTGAGCGCGACGATCTTCGCGCCCTGACGTCGCACGTGCGGTGCGAGCGACACCAGCTCGTCCGTCTCGCCGGAGTTCGACAGCATGACGACGACGTCGTCCGGAGTGATCATGCCGAGGTCGCCGTGCGACGCTTCGGCCGGATGCACGAAGAATGCCGGCGTTCCGGTCGATGCGAGCGTCGCCGCGAGCTTGCGCGCGACGTGGCCCGACTTGCCGATGCCGGATACGACGACGCGGCCGCGGCATCCGAGCAGCAGCGCGACGGTCGCGACGAAGGAATCGCCGATGCGTGCCGACATCGACTGGATCGCCGCCGCTTCGGTTGCGAGCACTTCGCGCGCGAGCTCGAGCGCGCGCGCGCCATCGACGCGCGGCTGCGACGCAGCGGAGGCAATTGCGCGAGCGCGGCTCGAAACGGTGGCGGCCATCGCCGCGCAGTATAGCGCGACGGCCCATGCTACATTCGACGCGTTGCCGTTCACGGCCGCGCACGAGCGTCGATGCCGAACGCATTGCAACTGATCCTGGTGCTGCTGGCGGCGTCGGTCGTCGTCGTCGTCGCGTGCCGGCTCGTTCGGCTTCCTCCTATCCTCGGGTACCTGATCGTCGGCGTCGCCGTCGGCCCGCATGCGCTCGCATGGGTGCCGGACGACGCGTCGACGCGCTATCTCGCCGAGTTCGGCATCGTGTTTCTGATGTTCTCGATCGGGCTCGAGTTCAGTCTCGCGCAATTGCATGCGATGCGCCGCGCGGTGTTCGGCCTCGGGCTCGCGCAGGTCGCGATCACGACGATCGCAGGACTGGTCGCGCTGCAGCTGTTCGGCTTCCCGTGGCAGACGGGTCTTGTGCTCGGCGGGGCGCTCGCGATGAGCTCGACGGCTATCGTGTCGAAGCTCCTCGCCGAGCGGATGGAGCTCGCGACGCCCCACGGCCGCGACGTGATCGGCATCCTGCTGTTCCAGGATCTCGCCGTCGTCGCCTTCCTGATCGTCATACCGGCGCTTGCCGGCCCGGGCCGCGAGATGGCGAACGAGCTGCTGGTCGCGGCGGCGAAGGCGCTCCTCGCGCTGGCGCTGATCCTCTACGTCGGCCAGAAGCCGATGCGCGCGTGGTTCCATGTCGTCGCGCGTCAGCGGTCTCCCGAGCTCTTCATGCTGAACCTGCTGCTGGTGACGCTCGGGCTTGCCGCGCTCACCGAAGCAGCGGGCCTTTCGCTCGCGCTCGGCGCGTTCCTCGCCGGCATGCTGATCGCCGAGACGGAGTACCGCTACCAGGTCGAAGAGGACATCAAGCCGTTTCGCGACGTGCTGCTCGGGCTTTTCTTCGTGACCGTCGGCATGGCGCTCGAGCTGCGTCAGGTGATCGCGAACGCGGGTTGGGTGCTGTTCCTGCTCGTCGTGCCGGTCGCGGGGAAGCTCGCGCTCGTCGTCGCGCTCGCCCGTGCGTTCGGCTCGCCGCTCGCGGTGGCGCTGCGCACCGGCTTCTATCTCGCGCAGGCCGGCGAATTCGCGCTGGTGATGCTCGCGTTGTCGGTGCCGTACGGGCTGATCGCGCCGGCCCTCGCGCAATCGGTGCTCGCCGCAATGATCCTGTCGATGCTTGCGGCGCCGGTCGTGATCCAGTTCTCCGAGGCGATCGTGCGCAAGCTCACGGCGAACGACTGGCTCGCTCGCGCCGCGCAGCTCACGCGGATCGCGGCGACGACGATGGCGCGCCAGGAGCACGTGATCATCTGCGGCTACGGCCGCAGCGGACAGAACCTCGCGCGGCTGCTCGAGCGCGAGGACATCGGCTGGATCGCTCTGGACAACGATCCCCAGCGCGTGCGCGAAGCGGCGGCCGACGGCGCGAGCGTCGTGTACGGCGACGCGAGTCGCCGCGAGGCGCTCGCGGCGGCCGGTCTCGGCAAGGCGCGCGCGCTCGCCGTCACCTTCGCGAGCACAGGTGTCGCGCTGCGCATCCTTCATCACGTCCAGCAGGCGCGGCCCGACCTGCCGGTGATCGTGCGCACGCTCGACGACAGCGAGATGGAGACGCTCTATTCGGCCGGCGCGACGGAGGTAATTCCCGAAGTGCTCGAGGGCAGCCTGATGCTCGCGACGCACTCGCTGCTCGTGCTCGGCGTGCCGCTCAATCGCGTGCTGAAGCAGATCCGGCGCATACGCGAGGAGCGCTACAGCCTGTTCCGCGGCTTCTTCCATGGCGCGAGCGACGCGGCCGATGCCGCCGAGAACCTGCAGCCGCGGCTGCACTCGGTCGTGCTGCCCGATCGGGCTTTCGCGGCCGGGCGCACGCTCGGCGAGCTCGACATGAACGCTTTGGTGGAAGTCACCGGCGTGCGCCGCCGCGGCATGCGCTCGCAGCGACCGGACGCGCAATGGCGATTCGAGCCGGGCGACGCCGTCGTGCTGCTCGGCCGGCCCGAAGCGCTCGCCGTCGCGGAACAGAAGCTGCTCGACGGCTGAGCGCGACCGCGCAGCCGACGCGCGGTCATCGAACGGACCGATGCGCTAGAATGCTCCGCTTGTTTTCCGACCGTCCCTTCCTTGTCCGCCTTCGCCACCCGCGGCGCCGTCACGGCGCCTGATGCGCCCGCTGTCGAGCTGGCCGGCGTGTCGTTCGGCTACGACCCGCGCCGCCCGGTGCTGTCGGGCATCGACCTGTCGATCGCCGCCGGCAAGGTCGTCGCGCTGCTCGGCGGCTCGGGCTGCGGGAAGACGACGACGCTGCGCCTGATCGGCGGACAGCTGCGCCCGCAGCACGGCAGCGTGCGGGTGTGCGGCGTTTCGGTTCCCGATCTCGATCGCGAAGGCCTGTTCGATCTGCGCCGTCGCATCGGCACGCTGTTCCAGTTCGGCGCGCTGTTCACCGACATGACGGTGTTCGAGAACGTCGCGTTCACGCTGCGCGAGCACACCGAGCTGCCGGAAGAGCTGATCCGCGATCTCGTGCTGATGAAGCTGCACGCCGTCGGGCTGCGCGGCGCCGCGCAGCTGATGCCGGCCGAGCTGTCCGGCGGCATGGCGCGCCGCGTCGCGCTCGCGCGCGCGATCGCGCTCGACCCGATGCTCGTGCTCTACGACGAGCCGTTCGCCGGCCTCGACCCGATCTCGCTCGGCGTCGTCGGCCAGCTGATCCGCGACCTGAACGACGCGCTCGGAATCACGTCGGTCGTCGTCACGCACGACGTCTACGAGTCGCTGAAGATCGTCGATTACCTGTACTTCATGTCCGAAGGCCGCATCGTCGCGCAGGGCACCTCGGAGCAGATCCGCGCGTCGACCGATCCGTTCGTGCGCCAGTTCGTCGACGGCCGGCCGGACGGGCCGGTGCCGTTCCATTACCCGGCGCGCGACATCCGCGACCAGCTGTTCGCCGATGTCTGACGTTGCGCAAAACGGCGTCGTGCGCACCGTTCGCCGGCTCGGCGGGCTCACCGTCGACGCGGTGTCGCGGCTGGGCTACGTCGCGCGCTTCTTCGGCGCCGTCGTCAAGAACACGCCGGCGGCGTTCCGCCGGATTCACCTGACGCTGCGCGAGATCTACTTTTCCGGGGTGCTGTCGCTGGTGATCATCCTCGTGTCGGGCCTGTTCGTCGGCATGGTGCTCGCGCTGCAGGGCTACGAGGTGCTGAACCGCTATGGCGCCGACGAGTCGCTCGGCATCCTTGTCGCATTGTCGCTGGTGCGGGAACTGGGACCCGTGGTCGCCGGTCTGCTCTTTGCGAGCCGTGCCGGCAGTGCCATCACTGCCGAGATCGGGCTGATGAAGGCGACCGAGCAGCTTGCGGCGATGGAGATGATGGCGGTCGATCCGCTCGCGCGCGTCGTCGCGCCGCGCTTCTGGGGTGGCGTCGTGTCGATGCCGCTGCTCGCGGCGCTGTTCTCGACGCTCGGCGTATTCGGCGCGTATCTCGTCGGCGTGCGCCTGATCGGCATCGACACCGGCGCGTTCTGGGGCAACATGCACGCCGCCGTGGATTTCCGCTACGACATCGTCAACGGCATCATCAAGAGCGTCGTGTTCGGCGTCGCCGTGAGCCTGATCGCGGTCTTCGAAGGCTACGTCGCGAAGCCGACCGCCGAGGGCGTTTCGAGCGCGACGACGCGCACCGTCGTCGCGAGCTCGCTCACGATCCTCGCGCTGGATTTCGTGCTGACGGTTTTCATGTTCAGGGGAGTACGGTGAGCCGCGGAACGCTGGATCTGTGGGTCGGCATCTTCGTGACGATCGGCATCGCGGCGGTCGTCTTCCTCGCGCTGCGCGTCGGCAATCTCACGACGTTGACCACGACGCCGGGCTATCGGCTGGAGGCGAAGTTCGACAACATCGGCGGGCTCAAGCTGCGCGCGCCGGTGAAGGCCGCCGGCGTGGTGATCGGGCGCGTCGAATCGATCCGCTTCGACCCGCAGACGTACCAGGCGAACGTGCAGATGCGCATCGACCCGGCGGCGAAGTTCAGCACGGACACGATCGCGTCGATCCTCACGTCGGGGCTGCTCGGCGAGGTGTACGTCGGCCTCGATGCCGGCGGCGATACGAAGATGCTTGCCGACGGCGGCATGATCACGAAGACGCAATCCGCCGTCGTGCTCGAGAAGCTGATCGGGCAGTTCCTGTTCGACAAGGCGAGCGAAGGAGCAAAGACGAAATGAACGTGCTCGCGCGAAGCGTTCGTGTGTCGATCGTTGCGGCCGCCGCGTTGCTGAGCGGCGCGTGCGCGACCGTGCCGAACCCGGTCGATCCCTTCGAGCCTGCGAACCGGGTCGCGTACCGGGTGCACGACACGCTCGATCGGCAGCTGGTGCGGCCATGGGTGCGCACGTACGTCGAGTACACGCCGAAGCCGGTCCAGCTCGCGATCTCGAACTTCTACAACAACATTGACGATTTCTTCTCCGGCGTCGCGGGGCTGATGCAGGGCAAGTGGGAAAAGGCCGGCAACGACTTCGGCCGCGTCACCGTCAACACGCTGGTGCTCGGCGGCCTCGTCGACGTCGCCTCGCAGGTCGGCATCGAGCGCGGCGACGAGGACTTCGGGCAGGTGATGGGCTTCTACGGCGTGCCGCAGGGGCCCTACCTGTTCATCCCGTTCTTCGGCCCGACGACGGTGCGCGACGGCAGCGGCTGGCTCATTCGCGTCGCGGCCGGCCCCACCGGCTACATTCCGGACGTCGCCACGCGAAACATCGTCTACGCGATCGGCGGCCTCGACCTCAAGGCGCGCCTCCTCGACTTCGAGGATCTCGCCGACAAGGCGGCGCTCGATCGCTACGTGTTCATCCGCCGGTCGTATCTGCAGCGGCGCGAGTACCAGGTGTACGACGGGCAGCCGCCGAAGAAGGAAGACGAACAATGATGCTCGCAATGCAATGGCGCCGCACGCTCGCGGCCGTCGCGCTGCCGCTGCTCGCCGTGCTGGCTGTCGTCGCGTCCGGCACCGCCGCGGCACAGGAAGCGCCCGATGCACTGGTGAAGCGCGTGTCGCAGGAAGTGCTGCAGATCGTGCGCGGCGACCCGCTGGTGCAGGCGGGCAACGAGCAGCGGATCAAGGAAGTGATCGAGTCGAAGCTCCTGCCCCACTTCGACTTCATGCGGATGACGGCGCTTGCAATGGGCCGCAACTGGCGCAGCGCGTCGCCCGAGCAGCAGAAGCGCCTCGTCGACGAGTTTCGCGCGCTGCTCGTGCGCACTTACTCGGGTGCATTGTCGCAGTACCGCAACGAGTCGATCGACTACAAGCCGCTGCGCGCCGAGCCCAATGCGAGCGAAGTCACCGTGCGTACGCAGGTCGTTCGCCAGAGCGGACAACCGGTGCAGATCGACTATGCGATGGAGAAGACGCCCGAGGGGTGGAAGGCGTACGACATCATCGTCGCCGGCGTCTCGCTGGTGACGAACTATCGCGACGAGTTCAATGCGCAGGTGCAGTCGGGCGGCATCGACGGACTCATCAGGACGCTGGCGGCGAAGAACGGCGGCGGCGCGAAATGAGCGTCGCCTGCGCGCCGCGCGGCGAAGCGGCGCAGTCCGACGACGGGCCGAGCGGATTTGTCGCCGCCGACGACAACTCCCGCTGGCTGCTTCAGGGCGAGGTGACGACGTCGACGGCGCCCGGCATCCTGCTCGCGTCCGCCGCGCTGCCGCTGCCGACCACCGGCGTCGTCGACTGCGATCGCGTGCGCATCGTCGATTCGACCGCCGTCGCCGTGCTCCTCGCGCTGAAACGTCGTGCGCGCAGCGAACAGCAGCCGATCACGTTCTCGAACGTGCCGGCGCCGCTGATGGCGCTCGCGAGCGTCTACGGCGTCGCCGATCTGCTCGTCGGCTGACGCGCGCGCTCGGCCCGATCAACGCTCGATGCCCGTCGCCGCCGTCGAAACGGTCGACCTCGTCCGCCGGTTCGGCAACGTTCACGCGCTCGATCGCGTGTCGCTCGCCGTCGAGCAGGGCGAGTTCTTCGGGCTTCTGGGCCCCAACGGCGCCGGCAAGACGACGCTGATCTCGATCGTCGCCGGCCTCACGCGCGCGAACGAAGGCATCGCGCGCGTGCTCGGTCACGACGTCGTAACCGAATACCGCGCCGCGCGTCGCGCACTCGGCGTCGTGCCGCAGGAGCTCGTTTTCGATCCGTTCTTCTCGGTGCGCGAGACGCTGTCCATCCAGGCCGGGTACTTCGGGCTGCGCAATGCCGATGCGTGGATCGACGAGATCCTCCATCACCTCGATCTCGAGGCGAAGGCGGACGCAAACATGCGCTCGCTGTCCGGCGGCATGAAGCGCCGCGTGCTGATCGGACAGGCGCTCGTGCACAAGCCGCCGGTGATCGTGCTCGACGAGCCTACCGCGGGCGTCGACGTCGAGCTGCGCCAGAGCCTGTGGACGTTCGTGCGCAAGCTCAATCGCGACGGCCACACGATCATCCTGACGACGCACTATCTGGAGGAGGCCGAGGCGCTGTGCGGCCGAATCGCGATGCTCAAGGCCGGTCGCATCGTCGCGCTCGACACGACACAGGCGCTGCTCGCGCGCTTCGCGCGGCTCACCGTGCGGCTCGCCGCCGATCGCCTGCCCGACGCGTGGATTCCGCGCGTGCTGCGGCAGGAACCGGGCGTGTTCCATATCGGGCTCGAGCGGCACGCCGAGCTCGAGGACCTGCTCGCGGCGCTTCGCGGCGCGAACATCGCGATCAACGAGCTCTCGCTCGTCGAGACCGACCTCGAGCACGTGTTCATGAAGATCATGAGCGGCGAGACGGCCGCCGTGTGACGCGATGGAGCTGATGAGCGCCGGCTGGCGCACGCTGTTCTACAAGGAGCTGCTGCGCTTCTGGAAGGTCGCGTTCCAGACGATCGCCGCGCCGGTGCTGACCGCGCTGCTGTACCTGCTGATCTTCTCGCACGTGCTCGAATCGCGCGTGACCGTATTCGAGGGCCAGGTGCGCTATACGGCGTTCCTGATTCCCGGACTGGTCATGATGTCGGTGCTGCAGAACTCGTTCGCCAACAGCTCGTCGTCGCTGATCCAGTCGAAGATCACCGGCAACCTGATCTTCGTGCTGCTGCCGCCGCTGTCGCCGGTCGACATGTTCGCCGCGTATGTGCTCGGCGCGATGGTGCGCGGCGTCGTCGTCGGCACCGGCGTGTTCGCGATCACGCTTTGGTTCGATCCGCAGGTCGCGGCGCTCGCGCGGCCCGCGTTTGCGATCGCGTTCGTGCTGCTTGGCAGCGCGATCCTCGCCGCGCTGGGCCTCGTCGCGGGCATATGGGCCGACAAGTTCGACCAGCTCGCGGCGTTCCAGAACTTCATCATCGTGCCGCTGACGTTCCTGTCCGGCGTCTTCTACTCGATCCACACGCTGCCGCCGTTCTGGCAGGTGCTGTCGCACTTCAATCCCTTCTTCTATATGATCGACGGCTTCCGCTACGGCTTCTTCGGCTTGTCCGACGTGTCGCCGTGGCAGAGCCTCGCGATCGTCGCCGGCGCCTTCGCCGCGCTGTCCTCGGTCACGCTGCTCGTTCTTTCGCGCGGCTGGAAGCTGCGCCGCTAATGACCATGGTCACACCCGACTCCATCGAGCGCTCGATCGCGTCCGGCCTGCCTTGCGAGCACGTCGAGGTCGCCGGCGACGGCGAGCATTTCCAGGCGACCGTCGTAAGCTCGGCATTCGAGGGACTGACGCGCGTCAAGGCGCACCAGCTTGTCTACGCGGCGCTCGGCGAGCGGATGCGCGAGGAGATTCACGCGCTGTCGATGACGACGCTCACGCCCGGGCAATGGGCGGCGCGCAACACGGAGTAGCGCATGGACCGCCTGATGATCGCGGGCGGGCGCCCGCTTGCCGGAACGATTCCGGTGTCCGGCGCGAAGAACGCCGCGCTGCCGATCCTCTGCGCGTCGCTGCTCACGCGCGAGCCGCTGACGCTCGCCAACGTGCCACGCCTGAACGACGTGCGCACGATGCAGACGCTGCTCTCGCAGATGGGCGTCGGCGTCGACGCATCGCACGGCGGCACCGTCGTTCTCGACGCCGCGCGCATCGACTGGCCGCTCGCTCCGTACGAGCTCGTGAAGACGATGCGCGCATCGATTCTCGCGCTCGGGCCGCTCGTGGCGCGCAGCGGCGAGGCGCGCGTGTCGC
The DNA here is from genome assembly GCA_963798655.1 of uncultured beta proteobacterium. Taxonomy (GTDB): domain Bacteria; phylum Pseudomonadota; class Gammaproteobacteria; order Burkholderiales; family Casimicrobiaceae; genus CAVSMC01. Next base: position 16,570 of record CAWCUH010000020.1, on the reverse strand, counting down.
TGCCCGGCGGCTGCGCGATCGGCCTGCGGCCGGTCGACCAGCACGTCAAGGGCCTGCAGGCGCTCGGCGCCGACATCGACCTCACGCACGGCTACATCCATGCGCGGGCGAAGAAGCTGCGGGGCACGCGCTTCGTGTTCGACGTCGTCACCGTCACCGGCACGGAGAACCTGCTGATGGCGGCGTCGCTCGCCGAAGGAACGACGACGCTCGAGAACGCCGCGCGCGAGCCGGAAGTCGTCGACCTCGCGAGCTGCCTCGTCGCGATGGGTGCGCGCATACGCGGCGCCGGCACCGATCGCATCGTCGTCGAAGGCGTGCGCGAGCTTCACGGCGCGACGCACGCCGTCATGCCGGATCGCATCGAGACCGGCACGTTCCTCGCCGCCGTCGCCGCGGCCGGCGGCGATGCGACGCTCGAGGGCGCGCGTGCCGATACGCTCGACGCGGTGATCGACAGGCTGCGCGATGCCGGCGCGTCGGTCGACGTTCGCGACGGCGCAATTCGCGTCGTGCGCAAGGGCACGCTCGCGGCGGTCCAGATCCGCACGGCGCCGTATCCGGGCTTTCCGACCGACATGCAGGCGCAGATGATGGCGCTCGCCGCGCGCGCCGACGGCACGTCGGTGATCACCGAGACGATCTTCGAGAACCGGATGATGCACGTGCAGGAGCTTCGCCGCCTCGGCGCGCAGATCGACGTGCAGGCGAGCGCGGCGATCGTGCGCGGCGTTCCGGCGCTCACCGGAGCAAACGTGATGGCGACCGATCTGCGCGCGTCCGCGTGCCTCGTCATCGCCGGACTCGTCGCCGAGGGCGAAACGACGATCGACCGCATCTACCACCTCGACCGCGGCTACGAGCGCATCGAGGAGAAGCTCTGTGCGCTCGGCGCGTCGATCCGCCGGGTGAAATGACAGGCGCGCGATCCGGGGCCGCGCCGACGGATCTGCTCGGCGTCGAACAGCAGATTCGTCATGCGTCGTCCGAATGACAGCATTGGCCACGTGATGCGGCTTGCATGACCGATCTTCGCGACTCGCCGCTCGGCCGCGCGACGACGTACGCCGAGCGCTACGACCCGTCGCTGCTGTTCGCCGTCGAGCGCAAGGCGCAGCGTGACGAGCTCGCCATCGGTGAACCGCTGCCGTTTCGCGGCGTCGACCGATGGAACGCGTACGAGCTGTCGTGGCTCGACCCTCGAGGCAAGCCCGATGTTGCAATCGCGTCGTTCGACGTGCCGGCCGACTCGCCCCGTATCGTCGAGTCGAAGTCGGTCAAGCTCTACCTGACGGCGTTCAACCTCACGCGTTTCGACGATCGCGATACCGTCGCCGCGACGCTCGCGCGCGACCTTGCTGCGGCGACCGGCGCGCGCGTCGGCGTCGACCTGCTCCCGCCCGAGCGCTTTGCCGCAATCGCACTGGCCGACCCCGCCGGCGAATGCCTCGATGCGCGCAGCGTCGCATTCGACGCGTACGTGCCGCAGCCGCATGCGCTGTCGGCAGCCGGCGACGTTGCGCACGAGCGAATGTTCACGCGGCTCTTCCGCTCGGTGTGTCCGGTCACCGGGCAACCGGACTACGCCACCGTCGCGATCGACTATCGGGGCCCGCGCATCGAGCGCGACGGGCTGCTGCGCTATCTCGTATCGTTCCGACGGCACGCGGGCTTTCACGAGCACTGCGTCGAGCGGATCTTCGTCGACATCTGGCGGCGTTGCGCGCCGCAGGCGCTCGCCGTGCATGCGCGCTTCACCCGCCGCGGCGGCGTCGACATCAATCCATACCGGTCGAGCTTCGCCGGCTTCACGACCGACGTCGCGCGCGATCCGCGCCAGTAGTCGCCTTCGCCGACGGCATCCCGAGCGCTCGCTCTCCTCGGAGTGTCCATCAGCCCGTCCGGTAAAATGGTGGTTTCCCCGGATCCCCCGTGCCCGCACTGACCCTCGCCCTGTCGAAGGGGCGCATTTTCGACGAGACGCTGCCGCTGCTCGCCGCGGTCGGCATCGTGCCGTCGGAGGCGCCGGAGGCGTCGCGCAAGCTCGTCTTCGCCACGAATCGCGCCGGTCTGTCCATCATGATCGTCCGCGCGTCCGACGTTCCGACGTACGTCGAGTACGGCGCGGCGGATCTCGGCGTCGCCGGCAAGGACGTGCTGATGGAGCACGGCGGCGACGGCCTGTACCAGCCGCTCGACCTCGAGATCGCGCGCTGCCGGCTCGCCGTCGCGACGAGCCGGGGATTCGACTGGGCCGGCAACGTGCAGCGCGGCGCGCGCATTCGCGTGGCCACCAAGTACGTGCGCACCGCGCGCGAGCATTTCGCGGCCAAGGGCATGCACGTCGACCTGATCAAGCTCTACGGTTCGATGGAGCTCGCGCCGCTGTCCGGGCTCGCCGACGCGATCGTCGATCTCGTGTCGACCGGCAACACGTTGGCGGCCAACGATCTCGTCGAGGTCGAGGCGATCATGCCGATCAGCGCGCGGCTGATCGTCAATCCGGCATCGCTCAAGTTGAAGCGCAACGCCGTGCAGCCGCTGCTCGACGCGCTCGCTCGCGCCGTCGTGCACCGCCGCGAGCCGGCGCTGCTCGTTCGATGAACGCGGCCGTTCCGACGGCACTCGCGCTGCGCCGGCTCGACACCAGCGCGCCGTCGTTCGATGCCGATCTCGCGTCGCTGATCGCGTTCGAGGCGGCGCAGGACCCTTCGATCGACGTTGCCGTGGCCGCCATCATCGCCGACGTGCGCGCGCGCGGCGACGCCGCGCTGATCGACTACACGGCGCGCTTCGACCGTCTGCGCGTGTCGAGCGGTGCCGATCTCGAGATCACGCCCGCCGACATGCAGGCGGCATTGGCGAGCCTTCCCGGCGGCCAGCGCGGTGCGCTCGAGACGGCCGCCATGCGCATCCGCGCCTACCACGAGCGACAGAAGCTCGCGTCGTGGACGTACCGCGACGCCGACGGCAGCGTCTATGGCCAGCAGGTGACGCCCCTCGACCGCGTCGGCGTGTACGTGCCCGGCGGCAAGGCTGCGTATCCGTCGTCGGTGCTGATGAACGTGATTCCCGCCCGGGTGGCCGGCGTCGCCGACATCGTGATGGTCGTGCCGACGCCCGACGGCGTACGAAATCCGCTGGTGCTCGCGGCCGCGCATCTCGCCGGCGTGACCCGCGCGTTCACGATCGGCGGCGCGCAGGCGATCGCCGCGCTTGCGTACGGCACGGCGACGGTCCCCGCAGTCGACAAGATCTGCGGCCCGGGCAACGCGTACGTGGCGGCGGCGAAGCGGCGTGTGTTCGGCACCGTCGGCATCGACATGGTCGCCGGCGTTTCCGAAGTGCTCGTCATTGCCGACTCCTCGGCGCACGCCGACTGGGTCGCGATGGACCTCTTCGCGCAAGCCGAGCACGACGAGCTCGCGCAGGCGATCCTCGTCACGCCCGACGCGGCGCTGCTCGACGCGGTTGCACAGAGCGCGCAGCGGCAGATCGGCGAGCTTCCCCGGCGTGCGATCGTCGCCGCGTCGTTCGCCAATCGCGGCGCGCTCGTCAAGGCGCGCGATCTCGACGACGCCGTGCGCATCGCGAACGTCGTCGCACCCGAGCATCTCGAGCTCGCCGTCGCCGATCCGCAGGCGCTGCTGCCGAAGATCCGGCACGCGGGTGCGATCTTCATGGGGCACGCGTCGTCCGAGTCGCTCGGCGACTATTGCGCCGGGCCGAACCATGTGCTGCCGACCGGCCGCACGGCGCGCTTCAGCTCGCCGCTCGGCGTCTACGACTTCCAGAAGCGCTCGAGCGTGATCGCGATATCGGACGAAGGCGCCCAGGCGCTCGGGCCGGTCGCCGCGACGCTCGCGCAAGGCGAAGGGCTCGATGCGCACGCGAAGAGCGCGCAGCTGCGGCTGCGTCGCCGCTAGCCCCCCGCGAGGAGATGTTCGATGGCCAAGGTGATCGCGATGTACGGCATCCCGAGCGACCGCGAAGCGTTCGACGCGTACTACTTCGCGAGGCACCTGCCGATCGCGAAAAAGCTGCCGGGCCTGCGCCGCTACGAGGTCACGCGCGGATCGATCACGACGCTCGACGGCATCGCGCCGTACCACATGATCGCCGAGCTCACGTTCGATTCGGTCGCCGCCGTGCAGGCGGCGCTCGCGTCGCCGGAAGGACAGGCGACGGCGGCCGATCTCGCCAATTTCGCGACCGGCGGCGTCGAGATCATGATCGTCGAGATGGAGCCGATCTGATGGACGCATCGGCGCGCTCGCCCGCGGACATCGCGGCAGTCGTCGTGCGGCCAGAGATCCGCGCGTTGAAGCCGTACGCCGTCGCGAAGGCGCACGGCATGATCAAGCTCGACGCGATGGAGAGCCCGTTCGACCTGCCGCCCGCGCTGCGCGGCGAAGTCGCCGCCGCAGCGGCGGCGACGCCGATCAATCGTTATCCCGACGGCGGCGGCGAGGCGGCGCGCGACGCGCTGCGCGACGCGTTCGACATTCCCGCGCGCTTCGGCGTGCTGCTCGGCAACGGCTCCGACGAGCTGATCCAGATCGTCACGTCGGCGCTCGCGCGTCCCGGTGCGGTAATGCTCGCGCCCGAGCCTTCGTTCGTCATGTACGCGCGCAACGCGCTCTACACCGGCATGCGCTATGTCGGCGTCGCGTTGCGCCACGACTTCTCGCTCGACGTCGATGCGATGCTCGCCACGATCGAGCGCGAGCAGCCCTCGCTCCTCTACATCGCCTATCCGAACAATCCGACGGGCAACCTGTTCGACGCGGCGGACGTCGAGCGCATCGTGCGCGCGACGCCCGGCCTCGCCGTCGTCGACGAGGCGTACTACGCGTTTGCCGGGGCGACGTTCGTCGGCCGCCTCGACGATCTGCCGAACCTGCTCGTGCTGCGAACCGTTTCCAAGATTGGCATGGCGGGCTTGCGCCTGGGCTACGCAATCGCCGATCCGGCATGGATCGCCGAGCTCGACAAGGTGCGCCAACCGTATAATCTCAATGCACTGACGCAGGCGGTCGCGCCGGTGATGCTGCGCGAGCGCGAGACGATCGCGACGTGGGCGGCGACGCTCAAGTCGGAGCGCGAGCGGCTCGAAGCCGCACTCGCGCGGATCGCGGGCGTCGCCGTGCATCCGACGCGGACCAATTTCGTCCTCGTGCGAGTGCCCGACGCAGCGCGCTGGCACGACGGTCTCGCGCACGCCGGCCTGCTGGTGAAGAACCTGCATGGATGGCATCCGCTGCTCGCCAACTGCCTGCGCATCACCGTCGGGTCGCCGGCGGAGAACGACACGCTGCTGAACGCGCTCGAGGCGATTCGATGAACGCACCGATGGAAGCTGCACCGGCGCGCGTCGCGAAGGTGACGCGCAAGACGGCCGAAACCGGCATCGACGTCGAGCTCAACCTCGACGGCAGCGGCCGCGCGGATCTCGCGACCGGCGTGCCGTTTCTCGATCACATGCTCGACCAGCTCGCTCGCCACGGCGGCGTCGACCTCACGGTGCGCGCGCGCGGCGACCTGCACATCGATGCGCACCACACTGTCGAGGACGTCGGCATCACCATCGGGCAGGCGCTCGCGCAGGCGCTCGGCGACAAGAAGGGCATCGTCCGCTACGGGCACGCGTACGTGCCGCTCGACGAGGCGCTCACGCGTGTCGTCGTCGATCTGTCCGGTCGGCCCGGCCTCGAGTTCCATGTGCCGTTCACACGCGCACGGATCGGCGCATTCGACGTCGACCTCGTGCACGAGTTCTTCCAGGGGTTCGTCAATCACGCGCTGGTCACGCTGCACGTCGACAACCTGCGCGGCGACAACGCGCACCATCAGGCGGAGACGGTGTTCAAGGCGTTCGCCCGTGCGCTGCGCGTCGCGGTCGCACGCGACCCGCACGCGGCGGGCGTCGTGCCCTCGACCAAGGGCAGCTTGTAACGCGTGCGCGGCGCGTTGCGGCGCAGCCGCCCCCCGCGCCGCGCGATCCATCGGACGTTTTCATGCCTGACATTGCGGTCGTCGACTACGGCACGGGAAATCTGCGCTCGGTGGCGAAGGCGCTCGTTCACGTCGCGCCCGAGCGGGCGATCGTCGTGAGCGGCGATCCATCGGTGATCCGCGACGCGGCGCGCGTCGTGCTGCCCGGACAGAGCGCGATGCCCGATTGCATGCTGGCACTCAACGCGAGCGGGCTTACCGACGTCGTGCTCGACGCCGCGCGCTCGAAGCCTTTCCTCGGCATCTGCCTCGGCCTGCAGATGCTCTACGACGAAAGCGAGGAAGGCCCGACCCGCTGTCTCGGCGTCCTGCCAGGACGCGTCGTGCGCTTTCGCGACGCGGCGATGACCGGCGCCCACGGCGAGCGGCTCAAGGTTCCGCACATGGGCTGGAGCCCCGTGCGGCAGACGCGGGCGCATCCGCTGTGGGCCGGCATCGCGCCGGGCACGCGCTTCTATTTCGCGCACAGCTTCCACCCCGAGCCGCAAGACCCCGCGGATACCGTGGGCACGGCCGCCTATCCGTCGCCGTTTACTTGCGCGGTGGGGCGGGCTAACATCTTCGCCACGCAATTCCATCCGGAAAAAAGCCACGACGCCGGGCTGCGGCTGCTCGCCAATTTCGTCGCCTGGAACGGACGCAGCTAACCCCGCCCGCACGCATGCCGGCGATCGCTCCGATCGCGTGCCGCCACGTCTTCGCAACACCTCGTCATGCAGATCATCCCCGCGATCGACATCAAGGACGGCCACTGCGTGCGGTTGAAGCAGGGCGAGATGCACACGGCGACCGTGTTTTCGGAGGACCCGGCGGCGATGGCGCAGCACTGGCTCGAGCAGGGCGCCGAACGGCTGCACCTCGTCGACCTCAACGGCGCCGTGGCCGGCGTGCCCAAGAACGAGCTCGCCATCCGCGAGATCGTGAGCGTGATCGGCGAGGAGATCCCGGTGCAGCTCGGCGGCGGCATTCGCGATCTCGACACGGTGGAGCGCTATCTCGACGACGGCGTGAGCTACGTGATCATCGGCACCGCCGCGGTGAAGAATCCGGGCTTCCTGCACGACGCGTGCTACGCGTTTCCGGGCCACATCATTGTTGGCCTCGACGCGCGCGAGGGCAAGGTCGCGACCGACGGCTGGTCGAAGATGACCGGGCACGACGTGATCGACCTCGCGAAGAAGTTCGAGGACTACGGCGTCGAGGCGGTGATCTACACGGACATCGGCCGCGACGGCATGATGAGCGGCATCAATATCGACGCGACGGTGAAGCTCGCCCGCGCGCTCAAGGTGCCGGTGATCGCGTCGGGCGGCATCGCGTCGATCGACGACGTGAAGGCGCTGCTTCCGTACGAGAGCGAAGGCATCGCCGGCGCTATCGCCGGTCGCGCGCTCTACGAGGGCAAGCTCGAGTTCAAGGCGGCGATGAAGGCGGCGAAGGGCAGCGCGTAGTCGGCCGCCGCGCGCGTGCCGCCGAACGAGCGATGGGACTCGCCAAGCGCATCATTCCCTGCCTCGACGTCGCCGAGGGCCGTGTCGTCAAGGGCGTTCACTTCGTCAACCTGCGCGACGCCGGCGACCCGATCGAGGCGGCGCGCCGCTACGACGCGCAGGGCGCCGACGAGCTCGCGTTCCTCGACATTCGCGCGAGCCTCGAGACGCGAGGGCTGCTCTATCACATGATCGAACGGGTGGCCGACCAGGTGTTCATTCCGCTCACCGTCGGAGGCGGCGTGAATTCGGTCGACGACATTCGCGCGCTGCTCAACGCCGGCGCCGACAAGGTGAGCATCAATACGGCCGGCGTGAACAATCCGGGACTGTACGAGGAGGCGGCCGGCCGCTACGGTGCGCAGTGCATCGTCGCGGCGATCGACGCGAAGGAAACGGCGCCCGAGTCATGGGAGGTGTTCACGCACGGCGGGCGTCGGGGCACCGGCATCGACGCAATCTCGTGGGCGCGCGAGGTCGTCGCGCGTGGCGCCGGGGAGATCCTGCTCACGAGCATGGATCGTGACGGCGCGCGCACCGGATTCGACGTCGCGCTCACCCGCGCCGTCGTCGACGCCGTCGACGTGCCGGTGATCGCGTCGGGCGGCGTCGGCGAATTGAAGCATCTGGTCGAGGGCATCGTCGACGGCGGCGCCGACGCCGTGCTCGCCGCGTCGATCTTCCACTACGGGGAGTTCACGATCGCGCAGGCGAAGGCGGTGATGGCGGCGGCGGGCATCGAGGTGCGGGAGGTCGGATGAAGCGACAATTATCGCGGGAACGACAGGCGCGATGAGCTGGCTCGACGACGTTCGCTGGAACGCCGACGGCCTCGTGCCTGCAATCGCGCAGGATGCGACGTCGAGCGCGTGCTGACGCTCGCGTGGATGAACCGCGACGCGCTCGCGCGCACGGCGCAAACGCGCGAGGCGCACTACTGGTCGCGCTCGCGCGGCAAGCTGTGGCGCAAGGGCGAGCAATCGGGCCACGTGCAGAACGTGCGCGAGATCCGTCTCGACTGCGACAACGACGCCATCGTGCTGGTCGTCGATCCGGTCGGGGGCATCGCGTGCCACACCGGCCGCGAGCGCTGCTTCTTCCAGCGCCTCGACGGCGAGCGCTGGGTCGTCGACGAGGCGGTGCTCGAGGACCCGCGCGGGGTGTACGGCGATGGCTGACGATTCGCGCGAGCCGGACGCCCTCGATCGGGTCGCGGCGACCATCGCGTCGCGCCGCGACGCCGATCCCGCGTCCTCGTATGTCGCGTCGCTGTTCGCGCAAGGCGACGACGCCATCGTGCGCAAGATCGGCGAGGAGGCCACCGAGACGGTCATGGCCGCGAAGGACGGTGATAAAATGCGCATCGTGGCCGAGGTGGCGGACCTTTGGTTCCATTGCCTCGTGCTGCTCGTACGGCACGGCCTCGGGCCCGACGCCATCCGCGACGAGCTCGCGCGACGCGAAGGCGTCTCGGGCCACGTCGAGAAGGCGTCGCGCAAGCGCTGACGCGAACGCAATGGCGCAATCGGCGCGCTGCAACTTCACCCGGCCGACGCGCGTACCGTCATCAGTTCGGCTCGGTAGTCGCGGCGGCGAGCGACGCGCCGCCGGTCGTCGGGCGCGACCGGGCGCGCACGGGAGTTCGGGCAATGAGAGCGGACGGCACGGTCGACGACTGCATTTTCTGCAAGATCGTTCGCGGCGAGATTCCCGCCGCGAAGATCTACGAGGACGAGCTCGTGCTCGCGTTCAAGGACATCCATCCGCAGGCGCCGACGCACGTGCTCGTCGTGCCGAAGCGCCATCTCGCGTCGCTCGACGACGCATCCGATGTGCACGAGGCGGCGCTCGGGCGCATGCTGCTCGTGGCGCCGCGGCTCGCGCGCGAGAACGGCTCGCCGGACGGCTTCCGCGCGATCATCAACAACGGCCGCATCGGCCGCCAGGACGTCACGCACGTGCACCTTCACGTGCTCGGCGGACCGGAGCGGCTCGGCGCGATGCTGCCGCGCGCGTGACGGCAACGCTGCACGCGCGCGATTGACGAGGAGAATCGAATGGGCTCATTCAGCATATGGCATTGGATGATCGTGCTCGTGATCGTCGTGCTGATCTTCGGCACGAAGAAGCTGCGCAACATCGGGCAGGATCTCGGCGGTGCGGTCAAGGGATTCAAGGAAGGGATGAAGACCGAGGACGCCGACCCGGAAAAGTCCACCGAGCCGCCGCAGCAGATCGGCGGCACGACGATCGACGCGCAGGCGAAGAAGGAGTCGTCGACCAAGCTCTAGCGCGCAGGCGCCGGTCCCAGCGCCGATTCATGTTCGACATAGGCTTCTCCGAGCTCGTTCTCATCGCCGTCGTGGCGCTGATCGTGCTCGGGCCCGAGCGGCTGCCGAAGGCTGCGCGCACGATGGGCCACCTGTTCGGCCGGCTGCAGCGGTACGTGAACGAAGTGAAGGCCGACATCAGCCGCGAGATGGAGCTCGACGAGCTGCGCAAGCTGCAGCAGCAGGTGCAAAGCGCCGCGCGCGAGATCGAGACGTCGGTGCAGAGCGCGGCGCGCGACGTCGAGTCGGGCGCGCGCAGCGTCGAAACGGAGCTGAACGCCGTCGTTGCGGATGCCGCCAAGAGCGAGACAGCGGCGTCGACGAGCCCGGGGCTCCACGAGCCGCGCGTCAACGCGCCGCCGTCGGCCGTGCCCGTCGACAGCGAGCCACCCAAGCAGTCGACGCTGCCCGGCTTCGACCGCATCTAGCCGCGGCGAATTCGATGACGGACAACACGCCGGACGATTCGCAGGAATCGTTCATGTCGCACCTGATCGAGCTGCGCACGCGGCTCGTGCGCGCCGTGGCGGCGGTCGTGATCGTCACCCTCGGGCTGGTGCCGTTCGCGAAGGACATCTACGCGGCGCTCGCTGCGCCACTGCTGCGCGCGCTGCCGAAGGGCGCCACGATGATCGCGACCGACGTCACCGGCACGTTCCTCGTTCCGCTGAAGGTCACGTTGATGGCGGCGATCCTGATCGCGCTGCCCTACGTGCTGTGGCAGGCGTGGGCGTTCGTTGCGCCGGGGCTGTACCGGCACGAGAAGCGGCTCGCGCTGCCGGTGATCGTGTCGAGCTTCCTCTTCTTTCTGATCGGGATGTCGTTCGCGTACTTCGTCGTGTTCCCGATCGCGTTCGGATTTTTCGCCAACTACGCGCCGGCAGGCGTGCAGATGATGACCGACATCGACAAGTACGTCTCGTTCGTGCTCACGATGTTCATCGCGTTCGGCGTCACCTTCGAGGTGCCGGTCATCGTGATCGTGCTCGTGCGTCTCGGCGTCGTCAGTCTCGAGAAGCTGCGATCGATCCGGCCGTACGTGATCGTCGGCGCGTTCGTCGTCGGCGCGATCTTCACGCCGCCCGACGTGATCTCGCAGATGCTGCTCGCCGTGCCGCTGTGGCTGCTCTACGAGATCGGCATCATCGCCGCGCGCTTCGTGCAGCCGGTCGAGAAGCCCGAAGCGGCCGAGGCGCAATAACCCTATTGCGGTTTTGGTCGCCGGCCGACCGTGACCTCGACCTCGACCGGCTTGCCCTCGCGCCAAAGCTTCACCCTCGTCGGCGCACCCGGCGCGAGCTCGGCGATCCGCGTCAGCAGCGACGACGTGTCGCGCGTCGGCTTGCCGTCGATCTCGAGCACGACGTCCTTCACCTGAAGCCCCGCGCGGTCGGCCGGGCCATCGCGCACGAGGCTTCGGATCACGACGCCGTTGTCCACGGCGAGCGCCTGCGCGGCGTCGCTGCCCATGTCCTGCGGCTCGATGCCGAGCCAGCCGCGGGTCACCTCGCCGTCGCGGATGATCTGCTCGAGGACCGTGCGCGCGAGCGATACCGGGATCGCGAAGCCGATGCCTAGCGAGCCGCCCGACTGCGAGTAGATCGTGCTGCTGATGCCGACGAGGTTGCCGGCGCTGTCGACCAGCGCGCCACCCGAGTTGCCGGGATTGATCGCGGCGTCGGTCTGGATGAAGTCCTCGAAGCGGTTGATGCCGAGATGACTGCGCCCGAGCGCGCTGACGATTCCCATCGTCACCGTGTTGCCGAAGCCGAACGGGTTGCCGATCGCGAGCACGATGTCGCCGACCTGAAGGCGGTCGAGCGTTCCGAACGTGATCGCCGGCAGGTTCTCGCCGTCCGCCTTGAGCACCGCCAGGTCGGATTCCGGATCGACGCCGGTGACGCGCGCCTTGAGCTGGCGCCCGTCGGCGAGCACGAGCTTGATGTCGTCGGCGCCGTCGACCACGTGATGATTCGTCAGCACGTAGCCTTCGGGCGAGACGATGACTCCCGAGCCGAGGCTCGTCGCGCGCTGCTGCGGAAGCCGCTCGGCGAGGTCAGGAAAGTAGCGGCGCAGCAGCGGGTCGTCGACCAGCGGATGGCGCTGCGGCAGCGCCTTGCTCGTGTAGATGTTGACGACCGCCGGCATCGCCTTCTTCGCGGCATCGGCGTACGTGGTCACCTTGTCGGCGAACACCGGCGACGACGTCTCCTGCAGCAGCACGACGTTGCTCGCACGCTGCGACAGCCGCGGCAGCAGGTCGGGCCGCAGCGTCGCGACCACGAACAGCGCGGCGACGCAGACGGTGCACGCCTGCGCGAAGATGAGCCAGAGTTTGCGCAGCACGAACGGCTTCCTCGAACGCCGGCGATTATAGCGGGTGCCGCGCGCGACTTTCGCGATCGCATGCGCGTCGGCGGTCGATCACGCGGTCGCTTCAGCGCCAACAGACTGATTCGTCGCCGTATTCCACGCGTTTTCGCAAGCCAACGCTTTCGGCTGCCGTGCCGAATCCGCTATAATCGTGCGGTTTGCGGGTCGACGCCGCAGCGCACGCACCGCGCGCGTCGCATGCGGTCCAAGGGGCAGGTCCTAGATGGCCGAAGGCACGGTGAATCAGAACAAGCGCCGCTTCCTGATCGGTGCAACGAGCGTCGTCGGCGGCGTCGGCGTCGTTGCAGCCGCGACGCCGTTCGTGATGTCGTTCTTCCCGAGCGAGCGCGCGAAGGCGGCGGGCGCGCCGGTCGAGGTCGACATCTCGAAGATGGAGCCGGGCCAGAAGATCGACGTCGAATGGCGCGGCAAGGTGTGCTGGATCCTGAGTCGCACGCCGCAAATGCTCGAGAACCTGCCGAAGCTCGATCCGCGACTCGCCGACCCGCACTCGGAAGTGCATCAGCAGCCCGACTACTGCAAGAACGAGTGGCGCTCGATCAAGCCGCCGGTGTGGGTCGCCGTCGGCATCTGCACGCACCTCGGCTGCTCGCCGACGTACCGTCCCGAAGTGGCGCCGGCGGACCTCGGTCCCGACTGGCTGGGCGGCTTCTTCTGCCCGTGCCACCAGTCGAAGTTCGATCTCGCCGGCCGCGTGTTCACCGGCGTCCCGGCGCCGACCAACCTCGTCGTTCCGCCGCATAAGTACCTGTCCGACACGAACATCGTGATCGGCGAAGACGCGAAGTCCTGACGCCCTCACCGACCCGACGCGACCCATGCAGAGACTGCTGAGCTGGATCGACGAGCGCTTCCCGCTGACCCCGCTGTGGGAGAGCCAGTGGGGCAAGTACGTCGCGCCGCGCAACTTCAACTTCTGGTACTACTTCGGCTCGCTCGCCGCGCTGGTGCTCGTGATGCAGATCGTCACCGGCATCTTCCTCACGATGAGCTACAAGCCCGACGCGATGAAGGCGTTCGACTCGGTCGAGTACATCATGCGCGACGTGCCCGGCGGGTGGTTCATCCGCTACATGCACTCGACCGGCGCATCGATGTTCTTCGTCGTCGTGTACCTGCACATGTTCCGCGGGCTGATCTACGGCAGCTACCGGGCGCCGCGAGAGCTCACCTGGATCCTCGGCTGCGTCGTCTACCTCGCGCTGATGGCGGAGGCGTTCTTCGGCTACCTGCTGCCGTGGGGGCAGATGTCGTACTGGGGCGCGCAGGTGATCGTGAACCTGTTCAGCACGATCCCCGTGATCGGCGAGGATCTGGCGGTGTGGATCCGCGGCGACTACACGATCTCGGACGTCACGCTGAACCGCTTCTTCGCGTTCCACGTCGTCGCCGTCCCGCTGGTGCTGCTCGCCCTCGTCGGCGCGCACCTGATGGCGCTGCACGAGACCGGGTCGAACAATCCGGACGGCATCGACCTGAAGAAGCAGCCGATCGATCCGGCGAGCGGCCTTCCGCGCGGCGGCATCTACTCGCACCCCTACTACACGGTGAAGGATCTCGTCGGCGTCGTCGTGTTCCTCGCGATCTTCTCGGCGATCCTCTTCTTCGTGCCCGACATGGGCGGCTACTTCCTCGAGGCGAACAACTTCATTCCCGCCGATCCGCTGAAGACGCCCGAGCACATCGCGCCCGTCTGGTACTTCACGCCGTACTACGCGATGCTGCGCGCCGTGCCGTCGTTCTTCGCGACGCAGGTCTGGGGCGTCATCGTCATGGGCGTCGCCGTGCTGATCTTCTTCCTGCTGCCGTGGCTCGACCGCGGTCCGGTGCGCTCGATCCGCTATCGCGGCGCGCTCTACAAGAGCTGGCTCGCGCTGTTCGTCGTGAGCTTCCTCGTGCTGGGATACCTCGGCACGGTGCCCATCACGATCTGGGGCCAGTTTCCCGACAAGGCGCCGCTCGTCGGCGGGTCGGACATCGCGACCTGGGTCGCGCGCGTGTTCACCGTCGTCTACTTCCTGTTCTTCCTGCTGATGCCCTGGTACACGGCGCGCGACAAGACGAAGCCGGTGCCGGAAAGGCTGACCGGCTTCTGATGAAAACGATGCTGCGGATCGTCGCGCTCGCCTTCGCGCTCGTCGCGGGCGGCGTGCACGCCTCGTCGGGTCCCGACATCCGCCTGGAGCCGGCGCCGATCAATCGCCTCGACATGGAGTCGCTGCAGCGCGGCGCGCGCGACTTCGTCAATTACTGCCTCAACTGCCACAGCGCGAAGTTCATGCGCTACAACCGGCTCACCGAGCTCGGCCTCACCGACGAGCAGATCCGCGACAACCTGATCCTCACCAACGCGAAGCTCGGCGACGCGATGATGGTCGCGATGCGCCCGTCCGACGCGAAGGCCTGGTTCGGAGCGCCGCCGCCGGACCTGTCGGTCGAGGCGCGCGTGCGCGGCCCCGACTGGCTCTACAACTACTTCCTCGGCTTCTACAGGGACGAGAAGTCGACGACCGGCTGGAACAACCTCGTGTTCAACAACGTCGGCATGCCGCACGTTCTGTGGCAGCTGCAGGGCACGAACCGGCTCGTCGAAAAGGTCTACGACGATCACCACGAGGCGCAGGCGGCGGCGCTCGCTGCGAAGCGGCTCGCCGTCACCGCGCCGGAGAAGGGAGACAAGTTCGTCGTGCGCACGCTCGTCGCGGAGACGCCGGGCACGATGACGCCGGCGCAGTACCAGGCGTTCGTCGCCGACCTCGTCAACTTTCTCGACTACATGTCCGAGCCGGCGAAGAACAAGCGCATCAGCTATGGCTTCGCGGTGCTCTTGTATTTCGGCCTGCTGTTCGTCTTCGTCTACTGGCTGAAGCGCGAAATCTGGAAGGACTTGCACTAGCGCGTGCGACGCCGTCGCGCGCGCGGGGCAGGAGCCGCGGCTCCTGCCCCGTTGCTTTGAGGCCTGCCGGCCCCACCTAAACGAACGAGCCTCCTGCGGAGGAGACCAAACGCCATGATGACGCTCTACTCGGGCACCACCGACCCGTTCAGCCAGCGCTGCCGCATCGTGCTGCACGAGAAGGGGATGGACTTCCAGATCATCGACGTCGACCTCGACCACAAGCCGGAAGACCTCGCGGTGATGAATCCGTACAACCAGGTGCCGGTGCTGGTCGAGCGCGACCTCGTGCTGCACGAGTCGAACATCATCAACGAGTACATCGACGAGCGGTTCCCGCATCCCCAGCTGATGCCCGCCGACCCGGTGATGCGCGCGCGCGCGCGGCTGTTCCTGCACCGCTTCGAGAAGGAGCTGTTCATCCACATCGACGCGCTCGAAGGCAACAACCAGAAGCAGATCGACAAGGCGCGCAATCTCGTGCGCGACAGCCTGCTGCAGATCGCGCCGGTGTTCACCAAGCACAAGCACATGCTCGGCGAGGACTACTCGATGCTCGACGTCGCGATCACGCCGCTCTTGTGGCGGCTCGACTACTACGGCATCCAGATGCCGAAGCAGGCAGCGCCGCTGATGAAGTACGCCGAGCGGCTCTTCTCGCGGCCCGCGTTCTCGGAGGCGCTGACGTCCGCCGAGCGCGGCATGCGCAAGTGACGCAAGATGTCCGGGAGCCGCACGCGCAGCGTCGCAGCGATCGGAATTCGCTGCGTCATTTCCGCGAGCGCGGGAGACGAGCGCCGCTAGCGACTTGACCGACCCGCGACCCGGCGTATCCTTCCAACCCATGTCCGAACAGTCCGCCAAGCCGTATCTCGTGCGCGCGATCTGCGAATGGTGCGCCGACAACGGTCTCACGCCGTACCTCGCCGTCAGGGTGAACGGGCAGACGCGCGTGCCGACGGCCTACGTGAAGAACGGCGAGATCGTGCTGAACGTGAGCGCATCGGCGACGCGGCGGCTCACCATCGACAACGAGTGGATCCAGTTCTCCGCGCGCTTCAACGGCGCGTCGCAGGAGGTTTCGGTGCCGATGAGCGCGGTCGCCGGGATTTTCGCGAAGGAAACCGGGTATGGCTTCGCGTTCGCCGTCGCCGGTGACCCCGTCGCCTCGCTCGCCGCCGCGACGGCGCCGCGCGACAATCTCGACGACACGAAGCCGGGAGCGAACGGAAACGGCGACGACTCGAAGCCGAAGTCGCGACCGTCGCATCTGCAAGTGATCAAGTGACGTTTGGGCGTAGCGCGAGCACTGCTGCGTTGAAGCTGTCATCCCGAGGCGAAACCGACGGATCTGCTTTTCGCCCGCCACGCGACTTAGAATCGTCTCATCGCCGGCATAGCTCAGCTGGTAGAGCAGCGGTTTTGTAAACCGAAGGTCCCGGGTT
>CAWCUH010000019.1:0-15334 GCA_963798655.1 uncultured beta proteobacterium | reverse complement strand
GATGTATTGCTCGCCCGCCTGCTCGGTGCGACGCTGCCGCTTGAGTGACGGGACGGAACGCACGCTCGGCGCGAGCGCGCGTACCGGAATCGAGAAGCGAAATCTGATATAAAGGACGACGGCATATCGACGATGCGTCATTGCTTTGCCGAGCGGCGGATCGTTGGCTGGCCGCGCACCGTTCGCGACACCCCGTTCACGCCATGACCATCCACCGCTTTGCGTTTCCGACGACGATCCATTTCGGCCCCGGTGCGTCCGCGCTCGTCGGCGCGCACCTTCAGGAGTGCGCTCACTCGCGCCCGCTCGTCGTCACCGACCGCGCACTCGCGCAATTGCCGCTCACACAGGCGTTTGTCGCGTCGTTGCGCGAGGCAGGGCTGCAGGTCGCCGTGTTCGACGGCGTGTTCGGCAATCCCACCGCGTCCCAGGCGAACGCCGGCGGGCAGGCATTTCGCGAGCACGGAGCCGATTGCGTGATCGGATTCGGCGGCGGCGCCGCGCTCGACGTCGCGAAGATCGTCGGCATTCTCGGAACGCACGGTGGCGACGCGATCGAGTACGCGTGGGATTACCCGAATGGGCGCGCCATTGCGGATGCGATCCCCTATTTCGTCGCGCTGCCGACGACGTCCGGCACGGGGTCCGAGGTGGGCCGCTCGAGCGTCGTGTCGGAAGACGACACGCACGTGAAGCGAATTGTCTTTTCGCCAAGGATCCTCGCGAAGGTGGTGTTCGCAGATCCCGAGCTGACGCTCGACCTGCCGGCCGGAGTCACCGCCGCGACCGGCATGGATGCGTTGACGCACAACATCGAGAGCTACCTGTCGCCGGCTTATCACCCGTTGTGCGACGGCATTGCGCTCGAGGGCGTACGCATCGCTGCGCGCGCGCTGCCGGTCGCCGTGCGCGAGCCGCGCAACCTCGCTGCGCGTTCGGACATGATGATGGCGTCGATGATGGGCGCGATCGCGTTCCAGAAGGAT
The DNA here is from genome assembly GCA_963798655.1 of uncultured beta proteobacterium. Lineage (GTDB taxonomy): Bacteria > Pseudomonadota > Gammaproteobacteria > Burkholderiales > Casimicrobiaceae > CAVSMC01. The sequence continues at coordinate 14,348 of CAWCUH010000019.1, read as the reverse complement.
CTCGGCGCCGTGCATTCGTGCGCGCACGCGTTGTCGACCGTCGCGGACTTTCATCATGGCCTCGCGAACGGCGTGATGATCGATCACGTGATGCGCTTCAATCTGCCTTCGGCGACGGCGAGGATGGCGGAGCTCGCGCGTGTCGCCGGTGCGCCCGGCGCGGCGGCCACGAGCGAATCGGCGAGCGCGCAGTCGCTGATCGACTGGCTGGCGAAGCTGAAGGCGGACATCGGCATCCCGGCGACGATCGGCGCGACGAAGAGCGCGCACGCCGTAACCCGCGCCGACGTCGCGGCACTGGTCGACATCGCCGTGAAGGACATCTGCCACCAGACGAATCCGCGGCCCTGCACGGCGGCCGATTTCGAGCGCATTTTCACTGCGGCGCTCTGACGGATGCTGAAGATCGGCATCTCGGCGTGCTTCTTCCACGAGGATCCGCAGCGTCCGATCTTCAAGGGAATGACGCTGCAGTACATCGAGCAGAACGTCGCGCACTGGCTGATGCAGCGCGACGTGCTCGCCTTCATGGTGCCCTCGCCGGAAGGACGCACGCGGCGCGCGGGCAGCAAAGCGACGACCGACGCGTACGCCGACGAGCTCGACGGCCTCGTGCTGATGGGCGGTTCGGACGTCTGTCCGCAGACGTACGGCGAAGAACCGCTGCGACCCGAATGGAACGGCGATCGCATCCGCGACGAGTACGAGATCGCGCTGCTGCGCGCGTTCATGTCGCGGCAGAAGCCCGTCCTCGGCGTCTGCCGCGGCCTGCAGGTGATCAACGTCGCGCAAGGCGGCACGCTCTACCAGGATCTCGCCACTCAGCTGCCGTCGGCGCTCAACCACCGCAACTGGACGATCTACGAGCGCAACTGCCATGCGACGTCGTTCGTCGAAGGCACGCCGCTCGCGAAGCTCTACGCCGGCACGACCGTCGTGAAGACGAACTCGATCCATCACCAGGCCGTGAAGGACGTCGGCCGCGACCTCGTCGTCGAGGCGCGCTCCGAGCCCGATCGCGTCATCGAGGCGCTGCGCTGGAAAGGCTCCGGCTACGTGTTCGCCGTGCAGTGGCACCCCGAGTTCCACGATCCGACCGACCGCTCGCTCGTCGACGACACGCCGATCCTGGACGACTTCCTCGCGGCGGCGGAGCGGCACAAGTCCGCGGCATTCGCGCTCTGACACGCCACGATCGCTCATGAAAATCGTCAATCCCGCCACCGGCGCCGCACTGATCGACATCATTCCCGACAATCTCGCCGCGGTGAAGCGCAAGTACGAGACGGCGCGCGCGGGTCAGCAGCGGTGGGCGCGCATGCCGATCGCCAAGCGCATTGCCGCTATCGCGCGCTTTCGCGAGCGCGTCGTCGCCCTGCGCGAGACGCTCGCGCGAACGCTGACGCAGGAAGTCGGCAAGCCGATCCGTCAGTCACGCAACGAATTGAACGGCCTCCTCACGCGGATCGACTTCTTTCTTGCCGAGTCGGCGCGCGCGCTGCGCGACGAGAAAGTCCATGCCGAGGCCGGCAAGCTCGAGGAGCGCATCTCGCACGAGCCGCTCGGCGTCGTCGCGAACGTCTCCGCGTGGAACTATCCGTACTTCGTCGGCAGCAACGTTTTCGTGCCGGCGCTGGTCGCCGGCAATGCCGTTCTCTACAAGCCCTCCGAGTACGCGACGCTCACCGGCATCCACATCGGCGAGATGCTGCACGAATCGGGGGTCCCGGCGGACGTCTTCGTTCCGGTCGTCGGCGACGGCGCGACGGGCGCCGCGCTGCTGCGCCAGCCTGTCGACGGCGTGTTCTTCACCGGCTCGTACACGACCGGCGCGAAGATCGCCGCCATCGCCGCACGCCGGATGATCAAGGTCCAGTTGGAGCTCGGCGGCAAGGATCCGGTGTACGTCTGCGACGACGCCGATGTGAAAGCGGCCGCGGCCGGCCTCGCCGACGGCGCGTTCTACAACACGGGGCAGTCGTGCTGCTCGGTCGAACGGATCTACGTGCACGAATCGATCTATCGGTCGTTCGTCGATGCATTCGTCGCCGAGGTGAAGACGTACAAGACGGGCGATCCGATGGACGAGTCGACGTACATCGGCGCGATCACGCGCCGGCCTCAGCTCGACGTGCTGAAGCAGCAGGTCGCCGACGCGAGGAAAAAGGGCGCGAAGCTGCTGCTCGGCGGTCGCATCGCCAAGCTCGCCGGTGCCTTCGCGAAGGGCAACTGGTTCGAGCCCACGGTGTTCGCCGATGTCGATCATTCGATGGCGCTCATGCGCGACGAGAGCTTCGGACCGATCATCGGCATCCAGGCGGTCGCCGACGACGACGCCGCGGTCGATCTGATGAACGACACCGAGTATGGCCTTACCGCCGGCGTCTACGCCACCGACGAGAAGCGCGCGCGACGCATCCTCGCGCGCGTGCACTCAGGCAGCGTGTACTGGAACTGCTGCGACCGCGTGAGCCCGCGGCTGCCGTGGTCCGGTATCGGCCACTCGGGCATCGGCCTCACGTTGTCGACGTACGGCATCCAGACGTTCACGCGGCCAAAAGCGTGGCACCTGCGCAGCGCGTGAGCAGTGCCAACGCGGCGCGGGCGCAGTCCGAGGCGCCGCCGTACCCGCCGTGGAATCGCGGCGAAGAGACACGCCGCCTCGTACGCACGTGGCTCGACGCTCTGCCGATGCTCAACCATTACGGCTTCGCCGGCCGGCAGACGTTTCGCGACGGCTTTCGCGCGCTCGTCGCGGGTGGTGGCACCGGCGACGCGACGATCTTCCTCGCCGAGCAATTGCGCGATACGAACGCCGAGGTCGTGCATCTCGACGCATCGGAGGCGAGCGTCGCGATCGCGCGCGAGCGCGCGCAGCTTCGTGGTCTCGCCAACATCCGCTTCGTTCACGATTCGCCGCTGTCTTTGCCGGGGCTCGGGCTGGGCACGTTCGATTACGTCAATTGCGTCGGGATGCTGCACCGTCTCGACGACCCCGACGCAGCGCTCGATGCGCTTCTTGCATCGCTCGCGCCGGACGGCGCGCTCGGGCTGATGCTGTACGCGACGGCCGGGCGCGCCGGCGTCCATCAGCTGCAGGCGCTGCTGCGGCTGCTCGACGACGACGACCCGCTCGACCAACGCATCGCGACCGCGCGGCAGGTGCTCGCAACGCTGCCGCCGACGAACTGGTTCAAGCGCACCGAGCCGCTGCATCGCGACCACATTGCGTTCGGCGACCCCGGCATCGTCGACCTGCTGCTGCACGCGCGCGATCGTCCGTTCACGATCGGCGAAGTCTACGAATGGCTCGTCGATCGACGCGGCCTGCACGTCGAGCTGACCGACGTGCAGCGCGGTCGCTCGGCGTACGAACCGGCACTCACGCTGGGGCCCGATCACGCGGCGCTGATCGATGAAATCTCCGCGCTGCCCGCGCGACGCCGCCACGAGATCGGCGAGCTGCTGTCAGGCACCGTGATCATGCACACGCTCTACGCGACGCGCGGATCGCGTCGCGCGCCGTACGCAGAGCGCGACTACGTTCCGCTTTTCTTCCACGAGCCGCTGACCGGTGCCGAGCTCGCAGCGCTCGTCGCGCGTCATGCCGACCGGCCGTTTCTGCTGACGCATCAGCATACCGGCGTGCGCGCGGTCGCCGATCCCGGCCGCTACGGGCGGCACGTCCTGGCGCGAATCGACGGGCAGCGCACGTTCGGCGAGATCTTCGACGGCGTTCGCGCCGAGCTCGCGCGGAGCGGCGCATCGCCGGGCGACGACGCGCTCTTCGAGGATTTCCGTCCGTTGCACGACCTTCTCGCGTCGATCGATCGGCTGCTGCTGCGTCATCGCGACGCCGCGCCGCTCGTCGCGGCGTGAGCGTCAGGCGCCCTGCAGCTCGGCGGCGCGCAGCGTGTTCGCGAGCAGCGTTGCGATCGTCATCGGGCCGACGCCACCGGGCACTGGCGTGATCCAGGCCGCACGCTCGGCGGCCGGCGCGTAATCGACGTCGCCGACGAGCTTGCCGTCGGTGCGACGATTGATGCCGACGTCGATCACGATCGCACCCGGCTTGATCCATTCGCCGCGGACGAACGCGGGCTTGCCGACCGCCGCGACGACGATATCGCCGTCGCGCACGACGCGCGGCAGGTCGCGCGTCGCCGAGTGGCAGACGGTCACCGTGCAGCGCGTCATCAGCAGCTCGAGAGCCATCGGCCGCCCGACGATGTTCGACTGGCCGACGATCACCGCATGCTTGCCGACGAGATCCTCGCCGGTTTCGGCGAGCAGCGTCATGCAGCCGTAAGGCGTGCACGGCCGCAACATCGGGCGCTTCAGCACCAGTCGCCCGATGTTGTACGGATGGAAGCCGTCGACGTCCTTGCGCGGGTCGATCGCCTCGGTGACCCTGTCCGCGTCGATGTGCTTCGGCAGCGGCAGCTGCACGAGGATGCCGTTCACCGCCGCATCGGCGTTGAGCCGCTCGATCAGCGAGAGCAGATCCTGCTGCGACACGTCGGCGCGCAGGTCGTGCGCAAACGAGCGCATGCCGACGGTGTCGGTCGTGCGCCGTTTGTTGCGCACGTACACCTGCGAGGCGGCGTTCTCGCCGACGAGCACGACGGCGAGCCCCGGTGCCGGCCGGCCGGATGCGGTGCGCGCCGCGACCGCGTCCGCGACGTCGGCGGTGAGTCGCGCCGCCCTTGCCTTGCCATCGATGATTCGTGCCGTCATCAGTTGATCTGGACGATAGGCCAGCCTTTGTGGCGCGCATGCACGGCGAGCACCGGATCGGCATTGACCGCCACGGGGTTCGTCACGTGCGATAGCAACGCGAGATCGTTCTGCGAGTCGGCGTACGCCCACACTTCGCGGAAGTCGGCGAGCCGGCGCCCGCGCGCCGCGAGCCATCCGTGCAGTCGCTCGACCTTGCCCTCGCGCATGTTCGGCGTGCCGACGACGCGGCCGGTGTAGCGTCCGCCGACGATCTCGGGCTCGGTGGCGATCACGTCGATCACGCCGAACTCCGCGGCGATCGGCTGTGCGAGGAATGTCGACACCGCCGTGGTGATCACCGTGATGTCGGCCGCCTGCAGATGCCTGTTCACGAGAGCGCGCGCCTTGTCGGAAATGCTGGGCCGAACATTGGTCGCGAGATAACGATCGCGCAGCGCCGCGAGCCTCGACGGATCGGCGCGCGCAAGCGTCGACAGATAGAACTCGGTGAACTCGATCGGTCCCGCCTCGCCACGGTTGTAACGAGCGATCAGCGCGTGGTTCGCTTCCTCGTAGACGCCGCGGTCGAGCTCGCCTTCGCCGATCAGGAACTCGACCCACTGCTCGTCGCTGTCGTGCGGCAACAGCGTATGGTCCATGTCGAACAGCGCGAGAACGTCGGCAGGCACTTGGCGGACTACAATGAACGCGTGGCGATGGACGATATTCTACCCGCGATCGCCGAGCGACTACGCGCCGAGCTCGCGCCTCCTGCAAAGCGTTATCGCCCGCTGGTGGTCGACGGCGTCGCCGTCGGCTGCCTCGACGACGAGCGCGCGTCGCGGATTGCGCGCTTCACCGACGTCTTCGTTGCGCACGCGCGCTGCATCCAATTCACGCCGAGCCTGTGCACCGCGCCGATGCGCAGCGATGCGATGCGGCGCGTCGCGCGCGAGCTCGAGCGCGAACGTCTGCTCACCGCATGGCGCGACGAGCGCTACGCCGTCGTGCCGCAGTTCGGCGCACCGGCGCTGTTCCTGCTCGAGCGCGCGGCGGCGCGCTATTTCGGCATTCGCACGCACGCCGCGCACGCGAACGGCTACGTGCGCCGCCGCGACGGCTCGCTTGCGCTGTGGTTCGCGCGGCGCAGCCCCAAGAAGGCGATCGATCCCGATCGGCTCGACAATCTCGTCGGTGGCGGCATCGCGGCCGAGGGCGCGAGCGCGCGCGGCGCCGACCCGGTGCGCGCAACGCTGATCAAGGAGGCGTGGGAGGAAGCGGGCATCCCGGCCGAAATCGCGCGGAACGCACGGTCGGCGGGCAGACTGACGATCTGTCGCGAGCAGCCCGACGGCCTGCAGCGCGAAACGGTGTTCGTCCACGATCTCGAGTTGCCCGGGGATTTCGAGCCGTGCAACCAGGACGGCGAAGCGGTCGAGCACCGCTGCGTGACGCTCGACGCCGCTGCGCGGCTCATCGCGAACGCGTCCGGCCCCGATGTCGTCACCGTCGACGCAAGCCTCGTCGTGCTCGATTTCCTGCTGCGCCGGGCGATTGCCGCCGACGCGCCACTGCGCGCGGCGCTGCAGTCGCTGCTCCGCGCGTCGCTCGATCTGTAGCGCCCCTCGGCTTCGCCCGGGCGCCGCGCATCGGCGCGGCGAGGCGAGGTCAACGCTTTCGCGCCGCCGGAGCGCTGTTCCGCCGTGTCGGGGCGGCTGCCGATCGCGTCTGCGCGAGCTGCCGCACGCGGCCTTCGGCGAGAGATTCGAACAACCGTCGCGCCGGTGCGCTCGCACGTTGATCGCGAAGATAGAGGTCGTGGTGGATGCCGGGAAGGGCCGGCAGGCCTTCGGCTCCCGACACGACCCGCAGGTCCTCCGCGAGCATCTCGATCGTCCTCACGGTGACACCGAGGCCGGTGCGAAGCGCCGCACGCAGGCCGCCGAACGCGAGAGACGTCGAGACGTGGCGAATGCGCCACCCGATGCCGGTCGCGTCGAGGACGGCGAGCGCCGTGGCCCGATAGCCGCTCGGCTCGCTCGGCAGCACGAGAGGCACCGGCTGCGCGCGATCGTGCACGTAGTGGGCGGCGGCCATCCAGACCATCGGCGAAGTGCGTAAGCGGATGCGCGGACGTGCAGGAGCGACGCCACCGGCCGGCGTTGCGACGAGCGCGATCTCGATCTCGCCGCGCTCGAGCGCCTGCACCAGGTGCGCGGAGCGTGCGGTGTGCACCTCGATCTGCACGATCGGATAGAGCTGCGAAAAGCGGGCGAGCAGCGCCGGCAGCATGAACTCCGCGGCATCGTAGGTGCTGCCGATCCGTAGCGGACCGCGCAGCTCCGGTGCGGCGACCGCCTGCAGCGCCTCCTCGTTGAGCGCGAGCAGCCGGCGGGCATAGTCGAGGAGGCGCACGCCCGGCCCGCTCAATCGCTTCGAGCGCCCTTCCTTGTGGAACAGCGCCACGCCGAGCTGCTCCTCGAGGCGCGCCATCTGCTGTGTCACCGCCGACTGGGTCCGATGCACGTGCTCGGCGGCGAGCGCGAACGTCTCGCGATCGGCGATCGCGACGAACGTGCGCAGAAGCGCGAGATCCAGCATGCGCATGACGATTCAGCGGCGTTAATGTTTTCCCAAAACCAATTCACTTGTCGGGCGCCCGACGCGAGTATACGCTCACTCGTAACTCCCTCGGGCGACGCGTTCGACGTGCCGCCCGGAGCCGAGGAATACATTAGCCCAACATCGCGGTTGGCCGCGCGAATCGCAGCGCGCCGGTCGGCCGGAAAGGAGGTCGGAATGAAAGACGATGTCTACACTCTCGAGCGCTTCGCGACGGATTTGCGCCGTGTCGCCGGCGAGACGCGCGACGAGAAGCGGATCATCTCTGCGCTGCGGCCGCTCGCGCGGCGGTTCGCGCTCGCCGGCAGCTGGGTCGAGCCTGGCCACTACGAGGCCGACCGCGAGCAGGGCTTCGGCGCCCATCTGCTCCACGAGGAGCCGGACCATGCGCTCGGCGTTCTCGCCGTGAGCTGGCTTCCCGGGCGGGGGATTCCGCCGCACGATCACGGCACCTGGGGCATCGTCGTCGGCGTCGACGGTCCCGAGACGAACGTGTTCTGGGAACGCGTCGACGACCGCTCGCGCACCGGCTACGCCGAGCTGCGCCGCATCGGGGAGAAGGCGTTCGGTCGCGGCGACGTCGTCGCGATGCCGACGGGAACGATCCACAGCGTGCGCAACGACACCGGCCAGGTGACGCTATCGTTGCACGTGTACGGCCGGCACATCAACTTCACCGAGCGGTCGCAGTTCGACCCCGACCGGAACACCGAGAAGCCGTTCGTGATCAGGATGTCGTAGACGCTCGCCGCGTGCCGCCGACACGTGAGGCGCGCGGCGCTGCAGTCGCTGCTCGGCGCGTCGCTCGAAGTCGGCTAATCCGCAGCGCGCGCGACGCTGCGCTTCGGCGCAATCTGCCGGATGCCCATCTCGACGAGCGTGTCGCGCACGGCGTTCACCGCCTGGCGCATCTCATCGGAGCCGATGGCACCGATGCAGCCGACGCGAAACGTCTCGACCTGCGTGAGCTTGCCCGGATACAGGATGAAGCCCTTGTCACGCACTCGCGCGTAGAAATCCCTGAACGTGTACGCCGGGTCCGGGGGCGCGTGAAAGGTGACGATGATCGGCGCCTGGATGCGCGGCGGCAGGAACGGCTCGAACCCCATCTCCGCCATGCCGGCAAGCAGCGTCTGGCAGTTGCCCGCGTAGCGTGCGAGGCGCGCCGGCTGGCCGCCCTCGACGACGAACTGGTCGAGCGCCGCGTTGAACGCGACGACCACGTGCGTCGGCGGCGTGTAGCGCCACTGCGTCGTCTTCTCCATGTACGCGTGCTGGTCGTGCAGGTCGAGCGCAAGCGACGTGCAATTGCCGGCGGCGCCTTCCAACGCGTCCTTGCGTGCGAAGACGAAGCCCATGCCCGGCGGACCCTCGATGCACTTGCCGGACGCGGCGACCAGCGCATCGAACGGCGTCGTGCGCGCGTCGATCGGCAGCGCGCCGAACGAGCTCATCGCGTCGACGATCAGGCGCCTGCCGTGCTTCGCGACGACGGCGGCTATTTCCGGCAGCGGATTCAGGATGCCGGTCGACGTCTCGCAGTGAATGAGCCCGACATGCGTGATCGACGCGATCGGCCGCGAGCAGCCGCTCGACGTCCTGCGGCGTCGTCGGCACGTCCTCGGCCGTCTGGAACGTCGACATCCGCCGTCCCATCATCTGCGTGAGCCGCGCCATCCGCTATCCGTACGCGCCGTTGATCAGCACCAGCAGATGGCCGTCGCGCGGCACCAGCGTGTTGATCGCCGCCTCGACCGAGAACGTGCCGCTGCCCTGCATCGGAACGCAGTCGTGCGTGCCATGGCCGCCGACGATGTCGAGCAGCTTTCGCCGCACGTCCGCGGTCACCGTGTTGAACGCGGCATCCCACGATCCCCAGTCGCGCAGCATCGCGCTCTTCGTGGCGAGCGACGTCGTCAGCGGACCGGGCGTGAGCAGGATCGGATCTCTGCTGAAATTGGCCATGTCGACCTCTCCGAAGATTGCTGCGACCGCCGCTCGTCGAGCTAGCGGAAGCTCGCCCGCGTGCGGATGCGGCTCACGACGATCAGCACGGTCAGCGTCACCGCGAGCAGCAGCATTGTCAGCGCGGCACCATCGAACACGACGCCGCGATCGGTCAGCGCGAAGATGCCGATCGGCAACGTCACCCAGTCGGGCGGATACACCATGATCGTCGCGCCGAGCTCACCCATCGAAAGGGCGAAGCAAAGACCCGCAGCGGCCACGAGCGACGGCGTGATCAAGGGCAGCGTCACGCGAAACAGCACGTATGCCGGACGGCCGCCCAGGCTCGCCGCGACCTGCTCGTAATGCACGGGCAACCGCGCGAGTCCCGCCGAGACGCTTCCGTATGCGAATGCCGAGACGAGCACGACATGCGCGATCAGCACGATGTACGGCGTGCCGTTCAGCAGCAGCGGCGGACGGCTGAACGCGACGAGCAGGCCCAAGCCGACGGACACCGACGGCACGGCGATCGGCAGCAGAAAGAGCACGCTCGCGACGCGCGATCGCTCGGCCGCGCAGGTTGCGAACCGCGAGCGCGGCCCACGTGCCGAGCACGAGGGCGATGGCGCTCGCGAGAAGTCCGGTGATGAGGCTCGTCAGCAGCTCATCGCGCGCGTTGCTCTGTAGCGCATCGGCGAGGTGGCGCATCGTCAGATGGCTCGGCAACACGTCGTTCCATTGGCCGGCGACGCTCGCAGCGCCGACCATCAGCAGCGGCAGGCCGAACACCGGCACGAACAGCACGGTGAACAGGCACCACGCGAGAAACTTGCCGAGCCTAGAGGACAGAAGCACGTGCGCCTCCGGTGCGCGAGAGCACGAAGCGGTAGAGCAGATACAGGCCCACGGAAAGCGCGATGTTGATGACCGCTGCGACGCAGCCCGCGGTGTAATCGAATTCCTGGATCGCCTTGCCGTAGATCACCATCGGCAGCGTGATCACGCCCTTCGCGCCGATGAACAGCACGATGCCGAACTCGTTCAGCGTGAGCAGCAGGCACAGGCTCCCGCCGGCAAGAAGCGCCGGCACCGCCTCCGGGAAGATGATCTCGCGGATGATGCGCAGCGGCCGCGCGCCGAGGCTGCTCGCCACTTCGATCAGCGCCGTATCGAGATGCGAGAACGAAGCGAGCAGCGGACGCATGACGAACGGCGTATAGAACGTGATCTCGGCGAGGATCACGCCCCACTTGGTGTACACGAAGTCGATCGGCGGCTCGCGTCGTGTGCATCAGATCCATGAAGATGAAGTTGAATGCCCCCGCCGACCCGTAGAGGAACGTGAAGGACAGCGCGATCAGGAACGACGGGAACGCGAGGATCGTGTCGATGAAGCCGCTCACCACCCGCGCGCCGGGGAACGGGACGAACGCGACGATCAGCGCGAGAACGAAACCGAGCGCGAGACACCCGAGCGTCGATATCACGGCGATCTGGATCGTGCGCAGCAGCGCGGCCTTGAACAGCGACGACGACAGCAGCGCCGAGTAGTGCGCGAGCGTTGCCGGGCCGGCGTCGCCGGTGAGCGACTGCTTGACGATGAAGAACAGCGGGTAGAAGAAGATTCCCGCGAGCACGAGCAGCGGCGGCACCACCCAGATCCAGCGCGGCAGCGGGGCTCGCGCGGCAGAGCGGGCGTTTGCCTCGAGGCCGAGCGTCGCCGTTGCGCTCATCGCGCCGCGTCAGAGCCCGTCGAGTTCCGACTCGCCGCGCACGCCATTGCCGGACGCGCCGGGCGTTGCGATGAGCAGCGTCGCGTCGTGAGCGGAAAAGTGCAGCGAGACTCGCTCGCCGCGCGGCGGCGGCGCGCGCAGCGGCTTGCTGTCGGCGCACATCTCGACACCGTCGACGTCGACGTAGAGCCGGTGCACCGATCCTCGCCACTGCACTTCCGTCACCGTCGCCTCGATCGCGTTGCCGCCCGCTGCGCCCGGCTCGAGTCCGAGCGCGTGCGGCCGGATGCACAGCATCCTCGTCTCACCCGCGCTCGCCGGCGCGAATGCCGTCACCTCCAGCAAGTTCGCACCGAGTCGCACCCAGGCTTGCTGACGCGCGTGATCGCAGCGCTCGATGGTCACGGGCAGCAAGTTCGCATTGCCGACGAACGAGGCGGTAAAGCGCGACGGCGGCCGCTGGTAGAGCGCTTGCGCGCTGCCGACGTCCACCAGGCGGCTGTCGTTCATCACTGCGATGCGATCTGCGAGAGTGAGCGCCTCGACCTGGTCGTGCGTGACGTAGAGGATCGTCACGTCCGGCAACTCGCGGTGCAACCGCGCGATCTCGTTCAGCATGCCGCTTCGCAACTGGGCGTCGAGCGCGGAAAGCGGCTCGTCGAGCAGCAGCACCTTCGGGCGGATCGCGAGCGCGCGCGCGATCGCGACCCGCTGCTGCTGTCCGCCCGACAGCTCCTGCGGATAGCGCGTCGCGTACGAGCGCCATGCCCACGAGCTGCAGGCACTCGGTCACGCGCGCGGCGATGTCGTTGCGCGACGCTCCGCCCGCGCGCAGCCCGAACGCCACGTTCTGCGCGACACGCATGTGCGGAAACAGCGCGTACTGCTGCACGACCATGCCGATGCCGCGCCGGTACGGCGGCAAGCGCGTGACTTCGGTAGAGCCGAGGAAGATGCGACCCTGGACCGGACTCACGAAGCCCGCGACGCAGCGCAGCGCCGTCGTCTTGCCGGAGCCCGACGGCCCGAGCAGCGCCATCACTTCGCCGGGCTCGACGTCGAGGCTGAAGTCGTGCAGCGCCACGGTGTGCCCGTAGGCCACCGTGACGTGCTCGAAGCGGATGCCTGGAGCTCGGCGCGAAGAAGCCACGCGCGCCGCCTCGCCGTCGACGGGCGCCACGCCCGGCGCCGGCGTTTCGCGCAGCTCCTGACGCGCTCGCATCAGCTTCCGGTCACCTCATGCCAGCGGGCGACGTCCTTCGACAAATCCTGCAGGACGTTGCTCCAGTCCGGGATGAATACCGTCACGCCCTCCATGAAGCCGTGCAGCTTCTTGTAGTTTTCGTCGGTCGGCTTGACATCCGAGCGTGCCGGGATGCCGCGGCCGATCGAGCTCACCGTCTCCTGCGCTTTCTTGCTCAGCAGGAAATCGATCAGCTTCTTGCCGTTTTCGGCATGCGGTGCTCCCTTGACCAGACCGATGTAATACGGCAGCGACAACGTCGTGCGCTGACCCTTCGCGTCCGCCGGCCAGAAAATGCGCAGGTTCGGGTTGTCGGTCATCTGCGCGAAGTTCATCTGTACGTCACCGTTCGCGACGTAGAGCTCGCCCTTGTTGACCTTGGCGGCGAGCTTGCCGGTCGACGACGACGGTCCGACGTTGTTCGCCTGCAGCTTCTTCAGGTAGTCGAAGCCTGCGTCCTTGCTTCCCATCGCGTGGAACGTCAGCACCATCAGCGCGGTACCGTCGCCCGCCTGGCCCGGCGTCGAATATTGGATCTTGCCCTTGAATTTCGGATCGAGCAGCTCCGTGTACGTCTTCGGCGGCGCGGAAAGCGCGCTGCCGTTGTAGATGAAGCAGAAGTAGTTGTTGACGAGCGGATAGTACTGGCCCTTCGGGTCGCGCGTGTCGGCGGGGATCGCGCTCACCTCCGCCGGCGTGTACGCCTCGAGCATGCCGTCGGCGGCCGCCTTCTGGATGAACGGCGGCAGCGTCGCGATCACGTCCGCCTGCGTGTTCGTCTTCTCGCGCTCCACACGGTTGATCACTTCGCCGGAACCGCTCTCGATGTACTGCACCTTGATTCCGGTCTGCTTGGTGAACTCGTCGAACTGCGTGTCGTACCAGTTCGGCTTGCCGTCGCGCAATCCGTCGGCGGAATAAATCGTGACGACACCCTGCGCCCACGCCGGGCTCGAGGCGATCGCGGCCGCGGCGAACACGACGCGGAGAAATACCGAACAGCGCTTCATGCCAGTGCCTCCCATGGTGGAGTTGCCGAAACGGCGCAATCGGCCATCGGCTTCGGCGGCCGTTGCCGTTCGGTGCGTTGCGGATCGTACACCGCGCACCGCGCAACGTGGGCGACGCGTTGCGCCGGCGCCAGCGCACGGCCTGTCGATGCCGGTAGCTGTTCAGCCATTGTTGCAGATTGTTGACAATCTACAACAGGCGGGGCTTAAATGCGAGTGGCCATGCCCGATCCCGCGCACAGTCAGTCGGACGCGTTCGGCGCGCACGCGCCGGCCATACGGCTCGTCCAGTCGAATTCGCTGTCGACGCTCGTTCAGCGCGAGATCGAGCGAATGATCCTTGCGGGCGACCTGCACGCGGGCGCCAAGCTCACCGAGGCGAGCATCGCGGAGCAGCTCGGTGTGTCGCGGGGCCCTGTCCGCGAGGCGCTGCGCGCGCTCGAGGGCTCGGGGCTCGTGCGGGTCGAGAAGAATCGCGGAGTGTACGTACGTCAGATCAGCGTCGAGGAGGCCGACCAGATCTACGAGTTGCGCGCGGTGCTCGACGAGTTCGTCGGACGGCGCGTGGCCGAAATCGCCGGCCCCGATCAGGTCCGCGAGCTGCGGCTGATGCTGGAGCGAATGGACAAGGCGAGTGCGCGCAACGATGTCGATTCATACGTAGCGGCGAACCTCGATTTCCACGACAGGATGGTCGAGCTCACCGGCAACGCCAAGCTGCTGCATGTATACCGCCGCCTCGTGAACGAGCTGCACCTGTTCCGCCGCACGACGCTCGCGCAGGGCGGCGCTCTGCCGGTGTCGACGCGCGAGCACCGCGACATCGTCGATCGCATCGCGGCGCGGCAGCCGGCGGCAGCCGCGCGCGCGCTGTACGACCACGTAATGGCGAGTCGTTCACGCATGCACACCGCGTTCGCGAATCGCGCCGTCGCCGGATCGCGCAACGCCCGGCGCCCGACGCGCGCACGCTGACCGCGCCGCGACTCGACGCGCTCGTCGCCTTTCCAACGCCCAAGGACCCTCCCGCATGCCCGACCGCTCCAGCCCCCCGATCGACGTCAACGGTCG
>CAWCUH010000018.1:0-6114 GCA_963798655.1 uncultured beta proteobacterium | reverse complement strand
AAGGTGGCCGACGTCGCGGTGCCCTCGCCGCGCGCCGGCGAAGCGCGTGTGAAGCTCGAATACGCCGGCGTCAACTTCATCGACGTCTACATGCGAAGCGGCCGGTACGCGCGCTCGCAAACCTACCAGACGCCGCTGCCGATGACGATCGGCATGGAAGGCGCCGGCGTCGTCGACGCGGTGGGCGACGCTGTCGACGGGTTTCGCGTCGGCGATCGAGTCGCGTACTGCATCGTGCGCGGCAGCTACGCGCAGTACGCGTGCGTTCAGGCGGCGAAACTGGTGCGCGTTCCGGACGGCGTTCCGACGCCGATTGCCGCGGCGCTGATGCTGCAGGGATTGACCGCGCACTATCTGTCGCACTCCGCGTATCGGCTGGCGCCGGGCAACACATGCCTCGTGCACGCGGGCGCCGGCGGCGTCGGCCAGCTGCTGATCCAGCTCGCGAAGCGATGCGGGGCGAGCGTGATCGCAACCGTCGGCAGCGACGACAAGGCCGCGGTCGCCCGCGAGCGCGGCGCCGATCACGTGATCCTTTATCGCGACGTCGATTTCCGCGACGAGGTGCGGCGAATCACCGAGGGCCGCGGCGTCGACGTCGTGTACGACGCGGTCGGCAAGGACACCATCTCGCGCAGCCTTCGCAGCCTCGCGCGTCGCGGGCTGTGCGTGAATTACGGCGGCGCGTCGGGACTCGTCGCGTCGATCGAGCCACTCGAGCTCGCCGAGGCCGGCTCGATCTACTTTACGCGGCCACACCTCGCGGACTACATTTCGTCTGCATCCGAGCTGCGCGAGCGTGCCGACGACCTTTTCCGGCTGTACCGCGCGAACGAGCTCGCGGTCGCGATCGATCGCGAGCTTCCGCTCGAGCAGGCAGCCGACGCGCATCGGTGGCTCGAAGCGCGGCGCACGAAGGGCAAGCTGCTGTTGCGGATCACCGCGTAGCACCGCGGCGCGCGACGCGCGCGCCTCGAAACGACAAAGGAGAAGACCATGCAATTCCCGGCTTGGCGTAAGCGCGCGACGGTCGTGCTCGCGACGTGCGTCGCTGCGATCGTAGCCTGCGTTGCAATCGCGCAGGACAAGTATCCGTCGCGGCCGATCGAGTTCATCGTGCCGTGGGGTCCCGGCGGCGGCGCCGATCAGGTGGCGCGCAAGGCCGGCAAGATCATGGAGGAGGACCTGCACACGTCGTTCCCGGTGGTGAACGTCCCGGGTGCGACCGGCAACACCGGCATGGCGAAGCTTCTCGCGGCGCCGGCGGACGGCTATTCGATCTCGGTCATGACGTGGGACACGTACGCGCTGCTCGCGACGACGCCGAGCACGCGGTGGTCGCTGAAGGACATCATCCCGGTCGCGCTGATGATCAAGCAGCCGTCGGCGTTCATGACTGCTGCAAACGGCAACCTGAAGACGTGGCCCGACGTCGAGCGCGAGGCGAAGACGCGTGCGCTCAAGGTCGCCGTCACCGGCTTCGGCAGCCCCGACGACATCACGGTCAACTATTTCATCGGAAAGGGATTGAAGCTGATCTCGGTTCCGTTCGCGAATCCGGGCGAGCGCTACACGGCGGTCCTCGGCGGCCACGCCGACCTGCTGTACGAGCAGCTCGGCGACGTGCGCAGCTTCATTGACAGCAAGCAGATCCAGCCGGTGATCGTCTTCTCGGAAAAGCGCTTCGACGTGTTCCCGAACGTTCCCGCGTCGAAGGAGCTCGGCTACGACATCACGCTGCCGCAGCGGCGCGCGGTGATCGTGAAGGCCGGCACCGATCCGGCGAAGATCAAGGTGATCTCGGACGCGCTCGCGAAGGTCGCGGCAAGCGCCGAGTACAAGCAGTACCTGAAGGATCAGTACGCGTCGACCGACGACAGCTACTTCCCGGCGCAGCAGGCACAGAAGGTCATGGAGGAGGACCTCGATCAGATGAAAAGGATCGCCGCGCAGACGATGGCGAAGAAATGAGCGCCGCGCCGGCCAACGGCGCGTCGGGCGGCGCGGCGCTGCGCGCACGCGCGCGGCGCACGCTGCCCTACGTCGTCGTGCTCGCGATCTCGATCGCGCTGTTCGTCATGGCGAAGCGCATCGATTTCATCGCGCCCGGCGGCCGCATCGGTCCGGACTTCTGGCCGAAGACGATCCTCGCGCTCGCGATGCTCACCTGCGCGTACCAGATCGTGAAGATGCTCTTCTTCGACGACGAGCAGGTCGGCGGCGTGCTCGGCAGCATCATCGACGAGGCCGCGGAGCCGCAGGCGAGCGACGAGCCGACGCCGACGTACCCGCGGCTGATCGTCGCCGGCATCGTGCTCACGATCGCCTACGTGCTGCTGATCCAGCACGTCGGTTTCTTCCTGTGCACGCTCGGCTATCTAGCCGCCTTCATGTGGATCGGCGGCTTTCGCCGGCCGCTCGCTGTCGTGGTGTCGAGCGTGATCGGGAGCCTCGCATTCATGTTCGTGTTCATGAAGGTCGTCTACGTGTCGCTGCCGCTCGGGCAGGAGCCGTTCTCGCAGGTGACGTTCCTGCTGATGCGCGTGATGGGCATTCGCTGACGCGGTCTCGATGCTCGACATCGCCACGTCGTTCCTGGGCGCGTTCGCGACCGTCTTCCAGCCGGTCAACCTGCTCTCGCTCGTCGTCGGCCTCGTCGTCGGCATGCTGGTCGCGGTGCTGCCGGGGCTTACGCTCGTGATGGGGGTCGTGCTCGCGCTGCCGTTCACCTACGGCATGACGGTGATCCCGTCGATCATCCTGCTCACCGCGATGTACATCTCGGGGACGTACGGCGGCGCGTTCACGGCGATCCTGTTTCGCATTCCCGGCGAGCCGCTCGACGTGCCGCTGCTGTGGGACGGCTACGTGATGGCGCGCAACGGCGAGCCCGCTAAGGCGCTCGGCTGGACGCTGTTCGCGGCGTTCCACGGCGGCATCCTGTCGACGCTCGCCGCGGTCGCGATGGCGCCGGCGTTCGCGAAGTTCGCGCTCAAGTTCGACACGCCGGAATACTTCGCCATCATCCTGTTCGGGCTCACGAGCGTCGTCGCGCTGTCGGGCGCGTCCGTCGTGAACGGCTTCATCAGCCTGTTCTTCGGCCTGATGATCGCGACGGTAGGCGTCGACGGCATCTACGGCGCCGAGCGCTTCACGTTCGGCGTGCCGATGCTCGTCGACGGCATCGAATACCTGACGGTGATGGTCGGGGCATACGGCGTCGGCGAGGTGCTGGTGCGCCTCGAGCAGGGCTTCAGAACGCCGCCGGTGCAGGCCGGCGGCAAGGTGGCGACGCGCTTCCCGGGTTTCCGGGAAGCCTGGCAGATCCGCAACACGCTCGCGCGCAGCTCGGTCCTCGGCATCATCCTCGGCATCATTCCCGGCGCCGGCGCGACGATCGCGTCGTTCGTCTCGTACGGGACCGAGGCGCAATATTCGAAGCGGCGCAAGCTGCTCGGCACCGGCATCGCCGAAGGCATTGTCGCGCCGCAGACCGCGTCCACGGCGACCGTCGCCGGCCACATGGTGCCGCTGATCACGCTCGGCATACCGGGCAGCGGCGCGACGGCGGTGATCCTCGGCGCGTTCCTGCTGCATGGCGTTCAGCCGGGACCTCAGGTGTTCGTGAGCGAACCGGGAATGGTTTACGCAATCTTCGCGTCGCTGTTCCTCGGCGTCATCGGCATGTGCCTGCTCGGCTTCTTCGCGATCAAGGCGCTGATCAAGGTGCTGTACCTGCCCGAGGCGGCGACCTCCGCCTTCGTCGTCCTGTTCTGCTTCATCGGCGCGTTCTCGGCGCGCAATAACATCACCGACCTGTGGATGATCGTGATCTTCGGCATCGTCGGCTACCTGTTCGAGCGCCTGCGCTTCCCGATCGCGCCGATGGTGCTTGGCGCGATCCTCGGCGGGCAGGCCGAGAGCGCGTTCATGACGAGCATGATCAGCTATCAGAACGACTGGACGATCTTCTTCATGCGGCCGATCAGCGGTGTCGTCATGGCGCTCGTCGTCGTCGCGCTCGTCTATCCACTGGTCCGCCACCGGCGCCAGCGGCGCCTCGACCGAGCGCTCCCTGCGCCGACGGCGTAGCGCGCTGTCATCCCGAGCGTGAGCGAGGGATCTGCTTTTCGCCGCAACGGCAATTCATCGCGGCGTCGGAATGACGCAGGAGCACAGTACCTCCTCACGCGCCTCTGATGCGCGCCTGCGGCCGCGTCGATTCGCCGCGCTGAGCCGCGCACTGGACGCGCGAGGCAAACGACGCCGATCAGCGCGAGGAACAGCAGGGCGACGCATAATCGGACAGCCGGCCCGCTTCGGACTGCCAAGGCTAGGCGCGGCCGCTTTGACGGTCCTGAGCCCGCGCAGCGCCGGTTGCGCCGCCGCGCGCGGCCGAAGTGCGCCTCGCTGAACATCGGCCGGCCCGAATGCTGGCGAGAGCATCGATTGCAATCACGCGCTGCAATTCGTGCCGCTGCCGACCCGTACCAGACGGCACGTCGTGCGATCCCAGAAGCGGCCCGCGAAGCGGCGCGGACGCGCGCCTACTGACATCGCGCACGGCGCGTTGCGGCGGCGCGTCGTAGCCCCAAGCGCGCCGCAGTTGCCGATCGGCACGAACGTTGCTGTCTCGCTATCCGCAGACGGGATTACGGATGGTTTCGTCGTCGACACGCGAGCGCGCGTATACGAGAACGGCACGGCTGGCGCTGCTGTGGGACCGGTTGCGCTCGAGCCTGTGGTTCCTGCCCGCGATGATCGTGACGGGACTGGTGTTGCTCGCGCTCGGCCTGATCGAGCTCGACACTACGGGCCACTCTCAGGCGCTGCGCGCCTTTCCCCGGCTCTTCGGTGCACAGGCGGAAGGCACGCGAGGAATGCTCGAAGCGATCGCGAGCGCAACGATCACCGTGGCTGGCGTGGTGTTCTCGGTGACGACGGTCGCGCTCTCGCTGACATCGAGCCAGTACAGTTCGCGGGTGCTGCGGAATTTTCTGCGCGACCGGTCGAACCAGGTGGCGCTCGGCGTCTTCGTCGGCATATACGCATATTGCCTGGTCGTGTTGCGCACGATCCGTGGCGGGGACGCGAATCCGTTCGTGCCGTCGTTCGCAAGCCTCGGCGCGATCGCGCTGGCGTTCGTCGGCATTGCGCTGCTGATCCACTTCATCCATCACATCACCACGTCGATCCAGGCTTCGCGCATCCTCGCTTCGATCCATGCGGAGACGTCCGCGGCGGTCGATCGGCTGTACCCGCAGGCGCTCGGCGACGCCGCGCCGCGATCCGAGGTCGTCGAGTTCGACCACGGCGCGCAGTGGCATCCGATCGCTTCGCGCGCGGCCGGCTACCTCACGAGCGTAGATGGCGATGCGCTGCTGCGCCTCGCGTGCGAGCACCACGGCGTCGTCCGTCTCGAGCGTCGAATCGGCGACTTCGTGGCGCGCGGGCAGCCGATCGCCGCCTTCGCCGGCGACAGCTTCGACGACGACTTCGCGCAGGCGCTGCGCGAGCTCGTGTCGATCGGCGAGCAGCGCAGCATGGAGCAGGACGCGGCGTTCGGGGTTCGCCAGCTCGTCGACGTCGGGCTGAAGGCACTGTCGCCCGCGGTGAACGACCCGACGACGGCGATCATGTGCGTCGACCGGCTGTCCGATGTATTGCTGCACCTCGCCGACCGCGCAGTACCTTCTCCGTTCCGCGACGCCGGCGGAGCAGTGCGCGTGATCGCGGCCTCCCACTCGTTCGTGTCGTTTCTCGATCTTTCGCTCGAGGAGTTGCGCTACGCGGCGCGCGAGCAGCCGACCGTGCTTGCACGCATGATCGACGCGTTGCATGCACTCGCCGCGGCGACGTGCGCTGCGCGCCGTGACGCCGTGATCGAGCAGTTGCAGCGGTTCACGCCGACGGTCGCCGCGCTCGCCGACGAAGCGTGGCGTCTTCGCCTTGTCGATGCGCTCGCCGCCGCTCGAACGTCGGCCGCTTTGCGCGCGCGATGACGGACGCGCGCAAGCCACCGCGCCCGAGGCGGCGTTCTTTGTCGCATTTAGTCGATCTGCGATACGAGCCTTGCCGCGCCTCTCTAGTGCGCGCCGGCGGCCGCGTCGCTCG
>CAWCUH010000017.1:0-7450 GCA_963798655.1 uncultured beta proteobacterium | reverse complement strand
AACCCGATCTACCATCTGCTACAAATCGTCCGCGCGCCGCTTCTTACCGGACAATGGCCGACCGCCGAAAACTTCGCTTTCGCGGTTGGGTTGTGCGCGCTATTCGGAGTGTTTGCATGGCTCGCGGGTCGTCGGATGGAGCGAACGGTCATCTTCTACCTGTGAGCGCGGCGATCCGCATCGAAGGCGCGAACTTGCATTACGCGGCGGTCGCGTACGTCGAGCGCTCGCTCAAGTCGCTGCTCGCTCGCGCGATGCACCGCACAGCGCGGCCGAAGCTGCGCGACGTGCATGCGCTGCGCGACGTGACGCTTGCGATCGGGCCCGGCGAGCGCGTGGGGCTGATGGGCCACAACGGCGCGGGCAAGACGACGCTGCTGCGCGCGATCGCGGGCCTCTATCCGTTGTCGAGCGGGTCGCTGCAGGTGAGCGGCGCCGTGCGCGGGCTGTTCGAGCTCGGCTTGGGCTTCGAGCCCGACGCGACCGGACGCGAGAACATCCTCTATCGCGGGCTTCTGCTCGGCCTCACGCCGTCGCAGGTGCACGCGATCGAGCCCGACGTCGTCGCCTTCGCCGATCTGGGGGAGTTCATCGACTATCCGCTACGCACGTATTCGGCCGGCATGATGGTGCGGCTCGCGTTCGCCATCACGACGTCGGTGACCGGCGAGGTGCTGCTGATCGACGAGGTGATCGGCGCGGGCGACGCATCGTTCATGGCGAAAGCGCGCAAGCGTATCGACGACGTCATCGCGAAGGCGCAGATCCTCGTGCTGTCGTCGCACGACTTCTCGTCGCTGTCGCGGCTGTGCGTGCGGGGCATCGTGCTCGACCACGGCCGCGTCGTGTTCGACGGGCCGGTCGGCGCCGCGATCGAAGAGTATCGGAGGATCAATGGCATCGCCTGACGCGCCGGCCGACGGCCGCGCGATGTGGCTGCTCAACCATTCGACGCTTCGCCGCTTCGAGGTCGATCAGTTGCGCCGCGCCAGCGTTGATCGCGTGTTCACGCCGAAGCGCTTCCCGTACGATGAGGGTAACCTGTCGGCGTCGGTCGATTCGTCGCTCGACGCGAATCTCGACCTCGCGCCCGACGAACTCGCCTTGTTGAACGCACAGGACTGGTACTGCTGCGAAGACGCGGACGCGTGGGCGATCGCGAACCGGTACTTCAAGGTCGCCTTTATCGGATTCTTTCCCCGGCAGATCGAGACGACGTTGGCTCACTTCGACGGAGCAATCGTCGTTCGCGTGTTCGGGCTCGCGAGCGGCGAGAGCTATTCGAAGCTGATGCGCGAGCACCTGCCTCTGTCAACGCGGATCCGCATGCGCGAGCGCGCGATGCGAGTGTGGTTCGCGACTGCCTATCCGCACCTGAAGGACGTCGAGGAGCGCTTCTTCGCCGAGCATGAGTGCTATTTGCCGGTGGGCCTTCACGGCGTCGAGCGCTCGGCGGAATGGCGTGGCACCGACGCGCGACTTTTCTTCGTGTGCCCGCGAATCGGATCGACGCCATACTTCCGCGGCATCTACGAGCGATTCAAGCGCGATTTCGGCGACCTGCCCCACGTCATCGGCGGTGCACAGCCGATCGCGGTGAACGATCCAGCGGTGATCGGCTACATGCCCAAGGAAGAGCACGAGCGCAACATGCGCGAGCTCCGCGTCATGTACTACCACAGCCGCGAGCCCAACCACGCGCACTACCATCCGTTCGAGGCGGTTTATGCCGGCATGCCCCTCGTGTTCATGGCAGGCGGCATGCTCGACCAGCTCGGCGGCCGGCACCTGCCAGGACGCTGCCGCACCGAGGCCCAGGCGCATCGCAAGATCGAGCGCTTGCTCGCGGGCGACCGGCGGCTGATCGACAGCATCCGCACGACGCAGTCGGTGCTGCTCGAGTCGATGTCGCCGGAGCGCTGCATGCCGCAATGGCAGAGCGGCTTCGCTCGCATCGTCGCGAGCGCGCAGACGGTGACGCCGCGAGCGGGTCGCACCTCGGGCAGGCGCATCGCGATCATCGTACCCGTCGGCTATCGCGGCGGCAGCCTGCGCGGGGCGAAGCTGCTCGCACAGGCGCTCGTCGAAGGCTCGAGTGCCGCCGGCGAACCGGCTGAGGTGCTGCTCGCTCACCTCGACGATGGTCAGGTGTACACCGACGAGGAGTTCAAGGACATGCCGGCGTACGTCGGCCGCCGCTCGTTCCGCTGGAAGACGCTCAACCGCGACGAGGCGCGGCGTGCCCTCGCGTATGCCGGCGTCGATGCAAGCCTGCACGCGCCGGTCTACGCGGTTCCCGACGACGGCGCGACGCACTTCGACGACTGCGACCTTTGGCTCGTCGTTTCCGACCGGCTCAGCGTGCCGCTGCTGCCGGTAAAGCCCTATGTGATGATGGTCTACGACTATCTGCAGCGCTACGAGAGCTTTCTCGACGCGGGGAGCAACGCAGCGTTCATTTCCGCGCAGCACAGCGCCGAGCGCGTTTTCGTAACAACCGATTTTACGTACGCCGATGCGCGCGATTTCGCGGGGCTGCCGCTGCGCAAGCTGCGCCGCGTTCCGATGCTCGTGCCGCAGTTCGAAGCCGCGTCGCAGCCGAGCGAAGCCGTGGATGCGGAGCGGGCCCCGTATTTCATATGGACGACGAACCTGGCGTTGCACAAGAACCACGAGAACGCGGCGAACGCGCTCGCGATCTATTACGACGAGCTCGACGGTCGATGGGGATGCCGCGTCACCGGCGTCGAGACCGACCGCATCCTCGCCTCGGAGCTCCCGCACCTGAAGCCCGTGCGCGAGATTCGCGCGCAAAGCCGCCGGTTTCGCCGCAATGTCGAGTTCATGGGCGAGCTGCCCGAGCGCGCGTACCAGCGGCTGCTCGGGGGCGCGCGCTTTCTGTGGCATGCCGGCCGCGTCGATAACGGGACGTTCAGCGTCGTCGAGGCGGCGCACGTCGGCGTGCCGGCGCTCACGAGCGACTATCCGGCGATGCGCGAGATCGTGACGGCGAACCGGCTCGCCGTCGAGTGGATGGACGCGCACGATCCCGAGCAGATGGCGTCGCGATTGAAGGCCATGGAGCAGTGCGCCGACGTCCTTCGTGGACAAGTGCCGGACCGCGCAACGCTCGCCGCGAACGGCGTCGAGCGGCACGCCGCCGCCTATTGGCGCGAGGTGCGCGAGTGCCTGTGAGCCGCTTCGGCATCTACCTCGCGTACGGCGCCACCGTCGATATGCGTGCCGAGGGGCTGGGCCGCCATCTCGCGGCGTTGCTCGCCGCGGCATCGAGGCGCGACGACATCCGCTTCGTCGTCGCCTGCCCGAGCTGGACGCGCGAAAGCCTGATGCTGCTTTGCAAAGGCGAGGGTATTCCCGCCGATGCGTTCGACGTGCTGTCGCCAAAGCGAAAGCCGGCGCTGCTGCGACTCTACGAGCAGTGGCGTGGACGCGAGCGGCGCCGCCGACGACGCGCGCACTGGTGGGCGCATTACATGGCCCGTGCCGGCGCGCTTGTCGATCGCCTGCTCTCGCCCTGGCGCAAGCGGCTGATCACGACGCGCAGTGCGACGCCCGTGATCGCTGCCGGCCTTCTGGTCGCCGTCGTGGCGATGGTCATCATGCCGTTCGCGCTGCTCGGCAACGTCGCCTCCCGCCGCGGCCGCTGGATCGTGTCGAAGGTGCAGAAGCTCGTTCTCGGCGGCTGGGTGGCGATGGCCAATCGCGGCTTGGGACGGGCGGCCGGAGACATTCTCGCCGGCCGCGCGCCGAAGGACGTGCCGACCGTCGTCAACCTCTACCGGCAGATGGAGGACGCCGAGATCGATGTGTTGCACTCGCTGATTGGCGGAGCCGACGACGTGATCGCATGGTTCTGCCCGACCGCTTTCTGGCCTAGCGTGTCCAAGCTCGAACGGCCGCACGTCATCTGCGTGCCCGATGTCGTGCTGTCCGATTTCGCAGCGAGCTTCAGCGCGATCGGCGGCGAGCGGATGCTCGAGACGTTTCGTCACATCGAGCGTGTCATCGCCGAGGGCCGCCACTTCGTCACGTACAGTGCGCACGTTCGCGACGACACGCTCGTTCGCCGCTTTGGGGTTCCGCCCGGTGCGATCGACGTCGTTCCGCATGGCGCCGTGCACCTCGAGCCGCTGATCACGATCATCGGAACGCCAGACGAGCGCGCTGCGACGCAGGCGTTCTGCCGCGACGTCGTCGCCTCGGTCGTGCGCAGCACGGCGACGCCGCTTCGCATCGGCGCGCTCGGCGAGTCGACGCGCTTCCTGTTCTACGCGAGCCAGTTCCGCCCGCACAAGAACATCGTCAACCTGCTGCGCGCGTGCGAGCACCTGCTGCGCCGGCGCTTCGTCGGCTGCAAGCTCGTGCTGACCGGCAATCCGGAGCTCGCGCCCGAGGTGACCGAGTACGTCTCGCGGCTGCGGCTCCAGGAGGAGGTGTTGTTCCTGCAGCGGCTGTCGTCGCAGGAGCTCGCCGCTTGCTACCGGATGGCGGCTCTCGCCGTGAACCCCAGCTTGTTCGAGGGCGGCCTGCCGTTCACGTTCTCCGAGGCCGTATCGGTGGGAACGCCGGCCGTGATGGCGCGCATTCCGGTGACCGTCGATGCGATCGACGATGCCGAGCTGCGGGCCAGCATGCTGTTCGATCCCTACGACTGGAAGGACATCGCCGGCCGCATCGAATGGGCGCTTGACAACCGCGACGCGCTGCTCGCGCGCCAGCGCGCGTACTTCGACGCTGCGATCGCACCGCGATCGTGGGACGACGTGCTGGACGACTACGTGTCGATCTTGCGCCGCATCGGCAGCGAGCAGCAAGCGGCCGCATGACGCCCGACACGCTGATCGTGCTCGGCTTTGGAGGGCATGCGCGCAGCGTCGCCGACGTCGCGCTCGCCGCCGGCGTCGGCTCGCTCGTATTCGTCGACGCCAACGCGCGCCGCGGCGAAGCGTTCGCCGGTTTCGCTGCCCTCACCGACTGTCCACCGCTCACTGCGACGTCGGCGGTGCTGCCGGCCGCCGGCGACAACCGCGCACGAGAACTGCAGCTCCAGGCCTTCGCAGGCCGCGCGCAGTTGTATACGCTTGTCTCGCCCCGGGCGCAGGTTGGCTTCGAAGCGCAGCTCGGCCGCGGCGTCTTCGTCGCGCACTTGGCGCACGTCGGTCCCGCGGCCGTGATCCGCGACGGCTGCATCGTCAACACCGGTGCGGTGATCGATCACGAATCGATGATCGGCCGCTGCACGCACGTGTCGGTCAACGCCACCGTCGCCGGCCGCTGCACGATCGGAGACCGAGTCTTTCTTGGCGCCGGGGCCGTTGTCATCGACGGGATCACAATCGCCGACGACGTCACGGTCGGCGCGGGTGCGGCCGTCGTCTGCGATCTGCGCGAGCCCGGAACCTACGTGGGCGTGCCCGCGCGGAAGCTGCACACGTGAGACTGCGCTGCTGAGCATCCTCGCATGAAGCAAATCGGGTTCCCGCTCTATTTCAATCACGTCCCGAAGTGCGCCGGCACGTCGCTCAACGAAGTGTTCTGCCGAGGGTTGCATCGCGACCAGCTCGGAGTCGAGCCGTTCGTCACCGCGGTCGAGCTCTATACGCTTCGGGCGTCGCGCTTCGATCGCCTTGCTTTCGTCGGCAGCCATGTTCCGCATTGGGTCGCCGCGCGACGGCTTCCCGACTGGACTTTCGTCACCGTGCTGCGCGAGCCGTGGTCGCGATTCCAGGCGCTTTGTCGGCACCTGGTTCGCATCGAGGGTTCCGAGCCGCAGGCGCTGCAGAACCAGCAGGCCGAATTCCTGCGGCTGCTGCGCGGTGGCGCTCACGCCGAGG
This sequence comes from uncultured beta proteobacterium, assembly GCA_963798655.1. Lineage (GTDB taxonomy): Bacteria > Pseudomonadota > Gammaproteobacteria > Burkholderiales > Casimicrobiaceae > CAVSMC01. The sequence continues at coordinate 1,595 of CAWCUH010000017.1, read as the reverse complement.
CGATGGAGCAGACACGGCACTGGTATCCCAGGCACGCGAGCATCGCGAGCTACTTCCTGCCCGATCCCGTGTACGACGTCGCGCTGCCGGCGGACGTGGGCGAGCGCGCGAAGGCGGTGCTCGCCAGCTACGACATCGTGCTGCTCGCGGATCGCCTGCACGAGGATTCGTTGTGGATCGATCGCGTCTTCAACGGGCAGGAGTCCGGCGCACCCGCACGGCTCAACACGTCCGCGCAATACGGCGACGTGTCCGGCGGCCCGTTCGACGACGCCTATCGCGCGCGCTTCGACGAGCTGTACCCGTACGAGCGCGACGTGTACGACGCCGCGCGCGAACGCTACCCCGGGACACGCGAGCGGCTGCGCGACGAGATCACGCAAGGTCGTCGCGGCCCGCGCGTACCGGCGCCGGTGCCGCAACCGCTCTATGCACTCGACTGGGAAGCGCCAACGCGCTGCGGCGGATTCTCCGATCGGCTGTTCGCCGCGTCGCTCGGGTACGTGCGTTCGGTCGCGCGTCGCGTCGAGACCGACGTCGCACGGCTGGAATTCAATCTGCCGCGTGCCGGTGCGGCGAGGATCGAGGCGGTCGTCTGGGTATCGCCGGTCGACATCCAGTTCGCCGTCCACGTGCGGCTGAACGGCACGCCGCTGCCGTTGTTCGACGAACGGCGGGAGATCGGCGATCCCAACCAGATCTGGAGCTCTGTCGATGTCGACGCGGCGACGGTAGGCGACGGCCGCTGCGTGCTGGAGATCGATCGCCGCAACGCCCCGAGCTTGACCGAATTCTGGCTGCTTGACTTCGTTGTCCGCGCACGCTGAGGCGGGCTTTAGACGACGGTCAGACCGACGCGGCGCGCAGCTGGCTAACCATGTGGCCGCTCGACGAGGCCGCTGAACGAATGAAAGCGCAGCGCGCGGTTACCTAAGTTGGCCCGGGTGCGAAGCGATCACCCAACACGGCCGTATACAGAGTTGCAGTCTGAACCTTGGTCAGCGACGCAATGCTTGCATTTCCGGGGAAGTCCATACAGCGGGGTTAGGCGTCATCTGCCGTCGGAAATGCTGACTCGCAAGGCGATACCTCAGTCGAACTTTTCTCCTCTTCTTGGCCTGCGACAGACGCCTGGTGGATTCTCCCAAACGCCAATGACATTCCTCTTCTCATCCATCACAGCAATCTTGAGGTTGTTCGGGACAACGCGTAGAGATTTAACGCGGAGACCATGCGACTTGCCGTAAAGATATGTCAGAACACGCTCCGCAAACTTCAACAAATCGCCCTCGACACGATTCGTCAAACGGGCCATCGTATCCAGTTCCTTGCCTTCAAGCTGAACTCTGCGTGGTTCTGTTTTCATGACGGCCTCCTATATATTTTCGCGGCCAGGATTCGATTGATTTCTCTGCGCTCGACCGTTGCTGATCTCCTTTGTCGAGTTCTGCGGTAGTTCTCCGTCGCGCGATTGAGGCAAAGGTCGCGGACATGGTTAGTAAACGAGACCAAGTTAAAACTCACTGCAGCGTGGAGGTTCACGAGCACGTCAATCCGCGATGTTTGTCGGCGATCGCGATGGGCTTGGTCAATGA
>CAWCUH010000016.1:0-625430 GCA_963798655.1 uncultured beta proteobacterium | reverse complement strand
ATCGACGGCAATCGCATTGCGTTCGAGCACGCGACCGCCCTACTGTCGCGTGGCGTCCCTGCCGACGTTACAACGTTGTGCGAATCGCTCGCGCAGGCGGGCAGGCTCGATTTTGTCGGCGGTCTCGCGTATCTCGGCGCGCTCGTGCAGAGCGTGCCGACAGCGGCGAACGTCGGTCACTACGCGGCGATCGTGCGCGACCGCTCCGAGCGTCGGCGCTTGATCGCTCTAGGGGCGGAACTCGCGGCGGCAGCGCGCAGCCGCGACGCGCAGGCGGCGCTCGAAACGGCGGACCGCGTAGCTGCCGCGCTGCGCGAAGTCGGCGACGTGACCGGCTCGAATCCGCGACCGCTCGACCTTAAGGCGCTCGCCGCGAAGCCGCTGCCGCAGCGCGTCTATCGCGTCGGCAAAGTTATGCGCACCGGTACTGTCGGGCTTGTGACCGGACATGGCGGCGCAGGTAAAACGCCGCTAGGTTTAAGTCTCGCGGCGTGCCTCGCCGCCGATCGCGCGTTCTACGGCGAGGACGTGCGCGCCTGCGTTGCGGGCTATTACTCCGGCGAGGACGACGCCGAGGAATTGACGCTGCGGCTCGCGCAGCAAGCGGAGCGCATCGGCATGAGTCTCGACGACCTTGCGGACCGCCTGCACGTCTACGCGCTCGACGGCGAGAGCGACCCGACGCTGCTCGTGCAGCGCGGCGGCGACGTGCAGCCGACAGCGCGGTTTCGCTGGCTGCAACGCGAATGCGAGCGGCGGCGCATCGAAGTGCTCGTGCTCGACAATCTCGTGACGCTGTTCGACGGCGATCTAAACGTGCCGGGCGTTGCGCGCACGTGCTCGCTCTGTTCGCGCGCCTTGTGCCGCCGAGCGGCAACGTCGTTGTGCTCGCACACGTTGACAAACTACCGGCGAAAGCGGGCTACAGCGCGCAGGCGTACAGCGGCACTGCGGCATGGCATAACCGTGCGCGCTGGCGATGGTTCCTGTACGCACCGAACGTCGGCGCAGACGCTGACCCCGGCGAGGAACAAGAAAGCGCCGACGACGGTAGGCGCGTACTCGAAGTGCAAAAGAACAACGCGGGGCCGAGCGGCGCGCGCTACCCGCTGCGCCTAATCGAAGGCGTACTCGTCGCTGACGGCGGCGACGACAGCATCGTCGCGTCAATCGCGCGCGGCAACGAACGCAAGTCAGTGCTCGCAGCGATGCGCGAGGCGAACGAGCGCGGAATTCCGGTGCCGACCGCGAGGACGAACAGGGACACCGCCTACGAAGCGCTGGAACTGATGCCGAGCTACCCGCAAGCGCTGAAAGGCAAGCGCGGCAAGCAACGGCTGTTTCGCTTGCTTCGCGAACTGCGCGCCGATCGCACCGTCGAGACGTGCGAGTTTCGCGGCGCGGGGCGGCATCGGCGCGAAGGCTACCGCGTCAACGGGTGGCGCTATGAGGTGCGCGGATTCCTGCGCGAATGCGCGAATTGTGCGCGAATTCAAATCAGCGCATCAGCGCAGAAACAGCGCGCGCCACATGCCGTGCCTTACCGGCATTGGCGTGCCTGCGCGGATGCGCGAATTCCTAGGGGGTGTGGGGGATTGGCGCGCACCCCTTTTCCCTCTGAAGCGGGGGACAGCGTGAAAATTGAATTCGCGCGCTTTTTCGCGGTCGGTGTGCGCTTCACCGCGACGCTGCGCGCCGTCCGCTGCGACGACTCCGGCGCGCTCGCTGCCGTCATCGAATGGACGCCGCGCCGACCAACGCCTCACGCCGCCGAAGTGCAGACCTACCGGCGCGGACGCGACGACGCGCTGCGCGAACTTGCGGCGGAACTCGGCGTCGGCGTCGCTGTTGCTGAGGTTCGATCATTCCGCCGCGCTACAGCGCGCTAGAGCGATGCAGGCTGCGCGCAGCGGCGGGCGGAGCTACGTGGACACGTCCGGCGCTCGGCGCGCGCTCTCCGGTCCGTTTTCGCGCTCTGTCGGCGACAGCGGACAGAGGCGGAGCCGAATTGCGGGGCGCAGCAAGCCCGCCGCGCGCGGATGCTCCCGGCGATGCTCTCGTTTGATCGAGGTTGATCGTGCCTAACGCGCCCGGAGCGAATCGGACACGTCCAACGCGACGAAATGCGCCGGCTGCGCGCTCCGCCGACATGCGCGTACGCGATCGAAATTCTCGACGCCCAGCGCGTCTGGCGATGCTGCGACGTGGCGGCCGATTACGTAACCGCCGTCGATCGCGTCCGCGCGCTGATCGCCCCACGGCTGGGCGGTGCGGATGACGAGCCGCTGGCGGCGAGCGCCGAACGAACGCCTCGATGGCTCTCCGCCGGCAACAGCCGAAAGGACGACGATGGAACGAGTTAAGCATTGGCGCGACCGCACCGCACCGGGCGGCATTCAAGTCGCAGCGCACCGGCTCGACACGGCCACCCCGCCAACATACGCGACCGACAACCGCGCGAAGGCGTCGAGCCGTTACCCGAAGGCGTCGCCGAAGCGCACCAGACGCCCGACGATTTCACCGGCGACGAACTCGCGGTATTCGGGCTGGCTCACGCGCGGGAATCGCAGCGCATCACGCTTGCCGATGTCGTCGATCAAGTGGGCGACGGCACGACCGCGAGTCGGTTGCGAAAGCGCGCGCCGTGTTGCGACGTTTGCTCGGTGCGGGCCATCTATCGAGCAATCCGAACACGCACGCCGACAACGGCAACGTGTTCCGATTGACAACAGGCGGGCGAATACTTGCACGAGCGCTCGCTCAACAGGCGCAACCCGCGCCGCAAATAGAGGGTCAATGACATGGCAATCCATTACGAAATTGCGGCACTCAACGAGGCGGCCGACGCATTCGACGCAGACGCAAAAAGCGCGCTGCCGAAAGCACGGAACGCACTCGCCGAGTTTGAGAAGGAAAACGCGCGACTCGACGCGGTGCGAAGCGCCGGAAGCGCGCCGCAAACTCTCCGGCGAAGAATGGCTCGCCGAAAAGGGAAAGGTAAGAGCGACAGGCATAGGCGCGGTCAACGGCGCGGCGGGCGACGTACCTGCGGCGCTGCAATCGCTCGCCACGATCGGCGTGCGAGCCGCTTTCGAGGGCGCGGAAGGCATCGAAGCGAACGCCGCGCACGTTCCGCTTCCGCCCCCGGACGCGTCGCCGACTGCGGGCTACATGTTCGTGCTCGCGAATGAAGCGGCGCGGGGTGCCTACGAGAAACGCTCGCCAGAATGAGCGCGGCGGAACTCGCTGCCGAGGTTGCGCGCGTCGATCGCAGCGCGGGCGATCAACCGCACAAGGGTCCGGCACTCGCCCAGCTTGGGACGCTCGCCGATCACCTGCGCGCGCGAAGCGCACGAATACAGCGCCGCACGCAGCGCGATCATTAGCACACGCTCGCGAATCGCGGCCGGCTGGAAACAGCACGCCGAACTCGTCGGCAAACTCGCACAGGCGGCGCGCGCGCTCGACGAAGTATCAGAGATCGCCGAGACCATTGCGACCGGGCGCAAGTCGCCAAGGCTCGACTTTATGCGCTGGCGCGACAAGCAACAGGCAGCATGACAATGCGCAGCGCCGGGGGTAAGGGTCAGGCGCAAGTGCTGGCACTCGCTGTGGATTCGCGCCCCCGGCGCGGGCGGATTCGCGCCCTGTCACGACATCGGCGGGCATCCTGCACGAGTTAAGCCGCGTTTATCGGGCGGCGCGTCGCGGCGAATTGCCGACGAGCGAAGCATCGCGGCTCGCGTTCGTGCTTGGCACGATGGCAAAGATCGTCGAGAGCGTCGTGTTCGAGGAAAGGCTAGATCGATTGGAGCGCATGAATGGTCGCGAAATCAGCAATGGACCGTCTCGCGTCGCTTGAAGCGTTCGCGGGCGCGGTGCAGCACGTCGGCGTTATCGCGTACCGCGAAGGCGACGACGTTGGCGCGCTCATCGCCGCGACGCACGTCGCGCCGGCATACGGTCATATCGTCGTGCCTGCCGATCTCGACGAAGCGTCGTGGCAAGCAGCGGCGTGCGCCTACTTCAACTCATCGTGAACCGCAGGACGCCGCCGGACAGCGTCCGGTTGAACGCGTGGTTAGGCGTCACGCTATGCTCGATGATCATGCCGCCTCACGAAGATGTTTCTTCGAGCTTGAATTGCCAGCGAAGAAGGAGAAACACAACGATAGCGCACAACGGCACAGTGACCCAAAGCGGAATTTCGAGAATGCCAAGTACCGACCCGGCGATTCCGAACGCGAGGCCAAACGCCGCGAGATAGCCCAGCGTTTGGGGCCGGCTGTTTCGTAGACGAGCGCCGCAAGCCGGACATTGATAGAACTCGATGAAGCCCTTTGCACGCGCGCTTGAAAACGGCACGCTGGCGCTGCACCGAGGGCATCGCATGAGGCTGAGCGTTGGCATACGTCGGATGTGACGCCTAACGAGATTCAAGTTGACCGGCGCGTGCGAGCGGCCGCCGAAGGCGGCCGCCGGACACGCGTCCGGTCGAACGCGAGGTTAGGCGGCACCGGCGAGCGCGCCGAAAGTTCATTGCTCTGGTGAACGAATCAGCTGTGGTGCAGCAAGTACAGCATCACTCAGCGGTTGGCCGTCTTCAAACGGCTCGAGCCGCTCATTGGCGCTCGTAAGTAGTAAGCCGATTGCCTCAAGCGGAACATCATATGAAAAGGTATTGAGCACGACGGTATGGTCACCATCGCTCCGAAAGACCTCCGCGACGACGTCGCCCGAATCGCTGAGCAATTCGACACCAATGCCATCTCGGATGACGTCCGACACCACTCGCGTCCTGTACCGATGCGCCATGTCGTGCCGGCTAACAAGAATTAGAGAACCTAATGACGCCGCGAAAAGCGTCAGATCGGGGTTCCATACCGCAGTATGCCAGTCCCGGCATCGGCAGTCTCGGCGGCACGAAGGGCTGACGCAGGCGAGCGACACGTGCCGTCGGGCGAGAGCACGTTTCGTGGCTAACGGTGCTGGAGAAAATCGTGCCAACGTGACCGCACTTCGCCCGCCACGCGGGCGGGCGCTTTTCTTCCCCCGTAGCGGGTTGGCATCGTTGCAAGCGTTGCCTATGCTGGGTATGCGCGCCGCTTGCGCGCAAACTTGGACACACTACGTTGAAGCCTCTTTACATCGCGTTGCTGTTCTACTCGTCAGTGAAGGAAAACCAAGCGCTCGTGCGCGAGGCGAAAGATGCCGTCGCAGGGTTGTCACGCGGCGATTATCGCGTGCTGGGATTCGGCGAGCATTCGTGCGCTCTTGCCTTCACCTGCGAAGATTCGGCGAACATCATCAGGGAGTCGGTCGCGCGAATCCGAGACGAAACGTTTCACGTGCTGGTGTTCTCCGTTGACACACTGGTCGGCGGAACACTGTTCAAGCAGGCGATGGACTGGCTGCTCGAACACCGGCCGCACGCGCGCGCGACGTAAAGCGCCGCGAGGGCGACGCTGGGGGTATTACGATTTTCGCGTCGCCCTACGCCCCGCGATTCGGCTCCCTGCGTCTCCGCCAATGCTCGAAATGAGGCCGTCGAAAAACGGCCTCTTTTCTTGTCCGATATACCCGTCGATGCCCGCGAGAGCCATCACACGGGTGTGCGTCCGTGGTAGATCGGCGCCAGGTCCCGGGTCGTGCTCTCCGGCTCCTGCCGAAGGAGCGTCGTCTCGCCGGCAGCGATGCGCGCGCAACGCTCGACGTTCGATCGGATCGGCGACTGGTACGGATCGTCGCCGCCGAAATGAACGGACAGATAGCGATCGACGCCGTCGAAATCGTCGTCGATGCGCTTGCGCACGTAATTCCGATAGAAATCGGGCGTCCTGCTCAAGAGCTCGAGTGCATCGCGGTAGAGCGGCTCTTCGACGCCGCCCGGAGTGCGTGCACCACGCAATCCGCCAAGCACGAATTCACCGTATAGGTGGTAATAACAGCGCTCGACGTAATCGCGATCTGAAACCTGGCTTAACAGGTCGGCGGCGCCGAGCATCTGCCCGATCAGCATGGCGCAGCCGTCCCGATCGCCAGGCATCGCGTGTACTTCGGGATCGCTGCTGGTCACCAGAATCAACGGAGCGAGCGCGTTCGCATCGGCAGCGAGCGAGGTCGTCCCCAGATAGTGCACGGCGAGCTCGACGCTGCGCGTCCTCGTGTTCGGGCAACAGCTGCGGACCGCAGAGCGCGCTCTCCGCACCCTTGCGGATCAGGCCCCCGTCGTGAAGCGAGGCGAGCAGAACGCCAAGCAGTGCCATTCCAGGCGGCAGTCCATTCGACGTCGCGCCGTGCGTAGCCTGGTGTCCCGCGATGAGCCGCGCCATGACGAGCGACGTATCGAGCGAATGGCGAAGATCGTGATACGGCATGTCGCAGGCGAGATAGCCGGGATGATCGCCGGCGAACAGGCGATCGACGAATGCATAGCCGGCACGAAGCGCAGAACAGTCGAGCGCAGGGCCGAACGAGGCGATCAGTATGCGTTCGACGGCGGCCGCAACGTGCGCGGCGTCGTCGATCCGCACGGTGCCAGTTGCGTCGAACAGCGGCATAGGCCGCAGGTTACCGGCCGCGGGCCCGCGTCGCAAATGGCAACCGGCCGACCGCGCGCAACCGCACCGATTCGAGTCGCGCGTCGTCGGCGTCCTAGCGTTCGAGCATGTAGAGCTGCCAAAGCTCCTTGCGCGTCATGTGCAGCATCGGCCGAATCGCGAGCAGCGCCGTCTTACCGACCGACCGCTCGAGATAGTGGATCTCGTCGAACTTCGCGCGGGTTTCATCGTCGATCGGGACGTCGAAGCCGTTCTCGCGCATCATCAGCAGGCCCTTGGCGCGAAGCGCGAGCTCGGTGTGCAGTCGGATATAGCAGAGCAGATCGGCGACGATCGTTCCGGCGAAGCGCTGCTTCAGCGACTCGAGGTACTGCCCGGTCGGCGAATCGGAGAATCGGCCCGATCTGATCGAGTCGAGCATCCGAGCGTCGGCGTCGAATCCGTGGCCGAGCCAATCGGCGAGCGCGCGCTCGCTGTTGCGAAACACCGCGAACATCAGCGGCGGCAGCACGATCAGCACGGCGAGCGTCGCGATCCTCGGCGTGCCGAGCAGATGATTGAAGGCCGCATGCATGGCAATCGCGACGGCCAGCCCAGGGAGGAACGAAACGAACGCGGCGGCGCGCGCGCTGCGCTCGAGCATCGCAAGTCCCATCATGGCGAAGATCGCCGTCGCGCCGCCATGCATCAGCGCGGTGCCGAAGCCACGCACGATCCACAGCCCGGTGCCGGCATCCGCCACCAGATGCTGATACCAGAGGTTCTCGACGATCGCAAAACCGGTGCCCACGGCGAAACCGAAGATCGCCGCGTCGACGAGAAAGCCGATCCGGTTCGTGCGCGTCAACGCAACGATGACGGCCGCCTTCGCGAGCTCCTCGACGACCGGTCCCAGGTAACGCGAGTACGTCTCGGGATCCATCGACGTGACGCGCAGCAGCGCTCCGTTGATCTCGTAGCACGCGATGGCGACGACGAGGCCGGCGCCGACGACGCCGATCACCGAACGCGTCGATACGAGCTTGTATCCGTCGAGAAGCACCAGTGCGCCGAGAAAGCAGAGCACCGGAGCGATTCCGACGATGACGTGCACTATGAGAGCGGCCATCGACTGCCGCTCACATGATCCTGAGCGACACCATCCACTCGTCGCCGGCGCGCCGCGACCCGCGGTAGCCTGCGGCGTAGCCGACGGAGAGCGTCAGGTTGTACCAGTGCATGAAGCCGAAGCGCAGGTCGACCTGCGTGCCGACGCTCGCGTAGTCCTTGCGCCGAGAGGGATCGGCGGCCGTCGTCCAGAGACCCGCCGCGAACACCGACGACTGCAACGCGGACAGGTGCAGCACCGGCGTGCCGGCGCGCTCGAACACGACGTTCGGCAGGTCCCATTCCGCGAGCAGCTTGCCGAAGCGGATCGCGCTGATCTCGTCGATGCCGAAGCCGGGCATCGTATCGTAGTCGCGATAACGCCTTACCGCTCGATCGTCGACGTAGTTGTTGCGGAACGAGCCGAAATAGAAGTTCGCGACGATCGGATTCCGGCTGCCATCCGCCGCACCGGCTGCGGCGCGCAGCCACAGCGACGATTGCTGCGGCAGCGAAATCCCGTAGTCGAGCGTCGCCAGCGCCTTCGGCGTGTGCTGTCCGTTCACCTGGTATCCGCGATAGAGCAGCGACCACGTCAGGCCCTTCTCGTCGTCGAAGGCGCCGGATGCGCGCCAGAGATCGGTGTAGTTCAAGCTCGCCTGCGCGCTGACCATCCGGCGGAACGGCGTCGGTACGTTCTGCGCGTCGGGGAGTGTCTCGATGCGATCGTAGTAGGCGACGTCGAGCTTCGCCGCGAGCGTGCGCGGAAAGTCGTAGAGCAGCCACTTGTCGTAACCGATCTTCGCCGCGTACCCCCTGCGGCTGCGCTTGACCGGACCGAACAGATCGTAGAAGTCGGTGTGGTTCCACGAAAGCGCGCCGCGCCAGCCGAGATAGCCGCCCGTCACGTCGACATGGCCTCGCTCGTCGGCGGGAAGATTTGCGTTCGGCGTGTACGACGCCGTCGCGCCGAGCTTCGCGTACGCGAGCGGGTCCTGGAAATTGAATCGGTAACCGACGCCGACCGAGTTTTTGTAGCCTTGCAGCACCGGAAACGCGTTGGCGAGCGAGACGTGCTCGAGCGGCTCCCAGGCTCCGGTGGACACGACGAGCTTGTCGTAGTCGACGCTCGAAGGCGGCGGCACCGACCACGTCTTCACCAGCGGATGCTTCTCGGCGAGCTCGGCACCCAGGAACCGGATTGCGCCGACGTCGTCGATGACGCGCGGCTCGATGGTCGCCGGCACGAAGCCTTCGCTCGTGTAGGCGAGAACGAGCAGACGGCCGTCGGCGAGCGGCACCGGTCGAAAGAACCCGATCTCGGCGTTCGACACGGCGTCCACCCGCCCCGTCGCCACCTCGTAGCGGAAGATGTTCGACACGCCGGTGTAATAGCTGCTTCCGTACAGATAGCGGCCGTCGCGCGAGAACGTGAAGCTCTCGGGCACCGACTGGCCGAAGCGGAATTCAGACAGCGGCGTGATGTCGCCGGCGAGCACGTTGGCGAGCGGCCACACCCGCACGTACTGGTCGCCGTTCGGCTCGCTGATCGACGCCGACAGCAGCGTTCCGTCCGGCGAGATGTCGAGGTCGCTCGGCACCCTCTCCCAGGCGAAGTTGTACACGCCGTACCACGCCGTGTACGGGTACGGGATGCGCACGAGCGACGCCTGGCCGTGATCGTGGCGCACGCCCCATAGCGTGCGATCGACCCGGTTCATCACGATCTCGCCGATGCGGGCGTCTTGCAGCAGCGTGCGCACCTCGCCGGTGTGCACGTCGAGCGCCATCAGGTCGCGCCACGACGCCGGTCCATAATTGTCGTTGGTGTAGAACAGCGTGCCGCTGCCCGGATCGTACGCGACCGACGAAACGCGAAAGAGCATGCCGCGTTTGATGTCGGCGAGCCGGCGGATCGTGCCGTTGCGCGTGTCGATCGCGCCGACGAACTCGATCGCACCGGCGGAGCGGAACGCGCCGTACAGCATCCCGGCCCGCTCGTCGTAGTACGTGCGCGAAACCGATCCGACGCCGTGCGCGACGAGCCGCTGGTAAGGCGTCACCGGAAACTTGCGCACCTCGGCGAGATTGTCCTGCTGGAAGCGTGTCTCGAACGCGATCCAGCGGCGCCACGCGTCATCGAGGTCGACTCCGAACACCTGCTGGAACCGATCGGCGTAGTAGCGCTCGCTCGCGTCGTCGCGGCGGATCCACTCGACCACCTTGGTCGGCGAATAGGTGTAGGCGAGCCACGTGGTGAAACGCGTGCCGTAGAGATACGCGTTCGCCGCGACCTGGAAGTCGACGACGACGCCGCGCGAGACGAGTCCGAGCGGATCGTAGAAGCGCACGCCGTCGCCCACCATCGCGCGGAACACCATCTCGTCGTAGCCGCCCTGCGCGCGTCCGAGCCCTCCGCCCTCCCACGTTTCGAGGAACACCGCGGCACCTTCGAGGTACCAGCGCGGCGCCACGTAGCGCGGATTGGTGAGGTAGGTGTAGAGCAGCGATTCGGGATGATCGGCGTCCGGCCAGATCTTGCCCTGGAAGAAGCGCCGCCACCGCAAGTCCTGGCGGGCCGCCATGTCGCCCTGAAGCAGATGGACGACCTCGTGATTCATCAACGTGTAGATGCGCTCGTTCGCCGGGAACGTCTCGAACGCGTGCGACACCGGTTCGATGTCGAGCCAGATCGTTTTGTAGGGCGCGGGGATCGCTGCGCCGGCGCCGTAGTCGGCGAAATCCCTGAGCAGGAGCATCGTCGACCCGTCCGGGACCCAGCCGAATGTCCGCCGCTGCCAGTCGAGCGTGCTCGTGAACGCACCGGCCGTGCGCGGAACGATGTACGCGAGCGGATCGTAATAGACGAACAGCGCATCCGGTGTGCGGACGTACGACATGCCGAGGGAGCCGGCGGCATCGCCGGTCGCCGGCATCGCGATCAGCAGCGCCGTCAGGCCCGCGCACAGCAACGATAGCGATCGGTTCGCCACTCGAGACTGGCGGCCGGCGCAGGCGAGCTACGGGCAACAGAAAGCCGCCGGCGCATTGCCGGCGGCTTTCGCTGTCTGGATCGCGGGTGTGTCGGGAACGTCCGCCCGCACGTGCGTTTGGGGGGGCGAGTGAGGACGACCGCTATTGCGCGCTGCCTTGCGCCGCGCCTTGCGCCGCGCCTTGCGCCGAACCTTGCGCCGCGCCTTGCGCCGCGCCTTGCGCCGCACCTTGCGCCGCGCCTTGCGCCGCACCCTGCGCTGCGCCTTGCGCCGCACCCTGCGCTGCGCCTTGCGCCGCGCCTTGCGCCGCACCTTGCGCCGCGCCTTGCGCCGCACCCTGCGCCGCGCCTTGCGCCGCACCTTGCGCCGCGCCTTGCGCCGAACCTTGCGCCGAACCTTGCGCCGCACCTTGCGCTGCGCCTTGCGCCGAACCTTGCGCTGCGCCTTGCGCTGCGCCTTGCGCCGCGCCTTGCGCCGAACCTTGCGCTGCGCCTTGCGCCGAACCTTGCGCTGCGCCTTGCGCCGAACCCTGCGCTGCGCCTTGCGCTGCACCTTGCGCCGCGCCTTGCGCCGAACCTTGCGCTGCGCTTTGGGCGCCGCTCGCCGTCGGAGCGTTTGCGGGCACGGTCGTCGTCGCAGCCGGCGCACCGGGCGCGCCCGAGGCATCCTGCGTCGCCCGATACCGCTGCGCCGGGACGATCGTGCCGGCGGCATTCTTGCCGTCGGTGGGAAGGTCTACAGCCGTGAAGACCGCGACTCCCGCAGCGGCAGCGGCGATGCCGACGCCCAGCCAGACCTTGCGCTTGCCGATGGAACTCCGCGCTTGTTCGCTCATGCTCGCACCCTTGAGATTAGGCCCTGGTTGAAAGATCCGACGGACCGTTGCCGATTCCCCCGAGCCTGCCGCCCGGGGTTCCTTGGAAATTACGCCAATTACACGCGGCCAGGAAATAAGTTGGCCGAGACGCCGCCTTTGTGCGTGCTGCTGCGGCAGCCGGGTCATCACCGACGCGACCAATCCCTCGGGCGGTTGTTCGCTCGGAATCGCTGCCAGGCCTTCGAACAGCCGCCTCACGCCGTCGAATTGCGCCTTGGCCGCGGCGTCCGTAGCGAGCACGCGGTCCAGTTCGCGCGCCTCGTCCGGCGTTGCCGCGCCGTCGAGCACCCTGTGCATGAGTTCGGTCAGCTGGTTCGGTGTCATGTCAGTCGGCAAGGGCCGCCCCGACCGACTGACCCACCCCTTCGGGGGCAGCGAGCGGAGCGAGCGTGGGGGGATGTTTCATCCTAGTCCGGGCGCAAGTCGCCCAACAGTTGCCGCAGCCGCTGGCGAGCTTCGAACAGCCGCGACTTGACGGTTTTCTCGTCGATGTCGAGGATCAGCGCGATCTCCTCGTAACTGCACTCCGAGAAGTGGCGCAGGGCGACGACCGTCCGATCGTTCGTGCTCATCGTCATCAGCGCGCTGCGGATTCGTCTCGCGAGCTCGGCGTTGATCGCCAGCGACTCGGGATTCGCGTCGTCCGAGTCGGGCACTGCCTCTTCGTCTTCGAGCTCTTCTCCACGTCCGTTCTGCCGCAACAGGTTCAACGACTCGTTGATCGCGATCCGATACAGCCAGCTGAAGAACCGGTACTGCGAATCGAATTCCTCCAGCCGTTCCGCGACCCTCAGAAAGACCGTTTGCGTGACGTCGCTCGCGTCCTCGGCCCGCCTGAGCACCCAGAACGCGGCGTTGTAGATCGGCCGCTGATACCGGATCACGAGCTCGGCAAACGCCTCCCGGTCGCCGCTGCGAAACCGCTCGACCAGCGCGCGATCGGGATCGTTGTTCACAATTACACGCGAGACAAGGAAAAGTTGGGAGGGCGCCTAGCGCGCCGGCTCGATTTCGAATATCTGGTCGAAACCCGCGTAGGTGAGCAACTCGAGCAAATGGCTGTTCACGCCGGCAAGACGCAGCTTGCCGGACGAGCCGAGCAACCGTTTCTGCGTCTTCAGCAGCACGCCCAGGCCGGCGCTCGACACGTATTCGAGCTGGCTGCAATCGAGCGTGACGGTGCCCTGCACCTTGCCGAGAAAGGCGTCGGCGACGGGCGACTGTGCCGCATCGAGCCGGCCGGTGATGACGACGACGCCCTCGGCGCCGAAATCGATCGTGAGCACGTTCTTCCCCTAGCGGCGTGCGCCGCCGCCTGCATCCTGCATTTTGGTCTTGCGAAAGACGGTACGACTCTGGCGCGTGTCCTTCGAGTATTCGTATTCGATCGAGTCGACCATCCGCCGGATGAGGTGCAGCCCGAGGCCCCCGACGGCGCGCTCGCCGATCGGCGCGCCGATGTCGACATCCGGCGAGCGGGTGACATCGAAAGGCTCGACATCATAATCCGTCAGCCCGACTTCGACGCCGCCGGCAATTTTGGCGATGTCGATGCGGACCTGCGCACTGGAGGCGCTGTACTTCACCATGTTCGTGAAGAGCTCCTCGACGGTCAGGTCGACCGCGTGCTTGAGCGCGCCATCGATGCTCTCGCGCTCGAAGAACGCGTCGACGAAGGCGACGATGTCGTCCAGCGCATCGATGCTGCGCGGAAAACGCGCCTGCGCGCCGAGCGGCTCGCGCTTCACCAGCACGATCGTGATGTCGTCCTGCTGCGGCGCGCCGCGGGCAAAGCCGCGGACGCTTCCGAGCAGCGCGCGAGCGAGGTCAGCGACCGGCTTGTCCCGATGCGCGACGACGATGTCGCGCACCCGATCCAGCCCGAATTCGGCGCCGTCGGCATCCTGATACTCGTAAATGCCGTCGGACAGCAGCACGAGCAGGTCGCCGGGCTGCATGTCGAGCGCCACGGCGGGGCGAAGCCGCGATACGCGCATCGCGCCGAGCGGAAAGCTGGTCGGCATGTGCAGCACGCATTCGCCCGACGTTCCGCGTACATGCAGGATCGGCGCCTGCCCGGCACTGTGGAAACGCAACTGGTGCGTATTCGAATCGATCAGACCGATGAACGCGGTGATGAAGCGATCGTCGGCGAGCCAGGCCGCGAGGTGATTGTTGACCTCGGTGACCGCCGTCTGCAGGTCGGCCCCGAGGCGAAATGCGATACGCAGCATCGCCTGCAGCTGCGTCACCGACAGCGCCGGCGCGATGCCGTGTCCCGTTGCGTCGGCGAGGACGACGAGCAGGTTTTGCTCGAGCATCGACAGGTCGAACGCGTCGCCGCCGGTGAGCTCGGCCGGCTCGAACGTGCCGTAGACGTCATAACCCGGCACCGCGGGCATCGTCGCCGGCAGCGTGCTCATCTGCACGACGCGCGCCATTTCGAGCTCCTGCCGCATCCGCTCGCCGTCCATCAGCGCTTCGGTCATGCGCACGCGCTGGAGCGCGACGGCGCACTGCGCAGCGAGCGCGGTGGCGAGCGCTTCGTCCTTGGCGTCGAACACGCCGTCGCGCTTGTTCAGCACTTGCATCACGCCGACGAGCACGCCCTTGTGATCGACGAGCGGCAGCGTCAGCATGCATCGCGTTCGGTAACCGGATGCCCTGTCGACGTCGGGATCGAAGCGCGCGTCGGTGTAGCAATCGGGCACGTTCACGATGTTGCGGTGTCTCGCGCAGCTGCCGACGATTCCGCTGCCAGCCGGGAGGCGCAGCGGATCGATGCCGGTCGCAATCTCGAGCACGAGCTCGTCGGCCGCCGCATCGTAGAGCCAGACCGAGCCCCTGTCCGCGTCGAGCACCTGCTTCGCGGCGTTGATGACTTCGACGAGCATCGTGCGCAAGTCGAACGGCGCCGCCAGGGCAACGGCGACATCGAGGATCGCCTTCATGTCCCGCGCGAGCAGCTGCTCGCGTTCCGTCGCTGCGTTCATGAGCGCGGACTGTAGCAAAGACGCCGGCATCGCGTGCCGCTCAGGCCGGGACGGCGCCGGCCGACAGCGATCGGGACGGCCGCTCCGACGGTGCGCGCTTCCCCGTGCACGGCTTGCTCGTCGCCTGAACGGCTCGGTTTGTCGACCCCGTCAACCTTCGCCGAAGTGAATATTCGCGCTCCTGCCCGCCGAATCGTCCCCGGTTCCGGGCGCCTGTCGGGCGCACATTGACGTCGCGGCTGCTCGAGACAGCCGATCGAACAGGGAGATGCGATGAAGCGGAATCAGGAAGCGTTCAGCACGCCTCGATCGGCGCTCGGATTTGCCGTCGCGCTGACCTTTGCGGTCGGAACGATGTGGGTCACCGGACGGCTGGTCGACGCTCAGCCGAACACCGCAACCGCTTCGACGCAAGCGGCGGCGATCCACACGTCCGTGGCGTGCGCACCCGGTGCGGCGGCATGCGCAACGTCGCAGCCCGGCTCGCAACGCTCGATGTAGCGAGCACCGACGGCCTGCTCGCGGAGGCGGTCGCGCGTTACGAGCCGGCCCCGGGGAGCGAACCGCACGCAGACGACGATGACACCGAAACCCGATCCCTCCACGCCGCGATCAGCGCTTGGATTCGCCATTGCGGCGACGTTCGCCGTCGCGACCCTGTGGGTGACGGGGCTCATCGTCGAGATCCACTCGTACGTGGCGGCCGCGCCGGCACAGCAGGCGACGACACCGGCGGTCAGCGCCCCGTGCGCGGCCGGCGCCGACGTTGTGCCGGCTTCCTGCATGCCGTCGCCGGTCGACCCGTAGCCGCGGCGCTGTAAGACAACGCCGACACGCGCTTGCGGGCCCTCCCGGTGCGCGCGGGCGTGCCGCCGTGGCTAGAATCGCGGGGTCATGGCGCTCGAGCTCTATCGCAGGAAGCGCAACTTCAAAGTCACGCCCGAGCCGGCCGGCCGCGTGCAGGCGCGCCGCGCGGGCGACCTGGTGTTCGTCATCCAGAAGCACCAGGCGAGCCACCTGCACTACGACTTCCGGTTGGAGCTCGACGGCGTGCTCCTGTCGTGGGCCGTGCCGAAGGGTCCAAGCCTCGATCCGAAGGACAAGCGCCTCGCGATGCACGTCGAGGACCACCCGATCGAGTATGGCGACTTCGAAGGGATCATCCCGCCGAAGCAGTACGGGTCGGGCACCGTCGTGCTGTGGGATCGCGGCACGTGGATTCCGCGCGAGGATCCGCACGAAGGCTACCGGAAGGGCCGCCTCAAGTTCGAGCTGGACGGCGACAAGCTCCACGGCGGCTGGATGCTGGTCAGGAGCCACGGCGGCAAGTACGGCGGCGACAAGAGCTGGCTGCTGATCAAGGAGAACGACGCGTTCGCGCGGCCCGCGACCGAGGGCGCGATCGTCGACGAGCGCCCGGAGAGCGTGCTCACGGGACGCACGCTGGAGGCGATCGCGCACGATCCCGATCGCGTATGGCACTCGAACAAGTCGGTCGAGGAGAACGTCAGGCAAGGCCGCGTAAGGAAGTCGAAACCGCGCGCGAGCGTCGCGACAGTCGATGGCGCGCGCAAGGCGCCGATGCCGGACTTCATCGAGCCGCAACTCGCGACGCTCGTCGACGAGGCGCCGGCCGGCGACGACTGGATCCACGAGATCAAGTACGACGGCTATCGCATGCTGTGCCGCATCGAGCGCGGTGCGTGCACGATGTTCTCGCGCAACGGCAAGGAATGGACCGCGAGCTTCCCGCGCATCGCCGATGCCGCCGCCCGGCTCGGCGTGCAGAGCGCGTGGATCGACGGCGAAGTCGTCGTCGTCGACGAGCAGGGCCGCACGAGCTTCCAGGCGCTGCAGAACGCGCTGTCGAGCGCCGGTGCAACGCCGCTCGTCTATTACGCGTTCGACATGCCGTATGTCGACGGCCACGATGTCGCAAACGTTGCGCTGGTCGAGCGCAAGCGGCTGCTCGAGTCGCTGATCGGCGCCAGGAGCGACGACGTTCTGCGCTACTCGAGTCACTTCGAAGGCAACGGGCCCGGCGTGTTCGCCGAGGCGTGCCGGCTCGGCGTCGAGGGTATCGTGTCGAAGCTCGCGCGCTCGCCGTATCGCTCGACGCGCACGCGCAACTGGCTCAAGGTCAAGTGCCAGAGGCGGCAGGAGTTCGTGATCGGCGGCTACACCGATCCGCAAGGCTCGCGCTCCGGCTTCGGCGCGCTGCTGCTCGGCTATTACGAGAGCAAAGGCAAGCTGCGCTACTGCGGCAAGGTCGGAACCGGCTTCAACGAGGAGCGGCTCGCGCAATTGACGGCGAAGATGACGCCGCTCGAGCAGAAGCAGCCGCCGTTCGTCAATCCGCCGACCGGCGCCGAGGCGCGGCGATCGCACTGGGTGAAGCCGTCGCTCGTCGCCGAGATCGCGTTCACCGAATGGACGAACGACGGCACGCTGCGCCATCCGTCGTTCCAGGGACTGCGCGAGGATAAGCGCGCGAGCGACGTCGTGCGCGAAGCGGAGGCCGACACCGATGTCGTCGAGGCGCAGGCCGCGACGCACGCGAGCGAAGAGCCGAAGCGGTCACGTGCGAACAAGCGCGCGAGCGCGACGAGCGCAGGCAACGATCCGGACAGCGTCGCCGGCGTGCGCATCAGCAATCCGTCGAAGCTGTTCTATCCGGAAGCGGGGCTCACGAAGATCGACCTCGCACGCTATTACGAGGCCGTCGGCGAATGGATGCTGCCGCACCTGCGCGGGCGGCCGCTCACGCTCGTGCGCTGCCCGAACGGCTGGCGGAAATGCTTTTACTGGAAGCACGCGCACGCGAACGACCCGCTGCCGGTCGACCAGGTGATGATCGAGGAGGAGAGCGGCGGCGCGAAACCGTACATGGTCGCGAATTCGGTCACCGCGATCGTCGCGCTGCTGCAGGCCGGCGTGCTCGAGATGCATCCATGGGGCTCGCGTACCGATCATCTCGGCGAGCCCGATCGCATCGTGTTCGACTTCGACCCCGACGAGCGCATCCCGTGGTCGCGAATGGTCGACGCGGTGTCGCTGCTGCGCACGCTGCTGGGCGAGATCGGTCTCGAGGGATTTCTCAAGACGACCGGCGGCAAAGGGCTGCATGTCGTCCTGCCGATCGAGCCGACGCTCGGCTGGGACGCGATCAAGGGTTTCACCAAGGCCGTCGCCGACCTTCTCGTGCAGACGTTTCCCGATCGCTTTGTCGCGACCGCGACGAAGTCCTCACGCGAAGGCAAGATCTTCGTCGACTATCTTCGCAACGCCGAGGGCTCGACGGCGGTCGCGCCGTACTCGCTGCGCGCGAAGGCGAATGCGCCGGTCGCGATGCCGATCGACTGGCAAGACGTCGCGCGCGACTGGCGCTTCGACCATTTCAATGCGAAGAACGTGCCGGCGATGCTCGCGAAGCGCAAGCGCGATCCGTGGCAACGCTTTTTCGAAGTACGGCAGACGATCACCGCGGCGATGATGCGCCGCGTGGGATTCGGCGGCTGAGGCTTGCAACACGCGACCGATGGCGCAGGCGCGCCGGCCCCGCGAACGCGGGGCGACGCGTCTTTTCAGATAAACGGCCGTCGGCGCGTTATCGCGTTCCTCGACCGTAGTCGCCGCCCTGCGAGCCCGACGATTGCGATCCCTGCGATTGCGAGCCGTGCATCGACGACTGGCTTGCGTGCTGCTTCGACTGCCCGCCCTGTCCGCCGAGATGCTGCTGCAGCATCTGCAGCGCCTGTTCTGCGCACTGCCTGTTGTCGTCGCACACCTTGCGGAAGAACTGCTGCATCTGCTGGTTGCCGCGCGAGGCGTCCTGCTCGTACTGCTGGTATGTCTGCGCCGCCTGCAGCGCGTGATACGCGACGCTGATCAGGTCATACGTGACGTCGTCGGTGCCGGTGCTGCCGCTGCCGCTTTGCATGCCCGTCTGGCTCTGCATGCCGCGACCTTGTGCACCCGACGTGCCCGTATCCGACGTCCCCTGCATGCCCTGCGCGTTCTGCGACGAACCGTGCTGGCTCGATGTGCGCTGCATGCCGCCCGAAGACCCGGTCTGATTCTGTGCCATGGCGAAGCTCCTCTCGTCCGTTGTTTCCGATGACACGCGAGACGAACGCCGCCCCGCGGCGTCCACCGGACGATGGACTTTGACCTGCGCACCGGCGAACGACAAGCGGCCGCGAAGCGGGCGGGCGTAGGCGGGCGACTACGCGCTGTAGGAACGAGACTACGAGACAGCTAAGAACGCTATGCGCTGGCGCGCGACAGCTCGCCGAGCGTCGCGTCGTCGAGGACGAGGTCCGCGGCCCGGACGAGTTGCCGGAGCTGCCCGAGCGACGTCGCGCTCGCGATCGGCGCGCTCACGCCGGGCTGCGCCATCAGCCACGCGAGCGCGAGCTGCGCCGGCGCCGCGCCGGTGCGTCGTGCCGCGACATCGAGCGCGTCGAGAATGCGCATGCCGCGATCGTCCAGATACTTTTTCATGCCCGGCCCGCGCGCGCTCTTGCCGAAGTCCGCCGGCGACCGGTACTTGCCGGTGAGAAAGCCCGCGGCGAGCGAAAAATACGGGATGACGCCGATGCCCTCACGGATGCACAGCTGCTGCAGCGGACCTTCGAACGTGCCGCGATCGTACAGGTTGTACTGCGGCTGCAGCGTTTCGTAGCGCGGAAGCGCGCGTTGCGTGCTCGCGTCGAGTGCCTCGCGCAGACGCTGCGCCGAATGGTTCGATGCGCCGATCGCCTTCACCTTGCCCTGCCGCTGCAGCAGCGCGTACGCCTCGAGCGTCTCGTCGAGCGGCGTCTTGTCGTCGTCCCAATGCGATTGGTAGAGGTCGATGCAGTCGACCTGCAGCCGGTGCAGCGACGCCTCGGCTTCGCGCACGATGTAGTCCCTGCGCAGGCACTTGTAGCCTAGGCCCATGTCGGAGCCGACCTTCGTCGCGATCACGACGTCGTCGTGACGTCCGCGCCGGGCGATCCAGCGGCCGATGATCGTCTCCGATTCGCCGCCCTGGTGCCCGGTCACCCAGCGCGAATACGAGTCCGCGGTGTCGATCAGATTGAATCCGGCGTCGACGAATGCGTCGAGCAGCGAGAACGACGTCGGCTCGTCGACCGTCCAGCCGAACACGTTGCCGCCGAACGCGATCGGCGCTACTTCGAATCCGGTGCTGCCGAGCTTGCGTCGCTGCATGGAGAACCCTGCCCGCCGCAATCAGGCGACCGCGCCGCTCTTGTCGAGCTCGAACGCCTTGTGCAATACGCGCACGGCGAGCTCGAGGTACTTCTCGTCGATCACCACGGAGATCTTGATCTCGGACGTCGAGATCATCTGGATGTTGATGCCTTCGTCCGCGAGCGTCCTGAACATCTTGCTCGCAAGCCCGACGTGCGAACGCATGCCGATGCCGACGACGCTCACCTTGCAGATGCGGTTGTCGCCGATGATCTCGCGCGCCTTGAACACCTTGCCGCGCTCGCGCGCCAGCACGTCGAGCGCCTTCTGGTACTCGGTGCGATTCACGGTGAACGAGAAATCGGTGTGCCCCGAAGCGCCGATGTTCTGCACGATCATGTCGACGTCGATGTTCGCGTCGGCGATCGGCCCGAGGATCGCGTAGGCGACGCCCGGCTTGTCCTCGACGCCCATGACCGAGATTTTCGCTTCGTCGCGCGTGAACGCGATGCCCGAGATGATCGCCTGTTCCATGTCTTCCTGCTCCTCGAACGTGATCAGCGTGCCCGGCGAGGTCACTTCCGGGTCCTCGAGCGACGAGAGCACGCGAAGCTTCACCCTGTACTTGCCGGCGAACTCGACCGAGCGGATCTGCAGCACCTTCGATCCGAGGCTCGCCATCTCGAGCATTTCCTCGAAGGTGACCGTGTCGAGGCGCCGCGCCTCGGGAACGATCCGCGGATCCGTCGTGTAGACGCCGTCGACGTCGGTGTAGATCTGGCATTCGTCGGCGGTGAGCGCGGCCGCGAGCGCGACGGCCGACGTGTCGGAGCCGCCGCGTCCGAGCGTCGTGATGTTGCCGTCGGCGTCCACGCCCTGGAAGCCGGCGACGATGACGATCGTGCCGGCGTCGACGTCGCGACGCATGTTGCCCTCGTCGATCGCGAGGATGCGCGCCTTGGTGAACGCCGAATCGGTGAGCACCTTCACCTGCCCGCCGGTGTAGCTCTTCGCCTTCAGCCCGAGATCGTGCAGCGCCATCGCGAGCAGGCCGATCGTCACCTGCTCGCCGGTCGACGCGACGACGTCGAGCTCGCGCGGATCGGGGTTCGGCGAGATGTCCTTCGCGAGCGCGAGGAGGCGGTTCGTCTCGCCGGCCATCGCCGACACGACGACGACGAGCCCGTGTCCGTCGCGATGGAAACGCGCGATGCGTCGGGCGACGTTCTTGATGCGCTCGGCGCTGCCGACCGACGTGCCGCCGTACTTGTGAACGATCAGGGCCATGGGTTTTGCGTCAGAGCGCGCGGAAGACGAGGGTCGCGTTGGTGCCGCCGAATCCGAACGAATTCGACATCGCGGCGCGGATCGGCATCCTCTTCGCCGTGAGCGGCACGAGATCGAGGTCGGCGCATTGCGGATCGACGTCGAACAGGTTGGCGGTGGGCGGGGCAATCTGGTCGCGGATCGCGAGCACGGTGAACACCGCCTCGATGCCGCCGGCGGCGCCGAGCAGGTGGCCCGTCATCGACTTGGTCGACGATATCGTGACCTTCGTCGCGTGATCGCCGAACGCGCGACGCACGGCGATGCACTCGGCGAGGTCACCGAGCGGCGTCGACGTGCCGTGCGCGTTGATGTAATCGATCTCGGCCGGCGCCATGCCGGCGTTGCGCAGCGCGTTGATCATGCTGCGTCGCGCGCCGTCGCCGTCCTCGGGCGGTGCGGTGATGTGATGCGCGTCGGCGCTCATGCCGTAGCCGGCGAGCTCGCCGTAGATGCGCGCACGGCGCGCCTTGGCGTGCTCCAACTCCTCCAGCACGAGAACGCCGGCGCCTTCGCCGAGCACGAAGCCGTCGCGGCCGCGATCCCACGGCCGGCTCGCGGTGGCCGGATCGTCGTTGCGCGTCGACAGCGCGCGCGCCGCGCAGAAGCCGCCGACGCCGAGCGGCGAGACGCACGCTTCGGAGCCGCCGGCGACCATGACATCGGCATCGCCATACTCGATCGTGCGCATCGCTTCGCCGAGGCTGTGGTTCGCCGTCGAGCACGCCGACACCGTCGACAGATTCGGACCCTTGTAGCCGTACTGGATCGAGGCCAGTCCCGAGATCATGTTGATGATCGTGCCGGGGACGAAGAACGGGCTGATCTTGCGCACGCCGCCGTCGGCGTACGCCTGCTCCGTGTGCTCGATGAGCGGCAAGCCGCCGATGCCCGAGCCGATGCAGACGCCGAAGCGCTCGCGATCGCCGCCGAAGCCTTCGAGGCCGGCGTCGCGCACCGCTTCCATCGTCGCGACCAGACCGTAGTGAATGAACGCGTCGTAGCGGCGCGCTTCCTTCGCCGACAGGTATTGGCCGACGTCGAAGCCCTTCACCTCGCCCGCGATCTGCGACGGAAACGTCGACGCGTCGAAACGCGTGATACGCGCGATGCCCGAGCGCGCGGCGACGATCGATGGCCATGCGTCGGCGACGCCGACGCCGACAGGCGACACGATGCCGAGCCCGGTGACGACGACGCGACGGCGATTCATCGAAGGAGTGGCGGTTGGGCGATGCGAGTCGTACGCGATCGCTGGCGGTGCGGCCGACAGATCCTGCCGCTCGCGCGGGCGAAGCTCGCCGCCCGCGCGGTCGTGTCGTTATTTCTTCAGGTGGGAGTTGATGTAATCGATTGCCTGCTGGACGGTCGTGATCTTCTCGGCTTCCTCGTCCGGGATCTCGGTCTCGAACTCTTCCTCGAGCGCCATCACCAGCTCGACCGTATCGAGCGAATCGGCGCCAAGGTCGTCGACGAACGACGACTCGGTCTTGATCTCGGCTTCGCTGACGCCCAGCTGCTCGGCGACAATCTTCTTCACACGTTGCTCGACGTTCTCCATGCCTCTCCTCCCATGGCGGGGAATCGGTGATCGCAAACCTGCGGATTTTACCAGAGTCGCCGTCATCCCCGCGAACGCGGGGCACGGCAATCCTCATGCCATGTACATGCCGCCATTGACGTGCAGCGTCGCGCCGGTGATGTAGCCGGCGTGCGGCGAGGCGAGGAACGCGACGGCGTGCGCGACGTCATCCGGGCTGCCGAGCCGGCCGAGCGGGATGCGCGCGAGCAGCGCATCGCGCTGTGCGTCGGCAAGCGATCTCGTCATGTCGGTGTCGATGAACCCCGGCGCGACGCAGTTGACGGTGATGTTGCGGCCGCCGACTTCCTGCGCAAGCGACTTCGTGAACCCGACGAGCGCCGCCTTCGCCGCCGCGTAATTCGCCTGGCCGGCGTTGCCGCTCGTCCCCACGACGGAGCCGATCTGGATGATCCGGCCGTGACGCGCCTTCATCATTCCGCGCAGCACCGCCTTCGCGAGCCGGAACGCGGGCTTCAGGTTCGTCGCCATGATCGCATCCCATTCGTCGTCCTTCATCCGCACTAGCAGGTTGTCGCGCGTGATGCCGGCGTTGTTGACGAGGATCAGCACCGCGCCGAAGCGCTTGTCGATGTCGGCGAGCACCGCATCGACGCCTGCTCGGTCGGTGACATCGAGCCGAACGCCGGCGCCGCTCGCGCCCGCCTCCTTGAACGCGGCGTCGATCTTCGCCACGCCGTCGTCGGTCGTCGCCGTGCCGACGACGGTCGCGCCCGCACGCGCGAGCTCGAGCGCGATCGCGCGACCGATGCCGCGCGTGGCACCGGTGACGAGCGCCACTTGTCCGTGCAGCAAGCTGTCGGTCATCATTTCATCACCGCCGCTTTCGCCGCATCGAGATCGACACCATCGCCGATCGGCAACGCGACGAGCGACGGCGCGATCTTTCGATTGAGCCCGTTCAGCACGCGGCCGGGACCGCATTCGATCACGTGCGTCACGCCGCGCGCCACCAGCGCCTGCACCGTCTGGACCCAGCGCACCGGGCTCGCGGCCTGTTGCGCGAGGGCGTCGCGGATCGCGTCCGCTTCGCTGTGCACATCGACGTCGACGTTGTGCAATACCGGGATGCGCGGCGTCGCGATCGCAACGTTCGCGAGCCGCGCGGCGAGACACTCGGCGGCAGGCTTCATCAGCGAGCTGTGAAAGGGCGCCGAAACGGGAAGCAGCATGCCGCGCTTCGCGCCGCGTGCTTTCGCCGCTTCGATTGCGCGCTCGACCGCCGCACGATGACCGGCGATCACCATTTGCGCGGGAGAGTTGAAGTTGACCGGCTCGACGACCTGCCCGTGCGCCGCTTCGACGCAGGCAGAGGCAACGGCGTCGTCGTCCAGTCCAAGTATCGCGGCCATCGCGCCGACGCCGCTCGGCACGGCGTCCTGCATCGCCTGCGCACGAAAGCGCACCAGTGCCAGCGCGTCGTCGAATGCAATGGCGCCGGCCGCGCACAGCGCCGTGTACTCGCCGAGGCTGTGGCCGGCGACGATCGACGGCGACGGCCCGCTCGCCGCGTTCCACGCGCGCCACACGGCAAAGCCGGCGGTGAGCATCAGCGGCTGCGTGTTGACCGTCTGGTGGAGATCGGCCTCGGGCCCGTCGGTCACGAGCGCCCACAGATCCTGCTTCAATACGTCGGACGCCTGCGCAAACGTTTCGCGAACGGCAGGATGCGCGTCGAAGCCGGCCATCATGCCGATCGACTGCGAGCCCTGCCCCGGAAAGACCATTGCGAGCTTCATTGCACCCTCGATTCGTCGCCCCCGCGTGAGGGTCAGAGTGCACTCACCGTCCGCGAGAGACAGTAAGTGCACTCTGACCCTCTTTCCCGCGTTCGCGGGAATGACGGTTTACCAGTTCAGCAGCACCGACCCCCAGGTGAAGCCGCCGCCGACGCCGAGCAGCATCACGCGCTGGCCGTCGCGGATGCGACCGTCGCGAGCCGCCTCGTCGAGCGCGAGCGGTATCGACGCCGCCGACGTGTTCGCATGGCGGTCGACGGTCGTCACCACTTTGCTCATCGACACGTCGAGCTTCTTCGCCGTCGCCTCGATGATGCGAATGTTCGCCTGGTGCGGAATCAGCCAGTCGATCGCCGAAACGTCGAGTCCGTTCGCTGCGAGCGCCTCGTGCGCGACGTCGGCCAGCACGCGCACGGCGAACTTGAATACCGCCTGCCCTTCCATGCGAACGAACGGCGTTCCGCTGACCCGTCCCTCGGCGACGGCGCCGGGCACGCACAGCATCTCGCGATGACTGCCGTCGGCGTGCAGGTGTGCCGACAGGATGCCCGGCACGCGCGACGGGACCAGCACGACCGCGCCTGCGCCATCGCCGAAGAGCACGCACGTGCCGCGATCGGTCCAGTCGAGAATGCGCGAGTAGATCTCGGCGCCGACGACGAGCGCGTTCTTCGCCATCCCGCTCGCGAGCATCCGGTCCGCGAGTGCGAGCGCGTAGACGAAGCCGCTGCACACGGCCTGCACGTCGAACGCCGGGCCGCCGTGCGTGCCGAGCTTCGCCTGCAACGCGCATGCCGTCGACGGAAAGATCATGTCCGGCGTCGTCGTCGCGACGATGATCAGATCGACGTCCACCGGCGCGATGCGCGCCGCGGCGAGCGCCTCGCGCGCGGCGTGCAGCGCGAGATCGCTCGTCTGCTCGGCCGGGGCGGCGATGCGCCGCTCGCGGATGCCGGTGCGCGTGCGGATCCATGCGTCGCTCGTGTCGACGGTGCGCGCGAGTTCCGCGTTGGTCAACACCCTTGCCGGCAGGTAGCTGCCGGTGCCGACGATGCGACTATGCATTCGCCGAGCTGTCGGCGATCGGTGCCGCGTGCGCGGGCATTGCCGACATCCGCTGTGCGATCCGCTCGAGCACGCCGTGCGTCGCCTCGGCATGCGCCTTCGCGATCGCATTCTCGAATGCCTGGACGTCCGCGCCGCCATGGCTCTTCACGACGACGCCTTTGAGGCCGAGCAGCGTCGCGCCGTTGTAGCGGCGCGGGTCGATCCGTCGCTTGAACGCGAGCAGCACCGGCGTCGCGACGAGCGCCGCGAGCTTCGTCAGCGGATTGCGCGTGAATTCGGCGCGAAGGAACTCGTAGAGCATCGTCGCGAGGCCTTCGGAAGTCTTCAGTGCGACGTTGCCGACGAAGCCGTCGCAGACGACGACGTCGGTCGTGCCCTTGAAGATGTCGTCGCCCTCGACGTTGCCGAAGAAGTTGAGCCCCGACGCCTTCAGCAGCTCGGCCGTCTCCTTCACGACGTCGTTGCCCTTGATGTCCTCCTCGCCGATGTTGAGGAGCCCGATCGTCGGCCGCTCGATGCCGTCGACCGCGGCGACGAGCGCGCTTCCCATCGCGGCGAATTGAAGCAGCTGCTGGGAGGTGCAGTTGACGTTGGCGCCGAGGTCGAGCACCGTCGCGACGCCGCCCTTCTTCGTCGGCAGCTGCGACGCGATCGCCGGCCGGTCGACGCCGGGGAGCGTCTTCAGCACGAAGCGCGAGATCGCCATCAGCGCGCCGGTGTTGCCGGCGGATACGCAGGCCTGCGCGACGCCGTCCTTGACCAGGTTCACGGCGACGCGCATCGAGGAGTCCTTCTTCGCGCGAAGCGCGAGCGCGGGCGCCTCGTCCATCGTGACCACTTCGGACGCCGGATGCAGCGTCAGGCGATCGAGCGCGGTCGACCTGCCCTTTGCGAGCACGGCGCGCATGTCGGCATCGATGCCGACGGCGATCACGCGCGCGTCGGGATGCGATTCGAGGAAGCTCAATGCGGCGGGCAGCGTGACCGCCGGGCCGTGGTCACCGCCCATTGCGTCGACGGCTACCGTGACGGGCACGTCGCGGCTTTCGCAGCGCTCGCTCGCGCGGGCTACTCGTCGGCCTTCGTCTTGACGACTTTCTTGCCGCGATAGAAGCCGGTCGGGCTGATGTGGTGGCGTCGATGGACTTCGCCGGTCACCGGCTCGACCGCGAGCGGCGGCGCTTCGAGATGATCGTGCGCGCGATGCATGCCGCGCTTTGCCGGGGATTTCTTGTTCTGCTGGACCGCCATGTCAGTCTCCTGAATCGGAATTCAACGTTTTGCGCCCTTGCCCTTGTCGGCTCGCGTCTTCAATCCCGCCAGCGCCTCGAACGGCGACGCCGGCTTGTCGGGCGCTGCATCGTCGACGCTGCCCGCCGGCGTGCACGAGGCGCCTTCGTCCTGCGCGTGGCGCGGTGCGTACGGCATCGCGAGCAGCAATTCGTCCTCCACCAGCTGCAGCGCGTCGAGCGGCGCGGTCGCGAGCACCACTTCGCGCTCGTCGCTGTCGTCGAGCTGCGCAAGCTCGCGCTCGTCGTGCGCGAGCAGCAGCGTGTTGCGTTGCTCGGCGACCCAGCGCATCGACTTCAGGCATCGCTGACACGTGAGGAACAGCTCGCCCTCGATCGAAAGCTCGAGCGCCGGGCGCTCCGCCTCGTCGCTGATGCCACGAATCACGTACTCGATGCGGCCGCCCTCGTCCGCGAGCGCGTCGGCGACGCGCGAAAGCTCGGTCGCCGCGACGTTGCCGTGCAGCGCGCCCCGCTGCTGCACCAGCTCGAACGCATCGAAGCTGCGAGGCCCTTTGCGCGCCCGCGAAGCGCGGGGTGTTTCCGGCGATTCGTTGCGCCGCATGGGAAGCTCGTTGCACGCGAGCCGCCGGGGATGCGCGGCCGCGGGATCGGTCTGCCGACCGCGTTACGCTGCGCGGCCGAGGTGAAACGTCGCATAATAGCGCCGATTGCGACCGCTGTCAAAAATCATCATAAAAACAAAGCAAAAGTCCCTGCGCCGGGTGGTCCTCGCGTCGACGTCGCGCTATCGGCGCGAGCTTCTGTCCCGGCTCGGATTGCGCTTCGACGTCGCCGCACCCGCCGCCGACGAGACGCCGTTCGCCGGCGAAACGCCGGCGGCTACCGCGCTGCGACTGTCGGTGGACAAGGCAAGAAGCGTCGCGCCAAAGTTTCCCGACGCGCTGATCATCGGTTCCGATCAGGTCGCGGACTGCGACGGCGAGCCCGTCGGCAAGCCGGGCGACCACGCGCGCGCGGTCGCGCAGCTCGCACGGCTGTCCGGCCGCACCGTCGTGTTCCACACGGGCGTCGCGCTGCTCGATGCGGCGAACGGCGTGTGCACGAGCGAGCTCGTCGACGTCCGCAGCACGTTCCGCACGCTTTCAGCCGACGAGATCGAGACGTACCTGCGACGCGAGCAGCCATACGACTGCGCCGGCTCGGTGCGGTCGGAAGCGCTCGGCATCGCGCTGTTCGAGCGAATCGAGAGCGACGATCCGTCGGCGCTCGTCGGCCTGCCGCTCATTCGCCTCGTCGCGATGCTGCGCGCCGCCGGCGTGCGCGTGCCCGGCTGATGCGCGGCCGCCTCTATGTCGTCCCGAACCTGCTCGGCGTCGTGCCGCCCGAGCGCGTGCTGCCGGCGCGCACGATCGAGGTCGTGCGCACGCTCGCGCATTTCGTCGTCGAGAATGCGAAGCCCGCTCGCGCGTTCCTGAAGTCGCTCGCGCATCCGCGTGCAATCCAGGACATCGCCGTCGAGGAGATCGGCGACGATCGCACACTCGAGCGCGCTCGCGCGCTGCTTGCGCCGGCGCGCGATGGCCACGACTTGGGGCTCCTGTCCGATGCCGGTTGCCCGGGCATCGCCGATCCCGGCTCGCGAATCGTTGCCGCCGCCCACGCCGAGCGCATCGCCGTCGTGCCGCTCGTGGGACCGTCGTCGCTCGTGCTGGCGCTGATGGCGTCCGGCATGAACGGCCAGGCGTTCGCGTTCCATGGCTACCTGCCGGTGAAGCCCGAGCCCCGCGCGAACGCGATCCGCGCGCTCGAGGCGGCATCGCGGCGAAGCGGTGCCGCGCAACTCTTTATCGAGACTCCGTATCGCAACGTGGCGATGATCGCGGCGATCGCCTCAGCGTGCGCGCCGGCGACCCGGCTTGCCGTGGCGGCGGACCTGACGCTCGACAGCGAGGAGGTCGTCGTACGAACGATCGCCGAATGGCGCAAGCTCGATGCCGAGCGCTTTGCGAAGCGGCCGGCGGTGTTCGTGCTTCAGGCTTAGCGGGCTTCCTCTTCGTCCGGCCAGTTCTTGATGTAGCTCTTCAGCATGCGGTTCTCGAAGCTCTGCTCCTCGTAAACCGCCTTCGCGACGTCGTGAAACGACACGACGCCAAGCAGCATCGTGCCTTCCATCACCGGGACGTAGCGCGCGTGCCGCTCGAGCATCCCGCGGCGAAGCTCCATCACGTCGAGACCCGGCGTCGCGGTGAGCGGATCGCGGACGTAGATCGCATCGACGCGCGCGTCGCCGAGCGCGCCGCGGCGCTCGGCAAGCGCCTTCAGGACCTCGGCGAACGTCAGCATGCCCGCCATGCGGCCATGATCCATGACGACGAGCGAGCCGATGTCGTGCTCGGCCATCACGGCGACCGCCTCGATGACCGGTCGATCGGGCGGCGTCGTGAACAGCGGCGTGTTGCCCTTGATGCGCAGGATTTCGCTGACCAGCATGGCCGTTCTCCCAGCCGCCTGTAGCAGCCCAGCGTACTACCGCACAGCCGCGCGTGGCAATGGCGACGGCCCGCTTTCGCCGGTGCGCCCGAAACGCCGCACCGGGATCGGCACGTCGCCGCTGCGGCTCACTGGTCTTCCTTGTCGCGAACGACCTCGATCAGGTTGACGATCATCGCCGCGACGCCGATCAGGATGACCACGGCCATCGCCGGCTCCTTCAGCTTGACCACCGGCACGAGAAGAAATGCGATCGCAAGACCGACGCCGATCACGCCCATCACGATCTTCATTACGGTTCGGGTCATTGTTCGTCTCCATCGCCATCCGAAGGTTCGTCGCGCTCGCTCCACTGGACGAGCCAGCGCGCGGTTCGAAGCAGCCGCGCGTCGTCGCCGCGCCGCCCGACGAGCTGGATACCCATCGGCATGCCATTGCTTGCCTGCAACAGCGGCAGCGTCACCGCCGGCATGCCGGCAAACGTCCACAACGTGCAGAACGCCGCGCTGCCCGTCGATTCGAGACCGTGCGGCGCGGGCCCCGCCGTCGGCGCCGTGAGGATCGCGTCGCAGCGATCGAAGATTTCGTCGAGCGCCACGCTCACCGCGCGAATGCGGTCCACGGCGTCGTTGTAATCGACCGCGCTCACGCTGCGGCCACGCTCGATCTGTGCACGCAGCGAATCGGACAACCGGTCGCGGCCGCGCTCGTACTCCTCGTGAAAGCTCCGCGCGAGGTCGGCCTCCATGATCCTGCGGTGCCATTCCCATGCGTCGGCAAGCATCGCCGGCACCGTGAACGGCTTTGCCTGCTCGCCGAGCGCCTGTGCGACCTCGTCAAAGGCGAGCCGCATGTCCTCGTCGGCATCATCCCAGTTGGGCGTCCTGGTGCACGCGAAGATCGGCGGCAGCGGCGGCTCGCTCATCGCCACCTCGCGCAGCGTCGGCCGGGCCATCGATCGCGTGTCCGGGTCGCGCTCGTCGTAGCCGATGAGGGGCTCGGCGACGAGCGCGACGTCCTCCACCGTGCGCGCGATGACCCCGACCTGGTCGAGCGGTCGGGACTGCTTCAAGATTCCGGCGCGCGGCACCCATCCGAACGTCGGCTTGTAGCCGTAGACGCCGCAATACGCCGCGGGCCGGATGAGGCTGCCATTCGTCTGCGTGCCGATCGCGACCGGAACCATGTGCGCCGCCACCGCGGCGGCCGAGCCGCTCGACGAGCCGCCGGGCGTGTGCTCGGGATCGTGCGGATTGCGCGTCTTGCCGGGCGCGTACGTCGCGAGCTCGGTCGTGACCGTCTTGCCGAGAATGATCGCGCCGGCGGCACGCAACCGCTCGACGACGGCCGCGTCGTCCCACGGACGGCGACCGGCGTGGAGCACCGTGCCATCCTCCGTCGGCATGTCGGCGGTGTCGATGATGTCCTTCACACCGACCGGCAACCCGTGCAGCGGACCCATCGCATGGCCCTCGCGGCGCACGCGATCGACGTTTCGCGCCTGCTCGAGCGCGCGCGTTTCGTCGACGAACGCCCACGCCTGCACGCGCTCGTCGTCGGCACGGATGCGCGCGAGACAGCCGCTTACGAGCTCCTCGGCGCTCATTCGGCCCTCGCGCATCGCCGCAAGCGCCCCCGCCGCGGTGAGCGAAGTCACGTCGACGATATCCGGTGCCTGCATGCGCCGGCTCCTAGTTGCCGTAGAAGAGGTTCGGCAGATACGTGTGGATCTGCGGGAACAGGTACACGAGCAGCATCGTGATGAACACCATCGTGAGGAACGGGAAGCAGCCCCGGAAGATCGTCCACAGCAGGACGTACGGCGGCGCGATACCCTTCAGGTAATACGCGGACATCGCCATCGGCGGCGTGAGGAACGACGTCTGCAGGTTGAGCGCGACCAGCACGCCGAAGAACATCGGATCGACGTTGAAGTGCGGCAGCAGCGGCAGGAAGATCGGCACGAAGATGATGATGATCTCGCTCCATTCGAGCGGCCAGCCGAGCAGGAAGATGATGAGCTGCGACAGCAGCAGGAACGTGACAGGGGTGAGGTTGAGCCCGAGCACGAAGTCCTTGATCAGCCCCTCGCCGCCGAGGTAGGAGAACACCGACGAGAACGTCCACGACCCGACGAACAGCCAGCACACCATCGCCGAGGTGCGCGCGGTGAGGAACACCGCCTCCTTCAGGCGGCCCCAGCTGAACGCGCGGTAGACGATCGCAAGCACCATCGCGCCGAGCGCGCCGATCGCGGCGGCTTCGCTCGGCGTGGCGAGGCCGAACAGGATCGCGCCCAGCACCGAGAGGATCAGCACGGCGAGCGGCACGAACGCCTGCAGCAGCAGAAGGATCACGCGAATCCAGGGAACATCGGTCTCGCTCTTCGGGAGCTTTGGCGCGAGCTTCGGATTGATCGCCGTTAGCGTGATCACGTACGCGACGTACAGCCCGGCGAGCAGGAAGCCGGGCACGATCGCGGCCGCGTACAGCTTCACGACCGACACGGCGGAGGTCGCACCGTAGACGATCAGCATGATCGACGGCGGGATCAGGATGCCGAGCGTGCCGCCGGCGCAGATCACGCCAGAGGCGAGCTTCTGGTCGTAGCCGGCCTTGAGCATCGCCGGAAACGCGAGCAGCCCCATCAGCGTGACCACCGCGCCGACGATGCCCGTGGCCGTCGCAAACAGCGCACAGGTGACGAGCGCGGCGACCGCCATCGCCCCGGGAATCGCCCGGAGCGCCACCTGCAGGCTGAAGAATAGCCGGTCGAGGATGTTCGATCGCTCGATCATGTAGCCCATGAACAGGAACAGCGGCACGGCCGTCAGCACGTCGTTGTTCATGATGCTGAACGTGTTCTGCGACAGCAGGTAGAACACGCGGCTCGCGAAGAACTCCTGTCCGGGCACGTAGTACGCGTAGAACCCGAACATGACGCCCATCGCCATCAGCGTGAAGGCGATGGGGAATCCGAGAAGGATGATGAAGATGAACGCGCCGAGCATCATCAGCGCGAGTTGCGGATTTGTCATTGCGCACCTTTCGCGGCGGGATGCTTCTCATGCTCGTGCTGTAGCACGCTCTCGAGCTCTTCCACGTCGTGCAGCTGCCGCGGCCAGCGGCCCGTCTGGATGCACAGGATGCAACGGATGACCTGCGCGATGCCCTGGATGAAGAGCATCGTCCCCGCGAGCGGGATCAATGCCTTCAGCTGCCAGATCGGCACGCCGACCGGGCTGTTGACGCTCACCTCGCGGTAGGCGAACGAGTCGTGCGCATAGCCGTACCCCGCGATGATCAGCGCGGTCACGCCCGGGTAGAAGAAGATGAAATACAGGACGAGCTCGACGCTCGCCTGAACGCGCGGCCGCAGCAACCGGAACAGCACGTCGCCGCGCACGTGCGCGTTGCGCGACAGCGCGTACGCGCCCGACATGATGAACAGTCCGCCATAGAGGATGTAGCTCATGTCGAACGCCCAGCTCGTCGGATTGTTCAGCACGTAGCGCATGAAGACCTCGTACGAAGTCCCAAGCGTCAGGATGAGAATGCACCAGGCGAACGCATGGCCGACGGCCATGCTGAACCGGTCGATGCCGATCAGGAATTTCTGCAGCATGGCAGCGAGCTCCTCAATGTGCGCGAACGCGACATGCGGCGAGACCGCAAAAAAGGCGGCGCATCGCTGCGCCGCCTTGGACTGATGCCCTTCGACCGCCCCGGGCTGAGGATCAGGCAAATCCGAGCTTGCCGTACAGGTGCTCGTACGCCTGCTCGTAGTCGGCGTTATTGAAGAAGTGGTAGTAGCCGACGCGCTTCGCCCATTCCTTCTGCGATTCCCACACCTTCTTGAAGAACGGGTCCTCGTCGGAGAGCCTCTTGACCAGCGTGTCCCACGCGGTGAGCTGCACGGCGAAGATGTCCTTCGGCGTACGCAGGATGTTCACATGGTCCTTGCTCTTCAATTCCTGCAGGTCGATCGAGTACTGGTCCATCGCGAGCGCGTAGTTGGCCGTGGAAGCCGCCTCGGCGCCGTACTTGAGGATCGCCTGCAGGTCCTTCGGCAGCGAGTTGAACTTCTTCTTGTTGAAGTCGAGCTCGAAGAACTCCATCGCCTGGTGGTAGCTGCCCATCATGTAGTTCTTCGCGACGTCCTGCGCGCCGAACCGGCGGTCGGATGTCGGGTTGTTGAACTCGAACGCGTCGATGACGCCGCGCTCCATCGCCGGCACGATTTCGCCGCCCGGAAGCTGCGTGACGCGGGCGCCGAGCTCCTGCATCAGGTCCGCCGCGAGGCCGACGGTACGATACTTGAGGCCCTTCAATTCGGCCGCGCTCTTGATCGGCTTCTTGAACCAGCCGAGCGGCTGCGTCGGCATCGGCATCGCGAAGAACGCGATCACGTCGAGATCGAGCTTCCGCACGAGCTCGTCGTAGAACGGCATGCCCTTGCGCTGGATCCAGGCCAGCATCTGGTTCGCGTCACAGCCGTTGATCGGTCCGGACCCGAAGAGCGAGGCGACCTTGCTCTTGCCGTACCAGTACACCGCGACGGTATGCGCGGCATCGATGACGCCCTTGGCCGTCGCGTCCATGACTTCGAACGGCTTCACGACCGAGCCGGCTACCAGGTAGTCGATGCGCAACCGGCCACCGGCCATCTCGTTGACGCGCTGCACGTACTGCTCGGCCATCTCGTTGAAGACGTCCTTCGCGCCCCAGGCACCCTGCATCTTGAGAACGACGGGCGACTGCGCGACGGAGATCATCGGGAAGCCGAGCGTCGCACCGGCGGCCGCGACGCCTGTCGCCCCCTTCAGGAATTTGCGTCGCGTGCGGGTGGCGTTGCCGGCGTCGGGCGTTGCCGCTGTTTGCGGTTTGCGCATGGATGCTTCCTCCAAATGTTTGGTACGGGATCACGCCGCGCCGCCCGGCCACCGGACGGCGAGTCGTAAGCTCGAACGGCTGGCGGTCGACCGCCTTTTTGCTGTGGCCGTGGAGTCAACAGGGAATTATACGCAGCCCTTCCGCGCCGTCCATCCCCGCGGCGGCCTGCGGCCTCGTGTCGCGCCGCGTGAGGCGTCAGGCGGTGAACGACCGCCGCTCGCGCAGCGCCTGCGCGAGCGTGCCGGCATCGACGTATTCGAGCTCGCCGCCCACCGGTACGCCGCGTGCGAGCCGGCTCACGGCGAGACCGCGCGCCGCGAGCAGCTCGCCGACGTAATGCGCGGTCGCCTCGCCTTCGTTGGTGAAATTCGTCGCCAGGATCACTTCGCGCACGACCGCGTCGCTCGCGCGCTTCAGCAAACGGTCGAGCCGGATTTCCTTCGGACCGATGCCGTCGAGCGGCGAGAGCCGGCCCATCAGCACGAAATACAGCCCGGAATAAGACTGCGTCTGCTCGATCATCAGCAAGTCCGCCGGCGTCTCGACGACGCAAAGCAGCGCCGGATCGCGCTTGCCGGATCGGCACAGCGCGCACAGCTCGCCCTCGGTGAACGTGTTGCAGCGCTCGCAATGGCGCACGCTTTCGGTGGCATGCTCGAGCGCGTGTGCGAGGCGCATCGCGCCGTCGCGGTCGTGCTGCAGCAGATGCAGCGCCATCCGCTGCGCAGCCTTCGGGCCGACGCCGGGCAGGCAACGCAGCGAGCTCGCGAGCTCCTCGAGACTGCCGAGCGGCTCGGAGGCGATCAGCGCGCGGCCGTCACGATCGGGCATGACATTCGTCATTGCCGCGCAGGCGGGAATCCGATGTCTTCCATCGAAAACCGCTGGGCGGGGACGACGGTCGCGCGGTCATCATCAGAACGGCAGCTTGAATCCGGGCGGCATCGGCATCCCGACGGTGACGCTTGCCATCTTCTCCTGCGTCGCCGTCTCGACGCGGCGCACGCCGTCGTTGAACGCAGCCGCGATCAAATCCTCGAGCATCTCGCGATCCTCGCTGAGCAGCGACGGGTCGATCGTCACCCGCTTGACGTCGTAGCGACAGGTCATCACGACCTTGACGAGGCCGGCGCCCGACTGCCCCTCGACCTCGGTGCGCGCGAGCTCATCCTGCGCTTTCTTCACGTTGTCCTGCATCTGCTGCGCCTGCTTCATCAGGCCGGCGAGCTGGTTCTTCATGATCGAGTCTCCTTGCGCCACGTGTGCAGGATCACGACGTCGGCTTGACCGAATCGGGACGGATCGACGCGTCGAAGCGCGCGAGCAGGTCCTTAACGAACGGCTCGTCGCGAAACGCCGCCTC
Organism: uncultured beta proteobacterium; assembly: GCA_963798655.1. Classification (GTDB taxonomy): domain Bacteria; phylum Pseudomonadota; class Gammaproteobacteria; order Burkholderiales; family Casimicrobiaceae; genus CAVSMC01. The sequence continues at coordinate 589,993 of CAWCUH010000016.1, read as the reverse complement.
GGTCGCCGTCTTTTGCTCGGCCCGCTCGCGGGTGACCTGCGCCGCGAGCGACGTCGGCGCCGCGTCGGCGACCTCGAACGCGAGCTTCAACTTCTGCCCGGTTGCCTGCTCGAGCGCGCCGCGCAGCCGATCGGCGTACGTTGGATCGACGAGATGCTTGTGAGTTGCCGGAACCGCGAGCGTCAGCATGCGGCCTTCGCAACGAACCAGTGCGCTTTGCGCGGCGAGCTGTCCGGCAATGCCCGACAGCTTGAGCGAAGCGACGAACGGTACCCACGCGTCCGCCGTCTGCGGCAGCGGCGCGACGATCGACGGCGCGGCCGATGGCGAGCTCGCCTTCGCGCCCGGCGCCTCGGTCGCGGTGGCCTCGGAGCGGTCGGCAGCCGCCGCACGGGTGGAACCTGGCGGCGACTCGACGACGCGCGTCGCGCGCTTCGGTCGCGGGTCGTGTGTGTCGCCGCCGCCGCCCGGCATGGCCGCCGGCGGCGACGGCTCGAACGCGAGCAGCCGCAGCAGCGTCATCGAAAATCCGGTCGGCTCGTCCGGTGCGAGCGCGAGGTCGGCTCGGCCCTGCACGCAAATCTGGTAGGCGAGCTGCACGTGCTCGGGACTCATCCGCGCGGCGAACGCCACGATGCGCTCGGCGTCGTCGAACGATTCGGTCGCCGCGGGAACGGTCTGCGCGACGGCGATCCGGTGATAGAGCGACGCGAGCTCGTCGAGCGCCGAGGCGAACGACGCGCTGCGCTCGGCCATCGCGTCGGCTTCGGCGACTATCGCCGTGCCGTCGCCGGCGATCAGTGCATCGGCGATCCGGTAGACATGCTGCGTGTCGACCGCGCCGAGCATCGCGCGCACCGACGGCTCGCGCACCTCGCCGCCGCCGTACGCGATCGCCTGGTCGAGCAGCGACAGCGCATCGCGCATCGACCCCTGCGCCGCGCGCGCGACCAGCGCGAGGGCAGCCGGGTCGCTGTCGATCCTCTCGGCCGACAGGATCGACGCAAGCCGCTCGACGATCAGCGGCGGCGGCAGCTGCTTCAGGTTGAACTGCAGCACGCGCGAGAGCACCGTCACCGGGATCTTCTGCGGGTCGGTGGTCGCAAGCACGAACTTCACGTGCTCGGGCGGCTCCTCGAGCGTCTTCAGCATCGAGTTGAACGCCTGCTTCGACAACATGTGAACTTCGTCGATGAGGTAGACCTTGTAGCGCCCGACCGTCGGCGCGTAGCGCGCGTTGTCGAGGATCTCGCGCATGTTGTCGATGCCGGTGTTCGACGCCGCATCGAGCTCGAGCAGGTCGACGAAGCGGCCGGCGTCGATGTCGACGCACGCCGCGCAAACGCCGCATGGCGTGGCGGTAATGCCAGCGACGCAATTGAGGCTCTTGGCGAGAATGCGCGCAATCGTCGTCTTGCCGACGCCGCGCGTGCCGGTCAGCAGATACGCGTGATGCAGCCGTCCGCGGGTGAGCGCATTGGTGAGCGCGGTGACGACGTGCTCCTGGCCGGCGAGCTCGGCGAACGTCTTCGGCCGCCACTTGCGCGCGAGAACCTGGTAGCTCATCGAAGGCGCGGCTGCGCGAGCATCAGCGGCTTGCGTAAGCAAGAAAACCCGTCACGCAAGCAAAAGGCTATTTCGCGACCTGTTGGGACCGAGGCGAGGCGCGAGGCGGCGAGGACGCGCAGTGTACATGGACGTACACGAGCGTCCGAGCCGACGAGCAACAAAGCATGGGGCCCAACGGGCGCGAAAGAGCAAAAGGTGGCGAGCCGTTCCCCCGGCACTTGCGGTTAGTCACTATGGCTGCTTCCTTCCGGACCTGACCAGGTTTGCAACGCCGCAATGCGGGGCGACCCGCCGTTGATCGGGATGCGACAACGAGCAAGTCCTTAATTATCCTCGATTGCGCTCGGCCGATCAACCGCGTGGCAGAACGGGGGGTGACAGTCGCCACGCGTTGACTATAATCGCTTCGGCAATTCCGATCCGTACACGAGGGGCTTGCACGTGCAACGAATCGCTGCCGCCGCTGCTTTCTCGCTTCTGCTCGGTCTTGCGCTCGTCGTCGTCGAGCGGACGCACGCGCCGCCGAAGCGCCTGCCCACGCCCACGCCGGCGAACGCGCTCATCGCATTCGTGCGTCCCGGGCCGTCGACGTATTTCATCGGCACCGACGGCCAGCCGGCCGGATTCGACGCCGACCTCCTGCAGTTGTTCGCGATCGAGCGCGGCCTGCCGCTGAAGATCGTCGTGGCCGAATCCGCCGCGCAGCTCGTCGACTCCGTCGCGTCGGGCGCCGCGCACGTCGGCATCGGCGGATTGTTCCGTCCCGCGCCGCACGATCCGCCGACGCCAGGATTCTCCGTTGCGCCCGGCCCTGGTGAAGCGGCCCCGTTGTGGACCACGGGCTACGCCGACGTCAACCCGGTCGTCATCTATCACATTGGCGCGCGCAAGCCGACGAGCTGGGACGATCTCGATGACGACAAGGTCGCGTACGTCGATTCCACAGGCCTCGAGCCGCAGATCGCCAAGGTGCGCGCGGCGCACCCGGAAGTCCATTGGGCGCCGCTCACCACACCGAACGCCGAGTCGCTGATCGCACAAGTGAGCGACGGCCGACTCGCCTATGCCATCGTCACGTCGAACGAGGCGGCGGTGTCGCGCAACATTCACCTGAACTACGGCGTGGCGTTCGCCGCCGGCGATCGGCGCCAGCTCGCATGGGCCGTCGCGCCTTCGTTCGGGACGCTGCGCGAGGATCTCGACCGCTTCATGGCGAAAGTGAAGCGCGACGGCACGCTGGCGCGACTCACCGAGCGCTACTTCGCGCACATGTCGGAGGTGCCGAAGATCGACGCCGAGGTCTTCCACGAACGCATCAGGTCGAAGCTGCCCGAGCTCGCGCCGCTGTTGCGCGAGGCGCAGGAGGCGAGCGGCATCGAATGGCGGCTGCTCGCAGCGGTCGCCTATCAGGAGTCGCAGTGGGATCGAAGCGCAACGTCGGAGACCGGCGCGCGCGGCCTGATGCAGCTCACCGAGGAGACGGCGCGCCAGCTCGGCGTGAGCGACCGCCTCGACCCGCATACGGCGCTCATCGCCGGCGCACGCTATCTCCGCTGGCTGAAGGACAGGATTCCGGAGCGCATCGCGGAGCCCGATCGCACGTGGCTTGCGCTTGCCGCGTACAACATCGGCATCGGACATCTCGAGGACGCGCGCGTCCTCGCGCAGCGACGGCAACTGAATCCCGACGCGTGGAGCGATGTGAAGAAGGCGCTGCCGCTGCTCGCCGAGGCGGACTACTTCGATCAGGCGAAGCTCGGTTACGCGCGCGGCGGAATGCCCGTCGCGTTCGTCGACCGCGTGCGCGCCTATTACGACGTGCTGCTCGCGCAGCAGCCGCCGCACGCGCCGCGCGTCGGTGCATTGGCTGCCGGGACTTCGATCGAGCGTTGATCGCGTCACGAGCGACGCCGGGGCGTCGTTGCGCCGCACGGCGTGTCCACCGGTGGCGCCGTGCGCGTCGATCGCCTATGATTCGCGGGTGATTTCGGCCGCGTTGCGCATCGTCATCGTCTCGCTTGTGCTTCTCGCCGCGCCGCTCGCGTCGGCGGCGCCCGACACCGTCTTCATCGAGGATCTCACCTGGACGGAGTTGCGTGACGACGTCGCCACCGGCAAGACGACGCTGATCGTGCCGATCGGCGGCACCGAGCAGAACGGGCCGCACATGGTCCTCGGCAAGCACAACGTGCGCGTTCGCGCGCTCGCCGATCGGATCGCGCGCTCGCTCGGCAACGCGCTGGTGGCGCCGGTCATCGCGTACGTGCCCGAGGGCAGCATCGACCCGCCGAGCGCGCACATGCGCTTTCCCGGAACGATCTCGGTGCCGACCGATGCATTCGAGCGCGTTCTCGAAGCCGCGGCGCGAAGCTTCCGCCGCGCCGGCTTTCGCGACATCGTGTTCATCGGCGACCACGGCGGCTACCAGGCTGCGTTGAAGACGACCGCCGAGCGCCTGAACCGCGAATGGGCGAAGTCGCCGACGCGCGCGCACGCGATCCTCGCCTACTATCGCATCACCGAAACCGCGTATCCGAAAGCGCTCGCGGCAAAAGGACTGCGCGACGACGAGATCGGAACGCACGCGGGGCTCGCCGACACGTCGCTCGCGCTCGCGATCGACCCGAAGCTCGTGCGCGCGGACCGCATGCAGGCGAAGCCGTCGCCCGCGGACGGCGTTTATGGCGATCCGCGCCGCTCGAGCGCCGAGCTCGGTCAACTGGGCGTCGATTCGATCGTTAAGGTGACAGCGGACGAGATCCGCGCGGCAACGGCGCGTCGTTGACATCGGCGTGCCTTTCCTTCGACCCATCACATCCCTTCCTTGAAGCATCCCCTCCTGCGCCGCGTCGCATTGGCGCTCCCGTTTGCGGCGGCGCTCGCAGCGCTGCCATGGCTGCGCGCCGGCGGCCAGCCCGCCGCGCCTCCGGCGCCGGCTGCTGCGAGCGTGCCGCGCGCCGTCATCGACACCGTGCCCGGCATGCCGCCGGTGGTCGATCCGACGAACCTCTACAGCGAAACGACCGCCGACAAGATGCGACCGGACGTCGCCGCCGATTTGAAGCGCGTCTACGTCCCGAACCTGCAGTCGAACGACGTCTATGTGATCGACGCCGAAACGCTGCAGGTCGTCACGAAGTTTCCGGTCGGCCTCAATCCGCAGCACGTGGTGCCGTCCTGGGACATGCGCACGCTGTGGGTCGCGAACAATGCCGAGAACACGAAGGTCGGCAGCCTGACGCCGGTCGATCCACGCACCGGCAAGCCGGGCAAGCCGATCAAGGTCGACGATCCTTACAACATGTACTTCTCGCCCGACGGCAGGTCGGCGATCGTCGTCGCCGAGGCGCACAAGCGGCTCGACTTCCGCGATCCGGCGACGATGGAGATCCAGTACTCGCTCGACGTGCCGCGCTGCGGCGGCATCAATCACGCGGACTTCTCGATCGACGGCCGCTTCGCGATCTTCACCTGCGAGTTCACGGGCACGGTTGCGAAGGTCGACTTGGTCGAGCGCAAGGTGCTCGGCTACATCCAGGTGATCAAGCCCGGCCTGCCGACACAGGTCGTGAAAGGCTTCGACGGGCGCGACGAAGTGATCTGCACGACGTGGAAGGGCATGCCGCAGGACGTACGCGTTTCCCCCGACGGCAGGACGTTCTTCGTCGCCGACATGATGGCGAACGGCGTGCATGTGATCGACGGCGACAGCTTCCGGCAGACGGGCTTCATCGCGACAGGCATCGGTACGCACGGCCTCTATCCGAGCCGCGACGGCAAGAAGCTCTATGTGGCCAATCGCGGCTCGAACAGGATCCACGGCGCGCCGAAGGGCAAGGGCAGCGTCTCGGTGATCGACTTCGCCACGCGCAACATCGACGCGACATGGCCGATCCCCGGCGGCGGCAGTCCCGACATGGGAAACGTCAGCGCCGACGGCAAGCGGCTATGGCTGTCCGGGCGCTTCGACAACGTCGTCTACGTGATCGACACGGCGAGCGGCGAGGTCATGAAGATTCCCGTCGGCAAGGAGCCGCACGGGCTCGCCGTCTGGCCGCAGCCGGGACGGTATTCGCTCGGCCACACGGGCAACATGCGATAGCGAAAACAGGGTCAGAGTCGAATTCCGCCGCGCCGCGGCTCTTCGCTCGCCGGATCTGGAATTCGACTCTGACCCCTATTTACGAACGACGCTCGTTCCACCCATGTACGGTCGCAGCGGCGCCGGCACGTCGATGCCGCCGTCGGCGCGCTGGTAGTTCTCCATTACCGCGACCAGCGTGCGGCCGACGGCGAGACCCGAGCCGTTCAGCGTGTGCACGAGCTCGGTCTTGCCCTGCACGTTGCGGAAGCGCGCCTGCATCCGTCGCGCCTGGAATGCCTCGCAGTTGCTGCACGAGCTGATCTCGCGGTACGTGTTCTGCGCGGGCAGCCAGACTTCGAGATCGTACGTTTTCGCGCTGGCGAATCCGATGTCGCCGGTGCACAGCATGACGACGCGATACGGAAGCTCCAGCTTCTTCAGAATCGTCTCGGCGTGGCCCGTCAGCGTCTCGAGCGCATCGTACGACTCGTCCGGTTTCGTCACCCAGACCAGCTCGACCTTGTCGAACTGGTGCTGGCGGATCATGCCGCGCGTGTCCTTGCCGTAGCTGCCCGCTTCCGAGCGAAAGCACGGCGTGTGCGCCGTGATGCGGATCGGCAGCGCGTCGGCGGGCAGGATGTCACCGCGAATGCTGTTCGTCAGCGTGATCTCCGACGTCGAGATCAGATAGAGCTTTTCGGCGGCCTCGACCCCCTCGGCACCACCTTTCTTCACCGCGAACATGTCCTGCTCGAACTTCGGCAGCTGCGTCGTGCCGACGAGCGTCTCGGCGTTGACGATGTAGGGCGTGTAGCACTCGGTGTAGCCGTGCTCGCGCGTATGGGTGTCGAGCATGAACTGCGCAAGCGCGCGATGCAGTTGCGCGAGACCGCCGCGCAGGAACGAGAAGCGCGCACCGGAGAGCTTCGCGGCAACGGCGAAATCGAGCATGCCGAGGCCTTCGCCGATGTCGGTGTGATCCTTCACCGGAAACTCGAACGTGCGCGGCGTTCCCCAGCGGCGCACTTCGACGTTGTCGTCGCTGGAACGACCGAGCGGCGTCGTCGGGTGCGTGAGATTGGGCAGGTTCAGCAGCAAATCCCGCAGCTCGGCCTGAACACGCTCGAGTGCGGCTTCGAGCTGCTTCAGCTCTTCGCCGAGACCGGCGACTTGCGCGAGAATCGCCGACGCGTCCTCGCCCTTCCCCTTGGCGATGCCGATCTGCTTCGACGTCGCGTTGCGCTTCGCCTGCAGCTCCTGCGTGCGTGTCTGGATTTCCTTGCGCCGCGCTTCGAGCGCTTCGAACGTCCGCGCGTCGAGCGTCACGCCGCGCTTGGCGAGCGCCGCCGCCACGCCGGGCAAATCGCTGCGAAAAAGGTTGATGTCGAGCATCGCGCAATTTTATCAGAGCGCTATTCGTCCTCCTTGTCGCGCGCCGCTCGATCGCGCTCGCGCAGCGCATCGAGCCGTTCTCGAATCTTCGCTTCCAGTCCACGATCCGTCGGCTCGTACCAGTGCACGTCCGGCATGTCGTCCGGCAGGTAGCGCTCGCCCGCCGCATACGCGTCCTTCTCGGCATGCGCGTAGCGGTAGCCTTTGCCGTAGTCGAGGTTCTTCATCAGCTTCGTCGGCGCGTTTCGAAGACGCAGCGGCACCGGCCGCGAAGCGTCCTGCGCGATGAATGCGCGCACTGCGTTGTACGCCTCGTACACGGCGTTGCTCTTCGGCGCGACTGCGAGGTAGACGACCGCTTGCGCGAGCGCGAGCTCGCCTTCCGGCGTGCCGAGCCGCTCGTACGTCTCGACAGCGGCAATCGCGAGCGGCAGCGCGCGCGGATCGGCGAGCCCGATGTCCTCGCTCGCCATCCGGATCACGCGTCGCCCGACGTAGAGCGGATCGGCGCCCCCGTCGAGCATCCGGCACATCCAGTAGAGCGCCGCGTCGGGATCGGAGCCGCGCACCGACTTGTGCAGCGCGGAGATCTGGTCGTAGAACGCCTCGCCGCCCTTGTCGAAGCGGCGAAGGCTTCGCGCGATCGTCTGCTCGACGAACGCCGTGTCGATCGCCGCGTGGCGCTCGCCCGCGGCGGTTGCGAGCTGCTCGACGAGATTGATCAGCCGCCGGCCGTCGCCGTCGGCGTAGCCGATCAGCGCATCGCGCGCCGCGGGCTCGATCGCTGCGTCCGGCATCGCCGCCGCGCGCGCCCGATCGAGCAATTGCGCGAGCTCGTCCGGCGACAGCGGCTCGAGCACGTACACCGCCGCACGCGACAGCAGCGCCGAGTTGACTTCGAACGACGGGTTCTCGGTCGTTGCGCCGATGAACGTGACGATGCCGCGCTCCACATAGGGCAGGAACGCGTCCTGCTGCGCCTTGTTGAAGCGATGCACCTCGTCGACGAAGAGAATCGTGTGGCGTCCGCTTTGCGCAAGCGTCGCCTCGGCGCGCGCCACCGCCTCGCGAATGTCCTTGACGCCGGAAAGAACGGCCGACAGTGCGATGAAGTCGGCGTTGAACGCGTCGGCCATCAGGCGCGCGATCGTCGTCTTGCCCGAGCCCGGCGGACCCCACAGGATCATCGAATGCGGCTTGCCCGAGGCGAACGCAACGGCGAGCGGCTTGCCGGGCGCGAGCAGATGGCGCTGGCCGATGACGTCTGCGATCGTCTTCGGACGCAGGCGCTCGGCGAGCGGGGTCGCGGGGTTGTCGGTCAAGCCTGAGAGAAGATCCGGCATGTCGATCGTGCTTCATGACGCCGCGGTTTTGCGCAAAGCCCGCTTCGAATGGAGCGTGCGCAATCCGTTTGCTGCGACGCGTATCCGTCCCATGATGACATACGGTCACCCCTGCCCGATCTTGCCGGCGGCCATAAGCGCCCGCAAGCGGATGACGCAGGAGGTCGCAAACCGTCGGATCCGTGTGGAGTCGCGCTCGCGCGGCGCTCGCCGGATGACCGGGGTGCCTCTCGCGCGCCTTGACAGCGTCGCACCTGAGGGGTCGGACGCGCGACGACGAGCGCCGACCACCCGCGCGTCAGCCCGCTTGCAGTCCCGCCTTCTGCAGCGCTTCCCAGAACTGCGGCGTCGCGTCGAACATCCGCCGCTCGCCGCGCATCATGGCGTTCCTGAACGCGGCGACGCTGTCGTACTTCGGTTGCAGACGGCGAAACGCTTCGACTGCATCCGCAGCTCGAGTGCTGTCGCCGGCGAGCGCAGCGCCTGCGGCGAGAAACGCGTAGCCCTTCGCGTATTTCGGCGAGTGCGCCACCGCCTTCTGCGACCACGAGACGGCCTCGTCGAACCGGCCCAGGCTGAAATACGCGTGAGCCATGCTCCGGTAGAAGACGTTCAGGTCGACGTCGCGCGGTGATAGCGCGATCGCGTGCTCGATCGAGGGCAAGGCTTCCGCCGGCCGGCCCAACGTGATCAGCATCAAGCCTCGCCACACGTGGGCGAGCGCATTGCCCGCGTTCGTCTCGATCTCGCGGTCGAACGCGGCGAGCGCAAGCTCGATGTCGCCCTGGAAGAAGAGCACGTAGCCGCGACCCGCGTTGACCTCGCGATGGCGCGGTCCGATCTCGTAGGCGCGGCTCATCGCCTGCTCAGCCTCGTGCAGCGACGAATCGCGATCGTCGCTCCAGCCGGAATGGAGGTCGGCGAGGTGTGTGTTGGCAAGGCCGACCCATGCGAGCGAGAAGTTCGCGTCGGCCGCCAACGCCTGCCCGAACAGCTTGCGCGCAGCGGCGTTGTCCACCGGCCGGCGGCGCTCCCATAGCGCCCAGCCACGCATCAGCAGATCCTGTGCATCGGGATCGGACGTGCGCTCGCGCGCGCTGCGATCGGCCTCCGCCTCCAGCAGCCTGATCTCGAGTGTCTGGGCGATGCGCCGGACGATGTCGGCCTGCATCTGCGGAAGCTCGGCACGCGGTCCCTCGAATCGCTCCGCCCAGCGTTGCGCGCCGTCGCCGGTGTCCACGAGCCGCAGGTTGACGCGCACGTCGTCCCGCAGCCGCTGGACGCTCCCTTCGAGCACGTAGCGCACGCCGAGCTCGCGGCCGACCTGCCGCGCGTCCACCTGCTTACCGTTGTAGCCGCGCGCGCTGTCGTGGCTGATGACGAAGCTCGTCGGAATGCGGCTCAGGTCCGTCGTCAGATCACTGGTGAGGCCGTTGGCGAAATACTCGTGCGCCGGATCGCCGTCGATGTTGGCGAGCGGCAGAACGGCGATCGACAGCGCAGGCGCCGCGCCGGGCGTGGCCGTGTTCGGCCCGCGTTGGCCGGCGATGTCGTTGCGGACGACGCCCAGCAAGACCATGACCAAAACTGCCGCGACAGCGACGCCGCCTGCGGCGAGCCACGTGTGTGGAAGCCGGGCCGGAATGCCGGCACCTGCAACGGGCGCCGGGTCGGCAGGCGCGGCAGGCCGTGCCTGCGCTTCGTACGGCGCCGAGCTTTCCTCGCTGACGGCCGCCGTCAGCATGTAGCCGCAACGCGGGATCGTGCGGACTAGCCTCAGGTCAGTATCGCCAAGCGCCTGCCGGATCTCACCCACGCATTGCACGAGCGAGTCGTCGGTCACGACCACCTTGCCCCAGACGGCCTCGAACAGCTCTTCCTTCGCGACCACGCGCTGCGGGTGCATAAGGAGGTAACCCAGCACGGCGAGGCTCTTCGGGCGCAACTCGATCGGCGTGCCGCCGTTCGTCAGCCGTCCGCGAAGCGGATCGAAATGAAATCGCCCGAATGCGTAACAGCGAGGCCCTCGAGCGTTCAACGCAACCCTTCTTGGTGCCGACGATCCCGCCGAGGCAGTGATTTTAGTCGAATTTCGGCGGGGCTTTCGTCACATTTCGGGACGCCGGCGCGCTCGCCACCTAAGATCACCGACGGACAAGAACCCAGCGACCACTCGGCGTGGATTCCCACCCGTGCATATGCGTTGTGCATGGTGGTGACGCGAGCAGTCTTGCACGCGAGGTGGGCGCGCGCGATCCGGCGAACCAAGGGGAGGAGTGATTATGCGGCTGTTGTGGCGATCGCTCGAACTCGCGAGCGGTCTGGCCGTCGGCGCGACGATCCCGGGAGTCAGCGCGCTTACGCTCAAAGGCTCCCGCCCAGCCTGGTCGTCGCGGCCCCATTGGCCCGCGCCGGAAGGCCCTTCGATGCGACGACGATCTCGGTGCCGTTTCTTGCTGGGTGTGGTGGACCATTTGAACGGCGACGTCCTCGTGTCTTCGCATCCTGACGACGGCGATTCCAGGGAGAGCACGTCATGATCCGCTCGGCGCGTGCAATGGGTTTCGTCGCAGCACTGGTCGCGGCCGCGGGCGCCGTGCTTCCCGCTTGGAGTGCGGCTGGCTCGGGCGTGTTCGTCGCGACCGGCTCCACCGCGTCGGGCCGAGTCGCGCCGGGACTCGCGTTGCTGAACAGCGGCAAGGTGCTGATCGTCGGCAACGGAACGGCAGAACTGTACGATCCGGCAACGGGGGCGTGGACTGCGGCCGCGAGCCCATCGTCCAACCGGACCGGGTCGGTCGCCACCGCGCTGGCGAACGGCAAGGTGCTGGTGAGCGGCGGCCTGGTTGCGGGTCAGCCGACAGCGCTCACCGAGCTCTACGACCCGGCGACGAATGCGTGGACGGCCGGACCGAACATGTCGACGGCGCGGTGGTTCCAGACCGCGACACGTCTGAACAGCGGCAAGGTTCTCCTCGCAGGCGGCACGTCGTCGCTGTCGTCGTTCTCGACGCTCGATACGGCCGAGTTGTACGACCCGACGAGCAACACCATGAGCCCGACCGGATCGTTCGCGGGAAAGCGCCGCGTGCATCAGGCTGCCCTGATGGGCAACGGCAAGGTGCTTGTCGTTGGCGGTCTTTCCGACACCGATGCGTACCTCTCGAGCGCCAATCTGTACGACCCGGCGATGGGCACATGGACGCCGGTATCGGGCATGAACGTGAGCCGCTCGCACTTCGCGAGCGTCTTGCTCCTAAACGGCAAGTTGCTGGTGTCGGGCGGCATCAACAGCGCGAGCGGCACGCTGCGAAGCGGCGAGCTTTACGACCCGCTGGCCGACATCTGGACCTATACCGCGAACATGCAGGCGGTACACGTTGCGCACACGGCCGCTTTGCAGGCCGACGGTCAGGCGGTCGCCGTCGGCGGCAACACGCCGAGCAGCGCCGAGATCTACGATCCGATTGCAAACGTCTGGAGATTGTCGGCGTACGCGGCGGCACCGCACGCGTACGAGGCCCTGATCACTCTCGCTTCCGGCGCGATTCTCGTCGCGCCCGACGGCGGGTTCGGCACCAGCAAGGTCGCCGAGCTGTATCGCCCCGCGCTGCCGAGATCGAAAACCGATTTCGGCGGCGATTTGAAGTCGGACATCGTCTTCGAAAACAGCCTCGGCGTCCACTGGCTGTTCAACATGAACGGCGTTGCCGTGCAGAGCACCGCGCCGCTGCCGGGTGCGGCCCCCGGCTGGGTGCTCGCGGGCATCGGGGACTTTGACGGCAGCGGCACGGCCGACCTGCTGTGGTCGAACACGGCGAGTCCGTCGCAATACTGGATCTATCTGATGAACGGCGCGAGCATCATCGGCGGAGGACCGTTGACCGTCGCGCCGGGCTACCGGCCCACGTATATCGCGGACTTCAACGGCGACGGCAAGGACGACATCCTGTGGGAGAACGGCACCTCCTCCCGCTGGTTCTTCTTCATGAACGGCTCAGCCATCGCCGGCTCGGCGCCCGTGCCCGCCGCTGCGCCGGGTTGGGAGATCGCGGCGGTCGGCAACTTCGACGGGCTCAACGGCGCAGATCTGCTGTGGAGGAATATCGCCAGTCCGAGCTCCTACTGGATCCATCTGCTCAGCAACGCCGCGGCAGTGATTGGCGGCGGCTACGTTCTCGTCGGGCCCGGGTATCTCCCCACATGGATCGGCGATCTGAATCGCGACGGCAAGGCGGACATCGTGTGGGAGAACGGGACCGCGTCGCGCTGGGTGTACATCATGAACGGCGCCGCAGTCACGACGTCCGTTGCGTGCCGATCGCCGCGCCGGGATGGTCGCTCGTCGGCATCGGCGACTTCGACAATTCGCAGGGTCTCGACCTGCTGTGGCAGAACGCGGTCGCGCCCACGCAATACTGGATTTATCTGCTCAGCATGACCGGCGCGGTCATCGGCGGCGGCGGTCATCTCGACCGCGTCCGGCTACGTTCCGCTGACGCACGCGCTTCGTCGGCTTCCGCCAGGCTGGACGGGGCATATCTCGTGCTCGAAGAAGCTCACGCAGGGCACGAGCGTCACCGGCATCAACTGCCCTTCCGGCAATAGCGTTCCCGACGAAACGCACGATTGGTACGTCGGCGGTCCGCAGGTCGGCAATAACATCCCCACGTTCTTCGTCGCGAAAGGCTCGTGGTGTCAGGGGCAGTGGACCATCAACACGTCGACGAACATGCAGATGGGATTCACGTCGCCAGCGAACGTGCCCTCCTTCGATCGCACCGCGAATTTCTTCAGCATGTCGTACGTCGGGATGCCCACGCAAACGTTCCACGAGTTCGACTTCCCGTCGATTTTGGGCCAGGCCAATGCGACGACAGTCTCCGGCAGCCAGGTGTATCCACTCGCCGCAGGGGACGTGCCGACGATCGCGAATCGCGCAGGGACGGTCACGTGCACCTGGGACTTGAGCCTTCATTGAGCGGGCGCATCGCGATGGCAGCGCGAAGCTAGCAAAGGCGCGAGCAAAAGGCTGATCCCCGGCAGCGCGCGTGCACGTGAAATCGAGCACCCAGTTGTCCCGACCGGCTTCGCGAAGTAGCTAACGCGAAACGACGGGTCGTCCACTGACCGCTCGGCACATTTCGGACGTACCCCTAGAAAGCGGTAGCGATCGCCTTCGACTGGTTCAACGGGCCGGGCAGGCGTACGAGCGAAAGCTCACAATCCTTCAGCAAGATCCGGGCCGCTCCGCTCTGCAGCCATAGGAAATCGGCACGCGCGACGCGCGCATCGTCGGGTGCGACGCACGCAACGTCGAACCACAGCCGTCGATTCTCAGCGAAGCCAACCGGATTGGATCGAGCCTCAAGTTCCGGCATGAATGCGCCTTCGTGATCGCGGTAGCAGACGCGAAGAATTCCATAGGACTCCCCGCCAACCTCTTCCACAGTGCACCAACCGCGCGCCCTGAGCAGGCTGCGAGGCTGAAGGTCCTCGGGAAAGAGGGATCCGATCACGACGTTGGAGTCTCCGACACGCTGCGTGCGCACCCTTGCGACGCCGGGCGCGAGCACTTCGAAAGTCAATCCCGAGCCTTCGCCGTACTCCAACAGTTTCGGAAGCGGCCGGGCATCGCGGGTGCGCACGGGAATCGATTGCACGGTCTTCGCCGTGGGCTCCACGTTGTGGGCTTGCGCACCAATTCCTGCCTCGATCCAAGACGACAACGTTGCCTTGGCCGTGGTTGCGGCGTGGCACGCGTCGGCCTCGGAAACGACGCGGACCTCGTGAACGTTCCCGATACCGTCGAACCAGTATTCCACTTCCGTCCGCAATGACGCGCGATTGATCAGCGCGAAGCCGCCTTTCGACGTGTTGCGTTCGGCTCGCGGCGTGAACTCGGAAAGACCAACGACGAGATACTTCTCCGTTGCGGCCAAGCCACGCGTGATCGTGGCGGGCGTGGCTGTCGACCAGACGGCCTCGTTGTAGTCCACGCTGAGCAGTCGTCCGGCCTTGGAATCGCAAATCAGCAGCCCGGCCAATTCGGCACTGTGCCACGCGTTGTGTGCCCATCGAGCGGAGGTTGAGAACACCGCATGCAGATCCATGGCCGGCCACCGGTGGACCCAGACGCACGACAGCAGATTGCCGTTGTGCGCTACCGAATACAGGAGACCGTCCTGCACGTGAACCGAGTTTAGGTGCAGGCTGATGGTGCCCGGCAGCATTCCGTCCCAGCGCGAGGCAATCAGGCTCACGTCGCCGCTTCCACCGCTTGACGGATCCCACAGCGTGATCGAGTTGCGACCTGTATTTGCGGCGACAACTCGCTTGTCGACGCATTCGAGCTGATGCGGATGCAACATGGACCGCGGCGACATGAGTTGCGTCCCATCGCACGCGTATTGGACGCAGACGCCGAAGCGACGATCGGACCGGAAATCCTCGTCGGTCCACGAAATCAAGTTGTCGTCGAGGCTGTGCGAGAGCACGACACCTCGCTCGTTCCAGCTGATGCCGTAATACTCGGGTAGAGATGCATGCACCCGGTGCAGACGCTCGGTTGACCCGTCGAAATGCCAGATCGCGTTCGGCGTGGACAAGAGCAGAGAGAAGGGAACACTCACGTTGGTATGCGCCGCTTGCCCGCCGGTCGAGCGCCTTACGGTCTCGAGAGCAGCCGCGCGGGCACTCCGACGTAAACACCGCTGATGGCGGCATCCTCGACCACCACGGCGCCGGCGCCGATTGTGACGTCGTCCGCGATCGAAACGTCGTCGATCAGCACCGCGCCGGCACCGACCAGCGCACGTGCTCCGATGCGACAACGTCCTGCAATCGTGGCGTTGACGGCGATGTGTGTGTAGTCGCCGACCACCGACTCGTGGTCGATCAGCGCGCCAGTATTGATGATGGCTCCCACCCCGATTCGGACGAACGGGCCTACATGAGCACCGTGCGCGACGAGCGTCCCCTCCCCAACTGTTGCGGCATGCCCGACATAAGCGCGGCGAGAGACCAACGTCGCGAGCCTGGCACCACGTTGCCGGATCGTCTCGACCACCGCCTTGCGTCCGCTCGCGGATCCGACCGCAGGAAACGCTGCCCAGCCTCCGCCGATCGTCGTCGGCCACTCGCGCACCGCACGAAATCCTGCGATGACTTCACCGTCGCGGGCATTCGCATCGACGAACAACAGATCGGGAATGCCAAGATCGAGCGCGATGTCAGCGACGCTTCGTGCATGGCCCCCACATCCGAGCAGCAGCAACCCGCGAAAGGTCACCCGACGCTCTCCTGCAATTGCCCTCTTTGCGCGCCTTGATGCGATGGAATTCCGCCGCTTTCCCCTGCGTCGCTCGGCGGGTCGTGCGAAAGGGCCACCTTTTCGAGCAAGGCAAGGTACTCATCGGACACCGTTGTCCAGGTACGCTCGATCAACGGAGCACATGAGGTGCGTTGCATCGCATAGAGTTCCTGACGGTGCTCGATCGCCCAGGTGATACGATCGGCCATGTCGCGCCAATCGTAGGGATCGAACAGCATCGCCTCGCGCAACGTCGGATCGACAATGACCTCCTCGGTCACTGCGATGCGGGCCATGACGACCGGCGTGCCGACGGACAGCGCCTCGGTCAGCGTGAACGGGCAGCCGCCTTCGAACAAGCTAGGATTGACCGCGAGGTCGGCAAGACGATAGCAGGCCGCAAGCTGCTGCACGGTGAGCCCGCGCAGGCACAGGACGTCATTTGCAAGGCCGCGGTGAGCGACGAACTCTCGCACCTGCGGAATCGCGGTTGCATCACCGGTGAGGATGAGCTTGTGCGGAATGCCCCTCTTGCGTAGCAACTCGTCGTAGGCCTGCACGAGCGTCAGCATGTTCTTGTTCGGCCGCGCCTGGTTCGGACAGAACAGGAAACGCATTTCTCGGTTCTGGAACGCCGCTGCGTATTCGCGATTGGTCGCGCGCATCAGCGCATCAGCGAGCAATACGCGACAGAATTCCAGGCTCGCGGCAACCGGATCGGGAGTGCCGCTGATCGCGATCTGCGGGCCAAGGTCGTTGTTGCCATGCCGGATCACCTGCACCGACGCCGGGTCGCGGTCGAATTCCCGTACGAGCGTCTGCCACTTCACATCTTCGCTATATGTGACGAGATGACGCGCACCGCGAATGACCGTGCCGATCCTCTGATAGACCTCAAGCCCGAGCTTACCCGTCGATTCGGCGAAGCTTATCGGCAGTCGCGACAAAACGACGTCGGGCACGCAGATGAGTCGAGGGCGCTCGATTCGATTGAATTGAGGCCAGAAAGCCGTTGGGCAATACCAGGCCATCACATCATCTCGCCGATTGATGAGATCGACGAGAGCGTCCGCTTCGGCGGTTTCCAGGCTGCGGTATAGCCGGCGCCCCCACGGCTCGGCTCCGGGGTCGCGTACCAGCGTCGACAGTCGGCGCCGAAGCGAGCCGCCAGGCACTTTCGACCGCGCCCGTGCCAAAAGCTGCCGGGCCACCGACTGCAAGCGTGAGGTACCTGCGCCGAGGCTCGCTGCCAACGCCGCACCTATCAAAAGCAACGGCGCAAGTACGGCGCTGGCAAGGAGGAATGCGAGAAGATTGCGCGTCGACACAAAGAACCGCTCGATCGGCATCCAGGCTCGGTCGGCCCGCCAGCGCGCGGACGTTCGGCCGCGACCGCGATTGCGGGCGCGGAGATACGCGGCAATGACTGAACTCGCGGCTCCCTGCACGCGCAGGGAAATCGGTAACGAGCGCATCGTGAGGAGCTCGAAGCTGTCCGGTGATACCTGCTCCTCTTCGCACAGAGCCTGCAGGCCGTCGATGGTCCAACTCGGACAGGCCACAACGAGCCGAATTCCATCGCGTTCGGCCGCGCCCTTGAGCAAATACGCAAGATGACGTCCAAGCCCTTCGCCGCGCAGCTCTGTCGTCGGTGGATACGCCAGGAATATCCCGTACTTTTTCATACTGCCTCGCGCACGGCGTCCCAATATCGTACCGCGAGGCTTCGGAAATCGTCGGCGTCGACCGGGGGCGAAACGCCTGCCAAAGCATCGATCGGATGCTCCTCATTCGCCTTGATTTGCAGCGCGAGCGCAAGCGCGTCGTCATCGCAAAGCGTGACGAGGCCCGGATACGCGTCCGTCCATTCGCGCGAACTCGGCGATACCGAGGCGACCAACGGAACGCGCGCACGCAAGGCGTCGGCAACGTAGCACGCGGGGCTGTCGGCGTACCCCGTGAACAGGGCCGCCGCGACCTGTGCATAGCCGCCGTTGCGGTGGCGAAACGGCAGCGAATCCCAAGTCACTCGGGCGCGAAATCGGCGGTCGCTCTCCAATGCGGTGACGACCCCTGATGCGAGGCAGTAGCCGTCCTTCCCGACATAGGCGGGTCCACGGCCGATGGCGACACAGGGCAAGGTGCCTTTGCAGCGACGGTAATACGCTTGCAGCGCTTCGATCGCGAGCAGCTGTCGCAATTCCGGTATGCCGTCGAAAATGACGGCGATAGCACGCGTATCGCGCTGAGAGCTGCTCTTCGACGGCTCGTTCCACGGTGGCGGCGGGGGCAGCACGCGGATGCGCTCGCGCGCGATTCCGCCGTATTGAGCCGCGTCCTCGGCGACGGCGTGTGATGCGGTCCAAACGCTTGCTGCTCGCTGCGAGATTTCCCTGTACGACGCATCGGCGTGCACACCGAGACCCGGCATGTATCTCTGCGCGTACCCGAACACCGCGACGCAATAAGGCCTCAATGCCAGAATCGGCAGCGAGAGCTCGTCCGTCGCGAGAACCCACAGGTCGCAGTCGAGCAGATGATTGATTCCGTCGTCGGCAACGATGTATTCGGGCCATGGCAGCTTGGCCTGATGGCCGGCGAATCGCAGCGCCATTTCAGCCGTTTCCTTCGACAAGCGGTTCCAGCGAAACGTGCGAACGGATACGCCGTGCGGCAACGGACCAAAGGCCTGCGCGATGTTCTCCGTCAACTCGGCCGCGACGGCGATAACGATGTGCACGCCATCGCCCGCGGCGCGCGCGCCCTCGTGCATGGCGATCGCGATCCGTCGCGCATAAGTCAGATCGGCGGGGCGTGCAAACGACGGCACGAGCACCGCGACACGTCGCGTCGGTCGCGCGACGGGGCGAGGAGCCGACGCACGCCACGCGCGACGTGCAAGGAGGCGGCCGAAGCTGTTGCGCCACACCGGCTCGCATCGCTCCGGCCGCAATGGATCGAGCAGCCGTACCTGCGTACGACGTAGCTGCTCGATCAGCTTGACGTCTCCCGCGAGAATGCGTTCCACTTTGCGGCGCGCCTCCCGCACGCTGGCGCAACAACCGGGCAACCGTTCACCCGCCAAACGGTCCAGCATGCCGCCCGAGCGATAGACGACCGGCATGCCGACGCGAATCGCCTCGAACGGATGATAGTGAACGTGATTGGGTTCCGTGCTGTGGTAATACATGACGCGAAACCGCTGCATGTTCTCCCGATGCACCGCCGATGGCACGTATCCGAGCACGCGCCGATCCTTGACGGCGATCGGCTGTGCGCCACCGATCGCGTAGTCGACGCCCTCGAAGTCGCTCTTGAAAGTTTCGTAGACCGTTCGAAAATGTCCCGACGAGCCGATGCGTGGGCAAACAAAGTACAGCCGTGGGTCATCGCCGCGCCAGCGATCTTCGATCGTGGCGTCACGCAATCCGAGCGGCAGATAACAGGATCGCCTGCGGATGAATTCGTCCTCGATCTCGTGCAAATGGGCGTACGCCTGGCCGAACCAGAAACGATCGTCCATGCGGCGAATGCGGTCGACGGCCGCCACGCCGAGGTACTGGTACAGGAGCCGGCTGTACGTCTGGTCGCGCGCGTGCCCGAACACGCGAAGGATGGCGTCGCCCTTGAAATGCCGGGTCACGCTCTCCATCTGCTGCGGAAAGAACGCGAAGAACAGCAGATCGAAGTGCCGATTGGCGATTTCCCACGCGTGCGGCGAAGGCGAACGGTACCAGTCGGCCGCGTTCAGCACCGACAACTCGTCCTTTGACAACGATAGCGACGTGTCGTAGGAGGCGTCGATGCTCGCGCTCAGGTTCCCTTCGTCGTACGGGAAGCTTTTGGGCAGGAAGATCTCGCGCACACCCAGCGCTTGCAGCTGGCGCATCTCGAATTCGCGCAGCGTGGCGTGGTTGAGCAGCCACATCACGCGGGGAGCGGAGAGTTCGCTTTTCATGCTCGAGCTTTCACCATCGCAGCGTAATGTGCGACGGCTTCGCCTGGGCGACCATCGAATGCGACGCGCCCGTGATCGAGCACGATGCAGCGTCCGCAAAGCGCCTGCAATGCGTTGACGTCGTGCGAAGCGATGACCACGATTTGCGCGCCGTCGATCAGGCTGTTGAGACGGCTGCGCGCCTTTGCCATGAAGGCGGCGTCGCCGGCTCCGATCACCTCGTCTATGAGAAGGATCTCCCCGCTCACCGCCGTCGAGATCGCGAACGCGAGCCGTACGAGCATGCCGGCCGAATACGTGCGCAACGGATAATCGATGAACTCGTCCAGATCGGCAAACGAAACGATCTCCGGCTCGAGCGCCGCCATCTGGCGCGGTGTCTGCCCGAGCAGCAGGCCTCGATAAAGGATATTCTCCCGGCCGGTCGCGTCGGGCTCGAAGCCAAGCCCCAGCTCGAAGAGGCCGCGTACCTTCCCGCGTATGCGGAGCCGACCCGCTTGAAATCGGATAGAGATTCGCGATCGCCCGCAGCAGCGTGCTCTTGCCGGCGCCGTTGGGACCCACGAGCCCGATACGCTCGCCGGAGCCGATGGCGAGCGACACGTCGCGCAGCGCATGCACGTCGACAACGCCGCTGTTGGCTGTAGCTGGGACGAAACGCGCGGGCCAGCAGTGCCTTCAACGACCGCTCGGCGAAGGCGACCGACGCATAATGAAGATTGACGCCGTTGAGTTGAATGGAAGCGCTGTTCACAGGTAAAAGATGACCCGCCGTTCCATCGTCCGTCCCGCCCACCACGCAAGCAACCCGAACACGACCGGGATTGCAAGGGCAAACGCGAAGTTCTCGAGCGTCGGCCATTCGCCGGCGAGCAGCGGCGCGCGCACGATTTGCAGCAGATGATAGATCGGATTGTCGTCTACGAGCCCGCGAAGCCCGGCCTTGCGAAAAACATCGGCTTCGAAGTAGACCGGCGAAATGAACCAGAGCGCTTGCATGACGAGCCGAGCGCGTGCGGCACGTCGCGGAAGCGCGTCGCAAAATAGGCAAGAAACGTCCCGACCGACCATCCCGTCGCGAGCAGCAGCGGGAACACGAGCAGCGCGGCGAGCCACGGCCAGCCGAACGTTCTCCGGCATCACGAGCAGCACCCAGACGACCAGGCCGATGCTCGCAAAGGCGAACACGATGAGATTGGTGAGCGCCGTGCGCAACGTGTAGATGGCGAGCGGGTGCCGCGTCTGCTTGATGTATGCGTCGGCCTGCACGAACGCGAGCGAGCCGCCCGACACGGTGCCGCCCACGAATTCCCACGTGATCATGCCCGTGAAGATGTACGGCGCGTAGCGGCCGACGTCGCCTGGAAAATGCGGCTGAACACGATCGTGAGCAGCGCCGTCATGGCCAGCGGCTGGATCAGCGACCATAGTGCGCCGAGGAACGACCGCCGCCATCGCGTGCGCAGATCGGACAGCGCGAGATGTGTCCAGAAGTAGCGCGCCTGCCATATCTTGCGAGCGTAGTCGATCGCGCCGGCCGTGCGCTCATCGGTTGTCACGACAGCGTTGCCCACCGCCGCGGATCTCTCGCGAGAGAGTACGGTACCGCCTGCGCCGTCGTCCGAGTCCACAGCCAATCAGCCACACTCGTAGAAGCGCCGGACCAGCGCAGCGATGTGCGCGACGTCGTCGGCGGCGAGGCCCGGCCAGCTCGGGAGGTTGATGCCGCGCTCGGCGAGAGCATCGGCGACCGGATACGCGCGCCCATCGTCGTCGGCATACATCGGCAGCCGATGCGCCGGCACGAACGTCGGCCGTGTCTCGACGCCGCCTTCGTCGAGCGCCGCGCGCAATCGCTCGCGCACGGCTGCGCTTTCGACGAGAGCTGAAATCATCCAGTACGAGTGCGTCGTGCCGGCGCGCTCGCCATGAAGCTCGATGGGGAGCCCGTCGAGCGCGTTGCGATACGCGCTTGCGAGCGCGCGCTTGCGCGCGAGGAACGCGTCGGCCTGCTCGAGCTGCGCGACGCCGACGGCCGCAGCGAGGTTCGTCATCCGGTAGTTGAACGCGAGCTCGACGTGCCAGTACTCGCGCTCGCTCGACACGCCCTGGTTCTTCAGCAGCGCGATGCGATCGGCGAGCGCCGGGTCGCGCGCGGCGACCATGCCGCCCTCGCCCGTCGTGATCGTCTTGTTGCCAAAGAAGCTCCACGTCGCGACATCGCCGAACGTGCCCGCGTGGCGGGCGCCGATCCGCGTGCCGAACGCTTCGGCGCAATCCTCGATCACGAGCAGCCGGTGTCGGCGCGCGAGCGCGCAGAGGCGCTCCATGTCACACGCCTGCCCGTACAGGTGCACGGCGACGATCGCGCGCGTCTTCGGCGTGATTCGCCGCTCGACGTCGCCGGCATCGATCTGCCACGTCGCGCGGTCGGAATCGACGAACACCGGCGTCGCGCCGACGAGACGGATCATGTTGACCGGCGCCACGTACGTGAACGTCGGCACGATCACTTCGTCGCCGGGCCCCACGCCGAGCGCGGCGAGCGCGACGTGCAGCGCGACCGTTCCATTGCAGACGCTGATCGCGCGCGGCGCGCCGACGTAGCGCGCGAACGACTGCTCGAAGCGCTGGACGAACTCGCCGCGCGAGCTGATCCATCCGCTGTCGAAGGCTTCGAGCAGGTAGCGGCGTTCGCGTTCTCCGAGCTGCGGCCGGTAGACCGGCAGCCGGCGCTCAGTCATGTCCACCCCTGGCACGGTAGCCGTGCCGGGAGACGAGATGATCGCGCTCGGCGATGGCTAGGTCGGCGGCGACCATCTCGCGAACGAGCTCGTCGAACGACACGCGCGGCTGCCATCCGAGCAGCCTGCGCGCTTTCTCGGCGTCGCCAAGGAGCGTCTCGACTTCGGTCGGGCGAAAATACGCCTTGTCGATGCGCACGATCGCACGTCCGCTCGCGTCGCGGCCGACCGTATCGGCGCCGGAGCCCTGCCATTCGATCGCCATGCCGAGCTCGGCGGCCGCGCGCTCGACGAACTGGCGCACCGAATACTGGTGGCCGGTCGCGATGACGAAGTCGTCGGGCGCAGGCTGCTGAAGGATGCGCCACTGCGCCTCGACGTAGTCGCGCGCGTGGCCCCAGTCGCGCTTCGCGTCGAGATTGCCGAGGTAAAGGCACGGTTGCATGCCGAGCTTGATCCGGCACAGCGCGCGCGTGATCTTGCGCGTGACGAACGTTTCGCCGCGGACCGGGCTCTCGTGGTTGAACAGGATGCCGTTGCACGCGTACATGCCGTACGCTTCGCGATAGTTGACGGTGATCCAGTGCGCGTAGAGCTTCGCGACGCCGTACGGCGAGCGCGGATAGAACGGCGTGCGCTCGGTCTGCGGCGACTCGGCGATGCGCCCGAACAGCTCCGACGTCGACGCCTGATAGAAGCGCGCGCTGTCCGCGAGGCCGGTAATGCGGATCGCCTCGAGCAAGCGCAGCGTTCCGAGCGCGTCGGCGTTCGCCGTGTACTCGGGCTCGACGAACGATACCGACACGTGACTCTGCGCGGCGAGGTTGTAGACCTCGTCGGGGCGCACGTCGCCGACGATGCGCACGAGGCTCGTGCTGTCCGTCATGTCGCCGTAGTGCAGGAACAGCCGTGCGTCCGGCTCGTGCGGATCGCGGTACAGATGGTCGATGCGCTCCGAGTTGAAGCTCGACGAGCGCCGGCGCACGCCGTGCACGGTATAGCCCTTTGCGAGCAGCAGCTCGGCGAGGTACGCGCCGTCCTGGCCCGTGATGCCCGTGACAAGTGCGGTTTTCATCTCCCTGAACTTCTATCCTGCTGTAGCATTCATTATCGCCGATCGGCCTCGACGGCGAAAGCAGACACTACACAAGGCGCCCCGATGCGCGACAACCCGGTCAAGCAGGCGATCGCGACAGGCGGACGCGCGTTCGGCGCGATGGTCTTCGAGTGCTTCACCGCCGGGCTGCCGCAGATCTGCCGCAACGCCGGCGCGCAGTTCGTGCTGTTCGACATGGAGCACACCGGCCTCGGCTTCGAGACGCTCAAAATGCAGTTCGCGCTCTGCCGCGGGCTCGATGTCGTGCCGATGGTGCGCGTGCCGCGCGGCGAATATCCGTTCATCGCGCGTGCACTCGACGTCGGTGCGCTCGGCGTGATGGTGCCGATGGTCGGCAGCGGCGCGGAAGCGCGCGAGATCGTTCGCTGCACCCGCTATCCGCCGGCAGGACGGCGCGGCGCCGCGTTCGGCTTCGCCCACGACGATTTCGAAGGCGGCAGCGTCGCCGCGAAAATCGAAGCGATCCACGCGCGCACGCTGGTGATCGCGCAGATCGAGACGGCCGACGGTCTCGCCGACGTCGACGCGATCGCCGCCGTGGACGGCATCGACGCGTTGTGGATCGGCCACTTCGACCTCACCAATTTCCTCGGCATTCCGGGCGCGTTCGACCATCCGCGCTATCTCGACGCCGTCGACCGCGTGCTGCGCGCGTGCCGCGAGCACGGCAAGACGCCGGCGTTCCTCGCGACCGACGACACCTGGGCACGCGACTACGCGGCGAAGGGCTTTCGCATGATGGCGTACGGCGTCGACCAGCTGATGCTGCAGGATGCGCTCACCCGCGGCCTCGACGTGCTGCGTGCAACCGGGGCTCGCTGATTTTGGCACGCCACCGCGTCGGCATCACACGCGACATCCTCGATTCGCGCGGCGAGCCCGCGTTCGGCCGCGAGGCGCTCGCGATACTCGACGGCGCGCCGGATCTCGAATGGGAATACCTGCCCGAGCGCGTCGACACGATCACCGCCGACCATGCTTCGCGCTACGACGCGATCTACGTCAATCTGCCGCGCGTTCCGGCCGCGGCCGTCGCGCGTGAGGACTGCAGGCTTCGCGTCGTCGCCCGCCACGGCGTCGGCTACGACTCGGTCGACGTCGCCGCAATGACGAACGCCGGCGTGATGGTGACGAATACGCCGTCGTCGATGCCGCGGCCGGTCGCGACGATCGCGCTCACGTTCGTGCTGGCGCTTGCCGGCAAGCTGATGCGCAAGGACCGGCTCACGCGCAGCGGCCGCTGGCATGAGCGCATGGACAACATGGGCGAGGGCCTGACCGGGCGCACGCTCGGCGTGATCGGTGCCGGCCGCATCGGCAAGGAGCTGCTGCGCATGGCGCGTGCGTTCGACCTGCGCCTCGTCGCAACGGACCCGAACGTCGAGGCGATCGAGCTCGGCTACATCGGCGCGCGCAAGCTCGCGATGGACGCTCTGCTGCGCGAGTCGGATTTCGTCGTCGTCTGCTGCCTGCTCGACGAGACGACGCGCCATCTGGTCGGCGCGCGTGAATTCGCGCAGATGAAGCCGTCCGCGTATTTCATCAACGTCGCGCGCGGGCCGATCGTCGACGAGCGCGCGCTGATCGACGCGCTGGCGGCGCACCGCATCGCCGGTGCCGCGCTCGACGTGTTCGAGCAAGAGCCGGTCGCGCCCGACAATGCGCTACTCGCGATGGAGCAGGTGATCGTCACGCCGCACTCGCTGTGCTGGACGGACGAATGCTTCGGCAACATGGCGTCGACCGGGCTCGCGAGCATCGTCGACGCGCTCGCGGGCCGGCGGCCGCAGTTCGTCGTCGATCCGGCGGTGCTCGACCACCCGCGCTGGAAATGAGGGTCAGAGTGCAGGGGCAAACGACCTGAGGGTCAGAGTGGAGTTCCAGCATGAGTTCCAGCGGGCCGTAACTCCACTCTGACCCTCTCTTCCTGCACTCTGACCCTCATTTCTTCTCGCCGACGACGTCGGCGCCTTGCGGCGGCACGAAGCGGAATTCGCCGGCATCGATCTTCGGGTTGCGCTCGAACGATGTGAACGTGAGCTCGGTCGTCTGACCGAACGCGTCGGTGAGCTGCATCGCGCGCGGCAGATTGTCGCGAAAGCCGATGCGAACGCGGGTGAAGCCGCTATCGGTCGACTTCGGCTTCGCATCCACCCAATCGAGCGCGCTCTCGCTTCCTGCCGATACGAGCGTGAAGTTGCGCTCGAGCGTGTTGTCGCCCGCTAGCAGCGCGGCGGGCGTCGCGCCAAGCGCCGCCGTCTGGTCGCGCACGATCACCTGATTCAGGTCGCGGTCGTAGATCCACAGCTTCTGTCCGTCGCCGACGATCAGCTGATCGAACGGCTTGTCGTACGACCAGCGGAATTTGCCCGGGCGCGCGAACGTGAACGTGCCGTTCGCTTGCTGTGCGGGCCGCCCGCCGCGCCCGGCGGTGACCTGCTGGAACCTCGCGTGGCCGCTCTTCGTGCCGTCGACGAACGCCTGCAGTTGCTCGAGTCCGCCGGCGAAGGATGGCAATGCGCCCGCTGCGAGGCCGACCGCGAAAAAGACGTTCCTCGCGTGGAGGGCAGCGCGCTCGCAATGACGCGCTTTGTTCGTCATCCGGAGGAGCGAAGCGGCGAGGAAGCGGCCTGTCATGAGTTTGTCTGGGTGACCACGGACGCGCCACGTATCGAAATGCGCTCGGAATCGAAAGCGAGCGCGCCGCGAACGCCAACGTCAGTCGCCCTGCGTCTTTCCGACCGGCACCAGCACCTCCCGGTTCCCGTTCGTCTGCATCGGCGAGACGAGCCCGGCGCGCTCCATCTGCTCGATCAGCCGCGCGGCGCGGTTGTATCCGATGCGCAGATGGCGCTGGACGAGCGAGATCGACGGCCGCCGCGTCTGCAGCACCACGGCGACCGCCTGGTCGTACATCGGATCGGACTCGGCGTCGCCGGCATCGAGCGACACGCCGTCGCCGCCGTTGGCGTCGACGCCGCCTTCGAGAATGCCTTCGACGTACTGGGGCTCGCCGGCCGCCTTCAGGTGCTCGACGACGCGATGCACCTCGTGGTCCGAGACGAACGCGCCGTGCACGCGGATCGGCTGCGCC
Organism: uncultured beta proteobacterium; assembly: GCA_963798655.1. Lineage (GTDB taxonomy): Bacteria > Pseudomonadota > Gammaproteobacteria > Burkholderiales > Casimicrobiaceae > CAVSMC01. Next base: position 563,380 of record CAWCUH010000016.1, on the reverse strand, counting down.
GAGCCCGGCGGCTGGAACAGCATGTCGCCCTGCCCGAGCAGCGTCTCGGCGCCCATGTGGTCGAGGATCGTGCGCGAATCGACCTTGCTCGCGACCTGGAAGGCAATGCGCGACGGGATGTTCGCCTTGATGAGCCCGGTGATCACGTCGACCGAGGGCCGCTGCGTCGCGAGGATCAGATGGATGCCGGCGGCGCGCGCCTTCTGCGCGATGCGCGCGATCAGCTCCTCGATCTTCTTGCCGGTGACCATCATCAGGTCGGCCAGCTCGTCGATGACGACGACGATGTACGGCAGCTCGTCGAGCGGCTCGGGCGCTTCCGGCGTCAGCGTGAACGGATTGGTGAGCGGCTTGCCCGTCTTCTTTGCGTCGGCGATCTTCGTGTTGAAGCCCGCGAGGTGGCGCACGCCGTAGTGCGACATCACCTTGTAGCGCCGCTCCATCTCGGCGACGCACCAGTTGAGCGCGTTCGCCGCGAGCTTCATGTCGGTGACGACCGGCGCCAGCAGGTGCGCAATGCCCTCGTACACCGACAGCTCGAGCATCTTCGGATCGATGAACAGCAGCCGGACGTTGCGCGGCTCGGCCTTGTAGAGCAGCGAGAGGATCATCGCGTTCACCGCGACCGATTTGCCGGAGCCGGTCGTGCCGGCGACCAGCAGGTGCGGCATCCGCGCGAGATCGGCGACGACCGGCTTGCCGGCGATGTCCTTGCCGAGCGCGAGCGTGAGCGCGCTCGGCGTGTCGTTGTACGTCGTCGACGACAGGATCTCGATCAGCTTGACGATCTGCCGCTTCGGGTTCGGCAGCTCGAGCCCCATGCACGATTTGCCGGGGATCGTCTCGACGACGCGGATCGACACCACCGACAGCGCGCGCGCGAGATCCTTCATCAGGTTGACGATCTGCGCGCCCTTGACACCCACGGCGGGCTCGATCTCGAAGCGCGTGATCACCGGCCCCGGATAGGCCGCGAGAACCTTGACCGCGACGCCGAAGTCGGCGAGCTTGCGCTCGATCAGGCGCGAGGTGAACTCGAGCGTTTCCGCGCTCACCGTGTCGATCGACGGCGGCGCGTCCTCGAGCAGGTCGAGCGGCGGCAGCGGCGAGTCGGGCAGATCGGAGAACAGCGGCCGCTGCTTCTCCTTGATGACGCGCGCGGACTTCGGCACGTCGGCGACGCCCGGTACGACGACGATCGGCTCGTGCTCCGGCTCGTCGTGGCGCACCTGATCGACGAGGGCTTCGCGCTCGGCCTGCGCGAGCCCGCCGATGCGGCGGTCCTCGCGCTCTTCCGCCCGGCGCTTTGCCGCGGCGATCGCGCGCTCGATCGCCTGCCCGATGCGCTCGGCCAGCCGGATCCAGGACATGCCGGAGAACAGCGACCAGCCGATCGCGAACACGGCGATCAGCAGCAGCGTCGCGCCGTTGAACCCGGCGAGCTGCGCGAGGCCTTTTCCGACGGCATCGCCAAACGCGCCGCCGGGCGTCGCCGGCAGCAGGACCGGCAGCTTGTACAGGCGCAGCGCCTCCAGCGCGGCGCTCGCGAAGAGCACGAGCACGAAGCCGAGCACGCCGAGGCCGAGCGGATGCTCGCTCGCGAGCTCGCGATGCCCGATGCGGCGATAGCCGGCGACGACGAGCACCAGACCCGCGACCACCCACCACCACGCGGAGAATCCAAACAGATACAGCAGCAGGTCGGCGAGCCATGCGCCGACGACGCCGCCCTTGTTCGCGAGCGGCACGCCGGCGCCGGAGTAAGACCAGCCCGGATCGGTCTTCGCATACGTCGCGAGGATGAGCGCAAGCCAGGCGAACGCCGCGACGACGAGCAGCCACCACGATTCGCGCACCAGCCGCGCGAAACGCGGCGACAACGGGGCCGAGCGGACGTCGGAAGCGGGCGCGACGCGGCGGCGCGCAGGCTGCGCGTTAACTTTTGAAATCATGCGGTTGCCGCGCGATCCTCACACGGCGCATTATAGCGATGTGGGCGCCGACCGCAATCGGCGTTTCAGCCGCTGATCGATTGCGCCCGACGCGCCCGAAGCGCGCGGGTCACGCGAGGCACGCATCGCTTGTGCGAGCGGAGCGCGAGCCCACGTACGTTAGAATCGTTCGACATCACGATTGGCGAACACCGATGGCCGCGAAGCATGCCCGCTTGTTGATCCTGGGGTCGGGTCCCGCCGGGTACACCGCCGCAGTATACGCTGCGCGCGCGAACCTCAGGCCGGTGCTGATCACCGGCCTCGCGCAGGGCGGCCAGCTGATGACGACGACCGACGTCGACAACTGGCCCGCCGACGCGACGGGCGTTCAGGGTCCCGAGCTGATGGCGCGCTTCCAGCAGCACGCCGAGCGCTTCGAGACCGAGCTGATCTTCGACGAGATCCACACGGCGGACGTGCTGTCGACGCCGAAGCGGCTCATTGGCGACAACGGCGAGTACACGTGCGACGCGCTGATCATCGCCACCGGCGCGTCGGCGCGCTATCTCGGCCTGCCCTCCGAGCAGGCGTACGCCGGCAAGGGCGTGTCGGCCTGCGCGACGTGCGACGGCTTCTTCTACAAGGGCCAGGATGTCGCCGTCGTCGGCGGCGGCAACACCGCCGTCGAGGAAGCGCTGTACCTCGCGAACATCGCGCGTAACGTCACCGTCGTCCATCGGCGCGATCGCTTCCGCGCCGAGGCGATCCTCGTCGACAAGCTGATGAGCCGCACGCGCGACGGCGGTAACGTCCGCGTCGTCTGGAATCACACGCTCGACGAAGTGCTCGGCGACGATTCGGGCGTCACCGGCGCGCGTCTGCGACACACGCAGAACAACGAGACGCAGCAGATCGCGCTTTCCGGCGTCTTCATCGCGATCGGCCACACGCCGAACACCGGCCTGTTCGCCGGCCAGCTCGACATGCACAACGGCTACCTCAAGGTGAAGAGCGGCACCGAGGGCAACGCGACGGCGACGAGCGTCCCGGGCGTGTTCGCCGCGGGCGACGTCGCCGACCACGTATACCGCCAGGCGGTCACGTCGGCCGGCACCGGATGCATGGCCGCGCTCGACGCCGAGGCCTATCTCGAATCGCTCGCCTAGCGTGCCATGGCGAAGCTCGAGGACCTGAAGTCGCTGCTCGACGCGGCGCGCGAGCGGCGCGACGAGCGTGCGCCGTCGACAAAGCCATCGCACCGCGGTGCGCAAGCGCCGACGCGACCGGGGCCGGCGCGTCACGTTCCCGCGCCCGCGCCGGCGACACCCGGGCGACATGCGGCGACGTCGGTGCGCCGCTCGCTCGGCGCCGGCAAGCATGCGGACGCCGACATCGATCTCGCTCAGGCGTTCGCCGACGTGAAGCGCCTGCCGCCGTCCACACGCGCGCAGATTCGCCGGCCACGTCCGGCACCGGTCCCCCGGCAGCGGATCGCCGACGACCGCGATGCGCTGCTCGCCTCCAAATTCGGGGACGAGCCGGCTCCCGCGAGCTGGGACATCGGCCAGGAGCTCGAGGGCGAGCAGACGTTCGTGCGCCGCGGTGTCGGCAACGACGTACTCGGCAAGCTGCGCCGGCACCATTGGGCGGTGCAGTCGGAGATCGACCTGCACGGCAACACGTCGGACGAGGCGCGCGACGCGCTCGCCGACTTCCTGCACGAGTCCCGCCAGCGCGGCTTTCGCTGCGTGCGGGTGATCCACGGCAAGGGACTGACGTCGCCCAATCGCGAGCCGGTGCTGAAGGGCAAGGTCCGGCGATGGCTCTCGCAGTGGGACGATGTGCTCGCGTACTGCGAAGCCCCGCAGCATGCCGGCGGCGGTGGCGCCGTGCTCGTGCTGCTGCGCGGACGCTAGCACCGTCTTTGCCTGCCGGTCGCGTTTTTCGCCGGCCTGTCGTAGGCTAGCTGACGGCGCGCATGTCGCTCGTGCGCCAGCGAACCCGACCCGACGCCGACGACGATGACGATTCGCTCGCATCTCGTGCTGCTCGTATGCGCGGCGCTGCTGCCGGTGCTCGTCTTCTCGGCGGTGCTGACCGGCCTCTTCTGGCTGCAGCAGCGCGCGACGTACGACGAAGGTTATCTCGAGCGCGTACGCGCGATGACGATCGCGCTCGACACCGAGATCGGCGCCTCGATCCGCGTGCTCGAAAACCTCGCGCTGTCGCCGGACCTCGAAGGCGGCCGCACCGACGCGTTCGAGGCGACGGTGCGCCTGGTGCTCACGTCGCAATCGTCGTGGTCGACGGTCGCGCTCGTCGAATCGTCGGGGAGGCAGCTCTTCAAGCTTACCCCGCACGGCGACGAGCTCGGTCCCGTCGACATCGAGACGTTCAATCGCGTCGTTGCGACCCGCGCACCGCAGCTCTCGGGCCTCGTGCGCACCGGCGAGGCGCGCAAGTTCATGACCGAGATCGCCGTTCCGGTGACACGCGACGACAGGGTGACGCATGTCCTTGTGGCCGGCATCGAGCCACGTACTTGGCTCGACTTCCTCGCCAAGTACCCGATGGCGCCGAACGCGACGATGACGCTGCTCGACCGCACCGGCGTCGTCATCGCGCGCACGCTGAACGAGAACCGGTGGATCGGCCAGCGCGCATCACCGGGCCTCTACGAGCGAGCGCGCGAGAAGATCGAGGGCGCGTATCGCAACTACGGCCTCGAAGGGCAGTACTTCTACACCGCGCATCGGCGCTCGACGCGCTGGGGCTGGACCGTGGCCACCGGCGTGCCGGCGGAGGATGTCGAAGCCGATCTGCGCGGCACGACGTACGCGATGGCGGCAGCGGCGCTCGTCGTCGGCCTGCTCGCGGTCGCGCTTGCGATGCTGTTCGGCCGCCGCATCTCGGGTCCGATCGCTGCGCTCGCGCATTCGGCGAAGGCGCTCGGCGGCGGCGGCAACGTTCCCGTTGCGCCGGCCGAGGAGATCGCCGAGATAGACGACGTCACGCGCGCCTTCGACGAGGCCGGGCGGTTGCTGCGCGAGCGCGAGCACGCGCTCAACGCCGCGGTCGCGCGCGAGCAGCAGGCGCGCGCGGAAGCCGAGTCGGCGAACCGCGGCAAGGACGAGTTCCTCGCCATGCTCGGCCACGAGCTGCGCAATCCGCTGAACGCGATCACGACGTCGCTCGCCGTGCTGAATCGCCTCGCGCCGTCGGCCGATCCGGCCGCACCGTCGCGCGACGTCATCTCGCGGCAGATCGGCGTGCTGCGCCAGCTCGTCGACGACCTGCTCGACGTCGCGCGCGTCACGCGCGGCAAGATCGTGCTTCACCGCCGTCCCGTCAATCTGGCGAGCCTCGTTCGGCGAACCGTCGACGTGATGCGCAACGGCGGGCGGCTCGGCGACCATGACGTCGATGTCGACGTGCGCGACGTGTGGATCCACGCCGACGAGACGCGGATCGAGCAGATCGTCGCGAATCTCGTCGACAACGCGGTGAAGTACACACCGCACGGCGGACGAATCGGCGTGCGCGTCGGTGCCGTCGCCGAATTGGCGCTGCTCGAAGTGACCGACACCGGCGTGGGCATCGCGGCATCGCTGCTGCCGCGCGTGTTCGACCTCTTCACGCAGGGCGAGCGCACGCTCGACCGCGCGCAAGGCGGCCTCGGCCTCGGGCTGACGCTCGTGCGCAGGCTGGTCGAGCTGCACGATGGCCACGTCGCCGCGCGCAGCAGCGGCGCCGGGCACGGCGCGACCTTTACCGTGCGCATTCCGGCGATTGACCCGCCGGTCGTTGCCGACGTTCCCGAGCACCTGCGTGCGCCAGCCGCGGTGCCGAAGACGGTGGTCATCGTCGAGGACAACGCCGACGGCCGGCGGATGCTCAAAGCGCTGCTCGACCTCCAGGGTCACGACGTGCACGAAGCCGACGACGGCCTCGCCGGCGTTGCCGAGGTGCTGCGCGTGCGGCCGCACGTCGCAATCGTCGACATCGGCCTTCCCGGCTGCGACGGCTACGAGGTGGCGCGCCGCGTCCGTGCCGGGGAGAACGGTCGCCGTGTGCGGCTCGTCGCGCTGAGCGGCTATGGGCAGCACGACGCGCGCGCCCGCGCGATCGCTGCAGGATTCGACGCGTACCTGGTGAAGCCGATCGACGCCGAGACGCTGACGGAAATTCTTGCCGACTGACGCACGGCGGCCAATGCCACTGGCATGTGCAAATGCACGCGCCTAGAATAGGTGGCCCGGCGTCGAATCCGACGACGAATCCACCGAGGTACGCATGCATCCGGGCAGCGCATTCGCGCGGCCGCCGTTCGCGGCGACACCGCCTGACACGAAGCTCTCACCCATCTATCCCGACGACGTCGGTCCGCTGCTCGCGCAAGCGGCGTTGATGCGCGACCTGCAGCCGATCGACGACGTCACGCGCGCGCTTCTCGTCGAAGCGACGAGTCGCGCGCTGACCGGAGAGGCGTCGTTCAAGGCGCTGTAGCGCTCGCTCGCGCATCGATCGCCGTCGCGCTCGCGTACGCACCGCTCGCGCGCGCCGATCTCTGGGGCTACGTCGACGAGCAAGGCCGAAGCCACTTCGCCACCGAGCGCCTCGACGAACGCTATCAGCTGTTCTTCAGGGGTCGAACGACGCTCGATCCCTCGCTGCCGTCACGCGATGCAAGCGCGATCGAGCGGCTGCGGGCGACGCCGCTGTACCGGCGCGTCACCGCGAGCGCGAACGTTACGCGCTTCGACGCTCTGATCGAGGCGCAGGCGAAGCGCCAGCAACTCGAGCCCGCACTGGTGAAGGCCGTGATCGCCGTCGAATCCGCGTTCGATCCCGAAGCGATCTCGAGCAAGGGCGCCGTCGGCCTGATGCAGGTGCTGCCTGAAACAGGCGAGCGCTACGGCGTCGCCGGCGATGCGCGCCGCTCGACCGCGCAGCGGCTGATGGATCCGGCGACCAACGTCGCAGTCGGCACACGCTACCTGCGCGATCTTCTCGCTCGCTTTGCGAACGACGTCGTGCTTGCGCTCGCCGCGTACAACGCCGGCGAGCAGGTCGTCGGCACGTACGCGCGCGTACCGCCGTACCCTGAAACGCAGGCGTACGTGCGTCTCGTCGAGGATTTCTACCAGCTGTTCCGGCCCCCGCCGGCGGCGCCGAATCCACCGCGGACACCGTCGCGGATCGCGATTCCGCGTTCCACGCCGCCGCGGTGACTTCGTCTTCGACCGACGTCACCGCACGCCGCGCGCGTTCACGACGCGGCCGTCGCGGGGCCGCGCTCGATCAGCGAACGAATACGCGTGGCGTGGCGCGCGCTGTCTTCTGCCTGGTCCCTGAACGTCCGCGCCGACTTCGGCCGGTTCGACCGCTGCGCCTGGTCGGCCAGTCGCCGCGCGATGTGCGCGGCCTCGTCGAGCGCGCGCACGGCGGCCCACAGCGACGCCTCGACCTGCGTGTTCTGCTCGGCGAAGAGATTGTGCATCGAGTAACCGTGGCCGACATGACATCGGAAGCGCGTCGGCGGCTCGCGCATCTCCCACAGAGCTCCGCCGCATTCGGGACAGGTGAGCTTCGATGGATCGCCGAGGCGGTCGAGCTTCTCCATCGAGAAGTCGTCGTTGGCCATCATTTCGACCTCGAGTTCGAGATTCAAATCGCGCGTCGGCGTCGCGACGCCGACGCGCTCTTGCGCGAGCCGCGCGAGCGCCGGCGCGATGTCGGGCAATCGGAGCACCTGATCGACGTCGACGGCATCGATCGCGTTCTGCGGCATGTCGGGGAACGTCGCGTCCGCCGGGTCCTGCACGATCGCATGGCCGCCGTGTGCCTTGATCGACCAAAGCCCGGCAGCGCCATCGTCCAGCATCCCGGTGAGCACGATGCCGACCACGCGCGTGTCGTGCGTGAAGGCAGCCGAGCGGAACAGCGAGTCGATCGCCGGCCGGTGACGGTTCTCACGCGGGCCGCTCGAAAGCCGAATCCGGCCGCCTTCGAGCACCAGGTGCCGGTTGGGGACGCCGACGCGGATTTCGCCCGGAACGACCGGCGCACCGTCCTCCGCGGCCCGCACCGGCAGCGTCGTCGCGCGCTGGAGAATCACGGCCAGGCTGCCCGGCGACTCCGCCGCCATGTGGAAAACGATGAACATCGCCGCCGCGTAGTCCGAAGGCAGGCTCGCGAGGAGCGTACGAAGCGCGTCCAGACCCCCGGCCGATGCGCCGACGACCGCGATATCGCGCGACATCGATGCTTGGTGTTCCTTCACCGGGGATCCCCATGTTTTCGCTGTTCGCACAGTCGCGGTGCCCCAAGCGGCGCTCGCCGACGCGCGGAGTCCGGAAACGGACGTTGCCGCTTGAAGCAACTCTTTCCGCTCGGGCGGGCGCGCTTCGAAGTCGGTCCGTCACCGTCGCAACTTCCATGCCGCCCGGCGGCGGTTCAATTCCCGCCAATTCCCTGCGATGATCGGAGCTTCGGCGGCCGACGAACATGAACGATCCACTTCCGCTGCGTCCCGAGCTGCGCCGATGCGTGCTCTTCGTCGCCGGCGCAGACGAGCGCGCGCATGCCGCCGCGCTCGCCGCGCGCCCCGACGTCGTCGTGCAGGACCTCGAGGACTTCACGCCGCGCGATCGCAAGCTCGCGGCGCGCCAATCGATCAGCGCGCTGGCCGCGCATGCCGCGGAGCGACGGTTGCTGCTTGCAGTGCGCATCAACGCGCAGGACGACGGGGGCGCCGAGGACGCGGTGGCGGCCGTGGCCGCCGGCGTTCGTGTCGTGCTGCTGCCGAAGGCTTCCGCCGATGCGGTATCGTCGCTCGATGGCGTGCTTGCTCACGCCGAGGGACGGCCGCGCGCTGGCCGCGGCGCAACGGAAATCGTGCCGAACATCGAGACCGCCGCCGGCATCGCCGATCTCGCACGCATCGTGAAGGCGAGCCCGCGGGTGGCGAGCGTGCTCCTCGCGACGGAAGACCTCGCCACGGACCTTTGTGCGGAGCGCGGTCCGGACGCGGAAGAACTCGCCTATGCGCGAGCCCGCTTCCTGCTCGATGCACGCGCGCTTGCAATCGAGCCCGTCGACGCGCCGTACACGTATTCCGACGCCGAGGGCTGCGAGCGCGAAACGCGCCACTCGCGCCGGCTGGGTTACCGCAGCAAGAGCGCCGTGAGCGCCGCGCACGTCGGCGTCGTGCAGCGGATCATGACGCCGTCGGTCGACGAGATCGTCCGCGCGCGACGGATCATCGAGGCGTTCGAGAAGGCGCGTGCGCAAGGCATCGATCGACCGCTGGTCGACGGCCTGTGGATCGAGCCGCCCGCGTATCGGAACGCACAGCGGCTGATCGAGCGGGCGGCCGCCCTGGACGGCGGCGAAAGCGCGGCGAACCGATGAGCGGCTTGCGCGCTGCCTCGGCGCCGCCCGGCGGCGAATCGGCACGGCCGTTCCGCGCGCGGAACGTTTTCCTGTCAACGGCGACAAATTTCAGTATCTTTGCAGGATGCGAGCGGCGAGCGCGTTACGGCGACGCCGACGGACGGGACGGACGATGCGGCGCGTGACGTTGTACAGTCGTTCGGGGCGATCGGCGATCGTCCCGGCTTCAACCGCTCGGAGCGATGCAGGCAGCGAGCAACCGGGCGGCTCCCTAGGCGGCGATGCGCCGCCGGCGATTCCGCTGAAAGCGCGCGTCCGCAATTTCTTCGGTCGCCACCACCGGCCGATCTGGCTCGGTGCCGGCGCCATCGCTGCCCTCCTCGTCTTCGGCGTCCATTCGGCGATGAATCCGCCGCCGCACGCGATCACGCAGGACGACATCGACCTCGCCGTTCGCCACACGCTCGAAACGCAGCCGCTGCCATCGCAGGCGGCGAAGGCGTACGACGTCATTCGCCCGTCGGTGGTCATGGTGCGCGACCTCGAAAGCGAGCCCGGACAGGAAAGCGAGACGGTCAAAGGCGTCGGCAGCGGCGTCGTCATCGTCGACAAGGGCATCATCCTCACGAACCTGCACGTCGTCGCCGGCGCATCGCGCATCGGTGTCGAGTTCTTCGACGGTACGCAATCGGAAGCCACGCTGATCGGCACGCAGCCGGAGAACGATCTCGCCGTGTTGCAGGCGAAGACGCTGCCCGACGACCTCGTCGCGGCGACGCTGCGCTCGACGGCCGATCTCGCGATGGGCGATCAGGTCGTCGCCGTCGGCTTCCCCTTCGGCATCGGCCCGTCGGTCAGCGCGGGCGTCGTTTCGGGCCTGCGGCGCGAATACCGCTCGCCCGAAGGCAAGCGGCTGCTGACGAACCTGATCCAGTTCGATGCGGCCGCCAATCCGGGCAACTCGGGTGGTCCGCTCGTGACTGCCGAGGGCGAAGTCGTCGGCATCGTCACCGGCATTCTCAATCCGACCTCCCAGCGCGTCTTCATCGGCATCGGCTTCGCCGTTCCGATCGAGAACGCCGCTGCCGCATTCGGCGTACCGCCGTTCTAGAGCAACCGTGCCCGCAGGGCAGAAGGGACCCATGGACAACCGAGAGCCGACGCGCGGAGATACCGCGACGTTGATGGAGAAGGTGCTCTATGAAGTGAAGAAGGTCGTCGTCGGGCAGGACCACTTTCTCGAGCGCGTGATGGTGGCGATCCTCGCGCAGGGGCACCTGCTCGTCGAAGGCGTTCCGGGCCTCGCGAAGACGCTGACGGTCAAGACGCTCGCGAAGACGATCCGGGGAACGTTTCGCCGGATCCAGTTCACGCCCGACCTCGTGCCGGCCGACCTCGTCGGCAACCGCATCTACAACCAGAAGAGCGGCGACTTCACGACATCGCTCGGGCCGGTGTTCTGCAACCTGCTGCTCGCCGACGAGATCAACCGCGCACCGGCCAAGGTGCAGAGCGCTCTGCTCGAGGTGATGCAGGAGTACCAGGTGACGATCGCCGGCGAGACGCATCCGGTGCCGGAGCCGTTTCTTGTGATGGCGACTCAGAACCCGATCGAGACGGAAGGCACTTATCCGCTGCCCGAAGCGCAGGTCGACCGGTTCATGATGAAGGTGCTGGTCGGCTATCCGAGCGAGGAGGAGGAATTCGTCATCGTCCAGCGCGTCACCGGCTTCGCCAAGGACGTCGCCACGGTGGCGACGACCGACCAGCTTTCCGCGCTGCAACGCGAGTGCCGCAGCGGCTACGTCGATCCGGCGCTGATCCAGTACGCGGTCCGGCTCGCCGCCGCCTCGCGCTATCCCGAGCGCTACGGATTGAAGGATCTCGGCCGCTTCCTGTCGTTCGGCGCGAGCCCGCGCGCGCCGATCCACCTGATCGAAGGCGCGCGTGCGCTCGCCTATATGCGCGGCCGCGATTACGTGCTGCCGCAGGATGTCACCGACCTCGCACCCGACGTGCTGCGCCATCGCCTCGTGCTGTCGTACGAGGCGCTCGCCGAAGGGCTCACGTCCGATCAGATCATCGCGAAGATCATGACGCACCTTCCGGCGCCGGAAAAACCGCTGGAGACTCATGTCCGAGTCGGCGCGCCGAGCTGAGCACGTCCTGCGCCGCCTCGAGTGGACGGTCATCCGCCGGCTCGACGGCGTGCTGCACGGCGACTACCGGACGCTGTTCCGCGGCTTCGGCATGGATCTCGCGGACCTGCGCGAGTACCAGTACCACGACGACGTGCGGCACATCGACTGGAACGTCACCGCGCGGCTCAACACGCCGTACGTCCGTGAGTTCAACGAGGACCGCGACGTCATCGGCTGGTTCCTGCTCGATCTTTCGCCGTCGATCGACTTCGGTTCGCAGGACGTTCGCAAGCGTTCGCTGTCTCATGAGTTCGTGACCGTGCTGATGCGGCTCCTCACGCGCCGCGGCAACCCGGTGGGCGCGCTCTTCTACGGCGAGCACGTCGACGGTGTGGTGCCGGCGCGCACCGGACGCAGGCACGTGCTGCACATCATGCACAGGATGATGACCCGACCCGAGCGCGCGAGCGCGACGCCGACCGACCTCGCCGAGCTGCTCGAAACGGCGTTCCAGGTGATGCCGCGCCGTTCGCTGGTCTTCGTCGTGTCGGACTTCATCAGCAAGCCGGGATGGGCGCGGCCGCTCGCGCAGCTCGCGCAGCGGCACGAGGTGATTGCGGTGCGGCTATACGACCCGCTCGAAATGGAGCTGCCCGATCTCGGACTGGTGACGATCCAGGACTCCGAGACCGGCGAGCAGCTGTTCGTCGATACGCACGACAAGGCCTTTCGCAAGCGCTTTGCGCAGATCGCAGAGAAGCGCGAGGCCGAGCTGCGCTCGTCGCTGCGGCAGGCGGGCGTCGACGCGCTCGAGCTGTCGACCGGCGAGGATCTCGTCGAGGCGGTGCTGCGCTTCGCCGACCTGCGCAAGCGGCGAAGCCAGCTGTCGGGCGGCGGCCTGCCGAGCCATCTGGAGCACGCGCGTGAAGTTCCTCTGGCCTGAAGCGTTCTGGCTGCTCGCGCTCGTGCCGCTACTCGTCGGCGCGTACGTCTGGCTGCTGCAGCGGAAGAAGAAGTCGGCCGTTCGCTACGCGAGCCTGTCGATGGTGAAGGAGGCGCTCGCGTCGGGCCCCCGCTTCCGGCGGCACATCCCGCCGCTCTTGTTCTTGCTCTCGCTCATCACGCTCGTCGTCGCGATCGCACGGCCCACGGCGATCGTCACGCTGCCTTCGCAGCACGACACGATCATTCTCGCCATGGATGTCTCGGGGAGCATGCGCGCGAGCGACGTGCAGCCGAATCGCCTCGTTGCGGCGCAAAACGCCGCCAAAGCGTTTGTTGCCGACCAGCCGAGCTCCACGCGCGTCGGCGTCGTCACGTTCGCCGGCACCGCGGCGATCGTGCAGCCGCCGACGAACAACCGCGAGGACATCGTCGCGGCGATCGATCGCTTCCAGCTGCAGCGCGCCACCGCGATCGGCAGCGGTATCCTCGTTTCGCTCAAAGCGATCTTTCCCGACGCCGATTTCGACCTGCGCTCGACCAATCCGCACAAGGACGCGCGGCGCGGCGCGCCGATCGATTCCGCGCGCGACGACAAGAACGAGCCTAAGCCGGTGCCGCCCGGCTCGTACTCGCAGGCGGCGATTATCCTGCTGACCGACGGTCAGACGACGACCGGCCCCGACCCGGTGGAGGCGGCACGCGTCGCGGCCGACCGCGGCGTCAAGGTGTTCACCGTGGGCATCGGCACCGTCAGCGGCGAGGTCATCGGATTCGAAGGCTGGTCGATGCGCGTTCGCCTCGACGAGGAAGCGCTGAAGCAGATCGCGAACATCACACGGGGCGAATACTTCTACGCCGGCACGGCGAACGACCTGAAGAAGATCTACCAGAGCCTCAACTCGAAGGTCGTGCTCGAGACCAAGGACCAGGAAATAACGGCGCTCTTCTCGGCGGCCGCTGCGCTGCTCGCGCTGTGCGCCGCGTTCCTGTCGGTTCTCTGGTTCAACCGCATCCTTTAGCGAGGGTCAGAGTGCAGTCTGGCAACGAGGGTCAGAGTGCAGTCTCGGCGCGGCTACGTTCACAAGGCGGCTCGTGATAACAGCACTCTGACCCTCATCGCGTAAGGCGGCTCGTGAAAACCGCACTCTGACCCTCATCGACTAACGAACAGCACTCTGACCCTCGGTCCTCATGCTCCGAGGTAGGCGCGGCGAATCTCGGGCCGCGCCGAAAGCTGCGCCGGCGTGCCGGCGGCGATCACGCGGCCCTCGTCGAGTACGTACGCGCGATGCGCGACGTCCATCGCGATCGCGACATTCTGCTCGACCAGCAGCACCGCCATGCCGTCGGCGTTGATCGCGCGGATTGCATCGAACATCGCGACCACGATCATCGGCGCGAGACCGAGCGACGGCTCGTCGAGCAGCAGCAGTCGGGGACGCGCCATCAGCGCCCGCGCGATCGCAACCATCTGCTGCTGCCCCCCGGACAGCGATCCTGCGGGCCGGTCGAGCTTCTCCACGAGCGCCGGGAACAGCGAGCACACGTTGGCGAGCGAAGCGCTTCGGTGCGCCTTCGCGTGCGCGACGTAGCTGCCGAGCTCGAGATTCTCGCGCACCGTCATCGCCGTGAAGAGCCGCCGGCCCTCGGGCACGATCGCAACGCCGGCCGCGCAATGGCGATGGGCGGCCAGATGCGTGACATCGCGGCCGTCGATCGCGACACGACCCGCGCGGATCGGATTGATGCCGGCGATCGCGTTGATCAACGTCGTCTTGCCGGCGCCGTTCGGCCCGACGACGCAGACGAGCTCGGCCTCGCCGACGCGAAGCGACACGTCCCACAGCGCGGTCGCGACGCCGTAGCCCGCACGCACGCTCGCGACGTCAAGCATGCGCGGCGCCGAGATAGGCGGTCACGACAGCGCGATCCTGCATCACCTCGGCGGCCGGGCCCTGGGCGAGCACGCGACCCTGATTCAGCACGACGATCCGATCGGTCAGCGCGACGACCGCGTGCATCACGTGCTCGACGAACACGATCGTCGTGCCGCGCTCGCGCAGGCTCGCGATCAGTCCGATCGCATCGTCCATCTCGGACGGCGTGAGACCCGACAGCACCTCGTCGAGCAGGACGAGCCGCGGCTGCGATGCAAGCGCGCGCGCGAGCTCGAGGAATTTTCGCTCGTGCAGGTTGAGCTCGCCGGGACGCGCGTTCGCCTTGGCGCCGAGACCGGTGAATTCGAGCCACGCATGCGCCTCGGCACGCGCGGCGGCGCCGACGAGTGCCGCCGCACCGAACGTCGCAGCGAGCGCGACGTTGTCGACGACGCACAGGTGAGCGAACGGCCGCGGAATCTGGAACGTGCGCGCGACGCCGGCGCGTGCGATCCGGTGCGCCGGGATGCCGGCGATCTCTTGTCCTTCGAAGACGATCGAGCCGCTGTCCGGACGCAGATGACCGCTCACGACGTTGATCAGCGTCGACTTGCCCGAGCCGTTCGGCCCCAGCAGACCAACGATCTCGCCGCCGTGCACGTCGAAGTCGACACCGGCGAGCGCCGCGACGCCTGCAAACGATCGGGCGACGCCGCGAATGCGCAGCAGCGGCTCGCCTTGCAGGGGGCGCCGTTCATCGTCATTGCGAGCGAAACGGGGAATCTGCTGTTGGCCTCGCCTCGCAAAGGCAGGTTCCTCGGCTTGCCCTCGCGATGAAGCCGGATCTTCGCCTCGGGAGGACGCCGACGCTTCGCCTGGGGATGAAACGGCGTCGCCGGCTCGCTTTCGCCGTACGAAGCGCTGCCCGAGCAGGCCGTCGGGCATGAACAGGATCACGGCGATCAGGATCGCGCCGAATGCCGCCTTGCCCGCCACCGCGTGATCGCCGGCCGTGAACGCATACAGCAACGTCGTGATGACGAGCGCGCCGATTGCCGGTCCCGCCCAGTGCCGCGTTCCGCCGAGCACGCTCATCAGCACGACGGTGAGCGGCACGGTGATCGAGAACGTGCTGCCGACCGTCACGTACGATACGAACAGCGCGTGAATGCCCCCGGCGACGCCGGCAAGCGCGCACGACAGCGCAAACGTCGCGAGCTTCATCCGGTAGGTGGGAACGCCGACGACCTCCGCAGCGTCCTCGTCGTCGTGAATCGCGAACAGCGCGAGCCCCGCCGCCGACTTCGCAATGACGTATGCGATGGCAACGGTGAGCACGGCGAGCGCGAGCGCGATCAGATAGAACGAGCCGGTCGGCGTGGGCGCAAGCGCGGGCACGGGGACCGCGCTCAGATAGACACCGGGTCCGCCGTCGATCGGCGTGTTGGCGATGATCGTCGCGACGACGAACGTCACCGCGAGTGTGAGCAGCGCGAACAGCTCGCCGCGAACGCGGCGCACCCGAAACGCAACGGCGCCGAGCGCGACGCCGAGCAGCGCGGCCGACCGGCCGCGGCGACCGGCAGCGTCCACAGGAACGGCGCATCGAAGCGCGATGCGAGCGTCGCCGTCGCGTACGTGCCGACGCCGAAGAACGCGCCGTGGCCGAACGAGAAGTAGCCCGAGTATCCGGACAGGATGTTCCACGACGTGGCGAGGATCACCCAGCTAAGCACCAGATACAGGAACGACTCGTAGAACCCGGGCAAGCCGGCGAATGGAATCGTCGCGAGCGCTGCGCCGGCGACGACGATCCCGACGAGCGTTCGATCGACGATCAGAGCTTCCCCGGCCGGAGCAGCAGCACGAGGATCAGCAGCGTGAACGACACGATCGGCGCCCACGACGGCGCCGTCACGGCCATCGTCACCGCTTCGCTCACGCCGATGACGACGCCGGCGACCAGCGGTCCGACGGCGCTGCCGAGGCCACCCATCATCACGGCGGCGAACACGACGCCGATCCACGCGTAGATCTGCGACGGCGCGAGCGTGTACGACAGCGCGAGACACACGCCGGCGACGCCCGCGAGCGCCGCCGACACGCCGGACAACCCGAGCGCGAGCGTACGGCGATCGATGCCGAACGCGGCGGCGATCTCGCCGTCCTCGGCGCACGCTCGCATCGCCTTGCCGACGTCGGTGTAGCGCATCGCCGCCCAGATTGCGAAGGCGATCGCAACGGCGAGCGCGAGCGTGATCAGCTCGGGCACGGGCAGGAACAGCGCGCCGAGCTTGACCTTCTGCGCCGCGTACGGCGATTCGAGGCGGCGGAAGTCGGCCGTCCAGATCGACTGGATGACGCTTTCGACGATCACCGTCACGCCGAACGTCACGAGCAGCGAGTTGAGCGGCGTCACGCGAAACCGCGCGAGCACCCACTGCATCGCGACGCCGAGCGCGAAGAACGACGGCACGATGATCGCGAGCGTGGCGAGCGGATCGATGCCGCCCGCCGACGCGAGCTGCAGGCACACATACGCGGCGAGGAATGCGAGCGCGAACTGCCCGAGATTGATCAGGTGCAGCAGGCCCCACGACAGCCCGAGGCCCATGCCGAGCAAGCCGTAGAGCGCGCCGACGAAAACGCCGGACAGCGCGGACTGCGCGAGCAGCGTCGCGCTGGGAAGGCTCATCCGTTGCCGCCGCTACTGCACTTGCAGCGTCGCGCCGGGCGCCGCGTACTCCTTCGGCCATACGGTGACCCAGCGGCCGTTCTGCACCTGCTTCACGCGCATCAGATCGTCGCCGTAGTTGCTGGGGCCGTCGAAGCGCAGCTTGCCCTGGATCGTGTCGACGCGATGCGTCTTGAGCCACTGCGCGATCGCCTTGTCGTCGAGGCCGTTGGTCGCCTTCACAGCCGCTTCGAGCATCTGCCACGCGGTGTACGACGCAGCGGCCTGCGTTTCGACGAGCGTGTACGGCAGTCCGGCCTTGCTCGCGCGCTCGTGGTACGCCTTGATGAACTCGGCGGCCCCCGGGTTGCTCGTGAACGGCGGGTTCTCCTCGAAGATCGTGACGGAGAGCGCGTTCTTCGCATCCGCCGACGTCGCCATCGGCCCCGGCGCCGGATAGATGTAGAACTGCATCGGCGGCGTGTAGTCGATCTTCTTCATCGCGTCGATCAGCTGGTTCCCCTCGAGGCCGAGCGCGCCGACCCAGACGAAGTCCGGCTTCGCGTCCTTGATGCGCGCGGCGATCGGGCCGAAGTCGAGATTGCCGAACTCCCACTCGAGGAACAGCACCTCGTTCAAGCCGCGCTTCTTCGCGACGTCGCGCGCGCCGACCGACATGAAATGCACCGACGGAAACTTGCTCGTGACCACCGCGATCGTCTTCGGCGGCTTCGCCGATGCGGCAAGCGCGTCGAGCACGGTCGCCGGCACCGTCGTTCCCGGCTCCGATCCCATGTGCCACGCGGGAAACTGCATGTCGTACTTCGCGAGCGACGGAATGCCGAACGTATGGTGGATCAGCACCTTGTTGTAGCGCTGCGCGACGCCCATCGCCGAGAGGATCGCGCCGGTCGCGTACGGGCCCATCAGCAGGTCGACCTTGTCGGTCGTGACGAGCTGCTCGTAGAGCGTGCGCGCGACGTCGGGTTTCGACTGGTCGTCCTTGACGATCCATTCGACCGGGCGCCCGAGCAGCCCGCCGCGGCGGTTCAAATCGTCGACGTAGTACTCGCCGACGATCTTGTGCACGAGCGCGGTCGCCGCCAGCGGCCCGGTCAGCGCGAGCGTGCTGCCGATGCGGATCGGCTGTTTGGCCGGCTGCGATGTCGCCGCGCCGGCGACCGACAACGCGACCAGCGCGACGGCGATGCGAATGACGTGCGTGAATCTCATCGATGCTCTCCCCCGTTGGCGCAAACCCCGTCGCGCGCTCGGCGCGATCGAGCGGTCATGCTTCGTGATTGGTGACGAAATCGGACGGCGGCTCCGGTCCCCACAGATAGAACGCGTCCTCGGGCGGGTGGTCGCCCGCTTCCCACGTCGCGCCGTGCGGCACGTAGTCGATGTCCGCCGAGAACTCGGCGAAGCTGCCCCACGGATCCTGCACGTACCAGAAGTAGTTCGAGCCGAGCACGTGCCGGCCCGGACCCCATCCATGACGAAATCCGCGGTCGGCCATCTGCATGCCGCCGAGCCCGACTTCCTCGATCGACGGCACGTCCCAGCTCGAATGGTGATAGCCCGGCGCGCTCGATTTCGCGAATGCGATCATGTGGTGGTCGCTGCCATGCACGCCGTGCATGAATGCGATGCCGTCGCCCGAGCGGTCGGACAGCCGCAGGCCGAGCACGTCGCGGTAGAACGCGATCGCGCTCTCGACGTCCGGCGTGAACATCAGCACATGCGACAGCCGCCGCGGCCGCACCGCCGGCGCACCGGTGCGATTGCACGCGCCGCGCCGGCCCTCCGTGCATGACTCGAACGTCGTGCGGGTCTTCGCGTCCGGCGAGCATTTCGGCGCGACGGCGATCGACACCGCGCGACCGTCGTGATCGCGCAACCACAGCGCCTCGCGATTCGTCTCGGCCGGCGCATCGATGCGCTCGACGCCGAGCGCGCGCAGCCGCTCGGCGAAGCGCGGCATGTCCGGGGCGTACGCGCCGAAGTTGAGCGCATGCAGGCGCTTGCGCGGCCCGCGGCGGATGCGCGCCCAGCGATGCGGATTGTCGTGCGCGTGGAGCGAGATCGCGTCGCCGTCGTCGCGCACGTCGAGTCCGAAGCCGGCGTAGAACGCGCGCGCGGCACCGACGTCCGGCACGTCGAGAATGAAATGATCGAGCGAATGCACGCCGATGTCGGCTGCCCGCCCCCGCGGCTGCGAGTTCTCGCTCATGAGCTCTCCTCCGTCGAACCGATACGATAACGGCGCACAACGCCGCCCGCCATGAATTAGAGCACGCGATGCGCGAGCGCGGGAAGCTCGCTTCGGACTTGCGCGACGCGCTGCGGATCGACGTCGGCGACGACGACGCCGGGCCCGTCGTCGCCACGCTCGGCGACGACGTCGCCCCACGGGTCGACGAGCGCCGAGTGGCCGAACGTGCGCCGGCCGTTCGGATGCGTGCCGCCCTGCGCGGCCGCAAGCAGATAGCACTGGTTTTCGACGGCGCGCGTGCGCAGCAGCAGGTGCCAATGGGCGGCGCCGGTGGTCGCCGTGAATGCCGAAGGCGCGATGATCAGCGCGAGGTCGCGAAAGCGCCGGTACAGCTCGGGAAAGCGAAGGTCGTAGCAGATCGACGCGGCAACGGTGCCGCACGGCATCTCGAAGGCAACGGGCTCCGAGCCCGGCTCGATCGTGCGCCGCTCGTCGTAGCTCTCGTCGCCCTGATCGAACGCGAACAGATGGATCTTGTCGTAGCGAGCGACGCGCTCGCCCTGCGGCCCGTAGACGAGGAGCGCGCTGCGCACGCGCGTCGGGTCGGCGGTTGCGAGCGGCACGCTGCCTCCGACCAGATGGATCCGATGCGCACGCGCGAGGCGCGCGAGAAACGCCTGTTGCCGACCGTCACCGTCGATCTCGCGCACCGCGAGCTTGTCGCCTGCCCGTGCGCCGAGGATGCCGAAATACTCGGGCAGCACGACCAGCTCCGCACCATCGCCGGCGGCCTGCGCGATCAGCGGCTCGGCCTGCGCGAGGTTTGCGGCGACGTCGCCGCCCGACAGCATCTGCACGGCGGCGACGCGCAACTTCCGCCGCGCGCTCATCGCTGAGCCGCTTCCTTCGCCTGCGCGGTCGCGACCTTGCCGCGCGTGACCACCGGGTCGGACCAGCTGCCGGTGACCGTGTAGTCATAGCTGAACATCTGCTCGATCGGGTCCTTCATGATCTTTTGCGCGAGCAACGATCCGGCGCCGACCGCCGCACCGACGACCGGGTTCGCGAAGAAGAGCAGCGCCGCGCCGGCCGACACGCCGCCCGACAGCGCCGGCTGCACGCGCACCAGCAAGTGCTGTGTCTCGTGCGCGAGGTCGGTGTCGCCGGCGATCGTCACGCGCGCCGACGGCCCGGACAGACGCAGCCCGGACGTCGACATCACGCCGCTGTCGATTCGCATGCTGCCGTCGATCGAGTCGAACGTGAAGCCCTCGCTGAACACGTCGGTGAAGTCGAGCGATACGCGTCTCGGCAGCGATTGCAGCGACAGCACGCCGAGCAGCTTGCCGAGGCCCGGCTCGATGCGGGTGAAGCGGCCGGCGCCGGACTTGAGCGTGAACGAGCCGGCGAGCGTCGGGTAGTCGAACGCATGCGGCGGCCCTGCCCACGCGAGCTGGCCGTCGATCTTCGTCGGCGCATTGCGCAGCGCGTCGGGATAGCCGAAGCGCGAGAGGAAAGCGCCCGCCTCCTTCACGTCGACGGCGACGTCGAGCTTCGTCTGCTCATCGCGTCCGCCGGCGCGCCACGCGCCGGTCGCGTCGATGCGACCGGCGTCGTTGATCAGCGCGAGCTTGTCGATGCGCCACTCGCCCGCGCGCGGCTGCGCGGTGAGCTCGAGCCGGCCGATCTCATGGCCGCCGCGCGATGCGAACGACTCGGCGACGATGTCGATCGCCGGCCAGCGCGCGGTGTTTGCCTCGGCCTGCGCGTCGGCCGCCGATGCCGGCGCGTCGGCCGCCGGCGGCACGGCGAGCCGCGCGAGCCGTGCGACGACGCGGCCGTTCGGTGCATCGGGCGCGGGCGCCGACCACGTCGCCGTGCCGCTGACGTCGCGACCGCGCAGGTCGAGCTTCCAATCGGCGCCGGCCGGTCGCCCGGCGACCTTCATGTCGGCGAGTCGCCGTCCCATCGCGTCGAGGGCGCCGACATCGAGATCGATGCCCGCGAGCGACGGCATGCTGCCGTTGTCGGGCGAACCGGCGCTTGTCGGCGCATTCCGCTCGCGCGCGAGCGCGAGCCAGTCGTCGATGCTAAGCGACGCAACGTCGGCGCTTATCCATAGACCGTTGCGATCGGCGCGAAGCGGCTCGGCGCGCTCGGCGCCGCGGCCGACGAGCGCCTGCGCGCGATCGACAACGACATGCTCGCCGGAGAGCCGTCGATGCACGGCGAGCTGCGCGATCGTGCCGTAGACGATCGCGAGCGTGTCCTCGCCCGGCTTGCGCGGATCGAGCTTTCGCTCGACACGCAGCGCAACCGAATCGGCCGACGGCTTGCCGAGCGGGGAAGGAAGATCGATCTGCGCGCCCTTGAGCGGGCTTTCGACCACCCATGTCGCGCCACCGTCGCGCAGGTCGAGCGCGAGCGTCCAGTCCGCGCTGCCCGACATGCGTTCCGCCGCAGGCAGCGCGAACGCGCGCTTCACCATGGCGACGCTGGCGTTGCCGCTCGCGCTGACGTGCACCAGACGCTCAGCACCGCCGGCGCTCGCGCTCAAGCTCAAGCGAACGGGACCTCCGAGCGCCTCGGCCGCGATGTCGCGTGCGCGCACGTCCGCCTCGCTGAACGCGAGCTTGCCCGTCACGTTGTCGAGCGTGGGCATGGCGGCGAGCCGAACCTGGTTCGCGCTGAACGTGTATTCGCCGTCGATCCTGGCCGGCGTGTCGAACGCGAGCGGGAGATCGACCTTGAGCGCGAGCGAGCCGTTGCCGGCCGCCGCGGCGTTCGCCGTCGCGTGGTTGATCCATCCACCGACGGGGCTCGCCTCGACGTAGCGCAGGAAGTCGGCCGTCGGCCCGCTCGCCACGCCATCGATGCGAAGCACGCGGTGCGGGTTTCTCACGTCGGGGATCTCGGCATGCGTGCGTTCGATCTGCACGCCGTAGATGCCGCCGCGGGCCGCATCGACGGCCACGCGGACTCCTTCGACCTTGAAGTCGGCGTCGATCGCGCCGAGCGCCGGCCAGCTTTCGGCGAAGTCGAGCGTTACCGCGGCCGCTTTGCCGGTGAGCAGGAACCGGCCGCCCCTGCCGTCGGCAAACGGGAATTGCGCCAGATTGCCGGTGAGACGCAGCTTCATGTCGGTGGCGCTGCCGTCGACGAGCGCACGGGCAAGCCACGCGCGCGCTCGCGCGCTCGCGCCGAGGGGCAGGTATCGGTGCACGCTGCGCGCGTCGGCGCGGGAGAGCTGCGCGTTGAGGTCGATCTCGCCCGGACCTTGCGCAAGCGAGTGCCAAGTGCCGGCAGCCGTGCCGGCCGCGTCGGCGTTCGCGAATTCGACGCGCTCGAGTCGCACGATCGTCTGCTCGCCCTTGCGCTGCCAGCTGACGTCGGCGGCGAAGCTGTCGAGCGCGATCGGATCGGCGAATACATGCGGCAACTCGAGCGCGGTTGCGCGCCCGGCGAGCTTCAACTCGCCGCCGGTCTGCGTCGCCGTCAGCCGGCCGTCGAGGTCGCGCATGCCGGGCAGCGCGTCCTGCGCGACGACGCCGAAGTTGCTGAAGTCGGCGCCGACGTCGAACGCGCTCGGCGCGTCGATCGCGCCCTGCCATTGCGCATGACCCTTCGTGAGCTTGCCGCGCGGCGAGAAGCGCGCGAGATCGACGCGCAAGCGCTCGGGCAGCGGCAGATGCGCGGCGAGATCGCGCAGCGGTGCGAGATCGAGCCGATCGAAGTCGACGCGCCCGCTCGAAGGCTGCGCACCGTCGGCGTCGCGCAGCGTCAGCGTCGCGTCGGTCGCCTCCATCTTCTCGCCGCTTGCCGTGCCGAACGCGACCTGCCGCAGTCGCAGCTCGCGCTTGCCGTCGGTCGCTTTCCAGTCGACGCGTCCGACGAGCCGCGTGAGCGTGAGCTCCGGAAGCCCCTGGCGCAGCGTCGCCCGCACTTCGGCGAGCGCGAGATCGGCGACGACATCGCGCGGCTCGCCGCCGGCGAACTCGAGCCACATCCGCACCGCGCCCTTGCCGCTCGCGATGTCGAGCGGAAACGGCAACCACTCGCGCCAGGCCGCGAGATCGGCATAGTCGAGCCGCGCGTAGAAGCGCCCGTCCATTTTCTGCCACTGCGCGAGCGACTGGCCGCTCCATTCGCCGCGCAGGTCGATCGGCGCCGAGATCTCCGCGGGCGGCGTTCCGGTGAGCCCGATCCGATGATGGCCGAAGCGGCTTTCGAGCCGCAGCTGCACACGGTCGAGCACGAGTTGCGGCGCGTTGCGCAGGTCGTCGTTCCACGTGAGCAGCGCATCGCGCACCTCGATGCTCGGCTGGCGCAGCAGCCAGTCGGTGAAGCGCGTGTCGTCGGTAGGCTGCGACGGATCGAGCTCGAGCCCGGCGACGTGCAGCATGCCGGAGCGGTCGCGCCGAACGGCGAGCCGTGGACGGTCGATCGCGAGATCCTTCAGGCGCAGCTCGAGCAGCGGCAGCGACGTCCACGCAACCGTGAGCTCGACCTCCGGCAGCTCGAGCAGCGGCGCCGCGTTCGCGCGCATCCGGTCGAGCACGCGAAAATCGTGCAGCACGAGTTTCGGATTCCAGCCGTCCCATCCGGTGGTGAGCCCGCGCAGCTCGACGGGCTGGCCGAGCTCGCGCGACAACTGCGCCGTCAGCACGTCGCGATACGCGCCGACCTGCGGAAAGACGACGAAGCGCACGGTGACCAGCAGCAGCGCGAATGCGGCGAACGCGCCGACGACGAGCATCGCGGCGGCGCGCGCCGCTCGAACGACGAGCGGCCTCGCGACGGCACCGGAGGGATCACGCGCGGCAGGCATAATGGCGGGTTGTTGTCGCCGATTGTAGCTCCGATGGACCTTCCCGCCGCCCTCGCGTTCAGCCGCTATGCCAGCGCGGCACTCGCTGCCCGTCCGCACGAGCGCGACGAGCTCGATGCCTCGATCGACGCACCGATCGAATGGGACGCCGAAAGCGCCGCGCTGCAGCCGGTCGTCGCAAGCGGCGACGTGGACGCGCTCAACCGCGCGCTGCGCACGCTGCGCCGCCGTGCGATGCTGCGAACGATCGCGCGCGATCTCACGCGCCGCGCCGATCTCGCCGAAGTCGTCGGCGGCATGACGCGCCTCGCCGAGATCGCCCTCGACGCCGCGGTTGCCGTGCATCAGCGCACGCTCGCGCAGCTGCACGGCGAGCCGATCGGCATCAACGGCGACGCGCTCGCGCTGGTGGTCATCGGCATGGGCAAGCTCGGCGGCGCCGAGTTGAACGTGTCGTCCGACGTCGACCTCGTCTATGCGTATCCTGAGGAGGGCGAAACGCGCGGCACGCGACCGCTGTCGCATCGCGAGTTCTTCGATCGTCTGGGACGCCGCGTGATCGGCACGCTCGGCGCGGTGACGGCCGACGGCTTCGTGTTTCGCGTCGACATGCGACTGCGACCGTACGGGGACTCCGGGCCGTTGACGGCGCCCTATTCGGCGCTCGAGCAGTACCTGATCACGCAGGGCCGCGCGTGGGAACGCTACGCGTGGCTCAAGGCGCGCCCGCTGACCGGCACGCGTCACGCCGAGCTCGACGCGCTGGTGAGGCCGTTCGTCTACCGCAAGTACCTCGACTACGACGTCTACGAGGGCTTGCGCGACGTGCACCGGCAGATCCGCGAGCAGGGCCGACGACGCGACCATGCGAGCGACGTGAAGCTCGGCGAAGGCGGCATTCGCGAGATCGAGTTCGTCGCGCAGGCGATCCAGATCGTGCGCGGCGGTCGCGAGCCGGCGCTGCGAACGCGCGCGACGCTCGACGCGCTCGAAGCGATCGGTGCGCGCGGCCTGTTGCCCGACACCGCGGTGAGCGAGCTCGCGCGCGCCTACCGATTCCTGCGCGACGTCGAGCATCGGCTGCAATATCGCGACGACGCGCAGACGCAGTCGCTGCCGTCCGACGGAGAAGAGCGCGCCGCGCTCGCCGCCGCGATGGGTTTCGCCGACGCGGCGACATTCGAGCGCGAGCTCGCACGCCATCGCGACGCGGTGGCCACGCACTTCAACGCCGTGCTCGGAGCGCCCGAGCACGCCGGCGGTGCGCCCGCCGATGAAATCTCGGCCGCGCGCCGGCGCTTCGCCGCCGTGTGGCGTGGCGATGTCACCCCGGACGTCGCCGAGTCGTCGCTCGCCGCTGGCGGATTCGCCGACGCCAAGTCGCTCGCGCAGACGCTGTCGCAGTTCCGCACGAGCCGGCGCTACCTCCAGCTGCCGGCGCTGTCGCAGCAACGCGTCGATGCGCTGATCCCGGAGCTGCTGCTCACCGCCGCGAACGAAGCCGTGCCCGGTGCCGATGCGCAGACGGTGCTTCTGCGGCTGCTCGCGCTGATCGAGACGGTCGCAAGCCGAAGCGCGTATCTCGCGCTCGTCGTCGAGCATCCGCCGCTGCTGCCGCGGCTCGCGCACCTGATGGGCGCGTCGGCGTGGGCCGCCGCGTATCTCGGCCGTCACCCGATCCTGCTCGACGAGCTGCTCGACGCGCGCGTGCTGCTGACCGAGCCCGACTGGAACGCGTGGCGCCACGAGCTCGCCCGCCTCGTCGCCGAGCACAGCGACGATGGCGAGCGGCAGATGGACGCGCTGCGCCATTTCCAGCACGCACATCTGTTCCGGCTGCTTGCGCAGGACATCGCCGGGCTGCTCTCGGTCGAGCGGCTCGCCGATCATCTGTCGGCGCTTGCGGACGCGGTGCTCGAAGCGACGCTCGTCGCCGTGTGGGCGCAGATGCAGCCGGGTTCGGCGCCGCCGCGCTTTGCGATCGTCGGCTACGGCAAGCTCGGCGGCAAGGAGCTCGGCTACGCGTCGGACCTCGATCTCGTGTTCCTGTACGACGCCGCGGACGACGAGCAGGCGGTGCGCTACGGCAGGCTCGCCCAGCGGCTCGTCACGTGGCTCTCGAGCACGACGTCGGCCGGAACGCTCTACGACACCGACTTGCGGCTGCGCCCGGACGGCGCATCGGGTCTTCTCGTGAGCTCGCTCGCGTCGTTCTGCCGCTATCAGCGCGAAAACGCGTGGACATGGGAGCATCAGGCGCTCACGCGCGCGCGCTTCGTCGCCGGCGACCAGGCACTCGGCGCGTCGTTCGAGGCCGAGCGCGATGCGATCCTGCGCATCGCGCGCGAGCCCGCGAAGCTCGCCGCGGATGTGATCGAGATGCGCGGACGGATGCACGCCGGCCATCCGAACAAAAGCGGGCAATTCGACCTGAAGCACGACGCGGGCGGCATGGTCGATGTCGAGTTCGCCGTGCAGTACGTCGTGCTCGCGCACGCGCACCGGCATCCGCGGCTCACGCGCAACCTCGGCAACATCGCGCTGCTCGCGATCGCCGCCGAGCTCGATCTCGTGCCGGCCGCGATCGCAACGGCCGCCGCCGACGCATACCGCGACTATCGCAAGCTGCAGCACCAGATCCGGCTCACCGACGCGCGCCATGCGCGCGTGGACCCGGCCGCGCACGCCGGCAATCGCGCGGCGGTGCGCGCGTTGTGGACGACGATCTTCGGCTGCGCCGACACGAGCGGCCGCGGCGCGTGAGCAGGCGCGCCTGCTAAAATCGCCGCTTTCACCGATCGCACGCGAGAGGAGACGCCGCCATGTCGATGGCAGACCGCGATGGCTGGATCTGGTACGACGGCAGGATGGTGCCGTGGCGCGAGGCGAACACGCACGTGCTCACGCACACGCTGCACTACGGTCTCGGCGTATTCGAAGGCGTCCGCGCATACAAGACGGTCGACGGCCCGGCGATCTTCCGCCTGCGCGACCACACCGAGCGGCTCTTCCGCTCGGCGCAGATCTTCGCGATGAAGATTCCGTACTCGCACGAGGAGATCGAGGCGGCGCAGGCGGCCTGCGTGCGCGAGAACAAGCTCGACTCGTGCTACATCCGTCCGATCGCGTTCTACGGGAGCAACGCGCTCGGCGTGGCGGCGAAGACGAATCCTGTGCGCGTCGCGATCGCCGCATGGCCGTGGGGCGCCTATCTTGGCACCGACGGCCTCGACAAAGGGATTCGCGTGCGCACGTCGTCGTTCACGCACCACCATCCGAACGTCACGATGTGCAATGCGAAGGCGGTGTGCAACTACGCGGTGTCGATCCTCGCGAACCAGGAGGCGACGCACGATGGCTACGAGGAGGCGATGCTGCTCGACCCGCAGGGCTACGTGTGCCAGGGCTCGGGCGAGAACGTGTTCATCGTGCGCAACGGCGCGCTGCACACGCCCGACCTCGCCGGCGGCGCGCTCGCCGGCATCACGCGCGAAACGATCATCACGTTCGCGCGCGAGCTCGGCATTCCGGTCACCGAGCGACGGATCACGCGCGACGAGGTGTACGTCGCGGACGAGGCCTTTTTTACGGGAACGGCAGCCGAAGTGACGCCGATCCGCGAATACGACAACCGACCGATCGGCTCCGGCGTCCGCGGTCCGCTTACCGCGAAGCTGCAATCGCTGTTCTTCGACACGGTGAACGGACGCAACCCGTCGAAGCGACAGTGGCTCACGCGGGTGTGACGATGGCCGGCGGCAGCGACCAGGCGGCGGTGCATGTGAAGCCGCACGATCTGCCGGTGTTCTGCCCGAATCCGGCGATGCCGCTGTGGTCGTCGCATCCGCGCGTTTTCCTCGATGTCGCCGACAGCGGCGAGGCGCGCTGCCCGTATTGCGGAACCGCGTACGTACTCGACGGCGGGCCGATTCCCGGCGGGCACTAGGCCGGCACCGGGGCGCGCATGAGCCGCATCCTCGTCGTCGCGCCCTCGTGGGTCGGCGACGCGATCCTGTCGGAGCCGCTGATCGCGCTGCTGCGCGAGCCGTTCGAGGAGCCGTCGGTCGACGTGCTCGTCCCGGCGTGGTGCGCGCCGGTCTACGCGCGGATGCGCGGCGTCGGCCGCATCAT
This sequence comes from uncultured beta proteobacterium, assembly GCA_963798655.1. GTDB lineage: Bacteria > Pseudomonadota > Gammaproteobacteria > Burkholderiales > Casimicrobiaceae > CAVSMC01. Next base: position 535,240 of record CAWCUH010000016.1, on the reverse strand, counting down.
CGACAATCCGGTCGGCCACGGCGCGCTCGAGCTTCGGCGCCGCCGCGCGATCGCGCGCGGAATCGCCACCACCGGATATGCGCGCGCGATCGTGCTGCCGAACTCCTGGAAGTCGGCGCTCATTCCGTTTCTCGCGCGCATACCGCGACGAACCGGCTATGTCGGTGAAGGGCGCTACGTTCTGCTGAACGATCGCCGGCGCCTCGATGCGAAGACGACGCCGCGGCTGGTCGATCGGTTCGCGGCGCTCGCGGGCGGCGCGCGCACGCACGTTCCGACACCGTCCGCGCCGGTGCTCGTCCCGGACGCAGCGAACCGCTCGGCGGCGCTCGATTCGATGCGCCTGCGCACCAGCGCACCGGTCGCCGCGTTGTGTCCGGGCGCCGAATACGGCCCGGCGAAGCGCTGGCCGGTCGAGCACTTCGCGGCGCTCGTCGGCAAGCTGCTCGCGCTCGGCTACCAGGTGTGGCTGATCGGCTCGCCGAACGATCGCAGCGCCGCGGAGGATGTCATGCGCACGCTGGGCGCGATTCCCGAAGAGCGGCGCGTACGCGACCTCACCGGCCGCACCGATCTCGGCACGGCGATCGACCTGTTGTCGCTCGCCTCGGTGGTCGTCAGCAACGATTCCGGCCTGATGCACGCGGCGGCCGCCGTCGGCGTGCCGCTGGTCGCGCTGTTCGGCTCCTCGTCGGCGACGTACACGCCGCCGCTGTCGGCGGCCGCGCGCATCGCGAAGATCGACATCGCGTGCAGCCCGTGCTTCAAGCGCGAGTGTCCGCTCGGCCATTTCCGCTGCATGCGCGATCTTTCGCCCGACGTCGTGCTGCGGATCGTGCGCGAAGCGGCGGCCGAAACCGTCGTGAGCGATTGATCCGATGCCGGCCTCGCGCACGCCACCGATCTACACGACGCCGGCCGACGCCGCGGTCGCGTTCTACCGCGCGCTCGAGGCGAAGGACATCGACGCGATGATGGCGACGTGGGCCGAGGACGAGGAGATCGTCTGCGTGCATCCGTCCGGCCCGCGGCTCGTCGGCTACGACGAGGTGCGCGCCGGCTGGGAGCAGATCTTCGCCGGCGATGCGAAGCTTTCGTTCGACGTCGGCGCCGTCGTGATGATCGAGACGGTCGGGCTCGCGATGCAGAGCGCCGTCGAGCACGTATCGGTCGAAGGCGAGCGGACGCCGCGCGGTGCGGCGTTCGCGACCAACGTCTTCATGCGCACGCCGTCCGGCTGGCGCCTGGTCGTGCACCACGCGTCGCCCGGGCCCGCGGCGAGCGTGTCGGCGTCAGCGCGACCGCTGCATTGAAACGTCCGATGGATACGGGGCGCTTCGCCAGCGCGGCGCGTCCTTGTTCATGCGGCGCCTACGCGGTGCCGCCGACGGTGAGCCCGTCGATCTTCAGCGTGGGCTGACCGACGCCGACCGGAACGCTCTGCCCTTCCTTGCCGCAGGTGCCGATGCCGAGATCGAGCGCCATGTCGTTGCCGACCATCGACACCTTGGTGAGCGCGTCGGGGCCGTTGCCGATCAGCGTCGCGCCCTTGACCGGATACGCGAGCTTGCCGTTCTCGATCTTCCACGCTTCGGCGGCGGAGAACACGAACTTGCCGCTCGTGATGTCGACCTGCCCGCCGCCGAAATTGACCGCGTACAAGCCGTCCTTCACCGATGCGATGATCTCGGCGGGATCGCGATCGCCGTTGAGCATCACCGTGTTCGTCATCCGCGGCATCGGCAGGTGCGCAAACGATTCGCGCCGGCCGTTGCCCGTGGGCGCGACACCCATCAGTCGCGCATTCAGCTGATCCTGCATGTAAGCGCGCAGCACACCGTCGTCGATCAGCACCGTGCGGTTCGTCGCGTTGCCTTCGTCGTCGACATTGAGCGAGCCGCGCCGCTGCGCAATCGTGCCGTCGTCGACGACGGTGATCCCTTTCGCCGCGACGCGCTCGCCGACGCGGCCGGAGAACGCGCTCGTGCCCTTGCGGTTGAAATCGCCTTCGAGGCCGTGGCCGATCGCCTCGTGCAGCAGGATCCCCGGCCAGCCGCTGCCGAGCACGACCGTCATCGTTCCCGCGGGCGCATCGCGCGCGCCGAGATTGAGCAGCGCCTGGTCGACCGCCTGCTTCGCGTACAGATCGAGTGTCGCATCGTCGAACGCCGCGTAATCGAAACGACCGCCGCCGCCCGAGAATCCCTGCTCGCGGTGGCCGTCGTGCTCGACGATGACCGTCAGCGAAAGGCGCACGAGCGGGCGCACGTCGGCGCAGACGACGCCGTCGCTGCGCGCGATCAGCACGGACTCGTATTCGCCGGCGAGCGCGGCCATCACCTGCACGACACGCGAGTCGAGCGCGCGCGCCTTGCGCTCGAGGCGCTCGAGCAGCGTCACCTTGCTGTCGTCGCCGAGCGATGCAACCGGATCGAGCGGCGCGTAGAGCGCGCGCACGCCGCCGCGCCGGCCGAGCGGTGCGACCGCGGACTGGCCCTGGCGGCCGATGGCCCGTGCGGCGGCCGCCGCTTCGTCGAGCGCCGCGATCGTGATGTCGTCCGAGTATGCGAACGCCTGCTTGTCGCCGTGCACGGCGCGAACGCCGACGCCGCGGTCGATCGAGAATGCACCCGACTTGACGATGCCCTCCTCGAGACTCCAGCTCTCCATTCGCGAGTACTGGAAGTAGAGATCGGCGAAGTCGACGTCGTGCGTGTGGATCGACGCGAGCACGCGCGAAAGTTGAGCGAGATCGAGACCGGTCGGGTCGAGCAGCAAGCGGCTCGCTTCGGCGTGCAGCGCGGCTTCGCCACCGGGTTTGGACATGTCGTTCACGGGAATCCTTGGCGAGACTCGCAGACCGGCGCGAGGACGCGCCGCTCCACTTCAGATGGGGCCGACCCCGGCGAATCGAAGCGGCCGCGACCCGCTATTGTCCCGGTTACCGTCGCTTCCGTGCAAGGTAATACCCGCGAAAGGCGCGTGGTTGTCAACCGACGACGATGTTGCCGAGATACGTGGCCGCGACGCGCGGATTCGACGCGAGCTCCGCGCTCGGGCCTTCGAGCACGAGCTCGCCCGTCTCGAGCACGTAGCCGTAATCGGCAACCTGCAGCGCAGCGCGCGCGTTCTGCTCGACCAGGAGGATCGCGACGCCGGTCGAGCGCAATCCCGACACGATCGCGAAGATCTCGCGCACGATCAGCGGTGCAAGGCCGAGCGATGGCTCGTCGAGCATCAAAAGCCGCGGATCGCCCATCAGCGCGCGACCCATCGCGAGCATCTGCCGCTCGCCGCCCGACAGCGTGCCGGCGAGTTGCGCGCGCCGCTCGGCGAGCCGCGGAAAGCGCGCATAGACGTCGTCGAGCGTGCGTCGCCAACTGCGATCGCCGGCGCGCACGCGATGGAAAGCGCCGAGTTGCAGGTTGTCGCCGACGCTCATCGCCGCGAAAAGCTCGCGCCGCTCGGGCACGAGCAGAAGCCCTTGCGCGACGCGCTGCTCGACCGTGAGCGAGCCGGCCGGTATGCCGGCGTAGCGAATGCCGCCGCGAGAGCGCAGCAGGCCCATGATCGCGCCGAGCAGCGTCGTCTTGCCGGCGCCGTTCGGCCCGATGACCGTGACGATCGTGCCCGGCGCGACGGCGAGCGACACGTCGTGCACCGCCTCGACCTTGCCGTAGAAGACGGAGAGCCTGTCGACGGAGAGGAGGGGCTCGGTCATGTCACGCCCTCGGCCTGCGCACCGCCTCTCACGCCACGCCCCCGAGATAGGCCTCGAGCACGCGCGGGTCGCGCTGGATCTCTCGCGGCAGCCCTTCGGCGAGTTTTTCGCCGAAGTCCATCACCACCAGCCGGTCGGTGACACCCATGACGAAATCCATGTCGTGCTCGACGAGAAGGATCGTCATCCCGCCTTCCTTCAGCTGCTGCAACAGCTTCGCGAGGTGCTGCTTCTCGAGATAGCGAAGACCCGCGGCGGGCTCGTCGAGCAGCAGCAGCAGCGGATCGCAGGCGAGCGCGCGCGCGATCTCGACGATTCGCTGCGTGCCGAGCGGCAGGCTGCCGGCCGGCTCGTGCATCTGCGCGTCGAGCCCCGTGCGCGCGAGCGCGCGCGCCGCCTCGGCCCGCGTGCGCGCCTCCTCGGCACGATCGAGCCGCAGCGCCGCGCGAGCCGCGCCCGCGCTGCCGCGCAGGTAAGCGCCGAGCGCGACGTTGTCGAGCACCGACATCGCCGGAATCAGCTTCACGTGCTGGAACGTGCGGCCGATCCCTCTTCGCGCGATCTCGTACGGCCGGCGGCTGCCGATCGATTCGCCGCGAAAGACGACATCGCCGGACGTGAGCGGCAGCGCGCCGGAGATCAGGTTGAACATCGTGCTCTTGCCGGCGCCGTTCGGCCCGATCAAGCCGAGGATTTCGCCGCTGCGCATCGAGAACGACAGCTCGTTGACCGCAACGAGGCCGCCGAAGCGCTTGCGCGCATTGCGAACTTCGAGCAGCAACGCGTCGCCTTCGACCTTCGGCCTCGCTGGAAGCGCCTCCGCTTCAGCGACCGGCACCGGAGGCCGCCGCGGCAGCAACCGCGCGAGCCACGGCCAGACGCCGTCGCGGGCGAACTGCAGCAGGAACACCATCAGCACGCCGAACACGACGATCTCGAAGTTGCCGGTGCGCCCGAGCAGCGTCGGCAGGATGTCCTGCAGCTCCTGCTTCAGCAGCGTTATGAGTGTCGCGCCGACGACGGCGCCCCACACGCTGCCGGCGCCGCCGACCACCGCCATGAACAGGTACTCGATTCCCTGATTGATGTAGAAAGGCGTCGGGTTCACGAAGCGCTGCAGGTGCGCGTAGAGCCAGCCGGATATGCACGCGAGCGCCGCCGCGTACACGAAGACGACGATCTTCAATCGCGCGCCGTTGACGCCGAACGCCTCCGCCATGTCGAGCCGGCCCTTCAGCGCGAGAATCGCGCGGCCCTCGCGCGAGTCGAGCAGGTTGTCCGTCGCCCACAGCGCGGCGAGCGCGATCGCCCAGATGACGAAGTACAGATAACGCTCGTTGCGCAGCTGCCAGTTGCCGATCGAAAGCGCGGGGATTCCGGTGATGCCGGTGTGTCCTCCGAGCAGCTCGACATTGCCCATGAGGAAGTAGAGGCTCATCCCCCACGCGATCGTCGCGAGCGGCAGATAATGGCCGCGCATGCGCAAGGTGATGAAGCCGAGCAGCAGTGCGATCGCAATCGTCAGCACCAGTGCGACGGCTAGATTGAGCCACGGCGAGATGCCCAAATGCGTCGACAGGATCGCCGTCGTGTAGGCGCCGATACCGACGAACGCCGCCTGGCCGAACGACGTCTGCCCGGCGACGCCGGTCAGCAGAACGAGGCCGAGCGCGACGATGCTGTACAGGCCGATGTAGTTGCCGAGCGTTACCCAGAATTGCGGCGCCGCGAGCGGGACGCCGATCAGCGCGGCGACGAACGCGACGTAGCCGAGCACGCCGAACGGCAGGCGGCGAGGCGTCGTCACTCGTCGGCCTCCCCGAGCACATGCAGACTTCGACGTTCGCGCGTCGGCCTCCGACTTCGTTCGGCGCGGTCGCATCCCCCGACGGCGCCTGCTCCCAGCCTCACTCGTCGGCCTCCCCGAGCATAGGCAGACTTCGACGTTCGTGCGTCGGCCTCCGACTTCGTTCGGCGCGGTCGCATCCCCTGAGGGGCCCCTGCTCCCAGCCTCACTCGTCATCCTCCTCGTGATGCCGCGTGGCGAGGCTTCGCCACAGCAGCACGGGGATGATCAGCGTGAACACGATCGCCTCCTTGAACGCGCTTGCGTAGAACGACGCGAACGCTTCGAGCAGGCCGACGAGGAGCGCACCCGCCGCGGCGAGCGGATAGCTGACGAGGCCGCCGATGATCGCGCCGACGAATCCCTTGAGGCTCACGAGAAAGCCCGAGTCGTAGTAGACGGTCGTGATCGGGCCGATCAGCACGCCGCAGAACGCGCACAACGCCGCGCCAAGGGTGAACGTGAGCGCGCCGGCGAGGTTCGGCGACACGCCGACCAGGCGCGCGCCGACGCGGTTGATCGCCGTCGCGCGGAGCGCCTTGCCGTAAAGCGTGCGGCCGAAGAACGCGTACAGCGCCGCGATCAGCGCGATGCTCGATGCCAGCACGAGCACGCTCTGCCCGCTGATCGTCACCGCGCCGATCGCAAACGAGCCGCCGGCGAACGGCGGCGTGCGCGAGCCTTCGGCGCCGAAGAACAGCAGGCCGAGACCCGTCAGCACGAAATGCACGGCGACCGAGACGATCAGCAACACGAGCACGCTCGCTTCGGCGAGCGGCTGGTACGCGATCCGGTAGAGCAGCGGTCCGAGCGTCGTCACCAGGACCACGCTCACCAGAACCTGCGCGCCGAACGGCAACCCCTGGCGCGACAGGAGCCAGCCGGCGACGGCGATGCCGATCGGCACGAACGTCCACTTCAGCAGCTGAATCGGAACGCGCTGGCCGTCGCCGCGCCGCGCACAGCTGAACGCCTCCATCAACCCGGCGATGGCCGCCATGCCGACGACGAGCGCGACGGTGCCCGGCGGCGCCGGAGGCAGCCCGTTGCTGACCGGCTGCAGCGCGGCGAGCGTCAGCGTTCCATACGCGACGAATTCGCCGGCGGGCACCCAGATCACCCGCGTCACCGCAAACACGAGCACGATCGCGAGCGCGAGCAGCGCGTAGACCGCGCCATTGGTGACGCCGTCCTGCACGAGCAGCGCGAAGATCGTCAGGTCCACACGGCGCGAGCGGCGTGGTTCAAACGAAAAGGCCGGCTGCGCGCGTCGGAGCAGCCGGCCTCGGGGATCGGTCGCGCTACTTCGCGAGCACCCACTTGCCGTTGTCGATCTTGATCATCGTGCGCGCGCGGTTGTCGAGTCCGTTGTGATCGGCCGGCGTCATCGTGAATACGCCGTGCGTTGCGTGCAGCTCCTTCGTCGACTCGAGCGCGTCGCGCAGCGCGAGGCGGAACTCCTTCGTGCCCGGCTTTGCCTTCTTCAGCGCTTCGGGGATCGCATGGCTCAGCAGCATGTACGAATCCCACGCGTGACCGCCGAACGTCGAGCGGCTGCCCGGGCCGTACTTCGCCTCGTACTTGCCGATGTAGTCGGCGGCGACCTTCTTCACCGGGCTCGTGTCCGGCAGCTGCTCGTAGACGAGCATCGGCCCGATCGGCAGGATCGTGCCGTTGCCGTCCTTGCCCACGACGCGCAGGAAGTCCGGATTCGCGACCCCGTGCGTCTGGTAGATCTTGCCCTTGTAGCCGCGCGCCACGAGCTCTTTCTGCGGCGTCGCGCCCGGCGTGCCGGCCGCAGCGATCAGAATCGCGTCGGGATGGGCGGCGACGAGCTTCAGCACCTGGCCGGTCACCGACGCGTCGGTGCGGTTGTATTTCTCCTCGGCGACGATGTTGATGCCCGCCGTCTTGCACGAGTTGCGTATCTCGGCGAGCCAGCCATCGCCGTAGCCGTCGGCGAAGCCGATGTAGCCCATCGTCTTCACGCCGGTCGCCTTCATGTTGACGGCGATCGCATCGGCCATCAACGCGTCGCTCTGCGGCGTCTTGAAGACCCAGCGCGTCTTCGGGTTGGCCGCATCGACGATGCGCGCCGACGCCGCCATCGAGATCATCGGCGTCTGCGCATCGGCCACGATGTCGACCATCGCGAGCGAGTTCGGCGTGATCGTCGAGCCCACGACGACGTCGACGTTGTTCTCGCCGATCAGCTTGCGCGTGTTGGTGACCGCCTTCGTCGTGTCGGAGCCGTCGTCGAGCACGATCCAGTTGATCTTCTCGCCGGCGATCGTCGTCGGCAACAGCTCGAACGTGTTCTTCTCCGGGATGCCGAGCGATGCCGCCGGCCCGGTCGCCGACAGCGTGACGCCGACGTTGATGTCGGCATGCGCGGCGCCGGCGGCGGCGACGAGCGAAAGCGCGGCCGCAACGGCCGCAAGCTTGCGATGAATCATGACTCCTCCAGGCTTGCTGTCGGGATGAGCAGCGCGCGGCACGCGCCGCGATGCGGCGATGCCGTCTTGTCGGTTGCGCTCGAGGCGAGCGCAGGTTGCGCGGCGTCCGGAGATTTTCGCAAGGAGCGCCGACGCCGGTCAACGGCGCGGATTGATGGCGATCAACATGTGCGCGATTTTGTCGCAGGGGTACTGGACAGCACGCTCAAGCCCTGCGCTTCAGCGTGTCGCGGATTTCGCGCAGCAGCAGCACATCCTCCGGCGTCGGCGCAGTCGGGGCCGCCTGCGGGTCGAGCCTCGCCTTCGCGTCCTGGAACATGCGCACCATCCAGAAGATGATGAACGCGAGCATCGCGAAGTTGATCACAATGGTCAGGAAGTTGCCGTACGCGAGCAGCGGCACGCCCGCCTTCGTCAGCGCGTCGTACGTCATCGGGCCGTTGTAGCCGGCTGGCGGGCTCGCGAGCATGATGAAGTAGTTCGAGAAGTCGAGCCCGCCGAAGATGCGCCCGACGATCGGCATGATGATGTCCTTCACCAGCGAATCGACGATCTTGCCGAACGCGGCGCCGATGATGACCGCGACCGCGAGATCGACGACGTTGCCTTTCAGCGCGAACGCGCGGAAATCGCTGACCATCGACATTGCGTTCCCCCCCTTTAGCCGCGGCGCCGCGACGCGACGCGGCGCGTCACACGGCGGCTTCGCCGGACTCGCCGGTGCGGATGCGCACGACCTGGTCGACGTCGGTGACGAAGATCTTGCCGTCGCCGATCTTGCCGGTGCGCGCCGCCTTGACGATCGCCTCGATCGCGCGCTCGACCAATGACTCCTGGATGATGACCTCGACCTTGACCTTCGGCAGGAAGTCGACGACGTATTCGGCGCCGCGGTAGAGCTCGGTATGGCCCTTCTGGCGACCGAACCCCTTCACTTCGGTCACGGTGAGCCCCGTGACGCCGATCTCGGAGAGCGATTCGCGCACTTCGTCGAGCTTGAACGGCTTGATGATCGCTTCGATTTTCTTCATGGGATGACGCCGCGCTGTCGGTAACGGTTACTTTACACGATGGGCCGCGTGTCGGGGAGATGAAGCCACTCCGACCACGCCGAAGTGATCGGATAGCGCCAATCCTTGCCGAAGCCGCGCGGCGTGACGCGAATGCCGACGGCCGCCTGCCGGCGCTTGTATTCGTTCACCTTGATCAACCGCACGACCTTGCGTACGTCGTCCCCGGCGAAGCCGGCGCCGACGATCTCGGCTGGCGAGCGGTCCTGCTCGACGTAGAGCTCGAGAATGCCGTCGAGCACGTCGTACGGCGGCAGCGAATCCTGATCGGTCTGGTTCGCGCGCAGCTCCGCCGACGGCGCGCGCGTGATGATGCGCTCGGGAATCACGCGGCCGAGCTCGTTGCGATAGCGCGCGAGCCGGTAGACGAGGGTCTTGCTGATGTCCTTCAGCACGCCGAAGCCGCCCGCCATGTCGCCGTACAGCGTCGCGTAGCCGACCGCCATCTCGCTCTTGTTGCCGGTCGTCAGCACGATCGAGCCGAACTTGTTCGACAGCGCCATCAGCAGCGTGCCGCGAATGCGCGCCTGGATGTTCTCCTCCGTCGCATCGACGTCGCGCCCGCTGAACTCCGCCTTCAGGCTTTCGAGGAATGCGGCGAACATCGGCCCGATCGGTATCTCGTCGTAGCGCACGCCGAGGATGCCGGCCATCGTGCGCGCGTCCTCGAGGCTGATCGGTGCGTTGTACGGCGACGGCATCATGATCGCGCGCACGCGCTCACGGCCGAGCGCGTCGACGGCGATCGCGAGCGTGAGCGCCGAATCGACGCCGCCCGACAAGCCGAGCAGCACGCCGGGAAAGCGGTTCTTGCCGACGTAGTCGCGCACGCCCATCGTGAGCGCCTCGTACACGTGCGCCTCGAGGCGGGGATCGAGGCCGCCGCGCACCCGTTGCGGCACGTGGGCGTCGAACGTCGCGAGCGCGAGCGTTTCGTGCCACGCGGGAAGCTGCTGCACGACGCCGCCGCTCGCATCGGCCACGAACGACGCGCCGTCGAACACGAGCTCGTCCTGTCCGCCGATCCGATTGACGTAGACGACCGGCATCGCGTTTTCCTGCGCGCGCGCGGCGACTTGCGCGCGGCGCAGCGCCTGCTGCTGCGTGTGGTACGGCGACCCGTTCGGCACGACAAGCACGCTCGCGCCCGCCTCCTTCGCCTGCCTTGCGGGCCCGGGGAACCACACGTCCTCGCAGACGATCAGACCGAAGCGCACGCCGTCGACATCGACGACGCAGGGCGCGTCGCCCGGCTCGAAATAGCGCTCCTCGTCGAACACCGTGTAATTGGGCAGGCACTGCTTGCGGTAGACGCCTTCGACGCGGCCGCCGCGAAGCACCGCGTAAGCGTTGTGGCACTTGCCGTCGGCACGCCGTTCAGGGAATCCGACGAGCAACGCGACATCGTGAACGGCCGCCGCCATTGCGGCGAGCTCGGACGCGCAGGCATCGACGAATGCACGACGCAGCAGCAGGTCTTCCGGCGGGTAGCCGCACAGCGAAAGCTCCGACGTCGCGACGAGACGCGCGCCGGCTTGCCCGGCGCGGGCGGCGGCATCGAGCATCGCGCGCGCGTTGCCGGCGAGGTCGCCGACGACCTGGTTCAGCTGCGCGAGGGCGATCTGCATGGGGTATTCAATGGTAGCACCGCGGCATGCTCGCCCCGGCGCTAGAATCGACAACCACCGTGTCCTGCGAATCGCCTTTCAATGCCGCGAGCTCCGGCGCATCGGCGTCGTCGTCCGACACGCTCGGCGTGCGCGACGACGTCGCGCTCGCCGACATCGCCGCCGCGACGTGGGACCGTCTCGCGCCCGACCAGCCGCTGCTGTCGCATGCATTCCTGGGCGCGCTGCACGACACCGGCTGCGCCGCGCGCGCAACCGGCTGGACGCCCCGGTATCTGACCGCGTGGCGGGACCGTGCGCTCGTCGGCGCGATGCCGTTGTACGCGAAGTCGCATTCGTACGGCGAATACGTGTTCGACTGGGCGTGGGCCGACGCGTATCGACGCTACGGTCGGCGCTATTACCCCAAGCTCGTGGCGGCGATTCCCTTCACGCCGACGCCCGGGCCGCGGCTTCTCGGCGACGATCCGCTCGCGCAGGCCGCGCTGCTCGCGCACGCGCTCGCGCTGATCGGCGCGCCGCGACAATCGGCGCCCTCATCGCTGCACGTGCTCTTCCTCCCGCCCGGGCAGGCAGCGCTCGCCGCTGCAGCCGGGATGACGATCCGCGAAGGCGTCCAGTTTCACTGGCGCAACGACGGCTATCGCGACTTCGGCGATTACCTCGCCGCGTTCAACCACGACAAGCGCAAGAAGGTGAAGCAGGAGCGGCGCAAGCTGTCCGAGGCCGGCGTGTCCGTCGAACGCAAGGTCGGCGCCGACATAACCGCCGCGGACTGGTCGTTCTTCTACCGTTGCTACCAGCACACGTACCGCGAGCACCATTCGACGCCTTACCTCTCCGAGGCGTGCTTCGAGCGCATCGGCGCGACGATGCCGGCGCAGGTGCTGATGGTGATCGCGTCGCGGCGCGGCGCGCCGCTCGCCGCCGCGCTCGACGTGTTCGGCCAGTCGACGCTGTGGGGCCGTTACTGGGGCGCGCTCGACCACGTTGCGGGACTGCATTTCGAGACGTGCTACTACCAGGCGATCGAGTTCTGCATCGAGCGCGGCATCGAGCGCTTCGAAGGCGGCGCACAAGGAGTGCACAAGCTCGCGCGCGGCCTGCTGCCGGTGAAGACGTATTCGGCGCACGCGATCGCCGATCCTGATTTCGCCGCCGCCATCGCCGCATTCTGCGAGCGGGAGCGCGTAGACGTGTCGCACACCGTCGGGGAGCTCGAGGCGTCGAGCCCGTTTCGTCGCGACGGCGAAGCGGGCGCATGAAGCTCTACTACACCGACCGCTACGTGATGCCGCTGCCGAGCGGGCATCGATTCCCGATGCCGAAGTACGCGAGGCTGCGCGAGCGCGTGACGGCGCTCGCGCCCGACCGGCTCGCGCTGCCCGACGCGGCGTGCGACGACGATCTCGCGCGCGCGCACGAGCGCGGCTACATCGACGCGGTCGCGTCGGGCATGCTCGACGACGCGGCACAACGACGGATCGGCTTCCCGTGGTCGCCTGCAATGGTCGAGCGATCGCGCCGCTCGACCGGCGCGACGATCGCGGCGTGCGAGAGCGCGCTTCGCGACGGCTGCGCGGTGAACCTCGCCGGCGGCACGCACCATGCGCACGCGGGATTCGGCGCCGGCTTCTGCGTATTCAACGATGCCGCCGTCGCCGCGCGCGCAATGCAGACGCGCGGGCGCGCGTCGCGGGTGCTGATCGTCGATCTCGACGTCCACCAGGGCGACGGCACGGCGGCGATCTTCGCCGGCGATCCGAGCGTGTGCACACTGTCGCTGCACGGCCGCAACAACTTCCCGTTTCGCAAGGCGTCGTCGTGCATCGACGTCGAGCTCGACGACGGCACCGGCGACGACGCTTATCTCGCGACGCTCGCGATCGCGTTGCCGCGCGCGATCGCGCAGTCGCGGCCGGACCTCGCGATCTACCTCGCCGGCGCCGATCCGTACGTCGGCGACCGGCTCGGGCGGCTGTCGCTCACCAAGCGCGGGCTCGCGTCGCGCGACGCGTTCGTGCTCGACACGCTGCGCGCTCATGGCGTCGCGGTCGCGATCGCGATGGCGGGCGGCTACGCGGAGAACATCGACGACAGCGTCGACATCCATCTCGCGACGATCGCGCTTGCGCTCGCACGATTCGACGACCGCGCGATGCTAGAATCGAGCGCAGAATGACCCACGCAGGCATCCGATGAACGACACGATCCTGCTCGCGCGAGACGGTGCCGTCGCGACGCTCACGCTGAACCGCCCCGACGCGCTCAACACGCTCGATTTCGAGATGGTCGACGCGCTGGTCGCGCGCACCGCCGAGGTCGCGTCGGATTCGAGCGTTCGATGCGTCGTCGTGCGCGGTGCCGGCAGGCATTTCATGGCCGGCGGCGATTTGCGCGCGTTCGCGTCGAAGCTCGACCTGCCGCCCGCCGACGTGCAGGCGGTGTTCACGCAGACGATCTCGCGGCTGCATGCGGCGATCGAAACGCTGCACCGGATGCCGCAGCCGGTCGTCGCCGCCGTGCACGGCGCCGTGGCCGGTTTCGGCCTCTCGCTGATGTGCGCATGCGACCTCGCGATTGCGGCCGACACCGCGTACTTCACGTCGGCGTACCGGCACATCGCCCTTACGCCCGATGGCGGCCAGTCGTACGCGCTGCCGCGCATTGTCGGCGCGAAGAAAGCGATGGAGCTGGTGCTGCTCGGAGAGCGCTTCGACGCCGCCGACGCGCTCGCGCTCGGCCTCGTCAATCGCGTCGTGCCGGTCGAAAGGCTCGATGCGACCGTCGCGCAGGTTGCCTCGGCGCTCGTCGACGGTCCGGCGACGGCGATCGCCGGATCGAAGCGCCTGATCAACATGTCGCTCGAGCGCACGCTGTCCGAGCAGCTGCAGGCCGAAGCGACGAGCTTCGGCGCGTGCGCCGCGACGGCCGACTTCGCCGAAGGCGTGGCGGCATTCCTCGCCAAGCGGCCCGCGCGCTTCGGCCAGGCGTAGCGCGATGCGTACGCTGGCCGGCAAGACGCTGTTCATCTCCGGCGGGTCGCGCGGCATCGGGCTTGCGATCGCCGTGCGTGCCGCGCGCGACGGCGCGAACGTCGCCATCGCGGCGAAGACGTCGCAGCCGAACCCGAAGCTGCCGGGAACCATACACACGGCGGCCAAGGAAATCGAGCGTGCCGGCGGCCAAGCGCTTCCGATCGTCTGCGACATTCGCGACGAAGCGAGCGTGCACGATGCCGTCGATGCAACGGCGAAACGCTTCGGCGGCATCGACATCCTCGTCAACAATGCGAGCGCGATCAGCCTGACGGGCACGCTCGCGACGCCGATGAAGCGCTTCGACCTGATGTTCGACGTCAACGTGCGCGGCACGTTCTGCTGCTCGCAAGCGTGCGTGCCGCACCTGCGCGCGTCGGCGGCGGCGGGCCGCAATGCGCACATCCTCACGCTGTCGCCGCCGCCGAATCTCGATCCGCGCTGGTTCAAGGACCACGTGGCGTACACGATCGCGAAGTACGGCATGAGCCTCACCGTGCTCGGCATGGCGGAGGAGTTTCGCAGCGACGGCATCGCGGTGAACGCGCTGTGGCCGCGCACGGTCATCGCGACCGCGGCAGTGGCGATGATTCCGGGCGTGTCCGAGCAGCTTGCGCGCACGCGAAAGCCCGAGATCATGGCAGACGCCGCGCACGCGGTGCTCGTGCGCGACGCGCGGACGACGACGGGGAACTTCTTCATCGACGACGACGTGCTGCGCGACGCCGGCGTCAACGACTTCGAGCGCTACGCGATGAAGCCCGGCGCGCCGCTGATCCCCGATCTGTTCCTCTGACGGCGGCTATCCTCGCGGCTCGCCGGTCAGCGCATCGATCGCGCGCAACTGCCGGTCGAGCGATGCGCCGAGCGCGTAGCGTTGATGCAGGCGCTCGATCAACGCGCGGCACAGCGGCGCGAGCGAACGAACGGCGCGCTCGAGCTCGCCGCGCTCGCTCGTCGTGCACGAATCGCGCAACGCGGCCACGAGCGATCGGCTGAGCCTCGCCTCGAGCCTGGACGGCGCATCGAGCCCCGGCGTGCGCCGCTCGCACAAGTCTTCGAGCGCCGCCATCTGCGTGCGAAGGCGGTCGAGCATCGTCTGCGCGTACAGCAGCTCGTCGCGCGCCGCTCGGCGCACGGCCTCGTGCGCGTATGCGAGCATCTTGCCGATCGCCTGCTCGACGTCGTCGGGCGTCGGCGCCGTGCGCCGCTGCGCGGACTGGGCGATCGTCGCCGCGATCAGCCCTTGCGGGTCGTGCAGCACGCGGATCGGCTGCGTGAGCCACGGCGACGGCGCGAACTCGTCGCTGCCGACGTAGACGACGTCGAGCTTGATGAAGCCGGCGAAGTGCGACACGCAGCAGCGCTCGTCGTCATCCCATTCGTTGAACAGGAAGTCCGGCCACGTAGCGGGGCGCGCGAGCCGCTCGCGACGCAACCGATGCGCCGCCGCCGCGGCGACGACGACACGCAGATCGATGTCCGACTGCTCGTCGGCACTGCCGGCAGCAAGCGAGCCGGCGAGATAGATGCCGACGACGTCGGTGTCGGCACGCAGATCGGCGACGACATGAGCGAGCACCCGATGGCGCTGCTCGCTCGACGGCGGGACGTACATGTCGGCTTCGCCCGCTGACAGCGAGGGTCAATCCTCGTCGACCGATACCGGTTGCTTCGGAGGTGCGCCGTCGTCCTGCGCCGGCTTGCCGTCGGGCTCGACGCCCGGCCGGATGCGACTGCGCGGCCGCTTTTTCATCGATACCTGCGGTGTCTTCGGGCTGGCCGCGCCTGTGCCGGGCAAGCGCTCCGGAATGCCGCCCCCGATCGTCAGCGTCGTCGACGCGTACGGCGAGTCACGACCGCGCGGACCGCCGCCCGGGCCGCCTCGGCGCGGCTTGCCCTGATGCGGACGGCCCTGGCCTCCGCCGAACCGCTGCCCACCGCCCTGCCCCTGCCCGCCATAGCCCTGTCCGCCGCCGCCGTAGCCCTGTCCGCCCTGTCGCTGTTCCCCGCCATAGCCTTGGCCGCCGCGCTGGCGCTGCTGGCCGCCCTGTCCGAAGGGGCGATGCGACTTGCCGGCGCCCTTGCCGAAGAAGCTGCCCACGGAACGGTTCGCGTGCGTCGGTTGGCCGTGCACGCTGTTGCCGGGCTCGATCGCATCTTCGCGCGGCGCGTCGTTCGACGAATCGCGCGGCGCAACCGGGCCGCGATTCGGGCCGCGCTGATGCCGGCTCTTGCTGCGACCCGGATGCGCGTTGCCGTGACCCGGCTTGCCGTGCATCGGTTTGCCGTGACCTGGCTTGCCGTGCGCCGGCCTGCCTTGCTGGCCCTGCTGCCCGGGCCGCCCAGATGCCGACTGCCTCATGCCGGCGGCAGCGAGCACCGAATTCACCTCGTGCGGCTCGAGCTCGACCCACTGGCCGCGCTTCACTTTGGCGGGCATCGCGACGCTGCCGTAACGCGTGCGGATCAGGCGGCTCACCATGAGATCGAGCTTCTCGAACAAGCGGCGAACTTCCCGGTTGCGCCCTTCCTTCAGCGTGACGTGATACCAGTGGTTCGCGCCCTCGCCGCCGGCATCGTCGAGCTTCTCGACCTTCGCCGGCCCGTCGTCGAGCTGGACGCCCTCGCGCAGCGCCTTCTGCTGCTCTTCGGTCAGCGTGCCCATCACGCGCACGGCGTACTCGCGCTCGACCTCGTAGCGCGGATGCATCATCTTGTTCGCGAGCTCGCCCGAGTTCGTGAACAGCAGCAGACCTTCGGTGTTGTAGTCGAGGCGGCCGATGGCGATCCACTTGCCGTTGCCGATGTTCGGCAGCTGCTCGAACACCGTCGGCCGGCCTTCGGGATCGTCGCGCGTGACGAGCTCGCCCGTCGGCTTGTGATACATGAGGATGCGCGGCCGTGGCTCGGCGAAGCGAACCTTGACCAGCTCGCCGTTGATGCGCACCTCGTCGCCGGGGCCGACCTTCTGGCCGACGTCCGCGGGCTCGCGGTTGACCGTGATGCGCCCGGCGAGGATCAGCTCCTCCATCGCGCGGCGCGAGCCGAACCCGCAGGCGGCGAGCACCTTGTGCAGCCGCTGCGGCTCGGTGAAGACTTCGTCAGTGGACCGTTTGTGGCGCGGCGGCGGAAGGCTCTCCGCGATCTTCTGCAGCGCCAGGTTGGGTTGGGATATCGGGCCCGTCGGGGGACGGTGCCAGGATCGGGCTCGCGAGCGCGAGTTGCGCTTCGGCGGCTTTGGTGCGTGCATCGGGCATCTCCAGCAGGTGGGAAGCGTCGAGCTCGGCAAGCGGAGGAAGCTCGGATAACGAGCGCAGGCCGAGATCGTCGAGGAAGGCCTTCGTGGTCGCATAGAGCGCCGGTCGCCCCGGCGTCTCCTTGTGCCCGACCACTTCGACCCATTGGCGGTCCGTCAACGCGGCGATCACGTTGGTGGACACGGCGACGCCGCGGATGGCTTCGATGTCGCCGCGGGTCACCGGTTGCTGATACGCGATGATCGCGAGCGTCTCCATCACCGCGCGCGAGTAGCGCGGCGGCCTTTCCGGAGACAGGCGATCGAGGAACGGCTGCACCGCGGGCGTGCCCTGGAAGCGCCAGCCGGAGGCGACCTGCACGAGCTCCACCGTGCGGCCGTTCCAGTCTTCGCGCAGCTCGTCGAGAACCCTGCGCGCCGTCTCGACGTCGAGCGGCGGGTCGAAGAGCTTCGAGAGCTGCGCGAGCGGCACCGGCTCGCCGGCGATCAGCAGCGCGGCCTCGAGGATGCCTTTCACTTCCTTCAAATCGTCCATCGGTTCCACATGTCTGGGTCGCGCGCGCCGCGCGGATCGCCGCGTGGGAGCAGCAGCCGGCTATGCCGCTTCGCCGTCGAGCTGGAACTGCGGTCCGCTCTTCAACTGCACGTAGATCGGCGCGTACGGCTCCGCCTGCGCGATCGATACGAGCTGCTCGCGCGCGAGCTCGAGCAGCGCGAGAAACGTCACCACGAGATGCGGGACGTCGGCGTGCTCGGAGAACAGCGCCGTGAATTCGGCGTAGCGGGTCGGTTCGAGCAGCTTCAGCATCCGGCTCATCTCGCTCCGGACCGACAGCTGCTCCCGCGAGACCAGATGATGCCGGTTTGCGCGCGCGCGCGCAATCAGCGCCACCCATGCGGCGCGAAGGTCGTCCGGCGCGACGTTCGGCAGCCGCGCCGTCGCCACGCGGTCGAACCAGACGCGCACCGTCATGAAATCGCGCTCGGCGAGCGGCAGCTCGTCGATCTTGCGCGCGGCGAGCTTCATCTGCTCGTACTCGAGAAGCCGGCGCACGAGCTCGGCGCGCGGGTCCTCGCCCTCGTTGCCGACAGCCGGCGGCTTCGGCAGCAGCAGCCGGCTCTTGATCTCGATTAGCACCGCGGCCATCAGCAAGTACTCGGCTGCAAGCTCGAGATGCGTGCGGCGCATCATCTCGACGTAGCCCAGGTACTGGCGGGTGAGCTCGGCCATCGGGATGTCGAGCACGTTGATGTTCTGCCGGCGGATCAGATACAGCAACAGGTCGAGCGGGCCCTCGAACGTCTCGAGGAACACTTCGAGCGCCTGCGGCGGAATGTACAGATCCTGCGGCAGCTCGAGCAGCGGCTCGCCGTAGATGCGGGCGACCGGCGCCCCGCCCTGCGCGGCGAGATCGCGAACCACGGGACGATCGAGGTCGCTCACGTGTAGTCGAGCCCCATCGCCGCGCGCACGTCGCGCATCGTTTCCTCGGCAAGCCTTCGCGCGCGCTCGCAGCCGTCGGCCACGATGTTGCGCACGAGCGCGGGGTCGTCGAGGTAGCGCTGCGCGCGCTCCCGCATCGGTGCCTGCTCGGCGATCACCGCGTCGATTACCGGCTGCTTGCAGTCGAGGCAGCCGATGCCCGCCGTCGTGCATCCCTGCCACGCCCAGTCCTGCGTCGCCTGGTTCGAATAGATCCTGTGCAGGCTCCAAACCGGGCAGAGCTCCGGATTGCCGGGATCGGAGCGCCGGACGCGTGCAGGATCGGTTTGCATCGTGCGAATCTTCTTCGTCACCTCGGCCGGGTCCTCGCGCAGCCAGATCGCGTTGCCGTACGACTTCGACATCTTCTGCCCGTCGAGGCCGGGCACCTTCGGCGTTTCGGTGAGCAGCGGCTGCGGCTCGGGCAGGATCACGCGGCGCGCGCCTTCGAGATAACCGAACAGCCGCTCGCGATCGCCGAGCGAAAGATTCTGCGTGTCGTTCAGCAGCTGCCGCGCCGCCTCGAGCGCCTGCTCGTCGCCTTTCTCCTGGAACGCGGCGCGCAGCTCCTGGTAGCGGCGCGCCTTGCGCGATCCGAGCTTCTTCACCGCCGCCTTCGCCTTCTCCTCGAAGCCGGGCTCGCGGCCGTAGATGTGGTTGAAGCGCCGCGCGAGCTCGCGCACGAGCTCGAGGTGCGACACCTGATCCTCGCCGACGGGCACGAGATTCGCGCGGTAGATCAGGATGTCGGCGCCCTGCATCAGCGGATAGCCGAGAAAGCCGAACGTCGACAGGTCCTTGTCGGCGAGCCTCTGCTGCTGGTCCTTGTACGTCGGCACGCGCTCGAGCCAGCCCACCGGCGTGATCATGCCGAGCAGCAGCGAGAGCTCGGCGTGCTCCGGCACTTGCGATTGCACGAAGATCGTCGCCTGGTTCGGATTGAGCCCCGCGGCGAGCCAGTCGACGACCATCTCCCACACCGATTCGGCGATGATGCCCGGTTCCTCGTAATGCGTCGTGAGCGCGTGCCAGTCGGCGACGAAGTACAGGCACTCGTACTCGTTCTGCAGCCGCACCCAGTTCTTGAGCGCGCCGTGGTAATGGCCGATGTGCATGCGGCCGGTCGGGCGCATCCCCGATAACACTCGGTCGGAGAACATGGGCTGGGCGCGGCCCGCTAGACGAGGCCGATCAGCGTGCCGATCAGCGATTCGGCGAGCTGGATCAGCGGCCGCATCAGGTTGTCGAGAAAGCCCGTCGCAAGCAGCAGCAGGATGATGAAAAGGCCGTACGGCTCGAGCCGCGACAGCGCGTACGACGCGCGTCCGGGCAGCAGGCCGGCGAGAATCCGTCCGCCGTCGAGCGGCGGAATGGGCAGCAGGTTGAGCGCCATCAGCAGCAGATTGACTCCGACGCCGATCTGCGCCATACGCAACAAGCCTTCACTGGTCGCGCCGGCGACGACGAGCAGGATCGCCCACAGCAGCGCCTGCACGAAGTTCGACCCGGGTCCCGCCGCGGCCACCCAGATCATGTCGCGCTTCGGATGGCGCAGATTGTTGAAGTTCACCGGCACCGGTTTTGCCCAGCCGAAGATGAACGGCGTGCTGTGCGCCACCATTGCCATCAGCAGCAGCGCGGCCGGTACTGCGATCGTGCCGACGGGGTCGATGTGCTTGATCGGATTGAGCGTGACGCGGCCGAGCATCCACGCGGTCTGGTCGCCGAAGATTCGTGCGACGTAACCGTGCGCCGCCTCGTGCAGCGTGATCGCGAACACCACGGGCACGGCCCACAGCACGATGGTCGCGAGCGTGGAATCCATTAACCGCCTATTTTAACCCAAAGCCCGCGTTCGCCTGGCCGATGGGCCGCGAAGCCTCAGTCGCCGACGCTCCCGGCGAGTCCGAGCCGCGCCGGATCGCCGCGACCGAGACGGACGACGGTTCCCGGCGGCAGCGACAAATCGACGACCGTCGTGGGCGCGTGCGGGCACGGTCCCGCATCGATGACGAGATCGATATCGCGCTCGAGCGCCGCGCGGATCGCTTCGGCGCTGGTCAGAGGCTCGATGGCCCCCGGAGGGATCAGCGTCGACGACAGGATCGGCTCGCCGAGCTCGGCGAGCAGCGCCCGCACCACCGCGTGGTCGGGCACGCGCACGCCGACCGTGCTTCGTTTCGGATGCTGCAGCCGGCGCGGCACCTCCTTCGTCGCCGGAAGCACGAACGTGAAGCTGCCCGGCGTACCGCGTCGCACGACGCGAAACTGCCAGTTGTCGAGACGTGCGAAGTGTCCGATCTCCGACAGATTGTTGAGCACGAGCGTCAGGTGATGCGCTTCGTCGACGTCGCGAATGCGGCGAATGCGCTTCGCTGCATCCGCATTGCCGATGCGGCAACCGAGCGCGTAGCCCGAATCGGTCGGATACGCGATGACGCCGCCGGCGCGCACGATCGCAGCCGCCTGCCGGATCAGCCGGGGCTGCGGATCCACCGGATGCACGGTGAAGAGCTGTGCCATGTTCGTTGTTTGCCGCCGTGCGCTTTCGCGCTCGCCGCCACGCGGAGCGTAATTTTTTCCGGCGCGTCCGACGGCTGCCGTTTGAGCCTGACGCGGATTCTCCTACACTGCCCGCTTCGAACCCGACAGCGAACGGCGAACCCATGCTACGTCGCGAGCGAAGCAGGCACGGCGTGCGGACGGCGACGGTCGTGACGATGCTCGCCGCATCGGCGGCCGCACAGCCGGTCCACGTTGCCGACCTCGCCGACCTGACGCTCGAGCAGCTCGCGAACGTCGTCGTCACATCGGTATCGCGGCGCGAGGAACGGCTGTCCGCCGCCGCCGCGTCGATCTACGTCATCGGCGCCGAGGAGATCCGCCGTGCCGGCGCTACCACGCTGCCGGAAGCGCTGCGCCTCGCGCCGAATCTCGACGTCGCGCGCGCCGACGCCAACCAATATGCGATCAGCGCGCGCGGCTTCAACAACGTGCTCGCGAACAAGCTGCTGGTGATGATCGACGGTCGCACCGTCTACTCGCCGCTGTTCTCCGGTGTGTTCTGGGAGGCGCAGGACGTGATGCTCGAGGACGTCGAGCGCATCGAGGTGATCAGCGGTCCTGGGGCAACGCTCTGGGGCGCGAATGCGGTGAACGGCGTGATCAACATCATCACGCGCAGCGCCGCCGACACGCAGGGCACGCTCGTCGCCGCCGGCTACGGCACGCGGCAAGGCGATGCTGCCGCACGCTACGGAGGCGCGATCGGCGGCGGCCATTATCGCCTTTATGCGAAGTACGCCGAGCAGGACAACAGTCGAGTTCGCGAACGGCACGCCGATCCGCGATGCGAGCCATCGGACGCAGGGCGGCTTTCGCGCCGACTGGTACGGCGCCGGACGCGCCGTGACGCTGCAGGGCGACGGCTATGCCGCGTCGATCGACCAGGCACCTTCGGCGCGCACGATTTCCGGCGCGAACCTGCTCGCGCGCTACGCGCAGGACCTCGTCGGCGGCTCGGTGCTGCGGGTTCAGGCGTACTACGACCACGCCGAGCGCACGCACCCGCAAACGTTCGCCGACAAGCTCGACACGTTCGACATCGACGCCCAATACGAGCTGCGGCCGCTGCCGACGCACCGGATGATGATCGGGGCCGGCTATCGCTACGCGCGCGATCGCTCGACCAACAGCGCGGCCATCGCGTTCCTGCCGGCCGAAGAGAACCTTCATTGGGCGCACGTGTTCGTGCAAGACGACGTCGACCTTGGCCACGACGTGTCGCTCACTGCGGGCATCAAGGCCGAGGAAAACGTCTACACGGGCGTCGAGTGGCTTCCGAACGTGCGGCTCGCGGCGCGGCTTTCGCCGCAGAGCACGGTGTGGGGTGCGCTGTCGCGCGCCGTACGCGCGCCTTCGCGCGTCGACCGCGAGTTCCATCAGCCGGGGCAGCCGCCGTTCCTGGTCGCCGGCGGACCGGACTTCCGGTCGGAAATCGCCAACGTCGCCGAGCTCGGATGGCGCAGCCAGCCGCTTGCGTCGCTGTCGTACTCGGTGACGCTGTTCTACGCCGACTACGATCGGCTGCGCAGCGTTGCGCCGACACCCTCAGGCGCCGTGTTCCGCAACGACATCGAGGGCTCGAACACCGGCGTCGAAAGCTGGGCGAGCTGGAGGATCAGCGATCGCTGGCGCATCGTCGCGGGGGCGACCGCAATGCGTGAGCGACTGCACGTGCGCCCGGGCGCGATCGACCTCGGCGGGCTGCCGTCGCTCGGCAACGACCCGAGCGCGTGGTGGAGCGTGCGCTCCTACTTCGACATCGATCCACGCAACGACGTCGACATCTCGCTGCGCCACACCGGCGCGCGGCCGGGCGGGCCCGTGCCCTCGTACACGGCCGTCGATGCGCGATGGGGGTGGCGTGCGACGCCGACGCTCACCGTGGCGCTCGTGCTGCAGAACCTCTTCGACCCGCGTCACGCCGAATGGGGAGCGCCGGCAAACCGCGCCGAGTTCGAGCGCGCGGCCTTCGTGAAGATCGACTGGCGGCTCTAGGGCTGGACGGATCGCGATGCATTCCACCGCGCGCTGGCGCGCACTGCTCGTCGCAGCGTTCGCGATCGCTTACGCACTGTGCGCGGGCAGCGCGGTTGCGCAGCCGGTCGGCGGTGACGGCGAGCTCGAGCGCAACGTCAAGGCGGCGTACCTGTACAAGTTCCTCGGTTATGTCGAGTGGCCGGCCGCGGCGTTCGCCTCGCCTGCCGCTCCGATCCATGTCGGCGTGCTCGGCGCCGACGACATCGCGACCGAGCTCGCGCGCATCGTCGCCGGGCGCAAGGTCGACGGACGCGACATCGTCGTCGTGGCGCTGCGTCGCGGCGAGCCGCCTGCGGGCCTTCACATGCTGTTCGTCGCGCGGAGCGAGGGCGCACGAGGCGAACCGATCCTCCGTGCGGCGCAGGCGGGCTCCACGTTGACGGTCACCGACGCCGACGGCGCGCTCGATCGCGGAAGCGTGATCAACTTCGTGCGCGTCGGCGAGAACATCCGCTTCGAGATCTCGCTCGATGCGGCCGAGCGCAGCGGTCTCAAGCTGAGCTCGCGGCTGCTCGCCGTGGCGACGGTAGTGAGGAGCGGCAGCTGATGTTCGCCGCAATCCAGCGCTCGCTGCGACGAAAGCTGATGTTCGTCGTGCTCGCGACGACGTTTGCGGCGCTGTCGGTCGCCGCCGGCGCGCTGGTCGTCTACGACCTCGCGAACTACCGCGACAGCTCGATCGCCGACGTGCGAACGCAGGCCGACATCGTCGCCCGCGCGAGCGCGCCGGCGCTCGCCTTCAACGATCCGCAGGCAGCAGCCGGAAATCTCGCGTTGCTGCGCGCCCGACCGCAGATCGTCGCCGCGGCGATCTACGACGCGAGCGGTCGGCTGTTCGCGTCGTATCCGCCCGATCTCGATGCCAGTGCGGCCCTCCCGCAAACGCCCGGCGAGGAGGGCTACCGCATCGACGGCAACCGCCTCGCCGTTTTTCATCCGATCGTCGAAAAGGGCGATCGCGTCGGCACGGTCTACGTGCGCACGCGATACGAGCTCGCCGCGCGGCTCATCGACTTCCTCAGCATCATCGGCGTCGCGATGATCGCGAGCCTGCTCGTCGCATGGCTGATCTCGACATGGCTGCAATCGTCGATCACCGAGCCGATCCTCGCCGTCACCCACGCGTCGCGCGAAGTGATGGAGCGGCGCGACTTCACGCTGCGCGTGCAGAAGACGACCGACGACGAGGTCGGCTACCTCGTCGACGCGTTCAACGACATGCTGGCCGAAGTGGGCCGGCGCGCGAAGGCGCTCGAGGATTCGAACCGCGAGCTCTCGCGCGAGATGGGCGAGCGCCGCGCGGCGGAGGATGCGCTTCGCGCCGCGGACCGGCGCAAGGACGAGTTCCTCGCCACGCTCGCGCACGAGCTGCGCAATCCGCTCGCGCCGATGCGAAACGCGCTGCACATCCTGCGCTCCGGCGCGGTGGACGCGGCCGCCGCGCGCGACGCGCGCGACATGATCGACCGCCAGCTGCGCCAGATGGTGCGCCTCGTCGACGACCTGCTCGACGTGTCGCGGATCTCCACCGGCAAGCTCGTGCTGCACCGCGAGCCCGTGGACCTGGCCGACGCGCTGCGCAGTGCGATCGAGACGGTGCGACCGCTTATCGACGAGCGCAAGCATCGACTCGACGTCGACCTCGGCCAGGCAACCTGCTGGGTCAACGGAGACGCGACGCGGCTCGCGCAGATCTTCGCGAACCTGCTGAACAACGCCGCGAAATACACGAACGCCGGCGGGCGCATCGAGCTGCGCGTCGAGCGCGACGGCGCGGATGCCGTGGTGCACGTCCGCGACAATGGCATCGGCATCGCACCCGGCATGCTGACCGAAATCTTCGCCATGTTCACTCAGGCCGACAACTCGCTCGAGCGCGCGTACTCCGGGCTCGGCGTGGGCCTCACGCTCGCGCAGCGGCTCGTCGTGCTGCACGGCGGACGGCTCGACGCGTCGAGCGACGGCCTCGGCCGCGGCAGCGAGTTCGTCGTGCGGCTGCCGCTCGTCGACGCGCCGCGCCCGGGCGCGTCGGCACCGCGCGTGCACACGGCGCCCGCTGCCCAACGCCGCGTTCTGATCGTCGACGACAACAAGGACTTCGTTTCGAGCCTCGCGCTCCTGCTGAGCACGCTCGGTCATGACGTGCGCGTCGCCCACGAGGGCCGGGCGGCGATCGAGTGCGCGGAAGCGTTCCGGCCGCAGTTCGTGTTTCTCGACATCGGTCTTCCGGGACAGAACGGCTACGACGTCGCGAAGCGCCTTCGCGCGCTGCCGGCCACGGCGGGCAGCGTGATCACCGCAGTGACCGGCTGGGGACAGGAGGAAGACCGGGTGCGCGCGCACAACGCAGGCTTCGACCACCACATCGTGAAGCCGCTCGACCCGGACCTGCTCGACGACATCCTGCAGCGCGGGCGCGCGCTGCACTAGCGTCGCGCTGCACTAGCGTCGCGCGGCGCCGGCGGCGCGAACGCGCTGGACTACAATCGCGGCTTGCTCGCGACGCCGGACAAGCCTTGAATCTCCAGCAGCTGCGCTACCTGTGCGCGATCGTCGATCACGGACTCAATGTCTCCGACGCTGCCGAAGCGCTGTTCACGTCGCAGCCGGGCATCAGCAAGCAGATCCGCCAGCTGGAGGACGAGATCGGCGTGCCGGTGTTCGTGCGCCAGGGCAAGCGGCTCGCATCGCTCACGCCCGCCGGCGAGGCGGTGATCGCCACTGCGCGTCGCGCGCTGCGCGAGATCGAGAACCTGAAGCGGGTCGGCGCGGAGTTCGAGCGCGAGGACACCGGCACGCTGTCGATATCGACGACGCACACGCAGGCGCGCTACGTGCTCCCGCCGGTGCTGCGCGCGTTCGCCGAGCGCTTTCCGAAGGTGAAGCTGGTGATCCACCAGGGCAACCCGGTCCAGGTCGCCGAGCACACGGCGCGCGGTGACGTCGACGTCGGCATCGCGACGGAGACGCTCGCGACGTACCGCGAGCTGGTGACGCTGCCGTGCTACCAGTGGAACCGCGTCGTGCTCGTGCCGCGCGGCCATCCGCTCGCGAAGATGAAGACGCTCAGCCTCGCCGCGCTCGCACGCTACCCGATCATCACCTACGACTTCTCGTTCACCGGCCGCTCGCAGATCGACGCCGCATTCGACGCGCAGGGACTCACGCCGAACGTCGTGCTGCAGGCGCTCGACGCCGACGTCATCAAGACGTACACCGAGATGGG
The DNA here is from genome assembly GCA_963798655.1 of uncultured beta proteobacterium. Lineage (GTDB taxonomy): Bacteria > Pseudomonadota > Gammaproteobacteria > Burkholderiales > Casimicrobiaceae > CAVSMC01. Next base: position 508,911 of record CAWCUH010000016.1, on the reverse strand, counting down.
AATGGGTGTGGCGATCGTCGCGCAGATGGCGTACGACGCCGGGCGCGATCGCGGGCTCGAGAAGCTCGACGCCTCGCATCTGTTCGCTCCATCGATGACGCGACTCGCGCTTCGCCGCGGAACGTTCCTGCGCGGCTATGTCTACGACTTCATCGTCCGCTTCGCACCGAAGCTCGACCGCGCCACCGTCGACGCGGCGCTCGCAACCCCCGCCGAGCGAGCCGAGTAGCGATGCCATTGCGAGGAGTTTCAGCCACGAGGAATCCGCCTGGCGCGAACGATCCGGCGGCACATCGCTCGCGGTGCCCGGGATGACGCCGATCGGTGCCGCGCGAAGCGACGCGAGATCGGCGCCCGTGCGATCGTGGTCGCTCGCGGCGCTGCTCGCGTCGCTGTCGATGCTCGGGCCGTTCTCGATCGACATGTACCTGCCTGCGCTTCCGGCGATCGGAAACGCGCTCGATGCGCCGCCGATCGCCGTGCAGCAGACGCTGTCGATCTACCTGTTTGCGTACGCGTTCATGATGCTGTGGCACGGCTCGCTGTCCGACGCGCTCGGCCGCAGGCCGGTCGTGCTCGGCGGGCTCGTGGTGTTCGCCGTCGCGACGCTCGGCTGCGCGGTCGCCGGCAACATCGAATCGCTGTGGCTGATGCGCGCGCTGCAAGGCGCGTGCGCGGGCACCGGGCTCGTCGTGGGGCGCGCGCTGATCCGCGACCGCTTCCAGGGGCCCGAGGCGCAGCGGCTGATGTCGCAGATCACGCTGGTGTTCGGCGTCGCGCCGGTCGTTGCGCCGGTCGCGGGCGGGCTGCTGCTGAGCGCATTCGGGTGGCGCGCGATCTTCTGGGCGCTGCTCGCGTTCACGCTCGCGAGTCTCACGTGGGCCGCGCGCGCGATGCCGGAGACGCTGCCGCGCGAGGCGCGCCATTCGCTTGCGCCGCGCGTGCTGTGGCGCAATTACGTGACGGTGCTCGCGCGCGTCGACTACCTGCTGCTCGCCGCGATCCCGGCGCTCAACTTCGCCGCTTTTTTCCTGTACATCGCCGCCGCACCGGCCTTCCTGATCGATCGACTGGGCGTGTCGACGCGCGGCTTCGCCTGGCTCTTCGTGCCGATGATCGGCGGCATCATGGCGGGTGCCGCGATCTCCGGCCGCCTCGCCGGTCGCGTCTCGCCGCGCGACACGGTTCGCATCGGCTTCGTGATCATGTTCGTCGGTGTCGCCGCGAGCGTGGCCGCGAGCCTCTTCGCGCCGCGCTTCGTCGCGTGGCACGTCGCGCCGATCATGGTATTCACCACGGGCTCGGCGCTCGTCATGCCGTCGATCACGCTGCTGATGCTCGACCTGTTCCCGACGATGCGCGGGCTCGCGTCGTCACTGCAGGGATTCATCCACTTCGGCCTGTCCGCCATCAACGCAGGTACCATTGCGCCGCTGCTCGCGCGCTCGCTGCCGGGGCTCGCGGCGGGCATGGCGGCATTCGCGCTCGCGAGCGTCGCGCTATGGGCCGTGTACCTCCGGCGTACGCAATCGCATCCGAAAGGTTCGACATGAGCTCATGGGCTCGCTTGCTCGGCGTCACGCTGCTCGCGTGCGCGGCGGCGCCGTCGCAAGCCGCGCTGCCGACGGCCGACCTGACGATCGGCGGCCACAAGATCGTCGCCGAGATCGCCGCGACGCAGGACGATCGAGCGACCGGCTTGATGAACCGGTTCAGCCTCCAGCCCGACCGCGGCATGCTGTTCGTGTTCGAGCGCAGCGAGCCGCTCGCCTTCTGGATGAAGAACACGTACATACCGCTGTCGATCGCGTTCATCGACGAGAGCGGGCGCATCGTCAACATCGACGACATGGCGCCGCAGACGGAAGCCTCGCACTGGTCGAGCGCGCCGTCGCGCTACGCGCTCGAGATGCGCAAGGGCTGGTTCGTCCAGCACGGCGTCAAGGCCGGCGATCGCGTCGAAGGCATCCCGGGCGTCGCCAAGTAGCGTCCCGGGGCGGCATCACGCGAAGTTGCCGTCCTGCCACTTCTGTCAGGGCGGTCGAGCGTCGCACACGTTCCGCGGGCAGCCCATCACCGGGGCGTCTGTCGAAACCGCCAGCTTTCGCAGGTCTCGCCGTAACGCGACCATCGGCCAGCTGGACTTCGCAGCGGCATCCACGACTTTTGTAGCATACGCTCGCCGCCAGGCACGCCGGCGACAGACCGGCCGCCACACGCGCTACAACAACACGGCTGCGCTGGGCCGATTGCAAGCAGGGGGATCCGATGCTCGCGCAACTCTCGCCGGTGCGTCCCGCAGGCGCAGGCCCCGTTGCGCCCGCCGATCTGGCGCCGCTGGTCGACGCCGCACGGCGCGGCGCCCCGCTCGAGCCCGCCATGAGGACGATGGTGCGCGGCCTCGGCTTCGACTCGTTTCGCTATGGCCGAATCCCCGACGACGGTATGCAGCGCGACGCTCGCCTGCTCTTCTGGGCGACCGAGCCGCCGGAGTGGAACGATGTGTATGCGCGCAAGGCGTACATCGAGATCGATCCGCGGATCACCCACACGCAGGGTCGCGCCGCGCCGATGCTGTGGGACGCAGCTCAGCTTCCGGCGGAGCCGCGAGTGCAACGCTTTGCGCGCGACGCGGCGCGCTACGGCATCCGCAGCGGCGTCGCCGTCTCGTTCATCGATGCGCGGCGGGCACGCGTTGTCGTCGCGCTCAACTCGGCGGTGAGCCCGGTCGATCCCGTGCGCGAGCTGCGCATCGGACGCCGCCTCGGACAGGTGCTGCTGCTCGCCACGCACTTCCACGACTGGTTCATGGCCGACGCGACGGTGCACGAGGGCACGCGCCGCCTTCGCGGCGCGCCGCTGTCGGCACGCGAGCTGCAATGCCTCCGCATGGCGGCGCACGGACTGACGAGCGCCGACATCGGCGTGAAGCTCGGCATCGTCGAGCGCACGGTGAACTTCCACTTCCACAACATCATCGCGAAGCTTTGCGTTCTCAATCGCGGGGAGGCGATTGCCCAGGCGATCGGCCGCGGCCTGATCCGCTTCGACGCCTGACGCTCGCTGTTCAAACGTTTGGCTCGCGCCGCGCGAGCAGCCGCTCGAGCGTGTCGGCTTCGCGAGACGGCCTGCCTTCTGCGCCAGCGCGCGACGCGCGGCGAGCGGAACGAGGGTCAGAGTGCTCTTTCGTTGAAACGAGCACTCTGACCCTCGCTTCGACGCCTGGTGCTCCGCGTTCAGACAATTGGCTCGCGCGGCGCGAGCAGCCGCTCGAGCGCGTCGAGCGTGTCCGCTTCACGGGACGGCTTGTCCTTGCGCCAGCGGACGATGCGCGGAAAGCGAAGCGCGATGCCGGACTTGTGGCGCGTCGAGCGGGCGATGCCCTCGAACGCGATCTCGAACACCTGCCGCGGCTCGACAGCGCGTACCGGGCCGAACTTCTCGATCGTGTGCGCCCGGATCCACCGATCGATCTCGACGAGCTCGTCGTCGGTGAGCCCCGAGTACGCTTTCGCGACCGGCACCAGCTCGTCGCCTTTCCAGACGCCGAGCGTGTAGTCGGTGTAGAGGTTCGCTCGGCGGCCGTGCCCCGACTGCGCGTAGATCAGCACCGTGTCGACGGTGCGGCTCGCGAGCTTCCATTTCCACCACGCGCCGCGCTTGCGCCCGCCGACGTAAGGCGAATCGAGCCGCTTCAGCATCAATCCCTCGATGCCCGGCGTGTCGATCGCCTCTCGCAGCGCGGCGAGCTCGTCCCACGTCGATCGCTGCAGGCGCGCCGATACCGGCACGTCGGCCGCGGCGCAGATCGCTTCCAATTGCGCGCGACGCTCGGCGAGCGGCCGGGCACGCACGTCCTCGTGCGCCGCTTCGAGCAGATCGTATGCGATGAACGTCACCGGCGCGTCGTCGAGCGACCTGCGGACGACGCGCGTGCGGCCGATGCGCCGTTGCAGCACCGCGAAAGGCAGCACGCCGCCACGCCACGCGAGGATCTCGCCATCGAGCACCGTGCCGTCGGCGACGCGCTCTGCGGCCACCTCGATCTCGGGGAAGCGGCCGTTCAGCATCTCGTCGCCGCGCGACCAGAGGTAGGCGCGCGCCGCGCGCCGGATCAGCTGCGCACGAATGCCGTCCCATTTCCATTCGACGAGGAATTGCGACGGATCACCGAGCGCATGCGGCGGTCCGCCGAGCGGCGACGCGAGACAGAACGGATACGGCTGCGCCGGATTTCGTGCATCGACCTGCGGTGCCGTCAGTGCGATGAAGCTCTGTCCGCTCGGCTGCCAATCGCCCATCAGCCGGTGCATGACCAGCGCGGCGCCAACGCCGGCGTGCTCGGCGAGCGCCCGTGCGGCGAGCCCCGACGACACACCCACGCGCAGCGCGCCGGTCAGCAGCTTGTTGAAAAGAAAACACTGCTCGCGCGGCAGCTCGCGCCAGTACGCGCTCAGCGAGTCGCGTGAGCGCGCGTCGTCGGCGCCACCCAGCCGCGCGAGCCGCTGCACCCATTCGGCAAGCCCGATGTCGGGCGCCGCGTGCGGCAGCAGCATCGCCGTGTCGAGCAGCAGCGCCATCGCTTCAGCGAGATCGCCGACGTGCGCGATGCTCTCGCGCACCAGCGGTGGCGCGACGCCGGACGCGTCGCCGACCCACGCCGCGAGCTTCGTCGGCGCGACGATGCGCTTGAGCCTGTGCCCGAGCAAAAGCCAAAGTCCCCATGCCGCGTCCTGCGCCGGCGTCGCCGCGAAATAATCGCGCATCGCAGCGACCTTCGCCGCGGTCGACCGCGTCTCGTCGAGGCGCGCGTAGAGCTCGGCGAACCGGCGCACTCAGCGCTTCCCGGCCGAAGGCTCGTTGTGCGGCATCGGCGCGCCCGGCGCTTCCTCGTCGCCGAACGGTGTGGCGAGCGCCGCCGCGTCGACGCCGCGCGCGCGAAGATGCTGGACCAGCCCGTCGGTGTAACCATGCGTGGCGAGCACGCGCGTCGCGCCGGTCTGCGCGATCGTGTCGATCAGCGCCGGCCAGTCGGCGTGGTCGGACAGCGCGAATCCGCGGTCGTAGCCGAGTCGCCGTCGATTCCCGCGTATGCGCATCCAGCCCGATGCGAACGCGACCTGCGCAGGCCGGAAGCGCTTCATCCACGCACTGCGGCTCGCCGCCGGAGGCGCGAGCACGAGCGCGCCGCGAAAGTCGTGCTTCGGCGGCTGGTCGGCGACACGCGCGGTCGGCAGCATGCGCACCCCGGCGGCGCGATACGCGTCGGTGAGCGACTCGATCGCGCCATGGACGTAGACCGTTTCGTCGGTGAACCGCGCAAGCTCGGCGAGAATCCTCTGCGCCTTGCCGAGCGCGTAGCAGCAGACGATCGACGTCTCGCCGCGCTCGCGATTGCGAAGCCACCAGTCGCGCAGATCGCGAGCGACCGCGGACGGATCGGGCCATCGATAAACAGGCAGCGCGAATGTCGCCTCGGTGACGAACGTGTCGCAGCGGAGCGGCGTGAAGGCGGCGCACGTCGGATCGGGGTCGCGCTTGAAGTCGCCGGACACGACGCAGACGCGCCCGCCGGTTTCGATGCGCACCTGCGCCGACCCGAGCACATGGCCGGCCGGATGCAGCGATACGCGCGCGTGGGCGAACTCCGCCGTCTCTGCGTATCCGAGCGGCGTGATGGGCGATTGCGCACCGAGCCGGATGGCAAGCAACGAGGCGCCGGCCTGCGCGGCCCAGTACGCGCCGCTGCCCGGCCGCGCATGGTCGCCATGAGCATGGGTGATGATGGCGCGCGCCACCGGCCGCCAGGGATCGATATGGAAGTCGCCCGCGGGGCAGTAAAGCCCGTCGGCGGTAGCGACGATCACATCGGCGGTCATGCCGACGCAATTCCCATGCGCGCACTAGGGTTGGGCGGATGGTGCGCCGCAGCTATAATTTTTACAATCAACGCCTGAACGGTCCGCGCAGACGTTGATCCGATGCAATGTTTGCCGTTGATGCCGACGCTAGCATCGGTCACGGATCCTTCCTTTCATCCTTTCCCCTACGGGTACTCGTCCATGCAAGCCGTCGAAATGCACTTCCGCTCCGCCCTCGCGTTCGCCTACACCTGGATCATCGCGCGGGTGCTCGGAACGGCGCTCCTCGGCGGAAAGGACATCGACGTGGTCGCGGTCCTGTGCACGTACCTGCTGGTCGCGATCGTCGCGCTCGGCATGCGGCAGATGATGATATCGGGCAAGGACCGCACGCTGATCCGCACGCTCGGCTTCGTTCTGCTGGGCGCGCTCTGCGCGGGCGCACCCGAATTCTGGTAGAGGGTTACTTGCGGCGCCAGACGTCGCGCAGCGATCCGAGCTTCGCAGCCGCGGGCAGCCGCTCGTCGGACAGCGCTTCGAGGAAGTCCGCGAGACGCTTCGACTTGACGATCGTGTAGAACGTCAGCAGCGTGGTCGGCACGAGCACCGCCACAAACCATCCGACGCGCTGCCACATCGGCAGTTCCGCGAGCGCGAACAGGTTCATCCCGAGGAAGCCCGTCGCGACGGTGCCGACGAGGCCGAACGCGGTGACGACGGTGAGCCGCACGACGGTGTTCGCCTGCCGGCGCAGCGTGTCGCTTTCGAGGTAGTCGCTCATGTCCTCGATCTCGTCTCGGATCTCGTGGTACAGCCGATCGGTCCCCAGGTATTCGCTCGTCATCCGGTACAGCTCCTTCGCCTGCGGCTGATCGGAGACCTCATGGAACCAGTAGCGATGCGTGAAGCGCAGGAAGATCTCGAGCAGCTGGCGGATCGTGCGCTTGAAGCGGCGAATCGACTCGGTGTCGCCGATATCGAGCGGGCTCAGCGCATCCACCATCCGGTCGGACAGCATCAGCAGCGTCGCCTTGTGAATATGCGGAATCAGGAACAGCAGGAAGTACTGATGACGGAATTGCCCGAGCAGGCCTGATTCGCGATCGACGAAGAACGACTCGTCGGCGTCGCCGATCATCGCGAACGCATGCCCGCATGACATGAAGCGGGTTCCCGGACGGCCGGTGCGCTCGGGGTTCCAGAACTGATCGAGACAGTAGCGGCGCTCGAAGTCGTGCACGTAATGCGCTGCATAAGGCAGCGATTCGGGCGCGCCGGAGCCGGTGACGAGTCCGAGGCGCACGAAGTCGCCGCGCGTGAGCGAGCGCGCGTCATCCATCGCGATGTACGCGAGCAACGGCATGCGGCCGTACTCGACCTGCCGATAGCGGATCACGCCCTTCTCGGCCGAATGATCGGGCACGAGCGGCTGCAGCAGCCAAGTCCAGTGCGACGCGAAGCGCGGCGCGCGATGACGGGCTACGAATTCGAGGTAGCTTCGACGATCCTCGTAGTCCGATGCGGCGAGCACGCGCCCGTGCGCGTCGAGCCATTCGGCCTTCGCGACGCAGTGTCCGCCGCCGCCGTCGCGCTCCCAGTACGTCGGATAGGCGCGACCCACCCGGTACATGATGTCCTGCACGGTGGCGAGCGGAACGTCGTTCGCGCAGATCTCGACTACCGGGATCGCGACGTCGATGTCGTAGAAGAAGTTAAGGTCGACGTGCGCAACGTCGAGCACGATCGGATCCGCGCCGGGCGCGAGCACGAGGCGCAGCGCCGCGATGTCGTTGCGACGGTAAACGCGGATCGGTGATTCGGCACCGGCGCGCGCGCCGCGCCCCTTGCCTTCGCCGTACAGAAACTTGCGCGCGTAGGGCAGGAAGGTGACGAACTCGCTGTAGTGGCGCTCGGCGTATTGCGACGGATCGCAGCTGAATTCGTCGCGCAGCTCGCGCCACAGGTGGTCGCTGCCCGGCTGCTCCAGGATTTCCCATGGCTCCTGGATCTGCGCGCCGGCGCGGATCGGCGCGAGCTGGAGCGGCCAGATCAGGATCTGGCGGAAATGGCGGACGAGCTGCGGCATGGCGTGATCGGCATCGGTGTCCGCGGCTTGAACGCGCGCGAGCCGCGCGCCGAGCATAATGGATTTCGATCCGCCGTGCCGCCCGGCGCGCCCTCTTCGCTATCGCGACGCCGGTGCCGCGTAGCGCATCGTGTACGCGACGACGTCGGCGAACGTCGCGCCGAAGCGGCGCGCAACGCGCTCCGTGAGTCCTTCCTCCGGCGTGAAGTCGACGATCTCGTCGGCCTTGATCACGTCGCGCGCGACGCTTTCGAGCGAGCCGAGCGCGTCGACGAGGCCGAGGTCGATCGCGCGCTTGCCGTTCCAGACGAGCCCCGAAAACACTTCCGGCGTTTCCTTCAGCCGATCGCCGCGGCCTTCGCGCACGGCGGCAATGAACTGCTGGTGAACCTCGTCGAGATTCGCCTGGATCGCGTCGCGCTGCGCCGGATTGACCGGCGAGAACGGATCGAGCAGCGCCTTGTTCGCGCCCGCGGTCAGCACGCGCCGCTCGATGCCGAGCTTGTCCATCGCGCCGACGAAGCCGAAGCCTTCCATGATGACGCCGATCGATCCGACGAGGCTCGCCTTGTCGACGTAGATACGCTCGGCGGCGACGGCAACGTAGTAGCCACCGGACGCGGCCACTTCGTCGACGACCGCGTACAGCGGCTTGTCCGGATTCGCGGCGCGCAGCCGGCGCACTTCCTCGTAGATCTGTCCAGCCTGCACCGGGCTGCCGCCCGGGCTGTTGACGCGCAACACGACGCCACGCGTGCCGCTGTTCCTGAACGCCGCCTGCAAGCCCTGGATCACGCGGTCCGCGCTCGCGCGTCCGCCGGAGTCGAGCTCGCCGCGCACCTCGACGAGCGCCGTGCACTTGTCGAGGCACACGCGCTCCTTCGCCGAGATCGTGCCCCACACGAGCAGCACCAGCGGCAGCAGGAACACGATGACGACGAGCTTGAAGAAGATGCCCCAGCGACGCGCGCGGCGACGCTCCTGCAGCCATTCGCGGCCGAGTTGAGCGAGCACGGTTTGTTCGACGTTCGGATCAGCCATGCTCGTCCTCGCTATGTGGAATAAGTTCGTGCACGACGATCGCGCCGTCGAAGAGCCCGCCGGCGTTGCCGATCACGCGTTCTCGCGCAGCCATTGGCGCAATTCGACGATCGAATGCACGGTCGCGAGCGGCGACGCGCGCGCGAGACCGTCGACCTCGTGCGCACCGTAGGCGACGGCGAGGGCCGACGCGCCCGCGTTGCGCGCGAGCTCGAGGTCGTGCGTCGTGTCGCCGATCATCAGCGTCTCGTCGGCGCTCGCGCCGACACGCTCCATCAGGTGCAGCAACATGTCCGGATGGGGTTTCGGCAGGCCTTCGTCGGCGCAGCGCGTCGCGACGAAGCGATGCGCGATCTGCTGCTGCTCGAGCGCGCGCGCGAGCCCCTTGCGCGACTTCCCCGTGGCAACGCCGAGCAGGAAGCCGGCGGCGGCGGCCTCGTCGAGCAGCTCGCGCGCGCCGTCGAACAGCGGAATGTCGCCGTCGCGCGAAAGGTAGTGATGGCGATAACGCTCGCTCAACGCGCTCCATCGCTGCGGCGGCAGCGACGGCGCGACACGGCGCAACGCGTCGGCGAGCCCGAGCCCGATGACGAAGCGCGCGTCGGCATCGCACGGCACCGGCTCGCCGACGTCGGCGCACGCGCGCTGCAGCGACGTCGCGATGATCGACGTCGAGTCGGCGAGCGTGCCGTCCCAGTCGAACACGAGGAAGCGGAACCGGCGCGGCGACCAGTCAGCCATCGCCATCCAGCGCAGCGACGAACGCCCGCAGATCGTCGGGCATCGGCGCTTCGATCGTCATCGCGCGCCCGTCGCTCGGATGCGCGAACGAAAGCCGGCGCGCGTGCAGGAACATCCGCCTCAGGCCCTGCTTCGCCAGCACGCGGTTCCACGCGAAATCGCCATACTTGTCGTCGCCGGCAAGCGGAAATCCGAGATGCGCGAGATGCACGCGGATCTGGTGCGTGCGGCCGGTCTCGAGCTCGGCTTCGAGCAGCGCGAGCGGCGGGTCGTGCGCCGGCCACGCGCGCTCGAGCCGGAACGTCGTTCGCGCGGCGCGGCCGTCGGCGTCGACCTTCACGCGGCGCTCGCCCTGCGCGTTCACCCACGACGTGAGCGCGACGTCGACCCTTCGCATCGCGCCCCGCCACTTGCCGCGGACGAGCACGTCGTAGCGCTTGTCGACGCCGCCCTCGCGAAGTTGCGCATGCAGCGCGACCAGCGCCGGCCGCTTCTTCGCGACTAGAAGGACGCCCGACGTGTCGCGGTCGAGCCGGTGGACGAGCTCGAGCGACTTCGCCTGCGGCCGGTCCTGTCGCAGCCGCTCGATGACGCCGAACGAGATGCCGCTGCCTCCGTGCACGGCCATGCCCGACGGCTTCGCGAGCGCGATCACGTCGTCGTCTTCGTAGAGGATCGGGGGCACCGGCGCCGCGTCGGCCGGTGGCGGACCGCGGCGCCCTGACGCCGGCGCGGCGGCGCGGATCGGCGGCAGCCGAAGCTCGTCACCGGCGGCGAGCCGGACGTCGGGGCCGACGCGGCGGCGGTTCACACGGACTTCGCCACTGCGCAGGATCCGGTAGATGTGGCTCTTGGGGACGCCCTTGAGGATCTTCGTCAGGTAGTTGTCGATCCGCTGGCCGGCGGCCTCGTCCCCTACCGCAAGCCGATTTACCGATTCCTTGCTTAAGGCGTTCATTCTTCGCTTATAATTGGGCATCGCAGCAACGGCTGCACCCACGCCAGCCCCGCGTACGACGCGGCGCCCGGCGGCGCGAGCGGCGACCGCATGATCCCGAGGATCCGGTTGCCTGTATCGGCGAGCACGGGGTCCGGCCCGTTGGCAATCGCGAGCGCCCTCGAACGTTGAAGGGCAGGAAGCCGGTCCCGTCGTGCGCGTTCGATCGCGCACGTGGCGCAGTGGACCGCCGGTTAAATCCGCTCACCGTCCGGGCGTTGCGCGCCGGAAAAAGTAGCGATGTTAAATGAAGAGCGCAGTCTCCGCACTCCGGCTTGCGTGCCGGCACGAAGCGGCGGCCTGCGCGGCAATCCAGCGACGAATTCCGCCGTTGGAGTGCGCTTCACCGTCGGCCGATTGCCGACGGCAGGCCTGCTCCGACCGCGTTTGCCCCGCTTGTACGCGTTGACCCAAACGACCGACCCGACGAGCCCGACCCGCACCGCAGCGCCAGCGCGCCGCGATCGTGCGCGCCGGCGACGCTCGCTCGAGCGCCCGCAGCGCATGCTGCCGGCACGGCCGCCGTCGCGCGCACGCGCCGCGTAGCACCGCAAACGCCGCGCGTCACGCGCGGCCCGCTTTGCCGTCGCAAGCCCGCGCGGACACGCGCCGGGAAGAATTCATGAAGCGCATGCTGTTCAACGCGACGCAGGCCGAAGAGCTTCGCGTGGCGATCGTCGACGGCCAGAAGCTGATCGACCTCGACATCGAATCGGCGAACAAGGAACAACGAAAGAGCAACATCTACAAGGCGGTGATCACGCGCGTCGAGCCAAGCCTCGAGGCGTGCTTCGTCGACTACGGCACCGACCGCCACGGTTTTCTGCCGTTCAAGGAAATCTCGCGGCAGTTCCTCAAGCCGCGCCGCGGCAACGGCGCCGACACCGACGACGGCGACGGCGACGGTGAAGGCGCGAACGGCGGCCGCGCCAGCCGCGTGCAGGACCAGCTTCGCGAAGGCATGGAGCTGATCGTGCAGGTCGACAAGGATGAGCGCGGCAACAAGGGCGCGGCGCTCACCACGTACATCTCGCTCGCCGGCCGCTATCTGGTACTGATGCCGAACAATCCGCGCGGCGGCGGCGTATCGCGCCGCGTCGAAGGCGAGGAGCGTAACGAGCTGCGTGACGCGATCGCCGGTCTCGAGGTTCCGGCCGGCATGAGCGTCATCGCGCGCACCGCGGGCATCGGCCGCTCGACCGAGGAGCTGCAGTGGGACTTGAATTACCTGCTGCAACTGTGGCGCGCGATCGAGGACGCCGCGAAGCAGCAGTCGGGCGCGTTCCTGATCTACCAGGAATCGAGCCTCGTGATCCGTGCGATCCGCGACTATTTCCAGCCGGACATCGGCGAGCTCTTGATCGACACCGAGACGGTGTACGAGCAGGCGCAGCAGTTCATGGGGCACGTGATGCCGGCGAACGTGCATCGCGTCAAGCTCTACAAGGACGACGTGCCGCTGTTCTCGCGCTTCCAGATCGAGCACCAGATCGAGACGGCGTTCGCGCGTCAGGTCGTGCTGCCCTCCGGCGGCGCGATCGTCATCGACCACACCGAGGCGCTGGTGTCGGTCGACGTCAACTCGGCGCGCGCGACGAAGGCCGGCGATATCGAGACGACGGCGTTCAACACGAATCTCGAAGCCGCCGAGGAGATCGCGCGCCAGCTTCGATTGCGCGACTTGGGCGGCCTGGTCGTCATCGACTTCATCGACATGGAGAGCGCGAGGAACCAGCGCGAGGTCGAGCAGCGACTGAAGGAAGCGCTGAAGTACGATCGCGCGCGCGTTCAGCTCGGCAAGATCTCGCGCTTCGGCCTGATGGAGCTTTCGCGCCAGCGGCTGCGCCCGGCGCTCGCCGAGTCCGCGTACATCCCCTGCCCGCGCTGCCACGGCATCGGGCACATCCGCGGCACCGAGTCGACCGCGCTGCACATCCTGCGCATTCTTCAGGAAGAAGCGATGAAGGACGGCACCGCGCAGGTCGTCGCGCAGGTGCCGGTGGATGTCGGCACGTTCCTGCTGAACGAGAAGCGCGCCGAAGTGCTTTCGATCGAAACGCGGTTCAAGGTGAACGTGCTGCTCGTGCCGAACCGGCATCTGGAAACGCCGAACTACTCGATCCAGCGGCTGCGCCACGACGACCTGAACCAGTCCGAGCCGCTGCCACCGTCGTTCGAGATGGTCGAGCGGCCGGAGGAGCCGGATCTCGCGAAGCAGATCAAGGACGAAGCGAAGGAGCCGCGAATGGAGGCGGTGGTGAAGGGAATCACGCCATCGCAGCCCGCACCGCTGCCGCCTGCGGCCGCACCGCAGCCGGCCGCAGCGCCGGCGGCGCCGCACGACGGCTGGCTGTCGAAGATGCTGGCGTGGTTTCGTCCCGAGCCGGCGATCGCAACGCCGCCGCCGCGTGCCACACCGCGCGCATCGATCGAGAAGGCCGAAACTCGCCGCGAGCCGCGCGATTCGCGTGCACGCGGGCACGATCGCCGCGACGGCCGCGATCAGCGGCGCGACGAGCGCAAGGGCGAAGGACGCCGCGACGAGCGGCGCAACGAAGGCCGCTCCGCCACGCAGGCGCAGCAGCCGCGCCAAGCCGGCCAAGGCGGGCAGCGGCGCGACGGCCAACGCGATCAGCAGCGGCCGCCACGCGAGCCGCGCGAGGCTCAGGCGCAGCGAGAACCGCGCGAAGGTCAGGCACAACGCGAGCCGCGCGAAGGTCAACCACCGCGTGCGCCACGCGAAGGCCAGGCACAGCGCGAGCCGCGCGAGGCTCAGGCGCAACGCGAGCCCCGTCCGCCGCGTGAGGCGCGCGAGCCGCGCGAGCCACGCACGCCGCCGGTCGCTGCGGAGTCCCATGGCAACGATGCTGCCATCCTGCACGAGACACCGGGCAGCGGGCCGGGCGAGCAGGGCGAAGGCGGTTCCCGACGGCGTCGCGACCGGCGTCGTCGCGGCGATCGAGGCGATCGTCCGCCGCGTCCGGAATCCTCCGACGCAGCACTGCCAGCGTCGGAAACGCCGGTCGCCGAAGGGGTCGCGCCGCGCGAGCACGTGACGCCGATCGCGATCGAACAACGCGAAACGGGCGCCGCGTTGCAGCCCTTGCCGCGCGCCGTCGATCATCCGCCGGTCGACGCTGCGCCCGAAATCACACCCACGGCGCCCGCGGAAACGATACTGCCGCTGTCGGCGCAAGCGCCGGTGCACGAGCATCGCGCCCCCGACGAGTTGCGGGTGCCGGTGGCACGCGTCCCCCAGCCGTCGCCTCTGCCCCGCAACATGCCGGAGCTGCCGCCGGTGTCGCTGTCGTTGCCGGCCGATTCGGCACTCGTGCTGGTCGAAACGACGCACGCGGCCGCGCCGCTCGTCGACAGCGAAGCGGTATCGCCGCGCCCGAAGCGCGCGCGACCGCCGAGACCGACGGTCGTCGACGAGCCGCTCCAGTTGGTGGAAACGCGCAAGGAGTCGCCACCGACGCAGTGACGAGTCGCGTCGAAGCAAGCATCGGACGGCGGGCCGCGCGCCCGCCGCCCGCTTCTCAGGCGAGCCGCTCGTGCAAATGGCGGATCAGCGCTTCGCTCGCGCTCTCGGCGAGATCGAGAACCCGATCGAAGCCGTCGCGGCCGCCATAGTACGGATCGGGCACCTCACGCACGCCGAGCGCCGGCACGAAGTCGAGCAGGAGCCCGAGATGACCCGGGTAGTCGGCGGGGCGCATCGACTCGAGCACGCGCAGGTTCGCTTCGTCCATCGCGATGATCCATCCATAGCGCTGGAAATCGGCCGGCTCGACCTGCCGCGCGCGCAGCGCCGTGAGATCGTATCCGCGCCGGCGCGCCGCCTGGATCGCGCGCGAATCGGGAGGCAAGCCGACATGCCAGTTGCCGGTGCCCGCCGAATCGACGTGGATGCGATCGTCGAGCCGCTGCTGCTCGAGCGTTGCGCGAAACACCGCTTCGACGGTCGGCGATCGGCAGATGTTGCCGAGGCAGACGAAGAGGACACAGCGTTCGGGCGGATGGATCACGTCGAATCAGCGGGGCTTGTGCGGCCGACGACCGCGGCGCCCGAACAATGCCTCGAGCGGATACGGCTCAGAGATACGCGACGAAGCGAGCGGCATGCGGGCAGGGCGGCGGTGAACCGGAGCGCCGGCATCTCAATGATACAGTGGCCATTGCAATCGTTCCGCCGGTGACGTGTCGATGATCGCTGCATTGAGAACCCTGTTCGCCGCCGCCGTCGGGCTCGCGTGCGCTGCCGGTGCACCGCTCGGCGGCGCCGCCGACATGTCGAAGGTGCTGCGAGTCGCATCGCCCGACGTCACGAGCCTCGATCCGCAGCAGGGCACGGACCTGTACTCGACGCGCATCGCGAGCGCGATCTTCGAAGGCCTGTACCAGTACGACTATCTCGCGACGCCGACCAGGATCGTGCCGAACACGGCGGCGGCGATGCCGGACATCTCGGGCGACGGTCGCACGTGGACCATCCGCGTTCAGAAGGGGATTCGTTTCACCGACGACCCGGCGTTTCACGGCAAGCCGCGCGAGCTCGTCGCCGCCGATTACGTCTACGCGCTGGAGCGCTGGATCGATCCGAATTTGAAGGGCGGCGGCGACCCGCAACTGTCCGACCTGCTCGTCGGCGCGCGTGCCGTCGTCGACGCCGCGCGCAAGCCGGGCGGGAAGTTCGACTACGACGCGCGCATCGAAGGACTGCGCGCCATCGATCGCTACACGCTGCAGCTCAGGTTGAACCAATCCGACTACACGCTGCTCGAGCGTCTCGCGTCGCTGCCGTCGTATGCGGTCGCGCGCGAAGCGATCGAAGCGGCCGGCAACGACGTCATGACGCATCCGGTCGGAACGGGGCCGTACCGCCTCGCCGAATGGAAGCGCGGCTCGCGCATCGTTCTCGAGGCGAATCCGCATTACCGCGCGATCGCCTTTCCCGACAGCGCCGATGCGTCGAATCGCGCGCTCGTGCAGTCGATGAAAGGCGTGAAGCTGCCGGCGATCGGGCGCATCGAGGTGAGCATCATCGAGGAATTGCTGCCGGAACTGCTCGCGTTCGATCGCGGCGACCTCGATTACATAGCGCTCGGCGGCCAGACGGTCGAGCGCGCGCTCGTCGACGGCAAGCTGCGTCCCGAGTATGCGGCACGCGGAATCCAGCACGTTCGCTTCACCGTGCCGGCGCTGATCTACACGTATTTCAACATGGACGATCCGATCGTCGGCGGCTACGCGCCGGAGCGCGTCGCGCTGCGCCGCGCGATCGGCATGGGTTTCGACACGCCGAGCTTCATCCGGGTCCTCTACGCCGGGCAGGCAACGCCGGCGAATCAGCTGCTCCCGCCGGGCGTCGTCGGTCACGATCCCGCGCTCGACGGCAAGTCGTCGTACGACCTGGCCGGCGCACGCGCGCTGCTCGAGCGCTTCGGCTACAAGGATCGCGACGGCGACGGATTCCGCGAGACACCGGATGGCAAGGCGCTGGTGCTCACGCAAAACTCGCTGCCCGATTCGTGGTCGCGCGAGGCCGACACGCTGTGGCTGAAGAGCATGCAGGCGATCGGCATCCGGATGCAGATCAACACGGCGCCGTTCGCCGACCTGCTGAAGCAGAGCCTCGCCGGGCAGCTGCAGATGTTCAACCTCGGCATCCGGTCGCTCGATTCATCCGGCTACCAGATCCTGCAGACGTTGTGGGGCGAGTCGCCCGCGGACACCAACCGCGCGCGCTTCAAGCTCGCCGAATACGATCGCGCGTACGAAGCGTTCGTGCGCACCGCGCCGGGCGCCGAGCGCAACGCGCTGGTGCGACGGATGTCCGATCTCGTGCAAGCGTACGCGCCGCTCGTCTTTCAGGTCTACCCGGTGGGCAACTTCGCGCTGCAACCGTGGATGAAGGGGTTCAAGCAGTCGCCGTTCGGCTTTTCCTGGAAGTATCTCGACATCGATTCTTCTAAGCGATCGGGCGGCGCCAAGTGAAGTTGCGAGCGTGGATGGTCGGCGCAGCGCTCGTCGCTGCGAGAGCGTCGCTTCGTCTTTCGAACGGCTAGTGCGTCAAGGCGTCGAGAACGTTCACCAGGACGCGCGGCACGCGGCTCGGGTCCCGTTGGAGGTCCGCCATCAGCTCGTTCACCGTCGCCGCGCCCGGCAGCCCCGCCCAGGCCGACAGCTGCTGCGAGGTCGGCGCCAGATAGGCCATGCGCCATGATTCGAAAGCCGGCGCGTCGACCTCTGCCTCGTAGCAGATCGTGACCGAGCGGTGACGCGAATCGCTCGCAATGCTCGCCATCAGTGTGCGCAGCGCCTGCTCGTCGCCTTCCAGAATCTGGAAGAAGATGCCGTCGGCGTAGATCAGCGCGCCGGTGATGTTGCGCGATTCGTTGCCGCTTCGCGCATCGACCAGGATTTGCTCGAGATCGGCGGGCGTCATCGGCTTCGTCGCCCGTGACGAATATACGATGTGATAGGGCATTTCGCGCTCCCGTCGAAGTGTCGCGCGATCAGCTTTCCACCGGCAGCTGCACGCCGAACATCGCTTCCTTGACCTGGTAGAGCCGGTCGCGCAGCTCCGCGGCGCGCTCGAACTCGAGATTCTTCGCAGCTTCGATCATCTCCTTCTCCAGCCGCTTCAGCTCGCGCTCCATGTCCTTCTCGGGCATCGAGTCGTACTTCGCCTGCGCCTGCGCGGCCTTGAGCTGCTTCTTGCCTTCGTCGGCGTCGTAGACGCCGTCGATGATGTCCTTGATGCGCTTCTGCACGCCGATCGGCGTGATGCCCATCTTCTCGTTCCATGCGAGCTGCTTGTCGCGCCGGCGCGTCGTCTCGCCGATGGCAGCCTTCATCGAGTCGGTCATCACGTCGGCGTAGAGGATCGCCGTGCCGTTGATGTGCCGTGCCGCGCGGCCGATCGTCTGGATCAGCGAGCGCTCGGCACGAAGGAAGCCTTCCTTGTCGGCGTCGAGGATCGCGACGAGCGAGACCTCCGGAATGTCGAGGCCTTCGCGCAGCAGGTTGATGCCGACGAGCACGTCGAACTCGCCGAGGCGCAGGTCGCGGATGATCTCGACGCGCTCGACGGTGTCGATGTCCGAATGCAGGTAGCGAACCTTGACGCCGTGCTCGTTCAGGTAGTCGGTCAGGTCCTCCGCCATCCGTTTCGTCAGCGTCGTCACCAGCACGCGCTCGTTTCGCTCGACGCGCAGGCTGATCTCGGACAGCAGGTCGTCGACCTGCGTCGCCGCCGGGCGCACGTCGAGCGCCGGATCGACGAGCCCGGTCGGCCGCACGACCTGCTCGACGACCTGGCCCGAATGCTTCTTCTCGTAGTCGGCCGGCGTCGCCGACACGAAGATCGCCTGCGGCAGCAGCTTCTCGAACTCGTCGAAGCGAAGCGGCCGGTTGTCGAGCGCCGACGGCAGCCGGAATCCGTAGTTGACGAGATTCTCCTTGCGCGCGCGGTCTCCGCGGTACATGCCGCCGACCTGCGGGATCGTGACGTGGCTTTCGTCGATGAACATCAGCGAATTGCGCGGCAGGTAGTCGAGCAGCGTCGGCGGCGGCTCGCCGGGATTGCGTCCGGACAAATGGCGCGAGTAGTTCTCGATGCCCTTGCAGAAGCCGATCTCGCTCATCATCTCGAGATCGAAGCGCGTGCGCTGCTCGATGCGCTGCGCCTCGATCAGCTTCATCTGCGCGACGAAGAAATCCTTCTGCCCGACCAGCTCGACCTTGATCGCCTCGATCGCGTCGAGCACCTTCTGGCGGCCGGTGACGTAGTGCGACGACGGAAAGACGGTGAAGCGCGAGATCCGTTGTCGCACGTGGCCGGTCAGCGGGTCGAACAACTGCATCTGCTCGACCTCGTCGTCGAACAGCGAGACGCGCACGGCGTTCTCCGCGTGCTCGGCGGGGAAGATGTCGAGCACGTCGCCGCGCACGCGGAACGTGCCGCGGCGGAAGTCCGCGTCGTTGCGCGTGTACTGCATCTCGGTCAACCGCCGGATCGCGTCGCGCTGCGTGAGCGTGTCGCCCTCGCGCATGTGCAGGATCATGCTGTGGTACTCGGACGGGTCGCCGATGCCGTAGATCGCCGACACGGTGGCGACGATCACGCAGTCGGGCCGCTCGAGGATCGCCTTCGTCGCCGACAGCCGCATCTGCTCGATGTGCTCGTTGATCGAGCTGTCCTTCTCGATGTAGAGGTCGCGCGAGGGGACGTACGCCTCCGGCTGGTAGTAATCGTAGTAGCTGACGAAGTACTCGACCGCGTGCGACGGGAAGAACTCGCGGAACTCGGAATAGAGCTGTGCGGCGAGCGTCTTGTTCGGCGCGAGAACGAGCGCGGGCCGGCCGGTGCGCGCAATGACGTTCGCCATCGTGTACGTCTTGCCGGAGCCGGTGACGCCGAGCAGCGTCTGGTACGCGAGGCCGTCGGTCAGTCCCTCGATCAACTTCTCGATCGCCTCCGGCTGGTCGCCGGCCGGCTGGAACGGCTGGTTGAGCTCGAAGGGGCTGTTCGGATACGTGACGACCATGAGGGGACGATGCCAAGGACAATCGAATAGTTTAGCGCCGAACGGTCGTTCGGTTGAACCCAGCGAGGGGTCAGAGTGGAGTTTCGGCGCCAGCCGCAGCGACCCGCGGCCCGTCGTCGAAACTCCACTCTGACCCTCGTTTGCCGGCGCCGAACTGAAGCTCGGCGAGCCGCGCGTACAGCGGATCGGTCGCCACGAGCGTGTCGTGCGTGCCGGTCGCAACGATGCGCCCGCCATCGATGACGGCGATGCGGTCGGCGTGGCGCACCGTGGCCAGCCGATGGGCGATGATCAGCACGGTGCGCCCTTCCATCAGCCGCGCGAGCGCCTGCTGCACCATGCGCTCGCTCTCCGCGTCGAGCGCCGACGTGGCCTCGTCGAGCAGCAGGATCGGGCGGTTCGCGAGCACGGCGCGCGCGATCGCGAGCCGCTGGCGTTGACCACCGGAAAGCCGCACGCCGCGCTCGCCGAGGTAGCTGTCGTAGCGCTCGGGCAGGCGTTCGATGAATTCGCTCGCGTAGGCGGCGTCGCACGCCGCGCGGACATCGTCGTCGGACGCGTCGGGCCGTCCGTAGCGGACGTTGTCCTGCACGCTCGCCGCGAAGATCACCGGCTCCTGCGGCACCAGCGCGATGCGGCTGCGCACGGCGGCGGGGTCGGCGGCGCGCACGTCGACGCCGTCGATCTTCACCGCGCCCGATTGCGGATCGTAGAAGCGCAGCAACAGCTGGAACACCGTCGTCTTGCCGGCGCCCGACGGCCCGACGAGCGCCACCTTTTCTCCGGCTGCGACGTCGAGCGAAAAATCGCCGAGCGCCGCAGCGTCCGGTCGCGACGGATAGCGAAACGTCACGTCGTCGAGCGCGACCGTGCCGCGCGCCGGCAGCGGAAGCGCCACCGGGCGCGGCGGCGCCGCGATCGTCGGCTGGGCGCCGAGCAGCTCGAACAGCCGCTCGGTCGCACCGGCCGCGCGCTGCAGGTCGCCGAACGTCTCCGACAACGTGCCGACGGCGCTCGCGACGATGACCGCGTAGAACACGAACGCCGACAGCGCGCCCGGCGTGATGCGACCGGCGACGACGTCGTGGCCGCCGATCCACAGGATCACGCCGATCGCGCCGAACACCATGACGATGACCGTTGCGATCAGCATCGCGCGCTGGCGCGTGCGCGCGATCGCCGTGGCGAACGCGTCCTCGACGCGCTCGCCGAAGCGTGCCCGGTCGACCGGCTCGTGGCCGTACGCCTGCACCGTGCGAATCTCGTGCAGCGCCTCGTCGACGTACGCGCCGACGTCGCCGACGCGGTCCTGCGAGGCGCGCGCGAGCGTGCGCACGCGACGCCCGAACAGGATGATCGGCACGACGACGACCGGCACGCCGGCGAGCACCAGCAGCGTGAGCTTGGTGCTCGTCAGCGCGAGCATCACGAGGCCGCCGACCAGGAACAGCAGATTGCGCGCCGCCATCGACGCCGACGAGCCGACGACCGTTTCGAGCATCGTCGTGTCGTTGGTCAGTCGCGAGATCACTTCACCGGTGCGCGCGAGCTCGAACCATCCCGGCGGCAGCCTCAGCAAGTGATCGAACACCGCGCGGCGCAGGTCGGCGATCACGCGCTCGCCGAGCCACGACACGAAGTAGTAGCGCGTGTACGTCGCCGCCGCCATCACGGCGATGATGCCGAGCATCAGCGCGAGCGTGCGGTCGAGTTGTGCCGGATCGCCGGCCGACAAGCCGCGGTCGATGACGCCGCGCAGGCCCTGCCCCACCGCCAGCACCGCGACGGCCGCCACGATCAACGCGATCACCGCGTAGACGACCTGTCTGCGATACGGCCGCAGGAAGCGGCCGATGCGCGCAAGCGTGCGCAGCGCCGTCGCGGGAGGCAGCTTCGGCGCGGAGGAATCGATCGGTTGGTAGCGAGCCATGAGCGCAACTTCGAACAATGGGGTGCTGCCGGCGCGAACGCAACCGTCGCTCGCCGCACCGCGGGCGATCGCAAGGCGCGAACACGGTAAAATGGTCGCTTTTCCCGCCCGCGGCCCTGAAAATGAACGCACCGCACGCCCCGTCGCTGCTCTCCACCGTCGAGTTGGCGCCGCGCGATCCGATCCTCGGCGTCACCGAGGCGTTCGTCGCCGACGCGAATCCGCGCAAGGTGAACCTCGGCGTCGGCGTCTACGTCAACGACGAAGGCAAGGTGCCGCTGCTCGAATGCGTCTGGCGCGCCGAGCAGCAGCTGACCGCGCGCGGCGTGCCGCATCCGTATCTTCCGATCGACGGCATCGCCGCCTACGACCGCGCCGTGCAGGGCCTGCTCCTCGGCGCCGATAGCGACATCGTGCGCGAGGGCCGCGCCGTCACCGTGCAAGCGCTCGGCGGCACGGGCGGTCTCAAAGTCGGCGCCGATTTCCTGCGCCGCTTCGCACCGACGTCGCAAGTGTGGATCAGCGATCCGAGCTGGGAGAATCATCGCGCGTTGTTCGAAGGTGCCGGCTTCGTCGTCAACGCGTACGCCTACTACGATGCCGCGAAGCACGGCGTCGATTTCGACGGGATGATCGGCGCGCTCGACCGGCTCGCCGCCGGAACGATCGTCGTGCTGCACGCGTGCTGTCACAATCCGACCGGCGCCGACCCGACGCCGTCGCAGTGGGAACAGATCCTCTCGGTCGTGCGCGGCCGCGCACTGGTGCCCTTCGTCGATCTCGCTTACCAGGGGTTCGCGGACGGCATCACCGAGGACGGCACCATCGCGCGCCGTTTCGCCGACACGGCGGGACCGCTGTTCATCTCGAGCTCGTTCTCGAAATCGTTCTCGCTGTACGGCGAGCGCGTCGGCGCGCTGACGATCGTCACCGCCGATCGCGACGAGGCGACGCGCGTGCTGTCGCAGGTGAAGCGCATTGCCCGCGCGAATTACTCGAGCCCGCCGTCGTTCGGGGGCCAGGTCGTCGCGACGATCCTCGACACGCCCGAGTTGCGTGCGTTGTGGGAGCGCGAGCTGGCCGAGATGCGCGAGCGCATCCGCACGATGCGCCGAACGCTCGTCGAGCTGCTTTCGAAACGCGTTCCCAGCCGCGATTTCAGCTTCGTGCTGGATCAGCGCGGGATGTTCTCGTACACCGGGTTTACGCGAGCGCAGGTGCAGCGGCTGCGCGACGAATTCTCCGTCTACGCGATCGACACCGGTCGCATCTGCGTCGCGGCGCTCAACTCGCGCAATGTCGAGTATGTCGCAGGCGCGATGGCGGCCGTGCTTTCCGCATGAGCCGGTTTTTGACAGTCGGCTCCCCCGCGCCGTATAATTCGCGGTTCCCGACGCGGGAATAGCTCAGTTGGTAGAGCGCAACCTTGCCAAGGTTGAGGTCGCGAGTTCGAGACTCGTTTCCCGCTCCAGATTTCCGCAGGGAGAGCAGCGCCGCTCTCCCTTTTCGTTTGTCCGCGTTACGATGCGGTGACGCAACACCCGGCGGGGTGGCAGAGTGGTCATGCAGCGGCCTGCAAAGCCGTGTACGCCGGTTCGATTCCGACCCCCGCCTCCAGACGCTTTCGCGACAGCGGTGAGCAAATAGTCGTCGCTGACGACGAAGACGGAAACCCGAAAACGTCGACAAATCGTCGCTTCATTCGCTCCACTTTTGAGAGCAGTACTCGCGACGATGGACAGGGCGCCAACGCGCCGGATTCCGGGGCTGCGCCGACCCGATCGAGCATTCACCATTGACGAGTATACAGATTTCTGTATCATTGGGTATTATGAAAACGACGCTTGATCTGCGTGACGACCTCCTTGCGCGAGCCAAGGAACTCGCCGCGAAGAAGCGCACCTCGCTGACCAGAATCATCGAGGAGAGTCTGGCAATGCGCCTGCGTCGCCAGAGAAATGTTCCCGGCAAGCTCAAGGAGCTTCCACTGTCCACCCGAACCGGCGGCCTGCGCAAGGGTATCGATGGCACAAGCAATCGTTCGCTCTTCGACGCCGCCGACGTGTGACACCGGACATTAATGTAGTGGTCGCGGCTTTTCGCCGTGATCACACTCATCACGTCGTCGCGCTCGCCTGGCTTCAGCACGCGCGGAGTTCGTGTGCCGAGGGTAACGCGACGCTTACGTTGCTACCGATGGTCGTCGTCGGATTTCTTCGGCTGGTGACCAACCCGCGCGTCTTCATCGACCCCGATGCGATCGAAGACGCGGTGGCATTTGTGGACGCGCTGCTGAGCTCGCCGGGCGTCGAATTTCACGCGAGCGGCACGGAATGGCCCTTGCTCAGGGAGAAATTGCTAACTGCTCGTCTCCATGGAAACTACGTCACCGATGCCTGGATTGCGGCTGCTACCGAAGCGCATTCCGAGCACCTAGTCACGTTCGATCGCGACTTCAAGCGCCTCATGCCGGCCCGCGATCTCACCGTGCTCGAGGCCTCGCGCTGATTCGACGTTCGCATTCGCCCGGTTGAGGAATCAGGTCGGGGGGGCGTGCGGGGTGGCTAATCCGTCTCGTCGAGCTCGTGCACGCGGTTATGGGTGTCGTCGACGATTGGTTCGGCGGATGCCACCGTTGGGTCGAGCGACGCAAATCGTCCAGCGGCGAGCCGCTGACCGAGGCATTGATGTCAGCGATGCAGGCGCGGATTGCGCGAGCCTCGCAGCACGTTCCGCCGCGCCGCGCGAGCACCGACAGGTCGGCCGCCCCAGATCAAGCGAAGTTCAGTCACGTGCATGCCCCTCCTGCTTGCGCCGCACGTCCAGCGCACCCGGACCGGTGCTACGTGCGGGTGCTCGGCGTCGCGACCTCAATGTCGCCACAGACACGCGACACCGCCTGCGCCCATCAGAACATCGCAATGGTCGACGACCTCGATCGGGCTTCCGCGTTGCGCCGCGAGCCTCGTGAGCTCCGCCGACGTGTCGGTGCGCCACACAGTGCCGTTGCCGCATTCGGGGCACACGCCAGGCACATCCCGTTCGACGCGCATCATGCCGCACGCCGCGCAATGCCAAGCCGGTGCCGGAGAGTGATCGCGAGCGACAAGCAGGACGTCGACGCGGCGTTGCCGCAGGGCGCTCAGGCAGTCCGGCGCGCCCGCAGCCGACATCCACTGGGCGTCCTCCTCGACGATTCGCGCCGCGATCGCCTGCGATTCCTGCTCCTCCCACTCGACGAACACCGACATCGCAGCAGCCATCACGTCGTCGGCAGCATGATGCGGCGCGGCCGGGATCGTATCGACTACCTTTTCCGCGAGCCACTCGGGTAAGGCGCGACGAATCTCGCCGGTGTGACGCGGCTCGCCAGCCAGGATCAGATGCGTGTGCCGACCCGTGGCCATGATCCGCACCAGCAGGTCCTTCTGCTCGTCGAGGAATTGTGCAACGGCATGGCGGTGTCCCCCCTCACGGAGCGTGTTCGCCATGCAGCGGCGTCGGCGGCTGGGCCATTGCGGTCGCCTGCTCCAGCCTCTGGTGTGGGCCGCTCCGAGATCGACCTCGAAGATGCGAACCGACAACCGCGTGGCGATCAGAACGACGTAGCGATCGTACGTGTCCAACAGCGCCATCAGATAGAAGAGATTCGGCGTTGGGCCGACGTGGATCGAGTCGGGCAACGGCACGGCGAACTGCATCGGTAGGAAGAACGCGCCGCCCAGTACCGACCTCGAGAACAACGCGACGCCGCGCGCGTCGGGCCGCAACTCGGTGGCGAGATAAGCATCGATTCGCTCCATCGCCGCCTCGAAGTCGATTTGCTTGTTGCCGGCGAACGAGGCGCGCAGTGCGCGCGTGCGCACTTCGAGCACGTCGCGCCAACTGCGCTCACCCGGCTCGAGATCGAGATAGCAGCTCACGAACGGCGCCTCGGTTTCCTCGACGAACGCGAGCACCGAGACGTGGCGATAAACCTCGTTGAGCGTCGTCAGGGGTTCCGTCGGCTGGACATCGTGCCGGCCGGCATGCCATGGCAGTGCCGACGACGAGGGGAGCAGCGCCACTCGCCTCGGTGGCGCCGGCGGGCGCATCTCGCGGATCGCACTCATGCCGTCTTCACGGTCGCTATTCGCTGCTGCTGCCGAAGCCGAGCAGGTGCAGCAGGCTCGTGAACAGGTTAAAGATGGAAACGAACAGCGTGACCGTCGCCATGACGTAGTTGGTCTCACCGCCACGGATGATCGTGTTGGTCTCGTACAAGATGAGGCCCGACATCAGCAGGATGAAGAGCGCGGACACGGTTAGCGACAGCGCGGGTAACTCGAGGAACACCGCGGCGAGCCCGGCGAGGAAGGCGAGCAGGATGCCTACCATCAGGAAGCCGCCCATGAAGCTGAAGTCCCTGCGGCTGACGAGGGCGTACGTAGAAAGGCCGACAAAGATCGCGGCGGTGCCGCCCATCGCGGTCATCACCAGCTGGGCGCCGTTGGGCAGCCCCAGGTAGGCGTTCAGGATGGGCCCGAGCGTGTAGCCCATGAAACCGGTGAGCGCGAACACGAAGCCGACACCGAGTCCGCTGTTGCGATACCGGGTCGTCAGGAACAACAGCCCGAAATACCCGGCCAATGTGAGTATCAAGCCGGGGTGGGGAAGCTTCATCGCCATCGAGGCGCCCGCGGTGAGCGCGCTGAACGCGAGCGTCATCGCGAGCAACAGATAAGTGTTGCGCAATACCTTGTTGGCGGCGGGCACCCCGGCGACCGCACGGTCGAACGACGAAGCGTGCACGGCGCGAATCGGTTGCATCGGTTCCATTTCTGCGTTCTCCTGTGATCTATAAGGCGGTTACGCGCCGGCGCGCCGTTGCGACCTCACGGCAGCGACCGGTCGGACCACCGCGTGTTTGCTAGTAGTCTGCGGTCGGCGCTTCGGCCAGCTCGCGCCTCGGATGCCGCATCCTCTTGCGCACCTGCAGATTGAGCATTTCGACGCCCACCGCGAATGCCATCGCGAAGTAGATGTACCCCTTGGGAACGTGCAGCCCCAAGCCTTCGCCGATCAGCACCACACCGATCAGGATAAGGAACGACAGCGCCAGCATCCGGATCGTCGGGTGGCGATCGACGAACTCACCGATGGGCTTGGCGGCAAACATCATCACGCCCACGGCGATTACGATCGCGACCACCATGACCGGGATGATGTCGACGATGCCGATCGCCGTGATCACCGAGTCGAGCGAGAACACGATGTCGATGAGGGCGATCTGGACCAGAACGGCACCGAACGCGCTATGCAGCGACGCTTGATGTGGGCGCTCGCCGCGGTCCTCGAGCGACGCGTGGATTTCCATGACCGACTTGGCGAGCAGGAACAAGCCGCCACCGATCAGGATGATGTCGCGTGCCGAGACCTCGTAGGATTGGACCGAGAAAAGCGGAGTAGTCAGCCGCATCATCCAAACCAGGGACAGCAGAAGCGCGATGCGGGAGAACATCGCGAGTCCAAGCCCGAGCACCCTGGCCTGCTGGCGCCGGTGCGGCGGCAGGCGGCTCACGAGAATCGAGATGAAGATGATGTTGTCGATTCCGAGAACGATCTCGAGCGCCGTCAGGCTGAATAACGCAATCCATGCCTCGGGTGTAACTAGCCACTCCATGAATCGTCCTCGAATTCACCAGCAAGGGGGCACGGCAATGCGTCAAGCATCAGTCCGCCGCGGCGTACAGCAGCAGTGTCAACGCCGCAGCAAGGCCGGCCGGCACGCCATAACGCTCCGCTTTCGACGCATTGCCGGCGGCGATGACCACGACAGGGACGTCCGTGAGCTCGAGCACCTTGTTCGTGACCGAGCTTTCGATCGCCCTCGTGATCGAACTCTTGCGTGAGGTGCCCATCACGATGTGATCGCATCCGACCCGATGTGCCGTCGACGTGATTGTTTCCGCCTTTGGACCAACCCTCGTATGCACCGAGTACGGCAGCGCCGCTTCGTCAAGCATCTTGCGCACCGGGCGCAACGCGGTCTCCGCCTCGTCTCGATAGAAGCTTTCGCGATCGGTCTTGCTGACGAACTGCGCGATGTGCCGGCGCAGCGGTGGCTGCACGTTCAGCACGTGGATGTCCATCGCTTCATCGCTCGTCCTGAAGTCAGCGATGACATACCGTGTCGCGCAACGCGCGGCGCTGGAGTCATTGATCGGGAGCAGTACTCTTCGCATCGCAGTCGGCAGCGCCAATTCGAAGAATAGCCTTTCGTGCGACGAGTATGACACCAACGTAGGTGATGGTAAACTCGAATATAATTGAAATAATATTCGGTTTTTTCGAACCATGGCGACGCTCAACTATAAGCATTTCCATTACTTCTGGGTGGTAGCAAAAGCGGGCAGCATCGCTCGCGCAGCGGCGCGCCTTCATTTGACGCCGCAGTCGATCAGCGGGCAGCTCAAGCTGCTCGAGGAAAGCCTCGGTGCAAACCTCTTGAGGCGCGTTGGGCGCGCGCTCGAGCTCACCGACGCGGGCCGCGCCGCGCTTGCGTACGCCGACGAGATCTTCCCGCGCGGCGAGCAGCTGCAGGAACTGCTGGCCAAGGGTGGC
Organism: uncultured beta proteobacterium; assembly: GCA_963798655.1. Lineage (GTDB taxonomy): Bacteria > Pseudomonadota > Gammaproteobacteria > Burkholderiales > Casimicrobiaceae > CAVSMC01. The sequence continues at coordinate 481,100 of CAWCUH010000016.1, read as the reverse complement.
AGCGGCATGCCGGAGGTGCTGCATGTCGGGGTCGCCGACGTCGTGCCGAAATCGGTCGTGTTCCGGCTGCTCGAGCCGGTGCTGCGGCTGCCCGAGCCCATGCGCATCATGTGCCGCGAATGGAGGCTCAAGGACTTGCTCGCGGAGCTCGCAGTCCGACGCCTCGACGTCGTAATCGCCGATGCGCCGATGCCCTCGGCAATGCAGGTGCGCGCCTTCAGTCACTACCTCGGAACATGCGGCATCGCCTTTTTCGCGACGCCATCACTCGCGCGCCGTTGCACGCTCCGCTTCCCTCAGTCGCTCGACGGCGTACCGATGCTGCTACCCGGACCGGACGCAGCGGTGCGGCCGAAGCTCATGCAATGGTTCGCCGCCGAAGGCGTTCGACCGCGCATCGTCGGCGAGTTCGATGACCGCGCCTTGATGCAGGACTTCGGGCAGGCGGGAAGCGGCGTCTTCCCGGCACCGGCGCTATTGAGCGACGAACTCAGGCAGCGCTACCGCGTTGACGTGCTGGGCGAGACTGACAAGGTCGCCGAGGAGTTCTACGCAATATCGATCGAGCGGCGACTAACCGCACCGGCGGTGCTCGCGATGCGCAACGCGGCCCGCGAAGGCGTGTTCGGCCCATCGACGTCCCCCGCGCGGCGTCGGCGGCTGCGCAAGCGAGCCAGGCGGGCAGAATAGATTCGAGCGAGTGTCGGCTACTTGCAGTGACTCCGACGCAGGATGGGCCACACCAGCACGCTTTGTCGTTCGGCACGATCGATGAACTGTTCGCAAAGTCGCCGCCAGCCGCGATCGTGGGCGGTTTCGGGCCGTTCAACTACTTCAACAACAATTTGGATGAAGAAGTGTGGGGGCGGCCCACCGTACGGTGATTGCGACTCATCACTTGAACGCGTACGTGAGCCGCGCGTAATACAGGCGCCCGCGCGGATCGGCGTACAGAGGATCGAAGCCGACCTGAAACGAAGTCCCCTGCGCCGCGAACGGCGGGTCGCGATCGAACAGGTTTCGAATGCCCACCGCGATCGTCGTATTCCGAAAGCCGGTGTAGCGCGTCTGCAGATCCCAGATCGAATACGAGCCGACGCGGCGTGTGCCGCTGCATTCTTGGATTTCCGGATCGCACGGCTTCGGGTCGGTCTCGCTGTAGCCGCTCTGGTACGTTTGCGCGAGCGTCGCCGACCACGCGCCGTAGTCCCAGTTCAGCGTCGCGTAATGCCGCCAGCGGGGAACGGGACCGAATGTGCCGATGCGGCCGGCATCACTCACGCTCGGCAATCCTTCGAACGCGAGCTTCCAGTCGGCGATGTACGTGCCGTCGAGCTTGAACGCGAAGCGTCCGAACGATGTCGCGTCGGAGCGAAACTGCACGCCGATGTCGAGACCCGACGTCTTCAGCCGTCCGAGGTTCTCGTTATAGACGATCAGGTAGTCGACCGGTCCCGGCAGATTAGGGTAGGCCGGATCGACCGGCCCGCGCACGACATTGCTCGCGCCGTAGCGCGCATAGTTGTCAAAGATGACGAACTCGTCGAGCGTCCCGATGACGTTCTTCTTGTCGATGTTCCAGTAATCGAGCGCGAGCGACACCCGCTCGGTCGGCGCCCAGACCACACCCGCCGTGTACTGCGTCGAGCGCTCGGGCTGGAGAACCGGATTGCCGCCGTCGATCACGTTGAACGGTCCCAGGCAATCGGAGATCAGATTGGTGATGGGGCAGCGGACAGGGTCGTAGACCTGCTCGTCACCCAGCACCTGATTCACCTGTTGCGCCGTGTAGAGCTCGGGCAGGCTCGGCGCCCGGAATCCGGTGCCCCACGATCCGCGGACGAGCAGCGAGCGCGTCGGCTGCCAGCGCAGCGCGATCTTCGGATTCGTCGTCCCGCCGAAGTCGCTGTAGTGGTCGTGGCGCGCGGACAGCTGGACCTCGACGCCTTTCACAACCGGAATATTGGCCTCGATGAACGCCGCGTACACCGTGCGTCCCGCGTCCTGCGGTTTGAGTGCACCGCCGGCGCCGGCAATGTCACCCGTCTCTAACATCGGTTCCGGCCGATCGCTCAACTTCTCGCGCCGCGCCTCGCCGCCGAGCGCGATCGCGAGCGGTCCGCCGGGCAGCGCCAACACGTCGCGCGATGCCCTGGAGTCGACGAGACTGGTCGTCGCTTTCGCCTGTCGAATCGGCCCGGACACCTGCGCCGCGCGCTCGAGTTGCGTGCCTTGCTCGCCGGACGGGCCGAACGGGTTGATCAGGCCCGTGGCGAACGCCTCGCGGAAGCGCTCCCCGGAGAGCCAGCCCGATCCAAGTGAATAAGTACCGGTGTTCCAGCTTCGCGCGATCGCGGCGTCGTATTCCCAGCCGAGCAGCGTGCCCTTGGCGCCCGCGAGGATGCGGTGCGCCTCGGTTTCCGATTCCGTGACCCGCGGCCCGAGCGAGAGCGCGCGATACAGCACGCCGATGTCGCCGGTGAGCCCGTGGTCGGCAGCGAACGCAGTCGGATAGTACGGACCCGAGGACGGATACAACACCGGATTGGAAAAACCGCCGAGGACCGGCGTAGGCGATATCGCGCTCGTGAGCGTGTTCTTCGCGAACGCGTATTCGGCGAACAGTTGGTGCTGCGGCGCAGCGTGCCAGGTCGCGCGGGCAAGCAACGTCTGCCGCTCGGTTTCGGGCGCGATCTGACTCACCGCCGCGAAGTCGAATGCGCAAACCTCGCCTCTGGGGTCGACGAACGGAAGCGACGCCGGGGGCGCGCACCCGGTGGCGAATGCCGGGTTCCCGAATCGGAAACCCGGCAGCAGCACGTTCGCGGGGACGGTGCCACCTTGCGTGAGCCGATTGACGCCTTCGCCGGGCAGGTATCCGGTCTTCGCGTACGGCCGATTGCGGGCGTCGATCGGACGCTCCTTTTGCCAATCGAGCGTGACGAACGCGTTGTAGCGGTCGTTGCCGAGGTCGCCTGTGCCGGCGCTGACGGTCGCGCGATATCGATCGCCGCCGTGGTGCTCGGCGACGCCGGCTTCGCCGGTCGCCTCGACGCCGCGGAAGTCGTCGCGGGTGATGAAGTTGACAACGCCGGAGATCGCGTCGGTGCCGTAGATGGACGACGCGCCGTCACGCAGGATCTCGACGCGCTCGATCGCGGCGAGCGGGATCGAATTGAGGTCGACCGTCGCCGCGCCCTGGAAGCTGAACGCGTAGTTCGCGATCCGCCGGCCGTTGAGCAGCACCAGCGTGTTGCCTTCGCCCATGCCGCGCAAATTCGCCGACGCGAGTCCCGGCCGGCCCCCCTCGCCGATCGACACGAGATCGTTGCGTCCGTTGAAGTTGGCCGCGACGTGCGCGAGCACCTCGGCGGCCGTGCGAAAATCGCCGCGCTCGATGTCCTCGCGCGTGAGAATTTGCAGCGGCAGCGCCGTGTCGGCATCGGTGCGCCGAATGTGCGAGCCGGTCACTTCGATCCGGATGTTCGCGCGCGCGTCGGCGTCGGAGGGCGGCGTCTCGCCTGCGGCGGCGCCCGACGCGAGCGCGTTGGCGCAGGCGACGACGAGCGCGCGCCGGCGCGCGCGCGGATAGATCGATGCAGTCATCGTGGTCTACGCTTTGGACCTCGGTCGCGTTCGGCCGCCGATCGGTGCGACCGCCGTGCCATTACATCGACTTGAACAAATGCACGTACGACTCGCTCACAGGAAGCGTTTCCTTGCGCTGCTTCAACTTCACCCGCAGATGGCCGGCGACGTCGCGCTGCACGCCCGCGATCGCGTGGACGTTGACGAGCGTTCCGCGGTGGATCTGCCAGAAGACGTCCGGATCGATCTCGTCGGCGAGCTCCTTGATCGAACGCCGGATCACGGATTCCTGCTCGGCGGTCACGACGATCGTGTACTTGTTGTCGGCCTTGAAGTAACAGACCTCGTCGACCGTGATGAGCCGCAGGTCGCTGCCGATCGACGCGGTAATCCAGCGCATGTATTCCTTGCGGCCGTTCGAGTGCGACAGCGCCTCCAGAAGGCTTTCGAGGTTCGCCGGTGTGCCGCGCACCTTCTCCTTCAGCCTCTGCACGGTGGTCGCGAGCCGCGCTGGCGAAATCGGCTTCATGACGTAGTCGACGGCGCCGTTCTCGAACGCATCGACGGCGTACTTGTCGTACGCGGTAACGAACGCGACGTGGCACCTGCCGCTCGCATGGCGCGCAACGTCGAGTCCCGACACGCCCGGCATCTCGATGTCGAGAAACAGGATGTCTGGCTTGCGCGTGTCGACGAGCCGGAGCGCCTCGATGCCGTCCTCGGCCTCGGCGCAGACGACGAGCTCGGGCCAGAGCTTGGCGAGCGTTTCACGCAGCTCGGCGCGGAGCACTGGCTCGTCCTCAGCGATCACTGCCGTCAATGGCCTCATGCGGAATCTCCACGATGGTTTCGTTCGTCCGCTCGTCGATCTCGCGGATTGCGATTCGCGCGCCGGCGCCGTAGAGCGCCTCGAGGCGGTCGCGTATGCGCTCTACGACGGTGCCGGGCTCGCGTCGAGGCAGCTCGCCGCGCATGTCGAGCACGAGCCGCAGCGTTCCGTCGGACGACTCGACACGGATCCGAAGTGTCGCGCGCAGCTGCTCCGCGTCGAGCAGTCTCGCGACGGCGTCGTCGATGAGCGGCAGCAGCAGCATCGGCGGCATGCGCACGGTCTTAAGGCGGTCGGGCAATTCGATGCCGAACGTTAGCCGCTCGCCGAGCCGCGTCTTCACGATGTTGAGGTATGCGCGGACGAGCCCGGTCTCTTGGCCGAGCGTCGACGATGCGCTGCGCATCGTCGGCATCGCGGCGCGCAGGTACGCGATCAGGTCATCGAGCATGCGCTCGGCGAGCGCGGCGTCGACGTCGTAGAGCTGCCTGATCCGGGCGAGCGTGTCGAACAGGAATTGCGGCTCGACGCGCGCCTGCATCGCCTGCAGCTGCGACTCGAGCATCGCCTTTGCCTGATCGGCGCGCCGCAGCTGCGCACCGTGCACGCGCTGCGCCATCTGCTGCGCTTCTCGACGGTCGGCGTACAGGTAAGTGACGAGGCTGCCGATCATCGCCGTCTCGATGAACGAGGAGAAGCTGATCGTGTACATCACCCACGGCGTTACCTGGGCCTTGGCCTTGATGATCGCATGGGGATTGCGCAACGCGTCCCAGACGAAATGCGAGTGCGCAAGCCCGAGCAGAACGCCGAGTGCCGCGGCGGTGATGGCCGCAACGCCGTAGGCGACCAGACGGCGTGCGCCGCGGTCGACGTGCAGGTCGGCGACGACGACGCACAGCAGCAGCGCGAACGACCAGATCTCGGCGTTGATCACGAGCCGGGGGAGCTCGTTCCATAGAATGCCGAACCGTCCCATTGCCGCAGTCAGCAGGCTCGGCGAGATCGCGGCGACGCCGAGCAACGCCGCGCCGATCGCCTGCTCCCGACTTATGCGGCGCCATGCGGCGATCCATCCGGCGAACCATTCGGCCCGCGAGCGCTTTGCCGCGGCATCTTCGAAGACCGCGCCGTCCATCGCCCTTATCCTCGACCCGCCGCGACGGGCAACCGGAGCGTCGCCGCGACGCCGCGAGGCCGATTGGCCGACAGCGCGAGCTGCGCCGCCGCGCCGTGCAACGCCGAAAGCCTTGCACGCACGTTGGCGAGTCCTGTGCCGGTTCCGCTCTGGCTCGTGAACCCCTGTCCGTCGTCGACAACGCTGACGACGAGCTGACTTCGCTCGCGCGCCGCGTGCACGGTGATCGTGCCGCCCTCGGGCAGCGGTGAGAGCCCGTGCTTGATCGCGTTCTCGACGAGCGTCAGCAGCATCATCGGCGGCATCTGTGCGTTGGCGATGTCGTTGTCGACCTCGAGATTAAAGCGAAGGCGTCGCCCCATGCGGATCTGCTGGATGCCGATGTACGCTTCGGTGAGCGCAATCTCGCGGGCGATCGTCGATTGCGGCTCGCGCATTTGCGGCAGCGCTTCGGCGAGGTAGCGCATGAGCTTGTCGAGCATCGCGGCGCCCGTCGCGCTGTCCGTCTGGTACAGACGTTTGACGTGCGCGAGCGTGTTGAACAGGAAGTGCGGCTCGATCTGCGCCTGCAGTCGTTGAAGCACCGCCTCGGTCGTCCGCTGCTCGAACTGGGCGCGCTCCTCGTCGAGACGGCGCATCTCGCGCTCGGAGTCGTGCTTTTCGCGCAAATACAGGAAGGCGATTGCGAAGAGGCACGACAGCAGCAGGTAGCGCGGCCACGTCGAGAAAAACCATCGGCTTGTGGTCATCGTGACACCCGGCATGGGCTCGGGAGCCCAGGTCCAATCGGTGTCGTAGCCGACGACGAACACCGAACCCGCGGCGCTCGCAACGGCAGCCGCGATCAGCACGGCGGCGTACCGGCGCACTCCCGGCGATCGCACGCCGTTCACGGTCAGCACGACCGCCAGCACGACCAGCGTCCCGGACACGAGGCCGGTGAAGAATGCATGGCCGACGTCGATCAGCCACTCGAAGACGTCCTCGCGGAGGTACCGCGAGTTCATGTTCCGCCTCAATGCGTTGACCGCGCACACCGCGGCGAGGACGGCGAATCCCCTCGGCGTCAGCCCCTCGAGCGCGCTCGGGCGCGGTCGTGCGTTCGCGGCCATCACGCGGGCAGGACGGGCGCTGTGCGGACGATCATCGTTGCCTCCCCAGTCGCGGCTAAGCCGTAAGCATCCGATGTCAGGCGAACTCTCGCGGCAGCATACATTGCGGCGGCCTCGCGCCGCGGCAGATTACCTCGCGAGTCTCCCGCGATCCGGCCGGTGCTGGCGCCTGAATGCGACGGATCGGCTTCCCGGCGGAGCGGAGCGGCTCTGAGGAGAGTGAATCCGCGTCTGCGACGGCGCGATCCGGTGCGCGGCCGGCTCGCGTTCGCCCGCTACCGCGTCGAGCACTGAACGGCTGGTGCCCTATCGGCGCCGATGCGGCACGTTGCGATGATGACCAGGATGGTTTCCGGCGGTTGAAGCGCTTGCGCAGTAATTTCTTCAAGCCGTCGTACTAACTTGCACAACGTTCGTCGTCCGCTGCTCGCCACAGCGAATTCACGAGCGGCTCCGGGGCCCGCGCAACACGCGGCTTTGCGACGGCAATCCTGCAGCGCACGATGTTCTACCCACGGTAAATTCGTCGGCACAGCGATTGCTCGCCTCCGCGCACCGCGGCCGTTCCTCTACGCACCACCTGCGAGCACTCCGCAACTTCATGATGCCGGTCCTGTGGCACCGCTCGCTGCCTGCGCGCTGGCTGCGCCGCGCGTCCCTCATTGTCGCGAGCGCGTGCGTCGTCGCCGCGCACGAAGCCGCGGCATTCGACTTCAACGATGTCGCGCGGCGCGCGCAGGACCTCGCGCGTGAGGCCTACCGCAAGCCCGATGCGCCGCTGCCGAAAGAGCTGCAGAGCCTCGGCTACGATCAGTACCGCGACATCCGTTTCCGTCCCGATCGCGCGCTGTGGCGCGGAGCCAACCTGCCGTTCGAGGTCATGTTCTTTCACCGCGGCTTCATCTACGACAACCGCGTTCGCATCAACGAGATCACGGACAAGGATGTGCGCGAAATCGCGTTCGACCCGGCGTCGTTCGAATACGGCCACAACAAGCTCGACGCAGCCAAGCTGCGCGACGTCGGCTTCGCCGGCTTTCGCGTCCATTACGCGCTTAATACGCCGCGCTACAAGGACGAGGTGCTCGTGTTTCTCGGCGCGAGCTACTTTCGCGCGCTCGGCGCCGGGCAGCGCTACGGCATATCGGCGCGCGCGCTCGCCGTCGATACCGCGCTGCCGTCGGGCGAGGAGTTTCCGCGCTTCACCGAATTCTGGATCCGACGACCGAGCCCGGATGCCAACGAGCTCACGATCTTCGCGCTGCTCGACTCGCCTCGACTCGCCGGTGCCTACCGCTTCACGCTCGTGCCCGGCATCAGCACCGCGGTCGACGTGCACGAGCGCCTGTACCTGCGCGACAAGGTCGCGAAGCTCGGCATCGCGCCGCTGACGACCATGTTCTTCTTCGGTGAGAACGACCCGTCGCGCGGCGAGGACTACCGGCCCGAGGTTCACGACTCCGACGGGCTGTCGATCCACTCGTCCACCGGCGAATGGATCTGGCGACCGCTCGTCAATCCGCGTCAGCTGCTCGATACCTCGTTCACGATGCCCGACCCGGTCGGCTTCGGCGTGCAGCAGCGCGACCGCTCGTTCGAGAGCTACGAGGACCTCGAGTCGCGCTTCGAGCTGCGCCCGTCGGTGTGGGTGCAGCCCGCAGGCAAATGGGGCGCCGGACGCGTCGAGCTGGTGCAGATTCCGACGCCGGACGAGACGAACGACAACATCGTCGCCTTCTGGGTGCCCGACGCGCTGCCGGTCGCCCGGCCAGCCGTACGAGCGCGACTACCGGTTGCTGTGGCAGCGCGAGAAGGAGACGCGACCTCCGCTCGGGTGGGTCACGCAGACCCGACGCGGGCATGGCGGCGCGCACAAGCCCGATGACACGATCGAATTCGTCGTCGATTTCACTTCGGTCGGCAAAGCGGCGCCGGAGGACGACTCCGCCGTCGAAGCGCGCATCACGGTCGACGCGAACGCGAAACTGGTCGAATCGAACGTGTATCGAAGCGAAGTGACCGCGGGCTACCGCGTGACGCTGCGCATCAAGCGCGTCGACGACAAGAAGCCGGTGGAGATGCGCGCCGTGCTGCGGGCGGACGACACCGCGGTATCCGAAACCTGGAGCTACGTGCTCCCGCCATCGTGATCACCGACTCCGCCTCGATCGTCGCCGCCTATCTCGACCGGCTGCGGATCACGCCGGCGCACCGGCGCGCACTGGCCGCACGCGTGCTCGATCGGCACGCGGACGCCGAAGGCGCGATGGCCGCGCTGCATGCCGAGCTCGCCGGCGGTCTGCGCGACGATTCACGGTCGGCGTACGCCTCCGTCGGCGCACGGATCGCGCTCGATGCGGCACGCGCCAAGGCACCGCCGTCGATCGTGCTCGACGTGCATGGGCGCCCGCGGCTCGAAACGACACCGCCGATCGCGCGCTCGTCGATGGCGCCGCGCGCCTGGCCGGGATGGCGGCTGCGCCGGCGCAGCGAAGCACCGCCGCGCGGCGGTGCCGTGCCCGGCCGCTGGAGCGCCGCGGCATCGCGTCGGCGCGTCGCCGGCCTGCTGCTGATCCTGCTGCAGACCGGGTTCGCGACCGACCTGATGAAGACGGCGCTGCCCTATCACGGCCGCCAGCCGCTCGAGATCGCGATCCTCGCGCTGTTCGCAATCCTCTTCGCGTGGATCTCGGCCGGGTTCTGGACGGCCCTCGCGGGCTTCATCGTCGTCGCGCGCAAGGGCGATCGATACGCCATCACGCGCACCATCGACCGCGACGCAAAGGCGACCGACATCCCGCGGGCCGCTCGCACGGCGATCGTGATGCCGATCTGCAACGAAGACGTCCCCCGCGTGTTTGCGGGGCTTCGCGCGACGTACGAGTCGCTTTCGCGAACGGGCGCGCTCGATCGCTTCGATTTCTTCATCCTGTCCGACTCGGGCGATCCGGATGCTCGCGTCGCGGAAGTCGCCGCCTGGACGCGGCTGTGTCGTGCGATCGACGGCTTCGGCAGGGTCTTCTACCGATGGCGGCAGCATCGGATCAAGCGCAAGAGCGGCAACATCGCCGACTTCTGCCGCCGCTGGGGCCGCAATTACCGCTACATGATCGTGCTCGACGCCGACAGCATGATGTCGGGCGATTGCCTGACGCGGCTGGTGCTGCTCGCCGAAGCGAATCCGCGATCCGGCATCATCCAGACGGCGCCGCGCGCGGCGGGCCGCGACACGCTCTACGCGCGCGTGCAGCAGTTCGCGACCGGCGTCTACGGGCCGCTGTACACCGCGGGCCTGCATTTCTGGCAACTCGGCGAATCGCACTACTGGGGACACAACGCGATCATCCGCGTCGCGCCGTTCATACGCCATTGCGCGCTCGGACGGCTGCCGGGCCGGGGCGCGCTGTCCGGCGAGATCCTGTCGCACGACTTCGTCGAGGCTGCGCTGATGCGTCGCGCCGGCTGGTCGGTGTGGATCGCCTACGACCTTCCCGGCAGCTACGAGGAAATGCCGCCGAACCTGATCGACGAGCTCTCGCGCGATCGTCGCTGGTGTCAGGGCAACCTGATGAACTTCCGCCTGCTCGCGATGAAGGGCCTGCATCCGGCGCATCGCGCGGTGTTCATGACGGGTGTCATGGCGTACCTTTCGGCGCCGCTGTGGTTCGTGTTCCTCGTGCTCGCCACGGCGCTGCTCGCCGTGCACACGCTGACCGTGCCGCAATACTTCCTGCAGCCCTATCAGCTGTTTCCGCTTTGGCCGCAGTGGCGGCCCGAATGGGCGATCACGCTGTTCTCGGCAACGGCGCTGCTGCTGTTCCTGCCGAAGATCGTCGCCGGCGTCATCGCGGCGCGCGGCGCGAGCGGGTATGGTGGACGTTCGCAGCTCGCGCTGTCGGTGTTCATCGAGTGCGTCATGTCGGCGCTGTTCGCGCCCATACGCATGCTGTTCCATACCCAGTTCGTGCTGACGGCGCTCGCGGGCCACGCGGTGCACTGGGCGTCGCCGCCGCGGGCCGACGCGCAGACGAGCTGGACCCATGCGGTACGCCGCCACGGCCTTCACACGTTCATCGGCGTCGCGTGGGCGGCCGGCGTCTGGTGGCTCAATCCACAGTTCCTGCCATGGTTGCTGCCGGTCGTCGGCGCGCTCATCGTCTCGATCCCGTTGTCGGTCTACACGAGCAGCGTCGCGCTCGGACGCCGGCTGCGCGCACGCGGCCTGTTCCTGATCCCCGAGGAGACCAGCCCGGCCGCGGTACTGCGCGCGACGCGCCGGCATCTCGAACAGGCGCCTCGGACGCCGGGATTGTTCGATGCCGTCGTCGATCCGGTCCTGAACGCCGCCGCATGCGCGCTCGTCGTCGCGCCCAGGCTCAACGACCGCTCACGCGCGCAGCGGAGGTCGCTGGTCGATCGGGCGCTTCGACAGGGCCTCGGCGCGCTTTCGGCAGCAGAGCGCCGCGTGTTGTTCGCCGATGCGATCTCGCTGTCCGAGCTGCACTTCGCCGTGTGGTGCTCGCCGCACGCGCATCGGTCGTGGGTCGAGGCACGGCACGCGGCGTCGCCGGCGGCCAACGAGCGCCCCGCTCGCATCGATGCAACGCCGTCCGTGCAAGGAGCAGCTCCGCAGCCGCTGTGCCCGCCGGCGATCCCCCGCGCCATGCTGGACGAAGGGTTGAGGCGGCGTTGAGCCGCGTGTTAAAATTACAATCGCTGAAATAGTTGCTCGTCACTGCCGGAATCGCGTTGCCTTCGCAGCGGCGCGAGTCCGTCGGTCCTCAGCCCGGTCCTAGAACAAGCTGCGGTCACGCAGCGACACCCCCTGACAATTCGCACGGCGCCGCTTGCGCGCCGTGCCGCGCTCCGTCGCGCAAGGGGCGCGTCCGGGCTTCGTGCGCGATGCAACCGTTCTCACGAGCCACGATGTCCATCCGCCGCTACTGGATTGCCGCAACGCTCCTCGCAACGGTCGCGCTCGCCGTCGCGCTGCACACGTCGACGCGTGCCGGCGAAATCCTGAAACTGGTGATGACGTACCGGTCGGCGGCCAGCACAGGGCCGGTCGTCGATCCGTTCCTCGTCGACCTCGAGCAGCGTACGTTCGGCTTCTTCTGGGACACGGCGAACCCGAAGAACGGCCTCGTCCCCGATCGATTCCCCACGCCCTCTTTCTCGAGCGTGGCCGCCGTGGGCTTCGGCCTCACCAGCTATCCCGTCGGCGTCGAGCGCGGCTACATCACGCGCAAGCAGGCGCGCGAACGGGTGCTCGCGACGCTGCGCTTCTTCCGCAATGCGCCACAGGGCCACGGCGTGCACGGCTTCGCCGGCTACAAGGGATTTTTCTACCACTTCCTCGACATGAGGACCGGCGAGCGATTCGGCGACAGCGAGCTGTCGACGGTCGACACGGCGATCCTTCTCGCCGGCGCGCTGTTCTGCCAGTCCTACTTCGACGGCGACCATCGGGACGAACGGGAAATCCGCCGGCTGGTCGACGAGATCTACGCGCGGGTCGACTGGCAGTGGGCGCAGCCGCGCACGCCGGCGATCAGCCTGGGCTGGTCGCCGGAAGACGGGTTTCTCGAGTACGACTGGCGCGGGTACAACGAAGCGATGATGGTCTACCTGCTCGCGCTCGGATCGCCGACGCACGCCGTGCAGCCCGACGCGTGGACCGAATGGACGAGCACGTACGACAAGACGAGCTGGCGCACGATGTTCGGGCACGAATTCCTGAACTTCGGACCGCTTTTCGGTCACCAATACACGCATGTCTGGATCGATTTCCGCGAGCTGCGCGACGCGTACATGCGCCGGCGCGGGCTCGACTACTTCGAGAACACGCGCCGCGCCATCTACGTGCAGCAGGCGTACGCGATTGCCAACCCGCTCGGCTGCAAAGGCTACGGCGCCACGGTATGGGGAATCACGGCAAGCGACGGACCGGCCGACGTCGAGCTCGGCGAAGGCAGGGCGCTGCGCAGGTTCCGCACCTATGCCGCGCGCGGCGCCGGCGGCGCCGGCACCTACGACGATTGCACGCTAGCGCCGACCGCCGCCGTCGCATCTCTGCCGTTCGCCCCCGAGCTCGCGGTCCCCGCGGTGCTGGAGATGCAGAAGCGGTTCGGCAAGCACATCTACTCGCAGTACGGCTTCCTCGACGCGTTCAATCCGAGCTTCGATTTCGTCGACGTGCCGCTGCACCACGGCCGCTACATCCCGGGATTCGGGTGGGTCGACGGCGATTATCTGGGCATCGACCAGGGCGCGATCCTCGCCATGATCGAGAACTACCGCAGCGCGATGATCTGGGACGTCATGCGCACGAATCCGTATGTGCGCCGAGGGTTGATGCAGGCGGGCTTCGAGGGCGGCTGGCTCGAGGCGTCGGCTCGCTAGCGCGCGCCGTATCGCAGCGCCTGGCGTCGGCCTCGTCGGCGCTGCTGCTCGGCGCGTTGATGATCGTCGGCGCCGGATGTGCGCGGCACGACGATCCGCATGTCGTGCGCTTCTGGGCAATGGGACGCGAAGGCGAAGTCGTCAGCGCGATCGTGGCCGACTTCGAGCGTGCGCATCCGGGCATTCGCGTGGACGTCCAGCAGTTGCCGTGGAGCGCCGCGCACGAAAAGCTGCTGACCGCGTTTGCCGGCGATTCGACCCCCGACGTCTGCCAGCTCGGCAACACGTGGATACCCGAGCTCGTCGCGCTGCGTGCGCTCGAGCCGCTCGACGCGAAAGTCGCCGCGTCGGCGCTCGTCGACGCGCACGACTACTTCAGCGGCATCTGGGACACTAACCGCGTCGGCGACGCGCTCTACGGCGTGCCCTGGTACGTCGACACGCGACTCCTCTTCTACCGGCGCGACCTCCTCGCGCGCGTCGGCTACGCGGAACCGCCGCGCTCGTGGAGCGAGTGGACGGCGATGCTCGATGCGATCGAGCGCGCGCACGCTGCGGCGCACTACGGGATCGTGCTGCCCGCGAACGAGTTCGAGCCGCTGGTCGCGCTCGCGTTGCAGCAGGACGAGCCGCTGCTGCGCGACGGCGCGCGCTACGGCAACTTCGAAAGCGCGGGGTTCACGCGTGCCTTCGAGTTCTACGTCGACATGTTTCGCCGCGGATACGCAGCGCCTTCGGGCAATGCCGACACGTCGAACGTATGGAACGAGTTCGCGCGCGGCTATTTCACGTTCTACATCTCGGGCCCCTGGAACATCGGCGAATTCCGCCGCAGGCTCCCGTCCGAGCTGCAGCACGCATGGATGACCGCACCGCTTCCCGGTCCTGACGGGCCCGGTGCCTCGATCGCCGGCGGATCGAGCCTCGTGCTGTTCCGGCACGCGCAGCCGAAGCCCGCGGCGTGGCAGTTGATCGAATACCTTTCGCAACCGGCCGTGCAGCAGCGCCTGCACGGGCTCACCGGCGATCTTCCGCCGCGGCGCAGCGCGTGGAGCTCCGGCGCGCTCGCCGACGATGTGTACGCGCGCGCGTTCCGCGATCAGCTCGAGCGGGTGAAGCCGACGCCGAAGGTTCCCGAGTGGGAGCGGATCGCCACCGAGATCCGCGTCGTCGCCGAACGCACTGCGCGCGGCGAGCTCACGGTAGCGCAGGCGACGCGCGAGCTCGACGCGCGAGCCGATCGCATCCTCGAGAAGCGGCGGTGGATGCTGTCGCACGGGCTGCCGCTGTGATGCGACGCCGGGCCGGGTGGTGGTTCGTCGCACCCGCGCTCGCCGTCATCGGCGTGTTCTTCCTCGTTCCCGTCGTCGGCGCGCTGCTCTTGAGCTTCACCGATTTCGACATCTACGCGCTCGCGGATCCCGCGAACCTTCGCATCGTCGGCTTGCGCAACTACGCGCGGCTGCTCGAAACGCCGCTCTTCTGGCAGGCGCTCGGCAACACCGTGTACTTCGTCGTCGTTGGCGTTCCGCTGTCGATCGCCGCGTCGCTCGGCGCGGCGCTCCTTCTCGATTCGCGGTTTGCGCGCTTCAGCGGCCTCTTTCGCACGGCGCTGTTCGCACCGGTCGTCACGACGCTGGTCGCGGTCGCCGTCATCTGGCGCTATCTGCTCAACACGCGCTACGGCGTGCTGAACTATGCGCTCGGCATGATCGGCATCGATCCAGTGGACTGGCTCGGCGATCCCCGCTGGGCGATGCCGGCGATCATCCTGTTCGCCGTATGGAAGAGCTTCGGCTACAACATGGTGATCCTGCTCGCCGGCTTGCAGAGCATCCCGCGCGAGCTGTTCGAGGCGGCGCGCCTCGACGGCGCATCCGCGCTGACGCAGCTGCGCTACGTGACGCTGCCGATGATCGCGCCGATGCTCGCAATGGTCGCCATCGTCACCATCGCCGGCTATTTCCAGCTCTTCGCCGAGCCGTACGTGATGACGCAGGGCGGACCGCTGCAGAGCACCGTCAGCGTGCTGTACTTCATGTACGAGGAAGGCTTCAAGTGGTGGAACCTCGGCTCCGCGTCGGCGGTCGCATTCCTGCTGTTCGTGCTGATCTTCGCGGTCACCGCCGTGCAGCTGCGATGGTCGCGCCGCGGTGCGCTGTCGTGAGCGCGCCCGTCGCTCGCTCGCTCGTGAACGGCGCGCTCGCCGCTCTCGCCGCGATCACCTTGTTCCCGCTCGTCTGGATGGTCGCCGCGTCGCTGATGTCCGCCGGCGAAGCGAGCACCTATCCGCCGCCGTTCGTCCCGGCACATCCGACGCTCGCCAATTACCGCGAGCTGTTCGCGCACGCCGGCATGGGGCGGTATCTCGTCAACAGCGTCGTGCTCGCGCTGAGCGTGACCGCCGTGTCGCTCGCGCTGAACGTCGCTGCCGGCTACGCGTTCGCGAAGCTGCGCTTTGCCGGCCGCGACAGGATCTTCCGGCTGCTGCTCGGCGCGCTGGTGATTCCGGCGCAGGTCGCGATGGTGCCGCTGTTCCTGCTGCTGAAGCAGCTTCACCTCGTCAACAGCTACGGCGGGGTCATCGTGCCCGCGATGGCGAGCATCTTCGGCATCTTCCTCGTGCGCCAGTACGCGCTGTCGATCCCCGACGACCTGCTGGAAGCGGCGCGCATCGATGGCGCGAGCGAGCTCGCGATCTTCCGTCTCGTCGTCGTGCCCGTGCTGAAGCCGATCATCGTAACGCTCGGCGTGTTCACGCTGCTCGGAACGTGGAACGACTTCATGTGGCCGCTGATCGTGCTCACCGACAGCGATCTCTATACGCTGCCGGTCGCACTCGCGAGCCTGTCGCGCGAGCACGTCGCCGACAACGAGCTGATGATGGCCGGAGCGGTCCTTACGACGGTGCCGGTGCTCGTCGTGTTCGTTGCCTTGCAGCGCTACTACGTGCAGGGACTGATGGCGGGTAGCGTGAAGGCGTGAAGGCGTGACGACGCGCCGCTCGCGCGCTACTCCGTTTACGCTACGGCGCACCGAGTGCGCAGCGCTCGCGCTGCTCCTTGTCGTCCTCGGATGCGCCGCACCGCTGCGCGCACAAGCACCCGACGCGCACGTGCGCGTGATCGACGATTTCACGACCATCGGTGAGTGGAAGGCGGCGGCGTCCGACGGCGTGCGCGCGTCGGTTCACCGTGCAGCCGCCGCCGACGGCAGCGCGCTTCGCCTCGACTTCGATCTCGCAGGCACCGCCGGATACGCGCTCGCCACGCGACCGGTATCGCTCGACCTGCCGGACGATTTCGAGATCGCCTTCGATCTGCGAGCCGACGCGCCGGTGAACAACCTGCAGTTCAAGCTCGTCGACGAAAGCGGCGAGAACGTGTGGTGGATGAACCAGCCGAACTTCGCGTTTCCGCGAGAATGGCGCCGCATCACCATCAAGAAGCGGCAGATCCATTTCGCCTGGGGCCCGACGAAGGATCGCGCGCTGCGGCACGCGGCGCGCATCGAGATCGTCGTCGCCGCGGGCAAAGGGGGCGGTGCGGGCTCGATCACCGTGCGCCGGCTTGTGCTGCGCGAACGGGAGCCGCAGCCGGCGACGTGGCCGCAGCCGTCAGCGCACGCGTCGTCGTCGGCGGTCGATGCGCCGGCGGGACTCGCCGTCGACGGCAAGCTCGCCACCGCGTGGAAGAGCGATCCGGCGCGCGGTCGCGAGCAGTGGCTCACCCTCGATTTCGGCCGACCGCGCGAGCTCGGCGGTGTCGTGCTGCGCTGGAATACCGGCGCGTACGCGTCGCGCTACGAGGTCGAGTTTTCGAGCGACGGCACCCATTGGCGAACGATGCGCGCGTTGAGCGCCGGCCGCGGCGGGCCGGACGCGATCCTGCTGCCCGAGTCGGAGACGCGCTACGTGCGCCTCGCGCTGCACGACGGACCGGCGGATGCGTACGCGCTCGCGGAGATCGAAGTGCGCGATCTCGCGTTCGGCGAATCGCCCAACGCGTTCTTCGAAGCGATCGCGCGCGAATCGCCGCGCGGAACGTTCCCGCGCGGCTTTTCGGGCGAGCAATCCTATTGGACGGTCGTCGGCATCGATGGCGGCAGCGACACCGGCCTGCTGTCCGAGGACGGCGCACTGGAAGTCGCGAAAGGCGGCTTTTCGATCGAGCCGTTCGTGCTGTTCGGAACGCATGTCGTGACGTGGGCGGATGCGCGGTCGACGCAGGCGCTGCAGGACGACTACCTGCCGATGCCGAGCGTCACGTGGCACGACCCGCAATGGACGCTGCGCGTGACGGCCTTCGCGTCGGGAACGCGTGAGCGCTCGCATCTCTACGCGCGCTACGACGTGACCAATCCGACCGACGCGCCGCTTCGACTCGAGCTCGTGCTCGCGATCCGTCCCGCGCAGGTGAACCCGCCGGCACAATTTCTCAATGCACCCGGCGGCGTGAGCGCGATCCGCGACATCCGATGGGATGGTCGCGCGCTCACGATCGATGGCGCACGGAAGGTCTTCGCGCTGCGCAAGCCTTCCGAAGCCGGCACGTTTCCCTTCGACAGCGGGCCGGTGCCGAAGCTGCTGGCCGAAGGACGTTGGGCCGGCAGCGACCGCGTCACCGATTCATTCGGCTACGCGTCGGCGGCACTCGGCTACCCGATCACGCTGGCACCGCATGCGTCGACGACCATCGCGCTCGCGATACCGCTGTCCGGACCGGCGAGCGCGCCTTCGATCGCGCCGCGCGCGCTCGACCCGTGGATTGCTCTGGAGCAGGCGAACGCGGCCTCGGCATGGCGCAGGACGCTCACGCGCGTCGCGATCGACGTGCCCGCCGCGGCGAAGCCGCTCGTCGACACGCTGCGAACCGCATTCGCGCACCTGCTGATCGAACGCGACGGACCGATCCTGCGGCCGGGCACGCGCGCTTACGCGCGCTCGTGGATTCGCGACGGCGCGATGATCGGCGAGTCGCTGCTGCGCCTCGGCCGTGCCGACGTCGCCGCTGACTACCTGCGCTGGTATGCGCCGCACCAGTTCGCCGACGGCAAGATGCCGTGCTGCGTCGACGCGCGCGGCGCCGATCCGGTCGCCGAAAACGACAGCGCCGGCGAGTTCGTCTTCCTCGTGCACGACGTCTATCGCTACACCGGCGATCGCGCGCTGCTCGCGGCGATGTGGGCGCACGTCGATTCCGCGATGCGCTACGTCGAAAGGATGCGCCAGTCCGGCCGTACTCCGAGGGTGCGAGCGGCCGCTCCCGAGCTGTTCGGGCTGCTGCCGGCATCGATCAGTCACGAGGGCTATTCGGAAAAGCCGATGCACTCGTACTGGGATGATTTGTGGGCGTTGAAAGGCTACGACGCCGCGGTCGCAATCGCCGAAGCGCTCTCGAAACCGGATCGCGCCGCCTCGTGGCGCGCACAACGCGACGAGTTCGCGCGCGACATCGCCGCATCGTTCGTGGCTTCGGCGGCGGCGCACGGCGTCGACTATCTGTCCGGCGCAGCGGAGCTCGGGGACTTCGATCCGACGTCGTCGACGATCGCATTGGCGCCGGCCGGAAACCCGAGCGCGGTTCCGTCGCAACTGCTGCGGCCGACGTTCGAGCGGTACTGGCGCGAGTTCGTCGATCGGCGCGACGGCAACAAGCCATGGGAGGACTACACGCCGTACGAGCTGCGCAACGTGAGCGCGTTCGTGCGCCTCGGATGGCGCGAGCGTGCGCACGAGCTGTTGTCGTTCTTCATGGCCGGCAGGCGACCCACCGCGTGGAACCAGTGGGCGGAAGTCGTCGGTCGCGATGCACGCAAGATCCGTTTCATCGGCGACATGCCGCACGCGTGGGTCGCCTCCGACTTCATTCGCGCCGACGCTCGATCTGTTCGCCTACGAGCGCGGCGACGACGAAGCGCTCGTCCTCGGTGCCGGCGTGCTCCCCGCGTGGCTCGACGGGCGCGGCATCGCCGTCGCCGGCCTGCGCACGCCGTTCGGTACGTTGCGCTATGCGCTGCGAAAACACGACGGTGCGCTGCATCTTCGCGTCGAGCGTGGCATCCGCGTGCCGCCGGGCGGTGTCGTCCTCGCGTGGCCGCTCGACGAGCCGCCCGGCACGACGCGCGTCAACGGCAAGCCGGCGCAGTGGGACGGCCGCGAGCTTCGCATCCGGAAACTCCCCGCCGACGTGACAGTCCATTTTTGAAGCGGCGAACGCCGCAATTTCACACCGATGAGCTCGACGATCGAATTTCCGCCCGATTTCCTGTGGGGCAGCGCGACGTCGGCGTACCAGGTCGAGGGCTCGCCGCTCGCCGACGGCGCGGGACCGAGCATCTGGCAGCGCTTCTGCCACACGCCGGGTCTCGTGCGCGACGGCGATACCGGCGACGTCGCCTGCGACCATTACCGCCGCTATGCCGAGGACGTCGCGCTGATGCGCGATCTCGGCATGAACGCATACCGCTTCAGCATTTCATGGAGCCGCATCGTGCCGGCCGGACGCGGCGCGGTGAATCGCGCGGGCCTCGATTTCTACCAGCGGCTGGTCGATGCACTGCTCGCGAACGGCATCGAGCCGATGGCGACGCTGTACCACTGGGACCTGCCGGCCGCGCTCGACGATCGCGGCGGATGGTTGAATCCGGACATTGCCGGCTGGTTCTCCGACTACGCGTCGATCGTGTTCCGCGCGCTCGACGATCGCGTGAAGCTGTGGGCGACGCTGAACGAACCGTGGGTCGTCACCGACGGCGGTTACCTGCACGGCGCGCTCGCGCCCGGCCATCGCAACCGCTTCGAGGCACCGATCGCGTCGCACCATCTGCTGCGCGCGCATGCAGCCGCCGTCAGCACGTATCGCGCGGAAGGCAGGCACCAGGTGGGCATCGTCGTCAATCTCGAGCCGAAATATCCGGCGAGCAGCGATCCGGACGATGTTGCCGCGACGCAGCGTGCCGATGCCTACATGAACCGGCAGTATCTCGATCCCGTGATGCTCGGTCGCTATCCGGACGAGCTCGCCGAAATCTTCGGCGAAGCATGGCCCGACTGGCCGCGCGACGAGCTCGGCGCGATCAGCCGGCCGATCGATTTCGTCGGCGTGAACTACTACACGCGCAACGTCACCCGGTTCGACGCCACCGCGTGGCCGTTGCATGCCGCGCCGGTGCGCCAGAAGCAGGCGACGCACACCGAGACCGGCTGGGAAGTTTTCGCGCAAGGACTCACCGACATGCTGACATCGGTGAAGCAGCGCTACGCCAACCTACCGGTGTACATCACCGAGAACGGCGCCGCGTTCTACGACCCGCCGGTTGCAACCGATGGACGCGTCGCCGATCCGCTGCGCGTTGACTACTACCGCGCACATATCGCCGCAGTGCACGCTGCGCGGCAGGCCGGCGTCGACGTGCGCGGCTATTTCGCCTGGTCGCTGCTCGACAACTTCGAGTGGTCGCTCGGCTATTCGAAGCGCTTCGGCATCGTGCACGTCGACTTCGACAGCCAGCGGCGAACGCCGAAGGACAGTGCGCGCTTTTACACGAGCGTGATCGAAAGCCGCGGCCGCGTGCTGAACGCTCCCTGTCGATAGCCCGCCCATCCGCTATGATGCGTCAATGAAGCTCTGCATCGTCTCCGACTCTCACGACCGCGCCGACGCGCTTGCGCGCGCGGTGCGCGAGGGCGCGGCCGCGGGTGCAGACGCAGTGATCCACTGCGGCGACGTCATCGGCACGCAGACGCTGCGCGGCGCACTCGCCGTCGGGCTGCCGATGCACGTGATACACGGCAACAATCTGGGCGATCCGATCTCGCTCAGTCGATGGGCGCGCGACAGCGCCGGCAAACTGGACTATCACGGCGCCGACGCGCGCCTCGACCTCGGCGGACGGCGAGTCTTCGTCGTCCACTATCCCGAGTACGGTTACGCGATGGCGTGCACCGGCGACTGGGACGTCGTCTGCTGCGGGCATTCGCACGTCGCCGGCATCGACCGGGTGCGAAACGTCAGGGATGGCACGTCGTGGCTCGTCAATCCGGGCACCGTCGCGGGCCTTGCCGCGCCCGCGACCTGGATCCTCGGCGACCTCGACGCGATGACGTTCGAGCTGCGAACGCTCGCGTCCTGAGCTGCGCGGCGGCGGCTGCAGGCGCCGCGCGGCCGCCCGTCACGCTGGACGATGCGATGCACCGGCAGCTTTCGCTCCGCTACTGCACCGCACAATCCGCGCCGCGCCGGGCTTGTCCATCGTGCAGGTATCATGGCTGTCACACGCACTGTTCAAGGGGGCCGGCACATGGCCGATCGTCGCCTGCAGGCCTTTCATGCCGTCGCGAGGCACTTGTCGTTCACGAAGGCGGCCGACGCGCTGTGCATGACGCAGCCGGCGGTGACCTTCCAGATCCGCCAGCTCGAGGAGCACTTCGACGCGCGGCTCTTCGACCGCGGGAACGGGCGCATCACGCTGACACCGGCCGGCGTGGTCGCGCTGCAGTACGCCGAGCGCATTCTCGCGCTGTCCACCGAGCTCGACGCGAGGATGAAGGAAGTGAGCGGCCAGGAAGTGGGCCCGCTGCTGATCGGGGCGAGCACGACGATTGCCGAGTTCCTGCTGCCGAAGATCCTCGGCGAATTCAAGTCGCGCTATCCGGGGATCGTGCCGCAGCTGATCGTGGCCAACTCGGAAGCGGTGCAGGCGCGCGTGGCCGAGCGCACGCTTGATCTCGGCTTCATCGAAGGCGACTCGCATCTGCCGAGCGTCGTCACCGACGTCTGCTGCGACGACGAGCTGCAGGTCGTCTGTTCGCCATCGCACGCGCTCGCAGCGCAGCCGACGGTTGCGCTCAAATCGCTGACCGAGCACGCATACATCAGTCGCGAGGCGGGCTCGGGCACGCGCGAGGTCATCGACCATTACCTCAAGAAGGCCGGCCTTTCGCTCGACTCGCTGCAGGTGATCATGGAAGCGAGCAGCCCCGAAGCGCTGAAGGGCCTGGTCGCGACCGGCCTCGGCTTCGCGATCATGTCGCGTGCCACCGCGGACAAGGAGGTCCGTCTCGGCGAGCTCGTGCGCATACCGCTGTCGCCGGCGCTGATTCGCCATCTGTCGGTCGTGTACCCGAAGGAGCGCTTCCACTCGAAGGTCGTCAACGGCTTCGTGCGCTTCGCGAAGGAGCGCCTTGCCACGAGAGCGAGCGAGCGTCCGCTCGCGGCCGACTGAATGCGCGGCGCGAAGCGGTTCACCGGGCGCGCTAGCGCGCCGAGTGGCCGGTCAGCTTCACTTCGACGTTCGCGTCCGCGTCGAGCGCTGCGTAGTACGCACGCAGGATATCGAGCACTTCCGGACGACTGAATTCGGGCGGGACGGCGGCGCCCTCCGACAGCCACTTGCGCAGCTTCGTGCCCGATACGAGCAAGCGGTCGGCGTCGTCGTGCGGACAGGTTCGCGTCGACGCCATGCCGGCGCACTTGTAGCACCAGAACGTCCAGTCGATCTTCAGCGGCCGCGTCTGGAGCGCGTCGGGCGGGATCTCGTCGAAGATCCGATGCGCGTCGAACGGACCGTAGTAGCTGCCGACACCGGCGTGGTCGCGGCCGACGATCAGGTATGCGCAGCCGTAGTTCTGCCGGAACAGCGCGTGCAGCAGCGCCTCGCGCGGACCCGCATAGCGCATGTCGAGCGGATAGCCGGCCTGTACGACGGTTCCCGCACGGAAATACTTGTCGATCAGCACGGCGATCGCGCGCGTCCGCACGTCGGCCGGAATGTCGCCCGGTTTCAGGTTGCCGAGCAGCGAGTGCACGAGCACGCCGTCGCAGACCTCGATCGCGACCTTGGCGAGATATTCGTGCGAGCGATGCATCGGATTGCGTGTCTGGAACGCCGCGGCACGCGACCAGCCGAGCTCCTGGAACAGCGCGCGCGTCTGCGCCGGCGTCATGAACAGCGAACCGTACTTCGCACCGAACCCACCGTCGCCGAGCACGCGCACGGCGCCGGCGAGATTCACCTCGCCCTCCTGCAGCACCATCTGCACGCCGGGATGCGCCGGATCCGCCGTCTTGAACACCGACAGGCACTCGTGCGTCTTGTCGATCCGGTACTTCTCGCCGACGGAGAGCACCGCGAGGATCGAGTCGTCGTCGGGATCGATCAGCGCGACGTCCTCGCCGACGGCGATCGATGCAGCGGTCGTCTCGTCCGTCGAGAGCGTGATCGGTATCGGCCAGAAGACGCCGTCGGCCGTACGCATCTCGTCGCATACGCGCTGCCAGTCGTCGCGCGACATGAAGCCTTCGAGCGGCGTGAAGCCGCCGATGCCGAGCATCACGAGGTCGCCCTTCTCGCGCGATGTGACGCGCAGCCGGGGCAGCGTCGCTGCGCGCGCCTGCTCCTGCGCGCAGGCGGACCCATCGAGCTTCAACGGCCGTAGTCCACGGCCGCCGTGCGGCGGAACAAGAGTAGGCATCGCGATTCGGGGCGGTCCGGAATGGCAGCTACGTTAGCGCATGGCGGCTGCCGGCGCGCGACCAAATTGCTAATGAGCCGATAAACGTCGTCGATGCCCCAGCGGCCGGCCGCTCACCGTTCGCCGAAGTACTCGCGAACGTCGCCAATCGTACGCACGCAGGGATCGATCAGCGCGATGTCCTCGTCGGTCATGTGCATGCGCATCGCGTAGTCGACGACGACCGGCCGCCCGTGAAGGTAGCCCCATTCACCCAGCTTGTCCTCGTAGAGCTCGGGATCGGGATAGTGCTCCGGATGAGCCCCGCTCACGCGAAACGCATGGAATTCTTCGGGCGTCATCGTTCGCACCGCCGGCATGACGAGCGCAATGCCGAACGGCAGGCACGCGAGCACCGGGCACAGCTCGGGGTAGTAGCGCTGCCACCCTTCGCGCCATAGCCGCGCTTCCTCGCGATTGGCGCGCGCGCCGGCACGAAAGCGACGCAGGCGCGGCACCTTCACGGCAATGCTGCCGCAGACGAAGGCGCGACGTTGACCCCCGCGGAAAACGCCGAACATGGCCGGCCAATTCTAGCGGACGCCGCATGGGCGCCGTTCCTGCGTGCGACGACTTCGCCGGCGCGCGGCGCGCGATCGTCGCCATGCGTTGCGCTTCGCGTCGGCGACGCTTTTGACTTTGCGCAATGCGACAACTATCCGCGCGACTAAGATGACAACCGATGTCGCGCTCTGCGCGTCGAGCGAGAGCGCCGTCGGCAACACGGCGAACAGTGCGCGTCCATCGACGCCTCGTCTGACCGAGGCACGCATGCGGCTTTCGGCCGCAGCCCCAGCGAAACCTTCCATGCCATGTCGGGTGTGACGCTCAAGCACGTCGTCAAGCAGTACGGCACCGCCAGGGCCGTCGACGACCTCTCGATCGAGGTCGAGGACAAGGAGTTCGCCGTTCTGGTCGGGCCGTCGGGTTGCGGCAAGACGACGGCGCTGCGGATGATCGCCGGGCTCGAATCGATCACCTCCGGCGAGATCCACATCGGCGACACGCTCGTCAACGGCATGGCGCCGAAGGACCGCGACATCGCGATGGTGTTCCAGAGCTACGCGCTGTATCCGCACATGAGCATCCGCGACAACATGGGGTTCGGCCTCAAGATTCGCCAGCTGCCGAAGCGCGAGATCGACGTGCGAGTACAGGAGGCGGCGGACATTCTGGGCCTCACCGAATATCTGGACCGCAAGCCGAAGGAGCTCTCCGGCGGCCAGCGACAGCGTGTCGCAGTCGGGCGTGCGATCGTGCGCAAGCCGAAGCTCTTCCTGTTCGACGAGCCGCTGTCCAATCTCGACGCGAAGCTGCGCGTCGCGATGCGCGCCGAGATCAGCAAGCTGCATCGCCGGCTGGGCGCGACGATCATCTACGTCACGCACGACCAGGTCGAGGCGATGACGATGGCCGACCGCATCTTCATCATGAACAAGGGCGTGCTGCAGCAGAGCGGGACGCCGATGGACGTCTACTCGAAGCCGGCGAACCGCTTCGTCGCCGGCTTCATCGGCTCGCCGGCGATGAACTTCATCGACGCCACCGTCGTTCGCGACAACGGCAGCCTGTACATCGACGCCGCCGGCTTTCGCGTCAGAACCCCCGAGTCGTTTCGTTCCCGGCTGCTGCCGTACGCCGGCCGCCCGATCGCGTTCGGCGTACGGCCCGAGGACATCGCCGCGCGGGACCCGGCCGCGCGCGACGACGGCAACACGCTGACGGCGCGCGCCGAGGTCGTCGAGACGCTCGGCTCCGAGATATTCGCGCACCTGACGTGCGGCGAACAGTCGATCGTCGCGCGCATGGACGTCCCCGATAAACCCCTTCGCGTCGGCGAAACGCTGCAGATCGACGTTCGCATGGCGAAGACCCACGTGTTCGATCCGCAAACGTCCGAAACGATCGTGTAGCAAGAACGATTTCCGTTGTCCACATCGATGGAGGAACCATGAAGAACGTCATCCGCAGTGCGCTGGTTGCGCTGTCGTCGCTGTGCATCGCGACCGGTGCGATCGCGCAGGGACAGGCGAAGGAGATTCGCGTGCTGCTCGCGAATCATCCGTACGGCGAGCTGCTCAAGGCGGCGTTGCCCGAGTTCGAGAGCGCGACCGGCATCAAGGTCAACGCGGAAAGCCTGCAGGAAAGCCAGCTCACGACGAAGCTCACGACCGAGTTCGCCACGAACTCGTCGTCGGTGGACGTGTTCATGACGCGCCCGCTGCAGGAAGGCAAGATGTTCTACAAGAACGGCTGGTACGAGCCGCTCGCCGCGTACGACTTCTCCGACTACCCGAAGAACGTGATGAGCGTGTCGACGTTCGGATCGAAGGCGTACATCGTTCCGCTGGTGACCGAATGGCAGGTGCTCTACTACCGCAAGGATCTCCTCGCCAATGCCGGGGTCAAGGTTCCCGCGACGTTCGCCGACCTCGAGGCAGCCGCGAAGAAGCTCAATTCCGACAGCGTCGCCGGCTTCGCGTCGCGCGGCAAGGGCGCGGCTGCGGTGACGCAGCTTTCGAGCTACGTCTACAACTACGGCGGCCGGTATCTCGACAAGGGGGTCGCCGTCTTCGATTCGAAGCCGGCAGTCGCGGCGATCCGCTTCTACGGGATGATGCTCGCGAGCTATGGCCCGAAGGGCGTGACGTCGATGTCGTGGGAAAACGTCATGCCGCTGTTCCAGGCCGGCAAGATCGCGATGTGGACCGATGCGTCGGTCTTCTATGGACAGATCATCGACCCCTCGAAGACGCAGCTCGGCGCGGACAAGGTCGGCATCGCCAACTTTCCGGCGGGCCCGACGACGAACTCGCCGTTCATCGTCACGTCGTGGGGAATGGCCGTCGCGAAGCAGTCGAAGAAGAAGGACCTCGCGATGAAGTTCGTCGACTGGGCGACGAGCAAGGAGCTCGCGGCGAAAGGCATGCTCGCGAACATCACGATGGCGCGCTCGTCGGTATGGGAAGACAAGGCCGTGCTCGCGAAGATCAATCCGGGCCTCGTCGAAACGCGCGCGTTCGCGGCGAAGAACGGCTATCCGCTCGACCGCCCGTACATGAGCGCCGTGGGCGAAGCTCGTGACCTGATCGGCGAGCTCGTCATCGAATCGATCGGCACCAAGGGAGCGTCGCCGAAGCTCGACAGCATGGCGAAGGACCGCGTCAACCGTGTGAACGAGCTGCTGCAGGACACGGGCGAGCTCGGGCAGTAGACACTCGTCATCCCGAGCGCGGCGATGGATCTGCCTGTGGCAACCAAACGGCAGATTCCTCGCTGTGCCCGGAATGACATCGAGCCGTGCGTCCGGAATGACATCGCTGCGCTCGCGATGATCTTCGCTCGCCGTCCATGACGCAGTCGGGCTTTTCCGATCGCAACCTGCAGCGGCTGTTCCCGCTGCCCGCGATCGTGTTCGTCGCGCTGCTGATGGTGTTTCCCGTTCTCTACACGTCCTACCTGAGCTTCACCAACTGGAATCTGACGTCCGGCATGCCGGCGACGTTCGTCGGGCTCAAGGGCTACGCGCGGGTGCTGAGCGAACCGCGCTTCCTGAGCGCACTCGGTCGCACGTTCGCGTTCACCTTCCTCGCAGTCGTCGTCGAAGGCGTGCTGGGCGTCGCGGCGGCGCTGATCCTCAACCGCGCATTCGTCGGCAAGAGCGTCGCCAAGCTGCTGCTGCTGCTGCCGCTCGTCGCGACGCCGGTCGCCGTCGGCATCGTCTTCAACCTGTTCTACGACCCGACGATCGGTCTCGCGAACTTCGTGCTGCAGTCGTTTGGATTGCCGCCAGGCCTGTGGATCTCCAACGCGAAGTCGGTGATACCGGCGCTGGTGCTGGTCGACGTCTGGCAATGGACTCCGATGATCACGCTGATCGTTCTTGCCGGCCTTGCGGGGCTTTCCGACGAGCCGATCGAAGCCGCGCGCATCGACGGCGCGAGCGAGTGGCAGATCATCCGCTGGGTGACGATCCCGATGGTGATGCCGGTGATCCTCACGGCGCTGATCCTGCGCCTGATCGACGCGCTGAAGACGTTCGACATCATCTTCGCGATGACCGGCGGCGGTCCGGGTTACGCGTCGGAGACGCTCAACATCATGGGCTTCAAGTACAGCTTCGAGTACTTCCGCATGGGCCAGTCGGCGGTGATCCTGGTCGTGCTGTTCGTCGTCGTGTTCGGATGCAGCCTCGGCATCATGAAGCTGCGTGCCGCATCGGAGATCTAGCGCATGATGCGCAAGCGGCTCGCGACAGCGCTTTTCTATCTCGTCGTCGTCGCGATGGCGCTGGTGGTGCTGTTCCCGTTCCTGTGGATGCTGTCGTCGTCGTTCAAGACGCAGGTCGACATCATCGCGTGGCCGCCGAAGATATTTTTCTCGCCGACGCTGCGCAATTACGAGAAGGTGTTCGGCGAGCAGGACTTCCTGCGCTATTTCATGAACTCGACGATCGTCGGCACGTCCGCCGTCGGCCTGTCGCTCGTCCTCGGCCTTCCCGCTGCCTACTCGATCGCGCGCTTCACGCAGCGCAAGCTCGCCGTGTTCATCCTGCTCGCGCGGCTGATGCCCGGCATCTCGTTCCTGATGCCCTGGTACATCGTCTTCTCGCGGCTCGACCTGATGGACAGCTACACGGCGCTGATCTTGAGCCACATCCTGATCGCGCTGCCGATCGTCGTGTGGATCATGTCGACGTATTTCGCGACGATTCCGCCCG
The DNA here is from genome assembly GCA_963798655.1 of uncultured beta proteobacterium. Classification (GTDB taxonomy): domain Bacteria; phylum Pseudomonadota; class Gammaproteobacteria; order Burkholderiales; family Casimicrobiaceae; genus CAVSMC01. Next base: position 452,798 of record CAWCUH010000016.1, on the reverse strand, counting down.
AGATGGAGGAGTCGGCGATGGTCGACGGGGCGACGCGCCAGTACGCGTTCTGGAAGATCATCCTGCCGCTTTCGGGGCCGGGCATCATCACGGCGACGACGCTGTCGTTCATCTTCTCGTGGAACAACTTCATGTTCTCGCAGGTGCTGAGCATGGAGAAGACGAAGACGCTGCCGATCGCCGTCTACAACTTCCTCTCCTATGCCGAGGTCGATTGGGGCGGTGTCATGGCCGCCGCCGTCGCCATCATGGCGCCCGCGATCGTCCTCACGATGATCTTCCAGAAATACGTCGTGAAGGGCCTCACGATGGGCGCGGTCAAAGGTTGACGTCCAGGGACACCCGCCCTACCCCCCTCGCCGGTTCTTGTCGAGAATGCCGACGATGATGAACGCGAAGCCGAGCAGCCGCAGCAGGTAGACCGAATAGCGGCCCTCCGCGGCCGGCGCCACGACGGCGAAGGCGATCCAGTTCAACGCGAACGCACCGAACGCGAGCGCGAAAAACAGCAGCAGCCGCTCGCCGGTGAGCCGCCACGAGCGCACGAACAACAGCGCCGCGAAGGCGCAGGCCATCGTCAACATGCCCCAGACAAACTGGTTCGCGAGCGCGCCTGAGCTCACTTGCCCTCCCATGCCAATCCGTACACGAGGACGGCCATCGACACGAGCGCGACGCCGTTGCGCAGCGCGGACAAGTCGACGCCGGGAACGAGCACGAGGTCGACGAACGTGAGGATGTTGTTGAGCGCGAGCCCGGCGAAGCACACGCTGCTCCAGAAGAGCAGGCCGGTGCGCGTGCGGCGATATCCTTGCAGCAGCATGACCGCGCACACGACGCTCGTCACCGCACACAGCATGTAGACGATCTCAGCCATTCTTGCCGTCCTTGCCGTCCTTGCTGAAAAGGAACGCGTCGGCGAACGCGCGCATCGCGTCGGTGCGCATGCGATGAATCGCATTCGCATTCATGAGCCGGATCACCTCGAGCCGGTTGTCGTCGTACGCCTGCACGAGTCGCGCGGCGATATCGCCGAGAGCACCGGCAGCGACGCGGTAAGTCGGCGCGGCCGGATCGGCGCACTGCGCGGATTCGATGAGGCCGGCGAGCGACATCGCGTGCAGCATCTCGGCGGCCGCGTCGTCCGGTATGCGCAGCGCATCGGCGATCCTCTGTGCGTTCCACCCGGCATCGGGCGCACCGTGAAGCAGCACCAGCGCCTCCAGCTGCTCGTACGTGCGGATGGTCTCGTAGAGCAGCTGCTTGACGTCCTCGGGGACCGGAAACGTCGACATCAGGCGCTCGATGTCGTGTATCGCGCACCGTTCTTGCCGGCCGCCTTGACCTCGTACATCAGCGCATCGGCGCGCTCGAGCAGGAAGTCCACCGACAGCCGCTGCGCGCCGCAGCTGACGACGCCGATGCTGAGCGTCACGTCACCGTGCGCCGCGCACGCGCGGCGCGCCTCGTCGGCGAGCTTGGCGACGACGATTCGTGCCGCGTGCTCGTCGGTAACCGGCAGCAGCAGCACGTACTCGTCGCCGCCGTAGCGCGCGACGACGTCGCTTGCGCGGACGTGCGATCGGATCGCGCGACCGATGCAGGCGAGCAGGCGGTCCCCGGCGGCGTGTCCCCAGGTGTCGTTGATGCGCTTGAAGTCGTCGATGTCAATGAACGCGACGGACAGCGGATCCCCGTAGCGCGCCGCGCGGGCGATCTCGGCGTCGGCCAACTCGCGAAACGCCCTGGCGTTCGGCAGCGCGGTGACCGGGTCGGTTCGGCTCAACGTCCTCTCGCGCACGAGCATTTCGCGCATCTCGGCGATCAGCACGGCAACCAGCAACAGGAACAGCAGCCGCGCGCCGAAGTTCCACGCGTAGACGAACGCGCTCGACGTGGCGCGGCTGGACGTGACCTCGGCGAGCAGCCAGGTGGCGGCGGCGAGCGCGGACGCGGCGAGGGCCATCGCGATGCCGGACAGCCACGCGGCCACGGCGACTGGAACCAGGTAGAACACCGAGAACGTGATTTCGGGCCCGGTGGAGTAGTCGATCACGCCGACGACGACAATCGCGCACAACGCGACGACGGTCCAGCCGCGGTGTGCCGAATGGAAAAGCAGGCTTTCGAGTGCCATCGATCGACGCGCCGCGCGTCCGGGACCAGGCCGAACGGCAAACCTTGCTCCATTGTGCCACGCAGGATAGCCGGAGCCCGCGTCCAAGCAGCATGCGTGCCAAGCCAGGCGCGCCCCCTGCCAGCGGATGTGCTTTGCCAACATACGATATTGGTCGATACTGCCGCCGGGCACGAAACGGCAGCGTCACACCGGGCGGGCGCAGCGCTTGCTTGATCGGGTAGCGACGCCGCACTTCATGGGAGGAACAATGGGAATAGGTCCGAGGTTGACAGCCGCGCTGGCGGTCGTCGCGGCGCTTGCCGCCGCTTGCGAGTCGACGGCGCCCCGCGAGAGTCCGCCCGAGGCAAAGGCGCAGCCACCGGCGCAAGTGTCGCAGCCGAGCGCGGCCGAGCCGACCGCGACACCGGCCGCCGAACCCGCCAAGGCGAGCGCGCCCGCTGCGCCCGAGCCGGTCGTCGTGACGATGTCCGTTGCGGACATGCAAAAGCGGCTGACCGCGCTCGGCTACCGGCCCGGCCCCGCCGACGGCGTCATCGGTCCTCGGACGATCAACGCGTTGAAACGCTTCCAGCGCGACCGCAAGCTGCCGCCGACCGGCATGCTCGACCCGGAAACGATCGCCCAGCTGCACAAACCCGCACCCTAGGCGCAAACGGCCAGGCGGCTACCCTCACGCCCATCGCGAAGGAACCGAAAAAAAGCGGGGGCGCGTCGCCCCCGCTCGAAGTCTGCTGCTACCCCCACCACTCACGGAACCACTGCGGTCGCCCGCGTCGCGAGCGTAAACAGTATTGCGCAATAGGGTTCGGCGCGCAACTACCTCATCATGGCTCGGCCAGCGGCTTCATGGCGTCGCGTGCGCTGCGGGCATTCGCCGCGTCGAGCAGCGCCTGCAGGTCGCGCTGCAGACGGCGCAGCGTCGACGGGCTCAGCCGGCCCAGTGCGTCCGGAATGACGCCGTCGACCGGCTTCGGCGCCTTGGCGAGGAGCTTGCGGCCGGCAGCGGTCAGATAGACGCGAACCAGCCGCTGGTCCTTGCTGCGGCGCTCGCGCCGCACCAGAGCCTGCGTTTCGAGCTTGTCGATAAGGTTGCTCGACGTCGACAGATGGATCGACAGCGTGCGAGCGAGCTCGGAAATCGTCAGGCCGGGACAGCGGTCGACCTCGCACAGCGCCCATAGCTGAGCGCCGCTGACGCCGCACCGCGATTCGATGCGCTGGAAGTGACGCTGCGACTCGCGAAAGAGCTGCCGGAACTGCTGCAGCACGGCGAGCGGCGTGGGGTCGGAGCGCCGCGTGCTTGCGCCGCGGACCGACGCGCTCACCGCCTGCGGCCGCTTGGGCGCTGAGGGTCGTCGATCGTTGGGACGTCGGGTCGCGGGCATCGGTTTTCCTCGGCCCGCGCATTATGCCCGTCCGGCTCGCGAGCGAGGCACCGTTCAGCGATCCGCGTCAGCGCGCGGGCCGACTCGCAGCAGCGTGGCGCTGACGCCGGGCAGCGACCAGCCGGATTGATTCACCGGGCAGACGATGCCTGCGCCTCCATAACGCGGATCCTCGCTCGACCACGCGACGTTCCACTGCTCGTCGCCGGCGCAGGCGAGCAGCGGCTCGGAACCCGTGATCGCGAGCCGTTGCGTGCCGAGGTTCACGACGAGCAGCAGATCGGGCGCGGGCTCGAACCAGCGCAGCACGAACGCGCGGTCGCCCAGCACGGCGCCGTCGATCGACTGGCGCGCCTGCGCGCGGATCGCCGGCTCGTCGCGGCGCAGACGCAGCAGGTCGCGATGGAGCTTGTACATCGGGCGCTCGCGACAATGCTCGCCGATGTCGAGCTTGGCCGCCTCGAACGTCGCAGCGTCGCTCGGGTCGGGCACGGCTGCCTGTGCGGCCGCGCCCGCGTAGGCGGCGAACTGGCGCAGGAATTCGCGGCGCCCGTCGCGCACGCGTGCGGAAAGCTCGCCGTCGTGATCGGCGAAGAAGGGAAACGGCTCGCTCGCGCCCGCCTCCTGTCCCATGAACAGCATCGGCGTTTGCGGACCGAGCAGCGTGAGCGCCGTGAGGGTGCGCACCAACGCCGGCGAAGCGTTGACCGTGCATCGTTCGCCGCGCAGCGTGTTCGCGACCTGGTCGTGGTTCTGGATGAAGTGCACGAACGACGCCGCGGGCTCGTCGCGCACGCGCGTGCCGCGGCGGTTCTTCTGCCAACGGTACGTCTGGCCCTGATAGAGCAAGCATCGCTTGATCGTCGAGACGAACTCCTGCGGCGAGCCCTCGTAGTCGTGCAGGTAGCCGTCGCGCGACCCGGTGAGAGCCACGCGCGCCGCGTGGTGGTAGTCGTCGTTCCACATCGCGTCGAGGCCAAAGCCGCCGCTCGCGACGTCGGCGAGGCATCGAACGTCCTGCGGCTCGTTCTCGGCGACGAGCACGATTCGCCGCTCGCCGGCGGCTGCGCGCGCACGTCGCGAAAGCTCGCCCAGCACGTGCCGCTCGCTCGCGTCGCGGATCGATTGCGTCGCGTCGAGCCGAAGCCCATCCAGGTGGAAGTCGCGGATCCAGTAGCAGGCGTTGTCGACGACGAGCTCGCGCACCGGGCCGCTGTGCGCGCCGTCGAAGTTGAGCGCGTCTCCCCAGTCGTTGGCGTAGCGATCGGTGAAGTAATGCGGGCTGAACTCGCGGTGGTACGCACCGTCGGGACCGAAGTGGTTGTAGACGACGTCGAGGATCACCGCGAGGCCGGTCGCGTGCGCGGCGTCGACGAAGCGCTTCAACGCGTCGTAGTCTCCATAGTGGTGATAGGGCGCGTACAGCGACACGCCGTCGTAGCCCCAGTTGAAGCGTCCCGGAAACTCGGCGATCGGCATCACTTCGATCATCGTCACGCCGACGTCGGCGAGATACGCGAGGTTATGCGCCGCGGCGTCGAGCGTCCCGGTGCGCGTGAATGCTCCGACGTGCATCTCGTAAATGACTTGTCCCCGCATCGACGCACCGCGCCATCCGGCATCGCGCCATGCGTAAGAGGACGCATCGACAACCATCGACGGGCCGTGCGGCCCTTGCGGCTGGTAGCGCGACGCAGGATCGGGAAACGGCCCTCGACCGTCGAGCGAATATCGATAGAGCGCCCCCGCGGCGACGTCGTCCATTTTCGCGATGTGGTGGCCGTCGGCCTGCCGTGTCATCGGCACCCGCCGCGCGTCCGGCGCCTCGAACACCACTTCGACACGCTGCACATTCGGCGCCCAGACGCGGAAGCGCGCGACACCGCGATCGAAGACGCAGCCGGGAGCCCGGGAGACGTCGGATTTCACGGTCGACGCGCGCCGCCGTCCGACAGGCGGAGCCACGCGCTCGGCGAGGGCGGCGGGGATCGGTCCGTTCGAGTCCGGGGCGTTGGTCATAGCGGGCCGACCCATGATGCAAAGCGCGGCGCGCGAAGGCAAGCGACGTTCGCTGCATGTCCGCGTAGGACGGAGCCGGCAAACGCAGCTTCGGCAGCTGCCGCGCGACAACGACGCCGCGCCGTCGGCTGCTCGCGAAACGGCGCGTCGAGGTGCGCGCGATCGTCGCGTACCGGCGCGGCTCGAACTAGGTCGTGTTAACACTAATGGTCATGCTTGTGCGATACTGCGTCGATGGAGATCACCGAAGCGCAGTACCGCCTGATCGAGCACTGCCTTCCGACTCAGCGCGGCAACGTGAGCCTGTCCAATTTGCGAGTGTTGAACGCGATCTTGTACGTGGCCGAGCAGGGCTGCAAATGGCGCGGGCTGCCCAAGCGGTTCGGCAACTGGCACACGATCTACACGCGAATGAATCGCTGGTCCAAGAGCGGCGTATTGGATCGTGTGTTCGCGCAGTTGCAGCACGATCAGATCGTCCGCATCAAGATCGAAGCCGTGGCTTTGGACAGTACCGCGGTCAAGGTGCATCCCGATGGTACGGGGGCTCTAAAAAAAACGGACCGCAAGCCATCGGCAAGTCCCGCGGCGGATGGACCACCAAGATTCATATGGTTGCCGCGGATGCTCGAACAGCCATAACGTTTGCCCTGTCACCCGGCCAGGCCCACGACGCGCCCGAGGGCCGCAAACTGCTGCGCAAACTGGGCAAGCCGCCGTGGCCGCTGCATCTGCTGATGGACCGGGCATACGAAGGCGACGAGACGCGGCAGCTGGCGCTCGATCTCGGCTTCATCCCGGTCGTCCCGCCCAAGCAGAATCGGATCACGGCGTGGGAATACAACCGCGCCATGTACAAGCGGCGCAATGAAATCGAACGGCTGTTTCGCCGGCTCAAGGGCTTTCGGCGCATCTTCTCTCGATTCGAGAAGCTCGACCTCATGTTCGTTGCATTTATCAACTTCGCGCTCATCGCCGATGGGCTGCGGATAGTGTGAACAGGCCCTAGATCTCGATCCGCGTGCCGAGCTCGACGACGCGGTTGGTCGGGATGTTGAAGAAGTCGCTGGTGCTGCCTGAGTTGCGTGCCATCGCGGCGAACAGGCGGTCGCGCCATAGCGCCATGCCGTTTGCGGTGCCGGTGCCCGGAACGACTTTCTCGCGCGACAGAAAATAGGAAACGTCCATCGGGTCGACCGCGAGGCCGTGCTGGCCGCAAAGCTCGAGCGCACGAACGATATCGGGGAACTCCATGAAGCCGGAATTCGCGATGACGCGCCAGCAACGGTGCCCGAGGTTCTCGCACGTGACGCGCTCTTTCCGTTCGAGCCACGGCCGATCGTGAAAGCTCACGGTGAAGAACACGTTGCGCTCGTGCAGCACCTTGTAGTGCTTGAGGCTGTGCATCAGCGCGTGCGGCGTCGCGTCGGGCGTCGAGGTCAGGAACACCGCGGTGCCGGGCACGATTTGCGGCGGCGCACCGAACAGCGATTCAAGAAAGGGCATCAGTGGCACGGATGAATCGCGCAGCTGCTCGATCAGCAGCTCGCGGCCGCGACGCCACGTCACCATCAGCGAGAACAGGACGGTCGCCAGCACGAGCGGCATCCAGCCGCCGTCCAGCAGCTTGTGCAGCGCGGCCGCGAGGAATGTGACATCGACGAGCGCGAAGAACGACGTGACCGCGACGCACAGCAGCAGCGGATAGCGCCATTCGTTGCGAATGACGAAGAACGTCAGCACCGTGGTGATCAGCATCGTGCCCATGACGGCAACACCGTAAGCACTCGCGAGCTTCGATGACGAGCCGAAGCCGATCACCGCGATGGTCACCACGACGAGCAGCGTCCAGTTCACCGCTGGGATGTAGATCTGGCCCATCGTGCTCGCCGACGTGTGCTGGATTGCCATCCGCGGCAAGTAGCCGAGCTGGATCGCCTGCTGCGTCATCGAGTACGCGCCGGAGATCGTCGCCTGCGATGCGATCACCGTCGCCGCGGTCGCGAGGACGACCATCGGGTAGAGCGCCCAGCCCGGGAACGCGAGAAAGAACGGATTCTGGAGCGCCGCCGGCTGCACGATCAGCAACGCGCCCTGTCCGAAGTAGTTGAGCACGAGCGCCGGCGCGACGAGACCGAACCACGCGACGCCGGATTGCACGCTTGCCGAAATGCCCCATGTCGGCGTACAGCGCTTCGGCGCCGGTAATCGCGAGCAGCACCGAGCCGAGGACGAGAAACGATGCCACGCCATGCGAGGTGATGAAGGCAACTGCGTGGACCGGGTTCGAGCGCCTCGAGGATCACCGGCGCCTTCGCGATGTTCCAGATGCCGTCGGCTGCAAGCGCGAAGAACCACATTGCGCAAACCGGCCCGAACAGCAGGCCGACCGAGCCCGTGCCGCGGCGCTGGATCGTGAACAACGCGACGAGAATGCCGACCGATATCGGAACGACATACGGCTTGAACGCCGACGTGCCGACTTCGAGCCCTTCGACCGCGGACAGCACCGATATCGCGGGCGTCAATACCGCGTCGCCGTAGAACAGCGCCGCGCCGAACACGCCGACCGTTCGCAGCGCGCGTACCAGCTGCGGTCGAGTGCGCACGGCGGCTGTCGCGAGCGCAAGCAGCGCCATGATGCCGCCTTCGCCGCGATTGTCGGCGCGCAGCACCAGCGTCACGTACTTGAGCGACACGACGATCATCAGGCTCCAGAAGATCGCCGAAACGCCGCCGATCACGTTTGCCTGCGTGAACGGAATGCCGTGGTCGGGATTGAACGTTTCCCTCGCGGCGTACAACGGGCTGGTGCCGATGTCGCCGTAGACGATGCCCAGCGCGAGCAGGGAAAGACCCCATGTCGCCTGCCGCCGCGCACGAGGCGCTTCGTTCGGCGCGCCTCCGCCGGCGGCGAATCCCTTTGCGCTCATCGTGGCGAGGATAGGCGGCTTGCGTGCAACCACGCCGGTGGCCACGCGATTTTTACGCCATCTTTACGCGATGGCGCTTACATTGCGTCGCGCCGCGGCGGCGCGTCCATCTGCGTCGTTCGCTCGGCCGCAATGTGCAGATACCGATGCTCTGGCAGCGCGAACCGGGCCATCATCACGAACAACTGCCAGCGCAATGCGCACGTCGTGCGTCGTTTGCCCGCCTGGTTCGATCGGCCACGCCCGCGCGGCCTTCGCCCAATGCGCGTCGGCTCGTTCATGGGTTCACCGTACGCCGCCGCGCGCAAATGCCGTGTCAAAAATCGGCCGCGACGCATCAACAACGCGCAAACGGCGAGCATCGCGGCGCACGCTGCTGCGCGCAAGGGCTGCTGCCGATACACTGCGCGCATGACGGTCACGCGCGGCGACGTGCAACCGCAGCAGCGCACGGTTTCCCCGATGCGCCGCGCCGGGCTGCGCCGACGATGACCGCCGTGCCGCCGCGCAATGCCGACGAGCTCGCATCGGCGGGCGCCTACGGATGGTGGCGTTACGGCGCGACCTTCGCGCTCTGCGCAACCACTTCACTGATCGCGCTTGCGCTGCAGTCGCTGTTTGACGCGTCGAACATCGTCATGCTGTTCCTGCTCGCCGTCGTCGGCGTGTCCTTCGCGCTTCGGCCGTGGCCCTGCCGTCCTCGCGGCGATCGTCAACGTGCTCGCATTCGACTGGTTCTTCGTGCCGCCGCAGTTCACGTTCGTCGTTCGCGATGCGCAATACCTCTTCACGTTCGTCGTCATGCTGATCGTCGGTCTCGTCGTCGGCCAGCTGACCGCGCGGCTGCGCTACAGGCGCAGGCTTCGGCGCGCTCGAGGAGCGCGCGTCCCGCCGGCTTTTCGAAATGGCGCGTGAGCTTTCCGCTGCGTTGGGACGCGAGCAGGTCGCGGCGATCGGCGAGCGATTCGTGGCGTCGATGCCGAAAGTAGCGCAACGGCGCTGTTGCTCGACGAGGACGAAACCTTGCGCCCCGCGCACGGCGAGCGGCGTTTCCGACGTCGACATGGCTATCGCCCGCTGGTGCGTGACTTCAGCGCAGGCCGGCGGGCATCGATGCCGTGCCCGCCGCCGGCAAGCTATACCTTGCCCTCAAGGCGCCGGTACGGACGCGCGGCGTACTCGTCGTCGAGCCGATCGACGACGGGCAGCCGATGGTGCGGAGCAGCGGGCCGATGCTCGAAACCTGCGCCGCATTGATCGCCATCGCGCTCGAGCGTGTTCATTTCGTCACCGTCGCGCAGCGGACGCTGATCGACATGGAATCCGAGCGGCTGCGCAATTCGGTGCTCGCCGCGCTGTCGCACGATCTGCGCACGCCGCTGACAGCGCTGGTCGGCCTGTCCGAAACGCTCGCGCAGGAGCTCGCGCGCGAGCCGCAGCCGCGCGACGGCGAAGCGAAAGCGCTTGCGATTCGCGATCAGGCGCGGCGCACCGCGCAGCTCGTCGACAACCTGCTCGAGATGGCGCGGCTCGAAGCCGGCCGCGTCAACGTCCGTCGCGACTGGCAATCGATCGAGGAGCTCGTCGGCAGCGCGCTCGCGAGCCTCGAGCCGTCGCTCGCCGGCCGCGCCGTCGATGTCGATCTTCCGCCCGATTTGCCGCTGGTCGAATGCGATGGCGCGCTGATCGGCCGCGTGCTGTTCAATCTCATCGAGAACGCGACGAAGTACACTGCGCCGCGTACGCCGATCCGCATCGTCGCGCGTCGAGTCGACGGCATCGTGGAGATCGCCATCGAGGATCGCGGCCCCGGCCTGCCGCCCGGTCGAGAAAGCACGATCTTCGACAAGTTCACGCGCGGCGAGCGCGAGTCCGTCGTGCCGGGCGTCGGACTCGGTCTCGCGATCTGCCGCGCAATCGTGGAAGCGCACGGCGGCACGATCCGGGCCGAGAACCGCAACGGCGGCGGCGCCCGCTTCCTGTTCACGCTCCCATCGGATGAGCCGCCGGCGGCGCCGCCCGAAGCCGAAGCGAGTGCGACCGCGTAGATGGACAACGCGCCGCTCGTTCTCGTCGTCGAGGACGACCATGAGATCCGCCGCTTCGTGCGAAGCGCGCTGGAAGCGGAAGGCTATCGCGTCGCCGAAGCCGAAACCGTGCGTCGCGGCGTCATCGAAGCGGGTACGCGCAAGCCGGATATCGCGGTGCTCGATCTCGGCCTTCCCGACGATGACGGCACGGTGTTCATTCGCGAGGTGCGCGCGTTCTCTTCGATGCCGATCCTTGTGCTGTCGGCCCGCGTCGGCGAGGCGGACAAGGTCGACGCGCTCGATGCCGGCGCCGACGACTACCTGACGAAACCGTTTGGTGTCGCAGAATTGACTGCACGTATTCGTGCGATGCTGCGACGCGGACTGCGCACGCCCGACAGCGACGCGACCGTCGTTCGCTTCGGCGAAGTCTGCGTCGACCTGCCCAACCGCCAGGTGACCCGCGCCGGCGAAGCCGTGCATGTCACGCCGGTCGAGTTCCGGCTGCTTTCATACCTGATCGTCCACCCGGGCAAGGTCATTACGCACCGACAGCTGCTGCGCGAGGTGTGGGGTCCGTCGCACGTCGAGCACAGCCATTACCTGCGCATTTACATGGCGCACTTGCGGCGCAAGCTCGAAGCCGATACGACGCGGCCGCGGTTTCTGGTCACTGAAGCCGGTGTCGGCTATCGCTTCGTACCGTAGGGCACGCGCCGCGAATTTGGCATCGTACGCCGCAACTGCACTTCGAGCTATAGTCGCTCGCCACCCAAGTGAACGACAAAGGCGCCGAAGCCCCATGACCCCAGCGAATCGCATCCGCCGCCGGCTGCTGGCCGCCCTCGGCGCCCTTCCATTCGCGCCCGCGACGACGCCGCTGCCCGCTGCGGCGGCAACGCTCCCGCCCGGCCCGCCCGTCGCGCGCATCGAACCGGTCGAGGACAAGCTCTGGGGTGAGACGATCGTCGATCCCTATCGCTGGATGGAGGATTCCAGCGACGCCGAGTGGGCGCCGTTCATGAAGGGCCAGGCGGCCTACGCGCGTGCGATGCTCGATGCGATTCCGGGCCGCAAGTCGATGCTCGACCGCATCGCGCAGCTCTCCGCCGACGCCGCCACCACGCGGGCCGTGCAATCCGAGCGCGACCGGGTGTTCTACGAAAAGCGTCCGCAGGGCGCCGACAATTTCAAGTTGTACGTGCGGCAGCGGCTGACGGGCGACGAGCGCACACTCGTCGACCCCACGCAGATGACGCAGGACGGCAAGCACGTTTCGCTCGACTGGTGGCGCGCTTCGCCGGACGCACGCTACGTCGTCTACGGACTTTCGGCGGCCGGCTCGGAGAACTCGGTCGTGCACGTGCTCGATGTCGAAGGCGATGAAATCCTTCCCGAGCGCATCGACCGCGCACAATACGCATCGCCCTCCTGGCTGCCGGACAGCAGCGGCTTCTTCTTCAACCGGCTCGCCGAAGGCGCGAAGCTCGGCTCGGTCGATTACTACAGAAACAGCGTGTCGTGGCTGCACCGATTGCGCACCGACGCGAAGGACGATCTGATGGTGCTCGGGCGCGGTCAGCACGCAGAGATTGCCGTCGATCCGCTCGAGTTTCCCTACGTCTTCGCCGACGCGACGTCCGACCATGTGATCGCATCGCCGGTCGGCGGCGTGCGCCACGACAACGCCTGGTACTCGGCGCGGCTTGCCGACGTCGTCGTGGGCAAGCCACGATGGCGCAAGGTGTGCGATCTTGCCGACGAGGTCAATCGCGTCGCGGTGATGGGTGACGTGCTGTATTTGCTCACGACGAAGCACGCGCCGAACGGCAAGGTGGTTCGCACGTCGCTGTCGGCACCCGACTTGCGCAACGCGAAGGTCGCCGTGCCCGAAAGCGACATCGTCATCGAACGGATCGGCGCTGCGAAGGATGCTCTCTATCTGCAGGCGATGAACGGCGGCTACGGCGCGCTGCGCCGGGTCGCGCGTGACGGCAAGGTGAGCGACGTCGCGCTGCCGTACGAAGGCACGATCGCCCGTCTCGTCACCTGCACGCGCGACGACGGCGCCTGGATCATCGGCACGGGCTGGCTGCTTCCAGTCACGGTGTTCCGTTACGACGCTGCAGCGCGCAAGTGCGTGGACACCGGACTGTCCCCGCCAGCGCCGGTCGACGTTTCGCCGTACCAGGCGATCCGCACGTTCGCGACGGCACGCGATGGCACCAAGGTGCCGCTGTCGATCGTCGCGCGCAAGGACGCGAGGCGCGACGCCGGCAACCCGACGCTGGTGAACGCGTACGGCTCGTATCAGATCGTCAACGGCCCGCGCTTCGACCCGCGGCGCATCGCGTTCCTCGAGCAAGGCGGCGTGCTCGCGACCGCGCACGTTCGCGGCGGCGGCGAGTACGGCAAGCGATGGTGGAAGGCCGGACAGAAGCTCAACAAGCCGAACACATGGCGCGACCTGATCGACTGCTGCGAAGCGATGATCGCCGAGGGGTGGACGAGCAGGTCGAAGCTTGCCATCCAGGGCGGCTCGGCGGGCGGCATCACCGTCGGCCGCGCGCTGACCGAGCGCCCCGACCTCTTCGCCGCCGTCCTATCCAACGTCGGCGACTCGAACCCGCTGCGCATGGAGTTCTCGCAAAACGGCCCGCCGAACATCGACGAGTTCGGCACGATCGCCGACCGCGATGGCTTCGTCGGGCTGCGGCAGATGGATGCGCTGCACGCGGTGCGCGACGGTGTCGCCTATCCGGCGGTGCTGCTCACGACCGGCATGACGGACCCGCGTGTCGAGCCGTGGAACGCCGGCAAAATGACGGCGCGGCTGCAGAAGGCGTCGTCGTCGAACCCGGTGCTGCTGCGCGTCACGTTCGACGCCGGGCACGGATTGGGGTCCACACGCTCGCAGATCGACGACCAGCTCGCCGACGAGTTCGCGTTCGTGCTGTGGCGCGCCGGACGCGCGGGCTTCCAGCCGCCGCGCTGAAGCACGATTCGGCGAGCGGCGCCGCTACGCGCGCGTCCCGCGTCCGCGCGGCGCTGACATTCGTCAGGTCGAAGGCGGCGGCGACGCGATCAGCTGCTCGAGCGCGATCGGATCGATCGGCTTGACGAAGTGATGGTCGAAGCCGGCGTCGCGCGAGCGCTCGCGGTCCTCGGGCGCGCCGTAGCCGGTGAGCGCGGCGAGACGCACGTTGCAGCCACTGCGCCGAAGCCGCCGCGCGATCTCGTAGCCGCTCATGCCGGGCAAGCCGATGTCGAGCAGCGCGAGATCGGGCCGAAGCTTCTGCACGACGTCGAGCGCCGATGCGCCGTCGGTCGCGATGACCACTTCGTGGCCGCTCAGGCGCAGCAGCGTCGCGAGCGACTGCGACGCGTCGTGATTGTCGTCGACGATGACGATGCGCTTGCGGATCGCCGCGGACTCGAGCGAGGTCTGCACCCGCGCCGCCGGCTCCGCGCGCGACACGCCAGTCGGAAGCTTCACCACGAACTCGCTGCCGCGCCCGGGACCGGCGCTGTGCACCTCGACGCTGCCGCCGTGGTGCTCCGCGATGATGCGCACCAGCGTCAAGCCGATGCCGAGCCCCTCATGCGACGGCGAGCTCGTCGCGTCGACCTGCACGAAGAGCTCGAATATGCGCGGCAGCATGTCGGGCGCGATGCCGACTCCGTTGTCCTTGACGCGAATCTCCACCGTGTCGCCCCGCTGCACGACGCGCAGCGCGATCCTGCCGCCGACCGCTGTGTACTTCGCCGCGTTGTTCAGCAGGTTGGTCAAGAGCTGCACCAGGCGCGCGGCGTCGCCATCGACGCGAACCGGCGTCTTGGGCATCCGCACGCGAAGCTCGTGGCGACAGCCTTCGATCAGCGGCCGGCTCGCCTCGACCGCGCGCTGAACGACCGACGCGACGTCGACGGCCTCGTGCTGGAACTTGATCTTGCCTTGCGTGATCCGCCCCACGTCGAGCAGGTCGTCGAGCAGTCGCGTCATCTGCTGCACCTGGCGCTCGAGCATCCGGCACAGCCGCTCGCAGTCGGCGTTGCCGCTGGTCGTGCGACGAAGAACTTCGGCGACGTTGCGAATCGGTGCGAGCGGATTGCGAAGCTCGTGCCCGAGCATCGCGATGAACTCGTCCTTCCGCCGCTCGGCCTCGCGCAGCGTTTCCTCGAGCCGCTTGCGATCGGTGACGTCGCGCCCGACTTTCGAGATGCCGACCACACGCCCGTCCGCGTCGCGGATCGGTGAGATCGTGAGCGAGACGTCGAGGCGCCGGCCGTCCTTGGCCACGCGCACCGTCTCGAAGTGCTCGATGCGCTCGCCGCGCGAGAGCTTGCTGAGGATCTGCTTCTCCTCCTGGTGCAGCTCCGGCGGAATGATGATCGTGATCGGCCTGCCGATCACCTCGTCCGGGTCGTAGCCGAAAATTCGCGTCGCACCCTGGTTCCACGAGCTGATGCGGCCGTCGAGCGACTTGCTGACGATCGCGTCGTCGGACGACTCGACGATAGAGGCAAGCAGCGCGCGCGCATGCTGCGCCCGCATCTCGCTCTCCTGCAACGCATGCTCGGCGACGGCCTGCGCGCTCACGTCGCGGCTAAAGCAGCGCGTATTCACGAACGCGCCGTCATGCCAGCGCACGTTCGACGTGATGCGCACGTCGCGCACCGAACCGTCCTTCGCGCGAAGCTTCGCCGGTTCGTCGTGCAGCGTCTCGCCGCTGCCAAGCCGGCGCAGGATGTCGGCGCACGCGCCAGCGTCGACGTAGAACTCGCCGACGTGATGCCCGACGTACTCGTCGCGTCGATAGCCGAGCATGGCGAGCTCTGCCGCGTTCGCCCAGACGATGACGCCGTCCGCGCCGACGCTGTGCATCGCCTGCGGTCCGTTGTCGAGAAAGTCGGCGAGCTCGCGCTCGCGGCGCGCAAGCTGCGACTCGATCGACTTGCGATGCGCGATCTCCGATTCGAGCGAGAGCGCGCGCTGCTGCAGCCGACTGATCTCGGCAAGGCGCTCGTCCTGCGTCGCGAGCGCGGTGTAGCTCTCCGAAGGGATCGCGAGCGTATGCGCGCTGCAGATGCGCCCCATCGTCTCGGCAGAGCCGCTCGCCATTGCCGACGTCGGATACGCGCAGCACAGCTTGAACGTGCAATCGCGCGCGAGCGAATTCCACAGCTCCTCGAGCCGAATCGCCGCGCCGTGCGCGCCTCGCGCGCAGAGCACACCGACCATTTCGCCGAACGCCGCGACGCGGCCCTTGGCGATTGCGGCGCGGACCCGCGATCCGATGATGTCGGCGAATCGGCGTGCATCCGGCCAGCCTTCGACCAGCAGCGCGTCGAGTGTCGCTTGCGCGTCGAGCCGAACGTATCGGCCGCTGTCGCGGCAAGCCGTGAGATCGAGTGCGCGCGACGCGAGCCGCCGTTCCGCCTCGTCCGCGTGAGCGGCCGACGCGATGACGATCACGACGCCGCCCGACTCGAGCTGGTCTCCGGCGAACTGCGACAACAGGTCGGCGATTGCGAGGTCGCTATCGTAGAACTGGACGAAATGCTCGCGCGGCCCGGCATCGCTCCACCGCGCGGCCGGCGCGGGGGGCAGGCGCTCGACGACCCTCATGTTCGTGCTCCGACGTACCGTTTCGACCATCATGCAGCGTGCAGGCGTGCGAATCAATCGGCTGCGTGCACGACAGGTAAACGATTCAAAGAGGCTGGCGGCATGCAAAAATTACACTCGAACGCCGCGTCGCTTCGGCTACTTGCGTCGGGACGCGCGCAGCCGGTGCTTGACGAACTCGATTGCGATCGGCGTCACCGACAGGGCGATGATTGCGAGTGTCACGATCCCGAAGTTGCGGCGAACCCAGTCGACATTGCCAAACCAGTAGCCGAGCGGAACGACGAGGCCGACCCACAGCGCGGCGCCCGCCACGCTGAACGCGAGGAACCGCGCGTAGCGCATCGCGCCAAGGCCCGCCACGAAGGGCGCGAACGTGCGCACGACCGGGACGAAGCGCGCAATGACGACCGTCTTTCCGCCGTGCCGGTGGTAGAACTCGTGCGTGCGTGCGAGCGCTTTCGCGTTGATGAAGCGCCCGGCGCTGTGCTGCAGCAGCTCGCGACCGACGAGCCGGCCGATCCAGTAGTTGCAGTTGTCGCCGCACAACGCGCCGGCGATGAGCACCCCCGCGAGCGCCGCGACGTCGAGTCCCGCGGATGCCCAAAGCGCCCCCGAGACGAACAGCAGCGAGTCGCCCGGGAGGAAGGGCGTGACGACAAGCCCGGTCTCGCAGAACAGCACTCCGAACAGGATCGCGTAGACCCAGGTGCCATAATCGTGCAACAGCACGGCGAGCTGCTGATCCGGATGGAGCACGAATTGCACGATGGGCGCAAGAACGTCCATTCATCCTCCGGCAGCGTGAACCCTCGCCTGCGACGAGCGGTCGAAGGGGCCATGCGGACGGTGAAGCTGCTGATGATCGGGATCGCGCTCGCCGCCGCGCATGCCGCGGCGGCCGCCGACGAGGATATCGCCGTCAGCGTGTCGAAGCGCGGGCCGATGATCGTCATCGACGTCGAGATGCCCGTGCAGGCGAGCGCGCGCGACGTTTGGGCGGTGTTGACGGACTACGAGCACATGGCGGCCTTCGTGTCGAACCTGACCTCGAGCGCCGTGCTGAGCCGCAAGGGCAACCGGCTCGAAGTCGAGCAGATCGGCGAAGCGCGACGCGGACCGCTCGCTTATCCCTTCGAGACCGTGCGCGCGATCGAGCTCGTGCCGTTCACCGAGATCCGCTCGACGCTGATCCGCGGCGCGTTCAATTCGTACGCGTTCACGACACGCATCGTCGAGAACGGCGCCTCGGCGACGGTACTCAATCACGGCGAGTACGAGCCGACGACCTGGGTTCCGCCGCTCGTCGGGCCCGCGATGATCGAATCGGAGACGCGTAACCAATACGCGCAGATACGCGACGAGATCATGCGCAGGAAGGCCGTGGCGACGGCGACGCAGTGAAGCCGCCGCGAGCCGCCGCTCGCGCCGGCGGTCAGCCGTCTCTCCGCATGTCGGCCGTGGTCGCCCGCACACCCGACGCACGCTCGCGTCGCGCTTCGACGAGTGCCTCGCCGGCGCGCCTTGCAAGCGATTCGAACGGCATGGGGGCTTCGGTCTGGGCGACGCCGAGTGACAGCGTGATCGGATCGGCCGCGCCGCGCAGCACGATCGATCGACCGAGCGCCTTCTCGAATTCGGCCGGCTCGCCTGTGGCTATGCCGCGCACCAGCATGAACTCGTCCCCGCTCCAGCGCATCGCGACGCCGTCCTCGCCGGCCACGCGTGCGACCCGTGCGCCGACGGCTTTCAGCAGCGCATCGCCGTGACCGTAGCCGTGCGTATCGTTGAACGCGCCGAAGTGATCGATGCGCACCGACACGACGCGCACGACGCGGCCGCGCCTGCATTCGGCGTCGAGTACGCTCTGCGCCATGCCGCGCCCGGCGCTGCGGCCGTATAGCCCGGTGGTTTCATCGCGCTCGTCGCGCTTCTGCTGCTCGGCTTCCTGCGCTTTGAGGCGTGCGATCAGCGATTGGACGCCGCGTACCAGCTGCGCCGCCGTGTCGGTGCCGCCGATGTCGACGCGGGTCGCGTCGCGCCGCTCCGCGTGCGCGTCGAGAAGCTCGGTCGCTTCGTCGAGCGGCGCGAGCAGCCGGTCGACCAGCCAGACGCCCGCTGCGGCCCCCGCGGCGGCAAGCATCACGAAGAGCACCGTCAACGTGCCGATGCCGATCCGCTGGGCGCCGAGCATCGCGACGATGATCGCGAAAACGGCCGGCGCGAGCGTCGCGACCAGCACCGGCGCGAAAAGCTTGCCGCGGTACGTCGACAGCAGCGGCACGCTGTCGAGCACGCGATGCAGCGCGAGCGACGGGTTCGTCTTCGCCGTCGCCGGAGCGGTCACGGACGCTCGGTGCGACGAGGCGGTCGCGCCGTTCGTTTCAAGGGGGCGTTCGCGGGGCATGGATATCCAGTGGGTCCGGTCGATCGACGCGTATGCTACCAAGCTTCGCTAGAATCGCCGCCGACGCCCGGATGGTGAAACAGGTAGACACAGCGGGCTTAAAACCCGCGGGCGGCCAAAACCGCCGTGCCGGTTCGAGTCCGGCTCCGGGCACCAAGGATTGCGCGGTGAACATCTGCCGTTGCTGCGCTCCTCGTGGTCTACGTCTCCAAA
This sequence comes from uncultured beta proteobacterium, assembly GCA_963798655.1. Lineage (GTDB taxonomy): Bacteria > Pseudomonadota > Gammaproteobacteria > Burkholderiales > Casimicrobiaceae > CAVSMC01. The sequence goes on along the minus strand of CAWCUH010000016.1, from coordinate 434,042 downwards.
CAATTCGCGAGCTCACCCGCGCAAGCAGTAGAACACGCCGCGCCGCAGCGTGTCGAACCATGACACCGGCGGCGCCCGCAAAGGAGAACCTTTGTTGTACGCCCGCCGTGCCCGCTCGAACGGAGCCGCGCGATGACGAAACCCTACAACGATTGGCACGTACTGCCGCATGGCGAGCTCACAGAAGTCGACGAAGGCATTCTGACCGTCGTCGGCCATATCCGCATGCCGCTGATGGACCTGCCGCGACGGATGACCGTCGTGCGGCTCGCCGATTCACGCCTCGTCATCTGGAGTGCGATCGCCCTCGATGAAGCGCAAATGCGCGTACTCGAAGCATTCGGTCGACCGGCGTTCCTCGTCGTGCCGAACGACCACCACCGGCTTGACGCGAAAGCGTGGAAACGTCGCTATCCCGATCTCGTCGTGGTCGCGCCGCCGGGCGCCCGCGAAAAGGTCGAGGAAATCGTGCCGGTCGACACGGCGACGCCCGACTTCGCCGACCCCGACGTTCATTTCGTGTCAGTGCCCGGCACGCGCGATCACGAGGCGGCGCTTATCGTACAAAGGCCGCACGGCACAACCCTCGTGCTGAACGACCTGGTCGGCAATATCCGCAACGCCTCCGGCATCGATAGCTGGCTGCTGAAGGTGACGGGGTTCGCCGGCGACCACGCGCAGATTCCGAAACCGGTGACGTTCACGATGGTCAAGGACCGGGACGCCCTGCGCAACCAGTTGCTCCAGTGGACACGCGTCGAGTCGCTGAAGCGGATTCTTGTTTCCCACGGCGAGCCGATCGAAGCGAATCCGCGCCAGACGCTGAGCGATCTCGCCGCGTCGCTCGATTAGATCAGCTGCCTCGCGCGTCTTGAATGATCGCGAGGATGTTGCCTTCGGTATCCTTGAACCACGCCGCTCTGGCGCCGCCGGCCGTGAGGACGCCGCTGGCGCTCTTCTCGCCGGGCATGTCGTAATCCTCGAAATCCACGCCGCGTGCCTTGAGCTCGGCGACCTCGCGCTCGACGTCATCGACGCGCCAGAACGCTTGGCTCGCTCGCGAGGTGCCGGCGTTCGGCGTTGGATAGAGAAAGCAGGCGGTGTGTTCGCCGAACTCGTAGACCACCCCGCCGGCGATTTCCTCCTTCGGCTGAAAGCCGAGCTTGCTTTCATAGAAGCGCCGCGCACGGTCGACGTCTCTGGCCGGCAGGTAGGCATACATCGGGGCTCTCTGCAGCATCATTTCGCTCCATCGAGTACGTAACGAAACGGTTCGCCACGGCGACCGGGCTTCCGACATCGACGCCAACCTTCATTTCGAACGCTGCGTGCTGCAGGAGTTCCGGACCAGGCGCAGCCGAACTGTTCGACGAATGACAGATCATGGTTCTGCTCGGCGGACGGCTCGGATAGTGATGCGCCGAGCATCAGTGCACCACGCGCCGCACTTCGATTGCAGCGTCGGGCACCAAAGAAGTCGCCACGCCGCACGCCGCTCGTGACGATACGCGTGCTCGTCTTTGTCGACTCTTCGACGCATTCGCACCGTCTGGCATATTCCGAACGGCGTAATCCTGCCGGTCCCCATCATCCATCGGCCGTAACGGATCTACCGCGAACGCTGAATTCCGCTCGTGCCTCCTGTTGCCGACAATGGTCCAACGCGCTGTGCAAGGCGTGCACAAGGAAGGAGCCCGGCATGAAGATCCTCAAGTTCAATGCGAATCGAGCAGACGCGCAACGTGCGCGCGCAGCGGGCTCGGTCACCGCCGTCCTCTGCGTCGGCGCTCTCGTCGGTCTCGTATGGCTTCACGCCGGAGATGCGCGCTGGATGCCGTGGGCCGACCAGCTCGCGCGGCCCGCGGCGCTCGATGTAAACGATTTCCTCCACACGCCGGCGGCGGGTACGTCGGTGCCTTCCGCGGAATCCGTTTTCGGTGCATCGCCGTCGGCGACCACCGCCGACGAACCGCCTCCGACGTTCTAGAACGGGCTTCGGGTTTCGCGAAGGACACACGTCAGCGCCGCCGGCGTGATTTTTTGGGCGCGATCGCCACCGAAGGAGGACCCATGCAGCCGCGCGACGCCACGCCGAGCACGCCTCGATCTGCAGCGGGATTCGTCGTTTCGATCGCGCTCGCCGCGTTCACGGTGTGGATCGTCGCATTTGCGTGGGAGTTCGGACCGCTGCTGCCCGAGCGCAACGTAGCGAGGCTCGTCGTAACGGCACCCGCAGCGGATCAGTGTTCCAGCACGCCGCAGGGCTCGTCGACCTGCGGCCGACCCGTGCCGGTTTCCGCACGCGGCATGCCGTGAATCCGCGCAGCGAGCGGCGCGACATCCAAGCGCCGCCTCGCATCATCGTCCGGACGTCAGTCGAGGAAACGCTGCGCCGCGAGCACGGCCGCCGTGCGATTGCGCACGTCGAGCACGCGGAACACGGCGAGCAAGTGCACCTTGACGGTTCCTTCGCTCACGCCGAGCTCGCGAGCGATCGCCTTGTTCGACAGGCCGCGTGCAAGCAGCCGCACGACATCCGTCTGCCGGGCGGTGAGTCCCGACGACGTCGCGACGGGCGCTGCGGTGTCGCCGCGCAGCAGATGCGGTGGAACGTACGTGCCGCCGGCAAGGATCAGTCGCACGGCGCTCGCGACAACGCCCGGCGAATCCGTTTTCGGAATGAAGCCCGACACGCCGAGCGCGAGAAGCTGCGCGACCACGTGGCGGTCGTCCTCGGCGGACACGACGGCGACCGGCACGTGCGGCGCGACCGTGCGCACGCTGCGCACACCGGCGAGTCCATCGGCGCCCGGCATGTGCAGATCCATCAGCAGCAGGTCCGGCGCCGGATCGCCGGATACGACCGACATCGTCGACGTGACATCGCTCGCCTCGACGAACCGCACGCCGGGCGTGCACGCCGCGAGTGAGCTCGCGAGCGCCGCGCGCATCAGCGGGTGATCGTCGGCGATCGCGATCAGCGGACCGGCATCGGACATCCTGCCCTCCCTGGCGTGGCGGTGCCGCCACCGTTTGTGCGCCGATTGCATTATAGGCAGAATCTGCAGCGCGCCAGGGACGGCTCTTGCGGCGGCGGGCGCATCGAAAGGCGGTCTTGGATACCAGTGGCGACCATTGGCTTGCGGTGGCGCAGTCGGCGTACGAGTCTGCGCGGCGCATCGGCGACGATGCGCTCGCGTTGACGCACACCGCGCATACGCTCGAGCGCATCAATCGTGAGCTCGGCGCACCGTTGCTGATGGAATTCTGGCTCGACGCGCTCGACGCGCTTCTCGCGCCGTGGTCGATGGCGCCGCCCGCCGAGCTCGAGCCGCTCGTGTTCAATGCGGCGCTCGCCGTTCTCGCGCGGCGGCCGGCGCATCCTGCGCTGCCGCTCTGGCACGGCCGCGCGCTCGCACGAATCCGCTCGCGTGCCACCGACCCGGACAGCGCGCTGCGCGCCGCCCACTTCTCGTTCGAGTATGCGGTGCGAAGCGGCAATTTCCCGCTCGCGCGCGAGGTCGTGGACCACGCGCGTCCGCATGCGGCGCATGCGAGCGCCTCCGTGCGCAGCGGCTGGTTCGAGGCCGAAGCGCTTCTTGCATGGTTATCCGCCGACCACGCGCGCGCGCATGCGCTCGTCGTGCAGGCACTCGCCGCCGGCTCCCTCTACGGGGCGTGGGAGCAAGGTGCGAGCGCTGCGATATCCGAAGGCGATCTCGCGCGCGCCGACGTCTGCCTCGCCGAAATGGCTGCGCGGGTGGATCGCAACAGGCCGCAGGACGTTGCGCACAGCAGTTTCCTCGGCGCGGCGCGCGCACGCTTGGGCGGCGACGTTGCGCTCGCGAGCGAGCGCATCGATGCCTGCATGACGGTCGAAGGGTCGGCGATCGCACTCTATTTCATCACGCTATGGCAGCTCGGCCGTGCGCACATCGCCATCGCGCGCGGTCAACATCGCCGGGCGGCCGGGGAGCTGACGGTAGTCCTCGCGCGCGCGGCGAGCTACTACTGGCGATTCCTGCACTTCTCGGCGCTCGTCGCACGGACGTGGCTGCGCATCCGCGAGCAGCGTCAGCAGGCCGCTGCCGACGACCTGCAAAGTGCGCTGACGCTGGCGCGCCTGCACGGCTATCGCAACACGGACCCGTGGTGGGATCCCGAGGCGATCGGCGACATCGCGACGTTTGCGCGCGACATCGAGCACGATCAGCGTACGCTCGCGGCGTTCGTCTCGCGCTCGGTCGAAGAATGACGCTCGTTCGTACGCTGGTCGTTCTGCTTGCTGCCGTATGGGCGTTTGGCGGGCCGCCCGCGGCGGCCCGCGATGCCTCGCCAGTGGAGCTTGCCACCGCACGCTTCGCCGTCGGGGCCGCCGCGCATCCTCCGGCGGGTGGCGCGACGGTCGCGCTGCCTCACGCGTGGGAAGCGACGAATCCCGACGCGTCGGGCGAGGCGTGGTACGTCATCGATTGGAACGTCGATACGCCATCGTCCGCGCAGGCGCTTTACCTCACGGCGATCACCGTCGCGGCGAACGTTTACGTCAACGGCGAGCTCGTCGCGCAAGTCGCCACGTTCGGCCTGCGCGGCCCGCGCAGCTACGAGCAGTCCCAGCTGATCCGGATGCCGGCCGACCTGGTGCGGCGCGGAACGAACACTCTCGCGCTCCACGTGTGGACGGCGTCGCCGCTTGCCGCCGGGCTTGGACCGATTGCCGCCGGCAGCATAGTCGCGCTGCGCGAACGCTGGCGTGCGGATTTTTTCCAGCGCACGCTCGGACCCGCCGCCGTCAGCGTCGCGACGTTCACCGTCGGCATATTCATCGTCGCGCTGTGGCTGCGCCGTCGCGATGCAGCGTACGCGCTGTTCGGATTCGCGGCAATGCTGTGGAGCCTGCACACGCTCGTCTCGCTGCTGCCTGACCCGCTGTTGCCGCAGCCGCATTGGCGGATCGTCTGGCACACCGCCTATATGGCCTTCGTCGCGCTGCTGTGCCTGTTCTGCGTGCGCTTCGCCGGCGTTCGATGGTACGGCTACCGGCGGTTCGTCGTCGCGTACGCCGGTGCAGTGTTGCCGGTGTTGTACGCGGCGAACGCATTCGACGCGCTGAACGATGCCGAGTCGCTCGTGCGGCTTGGCGGCATCGCGATCGTCTTCGTTGCGCTCGCCGCAGTCGGCCGCTACGCCGCGCGTAACCGCAACATCGAGAGCGCGCTGCTGCTCGCCGCCGGCGGCATCTCGACCGCGTTCGCCGTGCACGACTGGCTTGCCGCGCTGGATCCCCAGGCGCTGCGGCCGGTGTGGCTCGTGCCTTACGCGGCGCTCGCCTTCCTCACGCTCGTGGGCTACATTCTCGTCGACCGTTTCGTGCGCGCGCTGAACGAGAGCGAGCGCCTGAACATCGACCTCGAGCGGCGTGTCGCCGAGAAAGGCGCGGCGCTGTCGGCGCAGCTCGAGGCGACGCAGGCGGCGAGGGACGACGCCGAAGCGGCAAGCCGCTCGAAATCGCGCTTCCTGGCCGCAGCGAGCCATGACCTTCGCCAGCCGCTGCACGCGCTCGGCATGTTCTCGCACGCGATGGCGGAGCACGTCCAGGACGCAGACGGCCACGCGCTCGCACAGCGGATCACCACGTCGGTCTCGGCGCTCGAAGCGCTGTTCTCGGCGCTGCTCGACGTGTCGAAGCTCGACGCCGGTGTGATCGCCGCGCAGCCGGTCGACATGCCGATCCGTCCACTGCTCGACCGGCTCACCGACGAGTTCGCATCGGAGGCGCTCGAGCGCGGTCTGAAGCTTGCCGTCGTATCCGGCGACGTCGTCGTGCGCTCGGACCCGATGCTGCTCGAACGGATCATCCGCAACCTCGTCGCGAACGCGCTTCGCTACACGGAGCGCGGCGGCGTCGTCATCGGATGCCGACGGCGAGGGGCGCAATACGCGATCGAGGTGTGGGACAGCGGACCGGGCATCGCGGCAGCCGAGCGCGAGCGTATCTTCGAGGAGTTCTACCAGGTCGGCAATCCGGCGCGCGACCGCGCGCGCGGACTCGGTCTCGGTCTCGCCATCGTTCGCCGGCTCGCGGACCTGCTCGGCCATCGCATCGATGTCGCGTCACGCGAAGGCCGCGGGTCGGTGTTCCGCGTCGTCGTGCCAGCCGGCGATCGCACGGCGCTCGCGAGACCCGCCCCGGCCGTCGTGCAGGACGCGATGGACGGCCGCCGGGTGCTGGTGATCGACGACGAGGCCGACGTCCGCGACGGGACCGTTCGACTCCTTTCGCAGTGGGGCTGCGACGCCATCGCGATCGCCGGTGCGGACGAAGCGCGCAGCGCGTGCGCCGAGCGCGGCGCGCCCGAAGCGATGATCGTCGACTATCGGCTGGGCAACGGCACCGACGGCCTTGACGCGATCGCGGCACTGCGCGCGCAATTCGGCCGCACGATACCGGCGGTGCTCGTATCCGGCGAGAGCGGCGCTGTGGAGCTCGCGCGGATTCAGGCGGGCGGCATCGCGCTGCTGCACAAGCCGCTGCCGCCGGCGCGGTTGCGCAGCACGCTCGCGCATCTGCTCGCGCCGAACGCTGCGACTGACGAGCGTCAGCCCGCTTGCGCCGCGGGCCGCATCGCGCGGTCGATCGCGCGCTCGCAGCCGCCATTTGACGAGCTCGCGCACGGCACCAACCGACAACGCGACCAGCGCGCATATCGCCCATTCGGAGCGGACAAGGCACCGTCCCGAACGCCGACGTTGAACGACGGGACGTAGAGCACGAGCGCCTGCAGCGCGAGCGCTGCGGCGATGGCGAGCCACAGCCAGGAATTGGCGAACGGGCGTGCGAACGCGAATGCGCCCGGAGCGCACGCACAGCGCATACACGAGCTGGTAGACGCACCAGCACGTTGAAGGCCATCGTGCGCGCGTGCGCGATGTCCCCGTCGCCGTGATCAGGCCGCCCGCGAAGCCCGGCGTCGAGCACCAGCAGCGTGCCGATGCCCATGACGGCCGCGGCGATGACCATCGCCGTCCACATCCGCGGCGTGATGACGCCGCCGCGCGGATCGCGCGGCGCGCGTTGCATCAGTCCGGCGTCGGCGGGCTCGACGCCGAGCGCGAGCGCGGGAAAGCCGTCGGTGACGAGATTGATCCACAGAATCTGCGTGGCAAGCAGCGGCAGCACCAGCGCTTCGCCGCGGCCGGCGACCAGCCCGAGCATGCCGGCGAGCACGACGCCGAAGAACATCACGGCCACTTCGCCGAGGTTCGTCGACATCAGGTACGTTCGAGGAACTTCTGCAGGTTCGCGTAGATCGCGCGCCCCTCCTCGATCGCAGCCACGATCGTCGCGAAGTTGTCGTCGGCGAGCACCATGTCGGCCGCCTCGCGCGCGACGTCCGTACCGGAGCGCCCCATCGCGATGCCGATGTCGGCGGCCTTGAGCGCAGGCGCGTCGTTCACGCCGTCGCCTGTCATCGCCACGACTTCGTCGCATGCCTGCAGCGCGCGCACGATCGCGAGCTTCTGCTCGGGTGCGATTCGCGCGTACACGGTCGTGTGGGCGACGGCATCGCGCAGCTCACCGTCGGACATCGACGCGATGTCGACGCCGGTCAGCGCGCGTGCGCCCGGCGACGAAAGTCCGATCTCGGCCGCGATCGCCGCAGCGGCCAGCGGATGGTCGCCGGTGATCATCAGCACGCGGATGCCGGCGCGCCGTGCGGCCGCCAAGGCGGCGCGCGCTTCCGGCCGCGGCGGGTCGCTCATGCCGACGACGCCGAGCCATACGAGCGAGGATTCCACGTGCTCGTGCAGTGCGTCGTCCGCCGCGCCCTCGAGTCGGCGATACGCGACGCCGAGCGTGCGCAGCGCCTCGGCGGCGAGCGCCGCGATGTCGGACTCGATCGTGGCGCGGCGTGCTGCATCGAGCGTCCGCTCGTCGTTGCCGACACGCTCGAAGTCGCAGCGCGCGAGCAGCACGTCCGGCGCGCCCTTCACGAACAGCACGCGCTCGCCGCGATCCGCGTCCGCGTGCGCCGTGCTCATCATCCGCCGTGCGGCCGAGAACGGGATCTCGCCGACGCGCGCGAAACGCGACGCGAGCCGCTCCGGCGTGAGCCCCGCCTTGAGCGCCGCGCACTTGAGCGCGCCCTCGGTCGGATCACCGACGACCGTCCATGCGCCGTCGCGTTGGACGAGCTCGGCATTGCTCGCGAGATACGCGGCGGAGAGCAGCCGCAGCGCTTCGACGCGATGCGCTCCGGCGTCGAGCGGCGCGCCGCACGCGAGCAAATCGCCGCGCGGCGCATAGCCGGCGCCGGTCAACTCCGCGCGGCCTGATGCGGTGACGATCGCGCGGACCGTCATCGCATTTTCGGTGAGCGTCCCGGTCTTGTCGCAGGCGACGACGGTCGCCGCGCCGAGCGTCTCGACGGCGGCGAGCTTGCGCACGATCGCGTTGCGGGCCGCCATGCGCTGCGTGCCGAGCGACAGCACCACCGCGGTCACCGCGGACAGCCCTTCCGGCACGGCGGAAACGGCGAGCGACACCGTATAGAGCAGCACGCCGACCAGCGCCGCCGTCGAATAGTCGTGCTGGAGCAGCAGGATCGTCGCCGCGACGACGACGGCGATGGCGATGACGATCGCGCCGAGGATGCGGCCGAGCCGGTCGAGCTCGCGCGTGAGCGGCGTCTGCTCTGCACGCGTTTCGCGCAGCAGCTTCGCGATCCGGCCGAACTCGGTCGCTGCACCGGTCGCCGTGACGATCGCCTCGCCGCGCCCGGATGCGACGTTCGTGCCGGCGTACACCATCGACGTGCGATCGGCGACGGCGGCCGTCTCCGGCACCGGCGTCGAGTCCTTCGCGACCGCCGCGCTTTCGCCCGTCAGCGCCGATTCGACCGTCGCAAGCTCGCTCACGCGTACGACGCGCGCGTCTGCCGGAATGGCCGCACCCTCCTCGAGCGCGAGCACGTCGCCGGGCACGACGTCCGCCGCCGACACGACGCTCTGCACGCCGCCGCGCACGACGACTGCCATGGCGGGCGTCATTTTCGCGAGGCTCGCGAGCGCGTGCTCGGCGCGCGCCTCCTGCGCGAAGCCGAGTGCGCCGTTCAGCAGCACGAGCCCAAGGATCGTCAGCGCCTCATAGGGCGCACCGTGGCCCTCGATGGCCCATACGACGAGCGAAACAGCGGCCGCGGCAATCAGCAGCAGCACGAGCGGACTTGCAAATTGCGCTGCGATTCGTCGCCAGATCGGCGTCGGCTGCGCGGCGGGAAGCGCGTTCGGCCCGACGGCCGCGCGGCGCGCGGCCGCCTGCTGCGGCGAAAGGCCGCGCGCGGCGTCCACGCCGAGCAACGATCCTACATCGCGCGCGGAACGCGCATGCGCGTCGATGATCGGCGACGCAAAGGCGGCATCGTTGGCGGTCACATCGCCTCGATTGTCGCCCCGGCCGTAACGCTCGCGCCTGACGTTCGTCAACGGAACCGAGGGTCAGAGTGCGATCGCGCCGACGCGCGTTTCGTCGGCGCCCACGACGCCTGTCACTGCGCCGCAAAACGAAGCGCCCGCCGTGTCGCCACGGCGACCGCTCACGGGAATGACGTTCGTTCAGCGCTTCATGCCGGGCATCGCGTTCTGCGCCATCCTGGTGAAATCGGACATGACGCGCTGCATCGACTCGAACGCCGGCGCGCCCGACTGCACGACGCCCTGCATCGCCGACACGACGTTCTGCATCTGCTTCAAGTCCGGCATCATCGCGAGCGCAGCCTTCGCCTGCTTCACGCCCGGCATGCCTTGCGCCTGCTCCTCCATCAGCGCGAACAGCCGCTTCTGGATCTCCACGATCAGATCGAACATCTCGCCCCAGTAGCGCATCGATTTGTCGATCGCTTCCTGCGCGACGCCCTGCCCCGCCTGCATCAGCGACTGCGCATCGCGCGCCTCGGCCGCCGTCTTCGCGGCCTTCTTGCCCATCGCGCGCACCTGCTCCTCGCCCTCGAACTGCTTCTCTCGAAGCCTCGCCGTGCCGTCGATCGCCGCGTTGATGATGTCGAGCGCCATCGCGGCGTTCGCCTTGTACAGCTCGATCGCCTGCTCCGCGCTGATCATGTTCGGCATCTTGGGCATGTTGCGCAGCTGCTCCATGCCGGGCATCGCGAACGATGCAGGCGCCTGCTGGCTGCGCGACGTTTGTGACGCGCGCGTGCGCGAACCGGACTTCTTCGCGGCGGGCTTGCGGCTGGTTGCGCCCTTCTTGGCGGCAGTCTTCGTGGCCATTTCGTTCCTTTCGGGTAGGTGACGGCGGAGGGCGAGGCGCGAGCGCTGCGTAGCGACAGTCGAGCGGCGCGGATTCTGGCTATTCGACGCCGTCAACCGGCGAACGTCAAGACCGCGGCGCCGTCGAGCGTCCCGGCGCGGACACGATCGAGCGCGTCGTTCGCCTGCGCGAGTGCGAACGGCACGACGCGGACGTCGAGATCGAGCTGCCCGGCGAGCGCGAGGAAAGCGGCGCCGTCGGCGCGCGTGAGATTCGCCACCGAGCGCAGCGTGCGTTCGCCCCACAGCAGCCGGTACGGGAACGACGGAATGTCCGACATGTGGATGCCGGCACAGACGACCGTGCCGCCGCGCGCGGCCGCCGCCAGCGCGGCCGGCACGAGGCCGCCGGCGGGCGCGAAGATCAGCGCCGCGTCGAGCGGCGCCGGAGGCGCCTCGTCGCTACCGCCCGCCCAGTCGACGCCGAGCGTGCGCGCGAACGCCTGCGCCGCCGCATCGCCGGGCCGTGTCATCGCGTAGACGGTGCGTCCCTGCGCGAGCGCGACCTGCGCGATCAGGTGCGCCGCGGCGCCGAATCCGTACAGGCCGATCGTCTTCGCGTCGCCGGCCATCGCATACGCCCTGTAGCCGATGAGGCCCGCGCACAGCAGCGGTGCGGCGTGGACGTCGTCGTAGCGGTCGGGCAGCGCAAACGCGTAGCGTGCGTCGGCGATCGCGAACTCGGCATACCCACCATCGCGCTGATAGCCGGTGAACCTCGCGTCGACGCACAGGTTCTCCCTTTCGCTGGTGCAGTACGCGCAATGGCCGCAGGTCCAGCCGAGCCACGGGACGCCGACGCGCTCGCCGACTCGAAAGCCGTCGACGCCCGCGCCGATTTCCGCGACGGTGCCGACGATCTCGTGGCCGGGAACGACCGGCTGCTTCGGATGGGGAAGCTCGCCGTCCACGAGGTGCAGATCGGTGCGGCAAACGCCGCACGCGAGCACGGCAACGAGCAGCTCGCCGGGCGCCGGAGATGGCCGCGACAGCGTGCGCAGCGCGAGCGGACGGTCTGCCGCCTCGCACACCATCGCCTGCATCGTCGCCATGTCCGTTTCCGCAAATGTCTCGCGTAATATCGTAGCAGCCGCGGCGCTCGCGTCACGTGCCGTCACGCCCTTTTCGCAACCCGATCATGTCGAGCGTCGCCGCCGATGTCGTAATCGTTGTGCATTTCGCGTTCGTCGCGTTCGCGACGCTGGGCGGCTTGCTGGTGATGCGCTGGCCTCGTGTCGCGTGGGTTCATCTGCCGGCGGTCGGCTGGGCGACGTACGTCGAATGGAGCGGCGCGATCTGCCCGCTGACGCCTCTGGAGAACCAGCTGCGCGCCGCGGCGGGGCTCGCGACGTACGGTGGCGACTTCATCGACCGTTACCTGACGCCCGTGCTCTACCCGGCCGCGCTCACACGCGACACGCAGTTGTGGCTGGGCGCCGCGCTGGTCGCAATCAACGTGGCGGCGTACGTGCTTGCGTGGCGCTCGCGTGACGCCTGACAGTGCACGCTGCGACGGCGCGGCGTTTTGCCGCACCGATTGGTTTGATGCGGATCAACGGCGCACGATATCGGCGTCGCGTGCCGTCCTGGCGGCCAAATCGTCAACTAGAATCATTCTCATTGACGATTCGGCCCGCCGCCTGATGGACTGCTGCTCCTCATCGACCGCCGCTGCACCCTTCGATTCACCGCCCGGGCGCGCGAGCGCCCGCACGCTCGCGCTGGTCGGCCATCCGAACGTCGGCAAGTCGGTGATCTTCCACCGGTTGACCGGAACCTACGTCAACGTTTCGAACTATCCCGGCACGACCGTCGAAGTCGCTCGCGCAACGGCGCGCTACGCGCCCGGCACCGACGTGCTCGACACGCCCGGCGTCCTCACGCTGCCCGCGCGAAGCGACGACGAGCGCGCGACGATGCGCGCGCTGCTGCACGAGGAGTTGCGTGCGCTGATCCAGATCGGCGACGCCAAGCACCTTCGTCGCACGCTCGCGCTCACGCTGACGCTTGCCGAAACCGGCCTGCCGCTCGCGATCGCGCTCAACATGCACGACGAGTCGACGTCGCGCGGCGTGTCGATCGACGCGGTCGCGCTCGCGCGCGAACTCGGCGTCGACGTCGTGACGACGGTCGCCACCGCCGGCGAAGGCATTGCCGCGCTGGTGCACGCGCTGCGTGCGCCACGGATCGCGGCGCCGTCGTTTGCCTATCCGGCGACGATCGAGCGAGCGGTCGCCCAAGCAACGGCGACGATCGATGCGCGGATCGCACACCCGCCGATCGCGAGCCGCGCGCTCGCGACGCTGTTCCTCGGCGGCGACCGCGAAGTCGAGCAGTGGCTCGCTGCGCGGCTCGGCGCCGACGTGCGACCGTTGATCGAGCTGCGCGAGCATGCCGACGCCGAGCATGGCGGCGACGTCGCCGGCGCGCTTTCAGCCGCGCGCTCCGCGGCGGCCGACGCGATTGCCGCACGCGTGCTGCGCTCTGGCGCGAAGGCTCCGCTTCCGCTCGCCGCACGCGTCGGGCGGCTGGTCATCCATCGCGTGTGGAGCGTGCCGATTTTGCTCGCGACGCTGTTCGCCGTCTACGAGTTCGTCGGCGTGTTCGGCGCCGGAACGCTGGTCAAGTGGACCGAAGAGGGCCTGTTTGGCGGCGTGATCAATCCGGCGGTGACCGCACTCGTCAGCGCGTACGCGCCGTGGCCGTGGCTCGCCGACCTCATCGTCGGGCAGTACGGACTGTGGACGATGGGCATGACGTACGCGATCGCGCTGATCCTGCCGATCGTCACGACATTCTTCATCGCGTTCGGATTGCTCGAGGACTCGGGCTATTTCTCGCGTCTGTCGGTGCTTGCGAACCGAGCGTTCGCCGCAATCGGCCTCAACGGTCGCGCCGTGCTGCCGATGGTGCTGGGCCTGGGCTGCGTGACGATGGGGACGCTCACCACGCGCATCCTGCACACGCGGCGCGAGCGCTTGATTGCGACGTTTCTGATGGCCCTCGCCATTCCCTGCTCGGCGCAGCTCGGCGTCGTCATGGGGATGCTCGGCAGCGTCGGCTTCGGCGGCGCGCTCGCGTGGGTCGGATCGCTCGTTGTAACGCTGCTCGCCGCCGGCTGGCTCGCCGCGAAGCTCATACCCGGTCGTCGCATTCCGCTGGTCACCGAAATGCCGCCGATGCGTCTGCCGGTCGCGGCGAACGTGCTCAAAAAGACCGTCGGACGCCTGCGCTGGTATCTCGTCGAGGTGATCCCGCTGTTCCTGATCGGCACGCTGATCATGTTCACGCTCGACAGGCTCGGCGTGCTGCCCTGGATCATCGAGCGCGGCGAGCCGCTGGTCACCGGCTGGCTCGGCCTGCCGAAGGAAGCGTCGGCGGCCTTCGTCATGGGCTTCCTGCGGCGCGATTTCGGCGCGACGGGCCTGTTCGCGATGGGACACCTGCTCACGCCGGTGCAGACGGTGGTCGGCATGGTGACGATCACGCTGTTCGTGCCGTGCATTGCGAGCGTGATGATGATCGTCAAGGAACAGGGCGTGCGCACCGCGGCGCTGATGCTCGCACTCATCATGCCGACGGCGTTTGCGATCGGCGGATTGACCAACGTCGTGCTGAGGGCGCTCGGATGAGCGAGCGCCGGCTCTGCGACATCGCGCCAGGCGAGCGCGTCGACTTCGTCGGCTTCGATGCGACGATCGACCCGAGCCTGCGTGATCGGCTGCTCGCGTACGGGCTTTCCACCGCGCAGCCGCTCGACGTCGTGCAGCAGCGTCCGCTGACGATCGTCGTCTGCGACCACGCCGAGCTCGCGCTCGAGGCGAACGTCGCCCGGGCGATGAAGGTGCGCAGCAGGGCGTAGCTGTCCCGGGTCGGCGCGACCGCCGTTGGCGCACCGGCCCGAATCCGACGCCATGGGTCCGGCGCAACTTCGTTCGATCGGAAGATCGCGGTATCGCTTTACAGGCCGCCGGATAGCCCCTAGCATGGCGCGCGCAGGGGTTCATCAACGATGGCGCGGCCTCGTGCATGGTCAGCATCGAGCCGCAACGACAGGGAGCGAACGATATGCAGAGCGGTCTTCGGAACGGTCGGCCGGTCCGGCTGTTGAAGTTTCTCGCGGCGCTGGCCTGGTTGCTGCCCGTGTGGTTCTCGCTGCATGGAACCGCCGCCCAGGCGCAGGCCTGCACCCAGGTCGCCGTGCTGAACCACCCGACGTACCAGGCGTTCCGCACCAACAGCGCGACCGGCTCCTGCGTGCTGCCGTCGGGCATCACGATGAGCTGGAACCACGTCGGCGCGAATCGAGGCCTCACGTCGTTCGGCTGCAGCTCCTACGACCCGACGTACTGGATGGACGGCGGCACGATGACCGTGATGTTCTCGCAGCCGGTCAACGACGTCGGCTTCATCGTATGGGGCCTCGACGGCAACGACTCCGCCACCGTCAACGTCGGCACGGCGACCCTCGCACCACCGACGACATTGACCGGCGATTTCACCGATCCTTGTCCGGGACAGGGCGCCGGCAGCCCGCCGATCGTGACCGGCAACATGATCCAAGGCACCGGCGGCGGCTTTTTCGGGCAGGTCGGCGCGCGGGCGACGAACACCGCTCCCTACACGACGCTGACCCTGACGATCGTCGGCAGCGGCGGCGGCTTCGGTCTCGTCGCCGTCGGCTCCCCGGTGCCGATCGCACCGGCGGGTCCTCCGCCGCCCGTGTCGGTGGTGCCGACATTGTCCGAATGGGGCATCGGCCTGCTGGCGGTGCTGCTGGCGGTCGCAGGATTGTGGGCGGCACGCCGCAGGCACGGCTGAGCGCGTCGCAGCCCATTCGCAAAGGCCCGCCACCTGGCGGGCTTTTTGCTGTTGAGCCGTGTCAACGTGCAGAGCGGGACACGCGCTAGGATCTAGAAAGCCGCTGGCGCGCTTTCGCGCCGGCGCTCGTCATCCGGAAAGCCTATGAGCCGCCCGCAACCGCAGGACACATCGCCGTCGCCGGTTGTCGGCAACGTCGTCGCGCTGCCGTTCAGGACCAAGGGCAGCCAACCGCCGGTGCTTCCCGTGGCGGCAGCGCCGCCGCCGTACGCCGACGGCTTCGATCGCTGGCTGCACGGCGTGATCGCGCGCTACACCGGCGCCGTGTCACCGGCCGCGCTGATGCTGTCGTACGTCGACTGGGTCGCGCACCTGGGGCTGTCGCCGGCGAAGCAGGCCGAGATCGCGCGCAAAGCCTGGCGCAAGCTTTACCGGCTGGCGGTGTACGCGCCGCACAGCCTGCGGAAGGACATGCCGTGGTGCATCGACCCGTTGCCGCAGGACCGCCGCTTCCGCCATCCCGACTGGAGGCTGTTCCCGTTCAACCTCTACGCGCAGTCGTTCCTGCTGACGCAGCAGTGGTGGCATAACGCGACGTCCGGGATCCGCGGCGTTTCGAAGCACCACGAGGACATCGTCGAGTTCATCGCGCGCCAGCTGCTCGACATCGTCGCGCCGTCGAACTATCCGCTGACCAACCCCGAGGTGCTGCGCAGGACCGTCGAGACCGGTGGCCTCAACCTGCTGTTCGGCGCGATGAACTGGATCGACGACTTCGAGCGCAAGCAGGCCGGGCGGCCACCGGCGGGCAGCGAAGGCTACCGGCCGGGCGAAAGCGTCGCCATGACGCCCGGCGTCGTCGTGTTCCGCAATCGGCTGATGGAGCTGATCCAGTATTCGCCGACGACGGCGACCGTGCACGCCGAGCCGCTGCTGATCGTGCCGGCGTGGATCATGAAGTACTACATCCTCGACCTGTCGCCGCAGAACTCGCTGATCAAGTACCTGGTCGACCAGGGCCATACCGTGTTCTGCATCTCGTGGAAGAACCCCGACGAGGGGGATCGCGATCGCGGCCTGGGTGACTACCTGCGGATGGGGGTGATGGACGCGCTCGAAGCGGTCCGTGCCATCGCGCCCGATCGCAGCGTGCATGCGGTCGGCTATTGCCTCGGGGGCACGCTGCTCGCGATCGCGGCGGCGGCGCTCGCGCGCGACAACGACGAGCGCTTCGCGACCGTCACGCTGCTCGCCGCGCAGACCGACTTCACCGAGCCCGGCGAGCTTGCGCTGTTCATCGAGGAATCGCAGATGATGTTCCTCGAGGACCTGATGTTCGACCGCGGCTACCTGTCCGCCGAGCAGATGTCCGGCGCGTTCCAGCTGATCCGCACCAACGACCTCATCTGGTCGCGAATGGTGCGCGAATACATGCTCGGCGAGCGCGCGCCGATGAACGACATGATGGCGTGGAACGCCGACACGACGCGAATGCCGTATCGGATGCATACGCAATACCTGCGCCGGCTGTTCCTCGACAACGACCTTGCCGAAGGACGCTATCGCGTCGGCGGCAAGCCGGTCGCGGTGTCGAATATCCGCGTGCCGATGTTCTGCGTCGGCACGGTGAGCGACCACGTCGCGCCATGGCGCTCGGTGTACAAGATTCATCTGCTCACCAGCGCCGAGATCACGTTCGTGCTGACGAGCGGCGGGCACAACGCCGGCATCGTGAGCGAGCCAGGTCATCGTGGCCGCGAGTATCAGGTGATGACGCGCCCCGCCGACGGCACGTATGTCGATGCCGACGGCTATGCCGCGCAAGCGCCGCACAAGGACGGCTCGTGGTGGCCGGAATGGCAGCGCTGGCTCGCCGCGCATTCGGGAGCCCGCGTTGCGCCGCCACCGCTCGGTCGAGCGGATAGCGGCTATCCGCCGATCGAGGCAGCTCCCGGCTCGTACGTGCACATGACGTGAGCAAGCCTCATTCGATGCGCACGACGATCTTTCCGCGGCCGTGCCCGGTCTCCATGTCGCGCTGTGCAGCCGCGACATCCTCGAGCGCGATCGTGCGCTCGATATGGATGCGCAGCTTTCCCGCCTGACTGAGCTCGATCAGCCGCTGCCATGACGCCGGGCCGTTGCGCAGCAGGAAAGGAATGGCGCGCTGGCGCGTGGCGACCCGCGCGAGCACTGCGCTGATCAGCGTACCCGCCATGGCGCTCGCGCTGCCCGCTGTGTTGAGGTAGCAGCCCGTCTCGGTCAGCACGCGCCGCGCCGCTGGAAAGCTCGACGTGCCGGCGGCGTCGAACACCACGTCGAAGCGATCGGACCGCTGCGTGAAATCGCTTCGCGCATAGTCGACGATTTCGTCCGCGCCGAGCTCGCGAACGAAAGCGGCGTTGCGCTCGCTGCACACGCCGACGACGTAAGCATTCAGCGCCTTGGCGATCTGCACCGCGCAATGGCCGACGCCGCCGGCGGCGCCGTTGACGAGCACGCGCTGGCCCGCGGCCACTTTGGCGTCGTCGCAAAGCCCCTGCAGCGCGGTGCCCGCCGCTACCGGAAGCGCTGCCGCCTGCTCGTCGGTCACGTTCGCCGGAATGGGAACGAGGCGGTCGAGCGGCACGACGACGTACTGCGCAAGCGCGCCGTCGCGTCCGAACGGCATCAGGGAGCCAAGCACGCGCTCGCCGACGTGGCGTGTCAGCGCCCCGCCGCCCACGGCGACGATGTCGCCGGCGAAGTCCGTGCCGACACCGCGCGGCGGCGGACGCACGATCGGCACGAGGCGCATATGGCCTGCGCGGATCTTCCAGTCGAGTGGATTCAGGCCGACGGCACGCACGCGCACCTTCGCCTGCCCGACCCCGGGCGCGGGGTCGGCAACGTCGACGATGCGAAGCACCTCCGGCGAACCGTATCGGTCGAAACGCAGTGCACGCATCAGGCTTGCCGAATCCGCGCTCACGCCTCCAGCGCCGCGAGCGCGCCGGCCAGCATCGCCGGCGTGATCGACGCGGCCTGCGCGAAACCCGCGACGACGCGCACCGTGTCCGGCTCGATCGCGAACAGCGCGAAATCGCCGAGCGCGAACAGTTGCGTCATTTCGGGAAAGCGCGCCGCGTACGCTCGGCGTGCCGTGTCGTGCAGCGGGTCGTCGCGCGCGAGCTCGCGCGCACCGCCCTGCATCGAAATGCGCGCAAGCGCGTGCACCGGGCGATCGTCGACTTCGGCTTCCGCGACGAGAATGCCGATGCGGCCGCCCGCGCGCATGTCCTTCGTGTGCGACGCGAGCCCGCTGACGAGCACGACGAGCGCCAGCGGATCGGCGGCGAGCGCGTACGGCGTCATCGTCACGCTCGGTGCGCCGTCGTGGAGCGTGCCGAGCGCCGCAACGCGGTGGCGGCGCAGCAGCTGCGCCGCGCGCGCCGCGGCCTCCTCCTTCATCGGCCCGCCGCGCGGCTCAGGCGTCCTCCGCCGGCTCCACCGATTCGTCGTTCGAGGCCGACTTGGCGCGCTTGCGCGACGCGCCACCGCCGCGCTTGCGCGCGCTCGACGCTCGCTTCGCCGGCATCTCGACGACCGTCGGGCCCGACACCGGGTCGGTAACGCCGAGCTCGCCGCCGAGGTCCTCGAGCATGTCGCGCATCCGGTCCAGCATGCCGATCATCTGCGGCCGCGCCGCGACGATGCTGTCGAAGTCGTCCCAGCCGCCGATCAGGCAGTACGCGCGATCGCCGGTCTTGATCATCGCGCCGCCGCGGAATCCGGCGAAATCGGCGTCGGCGCGGCGGTGCAACTCCAGAAATTCTTTCTCGCGTCCGGGCTTGACGCGGAAGCGAACGACATTGAACGCGGTCATGGGCGGGGTCTCCAGATCGTGCGCGTCGGCGGGCAGAGGGAGCGGCGGACGCCGCGCCGCGCGCACGGTCCGCCATCGTCGCGCGCAGCCCGCTAGCCTAGCGCGCCTCGGCGCTTCGCTCAATGGCACGGTTCAGCTGCGCTGTGCGCCCTCCCGCGCTGCCACGCGCCTGATCGCCTCGATGCTGATATCGACGTCGTCGTCGGTCGTCGCCCACGAGACGACGCTGATGCGCATTGCCGTGCGGCCCTGCCACACCGTCGTGCCGCACCAGCATGTGCCCTCGCGCTGGATCGCGTCGATAACGCGATTCGTCGTTGCCGCATCGCCGAAGGAGACGAGCACCTGGTTCAGCACGACGTCGTTGAGGATCCGGTATCCGGCGAACGCGAGAGCATCGGCGAAGCGGCG
This sequence comes from uncultured beta proteobacterium, assembly GCA_963798655.1. GTDB lineage: Bacteria > Pseudomonadota > Gammaproteobacteria > Burkholderiales > Casimicrobiaceae > CAVSMC01. The sequence goes on along the minus strand of CAWCUH010000016.1, from coordinate 414,619 downwards.
AGCCTGCGCGCAATTGCGCTCGACGAGCTCGGCAAGGCCGCGGCGGCCCAGTGCGCGCAACGCCGCCCATACGTCGACGCCGCGCGCGCGGCGCGACAGCTCCGGCGTGTAATCGGACGGATCGCGCTGTCCGCTCGCGGCGGGCAGGTACTCGGCGCTGATCGCCATCGCGGCGCGCAGCGCGTCGGCGTCGCGCACGAACGCGAGCCCGCCGTCGTAGGGTACGTTCAGCCACTTGTGCGCGTCGGTCGCCCACGAGTCGGCGTGCTCGATGCCGCTCGCGAGATGCGCGCGCGACGGCGCGACGCGAGCCCACAGTCCGAACGCACCGTCGACGTGCACCCATGCGCCGGCGGCGTGCGCGCGCCGGCACACGTCGTCGATCGGATCGAACGCGCCGGTATTGACGTTGCCCGCCTGCACGCAGACGATCGTCGGCCGCGTGATGGGCGGCATCGCGTCGGCGCGCATCCGGCCCTGCGCGTCGACCGGCACCTTGACGACGCGATTGCGTCCGAGGCCGACGATGCCGAGCGCCTTGTACAGCGTCGGGTGCGACTCGGCGCCGGCAACGACGTCGATCGGCGGTGCGCCGAAGAGCCCATCGGCTTCGACGTTCCAGCCGACCCTGGCAAGCATCGCGTGTCGCGCTGCGGCAAGTGCGCTCACGTGCGCGACGGTCGTGCCGGTCACGAACGCGCCGGCGCACGAGCGCGGCAATGCAAGCACGTCGAGCAGCCAGTCGAGCGCGATGCGCTCGATCCCGGCGGCACCCGGCGTCGGCTTGTAGAGGCCGGTATTCTGGTCCCACGCGGTGGCGAGCCAGTGTGCGCACAGCGCGGCGGGCAGCGTGCCGCCGATGACGAAGCCGAAGAAGCGCGGACCCGCCATCGCCATGGTTGCCGGCGATACGAGCTCGTCGAGCTCGCGCAACACCGTCTGCGCGCTCGCCGGCTCGTCGGGCATTCGCACATCGAGTCGCAACATTTGCGCAACGGCGCGCTCGTCGGGCGCGACAGCGCGCGTTCGCAAGCCGTCGAGATAAGCGGCGGCACGCGCGGCGGTTTCGGCGAGCAGCTGCCTCATTGCGACGCCGCTCGTCACCGCGTTTCCGGCGCTCGCGGCACGAATTGGCCGAACAGCGCGTTCAACTCGCCGTACGGCTTCGCGCGCGCCGCGAACGCGAACGTGCCGCGCTCGCGCACCTCGCTTGCGGCACGAATCAACTCGCCGATCGCCGCGCGGGCGAGCGACGAGCCGAGGCTCACACGGCGCACGCCGAGGCGCGCGAGCTCGTCGAGCGACAGCACCGCGCCGGCGAGGCCCATCACCACGTTCACCGGCCGCGGCGCGACGGCGCGAACGACGGCGCCGATTGCTTCGGACGACGCAAGACCGGGGGCGTACAGCACGTCGGCGCCGACGTCCGCGTACGCGACGAGCCTGCGGATCGTGTCGTCGAGATCGCGACGTCCGAACAGGAAGTTCTCCGCGCGCGCGGTCAGCGTGAACGGGAACGGCAGCGCGCGTGCCGCGCCGACGGCAGCCTTCACGCGCTCGACCGACGCGGTGAACGAGTAGATCGGATCGTCCGCGCGTCCGGTTGCATCCTCGATCGATCCTCCGACGAGCCCCGCCCGCGCGGCGAGCCGGATCGTCTCGGCACAATCGGCCGGCGCGTCGCCGAAGCCATTCTCGAGATCGGCCGACACCGGCAGATCGGTGGCGCGCGCGATGTCGGCGGCGTTCGCGAGCGTCTCGGCGCGCGACAATGCACGCTGGCCGTCGGGACGGCCCAGCGCGAACGCGAAACCGGCGCTCGTCGTCGCGAGCGCTTCGAACCCGAGCGAGGACAGGATGCGTGCCGTGCCGGCGTCCCACGGATTCGGCACGACGAAGACGCCCTCGCGAGCGTGCAGATCGCGGAAGCGCTCGCCGCGCGCGGCCTGTGTCGTCATCGCTCCTCCCCGGCGCAAATGCGCCATCGGCGGACGCTACACAATGCGCGCTGCGCTGTCGAGTCTCGCGATCGCTACTGCGGATTGCGCCAGTCGACGGCGCCGAAGCGGTCGTGTCCGAGCCACGTGTAGAAGAGGCCGACCGTGCCGCGCGTCTGCGTGAGGTCGCCGAAGCCTGCCACCGTCGCGTCGCGCCGCGACAGCTGGTAGCGCAGCGACACCGCGTGCCGGCCGTGGATCGGAACGGTGATTGCCGCATCGGTGCGGATGATGTTGTCCTTTCCTTGCGTGCCGGTACCGCCGACGCGACTGACGAAATACTCGCGCGCGGTCAGGTCGATCGACGCCCGGCCGTCGAAGATGAAGCGCAGCGCTGCGAGCGCCTGCGGCGCAACGCCGTAGTGATAGTCCTGGTCGCTCGTGCCGTGCAGCGTGCCGACGGCAGCGTAGCCGGTGCCGACCATGCCCGTTCCCTGCACGGCGATATCGTGCGTGAGCCACCATTGGCCCGTGGTTCCGAGCGACAGCGCGGTGCTCGAAATGCGGAAGAGCTGCGGTGCGATGTAATCGTAGCTTCCGTACAGCCCCCAGATGCCGCGATAGTTGTCGCCGACGCCGTAGTCCTTGCCCACCAGCATGCCGCGCGTGAGGATGTTCTCGAACCCGTTCGCTGTCGACAGCGTCGACTGCACGGCGAAGTAATCGAACGGCCGCGTGTACGTGTAGCCGGGCTTGCCCGGCAAGCCGTAGTCCATCGCGAACTCCGCGATGCCTTCGTTGCGATGCAGATGCGTCGACGTGCCGGGATCGTTCTGCGTCGTCGCGCTGACGCCGACAGTGAAGCGGCTGTAGCGGGCGGGATCGTGGCTCGGAAAAACCGCGCGAAAGCGGTCACCGAACGCAAGTCGGTTGAATCCCACCGACGGCGAAATGGCCGCGGCCGCGACCTCGCGCCAGAACGGCGGCAGCTCGTCCTTCTCCAGCACGAGGCTCGCCATGCGGAACAACGCCTCGCCGAGGAACGATCCGGCGATGCCGCTTGCGATCTGATCGTTCTTCGACGGCGGCGTCCGCTCGCCGGCGATTTCCCAGACGAGGCTGCCGGCGAACGTGTAGCCGAGCGACTGCCAGTAGTCGAGCCCGGCGGAGCGCGCGAAGCCGTGGTAGATCGAGCCCTGGTACGGATGCAGGAACTGGTTGATCGAGTATGGATCGTTGTCGACGACCCATTTCGTGCCAAGGTTGTGGCGTATCGTCCGCGCGGTGACGTCGTAGTCGTTGCCGGGCTCGAACACGTGATTGCGCCGGTTGAGCAGGAACTGGAACGCGAGGATCTCGGCCGCCGGGATCGCGTAGCTCTTGTTCGCTTCGATCGTCGGCGTCGGATCGGATCTGGCACCGTCGTCGCGCACCATCGGCTTGTCGCCGGGCGCGGTGCCGGGCACCGGCACTTCGAACAGCGACGGTTGCTGCGCGAGCGCCGTCGACGCGACGGCGGCGAGCCCGAGCGCGAGCGCGGATCGTGCGATCCGCCCGCCGACCGCGGCAATCTGCCGGTCCAGTATCGGCCATGCACGAAACCTGTCATCGATGTCGACAGCTTTGTGAGGGCGCAGCGGCGCGCATGGTTCCATCCGGTCGTGACGCGCACGACACGTTTTGTAATTCTTCCAGCGGATTGTTGCGCCGCGTGTTGCGCGGACGCGCGTCGCTACGGCGCGATGCCGGAGGTGTCGCTCGACGGCGACGGCGCGCCGGCACGCAAAATGTCGATCACGGCATCGACAGCCTCGTTGCGCGCGGCCTCGCGCATGTCACCTGACGACTCGCCGCAGACGACGCGGCAGAACTTCGTCGTAGGGCCTTCGAAGTCGCAGTGCGACGCGCCGCGAATCTTCTCGGCGCGCAGCAATCGCGGCGCGGCATGCGCGATCGAGTTGCCGCTGCCGAACAGGTTGCAGCCCGACGGCTCGGCGAGCAGCACGACGGCCGGCGCGTCGAGCTTCGACGCCGCGCGAATGCCCGATCCCGTTCGATCGACGGGGTCGAGGCCGACCCATCCGGCGATGCCGGGCAGCTCGGCGGCCGCGAGCACCGACGCAAGTCCGCCGGCCGAGGTGCCGACGAGCACCGTTTTCGCCCGCGCGGCCGGCGCCATGCCGAGCGCACCCGCCTCGAGCGCATGCGCGAGATCGACGATCGCGTCGCCGTTGCCCCAGTGATTCATCACGTAGGGCAGGTCGGGCACGACGGCCGTGATGCCGGCTGCGGCAAGCGCGTTCGCGAGATCGCGGTGACGGCTGCGCTCGCGCGTGAAGCCGTGCGCGAGAATCGCGATGCCGCCGATCGCGCCCGATGCGGGACGATAGACGTCGACGTCGACGCGCCGGCCGTCGAGCGTGATGGAATCGGTGTACGCGTCGACCGCCGGAGCCTGCGCCCTCGCGAGCGCTGCAGCGACGATCAGCGCGACGAACGCGAGTGCGAAGCGCAGGTGCGCGTTCAACTTGCGACGCCGGCGAGCGAGCGCGTGAGCTGCGCGGCCGGCACCGGCTTGCAGCCACTCGCGTTCTGGCCGCACCAGAGCGGCGAGAAATCACCGCTGCCCCGGCTCTCGGCTTTCGCGCGAAGCGGCGCGATCGCCGACGTCGCGAGCGGAAACACCGGCGCGACCGGCGATATCGGACCCAGCTCGCGCATCAGTCGATTGACAATGCCGCGCGCCGGCCGTCCGGTGAAGAGGTTCGTCATCGCCGTGTGTCGCGCGCCATCGCTTGCAAGCGCCGCACGGTGGACGCTCGTCGTCGTCGCCTCGTCGCAGAGCAGATAGGCGGTGCCGACCTGCGCGCCGGCGGCGCCGAGCGCGATCGCTGCGGCGACGCCGCTCGCATCGCCGATGCCGCCGGCGGCGATCACGGGCACGCTCACCGCGCGCACGATCTGTGGCACGAGTGCGAGCGTGCCCACCTGCGTCGTCAACTCATCGGACAGGAAGATGCCGCGGTGACCGCCCGCCTCGACGCCCTGCGCGATGATCGCGTCGACGCCGCGCTGCTCGAGCCAGCGCGCCTCGTCGACGGTTGTCGCCGACGCCAGGATCTTCGCGCCGGTCGCACGCACCGCGGCGACGAGATCGTCGGAGGGCAGGCCGAAATGAAAGCTCACCACCGCCGGCTTGAAGCGCGCGAGCACTTCCGCCGCGTCGGTGCTGAACGGCAAGCGCCCGGGCCCGGCTGGAATCGAATCGATGTCGATGCCGAGCTCGCGATAGTACGGCGCGAGCGCCTCGCGCCACGCCGTCTCGCGCGCTGCGCTCGGCGTCGGCGGCCGATGGCAGAAAAAATTCACGTTGTAGGGCTTCACGGTTTGCGCGCGGATCACGGTGAGCTCTTTCGCCATCGCGTCCACGTCGAGCATCGCGCACGGCAGCGACCCGAGGCCGCCGGCGTTGGATACGGCGACCGCGAGCGCACTGCCCTGCACGCCGGCCATCGGCGCCTGGATGACCGGAACGTCGATGCCGAGAAACGATTGCAGGTTCATTGCACGCGCAAGACGAACGGAGAAGCCGCGATCTTATCGCGCGAGCTCGCGCGCCGCTCCGCGAACCATGAACGCGGCGACGACGCCGAGGATCACCACGAGGATGCCGTCGAAGACGATCTGCTTGACGACGGTGCCGAGCGGCATCGGCTGCACGACGTAGTAGATCAGGTACGTCGGCACCACGGTCAGCAGCGCGACGGCGATGCCGAAGCGCAAGCCTTGCCCGACCCACGGCGTCGCCTCGACGCCGCGCGAATAGATCCACACGAACGCGCCCGACATGATGACGTGCGCGAGCAGCATCAACGGCAGGAACGGCTGCGAATCCGCTTCGCTGCGGAACAGGTTCGGCAGGCTCGCGTAGTCGGCGTGCAGCAGCACGCCGTGAATCGCGAAGCTGCCGCCCATCCATACGACGAACACGACGATCCACGCGATGATGAAGCGCTTGCTCATGGTCGCTCCCTTTTCGGTTCGGCGACGACGGGCCCGGGTCGTCCGCACCGCCTATCGTGCCAGAGGGCGCGACGATCCGAAGCGGGTCGCCTTGACGAGCGTCGGATGCCGTCTATAATGACGGTACCGTATATCCATCTGGTTACCATGGCGCAGCGCATTCCGGATCGCCGGCCGTTCCCGCACTTGCGACAGGGTCCGCCGCAGCCGGCTGCGCACCTGACGCCGCGGCAGCAGCAGATCCTCGACTGGATTCGCGGCTATCTCGACGCGAACGGCCGGCCGCCGACGCGCGCGGACATCGCCGCCGGCCTCGGCTTCTCGACCGCGAGCTCGGCCGAAGACCATTTGCGTGCGCTGGAAAAAAAAGGCGCGCTCGAAATGATCCCGGGTGCGTCACGCGGCCTGCGGCTCAAGGATTTGCCCGGCGTGCCGGCGCAAGGCGCGCTGCCGCTCGTCGGCCGCGTCGCCGCCGGCAGCCCGATCCTCGCCGCCGAGCACATCGACGCGCACTACCGCATCGACGCCGACCTGTTCGCGCCGCGCGCCGATTATCTGCTGCGCGTGCGCGGCGCCAGCATGAAGGATGCCGGCATCCTCGACGGCGATCTGCTCGCCGTGCACAGGAGCGCCGACGCGCGCTCGGGACAGATCGTCGTCGCGCGCATCGGCGACGACGTCACCGTCAAGCGGCTGAAACGTCGAGGCGCTCACATCACGCTGTTGCCGGAAAACGCCGAGTTCGAGCCGATCGTCGTCGACGGCGACACGCCGTTCGCGATCGAGGGAATCGGCGTCGGCCTGATCCGCGGAGGCAAGGGACTGTGAATTGCATGCGAACGCCCGCCGCCGCTGCGACTCCAATGCGAACCGCGCGACAGCGCTTGCGCGTCATCCGATCCTGACTGAGGGCCTGCCGGCCGCGGGACCGGCCTTAGCCGGTGCCGCGGCCGAGTTTTTTTGCAGTCGACCAGAAGGAGCTGACCCATGTACACGCTCTACGGCAAGAAGGGCTCCGGATCCGCGTCGGTGCAGGCCGCGCTCGAGATCATCGGCGCGCCGTACCGCATCGTCGAGACGGCGTCGTGGGAGCGCAACGACGCGTTCGCCGAGCTGCTCGCGATCAATCCGATCGGACAGATTCCAACGCTCGTGCTGCCCGACGGCAGCGCGCTGTCCGAAAGCGCCGCGATCCACATTCACCTCGCCGACGCGTATCCGGCTGCCGCATTGCTGCCGCGCGAATCATCCGCGCGCGCGCAAACGATCCGCGGGCTCGTGTTCATCGCGGCGAACTGCTATCCGGCGATCACGATCCTCGATTTTCCGGAGCGCTTCTGCCAGGACGCAGACGCCGACGAAGCGGTGAAGGAGCGCATTCGCGTCGGCACGCGCGCACGGCTGCACCGCCACTGGGAGATCTTCGCCGATCTCTTTCCCGCGCAGCCGTTTCTCGGTGGCGCCGACATCGGATCGCTCGATCTGTACGCCGCCGTCGTCTCGAAGTGGTCGGGCTCGCGCGCGCATCTGCGCGAAGCGCGCCCGGCGTTTCACGAAACGCTCGCGCGCATCGATGCGCATCCGAAGGTCGCACCGGTGTTCGCGCAGCATTGGAAATAGAGTCAGATCCGATTTCCGGAGCGCTCGCGGCAAAAGGGAAAATCGGCTCTGACCTGATGTTCGTTGCGCGTTCAGTCTTTTGCGAAAGGAGAATCCATGGCCGTCAAACCGATTCCCGCAGGCTATCACTCGATCACGCCATACCTGATCGTCGACGACGGTGCACGCGCGCTCGAGTTCTACAAGCGTGCGTTCGGCGCCGTCGAGAAATTCCGCATGCCCGCACCCGGCGGCAGGATCGGACACGCCGAGATGACGATCGGCGACTCGACGTTCATGCTCGCCGATGAAAATCCGTCGATGGGCGCGCGCAGCGCGAAATCGCTCGGCGGCTCGCCGATGTTCCTGATGATCTACGTGCCGGACGTCGACACGATGGTCGCGCAGGCGGTCGCCGCTGGCGGCACGCTGAAGCGGCCGGTCGCGAACCAGTTCTACGGCGATCGCACCGGCGGCATCGACGATCCGTTCGGCTATCACTGGTATGTCGCGACGCACGTCGAGGACGTTGCGCCCGACGAGCTCGAGCGGCGCGCGGCGAAGGCGATGAGCGCAGGCGGCGACTGAATGAGCAACGGTTGTCGTCCCCCGCGAACGCGGGAAGCAACTGAGCCCGTCATTCTCGCGAACGCGGGAAGCAACTGAACCCGTCATTCCCGCGAACGCGGGAATCCAAGGTCGTTCTGCCAAAGTCACTGGGTCCCCACGTGCGCGGCGACGACAATCCTTGCTTCGATCATGCCCTCATCGCTCACCGCACTGCTCGAGCACCCGGCGATCTGGCGCGGTGACGATTGCGCGCGCGAGCCGGCCGCAATCGCCACGGGATTCTCCGCGCTCGACGCCCTGTTGCCTGGTGGCGGCTGGCCCGAAGCGCTGACCGAGATCGCGCTCGCGCGCGAAGGCGTCGGCGAGATCGCGCTGACGCTGCCGGCGGTCGTGCGCGTGCAGGCAGCCGGCCGCGACGTCGTGTGGATCGATCCGCCGCATCGCCCGTACGCACCCGCCCTCGCCGCCGGCGGGCTCGATCTCGCGCGACTCGTCGTCGTTCGCTGCGCCGATGCGCGCGAGCAATTGTGGGCATACGAGCAGGCGCTGCGCGCCCCCGAATGCGGCGCGGCGTTCGCGTGGCTCGCAACCAACGACGAGCGCGTGCTGCGCCGGCTCGGCGTCGCCGCGCGCGAGGGCCGCACGTGGGGCGTGCTGTGGCGGCGGCCCGGTCAGCGCGCGAGCGCCGCATCGGCGCCGCTGCGGCTCGCGCTCGCCGCGCGCGACGGCAAGCTCGCCGTGCAGGTCGTCAAGCGCCGCGGCGGCGACGTCGCGCAGCCGATCGTGATCGACGTCGCGAAGCGCGCGTTGCCGTACGCGTCGGCACGCACGCTGCCCGACGTGCGCACGAGCAAGGGCCGCGCGCTCGCGCACGAGTTGCCGGCGCAGTCCATGACCGTTGCGCGCGCGCGCGCGGCCAGCTGATACCCGCGGAGGAATCGATGGCATCGCTCGCGCATCATCTGTATACGATGGCCTGCAACAATGCGTGGGCGAACCTGCGCCTCGCCAACGCATGCGCACAGCTCTCGCACGACGACTTCGTCGCGAAGCGAACAAGCTTCTTTCCGTCGATCAAGTCGACGCTGAATCACATCGTCACCGTCGACTGGTACTACATCGACGCGCTCGAGCGCGCGCAGCGCGGGGAGCCGGCGAACACCGCGCCGTCGCGCTTTTTCGAGCCCGAGGAGCCGTTCGACGCGTGCGCACCGCTTGCGCAGGCGCAGCGCGACGCCGATCGGCGGCTGATCGCCGTTTGCGAAGCGCTCGACGATCGCAGCGTCGACCTGCCGGTGCCGGTGATGCGCCGCCACGGCATCGAGACGGAGAATGCGACGCGGCTTCTTGCGCATCTGTTCGAGCACCAGATCCATCACCGCGGCCAGGTGCATGCGATGCTCGCCGGCACGCCGGTAAAGCCGCCGCAGCTCGACGAGTTCTTCTGCGCGAACGAGGCGCACCTGCGTGCCGACGATCTCGCCGAGCTCGGCTTGAGCGAAGCGATGATCTGGCATGACGGTCGGCAATGACGCGCGATGCGCCTCTACGCCTGCGTCCGCCTGCCCGACCTCGCGCTCGAAGTGTTTGCGCGCGGGCTCGCCGACAACGCGACACAGCCGTTTGCAGTCGCGAGCGGCGGCTCGCATCCGGACATCGTCATCGCGAACGACGCCGCCGCCGCGGCAGGCGTACGGGCACGGCAGAGCGTGTCGGCGGCGCTCGCGCTCGTGCCCGATCTCGTGCTGCGCGATCGCGACGTCGGCGCCGAAGCCGCGGCGCTCGCCCATGTCGCCACGTGGATGACGCAGTTCACGCCGGCCGTGCATCTCGCAGCGCCGGACGCCGTGCTCGCCGACATCGGCGCGAGCCTGCGGCTCTTCGGCGGCCTCGCGCCGTTGCGCTCGCAGCTTCGGCGAGGCATTGCGGATCTCGGCTATCGCGGCGAGCTCGCGTTCGCGCCGACCGCCGGTGCAGCGCTGCTGTTCGCGCGCTGCGGCCGCGATGAGCCGCTGATCGACATGCGCGCGCTCGAGCGCGCGCTCGCGCCGCTGCCGATCGCGAAGCTCGACGTCGCGCCCGACGCGGCGGCGCTGCTCGCCGGCGCCGGCGTGACGACGATCGCGCAGGCGCGCGCGCTGCCGCGCGACGGCCTCGCGCGACGCGTCGGTCCGGCGTTCGTCGATGCGCTCGATCGCGCGCACGGTCGCGCGGCGGATCCGCGCGATGCGTTCGTGCCGCCGCCACGCTACCAGGGCCGGCTCGAGCTGCCGTCGTCGGTCGACAGCGTCGATGCGCTCGCGTTCGCGCTGAACCGCCTCGTGCACGAGCTCGCCGGCTGGCTGCTCGGACGCGGGCTCGGCGTCACGCGCGTTGCGCTCGCGCTCGTGCACGAGCGCTACGCCGTCGGCCGCAGCACGCCGGCGCGCACGGACGTGCCGTTCGCGCTCGCGACGCCGGCGCGCGAGGCCGCGCATCTGAACTCGGTGCTGCGCGAGCGGCTCGCACGCGTCACGCTGCGCGCGCCGGTCGTCGCGATCGAGCTCGCGAGCGACGAAACGGCGACGCTGCCCGGCCGCAATCTCGGCCTGCTGCCCGACGAGCAGCGCGCGACCGCGGCCGTGCCGCTGATCGACCGTCTGCGCGCGCGGCTCGGCGAGCGCGCCGTCGTGCGCGTCGGCACGCAGCCCGAGCATCGGCCGGAGCGCGCATCGATCGAGCTGGAGAAATCAGGGTCAGAGTGCAATTTCCGACCGGCGCGTCAGCAGGCGACAAGCCGTTCACGTAAATTGCACTCTGACCCTGATTGCGCGCCGCGTCCTGCATGGCTTCTCACCGAGCCCGCGCCGCTCGCCGCCGCGCTCGAGCACGAGCCGTGGATATTGCGTGACGGCCCGGAACGCATCGAGTCCGGGTGGTGGGACGGCGGCGACGTGCGCCGCGATTACTACGTCGCCGAAAGCCCGCGCGGCGAGCTCTGCTGGATCTATCGCGATCACCGCTACGGCGTCGACGACGGCGAATGGTTCCTGCACGGGCTGTTCGCATGAAACGCCGCCGACCCCGAGCGTGGACTCTGCGGCGTCAGATCCCCGCGTACCACTGATAGCCCTGGTCCTCCCAGTAGCCACCCTGGCCGCCGCGAATGTGCGCGAAGCTCTCGACGAGCTCGATGCGCATCACGTACTTCGCGTGCTTGTAGCCGAGCTGGCGCTCGACGCGAAGCCGGATCGGCGCTCCGTTCGGCACCGGCAGCGCCATGTCGTTCAGCTCGTAGGCAAGCAGCGTCTGCGGATGATAGGCGTCCTCGAGGTCGATGCTCTCGTAGTAGTTGCTCGCGCCGCCCTCGTCCATCGGGTCGGCGCAATGGAACACCAGATACTTCGCCGACGCCTTCGGCTGCACGGCGTCGAGGACGGCGGCGAGCCGCGCGCCCTTCCACTTGCCGATCGCGCTCCAGCCTTCGACGCAGTCGTGGCGCGTGATCTGCGTGCGCGACGGCAGCGCGCGCAAATCGCCGAGCGTGAACGACGCCGGCTTGTCGACGAAGCCATCGACGACCAGACGATAATCAGCGAAGCCGCCGGCGGCGAGCGCGCGATACTCGGCGCTGTCCGGCTGCGCGGTGCCGTTGCTGCGAAACGACGGCGACCGATCGGCTTCGGTGAACTCCTGCGCCATCGACTTGCGCGACGTGACCAGATGCGACACGGCGCTGCTCGCGCGCTCGCCGATCGACAGCACCTTCGGGAACCACGCCGATTCGGACAGCCGCTCGCAGCCGGCGACTAGCGGTGCCGCGGCCGCGGCCAGTGCACGCGCGATGAAGCGGCGTCGCGTGGATGCGGAGGTCGTCATCGCTTCGCCTCCCGCCGCCCGTCGTCCGGCTGCACGCGATAGTCGCCGGTGATCATCGAGCGCACGTTGTTCCACAGTCCGGTGATGATCACCTCGAACACGTGGATCGCGACGAACGCGACGATCAGCCACGCGACGACGAAGTGGATCGTGCGCACCGATTGCCGGCCGCCGAACACGCCGACCCAGCCCGGAATCACCGTGTCGAGCCACGGCGACATGCCGATCCCCATCAGCACGATCAGCGGCAGCAGCACGAAGATGACCGTGAGGTACGCGAGCTTCTGCAGAACGTTGTAGCGCTTCGACGCCTCGCCGGTCGCGTGGCGGAAGCGAAGGTGGTCGACGAACTCGCGGCCGATCGAGCGCCAGTCGCTGCGCGTGGGCGCGAGATCGCGCGACAGGTGGCGGCTCGCGATCGCGTAGCCGATGTACGAGAGGCCGTTGATGACCAGCACCCACGCGAAGAAGAAATGCCATGCGCGCGCCATCGACAGCCATTGATCGTCGGGGATCGTCATCCACGACGGAAAGCCGCGCGCGGCCATCTGGCCGTTGCCGGCGTTGCGCGACACGCCGAACACGCCCGTGGTGTCGAACTCGTGGCCGAAGATGCGCGTGACGCCGATCACCTGCATGTCGCTCAATTGCTTCGGCACCATCTCGAGGATCGGCGCGCGGCCGGTGTACGACGACTTGCCCCAGTAGAGCCGTGGGTGCGAGTTGAAGATCTGCAGCCCGCTCATCAGCAGGATCGTCAACGCGACGACGTTGATCCAGTGCATGACGCGCACGGCGAGCGCGTGCCGGCGATAGGCGTAGCCCGCGGGCGCCGCCGCGAGTTCGAGCGTTTGTTCCATTGCGCCTCCAAGGCAACGCGGCCGGCCAAGCCGCTTCGCGATTGGTCGTCGTCGACGCCGACAGCTTACGCCTGCAGGCGGCCGATCGTACCGCGACCGTGGATCGCGAGTGCGAGCCATGCGCAAGCGGTGAACGCCGCGCCCGCGTAGAACGTGAACTGCGGTCCAGCCGCATCCCACAGCCAGCCGGCAAGCGCGCTCGCAGCGAGCAGCGCGACGCCGCTCGCGAGATTGAACACGCCGAATGCGCTGCCGCGAAGGTCGGGTGGCGCCGATGCCGCGACCAGCGCGGCGAGCAATCCCTGCGTGAGTCCCATGTGCAAGCCCCACAGCGCGGCACCGATCAGGACGCGCAGCGTGCCGGCGGCGCTCGCGAGCAGCAGGTCGGCGGCGATCAGCGCGGCGAAGCCGAACGCGAGCAGCCGCGGCCCGTGGCCCCGATCGGCCGCGGCGCCGGCCGGATACGCGGTCGCGGCGTAAACGATCGTCATCGCGACCATCACCCAGGGCGCATCGGCGACCGAGAAGCCAACGTCGTGCGCGCGCAGCAGCAGGAATGCCTCCGAGAAGCGTGCGAGCGTCAATAGCGCGGCGATGCCGACGACGACCCAGAATGCGCGTGGCAATCGCTTTGCGTCGGACCATCCGAGCGGCGCCCGAGCGGCGCCGCTCGCCGCATGCGTCGCCGGCTCCCGCACGCCGAGCGCGAGTACGAGCACGGCGAGCATCGCCGGCACGACGGCGATCCAGAACGCGACGCGAAAGCTGCCGGCGAACCACGCCATCGCGCCGATCGCGACGAGCGGACCGCCGATCGCACCGACGGTGTCGAGCGCCTGGCGCAGCCCGAAGCTCGCGCCGCGCGCATGGGCGGGTGCGAGATCGGCGATCAGCGCGTCGCGTGGCGCGCCGCGAATCCCTTTGCCCACGCGATCGGCGAAGCGCGCAGCGACGACCCAGCCGAGCGTCGGCGCCAGCGGGAAGATCCATTTGGTCGATGCGGCGAGGCCGTAGCCGGCGAGCACGATCGGCTTGCGCCGTTGCGTGATGTCGGACAGCGCACCGGAAAACATCTTCACCATGAGCGCGATCGCCTCGGCGGCACCTTCGATCACGCCGATCGTCGTCGTGCTCGCGCCGAGCACCGTGGCCATGTACAGCGGCAACAGCGCGTGGACCGTTTCCGACGACAGATCCATGCACAGGCTGACCACGCCGAGCGCCCATACGCCGCGCGGCACGGCGGCGAGACCGATCGCTCGCCTGGACATCGCGCAGCGACGCCTAGCGCGCGAGCTCGAGAGCGCCGGTCAGGTCGCCGGCGTTCGCACGCACGCCCGGCAATGGCTCGAGGTCGAAGCGACGCGTGACGAGCTTGATGATCGACGTCGTGTCGTACGGCGTCTTGTCGACGTAACCCTTCTTCGCGAACGGCGACACGATGATCGCCGGCACGCGCGAGCCCGGTCCCCATCGATCGCCCCAGCCGGGTCCTTTCGGCGGCGGAACGTGATCCCAGTAGCCGCCGTTCTCGTCGTAGGTGACGATGACGACCATCCGGTTCCACTGCGGGCTCCTGCGCAACCGCTCGAGCAAATCGGCGATGTGCCGGTCGCCGGTAGCGACGTCGGTATAGCTCGGGTGCTGCGTATTGCGCCCGACCGGCTTGTACAGCGCGACGTGCGGCAGCGTGCCGGCATCGATGTCGCGCAGGAAATCGTCGCCGTCCTTCAGATGTTGCGCACGCTCCGCGCTGCCCGGCGCATACCGCGCGAAGTAATTGAACGGCTGATGGTGCGGCTGGAAGTTCGGGCTCGACGGTTCGCGGTTGTAGATGACTGCGCGCTTGGCCTTGGGATCCTGACGGCCATCGGCGAGCGCAGCATTGAAGCCGCCGCCGTACCACGCCCATGAGACGCCTTTGGCCGAGAGCGTGTCGCCGATCGTCTTCGCCGTTTGCGGCGGCACCGGATTCTTCGCGCGATCGGCGAGATTCGGGTCGCCGCCTTCAGCGGGCGCGATGCCGCTCGGCTGATACGGCGGCTGCGACGTGTTGACCGCATAGCCGTCCGGCGTCACCTGCCCGTCGAACACCTGCACCGGGCCGTCCATCACCGAGGCGGGTGAAGCCGGCCGCTTCTTCAGATGTCCCCGCTCGTCGAGCTGCGCGCGCATCGATGCCGGCGCGTCCTTGAATTCGGGCGTGCAGGCGCAGACGAGCCAGAAGTGATTGAGGAACGAGCCGCCGAACGCCCCCTGAAAGAAATGGTCGGCGAGCGTGTAGTCGCGCGCCCATTGCCACAGCCGCATCCGCGAGCCGTCGTAGTAGCCCATCGTCCAGGCGCCGACGGTCGTCATTGCCGCGAACATGTTGTTCGCGCCGCCGTTGATCTGCTCCTGATGGTGCCAGTACGCGTGGATCGGGCTCGGCACGAGCTCGTCCATCCGCTTGCCGACCGGCGGCGCGTCGATGCGGAACGGGCCGTTCGGCAGGTCGAACGAGAACTTCGGGTCCGCCTTGCCGTTGGCGCCCCAGACCGGCGGCAGCTTCGAAAGCGGCCTGCCGTCGTGATCGAGCTGCGTCGTCTGCTCCGCCGTCGCGTTCGCGACGCCGTCGGCCCCGGGAAACATCCCGTACAGGTTGTCGAAGCTGTGGTTCTCCGCGTAGACGACGACGATCGTGTCGATGCGCTCGAGCGCGCCGCGCTCGACCTGCGGCGCAGCGCAGCCCGCGACGACGGCGGCGACGAGCCAGACGAGCGGCCATTTCATTCGATCACCCGATGTCCGATGCGCTTCGAGCATGCCGTGTCTCCTGTTAGGCGAGCGTGACCTCGGCGCGCACGGCGCCGGCGCGGTCGTGACGCGCCGTCACCGACACTGCGTCGCCGCGCCGCGCACGCACGATCCATTCGACCTTGACGCGATCGTCGGTGACGAGGTAATCGGGCCAGAACGACACGCCGGTGTGCTTGTAGGCCTTGCCCTCGAGCTGACCGACGTCGGCGCGCCGCTTGCCCTGCACGAGCTCGGCGCCCTCGGGCAGCGCGATCTCGGCGATCGTGCCGCGCACGACCTTGCGCTCGAGCGCACGCTTCGACACGTAAGACGGCAGCCAGCCGGTGTTCTGCACGACGAGCGCGACCTTCCACGTGTCGCTGCCAAGCGGCTGCGCGCCGGCGTGGACGAGCTCGAGCGCAGGCGAGCAAAGCGCCTGCCACAACAGCCACTTCGGAAAGCGCGCGAGCTCGCGCGCGAGCAGCTTCGGTGGCGGATTCGAAAACGCGCGAAAGCGGTTCCAGCCGCCGATCTCGATGGCGCCGAGCTGCGGATGGTCGAATCGCTTCCACGGCACATGTCCGTCGTCGGCCATCTCCTGCTTCATCCAGCGATAGAGCTTGAGATCGTCGGACGGCGGATGGTCGCGGAACCAGTCGATGTACGGGTACTTGTCGATGCCGGCCTCGCGCATCGGGCTCCAGATCTCGACGACCCAGCTGAACATGCCGAGGTGCTCGTAGATCCAGTCGAAAGTGCCGCCGATCACCTGCTTCGGGTGGTAGCGGAACTCGTGATAGACCGAGATCGCCGGATAGCCGGTCAACTCGGTGCCTGTCGTGCCCGCCTTCTGGTAGAACCACAGGTCCTCGGCGTGCATGTCGGTGTCCGGCGCATGCTCGAACGGCCGCAGCAGCACGCCGCTCCACGTGTGGAACGACGTGCCTCCGGTGATGTTCGGATGGCGGACGACGAAGTCGACGACGGCGCGCACTTCGGGCTCCGACGCCGGATACGGTCCCGCGCCCGTCTGCTCGAATTCCTGCCGCCAGCTGCCGGGAAAGTTGCGGTTCAGATCGAGCCCCTGCTTCGGCTTCTTGACTTTGAGGGTGAAGCCGTCGTAACCGTCGAGCGTCCCTTCCGCGAGAATGCGGTAGTACGTTCCTCCGACTTCCGTGGGCTCGCGACGGATCATCAGGTCCGGCGCTTCAGGATGCGGTTTCCACAATCCGTTCGCATCCGCCACGCGCATCTGCAGGATGCGTCCGTCGCCGTCGATATCCTCGACGGTGAGGCCTTCGATCTCGTCCTCGTCGTACGGATAGCTGCGCGTGCTCGAGCGAATCCATTTCGGCTTGTCGGCGAGCGCCCAATCGGCGCCGTCGGGATTGATGCGAGGGCAAACGTAGAACGCGCGCGTGTCGAGCGCGCGGGTGACGTCGGCGTCGCGGCCGTAGCCGTCGACGAGCGTCGCGAGCAAATGCAGTGCGGCGGCCGACGCCGCGACTTCGGTCGCGTGGATGTTGCCGTCGACCCAGAACGCCGGCTTCTCCGCTGCCGGTCCGGTGTCGCGGTTGGTGACGGTGACGAGCCAGATGTCGCGCCCTTCGTGGCTCCTGCCGATGCTCTCGCACGACACGAGCCGCGGGTGCTCGCTCACGAGCTCGTGCAGCATGCGCGTCAGCTCGGTGTAACGAACGAAGCGGTCGGTGACGATGGCCATGAATCGAGTGGGTGACCGGCGAACGCGCGAGTGTCGCGGCGAGCGTGAACGCCCGTCAAGGGATTGACACCACCGGCGAGAGGGTAATGGCGCGGCACCGCCTTTGCAACCGCGATCCGCGGCGTAGAATGAATCGAGCTCCATTGGTATGGGAGACATCGATGCGACGTCGACTCTACTGGACGCTTCCGGACATCGACAGCGCGCGCCGCTGTGCGAACGACCTGCTGCTCGCGCGCATCGAGGACCGGCACATGCATTTCCTTGCCCGCCGCGGCACCGATCTCGGCGAGCTGCACGAGGCGTCATGGCTGCAGAAATCGGACGCGCGCCATGGCGCGCTGATCGGCGCGGTCCTCGGCGGCATTCTCGGGGGTCTCGGTGCGTTCGCGGTGTCGTTCTTTCCGATCGGCGACTGGTCGATCAGTACCGCCGGCGTGCTGTTGCTGATCGGCTTCGGCATCGTGTTCGGCATCTGGGCGGCGACGCTTGCCGGGTTGTCGGTGCCGAACTCGCGCCTGAAGCGCTTCGCCGCCGACATCGAGCGCGGCGCCGTGCTGCTGATCGTCGACGTGCCGTTCAGCCGCGTCGACGAGATCCACGAGCTGCTGCAGGCGAAGCACCCGGAAGCGCAGTGGGGCGGCGTCGATCCGACGGTGCCGGCGTTTCCATAGCAGGCGTCGAGGGTCAGAGTGCAGCTTCGGCCAGAACTGCACTCTGACCCTCGCAGTTGTCTGCTCAGCGGCGATACCGTATATTCGTACGGTAACGCCGGATCGCCTGCGCGGCCGGCGCGCGCATCATGCTGCCCGCCTACGCCGAGCTTCACTGCCTGTCCAATTTCAGCTTCCTGCGCGGCGCGTCGCATCCGGAGGAGCTCGTCGAGCGCGCGCAGAGCCTGGGCTATGCCGCGCTCGCGCTGACCGACGAGTGCTCGCTCGCCGGCGTCGTGCGCGCGCATCTCGCGGCGAAGACCGCCGAGGTGAAGCTGATCGTCGGCAGCGAATTCACGCTCGCCGACGGGCTGCAGCTCGTGCTGATCGCGCCGGACCGCTTCGCGTACGGCAACCTGTCGCAGCTGATCACCCGCGGACGTCGGCAGGCGGCCAAGGGCACGTATCGGTTGACGCGCGAAGACGTCGAGCGCCATGCCGCAGGATTGCTTGCGCTGTGGATTCCGCGATCGGCGGATCTCGGTCGCAGCGACGCGTCGCGCGCTGCCGACGCCGCACGACTGTCCGATGCGCGCTTCGTGTCGGCGGCATTTCGCGGCCGCGCGTGGCTCGCCGTCGAATTGTTCGCCGGCGCCGGCGATCGCGCGCGGCTCGCGCGCGCGCTCGATCTCGCGAACGACGCGGGATTGACGCCGGTTGCCGGCGGTGACGTGCACATGCACGTGCGGGCGCGCCGCGCGCTGCAGGACACGCTCACCGCGATCCGGCTGCAGAAGCCGGTCGCCGAGTGCGGCCGCGCGCTGTTCGCCAACGGCGAGCGGCATCTTCGCTCGCGCGCGCGGCTCGCGTCGATCTATCCGGCGGACCTGCTCGACGAAACGCTCGCGATCGCCGCGCGCTGCACGTTCTCGCTCGATGAATTGCGCTACGAATATCCCGAGGAGATCGTGCCGCCCGGAGAAACGCCGGCGTCGCATCTGCGCAAGCTGACCGAGGCGGGGCTCGCACGGCGGTATGCACGCTGTCATTTCGAGCACCGCGAGGAATCTGCTGTTGCCGGTGCCAGCATGCTGCACGGCGACGCGACGCTCCGCTGCCCGCACGTGCCGCCCGACGTTCGCGCGCTGATCGAGCACGAGCTCGCGCTGATTGCCGAGCTCAAATACGAGCCGTACTTCCTCACCGTGTACGACATCGTCGCGTTCGCGAAGTCGAAGAGCATTCTGTGCCAGGGACGCGGCTCCGCGGCGAATTCGGCCGTCTGTTACGCGCTCGGCATCACCGAAGTCGATCCGGCGCGGATGAGCGTGCTGTTCGAGCGTTTCATCAGCAAGGAGCGCAACGAGCCGCCGGACATCGACGTCGACTTCGAGCACCAGCGGCGCGAAGAGGTGATGCAATACGTCTACACGAAATACGGGCGGCACCGCGCAGCGCTCGCGGCGACGCTGATCACGTACCGCGCGAAGAGCGCCGTGCGCGACGTCGGCAAGGCGCTCGGCCTCGATCTCGCGCAGGCCGATCGCCTGTCCGGCGTCGTCGGATGGTGGGACGGCCGCCGGATCGAGGACGAGCGGATCCGCGAAGCAGGCTTCGCGCCCGACAGTCCGGTCATCGCGCGCGTCATGTCGCTCACCAACGAGCTGATGGGATTCCCGCGTCATTTGTCGCAGCACGTCGGCGGCTTCGTCATCGCACGCGACCTGCTCGAGCGGATGGTGCCGGTCGAGAACGCCGCGATGGAAAACCGCACGGTGATCCAGTGGGACAAGGACGATCTCGACGCGCTCGGCTTGCTGAAGGTCGACTGTCTTGCGCTCGGCATGCTGTCCGCGATTCGTCGAGCGCTCGACATGGTGTCGCGCTTTCGCGGCACGACGCTGACGATGCAGGACATTCCGGCCGAGGATCCCGGAGTGTACGAGATGATCCAGCGCGCCGACACGATCGGCGTGTTCCAGATCGAGTCGCGCGCGCAGCAGTCGATGCTGCCGCGATTGAAGCCGGCGTGCTTCTACGATCTGGTGATCGAGGTGGCGATCGTGCGGCCCGGCCCGATCCAGGGCGGCATGGTCCATCCGTACCTGAAGCGCCGCCAGGGACTCGAGCCGATCACGTATCCGAGCGAAGCGGTGCAAGCGGTGCTCGAGCGCACGCTCGGCGTGCCGATCTTCCAGGAGCAGGTGATGCAGCTCGCCGTCGTCGCCGCCGGGTTCACCGCCGGCGAGGCGGATCGGTTGCGCCGCTCGATGGCCGCGTGGCGCCGCCGCGGCGGCCTCGAGAAGTTCGAGCCGCGATTGATCGAGGGCATGCGGATGCGCGGCTACGACGAGGCGTTCGCGCGCCAGATCTACCAGCAGATCCTCGGCTTCGGCGAGTACGGCTTCCCGGAATCCCATTCTGCGAGCTTCGCGCTGCTCGTGTACGTGTCGTCATGGTTGAAGCGCTACGAGCCGGCGGCGTTCACCGGCGCGCTGTTGAATTCGCTGCCGATGGGCTTCTACGCGCCGGCGCAGCTCGTTGGCGACGCGCGCCGCCACGGCGTCGACGTGCGTGCGGTCGACGTGACGGTGAGCGATTGGGAATGCACGCTGGAGGAACGAGGGTCAGAGTGCAGTTTGCGCGACGCTGATTGCGCACGCAACGCCTCATCGGAAAACTGCACTCTGACCCTCGTTTCTTCTCCGGCGCTTCGGCTCGGCCTGCGCATGGTCGGGGGACTCTCCGAAGCCGGCGGCGAGCGCCTCGTCGAAGCGCGCCACGCGCGCGCGTTCACCGACGTCGCCGATCTCGCGCATCGGGCGAAGCTCGACCGGCGTGACATGAAGGCGCTCGCCGATGCCGATGCGCTCGCATCACTCGCCGGCCATCGTCACGCGGCCGTGTGGGACGTCGCGGGCGTCGAACGACTGCCGCCGCTCGTCGCCGACAGCACGTTCGACGAAGCGGACGCGGCGCTGCCCGAGCCGACCGAAGGGCAGCAGGTCGTCGCCGACTATCGATCGCTCGGTCTCACGCTGCGCCGGCATCCGCTCGCGCTGCTGCGCGCGCAGCTCGCGAAGCGCCGCCTAGCCACCGCCGCCGACATCGCGCGCACGCCGCACGGACGCATCGTGCGCACGGCCGGCATCGTCATCGGCCGGCAGAAGCCCGACACGGCGAGCGGCGTCGTGTTCGTCACGATCGAGGACGAGACCGGCGCGACGAACGTGATCGTCTGGCGCGATCTCGGCGACCGGCAACGGCGCGAGCTGCTCGGCGCGCGGCTGCTCGCCGTGTACGGCAAGGTCGAGCGCGAAGGCGCGGTCGTGCACGTGCTCGCCGGACGGCTCGCCGACCTGTCGCCGCTGCTCGGGCAGTTGCCGACGCGATCGCGTGATTTCCACTGAGCGCGTCGCGCTTGCCGGGTAAGATTTGGCATGGCACGACCGGAATTCGACATCGCGGTGATCGGCGGCGGCGCCGGCGGTGCGCTCACGCAGGTCGCCGAGTATCGTGCGGCGATCGTGCCCCGCCACGCGCTGTTGCGCATGCGCTGCGCACCAACGAGGGCATCGATGCGCCGGTCTTTCAGACTCTGTCGCGCCAAGCCCGCCCCGAAAGGCGGCGCATGAGCGTCGACGCCGCAACCTCGTGGCGCGAGCGGATCGGCGCTCATCGCGGCCGGCTTGCGCTCGCGGCGCTGTTCGCGATCGCGATCGGCACCTTCTTCGCATTCGACGGCGCGAAGTGGCTGTCGATCGAAGCGCTGCACGAGAATCGCACCGCGCTGCTCGCGTTCGCCGATCGTCATTTCGCCGCGGCGCTCGCGCTCGCGTTCGTCGTCTACGTGGCCGTCATCGCGTTGAGCCTTCCGGGCGCGCTCGTGCTCTCGCTTGCGTGCGGCCTCGTGTTCGGTCGCTGGATCGGCGCGGGGCTCGCCATCGTGGCGGCGACGCTCGGCGCGACGCTCGTGTTCATCGCGGCGCGCTACCTGTTCGCCGATGCCGCGCGGCGGCGGCTCGGTGCCCGCGGCCGCAGCATCGCTGCCGGCTTCGCGCGCCATGCATGGAGCTACATGCTGTTTTTGCGGCTCGTGCCGCTGTTTCCGTTCGTGCTCGTCAACCTTGCGTCGGCTGTCGCACCGGTGCCGCTGTCGACGTACGTCGCCGCGACGGCGATTGGAATCATTCCCGGCACGTTCGTGTACACCAATCTGGGCGAGGCGCTCGGCCGCATCGACACGGTGCACGGGCTCCTTTCGCCCGACGTGCTGCTCGCCTTCACGCTGCTCGGCATGCTTGCGCTGACACCGATCGCCGTCGGCCGGCTGCGCGCGCGCCGCGCCGCTCATTCGCATCGAGGATAGACCTTTGCACGCGATGTTGCCGCTCCTGCTTGGCACCGATTTCCCGCCGCTCGCGCGGCGCTCGGTCGACACGCTGCAGGTGAATCTCGGGTACGTCTGCAACCAGGCGTGCCTGCATTGCCACGTGAACGCGAGCCCCGATCGCACCGAGACGATGGAGCGCGCGACGGTCGACGACGTGATTGCCGTGTTGCGCGCACGTCGCCCGGCGCTGCTCGACCTGACCGGCGGTGCGCCCGAGCTCAACGCGCACTTCCGCGATCTCGTGCGCACCGCGCGGGCGCTCGGCGTGCGCGTGATGGACCGCTGCAACCTGACGATCCTGAACGAGCCGGGCTTCGAGGACCTCGCGCAGTTTCTCGCTGCCGAGCAGGTCGAGATCACCGCCTCGCTTCCGTGCTACGCCGAGGACAACGTCACGCGACAGCGCGGCGCCGGCGTCTACGCCTCGTCGATCCTCGCGCTCACGAAGCTGAACGCGCTGGGGTATGCGCGAAGGGACGGCGGTCTCGTGCTGAACCTCGTCTACAATCCGGTCGGCCCTTTCCTGCCGCCGCCGCAGCAGGAGCTCGAGGCGGCGTACCGGCGCGAGCTGCTCGATCGCCACGGCATCGTCTTCACCGCGCTGTTCACGCTCGCGAACATGCCGATCGCACGCTTCGGCTCGACGCTCGTGTCGCAGCGCAAGCTCGCGCCGTACATGCAGTTGCTGCGCGACGCGCATCGCGACGAGAACGCCGAGCACGTCATGTGCCGCTCGCTCGTGAGCGTCGACTGGCGCGGTTACCTGTACGACTGCGACTTCAACCAGATGCTCGGCATCCCGCTCGCCGTTGCCGGTCGCCCGCGGTTGCACGTGCGCGACCTGCTTCGAACCGAGCTTCGCGGCGCCACGATCGCCGTCGCCGATCACTGTTACGGCTGCACCGCGGGGCAGGGCTCGAGCTGCGGCGGCGCGCTCGGATGACGATTCGTCGATCGATCGTCGTGCCGGCGCTCGACGAACAAGACGCTCGCTGAACCGGCGCGGCTGGCGCAGCCCGGTCGCGCCATTCAGGACGCCTGCGGCGTGCGTCCGAATTCGAGCAGCAGATACGCGAGCGCATAGCCGGACCAGATGGCGACGCTGAAAGCCGCGCCCGCCGCGACCGCGGAAGCGACTGGACGATCGTCGCGCGACAGCGCGCGCGCGGCGATCGGCAGGATCGCGACGAACATGAACGCTTCGCCGACCGGTATGAACAACGCACAGAAGGATCCGATCATCGCGTTCGCCGGCGCGTACTTCCACCAGCCGGCGCGATACGCGAAGTATTCGTAGAACCCGATGGTGACACCGGCGAATATCGCCACGGCCGCCGCCGCGACGATCGGCGCAGCGCGCTTCGCGATGCGCGTGCGAAGCCACCCGAACAGGCGGATCGCCGGGTAGCCGAGCTCGACGATGACGCACGCCCACGCGAGCGGCATCCAGATCGGCGACGACAACAGCACCACGTCGCGCGCTCCCAGATAGTCGAGGCGTCCGTTGCGGATGCCGTTGACGAGCCACCAGTCGACGATCAACTCGAATGCGCCGGCAACGATGCCCATCCGAAACAGCGCGGCGAGCGTCGCTCCGCCGCGCCGCGCGAGCGTTTCACCAGCCGACGCGTAGAGCGCCGCACGGATGAAAAGCGCGAGATAGGCGCACATCGTGCCGCCGGCCGGCGGAAGCGGGGCGAAGGCGGCGACGAGCGTCAACACCAACCCCGTCGTCATCCCGGCGAGCCAGACGGCATCCGACGCGCGGGATAGCGCATCGATGTGGCGAGCGAATCCGGGCGAAACGTTCATCGTGGACGCGATGGGCGCTGCGCGCGCGGCGTGCCATGCCCGATCATCGCTTCGGCAGTACGATGGCCGGAACTCGCAGCGACAGCGGGTACGCGCCGAGGCTGCGGTGGCCGGCGTCGTCCACCGCACGCACCGAAAAGACGTAGTCGTCCTTCGATAACGCAACGGTGGCTCGCGTGACGTTGCCGACGTAGCGCGCGCCCTGCCAGAACGGCGAAGTCGTTTCGCGCCAGACGACCTCGTAGCCGGCGACGTCGGGCTCGCTGTTCGCGGTCCAGACGAGCGTGGTGCGATTCTCGAGCCGCGACGCTTCCATCCGCACCGACGCCGGCGCGCTCGGCGCGCTTGCGAGCGACGCGAGCGCCGCCGCGTTGACGCGCGCGATCGAAGCGAGATAGTCGAAGTCGACGAATTGCGGCAGGTCGCCGTACTGCACGCCGTCCTCGATGCGCACGTCCTGGTGCTGGTGGCGGAAGTCCTCGTGCGCCTCCGTCATGCGTACCGCCGGATACCCCTGCGCGAGAAACGCAAAGTGATCGCCGCCGCGCAGATAGCGGTCGCGCCGGTAGACGACCTTGACGTCGAAGCCGGGCACATAACGGATCGCAGCATCGCGGATTGCGCGCGCGAGCTCGCGCGGCGGCGAATCGTTCTCGCCGCCGGTCTCGATTCGCTGCCGCCATTCGTCGCTCAACTGCGGCGCGGACGGAACGCCCTCGGCGAACAGGCGCACGAAGCTCGCGTCACGACGGCCGCTTTCGTCGTGCGCGTTGCCGACGATGTCGTTGGTGATCATCGCCTCGACGTTCACACCGCGCTCGCGCGCCGCCTTCGCCCAGTGCGACGAGCCGAGCAGGCCCTGCTCCTCGCCCGCGACGGCGATGAACACGACGTTCGCGCGATAGCGCTCGCGGGCCATAACGCAGGCGAGCTCGACGACGACGGCGGTCCCCGACGCGTCGTCGTTCGCACCCGGCGCGTCGCATCGGCCGTCGACGACGTTGCCGCACATCGAATCGTAGTGGCCGCTGACGACGAGCGTGCGCGCGCGGCCGAGCGGATCGCTGCCTTCCAGCGTGGCGACGACGTTCGAGATCTCGGTCGGCCGGGGCACGCGGGTCGTCGGCGGCTGCACGAACGTGTCGAGCGATACGCGAAGCCGGCCCGCCGCCTCGTTCGAGCACTGCTGGAGCCGCGATCGGATCGACTCGCGTGCGGCGCCGACGCCACGCGCGGGATCGCTCGCGTCGGAAAGCGTGCTGCGCGTGCCGAAGGCAACGAGCGCGCGAACGGTCTGCTCGAGGCGCTCCTTCGATATCGACGACACGACGCGCGCGATCGCCGGGTCGTGCCGACCGGACCCGCCGTCGGTCGGCACGGCCGCGCACGACGCGAGCAGCACCGGCGCAGCGAGCAGAGCGAGCGACGCGCTGCGCATGCGCGCTCAGACGCCGATCTTGCGGCCGTCCTCGTCCGCTTCGCTCGTCGCGCTCGTCGCGGCGAGATCGCTCGTCGCACACGCTGCCGACACGCCGCGCTTCGCCTTCGCGATCGCGACGTTGATCCTCTCCTCGGCCGGCACGCCGTTCTTCACCGCGGTGATCTCGGCGGCGATCGACACGGCGATCTCCGGCGGCGTGCGGCTGCCGATGTAGAGCCCGATCGGGCCATGAAGGCGCGCGATCTCGGCGTCGGTCAGGTCGAACTGCTTCAACCGCTCGCGGCGCTTGTCGTTGTTCGCGCGCGAGCCGAGCGCACCGACATAGAACGCCGGCGATTTGAGCGCCTCCATCAGCGCGAGGTCGTCGAGCTTCGGATCGTGCGTGAGGGCGACGACGGCCGAGCGCTCGTCGAGCTGCATCGCGATCACCGTGTCGTCGGGCATCGTGCGAACGACGCGCACGCCCGGCACATCCCAGGTCTCCGTGTATTCGTCGCGCGGGTCGCAGATCGTCACCTGGTAGTCGAGACCGACGGCGATCTGCGCGAGGTACTTCGAAAGTTGCGATGCGCCGATCATCAGCATCCGATAGCGCGGCCCGTGCACCGACACCAGCGTGCGGCCGTCGAACGTGAGGCCGTCGGTCGCGCGCGCCGGATGCAGGCTCGCCGCGCCGCTCGCGAGATCCAGCTGGCGCGCGACGAGATGTCCCGCCTCGACTTCGCGCAGCAGTGCGCGGATCCCCGATTCGCGCGCCAACGGCTCGCAGACGAGCTGGATCGTGCCGCCGCACGGCAAGCCGAAACGACGCGCCTCGTCCGCCGACACGCCGTACGTGACGACTTCGCATTTCGTCGCGGTGAAGCCGTTGCGCCGAATGCGATCGATGATGTCGTCCTCGATGCAGCCGCCGGACACCGATCCTTCGACGAGGCCGTCGTCGCGCACGGCGAGCATCGCGCCCTCGGGGCGCGGCGAGCTGCCCCATGTTCTGACGACGGTGACGAGCAGCACCCGACGGCCGGAATCGACCCAGTCGGCGCTGCGACGAAGGACTTCGAGATCGACGCTATCCATGGCGAAACCCTCTGATGAAGCCGCGGCCGAACGACAGCTGCGCGTCTATCCGTTATTGCTCAGTGCCTTTGCGAATACAGCCATACGAGCAGCACGACGATCGCGACGAGCGCGATCCAGCGAATCGCGTGCGCGGCGCCGAACGCGGCCGGTGCGGACGGCGTCACCGCCGGCGCCTGAGTCGCGATCTCGGCCGGCGGTGCGAGCGTTACGGCGAAGCATGCGAAGAAATCGTCGGCGAGCTTCGCCGCCGCGCCGTCGACGAGGCGCGAGCCGATCTGCGCGATCTTGCCGCCGACCTGCGCTTTCGCCCGATAGGTGAGCGCAGTCGCGTTGCCCGAATCGGCATCCGCCAGCGCGACGACGGCCTCGCCTTTGGCGAACCCGGCGGGGCCGCCCTGGCCGTCGAAGCGCAACGTGTACCCGTGCAGCGGCTGGATGTCGGCGAGCTCGAGGAGGCCGGTGAAGCGCGCCGAAACCGGTCCGACCTTCGCGGCCATCACGATGCGAAAGCGATCGGCCCCGTCGGGCTCGATCATCTCGCAGCCGGGCAGGCAGCCCTTGAGCGTTTGCGGATCGTTCAGCGCCGCCCACACTTTCGGCAACGGCGCGGCGATCGTGCGCGTACTGGTCATTTCCATGATTTGGACCCGCGACTGCGCGGCTGTGCGCTTCGTGCCGCCGTGCGCCGGTCGCGCACCTGCTGTTCGAGGGCAGCGGCGAGATCGGTCAGGCTTTCGAGATTGTGCACGGGAAGAAAATCGTCGACATGGGGCAGCATCGCGCGAATGCCGGCCGGACGCGCCTCGAAGCCCTCGTAGCGCAGCAGCGGATTCAACCACACCAGCCGCCGGCACGATTTCGCGAGCCGCTCGGTTTGCGCGGCGAGACCCTCGCCCGCTTCGGCGTCGAGGCCGTCGCTGATCAGCAGCACGACGGCGTTCTGTCCGAGCAGCCGGCGCGACCACGACCGATTGAACTCGGCGAGGCAGCCGCCGATTCGCGTGCCGCCGGACCAGTCGGGCACCGCCGCGGTGACGCGCGCGAGCGCGACGTCGACGTCGCGATGGCGCAGGTGGCGCGTGATGTTCGTCAGGCGCGTGCCGAACAGCAGCACGTGCACGCGGTCGCGATCGTTGGTGATCGCGTGCAGGAAATGCAGAAGCATCCGCGCGTAGCGCTCCATCGAGCCCGAGATGTCGCACAGCACGACGAGCGGCGGCGTGCGGCCTGTGCGCCGGCGCCAGCGCAGCGGTGCAAGCGTGCCCGACGCGCCGGTCATGCGCCGAAGCGTCGCGCGAAGATCGACGCGATTCCCACGCGACGCCGGCGTCGTGCGCCGCGTCGGCACGTCGGGAAGCGGCAGGCGCAGCCGCGCGAGCATCGAGCGCACCGCGGCAAGCTCGGCCGAGGTCATCGTCTCGAAATCCTTGTGCTGCAGGACTTCGCGCGCCGAGAACGTGAACGACGCGTCGAGGTCGACCCGCTCGATCTGCGGCAGCGGCGCGTCGGGCAGTGCCGGAGGCAGCATCGCCTCGGCGAGCCGCGCCGGCAATTGCGGCTCGTCGGATCGCGTACCGCGGCCGTGCACCTTCGGCAACAGCGCGGCGAGCATCTTCTCGAGCAGCCGCGGATTGCGCCAGAAGAGGTCGAACGCCTGCTCGAATATCGGCAGATGCTCGTGACGCGATACGAGCACGGCGGCGAGCGCCGCGCGAAAGTCGGTGCGATTGTCGACGCCGACAGCCTCGATCGCTTCGAGCGCCGCGAGCGTGCGCGCCGGTCCGACGGGCAATCCGGATTTGCGCAGCACACGGACGAAATGGGCGACGTTCTCGACGAGCCGCCCCTTCGGCGCGAGCGCGAGCGCGCCGGCCGAAATCTGCGTCCACTGCCGCATGGCGGTGGGCGTCACAGGCGAACGCCTTCGGCTCTCGCATCGGCGACGAGCTTCGCGGCGACGTCGGGCGTCAGCGCGCCGACATCGTCCTGGTACTTGAGCAGCACGCCCGCCGTGTCGGCGACCGTCTGCGCATCGAGCGCGACGCGGTCGAGCGCGACGAGCGCCTCGGCCCAGTCGAGCGTCTCGGCGATGCCCGGTGCCTTGAACAAGTCGAGCGCGCGCAGCCGCTGCGTGAAGCCCACGATCTCGCGTGCGAGCGATTCGCTTGCCTGCGGACGCTTGCGACGGACGATGGCGAGCTCGCGCAGCGCGTCCGGATAGCCGACCCAGTGATACAGGCAGCGCCGCTTGATTGCGTCGTGGATCTCGCGGGTACGGTTCGACGTGATGACGACGACCGGCGGCGCGGCCGCCTTGATCGGACCGAGCTCCGGAATCGTCACCTGGTATTCGGCGAGCACTTCGAGCAGGTACGCCTCGAACGGCTCGTCGGTGCGGTCGAGCTCGTCGATCAGCAGCACCGGCGGGATGCCGTCGTGCGGCGCGAGCGCTTCGAGCAGCGGCCGACGCAGCAGGAACTTGGTGGTGAAGATGTCGTGCTCGAGCTGGCCGCGCTCGACGCCCCCGCCGGCCTCGGCCAGCCGGATCTCGATCATCTGGCGTGGATAGTTCCACTCGTAGACGGCCGATCCGACGTCGAGGCCTTCGTAGCACTGCAGCCGCACGAGCCGCTTGCCGAGCCCGGTTGCCAGCACCTTCGCGATCTCGGTCTTGCCTACGCCGGCCTCGCCTTCGAGGAACAGCGGCCGGCCCATCCGCAACGCGAGGAACACGCTCGTGGCGAGGCGGCGATCGGCGACGTAATCGTGCCGGTCCAGCAATGCGAGGATGTCGTCGACCGACGCGGGAGGAGGCACAGCAGTCATGGCGAACCGTGCGGCGGAAACGGCGGCGGCGATGCGACCCGCGCCAGTGTCCAAGCATAGCAGGCAGGCAAGAGCGCGTCCGACGAACGTGTTTGGACGCGCGGTCCTCGCACGCCTATGCTAGCGATTCCATATCGCAGGGGGAAAGGTCATGCATCGCGCCCGCAGCTTCGCCAACGCCATCGCAATCGTCGCCGCCATGCTATGCGCGACCAGCGAGGCCGCCCAGTACGGAAACGACAGCGCCGCGAATGCGCGGCCGATCCTCGCCGACGGGACCGCGTACACCGATCAGCTCGCACCGATGTCGACCGATGCATGGTTCACGTTTCGCGTCGATCCGCAGCAGTCGTACGCAATCGACGTGTGGATGCCGTACGGCAGGGCATCCGACGGCAACAATGCCGTCGGCATCTGGGCGCTGCTCGAGTCGGACGGCGTCAGCGCGATCGCGACAACGGACCGCTCGCTCGACTTCCCCGCGCCGCAGCTCGAAAGCGGATTCTCGCAGGGCGAGCGGCGGACGTTCGTCAACACCGCGGCCGCTCGGCGCCTCGTCCTCCGCGTGCTGAATCCGACCGCATCGCCGACAGTTGCGCACAGCTTCGCGGTGCGCGTCGTCCCGACGACGATGGCCGCCGCCCGCTGGTCGGTGAACGGCTACAGCGACATCTTCGCGCTGTCGAACGTCGCGGCGTCCGACGCGTTCAGCTCGCACGTGTCGGGCACGATCGTGTACTTCGACGAAGCAGGATCGGTCGTCGGCTCCGACAACTTCACGCTGCCGCCGAACGGCAGCGTGCAGATCATCAAGCCGAACGGCGTCGCGCTCGGAGGCGCGACGCGCGGCGGGGTGCGCATCGTCCACGACGGCGCGCCCGGCGCGATCCTCGCGCAGCAGACGTGGTTCAACCCGGTAACCGGACAGTTCGTGCATTATCCGTTCACGACGCTGGTGCACGCGTATTCTCGCGGCAGCTTGTGACGGCGCGCTGCACGGGCGCGCATCGGCGCCCTGCGGGGCCGGTACGCCCCCCGACCCGGTACTCGCGCCGGGCTGCGCGTGAAGCGCAGGCCGCCCGCCGCGGCCGCGGAAGTTGCGAGCGGCGACGGCCCGGGTTATTTTGCCGGGCTCGTCGCGGATGATCGCCAAAGGACTTCGCCTGCGCCGCGCTCCGACGACGAAGCCGCTTTCGATTGCCGACCTTGCGCCGCACCGCACTTATTCTCGCGCCCTGGGCAGCCATGCTGCTCGTCTGGTACGCGATCCATTACAGCGGGTTCGTGAATCCGGCGCTCGTACCCACGCCGCATGCCGTCGCACGGAGGTTCATCACGCTTCTCGGCGATCGGCTGCCGCGCGACATCTGGATGTCGACGCAGCGCGTCTTCCTCGGCGTCTCGTTCGGCATTCTGCTCGCGGTCCCGGTCGGCTTCGTCCTCGGCTGGTATCGCGAGATTCGCCGTTTCATCGACCCGCCGCTCAGCTTCTTCCGCGCGCTGCCTCCGATCGCGCTGATCCCGCTGGTGATCGTCTATTTCGGCATCGGCGAGACCGCCAAGGTGGTGATCCTGTTCTATGCGGCGTTCTTCTCCGGCGTCATCGTGATGTACGAGGGCATCGCGCAGATCAGCCCGATCTACGTGAGGGTCGCCCGCACGCTCGGCGCGAAGGACGACGAGATCTTCCTCAAGGTCGTCGTACCTCTCGCCGTTCCGCACATGCTCACGGCGCTTCGCGTGGCGCTCGGCGTCGCGTGGGCGACGCTGGTCGCCTCGGAGCTGATCGCGGCGCGGCTGGGGCTCGGCTCGCTGATCCAGAACGCGGCGGCGTTCTTCCAGCTCGACATCATCTACGTGGGCATCATCTGCATCGGCTTCATCGCGCTCGCGATGGACGTCGCGCTGCGCGCCGTGGCGCGCCGGCTGGTGGCCTGGCAGGAACGCATCGCATGAGCGCGACGCCGACTGCGGGCGCGCGCATCGCCTTCGAGCAGGTATCGGTCGAATTCCCGACGCCGTCGGGACCGCTTCGGGTCGTCGAGGACGTGTCGTACCGGATCGTCGACGGCGAGTTCGTCTCGATCATCGGTCCCTCCGGCTGCGGCAAGACGACGATGATGAACGTCGTGGCCGGCTTCGTGAAGCCGACGGCGGGGGTGGTGCTGCTCGACGGGCAGCCGATCGTCGCTCCCGGGCCCGATCGCGGCGTGATCTTCCAGGAATACGGCGTTTTCCCCTGGCTCACCGTGAGGCAGAACATCGCGTTCGGCCTGAACCTTCGCGCGAGCCGCGTGCCTCAGCACGAGCGCGTCGAGATCTGCGAGCGCTACATGCGCCTGATGGGGCTCGCCGATTTCGCGAATGCATGGCCGAAGACGCTTTCGGGCGGGATGCGACAGCGTCTCGCCATCGCCAGGGCGTATGCGGTCAGGTCGCAGTTCCTGCTGATGGACGAGCCGTTCGGCGCGCTCGACGCTCAGACGCGCAGCGCGATGCAGGACCTGCTGATCGACGTGCTGCAGGCCGAGGGCAAAACCGTGATGCTGATCACCCATTCGGTCGAAGAGGCGGTATACCTGTCCGATCGCATCATCGTGATGACGGCACGGCCCGCGCGCATCCGCGAGATCGTCGACGTGCCGCTCGTGCATCCGAGGCACGAATCGCTGCACGATACGCCGCAGTTCGGCGAGCTGCGATCGCACGTGCGCGAGCTGGTGATGGAGGAGTACGCGGAGCAGGCACGGCAAACGGCACGCCTGCCAGACTGACCCAAGAGGAGACAGGACATGACGATGAACCGAAGGGCGTTCCTGCAGGCATCCGGCGGTGCGCTCGGCTTGACGGTCGCCGGCGCCCCGGCGTTCGCGCAGGGACGGACGAAGGTCAAGGTCGGCTATCTGCACACGCTCGCCGTCGACGGCCAGATCTGGACCGGCATCCATCGCGGCAGCTTCGCGAAGGAAGGCCTCGACCTCGACATGGTGCAGTTCACGACCGGCCTCGAGCTCTTCCAGGCGATGATCGGCGGCAGCATCGACATGCTGGCAACCGGCGCGGTGCTGTCGAACTTTCCGGCGCGCGGCCAAGGCAAGGCATTCCTGATCAACGACGTCGAGTTCGCCACCGCGCAGCTCTGGGTGCGCGAGGACATGGGCGTGAAGAGCTTCGCCGATCTCAAGGGCAAGAAGATCTCGACGACGAGCGGCACCACCGCCCACGTCTTCCTCGACACGGCGTTGCGCGCCAACGGCGTCGACCCGACCAAGGATGTCGAGATCGTCAATCAGCGAATGTCCGAGGCCGTGGCGTCGTTCATTTCCGGCGCCGTGCCGGCCGTGGCCCTGTGGGTGCCGTTCAACATCGTCGTCCGCGACAAGGTGCCGCACGCCAAGATGCTGGTCGATGCATCGGCCTACTATCCGCAGGCGGCGATCGTTGGCGGCTGGGCGACTCGTACCGACTATTTCGACAAGAATTACGACGTCATCCCTCGGGTGATCCGCGGCTGGGTCGCCGCGAACGACTACATCGTCAAGAATCCCGACGCTGCGCTGGAGGCGCTGCAGAAGAACGATTACCCGCAGGTGCCGCTGTCCGATCTGAAGGAGCAGTACAAGGCGCAGAAGACGTTCCCGTCGGGCGAGTGGCGCCGGTTGTATGCCGACGGCACGGTGACCAAATGGCTGCAGCAGGTAACCGATTTCTTCGTGCGCTTCGGCGGCATCCAGAATCCGGTACCCGCGTCGCAATATTTCGACACCAAGCCGTATCTCGACACCGTCAAGGCCTGAGCGTCCGCCGCGGCGGGCACCCGCGATCGCGGGAACGACGACGCGAGGGCCGAAGGAGGCGCGATGCGCGTTCTCGTCACCGGCGGCGCCGGGTTCATCGGGTCCTACCTGATCCCGGCGCTGCTCGCACGCGGTTACGACGTGAGCGTATTCGACGCGGCCGCGGACCCGGCGACGCTCGCGGCGTATCGCGATCGCATCCGCTACATCCGTGGCGACCTCGGCTCGGCGCCCGACCTCTATCGCGGCATGACCACGTGCCGGCCCGACGGCGTCTTCCACCTGGGAGCGATCCTTGCCGGACCCTGCGAGGACGATCCGATTCGCGGCTTCCAGGTGAACTTCGATTCGACGCGCGTGCTGCTCGACGCGTGCGTCGCGCAGCGGACGCGCAAGTTCTTCATGATGAGCTCGATCTCGGTGTTCGGCCGTGACGCAATCGAGCCCGTGGCGGACGATGGCCCGAAGAATCCCGAAACGATCTACGGGCAGACGAAGCTCGCCTGCGAACACCTGCTGCAATGGTACGCGCGCAAGCACGGCCTCGATGCGGGCGCGCTGCGGTTCACCTGGGTGTTCGGTCCGGGACGCACGACGGGCATCACGGCGCTGTACTCGTCGCTGATCCTCGATGCGATCGCCCGCGGCGTGCCGATCGACGTGCCCAATCCCGACGAGCGCGGCGACTGGCTCTATGTAAAGGACGCGGTCAGGGCCATTCTGCTGCTGTGGGACGCAACGACGCTGACCCGGCGGATCTTCAACATCGCCGGCGGCGTGCATTCGATTCGCGACGTCGTTGCCATTGCGGTCAGGCTGCGGCCGGACGCGAGGGTGACGCTCGCGCAGGCTGGGCGCTCGCTCTCGCCCTACCCGGCCGAGTACGACGACAGCGCAGCGCGGCGCGAGCTCGGTTGGCAGCCGCACTACACGATAGAAGCAGCCGTGGCCGAGCATCTGCGCAGCGTTTCGGCGGGCTGACGCGACACGGAGAACGAGCATGCAGGACGTACTGCTGGATTACGGCGACGGAGCGATGCGGGTGGAGCTTCCCGATTCCGCCGTCGTCGTCCGTTACGGCAAGACCTACACCGACCCGCCCGAAGTCGATCCGGTGCAGGCGACGCGCGATGCTCTGGCGAAGCCTCTCGCAGCGCCGCCGCTGCGCGAGCTGGCCGGAGCGGGCAGGAAGGCCGTCATCGGCTTTCCCGACCGGGTGAAGGGCGGCTTCCAGCCGCAAAGCCACCGCCGCGTGTCGATCCCGCTCATCGTCGCGGAGCTCCTCGCCGGCGGAACGCGACTGGAAGACATCACGCTGCTCTGCGCGATGGGCCTGCACCGCAAGAACACGCTCGACGAATGGCACGCGTATCTCGGACACGACGTCGTCGACCGCTTCTGGCCGGATCGCATCGTCAACTACGACGCCGAGGCGCCGGATCTCGTCGATTTCGGCACCGACGCGATGGGCAATCGCGTGCAATGCAACCGGCTGATCGCCGAGGCCGACGTGCCGATCGTCGTCGGCCACGTGACGGGCAACCCGTACGGCGGGTACAGCGGCGGCTACAAGATGATCGTGACGGGGATGTCGGGCTGGCAGTCGATCGCCTCGCACCACACGCCGTCGACGATGCACCGGCGCGACTGGCTCGGCGCGAGCACGAGCATGCACATGCGCAAGCAATTCGCGTCGATCGGGCGTGCGATGGAGAAAGGCATCGGCAAGCGATTCTTCGCCGTCGACGCCGTGCTCGGCCAGCGCTCGCAGGTGCTCGACGTCAAGGCCGGAGTCATCGACAGCGTCGAGGCCGCGACGTGGCCGCTCGCCGACAAGCGCACCAACGTCGCGCTCGACATGCCGGAGCCCGCCGACGTGCTGGTCATCGGACTCCCGCGCAACTTCCACTACGGTCCCGGCATGGGGACCAATCCGATCCTGATGAGCCTCGCGATCGGCGGCCAGCTGTCGCGATGCTGGAACGCGCTGCGCGAGGGTGCCGTGATCATCGCCGCCGCGGTGTGCGACGGATGGTTTAACCGTCACTGGTTTCCCTCGTACGAGGAAACGTACGCCGCGCTGGAGAAATATTGCGATGCGGCCGACTTCCTCGCCTCCGGCGATGCCGCGGCGATCGTCGACAACTACGACTACCGCTGGCAATACTCCAATCGCTACGCCTATCACCCGTTCCACGCGATGAGCATGATCAGCGGCGGCAGCGCGGCGCTGTTGTGGACGTCGGCGGTCTTCATCGTCGGCGCGCAGGCGCCGAGCTACGCGCGCGGGATGGGCTACGTTCCCGTCAAGGACTTCGCCGACGCGTGGCGGCGAACCGAGAAGATCGTCGGTCGCAATCCGCGCGTCCTTTGCACGCCGGAATGCTTCTCGGGTGGCGTGGCGGTTCACCTGCACCGTCGCAACGCACCGTAGAGTGCGGGTACGCGCTTGCGGGCGACCACGGACCAGCGACCGAACTCGGCAAGCGGAGAAATTCGATGACCAACGTCGGCATCGTCGGAGCGGGCGTCATGGGGCGCCGCGCGATCGAGCACGTCGCGGCGGCGGGGCTTCCGCTCTTCGTCTACGACGTCGTTCCGGCGGCGACCGGCGAGCTGGCGGCGAAATCGGGCGTCACCGTCGCTGCCGACCTCGCGGGCGTTGCAGAATGCTCCGACGTGGTGCTGATGTATCTGCCGGGTCCGACGGAAGTGTCTGCTTGTGTCGCGGGATCCGGCGGCCTGCTCGAATCCGCTCGCAGCGGCTTGGTCATCGTCGATCAGAGCACCGTCGATCCCGCGACGTCGCAGCGGATGGCTCGCCTCGCGGACGCGAAATCGGTCGGCTACCTCGACGCGCCGGTTCTCGGACGACCCGGCATGGTCGGAAACTGGGCGCTGCCGATCGGCGGCCGTGCCGCCGACGTCGACAAGTGCAAGCCGGTGCTGCAGGTGCTCGCGGCGAAGATCTTCCATATCGGTCCGTCCGGCGCCGGCAACCAGGTCAAGCTTCTGAACCAGCTGATGTTCGGCGCGATCAACGCGATGACGGCGGAGATGATGGCGGTCGCCGAAAGAGTCGGCATCGCGCCCGGGCTGCTGTACGAAACGATCACCGCGAGCCAGGCCGGAACGGTCAGCAACCTGTTCAAGGAGCTCGGCGCGAGGATCGCCGCGGACGACTACCGCAATCCGACGTTCTCGGTGGACCTGCTGATCAAGGATGTCCGATTGGCCGTCGACATGGCGAATGCTCACGGCGCGCCGCCGCTGGTCGCGCACAGCGTGGAGCGCCTGAACGAGGCCGCGCGCGCGCAGGGCCTCGGCAGTCTCGATACCGCGGTGATGTGGAAATGCTATCGCGCGCTCTGGCAGGAGGCAGGCGCGGACCGCGACGCGCGATAGCGGCCGCGCTGCCTCTCGCACGCGCGGCATGCGCGCGCGAAAGGAAATCGGGGCGGCGCGCAGGCGCCACCCGATCGCGCGCTGCGTCGACCTAGCCCGCGGCCTGCACCGCGCGCGCCGCCATGACCGAGATCAGGTGCGCGCGATACTCCGACGACGCATGCAGGTCGGTGTTGAGCGCAGCGGCGTCGATCTTCACGGACTTCGCTGCATCGGCGGTGAAGCTCTTCGCGAGCGCCGCTTCGAGAGCCTTCGAGCGGAACACGCACGAGCCGGCACCGGTGACCGCGACGCGCACGCCGCCGCCGGTCTGCGCGACGAACACGCCGACGAGTGCAAAACGCGACGCCGGGTTCGGAAACTTGACGTACGCGGCCTTCTTCGGCACCGGAAAGCTTACCGACGTGATGATCTCGTCGGCGCCGAGCGCGGTGTCGTAGAGTCCCTTGAAGAAATCGTCGGCGGCAATGCCACGCTTGTTCGTGCGCACCGTTGCGGCGAGGCCCAGCACCGCCGCCGGCCAGTCGGCGGCCGGGTCGTTGTTCGCGATCGACCCGCCGATCGTGCCCATGTTGCGCACCTGACGGTCGCCCACCCCTTGCGCGAGCGCGGCGAGCGCCGCAATGGCGCTCTTCACGATCGGCGACGCGGCGACGTCGGCGTGGCGCGTCATCGCACCGATCACGACGGAATCGCTCTCCTTGCGAATGCCCGCGAGATCCGCGATTCCCGACAGATCGACGAGCGTCCCCGGCTGCGCAAGGCGAAGCTTCATCGCGCCGACGAGGCTTTGTCCGCCGGCGAGCAGCTTGCCGCCCGATTTCGCGAGCAGCGCAGCGGCGTCGGCGATCGACTTCGGGCGTTGCAGTTCGAATGCGTACATTGCGCTCTCCTTACGCTTGCTTCGCTGCGCGGATCGCCTGCCACACGCGGTGTGGCGACGCGGGCATGTCGAGATGCTTGACGCCCACGCCGGCGAGCGCATCCATCACGGCGTTCATCGACGCTGCCGGTGCACCAGGCTGCCCGTCAGCAGCTGTCCGCTGGGCGGAAACGTGAAGTTCGTCGGATCGTAGAACGCCGTTTCGTCGAGGCCCGGCTCCAGCGTGTCGAGCGGGATAGTTGTGCGGCACGTACGCGGCGAGCGCGACCTCGCCGAACGCCTTGCTGCGATCGGTGCCCGCGACGGCGAACCTGCCGTCCTTGAACTCGATGTCGACTTCGGCGGCTTCGAGCAGATGCGCGGCGATCTTCCTGCCCTTGGCGACGACCTTGTCGAGCGCCTTGACGATCGCGATGTTCGACGGCGCGAGGCCGCACGCCTCGATGTACGACGCATAGCCCAGGCCGCGGAGCTTGCCCGCCTTCTCCGATGCCACCTTGCGCGCGGCGAATCCCGCGACGTCGGCGAGCTGCATCGCGCCGTCCAGCGTCTTGTCGTAGTCGCCGGTGTCGTACGACAGCGCGACCGGCGTCTGGTACGGGAACGAGCGGACGAAGTTGCGCCGGCGAAGCTCGTCCTGTGCGATGCCCGTCTCGACCGCGGCCTGATGGACGATGCGCTCGACGACGAACGTCGCCTCCGGCCGCCCGGCGCCGCGATATGCGTCGACCGGCGCGGTGTTGGTGAACGCCGCCGTCACTTCGCAGAAGATCGCCGGCCTCGTGTACTGGCCGGCGAGCAGCGTCGCGTACAGGATCGTCGGAATGCACGATGCGAACATCGACAGGTACGCGCCCATGTTCGCGATCGTGTGCACGCTCAGCGCGAGGAACCTGCCGTCGGCGTCGAGCGCGAGCTCGGCGTGCGTCACCTTCGTGATGGTCGCACGCGCGTGCGGCGAGCGCAGGAAGAACGCATGCGTGATTCGGCGGGTTGACGTCGTCGGTGTATTGGCCGGTTCCGGTCAGATAGCGCAAGTCCTCCTTGCGTCGAACCGACTGTCCGACGGGACTTGCCAGGGGGCCCTGCTCGTTCGCGCCCATCGCGCCTCCTCTACTTGCCCATCGAAGCGGCGCCCTGCCGCACCGCCTTGACGATGTTCTGGTAGCCCGTGCAGCGGCACAGGTTGCCTTCGAGCTCCTCGCGGATCGTGTCTTCGGATGCGTTCGGATGGCGCAGGACGAGATCGAGCGCGCTCATCACCATGCCCGGCGTGCAGAAGCCGCACTGCAAACCGTGACATTCCTTGAACGCCGCCTGCATCGGGTGCAACTCGCCGTTCGCGGCGACGCCCTCGATCGTCAGCACGTTCGCGCCTTGCGCCTGCAGCGCGAGGATCGTGCATGCCTTGATTGCGCGGCCGTTCAAATGCACGGTGCAGGCGCCGCACTGGCCGGTGTCGCAGCCGACGTGCGTTCCGGTCAGCGCAAGATCGTTGCGCAGGAATTCGACGAGCAGCGTGCGCGGATCGATATCCATCGCGACCGTCTTGCCGTTGACGGTGAGTGAGATGGGGTCGGGCATGGCAAGCACCTCGGATTCATGAGCGATGCGGGAGCGAATGCGCCGCGCGGATCGGAAATATATTAGACCCGCACCACGACGCTGAAAAGTGCAAAGACGAGGGTCAAAGACGAGGGTCAGAGTGCAGTTTCGGGACGCGGCATCGGCATTTCGCCGCGCAACTGCACTCTGACCCTCGCCTTCAACACTGAACTCTGACCCTCGTTCTCTGACCCTCGCTTCGCTACTGCAGGTTCGCGATGTAGTTCGCGAGGTTGTCGATGTCCTGGTCGGACAGGTTGGACGTGTAGGCGGTCATGCTGCCCGCGTCGTTCGTGCGCCGCTTGTCCCTGAAATCCTTGAGCTGCTTGACGATGTACCGGTAGTGCTGCCCCGCTTCGTGCGGAATCTCGTTCTGCCCCTTGAAGCCGCCGAGGTGGCACATCGTGCACAGCAATTCGTCCGCCTTCTTGCGGCCTGCCTCCACCTTGGCGGCGTCGGCCCTGAAGCCCGTCGGCTTCGGCTGCTGCGCCGCATACCAGTTCGCGAGATCCTGCATCTCCTCCGGCGCGAGGTCGGCGGCCATCGGCGACATCTGAGGATCCTTGCGCCGGCCGGCCTTGAAATCGCGCAATTGCAGGAACAGGTAGCGCGACGTCTGTCCGGCGAGGATCGGGTATTGCGGGTCCGTCGAATTGCCGTTGGGACCGTGGCAGGCGGCGCACACCTGCGCCTTCGCAGGCGCCTTGGCGGGAGCCGACGTCTGCGCCGACGACGTGGCGGCGAGCGCGACCAGCGCGACGAACAGCAAGATGCGATGAGCGGACATGGCGTGCGTCGATCAGCGGGTTCGTGAACCGCGGCCGGGAAACGCTGGCGTGCCGCGCGTGCAGGCAAGCAAACGGCCACGCCGCGCGCGCGCGACGTGGCCGTTCGAAGGCGAAACGATTACGGCAGCGCGAAGACGACGACGCTGTTGCCGCGCTTGAAATCGAGCTGCGTGTTGCCACCGGCGGCGACGGCGATGTACTGCTTGCCGTTCACCATGTACGACACCGCGGGCGAGTTCACGCCGGCGCCGGCGTTGTACTTCCACAGCTCCTTGCCCGTGCGCGCGTCGAACGCCTTGAACCAGCCGTTGCCCTCGCCGTTGAACACCAGGTCGCCGGCGGTGGCGAGAACGCCGCCGATCAGCGGCTGCGGCGTCTTCACCTTCCATGCGATCTTTCCGGTGTCGATGTTGACGGCGACCAGCTGGCCCCATTGCTCCTCGCTCGGAATCGTTTTGAACGCGCCGCCGAGCCACAGTTTCCCGCCGGGATACGCCGCCTCCTCGTACTGATACGTCATCGGCTGATGCAGATTCGCCGCGAATGCGAGGTGCAGCTTCGGGTTGACGGCCATCGGGGACCACTCGACGCCACCGTTCGCGCCCGGCAGCATCCGCGCGCCCGTCTTCGTCGGCAGCGTCCACATGTTCTCCTGCGGAATCATCGCGTCGGAGAAGCGGATCAGCTTGCCGGTCCCGCGCTCGTGCACGTAGACGTGGCCGGTCTTGCCACCGTGGATCGCGACGTCGACCGTCTTGCCGGCGCCGTCCTTCGCCTGTGTCAGGATCACCGCGCTCACCGCGTCGAGGTCCCACACGTCGTGCGCGATGTACTGCGAGTGCCACTTGTACTGGCCGGTGTTGAGGTCGATCGCGACCATCGAGTCGGTGTACAGGTTGTCACCCGGCCGTATCTGGCCGTAGAGGTCCGGCGACGGATTGCCGACGACGAAGATGACGCTGTTCGACTTCTTGTCCACCGCAGGGGTCATCCACACGCCGCCGCCGAGCGTCTGGTAGAACGAGCTGTCCTTGGCGAACGCGGCCTTCTCGGCATCGATATCGCGATGCATGTCGCGACCGGTCGCATCCTTCGTCGCCCATACGCCCTCGTGGCCCTTCTCGGGGATCGTGTAGAACGTCCACAACAGATGTCCGTCCTTGGCGTCGAACGCCTTCACGAAGCCGCGGATGCCGTATTCGCCGCCGTTGGTGCCGATCAGCACCTTGCCGTCGATCACGGCGGGCGCCATCGTTTCCGAGTAGCCCTTGTCGGGATCGGCGATCTGCTGCTCCCACAGCAGCTTGCCGGTCTTCGCGTCGAGCGCGACGAGCTTCGCATCGAGTGTGCCCATGAACAGGCGATCGTTCTCGATCGCGACACCGCGGTTGTTCGGGCCGCAGCAGAACGTCGTGATCGGACCCATCTTGTGCTTGTAGTGCCAGAACTCCTCGCCGGTCGCCGCGTCGACGGCGTAGACGTGGTTGTACGACGTGGTGAGGAACATCACGCCGTTCACGACGATCGGCGCCGTTTCCATCGACTCGAGCACCGCCGTCTGGAACGTGAACACCGGCTTCAGGCGCGCGACGTTGCCCGTATTGACCTGATTGCCCGGGTAGTAGCGCGAATTGGCGTAGTTGCCGTTCGAATGCAGCCAGTCCTTGGCGTTGCTCGCCGCGCCTTCGAGCATCGCAGCCGTAACCGACGGGAGCTTCGACGACATCGCCTTCGACGTCGTCGTGGCGGTGCCTGTCTCCGCGCCGCCCTGAGCGAGCGCAGCGCCGCTCGTCCAGAGCATCGCGGCTGCCGCCGCGAGCGCGAGGTTGCTTGCCTTTCGCATTGCATCCCCCTTGTGGGTTGTTCGACGAAATCTCGAGCGATCGCGCTTGCATGCGCGCATCGCGCGTTGGCGCATCGTGCGTTATAGTCCTTCCCGTTTTCATTTGCAATTTCTCGACCTATGCTGCGTCGCAAAATGTCGTTCTTCGGTCAAAATTTCTTCCTGCGCCATGCCCGCTGGATCGCCGCGCTGCTCGCTTCGCTCGCGACGCTTGTGAGCGCGGACGACTTCGGACCCAGTGCGCGATTGCTCGCCGCGGCGCGTGCGAGCGACGTGGCGGCGATCTCGCGCGCGCTTCACGAAGGTGCCGCGATCAACTCGCGCAACCGGATCGGCGAAACGGCGCTCGTCATCGTTCTGAAGCGTGACCGGGCCGACCTCGCGCGCCAGCTGATCGAGGCGGGCGCCGACGTGAACCAGCCGGCCATCAACGGCGTGACGCCGCTGATGGCCGCTGCGTACGGCGGCCACACCGAAGTCGTCGCGCTGCTGCTCGATCGTGGCGCGAGCATCGACGCCGTGGACCGGATATCGAAGAACGCGATGACGTATGCCGCCGGCGAAGGGCGCACCGACATCGTGCGCATGCTGATCGCGCGCGGCGTCGATCCGAATCGCGCCTATGCGAACAGCCTGACGGCGCTGATGTGGGCGGCCGGCTACGGCCACACGGCGACCGTTCGGGCGTTGCTCGACGCCGGCGCGCGCATCGAGCTGCGCGACAACCGCGGCAAGACCGCCCTCGACATCGCGCGCGAGCAGAAGCACGACGAAACGACGCGACTGCTCGAAACGGCGGGTCCGAGCTAGAGGGCCGTCCTACACCGTCACCGCCGGCTTCGATCGCGCCGCGCGTTGCGCGCGACGCCGAGGCAGCCACATGCGGCCGAGCATGCCGTTGCGATCGACGAGCGCGTGCTTCGCCGTACCGGCGACGTGCAGGACGAACGCGACGGCGAGCGTCCACGACGCGATCAGGTGCACGGTGCTCGCGAGATCCTTCAGCAACGGCTGATTGGCGCTCCATGACGGCAGCGTCGCCCCGAAGAGCTTCACCGGATAACCGCTCCACGCCGAGCCGAGGTAACCGCCGGCGCTCAGCACGAACAGGACGATGTACATCGCCGCGTGATTCGCGTGCGCAAGCCTTGCGTTCCACGCGCGCATCGGTGGCAGCGGCGGCGGCCGGTGCGCAAGCCGCCATGCAAGTCGCGCAAGCATCAGCGCGAGCAGCGTGAGTCCGATCGACTTGTGCAGGTTGAACGCGTCGGCGCGCACGCCGATCGGCTGCTTCGGGATTTGCTGCATCCAC
Source organism: uncultured beta proteobacterium (assembly GCA_963798655.1). GTDB lineage: Bacteria > Pseudomonadota > Gammaproteobacteria > Burkholderiales > Casimicrobiaceae > CAVSMC01. The sequence continues at coordinate 371,433 of CAWCUH010000016.1, read as the reverse complement.
CAGCCCCAGACGAACTCGGCGATGACGATTGCCGCGATCAGCCAATGCAGCACGATCGCCGTGGCGGTGTAACGGTCAGAAGAGCGCATTGAACGAGATCCCCGCGCTCCAGTTACGTCCCGGTGCCGGCTCGAAGTAGCGGCCGTTGGTGTCGGCGACGATCACCGAACCCGCGTACTTGCGGTCGGCGACGTTGTTGACGCGCGCGTACAGCGTCATCGCCACGTCGGCGGGCAGCGTCGGCGTGCGCGTGGCGATCGTGCGCACATAGCTCGCGCGCAGGTTGGCGATGGCGTAAGCCGGCGCCGCGTCGCTGTTGCGCTCGTTCACGTAGATCCTGCCTTCGTGCTGCAGCTCGGCGCCGAGCGAGAGCCCGTGCAGCGACGGCGGCGCGTACGCGAGCTCGCCGTATGCGCTCGTCGCCGGCACGCCGGGAAGCTTCGCGCCGGCGGGCACGACGACCGCCGGCGAGCCGCTCGCGAATGCATCGGCGAACTCCGCCGACAGGTACGTCAGCGCGACGTGCGACGTCCAGCCGCCGCCGTGGTCGCCGTCCCAGGCGAGCTCGGCGCCGTGGCGCTTCGTGCGGCCGGCGTTCTTGAACGTCGTACGTCCGCCGCTCGCCGAATCGACGACGATCTCGTCGTTCGTCCGCGTGACGAACGCGGCGACGTTCACGCGCTGCGCGCGGGCGAACAGCATCTTCGCGCCCAGCTCGAACGCACGGCTCGTCGCGGCGTTGAGCCCGAGGTTGAGCCCCGACCCGCTCGACCGGTAGGCGAGCTCGGCGAACGTCGGTGTCTCGAATCCTTCGCCGTAGCTCGCGTAGACGTTCACGTCGTCGCGCGCGTGGAACACGAGCCCGGCGATCGGCGTCGTGCGACTGAACGTGCGTGCACCGCTGTCGTCGGGATTCTGCGCATTGATGTAGAAATCCTTCGAGCTGAAGCGCACCTCGTTCGCGCGCGCGCCGACGGTGAGACCCCATCGCGGCAGCAACTCCCATTGCGCCTGTGCGTAGCCGGCGAGCGCGGTGACGACGTCGTCCTCGTCGCGGCGTAGCGCACCGAGCTCGCCGTTGTTGTTGACGAATCCCTTGCGGTTCTCGTCCTGCTTGTCCCATGCGCCGCCGATCGTGAAGGTCAGCGGTCGTCCGGCGAGCAGGCCTCGCCACACGGCCCGGACGTCGGCGCCGGCAAAGCTTCGATCGAGATCGGGAACGCCGCCCGACGACGTCGCGCCGGCGCCCGACAGCGCGAGGTACTGGCGAACGCTGCGATGGCCGTCGTAGAGCGTCGCGCGGAGCGTCGTCTCGCTGTTGACGGGATGCTCGATCGTCGCCCCGCCCTGCAGCTGGTGAATCGTCTTGCGCGTGTTGAACGCGAGCGCGACCGGATCGACCTGGCGCGGGTCGGCTTGCCACTGGGCACGCGTCAGTCCGAGCGGATCCTGCGTATCGGGCTGCGTCTGCTGCGAGCCGATCAGAGTGATCCGTGTACCGCCGGCAAGCTCGAATTTCGCCTTGGCGTTGACGAGATCGCGAACCGCCGCCGAATGCTCGCGATAACCGTCGGTTTCGAAGCGGCTCGCCGCGGCGACGTAGCGGCCGGCGGCCGCGCTGCCGGAAAGCTTCAGTCCGACGGTCCACAGGCCGTAGCTGCCGGCCGAGCCGACGAGATCGGCCTGCGGCCGGTCGCCGCCGTCCTCGGTGAACATGGCGATGACGCCGCCGGACGCGTTGCCGTAGAGCGCCGAGAACGGTCCGCGCAGCACTTCGATGCGCCGCGCGGAGAGAAGGCTGAAGCTGCCGGTCTGGCCCTGGCCGTCCGGCATCGTGGCCGGTATGTCGTCCTGGTACAGCCGCACACCGCGCACGCCGAACGTCGAGCGCGCGCCGAAGCCGCGCGAGCTGATCTGCAGGTCCTGCGCGTAGTTCTGCCGGTTGAGGGCCACGATGCCCGGCACGCGAACGAGCGTCTCCGACAGGTTGACCAGCGGCTGCGCGTTGCGGATCGTCGCGGCGTCGATCGTGTCGACCGAGGCCGGCACGTCGAATGCGCGCGCCTCGGTTCTCGTCGCGGTGACCACCATGGGATCGAGCTCGACCGGCTGCGCAGCCGCCGCCATCGCTGCGCCGAGCGATACGGCGCCGGCAAGCGCTCGCGCGGCGGCAAAATGGCGCGACGTCGATCGATGTGCCAACGATATCTCCGGTGCGCGAGCCGATCTCGCGTCTCGTGTAGCATAAAGTAAACTGTGCGCCGCCCGCAAAGCGGAACATCGCTCTCAGCGCGAGCGCAACGGAGGACACACGCAGTGACAGCGCAGATCGCAACGTGGATTGCCGCCTTCACTCTCGCCGCGCACTCGGCGCTCGCCGGGGCCGCGACGCTCGCCTACGTGCCGAACGAGGGCTCGGCGACGATCTCGGTCATCGACACGGCGACGGACGTCGTCGTCGACACGCTGCGCGTCGGAGAGAAGCCGCGCGGCATCGCGGTCGACCGTCGCCGGCTTTACGTGAGCGACCAGACGGCGAACGCGCTCGCCGTCTACGACCTCGCGCAGCACAAGCCGGTGGCCACCGTCGCGCTCGGCAGCTCGCCCGAGGCGATCTACCTGTCGCCCGACGGCAAGCTGCTCTCCGCGGCGATCGAGGAGAACGACGAAGTCGCGATCGTCGACCTCGCGACGCTCGCCGTGGTCAAACGGATTCACACGAAGGGCAAGAACCCCGAGCACGCGGTGTGGAGTCCCGACGGAAAGTGGCTTTACGCGAGTGCCGAGGAAGCCGACTCCGTCGACGTCATCGACGTCGCCACGGGGCAGGTGGTGAAGTCGGTGAAGGTGGGCAACCGGCCGCGCGGCATCGGCTTCCTGCCCGATGGCAGCCGCGCGTATGTCGCCGCGGAGAACGCGGATACCGTCAACGTGTTCGACGTCGCGAAGCACGAGGTGATCGCTCGCATCAAGGCGGGTGCGCGATCGAACGGTGTCGTCGTGCATCCCGATGCGAAGCGCGTGTTCGTCACGTCCGGCGGCGAAGGCACCGTGCAGGTCATCGACACGGCAACGAACGCCATCGTCGCCAAGATCGCGGTCGGCAAGCGGCCGTGGAACATGGCGCTCACACCGGACGGCAAGAAGCTCTACGTCGCGTGCGGCCGCTCGAACGCCGTTGCCGTGATCGACACCGACGCGTACAAGAAGATCGCCGACATCGCGGTCGGCCAGCTACCCTGGGGCGTCGCGATCGCGCGATGAGGGGTCGCGGCTGCGCGCGGCGATCGCTCGCGGCGTGCGCAACCGTCGTGCTCGCGACGACGTGCGTCGCGCAAGGCGTTGCGGTCGTGCCGCTGCCGAGCATCGAGGTCGTCGGCACGACGCCGCTGCCGGGACTTCCGGCGCCGCTGAAGGACGTCGCGGGTAACGTACAGACGTTCGGCGCCGCGGATTTCATGCGCCAGCGGCCCGCCCATCTCGCCGATTTCCTCGAGATGAATCCGAGCAGCGTCAGCATCAACACCGCGAGCGGCAATCCCTTCCAGGCCGATGTGAGCTTCCGCGGCTTCGTCGCGTCCCCCCTGCTCGGCACTCCGCAGGGACTATCCGTCTTTGTCGACGGCGTGCGCATCAACGAAGTGTTCGCCGACGTCGTCAACTGGGATCTGCTGCCCACGTCGGCGATCGCGACGCTGCAGGTCGTTCCGGGCTCGAACCCGGTGTTCGGCCTGAACACGCTCGGCGGCGCGCTCGCCGTATACACGAAGGACGGGCTGCGCTATCCCGGGACGAGCGTCGACACGAGCGCGGGCAGCTTCGGCCGCCGCAGCGTCGGCTTCGAGACCGGCGGCGCCGGCGATGTCGCCGACTGGTTCGTCACCGGTCGCACGCACGACGAGGACGGCTGGCGTGAGCACTCGGAGTCGCGCGTGCGGCAGCTGTTCGGCAAGCTTCGCGTCGAGCGCGGCGACAGCGAGGTCGCGCTGTCGGCGACGTACGCCAACACTTCGCTGTCGGGAACGCAGACGCTGCCGCTGTCGATGCTCGATCGCGCGCAGAGAGCGTACACGTGGCCCGACACGACGACGAACGAGCTCGCATTCGTCAACGCGCAGGCCGCGCGCCGCCTCTCGAGCGCGGGACTGTGGAGCGGCAACGCGTATTTCCGGCGGCTTCGCACCGACGGCTTCAACAGCAATGTCAACGGCGACTTCGACACATCCGCCGACGAGCCGCCGGCATTCAACGTCGTGTCCGGCTTCGTGTCGAACGGGTACGGCGGCGCGACGCAGATCACCGTGCCGGGTGACGTGTTCGGCCTGCGCAACCGGCTGACCGTCGGCGCGTCGGCCGACCTCGGACGCACCGACTTCCGCCAGCGCCAGCAGAACGCCGGCATCACCGGCGATCGCGAGACGCCCGGCGAAGGCGCGTTCGTGCAAACGGTCGACGTGCGCACCGATACGCGCCAGCTCTCGGTCTACGCGACCGACACGCTCGCGCTCACCGAGCGGTGGTCCGCGACGTTGTCGGGCCGATGGAACGACGCGCGCGTCGGTATCGCCGATCGCAGCGGCGCATCGCCGGCGCTCGATGGGACGCATCGATACCGCCGGCTGAATCCGGCGGCGGGCGTCACCTACGCGCTCGCGGCCGATTCGACGATCTATGCGAGCTGGAGCGAGGGAATGCGCGTGCCTTCGCCGATCGAGCTCACGTGCGCCGACGCCGATGCGCCGTGCACGCTGCCGAACATCTTTCTCGCCGATCCGCCGCTCAATCCGGTCGTCGCGACGACGTGGGAGCTCGGCGCTCGGCGGCGGCAGGCGGACGGCGCGTTCATCGACGCGAGCATCTACCGGACCAATCTTGCCGACGATATCCAGTTCATCAGCGCGGGCAGCGGCGCGGTGAACGCCGGCTATTTCCGCAACATCGGACGCACGCGGCGCGACGGCATCGAGCTCGGTGCCGGTGTGCCGCTCGGCCCGGTCTTGGTTGTGGCGCGCTACAGCCTTACCGAAGCGACGTTTCGCACGCCGTTCGTCGCGCACAGCCCGAACAATTCGACGGCAGACCCGGCGGGGGACATCGGCGTGCGCAGCGGCGATCGAATCCCGGGCGTGCCGAGACACCTGTTCAAGCTTCGCGTCGAGTGGTCGCCGATCGAAGCGTTCTCCATCGCGGCGGGTCTGGTGGCCGCAAGCTCGCAGTACGCGCGCGGCGACGAGAACAACAGCGACGCGAGTGGCGCCGTTCCGGGCTACGCGATCGTCAATCTCGACGCGCGGTGGCAATTCGCGAGAGACTTCGAGATCCTCGCCAACCTGAGCAACCTGTTCGACGTGCGCTATCAGAACTTCGGCATCCTCGGCGCGAACTTCTTCCGCGGCCCGGCTGACGCCTTCGCGCCCGATCTCGCGGTGCCCGAGGCGTTTCGCGCGCCCGGTGCGCCGTTCGGCGCGTGGATCGGGCTTCGCTTTCGCTTCGGCACTGCCTCATGACGCACGAGCCGGCGCGCTTGCCCGACCGTCGACGCGCGCTGCGCGCGCTCGGCGCCGGTGCGCTCGCATGCGCATTGCCGCGTGCGATCGGCGGCGCCGGCTCGCCGAGCACGATCGAGGTCGCCGACCTGTGCGCGACGCCGGCGCGTTTCGACCAGCCGCTCGCGCTGCCCGGACGCAGCGGTCTTCTCGGCTATCTGCCGATCGGATCGACGGACGTCACGCTGACCGCACATGCGGGCGAGGCCGGCGCGCTCGCGTTCGACACGACGTCGGGAGCGCGCCGCTGGCTCGATCCGACGCTGACGGCGCGCACCGGCGACGAAGTGCGCATCACCGTCGCCAACGCACTCGACGAGCCGACGATCGTGCATTGGCACGGGCTGTCGATCGATGCGCGCAACGACGGTAGCGGTGACACGCTGATCGCACCGGGTGCGGCACTCGGCTATCGGTTCACGCTGCGCAATCGCGGCGGCCTCTACTGGTATCACCCGCATCCGCACGGAGCGACCGCGAGCCAGACGTACCGCGGACTGGTCGGCATGCTGCGGGTCGACGACGCGAACGACGACGCGTTGCGTCGAGCGCTTTCGCTCGAGCCGGGGGTCACCGAGATTCCATTGCTGCTGCACGACCGGCGCAGCGCCTCGTCGACCCGCTACGCGCCGAGCACCGAGGACCTCGTGCACGGCTGGTACGGCGACGAGCCGCTGGTCAACTTCACGCCGCGGCCGTATCTCGACGTCGCGCCGCGCCGCTATCGATTGCGAATCGTGAATGCCGCGAACGCGCGCATCTTTCGCGTCGGATTCCGGCGCGATGACGGCTCGCCGATGCCGTACGATCTCATCGGAACCGACGGCGGTCTGCTCGAGCGCGCGATCCGCGTCACCAGCGTTTTCGTCGCGCCGGCCGAACGCATCGACGTGCTCGTCGACTTCGCGGGCGTGGCCGCCGGCAGCTTCGTGCTGCTCGAAAGCGGGGCGTTCGACCCGATGCACGGCGAGCCGGCGTCGGCAACTGCGGCGCTCGCCGACGCGGGGGCGAGTGCAGCGGCGACGCCGGGACATGCCAGCGCGCAGCCATCGAGCGATCACACGCACCGGCACGACGGCGGCACGTTCGCGATGCTGCAGTTTCGCATCGAGCGAAGCGGCGGCGCCGCCCCGCCCTTGCCGCCACGACTGTCGACGCTGGCGCCGCTTGCGCAGTCGAACGCCGACGAGCGGCCGCTTCGGCTCGGCTTCGGCAAGGGACGCTGGCGCATCAACGACCGCGTGTACGACGCGGGCGAGACGCCGATCCTCGTCGCGCGCAGCGCCGTCGAGACGTGGTTGCTGCGCAACTACTACACGAGCATGCCGCACGCGATGCATCTGCATGGCTTCGCGTTCCGCGTGCTCGAGCGGCAGACGAGCCCGGATGCGCTCGCGGCGCTCGCGCTCGACGAGCACGGCCGCGTCGCCACCGACTTCGGCTGGAAGGACACCGTCCTCGTCTGGCCCGGCGAATCGGTGCGCATCGCGATCGACTTCCGGCATCCGTTCGCCGGCGAGCAGGTCTATCCGTTCCATTGCCACAACCTGGAGCATGAGGACGGCGGCATGATGTTGCGTGTCAAGGTCGGGTAGCGTGGTTTCGTGAAGAGCCTGCTGCTCGTCGGCGCCGGACATTCGCATCTCGAAGTGCTGCGCCGCTTCGACCGGCGCGCGGCACGCGATGCCGACGTCGTCATCGTCGATCCCGAGCGGCTCACGCCGTATTCGGGGATGCTGCCCGGGTTCGTCGCCGGCCACTACCGCCACGACGAGATTCACGTCGATGCCGCTGCGCTCGCCGCCCACGCCGGTGCGCGCTTCGTCGGCGCGCGCGTCGCTGCGCTCGACCTCGCCGCGCGCTGCGCGATCACCGACGCCGGCGAAACGATCGCCTTCGACATCGCGTCGCTCGACATCGGCTCGATGCCGGCAGCGCCGCAGAGCAGCGCGCACGAGCGGATCATCGCGGTAAGGCCGGTGCGGGCGTTCATCGCCTCGTGGAACGCGACGCGAGCCGCCGTCGCAGCCGGCGACGTGCGATCCATCGCCGTCGTCGGCGCAGGCGCCGGCGGCGTCGAGACGTTGCTCGCGATGCGTCATGCGCTTCGCGCCTTCCCTTCGCTCGCATGGCATCTGATCGGCGACTCGGCGACGATCATGCCGCAATTTCCGCCGTCGGTGCGCGAACGCATCGGGCGCGCGCTCGCGCATCGCGGCGTCTCCGTCCATGCCGGCGCGGCCGCCATCGCGATCGCCGAGGGGGGCATTCGCCTCGCCGACGGATCGCTGGTTGCGGCGGATCGCGTCGTCTGGACGACCGGCGCAAGCGCGCAGCGCTGGCCACGCGACGCCGGGCTCGCGACGGACGACGCCGGCTTCATTGCAATCGACGAGACGTTGCGCTCGCGCTCGCATCCGTTCGTGTTCGCCGCGGGGGATTGCGCAACGCAGATCGCCGATCCGCGGCCGAAGTCGGGCGTGCTCGCCGTGCGCCAGGGCCCGCCACTATCACGCAACCTGCGCCGCGCGCTGCGCGGCGATGCGGGCCGCCCGTTCGTGCCGAGACGCACGACGCTCGCGTTGATCTCGACCGGCGATCGATGCGCGGTTGCCTCCTATGGGCGACTCGCAATCGCCGGACGCTGGGTCTGGCGTTGGAAGGACGCGATCGACCGCCGCTTCATCGCCAGGTACCGCGTGATCGCGCGCGCCTCGCCGTGACGCTAGAATGACGGCGTGACGTTGCCTTCGCGCATCCCGTCGACCGTCGCAGTCGCGCTCCTCGCGCTCGCTTGTGCTGCTTCGGCGCGCTGCGCCGAAATCGAGCTGCGCGCGCAGCAGGTCTCGCCTCGCGTGTGGTTCTTCCAGGGCGAAGCGGGCATGGCGAGCGCCGCGAATCGCGGCTTCATGTCCAACGCGGGCTTCGTCGTCACCGGCGACGGCGTGGTCGTGTTCGATGCGCTCGGCACGCCGGCACTCGGCCGTGCGATGCTGGCCGGCATCGCGCGCGTGACCGCGCAGCCGGTGAAGCGGGTGATCGTCTCGCACTATCACGCCGATCACATCTACGGGCTGCAGGCGCTCAAGGCTGCGGGCGCCGACATCTGGGCGCACCGCAACGCGCGCGAATATCTCGCGTCCGCGCTCGCCGGCGAGCGCCTCGCGCAGCGACGCGCCGAGCTGTTTCCATGGGTCGACGAGGCGACGACGATCGTCGCACCGGACGTGCTTCTCGACGGCGACACCGATTTCAAGCTGGGCGGCATGACGTTCCGCGTCATCCATACCGGGGGCGCGCACGCGCCGGACGACGTCATGCTCCACGTCGTCGACGAACGGGTGCTGTTCTGCGGCGATCTCGTCTTCTCCGGCCGCCTGCCGTTCGTCGGAACGGGCGACAGCCGCAACTGGCTCGCGTCGATGAACCGGATGATCGCGCTCGCGCCGGCGGTCGTCGTGCCCGGCCACGGTGCGGCGTCGAGCGATGTCGCGCGCGATCTCGCGCTGACCCGCGATTACCTCACCTACCTGCGCGAATCGATGGGCCGCGCAGTCGACGAGCTAGCGAGCTTCGACGAAGCCTATGCGCGCACCGACTGGTCGCGCTACGCCGCGTTGCCGGCGTTCGAACAGGCGAATCGCGTGAATGCGTACGGCACGTATCTGCGGCTCGAGCAGGAAGCGCTCGCAAGCGCAAAGCCGCTCGCAACGCCATGACCAACGATGCCGTGCTCGCCGTCGCCGTCCGCGCCGCCCGCCGCGCCGCGTCGGTGCTCGTCGACGCGGCGCGCGACTTGAAGCGGCTGCCGTCGTTCTCGAAGGAGCACGGCGACATCGTCACCACGGCGGACGCCGACGCCGAGGACGCGATCGTCGCGACGCTGCGCACGGCGTTTCCCGACCACGCGATTCTCGGCGAGGAATCAGGCGAAATCCCCGGCGCGCGCGAAGGCGTCGGCTTCAAGTGGATCGTCGATCCGCTCGACGGCAGCGCAAATTTCGCTCATGGCTATCCGTACTACGCAATCTCGATCGCGCTCGCACACGCGAGCGAGCTCACGCACGCCGTCGTGCTGGACCCGGTGCACGACGAGCTGTTCACCGCCGTCACCGGCAAGGGCGCTCAGTTGAACGGCACGCCGCTGCGCGTGTCGTCGTGCACGCAGCTCGCCGACGCGCTGGTCGGCACGGTGTTCCCGACGCGCGCGAGCCCGCTGATGCCGACGTACCTGCCGGTGCTGAATGCGCTGCTAACCCAGTGCGCGGGGCTGCGTCGCGCCGGGGCCTGCGCGCTCGATCTGTGCTACGTCGCGTCGGGACGCCTCGACGGCATGTTCACGATGAGCCTCAAAGGCTGGGACGTCGCGGCCGGCGCGCTGATCGTCAAGGAAGCCGGTGGCCGCGTCGGCGATTTCGCCGGCGGCGGCGATTTCCTCCGAACGAATCAGGTGATCGCCGCGACGGCCGGACTGTTCGGCCCGCTGCGCGACGCCATTGGCGCGGCGATGCGGTGAGCGCCCGAAACAGCGCGGCGCGCCTCGCGGCAGGCTGCGCACGCGGTAGCGCGCCGCCTCGTCGTCAACCGCCGGCGGCGAACGTGCGCAACTGCTCGGCGATCGCGGCCGGCACGTCGATGCCCTCGCGCTCGGCGCGCTCGCGCAACGCGTTGCGACGATAGCCGGGCAAGCGAACACCCGCGTCCTGCGTCATCGCCGACACAAGCGTCTCGACCCGCTCTAGATACGCCGAGCGACCCGCAAGCGCGTCGGGATCGACGACGACGAACGCCTGTCCGAGCCGCGGACGGTTGCCTTCGACGACGAAGAACGAATCGGCCTCGAAGCCGAGTGCGGCGCCGGTGAGCGCGCTGACCAGCAATTCGACGACGAGCGCGAGCATCGCGCCCTTCGCGCCGCCCATCGGCAACATGCTGCCCGCGAGCCCGGCGTTCGGATCGGTCGTCGGCCGGCCGTCGCCATCGAGCGCCCAGCCGAGCGGGATCGCGCGCCCTTCCTTTGCCGCAACCATCAGCTTGCCGCGCGCGACTTCGGACAGCGACAGATCGACGACGATCGGCGCGCCGTCGCGGCGCGGAAAGATCGCCGCGATCGGATTCGTGCCGAACAGCGGCCGCGTTCCGCCGGCGGCTGCCATCGCGGAGGGCGAGTTGCCGAATGCGAGGCCGACCATCGACGCTTCGCCGACCGGCTCGAGATGATCGCCGGCGACGCCGAAATGATGTCCGTTGGTGACGCCGGCGAACGCGACGCCGTGCGCGCGCGCACGCAGGATCGCGTCGCTCACGGCGAGCGCGCACGCCGGGAACGCGAGCCCGCAATGCGCGTCGATCAGCACCGCACCGCCCCGCTCGTGCGCGATCGTCGGCACGGCTGCGCCGTCGGCGCGACCGTTGCGAAGATGCGCCGTGTATTGGGCGATGCGCGACACGCCGTGCGACGCGAGCCCCGCGGCTTCGGCGCGCACGAGCGCGCGAGCGGTCGACGCGGCCATCTCCGGATTGGCGCCAGCGCCCGCGAGTGCGCGCGTCGCGAGCTCGGTCAACTCTGCAATCGTGTAGCGCGGCATCAAGTCGACAATGCGGCGGCGACGCGCTCGGCGATCATCGAAGACACGCGCGCGTTCGATTCGAGCGTGAGTCCGGCGATGTGCGGCGTGAGAATGACGTTCGGGCAGCCCGCGAGCGGCGATCCTGCAGGCAGCGGCTCGCGCTCGAAGACATCGATCGCGGCGCCGCCGAGCGCGCCGTCGCGCAGTGCGGCGGCGAGCGCGTTCTCATCGACGACGCCGCCGCGTGCCGTGTTGATCAGCACCGCGCCGCGCTTCATCGACGCGAGCGCCCGCGCGTCGATCAGGTGACGGGTGGATGGATCGAGCGGTACGTGCAGCGTCAGCACGTCGGCGCGTGCGACGACATCGGCGAGCGCCAGCGCCTCGGTCGCCTCGTCGGCCCACACGGCCGACGACGCGGGCAGCATCGCGTCGTGACCGATCGCCTGCATGCCGACGGCGCGCGCGAGCCGGCCGGTGAGCCGGCCGATGCCGCCGAAGCCGACGATACCCATCACCTTGCCTTCGATTTCGCGTCCGGACGACAGCGCCGTGCGCGGCCACGCGCCCGCTGCGACGTCGCTCGTCGTCGCGAACGCACCCCTCACGAGCATCATCGCGACCGCGACGACGTATTCGGCAACCGCGCGCGCGTTCGCGCCGGTCGCCGCGATCACCATGACGTTGCGCGCACGGCAGGCGTCGACGTCGATGTTGTCGAGGCCGACGCCGAGCCGCCCGACGACGCGAAGCGCGCGCGCGCCGGCAAGCAGCGCCGCGTCTACACGCGTGCGGTTGCGCACGATCAGCGCATCGGCCGACGCAATCGACGCGACGAGCTCGTCGCGCCGGTCGACCAGCGCAGCGTCGTAGCGAACGTCGTGCGTGCGCGCGAGCGCCGCGACGGCGGCGTCGTCCATGAACTCGCTGATGACGATGCGCGCTACGCCTGCCACGGCAGCCGGTCGAGGTCGACGTTGCCGCCGGACAGAATCACGCCCACGCGGGCGTCGCGCACGTCGAGCGTGCCCTCGCGCAGGCACGCGAGCGGCACTGCCGACGACGGCTCGATGACGATCTTCATCCGCTCCCAGGTGAAGCGCATCGCATCGACAATCCCCTGCTCGCTGCAGGTGCCGATCGCGTCGACGTGCGCGCGAAGGGCGGAGAGCGTGCGCGGCGCGAGCGTCGTGCGCAGGCCGTCGGCGATCGTCGTCGTCGCCGGCAACGGCTCGACGCGGCCCGAACGTAAGCTCGCCGCCGCGTCGCCGGCATTGGCCGGCTCGGCACCGAGCACGCGGATCGACGCCTTCAGCGACTTCGATGCGATCGCCGTACCCGACAGCAGGCCGCCGCCGCCGCACGGCGCGATGACGACGTCGAGATCGGCAACGGCGTCGATCAGCTCGAGCGCCGCGGTGCCTGCACCGGCGATGACGTCGGCGTTGTCGAACGGATGAATGAGCGTCGCGCCCGTTTCCCGCTGCACGTCAGCGCACGTCTGCTCGCGGGCGGCGACGTTCGCCGCGCAGAAGCGGATCGTCGCGCCGAACGCGGCGACGTTCGCCTGCTTGATCTTCGGTGCATTGTCGGGCATCACCACCCACGCCGGGATGCCGCGGCGCGCCGCCGCATACGCGAGCGCCGCCCCGTGATTGCCCGACGAGTGCGTGACCACGCCTCGCCGCGCCGCCGCCTCGGGCAGCGAGAAGACGGCGTTCGACGCGCCGCGCGCCTTGAACGCGCCGACCTTCTGCAGGTTCTCGCATTTGAAGAAGATCCTTGCGCCGGTGGCCGCATCGACCGAGCGCGACGTCATCACCGGCGTGCGGTGGACATGCGCGGCGATGCGCGCGTGCGCCGCGCGGATCGCGCCGAGGTCGGGCAGCGCAGCGTCGGCCATCAGCTGCCCGGCAGGCCCTGCGCATTGGGGAAGAACAGATCCTTCCACGAATCGGGCTTCGTCTTGATCGAGCCGGTCTTCAACATGAAGTCGACGTACTTCATCACGTTCTGCGGCGTCGTCGTGAACACGATCTGCGGATCGTTCAGCATCGCGAGGATATTGTCGACCGAGTCGTGGCTCTTCGACACGCGCAGATAGGTCTCGGCGGCGGCGCGCTTGTCGCGGTTGATCGTCGCAATCGCCTCATCGAGCGCCTCGACGAATGCAGCGTAGAGCTTCGGATTCTCCGCCCGGAATTTAGCGGTCGTCCACACCAGGTTGAACGTCCCCGGGCCTCCCAGCACGTCGTACGAATTCACCACGACGTGCATGCCGGGCTTTCCGATCTCCTGATACTGGAAGGGCGGCGAGCCGAAGTGCGCGTCGACCTCGGAAGCGCCGGATAGCAGCGCGGTCATCGCATCGGGATGCGACATCGTGACGGTCAGTGCGTCGAGCTTGTGCTCCTGTCCGGCGCCGAACGCCTTCTCGGCCGCCATCTGCAGCGTGATCGCCTGGATCGACACCCTGACCGCCGGCAGCGCGATCTTGTCCTTGTCCGTGAAGTCCTTGATGGTCTTCACGTTCGGGTTGCGCGTGACGAGGTACAGCGGCATCGAGTTGATTGCGGCGACCGCTCGCACGTCGAGCGGATTGCCCCGCGTGCGCGACCAGAGCGTGATCAGCGGCCCGACGCCGCCGGACGCGAACTGCAGGCTGCCCGAGAGGATCGCATCGTTCATGACGTTGCCGCCGGCGAACTTCGCCCAGCCGACGGTCACGTCGACGCCCGCGGCCTTCGCGTGCTTCTCCATCAGCTTCTGGTCCTCCATGACGATCAGAGGCAGATAACCGATGCCGTACTGCTGCGCGATCTTGACCTCGCTCATCTCGGCGCGGGCGGACAGCGACACGACGAACGAGCAGGCGAGCGCGGCTGCAACGAACGAACGACGGCGCACGGGCGTTCTCCTTGCCGGTGAAAGTGAAAATTATAGCTTGCGCGTCCGGCGTCGCGACACGCGGCCGATCACGTCGCCGAGAATCCGCCGTCGACGAAGATCGTCTGCCCGGTGACCGCGGCTGACGCGTCGCTCGCGAGGAACACGGCGATGCCGAAGAAATCGTCGACAACGCCGTTGCGTCCGGTCATCGTGCGTGCGGCCATCGCAGCGACGCGCTGCGGGTCAGCCGATGCGGCCGCGGTGAGCGGCGTCACGACGAAGCCCGGCACGATCGCGTTGCATGTGACGCCCGAGCGCGACCACTGCTCGGCGGTGGAGCGCGTGAGCGACACGAGACCGCCCTTCGACGCGCCGTAGGCGCCGCTCATGCCGAATGCGCGCACCGCCTGCTGCGACGCGATGTTGACGATGCGGCCGAAGCCGCGCGCAGCCATCGCCGGCGCCAGCGCGCGGGTGAGCCGGAACGGCGCCGTCAGGTTGACGTCGAGCGTGAGCGCCCAATCGTCGTCGGTCAACGCATCGAACGGTTTGCGGATGTTGACGCCCGCGGCGTTCACCAGGACGTCGATCGGACCGAACGGCGCGGCTGCGGCGCTTGCGGCGGCTTCGAGCGCGTCGCGATCGGCGACGTCGCAGGCGAGCGTCGCCACGGCGAGTCCGTCGTCGCGCAATTCGCTCGCCGCAGCGGCGAGCCGATCGTTGTCGCGCGCGAGCAGCACGACGCGCGCCCCGGCTGCTCCGAGCGCCCACGCCATCGCCTTGCCGATGCCGGAGCTGCCTCCGGTCACCAGCGCAACGCGCGGCGTCAGATCGAACAGTCGCGCAAGGCGCGCGTGCATCGAGACCTCAGTCGCCGAACCGAAACGACGTCTGCGCGACCGGTGCGAAGCTCCGCCGATGGATCGGACAAGGACCATGCCGGTCGAGCGCAGCGAGGTGCTCGGCTGTCGCGTAGCCCTTGTGCTGCGCGAAGCCGTAGAGCGGATAGTCGCGATCGAGATCGACGAGCATCGCGTCGCGTGTCACTTTCGCGATGATCGACGCCGCGGAGATGACGGCGATGTCGCGATCGCCCTTGACGATCGCAAACGCCGGGTACGCGAGACTCGGACAGCGATCGCCGTCGATCAGCACCTCGTGCGGCGCGACGCCGAGCGCCTCGACCGCGCGGCGCATCGCGAGCATCGTCGCCCAGAGGATGTTGAGACGGTCGATCTCGCCGACGTCCGCGACGCCGACCGCGCAGGCAATCGCGAGATCACGGATCTTCGCCGCCAGCATTTCGCGCCGCTCTGGCGGTACGACCTTGGAATCACGCAGACCTCGAATTCGACGCTGCGACGGATCGAGTATCACCGCGGCGGCAACGACCGGCCCGGCGAGCGGACCGCGACCCGCCTCGTCGACACCGGCGACGAGCACGACGGCGGGCGGCCCGGCGGCGCTTGGAATGATCCCCCCGTGCGGCGCTTTCGCGCCGCTCCCCCCAGGGGGCTCCGCGCCTTGGGGCGGCCCGGCGGCGCTCATGTCATCGCGGTATCAGACCGAAACGCCGGCCGCGGCGAGCTCGGCCGCGACGGCATCCGCGGCGAGCGCGCCGGTGTCCGCCGAGAGCGTTGCGGCGAATCCGGCGAACAATGCTTCGAGTCGGCGTCGAGTCACCGTGTCATCGTACAGATTGAGCGCGGCTTGCGCGAGGTTTTCCACGGTGGCTGCATCCTGCAGCAGCTCCGGCACAACGAAGCGGCCCGCGAGCACGTTGGGCAATCCGACGTACGGCAGCAACAGGCGACGGCGGACGATGTGCGCAGTGAGCGCGTGCACGCGATAGAAGATCACGTGCGGACAACGCGCGAGCGCGGCTTCGAGCGTCGCAGTGCCCGATGCGACGAGCGCAACGTCGGCCGCGCGCAAGGCATCGGTGGCGTGGCCGTACAGCAACGTGAGCGGCAGCGTGTCGAGGTTGAGCCGGTAGAGCACCGTCTCCAGTCGCTCGCGCGTCTCGCGCGTCGCGAGCGGCACGAGAAAGCGCACGTCCGGACGCGCGGCGACGATCGCTTCGGCCGTTCGCAGCACGAGCTCGGCGTGCATGTCGACTTCCGACACGCGGCTTCCCGGCAACAGTGCCAGCACCGGCTGCGCGAGGCCAAGGCGCAGTTCCGCCCGCGCCTCGCGCCGCGACCCGACGCTCGCTGCGTCCTGCGCGAGCGGATGACCGACGTAGCTCACCGGCACGCCGGCTTGTTCGTAGATCGCCGGCTCGAACGGGAACAGCGCGAGCATCCGGTTGACCGCGCGGCGAATGCCGTGGACGCGCTCGCGCCGCCACGCCCACAGCGACGGGCTCACGAAATGGATCGTTCGTACGCCGCGGCGCTTCAGCTTCGCCTCGAGCCCCAGATTGAAGTCCGGTGCATCGACTCCGACGAATACCGGCACCCGCGCCTCGAGCAGTTGTCGCGCTAGGGTACGGCGAATGCGAGCGAGCTCGGGCAGCCTGCCGAGCACCTCGACGAAGCCGCGGACGGCGAGCGTTTCGAGCGGATGCCACGCGTCGGCGCCGGCGGCGATCATCTTCGGCCCGGCGATGCCGACGAAGCGCGCATCCGGAATTCGCGCTCGCAGGCTGCTGATGAGCAGAGCGCCGAGCGCGTCGCCCGACGCTTCGCCAGCGACGATGCCGATCGTCGGCGGCGTGCGTCGCTGCGCGTCCCGCGTCACCGGATGATGCCGCGACCCGGCTCGGCGAGAAACGCCGCGAGCGGCGCGATCACCGGGTGCTCGCGCGCGGCGCTTGCGAGCGCGGCCTTCGCATCGTCGAGCGCGAGGCCCTCGCGGTAGAGCATCTTGTAGGCACGGCGAACCGTCGCGATATCGTCGGCGGAGAAGCCGCGACGGCGCAGCCCTTCGTTGTTCGTGCCGGCGGGCTTCGCGGGATAGCCGGCGGCGGTGACGAAAGGCGGCACGTCCTGCAGCACGATCGCGCCGGCGGCGACCATCGCGTGGGCGCCGACGCGACAGAACTGGTGCACCCCGGTGAAGCCGCCCATCGTCACCCAATCGCCGATGGTCACGTGCCCGGCGAGCTGTGCGTTGTTGGAGAACGTGGTGTCGTTGCCGACGACGCAGTCGTGCGCGATGTGAACGTAGGCGAGCAGCAGGTTGCGATCGCCGATCGTCGTCGTCCCCCTATCCTGCGCCGTCCCCGCATGGATGCTCACGTATTCGCGGACCACGTTGTCGTCGCCGATGTCCACCGACGTCGGCTCGCCGCCGTACTTGCGATCCTGCGGGATGTCGCCGACCGACGCGAACTGGAAGATGCGATTGCGTGCGCCGATTCGCGTGTGGCCGGTCACCACCGCGTGCGGGCCGACCTCGCTGCCGGCGCCGATCGTCACATGCGGTCCGATGATCGAGTAAGCGCCGACCGCGACGTCCGCGTCGAGCTCGGCCTTCGGATCGACGAGCGCGCTCGGGTGGATGCGAGGCATTACGCGGACGCGGGCTTGTCGGGGCCCGAACGACGTATCGCCGCCATCAGCTCGGCCTCGCAAGCGACGTCGTCGCCGACACGCGCGCGCGTCGCGAACTTGCCGACGCCGCGCACGATGCGGATCACGTCGGCTTCGAGCGTGAGCTGATCGCCGGGGCGCACCTGCCGGCGAAAGCGCGCATTGTCGATGCCGGCGAAGAAGATGAGCGAGCGGGCGTCGGGCTTCGTATCGGCGATGAGGTGCGACATGATCGCCGCGACCTGCGCCAGCGCCTCGATCACCAGCACGCCGGGCATCACCGGATAGCCGGGAAAGTGTCCCGGAAAGAACGGCTCGTTCATCGTGACGTTCTTGATGCCGCGTATCGACTTGCCGGGGTCGACTGCGACGATCCGGTCGACCAGCAGGAACGGATAGCGATGCGGCAGGTACGTCATGATCTCGTTGACGTCCATCGTGCGCACGTCTTCGTTCATTGGCTCCCCTCCGCTCGGCTTCCCGCTGCGTTGTTCAGCTGCGCTTCACGTTCGTTGCACGCGGCTTCTCGAGCGCCGCGACGCGCTGGTCGAGGGCGCGCAGCCGCCGCAGGCGGACCACGACCTGATGCCAGACGCGCTGCGGCAGCGCGGGCATCGGTCCGCCGTACATGCCGGGCTCGTCGATCGACTGCATCACCGCCGTGCCGCCGGACACGATGACGTCGTCGACGATCCGCAGATGCCCGCTGATCATCACCGCGCCGCCGATCTTGCAGTTGCGTCCGATGCGCACGCTGCCGGCGATGCCGACGCAGCCGGCGATCGCCGTGTGTTCGCCAATGCGGCAGTTGTGGCCGACCTGGATCTGGTTGTCGAGCTTGACGTCGTCCTCGATCACCGTGTCGTCGATCGCGCCGCGGTCGATCGTCGTGTTTGCGCCGATCTCGACGTCGGCGCCGACGATGACGCGCCCTACCTGGGGAATCTTGATCCAGCGTCCCGCTTCCTCCGCCATGCCGAAGCCGTCGGCGCCGATGACGGCGCCCGCGTGGACGATCGTGCGCGGCCCGATGACGCAGCCGTCGTAGATCACTACGTTCGCGTGCAGCGTCGCATCGTCGCCGACCGACACGCCGGCACCGATCGAGCAGCCGGCTCCGATGCTCGCGCGCTCGCCCACGGTCGCGGCGGCGCCAACGCACGCATGCGGCCCGATGCGAGCCGTCGGCGCGATGGTCGCGGTCTCGTCGACGATCGCGCTTGCGTCGATCCCGGCACGCGCAGATTGCGACGGATGCAGCAGCGAAGCGACCTTCGCATACGTCGCGTACGGATTCTCGCTGATGAGCTTCGGTAGCGCCGTGTGCACCGCGAGCGCAGGCGCGACGATCACCGCGCTCGCGCGGGTCGTGGCGAGCTGCGAGCGATAGCGCGAATTGGCGAGGAACGCGATCGCGCCGCTCGCGGCATGCTCGAGCGTCGCAACGCGGTCGACGCGCACGAGTGCGTCGCCGTCGACGCGCGCCCCGGTGCGCGCCGCGAGCTCGTCGAGCGTGAACGCCGGACCGGAAGTCGGCGACGCCATCGCGTCGCCTACTTGTCCGCGAGCGCCTTGATCACCTTCTCGGTGATGTCGATCTTCGGGCTCGCGAATACGACGGGATCCTGCAGGATCAGGTCGAACTTCTCCGCTTCGGCGATCTGCTGGATCACGCGGTTCGCCCGCTCCTGCACGCTCGCGAGCTCCTCGTTGCGACGAAGGTTGAGATCCTCGCGGAACTCGCGCTCGAAGCGCTGCAGGTCGCGCGTCTGGTTCGCGAGGTCGCGCTCCTTGTTGCGGCGGTCGTTCTCGCTCATCGTCGCGCTGTCGCGCTCGAGCACGGTCTGGAGGTCGCGCACCTGCTTGCGCAGCTTCTGGATCTCCGTGTCGCGCGCGGCGAATTCCTTCTCGAGCTTCTGCTTCGCACGGTTCGCCGGCGCGGAATCGCGAAACAGCCGCTCGGTGTTGACGAACCCGATCTTGTAATCGGCGGCCAAGGCCGCGCCGGCGGTGCATAGCGCAACCGCGAACGTGGCGGCGCCGACGAAGCGAAATAGGCTGCAGGTCACCCGGTTCTCCGCGTCAGAATACCGTACCAACCTGAAACTGGAAGCGCTGGATCTTGTCGCCCGACTTCGTGCTGAAAGGCATCCCGTAACTGAACTTGAGCGGGCCGATCGGCGAGTTCCATGCGAGGCCGACGCCGGCCGAGTAGCGGAACGATTCGAAATCGGGCTGCGCGCCGTTCGCGTAGATCTGCCCGGCATCGAGGAATACGCTGCCGCGCACCGATTTGTCGCCTTTGAGCAGCGGATAGAACAGCTCCAGGTTGCCGACGATCTTGCGCTTGCCGCCGATCACGTTGCCGTAGATGTCGCGCGGCCCGAGCGAACTCGTCTCGTAGCCGCGTACCGAGCCGACGCCGCCCGCGTAGAACGCCTTGAAGAATGGCAGCGGCTGCCCGGACAGGCCGTCGCCGTAGCCGATGTCGCCGCGCGCCATCAGCACGAAGTCGCCGTACACCGGCCAGAACCATTGGTGCAGGTAATTCGCCTTGTAGTATGCAAGATCGCCGAACGGCAAACCGACTTCGACGAGCAGGCTCTGCAAACGGCCGCGGTTAGGATAGAGGATGTCGTCGCGCGTGTCACGGGACCAGCCGGCCGACATGATGTAGCTATTGCTGACCGCGCCGAAGCGGTTGACGAACTCGATGTAGATCGGAGGGCTCTGCTCGAACAGGTTGAGCTTCGTGTGCTCGACCCGGAAGCCATAGTTGATCGTATCCGCCTCGGTGATCGGCACGCCGAAGCTCACGGCGCCCCCGAGCGTCGACGACGTGTACTGCGAGATCGAGAGCGACGTCGGATCGATGTTCCTCTGATACAGCTCGAGCGTTCGCGAGATGCCGTCGACGGTCCAGTACGGCTCGTTGAACAGCACCGAGATCGTGCGGTTGATCCTGCTCGTGTTGAGGCCCGCGGACAGCGCGTTGCCGCTGCCGAAGATATTCTGCTGGGAGACCGATGCATTGAACACGAAGCCGTCGGCGCTCGAGTAGCCGATGCCGGCGAGCAGATTGCCGGTGTTGCGCTCGGTGACGGTCACGTCGACGTCGGCCTGGTCGGTCGTGCCGGACACCGGCGGCGTCTCGATGTTGACGTCGTCGAAGTAGCCGAGCCGTTTGATGCGCACCTTCGAGCGCTCGATGCGCGAGGCGTCGTACCACGCGCCTTCCAGCTGGCGCATCTCGCGACGGATCACCTCATCGCGCGTGCGCGCGTTGCCGGCGATGTTGATCTTGTGGATGTAGACGCGCCGACCCGGGTCGACGTAGATCGTGAACCCCGCCTGCTTCTTGTCGCGGTCCATCTCCGGAACCGCGTTGACGTTCGCGAACGCGTAGCCCTCGTTGCCGAGCCGCGCGCTGATCGCCTTCACCGACGCCTGCAGCCGCTCGCGCGAATAGACGTCACCCGGGCGCACCTCGATCAGCGGCGTGAGCTCCGACTCGGACACCGGCAGGTCGCCGGCGAGCCGCACGTCGGAGATCGTGTACCGCGGGCCCTCGGTGATGTTGACGGTGATGTAGATGTCCTGCTTGTCCGGCGTGATGGAGACCTGCGTCGAATCGACGTTGAACTCGAGGTAGCCGCGGTTCTGGTAGAAGCTGCGCAGCGACTCGAGGTCGGCCGCGAGCTTCTGCTTCGAGTACTGGTCGTTCTTCGTATACCAGGTGAGCCAGCCGGGCGTGGTGAGCGTCATCTCGTCCTGCAGCTGCTTCTCCGAGAACGCCTGCGCGCCGACGATGTTGATGCGCGCGATCTTCGCCGACTCTCCCTCTTCGACGGTGAAGTTGATCGCTACGCGGTTGCGCTCCTGCGGAGTGACGGTTGTCGTGACCTGCGCCGCATACTTGCCGCGCGTGATGTACTGCCGCTTCATCTCCTGCTCGGCTCGCTCGAGCGCCGAACGATCGAAGATGCGCGCCTCGGCGAGCCCGATGTCGCGAAGCGCCTTCTTCAGCGTGTCGGTGTCGAACTCCTTGTTACCGGCGATCGTGATGTTGCTGATCGTAGGCCGCTCCTGCACGACGACGACCAGCACGTCGCCCTGCCGCTCGAGGCGCACATCGCGGAAGAAACCGGTGGCGAACAGCGCCTTCACCGCCTGCGCCGCCTTTTCGTCGTCGATGCGCTCGCCGACCTTCACCGGCAGATAGCTGAACACCGTGCCCGCCTCGGTGCGCTGAACGCCCTCGACCCGGATGTCGCGTACGACGAACGGTTCGAACGCAAGCGCGCCTCCGCTCGTCATCGCGAGCAGCGCGCAAACGACGCTTACGAGGGCTGCGAGACGGGGCTTGCGGGCGGCACAAACGAAGCGCGCCCGCATTGTTCTTCGATGCGGATCAGAACAGACGGGAGAGGTCATTGAAAAGCGCCAACGCCATCAGCATCGCCAGCACGGCCATGCCGATGCGCTGGCCGACCTCGAAGGCTCGGTCGGAAACGGGACTGCCCTTGATGAGTTCGGCGAGATAATACAGTAAATGCCCACCATCCAGAAGCGGGACGGGCAGCAGGTTCAGCACACCGAGACTGATGCTGATCAGCGCGAGATATCCGACGAACACGAGGCCGCCCGCCTGCGCCGACTGTCCGGCGTAATCGGCCATCGTGATGGGACCGCTGATGTTCTTCAGCGACGCATCGCCGACGAGGATGCGCCCGAGCATGCGCAACGTGAAGTCGGACAGGTCCCACGTCTTGCGCGCGCCCTGCGCGAGCGCGTCGAAGAAGCCGTAGCGAACCGTGACGGCGAGCTCGCGCGCACGCGCGGGATCGGTCGCGAGGCGCACGCCTGCGATGCCGATGCGCTTGCCGTTCTGCTCGACCGCGTCGGGCACGATCTCGACGTCGCGCCTGTCGCCGCCGCGATCGATCGTGAACGTGATCGGCTCGCCGGGCTTCGCGTTGGTCCTGCTCGCGACGTCGGCCGGCGAGGTCACCTGCGCGTCGTCGATCGCGATGATTCGATCGCCGGTCTGCAATCCCGCGCGCGCTGCAGGCTTGTCCGCAATGACCTGCTCGATCACCGGCGCGCCGAGGTCGGCCTTGAAGCCGAGCATCGGCATGAAGTTGCCTTCCCAGTCGGCCTGCGTCAGCGATCCGATCTCGACTCGGCGCGTCACGTGAGCGGCACCGCGCTCGACTTCGACGATGACGTCGCCATGGCCCGACGCTTTCAGCAACCGCCAGCGCAACTCCTGCCAGCTGTTCACCGCTTGTCCGTCGACGCCGACAACGACGTCGGCGCGTCGCAATCCGGCGACAGCGGCCGGCGTGTGCTCGGGCGGCTCGGCGAGCAACGCGATCTGACCCGGGATGCCGACGACGTAGGTGCCGGCGAACAGCAGCACGGCGAGCAGCAGATTGGCGATCGGCCCGGCGGCGACGATTGCGATTCGCCGCCATACGCTCTGCCGGTTGAACGCGCGCGCCCGATCGGCTGCCGCGACGTCGCCCTCGCGCTCGTCGGCCATCTTCACGTAGCCGCCGAGCGGAATCGCCGAGATCGCCCACTCGGTGCGATCGGCGCCGACGCGGCGGGACCACACGATGCGCCCGAAGCCCACGGAGAAGCGCAGCACCTTGACGCCGCAAAGCCGCGCGACGACGAAGTGGCCGAGCTCGTGGAACACGACGAGCACGCCGAGAACGACGACGAAAGCGAGCAGTTTTTGGATGATGTCGAGCATCGGACTAGCGCGTCATTGTGCGCATCGGCGTGCCCTCGTCAAGCGAAAGACGGGAGCGAACGTGCGCTCGCGCCGCTGCGTCCGCGGCGAGCGCGTCGTCGAGCGCGTCGATACGGTTGACCGGAATTCGCTCGAGCGCGTCGGCACAGCTCTCGGCGATCCTCGGATACGCGATCCTTCCTTCGAGGAACGCGGCGACGGCGGTCTCGTTCGCGGCGTTGAGCACTGCCGGTGCGGTGCCGCCCGCGGCGAGCGCTGCATAGCCGAGCGCGAGGCACGGGAAGCGCGCGTGATCCGCCGTCTCGAACGCGAGCGAGCCGATCCGCGCGAGGTCGAGCGCGGCAACGCCGGCGTCGACGCGCTCCGGGAACGCGAGCGCCTGCGCGATCGGCGTGCGCATGTCGGGATTGCCGAGCTGCGCAAGCACGCTGCCGTCGACGTACTCGACGAGGGAATGAATGACGCTTTGCGGATGAATGACGACGTCGATACGATCGCCGGGCAGGCCGAACAGCCAGTGCGCCTCGATCACCTCGAGCGCCTTGTTCATCATCGTCGCCGAATCGACACTGATCTTGCGTCCCATCACCCAGTTCGGGTGCGCACACGCTTCGTCCGGCGTCACCGTGGCGAGTTCCGCGAGCGGCCGCGCGCGGAACGGTCCGCCCGACGCGGTGAGCAGCAGCCGTCTCACCCCGCACGCGTGCGGCGCCGCTGCATAGTTGACCGGCAGGCACTGGAAGATCGCGTTGTGCTCGCTGTCGATCGGCAGCAGCGTCGCACCGCCCTGCTCGACCGCTTTCATGAACACGGCGCCGCCGATGACGATCGCTTCCTTGTTCGCGAGCAGGATGCGCTTGCCCGCGCGCGCCGCGGCGAGCGTGGGCCGCAGCCCCGCGGCGCCGACGATCGCGGCGAGCACCGTGTCGGCGTCACCGAGCGTTGCCACTGCATCGAGGCCCTCGTCACCTGCAAGCACGCGCGTCGGCAGACCGTGCGGCGCGAGTGCGCGCTCGAGCGCGCGCGCCGCGTCAACATCGGCAAGCGCGGCGACATCGGGCACGAAGCGCACGCAAAGCGCCGCGAGCTTCTGCCAGTTGCGCTGCGCCGCGAGCCCTGCCACCGCGAAACGATCGGGGTGGCGCGCGACCACGGCGAGCGCCGAGTCGCCGATCGAGCCCGTGGCGCCGAGCAGCGCGATCCGCCGCCTCATCGGACGAACACCGTCACGAGCAACGCGCATGCGGGCATCGCAGCGAGCAGCGCATCGATGCGATCGAGCACGCCGCCGTGCCCCGGCAGCAGCACGCCGCTGTCCTTGACGCCGGCGCTGCGCTTGAGCAGCGATTCGACCAGATCGCCGACGACCGACATCGCGGCGAGCGCGACTGCGCAGACGACGAACAAGACGACAACGAGCGGCGTCGACGCGGCGACGTAGCCTGCGCGCGACGCGAGCCATGACAGCACGAGCGCATAGACGGCCACTGCGGCGAGTCCGCCGTAAACGCCTTCCCACGACTTCTTGGGGCTCACGTGCGGCGCAAGCTTGTGCTTGCCGAATGCGCGGCCGGAAAAGTACGCGGCGGTGTCGGCGATCCAGACGATCGCCATCGCGGCGAGGACGAGCCACGGCGAGCGCGCCTGCAACTGCACGAGGGCAACCCATGCGCCGATCAGCACGATCCAGCCGGCGACGACGCGGCCAATGCGCCGCGACGGCGGCGCGCGTCGCGCAAGCCACACCGGCGCCACGACGAGCCAGAATAGCGTCGCGAGCGCGCAAACAGAGAAAACCGTCCGATCGGGCCAGCCGCGATCGAACCCGCCGCCGGCGAACAGCAGTGCAAGAGCGCCGAGCACGGTTGCCGCCACGAAGACGAGCGAGCGAGCGCGGTCGAGCCCGCAGAGCTGCGCCCACTCATGCGCCGCTGCGCCGATCGCGACGAGCACCGCGAGCGCCCAGCCGAGCGGCGGCAACAGGAACAGCGCTGCGAGCACTGCGGCGATCAGCACGATCGCGGTAACGATGCGCGTTGCCAGCATGACGTCGAGGGTGACGTGCGGATGCGCGATGCGCCGGCGCGCTCATGCGTCCTGCGCGGCGCGCACCTGCTCGCTCGTGCGACCGAAGCGCCGCTCCCGCCGCGCGTACCAGGCGATCGCCGTGTCGAGCGCCGCGGCGTCGAAATCCGGCCACAGCATGTCGGTGAAGTAGAGCTCGGTGTACGCGAGTTGCCAAAGCAGGAAGTTCGACACGCGCCGCTCGCCGCCGGTGCGGATGAACAGATCGGGCTCGGGTGCGTAGGACATCGCGAGATACGGCGCGAGCACGTCGGGCTCGAGCGTGTGCGAGGCATCGAACGCCTGCGGGTCCACGGCAAGACAGCGCTGCACCGCCTGCGCGATGTCCCAGCGCCCGCCGTAGTTCGCTGCCACGGTCAGCGTGAGTCGACGATGCTCGGCGGTCAGCGCCTCGGCCGCGCCGACGAGCTCGCGGATGCGCGTGTCGAAGCGACGCAAGTCGCCGATCGCCTTGAAGCGCACGCCGTTCGAGTTGAGCTTCGCCACCTCCTGCTCGAGCGCGCGCAGGAAGAGCTCCATCAGGATCGACACTTCGTCGGGCGGCCGGCGCCAGTTCTCGCTCGAGAACGCAAACAGCGTCAGGTATTCGACGCCGCGCTCGATGCACGCGCGCACGACGGCGCGTACCGCTTCGACGCCGCGCCGGTGCCCGGCAACGCGCGGCAGGAACCGCTGCTTCGCCCAGCGGCCGTTGCCGTCCATGATGATCGCGACGTGGCGCGGCACGTCGCCGGTGAGCGGAATATCGCGCGTCGAGCTGGTGTGCACGGGCGGGGGCGGACGCCGGGTCATTCGCATCAGATCGCCATCAGATCCGCTTCCTTCGCCGCGAGCAGCTTGTCGATCTCGGCGATATAGCGGTCGGTGAGCTTCTGCACGTCCGTCTGCGCGTGACGCTCGTCGTCCTCGGCGACCGCGTGGTCCTTCAAAAGCTTCTTCAGGTGCTCGTTCGCGTCGCGGCGGATGTTGCGCACCGCGACGCGTGCATTCTCCGCCTCGTGGCGCACGACCTTGATCAAATCCCTGCGCCGCTCCTCGGTGAGCGGCGGCATCGGCACGCGGATCACGTCACCGGCAGTGGCAGGATTGAGGCCCAGGTCGGAATCGCGGATCGCCTTCTCGATCACCGGCACCATCTTCTTCTCCCACGGCTGCACGGCGATCGTGCGCGCGTCGGCGAGCGTCACGCCGGCGACCTGGCTGATCGGCATCGGCGTGCCGTAGTAGTCGACGTTGATGTGATCGAGCAGCCCGGTGTGCGCGCGTCCCGTGCGCACCTTGCCGAGATCGTTCTTGAGCGTGTCGACCGATTTCGCCATCTTCTGATCGGCGGATTTCTTGATCTCGGCAATGTTCGTCGTCATTCAGCCCTCATCAATCCAAGCGAGACACCGCAGCTTCCGCCGGGTTCGAGGCGCGAGCTACAGAGCAATGGCGCATCAGGCGCGGTCTCGCCGACTAGCAGTGCACGAACGTGCCTTCGCGCGCACCGCATACCACGCGCTTGAGCGCGCCGGGCACGAAGATCGAGAACACGTTGAACTGCATGTTCTGGTCGCGACACAGCGCGAGCGCGGTTGCGTCCATCACCTTGAGGTTCTTCACGATCGCTTCGTCGAACGTGAGCTCGGGATAGCGCTTCGCCGCCGGGTCCTTCCGAGGGTCGGCCGTGTAGACGCCGTCGACCTTCGTCGCCTTCAGCACGATGTCGACGCCCATCTCGCGACCGCGCAGCGCAGCCGCCGTGTCGGTGGTGAAGAACGGGTTGCCGGTGCCGGCGGCGAAGATGACGACCTTGCCTTCCTCGAGGTGACGCAGCGCGCGGCCGCGGATGTACGGCTCGGCAACCTGGTCGATGCGCAGCGCGGACTGCACGCGCGATTCGACGCCGGCGCGGCGCAGCGCATCCTGCAGCGCGAGCGCGTTCATCAGCGTCGCCAGCATGCCCATGTAATCGGCGGTCGCGCGATCCATGCCGGCAGCGCCCGGCGCGACGCCGCGAAAGATGTTGCCGCCGCCGATGACGATCGCCACCTCGACGCCCAGGCGCACGACCTCGGCGATCTCGGCGACGATGCGGTCGATCGTCTCGCGATTGATGCCGTACGGGTCGTCGCCCATCAGCGCCTCGCCGGAAAGCTTGAGCAGAATGCGCCGGTACGCGGGCGCGCTCGATGTCGCGGTCGCGACGGCGAGAGTGGCCACGGTGCTGCTCGCAGGAGGCGGGTTCATGCGCGACGCTCCGCTCGATGGATCACGATGGGCGAACGCGCTCGTGACGCGCTGCCCGCCGATTGCTGCCTACGCCTTCACCATCGCGGCCACTTCGGCGGCGAAGTCGCCGCCCTTCTTCTCGATGCCTTCGCCGACGACGAACAGCACGAAGCGCGAGACGCTCGCATTTTTCGCCTTCAGGTATTTCTCGACCGTCTCGTCGGGATTCTTGACGAACGGCTGGCCGAGCAGCGTCACTTCTGCGAGGAACTTGTTCACGCGGCCGTCGACCATCTTCTTGACGATGTCGGCCGGCTTGCCGCTTTCCGCTGCCTGTGCCGTGTAGATCGAGCGCTCGCGCTCGATCGCGTCGGCCGGCACCTCGCTGCGCGACACGGCGATCGGACGCACGGCGCCCGGCGCGGCGCTGGCGGCCACGTGCATCGCGACGTCCTTGCCCGCGGCTTCGTCGCCACCGGTCATCTCGACGGTGACGCCGATGCGCCCGCCGCCGTGCAGGTACTGAACGAGCCTGCCGTTCGCGCTCGCAAGCCGCGCGAAGCGACGGATCGAGACGTTTTCGCCGAGCTTCTGGACCAGCGCCTGGCGCGCGCTCTCGACGGTGCCGCCGTCGCAGGCGCAT
Organism: uncultured beta proteobacterium; assembly: GCA_963798655.1. Classification (GTDB taxonomy): domain Bacteria; phylum Pseudomonadota; class Gammaproteobacteria; order Burkholderiales; family Casimicrobiaceae; genus CAVSMC01. Next base: position 343,189 of record CAWCUH010000016.1, on the reverse strand, counting down.
CGTTGCGAGCGCCGCCGGATCGGGCGGATCGGCGTCGGCGATCACGCGCGCGAGCTTGGTCGCGAACGCACGGAAGTCGTCGTTCTTCGCGACGAAGTCGGTTTCGCAGTTGACCTCGACCATCGCAGCCGTCTTGGCGTCGCTCGCGAGATAGGCGCCGACGATGCCCTCGGCGGCGATTCGGCTCGCCGCCTTCGACGCCTTCGCGCCGCTCCTGATGCGCAGCAGCTCCTCGGCCTTCGCGAGGTCGCCTTCGGCTTCGGTCAGCGCCTTCTTGCATTCCATCATGCCGAGGCCGGTGCGCTGGCGCAGTTCCATCACCGTGCTCGCGGAGATATCCGCCATCTGAAAGACTCCGTGTTGCGTTGTCGCGGGCGCGCAATCGCCGGCGCCGACCCTCTGCGCCCTGGCGATTGCTGTGCGCGATTCATTCGGGCGAGCGGGCGCCGCTCGGCCGTGCGCGCCGGTCAGGCTGCCCGCTCGTCGGCGACCTCGACGAACTCGTCGGTGCCGTGCGCGATTTCCGGCATCACCTGGCTGCGTCCCTCGAGGATCGCGTCGGCGACGCCACGCGCGTACAGCCGGATCGCGCGGCTCGAATCGTCGTTGCCCGGAATCACGTGCGCGATGCCTTCGGGCGAATGGTTGGTGTCGACAACGGCGACGACCGGGATGCCGAGCTTTTTCGCTTCGGTGACGGCAATCTTGTGGAAGCCTACGTCGATGACGAACAGCGCGTCGGGCAGCGCATTCATGTCCTTGATGCCGCCCAGGCTCTTCATCAGCTTGTCGAGCTCGCGCTGGTGGCTGAGCGCTTCTCGCTTGCTCATCTTGTCGAACGTGCCATCGCCGGCCATCGTTTCGAGATCCTTCAGCCGCTTGATCGACGCCTTGACCGTCTTGAAGTTGGTCAGCATGCCGCCGAGCCAGCGCGAGTCGATGTAGGGCATGGCACAGCGCTTCGCCTCCTCGGCGACGATGTCGCGCGCCTGCCGCTTGGTGCCCACGAAGAGGATCGTGCCCTTGTTCGAAGCCAGCTGGCGAACGTACTTCATCGCCTCCTGGTACATCTGCATCGTCTTCTCGAGATTGACGATGTGGATCTTGTTGCGCTGGCCGAAGATGTACTCGGCCATCTTCGGGTTCCAGTACCGCGTCTGGTGGCCGAAGTGCACTCCGGCTTCCAGCATTTGACGCATCGTCACCGACATTGCTCTAAACTCCCGTCAGGGTTGGGCCACGACCCGCGATAAGGCTCGGTCGGCGCTCGAAGCCCGATGTTCTCGGGCCTTGCGAGCGAACCGGGCACCCTGATGGCGCGGGTCTGCGAATTGTCCGGCGTGCTTGCGGTTTGCGAGCCCGTCGGACTAACACTCGATTTTAGCACGCTTTTCGAGCCGCCCGGTACGCGAAAGGCCCGCGCCGGCATCGGCGGCTCACCGTGTTCCCACCTTCGACCATGACGCCATCGACCCGATCCAGCGACCCGACGAGCGGTCCGGTGCTCTGCGAGCTCGACGCGCTGTCGGTGCTCGACATCGTCGGCGAGGATGCCGCGACGTTCCTGCAAGGGCAGCTGTCGAACGACGTGCAGGCGCTCGCGACCGGCGCCGCCCAGTACACGAGTTACAACTCGCCGAAAGGCCGGATGCTCGCGAACTTCGTGCTGTGGCGGGAGCCGATGATGTATCGGGCGCTGCTGCCGGCCGACATCGGCGAGTCGGTCCGCAAGCGGCTGTCGATGTACGTGCTTCGCTCCAGGGTGAAAGTGACCGACGCGTCCGCCGGCACGGCGCGCCTCGGCGTCGGAGGCGCCGGAGCGAGCGCGGCAGTCTCGGCGGCGCTCGGCGCGCGTCCGGCGCCGTTCGCCGTCGCGTCGGCCGGCAGCGCATCCGTGATCGGGCTTCCCGGTCCGCGCTACATCGTGCTAGCACCGGCCGGCGACGCGCCGGCGCTGCACGAGCGGCTCGGCGCGCACGCGGCACCGGCGCCGTACGACGTCTGGCGCTGGCTGACGATTCGCGCCGGCGTGCCGATCGTCACCGCGGCGACACAGGATCAGTTCGTCGCGCAGGCGGCGAACTGGGACGTGCTCGGCGGCGTGAGCTTTCGCAAGGGCTGCTACACCGGCCAGGAGATCATCGCGCGGATGCAATATCTCGGCCGGCTGAAGGAGCGGCTTTATCTGTTCCATTCGCCGCAGCCGAGCGCGCCCGGCTCGCGCATCTACAGCGCTGCGTTTGCCGATCAGGCGGCGGGCACCGTCGTCGACTCGGCGCCCGCGCCGTCGGGCGGACACGATTTGCTCGCCGTCGCGCAGATCGGGGCCGTCGAAAGCGGCGATGTGCACGTCGACGCGCCGGACGGCACGCCGCTCGCGCTCGAGCCGCTGCCGTATGCGGTGCCGACGTCGGCGGAGCGGCGGGGATGAGCGGGGCCCGCGCGCAACGACGGCGCTGAAGCGATGTGCCTCGCCGTCATCGCGCTCGGCGCGCATGCGCGTTATCCGCTCGTCATCGCCGCCAACCGCGACGAGTTCCACGCGCGCCCGACCGCCGCCGCGCACTGGTGGGACGAAGGCTGGCTCGCGGGGCGGGATCTCGAGGCCGGCGGCACCTGGCTGGGCGTCACGCGCACCGGGCGCGTCGCGCTGCTCACCAACGTTCGCGATCCGGCGCGGCACGATCCGCAGGCGCCGTCGCGCGGCGCCATCGTCACTCGCTTGCTCGGCGATGCGGCGCCGGCGGCGGAAGCGCTCGCGGCCGCGCTCGCGGACGGCGCCCACCACAATGGCTTCAACGCCGTCGTCGCGGACACCGGAGAAGCGCATTGGGGCTGGAACCGCGGCGGCGCGCCGCAGCCGCTCTGTCGCGGCGTTCACGCGCTGTCGAACGCCTCGCTCGACACGCCATGGCCGAAAGTGGTCCGCGCCAAGGCCGCCGTCGCCGCATGGTGCACGGGGCAGCACGATGATCCGCATCAGCTGCTCGCCGCGCTCGCCGACCGCACGATCGCAGCCGATGACGCGCTGCCATCGACCGGCGTCACGCTCGAATGGGAACGGCTGCTCTCCGCGCCGTTCATCGTCGGCGGGCGCTACGGCACCCGTTCGTCGACGGTCGTGCTGATCGACGTCGACGGCCGAGCGCGATTCGTCGAACGAAGCTTCAACGCCGCCGGCGAGCCGATCGGCGACGTCGTCGAAGCGTTCCCGACGCGTTAGAAGCGCCGCTCCATCGCGACGTGCGCAAGACCGGCCACGGTCCACGGCGCACCGATGCGTTCGAAGCCGTGCCGCTCGTAGAACGCGCACGCATCGACTTGCGCGTTCAATGCGACGCGGTCGTGCCCGCGCTCGCGCGCAAGCGCGACCAGTGTCTCGACGAGGGCGCCGCCAACGCCTCGCCCGCGCCATTCACGGATCACGGCGATGCGCCCGATGCAGCCATCGGGCAGCAGACGCGCGCAGCCGATCGGACATTCGTGCGCATCGACGGCGAGCGCTTGTATCGACGAGGCATCGCGGCCGTCACGCTCGGCGGCCGGTGGAACGCCGAGCTCGTCGACGAAGACATTTCGCCGCATGTGCGCGATCGCCGCGAGATCGTGCTCGCTGCGAGCGACGCGCACGGCAAAATGCGCCGCGCTCATTCGTAATCGAACAGCTCGATTTGCGCGCGGCCGCCGCGCACCGTCAACGCGCAGCGGCCACCGACCGGCAACGTGAGCTTGTCGGCGACGTGCCCGAACGGCAGGCCGGTGAAGATCGGCAGGGCGAGCCGCGCGCGCAAGTGCGCCACCATCGCGGCCGCGTCGTAGCCGTTGTCGTTCGTGCCGAGCTCGTAGCCATTGAACGTGCCGAGCAGCAGGGCTCGCGAGCGCGCGAGCACGCCGGCGTGATGGAGCTGATAGAGCATTCGCTCGATGCGGTACGGATGCTCGCCGATGTCCTCGACGAACAGGATTCCTCCGTCGACGCGCGGAAGGTAGGGCGTCCCGCACAGATGCGCGACCATCGCGAGATTGCCGCCCCACAGCGTGCCTTCACCGCTGAAATCGGGCCCCCCCAGCGCACAGTCGACGCGATGGCGCGATGCGCCGAGCACGTTCCAGCAATGATCGAACGTGAACGCGGACGGCATCTGCGCGCCGAAGTCGAAGGATGCCATCGGACCGGCGAACGTCGTCATGCCGGAACGCGCGAGCGCAGCAAGCTGGAACGCCGTGAAATCGCTGTGGCCGAGCCAGCGTTTTCCAGCCCTCGCCAGCATGTCGTAATCGAGGCGGTCGATCAGCCGCGACCAGCCGTAGCCGCCGCGCACGGCGACGGCGACGTCGACGCGGGCATCGCTCGCCATGCGCGCGATCGCGGCGAGCCGCTCGTCGTCCGGGGCCGAGAAGCGCAGCCATCGGGTGCCGCAGGTCGGATCGACGACTACGCGATGGCCCAGGGCCTCGAGCCGAGCGACGGCGCGCTCGACCGAGGCGGAGTCCGTCGGGAAGCCCGCCGGGGCGTACAGCCCGATGCCGAACGTTCGCATCAGCGCGGCGCGACGCGCGTGCGCCGCCCGGCGAAGAAAACCGACAGCAGCGCCGCGCATTCGTCGGCGCGCACGTCGCCACGCACGCTCGTGTGATGGTTGATCCGAGGCTCGGCGAACAGGTCGACGACCGAGCCGCAGGCGCCGCTCTTGCCATCGCGCGCGCCGAAGACCAGACGCGCGATGCGTGCGTGCATCATGGCACCGGCGCACATCGCGCAGGGCTCGAGCGTCACGAACAGCGAGCAGCCGGGCAGACGATAGTTGCCGAGAGAGCGCGCGGCCTCGCGCAGCGCCGTGATCTCGGCATGCGCGGTCGGATCGTTGTGCGCGATCGGCGCGTTGCCGCCGCGCCCGACGATCGCATCGCCGCAGACGACGACCGCGCCGACCGGCACTTCGCCGCGCGCGGCCGCGGCGTGCGCGAGCACGAGTGCCTCGCCGATCAGCTCTTCATCGGTCACTCGTATCCTCGATGCGAAAGCGATGCAGGATACGGTGGACGATCGGCGCCAGCGCGACACCGACCGACGCCAGCAGCACGATGCCGCAGAATAACGCGTAGAAGCTGTCGAAGAGCTTGGCGGCGTTGGAGAACTTGTCGATGTCGCCGACCGGTCCCATGCCCGACATCAGCAGCGATGCGAGATGGAACGCGTCGATGGGCTCGAGATGAGCGATCTCGACGTAGCCGAGCGTTCCGATCGCGAGCGTAGCGACGATGAGCGCGAGCGAAACGCCGGCCGCGCGGGCGAGCCGCGAGTAGAACAGCGCGCGGGGCGCCAGCCGCTCGGGGCGGCGACGCCGTTGCGCCGATCCATCAGCCATCGCTCGTTCCTTTGCGACCTGCAGCGGTCGATAACCGCTTGTAGAAGAACGTGCACGGCGCGAGCGTGCCGTCCGGGTCAGCGGCGTAGTCCGGAATCGTACCAACGGCGATCCAGCCGAGGCTGCGATAGAGCCGGTCGGCGTCGCTGCCGGTGCGCGTATCGAGCACGAGCAGCGGTCGTCCGCTCGCGCGCGCGGCGATCTGTGACGCCAACAGCGAGCGGATGGTGACGCCGTCGATCATCCCGGCCTCTCGCTCGCCGCATGCGTCGCGCTACCCGCGCGGGGCCCCTGCTCGCCGCTCACGGCGCAGCCTCCGATCCGGTGCTCTTCATCGGTGCATCGAGCCGTCGGCCGCCGAGGCCGATTCGCGTTCGCTCGCATCCCCTTCGCGCTGCGCGCGCGGGGGCCCCTGCTCGCCGCTCACGGCGCAGCCTCCGATCCGGTGCTCTTCATCGGTGCATCGAAGCGTCGGCCGCCGAGGCCGATTCGCGTTCGCTCGCATCCCCTTCGCGCTGCGCGCGCGGGGCCCCTGCTCGCCGCTCACGGCGCGGCCTCCGATCCGGTGCTCTTCATCGGTGCATCGAGCCGTCGGCCGCCGAGGCCGATTCGCGTTCGCTCGCATCCCCTTCGCGCTGCGCGCGCGGGGCCCCTGCTCGCCGCTCACGGCCTCATTCCCATTCAATCGTCGCCGGCGGCTTGCTCGAGATGTCGTACGTGACGCGATTGATGCCGCGCACTTCGTTGATGATGCGGCTCGACACCCTTGCGAGCAGCTCGTGCGGCAGCGGCGCCCAGTGCGCCGTCATGAAATCCGTCGTCTGAACCGCACGCAATGCGACGACGTGCTCGTACGTCCGCCCGTCGCCCATCACGCCGACGCTTCGCACCGGCAGGAACACGGCGAACGCCTGCGCGGTCGCGTCGTACCAGCTGCGGCCCTCGCCGTCGCGAGCCACGCGCAACTCGTCGATGAAAATCGCGTCCGCGCGCCGCAGCAGATCCGCGTGCTCGCGCGACACTTCGCCGAGGATGCGTACGCCGAGGCCCGGGCCGGGGAACGGATGCCGGTAGACGAGCTCTCGTGGCAGCCCGAGCGCAAGGCCGAGCTCGCGCACCTCGTCCTTGAAGAGCTCGCGCAGCGGCTCGAGCAGCTTCAGATGCAACCGCTCCGGCAATCCGCCTACGTTGTGATGCGACTTGATCGTGTGCGCCTTCTTCGTCTTGGCGCCGGCGGATTCGACGACGTCCGGGTAGATCGTGCCCTGCGCGAGCCACTTCGCGCGCCGCAGTTTCGCTGCTTCGCGCTGGAACACGTCGACGAAGAGTCCGCCGATGATCTTGCGCTTCTGCTCGGGATCGGATACGCCGCGAAGCGCGGCAAGGAATTCCTCGCCCGCGTCGACGTGGGTCACGCGCACGCCGAGGTGCGTCGCGAACGTGTCCATCACCTGCTCGGCCTCGTTCAGCCGCAGCAGACCGTGATCGACGAAAACGCACGTGAGCTGATTGCCGATCGCCTCGTGGATCAGCGCGGCGGCAACCGAGGAATCCACGCCACCCGACAATCCGAGGATCACTTCGTCGTGCCCAACCTGCGCGCGGATCGCGGCGACGGCCTCCGGCACGTAGTCGACCATGTTCCAGTCGCTCGGACAGCCGCAGATGTCGTGTGCGAAGCGCGCGAGAATCGCCGCACCCTGCTTCGTTTGCGTCACCTCGGGATGGAACTGCACGCCGTAGAAGCGCCGCGTCTCGTCGGCGATGCCGGCGATCGCGCACGCCGCGTTGCCCGCGATGACGGCGAACCCCGGCGGCGCCACGCTCACCTTGTCGCCATGGCTCATCCATACGTCGAGCAAGCCGTGCCCCTGCGCGTTCGCGCGATCCTGCAGGTCGCGCAACAACGCCGAGTGGCCGCGTGCGCGCACCTCGGCGTAGCCGAACTCGCGCACGCGGCCCGCCTCGACGGTACCGCCGAGCTGCGCCGCCATCGTCTGCATGCCGTAGCAGATGCCGAGCACCGGCACGCCGAGCGTCCACACGACGTCCGGCGCGCGCGGCGTGTCGCCCGCGGTGACGCTTTCCGGGCCGCCGGACAGCACAATGCCGCGCGGCGCGAACGCGCGCACGAAATCGTCGCCGACGTCGTAGGGATGGATCTCGCAGTAGACGTGCGTCTCGCGCAATCGGCGCGCGATCAGCTGCGTGTACTGCGCGCCGAAATCGAGGATCAGGATCTTCGAGTGGGACTGGGCGACCATTGCGCTTTCGATGTCGATGCAAAAAGGCCGGCTTGCGCCGGCCCGCCGTCGAGGCTCACTCGACCCGGTAGTTCGGCGCTTCCTTCACGATCTGCACGTCGTGCACGTGCGACTCGCGCATGCCGGCCGAGGTGATCTCGACGAATTCTGCACGCGTTCTCAGCTCATCGACGGTCGTGCAGCCGCAATAGCCCATGGCGGCGCGCAGACCGCCCATCAGCTGGTGGATCACGTTGACGAGCGCGCCCTTGTACGGAACGCGGCCTTCGATGCCCTCCGGCACGAGCTTCTCGGCAGCGGCGATCGGATCCTCCGCCTCGAGCTCCTGGAAGTAGCGATCGGAGCTTCCCTGCTGCATCGCGCCGAGCGAGCCCATGCCGCGATAGCCCTTGTACGAGCGGCCCTGGTAGAGCTCGATGTCGCCCGGCGACTCGTCCGTGCCGGCGAAGAGGCTGCCGAGCATCACGGCGGAGGCGCCGGCGGCGATCGCCTTGGCGATGTCGCCCGAATAACGTACGCCGCCGTCGGCGATCACCGGCACGCCCGCCTTGGCCGCGCCTTCGAGCGATGACTGGATGGCGGTGATCTGCGGCACGCCGACGCCGGCGACGATGCGCGTCGTGCAGATCGAGCCAGGACCGATGCCGACCTTCACCGCGTCGGCGCCGGCGTCGACGAGCGCCTGTGCGCCCGACGCCGTTGCGATGTTGCCGCCGATCACCTGCACGTTCGGGTAACGCTTCTTCACCCACGCGACGCGATCGAGCACGCTCTGCGAGTGCCCGTGCGCGGTATCGACGACGATCACGTCGACACCGGCGGCGACGAGCGCCTCGACGCGCGCTTCGTTGTCCGGCGCGACGCCGACGGCGGCGCCGGCGCGCAGCCGTCCGAGGTCGTCCTTCGACGCATTCGGATGCTCGGTCGACTTGAGGATGTCCTTGACGGTGATCAGGCCGCGCAATTCCCGCTCGCGGTTCACGACCAGCACGCGCTCGAGGCGGTGCTGGTGCATCAGCGCCTTCGCGTGATCGAGGTCGGTGCCCTCCGGTACGGTCACCAGCCGATCGCTCTTCGTCATGATGTTCGCCACCGGCTGGTCGAGGTTCGTCTCGAAGCGAAGGTCGCGGTTGGTGACGATGCCGACGAGCTTGCGCCCGTCGACGACCGGAAGCCCGGAGAACTTGTGCTGCTGCTTCAATGCGAGGACGTCGCGCACGCTCATCGTCGGCGGAATCGTCAGCGGCTCCTTGACGACGCCGGACTCGAAGCGCTTGACCTTCGCGACCTCGGCGGCCTGCTTGGCCGCCGGCATGTTCTTGTGGACGATACCGAGGCCGCCTTCCTGCGCGATCGCGATCGCAAGGCGTGCGTCGGTGACCGTGTCCATGGCGGCGGACACGAGCGGAACGTTCAGCGTGATCGAGCGGGTGAGTCTTGTCGCGAGCGAAACGTCGCGGGGAACGACCTGGGAATGCGCGGGAACGAGGAGGACATCGTCGAACGTCAAGGCGCGGCGGACGACACGCATCGGAATTTCTCCTGACGCAAAAACCGATTATACCCGCGTCGTGCCGACCGACCAACGGCGCGCGGCGGCCGCCGCCGCGGTTTGACGCCGGCGACAACTTGGATTACCTTGCCAACGTCATATTTTTGCAGCAGCGCCAACGGAAATGCCAAAGCCGGTGGGCCAGCACACATCAATGCCGATGCGAATCGCGCGCACGGCGTTGGCGCTCGCGCTCGTCGTCGCCACCGGCGGCAGCGCAATGGCCGCGCTCTACAAGTGGACCGACGCCAACGGCCGCATCGTGTACTCGGATCAGCCTCCGCCGGCGGGCTCGCCCGCCACCGCCGAAGTGCTCAAGGCGCCGCCGCCGCCGTCGAATCCGAACGCGGTGAAGGAAATGGCCGCCAAGGAGGCGGACTTCAAGAAACGGCAGACGGATCGCGCGGACAGCGCGAGCAAGGCGGAAAAATCGAAGACCGATTCGGAAAAGCGCGCCGACTCGTGCGCGCAGCTGCGCGGGCAGTCGCGGCTGCTGACGTCGGGCGAGAACGTGTTCCGTTTCAACGACAAGGGCGAGCGCGTCTTCTATGACGATGCCGCCAAGGCGAAGGAGCTGCAGCGCATCGACGGCCTCGTGCGCGAGTACGGTTGCCCGGCCGCGTAAGTCGACGTCACGAAGACAGAAACGGCCGCACGACGCGGCCGTTTTGCTTTGTCTCGCGCGAAGCGTTGACGTCGGCGAAAGGCAGTTCCCTCGCCCCGTGCTCGGGATGACCGTTGGCCTCGCGGCCGAAGCGTCACTTTTTCTCGAGGTTCGCCTGGTTGATCTTCACGTCGGTCTTCGCCTTCAGCGCCCCGACATAAGCGGTGAACAGCTCGCGCCCGAGCTGGTCGCCGATGCGTGATTTCGCCTGAGCGATCTTCGCGTCGTCGGGCGCCGGCGGATCGATGACCTTCGTCAGCTTGTAGATCGAGAAGCCGCCGCGCTCATTCGGCAGTCCCGTGTATTGCGGAATCTTGCCCGGATCGAGCTGGAAGATGCGGGTGAGCGCGTCCGGCGGAAAGCCGGGCTGCGCCTGCGAGCGCAGCAGCGCAACCGGCGGCGCGAAGGTGATGCCGACCGCCTTGTCGTTGGCGCCGGCTGCGAGCTGCGCGAGCTTGTCGCGGCCCGCCTTCTGCGCCATTTCCGACGCCGCCCGATGCACGAGCTGGCGACGGATCTCGTCCTTCACTTCGTCGAAAGGCTTTGGCGCCGCCGGCTCGTGCTCGATCACACGGGCTGCCATCAGCGAATTCGGCCCGACCTCGATCGCGTCGGTGTTGCGCTTGCTCTGAATCGCGTCCGCACTGAACACGGCTTCGGCGAACTTCGCGCTGCCAAGACCGATCTGTTGCGCCTGTGAGCGCGTCACCGGCTGCGAGGTTTGCAGCGGCAGGTTGAGCGCCTTCGCGGCGGGCTGCAGCGAGTCGGCCTGCTCGTAGATCAGGTTCTGCAGCTGATCGGCGGCGCTCGCAAACTTCTGCGTCGCCTTCTGCCGCTTGAGATCGGTCTCGATCTGCGTCTTCACTTCGTCGAACGGCCGCATCTTCGCGGGCGTGATGGATACCAGCTTGATCACGTGCCAGCCGAAATCCGTGAGCACCGGTCCGGCGACGTCGCCGACCTTCAGACCCCACTCGACATCCTCGAACGACTTCTCGAGGCTTCCGCGCGGCAGCGGCCCGAGCTCGCCGCCTTCCGGTGCAGAGCCGGGATCCTGCGAGTATTGCTTCGCGAGCTCGGCGAACTTCGCGGGATTCGCCTTCGCCTGCGCGGCGATGTCGTCCGCCTTCTTCTTCGCGGCGGCCTTTTCCGCGTCGCTCGCATCGGGCTTCACCGCAATCAGGATGTGCGCGGCCGTGCGCTGCTCTTCCGCACCGTACTGCTTCGCGTTCGATGCGTACTGGTGCTTGACCTCGTCCGGATCGACGGTGATCGTCGACATCAGCGCATTCTGCGTCAGCATGACGTACTCGAACTTCACCTGCTCGGGCGTCTGGAACGCCTGCTGGTTCGACTCGTAGAACGACTTCACCGCGGCGTCGTCGATCTTCACGTCCTTCGCGAACGGATCGGCATCGACGGTCGCGACGGCAATCTCGCGCTTCTGCTCGAGCAGGTCGAGATAGCGCTCGGTGCTCGTGCGGGCGACGATGTTGCCGATGGCGACCGGCTCCTGCAGCGGAGCGAGCGCGAGGTCGCGCCGCAGCTTCTCCTCGAACTGCTGCTGCGACAGGTTCTGGCTCGCGAGCAGCTGGCGATAGCGATCGATCGAGAACTGGCCGTTCTGCTGGAACACCGGCAGCGCGGCGATGAACTGCGCGAGCTGATCGTCGCTCACTCGGAACGACTCGCTGCGCGCCTTTTCGGCGAGCAGGTGCTCGTTGATCAGCTGCTCGAGGATCGAGAAGCGCACCTCGGGATTGTCGAAGAACGCCGGGTCGAAGTTGCTGCCCATCGCCTGGCGCATGCGGTCCTGCTGCTCGCGCAGCGCCTCGGTGAACTGCTGCTGGCTGATCTTGTCGCCGCCGACCTTCGCCACTTCGACCGTGGAGTCGACGTTGCGAAAATAGTAATCAACGCCGAAGAACGCGAACGGCAGCGCGATCAGCGCCAGCACGACTTGCGTGACGCGCTTGTACTTGGTGACGAGATCGAACATGCGAAAGTGCGCCTGTACGCGGCCGGCTACGATGGCGCCGGCAGGCCGCGGCGGCGCGCTGCAAAAAGGGCGAACTCGCGTTCGCCCCTCGGGTGCTGGCGGAGTGGACGGGACTCGAACCCGCGACCCCCGGCGTGACAGGCCGGTATTCTAACCAGCTGAACTACCACTCCAGTGAACCGTCCGCTGCATCCAACTGCCACTGCGTGTTCTTGCCGGCGCGGGTACGTGGTGGGTGCTGAGAGGATCGAACTCCCGACATTCGCCTTGTAAGGGCGACGCTCTACCGGCTGAGCTAAGCACCCGCGCGCTCGACCCTTTACGGAAGCTGCAAGCGGAATTTTTGCTTCCGGAGGGCGACCGATAACGAGCCCGTCAGTTTACAGCATCCTTCAACGCTTTGCCAGCGCGGAACTTCGGCACTTTTGCTGCGCCGATCCTGATCGCGTCTCCCGTTTGCGGGTTGCGTCCCTGGCGCTCGGTGCGCTTGCCGACGTAGAACGATCCAAACCCGACGAGCGTCACGATGTCACCCTTCTTGAGCGAGCCCGTGATCGAGTTGACGGTCGCGTCGAGCGCGCGACCGGCGGCCGCTTTCGAGATGTCGGCGTGCCGCGCGATGGCGTCGATCAGTTCGGATTTGTTCACCGGAATCCCCCTCTTGGTCTTGGATGTGATGCGATGCGAGCGTCGGCTCGCTTCGATGCGTCGTGCGCGAAGCGATGCGCGCGAACCTGGAGTCGGGGCGTAACGAGGCGCGCCCGAGATTCTTTATAGCAATCGGAAATTCCGTGTGTCAAGCGAACGTTCGCACGCTTCGCGCCGCGAGCGGCTGCCGAGCACCCTGCCGACGCACGCGCAGCAGTCAAAAGAAAGCCCGCGACGTGTGTCGCGGGCTCGTTGATGCGTTCGGCCGAGTCTCAGTGCTTGATGAGCACGCCGGCGTCGGGCTGTTCGTCGGGCTTCGGAGGGACGGCCGGGGTCGCCGCCTCGGCCGCTTCGACGATCGCGACCGGCGGTCGCTCGAGCGCCGCCTCCAGCACCTGCTCGATCCAGCGCACCGGACGGATGTCCAGACGATTCTTGATCTCATCGGGGATCTCGGCGAGATCCTTCACGTTCTCCTCCGGGATCAACACCGTCTTGATGCCGCCACGGCCCGCGGCGAGCAGCTTCTCCTTCAGGCCGCCGATCGGCAGCACTTCGCCGCGCAGCGTGATCTCGCCCGTCATCGCGACACCGGAGCGCACCGGGATGCCGGTGAGGATCGACACCATTGCCGTGACGATCGCCGCACCCGCCGACGGACCGTCCTTCGGCGTTGCGCCTTCGGGCAAGTGGATGTGCAAGTCGGTCTTCGTGTAGAAGTCGGTCGCGATGCCGAGCGCCTTCGAGCGGTGGCGCACGACGGAGAGCGCCGCGGCGATCGACTCGTTCATCACGTCGCCGAGCTTCCCGGTGGAGGTCGTCTTGCCCTTGCCGGGCAGCGCGACCGATTCGATCGTCAGCAGATCGCCGCCGACCTCGGTCCACGCAAGACCGGTGACCTGGCCCACCTGGTTCTTCTTCTCGGCGATGCCGTACGTGAAGCGGCGCACGCCCAGGTATTTGTCGAGGTTCTTCGACGTGATCTCGACCGGACCCTTCGCCTTGCGCGCCTTGCCCTCGCTTTCCTTCAGCAGCAGCGACTTCACGACCTTGCGGCAAATCTTGGAAATCTCGCGCTCGAAGCTGCGCACGCCGGCCTCGCGCGTGTAATAGCGCGCGATGTCGCGCAGCGCGGACTCCGCCAAGTGCAGCTCCTCGGGCTTCAGGCCGTTGTTCTTGATCTGCTTCGGCAGCAGGTACTGCCGCGCGATCGCAACCTTCTCGTCCTCGGTGTATCCCGACAGGCGGATCACTTCCATCCGGTCGAGCAGCGGCGCCGGGATGTTCATCGTATTCGCCGTGGCGACGAACATCACGTCGGACAGGTCGTACTCGACTTCGACGTAGTGGTCGACGAACGTGTTGTTCTGCTCGGGGTCGAGCACCTCCAGCAGCGCCGAGCTCGGGTCACCGCGGAAGTCCATGCCCATCTTGTCGACTTCATCGAGCAGGAACAATGGATTGCGCACGCCGACCTTCGACATGTTCTGCAGGATCTTGCCCGGCATCGAGCCGATGTAGGTGCGGCGGTGACCGCGGATCTCCGCTTCGTCGCGCACGCCGCCGAGGCTCATCCGCACGAACTTGCGATTCGTCGCGCGCGCGATCGACTGGCCAAGCGATGTCTTGCCGACGCCGGGCGGGCCGACGAGGCACAGGATCGGGCCCTTGAGCCGATCGACGCGCTGCTGGACCGCGAGATACTCGACAATGCGCTCCTTCACCTTCTCGAGGCCGTAGTGGTCGGCGTCGAGCGTCTTCACCGCAATCGCGAGATCTTTGCTGATCTTGCTCTTCTTGCGCCACGGCAGGCCGATCAGCGTGTCGATGTAGTTGCGCACGACGGTCGCTTCGGCTGACATCGGCGACATCATCTTGAGCTTTTTCAGCTCGGTGAGCGCCTTGCCCTCCGCCTCCTTCGACATCTTGGCGGTCTTGATCTTCTTTTCCATTTCATCGAGGTCGGCGTTCTCGTCGCCCTCGCCCAGCTCCTTCTGGATCGCCTTGACCTGCTCGTTCAGGTAGTACTCGCGCTGGCTCTTCTCCATCTGGCGCTTGACCCGACCGCGGATGCGCTTCTCGACCTGGAGGATGTCGACTTCGCCCTCCAGCACGCCGAGGAGATGCTCGAGGCGCTTGCCGACGTCGCCCATCTCGAGGATTTCCTGCTTCTGCTCCAGCTTGAGCGGCAGGTGCGCTGCGATGGCGTCCGCGAGACGGCCGCCGTCGTCGATGCCGGACATCGACGTCAGGATCTCCGGCGGGATCTTCTTGTTGAGCTTCACGTACTGGTCGAACTGCGCGAGCAGCGCACGCCGCATCGCCTCGACCTCGTGCGCGACGCCGGACTCGCCGGCGAGTGCAATCGATTCGGCCGACAGGTATTCGCCTTCGTCGGTGACACGCGCGAGCTTCGCGCGCTGCGTGCCCTCGACGAGCACCTTCACCGTGCCGTCGGGCAGCTTCAGCATCTGGAGCACGGTCGCGACGCTGCCGATCGGATAAAGGTCTTCGGCCGCCGGGTCGTCCTTGGCCGCCGACTTCTGCGCAACGAGCAGAATGTGCTTGCCGGCGTCCATCGCGACGTCGAGCGCCTTGATCGACTTCGGGCGTCCGACGAACAGCGGGATGACCATGTGCGGGAACACCACGACGTCGCGCAAGGGAAGCAGCGGCAGCGAGCCGGTGGTGGAGGACAGGGACGATTCGGTAGCCATCAGGAGCCTTTGTGAGGGGGGCTGGCAGCAAACATGGGGCCCGCCGGGGACAGTGTCAAGGCAAAACCGCCGATCCAGCGCTTTTTTGCCATGGTAACAGTGTGTTGCATCACGTCTTCGCCGCCGCGCGACGAGCGGAGCGATTGCCGCTGCGACGCATCGTCGCGAACCTATAACGGCGCCCGCGCGGAGGGCGAACCGACTCGAACACAAGCTTACGCCGGCCGCCGGCGGCCGGACGCAAGAATTGCGGTCAAAAGACGATGGTTTTGACCTGATGCGGTCAAGACCGCGTAAGAATCGAGGTTTTGCGGCGTCGGGCCAAGCCCGCCGCAGCGGGTGGACGATGCAAAAAAACGAGGGGTCGCGCCCTCCGCCTTGCGCACCGACGACGCGCCCGATGCACCGAGCCGTCGGCCTCGAGCGGTGGCTCGCTGCTTACTGGCGCCGCTAGCTCTTCGCCGACGCGACCTTCGCCTGGTCGGCGAACATCAGCAGCGGCTTGCCGTCATTCGTGATCGTCGCCTCGTCCACGACGACACGCGCGAGATTCGAATGCGACGGCAGGTCGTACATCACATCGAGCAGCACCTGCTCGAGGATCGACCGCAAACCCCGAGCGCCGGTCTTGCGGGCGAGCGCCTTGCTCGCGATCGC
Source organism: uncultured beta proteobacterium (assembly GCA_963798655.1). Taxonomy (GTDB): domain Bacteria; phylum Pseudomonadota; class Gammaproteobacteria; order Burkholderiales; family Casimicrobiaceae; genus CAVSMC01. The sequence goes on along the minus strand of CAWCUH010000016.1, from coordinate 327,319 downwards.
GCGAAGCGCGGCCTCGCGAATCTCGAGCTCGACGCCTTCCATGCGGAACATCTTCTGATACTGCTTCAGCAATGCGTTCTTCGGCTCGACCAGGATCTCGATCAGCGCGGCCTCGTCGAGTTCCTCGAGCGTGGCCGCGACCGGCAGCCGGCCGACGAATTCAGGGATCAATCCGAACTTGATCAGGTCCTCGGGCTCAGCCTCGCGCAGCAGCGCGCTGATGTCCTTGCGATCGTCAGGGCTCGCGACCTCGGCACCGAAACCGATCCCCGTCTTAGCCGTGCGCTGACGAATGATCTTCTCGAGGCCGTCGAACGCGCCGCCGCAGATGAACAGGATGTTCGTCGTGTCGACCTGCACGAACTCCTGGTTCGGATGCTTGCGCCCGCCCTGCGGCGGAACGCTCGCGATCGTGCCTTCGATCAGCTTCAGCAGCGCCTGCTGCACGCCCTCGCCGGACACGTCGCGCGTGATCGACGGGTTGTCGCTCTTGCGCGAGATCTTGTCGATCTCGTCGATGTAGACGATGCCGCGCTGCGCCTTCTCGATGTCGTAGTCGCACTTCTGCAGCAGCTTCTGGATGATGTTCTCGACATCCTCGCCGACGTAGCCCGCCTCGGTGAGCGTCGTCGCGTCGGCAATGACGAAGGGGACATCGAGCAGTCGCGCGAGCGTCTGTGCGAGCAGCGTCTTGCCGGAGCCCGTCGGGCCGATCAGCAGGATGTTGCTCTTCGCGAGCTCGACGTCGTCTTCCTTGCCGCCGCTCTCGAGCCGCTTGTAGTGGTTGTAGACGGCAACCGACAGGATCTTCTTCGCGAGGTCCTGACCGATCACGTACTGGTCGAGGATCTGTCGGATCTCGTGCGGCGTCGGCAGCTTGTTCTTGTCGCCGCGGGCAGCCTCGGTGGTCGTGCCCTCCTCGCGGATGATGTCGTTGCAAAGCTCGATGCATTCGTCGCAGATGAACACCGACGGCCCGGCGATCAGCTTGCGCACCTCATGCTGGCTCTTGCCGCAGAACGAGCAGTAGAGCAGCTTGTCGCCGGAAGACTTGTCCGCCATCGAACCGCGCAGTCCTTTAAGAATCAGCGCCTAAGCGCTTCGACTCACTTTACCCGGCCTCGGCCCGGCTGCGCAATACCTTGTCGACGATCCCGTATTCACGCGCTTCCTCGGCGGTGAGGAAGTTGTCGCGCTCGGTGTCGCGCGCGATCGTCTCGACCGGCTTGCCGGTGTGCTGGGCGAGCAGCTGGTTCAGGCGCTCCCGCAGCTTCAGGATGTACTTCGCGTGGATCTCGACGTCCGATGCCTGCCCCTGGAATCCGCCGAGCGGCTGGTGGATCATCACGTCGGAGTTCGGCAGCGCGAACCGCTTGCCTTTCGCGCCGGCGGCGAGCAGGAACGCGCCCATCGAGGCCGCCATGCCGACGCACATCGTCGACACATCGGGTTTCAGGAACTGCATCGTGTCGTAGATCGCGAGGCCGGCCGCGATCGAGCCGCCGGGCGAGTTGATGTAGAAGTGGATGTCCTTGTCCGGGTTCTCGGACTCGAGGAACAGCATCTGCGCGACGACGAGGTTCGCCGTGGCCTCGTTCACCGCCCCGACGAGGAAGACGATCCGCTCCTTCAGAAGCCTCGAGTAGATGTCGTACGCGCGCTCGCCGCGTCCGCTCTGCTCGATCACCATCGGAATGAGGCCCAGCGCTCTCGGTTCGTCCATCTCGGTCATCCAGGAAATTCGGGGGAAGGCAGGTCGAAGCATACGCTGCGCCAGCAGGGGCGCAACCTCAATGTCGGGCCGCATTGCGCCGGCGCAAGGGCCGTGCGGTCAGCTCTTCGGCGAGCCCATCAACTCGGCGAAGGACGCCGGCTTGTCGACCACATGGGCACGTGCGAGCACCCATTCGACGACGTTGCGTTCGACCGCGAGCGCTTCGAATTCGTTCAGGCGCTCCGGTTTCTCGTAATGCCAGCGGATGACGGCGTCCGGCTGCTCGTACGTCTGCGCGGTCTCGACGACGAGCGCCTTCACCTGCTCCGGACGCGCCTGCAGGCCTTCGGTGCGCACGATCTCGCCCACGACGAGGCCGAGCGCGACGCGCTCTTCGGCATTGTTGCGGAACAGATCGGGCGTGAGGTTCACGTCCTCCGCCTTCATGCCCTGCTGCTGCAGATCGGCGGCCATTCGCTGCATCATCGCGTGCGACTCGGCGTCGACAAGCGACTTCGGCAGCGCGAAGTCGGACTTCTGCCGAAGCGCCGCCAGCGCCTGCTCCTTCACCTTGGCCTCGATCTTGCGTTTCAACTCGAGCTTGAGATTCGACGTGATCTCGGCGCGCAAGTCGTCGAGATTGCCGCTCGCGACGCCGAAGGCCTTGGCAAAGTCCGTGTCGACGTCGGGCAGCAGCGGGCGCGCGACGCTCTTTACCGCGAGGTCGAAGCTCGCCGTCTTGCCGGCGACTTCCTTGCCGTGGTAGTCGGCGGGAAATGTGAGGCCGAACGTCTTCTGCTCGTTCGCACGCATGCCGGTGAGCGCCGTCTCGAATTCGGGCAGCATCCGGCCCTCGCCGATCAGGATCGCGAAGTCGCGCGCCTGACCGCCGGGGAACTCGACGCCGTCGATCGTGCCGGTGAAGTCGACCATCACGCGATCGCCGGGCTCGGCGCCGCGCTCGACGCTCTCGTAGCGCGTGCGCTGCCGGCGCAGCACCTCGATCGTCTCCTCGACATCGGCCGGCGTGACATCGCCGACCGGGCGCTCGATCGTCGCCGCCGACACGTCGGGCACGCGCACGTCCGGATACACCTCGAACACCGCCGAGAACTCGAGCTGGTCCGCTGCGTGCGCTTCCGGGTTCGGCTCGATCCGGGGCGCGCCGGCGACGCGCAGGTTCTGCTCGCGCACCGCATCGTTGAAGCTCGACTGCACGCGATCGGTGATCACGTCGGAGCGCACCTGCGGCCCGTACTGCTGCGCGACCATTTTCATTGGCACATGTCCCGGGCGAAATCCCGCCACGCGAACGTTCTTCGCGAGTCGCGCAAGCCGCTTGCCGACTTCCTGCTCGATCTCAGCGAGCGGCAGCGCGACGTTCAGCCGACGCTCGAGTTGGCCGATCGTCTCCAGACTGGTTTGCATGGTCGTCGAATCCTTGCTAATGTCGCTTCATGGTGCGAAAGGGGGGACTCGAACCCCCACGGGGTTGGCCCGCTGGAACCTAAATCCAGTGCGTCTACCAATTCCGCCACTTTCGCGAGCTTCGAGTTTTTGTCTGCGCGGCTCTTGCGCCGTTTTTTTCGCGCTTTGATTGCACCCGCCGCCCGTTCTGGCGTGTGCGCTTTGGCTGCGCGGCCGCTTTCGTCAAACCAGTTAGTATAGCGTAGCCGCCTACCGCTCGCCAGCGCAGGCGCGCGCTCCTCGACCGTCGACGTCCCGCCACGCGTGTCCGCCGGCCACTACGAAAACTTCCCGGTCGCGTCGTTTCTCGTGCCGCAATCGCTGCGACCCGCGGTGCTCGCGATCTACCGCTTCGCGCGTGCAGCCGACGACGTCGCCGACGAAGGCGACGACGTCCCGCAGGTGCGCCTCGCCGAGCTTGCACGCTACGACGCGGCACTCGAGGCGATTGCGCGCGGCGACACGCCGCCCGACCCGCCCTTCGCCGCGCTCGCCGCCGTCGTGCGCGCGCACCGGCTGCCGATCGCGCTGCTGCACGACCTCGTCTCGGCGTTTCGCCAGGACGTGACGACGGCCCGCTATCCGACGTTCGAGGCGTTGTCCGATTATTGCGCGCGCTCGGCGAATCCGGTCGGCCGCCTGGTGCTGCACCTGTACGGCAAGGCATCCGAGCGCAACCTCGCGTGGAGCGACTCGATCTGCACGGCGCTGCAGCTCGCGAACTTCTGGCAGGACATCGCGATCGACTGGCACAAGCGCCGGCTCTACGTTCCTCTCGAAGACATGGCGCGCTTCGGCGTTGGTGAGCAGGACATCGATGCGTCGCGCACCGATGCGCGCTGGCGCGAGCTCATGCGCTTCGAGTGCGCACGGGCGCGCGCGCTGCTCGAATCGGGACGCCCGCTCGTCGGCGCATTGCCGTGGCGGCTCGCGCTGGAGCTCGCCGGCGTGCTCGCCGGCGGTCATCGGATTCTCGATCGCATCGACCGCGTCGACGGCGACGTATTCGCCCGGCGGCCGTCGCTTGCGCAACGCGACTGGACGATCATCGCATGGCACGCGTTGTTCCCGTCGCGCCGGCACTTGCGCTGCGTGCAAACCTCGCCGGCCCCGCGATGACCCCCGACGAGTACTGCCAGCAGAAGGCCGCGCAAAGCGGCTCGAGCTTCTACTACAGCTTCATGTTCCTGCCGCCGGTGCGGCGGCGGGCCATCACGGCGCTGTATGCGTTCTGCCGCGAGGTGGACGACGTCGTCGACGAAGTGAGCGAGGCGAGCGTCGCGCGCGTGAAGCTCGCATGGTGGCGCCAGCAGGTCGCGGCGGCATACGGCGGCGCACCGTCGCATCCGGTCGCACGGGCGCTGCAGCCGGTCGTCGGCGAGTTCGGCCTGCTGCAATCGCAGCTGCAGACGGTGATCGACGGCATGGCGATGGATCTCGACGTCACCCGCTATCTCGATTTCGCGGCGCTCGAGGGCTACTGCGACAAGGTCGCCGGCGTCGTCGGCACGATGTCCGCGCAGATCTTCGGCCACGCGGATGGGCGCACGCTCGATTACGCGCGCGATCTCGGCATCGCCTTCCAGCTCACGAACATCGTTCGCGACGTCGGCGAGGACGCGCGGCGCGGACGCATCTACCTGCCGCAGGACGAGCTCGCGCGCTTCGGCGTCGCATCCTCGTCAGTGCTTCGCGGCGAGATGTCCGATTCGTTCCGCGCGCTGATGGAGTTCGAGGTCGCGCGCGCGCGAAGCTGGTACGAGCGCGCGCTCGCGCAGCTTCCCGACGCCGACCGGTGCGCGCAACGGCCGGGACTGATCATGGCGGCGATCTATCGGACGACGCTCGACGAGATCGCGCGTGACGGCTACCGCGTACTCGATCGTCGCCTGTCGCTCACGCCGCTGCGCAAGCTGTGGATCGCATGCAGGACGGCGCTCGCGACCTGAGCGCGCCGCGACGCGACGCGGTCGCGGTGATCGGCGGCGGCTGGGCGGGATGCGCGGCGGCGGTGGCGCTCGCGCGCCGCGGCGTTCGCGTCGAGCTCTACGAGGCGGCCGCGGTGCTCGGCGGGCGCGCGCGCCGCGTCGAGCGCGCCGGCTTCGCGCTCGACAACGGCCAGCATCTGCTGCTCGGCGCGTACGAACAGGCGCTGGCGCTGATCGACGTCGTGCACGGAGGTCGATCGCCGCTCACGCGGATGCCGCTGACGGTGGCGCCGCTTGCACGCAGGCAACCGCACGGCGTAACGATGAGCGCGCGCAAGTGGCGCGCGCCATTCGGCATGCTCGCCGCGATCGCGACCGCGCACGGGCTGTCCCTGCGCGAACGCGCCGCAACGATCCGCTGGTTTGCGCGGCTTCGCGAGCAGAACTTCGAATGCGGCGCATGGCAAACGGTCGCCGAGCTGCTGTCGCCGCTGCCGGCCCGCGTGACGCGCGCGCTCTGGGCGCCGCTGTGCATCTCCGCGCTCAACACGCCGATCGCGACGGCCTCGGCGCGCGTGTTCTGCAACGTGCTGCGCCTCGCGCTGTCGGCGCGTACCGACGCATCGGACTTCGTGCTGCCGGCGACCGATCTTTCATCGCTGCTGCCCGACGCCGCCGCGCGCTTCGTGTCCGCGCACGGCGGACGGGTGAGCACCGGGGTGCGCGTGACGGTCGAGGCGATCGGCGGCGACAGCGTCACGCTGTCCGATCGCGAGCAGTCGTGGACGGCGCCCGGAGCGATCGTCGCCGTCGGACCGCATCAGCTCGCCGACACGTTCGCGCGCCGCGTGGCCTACGAGCAGCCGGCGGTCGCCGACGCGCTCGCCGCGTGCGCCGGCCTCGGCTACGAGCCGATTGCGACGATCTACCTCGGCTATCGCGAGCGTGTCGAGCTGCCGTGTGCGATCACACGCCTCGACGATGCGCCGGGTCAATGGGCGTTCGACCGCCGCGACGTCCTCGCCCGCCCGGGTCGACCGCCGTCGTCGCTCGCGCACGTGGTTGCCGTCGTCATCAGTGCAAGCGGTCCGCACGACGGGCTCGACCGCGACGCGCTCGTTGCCGCCTGCGACGCACAACTGCGCCGACTCCGCCCCGGCCTGCCGCCGCTCGCGTGGTCGCAGGCGATCGTCGAGCGGCGCGCGACCTACGCGTGCGTCACCAACCGCGCTCGACCGCCGCACGTGCATCTGGGCGGCAACGTTGCGCTCGCCGGCGATTACCTGGACGAAGCGCTGCCGGCGACGCTCGAGGTCGCCGTGCAAAGCGGCCTCGCCGCCGCGCGCGCGATCGGCGTGAAATAGGAAATAGGGGACAGACCACGTTTTCGCGGCGAATGCATGCGAAAACGTGTTCCGTCTGTCCCCTATTTCACGCTGTCGTCGCGGGCGCGCTCGCGCAGCACGAACTTCTGGATCTTGCCGGTCGACGTCTTCGGCAGCGGCCCGAACACGACGTGCCGGGGAATCTTGAAATGCGCAAGATGATCACGGCACCAGGCGATCACGTCGGCTTCGCTGAGCTCGGCCGCGCCGGGCTTAGGCGTGACGAATGCGCACGGCGTCTCGCCCCATTTCGGATCGGGACGCGCGACGACGGCCGCTTCCATGATGTCCGGGTGCCGGTAGAGGCACTCCTCGATCTCGAGCGAGCTCACGTTCTCGCCGCCGGAGATGATGATGTCCTTCGAGCGGTCCTTGATCTCGATGTAGCCGTCGGCGTGCCAGACGCCGAGATCGCCGGTGCGATACCAGCCGTCGGCAAACGCCTTCGCGGTCGCCGGCTCGTTCTTCAGGTAACCCTTCATGATCGTATTGCCGCGAAGCATGACTTCTCCCATCGTGCGGCCGTCGCGCGCGACCGCCGCCGCCGTGTGCGGATCACCGATCTGCAGTCGCGCGAGCGTGGGCATCGGCACGCCCTGGCGCGCCATCTTCTGCGCACGCACCGCCATGTCGAGCCCCTCCCAGTCGTCCTGCACCTCGCATATCGTCGCCGGCCCGTACGATTCCGTGAGACCGTAGAGATGGGTTACGCGAAAACCCATCGCCTCCATCGCCGCGATCACCGCTGACGGAGGCGCCGCGCCGCCGGTTGCGACGTCGACGACGTGATCGAAGGCGAGCTTCACGTCCGGTGGCGCGTGCACGAGCATGTTGAGCACGATGGGCGCGCCGCACAGATGCGTGACGCGGTGCTGTCGGATCGCCGGAAAGATCAGCGCCGGATCGACGCGGCGAAGACACACATGCGTTGCGCCGACCGCCGTGACCGCCCATGTGTACGACCATCCGCAGCAATGGAACATCGGCAGCGTCCACAGATAGACCGACGACGGCGTCAGCTTGAACGCGAGCGCGTTGCCGAGCGCGTTCAGGTACGCGCCGCGATGGTGATAGACGACGCCCTTCGGATCGCCCGTCGTGCCGGACGTGTACAGCAGCGCGAGCGAATCCCACTCGTCGACCGGCCCCGGCCACTCGAACGACGGCTCTCCCTCGGCGAGCAGCGCGTCGTACGTGATCGCGCCGAGCGGCTCGGCTGCCGGCCCCTCGGCGTCCGCGATGTCGACTGCGAGCAGGTCTCGCCTGCACTCGGCGAGCACGGCCTTGACGGTCGGTGCGAACTCGGCGTCGACCAGAAGCACCTTCGCCTCGCCGTGCTCGAGGCAGAATGCGAGTGTCCGCGCGTCGAGCCGGTAGTTGAGCGCGAGCAGCACGGCGCCGAGCGCCGGCACCGCATAGTGCGCCTCGAGCAGGGCCGGGATGTTCGGCGCGAGAATCGCGACCGTGTCGCCGCGACCGATGCCGCGTCGTGCGAGCGCGCTCGCGAAGCGGCGGCAGCGCGCGTGGAATTCGCGATAGCTGAACTGCTGCGCGCCGTGGCGCACGGCAATCTTGTCCGGCCATACGAGGGCGCTGCGCTCGAGGAACGCGATCGGCGTCAACGGCACGAAGTTGGCGCGGGTGCGCGCGAGTCCTGCTTCGTTCATGGCGCTCCTTGCGCTTCGCGCGGTGGCGGGGCCGACAGCGCCGCCTCGCCGAGCGGCCGCTGCATCAGCACGCTGTCGATCCAGCGATCGAGCTTGCGGCCGACGCCGACGAGACGGCCGGCCTCGACGAAGCCGAGCCGCGCGTGCAGCGCGATCGACGCGCGATTGCTGGCGCCGCCGATGATCGCGATCATCTGGCGGTCGCCGCGCGCGACGCAGAGATCGATCAGCGCCGCGAGCAGCCTCCTGCCAATCCGCTGCCCGGTAGCGTCGGCCGCGACATAGACCGAATCCTCGACCGTATAGCGGTACGCGGGCCGCGGACGATAAGCGCTCGCATACGCATAACCTACGACACGCTCGTTCAAATCGTGGGCGACGATGTAGGGATATCCGGCCGCGGTCAGCGTCGAATAACGACGTGCGATTTCGTCCGTCGTCGGCGCGTCGAGCTCGAACGATGCGGTGCCGGTCGCCACGTGATGCGCATAGATTGCGGCGATCGCCGCGACGTCCTCGGGCAGCGCGGGCCGAAGGTCGTAAGGCGGCGTCGGCGTCATGACGTCCGCGGCGCGCGAGTCGACCCGGTGCGGTTGCGCAGGATACGCGCACGATCGCGAGTCCAGTCGCGCTCCTTGATTGCCTGGCGCTTGTCGTGCTGCTTCTTGCCCTTCGCGAGCCCGACATCGAGCTTGATGCGGCCGCGGGTGTAATGAAGGTTCAGCGGCACCATCGTATAGCCGGCGCGCTCGACCTTGCCGATCAGGCGGCTGATCTCCTCGCGGTGCAGCAACAGCCGGCGCGTTCGCGTCGGGTCGGCATGCACGTGCGTCGATGCCGTCGAAAGCGGCGTCACATGCGCGCCCAGCAGCACGATGTCGCCGTTCCTGACGATGACGTACGCCTCCTTCAACTGCGCGCGGCCTGCACGAATCGCCTTCACTTCCCAGCCCTCGAGTGCAATCCCCGCCTCGAATCTCTCCTCGACGAAATAGTCGTGATAGGCTTTTTTGTTGTCGACGATGCTCATGGCGGGCGATCCGGACACGGGCTGAGGGCCGCGCGAGGGTGGCGCGCTATTCTAGATTACGGAGCGCGATGCAGCATGTGAAGAAGTCGGTTCTCGTGCCTTACGCGGCGCCGTCGATGTTCGCGCTGGTCGACGACGTCGAGCGATATCCGCAATTTCTTCCGTGGTGCGCCGGCGCGCACGTGCTGGAGCAGCACGAGGGCGGCAAGACGGCGCGCCTCGACGTCGACTATCGCGGCGTTCGCGCGCACTTCACCACCGAGAACCTCAACAGTCCGCCCGACTCGATCGTCGTCACGCTGAAGGACGGTCCGTTTCGGCACCTGCATGGCGAATGGCGGTTCCGCTCGCTCGACGACTCGGCGTGCAAGGTCGAGCTCGACCTCGCGTACGAATTCGCGAACCACATGCTCGAGCGCGTGCTTGGCGGCGTGTTCAGCCGCATCGCCAACACGCTGATCGACGCGTTCGTTCATCGCGCCGAAACGTTGCATAACGCGCCGGCATGATGCGATGGCGACGATCGTCGTGACGGTCGCGTGGGCGACGCCGTCGATCGAGGAGCTTGTCGACGTCGAGCTTCCCGCGGGCTCCAGCGCCGGCGACGCGATTGCGCGCTCCGGTCTCGTTGCGACATACGGGCTCGACCTCGCCCGGCTCGGCGTCGCGATCTTCGGTCGCCGCGCGACGCTCGCAAGCGCGGTTGACGACGGCGACCGCGTGGAGATCATGCGCGCGCTGCCCGCCGATGCGAAGCAGGCCCGGCGCGAGCGCGCGCTTGCAGCGCCGAACCGCACCCGGGGAAAGCCAGGCGGGTAGAACGGCCGTTCTTTTTGGTCGAATGGGAGAATTTGCGGATAATGCGCGGCATGCATCCGCACCGCCCCGTCGACCAGGCGTATCGCAGCGGAGCGCGACGAAGCGTCGCGGCGGCGCTGTGCGTCGGATCGCTGGTCGCCGCGGCTTTGTGCTCGCCGGTGCACGCGAAGAACCAGACCGCGGCTGCCGCAGCGCCGAGCGAACCGACGGCGAGCAGGGCGAACGCCGTTGCATCGAGCGCGATCGCCGGCGCGCAGCGGCTCGCATCGTTCGCGTTGTCGCTGCTCGGCGTCGATTACAAGTGGGGCGGCACGCGACCGGAAACCGGGCTCGACTGCAGCGGCCTCGTGCAGTACGTGTTCCAGGAAGTCACCGGCGTCACGCTTCCTCGCACCGCGCAACAGATGAGCCGCGTCGGCGAGCGCGTCGCGGTCGCCGAGCTCAAGCCCGGCGATCTCGTCTTCTTCAACACGAGGCGGTTCGCGTTCTCGCATGTCGGCATCTATCTCGGCGATAACCGCTTCATCCACGCACCGGCGCGCGGTCACGAGGTGCAGATCGCGGAATTCGACACGCGCTACTGGAAGAAGCGCTTCAACGGCGCGCGCCGACTGGCCGACTTCGTGCCCGAGCTGCTCGCACCGCTGGTGACCGAGGCGCTTGCCGCAGCGCCGCCGTCGGCCGTCGAGGCCGAACCCCAGGCGTTCGATCCCTGAGCCAGCGGATCGCTAGTCGCGCGCGCCGGCCCGGCGCAGCATCGCGACCATCTCCTCGTCCCCGACGCGCCGCGCCCACGCGAGCGCCGTTGCGCCGCTGTCGTTGCGGTGATTGACTTCCGCGCGGCTCGCGAGCAGGAGCGCCACGGTGCTCGGATGCGCCTCGCGCACGGCCATCATCAACGCGGTCGTGCCGTTCGGCGACGCCGCGTTGGCGTCGGCACCCTCGCCCAGCAGATAGCGGACGACGTCGTCGTGGCCTCCCGTGGCCGCATAGATCAGCGGCGTCCATCCGGTGCCCGCGGTCGACGCGCCGCGCGTGCGCAGGGCCTTGATGATCGGCAGATGGCCCTTCAGCGCCGCGACCATCATCGGCGTGTCCTGAAAGCCGTTCCGCGCGTCGGGTTTCGCGCCGGCGGCGAGCAGCACGTTCACCGTCGCCGCGTTGCCTTCGCGCGCCGCGATGAACAGCGCCGGGTCCCCGTTGCGGTCGACGACGTTCGGGTCGACGCCCCGCGACAGGAATTGCAGCACGAGATCGGTGCGATCGTTCGTCACGGCGGTCATGAAATCGTCGAGCGAGCCTTGCGCGAACGCGCTCGCCGCGGCGAGCGCGACCGCGGCCATCAGACGACGCAGCGCGTGTGTGGTCATGGGCCCTGTCCGCTCATGTCGACCATCGCCTTCGGGTCGACGCCGAAGAGAACGAAGAAGTTCTGCGACGTCGCGCGAGCCACTTCTTCGATCCCGACGCCGCGAAGCCGCGCGATCTCTGCCGCGACGAGCGGTACGTACGCGGGCTCGTTGCGCTTGCCCCGGTGCGGCGCCGGCGCGAGATACGGCGCATCGGTCTCGATCAGCAGCCGGTCGAGCGGCACGCGGGCAGCGACATCCTTCACCTCGCGCGCGTTCTTGAACGTGACGATGCCCGAGATCGAGAGGTGGAACCCGAGGTCGAGCGCGGCCTGCGCGACATCCCAGGTCTCGGTGAAGCAGTGCATGACGCCGCCGGCATCGCGTGCGCGCTCTTCGCGCATGATGGCGATCGTGTCGGCAGCCGCGGCGCGCGTGTGGATGACGAGCGGCCTGTTCGCGTCGCGCGCGGCGCGAATGTGCGTGCGGAAGCGCTTGCGCTGCCACTCGAGGTCGCCGCTCTGCCGATAGTAGTCGAGGCCCGTCTCGCCGATCGCGACGACCTTGGGCCTCGCCGCGAGCGCGACGAGCCGCTCGACGGTCGGCTCCTCGGTGTCCTCGTAGTCCGGATGAACGCCCGCGCTTGCATACAGGTTCGCGTGCGCCGTCGCGAGCGCGTGCACGTTCGGCCAATCCGGCAGATTGACCGAGATGCACAGCGCATGCGTGACCTGGGCAGCGGCCATCGCGTCCAGCCGCGCGGCGATATCGCCGGCGAGCTCGGGAAAGTCCAGATGGCAGTGGGAGTCGACGAATGTGAACAAGGTGCACCGACGTAGGCGGCGCGAGCGGTCTCCCCCGCAGCCTTCAAATTACCGTGGCGCCGAGCTGTTGGCCGCCCAGCGGCGATGCGTGATTGCAGTTCCGGCCGCTCGGCTCCAAACCGCCATCTCCGGCTCCGGGCCCCTGCTCGCCACTCACGCCGCTACATCGTATGCGTCGGCCGCTGCGACGCGAGCGTCTCGCCGAGGATGCGCTCGATCGTCGCCCGGGCCGCGGCGCCGGTCTCGTCCTGCGTGAACTGCACGCCGATGCCCTGCGTGCGGTTGCCCTGCACGCCTTCGGGCGTAACCCAGACAACCTTGCCCTGAACGGCGATCCGGTTCGGGTCGTCCATCAGCGACAACAGCATGAACACTTCCTCGCCAAGCGCGTAGCTTCGCGCCGTCGGGATGAAGATGCCGCCGCCCTTGAGGAACGGCATGTAAGCGGCATACAGCGCGGCACGCTCGCGGATGTTGAGCGATAGCACGCCGGGGCGGGCGACGTTCGCCATCGGAGTCGGTTTGTCGGCCATCAGTTGACGAAGATCGCCTGGTAGTCGAGCAGCGCGGCCTCGGCGACGAGCCGCGGCTGCAACGGATGCGCGACCGTCGCGCGCCGCTGCAGCAGTGATCGATGATAGCGAAACAGTGCAACCGGCGCCACCCGACTGGCGAGCCCGCGGAGCTCCGCCTCGCGATCCGGATTGAAGCGCGGCGCAACGCCCTCGCGTGCGCGCGCAAGATCCACCGACCATGCGATCAGCCAATCGATCGCCTGCGCAAGACGCGCCTTGCGCGCATCCTTGCCGCCCTGCTCGATCCTTTCGGCGAGCGCGATCACCGTGAGCCGCTCGGGTTTCGCGAGTGCCGCAAGCCACGCGGCGCGCTCGGCTTGCACATCCGGTGCGGCGAGCGGCAGCGCGGCGAGCGGCGCGCCGGCGGCCTGCGCGAGCACGCGCTCGCCGTCGGTCACGTCGTGCGCGGCGAGCCACGCCTTCGCCTCGTCGGCGGACGGCCGCGGCGCCGCGAGTCGCCGGCAGCGGCTGACGATCGTCGGCGGCAACCGCGCCGGCTGCTCGGTCACCAGCATCAGGTATGTCGACGCGGGCGGCTCCTCCAGCGTCTTCAAAAGCGCATTCGCCGCCGCCGCGTTCATCCGGTCGGCCGGTGCGATCAGCGCCACCTTCGCGCGATTGCGATGACTCGTGAGCTGCACGAACTCGGTCAGCGCACGCACGCGCTCAACGCCGATAGCGTCGACCGGCTGGTACTCGCCGTCGACGTCGAGCTCGACGAGCTCGATGCGCATCAGGTCGGGATGCTGACCGGCGATCGCGTAGCGGCAGCTCGCGCAGCGGCCGCACGCAAGCCCGTCGTCGGACGGCGACTCGCAGAGCAATGCATGGCCGAGATTGAGCGCCAACGCATGCTTGCCGATGCCGCGCGGCCCGTGAATCAGCAGCGCATGCGGAAAATGCGTCCGCGGCGCGAGCGCAGCCACTGCCGCGTCGCGCTGCCACGGCAACAGCGACATCCACGGCAGCCCCGCTGGCGCGACGTCGTCATCGTGCTCGACGGCCATCTCAGCTCCGCCGTGCAGCGAGCGCGGCCAGATGCGACGCGACTTCGGCACGCACCGTGTCGACCGGCCGCGAGCTGTCGACGATGCGAAATCGGCGCGGGTCGGCGCGAGCGCGCTCGAGGTACGCGTTGCGTACGCGCTCGAAGAACGCGCTCGCCTCGCTTTCGAATTTGTCGAGCACACGGCCCCTGCCGCGCGCACGCTCGAGCCGCTCGCGCGAAACGGCGATCGGAACGTCGAACAGGAACGTCAGATCGGGCTCGCAATCGCCATGGATCCAGCGCTCGAGCGCGCTGATCGCATCGAGCGAGACGCGATGCCCGCCGCCCTGGTATGCGAACGTCGCGTCGGTGAAGCGATCGCAGACGACCCAGTCCCCGCGAGCGAGCGCCGGACGGATCACGCGCTCGAGATGCTCGCGTCGCGCGGCGAACATCAGCAGGGCCTCGCTGTCGTGCGTCATCGGCTCGCGCAGCAGCAGGCCGCGCAGCGCCTCGCCGAGCGGCGTTCCGCCCGGCTCACGCGTCGCAACCGGCGCGTGGCCCATCTCGGCAACGCGCTCGACGATCCATTTCGCGTGCGTGCTCTTGCCGGCACCGTCGATGCCTTCGAGCGAGATGAAGCGGCCGGATGCGCTCATGGATCAGTGCGCCTTCTGGAATTTTGCCACGGCCCGATTGTGATCGGCGAGGTTTGCCGAGAAGACGCTCGTTCCGTCGCCACGCGCGACGAAATACAGGTACTGCGTGCGCGGCGGATTTACCGCGGCCTCGATCGACGCGAGGCTCGGCAGTGCGATCGGCGTCGGCGGAAGCCCGTCTCGAACGTAGGTGTTGTAAGGCGTGTTCGCCTCGAGGTCGCGCTTGCGCAGGTTGCCGTCGAAGGCGGCTCCAAGACCGTAGATCACCGTGGGATCGGCTTGCAGCCGCATGCCGGCGCGCAAGCGGTTGATCAGAACGGACGCGACCAGCGGACGATCGACCGGGCGCCCCGTCTCCTTCTCGACGATCGACGCGAGGACCAAGGCTTCGTAGGGCGTCTTGAGCGGTGTGTCGGGCGCCCGCTTCGCCCAGGCGGCGTCGAGACGCTCGCGCATCAGCCGGTGTGCGCGGGCGAGGAGCGCAATGTCGGTCGATCCGGTCGCGAAGTAGTACGTATCGGGAAAGAACCATCCCTCGGGGCGCGAGTCGATGGCCCCGATGCGTGCCATCAATTCGGCGCCCGACAGCTCGACACCGCCGTGCGCGAGGCCGGCATGACGCGCGATCGCGTTCCTGATATCCGCGAACGTCGCGCCTTCGACGAAGGTGATCGCGTCCTGCGTGACGTCGCCCTGGGTGAGCTTGTCGAGCAGCCGGCCGAGCGTGATGCCCGACTCGACTTCGTAGTTGCCCGCCTTGATCGCGCGATCGACGCCGCGCCAGCGCGCGAGCGCGATCAGCGGCACGTCGCTCGCCACGACGCCGCGTGCGGCGAGATCACGTGCGACGCCCTTCAGCGTGGCGCCCGGCTTGACGTCGAACGCGAACGGCGACGCCGGCAGCGCGAGCGGCTGCGCGAGCCACCATGCGGCGGCGGCGACCGCGACGCCGGCGACGATCGCGAGCGTGCCGACGGCGCGCAGCAGGTAGCGGAGCGGACGATTCATCGATGGATGCGGCCGATAACGCAGCGGTCGCGGCCGACGAACAGCGCGGACGCCTCGAAGGAAGCACGGCGGCGGCCATTATAATGGGCCGATGCCGCGCGCTTCGACGCATCGTGACGAACACCCCTCGTCCGGCTTCACGCTGATCGAGGTGATGGTCGTCATCGTGATCCTGGGCATCCTTGCGGCGCTGATCGTTCCGCGCGTGCTGGAGCGCCCGGATGAGGCGCGCGTGATCGCTGCGAAGAACGACATTGCGGCGATCATGCAGGCGTTGAAACTGTATCGCCTCGACAACCAGAGGTACCCGACCACCGAGCAGGGCCTCGCCGCGCTGGTCGCGAAGCCGACGCAGCCGCCGGCGCCGCCGAACTGGAAGCCCAACGGCTATCTTGAGCGGCTTCCGAACGACCCGTGGGGACATCCGTATCAGTTCATCAACCCGGGCCTGCACGGCGAGATCGACGTGTTCAGCCTCGGCGCCGACGGCGCCCCCGGCGGCAGCGGCATCGACGCCGAAATCGGCTCGTGGGATCTCTGAGCGGCGGCGCCCGTTCGCGCGCGGCGACTGCGGGCTTCACGCTCGTCGAAATCGTCGTCGTCATCGGCATCATCGCGATCGCCATCGCGCTTGCGAGCGCGAACATCGGCGACGACGGGCGCCGCACGTCGGAGCGCGAAGCGAAGCGCCTCGCCGGCGCGCTCGAGCACGCAGCCGATCTCGCCCAGTGGCAGCGCGTCACCCTCGGCGTGTCGATGGAGGGCCGCGCGTACCGGTTCTGGTCGCGCGATGCCAACGATCGCTGGACCCCGCTCGCGACCGACGACGTCCTCGCCACGCACTCGCTGCCGGCGGGATTCGCCGTCGCCGCTTCTCGCTATGCGGGCGCCGCGGTCGCGCCGAACGCGATCCTGCCGTTGCGCCCGAGCGGCCGCAACGAGCCGTACGACATCGTCCTCACGTCGCCCGCGGGAAGCATCGTCGTGTCGGCCGATCCGCTCAACCGCGTCGCGTTCACTGCGGTCGTGAAATAGCACGTGGGCAAACGGCGGCGACGCACGGGCTTCACGCTGATCGAAATCCTGGTCGCGCTTGCGATCGTCGCCGTCGCGCTGGCCGCCGGCATGCGCGCGATCGCGCAATCGACCGATGGCGCGACCGCTTTGAAGCAGCGGACGCTCGCGCTGTGGGTCGCGCAGAATCGTCTCGCGGTGGCGCAGCTCGAAGCTGCGCTCCCCGCGCTCGGCGAGCGATCGGGAAACGCCGAGCAGGCGGCTGCGCCGTTCGTGTATCGCGAAATCGTCTCCGGCACGCCGAACCCGGCGTTTCACAAGATCGAGATCGTCGTCGCCGATCCCGCGATGCCCGACTACGTTCTCGCGCGCCTCGTCGGCTATCTCGCGCAACGATGAAGCGCAGCGGGTTCACGCTGATCGAGCTCCTGATCGCGCTCGCGATCATGGCGCTGCTGTCGCTGCTCGGGTACCGCGCGCTCGCGTCGCTCGCCGACAGCGAAGCGCAGCTCTCCGCCGAGGCGCTGCGCTGGCGCACGCTCGATGCCTTGTTCGCGCGACTCGAAGCCGACGTCCGGCAAGCGGTGCCGCGCGCAGCGCGGATTGGCACCCGCAGCGAGCCCGCGTGGATCGGCACCGCCAACGCCGCCGGCAACGGCGAGCTGCGCTTCTCGCGCGCGGGCTCCGAGTTCGTGCCCGACCCGGGCAGCGCTGGCCAGCGCATCGCGTACCGTTTGCGCGACGGTCGCGTCGAAGTGCTGTACTGGCCTCACTACGACCAGCCGCCGACGGTGGCGCCGACAGCGTACGCGCTGGTCGACGGCGTTGCGCAGCTGCGCCTTTCGTACCTCGACGAGCAGAACGGATGGCGCGATCGCTGGCCGGTGCTCGCCGACTCCGCTCTTCCGCGCGCGCTGCGTGTGCAGCTCGTGCTCGCGGGCGGCGAGACGATCGAGCGCCTTGTCGTGCTGCGATGAGCGCGACGCGCCCGCATCGGCAGCGCGCGCGCGGCGCCGCGGTCGTGCTCGCGATGGTGCTCGCCGCGCTTGCCGCCGCCGTCGCCGTCACCGTATTCGCCGACCAGCAACGCTGGAGCCACACGGTGCTGCATCGGCGCGATCAGGCGCAAGCCCAGGCGCTGGCGCTCGCCGGCGTGCAGTGGGCGCGGCAGATTGTCTATGAGGACGCGCGCGAGCCGACGACGAACCTCGGGCAGCCGTGGGCGCTGACGCTGCCGCCGATCCCGCTCGAGAACGGCGAGATCCGGGGCTCGATCGCCGATGCGCAGGCCCGGCTCAACGTCAATGCGCTCGCCGACAGCGGTGCGGCCGAGGCGCTCGCGCACGCGAGGCTCGAACGCCTGTTTGCGCAGCTCGGCCTCGCGCGCTCGCTGCTCGAGGCGATCGCCGACTGGGTCGACAGTGACGACGCGACGCGCCCGAACGGCGCCGAGGACGCCTATTACGCGGCACAGCCGGTGCCGGCGCTCGCAGCCGATGCGCCGATCGTGCGCACGGCCGAACTCGCCGATGTGCGCGGCGTATCGGGCGATGCGCTCGTCGCCGTTGCGCCTTTCGTCGCAGCGCTGCCGCGCGGGACCGCGGTGAACGTCAACACCGCGCCGCTCGAAGTGCTTGCGACGATCGTCGACGATGCGAGCGGCGCCGCGCTCGCGGCGCTTGTCGCCGACCGCGCGCGCAAGCCGTTCACGACGATCGCCGAATTCCGCGCCCGCCTGCCGCAAGGCGCGCGCCTCGCGAGCGAGGACGCGATCGTCGTCAAGAGCGACCACTTCCTCGTCACCATCGAGGCGCGACAGGGCGACACGCTTGCTCGTGTGCGCGCGCTGCTGCGTCGCTCCGGCAGCGGATGGCCGACGGTCGTCTGGCAGGTCGCCGAGTGAGCCCGTTGCCGCATCGCATACACTAGCGTCGATGCATTCTCGCCAACTCCCGCCGCGATGAACACGCTTCGCGTGCTGATCGCCGACGCACAATCGCCGGACCACGCGGCGGCATGGGCGTTGTTCGGCGCCGGCGATCGGCGCATCGATCGCGGCGTCGGACGGCCCTCCGCCTGGCCCGCCGCAGATCGCGTCGAAGCCGTGCTCGCCGCGAGCGCCGTGCGCATCGCGGCGATCGTGCTGCCGCCGCTCGCGGCCGCGCGCGTGCCTTTTGCCGCAGCGTTCGCGCTCGAGGATCAGCTTGCCGGACCCTCCGGCGCGCAACATCTCGCCGTCTCGAAGCAGGCACCCGATGGGCGCGTCAACGTCGTCATCGCCGCGCAACGCGACGTGGCCGCACTCGCAGGCCGGCGCAATCCGCTATTCACGCGCATCATTGCCGAGCCGGAGCTCGCCCCGCCGATCGCGGGATGGCGCTGGTGTGCGGCCGACCGGCACGGCTTCATGCGGCTGCCCGACGGCAGTGCGTTTCCGGTGGACGATGCGTCGGGCGGTGTGCTGCCAGCCGAGCTTGCCATCGCGCTGCAGCGCGCGCGTCGCGACAACGCCCCGCCACGCGAGGTCGTCGTGGAGAGCACGGCGACCGACGCAGAGCTCGCAACGTGGACACGCGAAACCGGCGTTCGCTTCATCCGCGGCGCCTCCTGGCAGTGGGATCACGCACCAGCCGAGCGCTTCGCTGCCGCTACCGATCTGCTGCAGGGGGCGTTCGCGATGGCGCCACGCGGCGCCCCCGCGCATTCGCTTTCGCGCGTGCTCGCCCCGGCGGTCGCGCTCGCCGCAGTCGCCGCGTCGGTCCACGTCGCAGCCGCGGTGGCAGACTGGGCCGCGGCGAACATCGACGCGTGGCGGCAGGCGCGCGCGTGGACGGAACTTGCTCGCAGCGCCGGGCTCGCCGACGCGCACGATCCGGCGTCGTCCAAGGACGCGATCGCGAGGCGGCACGCCGAACTGCGCCACGCACACGGACTTGCGGCCGCGTCGGACGCGCTGCCGCTGCTCGCGCGTGCCGCGCCCGCGATCGCCACGTTGCCGACCGGCACGCTGCGCAACGCGACGTACGCCGACGATCACTGGACCTTCGAGTTGTCGCGACTCGATCCGCCATCGCTTGCGCGACTCGACGCGGCGCTTCGCAACGCCGGCACGCCGGCGCTCGCCGCGACGAGCGAGGCGGCGACGCGCGTGCGCATCGGAGCGCCGTGATGGCGCCGATCGTCGCGACATCGCCGATCGCCCGCTGGTGGAGCGCGCGGCCCGCGCCCTCGCGACGGCGGATACGCGCGAGCGTCATCGTCGTCGCGCTCGTCATCGCAGTGCTTGGCGTTGCGCAGCCGCTCATTCGCAGCGCCGACGCAACGCGCTCAGCGCTTGCGCGCGATGCGGTTGCGCTCGCCGGCGCGCGTGCTCGCGTCGCCGAGATCGTGTCGCTGTCGCGCAGCGCCGTGCCGACCGGCGAGCCGAAGCGCGACCTCGATCGAGTGCTTGCTGAATCGGGCTTGCGCGCGATGGTCACGCAGCTCGACTGGCAGGCGGCGCGCGCGCGGCTCACATTCGAAAGCGTGCCGTTCGACGCGCTGGTGCGCCTGCTCGAGGCGGTGCAGCGCGATGCGCGCCTGCGCGTCGTAGAAGGGAAGCTGATCGCGCGCGTGGATCCCGGCACCGTGCGCGCCGAGCTGACGCTCGCGCGCTGACCGGCGATGCGCGCGCTCGCGATCATCGTCGTCGCCGTCGTACTGATCGCCATCGCCGCGATCGCGCTCGCGCCGGCGTCGCTGGTCGCCCCGGCGGTGGCGCAGTTCACGTCGCGGCACGTCGCGCTCGCCGATGTCGAAGGAACGCTGTGGAACGGGCGCGCGACGATCGTCGGCGACGACGGCTCGCGCCTGCCATTCGCCTGGACCACCGATCGCGCGGCGCTCGCTCGCGGCGCGATCGGTTTGCACCTGACGCCGCCTGCCGGCGCAACGGTTCCTCGCGGCGACATCACCGTGGTCGACGGCGGGTTGCGTGCGCGCGGCGTTTCGCTCGTCGTGCCGGCATCGTGGCTCGCGTCGATGTCGGCCCTTCCGGTCACCGTCGCCGGCAGCGTTTCGATCGCCGTCGATTCGTTCGACTGGTCGCCGGCGGCGAGCCACGGCGGCGCACAGTTCGAGTGGCGCGACGCGCGCCTTGCCGCGCCGGGCTTGCCCGAGATCGATCTCGGCACTGTCGCGGCATCGCTCGCGGCGAACGGCAACCGCTTCACCGGGCCGGTGACCAACACCGGCGGCGACGTCGCCGTCGCCGGCAATGTATCCGCGTCGAACGACGGCGGCGGCGAAGCGAACCTGCTGCTCACGCCGCGGCGCACCGACGACGCCGTCGCGCGAATGCTCTCTGCGCTGGGCACGCAGGAAGGCGGCGGCTACCGCGTACGGGCGCGATGGCGGGGTCGGTGACGCGACGCGCGCGAGGCGCGCGCAAGCAGGCCGTTCATCGACCCGCGCGTGCCGAAGCGGCGCGAATCGAGGGAGTCGACGCGTTGCGCGGGATCGCGCTCGCCTTGATGTTCGTCTATCACTTCGCGTTCGACTTGCGCTATTACCGCGTGATCGCCGCCGACTTCGAGAACGATCCGTTCTGGCTCGGCTTCCGCGCGCTGATCGTCGCGTCGTTCATGACGCTCGTCGGCATTTCGCTGGTGCTCGCCGCAAACGCCGGCGCGACGCGCGCTCACTTCTGGCGGCGCGTCGGCATCATCGCGGCATGCGCGCTCGCCGCGAGCCTCGGCAGCTGGCTCGTGTTCCCGCAGACGTACATCTATTTCGGAATCCTGCACGCGATTGCCGTCGCGACGATCGTCGCGGCGCCGCTCGCTCGCCGGCCGGGCGCGGCGCTCGCGGTGGGTGCCGTGCTGATCGTCGCCGGGATTGCGTTCGCGCATCCGGCGTTCGATTCGCGGATACTGTCGTGGATCGGCTTCGTCACCCGCAAGCCGGCGACCGAGGATTACGTGCCGCTCGCGCCATGGGCGGGCTTCGTCTTCCTTGGCATCGCGCTTGCGCACGCGCTCGCGGCGGCGAAGTGGCGGCCCGTGGCACCGTTCGCTCGAGCGCCGGGGGTGCTCAAATGGCTCGGCCGCCACAGCCTGCTCGTGTACATGCTGCACCAGCCGATCTTGTTGGCGCTTCTTTGGGTGGCGCTGGGGCGATGACGGCGTGGCGCAAGCGCTCGGACGCCGGTATAATCGTCGCCTCATTAGGCGCGTAGCTCAGCTGGTTAGAGCACCACCTTGACATGGTGGGGGTCGTTGGTTCGAGTCCAATCGCGCCTACCAGACGAACGATGCAGCACGCGACGAGGCACGAGGAAGGAACGGTTATGACACCGCGAACGCGTATGGAGGCGCAATAGACCAGCGCGAGCTCGCACGTCGCTCGGGAGGAAGCGCGTTCCCGAAATCGGAAAAAGTGCGGCTCGTCCGCACTTTTTTGTTTATTGGGGACAGACCACGTTTTCCTGGGCGAGCGCGGTGTGTCGGAAAGCGTGGTCTGTCCCCCATTTAGCCATGCCCGACATCCGACTTCCCGACGGCAGCATCAAGCACTTCGACGGCCCCGTCACCGTCGCGCAGATCGCCGCCTCGATCGGCCCCGGCCTCGCCAAGGCGGCGCTCGCAGGAAAGGTCGACGGCAGAGTGGTCGACACGTCGCACGAGATTTCGAGCGACGCGAACATTTCGATCGTCACCGACAAGGATGCCGAAGGCGTCGACGTGCTGCGTCACTCGACGGCACACCTGCTCGCGTACGCGGTGAAGGAGCTCTTTCCCGACGCGCAGGTGACGATCGGGCCGGTGATCGAGGACGGCTTCTACTACGACTTCTCGTTCAAGCGGCCGTTCACGCCCGAAGATCTCGCGGCGATCGAGCAGAAGATGGCGGAGCTTGCGAAGAAGGACGAGCCCGTGGTGCGCAAGCTCATGCCGCGCGACGAGGCGGTCGCGTACTTCAAGTCGATCGGCGAGCACTACAAGGCCGAGATCATCGCGTCGATCCCGTCGGACGAAGACATCGCGCTCTACAGCGAAGGCAAGTTCACCGACCTCTGTCGCGGCCCGCACGTGCCGTCGACCGGCCGGCTCAAGGTGTTCAAGCTCACCAAGCTCGCCGGTGCGTACTGGCGCGGCGATTCGCGCAACGAGATGTTGCAGCGGATCTACGGCACCGCATGGGCGAAGAAGGAGGACCTCGAGGCGTACCTCAAGCGCATCGAGGAAGCCGAGAAGCGCGACCACCGCAAGCTCGGCCGCCAGCTCGATCTCTTCCACCTGCAGGACGAAGCGCCGGGCATGGTGTTCTGGCATCCGAAGGGGTGGACGATCTGGCAGCAGGTCGAGCAGTACATGCGGACCGTGTATCGCGACAACGGCTACCAGGAGGTGCGCTGCCCGCAGATCCTCGACCGCTCGCTGTGGGAGAAATCGGGGCACTGGGAGAACTACAAGGAGAACATGTTCACGACGGAGTCGGAGAAACGCGACTTCGCCATCAAGCCGATGAACTGCCCGGGCCACATCCAGGTGTACAACTCGGACCTTCGCAGCTACCGCGACCTGCCGCTGCGCTACGGCGAGTTCGGCATGTGCGTGCGCAACGAGCCGTCGGGCGCGCTGCACGGCATCATGCGCGTGCGTGCGTTCACGCAGGATGACGGCCACATCTTCTGCACCGAGGCGCAGATCGAGCCGGAGTGCACGGTGTTCCACCGGCTCTGCTTCGCCGTCTATCGCGACTTCGGCTTCGACGACATCGCGGTCAAGCTCGCGTTGCGCCCCGACAAGCGCATCGGCAGCGACGAGCAATGGGACAAGGCCGAGGACGCGCTACGCCATGCGCTGCAAGCCTGCGGCGCGCAGTGGCAGGAGCTGCCCGGCGAAGGCGCGTTCTATGGCCCGAAGATCGAGTACCACCTGAAGGATTCGATCGGCCGCCCATGGCAGGTCGGCACGATGCAGGTCGACTTCCAGATGCCGGCGCGGCTCGGTGCCGAGTACGTCGCCGAGGACAACACGCGCAAGACACCGGTGATGCTGCATCGCGCGATCATCGGCTCGATGGAGCGCTTCATAGGCGTGCTGATCGAGCATCATGCCGGCGCAATGCCGCTGTGGCTCGCCCCGGTTCAAGCGGTCGTTCTCACGATCACCGACCGCCAGATGGCCTATGCCCGCGAGGTTGGAGCCGCGCTCGGGGCCGCCGGCCTGCGCGTTGAAGCCGATTTGCGCAATGAGAAAATAACCTATAAAATTCGCGAACATAGCCTGCAAAAGTTGCCGTATCAGCTTATCGTCGGCGACAAGGAGATGCAGGCTCATCAGGTAGCCGTGCGTACCCGCAGCGGCGAGGACTTGGGGGCGATGCCCGTCGAGGCCTTGCTGGCGCGCCTTCGCGAGGAGGTCGCCGCGCGACGCTGACAGGCGCTTCGTCGCCTCGCGCCGCGCCCGAAGCGGGCGGCACGGTTTGTTTTTGGTCAACTGGAGGTCAACCCAATAGCTCAGGAAAAAGCACAGCGGGTCAACGGCGAGATCAACTCGCCCGAGGTCCGGCTGGTCGGTGTGGAAGGCGAGCAGCTCGGCATCGTGCCGATCGCGGAAGCCATGGCGAAAGCCGAAGCGGCCGAGCTCGATCTGGTCGAGATCGCGCCGATGGCAAAGCCGCCGGTGTGCCGGATCATGGATTTCGGCAAGTTCAAGTACCGCGAGGCGAAGAAGCAGCACGAAGCGAAGCTCAAGCTGAAGCAGATCCAGGTCAAGGAAGTCAAATTCCGACCGGGGACGGACGAGTTCGACTACCAGATCAAGCTGCGTAACCTGATCCGCTTCCTCGGCGAAGGCGACAAGGCGAAGATCACGCTGCGATTCCGCGGCCGCGAGATGGCGCATCAGGAGTTCGGCATTCGCCTGCTCGAACGCATTCGCGCCGATCTCGAGCCGCATGCGATCGTCGAGTCGTTTCCGCGGCTGGAAGGGCGCCAGATGGTGATGCTGCTGGCGCCGAAGAAGACACTGCCCAAGGCAGTCGCATCGCACAAGCCCGAAGCCGGTAAGAAAGCCTCTCCGTCGGAGAGCACCGCCGAAGGCAGCAAACAAGGAAATTAGCAATGCCCAAGATGAAGACGAAGAGCGGGGCGAAGAAGCGCCTGCGCGTTCGCGCCGGCGGCAGCGTCAAGCGCGGCCAGGCGTTCAAGCGCCACATCCTCACCAAGAAGTCGACGAAGAGCAAGCGGCACCTTCGCGGCCCGACCGGCGTCCACAGCACGAACAAGGACTCGGTCATGGCGATGCTGCCCTACGCGTAAGGAGCGATCATGCCCCGAGTCAAACGTGGTGTGACCGCCAAGGCGCGGCACAAGAAGGTCCTCGCGCAGGCCAAGGGTTTCCGCGGACGCCGCGGCAACGTGTTCCGCATCGCCAACGAGGCGGTGATGAAGGCCGGCCAATACGCGTACCGCGACCGGCGCGCGAAGAAGCGCGAGTTCCGTGCGCTGTGGATCGCGCGCATCAACGCCGCGGCGCGCGAGCTTGGCATGACCTACAGCGGCTTCATGAACGGCCTTGCGAAGGCGTCGATCGACATCGACCGCAAGGTGCTCGCCGATCTCGCCGTGCACGACAAGGCAGCGTTTAGCAAGATCGCCGAACAGGCCAAAGCCTCGTTGGCCTGAGTGTGCTGCAACGACCCGGGGAGGCGATGCGCGCCTCCCTTTTTTTTTGGAACGGGGACAGACCACGTTTTTTGGCGCCGTAATCGTGAGCATGCCCATGAGGTGAAGGACCTTTCCATCCTCTGGAGGCTGAAAAAACGTGGTCTGTCCCCTATTGTTGGCATGACGCCATGAACGATCTCGCTTCGCTCGTCGTCGCAGCATTGAACGCCTTCGCGAGTTGCACGGACGCCGCCGCGCTCGAGAATGCGAAGGCGAAATATCTGGGCAAAACGGGAGCGATCACCGATCGGCTCAAGGGCCTCGCGAAGCTCCCACCCGAGGATCGGCGCCGCGAAGGCGCGGCGATCAACGACGCGAAGGAGCAGCTCGAGCTCGCGCTCGCGGAGCGGCGCGCGGCGCTCGCGCAGGCGAAGCTCGACGCGGCGCTCGCTGCCGACGCGCTCGACGTGTCGCTTCCCGGCCGCGGCGCGGGGCGCGGCAGCGAGCATCCGATCACGCGAACGATCGCGCGCATCGAGGCGCTGTTCCGCTCGCTCGGATTCGAGGTCGCCGACGGACCCGAGATCGAGGACGACTTCCACAACTTCACCGCATTGAACATGCCCGAGAACCATCCGGCGCGCTCGATGCACGACACGTTCTACGTCGAGCGCGGGCTCGTGCTGCGCACGCATACGTCGCCGATCCAGGTCCGGTACATGGAAACGCATGCACCGCCGATCAAGATCATCGCACCGGGTCGCGTCTACCGCGTCGACAGCGATGCGACGCATTCGCCGATGTTCCATCAGGTCGAAGGCCTGTGGATCGCCGAGGACGTGACGTTCGCCGACCTGAAGGGCGTGTTCACCGAGTTCCTGCGCAACTTCTTCGAGCGCGACGACCTCAAGGTGCGCTTTCGGCCGTCGTTCTTCCCGTTCACCGAGCCGTCGGCGGAGATCGACATGAGCTTCGGCGACGGCTGGCTCGAGATTTCCGGTGCGGGGCAAGTGCATCCAAACGTGCTGGCGGCGGTCGGCATCGATCCGCAGCGCTTTCAGGGCTTCGCGTTCGGCATGGGCGCTGACCGGCTCGCGATGCTTCGCTACGGCGTCGACGATCTGCGCGTGTTCTATGAGAACGACGTCCGCTTCCTGCGCCAATTCGCATGAATCCGCCTGACGGAGCGCCGCAATGAAGTTCTCCGAACGCTGGCTGCGCACGATCGTCGATCCGCCGCTCGACACGGCAGCGCTCGCTGACAAGCTGACGATGTCCGGACTCGAAGTCGAATCGCTCGAGCCGGCCGCACCGCCGTTCGAGCGAGTCGTCGTCGGCCGAATCGAGGCCGTGGCACCGCATCCGAACGCCGACCGCCTGCGCATCTGCACGGTCGACGCGGGGCAGCGCGAGCCGCTTTCGATCGTCTGCGGCGCGCCGAATGCGGCCGCGGGAATGAAGTCGCCGTGCGCGCTCGTCGGCGCAACGCTGCCCGGTGGCGTCGAAATCAGGCGCACGAGCGTGCGCGGGGTCGAGTCGGCCGGGATGCTGTGCAGCGCCCGCGAGCTCGGCATCTCGGACGATGCGTCGGGCTTGCTCGCGCTCGACGACGACACGCCGGTCGGCGCCGATCTGCGCTCCGCGCTGGCGCTCGACGACACGCTGATCACGTTGAAGATCACGCCGAACCGAGCCGATTGCCTGTCGCTCGTCGGCATCGCGCGCGACCTCGCCGCGATGACGGGCGCGCCGTTCACGCCGCCCGCCGATGCCGCGGCCGAAGTGACATCGCAGGCGCGCCGCGCCGTGCGCGTCGAGGATTTCCAGGCGTGCCCCCGATTCGTGAGCCGCACGATCGACGGCATCGACCCGAACGCGCCGACGCCGCGTTGGATCAAGGCGCGGATCGAGCGCTCGGACATTCGCTCGATCTCCGCGGTCGTCGACGTCACCAACTACGTGATGCTCGAGCTCGGCCAGCCGCTGCATGCGTACGACGAGCGCAAGCTCGACGGCGACATCGTCGTACGCTTCGCGCGAGCCGCCGAGACGCTGACGCTGCTGAACGGGCAGACGCTGGATCTCGAGCCCGACATGCTGCTCGTCTGCGACAGCGTGAAGCCGCTCGGTCTCGCCGGCATCATGGGCGGCGAGCATTCGGGCATCGACGGCACGACCACGACGGTGCTGCTCGAAGGCGCGTTCTGGAATCCCGCGGTGATCCAGGGCCGCTCGCAGCGGCTCGGTTTCGCGAGCGACGCCGGTTACCGCTTCGAGCGCGGCGTCGACTTCGGCGGCTGCGCCGCGGCGGTCGAGCGCGCGACGCGATTGATCGTCGAAATCTGCGGCGGCCGCGCCGGACCGCTGGGCGACGTCCAGGGCGAAATGCCGTTGCGCGCCGCGATCCGGCTGCGACGCTCGCGGGTCGCGCGCCTGCTTGGCATCGACGTCGGCGCGGCAACGATCGAAAGCTGCCTGCAGCGGTTGCGCATCGCGCACTTGCGCGACGGCGCCGATTTTATGGTGACGCCACCGTCCTGGCGCTTCGACATCGCGATCGAGGAGGATCTCGTCGAAGAGATCGCGCGCTACGTCGGCTACGATGCGATCCCGGCGCAGACGAGCGCGCACACGCAACGCATGCTGCCCGCGGGCGAGACGCAAACGTCGCTCGCCTCGCTGCGCGAGCGTCTGGTCGACCGCGACTACCACGAAGCGATCACGTTCAGCTTCGTCAGCTCGACCGACGAAGCGGCGCTGTTCGACGAGCGCGACTCGGCGTCGGCACCGATCGCCGTGCTGAATCCGATCGCGAGCCATCTCGACGTCATGCGCACGACGCTCATGGGCGGCCTCCTCGATGTGCTTCGCCGCAACGTCGCGCGCAAGCAGGAGCGGCTGCGCATATTCGAGCTTGGCCGCGCATTCGTTCGCGACGACGGTGGCTTGTCGCAGCCGATCCGCGTCGCCGGTCTCGCGTATGGCGACGCGGCCGTCGAGCAATGGGGCGAGAAGAAGCGCGCCGTGGACTTCTTCGACGTCAAGGCCGATGTCGAAGCGCTCGCGGCGCCGCATGTCGTCACCACCGAGCGCGCGTCGCACGCGGCGCTGCATCCGGGACGCGCGGCGCGCGTGCGCCTCGACGGTCGCGCCGTCGGCTGGATCGGCGAGTTGCATCCGCGGCTCGTCAGGCGCTACGAGATTGCGCGGCCGCCGATCGTGTTCGAGCTCGACGTCGCGCCGCTCACGCAATGCCCGTTGCCGTCGGCGCGCGCCGTTTCGAACCTGCCGATCGCCCGACGCGACTTCGCCGTGCTCGTCGACGAATCGCTGCCGTGGCGCGACGTCGCCGAGGCGCTGGCGCAGGCGCGCTCGCCGCAGGTTGAAGCCGTCAAGCTGTTTGACGTCTATCGCGGTGCGGAATTGCCACCAGGGAAGAAAAGCCTTGCGATTCTTGTGCTTATGCAGGATACTCAACGTACTTTGACGGACGTCGACATGAACGCCGTCATCGCGAAGCTCGTGCAGGAGCTCGCTGCGCGATTCGGCGCCACTCTTCGTCAACAGGGTCTTCCATGACGCTCACCAAAGCCGAACTCGCCGACCTGCTATTCGAGCAGCTCGGGCTGAACAAGCGCGAAGCGAAGGACATGGTCGAGCGCTTCTTCGAGGAGATCCGCATCGCGCTCGAAGCGGGCGATAGCGTGAAGCTGTCGGGCTTCGGCAATTTCCAGCTGCGCGAGAAGCCCCAGCGCCCGGGGCGCAACCCGAAGACGGGCGAAGAGATTCCGATCACCGCGCGTCGCGTCGTCACGTTCCACGCGAGCCAGAAGCTGAAGGCGATGGTCGAAGCGGCCAACCATGCCGGAACACAGCCGAACTAAGACCGAGCTGCCACCGATCCCCGCCAAGCGGTATTTCACCATCGGGGAGGTGAGCGACCTTTGCGCGGTGAAGCCGCACGTGCTTCGATATTGGGAGCAGGAGTTCACGCAGTTGAAGCCGGTGAAGCGGCGCGGCAACCGCCGCTACTATCAGCATCACGAGGTCGTGCTGATCCGCCGCATACGCGACTTGCTCTACGAGCAGGGATTCACGATCAACGGCGCGCGCCATCGCCTCGAGCACGAGCCCGAAGGCGTCGACATCATCACCATTGCAACGCCAGCGACGCCGCGGCCCATCGTGACGGGGAACGGCTCTTCCGCGCTCGACAGTGCCGGAATCCGTCAGGCGCTGATCGAGATTCGGCAGCTGCTAGGTCCCGACAAGTGATGCCGCTATAATGACCCGTTCACGTCGGGGCGTAGCGCAGCCTGGTAGCGCACCTGCATGGGGTGCAGGGGGTCGAGTGTTCGAATCACTTCGCCCCGACCAAGAAATCGAGGCCGGCTCGGAGCGTCCGGGCCGGCCTCTTGTCTTCGGGAAGCCGGTTTTCCCTGCGCAGATTGGGCTGCGCAGCGCGGGTATCCGCGCGATGGCACACCCGTTGCTTACGGGTAATCTGGTCCGCTGGTAGCCGAGGAGGACACAATGTCCGCCCAGCCCCGCTCCATCGCGAATCCCGCCACCATCTCCGAGATCGCGTTCGCGCGCGCGCAGCGCAACACCGTCCTCATCGTCGATGATCTGTTCTCGAGCCGGCTGCTGCTCGCGGAAATCGTTCGCCAGATCGACGGAAAGCTCAATCTCGAGTTGTTCGACACGCCGTCGCGCGCGCTCGAATACGCGCGCCACAATCGCGTCGACATCGTCCTCACCGACTACAAGCTGCCGGAATTCGACGGCATCCAGCTCGTGCGCCAGCTGCGCGCGCTGCCGCATTGCGTCGATGTCCCGATCGTCGTCATCACCGTCGTCGACGATCGGCGCATCCGCTACGATGCCCTCGAAGCGGGCGCCACCGACTTCCTGATCAAGCCGCTCGACGAGCACGAGACGCGCGCACGCTGCGCGAACCTGCTCGAGCTGCGCCGGCACAAGATCGTGTTGTCAGACCAGGCGCGCGTGCTTCAATACCAGGTCGACAAATCGGTCGCCGAGATCCACGAGCGCGAGCTCGAGACGTTGGCTAAGCTCGCAAAGGCCGGCGAGTTCCGCGACCGCACGACAGGCAATCACCTGAACAGGATGGCGAAATACTCCGCGCTCATCGGGCAGCATCTGGGCCTCGGCGGCGAAACGTGTCACGTCCTCGAGGTCGCTGCGCCGATGCACGACATCGGCAAGATCGGAATCCCCGATTCGATCCTGTTGAAACAGGGACCGCTGTCCACGGCCGAAGAGACGGTGATGAAGACGCATCCGCGCATCGGCTACGACATCCTGAAAGGCAGTCCGTCGAAATATCTCAGCATGGGCGCGATCATCGCGCTCGGGCATCACGAGAAATACGACGGCACCGGTTATCCGAACGGGCTGCACGGAGAGGATATCCCGACCGTCGCACGGGTGGTCGCCGTCGCGGATGTCTTCGACGCGCTCGTGAGCGAGCGGCCGTACAAGCACGCATGGCCGATCGCCGAAGGCATCGAGTACCTCAAGGGCCAGCGCGGCCGCCACTTCGATCCGAAATGTATCGACGCATTCCTCGCTGACGAGACGAAGGTCGAAGCGATCTGCAAAGAGTTCGCCGACTGAGCGGCAAAGCCCGTCGCGTCCGTCACACTTCGATCAGCCCGTGCTTGACGGCTTTGGCAACGGCTTCCTGGCGATTGAGGGCATCGAGTTTGCTGAGGATGTTGCTGAAGTGGAAGTGAATGGTCCTTTCGGCAATCCCAAGCTTCCGCGCGATATCGCCGCTCGTCAAACCGCGAGCTGCCATTCC
Source organism: uncultured beta proteobacterium (assembly GCA_963798655.1). Lineage (GTDB taxonomy): Bacteria > Pseudomonadota > Gammaproteobacteria > Burkholderiales > Casimicrobiaceae > CAVSMC01. Next base: position 296,412 of record CAWCUH010000016.1, on the reverse strand, counting down.
CAGACATTGTCTTTCACGCGGCGACAGTGGAACGCCTAGTTGGAGCGGCGGCACGCCCCGATCATAGAAGTGCGCCATGAATATGTCGTGAAATGACGTTGCAAGAAGCATTATTTCGCCTAGGTGCCGTTTGATCATTACTTCCCGCCCTTCATCGACCGGGCTTATCGACGAGTTAAGCGCGACGACGATGCGCGCATGATCGGGATCGCGAAAAGACAACACAACGCCACTTTGAATGCCGAATCGCGCCGCCTCCTCGAAAAACCGCTTGCTATCCTGCCCTCCTTCGAACGTTGCTGAATCCCAAAGCAGCGGTGATGTTCTGTTGACCGTCTGCGTGATTCGGGGATCGATCTCTATCAGCGAGTTTCGATCGTAGTGAGCAACCCATTCGGGGGGCAACGTGGTCCACACGTACGACCGGCTGTCGCGGTTCGGACGCGGGTCCGTCGACATTCCGTACATAAAATGGTCGAAGCCGAGCGCCCTCACGATGGACTGCATCGGCTTATCCAATGGACGACCGCTTTTCGCCGCCTCGAGAAGCGGCTCGAGCAGGCCGAACGCGCAGGCGGAAGTTGCGGCCGGCATCCCTGGTTGCATCGGCTTGAGCATCTCTCCTCCTCCGCCGACTGCAGCGTCCGCGTCCCGCAAAGATGTTCCAAACGTCTTGGTAAAGCAATCGCCTTTCGTACCGTCGAGCGGATTCTGTGGGCGTGCTAGGACCTGTTCACGCGATGGACACCAACGCGTTGCACGGCCGAAACGCCCAGTGCAGGGCGCGAGGTCGGCGGGTCGCACGCCTTGCGAGCCCGAGCGACACAGCAAAGGGCGTTTCGGCAGCAAACCGTAGGAACGGGGTTGCATCGGGCGAAACTCTTTGTTGCTCTCTTCGCCAAGAACTCTGTTCCTGGCTTCGTCGGCTGCCGCGGGCGCCCGATGCCACCCCGTTCGCGTTTGCGTCCATCGCGTTACAGTAACAGGCCCTAGTCGGCTGCATGCGCGTCAACGCTTGACGCAGTCGGCGCGGTTGTGGCATTCAACAAATCTAGAACGCGCGGCCAAAAAGACTGCATGCGTTCTCGGAAAAATCCGAAATGCCCGATCCGATCACAACCAGCGTCGGAAGGATGCAAGGCGATCGTCTTGCATTGAGCACAGGGATAGAAGGAAACGAGCCTATTGGTCGCGGCCTCCGTTGCGAACGCGTCATCGGTAAAGCGCAACGCAACGGTCGGAGCTCGAATCGCGGAGAATCTTGCGAGCAGCTTATCGCGACGGGCAGTATCCGCTTCACCACTCGGAGTCCGAAGGTTCCACCAAAAGTCGCCGCGGCGACGTTCGGCCCACTGGCGGGCTACACCCGCGGGCAAATCGTCCCCCAAATGCAAAGCGCGACCCGGAAAGTAACCTACAACGGACGTCACAGCCGGCATGAAGACGTGCCAGAGGGCGTACATCCAAGGCCTCGCCCATCGAGCGTAGTCACCCCAATATCCGCTGTGGCCGCCCACTAGCAGCATGCGATCGACAAGTTCGCCATTCATAGCGAACCCCGTTAGAAAACCACCGACACTGTGCCCGATAACGAGTCTGCGACGATCGGGATAGCGACGCGCCAGAAATTCCAAAACCGCGGAACAGTCCAATGCACCCCAATCTTCGACCGACGCAGCAAAATCGACCAGTGACTTCGGCCGAGAGCCGCCAATTCCGCGGTAGTCGTACGTCAGCGTCGTGATGCCGGATACCGCCAGATATTGAGCGAACCGACCGTAGAATCGTTGTGCGATTCCCGCGCCGGCATTGATCATCGCAACAATGCCACAGTGCTCTTCGGCGGGCGACCGCCATAGACGGGCGGCGACCATGTATCCGTCCACCGTCTTCACGAACATGTCGTCGGCAATCACCGGAGCACCAGCGGGCCGCGGCTCGGTCACAACTGTCTACCGATTTCAGTATCGGGCAGTTGCCTGACCTTAACCTGCCGTGAGTGGCGTTGCCTGGAGTGCGATCTTCCGACACGGATGATGTCGTGGGCCGACCACTAAAGTCTAACCATTGCCGCGCGTCGTAGTCGTACAGCTGACACGTCCGAGTCAAGCGGAGTACATAACCGGGCGTCATTCGCTCGACGACGACGCGTTCTCCGAGCAACTCGTTCAGACGCATCTGGGCGCGACGAAGCCGGAACCACGGAATGCGGGGATTCGCGTGATGCGCAGGATGCCACATGATGTTGTGAGATAGCACATCGTACCAACGAGGGTAGATTACATGCGTCGCCAATTCTCCCTGGCTCCGCTCGGCCCGCGCTTCGGCGAGGCTACGGAACCACGGCAATCTAGGGTTCGTATGCTGCAAATAAGCCGTGAGACCCATGAGTGCGTTCCATACGCAAAACGGCAGTACGAATCCCCATACGATAGCGAGCGCCGGGAGCGGTTGACCCGCGATTACCGCAAGCCCCACGAGGCCGATACAAAGCACGACAAGCCACAGACATAACAAGGAAAAATCCCACCACGCGTTGCGGCGTTTTGCGCGCGGCGTCGTGTTGCGTGGAAAGAATTTGTCCTTCCACCAGCGCTCAACGAGGTAGTAGACGCCGAAGCCGGCAGCGCTTCGGTAGAGTTTTTCCAGCAAGCGGCGCCAGCGCGGCAGCAGTCGATATTCCGTTACGGACAAAGGCGAGAACGAATTGAGGCGCCGGACGTTTGTCGACTGATGATGGATACGATTGTGCTGTATTACCCACAACGTGTAGTTGTGCAGGCAGGGGAGAAACACCAGCCGCGCGAAAAACGCGTTCGCAAAGCGGTTGGTGAAGAGGCTTTTGTGTGCGGCGTCATGGCCGAGGATGAACAATGTGGATGTGGCCGTGCCCGCAACAATAACAGCGGCCAGTCTCATCCAGAGGGGCTCGGCCATAACCGCGACGGCGACCGCCCCGATGTAAATGCAGAGATCGATGGCCAACGCGGCGGCCGACGCCGCATTGCTCGTCTCCGTGTAGCCTTCTGTCAGGCCGCCTACGAGGCTTTCGTGTGCATCCATGGACGCGCGAACGTTACGACGGTCCCTGAAGTGTAGCGGAGGCAGTTGTGGTCATGTCGTCTCATTCAACTCCTTGACTGGGCACGTCTTTTGCTTGCACACGACTTAGTCGCCATAACATTGGGCAGACTCCGTAAAATAGGCATCTTCTGCCGCAGAAGAGGCGGTCGTTCATAAGGAGCCAGTCGATTAAGCGTCCGGCGCAATTGCGAACCCGCTTTGCCTCCCTGGTACGTTCAGTTTACGGTCGCACCGACCCGCCGGAGTTTGAGCAGGGGCTCATTCGCCTGGTCGCCGGCGCGATAGTCCTTGCCGTCTTTTCCTGGTATGCGAATCGCGATGGACGCATCGACAGTACCGAGACGAACGTCTACGTTGCAACCGTTACGTACTTCGTACTGGCGATCCTAATCCAGGCGCTTATCCTGTGGTCCGGCCGCGTGTCGGTGATTAGGCGATACGCCGGCATGCTCGTCGACAACGCCGGAATCACATATTTCATGGCGATGATGGGTGAGGCCGGAGCGGTGATGTTTGGCCTTTACCTGTTCATCATCTTCGGCAACGGTTTTCGATATGGTCGGGTGTACTTGCACGTCTGTCAGACGATGGCTCTGGTTGGTTTCGGGTCGGTCCTGCTTCTCGATGACCATTGGGGCAACAGCCGTAGCATCGGCTTTGCTTGCTTCTTCGCGATTCTGGTGCTGCCCTTCTATGTAAGCGTGCTCGCGCAACGGATAACGGACGCAAAAAAGCGAGCCGATGAGGCAAACAAAGCGAAAGGCCGATTCCTTGCCAACATGAGCCATGAAATGCGAACGCCGCTCAATGGCGTCATCGCAATGGCGGACGTGTTACGCGAGACGAGCCTTAGCGAATCGCAGCGGGAAATTGTCGAAACGCTTGGGACGTCAGCCAACCTGTTGTTGGTCCAGATCGAAGACGTCCTGGACATGTCGAAGATCGAGGCTGGCCGTGTGCAAATCGAAACCCGGGCTTTCGATCTCGGCAAGTTACTGACAGGCACCGTCAAAGTCGTCTTGCCGCAGGCCCGCTACAAGGGGCTCGCAGTCAATACGGAAATAGCCGGTGACGTCGCGCGCTGGTTTCGCGGAGACGCACACCACCTCCGGCAAGTGCTGCTGAATCTGCTCGCCAACGCCGTCAAGTTCACCGAGCGAGGCGAGGTCTTGATGCGAGCTCGCGTCGTGACCAGCAGCCCCGACGGAGCGCTCATCAAATTCGAGGTCAAAGATACCGGCATCGGAATTCCGGCGGCAAAGCAGTCTCAGATTTTTGAGCCTTTCACTCAAGCCGACGATTCGATAACGCGCGTCTATGGAGGTACAGGGCTGGGCACAACGATCGCTCGCCAGCTCGTGACTCTAATGGGCGGCAAGATATGCGTGCAAAGCGAAGTCGGCGTAGGCAGCACGTTCTGGTTCGAATTGCCGTTGCTGTTTGGCGAACCCGCGGGCATTGATCTTACCGAGGATATCGTCGCGCCGCACAGGAACATCGCTGCAGCGGCGTCGGTAGCAGCCGGACAACCAGCGAAAGTAACGAAGATTCGCGGCGCGCGTATTCTCGTTGCGGAGGACAATCCTACCAATCAGCGCATTACACAGCTAATACTCGAGAGCGGCGGCCATCGGGCGACCATTGTCGACAACGGCGAGGCTGCGCTCGACGAGCTTGAACGCGGGGCGTTCGATCTTGCGCTGTTCGATTTATCAATGCCGGTAGTGAGCGGGCTCGAAGCGCTGAAGCTCTACCGATTTACAACGTCAACGCCGATTCCGATTCTGATCTTGTCGGCTAACGTCACGACGGACGTGATCGCCGATTGTCAGTTGGCCGGGTGCGCGGAATTCGTAGCCAAGCCTGTGCGGGCTGGTGCGCTGTTGGATGCCATCGAGCGCAATCTTGCTGGTGCGACAGATTGCGTGGCGTCGACGGCGCCGCCACCTCGGCAAGAAGAGCGGCCCTCATTGACGCTCATAGATACTCCCACAATCGACGCTGACGTTCTTGGGGATCTCGGGCGTTTGTCGAACGATCCGACATTCGTAGAGCGACTTGTTGCCGGCTTCAGAGGGGATACGGAAAAGCTGGTCCGAACAATCTCGGATGCGCTCGCCCGCCGCAACTACGAAGCAGTGAAAGATGCGGCGCACGCGCTCAAGGGCGGCGCGGGAAGCGTTGGGGCGATTCAGCTCGTCCAGTTGGCAATACGATTGGAAAAGGCGGGCCACGACACGCTTCGGATCAAGGCCGCATCGTGGACCGAGGAACTGGCCCGCGCTGCGGACGCCGCTCTGACGACGCTTGAGATGCACGTGGAAGAGCGTCGCAAGCGCCGCGGTGCCTGAACAAATGGGGCCGCGGCATCTACGCTTGACATTAAGAGCGGCGGATTAACCGGCGCGCACCAAAGGGGTGACTGTAGTCGGCGCCACGAGTTCCAATTGTGCGTTCTTGTTTTGCGCTCGTACCAGTCGTTCCATCATCCGCATATCGCGTTCCGTCAATCGAAGCGCCGCATCGGACCAAATCGCGGCAACCCGCATTAGCTCTTCGTAGGTCACCGGCTCTATCTCGCGACGCACCATTTCGAGTGCTCGGCGCCCGTTGGATGCGCGCGAGTGCTTCTTGATGAAACTGTAGACAGCGGCCTCTCCACAATCGTCGGGGGCCAGCACGTCCACGACGCCCATGTCGTAGAGTTGGCGACCTGTATACATATTCCCGCTGCCGATCAGTTCCTCCGCTCTACGTCGTCCGACCTTACGCGTCAGAAAACTGTACGCCCCCATGCCAGGGAAGAGATTGAACAGTATCTCGGGGAACCCCATCCGCACGGATTCTTCGGCAATCAATACAGAAGCCGACAGCGCGCATTCGAAGCCGCCGCCCAAAGCGTCTCCTTGCACGAGGGCGATCGTTGTCAGAGGCAAATCGCAGTTGCGCGACCATGGATATAGGTTCTGGACACAACGCTCCGCATATTGAAGCAAGAGATCGCGATCCTTCTTGGCGATTGCTTCACGGAAGAGCGACAGATCGCCCCCAAGGCTGAAAACGCCGCTGACTTTGGAGGCGATGACCGCATAGTTGATCAGGTACTCCTGCCCGTTGTTCCATGCGACGCCGCCAGAGTCGACGATAGAGTCGACATACCCACGCAGTTCGCTGAGTAGCTGGGAGTTGAAGGTCGGCCGCGGTTTCGGGTTCATGAAACCCCACATCACGCCGTACTCAACGTCGAAGCGAGTTTCGACTTGTGTCCATTGCGTGGTCGGGAAAAACCTCACTTCCGCCATTGCATTCATCGTTGACTCCTTGTCGCGTTCGCGCGCGGTTTTCGGACAGACTCCACCTTCGGTCATTGTGGCAAACAAACGGTGACAATTCCAGCAAAGCCCTGTACCAGATCAAATTAAACGCAGGAAATCGTTCATCATTCGACCTGAATCGATCCAGCGTGTCGGCCATATTGTAGTGCGACAACTATTGGAGATGGCACTAGTGCGCTACATTGTGTTCCAGCGCACATAGATTTGCTATTAATCAGCTATTTAGCAGGATCGATCGCGCGCCACACGCCGTCGACGAGGCCTTCGACTGGCCGGAAGCTAGCCTTGTAGGCCATCTTCCGGCTCTGCGCGATCCAGTAGCCGAGGTACAGATGCGGCAGCCCGAACGCCTTGCAGCGCTCGATCTGCCACAGGATGTTGTACGTCCCGTAGCTGCTGCCCGCGACGCCGGGCTCGAAAAACGTGTAGACCGACGACAGCCCGTCCGCCAGTCGATCGACGAGGCTCACCATTCGCAGCTCGCCGCTTTCACGAAACTCGAGCAGATCGGTGGCGACGTTGCTGTGCAAGAGGAAGTGCTGGTACTGCTCGCGGCTGTCCTGATCCATGCCGCCCCCCGGATGGCGGAAGCGCTGATAGCGCAGGTACAGCGCGTAATGGCCGGGGTCGAATGACAGCTCGCGGCGCACAACGTGCAGATTCGAGTGCGCGCGCACGCACCGGCGCTGTGTGCGATTGGGGCGAAACCCCGCCACCGGCACGCGCACCGGAACGCACGCACGGCAATGGTCGCAATACGGCCGATACGTGAACGCGCCGCTGCGGCGGAAGCCGAGACGCACCAGCTCGCTATAGACGCGCGTATCGATCAGATGGCTCGGCGTCGCGACCTGCGAGCGCGCGAGCCGGTCCGGCAGATAGCTGCAGGGGTATGGGGCGGTCGCGTAGAACTGCAGCGACGCCAGCGGCAGATCGTTGAGCTTCGTCACATCGATGCGCAAACGTTCGCGGGCGGAGCCCATCCGTCCGCTCGCGTCTTCCGAGTGTATCAACGCGGCGAGGCGATCCGCAAACTCGCGCCGCGGAATCGCGCGAGCGCCCAACGTCGCGAGGTGCGCCGTTTCCTGCTGGCAGTCGATCATCGGCATGTCGCGCTCTCGAAGCAGCGCGACCAGATGCACGAGCGCGACTTTCGACGCGTCGGTCTCGCGGGCGAACATCGATTCTCCGAAAAACATCCGGCCGATCGCGACGCCGTACAGGCCGCCGGCGAGCTCTTCGTCGCGCCACGCTTCCACCGAGTGCGCGAGGCCGCGCGCATGAAGCTCGCAATATGCGTCGATCACGCCCTGCGTGATCCACGTGCCGTACTGCCCGGGGCGCGGGGCGTGCGCACAGGCGGCCATCACGTCACGAAAAGCGCTGTCGACGCGCACGTCGAAGCGCTTGGCCCGGACCACCTTCGCGAGCGAGCGGCGCAGGCGGAACTCGTCGACGAAGAGCACCATCCTGGGATCCGGACTCCACCACAACACGGGATCGCCCTGCGCATACCAAGGGAAGATACCGTGCCGATACGCTTCGACCAGGCGCTCCGGCGATAGATCCGCGCTCGCTGCGAGCAGGCCGTTCGGATCGGACAGCGCAGTGTCGACCGGCGGAAACGGACTGTGCGGACGCAGCCAGGGAATCACGCCTGCGATTCTGCCACGCGCGCGTTGCTTCGCCGATCGACGCGCGCCCATGTCGGTATCCCCCGACGCGACGCGTCGAACCGATCCGGTAAAATCGGCGGCCGAGCCCCGGTAGCTCAGTGGATAGAGCAGCCCCCTCCTAAGGGGCAGGTCGCACGTTCGATTCGTGTTCGGGGCGCCCTTCGCCGACCTGGAGTGCTGATGTCAACAAGGCGCATTACGCTCGCCGCTCTGCTCGTTCTGCCGCTCGCGATCGCGGGCTGCAAGATCAGCTCGATAAACTATTTTCCGCCGAAGGCGGCGCACGTTCGCGCGGTGAACGTCGTCGCCGATGCGCCTTCGATCGACGTGTCGATCGACGACACCGTGACGTGGCCGGGTCTCGCGTTCGCCGGATCGACCGACTTCGTCGACCACGACAACGTGTCGACGACGTTTACCGCGCGACTTGCCGGTGTCGCGTCGCCGCTGGTGCAGGCCGGCTACTCGCTTGCCGGCGAGCAGACATACACGCTCATCGCGTACGGCGAGACTTCGGCGCCCTCGCTGCTGTTGCTGCCCGACGTGACGATCCAGCCGGGCAGCGGGCGCACGCAAGTGCGGCTGATCAACACCGCGCCCGGCATTGGTCCCGTCGATGCCTATATCACGGCGCCGGGCACCGACATCACCAACGTCGTCGCTAATCTCGTGAGCGTCGATTACAGCAACGTCACCGTATCGCTGCAGTTCGCGTCCGGCACCTACCAGATGCGGCTCACGGGCGCCGGCACCAAGACGGTGGTCTACGACTCCGGGCCGATCAACCTCGCCGACAACACGTCGAGCGACCTGATCATGTACTCGCTCACCAGCGGCCGGCTTCCGAACCTGCTGCAGCTCGACGTCAACGGCGCCAGCCAACGCGTCGTGCGCAACAACACGCTCGCGAACGTCAAGTTCCTGAACGCGGCGCCGCAGGCTGGCAACGTCAACGTGCTCGTCGACGGTATCGCGTTGTTCAGCGACCTGGCATATCCACAGCCAAGCGGTTACAGCACGCTCGTTTCCGGCGCGCACACGGTCTCGTTCGAGGCGACGGTGACGCCCGGTGCACCGATCGCTGCCACGACGCCGACGCTCGCGCCGGCAACCGACACCACGGTGTTCGTCACGGGCCTCGCAGGCTCGACGCAAGCGGTGGTCCTCGCCGATGACAATCGGCCTCCTGCGCCGGGCAACGCGCGGCTTCGCTTCGTCAATGCGACGAGCATCGGCGTCGGGCCGGTCGACGTCCTGGTGAACAACGTCAAGCAGGCGTCCGCGATCGCGCCTGACGCAGCATCCGCTTACGTTCAGGTCGCCCCGGGAACGCTTACGGTAGCGTTCGTCGATGCGGCGACCGGCGCGGTGCTCACGACGCGATCCGACATCACGCTGTCGGCGTCGCAGACGCAGACGATCTTCCTCGTTGGCAGCCCCAACGCGCTCGGCGAAGTCATTTCGCCGGAAGACTAGCGGACGCGCTCGCCGCGACGATGCTCTCGCCGACCCGCTATCGCGTCGCGGTGCGCGATGCTCGTGCACACGTCTTCCAGGTCGACTGCATCGTCGCCGACCCGGATCCCGACGGCCAGCGCTTCCGGCTGCCGTCGTGGATTCCGGGCAGCTACCTCGTGCGCGAGTTCGCGCGCCATTTCGTCGACGTGCGCGCGCAAGGCGCCGGCGAGCCGGTTGCGATCGTGAAGGAGACGAAGGATGTCTGGCGCGTCGCGCGTTGTCGAGGCCCGCTCGTCGTTACCGCGCAGGTGTACGCGTTCGACATCTCGGTGCGAGCGGCATATCTCGACCGCTCGCGCGGGTTCTTCAACGGGACCGCGTTGTTCCTGTGCCCCGACGGGCGCGGCGATCGCGGATGCGAGCTCGAGATCGTCGCGCCGGTCGACGTCGCCGGCACGTGGCGCGTCGCGACGACGCTCGCGCGCGACGGTGCAACGCCGTACGGCTTCGGCCGCTATCGCGCGGCAAGCTACGACGATCTGATCGACCACCCGGTCGAGATGTCTCAATTCGCGCTCGCAACTTTCAGCGCCGGCGGCGTGCCGCACGACTCGCCGTGAGCGGGCACCATCGCGCCGACCTCGAGCGGCTCGCGCGCGACCTCGCGCGCATTTGCCAGTGCGAGTGCGACCTTTTCGCCGGCGTGCCGAACGGTTCGGCGCCGTTCGATCGCTATGCCTTTCTCGTCAATGCCGTCGGCGACGGCTACGGCGGCCTCGAGCATCGGTCGAGCACTGCGCTGCTATGCAAGCGCGACGAGCTGCCGCAACCCGGCGTCGCGCATGTCACCGACGATTATCGGACGCTGCTGGGTCTCGCGAGCCACGAGTATTTCCACGCGTGGAACGTCAAGCGGATCAAGCCGGCAGCATTCGCGCCGTATGACCTGTCGCGCGAGAACTACACGCGGCTGCTGTGGGCGTTCGAAGGCTTCACGTCCTATTACGACGATCTGACGCTGGTGCGCAGCGGCGTCATCGAGCCCAAATCGTATCTGGAGCTCCTCGGCCGGACGATGACGACGGTGCTGCGCACACCCGGTCGGGCGCGCCAGAGCGTCGCCGAGTCGAGCCACGACGCGTGGATCAAGTTCTACCGGCAGGACGAGAACACGCCGAACGCCGTCGTCAGCTACTACGCGAAGGGCGCCCTGGTCGCCGCCGCCCTCGACTTCACGCTCCGCCGCCGCGCGCGCTCGCTCGACGACCTGATGCGGGCATTGTGGCAGCACTATGGGCAGGCGGGCGTCGGCGTACCGGAGGACGGCATCGAGAAGCTCGCTTCGCAGATCGCCGGCATCGATCTGCGCGAGTTCTTCGCGCGCTACGTCGACGGCACCGACGACCCTCCGCTCGAAGAGCTGATGCGCGACGTCGGCGTGACCGTGCGGCGGCGAGCGGCCGAAGGCGGCGGCGATCGCGGCGGATCGCCGGGCGCGAGCGCAGACGACCGTCCGCGCGCATCGCTCGGCGCACGCCTTGCCACGGGCGGCGAAGCGAAGCTCGCGCATGTGTTCACCGACGGCCCCGCGCATTGGGCAGCGCTTTCGGCGGGGGACGTCATCGTCGCGATCGACGGGCTGAAAGCGTCGGCCGAATCGATCGAGCGGCTGTCGACGACGCGCGCGGCCGGGGAAACGCTCGACGTGCACGCGTTTCGACGCGACGAGCTCTTCACGACGCGTCTAACGCTCGCGCCTGCACCGTTCGACACCGTCTGGCTCGAAGCCGACACGGAGGCGGCACGCGATGCCCGCGCGGCACGCGCCGCGTGGCTCGGCGTCGTCGAATCGCCCGTTACAGTTTCACCGCCGGATTGAGCGTGTAGCGTCCGCTCACCGCCGCCTGCGCGAGCGCATGCCCCGTTATCGCGGCGCGCGCCTGGACGCCGGTGAACGCGCCGGACACGTCGAGGCGCGCAATGTCGAGCGCGTAGAGCGTGAACACGTAGCGATGCACGCGCTCGTCGTTCCACGGCGGGCACGGCCCGTCGTAGCCGAAGTAATTGCCCGACATCGCGGCGTCGCTCGCGAACCAGCCGGTGTAGTCGTTGATGCCCTGACGCGCGCCCCGCGGCGCCGCGGGCCCCGGCTTGCCGCGCGGCGTGACGCCGTCCGAGAATTCGCCGCGCCCGATCGGTGCGCTGTCGGCAGCCAGATCGATCAACACCCAGTGGAAGAAATCGACGCGCGGCAGGCTCGCCGGCACCGTGCGCCCTTCCTTGTTCACGTCGTCGCCGCGCGACGGCACGTCGGGATCATGACAGATCAACGCGAGCGATCGTGTGCCCGCCGGGATGTCCGTCCATCGAAAATCAGGATTGCTGTTCGCCGACAGCTTCACGTGCTGCGCGGCATCGATCGCACCGAATGCGAATTGCGCGGGAATCGCCGCCTGATCGGCGAACGCCGTCGTCGTGAGCTTCATCGTGTGTGCCTCAGCTCGTTGTCCAGTGCGGCGGAATCGTCTTGTCGAGGAACGGCAACGCTTCGATGCGACGCTTCCATGCGGCGATCGGCGCCGGGAGCATCGCATCGGCGCCTAGATCGGCCAGCTTCTTGACCTCGACGCGCTTGATGAACGCGACCAGCGGATAGAACGCGAAGTCGGCCGCCGACAGCGGACCGGCGAGGTAGTCGCCTTTCATCGAGCGCGCAAACATGCCGAGCTCGTCGACGAGCGCATCGCGGATCTTCGGCAGCGCGTCGGAATCCTGCTCTTCCGGTTTGTCGTAGAACGCATGATCGACGAGCTTGTCGACCACTGGCCCGAAGTAGCTGTCCGTTTCCATGACCAGCCGGCGCACGAGCGCGCGCGTGCGCGCGTCGCCGGGAAAGAGCGGTGCACCGCGGCCCGGATAGGCCTCGTCGACATACTCGACGATCGCGTTCGATTCGTAGAGCACGAAGTCGCCGTCGACCAGGACCGGCACACGGTGACGCGGATTCAACGCGACGAACTCGGGCTTTCGCGTATCGCCGGCGGAGAACGACAGCACGTTCCGCTGGTAAGGCAATGCTTTCTGTTCCAGCGCGAGCTGTACGCGCCATGCCCACGGAGATCCGGAGCCGTAGTACAGAATTAAACTCATCGTACGACCTTTCGTTGCGCCAAGTTGAGAAGCAAGCGGGGCCGTCATGCCGCGCAACACCGGAAAGACGAGCGCCGATCACCCCCGCTTGCGGCCGGGCTCGGGCTTCGGCGGCGCGTTGCCGCGCAGCGCCTCGAGCGACGCCTTCTGCAGCTCGAGCGTCTTGATGCTCATCTGCATCAGGTTCAGGCTCATCGCGAGCCAGTTCTCGATGATCCTGAGCTCGCCGATCTTGCGCTCGACATCCGCGGGATCGAGCGACATGAACATCGACGCCGGACTGGGATACGCCAATCCGCTTGCCGCCTGCGCCGTGGCCGGATCGGCCGATGGTGGCCCCGCGGGTGTCGGCGCGGCAGCGCCGAATCCCGGCATCGGCACGCCGAACGGATTCCACATGCGCTGCAAGAAGTCCATTGCTTCCTGCGGGCTGATTGCAAAAGGTGTTGACGGCGGCGGGTCGGCGGCGGGCTTTGTCATGTGACGTTCGCGATGCCTCGGCAGCGTGCACCGCCGTGCGGCGGGCACAGGGATTTCCGCTATTATCGTCGTCCATGACGGCGGATCCTGCAACTTTCGAGCGCCGGCTCGTCGACGCCGTCGGCGCTTCCAACGTGCTCACCGCCGCTGCCGACACCGAACCGTTCCTCACCGACTGGCGCGGACGCTACCACGGTCGCGCGCGCGCGGTCGTTCGCCCGGGCACGACCGCCGAGGTCGCCGCGGTCGTGCGCGCGTGCGCCGACGCATCGGTACCGATCGTGCCGCAGGGCGGCAACACCAGCATGTGCGGCGGCGCGACGCCGGGTGCGAGCGGTGAGGCGATCGTCGTGTCGCTAGTGCGGATGCGCCGCGTGCGCGCAGTCGACGTCGAGAACGCGACCATCACCGTCGAAGCCGGCCTGCCGCTTGCCGCCGTGCAGGATGCCGCCGCGGCGGCCGGCATGCAGTTTCCGCTGTCGCTCGCCGCCGAAGGCACTGCAACGATCGGCGGCAACCTGTCCACCAACGCAGGCGGCATCGCCGTGCTGCGCTTCGGCAACGCACGCGAGCTCGTCCTCGGCCTCGAGGTCGTGCTCGCCGACGGCCGTGTGCTCGACGCGCTCCGCGGGTTGCGCAAGGACAACACCGGCTACGACCTCAAGCATCTGTTCGTCGGCGCAGAAGGCACGCTCGGCATCGTCACTGCGGCGGTGCTCAAGCTCTTTCCCGCGCCGCGCGCCCGCGCCACGGCGTGGGTCGCGGTCGCTTCGCCGGCCGACGCCGTCGCGCTGCTGCGGGCGTTGCGACAGGCGCTGTCCGATCGGCTGACCGGCTTCGAGCTCATCTCCGATGTCGCCCTAGCGTTCGTGCTGCGCCATTTCGACAAGCTGCGCAACCCGCTGCCCGGTCACCCGTGGTACGCGCTGGTGCAGGCGGACGATGCCGCCGACGATTCGCCGCTTGCCGGACAGCTCGAGCACGCACTCGCGGACGCACTCGAGGCCGGCATCGCGCGCGACGCCGCCGTCGCGCAAAGCGGCGAGCAGGCAGCAGCGATGTGGGCGCTGCGCGAGAGCATTTCCGACGCGCAGAAGATGGAGGGCCTCAACATCAAGCACGACATCGCGCTGCCGGTGTCGGCGATCCCCGAGTATCTCGACGCGGCGCAAGCGACGCTGTCCGCGGCGTGGCCCGGCGTGCGCTTCGTCGTGTTCGGCCACCTCGGCGACGGCAACCTGCACTACAACCTGTCGGCGCCCGAAGGAGTGGCCGCCGAAGCGTTCATCGCGCACGCGCCGCGCGCGAACCGGATCGTGCACGATCTCGTCATGGCGCGCGCCGGCACGATCAGCGCCGAGCATGGCATAGGTCAGCTCAAGCGTGACGAGCTCGTCCGCTACAAGAGCGAAGTGGAGCTCGACGTCATGCGCGCGGTGAAGCGCGCGCTCGATCCGCGCGGGCTGATGAACCCCGGCAAGGTCCTGTAGCGATGGGCAAGATCATCTTCTGGATCGTGGTCGTGTTCGCGGTGCTTTTCGTGCTGCGCCTGTACAACGCGGCGAAGGCGAAGGGACGCGCCGATGCGGCGCGCGAGTCGACGCGGGGCAAGGCCAATGAAACGGCACCGATGGTCCGCTGCACCCGGTGCGGCGTCTTCCTGCCGAAGGCGGAAGCAACCGCCGTGAGCGCCGGGTACGTCTGCAGCGATCCCGCCTGCGCGCGGCGCGGTTGACGGAGCGCGCGACTTTTTGCGATAACCGGCCATGCAGTCCGAGCCCGCACTGCCACCCTTCGAGCCGCCGCTCGCGATGACGGTGAACGACTCGAGCCGGCGGATCCTGTGGATCATCGGCTTGTATCGCGCGATCTGCGCGGCGGTGCTGTTCGGCATCGGTCTCCTGCTCGACCTGCGCGTGATCTCGATCGCCGCGCCGAACGCATTCGTCACGGCCTCGGGCCTGTACTTCCTGTTCGGGCTGTTCGCGTTCTGGTGGATCCAGCGCGATCCGCTGCCGCTGCCGCTTCCGGTCGTCGTATCGGCGCTCGTCGGCGGCGACGTCTTCTTCATCGGCATGGTGATGGTCGCCGGCGGCGGCAGCGGCGGACCGCTGCCGATCCTGCTGTTCCCGCAGCTCGCCGCGAGTGGCTGGCTGCTGCGAACGCGCACCGCGTTCTTCCATGCCGCGCTTGCAAGCGTCGTGCTTCTCGGGCTCGACCTCATGCGCGCGTTCGAAGGACAGATCGCCGGGTCGCAGCCGTTCCAGACCGGCCTGATCGGCTTCGGCTATTTCGCCACCGTGGGTGTCGCCGTCGCGCTCGGCCGCTACACGAAGGCGTCGGAGGATCTCGCCGCGCAACGCGGCATCGACGTCGCGAACCTCGAGCAGGTCAATCGGCTGATCATCCAGGACATGCAGGACGGCGTGCTCGTCGTCGACCTGAACGGCGTCGTGCGCGGCCACAACGCGCAGGTCACGCGGCTTCTCGGCGGCTTCGGTCGGATGCGCGGCGGCATGCGCCTCGCCGAGTTCAGCTCGACGCTGCACGACTACTGGCGGCGCTGGCAGGAGGACTTCGCCGAACCGCTGCCGCCGTTCAAGGTCGAGACGACGCAGCGGCTGCTGCGCGTGCGGCTCGTGCGGATCGGCTCGGGGCTGAACGGCGGCACGCTGATCTATCTGGAGGACCTCGGCCGCGCGCAGTCGGAAGCGCAGCAGATGAAGCTCGCCGCGATGGGCCGGCTCACGGCGTCGATCGCGCACGAGGTGCGCAATCCATTGTCGGCGATCAATCAGGCGGCACAGCTGCTCGAGGAAGATCGGGTCGTGGCGCCCGAAGGCGCCCGGCTGCTGACGATGATCCGCAACAACGCGAAGCGCATCGACCGCATCGTCGGCGAGGTGCTGCAGCTCAATCGCCGCGACCGCCAGCAGCCGGAGGTGATCGCGCTCGCCGACTTCATGCACTCGCTCGTCGATGAAATCGTGCAGGCCGAGAACGTGCCGCCCGGCGGCGTCATCATGAGCATTCCGGACGATCAGCACGTCGTGTTCGATCGCGGTCACCTGAACCAGATCATCTGGAACCTGGTGCGCAATGCGTGGCAGCATTGCCAGAAGAAGGAAGGGAGCATTCGCGTCGGCGCGCGGCCGGGATACATGGGCGACGCGGTAATCTGCGAGATAGACGACGACGGTTCGGGCATCCCGGCGGAACTTCGAGGGCAGATCTTCGAGCCGTTCTTTACGACACGCCCCGGGGGCACCGGCCTCGGCCTGTACATCGCGCGCGAGCTCGCCGACGCCAACGGCGCTGCGCTCGAGCTTCTGCCGAAGTCGCCCGGCGCGCACTTTCGAATAACGTTGAAACGGGCGGTCAACCCCGCCCTGTGAAGCCAAATCCGGGGAGCAACGACGCATGAGCCGCAGAACGCGAGGCCAACCGAAGGTGCTCGTCATCGACGACGAGCCCGACCTGCTCGAGCTGCTCGAGCTCACGCTGTCGCGGATGGGGCTTGACACGTCGCGCGCGGAGACGGTCGCAGAGGCGATCCGGCTGCTCGACAAGGAGCCGTTCGATCTCTGCCTCACCGACATGCGGCTGCCCGACGGCGAAGGCCTGCGCGTCGTCGAGCACATCAATCAAAAGGCACTCGACGTCCCGGTCGCCGTGATCACCGCGTTCGGCAGCGCCGAGAACGCGGTCGCCGCGCTGAAGGCGGGTGCCTTCGACTACCTCGCGAAGCCGGTCGCGCTCGAGCAGCTGCGCGCGCTGGTCAAGCAGGCGCTCAAGGTACCCGACAAGACACCGGCGACGAGCGGCTATCACCTCCTCGGCGAATCGCCGGCAATGGACCACGTACGCTCGCTGATCGACCGTCTTGCGCGCAGCCAGGCGCCGGTGTTCATCAACGGCGAGTCGGGCAGCGGCAAGGAGCTCGCCGCACGATTGATCCACGCGCAGTCGCCGCGCACGGAGCTGCCGTTCATCGCGGTGAACTGCGGCGCCATTCCCGAGAACCTGATGGAGAGCGAGTTCTTCGGCTACCGCAAGGGCTCGTTCACCGGCGCCGAGGCCGATCGCGACGGCTTCTTCCAGGCGGCGAACGGCGGCACGCTGTTCCTCGACGAGGTCGCCGACCTGCCGCTCGCGATGCAGGTGAAGCTGCTGCGCGCGATCCAGGAAAAGAAGGTGCGCAAGGTCGGCTCGACACAGGAGGAGCCGGTCGACGTGCGGCTCATCAGCGCGACGCACAAGAAGCTCGCGGCTCTGGTCGAGTCGGGCGAGTTCCGGCAGGACCTGTACTACCGGCTGCACGTGATCGAGCTCGCGATGCCGAGCCTGCGCGAGATGCGCGAGGACATTCCGCTGATCGCAAATGCGATCCTCGCGAAGCTCTCGCGCGGCACGCCGGCGAAGCTCGACGCGGACGCCGTCGTCGCGCTGGAGCGCTATCCGTTCCCGGGTAACGTGCGCGAGCTCGAAAACATCCTCGAGCGCGGGCTGTCGCTCGCCGCCGACCCGCAGAAGATCACCGCCGACGATCTCGCGCTTACCCCGGCGCCCGACGAGGCCGACGGCGGCCCGGTGAGCGTCGGCGACAAGTGGCCGCTGCAGGATTATCTGGATCGCGTCGAGCGGCAGGCGATCAACGAGGCGCTCGAGAAGACGCGCTTCAACCGCACGGCGGCGGCGAAGCTTCTCGGCATCACGTTTCGCGCAATGAGATACCGGATGGAGCGGCTCGGCATCAAGTAGCGCACGCCATGGATTTCGACGAAGTCATCGGGTCGGCGTGGAGCGACCACGCGGAGCACGCGGAGGACGTCGCGTCCCGGCTGGCCGACTCGGTGCACCTGATCGATTCGCCGGCGCACGTGCAGGCGTACGTGCGCATCGTGACACACGTGTACGGCGAGCATCTCGCGCGGTGGAGCGAGGGCGTCGAGCTGCTGCAATCGTTGAGCGCGCTCACCTCGTGCGCCGACAATCCCGCGTGTGCGCGGGCCGTCGCGCGCGCCGTGGCGACGTTGAGATACGCCGGCGGCGACAAGCGCGCGCTCGACCGGCTCAGCCGCGACGATCGCATCGCCTCGCTCGCGACTGCCGCATGCGCATTCGCCGGTCAGGACCGGTTCGACGACGCCATCTCGACGTACGGTGCGGCGCTCGATCTCGCCGAGCAGGGCGTCGCGGACGATTCACCCGCGGCGCGCGCGCTCGCTGTCGGGGGCAACAATCTCGCCGTTGCGCTCGAGCAGAAGCACGACCGCAGCGCGCAGCAGACACGCGGCATGGTGAACGCTGCGAGCGCCGCGCTCACGTACTGGAAGCGCGCGGGCACCTGGCTCGAGGCGGAGCGCGCCCATTACCGGCTGTCGCGAAGCCTGTCGCTTGCCGCAGATCACGCCGGCGCAATCGCGAGCGCGCACCGCTGCATCGACATGTGCGCGCAGCACGATGCGCCGCCGTTCGAGCAGTTCTTTGCGTACTGCGCACTCGCGCTGGCGCAGCGCGGCGCAGGCGACCGAGCGGCCTTCGCCGCTTCACGCGACAAGGCGATGCAGTTCCACGCGCGCATCGCGGCCGGTGAAAAGTCGGCGTGCGAGGCGGACCTGGCGGCACTTTCGGCCGAGGACTGAGGGTCCGTGGCATCGATTCGACGCTCCGCTCGAGCGAGCCGTTCGCCGTGCAGGTCTGTCAGCCGCATCATTGCAAGTAGCGTAGCGGGCTTCCGCGGGCCCGCTCGCCCATGAAACCGCGCACGAAGCTCGTGATCGATGCCGGCGGCCGTGCGAGCATCGCACGCTGGGTGGCGTCGCCCAATTGCGATGCGCGACCGTCCAACGAGCGCGTGACGTTGCTCGTCGTGCACGGCATCTCGCTGCCGCCCGGCGCGTTCGGCGGCGATGCGATCGAGCGGCTGTTCACCAACCGGCTCGACGCTGCATTGCATCCGTATTTCGCGACGATCGCCGACCTTTGCGTGTCCGCGCACTTCCTGATCCGACGGGATGGCGAGCTCGTCCAGTTCGTCCGCTGCGCCGAGCGCGCGTGGCACGCCGGCGCGTCGTCGTGGCGCGGACGCGACCGATGCAACGATTTCTCGATCGGCGTCGAGCTCGAGGGCACCGACGAAAGCGGCTACGAGCCGGTCCAATATGCGAAGCTGATTCGGCTCGCCCAGGCGCTGCGTCGCCGCTATCCGATCGCCGACGTCGTCGGACACAGCGACGTCGCGCCGGGGCGCAAGACCGATCCGGGGCCGTCGTTCGATTGGTCACGCCTCGCGCCACTGCACGACGACCGGCTTCACGTCGCGCACGCCTGACGGCCGGTCGACCGCTGCGCTCGACCGGGTATGCGGCGAATGCGCAAAAACGGGTATAATTGCGGGTTTACGTCCGCTTTAGCGCCGGATGCAATTTTTCGCCGACTATTTTCCGCTTCTCCTCTTCTTCGTCGCGTTCAAGCTGCAGGGGATTTACGTCGCGACGGCTGTCGCGATCGTGGCGTCGGTCGCGCAGATCGCATGGTTTCGCTGGAAGCGCGGCAAGGTCGCCGTCGTGCACTGGCTGTCGCTCGCGATCATCGCGGTGTTCGGCGGCGCCACGCTGCTCTTGCAGGATGAGACGTTCATCAAGTGGAAGCCCACCGTGCTCTACGCGATGTTCGGCGTGATCCTCGCAGCCGGCCTCGCGTTGCGCCGCAATCTGCTTTCGCACGTGATGAAGGGCATCGTCCTGCCCGATGCGGTCTGGGCGCGGCTCACATGGGCATGGATCACGTTCTTCGCGGCCATGGCGATCGCCAACTGGTACGTCGCGTTCCACTTCACGACCGACACGTGGGTGAATTTCAAGGTGTGGGGCGGCATCGGGCTCTTCGTCGCGTTCGCGCTGGTCCAGGCCCTGTGGCTTTCTCGCCATCTGCCGGAGGAGCCGGTGCGCCAGGAGCCGCTGCGATGACGGTCGACGCCGGCGCCGTCGTCGATACCCTGCGCGAGCGCCTCGCGCCGCTCGCGCCGGCGGTGATCGAGATCACCGACGACAGCGCGCAACATGCCGGGCACGCCGGCGCGGCGGCAGGCGGCGGGCACTTTTCGCTGCTGATCGTGTCGGAAGCGTTTTCCGGGCTGTCGCGTCTCGCGCGGCACCAGCGGGTCCTGCAGGAAGTCGCCGACCTCGTGCCCCATCCGATCCACGCGCTGTCGATCCGCGCGTTGACGCCGGAAGAATTCCCAACTTCAACCAACCGTTAAAGGAAAGCCCACGATGTTCGAACGCATCCTCATCGCGCTGTCAATTGCGGCGCTCTCCCTGCTGCCGATGTCGGCCGCGCTCGCGCAGGACGCCGCGGCGAAGGACAAGGCGCCCGCGAAGGTCGCCGCGCCCGCGAAGCCCGCTGCGCCCGCGAAGGTGGCGGCGCCGGCCACGTCCAGCAAGGATCTCTACCCGAAGTCGTACTTCGACGCGATGCTGAAGGAGCGCCTCGCGCAGGGCCAGCCGGATTCACCCGAAATGCGCAACGCAATCCGCGACGAGCTCAACACGCGCGAGCTGCTCGTGCGCGAAGCGAAGAAAAAGGGCATGGACAAGGATCCGGACGTCAAGGCGCAGATGGATCTCACCGCGCAGACGACGCTCGTGCGCGCGTACGTCACCGACTGGATGAAGCAGAATCCGGTGCCCGATGCGACGCTGCGCAAGGAGTATGACCAGATCAAGGCGCAGATCGGCGACAAGGAGTACAAGGTGCGCCACATCCTCGTCGAGAAGGAAGACGACGCGAAGGAGATCATCGGCGAGCTGCAGAAAGGCGCGAGCTTCGAGAAGCTCGCGGCGCGCTCGAAGGATCCGGGCAGCAAGGACAAGGGCGGCGACCTCGACTGGAACGCGCCGGCCAACTTCGTGAAGCCGTTTTCCGAGGCGATGGTGAAGCTCGAGAAGGGCAAGTTCACGACGCAGCCGGTGCAGACGCAGTTCGGCTGGCATGTGATCAAGCTCGACGACGTCCGCGACGCGAAGGTGCCGAGCTTCGACGAAGTGAAGCCGCAGCTCGCACAGCGGATGCAGGGCCAGGTGCTCGACAGCTACTTCCGCGACCTTCGCGCCAAGGCCGGGCTGTAAGCGGCTTGGCGCGCCGCAAGGGCGCGTATCGAGGGCAGGCGGCGACGCTTGCCCTCGTTGTTTTCGCGCGGACCGTTGCAAGCGGCGGTACCAGACGGCGGCGTGTGCGACGTCGGGCACGAACGGCCGCTCGCGGGACGCACGGCGTTCGATGCTATCCTTCATGCCGCGCGGACGGGCCCCTCGGCGCTCGCGCCGCAATGGCGCGAGTCGCGCCCGCGTTCAGCACCGGGAGCATCCAATGGCGACGATTCGCCATCAGAAGGACTTCGCCGCCGGCGTCCTGTTCATCGCAATCGGCGTCGCGGCGATCGTCATTGCGGAGAACTATCCGCTCGGCACGGCAGCCCGGATGGGCCCGGGCTACTTTCCGCGCATCCTTGGCATCCTGCTGATCGCTCTCGGCGGCGCTCTGGCGCTGCGCGCGCTGAGGCTGCAGGGCCCGGCGCTTCCGAGATGGCCATGGCGGCCGACCGTCATCGTTCTCGGCAGCGTCGTGCTGTTCGGCGCCATCGTGAATCATATCGGCGTCGCGCTCGCGACCGTGGCACTGATCGTCGCGTCGAGCATCGCAAGCCACGAGTTCCGGGCGAAGGAAGCCGTCATCTCCGGAGTGCTGCTCGCGGCGCTCGCCGTCGGGGTGTTCGTGATCGGGCTCAAGCTGCAGCTGCCGATCTGGCCCTGGTCGAGCTGAGCTCGCGTGGATCTCTTTTCGCATCTCGCGCTCGGCTTCTCCGTCGCGCTGACGCCGGTCAACCTGCTCTATGCGCTGGTCGGCTGCCTGCTCGGTACGCTGATCGGCGTGCTGCCCGGAATCGGCCCCGTGGCGACGATCGCGATGCTGCTGCCGACGACGTACGCGCTCGAGCCGGTTTCGGCGCTGATCATGCTCGCGGGCATCTATTACGGCGCACAGTACGGCGGATCGACGACGTCGATCCTGATCAACATGCCGGGCGAGTCGTCGTCGGTGGTGACGTGCCTCGACGGCCACCAGATGGCGCGCAAGGGCCAGGCCGGCGCAGCGCTCGCCGTCGCGGCGCTGGGATCGTTCTTCGCGGGCTCGGTCGCGCAGGTGCTCGTCGCCGGCGTGTCGGTACCGCTGTCGGAGCTCGCGCTCAAGTTCGGTCCCGCGGAATACTTTTCACTGATGGTGCTCGGACTGCTCGGCGCCGTCGTGCTCGCGCACGGATCGTTGCTGAAGGCGATCGCGATGATCATCCTCGGGCTCCTGCTCGGCATCGTGGGCACCGACGTCAATTCGGGCGCCGCGCGCTTCGCGTTCGACATTCCGGAGCTCACCGACGGGATCGGCGTCGTGAGTGTCGCGATGGGATTGTTCGGCTTCGCGGAGATCATCACGAACCTCGAATCGACCGAGAAGCGGCAGATCATCGCGAGCAAGGTCAAAGGCCTCTGGCTCACGAAAGAGCAGTTCCGAAAGGCGTGGCCCGCTGTGCTTCGCGGCACCGGACTCGGCTCGATGCTCGGCGTGCTGCCCGGCGGCGGTGCGATGCTGTCGTCGTTCGCGTCGTACACGATCGAGAAGAAGATCGCGAAGGACCCGAGCGAGTTCGGCAAGGGTGCGATCCAGGGCGTTGCAGGACCCGAGTCGGCGAACAATGCCGGCGCGCAGACGTCGTTCATTCCGCTGCTGACGCTCGGCATTCCGGAGAACGCGGTGATGGCGCTGATGGTCGGCGCGATGACGATCCACAACATCCAGCCCGGTCCGCAGGTGATGACGAGCAACCCGAGCCTGTTCTGGGGGCTGATCGCGTCGATGTGGATCGGCAACCTGATGCTGGTCGTGCTGAACCTTCCGCTGATCGGCATGTGGGTGAAGCTGTTGCAGGTGCCGTACCGGCTGCTCTACCCGGCGATCCTCCTCTTCTGCAGCATCGGCGTCTACAGCGTCAACAACACGAGCTTCGACGTGCAGATGACGGCGTTCTTCGGCTTGCTCGGCGTCGTGTTCGCGAAGCTCGAGTGCGAGCCGGCGCCGCTGCTGCTCGGCTTCGTGCTCGGCCCGTTGATGGAGGAGAATCTTCGCCGGGCGCTGCTTCTGTCGCGCGGCGATCCGACGGTGTTCTTCACGCGGCCGCTGTCGGCGACGATGCTTGCGATGGCCGGTGCGCTGTTGCTGCTGATCGTGCTGCCGAACATGCGCAAGAAGCGTGAGGACGTGTTTCAGGAAGAAGCGGCATGAGCCCGTGCGGAAAATGAACGCAGCCAATGACATGAAACGATCGCCGCTCGACTTCGACTGGAGTTGTCCCTATCCATCGCGGCGCCAGCCGATCTTCGCGCGCAACGTCGTCTCGACGTCGCAGCCGCTCGCCACGCAGGCGGGCGTCGCGATGCTCCAGCGCGGCGGCAACGCGATCGACGCGGCGCTTGCGACGGCGATTGCGCTGACCGTCGTCGAGCCGTGCAGCAACGGTGTCGGCAGTGACCTGTTCGCGATCGTCTGGGACACCGATTCGCTCGTCGGCCTGAACGCGAGCGGACGCGCACCCGCCGCGGCATCGCCGCAGCGCTACGCGGGCGCCGCAGCGATCCCGCAGCGAGGGTGGGAGAGCGTTTCGATCCCGGGCGCCGTGTCGGGATGGGTCGCGCTGTCGCAGCGTTTCGGCACGCTGCCCTTTGCCGATCTGTTCGAGCCCGCGATCCGATATGCGCGCGACGGCTTCGCCGTGTCGCCGGTCATCGCCGGCAAATGGGCGCTCGCCGTCGACGTGCTGCCGCACGAGTTGGGCTTCGCCGAGCATTTCATGCCGCATGGACGCGCACCGCGCATCGGCGAGCGCTTCGCCAATCCGAAGCTCGCCGCGACGCTCGAGACGATCGCGCAGACGCAAGGTCACGCGTTCTATCGCGGCGAGCTTGCGCACGCGATGGTCGCACACGCCAAGGCTCACGGCGCGGCGCACGTACTGTCCGACTTCGCCGATCACACGATCGACTGGGTCGATCCGCTCGCATGCGGCTATCGCGGCGTCGACGTGCACGAAATTCCGCCGAACGGCCAGGGCATCGCGGCGCTGATCGCGCTCGGCCTCCTGCGCGAGTTCGACCTGTCGTCGCTCGATCCCGATTCCGTCGCGAGCCAGCACCTGCAGATCGAGGCGATGAAGCTCGGGTTCGCCGACGCGTATCGCTATGTCAGCGATCCACGGACGATGGAATTCTCGCCGCAGCGCCTGCTCGACCGCGGCTATCTCGCGCAGCGTGCGCGAATGATCGATCCGAAACGCGCACAACACTTCGGCCCGGGCGAGCCGCCGCGCGGCGGCACCGTCTATCTCGCCGCAGCCGATGCGCGCGGCATGATGGTGTCGCTGATCCAGTCGAACTACATGGGCTTCGGCTCGGGCGTCGTCGTGCCGGGCACCGGCATCAGCCTGCAGAATCGCGGTGCCGGATTCTCGCTCCAACGCGACCATCCGAACGTCATCGCCGGCGGCAAGCGGCCGTTCCAGACCATCATCCCCGGCTTCCTCACGCGCGACGGTGCGCCCCTCGGTGCTTTCGGCGTCATGGGCGGACCGATCCAGCCGCCGGGCCACGTGCAAACCGTCGTGCGAATGCTCGACTATTCGATGAATCCGCAGGCGGCGCTCGATGCACCGCGCTGGAAGATCGGCAGCGGCCTCGCGATCGATCTCGAAGCGAGCGCATCGAACGAGCTGCGCGGCGGACTCGCCGCGCTCGGCCACCATCTCGCCGACATGCCCGACTCGTACATGGACTTCGGCGCGGGGCAGATCGTCCTGCGCGCCGAGGACGGATACGTCGCAGCGTCGGACCCGCGTCGCGACGGGCAGGCCGCCGGTTTCTGAACAGCCGCCGGGCCGGCACTGTCGCGCGATGTCCGACGCTCAGCCTCGCCGCACGCTCCGCAGGCTCGCGAAAGTTCTCGCGGGCGTCGTCGCGACCGCCGCGTTCGCCGTTTTCATCTGGGGAAGCGACCGCATCACCTTCCAGGGCGAGCGCACGATCCATACGGTCAGGTGCGTGGACGGCGAATGGCAACAACGGCATTGCACCGGTCGCCTTGTCGCCTCGGATCGCTACACGTTCCGCGCGAGCCGCTCGCGCCAGGAAGTGCTCTACTGGGTGTTCGGCTCCAGCGCTCCGTCCGGGAAGTACAGCGATTGCCGCGTCGAGAACCGCAGCAACTGGGTATGCGCGGTGCGCACCGGTGAGCCGAAGACGATCACCTACGAAATGAGGAACGACCGTCCGGTGCACGGGGATGAAGCCCTCGCCGTGCCGTTCCATGCGGTGCCGAAATGGAAATGGTGGGCGCTCCGCTATGGCGTCGGACACTTCAGCGACGCGGGACTGTAGCCGAATCGCGCGCCTTCGCTGCGCAACACGGGACGCGTCAGTCGAGCATCCGCTTGAGCGAATAAGCCGCCACCGGCTTCGAGAATCCCTTCAGCGTCAACGAGCCGACCGGTTCGACCTCGGCGCGCTCGTCGAGCGCCGCCCACGCTCGCCTGTCGATCAGGATCTGCCCACTCTGTGCTTCGCTGCAAAGCCGCGACGCGAGATTCACGACGCCGCCGACCGCCGTGTAATCGGAGCGCTCCTCGTAGCCGAACGCGCCGAGCGTCGCGAACCCGTGGGCGATGCCGATGCCGAGATCGAGATCGAAGCCGAGCTTCGACCATCTAGCCTTGAGAGAGTCCATCCGATGCTGCATTGCGAGCGCCATCCGCGCTGCCCGCACGCAGGGATCGGGAACCGTAAACGGATCGTTGACGAAGATCAGGATGCCGTCGCCGGCGAAGCGGTCGAGCGTCGCTTCGTGCTCGGTGACGATACGACCCATCGCGTCGTGATATTCGTGCAAGACCGCCTGCACTTCCTCCGGTTCGGCCGAATCGGTGAACGCGGTGAAGCCGCGCAGGTCCGCGAAGACGTATGAGATCTCGCGTCGATGCGGTGCGAGGATCGACTGCTCGCCCGCCGACACGATCGCATCGACCACCGCCGGCGAGAAGAAGCGCTTCAACCGCCCGAGCCGCTGCAGCTGCGCGACCTGCGCGCTCACGCGTGCCTCGAGCTCGCTGTTCATGTCGCGCAGCGTCGCAGCCTGGCGCGCGACCTCGTCCTGCAACGCCTTGATGCGCAGCAACGACTTCACGCGCGCAAACATCTCCGGCTTGTTGATCGGCTTCGACAGGAAGTCGTCGGCGCCCGCCTCGATTCCGCGGATGCGCTCCTGCTGCGGATCGAGCGAGGTGACCAGCACGATCGGCAGCAGCGCCGTCGCGACATCGGAACGAAGCTGACGGCACACGTCGTAGCCCGACATGCCGGGCATCATCACGTCGAGCAGAACGATGTCGGGCTTGCGCGTCGCGACTTTGGCGAGTGCCTCCTCGCCGCTCGCCGCGGACGTCACGTCGTAGCCGTTCGCCGCGAGGAGGTCGCCGATCAGCTTCACGTTCTGCGGCGTATCGTCGACGACCAGCACGCGGGCGTTCATCGCTGCTTCTCCAGCACGTGGCGCACCGTGTCGAGAAAGCCTTTCAGCGTGATCGGCTTCGCGACGTAGCCGTCGAAGCCGGCATCCGTGATCTGCTTGAGGTCGCCCTGCATCACCGACGCGGTGACGGCGACCACAGGAATGCCCGCGGTCGTCGCGTCGTTGCGCAATACGCCGATCGCCTCGATGCCGCTGATCCCCGGCAGATGAATGTCCATCAGCACGAGGTCGGGCACCCGCTCGCGCGCGAGTGCGATGCCCTCCTCGGCGCTGCGCGCGTCGATCGT
Source organism: uncultured beta proteobacterium (assembly GCA_963798655.1). Taxonomy (GTDB): domain Bacteria; phylum Pseudomonadota; class Gammaproteobacteria; order Burkholderiales; family Casimicrobiaceae; genus CAVSMC01. The sequence continues at coordinate 269,310 of CAWCUH010000016.1, read as the reverse complement.
CGCGTAACCCTTGACCTGCAGCACGTCGCGCACGAGCTTCAGGTTCTTCTCGTTGTCTTCGATGATCAGGATGGTCGTCATGTCCGGCTCGGCAGCGTGAACGTGAACACGGAGCCCGCGCCGAGCGCGCTGTCCACCCGGATGCGGCCACCGTGGAGCTCGATGAACTTGCGGGTGAGCGCGAGGCCGAGCCCGGTGCCTTCCTGCTTGCGCGTGTAGTCGGCGCCGACCTGGCGGAACTCCTCGAATACAGCTGCCTGGTCCTCGGGCGCGATGCCGATGCCGGTGTCGCGCACGGACACATGCACGCCGTCGTCTTCGAGCATTGCAGTCACGTCGACGCGGCCGCCGTCGGGCGTGAACTTGACGGCGTTCGACAGCAGGTTCACCAGGATCTGCTTCACCTTGCGCGCGTCGGCGAGCCACGGTCCGATCCGAGGATCGATGTCGAGGCCGAGCGCAATGCGATGCTGCATCGCGCGCTCGCGCACGAGCGCCATGGCGCCGGCGATGATCGTCGGCAGGTCGATTTGCGACACGTCGAGCTCCATGCGGCCCGCCTCGACTTTCGACAGATCGAGGATGTCGTTGATCAGCGAGAGAAGATGCGTCCCCGACGAGTGGATGTCCTTCAGATAGTCCTCCTGCTTGGCATTGACGTCGCCGAACAGCCGCTCGAGCAGCGCCTCCGAGAATCCGATGATGGCGTTCAGCGGCGTTCGCAATTCGTGCGACATGCTGGCGAGAAAGTCCGACTTGTGCTTGTTCGCGACCTCGAGCTGCCGGCTCTTGTCCTGGATCTCGCGGAACAGCCGCGCGTTCTGGATCGCAATCACCGCCTGGTCCGCGAACGTCTTCAGCAGCGCGATTTCCTTCTCCGAGTAAGGTCCCGGCGCCATCCGCTGCACGACGATCGCGCCAATGCCGCGGTCCTCCCACAGCATCGGGGCGACGATCACGGCGCGGACGCCGATGTCCATCCCCTGCGCGAGCGCCGCCCGGAAGGTCGCCGGCCCCGGCCATGTCCGGATAGTGAAGGACCTGCCGACGCAGCGATCGCGAGCCCCGTGCCGCTGTCGGTCAGAGCGAAACCCTGCTGCTCCGGCGCTTCGTGCGTGACGCCGTCGAGACGGTACGCACCGACGCGCACGCGCTCGTCCTCGCCGACCAGCGCGATCGCGATCAACTTGCCGGCGAACAGCCGCTCGCAGCTCGCGAGGATGCGCTCGAACACCGGCGTCGTGTCGGCGATCGAATTGCTGATCGCGGAGAGCACTTCGCCGGATGCCCGCTGCTGCTCGAGCGCCTCCTTCGTCTCGTTGAACAGCCGCACGTTCTCGAGCGCGATCGCCGCCTGATCGCCGAACGTGCGCAGCAGCGCGATCTCGCGCTCGCTGAACGGTCGTACCTCATTTCTGCGCAGCAGGATCGCGCCGAACGACTGTCCCTCGCGAAGCAGCGGCGTAACGACGACGGTCCGATGGCCGAGGCGCTTCGCGATGTCGTGGCTGCGCGGATACTCGTCGGCGTGCTCGAGCAGATCGGCGAGCTGAATCGTGCGTCGCTCGATCACCGCGCGGCCGGTGAGCGAGTCGCGGTCGATCGACAGCGTGTCGACATGCGTGACCGGCTCGGCCGAGGGTCCCTTCGACGCGAGGTGGCGCAGCGATCCGCTGTCGATCAGGTACATCGAGGCCGACGCCGCGTCGCACAGCCGCGCGGCGCGCTCCGCGATCGCATCGAGCACCGGTTGCACGTCGGTCGGCGAGCTCGAGATCACCCGCAGGATGTCGGCGATCGCCGTTTGCTGCTCGAGCGCCTCGCGCGTTTCGTTGAACAGCCGCACGTTGTCGATCGCAATCGCCGCCTGCTGTGCGAACGTCTGAAGGAGCGCGACGTGGTCGGGCGCGAACTCGCGCGGCTCGCGCCGCCAGATCAGAATGGCGCCGTACGCCGTGTCCTCGCGCATCAGTGGCACCGCCATCAGCGCGCGGAAGCCGAACCGGCGCTGGATCGGCGCGGCATCCGGAAACTCGGTGTCGACCAGCGGCAGCAGGTCGCCGAAATGCAGTGTCTTGCGGTCGATGATGGCGCGGCCGACGACGTACGTCCGTCGCAGCGGCATCGCGGCGCCGAGCATCTCGGCTGGATCGACGTACGGCGAAGTCTCCTCGTGCGTCCCGTACACGGCGACCGGTCGGAACGTGTCGTTGCGCTCAACGAGCACGACTTGTGCAATCGGCGCGTCGCACAGCCGCGCGGCGCGCTCCGCGACTGCCTGAAGCACGGGCTGCACATCGGTAGGCGAGCTCGAGATCACCCGCAGGATCTCGCTGATCGCCGTCTGTTGCTCGAGTGCATAGGTCAGCTCGTGCGTGCGCTCGTCGACCTTGCGCTCGAGGCTCGCGTACGACTCGCGCAGCTGGCCGCTCATCCGGTTGAACTGGTCTGCGAGCCCTTCGAGCTCGTCGCCGGTGCGCACGACGATCTTCTGGTCGAGCTCGCCGACCCCGATTCGCTGCGCGCCCTCGGACAGCGTCGCGATCGGTCGCGCCATGCCACGCGCGAGCATCAACGCCACGAGCGCCGAAATCACGAGCCCGACGACGAGCAGCAGCCCCGACCGCGCGATGGAGGCGTTCAGCTTCGAATAGACCTCGGCAACCGGCTGCTCGACGAACACTTTCCAGTCGAGCGACTCGATGGGCGCAAACGACGTGAGGATCGGCGTTCCGGCCGGGTCCGCCGATACCATCGCGACGTCCTGGCCCGCCGGTCCGCTGATCGCGCTTTTCACGTGCGCGAGATCGGAGAGGTTCGTCTTGCGAAGCACGAGGCCGATGTCCGGATCGGCAACGAGGAAGCCGTTGCGATCGACAACGTACGCCTTGCCCTTGCCGCCGATCCTGATCCGCGACACGACATCCCAGATGAACTTCAGGTTGACGTCGGCCGCGGTCACCGGGCCGTTGTCACCGCCGGCGCGCACCGCGAGCGTCATGTACGGCTCGGTCTCCTTGCGAAAATAGACCGGCCCATACCATGTCTGGCCGCGCCTTGCCCCGGCGAACGCAGGCTCCTGCGATCGATCCTTCTGCGATCCGATGACGTCCATGCCGAGACGCGACACCGCGATCTGCTCATGCCCCGAGCCGTCGATCTGCGCGATGTCGGTGATCTCCGGCGCCTGCCGCAGCAGCTTCAGGAACTCGATGCGGCGGAGCTCGACGTCGGCAGCGTCGAGCTGAGGCACGGCGGCGAAGCGCAGCTGCTTGTCGATCGTCGCGACGTATTGCTCGATGCGAGCCGCGGCGCCGATCGCCTTTTCATGCTGAACCTCGGCGAGCGCGGACTTGTTCTCCTGATACGAGAAGTAGACGGTGATCGCCCCGGACACGAGCAAGGCGCCGCAGACGAGCGTGAGGATCAGCGCGAGATACTTGCGAAACAGCCGGCCGCGATGCGGCGCCCGAGCCGCCGCGCGCGTTGCCATCGGCGCCTCGGCGACGGCGATCGGCACGCGATCGTTCATCGTCGCGATCGCTTCATGCGAGAACGCGATCGGCGCGCGCGAGAAGCCCGGCCGGCATTGCAAGGTCGAGCCTGCGAGCGGTGCCCGCGTTGACGACGAGCTCGATTTTCGTCGGTTGCTCGATCGGCATATCGGCGGGCTTCGCGCCTTTGAGAACCGCATCGACGTAGCGCGCGACGCCGCGAAAATAGTCGCGATAGCTCAATCCGTAGCTCATCAAGCCGCCCGCTTCCGCGAACTCGCTGAATCCATAGATCGCCGGCAATCGGTGCATCGCGGCGAGAGGAACGATGCGCCGCTCCTGGCTGGCGAGAAACGCTTCGGTCATCACGATGAGCGCATCGGCGCCTTGCTTGCGCATCGCCTCGAATGCGCCGGCGAGATCTGCCGGCGCACGCGCCTCGAACGGCAGGATCGTTGCGCCCGTCGTGCTCGAGGCCTGCACGAACCTGGCCCAGAAATACGGATCGACGAGGTTTTCAGGATTACGCAATACGGCGATGCTGCGCGACATCGGCACCGCGGCTCGAATCAACTGCAGCCACTTAGGAATCAGCTCTTCGAACAGCGTCGAAGTGCCTGTGACGTTCGCGCCTGGATGCGACAGGCTTGTCACGAGTCCCGCGCTCACCGGGTCGCCATCGACCGACATGACGACGGGGATCGTGCGCGTCGCCTGCTTCGCCGCGCGCGTCGACGGAATGCAGGTCGTGACGATCGCGCTCGGCTTGTCCTTCACCAGCGTCGCGGCAACCTCGGGAAACGTGAATGCCTCGTTGCCGACCCAGCGCACGTCGATGATCACGTTGCGGCCATCGACGTACCCCAGCTCGCGCAGCCCGTCCCTGAACGCGACAAGGAAGCCCTCGTTGGTGGCGATCGTGCCCACCGACAGGTAACCGACGTGCGGCACAGCCGACCGTTGCGATCGCGCAAGCGGTGAGGCGAGCGCGACAGCCGCGAGCGCAAGCAATCGACGGCGGTTCATCGATGCACCGCATGGCGCGCGTGAGGCCGGTGCTTCGACGACCCTATTGCCGTGATCGGACAACCGCGCTCCCCGGTCGTTTGGACAGGCGGGGAAACTCTAGGCGGATCGGCGGGTTCGGTCAAATGCGGCGGCCGCGCGCGCATCCGCGACGCCTTCGGCCGCGTATCATCGGCACCGATCCAATCGTTCTCGACCGATGCGCCGCGCCGTGACTGTCGTCGTCGTCCTCGCCGCCGCCGGCGCCGTGCTGCTCGTGCCGCTGCCGTGGCCCGAGCCGCTCGTCGGCGGCCATATCGTCAGCACCGCCCACATCGACGCGGCGCCCGAGCGTGTGTTCGCCTACGTCGCAACGCCGGCGAACTGGCCGCGCTGGCATCCCGCTTCTCGCGCCGTGCGCGGTGTCGTCGACCGCACGCCAGCCGTCGGCGAATCGGTCATCGAGACGTTCGAGATCGCCGGCCGCCGCGGTGAAGCGACATGGACCACGCGCGACGTCGATCCGCCGCGTCGATGGGCATTCGATGCGATGTCCGAAGGCGGCGGTGCACGCATCGTCTACACGCTGACTCCCGCCAACGGGGGCACGCGCTTCGTCCGTGACATCCACTACCGGGGCAAGAACCTGCTGTTCGGCATGCTGAACGCGGTCTCGGTGCACGCGGTGATGGAGCGTGATTCGGCAGCCGCCGTCGCAAACGTCAAGCGCGACGTGGAAGCGGCGAGATGACTAGGACCTAACAGGCCCTAATCCGCGCAGGCCGCCGTCTCGTCGAGCGAATCGCAGCGCTCGCAGTGCGGCTCGGGACCGGAGAGGATTGCGCCGGTCACACCGTTCGGCCTGAACACCGTGCAGCCTTTCAGGCCGAGGTCGTACGCGCGCCGGTAGATCGCGGCGAACTCGTCGAACGCGATGTCGGCGCGCACGTTCGTCGTCTTCGAGATCGCGTTGTCGACGAACGGCTGCAGTGCCGCCTGCATCGCGAGCTGCGCGTCCGGACCGATCTCGCGCGTCGACACGAACGTGCCCGGAAGCGGCGCGTCGCCGTGCGCGTCGCGCCACCGTGCGAGCGCATAGCAGTCGACCGGAACGGTGAAGATCGCGCCGGAAGGCTGACGCACCCGCCTCTCGTACGAGAGCGCGAACACCGGCTCCAGTCCCGACGACACATTTCCGGCGAGCAGGCTGATCGTGCCTGCGGGCGCGATGGCGGTGAGGTGGCTGTTGCGGATACCATCGCGCGCGATCGCCGCGCGAAGCTGCTGCGGCAGACGCGATACGAATCGCGCATCCGGATAGCGGTCGCCGTCGTAGCGGGCGAACGGACCCTTTTCGCGTGCGATGTCGACCGAAGCCGCGTACGCGGCGTCGCGGATCGTGCGCATCGCGTCCGCGGCGATCACGCGCGCGTCGTCGCTGCCGTAGACGTGGCCGAGCAGGATCAGCGCGTCGGCGAGGCCGGTGATGCCGATGCCGAGACGCCGCGACTGGCGCGCAGCGTCCGCCTGCTGCGGCAGCGGAAAATTGGAGACGTCGTACACGTTGTCCAGCATCCGCACCGCGGCCGGCACGCAGCTCTCGAGCGCCGCGAGATCGAGCGAGGCGCGATCGGTGAACGGCTCGCGCACGAAGCGCGTGAGGTTGAACGATCCGAGGTCGCAGGCGCCGTACGGGGGCAGCGGAATCTCGCCGCACGGGTTCGTCGCGCTGATCGTCTCGGCGTAACTGAGGTTGTCATCGCCGCGAATGCGATCGATGAAGAGCACGCCGGGCTCCGCCCCGTCGTATGCATGACGAACGATCGCATCCCATAGCGCGCGGGCGTCGACGCGGCGCTCGACGCCCGCGCGCAGGAACGCGAGCGTCCATGGCGCGCCGGCATCGACCGCGGCCATGAACGCGTCGGTTACGAGCACCGAAAGGTTGAAGTGCGTCAGCGACCCCGCGTTGCGCTTCGCTGCGACGAACGTCTCGATGTCGGGATGGTCGCACGTGAGCGTCCCCATCATCGCACCGCGGCGTGCGCCGACTGACGTCACGGTCGCGCACATGCTGTCCCACATGTGCATGAACGACACCGGGCCGGATGCGACGGCGCCCGTGGCGTCGGTGCGCGCGCCGACCGGGCGCAACGGCGAGAAGTCGACGCCGATGCCGCCGCCCTGCTGCATCGTCAAAGCGCACTCGCGCAGCGACTCGAAGATCCCGTCGAGCGAATCGGCAAGCGTGCCCATCACGAAGCAGTTGAAGAGCGTGACGCGCCGTCCGGTGCCCGCGCCCGCGATGATCCGGCCGCCGGGCAGGAACTTGAAGTCGGCGAGCACGTCTTCGAAACGACGCTGCCATGTCGCGCGATCCTTCGGCTCCGCGGCAGCCAATGCGCGCGCGACCCGCGCCCACGTGGCGTCGACGGACGTATCCGAAACGCCGCCGGCGCCGACGAACCGGTAGCGTGTCTCCCAGATTTCCTGCGCGAGCGAACTTGCGAATCGGGTGCTCATCGAGGGCCTCCGTCCGAAGTCACGGCAGCAGCTCGCGCTTCTGCTTGTGCACGTGCAGCGGGAGCACCTCGTCGAGCTCGATGCGCGGCCGGTTCGCCTCCGGCTCGCGCAACGGCGCCGTCGCGCGCATCGTTGCGAGACAACGACGGGTGAGCTCGTGATAGCTCGCCGTGCCGCTGCGCTTCCATTCGATGTCCTGGTCGCTCAGCTCGCGGACGATCTTCGCCGGCGTGCCCGCGACGAGCGTGCGAGGCGGCACCACCATGCCCGCCTTGACGAACGAGTTGGCGGCGACGATCGCGGACTCGCCGATCACCGCATTGTCGTTGATCACGGCGTGAATGCCGATCAGCGCGTCGCGGCCGACGATGCAGCTGTGCAGCACCGCGCCGTGGCCGACGTGCCCGTTCTCCTCGACGACGGTGTCGGTTCCCGGGAAGCCGTGCATGATGCAGCCGTCCTGGATGTTGGCGCCGGCATGCACGCGGATGCCGCCGAAATCCCCGCGCAACGACGCCATCGGTCCCACGTAGCAGCCGGCGCCGACGATGACGTCGCCGATCAGCACGGCACTCGGATGCACGTATGCCGATGCATCGACAACCGGCGTCAGGCCGTCGATCGAATAGACGGTGAGCTTCATCGATCGCATCGCCGTGCGCTCATCCGAGCCACGCCCGCGCATTGCGGAACATCCGCATCCACGGCGAATCCTCGCCCCACGTGTGCGGACGCCACGACATCTGCACGCTGCGGAACACGCGCTCCGGATGCGGCATCAGGATCGTGAAGCGGCCGTCGACGGTCGTGAGTCCGGTGATTCCCTGCGGCGATCCGTTGACATTGAACGGATAGCGCTCGGTCGGCACACCGGCGTTGTCGACGAAGCGCAACGCGACGTACGGCTGCGCGGCCGCCAGTTTCGCCGCATCGGCGAACTCCGCGTAGCCCTCGCCGTGCGCGGTCGCGATCGGAATGCGGCTGCCTTCCATGCCGGTGAAGAACAGCGATGGCGAGTGCGCGACCTCGACCATCGCGAGCCGCGCCTCGAACTGCTCCGATTCGTTGCGAACGAAATGCGGCCAGTGCGCCGCGCCGGGGATGAGTGCGTGCAGGTTGCTCATCATCTGGCAGCCGTTGCACGTGCCGAGCGCCAGCGTGTCGCCGCGCGCGAAGAACGCGGCGAACTCGTCGCACGCTCGCGAATTGAACAGGATCGACTTCGCCCAGCCCTCGCCCGCGCCGAGCACGTCGCCATACGAGAAGCCGCCGCAGGCGACGAACGCCTGAAACTCGGCAAGCGAGCGGCGGCCCGCGATGATGTCGGTCATGTGGACGTCGTACGCGGCGAAGCCGGCGCGGTCGAACGCGGCCGCCATTTCAACCTGTCCGTTGACGCCCTGCTCGCGCAGGATCGCGATCGACGGCCGCACGCCGGTCGCGATGTACGGCGCGGCGACGTCTTGTGCCGGATCGAACGTAAGCAGTGGCGCCATGCCGGCGTCGCCGGCGTCGTCGAGCCGCGCGTACTCCTGATCGACCACTTCCGGATTGTCGCGCAGCCGCTGCATCGCATGCGTCGTCGCTGACCATGCGCGATGCAGGTCGATCCGCGACTCGTCGAGCACGACGCGAGCGCCGGCGGCAACCCGGATGCGATCGCCTGAAACGGGACGCCCGATCCGCGAGGCGACGAGCCCCGCGTCGCGCATCGTCGCAACGATGCGATCGGCATCCGCAACCGCGACCTGCACGACGGCGCCGAGCTCCTCGGCAAACAGATCAGCAACCGCTTCGTCAGCGACAACGACGTCGAGCCCGCAGCGCGATGCGAAGGACATCTCGGCCAGCGTCGCGAACAACCCGCCGTCACCGATGTCGTGATAGGCGAGCAGCGCCGCGTCGCCTCGCAAGCGCGCGACGACGGAAAAGAACGCCGCCAGCGCACGCGGATCGTCGACGTCCGGCGCGTCGTCGCCAAGCTGGCCGAACACCTGCGCGAGCGTGGAACCGCCGAGACGGCACCGGTTGCCGACGGCGACGCGAATGAGCGCGGTATCGCCGCGATCGAGCCGCAGCAGCGGCGTCAGCGTCCGCCGCGCGTCGCCGACGCGCGCGAACGCGGAGACGACCAGCGATATCGGAGCGGTGACCGATTTCTCCGCACCGCCGTCGCGCCACGTCGTTCGCATCGACATCGAGTCCTTGCCGACCGGAATGCTCACGCCGAGCGCGGGACACAGCTCGACGCCCACGGCCCTCACCGCGTCGTAGAGCGCGGCGTCCTCACCGGGATGCCCGGCCGGCGCCATCCAGTTCGCCGACAGCTTGACGTCGGACAGCCGCTCGACATCCGCCGCCGCGATGTTCGTGATCGCCTCGCCGACGGCGATGCGCGCCGACGCGGCCGCATCGATCAGCGCGAGCGGCGTGCGCTCACCGATCGCCATCGCCTCGCCCGCATAGCCATCGAAGTCCATCAGCGTCACCGCAACGTCGGCGACCGGCACCTGCCACGGCCCGACCATCGGATCGCGGGCGACCAGGCCGCCGACGGTGCGATCGCCGATCGTCACGAGGAACGTCTTGTCGGCGACGGCGGGAAACTGCAGCACTCGATACGCCGCGTCGCGAACGTCGATGTTGCCGAGCGAAAGCGGGGCCAACGGGCGCGCCGCGTGCACGACGTCGCGGGTCATCTTCGGCGGCTTGCCGAGCAGCACCTCGAGCGGCATGTCGACCGGCGTGTTGTCGAATCGGGAGTCGCGAACGATGAGCCGCCGATCCGCGGTCGCCTCGCCAACGATCGCGAACGGGCATCGCTCGCGCGCGCAGATGGCGGCGAAGCGATCGAGGTCGGCCGCCGCGATCGCGAGCACGTAACGCTCCTGCGCTTCGTTGCACCAGACCTCGCGCGGCGACATCGACGTCTCTTCGGACGGGACGCTGCGCAGGTCGAACGTGCCGCCGACACCACCGCCGTGCACGAGCTCGGGCAGCGCGTTCGACAACCCGCCGGCGCCCACGTCGTGGATCGAGCGGATCGGATTCGCCTCGCGCAACTGCCAGCAGCGGTCGATCACTTCCTGCGCCCGGCGCTGCATCTCGGCGTTGCCGCGCTGCACCGAATCGAAATCGAGATCCGCGGTATTCGCGCCCGTCGCCATCGACGACGCGGCGCCGCCGCCCATGCCGATCAGCATGCCGGGACCGCCGAGCTGGATCAGCAGCATGCCGGCTGCGAGCGCCGACTTGTGCGCATGCGCGGCCGCGATGTTGCCGAGGCCGCCCGCGATCATGATCGGCTTGTGATAGCCGCGGACTTCGCCGGCGACGCGCTGCTCGAACGTGCGGAAATAGCCGGCGACGTTCGGCCGTCCGAACTCGTTGTTGAACGATGCGCCGCCGATCGGTCCTTCGAGCATGATCGAAAGCGCCGACGCGATCCGATCCGGCTTGCCGTACGCGATCTCCCACGGCTGCGAGAGACCCGGGATCCTCAGGTGCGACACGGTGAATCCGGTGAGACCGGCCTTCGGCTTCGCGCCGACGCCGGTGGCGCCTTCGTCGCGGATTTCGCCGCCCGAGCCGGTGGCGGCGCCGGGAAAGGGCGCAATCGCCGTCGGGTGGTTATGCGTCTCGACCTTCATCAGGACGTGCGTCGCTTCGCGGTGCGCGGCGTAACGACCGCGCGCATCCGGGTAGAAGCGTGCGACGGGGCGTCCCTCGATGACCGAGGAGTTGTCCGCATAGGCGACGACCGTTCCCCCCGGGCTCTTCGCATGCGTGTTGCGGATCATCGCGAACAGACTCATCGGCTGCGGCACGCCGTCGACGGTCCACGCCGCGTTGAAGATCTTGTGACGGCAGTGCTCGGAGTTCGCCTGCGCGAACATCATCAGCTCGACGTCGGTCGGATCGCGACCGAGGCGCGCGAACGTGTCGGCGAGGTAGTCGATCTCGTCGGTCGCGAGCGCGAGCCCGAGCTCCGCGTTCGCGCGCGCAAGCGCGGCGACACCTTGCGCGCGCAGCGGTATCGTCGCGAGCGGTCGCGGCGGAAAATGCGCGAACAGTGCATCGGCTGCGGCGCTGTCGTCGAGCACCGCTTCCGTCATCCGGTCGTGGATCAAAGGCAGCAGCGCGGCGCGATCGTTTGCGCAGAGGTCCCCGCGCGCGTCGACGCGATACGCGATGCCGCGCTCGATGCGCTCGACGGCATCGAGCCCGCAGTTGTGGGCGATGTCGGTCGCCTTCGACGACCATGGCGAGATCGTGCCGGGTCTTGGCACGACCAGCAGCGAATCGCCGGAGTCGCGCGGCCCGTCGTCGTGCGGACCGTAGGTCAACAGGCGTTCGAGCGTGTCTCGCTCGGCACCGCCGAGCTCGCGGCCAAGCGCGACGAAGTGCCAGAACGTCGCGGCGAGACCGGTGATCGAGTGCTGCGGGCGGACGGCGTCGAGTGCCGCGAGAACCTTGGCGACACGAAACGGCGAGAGCGCGTTGCGGCCGCGCAGGCGGAGGAGATACGGCATGTCCGGCGCGAGGACGTAAAGAGAAATTATACGCTTGCTCGCCCTTCCCGCGAAGACGGAAATGGAGCGTCATTGGCGCAACGTACGCTGGTCCGCGCGTTCGCGGGGACGAGGACTCAGGAACCGCGGCCGAACACTTCGTTCGACTGCTGCGTCACGCGGATGAACGTCGTGCGCTTCGAGAATTCGCGCAGCCGCCGCGCGCCGACGTACGTGCATGCCGAGCGCACGCCGCCGAGAATTTCCTGCGCGGTGTCTGCAACCGGCCCCCGCACCGGGACGAGCACTTCCTTCCCTTCTGCGGCGCGATAGTTGGACACGCCGCCCGAATAGCGTTCCATTGCTGCACGGCTGCTCATGCCGTAGAAACGGCGAAACCGCGTGCCGTCGCGCTCGACGACGTCGCCGCCGCATTCATCGCAGCCGGCGAACATGCCGCCGAGCATGACGAAGTCGGCGCCGCCGCCGAACGCCTTCGCGATGTCCCCCGGCGTCGTGCAGCCGCCGTCGGCGCAGATATGTCCTTCGAGCCCGTGCGCCGCGTCGGCGCAATCGATGATCGCGGAGAGTTGCGGATAGCCGACGCCGGTCATTTGCCGGGTCGTGCACACCGAACCCGGGCCGATGCCGACCTTGACGATGTCGGCGCCGGACAGGATCAGCTGCTCGGTCATCTCGCCGGTGACGACGTTGCCTGCCATGATGACGAGCTTCGGGTACGACTCGCGAATCTTCCCGATGAAGCGCACGAAGCTCTCGGTGTAGCCGTTCGCGACGTCGATGCACACGTAGCCGACGGCATCGCCGGCCTCCTTCATGACCGCGCGGAACTTCTCGTCGTCCTGCTTCGTTATCCCCATCGAGTACAGCGCGGCGGACTTGCGCTGCAGTCGCCGGAAGAAGGCGACGAGCGCATCGACCTCGTAGTGCTTCATCAGCGCGGTCGACAGCTTGAACGCCTCGAGCGCGCTCGCCATCTCGAACGTGCCGGTCGTGTCCATGTTCGCCGCGACGATCGGAATGCCGGCGTACTGGACGTTCGAATGACGGAAACGGAACTCGCGCGAGATGTCGACTTCCGAGCGCGTCGTAAGCGTCGAGCGCTTGGGACGGATCAGCACGTCCTTGAAGTCGAGCTTGAGCTCGTTGTCGATGCGCATCGCATCCTCCGAACGTGAAAAACGCCGGGCTCGCGTCGAGTTCCGGCGTCGACTGATTATACGCCGCAGGCGCAGCGGCCAAGGCGGTGAGTGCCGCTCGGCGCCGTATGATTCGCCGGCAAGGCGCGTGGCCCGCCATCGAACCCGGCTTGCCCCGACGGCAGGCGGCGACTCGCGTGGCAAGACTCGCGGCGGGCGCGTGTCCGGCGGCTGTCACACGGCGATCCGCGGCGCACGACTAATGTGACGGATGCCCGGCGACGAACGACGCGAAGTGGCGCACGACACCGAAGACCTTCGTTCGCGGCTCGCGGCGCATCATCGCGACGGCTACGCGTGGGCGTTGAGCTGTTGCGGCTGGAACGCCGTGGAGGCGGAGAACGTGCTGCAGTCGACTTACGTGAAGATCCTCGACGGCCGTGCTGCCTACGCGGGACGCTCGACGTTCCGCACGTGGCTGTTCGCGGTGATCCGGCTGACCGCCGCGCAGGAGCGCCGCCGCAACTGGCTATTCACGCGCCGCTTCGTCTATGAACCCGAGGCGATCGACAGCGCCGCCATCGAGCACGACCCGGCCGACGCGATACACCGTGAGCAGATGCGCGCTCATCTGCAGCACGCGCTGCGCCGGCTGCCGTCGCGACAGCGCGAGGTGATCGTGCTCGTGTTCGACAACGAGCTCACGCTCGACCAGGCAGCAGCCGTCATGGGCGTATCGGCGGGGTCCGCGCGTCGTCACTACGACCGCGCCAAGCGCAGGCTGCGCGAATGGATGCAATCGACGAGGTCGATCGATGGCGAAGCATCACGAAGCGCCGCTTGACGTGCTGCTGCGCGACCTCGGCCGCCACGCGAGGGCGGCCGCGCCGCCGTTCGAGCCGATGTGGCGTGTCGCGCAGGCACGGCTTGCCGCGCCGCCGAAACAACGGACGATGGCGCTCACCGCAGCGGCTACGCTCGCCGCATGCGTCGCCGTCGGCCTCGCGTTGTCCACCGCTCGCCATCCGGCCGTCGACGTCGACGTGATGGCGTGGCGTTCACCGACGGCGACGCTCCTTGCGACGCCCGGCCGCGAATGGCTCGCCGGGCCAAGGCTCGGCCAGTCCGCGCTCAACGCGCTCGACGTTCGCTTCACCGACCAGGAGACCGAATGAAACCGACCCGCATGTTGGCATGCGTGATCCTCGTGCTGTCGAGCTCGTTCGCGGGCGCGCAGCCGTCCGGACCTGATCCGATCGCCGAGAACGTGTTCCCGCCGGAGCTGATCTTCCAGCAGCAGCAGGCGATCGGCCTCACCGACAGCCAAAAGGAGTTTTTGCGCGGCGAGGTGCGTCAAGCCCAGGCGAAGATGACGGACCTGCAGTGGCAGCTTTCCGACGAGGTGGACAAGCTCGCTGCACTGCTGAAGCAGGACATCGTCGACGAGCAGCGCGCGATCGGGCAGCTCGATCGCATTCTCGCCATCGAGCGCGACATCAAGCGCGCGCAGATCGGGCTGGTCGTCCGGCTGAAGAACCGGCTCACGCCCGAGCAGCAGGCGAAGCTGCGAGAGCTGCGCGCGCGGATCGCGGGCAAGTGATCGCGCAACGTCGCCGTCGAGAGCTCCTCGCGACCCACCAAGCACGCGGGTATGATTGCACGCCGGCCCGACACGTCCGATGAGCTCGATCCGTCACCTTCTCGACCGCAATCGCAGGTGGGCGGCCGCTGTCGAGGCGAAGCGCCCCGGCTTCTTCGCGCGGCTCGCCGCGCAGCAGGCGCCGCGCTACCTGTGGATCGGGTGCGCCGACAGCCGCGTGCCGGCGAACGAGATCGTCGACCTCGAGCCGGGAGAGCTGTTCGTGCATCGCAACGTCGCGAACGTCGTCGTGCATACCGATTTCAACTGCCTCTCGGTGCTGCAGTTCGCCGTCGACGTGCTGCACGTCGAGCACGTGATCGTCGTCGGCCACTACGGATGTGGCGGCGTGCGCGCGGCGCTCGACGGCGAGTCGCACGGGCTGATCGACAACTGGCTGCGCCACGTGCAGGACGTCGCGGCCAAGCATGGGCGCATCCTCGACGGCGCACCGGACGCCGGCGCGCGTGCCGACCGGCTGTGCGAGCTGAACGTGATCGAGCAGACGCTGCACGTCGCGCGCACGACCGTCGTGCAGGCCGCGTGGGCGCGCCGGCAGCCGGTCACGCTGCACGGTCTCGTGTACGGATTGCGCGACGGCCTGCTGCACGACATCGGCATCGACGCCGACTCGATGGCGGGAATCGAGAGCGATTACGCGAAAGCGCTGGCCGCGATGATGCGCCAGCCGACTTGAACGCCGCAGCAGCCGAAGCCGCTTCTGCGGCTGCTACTTGCGGTGGCATTGCGCGCAGAGGTAGCCACCGGCGCCGCTGTCCGTGCCCGACACGAGCCCCGTCAGCAGCATCCGGTCCTTCGCTCGCGGACCGTTGTGCACGTCGTGGCACGACGAGCATTCGACGCCCGTCCTGCCCGCCGCGACGCCGACGACGATGTTGCCCGCGCCGTCGTCGGCGAACAGGCGGATGCCGTTCGTCGCCATCGGGTTGGCAACCCATTCGGTGTCCGCCACCTGCGCGCCGTTTCGCACGAAGTTGTACGTGTTCGGCGCGCCGTTGATCGGGTACGGCATCGCGACCGGATGCGTGTGCGACATGTCGGTGCCTTCGCTCACCTCGTGGCCGGTGCCCGCCGCCACGACGAAGGCGCCGCGCGACGTCAGCGCCCGGTCGAACCAGCCGTCGATCGGCGCGAGCAGTCCGTCGTGGCAGCTCAGGCACTTCGTCGTCGGCCCCTTGTACGTGTCGCCGCGGAACGCCGGATACGGCGTGCCCGCCGTCGTCGCAGGGTCGTTCCACTTGTACGTGACCGGCCGCAACGTATAGTTCCATTGCAGCGTGCCGGTGTCCGCCTGGTGCGGCGTGTGGCACGTCGTGCACTGGCCGATCGTCACCTTCTTCGTGCCCTGCTCGGCCGGTGGCCGGATCGATCCACGGCTTGCCCGTGTTGTAGGTCGTCGCATTGCCGCGGGCGTCGATCCACAGCAGCAGCGCCGTCTCCCCGAGCCCGCTCCAGTCGTGCGGCGTTCCGCTGATGCCGGCGCCCGGTGTGTACGCGAGCACCGCTGACGCGGCCAACAGTTGCATCGCGACGGCCATTGCAAGAGCTTTGCGCATGGATCGACTTCGCACTCTTTGAACTCGGCGTGCGTGCTAGATCGGCCGATAATGCGCAAACTTGAGCGCAGCAAGCAAATGCGTCTCAATAACGCGCGAGGGTTCGCGCGCAGACGATGCGACGTCATGTCGCGGCCGCCGGAGCGGCGGTCAGTGATGGAGGATCTTCGCGAGGAACTGCTGCGCGCGCTCGGAGCGCGGCGTGCCGAAGAAGTCGTCCTTGGTCGCGTCCTCGACGATGCGCCCGTGATCCATGAAGATCACGCGGTGCGCGACCTTGTGCGCGAAGCCCATCTCGTGCGTGACGACCATCATCGTCATGCCTTCCTTCGCGAGCTGCACCATGACGTCGAGCACTTCGTTGATCATCTCGGGATCGAGCGCCGACGTCGGCTCGTCGAACAGCATGCAGATCGGATCCATCGACAGCGCGCGCGCGATCGCGACGCGCTGCTGCTGACCGCCGGAGAGCTGCCCCGGATACTTGTCCTTCTGCTCCTTCAGCCCGACGCGGTCGAGCAGCTTCAATCCGCGCTCACGCGCCTCGTCCTGCTTGCGGCCGAGCACCTTCACCTGCGCGAGCGCGAGGTTCTGCGTGATCGACAGGTGCGGGAACAGCTCGAAGTGCTGGAACACCATGCCCACGCCCGCCCGCAGCTTCGGAAGATTCGTCTTCGGATCGTGCACCGGAACGCTGTTCACGGTGATCTGACCCTCCTGGAACGGCTCGAGGGCATTAACGGTCTTGATTAACGTCGACTTGCCCGAACCCGATGGGCCGCAGACGACGACGACCTCGCCCTTCTCGACCTTCGTCGTGCAGTCGGTCAGCACCTGGAAGCTGCCGTACCACTTCGAGACGTGCTGGATGTCGATCATCGGCATTGCGCGCTTCCTCTCAGCGGATCACGGCGATCTTCTTCTGCAGCCGCTTGACGGCGAACGACAGCGTGTAGCACAGCACGAAATAGACGACGGCGACGAACGTGTACATCTCGATCAGCCGCCCGTCGCGCTGTGCGATCTTCGAGGCCGCGCCGGTGAAATCGGTGGCCGAGATGACGTAGACGAGCGACGTGTCCTGGAACAGGATGATCGTCTGCGTCAGCAGCACGGGGATCATGTTGCGAAATGCCTGCGGCAGGATCACGAGTCGCATCGCCTGCGCGTAAGTGAGCCCGAGCGCGTACGCCGAGTGGACCTGGCCCTTCGCGATCGACTGGATGCCGGCGCGCATGATCTCGCAGAAGTACGCGGCCTCGAACATGGTGAACGTGATGATCGCCGTGCGCTCGGCGCCGATCAGCGGCGGGCGCTCGCTGCCGATGATCACCTGGATCACCTGCGGCATCAGGAAGAAGAACCAGAACAGCACGAGCACGAGCGGGATCGACCGCATCAGGTTGACGTACCCGGCGGCGACGTACGCCAGCGGCTTCGCCGGCGACAGGCGCGCGAGCGCGAGCAGCGTGCCGAAGACGAGGCCGCCGGTCGCCGAGATCGCGGTCAGCGTGACCGTGTACTTGAAGCCGGTCCACAGGTACCCGAGCGAGCGGCCGACGACTTCGTAGTCGAGGTTCACGCGCGCACGCCCTATCGGCCGCCGGCGATGTAGCCGGGAACGGCGACGCGCCTCTCGACGACGGCCATCACGCGGTTCGCCGTCATCGCGATCGCGATGTAGATCAGCGTCGCCGCGCTGAACGCCTCGAAGAAGCGGAACGTGTACTCGCCCATCTCGCGCGAGCGGAAGGTGAGCTCCGCGAGGCCGATCGTGAGCGCGATCGACGAATTCTTGATCAGGTTCATCGTCTCGCTGGTGAGCGGTGGAATGACGATGCGAAACGCCATCGGCAGCAGCACGTAGCGGTACACCTGCGGCGACGTCAACCCGAGCGCGAGGCCCGCCAAGCGCTGCCCGCGCGGCAGCGACTGTATGCCGGCACGAATCTGCTCGGCGACGCGCGCCGACGTGAACAGGCCGAGGCACAGCACCGCCGCGACGAATTGCGCGTTGATCGGGTCGGTGCGCACGAGCCACGCCTTGAGCGGCGGGATGAACTCCGGGATCACGAAGTACCACAGGAACATCTGCACGAGCAGCGGGATGTTGCGGAACAGCTCGACCCACGCATTGCCGAAGCGCACCAGCCAGGCGCTGGTCGTCGTGCGGATGGTGCCGATCACCGAGCCGATGACGAGCGCGATCAGCCACGCGCACGCCGACACCGCGAGCGTCCAGCCGACGCCCGAAACGAGAAGCTGCCAGTACTCCTCGCCGCCGCCGGGAAGCTCCTGGAAGAAGACACCCCAGTCAAGCGCGTTGCCGAGCACCATTGCGCTTCGCTCCTGTCATGCGACACGGGCAGCCGCGCGCGCCGGCAAAGACGAGCGGGGCCGGAAGGCGCAGCGCATTCCGGCCCCGCATCGAGGTGCTCTACGCGCCGCCGGTCACTCGACGCCTTTGTCGTTCGGGTTCGCGAACGCCTGCTTGATCGGCTCGGTTTCCGCGAAGTTCAGGTTGACGCCCTTCGGCGGAATCGGGCTCATGAACCACTTCGCGTAGATCTTGTTGATCTCGCCCGATTTCATGATGTCGCCGATCGTCTTGTCGACCAGCGCCTTGTACTGAGGGTCGTCCTTGCGCAGCATCATGCTGTACGGCTCCTGGCGCAGCGACTCGTTCAGGATCTTGAATTCGCCGGGATTCGGCGAGCTCGCGATCAGGCCGGCGAGGAGGATGTCGTCCATGATGAACGCCGACGTCCGGCCCTGCGCCATCAGCAGGAACGACTCCGCGTGGTCCTTCGCGTCGATCGACTTGATGTCGGCGTTCTTCGTCTTCTCGTATTTGCGCAGCAGCGGCACCGACGTCGTGCCTGCCGTCGTCGAGATCGTCTTGCCGTTCAGATCGGCGAGGCTGTTGATGCCCGAGTCCTTCTTCACCGCCGCCGACACGTTGATGACGAAGTACGTCGGGCCGAACGACACCTGCTTCTGGCGGTCGACGCTGTTCGTCGTCGAGCCGCATTCCATGTCGATCGTGCCGTTCTGCAGCAGCGGGATCCGGTTCGACGACGTGACCGGCTGCAGGTTGACCTTCAGGTTCGGCATGTTGAGCTGCTTCTTGACGGCATCGACGACGCGCATGCACAGATCCATCGCATAGCCGATCGGCTGCTGCTTGTCGTCCAGATAGCTGAATGGGATCGACGACTCGCGATAGCCGATGGTGATGGCACCGGTGTCCTTGACCTTCTTCAGCGTGCCGGTCAGCTCTTGTGCGTTCGCGGCGAGCGCGATGGCGAGCGCTGCGAGCGTCCACGCAGCTTGGGTCAGCACCTTCATCGAGAACCTCCTGTCGGGCAGCCGTCGGGATGCATGGGTCGGCGCGCTGCCGTGTCGGACGCCGACGAGTGGGATGGTCCGGCCCACCGGGCCGAAACGCGCGGGCTAGTGTAGCGGCGCGCACGTGCGCTTGTCCATGCGCGCCGCGGGGCGACTGCCGGGCGGAGCCTATAATCGGCCCGATGATCGCTTCAGTCGCGCCCCCGTGCGGCAAACGGCGAACGGCGGCACGCTGTTCCGCCGCGCAACAGTTGAAATGAACGCAGCCGCGCTCGCGCCGATCTACCGCACCGCGGAGCTGCGCGCGATCGAAGCGTCGGCGCGCTCGCTGCCGCTGATGCAACGCGCCGGTGCCGCCGCAGCGCAGCGTGCGCGCGACATTGCCGGCGACCGCGGCGGTCACGTGCTCGTGCTCGCGGGTCCGGGGAACAACGGAGGCGACGCGTTCGTCGTCGCGCGCTGGCTGCGCGAGTGGTTCTTCGACGTCACCGTCGCGTTCGCGGCCGCACCGGAGCGTCTGCCGGTCGATGCGGCGGCCGCGCATCGCGCGTGGATCGACTGCGGCGGCTCGACGGTCGATCGGCTGCCACGCGATTGGCGCGGCGACCTGATCGTCGACGGCCTGTTCGGCATCGGATTGACGCGCGCGCTGTCGCCCGACTATGCGGCCTGGGTCGCATGGGTGAACGCGGCGGCGACGCCGGTGCTCGCGCTCGACGTGCCGAGCGGGCTCGATGCCGACACCGGCACCACGCGCGGCGCCTGCGTTCGAGCGACGGCCACCGCGACGTTCATCGGCTGCAAGCCCGGGCTGCTGACGGCGGACGGCCCCGACGCGTGCGGCGACGTGTCGATTCATTCTCTCGACATCGAGGTGCCAGCCGATACGCCGGCGAACGGTCATCGGCTGGACTGGGCGGCATTGGCGGCGGCGCTGCCGGAATCGCTCGCGCGCCGCGAGCGCAACGTTCACAAGGGCACGTTCGGCACCGTGGCCGTCGTCGGCGGTGCGAGCGGCATGGTCGGCGCGCCGATTCTCGCCGCGCGCGCGGCGCTCGGCCTGGGCTGCGGCAAGGTGTGGGTCGGCTTCGCTGCCGACGACCGCCCGGCGATCGACTGGGGGCAGCCCGAGCTGATGCTGCGCGACGCCGACAGCGTACTCGCCGACGGTCCCGACGTCGTCGTGTGCGGTCCGGGGCTCGGCGGTGCGGCGAAGGCAAGAGCGCGTGTCGCGAAAGTGCTCGCGATGCCGG
This sequence comes from uncultured beta proteobacterium, assembly GCA_963798655.1. Taxonomy (GTDB): domain Bacteria; phylum Pseudomonadota; class Gammaproteobacteria; order Burkholderiales; family Casimicrobiaceae; genus CAVSMC01. Next base: position 248,800 of record CAWCUH010000016.1, on the reverse strand, counting down.
TGCCCGTCGTGCTGGACGCCGATGCGCTGAACGCGATCGCCGCCGACGCCGACCTCGCCACTGCGGCGCGCTCGCGCGGCGCGCCGACGCTCGTCACGCCGCATCCGGCGGAAGCGGGACGCCTGCTCGGTCTCGCGACGGCGGCCGTGCAGGCGGACCGGCTCGGCGCCGCGCTCGCGCTCGCCGAGCGGCTGCACGCGCACGTCGTCGTCAAGGGCGCGGGCAGCGTGCTCGCGCATCCCGACGGCACGTGGGACATCAACGCAAGCGGCAATCCGGCGCTCGCGTCGGCCGGCACCGGCGACGTGCTCGCCGGCATTGCCGGCGCGATGCTCGCTCAGCACGTCGATGCGAAGAGCGCGCTGCGCCTTGCCGTGTGCCTGCACGGCGCTGCAGCGGACGCCTGCGTCGCCGCCGGCAACGGACCGGTCGGACTCGCTGCCGGCACACTCGTCGGCGCCGCACGCGCGCTGGTGAACGCTGCCGCGGCGAACAGCGGCAGCGTTCGCTGACGAGCGCTGAACCGCGCTACGGGATCAGCAGGACCGAGCCGGTCGTCGCACGCGCGTGCAGGTCGCGGTGCGCCAGGGAGGCGTCGGCGAGCGCGTACGTCTTGCTCGGCTCCACCTTGATCTTCCCCGCCTGCACCATCTCGAAGAGCTCGCGCGACATCGCGAGGAGATTCGCCCGCGGCTGCGCGTACGTGAACAGCGTCGGCCGCGTGACGTAGAGCGAGCCCTTCTGCGACAGCAGCATGATGTCGAAAGGCGCAATGAGTCCCGACGCGTTGCCGTAGCTCACGAACAGCCCGCGCTGCATCAGGCAGTCGAGCGACGCCGGAAACGTATCCTTGCCGACGCCGTCGTAGACGACCGGTACGCCCTTGCCGCCGGTGAGCGCCTTCACGCGCTCGACGAAGTTCTCGCGCGTGTACACGATCGTCTGCGCGCAGCCGTTCGCTTTCGCGAGCTCGGCCTTTTCATCCGAGCCGACCGTGCCGATCATCGTCACGCCGAGCGCGCGCGCCCACTGGCAGGCGATCAGGCCGACGCCGCCGGCGGCGGCATGGAAGAGGATCGTGTCGCCCGCCTTCAGCTCGCGCGTCTGGCGGAACAGGTACTGCACCGTCAGGCCCTTCAGCATGATCGACGCCGCAGTGCGCTCGGAGACGCCCTGAGGCAGCGGGACCAGACGATCGGCCGGCATCACGCGCACTTCGCTGTACGAGCCGGGCGTGCCGGTGCAATAGGCGACGCGCTCGCCTGGCTTGATGTCCGTCACGCCGGGACCGACCGCTTCGACGACGCCGGCGCCTTCCATGCCGAGCGTGATCGGGTACGCGACCTTGTACGCGCCGCTGCGATGATACGTGTCGAGGTAATTGACGCCGATCGCCGTGTGCCGCACGCGCGCCTCTCCGGGGCCGGGCTCGCCGACCGCGACTTCCTCGAACTGCATCGATTCCGGCCCACCGGCCTGATGAACGCGGATCGCACGCGGCATGGCTTTTTCTCCGGGAACGTGAAAGCGGTGAAGTCTAGCAGGAGCGCTCGGCTAGCCGCGCAGCGTCGCAATGACGCGAGCGGGCGTCATCAGGATATCGAGCGCGTCGCCGATATGGGCGCAGACGATGTCCGCCGCGGCAAGCGTCGACGCCGCGCATCCTTCTCGACCGACGACGACGATCGACAGTGCGGCGTGCTCCATGACGTCCGCGTCGTTGCGTCCGTTGCCGATCGCGACGCTGTGCGCGCCGCCGAGCGTGTCCATCAGCGCGCGCTTTGCCGCTGCCTGGCGCAGCGCCGGCATCAGGTGCAAGTCGACCGGAAGGCCGGCGAGCGCGGCGGGCGCGGTGCCCGTCGTGTTTCCGGTCGCGACGTGGATCGTCATGCGCTGCGCGAGCGCGCGCAGCCGATCGGCGACGCCGTCGATCAGCACGCCGTCGCATGCGAGCGTGCCGTTGAAATCGATGATCGCGTATCGAAGCTCGAGCTTCGCTGCGCCGGGGACGTCGATCGCGATCATCGGGCGCGCGGCTACGGCTCGATCGAGCCGTACTCGGCCGGCATGCGCGCGTAGAAGATGCGGATCTTCTCGTCGCGCAGCAGCTGCAACAGCCGCTCCGCTTGGTCGTCGGTGACGGCGAAATCGATCTCGACGGTGAGCTCGCCGGCGAGCTCGAAGAAGTGCTCCTCGTGCAGCAGCCCGTGACGGCCGTAGCCGGCGATCGCGCGGAACGCGGAGCCGCCGTGCACGCCGAGCGCCTTCGCCTGCTCGAGCAGCCACTCGTAGAGCAGCACGTGGCGGTGCTTTCGATTCTCGTGCACGTAGAAGCGCAGCAACGTGCCTTGCATCACGAGGTCCATCCGAACAGCATCCGCGCGAGCAGGATGCCTGCGATCGTCAGCACGACCGACCCGACGACGTGCGCGGCGATGCCGGCCAGCGTCCACAACAGCTCCCGGCGCAGCAGCAGCGTCGTCATCTCCGCCGAAAACGTCGAGAACGTGGTGAGGCCGCCGAGGAAGCCGGTCGTTACGAGCAGCCGCAATTCCGGCGTCATCACGCTATGGCGCGTGACCAGCTCCATCGCGACGCCCATCAGCAGGCCGCCGACGAGATTCGCCGCGAGCGTACCGAGAGGCAGCGTCGGAAACACCGGGTTCAGCAGCGCGCCGAGCCCCCAACGCGTCCACGCGCCGATCGCCGCGCCGCCTCCGACCGCAACCAAACCGCCCCACGCGATCGGCATGTGCGGCGCGCCCTCAGCGCACGAACTGCTCGACGTATTGGGCACCGAGCCCGATCGCCGCGTAATGCGCGCGGCACATGTCGATCTTCGTCCACACGTCCTCGTACGAAGTCGTCCGGCCGCGCTCGTCGACGTAGATCATCGCGCCGGCGATGTTGAAGAAGGTGATCATCTCGGAGCAGTCGGAAGGCACGGTGAGCGTGTGGATCTCGCCGGGCGGCTCGTACACGAAGCTGCCCTCCTCCGCGATCCAGTCGTGCTCGAGGTATTTCCAGCGGCCCCTGATCACGTATCCGACGACGATCATCGGATGGCGATGGCGCGAGAGAATCCCCGACTTGCGCACGCGCAGCAGGTTGCACCAGCCGCCCGACACGGTGTTCAGCAGCAGCGGCCGGAACCACACATCCGGAGCCTGCGGCACCCAGACGCGCTCGTCGTCGGGAAGAGCGGCGAGCGCGAGCTCCGGCTGGATTGCGTGCAACGTCATGCCGGGCTATGCGTGCGTGCTGCGGCTGCTGCGCTTTGCCGCGGTCGTGCGCGGCGGCGGCTCGCGCAGCGAGTCCTTCAGCGCCGCGATTTCGGCGCCGGCATTGTCGAGATGCGGGAACGTGCGCCGCGCGCGGCGGTACCAGTACTGCGCATTCGGCAGGTCGCCTTCGAGCAGATGGACAATGCCGTGCGCCCAGCACGCGAGCGCGCTCGACTCGCGCTGCACGATCTCGTGCGCCGCCTGCCAGTCGCCCGCTTCGAGATGGCGGACGGCCTGGCCCAACGTTGTCGTCGTTCGCATTCGAATCCCCCGGTTACACTCGTTGTCGTCGGCGCCTCGTGGGCGCCGTTCGTTTGTGCACGTCCGAGCGCGCGCTTGAAAGTCGCGCTCAGGCGATCAGGTAGCCTCCGTCGACGGCGAGGATCGCGCCGGTGACGAACGCCGCGGCGGGCGAGCAGAGGAAAACCGCGGCGCCCGCGACATCGGCCGGCGCACCCCAGCGCGCGAGCGGCGTGCGCGCGAGGATCGTGTCGCTGCGTGTCCGGTCGTCGACCAGAGGCTGCGTGAGCGGCGTCGCGATCCAGCCCGGCGCCACCGCATTCACGCGAATGCGCTCGGAAGCATACGCGATCGCGAGCGACTTGGTGAGCTGGGCGACGCCACCTTTGCTCGCCGAATAACCCGGCACGAGCCCGCCGCCGAAGAACGACAGCATCGACGCGGTATTGACGATCGCGCCGCCCTGGCGCGCGAGCAGCGGACGCGCCGCGGCGCAAAGGCGCATCGTGCCGCCGAGATTGACGTCGACGACGTCGGCGAAGACCTTGGGATCGTGCTCGGCGCCGCGCTGGATCGTGCCGGCGCAGTTCACCAGCACGTCGAGGCGCGGCAGGTCGCGAACGAGCGCGGTGACCGCCGTCGCGTCGCGCACGTCGAGCGCGATCGCGTCGCGGCAGCGAAACGACGGCGCCGAGCGCGCGGCGTCCGCTTCCGCCTGCGTCGCGCCGGTTACCGTGACGACGGCTCCGAGCCCCGCGAACGCGTCTGCGATCGCCGCGCCGATGCCGCTCGTGCCGCCGGAGACGAGCACGACGCGACCGGCGAAGAGATCGTCGCGATAGGTCGCGTTCGTGCTCATGCCGCGTTGGTCGCCGAAGACTCGCTCGCCCTCCACGCGGCGGCGTAGGCAGCCGCGGCCGCGCGCACGCCGTCGATCGACGCGCCCGGCTGGTAGAGGTTCGAGCCGGTTCCGAATCCGTTCGCGCCGACGCTACGCCACGCGTGCATCATTGCCGCCTCGGGCCTGATGCCACCGACGGCGAACACGATCGCGCTTCGCGGCAGCACCGCGCGCCACGCCTTCAGCGCCGGCGGTCCGAGCGTCTCCGCCGGGAAGAGCTTCAGCGCATCGGCGCCGGCGGCGAGCGACGCGAACGCCTCGGTCGGCGTCGCAACACCGGGCACGCACAGCATGCCGTGGCGCTTCGCCTCCCGAACGACGGCGACATCCGCATGCGGCATGACGATCAGGCGGCCGCCGGCGTCCTTGACGCGCGCAACGTCCGCGGGATCGATCACCGTACCGGCGCCCGCGAGGACGTCGTCGCCGCAGCGTCTCGCGAGCGCGCGGATCGACTCGAGCGGCTGAGGTGAATTGAGCGTCACCTCCATGATGCGGAAGCCGGCTTCGATCAACGCATCCGCGACGGCAGCCAATTCCGACGGCGTGATGCCGCGCAGCACGGCGACGAGCGGCAGCGGCGAAAGATAGGGAACGATCGTTTCGGTCATGATGGAACGACTCAGTCGATGAGTTGCGCTTGCCGCGCGATGCGTACGAGGCCGCGCGCTGCGGCACCGGGCGGGGCGGGTTCGGCGTCGATGCCCGCCTGCGCGAGCGCGGCGACATAGCGTGCGGTGAGCGCGTGGTCGCCGATGACGCGCACGCGCGCGGCATCGTGTCCGGCGTGCTGCGCCCAGTTGCTCGCATTGCGAATCTCGCGGCCGATCAGCACGCCCGACAGCCAATCGGGCACGTCGTCGCTCGCGAGCTCCCCGGCGAGCGCAAGCGTCCGCGCGCCGAAGAGGTGATGCAACAGGCTTCCCGCACCGAGACCGCGCGCGACGCCGCCGTTGAACGCGGCGCCCGGCTCGGCAGGCGCGTGCCCGGCCATGCGGCCGAGGATGCTGTGCGCGAGCAGCACCGAATACACCTCGCCGGTCATGTACGTGATGAAGCTCTCGATGCAACCGTCGACGACGCGCGCCCACTTGCTGTGCGTGCCCGGGAGCACGGCGATCGCACGCTCGTGCGCGTCGATCGCGCCGACGAGCTGTGTTTCCTCGCCCCGCATCACGTCCGGCACGCCGGCATCGTCACGGCACGTGACGCCGGGGACGATCGCGAGCTCGCCACCGGGCGTGCGCACGATCGCGCGAGCGAGCGCATCGATGTCCGTCGGACAATCGACGTACGGCGCCTCGGTCCATCCCTGGCGGCTGCCGATCATTCCCGACGCGAGCCGCGGCAGCGTTTGCGCGGCCCATCCGTCGAGAAGCGATGCGAGCGCCGCGGGGAACGCGCCCTCGCGCACATTGATGATGCCGAGCGCCGCGTGCCGCTCGTCGATGATCGCGCCGCTCGCATCGACGCGATACGCGCGCGCGGATGTCGTACCCCAGTCGATTGCGATCAGCGCAGCGGCCATCCGAATGCTCGCTGGCGGCGGCCTCGTCCTAGCTCCGCGACGCGTCGGCGCGCTGCTGCCAGCGCGCCGACGCCTCGTCGTCGCTGTCGCGCGCCTCGACCCAGCGGGCGCCGTCGGGCGTCTGCTCCCGCTTCCAGAACGGCGCGCGGGTCTTCAGGTAATCCATCAGGAACTCGCACGCGGCGAACGCCTCCGCGCGGTGCGCGCCCGTCGCTGCGGCGAGCACGATCTGATCGGCGGGCGCGAGCGCACCGACGCGATGGACGATCAGTGCGTCGACGATGTCGAAGCGCGTCTTCGCCTCGTCGACGATCTCGGCGAGCGCTTTCTCGGTCATGCCCGGGTAGTGCTCGAGCGTCATCGTCGTCACGCGCGCGCTCGCGTTCACGTCGCGCACCGTGCCGACGAACGCGGCGACGGCGCCAACACGCGGATCCTTCGCACGGAGCGCGGCGAGCTCGCGCGTGACGTCGAAGTCCTCGGTCTGCACGCGAACGGGCATCGGAGCGCTCAGCCGCCGGTGACCGGCGGAAACAGCGCGACCTCGTCGCCGGCGCATACCGGTGTCGCCGCGTCGGCAAGCTCGTGATTTACCGCGATGCGCACCGCCCGCCCCGGCGCGAGCTCGACGGCCCAGGCGCCGCCGCGACTCGCAAGCCAGGCGCGCAGCGCGCCGGCCGTACCGACATCGCCGGGCAGCGCGATCGTCTCGCTCGCCCGGCCGAGCACTTCGCGCAACCGCGCGAGATAAACGAGCGTCAGCGTTGCGGTGGCGGTGTCACGCATGGGAGGCTGCGGCGGCGCGTTCCGAACGGGGACCGCGGCGCGGGCAAAACACCGATTTTACGCCGCCGCGAGGCGGCCACCCGCTAGAAGCGCAACTGCAAGCCGACGCTCACCTGATCGGACTCGAGCAGCGGGCCCGACAGTTCGCCCGCGAAGCGGCCGAATCGCGCGTACTCGACCTTGAGGCCGAGCGCCGGACTCACATCGTAGCGAAGCCCGACGCCGTAGTTGACGCCCTCGCGCACGCGACGCGGATCGTTCAAGCTGAGCGCAGCCGGTCCGGGCGAGGTGTCGTTCTGCGCGTACCCAAGCCGTCCGTAGAGCGAGAAGTTGTGCAGGAACGACCAGCTGGTGGATACGTCGACGTTCCAGCTTCGCGACGGCAGGTCGGAGAACGAGCGCGCGCCGCTGCCGAGACTGAGACCGACGCCGCGCGGACCCGGCATACCGCTCGGGCGCAACGCGTACTTGTCGCTCGATCCGAACGACGCTTCCACCGACACATCGTTGGAAAATCGGTAGCCGCCGAACAGCAGCGAGCGAGCCGCGCTTTCGTCACCGCCCTCGGCGGTGACCCGCGTCGCGAACGACGGCGCGGGACCGAACGTGAGCCCCTGTGTTTCGGCACCGCGGTCGCGCACCGACAAGCCGCCGTAGAACCCGTTCGTCGCCGGCTGCGACGGCTGTGCGACGGCCTGCGCTGCCGCCGCCAGGCTCAGTGCAAGCGAAATCGAGATAACCGATGCAAGCGCTTGTTTTCTCATCGAACGCTTGTTGTACCGTCCCTTAATGGCCGCCTGCCGAGCAGCCATCCATGAGCGTTGGGCAAGCCAACGTTCCCTTGGTTTCAAGCTACTCGTCGGGTACCGCTTAGTCAACGCCGGACAGCTCGTTCGACCGCCCGCTCGTCGACGAATGTTGCGATTGCGTCGTAGTCCTCCAGGCCGATGGTCGGCAGTCGCGTGTCCGCTGGCAGCGCGCGCGGGTCGTCGGTCGCGATCGCGACGATCTGCGGGTCGTTCGGGTGCAGCGGCGGCTTGCCGAGCTTCGGGCGGTAGACCTCCAGCTTTGGAATGGGCGAGAACTTCCACCCTTCGATCAGCACGAGGTGGCAAGGCGACAGCCGCGCGAGTGCGTCGTCGAGCGACATTTCGGGCGCGCCGCGAAGCTCGTGCATCAGCGCCCAGCGCAGGCCCGAGGTGATCAGCACTTCCGAGGCGCCGGCGTGGCGATGGCGGAACGAGTCCTTGCCCGGCTGGTCGACATCGAAGAAGTGATGCGCGTGCTTGATGAGCGCGATCGTGTGTCCGCGGCTTGCGAGCCGCGGGATCACCTGCTCGATCAATGTCGTCTTGCCGCTGCCCGACCAGCCGGCGAAGCCGAAGATGCGCATCAGCGCGGCAGCGTGGCGAGCGCAATCGTCAGCGTGCCGAGCGCGAGGTTGAGCGCAATGGCAGCGCGGATGCGCGCGAGCGCCGCGCCGGCGTCCGGCCACTTGCTCGCGGCCACGGCGGCCCGCAACTTGACGTAAGGAACGACGCGAACGTAGGCGTAGACGGCGACCATCGCGAGACCGAGCCCGGCCATTGCGTGGATGGCCGCACCGACGCGGGCGAAGCCGCCGAGACTTTGGACGAGCACGAAGCCGCTCGCGACGACGGCGAGAATCGACACGGTGACGATGGCGAAAAAGCGTGGCAGCACCGCGCTCATCAGTGCGATGCGCTGCGGCGGCTCGAGCGTGGTGAGCGCCGGTCGCAGCGCGAAATGCGTGAACGCCATGCCGCCAACCCAGGCGGTCACGCCGAGGACATGAACGAACAGCGCAACGGAGACGACGGACGGCACCGGATAAAGCTCGCTTGCGGGCGAAACGGGCATTCTACCCAATCGTTCGATTCGGCCGGACGCACCATCGACAGCGCCTGCCGCGCACGCTACAGTCGAAGAGCGTCGGTGGTCGACTCCGGCGCATGAAGGAAACGCATGGACGGGTCCAGCATCATCCCCGCGCCTGACGCAGGCGCAACGGACGTCGGCGGCGTCATCGAGCGCGTGATCGCCGACGTGCCGCCGGCGCACACCCGATCGGTGAGCGACGCGGCGACACAAGCCGAGCGGATCGCGCGCGAGGCCGCTCGGCGCGCCGCGATGCTGTCCGGCTCGCTCGCGCTGCCGCCGGGGCCGATCGGCATGCTGACCGTGCTGCCCGACCTCTATCTGATCTGGCAGCTGCAGCGGCAGATGGTCGCCGACATATTCGGGCTGCATGGCCGCACCGCGGAGCTCACGCGCACGCACATGCTGTACTGCCTGTTCCGCCACCTCGCGAGCCACGTCGTGCGCGACGTCGCCGTACGCGCCGGGCAGCGCGTCGTCGTGCAGCAGATTTCGGCGAGCGCGCTGCGCTCGATGCTTGGCGGCATCGGTCTCACCGTCACCCGGCGGCTCGCCGGCACCACCGCCAGTCGCTGGATCCCGCTCGCCGGCGCGGCGGCCGTCGGTGCGTACGCGTACTGGGACACGCTGCAGGTCGCGAAGACCGCGCAGCGGCTGATCGCCGAATCGGCGCCGCACGACGAGGCGCTGCAGCAAGGCGCGTGAGCGGGCGATGTGCGGCCGCTACGAGCTCCATTCGCATCCGGCGGCGATAGCACTCGCGTTCGAGCTGCCGCACGCGGCGTTCGAGCCGCACTACAACATCGCGCCGATGAGCGACGTGCCGGTCGTGCGCGTGAACGCTCATGGCGAGCGCGAGCTGGTGCACATGCGATGGGGCTTCGTGCCGCGCTGGGCGCGCGATCCGTCGATCGGCAACCGGATGATCAACGCGCGCGGCGAAACGATCGCCGACAAGCCGACGTTTCGCATGGCGTTTCGGCGCCATCGCTGTCTGCTCCCGGCTGACGGCTTCTACGAATGGGAGGCGCTGATTGCAGCCGGCGCGGAAGCATCGCGCAAGCAGCCGCTGCACATCGGGATGAAGGATGGCGCGCCGTTCGGCCTCGCGGCGCTGTACGAGCGCTGGATGTCGCCGGAGGGTGAGGTGCTCGACACGTGCGCGATCGTCACCACCGAGGCGAACGCGCTGCTCGCACGCGTGCACGACCGGATGCCGCTGATCATCCCGCCCGCGCAGTACGCGCGCTGGCTCGATCCTCGCGAGCCCGACGTGCACGATCTCGTCGTGCCGTTCGACGGGCAACGGATGACGCATTACCCGGTATCGGCGCGCGTGAACAGCGCGAACCACGACGACGCGAAGATCATCGAGTGCGTCGAGCCGCTGCCCGCGGCGGAGCCCGAACCCGACGCCCCGCGCGAGCCGGCGCAGGAATCGCTGTTCTAGCGCGGCTCGTCGAGCGGCAAGCCGACGTAGTTCTCGGCGAGCGACAGCGATGCCGCGTGCGAGCTTGCGACGTACTCCAGCTCGGCGCGCTGGCGCCGCTGGTCGAACGCGTTGTCGGCGTCGAAGCGGTGCAGCATCGACGTCATCCACCACGAGAAGCGTTGCGCCTTCCACACACGCGCGAGGCACGCGTCCGAGTAGGCGTCGAGGCCGTCGCTGGAGCTGACGCGGTAGAAAGCGGTCAACGCGCGAGCGAGCACGCGAATGTCGGCGACGGCGAGGTTCATGCCCTTGGCGCCGGTCGGCGGCACGATGTGCGCGGCGTCTCCGGCGAGGAACAGCCGGCCGTGGCGCATCGGCTCGGCGACGAAGCTTCGCATCGCGGTGACGCCCTTCTGCAGGACCTCGCCTTCGATGAGCCGCCAGCCGCTCGTGTCCTCGAGCCGCGTGTGCAGTTCCGCCCAGATGCGATCGTCGGGCCACTCGTCCAGGTCCTCGTCCGGCTTGCACTGCAGATAGAGCCGCTGGATCTCGGGCGAGCGCATCGACAGCAGCGCGAAGCCGCGGTCGTGGCGCGCGTAGATCAGCTCTTCAGACGACGGTGGCGCCTTGGCGAGGATGCCGAGCCACGCGAACGGATACGTGCGCTCGTACAGCGCGAGCCCGCGCTGCGGCACCGACGGTCGGCAAATGCCGTGGAATCCGTCGCATCCGGCGATGAAGTCGCACGCGAGCGCGCGCCGCTCGCCGTGCTCGATGAAGCGGATCGTCGGCTTCGGCGTGTCGAAATCGTGGATCGACACGCCCGCCACGTCGAAGCGAACATCGCCGCCGGCGTCGAGGCGCGCCCGGATCAGGTCCTTCACCACCTCGTGCTGCCCGTACACGGTCACCGCCTTGCCGGGCGTGAGCTCGGCGAAGTCGATCCGATGCGTGCGCCCGGCAAAACGAAGCTTTATGCCGTGATGGACGAGGCCTTCGCGGCGCATCCGCTCGCCGACGCCGGTTTCATTCAGCAGGTCGACCGACTGCTGCTCGAGCACGCCGGCGCGAATGCGCTCCTCGACGTGCTTTCGGCTGCGATCCTCGAGCACGACCGACTCGATGCCGGCGCGATGCAGCAGGTGCGACAGCAGCAGGCCGGACGGACCGGCGCCGACGATGCCGACTTGCGTTCGCAGCGTCGCCATCGTCAGCGGGGGCTCACGGCGGCGTCGATTCGTGCGCCTGGACGATGCGCCAGCCCGCCGCCATGCGCACGACATACAGCGTGATCGCATAGTCGCGGCTCATCGCGCGGCCGTCGCGGAACGTGCGCTCGGAGTGTCCGCATGCGCTGAGCACGGCGCGGTCGGCGCCGATCATCGCGACGCGGGGCTCGCCCGTCCTGAAGCTCGCGCTCGCGATATCGCGCCAGGCCCGCTCGTGCGCGTCGCGAACCTCGGCGGCGCTCGTCAGCATGCGACCGTTGAACGTCCACGCGAAGCCCGCGCTGTCGTACAGGAAGGCCGTCAGCCGGCCGACGTCGAGCGACGACGCAGCGGCGTCGATGTCGGCGAGCAGCGAAGCGAGCTCGCCCGGCGATGTGGACGGCGTGCTCATGCGCGGGGGCGCATGAAGCATACGCCAACTGCGCGCAGCGGCAACGTCGTCCGGCTCACGCCGGCGTCGGCGCCAGTGCCGCCGATTGCAGATCCGCGCGCCCGGCGGCCGCGCGCGCGAGACCCCTGCGCCGCAGCAGCAGGTACGCCGCGGGAATCACCAGCATCGACAGCAGCGGCGCCGTCACCATGCCACCGACCATCGGTGCCGCGATCCGCTGCATCACCTCGGAGCCGGTGCCGTGGCTCAGCATGATCGGCAGCAGTCCCGCCATGATCACCGCAACGGTCATCGCCTTCGGCCGCACGCGCAGCACGGCACCCTCCTCGATCGCGTCGAGCAGCGCCGCTTCGGTCGCCGGCACGCCCTCGGCAAGCCGGGCTTCCCATGCGTTGCGCAGGTAGATCAGCATGACGACGCCGAATTCGGCCGCGACGCCGGCGAGCGCGATGAATCCGATCGCGGTCGCGACCGATGTCGAATAGCCGAGCAGCCACATCAGCCAGTAGCCTCCCACGAGCGCGAACGGCACCGCGAGCATGATGGTGAGCGCCTCGTCGACGCGGCGGAACGCGAGATAGAGCAGCACGAAGATCACGACGAGCGTCATCGGGACGACATACGCGAGGCGCGCCTTCGCGCGCTCGAGATACTCGAACTGCCCGGACCACGAGATCGAATAGCCGGGCGTGAGGTCGACATCGCGCGCGACGGCGGCCTGCAGATCGTGCACGACCGACACGAGATCGCGGCCGCGCGCGTCGACGTAGACCCATCCCGACAACCGCGCGTTTTCGCTTCGCAGCATCGGCGGACCGTCGACGATGCGCACGTTCGCTATTGCGGCAAGCGGAATCTGCGCGCCCCTCTCGGTGACGATCGGCAGCATCCGGACGCCGTCGACCGAGTCGCGCAGGCCGCGCGGATAGCGGACGCTGATCGGGAAGCGCGCGAGCCCCTCGACCGTCTCGCCGATGTTCTCGCCGCCGACGGCGGCCGCGATCACGTCCTGGATCTCGACGATGTTCAAGCCGAAGCGCGCCGCCGCTGCGCGATCGATCGTCACGTCGATGTAGCGGCCGCCCTCGAGGCGCTCGGCGAGCGCGGAGGTGACGCCCGGCACGCCTTTCGCCGCCGCTTCGACCGCCCGCGTCAGTCGATTGACCTCGGCGAGATCGGTGCCGGCGACCTTGACGCCGATCGGGCTCTTGATGCCGGTCGCGAGCATGTCGATGCGGTTTCGGATCGGCGGTACCCAGATGTTCGACAGGCCCGGCACGCGCACCGTGCGATCGAGCTCGTCGACGAGCTTGTCCATCGTCATGCCGGGACGCCATTCGCTCTTCGGCCTGAACTGGATCGTCGTCTCGATCATCTCCAGCGGCGCCGGATCGGTCGCCGTCTCGGCACGTCCGATCTTGCCGAACACGCGCTTCACTTCGGGAACCTGGCGAATCATGCGGTCGGTCTGCTGCAACAGCTCGGCGGCCTTGCCAGCCGACAATCCGGGAAGCGCCGTCGGCATGTAGAGCAAGTCGCCTTCGTCGAGCGGCGGCATGAACTCGCCACCGAGCTTCATCGCCGGATACGCGGTTGCGGCAAGCACCACCGCCGCGATCGCGAGCGTCGCCTTCGGCCGGCGCAATGCCCACCGCAATTGCGGTCGATACCCGGCGATGAGCCAGCGGATGATCCGATTCGAGTGCTCGCCGGGAATGCGGCCGCGGATGAAGTAGCCCATCAGCACCGGAACGAGCGTGATCGCAAGCGCGGCCGCGGCGGCCATCGCGTAAGTCTTCGTATAGGCGAGCGGCTTGAACATCCGGCCCGCCTGCGCCTCGAGCGCGAACACCGGCACGAACGACAGCGTGATGACGAGAAGACTGAAGAAAAGCGCCGGTCCCACTTCGACCGACGCATCGACGATCAGCTTCCATCGCTCCTCGGACGAAGGCTCGGCGCCGCCATGCGCGAGCCGCCACGCCTCGAGCTTCTTGTGCGCGTTTTCGATCATGACGATCGCCGCATCGACCATCGCGCCGATCGCGATCGCGATGCCGCCGAGCGACATGATGTCGGCGTTCACGCCCTGGGCGCGCATGACGATGAACGCCGCGAGCACGCCGAGCGGCAGCGAAACGACGGCAACGAGAGCCGAGCGCAAGTGCAGCAAGAACGCGAGGCAGACGATCGCGACGACGGCGAATTCCTCGACCAGCTTGTCGGTCAGGTTCGACACCGCGCGCTCGATCAGCGACGAGCGGTCGTACGTCTCGACGATCTGCACGCCTTCGGGCAAACCGGGCGCAAGCTGCGCGAGCTTCGCCTTCACCGCCTGGATCGTCTGCCACGCGTTCTTGCCCGAGCGCAGCACGACGACGCCGCCGACGACCTCGCCTTCGCCGTCGAGCTCGGCAATGCCGCGGCGCATCTCGGGTCCGAGCTGGATGCGCGCGACGTCGGACAGCAGCACCGGCGTGCCACCATCACCGGTCTTCACCGGAATGCTTCGGAAGTCGTCGAGCGAGCGCAGGTAGCCTTTGACGCGCACCATATACTCGGCCTCGGCGAGCTCGAGCACCGAGCCGCCGAACTCGCGGTTCGCATCGCGCACCGCGGCGATCACCTTCATCACCGGCAGGTTGTACGCCTTCAATCGCGCCGGATCGAGCACGATCTGGTACTGCTTGACCATGCCGCCCACGGTCGCGACCTCGGCGACGTCTTGCACCGTCTTCAGCTCGTACTTGAGGAACCAGTCCTGCAGCGCGCGCAATTGCGCGAGATCGTGCGTGCCGGACTTGTCGACGAGCGCGTATTCGTAGATCCAGCCGACGCCCGTCGCATCGGGGCCGATCGCGGTCTTCGCGCCGGGCGGCAGGCGTCCCTGCACCTGGTTGAGGTACTCGAGCACCCGCGAGCGCGCGAAATAGATGTCGGTGCCGTCCTCGAACAGGATGTAGACGAACGAATCGCCGAAGAACGAGTAGCCGCGCACGACCTTCGCACCCGGCACCGACAGCATCGTCGTGGTCAGCGGGTACGTGACCTGGTCCTCGACGATCTGCGGCGCCTGGCCCGGATACGTCGTGCGGATGATGACCTGCGTGTCGGAAAGATCGGGGATCGCGTCGAGCGGCGTCTGCCGCACCGACCAGACGCCGGCGACGGCGATGAACGCCGCCGCGAGCAGCACCAGAAAGCGGTTGCCGACCGACCAGCGGATGATCCGCGCGATCATGACCGGTCCTTGCCTTTCGACGGCACGATCGACATGAGCTCGAAGTCGCCCGACGGCGTCGTCGCGAACTCGAAGTCGACCTTCGTGCCCGGCTTCACGTCCTTTGGCACGCCGGACTTCGGCGCCTTGTACGCCATCGTCATCGCGCCCATGTTGGCGCTCGGGATCGCTTCGTGCTTGATCAGAACTTCACCGTTGCTGATGTCGCGCACGACACCGGTCGCCTTGTGCCCCGCGGGACCCGCGATCGGCATCGCGTGCCCGGCGTGCGGGTCGCTCGCCTTGCTCGCGCCAGTGCCCGCTTCCGAGGCGTTCATGCGCGCGAGCACGCCTTTGAGGCTCGCCTCGGAGTCGATCAGGAACTGGCTCGACGCGACGACTCGCGTGCCCGCTTCGATGCCCTTGCGGATCTCGGTGACGTCGCCGCTCTCGCCGCCGACGTCGACGTCGACCGGCACAAAGCTCGACTCGCCGCTCGCGACGATGACGACGTTGCGCGTGCCGGTGCGGATCACCGCCTCGGACGGCACGAGCACGCTCTTCGCCGCCGCCGGCGCGCCGAAGGCGACGTTCGCGAACATGCCGGGCTTCAACGCCGCGCCCGGATTGCCGACGACGATGCGCGCGCGCACGGTCCGTGTCTGTGCGTTGATTTCGGGAAGCAGCGTTCCGACCTTGCCCTTGAACACGCGCTCGGGGTACGCCGCCGCGCGCACCTCGACCGGCGCGCCGACGACGAGCGCAGCTGCCTGTGCTTCCGGCACCTCCGCGATCACCCACACGCTGCCGAGGCCCGCGAGGCGATAGATCGTCGTGCCGGGCATCACCGCCATGCCGTCGCGTGCGCCGATCTCCCACACGATGCCCGATTCGGGCGCGACAATCGTCACGCGTGCCGAGACCCTGCCTTCGCGCTCGAGCCGCGCGATCTCGGCGTCCGGCATGCCGAGGAGTCGCATCCGCTGCTTCGCCGCGTCGGCGAGCGCCGCAACGCCCGGCTGTGCGCTTCGCGCGAGCGCGATCCACTCTTCCTGTGCACCGAGCCATTCGGGCACGTAGAGGTCGGCGAGCGGCTGCCCCGCACGCACGCCGTCGTACGTCGCGCGCACGTGCAGCCGCTCGATGTAGCCCTGAACGCGCGATTGCACCGCGACGATGCTGCGTTCGTCGACCGCGATCGCGCCGACGGCGGTGAATCCCCTCGCGAGCGCGCCCTCCTTCGCTTCGACCGTGCGCACACCGAAGCTCTGGGCGAGCCGCGGGCTGATCCTCACCGCGCCGCTGTCGTTGTCCGCGCCGGCGTAGACGGGCACGAGATCCATGTCCATGAAGGGACTCTTGCCCGGCTTGTCGAACTTCTGCCCGGGCACCATCGGATCGTGCCAATACAGAACGCGGCGGCCCGTTTCATCGGTGAGCGTCTTGCCGGCCTTGGCGTCGGCCACGACGTTCGGCGACGGCGACCCCGCGTGCGCCGCGACGCCGGGTTGCGAGCGGCCGAGCAAGAATCCGCCGCCGGCGGCGACGATTCCAACCGCGAGCGCTGCGACGATGATCTTCGTTGTCGTGTTCATGATTGTCCTTCGGCGACGATGACGTTCGACAGCCACGCCCACGCCCTGGCGGCGGCGAGCTCCATGTTGATCAGCGCGATGCGCGCGTCGAGATCGGCGCGGCGTGCATCGAGCACCGCGCCGAGGGGGCCGGTGCTTGCGCGGTAGGCGGCGAGCGACGCATCGATGCGCTGCTGCGCGAGCGGCAGCAGCTCGGCACGCAAGCGGACGGCCTGGCCGAGCGCGGTCCGCCACTCGACGACCATCTGCTGCACCTCGGCCGCGCGCATGCGCTCGGTGTCCTCGCGCATCGCGCGCGCTGCGTCCTGCTCCTTCAATTTCGCGGCATATTCGCGGTCCTGACGCGTCGCGGCGGACCACGGCAGGTCGATGCGCACCATCAGCGACACCATGCTGGCGTTGTCCATGCCGCGAAGGCCGTACGTGAGCTCGGCGCTCCAGTCCGGCTTTTTCGCGGCGCGCGAGATCCCGGCGTCGGCGGCCGCGACCTCCTCCTCTGCACGCGCGAGACGTACTTCCGGCTGCCGGCCCGTATCGGCGAGCGTCGACCCGTCGACCGCGAGCGTGTCGATGGCGGGTGCCTCGCCGAGGGGCCGGTCGGCCTCGTTGCCGACGTAGCGTGCGAGCGCAAGGCGCGCGCGCTCGCGCTGCATCGACGCCTCGGCTCTCCGGTTCGCGAGCTCGACCTTCATCGCCTGCATCGCGATCAGCTCGGCCTGCGAACCGCGCCCGGCGCGATACGCGGCGTCCGCGGCAGCGATCGCGAGATCCGTCTCCGCGATCTGCGCGACGATCGCGCGCTCGACTGCTTCGGCGTAATGGCGCGCCATCCACGCGGCGGCGACTTCGCGCCGGATAATCGCGGCGCTCACCTCGACCTGCGCCGCGTTCTTCGCGGCCTCGCGCTCGGCGCGCCGGCCGCGAAGCTCGCGCTTCTCGGCGCGAGGGAACTGCTGCATCAAGCCGACCCGCGCCATCGTCATGCCGTCGCGGTTGAACGTCAACGCGTTCGCACCGCTGATGGGCACATTCTCGATGCCCGCGATCAACTGCGGATCGGGAAGCTCGCGCGCGGGAACGCTCATCTCGTGTGCAGCACTCACCATCGCCTGCCGTGACGCGAGCTGCGGCGATTGCGCGACGGCGATGCGCTGGGCGTCGGCGAGCGAGAGCGGCGGATCGGCGGCGTGGGCGATGGACGCTGCGGCGAGCAGCGCCGTCGCGATCGCCGGCAGCGACGAGCGGCGCGCGGTGCGCGCGAAGCATGATTGCAACATCATCGAACCTCCGTGAACGCGATGGAACGGCACGGCGCGCGCGAGCGAACGCGCGGCCGCGGTCAGGCGAGCGCGGAGATCAGTTCAGGAAACGCGAGAACAGCAGGCGCGCCGGCGGCGACGCGCACCGGGCATCGGGACGAACGTCGAGCCGTCCGCCCTCGAGCATGGGCACGGCGACGAGCAGCGGGAACCACGACTGCGGGATCGGCGCCGCGACGGCGACGACGAGCGCGTCGGGCTGCGCGGCGTCCTGGCAACGCACCTCGCAGAAGTTGGCGCTCGGCGCGCCGACGGGCGCCGTCGGTGCGCCATCGACGGCATGGGGGCAGTGCCCGCCCGTGTCGGGCGCGGAAACCGGCGCCGGCGCGCGCTGCGCAGGCGCGTAGAGCGGCCACGGTTGCGCCGCGACCGCGATCTGCGCGAACACGATCATGAAGGCGGCGACAGCCGCGAAGCGGACTCGAGGCGTTCTTTTCATTTGAGAATCATCGTACACGCCGCGGTGCGGCAATGCTTGATCGCCGTCAACGGGTATGCGACAGGCGGCCGCACCGTGCCGCTAATGCTTGAACAGCTTGCCGAGCGCCTTCGCCAGCTCGTCCTTGGGGTTCGCCGACGCATTGCCCTTCGCCGCCTGTTGCGCCGACGCGGGCGGGCCTTCGCGCGGTGCGCGACCGGCGGCGACATCACAGGTGTTCGCGTTGCCGCCCGACGGCTTCAGCAGCGCGAGCGCGCCGGCGGACCAGCCCGCCGTTCCCACCGCCGCACCGATCTTGGCGACGGTTGCGACGGTCGCCGCGCTGTCGAGATGAACGGACGGCGACTTGAACGTGCCGCTGACGCGCACCAGGTCAGCGAGCTGCACGAGGTCGATCGGTATGCCCTGCTTCGCATGCGGCTTCACCGCGAGATCGAGCGTCTCGTTGCGCAGATCCAGCGTGCCGCTCGCGGCGATGCCGAGCTCCCGCGTCTCGAGCGCGATCGACCGGTCGACGTGCGCGACGCCGTTGCGGATCGGCAGGCGAACCACTGCGCACTTGAGCTCGGTCGACGGCTGCAGATTGCGAAACGGGTTGACCGCGGCGCTCAGTTCCTCGAGGCCGCTGCCCTTGCCTTTCGTGTTCACCACGGTCGCCGGGCCGATGGTCGCCGCGACGTTGCCGTTCGCGCTTGCCGCCCACTGGCGCGGCGACGCACCGTGCATCGCGAGATCGATCGTCGCGTCCGTCTTGCCGCCCTTGATCTCGCGCGCAGAGCCTGCAGCGAGAGCGAGAGCGCCGAGATCGAGCCCCTTGGCGTCGACGGCGAGCGTGAGCGCGCTGTCCGGGTCGTGTGTCGCATCGATGTGCGCCTTGACTGCAAGCGTGCCGCCGAATGCAGCGAGCGACGCCGATGGCACGTCGAGCACGCCGTCGCGCACGACGATCTTCGCGCGTACGTTGTCGACATGCTTGCCGTCGCGCAGCAGCAGCTTGTCGATCGCGACGTCGCCGTCGGCGTCGACGCCGCGAAGCGCCGCGAAGCTGACCGGCTCTTCGTCGAACACCCAGCGCGACGGCGGTGCCCTCGGCTTCGCCTTCGATTTCGCATCGGTCGCGCGCACCGGCAGCGGCAGCTCGGCGATCGACAGTGCCGGCGACGCGATGCGAAACGTGATCGCCGTGCGCGGCCCGTCGGTCGCGATCTGCACCTGGCCGGTCGCGCGATTGGGCCCGACGGTCACGTCGAGGTCGTCGAGCCCGATCGCGTTGCCCTTCGGCTGCACTTTGGTGCTGACCGACGTCTTCTGGCCGTTCACGTCGCCCTGCAGAGCGATCGGATACGGCCAATTGCGCTGCGCGAGCGAGTCGAGCGGCCCGAGATTGCCGGTGATCGCGAGCGGGATGTCGTCGATGCGGCCGCGAAACTCGGCGTTCACCGGCGATTGCGGCGTTCGAGCGCTCAGCGTGAGCCGCTCGATCTCGACGCTCGTCGTCTTGCCGGTCGCGCCGTCGCGGTACGTGAGCGCGCCGTTCTCGACATCGAGATTGCCGATGCCGAACGCCGCCGCCCCGGCATCAGTGGCGGTGGTGGACGAAGCGGTCGCGTCGGAGCGGCGGAAGTCCCAGTTGCGCTGTCCCCGTGCGTCGGTCTCCAGCGCGATCGTCGGCTCGATCAGCGTGAAGCGGACGATCTCGAACCGGCGCTTGAGCAGCGGCAGCAGCGCGACCTGCGCCTCGACGCGCTTTGCCGCGATCATCGCCGGCGCCTTGCCCCACGCCGCGTTGCCGAGCGTCACGTCGGACACGACGAGCTTCGGCTCGAGCGAGAGCTTGAGATCGACGCGCCCGCGGATCGCGAGATCGCGGCCCGTCTCGTCCTTCACCCGTGCCTGGATCGGGCCGACGAACGAGTTCACGTCGATCGCGCTGACGGCAATCGCGACCGCGATCAGCAGCAGCACGATGATGCCGACGGCGATCGCGAGAATGCGCCCGAACATTCCCATGCACGGATTGTAGCGCTGCGCTCGCTGCGTGAGTCAGTGGCGCGTGCGGCTGTCGGGCAGCGGCGAGCCGAGCTCCTTGCTCGACACCCGGGTCGAGTGCACCGGCGCCTCGGCGAGCGCCTGCGCCCACACGCGCCGCGGCAGGTACGTCTGCATGTGCTCGATGAGGCGGTCGACGAGCTCGGGATGCGGCTCGTGACCGATGCCGGGAACGATATCGGCGGTGACGTCGCCGCCGAGCGACACGAGCGTCGTCGCAGCCTCCACCGCGAAGCGCGCCGGCACGACGGTGTCCTCCTTGCCGTTCGCGAGGTGCAGCACCGTCGCCGCCGGCGCATGATCGGGCATCGTCGCGTAGCGCGCGCCGATCGCCGCGACACGGCCTGCGAGCGGCGGCTCGAGTTGCGCGGCTTCGAGTGCGACGATGCCGCCCTGCGAGAAGCCGATCAGCGCCGTCGATGCCGACGCGATGCCGTAGCGGTGCTGCGCGGCATTGACGAGCGCCGCGAGCCGCGGCAGCACGGCGGCGACGCGCGCCGGGCGATTCTCCTCGTCGATCCCGCGCACCGAGAACCACTGCCGGCCTTCGCCCCCGAGGTCGTACGGCTCGAAGCCTTCGAGCAACAGGTGCACCGCGCGCGGGAACGCCGCGGAGAAGCGCCCGGCGATCGGCACCATCGCGAGCGGTTGCGCGCCGACGCCATGCAGGTGAACGAACAGCAGCTGCGCCGGCGGCTCGCGCGGCGGCAGGCGCAGCAGGCTGTCGATATCGATCACGCTCGTCAGTGGAACGCGAACGCATCCATCGCGAGCGCACCGTACGTCGTGCTCGAATGCAGGCGCTCGACACGCGAGCCCGCTCCCCCGGCGCCGTACGCGACGAGCAACGGCTCGAAATGCTCCGGCGTCGGGTGCGCGCGCGTCGCCTGCGGCGCCCGCTCGCGCCAGTGCGCGAGCGCGTCGTCGTCGTGGCGCTCGAGCGCGCTTGCGATCCAGTCGCGAAATTCGCCGATGTACGCCGGCGTCGCTTGCGAATCGTCGCGCTGCATCTCGCGCAGGTTGTGCGTGAAGCTGCCCGAACCGAGCACGAGCACGCCGTCGTCTCGCAGGGGCGCCAGCGCGCGGCCCATCGCGATGTGCAGCTGCGCGTTCATCGATCCGCTCAGCGCGAGCGGAACGACCGGAATGCGCGCCTCGGGAAACATGAGCTTCAGCGGCGCCCAGATGCCGTGATCGATGCCCGGCTCTTCCTGCAGCGCCGCGGCGATGCCTGCTTCGGACAGTCGCGCGAGCACGTCGCGCCCGAGCGCCGGATCGCCGGGCGGCGAGTACGTGAGCTCGTAGAGCGAGCGCGGAAAGCCGTGGAAATCGTGCACGGCTTCATGCGTCGCCGATGTGCCGATCGTCGGTGCCCGCGCGACGTCGTGGCCCGAGATCGCGACGACCGCCCGCGGCACCGCGGGCAATCGCGCGGGAAGCGAGGCGAGAAATGAGCGCGCCGGCACGTCCTCGAGGATCAGCATCGGCGAGCCGTGGGAAACGAAGACGCTCGGCAGACGGGCCATTGCGATGGGACCTTCGCGCGCGAGACGAGTTCGGCGAGCGAGCGGCGAACGCGGATCGGCGCCGACCTAGCCGAAGAACGCGCGGAACGCCGCGATCGCACGATCGACGCCGGCGGCGTCGACGTCGAGATGCGTCACCAGTCGCGTGCGCGGGCCGACGAGGGCAACGATGCCGTGCTCGCGCAGCGTCGATTGCAGCGCGGCGCAACGCTCGGACGGCACGCGAGCGAATACCATGTTCGTTTGCGGCGCATCGACGCCGAGGCCGGCGATGGGCGCGAGACCGGCGGCGAGGCGCTTCGCATTCGCGTGATCCTCGGCGAGCCGGTCTACGTGATGCTCGAGCGCGTGCAACCCGGCCGCGGCGAGAATGCCCACTTGCCGCATGCCGCCGCCGAGCATCTTGCGGGCGCGATGCGCGCGGGCGATCAGCGCCTTCGATCCGACGAGCACGGTGCCAGCCGGCGCGCCGAGCCCCTTCGACAGGCAGACCGATACGGTGTCGAAGCCCGCGGTCAGCTCGGCAACGGGAATGCCGAGCGCGACCGACGCGTTGAAGATCCGAGCGCCGTCGAGATGCGTCGACAGCCCGCGCCGCTTCGCCACCGCGAGCGCCGCCGGCATGTAGTCGCGCGGCAGCACGTGCCCGTGGATCGTGTTCTCCAGCGCGAGCATGCGCACCGGCGCGAAGTGCGCGTCGTCGGGCGCGACGGCGGCGTCGATCGCGTCGAGCGCGAGCGTTCCATCGGGCTGGTTCGGCACGACTTTCGGGACGATGCTGCCGAGAACGGCGGCGCCGCCGGCCTCGTAGACATACGTGTGCGCCTCGCTGCCGACGACCGCGGCGTCGCCGCGCGCGCAATGCGCGATCCATGCGGCGAGGTTGCTCTGCGTGCCGGACGGAAAGAACAGCGCGGCCTCGCGGCCGAACATCTCGGCTGCGTGCTGCTGCAGCCGGATCACCGTCGGATCGTCGCCGAACACGTCGTCGCCGACGTCCGCGGCCGCCATTGCCGCGCGCATCGCGGCCGTGGGCCGGGTGACGGTGTCGCTGCGAAGGTCGACGAGCGCCGGCGTCACGATGCGGCCGCTCAGCGCAGCGACGCGTTGATCGCGGCGAGCGCCGCCGAGCCGGGCACGAGCTCAGCGTCGGACAGCGCGTTCAACGGCTTCGCCACCGTGCCCATCGCATCGTGCAGGTCGCCGCAATCGGGATCGACATGGAGCAGCCCGGTGACGAGCTCGCCTGCGGCCTTGCGCTCGGACAGGTACGTCGTCGCGCGTATGCGGTCGTATGGATCGTAGTCGGCAGCAACCTTGCGCACGCGGATCGTGCCGCCGTCGTGCATCATGATCGACTGCACGCTGCCGGGCGCGGGCGACGCCTCGATCGGCTCTCGCATCGGCATGAAGTCGAGCGTGTTCACCGACTCGTTGTGCGCACGCACGTAGTCGTAGCTCTTGGTCGAGCCCGTGTGGTTGTTGAACGCGACGCAGGGGCTGATCACATCGATCACCGCCGAGCCGCGATGTCGTACCGCCGCCTCGATCAGCGGCACGAGCTGCGCCTTGTCGCCGGAGAAGCTCCGCGCAACGAACGTCGCACCGAGCTGCAGCGCGACCTGCACGAGGTCGATCGGCTCGTCGGAATTGCGCACGCCCTTCTTGCTCTTGCTGCCCTTGTCGGCGGTCGCCGAGAACTGTCCTTTGGTGAGGCCGTACACGCCATTGTTCTCGACGATGTAGACGAAGTTCACGCCGCGGCGAACGATGTGCGCGAACTGGCCGAAGCCGATCGACGCGCTGTCGCCGTCGCCGGAGACGCCGAGATAGATGAGCTCGCGATTGGCGAGATTGGCTCCCGTCAAGACCGACGGCATCCGGCCGTGGACGCTGTTGAAGCCGTGCGACTGGCCGAGGAAATAGGTGGGCGTCTTCGACGAGCAGCCGATGCCCGACAGCTTCGCCACGCGATGCGGCGGCACGGCGAGCTGCCAGAACGCCTGGATGATCGCCGCCGAGATCGAGTCGTGTCCGCAGCCGGCGCACAGCGTCGACACCGGGCCCTCGTAATCACGGCGCGTGTAGCCGAGCTCGTTGGTCGGCAGCGCGGGGTGGTGCAGCTTCGGTTTGGCGAGGTAGGTCATGGTCAGCGCGCGACCTTGCGCAGCGGTGTGACGTTGAACACGGCGGCCTTCTCCGCGATCTCGCGCGACACGAAGCGCGCGGTCATCGGATTGCCGTCGTAGTGCAGAACCGGAATCAGCTTGTCGGGCGAGATGCCGCATTCGTTCACCAGCAGCATGCGCAGCTGAGCGTCGCGATTCTGCTCGACGACGAAGACGTGGTCATGCTCGGCGACGAAGTCGGCCACCGAATCGTGGAACGGGAACGCGCGGATGCGCATGCGATCGAGGTGGATGCCGTCCTGCTCGAGGGAGGCGAGCGACTCGGCGACCGGTGCACCGCTCGATCCGAACCAGATGATGCCGCCCTTCGTCGGTTTTGCCGCTTTGCTCACGACCGGCGCGGGAACCAGCGATTTCGCCGTCTCGAACTTGCGCAGCAGCCGCTGCATGTTGTCGACGTACGCCGCCCCGTCCTCGGTGTAGCGCGCGTAGCGATCCTTCGACGTGCCGCGCGTGAAGAACGCGCCGCGCCTCGCGTGCGTGCCCGGATACGTGCGATACGCGATGCCGTCGCCGTCGACGTCCAGGTAGCGGCCGAAGTCCTTGCCCGCCTCGAGCTCCTGCGCGCTCATCACCTTGCCGCGATCGAGGCTGCGCGAGTCGTTCCAGGCGAACGGCGCCGTCAGCCAGTCCTGCATGCCGACGTCGAGCTCGAGCATGACGAACACCGGCGTCTGCAGGCGGTCGGCGAGGTCGAACGCGAGCGCGCCCATCTCGAAGCACTCGGTCGGATCCTCGGGGAAGAGCAGCACGTGCTTGGTGTCGCCGTGCGACGCGTACGCCGCCGACACGATGTCGGCCTGCTGCGTTTTGGTCGGCATGCCGGTCGACGGGCTGCCGCGCTGCACGTCGAAGACGACGGCGGGAATCTCGGCGAAGTACGCGAGGCCGAGGAACTCCTGCATCAGCGAGATTCCCGGCCCGGACGTCGCGGTGAACGCGCGCGCGCCGTTCCAGCCGGCGCCGACGACGATGCCGATCGAGGCGAGCTCGTCTTCCGCCTGGACGATCGCGTATTTCTTGTGTCCGTCCGCGTCGGTGCGAAGGCGCTTGCAGTAGCGCTCGAACGCCTCGGCGAGCGACGTCGACGGCGTGATCGGATACCACGCGCAGACGGTCGCGCCGCCGTACACGGCACCGAGCGCCGCCGCGCTGTTGCCGTCGACGAACACGCGCTCGCCGACGGCGTCGCGGCGTTGCACCGACAGCCCGATCTTCGGCACGTTCGCGAGCGCGTAGTCGTAGCCGGTGCGAACGCCTCGTGGTTCGCGTCGAGCAGCGGCGCCTTGTCCTTGCCCTTGAACTGCACGTTCAGCAACGCGTCGACGACGTCCGGCTCGAGGCCGAGCAGCGCGGCGAGCCCGCCGACGTAGATGATGTTCTTGAAGAGCTGCCGTTGCCGGATGTCCGAGTACATCTGCTGGCACATCGCGGTGAGCGGCATGCCGAGCGCGGTGACGTCCGGCCGCAGCCTTGACGATGCGATCGGCTTCGTCGAGTCGTACAGCAAGTAGCCACCGGGCTCGATCTCGGCGATGTCGGCGTTCCACGACTCGGGGTTCATCTGCACCATCAGGTCGACGCCGCCGCGGCGGCCGCGCCATCCGGCTTCGCTCACGCGCACTTCGTACCACGTCGGCAGGCCCTGGATGTTCGACGGGAAGATGTTGCGCGCGGCGACCGGCACGCCCATGCGCAGGATCGCTTTCGCGAACAGCCCGTTCGCCGCGGCCGAGCCGGAGCCGTTGACGTTGGCGAACTTGACGACGAAGTCGTTGACGCGCTCGAGCGGCTTCATCGCTAGTCCGCCGCCAGCTCGGAGACGACCGCGGGCTTCCTCGCGCCGCCGGGAAGGTGAATGCGCGGCGTGTCGCCCGCGTGCGTCGGCTGCAGGAACAGCTTCTTCATGTCCCACGCGCCGGTCGGGCAGCGCTCGGCGCACAGTCCGCAGTGCAGGCAGACGTCCTCGTCCTTCGCCATGATGCGGCCGGTTTTCAGGTGGCCCGACACGTACAGATCCTGGGCGAGATTGATCGCCGGCGCATGCAGGCGCGCGCGCAGATCGGGCTCGTCGCCGTCGCCGGTGAACGTGATGCAGTCCATCGGGCAGATGTCGACGCACGCGTCGCACTCGATGCAAAGCATGTCGCTGAACACCGTCTGCACGTCGCAGTTGAGGCAGCGCTGCGCCTCGGCGAACGCGAGCTTCGCATCGAAGCCGAGCTCCACCTCGGTGCGGATGTCCCGGAGCGCGATCACCGTGTCCTTCAACGGTACGCGATGACGGCGCTCGGTCGTGATCGCGCTGTCGTAGCTCCATTCATGGATGCCCATCTTCTGCGACACGAGCAGGAACGTCGGCGGCGGACGGTTGCGGATTTCCTCGCCGCGGCACGCGAGGTCGATCGAGATCGCGGCGTCGTGCCCGTGCGCGACGGCCCAGATGATGTTCTTCGGGCCGAACGCCGCGTCGCCGCCGAAGTACACGCCCGGCCGCGTCGATTGCATCGTCACGCGGTCGACGATCGGCAGCCCCCACCTGTCGAACTCGACGCCGAGATCACGCTCGATCCATGGGAACGCGTTCTCCTGACCGACCGCGACGAGCACGTCGTCGCATTCGAACGTCACCTCCGGCTCGCCGGTCGGCACGAGCTCGCGCCGGCCTCTGTCGTCGTGGCGCGGCGCGACCTTTTCGAAGCGCACGCCGGTGAGCTTGCCGGCGTCGTGCAGGAACGCCTTCGGCACGAGGTAGTTGTGAATCGGGATGCCCTCGTGCATCGCGTCTTCCTTCTCCCACGGAGACGCCTTCATCTCGTCGAACCCGGAGCGCACGACGACGTCGACCTTGTCGCCGCCGAGTCGGCGCGAGCTGCGGCAGCAGTCCATCGCCGTGTTGCCACCGCCGAGGACGACGACGCGCTTGCCGATGGACGTGATATGCCCGAACGACACCGAGGAAAGCCAGTCGATGCCGATGTGGATGTGCGCGGCCGCTTCGCTGCGTCCGGGGATGTCGAGATCGCGGCCGCGCGGCGCGCCGCTGCCAATGAACACCGCATCGAAGGCTTCGGCGAGCAGCCCCTTCAGGCTGTCGATCCGCGTGCCGGCGCGAAAATCGATGCCGAGGTCGAGCACGTAGCCGACCTCCTCGTCGATAACGCGATCGGGCAGCCGGAACTTCGGGATCTGCGTGCGCATCATGCCGCCGGCGTTGGGATCGCCGTCGAACACGACGCAGTCGTAACCGAGCGGCGCGAGGTCGCGTGCAACGGTGAGCGAGGCGGGGCCGGCGCCGACGAGCGCCACGCGCTTGCCGTTTTTCGCCGCCGCCGGACGCGGCAGCCGATCGCGGATGTCGCTCTTGTAGTCGGCGGCGACGCGCTTCAGCCGGCAGATCGCCACCGGCTCGGGCTTCGCGCTGCTCTTGCGATGCTCGGGAGAGCCCTCCTCCACCCGCACGCGGCGGCACGCCGGCTCGCACGGCCTGTCACACGTGCGGCCGAGAATGCCGGGAAAGACGTTCGACTTCCAGTTGATCAGGTAGGCGTCGTCATGACGCCCCTGCGCGATCAGCCGGATGTATTCGGGAACGGGCGTGTGAGCCGGGCACGCCCACTGGCAATCGACGACCTTGTGAAAGTAATCGGGCTGCGCAATATCGGTCGGTTTCAAAAAACGCTTCTCCGGTGGCGGCGACGGGGTACTGCATTGACGCGCCCGCGCGTAGCAGGATTCGCGCCCGATCCCCGAATTCGCTGGCGCGAATGCTACGCCTGCCGGAGTGATTCCGAAAGGCTTTGTCCCGTCAGGGTTTTCTGTACGCCACGGCCCGACAGCGACAGTGGCCAGGGACGATCGCCCGGTTCTCGTGTCAGGCGACGAACGTCATTCCGAGCGCGGCGAGGAACCTGCCTTTCGCGACGAAACAGCAGAGCCCTCGGCTTTCGCCTCGGGATGGCGGGAATCAGCGAAACGGCTCGGCGCGAGCGATCAGCTCTTCGAGGCCGGGCTCGTCGGCATTGCGCGGCTTGCCGGGATGAATGATCCCCATCTGGCAACTCTCGGCGGCCTCGACCAACTGCGCGAACGTGCCGGCGTCGGCATTGACGATGTACGCCTGCTGGTTCTCGTTGTACGCGAACATCTTGTTGTTGATCGTCGTGCATTCGTTGCACGTCGTGCAGCGCGGGCTCTCGATGTACGGATCGTCGGACGGCTTGTCCGGCGGCGCGTCCGCGGCTGGCGCCGCGGCCACCGGTGCAGCTGCCGCAGCGGCCACGGGCGTCGTCGCCGGTTGCGCGGCCGGCGCGGCCGCCGCAGCTTTCCGTGCCTGCGCCTCACGCTCGGCCGCCTGCGCGCGCTCGCGCGCGACGCTGCGCTCGGCGTGGGAATTGTGGATGCCCGCGAGCTCCTGCAGGCTGTGCCACATGTCGCGAGCGCGGCGTGCTTCGCGAATCAGCTTGTCGTCGACGATCGCCTTCGACAGCGCGCCCTGTGCGTCGACCAGGAACACCGCGGGCACACGCTCGGCGGGACGCGCACCGGCGCCGAGGCAATCGGCAGCGGCGACGGTGCGGCTCGCCCACTGTGCGGCCGGAACGCGAGCGAAGTGGCGCGCATGACGCGTGTCGCAGGCGGCGAAATCGACGAGCGTGAACGCGACGGTCTCGCTCACCTGCTGATGATCCGCATCCTCGTACGTGAACGTGCTCACCGGCCAATCGCTTTCGACTTGCGGATTCGCCGACAGGTCGAATCGCGACGCCCAGTCGGCGCCCGCCGACGGGTCGTAGCACCACGCCGGAAACGCGCGCGATTCGAGCGCCGCGGCCGCCACGAGATATGGCGGCAGGCGGCCGAAGCTCGGGTTCGCGCCCGAGAACACGCGGAACAGCGACGGTCCCGCGTACGCGACACCGCGCGCGATCGACGTGCGGACGCAATGCAGATGCGACGCCGGGGCCTGGAGCACGAACACTTCGTTCATCCCGAGCGCCATCGTCGCGAGCGGCCGCGAGAGTCGGCCGAAGCCGATGTGGCCGTCGCCCGCGGCCGACACGTCGAGCACGTCGTCGCTCGTGACGACGATCTTGAACGGCAGGCCGGCAGACAGGATTTGCGTGAGCGTCGCGTTCTCGGCGCCATCGAGCGCACGCGCGTTGATGCTCACCAGATAGTCGGGAAACAACGCGAGATCGGCGGGGTCGAGTCCGTCGTCGCCGAAGCCGTCGAAGAACGGATCGTGCCGTGACTCGTTGTATTCGCCGGCGACTTCGAGCTCCGCCATCGCGAGCGCTCGCGCGAGCGCCTTCGCCTGCGGCAGCCGCTGGCGATACGCGGCGAGCGCGGCGTCGCAGCGATCGAACTCGAACGACCAGCCGGTGTTCGGAACCGCGCGATCGGGATGGAAGCGCTGCCCGGCAAGCGTTGCGACGAGCCCTGCGATGCGCTCGCGCCGCGTCTCGGGCATCGCCGACGACGGCACTGCGCTCGACAACAGCTTCGACAGCGCGTCGAAGTCGAACACGTCGGCGTGCAGCGAGCCGACCGACCCGCGCAAGCTCTGCGCGGTGCGCCCGGCGTCCGAGCGCACGAAATCCGCGCGCAGCAGATCGCTCAGTTGCTGGATCAGCCGCCCGGCAGTCGCGGCGAAGCGCTCGGCCTTGCGCGCTTGCGCGGCACTGAACACATGCGCGACGACGCGAGCAGGCGTGGCGCCGTCACAGTCGACCACCACGCCGTCGACGTCGAGCGCGCCGCGCGCCTTGGCGAGGCTTGCCCGCAATGGCGCATCGGCTTCGGCGCCGATGCGCGCGGCGGCGGCATCCCATAGCACGGAG
Source organism: uncultured beta proteobacterium (assembly GCA_963798655.1). Classification (GTDB taxonomy): domain Bacteria; phylum Pseudomonadota; class Gammaproteobacteria; order Burkholderiales; family Casimicrobiaceae; genus CAVSMC01. The sequence continues at coordinate 218,930 of CAWCUH010000016.1, read as the reverse complement.
AGCGCGACGCCCGTCTGCTCGGCGGCGAGCGCGCGGATCTGCTGCTCGAGCGCGAGCAGCTGCTTGGTCGTGCGCTCGGCATCGTTGCCCTGCGCGATCTTCGCGATCAGGCGGTCGAAAATCGCGCAGAGCGCCTGCAGCGGCTCGTCGCCGCCGCACAACACCAGCGGATAGTCGTAGCGCAGCCGGGTGAGGTCGCGATAGCGCGCGAACAGCGCCGGCCGCATATCGTGCGGGTCGACCGCGCCAAGGCTCGCGCCGGCGCGCTTGCCGGTGAGATGGAACGCGACGTGGGTCTGCAGTTCGGCTTCCATGGGGCTCGCCTTGTCGTTTGCGCTTCGCGGCTCAGTCGGCGGCCTGTGGCCACACGGTGAACTTGTCGAGCTCGGCTTCGAGTCCCTTGCGAATGGTCTGTGCGGTGCGCAGCTCGCCGGACAGACGCAGATCCTCGTAGCAGGGGACGTCGTCGTTGCGATAGAGAATGCCGACGGGAATCGGATCGGTCGACGACGCGATCTCGCGCGCGCGATCGATGTTCGACGGGTCGTGCTCCTCCGTGTTGCGATACACCTTCGCGAGGCCCGGGCTCACCTGCAATCCGTGCTCGTGGTGCAGCAGCTTCACTTTCTGTGGATCGTGCAGCCATGGCTCGAACATCTTCGGCAACCACTCCGGACAGCGCTGGATGATCCGCACGAACGACAGTCCCTTGTGGTGGTACGCGGCCTTCACGATGTCGAACAGCACTTCGGGAACCCAGTCGACGGCCTGCGCGACGAACGAAACGTTCTGCACGCCGAGCGTCACCGTCAGTGGATTCAGCGCGTCGAGGTAGCTGCCGCGCGGCGTCGTGTTGCTCTTCGTGCCCTTGGGCGACGTCGGCGACGCCTGCATCTTCGTCAACCCGTAGATCTGGTTGTCGTGCAGGAACACCGTCATGTTCATGTTGTAGCGGATCGCGTGGATCCAGTGCGCAGCGCCGATCGAGCAGCAGTCGCCGTCGCCCGTGTTCACGAACACGTGCAGGTCGGGTCGCGCCATGCGCACGCCTTCGGCGACCGGCAGCGCGCGGCCATGGATTCCGTGGAAGCCGTACGTCTTCATGTAGTGCGGGAAGCGAGACGAGCAACCGATGCCCGACACGAACACCGTCTTCTCGGGCTTCAGCTGTTCCTCGCGGCAGAGCTTCTGCACGGCGGCGAGGATTGCGTTGTCGCCGCAGCCGGTGCACCAGCGCGGCACGCCGCTCTGGTAGTCCTCGAGCTCGTAGCGCTCGTCGTAGAGCTGCAGCAGGCAGGATGTGGCTGCGGTCGTCATGGCTTGGACTCCAGCTTCGCGCGGATCACGCGCTCGACGGTCGACGGCTTGATCGGCTGTCCGCGCACCTCGGTCCAGCAGTCGACGTCGACGAGATAGCGCGCGCGCAGCAGCATCGCGACCGCGGCGTAGCGGCGATTGGAATCGTCGATCATGGGTTCGTCGGGGTGGTCGCTCCAGTTCGCTTCGATCGTCATCACGCGCTTGAAGCGCGACAGGATTTCCTTCAGTCCGGGCGCCATCGGCTGGAGGAAGCGCAGATGAACCGACGATACCTTGAGCCCCTCGGCGCGAACGCGCTCGACCGCTTCCTCGATCGTGCCCTTCGTGCTTCCCCAGCCGACGACCAGAAGATCGCCTTCGGGATCGCCGAACACCGGCGGCGGCGTCAGCGTCTTCGCCAGCGTTGCGAGCTTCAGGCTGCGCGCACGCAGCCCTTCCTCGTTGATCTCCGGGTCGTACGCGACATGCGAAAGGCGATCGTGCGCGAGACCGGTCACCGTGTGCATGCCGTTCGGCTGCCCCGGGATGAACCGCCGTGCAAGCCCGGTGCGCTCGTCCCAGTCGTACGCCTTCGATCCCGGCGGCAGCGGCGTCTGGTCGATCGGCGGCGCAAGCCACGCATCGCTGAACTTCGGCCGCGCAAACGGCGTCTGCGACGTCGCGAGATTCGCGTCCGACAGCACGACGACGACCATGTTGAACGTTTCGGCGAGTTTTCGCGCCGTGATGATCGAATAGAAGCAGTCCTCGATGGTCGATGCCGCCATCACGACCTTCGGCGCGTCGCCGTGGCTGCCGAACATCGCCGTCAACAGGTCGCCCTGCTCGGCTTTCGTCGGCTGCCCGGTGCTCGGGCCGCCGCGCTGGACGTTGACGACGACGAGCGGAATCTCGGCCATCACCGCGAGGCCGATCGCTTCCTGCTTCAACGAGTAGCCGGGGCCGGAGGTGATCGTCACCGTGCAGCGGCCGGCGTACGACGCGCCAACCGCGAACGCGCACGCGGCGATCTCGTCCTCGGCCTGATGGACGACACCGCCGACCTTCTCGAAGATGTCGGACAGGTAATGCGACGCGGACGTCGCCGGCGTGATCGGGTACATCGCGCAGATGTCCATGCCCGACGCGACGACGCCGAGCGCGAGCGCGGTGTTGCCGTTGATGACGATTTGCGGCTCGGTCGCGCGCACCGCCGGGATCGAATACTTGAAGTCGAGGTTTTCCTCGGCCCAGACGAAGCCGGCATCGAGCAGCGCGACGTTGGCCTTCACGACCGCGGCCGCCTTCTTGCCGAACGTGAGCGCGATCTGCTCGCGCGCGAGCGCAACGTCGAGGCTGTAGATGCTGCATAGCATGCCGAGCGCGAACATGTTCTTGCCGCGGCGCGCGTCGTTCACGAGCTTGCGGCATTCGCGCTCCATCGGAATCTCGATCACGCGGTAGCCGGCCTCGACGAGCTTCGCGTGCGTGTCGGCGTACGACGCCGCGATCTTCGGATCGGCATCGTCGCGCCACATGCTTTCGAGAAGGATCGTCGCGTCGCCCTTCAGTTCGCGTGCGCGCACTCGCCCGAGCAGCACCTGCTCGTTGAACGCAATCACGAGATCGGTCTCATCGCCGCCGTTGGTGATCGGGCCGCTGCCGAGGCGAATCCGATTGCCCGAAGCGCCGGCGACGCTTCGTGCCGGCGGCCGGATCTCGGCCGGGATGATCTCGACCGTCCACACGCCGTTGCCCATGCGCGCGGCGATCGCTCCGAGCGCCTGGCCGCAGCGCTGCGCGCCCTCGCCGCTGTCGCTGATGATCTCGACGACGTGCTGCGACAGCGTCTTCGCCGTCTTGGCGGCCGCCCGCCGAGGCTTCGCCGCCGGCTTCTGGATCGTGATGTCGCTCATCTTGTCGTCGCCTTCCCGTTTCGCCCGCGTGCGTTGCCGTCAGTTCCCGGTGTCCGGTGGCACGCTACGCGACGTGCACGCGCACGAAGTTGCGCTCGCGCAAATCGATGCCGAACAGCGTCGCGGCACCCGGAGCCCGATACGGCGCATCGGCGTCGCGCAGCCCGAGGTAGGACTTCATGGCGCGCGCCGCCTTGCGTCCCGCGCCCATGGCCTCGATCACCGTCGCTGCGCCGGTGACGATGTCGCCGCCGGCGAAAACCCCTGCCATCGACGTCGCGAGCGAGTCGTCCGCGCACAGGTAGCCCCACTTGTTCAGCGCGAGCTTCGATGTCTGGCCGATGATCGGGTTAGCGTTCGTGCCGATGGCGAAGATCACGAGATCGGTCTCGATGTCGTGCTCGCTGCCGGCGACCGGCACCGGCCGCCGGCGTCCCGACGCATCGGGCTCGCCCAGCTCCATCCTGACGCAGCGCATCGCGCGAACGCCGCCCTTGCCGTCGTCGATTATCTCGACGGGATTCGTCAGCCAGTGGAACTCGATGCCTTCCTCTTCGGCGTGATGCACTTCCTCGGCGCGCGCCGGGCATTCGGTCTTGCTGCGCCGATACACGCACGACACTTTCGCGGCGCCAAGTCGCAGGCTCACGCGCAGCGCGTCCATCGCCGTGTTTCCCGCGCCGACGACCGTCACGTTGCGCCCGCGCGGCAGCGGCGTGTCGTAGTTCGGGAACTCCTTCGCGCGCATGAGGTTGCAACGCGTCAGCATTTCGTTCGCCGACAGAACGCCATTCAGCGAGTCGCCGGGAATGCCGAGCATCGTCGGATAGCCGGCGCCGGTGCCGATGAACACGGCGTCGAATCCGAGCTCGTCGATCATCTGCTCGATCGTGAACAACCGGCCGACGAGCGTGTTGCATTCGAACTTCACGCCGAGCTTCGACAGATTGGCGATCTCGGCGTCGATCACTTCGTTCGGCAGGCGGAAATCCGGGATGCCGTATCGCAGCACGCCGCCCGGCTGGTGGAACGCCTCGAACACCGTGACGTCGCAACCGGCTTTCGCCATGTCGGCGGCACACGCCATTCCCGCGGGGCCGGAGCCGACGATGCCGACGTGAAACGCGTTGTTCTCGATGTACGGCACGTTGACCCAGCCTTCGCGAATCGCCGTGTCGCCGACGAAGCGCTCGAGGCGACCGATCGCGACCGGCTCGAGCGTCTCGCCGACGTTGCAGACGCCTTCGCACTGGTTCTCCTGCGGACACACGCGACCGCATACCGCCGGAAGCAGGTTCGTGCCGGTGATGACGTCGTACGCGCCGCGATAATCCTTCTCGGTGAGCTTCTGGATGAACTGCGGAATGTCGACGCCGACCGGACATCCGGCGACGCAGGGCTGCTCGGGACACATCAGGCAGCGCTCGGCCTCGTTCAGCGCCTCGGCGAGCGTGTAGCCGCAGTTGACCTCGGTGAAGTTTCTCGCCCGTTCGAGCGGCGGCTGCTCGCGCACCGGCGTGCGCTCTTGCGGGATCGTGCGAATCGTCTTCTTCTTCGCCATGATCGGCAATCCTAGTAGCGGTCGTAGTCGAGCACGGGCGGCGGCGACGCGATCTCGCCGTGCGTGCGCATCCGGCATGTGTCGCCGAAGCGCTCCATCGCCGTCTTTTCTTCCTCGGCGAAGCGCTTCAGGCGCGTCATCAGGTCGTCGAAGTCGACCTGGTGCGCGTCGAAGTCGGGGCCGTCGACGCACGCGAACTTCACCTGTCCGCCGACCTTCACACGACACCCGCCGCACATCCCTGTGCCATCGACCATCAGCGGATTCAAGCTCACGACGGTCTTGATCTTGTGCGGACGCGTCGTCATCGCGACGCCTCGCATCATGACCGGAGGACCGATCGCGATGCACTCGTCGATGTCCTTGTGACGCTCGATCGCGAGCTCCACGCCGGCGGTGATCATGCCTTTCATGCCGGCCGAACCGTCGTCGGTGCAAAGGATGAATTCGTCGCACACCGAGCGGTATTTGTCATCCCAGAACACGAGGCCCGCGTTGCGAAAGCCGACGACGCCGATGACGTAGGCGCCTGCTTCCTTGAACGCACGTGCCTGCGGAAAGACCGGCGCGACGCCGAGTCCGCCGCCGACGCACAGCACCTTCTTCGGATGCCCGATCGGACTCGGAATCCCCATCGGGCCGACGACCGCGTACAGCGTCGAGCCGACCTTCAGCTCCTGCTGCATTTCCTTCGTCGACTTGCCGACCGCCTGGATCACCAGCGTGATCGTTCCGCGCACGCGATCGAAATCGGCGATCGTGAGCGGGATGCGCTCGCCGTGCTCGTTCAGCATCACGATGACGAACTGTCCCGGCTTCGCCGCACGCGCCATCAGCGGATGTCGTACCTCGAGCAGGTACGTCACATCCGAGAAGTCCTCGCGCGACACGATCTCGAAATTCGACATGTTGGCCTTCTAGCTTTGGGAAGCGGGAGCGCACGCCATCGGTGCGACACGAGGCGATGCGCGATCGCGGCAGTGGCGTCGGGCGCCTGCGGCGAGCACCGCGCGATCGGAGAACGGACCCGCTTCGAGCCGTTCGACCGCGCATCGTGCACTCCGCAACAAGGCCGCCCTCCGTAGCGCAAACGTCGACGCTCGAGCACGCTGTCGGTGTTTCGCGCGCACGAGCATTTCACGTGCAGCCGATGCTACGCCCGCGGCCGATAGCCGCATAGCGCGCGCGGGGTCCACGGCTTGATCTATGTCAGTCCGCGGCTGCATTTTCCACAGACACCACACGTCTTAACGCGCCAACGCGCGCTCCGGCCGTCATCGAGGCGCCGCAGCCGCGCACCTCGCTACAATAGCGATCCGCACGCTCGGACCGCACGAATGAACGATCCTCGCGAACGCACGTCGATCCGTTTCACGCAGCTCGCCGACGGTGGCGGTCGCGGCTGCGAGATCGCGTCCGCGCTCCTGCTGCGCGAGTGTCCTCAAAGCACGGGTGGTGGCGCGATCGCCGATGCGATGACGGTCGCCACGATCGTCGACGGGCCGAGGCGCATCTCGGTGTTCGCGCGCGCGTGATCGACGCCGCCGCCTCGCATGCGCGCGCGGCGGACGACGTTCTCGGACTCTATGCGCATTCGACGTTCCGAATCGTCCGCGGTCGCGATGCCGGTGAGTCGACGCTGCGGCAGGCACGATGGTATTTCGCCGATGAAGTCGTTGCAGTCGCGCGAGACGATGCGAGCGTCGCCGGATTCGAGCGTGGCGTGCGCGCGCAGCACGACGTGCGACGGTGGATGCGCGATCAGGCGCGCGGCGGCCCGCTGCAACATCCGCCGCTCGTGTGGATCGCGGCGGCGGAAGTGGTCCGCCACGCACACCTGTCGAACGATGGTTGTGAGCTCGTCATCGACGGCGCGCGCGTGCCGCTCGCTCTGGTCGGCAGGCATCCGCTGAACCGGTCGTACTTCGACGCGTCGTCGGCGCGCTTTTTCGCGCAGCGCGCGATGAAGCTGCGCGGTGACCGGGATTCGGCTCGCTTCGTCGCGCGAACGCTGTGGCCCGAGGACTTCGCGCTTCCCGCTCAGGCGCCCGCGCGCACTTCCGACACGGCGCAGCCGCCGCAGCGCGCGCTGCGCGCGCTCGTGCGCGAAGCGCCCCGCGGCGCGCAGGCGTCGTTTGCCGCTGTGACGCTGTGGCAGCGAGCATCCGACGTCACGCTGCGCGACGGCTACACGATCGCACTGGTGCTGAACGGCGCTCAGGGCGACGACGACGAGGCGCACGCCGGACACTTCGCGCTTGCGACCGGCGCGCTGTCCCCCGACGGCGCGATCGGCGACTGGCTCGTCGACAACTTCTACGCGCTCGACAGCGAAAGCGAGAAAGCGATCATCGGTGCGCCGGTGCCGCTCGACAACTATCTCGCCGATCTCAACGCGGGACAAGCTTGGTATCGGCCGAGCGCGCTGCTCGTCGTCGCGTTGCGCGACGCGCGCGCTGCGTCGCTCGTGCAGGGTGCGCTCAACCGCGTCTACAACCATTTCTACCGACATCAGCTGCATTACGACCACGCAACGATGAACTGCACCGGCATCAGCGTCGATACGCTGCGCACGCTCGGCCTCGACGTGCGCTCGCGCAAGCCCGCGTGGCGCGCGCTCGCACCGCTCGCGTGGCCATGGCTGCTCGGCGCCGAGCGCTCGCTTCGCCGTGCGCGTCTCGCGTACGACTATGCGACGGAGGATGCGACGCGCCTGCTGCCGGCGATCGCGTTCGAGGAGATCGGCGCCGCGTTGATCCGCCTCGTGTCGGGCGCAGCGCCGCGCGGCGCGCTGTCGGCGATGCTGGCCGAAGACATCGACTCGATCGCATTCGTGCGTATCCCGCAACTGCCGTCGAGCCGTGCCTGGGGCGACGTACCCGTTACGTCGCTGCGCGAATACCGGTCGCGGCTGCCGGCGCGCCGCGCGGACATGCAGATCGTTCCGGTGCCGCCACGGCCGTTTCCGGCGGAATTGCGCGACGACGATCTGCGCGCGGCACCGTGGCGCCGGTCATCGATCGCGACTGCCTTTTGGATCGCCTTCGCGCTGCTCGCGATAACGCGTTGTGGATCTGATGGCGTGCAAAAGAAAACGGCCCCGAAGGGCCGCTTTCCCTGATCGACCGTCGCCCGACGGTTCTTAGCTCTTGCGGCGGCGGATGAAGCCGAGGCCGGCCAGCGCGATGCCGAACAGCGCGAGCGCGCCCGGTTCCGGGACGGTCCGCTCGACCTCGACCGCCTGGGTGCTCGTTACCTGGTTGATCGTGAAACTGTAAGCCGTGTTCGCGGCGAGCGCGAAGTTCGTGTGCGCCGCAAAGTGCCCGGTGCAGTTCTCGAGCGCCGGCGCAGGCGTGTCGAACGTCGCACTTGCGTTGGCCACCAGATTGCAGTCTTCGTCCGTCACCGTAAGGCCAATCTGCGTGCCGCTGAGGATGTCGCCGTCGGGAATCCAGTCGAGCAGCTTGTTGCCGGCCTGGTCCGTAAGGGTGATCTCCCACTTGAACCCCGCGCCTGCCGACGTGCCCGGCAGGCTGCCGCTCGCCGTCCATGCGCGGAGGAACGTCGTCGCGTCGAAATCGAGGCCAACGCTGCCGATGCCGTGCGCCAGCACGAACGTGAAACCCGATGTCAGCAGGATGCTGTTGTTCGATGCGCCGCTGCCGGTTACGTTGTTCAGCGAGGTTTCCGAGATCGTCGCCGCCCGCACGCCGGTTGGGAATCCTGTCCCGCTGATCGGCTGGTTCGCCAGCAGCGAGTCGGCGCGCGCGTATGTCGCCGTCGGGGGCACCGTGCCCGGCGTGAAGTTGTTCTCGCCAAAGGCGCCGCACGCGCCGACGCATGCGAGCAGCGGGTCGGTGGATGCGGCGAACGTATTGGTGAAGGCGGACGTGTTGACGACGGTTGCGTTCAGCCGGGCGCGGTTACTCAAATCGTCCGTGAAGTTGAGCTGTGAAAAGTCGGTCAACGCGAGCGGCGTGCTTGCCGAATCGGTGATGATGAAACGCGAGATGTCGATCAGCGAGTTGGCCATCGCCGTCGCGTTCGCCTGACCCGCCGCGCCGAGCCCGAAGGCGGCCGAGATGCCGAGTGTGATTGCCAGTCTCTTGAAAGTCATGATGTGTCCCGGTTCGATAGATGCTTGGCGAAGCGAGCCTCCGCGCCCTACTTGAAGCAATCGCCGTACCGCGTTCGTAACATCATGAAAGTAAACGCACAATGGTAGGAGCGCCGCCCCCGCAACCGCCAGGCTGTAAAGCGGCTCGACAGTGCCGCGGGTGGCCGAATTCGCAAAACTTGCGATCCGCGGCCGCAGGTGACCGTTCGGCCGGGCCACACGGCCGCGTTTCGGTACGGTAAAGCATTCGTCGCTGCGATGCGAGCCTCGCCGCGGTCGCGCGCGGTCAGGGGCAACTGTCAATCGGCCCGACAGCGGTGCGCTCTATCGTCGTTCGCGGGGGGAGGCCGCTCGCAAACTCGTATGACACCGTACAATAGTGTGCCGAAACGCGCTGCGCACGGCGATGCGGTACGAAGCGTCGAGCTGCGAGCAGTTTTCTCCGAACGAAACGCCACCAACCACTCCGAGTCGCTGCATGGGAGAGCTCGCGATCGCCTGGCGCAACGTGCTGCGTCACCGGCGCCGGACGGCGATCGCGCTGGGTGCGGTGGCCTTCGGCGTCGTCGCGCTGATCGTCGCCGGCGGCTTCATCGACTGGATCCTGAACGACTTCCGCGAAAGCTCGATCCACTCGCAGTTCGGCCACTTGCAGGTGACGCGCCGCGGTTACCGCGAAAGCGCCGGCGCCGACCCGTTTGGCTACCTTCTGGCGGCCGATCCGCAGCTCGCCCGCGACATCGCCGCCGACCGCCGCGTGCAGCTCGCCGCACCCCGGCTGTACTTCAGCGGCCTCGCAAGCTTCGGCGACACGACCATCTCCTTCATCGGCCAGGGCGTCGACCCAGACAAGGAGCAGGCGCTGTCCGCGTCGGTCACGATCACCGCGGGGCAGCCGCTTGCCGCCGGCGACGGCAACGGCGCGATCATCGGCGAGGGGCTGGCGGCGAATCTCGGCGTCGTGCCGGGCGACACGCTGGTGCTGCTCGCGACGACGCGCTCCGGCGGCGTCAACGCCGTCGAAGTGCGCGTGCGCGGCACGTTCGCGAGCGTCACCAAGGCGTTCGACGACTCGGCGATCCGCCTGCCTCTCGCCGTCGCGCAGCGCCTGCTTCGCGTCGATGGCGTTCACGCCTGGGTGCTGCTGCTGCGCGACACCGCCGACACGCCGGCGGTGCTCGCGTCGACGCGCCAGCGGCTCGCGTCGCGCGACGTCGACGTGACGCCGTGGTGGGACCTCGCCGACTTCTACAACAAGACCGTCGACCTATTCTCGAAGCAGCTCGGCGTCGTTCGCTTCATCGTCGGCGTCATCATCGTCCTGTCGATCTCCAACACGATGATCATGGCCGTGCTCGAGCGGACGTGGGAAATCGGCACCAGCATGGCGCTCGGCGTTCCGCGCCGGCGGATCCTCGCGATGTTCCTCCTCGAAGGCACGCTGCTCGGCGCACTCGGCGGCGCGGTCGGCATCGCGCTCGGCGCGGCGGTCGCATTCGTCGTGTCCGCGATCGGCATCCCGATGCCGCCGCCGCCCGGCATGGCGCACGGCTTCACCGGCGGGGTGTCGTTCACGATGCCGCTTGCCGCCGGCGCGCTCGCGATCGCTGTCGTCACGACGCTCGCGGCGAGCGTCTACCCGGCGCGCAAGGCGGCGCGCCTTCCGATCGTCGACGCGCTGCGGCACAACCGGTGATCAGCGCGCACCGCTGCCGGAAGACGCGATGCTGACCCTTGCGCTTCGCAACGTGCTGCGCAACCGCGCGCGAACGGCGTTGACGCTTTCGGCGATCGCGCTCGGCGTCGCGGCGCTGATCGTCGCCGGCGGCTTCGTCGAGGACGTCTACGTGCAGCTCGGCGAGGCGACGATCCGCTCGCAGCTCGGCCATCTGCAAATCTATCGCGCCGGGTATTACGAGCACGGGTCGCGCAAGCCGTTCGAATACGCGTTGCCCGAGCCGACCGCGCTCGTGAGCTCCATTCGCGGCGAGCGCTCGGTGCAGGACGTGATGCTGCGGCTCAACTTCTCGGGCCTGCTGAACAACGGCCGCGCCGACGTCGCGATCGCCGCCGAAGGCATCGAGCCCGACCGCGAAGCACGGCTCGGCAGCCTGTTGCGCATCGTCGCCGGACGCGCGCTCGCCTCGTCCGACCGCTACGGCGTCGTCGTCGGCGAAGGCGTGGCCAAAGTGCTGAAGCTCGCGCCCGGCAGCCGGGTGACGCTCGCCACGCCGACGGTCGACGGCGCGCTCAACAGCCTCGATCTCGACGTCGTCGGCGTGTTCCGCACCTTCTCCAAGGACTACGACGCGCGCGCGATCCGCATGCCGCTCGCCGCCGCGCATGAAATCCTCGCGACCGACGTCGCGAATGCCGCCGTCGTGCTGCTCGACGCGACCGCGCAGACCGACGCGACGAAGGCGGCGCTCGAGCGGCGCCTCGCCGGCAGTGGTGTCGAGATCAAGGCATGGTACGAGCTGTCCGACTTCTACAGGAAGACGATCGCGCTCTACCAGAGGCAGTTCGGCTTTCTTCAGGCGATCACGCTGGTGATGGTCGTGCTGTCGGTGACGAACAGCGTCAGCATGACGACGTTCGAGCGTGCCGGCGAGTTCGGCACGATGCGCGCGCTCGGTCGCAGCGGCGCGACGGTGTTCCGGCTGGTGGTCGTCGAGAACGCGGTGCTCGGAGCGATCGGTGCCGCGATCGGCGTTGCGTGCGGGCTCGCGCTCGCCGTCGCGATCTCGCGCGTCGGCATTCCGATGCCGCCGCCACCGAACGCGGAGAGCGGCTACACGGCGCTGATCCGCATCGAGCCGACCGTCGTCGCGACGGCGTTCGCGGTCGGACTCGTCGCCGCGATCGCCGCGTCGCTGTGGCCGGCGCGGCGCATCGCGCGGATGCCGGTCGTCGACGCGCTGCGGCAGGCGTTGTGACGGAGACGACCGCAATGTCGCTCGTCGTTAGGCTCGTCGACGTATCGAAGGCCTACCGGCTCGGCGACGCGACGGTCGTCGCGCTGCGCAACGTGAACCTGAACATCGAGCATGGCGTGTTCCTTGCGATCGCCGGTCCTTCGGGCAGCGGCAAGTCGACGCTGTTGAACCTGATCGGCTGCATCGACACGCCGACATCGGGCCGCATCCTCGTCGACGAGCGCGATGTCACCGGCCGCAGCGCGGACGAGCTGGCGCCACTGCGCGCGCGGATGATCGGGTTCATCTTCCAGAACTTCAATCTGCTGCCCGTGCTCTCGGCCGCAGAGAACGTCGAGTATCCGCTGCTGTCGCAGACCGAGCTCGGGAAGGCCGAGCGGCGCGAGCGCGTGCGCCACTATCTCGAAATGGTCGGCCTCACGCGCTTTGCGCATCATCGGCCGAACCAGCTCTCCGGCGGACAGCGCCAGCGTGTCGCGATCGCGCGCGCGCTCGCCGTGCGGCCGAAGATCATCCTCGCCGACGAGCCGACGGCGAACCTCGACCACAAGACCGGCGGGCGCATCCTCCGGCTGATGCGCCGGATCAATCGCGCAACCGGCGCGACGTTCGTATTCTCGACGCACGACCAGCGAGTGATCGACATGGCGGATCGCCGCGTCGACCTCGAGGACGGCGCAATCGTGCGGCTCGGCGTGCGCAGCGGCAAGGAATGGACGTACGCATCGGAGCATCTGCATGACTCGTTGCTCGGGCGCATCGGCACCGCGTCGCGACCGGCGAAGCGGCGCGGCGCAGGCTAGCGCCGTTCGCTCGTCCCTAATCGCGAAGCGGCGGCGGCGGCTCGAGTAGCCGCTCGAGCGGCAGGCGCAGCGAGCGCGAGCGTGCCGGCGCGCCTTCGCCGATCCGCCCCATGAACACCGTCCGTGCGGCGGTGTCGGCGCCGAGCAGGCGGTCGAGGCCGTGTGCGATGCGCCGGGCGTCGCCGAGCGCGCGCTCGCGCGTGGTGAAGCGAACGCCGCGCCGCGCGTAGCGCGCGAAGACGAGCGGCGTGTACTGAGGTTGGAACTGAAGGCCGAGGCTTGTCGCGGTGAGCCAGAACCGCTGCAGCGCGCGACCTGCGGCAACGTAGTCGTCGAGGTTGCGCGGCGGTTCGCGCGCGACCAGCGCGACGTGCGCCGCGCAGGCGAGCCCGGGCACGAGATCGAGCTCGATGCGTGGCGCCAGCGTGCCGGCGAAGTAGCGGTTCATCGTGTCGACGCGGCGCCAGCTCGCCATCGCCCAGCGCATCACCGTGAGCGCCGGCCTGCTCGCGCCGATCGCCGCCGCCGGCACCCGCGTCTCGCTCGTCTCGGCGCTCCAGTCGATCGCGTCGCGATGCACGCCGTACGCTTCAGGAATCGTGAGGCGGATCTTCGCGTTCGCGAAGTTGAGCCACGCCGCCCTCGCCCTCGCCGCGCCTTCGAGCCAACGCAGCGAACAGCGTTCGACGACGGCGCGCTCGAGCGCGTGGCGATCGGATTTGGTCAGCGCCCGCGCCGACAAGCGCCTGCGATGGACGCGCCGCTCGACGATGTACGCGGCGAGCGGATCGGCCGCGACCGCCGGATCGCTGCGGAATCGCACGTCGAACACCGGCCGTTCGTCGGGGCTCCCGGGACGGCGCTCGACGTCGGTCGCCCATCCGAAGCGCGTCGCCGCGATCGCCATCGTCTCGAGCAGCGCGCCCACTGAAATCTGGCTCGGATGGCCGTCGAGATCGTAGACGCAGTCGCGCCGCGTGTCGAACGCGTAGACAGTTACGCGGTTGTCGCTCTCGATCGCGAATCGCCACGGCTGCGTGTTGTCTCCGCTCGGCGCCCAGCGCGCGAGGTCGAGCACCTCGCGCACCGGCGATGTCGCCGCGCCGGCTGCGCGAGCCGAAGCCGCCGTGCTCATCGCGATCGCCCGCGCCCGCTCGATCGGCCCATCGTTGCGAGTTGCCGCCGCAAGACGGCGATGATCGCGCGCGACAGCGGATTGCGGTTGCCCCACGGCCGCCGCGTGCGCACGAGCTTGTTGCGATAGGCGTCGAACTGCAGCGCGGTCGGAGCGGCGACAACCCGGCCGCGGCCGAGCAGGATCTTCAGCGCTTCGGTCGCGGCGATGCCGGCGCAAAGCTGGCACGCCATCGCGGTGGACGGACCCCTGCGTTGCGCGAAGTCGACGTACGACGGATCCGCGACGTATGCGCGCTGCAGCACGGCCGGCGCGAGGCCGATGAGAAAGCGCACCATCTTTTCGCGCTCGTCGACGCCTTTGAGCCTGAAATACTGCTCGAAGCTCATCCGCCCCGGCATGAAATTCAACAGCGCGGCGCCCATGCCGAGCGGCGCGACGGTGGTCGCCGGCACGCGAGCGGCATGGCACGCGGCGAACGTGCGCTCACGCGCGTCGAACGCGAAGAAATCGAGTCCGTCGACATACAGATCGACGCCGTCGACGAAGCGCGCGACATTGCCCGCGGTCACGCCGTCGGGCAACAGCTCGAGCTCGATTTCCGGATTGACGTCGCGTGCCATCTCGGCGAGGACGTCGATCTTCGGGCGCCCGAGCGTCGACATGCTCGCGCCTTGCTGCCGGTTGAAGTTGACCACGTCGAACGTGTCGAACTCGGCGAGGCGAAAGCGGCCGACGCCGAGCCGCGCGAGCGTCAGCAGATGCGCGCCCCCGACGCCGCCCAGCCCCGCGATGGCGACGCGCTTGCCGCGCAACGTGCGCTGCTCGTCCGCGGTAACCCAGCCGAGGTTGCGCGAGAACGCTTCGTCGTAGGAGAAGCGAGGCGGCGGCGTCACGTGCAGATCGCGGCGCGCGCAGAGCGCGCCGGCGCCGCGCTAGAAGTCGAAACGAAGCTCGGCGAACGCGCGGTCACGATTGTTGAAGCGGCCGAAAAAACCGTCGTCGGGACCGGTGAAGATGTCGACGCCGGCACCGACCGTGTAGTTCTTCGCCGGATACCAGTTGAGCCGGGGCCGCACGAGACCGCCGCCGTCCTTGAAGTTCTGGATCCACAGCAGCTGCGGCTCGAGCGTCGGCGTCACCTTCGTCGACACCAGAACGCTCGCACCGAAGCCGTCGCTTCGAACCGCGAGATCGCCGCCGCCGCCGTTGAACACGCGCTGGAACGCCTGCACGTTCAACCTCGTCTCGTGCGGCAAGGGAAAGTCGACGCTGACGATGTAGTCGAGCGTGTTGCGTTTCACCACACCGTCACCGACCGACGCGTCGGCGAGCGTATAGCCCTGACCGTGCGCGTAGACCGTCTCGGCACGCAGCACGAAATCGTCGAAGTCCTTGCTCACGGTCGCGCCGGCCTGCCAGATGCGGTCGTAGCGAGGCTCGAACAGGAACGGCTGACCGGGTCCGGGCGCGATGCTGTAGAACGTCGGCGTCGCGCTTGAGCTGCGATAGAAGAATCCCGCGACGTCCCAGCCGTTCGCCAGCGTGTTCGCGCGTACGCCGTAGTTTCCGTTGGCAAGGGTGCGCGCGGGCTTCCGCGGATCGAGAAAGAGGTCGGCGATTTGCGTCGGCGTCGGCGACGGAAGATGCGGCGCCGGATAGAAATCCGAGCCGGGCTTGCCGATCTGGTCGAACAGCGGCACCGGTATCCAGACGACTTCCACGTGCGAGTCCCCGGAAAAATACTCGGCGCGCGCCGCCCACTGGGGAATGCGCATGATGTCGAAGCTCGGCAGCAGGAACTCGCGCATGTCGCGCGCCGACACGACGTCGGCGAAGTACAGGCCGACGACTTCGCCCCAGACGATCTGCTGCGCGCCAACGCGGAAATCCCAGTCGCCGGCGGAGACGTCGAGGTAATTCTCGCGATGGAAGAAGCGCGCGCGCTGGTCGTGCTTCACCCGGTCGGGATAGAAGTCGGAGCCGAAGTAGACCGGATCGACGTCGACGCGTCCTCCGAGCTTCCACTTGACCGTCTCGCTGAATCGTCCGGCGGCGTCGATCTCGAGCCGGCTGACGGCGCGCGACCAATGGCCCGGCTCGGCGTATGTGTATGCGGCAAGCCCATCGTAGAAGCCGGTTAGCTTCACCGCCGCGGCATCGCCTTGCGCGCCGTGCGCGGTACACGGCAACGACTCCAACCGAAAGCAATGCGACACCGAGTCGCATCGCGCCGAGCGTGTTCGCGCTCCTGCTCAACAATGAAGCGAATCGACCGATCGCCTTATCAACCCACTCCCCTCTTTGCATCTCCCCACCTGTGTCGTGGTCAAGGCGTCGTGCGCCGGAATTCTTTGCCGCCGATCAAATGGTTGGTGTTCTCCGGCGAACGCGATGACCCGGCCGCAACGACAAGCGTAAACTTGCCACTCGCAACAGTCCGCGCGCGCGTCCCGCAGCGTGCCGGGCCGCATCTGCCTGGATCGCATGAAAGCCTATACCGTTTTTTCGCGCGACGCCAACGCGCGCGCGCGCATCGTCGCTGTATCGCTGCTCCTCCTCGCATCATTGCTCGCTTGTGGTCGCGTACATGCTGACGAGGCGGCTGACGACGCGCTCGCCCGCACGATCGTCGAGAAGGCCGACGAGGTGCGCTTCCCGACGAAGGCTTTCGAGGTCGTCGTCGCCATCGACACCGCGACGCCGGACGGGCCGAACGAGTCGCGAACGTACCGCGTGCTGTCGAAAGGCAACGCCAACACGATCGTGATGGCGGTCGAGCCCGCGTCCGAGCGCGGTCAGGCGATGCTGATGAAGGGCCGCGACCTCTGGATATTCATGCCGTCGGTGTCGCAGCCGGTGCGCCTTTCGCTCGCGCAACGGCTCACCGGGCAGGTTGCGAACGGGGACCTCGCGCGGGCAAACCTGGCGGGCGATTACACGCCGCGGCTGTTGCGCACCGAAAAGCTCGACGGCGAGCCGACGTACGTGCTGCAGCTCGACGCGAACGAGCGCAGCGTCACGTATCATCGCGTCCTCTATTGGGTGCGGCAGGCGGATTTCAGGCCGCAGAAGGCCGAGTTCTATTCGGTGTCCGACCGGCTGCTGAAGACGTGCCTCTACCAGAACTACAAGCAGATCGCAGGCCGCCAGCGTCCGAGCCGGCTCGTCATGCAGGACGCGCTGCGCAAAGGAGACGAGTCGGTGCTCGAATACAGCGACATGCATCTGCGCGACCTGCCCGACAAGATGTTCACGAAGGATTACCTGAAGCATCTCGATTAGCGGGTCGTGGGCGAGGATGGATGTCTGAACTGCGAGGCGTGACGGTGAGAAAGTCGCTCGCGAAGATGTTCGCCAGGATGCGCGGGCAGCACGGCCGAAGGAGCGCGCATGCTGTCGCGCGAGGCGGCGCGTCCGGGCCCGCCGTCTACGTTGCGCCCGCCTGCCGAAGTCACCGGCCGCACGATCTACGGCGATCGCCCGCTGCGCTTTCGCCGGCTGACCATCCCCGACCCCGACTTGCCCTCGATCACCGATCCGGCGACGTTCGAGAGCGCATTCAAGATTCGCATCGCGCATCTGACGCAGCAGCCGCGCGATGCCGACGTGCTGGTCGAGCGCCGCTACGGCGGCCGCGGTTATCAGATTCCCGTCGTCAAGCGCGATCCGACGCTGATGACCTTCCTCGCCTACGACGAGGGGCAGATCGTCGGCACCGTCAGCGTGCGGCTCGATTCGCGCCGACAAGGGCCTCGCCTGCGACGATCTGTATCGCGAGCAGGTCGACGCGCTGCGCGCACAAGGCCACCGGCTCACCGAGTGCACGCGGCTCGCCGTCGACACCGCCATCGCGAGCAAGCCGGTGCTCGCGAGCCTGTTCCACACCGCATACCTCTATGCGTCGGTCGTGCGCAATTACACCTACAACGTGATCGAGGTGAACCCGCGGCACGCGAGCTTCTACGCGCGCGCGCTTCGCTTCGAGCCGATCGGGCCGGTGCGGATGAATCGGCGCGTCAATGCCCCTGCAATCCTGCTCGGCGTTTCGTTCGAGGCGCTCGGCGAAGCGATCGCGCGCTACGCCGGAAGCAGCGATGCCGACGGCGGCGGCACGCTGCTGCGCTTTTTCTTCCCGCCCGACGAGCGCGAAGGCGTGCTGAACCGGCTGCGCGCGCTCGTCGTGAACAACTGACCTCCGATGAAGCGCTTCTCGTCGCTCGTCGATCGCGCCACGCCGGCGATCGGCACGTGGTCGCAGATCGCGAGCGCCGAGGTTGTCGACATCGTTGCCGCGAGCGGCTTCGACTTCACGATCGTCGATGCCGAGCACGGCGCGTTCGGTCTCGAGACCGCAGAGAATCTCGTGCGCGCCTGCGACGCCGCCGGCATCGTGCCGATCGTTCGCGTGCCGACGAACGAGACGTGGATGATCACCAAGGCGCTCGACGCCGGCGCCGCCGCCGTGATCGTGCCGAAGATCGCATCGGCGGCCGACGCCACGCGCGCGGTCGCGTCGTCGCGCTACGGCACCGCCGGAACGCGCGGCGCATGCCCGTGCATCCGCGCCGGCGATCATTTCGTTCGCGACTGGCGAGCGTTCGCCAACGCCCC
The DNA here is from genome assembly GCA_963798655.1 of uncultured beta proteobacterium. Taxonomy (GTDB): domain Bacteria; phylum Pseudomonadota; class Gammaproteobacteria; order Burkholderiales; family Casimicrobiaceae; genus CAVSMC01. Next base: position 200,549 of record CAWCUH010000016.1, on the reverse strand, counting down.
GGACGCGCCGGGCGTGATCGTCGCTGATCGAGATGCCCGAAGCGGTCGATGCGATCGAGGCAATCGCGGCGATCAGCGACCTGCGCGGTGTGATTTGCGGCCCGTTCGATTTGTCGGTGTCGATGGGGCTCGAAGGCGATACGTCGCATCCGCGCGTCGTCGAGTCGCTCGATCGCGTCGTCTCGGCAGCAACGGCGGCGCGGCTGCCGCTGATCATGCCGATCTTCTACACCGATGCCGCCGATTCGCGGCGTGCGATCGGGCGCTGGCAACAGCGTGGCGTGCGCATCTTCACCGTGGGCACCGACAAGCTGCTGCTCGCCGATTACTGCACGCGCTACGTCGCGGCGCTTCGCTAGCGCGCGCCGAGCTTCGGCGGCCGCTTCTCGAGGAACGCGGCGATGCTTTCAGCAGCAGCACGCCTTCGGCCGGACGCGCGACGATCAGGTCGTGGGGCGCATGGAGGCTCATGTGCGGCGTCCACCGCTCAGCGATGCTTGAACGAAGGCTTGCGCTTCTCGACGAACGCGCGCATGCCCTCCTTCTGGTCGTCGAGGCCGAACGTCGCGTGGAACTCGCGCCGCTCGAACAGCAGGCCCTCGGCGAGCGAGGACTCGTACGCGCGGTTGATCGCTTCCTTGATCTTCAGCACGACGGGCAGCGAGAAGCTCGCGATCTTCGCGGCAACGGCGAGCGCCTCCTCATCGAGCTTGTCGGCGGCGACGATGCGTGCGACGAGACCCGCGCGCTCGGCTTCCGCGGCGTCGATCATGCGGCCGGTCAGACACCAGTCCATCGCCTTCGCCTTGCCGACCGCGCGCGGCAGACGCTGCGTGCCGCCCATGCCGGGCATCGTGCCGATGCCGATTTCCGGCTGGCCGAACTTCGCCGTGCTCTGCGGCGATGATGAGATCGCACATCATCGCGAGCTCGCAGCCGCCGCCGAGCGCATAGCCGGCGACCGCGGCGATGACCGGCTTGCGGATCGTGCGCAGCGACTCCCAGTCCTTGCTGATGTAGTTGTCGCCGTAGACTTTCTGATAATCCCACTCGGCCATCGCGCCGATGTCGGCGCCGGCGGCGAACGCTTTGTCGTTGCCGGTGATGACGATCGCGCCGATGCCGGCGTCGGCGTCGAGCTCGGCGAGCGCACGCGTCAACTCGGCCGCAAGCGCGTCGTTCAGCGCGTTCATCCGCTGCGGGCGGTTCAGTCGAACGACGCCGACGCGGTCGCGGCGCTCGACGATGATGTTCTCGTAGCTCATGGACGTCCTAACGGCGTGTCGGATCGAAATTCTTCGGCAGGTCCTGCCAGCAGCGGTAGTACTCGGACTGCAGCTGCGCCGATTCGAGTGCCGCCCGCGTCGGACGGATCACGCCGCGCGTCTCGAACATGAACGCCATCGTGTCGCGGATGTACGCGGGCTTCGACGTGTCGGCGCGGCTCGCCTGCTCGAACGTCGCCGCATCCGGGCCGTGGCCGATCATGCAATTGTGAAGGCTCGCGCCTCCCGGAACGAACCCGTCGGCCTTCGCGTCGTACGCGCCGTGGATGAGCCCCATGAGCTCGCTCGCGACGTTGCGATGGAACCACGGCGGACGGAACGTATGCTCCATCGACAGGATCCGCGGCGGGAAGATGACGAAGTCGATCGTGTCGACGCCCGGCGTGTCGCTCTGCGACTGCAGCACGAGGAAGATCGACGGATCGGGATGGTCGTAGCTCACCGACCCGACCGCGTTGAACCGGCGCAGGTCGTACAGATAGGGCGCGCAATTGCCGTGCCACGCGACGACATCGAGCGGCGAGTGATCGATCGCGGCGCTCCACAGGTTGCCCATGAATTTCGCAACGAGCTCGAAGCTGCCATCGCGATCCTCGTACGCAGCGACCGGCGCGAGGAAGTCGCGCGGATTGGCGAGTCCGTTCGATCCGATCGGACCGAGATCGGGCAGCCGGAACGGCGCGCCGTAGTTTTCGCAGACATAGCCGCGCGACGGGCCGTCGGGCAGCTCGACGGCGAAGCGAACGCCGCGCGGGATGACGACGATCTGCTGCGGCTCGACGCGCAGCCTTCCCATCTCGGTCGCGACGTCGAGCCGCCCCTGCTGCGGCACGACGAGCAGTTCGCCGTCGGCGTCGTAGAAGTAGCGGCCGCTCATCGAGCGGTTCGCCGCGTAGACGTGAATGCCGCAGCCGGACATCGACGCCGGATCGCCGACGCCCGCCATCGTGACGAGACCGTCGAGGAAGTCGGTCGGCGATTGCGGCAGCGGCAGCGGATCCCAGCGCAGCTGGTTCGGCGGCGTCGCTATGGCATCGAAGCGGCTTTCGAAGCGGCCGTTGCCGATCGGTCGGAACGGCTGATGCACGGCGGCAGGGCGAATCCGATAGAGCCACGTGCGGCGGTTTGCGCCGCGCGGCGCAGTGAACGCCGTGCCGGACAGTTGCTCCGCGTACAGGCCATACGGGCAGCGCTGCGGCGAGTTCTGTCCGATCGGCAGCGCACCCGGCAGCGCCTCCGTCGCGAACTCGTTGCCGAAGCCGGACTGGTACGCGAGCGCCGCGTCGCTCGCGCCGTGCGTAGCGGACGGCGTGCGTGAATCAGCGATCGTCGCCATTCATCCCTCCAGCGCCTGCCACATCTCCTTGTCGCGCTGCGCGGTCCAAACGCGCGGATCGGGATGCGCCGTCACTTCGTCGTACGCGCGCGTTACGTCGAACGGCAGGCAATGGTCGAAGATGACCCAGTGGCCGAACTTGGGCTTCAATGCCGCGTACGTTTCCCTGTACACGGTGCGCAGGTCCTTGCCCGCTTTCGCGCCGAGCTCAACCGCGCAGACGAGGTCCTGCACGAACGCGCGCGTGCTCGCGAGCCCGGCGGCGACCTGCGCCGGCGTCTGCAGCGAAGCCCCGCGCCCTGGAACGAGCCTCTGCGGGCCGAGCGCGGCAATTGCGTCGAGCGTCGCCGGCCAGTCGCGCAGGTACGCGTCGCCGGTGTACGGCGTCGCGCCGTACTCGACCAGATCGCCGGAGAACAGGATCCGCTCGTCGGGCAGCCACACGACGGTGTCGCCCTTCGTGTGGCCACGGCCGACCTGCATGATGTCGACGCGCAGCTTGCCGAGCCACATCGTCATTCGCTGCTCGAAGACGATCGACGGCCACGTGAGGCCGGGCACCGATTCGACAGCGCGAAAAAGCCGCGGAAAGCGCTCGATCTCGCTCTTCATGTCCGCTTCGCCGCGCTCGACGATCAAGTCGTACGTGTCGCGGCTCGCGATCACGTGCTCCGGCTTGTAACCCGATGCGCCGAGCACGCGTACCGCGTGGTAGTGCGACAGCACGACGTAGCGGATCGGCTTGTCGGTGACTTCTCGAATGCGCCGGACGACGTCCTGCGCCATGACGGGCGTCGCCTGCGTGTCGATCACCATCACCGCGTCGTCGCCGACGACGATACCGGTGTTCGGGTCGCCTTCCGCCGTGTACGCGTACGCGTGATCGGACAGCTTGTCGAAGCTGACCTGCTTCTCCTCGAGGTCCGCCTGCGATGCGAAGACCCTTTCGCTCATGACGTCGATATCCTCGATGAACGCGCCCGCGCCAAAGCGGGGGCACGTCCATCTTACCGTATCACCCGCCGTACTTCCTGATCAGCGCGCGCGCGTCGTCGTAGAGCGCCTGGCCATTCGCGCCCTTGCCGTTGATCTCGCCGATCCACTCCTTCACGACAGGCTCGCACGCCTTCTGCCAGCGCTCGTACTGACTTGCGGAGAGCGTGTCGAACACGCCGCCGGCGTCTTTCGCGAGCTGCTTGCCGCGTTCGGTCGTGCCGTCGAAGACCTTGCCGATGTGCTTCGACCACTCGAATCCGGTGTTGGCGTCGATGATCTTCTTCAAGTCGGCCGGAAGGCTGTCGTACTTCGCGGGGTTCATCGCGATGACGAAGATCGAGTTCGACATCTTCGGTACGCCTGCGGGAGTGTCGAGGTGATACTTCGTCACTTCCTGCAGCTTCGTCGCCGGCACGACCTCCCACGGAAGCATCGCGCCGTCGATGACGCCCTTCGCGACCGCTTCGGTCACCTGCGGCACCGGCATCTGCACCGGCACGGCGCCGATGGCCGACAGGAACTTGGTGCCGATGCGCGTCGGCGCGCGCACCTTGAGGTCCTTGATCTCGTCGAGGCTCGTCACGCGCTTGCTCGCGAAGTGCAGCAGCGAGCCGTCGTGCAGATGCAGCGCGAGCACCTTGACGCCGCGGAACTCGTCCATCGCGTTCTTGTGCACGTAATCCCAGAACGCCGGGCTGCCGGTCTCCGCGCTCGTCGCCATGAACGGCAACTCGAACACCTCGCTCTTGGGAAAGCGGCCGGCCTGGTACGTCGGCAGCGTCCAGACGATGTCGGCGACGCCGTCGCGCGCCTGGTCGAACAGTTGCGGCGGCGTGCCGCCGAGCTGCATCGCCGGATAGATCTGGCACTTGATGCGGCCGTTCGATTCCTTGCCGAGCTTCTCGCACCACGGCTCGAACACCTGCGCCTGGATCGTGCCCTTCGGCGGCAGGAAATGATGGATCTTGAGGGTGACATCCTGCGCGCACGCGCCGCCGGCGCCGAGCGCGATCGCGGCGACGAGCGCCGCATGCAAACGTCTGACCATGGTTCCTCCTCTTGTAAGCGCTCAGCGCTTGAACGTATGGACGAGCAACAGCGAAATGATCGGGAAGTATAGGAGCAGCGCGATGCGCGCCGCGTCGGACAGCAGGAACGGCACGACGCCCTTGAACGTCTCGGTGAGCGGCACGTCCTTCGCGAGGCGATTGATGATGTAGACGTTCATTCCGACCGGCGGGTGCACGAGACCGACCTCGACCACCATCAGCGCGAGGATGCCGAACCAGATCGACTTGTCCTCGTGCGGCATCCCCCAGTAGTCGAGCCCCATCACCATCGGATAGAAGATCGGGATCGTGAGCAGGATCATCGCGAGCGAGTCCATGACGCAGCCGAGGAAGATGTAGACGATCAGGATCATCGCCATCACGAGCAGAGGCGCGAGCCCGCTCTCCTTCACCCACGTCGCGAGCTCGCCCGGCAACTGCGACAGCGCGAGCGTCGTGTTCAGCATGTCGGCGCCAAGCAGTACGAGGAAGATCATCGCCGTCATCTGGGCGGTGCCGAGCGCGCTGTCGACGAGGCCGCGCCCGCGCATGCCGCCGGTAACGACCGCGAGAATTCCGCAGGCGGCGGCGCCGATCGCGGCCGCCTCGGTCGGATTCGCCCAGCCGCCGTAGATGCCGACGATGACGACGACGAACACCAGCAGCACCGGCAGCACTTCGAGCAGGCTCTTCAGCTTGACCGACCACGCGACCACGGGTCCCGCGGGCCCCGACTTCGGCCGCCACGTGACGATCAGCTTGACGACGAGCATGTAGCCCAGCATCGCGATCATACCGGGCAGCACCGCGGCCATGAAGAGCTTGCCGATCGACTCCTGCGTCAGGATCGCGTAGATCACCAGCGGCACCGACGGCGGGATCATGATGCCGAGCGTGCCGCCGGCGGCGAGAGCGCCGGTCGCGAGCGCGCCGGAATAGCCGTATCGACGAAGCTCCGGCAGCGCGACCTGTCCCATCGTCGCCGCGGTGGCGACCGAGCTGCCGCAAATCGCGCCAAAGCCGGCGCATGCGCCGATCGCCGCCATCGCGATGCCGCCCTTGCGATGACCGACGAACGCGTTGACGAAGCGAAAAAGCGATGTCGACAGTCCGCCGTGAGTCGCGAACTGGCCCATCAGCAGGAACAGCGGAATGACCACCAGATCGTAGTTGGAAAGCCGCGCATAGGCGAGATTCTTGAGCGAGTTCAGCAACGCGTTCGGATTGCCGGTCAGGTACAGATAGCCGCCGGCGCCGCAGACGAACATCGCGATGCCGATCGGCACGCGGATCACCATCAGCGCGAGCATGACGGCGAAGACGATGCCGCCGACTTCGATGCCGCTCACCGCAGCACCCGGCGCGCGCGCGTGACACGCATCAGGAAAACCTCGCGCTCGAGCGCAGGTGATGCGCGGTCATGTAGAACCCGGCGAGCGCGAGCATCACGAATCCGGGCACCATCAGCGCCTGCGCGATCCACACCGGCCAGCCGAGGATCGCCGAGGTCTCGCCGACCTCTCTGATCGACAGTGCGCCGACCGCCGAGCGCCATGCGATCAGCGCGCCGAACGCACCGACGAGCAGCGAGCCGAACGCGTCGAGCCGTGCGACGTTGCGCGGCGCGAGCGAGTGCGTGAAGAAGTCGACCTTCACGTTGCCGCCGACGAGATGGCAGTACGCGAAGAACGTCGCCGACGCGAACGCCGCGCACATCTGCAGCACTTCGACGTCGCCGGGCACCGTCCACGAAAACAGCTTGCGGCCGACGATCGACACGATCTCCATCGCGACGAGAGCGACGAACACGAGGCCGCCGGCGATCGCAAGCGTGCGCGACGCCTGCAGCAGCGCGCGCCCGGTCGGCCCGAGCGATGTCGCCGCGGATGCTGCACCGTCCGAAACCGCTTCGGCCATGCGACTCCTCCCCTTCGATGCCGCGCGATCTCGCGTCGCGCTTTCGGCGCGAAGCTTACTCCAACAGGCTGCGAATCCGCTCGGGCACGTCCACCGCCCGAATGCGACGCGGATCGTCCGGGTCGCGGCGCGCGAAGATGCGCACTTCGGTCGCTTCGACCAGAACGTCGCCGCCGCGACGCACGACGTGCGCGAGCACGAAGCGCTTGCCCTGCCATCCGGACACGCTCGTATCCACCGCGATCCGATCGCCGTACGTCGCGGGGCGCATGAACCGCGCCGATGCCTCGACCAGGGGTGTTCCGATGATGCCTTCGCTGCGCTCCAACTCGTGCCACGGCGGCACGCCAGCCGCACGGAAGAAGTGCCGCGCCGCCGAGTCCATCCATTTGTAGAAGTTCGGGTAGAAGACGATCTGCGCCGGATCGCAGTCGCCGAACTCGACGGTGAACTCGGTGGTATGGCGGAAGCTCATGGCGATTGCGCCTCGTTGGCAAGTCGCTGCGCGCCATCGACGCCGAGCTCGGCGGCGCATGCGGCGAGCGCGCGTCGCACGCTCGCCGGCAGCGGGATGCCGTTCGCCTCGCGCTCGCGCGCCGTCGCGCGCTCGGGCGCGCCGGGCAGCACGACGCCGGCCGACCCGTGCGCGAGCGGCGACGACGCGAGCCACGCGGCGAGACTGTCGACTTGCGCTGCCAGTGCATCCGCCGTGCACAGCGTATCGGCGGCGAAGACGATCGACAGCATGTTGTTCGCCATCGGGCTCGGCTTCGGATCGTGATCCTGGACGCGGCCGCCGGACAGCGCGCCGCCGACGAGCTCGCACATCACGGCGAGCGCGTATCCCTTGTGCTCGCCGAAAGGCAGCAGCGCGCCGACACGCCGCGGGATCATCACCGCCGGATCGTCGGTCGCCTCGCCGTTCGCATCGAGCAGCGCGCCGGGCCGCACGCGGCGTCCCTCCTCCATCGCGACGCGAACCTTGCCGTACGCGATCGCGCTCGTCGCGTAATCGAGCACGACCGGATGCGGGACGTGCGGAACCGCGACGCAGAACGGATTGGTGGATAGCCGTGCCGCGATGCCGCCCCACGGCGCGACCAGCGGCGTCGAGAGCGCGTTGACGAAGTGGACCGACGCGAATCCGGCATCGGCGCACTGCTCGGCCCATTGTCCGATGCGGCCGAGATGATGCGTGTTCGAAAGGCCGACGATCCCGACGCCGTGCTGCGCCGCGCGCTCGGTCGCAATGCGCATCGCCTGCGCCCCGATCGTCTGGCCGAAGCCGTTGTTGCCGTCCAGCGCGACCAGCGCACCGGCGTCGGTGACGATGCGCGCCGTTTGCCCTGCGCGCGCAAGGTCCTGCTTCAGGTTCGCGAGATACGCCGGGACCAGGCCAACGCCGTGCGAGTCGTGGCCGAGCAGGTTGGTGCGAACGAGCGACGTCGCGATCGCATCCGCTTCGTCGACCGAGCAGCCGGCCGCCTCGAAAATCTCGACGCAAAGCGAGCGCAAGGCGGCGGCGGGCACGCGTGCCGTCATCGCCGCGCCGCTTCACGATCCGGACGTGATTTCATCCACACGATCGGCTTCGCGAGCGCCGGCCGAGGCGATGCGCCAAGCCGAACGAGCGTCGCGTCGAGCGCCGTGCCGCCTTCGTCTGCGAGCGCGGCCTCTCGCGCCTCGCGGATCGCCCGGGCGCGCTCGGCGCTGGCCGCGAACACGCTGCTCAAGGCGAGATGTTCGACGATGTGCGCGAGATTGCGCTTGCCGCGCGCGTTCGTATCGCCGTAGCCCTTGATCAGCCGGCCGCACAGCGCGAGCTCGTAGCCGCACTGCCAGTCGGTCGCGAGCGCGCGCACGGCGGCGTCGAGCCAGCGGTCGATCGCCGCCTGCTCGTCGGCATAACGCGACATCGCCGGACGCAGCGGCCGCATTGCCGCGATCAAGCGCAACGCAGCGACACCGACGATGCCGTCGCTGCGCAATCGAAGCGCGATCGCGAAGGGCTTGCTGCCGCGCGCCTGTCGTCGTCGGTCCCATGAAGCGAGCGCGCGCGCGAGCCTGTCCGGCAGCAACCCGGCGATCTCCGGGACGCCGGGCTTGAAGAGATCGTAGAGGCGCACGACGTCGCCGTCGGCAGCCGCGACTTCGCGGCGCACCCGCGCGTAGCGGCTCGCACGGCTTTTCAGCTGCGCGACGCGAACGATGTCGTCGAACGCCATCCACAGCGCGAGGAAGCGTGCCGTCTCGCGCGTCGCGGCGAACTCCTTCGAGGCCGCCGGATCGGCGGCGCGCTCGGCATCCCGAATGACGGCGAGCCGATCGACATAGCGCAGCGCGTAGTTCGTGTCCTGGAATTCGACCAGCCTGCGATAGCCTTCGGCGACGATGGCGCGGCATGACGGGGGAAACGCCGCGATCGCGGCCGGCGCATCGGAGACGCCGCCGCTCGCCGTGCCGTGCGACGGCGCATCGCCCGGCACCGCCATTGCAAGTTCGAAACCGCGCTCGAACCCGCGGTGGCTCGCTTTCGCGCCGATCGCCATGGCGTCGATCGCCGCTTCGCACGCGTCGCGTCCGAACGGCAGCGTACCGGTTGCGGCGATCGCGCCGAACATCACGGCGCTCACGACGGTTCCCGCTTCGCGCGCCGCGGCGTCCATGTCGAACGACACGAAGCGGCGGCTGTGCGCGCGTGCCGCGTCGAGCAGCCTGTCGGAGGCGAAGCGGCCGTCGCCGAGCGACATCTTCTCCGCGGTCGTCAGCGTGCGCGACGACGAGGCGATCACGAACGTGCGCTGCGCGTCCGCCATGCCGGTCTGCACGATGCGCGTCGCTTCCAGCAACTCGGAGGCGATCAGCAGGTCGATGCACCCCGGCACCGGCAGCAGCGACAGCACCGGCTCGCGACCGCCGAGCTCGTCACGGCGACGCGGGAAGATCTCGACGTAGTAGGTCGTCGCGCCCGTGCGCTGCGCGACCCCCGGAATCGACGTGCTCTGCGCCGGATGGCGAGCGCGCGTGGCAGCGTCCACCAGCCACTCGGCGAGCACGCCGCCGCCCTGCCCGCCCAGCGCGGCGATCAGGATCGAGATCGGACGGTCGTTCAATTGCGTCTTCATGCGGCGCGCAGCATTCTCGCAAACGTTTCGCGCAATCGCGTCGCGACGCGGTCGCGCCAGTGCGGATTCTGGATCACTTCGGCGCGATAGAACGACGGGCACAGGCTCGCCGCATGCGCGTTCTCGCCGCAGAGGCCGCAGCCGACGCAGCCGTCGAGCACCGTCGCCACGGGATCGACCTTCAGCGGGTCGCCGCTGTCCTTCAGTGACAACGTCGGACAGCCGGAAAGGCGGATGCACGAATGATCGCCCGAGCACGTGTCCTCGTCGACGCCGTACTTGACGCGCACGACGCGTCGTCCCGCGGCGAGGCGCTTCGCGCGCCACGGCTTCACGCGGCGCTGCCGCTCGAGCTGGCATTCGCCCTCGGCGATGATCACCTTGAGCCCCGCGAAGTCCGTGGTAAATGCCTCCTCGAGCGTCGCACGCATGGCGTCGACGCGATAGCTGTCGACGGTGCGCAGCCACTTGACGCCGATGCCCTTCAGCGTGCGCTCGATGACGACGTTCTCGTGCACCCGGCTCGTCGACACGTCGGCGGCATCGTGCCGCTGCGCGTCTGCCGGCGTCGAGATGATCTCCTGCGTGCCCGTCGCGGACGTGTAGCCGTTCTTCATGATCACGAGCACCGCGTCGGCGCCGTTGAACAGCGCCGATTGCACGCCGGTGAGAAGACCGTTGTGCCAGAAGCCGCCGTCGCCCATGATCGCCATCGTGCGCTGCTTCATCGAAGGCGACACGCCGGCGCGGCTCGCGAGGCTCATCCCATAGCCGAGAATCGAGTGACCTTGCGAGAACGGCTCGAACGTCGCGAACGAATGGCAGCCGATGTCGGCGGCGACGTGCACCGGTCCGATGTCGCGCTGAGCGAGCTTCATCGCGGCGAACACCGGCCGCTCGGGGCAGCCGATGCAGAATTGCGGCGGCCGCGCCGGCAGCGGGCTCGCGAGCCGCTTCGCGACGTCGACGCGGCGCGCGTCGATCGACGCAAGCCACGCGTGGCCTTCATCGAGCGCGATGTCGGGCGCGTGTCGCGCGAAGAACGCCGCGAGCCCGCGCGCGATCGTCTCGACCGTGTATTCACCGGTCATCGGCAGCGCACCCTTGCCTTCGATGACGGTGTCGACGCCGGCGCGGCGCAGGATCGCGTTCATTTCCTGCTCGACGAACTCCGGCTGGCCTTCCTCGACGACGAGCACCGCGCGCTTGCCTCGGCAGAACGCCGCAATCTCGTCGGGCACCAGCGGACAGATCACGTTCAGCGCAAGGATCGGCAGCTGCGACACGCCGAACGCGTCGGCGAGCCCGAGTTGCGAAAGCGCACGCACGAGCGAGTTGTAGAGCCCGCCGAGCACGACGATCCCGAGCTCATCACGGACGCCGGCAAACGCTTCGTTCAGCTTGTGCTCGGCGACGTAGCGGCGCGCCGCGGGCAGCCGCTCGTCGTTCTTGAGCTTTTCGTGGCTGAACGTCGACGGTGGGTGGGACAGCCGCGAATAGTCGAAGGCGGCCGGCGCGTCCATCGCGTGGCGCGCGGAAATCGGCGGCGCGACGTTGTCGCGGCATTCGAAGCGGCCGCGCACGTGACAGGCGCGCACGCGAAGCTGCAGCATCGCCGGCGTGCTCGCCGCCTCGGACAGCGCGAATGCGTGCTCGACGGTGCTGACCATGTGCGCGAGATCGGGCCGCGGGTCGAGCAGCAGCAGCGACGACTTGAGCGCGAACGCGAGCGTGCGCTCCTGCACGACGCTTGCGCCCTCGCCGTAATCCTCGCCGACGACGATCAGCGCGCCGCCGGTCACGCCCGGAGACGCGAGATTCGACAATGCGTCGGCGGCGACGTTCGTGCCGACGATCGACTTCCACGTTACCGCGCCGCGCAACGGATAGTGGATCGACGCGCCGAGCATCGCCGCGGCCGACGCCTCGTTCGCGCACGCCTCGACATGGACGCCGAGGTCGGCGAGGTAGTCCTTCGCCTGCACGAGCACGTCCATCAGGTGCGATACCGGCGCGCCCTGATAGCCGCCGACGTACGCGACGCCCGACTGCAGCAGCGCCTTGGTGATCGCGAGGATGCCTTCGCCCTCGAACGTCTCGCCGCTGCCGCGTCGCAGCATGCTGACTTCACGGCTGAACGAGACTTCCATCGCGGCTCCCGGGCTGGCGCGCTACTGTAGGCGCCGGCGTATTATTTGTCGATGGCATGGAAGTCATATCGGTTATTCGCCACATGAATAGATCTAGGCCGATCGACCTGGCGCTGCTGCAGACGTTCGATGCGATCTACGCCGAGCGCAGCGTATCGCGCGCCGCCGACCGGCTGGGCGTATCGCAGCCCGCGGTGAGCCATGCGCTCGCGCGGCTGCGTGGCGTGCACGGCGATCCGCTGTTCGTGCGCCGCGCGAGCGGCGTCGCGCCGACCGCGAAAGCCGATCGCCTCGCCGGCGCCGTTCGTCATGCGCTGCAGGTGCTCGATGCAGCGATCAACGAAGTCGATCGCTATGATCCGGCCGCGTCGGATCGCACGTTCCGGCTGCACATGACGGACATCGGCGAAGCGGTGTTCCTGCCGCGGTTGATGGCGGCGCTCGCCGAGCGCGCGCCGCGCGTGCGCATCGAGGTGCACCAGCTCGACGACCGCGACGTCCTGCCGGCGCTCGACAGCGCGCGCATCGATGTCGCGATCGGCTACATCCCCTCGCTCGCGGGTGTCGAGAAGGCGCTGCTGCTGTCGGAGCGATACGTCGTCGTCATGCGGCGTCGCCATCCGCTCGCGAATACGACCGCGCGCCGCGCGGCGCTCGCGAAGCTCGACTATGCGCTGGTGCGCTCGCACCCGGCGACGGCACGCGCGCTCGACGCGCTCGGCTTGTCGCGCCGCGTGCGGCTATCGATCCCGCACTTCATGGTGCTGCCGCCGATCCTCGCCGAAACCGATCTCGCGGTCATCATGCCGCAGCGGCTGTTCGAGGCGTTCGAGACGATGGGCGACTACACGGTGTGGCGCTCGCGCGTCGGACTGCCCGCGTTCGACGTCAGCGTGCATTGGGCGGCGCGTTTCGCCGGCGATGCCGGAAACCGCTGGCTGCGCGAGCTCGTGGTGTCGCTGTGCAGGGAGCGCTAACCGGAGTGCTAGGATTCGAGGTGTTCGATGGCTCGCTGATGCGACTCGCGCGCCATTGAACCTGCACGAAGGCAGCGGCACGGCGCGCATGCCATCAAGGAGGCATTTCCACCATGCAACACCCTCTCGAAAAGCTGATTGCCGCTTACAACGAGGCCTGGAACGCGCACGACGTGCAGGCCATCGTGGCAATGCACACCGAGGACTCGGTCTTCGAGAACCACACCAGCGGCGGAAGGGGCGTCGGCAAGGACGCCATACGCGAGATCGTGAAAGGCGTCTTGGCGGCGTTCCCGGATATCCGCTTCGAGGCTCGCCGGACATACGTACGCGACGACGTCGTCACGCAGGAGTGGACGGCGACAGGCACGTTGGCCACTCCGTACAGTCGAGGCTCCGTCACCGTGGAACCGACGGGAAAGGAGATCTCGTGGAACGGCGTCGACGTGATTCCCTTCACGGGGGGTCTCGTCGCCCGCAAGGACGTCTATGTCGACTCGATCGGATTCCTGCGCGCGCTCGGCTTCACGCACGTCGCGCTGTGACCGATGATCCGCCAAGCGTGTTCGAGTCCCGCGAAGGCGTCGTGACGCTCGCTGAATACGTGCACCGGCGAAACGGCGTGCCGCTCGGGTCCGCAGGGTCGCTGCGCAACATGCTCGCGCGCTCGTTTGGCGCAAGCTCGTTCGCCAACTTCTGGCGCTACTGGAATCCGATCTTCGGTTACGCGCTCGCACGCTACGTACACTCTGCCTTGCAAAGGCTGCTTCCACCAGCGCTCGCGGTGGTTGCGACGTTCGCCGTATGCGGCGCCGTTCACGACCTCGTTACGACGCTGGTGCGCGGCTCCCCCGCTGTCGTCTTCACGCCGTGGTTCGTCTGTCTCGCTGTCGGTGCGCTCGCCGGCTCGGCGGGACGGATGAACCTCGAGAAGCTGCCGTGGTCGTTCCGCGCGGCGATCAACAGCGGATACCTGCTCGTCTGCCTCGCGGCGTCGCTCGGATTGCGCCGGCTGTTCGATCTGCCCTAGCAGTCTGGTGCAACACGCCCTCGAATCCGCGTTTGCATCCGGCCTGGTTGATGGCGAAGTGTAACCCGGACGAGCGCACGTTCAAGTACGTGATGATCGCGCGGCCCGACGATTTGCTCATCGAGCTCTGCGAGTGCCCAGAGCCGTAACGCTGGTTGTATCTCGTCGAACGGGCGCTGACTCCCCATTGGGTTGCCTGACTCGCTCGGCAAGTCGGACTGGCAACGTCGCAGCTTCGGAAACCGGGTCCACACTTGCCAAGCCGACCGCGATCATCGTCAGACATGCGGCGCACACCGCGAGCAGCGCCCCGAATGCGTCCGCGCCCGGACCGAGCTCGTGCAGCAGACGCTCCTTGCGCGCGGACGGCACGCCATACGGATAACGCGACACGCGGTCGCCGCCGCGACTTCGGTCAGTTGAAGGTGCAGGCATCGTCAATTCCTTGGTCCGGTGCGCATTCCCGGGGCGCGTCGAGCGCGTCCACGGGTTTTTGCGAATCCGTCGCTACCGCTCGCGGCGCGGCGGCAATTGCAGGGTCCGAGCGCTCGGTCGTGTTGTCGCTCGGCGCCGCCGCAATGACCTCGCCGGCCGACGGGAAGCCCTGCTCGGGCGGTTGCGCGAGCCCATACCCGATCAGGACGAAGCCGAACATCGCCGCAACGGCGCTTAGCGCGCCCGGCAAGCCCGAATCCAGCACGCGGTGCACAATCTTTCGCAGCGTCATGGAGCCTCCTTGATCCGCATTGCGCGAGGAAAGCTTCCGCCGTTGCCTGCCCGGAGTCTTGAGAAACCCCTTAAATTGTTCTTAAACTGGAAGCCAGTCGCTGCGGGCCGGCTGCCTCGCGTCCCGCGGCGTTACTCGAACCCATCGTCCGCGCGTCGTCGTCGAAGCCTGGCATGACCGAGACCTACGAAGTCGGCCCTCTGCTTCTCGACGCCGACGCGTGCGTCGTCACGCGCGCGGGCGTGCCCATTCGCCTCGGCAAGAGAGCGGTCGCCGTGTTGAGCGTGCTGGTGCGCTCCGCCCCGAACTACGTGCCGAAGTCGCGCATCATCGAAGCGGCGTGGCCCGACGTGATCGTCGAGGAGAGCAATCTCGCCGTGCAGATCCTTGCAATCCGCCGCGCGCTCGCCGATGTGCCGGGCGCCGGGCACTGGCTCGAGACGCTCGCGCGACGCGGCTATCGGTTCTCGGGACCGGTCGTTCGCCTGCCGGAAAGTCCGGCGTCCCATGCGGCCGATATGCGCGCACGTGCGAGGCTTCCCGAACCGCTGACGTCGTTCATCGGCCGCGGCCGCGAGGTCGCCGAGGTGCTCGAGCTCCTGTCGCGCAACCGCGTGTTGACGCTCACCGGCACCGGCGGCGTCGGCAAGACGCGACTCGCGCTACGCGCCGCGGGCGCCGCGGGGGCGAACTACGGCGACGGCGCGTGTCTGGTCGAGCTTGCGCCGGTGCGCGATCCCGATCTCGTGCCGCAAGCGGCGATGAGCGCGCTCGGCCTGAAGGAGCAGCCCGGCAGGCGGCTCGCCGAAACGCTGATCGACCATCTGCGGATGAAGCACCTGCTTCTCGTGCTCGACAACGCCGAGCACCTGCTCGCCGCGTGCGCGCAGCTCGTCGACGCGCTGCTACGCGAATGCCCCGACGTCGCGACGCTCGTCACGAGCCGCGAGCGGTTGGGGATTCGCGGCGAGGCGACCTATCGCGTGCCATCGCTGTCGATTCCGGGCACGCAAAGCGACGCCGACGCGAAGGCCGTCGTCGATTGCGAGTCGGTACGACTCTTCGAGGAGCGCGTGCGGCTTCACCGGCCGCATTTCGCGGTGACGGATCAGAACAGCGCGGCCATCGCGAACATCTGCCGACGTCTCGACGGCATCGCGCTCGCGATCGAGCTCGCGGCGGCACGCGTGCGATCGATGTCGATCGAAGACATCGACCGCCGGCTCGACCAGCGCCTGGCGATGCTGTCGGAACCGTCGCGCACGCTGCCGCTGCGCCAGCAGACGCTGCGTGCTGCGATCGACTGGAGCTTCGACCTGCTTGAGCGAGCCCGAAAAGGCGCTGTTCTGCGCGATATCGGCGTTCGTCGGGGGCTTTACGCTCGAAGCCGCGGAGCGGGTCTGTGCCGGCGAAACGGTCGATGCGCGCGACGTGATCGAGCTCGTCGCGGCGCTCGTCGACAAGAGCCTCGTCGTCGTCGACGAGCGCGACGGCACGACGCGCTACCGGCTGCTCGAGACGGTTCAGCAATACGCGGCGGAGCGGCTGCACGCGCTGTCCGACGGCGCGCCCTGCTACGAGCGCCACCTCGCGTACTTCCTTGCGCTTGCGAACGAGGCGGAGCCACAGCTGACGGGCAGCGCCCAGCAGGCGTGGCTCGATCGGCTCGAGACCGAGCACGACAACCTGCGCGCGGCGCTGACGCGCTCGACCGCGATGTTTCGCGACGGCGAGCGCGGCCTCCAACTCGCGAGCGCGGTCGCGCGCTTCTGGCTCGTGCGCGGCTATCTCGGCGAGGGCCGCGGCTGGTTCGCGAAGCTCCTCGGCGCGGCTTCCACCGCCACCGCCGCGACGCGCGCGCGAGCGCTCAACTGGTCCGGCATATTGGCCTGGAAGCAAGGCGACTATCCGGCGGCGACGACGTTCTATGAACAAAGCGTCGCGATCCGGCGCGAACTCGGCGACCGCAAGGGTGTGGGTGCGGTGCTGAACAACCAGGGGCTTCTCGCGTACGAGCAGGGCGACTACCGAAGCGCCCGCCAGCTCCACGAGGAGAGTTTGGCGATCGACCGCGAGCTCGGCGATCGCTGGGGCGTTGCCGTGTCGCTGATTCATCTCGCGAGCCTCGCGATGATCCAGGGCGACCACGCGTCGGCGCGAGCGCTGAACAACGAGAGTCTCGCGATCTTCCGTGAGCTCGGCGACCTGACGCACGTCGCGAACGCGATTCGAAGCCTCGGCAACCTCGAAAGCCACCACGGCGATCACGAAGCCGCGCGAGCGCTGTACGACGAGAGTCTCGCGATCTGTCGCGAGCTCGGCGATCGCTCGGGCATCGCCGGTGCGCTGCACGGGCTGGGCGTGACGGCGCGCCACGGCGGCGATCACGCGCAGGCCAGCGCGCTGCTGCAGGAAAGCCTGCGCATCTACCGCGAGCTCCGCGATCGGGAAGCGACTGCGAAGTCGCTCAACAGCCTCGGTCAGCTTGCCGCTGCGCGCGGCGACTACGCAGGCGCATACGAGCTGCACTGCGAAAGCCTCGCGATCTATCGGCAATTGAAGGACCGATTCGGCATCGCCGCGTCGATGCAATGGCTCGCCGCGGCCTGCGCCCGTCGTGATCCGCAAGGTGCGGCCCTCCTGTGGGGTGCGGTCGAGCGGATGCGCGAGGAGCTCGGTGCGCCGCTCGCGCCGTCCGAGCGGCCCGATCACGATCGCTCGGTTGCCGACGCGCGTGCCGCGTCCGGCGACGCGCGGCATTCGACGATGCGTGGCGACAGGGTCGCTCGATCGATGTCGAGCAGGCGCTTGCGTCCACGCTGCAGGGCGTTGCTAACGGCACGCGGACCGAACCGCCGAGCGTCGCCCTACCCTTTCGGCCGCTTGTCGACGACGCGTTTCGCCTTGCCGAGCGAGCGCTCGATGCCGCCGGGCGCGACGACGCGCACGTCGGCGCTGATGCCGATCATCGCCTTGATCCGGTGCGCGAGCCGGCCCGGCCGCCGCTTCGCCATCGGCGGAGCCGACGGCGGGCGATCGCTCGACCAGCACGGCGACCTCGTCGAGATGCTGCGGCCGCGTGACCTCGATCTGGTAGTGCGGCGCGAGCGCATCGTCGCGCAGGATCAGCTCCTCGACCTGCGTCGGGAACAGGTTCACGCCGCGGATGATCAGCATGTCGTCGGAGCGACCGGTGATCTTCTCGATTCGCCGCATCGATCGTGCGCTCGGCGGCAGCAGTCGCGTCAAGTCTCGCGTCCGATAGCGGATCACCGGCATCGCCTCCTTCGTGAGCGACGTGAACACGAGCTCGCCCTTCTCGCCTTCGGGCAGCACCTCGGCCGTTTTCGGATCGATGATCTCCGGATAGAAGTGGTCCTCCCAGACCGTGAGCCCGTCCTTGGTCTCGATGCATTCCTGCGCGACGCCGGGCCCGATCACCTCCGACAGTCCGTAGATGTCGATCGCGTCCATGGCGAGCTTCGCTTCGATCGCCTCGCGCATCGTCGGCGTCCACGGCTCGGCGCCGAAGATGCCGATGCGTAGCGACGACGCGCGCGGATCCATTCCCTGCCGCTCCATCTCCTCGCAGATCGCGAGCATGTACGACGGCGTCACCATGATGATGTCGGGCCTGAAATCGGCGATCAGCTGCACTTGCCGTTCCGTCATGCCGCCGGACATCGGTATCACCGTGCAGCCGAGCCTCTCGGCGCCGTAGTGCGCGCCGAGTCCGCCGGTGAAGAGCCCGTAGCCGTACGCGACATGAACGATGTCGCCGCGACGCCCGCCGGCCGCGCGGATCGAGCGCGCCATCACCGTGGCCCACGTGTCGATGTCGCGCGCCGTGTAGCCGACGACCGTCGGCTTGCCCGTCGTTCCGGACGACGCGTGAACGCGGACGACCTGCTCGCGCGGCACGGCGAACATGCCGAACGGATAGTTGTCGCGCAGGTCGCTCTTCGTCGTGTACGGAAACTTCGCGAGATCGGCGAGCGATTTCATGTCGGACGGCTTCACGCCGGCCGCGTCGAACTTCTGGCGGTAGTGCGCGACGTTTTCGTACGCGTGCGCGAGCGACCATTTGAGCCGCTCGAGCTGCAGCGCGGCGAGCGCGCTCGCGCTGGCCGTTTCAATCGGCTCGAGGTCGCCGGCAGCGGGTCGCTTGACGGTCATCGCGTTCCTCCGGTCACGGTTCGACGACGTGCCCCTTGATGCGGTAGCTCTTGCCGCGCAACAGCGCGATCCGCTCGCCGCGCTGGTTCGTCACGTCGATGTCGTAGACGCCGGTGCGCCCGCTCGCCGACACTTCGCGTCCCGATGCGCTCAGCACGTCGCCTTCGCGCGCCGGCGCAAGGAAATCGATCGCGCAGCCGGATGCGACGGTGACCTGATTGTAGCTGTTGCACGCGTAGGCGAACGCGCTGTCGGCGAGCGTGAAGATGAATCCGCCGTGGCAGATCGCGTGGCCGTTCAGCATGTCGGCGCGCACCGTCATCGCGAGCTGCGCGTGACCGGGTGCGACGCGAACGATATGCATGCCGAGCTTCTGCGAGGCGTCGTCGCGCGACCACATCCGGGCGGCGACGCGTTCGGCGAGCGCCTGTGCATCGGCCGCCGGGATCGCCGGATGATGCTCACCCATTGAGCGGCGCTCCGGTCAGCGCACGGCGCACGAGCAGCGGCGACACCCGGTAACGATCCTCGCCGTAATGCGCGGCGAGATGGTTCAACACGGCGACGACGGCGCGTGCACCGAGCCCGTCGGCCCATTCGAGCGGGCCGCGCGGATAACTGACGCCCTTGCGCATCGCGAGATCGACGTCGGGTGCGAGCGCGACGCCCTGCATGACGGCGTCGGAGGCCTCGTTCGCGAGCATCGCCACCGTTCGTAGCACGGCGAGGCCGGCGACGTCGTCGAAGCGCGATACCGCGATGCCGGCTGCCTGCAATGCGCCGACGACGGCGTCGAGCGCCGCTTCGCCGCAGCCGTCGGCGCACGCGATCGCAAGCCGCGGCGTCGTCGCGTGATCGAGCGCGAGATCGCACAGCACGACGTCGCGCAGCCCGGCCGCGGCTGCGCGTGCGCCCGCGGTGCGTCCGTCGGACAGCGCGAGCCACGCGCCGTCCACCTCGAGCGCACCTTCGGCGAACCGCGCGTCGGCGCCTGCGTGATCGAGCGCGATACCGGCGGCTTCGAAGCGTCGCGCAAGCGGCGTAACCGCGGAGCCTTCGCCGCGCTGCACGACGCGCGCCGGACGCGGCCGCGCCGGTTCGCTGCGCGCCGCCGGCGCGCCCGCGCCGCTCGCGTAGTCGAAGAAGCCGCGCCCACTCTTGCGTCCGAGGAATCCGGCGGCGACGAGCTCCTGCTGGATCACCGACGGCGCGTAGCGCGGATCGTGGAAGTACGCCTCCCAGACGCTCTTGGTCACCGTGAAGTTGACGTCGTGGCCGATCATGTCCATCAGCTCGAACGGCCCCATCCTGAATCCGCCGGCGTCGCGCATCACCGCGTCGATCGTCGCCGCATCGGCAGCGCGCTCGGCGAGAAGCCGCAGCGCCTCGGCGTAATACGGCCGCGCGCAACGATTGACGATGAATCCCGGCGTCGACGTCGCGTACACGGGCATCTTGCCCCACGCGCTCGCCGTGGCGAACACCGTCTCGGCAATCGCGCGCTCGGTCGCGAGCCCGCTGACGACCTCGACCAGCGGCATCAGCGGCGCCGGATTGAAGAAATGCATGCCGACGATGCGCTCGGGCCGCTTTGCGCCGCGCGCGATCGCCGTCACCGACAACGACGACGTGTTCGTCGCGACAATGCACTGCGGCGACACGACGTTCTCGAGCAGCGCGACGAGCTCGCGCTTCGCCTCGATCTCCTCGACGATCGCCTCGATCACCAGCGCGGCCACGCAGGTGTCGGCGAGCGTGCCGACGGTGCTGATCCGCGCGAGCGTCGCGTCACGGTCGGCTTGCGACATCCGCGCCTTCGCGACCAGCTTCGCGAGCGTGTCGCCGATCGCGCGCTTCGCCGCGTCGGCGGCACCGAAGCGCGTGTCGTGAAGCTGCACGCGATGGCCGTGCTGTGCGGCGACCTGCGCGATGCCCGAGCCCATTGCGCCGGCGCCGATGACGGCGACCGTCGCGGTCGAAGGAACGGCGTTCGCCATCGCGTCAGCGTCCGCTGAAGCGCGCCGGCCTCTTGCCGACGAATGCGGCCACGCCTTCCCGATAATCGTCGCTGTAGCCCAGCTCGCGCTGCAGGTCGCGCTCGAGCGCGAGCTGCTGCTCGAGCGTATTGTGCGCCGATGCGTCCATCGCGCGGCGCGTCGCGGCGAGCCCTCGAGTCGGCGCGCTCGCGAGGTGCGCGAGCAGCTTGTCGACCGTCGCCTCGAACGCGTCGTCGTCGACGCATTGCCAGATCAGTCCCCACGCGGCCGCCTGCTCCGCCGACAGCTTGTCGCCGAGGAGCGCGAGACCCGTCGCGCGCGCGGCGCCGACGAGCCGTGGCAGGAAATACGTGCCGCCGGAGTCCGGCACGAGGCCGATCTTCGAAAACGCCTGAATGAAGCTCGCCGATTTTCTCGCGATCACGAGATCGCAGGCGAGCGCGAGATTCGCACCGGCGCCGGCCGCGACGCCGTTCACCGCACACACGCTCGGAAAGCGCAGCGCGCGCAGCGTCGTGATCAGCGGCCGGTAGTTGCGCTCGATCGACGCGCCGAGGTCGACGGCCTCGCCGCCGGGCGCGACGGCGCGATCCGACAGATCTTGCCCGGCGCAGAAGCCGCGGCCGGCGCCGGTCAGCAGCAGCACGCGCACGGTGGCGTCGGCCTGCGCGTTCGCGAGCGCCTCGCGAAGCTCCGCGTGCATCGCGTCGTTGAAGCTGTTCAGACGGTCGGGACGGTTCAGCGTGATGCGCGCGATGCCGTCGCCGACCGCGAAGAGGATCGATTGTCCGCTCATGCGGCGGTGCCCTGCGCTGGCACGTGCATCCGGTGCTGGACGACGCGGAATCGTCCGGCGACGTACGCGGCATCGGTCAGCGCGGCGTTGGCTGCCGGGTTCGCGCCGGTGCCGTGAAAGTCGGAGAACGCGGCCGATTGATTGACGTAGACCGCGCCCGTGAGGTTGATCGACAGCGACACGCCGGCGTCCTCGGCGACGTCGATCGCGCGCGCGGTGACGTCGTCGCGCGTCGTGTAGAGGCTCATCGTCAGCGCGCCGTGCCGCTTGACCGCCTCGCGCGCGATGTCGAGGCTTTGCGCGGTCGAATCGGTCGCGATGACGAACGCGATCGGGCCGAACCACTCGCTCAGGTACTTGTCGGCGTCCTTGGCGTCGAGCCGAACGACGAGCGGCGTGCGAATCGTCGCGCCGGGGAACTGCGGATGCTCGATCGCCTTGCTGTCGAGGACGACGTCGCCGAGCTTTCGTGCCGTGTCGATGCGACTGCACACGGCATCGTTCTGCACGGCGCCGAGGATCTCGACCGCGCGCGCCGGGTCGCCGACGAGCTTCGAGACGCCCTCCGCAATGCCGGCCGCGACCTGGTCGAACGACAGGTGGCCTTCGGCTGTGTCGATGCCGTCGCGCGGCACGTAGAGATTCTGCGGCGCCGTGCACATCTGCCCGGTGTAGAGCGACAGCGAGAACGCGACGTTGCGCACGAGGCCCTTGAAGTCACTCGTCGAGTCGATGACGATCTGGTTCACGCCCGCCTTCTCGGTGAACACCTGCGCCTGGCGTGCGTTCGCTTCGAGCCAGTTGCCGTTCCGGCTGCTGCCGGTGAAGTCGATCAGCTTCACCTCCGGGCGCAGCGCGAGCTTCTGCGCGGTGTCGTCACCGGCATCGTGCGCGACCAGCGTCACGACATTCGGATCGAAGCCCGCCTCGGCGATCACGTCGCGCGCGATCTTCACCGTGATGGCGAGCGGAAGGATCGCACCCGGATGCGGCTTCACGACGACGGCATTGCCGCTCGCGAGGTCGGCGAACAAGCCCGTGTAGCCGTTCCACGTCGGAAACGTCGACACGCCGATGACGAGGCCGACGCCGCGCGGGACGATGCGAAAGCGCTTTTCCATGCGCAGCGGCTCGTTCCTGCCCTGCGGTTTCTCCCAGTGCGCCTTCGCCGGGATGCGACGCATTTCGTCGTATGCGTACGCGACGGCCTCGAGCCCGCGGTCCTGCGCATGCGGGCCGCCGGCCTGGAACGCCATCATGAACGCCTGTCCGGTCGTGTGCATGACGGCGTTCGCCATCAGGAAGCTCGCCTTGTTGATGCGGGCGAGCGTTTCGAGCGCGACGCCGACCCACGTCTCGGGATCGGCGCGCCGCCACGTGGCATGCGCGTTCCCGATCGCCGCGAACAGGCGATCGATGTCGACCTTCGGGTACGTAATGCCGAGGGGGAAGCCGTAGGGCGAGCGCTCGTCGCCGACGCGCCCGGCGCTCGCCGGCTGGTCGAGGTCGAACGGCTTCCCGAGCAAGGCATCGAACGCGGCCTTGCCGGCTTCGGCGCAGCCTTCTCCATAGACCTTCGGGCTCGCCGATTCGGGGAACGGACTCCAGTAGCCGCGCTCGGCGATCGCCTGCAGCGCCCGGTCGAGCGTCGCGCGGTGCTTGTCGAAAAAGGGATGCGGCACGAAAGCCTCCTCGGTGAACGATCGTAGTTTCGCCGAAACGAGGGTCAGAGTGGAGGCTTCGTCGAAACTCCACTCTGACCCTCGTTTCAGGTCTGGTCGTAGTCGACGGTGACGGCGTCGCTCACCGGATAGCTCTGGCAGGTCAGCACGTAGCCGCGCGCGACCTCGTAGTCCTCGAGCGCGTAATTCGCATCCATGTCGACGTCGCCTTCGACGAGCTTCGCGCGGCACGTCGAGCACACGCCCGACTTGCACGAATAGGGCAGCTCGAGGCCATGCGCGAGGCCGGCCTCGAGGATGCTCTGGCTCGCCTTGTCCAGCGGAAACGATTTCGCGGAGCCGTCGATGACGACGGTCACCGCGCATTGATCATGACCGGGATCCGGCATCTTGGCCGGCTTGTGCTCGTGACGCGGGATGCTCGTCGCGAAGCGCTCGATCTTGACTTTGGACGCGGGGAATCCGCGTGCGGCGAGCGCCTCGGTGACCGCGTGCATCATGCCGTCCGGACCGCAGACGAACAGCGCATCGATGCGATCGAGGTCGACCCAGCGCGACAGCAGCGCACCGGCCCTCTCGCGGTCGATGCGCCCGTGCAGCAGGTCGATGTCCTGCGCCTCGCGCGAGAGCACGTGCACGAGGTTGAAGCGGTCGAGATGGACGTCCTTCAGCGCGGCGAGCTCGTCCCTGAACATGACGCTCGACGACGCGCGATTGCCGTAGAACAGCGTGAACTCGCTCCCCGGCTCGGCGGCGAGCGCGCTCTTGACGATCGACAGGATCGGCGTGATGCCGCTGCCGGCAGCGAACGCGACGTAGCTGCGCCGCGCCGCTGGGTCGAACGGCACGTTGAAGTGACCCATCGGCGGCAGAACGTCGAGCTCGTCGCCGACCTTGACGCTCTCGTTCGCCCAGCACGAGAACGTGCCGCGCGCATTGCGCTTCACCGCGATACGCAGCGTGCCGTCGTGCACCGCCGAGCAGATCGAATACGAGCGACGGACGTCTTCGCCGCCGATCGTCGTGCGAAGCGTCAGATGCTGTCCCGGCGCGAAGCGGAATGCGTCGGCGAGCGCGGACGGCACGGCGAACGTGATCGCGACGGCGTCGCGCGTCTCGCGATCGATGCGCGCGACCGCAAGCCGGTGGAATCGGCTCATCGCCCGGTCGCCCTCAATGCGGCTTGAAGTAGTCGAACGGCTCGAGGCAGGCGTCGCAGCGCATCAGCGCCTTGCACGCCGTGGAGCCGAACTGCGACACGAGTCGCGTCGCGCCGGAGCCGCAGCGCGGACACGCGATCGCGACGGCGGCGCGGCGAAGCGGGCTGATGCGCGTGACATCCACGCGCGCGGACTCGGCGTGCGACGGCGGCGCGATGCCGTACGCCGCGAGCTGCTCGCGGCCGCGCGGCGTGATCCATTCGGTCGTCCACGGCGGCGACAGTGTCGTCTCGACGCGCGCGCGCAGGCCGGCAACTTGCAGCGCGTCCGAAATCGCGCCGGCGATCACGTCCGTTGCCGGACAGCCGGAATACGTCGGTGTGATGCGGACGACGAATGCATCGGCGTCGTCGGCGTCGCATTCGACGCCGCGGACGATGCCGAGATCGACGATCGACACGACCGGAATCTCGGGATCGACCACACAGCCGAGCGCGCGCCACACGGCATCGATCGATGCCGGCGCAGCGACGCCGGCGCTCGCCGCGCGCGCGAGCGAGTCGCTCACCATGCGAGCCCCGGATACGCGCGCTGCAGGAACTGCATCTCGGCAAGCATGTGGCCCAGATGCTCGGTATGCCGCCCCTGCCGTCCGCCGCGACCGTTCGCGCCCTGCATGTGGGCGTCGCGCGGCACCGCGAGCGTTGCTTCGGCGAGCACCGCATCGACGTGCGCGCGCCACGGCGCTGCCAGCGTGCCGACGTCGGCCGCGACGTGGGCGTCGATCAGCGCGGCATCGACGGCATCGGTCATGAACATCTCGCCGGTGTACGTCCACAGCTCGTCGATCGCCGCCTGCATCCGCGCGTGCGACTCGACGCTGCCGTCGCCGAGCCGAATCACCCAGTCGCCCGAGCGCTCGACATGGTAGGCCGCTTCCTTCGCGCTCTTCGACGCGATGTCGGCGATCCGCGCATCGCTCGATTGCGAAAGCGCGCGCAGCGCGAGCACGTGCCACGCGTCGAACAGGAACTGGCGCGCGATCGTGTCGGCGTAGCTTCCGTTCGGCCGCTCCACGATCAGCAGATTGCGAAACTCGCCGGCGTCGCGAAGGAACGCGAGCTGATCTTCGTCGCGACCGCGGCCGCGCACGCGTGCTTCGACTTCGCCCGCATACGAGAGCCACATCCGCGCCTGCCCGATCAGGTCGAGGCCGACGTTCGTCGACGCGATGTCCTCCTCGAGCACCGGCCGCCTTGCCGACCCATTCGCCGAGCCGCTGCGCGAGAACGAGCGGCGTGTCGCCGAGGCGCAGCAGATAGTCGAACAGCGCGTCGTCCGTCGACATCACAAATGCTTGACGTCGTCGGGCATCGGGAAGAACGTCGGATGCCGGTAGACCTTGCTGTTCGCCGGCTCGAACAGCGGCTCCTTGTCGCCGGGACTCGATGCGACGACGTCCGACGAGCGCACGACCCAGATCGAGACGCCTTCGTTGCGCCGCGTGTAGACGTCGCGCGCGTTCTTCACCGCCATCTCGGCGTCCGCCGCGTGCAGGCTGCCGACGTGCTTGTGCGCGAGCCCGTGCTGCGACCGGATGAAAACCTCCCACAACGGCCACTCGGATCTCATTCGACCTCCGTCTACCAGCCCCCGGTCTGCTCGATATCCAGACGTCGTGCGCCGCCTACGTTCGCGTGGCTCACGCCGAGCATTGTGCCCCGCGCCGTGCGTGCTTTTCCGCGTAAGCGAGCGCAGCCTCGCGCACCCAGGCTCCGTCTTCCCACGCCTTGACGCGCGTCGCGAGACGCTCGCGATTGCACGGCCCGTTGCCCTTGATGACGTCGTAGAACTCGTTCCAGTCGATCGCGCCGAAATCGTAATGGCCGCGCTCGGCGTTCCACTTGCAGTCGGCATCGGGCACCGTCAAGCCGAGGTAGTCCGCCTGGGGTACCGTCTGATCGATGAAGCGCTGCCGCAGCTCGTCGTTCGACAGCAGCTTGATCTTCCAGGCAGCCGACTGCGCGCTATGCACGCTCTCGGCGTCCGGCGGCCCGAACATCATGACCGACGGCCACCACCAGCGATCGAGCGCGTCCTGCGCCATGGCCTTCTGCTCGGCGCTTCCGCGCGCGAGCGCCATCATGATGTCGTAGCCCTGCCGCTGATGGAAGCTCTCCTCCTTGCAGATGCGCACCATCGCCCGCGCGTACGGGCCGTACGAGCAGCGGCACAGCGGAATCTGGTTCATGATCGCCGCGCCGTCGACGAGCCAGCCGATCGCGCCGATGTCAGCCCACGTGAGCGTCGGGTAGTTGAAGATGCTCGAGTATTTCGCCTTGCCGGCGTGCAGGTCCTCGACCATCTGGTCGCGCGACACGCCGAGCGTCTCGGCGGCCGAATAAAGGTACAGGCCGTGGCCGCCCTCGTCCTGGACCTTCGCCATCAGGATGGCCTTGCGCTTGAGCGTCGGCGCGCGCGTCACCCAGTTGCCCTCGGGCAGCATGCCGACGATCTCCGAATGCGCGTGCTGCGAGATCTGGCGCACGAGCGTGCGCCGGTACGCCTCGGGCATCCACTCCTTCGGCTCGACCTTGATGTCGGCGTCGATGCGCGCCTGGAACGCCTGCTCTTCGGGCGTCATGTCCGTCGCCGACCGGACATTCTTCAAACCGGTGTCGACCATCTGCGCGTACATCGAGGCCTCCGCGAGCCCTGTCTGCGGCGAACCTTAAATGATACATTTATCATCGGACGTTTGTAAACCGTGTATCACATCGCGATGCCGCAGCCACCCGCTCCCAATGCCGGCGCAACGATCCGCCGCTGGATCGAGCGCGAGCTCGACTCGCACCCGCCGCGCGCGACGTCGCTGATCGTGACGGTCTGGGGCGACGCGCTCGCGCCGCACGGTGGCGCCGTGTGGCTTTCGACGCTGTTCCGGCTTCTCGCGTCGTTTCGCCTCAACGAGCGGCTGGTGCGAACATCGGTGTTTCGCCTCGCGCGCGACGGCTGGCTCGCCGGCGAAAGCGTAGGCCGGCGCAGCCGCTATCGGCTCACCGCCGACGGCGCGCGCCGCTTTGCGCAGGCGTATCGGCGCGTCTACACGCCGCCGTCGCAGCCGTGGGACGGCAGCTGGGAAATCGTCGTGTCCGATGTCGCCGACCCGCATCGGCGCCGCCTGCTGCGCGACGAGCTCGCGTGGGAAGGTTTCGGAACGCTCGGGGCGACGCTGCACGCGCGTCCGGCGCGCGAGCGCAGCATGCTGCCGCGTATCGTCACCGCGCTCGACGTTGCCAGCTCGGTGACTGTATTCCGCGGCAGCGAAGCCCGGCCGCGGACGGCCCGCGCGCTCGCCGATCGCGTCGCCGACGCATGGCCGCTCGCGCAGCTCGCGTCGGATCATCGGCAGTTCATCGGGCGCTTCACCGGCGTCACGCGGGCGCTGCGCGAGGTTCCCGGCCCGGCTCGCGATCCCGAGCAGACGTTCGTCGTGCGCACGCTGCTCGTGCACGCGTACCGTCGCGTCAGGCTGCGCGATCCGCAGTTGCCGCTGGCGCTGCTGCCTGCGCCGTGGCCGGGCGCGGCCGCCTATGCGCTGTGCCGTGACTTGTACCGGCTGGCGACGCCCGGCGCCGAAGCGCATTTGCACGGCGTCGCGCGCGCCGACGGCGTGCGGCTCGAGCGCGCGTCAGCGGCGCTCAACGCGCGCTTCCCGCTGCCGTGACGACCGTGGCGCGAACCTGGATCGGATCCTCGCCGTCATCGTCGTCGTCGTCGTCGTCGTAGCCGCCTTCATCGTCGTCGGGGTCGATGTTGCCGCCGCCGCCGCCGCCGCCGCGATCGAGTTCGTCGTCGTCATCATCGTCGTCGTCGTCGTCCTCCGGTGCACTGATGATCGCAAGTCTCATCGCGCTCGCCTCCGGCCGTTGACCTGCTTGTCCCGTTTCGAGCATACGCCGAGTGCTCGGCGCCGGCGGGACGGATCGCGTGCGCGAGACGAGGCAAAATTACCGGCATCGCGCGCGCTTTACTATAATTTGGTGTCGGTCGAATCTACGCGACGAGGCCCCCATGCCCGCAACATCCGAGCTGGTACTTCCGTCGATCCGCCCCGGCTCGCTCGCCGCGTGGAAGATCGCGCTTCGCCCGCAGTCTTTTCCCATTGCGGTGATTCCGGTCATGGTCGGCACGGCGCTCGCCTGGTCGGCATTCGGGGAGTTCAATGCCGGCGTAGCGCTCCTCGCGCTCGCCGGGTCGGTCGTCGCGCAGGCGTTGACGAACCTGCAGAACGATGTCGGCTACACGGTGCGCGGCGGCGAAACGGGCACCAGGACGGGCCTGCCGCGCGCGACCGCGACCGGGCTGCTCAGCATCGCGGCGGTCAACCGGTCGATCGCGATCACCGTCGTCGTCGCCGCATTGGTCGCCGCGCCGCTGGTCGTCTATCGCGGCTGGCCAGTCGTGCCGATCACCGTCGCATCGCTGGTCGCGGCGTACGCCTACATGGGCGGGCCGCGGCCGATCGCGTACACGCCGTTCGGCGAGCTGACCGTTTTCCTGTTCTTCGGGCTGATGGCCGTATGCGGCACCGTCTACGTACAGTCCGGCGCAGTCGGTGCGCTCGCATGGATCGGCGGCACGGCGATCGGCATGCATGCGGCCGCGGTGCTCGCCGTGGGCAACTACCGCGATACGGCGCACGACGCGACGACCGGACGCCGTACGTTCCCTGTCGTGCTCGGCATGGCCGCATCGCGCGCGCTGATTGCCGTGCTGATCTTCGTCCCGTTCGCGCTCGCCGCGGCGATGGCCGCCGAAGCCCGGGCGCCGCATTACGCGATCGCGCTCGTTGCATTGCCGCGCGCATGGCGGCTGTGGAAGGACTTCGTGTCGACGCCGCCGGGTCACGCACTGACACCCGTGCTCTTTCGCACCGTGATGCTCGAAGTGCTGTTCGGCGCGCTGCTCGCCGCCGCAGCGGTGCTCGCGAGGATCGCGCCGGCCGGGTGAGCGCAGTGCGCGCCGCGCGCGCTGCGCTCGCGGCGCTGATGCTTGCCGCAACCGCGCATGCGCAGCCGCCGCGCTTTCCGACGCACACCGTACGCATCGTCGTGCCGTACTCGGTCGGACTCGGCCCCGACATCGTCGCGCGCGAACTCGCCGAGCGGCTGTCGTCGACGTGGAAAGAGCCGGTCATCGTCGAGAACAGGCCCGGCGCATCGGGCATCGTCGCGCTGAGTGAGTTGCGGCGGGTGGCCGCCGACGGGCATACGCTGTTCATCGGCGACGCCGGCACGCTGGCGGCGAATCCGCTGCTGCACGCAACGCTGCCCTACGACGTGCAGCGCGACGTCGCGCCGATCACCACGCTGTTCAAGTCCACGTTCCTCGTATGGGTGCGGGCGGGCAGCCGCTTCGCGACGCTCGCCGATCTGCTGCGCGAGGCGAAGGCGCATCCCGGCTCGGTGAGCTATGCGTCGCTCGGCAACGGGCATCCGATGCACCTTGCCGTGGAAACGCTTGCACGCGCCGCCGACGTGCGCTTCATGCACGTGCCCTTCCGCGACGCCGGACAATTGACCGCCGCGCTCAGCAACGGCGACGTCGACTTCACCGTGCTCGGGATGAACGCTGCGTCCGGCATGTACGACGCCGGCAAGTGGCGGCCGCTCGCCGTGGCTGCGCCGCAAAGGCTTGGCGGGCATGCCGATATCCCGACGATCGTCGAGGCCGGCGGTCCGCCGGTGTCGATGACGCCATGGGCGGCGCTGATCGGCGTCGCCGGCACACCCGCGCCCGTGCTCGAGGCGATTCACCGCGACGCTCTGATCGCACTTTCGAGCGTCGACGTCCGCCGGCGCATCGAATCGCTCGGCTTCGACGTGCTCGGCAGCTCGCCGCAAGGCCTCGCCGAGCTGATTCGTGCCGATGCGAAGACGTACGCCCCGCTGATCGAAAGCGGCGCGGTTCGCGCCGATTAGGTTAGGCCCTAGCCGATCACCCATTCGCAGCAGCACTTGCGGCAGCGGACGGACAGCCGCTCGCCGGAAGGCGCGTCGGGCGCCGGCTGCGC
This sequence comes from uncultured beta proteobacterium, assembly GCA_963798655.1. GTDB lineage: Bacteria > Pseudomonadota > Gammaproteobacteria > Burkholderiales > Casimicrobiaceae > CAVSMC01. The sequence goes on along the minus strand of CAWCUH010000016.1, from coordinate 170,069 downwards.
TCGCAGGACGTCGAACTTCGCATACGAACGGCATGCCGTGCACGTCGCCTGCTCCGCCAGCGCTTCCGCGCGAAACAGCAGTGCGGTGAATCGCCGCCACGCGAACAGGCACAGCACCGCGGCGGCGGCCGCTACCACGAGCACGAACAGGCGGCGCATCGCGGTTTCGTCGTCGGGATAGACCTCCGCCGCGGTCGCGACAAGGATCAGGCTCAGGAACGCGGTGATCAGATACGCGTGGCTCTCGTAGAGCTGGCGCTCGTACCAGCGGCGGAATCCGTACCTGCGCAGGTGTGCGGAAATCTTCATCGAACGTCCTCGCCTTCGGATGGACCGCTCGCCACGGCAGCGGCGCAACATAGCGCACGGAACTCGTTGCCAGCAACCGATTCCAATCGAGCCTGCACGACGCGTGCGTGCGTTGAAAAGATTGCCGGCGCCGGGAACGACGCGATTCGAGATGCAAAGCTCACGCCACCCTGCATTTGCCGCGTCGGCGCTGTCCGAGCGAGTCGCTTCGGCACGCGCCGCAGACCGATGCGCTGTTCGCGTGCGTTCGCCCCGACGCGATGTACGAGCGGCCGATCGCCGAGCGCCATCGGCTCGTGTTCTATCGCGGACACCTCGAAGCGTTCGACTGGAACCTGCTGCGCGAGCCGTTGCTCCGCGCGCGCGCTTTTGCGCCGACGCTCGATCGCCTGTTTGCGTTCGGCATCGATCCCGTCGGCGGTGCGCTGCCGAGCGACGAGCCGCGCGACTGGCCGGCGCTCGATCACGTCGAGCGTTATGTGCGTCGAGTGCGCGACACGATCGATGGCGCGCTCGAGCGGATAGCGCCGCGCCTCGAGCACGCGAGCGATGGCGACGATGCACCGGGCGAGCTGCTGAACATGGCGATCGAGCACCGGCTGATGCACGCCGAGACGCTCGCGTACCTGCTGCACCGCTTGCCGTACGATCGCAAGCGCGGCCGGGCGCGGTCCGACGTGCCCGCCCCGCCGGTGCGCGACGCGGCAATGGTCGACGTACCGGCGGGCACGGCTACGATGGGCCGCGTGCGCGGCGCTGGCTTCGGCTGGGACAACGAATTCGACGCGCAGCGCGTCGACGTGCCGGCGTTTTCGATCGACCGGTACAAGGTCACGAACGGCGAATTCCTTCGCTTCGTCGACGCCGGCGGCTACGCCGAGCGCGCGCACTGGTCCGCCGCGGACTGGCAATGGAAAACGGATCACGGGATCGCGCATCCCGCGTTCTGGCGGCGCGCGAGCGGCCGCTGGCGCTGGCGCGGGATGTTCGACGAGCGCGACCTTCCGCTCGCCTGGCCGGTCTACGTGAGCCACGCCGAAGCGAGCGCGTACGCGTCGTGGGCCGGCAAGCGCCTTCCGAGCGAGGCGCAATGGCACCGCGCGGCGAGCGGCCTCGCCGACAGCGGCGATGCGCGTGACGGCGCACGGTCGAACTTCGACCTCGGGCGCTGGGACCCCATTGCGGTGCACGCGCAGCAGCAGCGAAGCGCGTTCGGCGTCGTCGGGCTTCGCGGCAACGGCTGGGAATGGACATCGACCGTGTTCGCGCCGTTCGGCGGCTTTCGCTCGTCGCCGCACTATCGTGGCTACTCGGCCGATTTCTTCGACGGCCGGCACTTCGTGCTGAAAGGTGCTTCGCCGCGCACCGCCGCCTGCATCGCGCGGCTGTCGTTTCGCAACTGGTTCCAGCCGCACTACCCGCATGTGTACGCGGCCTTTCGATGCGTAAGCCGCTGACGCTGCCCATGCCACGCATCGCCCTTCGCCGCTCCGCGCTCGACGCCTTCGCCGACGACGTTCGCGCCGGGCTGATGCATCGCGGACAGAAGGAGCTGCCGTCGAAGTATCTGTACGACGCGGTGGGCTCCGCGCTGTTCGAGGCGATCACCGCGCTGCCGGAATACGGGCTCACGCGCGCCGAAGAGCGCATCCTTCGCACGCATGCAGCCGACATCGCGGCACGTCTTCCGCGCGGCACGATCGTCGCCGAGCTCGGAAGTGGCAGCGGTCGCAAGACGCGTGCGATCCTCGAGGCGATGGGCGGGCGCGCGCCGACGACGTACTACCCGATCGAGATCTCGGCGAGCGCGCTCACGCAGTGTCGTCGCGAGCTCGCGGACATCGACCGCGTCGCGGTCGTCGGCTGCGAGCGCGAATATCTCGACGGCCTCGCCGACGTCGCGCGCATGCGCGCTGCGTCGAAGCCGATGCTCGTGCTGTTCCTCGGCAGCACGATCGGCAACTTCCGCCCGCTTGCCGCGACGCGGTTCCTGCGCGACATCCGCCGCAGCCTTCGTCCCGGCGACACGATGCTTGTCGGCGTCGACCTCGAGAAGCCCGTAGAACAGCTCGTCGCCGCGTACGACGACGCCGCCGGCGTCACCGCGGCGTTCAATCGCAACCTGCTCGTGCGCATCAATCGCGAGCTCGATGCGGACTTCGTGCTGGACGCGTTCGAGCACGTCGCCCGGTTCAATGCCCGCACACGCTCGATCGAGATGCACCTCCGCGCACGCGCGGCGCAGACGGTTCGCGTGCGTCGCGCGAACCTGACCGTGGACATCGCCGCCGGCGAGACGCTGTGGACCGAGAGCTGCCACAAGTACACGCCGGAAAAGATGGTGACGATGGTGCGCGAAGCGGGCTTTCGATGCGACGCGCAGTGGATCGACCGCGAGTGGCCGTTCGCAGACAGCATGCTGATCGCCGAATAGCGCAGAGCCGCTATACTGCCGCGACAACCGGGGAGGAGGCTGCCATGTCCGAGCACACGTACAAGCTGGTCGAGATCGTCGGCTCGTCGCCGCAGGGCGTCGATACCGCGATCCGCAACGCGATCGAACGCGCGTCGAAGACGCTGAAGAACCTCGACTGGTTCGAGGTCTGCGAGGTGCGCGGCCACATCACCGACGGCAAGGTCGCGCACTATCAGGTGAAGCTCAAGGTCGGCTTCCGCCTCGAGTGACGCTGTCATTCCCGCGAACGCGCGAAGCGGTGACTTTGCGCAAGGAAAGCCGGACCCGCGCGCCAGGACGACGCGCTAATCCTCCGCCGGTATCGAGCGCACCGACAGCACACCGGCGATGCCGGCGAGCGTGCGGATCACCGCATCGTCGACCGCGCTGTCGACGTCGACGAGCGTGTACGCCATCTCGCCGCGCGACTTGTTGACCATGTCGTGGATGTTGAGCCGGGCGTTGCCGAGCGTGGTCGAGATCTGTCCGAGCATGTTCGGCACGTTGGCGTTGGCGATCGCGACGCGCCAGCTCGACTCGCGCGCCATCTCGACATTCGGGAAATTGACCGCGTTCACGATCGAGCCGTCCTCGAGAAACGCGCGCAACTGGTCGACGACCATCACCGCGCAGTTCTCCTCCGCCTCCTCGGTCGATGCGCCCAGATGCGGCAGCGCCACAACGCCCGGCTCGTGCAGCAGCGCGGCGCTCGGGAAGTCGCACAGGTACGCCTTCAACCGCCGTGCGCGCAGCGCCGCCACGACCGCGGTGTCATCGACGATCGCGTCGCGCGCGAAGTTGAGCAGCACCGCGCCGGGCTTGATCGCCGCGACGCGGCGCTCGTCGATCAGGTGGCGCGTCGCCGCGTTCAGCGGCACATGGAGCGTCACGAAGTCCGCGCTGCGTAGCACGTCGTCGATCGATTCCGCCTTGCGCACGCTCGACGGCAGCCGCCAGGCGGCGTCGATCGTGATCTCGGGATCGAAGCCGATGACGTTCATGCCGAGCTTGATCGCCGTGTCGGCGACCAGGCTCCCGATGGCGCCAAGACCGACGATGCCGAGCGTGCGGCGCGGCAGCTCGATGCCGGCGAACGCGCGCTTGCCGTCCTCGACGCGGCGCTCGAGATCGTCGCCGGGCTCGAGCCGTGCAACGTAGGCAAGCGCCGGCACGACGTTGCGCGCCGCGATCAGCAGCGCGGCGAAGACGAGCTCCTTCACCGCGTTGGCGTTGGCGCCCGGTGCGTTGAACACCGGCACGCCGCGCTTCGACATGTCGGCGACCGGGATGTTGTTCGTGCCGGCGCCCGCGCGGGCGATCGCCTTCACCGTCGGCGCGATCGGCGTCGCCCTCAGGTCGTGCGAGCGCAGCAGGATCGCGTCGGGGCGCTCGACGTCGCCGACCGTGTAGCGCGCGGCCGGCAGCCGCGACAGTCCCTGGGCCGAAATCTGGTTGTAGACGAGGATTCGGTAGTGTGTCACGGGCATGCGTCAGCCGTTGCGCCGCTCGAATTCGCGCATGTACTCGACGAGCACGCGCACGCCGTCGATCGGCATTGCGTTATAGACCGACGCGCGCATGCCGCCGACCGACCGATGGCCTTTGAGCTGCACCATGCCGCGTTCCTTCGCGCCCTTGAGGAACGCGTCGTCGAGTGACGGATCGTGCAGCTTGAACGGCACGTTCATCCGCGAGCGGTCATGCGGACGCACCGGATTGCGATAGAACTCGGTCGTGTCGAGGTAGTCGTAGAGCAGCTTCGCCTTGGCGATGTTCTGCTGCTCGATCGCGGGCAGGCCGCCCTGCGCGAGCAGCCATTCGAACACGAGGCCCGCGATGTAGATCGCGTAGGTCGGCGGCGTGTTGAGCATCGACTCCGCCGCCGCCTGCTCCTTCCAGTGGAACGCCGACGGCGTGATCGGCAGCGCGCGATCGAGCAGGTCGTCGCGGACGATGACCAGCGTGAGGCCGGCCGGGCCGACGTTCTTCTGCGCGCCGCCGTAGATGACGCCGAACTTCGACACGTCGATCACGCGCGACAGCATGTCGGACGACATGTCGGCGACGAGCGGCACGCTGCCGGTGTCCGGCGTCCAGTGGTACTCGACGCCGCCGATCGTTTCGTTCGAGCAGATGTGGACGTACGCGGCGTCGCCCGAAAGCTTCCACGACTCGCGCGCGGGCACGCACGTGAACCCGGCGTCCTCGGACGATGCCGCGATGTTCACCGTCGCATACTTCTTCGCTTCCTTGATCGTCTTCTTCGACCATTCGCCGGTATTGACGAAGTCGATCACGGAGCGGCCGGCGAGCAGGTTCATCGGCACGATCGCGTTCTCGCCGATCGCGCCGCCCTGGAGGAAGAGCACCTTGTAGCTTGCCGGAATGCCGAGCAGCGTGCGCAGGTCGCTCTCCGTCTTCGCCGCGATGGAGATGAATTCCTTGCCGCGGTGGCTCATCTCCATCACCGACATGCCGCTGCCGTGCCAGTCGAGCATCTCGTCGGCGGCGCGGCTCAGCACCGACTCCGGCAGCACCGCGGGGCCGGCGCTGAAGTTGAAGATTCGCATGGGGTCGCTCGATCGCGCGTAAACCGCCATTGTATTCAATTGCGCGGCTGGACCGCGGCGGCGATAATCGCCGTTGCCGCCGCATGCGTCGCTTCGCCGCGCATCGCGCGCCCTCTCTCCCTTCCAATGGACCTGCGTCTCGACGGTAAAGTTGCGCTCGTCACCGGCGCGTTCGGCGGGCTCGGCCGTCACTTCGCGACGACGCTCGCGCAGGCCGGTGCGGCGGTCGCGCTGGCCGGACGGCGCCTCGACGACGGTCGCGCGCTCGCCGATGCGCTCGCGGCGGCCGGCCACCGCGCGCGCGCGATCCGCATGGACGTCGCCGATCGCGCGAGCGTCGAAGCGGCGATCGACGAAGCGCAAGCGGCGCTCGGCACGATCGACGTGCTGGTGAACAACGCCGGCGTCGCGCTCACGAAGCCGTTCCTCGACCTGACGGACGACGACTGGTCGTCGATTCTCGCTGTCAATCTCGACGGCGCGTTTCGCGTCGCGCAAGCCGTCGCACGGCGGATGAAGGATGCGCGCCGCGGCGGCAGCATCATCAACGTCGCCTCCTTGCTCGGCCTGCGTGTCGCCGCGCAGGTCGCGCCGTATGCAGCGTCGAAGGCCGCGCTCATCCAGTTGACGAAGGCGATGGCGATCGAGCTCGCACGCCATGCGATTCGCGTCAACGCGATCGCTCCAGGCTACGTCGAAACGGCGATCAATCGCGATTTCTTCGCGACGGACGCCGGGCAGGCGCTGGTCAAGCGCATTCCGCTGCGAAGGCTCGGCCGCCTCGAGGACCTCGACGCTCCGCTGCTGCTGCTCGCGTGCGAGCGTTCGTCGTACGTCACCGGCAGCGTCGTCGTCGTCGACGGCGGGCACAGCGTCAATTCGATCTGAAGGAGCGCCATGGACTTCTCGCTGCCCCCGCCCGTCGTCGACTTGCAGAAGCGCATCCGCGCATTCGTCGACTCCCGGCTGATCCCGCTCGAAAGCGATGCAGCGACCTACGACGCGCACGAGAACATCCGCGACCCGCTGCTGCAGGAGCTTCGCTCCGCGGCGCGCGCCGAAGGCCTGTGGGCGTTGCAGATGCCGACGGCTCGCGGCGGCGGCGGACTCGACTGTACCGGCATGGCTGCGTGCTACGAGGAGATGAATCGCTCGCTGTTCGGTCCCGTGGTGATGAACAGCGCCGCGCCCGACGACGGCAACATGGTCGTGCTGAACAAGGTGGCGACCGACGCACAGAAGGAGCGCTGGCTGCAGCCGATCATCGACGGCGTCGCGCGCTCGGCGATCGTCATGACCGAGCCGCATCCGGGCAGCGGGTCTGATCCCGGCATGATGCTCACCACCGCCGAGAAGCGCGGCGACAGGTGGGTGGTTCACGGCCACAAATGGTTCATCACCGGCGGCGAGGTGGCGAAGCATTTCCTGCTGATCGCGAAGACGTCCGACGACAAGCGCAAGGGTTTGACCGCGTTCATGTTCGACCGCGACCAGCCCGGCTGGCACATCGTTCGCCGCATCCCGATCATGGGCCCGGAGGAGCACGGCGGCCATTGCGAGCTTCGCATCGACGGCCTCGAGATTCCCGACGATGCGCGGCTGCTCGGCGTCGGCGACGGCCTGAAGGTCGCGCAGATCCGCCTCGGCACCGCGCGGCTCACGCACTGCATGCGCTGGCTCGGGCTCGCACGGAAGAGCCTCGAGGTCGCGTCGGAATACGTGCACCGGCGAAAGCACGGCGACACGCCGCTCGCCGACAAGGAGTCGGTGCAGCTGATGCTGGGCGAGGCGGCGATGCAGATCCGCATCGGCCGCCTGCTGGTGATGTACGCGGCGTACAAGCTCGATCGCGGCGGGATCGCCCGCCAGGAAGTGTCGATGGCGAAGGTGCACGTCGCCGACACGCTGCACAAGGCGGTCGACACCGCGCTGCAGCTGAACGGCGCCCGCGGCTACTCGAAGGACACGCCGCTCGAGTGGATCTACCGCTACGCACGCCAGGCGCGCCTGGTCGACGGCGCGTCCGAGGTGCACAAGATGGTGATCGCAAAGGCGCTGCTCGACGCGCCCGATGCGTTCTGGGACTGGAACCACGTCGACCTGCCGCGCCGGCGCTGATGCAGTCGACGTCGGCAGCGCTCGGCTTCGACCCGGTGCGTCTCGACGCGTTCCTGCGCGACGCGCTGCCCGACGTGAGCGGACCGATGCAGCTCACGCGCATCGCCGGCGGGCAGTCGAACCCCACGTTCATCGTCGACTTCGACAACGTCGCGCTCGTCGTGCGCAAGCAGCCGCCCGGAGAGCTGCTGCCCTCCGCGCACGCGATCGATCGCGAGTACCGCGTGATGAGCGCGCTTGCCGCGACCGACGTGCCGGTGCCGCGCACGCTGCTCTATCACGCCGGGCGCGACGTCGTCGGCACGCCGTTCTACGTGATGGACAAGCTCGACGGGCGCGTGTTCGCGCAGTACGCGCTGCCCGGCGTCGCGCCGGCGCAACGGCGCGCGATGTACGAGTCGATGGCGCAGACGATGGCGCGGCTGCACCGCGTCGATCCGGCAAGCGTCGGACTCGCCGACTTCGGCAAGCCGGGCAACTACTTCGCGCGGCAGGTCGCGCGCTGGACACGGCAGTGGCAATCGTCGCGCACGCGCGACAACGCGGCGCTCGACACGCTGATCGAATGGCTGCCGCAGCACATCCCGCAAGGCGACGAGGCCGCGATCTGCCACGGCGATTTGCGCATGGGAAACCTGATGTTCCATCGCACCGAGCCGCGTGTGATCGCCGTACTCGACTGGGAACTTTCGACGCTCGGCCATCCGCTCGCGGACGTCGCCTTCAATTGCATGGCGTGGCGGACGCTGCCGCGGGAGTACGGCGGCCTGCTCGGCGAAGATCTCGACCTGCTCGGCATCCCGCGCGAGGACGAGTACCTCGGCTGGTATTACCGGCATGCCGGGCGCGCGACGCCGGTCGAGCCGTTCCACTTCGCGTTCGCGATGTTCCGATTTGCCGTGATCTTCGAAGGCATCGCGGCGCGCGCCGCGGCCGGCAACGCGGCGGCGGACAATGCGCGCGAGGCGGGCGAGCTTGGCCCGGCGTTCGCGCGCCGTGCCCTCGACATCGTCGAAAAATAGGGGACAGACCACGTTTTCGCACGGATGGGCGAATGCGAAAACGTGGTCTGTCCCCTATTTTCCGGAACTTGCGCGGGGCCGCGCGGGCCCAATGGCAGCGTACGTCGCGCGTCCTGCGGAGGCTGCCATGCATCACGAGCAATTCCACGCCTGCATCGCGGCGTGCAACGACTGCGCCGTCGCCTGCGACGTCTGCGCCGCCGCGTGTCTGCAGGAGCACGACGTCCGCGCCATGGCGCGCTGCATCGCGCTCGATTTCGATTGTGCGCAGGCATGCCGTCTCGCCGCCGGTTTCATGTCCCGCGGCAGCGAGTCGGCAATCGACGCGTGCGAGCTGTGCGCGCGCATTTGCGAAGCGTGCGCCGACGAGTGTGCGCGCCATGAGTCGGAGCATTGCCGCGAATGCGCGCAGAGCTGCCAGGCGTGCGCGCAGGAGTGCCTTGCGATGGCGAGCGAACGCCGGCGCCAGCTTCGCGGCGCAGCGACGGCGACAGGCGCGCACTGACGGCGCGGCGCGAGCGGTTGCATCGCGCGTCGCATCGCGCGATCATGCCCGCGGGAGCGACGCCGATGACCGCCGACGACTTCACGATCATGCGCCAGCGCATGGTCGCCGCGATCGCCGCCGACACCATCTACGTGAGCGCGCGCATCGGCAAGGCGGCGCTGTCCGGGCGCGTCATGGAAGCGATGGGCACGGTTCCGCGGCACGAGTTCGTGCCTGCCGAGATCGAGGCGTACGCGTACGCAAACGTGCCGTTGCCGATCGGTTGCGACAAGACGATCTCGCAGCCGTTCATCGTCGCGCTGATGACCGACCTCCTCGACCCCCGGCGCGACGACAAGGTGCTCGAGATCGGCACCGGCCTCGGCTACCAGGCCGCCGTGCTGGCCGAGCTCGTCGCCGCCGTCTACTCGGTCGAGTATATCGACGAGCTCGCCGATCAGGCCGTGCAGCGGCTGCGACGCCACGGGCACGGCAACGTGCAGGTGAAGCGCGGCAACGGCTACCACGGTTGGCCGGAGCACGCGCCGTTCGACAAGATCATCCTCACGACCGCGCCGGAGCTCATTCCCCCGCCGCTCCTGCAGCAGCTGAAGCCCGGCGGTCGCATGGTGCTGCCCGCAGGTCTTGCCGATGCGCAGCAGCTGATGCTGATCGAGAAGGACGCGAACGGCTCGATGACGTCGCGCGAGGTGCTTCCGGTACGCTTTTCCGAAATGGAAGGCACCGAGACCGCGTCGTTCGGGGGGTCGTGACGCACGAGCGCCGCGCCCCGGTGTCGAACGAGGGCGATCGGACATCGATCCGGCGTTGGCAGGGCCGACTGCGGCACTGTTCGCGCCGGCCGCGTGACCGACACGCCGCGCGGCGGTTGGCACATGCCTTGCCCCGATCGCTGATCGCGGGCGGCGCCCCGTGCCCGCAAGGAAGCGAACCCATGCAAACGATGCAACCCGAGCCGGTGCATGCCGGCGATTACGCTGCGACCGGCAAGCGCGCTCAGCCCGGCGCAATGTCGCAATACAACGATGCACGTCACGCGCGCGTTCTTTCGGCGGAGTCTCTCGCCGTCGCGCTCGGATGGTTCTCGATCGGCGTCGGCCTCGCCCAGTTGCTTGCGCCGCGCGCACTTGGACGCGCGATCGGCATTGGCGAATATCCGAGCCTGATGCGCACGCTCGGCGCACGCTCGGCGCGCGCGAGTTCGCGGCCGGCGTGGGCATTCTGTCCGGTCGCGACCGCGGCGGATGGATGAAAGCGCGGGTCGCCGGCGATGCGATCGATCTCGCGCTGCTCGGCTACGCGCTTCGCCGCAACGGCCGGCAGCCGGCCAAGATCGCTGCCGCAGCGGCCGCTGTCGCGAGTGTCGCCGCGCTGGACGAGCTGTCGAGCCGACAGCAATCGAGCGCGCACGGCAGCGCGCCAGGGCGCATTCGCCGCGACGGATCGATCCGCGTGGAGAAGAGCATCGCGCTCAATCGCGAGCCGCAGGAATGCTATGCGATGTGGCGCAACTTCGAGAATCTGCCGCGCTTCATGGCGCACCTCGATCGGTGCGGCTGACCGGCGGCAACCGCTCGCACTGGGTGGCGAAGGCGCCGGCAGGCACGAAGGTCGAGTGGGATGCCGAAGTGACCCACGACGAGCCGAACGCGCTCATCGCGTGGCGCTCGCTCGACGGCGCCGACGTCGAGAACGCGGGCGCCGTGCGCTTCCTGCCGCAGACGAGCGGCAAAGACACGATCGTCAGCTTGAAGATGCAATACAAGCCGCCGGCGGGCGCGATCGGCGCGACCGTTGCGAGGCTCTTCGGCGAGGAGCCCGGAATCCAGGTTCAGCAGGACCTTCGCCGGTTCCGCGCGGTGATGCAGACCGGCGAGATCGCGACCACCGAGGGCCAGCCGGCCGGCCGCCGCGGCATGCTGGCCCGGATGCTGCGCAAAGGGCGACGCACGTGCAGCGCTACATGCGCCCGCTGCTCGAGCGCATCGAGCGCGGCGAGATCGATCCGAGCTTCGTCATCACGCACCGGCTGTCGCTCGACGACGCGCCGCGCGGCTACGACATGTTCCTGCACAAGGAAGACGGCTGCGTCAAGGTCGTGCTGAAGCCGTAGCGCAACGACGCGCCAGCCGTCGATGCAATCGAACCGACGGCGCGCAAGGGGCTCGCGACGATCCTGGGTCACGGACCGTTGCGTGCGCTCGGCGCGGGCTGGCCAACGCGTAGAAATTTTACATCGGCCCGGCGCCGTTTCCAGTCGTTGCAAGATATCGTCGCCGCGTGGCCGCCGCCAGCGCGTTCAGCTCGCGTGCGCACGGCCGGGTCGGCGTCGCATCACGCGCTGCACGCGCATCGTTATCGCGTCCGGCATGGATGATGCGAGGCGATCGCGTTCGATGCGTCACACAGGACGGCAACCATGGACGAAGCTGGAACGCAACGCGGCTGGTCGGCGGATTCGCGTCGATCGAGCCGGTTGTCGACGCCGAAGACGTCTTCGATGGTGCAGCAATCGTGGACGCCGGCGGGACGCGTGGCCGCCGTCGCCGGCGGCGCGCTGCTCGCGATGATGGGCCGGCGACGAGGCGGGCTGTCGGGATTGCTGATGCTCGCCGGCGGAATCGCGCTCGTCACGCGCGGCACGACCGCCGCCGCGCTCGCCAAGTCGCGCTCGGGGCGCGCAATCGACCTGCAGAAGACGATCGAGATCGCGGCGCTGTCCGATGCGGTGTTCGCCGTGTGGTGCCGTTACGAGAACTTCCCGCGCTTCATGTCGCATGTGCGCAGCGTCAGCGACCTCGGCAACGGCCGCTCGCACTGGATCGTCGACGCAGCAGCGGGCGCGGCGGTCGAATGGAACTCGGCGATCACGCGAATGGTCGCCGGGCGATTGATCGAATGGCGCACCGAGCCCGGTGCTGCGCTCGACCATGCGGGTAGCGTGCGCTTCGAGCCGAGCGAGCGCGGCACGCGCGTGAGCGTGCGCATGTCGTACGACGCCGGGGGCACGATCGGCCATGCGCTGGCGTCGCTGCTCGGCCGCGATCCGAAGCGGCAGATGGACGACGATCTGAGGCGGATGAAGAGCTTCGTCGAAAGCAGCCGGCCGCCGCGCAGCGCCGCCGCGATGAGCGACGCCGGTCGCGACACGCTCGCGCCGCAGCCGTTGTTGCAGCCGGAGGAAGCGGACGTGCCGGCGCCGAATACCGGCGGACCGCCGATGAGCGGCGCCGCGCCGGGCGCATGAGTCAGCCGCCGGCGGGCTTCAGCTCGCGCTGGGGCCGACCGTCAAGCCAGCCGCGGATGTCGTCGAGCGCGTCGGCGTAGAACACGCGGTAGTTCTCGCGCGTGACATAGCCGATGTGCGGCGTCGCGATCACGTTGTCGAGCCCGCGCAACGGGTGGTCGAGCGGCAGCGGTTCGCGGTCGAACACATCGACCGCGGCGCCCGCGATCGTGCGCTCGGTCAGCGCCTCGATCAGCGCCACCTCGTCGACCACCGGTCCGCGCGATGTGTTGACGAGGAACGCCGTCGGCTTCATCGCGCGCAGCGCTTCGGCGCCAATGAGCCCGCGCGTTTGCGCCGTCAGCGTGACGTGGACCGTGGCGACATCGGCGACGGCAAGCAGATGCGCGAGCGTGTGTGCGTGGCCGATGCCGAGCTCGGACGCGCGCTCGGCGGTCAAGCTGCGGCTCCAGCCGACGACGTTCATGTCGAACGCCCGGCCCACCGCGGCGACGTGCCGGCCGACGTTGCCGACGCCGATGACGCCGAGCGTGGCGCCGCGAAGGCTGTGGCCGATGCCGCCCTGCCAGCGGCCGCCGCGATGGAACTCGGCGTTCTCGCGCGGGATGTCGCGCATGAGCGCGAGCACCAGCGCCCACGTGAGCTCGGCGGCGGCGCCCGGCCAGCTGCGCGTGCCGCACACGGCGACGCCGCGCTCGGCCGCAGCGGCGACATCGATCGACGCGTTGCGCATGCCGGTCGTGATCAGCAGCTTGAGGCGCGGCAGCGACTCGATCAGCGCGCGGTCGAACGGCGTGCGCTCGCGCATCGCGACGATCACGTCGAACGACGCGAGCACTTCGGCGAGCATCGTGCGATCGGCGATGTGGTCGTGGAATGCCGCGACCTCGACGCGGTCGGCGAGCGACTCCCAGTCGGCCATCGAGCGCGCGACGTCCTGATAGTCGTCGAGGATCGCGCACCGCAGCGGTGTCGGCAGGTTCACCATCGGCTCTCGGTTGTTCACGAGGCACTATTCTAGTTGCGACGGACGAAGACGTGCTTGCCCTCGGCGCGAACGTGGGCGGCTGGCCGGTGACAGCGGGGCGCCGATCGGCTATCGTTCCGCAATCGGGGCGTAGCAGATCCCCGGAGGCTTCGCCTGGCGCGTCGCCGCAGACGGTGTCCCGTCCAAATCTGCCGTTTCTCCTACGGGGATCGGACGGACGATGGACACCGCAATCGCAGACTCACATCGGGATGCCGGCGCGGCGAGCGTGCGCCGCGTGCTCATTGCCAAAGGCTTGCGCAGCTTCGCCGACGGCTTCGTGAGCCTGTTGCTGCCGGTGTACCTGCTCGCGCTCGGCTATTCACCGCTCGACATCGGCATCATCGCGACCGCGACGCTCGTCGGCTCGGGCATCGCGACGCTCGCGATCGGCTTCGTCGCGCACCGTTTCGCGCACCGCGTGCTGCTCCTCGCGGCGAGCGCGCTGATGGTGGCGACCGGCCTCGCCTTCGCGTCGGCGACGGCGTTCTGGCCGCTCGTCGTCGTCGCGTTCGTCGGCACGCTGAACCCGTCGAGCGGCGATGTCAGCGTGTTCGTGCCGCTCGAGCATGCGATGCTGTCGCATGCGATCGGCGACGAGCGGCGCACGGCGACGTTCGCGCGCTACAGCGTCGCCGGCACCCTCGCCGCGGCGCTCGGATCGCTCGCCGCCGCCGTGCCGGCCTGGCTCGGCGCGCATGCCGGAATCTCGGTCGCGTCGTCGATCCGGTGGATGTTCGTCGCGTACGCGGTGATCGGCGGCGGTGCCGCGCTCGCGTACAGCGGATTGCCGCGCGCCGCCGAATCGATCGGCAAGCGGACGACGTCCGCGCTCGGCAAGTCGAAGCGGATCGTGTACACGCTCGCGGCGCTGTTCGCCGTCGACGCATTCGGCGGCGGCCTCGTCGTGCAGTCGATGATCGCGCTGTGGCTCTATGAGCGCTTCGATCTTTCGCTCGCCACGGCGGGAAGCCTCTTCTTCTGGCTCGGCGTCGTAACGTCGTTATCGTATCTCGTTGCCGCACGCGTGAGCCGGCGCATCGGCCTCGTCAATACGATGGTGTTCACGCACCTGCCGGCGAACGCTTGCCTGGTCGCGGTCGCGTTCGTGCCCGACCTCGCGTCCGCGATCGCGCTGCTCGTCGTGCGGGCCGCGCTGTCGCAGATGGACGTGCCGACGCGCACGTCGTACGTGATGGCGATCGTCCAGCCTGCGGAGCGTCCGGCGGCCGCCAGCGTCACCTCCGTGCCGCGCAGCCTCGCGTCCGCCGCCGGCCCATGGCTCGCAGGCTACCTGCTGACGGTGTCGGCGTTCGGCTGGCCGCTCCTCGTCGCCGGCGCGGTGAAGATCGTCTACGACGTGACGCTGCTCGCGCTCTTCGCCAACGTTCGGCCACCGGAGGAGCGCCTCCGCTGAATCGGAACGCAGCCGCCCGAGCCGGGGTCGTACGTAGACAACCGGTGTGATTGGAGGGTGCGATGGCGAAGATCCTCGTAGGGACGTACCGCTCGCGACGCGACGCCGACGACGCGCGGCAGCGACTGCTCGAGCAAGGGTTCGACGACGCGCAGATCAGCGTCGAGGGGCCCAGTGCCGACGAGGCGAGCGCGAGCGGCGCGAGCACCGGCGCGGAATGGCTCGATGCGCCGTCGAGCGGCGAGCGCGGCCTCGCCGGTGTCATCGCGCGGATGTTCAGCGGCTTCCTGCCTGACGAGGCCGAGCACGAGCGCTACGAGCGATCGCTGCGCACCGGCTCTGCGCTGGTCGCCGTGCATGGTCTCGACGAGCGCGACGCAGCGCGCGCGCGCGCTATCCTCGAGCGCAACGGCAGCGTCGACGAGCACAGGCACGATTCGATGCGCGGCGTCGCGGGCTCCGGGGCGGCGATCGCGCGCAGCTCCGGCTCCGTCCCGCAGACATCGCCAAAGGCCGAAGCCGACGCATGGAGTCCGCGGCAGCCCGACATAACGCCGCTGCCGAACGCGCCGACCGGGTGGAACGAGGCGCGCGAAGGCGAGCGGCCGACGATCGGTCGCACACCGAACGATCCGGCCCGCCCCGAGGGGCTCACGCACGGCGCGAACGACATCGGCGCGACCGAGGATCGCGAGCGCATCGAGCGCGGCTCGCGCTGACGGACTCATCGCATCCCAATGCGCTCTCCGCGCGTCGAGGCCCCCTGCTCGCTACTCGCGCCGCGGCCTCCGGACATCCGCATAGGATCGCGGCACTGAACTGTCGGCCCCTCTGCGGCGACTCGTAACTGCTCGCATCCCCTTGCGCTTCGCGCCTGGGGCCCCTGCTCGCTACTCACGCCGCGCCTGCCCCGCGTAAATCGCGCGCACGACGTCGATCGTGTCGGCCTCGTCTGCGCGCTTGTCGGGGCGGTACCCTTTGACGCGCGCGAAGCGGAGCGCGAGACCGCCCGGATAGCGCGGACTCGCCTGCAGGTCGTTGAACGCGATCTCGACGACGAGCTCGGGCCGCACATGGACGACATGGCGCTCGCGATGCGTCTCGCGTGCGAGCAGCTCGCGCGTCTGCCACGCGAGGAGCTCGTCGGTCATGCCCTTGAACGTCTTGCCGAGCATCACGTAGCCGCCGCTCGCCGGATCGCGCGCGCCGAGATGCAGGTTCGACAGCCGGCCTTCGCGCCGTCCGTTGCCCCACTCGGCGGCGAGCACGACGAGATCGAGCGTGTGCGTGCGCTTCACCTTCAGCCACGACGCGCCGCGGCTGCCGGCGACGTAGGGTGCGTCGAGCGATTTCGCCATCACGCCTTCATGGCCGTGCGCGAGCGCGTCCTCGAAGAACTTCTCGGCGAGCGCGACATCGCTCGTGACGATGCGCGGCATGCGCAGTGACGCGGGGAGCACACGCTCGAGCTCCGCGACGCGCTCGCCGGCACCGCGGTCGAGCAGCGGCTCGCCGTCGATCAGAAGGCAATCGAAGAAGAACACCGACAGCGGCAGCGAGGACTTCATCGCGTCGACGTCGCGCTCGCGGAGGAAGCGGCGCATCGTCACCTGGAACGGCTGCGGCGCGCCGTCGGCGCGCAGCGCGATCGCCTCGCCGTCGACGATCAGCTCGCGTGCCGCGACCGCGCGCACCGCGGCAACGATCTCGGGCGCCGACACCGACACGTCGTTCAGGCTTCGCGTGAACACGCGCACGTCGTCGCCCGCCTTGTGCACCTGCACGCGCGCGCCGTCGACCTTCCATTCGAGCGACGCGGTGCCGAGCTGCGCGATCGCGTCGGCGACGTCGTTCGCCGGCTGCGCGAGCATCGGCGCGACCGGCTGCATCAGCGCGATCGAATAGCGCGCGAGCGCCGCGTCGCCGCCGGTCAGCGCGAGCGTCGCAACGCTCGCGATGCCGCCGGCGACCATCGCCGCGCGGCGCACGGCGGCGGCGGGAACGTCGGCCGCCGCGGCGACCGCCTCGATCATCAGGCCTTCGAGCGCGCCCTGGCGCAGCTCGCCGATCAGCAGCCGAACGAGGAAGTCGCGCTCGTCCGTCGTCGCGCGCTCGAGCATGGCGTTCAGCAGTCGCGCGCGCGCCGTCGTCGAGCCGGCGCCCATGGTCACGGCGATGCGCGCCAGCGTCTCGTCCACCTCGGCGAGCTGCAACGTCGGTGTCGATGCGGCCGCCGGCGGTTGCGCCGAGCGCAGCAGCGAATAGCCGACCCCCGTGCGTCCCTGCCGCGTCTCGCCGGAAAGGTAGGCGACCGCGACGCCGATCTCGTCGTGCTCGAGTCGGCGCAGGCAGGCCGCGATCGCGTCGATCTTCGCGTTGCGGCCGGCCGTCTGCGCCACGTGCTTCGACGTTGCGACGATGTCAGCGAGAAGCGTCATGCACGCATCGTACGGTGCGCGACGAAATGCCGCGCAGGACGCGCGACAGCAGGGTTTTGAACTGCCCCCCGGGCTCGTTGCGCGATAATGTGGACGAGTCGTACGCGCGATCGCGCACGCCATCGTCGCAGGAGGCACGGTGAAAGGATTTGTCGGCAACATCGAAGGATTGACCGAACGCAACGACGATTTCCGCCGGGTGCTCTACACCGGCCATCATCTTCAGCTCGTGCTGATGTCGCTGCGTCCCGGCGAGGAAATCGGCGAGGAAGTGCACGAGGACCGCGATCAGTTCTTTCGCATCGAGCACGGCAGCGCGGACATCGTGATCGACGGCAAGCGCCACCGCGTGAGTGAGGATGAGGCGGTCGTCGTGCCTGCGGGCGCTCGCCACAATGTCATCAATGCGGGCGGCGACGCGCTCAAGCTCTATACGCTATACGGGCCGCCCGAGCATCGCGACGGCGTCGTGCACCCGCGCAAGCCGGACGCCGAGGCTGCGGAAGAGCACTTCGACGGGCGAACGACCGAATAGCGGGTTGCGCGGAATTTTCGCCCGCCGCTGCGGGTCGAAGCGCGGGCCCGACTGCACGCTGCACCATAGGAGGAGATCGACATGAGCCTGTTCGGCACGCTGATGAGCAAGATTTTCCATCATTCGGGCGCCACCGCACCCGCGGCGGAAGCGGCTGCATCCACATCGCCCATGCCGTCCGTCGCGCCATCGCCGGCGAGCGCGACGCCGACGGCCGCCTCGACGCCTACCGCCGCCGGCTCGACGATCGCCACTGCGGCGCCGACGGCAACGAGCACGGCGCCGGGGAGCATGCCGGCCGCGCAGCAGGTCGACGTCGAGCAGGTGCTGAACGATCTCGCTCGCAGGAATCCCGAGAAGCTCAACTGGCGCACGTCGATCGTCGACCTGATGAAGCTCGTCGGCATGGACAGCAGCTTCAACGCGCGCAAGACGCTCGCACAGGAATTAGGCTACACCGGCGACACCAACGACTCGGCGACGATGAACATCTGGCTGCACAAGCAGGTGATGCGCAAGATCGCGGAAAACGGCGGCAAGGTGCCGCAGGACATGCTGCACTGACGGCTGCGCGTCGTCGTGCGCAGACAACGCTCGTCAGCGCGCGGCACGTCCCTGGTTCGCGACCGCCGCCATCGACGCCGCGATCGCTTCCGCGTCGCCGAGATAGTAGTGCCGGATCGGCCTCAGCGCGTCGTCGAGCTCGTACACCAGCGGCTGTCCGGTCGGGATGTTGAGCTCGACGATCTCCGCGGGCGCAATGTCGTCGAGATACTTGACGAGCGCGCGCAGGCTGTTGCCGTGCGCGGCGATCAGCACGCGCTGGCCTGACCGGACGGCCGGCGCGATCGTGGTGTTCCAGTACGGCAGGAATCGGGCGACGGTGTCCTTCAGGCATTCGCTGCGCGGAAACTCGTCGCGCGCGAGGCTCGCGTAGCGCGGATCGTCAAGACCGAGCCGCGGATCCGCATCGTCGAGCGCCGGCGGCGGCACGTCGTACGAGCGGCGCCACAGCTTCACCTGCGCGTCTCCGAACTTCGCCGCGGTCTCCGCCTTGTTGAGACCTTGCAGCGCGCCGTAGTGGCGCTCGTTGAGCCGCCACGACTTCTGCACCGGCAGCCACATGCGGTCGAGCTCCTCGAGCGCGATCCACAGCGTGCGGATCGCGCGCTTCAGCACCGAGGTATACGCGACGTCGAAGTCGAAGCGCTCGCGACGCAGCAGTTCGCCGGCCGCTTTTGCTTCACGGGCGCCGCGCTCCGAGAGGTCGACGTCGGTCCAGCCGGTGAAGCGGTTCTCGTTGTTCCACGTCGACTCGCCGTGGCGCAGCAGGACGATGATGTGCATGGCGCGAATGAGAATGGAAAACCGCGCGCGCGTTTTGTCGGGCGCGCGTTTGCGGCAAACGCGCCATTATCGCCGAAAGCGCGCGCGGCGCGCGCCGCTATACCGTCATGCCGCCGTGGCCGAGCAATCCGAGCACGCCGATGACGATCAGGTACAGCGCGACGATGTAGTTCAGCAGCCGCGGCATCACGAGGATCAGGATGCCGG
This sequence comes from uncultured beta proteobacterium, assembly GCA_963798655.1. GTDB lineage: Bacteria > Pseudomonadota > Gammaproteobacteria > Burkholderiales > Casimicrobiaceae > CAVSMC01. The sequence continues at coordinate 150,869 of CAWCUH010000016.1, read as the reverse complement.
CGATCAGCGCGACGAGCGGGCCGATGCTCAGATGCAGGTTCATGGGCGGTCCTTGTTGTTCGTTTGAAAACATTTCCGGCCGCGACGTGCGCCGGCCGGACGTTGGACCCGACAGGCGCGCATTTGTTTGGCTTCGATGCGCGGCGGTTCTGCCCGCGGTGCAATGGTACGGCAGGCCGCTACGCGCCTCGTGAAACGGGCGGCAGCGTGGTCGCGACCGCTCCCGCCGGTACCCAGCGCGCCGACTACCTGAAATGTCAGTTGACCCGGCGTGCCGCCTATCCGAGTCTTTTCGCATGCGCGACGAGTTCGCGCTCGATATCCGCGGTCGGCGGGCCGGCCGCCGCTGGGTCGGCCAACTGGACGATGGCGTTGACTTCGGCGGCGGCAGAGGATTCGTACCGCGATCCGCGGGAAGCAGGGAGGACAAGATGGGCATTCCACGTGCGCGCGATCGGCGCCGCGGCTCGCTCACCAAGGCGCTGTTGTTCGTGGCCACGCTCGCCAGCTCCTTGCGCGCGATCGCCGATCCGACCTATCTCGTTTCCGATTACGTGCCTTTCGGGGGGTCAGGGCGCGGACCGAATCACCGACGTAGCGCTCGACGCGGCCGGCAGCGTCATCGTCGCCGGCGTCATCGGGTCGTACGATTTCCCGGGCGTCGACAGCGCCGCGATCACAAATGCCGGATGGGGATTGCGCTTCGTGGCGAAGATCGACGCGCTGACGCGAGCGACCGAATGGATTGCGCCGGTCGGATCGCCAACAAGCATTCCAGGTTTCGGCACTTCGACGGCGTTCCAGTCCGACGAAGCGGCGGGTCTGGCGCTCGACCGCAACGGGTATGCCTATGTCGTCGCGTACGACGGCACGAAGGACTATCCAGCGAGCGGCGGTCAGTACCGCGTCGCGGCGGGCAGATACGTCTTTCGCATCGGCCCGAACGGCCAGGCAAGCCGATACTCGATCGCCCTGGACAGTGCGATCAGGCGGATCGGCGCCATCGCCGTCGACGGCAACGGGAATATGTATCTGACCGGGAGTGCGCGCGACGGTCTCTCGACCAGCGCAGGAGCGCCCTATGCCGTCAATGCGGTCGCGCCGGGCTGCATTGCGCCGTTCGTGATGAAGCTCGATCCGTCGGCCCAGTCGGTCCTGTATTCGACGTACCTGGGATATGCGGGAACGCAAGGGGAGCGCTGCGGAAACGATTCGCCGGTGAGCGTGTTCGAGCCAACCGGCTTTGCGATCGCCGTCGACGCCGCGGGCAATGCTTACGTCACCGGCCAGGCGGAACCCGGCGTGCGCGCGACGTCCGGCTCTGCGGACACGGCTTCGAAGCTTCCTATGATGTACGCGCCGGCGGTGCGACCGTTCGCCTCGCACGCGTTCGTCACGAAGCTCAGCGCGAGCGGAAGCGTCGTCTTCACGGCGCGCCTGGGCGGCTCCTATCGCGAGCGCGGGACGAGCATCGCGATCGACGGCGCGGGCGCGGTCTACGTCGGTGGCAAGACAGCGTCGACCGACTTCCCGGCGACGGTTGGTTTCGGTCGCTACCTCCCCATCAACTTTCTGAGCTGTCCCGGCCTAGATACGGCCGCCGAAGTCGGATTCCTCGCGAAGCTGTCGGCCGACGGCAGGCAGATCGTCTATTCGGGTTTCCTGCCGGCGTCGGGTGCGCAGCTCGCCAACTGCGGGGGTAACCCCGGCGCCGCGTTCCATCCGGTCAGGATCGCCGTGGATTCGAGCGGCCGCGCCTTCGCCACCGGTCCGATCGATACGCTGAGAGATTTCACGCCGAGCGTGACTTCGATTCGAACGCTCGACCACAGGCGATTCCTGTTCGTCGTCGATTCCGCCGGGCAAACGGTCGAATACTCGACGTTTCTCGCTGGTGGACCGCCCGGCGCAATGACGATGAACGCATCCGGCGATGTAATCATCGTCGGCAGCGGCGCCACGCTTCAGCGCCTGAGCGTTGGATCGACACCGGTGGAGATCGTTACACCTGTTCCGGCGTGCGCGCCTGCCGCGACGTTGACGGCTCACGTCGCGGGCGCGAACAACTACGGCAGCGTCGAATTCGTCGTCGACGGGGTGAGCATCGGCTTGGCTCCGGTGCAAAACAGCATCGCGAGCAAGCCGGTGACCGTCGGACCGGGCATTCGGCTGGTCCGCGCGACATACTACGGGCCGAGCAGTTTCGACGGCTACTCGTCCGCGCTGAAGTATCTGCCGGTCAATCAGGCGGGGGCTTGCCAGTGAGCCCGCGTGCGCTGCTGCTTGTTGCGACGTTGTGCGGGACCGTGGATTCTCTTGGCGCCGAGGCGGCGACCATTTGGTGGAGCGATCAAGGCTCGATCACGCGTTTCACGGCGGAGACGGGCCATCTCGAAGCCGCCGCGACGTCGGCGTCAGTGCGCGCCGTTCTGCCGTTGAACGACAACGGCGCATGGCTGCTGCAAGACGATCGGCTGGTGCGCGTCGACGCATCGCTAAAGCCCGCGCGTGTCATCGCTCTAGGCTCGCCGCAGACGCCGGCGATCGTCGCGGCCGACGGCGCTGGCGACGTGTGGGTCGCGCAAGGGCCGCGCATTCGTCACTTCGACGCGTCTGGCGAGCCGCTCGGCGAATGGCAGCACGCGGCACCGCTTTCCGCACTTGCAGTCGCGGGCGACGCCGTATGGGCGGCGACCGGCACGACGATCGAGCAATTCGCCGCCGACGGTTCGCTCAGGCGGTCGATCGACGTCGCGATGGGATCCACCGGTGTTTCTGTCCACGCTTTGCTGCTCGACCGCGCGGGCGGCTATCTGTGGGCAGTCACCGAGACGTCGGCAATCCAGCTGGACGTATTCGCGGGTCTCGTACCTCGCGCGCGCGTCGCAGTAGCGCCCGGAACCGCTGCGATCGGCCTCGACGCGGCATCGGGGACGACGTGGCACGTTTCGCCGGAGCGCGTGAGCGCGTTCGACCGCGACGCAGCGATCGCGGGCTCGTTCGACGTCCCGCGAAGCGCGTTGAGCAACCCGTCGGCAGTGACCGCGGAATTGCTCGCCAAGCGCGTGTGGATCGCGGATGCGCGCGGCACGACCGCATTCAATCACGAAGCGTTGCAGTGGATGCGCGTCGCTGCCGGCGGCAGCGTCACCGCGCTGGCCGGACCCGTGCATACCGTCGCGCCAACGTTGGAATCGTCGACCGCGGCTGGCGAACCGTCGCGGCTGAGACTGCGGGTCGGATCGTCGTGCCGGGGAGCACCGTGCGCGGTCGCGGAGCGTCGCTACGTGGAGAGCCTCGTGCCCCACGCGATGGTGGACGGCATCGACATCTCGGCGGACCTCATCGTCGACCGGCACGACGGGGCATTCGAAATGCCCGACTGGATCACCGGGCGCCCGGACGTCGCAACGGTGAACGCGTGGGTCGTCGACGCCTACGGCGTCCGATCCGCGCCGCTGGAGATCGACATCCGCGCGCTGCGCGGAGCGGCCGCTACCACCGTTCAGCCCAAGGCGAACGCACTGCCAAACGTTACGATTACGGCGCCGGCGAACAACGCGAGAATCGTCGCGCCCGCGACCGTCGCGATCGCGGCAAGCGCCTCGGACAGCGACGGCACGATCGCCAAGGTCGAGTTCTACCGTGACGGTGTCCTGCTCGCCACCGATACGGTCAGCCCGTACACGTATTCCTGGTCGAACGTCGCCGCGGGCACCTATAGCCTGACGGCGAAGGCTTACGACAACGCCGGCGGCACGAAAACATCCGCCGTCGTCACGGTCGTCGTCACGGCCAATGTGCCGCCGACGGTCGCCATCACCGCGCCCGCGAACAACGCTTCGTATACGGCACCCGCGACGATAAACATCGCAGCGAGTGCTTCGGACAGCGACGGATTCGTCGCCAAAGTCGATTTCTACCAGGGCGCGACCAAGATCGGTACCGACACGACTGCGCCCTACGCGTTCACGTGGAGCAGCGTCGCAGGCGGCACCTACAGCGTCACCGCGAAGGCGACCGACGACAAGGGATCGGTGACTACGTCCAGTGCAATTACGGTAAAGGTTAACAAGCCGCCGACGGTGACGCTCACTGCACCGGCCAACAACGCGGTGCTCGTCGCGCCGGCGAATGTCACGCTCCAGGCCACCGCGAGCGATAGCGACGGCAGCGTCACCAAGGTCGAGTTCTACCGCAACGGCACATTGCTCGGCGCGGACACGACGTCGCCGTACAGCTACCTGTGGAACAACGCGCCGACAGGCACCCACACGCTGACCGCGAAAGCGACGGACAATCTCGGCGCGATCACGACGTCGGCCGCCGTAACGGTGAACGTCAACGCGAACCAGCCGCCGTCGGTCGCGCTCACGTCGCCCGCCACCGGTGCGGCCTTCGTCACCGGCGTCCCGGTAGTGCTGACGGCGACGGCGACCGACGCGGACGGCACGATCGCCAAAGTCGAGTTCTACTCGTACAGCGCGGTGACAGGCCGATTTCTGCTCGGCTCGGATACGACGAGCCCGTACAGCATCACGACGCCGCTTTACGAAGGAACCGACACGCTGACGGCGGTCGCGATCGACAACAAGGGCGGCACGGCGACTTCCGCGCCCGTCGTAGTGAACGTCGCGGCCAATCGGTATCCCGCTGTCACGTTGGTCAGTCCCACAAATGGTCAAGCGTTCCCATCGACCACGCCGCCGGACATCACGCTCGTCGCGAACGCCTCCGATCCCGACGGCAACATCGTCGACGTCAAGTTCTACGCGCAGGGCGACGACGCGCCGCCGATGCTGGTCGGCACGGCGACCGTCGCGCCGTATCAGGTCGTTTGGAACGACGTGCCGCCGACATGCGACCCAGCCTATGGCTGCACGACATTCCCCGGCTCGTTCCAATATCTCGTCTGGGCCGAAGCGACCGACAACGGCGGCTTGGTGAGCGGGTCGGACGGCGCGATCATCACCGTGCCTGACGGGCCTCCCTGGTCCATCCGATTGACCGCGCCCGACGCGAGTACCTCTCGGGTCGTGTACGCGGCACCCGCGACGATCGTGATGATCGCTCAACCGCAGACGAACGCGACCGGCGATCCGATCGTCAGCGTCGAATTCTTCGCCGACGGCAGCCCCGTCGGCTCGCTGGCTGCGGCGAACGGCAGCAACGGCGAATTCGTATCCGTGTGGCGCAACGTCGCTGCGGGCTCGCACGTCGTCGCCGCTCGCCTGCACGACGCCGCGGGTTTCACCGTCGATTCCGCGCCCGTCTCATTGACGGTTCGCAATCCCACTCAACCGCCCACGGTCGCGCTCACCAGCCCGGTGCACGAGCAGATCGTGCTCGGTTCGGGTGCCGGCAACCTGCCGCTCGCGGCCACCGCAGCCGACGCCGACGGCAGCGTCGCGAGCGTCGCGTTCGTCGTCGACGACGTCGAGCTATTCACCACGACGAGCTCGCCCTACGCCGCGACGTGGAGCAATGTCCCCGCGGGACTTCACGTGCTTTCGGCGCGCGCAGCCGATAACGGCGGCGGGCAGGCATGGGCGAAGCCGGCGTACGTTCACGTCAACTCGCGTGTGCGAGCGCCGTCCGTCGTGCTCGCGAGCCCGGCGCCGGCACCGGCGACCGTGACGAGCCCAATGGTGCTCGTCGCCGACGCCGTCGCGCCTGACCTCGGTGTGCAGAAGGTCGAGTTCTACCGTGACACGACGCTCATCGGCACGGTCACCAGCCCGCCCTATCGCCTCACTTACGCGACTGCCACCGGTACATTCTCGATGAAGGCGGTTGCGTACGCGCTTGCTGGCTCATGGGTCGCCTCGACGCCTGTAACCGTAGTCGTCAGCGGCTCGAACGCTCCGCCGCAGGTCGCCTTGACAGCGCCGAGCGCTGGACAGAGCTTCGCCGTCGGAAGCACCGTTACGCTGACTGCGACGGCGAGCGATGTCGATGGAACCGTCGCCAAGGTGGACTTCTTCGCCGGTACGGCGCTCATCGGAACGGCGACCACTGCGCCGTACAACATCACCTGGGTCCCGGCTGTGGCCAGCACGTACTCGCTCACGGCGCGCGCCACCGACAACCAGGGCGCGGTGCGGAACTCCGCGCCGGTATCGGTGACCGTGAGCGCGGGGGCGCCGTTCGTGTCGCTTACCGCCCCGAGTGCCGGCACCCGCTATGCACCGGGTCAGGCGATCGCGATGACGGCGCAGGTATCGACGCCCGGCCACACGCTGTCGCGCGTCGAGTTCAGTTCCGACGGCGTGGCGGTGGGTCCCGTGAACGTCACAGGCGGCGTATCGTCGGCCATCGTGAACTTTGCGTGGAGCGGCGCCGCAGTCGGCGGCCACGCGCTCAGCGCGAAGGCGATCGCGACGGACGGCTTCAATGTCAGCTCTTTCCCGCTCGCTGTCACCGTGACGGACCTCGCCGTCGGGCTGGTGGAGCCTTTCCCGGGACAGAGCTATGTCGCGCCGGGTGTCGTGCGGGTAAGCGCGTTGCCATCGGAGACCGGCGGCACGATCGCTGCAGGTCGACTTCTACGGTGACGGAGCGTTGATCGGCACGCGCACAGCGGTCCCCTATTCGATGGCGTGGACGCGGCGTTGCGAGCGGCGTCCATGCGGTAAGCGCAACTGTCCGCGACACCACCGGTCTTGTGACGAGCTCGGCGGTCGTGCCGGTCAGTGTCGTGACAGCCCCGACGGCGCAATGGGACGCAGGCATCGACGGTGCGGCGATCGCCGACGATAACGCGGCCGTCAGCGGCCGCGTGCAAGCACCGGCGAACGCGGCCGTGATCATCAACGGGCAGCTCGCCGCACTTGCGCCCGACGGCGCGTTCTTCGCGAACGCGGTGCCGTTGCAGCCAGGCAGCAACGCGATTACGCTGGTTTTGAACACGTTGGATGCCCCGCCGGTAAGCCGGACGCTTACGCTAAACAGAACCGGCGTCGCGCCGTTTCAAGTGAGCGTCTCTCCACAAGAGGGAGTGGCGCCGCTTGCAACCGACCTCACGATCGTCAATCGCGGCGCGGTCGCTTTCCAGCGCATTGAGATCGACACCGACGACGATGGCTCGCCGGAAATGACGCTCACGAGCCTCGCGAACCAGCAGGCGCAGATCGCGCTCACCTACCCCACACCCGGCGTCCACACGGTGCGCGTCACCGTATTCGACGCGTCGAACCGAGCTGTTTATCTTGCTAAGCGAAAGGTACACGTCGTGAACCCGGCCGAGCTCGGCTTGAAAGTCGTCGACGTCTACGCGAGCATGGTGGCTCGGCTGGCAGCGAACAATCCGACGGCGGCGTTGAAGTATTTCACCGGCGGCGCGCAGACGGTTTACGACAACGTCTTCAACTCGCTGGGTAGCGCGTTGCCGGCCGTCGCAGGGCAATTGGGGACGCTCGTCGACGGAGTGGTGACCGAGGAAACGGCGGAGCTCACCCTCGCGCGCGACACCCCCAGCGGGAAGCAGATGTTCATGATCTATCTGATCCGAGGAGACGACGGCCTGTGGCACATCGAATCCATGTAGCGGCCCATGTAGCGCGCTTCGCCGCCGCGATTGCGGCTGCGCTCGCCGTCGCAGCCTGCTCGGCCGCCGGACCGCAGACGATCGAGCATCGCGGGCGCGTCATCGACCAGGACACCGGGCTGCCGCTCGCGGGCGCGATCGTCGTCGGCAAGTACATGGGTAGCCGCGGCTTCGAAGGCGCTTCCTCCTGCAACCGCGTCGAAAGCGCCGTTTCAGATAACGACGGCTGGTTCACTTTGCCACTCGACTCGCGCGACAGCCCTCCCTTCATGGAGGCATATCACCGCGGGTACAAATGGGGGCGCGGGCCCAGATGGGCACAGCAGGCGGCCGACGGCAACCTGAGGCACTGGCAAATCCAGGTCGTCGAATGGGACGCCGACAACCGCAGGGCCAAGCAGGTGCGTATCGAACCGACGATCTACCACTCGAAGGCCGAAGCATTGGAGGCGTCCCGCGAGTGGAAGGACGTGTATCTGAAGCCGTTTACGGGCTCGCGCGAAGAACGGCTCGACGAGCTTCATCGTCTGACGAATGCGGGCAGTTGCATCGCACCGCACCAGACCACGGCAGGCCCGATTCCGTTCTTTGAGGCGATCTACAACGAGCAGACAGAGCTTGGCGACCGTCCGCGCATGCTCGAGATGATGAAAGAAGAGATCGCGGCCGCGGAATCCAAGTTCGCTCGCGCGAAGAGCAAGTGATGCCAACCAGACGAACAACACATCTTTATTCGGGTTGCCTCGCGGTCGCCGTGGCGTGCTTGATCTGTGCCATGCCGCTTCCTGCATGGCCTTACGAGCAGGCCAGCCACGCGGCGGTGACCCGAGAGGCATATGTTCGCTCGATGCTCAATCCGCAAACTTCTGACCTGCTGACGCGCATTGGTATTCGGAGTGGACAGGTTCTTTCGCTGGGGTCAAGGTACATAGATCTATCTTCCCAGGGGCAGGTCGTGCGTGATGCGGCGCCCCGCGACGCCCCCGACTTTTCGGCGGACAAGATGCGCCGCACAAACAGGCGCAGTCCTTCGATACGGCCGGCCGTCGAATCGCTTCCCGGCTGGCTCATGCTCGGCGCAATCCGCGAAGACGACGTGCCCTTCGACGCGGGCGCTCTTGAAAACAACCCCCAAGACGAGCCGAACGGGCCGTTCATCCGCGTCCGGAACCATTTCTTCGATCCTTACAACGACCGCGGCCTGAACAGCGCTTTGGCAGCGGGCTTCAGCGCGCCCGACTGGGGACTGACCGATACATTCGGCTCCAACAACCACTTCAACATCCTGTCGGCGCGCGAAGCGATGTGGCGCGCGCTGACTCTGAAGCAGATCGATGCGTCCGGCACATTGTCCGACCTGCCGTTTCCACCGAACTTCGCCGTCGTCGGTTCGCCCGGGGCCGAAGAGCGATACCGCGAGGAACTGCGGGTCGCTTACTGGGCCACGACGTTTCGCGCACTGGGCGACGTCCTCCATCTGCTGCAGGACATGGCGCAGCCGCAGCACACCCGCAACGACATCCACGCCGGCTTGGGCTGTAGTGCCGGGCTAGGATGCACGCTGGGTCATGCCAGCTACTACGAAAAGTACGTCGATGCTCGGGCGACCGGCAGCTCGAGCTTTCGCCTGCGTGAGCGGTTCTTTCTCTCGGTTCAGCTCAACGACGTCGACACCAATATCGCGGTGAGCGACCTGTCGTACGGGACTTACCCGCTTCCGCAATTCGACCGTTACCGGGACTTCTTCGCGACGGCCACCGGCGGCTTCAGTGTCACCGGAACGGGCCTCGCCAACTATTCGAATCAGGGATTTTTCACAGCGGGCACGAATGTCGGCAATAGCGGTTTCCCCGCACCGGCCGCGAGCGCGTTGATTCCGCGCGTCCTGGCCGATGGCAGCGTCGTCAACGCTGCCGGCCGCCCTGTATCGGGCGCGCTCGCCCTGTTGCAGGGCGTCGTGCACGATTACTCGAATCCCGCTCAATCCGACCCGGCCGTTGCGCTTAGCTCGCTCGGTGCCTTTGACCAGTTCATGCAGCCGCTCGGGCAGCGCCAATACACGCTGAACCATTACAACTACGACGACCAGGCCCGGCTGCTCATCCCGCGCGCCGTCGCCTACTCGGCGGGCTTCCTCGACTACTTCTTCCGCGGACAGCTTGAAATCAGCGTCCCGAGCGCCGGTGTGTACGCGATCGTGGACAACGCGACGCCGATTTGTCCTGACACCTGCGGCTTTCGAAGTGTCCGGCTGAAAGTGAAGAACGCGACGACCGCCGAAAGCCTGTCCAACGGCTTCTTCGTCGCGGTCGTCAAGTTCCACCGCAACACGAGCTATCGATCAGACTTGTCGGGCGACCCCGGGGGTCCGAATTTCGGCGGTTGGAATACGCGTAGTTTGTACGAGGAGATCTTGGTTTCCGACAAGGTCGACGTCGCGACGCTGCCCGCAGGCCAGCTCGCGACAGGCGCGGAAGCCGAGATCGGCTTTACGTTTGCGAGCCCCATCCCGATCAACGCCAGCGACGTCGAGCTGCAGGTCGTTTTTCGCGGAAGGTTGGGCAACGAGACCGATGCGCTTGCGGTCGCGACGAAGAACGTTTCCGAAGTGAATTACGTGTCCTTCGAAAACGACCTCGATTACTCCTACAGTGCCGCCACCGACACGTTTGCGGCGCGCGCCATCGACCCGCCGACGCAGACGATCGGCAACCTCGCCATTCGGCTCGGTGGAGCACCCGCTCGCGACACTCGTGAACCTGCCCGTCCGCGGCTACGCTCAGCTGGCCTTTCTCACCGACATGGGCAGCGCCAGCACCGAAGCGCTCGCGATCGATTTCACGGCGCCGGGTTGCTGCAGTTTCGGATCTCCGTACAGCGTCAATTTGCCGATCGCCGAGTTCTACTCACCCGGCACCGGCGTCTATGATCGCACGCGGCACGTCAGCCGGTATCGCGGCCTTACAGGCGATTACGCCGTGCACATGTTCCAGGGCTCTCCGTACGGCTACGCCGTGTGCAGCGGTGGCGACACGCGAGCGATCTGTACGTCGGCCGGGTTGACGACGATCCCTGCAACAAACGCAGTGCCGTGGACGATCCATTTCCCATAGGGCTTTCCGCGCCTAGACGTACCGCTTGTACTTGTCGAGCAAGCGCACCGGCTTCGACAGCGCGTCGCGGCGGAACGGGTCGCCGAGCTCGCGCGTCACCATCATCTCGAGGATCGTCGTCTTGCCGTCGCGCTGCGCCGCGCATGCGTCGCGCAGCGCCGTGCCGACGTCGGACAAGCGGTCGACGACGCGGCCTTCGGCGCCCATCGCGCGCGCGATCGCGGCGAAGCTCGGGTTCTCGAGGTCGGTGCCGACAAAGCGGTTGCTGTAGAAGTCGACCTGGTTCTTCTTCTCGGCGCCCCACTGCCGGTTGTTGAACACGACGGCGGTGACGGGGATCTTCTCCCGCACGCACGTGAGGATCTCGCCGAAGCTCATGCCCCACGCGCCGTCGCCGACGTATGCGATCGCGGGCCGGTCAGGCGCGCCGACCTTCGCGCCGATGATCGTCGGGAACGCATAGCCGCAATTGCCGAAGCTCATCGCCGCGAAGAAGCTGCGCGGCCGCTCGAAGCGCAGGTAGCTGTTCGACACCGAGCAGATGTTTCCGATGTCGGTCGACACCATCGCATCGGCCGGCATCGCGCACTCGAGCTCGCGCAGCATCTCGCGCGGATGCATCTGCCCGCCTTCGGCGGCCACGTCCACGCTGTACTTGTCGCGCTCGTGCGTCCACTTGCCGAGCTCCTCCTCCCAGGCGGCTTTCTCGCCGCGAATGTCGGCGAGCCGCGCGTCGCGCGTCTTCGCGCCTTCGAGCGTGCGGCCTTTCAATCGCGCGACGAGCGCTTCGGCGGTGCTCCTCGCATCGCCGCACAGCCCGACGGAAATCTTCTTCACCAGACCGAGCATCTGGGGGTCGGCGTCGACCTGGATGATTTTCGCGTCCTTCGGCCAGTAATCGAGCCCGTGTTGCGGCAACGTGCCGAACGGACCGAGCCGGCTGCCCAGTGCGAGCACGACATCGGCCTTGGCGATCAGCTTCATCGCCGCCTTCGAGCCCTGATAGCCGAGCGGGCCGCAGGCGAGCGGATGGCTCGCCGGGAACGCGTCGTTGTGCAGGTAGCTCGCGACGACCGGCGCGGCAAGCAGCTCGGCGAGCGCAACGCAGGCCGCGATGCCGTCGCTCGCGACGACGCCGCCGCCCGACACGATCACCGGAAAACGCGCCGCGGCGAGCAGCTCGCCGGCTTCGGCGAGCGAGCGCTCGCCCGGCATGCCGCGCTCGACCGCAATCGGCTGCGGTATCTCGTAGTCGAACTCGCCGTAGAAATAGTCGCGCGGAATGTTGAGCTGCGACGGTGCCATGTTGAGCCGTGCGCGGTCGAACGCGCGGCTCGTGATCTCCGCCATCCGCCGCGGATTGTTCACGTGGCCCTGATACTTGGTGACCTTGGAGAAGATCGGCAGCTGCTCGGTCTCCTGGAAGCCGCCGAGGCCCATCGTGCCGCTGCCGGTTTCCGGCGTGATGACGACGACCGGCGTGTGCGCCCAGTACGCGGCCGCCGTCGACGTGACGAAGTTGGTGACGCCGGGACCGTTCTGCGCGATGCACGCACCGGCGCGTCCCGATACGCGCGCGTAGCCGTCGGCCATGTGGCCGGCGCCCTGCTCGTGCACGGTTGCGATGAAGCGTATGCCGGCGGCAGGGAAGAGATCGAGCGCGTCCATGTACGCGGAGCCGACGATGCCGAACACGTCGGTGACGCCTTGCGCGACCAGCGTTTCGACGAATGCCTCCGACGCCGTCATTCGCGTGACGCCGGTCGTGCGCTGCGGATGCACTGCCGTCTCAGTCTTGCCCATCGTTTCTCCTGTGGCGTCCGTGTCGTTCGAAATAGCCGCCGAAGATCTCGTCGTCGGTCGGCACGCGCTCCGGCGTGGGCGCCGAAATGCGCGTGATGTTGAGGAAGTGACGGTAATTCAAGTTGTCCGAAAAGCTGTTGCCGCCCCACGTGCCGCAGCCCATCGACAGCGAGAACGGCAGGCCGTTGTCGAAGCTGCCGCCGGTTGCGATGCAGTGCGCCTGGTTGACGATGACGCGGGCCACCGGCAACCGCAGCCCGAGCGCGAGCGGCTGCGCGTCGTTGCGCGTATGTACGCCGACCGAATGGCCGGCGCCCTGGTACGCATAGACCGACTCGACGATTTCGCAGGCGTGCGCGAAGTCGCGTGCGCGGTAGAGCGCGAGCACCGGCGAGAGCTTTTCACCGGAAAACGGATGATCGGCGCCGAAGCCATCCTCCTCGACCATCAGGAACGTCGCCCGGCGAGCGCCGGGATGCTCGAGCGCTGCGATGCGCGCGATCGTCGGCGCGTCGCGCGCGGTGATTGCATCGGAAAGGCGTCCCGATTGCCACATCGCACGCTGCAACCGCGCCTTGTCAGCGGCGTCGAGCATCACGCCGCCGACCGCGCGCAGCGCGTCGAGCGTTGCCGCGTAGACCGCGTCGACGACGACGACGCTGTTCTCCGACGAGCACGAGGTCGCGTTGTCGAACGTCTTCGAGCGCGCGATCTTCGCGGCCGCCTCGCTGACGTCGGCCGATGCATCGACGATCGATGCCACGTTCCCGGCGCCGACGCCGAGCGCCGGCGTCCCGCTCTCGTAGGCGGCGCGCACGTTCGCCTTCGATCCGGTTGCGACGACGAGGTCCGCGGCGCGCATCAGCTCGAACGTCGCCTCCTTCGTTGCGGGTGCGGGCATCAGCTGGACGAGGTCGCGCGGTGCACCGACGTTCTCGAGCTCGTCGTGAATGAAGCGCGCCAGCAGCGCAGCCGTCGAATAGCCTTTCGGCGACGGCGCGACGACGATCGCATTGCGCCCCTTGAGTGCGTTGATGATGTTGTTCGCCGGCGTCGCGCCCGGGTTTGTCGACGGCGTGATCGCCGCGACGACGCCGGCGGCGCGCGCGATCTCGATCAGCCCGCGCGCGCGATCCTCGCCGATGACGCCGACCGACTTCGCACCTTTGAGGTCGCGCAGCAAGCCGAGGGTCTTGCGGTGGTTCTTCGCGACCTTGTCGGCGACGTTGCCGAGGCCGGTGTCGCGCACGGCGAGCTCGGCGAGCGCGCGGTTGCGCGACGGCTCGACGATCGCCCAGCCGCATGCGACGACGACGTCGTCGACCTGCGCCTGCGTGTACGCGTCGTACACGCGCTGGGCGGCGCGGGCGCGCGCGACGATCGCGGCGACGCGCTCTCGCACCGACTCGGTGGCGACCGTTGCGTGGGTACTGTCTTTCATTGCGGCGAGAACCTCGAACCCGACAATCTAGCAGAATCGCCGCCCGCGCAGAATCGAACCGCGCGTGAGGCGCGTTCAACCGCGCAGCGCCGCCTCGGCTCGCGCGGCATCGTGACGGGCGCCGATCGCTTCGAACGCCGCGTGCGCCGACGCCGCATCGATACGCGCACCGTCGGGTCACCGCGCGCGAGGCGCACCGCCGCACGGCGCAGCCGTGCCCGAGCGAGATCCATCCGGCTGCCGCAGCGCTCGAACGTCGCGATCGCTTCGTCGAGCGAGTGCTTGGCGCCGTCGTTGTCTCCGCGTGCCGCGAAAATGCACGCCTGCGCGCGCAGCGCGACCGCATGCCGATGCGGCGCACCGGCGAAGCGCGCGAGCGTCAATGCCTCGTCGACGATCGCGCTCGCCTCGTCGAGCCGTCCGGCGCCGGCGAGGGCGTCGGCGACCTCGCCGAACGTCAGAAGCCGCGCCACGCGGTTCTCGCTGCCGCGCACGGCCGAGAGCAATGCGTCGAAACTTTCGAGCGCTTCCGGTGCGTCGCCACGCATGCGCGCGGCCTGCGCCGCCGCGTACAGCGCCCACACGGTGAGCACCAGTTGATCGACCTGCCGCGCGCGGGCGAGTCCGTGCTCGGCATACGTGCGAGCCGCGGCGTCATCGCCGAGATCACCGGCAATCAACGCGGCCGCCGGTTCGAACCAGGCCGCAAGGCGCGCTTCGCCGATCTGCTCGCACAGCTTGATGCCGTCGAGGGCGGTGGACAGCGCTTCGGCGAGTCGGCCCTGGCCGTGCAGCGCCTGCACGCTTGCGAACGCCGCCCAGGCGACGCGCGCCTGCGCGCCGACCTTGCGTCCCTGCTCCGCGTCGCGCGCGGCGTACGCGAGCGCGTCGTCCCAATGCCCGCGTCCGGCGGCATTCTCCGCGAGGAACTCGTTGCCCATGGCGACGGCGGCCGGATAGTCTTTTCGCTCGCCGAGTGCGATCGACGCGCGCGCCCATCGATTGCTCTCGTCGTACTCGGTCGTATGCTGATACGCGCCGGCCAGGTACGTGTAGACGTCGGCGAGCACGGCGGCATCGTCGAGCGGCTCGGCGAGCAGGCGCGCGCGATCGAGAAAGTCGATCGCCTTCGCCTCCTCGGAACGGTAATGGTAATAGCGGCCCACGAGCGCGGTGGCGAGAGCAAGCGCGCTCGGTTGCGTTTGCGGATCGAGCTCGACGAGCGCCTGCTCGAGCGCAACGAGCCCGCGCGGATCGCCGATTGGCACATACGCGTTGCCGACCTTGACTTTGAGCGCCGCGCGCGCCTCGCGCGACGTCGACGCCGCGAGCGCACGCTCGTAGCTGTCCACGGCGGCCGGAACGACGCCGCGCGCGACGTGGATATCGCCGATCGCTTCGTCGACCGCCGCCGTGTCCTCGGCGCGGTGCAACGCCTCGGCGGCCTCGCGCGCATGCTCGAGGAACTTGAGCGCCTCGTCGTGCGCGAACACGCGCCCGGCGTTGCGTGCCGCGCGGCGCGAGTACGCGAACGAGCGCGCGAGGTCGCCCGACTGCGTGAAGTGATACGCGAGCTCCTGCGCGCGGTCGTCGGCCGCGCGGTCGATCTTCTCCAGCGCCTCGCCGATCCGCTGGTGCATCCTGCGCCGACGGATCGGGTTCACCTCCTCGTAGAGCACCTCGCGGATCTTGTCGTGCGTGAACGCGAACGAGTCATCGCCGCTGGCGTTGGCACGGATGAGCTGCGCGGCCGCCGCCTCGTCGAGCGCGTCGAGCAGGGGGTCCTCGGTGCCGCCGGATGCCGCTGCCAGTTCGCGAAACGCGAACACCTTGCCGAGCGCAGCCGCGGTTCGCAGCGTGTCGATCGCCGCGTCGCTGAGCCGTGTGAGCCGCCGCCCGATCGCTTCCTTAACGCTCTGCGGAATCGCGAGCTCGTGCGTTTCCTTGCGCTGCCAGCGCTCGCCGTCGCGGTAGATCGCACCCTGCTCGATCAGCGACTTCACGACCTCCTCGACAAAGAACGGATTGCCTTCGGTCTCGGCGAACAGCGCCGCGACGAGCTCGTGCGACACGCTGTGCTGGCCGAACAGCGCCGCGAGCAGCGCGCCGGTCGCCTCCAGCGACAGGCGGCCGAGTGCGATGCGCGTCGCAAGCCGCTCGCGGTTCCAGTCGACCAGCACCGACGCGAGCGGATGCGCGCGATCGAGCTCGATCTCGCGGTACGCGGCGGCAAAGAGCACGCGCCTGTGGCGAAGGTGACGAAGCAGGTAGTTGAGCAGCGACAGCGTGCCGTGGTCGGCCCAGTGGATGTCGTCGATGAACACCAGCAGTCCGCGCTGCGCGGCGATAGACTCGACGAAGCGCGCCACGTTGTCGAACAGGCGCAGCCGCTCCTCGCCCGGGGACAGTGGCGCGTTCAGCGCAAGCGCGCCGAGCTTCGACTCGATCTCCGGCGCGAGCTTCGCGATCTCGCTCGCGGTAGCGCCGAGCAGCGCGCGAAGCTCGCTCGGGCTCTGCGCGTGCACCCACTCGCGGAACGCCTCGACCAACGGCAGGTACGGCGTCGTCGCCTCGTACTCGTAGCAGCCGCCGCGCAGCACCGTCGCGCCGCTTCGCTGCGCATGCGCGATCAGCGCCTGCGCGAGCCGCGTCTTGCCGACGCCGGGCTCGCCGGAAAGGAGCACGAGGTGACCGCGCGCCTGCTGCGCGTCGTCGAAAAAGCGCTCGAGCTGCTCGAGCTCGCCGGAGCGGCCGACGAGCTGGCCGCGCACGAGCCGGTCGATCGGAGAGGCGCTCGCCGGCGCGCTCTGCTCGACCCGAAGCGGCGGGAACTCCGACGGCAGGTCGGCGGCGACCGCCTGATAGATCGACTCCGCGTCGGCGAGGCCGCGCAGCTTGTGCGAGCCGAGATCGCGCAGCGACGTGGCGGGCGGCAATTGCGATCGGACCGCGTCGGCCGACGCCGCCGATAGCAGCATCTGCCCGCCGTGACCGGCCGACATGACGCGCTGCGCGCGCACGAGCGCGAGCGAGGGCTCGTACCCGCTGTCGCGCACGTCGGCGGCGCCGGTGTGCAGACCAATGCGGATGCGAACGCCGCCGATGTCGCCCCAGCTCTCGGCGAACAGCCCGCGCTGCGCGGCGAGCGCCGCTTCGAGTGCGTCGACGGCGTCGGCGAACGCCGCGCAGAATGCATCGCCGACGACGTTGAACACGCGGCCTCCGTGCGCGGCGACGGCGGCGGAGACGATCGCATGGTGGCGCGCGAGGGCTCCTCGAATCGCATCGCCGTGACGCTCGATCAGCTGCGTCGAGCCTTCGATGTCGGTGAACAGGAACGTCGCGACGTTCGCGCCGCTGCCCGCCTTTCGCTCAGCGGTCATGGCGGCGCACGCGATGCGTAAGGCCGGCAAGAAGCTGGCGTTGCATCGTGAAAAAGACGGCGACCGGCGGCAGCGCGGCGAGGATCGATCCGGCGCAGACGAGCTGCCACGACGTCTGCCACATGCCGCGCAGCGACTGCAGCCCGGCGGTGAGCGGCCGCACGTCGTCCGACTGCACGAGAACGAGTGCCCAGAAGTAGTCGTTCCAGACGAACGTGAACACGAGCACCGATACGGCGGCAATCGCTGGCCGCACCAGCGGCAGCACGATGCGGAAGAACACGGCGAGCTCGCCGGCGCCCTCGAGCCTCGCCGCGTCGAGCACGGTGTCCGGCAGCTCGCGGATGAAATTACGCATGAGCAGCGTGCAGAAGCCGGTCTGGAACGCCGAATGGAACAGGATCAGCGCGAGTCGCGAGTCGTAGAGGCCGAGTGCGATCATCAGGTCGCGCACCGGGATCATCAGCACCTGGAACGGCACGAGATTGCCGGCGACGAACATCATCAGCAGCAGCCGGTTGCCGCGGAACGGATGCTTCGCGAGCGCGAAGCCCGCCATCGAGGCGAGCGCGACGGTCGCCAGCACGGCAGGCACCGTGATCATGAAGCTGTTCGCGACGAAGCGCAGCATGTTCGAGCCGCCGAGAACGGTCGCGTAGTTGGCGACGAGCGCGACATTCGACGGCCAGCCCCAGAAGTTGCCGCGGTTCAGGTCGTCGAGCGAGCGGATCGACGTCAGCGCGACGGCGGCGAGCGGCAGCAGCCATACGGCGAGGCATGCCAGCACGACGACTGCGTACGCGATGCGCGTGGCCGGCGCTCGCGCGGCGATCGGCGCCGGGAACACTATCGCGCCTCGTGGCGGAACATGCGCCACAGGAGCGCGACGATGATCGCCGCGACCAGCGCGAACAGCGTCGTTGCGATCGCGGCACCATAGCCGTAGCGTTGCGCGACGAACGTCTGCTCGTACATGTAGTACGCGAGCACCGACGAGCTGCCGAACGGCCCGCCGCCGGTCATGATCATCACGTAGTCGAAGCTTCGCAGCGCCGCGACCGCGCACACCATCACGACGATGAAGTTCACCGGCGCGAGCTCGGGCAGCACGACGTGGCGAAAGAGCGTCCAGCCGCGGGCGCCGTCGACGCGCGCGGCGTCGACGATCGCCGTGCGCAGCGTCGCGAGGCCGGCGAGATACAGGATCATGCAGTAGGCGGTCTGCGGCCACAGTCCGGCCACGATCATCGTGTAGACCGCCGAATGCTCGCTTTCGAGCGGTGCCATGCGCGGCAGGCCGAGCGCAACGAGCAATTCGTTCAGCAGCCCGAAGCGCGCGTCGAAGAACCAGGCGAAGACGAGACCGACGACGACCTGGCTCACGACGAACGGCATGAAGAAGAGCGAGCGCACGACGCCCATGCCGCGCATCGACTGGTTCACGAGCAGCGCGAGCGAAAGACCGAGCACCGGCGCCGCGACGTAGCAGGCGAGCCAGCGCAGGTTGTTCGCGAGCGAGGTGCGAAACGCCGGGTCGACGAAGAGCTCCCGATAGTTTGCCGACCCTACGGCGCGCATCGCGCCGGCACCGTTCCAGTCGTAGAACGACAGGCGAATGCTGCCGACGATCGGATAGACGACGAACAGCGCGAACAGCGCGCACGCCGGCGCGAGCAGGATCACCGTGGACAGTCCGGCGCGCGTCGCTTCGCGCCGGCGCACGACGACGGGAACCGAGGGCGCCGGAGTCGTCGCCATCGTGCTACGGCGTGAGCGCGGCGGGTGTCGGGCCGTAGATGCGTGCGCGCGCCCGCTCGATCGCATCGACGATCGTGTCGACGCGATCCGGGTACAGCATGAATTCCTGGAAACCCTTCATCGCGACGAGCGCGAGGTCCTCGCTCGTGTCGCGGTCGAAGTACTGCGAAAGCCCGTCGGCGCCGGCGAGAAGGTCGCGACCGCGCTGCAGGAAGCGGTCGTCGACGGTCGCCGCGTGCGCGTTCACCGGGATCTGCAGCATCTCGCGGTTGAGCGCCGCCTGCACGTCGGGGCGGAGCACGAACGCGGCGAAGCGCTTCGCGTCCTGCTTGTTGCGCGCACGCGCCGGCACGTGCACGGTGTTCATCGGCGCCTCCTCGTAGCGGCCGACGTCGTCGCGCAGCGTGGGAAAGCGCACGAAGTCGACGCGATCGCGGACGTCGCGCGGGAAGTTGGGCACGATGAAGCTGCCGATCAGCATCATCGCCGCGCGCCCGTCGTAGAGAAGCGCCTGCGCCTCCTGCCACGTCGACGACACGTGGTTGCGGCTGAAGCATCCGCGGTCGACCAGGTCGCGCCAGCGCGCGAGCACGTCGGCCACGCGGCGATCGGCAAAACTTACCTTGCCTTGCATCAGGCTCATGTGGAACGCGAGGCCGTTCGAGCGCAAATCGAGATAGTCGAACCATGCGGCCGCCGGCCAGAGGTCCTTCGTGCCGATGGCGATCGGCTCGACGCCGGCCGCCTTCAGGCGCTCGCAGGCGGCGACGAGATCGGTCCACTGCTGCAGCGGGCCGATACCCGCTGCGGCGAGCACGTCACGCCGCACGTACAGGCCGATCGCGTAATAGGTGTACGGCACGCCGTACGGGCGGCCGGCGACGCTCACGAGGTCGAGCGCCGACGCGTGCATCGACGCGCGCGCCTCGGGCGTGTAGACGTCACTCAAATCCTCGAGCAGCCCGGGCTCGACCAGCTGGCGCATGCGGTTGCCGGCGAACCAGAACACGACATCGGGCGGAACGCCGGTCAGCCAGTTGCGGATCGACCGCTTGTAGCTCTCGTGGTCGTAGACGTTGAGCGAAACGCGAACGTCGCCGTTCTCGCGCTCGAACTGCGCGATCGCCGCCTGCCATGCGGCGCGCGGAGCCGCGTCGGTGGTGTTCAGGTTGACGACCAGCGTGCCGGCGCACGCCG
The DNA here is from genome assembly GCA_963798655.1 of uncultured beta proteobacterium. GTDB lineage: Bacteria > Pseudomonadota > Gammaproteobacteria > Burkholderiales > Casimicrobiaceae > CAVSMC01. The sequence continues at coordinate 130,628 of CAWCUH010000016.1, read as the reverse complement.
CAGAGGAGGCGAGCGCGAGCCACGCAAGCACGACGAGCAGCCTAGCCGGCATATGACGTCTCCGGTACGATTCGATGTTATCCGATCGGGACGACAAGCCGGAAGGCCTCCGACGATGCCGCACCTACCGCGCTTGACGGCCGCGCGAGAGCGCCTGGCCGCCGGCGGGCTGCTGTCGTTGTCGACGCACGATGCGTTCGATCGCGACGCGCTGACGCTCGCCGAGCAATCGGCAGGCATCGGCGTGTGGACGATCGATCTCACGACCGGCCTCGTTCGCGCGACGTCGCAGTTCTTTCGCATCATGGGGCTCGAGCCGACGAGCAAGCCGGTGCCGATGGACATCGTGCGTGCGCTGCGCCATCCCGACGATCGCGATCGCGTCGTCGAAGGATTCCGCCGCGTGCTCGACGGTGGCTCGGACGCGTATGAAATCGAATACCGGATCGTGCGCCCCGACGGCCAGATGCGATGGATCTTCGGTCGCGGCCGCGTCGTTCGCGATGCGCGCGGCAAGCCCGTTCGCTACAGCGGGGTCGATCTCGACATCACCGATCGCAAGAATGCCGAGCAGGCGCTTGCAAGCGCGAAGGAAGCGCTCGAGCGGCTCAATGCCCAGCTCGAGCAGCGCGTCGACGAGCGCACCGCGGAGCTCGCCGTCGAGGCGCAGCGGCGCGCCGAAGCGGAGTCGAAGCTCGCGCAGGCGCAGAAGATGGAAGCGGTCGGACAGCTGACGGGCGGCATCGCGCATGACTTCAACAACATCCTGCAGGTGATCGTCGGCAATCTGGAGGTTGCGAAGCGGCTCACGCAGCGCGCGGCGCACGATGACGCGCGCGACGGCGTGCTGCAGGCGCTCGACGCGGCGCAGCGCGCAGCCCGCAGCGCGGCGCTGACCGTCCACCGCCTGCTCGTGTTCAGCCGGCTGCAACCGCTGTCGCCGACGGCGCACGACGCCAATGCGCTGATCGTCGAGATGGCGCAGATGATCGCGCACACGCTCGGCGAGACCGTCACCGTGTCGACGAAGCTCGCGCCGGACCTGTGGCCGATCTTCGCCGATCGCAACCAGCTGCAGACGGCGCTGCTCAATCTCGTCGTCAACGCGCGCGACGCGATGGCCGAAGGTGGCCGCCTGACGATCGAGACGTCGAACACCGAGCTCGATGCGACGATCGCGCCCGACGTTCCTTCCGGCGCGTATGTGCTCGTGCGCGTCGCCGACACGGGCGCCGGCATCGCGCGCGAGCATCTTTCGCGCGTGTTCGATCCGTTCTTCAGCACGAAGGGGCCGGGCAAGGGATCCGGCCTCGGCCTGTCGATGGTCTACGGGTTCGTGCGCCAGTCGGGCGGGCACGTGCGCATCGACAGCGAGCCGGGCTTCGGCACGAGCGTGCACATCTATCTGCCGCGCTGCGAGGCGATCGCCGCGCCCGCAGGCGCCGCCGCAGCCGGGTCGTCGAGGGGGGACGCGCTGCCACGGGCGCGCAGTGGCGAGACGATCCTCGTCGTCGAGGACTACGACGACGCGCGCAAGCTCGGCGCGAGCGCGCTCGAAGGTCTGGGCTACCGCGTGCTGCAGGCGCCCGACGGCGTCGCCGCGCTGCGCCTGCTCGATCGTCCGGACGCACCGCGCATCGACCTGCTGTTCACCGACGTCGTGCTACCGGGCGGCATCAGCGGCCGCGCGCTCGCCGATGCGCTGCGAACGCGCATGCCGCGCGTCCCGGTGCTGTTCGCGACCGGGTATGCGCCGGACGCCGTCGTCGGCGCACGCCCCATCGAGCGCGACGGACGGCTGCTCGGCAAGCCGTACACGCTCGAGGCGCTCGCCACCGGCGTGCGGCACGCGCTCGACGCGAACTGAGCGAGGGTCAGAGTGCTCCGCACTGAGGGTCAGAGTGCGCTTCGGCGCCGCTCGCCTGGCAGCTTCCCGCGCCGCAATGGCGCCGGATCTGCACTCTGACCCTCGTTCCGGTGGCTGCTGCACTCTGACCCTCATTTCTGGTTTGCTGCGACGTCCGCCTCGAACAGCTCGCGCAGCTGCTCGGCCGTCTGCATCGTCGTCTGGATCAGCTGAGCCTCGTCGTGCTGCACGGCGTACTGCTTGTCGAGCTGCTCGACGTCGATCCGCTCGAACAGCGCGATCGCCCGATCGGCGGCTGCCGGCTGGAAGCCGCAGGCGCGCAGCGCCTCGCGCGCGATCTCGAGACTCGCGCGAAACGTCTCGCGCTCGATCACCTTGATGCCGAGGTCGCGCAGCCGGAAACAGTGATTGCGGTTACGCGCACGCGCGATGATCGTGAGCGCGGGAAAGTGACGCCGCACCACTTCAGCCGCGCGCATCGACGCCTCGACGTCGTCGATCGCGAGCACGAAGAGCTTCGCCTGCCCGGCCTTCGCCGCCGTCAGCAGGTCGAACCGCGACGCATCGCCGTAGTACACCTTCGCGCCGTAGCGGCGGACGAAGTCGACCTGCTGGTAGCTCGCCTCGAGCACGGTGAACGCGATCCCGCCCATGCGCAGCACGCGCGAAACGATCTGTCCGAACCTTCCATAGCCGGCAATGATCACCGGGTTGCCCGGGCCCTCGATCGTGTCGAACTCCGGCGGCGCGGTTCGCTCGAGCCAGCGCTCGAGCAGCCGCTCGTGCAGCGTGAACGTCAAAGGCGCGAGCAGCATCGACACGGTGACGACGAGGATCAGCAGCTCGGCGGTGCCGGGCGCGACGACGCCGAAGCCCTGCGCGGCGGCGAACAGCACGAACGCGAACTCGCCGCCCTGCGACAGCAGCACGGCGACGCGCTGCGCCGGCGCGTTCGCAACGCCGAACGCGCGCATGACGGCGAACAGCACCACCGCCTTCGCCACCAGCAGGCCGAGCGCGAGCCCGAGCACGACCAGCGGCCTGTCGACCAGCAGCGCGAGGTTCGCGCTCATGCCGACGGCAATGAAGAACAGGCCGAGCAGCAGTCCCTTGAACGGATCGACGTCGGCCTCGAGCTCGTGGCGAAACTCGCTGTCGGACAGCAGCACGCCGGCGAGGAATGCGCCGAGCGACATCGAAAGCCCGATCGCCTCCATCGCGAGCGCGGCGCCGATGACGATCAGCAGCGCGGCCGCGGTGAACACCTCGCGGCCGCCGTAGCCGGCGATGAAGCGCAGCATCGGACGCACCACGTAGCGGCTCGCGACGACGACCACGCCAATCGCCGCGACGCCTTTTGCCGCGGCGGTCCAGCCGCCGGGAAAGCGTGTCGACTCGGAGGCGAGCAGCGGCAGCAACGCGAGCAGCGGGATCACGGCGAGGTCCTGGAACAGCAGGATCGCGAACGAGTCGCGTCCGTGCGGACTTCCGAGATCGTCGTGCTCGCCGAGCCACGCGAGCACGAGCGCCGTCGACGACATCGCGAGGCCGACGCCGGCGATGAACGCCGCATCGAGCGACAGACCGAGCCCGTGCGCGGCGAACGCGAGGATCGCGCCGGTGGCGACAACCTGCACGCCACCGTAGCCGAACACCTGCCGGCGCAATGCCCAAAGACGCGCCGGCTCGAGCTCGAGCCCGACGAGGAACAGCAGGAACACGACGCCGAGCTCGGCGATCTGCAGCGTCGTGTCGACGTCGCCGATGAGGCGCAGCCCCCACGGACCGATCAGCGCACCCGCGGCGAGATAGCCGAGCACCGAGCCGAGACGCAGTCGGCGGAACAGCGGAACGAGGAACACCGCGGTCGCGAGGAAGATCGCTGCCTGCTGCAATCCGTGCATGAGCGCCCCGATCGTGAGTCGACGCCGCTAGCTTACGGGAAACCCGGCGTCGCGCCGTCGCGCGAAGTGCTCTGCTTCAGTCGCCGGCCGGCTCGTGCACGTGGTTGTCGGAGTATTCGAAGATCGGCCCTCCGATCCCGGCAGCGACGGAATGAGCGCTCGCGCCGCCCTGTTCGTTACAGCGCGCGCCGGTGAGCCGCCGGCGCGTCCGGAGGCGCCATGACCAAGTCCCGAATCGTCCAATGGTTGCTCGCAGCGTTCGTTTGCACGCTCGCGGCGAGCGCGGCTGCGTCGTTCCACAACTGGCGCGTCAACGAGATCTACTCGAGCGCCGACGGCACGATCCAGTTCGTCGAGTTCCGCGAGGCGTTCGGCACCGACGGCGAAAACTTCCTCGCCGAGCACATGCTGACGGTCACGCGCGGCAACCAGACGCACACGTTCACGTTTCCCGACAACCTGCCGAGCGGCGCGACGGCCAATCGCTATTTCATCGTCGCGACGCCGGGCTTCGCGAGCCTCGGCATCGTCACGCCCGACTACGTCGTGCCGAACGGCTTCCTGTTCGTCGACGGCGGCACGCTGCAGTACGGCGCCTCGGGCACCGGCATCTATGGCATCGGCCCCGTCGACACGGTGAGCTACGGCGCGCTGCCGACCGACGGCATCACGTCGATCGATCGCATCGGCGGCCAGCACCCGAACTCGCCGACGAACTTCGCCGGCTCGAGCGGCACGATCGGCATGCCGCAGACCGTGTCTCCGCAAAACGGCTGGTGGTGGAATCCCGCCGAGAACGGCCGCGGCTTCTTCATCGAGCGCCAGGGCGGCAACCTGTTCTTCGCCGCCTATCTGTACGCAACCGACGGCAGCCCGCTGTGGACGATCTCCGCGGGTCCGCTCACGTCGTCGTCCACCTATAACGGCACGCTGCAGACGTTCACCGGCGGCCAGACGCTGACCGGACCGTACCGCTCGCCGGCGGCGGGGCCTTCGCTCGACACGCTGACGCTGCAGTTCTTCGACGCGAGGCACGGCTTGCTCACATGGATCGGCGGCTCGGTACCGATCGAGCGCTTCGACTACGCCGGTCTCGGGTCGCCGGCGATCGCGAGCGCGCCGCAGAACGGCTGGTGGTGGAACGCCGCCGAAAGCGGACGCGGCTTCTCGCTCGAGGTGCAGGGCGCGACGCTGTTCGTCGCCGGTTACATGTACGATTCCACCGGCTTTCCGGTGTGGTACGTCTCGGTCGGCACGCTGAGCGCAGCGGGCACCTACCAGGGCACGTGGATGCAATTCGCCAACGGCCAGACGATCACCGGCGCGTACCGGCCGCCGACGCTCGTCAACGCGAACGCCGGCGCGCTGACAGTACAGTTCGCCGATGCGCAGAACGCGACGCTGACGCTGCCGGACGGCCGCGCGATACCGCTGACACGCTTCCGGTTCTAGCGGCTCGGGCGCGCTATCTCAGCAGCGACTTCAGCATCCCGGTCGCCGAGAACAGAAGGCGCGGATCCTCGGTCTCCGCGAGCAGCGACTCGAGGTGCTTGCGCACGCGATCGCCGCAGTTCGCGCGCCATGCGACGAAGTCGGCGACTGCCGGGCGCGCGAGCCAGCGCTGCGCGAGCGCGTACGCATAGAACCTGTCGCCGAAGGCCGCGCGCAGTTGCGTCGCGTACGCGTGCGCGAGCGCCGGCCGGTCGGCATCGCGCGCGGGCCATGCATCGGCGATCGTCTCGGCGGCGAGAATGCCGCTCTCGATCGCCTTGCCGATGCCCTCGCCGGTGAGCGAATACGTGAGCCCTGCCGCCTCGCCGACGACGAACAGGCCCGGTCGCGCGAGTTGCGCGCCGGCAAGCGCCGTGCGCAGCGGCGCGCCGCGAACGTCGGTCAGTCGTTGCGAGCCCGCGAGCAGCGCACGCGCGGGCGCGAACGTCTCGACGAAGCGCGCGAGGAGCTTGCGCGGATTCCTGATCGCGACATCCGAACCCGTGTCGTTGAAGTAGCCGACGCCGACGTTGAACACGCCGTCGGGTCCGGGGAAGATCCAGCCATACCCCGGGCAGATCGAGCGCTCGTACGAAATGGCGAGATGCCGGTGACGCTCGGCCAGCGCCGGAGCCGGCCTCACGTAGATCCGCGCCGCAACCGCGCTCGGCGCACGCCGCTCGCACACGCCGAACGCTTCCAGCGGATCGGTCGCGGCGCCGGTCGCGAGGATCGTGAATGCGGCATCGACGCGCAGCGGCTCGGCTGCGGCTGCATCGAACGTCGCGCCGGCAAACGCGCCGTCGCGCTCGATCGGCTGCGCGAGCTGGTACGGCGCGACGAAGCGCGCGCCGGCATCGACGGCAGCGACCCGCATCAGGTCGTCGAGGCGCGTGCGCGGCAGGCACGCGACTTCCGCCGCGAGCGTCACCGACGCGCCGCTCGGCGAATGGACGCGCACGCCGTCGAGAGCGAGCGCCTCGCGCAGCACCTGGTCCTTCAGGCCGAGCCGCGCGAGCGCGCGCAACGCATCGGGAATGAGCGCGTCACCGCAGACCTTCTCGCGCGCAAACGTCGTGCGGTCGACGAGCACGACACTCCGGCCGCGGCGCGCGAGCGTGCACGCAGCCGCGGCGCCGGCAGGGCCGGAGCCGATGACGAGAACGTCGGTCGCGAGCACAGCCACGTCAACCAATCGAGGGTCAGAGTGCAGTCGGGTGCGAAACTCTACTCTGACCCTCGACCGGGCGACACCGAGCATGTGAACAACGCGGCCGGGAAGGTCGCGAACGCGCGTGCGAGCGCCACGCGGCCGCCGTCGGCGACGATCGTCTCGCCCGTCAGCACGTTGCGAAGCACACCGGCCGGCGCGGCGCGCGAGACGTCGATCGCCGTGTCTGCCCAGACCGATTCGCCCAGCGGGAGCGCGCCCGCCTCGATGCCGAGCGAGGCGAACAGGCGGCCGGCGACGACGATCGCCGCATGCCGGCCCTGCGTGCGCGCGAACGCGACGACGTGGCGCTCGCGCGAGCCCGCGGCGTCGAGCGGACGATAGTCGCCGCTCTCGAAGAGCTTCGCATGGCGGCGGCGCAGGTCGAGCGCGCGCTGCAGCACCCACATCTTGGCGCGGCCGTCGTAGGGCGCGTCGAACAGCGAACGCGCAGCCGACGCGACGTCGACCGAAGCGCCGAGCGCACGCAGCGACGCGAGCGCGTTGCGCCGCGCTTCGTAGTCGACCGGACGGCGGTTGTCCGGGTCGACCAGCGAATAGTCGAGCAGCTCGCAGCCCTGGTAGATGTCCGGGACGCCGGGCTGCGTCGTCTTCAGCAGCGCCATCGAGACGCTGTTCAGCAGGCCGAACCACGCGAGCGGGCGCACGGTGTCGACGAGATCGTCGAAGAACAGCCCTTCGCCGGGCCCGCGCAGCAGCGCCTCGACGAACGAGGCAAGCGCCTGCTCGTACTCGGCGTTGACGTTGATCCAGCTCGTGCGCTCCTTCGCCTCGCGCGCCGCCTTGGTCATGTAGGCGACGATGCGCTCGCGGTAAGCGGCGAGTGCCTGCGCGTCCATCGCGGTCGGCGGAACGCTGCCGACGAGCGTCTGGTAGAGCAGGTACTCGTCGTTGCGCGATGGTGCGGGCACGCCGTCCACGGCTCGCTTGTGCGCGCGGTTCATCCGGCTCCAGCGGCGGATCGCGAGCCGCCATGCCGCCGGAACCTCGGAGATCACGTCGATGCGCGCACGCACGTCCTCGGAGCGCTTGTTGTCGTGCGTCGACGTCGCGATCAGCGTCGCCGGCCAGTTCTTCGCGCGCTCGACGGCAGCGCGGTGGAACGCACGCACCGGCAGGCCGAAGCGATCCGGATCGCCGCCGACATCGTTCAGCGACACCAGACGGTTGAACGTGTAGAACGCCGTGTCCTCGATGCCTTTGGCCGCGACCGGCGAGGTGAACTGCTGCACGCGCATCGCGAAGGCGACATAGTGCGCGCGCAGGTCGGCGAGCTCGTCGGCCGGCTCGCCGATCATCAGCGCGCGAATGAAGTCGAAGATTGCGACGTCGGCCGAGCTGCGCCGCTTCGCCTGCGCGATCGCCCAGTCGACGTAGCGATGATCCTGCGCGCTCGCGCCGCGCTCGGTCACGTACGTCCGATACACGGGAAAATGCGCGACCGTCTCGGCAAGCGCCTCGCGCAGCGCGTTGTTCGTGAAGTCGCGCGTGCGCCGATCGGCGCGCGCGATCCGCGTCGCCCGGTTCGCGAGCACGGCGAGCTCGGCGGCGAGCGCGCTTCGCATGACCGTGCGCCTGCCCCGATACGCGGCTTCGTCGAACGCGCACGCGTCGTCGCCGACGAACGCGCGCCACGTGCGGTCGATGCGTCCGCGCGCGGCACCGTCGACCAGCACCGCGTTCACGTCGTTCGCAAAGGCGTAGCCGGTGTCGCCGTCGATGCGCCACGACGCCGGCAGGCGCTCGTGCACCGCGCGGATCTTCTCGACGACGACGTAGATCGCCGCCCCGCCGCCGGCCAGCGCCGCGTAGCGCTGCTGCAGCCGCTCGAAGTAGCGCGCCGGGTCGAAGAGGCCGTCCGGATGATCGATGCGCAGCCCGTCGACCTCGCCGCGGGCGGCGAGGTCGAGCACGAACGCATGCGTCGCCTCGAACACCTCATCGTTTTCCATGCGCAGCGCCGCGAGATCGTGGATGTCGAAAAAGCGCCGATAGTTGATCTCGTCGGAGGCGACGCGCCAGTACGCGAGCCTGTAGGCCTGCTGCTCGAGCAGCGCGTGCAGCGTTTCGATGCCGCTGCCGTTGCCGCCGTTGTACCGCTCGACGACGCGCGCGATCGCATCGGCGAGCGGCGGGTTCGCCGCCGCGAGCTCGGCGAGCCGCGCCTTCGCGTCGACGATGTCGCGACGTCGCAGCGCAATCCGCTCCGGCGCCGGATCGTCGCGCGACGGCAGCGCGCGCAACCGCGCGACGAGCGCGGCGACGTCGACGGCGGCGCGCGGCGGCATCTGCGCGTCGCACAGCGCGAGCGCGCGCTCGACGATCGTCGCGTAGTCGCGCGGATCGATCGGAAAGCGGTGCTCGAAATAGCGGATGGCGAAGCTTCCCGACTGCGGCTCGAATGCAAGCGCGAGCTCGCCGCGGTCCAGGACGACGCCGTAGGGATCGCCGAGCGCCGCCACCAGCAGCCGCCCTGCCATCCCGGCATCGAGCGGCTCCCAGTCGATGTCGAAGTAGTCGGCGTAGCGCGACGCGCGGCCGTTCTCGAGCACGTCCATCCACCACGCGTTGTCGGCGCCCATCACGCCCATGTGATTCGGCACGACGTCGCACAGCTGCCCCATCCGGTTGCGCCGCAGTGCGCGCACGAAGCGCTCGAAATCCCCGCGACTGCCGATCTCGGGATTGAGCGACGCGTGATCGACGATGTCGTAGCCATGCGTGCTGCCGGAGCGCGCGCGAAGATACGGCGAGCAATACGCGTGGCTCACACCGAGCTCGGCGAGATAACCGACGAGCGCCGTCGCGTCGGCGAACGTGAAGCCGCGGTGAAGTTGCAGCCGGTACGTCGCGCGCGGCACGATCACCGTGCGTTCGCGCGCGCGCTCGCGCAGGCGGTCGACGGTTGCCGCGAGCGTGACGAAGCGCTCGTCGTCGGGCCATCGCTCGAGCGCGAGCGGCAGCTTGCGCCGCCAGTTCGGATGCTGGTCGACGGTGCCGGGCAGGTTCGCCTGCTCGACGACGCCGAGCACGTCGTCGAGCTGCACGAGCAGCAGCGCGCAGGGCGTCGACGCGAGGAACGCGTGCACGGCGCGAGCGAGCGCAGGATCGACGTCGTCATGCGCGGCGGCGTCGCGCAGCGCGTCGGGCAGCAAAGCCGCGGCGTCGATCGCGCGGATGAGCCGCTCGCGCTCGTCGCGCCGCTCGCTGCGAAGCGTGTCGCGCTGCTCGGCCGGGATGAGGCCGAAGCGCGCGCGCTCATCGATGTCCTGCCCGCGCCACCAGCCGGCGAGCGTCGGCAGGTCGTGCGTCGACACGCTGACGAGCGCGCGCTCAGGATAATCGGCAGGCGCGCGAAAGTCGTCGCCGTCCTTGTCGAACCACAGCACGCGGCAGGACAGCACGTCGTTCGCCTCGAGCGCGTGCTCGACCGACGGCGGCACCGTGCCCAGGTCCTCGCCGATGACGACGCATCGATGGCGGTGGCTTTCGAGCGCGATCAGGCCGAGCAGCGTTTCGGCCGGATAGTGAACGTACGCGCCGTCGGCCGGCGTGCCGCCGGGCGGTACCCAGAACAGCCGCTCGAGCCCCATCACGTGGTCGATGCGCAGCGCGCCGGCGTGGCGCATCTGCGCGCGCAGCAATGCGACGATCGGCGCGTAGCCGCTTTCGTGCAGCCGGTCGGGCAGCATCGGCGGCAGTCCCCACCGTTGTCCGTTCGGGCTGAACGCGTCCGGTGGCGCGCCGATGCTCGCATCGAGCGCGTAGAGCCGCTGGTTCGCCCACGTCTCGGCGCCGCCCGGATCGACCGACACGGCGAGGTCGGCATACAACCCGGGCGCGACGCCGATCTCGCCGACGAGTCCGTCGATCACGCGAAGCTGCAGGTCGGCCTGCCATTGCAGGTACTCGAAGAACTCGACGCGATCCGCATGCTCGCTCGCGAAGCGGGCGACGTGCGCCGAGCGCGGATCGCGATACTCGGCCGGCCACGCCGGCCAGCCCCACACCGATGCGTCCGCGCGCGACAGGTACTCCTGCAGCGCGTCGAACGTCGCGAACAGCCGCAACGCATCGCCGCCGTCGGCGACGAAGCGGCGAAACGCGTCGGCGCGCTCGCCGCCGCGCGCGAGATGCGCTGCGCGAAAATGCGCGAACAGCGCTTCGAGCACGTTTCGCTTCGCCGCAGCGACGCCCGCGTAATCGACGAGCGGCGCGTCGCGCAGCGTTGCGAGCGCCGTCGCAAAGCCCGGCGCCTCGACGATCGCGCGCGCCGCGGCGGACTCGCGAAAGTCCGCGATCGCCGTGACGTCGACGTACAGCGGGTTCACGAACGAGCGGCTGGACGGACTGTACGGGCTCGCGCGACTCGGGTCGTGCGCGAACAGCGCGTGCAGCGGGTTCACGCCGACGACGCTCGCGCCGGCGGCACCCCACTGCTGGACGATCGTCGCGAGATCGGTGAAGTCGCCGATGCCCCAGTTGCGCTCCGAGCGAACGCCGTAGAGTTGCACCGAAGCGCCCCAGCCGCGGCGGCCGGCGACGAGCGGCGGCGGGCGATAGCAGGTGCGCGGCGCCACGGCGAGCCGACCGGACGCGACCGGCGTGCCGTCGGCGAACACGCGCACTTCGTGGTGGCCGGTCGAAACGTCGGGCGGCAAGCGCAGCGCGTGAGCGACGAACGTCTCGTCGTCGAAAGCGCGCTCGGCGCCGCGCGCGTCGCGCACCGCGACCGCGGCGCTTGCGCTCGCGCCCGATTCGAGCGTGATCTCGTAGGCGAGCGTATCGACGCCAAGCGACCTCGGCAGGCGAACGACGAGCTCCGCCCGCTCATCGTCGTCGCGCACGACGGTGAGCGGCGCGATCCGCTCGCTCCACTGCACGCGCTCGCGCCGCTCGAGCTCGATTGCCGCGTCGGCATCGGTCGCGACGCGGATGTCCATCGTCGCGAGCAGCGCGCGCAGCGTATCGTCCGATGCGCGATGGCTGCGGTTGTTGACGTCGACGTATTCGAGCGCGATGCCGCACGCGGCGGCGAGCCGCGCGAGCGCGCCGATCATTCGGCCCGCTCGATCGTGCAGGCGAACGCGAACGGCGGCCACGCGCCCGACCTCGCATCGGCGCCGACCGCGTAGAGCACGTCGCCGGGCAATGGCGCGCGCTGCGCCGGCTGCGACGAGAAATTCACCGCGATGTGCAGCCGCGAACCGTCGACGAGCGTCCATTCGGCGTGCAGCACCCGTGCGTCGGCGATGTCGAACGTCCCGCCCCTCGCGGTGGCGCCGAGCCGCGGCACGACATGATCGCGGCGCACGGCGATGAGCTCACGGTAGAACGCGAGCCATTCGCGCCCGCGCGCCGACGCGGTCTCGCTCCAGTCGAGCTTGCTCGCCGCGAACGTCGACACGGCGTTCGGATCGGGAATCGAATCGCGCACGGCCGGGTCGCGCATGCGCTCGAAGCGGCCGAACTCGTCGCGCCGGCCGCGCGTCACCGCCGCCGCGAGGTCGGGACCGAAGTCGCAGAAGAACAGGAACGGCGTCGACGCAGCGAACTCCTCGCCCATGAACAGCATCGGCACCGACGGCGCGAGCAGCACGCACGCGGTCGCCGCGCGCAGCGCCGGCGTGTCCGCCAGCGCAGCGAGACGCTCGCCGAACGCGCGGTTGCCGACCTGATCGTGCGTCTGCGTGAAGTCGACGAACGCCACAGTGGGCAGACGTGCGCTCGGTTCACCGCGCGGCCGGTCGTCCCGCAACGGCGAGCGATCGCCCTGCCAGGCGAAGCCTTCGGCCAGCGCGCGTCCGAGATGCTCGAGCGGCCGGTCGGCGAACTCGGCGTAGTAGCCGTCGCGCTCGCCGGTCGCAAGCACGTGCAGCGCGTGGTGAACGTCGTCGTTCCATTGAGCGCTCGCGCATCGCGCGACGCCGCCCGCGTCGCGGACCAGATAGCGCGCCTCGTTGCGATCGTTCTCGAGCACGATGTGCACGTGCCGCCCGCTGCCGGCTGCGTGGCGCACGGCGGTCGCGATCTCGGCAACGATGTCCGGGGCCGACGCGTCGACGATCGCGTGCACGGCGTCCACGCGCAGCCCGTCGGCGTGGAACTCGTCGGTCCAGTAGAGCGCGTTGTGGACGAAGAAGTCGCGCACGTCCCGGCTCGCCTCGCCGTCGAAGTTGATCGCGGCGCCCCATGGCGTCGGCTCGTGCGGATCGAAGAACTGCGGCGCATACGCGCCGATGTAGTTCCCCTCCGGTCCGAAGTGGTTGTACACGACGTCGACCAGCACCATCAGTCCGCGCAAGTGTGCCGAGTCGATCAGCCGCTTCAGGTCGTCCGGCGCGCCGTAGCACGACGCCGGCGCGAACGGCAGCACGCCGTCGTAGCCCCAGTTGCGATCGCCGGCGAACTGCGCAACCGGCATCAGCTCGATCGCCGTCACGCCGAGATCGACGAGATGGTCGAGTCGGCCGATGGCTGCGGCGAACGTGCCCGTGGCCGTGAACGTTCCGATATGCAGCTCGTAGACGACCGCCTCGGTCCACGGCCTGCCGCGCCATCGCTCGTCGCGCCATTCGTATGCGCGAGGATCGACGACTGCGCTCGGCGCATGCACGCCGTTCGGATTGGCGCGCGACGCCGGGTCGGGGACGTCGAGGCGATCGTCGATGCGAAACGCGTAGCGCGCGCCGGCGCGCACGCCATCGATCGTCGCCTCGAACCAGCCGCGATCGCCGCGGCGAAGCGCGTGGCACCGCGCGCCGTCGTCGATGCGCACGCCGACGGCGGACGCGGCCGGCGCCCACAGCCGGAAACGCGTGCCGGTCGCCGTGAGCTCGGCACCGAACGGCATCGCGTGCGCGCGCTTCACGACGCCGCCGCTGCGCTGCCCGGCTGGCGCAGCAGCACGAACGACCTGCCTGACAACGGATACACATCGCGCGCGTTCACCGTGCGGTCGACGTCGCCCGGATGCGCGGTGTCGATGGCGACGCGCCACGTCGCGCCCGCATCGCCGGGCAGCGTGAACGGGACGTCGTCGTGGTGCGCGTTGTAGAGCATCATGAAGTTGTCGTCGTGCAGCGGCCGGCCGTGCGCGTCGACCTCGTCGATCGCATCGCCGCCGAGATAGACGCCGAGGGAGCGCGCGAAATCCTGCTCCCACTCCTGCTCGGTCATCTCGTTGCCGTCGGGCCGGAACCACGCGATGTCGCGCGACTTGCCGTCGCCGCGCAGCGAGTGTCCCTGGAAGAAGTGGCGCCGGCGGAACACCGGATGCTCGCGTCGAAGCGCGATCACGCAGCGGGTGAACTCGAGCAACGCGCGCCGCTCGGCGTCGAGGTTCCAGTCGACCCACGAGAGCGGGCTGTCCTGGCAATAGGCGTTGTTGTTGCCGTGCTGCGTGCGCCCGATCTCGTCGCCCGACGTGAGCATCGGCACGCCTTGCGACAGCAGCAGCGTCGAAAGGAAGTTGCGCGTCTGGCGAGCGCGCAGCGCGACCACGTCGGCATCGTCGGTGGCGCCCTCGACGCCGCAGTTCCACGACAGGTTCTCGTTGTGCCCGTCCCGATTCTCCTCGCCGTTCGCCTCGTTGTGCTTGTCGTTGTACGAGACGAGGTCGCGCAGCGTGAAGCCGTCGTGCGCGGTGACGAAGTTGATGCTCGCGTGCGGGCGCCGGCCGCTGCCCCCGTAGAGATCGGACGAGCCGGTGAGGCGGCGCGCGAACTCGCCGATGAGCCCGCCATCGCCTCTCCAGTATCGGCGGATCGTGTCGCGGTACTTGTCGTTCCACTCGGCCCATCCGCTCGGGAAGTTGCCGACCTGGTAGCCGCCTTCGCCGAGATCCCACGGCTCGGCGATCAGCTTCACCCGCGAGAGCACCGGGTCCTGCTGCAGCACGTCGAAGAACGCGCCGAGACGGTCGACGTCGTGCATCTCGCGAGCCAGTGCAGAGGCGAGGTCGAACCGGAAGCCGTCGACGTGCATCTCGGTGACCCAGTAGCGCAGCGAGTCCATGATCAGCTGCAGCGTGCGCGGATGGCGCATGTTGAGCGTGTTGCCGCAGCCGGTGTAGTCCATGTAGTAGCGCGGCGCGTCGGGCTTCAGCCGATAATAGCTTGCGTTGTCGATGCCGCGGAAGCACAGCGTCGGCCCGAGCTCGTTGCCTTCGGCGGTGTGGTTGTAAACGACGTCGAGGATGACCTCGAGCCTGGCCGAGTGCAGCACCTTCACCATCGTCTTGAACTCGTTCACCTTGCCGGAGGCCGAGTAGCGCGCATCCGGGGCGAAGAAGCCGATCGTGTTGTAGCCCCAGTAGTTGCGCAATCCGCGCTCGAGCAGGTGACGGTCGTCGACAAACGCGTGCACGGGCATCAGCTCGATCGTCGTCACGCCGAGCCGCTGCAGGTATTCGATCATCGGCGCGCTCGCAAGGGCGGCGTACGTCCCGCGCAGCGGCTCCGGCACGTCGGGATGCTGCATCGTGAAGCCGCGCACGTGCAGCTCGTAGACGATCATCTCGTGCCACGGCACGTCGGGCGCGCGGTCGTTGCCCCACGTGAACGCGGGGTCTATCACCTTGCACTTCGGCATGCCGCTCGCGCTGTCGCGGCGATCGAGCGCGAGATCGCCGCGCCTGTCGCCTATCCGGTAGCCGAACATCGCGTCGCTCCAGCGCAGCGTGCCGACGATGTCGCGCGCGTACGGATCGAGCAGCAGCTTGTTCGGGTTGAAGCGGTGCCCCTCGTCGGGTCGATACGGCCCGTGCACGCGATAGCCGTAGACCAGGCCCGGCCGCGCCTCCGGCAGGTAGGAGTGCCAGATCTCGTCGGTGCGCTCGCTCATGCGGATGCGCTGCAGCTCGCGCCGTCCCGTCGCGTCGAAGATGCAGAGATCGACCGCCTCGGCGTGCTGAGAGAAGAGCGCGAAGTTCACGCCTTCGCCATCCCACGTGGCCCCTCTCGGATACGAGCGGCCGGGCCAGACCGCGGTTATCGGTTTCACCGTTTGGATTGGAGTGCTTGCAAGGTTTGTATATCGGGGAGACCTTCGGAAAACGCGTCCGCCGCGCGCGCACGGCGAAGCCCGCGTGCGCAGCCGACCACGGCTGACACGCCGCGACCGGCCGAGTTCAACCGGCAGTCAACGTTGCAATCGATTCGCAAGAACTGCCGCCCCGTCCGCATGTCAACAGTGTGCAACGAACCCGCAGATCGGTGAAGGAGCATGCGATGGCCAGACCCACGAACGAGCAGACCGAAGCACTGAAGCGCCGCATGCTCGAGGAGCGCGACACGCTGTACGGAACGGCGCGCGCCGAGCTCACGCGCTTGATGCAGCAGCCGATCGGCGACGTCGCCGGTGAGGTCGCCGACCCGGGCGACGCTTCCGTCGCGACGCTGTTCTTCGATCTCGGTCACGCCGAGGTGCAGCGGCGCATCGATGCCATCCGTGCGATCGATGCGGCGCTCGAGCGCATCGAGGCCGCCGAGTACGGCGTCTGCATCGACTGCGGCGGCGACATCGACTACGAGCGGCTCGCCGTGTTCCCCGCCGCTGTCCGCGACATCGTCTGCCAGACGCGCTACGAAAAGACGTTCGCGACGCAGGAGACGCCGACGCTCTGAGCGGGCAAGCTGTCATTGCGTGCAGCGACAGCCCCGAGGAATTCCGCTTGTTCGGGAAGCAGATGCCTCACCATGCCGGGGATGACGACGCCCGGGACGCTCAGTCGAGCGCATTCGAGGCGCGCAGCTCGTCGATGTCTTCGGCGGCGAAACCCCACGCGGCGAGCACGCTCGCCGTCTCATCCGCCGTTCTCGGCTGCGGCGGCGCCCGCACGGCGGCGGGCGTGCGGCTGAAGCGCGGCGCCGGCGCCGGCTGGACGACGCCGCCGACGTCGACGAACGTGTCGCGCGCCCGGTTGTGCGGGTGCATCGGCGCCTCGTCGACGCCGAGAACCGGCGCGAAACAGAGGTCGGTCCCTTCGAGCAGCGTGCACCACTCGTCGCGGCTGCGCCGCGAAAACACCTCGGCCACGCGCGCCTTCATTTTCGGCCAGCTTGCCGCATCCCACTGGCGCGCCATCGCGTCGTCGGCGAGCCCGCACAGTTCGACCAGTTGCCGGAAGAACGGGCGCTCGAGCGACCCGACCGAAATCCACCGGCCGTCGGCGCAACGGTAGGTGTCGTAGTACGGCGCCGTCGAGTCGAGTGGATGCGGCTCGCCGGCGCCGCGCCACGCGCCGGCGGCGAGCAGTCCGTGGAACATCGTCGTCAGCAGCGCGGCGCCGTCGGTGATCGCCGCATCGACGACCTGTCCCTGCCCCGAGCGACGCGCTTCGTGCAGCGCGGCGAGCAGACCCACGACAAGCAGCAGCCCGCCGCCCCCCATATCGCCGACCAGCGTGGGGGGCGCCCACGGCTTGCCGCCGGGCGGCGCACCGAGTGCGAGCGCACCCGACAGCGCGAGATAGTTGACGTCGTGGCCGGCGGCCGTCGCGAGCGGCCCGTGCTGGCCCCATCCGGTCATACGGCCGTAGACGAGCTTCGCGTTGCGTGCGAGGCACACATCCGGTCCGAGGCCGATCCGCTCCATCACGCCGGGTCGGAACCCCTCGACCAGCGCGTCCGAGGCGTCGACGATCCGCAGTGCCGCGGCGACCGCCTGCGACTTCTTCAGGTCGAGCGCGATCGCGCGCTTGCCGCGATTGAGCAGGTTGTGCCGGCCGAGATTGAACAGCGCGGCGTCGCCCGCATTCGGATTGGCCGCGAGCCGGTCGATGACGAGCACGTCCGCGCCGAGGTCGGCGAGCACCATGCCGCAGAACGGGCCGGGACCGATGCCGGCGAACTCGACGACGCGCAGTCCGGCGAGCGGTCCCATCGCTTCATGATCGCGCTACAGCGAGCGCGCGATCAGCTCCTTCATGATTTCGTTCGTCCCGCCGTAGATCTTCTGCACGCGCGCGTCGGCGTACATCTGCGCGATCGGGTACTCGCTCATGTAGCCGTAGCCTCCGAAGAGCTGAAGGCATTCGTCGACGACCCTGCACTGCATGTCCGTCGCCCACCATTTCGCCATCGACGCGCTCGTCGAGTCGAGCGTGCCGTCGGCGAGCCGCTGCACGCAATCGTCGATGAACACGCGCCCCACCCGCGCGATCGTCGCGCACTCGGCGAGCTTGAAGCGCGTGTTCTGCATCTCGATCAGCGGCCCTCCGAACGCGCGCCGCTCCTTCGCGTACGCCGACGTAAGGGCGACGGCGCGCTCGATCGACGCCACCGCAGCAACGCCGATGATCGTGCGCTCGAACGGCAGCTGCTCCATCAGCTGCGCGAAGCCGCGGCCCTCCGTCTCGCCGAGCAGGTTGTCGACGGGCACGCGAACGTCGTCGAAGAAAAGCTCTGCCGTGTCGCTGCCTTTCATGCCGATCTTGTCGAGCACGCGGCCGACGCTGAAGCCGCGAAGCTCGCGCGTGTCGACGATGACGAGCGAAACGCCCTTCGCGCCACCTGCCGGATCCGTCTTGACGACCAGGCAGACGAGATCGGCGATCGCGCCGTTGGTGATGAACGTCTTCTGCCCGTTGATCACGTAATGATCGCCGTCGCGGCGCGCGCGCGTGCGCACCGCCTGCAGGTCGGAGCCGGCCGACGGCTCGGACATCGCGATCGCGCCGATCAGCTCGCCCGCGGCCATCTGCGGCAGCCAGCGGCGCTGCTGGCCGGCGCTGCCATACGCGACGATGTAGTGCGCGCAGATCGCGTGCACGGCGAGGCCGAAGTGCGGCATGACGCCGGTCGCGACCATCTCGTCGGTCAGCACCGAATGCATCGCGATGCTCGCACCCGACCCGCCGAGCGTCTCCGGCAGCTCGGGCAGCAGCATGCCCATCGATCCGAGATCGAGCCACGACTGGCGATCGACGCGGCCCGCGGCCACCCATTGCGGCACGCGCGGCGCGATCCGCTCGTCGAGATAGCGGCGCACGGCGTCGCGAAAGAGTCGCGCGTCGTCGCTGTGCAGCGCCGGCATCATGGGCTCATGCCGCGCGATAAAGCGTCACGACGCACGCGCCGCCGAGCCCCAGATTGTGCTGCAGCGCGACGCGCGCGCCGTCGACCTGTCGTGCCTGCGCGGTTCCGCGAAGCTGCTGCGTGAGCTCGTAGCACTGCGCGAGGCCGGTCGCGCCGAGCGGATGCCCTTTCGACAGCAGCCCGCCGGACGGATTGGTCACCACGCGGCCGCCGTACGTGTTGTCGCCGTCGTCAACGAACTTCTCGCCCGCACCCTCGGCACACAGGCCGAGCGCCTCGTAGCTGATCAACTCGTTCTGCGCGAAGCAGTCGTGCAACTCGACGACGTCGACGTCGTCCGGGCCGACGCCCGCCGCCTCGTAGACCTGTGTTGCGGCCGCCTTCGCCATGTCGTAGCCGACGACCTTCATCATGTCGTGCGACTCGAACGTCGCCGGCGTGTCGGTCGTCATCGCCTGTGCCTCGATGCGCACGCGCGTCGACACGCCATGCCGTTTCGCGAAATCCTCCGAGACGATCACCGCGGCGGCCGCGCCGCATGTCGGCGGGCATGCCATCAGCCGCGTCATCACGCCCGGCATCAGCACCGGCGCCGCCATCACGTCGTCGACGCTCAGCTCCTTGCGCAGCAGCGCGAGCGGATTGCGTGCGCCGTGGCGACTCGCCTTTGCGCGGATCCTGGCAAACGTCTCGAGCTTCGTGCCGAATTTCGTCATGTGGGCTAGCCCGGCGCCACCGAAATAGCGGATGGCGAGCGGCACATCGGGATGGCCGATGATCGCGTTGCATTCGTCGTCGAAGCGCTCGAACGGTGTCGGCCGGTCGTTGAACTTCGTCGCGAGCGCGCCCGGCTCCATCTGCTCGAAGCCGACGGCAAGCGCGCAGTCGACGATGCCGGACGCGACCGCTTGTCGGGCCAGGAACAGCGCCGTCGAGCCGGTCGAGCAGTTGTTGTTGACGTTGACGACCGGAATGCCGGTCATGCCGATGCCGTAGAGCACGCGCTGGCCGCACGTCGAGTCGCCATAGACGTAGCCGGCGTACGCCTGCTGCACTTCCGAGTAGGAGATGCCGACGTCGCCGAGCGCGGCGCGCACGGCGGCGGCACCCATCAGCGTGTACGGCTCGCTCGCGCCCGGCTTCGCGAAAGGCACCATGCCGACGCCGGCGACGATGACGTTGCTTTTCATGCGCGAATGGTACCGCACTGCGATGTCCTTCCGAGCGCAGCGACGAATCCGCTGTTCGACCGCGACAGCAGATCCCTCGGCGTCGCCTCGGAATGACAGCCTCAGCTCGCGAGAGCCTTCATCTCGGCGTACAGATCGCTCTTGCCCTCGAAGCCGATGCCCGGAAATTCGGGCATCGTGATGTGCCCGTCGACGACACGTACGCCGTCGGGAAATCCACCGTACGGCTGGAAGAGGTCCGGATAGCTCTCGTTGCCGCCGAGGCCCAATCCGGCTGCGATGTTGAGCGACATCTGGTGACCGCCGTGCGGAATGCAGCGGCTGGGCGACCAGCCGTGCGCCTTCAACATCGCGAGCGTGCGCAGGTACTCGCACAGTCCGTAGGAGAGCGCGCAATCGAATTGCAGGAAATCGCGATCGGGACGCATGCCGCCGTAGCGGATCAGGTTGCGCGCGTCCTGGTGGCTGAAGAGATTCTCGCCGGTCGCCATCGCGCCGGGGTAGAACTGCGCGAGCGCGGCCTGCAGCTGGAAGTCGAGCGGATCGCCCGCCTCCTCGTACCAGAACAGCGGATAGCCGCGCAGCATCTTCGCGTAGGCGATCGCGGTGTCGAGGTCGAGGCGACCGTTCGCGTCGACGGCGAGCTGCGCCGACGTCGCGATCTCGGCGAGCACCGCCTCGATGCGCCGCCGATCGTCGTCGATCGGCGCGCCGCCGATCTTCATCTTGACAACGGTGTAGCCGCGATCGACGTAGCTTCGCATTTCCGCGCGCAACGCCGTGTCGTCCTTGCCCGGGTAGTAGTAGCCGCCGGCAGCGTAGACGAACACGCGCGGATTCGCGCTTGCGCCATAGCGTTCGGCGAGCAGGCGAAACAGCGGCTTGCCGGCGATCTTCGCGACGGCATCCCAGATCGCCATGTCCAGCGTGCCGACGGCCACCGATCGCTCACCGTGTCCTCCGGGCTTCTCGTTGGTCATCATCGCCGCCCATGCGCGATCCGGATCGACGTTGTCGCCGGAAGCGTCGAGCAACGATTCGGGGTCGGCGGCGAGCAGCCGCGGCGCAAAGCGCTCGCGGATCAGTCCACCCTGCCCGTAGCGGCCGTTGGAGTTGAAGCCGTAGCCGACGACGCGCCGACCGTCGCGCACGACGTCGGTCACGACGGCGACGAGGCTCGTCGTCATCTTCGAGAAATCGATGTACGCGTTGCGGATCGCCGATGCGATCGGCTTCGTCGCTTCGCGGACGTCGACGATTCGCGCCATGTCGCTACGCAGCGGCCTGTGAAACGAGCCGCTCGATCAGCGAATCGAGCTCGCAGAACGGCGCGTCCGCGGCGCGCCGCCCGGCGTCGGTGCGCGGATCGGTCGGGCGCGAGCGCGCGACGACGCAGATGCGCCGGCCCCACGGCTCGTCGCGAATGCGCCGGCACGCCTCGTGGCCGTCGAAGCCGAGATCGAGCAGCACGACGTCCGGCTTCAGCGCATCGGCGGCGGCGACGCCCGCGCTGCCGTCGTGGACGATGTGCACGTCGTCGCCGCGCGAGCGCAGCGTCGCCGTCAGCCGCTGCGCACTCTCGTCCTCGCGACCCTGGACGACCAGCACGCGGCGCGGCTCGCCGCGCGCGTGCGCGATGGCGCCTGCGCAGTTCAACGCGGCGCTCGCCGGCAGTCGCACGATGAACTCGGCGCCGTGTCCGGCACCGTCGCTGCGCGCCTCGATCGTGCCGCCGTGCAGCTCGGTCAATCGGCGCGCGAGCGCGAGGCCGATGCCGAGGCCGCCGCTGCCGCGATCCACCGTGTCGCGCGCCTGCCAGAACAGCTCGAACAGGCGCGGCAGCACGTCGGGCGCGATGCCGGCGCCATCGTCCTCGACCGATACAACGACGTCGCCGCCTTGCGGCGCGGCGGTCACTACGACGTGGCCGCCGGGGGGCGTGTAGCGCGCCGCATTGGCGAGCAGGTTCTGCACGACCTGGACGAGCCGCGTGCAATCGCCGTCGACGACCATCCAGCTCGGTGCAAGCGCGACGGTGAGCTCGTGGCCCGACGCCTCGATCAGCGGGCGCACCGCCTCGACGGCACGCGCGACGACCGTGCCGACCGCCACGCGCTCCCGCCTGAATCGCAGCTTGCCGCTGCCAACGCGCGACACGTCGAGCAGGTCGTCGACGAGCCGCACGAGATGAGTGACCTGGCGATCGACGATGTCGCGCGCGTCGTCGACGGTGCGCTTCGGTGCGGCGGGCATGCGCATCAGCGCGACCGCATTGCCGATCGCGCCCAGCGGATTGCGCAGCTCGTGGGCGAGCGTCGCCAGAAACTCGTCCTTGCGCCGGTCGGCGTCGCGCAGCGCCTGCTGCGCCGCGCGCATCGCGGTGACATCGAGCACGACGCCGCCGACGCCGAAGAGTTCGCCGCTCGCGTCGCGAACCGGGTAGTAGTTGGTGAGCCAATGCCGGGTGCGCCCCGGCTGTGCCGGCGTCTCGCCGCTCACCTCGACGCCGCGGATCACTTCGCCGGTGTCGCGGACGCGCGCGAGGATCGCATCGATCGGCGGCGCCACGGAGGGGACGATCTCGCCGACCTTTCTGCCGATATGCCGCTCCACCGATACGCCATTGAGCATGGCCAGATGCTCGTTCACGCGCACGAAGCGCAAGTCCTTGTCGAACAGCGCGATGCCGGCCGGGGCGTTGGCGACGAGGCTGTCCAGGCGTGCGAGCGCCGCCGCATGCTGGCCCTCGACGTCGCGGCGAAGCGCGACCTCGCGCTCGAGCTCTGCGCGCGCCCGCTCGACCCGCGCGCGCGAGCGGCGCATGTTGTCGCCCAGCGCGACGATCAGCGCGCACGCCGTGTAGTACAGCGAGAACGCCATGAAGTCCCTCAGGCTCGCGAGCCCGAGCGTGTAGCGAGGCTCGATGAAGAAGTAATCGCAGGCGAGATAGCCGATCACCGCGGCGGCGACGCCGGGCAGCCATCCGCCCTGCCACACCGCGAGAGCGACGGCGCCGTAGAGCGTGACGAGCGGAACGAAATCGCCGAGCCAGGGGTCGAGCAACGCGCGCACGACAATGGCCGCGACGATGCCGAGCGCGGCGACCGCATAGGCGCGGAAGGCGTCGCTCGGGCGGGCGACCTTCATGGCTGGTTCTTGGGCGGGCGTGCGCCGATGCGCATGGCGGGAATGCGCGGCTTGCGAGGTCGAGTGGTGCAGTGTAGCAACAACGACGGTTGACCCGAGCGCTTTTTCGCGCGATCTCCGCGCAGCGAACGGCGACGCGTGCACTTGATGACGGTCAACCCTTGCGCTGGCTCCGCGCGATACGCTGGCCGGAATTTTTTACCGTGGGGTGACGCGTGTTCGATCGATCGGTCAGGAGCGTGATGAGCCGGCGCAACGTGCTGAAGGCCCCATCGTCGACGACGGTGGCGCGCGCCGCGCGGCTGATGGAGCGAAAGAACGTGGGCGCGCTTCTGGTCGTCGACGACGGCCGGCTCGTCGGCATATTCACCGAGCGCGACATCGTGTTCCGCGTCGTCGCGCGCGGTCTCGACGTCGAATCGACGCGCGTTGCCGACGTGATGACGCGCGCGCCGCACACCGTCGGCCCCGACGAGCGCTTCGGTTACGCGCTGCTGATGATGCATGAAAAGAGCTTTCGCCACCTGCCCGTCGTCGACGGCGGCCGCATCGTCGGCATGCTTTCGGCGCGCAGCGCGATGGACCCCGACCTCGAGGAATTCGTCTCCGAAGCGCAACGGCGAGAGCACCTGCTCGCCGCGCGCGTCGCCGCAGCGCGGCCGCGGACGCCGCGCTGACGCCCGACGCGGGCGTGCGCATGAACGTCGCCCAGTCGCTGCTCGCCGCGCTCGCCGCGCACGGCGCACACGAGATATTCGGCATCCCCGGCGACTTCGCGCTCGCGCTGTTCGCCGAGATCGAGGAATCCCGCCGGCTGCCGCTGTACACGCTCAGCCACGAGCCGGCCGTCGGCTTCGCCGCTGACGCCGCTGCGCGCGCGCATTGCGGCCTCGGCGTCGCCGTGGTCACCTACGGCGCCGGCGCGCTCAACATGGTGAACGCGGTCGCGGCCGCATTCGCCGAGAAGTCGCCGGTGGTCGTGATCTCGGGCGCACCGGGCAAGGGCGAGGCAAGCCGCGGCTTGCTGCTTCACCATCAGGCGAAGACGCTCGACTCGCAGTACGAGATCTACACGCAGATCACCTGCGACCAGGCGAGGCTCGACGACGCGCGGCGTGCGCCCTCCGACATCGCGCGCGTGTTGCGCAGCGCGCTCGCGCTCTCGCAGCCGGTGTACGTCGAGTTGCCGCGGGACATGGTCGGCGTGCCATGCGAGCCGGTCGTTCCGCTGCCGCCGTTGTCATACGATCGCGACGCACTCGCCGCCTGCGCTGACGAGATCGTCGAGCGCCTGTCGAGCGCGCGCGCGCCGGTGATGATGGTCGGCGTCGAGGTCCGCCGCTTCGGCCTCGAGGCGAAGGTCGCCGAGCTCGCCCGCCGGCTCGCGCTGCCGGTGGTGACCACCGTGCTCGGGCGCGGCCTGCTCGCCGGCACCGACGCGCCGCTCGTCGGCACGTACCTCGGCGTCGCCGGCGCCGCCGATGTCACCCGCTGCGTCGAGGACTCCGACGCGCTGCTGCTGCTCGGCGTGATCGTCTGCGACAGCAACTTCGCCGTATCGGCGCGCAACATCGACCTGCGCCACACGATCCAGGCGCTCGACGGCCGGGTCACGCTCGGCTTCCACACGTACGCGAACGTGCCGCTCGCAGCGCTGGTCGATGCGCTGCTCGCGCGCGCGAAGCCGCTCGGCGACACGCCGCGCTTCCCGCCACCCGCCTATCCGACGGGCCTCGTCGCCGACGACGCACCGATCGCGCCGATCGACATCGCAACGGCGATCAACGACCTGATCGCGGGTGGACAGCAGTTCCCGCTCGCCTGCGACTTGGGCGACTGCCTGTTCACCGCGATGGACATCGCGTCGAGCGCTCACGTCGCGCCCGCCTACTACGCGACGATGGGGTTCGGGGTGCCGGGCGGACTCGGCCTGCAAGCGGCTACCGGCGAGCGCCCGCTGATACTCGTCGGCGACGGCGCGTTCCAGATGACAGGTTGGGAGCTCGGCAACTGTCGGCGCTACGGCTGGGATCCGATCGTCATCGTATTCAACAATCGAAGCTGGGAAATGCTGCACACATTCCAGCCGGAGTCGCGGTTCACCGAGCTCGACGATTGGAATTACGCAGGCGCCGCGGCCGCGCTCGGCGGCAACGGCGTGCGCGTGCATACGCGACGCGACTTGCGCGATGCCCTCGCGCACGCGGCGGCGTCGCGCGGCCGCTTCGAGCTGATCGATGCGATGATTCCGCGCGGCGTGCTGTCCCCGACGCTCGAGCGTTTCGTGGCGGGCGTCAAGCGAATGACGGTGCGAAGCTGACCCGCGTCGCGCGAGCGCCGGCGAGCTTTGCAGCCGCCCGGCGCGCGGCCTACACTACGCGGCTTCCAATCGCGCAAAGGCTCGCGATGAAAGCCGTATTCGTCCTTTTCGACTCGCTGTGCCGCAACGCGCTCGGCTGCTACGGCTCGACGTGGGTGCGCACGCCGAACTTCGATCGCTTCGCGCAACGCGCGGTGACCTTCGACAGTCACTTCGTCGGCAGCCTGCCGTGCATGCCGGCGCGGCGCGACCTGCACACCGGGCGCCTGAACTTCATGCATCGCAGCTGGGGCCCGCTCGAGCCGTTCGACAACTCGTTTGCACAGTCGATGTGGGAAGCCGGCATCCACACGCACCTCGTGAGCGATCACCTCCACTATTTCGAGGACGGCGGCGCGACGTATCACAACCGCTTCCGCACGTGGGACTTCGTGCGTGGCCAGGAGTACGACGCGTGGAAGGCGATGGTGCAGCCGCCGATCGAGCGGCTGCGCGAGAAGTTCGCCGCGAAGCACTACGACCTCGACTCGACGTGGCGCCGGCCGAAGGACCGCTACGACGGCAGCTGGAAGCGGATCCAGCACGCGATCAACTGCGAGTTCATGGTCGACGAGAAGGACCTGCCGCTCGCGCGCTGCTTCGAGTCCGCCTTCGAGTTTCTCGACATCAATCGCAGCGCGGACCCGTGGTTCCTGATGCTCGAATGCTTCGATCCGCACGAGCCGTTCCAGGCGCCGGCACGCTTCAAGGAGCAGTACCGGACGAGCTGGGACGGCGGCATCCTCGACTGGCCGATCTACGAGAAGAGCACCGACTCGAGCCCGGCGGAGATCGCCGAGATCCGCGCGAACTACGCGGCGCTCGTCGCCGCCTGCGACGACTATTTCGGCAAGCTGCTCGACTACTTCGACCGGCACGACCTGTGGCGCGACACGGCGCTGATCCTTTCGACCGACCACGGCTTCCTGCTCGCCGAGCACGACTGGTGGGGCAAGAACCTGCAGCCGTACTACACCGAGATCTCGCACATCCCGCTGGTCGTCCATCATCCCGATTTCGCGAGCTGCGCCGGCACGCGGCGCAACGGCCTCACGCAGACGATGGACCTGATGCCGACGTTCCTCGACCTGTTCGGCCTGCCGGTGCCGACGGAAGCGCAGGCGCGCTCGGTCGTGCCGCTGCTCGCCGCCGATGCGAAGCATCGCGACGTGGGCCTCTTCGGCATGTTCGGCGGGCCGATCGGCGCGACCGACGGACGCTACACGTACTACCTGTACCCGGAAGACCTGTATGCGCCGGGGCTGCACGAATACACGCTGATGCCGATGCACCTGTCGTCGCTGTTCAGCGAATCGGAGATGAAGACGGCGGTGATGGCGAAGCCGTTCGACTTCACCAAAGGGATGCCGGTGATGCGCATCGACGCGTTGAAGGATGCGCGGCGAATCCCGATTCACGACAACAAGAAGTTCGACCCGGACTTCGGCACGACGCTCTACGACCTCGCGAGCGACCCGAAGCAGCTCGCGCCGTTCCGCGACGCCGCGATCGAGCGGCGCTTCCACGCCGGCATCACGCGCGAGCTTCGCGCGCACGACGCGCCGACCGAGATCTACGCGCGCTACGACATCCGCACCGAAGCCGCGCAGACGGCGACCCCCGAGGAGGAGACGCTTTGAACACTTCGTCGATGCTGATCCGGCTGCTCGCGCTTGCTTTATTCGCGCTCGGCGCGCCAGCCGTCGCTCAGAAGCCGTATGCCGACGTCGGCAAGCAGCCGCCCATCACCGTGCTGATCGCCTCGACGCCGTGGTATCCGGCGTTCGAGAAGGTCGTCGCGATCTACGAGCAGCAGACGGGCAACAAGCTCCGCCTCGACGTCGTTCCGTTCGGCGGCGTGCTCGAGAAGGCGCGCAACGCCGTTCGCAGCGGCCAGAGCCCGTACGACCTGATCATGCTCGACACGCAGTGGACGATCGAGTTCTACGAAGGCGGCTTCCTCGCGCCTCTGCGCGAGATCGACGCGTCGTTCGACCTGCCGAGCGAAGTGATGAGCTACGGCGACTCCGGCTGGTGGAATGCGCAGAAACGCTGGCGCACGCGCGAGGGCGGCAAGCTGATGGCCTACACGGTGCTCGGCAACGTGCAGCTGCTCTACTACCGCAACGACCTGCTGAAGCAGGCGGGCCTCGCGCCGCCGAAGACCTGGGACGATGTCGCGGCCGCGTGCGCGAAGCTCACCGACGCGCCGAAAGCGTACGGCTTCGTCGTGCGCGGCGAGCGCGGGAACGGCATTCGCTACGACTGGATGAGCGTGATGGCAGCCGAAGGCGGATCGGTCGTGAAAGACCCGGCGAACGGCGACTTCACGGTGACGATCAACAGCCCGGCCGCGAAAGCCGCGCTCGATCGCTACATCGACCTTCTGAAGCGCTGCGGTCCGCCGAACTACGGCTCGCTCGGCCAGGGCGACGTGATCCAGCTGCTCGCGACCGGCAAGGCGGCGATGGGCGACCTCGTGATCGCCGCGTGGGCGAGCTTCGACGACCCGCAGAAGTCCGCCGTCGTCGGCAAGATGGACGTCGTGCCGCTGCCGAGCGCGCGCGAGGGAAGCGGTGCGGTCATCGGCAACTGGAATGCCGTCGTGCCGAAGAACGCGACCGACGCGCAGAAGAAGGCGGCGCTCGCATTCTCGCGCTGGTTCGTGACGTACGACGCGCAGCGCGCGTTCGCCGAAGCGGGCGGCATACCGAATCGCACCGACGTGTACACGTCCGATCTCGGGAAGCAGCCACGCTTCCGCTGGATGCCCGCGTACCTGCAGGAGATGAAGTTCGCGCGGCAGGAGCTCGGGTACGCCGAAGGCGCGCAGGTCGAGCAGATCCTCGGGCTTCGACTGAACCAGGCGCTGATCGGCGAGATGAGCTCCGGCAAGGCGCTCAACACCGCCGCCCGCGAGATCGAGGAGCTGTTCCGCAAGAACGGCCGCAAGACCGGCAACGTGCCGCCGCTGCCGGAGTGACGTAGGTTGTCGCCCCCGCGAAAGCGAGGGCCCAGTGACGTTTCACGCAGCGCAATGCCACTGGGTTCCCGCGTTCGCGGGAAACGACGAGCACGATGACTCGCCGCGTCGCGTTTCAGCGCCCCATGACTCGCAGCGCCTTCTCCGACTTCGCCAACCGCGCGTTCCGCCACTGGAGCCTGCTGCCGGCTGTCGTGCTGTTCGTCGTGCTGACCCTCTACCCGGTCGCGAATCTCGTGCGCATGAGCGTGTCCACGATCGAGTTCTCGCAGGCACGCGAGGTGTGGACGTTCACGCCGCTCACGAACCTCGCGCTGCTCGCCGCGGACGAGGTGGTGCCGCCCGCGGTGCGAAACACGCTCGTGTTCGTCGTCGCATCGGTCGCGATCGAGATGGTGCTCGGGCTCGCGCTCGCGCTGCTCGTTGCCGGCGTGTCGCGCGGCAAGGGGCTCGTGCGCACCGTGATGATCCTGCCGATCCTGGTGCCGCCGGTGGCGATCGGCAGCATGTGGAAGCTCATGTACAACTACGACTTCGGCATCTTCAACCAGACGCTGCTGGCGCTCGGCCTGCCGCCGGCGAACTGGCTCGGCTCGACGTCGCTCGCGCTGTGGTCGGTCGTGCTCGTCGACGTGTGGCACTGGGTACCGTTCGTTTTCCTGATCCTGTTCGCCGCCGTCGAGGCGTTGCCGGTCGACGTGCTCGAAGCGGCGCGCGTCGACGGTGCTTCGCGCTCGCAGCTCGTGCGCCGCGTGATGCTGCCGCTGTTGCGCCCGGCGATCGTCGTCGCGCTGCTGTTTCGCACGATCCTCGCGTTCAAGGTGTTCGACGAGGTCTATCTGCTCACCTCCGGCGGACCGGGCACGTCGACCGAGCTCGTGACGCTGCATCTGTACAAGGTGTTCTTCGAGCAGAATCAGCTCGGCTACGGCGCGCTGCTGTCGCTCGCGCTGATCGCCGCGATCGTCGCCTTCCTGCTCGTCGCCCGTCAGGCGGTTCGCGTGGCGCCCGCGTGATGACGACGGCCGCGTCCACGCTGCGCCTTGCGCGCGGCGACACTGCACCCCCGCTAGCGGGACTTGCCACCGGCTGGCTCGGTGGCGCGGCGCTCGCGCTCGCTGTCGCGGCGATCCTCGGTCCGTTCGCGTGGATCCTCACCGCATCGTTCAAGTACCAGATCGCGATCTACTCGGGCGAGTGGCCATTCACGCCGACGCTTGCGAACTACGCCGAGGTGCTCTTCGGTCGCAGATCGGATTTTCTTCAAAACGTATTCAACAGCCTGATCGTCGCATCGGCGAGCACCGTGATCGTCGTCGTGATCGCAACGCTCGCCGCATACTCGCTGCATCGCTTCCGCTGGCCGACATGGGTCAGCGCCGGCTTCCTCGGCTGGACGCTGATCTTCCATATGATCCCGGTGATGACGCTGATCGGACCGTGGTACGTCGCGTTCCGCGGGCTCGGCCTCTACGACACGCGGACCGCGCTGGTGCTCACGCACGTGACGATCAATCTTCCGATGGCGGTTTGGCTCATGCGCGCGTTCATGCGCGAGGTGCCACCCGAGATCGAGGAGGCGGCGCTCGTCGACGGCTGTCGTCCGCTCGATGCGTTTCGCCGCGTGACGCTGCCGCTGGTCGTGCCCGGATTGATCGCCGCCGGCATCCTCGCGTTCATCTTCAGCTGGAACGAGTTTCCGGTCGCGCTCTCGCTCACGTCGCGCGAGCTTGCGACGGTGCCGGTCGCGATCGCGCGCTTCGCGCAGCAGTACGAGATCCAGCACGCGCAGATGGCGGCGGCGTCGATCGTGTCGACGATCCCCGCCGTCGTGCTGATGGCGCTCGGCCAGCGCTTCATCGTGCGCGGCCTCACGCTCGGCGCGGTGAAATAGAAGATGGCGTCGGTCCAGATCCGCAATGTCGCGAAGCGCTTCGACAGCGTCACCGTCATGGAAGGCATCGATCTCGACGTCGCCGACGGCGAGTTCATCGTGCTCGTCGGCGCGTCGGGCTGCGGCAAGTCGACGTTGCTGCGGATGATCGCCGGCCTGGAGGCGGTGACATCCGGCGAGATCGCGATCGGCGGCAAGCGCGTGAACGAGCTCGAGCCGCGCGATCGCGACGTCGCGATGGTGTTCCAGACGTACGCGCTGTATCCGCATCTCGACGTGCGCGAAAACATGAGCTTCTCGCTGCGGCTGCGCAAGCGACCCGACGACGAGATCGAGCGCCAGGTCGGCGCGACCGCCGCGACGCTCGCGCTCGAGGCGCTGCTCGAGCGACGTCCGCGCGCACTGTCCGGCGGCCAGCGTCAGCGCGTCGCGATGGGTCGGGCGATCGTGCGCCATCCGCAGCTCTTTCTCTTCGACGAGCCGCTGTCGAACCTCGACGCGAAGCTGCGCGTCGCGATGCGAACCGAGATCCGCGCGCTGCACCAGCGATTGCACGCGACGTCGATCTACGTCACGCACGACCAGGTCGAGGCGATGACGATGGCCGATCGCATCGTCGTGATGAACGCCGGCCGCATCGAGCAAATCGGCCGGCCGCTCGACGTCTACGATCATCCGGCGACGCTCTACGTCGCGCAGTTCATCGGCTCGCCGGCGATCAACGTGTGGCCCGGGACGATCGCCGTCGAAGGCGAGCGCGCGCGGCTTCGTGCCGACAACGGCGCAATGCTCGATGTCCGCGATGCGCGCGGCTGCGACGGCAAGGTGGCGGCGGCGTTTCGCCCCGAGCAGATCGTCGTCGATGCGCAGGGCAATATCGACGCCCGCGTCGATGTCGTCGAGACGCTCGGTCCGGAGACGTACGTCTACCTCGACGTCGGCGGCACCCGTACGTGCGCGCGCGTCGACCGCGCCGTGCGGATGACACCGGGCGATCGCATGCGGCTCACCGTGCCGCCGGAGGCCATCCACCTGTTCGACGGTGCGAGCGGACAGCGGCTTCCTTGATCGCGCACGTGCGCCGAATGGCGTAGCATGAGGCGAGCGCACCCGCTTCGTCGCACCCGTCGACACAACGCCCAACCCGACATGACTCGCGAATCGGAATCCGCTGTCACCGCCGTCCTCGCCGCAGCCGCGATCGGCGCCGCGGCAATGTACCTGCTCGATCCCGACAAGGGACGCCGACGCCGCGCGATCGCGCGCGACAAGGCGCGAAGCCTGCTCGCGCAGGCCGAGGATTTCGCGGGCCGCGCGGCGCGCGATCTGTCGCACCGGATCGACGGCGTGCGCGCGAGCGCCGCGCGTCCGTTTCGCGACGCCGGCACGCCGGACGACCTGCAGTTGATCGAGCGCGTGCGCTCGCGCATCGGCCGCGTCGTGTCGCATCCGCACGCGATCCATGTCGGCGCCCTCGCCGGCCGCGTCACCGTCAGCGGTCCGATCCTCGCGCGCGAGATCCGCGCGCTGCTCGATACGGTGAGCGACGTGCCGGGCGTGACCGACGTCGACGATCATCTGGTCGCGTTCGAAAACGCGGGATCGATCTCGAGCCTCCAGGGCACGCCGGCGCGCGCGGAGCGCAGCGAGCTGCCGCGCAACTGGACGCCGTCGGTGCGCGCCGCCGCGCTCGGCGCCGGGGTTGCGCTGGCATTGGCGGGCATGCGCGCACGAACGTTCGCGGGACTCGCGTTGGCCGCGCTCGGGCTCGTGCTCGGTGCGCGCGGCGCGACGAACACGCCGGTGATCGGCCGTTTGGCGTCCGGTCGGCTCGCGCGGCGCAACGGCACGCAACGGCAGCAGCCGGTGCAGGCGTAGCTCGCTAAAGCGTCTTCCAGCGGCGCGCGGTCAACAGCCGCAGCTTCCTGCATTCCTGCTCGGGCAGCGCGTCGGCGTGCGCGGCCAAGCCCCTCCCGAACGCGTCGAGTGCCTCGCGCGACGTCGCGGCGAACAGGTCGCGCTTGAGCGCGTAGAACAGCGGCGAGAACTCGCCCTGCAGCTCGTGGATCACCGGGAACGACATGCGGTGGACCGGTGACGGACCGAGCCGCAGCAACGCGTCGCGATGCTCCGGCGTGCCGTAACCCTTGTGCACCGAGAAGCCGTAGCCGGGATGCTCGGCGTCGAGCGCCTCCATCATCCGGTCGCGCTCGGTCTTCGCGATGACCGACGCCGCGGCGATGCTGAAGTTGATGCCGTCGCCCTTGTTGAACGTGTTCTGCGGCACGTCGACGCCGGGCACGGTGCGGGCATCGACGAGCACGTGCTCCGGCTTGCGCGGCAATGCCTCGACGGCCCGGCGCATCGCGAGCAGCGCCGCGTGATAGATGTTGATGCGATCGATCTCGTCGACCGTGCTGCGCGCCATGAACCGTCATCTCCGCGGAGATTCGGCAATCGTTCCTGAGGAGTCCCGCGCGGCCGTGACGGCGGCCCGGGATGTTGCCGACTGCGCGAGCGAGACGTGGCTTGCGCGGCGTTTAATGTAGCACGCTCCGCTGTGAGCGAAATGCGCTGCGACGAGCATGCCAGCGCAGCTTCGCCGATGACTGTGCAGCCCTGCGCGCTGACGGCGCTGCGCTATCCGTTCGGCGTCGGCCGCTTCAGCGCGGGACGCGTCCCGAGGCGCACTTCGGTCATCTCGTGGCGACCGTCGCGGACGACCTCGACGGCGACGCGCGTTCCCGGCTCCATTTCCATCGTCGCGCCGGCGAGATCTTCCGGCTGCTCGATCGCGCGCTCGCCGAGCTTGACGATGATGTCGCCGGGCTCGATCCCCGCGCGATTGGCCGGGCTGCCGCGTTGCACCGCGGCGATCAGCGCGCCGGGCTGCCCCCTTGGCGCGCCGGCGGTCGAAACGCCGAGCCAGCCGCGCGCGACGCGGCCGTTCTTCTCCAGGCTCGCGACGACCTTCTGCGTGAGGTCGACCGGAATTGCGAACCCGATGCCTTCCGAGCCACCGCCGCGCGACAGGATCGCCGAATTGATGCCGACCAGTCGCCCTCCGGTGTCGATCAGCGCGCCGCCCGAGTTGCCGGGATTGATCGCCGCGTCGGTCTGGATGAAATTCTCGATCGGATTGATGCCGATGCCGTTGCGGCCGAGCGCGCTCACGATGCCCTGCGTCACCGTCTGGCCGACGCCGAGCGGATTGCCGACGGCAAGCACGACGTCGCCGACGGCGAGGTCCTTGACGCTCCCGATCTCGATGGGCCGCAGGCCGCCCGCGTCGATCTGCAATAGCGCGAGGTCCGAATCCGGATCGACGCCGACGACCTTCGTGGGCTTGAGCGTTCCGTCGGGCAACGCGACCGCCAGCTCGTTCGCACCTTCGACGACGTGATTGTTGGTGACGACGTGCCCGGCGCCGTCGATCAGAACGCCCGATCCCAGGCCCTGCGAAAGCAGTTGCCTGCCGCCGAGGCCGAGAAGGCCGCGCGACGCCGTGCGCGCCGAGTACACGGTGAGCACGGACGGCGCTGCGTGCTCGACCGCGCTTCGGTAGCTGATGCTGAGCGCGGCGGCGGCGGTGCGTGCCGTCACCGGTCCCGCGGGCGCCTGCGCGCTGGGCGGCGGCGCCGGAGGGGGCGCGGGTGAGCGATCGGCGTTCGGCGCCGGCTGTACCGGAACGGCCGTCACGCGATTCGCGCCGTCGTCGATCGCATGACGCGCGGCCGCGTAGCCGACGAGCGCGGCAAGCGCCAGCTGCACGAGCAGCACGGAAAAATTTCTCATCGAAGTGTCGCCTTTGCCGGCCGCCGGGCGCGATCGTCACCGACCGCGCATAGCGAGCGCCAGGTCTAAAGTACATGATCGTCGCAAGAGTCGCGCCAATCGCGGTTTGCGTTCGAGTTGTTACGCCAGCGACTTGATGCCCGCCGGCACCCATCGACCGTCGAGCACGTCCTGCCTCGGTGCGTAGATTCGCAGCAGGATGTTGAAGCCTGCCTTCGGCGCGGGTAGCCAGTTCGATTGCTTGTCGGCCGGCGGCTCGGCGTTCTGGATGTAGATATCGACCGAGCCGTCGGCGTTCGGCTTCAGGTCGTCGTCTTGCAGCTGATGACGGTTGATGCGGTTGGCGACGAAGTGCTGCGCGTCGTCGTACAGGGCGATCGACCAGAACCCGTCGGCGGGCGGAACGTTGCCGCGATCGAAGTGCAGCACGTACCGATTGGCGCCGTCGAGCTTGCGACCGCCCGCATCGAAGCGCGCCGACACGAAGATCGCGTCTTCCGGCGCGTTCACGCCGAGCCCGCGCCATGCCGACACGGCGCGCTTGCCGTAATCGACGCCCCAGCGGCCGAGCGCGATGTCGCCGGCCCAGCCGTTGCGCACGTCGGCGCTGCCGGTGCCCTGGCCCGCCTTTGCGATCGCATCGCTCGCCGACTTGATGCCTTCGGCGACGCTCGTTGCCTGCAGCGGCGAGAGCTTCGACGCGTCGAACGGCTGGCCGGCGACGATGCCGAGCTTCTTCATGCGCTCGACGATCGGCGCATCTTCCTTGGCCGGGGGATTGCCGGGAAGGAGCGCGGCGAAGCGCGTGAAGAAGGTCGTCGCGTCCATGTTCGCGACGACGTCGCGCGGCTCGCCCTTCACGTCGGCAGCACCATGCGCGGCTCGGGCGGCGGCCGGCCGTTTCGGCGCTCGCTTTCCAAAGTGCGCGAGCGGCACGATGTGGAACTGCTCGGCAACGCGCGTCGCCGCGGCGTCGTCGGAGCGTCCGCTCGTTCGCGTGCGGCCGAGCAGCCACGCCATTTCGCTCGGCGCGCGAATCTCGGACACGCCGCCCGGCAGCGTTCCCTTCCAGTGGGGCCCGACGATCGCGAAATCGCCTTTCTCCGTGCCCGTCGTGCGCTTGCCGATCGACGCGGCAACATTGGTCCACGCGTCGAGCATCGCGATCAGGTAGTAGCGGCCCTTCGTATCGGGCACCGACACGACGACGGGACCCTTCGACAGGTCGAGCCACGCCTGCGAATAGACGAAGTCGGAATTCGGTTCCGCTTCGCTCGTGGTCGCGTCGGCGACGTGCCGGTGCACGAACGTGTCGACCGGCGCTTTCGCCACCTGCACCTCACGCGTGACGTCCATCAGCACCATCGGGTACGCGTAGACGTACACCTCGCCGGCGAGCCGCTTCATCTGCGCGTCGACGGCGGGCGGAGGCGGCGGCGCCGGCGCCGCTGTCTGCGCCGGCGGCGGAGGCGCTTCGGTCTTGCCGCACGAAACGATCGCGAGCAGAGCCGCGAGCACGACGAACACGAGCGAGATGCGCGTTGCCTTCACGCGGGACCCCCTTTCGAACGAATGCCGCAAATGAGACGAAGGCGCGATTCTACTGCGACGTCCCTCGCACGCGGCACCGCGCTGCGCGCTGGCGAGTGGTGCCGCCCGATGCAGCTGATGGCCGTCGATCTGCGGCGTCGCGCCGATGCATGGCGGCCGCCGCGGCCCTGCAGACGTCAGCCGGCAGCGCCGACGCCGATCCGATTGACGACGTCGGCCACATCGAACAGCGCCCATGCGTCATCCTCGGCGCGGCGGCGCTCCTCGTCGGTCGGCACGAAACCATCCAGCGTCACGACGCGGTCGCGGCAGTTCGCCGCCACCCGGCCGCTGTCGATCATCGGGTCGGCTTCGAGCACGATGCCGAGCGCCTCGACGACCTCGGCGTCGTTGTCCTCCTCGGCGGGGACCACCTCCAGCGCGTTGACGACGTCGCGGCAGCCGGGCGTCCACCACCCGATCACTCCTGCAAGCCGCTTGTGCGACAGGCTGATCACGCGGCCTTCGAGCGTGATGACGCCGTCGTCGACGCCGATCTCGATCTCGCCGCTCGGCTCGCCGGTCGTCTGGTGCAGCGTGACGAGCCGGCCCTTCGTGCGTGCGCGAATCGTGCAGCCGCGAAGCTCGGTCTCGGCCATCAGCAGCGCGGCGAGCGACGTCCTGATCGCGCCGTCGCCGCGCCGCTCCGGCACGGCGACGCGCAGCCGGTCGACGACGCGCTGCCGGGAGATGCTGTTTGCGATCCCCACCGCGATCTTCTTCGCCGCGACGCCGTCGACCTCGCCGTCGAGCTCGAGCGCGTCGTCGGTGATCGATATTTTCACCGGATGACGGTGCAGATTCACGCGTCGCTCGCTCTCGAGCGCCGCACGCACGCGCTTGACGACGTCGTCGTGGGCGTGCGTGTCGCCGCCGCCTGCGGCCCCCGTCGTCGCGCTCATCGCGGCGTTCGCATCGCGCCGAGCGCGACCTGCCGCGGCCCGCTGCGCGACAGCACCTCGAATGCGATCGGCACCGTCGTCAGCGCGCCGATCGTGAGGAGCGTCCAGCCGATCGTTCGGCGATGGCGGCGCGGCAGCAGGTCCGCCACGAGCAATCCGACGCCGGCGCCACCGACGCCGCGCGTCGCGGCGATGAATGCGAGCTCGAGCAACGATACGTGGATTCTCTTCACGGACATGCTCCCCGGGATGCAATTGTTGCCGGCTTTTTGCGCAAGACGACGCCCAGGCAGTGTCGTCTCCCAGAGGGACGACACGCGTGCGGCTAAAGTTCCGCGGAACCGGGCGGCGGCGTGACGCCGTCCAAACGCGCCTTCGAGCGCGGCGACGCGTCGCGGCTCGCCTACAACACGATCGAGCCGAGCCTCATCGGCGCGCCCGGAGCGCGCCGCATGTTTCTCGCGGCGA
Source organism: uncultured beta proteobacterium (assembly GCA_963798655.1). Taxonomy (GTDB): domain Bacteria; phylum Pseudomonadota; class Gammaproteobacteria; order Burkholderiales; family Casimicrobiaceae; genus CAVSMC01. The sequence continues at coordinate 93,769 of CAWCUH010000016.1, read as the reverse complement.
TCGGACGGCGAGCCGCGCCTACGCGTTCGACCAGTTGATCGGCGCGTAGTGGCCGTTGCGCCCGGAGTTGTCCCAGCGAAAGCCGTGATCGCTGAACGTGCTGCCCGCTTCGCCGACGGCGAGCGCGAGCTTGTCCGGCGCGAACGGATGCCCGACCGACGCCCAGATCTCCTCGTTCTCGCCGCGCAGCGTCGGCAGCGGACGAACGGCCATGTGCATGATCCCGGGAATCTCGACCGCGCGCTTCTTGCCGTCGACGCGATAATCGATGCGCACTTTCTTCGCGCCGAGATTGGTCGCGATCAGCGGCGCGAACGCCGCCATCGGGCCCCCCGCACCGCCGCCGAGGATCGCCGCGAGCGCGCCGGTCTGCTCGTCGCTCGCGCGCTCGTCGACGTAGGCAGCGACCGTCCAGTTGCCGTTGCCCATCGGTCCGGGCGTGTGCGCAATGACCGCGGCGTTGAGTCCGTCGAGCGCGACGCTTCCGTAGCGGCCGCGCTCGATGTGGATGATCAGCGCGACATCGCACGTGCCCTGCGTGGGCCGCGACGTCAAGGGTGCGCTCGTCGACACGAGGCACGGGCACACCACGTCGCAGTTGCAATTCTCGAAGTAGTCGCCAGAGAGCTGCCAGCGCGTATCGCTCGCCATGGTTTACCTCCGCGGGGTCGGTGAACGATCGATGATTATGAGCCGGCCGCGGCGGATTTGGGAAGTCGTAGAATCGCCGTTCGCGCCGCACGCTCGCCACGCGTAACACCCATGATGCCGACCGATGAATCGATTGCCGCGCTGCCGGCCCGCGACAAGGCGATCGTCGTTGCCGCCGTCGCGCTGCTCGCCGCGGCGGGTTGGGCATGGCTGCTGTACGAGGGCTGGTCGATGGCGCACATGGACGTCGTCGAAATGGCGATGCCGAGCCTGGGCCCGTGGAGCGCGCGCGACGTCGGACTCGTGTTCGTCATGTGGGCGATCATGATGGTCGCGATGATGCTGCCATCGGCGATGCCCGTCGTGCTGCTGTACCGGCGCGTCGTCGCGTCGCGCGAGTGCTCCGCGCTACCGGTGCTGAACACGACGCTGTTCGTCGCCGGCTACGTCGGCGCGTGGACGCTGTTCAGCGTGCTCGCGACGCTGCTGCAGTGGGCGCTGCACGAGACGGCTCTGATCTCGCCCGCGATGCAGACGACGAGCTCCGCGCTCGGCGCAGCAGTGCTGATCGCGGCCGGCGTCTACCAGTGGACGCCGCTCAAGCATGCGTGCCTGCGCCGCTGCCGATCGCCGTTCGCGTTCCTGCTGAACGAGTGGCGCACCGGCGCGGCCGGCGCCTTCGCGATGGGCGTCCATCACGGCGCGCTGTGCACCGGGTGCTGCTGGCTGCTGATGGCCGTGCTGTTCGTCGTCGGCGTCATGAATCTCGCGTGGATCGTCGTGATCACCGCGTTCGTCGTGGCCGAGAAGGTGCTGCCGCACGGTGATCGGATCGCTCGCTACGCCGGTGTCGCGCTCGTTGCCTGGGGGGCGACGCTCGTCGCGTCGACGCTCGCCGCAATCAGCTAGGGCGTGTTAACACTAATGGTCATGCTTGTGCGATACTGCGTCGATGGAGATCACCGAAGCGCAGTACCGCCTGATCGAGCACTGCCTTCCGACTCAGCGCGGCAACGTGAGCCTGTCCAATTTGCGAGTGTTGAACGCGATCTTGTACGTGGCCGAGCAGGGCTGCAAATGGCGCGGGCTGCCCAAGCGGTTCGGCAACTGGCACACGATCTACACGCGAATGAATCGCTGGTCCAAGAGCGGCGTATTGGATCGTGTGTTCGCGCAGTTGCAGCACGATCAGATCGTCCGCATCAAGATCGAAGCCGTGGCTTTGGACAGTACCGCGGTCAAGGTGCATCCTTCTTTCGGTGTACTGCAGGGCCGCGCGGCGCATCCGATGCCGCGGCTTCGACGGAGATCATCGATGAAGGCACGCGCATCGCTGTGCGCAATCATCGTCGCGATCGCAGCCCTCACATGCGGCGCGGCGAGCGCCGAGGACACGTTGCGGCTCGCGATCGGACAGCGCGGCAACTGGGAGAACTCGCCGCCCGAGCTTGGCCAGAAAGCGGGCATCTTCAGAAAGCACGGCATCGTTCTCGAGATGCTGTACACGCAGGGCGCGGGCGAAACGCTGCAGGCGGTGATCTCGGGCAGCGTCGACATCGGCCTCGGCGTCGGCACGGCGGGCGTCATGGGCGCGTTCGCGAAGGGCGCGCCGGTGCGCGCGATCGCCAACTCGACCACCGGCGCCGACGACCTGTACTGGTACGTTCCCGCCGCGTCGCCGATCAAGTCGCTGAAGGAAGCCGCCGGCAAGACGATCGCCTATTCGACGAACGGCTCGTCGACGAACCTCGCGGTGCTTGCGTTCATCCGCGAGTTCGGTGTCGCGCTGAAGCCGGTCGCGACCGGCAGCCCGGCATCGACGTTCACGCAGACGATGTCGGGCCAGGTCGACATCGGCTGGTCGTCGCCGCCGTTCGGCGTCAAGGATCTGCAGGAAGGACGGATCCGGCTCGTCGCGCGCGAAAGCGACGTGCCGGCCTTTCGCAACCAGACGGTGCGGCTGATGATCGCCAACCTGCAGACGGTCGAGAAGCGGCGCGACGTCGTCGACCGCTACCTCGCCGCGTACAAGGAAACGCTCGACTGGATGTATTCGGATCCAGCGGCGATCACGTCGTATGCCGGATGGGTCAATGTGCCCGAGGCGCTCGCGAAGCACGTGCGCGACGAGTTCTATCCCAGGGAAAATTTGCGGCTCGACCGGCTCTCGGGGCTCGACGAGGCGATGACGGATGCGACCAGCCTCAAGTTCCTGCCGGCCCCGCTGACGAAGCAGCAGCAGGACGAGCTGTTCAAGTATTACGCGCGCGCGGCGAAGTAGCGCGAATCGTCAACCGACGTCGCCGACGCGCGAGCGCCACAGCTCCCACGTGCGGCCGATCTGGCCGTCGTTGCGCGCCGACGCGAGCGTCGCCTCGTGCTCGTTCAGGAACGTGATGTCGCCGAGCGTCGTCGCCGACAGCTGCAGCCTCGCGTTGACTTCCGCGTAAACGGCGCGATAGACGACCTGCTCGATCGACTCGCCGACGACCGTCGAGCCGTGCCCGCGCATCAGCACCGTCGTGCGCGTGCCGAGCGACGCTGCGAGCGCGGCGCCGAGCCGCTTGTCGCTCACCAGCATGTCGGTATCGCCGGCGACGGCGCGAATGTCGAACAGCGCCGTGCCGCGCGCCGAGAAAGCCGCTCATGTGGAACACCGGCCGCAGCGGCACCGACGTCACGCCAAACGGGATGACGCTCGGCGAATGACTGTGGACGATCGCCCGCACGTCCGAACGCGCACGGTAGATCTCGCCGTGGATGAAGCGCTCGAGATACACGCGGCGGCCGTCGGCGTCGAGCGGCGCGCCGTCGAGGTCGAACGTGAGGATGTCGACGGCGCGCACGAGCCCCGGCGCCATGTTGCGCGCGAGCAGGAAATGCTCGGCCGACTTGTCGTGGCGAACGCTGACATGACCGAAGCCGTCGACGACGCCCTGGTCATAGAGAATCCGGTTGGCGACGGCGAGCTTCGTGCGCAGATCGGGGTCGGCGACAAGCGCGCTCATGGCAGCGGCGGCCGCCCGTACGTCACCGCGGCCGCCACGTCGGCGGGCGCGGCGGCGACGAGCTCGGCATCGGGCCGCGCGCCGAGCGCGTCGTTCACCGTCGAGAACGCGAGCCGCAGCGCGACGTGCACCGTCGCCTCGAGGATTTCCTTGTCCGACAAACCGGCCGCGCGCAGCTCGTCGACGTCCTCTGCGCGGCAGCCGTTCGGATCGCGCACGACGTGCCCGGCCCACCGGGCGAGCGCCGCCTCACGCTGCGTCATGTCGGCCGGCTCGGCGCCGCGCAGCGCCGCGGCGGCGAGGTTCGGACCCGCGAGGTCGGCCAGCCGCTTGCCCCATGCGAGCGAGCAGTACGAGTCGCCGAGCGTGCGCGCCGTCGCGCATACGAGCAGCGCGATCTCGCGCGGCGTGAGCGCCGACCCGCCGATCAGCCGCTTGCGCAGCGCCATGAACGCGTGCGCGACGTCGGGTCGCCATGCCCAGGCGCGCTCGAGATTCATCACGTAGCCGTTCGCGGCGCGCTCGGCTTCGAGGAATTCGGCCGCCTCGGCGGTCCGCCGGCTCTTGCAGGAACATTCGACTCCCTTTCCAGCCGCGCCGCACGAGCGCCCCGGCGAGACATCCGAGGCGCCCGGCCGCGCCGCTATGGCGCCAGCTTGCAGTTGCCGGAGCTGAGGCACGCCTGCACCAGCGAGCAGGTCGCCTTGACGCCGTCGATCGTGCAGTCGCACCCGCCGGCGCTGTTGCACCACCATTGCTGGCCGTTCGCCATCGACTTGTACATGCCTCCGTCGGACGTCACGCGCGACCCCGTCGCCGCGCATGCGCCGAGCAGCGCGCAAACCAGCACGGCCATCATCCTTGCACCAGCAATTCTTGCTTTCATGTTCGCACCTTTCGCGTCAGGATTTCTTGCGCGGGCGAACACGCATGCGTCGCGCGAACGCCGGCAGCCGCGACATCGATGGACGATGCCGGAGGATACACCGGCACGATCGACAGCATCGACGACGCGCGCCGGGCTACTCAGCGGCAGAGACCGCAAAACCCTCAATGCGTTCGATGTCGGGCGGCGACGTGTGAAGCGAACGCGCATGGTGCGAGCGCACCATCCCCATGCTCGCAACGCGACCGGCGGCACGAGCCGCGCGGCGACTTAAAGCACGCCGAGGTCGTCGGTCGACTCGCCGCGGTGAATGCGTCCGATCGCTTGCGCGAAAAGTGGCGCCACGCTCACCGTTGAAACCCGCGCCGCGAGATGCGCGTCGACAAAGGCCGGAAGTGGAACCGTGTCGGTGACCACGATGCGCTCGATGCCGCTCGCACCGAGCGTCGCGTTCGCGGCCACCGTGAAAACACCGTGCGATGCCGCGGCCCAGACGTGGGTGGCGCCGGCGTCCCGGCATGAGCGCGCCGCGCGCGCGATCGTCGTGCCCGTGCTGATCAGATCATCGACGATGATCGCGACCCGGCCTGCGACGTCACCGGCAAAGCCGCCGCCGCGCACGATGGCGTCGGCACGGTGCTTCTCGACGAATGCCGCGCCGACGTCGCGGCCGAGCCGCGCGGCGAGCCGCTGGCGAAACGCCTCGGCGCGCTTGATGCCGCCGGCGTCCGGCGACACCACACCCGCTGCATCATCGCCGAGCAGCGGAACAAACTGCTCGATCAGCACCGGCGCCGCATCCAGATGCGCGGTGCGACAGCGAAATGCGTTCTGGTACGCCGCCAGGTTGTGCACATCGAGCGTCATCACGCGGTCGGTGCCGACCGACTCGAGCATCGCGGCGACGTAGCGCGTGGATACGGGATCGCCGGGCTGCGACTTGCGATCCTTGCGTGAGTAGGCGAGATACGGGACGACAGCGGTGACCGATCGGGCGTCCGCGTCCTTGAGCGCACCGATGAAGAACAGAAGTCGCACGAGCTTTTCGTCGATGCTCCGCCGCGGGTCGGCATGCAGCGACTGCACGACGTAGACGTCGCGGCCGCGCACGCTGCCGCGCGGACGCAACCGGTGCTCGCCGTCCTCGAACTCGTGCTCGTCGTGCGCGGCCAAGACGACGCCGAGCGCGCCGCAGACCGCCTCGGCGAACACGCGGCCAGCGAGCGGCGCGAAGATCGCCGGCGGGTCGTCGTTCATGTGCACCATCCCATCGAACGCGCACGTTGCGCGAGCGTGCGGCGCGCGTCAAGAGCCGCGTGACGCACATCTCCCCCGCACGCACTGCGCGGCTCGCGCAGTTGATTGTTGTCAACGAGCGGCGCTCCCGGCAGGTGATGATCGAAGCGGGATCGGCCATGGGTCATCGGGTTGCACTCCGCTGTACGCTTCTGCTGCTCGCGCTGTCACCCGCCGTTGCGCTCGCAGACGGCGCCGAGGACGCGGTCGCGCTGATGCACGACCACAGGTGCTACATCTGCCACTCGGACGAGCAGCCGTTCGCCGGACCCGCGTTCGCCGACATCGCCGCAGGGTACCGCGGCCGGCCGAACGCGGCGGCGATCATCGAGCGGTTCATCGCGCGCGGCGAGCGCGGCAACGGACCGTGGCACATGCCTCCGCATCCCGAGCTTGCGCCGCGCGATGCGCGCGCGATCGCGGGCTACATCATGTCGCTCGACAGAGGCCCGAGCCCGCCGCAAACGCCAGGCATCCGCACCGGCGCGCACGGTTCGTTCGCAACGCCGGAGAGCCGGCGCTGAGCACGACGCCGAGCGGGCGGAGCCCGCGGCGCATCAGCGGCCGAGCAGCAACGGCACCTTGGAGTGATGGATCAGCTTGGTGGCCACGGAGCCGAGCACGAATTCGCCGAAGCGCCCGAGACCGCGCGGGCCGATGACGATGACGTCGCAGCCGTACTCTCGTGCGCAGGCGTCGATCGTCGACGCGACGTCGTCGCCGACGCGCACTTCGAGGCGGTGACGCAGACGGGCTCGCTCGAGCAGCCCGCACGCCGCGTGAGCGGTCCTTCGTCCGGTCGTCGTGCGCGATTCCTCCATCGCGCGCTCGGTGGGTCCCATCGCGAGCTCCACGAATTGCGGCGCCTGCTGCACGTTGATGACGATCACGTCGGTCGTGGCACGTTCGCTCGCGAACAACGAAACCAGGCAACGCGTCGCAGCGAGCGAGGGCTCGGATCCGTCGACGGCGAGGAGCACCTTCTTCGGCGATCCCGAATCGGTCATTTCCGCACTCCTGCACAAAACGTAACTGTCAACGACAGCGTAGCCGCATCGGCTGGCGTCGACTTGAGCATTGTCAAACCCGAACCGGCGCAGGCGAGCGCGACGCGCTTCGACGCGCACGTGACCAATATCAACTTGCTCGTGCAGCGCATCTCCTAGACTGGTTTGCATGCGGCCCGAGTGGGCCGGCGTGCGGGAGGGTGGGCGCGACCATGTACAGCCGAATCCTCGTGGCGATCGACGGAAGCCGGACGGCCGACGTGGCGCTCACCGAAGCCGTCGAGCTCGCGAAGACGCACAACGCGGCGCTGCGCATCTTGCACGTCATCGATGCGACGCGCACGGCGGTCGAAGCCGACTCGGTCTGGTACGCCGATATCCGCGCCGAGATCGCGAAGGCCGGCCGGGCGATGCTCGCCGAGGCTGAATCGTTCGCTCGGCGCGCCGGGTTGCGCGTCGAGACGCGGCTGCTCGAAATCGAGCGCGCCGACCAGCGGATCGTCGAAGTGCTCGCCGAGGAAGCGAAGGCATGGCCGGCCGAGCTCGTCGTCATCGGCACGCACGGGCGGCGCGGGCTCAACCGCCTGCTGCTCGGCAGCGTTGCCGACGAGTTCGTGCGCATCGCTCCCGAGCCGGTGTTGCTCGTGCGCGAGGCGAGCACCGAATAGACGTGCAATTGTTCGGCTAACTCTCGACCTGCGCGCGCTCGCGGTCGACGCCTCGGATCAGCAGGACCGGCATCGACGACATCCGCACGCCCCGGGCAAGCGGAGGATCGAATGACGACTCGCAGACAGACAGCGGATTTGGGCACCGGCGAAATCTCGATGCTCGCGACCCTTGCGGGCGAACGCGAGCGCGACGATCCGCCGCAGGTTGGTGCGCCGGACCACGAGCTCGAGACCTCGCCGATGGTCGACGAGGACGAAGAGCGTGCGCTCGATCTCGAGCGGGAGACGTCGACGTGCTACTTCAACGGCGTCGCGTATTCAAGGGGCCAATACGTGCGCAGCGGCAGCGAGCTGCTGCATTGCGAGCACGGTGGCGTCTGGGTGCGACGCGGCGACATCCGTCGCTGATGCAATGCAACCGCGAGGCCGGCCATGACGTCACCGACGCGACAGCAACTTCAGATGCTGAAGCACAAGCTGGTTGCCCGACGCAAGTCACTGCTTCGCGACGCTCGCGACGAGCTCGCGCGCTGGAGCGAGCATCCGATGGGCGAGATTGCAGGCGACGCGCCCGACGCCGGCGACGATGCGCTGGCGACCATCGTCACCGACCTCGACCACTCGCTGTTGCAGCGCCACGTCGACCAGATCCGCGACATCGACAGCGCCCTCACGCGCATGCAGGAGCTTCACTACGGCACCTGCATCGACTGCGGCGAGGACATCGCGCTCGCACGTCTGGCCGCGTTCCCGACGGCGAAACGCTGCATCGGTTGCCAGCGGCGGCGCGAAAAGGTGTACGCGACCGGCGCCGGCGCGACGCTTTGAGCGGATCAGCGCTCGACGAGCGCGTGCTCGTCGGCGTCGTACGAGTGCGCGGTGGCTCGCGCGTGCGGACCGTCTCCGGCAACCACTTCGCGCAGCGCCGCGACATCCGGAATCGCGAGATGGCGGCGATGCACCTCGATCAGTCCGCGCTTCAGCAGGCTCGACAGCACGCGGCTGACCGTCTCCAGCTCGAGGCCGAGATAGCGGCCAATGTCCTCGCGGCTCATCCACAGACCGATCTCGGAGTCGGCGTAGCCGCGCGCCGCGAGGCGCTGCGAAAGCTCGACGATGAAGCCCGCGACACGCTCCTCGGCGGAACGGCTGCCGAGCAGCAGCATCGTATCGTGGTCCGAGATGATCTCGCCGCTCATTACGCCAAGCAGGCGGCGACACAATGCCTCGTTCTCCACGCTCGCCTGCAGCAGTCGCGCGCGCGAGATCACGCATACGGAGGCCTGGGTCAGAGCGATCGCGTCGGACCGATGGATGCCGGCACCGAATCCGTCCATGCCGAGAACGTCGCCCGGCATCTGGAAGCCGGCGATCTGCGCGACGCCGTCCTCGGACAGCATCATCGTCTTGAAGAATCCGGCCTGTACGACATGCACGAGCGAGCATTTGGCGCCGGCATGATAGAGCACTTCGCCGGGCGCGAGATGCCGTCGATAGCCGACCAGCGGCTGCATGGCGCTCGACGCATTGCGAAACGCATGGCCAAGGCAATCGGCATGGAAGTGACAGGTGCCGCAGCTGCTGCCGAGCGTCGCACCCGCGGCGATGGGAGGCGCTGGCGAGCGATGACAAGGACGTTCGCCGGACGTCTCGGGAGCACTGGCGGGATCGATTACCGTTTCCGTTCGCATCGACATGGCGACCTCGGCGTCTTTGCCTGCGGCGCTTGCCGACGCCTCGTTGCCTGCACCGGCGTGCGCGCATGGCGTTGCATGGTTCGTAGTGCACGTTATTCGCACGCCGCGAGCGTGTATTGACGCGTGTCAATCTTGCCCGGTGCGCGCGTGTGGCGAATCGCCGCAGCCGCGCCACATTCGGCGCGAGGATTGACGGGTCTCAACGCTCGAGCGGCACGCCGGCGATTGCGCTACCCGACGCTGCGGCACACGCCTGACATTGCGCGCGGCCGGTGCCGACGTGAACCAACTGCGATGGGGCCCAAGCTCCGCACGGCGACGCCCGTTCACTTCTGCTCACTGCGTTCACTAGCAGCCGCTTCGGGCAGGCGCGCATACAGCCGTCGCTCGATCAGGCGCCCGAACGAAAACAGGTTACCGAGCGGTCCGGCGACCGACGAGATGCCGTTGAACGTGCGCACCGCTTCGAGCGCGAAGTGCTGCATGACGACGCGCTGGCTGATCTCCTTGCCCTCGACCACCCGCGACAGCGCATGCAGCACGTAGAGCCCGAGCGCGGCGGCAATGACGAACAGGAACTGCCAGTGCGAGAACTCGATCAGCACGACTTCGCCGCTTCGCACTGCACCGGCCCATCGGATCAGCACCGAAAGCTGCGCCGCCTGGAACCATTCGGCGAGCGAGCCCGCGACGATCGCGGCGATGCCGCCGGTCACCGACGCGACGAGGCTGATCGCCGCGAGGTACGCGGTGCCCTGCCCGCTCGGCGCAAGCTTCAGGCTCATGTTGCCGTTGGCGAGCCCGATGCCGCCGCCGGCCGCGCCCATCGCGATGTGGATCCCGTAGAGCGCCGGAAGCGCCCAGCCGTGGTGCGCGAAATGGGCGACGAACGCGAGCGCGAGCAGGCAAAGGAAATGCGCCGGCAACGCAACGTCGAGTATCGCCTTGTTCGACAGCCGATCGGACAACCGGCCCCACAAGTACAGCGTCAGCGCGTTGGCGACCTGGCTCGCGACCCACAATGTCGTCACCGTGCTCAGCGCGAATCCGAGCTGCTGCATCAGGTACACGGCGAGGAACGGCGCCGCCATGTTCGCCGCGGCGTTCCACGCGGCGATGAATACCAGCACGCTGCGGAAATGCGCGTCGCGAAACGGCGCGAGGATTTTCGACACGACGGACCCGGGCGGCCCGCCGCGTGTCATCGGCGGCTCCGGCACGCGCGACAGGAACCAGGAGCTCACGAAGCCGGCGACCGCAGCAAGCGCGAACGTCGCCGAATACGCGTGCAGGGGATCGCCGAACGGCCAATGATCGACGGTGAAGCCCGCGGCGAGCGTGCCGACGCACGCGACCGCCGTTGCCCAGAACAGCCGCCGCGCGAAGAATGCGCCGAGTCCCTCGCGCGGCAACAGCTGATGCAGCCACGAGTTGAGCGCGCATGCGGTGACCGAGCCGAGCAGCGCGATGACGAACTGCATGACGACGAGGAGGCCGAGCCGGGTCGGCGACGCCGCGGCGAGCGGAAGGAGCGCAAGGAGCAGGATCAGCATGCGCGCCGCCGTCACGGCGACGACGGCGATCCTGCGCCGCTGCCGGACGCGCTCGACCAACGCAATCGCCGGAAGCTGCGCCGCCTGGGCGATCAGCGGAATCGCGGCGAGCAGGCCGATGGTGAAAGGACCGGCGCCGAGCGCAAGCGCGAATGCGGTCAGGATGACGCCACCGTAGAGCGAGCCGGTCAGGCTGGCCCAGGCGGCATCGTGCACGAGCGCGCGTTGCCCGTGCGCGAGGTCTTCGGCGGAGACGTCTTTATCGGGTCGAAGGCTCACGAGACGCTGGCCGGTCAACGTCGTCTCATGCCGACACGAGCCGGCGAGACGCGCGGGTGGCAACCCGCGCCGGGGCTGCGACGCGGCGCCCGCTTCGTCTACGACGAACGTGCTTTGACCGGGGCGCCGGAGCGAGTTTCCGCAAGACGCGCAAAATGCTTGCGCGACCGGCCAAGCCGCCGGTCAACGCTCAGAGCGGCGGACCCTCGACGCTTCCCGGCGGAGACGTAGAAGCACCTTCGATGCGGCGCACCGGTTCATGGCGCAAAGAACCTGTGCCGAGCGAGCACGTGCACGGAATATACCCGCCATCGAAAGGCGCCTCGTGTACCGCGCATTCGGGCGCGTGCTCGCAGCACGACCTTGCCACTTCATCGTTCATCGCAGCGCCCTGTACTCGAACCCGCCAAAGGCAGCATCCGCAAATCTGTCATTCCCGCGGCTTTTCCACTGTCAGGCGCTCGCGCGGCGCAACGTAGGACACACCCGACACGCGATGGTCCGCGCGGGAGACCGAGGCCTTTCAGCGCTTCGCCGAAGTCCGGCTCGCCCGCGATGACGTACGGGTATCGCCGTGCATGATCGTCGTACCCGGCTCACACATCGAATCGAGCAGCGACGCACGACCGCGCACTCGCGCAGCGCCGCGATTTCGACTGCCGAGGAGCCACATCCGGCGTAAGCGCTCGCCGAACGTACCATTTGTACCGAACATCGTCTCGAGCGGCACGCCCGTCGCCGGGACCCATGTGCAGTCAGCGATGGATGCCGCGTGCAAATAGCGATGAATGCAGTGTCGCCGCCACCCCATGCCGACGGTGTCGGCCCCGCGGCAGACGGTGCGTAGGACGAGACCGACGTCATGCCTTTGGCGTCGTCCGCCGCGCGGGCACACCGCGACGCGGCCGAACCGCGTCCGGGCAACGAAAATGGCGCCATCGTTGTCGCGATGGCGCCGTGATCCGACATGCCGGCACCGCCGGCTGGCTGCGACGGTTACTGCGAGGAGCCGGTCGCGCTCGAGCTCGTGTTCGAGCCGGACGTCGTCGGCGCGGGTGGCGTCGACGACGACGGCGATGCGCCCGCATTGCTCGCGTCGGTCGAGCTGCTCGCAGCGCCACCGCTCGTATTGCTCGTGCTCGACGATGGCGCGGTCGCGCTACTCGCGCTCGCCGACGAGCTCGGTGCCGAGGACGACGGTTCCGCGCTCGTCGCGTTGCCGTTCGCGGTCACGCCGGACGTCGGAGCGCTGCTCGGCGTCGCAACCGGCGACATCGCAACGCCGCTGCTTCGATCGCTTGTCGTGCTCGCTGTCTGCTTCGTGCTCTGCGGCCAGTGCTTTTCGTCGAACGTCTGCGCGAGGTCGTTGCCCCCATTGAGGACGACGTGCTTCTGGCCGGGCGTCACCTGGATCTCCTCGTACGGCACGGCGAACAGCTTGTCGCCCATGCCCAGCACGCCGCCGACGGCGATGACGACCTGTGAGATGCGGCCCGATTGCGGGTCCTCGAGCACGAGGTCCTTGATCGTACCGACCTTCTGGTCCTGGCCGTTGCGAACCTCGGTGCCGATGATCTTGCTCGCACGATGCGTGCGCTGCCACGCCTCGTCGGCATTCGTCTCGGCCTTGCGGTCAGCCTTGTTGCTGGTGTCCTTCGAATGGGCGGCGGTTGCGCTCGACCGGTTCGTGTCGGCGCCCGGATTGCCCGACGCGCCCGATGTCTGCGCGCTCGCCGGGCTCAGCGTGAGCGCAAGGCTCGCTGCCAGCGCGGAGAATAGGAGCGATGATCGATGATTGTGCATGGTTGACCTCGTAATGGTGAAGGACAAGACGGGCGAAATGATCGATCGCGTGCTGACCGATGACGAGCCATGCTCCCGCAAATCCATTGCGGCCGCAGTCGGCCATGTTTGCCACTATCCGTAGGACGCGCGCCGACGAAGCGCCAACAACTGCGGTGCAGCTTCGCGTTCAACCGCGCGACCGCGACGTTCGAGCTTGTTTTTTTGCGTCCGGGTCTTGCTAACCCCATACTAACATGTTAGTGTGTTCGCAGTTGAAGACTCCCCTCAACGGGCGGCGGAGAGCTTCAACCGACTGCGACAAGGCGCAAGATGCTCGGCAGACCATTCAGCTTCATATTCAACAGCATGGCTATCAGCCACCACTCCGGCTCGCCGCTGCACCCGCGGCCTGCGCTATTCGCTGCCAGCGCATGACTGCCGCCAACGCGATCCGCCCCCCCGCGCCGAGCCTGCGCGCACGGGCATACGAGAATTTCCAGCAGCAGATCCTCGAGGCCAACATCCGGCCCGGCCAATTCATCTCTCAGCGCGAGCTGATGCAGTTGCTCGACATGCCGCTCGGCGCCGTACGCGAGCTGGTTCCGCGCCTCGAAGCCGAAGGTCTGCTGCGAACCGTGCCGCAGCGCGGGATGCAGATCGCGCAGGTCGACCTCAAGCTGATCAACAACGCGTTTGCGCTGCGGCTGATGCTCGAGCGCGAGGCCGCGCTTCATTTCGCGACCGTCGCGTCGGATGCCGAGCTCGCCGCGATCGAGGACGCGCATCTCGACGTCGTTCGCCGCGCGCGCAAGGGTCCGATCGACGACCGCCTGCTGACCGAGGCGACGACGGTCGACTGGGGCTTGCACGACATGATGATCGACCGACTCGGCAACGCGCTCGTCTCCGACGTCTACCGGATCAACAGCCTTCGCGTGCGACTGATCAAGCTCGAAGGCTCGATGCTCTCCGGCGACGTGCTCGTGCCGGCATTCGACGAGCATCTCTGGTTCATCGACGCACTGAAGCGCCGCGACAGCGAAGCCGTTGCGAGACGTCTCGCGCATCACATCGAGAGCGCGCACCGCCGCGTGCTCGGCTTGCCGCGGCCGGTGCTGCCGCGCCCGATGGGAGAAGTGACGTGAGCGCCGCTGCGCGGGCTGCGCTGCGCGGCATCTGGCCGGCGCTGCTGACGCCGCTCACGTCCGACCTCGACGTCGATCGAGCGCGCTTCGCGGCGCATGCGCGCGCGTTGCTCGCGGCCGGCTGCGGCGGCGTCACGCCGTTCGGCACGACCGGCGAGGGGCCGTCGTTTACGCTCGCCGAGCGCATCGAAGCGGTCGACGCGCTCGTCGCCGGCGGCGTGCCGGCGGCGCAGATCCTCGTTTCGGTGAGCTGCGCCGCGTTGCCGGATACGCTCGCCCTGACGCGGCACGCGCTCGCGCTCGGCGCGCACGGCGTGCTGATGATGCCGCCGTTCTTCCTGAAGGGCGTATCGGATCAGGGCGTGATCGACGTGTACCGGTACGTCATCGATCGCACGGCGGACCCGCGATTGAAGCTCTACCTCTATCACATCCCGCAGGTGTCCGGCGTCGCGCTGTCGCATGAGGTGATCGCGACGCTGCACCGCCTCTATCCGCAGACGATCGTCGGCATCAAGGACAGCGGTTGCGAGCGCGCGGCGTCGATCGCGCTCGCGCAGACTTTCATGCCCGCGCTCACGGTATACGTCGGCAACGAGCCCGACCTCCCCGTGCTCAGCCGGCGCGGCAGCACCGGCGCGGTCAGCGGCCTTGCCAACTTCATGCCGCGCGTCGTGCACCGGCTCGTCGCGCAGCCCGACGCGCCCGGCACATCGCACGATCTCGCGCGCATCGAGCGGCTGCTCGCGCTGCTCGGCGGCTATTCGCTCACGCCGGCGCTGAAAGGCATCATGGCGGTCGAGACCGGCGAACGCGCGTGGCTCGCCGTGCGCCCGCCGCTCGTCGCCCTCGACAGCAACGCTTTTCCTGCACTCGAACGCGACATCCGCGCGTTCGGCCTCGATCCCGACATCGACTGACAACGCAAAGAGAGGAACCCATGCCGATTTCCGTCTCCCGCCGTCGCGCGCTCGCCACCGGCGCCGCGCTCGCCGCGACCTGTGCGTTTCCGTTCGCCGCGCGCGCGCAGAACAAGGTGCCGCTGCGCATCTCGACGCCGGCGGTGCCCGAGGACTGGCACGCGAAGATGTGGACGGTGTTCAAGGAGCAGCTCGACAAGAGCGCCCCCGGCGAGTTCGACACCCAGATCAACCTCAACGCGTCGCTGTTCAAGCAGGGCACGGAACCGGTCGCGATGGCGCGCGGGAATCTCGAAATGTCGGCGATCTCCGCGTTCGACATCGCGAAGCTCGTGCCCGAGTTCTCGATCTTCACCGCCGGCTACGTCGTCCGCGACCCGCAGCAGCAGCAGAAGATCTTCAACGGCCCGATCGGCGACGAGATGTTCAAGCCGGTATCCGAGAATATGGACGTCACCGTGCTGTCGACCGCGTACCTCGGCACGCGCGAGCTGAACCTGCGCGAGGCGCGCGCCGTGCGCACGCCGGCCGATCTCAAGGGCGTGAAGCTGCGCATGCCGGCGACCAAGGAATGGCTGTTCCTCGGCAATGCGCTCGGCGCGACGGCGACGCCGCTCGCATTCGGCGAGATCTACCTCGCGCTGAAGACGGGCACGATCGACGGGCAGGACAACCCGCTGCCGACGGTACGCGCGGCGAAATTCTACGAGGTGACGAAGGAGCTGGTGTTGACCGATCACCTCGTCGACTGCATCTTCGTGTCGATCGCGAACAAGACGTGGAACGGACTCAACGCGACGCAGAAGCAGAAGGTCAAGGCGGCGGCGCAGGCGGCTGCGCAATACAACAACGAGAACCGGATCAAGGAAGAAGGACAGCTCGTCGAGTTCTTCAAGCAGCAGGGCCTGCAGGTCACGACGCCGGACCGCGACGCCTTTCGCAAGCACGTGCAGGAAACGTATCTCAACTCCGAGTACGCGAAGGTGTGGCCGAAGGGGCTGCTCGAGCGCATCAATCAGGTGAAGTAGCGCCGTCCCGGAAGGAAGGGCTCGGGTCCGTCGCTCGCGCGCGACGAATGACGGCGGTGTTCGCCGCGAGACGGGAGTGGAGGAGACTGCGATGCGCAAGCGCCTGCAGCACGTCGCCGAGGCGGTGGCCGCGGCGGTGTTCGGCCTGCTGTTCGTGACGTTCGTCGTGCAGGTCGGCATGCGCTTCATCTTCGAGCGCCCGCTCGCGTGGTCGGACGAGCTCATCGTCATCCTCTACATCCTGATCGTGTTCTGGAGCGCGGCGACGCTGCTCGAGGAAAAGGACCACGTGATGCTCGATCTCGTCTACGCGGCCTTGCCGCCCGGTGGACAGCGCGTGTTCGCGCTGGTCGGCGCAGGTCTCGTGGCGGGGCTGCTGCTCGTGCTGCTGCCGCAGGCGTGGGATTACGTGAAGTTCATGTCGCGCGAAAGGACGCCGGTGCTCGACATTCCGTTCTCCTACGTGTTCGCGCCGTTCCTGCTGTTCATCGTGCTGATCGCCGCGCGCTATGTCGTCAAGTTCGTGCGCCTGCTCGGCTCGGGCTGGAAGCAGCAACTGTAGGAAGCCGCGATGAGCCTTGCCTTGACCGTTCTGTTGATGATGCTCGTCGCGACGCTGCTGCTGCGCCTTCCGATCGGCTTCGGGATGTTGGTGAGTGGTGTCGCCTACTTGCTCGTCAAGCACCAGGACCTCGGCCTCGTTGCCGATCAGGTGCTGAACGGCATGTACAACGGCTACATCCTGCTCGCGGTGCCGCTGTTCATCTTCGCGGCCGCCGTGATGAACTCGGGTACGGTGAGCGAGCGGCTGTTCGAGTTCGCGCTCGCGATCGTCGGGCGGCTGCGCGGCGGTCTCGCGCACGTGAACATCATCGTGAGCGTGATCTTCTCGGGGATGAGCGGCAGCGCGATCGCCGACGCGGCCGGTCCCGGCATCGTCAGCATCCGCCAGATGCAGAAGAACGGCTACTCGGCGGAATTCGCCGGTGCGCTGACGGCGGCGTCGTCGACGATCGGCCCGATCATCCCGCCGTCGATCCCGATGGTCATCTATGCGCTCGTGTCGAGCGCGTCGGTTGGCGCGCTCTTCCTCGGCGGCGTCATTCCCGGCGTCATGATGGCGCTCGCGCTGATGCTCGCGGTGCAGTTCGTCGCCAAGAAGCGCAACCTGCCGCGCGAGGCACCGCTCGCATGGCGCGACTATCCTCGAATCGTCTGGCGCGGACTGTTGCCGCTGACCCTGCCCGTCGTGCTGCTCGGCGGCATCTATTCAGGCGTGTTCACGCCGACCGAAGCGGCGTCGGTTGCCGCGTTGTACGCACTCTTCCTCGCCGGCGTCGTCTACCGCGCCCTCGGCCTGAAACGCCTGTACGAGATCCTCGTCGAGTCGTCGAAGGCGAGCGCGTCGGTGACGCTGATCATCGCGTCGGCTTTCGTCATCAACTACGCGTTCACCGCGGAGAGCGTGCCGGCGCTCGTCGCCGGCTGGCTCACCTCGATGAACCTTTCGCCGCTCGGGTTCCTCTTCGCGGTGAACATCCTGTTCCTGATCCTCGGCTGCTTTCTCGACACGTCGATCATGCTCCTCGTGCTCGTGCCGATCATCCTGCCCGCGGCGAACGCGCTCCACATCGACCTCGTGTTCTTCGGCGTGATGCTCGTCGTGAACATGATGATCGGACTGGTGACGCCGCCGTTCGGCATGCTGCTCTTCGTCATCAACGCACTTGCCGGCGTGCCGCTGAAGGGCATGATCCGCGAAGGCTGGCTGTTCATCGGCGTGCTGCTCGCCGCGCTCGCCATCATGACGGTGTTTCCGGAAACGGTTCTTTGGCTGCCGCACCGGCTCGGGTACGGAGTCAAGTGACGTGGCGGATGTCGTTTGCGTTGCGAGCTGGAACGCCGATCTGGTCTCGCGCGTCGCACGGCCGATCGCGCGCGGCGAGACGCTGAAGGCGAGCGCGTTCGAGATAACACCCGGCGGCAAAGGCAGCAACGCGGCGGTCGCCGCGGCGCGTCAGGGGGCGCGCGTCGCGCTGATCGCGCGTATCGGCGCCGATGATTTCGGCCGCATGGGCCTCGCGCTTTGGCGGGCCGAAGGGATCGCCGTCGATCACGTCGAAGTCGTCGAGGGCGAGACGAGCGGCGTCGCGCAGATCCTCGTCTACGACGACGGCGACAACAGCATCGCCGTGTTCGCGGGCGCAAGCGCCGGCCTCGGCGCACGCCACGCGCAGGCGGCGCGCGCGACGCTCGCGTCGTGTCGCGTCGTGATGGCGTCCTGCGAAGTACCGCTCGCGGCGACGCTCGAGGCGTTTCGCATCGCCCGCAGCGCCGGCGCGCTCACCGTGCTGAACCCGGCGCCCGCGCAACCGCTACCCGACGAACTGCTCGCGATGACCGACGTGCTTACGCCGAACGAGACCGAAGTTCCGATCCTCGCGGCGGCCGGCGACAACGTGCCGGTCGACGTCGCCGCGCAGACGCTGCTCGCACGCGGCGCGCGGGCCGTGCTGGTGACCCTCGGCGCCGCGGGCTCCATGCTCTACCGCGCGGGTGCCGAGCCGCAGGGACAGATCGGCCGGCGGATGACAGTCGTCGACACGATCGGCGCGGGCGACACGTTCACCGGCGCGCTCGCCGCCGCCATCGCGCGCGGCGAGCCCCTGCCCGACGCGATGCGCTTCGCCAATGCGGCCGCGGCGCTGTCGGTCACCGGCCGCGGCGCGATCGGCGGCATGCCGACCCTCGATCAGGTCAACGCCTTGCTCGCATAGCGCGCGTGTCAGCCGGCGAAGCCGTCCATCGGCGGCACGGCGCTTTCTGCACGAGTTACGTCGTCAGCCGCCCGCGCGCTGATAGGCAGCCAGAAATCGCTCGACGAATCGCTTGACGCCATCGGGCTCGACTGCGGCGCAGTCGAGGGTCACGTCAAGAACGGGAAGCGCCAAAGCGGCGATGCGCCGCTCGGGTCGTTCGACGATCCTTATCGTCCATTGCACGTCGCCGGTGCAACCCTCGATGCATGCGCCTTCGACGCGCAATTGCACCTGCCCCACCGCGAGCGGCAGCAGTCGGAGGAACTCGGCGCGGGTGAGCGCCATCTCGAAGCGGTGCTCGCCGCAGAGGCCTTCGCTCATCAGCCACCCGCGATCGGCGGCCAGATCGCGACGACGTCGCCGTCGGTCAACCGGCGTCGATGGCGCTCGGAACGCGGGACGAACACGCCGTTGATCAGCAGCAGATGGGCGAGGTTTGGCGGCAGATGGAATGGAGCGATCAACGTTTCGAGCGTCGCATCCGCCGGCACGTCGAGGCGCAGGCGATTGGTCGCGCGCGCGCTCGCCGGCAGGTAGTCGGTGAGTGTCGCGTAGAGCTTGAGCGTGACCTGCATCGGCGGCGAAGAAGCGGGCGTCCGGGCCCTGCGATCAGGATCTTAGCGCAAGACGCGTGATCGACGACGCGGCGCCGGCGTCACCCTCGGAAGCGGCGTCGGCGCCGTCGCTTCGCGCCCCATCGCGGCTTGCGTTCCCGTGTCGGCCGCGTATCATCGATCGCGCCCGGCGACGTTGCCTCGACCGCCTGCAATTGTCCCGCCGCCAGACGATCCCCAATCGCGCGCGCCCTTCGGGCCGCGCCCATTGCCAGGAGCCGACCGTGCAGAAGTCACTCCACATCGATGCCGCCAAATGCACCGGCTGCCTGCAGTGCGAAATGGCGTGTTCCTACGAAAACTACGGCGTGTTCGCTCCTGCGAAATCGCGCATCAAGGTGTTCGATTTCCATCACAGCGGACGCAAGGTTCCTTACACGTGCACGCAATGCGACGAGGCATGGTGCCTGCATGCGTGTCCGGTCGAGGCGATCCATCTCGACAAGGCAACCGGCGCCAAGGTGGTCGTTGCCGACGTCTGCGTCGGCTGCAAGGTCTGCACGATCGCCTGCCCGTTCGGCACGATCAATTACGTGCAGGAGCTCGGCAAGGTACAGAAATGCGATCTGTGCGGCGGTGATCCCGCGTGCGCCGAGGCCTGCCCGACCGGCGCGATCACGTACATCGACGCCGATTGGACCGGACTCGAGCGGATGCGCCAATGGGCGGAGAAGCTCGACTCGCAGCCCGCTGCCGGCCACGCCGACTGAGCCGTATCGAATTCGAGGAGACGAACGATGTCATGGACACGCAAAGTCCTTCGCGTGAACCTCACGCAAGGCACCTGCATCGCCGAGCCGCTGAACCTGGAATGGGCGATGCAGTTCCTCGGCCAGCGCGGCCTCGCAACGCGTTACTACACGGCTGAAGTCGACGCGAAGATCGATCCGTTCTCGCCGCAGAACAAGATGGTGTTCGCGACCGGCCCGCTGACCGGCACGATGGCGTCGACTGGAGGCCGGTATTCGGTGATCACCAAAGGACCGCTGACGGGCGCGATCGCATGCTCGAACTCGGGCGGCTATTTCGGCGCCGAGCTCAAGTTCGCCGGCTGGGACATGATCATCGTCGAAGGCAAGGCGCCGAAGCCCGTCTTCCTGCACATCGAGGATGATCGCGCCGAACTGGTCGACGCCTCCGATCTGTGGGGGAAGACCACCTGGGACACCGAAGGTCTATTGAAGCAGAAGTACCAAGACCCGCAGCTTCGCGTGTCGTCGATCGGTCGCGCCGGCGAAGCCCAATGCCTGTTCGCGTGCATCGTCAATGACCTGCACCGTGCCGCAGGCCGGTCAGGGGTCGGCGCGGTGATGGGCTCGAAGAACCTGAAGGCGATCGCCGTGCGCGGCACGAAGGGCGTTGGCAACGTGCGCGATCCGATGGCGTTCATGAAGGCGACGAAGGCGGCGAAGAAAGTCCTCGCCGACAACGCGGTCACCGGACAGGGGCTTCCCAAGTTCGGCACGCAGGTGCTGATGAACGTGATCAACGAGATCGGCGCGCTGCCGACGCACAACAGCCGCGACGTGCAGTTCGACGGCGCGAAGGACATTTCCGCCGAGGCGATGCACGCGCCGCGCAAGACGGACGGCAGGCCGAACCTCGTCAACAACCAGGCCTGCTTCGGCTGCACGATCGCGTGCGGACGCGTGTCAAAGATCGACGAGACGCACTACACCGTCGTGAACAAGCCGCAATACTGGGGCGCCTCGGGCGGGCTCGAATACGAGGCGGCGTGGGCGCTCGGCGCCGCGAACGGCGTGAACGATCTCGAGGCGCTGACGTACGCGAACTTCGTGTGCAACGAGGACGGCTTCGATCCGATCTCGTTCGGCGCCACGGTCGGCGCGGTGATGGAGCTCTACGAGATGGGCGTGCTCAGCAAGGAGCAGATCGGCATCGAGGCGCCGTTTGGGTCCACCAAGGCGCTCACCTATCTCGCCGAGCTGACCGCGCGCGGCGAAGGATTCGGCAAGGAGGTGGGCCTCGGCTCGAAGCGCCTCTGCGCGAAGTTCGGCCATCCGGAGCTGTCGATGACGGTCAAGGGACAGGAGTTTCCGGCGTACGACCCGCGCGGCATCCAGGGCATGGGCCTTGCGTACGCGACGTCGAATCGCGGCGCGTGCCACCTGCGCGGCTATACGGTCGCTTCGGAGGTGCTCGGCATTCCGGTGAAGACGGATCCCTTGACGACTGACGGCAAGGCGGGGCTCGTGAAGGCGTTCCAGGATGCGACCGCAGTCTTCGATTCGTCGGGCCTATGTCTGTTCACTTCGTTTGCGTGGACGCTGCAGGACGTGGCTCCGCAGTTGCAGGCCGCGTGCGACGGCGATTGGTCGCTCGAAAATCTCGGCGTCGTCGGTGAGCGCATCTGGAATCTGGAAAAGGAGTTCAATCTCGCGGCGGGCTTGACCAAGAAGGATGACGAACTGCCGCCGCGGCTCAAGACCGAGCCCGCGAAGACGGGTCCCGCGAAAGGCCTCGTCAACGGGCTCGACAAGATGCTGCCCGAGTATTACGAGCTGCGCGGATGGGACGCGAACGGCGTTCCGAGCGCGGCCACGCGCGAGCGGCTCGGCACGCGAATGATCGACTAGAACGACGCGAATCGCGTGAGGTCAGGGCGGCGCAACGGCCGCCCTTCTTTCTCGGGTGACACGAGGATCGTCATGAAGCACGTGATCATCGGCAATGGGCCGGCGGGCGTCGTCGCGGCGGAAACGCTGCGAAAGCGCGCGCCGGGCGACGACATCACGATGATCGGCGACGAGCCCGAGCCTCCGTATTCCCGGATGGCGATTCCCTATCTGCTGATCGGCAGGATCGACGAATCGGGAACGTATCTGCGCAAGAACGCGAGCCACTTCACCTCGCTCGGCATCGACGTGAAGACGTGTCGCGCGACCGGCGTCGACACGAAAAAGAGTGAAGTGCAGCTCGACTCGGGCGGGCCCCTGCGCTACGACCGGCTGATGATCGCGACCGGCGTGTCGGCGAACACGCCACGCATCGCCGGCATCGACCTGCCGAACGTGCTCGCATGCTGGTCCCTCGCGGACGCGCGAAACATCCTCGCGGTCGCGAAGCCCGGCGCGAAGGTGCTGCAGATGGGCGCCGGATTCATCGGCTGCATCATCATGGAAGCGCTCGCCGCCCGCGGCGTCGACCTGACGGTGGTCGAGATGGGCAACCGCATGGTGCCGCGGATGATGACCGAAGGCGCCGGCTCGATGATCAAGGCCTGGTGCGAGCGCAAGGGGATCCGCGTGCTGACCGGCACGCGCGTCGCGTCCATCGCGCCGCACGGCGTGCGCCTGGAAGCGGCGCTCGACGACGGGAACGTCGTCGACTGCGATCTCGTCATCTCGGCGACCGGCGTGCGTCCCAACATCGCGTTTCTCGAAGGCAGCGGCATCGCGTGCGACCAGGGCGTGCTCGTGAACGCGAAGATGGAGACCAATGTCGCCGGCGTGTACGCCGCAGGCGACGTCGCGCAGTCGCCCGAATTTCCGTCGGGACAGCGTGTGATCAACGCAATCCAGCCGGTCGCGGTGGACGAAGCGCGGATCGCCGCCATGAACATGACCGGTGCATCGAGCTCGATACCCGGCAATCTGCCGATGAACGTGCTCGACACGCTCGGCCTCGTCGCGTCGTCGTTCGGTCAGTGGGCGGGCGTGTCGCGCGAGGACGGCGGCGCGTCGGTCGAGATGCGCGACGACGACAAGTTCCGCTACATCCGGCTCGAATTTCGCGACGACCTGCTGATCGGCGCGACGACGCTCGGGCTCACCGAGAACGTCGGCGTCATTCGCGGGCTGATCCAGGGCCGGGTCAAGCTCGGCGCATGGAAGCAACGGTTGCTTGACAACCCGACGCGGTTGATGGACGCGTATCTCGCCTGCGCGCAGCGCGCCCGCTGAAGGAGGGTCAGAGTGGACTTTTCAGCCGCGGCGCCTTGCTCGGCGTGACGGCAAAAAGTCCACTCTGACCCTCCGCTGTTCAGGTGCCGGCGTCGACGAAGGCGTCGGTGACGAGCTGCGGATCCTTCAGCAGCCTCGCCTTCCAGGCGCCGAGCTTTCGCCGCGTCTGGATGAGCCCGCGGATCGCGCCGACGTTGCGCCCCTCGCCAATGCTGATCGCCCCCACGAGCACGTCGCCGTCGAAGCAGAGCCGCGTGTAGAGAAATCGCTCCTCGTTCAGGCTTTCCGTCGTTTCGCCGCCTTCGACGCCTTGCCACAGCCCGAGCGTCTGCGAAATCAGCCCGGCCGTATCGAGCACGTTCATGCCGAGGCTGCCGCGGTACGGCGCGTCCTTTCCCACCATGTTGAGCGCGGCCGCGCGCCCGTGCTCGGTCGCCGTCGGCTGGAGCGCATGGACGACCCAGTGTCCGGTCGAGAAGTCTCGTCCCTGAGCGACGTCTCCGGCGGCGTATATGTTCGGTACCGTCGTTCGCATCCGATCGTCGATCACGATGCCTTGATCGATCTCAGCGCCGGTGCCTTCGAGGAATGAAACGTTCGGGTGGACTCCCGTCGCGAGGATGATCAGATCGGCGTCGAGCGTCCGCGTATCCATGACGAGTCGCGGTCCCGCCTCGATGCGCTCGATCCGGCCGGTGGCGATGACACGTACGCCCTTGTCCTCCAGCCAGCGCTGCAGCAGGCGGCTGCCGACCGGCGTCATCATCGACCGAAGGATCTGTCCGCTTCGGCCCGCGATGACGGATAGCTGAGCGCCCCGTTCGACGAGCGATTTCATGCAGACGCCGGCAACGAACCCGGCGCCCACCATGACGACCCTCAAGCCAGGCTTCAATCGGGACGCGATCGCCCGCGCGTCGTCGAGCGTCCAGCATGTGAGGACACCGTCGAGATCGATGCCGGGCACGGGAGGCAGCGTAGGCGATGACCCCGTCGCGACGAGCAGACGGTCGTAGTCCAGCCGCGAGCCGTCGTCGAGATCGACACTGCCGCCATCCGCACCGGCGTGCACCTGCATCGCCTTGTTGTTCAGATAGCGAATGCCGAGACTTTCGAAGTGCCCGGCGCTCTTGCGCTGGCGCGCACCCGCCTCGCCGATGCGACCGCTCAGAATGTAGGGAATCGCCATGCGAGCGTACGGCTCGCCGCGCTCCCCGCTCACGAGTGCGATCGACGCGAGCGAGTCCTGCTCGCGCAGCGTTTCGGCCGCTATGACGCCGGCGGGTCCTGCACCGATGATCACGTGCTTCATGTCCGTCCGCCGATCGTCAGCCCACCATCGCGATGCCAATATATCGCAAGCGACGGCGCCGGCGAACCCGGGAGCCGCGCGCGCGGTGAACGACGATGCAGCTACGGGCGTTGCGCGACGCGGGCTCCGGGCATGCGACCGAGCGTCTGCGACGGCAGCCCGCCGATAGGCCATCGTTGAACTCGTCGACCACGGTTTGGTTTAAGATCGCTCTCCGCAGTCCTTCCGAAAATTCGCGGGGACAGCCATGCTCAAGTCGGTCTTTGCGTTCCTCGCTTTCATTGCTCTGATCGCATCGTGGGCGACGGCCTGCGCGGCGCCGCCCGGCGCAGCGGCCATTGCGGTGCACGTCGACCGCGAAGGCAATACGTTCTCGGTGAACGCGCAGTGGACCGTCGCTGCGAGCGTCGACGAAGTCTGGGAAGTCTTGACGGACTTCGACCGCATGGCGCAGATCCTTTCGAACGTGGACGCGAGCCGCATCGCGAACCGCGAAGGGGACCGATTCGACGTGATCCAGAAGAGCCATGCGAGCGCGGGCCTGATGCGCATCTCGCTCGACAGCGTCCGGCGCGTGGAGCTGACGCCAAAGCGCCAGATCCAGTCGCATGTGATCAGGGGAGACGTGAAGTCCTCGGATTTCACGACCCGCATTGCCGAGGAGGCCGGGGGCCTCGTGCGGGTCACCGTCAGCGGTCATTTCGTGCCGAGCGCTTTGGGCGGCGCGGCGATAACGCCGGAACTGGTGCAGGCGCAAACCCAGCGGCAATATCAGGAATTGCGCGACGAAATCCTGCGCCGCAAGACGAACGAGCCGCCGCCTCCGTGCCTGCTCGCCAAGAACTGCACGCGAGCTGCCGGCTGAGCTGTAAGAGCTGGCGCGGGCCGGCGTGCGACCCGTCTCGCTGTTGCGATCGCGGCTGCCGCGCCGGGACGACTGGCAAGTTCGTCCGCAAATGGTCGGTCACCGTGGCCTGCCATCGCCGCGCTGGCGGCGACAAGGCTATCTCTGCCTCGCTTTGCGAGCTGCGTACTTGGCATCGCGCGCAGCTTTCTGATCCTTTCGAAGCGCTGCATCGGCCGTCGCCCGGGCAACGCGCTCGGCGTCCTTGCGAGCCTTCTCTTCCGCGACAGCTTGTGCTTGGGCGGCTTTCTCAGCCGCGCGTTGTGCGTCTCTCTCTGCGGCGCTGGCCCGCTTGGAGTCCTTGCGTTCCGCCGTGCGCACCTTGCGCGCTTCCGCGGTTTGCACCCGTTCAGCCTGCCGAGTGGCGGACTGCGGGCCGCTAGCCAGCGCGGCCGCGCGTATCTTTTCCAGCTGCGCTTTCTTCGCCTTGGCCGCCGTCTGAAGGCGTTCCGCGAAACCGGGTTCTTTACTGGGCATGTGTTCGGATCCTTCATTCAATACAATGGTGCGGGCGACTGATATGCGTCGCGTAGGATCGCTCGCCGACGTCGCCGGGACTCGGCTCGTTGCGGATCATATCCGCTGGTTTGCGCAACCGAAACCCAATTCACGCGGTTCGCGACTGGGCGCGGATCGGTCGAAGTGATTCCACCATCGCCCGGAAGTCGGCGGGCGGTTCGCGCTCGAAGGAGACACGTTCGGACGTTCTCGGATGCAGGAAGCCCAGCGTGCGGGCGTGGAGCATCGGGCGCATGGCCTGCAACTTCGGTCCCCTATAGTCGCGCATGTACACCTGTTCGCCCGCCAACGGATGGCCGAGTTCGGACAGGTGGATCCGAATCTGATGTTGACGTCCGGTTTCGAGGCGGCATTCGATCAGCGTAGCACCCACGAGGCGTGCAATCGGCTTGATGTAGGTGACGGCATGTCGTGCGCCGATCGGAGCCTCGCCCCGAGGAGGGCGGAAGTGGCCGTAGGAGCCGCGCATTTCGTCGCCACGATCCGGAACGAGATACGTCTCCACCCGCGTTTCGGCAACAGCCCCGTGGGCGATGGCCTGGTAAACGCGCTCGACCGTGTGCTCGCGAAACTGTGCCGCCAAAATGCGTTTGGCAGAGGCCGTCCGCGCAAAGACGATCAGACCGCTCGTACCTTTGTCGAGGCGGTGCACGACGCCGAGCTTGGCGTCGGCGTCATGTCCGCGCATCCGTCGCAGCAACGTTCGAGTGTGGTCGGCCAGCGTGTTCTTGTTCCCGGTTTCGTCGGCCACGCTGAGCATGCCGGCCGGCTTGTCGACGATGACCACATCTCGGTCGCAAGACACGATCACGATCCCGGCAAGCGGACCGATACGGAGCTTTCGTGCCTCCCGATGGACGACCACCAGGGCGCCCGGTGGCAGCCGAGACGCGGGATCGACGCAACGCTCTCCATCGACCGTGACGCGTCCGTCGGTGCACAGCGCACGCGCGCGCGACCAGGTGACGCCGGTCTGTTCGCGAACGACCGCAGCGACGGTGCTCTCGGATGATTTCATGTCGACGGTACCGCGCGGTGACTGCTCGACCGTTCGAGGGCTGGCGCTGAAGCAAGATGCGCGCGAATCCGGACGCCGTTCGCTCTCGCGCGCCCCCATCATATTCTTTTCCATCGATGCCTCCGACGCGGCCGCGGCATGTGACGCTTCGGCAACCAGTTGAATCGAAGCCATCATCATGAAACGCGTGCCAGGCGCGACGCGGTCAGTTAGCCAACAACGCAAAATCGGATCAAACTAACGTCGATTTGGCTTCATTCATCGGAGATCGAAAATGAGTCACGCGTCAATGCTGAAAGCCAGACGGCAGCACCAGAAGACCAAGAAGCGTCTCCATGTCGAAGCCAAGCAGGCCAAGCGGCTCGCGAAGCAGGCATTGGCAGGACCGGTCGTGAAGAAGCCAAAGGTGAAAAAGGAAAGAGTGAAGCCGGAAAAGGTCAAGACGGAAAAGGTCCACAAGGTCAAGCCGACGAAGGAAGAGCTTGGCAGGCAGGACGCGAAGAAAAGCACTGCGGGCGCCGGGAAGAAAGGCGCATCCTGAGTCGACGCAGCGCATCGACGGGTTGAGCCAGCCCCGGTCGGGGCCGGAGGCCGCGCGCTCGGGCCGCTACGGCGCGGGACGCCGGCCCCAGAATCCGTCCGGCGCAGATACTGCGTCAATCGCCTCGTCCAGCAAGCCGAGGTCCTCGAGACAATCGAGCACCGTGTAACGTCGACGGATGAGGCGCGCACGACGATAGTCGGCGGCGAGCTTGGACGGCGAAATACCGAGTTGCGCGGGGTGTGAAGCCGCGCCGCACGCGCGCAGCCATTGCTCGAGCGTTGCGGGTGCCACCAGTGTGGCGCGCAGGCGTGCGGACAGCGCCGGCCATGCCGCCGACAAGCCGCGCATGCGCATTGCGCGACGCTCGGCGCTGGGAAGCTTCGCGGTGGTTTCGGCTCGCGCGCTCGCGACCAACCACGGCTCTGCGAACGACGCCTCGACTTCGTCCTCGATAGCCTGTCGATCGACCGGCGCTGCGGGGTCGATACGGCTGGCGGCTGCAGCGATGTCGCGCGCGAGCATCCATTCGTAGAGTGCGAGCATGGCGACCGCGCCGACACCGACGCAAGCACCGTGCGCGGCCGGCTCGCCGTTCACGGCGAGGCGCTCCATCTCCCACAGATGCGACAGCTGGTGCTCGCTGCCGCTTGCGGGCCGCGAATTGCCATGCGCCTGCATCGCGAAGCCGGCGATGAGCAAGCCGAGCATCAAGCCGCGCAACGCATCGATGTCGTGCGCGGCGACGCGCGCAGGATCGGACAGCCAATCCCTCACGTGATCGTGCACAAGCGCAAACGCACGCTGCCCGAGCGGATCCTCGCCCATCGCGTCGGCGAGGATCCAGTCGGCGCCTGCGATCAGCTTGCCCGCGAGATCGCCGTACCCCCAGGCGGCCATGCGCGCGGGTGCCCCTGCAATGACGTCGAGATCGGCGATGACGGCGATCGGCGGCGCGCACGGCAACGTGCGCTTGAAACCTTCGTCGAGCATCGCCGCGCCGGACGCCGCATAGCCGTCCATCGATGCCGCCGTGGCGACGCAAACGTATGGCGTGCCTGCAAGCTCGGCAGCGCACTTCGTCACGTCGTTGATGACGCCCGAACCGACCGCGATCGGCAGCGCACCGCTTGCGCGCAGCCGCGCGGCGAGCTCGCGTGCCGCGTTCAACCGCGGCTTGAGACGCGGCGATTCCGCGAGCACGATGGACTCCTCGAGCATGACGTTCGCTGCTTGCAAGATCGCGAACGAGCGATGGCCCGCCGCATCCATCGTATTCGAATCGGCAACGATTCGGCACGCCCGCGATGGCTGCAGCGTGCGCACGACCGCAGGCAACCGGGCCAGAGCCTGTCGCTCCACCACTACGGAGCGCGTGACCGACGCGCTGCGCACGGCCTGATCGAGCAGCGCGTCTGCGTCGCCCGTCAGCATGCTGATCGTCTCATCGGTCGAGAGCGCCGGATGCGCGCGCCGCATGTCTCGCGGTCGCCGTTGTCCAGTTGGACGTTCAGTGCAATGGCGCTGGCTCCTCGAGGTTCAAAGCGCGGTGCGCGCAAGCCGGGCTGCTCCACGTACGGTTGCCTCGTCGCTTATGAACACGGAGGCGTAGCCTCCTCGCAGCACTGCCGAGAGTGCGCGCAGCTTGTGGCTTCCCCCGGCAGCGAAGACGACGGCCATTTCGCGGGACAAACGATCGAGCGGCAGCGCGATGGCGCGGCGGTTGAGTGAATGGTTTATCGGTCGCCCGCGGGCATCGATGAACTGACCGACGATGTCCCCGATCGCGCCCGCCGCGCGCAGCTCCTTGATGTCGACATCCTCCGGCAGGCCGTAGCGCACGAGCATCGAGCGGCGGGTGACGTCGCCGATGCTGAGCACGACGAGCTCGTTGGTCTCGATGCGGCGGAAAGCCTCGCGAAACACATCCTGCGCCATGATCGTGTCGCGCGACTGCGGGCTGCCCGCGTAGATCGGCGCGGCGAGATACTGGCATTGTGAATTGAGGCGGCGCGCCAGCTCGCTCACGATGTCGAACGTATTGATCTCCAGGCCGTGCGTGAGGCCGCCCATCATCGAGTTCACGCACAGGTCGGGATAGCGGCCGGGCCGCATGTGACGCGTCATTTCACGCAGCGTGCGACCCCACCCGATGCCGAAGCCTCGCACGCGATGCTGTTCGAGATGATCGGAGACGAACTGGGCCGCCGCGCGGCCGAGGATGCCGGGGATCTGTTCTTCGTCCGTCGGCGTGGGCACGATGACCGCCGCCTTGAGCCCGAAATCGCGGACGATCTCCTGCTCGAGGGCAACGCAGCTCGCGAGCTGCGAGTTGAGCGTGATGCCGACGAGGCCGTTGCGGCGCGCCTCGCCGAGCAGCCGGTTGATGCGCAAGCGCGTCGTGCCGAGCCGGCGCGCGATTTCCGCCTGCGTGAGCCCCTCCATGAAATACAGCCACGCGGCCCGAACCTCGGTCTGGTCGTCGTGCATCGTGCCGGTCGTCATTGGCGCGCCCTCGACCCGGTCGCGATGTTCGTCACGGCCGGGCGACGTCCGCCGCAACGCCGAGGGACTCGAGGATGTCGGCGAGCCTGCGAGCGAAGGCGACGCTCGTGCGATTGCGCTCCTCGGCGCCCACCGCGATGATGCGGCGGATCGTCGCCGGACGCTCGCTCATGACAATAATGAAGTCGCCCAGCGCGATTGCCTCGGCGACGTCGTGCGTGACGAACATCACGGTAGGTCGATAGCGCTCGAGCAGCGCAAGCAGCTCCTGCTGGAGCTTGAGGCGCGTGAAGGCGTCCACCGCAGCGAACGGCTCATCGAGCAACAGCAGCCGTGGGCGCAGCGCCAACGCACGCGCGATGCCGACGCGCTGAGCCATGCCGCCCGACAACTGGCTGGGATAGGCATCCCGGAAGTCTGTCAGTCCGACCGTCGCCAGGAACTCGTCGGCAATGCGCTGCGCGTCGCGGCGGCTGTGACCGCGCGTGCGCAAGCCGATTGCGACGTTGTGGCGCACCGTCAACCATGGAAACAGTCCCGGCTGCTGGAACGCCATGCCGATGTGCTGATTGGGACCGAGCCGCACCGGCGCGCCGTCCCAGATCAGCTTGCCGGCCGAAGGCGCCAGCAATCCGGCGGCGAGACCGAGCAACGTCGTCTTGCCGCATCCGGACGGCCCGACGACGCACGCGACGTGGCCGGCCGGGATCGAGAACGACACGTTGTCGAGCACGCACGTTCGACGTCCCGCCACCACGTACTCGTGGCTCACGCGCTCGATCGCGAGCTCTCCGCCTTGCTCCGCGACGCTCGTGTCGGGGCGCGCCGATCCATGAGGCTGCGCGAGCGCGCCACTCGACGCATCCGCAGGCGCGTTGCCGCGACTTCGCGCGACGCTCTCGGAATCGGTTGCCGCGGTTGGCCGAGGTGTCATCGATAATCCAGTTGCATTCGCGACAGCCAGCCGATCAGCGTGCTCACGCCGGCCCCGACCAAACCGATCACGATCATGCCGGCGATCACGTCCGATGTCGCGAGCGAGGACGCCGCGTTGGTGATCATCAGCCCGAGCCCCGCACTCGCACCGATGTACTCGGCAGCGACCACGGCGATCCAGCCGATGGCGGCCGCCGCGCGCGCGCCGCTCGCGATCGTGGGCGCGGCCGCGCGCAGATGCACGTTCCATGCAAGGCGCCATCGCCCCATGCCGAGCACGGTGCCGACGCGCGACAGCATCGGATCGACGGTCGCAACGGCGCGCGCCGTGGACACCACCATCACGAAGAAGACCGCGTACGCGACGAGCACGATCTTTCCCGTGTAGCTCGTGCCGAACCACAGGATGGTGAGCGGAATCCAGGCGAACGGCACGACGAATCGCAGCGACTCGACCACCGGCGTACTGGCCAGGCGAAAGCTGCGCGACTCGCCGATCAGCATGCCGACCGCGACGCCGAGGATGCCGCCGATGGCATAGCCGCTGGCGAATTCGTAAAGACTGATACCCACGTCGCGCCAGAACGCGTGCGTTCCGAGCAACCTGAAGAGTGTCACCGCGACATCCGACGGCCGCGGCAGGACGACCACGGGCAGATCGTAGGCGACGACGGTCGCCTGCCAGGCCGCGATAACCAGAAGCACGCCAACGAGTGGCAATGCGAAACGGTTGCGCAATGTCTGCCGCAACCGGCGTGCGCCGCCGGCCGGCGTGCGCGGATCGTCGCCCGGGGTCGCCACCGCCGCGTAACGGCTCACTGCGATACCTCGGTGCTGTCGTGCCGCCATGGCATCACGCGCCGCTCGATTCGCGTGAAGAGCGCATTCATCACAAACCCGGCCAAGGCGAAGCACGCCATCGTCGCCATGACTTGGGGCACGTCGTAGCTTTGCTCGACGGAGATCAGATGCGCACCCAGCCCCGAGTCGGCGGCGACCAGCTCGGCCACGATCACGGTGCCCCAGCCCGCCATCAACGCTACGCGCGATCCGATGAGCACCTCCGTCAGCGTTCCGGGCAGCACGAGGCTGCGAAACCGCTGCCATTCGTTCATGCCGAGCATCGTGGCCGTGCGTTCGAGATCGCTCGGAATGCGTCGCGAGCCGTCGATGGCGTACACGATCACGACGAGGAACACCGCGAGTCCGACGAGGAACACCTTGCCGCTCAGGCCGAAGCCGAACCAAACGATCGACAGCGGGACCCAGGCGATGCTCGATACGGGACGAATCGCCTCGATCACCGGAATGAAGACGTTGCCCAGCAACGAAACTCGCCCCAGCACGAGCCCGACGACGGTAGCACCTGTTGCGCCGACGATCCAGCCGATTGCAAATACGCGCAGGCTGAAGAGCAGATCGCGCAGCAGATCGCCGGACGCATAAGCACCGAGGTCGCGCAACACCCGCCAAGGCGGCGGCAGCCGGTTGATGACGCCGCCGCCGGTCGCGAGCAGCTGCGCGAGCAGCGTCCAGACGCCGAGCGCGACGAGTACGCCCACGCACCCGAGCGCCCAGGCCTGCGCACGTGGCGACAATCGCGCGGTCAGCGGTGACATCGCCCGCATCCGAACCGTGCGCTCCATGCCTCGCGAAGGCGTGTCAGCGCTTGTTCAGCGCTTCCTGCGCGAACTGCGTGTTGTTGAACTTGCGGGCGTAGGCCGGCAGGTCGACGCCGGGCGGCGCGAAGCCGAGCTCCTGCGCGACGCTCACCGTCGCGACGATGCCGTCGACGTCCGGCACATACGTAGGCGCCACGCCGATCAGATTCTTTTCGAACGAATAGCGCACCGCCGCCTCGTCGACCTTGGCGAACTCGGCCATCTGCTTGTACGCGTCCGCGGGATTGGCCTTGATGTAATCGGTCGCCGCGAACTGCGCCCTCAGCAGGTCCTTGACCGCCTCGGGATGCTCTTTCATGAACTTCGTGCTCGCGATGAAGCCATCGCCCGGCGCAGGGCGGCCGATCGCATCCGAGCCGGTGAACAAAACGCGGCCGATCTTCTTCAGCACCATGTCGGCAACGTACGGAACGTAGCCGGCGACGACTTCGGCGCCCCCGGAGTCGAGCACGCCGACCATGCCCGGTCCGGTGCCGGACACGAAGTACTCGTTGTTCATCGGATCCACGCCCGCCTTCTTCAATCCGATCTGGAAGAAAAGCGTCGAAGCGGTCTTCGGCCCGCTCACCACGACCTTCTTCCCCTGAATGTCCTTCGGGCTCCTGATCGCGCTCTTCTCGGCGACCACCGTCACATTGGCGTTGATGAACGATTGGCCGACGAACTGCGCGGCGTCCGGCGATTGCGAGAAGATGACCACCGCGGAAATGCTGTTACCCCAGGCCATGTCGAGCTTGCCCGCGGCGACAGCGCTTGCCGCCCCCGGCAGGCCCTGGTTGATCGGCACCCAGTTGACCGTGTAGCCCTTGTCCTCGAGTTGGTGCTGACTGCGCATGATCGGCACCGGCGAGACGACGGGGAAGTAGCCGACGTTCAGCGTGATCCCCTTGCCCGGAGGATCGGCGGCCCGGGTGGCAACGGGGAGCGTCGTCGTGACGGCGAGCACTGCGGCGGCGAGGGCCAGCGTGCGACGTGTGCGATTCATCGTTCCTCCTTGGAAGTCGTCCGAACAAGCGCGGTTGGATCAGGCGCGCTTCTTTTCGATCCACAAGTCCCAATCGGTGCTTTCGGTGTGATCGTCGGCGAAAGCTGCACCACCTTGCGGACGGTCCACACGCGCGGTTTGTCCGCATCCGGTCACGCCCTTGTCGACACCGTCGCGCTGCGGGTCCACGTATTGCCGGAACCAGCTTTCGAGCCGCCCACGCAGGTTGGCTGCGACGGTGCCCGCGCGTGCATCGTCGACGAGATTGTTGCGCTCGCCGGGGTCGTCGCGCAGGTCGAAGAGCTCGTGCGGTCCCGACGGATAGCGATGAACGTACTTCCACTCGCGCGTGCGTACCATGCGCACGGGGCCGTATTCGTCGTAGACGACGATCTCGTCGTGCCCGGCGCCGCCATGACCGTCGAGGATCCGCTTAAAGCTGCGCCCGGGCTGCGGGCGCTGCGCATCATGCGACAGACCGAGAAAATCGAGCAGCGTTGGAAACACGTCGTATCCCGAAAGCAGCTCGTCGTTGACCTTGGCGATCGGAATGCGACCCGGTTGCGACACGATGCATGGAACCTTGACCGACGTGTCGTACATGTTCTGGGGCCGCGTGCCGTTGCCCTTTCCCCATATGCCGTGGTGCCCGCAGTTCATGCCGTTGTCGCTCACGAACAGCACCAGCGTGCTTTGCGCCAAACCGCCTTGCTCGAGCGCGCCGAGCACGCGTCCGATCGCGGCGTCCATCGCGCTGACCGCGGCGAAGTAGCCGATCAGGCTGTCACGGCGCTGCAGGCGTCCTCGCTCGAGCGCCGGCTTGCCTCCGATGAACCACGGATGCGGCGGCTCGTCGGGACACGAGTCGAAGGCACAATCCCGGTACAGTTCGGTGAATTGCCTCGGATGGCTGTCGATCCACGGGTAATGCGGCGCCGTGAAGTTGAGACTCAGCCAGAACGGCGCGTCGCTGCGCTGCTCGTCGCGAACGAACGCGATCGCAGCATCGGCGAGCGCATCGGTAATGTATCCCTCGACGACGCAGGGCCGGTCGTGATCGACCATCGGTGCGCCGTAGTACGGCCCCATGCCCGCCTGATGCGCGAACCACTTGACGAAGCTCGGCCGCGGCACGTCGCTCGCGCCGAGGTGCCACTTGCCGATCAGCGCGCAGCGATAGCCCGCTTGGGCCGCCAGATCGTGGATCAGCGTCTGGCCCTCGAGATAGTCGATGCGCGTATCGCCCATGCTGCCGACGCGGATCCAGTCGTGCACGCCATGGCGCGATGGAATGTCGCCGGTCAGCAGCGACGCGCGCGCGGGCGAGCATACGGGCGAGGCGCAGAAGAAATTGTCGAAGCGGATGCCGCGGTTCGCGAGACCGTCGAGCACCGGCGTGCGGATCTCGGGATTGCCGCCGCATCCGAGTGCCCACGCGCCCTGATCATCGCTGATGATGAACAGGACGTTCGGGCGTTGCGGCTGCCTGCTGGCCATGTTGCTCCTCCTTGCCGCGATCCTGCGCACTCTCGCGGCGGCGCTTGTACGCCGACCCCGCTTGGGGGCGGTTTGCGGCAATTGTACATTTGTCTTTCGCAAATATCATGTGTATTTTTCCTGGACGGTGTGCGGGCGCAAAGGTGGGGTGCACAAAGGCGGATGCATGGGCACACCGAGATCGGCACCGAGCGGATTCGGCCGACGGCGAACATGCGCGTGCCGTCGCAGGGCCGTGTGGGGTGCGGGCAGCGTGTCGCGATGGCATCATGAAGGGCGCCCGTCACGGCGCAGCGCCCGGCGTCGGCGCACGCTCGAGCGCGATGCAACCGGCGTGCAGGGCGCCTCGCGCTCCTCGGTAAGGTACGCTGAACCGACATGTTTATCGGCGTGGACATCGGCACCTCCGCTGTCAAGGGCGTTCTCGTCGACGAGCGCGATCGATTGCTCGCCGAGGCGAGTTCGCCGCTTTCAGTGCAACGACCGAAGCCGTTGTGGTCAGAGCAGGATCCGCAGGCCTGGTGGACCGCCACGTTGGCGGTGATCGACCGTCTGGCGGCCTCGCAATCCATGTCGCAAGTGCGGGCGATGGGACTTTCGGGACAGATGCTCGGCGTGACACTGCTCGACGAGCATGACCGGCCGCTTCGCCCCGCGCTTCTATGGAACGACGGCCGCGCCGTCGACGAATGTGCCGAACTCGAGATACGCGTGCCGGACTTCGCTCGACGGGTAGGCTGTCGGGCGATGCCCGGCTTTCCGGCGCCGAAGCTCCAGTGGCTCGCTCGACACGAGCCGCGGCTGCTGGCTCGGACCCGTCGAGTGCTTCTCGCCAAGGACTACGTGCGCCTCTGCCTGACCGGGGACGCGGTTTCCGATCTGGCCGATGCGTCGGCGACGTTATTGATGGAAACCGTGGAGGGCCGCTGGTCCGACGAGATCGCGGCCGCGTCCGGCATCGCGACCGACGTGCTGCCCCGACTTGTCGCGAGCAACGCCGTGTCCGGTTCGTTACGCGCCGAGCTGGCCGCGCGCTGGGGTCTTCGCGCAGGCCTTCCGGTGGCCGGTGGCGCAGGAGATAACATGTGCGGAGCAGTGGGCGCCGGAGTCGTCGCGAGTGGCGATGCGTTCATCAGCCTCGGCACGTCGGGGGTGTACTTCGTCGCGAACGAGCGCTTCGTGCCTGCTCTTTCGAGTGGCATGCATACACACCGGCACGCGGTGAACGGCCTCTATTGCCAGCAGGCGGTCGTGCTGTCCGCGGCCGGCGCCTTCAGCTGGCTCGCCGGCCTGCTCGGCGTCGACATCGAGCGGTTCATTCGCGACATCGAAGCAGCGGAGCTCGCACCGAGCGATGTTCCCGTATTCACGCCGTACCTGGGCGGCGAGCGCACGCCGTACAACGATCCGCGAGCGACGGCGGCGCTCTCCGGCATGCGCTTCACGACGACGCCTGTGCATCTCGGCCGCGCCGTACTCGATGGCGTGGCGCTCGCGATCGCGGACTGTCATGATGCAC
Source organism: uncultured beta proteobacterium (assembly GCA_963798655.1). Taxonomy (GTDB): domain Bacteria; phylum Pseudomonadota; class Gammaproteobacteria; order Burkholderiales; family Casimicrobiaceae; genus CAVSMC01. The sequence goes on along the minus strand of CAWCUH010000016.1, from coordinate 57,069 downwards.
TGCTCCGTGACGACGCGCCGATCGAGCGCATCAGCGTCATTGGCGGCGGCGCGCGCAGCCGCCTGTGGACGCAGATCATCGCGACCGTACTCGATCGCCCTCTGCAACGGCCCGCCGAGAGCGCCGTCGGGACGGCGCTTGGTGCGGCGCGCCTCGCGCGCCAGGCGATCGGCGGGCCGCTGCTCGGGGCAACCAACGCAGCGACAGAAGAGGTATTGCCGCGCCAGGAGTGGCGGCAGCAATACGCGATCAAGCGCGAAGCCTTCCGCCGTCAGTACGTTGCCCTGCGCGCGTGAAGGAAGTCACGACGGCAGGCGCTGGACGACTCGCATCGTCATCGCGACGGCGAGCGGCCGGGCTAGCCCTTCGCCGCGAGCCCGACGATGGTCTCGAAGCCGCCCCAGAACATGCGCTTGCCGTCGAACGGCATCTTCGAAGGGTCCATCGAATCCTTGAGCTGCGGATCGTCCATCACCGCCTTGCTGATGCGGTCGCGATCCTCCTTGCTCCGATACACGACCCACGCCAACGCGATCACCTCGCCGTCCTTGAGCTGCACGGCCTGGGGAAACGACGTGAGCTTGCCCGGCTGAGCGTCGTCGCTGATCGAGTCGGAGTAGTACAACGCACCATGGCGCAGATGGGCATTGCCCCATTCCGCCGACATGCGCTTGTAGGTGTCGAGATTCGCGCGCGGAACGGGGATGACGATGGCGTCGATGTAGTGCGGCATGGCGAAGCTCCGATGGCGTAAATCGGTTTGATCGGTCCCGCTCGTTGCCGTTCCGCTTGGAGTCACGGCGTCTGGACGGCAACGATTGTGCCGCAGCTCGGGCTTCGCAAGCCGCCCGACGATTGCCCGCAGAGCGCTGAGATTCCCCAGTGGCGAGCTTCAGCGCGCGCCGAGGGGATGTGCCGGCTCGTACCTCAGCAGCGCGCCATAAACCGCGCCCAGCACCACGCCATAGATCACACGCACGATGAACGTCATCACGGACGCCATCGATCCCATGTGCCCTGCGAGCCGCTCATCCACCGAGAAAGAGACGGCCGACGTCGGGGTCGTCGAGCAGCTCCGCGCCTCGGCCCGCGCGCACGACGCGCCCGGACACCAGCACGTACCCGATGTCCGCGAGCTGCAGGCCCTTGCGCGCGTTCTGCTCGACCAGCACGATCGTCTTCCCCTCGGCGCGCTGGAGATCGCGCAGTATCTCGAACACCATGTCGATGAAGCGCGGCTCGAGACCGATCGACGGCTCGTCGATCAGCAGGATGTCGGGTTCCATCATCAGCGCGCGCGCGATCTCGAGCAGCCTGCGCTCGCCGCCCGACAGCACGCGCGCGGGACGGTCGCGCCGCTTCGCGAGGCGCTCGTACTTGTCGAGAATCGCTTCCGCCGCGTGCCGCGCCTGTCCCGGTTGATCCATCAGGAAGCCGCCCATCACCAGATTTTCCTCGACCGTCATGTCGGGAAATACCGAGCTGTCCTGCAGCACGTACGCGATGCCCGCCTCGGCGAGCTTTTCGCTCGATGCGAGCTGCGTGATGTCCTCGCCGTCGACGCTGATCGAACCGCTGCCGACGTCCGCGAAGCCGTAAATCGCATGCAGCACCGTCGACTTTCCGGCGCCGTTCGGTCCGATCAGGCAGAGCGATTGCGCCTCGCCGACGCGCAACGAGAGACCATGCAGGATCTCCATGCGGCCGTAGCCGGCGACGAGGTCGTCCACCGCGAGCAGCGCCGGTCCGCCGGCGAGCGCGTCGAGCGCGGCGACGTCCGGAACATCGGCGTGCAGCTCATCGTCGCGGTGCGGCGCACTGCGCCCGCCGTGCGCGCGCGCACGCTCGGCGCGACCGAGGGGGCCGTCGGTACGGGTATGCATCAGGCTGCTCCCAGATACGCCTCGATCACGTGCCTGTCGCCGCGGATGCGCTCCGGTGTTCCCGCCGCGAGCAGCTCGCCGTGCGCGAGGCAATAGATGCGCTGCGCGAGGGTCATGATGACGCGCATGTTGTGCTCGATCACGAGCAGCGTGACGCCGCGCTCGGCGTTGACGCGCCGAAGCCGCTCGATCAGCCCGTTGATCAGCGTCGGATTGATGCCCGCGGTCGGCTCGTCGAGCAGCAGCAGCTTCGGTTGCGTCATCAGCGCCATCGCGAGCTCGAGCAGCTTCTGCTGGCCGAACGAAAGAGAGCCGGCCAGATCGTCCCGCTTGTCCTGCAGCTGCACGAAGCGCAGCAGCGCGTGCGCACGCTCGACGCCCGGCGCATCGGCCCGGCGCATCATCGCCCGCCAGCGTTCGTCGGTTGCAGGCTCACTGACGATCAGGTTCTGCAGGCAGGTCATCGCCCGGTAGACGCGCGTCTGCTGGAACGTGCGGACAAGGCCGAGCCGAGCGATCTGCGCGACGCGAAGGCGCGAGATCTCGCGGCCGTCGAAGCGGATCGAGCCTTCATCGATCGGGTGCTGGCCGACGATCGAGTTGAACAGCGTCGTCTTGCCGGAGCCGTTCGGACCGATGAGTCCGATGATCGCGCCCGCCGGAACATCGAGCGACACATGGCGGTTGGCGGCAACGCCGCCGAACCACTTGCTGACGTTTGTCACCTCGAGCAACGGGCTCATGAGCGCGCCTCGCGCGGCGTCGGCCGGGGGCTTGCCGCCGGCGGTGCAAAACGCCGCGGCCATGTACGCTCCACCCATCCGACGATTCCCCTCGGGAAGAACAGCACGATGCACACGACGAGCAGTCCCATCGCGACGCGCTGCCAGCCGAGCAGGTACGTCCAGAACGCTTCCTGCGTCACGTGGAACACGACGGCGCCGATCACGGGTCCCCACAGCGTCCCGCGGCCGCCGAGGATCGCCATCAGCACCATCCAGACGCCGAACGTCGAACCGGCGAACGCGAGTTCGCGCGGGTCGATGAAGCCGACGACGCTGCCGATGGGTCCGCCGGCAAGTCCCAGGAACAGCGCGGCGACGCACCATGCGAGCGTCTTGTGGCGCGTCGTGCGGATGCCCATCGCCTCCGCCTTGTCCTCGTCGTCGCGGATCGCGTTCAGCACCAGACCGAAGCGGCGCGAATAGAGCGCGCGCACGACGGCGAACGTCGCCATCGCGAGCAGCATCAGCACGTAGTAGAAGAAGCGCTCGCGCTCGCCGATCGCACCGGGAAAGATCGGTGGCGCCATGCCGGAGCCGGCGCCGATGTAGTTCCATGCCGCCGCGAGATCCGCGGCAGCCGCTCCCAGTCCGAGCGTCGCGATCGCGAAGTAGTGGCCTCGCAGCGCAAGGACCGCCGGGCCGAGCAGCGCCGCGACCGCCACTCCCGCGAGGCCGCCCGCCGCGACGCCGACGAACAGTGCCGGGTAGTAGCCGAGCCCGGAATCGCGCTGCACGACCGCGCACACGTACATGCCGACGCCGAAGAACAGAACGTTGCCGAACGAGTTGTACCCCATGTGCCCGCCGAGGATGTCCCACGTGAGCGCGAAGAGGACCATCAGCCACAGGAACGTGATCTGCGTGGTGAGCGACGGCACGAGCCATGGCGCGGCGACCGCGAACGCACAGAGGGCCGCATACCCGGTCGCGCGCGCCTGGCGTGTCATCGCAGATACGTGCGGCGGTGCACGAGCCGCAGATTGCGCGCGACCAGGATCGCCACGAGCAGCGCGAACACGAACGCCGCCTGGTATTGCGTGCCGAGCACGAACCCCGCGAAGTTCTCCGCCACGCCGAGGCCGGTCGCTGCGAGCAGCACGGTCGCGATGTTGCCCAGACCGGCGACGACGACGATCATGAACGAGCGGATCGTGTAGGTGAGTCCGAGGTACGGGTGGATGACCCAGGTGAGCGCGACCAGGCCGCCGGCGGCGCCGCACAGCGCCGCGTTGAGCGCAAACGTCGCCGCATAGACGCGATGCGTGTCGATGCCGAGAATGCGCGCCGCGCGCGCGTTCTGCGCGGTGGCGCGTATCGCGCGGCCGAGCCGCGTGCGCTTGAGGAACACCACGAGCGCGGCACCGATCGCGACTGCGGCGACGAACGCGACGAGCTTGATGATCGCGATCGACACCAGTCCCGATGCGAGGAAGATCGTTCCGAGGTCGGCGCTCGCCGACTGCACGTCGGCGCCGAAGAGCTGGTTCGCGAGCTGCTGGATCAGGATGCTCAGGCCGAACGTCGCGAGGATCGAGACGAAGAGGTCGCGGTCGACGACGCGGAAGATCACGAGCCGGTAGAGCAGCCAGCCGACGACGTACATCACGCCCGCGGCCGCCGGCACCCCGAAGGCCGGCGACACGCCGGCATGGGCGAGCTCGACCACGACGTAGCCGCCGAGCATCACGAGCTCGCCCTGCGCGATGTTGATCACGTTCATCACGCCCCAGACGAGCGCCATCCCGTACGCGATCAGCGCGAACAGCGCGCCGACCAGAATGCCGTCGACGAGCAGCTGCAGCGCGAGCGCCGGCGTATCGACGAGCAGCGAAAGCTCGGACATCCGCGTCGACTCAGGCGCGCATCACCTCGGCGCCGCGGCGAGCTTCTCGCGCTGGTCCCACGCCGGTGCGGGATAGACGATCTTCTCCTCGGCCCACTTGGGGGGCGCCACGACCTTGTAATCGCCGTTCTGCACCTGATAGAGCACCATCGACTTGGCGACGTTCTTTCCGGTGGCGTCGAAGCGGATCGGCCCGTAGAACGTCGGGACGTCGGTCTTCGCGAGCGCGTCGCGCACCTTGTTGCGGTCGAGCGAGCCGGCACGCTGGAACGCGTCGACGAACGTCAGCACGGCCGCGCTCGATTCGGCGGCCTGGTAGGGCGGCGCGTAGTTGTACGCCTTCTCGAACCGCTTCGCGTAATCCTCCGCGCTGCCGAACCAGCGTCCGCTGTACGACAAATGGCGGTCCCATTGCGAGCCGCAGACCGCGTACTCGGAAGCCTCCGGCTGCTTCTCGGCGATCTTGGCCGAGTCGCAGTGCGTGAGCGCGAGCATCGGCACGTAGACCTGCTGTTGCGCAACCTGCCGCACCGCGAGCGCGGCACCTTTCGCGTGTCCCGACACGACGAGGATGTCCGGCTTCACCGCCTTCACCTTGGCAAGCGTGGTCGACATGTCGTTCAGCTCGGGCGGCAGCTTGTCGTCGATCACCACGTGCATGCCGAGCTTCTTCGCGTCCTCGGCGACGCCGTCGCGGACGTCCTTCGAGAAGTTGTCGTTCTCGACGGCGATCGCGACCTTCATCGTCGCCGGATCCTTGCCGGCCTTGCGCGCTTCCTCGGCGGCGAGCTGGATCGCCGAGCGCAGGTAGTAATCCGACGTGTTGAGAACGGCGAACAGGTACTTGTAGCCGTGCGTGAACAGATCGCGATCGGCGCCGTTGGCCTCGACCATCGGCACGCCGTATTTCTCGGTCACCGGTGCGATCGCCTTGGTCAGGCCGGAGCTGTACGGCCCGAGGACGAATTGCACGCCGTCCTGGTCGATCAGGCGCTCGACCAGCTGCGCGCCGCGCGCCGACGTCGATTCGTCGTCGTAGTACTTGACCGCGAGCCGGTACGTCTTGTCGCCGACCTTGACGCCACCCATGTCGTTGATGCGCTTCACCGCGAGGTCGTACCCGTCACGCGTGTTCTTGCCGTTGGTCGAATACTTTCCGGTGAGCGACACGGCCGCTCCGAGCACGATCGTGTCGCTCTGCGCGCGCGCGAGCGGCGCGGCCGCCAGCACGCTGCACAGCGCTGCGCCGGCGAGCGCCGCCGGCGGGAATCGAAATGCGTGGGTCATCGTCTCCTCCGCCATTTTTGCGCGCCTCCGAGGGAGGCACGTTCACGCGGCGCGAGCCCGCGCGGCCGCGACGCCGCCCCGGCGCAGACATGCCGTGCGAGCGCGTCACCGCGCCCTTCGAAGGCGGCTCGGCCGTCCGGCGGTGGGCGCCGGCGGGGGTCGCCGATATATCGTGATACGATGCAACAGTAGTCGTGACGCGATCCCATGGCCAAAGTTCCACCCGAGACGCCTCCCCGGCCGAGAAAGGCGACTCGGCGCCTCGCGCAGGCTCCGCACCCACCCCACGCGCTGCACGCTTCGGAGTACGAGAAGCTCGGCGCCTTCCGCTGCGCGCTACGCAGTTTCCTGCGCTTCAGCGAGGACGCGACTGCGACCCTCGGCCTTACCGCCCAGCACTACCAGGCGCTGCTCGTGCTGCGCGTCGCGCCGCAGCATGCCTACGCGACGATCAATGCGCTTGCCGATCGCCTTCTGATCCGGCACAACAGCGCGGTCGGCCTCTGCGACCGGCTGGTGAAGCAGGGGCTCGTTCGCCGCGAACGATCGGCGATCGACCGCCGCGAAGTGCATCTCGTGCTGACGCCGCGCGGCGAGCACGCGCTCGAGCGGCTCGCGAGCGTGCACCGCGCCGAGCTGCGCCGCGCGGGTCCGCACCTCGCGCAGCTTCTTGTTGCGTTCGCGCCGGCGCCCGAGACGGTCACGGTGAAACGCCGATCGACGCGGCGCATCCGCGCTCGCGCGATGCACGACGATTGAGATAACGGCACGCTTTCCGGTATGCGATGCAGTCGTGCGCGAGTCGCATCGTGACTTCGTGCGCCCGCTCGCGTCGCTGCTCTTACAGCGTTGCCATTCCACAACGTCGTCGAACGCAGTGCCATCGACTGCGCCGTCATCGAACGCGTCGTCGTCGACCGCGACGACCACGGGGCAGTAGGGGCGCGAAGTCCGCTGGCGCCGTCGTGCGCCGGCGGACTCGCGATCGCAAACTGGCCCGCGTTGCCGATCGCGCCGCTCGGCGCGGGGGGCTTTGCGCGCCGAATCGCTCGCGCCGAGCGCGATTTCACAGCGCGAGATAGTCGCGGCGAAGCTGCTCGCTCGCCAGCACATCGCGTGGACTGCCGCTGAATACGAGTGCGCCATTTTCGAGGATCGCGCAACGGTCGGCGATCTCGAGCGCCGCGACGGCGTTCTGCTCGACCAGCAGCACGGTCAGTCCGGCGGCCTTGAGCTCGACGATCAGCGCCTCGATCTCGCGCACGATATACGGCGCGAGGCCCTCGTACGGCTCGTCGAGCAGCAGCAGCGACACGCTTCGCGCGAGCGCGCGCGCGATCGCGAGCATTTGCTGTTCGCCGCCGGAAAGCGTCACCGCCTGCTGCCGCCGCCGCTCGGCAAGCCTCGGAAAGCGCTGATAGATGCGCTCGAGCGACCAGCCTCGCTCGCCGTCGATCTGGGCGACACGCAGGTTCTCCTCGACGCTCAGGCCGGCGATGATCCTGCGGTCCTCGGGGACGAGTGAGATGGCGGGCCGTCCACCTCCAATGTGCGCAGCCGGTTGATCGACCACCCGTTCAGGAGGATCTCGCCGATCGCACACTTCAGGCGGCGTCGCGCTCGCGATCGCACGCAGCAGGGTCGTCTTGCCCGCGCCGTTGCGGCCGAGCAGCGCGAAGATGTCGCCACGCGGAACGTCGAGCGTCACGCCATGCAGCACATAGCTTTCGCCGTAATACGCATGCACGTCGCGGCATGCCAGCAGCGGCGCGGACGGACCGTCCTTCACCGCTTCGCTCCTCCGAGATATGCGTCGTGGACGGCCGCATTGCCGCGGATCGCCTCGGGCGTGTCGCAGGCGATCACGCGGCCCTGCTGCAGCACGACGATCCGATGCGACAACGCGAAGACGACGTCCATGTCGTGCTCGATAACGATCATCGTCAGCCCGTCGCCCGCGATCGATTGCAGCAGGTCGACCGTCGAACGCGTCTCGGTGGGCGACATGCCCGCAGTGGGCTCGTCGAGCAGCAGCAATCGAGGCCGCGCGGCGAGACAGATCGCGAGCTCGGCGCGGCGCTTGTCGCCGCGGGAGAGCTCGCGCGCTTCGACGTTCGCGCTGCCGGCGAGGCCGACGGCGTCGATCGCCGCATGCGCCGCGGACACGACATCGCGCTGGCGGCGCCGCGGGGCGAAGAGGTTCGCACGAAAGCTGCCGTCGCGCGCGGCGAGCGCGCCGAGCACAGCGTTCTCGGCGACGGTGAGCTCGGGGTAGATCTCCGGCGACTGGTAGACGCGCGCCATGCCGAGCTGGCTGATTTCGTGCGGCGGCAGGCCGTTCACGCGGCGCTCGCCGAACACGATGTCGCCGGCGTCCGGGGCGATCTGCCCCGTCAGCACGTTGACGAGCGTGCTCTTGCCGGCGCCGTTCGGGCCGATCACGCTCAGCACTTCTCCGCTGGACACGGCGAGGTCGACGCCGTCGAGCGCCTGCACGCCGCCGCGATGCTTGCGCAGTCCGCGGGCGTCGAGCAGCGCCATGCCCGGCGGTCAGCGCGAAGCGCCCGCGACGCGGGCGCGCACACGGCGCACCGCTTCGGCGATGCCGCCGGGAAAGAAGATGATGACCGCCATGAACGTCAGCCCCTGCAGCAGCAGCCACTGCTCGGTCCAGCCCGACAGCACGTTCTCGAGCCACAGCAGGAGCGCCGCACCGAACATCGGACCGAACAGGCTGCCGAGCCCGCCGATGACCGCCATCATCACGACCTGTCCCGACGTCACCCAGTGCAGGCTGTCGGTGGGCACGTATGTTTCGTAGATCGCGTAAAGGCTGCCGGCGAGACCGGCGTACAGGCCACTCAAAACGAACGCGGTCAGCTTGTAGCGTCGCACGTTGAAGCCGGTCGCTTCGACTCGCCGCTCGTTCGCGCGCACGGCGCGCAGCACGAGGCCGAACGGCGAGCCCGCGATGCGCCGCGCGGCGTACAGCACGGCAAACGCGATGAAGGCGACGGCGACGTACACGACTTCGCCGCGCAGCGGCACGCCGAACAGCTCCGCGGTCGGCAGGCCGGTGAGGCCGTTCTCTCCGCCCGTCCAGCGCTGCAGAGGACTCAAGCTCGCGTAGTACAGCATCTCGGCGAACGCGAGCGTGAGGATCGAGAAGTAGATGCCGTGGCGGCGCAGCGTCAAGGAGCCGAGCACGAGCGAGACGATCGCCACCGCGATGATGCCGAGCACGAGCGCGACGAGCGCATTGGCGTTACCGTGCAGCAGCCAGTACCCGGCCACATACGCGCCGGTGCCCCAGAACGCCGCGTGTCCGAACGACAGCAGGCCGGTGAAGCCGACGAGCAGGTCGAAGCCGAGCGCGAAGATCGCCCAGATCACGATGCGCGTGGCAAGCTCGCGATAGCCGCCGATCAGCGGCAGCAGCCACGGCAATGCGACGAGCACGATGCCCGCGGCGGCCATGACGAGCGCCTCGCGACGCGCGCCGTGGTGGTCATCGATCATCGTTCCATCACCCCTTCCACGCCGAGCAGGCCGCGCGGGCGCCACAGCAGCACGGCCGCCGCGACGAGGTAGACGACGATCTGCGCAAGCGGCGGGTACAGCAGCACCGACACGCTGACCGCCTCGCCGATCAGCACGCCGGCGACGACCGCACCGGCGATGCTGCCCATGCCGCCGATGACGACGACGAGGAACGACGGCACGAGCATCGCGATGCCCATGTCAGGGCTCACCACCGTCGTTGGGCCGCCGACGGCGCCGGCGATGCCCGCGAGCAGCGCACCGACGCCGAATACGAGGGTGAAGCGGCGCGAAACATTGACGCCGAGCAGCTGCACGGTTTCGGGATCGCGCATGCCGGCGCGCACAACGAGTCCGAAGTTCGTGTAGCGCAACAGCAGCGCGAGCGCGACGACGGCGGCGATCGTCACGCCGATGACGACCAGTCGCCACGGCGGGTAGTAGCCAATGCCGATGTTCATCGGGATCTCGGCCCAGGCCGGTGGCGGGTACGGCTTCGCCGTCCCGCCGAAGATCCACCGCGCGAGCTCCTGAACGACGAGCGCGAGGCCGAACGTGACCAGGATCTGGTCGGTGTGCGGACGCGCGTAGAACCAGCGCATCAAGCCGCGTTCCATCCCGATGCCGATGCAGAACAGCAGCAGCGGCACGGCGACGAATGCAGCGACGTAGCCGTATCGCGCCGCAACGAGCCACGCGGCGTACGCGCCGATCATGAACAGCGCGCCGTGCGCGAAGTTGACGACCCCCAGCGTACCGAAGATCAGCGTGAGGCCCAGCGCGATCAGCACGAGCACCGCGCCGACCTGCAACCCCGTCAGCAGCACCAGCGCGAGTTGGCCGATATTCATCGTCCGCTGTCGACGAGCGCAGGGCGCAAGCCGGGCGCGGCGGGTGGCACCGCCGGACCCGGCGCATTGCGCATCGTCTACGCCGAGGTCGGCCCCTTGTACGGCCCGAGCTCGCCCGCAAAGAGGGTCACGGGATAGATCACTTTGTCGCGCGGCACGTGCTCGACGATGTCGAGGAGATCGTATTCGTTCTGCATGCTGTTCGGGCTCTTGCCGCGCACGACCAGGATGTCGTGGAACGCCTGGTGATCGCCGGCACGGTACAGCACCTTGCCGTTGCCGGTGCCTTCGAACTCGAAGTCCTCGAGCGCCTTGATGACTTCCGGCGGGTAGAAGGTGCCGGCGCGCTCGACGGCGTTCGCATAGAGCAGCGTCTGCACGTACGCAACGTGCGCGGCTTGCGACGGCGGATGGCCGTACCGTTTCTCGAACGTCTGCGTGAACGTCTTCGATGCCGGATCGTCGAGATGCCAGCTCCACTCGGTCGTCCCGTAGATGCCCTGGATGTTCTCGGGGCCGGCGCCTTTTGCCATCAGCCGGCTGTACAGCGGCACGACGATCTCCATCTCCTTGCCGTTCACCTTGCGGTTGCGCATCCCGAAGCGAACCGCCTGCGACAGCGAATTCACCATGTCCTTGCCATAGTGATTGAGGACCAGCACGTCGGCGTCGCTGTTCAGCACGGCGGTCAGGTAGGAGCTGAAGTCGGGCGTGCCGAGCGGCGTCATGATGTTGCCGGCGGTCTTCCAGCCCTCTTTCTCGGTGAATTCCTTCATCGACTCGTACTGCGTGTGGCCCCACGTGTAGTCGGCGGTGAGGTGATACGCGTTGCGGTCATGGCCATAGGCCTTCGCGATGACGGGCGCGAGTGCCTTGCCCGTCATGTAGGCGTTGAAGAAGTAGCGGAAGCCGTATCGCCGCCGGTCCTTGCCGGTCGTGTCGTTCGAGTGCGTGAGCGCATCCATGAACAGGACGCCGCTGTCCTGCGCGAGGTACTGCTGCGCGACGGCGACCGCGCTGCTCGATCCGCCGCTGAACATGATCACGTTGTCGCGCTCGATCATCCTTCGCGCGGTGCCGCGTGCCGGGTCGGGCTTCGTCTCGGTGTCGCCGGTCACGTATTTCACCTTCTTGCCAAGCACGCCGTTGCCCTTCAGCGACGAAGGCTTGAGCGTCGCCAGCATGCCGCCGCCGTTGTTCAGGTGGTCGACGGCGAGCTGGTACGCGCGGAGCTCGTCGGCGCCTTCATCCGAATAGGGCCCGGTCTGCGGCACGCAAAAGCCGAATGTGCACGAGTTGCCGGAAACACCGTCGGGAAAGTTGCCGACGGACGGCCGCGCTTTCGCCCACGCGCCGCGTACGTAGAACATCGGAAGGCCGCCGAGTCCGGCCGCGCCGGCCGCGGCCGCTACGGCGCCAAGGAATTCGCGCCGTCGCGATCGCCGTGGACGCGCGCCTGCGTTGCCATCGTTTCCGCTGTGCTTTGCCATGAGAGACGCCTCCTTTGCCGTTGTCGGATTAGGGCGACGCGGCGAGCCACGCCGACATGCATGCGATCGGCAGCGCCCGGTTTCGTTCCGCTTATATCGTGCCGCGATACGATTGTGTCCTATTGCGATGCAACAGGGGGCGCGCTCCGCTGCGCCGTGCCGGCGAACGCGGGCCGGGCGTCTTCGTGGGCGCCCGGCCGCAGCTCGGGAACGAAGGGGTTTCAGTACGGACGTGCTCAGCTTCCGCTCGAGCACGTTCCCGCGGGGGACCGGACTTCACTTTTGCGCGCACCGACGGTCGAGGATAGCGACGAGCGCCTTCGCCGCCGGCCCGAGCTCGATGCCCTGTCGAGTGATCAGCCCGGCATGGCGAACGGCCCGTGTTCCCGGAACCTCGAGCGGCTGAATACGGCCGGAATCCATGCTCGCGAGATGCGCGGCGGCGTGATAGCTCAAGTAGTCGCTGCCGCGCATGAGAGCGAGCTTCAGCGGGATGACATCCGTCTCGATCGCCGGCACCGGCATCGGAACTCCCGCGGCTCGCAACAGATGATGCAGGCGGCCGACCATGTAGGTCGAAGGCGATGGCAGGATCCAGGGATACGCGAGCAGGTCTTCCGCACGCAGCACCTTCCGCCGGCGAAGCGGATGGCCGACATCGGCGATGACGCAATACTCGTCGGCGAGCAGCGGGCGCCAGGCGAGCTCCGGCTCGAGTCGCGGCGTCTCGGGCACCGCCGCAAGCACAAGATCCAGCGCACCGCTCTTGAGCTGCTCCTTGAGCTGGTTGTCGCCGCCGCCGGTGACATGTACGCGGATCTTCGGGTTGCCCGTGCGCAGTTCGGCGATCGCCGCGGGAAGCACCGCGTCCTGCCATGACGGTCCGGCTCCCACCTTGACGAACCCGGCACTGCCAGTTCGCAGCGCTTCGACCTCCTCGGAGGCCGCGCCGAGCGCGGCCTTCACGTCCCTCGCGTGCCGAAGCAGTGCGGTTCCATACACCGTCGGCGACACGCCGCGCGCTTGCCGGTCGAAAAGCGGAACGCCGAACGATTCCTCCAGCCTGCGGATCGCTTTGGTGAGCGCGGGCTGCGTGATGCCGAGCTCTTGCGCAGCCGCCCTGAGAGAACGCCGCGCGACCGCGGTGAGGAAGTAATCCAGCGTACGCAGATCGATCATCTGATAACCATTAGTTATTGCTCATCTTCCTACGCTTGCCATCATTTGAGGGAGCTGTCAACATCACCGCAAGGAGCGAAGAGCTCGCGCAGCGAGCGCCAAAGGAGGAGAAGCGATGAGAAAGCTGCAGCGCCGTGCGGTTCTGAAGGGCCTCGCCGCAATGCCGATCGTTTTCGCAAGCCGCAAGGGATGGCCGGCCGAAGCAGGGCCCACCATGGCATCCAAGATCGATATCGACAAGGCGAAGGCAGAAGGACGGCTCACGCTTTACACGAGCCTCGATACAAAAATCGTCGACGCGATCATTGGCCCGTTCAAGAAGAAATACGGCATCACCGTCGAATATTTTCGCGGTGGCTCCGCGGACGTGACCTCGAAGGTGCTGGCGGAAGCTGACGCTGGCCGCATCCGGGCCGACATGGTCGACGCATCCGATCTCGCGGCACTTCTGCTGATGAAGGAAAAAGGGCTGCTGCTGGCGAAGCAGTCAGAGGCCGCGTCTGCGATCTCACCGGAACTGCGCGATGCCGACGGGACGTGGATGGCCGATCGCCTTACGCAGGGCGTCATCCAATACAACGTGAAGGAATTCGGCGGCGACAAGGCGCCGAAGACGTGGAAGGACTTGACCGGCGCGACGATGAAGGGTCGGCTCATCTTCTTCAGCAGCGCCAACGGTGACGGTGCGCCCCGCCTGTACACCATGGCGCAGCATCTTGGCTGGGAACTGCTCGAGGCGCTTGCCGCCAATCGTCCGATCCGCGTGGCGACACCGCAGCTCGTCACGCAGATCCTCGAGAGCGGTGAGCGTGGGGCTGCCTTCGCCACGAATGACAACATCGCCTGGCGGTCGAAAAAGGAAGGCAAGCCCACCGCCTACGTCTATCCGCCCGAGGGCGTGCCGACCGAGCCCGGCGCGGTCGGCCTCATCAAGGGCTCAGCGAGCCCGCACGCGGCGTTCCTCTTCCACGAGTACTGGATGGGCAAGGAAGCGCAGGGACTCCTCGTCGAGGGCGGCAAGTATTCGAGCCGCACCGACCTCGCTCCGCCCGACGGCAGCCCGCCGCTCGCGCAGATCAAGCTTCTCACGCTCGACTATGCGGCGTACCAAAGGCAGCGATCGGACATACTGCAGCGGATGACCAAGATCTTCGGCGGCGAATGGGGCGTCTGATCCAGCGATCGGCCGAAGCGGCCGGACATGCGATACGAAACAGCGGCGGTGACGTCGTCGTTGCCTTGGCGGCGGCGTCACCGCCGGATCGATTCGAGCACGCTCGTGTTTGGCGTCGCGATTGCGTTGCTGCTCGTCATCGTCGCTTATCCGCTCCTGTGGCTGCTGATGTCGGCCTTCGGAATTCCGACCGACTTCCAGCTCGGGCACCTGGTCCGTGTCTACACGCGGACACAGAATTTCGTTCCGCTGGTCAACACGCTCATCCTGGCCGTGGGCGCCGGCACGCTGAGTGTCGTGCTCGGCGCGCCGCTCGCGTGGACGACCGCGCGCTCCGACGCTCCGCTGCGCCGCGTTCTGCAGGCGCTGGTTGCCGTGGCGTACATCATGCCGCCGTATCTGACGGCCATCGCCTACATCATCCTGCTCGGTCCGGATGCGGGTTATTTCAATCGTGCACTGCGGGCGCTGACCGGCGCCGCAAGGGGACCGATCGACATCTTCAGCATGGGCGGTGTGATCTTCGTCATCGGGATGCACGTCTTCCCGTTCACCTATTTCCTGACCTACACGGCGCTGCGATCGGTGGACGCATCCTACGAGGAGGCCGCCAGCCTTCTCGGCGCAAGCCGCTGGGCGGTGTTCCGGAAGGTCAGTCTGCGCGTGGTGGCGCCGGCAATCACCGGGGGCGCGCTGCTCTCCGCGATCGACTCGATGGCGCTGTTCGGGCCGCAGGCGTTTCTCGGTTTGCCCGCTCAGGTCACCTTCCTGCCGACGCGCATCTACGGCGTCATCGGCAGCTATCCGCCGCGCTGGTCGGAGGCCTCCGCGCTTTCGCTGACACTTGTCGTGCTCACGGCATGCGGCCTCCTGCTCCAGCGCGGCTATCTCGAGCGGCGCTCCTATGCCACCGTGGGCGGGCGTGGCGTGCGCGTCGAGACGATCCGTCTCGGCCAGTGGAAGTGGCCTCTGGCCGCGTTCTGCCTCGGCGTCGTCTTCCTGAGCTCGATCGCACCGGTCGCGGTGCTCACGATCGCCGCATTCAGCCGCAGCTGGGTCGATGGCCTCTCGATCGCGAACCTCACGCTTACGAATTTCGACGAGGCGATGTTCAACAACCAGACCGCGGTGCGCGGCATCCTCAACAGCTTCCGCCTCGCGGCGGCCGCGAGCGCGTGCGCCGTCATCGTCGGTGCAACGGTCGCCTATGTCGACCTGCGTACCCGGGCAAGGGGACGGCGGCTGCTCGACTATCTTGCCGCTCTCCCGCTGGGCCTGCCGGGCACGGTGATGGCTGTCGGCGTGCTGCTCGCCTTCATTCGTCCGCCGTTCGCGATATACGGCACGATGTGGATCCTGCTCGTCGCCTACGTCGCGAGGTTCGTGCCTCTCGCCACGCGCAGCGCCAACTCGACACTGCGCCAGATCGACCCCTCGCTCGAAGAAGCGGCCCGCATTGCCGGTGCGTCGCGGCTGGCGACCTTGTGGCGCATTCTCCTGCCCCTCGCGCGCCCCGGCCTGGCGGTCGCGTTCCTGCTCGTCTTCATTCCGGCGTTGAGCGAGCTGAGCGCGACGATCCTGCTCTATTCCAGCGGAACGGAGACGATCGCCGTCGCCCTGTTTCGTCTCAATGATCTTGGCCAGCTCGAGGTCGTCGCGGCGCTCGCGGTCTTTACGATCGCCGTGACGTTGCTGGTCAGCCTGCCGCTCAACTGGCTGTCCAACCGCAGTTCGATCGCGCGCTCGGCAACGGCTCGGTGATGCAGGGGATCACGGCCATGGCTCACATAGAAATCGAGAACCTGACGAAGAGCTACGATGGCGTGCGCGCGATCAGCGACGTCGACATCGCCATCGCGCAGAAGGAGTTCATCACCTTTCTCGGTCCCTCCGGCTGCGGCAAGACGACGACCTTGCGTCTTCTCGCGGGCTTCCTTGCTCCGGACAGCGGAAGGATCATCGTCGCCGGCGAGGTCTTCTCCTCCCCGGATCGCGTCGTGCCTCCGGAGCAGCGGCGCATGGGGATGGTGTTCCAGAACTATGCGGTATGGCCGCACATGTCGGTCATGGAGAACATCGCGTTCGGCCTGCGCTACACCGCTTTCGATCGCCGCGAGCACAAGGCGCGCATCGAGCGCGTTGTCGCGGCCGTCGGCCTCGAGGGCCTCGAAGACCGGCATCCGGCGCAGTTGAGCGGCGGACAGCAGCAGCGCGTCGCGCTTGCGCGCTCGCTCGTGGTCGAGCCGTCGATCCTGCTCCTCGACGAACCGTTGTCCAATCTCGACGCGAAGCTGCGCGAGCGCATGCGCCTCGAGCTCAAGGCGCTGCAGCGCCGCACCGGCATCACGTTCATCTATGTGACGCACGACCAGTCGGAGGCGATGGTCCTGTCCGACCGGATCGCCGTCTTCCACAGCGGCAAGGTCCAGCAGGTGGGAACGCCCCGCGAGATCTACGAGCGGCCTGCGAACCTGTTCGTCGCCGATTTCATGGGGCTCGTGAACAAGGTCCGCGGACCCGTGCTCGGCCGCAACGGCAGGACCGCGGTCATCGCTCTTGGGGAAAACCGGATCGCCGCGATCGCCGCCGGACCCGTCGGCGCTACGGCAACCGTGGCGATTCGGCCGGAAGCGTTCTCCTTTGCCACCGGGTCCGCGTGCGCGGACGGCGAGAACCGGCTCAACGGAACGGTTATGGAAGCGACCTTCCTTGGCAACATCATCGACTACATGGTCGACGTCGGCGACGGGCTTTCGCTGCGGGTACAGGGGGAGCGGCGCGCGTCACGCGAAGTGGGCAGCGAGGCGGTGCTGAGCGTTCCCGTCGACGACTGCGTGATCATGCCCGATGAACCGGACAATCCCGCGAACACCGGCACCAACCTTCAAGCGAACTGAACAATGGAACCGATGAAGAACATGCAAGGACATAACGTGCTTTTCATCATGTCCGACGAGCACAGCCGCCGCGTACTCGGCGCCTACGGCAATCCCGTCGTACGCTCTCCCAACCTCGACGCGCTGGCGAGCGGCGGCGCGTTGTTCGAGCATGCCTACTGCAATTGCCCCATTTGCGTGCCGAGCCGCGCGAGCTTCGCCACCGGGCTCTACGTGCACACGATCGGCTACTGGGACAATGCGTTCCCTTACCGGGGCAAGCCGCCGTCGTGGGGACATCGTCTGCACGACACCGGCCATCGGTGCGATTCGATCGGCAAGCTCCACTATCGCGGCAGCGATGACCCCAACGGATTCGACAACGAGATCCTTCCGCTGCACGTCCTGAACGGCGAAGGCGACGTGCAGGGCATGCTGCGGCGACCGCCGCCGCATCGAGCGAGCACGCGCCAGCTCGCCGGCGACGCCGGGTCGGGGGACTCGACCTATCTTCGCTATGACCGTGATATTCGGGACCAGGCGATCGCGTGGCTGAGGAGCGCCGCGGCAGCGAAGCCCGGGAAGCCCTGGTGCCTGTTCGTCTCCTTCGTCTGCCCCCATTTCCCCTTGGTGGCGCCGCCGGAGTTCTTCGATCTCTACGATCTCGCCAGGCTGCCGCTGCCCCGCCTTCGCGAGCCCGCCGATTTTCCCGATCATCCGGTGCTGCGGAAGCTGCGCGAAGTGCAGAACTACGAGGACCACTTCCGCGACGAGAAGCATGTGCGCATCGCGATCGCCGCCTATTACGGCATGGTCACTTTCCTCGACGACAACATTGGCCGCGTATTGAAGGCGCTTCGCGAGACCGGCCTCGGCGAGGAGACGTTGGTCATCTACACGAGCGACCACGGAGACAATCTCGGCACGCGGACTTTCTGGGGCAAGTCGAACATGTACGAGGAAGCCGTCGGCGTGCCCCTCATCTTGAACGGACCTGGAATCCCGGCCGGACGCCGGGTGCGCACGCCAGTCTCGCTCGTCGATGCGTATCCGACGATCATCGAGGCGGTCGGCGAGCAGCCGACTTCCGACGAGCGTCTGCTCCCGGGGACCTCGCTGCGCCATCTGCTCGAAAACGATGATGCCGACCGCAGCGTATTCAGCGAGTACCATGCCGTCGGCTCGCTCACCGGGATATTCATGGTGCGCTTCGGACGGTACAAATACGTGCACTACGAAGGCTACCGGCCGCAACTTTTCGATCTCGAGAACGACCCGCTGGAGAGGCAGGATCTCGCGCTCGAGCGCGGCCACGAGGCGATCACTGCCGAGGGCGAGAAGCGGCTGCGTGCGATCTGCGACCCGACGGAGGTTTCCGAGCGGGCATTCCGCGACCAGGAGCGCCGTATCGCGGAGCTCGGTGGCGCCGACGCGGTCCTCACGCGCGGAAGCTATCCGTATACACCGGCGCCGGGCGAGGCGCCCCGCTTCTCCTGAGAGCTGCGGCTCCCAGCGCGTCGATGCGCCTGCGTATGCGGCACATCGCGGACAGTCGCTACGCCGCGCGCACGGCGCTCTTCTGCCGCGCTCGTGCGTGCGCGTGCGCGCAGCGGCCACAGGTCCGACAGATCGGCGGCGCTCTGCAGCACGAGCGGCGCCAGCTCGCGCACGCGCTCGTCCGACATGCGTGCACTCGGACCTGCAATGCTCACGGTACCGAGCGCGGGCGCCGCCTCGCCGGAGCGGATCGCCGCAGCGACGGCCGTGACGCCGAATTCGGCCTCGTTGAACGCGACGCCGTAACCGCGCCGCGCGGTGGCCCTGAGCTCGCGCAGCAGCCCTTCGACGGAGCGGACGACGTTCGGACCGTACCTGTCGGCGCCCTTCAGGCCGCCGTTTTGCATGACGTTCTGCATCGCCTGCTCGGTGGACAGCG
The DNA here is from genome assembly GCA_963798655.1 of uncultured beta proteobacterium. GTDB lineage: Bacteria > Pseudomonadota > Gammaproteobacteria > Burkholderiales > Casimicrobiaceae > CAVSMC01. The sequence goes on along the minus strand of CAWCUH010000016.1, from coordinate 38,225 downwards.
TCGCGAGCCACGCCTTGCCGCTCGCCGTCGCGAACAGCGGCACGGTGTTCGTCGTGAGCGACGGCTGGTACATCAGGCCACCCGACGCACCCTGCGCGTGCGCGACCCACACGAGCGAGCGGCCGTCGACGACCGCGAGCCGCGCGAACTCGCGACAGCGCTTCGCCAGCCGATCGAGCAGCGGCTGGCATATGTCGGGAATGCCCGTCGCGACGTAGAACTGCTGACCGAGGATCGCGAGGCGCATCGTCAGACGGTAGAAGCCGGTGTCGGCATCCTTCTCCGCCCAGCCGAGGTCGCACAGCGTCGCGAGCAGGCGGTGCGCGCCGCTCTTCGGCAGCGAAAGCCGCTCCGCAATTTCGCCGAGCGGCATGTTGCGTGCGCCGTCGGCGAGGAGCTCGATGATCGCAAGACAGCGTTCGGCCGGAACGTGAGCCATTTCGATGGAGTCGTCGGTAGGCGGCGCGGGAGCTGATGCAGCGGCAGCGCTTCAGGCGTTGCCAGGCGCAGAGCCGGCGGCGAAGAACGCGAGAATGGCGTCGACCTGGCCGGCGTGCATGTCGCGTCCATCGACCCACGCGCAACCGCAGCGCAGCGCATGCCGGATCAACGCGGTGGGCCGGTCGACGATCACCACATCGCCGACGAGCGTGGCGGACGACAGCGCGCCGATTTCGCCCGGCATGCCGTCGTCGGGCCGCATTCCGACCGGCGATGCGTTCACCACCATGTCGACCTGGGGCGGCTTCGTCGCCGCGCCCGCGAACGCGCATTCGGGAAACGCCGGCGTGCAGTCTCGCCGCGAGCGCGTCGGCCTTGCGAGCGTCGACGTCGATGATGTCGATCGAGCGCACGCCCGCTTGCGCAAGCGCGCACGCGACGGCGCTGCCCGCGCCGCCCGCACCGAACAGCACGACGCGACGGCCCGCTACGCGCTCGCCCTTCGCGTGCACGCCGCGCACGAAGCCGGCGCCGTCGAACATGTCCCCGCTCCACGAGCCGTCGCGCTCGCGGCGAAGCGCGTTCAGCGCGCCGACGCATTCGGCGGTCGCGCCCAGCCGCGCGGCGAAGCGAATCATCCTCGTCTTGAACGGAACGGTGACGAGCAAGCCGTCGAGGTTGCCGAGCGCGAGCAGCGCCGGAACGATCGTGTCGAAGGCATCGGCCGGCACGTGCACGGGAAGCAGCACGGCATCGACACCGGCAGCGGCGAACCGCTCGCTGAAGACCTGCGGCGAGCGCACCTGCGCGATGGGATCGCCGATGATCGCGTACAACCGCGTCGTTCCCGTGATCGCGGCGCGAGCGGTCATTTCGCGGCGGCCTCGCGCGCCTGGTGCCACCGCTCGACCCGGCGCGAACGGAAGCGACGCGGCTTGCCGTGCACGTGCGCGGCGAGATCCATCGGCCGCGGATCGAAGATGCGCGCATCCATCGTGCGCAGGTCGCGCGCGACACGCGGACGGAATCCCATGTGCGCGACGACATCGCGCTCGACGTCGATGCCGGGCGCGATCTCGATCAGATCCAGGCCGTCGGCACCGACCTGGAAGACGGCGCGCTCGGTGACGAACAGCACGCTTTGCCCGCGCTCGCGGCCGATGCTCGCGCTGTAGCAGATCTGCTCGAGCTTTGCGACGAACTTCCTGTGCCGGCCCTCGTGACGGATGATCGTCCGGCCGCCGTCCCACGCGATGTCGAGATCGCCTGCGGTGAGCGTGCCGCCGAACACCACGCACTTCGCGTTCTGCGCGATGTTGATGAAACCGCCGACGCCAATGATCCTGTCGCCGAAGCGGCTCACGTTGACGTTGCCTTGCGCGTCGACCTCGGCGAACGACAGGAACGCGAGATCGAGCCCGCCACCGTCGTAGAAGTCGAACTGCGCCGGCTGCTCGATCATCGCGGCGAAGTTCTGGCCGCCGCCCGAGTCGCGGCCGGTGATCGGCGCGCCGCCGATGATGCCCTGCTCGTTGGTGAGATGCACGGCGTCGAGGAGTCCCTCCTCCGCGGCGATCGTCGACAGACCGGTCGATACGCCGGCGCCGAGATTGCAGATCGCACCCGGAAAGAGCTCCATCGCGGCGCGGCGCACGATCACCTTGCGCGGCCCGAACGGCAGCGGCTTGATGTGCTCGACCGGGATGCGCAACTCGCCCGAGTAGCTCGGGTCGTAGTACGTCAGGTACGTTTGCCGCTGCTCGGGATCGACGACGACGAAGTCGACCAGGATGCCCGGTATCTTCACCTGCTTCGCCGGCAGCGTGTCGCGGCGCGCCATCCGCTTGACCTGCACGACGACGATGCCGCCGGCGCGACGCGTCGCCTGCGCCATCGCGAGCATTTCGCCGAGCACGGCCTCCTCCTCCATCGTCACGTTGCCGTCCTCGTCGGCGGTGGTGCCGCGCAGGAATGCAACGCTGACCGGCACCGGCTTGAAGAACAACCATTCCTCGCCGCCGAGCTGAACGACCTCGACAAAGTCGGGCGGCGTGCGCGGGCTCTGCCGCGCGCCTTGCTGGCGCGGGTCGACGAACGTGTCGAGCCCCGTCTTCGTGAGCAGCCCGGGACGGCCGGCCGCCATGTCGCGCATCAATTGCGACAGCGCGCCCTGCGGTAGCGTGTACGCGTCGATCTTGTTCTCGGCCGCGAGTCGGACCAATCCCGGCGAGTCGACCAGCGCGCTCGTGATCGCACGCGCGAGCAGCCCTTCGTGCGCGAGATGCGTCGCGCCTTTGCCGTTGCGATCGCCGACACCGACGACGCTGACCGACGTGAGCGCTCGCGGCCTGCCTTCGGCGAGGAAACGGCGCTCGACCGCGACGAGCAACGCCTCGGGCACCGAATGTCCGCCGCCCGATCCGCTGATCAGGATCGCATCGCCGTCCTCGATCAGTGCCGCCGCTTCGTCCGCCGTGATCTTTTCCATGAATCGCCCGTGTTGCGCTATCGATGGTGCTGCGTTGTCGCGCCGGCGCCGCGCGCGTCGACGCTCACTGTCCCGTAAACTGCGGCGGCCGCTTGGCGAAGAATGCCGCCGCGCCTTCGTGCAGGTCCGCGCTGTCGAAGATGTGCTGCTGAGCGGTCGTCGACATCGACAGCGCCGCATCGACGGCGACGTCGCCGGCAGCGTCGACGAGGCTTTTCGCCAGCCGATTCGACAGCGGACCGCGCGAAGCGATAGTCGACGCGAGACCGCGCGCGGCATCGAGCGCCGAAGCGTCGTCGCAGACCCGGTTGACGAGCCCCCAGGCAAGCGCCTGCTCGGCGATGATCGTCTCGCCGGTGTAGAGGAGCTCTTTTGCGCGCGCCGGCCCGATCAGGCGTGCCAACCGCACGGAGCCGTTGCCGGCCAGTGCGCCGAGACGCGATTCGGGCAGGCCGAGTACGACACCTTTCCGGCAGACACGCAGATCGCACGCCAATGCGATCTCGAGGCCGCCGCCGAGCGCGGGACCGTCGATCGCGGCGATCGTCGGAACGGCGAGGCGCGCGAGGCGGCGAAGCACCATGTCCTCGAACAGGATCTTGTGCTCGCTCGCGTCTGCACGCAGTGCGTCGAACTCCTTCATGTCGCTGCCCGCGCAGAAGGCGCGCGCGCTGCCGCCGTGAACGATCGCGCATCGCACGTCGGCGCCGCGCCTCGACGTCGTTCAACGCGCGGTTGAACGCGCGCAACAACGCCTGGGTGACGAGATTGAGCGGTCCGCCGTCGAGGCCGATCTCGGCGATCGGGCCGTCGAAGCGCAGCGAAATGGGCGGGCGCAGGCCGTCGCGCGCGTTGTCGCCGGCGGTCGGGGTCGTCATGCGTCGCGCCTCGTCGAGCGGCTCAATGGCTGGCCGCGACGTCGGCGCCGTGCAGCACACCGAGGCGCTCGAACTGTCGGTGGATGCGGTCGACGTACGCGGCGAATTCGCGCACGTCGCCGAGGACGATCGGCCGCGGCCGCGGGATCTCGACGCGGATTTCCTCGATCACCTCGCCGGGGCTCGGGCTCATGACGAGGATGCGGTCCGACAGCCCGACCGCCTCCTCGACGCTGTGCGTGATGAAGAGCACCGTGGGCCGACGGCGCAGCCACAGCGACTCGAGATCGGTGCGAACCTGCAGCCGCGTCAGCGCGTCGAGCGCGCCGAACGGCTCGTCCATCAGCAGCAGCGACGGATCGTGCACCAGCGTGCGAATCAGCGAAACCCGCTGCCGCATGCCGCCGGAGAGCTGCCGCGGATACTTGTCCATCGCCTGCGTCAGCCGAAGCTGCGCGAAGAGCTCCTTCGCGCGCGCCTCGATCCTGCGCTTGGGCAGCTTGCGGATGTCGGCGTGCAGCGTCACGTTGTCGAGCGCCGTGCGAAAGTCGAGCAGCAGATGGTCCTGGAACGCGATGCCGACGTCGGTGATCGGCTTCGTCACGCGCTCGCCCGCGATCGCGATGTCGCCCTGCGTGCGATCGAGCAGGCCGGCAACCATCAGCATCAGCGTGCTCTTGCCGCATCCCGACGGGCCGACGACCGACACGAATTCGCCGGCCGCGATGTCGACCGACACCGCCTTCAACGCGCGAAACGGATTCTCGGTCTCCTCGCCGAACGTCTTGGCGACGCCACGCAGGCTGATCGCGACGCCGCACTTCGCGTTGGTGGCCGCTGCGTCGCTCATGCGGGTGATCCGCGCTCAGACGCGTCGCGGCGCAGGCGCAGCCTTCGACGCATCCACCGCGGCGAGCGCAACCTTCGACACCAGCAGCGCCTTGCGGCCGCGCTGAAGGACGCGGTCGTTCTGGTCGACCAGCTCGACGTCGAAGGTGGCGATCGCCTGCGTGGGCTTCGACCTGCTGTCGCGCAGCTCCGCGATGCGGTAGTTCACGAACAGCGTGTCGCCCACGAAGATCGGCGCGATGAACTTCCATTCGCTGATGCCGAGGAACGCGATCGCGGTGTCGCGCAGCTCGCCGGTTCGCGCCCACATGAGCCCGTGTGCGTACGCGAGGCCGAGCATTCCCTGCGCGACGCGCTGGCCGAACTGGCTCGCCTTCGCGTAGACATCGCTCGTATGGAGCTCGGAGTAGTCGCCGGTGAGGCCCGAGAAGGCGACCAGGTCGGCGTCCGTGATCGTGCGTCCCGGACTGCGAAAAGACATCCCGACGTGCAGGTCGGCGTAGGTGTAGCCGAGCTTCGACATCGGGTCGGCCCGCCGCTACTTGCAGGCGCGCATCTGCGACGCCGGCGGCAGGTAGTCGTTCGTGTAGTACTTCTTCGGATCCTGGCCGGCGGGCAGCAGCTTCACCTCGGAGAGCAGGTCCTGCGATTTCGCCCACAGCGCGTCCTCGGCCTTGCCGATGTACTTGGCGCCGCCGCTGCAGAAGAGCGGCGTGATCGCGGCGAGCTCGGCGGTCGCGAGCTTTTCGTTCACTTCGGGAAACACCTTCTTCACGTCCTTGATCGTCTGATCCGGGTGGTCGAGCGCGAAGCTCCAGCCCTTGAGGCTCGCCGCGACGAATTTCTTCACGACGTCGCCGTTGCTCTTCAGGTAGTCGTCGCTCGCGAAGATCGACGTGCTGACCGTAGGCACACCATGGTCGGCGAAGCGGTAGACGTCGAGTTGCGCACCCTGCGACTCGGCCTGGATCTGGTACGCGTCGATCGAGCCCAGCACTGCGTCGACCTGGCCCTGCAGCAGCGCGGGGACCATCGATGCGACCGGCATGTCGATCATGTTGATATCCGATTCCTTCAGGTTGTTCGACTTCAGCAGCAGCGGCAGCATCGTCGTCTGCGACGAGGCCGACGGCACGCCGACCTTCTTGCCGCGAAGGTCGGCGACCGACTTGATGTTCGCCTTCTTGAGCGCCATCACCGCGTTCGGGTTCGATTGGTAGATCGTCGCGATGATCTTCATCGGCGCACCCTTCGCGATCAGCTGGCTCACCGCGACGGCGTCGGCGTACGCGAGCTGCGCGCGTCCGTTCGCCACGAGCTGCGCGGTGTTCGCCGAACCGTTGCCTTGCACGATCGTCACGTCGAGACCCGCGTCGCGGTAATAGCCTTCGGCGAGCGCGGCCTCGAAACCGGCGTTCGGTCCTCCGGCCATCCAGTTCAACTGGAACGTGACCGGCGTGCCGGCGGCCACGGCCGACGCGGCCACGACGATCGACGCGGCGGCAAACGAGCCGGCGATGAGCGACTTGCGCAATGCTTGCAACATGTGACCTCCTCCGTTGGTTGGAACTAGGGCCTGTTCACACTATCCGCAGCCCATCGGCGATGAGCGCGAAGTTGATAAATGCAACGAACATGAGGTCGAGCTTCTCGAATCGAGAGAAGATGCGCCGAAAGCCCTTGAGCCGGCGAAACAGCCGTTCGATTTCATTGCGCCGCTTGTACATGGCGCGGTTGTATTCCCACGCCGTGATCCGATTCTGCTTGGGCGGGACGACCGGGATGAAGCCGAGATCGAGCGCCAGCTGCCGCGTCTCGTCGCCTTCGTATGCCCGGTCCATCAGCAGATGCAGCGGCCACGGCGGCTTGCCCAGTTTGCGCAGCAGTTTGCGGCCCTCGGGCGCGTCGTGGGCCTGGCCGGGTGACAGGGCAAACGTTATGGCTGTTCGAGCATCCGCGGCAACCATATGAATCTTGGTGGTCCATCCGCCGCGGGACTTGCCGATGGCTTGCGGTCCGTTTTTTTTAGAGCCCCCGTACCATCGGGATGCACCTTGACCGCGGTACTGTCCAAAGCCACGGCTTCGATCTTGATGCGGACGATCTGATCGTGCTGCAACTGCGCGAACACACGATCCAATACGCCGCTCTTGGACCAGCGATTCATTCGCGTGTAGATCGTGTGCCAGTTGCCGAACCGCTTGGGCAGCCCGCGCCATTTGCAGCCCTGCTCGGCCACGTACAAGATCGCGTTCAACACTCGCAAATTGGACAGGCTCACGTTGCCGCGCTGAGTCGGAAGGCAGTGCTCGATCAGGCGGTACTGCGCTTCGGTGATCTCCATCGACGCAGTATCGCACAAGCATGACCATTAGTGTTAACACGCCCTAGTTGTACTTGGCTCGCTGCCAGGGCGTCATCGCCCACTCGCAGAACTCGACCAGATAGTTGATCGCGATGCCGACGATCGTCAGCACGACCAGCACGGCGAAGACGAGCTCGATGTCCATCGTGCTGGTGCCGCGAAGGAGCACGTAGCCGAGTCCCTTGTTGGCGCCAACGAACTCGGCGACGATCGCCGCCGTCGCGGCGATCGTCGCCGACGTCTTGATGCCGGAGAAGATCACCGGCAACGCCGCCGGGAAGCGCAGGAAGCGGAACGTGTCCCACCGCGACGCGCCCATCGACTTGGTAAGGAACAGCAGCCGGTCGTCGAGGATCATGAATCCGCTGATGCTTGCGAGCAGCAGCGGAAAGAACGTCATAAGGATCGTGAGCAGCACTTTCGACTCGATGCCGAAGCCGAGCCACACGAGGAACAGCGGCGCCACCGCGATCTTCGGAACCAGCTGCATCAGCATGATGGGCGGGTAGACGACCTGCTTCGCGAGCGCCGAGAGCGCGATCAGCAACCCGAGCGGGATCGCCGTGACGACGGTGAGGCCGAAGCCGAGCAGGATCTCGATCAGCGTGATCTTCGAGTGGGTCCACAGCAGGCCGGCGTCGCTCACCAGCCGTGCAAAGACCGCGCCGGGCCCGGGCATCAGATAAGCCGGAATCCTGAACAACTCGACGGCGCCCCACCACAGCGCAACGATCGCGACGAACGTCAGCGGTGGCAGCAGATTCCATCCGATGCGGCGAGCGACGCGCATGCGCCGCGAGCGCAGCTTGCGCGGCGCGGCGCGGAAGGACTCCGCCGACGGCGGTGCTTCCCAGCTATCCGGGCGCGCGATTCCGCCCGCGCGCTTCGACGACGAAGTGACCGCCATTGCCTGCCTGGTCCTGTTCTGATCGACGGCGCGACGGCCGAACGACGCGCCGGTCGGCAGTCGAGACAGCAATCAATGTTTGAATGCTATTCCAGCTTGCGGTACGCGCGCAATGGTTCGCCGCCCGCCGCCCCGTGTCGCGCGCCGGCCGGAGTCTTGCGCACCGGTCAACGAGCGTAGCGCAATCGATGCGTGTCGACGTAGGCGTTGCGGGAAATGTCGAGGTGGTGCGCACAAAGGCCGATCAGCGTCGCTCGGTCGGCGGCGCGAAGCGAGTCGAGCATTGCCTTGTGCTCACGCTGGGCGTTGCGGAAGTACTCGGGCTTCACGATCGCGTACGACCAGACGACGTGCGTCTTCTTGCGAAAATCGTCGATGGCCACGGCGAGGTACGCGTTTCCGCATGCGGCGAAGAGGCTTGTGTGGAATTCGAAATTCGCGCGAAAGACCGCCTTCGCATCGCCCGCCTCGATCGCTTCGTCGTGCCGACGTTGCGCGGCCTCCATCGCGGCGAGCGCCGAAGCCTGAAGCGGCAACGGGATCTGGGCGGCCGCCGCGCGCTCGAGCATCTCGCGCACCGCGTAGATCTGCGTCACGTCGTCGAGCGAGAGCTGGCGCACGGAGGCGCCGCGATTGCGCCTGCGCTCGATCAGCCCGAACCGCTCGAGTTCCACGAACGCCTGCCGCACCACGTGACGCTTGGTCTTCAGACGATCGGCGAGATCCTCCTCGACGAGCCGCACGCCGGGCGGCAGGCGGCCGAGCACGATGTCTTCCTGCAGCGCGGCGACGACTTGCTCGAGCGGACCGACGGGCACGAAGGCGGACGCGTTCATGGACCGAGCGCCACGGCGCTGTCGTAGCTTTGCTCGACGAGTGCGAGCGTCAGCAGGTTGTCGCGGACATCGGTCTCGAAGGGCGCGCCGGTCTGCACGGCGCTCGCGAAGTGCTCGATGGCGGCGGCATAGCTGTCGGCATAGCCGGCGAGCAGATCGAACGTCGCCGCTTGCGCATTGCGGCCGGTGACTCGCGCGACGTTTCCGTCGAGCGAGAGCATCCCCTCGCTTCCGGCAATGTCGAGCCGATCGATCGGTGCCGCCGGCGCGCCGGGCACCGAAAAATTGCCTTCCAGCACGACGAAGACGCCGCGGCCCTCGAGCACGACGAGCGCGACGTCCTCGCCGGCGACAGCCCGGCACACACGCTTCGTGCGCGCGGCGACGACGGCGAGCGGACCGAGAAGCCAGCGCAGCACGTCGAGGTGATGCACGAGGACTTCGCCGATCATCAGCCGCGACAGCGTGCGCAGGCTCGGCTGACGCACCAGCGCCGGCAACTCGCCGCGTTCGTCGGCGATCAAGCCGGATGAGCGCACCTGCATCGTGCACGACACGGGATCGCCGATCAGACCATCGTCGAGCCAGCGGCGGATGGCACGGTAGTGCGCGCGGAACCGCCAATTCTCGTGCACCATCAACCGCACCCGGCCCGCGGCCGCCTGCGCAAGCTTCCGCGCCTCGGCGAGCGTCGGTGCGAGCGGCTTCTGGCACAGGACGTGCACGCCGCGATCGATCGCGAGTTGGCAAAGCGGCACGTGCGCCGAGAGCGGCGCCGCGATGTCGAGCGCGTCGGGCCGCGTCGCGTCGAGCATCGCGGCCGCGTCGCTGAACACGCGCGCAATCCCGAACGCGGCCGCGCGCGAGCGCGCCTTCGCCTGGTCGGGGTCGCAGATGGCGACGACATCGACCGCCGGAAGGCGCGTCCATCCGGCAAGGTGCATGCCGCTCGCGAAGCCAGCACCGGCGATGGCGACGCGCAACGGCGGACGGTCGGCGTCGTGCATCGCGTGCGCTCAGAACACGCGATTGGCGAGGGGTTCGCCGCGGTAGAAGGCCTGGACGTTCGCGAACAGCGCGCGCATCTTCGTCGCGAGCGCATCGCGCGTGCCCGCCGCGATGTGCGGCGTCAGCACGACGTTCGCGAGCCGCGTCAGCGGATGGCCGGCCGGCACCGGCTCCTTTTCGAAGACGTCCAGTGCCGCGCCTGCGAGCCGACCTGACGTAAGCGCATCGACGAGTGCCGACTCGTCGATGAGCGCGCCGCGCGACGTATTGACGAGATAGGCGCCGCGCTTCATCGCGGCGAGTTGCGACGCCCCGATGATGTGTCTCGTTTCGGCGGTCAGCGGCAGGTGCAGCGTGACGATGTCCGACTCGGCGAGCAGCGTTTCGAACGACACGCGGCGCATCCCGTCCGCGTGCGCGACATTCGGATCGAAGTAGATGCCGCTCGTGCCGAACGCACGCAGCCGCGCGGCGACCGCCTGCGCGATGCGGCCCATGCCGACGTAGCCGACGGTGAGCCCGCACAGCTCTCGCGAAACGGGCCGCAGCGCGTTGATGTGAAAGCGTCCCTGCCGCAGCTCGCTGTCGGCGTGCGGCAGCCGCTTGAGCACCGCCAGCATGAGCAGCACCGTATGCTCGGCGACACCAACCGTCGTGCCCTCCGGCGTCAGCGCGAGCGGAATGCCGCGCGCTTTCAGCAGCTCGTGATCGGTCGTGTCCTGCCAGCCGACACCCTGATGGTGGACGAGCTCGAGGCAGCGCGCGGCGTCGATCACTGCCTTGCGCAACGGTGTCGCGGCGACGATGACGACGTCGCACGCCGCGATCTTGTCGCGGCGCTCGTCGTCGCTGTCCTCGGTGAGCGTGACGAGATCGAAGCCGGCAGGCACCGTCTGCCGGATGATCTCGTAGACCTCCGCGGGCGCATGCGAAAGATAGAGGACCTTCTTCATCAGTCGAGGAAGCGCACGCCTTTCGCCGCGATCATGTCGGCGAGCCCCATCGGCAGTCGCGCACCCTCGCCGACCATGCGATCCATCTTCGCCTCCTTCGCCTTCACGTCGGCGAGTGCGGCCACGACCGATTCGAGCGCTTCGCGCGCGACGACGACGATGCCATCGACATCACCGACGACGACATCACCCGGATTAACCGTCACGCCGCCGAGCGCGATCGGAAGACCGATCGTGCCCGGGCCGTCCTTGTACGGGGAGTTCGGCGACAGCCCGCGCGCGCACACCGGAATGCCGACGGCGTTCAGCCCCTCGATGTCGCGCACGAGACCGTCGGTGACGAACGCGGCAACACCCTGGTTCTTCATCATGCCGATCATGATGTCGCCGGCGACGCTCGCTTCCTGGTAGTCGCCGGTCGTCACCATCAGCACGTCGCCCGGCCGCGCATATTCGATCGCCGCGTACGGCGCGAGATTGTCGCGTCCGCGCGATCGAACGGTGAGCGCGATGCCGCAGAACCTCACCGCGCGCGTGAGCGGCCGGATCCGATAGTCGATCGCGCCCCTGCGCTCGTTCGCGTCGACGACCCAGCCGCTCGGCGCTTCGGAAAGCCGCTTCACGAGATCGGGTGAAGGTCGCGCGAAGTTGCGACGGACAGTCAATGCAGCATCGTTCGCCATGACATTCCTTTCTATGCGATGCGGCGCGTCGTTGCGGGATCGAACAGGCGCGCCGAGTGGAGATCGAACGCGAGCGGCACGATGTCGCCGACCTTCGCGGTTACGGTGCGCGGCCCGCGCACCAGCACATCCTGGGTAACGCCGGGCAGGCGGAAGCGCACGATCGTCTCCGCGCCGAGCGGCTCGACCGCGACGACTTCCGCGCGGGCGTGCGCCCCGGCGTCGTCGAGGCGGATGTCTTCGGGGCGCACGCCGAATATGACCTGCTCGGCCGCCGTTCGCCGCGCGAACGGAACGACCGATGCGCCGACCGCCAGATGGTCGCCGTCGAAGCGCGCGGGCAGCAGGTTCGTCGGCGGGCTGCCGAGGAACGCGGCGACGAACGTGTCCGCCGGCTCGCGATAGACGTCGAGCGGGCGGCCGATCTGCACGACCTTGCCGGCGTTCATGATGCAGATGCGGTCGCCCATCGTCATCGCCTCGACCTGGTCGTGCGTGACGTAGAGCATCGTCGCGCCGAGACGGTGATGCAGCTTGATCAGCTCGCCGCGCATGCCGACGCGCAGCGCGGCGTCGAGGTTCGACAGCGGCTCGTCGAACAGGAAGACCTTGGGGTCGCGCACGATCGCGCGGCCCAGCGCGACGCGCTGTCGCTGGCCGCCCGAAAGCGCGTACGGCTTGCGCTTCAGCAGCTCCGCCAGCCCGAGCGTCACCGCGACGTCGCGCACGCGGCGGTCGATCTCGGAGGAGCGGATGTCGCGCCGGCGCAGCCCGAACGCGAGGTTGTCGAACACCGACATGTGCGGATAGAGCGCGTAGCTCTGGAACACCATCGCGATGTCGCGGTCCTTCGCCGGCACGTTGTTCACCCGCCGGCCGTCGATCGCGAGCTCGCCGTCGCTGATCGATTCCAGCCCGGCGACCATGCGCAGCGTCGTCGACTTGCCGCAGCCCGACGGTCCGAGCAGCACCATGAATTCGCCGTGCGCGACGTCGAGATCGACCGAATCGACGGCGAGCGCGTCCGACGCGGGGAAGCGCTTCGACAGCCGGCGAAGCGACACGGTGGCCATTACTTCACCGCCCCTGCCGTCATGCCCTGGATCAGCTTCTCGGAGAAGAACACGTAGATGAGCACCACCGGCACGATCGCGATCATCAGCCCCGTCGCGATCATGCCGACGTCCTCGAGCTGGTCGCCCATGAAGCGCTGGATGCCGAGCGGCAGCGTGCGCTTGCCTTCGTCGGTGATCAGCACGACCGCATAGAGAAACTCGTTCCACAGCAGGATCGTGTTGAGGATCACCGCGGTCGAGATCGCCGGCAGCGCGATCGGCAGGCTCACCTTCCAGAAGATCTGCCACTCGGAATAGCCGTCGATGCGCGCGGCGTCGAACAGGTCGGCCGGAATGCGCGCGAAGAAGGTTTCGAGGATATATACGGTGAGCGGCAACTGCACGGCGACGTAGACGAGCGCGAGGCCGACGAGGCTGTTGTAGAGGCCCGCCTGCACGAGAATCTGGAACAGCGCGATGATCGTGATCTGCGGCGGAAAGATGATCGCCGAGAAGATGATGAAGTAGAGCACCCGGTTCGATCGGAACCGATAGCGCGCGAAGCAGTGCGCCGCCATGGCGCCCACGACTGTCAGCACGAGCACGGCGGAAGCAACGACCGCAAGACTGTTCTCGAAGTAGACGTTGTAGTTGGAGTTGAACCAGGCTTGGGGGAATTTCTCCCAGTGCCAAGTGTCGGGCCACGCGTAGTGATCGAGCGAGATCTCCGAGGTCGTGCGCACCGACATCGTCGCCACCCAGACGAACGGCCCGGCCGCGAACGCGGTATAGAGCGTGACCACGACGAACAGGATCGCGCGCTTCACGATGTCAGTGGCGCCGGGCCGCCCCAAGCCACTGATCGCCCCCCAGTGGGGGGAGCGAGCGAAGCGAGTTCGGGGGGCGTTTCATCCCAGTGGCGCCGGGCCGCCCCAAGCCACTGATGGCCCCCCAGTGGGGGGAGCGAGCGAAGCGAGTTCGGGGGGCGTTTCATCCTAGTACTCGAGCTTCTCGCGCTGGCGAAAGAGCCACGTGAGCCCGATGACGGCGGCGAGCACGATCACGAACCAGACGGCGGCGATCGTGGAGGGATAGCCGAGATCGAACGTCGACCACTCGAACGCGCGCTTGTACAGGTACGTCGAGACTGTCTCGGTCGACCACAGCGGCCCGCCCTTGGTCGTGATCCAGACGAGATCGAAGATCTTCATCTTGCCGATGAACGACAGCACGATCAGGTTGAGGAGCGTCGGCTTGATCAGCGGGATGACGACGTGCCAGAGCTTCGCGCCCCAGCCGCAGTTGTCGAGCTCGGCGGCTTCGAGAACCTCGGAGGGCAGCGAGTGCATCGCCGCGAGCAGCACGACCATGTTGAAGCCGGTCCACATCCACGTCGTCACGAAGATCAGCGACGGCAACGCGATCGCCGGGTCGCCGATCCAGGCCTGCACGACGCGGCCGAGACCGAGGGCGCGCAGGATCGCGTTCGCCGCGCCCCAGTCGTAGTTGTAGATCCACACCCAGATGATGCCCACGACGACGTAGCTCATCAGCACCGGCGTGAACCACGCGATGCGGAAAAAGCGCGTTCCCGGAATGCGGGCGTAGAGCGCGAGCGCGAGCAGCAGCGCGATCGTGACCTCGGCGAGCGGCGACGCGCACGCCCAGACGAACGTGTTGCGCACCGAGCGCCAGAAGAGGTCGTCCTGCGCGAGCGCGACGTAATTGGACAGCCCGACGAACTCGTTCTTGCGCGGCAGCACGGTGTGGAAGCTGTTCCACAGCGTGCGCAACACCGGGTAGGCGGTCAGCGCCGTGTAGATCGTGAACGCCGGCAGCAGGAACGCGACGATCGCGCCCCATGGCTGGCGGTCGGCGCGGGACGGCGGAAGCGCCCGCGCCGACGCTGCCATCGACGCTCCGGCGACGGTGGCCAACGGATCAGCTGCCGTAGGCGGCGCTCATCTGCTTGACCGCGTCGTCGACGCTGATGGTGCCCGCCGGAAACGCGTTGTTGAAGACCTGCGTGAAGACTTCCTTCGCCTTGCCCTGCATGCGCTGGTTCGGCAGGCCGAAGAAGTACTTCGCGTTCGCGTTGGCGGCGAAGAGCTCCTTAAGGTAAGCGGCGTTCGGTCCGCCGACCTTCGAGAGATCCGCCTTGACGCCGGTCTGCACGACGACCTCCTCGAGCCAGCGGTTCGCCATCGCCGGGTTGACGAAAGCATTGAGAAATGCGATCGCCTCCTTCGGATGCTTGGTCGACGCATTGACGACGTAGCTTCCGCCCACCGCCAGCGTCCGGCATTCGTTGCACGCGCCGCCGGGCATCGCCGGATAGTTCATGATGCCGAGCGGGAAGCCCGGCGGCTGGCCGCCCTTGTCCGGCGGGTTGAATGCGCGCGACGGATAGAAGCTGCCCATCAGGAAAGTCGCAGCGCCGGGGTTCTGGTAAAAGTACGTGTGCGACTCGCCGAGCTTGAGCGTCGTGAACGTCGTCGGCAGAAGCCCGGCTTCGGTCCACGAGCGGATCAGCCGCAGCGTGTCGACCACCCGCGGATCGTTCCAAGCGAGCTTGCCCGCGAGAAGGTCGGTGTAAGCGGGAATGCCGAGCTTCTTCACCAGCGCCTCGTGCACGAGAAACGCGCCCGGGAACGGACGGTCGCCGACGCCGAGCGACATCGGTGTGATGTTCTTCGCGCGCGCCTTCTTGACGAGCTCCGTGAAGTCGCCGGCCGGAAGCTGCAGGTTCGCCGGCACCGCGACGCCGAGGTCGGCGAGCGTCTTCTTGTTGTAGTAGAGCTCGATCGACCATGCCTCGAGCGGAAGCCCGTACGGCTTGCCCTTGTAGGACCAGATCTCCTTCGCCCACGGCTCGATGCCGGACCAGTTGAGCGGCGTCAGATCGAGCAGCAGCCCGTTGTCCATGTACTCGACCTGGTCCGGCTCGGCGTAGAAGATGTCGGGCGCGGTGCCCGCGCGCAACGCGGTCTTCAGCGCCGCGTAGAGCGCATTCTTCTCGTACCACTGCGCCTCGATCTTCACGTTCGGGTTCGCCGCCTCGAACCGCTTGATCGCGTCTTCGACGAAGTCCCGCTTGATCTTCTCGGCCGCCCAATGGCTCCAGAGGGTCAGCTTGACCTGCTGCGCGAACGCGACCGACGCGAACGCGAACGCGACCACCGCGATCGCCCATCTCAAGATCCGCATGTCTCCTCCTGGTCAGTCCCGGCTCGCCGGCCGGCACGTGGCGACCGATTCTCCGCTTGTCGACAATTTTGTCAACAATTCCCGGCCGGGTCCTGCGAAGGAAAGCCGAACCAACGCGCCGGCGTCGTCGTCAGGATGCGCTGCCGATCGGCTTCATCTGGGACGACGTTGGTCAGCAATGCGAGGTTTGGCGCGTAGTCGATGCGCCGGGTGCTGCGCAGAAACGGCCAATCGGATCCCCAGACGAGCCGCTCCGGCGTGAACTCGCGAACCACGGCGGCGGCGAAGGCGATCGTGTCCCGATAAGGCGGCGGACTGCGCGAGAATCGGTCCGCGCCGGAGAGCTTCACCGCAACTCGGCCCGTCGACGCGAGGCCAAGCAACGCCCTGAATCCCGGCGCTTCGACACCGTGCTCGGGACGCGGCCGCCCCATGTGGTCGACGACCGCCCGCACCGGCACCTTGCCGATCGCGGCGACGATTGCGCTCCATTGGTCTCCCTGCGCCTGCATATCGAGCACGAGGTCGCGATCGGCCAGCGCCGTCAGCAGTCTTGCAAACGCGGGATCGTGCAGCGGCGCGAGACCCAACGCGACGAAGTCGATGCGCACGCCGACGACACCGCGCCGCGCGAGCGCGTCCAGGTCGCGCACCGCGATGGAGACCGGGACCCGCGCGATGCCGCGTGCGCGCGGGCCGAGGCGCTCGAGCGCGTCCAGCATGCACGCGTTGTCGTCACCGTATCCCGATGTCGGATTGACGACGACGACGCGCGCAATGCCGTGCGTGTCGAGCAGGCTGCCGAGGTCCTCCGCGGTGCCGCACTCGGAAGGCAGCGGCCGGTAGGACACATCGGCCGCGAACCGGAACCGTGCCGGGTCGAACACATGCACGTGGCAATCGACAGCGCCGTCGGGAACCGGGATAGGCGGCATCACGGGTCCAGCCGTTGAAACGTGTCGATCGTCTTGCGCAGCGTCCAGTCGGCGGTGAGCTCGTTGAACGCGGCGAAATGCGCCGTCGCGAGATGCGCGTCGAACGCCGCGCGGTCCGCGTACGCCTCGTAGAGGAAGATGCGGTTTGCATCGTCGAGCGACACGCAGACGTCGAACTGGCGGCAGCCCGGCTCGTCGCGCGACGCCCGAGCGTTGGCGACGATTTCGTGCCGAAAGGCGGCGACCCGCTCGGGCTTGACGACGAACTCGACGATGACGATGTACACGACGACCTCAGCGAGGATAGCGGCGCACGACGTCGTCCTGCTGCTCGGTCGTGAGCAGCCGAACCCGCTCGTTTCGCACGAGCAGCCACAACCGCGCGGTCGCCTCGAGCTCCTCGACGGCGTCCGCCGCCGCGGCGAGCGTGCGTCCGCTCACGACCGGACCGTGATTGGCAAGCAGCATCGCATGATGCGTGCGTGCGGCGCGGCCAACGGCATCGGCGAGCGCGGCGTCACCGGGCGCGAAGTACGGCAGCAGCGGCAGCGTGCCGATGCGCATCGCGTAGTAGGCGGTGA
Organism: uncultured beta proteobacterium; assembly: GCA_963798655.1. Lineage (GTDB taxonomy): Bacteria > Pseudomonadota > Gammaproteobacteria > Burkholderiales > Casimicrobiaceae > CAVSMC01. The sequence continues at coordinate 21,039 of CAWCUH010000016.1, read as the reverse complement.
GCGCCGGCATTGCGTTGGACGGATCGACATCCGCGAGCACCGACACGGCGACCGAATGTATCGAATGCAGGTGGACGACCGCGACGTCGTCCGGCCGTTCGCGGTACATCGCGAGATGCAGCAGCGCCTCCTTCGTCGGAGCATCGCCGCCGACGTGCCGCCCACTGTGCTCGAGCAGCGAAAGCCGCGCGGGGTCGAGCGCGCCGAGCGATACGCCGGTGGGCGTCATCACGCAGCGGTCGCCGACGCGCAGCGACAGGTTGCCGGTGCTGCCGTGCGTAAGCCCGCGGTCGTGCATCGAGCGCCCGAGCGCGCACAGTGCGTCGCGGGCTTCGGTCTCGTTCATGCGTTCACGATACGCCGATCGCCGCTGCTCGCTTCACGGCAGCATCGCAAGCGACTTCAGGAAGAAATCATCGCTGCCGAAATTGCCCGACTTGAGAGCGAGCGCGAGCGTATGCCGTCCCGATGCGGTCGTCCACGGCACGCCGGGATCGATCTGCGGACCGATCGCGAGCGCCTCGACGCCGAGCGCCTGCACGACCGCGCCTGCGGTCTCGCCGCCGGCGACGACAAAACGGCGCACGCCGGCCGCGACGAGGCCGCGTGACAGATGGGCGAACGCCTGCTCGATCTTCGCGGCCGCTGCCTCGCGCCCGAGCGCCCGCTGCACCGCCGCCACGCGCTCCGGTGTCGCGGTCGAGTAGACGAGGAACGGCCGCCCGGCGGCAAGATCGGATGCGACGCGCGAAAGCGCGCGCTCCGCGATGGCTTGCGCGTCGGCTGCCTCGAGCGGATCGAGCTCGACGGCGGTGTTCGTCGCCGCCATCGAAGCGACCTGCCTGCGCGTCGCCTCGGAGCACGAACCGGCGAGCACCGCGGCCTTGCCTTCGACGCGCGGCATGACGGCCGCATCGCCGCGCTCCGGCAGCAGTGCGGCGGCACGGAAGTTCTGCGGCAGCCCGAGCGCGACGCCGGAGCCGGCCGTGACGAGCGCAAGGTCGCGACACGCCGCACCGATCGCGTAGAGATCGGCATCGGCGATGGCGTCGACGACCGCGTGCGCGACACCGTCGGCGGACAGGCGCGCGAACTGCGCACGGATCGCTTCGGCGCCCTGCGCCACGACCGGATAGGCGACGAGCCCGACGCGACGTGACGTCTGCCGCGACAGCACGCGCACGAGGTTCGCGTCGGTCATCGGCGTCAGCGGATGATCGCGCATCGGCGAATCCGACAGCAGCACGTCGCCGACGAACAGATGTCCGAGGTAGATCGTGCGCTTGTTCGCCGGAAACGCCGGGCACGCGATGGTGAAGCTCGCGCCCAGCGCAGCGAGCAGCGCGTCGGTCACCGGCCCGATGTTGCCGGCGTCGGTCGAGTCGAAGGTCGAGCAGTACTTGAAATAGATCTGCCGCGCGCCGCCGTCGCGCAACCATCCGAGTGCCGCGAGCGCCTGCGCGACCGCTTCACGCGCGGGGATCGTGCGCGATTTCAGCGCGACGACGACCGCGTCGGCATCCGGCCGCACGCCTGCCGCGTGCGGGATGCCGATCGTCTGCACGGTACGCATGCCCGCACGCACGAGCATGTTCGCGAGGTCGGTCGCCCCGGTGAAGTCGTCGGCGATGCATCCGAGCAGCATGGCGAGCGAGGAGCGTTCGATAAATGAGCCGCCGCTGTGGTTACCGACGCACGCGCGCTCGCGCTTCTGCGCTGACGCGAACTCGGCAGCGTGCGCTATGACGGGCGACCGCGACGCCGCAGCGTCAATCATTGTTTCACATCCGGCGGATACCTGCCGCGGTGCGGCCGCAGGTCCCGAGGTCGTCTCTACGGACCGCTGCCCGAATCGCGGAACAGCACGTTGTACTGGAACTTGCGGCGCACCGTCGCGGTGATCGACGCAGCCAGCGGATGCCTCGGATTGATCAACGCGACTTCTTCCTCCGGCACAATGACCGAGGGAACCATCAGGATGGGCGAGTCGAGAGACGCGAGCCAGGTCGACCCGACCTGCACGCTGGCGTGTCCGGCGGGCACTGCATCCCACGTGACCGGAAGCGCAGCGAGTGCCCTGTGCTGACCACGCAGAGCCCAGACGGCGTCTCGGACCGTGATCTCGACGAGGTACTTGTTGAGCGGTAGCCCAGCGTCGTCGATGTGCGCCGCGGTTTCAAGAACGGCCATCGCGATCGTGGGAGCGCAATAGACGACAGGCTCGCCGTGATCGTTCCAACGGCCCGGGTGCGCAGCCGCACCGCCTCCGGAGAGATCGTTTGCCGCGTATTTGCGCGTCTCGGCAGCGATCCTCCAGAGGATCACTGATACGCCCCGCTCGCAACCGAGCCGAGGAGCCGTGTCACGACCTCCGCGCCCGTTGGCGTGTCCAGCAGGTCGGCAGGCTTACGACCGCCAAGCGCCGGTTGTGGGCGCTCGATCCATCGCCCCAGCCACTTTGCGGCGTCGAATCCCCTGGCATTCGGATCGGTGCTTCCGGCCACGATTTCGCTGGCGAGTGCGACGAGCTTGGTGAGTGCAAGCGCCGCCTGACCGCTGTGCCCGGTCACTGCTTCACCCTTGGCCGCCTTCTTGGCGCCCGTTGCCCGAGGCACATCGATGATTCCGAAGACGCGCGTTGTCGCGATTCCCAGCTGCTTCGCAAGGTCCTTGAGATACCGGCCACTGACGCCGTTGCGCTCGATCTCGACAGCTTGCATGGGGGGCGCGCCCGCCACCCGTTGGGCGTATACGATCACGCCTTTGTCGGGAGCGTAGGTTATCGCTCCCGCGTTCGGCATATCGTGTTTCGCCAGCCGCGCCGTGGAGCGAGCGGCCGCTTTCTCGATGCCCGCAACAGGCGCATGTTGTGATGACCGAGAGCCGGCGCCGCGGCGACTCGCGTGTACCGCGACACGGCGCGCCGAGCCCATAGGCTTCACGCTGGACGGCTTCGGCTTGGCCTTCGATTGCGACTTCGCGCTCCTTCCGCTCGAGGCAGCCATGTTGCAACTCCTTGTCTATAATGACACACACCATAGCATATTTCGAGACAAATAGCCATCCGACGGCCGACGCTCGATCCGCCTGCTCGGTTTCTGTCGGGAGAAACGCAGCACGGCGCGCCGGACCGGCATGGCGCGCAGCGTCACTCGCATTGGCGGCGCTCGGTATCCGACGTCACTCGGATAGTCCCGCCATTCAGCCGCGCCGCGCGCCGGTCGCCACGTCGAACACGTGCACCGCCTCCGGCGCGAAGGCGAGACGCACGCTGTCCCCCTCGGACACCGCGACGCTGTGATCGGTGCGCGCCTTCACCAGCACCTCCCCGAGCTGCACATCGACGATGGCGGTGTCGCCGAGGTTCTCGACCAGGTACACGCGTCCCGCCATGCCGATTTCGGCGAAGCGCAACGCGCTCGGCCGCACGCCGGCGATCACCGGACCGTCGGCGCCGGCGCGGTCACCAAGCGCGATCTCGGTACCGCCGACGCGGAGCACGCCGCGCGCGATGCTGCCGTCGAGCAGATTCATCGGCGGACTGCCGATGAACGCGGCAACGGCGACCGACGCCGGCCGCGCGAAGATCTCCGCCGGCGTGCCGATCTGCACGATGCGACCGTCCATGAACACCGCCATGCGGTCGGCGATCGTCATCGCCTCTTCCTGATCGTGCGTCACGTAGACCGTGGTGACGCCGAGCGCGCGCTGCAGCTTGTGCAGCTCGACGCGCGTCTCGAGCCGCAGCTTCGCGTCGAGGTTCGACAGCGGCTCGTCGAGCAGGAACAGCCGCGGCTTGCGCACGATCGCGCGCGCGAGCGCGCAGCGCTGCTGCTGTCCGCCGGAAAGCTCGCCCGGCTTGCGCGCGAGCAGGTGATCGATGCGAACGCGCCCGGCGGCCTCGCGCACGGCGGCGTCGACGTCGGATCGCGGCGTGCCGATCATGCGCAGCGGGAATCCGATGTTGTCGGCGACGCTCATGTGCGGATAGAGCGCGTAGCTCTGGAACACCATCGCGACGTCGCGCTCTCCCGGCTCGCGCGACGTCACGTCGACGTCGTCGAGGTAGACGCGACCGCCGTCGTGCGGCTCGAGGCCGGCGAGGATGCGAAGCGTCGTCGTCTTGCCCGAGCCCGACGGACCGAGCAGCGCGAAGAATTCGCCGGCCGCGATGTCGAGGTCGATGCCGTGCAGCGCGGTGAACTCGCCGTGCCGCTTGACGACGCCTTCCATGCGCACGCGCGCAGGAGCGGCTGCTGCGTCGGCGCTCATCGGCGACCGCCGCCCTTCACGGCGCCGACGGTCAGGCCCTTGACGATGTGCCGCTGCGCGAGCACGCCGAGCACGATCACCGGCGCCATCGCGAGCATCGCGGCGGCGGCGAGCTTCGCCCACAGCGTCTGCTCGACCGAGATGAAGTTGTACATCGCGACCGTCACCGGGCGCACGCGGTTGCCGCCGAGCACGACGGCGAACAGGAACTCGTTCCACGCGTTCAGGAACACGAAGATCGTCGTGACGCCGATGCCGCCGCGCACCTGCGGCAGGATCACGTACCAGAGCGTGCGCAGACGCCCGGCACGATCGAGCAGCGCCGCCTCCTCCATCTCGCGCGGAACGTCCTCGAAGTACGACACCATCAGCCAGATCGCGAACGGCAGGCTGAACGTGAGGTAGATCGTCGTAAGCCCCGAATACGTGTCGAGCGCGCCGAGCTTCTGCAGCACGAGGTAATACGGAATGATCAGGCCGACCGGCGGCAGCATCTGGGTGGCGAGCACGTAGAAGCCGAAGCCGCGCTTGCGCGGCAGCGCGAGCCGCGCGAGCGCGTACGCGGCGGGAATCGCGACGAGCATCGTCACGAGCGTCGCCGCGGTGGTGACGATCAGGCTCGACAACAGGTTGGGCACGATCGTCGCCGGTCCGAACAGCACGTCGCGGTAGTTGGCGAGCGTCGGCGTGAAGATGATCTTCGGCGGATACGCGAGCACGTCGCGCTCGCTCTTGAACGACGTCAGCAGTCCCCACGCGACCGGAATCACCCATACGGCGAGCAGCAGCGCAGTCGTGACGCCGAGCATCCATGCGCGGTGATCGGGACGTGTCGACATCGAGATCGGCTTCGCGCTCATCGCGCGCGCCGGATGCGAAACAGCAGGAACGACACCGCCATCGTGATGCACAGGAGCACGAACGCGAGCGATGCGCCGTAGCCGAGATTCAACTCGGCGAACGACGTCCGGTACGCATACAGGTTCAGGATCTCCGTGGCCGTGCCCGGCCCGCCGCCGGTCGCGGCATAGATCGCCGCGAACGCCGACAGCGCGATCATCAGGCGCATGATGACGACGACGACGATCGCCGGACGGATCAGCGGCAGCGTGATGTGGCGAAAGCGCTGCCACGGCGTCGCGCGATCGATGCGCGCCGCCTCGTACACGTCGGGCGGCAGCGACGCGAGGCTCGCGAGCAGCACGAGGAACGCGAACGGCGTCCACTGCCAGGTGTGGATCGCGATCACCGAGATCAACGCGAGCTGCGGGTCGCCGAGCCAGTTGTGGCTGCCCAGGCCGAGCGCGCGCGTGACGAGGTCGACGAGACCGAAATCGGGCGCGAGCACCAGCGTGCGCCAGAACAGCCCGACGACCACCGGTGCGAGCACGATCGGCAGGATCGCGGCCACGCGCGCGATGCCCTGCCCTTTGGGAATCCGAAGCACCAGCAGCGCGAGCGAAAGGCCGATCGTGACCTGCAGCACGACGGTCGATGTCGTGTAGACGAGCGTCAGCGCGAGCGAATGCCAGAAGCGCGCATCGGCGCCCATCTTCTCGAAGTTGGCGAGGCCCGCGAAGCCGGTGAGCCACGGCATCGCGAGCTCGATGCGCATCAGGCTCGTCCACGCGAGATAGACGAGCGGCGCGGTCGTCGTCAGCACGAGCACGGCAAGCGCCGGCGCGAACAGCGCGAGCGCGAAGCGCCGCTCCTGCTCGGCCAGCGTCGCGACGTGCTGCCGGCGTGACTCGCGCATCGATCGCGCGAACCTAGCCCTTCATGATCTGCGCGATGCGCGCCTGCGCCTCGTCGAGCGCCTCCTTCGACTTCTTCTGCCCGACGAGCGCCGCCTGGATCTCTGTCGCCATCGTGTCGCCGATGCCGGGCCACTGCGGCACGCGCGGCCGCCAGTCGACATCGGTGTCCTGCTCGAGCGACGTCAGAGCGGCATCGATGAAGTTCGGCCCGATGTCCTTCGTCATCGCGACGAATTCCGGCGAGCGCCACAGCGACGCGCGATTGATTCCGGAGCGCTTCGCCGGCCCGTTCCATTTCCACGACGTGCGCGCCTGCGTCTCGGCCGATGACGCCCAGCTGATGAAGAGCCACGTCGCCTTCTTCTGGCGATCGCTCAGCGCCGCGTTCACCGGGAATCCCCAGTTCCAGATCGACGTGCAGCGCTTGCCGGTCGGTCCCTTCGGCCAGCGCGCGAACGCGAACTTTCCGACGACCTTCGACTTCTCGGGATTCATCAGCACGGCGGCCGACGAGTGCGCGTCAATGTAGCAGCCGAGCGTGCCCTGCGAGAACGCGTCCGCGATGTCCGGCCAGTTCCAGTTGCGCACGGCGGGCGGCGCGTACTTCTGCTCGGCATCGACGTACCAGTCGAGCGCGCGCACGGCCTCGGGCGAATTCACCACGATCTTGTCGCCCTGGAACCAGCCGCCGCCGAACTCCTTCAGGATCGACGGATAGATGTACATGTTCTGGCCGGCGCCGGCGAAGCCGCGCAACGCCATGCCGTAGACGCGATTCGCCGGATCGTTGATCGCCGCGGCGTTCTTCAGGAACTCGTCGAGCGTCTCCGCCGGCTTGAGTCCCTTCGCATCGTAGAGGTCCTTGCGATACACCTGCACGGTCACTTCGCCATCGTACGGAACGCCGTACGGCTTGCCGTCCATCGAGTCGGCGTCGCGCCACGCCTTGAAGATGTCGTCGTAGTTGAACCATGCGCCGTCGGTCAGCGACGCGTCGCCGAGATAGCGGTCGAGCGCATCGACCCACTTGTTCGACACGTACAGCGGGTAGTACATCGGGTCCGCCGCGTGCGTCGCGTACGTCGCCGTCTTCGACGACAGATCGAGCATCGCCTTCTGGCGAATCTGCCCCGGCGGGACCTTGTCGAAGCGCACCTTGACGCCGGTCAGCGCCTCGAACTGCGGCGTGATCGCGATCAGGTTGTCGAAGTAGCTCGCGGGGATCACGGCGACGGTGATCTGCTCGCCGTCGACCTGCCGCCAGTTGATCTTCGCCTGCTGATACGGCGCGACGTCGGCCGCCGTTTGCGCGTCAGCGCGCCGCACGATCCACGGACCGGCGAGTGCGCCGGCGCCGAGCGCCGCTGCCTGCTGGATGACGCGGCGACGCCCCGGCCGCGGCAATTTCGTCGAACGGTTGCTCATCGGTTTTCCTCCTCGCTTCGGGTTCCGGCGATGCCGGATCGATTTGTGGCGCGCCATCGCGCGGCGCGACTGCGCGTTTTAGCGCGCGTGCCGCGTCGCCCCTTCCACATCCACCGGATCGTGCGGCTCGCGCAAGCCGCGCTCGCGGATCGCGGCGAATGGACTGCAGCCCGGCGCATCGCCGGCGGTCTCGGCCTGCTCGAGCAGATACTGCGGGAACGATCCTCCGGCGTCGGCCTTGCCGCGCTCGAACAGGTCGTGGACGACATCGGGATGCTGTTCCGCCACGTTCGGATGGTTCGGCGCCGGTCGCGGCGTGTCGTGCAGGAACGCGCCCTTGCCGTTGATCTTGCAGTTGAACCACCACGTGTCGTCGATCACCGTCATCGCGCCGCCCCAGCCGATCGTCACGTGATCGCGCTGCGCCGGCGCGCCGGCGAATGCGGTTTGCAGGAACGACTTGCCATCGATCGGCTGCGCCGGCTCGACGCCGCTCGCCTCGAGCGCGGTCGCCGTGATGTCGTGGTGCTGGACGAACGCATTGCACACGGTGCCGGCCGCGAGCTTGCGCGGATGACGGACGAGCATCGGCACTTCGAAGCTTTCCGGGTCAGACGGATACCCGCGCTTGCCGATGTAGCCGTTGCGCTCCCACAGGCTGTGACCGTGGTCGGACGTCACGATGACGAGCGCCTCGTCGAGCACGCCGGTCGCGCGGAGGCTCGCGACAAGGTGCCCGAACCAGCGGTCGCACATCTCGACGAGGCCGGCGTAGTTCGCGCGCGTCCGCTTGACGAGCTCGTCGGGGAGCCACGGCATCTCGGCATAAGGCGAGATCACCTGCTCCCGACCCTCGCCGGCATCGTAGCGTCGCCGGTAATGCGCCGGCACGAACCACGGCTCGTGCGGATCGAACGACTCGACGGTGAGGAAGAGCCGCTCGGCGTCGAGGTTCTGCTCGATCCAGCGCGCGGATTCCTGCATCACCTGCGCATTGAACCAGAGCTCCTCGCGGACGCGATCGCGCATGTTGAGCAGAATCCGGCTCGAAAACCACGCGGCGCCGAAGCCGGGCTGCTCGAGCCCGGTCGCCTTGCCACGCAGCTCCTGCAGCTCGCGCGGCACCCAGTAGTCGATCTCCTCCTGCGACGGCCACGGACCGCTGCGCGCGGCGTCGGCCTCCTGGCCGCGGATGAACGTCCACTGGTGGAAGCCGCGCCAGAAGTTCTTCGACGGCTTGAACTCGTGATAGAGGTCGGAGATGAGCCCGGTGCGAAAGCCGGCGCCTTCGAAGGTCTCGGCGAGCGTGACCTGCTGCTCGGGAATCGGCCCCCAGCCGGGCGCGATGCCGACGAAGTCGCCCTTGATGTGGCGGAAGTCGCCATTGTGGAACGGAAACGTGCGCAGGCCCGTGTAGAGGGTGCGTCGCGCGCACAACGTCGGCAGCGCCTCCGGGTACGCGCGCTCGAAGCGCACCGATTCCCTCGCGAACGCGTCGAGGTTCGGCGTCGCGATCGTGCCCCACTCCGGCGGCGTTCCGTAGCAGCCGACGGCGTCGCGACGCAGCGTGTCGAAGATGATCAGTACGACGTGCCTGATCGGCGTCGCGAGCGCGTTCATCCGTTCTCCTCCGGCTCTGGACGGGTGAATAGGGTCAGAATCCGCCTCGAAGTCATCGCCGGAGCGGACAGCCTCGTGACGCAGACTCTGACCCTGTTTACCGTCGCAATGTATTCGTTTACATATCGTCACCGACGCGACCGATGGCTGTCAATCCCCTCTACGGTACGCGACCCACGTGGCCTGGGCGGACACCGAACGCGGTCCGCTTGAAAACGATTGCACCGCGCGTATGCTTGCCGCCATGAGCCGGCCTGTCGTCAAGACGAAGCCCGCCGAGCGGCGTCGCTCGGGCGTCAAGGACGTCGCTCGTCTCGCCGGCGTGTCGACGGCGACCGTGTCGCGCGCGCTCAATCTGCCGCAGCAGGTCGATCCGCGCACGAGGGAACGCGTGCGCGACGCGATCGACAAGCTGCGCTACGTGCCGCACGGCGCCGCGCGCGCGCTGCGAAGCCGTCGCAGCCGGATGATCGGCGCCGTCGTGCCGTCGTTCGATTACGCGCTGTACGCGCGCACGACGAGCGCGCTGCAGCAGGTGCTCGACGAGCGCGGCTATTCGCTGGTGCTCGCCACGCACTACTACGACCTCGCGACCGAGGTGCGCGTCACCGCGCAGCTCGTCGAGCACGGCGTCGATGCGTTCGTCTTCGTCGGCGCCGACCACGATCCCGCGCTCTACGCGCTGCTCGAGCGTTACGGCCGGCCGTACGTGCTGTCGTGGGGCATCGATCCGGCGCGCATCCATCCGTACATCGGATTCGACAACCGCGCGGCGACGCGGATGCTCGCCGAATACCTGATCGGCCTCGGGCATCGGCGCTTCGGCCTGATCAGCGCGCCGACCGACGGCAACGATCGTTCGCGCGAGCGCGGCGCCGGCGTGCGTGAGGCGCTCGCCGCCCACGGCCTCGCGCTCGACGAGGCGGCCACGTACTACGGCGCGATCAGCCTCGCATCCGGCGCGCAGGGGCTCCGCGCGATCATCGCGTCGCGTGCGCGACCCACGGCGATCATCGCGACGAACGACGTGTTCGCCGTCGGCGCGATGGTCGCGTGCCGAGAAATGGGCATACGCATTCCCGACGAACTATCGATCACCGGTGTGGACAGCACCGACCTTGGTGCGACGCAGACGCCGGCGCTCACCAGCGTGCAGACGCCCATCGTCGAGATCGGGCGCGCGGCTGCGATGGATCTGATCGCGCGGCTCGAGGGGCGTCCCGCCGACATGCATCAGCAGCTTCCGTTCACACTGGTGAAGCGCGGAAGCACCGCGCCTCCGGCACGCAGGCGCCGCGCCGACGCGGCGCGAGCCGCCGATTAGCGATCAATCGCCGCGTCGATGGCGCGGCCATACGCGCTTCACCAGGTCAAGGGGAACGCGCGCACGCGCCGTATCTACGACGCTTTCGGGAACACCGGCAGGGCGCGCTCCACCATCTCATCCGAAGCGGTCAAGCTGATCCGGAAGTAGTCGTTCGCCCGCATGAGGCTGCCCGGCATCACGAAGACGTCGCGATCGGCCAACGCGTTCCATTGCCGCTCGGGATCGCCGGTGCCCCATCGCGCCCACAGGTAGAACGTGCCCTCGGGTGGCAGCACGAGGTGGCCCGCCCGGGTGAGCGCCTCGCTCAAGGCGTCCCGACGGCGCGAAAGCGCGCGAACATCGATCGACAGCCCCTCGAGCCGGGGCACCGAATACTGCATGACCGCGTTGGGAAAGCACCAGCCGAGCGCCATTTGCGCCGCGAACATCGCATCGCGCATGGCTTGCCGGTCCGCGTCCGGCATGTGCGGCGACAGTGCGAGATACCCGAGACGCTGCCCGGGCGCGAGCAGGACCTTGCCGTAGCTGTATGCGATCAGGGTCCACGGATAGACCGATGCGGGACTGACAAAAGCGCGCTCGTCGAAACGCAGCCGCCGGTACGGCTCGTCGGAAAGCAGGAAGATTCGGCGCCCGATCCGCTGCGACGCGCGCTCCAGTCGCTCGGCCAGTGCGGCTAGCGCCTCGCGCGGGTAGATGCGGCCGGTCGGATTGTGCGGCGTGTTGACGATCACCAGCCGCGTCCGCGCGGTGATCGCCGCATCGATCGCATCGAGATCCAGATCGAAGCGCGGCTTCGCGAGAGGAATGCTGCGGGGCACCGCATCGGCCGCGAGCAGCATCGGCTCGTAGCAGAACCACGCCGGCTCGCAGTAGATCGCCTCGTCGCCTGCGTCCAGCACGAGGCGCAGCGCGACCGAGATCGCGCCGAATGCGCCGGCCGTCAGGGCGATGTCGTCGGGATCAAACGGAAGGCCGAGCTCGCTGCTGAGCGTCTGCGCGACGAACGCCTGCGGCTCCGTCTCGCTGGTCTTGTAGGCGAACCAGTCCTTGTTGTGCGGCACGGCCGACTCGTGAATCGCCGCGACGAGCCCTTGCAGCGGCATCTCGTGGGGATTGCCGAAGGTGAAATCGGCGATGGCGGGGTCGCCGCGGCGCTTGCCATAGCGCGAGTTGAAGAAGAAGTCCTTGACCGCGTCGAACGCGCAGCTTGCCGCATTCGCCCGGTGCGAAACGCTTGCGACAGCACCCGACGTCGTCACGTCTTCAGCTGCGCGCTCGGCGTGGAGCGCGAGATCTCCAGCTCGTCGTCGTTCATGTCGGCAGGCACGTCGGCAAAGAGCGGCGTGCTGAGATAGCGCTCGCCGGTGTCGGGCAGCATGCACAGGATATTCGCGCCCTTCTCCGCCTCCGCCGCGATCCTGAGCGCGCCGGCCAGCGTTCCGCCCGCGCTGATGCCGACGAAGATGCCTTCCTTCGTCGCGAGCTCCTTGCTGCAACGGATCGCATCGGGGCCCGGGATCGGGAGGATGCGATCGATGAGCTTCATGTCGACAGCATCGCCGGTCAGCTTCGGGATGAAGTCCGGCGTCCAGCCCTGCATCGGGTGCGGCTTGAAGCTCGGGTGGGGCGCCGCCGGCGTGCCATCGGGCTTGCGCGCCTGCACGATCCCGCTGCCGAGCAGCGGCGCATCCTGGGGCTCGCAGACGATGATCCGCGTTTCGGGCCGCTCCTTCCGGAGCACCCGCGCCACCCCCTTCAACGTGCCGCCCGTGCCGTATCCCGTGACCCAGTAATCGAGCCGGTCACCCGCGAAATCGTCGACGATCTCGCGCGCGGTCGTCTTTGAATGGAAGTCCGCATTGGCCTCGTTCTCGAACTGGCGCGTCATGAACCAGCCGTGCGCGGCGGCAAGCTCCTCCATCTTGGTGATCATCCCGACCGCACGCTCGGCGGCCGGGGTAATCAGCACCTTCGCGCCAAGGAAGCGCATCAGCTTTCGCCGCTCGACGCTGAAGGACTCGGCCATGATCAGCACCAGCGGATAGCCCTTCGCGGCGCAGACCATCGCGAGGCCGATGCCGGTGTTGCCGCTCGTTGCCTCGACCACCGTCTGGCCCGGCTTCAACGCCCCGGACTTCTCCGCCGCCTCGATCACCGCAAGGGCAAGCCGGTCCTTGACCGACCCCAGCGGATTGAACGCCTCGATCTTCGCGAACACGTTCACGCCGGAGGGCGCCAGCCGGTTGATGCGGACCACCGGCGTGTTGCCGATCGTCTCCAGGATATTCGAATGTCGTCGCGTCACGAGTCACTCCAAACGTTGGAAGGATTGCAGCTCTCAATGGCGAGAATGCGGAGTATTCGGCGCGCGCGCACGGGAGTCAAATGGTGAAAGAGGTCCTCGCCGCATGCCTCGAACAGTCCGGCAATCCGCTCCTCCGAAAGCATGCCGCCGCAGGCACTGCAATCATCCCGTCCACCCCGCTTCGTTCGCCATGAGACCGCTTCGAAGTAAACGATCGAAGTCGATCGGCCGATCGACGTCCCACGATGTCGGCAACTCGCGCCAGCGGAGCCGCGCTTGGCGCAGTCGATCCCGCGTGTCGGCCATCACCCGATCGCCGCTCCAGCGCATCTGCGTGAACAGTGTCGGAACCGGATGGCGCAGGCCGACAAGAACGTAGCCGCCGTCCTCGGCCGGAACGAACACCGCGTCTTCACCGTCGGCCAGCGCGGTGGCAGCATTTCGAAGCTCGTCCGCCGTCAGCGCCGGGCAATCGGTGCCGACCACGATGGTGCTTCCGCTTCCGCACAGCCGCGCAAAGGCATCGAGCATACGCGCGCCGAGATCGTTGCCTTGCTGCGCCACGAGCTCGACTCCGAACTGGTCCCGGCACAGGTCGAATGCCGGATGATCGCAATCGGGCGCGCACCAAAGCGACACCGGACCGACCCCTGCGCTTACCGCCGTGCGAACTGCCCGTTGGATCATCACGGTCTGAAGGCGTGCGGCACCGTCGGGTCCCAAGCGCGGAATCAGACGCGTCTTGGCCTGTCCGGGTGCCGGCGCGCGCGCAAACACGGCAATCGACGCCGGCGGCGCGATCGACTCAGTTGTCGCGTGTTCCATTGCGGTAGCGCAGCGCCAGCCGGGCGGGATCCGCGCCGAGGAAGTAGGCGAGGCGCAACCACCACATCAGCACGATCGTGCGCGGCACGCCGAACGTTTCCCAGCGCCGGCCCGACGCGAGGACGCGCTGCTCGAGACAGGCCGGCCGCGCATGGCGCTTGAGCCGGCGCGAAAGCTCGATGTCCTCCATCAGCGCGATGTCGGGAAAGCCGCCGAGGGCGCGAAACACCGTCGCTCGCACGAAAATGGCCTGATCGCCGGTCGCGATGCCGGTCGCACGCGAGCGATGATTCATGAACCACGCGACCACACGAAGGAGACGGCTCGCTCCTGCGATCGACACGTCGAACCGGCCCCAAGCGTTGCTCTCGGCCGTCATCGCGTCTTCGATGAATCGATCGGCGCCATCCGGCAGCCGCGTATCGGCATGAAGGAAGAGCAGCACGTCCGCGCGGGCGTGTGCCGCACCGGCGTTCATCTGCCGCGCCCGTCCTCGCGGCGCCGTCACCAGGCCATCGGCGAGCGGCGAGGCGAGCGCGCAGGTGTCATCCGTGCTGCCACCGTCGACGACGATCACTTCGACGCCACGGCGCCTCAGCGGCTGCAGCGCGCCGAGCGTCGTCACAACGACGGCAGCCTCGTTCAGCGTCGGCACGATGATGGAGAGCGCCGTCATGTCGCCACAGCCGCCGTCCGGCCGAGTTGCCATGCGTGATAGCGCTGCGACAGCCTGAGCAGCCTTGCGGAGGCATGAGCGCGTTTCCAGTTGCCGGCCGCGTACTTGTTGGCTTCCGCGAGCGTCGGATAGATGTGGATCGTGCCCAGGATCTTGTTGAGACCGATGCCGTGCTTCATCGCCGCGACGAATTCGGCAATGAGGTCGCCCGCGTGGTCGCCGACGATGGTGACACCGAGAATGCGATCCTTCCCCGGAACCGTCAGCACCTTGACCACGCCGTGCGCCTCTCCGTCCGCGATCGCGCGATCGAGATCGTCGATGCCGTAGGTCGTCACCTCGTGAGCGATGCCCTTTTCCTTCGCCTCGGTCTCGCTCATTCCGACACGAGCGACTTCGGGATCGGTAAACGTCGCCCACGGAATGACCGAATAGTCGGCGCGAAAGGTGCGCAAGCGCCCGAACAGCGCGTTCACCGCCGCGTACCACGCCTGATGCGACGCGGTGTGCGTGAACTGGAACGGTCCCGCAACGTCACCGCAGGCATAGATGTTCGGATAGATCGTCTGCAGGTACTCGTTCGTCTCGACGGTGCGCGCCGTCGTGGTCGCGATCCCGAGCTCCTCGAGGCCGTAGCCTGCGGTGTTGGCGACACGTCCCAGCGCGCACAGCAACACGTCGAACGCGATTTCCACTTCACGGCCGTCGTGCTCGGCGATCAGCCGCTTCTCGCCGTCGCGAACAACGAACTGCTTCGCCTTGTGGCCGGAGCGCACGTCGATGCTCTCGTCGCGGAAACGGCGAGCGATCATGTCGGAGATCTCCGGATCCTCGCGCGGCAGGATGCGCGGCAGCATCTCGACTTGCGTCACCCTGGAGCCGAAGCGCGCGAAGCACTGTGCAAGCTCGCAGCCGATCGGCCCGCCGCCGAGCACGACGAGCCGCTGCGGCAACTCGCGCAACGACCACAGCGTATCCGACGTGTAATAGCCGACGTCCTCGATGCCAGGGATCGGCGGCACCAGCGGGCGCGCGCCCGCGGCGATGACGATCGAGCGCGTTGTCAACGTTCGTGTGCCGTCCGCTCCTTTCACCTCGACGGTGTACGGCGAGGTGATCTTCGCCTCGCCCCGCAGGCACTCGACGCCGAGCTCGGTGTAGCGCTCGACCGAGTCATGCGGCTCCACGGTGCGGATAACGCGTTGCACGCGCTCCATGATGTCGGCGAAGTCGAACTCGACGCTTGCATTGGCAATCCCGAACTCCTTCGCGCGCCGGATGTGCGACAGGAGCTTCGCCGAGCGGATCAGCGCCTTCGAGGGCACGCAGCCCGTGTTGAGGCAGTCGCCACCCATCTGGTGCTTCTCGACCAGCGTCACCTTGGCCTTGACCGCGGCCGCAATGTAGGACGCCACGAGGCCCGCCGACCCGGCGCCGATCACGACCAGGTTGCGGTCGAACGACGCCGGCCGCGGCCACCTGGCATAGACACGACGCGACTTGACGATCTGCACGATCTTCTTCGCGACCAGCGGAAACACGCCGAGGAGCGCGAACGAGACGAGCAACCTTGGCGAAAGGATTCCCGACAGCGAATCGATCCTGGCGAGCTCGGTTCCGGCGTTCACGTACACGAGCGTGCCGGCCAGCATGCCGACCTGGCTCACCCAGTAGAACGTGCGTACCGGCAGCGCAGTGAGCCCCATCGCGAGGTTGACGAGGAAGAACGGAAACACCGGGATCAATCGCAGCGTGAAGAGGTAGAACGCCCCCTCCTTCGCGATGCCGGCGTCGATGCTCTTGAGCCGCTCACCGAGGCGCGACTGGACGGCATCGCGGAACAGGAAGCGTGCGGCGAGAAACGCGAGCGTCGCGCCGAGCGACGATGCGAACGAAACGAGCACCGTTCCCCACAAAAGACCGAAGACCGCGCCTCCGGCGAGCGTGAGCACCGCGGCGCCGGGAAGCGACAGCGCGGCCACCGCGACGTAGAGAACGAAATACGCGATCGCCGCGACGAACGGGCGGGCCTCGCGAAAGGCGGAGACCGCCGCCTGCTGCGCTTTGAGCGTCTCGAGCGTGAAGAAACGCCCGAGGTCGAACACAAAAAAAGCGGCGATCATCGCTGCGACAGCCAACACGATGACGACGCGCGAGCGTTTCATGCCGAAGCCTCCCGGCGCGCGGTCGGCGCAGCGGATCGCGTGAACGGCGCGCTTTGCAGAAATTGCGCGCCGTCGACGATGCGGTGGAAACACGAATCGAAGTCGAGCACCGCTTCCACGTTGACCTGGAGCGTGTCGAGGTCGCGACGCCGGATCGCCGCAGAATCGGTTGTCTTCAGCAGCGGCAGCGTTGCGTGCATCGGTCGCTCGTGGTGGTTACCCATGGGCTTGGTCGCGCCGGCGCCGCAGTTTCTGATCAGCGATTGCCTCGCTGGGCCGTCGACCGGTTCCGCTCGTGCGACGGCGGCCGGCCAACGTGCGATACTGCCGGCTCCGTCGCGAGGGCAATGGAATTTTCTACGGCGACGTCAAGTCTACCAAGGAGTCGCGCGCCGGACGCCGTCGCCCGCGCCGCGCGCGTTGCGCCGACCGCCCTCACCCCATTCGATGTCCGCACGCCGCGCGCTGATCGCCGTCGCCGTCGTCGTGGTCGCGCTCGCCGCGGCGGCGATCGTGTGGACTCGCCTCGGCGCGCAGGCCCGCGGCGGCGCCGCGAAGGCGCCGCCGGCGGTGCCCGTGTCGGTCGGCCAGGTCGTCGTCAAGGATGTGCCGGTGCGGCTGTCGGCGATCGGCAACGTCGAGCCGTACAACTCGGTCGCGCTGAAGGCGCGCGTCGACGGGCAGATCATCGCCGTGCGGTTCAAGGAAGGCGATCGCGTGCACAAGGGCGACGTGCTGTTCGAGATCGATCCGCGGCCGTTCCAGGCGGCGCTCGCGCAGGCACGCGCGAATCTCGCGAAGGACCACGCGCAGCTTGCGCGCGCGCAACAGCAGGACGTCCGCTACCAGGACCTCCTCAAGCAGAACTTCATCTCGAAGGACGCGTACGAGCTGGTGAAGATGAACGCGCAGACCGCGCAGGCGACGGTGCAGGGCGACGAGGCCGCCGTCGAAACGGCGAAGCTCTCGCTCGACTATTGCACGATCCATGCGCCGATCGACGGCTACGCCGGGCGGATCCTGATCCAGGTGGGCAACCTGGTGAAGGCGAACGACGTGAATCCGCTGGTGACGTTGAACCAGGTCATGCCGGTGTACGCGAGCTTCTCGGTACCCGAGCAGGACCTGGTGGAGATCCGCCGCCATCGATCGGCCGGCGATCTCGTCGTGCAGGCAACGCTCGCGTCCACCAGCCAGCCGCCGGTAACCGGGCGGCTCTCGTTCATCGACAACGCCGCCGACACGACGACCGGGACCATACGGCTCAAGGCCGAGTTCGCGAACCACGACACGGCGCTGTGGCCGGGGCAGTTCGTCAATGTCGCGCTGACGCTCTACCGGCAGAAGGACGCCGTGGTCGCTCCGTCGCAGGCGATCCAGAACGGTCCGAACGGCCAATATGTGTTCGTCGTCACGCCCGACCAGAGTGTCGAGTTGCGTGACGTCAAGATCGCACGCACCGTTGGCGACGATGCCGTCGTCGCGTCCGGTCTCGCGCCCGGCGAGACGGTAGTGACGACCGGCCAGCTTCGCCTCGCGCCCGGCATCAAGGTCACCGTCGCGAACGAGAAGGCGGCATGAACATCGCGGCGCTCTTCGTCGGGCGCCCGGTCATGACGGCGCTCGTCATGATCGGCATCCTGATCTTCGGCATCGTGTCCTACCGGCTGCTGCCGGTGAACGCGCTGCCCAACATCGACTTCCCGACGATCCAGGTATCGGCCAGCCTGCCCGGCGCGAGTCCCGACACGATGGCGTCGGCCGTTGCGACGCCGCTCGAGAAGCAGTTCTCGACGATCGCGGGCATCGATTCGATGACGTCGCAGTCGACCAGCGGCTCGACGTCGATCACGATCCAGTTCTCGCTCGACCGCAACATCGACGCCGCTGCGCAGGACGTGCAGTCGGCGATCGCCGCGGCGGCGCGCCAGCTTCCGTCGTCGATGCCGACGCCGCCGACGCAGCGCAAGGTGAACCCGGCCGAGAACTCGATCCTCCTGCTCGCGCTCACGTCGCAGACGCAGCCGCTCTCGGTCGTGGACGACTATGCCGAGAACAACCTTGCGCAGCGGATCTCGACGATCAACGGCGTGGCGCAGGTACAGGTGTTCGGCTCCCAGAAGTATGCGGTGCGCATCCAGCTCGATCCGAATGCGCTCGCGACCCGCGGCATCGCGCTGACCGACGTGGAGCAGGCGGTCGGCAACGCGAACGTCAACATTCCGACGGGCACCCTTTACGGAAAGGAGCGCGCAACGTCGGTGATGGCCACCGGCCAGCTCAGCGACGCCAAGGAATACGCGCCGATGATCGTCGCGTACCGCAACGGCGCGGCGGTGCGCCTGAACCAGCTCGGACGCGTCTTCGACAGCGTGGAGAACGACAAGGTCGCCGCCTGGTACAACGGAACGCGGGGCGTCGTGCTCGGCGTCAAGCGGCAGCCGGGCACGAACACGATCGAGGTCGTCGATTCGATCCGCGCGATCCTTCCGTCGTTCCAGGCGCAGCTGCCGCCGTCGGTGAAGCTGTCGATCCTCTATGACCGCTCGCAGTCGATACGCGAGTCGGTGCGCGACGTCCAGTTCACGCTGCTTCTCGCCCTCGGGCTCGTCGTCGGGGTCATCTTCGTGTTCCTGCGCAGCGTGACGGCGACGATCATCCCGAGCCTCGCGCTGCCGATGTCGATCATCGGCACGTTCTCGCTGATGTACCTGTTCGGCTACAGCCTCGACAACCTCTCGCTGATGGCGCTGACGCTCTGCGTCGGATTCGTCGTCGACGACGCGATTGTCGTGCTCGAGAACGTGACGCGCCATATGGAGATGGGCAAGCCGCGCCTGCAGGCGACGCTCGACGGCACGAGGGAGATCGGCTTCACGATCGTGTCGATGACGACGTCGCTCGTCGCAGTGTTCATCCCGGTCCTCTTGATGGGCGGCATCCTCGGGCGGCTGCTGCACGAGTTCGCGGTAACGATCATCGTCGCCGTGCTGCTGTCCGGCTTCGTCTCGCTGACGCTGACGCCGCTGCTGTGCAGCCGGATGCTGCGCGTCGAGCGCAAGGAGGACCACGGCAAGATCTTCGCGGCCAACGAGCGCGCCTTCGAGGCCGTGCGCGGCGCGTATCGCGCAAGCCTGCGGTGGGCGCTGCATCGCCGCCGCCTGACGATGCTGATCTTCGGCGCGATCTTCGTCGGCACGGGCTTCCTCTTCTCGTGGATGCCGAAGGGATTCCTCCCGAGCGACGATGTCGGGCAGTTGTTCGTCATCACCGAGGCGGCGCAGGACATCTCGTACGATGCGATGAAGAACCTGCAGCAGCAGGTGGCCGCGATCATCGAGAAGAATCCGCACGTCGAGAACGTGATGTCGTTCGCGGGCGCCGGCGGGCCGAGCGCATCGCTCAACAACGGCCGCCTGTTCGTGTCGCTCAAGCCCCGTGGCGAGCGGCCGCCGGCGGACGAGGTGGTACAGGAGCTGCGGCCGGCGCTGTCCGGCATACCCGGCATCACTGCCTACGTGCAGAACGTGCCGACGATCCGCGTCGGCGGGCGCCTCAGCAAGAGCGAGTACCAGTACACGGTGCAGGCGCCCGATACGGAGGAGCTCTACAAGTGGGCGCCGCAGCTCGAAGCGAAGCTGCGCACGCTGCCCGGCCTCGCCAACGTCACGAGCGACCTGCAGATCACGCAGCCGCAGATCACCGTCGACATCGATCGCAACAAGGCGTCGGCGCTCGGCGTGTCGGCGCAGACGATCGAGAGCACGCTGTACGACGCCTACGGCGCGCGCCAGGTCTCGACGATCTACGCGGCGACCGACCAGTACTCCGTCGTGATGGAGCTCGAGCCGCGCTACCAGACCGACCCTTCCGTGTTGTCGCTGCTCTACGTGCGTTCCAGCACCGGTGCGCTGGTGCCGCTCAACGCGGTTGCGACGCTAAGACCCACGGTCGGCCCGCTCGCGATCAATCATCAGGGACAGCTGCCCTCGGTCACCATCTCCTTCGACGTCAAGCCCGGCGTTGCGCTTTCGCAGGCGATCGACGAGATCAGCCATGCGATCGCGCAAATGCAGCTTCCGGCGTCGATCATCGGCACCTATCAGGGCACCGCACAGGCGTTCCAGTCATCGCTTCGCGGCATGGGGATTCTCCTCGTGCTCGCGATCTTCGTCATCTACCTGGTGCTCGGCGTGCTCTACGAGAGCTTCATTCATCCGGTGACGATCCTCTCGGGGCTGCCCACCGCCGGCTTCGGCGCGCTTGTCACGCTGATCGCGTTCGGCAGCGACCTCAACATGTACGCGTTCGTCGGCATCATCATGCTGATCGGCATCGTCAAGAAGAATGCGATCCTGATGATCGACTTCGCGATCGACGGCCAGCGTCACGGGGGCAGGAACGCCGAGGACGCGATCTTCGACGCCTGCATGACGCGCTTCCGGCCGATCATGATGACGACGATGGCAGCGCTGATGGGCAGTCTTCCGATCGCGCTCGCGCTCGGCGCGGGCGGCGAATCGCGACGCCCGCTCGGCCTTGCCGTCATCGGCGGCCTTGTCGTGTCGCAGATGCTGACGCTCTACATCACGCCGGTCGTCTATCTGTACTTCGAGCATTTCCGGCAGCGGGTCGCTGCACGGCGCAAGCACGCACCGCCGGTG
>CAWCUH010000015.1:0-19185 GCA_963798655.1 uncultured beta proteobacterium | reverse complement strand
ATGGCGTTTTTGCTTGCGCCCCGCTGAGGGCGAGTTGGTCCGTGCGTGCCGCCAATCGCTGCCGCCGCAGGACAGGGGCTCTGGCGCCGCCGGACCCCTCCACCTGCCGGCCGGAAGTTCTGCGGGGACAGTCGATACCTTAAGATAGCGCCTGCAGGCATCGTTGCCAGCATTGGGAGTCGATCGGATGGCCATTCGAGCAGCGCTGTGTCGCGTACCGGTTGTTGTGTTTGCCGCCGCTGCGTTGCTGACCGCAGGATCGGCAAACGCGGCGACGTTGTCCGCCGACGATTTACGCCAACTCGAGGGAAGCGTCGTGCGCGCCGATTTCGCGTATATCGAAAAGCTCGTCGCCGAGGGTCAATTCGACAAGGCGTTGGCCAAGGTCGAATCGATGCAGTCAGAGCAGCCCGACAACGCGGCGATCCGGATCGTCAAAGGCGCCGTCTACTCCGCGCGCAAGGATCGGGCCAATGCGCGCAAGGCGTACGAAGAGGCGCTCGCCCTGGCACCGAACATGACGCTTGCGGCGATGGGCCTCGCGCGGCTCGACCTCGACGAGAACAATCCCGACCGCGCACGCAAGAGGTTCGAGGCGATCCTCTCCATCGATCCGTCGAATGCGCAGGCGATGATGGGGCTCGCCGGCATCGCGCGAGCGACCAAGCAGGATGCCGAATATGCGTCCTGGCTACAGAAGGCGGCCGATGCCGCTGCGACCGATCCGCGGCCCCGTGTACTGCTCGTAGGCTATTACCTGGGCAAGCACGATTCGAGAAAAGCGTTGTCCATCGCGCGCAGCGCTCTCTCGATCAGTCCGAACGATCCCGAAGTTCTGGACGCTCTTGGCGCCGCGCAGCTCGCGGATGGCGACCGGCAGAGCGCGGTGGCCACTTACACGGTGCTCTCGAATATCGTGCCGAATGACCCGTATGCGCATTTCAAGCTTGCCTCCGCTTATGTCGCCGCGGGAAACACCAACGCAGCCCGATCGGAGCTTGCGCGCACGCTGGCGCTGAATCCCCGTGCTCAGGACGCGAAGGTGCTGCTCGCGTCGGTGGAAATGAAGGCAGGTAAATACGACGACGCGTTACGCATCGCGCGCGAAATCCAGAAAGACCGCCCGAAATCGGCCGTCGGACCGATGGTCGAGGGCGACGTGCTGATGGCGCAAAAGCAGTTTTCGGGGGCCTTAAAGGCGTACGAGACGGCGTTCGCCATTAGCAAGAGCGGAATACTTGCGGTCAAGCTGCATCAGGCCATGACGGCAAACGGCAAGTCGCAGGAGGCGGACGCGCGTCTCGCCTCGTGGCTCAACGGGCAGCCGTCGGATCGGCACGCACGGACATACCTTGCGCAGGCTTATCTCACCACCGGTCGCAACAAGCAGGCAATCGAGCAGTACCAGATTCTCGTGAAGACGAATCCGTCGGATGTCACCGCGCTCAACGATCTTGCCTGGCTCTATCAGCAGGAGCAGGACCCGCGCGCGCTCGCGACTGCCGAGGAAGCGTATCGTCAAAAACCCAACAATGCCGAAGTGATCGACACGCTCGCGTGGGTGCTGCTGCAGCGCGGTGACGTAGCACGCAGCATCGAGCTCCTGCAAAAGGCCGTCACTTTGGCGCCGAACGCTTCAGGTATCCGCTACCATCTTGCCGTTGCGCAGACGAAAGCGGGCGACAAACCGCGCGCGGGAGGGAGCTCGAACGAGCCCTCGACAAGAACGCGCAATTCCGCGAACGCGCGGAGGCCGAGGCGCTGCTCAAACAACTGCCGAATTGACGTTCCCGCCGGCGTCGACCAACAGGGACCGGTCCAACCTCGTGAGGGTGCTCGTTACTGGTGGGGCGGGCTTCATCGGTTCGCACACGACCGATGCGCTCGTTGCGGCCGGCCACACGGTGCGCGTGCTCGATTGCCTGGACCCGCAGATCCACGGCGCGCCCGCCATCTTCCCCGCCTATATGAATGCCGCCGCCGAATGTATCAACGGCGACGTGCGAAGCCCTTCGGCGGTTGCTTCCGCGCTGGAAGACGTGGATGCCGTCTATCATTTCGCCGCGCAGACCGGCGTAGGGCAAAGCATGTACGATCTGCGTAACTACGTCGATACCAACTGCACCGGAACGGCGACGTTGCTGGAGGCGCTCGCTCGGCATCGACATCGAATCAAACGGGTCGTGCTGGCGTCGTCGCGTGCAGTATATGGCGAAGGCGCGTACCGGTGCGACGTGCACGGCAGGGTGAGTCCCGGACTGCGGCCGCGTGCGCGACTCGACACAGGCCAGTTCTCGCCGTCGTGTCCGCATTGCGGCCGCGCGGTCGATATCGTCGCCACGGAAGAGAGCGATCCGAAGAATCCCGTTTCACTGTACGGCTGGACGAAGCTGCAGCAGGAGCAGCTTTGCCGGCACGTGAGCGATACTTTCGGTGTCGAGATTGCGATCCTGCGTTATTTCAATGTGATCGGATCGCGCCAGTCGCTCGACAATCCGTACACCGGCATCCTGACGGTGTTCTACAAACGGATCGTCAACGATCGGCCTATACCGCTTTACGAGTTGGGCAAACCGGTCCGCGATTTCGTCCATGTTCGCGACGTCGTCGCGGCCAATCTTCGCGCACTCGACGCCGCTTTGCCGGCCGCGGTCGTCGAGGTCAATATCGGCAGCGGCCGCGCCGACACGATCCGCGATCTGGCCGTATCGATATCGCGCGCGTGCGGGCGAGCGCCGGCACTCGACGAATCGGCGCAATTTCGAGTCGGCGACATCTTCGCCTGCGTGGCCGACGTCCGCTATGCCCGGAACGTTCTGGCTTATGTGCCCGCGGTCGATCTCGACACGGGCATCGACGAATTCGTCACCTGGGCGCGCACGCAAGTCGTCGTCGACGATTCCGAACGCGCGGCAGGCGATCTCGCGCGCCATGGATTGATGGGTGGCCTTCGCCCCCGTTCCTGATCCGCCGCAACCGTGGGCGGCACGCCGATGAAGCGCGTCCTGTTCGTCGCGGAGGCGGTCACGCTTGCGCACGTCGCGCGCCCGTACGCGCTTGCGAGATCGCTGGATCCTGCTCGCTGCGAGATCCATTTCGCCGTCGCTGACCGCTTCCCTCTGAGTTTCGACGGCACGCCGGTGCGAACGTGGCCGCTCGATTCGATCGCGCCGGAGCAGTTTCTTTCCGCGCTAGCCGAAGGCCGTCCGATCTACCGTTACGACGAGCTGCACGAATACCTGCAACAGGAGCTCGCGCTGCTGGACGCGATAAAGCCTGACGTCGTCGTCGGTGACTTTCGACTATCGCTGTCGGTGAGCGCGCCATTGCGACATGTGCACTATGTGTCGATCACCAACGCGCACTGGAGCCCGTATAGTACTCGACGGCTGTTGCCGTTCCCGGAGCATGCTCTCGGCAAGATATTCGGTGTATCGATCGCGTCGCGACTCTTCCACCTGATTCAGCCGATGCTGCTCGCGCGTCATGCCGCACCGCTGAATCGGCTGCGGCGCAAACACGGACTGGCGCCGCTTGCAGGATTACGCACCGCGTATACATGGGCCGATACCACGCTATACGCGGACGTTCCAGAGCTCGTTCCGACTGTGGACTTGCCCGGCCATCATCGATACATCGGCCCGATCATCTGGTCGCCCAGCGTACCGGCGCCTCTTTGGTGGAATCAGATACCGGCGGAGCAGACGTGTGTCTACGTAACACTCGGATCGAGCGGTCAGATGCGCGCGCTTGCGCCGGTGCTCGAAGGTCTTTCGGCACTGCCCGTGACCGTTCTCCTCGCAACCGCGCAACGTCTGTCGAACGACAAGATTGCGCCGAACGTGAATACCGCGCCATACCTCGACGGTGTCGGAGCGGCACGTCGCTCCGCGTTCGTCGTATGCAATGGCGGCAGCGCGACGGTTTATCAGGCACTCGCCGTCGGCACGCCGGTGTTGGGCATACCTTCCAATCTCGATCAACATCTGACGATGGCGTCCGTCGAGGAGGCGGAGGCCGGTTTGACGATTCGCGCCGAGGACGCCACGGCAGCCATCGTCTGCGACCAGGCGCGACGGCTTCTCGAGGAAGCGCGCTTCAAGACGGCCGCCGACAAAGTAAGCGCATGGTTCGCGGCGTACCGAGCCGACGAGCGCTTTGGCGACGTCATCAACGGCATCCTGAACCGGCCAGCATGAAAACTTCGGTCACCGAAAAACGATTCGCTCCATGCGCAAGATCACGCTGACGCAAGTCTTGGTCTTCGCCGCGTTCGTGACCTTCGCGCTTGCGCTGGCGATCGCTACCACCGCCTTTGCGCTTGGGCGCGCGCCGCTCGGCGATTTTCGCGGGCTCGTGCTGTTCGCCGCCGCGATATTCTTTACTTACGTCTATGCGGTACTGTTCTACAGGCTGTTCCTGACGTGGTCACCGCTGCGGCCCGGAGAAATACCCGAGCGATCGCCGCAGGAGTTCGTCTACCACGTCTATTTGCTTTTCTACCTGGTGCTGTTCTACCCGCTGATGCGAAGCGGCTTCGTTCCGGTGCCGCTGATGCGCGTGTTCTATCAGGCGCTCGGCGCAAGGCTCGGTCCCAACACGTACAGCGCGGGCATCATCTACGATCCAGGCTTCGTCGAAATCGGCGCGAATGTGATCGTCGGTCAATATGCGCTCCTCATGCCGCACGTGATCGAGCGGAGGCGCCTTGCTCACTATCCGATCCGTATCGGCGACAACGTCACGATCGGCGCGCACGCGATCGTTCTTGCGGACGTCACCATCGAAGACAACGCGATCGTTGCCGCCGGTGCGCTCGTGAACAAGGGAACGTACATCCGGAGGGGAGAAGTCTGGGGAGGCGTTCCGGCGCGCCGTCTCGAGCCAAGCGCCGGCGAAGCGGCTCACTGAGCGCGCACTGCGCGACGAAGTGCGCATCGTCCGGCCTAAACAAGAAGGGGCCCGCAGGCCCCTCTTGGCGACACGTGAGTTGGATTTCTACTGCTTGGTCGAACGCCGCGTCAGACCGAGCCCCAACATGCCCAAGCCGAGTCCGAGCAACGCGAGGCTACCGGGCTCGGGAACGCTCGTCGGCCTAACTGTCGCGTCGTACCGCGTCTGGAAGACGAAGTCGGGCGCCGGATTGCCGGGGACCGAGAATCCGTTGATCGGACCCACGACCGGCAGATAGCCGCCATTCGGATCCGCCAATTGCGCAGCGTACGGTGCGTCTACGTGGATCAGCGCGCACGGCTGTGCACCGGCCGTCGTGTTACCCACACCGACGGCGCTTTGCGTGGCGGTGAAGCAGTCCGACGGATTCGCGCCGGTGAACGGCAACTGCTGCGAAATGTTCGCGAACGTGATGCCGAACTGCGCGAGCTGGGTCTGGAAGAACGCGAAGTCCTGCGTCAGCGAATCGACTGCAATCTGCTGGCTCGTGCCGAACCCGCTCACCGTCTGCTGGCTGGTCGCGGGGTTGAAGCTCCCGTTGCCGTAGTTGTCGTTGGCTACAGTCGGGGTACCGCCCGGGAACTGATCCAGTTGCGTGATCGGGTTGGTCGCAATGAAAAACGATTGCTGTAACGGCTGATCGCGCTCGCCCTGCAGGATCAATGTGCCGTCGTTGAAGCCGTGGCCGGTCAGGTCGTCCGAATTACGGGTGGGGTCGAAGAATATCTGCAGCCAGCCCACGCCGGTCGTCTCGAAGTTCGCCGACGTCGGGGTCACGGCCGTGACTCGCTCCTGCAGCGCGGCGATCATCGTGATTTCATAGCCACCAACCGCGTTCAAGCCCGTGGGTGTATTGGGGTGCGAAGCCTGGTCGGTCGTGTCGACCAGCCGGGCGTGCGTGAGCAGCGTGAACGTGCTTCCGACGCCGGCCTGGAACGCCGCCGTGCCGCCGACCGCCACGGCGCTCGTCGTGCTCCACCCCATTCCCCCGAGGTCGATCGCAGGGGCCGCGCCGGCGCCGTCCGGATCGAACATCACGCCTGCATGGGCAGCCACCGGCAAGCCGAACGCTAGCGCAATCGCCGCTGCCAGATTCCTTGTCTTCATCGAAACGCTCCTTGATTCACAAGATATCGCTAGCCGGTCGACTAGCATGGTTCGCACGACAGTGAAGAGCATGGCGCGTGCCAACCCACAAGACTATTTGCTAAACAAAGACTTACTTGAAAATCTCGACGATGGCCATCGGACCACTGTCAAGAAAATCGACGCTGGGACCGGTCGCCGAGGCTCCGGTCGGCCGGACTGGCTTTGAATTCCACGTCCGAGTCGGTATCGTCTGTGCCACAGAGCCTGGCCGCCGCGCCCGGCGGCTTGCGCCGAGTCGCAAACCCGTGATGAATCAAGCCTTGTCACTAGCTTCATCGCCCTGCGACGTCGTGGCGCTCGCGATCGACACTGTAACGATCGCCGACGCAATTCGGTCTCGAGCCGAGCGCGGCACCCGTCTTGTGCGATGTGCCCGAAATTGGTGAGCCTCGCCGCCCCAGGTATCGCAATTCCCGCCCGATAGGCAAGAAGAAATCGTCCGGCCTGCCGCCCGCCCCCAAAGTCCACGATGCTCGCTTCACAAATCAAGCTCGCCGCGCGAAATCTCACCCGGCACCGGACACGAACGTTGATTTCGCTCTCCGCGATCGCGTTTGGCGTCGTCGCCTTGCTGATCGCGGGCGGCTTTATCGAATGGGTGTTCTGGGCGATGCGCGATTCGACGATCCATACCGGACTCGGACATGTCCAGATCAACCGTCCCGGCTTTCGGGACATCGGGCTGGCCGACCCAAG
This sequence comes from uncultured beta proteobacterium, assembly GCA_963798655.1. Taxonomy (GTDB): domain Bacteria; phylum Pseudomonadota; class Gammaproteobacteria; order Burkholderiales; family Casimicrobiaceae; genus CAVSMC01. Next base: position 12,387 of record CAWCUH010000015.1, on the reverse strand, counting down.
AGCCTTCCTGTTGCCGCCTGATTCCCCCCGGCTGCAGGAACTGCGCACGGCGCCTTCCGTGCAAGCCGTCGACCAGCGTCTCGTATTGAGCGGCCTCGCAAGCCATGGTGATATCACGATTGCCTTTATCGGCGACGCCGTCGATCCCGACGCCTACAAGGCGATCGCCAACATTCTACCGGTCGAGGGCGAGAATTTGGACGCGGCGAAGCCGGACGGCGTGGTTTTCGGACGCGGTCTCGCCGCGGCTCTCGGCGTGCAGCAGGGCGATCGCGTGACCTTCGTCGTCCGTTTGCCCCGCGGCGGCATCAACGCGGTCGAGGGCCGCGTCGCCGGCACGTTCGCGACACAAGTGAAATCGTACGACGACTCCGCCGTCCGAATGCCGCTCGAGCTCGGCCGAAAGCTCTTGCGCGTGCGCGGCTCGCACACGTGGGTCGTCGGCCTGGACGCGACCGAGCACACCGACGCGGCCGTCGAAAATTTCAGGCAAGCGCTCCCAACCGACGGGTTCGAAGTCACGTCCTGGCGCGAGCTCTCGGATTTCTATCGCAAGGCGGTCGTCCTGCTTTCCCGCCAGATCGATGTCGTGGCGATCCTCATCGGCTTCATCATCGTCCTGGGCATTTCCAATACGCTGACGATGAATGTCCTTGAACGCACCGGCGAGATCGGCACGGTGATGGCGCTTGGAACGTCGCGGGCCGGCGTCATGCGCCTGTTCGTGCTTGAAGGAGCGCTTCTCGGCGTGGCCGGCGGGCTTGCTGGCGTCGTGATCGGCGTCGTCCTTGCGGCCATTCTCTCCCAGATCGGAATCCCGATGCCGCCGCCGCCGGGCCGCGACACCGGCTACTCGGCGCAGATCATGCTGACGCTGCCGCTTGCGGCGGCGAGCTTCGCGCTGGCCGTGGTTGCGACGACGCTCGCAAGCCTCTATCCGGCATGGCGGGCGGCGCATCTCTCAGTCGTCGACGCGTTGCGCCACAACAGGTGATCTGACGACGCGATGTGGCGGCTTGCCTCTCGCAACATCCTGCGCCAACGCGCACGCACGGCGCTGACGCTCGCCGCCGTGGCGCTCGGTGTCGCGAGCCTGGTATTGACCGGAGGGTTTGTCGCAGACATGCTCGCGCAGCTTCGCGAAGCAACGATCCACTCGCAGCTCGGCCATCTGCAGATCTACAAACGCGGCCAGTTCGAGAGCGGCGGGCAGCGTCCGTTCGAGTTCCTGATCGACGACGCGACCACCGTAATGCGCGCCGCCGCAAGCGTGCGCGGCATCGCCGCGCAAGGCCGTCGGCTGTCCTTTTCCGGCCTGATCGACAACGGCAAAGGCGAGTTGCCGATCTTCGGCGAAGGCGTCGAGCCTGCCGTCGAGGCGCGAATCGGCTCGGCGCTTTCGATTATCTCGGGGCGCCAGCTTGCCGCTGACGATCGCTTCGACATGGTCGCCGGCGAAGGGCTCGCGCATGCGATGAAGCTCAAGGTCGGCGACAGCGCGAATCTGGTGCTGAGCACGCGCGAGGGCGCTCTCAACACGTTTGATTTCCGGGTCGTCGGCATCTCGCGCAGCTTGTCGAAGGAGCACGACGCTCGCGCGGTTCGGATCCCTCTCGACGCCGCGCAGGAGCTGGCCGACACGTCGGCAGTGAACGCGATCGTCGTGTTGCTCGACGACACTGACGACACCGAGCGAGCGCGCAACGACCTCGAGCACGCGCTGCCCAGCGACGTCGAGGTGAAGACGTGGCAGGAGCTCGCAGAGTTCTACAAAAGTACCGCCGCACTCTACGAGCGGCAATTCGGTTTCCTGCAGGTGATCATCATGGTGATGGTGTTGCTGAGCGTCGCCAACAGCGTCAACATGTCGTTGCATGAGCGCACCGGCGAATTCGGCATCATGCGCGCGCTCGGGCGCTCGAGCAGCGACGTGTTCAAGCTCGCCGTGCTTGAAACCGCGGTGCTCGGGATCGCAGGAGCTTCGCTCGGCATCCTGATCGGCATCGTTCTCGCCCTCGTCGTCTCCGCGGTCGGCATCCCGATGTCGCCGCCGCCCAATTCGGAGAGCGGCTTCACGGCGGCCATTCGGGTCGTGCCGTCCGTGCTGGCCGCCGCATTCGGGTTGGGCGTAGTCGCGTCGATTGCGGCGTCTTTGCTGCCGGCGCGGCATCTTGCGCGGATTCCGCTGGTCGACGCGCTTCGTCGCGCGTTGTAGCGACAGGTTTGCATCGGACAAACTCGGAGGTTGCATTGCTGGTACGTGTGGAGAACGTGACCAAGCAGTATCAGCTCGGCCAACAGCCGGTGCCAGCGCTGAAGCACGTCAACCTGAACATCGAGCAAGGCGTGTTCATGGCGATCGCCGGTCCATCGGGGAGCGGCAAATCGACGTTGCTCAATCTGATCGGCTGTATCGACACACCGACGAGCGGACGCATCTTCATCGCGGACCGCGATGTATCGGGCAAGACGGCGAACGAGCTCGCGCGTCTGCGGCGTCGCATGATCGGGTTCATCTTCCAGACGTTCAACCTGCTGCCGGTCTTGTCGGCCGAAGAAAACGTCGAATACCCGCTGCTTCAGTTTCCCGAGCTGTCGTCGGACGAGCGCCGGCGTCGCGTGCGCCACCATCTTGAAATCGTGGGTCTTCTCGATTTCGCGCGCCATCGTCCGAACCAGCTGAGCGGCGGACAGCGCCAGCGTGTCGCGATCGCCCGGGCGCTCGCCGTGCATCCGAAGATCATCCTCGCGGATGAGCCGACGGCGAATCTCGATCACAAGACGGGCGGGCGCATCCTTCGGCTGATGCGCCGAATCAATCGCAGGACCGGCGCGACATTCGTGTTCTCCACACACGACAAGCGGGTGATCGACATGGCCGACCGCCGCGTCGATCTGGAAGACGGCGAAATCGTTCGCCTCGGCGTGCGCAAGGGCAAGGAATGGGGCTACGCGACGGAGCGCGTCGACGCCGATTGGACCGACGAGCAGGACACCGTCGACAGCGCGCCGGTCAAGTAGCAGCATGCCAACGCCGCGCAGATGGTCGCCGAGCGTGCGTCATTCGAGTGTGCCGCTCACTTCGTCGCCGGCACGTCGCTGCCTGGCCGCGCACCCTCGCTGAGCGAGCCATCGTCGGCGGGTTGAAGCAGCTGCTCGAGCGGCAGGCGCAGCGAGCGCGAGCGTGCCGGCGCGCCTTCGCCAATCCGCCCCATGAACACCGTCCGTGCGGCAGTGTCGGCGCCGAGCAGGCGGTCGAGGCCGCGTGCGATGCGCCGAGCGTCGCCGAGCGCGCGCTCGCGCGTGGTAAAGCGAACGCCGCGCCGCGCGTAGCGCGCGAAGACGAGGGGCGTGTACTGAGGTTGGAACTGAAGGCCGAGGCTTGTCGCGGTGAGCCAGAACCGTTGCAGCGCGCGACCTGCGGCAACGTAGTCGTCGAGGTTGCGCGGCGGTTCGCGCGCGACCAGCGCGACGTGGGCCGCGCACGCGAGCCCGGGCACGAGATCGAGCTCGATGCGCGGCGCCAGCGTGCCGGCGAAGTAGCGGTTCATCGTGTCGACGCGGCGCCAGTTCGCCATCGCCCAGCGCATCACCGTGAGCGTCGGTCTGCTCGCACCGATCGCTGCCGCCGGCACCCGCGTCTCGCTCGTCTCGGCGCTCCAGTCGATCGCGTCGCGATGCACGCCGTACGCTTCCGGAATCGTGAGGCGGATCTTCGCGTTCGCGAAGTTGAGCCAGGCCGCCCTCGCCCTCGCCGTGCCTTCGAGCCACCGCAGCGAACAGCGGTCGACGACGGCGCGCTCGAGCGCGTGGCGATCGGATTTGGTCAGCGCCCGCGCCGACAGGCGCCTGCGATGGACGCGCCGCTCGATGATGTACGCGGCGAGCGGATCGGCCGCGATCGCCGGATCGCTGCGGAATTGCACGTCGAACACCGGCCGCTCGTCCGGGCTGCCGGGACGGCGCTCGACGTCGGTCGCCCATCCGAAGCGCGTCGCCGCGATCGCCATCGTCTCGAGCAGCGCGCCCACTGAAATCTGGCTCGGATGGCCGTCGAGATCGTAGACGCAGTCGCGTCGCGTGTCGAACGCGTAGACAGTTACACGGTCGTCGCCCTCGATCGCGAATCGCCACGGCTGCGTGTTGTCTCCGCTCGGCGCCCAGCGCGCGAGGTCGAGCACCTCGCGTACCGGCGATGTCGCCGCGGCGGCTGCGCGAGCCGAAGCCGCCGTGCTCATCGCGATCGCCCGCGCCCGCTCGATCGGCCCATCGTTGCGAGTTGCCGCCGCAAGACGGCGATGATCGCGCGCGACAGCGGATTGCGGTTGCCCCACGGCCGCCGCGTGCGCACGAGCTTGTTGCGATAGGCGTCGAACTGCAGCGCGGTCGGAGCGGCGACAACCCGGCCGCGGCCGAGCAGGATCTTCAGCGCTTCGGTCGCGGCGATGCCGGCGCAAAGCTGGCACGCCATCGCGGTGGACGGACCCCTGCGTTGCGCGAAGTCGACGTACGACGGATCCGCGACGTATGCGCGCTGCAGCACGGCCGGCGCGAGGCCGATGAGAAAGCGCACCATCTTTTCGCGCTCGTCGACGCCTTTGAGCCTGAAATACTGCTCGAAGCTCATCCGCCCCGGCATGAAATTCAACAGCGCGGCGCCCATGCCGAGCGGCGCGACGGTGGTCGCCGGCACGCGAGCGGCATGGCACGCGGCGAACGTGCGCTCACGCGCGTCGAACGCGAAGAAATCGAGTCCGTCGACATACAGATCGACGCCGTCGACGAAGCGCGCGACATTGCCCGCGGTCACGCCGTCGGGCAGCAGCTCGAGCTCGATTTCCGGATTGATGTCGCGTGCCATCTCGGCGAGCACGTCGATCTTCGGGCGCCCGAGCGTCGACATGCTCGCGCCTTGCTGCCGGTTGAAGTTGACCACGTCGAACGTGTCGAACTCGGCGAGGCGAAAGCGGCCGACGCCGAGCCGCGCGAGCGTCAGCAGATGCGCGCCCCCGACGCCGCCCAGCCCCGCGATGGCGACGCGCTTGCCGCGCAACGAGCGCTGCTCGTCCGCGGTGACCCAGCCGAGGTTGCGCGAGAACGCTTCGTCGTAGGAGAAGCGAGGCGGCGGCGTCACGTGCAGATCGCGGCGCGCGCAGAGCGCGCCGGCGCCGCGCTAGAAGTCGAAACGAAGCTCGGCGTACGCGCGGTCACGATTGTTGAAGCGGCCGAAAAAACCGTCGTCGGGACCGGTGAAGATGTCGACGCCGGCACCGACCGTGTAGTTCTTCGCCGGATACCAGTTGAGCCGGGGCCGCACGAGACCGCCGCCGTCCTTGAAGTTCTGGATCCACAGCAGCTGCGGCTCGAGCGTCGGCGTCACCTTCGTCGACACCAGAACGCTCGCACCGAAGCCGTCGCTTCGAACCGCGAGATCGCCGCCGCCGCCGTTGAACACGCGCTGGAACGCCTGCACGTTCAACCTCGTCTCGTGCGGCAAGGGAAAGTCGACGCTGACGATGTAGTCGAGCGTGTTGCGTTTCGCCACACCGTCACCGACCGACGCGTCGGCGAGCGTATAGCCCTGACCGTGCGCGTAGACCGTCTCGGCACGCAGCACGAAATCGTCGAAGTCCTTGCTCACGGTCGCGCCGGCCTGCCAGATGCGGTCGTAGCGAGGCTCGAACAGGAACGGCTGGCCGGGTCCGGGCGCAATGCTGTAGAACGTCGGCGTCGCGCTTGAGCTGCGATAGAAGAATCCCGCGACGTCCCAGCCGTTCGCCAGCGTGTTCGCGCGTACGCCGTAGTTTCCGTTGGCGAGGGTGCGCGCGGGCTTCCGGGGATCGAGAAAGAGGTCGGCGATTTGCGTCGGCGTCGGCGACGGCAGATGCGGCGCGGGATAGAAATCCGAGCCGGGCTTGCCGATCTGGTCGAACAGCGGCACCGGGATCCAGACGACTTCCACGTGCGAGTCGCCGGAGAAATACTCGGCGCGCGCTGCCCATTGCGGAATGCGCATGACGTCGAAGCTCGGCAGCAGGAACTCGCGCATGTCGCGCGCCGACACGACGTCGGCGAAGTACAAACCGACGACTTCGCCCCAGACGATCTGCTGCGCGCCGAGGCGAAAATCCCAGTCGCCGGCGGAGACGTCGACGTAATTCTCGCGATGGAAGAAGCGCGCGCGCTGGTCGTGCTTCACCCGGTCGGGATAGAAGTCGGAGCCGAAGTAGACCGGATCGACGTCGACGCGGCCTCCGAGCTTCCACTTGACCGCCTCGCTGAATCGTCCGGCGGCGTCGATGTCGAGTCGGCTGACGGCGCGCGACCAATGCCCCGGCTCCGCGTAGGTATACGCGGCAAGCCCATCGTAGAAGCCGGTTAGCTTCACCGCCGCGGCATCGCCTTCGGCACCGTGCGCCGGAGACGCAACCACACCAGCCGACAGCAGTGCGACACCAAGTCGCATCGCGCCGAGCGTCTTCGCGCCCTTGCTCAACAATGAAACGAATCGACCGATCGCCTTGTCAATCCACTCCCCTCTTTGCATCTCCCCACCTGTGTCGTGGTCAAGGCGTCGTGCGCCGGAATTTTTTGCCGCCGATCAAATGGCTGGTGTTCTCCGGCGAACGCGGATGACCCGGCCGCAACGACAAGCGTAAACTTGCCACTCGCGACAGTCCGTGCGCGCCACGCAGCGTGCCGGGCCGCATCTGCCTGGATCGCATGAAAGCCTATACCGTTTTTACGCGCGACGCCAACGCACGCGCGCGCATCGTCGCTGCATCGCTGCTCATCCTCGCATCATTGCTCGCCTGCGGTCGCGTACAGGCTGACGAGGCGGCTGACGATGCGCTCGCCCGCACGATCGTCGAGAAGGCCGACGAGGTACGCTTCCCGACGAAGGCTTTCGAGGTCGTCGTCGCCATCGACACCGCGACGCCCGACGGCCCGAGCGAGTCGCGAACGTACCGCGTGCTGTCGAAAGGCAGCGCCAACACGATCGTAATGGCGGTCGAGCCCGCGTCCGAGCGCGGTCAGGCGATGCTGATGAAGGGCCGCGACCTCTGGATATTCATGCCGTCGGTGTCGCAGCCGGTGCGCCTTTCGCTCGCGCAACGGCTCACCGGGCAGGTTGCCAACGGGGACCTCGCGCGGGCAAACCTGGCGGGCGATTACACGCCGCGGCTGTTGCGCACCGAAAAGCTCGACGGCGAGCCGACGTACGTGCTGCAGCTCGACGCGAACGAGCGCAGCGTCACGTATCATCGCGTCCTCTATTGGGTGCGGCAGGCGGATTTCAGGCCGCAGAAGGCCGAGTTCTATTCGGTGTCCGACCGGCTGCTGAAGACGTGCCTCTACCGGAACTACAAGCAGATCGCGGGCCGCCAGCGACCGAGCCGGCTCGTCATGCAGGACGCGCTGCGCAAAGGAGACGAGTCGGTGCTCGAATACAGCGACATGCATCTGCGCGACCTGCCCGACAAGATGTTCACGAAGGATTACCTGAAGCATCTCGATTAGCGGGTCACGGGTGAGGATGGATGCCTGAGTTGCGAGGCGTGACGGTGAGAAAGTCGCTCGCGAAGATGTTTGCCAGGATGCGCGGGCAGCACGGCCGAAGGAGCGCGCATGCTGCCGCGGAGGCGGCACTTCCGGGCACGCCGTCTACGTTGCGCCCGCCTGCCGAAGTCACCGGCCGCACGATCTACGGCGATCGCCCGCTGCGCTTCCGCCGGCTGACCATCCCCGACCCCGACCTGCCCTCGATTACCGATCCGGCGACGTTCGAGAGCGCATTCAAGATTCGCATCGCGCATCTGACGCAGCAGCCGCGCGATGCCGACGTGCTGGTCGAGCGCCGCTACGGCGGCCGCGGTTATCAGATTCCCGTCGTCAAGCGCGATCCGACGCTGATGACGTTCCTCGCCTACGACGAGGGGCAGATCGTCGGCACCGTCAGCGTGCGCCTCGACGCGCCGGACAAGGGCCTCGCCTGCGACGATCTCTATCGCGAGCAGGTCGACGCGCTGCGGGCACAAGGCCACAGGCTCACCGAGTGCACGCGCCTCGCGGTCGACACCGCCATCGCGAGCAAGCCGGTGCTCGCGAGCCTGTTCCACACCGCATACCTCTATGCGTCGGTCGTGCGCAATTACACCTACAACGTGATCGAGGTGAATCCGCGGCACGCGAGCTTCTACGCGCGCGCGCTTCGCTTCGAGCCGATCGGACCGGTGCGGATGAATCGGCGCGTCAATGCCCCCGCCATCCTGCTCGGCGTTTCGTTCGAGGCGCTCGGCGAAGCGATCGCGCGCTACGCCGGAAGCAGCGACGCCGACGGCGGCGGCACGCTGCTGCGCTTTTTCTTTCCGCCGGACGAGCGCGAAGGCGTGCTGAACCGGCTGCGCGCGCTCGTCGTGGACAACTGACCCTCCGATGAAGCGCTTCTCGTCGCTCGTCGAGCGCGCCACGCCGGCGATCGGCACGTGGTCGCAGATCGCGAGCGCCGAGGTGGTCGACATCGTTGCCGCGAGCGGCTTCGACTTCACGATCATCGATGCCGAGCACGGCGCGTTCGGTCTCGAGACCGCAGAAAATCTCGTCCGCGCCTGCGACGCCGCCGGACTCGTGCCGATCGTTCGCGTGCCGACGAACGAGACGTGGATGATCACCAAGGCGCTCGACGCCGGAGCCGCTGCCGTGATCGTGCCGAAGATCGCGTCGGCGGCCGACGCCGCGCGCGCGGTCGCGTCGTCGCGCTACGGCCCCGCCGGAACGCGCGGCGCATGCCCGTGCATCCGCGCCGGCGACCATTTCGTGCGCGACTGGCCCGCGTTCGCCAACGCACCCGGCGCGCCGGGCGTCATCGTCCTGATCGAGATGCCCGAAGCGGTCGATGCGATCGAGGCAATCGCGGCGATCAGCGACCTGCGCGGCGTGATTTGCGGCCCATTCGATTTGTCGGTGTCGATGGGGCTCGAAGGCGACACGTCGCATCCGCGCGTCGTCGAGTCGCTCGATCGCGTCGTCTCGGCGGCAACGGCGGCACGGCTGCCGCTGATCATGCCGATCTTCTACGCCGATGCCGCCGATTCGCGGCGTGCGATCGGGCGCTGGCAACAGCGTGGCGTGCGCATCTTCACCGTCGGCACCGACAAGCTGCTTCTCGCCGATTACTGCGCGCGCTACGTCACGGCGCTTCGCTAGCGCCCGCTGAACTTCGGCGGCCGCTTCTCGAGGAACGCGGCGATGCCTTCGTTGCGATCCTCGCTCGCGGCGAGCAACGCGAACGCCTGCCGCTCGGCGACGAGCGCCTCGCAGAGCGGCGACTCGAATGCGCGCAGCACCGATTCCTTGGCGAGCCGCACGGCGAGCACCGGCTTCGCCGCGATGATCGTCGCGAGATCGATCGCCCGAGCGAGCGAGCGCTCGGGCTCGTGCACTTCGGCGGCGATGCCGGCGGCAAGCGCCGTCGCGGCGTCGATCGGCTGACCGGTCAGCACCATCTGCATCGCGCGCGCCTTGCCGGCGACGCGGGTGAGCCGCTGCGTCCCGCCGGCGCCGGGGATGAGTCCGAGATTGACCTCCGGCTGCCCGAATTGCGCGTTGTCGCCGGCGACGACGATGTCGGCCATCAGCGCGAGCTCGCAACCGCCGCCGAGCGCGTAGCCGTTCACCGCGGCGATCCACGGCTTCGCGAATGCCGCGATCGCGCGCCAGTGCCGCTGGCGCTCGTGCATCAGCACGTCGATCGGCCCGAGCGGTGCCATTTCACGAATGTCGGCGCCCGCGGCGAAGTAGCTGGCGTCGCCGGTAATGACGACGGCGCGAATCGTCTCGTCGATCGTGGCGTCGGCGAACCGTGCGGCAATTTCGGCGAGCGTTTGCGTGCGCAGCGCATTGCGCGCATCGGGCCGGTGGATCGTCAGCAGCAGCACGCCTTCGGCCGGACGCGCGACGATCAGGTCGTGGGGCGCATCGACGCTCATGTGCGCCGTCGACCGCTCAGCGATGCTTGAACGAAGGCTTGCGCTTCTCGACAAACGCGCGCATGCCCTCCTTCTGGTCGTCGAGGGCGAACGTCGCGTGGAACTCGCGCCGCTCGAACAGCAGGCCCTCGGCGAGCGGGGACTCGTACGCGCGGTTGATCGCTTCCTTGATCTTCAGCACGACGGGCAGCGAGAAGCTCGCGATCTTCGCGGCGACGGCGAGCGCTTCCTCGTCGAGCTTGTCGGGGGCGACGACGCGTGCGACGAGACCCGCGCGCTCGGCTTCCGCGGCGTCGATCATGCGGCCGGTCAGACACCAGTCCATCGCCTTCGCCTTGCCGACCGCGCGCGGCAGACGCTGCGTGCCGCCCATGCCGGGCATCGTCCCGATGCCGATTTCCGGCTGGCCGAACCTCGCCGTGCTTGCGGCGATGATGAGATCGCACATCATCGCGAGCTCGCAGCCGCCGCCGAGCGCATAGCCGGCGACCGCGGCGATGACCGGCTTGCGGATCGTGCGCAGCGACTCCCAGTCCCTGGTGATGTAGTTGTCGCCGTAGACTTTCTGATAATCCCACTCGGCCATCGCGCCGATGTCGGCGCCGGCGGCGAACGCTTTGTCGTTGCCGGTGATGACGACCGCGCCGATGCCGGCGTCGGCGTCGAGCTCGGCGAGCGCACGCGTCAACTCGGCCGCAAGCGCGTCGTTCAGCGCGTTCATCCGCTGCGGGCGGTTCAGTCGAACGACGCCGACGCGGTCGCGGCGCTCGACGATGATGTTCTCGTAGCTCATGGACGTCCTAACGGCGTGTCGGATCGAAATTCTTCGGCAGGTCCTGCCAGCAGCGGTAGTACTCGGACTGCAGCTGCGCCGATTCGAGCGCCGCCCGCGTCGGACGGATCACGCCGCGCGTCTCGAACATGAACGCCATCGTGTCGCGGATGTACGCGGGCTTCGACGTGTCGGCGCGGCTCGCCTGCTCGAACGTCGCCGCATCCGGGCCGTGGCCGATCATGCAATTGTGAAGGCTCGCGCCTCCCGGAACGAACCCGTCGGCCTTCGCGTCGTACGCGCCGTGGATGAGCCCCATGAGCTCGCTCGCGACGTTGCGATGGAACCACGGCGGACGGAACGTGTGCTCCATCGACAGGATCCGCGGCGGGAAGATGACGAAGTCGATCGTGTCGACGCCCGGCGTGTCGCTCTGCGACTGCAGCACGAGGAAGATCGACGGATCGGGATGGTCGTAGCTCACCGACCCGACCGCGTTGAACCGGCGCAGGTCGTACAGATAGGGCGCGCAATTGCCGTGCCACGCGACGACATCGAGCGGCGAGTGATCGATCGCGGCGCTCCACAGGTTGCCCATGAATTTCGCAACGAGCTCGAAGCTGCCATCGCGATCCTCGTACGCAGCGACCGGCGCGAGGAAGTCGCGCGGATTGGCGAGTCCGTTCGATCCGATCGGACCGAGATCGGGCAGCCGGAACGGCGCGCCGTAGTTTTCGCAGACATAGCCGCGCGACGGGCCGTCGGGCAGCTCGACGGCGAAGCGAACGCCGCGCGGGATGACGACGATCTGCTGCGGCTCGACGCGCAGCCTTCCCATCTCGGTCGCGACGTCGAGCCGCCCCTGCTGCGGCACGACGAGCAGTTCGCCGTCGGCGTCGTAGAAGTAGCGGCCGCTCATCGAGCGGTTCGCCGCGTAGACGTGAATGCCGCAGCCGGACATCGACGCCGGATCGCCGACGCCCGCCATCGTGACGAGACCGTCGAGGAAGTCGGTCGGCGATTGCGGCAGCGGCAGCGGATCCCAGCGCAGCTGGTTCGGCGGCGTCGCTATGGCATCGAAGCGGCTTTCGAAGCGGCCGTTGCCGATCGGTCGGAACGGCTGATGCACGGCGGCAGGGCGAATCCGATAGAGCCACGTGCGGCGGTTTGCGCCGCGCGGCGCAGTGAACGCCGTGCCGGACAGTTGCTCCGCGTACAGGCCATACGGGCAGCGCTGCGGCGAGTTCTGTCCGATCGGCAGCGCACCCGGCAGCGCCTCCGTCGCGAACTCGTTGCCGAAGCCGGACTGGTACGCGAGCGCCGCGTCGCTCGCGCCGTGCGTAGCGGACGGCGTGCGTGAATCAGCGATCGTCGCCATTCATCCCTCCAGCGCCTGCCACATCTCCTTGTCGCGCTGCGCGGTCCAAACGCGCGGATCGGGATGCGCCGTCACTTCGTCGTACGCGCGCGTTACGTCGAACGGCAGGCAATGGTCGAAGATGACCCAGTGCCCGAACTTGGGCTTCAATGCCGCGTACGTTTCCCTGTACACGGTGCGCAAGTCCTTGCCCGCTTTCGCGCCGAGCTCCACGGCGCAGACGAGGTCCTGCACGAACGCGCGCGTTC
>CAWCUH010000014.1:0-238200 GCA_963798655.1 uncultured beta proteobacterium | reverse complement strand
CTTAAGCGTTCCTTAACGGTCGAGCGGGATGTTCGCCGTGCCCCGACTTGGCTCGCAACGGCGCGGGCGGCGGTTCCCGGCCGTCAGCGTGAGCGGTCGGCGTCCGCGGCAGGCTCGATGTCGACCATCATCTCGTTCGCGATCGCCTCGAGCGAGACGCGCAGCGCGTCATCGGCGACAGCAATAGGCACGGCGAGGAGCGCCTTCACCTTGAACAGCTGGCCCCCGGCCATCGCCGCGCTGACGATCTGGGTGTGCAGCTCGTCGATGCTGACGCCGATCGCCGCGAGGCTTCCCGACAGGTCGCGCACGATGCCCGGCCGGTCGTGTCCGACGAGCTCGAGCCGCAGCTTCCTTCGCGCACCCGCCGGCGACTTCGGCGATCCGCGCGCAATGCCGATGTGCAGTCCCAGCGTATCGAGCCCGCGCAGCGCCGCGATCAGCGGCTCTGCGTCGGCGTCGGCCGCCTCGAGATGAACGATGCCGGCAAACTGCCCGGCGAGACTCGCCATGTGGCTGCCTGCCCAGTTCGCGCTGAAGCGCTGCGCGATGTCGGACAGCGCGTTGACGATGCCAGGACGGTCGTCGCCGATCACGGTGACGACGAGCGAAGCAGTCATGACTTTCCTCCGGCGCGATGAGTCGCGCGCATCGCCATGCTACTGCGATTGCAGCGCTTTGCGTCCGCCGGCCCGCGCTGCCCGGTCGTTGCGCCCCGTTGAGTCCGGAAGATTGCGCCACGCACTTCGATCCGTTCAGCGTGCTGCCGGGCGGACACCGTGGTCCGTTCGCGATCGGGCTGCGCGCCGGGCGCCCGCCGCGACCGGACGTGCGCGCGAATGACGAGCAGCGCTCTACGGCGCACGATCGCGCCCGCCCCGTCGAGCAGCAGCAATCGAACGAGGCCGGACAGGAACGCGACCGTCTCGAGCGCGGCCACCTGCGGCGACAATTCGCCGCGCAGAAGCCCGCGCTCGCGCGATCGCAGGTACGCGTTCTCGAGACCCTTCAGCAGCCGGCTCGTGTTGCGCACGAGCGCGCCGCGCTCGGCGGCAAGCTCGCCGACGTACTCGCACTTGAACGACATCACGTCGAGCGCGCGCCTCGTGGCGGGATCGCGGTCGATCGCACGCACCAGCGTGGTGAGGAAGCGCTCGATGCAGTCGAGCGGGTCGCCGCCGCCATCGCGCAGCAGCGTGAGATCGCTCTGGTCGAGCAGCGGCAGCGACACCGACTCGCGGATCGCGCGCAGCAGCGCCTGCTTGTCGCTGAAATGCCAGTAGATCGCGCCACGCGTGACGCCGGCGTCGTGCGCGATCTGGCCGATCGTCGTGCGCGCGATGCCGTTGCGGCTGAATACGCGCAGTGCCGCCGCCATGATCCTGCGGCGGGTCCTCTCGGCTTCCTCTTTGGTTCGGCGCATCGAGCGTCGTTGCCCGTTCGATTTACATACAACCCAGATTGTATAATGCCCGATTGGCCGTCGATCCCCCGCACACCGGATGATGATCCATTCGAACGCTGAAACCGCACGCACGGCACGTCGCGCCGTTCGCTTGCTCGCTGTGGCGGCCGCGGCGCTCGTGATCGGATCATGCGGACGGCACGAGGCCGGCGAAGCGCAGCCGAAGTCAGCCGCGGTGGCGGCGCCGCCGATCCCCGTCGCCGTGAAGCGCGTCGAGCCCGAGCGCGTGCCGGTCGTGCTGGAGGCGGTCGGCCAGGCCGAGGGCTCGCGCGAGGTGGAGGTGCGCGCTCGCGTGTCCGGCATTCTCGAAAAGCGTCTCTACGACGAGGGTGCGCGCGTGCGTGCCGGGCAGCTGCTGTTCAGGATCGACGCGGCGCCGTTCGAGCTCGCGGTCGCGCAGGCGAAGGCCGCGCTGAACCAGGAGCGTGCGCGCGAGGAGCAGGCGCAGCGCGAAGCGGATCGGCTGAAATCGCTGGCCGACACGAAAGCGATCAGCCAGCGCGAATACGATCAGGCGGTGTCGACGCTGAAGGAGTCGCGGGCGGCGATCGAGGTGGCGCAGGCGAAGCTCGCCGAGGCGCAGCTCAATCTTTCGTACACGAGCGTGAAGGCACCGATCGGCGGCATCACCGGTCGCGCCGCGCGTTCCGAGGGCAGCTTGATCGCCGCGAACACCGATCTGCTGACGACGATCACGCAGGTCGATCCGATCTGGGTGCGCTTCTCGCTCGCCGAGGGCGATTTCGAGCGCGTTCGCGGCGCGGGACAGCGCGCCGACGTCAACGTGATTCAGGACAATGGCACGGTTGCCGCGTCGAACGGCCGGCTGAACTTCACCGCATCGACGGTGGATCCGAAGCTTGGCACCGTGCAACTGCGCGCGGCGTTTCCAAATCCCGAGTTGAGGTGGCTGCCGGGCCGGTTCCTGAAGGTTCAGATCGTCGCCGGATCGCAGCAGGGCTACCTCGTGCCGCAGTCGGCGGTGACACAGAGCGAGCAGGGGCGCTCGGTGTGGGTCGCCGCCGACGGCAAGGCGAGCCCGCGCAGCGTGCAGACGGCGAGCTGGCTTGGCACCGACTGGATCGTCACCAGCGGCCTGAATCCGGGCGACCTGGTGATCGTCGACAACCTGATGAAGCTTCGGCCCGCCGCAGCGATCGATCCGCACCCGGCGACGTCGCAGGCCGCCGGTGTCCCGGCGACCACGCCGACGGCGGCCGCACCGGCGAGCGCCTCGGCAAAGCGCTGACGCGGGCGATGGGCAACTTCTCTCGCTTCTTCATCGAGCGGCCGATCTTCGCGAGCGTCATCGCGATCGTGATCGCGCTCGCCGGCATCATCGCGTCACGCATCCTGCCGGTCGCGCAGTATCCCGAGATCGCGCCGCCGACGGTGACGATCAGCGCGTCGTACCCCGGCGCGAGCGCGGAGACGATCGCGCGCACCGTCGCCGCGCCGATCGAGGAGCAGCTGTCGGGCGTCGAGAACATGATCTACTTCAGCTCGAGCTCGGCAGCGGACGGCACCGTCGCGATCACCGCGACATTCGAGGTCGGCACGAACGTCGACACCGCGGTGTTCCAGCTCAACAACCGCGTGCAGGTCGCGCTGCCGCGACTGCCGGAGGAAGTGCGGCGCAACGGCGTGATCGTTCAAAAGCGCTCGAACGACATCCTGCTCGTCGTCGGCCTCGTGTCGCGCGCCGCCGCGCAGAGCACGACGTTCATGGCGAACTACGCGACCGTGAACATGATCGACGAGCTGAAGCGCGTGCCCGGCGTCGGCGACGTGCTGCTGTTCGGCTCGGGTTACTCGATGCGCGTGTGGCTGCAGCCGGACAAGATGGCGCGCCTCGGCGTCACGCCGACCGATGTCGCGAACGCGATTCGCGCGCAGAACCAGCAGTACGCCGCGGGCAAGATCGGCGCCGAGCCGGCACCCGCCGGCCAGTCACTCGTCTACACGGTGACCGCGCGCGGGCGGCTGGTGACGCCCGAGCAGTTCGGCGACATCGTCATCCGCGCCGGCGGACCGTCGGGCGTGCTGCGCGTGCGCGACGTCGCCCGCGTCGAGCTCGGTGCGCAGAGCTACGACATCACGACGAGCGTCGACGGCCAGCCGGCGGTCGGCATGGCGGTGTTCCTGCAGACGGGCGCGAACGCGCTCGACGTCGCCGACGCGGTGAGAGCACGCGTCGCCGAGTTGAAGTCATCGTTCCCGCAGGGGATGGATTACCTGATCCCATTCGACACGACGCGCGTGATCGATGCGTCGATCAAGGAAGTGCTGAAGACGCTCGGCGAGGCGGCGGTTCTGGTGCTGCTCGTCGTGTTCGTCTTCCTCCAGCACTGGCGCGCGACGCTCATCCCCATGATCGCCGTGCCGGTGTCGCTGATCGGCGCTTTCGCCGGCCTCTACGTGCTCGGCTTCTCGATCAACACGCTGACGCTGTTCGCGATGGTGCTCGCGGTGGGCATCGTCGTCGACGACGCGATCGTCGTGCTCGAGAACGTCGAGCGCCTGATGCGCGTGGAGAAGATGGGCGCGAGGCAGGCGGCGATCGAGTCGATGCACGAGGTGTCGGGCGCGGTACTGGCGATCGTGCTCGTGCTCTGCGCGGTGTTCGTCCCGGTCGCGTTCCTCGGCGGCATCGCCGGCCAGCTCTATCGTCAGTTCGCCGTCACGGTGACGATCTCGGTGCTGCTGTCGGGGCTCACCGCGCTCACGCTGACCCCGGCACTGTGCGCGCTGCTGCTCAGGGCGGGCGAGCACGAGTCGCGGCTGTTCCATCCGTTCAACGTCGGCTTTGCGCGGCTCACCAGCGGCTTCCTGTGGCTGATCCGGCTCGCGATCCGCCGCCGGCTGCTCGCGGGGCTCGCGTTCCTCGGCGTGATCGCGCTCGTCGCGCTGCTCTTCACGCGCGTGCCCGGAAGCTTCGTGCCGGCGGAGGACCAGGGCTATGTGCTCGGTGCGATCATGCTGCCCGATGGCGCGACGCTGCAACGCACCGGCGCGACCGGCGCGCAGTTGCAGAAGCACCTCGCGCAGGATCCGCCGGTCGAGCACGTGTTCGTCGCGCCCGGACGCGACCTGATCGGCGGCGCCAACAAGCCGAACTCGGGCACGACGTTCGTGCTGCTGAAGGACTGGGCCGAGCGCACGAAGAGCGCCCAGCAGGTCGCCGCGGATATTTCCCGCTTCGGCCAGCAGGTCACCGACGGCATGGTGATCGGCTTCAACCCGCCGTCGATTCGCGGCCTCGGCACGGCGGGCGGCCTCGAGCTCTATGTGCAGGCGCGCGCCGATTCCGACGCGGGCCGGCTCGCGCAGGTCGTGCAGTCGCTCACCGCGGCACTCGCGCGCGATTCGCGGCTCACCGCGATCAACACGTTCTTTCGGCCGAGGGTGCCGCAGATCTTCGTCGAGGTGAACGTCGAGCAGGCGATGGCGCTCGGCGTGCCGGTGTCCGACGTGTTCGACGCGCTGCAGAGCACGATCGGCGCGCTCTACGTCAACGACTTCAACATGTCGGGCCGCACGTATCGCGTGCAGATGCAAGCCGACGCGCCGTTCCGCGCGCAGCCCGATGATATCGGTCAGGTGTACGTGCGCTCGAACACCAGCGGCGAGATGATCCCGCTCAAAGCGCTCGTGCGCACGACGAGCGTCGTGGGACCCGAGCAGGTCGAGCGCTACAACGGCTTTCTCGCCGCCAAGGTGCTCGGCAGCGGCAAGCCGGGCGTGAGCTCGGGCGAGGCGATCGCCGCCGTCGAGCAGGTCGCCGCCGAGTCCCTTCCGGCCGGCTACTCGATCGCATGGACCGGGCAGGCGTTCCAGGAGAAGCGCACCGGTCGCGCGTCGCTGTTCGCGTTCGGCTTCGCCATCGTCATGGTGTACCTGATCCTCGCCGCACTGTACGAGCGCTGGCGCCTGCCCGCATCGGTCGTGCTGGCCGTGCCGTTCGCCGTGCTCGGCGCGCTCGCGATGGTGTGGGTGCGCGGAATGGAGAACGACATCTACTTCCAGATCGGACTCGTCGTGCTGATCGGCCTGTCGGCGAAGAACGCGATCCTGATCGTCGAGTTCGCGCAGCAGGGCCTGCTCGCCGGCATGCGCCCGGTGGACGCCGCGCTGCAGGCGGCGCGGCTGCGCTTCCGACCGATCGTGATGACGTCGATCGCGTTCGTCTTCGGCGTGATGCCGCTGATGATCGCGAGCGGCGCCGGCGCGGCGGCGCGCCGATCGATGGGCACCGGCGTCGTCGGCGGGATGCTGCTCGCGACGTTCGTCGCGACGATCTTCGTGCCGCTGTTCTTCACGCTGTTCGCGCGCAGGCAGGCGATGGGCGAGCATGAGGCGCCAGCGGAGGGCGCGGCCGAACTCGCCAAGGAGCCTGCATGAACTGCGCAATCGTCGTCTCGAGGCGAAGGCGACGGATCCGCTTTCGCAGGAAGCGCATCGGATTCTTCGCTGCGCCCGCACTGACCAGGGTTCGTGCTGCGCTCGGAATGACCCTTTTCGCGCTCACGGCCTGCGCGCCCGTCGGACCAGACTACACGCGACCCGACATCGCCGTGCCGAGCGGCTATCCGGCGAGCGATCCGAAGCCCACCGGCGCGACGCTCGCTGCCGTCCCGGCCGACTGGTGGCGCCTCTACGACGACGCGACGCTCGATCGCCTCGTCGCGGCGGGTCTCACGAGCGCGACCGACGTGCGCCTCGCGATCGCGCGCGTCGAGGAAGCCCGGGCGCTCGTGCGCGAAGCGAACGCCACGCTGCTGCCGCAGGTCAACGCGTCGGGCAACGCGGGCCGCTCGGGCGCGAGCGAGCAGACCGGGCCGATCCGCGCGGGCGGCGTCGGCACGTTGAACAACTTCTCGCTCGCCGTCAGCACGTCGTTCGAGCTCGACTTCTGGGGCCGGCTGCGCCGCTTGCAGGAGGCGGCGCAGGCGCAGCTTTCGGCGACGGAGTACGCGCGAAGCGTGGTCGCGCTGACGCTCTCCGCGGCGATCGCGCGCACGTATTTCAACGTGCGCTCGCTCGACGCGCAGATCGTGGTTTCCGACGAAACGCTGAAGAGCGCCGACGACTCGGTCACGATCACGCGCCAGCGCTCCGAAGCGGGCATCGCGTCGGCGCTCGATGTCTATCAGGCTCAGGGCATTCGCTCGCAGCTCGCGGCGCAAATCAAGGAGCTCAGGCGGCTCCGCGCGGTGGCAATGCACCAGTTGGGCGTGCTTACCGGCCAGCTCGGCCTCGAGCTTCCGCCCGAAGACTTGCGCTCGCTGCCGGCGCCGCCGTTGCCGCCTCCGGGTCTGCCGTCGACGCTGGTCGAGCGGCGGCCCGACGTGCGCCAGGCCGAAGCGACGCTCGTCTCGGCGAACGCGCAGATCGGCGTCGCGCGTGCCGCGCAGCTGCCGGCGATAAGCCTCACCGGCTCGCTCGGCCTGCAGAGTGACAATCTCGCGCACCTCGTGTCGCCCGGCGCGAGCGTCTGGTCGCTCGGCGCCGGGCTGCTCGGGCCGGTGCTCGACTGGGGCCGCTACCAGGCGCGCACCGAGCAGGCCGAGGCGCGCGCGCGGCAGGCGCAAGTGCAGTACGAAGCGTCGGTGCAGGCCGCTTTCCGCGAGGTCTCCGACGCGCTGTCCAATGTGGCATTCGCCGCGGATACCGAGCGCGACCTCGCCGCACGCGTCGAGCAGGCGACGCAGAGCCTCAAGCTCGCGACGCAGCGCTACGACGCCGGCTATTCGGCGTATCTCGAAGTGCTCGATGCGCAGCGCACGCTGAACGACGCGCGCCTCGCGCTCGTGCGCAACCGCCAATCGTTCCTCACGTTCACCGTCGACCTGATGAACGCGCTCGGTGGAGGATGGCAGCGTGCATGAGCGCTTCGCACGCTGGCGCTAGATCCGCGCGGTGAGTGCGCCGAAGCCAACGGCGCATCGCTCGGTGTGCTCGACGAGCGGCGCGCTCGCGAAGCAGTGCGACACGAGCCCGCGCCACGCCTGGAAGTCGCTCGACTGGCGAAAGTCCACCGTGTGGTTCTCCAGCGTCTCCCATAGCACCATCAGTCGATAGCGCAGCGGCTGCTCGATCGAGCGCTGCAGCTCCATCGCGTGGCATCCGCGCGCGCGCTGGAACAGCGGCGCGGCGTTCGCGACATTCGCTTCGAATTCGGCTTCGAGGCCCGGCTTCACGTCGATCTGCGCGATTTCGAGGATCATGGCGCGCCTTTGTCGGTGATTGAAACGCTCGGCGCTACTTTGCCACGCATTCGCCCGCTTCGATGCATGCATGTGACCGAATGTCGCATGCACGGTTACGCGTTCGCGATGTCGCCGTTGCGTCTCGCCGGAATCCGCCGCTGAACGCGAGCTTTGCGGTTAGCGATTGATCCTGCGCAAAACGGCGCGCGTCCGCGCCGCGCAGCATAGCTCCACCTGCGGGAAAACGTCGCGGTCGCCCATTGTCGCAAGCGCCGCCGCGCGAAAGCGAAAGCCATGGAACGCGATTCGAACGTATCGCGCACGATGATGGCGCTGGTGCTCACGTCGCCGGGCGCCTTCGAGATCCAGCACGTTCCCGTTCCCGTACCGGGTCCGCACGAGGTGCTGTGCCGCATCCGCGGCGTCGCGATCTGCGGCAGCGACCCCGAGATCGTCCGAGGAGGCCTTGCCGGCATCTGGCCTCCATCGTATCCGTTCATTCCGGGACACGAATGGTCGGGCGAAGTCGTGCGGATCGGCGACGGCGTTCTCGACTTCAAGCCGGGTGATGCGGTCGCCGGCGAAGCGCACAAGGGCTGCGGCTATTGTCGCAACTGTCTGCAGGGCCGCTACAACCTCTGCGAGAACTACGGCCGGGCCGAAAGCGGGCACCGGCACTATGGATTCGTGTCGCAGGGCGCGTACGCGCAATACAACGTCTATTCCGTGCGCAGCATCAACCCGCTGCCGCGCGCGGTTTCGTTCCGCGAAGGCGCGCTCGTCGACACCGCCGGCGTCACGCTGCACGGCATGGAGCTGACCGGCATCACCGCCGGCGGAACCGTTGCAGTGG
Source organism: uncultured beta proteobacterium (assembly GCA_963798655.1). Taxonomy (GTDB): domain Bacteria; phylum Pseudomonadota; class Gammaproteobacteria; order Burkholderiales; family Casimicrobiaceae; genus CAVSMC01. Next base: position 229,673 of record CAWCUH010000014.1, on the reverse strand, counting down.
TCGGGCCCGGGCCCATCGGTCTCATTGCCATGCGCTTCGCCAAGGCGCTCGGCGCAGCTCGCGTGATCGTTGTCGGTCGCGGTGCGCGGCTTGCCGCGGCGGCGGCGAAAGGCGCCGATGCGGTCGTGGACATCGAGAAGCACGACCCGGTCGAGGCGGTGCGCACGTTCGCGGGCGGCGTCGGCGTCGACGAGGCATTCGAGTGCTCCGGCGCGCCGGGCACGTTCGCGCAATGTGTTCGCATGGTGCGCAAAGGCGGCAAGGTCGGCCTGCTCGGCGTGCCGCCGGACGACGTGCGCGAAGCGCTGCCGTTCAAGTACGTCGTGCACAACGAGATCGCGATCTTCGGCTCGCGCGCGAATCCGAACGTGTCGCGCAAGATCATCGCGATGATGGCGACGGGCCAGATCGTCGTGAAGGACCTGATCACGCACACGTTCCCGCTCGAACGATTCGGCGAGGCGCTCGACACGTTCGTCAATCGCCGCGACGGCGCGATCAAGGTCGTCGTCGAGCCGAACGGCGCGGAGGCGCCGAGACCGGCGTGACCCGCGCTCGGCCACCGGTCGGCTGACATGGCGACGATCGAGATCCGCGGCGTGGACAAGGCGTTCGGCGCGACGCAGGTGCTGCACGACGTGAACCTCGAAGTAGCCGACGGCGAATTCATCGTGCTCGTCGGCCCTTCGGGTTGCGGCAAGTCGACGCTGCTGCGCCTGATCGCCGGGCTCGAGGACGTCAGCGCCGGGGACATCGTCATCGGCGGGCGCGTGGTGAACGACCTGCCGCCGAAGGACCGCGACATCGCGATGGTGTTCCAGAACTACGCGCTCTATCCGCACATGACCGTGAGCGAGAACATGGCGTTCAGCCTGAAGCTCCGCGGTCAGCCGAAGCGGGCGGTCGCGAAGAAGGTGTACGACGCCGCGGCGACGCTCGATCTCGCGGCGTTCCTCGGGCGCTTTCCGCGCCAGCTTTCGGGCGGACAGCGGCAGCGCGTCGCGATGGGGCGCGCGATCGTGCGCAATCCGCAGGTGTTCCTGTTCGACGAGCCGCTGTCGAACCTCGACGCGAAGCTGCGCGTGCAGATGCGCGTCGAGATCAAGTCGCTGCACCAGCGCCTTCATGCGACGTCGGTGTACGTCACGCACGACCAGATCGAGGCGATGACGATGGCCGACCGCATCGTCGTGCTGCAGGACGGCCGCATCGAGCAGATCGGCACGCCGCTCGAGCTCTACGACCAACCGGCGAACCTGTTCGTCGCCGGCTTCATCGGCTCGCCGGCGATGAACTTCATCCGTGGCCGGCTGGCGCGAAGCGACGGGACGCTCGGCATCGAGGCGCAGGACGGGACGCGGCTGCCGAACGGGCGCGGGCACGGCGGCGAAGAAGGCCAGCAAGTCGTTTACAGCTTCCGGCCCGAGCATCTCGCGTTCGGCGAGCGCGGCCACGGCCTTGCGGCCAGGGTGCTCGTCGTCGAGCCGACCGGCGCGGGCACGCACGTCTACTGCGAGGCGTACGGCTCGCAGATCTGCGCCGTGTTCGGCGAGCGGCTCGCATTCAATCCCGGGGACACCATCTGGCTGCAACCGAAAGTCGACCTCGTCCACGTGTTCGACTCGGAGACCGGCAAGGCGCTGCACTGACGTGGTCGGACAGTCACATCAATGGAGGAACGAATGAAACAATCAAGCAGGAGACGCGTGCTATCCGCGCTCGTCGCGGCGGCTTGCGCGTTCGCGGCGGGGAGCACGGCGATCGCCGCCGATCCGCCGGTCGGCTTCCCGAAGGACAGCGTGACGATCGAGATCTGGTGGCACGAGTACGGCCCGTTCACCGCGTACATGAAGGAGCTGATCGAGTCGTACAAGAAGGTGCGGCCGAACGTGACCGTCCATCCGGTCATCACGTCGTCGGGCGATATCAACCAGAAGCTCACGGTCGCGCTCGCGACCGGCACCGGTCCGGACATCATGGACCAGGACGCGTCGTTCTATGAGCTTTATTACAAGAAGGGCGTGCTCGAGCCGCTGAACCTCGACGTGTTCGGCGCGAAGAGCTACGACGAGCTGACCGCGCGCTACACGCCGGGCGGAATCGCCGCCGGCACGTTCGACGGCAAGGTCTACGCGCTGCCGTACCAGGGCAACTCGATGAGCCTGTTCATCAACAACAAGGCGTTCGCCGAAGCGGGGCTCGACGCGGTGAAGGACGCGCCGAAGACCTGGGACGACATGAAGGCGCTCGGGCCCAAACTGAAGAAGGTGCAGGGCACGCGCACCGTGCAGAAGGCGTTCGACTTCCCCTACCACAGTCCGCGTTGGGAAGTGCAGATGTTCCAGCCGCTGGTCGAGCAGTTCGGCGGCAAGCTGCTGAGCGACGACGGCAGGACCGTTTCACTCAACAGCCCCGAAGCGGTGAAGGCGCTGACGCTGTGGCGTGATGTCACCAAGGCGACCGGCGACCCGAAGACGACGCTCAACACGCCGAGCAACCCGAACCAGGACTTCATCGACGGGCGCACGGCGATGTGGGTGACCGGCCCGTGGGCGACGTCGCAGATCCGGCAGTCGGCGATCAAGGATGGCTTCACCGTCGTGTCGTATCCGCAGGTCAATCCGGCGAAGCCGCACACGATCGTCTACGGCTGGATGTGGGGCGTCAACAAGGCGAAGCCGGCCGCGAACAAGGTCGTCGCGTGGGACTTCGTGCGCTTCATGCTCTCGAAGCCCGACGAGTGGCTCGGCAAGGTCGCGTTCGTGCAGCCGGTGAAGGGCGTCAACGAAACGGCGGTCGCCAAGGCATTTCCGTTCTTCGACGTGCACATGAGGGACGTGTCCACGGCATCGTGGTACATCCGCTCGGAGTTCACGAACGAGATCGGGCAAGCCGTCGGTCGCGCGATCGAGCGCACCGTGTACGACGGCATGGATCCGAAGGCGTCGCTCGACCAGGCGCAAGCCGAAATCGACAAGATGTTGAAGCAGTAGGCGCAACGCGCGGGCGGCGCACGGGCGCGCTCGCCCGCGCTGTCCGCGCAATGCCGACGCCGTGCACGCGCCAGCCACTGTCAAGCCCGACTTCGCACCCCCGCTCGCCGATCCCCGGCGCGCGACGGCGCGGCGGCGCACGCGGTTCAGTCTCGCCACGAAGCAGGCGGCGTTCGGCGTCGCGATCATCGTGCCGACGCTCGCGATCCTCGCGGTCTTCCGCTTCTATCCGATGCTGCAGGCGCTCTACCTGAGCCTGACGGCCTACGATCTGGTCCACCCGCCGAAGTACATCGGCCTCGCAAACTTCGCGAGTCTGCTGCAGGACCCGCTGTTCCTCAGGTCGGCACGGGTGTCGCTCGCGTACGTCTGCTTCAGCGTCGTGCCGGTGCTGCCGCTGTCGCTCGGCCTCGCATGGCTGTTCAACCAGAGCGTCTGGGTGAAGAACGTGCTGCGCTCGGCGATCTTCATGCCGGTCGTGATGCCGGCCGTCGTGATGGCGGTGGTCTGGACGTTCATGTACCAGCAGGACGGGGTGATCAACACGCTGCTCGGCTTCGTCGGCATCGACCCGATCCCGTGGCTTCGCAGCAGCGCGACTTCGCTGTGGGCGGTGATCCTGATCGGCATCTGGCGCGCGACGCCGTATTACATGGTGATCTTCCTCGCCGGCCTGCAGGCGATTCCCGCCGACTACTACGACGCGGCGAAGATCGACGGCGCGGGACGCTGGGCGCTGTTCCGCCACATCACGCTGCCGCTGCTGAAGCCGACGACGCTGCTGGTCGTCGTGATGAACGTCATCGTCGCGATGAAGGTGTTCGCGGTGCCGATGATCATGACCGGCGGCGGCCCCGCCGACTCGACGCGCGTGCTGCCGCTCTTCATCTACCAGACCGCGTTCGAGTTCTTCGACATGGGGCGCGCCGCCGCCATGAGCGTGTTCCTGTTCGTCGGCGTGATGCTGTTCTCGTTCGTGCAGGTGCGCCTGTTCACTCGCGGCGAGGAGTCGCGATGACCGTCGCGAGCGGAATCGCCGCGATGTCGATCGATCGCTCGAGCGCGCCGCGACGTCGGCCGCCGCGACGCGTGATGCGCCGCAGCGGCACCATCGCCGTCACCGGCGTGCTGGCAGCGGTCGCGTGCGTGACGCTGCTGCCGTTCTACTGGATGCTGTCGTCGTCGCTGCGCACGATGGACACGATGTTCAGCATCCCGATCCAGTGGATTCCGTGGCCGCCGAACTGGCATTCGTACACGCAAGCGTGGCAGGCGCAGGACTTCACGCGCTATTTCCTCAACAGTGCGTTCGTCGCGGTCGCCATCACGGTTTCGAACCTGCTGCTGTGCTCGCTCGCCGGGTACAGCCTGACGAAGTTCCGCTACCGCGGCCGTGGCGTGATGTTCTTCGTGATCCTCTCCACGATGATGCTGCCGCTCGAAGTGACCATGGTGCCGCTGTTCCTCGTCATCAAGCGCCTCGACTGGGCGAACACGTACCAGGGGCTGATCGTGCCGTTCCTCGTCGACGGCTTCGGCGTATTCCTGATGCGCCAGTACATGATGAGCATTCCGAGCGATCTCATCGACTCGGCGCGCATCGACGGCGCATCGGAGCTGCGGATCTTCTGGATGATCGTGATGCCGCTGTGCAAGCCGGCGCTCGTCGCGCTGGCCGTGTTCACGTTCCGCGAGGCGTGGGACATGTACATCTGGCCGCTGATCATCATCACGCGCGACTCGCTGCGCACGCTGCCGCTCGGCATCTCGCTCTTCATGTCGAGCTACGGCACGTCGTGGGACCAGCTGATGGCGATCGCCGTGCTCGGGACGCTGCCGATGATCCTGCTGTTCTTCTTTCTCCAGCGAGCGTTCATCCAGGGCATCGCTGCGACCGGGCTGAAGGAGTAGAGAACTGCGATGGCCGATACGATGCGCGCGGTCGTCGTCGCCCGCTACGGCGGCACGCTGGAGCCGACGACACGTCCGGTGCCGCGACCGGCAAGCGGTGAAGTACTCGTCGGCGTGCGCGCGAGCGGGCTCTGCAGCACCGATCTGCACTTGCTGTCGGGTCGCCAACCGCTCGGCAGCCTGCCGCGCATCGTCGGACACGAGCTTGCCGGCGATGTTGTCGAAATCGGCGAGCGCGTCACGAATTGGCGCGTCGGCGATCGCGTCACAGCGGCGATCGACGTCACCTGCGGCCGCTGCCGTCACTGCGTCTCGGGCGAAACGCAGCGCTGCCCGACGATGAAGCGCATCGGATTCGAGCGCGACGGCGGACACGCCGACTATGTCGCCGTGCCGGCGGCGAACCTCGTCGCGCTGCCGCCGGGCATCGCGTACGAGGCAGCGGCGATCCTGCCCGACGCCGTCGCGTGCATGTATCACAGCCTCATCCATCAGGGGCGAGTCGGCGTCGGGCAGTGCGTGCTGGTTCTCGGCGCCGGCGGACTCGGCATCCACGGCGTGCAGATCGCCAAGAGCGCGGGCGCGTCGGTGCTCGCCACGAGCCGCCGAGCGCAGCGGCTCGAGCTTGCGCAACGGCACGGCGCGGTCGCCGTGGACACCGCGCACGAATCGCTCGAGGCGGCGGTGCGAAAGCACACCGACGGCGAGGGCGTCGACGTCGTCGTCGACAACATCGGTACGCGCGAGAGCGTGCGCGAGGGTCTCGCGCTGCTGCGTCCCGGCGGCAAGTTCCTGGTCGTCGCGTACGTCGACGAAAGTTTCGACGTGCCGTCGATGCCGCTGTTCAAGACCGAGCTCGAGATCATCGGCTGCCGCGGCAGCACGAAACAGGATCTGATCGACGTTGTGCGCATGGTCGAAAACGGGCAGGTGACGCCGATACTCGGCGCGTCCTATCCGCTGCGTTCCATCGGCGACGCGGTCGCGCAGCTGGAGTCGGGCGAGCTCGTCGGCCGCATCTGGCTCAACCGCGACTTGGGGGCGTGACGATGCGCGTATATGTCGGGACCTATACGGAGCCGATCGTGTTCGGCACCGGCAAGGTGCTGCAGGGCAAGGGCGAGGGCGTGTACGCGTTCTCGCTCGATTCCGCCGGGGCGCTGCGGCCGCTCGCCACGACGACGGGCATCGCCAATCCGTCGTATCTCGCGTTCGACCGCTCGCAGCGCTTCCTGTACGCCGTGAACGAGCTCAAGACGTACGACGGCGAGCCGAGCGGAACCGTGAGCGCATTCACCGTCGACCCGCGGACCGGCAGCCTCGCGCTGCTCAACCGTCAACTCACGCACGGCACCGATCCGTGCCACGTCGCCGTCGACGACGCGCGCAAGCACGTCTTCGTGGCCAATTTCGCGAGCGGCAGCGTGTGCGTGCTGCCGGTGCGCCACGACGGATCGCTCGGTGCCGCGTGCGACTTCGTCCAGCACGTGGGATCCGGGATCGATCCGCGCCGGCAAGGCGGCCCGCACGCGCACTCGGTGACGCTCGATTCGTCCGGCCGCTTCGCCTGGGTGCCGGACCTCGGGCTCGACAAGCTGATGATCTATCGCATCGACGGCGCGCGCGGCATGCTCGAGCCCGGAGCGATGCCGTGGATCAAGACGAAGCCCGGTGCCGGCCCGCGCCATGTCGCATTCCATCCGTCGGGCCGCATCGCCTATCTCGTGAACGAGCTCGATTCGACGATCGACGTGATCGCGCACGATGGCTTCGGAAGGGTCTCCTATGTCGATACCGTCGGCACGCTGCCCCGGGACTTCCGCGGCGACAGCACGTGCGCCGACATTCAGATTGCGCCCTCCGGACGCTTCGTCTACGCATCCAATCGCGGCCACGACAGCCTTGCCGTGTTCCGCGTCGACGCGCCGTCGGGCAGGCTCGAGCTTGCGGCGCACGAGCCGACGCTGGGACGCACACCGCGCAGCTTCGCGATTGGCGCACGCGGCGACGTCGTCATCGTCGCGAATCAGGACAGCGACTCGCTTGTCGTGTTTCGCGTCGACGCGGAAAGCGGACGGCTTCAGCGGGCGTCGGAGACCGCCGTCCCGACGCCCGTTTGCGTAAAGCTGCTGGACGAACGCTGATCGTCAGCGATTGTGCTCGCCTCCGCGGTGCTCGCCGCGGCCGCGATCGTTGCCGTGGTGCGCGTCGTTTCGGCGACCGTCGTGGCGGTTCTCGTCACCCCCGCCGTATCCCTCGGCGCGCGCGGGCCCGCCCGGGTTGGCGTCGCGTCCGTGCCCGCGACGGTCGCCATCGTGCGCAAACTGGCGCGATCCGTGCTGCGCCTCGAAGTGCCGGCGCACCGCCTCCTCGCGCGGCCGGTAATGGTAATTGCGGCTCTCGAACGCGTGTCGCCTGTCCTCGGTATGCGGATAGCGGTCGCCGGCGTATTGCCGCTGGTAATGCGGCAGCGGCGCGCGCGTCGGCACGTGCCGGCGATCCCAGCGGTCCCAGCCCTGGTGCTGCTCGGCCCATCCGTGCCCCCAGTGCTCGCCCCAGCGCGGCGCGGCGTCGGCGCGCCAGCTTCTGAAGTAGGGCGGCGGATGGCGGTAGTAGCGAACGGGAACGCGAAGAACGTACAGCGGCACCTCGTCGGGCGCCACCAGATGCCAGGGGCCGTTGTACCAGGTGCTCGCGTACCAGCCGTCGTTCGCGTAGAGCCAGTACATGCCGTCGTAGAAGAAATAGTTCGCATCGATTCGCGGCGCGTAGTAGACCGGGTAACCCGGCACCGGGACGAGCTGCGGATACGCCGGCAGGTTGAAGCCGATGCGTGCGCCGGGGATGTCGATGCCGAAGCTCACTTGTGCGTCTGCGGTCGCGATCGACGCGATCATGAGGCCGATGACGATCAAAGCCTTGCGCATGGCGCTTCCTCTCGTTGCGTGGTGCCGGCACGAAGAAACGCGCCAGCGTTGCAGCAATTTTGAGTGGCGGCGCGCGCAGCCGATGTCGGACGGACTGTCGCGGCGCTGTAGGGATAACCGCACGCGTGGATCGTCGCGCAGCGTTTGCAATGCGTTCGCTACGGCGCCCGCGAGCGGAGCGGGCTACTGCTTGAGCCGATAGCCGGTGCGGAAGATCACCGCCACGATCGCGAGAAAGAGCCCCAGGAACACGACCGTCATCGCAAGGCTCACGCCGACGTTGACGTCGGAAATGCCGTAGAAGCTCCAGCGGAAGCCGCTGACGAGGTAGACGACCGGATTGAACAGCGTGACGGTCTGCCAAAACGGCGGCAGCATGTCGATCGAGTAGAAGCTGCCGCCGAGGAACGTGAGCGGCGTCACGATCAGCAGCGGCACGAGCTGCAGCTTCTCGAACCCGTCGGCCCAGATGCCGATGATGAATCCGAGCAGGCTGAACGTCACGGCCGTCAGCACGAGGAACAGCACCATCCAGGCCGGATGGTCGATGTGCAGCGGCACGAACAGGCCGGCGGTGGCGAGGATGATCAGGCCGAGCACGATCGACTTCGTCGCCGCTGCGCCGACGTAGCTCACGACGATCTCGAGATACGACACCGGCGCGGAGAGCAGCTCGTAGATCGTGCCGGCGAAGCGCGGGAAGTAGATGCCGAACGACGCGTTCGAGATGCTCTGCGTCAGCAGCGAAAGCATGATCAGGCCGGGCACGATGAAAGCTCCGTAGCTCACTCCGCCGATCGCCTGGATGCGCGAGCCGATCGCCGCGCCGAACACGACGAAATAGAGCGATGTCGAGATGACCGGCGAGACGATGCTCTGCATCAGCGTGCGGCCGGTGCGCGCCATTTCGAAGCGGTAGATCGCGCGCATCGCGTGAACGTTCATCGCTTGTCCTTGACCAGGCTCACGAAGATGTCCTCGAGCGAGCTCTGCTTCGTCTGCAGGTCCCTGAACGCGATGCCGGCGGCGTCGAGCGCTTCGAGCAACGCCGGGATGCCCGATCGCTCGTCGTGCGCATCGTACGTGTAGGTGAGCTCGTTGCCGCCGTTCGCGAGCCGCAGCCGGTAGGCGGCGAGCGGCGGCGGTATCTGCGCAAGCGGGTGCTCGAGCTGCAGCGTCAGCTCCTTCTTGCCGAGCTGGCGCATCAGCTCGATCTTGTCCTTCACCAGAATGACCTCGCCGTCGTTGATGACGCCGATGCGATCGGCCATTTCCTCGGCCTCGTCGATGTAGTGCGTCGTGAGGATGATCGTCACGCCGGCGTCGCGCAGCGCGCGCACGAGTGCCCACATGTCGCGGCGAAGCGTGACGTCGACGCCGGCCGTCGGCTCGTCGAGGAAGAGGATCGTCGGCTCGTGCGACAGCGCCTTCGCGATCAGCAGGCGGCGCTTCATGCCGCCGGAGAGCGTCATCACCTTGCTGTCCTTGCGGGTCCATAGCGACAGGTCCTTCAGCACCTTCTCGAGGTGCGCCGGGCCCGGCGGCTTTCCGAACAGGCCGCGGCTGAACGACACCGTCGACCACACCGACTCGAACGCGTCGGTCGTCAGCTCCTGCGGAACGAGCCCGATGCGCGAGCGCGCCGCGCGGTAGTCGCGAACGATGTCGTGGCCGTCGACGGTGACCGAGCCCGCGGTCGCGTTGACGATGCCGCAGATGATGCTGATCAGCGTCGTCTTGCCGGCGCCGTTCGGGCCGAGCAGCCCGAAGATCTCGCCGCGGCGGATCGCGAGATCGACGCCTTTGAGCGCGTGCTGGCCGGACGCGTAGGTCTTGGAAAGCCTCGACACCCGGATGATGTCTTGCATAGGACACCGACGATAGCAGATCGCCGGGCGGAACCGCCGGCGCGTGCCGGCGTCTAGACGGAGCGGAGACAAGGAGAACGGCATGGATTTCGTGGGTGGACTTCTCGGCCGCTACGGGCAACTCGATCCGTGGCTGGTCCTCGCGCCGACGGCGGCGGTCGTGGTGCTGGTCGGGGTCGTCGCATGGACGGTCATGTCCGCGGTGATGCGCCGCGTTCTGCGCTTCAGCGTCGTGCTGTCGACGGTGATCGAATCGGTAAGTGCGCCCGGCCGCATCGTCATTCCGCTGGTCCTGCTGCAACTGCTGTGGGCGGCGGCACCGGTCGACCTGCCGGCATTGCACGGCGTGACGATCACGACCGCGCTGCTGCTGATCGGCGCGCTGACGTGGCTCGGCATGCGCGCAGTGCGCGCTCTCGCCGCTGCGGTGCTGCGGCTTCATCCGGCGAACGTCGGCGACAACCTCGAAGCGCGCAGGATCCAGACCCAGACCAACGTCCTTTCGCGCACGGTATCGTTCTTCGTGCTGCTGATCGGCATTGCATGCGCGCTGATGGTGTTTCCCGGCGTGCGCCAGATCGGTGCGAGCCTGCTCGCGTCGGCCGGCGTCGCCGGCCTCGTCGCCGGCATCGCCGCGCGGCCCGTGCTCTCGAGCCTCATCGCGGGACTGCAGATCGCGCTCACGCAGCCCATCCGTCTCGACGATGTGGTCATCATCGAAGGCGAGTGGGGACGCATCGAGGAGATCACGGCGACGTACGTGGTGGTCAAGGTGTGGGACCAGCGGCGGCTGATCGTTCCGCTGCAATGGGTCATCGAGCACCCGTTCCAGAACTGGACGCGGCGCGAGAGCGAGTTGCTGGGCAGCATCATGTTCTGGCTCGACTTCAGCGTGCCGCTCGCGCCGCTGCGCACCGAGGTCGAGCGTCTTTGCGCGGCGGCGCCCGAGTGGGACGGGCGCGTCGCGCTGCTGCAGGTGGTGGACACCAGCGAGCGCGCGATGCAGGTCCGCGTGCTGGTGAGTGCGGCCGACGCGGCGAAGGCATGGGACCTGCGCTGCAGGGTGCGCGAGGGCCTGATCGATTACTTGCAGCGCGAGCACCCGGCCGGGCTGCCTCGCATTCGCGCCGAGATCGACGGAGCGCCGAAGCACGCGGCACGCAAGGCGCCGGCACCGCCGCCCGAGCGGCCCGGCAAGGGCGACACATCGTCGATCCGACACGCCGAGCACGCCGGACAGCATGGCCCCGAGCTGCCGAAGACGGATGGCAAGCGGGTCGCGGAGCCCGCGTCGCGTGACCCGAGCTGACACGCAACGGAGAGCCTGTGTTGAGAGGACTGTCGGCCAGGGACTTCGCCAAGCGCGTCTATGAGGAGGCGAGCCGCGACTACGTGTTCAACGGCGCGGCCGCGCTCGCGTTCTACCTCACGCTCGCGATCTTTCCCGCGATGATCTTCCTGATGACGATCATTCCGTACCTGCCGATCGAGCACGTCGGCCAGGCGATCATGGACCTGCTGCACCAGGCGCTGCCGCGCAGTGCCGCCGACATGTTCGCCGGCGTCGTGCAGCAGGTGGCCGGCGAGCGGCGCGGCGGCCTCCTTTCAGTCGGCATCATCGGCGTGCTGTGGTCCGCGTCGAGCGGCATGTACGCAGTGATGCAGCAGATGAACATCGCGTACAACGTCGAGGAACGCCGCCCGTTCGTTAGAGCGCGCACGACGGCGCTCGGGCTGACGCTGCTCTTCGGCCTGCTCGTGCTGGGCGCCTTCTCGCTGATCGTGCTGGGCGGCGTGATCCAGAACTGGATCGGCAACCGCTACGGGTTCAGCTCGGCGCTGCTCGACTTCTTCGTCGTGTTCCGCTGGGTCGTGATCGTGCTGGGACTGATCATCGCGATCGAGGTGATCTACTACGTCGCGCCGAATCGGCATCAGCGCTTCCGCGCCGTCAGCACCGGCGGCGGTGTCGCGGCGATCCTGCTGATCATCGCGTCGTTCGGCTTCTCGCTGTACGCGTCGCACTTCGGCAACTACGATGCGCTCTACGGGAGCATCGGCGGTGTGGTGCTGCTGATGCTGTGGTTCTACATTGCCGGGCTCGTGATCCTCGTCGGCGCCGAGATCAACGTCGTGCTCGACGGCGTTGCGGATGTGAAGCAGGTCGAGCGCGAGCATGGCGAGGCGGCGGTGCGCCGTCTCGGCCTCGTCGACGCATCGCCGCCGCGTGACTGACGCTCGGCGCTGGAGCATCCCGGCAGCTTGCCGGTCAGCCGGGCGCTTCGCTCAGCGGCGCGTGAGCGCGCTGGGGGTGAAGCGAGCGCGCCTCGACGTAGATGCGCTTGATTTTCGGATAGCGCTCGCGGATCGTGCGCTCGATGCGGTTCACCGCGTCGGCGATGTCCTGCGCCGTCGCCGTCGGCTCGAACTCGACGTCGAGCGTGAGGAGCACCTCGTCGGGACCGATGTACATCGACAGGATCGGCCCGACCACGCGCACGTAGCGTTCGTCGCGCACGATACGTCGCACGTCGTTCGCTGTTTCGCGGCGGATGCCTTCGCCGACCAGCAGGCCGCGCGCCTCGCGGATCAGCAGCACCGCGACCGCGGCGAGCAGCACGCCGATCAGCACGGACGCAGCGCCGTCGAGCTCGGGCATCCCGAAATTGCGGCTCGCCCATACGCCTGCGGTGGCGATCGCGAGCCCGAGCAACGCCGCGCTGTCCTCGGCGACGACCGTGTACGTCACCGGATCCTTGCTCGACGACAGCGCCTCGAAAAAGGGTCGCTCGCCCTTCTCGCGCAGGAACTTGCGCAGCGCGATCGTGAGGCTCGCAGCCTCGAACACCGCCGCGACGCCGAGCACCGTGTACGCCCAGAACGGGTCGGCCACGTCCTCGGCGTGCATGATGTGGAGAATTCCCTCGTAAGCGGACACGCCGCCGCCGACGCCGAAGATCAGCACGGCGACGATCAGGCTCCAGAAGAAGATTTCCTTGCCGTGGCCGAACGGATGCTCGGGCGTTGCCTCACGCTCGCTCAGCTTGAGCCCGATCAGCAGCAGCACGCCATCTCCGGCATCGACCGTCGAATGGATGCCCTCGGACAGCATGGCGGCGCTTCCGGTGAACCCCGCCACGGTGAACTTGGTCGCCGCGATCGCGAGATTCGCACCGATCGCACCGTAGACGACCATTCTCGATTCCGCCATCGCGACACCGCGCTCCCGGGTTACTTCCCCGGTAGGATCGCGCGGCGCGCGCGGCGGTTCCGTCGTGCTCTGACGCCGACGCAGCCGGACATGAAGACGCGCGGCGTCGCGTACTGGCAGGCGGCGAAGCCCGCAGCGGGCACGCCATGCCAGAAGATCGTCTACATCGGCACGATGGAGGGGAAGCTGCATGCGGTCGACGCCGACACGGGCCAGCGCTGCGAAGGCTTCGCCGACCATGGCGTGCTCGACATCAACCGATGGAACACGTCGCAAGGACAAGTGGCCGCTTTCGATCCTGCAGCCGCCGACCGTCTACAAGGACACGCTGTTCATCGGCTGGGCCGGCAAGGACTGGGCGGACACCGAAGCTCCGCCCGGCGCGGTATTCGCCGTCGATGCGCAGACCGGCAAGCACAAATGGACGTTTCTACCCGCTGCCCGACGACGTCCGCGCGCAAGACCGGCACGGCCAACGTCTGGGCGAGCATGTCGATCGATCCGCAGCACGACATCCTGTACTTGCCGGTGAGCTCACCGAGTCCGAACTTCTACGGCGGCAATCGCAAGGAGCGCATTGCCGCTCGCGACGTCGGTGACCGCGCTCGATGTGAACAGCGGCGACGTGCTGTGGAGCCGACAGATCGTGCATCACGACATCTGGGACTACGACACCGATTCGCCGCCGACGCTGGTCGATCTGCACAAGGACGGCAAGACGATTCCGGCACTCGTCCAATCGAGCAAGATGGGAATGTTCTTCGTGCTGAACCGGCTGACCGGCGAGCCGATCTATCCGATCGAGGAGCGGCCCGTGCCGGCCTCCGACGTGCCGGGCGAGCAGGCATCGGCGACCCAGCCTTATCCGACGAAGCCCGAGCCGAGCGTGCCCGACCGCATGCCGGGCATCTTCAAGCTCGCCGATTGGGCCGGCTTCGGCGAGTGCAGCGACACGCTGAAGAAGCTGCGCTACGACGGCCGCTACACGCCGCCGAGCGTGCAGGGCAGCCTCGCCTATCCGTCGACGGCCGGCGGCGTCGAATGGGGCGGCGGCGCCGTCGACCCGCGCACCGGCATCTACGTCGTGAACAGCTCGGCGGTCGCGCAAATCTACCGCCTCGTCCCGCGCGACAGATACGACGAGATCACCAGGAACGGCACGCCCGACGGCTACTACCCGCAGAGCGGATCGCCGTACGGCTTCTATCTGCACAACTTCATCAACCGCTGGGGCATGCCGTGCTGGAACCCGCCTTACGGGACGCTGTCGGCGTACGACCTGAACACCGGCGAGCTCCTGTGGCGCAAGCCGTTCGGCGAAGTGCAGAAGTGGGGCTTCTACATGCCGCAGTCGTGGGGCTCGGTCACGATCGGCGGTCCCGTGATCACGCGATCGGGACTCGTCTTCGTCGGCGGCTCGATGGACGCGCGTGTGCGCGCGATCGACATCAGGTCGGGCAAGGTACTGTGGAAGGCGCTGGTCGATGCGCCGGCGGTCGCGAACCCGGCGACGTACGTCTACAAGGGTCGCCAATACGTCGTGTTCGTCGCTGGCGGCAACGCGATCCTGAAATTCGAATCGGCTTTCGGCACACGCCGTGAGTTCGCGAGGCATCTCTCGGACTCTAGTCGAACGCACCGTCCGCCAAGCGACACGCACGACATGCGATTGCCTGAATGGGCTGCCCGTAGCGCGTTGTTCGAGGACGTTTGCATTGCCGCAACGCAAGGGCTGACGCGCGCGCTTCGACGCGACGCTGCCGCTCTCGCGTCACTCGACGGATAGTTGCCTCACCGGGCGCACCTCGATGCTGCCGACTCGCGCCGGTGGAATCCTCGACGCGAGGTGGATCGCCTCGTTCAGGTCGTTCGCGTCGATCAGGTAGAAGCCCGCGAGCTGCTCCTTCGTCTCGGCGAACGGGCCGTCGGTCACCGACAGCTTGCCGTTGCGCACGCGCACCGTCGTCGCCGTGCTCACCGATTGCAGCGCTTCGGCAGCGATGTGTCGGCCGCCGGCGCGAAGCTCGTCGCCGAACGCCTTGCATTCGCGGTCGGCGACGGAGTCGAGCGTCTTTTCGTCCATGTAGACGAGGCACAGATACTTCACTTCATGCTCCTGTCGTTGGAAGCGGGATCGGAAGCAGCGGCAAGCATCGAATCGAGACCGTAGAGCATGCCGGCCCAGCGGCCGCGGACATCGGCGGCACGCTCGCGCCCGACGCCGTCGTGAACGAGTCGGACCTCGCAGCCGCCGGCGAGCGGCGCGATCTCGACGTCGACGCGGCTCGCGGTCGCATCGGCGTCGCGTAGCGTGAACGCGACGCGCCGGTCGGGGACGATCGACGTGTACGCGCCGCGATATTCGAGCGTCTCGCCGCGATGCCGGTCGACGAAGCGGAACGCGCCGTCGACGCGCGCGTCGATGTCGGCGATCGCGAGCGGCCGCCCTGCGGTCGCGAACAGCCAGTGCGCGGCGAGCCGCGCGTCGAGCCATGCGGCGAAGACTTCCGGCGCGCTCGCGCGAAGGCGCCGCACGACGCGAACCGTCTTTGCCGGCTTCATCGGCGAAGGCCGGCGAAGCGAAGCCGCGCGATCGGGACGAGCGCCGTCTGCGGCAGCTTTCCGCTGCGGTAGAGCAGCAGCGCGAGCGCGATCAGGCTGCCGCCGGGCAGCACGAGCTCGATGATCAGGTACGCGCCGAAGCGCTGCCAGAATCGGCGGGCGAGATCGATCATGGTGATCAGGGCTTCCATCGAGGTCTCCAGGGCTTTTGACCGGCGCGCATTCGGCGCCTTCATTCCCTTGTCGAACGGAGTCGCCCCAGATCGACAGTGCACCGCTCATCGGCACGCGAAATTCCGCCGCGGCTGCGGCTACGAGCCGAGCTCGGACAGCCGGCGCTCGAGGAAACGCCGCTCGGGCTGCTGGCGCACGAGCGCGATCGCGCGCCGGTACGATGCGCGCGCCGCTTCGGCGTCGCCGAGTCGGCGGCACAGGTCGGCACGCGCGGCGTGCGCGAGGTGGTAATCGGCGAGGTCGCCGCGCGCGAGGATCGCGTTGACGAGCGTCAGCGCCGCCGCCGGACCGTCGCGCATCGCGACCGCGACGGCGCGATTCAGT
This sequence comes from uncultured beta proteobacterium, assembly GCA_963798655.1. Taxonomy (GTDB): domain Bacteria; phylum Pseudomonadota; class Gammaproteobacteria; order Burkholderiales; family Casimicrobiaceae; genus CAVSMC01. The sequence goes on along the minus strand of CAWCUH010000014.1, from coordinate 213,643 downwards.
TCGACGACCGGCGACGGCTCGACGCGCAGCAGCGCATCGTAGAGGCCGACGATCTGCTGCCAGTCGGTCGCCTCGGCGCTCGGCGCTTCGGCATGAACGGCAGCGATCGCCGCCTGGATCGTGTACGCGCCGGCGCGTCGCGATTGGAGCGCGCGTTCGACCAGCGACATGCCTTCGGCGATCTGATCGCGATTCCAGCGCGAGCGGTCCTGGTCGGCGAGAAGCACCAGATCGCCGGTCGTCGACGTCCGCGCGGCGCGGCGCGACTCCTGCAGCAGCATCAGCGCGAGCAGCCCGATCGCCTCCGGCTCGGGCAGCAGCTCGATCAGCAGCCGGCCGAGCCGGATCGCTTCGCCCGACAGGTCGACGCGCGTCACCGCGTCGCCGGACGACGCCGAATAGCCTTCGTTGAACACGAGATAGACGACGCGCAGCACGCTGTCGAGCCGCGGCGGCAGCTCGTCGGGCGAAGGCACCTGATAGGGAATTTTCGCGTCGCGGATCTTCGCTTTCGCGCGCACGATCCGCTGCGCGAGCGTCGGTGGCGGCGTGAGGAACGCCTGCGCGATCTCCTCGGTCGTGAGCCCGCAAACCTCGCGCAGCGTGAGCGCGATCTGCGCGTCGGCGGCGAGCGCCGGGTGGCAGCAGGTGAAGACGAGGCGCAGCCGGTCGTCCTCGATCGCTTGGTCATCATCCCAGCGCGGCGCCGACTGGTCTTCGATCGACTCGGCGACGTCGTCGAAGTCGTCGACCGATTGAAAGCGCGCGCGCCGCCGGATGCCATCGATCGCCTTGAAGCGTCCCGCCGACACGAGCCACGCGCGCGGGTTCGCGGGCACGCCTTCGCGCGGCCACTGCTCGAGCGCGGCGCGAAACGCGTCGTGCAGCGCTTCCTCGGCGACGTCGAAGTCGCCGAGGAGCCGCACGAGCGTCGCGAACACGCGCCGTGAATCCTCGCGATAGACCGTCTCGGCGGCCGCGCGCGCGAGCGCCGCCGCATCGGAAGTCGTCTCGGTGTCCATCGTCGCTATTTTGGGCTGCCGCGGCCGATCGCTAGGGCGACTCGATGCGCGCCGCAGGCGTCCAGAGCTCGATCAGCCGCCTGGCGAACCGCGTGCCGAGCGCCTCGTCCTCGTGCATGAAGTAGACGTACGTCCGTGCGAGCGGCGCCTGCGCGATCCGCTCGGCCCATGCGCGAAGCTCGGTGTCGTCGTAGTGCGTGCGCCGCAGGCGGACGTAGCCCAGATCGGACGTCACCACGTAGGGCGTGTCGCCCTCGTCGGTGTCGGTCACGCACAGGATCGCCTTACGGCTTCGCAACAGATCGAAGATCTCGTCGTCATGCCAGCTTTCGTTGCGGAACTCGAACGCGAGGCGGGCGCCCGCCGGCACGACGTCCATGAACGCGGTCAAGCGCGGCACGTCCTTCTTGAGGTACGGCGGCAGCTGGAACAGCAGGACGCCGAGCTTGTCTGCGAGCACGGTGGCGCGGCGGACGAACTCGCCGACCGCCTGCTCGCAGTCGCGCAGCCGGCTCACGTGCGTGATGCGCCGCGGCGCCTTGAGCGTAAACCTGAAGCCGTCGGGCACCTGCGTCGCCCACTGCTCGAGCATCGACGCCGCCGGCATCCGGTAGAACGTGTTGTTGATCTCGACGGTGCCGAAGTGGCCGGCGTAATAGCGGAGCATGTCCGCGCCGGCCGTCTTGTCCGGATAGAACGGCCCGATCCATTCCTTGTACGAATAGCCGCTCGTCCCCACCGACAGCTGCATGCGCTTTCTCCGATTCAAATGCGACACCGCGCGGGCCGAGCGCCGACGGCGACGCGGAAATGGTTGATCCTTTCGCGTCATTTTGGCACGATGCCCGGTCCCGGGCAGGCTTTGCGCCCGTTATCGCGAAAGGCCCCGTCATGGCGGCTCGTGCATTGGCTTCGGTCACCGTGAGCTTCGGCATGGTGTCGATCCCGGTCAAGCTCTACGCGGCAACGCAGGCGCAGGCAGGCATTTCGTTCAATCTTCTGCACGCGGCGTGCGGCTCGCGGCTGAAGCAGCAGTACGTTTGCATTCGCGAGAACGTCATCGTCGAACGCGCGGACATGGTCAAGGGCTACGAGTTCGCCAAGGACCAGTACGTGACGTTCACCCCCGAGGAGCTGAAGGAGCTCGAGGAGAAGGGCACGCAGACGATCGAGATCGCCGAGTTCGTGCCTGCCGACAGCATCGACCCGGTCTACTACGACAAGGCGTACTTCCTCGGCCCCGACAAGGGCGGCGCGAAGCCGTACGCGCTGCTCGCCGAGAGCATGCGGCAGACGGGGCAGACGGCCGTCGGCCGCTATGCCGCGCGCGGCAAGCAGTACATCGTGCAGCTGCGCGCCGTCGAAGGCGGCCTCGTCATGCAGCAGCTTCTGTATGCGCCCGAGGTGCGCTCGATCGGCGAGGTGGGGATCGAAGCGGCGCCGGTGCGCGACACCGAGCTCGCACTCGCGAAGCAGCTGATCGGACAGATCTCGGCGCCGCGCTTCGACGCGACGCAGTACGAGGATGACGTGCGCAAGCGCATCGAAACCGCGGTGCAGAGGAAGGTCGAAGGCGAGCAGATCGCGATCTCGCCGAGCGTGCCGGAGAAGGCGGGTGCGCAGGTGATCGACCTCATGGAGGCGCTGCGCGCGTCGCTCGACAAGACGGCGGGAAAGCGTGCGCCATCCAAAGCGACCGTCGTCGAATCCGCATCGGCGGGAGCGAAACCCGCGCAGCGCAAGCCCGCGAAGAAGGCTGTATCGGAGCCGGAGACGCGTCGGAGGGCGGCGAAAGGCTGAAGCGCAGCGCGTCCGATACGCGGCGAGGTGCGGTGCCCCACGGTTATTCGGTGCGCGACGTCGAGAGGCTGCTCGGACTTCCGCGTTCGGTCGTCACCGGCCTGATCGACGCGGGATTCGTCACGCCGACGCGCGGCCCGCGCCGCGAGCTGCGCTTCAGCTTCCAGGACCTGGTCGCGATGCGCACGGCGCAGGCGCTCGCCGTGGCGCGCATCCCGCGCGGGCGCATCCTGCGCTCGCTCAAGCGGCTGCGCGCGCAGCTGCCGCCGGAAGTGCCGCTCGCCGGCCTGCGCATCGAGGCAGTCGGCGATGCGGTCGTCGTGAGCGAAGGCGAGACGCAATGGCGCTCGGACGACGGGCAATACCTGCTGCAGTTCCAGATCGCGTCGCCCGGCGGCCGGCTCGCGTTCATCAATCCGGCATCGGCGCGCGACGAAGCGTCGGCGGCCGATTGGTTCGACCACGCCGTGTCGATCGAGGCGGCCGAGCCCGACGCCGCCTGCGATGCGTACCGTCGCACGCTCGACATCGACCGAGCCCACTGCGACGCCTACGTGAACCTCGGTCGCCTGCTGCACGAGCGCGGCCGCCTGCGTGACGCCGAGTCGGTGTACCGCGACGGCATCGAGCATTGTGGCCGCGATGCGACGCTCTTGTTCAACCTCGGCGTTCTGCAGGAGGACCTCGCGCAGCCGCGCGGCGCAGCCGAGAGCTACCGCGCGGCGCTCGGCGTGGCGCCGGATCTTGCCGACGCGCACTACAATCTCGCGCGGCTTTGCGTGAGCCTCGGGCTGCAACAGGAAGCGCTGCGCCACTGGAGCGCGTTCCGAAAACTCACCGGACGGCACTGACCCCGCCGGCGGCGCTCGAATGCGACGACGAGCGCGACGATCGCAGCGACAGCCGACGCGCGAGCAGCGCGCCAACGGCCGCGATCGCGCCGATCGCATACCAGACGTGCTGCGGATTCAGCACGATTGCGGCGGGTTGCGCGCGGGCATCGAAGCGGCCGTGCGCGCCGTACGGTCCGGCCACCGTGCGATCGACATTGTCGGCGCGTCCCGCAGGCTCGGGCGTCTGCGTGATCTGCCCGCTCCAGGCGCTTCGCGCGAGCAGCCGATCCATCAACGCCGGCACGACGAGCTGGCCTGCGATCGCCTTGATCGCACTCGCGCCGACCCACAGCTCACGCGGTGCGTTCAACGCCGCGCGGTACACGGCGCGCGCCGCGGCCTCGGGCTGGTAAACGGTTCCGACGGGCTGATACTTCGTGGCGAACTTGTTGCGCGCCCAGTCGAACTGCGGCGTATTCATGCCGGGCATCTGCACCATCGTCACGCGCACGCGCGAACGCTCGTGCCGCAGCTCGGTGCGAAGCGAGTCGGTGAAGCCGCGAACGGCGAACTTCGCCGCGCAGTAGGCCGACTGCAACGGGATCGCGCGGTACGCGAGCGCCGAGCCGACCTGCACGATCGTGCCGCGGTTGCGCTCGCGCATCGGCTGCAGCGCGGCAAGCGTGCCGTGGACGTAGCCGAGGTAGGTGACGTCGGTCACGCGCCGGTACTCGGCGACCGTCGTGTCGACGATCGGCGACACGACGGTCACCATCGCGGTGTTGACCCAAACGTCGATGTGACCCCACGCGGCGAGCACCGCGTCGCGTGCCGCGAACACGGCGTCGGCGTCGCTCGTATCGGCCGGCAGCACCAGAGCGCGGCCGCCGGCCCGCTCGATCTCGGCGCGCGCAGCCTCGAGGCGCTCGAGGTCGCGGGCGAGCAGGCCGACGCGCCAGCCCCGCTCGCCGAAGTGCCGCGCGATCGCCCGGCCTGCGCCCGCCGATGCGCCGGTGACGACCACCGTGCGCGCCTGGGTCATATGCGAGGCTCGCGTCGCGGGCATGCAGAGTAGGAACGGCGAGCGCGCCGCGGGGTTCCGTCGGCGCCAGCGCCTCGGGGGGCAAACGGCAGCGGTCCGGTACGATTGCGCCGCTCGACCCCTTCGGAATTCGCCGCCGCAGCCGAAGACAACGGTGTACGCAACGCGCCTGCGCCGCGCATACCACCCATGGACGAGACCAACAACGTGCCGCCGCGGCACGGCTTCCACGCCGAGCTGCGGGCGTTCTCCACCGCGATCGAACAGGAGCTTGCAACGCGCGAGATCGCGTTTCCGGCGGTGCTCGAGCTGTCGCTGCGCATCCGGCAGGCGGCCAACGACGCCGATTCGACCGTCGAAGCGCTCTCGCGGCTGATCCGTGTAGAGCCGGTGCTCTCCGCGCGGGTGATCCGGATGGCCAACTCGGTGATCTACAACCGGGCCGGGCGCCGGATCGGCAATGTCGCGGAGGCGATCCCGCGGATAGGGTTGTCGAACATCCGCGTGCTCGCCCTGGTCGTCGCCATGGACCAGCTTGCACAGGAGCATCGTAGCCGCGCGATGCGCGAGCTTGCCGCCGCCGTGTGGCGGCGTTCGATCGACGTCGCCGCGTGGGCGTTCGCGCTCGCGCGCCAGCGCTACGTCGGCTCCCCCGACTCGGCGCTGCTCGCCGGCTTGATGACCGACGTCGGCGCGTTGTGCCTGATCGCCCGTGTCGGCCAGTATCCGGCGCTCGCCGAGGACGCCGCGGTCGTCGGCGAGGTCGCGGAATTATGGAGCGAGGCGCTGACACAGACGATCATCGGCCGGATGGCGCTTCCCGCCGACGTCGTCGCCGCCCTCGAGTCGGGCCGCGCCTCGGCGCTACGCTGGCCGCCGGAGACGCTGAGCGACGTGCTGGGTGTCGCGGCCATCGTTGCGCAGGCCGATTGCCCGCTCGATCCGGCCGCCGCGACCAGGCGCGAGCGCGATCTCGAAGAGCTCCGAGCGCGCGCGGGCGCCGGGACATTGGATGCGCTGCTCCAGGCGTGCGCGCCCGCGCGCAGCGAGCTGCTCGGCGTGCTGCGCGATTGACGCGCACCGACGACCCTATTTCGCCCCGCGCAGCCTCAGAGCACGAACGGCTTGCGCCGCCTGCGCGGCGTCGCTCCGGCCGAGTGGGCGGCATCATCGATGGCGCTCGCGGCCGTACCGGCTGCCGCGTGCTTGCTACCCTTGCTTTTCACCAGCGGATTCATTTTCGCGTGTGCGTCCCCGCCAGTCGTTGCGGTCCGCGGCTCGCGGACGCCTGAGCGCCGCCGCGCTTGCTTTACCATGCCATGCCCTTGTTTCGTCGTCATTTTGCGATGACCGGCAGTGTGCAGGGGCGGCACTTGCCGATCGCTGACGGATTGGTAAACCGGTCAGGCCGGTCAGGCGGGCAGCCGGCGTGCGCAAGGCCCCGCCCGCAAGGCGCCGACGCGCGTCAGGCGACGCGCTGGTCGGAGACGATCTGCCGGTACAGCCGCTCGGTTTCGGCGGACGGCTGCAGGCCGAGGACGACCGAGAGAAGCTCGCGGCAGCGGCGGAAGGCGTTGAGCGCCTCGGCCCGATCGCCGGTCGCCGCGAGCGAGCGGATCAGCCCGCGATAGAAGGGCTCGGCGAGAGTGTCGGCTTCGAGTCCGCGCCGGTAGACGTCGACCGCCGTCGACCAGTCGCCGGCCCGCTCGAGCGCCTCGCCGACGCGCATCAGCGAGCGGACGAACCGCGCGCGCAGCGCGTCGCGCGGCTTTGCGAGCCAGGCGCTCTCATCGGAGCCGAGCAGGTTGCCGCGATAGGCGTCGAGCAGCGCGCGAGCCGCGCGGACGGCGGCCGACGCATCGCCGCCCGCGTCGCGCTCGGTCCCGTCGAGCGCGGTCTCCAGCGCCCAGACGTCGGTCCAGCAGCGATCGCGAGCGAGCGTCAGCCTGCCCCCGGCGAGCACGAGCGCCTCGTCGACGTCGAGAAGCTTGCGCAGGCGAAACAGCGTCGAGTCGAACGACGTCTTTGCCGCTGCGCCGTCCGCGTCCGGCCACAGCGCCGCGGTGAGCTGCTGGCTGTCGATGTCGGTGGCGCCGAGCGCGACGGTGAGCTTCAGCAGGTCGAGCGGCCGCTGCTGGGTCTTGCCGGCAAAGCGTACCGTCGCGCCGTCACGCACGAGCTCGAAGCCGCCGAGCACGTGAACGCGCAACCGGAACGGCCACGCCGGCGACGCGTCGTACGGCGGACGCAGCGCGTTGCGCTCGATCAGCACGCGCACGAAGCCGGGCTCGATGTCGTGCACGAGCGCAAAGTTCGCGAGCTTCGCGGCGAGTTCGGGGCGGCTGCGCAGGAACACCGCGTTGTTGCGCGCGCGGTAGTCGGCGAGCACGATCGACAGCCGCTGCACGGCGGACTCGATCTCGCCGCCGTCGATGTCGGCGCCGGCGCGAAGGAGATCGCGCTGCTGCTCGAACGTGCGGCGATCGGCGCCGGTGGCGAGCTCGATCGCTTCGTCGAGAACGCGCATGCCGGCCGCCTCGTCGCCGGCCGCCATCCGGCAGTGCGCGAGGCGCGCGAGGAAATGCGGGATCTGCATCGTGGGCAGGCCGGTCTCGCGCGCGAGCACGACCGCGCGCTCGGCGTCGGCGACGGCCCCGACGTAGTGCGCGAGGCGCTGCTCGAGGCTCGCCCGCAGGTTGTGGAAGTACGCGAGGTCCATGCGCCGCGTCGGCGACAACCGCCGTTCGATCGCGTCGATGCGCGTCTTCGCCGCCGCGTAATCGCCCTTGCTGATCAGCGCCGATGTTTCGGCGTGGTCGATCTCGAACAGGTACGCCTCGAGGCCGTAGCGCTCGGCGATGTCGCGCGCCTCGGCGATGACAGCCGCCGACTGCTCGTAACGGCCGCTGATGTAATGCCAGAACGACACGTGCGTGCGCCACCACACCTGCATCAGCGGCGTGACGCCGGGCTGCGCGAGCACCGGCCCGGTGCGCCCGACGACGCCCTCGGCGGCTTCGCCCTTGTCGGTCCAGTTGAGGTAGTTCAGCAGCGTCGACGCGGCCATCATCCGCGCGTTCACGTCGGGCTCGCCGTCGATGAGCGCATCGAGCCGCTTTGCGCACGCGTCGAGATCGGGATGGTCGGGCTCGCGAAACAGCAGCGCGATCACGTACGCCGCGCGTGCACGAAGCTCGCTCTCGCGATCGAGCGACGCCGCGCGCGCCGGATCGAGCAGCCGCGCGAAATCCGGGAGCCAGCGGTCGAGCGGCGCGAAGTTCGCCCACTCGTAGTAGTAGCCGGTGACGATCGTGTTCAGAGCGAGCGCCTGTCCGCGCGTGTCACCTGCTGCGCGGAACGCCTCGAACGCGCGCTCGAGTGCCGGACGCCCGCGCTGCGCCTCGACGAAGATCCACGCGCGGCCGAACCAGTATTCGAGCCACGGATCGGTGGCGCGCATGTCGGCGGGCAGCGCCTCGATCCAGTCCGACAGCGCCTGCGCCCGTCCCTGCCGTGCCCAGTCGAGCGCATTCGCCCGAATCAGCGTGCGCATCGCCTCGAAATCGCCGGCGTCGCGATAGAGCTCGAGCGCGTCGCTCGCGGCGCCGCGCGCGGCCAGCATGGCCGCCGCCTTCGCGCCTGCCGCACGGCGCTCGTCGCGTGGCAGCCGCTTGCGCGCTTCCTCGTGCAGGAACTCGCGAAAGAGCGCGTGATACTGATACGTCGTCTCGTTGCCGCGACGGCGGTCGACGAACAGATGACGCCGATACAGGTAGTCGAGAAGGCGCTGCGCCTCGTCGCTGCCGGTGAGCTCGACCGCTTCGCTCGGCGTGATCGAACGCGGCAGCGCGGTCAGCATCAGCACCCGTTGGTTCTCCGGGCGCGCACGGTTGAAGATCTCGCCGGCGAAATACTGGAAGATCGCGTCCTTGCCTTCGCCGAGCGACTCGTCGAGCGCCGCGCCGGGACGGCTCAAATGCTCGCGCAGCAGCACGACCGCGGCGACCCAGCCTTCGCTCTGTCGATGGATCCGCTGCAGCGTCTTCGCGTCGAGCGCGTCGGCGCCGAGCATCGCGCGCGCTTCGTCGGCCGTGCAGTTGAGCGCCGCCGCGTCGACGCGCGCGATCTTGCGACTCGCGACGAGCCGCGCGAAATCGGGCGTCGGGTCGGTGCGCGACACGATGACGACGTTGACGCCGTCGGGCAGTTCCTCGAGCCCTTGCACGAGCGCGAGGCGCTGGTCCTCGGGCGTGCGCATTTCCTGGAAGTTGTCGAGCACGATCACGCATTGCGGCGCGAGCAGCGAGAAGAGATCGCGGCAAAAGCTGCGCGAGAAGCGCACCAGGTCCTGCTGCGGCTCGAACGTGAACACCGGCAGCGAAGCCGCGCGCTTGCCGGCGAGCTGCATGGCCGCGGTGCGCAGGTAATGCAGGAACGTCGCCGGATCGCTGTCGCCGACGTCGACCTGATACCAGAGATGGCGCAGAGCGCGCGCCTCGAGGTAGCTCGCGACCAGCGTCGTCTTGCCGGCGCCCGGCGGCGCGCTCAACCAGACGATCGGCCGCGCCAGCGCTTCATCCAGCGTGTCGAACAGCCGCGGACGCGCGAGCGCATCGTAGAGGCGCGGGCGCGTGAGTTTCGCGAGGGCGGGCGGGCGGACAGCCAACGGTGGAGCGGCGACGAACGGGCGAGCGCCCGGTGCAAGGCGCGAAGCTTAGCACGCGCGCGCCCGCGCCGGCGGCCGCGACGGCCGCCGGCGGCGGATCGCTGCAGTCACTGCCCGACGCGCCCATTCCGCCATTCGCGCCTCCCGAGCATCCGTCGGCGAGCGCGGACTGGACGCCAAGCGTGCACATCGTGCAAACCGCGATTGCCATTCGGTAACGTAGCTTCATCGCTTACTCCTGGTGTCAAAGCGTGCGCAGGAACGCAACCAGATCAGACTTCTCCTGCGCAGTGAGGCCGATGTCGAAGCGATCGTTGTAGAAGTCGACGACAGCGGCGAGATCGGTCGCCGAGCCGTTGTGGAAATACGGCGCGCGCGTCGCGAGCGCACGAAGCGTCGGTCCCTTGAAGCGGCCGATGTCGTTCCACTTGCCGGTGATCAACGCGCGTCCCGGATCGGTCGTCTCGACCGTCTCGCCGGTCGCCATGTTGCGCAGCACGTAGATCGGCATGTCAGGCGTCGCGCGCGATGCGTCGGCGATGCCGATGTTGAGCGGCGCCGGGATCGAGTGATCGCCGGCGCCCGGCGTGTCGTGACACGTCGTGCACGTTCCGTCGATCACGGAGGCGTGCAGGTCGTCGTTCAGGCCGCCGACGCCCGTGATGCGGATCGGCTTCGTGTTGAACAGCGCCTGCCCGCGCGCGACGGCGCGCCGTGCTTCGGCGGTGCTGCCGTCCGCGCCGCGGTCGCCGCCGGCCTCGCTCCATGCGTCGTAGAGGTCGAACACGATGCTGCTGAACGGCGCGCCGGTCCGGTAGTCACCGGAGACGACGTCGTTGATGCCGAAGTAGAACGGCGTGCCGGGAATCGACTGCGGTCCGCCGCGCGCATGGCGGGCGGTCAGGTCCTTCGCATCGCGGTCGAACGCCTGCGCGATGAAAAGGCCCATCTCGAACTGGACGATCGACTCGCGCTGCGCCTGCGACAGCGGCTGCGCGCCCTGTGCATGGCCGACCGTCGCCGAATTCGCCTGATCGGCAAGGTTGAACTGCAACGGCGCGAAGCACTTGGTGGTGGCGGCGATGCAATCGAGCGATGCCGCATCGGCGAACGTCTCCCGACCGTCCCACATCACCGCACTCAGGAACTTGAGGTTTGCCGCCGGCAACGGTCGGCGGAACAGCGAGAGCTCGTGCGCGGAGGCGAAGCCGTAGGGATCGTCGACGTCGGCGAGCTCGAACTCGGCCGTGTCTGGAATGCCGATGCCCACGCGGAGCAATCCCTTCGTCAGCAGCATGCTGTACGTGGCGCGACGCGCGGCGAGCGTCGAGACGTCGGCATTCGGCGAATTGGCCCCGTCGTTCGCGCGGAAGATCGGATCGCGACCCTGCGTCGCCTCGAACCGCTGCCGGATCGATGCCGGCGTCACCGTCCAGCCATCGCCGGGCTGATGGCAGGTGTCGCAGCTTCGTCCGTTCGTGCCGAGCTTCTGGAAGAACGCGTTCGACGTGTCGATGCGCCCGCTCGTGTGGAACGTCGCCGCCATGCCGGTCTCGTTCACGAAGTACATGAGCGGCCCCTGCCGGCTGTCGGCGTGGCTGCCGGCCATCGTCGCGACCGCCGCCGCCACCGCGCACAGCGCGGCCACTGCACCCGACGTCTTCATGCCATTTCTCCCGTGTCACGCAGCGCGTTTGCGCGGCTTCCAATGGCTTAAGCGCAATCCACGGCCGCGACCGGACAAAGAGGCGACGTTCGGGGTGCGCGATTATTCACGCGTCTCCCTGCTGCCCGGAGGGCTTTACCGCAAGACGTGTGCGCAGCAGGCGGCCTGTATCATTCGCGGTCCGCCCGGACGACGAATTCGATGACGACCCCGACGAATCCCGTGACGCTCGCGCATTGGCGCCGCACGGTGGCACAGCTTTACGCCGACGTTCGCACGACCTCGCTCACCGGCGCGCATGCGGGGGCAACGGCGTACCGGCGCGAGCGCGATCGGCTGTTTCTCGAGCATCCGGACAGTCCGATCCCGCTGCCTTACCGGCGGCAATGGCGCGGTGCGTCGTGGTTCGACTACGACGCGGCGTGGCGCATCGTCGGGACGTTCGTGCCCGCGGCGGTCGTGTCGACATTCGAGATTCCGCTTGCCGCCGACGGCATTCTCCGATGCTCGCGCACCGGCACGGTCGAGTTCGAGGCCGGCGGCGTCGCGGCCCGGCTCGCGCTTTACTGGCTAGAAGGCTACGGCGGCGGTCTGTGGCTGCCGTTCACCGACGCGACCTGCGCCGACGCGACGTACGGCGGCGGGCGCTACCTGTACGACACGATCAAGGGCGCCGACCTCGGCGGCACGAGCGACGCCTTCGTGCTGGATTTCAACTTCGCGTACAACCCGTCGTGCGCGTACGACGCGCGCTGGTCGTGCCCGCTCTCGCCGCCCGAGAACCGGCTGCCGTTCGCAGTGACCGCCGGCGAGCGCCTGCCGCGCTGAAGGCTGTCATCGCGGCGGCGCGACAAAGCGGTTGTCGCGAGCGAAAAGCGGATTGCCCGTCGCCGGCGCTCCTCGCAGGTGACGTCAAGCCGGCGTCAGCGCCGGGGCCGGCTCGTGGCCGATCGCGGCACGCAACGCGTCGTCGACCGTCTCCAGCCAGACGAACGCGAGCCGTTGGCGCGCGTCCTCGGGAATCTCGTCGAGGTCGCGTCGATTGCGCGCGGGCAGCAGCACGGTGTGGATTCCCGCGCGCAACGCGGCGAGCACCTTCTCCTTGATGCCGCCGACGGGAAGCACGAGCCCGCGCAGGCTGATCTCGCCGGTCATCGCGACGTCGCTTCGCACCGGTTTGTCGAGCGCGAGCGACGTGAGCGCGACGAACATCGCGACGCCGGCGCTCGGGCCGTCCTTCGGGATCGCGCCCGCGGGAATGTGCATGTGGATGTCCGACTTCTCGAACACCGAAGGCTCGACGCCCAGATGCACGGCGCGCGCCTTGACGAGCGTCAACGCCGCCTGTGCGCTTTCCTTCATCACGTCGCCGAGTTGGCCGGTGAGGATCAGCCTTCCGCTGCCCGGCGTTCGCGTCGCCTCGATGAACAGGATGTCGCCGCCGACCGGCGTCCAGGCAAGGCCGGTCGACACGCCCGGCACGCTCGTGCGCATCGCGACCTCGCTCTCGAAGCGCGCCGGCCCGAGGATGGAGACGACATCGGCGGCGTCGATGCGTACCTGCGTCGCCGTTGCTTCGGCGATGCGCATCGCGGCATTGCGAAAGAGGCGCCCGATCTCGCGCTCGAGATTGCGCACGCCCGCTTCGCGCGTGTAATCGCCGATGACGAGCGCGAGCGCCTTGTCGGTCACTTCGCACTGCCCGGGCGTCAATCCGCTCGCTTCGAGCTGGCGACGCACCAGATAGCGGCGCGCAATCTGCATTTTCTCCTGCTCGGTGTAGCCGGGCAGCTCGACCACTTCCATCCGGTCGCGCAGCGGTCCGGGGATGCGATCGAGCACGTTCGCCGTGCCGATGAAGAAGACGCGCGACAGGTCGAACGGCACGCCGAGATAGTTGTCGCGGAACGTCGAGTTCTGCTCGGGATCGAGCACCTCGAGCAGCGCCGACGACGGATCGCCGTGCATGCCGGCGCCGAGCTTGTCCATCTCGTCGAGCATCATCACGCAGTTGCGTGCGCCGGCCTTGCGGATCGCCTGGATGATGTTGCCCGGCATCGCGCCGATGTAGGTGCGCCGGTGACCGCGGATCTCCGCTTCGTCGTGCACGCCGCCGAGCGACAGGCGCACGAACGCGCGGCCGAGCGCCTTCGCGATGCTCTGTCCGAGCGACGTCTTGCCCACACCGGGCGGACCGACGAAGCACAGGATCGGGCTCTTGCCGTGCGGGTTCAACTTGCGCACGGCGAGGTACTCGAGGATCCGGCGCTTCACCTTGTCGAGCCCGTAGTGGTCCTCGTCGAGGATTCGCCGCGCGTCGTCGATCGCGATCGGCTCGTCGCCCGGCGCTGCCCACGGCAGCTCGACGAGCCAGCTCAGGTAAGTGCGCACCATCGAGTATTCGGGCGAGGCTTCCGACATCTGCTGCAGGCGCTTCAGCTCCTTGCGCGCCTGCTTGTCGACGTCCTCGGGCATCTGCGCCCTGGCGATCTGCTGCCCGAGCTCGTCCAGTTCCGGATCGCGGCCTTCGCCTTCACCGAGCTCGTTCTGGATCGTCCTCATCTGCTCGCGCAGCAGCGCTTCGCGCTGACGGCCCTCCAGGCGCTCCTGCGTCTGCTCGCCGATCTCGCGCGAAAGACGCAGCACTTCGATTCGGCTCGCGAGAAAGCGCAGCACGATGTCGAGCCGCGCCGCGATGTCGAACGTTTCGAGGATGTCCTGCTTCTCGGCGGGCTTGATGTCGAGCAATCCCGCGATGAAGTCCGCGAGTGCGCCCGGCGCGCTGACCTGCTGGAGCGCGCTCGTGAGCTCGGCGGGCACGCGCGGCATCAGCTCGAGCGCTTCGGCGGCGCGCGCCTTCACCTGCATCACCCGCGCCTCGATCTCCTTGGTCGCCGGCTGTGCATCGGGAATCACCTCGACGCGCGCAACGAGAAACGGCGAGCCGTCGACGAAGCCGGCGACGCGGAAGCGCTGCTCGCCGTGGCACACGACGGTGTGGCTGCCGTCGGGCATCGTCATGTAGCGCAAAATCGTCGCCACCGTGCCGACGGCGTACAGGTCGCCGGCCTTCGGCTCGTCGACCTCCGGATCGCGTTGCAGCAGCACGCCGAGCTTGCGCCCGCTGCGCGCCGCGTGCTGCGCGGCGGCGATCGACGATGCACGGCCAAGCGTCAGTGGCGCGATCAGTCCGGGAAACAGCACGACGTTGCGCGTCGGCACGATGATCAGCGAATCGGCCGGCAGATCGGCGAGCGGATCGCCGTTCGCCGGCTGCGTTGCCGCGTCGGCTGACATCGGCGGCGTGCCGGCGCTGCTGTCGTCGCTCGGTCGCATGTCGCTCAGCCGAGCTTGCGCAGCCGCAGCACGAGGCAACCGTCGGCGAGCTCGCGGCCGTCGATCTCGTAGCGGCCCGGAGGAAGATCGATGCGCCGCTCGAAGCGGCCGTACGGGATCTCCAGCGCGTGGATCGTCTCCCGTGGCGCGGCGCCGAGCGCCCGCGCGGCATTCACCTGAAGGCTCGTGCCGTCGGTCGTCACGCTGACGGCGTCGGCTGCCACGCCCGGCAGCGCGACACGTATCACGAGCGCCCGGTCGCTTTCGACGATGTCGACCGGCGGAGACCAGCACGGACCGGGCGATCCGAGCGCGAGCGTGAAGAATTGCCGATGCAGCCGGTCCGCTTCGCGCAGCATCTCGATCGCGTCGGCGAGCAGGCCGGATGCGGTCTCGCGGACGGGCATCGGATGTCAGAGCTTCGGTATGTGCAGCGTGCGGCTGATCATCAGCGAGCCGGAGACCGCGTAGAGCACGGACAGCGGATGCAGCGGCCAGGGTCCGATATGGACCACGCCGAGCCATAGCCGTTCACCGAGCGCGCCCGACATCGCCGCGGCGGCGACGACTGCGACCAGCACGATCGATGTGGGAATCGGCGTCCCCTCGAAGTAGCGCACCTTCTCGCCGCCTTCGGACAGCGCGTCGGCCGTGACGTTGTAGCGCGCGAGCCGGCTCACGCCGCATGCGACGAAATAGAGCAGGATCGCCCCGTCCCAGATGCCGTTCATGCCGGCGCCGAAGCCGATCGCCGCCGGCGCGACGCCGAACGAGATGACGTCGGCGAGCGAGTCGAGCTCGCGTCCGAGCAGCGACGCCTGGTGGCGCCAGCGCGCGACGCGACCGTCGAGCACATCGAAAACCAGTGCGGCCGCCACCAGCGTGCAGGCGGCAAGCAGGTGCGCGATTTCGCCGGATCGCACGTAGGTCACGACCGACAGCACGGCGCCCGCGCCGCATACGGCGTTCGCGAGCGTGAGCCAATCGGCCGCATGGAAGTTGCGAAGCATTGAAAAATGACGGCGTGTCGGCATGTTCGGTGTAGGACGATATCTTTTCGTTACATTTGGCCGGGAACCCGCGCCTGCGCGCAGAGCCTCACCCAGGTGACCACGGAGGTGCACATGAACCGCTTCGTCAAATCCCTACTCGCCGCTACGGCTTTCAGTGCCGTCGCCGCGGGCTGCGCGTCGTACGACTACGGTTACGGCTATTCGCAACCGTACGCGTACAGCTACGACAACGGCTACGCGGCCGACTACGGCCCTTATTACGACTACGGTCCCGGATATTACGTCGGTCCGCCGGCGCTCGGCTTCTACTACTACGGTGACGGCCGCGACCATGACTGGAACCGCAACCACGACTGGAACCGCGGCCACGATTGGAACCGCGATCAGCACAACGACTGGCGCGGAGGCGACCGTGGCGATGGCGGCGGCTGGCACCGCGGATCGAATGATCAGCCGCCGGCGCAGGCCGGCGACCACTCGCGTGCGGCGAACGACTTCCTGCCGGGCAGCGCGCGCGACCCCGAGCGGCCGGCGCCCTCCGCGGTGAACCAGGGCCGCTGATCGATCGCACGCGGACGTCTGCGGCGAGCGCTCGCGCTCAGTACTGTAGCCGCGCGTAGTAGGTGCGCTGCGACGCCGCGCGCGCCTCGCCCAGCGTGCGTATGTCGCGCTCGGAAAGCAGCGGCAAAAGCCGCAGGAACACCTGCGCGGTGACGAGCGCGTCGCCGAGCGCCGTGTGGCGCCCGACGACGTCGACACCGACGCGCGAGGCGATCTCCTCGAGGCTGTGCGACGCCTGCGATGGGTGCACGACCGCCGACAGCAGCAGCGTATCGAGCACGGGCATGTCGAAACGGGCGCCGGTTCGCGGCTCGGCGAGCTGCAGGAAGCGCATGTCGAACGCGGCGTTATGACCTACGAGCACGGTCTCCTCGGCAAAGCGGCGGAAGCGCGGCAGCACGATGTCCGCCGTCGGCTGACCGGCGAGCGCCGCCTGCGTGATGCCGTGGACGGCGATCGATGCCTGCGACAGCGGCCGGCGCGGATCGACGAGGCTCGAGAACGTCTCGCCTTTCAGCAGCCGGCCGTTCACGATGCGCACCGCGCCGAGCGAAATGATCTGGTCGCCCTGCGTGGGATTGAGTCCGGTCGTCTCGGTGTCGAACACCGTATAGGCGAGATCGGCGAGCGCGCACGAGTCGAGCGCGTCGCTCGCCGGCGAGCGGCCGAACAGGTCGAAGTCGTAGAACTCGGGCCGGCTGTCGACCGGCTGGCGGGGCGCGCCGCGACCGCCGGCAACGGGCAACAGGAAGCGGAAGTACGACGTCTGGCTCGGCACGTCGCGCTGGTACCAGGCCTCGCCGCCGTGGCGCTCGACGATCTGCGCGAGCGTGAGCGCGCTTTCCTCGCCGCCGACAGCGAGCGGCTCGCTCTGCCATGCGAACGCGGTTTCCGACGACAGCGGCGGCCCGCGCCACACCGCGTCGAGCTGCGCGTGGCCGCCGCTCGAGGCAAGACGGAAGCGAAGCTCGCGCACGGCGAACTCGTCGCGCAGCCGCTGTGCGAGATAGCAAAGCGCCTGTGCGAGCGAAAAGCTGTCGACGCGCAGCCAGAGCGCCGCATCGACGGCGTCGACCTTCGTCGCGAGCTTCGTGGCGCGCTCGATGCGGCTCATCGCGAGCGTGAGCAGGTCCTCGCCACGCATTTCCTCCAGCGGCCATTGCGCCTCGAGCGTCTGCGCGGCATCGGCGCCCACGCCCGCGATGCGCTCGGACAATCCGACCGCTTCGTCGCGAATGATCGCGGCGAATCGAGCGCGGCGCGCCGCGTCCATGTCCGGATGCTCGGTGAGATTCTCGATTGCCGCTCGAATGTTGGCGAGCGATGCGCGCGTCGACTGGACGAGCCCCTGGAAGAGCGCCGCGCGCTTCGCATCGGCGCCGACGTCCTCGGTCACGTCGGCGAGCAGCAGCACGTAGCCGGCGAGCGAGCGCGCATCGGAGGCGGCCGCGACCGGTGCCGCGCGCACGCGCAGCAGCCGTCCGTCGCGCGACGCCGTGACGAAATGCGCGCTCTCGCGCGAATCGCGTTCGAGGTGCCGCTCGAGCGCCTCGACGGCGTGGACGACGACTGCCCGATCGAGCACGCCGAACACGGAGCGGCCGAGGCCGAGCGCGTCACCCGACGTCGGGTCGCTCGCGAGAAGGCCTTGAGCGGCCGAGTTGTAGAGCAGGATGCGGCCGTCGCGATTGCACACGAGCACGCTCTGGTCGAGCTCGGAGACGAGCGCCGCGAGGCGCTTGCGTTCCTCGTCGAGTCGCGCGTTCGCGTCGCGGATCGCATGCTCGACGTCCGCGGCGAGCTGCGCACGCACGGCAGCGAGATCGTCGATGGCGGCGGCGATCGCGTCGAGACCGGGCGCGCCGGCGTGCCCGATCCGATGCGACGCATTGCCGTGTGCGATCAGTCGCGTTGCTTCGGCGAGCCGCTTCGCCGCGCGCTCGGACGGCGCCACCAGCCTGTACGCGACGAACGCGAGCGCGGCGACGAGCGCGCCCGCGAGGAACGCGACGAGGCTTTCGCGCGGCGCCGTCAGCACGCCGCGGAGGGCCGCACGCTCGGCGCCGTCGAGGTCGGCCCATAGAATCGCCGCACCGAGCGCGAGCAGCACCACGGCGGTGCCCGCGACCGCGACGACCGCAACGAGCGCGCGCGAAACGGCCGCGCGGCTGCGCTCAGCCACCGAGGATCTCGCGCACCTTCGCGACCAGCTCGCGCGTCGAGAACGGCTTCGTGACGTACGCGTCGGCCCCGAGCTCGAGTGCTTTCGCGACCTCGATGTCGCGTCCCTTTGCCGACACCATGACGATGCGGATGTCGCGCGTCGCCGGGTCGCTCTTGAGCTGCTGGCACACTTCATAGCCGCTCTTCAGCGGCAGCATCACGTCGAGCAGCACGACGTCCGGCCGAAACGATCGCGCGGCGTCGAGCGCCTCGCTACCGTTCGCCGCGACCTTCGTCTCGTAGCCCGCCTGCTCCATCAGGAACTCGAGCGACGTGACGATGTTCGGCTCGTCGTCCGCGATCAGCACGCGCTTCGCCATCCGGTTCTCCGTTGTTCGATCACGCGGCGTGCACGGGCGCGTCGCTGCGCACGGGCAGCGTGAACGAGAAGCACGCACCTTCGCCGCGGCGGCTCTCGACCCAAAGCTTGCCGCCGAGGCGCTCGACGATCTGCCGGCTGATGTGCAGGCCGAGGCCGCTGCCGGACGGCTTCGCCGTCAGCGTGTCGCCTGCCTGACGGAACTTCTCGAAGATCAGCGCGTGGTGCTCCTCGCCGATGCCGGGCCCGTTGTCGCGCACGTCGACGCGGACATAGCCGTCGCGCTCGGACAGCGTCACGTCGACGCGGCCGCGTCCGCGCTCGCAGAACTTGACCGCGTTCGACAGCAGGTTCAGCAGCACCTGCACGACGCGATCGAGATCCGCGCTGACCGCAGGCAGCCGCTCGGGCGCGTGCACGGCGAGCGCGGTGCCGTTTTCCTTCGCGAGCTGCCCCATGCCGGCGACGGCATCGGCGACGACGTCGCGGACGTCGACGCTGCCGATGTTCCATTCGGCGCGGCCCGACTCGATCTTGGCGACGTCGAGCACCTGGTTGATGAGCCGCGACAGCCGCTCGGTCTCCTTGGTGATGATCGTGATGAACTGCACGCGCTTGTCGCGCGCGAGGTCGGGGTCGTCGAGCAGGATCTCGGAGAACGCGCGGATCGACGTCAACGGCGTGCGCAGCTCGTGCGTGATCGTCGAGATGAAGTCGTCCTTCATCCGGTCGAGCTCCTTCAGCCGCTCGTTCGCCGTGCGCAGCTCGGCGCTCGCCGCTTCGAGCTCGCGCGATTTCCGCTCGAGTCGGTGACTGTACTCGACGACCTGCGACGCTTCGTCGAGGATCGCGCGCACCTCGCTGACGGTGAGCGCCTGTTCGGTGACGGCCGAGGCAATCATGATCCGGGCCGACGCGCCGCCGATCGCGCCGGCGAGCTGAACCTCGACGAAATGGACGAGATCGGCGTCGGCGTCGATCCGCTCGTCGGGCCAGCGACGGCCGCGAGCGCGCGCGTAGTTGCGAAACGCATCGTCGGCGGAGGCGGCGCCGATGAAGCGCGCGAGCACGCTGTGAAGGTCGCTCGGCGATGCGGTGCCGCGCCAGAAGCGCGCGCTTCCCGGCTCACGGCGAAACACGTCGACGAACAGACCCGCCTGCCGGTGCTCGTCGGCTGACGGCGTCCCGGTGAGCGATACGCCGACGTACGCGGAGACGTTGGCGAGCATGCTCCACATCATCGCATGCGTGATCGGATCGAGGCCGGCGAGCCCGAACAGCGCGTGCGGATTGAGCAGCGCGATGCCGAACGGTCCGTCGTGGATCAGTGTCATCGGCAGCCAGCCCGAGCGCGCGAACGCCGGCAGCAGCAGCGTGTAGAGCCACACGGCGAAGCCGGCGACGAGACCGGCGAGCGCGCCGCGGCGGGTCGCGCCTTTCCAGAAGATGCCGCCGAGCACCGCCGGCGCGAACTGCGCAACGGCGGCGAACGAGATGAGCCCGATCGAGACCAGCGCGTACGCTTCGCCGGCGAGACGGAAATAGAGGTAGCCGAGCAGCGCGATCATGACGATTGCACCGCGGCGGATCGCGAGCAGCAGCGTGGTGAGATCCGCGCGTTCGGCGAGACGCAGCCGCTTCATGCGCAGCAGCACCGGCATCACCAGGTCGTTGCAGACCATCGTCGACAGCGCGATCGTCTCGACGATGACCATGCCGGTTGCCGCCGACAGGCCGCCGATGTAGACGAGCAGCGCGATCCATTCGCGCCGCTCGGCCATCGGCAGCGTCAGCACGAACGTGTCGGCGTCGACGACGCTGCCGGGAAAGTGCAGGCGCCCGCCGAACGCGATCGGCAGCACGAACACGTTGATCGCGAGCATGTACAGCGGAAACAGCCAGATCGCCGTGTCGAGATGCTTCTCGTCCTTGTTCTCGATGACGGCGACCTGGAACTGACGCGGCAGGAACATGATCGCGAGCATCGACAGCACCGTGAGCCATGCCCAGTCGGCGTAGCTGCCGGCGACGCCGTCGAACGGCGTCAGCATCGGTGCGAGCGCGGGGTCGGCGGCGGTGCGCGCGAACACGTCGCCGAAGCCGTCGTACAGGCCGAAGGTGACGAACGCGCCGACGGCGACGAAGGCGACGAGCTTCACCAGCGATTCGAAGGCGATCGCCGCGACCATTCCTTCGTGATGCTCGGCGGCGTCGAGATGCCGCGTGCCGAACAGGATCGTGAACACGGCGAGGATCAGCGCCACCCACAGCGCCGTATCCTGCAGCAGCGGCATCGCGCCGAGCTTCGCCGGCATCGCGATCGACGGATACTGCAGGACGATCGTGAAGCTGTTCGACACCGCTTTCAGCTGCAGCGAGATGTACGGCAGGATGCCGATGACGGCGATGACCGTGACCACGCCGCCGAGCAGCGCGCTCTTGCCGTAGCGCGACGCGACGAAGTCGGCGAGCGAGGTGATCCGGTTCGCCTTCGAGATGCGGATGATCTTGCGCATGACGACCCACCACAGCGCGATCATCAGCGTCGGGCCGATGTAGATCGGCAGGAAGCCGACGCCGTCGTGCGCGGCGCGTCCGACGCTGCCATAGAACGTCCAGGCGGTCGCGTAGACGGCGAGCGACAGGCTGTAGACGTACGGGCTCGCGATCACCGAGCGGCCGCGGTCGGCGCGCTGGTCGGCGTAGTACGCGATCGCGAACAGCAGCCCGAGGTAAGCGAACGACGCGACGACGACGACGGGGCCGTTCAGCATGAGCTACGCGCGCTGTCGTGCGCTTGCGCGCCTTGGCATGTCAATGTGCGCCGCATCATCGCTGTCGCCGCACGACGAGCGCGATCAGCGCGATCAGCGCTGCCCAGGCGGCAAACACGTACGCATAGAGGAGCGGAATGCCGAGAACGAGCGTCGCGCGGTTGAACAGGGCGAGCATCGGATAGTTGAAGAGCAGCCAGCCGAGCAGGCATAGCGCGATCAGGCGCTCGTTGCGCGTGTTGCCGGCGTCCATCACTCCTCCTCGCGCCGCGAGCGCGGCGCATTCGGCCGAGCGTAAGAGTCGCCGTGCTGCCGTGTCAACTATCGGCGTCACGAACGCGGGCCTAATTTGCCGCGACATCCGCACGGTGCGCCCCGACAGCCGGTCGAGTTGGAACAAACGAAGGAACTTTGCGGGCGCCGTCGTCGTTCTAACTGCGTATGCGCCTTCGACGCCGTCGAAGCGCGGTCGCGCGCCTGATCCGTCGACCGCGCGCGCCCCACGATCGCGCGCGCTCCCTACGATCGCCACAGGAAAGATCCCATCATGGCTCGAACCGTCAGCGACTTCCTGATCGAACGCCTTCGCGAATGGGGCGTGCGCCGCATATTCGGTTACCCCGGAGACGGCATCAACGGGATCATGGGGGCGTTGCAGCGCGCGAAGGACGCGCCCGAGTTCGTGCAGGTTCGCCACGAGGAAATGGCCGCGTTCATGGCGACGGCGCACGCCAAGTTCACCGGCCAAGTCGGCGTCTGCCTCGCGACGTCGGGCCCCGGCGCGATCCATCTGCTGAACGGGCTCTACGACGCGTTGCTCGACCACCAGCCGGTCGTCGCGATCGTCGGCCAGCAGCGTCGTGCCGCGCTCGGCGGCCACTATCAGCAGGAAGTCGACCTCGTGTCGCTGTTCAAGGACGTCGCCCACGAATACGTGCAGATGGTCACGACGCCGCCGCAGATGCGCCATGTTATCGACAGCGCGATGCGCACCGCCGCCGCCGAGCGTTCGCCGGCGTGCATCATCATTCCGAACGACCTGCAGGAGCTCGACGCCGAGGAGCCGCCGCGCGAGCACGGCACGGTTCATTCCGGCATCGGTTACGCGATTCCGCGACCGGTGCCGAAGCAGAAGGATTTGCAGAACGCGGCCGACGTGCTGAACGCCGGCAAGCGCGTCGCGATCCTCGTCGGCGCCGGGGCGCTCAATGCAACCGACGAGGTGATCGAGGTCGCGAACCGGCTCGGCGCCGGCGTCGCGAAAGCGCTGCTCGGCAAGGCCGCCGTGCCCGACGACCTGCCGTGGGTCACCGGGTCGATCGGTCTCCTCGGCACGCGGCCGAGCTACAGGATGATGGTCGACTGCGACACGCTGCTGATGGTCGGCTCCGGCTTTCCGTATTCCGAATTCCTGCCGGAGGAGGGCAAGGCGCGCGGCGTGCAGATCGACATCGATCCGCGAATGATGAGCCTGCGCTATCCAATGGAGGTGAACCTCGTCGGCGACGCCGCCGACACGCTGCAGCTGCTGCTTCCGCTGCTCAAGCAGAAGCAGGACCGCAAGTGGCGCGACGAGATCGAGTCGAATGTGCGCGACTGGTGGGAGACGCTCGACGAGCGCGCGATGGTCGATGCGAATCCGGTCAACCCGCAGCGCGTGTTCTGGGAGCTCTCGAAGCGGCTGCCCGACGGCGCGATCCTGTGCGCCGACAGCGGCTCCGGCACGAACTGGTACGCGCGCGACGTGCGCATTCGCCGCGGCATGAAGGCGTCGCTGTCGGGCGGCCTCGCGACGATGGGTCCCGGCGTGCCGTACGCGATCGCGGCGAAGTTCGCGTTTCCCGATCGCCCCGTGATCGCGATGATCGGCGACGGCGCGATGCAGATGAACGGCATGAACGAGCTGATCACGATCGCCAAATACTGGCGCCGCTGGAGCGATCCGCGGCTGGTCGTCATGGTTCTGAACAACGGCGACCTCAACCAGGTGACGTGGGAGCAGCGCGTCATGGAAGGCGACCCGAAGTTCAGCGCGTCGCAGGACGTGCCGCACGTCGCCTACGCGCAATACGCCGAGATCCTCGGCTTGCGCGGCATCTTCGTCGACCGGCCGGACGCGATCGGCGCCGCGTGGGACGAGGCGTTCGGCGCCGGCAAGCCGGTCGTGATCGACGTTCGCTCCGATCCGGACGTGCCGCCGCTGCCGCCGCACGTGTCGATCAAGCAGGCGCGGAAGTACGCGGAGGCGTTGATGAAGGGCGATCCCGACGGATTCGCGACCGTCAAGGCGTCGCTCAAGCAGATCTTCGCGTGAGCTGAATGATGGCGCGCGGCGAGGCGCCGATCGAGACGCTCGACGTCGCGGCCTACGTCGTACCGACGGCGTCGCCGGAATCCGACGGCACGCTCGACTGGCATGCGACGACGCTCGTGCTGGTCGACGTGCGCGCCGGCAACGTCGCGGGCCTCGGCTGGAGCTACGCCGACACGGCGACCGCCGCGCTCGTGCGCGACGTGCTGCGCGATGTCGTCGTCGGGCGCGACGCGCTCGACATCGCCGGATGCTGGAGCGCGATGGTCGCGCGGATACGCAACCTCGGCCGCCCCGGCATCGCATCGATGGCGATCTCCGCCGTCGACAACGCGCTGTGGGACGTGAAGGCGAGGCTCCTCGACGTGTCGCTCGCCTCGCTGCTCGGCGCCGTGCGCAACGCCGTGCCGGTGTACGGCAGCGGCGGCTTCACGTCGTATTCGATCGCGGAGTTGAAGGCGCAACTGCGCGGCTGGGTCGATGAAGGTATCGGCCGCGTCAAGATGAAAGTGGGCCGCGATGCGAGCGCCGATTTCGCGCGCGTTCGCGCCGCACGCGAGGCGATCGGCGACGCCGAGCTCTTCGTCGATGCGAACGGCGCCTACAGCCGCAAGCAGGCGCTCGCGATGGCGAAGCGCTTCGCCGACTGCGGCGTCAGCTGGCTCGAGGAGCCGGTGTCGAGCGACGACCTCGAGGGCCTGCGGCTGATCCGCGACCGCGCGCCGCGCGGGATCGACGTCACCGCCGGCGAATACGGGTACGACAGCGGCTATTTCCGCGCGATGCTCGCTGCTGGCGCCGTCGACGTGCTGCAGGCGGACGCGACGCGCTGTGCCGGCATCACCGGGTTCATGCGCGCCGCGGCGCTGTGCGAGGCGTTCCACGTGCCGCTGTCGAGCCACTGCGCGCCGTCGATCCACGCGCATCCGTGCTGCGCAGCGGCGCCGGTGCGTCACGTCGAATATTTCTTCGATCACGTGCGCATCGAGCGGATGCTGTTCGACGGCGCGTTGCGTCCGCAAGCCGGCACGCTCGCGCCCGACCGTTCGCGGCCGGGGCTCGGCCTCGAATTCAAGCGTGCCGACGCCGAGCGCTATCGGGTCTAGCGAGCCGATGACACCGCTCACGATTCCGCTGGTCGATGCGCGCGCGTCGCGTGCCGCCGGCACGCTCGCCGACGAGCTTCGCCGCGCGATCGAGGGCGAGGTGCGCTTCGACGACGGCAGCCGCGCGCTGTATGCGACCGACGCGTCGAACTACCGGCAGGTGCCGATCGGCGTCGTCGTGCCGAAGAGCGTCGACGACGTCGTCGCGACGCTCGCCGCGTGCGCGCGTCACCGCGTGCCGGTGCTGCCTCGCGGCGGCGGCACGAGCCTCGCCGGCCAGTGCTGCAACGTCGCGGTCGTCATCGACTTCACCAAGCACCTGAACCGCATCGTCGAGCTCGATCCCGAGCGCAAGCTCGCGCGCGTCGAGCCCGGCGTCGTGCTCGACCAGTTGCGCGACGCCGCGGAGAAGCATCGCCTGACGTTCGCGCCCGACCCGTCGACGCATACGCACAACACGCTCGGCGGCATGATCGGCAACAATTCCTGCGGCGTGCACTCGGTCATGGGCGGCAAGACCGTCGACAACGTGATCGCGCTCGACGTGCTGACCTACGACGGCGTGCGCATGACGGTCGGACGCACCGGCGACGACGAATTGCGGCGCATCGTCGGCGAGGGTGGCCGGCGCGGCGAAATCTACGCGCGGCTGAAAGGGCTGGTCGATCGTCACGCCGACGAGATCCGCAAGCGTTACCCGAAGATTCCGCGACGCGTGTCCGGCTACAACCTCGACCAGCTGCTGCCCGACAACGGCTTCGATGTCGCGCGTGCGCTCGTCGGAACCGAAGGCACGTGCGTGACAATCCTCGGCGCGACGGTGCGCCTTGTCGACAGCCCGCCGGGACGCTCGCTGCTCGTGCTCGGGTATCCCGACGTGTTCAGCGCGGCCGATCACGTGCCCGACATTCTCGGCCACCATCCGATCGGCCTCGAAGGCATCGACGACCGGCTGGTCGCCGACATGAAGGCCATCGGCCTGCATCCGGAGGACGTGAAGCTGCTGCCGGACGGCAACGGCTGGCTGATGGTCGAGTTCGGCGGCGCCGACCGCGACCAATCGCATGCGCATGCGCGCGCGTGCATGGCGGCGCTGTCGAAAGCCGCGAATGCGCCGTCGATGAAGCTGTTCGACGATCCGCGCGAGGAGAAGATGCTGTGGACGGTGCGCGAGTCGGGCCTCGGCGCGACCGCGCACGTGCCGAACAAGACGATCACCTGGGAAGGCTGGGAGGATGCTGCCGTCGCGCCCGACAAGCTCGGCGCGTACCTGCGCGAGTTTCGCAAGCTGCTCGACCGTCACGGCTACGCCGGCGACCTGTACGGCCATTTCGGCGACGGCTGCGTGCACACGCGGATCGACTTCAACCTCGAAACGCGCGACGGCATCGAGCGCTTCCGCGCGTTCCTCGACGAGGCGTCGGACCTCGTCGTGCGCTTCGGCGGCTCGTTCTCCGGCGAGCACGGCGACGGCCAGTCGAAGGCGATGTTCCTCCCCAAGATGTACGGCGAGACGCTCGTCGACGCGTTTCGCGAGTTCAAGTCGATCTGGGATCCGCAAGGGCGGATGAATCCCGGCAAGGTCGTCGATCCGTACACGCCGAGCGACAACCTGCGCCTCGGCACGCACTGGAATCCGGCGGTGTGGCCGACCCACTTCGGCTATCCGAAGGACGGCGGCCGCTTCAACCGTGCGCTGCTTCGCTGCGTCGGCATCGGCAACTGCCGCCAGCATCACGGCGACACGATGTGCCCGAGCTACCGCGCGACGATGGACGAGCGGCACTCGACGCGCGGTCGCGCGCGGCTGCTGTTCGAGATGATGCGCGGCGATTTCCTGCGCGGCGAGGCGGCCGACGCGGCGGTGAAGGACGCGCTGGACCTGTGCCTGTCGTGCAAGGGCTGCAAGGGCGATTGCCCGGCGCACGTCGACATGGCGACGTACCGCGCGGAATTCTTCGCCGACTACTACACGCGGCACGCACGGCCCCCCGTCGCGTACGCGTTCGGCCATCTCGACCGCTGGGCGCGAATCGCCGCTGCGATGCCCTCGCTCGCGAACGCGTTGACGCACGCGCCGGGCCTCGGCGCGATCGCGAAGGCGGTGCTGTCGGTCGCGCCCGAGCGCGAGCTGCCACGGTTCGCGCCGTCGACGTTCGTCGCGCGATTCCGCCGCCGCCACACCGCGCCGCGCAGCGCGCCCCCGGTGCTGCTGTGGCCCGACACGTTCAACAACCACTTCCATCCCGACGTCGGCGAGGCGGCCGTCGCCGTTCTGGAAGCGGCCGGGTTCGCCGTGTCGGTGCCGTCGATGCACGTGTGCTGCGGGCGGCCGCTGTACGAATTCGGCTTCCTCGACGCGGCGAAGGCGTATCTCGCGCGCATCCTCGACCGCCTCGGCGCCACGATCGACGCCGGCGTCCCGTTCGTCGTGCTGGAGCCCGCGTGCGGCGCGGTCTTTCGAGACGAGCTCGGCGCATTGCTGCCGGACGACGAGCGCGCGAAACGCCTCGCGCAGCAGACGTTCTTCTTCGACGAGTTCCTCGAGCGGCACGCGCCGGGCTTCCGACCGCCACCGCTCGGACGCAAGGCGATCGTGCACGCGCATTGCAATCGCAAGGCGCTGACCGGCAAGGCGAGCGGGGGGTGGCTGCTCAAGACGGCGGGCCTCGACGGCGAGGTGCTCGACTCCGGCTGCTGCGGGATGGCGGGCGCGTTCGGCTACGAACGCAGCAAATACGACGTGTCGAAGCGGATCGGCGAGCTCGTGCTGCTGCCGCGCGTACGCGATGCCGGCGACGACGTGCTCGTTGTCGCCGACGGCTTCAGCTGCCGCGAGCAGATCGAGCAGGGCAGCGGGCGCAGCGCGCTGCATCCGGCGCAGGTGCTCGCGATGGCGATCGAGCGCAGCGCGGCGACGGGTGCATCGCGCGATACGCAAACGGAGGGTCGATGAAAAGCAAGGTGATCAACGAGGCGCCGGAGCGCACGATCGCGCTCGTATTCGACAACGGCGACGATGTGCTGCCGGCGCTCGCCGGCTTTGCGCGCAGCCACAACTTGACGGCCGCGCACTTCAGCGCGATCGGCGCCTTCGAGCGCGTCACGCTCGGCTACTTCGACTGGCAGGCGAAGGACTACCTGAAGATCCCGATCGACGAGCAGGTCGAGGTCGTGTCGCTCATCGGCGATATCGCGTTGAAGGACGGCGAGCCGCAAGTGCACGCCCACGTCGTCGTCGGCCGCCGCGACGGCCGCGCATACGGCGGGCATCTGCTCGCCGCGCGCGTGCGGCCGACGCTCGAAGTGATCCTCGTGCAGTCGCCGGGCTATCTCGCGCGCCGCTTCGACGCGACGAGCGGACTCGCGCTAATCGACATCGTCGCGTGACGCGCGCCGGGTCGCGCGCGCCCGGCGACGCCGTTTGCTCGATGTCGCCGGCGCCGCGTCCGTTCCGGCGCCGAGCCGATGCGCGAGGGGTGCTCGGGCCGTGCCTCGACCGAGCAGCGTCGCGAGCGTCAACGCCTCGGCTCGATTCCCGTCGGCATGCATGCGGTGCAGCAGCTCGCCGAGCTCGTCGCGTAACGCCGCGAGGCGCGACAGCGGCAAGTCGACCAGCGCCTGCTGCAGCGCGCCGCGCACCGGCGGCGGCGCGCGCTCGACGATGCGCCGGCCGCGCGCGGTCGCCTGCAGGCGCACGACGCGACGATCGTCGGCCGAGCGCACGCGCGAAACGAGCCCGGCACGCTCGAGCTTGTCGAGCATGTTGCTTGCCGTCGATTGATGGATCGCGAGCTGATGCGCGACGTCGCTGACGTTGATCCCGGGCGTCGCCGCGATCTGCGCGAGCGCCCAGACGTGCGCTCCGCTGACGCCGCACGCGCGCTCGACACGCCGGTAGTGGTTGCGCATCGTGCGCACGACGATGCGGAAATTCATCAGGACGGCAAGCATTGCTTCGTAGCGCTCGTCGGACGACGGCGGAGGCTTGCGCATGGCGCTGGACGGCTTGCTCATCGCGGTGAGGCGGCGTGCCGAGAGCGCTCGACGGTCGGAACGCGATCATGCGCCGCACGCATAGTAGACCACGCGGGCGGCCCGCCGCCAACGTCGCGATCATCGCCTGCAGCGGGCCATACCCGCTCGCGCAACAGGGCCGCGGTGCGGCACTCGATGCAGCGTTGCGTGCTCAATCGCGGCGCGGCGCGGCCGTCGCCGCGATCGTCGGGCGCGGCTCACTCTTGGCCGCCTCGATGAACTGCGACGCGCGCTCGATCAGCGACTCGCAGTTGACGTCCTGCGGCTTGCCCGGCTGCAGGAAAGGCAGGATCGCCGCCGGCGGTGCGATGACGCCGAGCGCGATCGCGGCTGCGGTTCGCGCAATCGCCTGGCCGAGCTCCGGATGGACCGCGGGCTCCTTCAGCGTGCCGTCGATCCGAATCGGACCGCGCAGCGCGAAAACGCTGCCGTCCTTCGGCTCGGCGGTGAGCCGCAGCGCGAGCTGCTCGGTGTCGACGTCGACGCTGCCTTCGCCGCGGATGACGGTGTGCTCGCTGTCGAGCACCAGCGTGCGCGGCCGGAACACCCCGTCCTCGGCGGCGAAGTCGGCCACGACGCAGCGGACCGGAATCTTCCTGTCGCCTTGCGCCATCACGGTGACGGCATGCGCGACGTCGAGATCGGCAAGGCGCAGCACGAGGTCGCTGATCGTCCCGCGGTCCATCGCGAGCACGAGCGTGCCGTTGGCGGAGCCGAGCATCGCGCCGAACGAGTTGCCGCTCATCGCAAGTCGCGCGCGGCCGTCGATCGCGCCCGCCGTCGCGATCGACTGCTTCATGGCGGGCGCGATCTTCGCGAGCCGAATCCCATGCACGTCGACGTCGGCGATCGTGCGGATCGGCCGGCGGCGCGCATCCATCGTCACGCGCGCGCCAATCGCGCCGCCGGCGGCATCGAACTTCAGCGGGTCGATCGTCAACTTTCCGTGGTCGAGCTTGAGGTGCGCGGCGAGATGATGCAGCGGCAGGCGCTCGTTGCGAAAGCTGCGGCCCGTCAGCTGCAGGTCGACGTTCGCCGCATTGAGCTTTTCGAGGCCGAACGGCGAATGCGGCAGCAGCTTGTCCGGCTCGGGATCCGGCGCGTGGTAATCGTGACCGATGAAGCCGCCGAGGTCGGTCATGTCCATGCGCCGCGACGTCAGTTGCGCGCGCACGAACGGCTTCTCCCCGGTGACGTCGACGACGAAGTCTCCGCTAAGATCACTGCGACCGACCTGTCCGTCGAAGCCGCGCAGCGTCCACACGTTGTCGGCGAAGCGCAGCGTGCCCGATACGCTATATGGCGGCGTCGACGGGAACGGCACGCCGGTGATCGTGTAAAGCTGCTGCAGATCGGCGCCCCGCAGATCGAGTGCGAGGTCGAGCGCCTTCAGCGCCTTTGGATCCTTCACCGTGCCGCGAGCGGCCACGCGCGTGTCGCCGATCGTGGCCCTCATGTCGAATCCGATCGTCGGCTGATCGGCCTTGTTCGACGCCCAGTTGCCTTCCGCGGCCACCGGCAGTCCCCACACCGTGCTGTTCGCCAGGCGGCCATCGGCGCGCACGTGCAACACGGGCGCGAGCTGACCCGTCGCGCGGAGATTGCCGTTGAGGTCGGCTGAACGAATGTTGGCGAACCGCGACGGATCGAACGACGCGAACCGGGTCTTCACCGCGAACGCGTGCTCGTCGTCGAGCGCGAGCGAGCCGCTCGCGGCGAAGCGCCCCGAGCCGGCGCGCACGTCGATGCGATTGACGGTGAGCTTTTCGGGCTCGTACACCGCGTCGCCGGAGAACGAGATCCTGCGCTCGGTCAGCGCGAAGCGCATCTGCTGACGGTCGAATGCCCCGCTGGTATACACGTTGCCGGCGACGTGGGTCGTCTGCAGCGCGGGATGCACGTTGTGCAGGTCGATGCCGTCGGTGACGAGCACCATTCCGGCTTCGCTCGCCGACACCCAGCCGGTCCCGGTGAGCTTGCCGGCACGGCCGCCGTCGAGCACGAGCTCTTCGAGCCACCACCGCTGCGGCGCGGCAACGAGCTCCGCCGCGAGATGTGCGATCGGCAGTCGGCGCTGGTCGACGGTGCCCGCGGCGTGGTTCGCGATGTCGACGCTTCCGCGCAGCATGCCGTCGTCGCGCCTGGCCGCCTTGACGTTGCCGGCGAGGATCGCCTGCGGCGCGCTCGGAAAGACGTGCCGTACGTCGACGTCGTGCAGCGTTGCGTCGATCGCCGTCACCGGCAACGCCGACATCGGCTCGATGCGAAGCTTCGCGTTCGCCTTCGACGTCTGCGCGCTGGCGTCGATCGCGAGATCGAACGCGGACAGGCTGCCTTTGGCGTTGGCTTTGAGTGAAATCGGCGGAACGTCCGCGGCGCGGCCTTCGGGCACGAGCGCGAGCGCAGCGTCGAGCGCGAACGGCGCCGCGGTCGCGACCTGCGCGTTGCCGCTGATCGTGCCCCACGAGGTCCGAAGGCTCGCGAGCTTCGCCGACCACCGGTCCGGCCCCGTCGCGAACGACAAGGCGACATGCTCGAATGTGCGCGCATCGCCGTCGATATTGACCAGGCTGAGCGTGCCGAGCGCGCCGTCGTCGAAGCGGACCCGCACGGGAAGGCGAAGCTTTTCGGGCAGCTTCAACGGCTCGTGCTTGCTCGCCGTCGTTGTCACCTTCAGCGTGGCTGCGCGCACGCTGTCGAACGCAAGCGTACCGACCAGCAGCCACAGCGGCGACCACGACACGTCGACGTCGTCCGCCTGCACGGCGTTCGACGGCCCGCGCCACGTGATGCGCGCGGCATGCATGCGCGACAGCAGCGAGCCGGTCGGCTGCTCGATCGCGAGCGCCCCGTGCGCGCGCGCCTGCGCCTCGCGCACCGCCCACTGCAGCGTCGACTGCCGGCCGAGCAGCCAGAGGCCACCCGCGACGACGGCGAGCACGAGGGCGACGATGATCGCGAATGCGCGGCGGCTCATGGCGGACATCGGCCACCGGGTGTCCTCTGCACGCCGCAAAGCGATACGCGCGCGCTGTTGTCACTCGGAGCCTTCGCCGCCTAGTTTGCGCAGCGCGCAGGCGTTGCGCCCGCGGGTAGGCGCATCGTTCGCAGGACAGCCGCGGCCTCGTCCTCGCGTAGGAGTCCGCTTACATGGGGCGAAGCGCCTCAGCTGCCCCAGCCGCCGACCGTGTGAATGCGCTCAGCGACGTCGATGAACCGCGCCTGCGTAACGGGTGCGGCGTCGAGCAGCGCGGGCGCGACCGCCGCGATGCCGGCGTAGGTGTCGGCGTCGCGCAGTGCGTCGCGCAGCGTGTGCGCATCCACGCACGATGCGACACCGCCGGTGACCCGCGCATAGATCCGCGCGCTCGCCTGCTCGGCAAAATTGACCTCGGCAAACCGCGCGATGCATTCGTGCAGGAACGACGTGTTGCGCGCGGCGTCGAGGCTCTCCGGGTCGCGGTAGAGCGTCTGCGGCGAAGTAGCGGCGATGTCGATGCGCCGGTAGCGTTCGATGTCGAGCATACCCTTGACGTCGAGCACGTTCAGCCGGTCGTTCCAGCCGAACGCGATCGTGCGCGGTCGCTCGCCGAATGGCACGCTGTTGTCGAGAAACTCGAAGTGCACGCGCTTGTCGGCGCGGCGCACCCACGTGAAGAACAGCTGCGGCATGCCGGAATACGCTTCGACCGCGTGCGCGAGCACGTCGTCGACCGCCTTGTAGCGGCCGACGTCGAGGCCGCGCTTCCATGCGCGCTCGACGAGCGACGCAGGGGGCGTGATCATGAAAAACAGGTACACGACGTGGCCGAAGCGCGTGAGCAGATTGCTGCCCGCCTCCTCGGAGTCCGGCGCAAAGCTGTCGAAGCGGAAGCGGTCGATCAGCAGGTGCGGCACGATGCCGCGCGCGGCCTTGCGCGCCATGTGCTGATCGAGCTTGCGATCGACGATCGCCACCTCGTCGCCGGTAAAGGCGCCGGCATACTTGTAATGCTCGCCGAGCGAGGCGTAGTCGATCAGCTGCTTGCGCCAGATGTCCGGGCTGATCAGCGCGAACTCGCTCCAGTCGACGCCGATGTACCCGGCGAGCGTGCGTTGCAGCGGTCGCAGCGTGCTCTTGCCCGACGCCGACGGGCCTTTGGTGTTCATCACCACCGGCTGCCGCTGGCCGCTGAGCAGCCGATAGCCCTCGCGCGCGGCGGCGCGCGCCACCAGCGGGTCGATCGCATCGCCGATCGCCCGCCCGGCCGCATGGTTGCAGGCGATGCCGGTCGCCACCGCGACGATGAGCTCACGACTTCCCCACGGCCGCCCGTGTCGCGCGAACAGCGCCGCGACCGTGCGCGCGAGCGCGAGCCGCGCGTCGCGGCGAATCGGGTCGTCGTCGCCGGCGGCACTGCGCTGCCACGATTCGATCAGCGCAAGCGTGCGCTCGGGCTCGTCGGCAGGCGCTGCTGCCTCGCGCTGGCCGAAAAGCAGCCGGTGCAGCGCGCCGGTGCGCCGGCCGCCCGGCGGGGGCGCGAGCAGCGTGTCGACGTCGACCGCGACGATCGTCGCGATGCGCGCGCGAACGTCGGCATAAACCGCCTCGATCGCCGCCATTTCAGGCACGACGTAGCGCTCGAGAATTGTGCGCGTGATCTCGCGGAAGTGAATGCCGAGGTCCTCGATGCGCGGCCCGTCGGGCACGGACACATCGGCGGTGATGCGCACGAGCAATTCATGCAGCGCGAGCCGCTGCGGTCGGAACGTCGCGAGCTCAGTCAGCTCGAGACCGGTCAAGTCGCGCAGCTCCTCCGCGTACCCGACGTCGGTGAAGACGTTGTCGGAACGAAAGATCGTCGCGAGCGGCCGCAGCTCCCGTGGCGGCGTCGACCCGATGCCCGGGTTCCACGGCCCGTACGGCGTGTCGGAGCTTGTGCGGCCCGCGTCCATTGCTGCGCTGCAGTTTACGCGACCGCGATCGCGCGGCAATCGGCGAGCGCTGCATGCCGGTATCATCGGCGCACTCGATTCTTCCGCGAACGTCCACGTGGACTCGCTGCTCGTTCTCGTTCCCATCCTCGTCGCAACGGGCTGCGTTGTCGGCTTCCTCGCCGGGCTGCTCGGCGTCGGAGGCGGCATGACGCTCGTTCCGTTGCTCACGTTCATCTTCGTGCGCAAGCATTTTCCGGCCGAGCACGTCGTTCACATGGCGGTCGCCACGTCGCTCGCGACGATTCTCTTCACGTCGCTGTCGAGCGTGCGCGCGCACCACTCGCGACACGCCGTGCTGTGGCCGGTCGTGTGGGCGCTCGTCCCGGGGATGCTCGCCGGCTCGCTCGTCGGCCCGCAGCTCGTGAGCCACCTGTCGAGCGCGATGCTCGGAACGATATGCGGGTGCTTTGCATGGCTTGCGGCGACGCAGATGCTGATCGATCGCAAGCCGCGACCGACACGGCATCTGCCGGGCAAGGCGGCACTTTTCGGCGTCGGCGGAGGAATCGGCGTGCTCGCGAGCATGGTGGGCGTCGGCGGTGCGTTTCTGCTGATTCCGTTCATGACGTGGTGCAACGTGAAGATCCACAACGCGGTCGCCAATTCGGCGGCGCTGTCGCTGCCGGTGGCCGCCGCGGGCACGATCGGGTTCGTCGTCGCCGGCTTGCACAGCAGCGGAATGCCCCCGCTCACCGTCGGCTTCGTCTACTTGCCCGCGCTCGCCACCATCGTCGTCGCGAGCGTGCTGGTGGCCCCGCTCGGTGCCCGCGTCGCGCACACGTGGCCGGTGCCGAAACTCAAGCGCGCGTTTGCGATCCTGCTGTACGTGCTCGGCACGTACATGCTGTGGCAGGCGAGCACGATGTGGCGCGACGGCGCCGCGTGAACAGGACGCACGGATAGCCGCGCAAAAAAGCGGGCATGGTTCGCGCAGCGGCGGCGCTTGTCCGTCGCTTAGGGGGACGCAACCGCCTGCCTACGGGTCCCCGGCGCGGCCGCAAGCGTCGACCCAACGCCGCTCGGCGACCGCGCCACCCGTGACGGCAGGCGCGTCCCATGCGCTCCGGTCCAGCGTCGCCGCTGCGCAAACGCGCGACCGCTGCCCGACGCACGACGGGCAGGGCGCCACGCGGGCGCCCTTCGTGCCGTCGTTCCTTAAGCGTCAGCTCTTCGGATGCTGCACGTAGCGCAGGTACGACTTCAGCGTCCGCCACCCGCCCGGGTACTTGCCTTTCGCCTCGTCGTCGGACACCGACGGCGCGATGATCACGTCCTCGCCATGCTTCCAGTTGACCGGCGTCGCGACCTTGTGCTGCGCGGTGAGCTGCATCGAGTCGAGCACGCGCAGCACCTCGTCGAAGTTGCGGCCGGTGCTCATCGGATACGTGAGGATCAGCTTGATCTTCTTGTCCGGGCCGACGATGAACACCGAGCGGATCGTCTGGTTGTCCGCCGGCGTGCGCTTCGGATCGGCGCTCGCGTTCGGGTGGATCATGTCGTAGAGCTTCGCGACTTTCAGATCCGGGTCGCCGATCATCGGGTAGTTGATCGTGCAGTCCTGCGTTTCCTCGATGTCCTTCGTCCAGCGCTGATGGTCGGACACCGGATCGGCCGACAGCCCGATGACCTTCGTGTTGCGCTTGTCGAACTCGGGCTTGAGCTTGGCCATGTAGCCGAGCTCGGTCGTGCACACCGGCGTGAAATCCTTCGGATGGGAGAACAGGATCGCC
Source organism: uncultured beta proteobacterium (assembly GCA_963798655.1). Lineage (GTDB taxonomy): Bacteria > Pseudomonadota > Gammaproteobacteria > Burkholderiales > Casimicrobiaceae > CAVSMC01. Next base: position 178,226 of record CAWCUH010000014.1, on the reverse strand, counting down.
CAGCCGTTGCCGATCCACTCGTGGAAACGGATCGGACCCTGCGTCGTCTCGGCCGAGAAATCCGGCGCTTCGTCGCCAATTCGCAGTGCCATCTCTTCCTCTCCAGGGGTTTTTTGTACGGGGTCCGGCGGGCCGCCGGACCGAGCCGACGAGTATAGACCCGCGCTTCGCGCAGCGAATGAGCGCGGCGGCAGGACGACAGCGCGCGTGATCAGCGCGCGGGCCGCGGCTTGTGCGCGCGGGGCCGCGGCGCATGCGCGAGCGCATGAGGCAGCCGCCACGGCGAGTGCTCGAATTTCTCGACCAGAAAATCGATCAGCGCGCCGACCTTCGGCGGCCGGTGCCGCACCGGCAGGTACACCGCGTGCAGCGGCAGCGGCTCGGGCTGATGGACGTCGGTCAGCACCGGAACCAGTCGGCCGCTTCGGATCGCCGCGCCGACGATGATGTCCGACAAGCGGATCAGGCCGACGCCGAGCAGCGCCAGCTCGAACAGCGTTTCGGCATTGTTCACGGTGACGCTGCCCTTCACGGCGACCGAGCGCGTGCCATCGGGGCCGCCGAATGGCCATTCGACCTGTCCCGGAACGCTCGGCAGTGTGAGGCAGTTGTGTCGCAGCAGATCGTCGGGCGTGCGCGGAGTGCCGTGCGTTGCGAGATACGCCGGCGCCGCCGAAATGACCCGTTCGAGGTTGCCAATTCGCCGTGCGGCGAGGTTCGAATCCGGCAGCGGTCCTACGCGTATCGCGAGGTCGGCGCCGCCTTCCGCGAGATCGACGATGCGATCGGTCACGTGCAGGTCGACGCCGATCTCGGGGTATCGCGCGAGGAATTCAGGCAGCGCCGGAAGCAGTGCATACGTCGCGAACGCCGTGCCGACGTTGGCGCGAACACGGCCGCGCGGGCGCACGCCGAAGCGCATGACTTCCGACTCGGCATCCGCGATGTCGCGGACGATCCGCCGCACGCGCTCGAAGTAGACCTCGCCTTCGGACGTGAGCGCGAGCCGGCGCGTCGATCGTTGCAGCAGGCGCACGTCGAGGCGCCGCTCGAGACGCGCCACCAGCTTCGACACCGACGACGGCGTTACGCCGAGGTCGCGCGCGGCGCCGCTGAAGCCGTTGTGCTCGACGGCACGAACGAACGCGAGCATCGCAAGGCTGGACTCCACGGTCGGCTCCGCTTATTCGTTCCATTATGGCACAAATGAAGTGCCGCGCGACCCGATTGTGGCCAATGCGTTCCGCAACTATCGTGATGCTGTCTGGCCACTTGAGGAGGGACCCGATGCCGCGCATCGATTACGAGCGTTGTCCGGACTGGCTCGCGTTCGCAGCCGAGGGGCGACGGATACGTTCGGTGGAGACGGCGCGGCTGTTCCGCGCGCTCGGCGCGTGCATCGCGCGGTTCCTTCGCTATGCCGTCCCAGCAGCGTCGACGCCGATCAGCCGCGACACCCGGATCGGCGTATTGGCGCGCTGAAATTCGGCGACGCGATCCTGCAACCGGCGGTCGGTGACCGTCATTCGGGAGCGCGCCCGCACGTATTCGGCCCAGGACGCGATGATGTAGCGCTCGACGTAGCGACCGTCCTCGGCGAGATCGCGGAACACGCGCCAGCTCGTGGCTCCATTGCGCCGTCGCGTCGCCTCGACCGCATGGATCGCGCGCAGGAAGCCGTCCCGGTTCGGCGGATCGATTCGGTACTCGACCTGGATCAGCACGGGTCCGTCGTCCGCCGACGGCTCGTCCATGATCATCAAGTCGGGCAGCGCCGCGCCCGGCGTCACGTCGGCCTCGCTCGCCATCTCGACGCGCACGCTGCGGTTCAAGCCGTGCAGCAGCGCGATCAGCACGGCGGACGCGATCAGCGTGATCCGGATCCCGAACGCGGAGGCGAGCGCACCCCACATCGCGCTGCCGACGGCGAGGCTCGCCTGGTTGGACACGAGGTTCATCGCAACGGCGCGCGCACGCACCCACGCCGGCGCCGCGCTCTGGGTCCCGGCGGACAGGCTCGCGAACACCGTCACCCACGCGGCCCCCGACGCGAACGCCGCGATCAGCACGAGCGCCGTGTACTTCGCGACGGCGACCAGCAGCATCGCGAGCGTCCACAGCAACACACCCGACGTGACGACGGCGTTCAGCGGCTTTCGTGCAAGCTGGCGCGGCAGCGATAGCGCACCGAAGATCGCGCCGGTGCCAAAGCCGGCGGACAGCAGGCCGAAGCCTCCGGCACCGAGGTTCAGCTCGTCGCGCGCGATCACCGGCAGCAGCGCCCAGAACACGCTCGCGCAGACGGCGAAGTTCAGGTTGCGGATGATGAGCGAGCGCATCGCGTGCGAGTGGCGCGCATAGCGAAGGCCGCTCGCGACGCCGGACAGCAGCCGCTCCGGCACGCCGGGCAGCGTGCGCTCGCGCGGCTTCAGCCGGCGCACCGCGACGATCATCAGCGTGAAGAACAGCGCGCTCGCGATCAGCGCGCTGCCGGTGCCGAGCCACGCGGCGATGGCGCCCGCGAGCGCCGGGCCGATCGCACGGGCGACGTTGAACGCGACGGCGCCGAGCGCCACCGCGCGCGGCAGCTCGTCGCGCGCGACGAGCTCGTTGATGCTCGACTGCTGCGCCGGCATGTACATCGTGAACCCGGCGCCGACGACGAACGTGAGCGCGAGCAGACCCCACGGGCCGATCCATCCGGCGAGCGTGGCTGCGCCGAGAATCGCCGTCGCGGCGAGCAGCACGATCTGCGTGGCGAGTATCACCTTGCGGCGATCGACGATGTCGGCAAGCGCGCCGGCGAGCAGCCCGAGCAGCAGCGCGGGTCCGGTGCTCGCCGTTTGCACGAGCGCGACCATCAGCGCCGATGGCGTGAGCGTCGCCATCAGCCACGCGGCGACGGTCGCTTGCATCGTGTAGCCGAGCGCCGACCCGATCGAGCCCAGGTAGAACAGCCGGAACGTCGCGTGGCGCAGCGGTGACGAGGCAAACGTGCGCGACAGTCGGACGGCGAGCGAGGCGGCCACGCCGGAAGTCTAGCGTGATCGCGCGCGTCGCCCAATGTAACTTTTGCAAGCGCGAAACGAGGCGCGCGCCTGAGCGGTAACTTGAACCGAGCCGGCGCTTTGCGGTCAACCCCTCGCGGTCCGAACGGCTCGTATCAGATGCAGACACTGCACGATGGACGATCGGGAAGGCGGCTGATGCAGGGCATCGTGCACACGCTGGGGCCGGAGGCCGACAATCCGCGCAATCACGACAGCGTCACGCGGGCCGCGATCGCGCGCCGTGTCGCGAGACTCAAGGGCTACCGGTTCGGTGGCGAATTCGCTCGCGGCGCGCAGACGCGCACACACGTCTATTTCGTGCCTGCCGACGCCATCGTCGGCATGGACGACGCGTCGACGCTCGGCATACGCGCCGACGACGACCTCTTCGGCGCCGTCGTGCCGCACGCATTCGTCGCGACGAAGACGATCACGCATCCGACGTACGATGCGCGCTGCGTCGTGCCGCAGGGCTGGTCGGCGGAATTCGCCGAGCGCGTCGCGGGCTCGGTGCTCGACGGCTACTCGGCGTTTGCGCGCGACGATGCGCGCCGCGCCGCGGCGCCGCTGCTCGCGCGAGGGACGGTGCGCGTGAAGCGCGCGCGGGGCACCGGGGGTCGGGGCCAGTGGATCGTGCGCGAGGCCTCCGAGCTCGCGAGCGCGGTCGACGGCATCGATGCGGAGGAGCTCGCGACGCTCGGCGTCGTCGTCGAGCAGCATCTGCACGACGCGGCGACGTACAGCGTGGGGCAGGTCCGCGTCGCCGGCATCGTCGCGAGCTACTGGGGCACGCAGCGCACGACGCCGAACAACGCCGGCAGCGACGTGTACGGGGGTTCGGAGCTGCACGTGGTGCGCGGCGGCTTCGACGCGCTGCTCGCGTTGCCGCTGTCCGCCAACGTCCGCACGGCGGTCGCTCAAGCATCGTGCTACGACGCGGCGGCGTTCGCATGCCATCCGCGGATGTTCGCGTCGAGGCGCAACTACGACGTCGCGCAGGGCATCGACGGGTCGGGGCAGCTGCGCTCCGGCGTGCTCGAGCAGTCGTGGCGCATCGGCGGCGCGACCCCGGCCGAGGTTCTTGCGCTCGAGGCGCTCGCCGACGATTCGACGCTGCGCGACGTGCACGTGTCGACCGTCGAACTGTACGGCGCGTGCGATGCGCCACCGGCCGACGCCACGGTATTCTTCCGCGGCATCGACGCGCGCGTCGGTGCGATCACCAAGTATGCGAGGGTGCTCACGCATGCCCACCCGTGACGAAACCGTTCGTATCGGCGTGGACGGCGAGCAGATCGACGGCACGCTCGTCACGCCGGGCGTGACGCTGCCGGCGGTGCTGTTCGTCCACGGCTGGGGGGGCTCCCAGGAACAATACGTGTCGCGGGCGCGCCAGGTTGCCGCGCTCGGCTGCGTTTGCCTCACGTTCGACCTTCGCGGCCATGCCCGCACGAAGGAGCGGCGCGAGAACGTGTCGCGCGAGGACAACCTGCGCGACGTCGTCGCGGCATACGACCTGCTCGTGCACCAGCGCGGCGTCGACCGCGCCGCCGTCGCGGTGGTCGGCAGCAGCTACGGCGGCTACCTCGCGGCGATCCTGACGGCGCTGCGTCCGGTGAGGTGGCTCGCGCTGCGCGCGCCGGCGCTCTACAAGGACAGCGAATGGGATATTCCGAAGCGCGAGCTCAAGAAGCAGCAGAATCTCGACACGTACCGGCGCCGCCCGGTGGCGCCGCAGGATAGCCGGGCGCTCGCCGCGTGCACCCGGTTCCACGGCGATGTGCTCCTCGTCGAGTCCGAGCACGACGACACGGTTCCGCACCAGGTCGTCCTCAACTATCGCGACGCGTGCGCCGGCGCGCATTCGGTCACGTACCGAGTGATCAGCGGCGCCGATCACGGGCTCACCAGCGAGGCGTGCCAGCACACGTATACGTCGCTGCTGGTGAACTGGCTCACCGAGATGGTTTTCGGTGCGCGCGCCGGGTCGCAGGCCGAGCAGGGCCGGACGCGGGCCGGCGGACAGCCGCAAGCGACCCCCGAGACCGCGTAGCCCGCTGCTGCGCCACGCGTCGACGTCGTGCCGATTGCACGCGCCGTGGGGGCACGGGGGCCGCTCGCGACTTGACCGCGGTCAATTTTCCCGCGGCGACCTTTGATACGCTCAACGGGTCGATTGCGCAGCGATTGCAGCGCCCCGCGCCAAACCCGCGCTGCGGCGATCGCACCCGCTAACCCCCGCTGCTCGCGCGTCGTTCTCCTCCTCCACGCATGAGCAGTCGTCGGCCCCGCGCACACGGCGGGGCCTTTTTTTGCGCGCTACCGGCCCCAGCGAAGCGCGAGCGGCTGCGCTTGCGCGGCGAGCTCCAGCAATCCGGCGCGCGTCGCAGGATGCAGCGCGTCGAGCGGATGGCGCACGGCGTCGCTTGCGATGACGCCCCCTTCCTTCATCACCGCCTTCGTCGCGCGCAGCCCGCACTGGCGGTTCTCGTAATTGATCAGCGGCAGGATTCGCGCATACGCGTCGAGCGCCTCGGGCCGACGCGCGCTTCGATGCAGATCGACGACCGTCCTGATCAGGTCGGGTAGCAGTGCGCTCGGCATCGTGCCGGTTGCGCCGGCGTCGAGGTCGGCCATCAGCGTGATCGACTCCTCACCGTCGAACGGACCGGCAATCGCGTCGCCGCCGGCTTCGATCAATGCGCGCAGCTTCGCCGCCGCGTTGGGCACCTCGATCTTGAAATAGCGCACGAGCGGCACCTCGCGCGCGAGACGCACGAGAAACGACACCGAAAGCGCGACCCCGGACAGCGGCGCGTCCTGCACCATGATCGGTGTCCCGCATGCGTCGGCGACGCGCGCGTAGTGCTCCAGCGTGCCGCGCTCGTCGGCGCGAAGCGTCGCGCCGTGATACGGCGGCATCAGCATGACCATCGAGGCACCGGCGGCCGCGGCGGCACGCGCGCGTCCCGCGGCGACCCGCGTCGCGAAATGGCTGCAGGTGACGATGACGGGAACGCGGCCGGCGACATGCGACAGGCATACGTCGAGCAGCTCGTCGCGCTCGCGGTCGGTCAACAGGAACTGCTCGGAATAATTGGCGAGGATGCAGATGCCATCGACGCGCTGGTCGACCATGCAGTCGAGTACGCGCCCCTGGCCGTCGACGTCGATGTCGCCGGCTTCGGTGAACGGCGTCGGTGCGATCGGAAACACACCGCTCGTGGGCGCTGCGCCTGACACTGTCATTGCCTTCTCCTCGTGGTCGCGGGCCGCTCATTGTAAGAGCGGCCGCGGCCGCGGTCGCAGGAACCGCGACGAGTGCGCGATTGTCCCTCGAATGCGGCCGGCGCGACTTGCCATCGCGCGCAGCGCCGGCATACGATGGAGCCCGCACGCGTCGCTTGACCCTGAACGCCGCCAACAATAACGAGCGCGAAACCGAGGCGATCTTCGTGCGCGCCGTGCACACCTTCCCGAGCCGCCCGCGCTGCGGCCTCCCCGCCGCGAGCGCGGCGCGTGCGGCCGCGCCGCCACCCGCATGCCGCGCGACACCGGCGGCTGCTCGGGCGCGCGCATCGCGCTTGAGCTCAGCGACAAGGAGCAGTTCATGGGCGTCGTGAACGACCACGATCCGGTCGAGACGCAGGAGTGGATCGATTCGCTGCGCGCCGTGGTTCGCTACGCCGGGCCGGAGCGCGCGCAACACCTGCTCGCCAAGGTGCGCGAGGAAGCGCAGTTGAGCGGCGCGATGCCGCCGTTCCTCGCGACGACGCCGTACGTCAACACGATTCCACCGGAGCGCCAGGCGGCTTCACCCGGCAGCCGCGACATCGAGCATCGGATCCGCTCCGCAATCCGCTGGAACGCGGTTGCGATCATCCTGCGCGCGAACAAGGAATCGTCCGAGCTCGGCGGCCACATCGCGAGCTTCCAGTCCTCGGCGCTGCTCTACGACGTCGGATTCAATCATTTCTGGCGTGCGGCGACGCCGGAGCGCGCCGGCGATCTGATTTACGTCCAAGGCCACGTGTCGCCGGGCATCTACGCGCGGGCGTTCATCGAGGGCCGGCTCACCGAGCAGCAGCTTCTGAACTTCCGCCAGGAGACGGAGCGCAACGGCATCCCGTCGTATCCGCACCCGTGGCTGATGCCCGACTTCTGGCAGTTCCCGACGGTGTCGATGGGGCTCGGGCCGCTGATGTCGATCTACCAGGCGCGCTTCCTCAAGTACCTCGGCGGTCGCGGCATGGCGAAGACGGACGGTCGAAAAGTCTGGGCGTTCCTCGGTGACGGGGAGTGCGACGAGCCGGAGTCTCTCGGCGCGATCTCGCTCGCCGGCCGCGAGCGGCTCGACAACCTGATCTTCGTCATCAACTGCAACCTGCAGCGGCTCGACGGACCGGTGCGCGGCAACGGCAAGATCATCCAGGAGCTCGAAGGCATTTTCCGCGGCGCCGGCTGGAACGTGATCAAGGTGATCTGGGGCTCCGGCTGGGACAAGCTGCTCGCGAAGGACACGAAGGGGCTTCTGCGCCGGCGGATGGAGGAGTGCGTCGACGGCGAGTACCAGGACTTCAAGAGCAAGAACGGCGCGTACGTGCGCGAGCACTTCTTCGGCAAGTATCCGGAGTTGAAGGCGATGGTCGCCGACATGACCGACGACGAGGTCTGGCACCTCAACCGCGGCGGTCACGATCCGCTGAAGGTTTATGCGGCGTACGCACAGGCGGTCGCGCACGAGGACCAGCCGACGGTGATCCTCGCGAAGACGGTCAAGGGCTTCGGCATGGGCGAGTCGGGCGAAGGCCAGATGATCGCGCACCAGGCGAAGAAGATGACGCAGGATTCGCTGAAGCAGTTCCGCGACCGCTTCCAGATCCCGGTGCCCGACGAAAAGCTCGCCGATCTGCCGTTCCTGTCGTTTGACGAGGACAGCGAAGAGCGTCGCTACATCGACGAGCATCGCAAGGCGCTCGGTGGCTATCTGCCGCAGCGGCGGATGAAGTCGAAGCCGCTCGCGCCGCCGCCGCTCGCGACGTTCGAGCGGCTGCTGCAAAGCTCCGGCGAGCGCGAGATCTCGACGACGATGGCGATGGTGCAGATGCTCGGCATGCTCGTGCGCGACAAGACCATCGGCAAGCACATCGTGCCCATCGTGCCCGATGAATCGCGCACGTTCGGCATGGAAGGAATGTTCCGCCAGCTCGGCATCTATTCGGCAGTCGGCCAGCTCTACAAGCCGCAGGACATCGACCAGCTGATGTACTACCGCGAAGACAAGTCGGGCCAGGTGCTGCAGGAGGGCATCAACGAAGCCGGCGCGATGAGCTCGTGGATCGCGGCGTCGACGTCGTACAGCACGAGCGACCTGCCGATGATCCCGTTCTACATCTACTACTCGATGTTCGGGCTGCAGCGCGTCGGCGATCTCGCGTGGGCCGCGGGCGACATGCGCTGCCGCGGCTTCCTCCTCGGCGGCACGGCGGGGCGCACGACGCTCAACGGCGAGGGCCTGCAGCACGAGGACGGTCACAGCCACATCCTCGCCTCGACGATTCCGAACTGCGTGTCGTACGACCCGACGTTCGCATACGAGGTCGTCATCATCGTGCGCGAAGGCATCCGCCGCATGTACGAGCAGCAGCAGGACGTCTACTACTACATCACGCTGATGAACGAGAACTACGCGCACCCGGCGATGCCGCGGGGCGCGGAGGAGGGCATCGTCAGGGGGATGTACCTGCTGCGCGACGGCGGCGCGACGAAGGGCGCGCGCGTGCAGCTGATGGGCAGCGGCACGATCCTGCGCGAGGTGATCGCGGGCGCGGACCTGCTGCGCGACGACTGGGGCGTCGCGTCGGACGTCTGGAGCGCGACGAGCTTCAACGAGCTTCGCCGGGACGGCATGAGCGCCGAGCGCTGGAATCGGCTGCATCCGCAGGAACCGCCGCGCAAGAGCTACGTCGAGTCGCTGCTCGACGATCACGCCGGCCCGGTGATCGCGTCGACCGACTACATGCGCAACTACGCCGACCAGATCCGCCAGCACGTGCCGCGCCGTTACGTGACGCTCGGCACCGACGGCTACGGCCGCAGCGACTACCGCGTGAAGCTGCGGCGCTTCTTCGAGGTCGACCGCTATCACGTCGCCGTCGCCGCGTTGAAGGCGCTCGCCGACGAAGGCGTGGTGAAGCCGCAGCTCGCCGTCAAGGCGATCGCGCAATACGGGCTCGACGCCGAGAGTCCCGATCCCTGGACGGTGTGATCGCGGCGAGGCGGCAGCGGGAGAGCGAGATGGCAGCGACCGAAGTGAAAGTGCCCGACATCGGCGACTTCAAGGACGTGCCGGTGATCGAGGTGATGGTCAAGTCCGGTGACGTCGTCGCGCCGGAGGATCCGTTGATCACGCTCGAGTCGGACAAGGCGACGATGGACGTGCCGTCGCCCGCTGCGGGCACCGTGAAGGAATTGAAGCTCAAGGTCGGCGATCGCGTGAGCGAAGGATCGACCATCCTGCTGCTCGACGGCGGTCGGCGCGCGCGCCGACGGCCGCGTCGTCGCATCCGGCGAAGTCGAGCGTGTCGTCGCCGCCGGCGCCGACGCAGGCGCCGGGCGGTGTCGCCCAAGTGCACGTGCCCGACATCGGCGACTTCAAGGACGTGCCGGTGATCGACGTGCTGGTGAAGCCGGGCGATCGGGTGAAGCCCGAGGATCCGCTGGTCACGCTGGAATCCGACAAGGCGACGATGGACGTGCCGTCGCCGCTCGGCGGCACCGTGCAGTCGCTGGCGGTGAAGGTCGGCGACAAGGTGTCCGAAGGCTCGACCATCCTGACGCTTGCGACCGGCGCGTCGAGCGGTGCGCCGGCATCGATCGAAGCCGTCGCTGCGGCCGCCGCCCCGACAGTCGCCGCGCCCGCGGCGTCCGCCGGCGGGGCTGCCGGTGCGCCGCCCGTGCAATCCGCTGCGCCGGGCATGCGCGGCGGCGACGTCGACGAGACGGCCTTTGCGATCGCGTACGCGAGCCCGGCGGTGCGCAAGCTCGCACGCGAGCTCGGTGTCGATCTCGGCAACGTCGAGGGCAGCGGCAGGAACGGGCGCATCGTCCGCGAGGACGTCGAGACGCTCGCGAACAGTGGCGCCGAAGCGCCCCAGCGCGGCGCTCCCGCTGCGACAGGCGCCGGCGTCGGCATCGAGTTGCTGCCCTGGCCGAAGATCGACTTCGCGAAATTCGGCCCGGTCGAGGTGAAGCCGCTGCCGCGGATCAGGAAGCTCTCCGGCGCGAATCTGCATCGCAACTGGGTGATGATCCCGCACGTCACCAATCACGACGACGCGGACATCACCGAACTCGAGGCATTCCGCGTGCAGCTGAACAAGGAGATCGACAACAGCGGCGTGCGCGTGTCGATGCTCGCGTTCATGATCAAGGCGGCGGTTGCGACGCTGAAGAAATTCCCCGACTTCAACGCGTCGCTCGACGGCGAAAACCTGGTGCTCAAGAATTACTGGCACATCGGCTTCGCCGCCGATACGCCGCAAGGCCTCATGGTGCCGGTGATCCGCGATGCCGACCGCAAGGGCGTCGTCGCTGTCGCGAAGGAGATGGGCGAGCTCGCGAAGCTCGCGCGCGACGGCAAGTTGAAGTCCGACCAGATGCAGGGCGGCACGTTCACGATCTCGAGCCTCGGCGGCATCGGCGGCACCTACTTCACGCCGATCATCAACGCGCCCGAGGTCGCCATCCTCGGCGTGTGCCGCTCGTCGTGGCGGCAACTTTCGACCGACGGCAGGACGTCGTCGTGGCGGCTGATGCTGCCGCTGTCGTTGTCGTGGGACCATCGCGTGATCGACGGCGCGGCCGCCGCACGCTTCAACAATCATTTTGCAGCGCTGCTCGCCGACATGCGGCGCGTGCTGATCTGAAGAGGGAAACGCCGTCATGGCGACAATCGAAGTGAAGGTGCCCGACATCGGCGACTTCAAGGACGTGCCGGTGATCGACGTGCTGGTCAAAGTCGGCGACACGATCAAGGCCGAGGATGCGCTGGTGACGCTCGAATCGGACAAGGCGACGATGGACGTGCCGTCGCCGGCCGCCGGCACCGTCGCGAGCATCGCCGTCAACGTCGGCGACAAGATATCCGAAGGCAGCGCGATCCTGACGTTGACGACGGAAGCAGCGGCCGCGTCCGGGCAACCGACCGCGAAGCCGTCGCCGGCAGCGACGCCGAGCGCTGCGCCGACGAGTTCGGCCGCACCGTCGACGCCGCCCGCACGCGGTGCAACTGCGCCAGCACCGGCGGCGGCGTACACCGGTCGCGCCGACATCGAATGCGAAATGCTCGTGCTCGGCGCGGGTCCGGGCGGCTATTCAGCGGCGTTCCGCTCCGCCGATCTCGGGATGGGCACACGTGCTCGTCGAGCGCTTCCAGACGCTCGGCGGCGTCTGCCTGAACGTCGGCTGCATTCCGTCGAAGGCGCTGCTGCACACCGCGGCGGTGATCGACGAGGCGGCCACGCTCGGCGATCACGGCATTTCGTACGCGGCGCCGTCGATCGACCTCGCCAAGCTGCGCGGCTTCAAGGACGGCGTCGTGAAGAAGCTCACGTCGGGCCTTGCCATGATGGCGAAGATGCGCAAGGTCCAGGTCGTGCAGGGCATCGGCCGCTTCGTCGACGCGCATCACGTCGAAGTCGAGCTCACGTCCGGCCCGGGCAAGAAGCCGAGCGGCGAGAGGAAGACGATCCGCTTCGACAAAGCGATCATCGCCGCGGGCAGCGAGGCGGTGAAGCTGCCGTTCATGCCCGACGATCCGCGCGTCGTCGATTCGACCGGCGCACTCGAGCTGCAAGGCATTCCGAAGCGGATGCTCGTCGTCGGCGCGGGCATCATCGGCCTCGAGATGGCGACCGTTTATTCGACGCTGGGCGCGCGCATCGACGTCGTCGAGATGCTCGACATCATGATGGTCGGCGCCGATCGCGACCTCGTGAAGGTGTGGGAGAAGCGCAACGCCGGGCGCTTCGACCATGTCATGCTGCAGACGAAGACGGTGTCGGCGAAAGCGGTCGCGAACGGCATCGAAGTGAGCTTCGAAGGCGCGAAGGCGCCGGCGAAGCCGCAGGTCTACGACCTCGTGCTCGTCGCCGTCGGCCGGCGGCCGAACGGCAACGCGATCGCCGCGGACAAGGCCGGCGTTGCCGTCAGCGATCGCGGCTTCATCGACGTCGACAAGCAGATGCGCACCAACGTCGCGCACATCCACGCCATCGGCGACATCGTCGGCCAGCCGATGCTCGCGCACAAGGCGGTGCACGAAGCGCACGTCGCGGCCGAGGCGGCGGCCGGACGGAAGAGCTTCTTCGATGCGCGGCAGATACCGTCGGTTGCGTACACCGACCCGGAAGTCGCCTGGGCAGGACTCACCGAGGAGCAGTGCAAGGCGCAAGGAATCAAGTACGGCAAGTCGGTGTTTCCGTGGACCGCGTCGGGTCGCGCGATGGCGAACGGACGCGACGAAGGCTTCACCAAGCTGCTGTTCGACGAGGCGACGCATCGCGTCATCGGCGGCGGCATCGTCGGCGCGCATGCCGGCGATCTGATCAGCGAGATCTGCCTCGCCGTCGAGATGGGCTGCGACCCGACCGACATCGGCAAGACGATCCATCCGCACCCGACGCTGTCCGAGTCGATCGGCATGGCCGCCGAGGCGTTCGAAGGCGTGTGCACCGATCTTCCACCGCCAAAGCGCAAGTGAGGTTGCAGGAGCTTCCGATGGCGAACGAACCGCAGGATCCGTCGAAGATCATCTCGAATCTCTACGAGGCGGGCCAGGCGGTGCTGCGCCAGCTCGCCACCGCCGCGCCCGACGACGGCGGCGAGCAGCGGAACGAACCGGCCTCGAAGAGTGCGCCGGACGATCCGATGCTGCAGTTCCTCGCAACAACGCAGAAGCTCGCGAGCCTGCAGCAGGACTTCGTCAAGCAGATGTCGACGTACTGGAGCGGTGCGCCGTGGCTCGCGCTCGAGGCGCCGGCCGACGCGGCGCCCACCGAGACGGACAAGCGTTTCGCCGCGCAGGCGTGGCGCGACGATCCGCGGTTCGATTTCGTCCGCCGCAGCTACGCCGCTTACGCGAAGTTCCTGCAGGACGCCGTCGAGTCCGCGCCCGTCGACGACAAGACGAAAGCGCAGGCGCGCTACGGCGTGCGCCAGTTCGTCGATGCGATGAGCCCGGCGAACTTCTTCGCGACCAATCCCGAGGCGATGCAGCTCGCCGTCGAGACGGGCGGCCAGAGCGTCGCGCAGGGGATGAGCCTGTTCCTCGACGACCTCGCCAAGGGGCGCATCGCAACGACCGATGAAAGCGCGTACGACGTCGGCCGCAACATCGCGGCGACGAAGGGGTCGGTGATCTACGAGAACGATCTGATCCAGGTGATCCAGTACGCGCCGGCGACCGAGCGCGTGTTCGAGCGGCCGCTGGTGATGATCCCGCCGGCGATCAACAAGTTCTACATCCTCGATCTGCAGCCCGGGAACTCGCTCGTGCGCCACGCGGTCGCGCTCGGGCACACGGTGTTCATGCTGTCGTGGCGCAACGTCGACGCATCGCTCGGACACCTGACGTGGGACGATTACCTGCAGATGGGCGTGATCAAGGCGATCGACGTCGCCCGCGAGGTGAGCCGTGCCGACACGGTCAACACGCTCGGGTTCTGCATCGGCGGCACGCTGCTCGCGTCGGCGCTCGCGGTGACGGCTGCGAGCGACGAGCGGCCGGCCGAGAGCATGACGCTGTTCACGACGATGCTCGACTTCGCCGACGCCGGCGAGATCGGCGCGCTCGTCACCGAGCAGAGCGTCGCCGCGCGCGAAGCCCTGATCGGCGACGGCGGCCTGATGCACGGCAAGGAGCTCGCGTTCACGTTCAGCTCGCTTCGCGCGAACGACCTGATGTGGCAGTACGTGACCAACAGCTATCTGAAGGGCAAGACGCCGCCGGCATTCGACATGCTGTACTGGAACGCCGACGGCACGAACCTGCCCGGTCCGATGTTCTGCTGGTACGTGCGCAACTGCTACCTCGAGAACCGGCTGCGCGAAGCCGACGCGACCGAGCAATGCGGCGTGCCGGTCGACCTGTCGCTGATCGACGTGCCGACGTTCGTCTACGCATCGCGCGACGACCACATCGTGCCGTGGCGAACCGCCTACCGCTCGACGGAGATTCTCGCGGGCGACACGACGTTCGTGCTCGGCGCGAGCGGTCATATCGCCGGCGTCATCAATCCGCCGGCGAAGAACAAGCGCAATCACTGGGTCGGCGGCGTCGAGGGTGTCGACCCCGACCGCTGGTTCGACAGCGCGAACAACGTGCCGGGCAGCTGGTGGCCCGAATGGACGCGCTGGCTCGAGCGTCATGCCGGCGCGCAGGTCGCTGCGCCGAAGAAGCCTGGCAACCGCAAGTACAAGCGGATCGAGCCCGCCCCCGGTCGCTACGTGCGGGAGAAGGCGTCGGCGTGAACGGCCGGCACGACCGGCTGACGCCGCGCGCCCTGGATGCTCAGTAGTCGTCCGGCCGCGGCAGGTCGCCGTCCCCGGGCGCGCCGGTATCCGGATCGATCCACGGCGCAATGCCGATCTCGGCTTCGGCTTCCTCGAGCGTTTCGCCGGGCTCGTACTGCGTCTCCGCGCGGTACTGCATGTCCTGCACCGCCTCGAGGAGCGTCGCGAACGGCCCGTATTCGCGCCCGTTGTCGCTCGCCTGCCAGTAGAACCCGTCGGGTCGCTCGGTGACTCGCGTGCGGTCGTAGTCGGCCGATGTTTCGGGGATGATCTGTTTCATCGCCATTGCTCGATGGTTGACAAGCGTATCGTACGCCGAACCGCAGCGGGTTTCGTGCTCGGCCGTCAAGGAAACCGCACCGGGCGTAGCTGTTCCCAGGGGGCGCGTCATGCGATCGGCGAAGTTGCGCGCGATCAAGGCGCACCCCCGGGATCGGTGCAACGCTTCGTCCCGCAACGGCGGTGCGCCGTGACGTCGCACGGCGCCCCTTGTTGCGGGTACGATGGGCGTTCGCCGGCGTTGCCACGCGGCACAGCACAAAGCGGCGTCGCGCGCAGAACAGACAGGAGGAGCGATGATCGGCAAGACGATCGGCAGCGTGCTGTCGAGCAAGGAAATCCAGGATCTCGTCACCGTGCCCGCGACGGCGAAAGTGTCCGATGCGGTCGCGTTGATGAGCCAGCGCGGCGTCGGCGCGATCATCGTGCGCGCCGCCGCGGGCGGCGCGGTCGAAGGCATCTTCACCGAGCGCGACGTCGTGCGCCGCGTCGTCGACGAAGGCCGCGACCCGCGAACGACGCCGATCGTCGAGGTCATGAGCCGCAGCGTTCGACACGTCGCGTCGGCAGCGACGATCGAGGAGGCGTTGCGGCTGATGATCGTCCACCGCCACCGGCATCTTCTCGTTGACGACGGCGGCGCGGTGAAGGGCCTCATCTCGATTCGCGACCTGATGTACTGGATGGTGCTGCCCGACGAGCCGATCGCAGCCGAGGGCCGAGTCGGCGTCATCCGCGCGCGCGTCCACGACGCCGAGGACACGATCCGCGGCGCGGTCAAGCGCGGCGACGACTCGCGGTAGACTTGCGCGCATCGCCGGCTTGCCGGTCTGCCGCAATGTCGGCCGGGAGGCCGGCTGGCGCGCACCCATGCTGTCCACGTATCGCTATCCGAAGTACGCGTACAGGCGGCCGGCCGAGATCGGCACCGGCAGGCCGTCGCAGCACCCGGTCGTGATCGTCGGCGCCGGCCCCGTCGGCATGGCGGCGGCTATCGATTGCGCGCTGCACGGGCTGCGCGTCGTGCTGCTCGACGACGACAACACGGTGAGCGTCGGCTCGCGCGGCGTCTGCTACGCGAAGCGCACGCTCGAGATCTTCGACCGGCTCGGATGCGCCGATCGCATCGTCGCGAAGGGCGTGTCGTGGAACGTCGGCCGCACGTTCTACCGCGACGAGCAGGTCTACCGGTTCGACCTCCTGTCCGAGCCCGATCACCACCGGCCGGGGATGATCAATCTCCAGCAGTATTACCTCGAGGAATACCTCGCGCAACGCATCACCGAGCTGCTTTCGATCGACACGCGATGGGAGAACAAGGTCGTGTCGATCGAGCCCACCGGCGACTTCGTGCGGCTCGGCATCGAGACGCGCGACGGCTCGTACCGGATCGACGCCGCGTGGGTGATCGCCGCCGACGGCGCGCGCAGCCGCATCCGCAACATGCTCGGCCTCGACGTCGAAGGACACGTGTTCCTCGATCGCTTCCTGATCGCCGACGTCGTGATGAAAGCCGACTTTCCGACCGAGCGCTGGTTCTGGTTCGACCCGCCGTTCCATCGCGGGCAGTCGGCACTGCTGCACCGGCAGGCCGACAACGTCTGGCGCATCGACTTCCAGCTCGGTGCGAGCGCGGACCCGGAGCTCGAGCGAAAGCCCGAGCGCGTCATCCCGCGAATCAAGGCGATGCTCGGCGAGACGCGCGACTTCGAGCTCGAATGGGTGAGCGTCTACACGTTCCAATGCCGGCGCATGGCGAGCTTTCGCCACGGCCGCGTGCTCTTTGCGGGCGACGCCGCGCACCAGGTGAGTCCCTTCGGCGCACGCGGCGCGAACTCCGGCATCCAGGACGTCGACAATCTCGTCTGGAAGCTCGCGCTCGTGATCGCCGGCAGCGCGCCCGAGCGACTGCTCGACAGCTACAGCGATGAGCGGG
The DNA here is from genome assembly GCA_963798655.1 of uncultured beta proteobacterium. Classification (GTDB taxonomy): domain Bacteria; phylum Pseudomonadota; class Gammaproteobacteria; order Burkholderiales; family Casimicrobiaceae; genus CAVSMC01. The sequence continues at coordinate 161,387 of CAWCUH010000014.1, read as the reverse complement.
TGCACGCCGCGGACGAGAATCTCGCGACGTCGACGCGCTCGACCGACTTCATCACGCCGAAAAGCGAAGTGTCGCTCGATTTCCGCAATGCGGTGCTCACGCTCGCGCGGCGCTATCCGTTCGCACGGGCGCTTGTCAACTCGGGCCGGCTGTCGGTGCCGACGATCGTCACCGACTCGGCGATCAACACGCCGGACGCCGAGCCCTTCGAAGGCGCAATGGTCCCCGGCGCGCCGATCGACGATGCGCCCGTGCGCGTCGACGGCCGCGACGAATGGCTGCTGCGCTGCATCGGCAACCGGTTCGCCGTGCTGCTGTTCGTCGACGACGCCGGAGCGCTGGACGGCGAAACGGTCGAAGCGCTCGCCGCGCTCGCGCGCGAACCGATCGCCGCCGACGCGCTGATCGTCGCGGGCAGGGATTCGCCGCGCACCGGCGTGCGCGTGCTGCACGATGCGAAGGGCGTCGCGAGCGCGCGCTTCGATGCACGACCGGGCACGACCTACGTGCTGCGGCCCGACCAGCATGTCGCCGCCAGGATGAAGGCGTTCGACGCCGCGCGCGTACGATCGGCCATCGCTCGCGCGACGTGCGGCGCCTGACCGGGAACGAGCCGATGGATCACCTGAACGTCGAACCGAACTTCCACGTACCCGGTCAGCGCCCGCTGCGAAGCTACACCGCCGGCGACGAGTTCTACCAGGCGCTGATCGATATGCACCGCGACCTCACCGCCGAGCAGAGCCGGCTCGCAAATGCCCGGCTGGTGCTGCTGCTCGCGAACCACGTCGGCGACGTTCGCGTGCTGCGCGAGGCAATCGCCGCCGCACGCGACGGCGTGTAAGCGACTATCGGGGCGTGCGAGCCTGCGCCTTCGCGCGGATCGCGTCGAGCGACGCGCTCATCGTCAACGCCTGCGGGTCGATCTTCACGTGGAGCAGCCCGCCGCGCCTTTCGGCGAGCGCGCGCTCGAACGCGGGCGCGAACTGCTCGGTTCGCTCGATGGTTTCGGCATGCAGACCGAAGGCGCGCGCGAGCGCGGCGAAGTCGGGATTGGCGAGGTCGGTGCCGTGCACGCGCGCCGGATACTCGCGCTCCTGGTGCATGCGGATCGTGCCGTACATGCAGTTGTCGACGACGACGAAGACCACGGCGAGGCCGTACTGCATCGCGGTCGCGAGCTCCTGGCCATTCATCAGGAAGTCGCCGTCGCCGCTCCATGAAACGACGATGCGCTCCGGGTGCAGCAGCTTCGCCGCGATCGCGGCCGGCACGCCGTAGCCCATCGACCCCGCATACGGCGCGAGCTCGGTGCCGAAGCGCCGATAGCGATAGACCCGATGCAGCCATGTCGCGAAGTTGCCGGCGCCATTGGCGAGGATCGCATCGTCGGGCAGCCGCTCGTCGAGCCATCGGACGATCTTCCACATGTCGACGTCGCCGGGGACTTCGCGCGGAGCCCGCCACGCGTCGTAGTCGTCGTGCGCACTGCGCGTGTCGTCGCGCCAGCGCCCGGCCGCAAGCGGTGCGAGCGACGCCAGCGCCGTGACGAATGCGCCCGGCGTCGCCGCGATCGCGAGCGCCGGTTGATAAACGCGTCCGAGTTCGTCCGCGCCCGGATGCACGTGGATCAACGTCTGCTTCGGCACCGGTGCATCGATCAGCGAATAGCCCGACGTCGTCATCTCCCCCAGCCGTTCGCCGACGACGAGCAGCACGTCGGCGTCGCGAACGCGAGCGGCGAGCGTCGGATTGATGCCGATGCCGACGTCGCCGGCATAGTTCGGGTGCCGGTTGTCGAACAGATCCGCGCGCCGGAAAGCGGTCGCGACCGGCAGGCCGTTGTCGCTCGCGTAGCCTGCGAGCGCTGCGCACGCATCGACATCCCAGCGGCTGCCGCCGACGAGCACGAGCGGCCGCCGCGCAGCGGCGAGCAACGCGTGCGCGCGCGCGACGTCGTATGTGTCGGCGGGGGCACGCAGCTGCTCGACGCGCGAGACGTCGGTGCACTGCGCGGTTTGGGTCAGCACGTCCTCCGGCAGCGCGAGCACGACCGGTCCCGGCCGACCGGCCATCGCGACTCGGTACGCATGCGCGACATATTCGGGAATGCGCGCGGCGTCGTCGATCTGCGCGACCCATTTGGCGATCGCCCCGTACATGCGCCGGTAGTCGACTTCCTGGAACGCCTCGCGATCGACGAAGTCGCGACCCACCTGGCCGACGAGGAGCAGCATCGGCGTCGAATCCTGCGCGGCGACGTGCACGCCGATCGCGGCATTCGTCGCGCCCGGGCCGCGCGTCACGATGGCGACGCCCGGCCGGCCGGTCAGCTTGCCGTACGCTTCGGCCATGTACGCGGCGCCGCCTTCCTGCCGGCACGTGACCAGCGCGATCTGCTCGCGCGCGCCGTAAAGCGCATCGAGCACGGCGAGGAAGCTTTCGCCGGGCACGCCGAACACGTGCGCCGTGCGTTGTGCCACCAGGTTCGCGACGAGGATCTCGCCGCCGCTGCGCATCGTCATCGCTTCACCTCTTCGGCCGGCGCGCTCATCGTCCGACCAGGTCCTCGCGCTTGAGCAGGAACACCGAATCGGACGAGCCCGCCGTTTCGAGCCACAGGAACGGCAGCTTCGGAAACGAGAACTCGACCGCGGCTCGGTTGTGGCCGATCTCGACGACCAGCGTGCCGCCCGGGTGCAGGAAGCGCGGCGCGTCGCGCAGGATCGTGCGCACGGCGTCGAGACCGTCGTCGCCGCCCGCGAGCGCGATCTTCGGCTCGTGCCGGTATTCGGGCGGCAGCTGCTCCATCGCATACGCCGTCACGTAGGGCGGATTGCAGATGATGAGCTCGTAGCTCTTCTCGGCGAGGTTCGCGAACAGATCCGAGCGAATCAGGTTGATACGGTCGGCGAGCCCGTAGTCGGCGACGTTGCGCTGCGCGACCGCGAGGGCGTCCGACGAGATGTCGACCGCGTCGACATCGGCCTGCGGATACGCGTGCGCGAGCAGGATCGCGAGGCAACCCGAGCCGGTGCAGAGGTCGAGCGCCTCGGTCACTTCGGAGGCGACGAACGGCTCCAGGCTCGCCGGCAGCAGCTCGGCGATGAACGAGCGCGGGATCACGACGCGCTCGTCCACGTAGAAACGGAAGTCGCCGAGATACGCCTCGTGCGTCAGGTACGCCGCCGGGACGCGCTGATCGATGCGGCGCTCGAGCAGATGCGCGAGCGTCGCGCGCTCTGCGCCGGTCAGCCGTGCGTCGAGGAAAGGCTCGAGCCGGTCGAGCGGAAGATGCAGCGCGTGCAGCAGAAGGTACGCCGCCTCGTCGTACGCGTTCGTCGTGCCGTGACCGAACGCGACCCGTGCCTCGCCGAAGCGCGTGACCGCGTAGCGCAGCCAGTCGCGCAGCGTAACGAGGTCGTGCGTCGGCACGCTCGTCATTCGGTCGGCTCGACCTCGATCGTCGGATCGTGCACCAGCAGACGCTCGAGCAGATCGGCGTAGATCCGCGACAGCGCGTCGAGCTCGTCGATGCGCACGCGCTCGTCGATCTTGTGGATCGTTGCGCTCACCGGGCCAAGCTCGACGACCTGCCGGCAGATCGATGCGAGGAAGCGCCCGTCGGACGTGCCGCCGCCGCACGAGAGCTTCGGCCGAAGCCCGCTGACCGATTGGATCGCAAGCGTCGCCGCGTCGACGAGCCGGCCGCGCGGCGTGTAGTACGGCAGCCCCGACGCCGTCCATTCGAGCCCGTAGTCGATATCGCGTGCTGCGAGCAATGCGCGCAACCGCCGCTCGAGCGAGCCGCGCGTGCTCGCCGGCGAGTAGCGGAAGTTGAACCACAGCTCGAGCGATCCCGGGATGATGTTGGTCGCACCCGCGCCGGCGTGGATGTTCGAGCATTGGAACGCCGTCGGCGGAAAGTCGTCGTTGCCGCCGTCCCACGCGGTCTCGACGAGCTCGGTAATCACCGGCGCGATCGCATGGATCGGGTTCCGCGCGAGGTGCGGATACGCGATGTGGCCTTGCACGCCCTTCACGGTGAGCGTGCCCGACAGCGTCCCGCGCCGGCCGATCTTGATCGTGTCGCCGAGCTCGGTCTCCGACGACGGCTCGCCGACGATGCAATAGTCGGCCGTTTCACCCGCCGCGGCCAGCCGTTCGACGATCTTCACCGTGCCGTCGGTGGCCGGCCCTTCCTCGTCGGACGTGAGCAGCAGAGCGATCGACCCCGGAACGCCGGGGTGACGGGCGACGAACGCCTCGACGGCCGTGACGAACGCCGCCAGCGATCCTTTCATGTCGGCTGCGCCGCGGCCGTACAGCCAGCCGTCGCGCTCGGTCGGCACGAAGGGATCGGAGTGCCATGCGTCGCGCGGGCCCGTGGGCACGACGTCGGTGTGCCCGGCCAGGCAAACGAGCGGCTTCGTGTCGCCGCGACGAAGCCAGACGTTCGTGACGCTGTTGGATACGAGCCTGTCGGCGTGGAACCCGAGCGGCGCGAGGCGATCGGCGATCAGCGTCTGGCAGCCGGCGTCCTCGGGCGTGACCGACGGCCGCGCGATCAAGTCGCGGGCAAGCTCGAGCGTAGGACTGGACACGCAGTCATGTTAACAAAACGCGGTGCGTCGCCGCGTCCGCGGCCCCCGCACCGCTTCGCGTCGGACGTTCGTGGCGATGGCCGCGAAGCGGTCGGCCGCACCGCCTTACCGGTCCAACATCCCGACGTCGATCGAGACCGACGCGAAGTCGCTGTCGCGCCGCCGCGGCGTCGTGCTGCCGTCGCCGCCATGCGGAACCGAGTCGACGCGCGCGGTCGGCGAGTTCTGGTTGATGAGCCACGCGAGGTTCGTCGGCGAGTCGGATGCGATCATCGCCTCGTCGTAGCCCAGCAGGCCGTCCAGATGCATCCGGCACAGCGCCTGCTCGAACGTCTGCGATCCCGGATAGAGCGACTGCTCCATCGCTTCCTTGATCTGAACGATCTCGCCGTTCTTGATGAGCTCGGCGATCAGCGACGTGTTGAGAAGGATTTCCACCGCCGGCTGCAGCTCGCCCTGCATGTTGCGGATCAGCCGCTGGCACACGATCGCCTTCAGGCCGATCGAAAGGTCCGACAGCAGCCCGGAGCGCGCGTCGTAGGGGAACATGTTGATGATCCGCGACAGCGCGTGGTAGCTGTTGTTCGCGTGCAGCGTGGCGAGGCACAGGTGGCCGGTCAGCGTGTGCAGCAGCGCCGACTGCATCGTCTCGCGATCGCGGATCTCGCCGATCATGATCAGGTCCGGCGCCTCGCGCAGCGCGTTCTGCAGCGCCTTCTCGTAGCTCTGGGTGTCGATGTGCATCTCGCGCTGGTTGACGAGCGACTGCTTGTGCTCGAACAGGTACTCGATCGGGTCCTCGATCGTGAGGATGTGGCCCGACTTGTTCGAGTTGCGGTGATCGATCATCGCCGCCATCGTCGTCGACTTGCCCGACCCGGTTGCGCCCGCGATCAGCACGAGCCCGCGCTTCTCCATCACGAGCTGCAGCAGAACCGGCGGCAGCTTGAGCTCGTCGAAGTGCGGAATGCGGCTCTTGACGTAGCGGATGACGAGCGAGATCGTCCCGCGCTGGCGAAAGATGTTGATGCGGAAATTGCCGACCGCGCGGTCGAGATGCGACAGGTTCATCTCCATCTCGGTCTCGAACTCGCGCGCCTGGTCCTTCGTCATCAGCTCGTAGGCGATGCGACGAACCGTCTCCACGTCGAGCGGCTGCGTCGAGATCGGCGCAACGACGCCGTTGATCTTGATGTTGATCGGCGCGCCGCACGAGATGAAGATGTCCGACGCCTGCTTTTCGGCCATCAGCTTGAACAAGCGGTCGAGGTACATGGCGTTGTCGTCCCGGGCTAGAATCGACGATCCGCGCCGTTGAGCACGGTCGAGATTTCCATGATAATGTCATGAATCGGCAACATGTTCCAGCGCTCGGCGCAGCAGCCGCCGGCCGGCGCTGTTAACGACAAGCCGCCGCCGCGCGACCGCCCCCGGCGACGCCCCACGCACCCCATGCTCGCAATCATCGGCGGCAGCGGACTCACCCGCCTCTCGACGCTCGCGGTCGCTCACCGCGAGGTCGTCCGCACGCCGTACGGCGAGCCGTCGTCGGCGCTGCTGTTCGGCCAGATCGCCGGCCGCGACGCGATCTTCCTCGCGCGCCACGGCCACGGCCACACGATTCCGCCGCACCGGGTCAATTACCGCGCGAACCTGTGGGCGCTCAAGTCGCGCGGCGCGACGGCGGTGCTCGCCGTCGCGTCGGTCGGCGGCATTCGGGGTGCGGCGCCCGGCGATCTCGTGCTGCCACACCAGCTGATCGACTACACGAACGGACGCGAGGCGACGTACTTCGACGGCGGCGATCGCACCGTCGTCCACATCGACTTCACGCATCCGTACGCGGCATCGCTGCGTTCCCATTGCCTCGCCGCGGCGCGCGCCGCCGGCATCGTGGTGATCGACGGCGGCGTCTATGGTGCCGTGTGCGGGCCGCGGCTGGAGACTGCGGCCGAAATCGATCGCCTCGAGCGTGACGGAGCGACGCTCGTCGGCATGACCGGCATGCCCGAAGCGGCACTCGCGCGCGAGCTGGACGTTCCGTATGCGTCGATCTGCGTCGTCGTCAACTACGCGGCGGGCAGGGGCGAGAGCGCGCACGCGATATCGATGGAAGGCATCATGCGGGTGCTGGAAGCGGGCATGGACAAGGTGCGCACACTGCTCGATCACGTCGTCGTTGCCGAAGCCGAGCGGACGCCGGCGCTCGCGCGGACGCCGGTGCCCAAGCCATGATTCGAGAGGTGCTTCGAATGGGCGATCCGCGGCTGTGGCAACGCTGTGCGCCGGTGGAGCGATTCGCGACCGCGGCGCTCGACGCGCTGCTCGCCGACCTGCGCGACACGATGGCCGCGCACAACGGCGCCGGTCTCGCCGCGCCGCAGATCGGCGTGCCGCTGCAAGTCGTGATCTTCGGCGTCGAGCACAATCCACGCTATCCGGACGCGGAGCCGGTGCCGTACACCGAGCTCGTCAATCCGGTGCTGACGCCGCTCACCGACGAAATGGAGGAGGGCTGGGAAGGCTGCCTGTCGGTGCCCGGTTTGCGCGGCGTCGTGCCGCGCTACCGCGCGTTGCGCTACGAGGGGTTCGATCCGCGCGGGCATCCGATCCGACGCGAAGCCACCGGCTTCCATGCGCGTGTCGTCCAGCATGAATGCGACCACCTCGACGGCATCCTCTATCCCATGCGCATGCACGACTTCACGCGCTTTGGATTCACCGACATCCTGTTCCCGGACGTCGCGGTGGCGGAGGAGTAGTCGCCGGGGCGTGACGCAGGTCGTTCCCGCGCAAGCGGAAATCCAGCGTGCTTGCGACGAAGGCCACCGGGTCCCCGAATACGCGGGGACGACGATCTACACCCGCAGCTGCTCGTAGAGCGACTGCTCGAGCTTCAGCAGCGCGTGCTCGTCGTGCAGGCGGGCGCCATCGATCAGGAAAACGTCCTCGGCGCGCTCGCCGAGCGTGTTGATCCGCGCGCTCGCGACGTTGACGTTCGCTTTCGCGAGCGTGTAGGCGATCTGCGCGAGCAGTCCCGGACGATCGCCGGCGACCAGCTCGAGGATGTAGTGGGTGCCCTTGTCGTCGGGAAATACGCGAACCTCCGGCGTCAGCGGGAAATGGCGCAGGTGGCGGCTCACGCGGCCCTTCTGCGGCGGCTCGAGCGGCGGCTTTTCCTCGAGCAGCCGCTTCAATTCGAACTCGACATAAGCGATCGTGTCGCGGTAGGACGTCGCGGGATTCGACGGGTCGTAGACGACGAACGTGTCGAGCGCGTAGCCGTGGCGCGTCGTGTGGATCTTGGCATCGAGGATCGAAAGGCCCGCACGGCCGAAGAAGCCGCACATCCGCGCAAAGAGGTCGCGCTGGTCGGGCAGGTAGACGAACACCTGCAGGCCCGCTTCGGCCTTCGACAGCCGGGCCCGAACGACCGGCGTCGTTCCGTCGGTGCGGAAGTACAGCTGCCGTGCGTGCCATGCGATCTCGTCGGCCGTGTGATGCTGGAAGTAGACGTTGTCGAGCTGGCGCCACAGCGTGCCCTCGGCGCCGTCGGCGATCGCGTACAGGCGCAGCAAGCGCTGCGCGTCGCGCTGCCGCTCCTGCAGGCTGTCGGCGAGCGTCGCCTGGATCGATCCACCGGCCAGCCGTGCGCGCGTGAGCTGGAAGAGATCCTCGAGCAGCTTCGCCTTCCATGCGTTCCACACCTTCGGGCTGGTGCCGCGGATGTCGGCGACGGTCAGCACGTAGAGTGCCGCGAGGCGCCGCTCGCTGCCCGCCTTCGCGGCGAACGCGCTGACGACGTCGGGATCGGAGATGTCCTGCTTCTGCGCCGTCGACGACATCGTCAGATGGTTCGCGACGAGCCAGGCGACGAGCTCGCTGTCCTCGTCGGCGAGGCCGTGCGCGCGGCAGAAGCGGCGCGCATCGCGCGAGCCGAGCTCTGAATGATCGCCGCCGCGGCCCTTCGCGATGTCGTGGAACAGCGCGCCGAGGTAGAGCACCTCCTTGCGCTCGAAGTCGGCGATGAGCCGCGAGCACAGCGGATATTCGTGCGCGTGCTGCGCCTCGTCGAAGCGGCGCAGGTTGCGAACCACCATCAGGATGTGCTCGTCGACCGTGTACACGTGGAACAGGTCGTGCTGCATCTGGCCGACGATGCGGCCGAATGCCGGGATGTACGCGCCGAGGATGTCGTACAGATTCATCCGGCGCAGCTCGTGCGTGATGCCGCGCGGCTCCTTGAAGATCTGCAGGAAGCGCGCGCGGTTGCCCGGGTCGCGGCGAAAGCGCTCGTCGACGCGGTGCCGATTGCGCCACAGCGCGCGCAGCGTGCGCGCGGACATGCCCTTCAACTGCGGATTGCGCTGCATCATCAGGAACGCGTCGAGCATCATCGACGGCCGCCGCTCGAACAGCGCCTCGTCGCGGATGTGCAGCAGCTCGTCGATCGCGTAGAAATCGTCGCCGAGCGGCTCGGGCTCGATCGGAATGGGCAGCAGAACCGCGTGCAGGTTCTGCAGCATGATGACGTTGGCCTGCCGGATCGACTTCGCGGCGCGGTAGTAGCGCTGCATCAGCTGCTCGCTCGCCCTGCGTTCCGGCGTGTCGGCGATCCCGAGCTCGCGTGCGAGCGCGTTCTGCAGATCGAACACCAGCCGGTCCTCGCGCCGCCCGGCGAGATAGTGCAGCCGCACGCGCAGGCCGGCGATGAGCCGCTCGTGCCGCGACACGGTACGCGCCTCCTGCACGGTCAGCAGGCCCGCGTGCGCGAGCTCGCGCCACGTGCGGCCGAGCCCCGCGGCACGCGCGATCCAGATCACCGTCTGCAGGTCGCGCAACCCGCCCGGGCTCTCCTTCACGTTCGGCTCGAGGTTGTACGCGGTATCGTGGTACTTCAGGTGCCGCTGCTGCTGCTCGAGCACCTTCGCTTCGTAGAACGAGCGGGCGTCCATCGCCGCGTCGCAGCGAACGCGGAACTCGTCATGGATGCGACGCGAACCCGCGACGCGACGATGCTCGAGCAGGTTCGTCTTGACGGTGACATCGCCGGCCATCTCCGCTTCGCATTCGTCGATCGTGCGAACGCTGTGGCCGATCTCGAGCCCGACGTCCCACGCGGCGCCGACGAAGCGCTCGACGAAGCTCGCACCCACGTCTTCCAATGCCGCTCCGAGCAGCATCAGCACGTCGACGTCGGAATGGGGAAAGAGCTCGCCGCGGCCGAAGCCGCCGACGGCGACGAGCGCCGCCTCGGCCGGTGCACCGAGATCGCTCCACAACTCGCACAGGATGCGCTCGACGAGCCGCGCGTGCTCGCGCAGCATCCGTGGCGCGTCGCCGCGTGCGTCGAACGCCGCCTTGATCTGCGCGCGGCCGGCGAGAAGCGCGGCGCGCGATGCCTGCACGGCGCTCGATGCGCGCGGCGGCGCCGGCGGCGGCGACACGACGCTCATTGCGCGACCGCCTCGGCGCGCTCGCTCACGCCGGCGCAGGCGGCGGCGCGCCCGGCGACAGCGTCAGCACCTCGACGCCGTCGTCGGTGACGAGCACCGTGTGCTCCCACTGCGCCGACAGCGAATGATCGGCGGTCACGATCGTCCAGCCGTCGGCCAGCGCGCGAATGCCGGCGCGCCCGGCGTTGATCATCGGCTCGATCGTGAAGATCATCCCGGGCACGAGCTTCATGCCGGTGCCGGCGCGGCCGTAGTGCAGCACCTGAGGCTCCTCGTGGAACTGCTTGCCGATGCCGTGGCCGCAGAACTCGCGCACGACCGAGAACCCGCGGCTCTCGGCGAACTGCTGGATCGTGTGGCCGATGTCGCCGAGCTGCGCACCCGCGCGCACGGCGCGAATGCCGCGCCACATCGCTTCGTACGTGACTTCGACCAGGCGCTTCGCGAGGATCGACGGCGTGCCGACGAAGAACATCCGGCTCGAGTCGCCGTGATAGCCGTCCTTGATCACGGTCACGTCGATGTTCAGGATGTCGCCCGGCTTCAGCTTCTTGTCGCCCGGGATGCCGTGGCAGACGACGTGATTCACCGACGTGCAGATCGACGCCGGATACGGGCGATGGCCCGGCGGCTGGTAGTTGAGCGTCGCCGGGATCGTCTTCTGCACGTCGACCTGATAGTCGTGCGCGAGGCGATCCAGCTCGCCGGTGGTCGCACCCGGCTGCACGAACGGCGTCAGGTAATCGAGCAGCTCGCCCGCGAGCCGGCCCGCGACGCGCATGCCCGCGATGTCCGCCTCGGTCTTGATCGCAACGCTCATCGCGGGGTCACGCACGGAGCAGCTCGTTGATGCTGGTCTTCGCGCGCGTCCTCGCGTCGACCTTCTTCACGATGACTGCGCAGTAGAGATGACAGTTCCCCTCGGACGACGGCAGGCTGCCGGCGACGACGACCGAGCCCGCCGGCACGCGCCCGTAGCTCGTCTCGCCGCTCGCGCGATCGTAGATCTTCGTGCTCTGGCCGATGAACACGCCCATGCCGAGCACGGCGTTCTCCTCGACGATGACGCCCTCGACGACCTCGGAGCGTGCGCCGATGAAGCAGTTGTCCTCGATGATCGTCGGGTTCGCCTGCACCGGCTCGAGCACGCCGCCGATGCCCACACCACCGGAGAGATGGACGTTCCTGCCGATCTGCGCGCACGATCCGACGGTCGCCCACGTGTCGACCATCGTGCCTTCGTCGACGTAGGCGCCGATGTTCACGTACGAAGGCATCAGCACGACGTTGCGCGCGACGAACGCCCCGCGGCGCGCCACGGCCGGCGGCACGACGCGTACGCCGGCCTCGGCAAACATCGACGCGTCGTAGCGCGCGAACTTCGTCGGCACCTTGTCGTAGAAGCGGAACGGTGCGCGATCCGGAGGCGGTCCGATCGGCGCGTTGTCGGCGAGCCGGAACGAAAGCAGCACTGCCTTCTTGATCCACTGGTGCGTCGTCCACCGCCCATCGACCTTCTCGGCGACGCGCAGCCGGCCCGCATCGAGCTCGCCGATGACGTGGTCGACAGCCTCGCGAAGCGGCGCTGGAGCCGTCGCGGGCGACAGCTCCGTCCGGCGGTCCCACGCGGCATCGATCGTCTGCGAAAGGTCGGACATGGCTCTGCGGCGGAAAAAAACGGCTATCTTACCGCGCAGGTTGGGACGCGCCGCAGATTTGGGAAGATGGGAAGCGCCACGGTGACCGGTGCGCGATTGCCGCTCCCGCCTCGGCCTCCGCACAGCCTCAGTTGAATCGTTGGGCCGAGCTGTCGGCCTCGAGCGGCGACTCGCGTTTGCTCCGATCCCCAAATCGGCACGCGCGATTCGGGGCCCCTCGTCGCCGCTCGCGCCTCGGCCTCCGCACAGCCTCGGTTGAATCGTTGGGCCGAGCTGTCGGCCTCGAGCGCTGATTCGCGATTGCTCGCATCCCCAGGTCGCTTCCCGCGACCTGGGGCCCCTGCTCGCCGCTCACAGCGCTACATCGCCTTGAACCGATGCGCGAACGTGCGGCTCACCGTCAACGTTTCGGATCGGTTCTTCAGCGCGATCACCGGCTCGCCGCGCCAGTCGCGGTCGACGCGCGCGATTGCCCGCAGGTTGACGATCGTCGCGCGGTGCACCTGCCAGAACGCCTCATGATCGAGCTCCTCGTAGAGCTCCTTGATCGGCTTCCTGATCAGCGCCTCTCCCGTCGCCGTCACGACCTTCGTGTACTTGTCCTCGGCCTGGAAATACAGGACGTCGTCGACGGCGATCATCTGCATCGACGCACCCTGCGATGCGCGGATCCATCTCAGCGCTCCGCCGCCGTCGCGCGAGGCGAGCTTGTCGACGAGCGCCGACAGATCGAGCGGTGCCGCGGCAGCGCGATTGCGCAAGCGGGCGACGACCTTCGCGATCCGCTCGGGCGACGCCGGCTTCAGCAGGTAATCGACCGCGCCCTGCTCGAACGCGGCGATCGCGTACTCGTCGTACGCGGTGACGAACACGACATGGCAGCGATCGCCGATCCGCTGCGCGACCTCGAGCCCGTTCACGAGCGGCATGCGGATGTCGAGGAACGCAATGTCGGGCGCGTGCTCTTCGATGACGGCGAGCGCCTCGTCGCCGTTGGCCGCCTCGGCGACGACGCGAAGCTCGGGCCACGCGTCGGCGAGGCGCGCCCGCAGCTGCGCACGCAGCATCGGCTCGTCCTCGGCCAGGATCGCGGTCGGCATCAGAACGCGTACGGGATTTCGATCGTCGCGCGGGCGCCGCGCGGCGCAACGGACTCGAGCACGAAGCGCCCGCCGGCGCCGTAGAGCGCAGCGACCCGCTCGCGCACGTTGGCGAGGCCGACGCCGGCATCGCCACGCACGCTCGCCGTGTCGAGGCCGCGTCCGGTGTCGACCACGCTCACCGCGAGGCGATCGTCGACGTGGCGCGCGCCGATCGTCACGCGGCCGCCGTCGGCGGAAGGCTCGATGCCGTGCTTGATCGCGTTCTCGACGAGCGAGATCAGCAGGTTCGGCGGGAACGGATGCGCGGCGAGCTCGGCTGGCACGTCGGTGTCGAACGCGAGCCGATCGCCGATGCGCATCGCGACGATCGAGAGCAGGGCGCGCGCGAGCTCGACTTCCTTCGCGAGCGTCGACGACGACGCGCGAAGCTGCGGCAGCGCCGCGCGCAGATAGTCGATCAGATGCGCGAGCATTCGGTTCGCGGCCGCCGGATCGGTCTCGATCAGGTATTGCACCGAGGCGAGCGTGTTGAACAGGAAATGCGGCTCGACTTGTGCCTGCATCAGCTTGAGCTCGGCCTCGACCGTCTGCCGCGCGAGCAGCAGCCGCTCGGATTCCGCGCGGTGAAGTTCCGCCGCCGCACGTCGCTCGCGATGGCGGATGAAGAAGAACAGGCTCACCAGCGACCCGTTGAAGAACGCGGCGACGATGTTCATCACGTACGTTCGTCGGTTCGCGATCACGTCGGGGATCGTGTACCCGGGCGCTCCGACGCCGTTCTTCACGATCACGACGAGCAGCGCGCCGATGATGGCGCCCACGGCGACGGCGCCGAACAGCCAGCGCAGGCCGCGCGCGCGGTGCCACGGCTGCACGGCGTTCACGCAGTACGCGATGGCGAAGCCGTACAGCTGCACGGTGAGCAGCGGATGCCAGAACGGCCGCATGTCTTCCTGCCAGAACACGAGCGCGATTGCCGTGTTGATGCAGGCGATCAGCAGCACGGCGAGCGGCCGCGCGCGCCACGCGGTGGCGAGGCGCAGCCGCGGCTCGGCGGGTGGGGCAGCGATCGAAGCGGGCAATGCGGTGGTCACGCCCGGATTCTAGAGCGGCGCTGCGCGTGCCCGCGGACGGCGCGACGGAGCGCGCGCGCGGCGGACAGGAGGGGGCAGATCGCGCCAGTCCGCGGTCGCGCCGCGCATGTCAGCCGCGGCGCGCGCAGCGGACGAGACGATCGATCGCCTCCGCGCATTCGGCTGCTTCCGCGACGAGCGCGATGCGCACGAAGCCGCGACCTGGATTGTGCCCATGCGCGTCGCGCGCAATGAAGCTTCCCGGCAGCACGGTGAGCGCTTCCTCGGCGAGCAGCCGCTGCGCGAACTCGGTGTCGTCACCCGGCGTTCGCGCCCACAGATAGAACGCCGCGTCGGGCATCGCGCATGGCAGCACGCGCGCGACCTTGGGCTGCAGCTCGCGGAACTTCGCCGCGTATTTCGTGCGGTTGTCGACGACGTGCGCCTCGTCGTTCCACGCGGCGATCGACGCGGCGGCGATCGCCGGCGACATCGCCGAGCCGTGATAGGTCCGGTAGAGCAGGAACGCCTTCACGAGCGCGGCGTCGCCGGCGACATAGCCCGAGCGCATCCCCGGCGCGTTCGATCGCTTCGACAGGCTGCCGAACGTCACGAGCCGGCGAAAATCGCCGCGGCCCAGCGCGTGCGCGACGGCGAGTGCGCCACGCGGCGGCTTCGCCTCGTCGAAATAGATCTCCGAATAGCATTCGTCGGCGGCGATTGTGAAGCCGTATCGATCGGACTGCTCGAACAGGAAGTTCCATTCGGCGGCGGTCGTCACGCGGCCCGTCGGGTTGTCCGGCGAGCAGACGTAGACGAGCTGCGTGCGCGCCCATACCGCGTCGGGCACGTCCTGCCACGCCGGCGCGAACGCGCGCTCGGCATCGGCGTTGACGCAGTAGGGCTCGGCGCCCGCGAGCAGCGCCGCGCCCTCGTAGATCTGGTAGAACGGATTGGGCATCAGCACCGTCGCGCCCGGCCGGCTCGCATCGACGAGCGTTTGCGCGAATGCGAACAGCGCCTCCCGGCTGCCGAGCACCGGCAGCACCTGCGACTGCGCGTCGATCGACGGCAGCGCGTTGCGACGTTCGAGCCAGCGCGCGATCGCTTCGCGCAGCGGCGCCGGGCCGAGCGTCGGCGGATAGCTCGCGAGTCCTTGCGTCGCATCGGCAAGCGCGCGCTGGACGAGCGCCGGCGTCGGATGCCTGGGCTCGCCGATCGACAGCGAGATCGGCGCTTGCGCCGCATTCGGCGTGATTCCCGCGAACAGCTCGCGCAGCCGCTCGAACGGGTACGGTTGCAGTCGGGCGAGGCGCGGATTCATCGATCGGTCGGCGAAGCCGCGACGGCGCGACCACGCGCGCATCCGGCGGCATGCGATTATACGGGCTCCGTTCGATTGGCTTCGCGACTCGCCGCATGCGCATTTCGCCGAATTCGTTGCCGCCGCTGCCGTTGTCGCTGCGCATCGCGCGCGCGATCGCGGCGCTCGCCGGCGCGTCGCTGCTCGCGTTGGTCGTCGCGTTCTGGGGCTGGCGCTGGCTCGCGCCGACGCCGCCGCTGCCGCCGGTTCCGCGCGACCCGGCGTCGTGGGCGCCGGCGATCGTCGCCGCGCCGCTGTTCGGTCGTGCGACGACCGGCGCTGCATCACCGGTCGTGCCACAGGTCGCGCTGCAGGGCGACACGCGGCTCGTCGGCGTGTTCGCCGAGCGCGACGGCGGCGGATACGCGCTGTTCAAGCTTCCCGGCAACGGCGCAGCGCTCGTGCGCAGCGGCGAGCTGCTGACCGATGGCGTGAAGGTCGTCGCCGTTCGACCCGACGGCGTACGGCTCGACGATCATGGCGAGCTGCGCGACATCGAGCTGCGGGTTGCGGCTGCGGCAGCGAAGAGCAGCCCGGCCAGGCAGGCGTCGAGCGCGACGGCACGCAATGCCTGCGTGCTGCCCGCCGGCTATCGCGGCCCGGTCTATCGGTTGAACGCCGAGCTCCTCACGGGCCTGTCGGCGCAGCCGGCCGGCTGGCAATCGCTCGTCACCCCGGCGCAGGGCGCGCTCGTCGTGCGCGAGGGCAGCGCACTCGCCGCCGCACTGGGCCTTTCGCCCGGCGATCGCATCGCGCAAGCGAACGGCATCGCGCTCGCGCGCATCGAAGACGTCGTCGCTGCGATCGTGCGGCCGCTGCTTTCGAGCCAGCCGGTGCGCGTGAGCGGCACGCACGACGGCAAGCCGGCCGAATGGGTGCTGGTGAACGCCGGCGCATGTCCGGTTTGAAAGCCGGATGCGACGCGACGTCGTGTCTTTCGCGCAAGCGGCGATGGTACTGCCGGTCGCGAAACAGGTCAGCTGAGAGCTTGCGCACCGAGCCGGAACTTCGAGCAGGTCTGACCCTATCTCGCGGGCAACCAGTCGACGAGCTGCGCGATGTCTTCGAGAACGCCGTCGGCGGGCCACGCGTCGGGCGTCTCGTGCGCGGCGATGTATCCGTAGCGCGCGACCAGCGTGCGCATGCCCGCCGCGACGCCGGCCGCGACGTCGCGCTCGGAGTCGCCGACGTACACGCATCGCGCCGGTGCGACGGCGAGCGCGTGCGCCGCGTGCAGCAGCGGGTCGGGATGCGGCTTTGCACGCGCCGTCGTATCGCCGCAGACGACGACGCCCGCTCGCGGCGTGAGGCCGAGCGCGGCGACGACCGGCCCGGTGAACCGCGTCGCCTTGTTCGTCACGATGCCCCACCGGAGCGAGCGCGCCTCGATCGTGTCGAGCACGTCGGCGACGCGCTCGAACAGCACCGAGTCGACGGCAAGCGCCGTTTCGTAGCGCGCGAGGAACGCGGCGTTGAGCGCCGCGAACTCGGCGTCGCCGGGCGCTACGCCGAACGCCGCGCCGAGCAGGCCGCGCGCGCCGTGCGATGCATGCGGGCGCAATTGGGCGAGCGGCATCGGCTCGAGTCCGCGCTCGGCGCGCAGCCGATTGACGGCGGCGCCTAAGTCCGGCGCCGTGTCGGCCAGCGTGCCGTCGAGATCGAACAGAACGGCGTCGACGTCGAGCGCGCGCGGCGAGCGCGCGTCAGCCGTCACCGCGAACGAACGCCATCAGGTAGTTCACGTCGGTGTCGCGGGTGAGCGAGAACACCTTGGTGAACGGGTTGTACGCGACGCCCGTGACGTCGAGCGGCTCGAGTCCCGCGGTGCGCGCGTACGCGGCCGCTTCGGCCGGCGTGATGAACTTCGCGTAGTCGTGCGTGCCGCGCGGCAGCAGTCCGAGCACGTACTCGGCGCCGACGACGGCGAGCAGATACGCCTTCGCGTTGCGGTTGATCGTCGAGATCGCGACGACGCCACCGGGCCGCGCGAGGCGCCCGCACGCGGCGAGCGCCGACGCGGGCGCCGGCACGTGCTCGAGCATCTCCATGCAGGTGACGACGTCGAACGCGGCCGGCATGTCGTGCGCGAGCGATTCAGCCGACGCAACGCGGTAGTCGACTTCGATGCCCGACTCGAGCCGGTGCAGCCTGGCGACGCCGAGCGCCTTGTCGGCGAGATCGATGCCGACGACCTGCGCGCCGCGAGCGGCCATCGCTTCGGACAGGATGCCGCCGCCGCAGCCGACGTCGAGCACCCGCTTGCCGGCGAGCCCGCCGCACACGCGCTCGACCCAGTCGACGCGCAGCGGATTCATCCGGTGCAGCGGACCGGTCAGCTCGCTTTCGGGATCCCACCATCGATGCGCGAGCGCGGAGAACTTGGCGAGCTCGGCGGGATCGGCGTTCGCCTGCTGTGCAACCAGCGTCGGATTCATTGCAATCGCTCCTGCCAGGTGATCGCGCGTGCGACGATCGCCGCCTGGTCGGCGTTCGCGAGCACGCGGTTGTCGACGATGCGCCGCCCGGCGACCCAGACGTCGGTGACCGCCTCGCGGCCGATCGCGTGCACGAGATGGGAAACCGGATCGTAGCAGGGCGTCGCTTCGAGCGCGCCGAGATCGACGGCGATCATGTCGGCCTGCTTGCCCGGCGTGAGCGAGCCGATCGACTCGTCGAGCGCAAGCGCGCGTGCACCGCCGATCGTCGCCATCGCGAGCGCCCGCGCGGCGGGCAGTGCGGCCGCATCGCGCGCGGTCGCCTTCGCGAGCAGCGATGCGAGCCGCATTTCGCCGAACAGGTCGAGCCGGTTGTTCGAGGCCGCGCCGTCGGTGCCGAGCGCGATGTTGATGCCCCGCGCAAGCATCGCGGGAACGTCGGCGACGCCGCTCGCGAGCTTCAGGTTCGACGCCGGGCAGTGGACGACGCTGCCGCCGTGCAGCGAAAGCAGCTCGATGTCCGAGGGCTCCAGATGAACGCCGTGGATCGCGATGAACGACGGCCCGGTCGCGCCCAGTGCGTGCAGTCGCTCCAGCGGCGCGCGGCCGTGCTGCGTGCGGCTCTGCGCGACTTCGTCGAGCGTCTCGGCGAGATGCGTCTGGATCGGCAGGTCGAGCTGGCGCGCGTACGTGACGATGCGCTCGAACGTCGCGTCGCTCACCGTGTACGGCGCGTGCGGCGCGAGCGAGAACGACAGCAGCGGCTCGTGCTTCAGCGCGTCGCGCGCAGCGAGCCCCTGCTGCAGGTACCCGTCGGGATCGGCCGCATACGGCGTCGGGAAATCGAGCACGGCGAGGCCGATCATCGCGCGCATGCCGCTGTCGACCATCGCGCGCGCCGTCGCTTCCGGATAGAAATACATGTCGTTGCAGCACGTGATGCCGCCGCGCAGCATTTCGGCCGCGGCGAGCCGGGCGCCGTCGTAGACGAAATCGGGCGAGACGAACTTCGTCTCGCGCGGCCAGACGTGCTCGGTGAGCCAGCGGTCGAGCGGCACGTCGTCGGCGATGCCGCGGAAGAGCGTCATCGCGGCGTGCGTGTGCGCGTTGACGAGTCCCGGCAGCAGCGCGTGCCGCGGCAGCGCGACGCGCTCGCGCGGCGAATACTTGGCGTCGGCAGCGAACGTCGGCAGCAGGTCGACGATGCGATCGGCGTCGGCGATGAGCGCGTGCGCGGCGAGCGCTCCGGCCGGCTCGATCGGCACGATCCAGCCGGCGTCGACGCGCAGATCGACGGCAGTCATGCGCGAGAGTTTACCGCCGGCGCATGGGGCGTTTTCAGGCCGCGGGCGTGCGGCGCAGGAAATGCTGCCGGCCGACCATCGTGCAGACCACTTCGTCACGCTGATTGACGACGTCCCAGCGAAACTTCACCGTGCCGCGGCGCCGATCGCTGCGCGAGGGCGCCTGCTCGAGCGCGGTCGTGCGCAAGCGCAGCGCATCGCCGGGGCGCACCGGCTTCGTCCAGCGAAGATCCTCGATGCCGGGCGAGCCGACGCACGTCGAGTCATTGAGATACCCGTCGCACATCAGGCGCATCGCGACCGCGCACGTCTGCCAGCCGCTCGCGATGAGCCCGCCGAACGGCGTCTGTCTGGCCGCCGCCTCGTCGACGTGGTAGCGCTGGGGATCGTAGTCGCGCGCGAAGCGGGTGATGTCCTCGGCGGTGAGCGCGCGCGATCCGCTCTCGTACGTCCAGCCGGGCGCGAAGTCTTCCCAATGAAGCATGGCGAGCGATCGACGCGGGCAAAAAAAGAAGCCCCGCGCGAGGGCGGGGCTCCGTTACGGGCGTTGCGTCCTAGCGGCCGCCTTCGCCCTTCACTTCGATCTCGACGCGACGGTTGGGCGCGAGGCAGGCAATCAGCTCCTTCATGTTCTTCTGGTTGCAGCTGACGCCGGGAACCGGTTGCGTCTTGCCCATGCCGAGCGTCTCGATCCTGTCGCGCGGGATGCCCTTCGACACCAGGTAGTCGCGCACCGTGTTCGCGCGGCGCTCCGACAGGCGCTGGTTGTACGCCTGCGTGCCGATGCGGTCGGTGTGGCCGGTGACGAGCACGAGCTCGAGCTTCTGCACGTTGCGCAGGCGCGAGATGATCTCGTTGTCGATCGCCGTGCGACCCTCGGGCTTCAGGTCGGATTTGTCGAAGTCGAACAGCGCCTTCGCCGCGAGCGTGATCTTCTGTACTTGCGGAGCCGGCGCGGGCGCCGGGGCGGGCGCCGGGGCGGGCGCGGGCGCCGGAGCGGCGGCGGGCGGCGTCGGCGCGGGCATCGGCGCGGGCGCGGCGGCAGGAACGAGATCCGGGTCGCAATCGCGGATCGCCATCGCCGGCGTCCAGTAGCCGGTGCGCCAGCAGAGGTTGCCGGCGCCGCCGTAATTGCCGCTTCTCACGACGTTGTTGTCCGGCGTCGAGGTC
This sequence comes from uncultured beta proteobacterium, assembly GCA_963798655.1. GTDB lineage: Bacteria > Pseudomonadota > Gammaproteobacteria > Burkholderiales > Casimicrobiaceae > CAVSMC01. The sequence goes on along the minus strand of CAWCUH010000014.1, from coordinate 141,221 downwards.
GTGGTAACCCAGTAGGCGCAATTCGTGGTGCTGCAGCTCGCCTTGCCCGGCAGGAAGGCATTACCGGCCGCTTGTGCGGCAACGCCACCCGCGAATGCGGCGGCGAGTGCGCCGACGACAGCGGCCGAGACGAGACGTCGTGTCATTGTTTCACCCCTTTGGCTTTGGTTTTGGGACAGGTTTTTGAGAACCGTGCGGTTTGCGCGACGACGCCGCCTGAAAAATTCAGCTAACGTGCTGACGCGCTGAATCTTTGCTTCGTCGAGGACTATAGCATAGGGCTTTCGCAGGGGTCCAAGCGTTCGCCTCGTTTCGGCATGTTGTGGCACAAGAGTGTCGCGGCCGTGCAACGTCATGATAAAATCAAGTGTTTTCAAGGCCATCGCCAGGCCCGCGTGGAACTTTTTGCATGATGTTCCGCGCCGCGAAAACCCTGTGAAGCCAGCGCGCGGACGGTCGCGACACCGTGTCGCGCTCGAGACGCATGCCGCGTTCGCTGCCCGATGTCGTCGCGATCGAAGGTCCTGCCCTTGTCGATAGAACAGTTCGCCAAAGAAACGCTTCCGGTCAGCCTCGAATCGGAAATGCGCCGTTCGTACCTCGATTACGCGATGAGCGTGATCGTCGGTCGCGCGCTGCCCGACGTGCGCGACGGCCTGAAGCCCGTTCACCGCCGCGTGCTCTACGCGATGTACGAGGCGAACATCGTATGGAATCGCCCGTACGTCAAATGCGCGCGCGTCGTCGGCGACGTCATGGGCAAGTACCATCCGCACGGCGACCTCGCGATCTACGACACGCTGGTGCGCATGGCGCAGGACTTCTCGCTGCGCTATCCGCTCGTCGACGGCCAGGGCAACTTCGGCTCGGTCGACGGCGACAACGCGGCGGCGATGCGCTACACCGAGTGCCGGCTCGAGAAGATCGCAAACGAGCTGCTCGCCGACATCGACCAGGAAACGGTCGATTTCGTCGCGAACTACGACGGCAAGGAGCAGGAGCCGGCGGTTCTTCCGTCGCGGCTGCCGAACCTGCTGGTGAACGGCTCGTCGGGCATCGCCGTCGGCATGGCGACCAACATTCCGCCGCACAACCTCGGCGAGACGATCGGTGCGTGCCTCGCCGTGCTGGCCGAGCCGCAGATCACCGTCGACGAGCTGATGGAAATCCTGCCGGCGCCCGACTTCCCGACGGCGGGCATCATCTATGGCCTCGAGGGCGTGCGCGAAGGCTATCGCACCGGGCGCGGCCGGATCGTGATCCGCGCCCGTACGCACGTCGAGGAGCTCGAGCGCGGCAACCGGCAGGCGATCATCGTCGACGAGCTGCCGTACCAGGTGAACAAGGCGAACCTGCTGATCCGCATCGGCGAGCTCGTACGCGAGAAGCGGCTCGAGGGCATCGCCGACATCCGCGACGAGTCCGACAAGTCGGGCATGCGCGCCGTGCTGGAGTTGAAGCGCGGCGAAGTGCCCGAGATCGTGCTGAACAATCTCTACAAGCTCACGCAGCTGCAGGACAGCTTCGGCATGAACATGGTCGCGCTGGTCGACGGCCAGCCACGCCTGCTGAACCTGAAGCAGTTCATCGAGCACTTCATCTCGCATCGGCGCGAAGTCGTCGTGCGGCGCACGCGCTTCGCGCTGCGCAAGGCGCGCGAGCGCGGGCACATCCTGGAAGGGCTCGCCGTCGCGCTGTCCAACGTCGACGAGATCATCGCGATGATCAAGGCGGCGGCCACGCCGGCGGAGGCGAAGAGCGCGCTGATGGACAAGGCGTGGCGCTCGCCGCTCGTCGAGCAGATGCTCGCCCGCGCGGCCGCGGACGCCGCGCGGCCGGTCGGGCTGCCCGCCGAGTTCGGTCTCACCGCCCACGGCTACAGGCTTTCCGATGCGCAGGCGCAGGCGATCCTCGAGCTGCGGCTGCAACGGCTCACCGGGCTCGAGCAGGACAAGATCGTCGCCGAATACAAGGACGTGATGGCGCAGATCGTCGACCTGCTCGACATCCTCGCCAGCCCCTCGCGCGTCACCGCGATCGTTCGCGACGAGCTCGCGGCGATTCGCGACCAGTTCGCCGACAAGCGCCGCTCCGAGATCGTCGCGAACGGCGTCGACCTTTCGCTCGAGGACCTGATCGTTCCCGAGGACATGGTCGTCACGCTGTCGCACGGTGGCTACATGAAGGCGCAGCCGGTCGCCGAGTACCGCGCGCAGAAGCGCGGCGGTCGCGGCAAGCAGGCAGCGGCGACGAAGGACGACGATTTCATCGAGCGAATGTTCGTCGCCAACTCGCACGACTACATCCTGTGCTTTTCGAACCGCGGCCGCGTCTACTGGCTCAAGGTCTACAACGTGCCGCAGGGCACGCGCACCTCGCGCGGCAAGCCGATCGTCAATCTCGTTCCGCTGATCGAGAACGAGAAGGTCACCGCGATCCTGCCGGTCAAGGAGTTCGGCGAAGGCCAGTACGTGTTCATGGCCACCGCGATGGGCACGGTCAAGAAGACGCCGCTGTCCGAGTTCTCGCGGCCGCGTCCGTCGGGCATCATCGCCGTCGACTTGACCGACGGCGACCAGCTGATCGGCGCGGCGCTCACCGACGGCAAGCACGACGTGATGCTGTTCAGCTCCGGCGGCAAGGCGGTGCGCTTCGACGAGAACGACGTGCGGCCGATGGGCCGCGTCGCGCACGGCGTGCGCGGCATGATGCTCGACAACGGACAGCGCGTGATTTCGATGCTGGTCGCCGAGGACGAGTCGCAATCGGTGCTGACCGCGACGGAGAACGGCTATGGCAAGCGGACGCCGATCGTCGAGTACACCCGTCACGGCCGCGGCACCAAGGGCATGATCGCGATCCAGCAGTCGGAGCGTAACGGGCAGGTCGTCGCCGCCGCGCTGGTGCGCCCCGACGACGAGATCGTCCTCGTCTCCACCGGCGGCGTGCTGATCCGCATGCAGGTGAAGTCGATCCGCGAGATGAGCCGCTCGACGCAAGGCGTCACGCTGATCAATCTCGGCGAGGGCGAGAAGCTCGCGGGCCTGGAGCGTGTCGTCGAGACCGAGGACGACGGCGACGCCGACATCCCGCACGCAACGCCGCCCGTCGCATGAGCGCCGGATCAGCGCGCGCGGAGTTCGAGCCTTGAGCGACGACGAGCTCGCGCGGCATCGCGAAGCCATCGACGCGATCGATCGCGAGCTGCTCGCGCGCCTGAACGCGCGCGCCGCGCATGCGCAGGCGATCGGAACGCTCAAGGCAGGCAGCGTCGCGTACCGTCCCGAGCGCGAGGCGCAGGTGCTCGCACGCTTGCAGCAGGAGAACGCCGGCCCGCTGTCGAACGAGGCGATCGCCGGCGTGTTCCGGCAGGTGATGTCGGCCTGCCTCGCGCTCGAGCAGCCGCTGCGCATCGCCTATCTCGGTCCGGCGGGGACGTTCTCGCACGCGGCGGTCGGCAAGCACTTCGGCCAGTTCGTGCAGGCCGAGCCGTGCCCGACCATCGACGACGTGTTCCGCGCCGCCGAGAGCAGCCGGACCGACTACGCGGTCGTTCCGGTCGAGAATTCCACCGAAGGCGCCGTCGGCCGAACGCTCGATCTCATGTGCCAGACGCCGCTCACGATCTGCGGCGAGATCAAGCTGCCGGTGCGCCAGAACCTGCTGTCGAACGCGGCGAGCCTCGAGCAGGTGACGCGTGTGTACTCGCACGCGCAGTCGCTTGCGCAATGCGTGCGCTGGCTCGCGCAGCATCTGCCGTCGGCCGCGCGCATCGCGGTCGCGAGCAACGCCGAGGCAGCGCGTCTCGCAGCGTCGGAGCCGGACGCGGCGGCGATCGCCGGCGAGATCGCGGCGTCGATCTACGGCGTTGCGATCCTCGCGCCGCACATCGAGGACGAGCCGAACAACACGACGCGCTTCTGGGTGCTCGGACGCCAGCAGCCGCCGCCGTCCGGCCGCGACGAGACGTCGCTCGTGATGTCGGCGCCCAACCGTCCGGGCGCCGTCTACGCGCTGCTCGAGCCGTTCGCGAAGCACGGCGTTTCCATGTCGCGGCTCGAGTCGCGTCCGGCGCGCACTGGCCTGTGGGAATACCTGTTCTTCGTCGATTTGATCGGCCACGCCAGCGATCCGCACGTCGCGCAGGCCCTCGGCGAGCTCGCCGAGAAGGCGCCGTTCCTCAAACGCCTCGGATCGTATCCGGCCGCGGCGTACTGAATGCTCGAATGGCGACGCTGGCACGGCACGCCGTCATTCCCGCGAACGCGGGGATCCAGCGTCTTTCGTCGAACGTCACTGCATCCCCGCGCTCGCGGGGACGACGACCGGAGTAGCCATGTCCGCCGCGCCCGCGCCTGACGCTCACCATCGCGATCCATCGGCGCTCGCGCCGCGTTACGTGCGCGAGATCGCGCGCTACCTGCCCGGCAAGCCGATCGCGGAGCTCGCACGCGAGTTCGGGCTCGCCGAGCGCGACATCGTGAAGCTCGCGTCGAACGAGAACCCGCGCGGCCCGGGCGCATCGGTGCGCGCGGCGATCGCCGCGGCGACGGACGAGCTGTGCCGCTATCCGGACGGCAACGGCTTCGAGCTCAAGCGCGCGCTCGCGCACCGCTACGGCGTGACCAGCGACGAGATCGTGCTCGGCAACGGCAGCAACGACGTGCTGGAGCTCGTCACGCAGGCTTTCCTGCGGCCCGGCGACCACGCCGTGTATTCGCGGCATGCATTCGCCGTGTATCCGCTCGCCACGCAGGCGCGCGGTGCGACCGGCATCGAGGTTCCCGCGCGTGAGCTTGGCCACGACCTCGCGGCAATGCGCCGCGCGATCGGCGCGACGACGCGCGTCGTGTTCGTCGCCAACCCGAACAATCCCACCGGCACATGGATCGCTCCGGCGGCGCTCGAGGGATTCATCGCGTCGGTGCCCGACGACGTACTGGTCGTGCTCGACGAGGCGTACAACGAATACCTTGCGCCCGAGCAGCAGGCGCCGTCCGCCGCGTGGGTCGGCTCGCACCCGAACCTGATCGTGTCGCGCACGTTCTCGAAGGCGTACGGGCTCGCGGCGCTGCGCGTCGGATACGGCATCATGAACGCGAAGGTCGCCGACATGCTGAACCGGGTTCGCCAGCCGTTCAACGTGAACGCGCTTGCACAGGCGGCCGCGCTCGCCGCGCTGGCCGACACCGCGTACGTCGACGAAAGCCGCGCGCTGAACACCGCGGGGTTGCGACAGCTCGAGGCGGGACTGCGCGCGCTCGGCGTTTCGTATGCGCCGTCGCACGCGAACTTCGTGCTCGTGCACGTCGGCGATGGCGGGCGCATCTATCAGCGGCTCCTCGAGCAGGGCGTCATCGTGCGTCCGGTCGCGAACTACGGGCTGCCCGAGCACGTGCGCGTGACCGTCGGGCTGCCGGCCGAAAACGAGCGCTTCCTGCACGCGCTCGCGGCTGCGCTGGAACGCCCGCACCGCCGATGACGCCGTCGCCGTTTCGGCTGGGCAAGCTCGTCGTCGTCGGCGTCGGGCTGATCGGCGGCTCGTGCGCGCTCGCGCTGCGCGCCGCCGGCGCAGTCGACACGGTCGTCGGTGTCGGACGCACGCGCGCGAACCTCGACGACGCGCTGCGCCTCGGGATCGTCGATCGCGCACTGGCGCTGGACGAGCCGTGGACGAGCGAAGCCGTCGACGCCGACGTCGTCCTGCTTGCGGCGCCGCTCGCGCAACTCGCGCCGCTGCTCCGATCGCTCGCCGGCCATGTCGGCGAGCGTACGATCGTGACCGATGCCGGCAGCACGAAGCAGAACGTGATCGCCGCCGCCCGCGACACGCTCGGCGCCGCGTTCGCGCGTTTCGTACCGGGTCATCCGATCGCCGGCACCGAGCACTCCGGCGCGTCGGCGGCGTTCGCCGCGCTGTTCCACGACCGCATCGCCGTGCTGACACCGGTGGCGGAAACAAGCGAGGAGGCGACGACGCGCGTCGCGGCGATGTGGCACGCCTGCGGCGCACAGGTGCGCACGATGGACGCGGCGCGCCACGATTCGATCTTTGCCGCAATGTCGCATCTGCCGCATCTGCTCGCGTTCGCGTTTGTCGACGAGCTGGCCGCGCGGGCGAACGCCGCCGACATCTTCGAATTCGCCGCCACGGGATTTCGCGACTTCACGCGCATCGCGGCGAGCTCGCCCGAGATGTGGCGCGACATCGCGCTCGCCAACCGCGACACGTTGCTCGCGGAGCTCGATGCCTACCGCGTGTCGCTGCAGCGGATCGAGGCGGCGCTCGCGGCGAACGACGGCGCGACGCTCGAGCGCACGTTCGCGCGCGCGGCCGGCGCGCGGCGCGCGTGGGGGGTGCGAAACGTTCCGCTCGCGGTGCCGAACGGCGCTCGCGGGCGGTGAATCGGCCGTCGACGCGATGACGGGCGCGGGCACGTTCATCGAGCTGCCGCCGGCCACGCATGCGCGGGGCGTCGTCGAGCTCCCGGGATCGAAGTCGATCTCCAATCGAACGCTGCTGCTCGCGGCGCTCGCAAGCGGCTCCACGGCGGTGCGCGGGCTGCTGATCGCCGACGACGTCGACCGCATGCTCGACGCGCTCGCGACACTCGGCGTTGCCGTCGAGCGCGACGGGGCGACGCGCGACTTCGTCGTGCACGGCGTCGCCGGCAACTTCGCGGTGAAGCAGGCCGCGCTCTTCCTCGGCAACGCCGGCACGGCATTTCGTCCGTTGACCGCGGTGCTCGCGCTCGCCGGCGGCGAGTACACGCTCGCCGGCGTGCCGCGGATGCACGAGCGGCCGATCGGCGATCTGGTCGACGCGTTGCGCACGATCGGCGCCGGCATCCGCTACGACGGCGTGCCGGGCTACCCGCCGCTCACGATCACCGCAGCGCCCGGGCGCGTGCCGGCGCACGTCTCGGTACGCGGCGACGTGTCGAGCCAGTTCCTGTCGGCGCTGCTGATGGCCCTGCCGCTCGCCACCGCGCGCAGCGAGCAGCCGATCGTCGTCGACGTCGACGGCGAGCTGATCAGCAAGCCCTACGTCGCGATTACGACGAACCTGATGCGCCGATTCGGCGTGCCGGTCGACGCGAGCGGCTGGACGCACTTCGAGGTTCCGGCATGCGCGGGCTACGTGAGTCCCGGCGCGATTCGCGTCGAAGGCGACGCATCGGCAGCGTCGTACTTCCTCGCCGCGGGTGCAATCGGCGGCGGGCCGGTTCGCGTCAATGGCGTGGGTCGCGACTCGATCCAGGGGGACGTCGCGTTCGCCGAGGCGCTCGCGCGCATGGGCGCCGACATCCGCTACGGCGACGACTGGATCGAAGCGCGTTCGGGCGCGGCACTGAACGGCATCGCGCTCGACTGCCTCGCCATCCCGGATGCGGCGATGACGCTCGCCGTCGTCGCGCTGTTCGCGCGCGGCGAGACGACGCTCACCGGCATCGCGAGCTGGCGGGTGAAGGAGACCGATCGCATCCACGCGATGGCGACCGAGCTGCGCAAGGTCGGCGCGACGGTCGCGACGAGCGACGACTCGATCCGGGTGACGCCGCCGGCGTGCCTCTTGCCAGCGAGCATCGAAACCTATGACGATCACCGGATCGCGATGTGCTTCTCGCTCGCCTCGCTCGGCGACGTTGCGATCCGCATCAACGACCCCGACTGCGTGAAGAAGACGTTCCCCGGCTATTTCGACGTGTTCCGCTCGGTGATCGCCGGCGCATGACACGCGATGCGCCGCCGGTGATCGCCGTCGACGGACCGGCCGCGTCGGGCAAGGGAACGGTCGCCGCCGGCGTCGCGCGCGCGCTCGGCTTCCATCTGCTCGACAGCGGCTCGCTGTATCGGCTGGTCGCGCTTGCTTCGATCCGCGCCGGCGTGCCGACGCACGACGAGGCCGCGCTCGCCACGATCGCGCGCTCGCTCGACGTCGGCTTCGTTGGCGCGACGATCACGCTCGGCGCGGACGACGTGACCGATGCCATCCGCGGCGAGGACGTCAGCGCCGCCGCGTCGCGGATCGCCGTGCACCCGGCCGTTCGCGCAGCGCTGCTCGAGCGGCAGCGTGCATTCCGCCAGCCACCCGGCCTCGTCGCGGACGGCCGCGACATGGGCACCGTCGTGTTTCCCGACGCGATCACCAAGGTCTATGTGACGGCGAGCGCCGAGGAGCGCGCGAAGCGACGGCATAAGCAGTTGAAGGGAAAAGGAATCTCAGCTACAATCGAAAGTCTTTTGCGTGATATCCGGGAACGGGACGAACGCGACCGGGCGCGTGCGGCAGCACCGCTTGCGATCGCCGCGGACGCCGCCGTGCTCGATACGACGAACATGACGATCGATGCCGCCATCGGCTTCGTGCTCGACCGCTACCGTGCGGTCGCGCAGACAAAGTAGGGTCAGAGTGCACTTTTCCGCGGACCTGCGAATCGCTCGCGAAAAGTCCACTCTGACCCCACTTTTGCCGGCGGCACCCTACGGTGTTCCAACGCAAGAGGCCGCTCGCGAGCGCTTTGGCCGGCGCCCGAAAGCGGATTCGACCAACCGACCCGCGCGGACGAGATACAAGGGTTCTCGCCGCGCGGTTTGACGACAGAGGAACCAACCCCAATGGCTAGTGCTCCCCCCACCAGCAGCAGCACCACCCCGCAAACCGAGAATTTCGCCGCGCTGTTCGAGGAATCGCTCGCGCGCCAGGAGATGCGCCAGGGCGAACTGATCACCGCGGAAGTCACGCGCGTCGACTACAACATCGTCGTCGTCAACGCGGGACTGAAATCCGAGAGCTTCATCCCGATCGAGGAGTTCAAGAACGACCAGGGCGAGATCGAGGTCAAGCCCGGCGACTTCGTCACGGTCGCGATCGAGTCGATCGAGGATGGCTACGGCACGACCAAGCTGTCGCGCGACAAGGCGAAGCGCCTCAAGGCGTGGCACGACCTCGAAGCGTCGATGGAGCAGGGCAACGTCGTGCAGGGCCTCGTCACCGGCAAGGTGAAGGGCGGCCTCACCGTGATGGTGAACGGCATCCGCGCGTTCCTGCCCGGCTCGCTGGTCGACATCCGGCCGGTGAAGGACACGACGCCGTACGAGAACAAGCAGCTCGACTTCAAGGTGATCAAGCTCGACCGCAAGCGCAACAACGTCGTCGTGTCGCGGCGCGCGGTGCTCGAGGCGAGCCTCGGCGAGGAGCGCGAGAAGCTCCTTGCGACGCTGCAGGAGGGCGCGACGGTCAAGGGCATCGTCAAGAACATCACCGACTACGGCGCGTTCGTCGACCTGGGCGGCATCGACGGCCTGCTCCACATCACCGATCTCGCGTGGCGCCGTGTCAAGCATCCGTCGGAAGTGCTCGCGGTCGGCGACGAGGTCACCGCGAAGGTGCTGAAGTTCGACCAGGAGAAGAACCGCGTGTCGCTCGGCCTGAAGCAATTGGGCGAGGATCCGTGGGTCGGCCTGTCTCGGCGGTATCCGCCGGGCACACGCCTGTTCGGCAAGGTCACCAACATCACCGACTACGGCGCGTTCGTCGAGATCGAGTCGGGCATCGAGGGCCTCGTGCACGTGTCCGAGATGGACTGGACGAACAAGAACATCCATCCGACCAAGGTCGTGCAGCTCGGCGACGAGGTCGAGGTGATGATCCTCGAGATCGACGAGGACCGCCGCCGCATCTCGCTCGGCATGAAGCAGTGCATGCCGAACCCGTGGGACGACTTCGCGATGAACCACAAGAAGGGCGATCGCGTGAAGGGGCAGATCAAGTCGATCACCGACTTCGGCGTGTTCGTCGGGCTTCCCGGCGGCATCGACGGCCTCGTGCACCTGTCCGACCTGTCGTGGTCGCTGCCCGGCGAAGCCGCCGTGCGCGACTACAAGAAGGGCGCGGAAGTCGAGGCGGTCGTGCTCGCGATCGACGTCGAGCGCGAGCGCATCTCGCTCGGCATCAAGCAGCTCGACGGCGATCCGTTCAGCAACTACGTCGCGACGCACGACAAGGGCAACGTCGTGAAGGGCACGGTGAAGACGCTCGACGCGAAGGGCGCGGTGATCGGGCTCGACGGCGATGTCGAAGGCTACCTGCGTGCGTCGGAAGTCGCGCGCGACCGCGTCGAGGACATCCGCTCGCACCTGAAGGAAGGCGACGCGGTGAGCGCGATGATCATCAACATCGATCGCAAGAACCGCAGCATCAACCTCTCGATCAAGGCGAAGGACCATGCCGACGAGAACGAGGCGATGCAGCGGATCACGCAGGACAATGCGGGCGTGCACACCGGGACGACGAATCTCGGCGCGCTGCTCCGCGCGAAGATGGACAACAAGACCAACGAGTAAGCGGGCTCTCGTGATGACCAAATCGGAGCTGATCGACCGGCTGGCCGCGCAGTTTCCGCAACTGGTGGCGAAGGACGCCGAGCTCGCGGTCAAGATGATCCTCGACGCGATGGCCGAGAGCCTCGCGAAGGGCGAGCGCATCGAGATCCGCGGGTTCGGCAGCTTCGGCCTGAACTTCCGGCCGCCGCGCACCGGGCGCAACCCGAAGTCGGGCGAGCGCGTCCATGTGCCGGAGAAGCACGTGCCGCACTTCAAGGCCGGCAAGGAGCTGCGCGAGCGCGTCGATTTCAAGAAGGCGGAGTAAGCATGCCCGTCATTCCCGCGAAAGCGGGAATCCAGCAACCTCGGCGTAGCGCGCCGTCATGCCCGCGAAAGCGGGAATCCAGCGTCTTTCGCACCAAAGTCACTGGGTCCCCGGTTTCCCGGGGACGACGCGCCGCGCGCGCTGGCGGAACGTTCTGAATGCACGCACTGCGCTGGATCGTCGGCGCCGTGCTGTTCGTCGCGCTGCTGTTCCTGTCGCTGCAGAACTCCGAGCTCGTCACGCTCAAGTTCTACAGCTGGTGGAGCTGGCAGGCGCCGCTGATCTTCGTCGTGCTCGTCGCGTTCGCGATCGGCGTCGCCGCCGGCCTTGTCGCCGGCGCGATGCGCGCGGCGAGGCTCAAGCGCCAGCTCTCCCGGCTGCGCCGTGAGCAGCGCAGGAGCGCCGCGGCACCGGTGACGCGCCCGCCGGTGGACGCCAACTCGCCGCTCGACGGCGTCTGAGCGGCCTATCCGCGATGCCCGAATTCGAGCTCTGGTGGCTGCTGCCGATCCCGGCGCTCTTCTTCGCGCTCGGCTGGGTCGCCGCGCGCATCGACATCAAGCACCTGCTGCGCGAGTCGCGCGCCTTGCCGCTGTCGTATTTTCGCGGCCTGAACTTCCTGCTGAACGAGCAGCCCGACAAGGCGATCGAGTCGTTCATCGAAGTCGTCAAGGTCGATCCGCAGACGGTTGAGCTGCACTTCGCGCTCGGCAGCCTGTTTCGCCGGCAAGGCGAAATCGACCGCGCGATCCGCATGCACCAGAACCTCCTCGATCGTCCCGATCTGCCGGGCGACCGCCGGCAGGCGGCGACGTTCGAGCTCGCGCAGGACTTCCATCGTGCCGGGTTGCTCGATCGCGCCGAGGAGCTCTTCACGCGGCTCGAAGGCTCGCCGTTCGAGCATGCGTCGCTCGGCTTCCTGTTGTCGATCTACGAGACCGAGAAGGACTGGCCGAAGGCGATCGCCGTCACCCGACGCATGGAGACGCTGGTCAAGCAGCCGTATTTCAAGGAGATCGCGCACTACGAGTGCGAGCTCGCGCAGGCCGCGCTGCTGCGCTCGGATGCCGCCGGCGTGAACAAGCATGTCGAGCGTGCGCTCGCCGAGTACCGCGCGTGCGCGCGGGCCACGATGATCGTCGGCGATCTCGCCGCGCAGCAGGGCAATCACGCGGCGGCGATCGATGCCTGGCAGCGGATCGAGACGCAGGATCCGCAGTTCCTCTCGCTCGTCGCCGAGCGGCTCGCCGACGCCTACCGGCGCATCGGCGATGCCGCGCGCGGCCTTCGCGTGCTGCGTGCCTATCAGCAGCAGTACCCGTCGCTCGACCTGCTCAATACGGTGTTCGCGCTGACGCTGTCCGAGGAAGGCCCCGATGCGGCAACGGCGCTGATCAAGGAAGAGCTTGCGCGCAATCCGACGCTGCTCGGTCTCGACCGGCTCCTCGAAGCGCAGCTCGCCGCCGCACCCGTCGAGCGGCGGCACGACCTCGAGCTCGTCAAGCAGCTCGTCGGCGCGCACATCAAGCGGCTCGGCATGTACAAATGCGACACCTGCGGCTTTCGCGCGCGGCAGTACTACTGGCGCTGCCCCGGTTGCGGCAAATGGGAGACGTATTCGCCGCGGCGCACCGAAACACCGGACGGCTATGTATAGCGATCGCGCGAAGCTTCGCTCGCTGCGCTCGCACGATACTTCGCGCGAGGCCTGCACGTCAGCGCGAAAAGCTTCGGGCGGCCGTGCGCTTTTCGCGCAGAAACGACACGAAAGACCCACGCAATGACGCCCCAGCCCACTACCGATCCCAAAGTCATCGTCGCGCTCGACTTCGCCGACGCGGCGCGCGCGCTCGCGCTCGCCGAGCGGCTCGATCCCGCGCAATGCGCGCTGAAGGTCGGCAGCGAGCTGTTCACCGCTTCCGGGCCGCAGCCGGTGAGCGCGCTCGTGCAGCGCGGCTTCCGCGTGTTCCTCGATCTCAAGTTCCACGACATACCGAACACCGTCGCGCAGGCGTGCACGGTCGCGGCACGTCTGGGCGTGTGGATGCTCAATGTGCACGCGAGCGGCGGGCGCGCGATGCTCGCCGCCGCCGCCGAAGCGGTCGCGAAGAGCGCCGACGGCGCTCGCGCGCCGCGGCCGCTCGTGATCGCGGTCACCGTGCTCACGAGCCTCGGCCAGGCGGACCTCGCCGACGTCGGCGTTCACGACACGCCGACGGCGCAGGTGCTGAAGCTCGCGCGGCTCACCGCGGCGGCCGGCCTCGACGGGGTCGTCTGCTCGGCGCTCGAGGCGCCGACGCTGCGCTCGGCGCTGGGCCCGTCGTTCAAGCTGGTCACGCCGGGCATCCGTCCGGCCGGTGGCGCGAAGAACGATCAGAGCCGCACCATCACGGCCGAAGCGGCGATCGCGAACGGCGCCGACTACCTCGTCGTCGGCCGTCCGATCACGCAGGCGCCCGATCCGCTCGCCGCGCTTGCCGCGATCAACGCGTCGATCGGAGCGAACGCTTGAAGATCACGATGATCGGCACCGGTTACGTCGGACTCGTGACCGGAACGTGCCTCGCCGAGGTCGGCAACGACGTGCTGTGCGTCGACGTCGACCGGCGCAAGATCGACATCCTGAAAAGCGGCGGCGTGCCGATCCACGAGCCGGGACTCGCGCCGATGATCGCGCGTAACGTTGCCGCCGGACGCCTCGCGTTCACGACCGACATCGACGCCGCGGTCGCGCACGGCACGCTGCAATTCATCGCCGTGGGCACGCCGCCCGACGAGGACGGCTCGGCCGACATGCAATACGTGATCGCGGCGGCGCGCAACGTCGGCTCGCGGATGAACGCCTTCAAGATCGTCGTCGACAAATCGACGGTGCCGGTCGGCACGGCCGATCGCGTGCGCGCGACGATCGCCGAAGAGCTCGCCGCGCGCAAGTCGCCGCTCGGCTTCGCCGTCGTGTCCAATCCCGAGTTCCTGAAGGAGGGCGCCGCGGTCGAGGACTTCATGAAGCCGGATCGCATCGTCATCGGCGCCGACGACGAGCGCGCGATCGCCGCGATGCGCACAGTCTACGCGCCGTTCCAGCGCAATCACGAGCGGCTGCTGGTGATGGACGTTCGCTCGGCCGAGCTCACGAAATACGCGGCCAACGCGATGCTCGCGACGCGAATCTCGTTCATGAACGAGCTCGCGAATCTCGCCGACGATCTCGGCGCCGACATCGAGCACGTGCGCCAGGGCATCGGATCGGACCCGCGCATCGGCTGGCACTTCCTGTATCCCGGCGTCGGCTACGGCGGCAGCTGCTTTCCGAAGGACGTCAAAGCGCTTCAGCACACGGCGTCCGCGCTCGGCCGCACGCTGCATGTGCTGCACGCGGTGGAGAAGGTGAACGATGCGCAGAAGCTGCGACTGGTCGACAAGATCGTCGCCCGGCTTGGCGAAGACCTGTCCGGCCGCACGTTCGCGCTCTGGGGGCTCGCGTTCAAGCCGAACACCGACGACATGCGCGAGGCACCGGCGCTCGCGCTCATCGGGGCGCTTGCGAAGCGCGGCGCACGCATCGTCGCGTACGACCCGGTCGCCATCGACGCGGCGAAGCGCGCGCTCGGCGCCGCCGTCTCCTATGCGACATCGCCGATGGAGGCGCTCGACGGCGCCGACGCGCTGGTCGTCGTCACCGAGTGGAAGGAGTTTCGCAGCCCGGACTTCGATCAGATACGTGGCGCGCTCAGGCAACCGCTCGTCTTCGACGGCCGCAACCTCTACGACCCGGCGCTCGTGCGCGCAGCCGGCCTCGAATACTTCGCGATCGGGCGGCGATGAGCGCGGCGGGCGAAGCCCAAGCCCGAAGGGCCTGTCGCCGCGCGAGTCGCCGGAGGCCGACGCTCGACATGACGCGCACAGCAGGCGCAACGCGGAGGCCGAGATGAGCGCGGCGTTCTCCGCGTTTCGCGACCGCGTGAAAAGCACGTGCGTGCTGATCGTCGGCGACGTGATGCTCGACCGCTACTGGTTCGGCGACGTCGAGCGGATCTCGCCCGAAGCGCCGGTGCCGGTGGTCAAGATCGCGCGCACCGAGGAGCGACCGGGCGGCGCGGCGAACGTCGCGCGCAACGCCGCGGCGCTCGGCGCGAAGGCGACGCTACTCTCGGTCACCGGCGATGACGAGCCGGGACGCGCACTCGAGGCGCTGCTCAAGAGCGAGCCGATCAAGACGTCGTTCCACCGCGATCCGTCGCTGCCGACGACGGTGAAGCTGCGCGTGATCGGCCGCCAGCAACAGCTGTTGCGCATCGACTTCGAGACGACGCCGTCGCACGAGGTACTCGCCGACAAGCTCGCCGACTACGATCGCCTCCTCGCCGATTGCGACCTCGTGATCCTCTCCGACTACGGCAAGGGCGGGCTCGCGCACATCGCGACGATGATCGAGCGCGCGAGCGCAGCCGGCAAGCGCGTGCTGGTCGATCCAAAGGGCGACGACTGGGCGAAGTACCGCGGCGCCAGCGTGATCACGCCGAACCGCGCCGAGCTGCGCCAGGTCATCGGCCGCTGGCGCGACGAGAACGACCTCGTGCGCCGCGCGCAGCAACTGATCGACGACCTCGACATCGACGCGCTGCTCGTCACGCGCTCCGAGGAAGGCATGAGCCTTTTCACTGCCGCCGGAGCGGAGCACATTCCGGCGCAGGCGCGCGAGGTCTACGACGTTTCAGGGGCCGGCGACACGGTAATCGCCGCGCTAGGCACGCTGCTCGGTGCCGGTGCCGATCTGTTGACTGCAGTGCACATCGCAAACGAGGCTGCCGGCGTCGTCGTCGGCAAACTCGGCACCGCCGTCGTAACGCCAGACGAGCTCGGCTGACGTGGTGGCGATTCGGAGCGACGACGCCGACGGCCGCCGCCGCGCGCTCGAGCGCACGCTCGCAGGCCGCTTCTGGCTGCGCTTCCACATGTCGCTGATGCTCGGCGTCGCGTTCGCGTCCGGCGCGCTCGCGAATCACCTGCTGCTCGAGGTTCCCGTGCACCACGCGGCGCTGCGATGGCTCGTTGCGCTCGCCGTCGCGTACGGCGCCTTCTTCGTCGCGATGCGCCTGTGGCTCGCGTACGTCGGCGCACGACCGATCGGTGGCGTCGACCTCGGCAACGCGCTCGATTCGTCGGGTTCGGGAGGCAGTGGCGGCAGCGGCGGGGTCGACATGGGCGCGGCCGCACCGAAGAGCATCGGTGGCGGCCGTTTCGGTGGTGCCGGCGCGTCGAGCTCGTTCGACTCGTCGGCGCCGCGTCCGGCCCTTCCCGTGTCGAGCAGCGGATCGAGTTCGTCGCATGGCGGGTTCGGCATCGACATCGGCGGCGACGACGGCGAATTCATCGTGCTGGTGCTGATCACGCTCGCCATTGCGTCGGCGCTGATCGGCGGTGCCGTGTACCTGCTGGTCGCCGCGCCGCATCTGCTCGCCGACGTCGCCTTCGGCGCAGCGCTGACGCACGGATTCGGCCACGGCGTGCGCAAGGCGAGCGCGGATCCCGGCTGGAGCGGGAGCGTCCTCGCTGCAACGTGGAAGCCGTTCGCGGCGGTCAGTGCGACGCTCGTCGTCGCCGGCATCGCGTTCGAGCACTACTTCCCGGGGGCGCGCACGCTCGGCGAAGCATGGCGGCTCTACGTCTGATGGCGAAGGCGAAAACCGTCTACAGCTGCACCGAGTGCGGCGGACAGACGTCGAAATGGCAGGGGCAATGCCCGCACTGCGCGGCGTGGAACACGCTCGTCGAGACGCTCGCCGCGCCGGCGCCGTCGCGTTTCGCGAGCGTCGCCGGAGCGCGAAGCGCCGTGCGCGCACTGGGCAGCATCGAGGCCGGCGAGAACCCGCGCTTTGCGACCGGCATCGACGAGTTCGACCGCGTGCTCGGCGGCGGCATGGTGCCGGGCGCCGTGATCCTTCTCGGCGGCGACCCCGGCATCGGCAAGTCGACGCTGCTCTTGCAGGCGACGGCCGCGCTCGGCGCGACGCGCAAGGCGCTCTACGTCACCGGCGAGGAGTCGGTCGAGCAGACGGCGCTGCGCGCGCAGCGTCTCGGCCTGCTCAACGCGCCGGTCGCGCTGCTGGCCGAAGTGCAGCTCGAAGCGATTGTCGCGGCACTCGACGCCGAGCGCCCGGACGTCGTCGTCATCGACTCGATCCAGACGATGTACACGGAGGCGCTGACGTCGGCGCCAGGCAGCGTATCGCAGGTACGCGAATGCGCGGCGCAGCTCACTCGGATCGCGAAGCAGCGCGGCACCGTCGTCGTGTTCGTCGGCCACGTGACGAAGGAGGGCGCGATCGCGGGCCCGCGCGTGCTCGAGCACATCGTCGACACCGTGCTCTATTTCGAAGGCGACACGCATTCGAGCTTCCGGCTGGTGCGGGCGATCAAGAATCGCTTCGGCGCGGCGAACGAGCTCGGCGTGTTCGCGATGACCGAGCGCGGATTGCGCGGCGTCTCCAATCCGTCGGCGATGTTCATGTCCCAGCACGACGCGGGCGTCCCCGGCTCGGCGATCGTCGCGACACTCGAAGGCTCGCGCCCGCTGCTGGTCGAGGTGCAGGCGCTGGTCGATCCGGTCGCGGGCGGCACGCCGCGCCGGCTGTCGGTCGGACTCGATCCACAGCGGCTCGCGCTGCTGCTCGCGGTGCTGCATCGCCACGGCGGCGTCGAGACGGGTGGCTACGACGTGTTCGTCAATGCGGTCGGCGGCGTGCGGATCGGGGAGCCGGCGGCGGATCTTGCCGTGCTGCTCGCGGTCTACTCTTCTTTCAAGAACAAGCCGCTACCGCGCAAATCTCTCGTATTCGGCGAAGTCGGTCTCGCCGGCGAGATTCGCCCTGTCCAGCGCGGTCAGGAACGAATCCGCGAGGCAGCGAAGCTTGGCTTCCGCTCGATCCTCATGCCGTCTCTCAACAAACCAAAACAAGATGTTGATGGTGTGGAGATCGTCGCCGTTTCGCGCATCGCGGACGCGCTCGCCCACCTGAGCAAGTAGGAGGGTCAGAGTGCTCGTGCGGCCGACACTACACTCTGACCCTCATCATTTGGTCGACGAGGGTCAGAGTGCTTGCGCGTCCGACACTGCACTCTGACCCTCATTCATCGACGCGGAACGGCGCCCGGCTGCCGGCGCGAGCCTGCATCGCCATGCGAATGAACGCCTCCTCCAGCCCGCGGGTGAAGCGCGCGGTGTCGAACAGCGGACTGGTGCGGGCAGCAGTCTCGAGGTATCCGCGCAGCCGCGCACGCTCGGCGGCGTCGTGGGCGAGGGCGATCGCGACGTCGCAGTAGTGTGCGGCGTCGTCGCAGACGAGCTGCGGCAAGCCGGCGGCGACGCACAGGCTCGCCGCGACACGGCTCGCGAACGTCTGCCCGCGCCACGTGAGGACAGGGCAGCCGACCCAGAGCGCATCGCTCGCCGTCGTGTGCGCGCCGTAGGGCCACGTGTCGAGGAACAGATCGGCGCGCCGGTACAGCGCGAGGTACTCGGCGTTCGGCCGCCGTGCCGCGACCACGAGCCGCGCCGGATCGAGACCGCGTGACTGCGCTTCGCGGCGCAGATTGTCGATCGACGGATCCGCGCCGCGCGCGAGCAGCCACAGCACGCTGCGCGGAACGGCGCGCAGGATCGCCGCCCAGCGGTCGAGGACCTCGGGATTGATCTTCCAGAGCGCGTTGAAGCACGCGAAAACGATGCCGTCGTCGGGCAGACCCATCTCGGCGCGGCTGGGCGCTGCGCCGATCGCACGACCTCGGTCGTCGTTCGGCTGGTACGAGTGCGGCAGCTGAACGATGGCCTCGCTGTAGTCGGCGGCCTCGTCGAGCGGCGTGACGACGGCGTCTCCGATCACATAGTCGACGTACGGTGCGCCGAGCGTGCCCGGATAGCCGAGCCAGCTCGCCTGCACCGGCGCCGCGCGCAGCGCGAGCACCGTCGTCGACGCATCGTCGGTGTGCCCCTTCAAGTCGACCAGCACGTCGATCTGGTCGGAACGAATGCGCGCCGCGAGCTCGGACGCCGGCATTTCGCGCACATCGACGAAGCGGTCGAAGGCCGCGCGCAGACGTGCACGCATCGGCGAGCCGTCGTCGGGACCGGTCGAGTATGCGGCGACCGCAAAGCGCGCGCGATCGTGCCGTTCGACGACGCCGGCGATGAGCGCTGCGGTCGCATGCGCGTGAAGGTCCGCCGACAGATAGCCGATGCGAAGGCGCCTGCCCGACGGATCGTGCGGCGCCGGTGGCGCCGCGATCGCGACCGGCGGTGCCATCGTCGCGACCCACGCTTCGGCGCAACGCCGCTGCTCGGCGCGCGTCGACGGCTCGGCAAGCAGCGCGAACGGCGACAGCATCGCGCGGCCTTCGTTGACGCCCTGGTGGAATGCGCCACGCAGCCGCGGCAGGTCGTGCCAGTCGCAGAGCCGCTTGCGCGCGACGATCAGCTGCGACAGCGCGGCGCCGTTGCGCGGGTCGGTTGCGAGCGTCCGGTCGTACTCGGCCGCGGCGCCGGCGATGTCGCCCGACTGCTCGAGCAACGCGGCGAGCTGGAAGCGAAGCGGCGAGGCGAGCGGCGAGCGTGCGAGCGCAGCGTCGAGCGTCGCCTTCGCGCGCGCGGTCTGGCCGACCGCCGCTTCGAGCTGCGCCTTCAGTCCGGCGTTCGCCACGGCATCCGGCTCGTGAGCGACGGCACGCGACGCGGCATCGAGCGCCTCGAGCACGCGCCCCTGCGCCTCGAGCGCGATCGCGAGCTGATACCACGCGGGGCCGCATCGCCCGTCGGCGGCTAGCGCGGCACGCGCGGTGTGCTCCGCCTCGCTGTGGCGGCCGAGGATCGACTCCGCCGCCGCGACGTCGGCCAACAGCGCGGTGTCGCCGGGCGCGCGCTTGATCGCTTCGGCATAGGCATTGCGCGCGGCGTCGATGCGACCGATTGCAGCGAGCGCTCGGCCGAGATCGGCCCAGGCGGCAACGTGATTGCCCTCGAGCGCGATCACGCCGCGAAGGCGATGTACGGCGCCGACGGCGTCGCCGGCCGCGAGCAGCGCATGGCCCGATCGATACAGCGCGATCGTGTTCCGCGGGTGGCGCGCAAGATGGCGGTCGTAGAGCGCGATCGCGTCGGCATAGCGGCCTCGACGCTCGCATTCCAGCGCCGCGGAGAGGGTCGATTCGTCAGCGTCGGTCATGTCGTTCGCGTGATGACGATTGCACTATAGCGCTCGCCCGCTCGCCCCACGGGTATGATTGGCGACAGACGCGACGCGACCGCCCGGCCCGAGGCGGCGACGTTAATCTTCGCGATGAACGACAACGATTCCGCTGCCGCGCCCGACACGCCGGAGCGGCAGCTTCCGCCGCCGACGCCGATCGTCGGCATCGGCGCGTCCGCCGGCGGCGTCGACGCGTTGTCCGCGCTGTTCGAGGCGCTGCCCGGCGACACCGGCCTCGCGTACATCGTCGTCCTGCATCTCGATCCGAAGCACGCGAGCTTTCTCACCGAGATCCTCGCGACCAATGCGCGCATGCCGGTCACGCCGGCGCAGGACGGCCTCGCCGTCGAGGCGAACCACGTCTACGTGATTACGCCGAACACGACGCTCACCGTGTCCGACGGGCAGATGCGCGTGCGTCCGCGCAGCGACGAGACGCGGCTGCACCTTCCGGTCGACGCGCTGTTCGCGTCGCTCGCCGAAGCGCTCGACAGCCGGTCGATCGGCGTCCTGCTGTCGGGCACCGGCAGTGATGGAACGCTCGGCGCGGAAGCGATCAAGGCGAAGGGTGGCATCACGTTCGCGCAGGACCAGGGAACGGCCCGATTCTTCGGCATGCCCGGCAGCGCGGTGGCATCCGGCTGCGTCGATTACGTGCTCGCACCGGGCGACATCGCGAAGGAGCTCGTGCGCATCGCGCGCCATCCCTACCTCGAGGATGCGCCGATCGAGCCGAGCGCCGACGAATGGAAGCAGCTGTTCCGCATCGTGCGCGGTGCGTACGGCGTCGACTTCGCGAGCTACAAGCGCTCGACGATCCGGCGACGCCTGCTGCGTCGCCTTGCGCTGAGCCGTGTCGACAGCATCGGCGACTATCTCGAGCGGCTGGTGCGCGATACGGCGGAGCTGCAGGCGCTCTATCAGGATCTGCTGATCCGCGTCACGTCGTTCTTCCGCGATCCGGAAACATTCGACGCGCTCGCGAAGGAAGTCTTTCCGAGCCTCGTCGAAGGCCGCTCGCCGACCGATACGCTGCGCATCTGGGTGCCCGGCTGCGCCACCGGCGAAGAGGTCTACTCGATCGCAATCGCGCTGCACGAGTTCCTCGGCGACGCGGCCGACACGATGCAGCTGCAGATCTTCGGCACCGACGTGAATCCGCTCGCGATCGAGCGCGCACGCGCCGCCCGCTACGTGCAGAACATCGAGGTCGACATCGCGCCGGAGCGCCTGCGCCGCTTCTTCGTCAGGACCGACGATCATTACGAAGTCGCGAAGCGCATCCGCGACGCGTGCATCTTCGCCGTGCAGAACGTCGGCCGCGACCCGCCGTTCTCGCGGCTCGACCTCGTGAGCTGCCGCAACCTGCTCATCTATCTCGACGTTCCGCTGCAGAAGCGCGTGATCCAGATCTTCCACTACGCGCTGAACGCGGACGGGTTCCTCGTCCTCGGTCCGTCGGAGACGATCGGGCAGGGCGCCGAGCTGTTCCAGCTGACGAACCAGCGGCAGAAGATCTACCAGCGCATCGGCGGAGGCCAGCGCTTGCCGGTCGAGCTCGTGCATGGCGAGCGCGGACCCGCCGCGAACATCCCCGGGCGCCGAAGCGACGACGGCGGGGAGCTGCAGACGGACCGCGCGCAGAAGGAAGCTGACCAGCTGCTGATCACGCGCTTCGCGCCCGCCGCGCTGCTGATCGACGATCGACTCTGCGTCGTCCATTTTCGCGGCCATGTCGCGCCGTATCTCGAGCAGCAACCCGGCACCGCGAGCCTGCAGCTGTCGAAGCTCGTCCATCCGGCGCTGCTGGTCGAGCTCGTCGCGGCGATCGAGGAGACTAAGGCCAAAGGCTCGTCGCGTCGCGAGAACCTGCGCGTCGCCAACAGCGCGAGCGGCGCGCGCGTCGATATCGAAGTATCGGCGCTCAAGGGCGTCGCGCCCGGCCGCTACATGCTCATCCTGTTCGAGCCGCACCGCGACGCTCCGGCGGCGCGCGGCGGCCCGCACCCGGCTCGACGCATGCTCGAGCGGCTGATGTCGCGCGCGACGTCGCCGGAGTCGGCCGACGAGGCGATGCGCGAGCACGCCGACCTGCAGCGCCAGGTCGATTCGATGCGCTCGTACCTCACCTCGATCATCGAGGCGAACGAGGCAGCGCAGGAAGAGCTGCGCTCGGCGAACGAGGAAGTGCTGTCGGCGAACGAGGAGTTCCAGAGCACGAACGAGGAGCTCGAAACAGCCAAGGAAGAGCTGCAGTCGGCGAACGAGGAGCTCGCGACGACCAACGAGGAGCTCTCCCGGCGCAACGACGAGCTCGCGCAGGTGAACGAGGTCCTTCGGCGCGCACGCGACTACTCGCAGGCGATCGTCGAGACCGTCCGCATACCGCTGCTGCTGCTGAACAAGGACCTTCGCGTGCGCGCGGCGAATCGCGCGTACTGCGAGCACTTCAGGACACGCCTCGAGCTGATCCAGGACGTGTCGCTGCTCGATCTCGACGGCGGCGCGTGGAAGGATGCGACGCTGCGCTCGGCGTTGCTCGACGCGGTCGCGGGCGAGCGCGAGGTCGCCGGCTTCCGGCTGCGCATCACGTTGACGCAGCTCGGCCAGCGCACGCTCGTCGTTCATGCACGCCGGCTCGTTGCCGACATCGAAACGCAGCCCGACCTGTTGCTCGTGTCGCTCGAGGACGTCACCGAGGTCGAATGGTCGCAGCGCACGACGCGCCAGCAGGCCGAGCTCCTCGATCAGTCGCACGACGCGATTCTCGTCTGGGAGCTTGCCGGACCCATCCGCTACTGGAATCGCGGCGCGCAGGAACTCTACGGCTGGAGTGCCGGCGAGGCGATTGGCAAGGCGCCCGACGCACTGCTGCGCACGCAGCGCTCGATAACGTACGAGGAGCTCGAGAAGCATCTGCTCGACCACGGTCGCTGGGCCGGCGAGGAGGAGCAGACGACGCACGACGGCCGGCGGATCATCGTCGACGCGATGTACACGCTGACGCGTCCCGACGACGACGCGCCCCTGGTGCTCGAGACGTCGCGCGACATCACCGAGCGCAAGCGCGCCGAGCGGCTGCTGCGCGAGCAGGATCAGCGCAAGGACGAATTCCTCGCGATGCTCGGACACGAGCTGCGCAACCCGCTCGCGCCGATCACGAATGCGCTCGAGCTGCTGCACGAAGCGAAGAACACCGACGAGATCGCGCGACTGCACGGGATGATCGAGCGCCAGGTCGGCGTGCTGTCGCGCATCGTCGACGACCTGATCGACGTCGCCCGCGTCACCCGCGGCCACATCGACCTCCGGCTGCAGAATGTCGACCTGCGCGATATCGTAGGCCACGCCGTCGAGTCCACGCGCGCGGACTTCGAGCGCCAGCGCCAGCGCGTCGCGGTCGCGCAGCCCGACACGCCGGTCGTCGCGCGCGTCGATCCGGGGCGCGTCGAGCAGGTCGTCGTCAACCTGCTGTCGAACGCGAGCCGCTACAGCCCCGAGAGCGCGGCGGTCGACGTCGCGCTCAGCGCCGTCGACTCGCAGGCGCTCATCCGCGTGCGTGACGAGGGCATCGGCATCGCGCCCGAGGACTTGGCGCACATCTTCGAGCCGTTCATGCAGGTCGCGCGAAGCGCCAATGGCAAAGGCCTCGGCATCGGGCTCACGCTGGTGAAGCGCATTGCCGAGCTGCACCATGGCAGCGTGGAAGCGCGCAGCCACGGGCTCGGCGAAGGCAGTGAGTTCATCGTGCGCCTGCCCCTTGGCGTGCGCGACTCGTCGACGTCACCATCGGGCAGCGACGAGCGAACGAGTGCAGCGATCGCCGCCGACGGCGCGCACGGACATCGGGTGCTCGTGCTCGACGACAACGAAGACTCGCGCGAGAGCATCGCGGCGCTGATCGAATCCTGGGGCTGCGTCGTCAAGACGGCTGCCGACGGCAACGGCGCGATCGCCGCGGCGAGCGCGTTCCATCCCGATGTCGTTCTGCTCGACATCGGCCTTCCCGACGTCGATGGCCGCGAGGTCGCCCGCCGCATTCGCGCGCTGCCCGGGCTCGCGCACGTGTTCATCATCGCGATGACCGGCTACGGCAGCGAGCAGGATCGCCAGGCGTCGCGCAAGGCCGGCATCGATCGCCACATGGTGAAGCCGGTCGACCTGCGCGCGCTCGCGCGCATGCTCGAGCGCCTGCCCGAATCGCGCTAGCGCCAGCCTCTCACGCGCTCAGCCGGCGTCGGCGCGCGCCATCTGCGAGCGATGGAGAAGGTTGCGGATCACGTCGGCATTGCGCTCGCATTCGCTCGCCTTGTCGTCGTAGATTGCGGCGACGGCCTCGCGCTTGCCGGTGCGCGAGCGCTCGGCGATCGTACGCGACAGGCGCGCATTTTCCTCCAGCGCGCGCAACGCGCCGAACAGCGCGTCCTCGACGCCGACGTCGATCTCGTCGCCAAGGCTCGGCGCGGAGAATGCGTGACCGGTGTGGCAGCGAAAGCGAAGCACGTGCTCGTCGAATATCTCCCACAGCGAGCCGTGGCACGACGGGCACGTGTACGGAGAGAGCTTGCCGATGCGATCCATCGTCGGTATCTCGTCGGGTTGCAGTTGTCGCATCATCGAGGTTTCCAGCCGCAGCGAGTCCGGACCCCGGACGACTTCGCTTGCCGCCGGCTCGCGCACGAGCGCGGCGACGAGCGCGCCCATGCGCGCCGCCGGCACGCAGTGATCGACGGGCAGCGCGTCGATCGCGTGCCGCGGCATCGCGCCATACGCGGCGTCATCGGGATCCTGCACGACGGCGATGCCGCCGCAGGTCTTGATCGCCCACAGCCCGGCGGTGCCGTCGTCGAGCATGCCCGACAGCAACACGCCGATCACGCGCGGCCCGTACGCCCACGCCGCCGAGCGGAACAGCGGATCGATCGCCGGCCGGAAGCGGTTCTCGCGGGGGCCGCGCACGACGCGCATCACGCCGGGCTCGACGATCAGGTGGCAGTTGGCTTTCGCCACGCGGACCTCGCCCATGACGAGCGGCGCGCCATCCTCGGCCGCGCGAACGGGGAGCCGCGAGCCATTGGCAAGAAGCCGGGGCAGCAGCCCTCCGGCATCCGTGGCGATGTGCAACACGATCAGCACCGCCGCCGCCAGGTCGTCCGGGAGGTCGCGCAGCAGCGAGGACAGGGCGTCGATTCCGCCGGCCGACGCACCCACGACGACGGTGTCGTGGCGGCGGGGGCTGTGCGCGTCGGGAGGCGGCATCGTGGAGGGCGGCGTCGTTGGACGCTCCGAACCGTTCGACCCGGCGCGCATGAAGCCCGTTCGGGTACCGGCAAATGTTATCCTCGCGTCGAACGAACGTTCTTCAAGGCCATCATGACCGGTGCAGCGGCGCAGCGCACGGAGGCAGTAAACGATCCGTGGTCGGGGCTCAACGACGAGCAACGCGCGGCCGTCCTGCACGGCGACGCGGACGGCACGTCGGCACCGTTGCTCGTCATCGCCGGCGCGGGGTCGGGCAAGACGAACACGCTCGCGTGGCGCGTCGCTCGGCTCGTGCGCGACGGCGCCGATCCGCAGCGCCTGATGCTGCTGACGTTCTCGCGCCGTGCGGCGGCGGAGCTCGGGCGGCGCGCGGGTTCCGTGCTCGCCACGATGAAGGCGCTCGAGCCGCCGCCGACGCTGCCGTGGTCGGGCACGTTCCATTCGATCGGCGCGCGGCTGTTGCGCGAGTACGCGCCGAGAATCGGGCTCGCCGAGTCGTTCACGATCCACGATCGCGGCGATTCGGAGGACCTGGTCGCGCTCGTGCGTCACGAGCTCGGGCTCGACACGGCGCGCGCGCGATTCCCCGGCAAGTCGACGTGCATCGCGATCTATTCGCGCGCGATCAACGCGCAGGCGCCGCTCGCCGACGTGCTGGGCACGGCGTTCGCGTGGTGCGTCCCGTGGGAGGCCGAGCTTCGGCGGCTGTTCGACGCGTACGTTTCGGCGAAGCAGGCGCAGAACGTGCTCGATTACGACGACCTGCTGCTGTACTGGTCGCAGATGGCCGGCGAGGCGTCGATCGCGCGCGAGATCGGCGCACGCTTCGACCACGTGCTCGTCGACGAATACCAGGACACGAACGCGCTGCAGGCGTCGATCCTGCGCGCGCTCTGGCCCGATGGCCGCGGCGTCACCGCCGTCGGCGACGACGCGCAGTCGATCTATGCGTTTCGCGCGGCGACGGTGCGCAACATCCTCGACTTCCCGAGCCATTTCGGCACGCCGGCACGCGTTCTCACGCTCGAGCGCAACTATCGCTCGACGCAGCCGATACTCGACGCGGCGAATGCCGTCATCGCGCTCGCGCGCGAGCGATACACGAAGAACCTCTGGACCGATCGCGCAGCCGGCGCCAGGCCGGCGCTCATCAGCGTGCGCGACGCGAGCGACCAGGCGCGCTACGTCGCCGAGCAGGTGCTCACGACGGTGGAGCAGGGCGCTTCGCTCAAGTCGCAGGCGGTGCTCTTTCGCAGCGCATCGCACAGCGCGCAGCTCGAGCTCGAGCTCGCGCGCCGAGGCATACCGTTCGTCAAGTACGGCGGCCTGCGCTTCCTCGAAGCGGCGCACGTGAAAGACGTGCTCGCCGTGCTGCGCTTCGCCGAGAATCCGCGCGGACGCATTGCCGGCTTTCGCGCGTTGAAGCTGCTGCCGGGCGTCGGTCCGGCGACGGCGATGCGGCTGCTCGACACGCTCGACCGCGCGAGCGATGCGACGAGCGCACTCGAAGCGTTCGCGGCGCCGCCCGCGTGCGAGCACGCGTGGCCGGCATTCGTCTCGCTCCTTTGCACGCTCCGCCGGCGCGACGCCGGCTGGCCCGCCGAAGCCGAAGCGGTGTGCCGATGGTACGAGCCGCATCTCGCACGGCTCTACGACGACGCGTTCGCTCGCCGCAACGATCTCGCGCAGCTCGCGCAGATCGCCTCGACGTACCCGTCGCGCGAGCGTTTCCTGACCGAGCTCGCCCTCGACCCGCCGGCGGCGACGAGCGACGAGGCGCGCGCGCCGAGCCACGACGACGACTACCTGATCCTGTCGACGATTCACTCGGCGAAGGGACAGGAATGGCGCTCGGTGCACGTGCTGAACGTCGTCGACGGCTGCATTCCGTCGGATCTTGCAACGGGATCGGCCGACGAGATCGAGGAGGAGCGGCGGTTGCTCTACGTCGCGATGACCCGTGCGCGCGACGCGCTGCACCTCGTCGTGCCGCAGGCGTTCTACGTCAGCGCGCAGGCGGCGTACGGCGACCGTCACGTCTACGCGTCGCGCAGCCGCTTCCTGCCGCAATCGCTCGATGCGCTGTTCGACGTCCGTGCATGGCCGCCGGCGGAGCAGGGCGCGCTCGCGCGCAACGCCGCCGAGCCGGCGCCGGCGATCGACGTCGCGGCACGCGTGCGCGCGCTGTGGCGCTAGCGCGGCCGCCGATCAGCGCAACCGGCGGCCGCCGCGTGCATCAATACGCGGGCAACTGCGCCGTGTAGCCCGGCGCGACGACGAACCCGCCGCTGCCGATCACCGTTGCGCCGTTCCACAGGTAGATCCAGTGCTGCGTCGGTGCAGCGCCGTTGCGCCACAGCAGGTCCGTCTTGCCGTCGCCGTTGAAGTCGGCCGTGCCGACGATCGTCCAGCCTGCCGCGGCGCCTGGCACCGGCAGGCTGGTCGAGACGGCGGCGCCGTTCATGTAGAAGAACCAGCGGCTCGTCCCGTTCTCGAACAGCAGGTCGGTCTTGCCGTCGCCGCTGAAGTCGCCCATCCGCGTGAGCGTATAGCCGGCGGCGACAGTGACGCCGGCGCCGCCGGACACGACGTTGTTGTTGAGCAGGTAGATCCAGTGCTGCGTCGGCGCGGCGCCGTTGCGCCACAGCAGGTCGGCCTGCCCGTCGCCGTTGAAATCGCCGACGCCGACGAGCGTCCACCCGGGTGCCGCCCCCGGCAACGCAATGGTGTTGAGCACCGACGCGCCGTTCATGTGATACACCCAGCGCGATCCGGCGCCGTTCTCGAACAGGATGTCGGACTTGTGGTCGCCGTCGAAATCGGCGATGAACGTCGGCGCGTAGCCGAGCGCGACGGTGACGGGACCACCGCCGACAACCATGTTGCCGTTGAGCAGCTGGACCCACGTCTGGTTCGGCGCGGCGCCGTTCTTCCACAGGATGTCGGCGTGCCCGTCGCCGTCGAAGTCGCCGGTGCCGGCGAACACCCACCCGGCGGCGATCGGCGGTGCCGCCACGCCGCTCTGGATCGCCACGCCGTTCATGTACTCGAACCAGCGGCTCGCGCCGTTCTCGAACAGGATGTCCGACCTGCCGTCGCCGTTGAAGTCGGATTTCTTCGCCAGCGTGGCGACCGTCGACACGGTCAGCGACGCGCCGGCGCCGGCGGTGTTGAGCGCGATCGGCGTCGTGACGCTGCCCGTCGAATTGACGTAGATGCTGTTGACGGCGCTCGCGACCATCACCTTGTACGAGCACGTGACGCCCGCCGGAACGAACGCGTTCGAAATCGACAGCGACGTGCCGCTCGCGGCGGCGCCCAGCGTGCCGGTGCAGCCTGCGCCGGTGATCGTTGCATTGGGCGCCGCGGCGTTGTGCAGGTTGACCGGGTAGTTGTCGGTGAAGGCGACGCTCGACAGCGCCACCGCGTTCGAATTCGCGATCGTGATCGACAGCTGGGACGAGACGTTCGGCGCGACGCTCGTCGGCGAGAAGGTCGTGCCGACCCCGAGAGGCGTCAGCACCGAGCGAACGGCGGCGTCGGCCATCGTGATGCCGGCGCCGGCATTGAAGTCGTAACCCGCCGCCTCGTTATCGAGCGCGGTGGACGTCATCGCGTTGCGGATCTGCGTCGCGGTCAGCGTCGGCTTCGCCGATTTGACGAGCGCAGCGATCGCCGCCGCGTGCGGCGCGGCAGCCGACGTGCCGCAGAACGTGAAGAAGCCCGGCACGCCCGTGGCCGAGCAGTCGGCGGCCGCAAGATCGACCTTGTTGAGCGTCGTGCCGCCGTTCGTCGCGAACAGCACGTTGCCCGGCGTCAGCGCGACGCCGGCAGGGTTGAAGAAGAGCTTGCGCGGTCCGTCCGAGCTGTACGTCTCGACGCCGTTCGCGGCGCTGAACTGGCCGCCGCCCGCCGACGACGTCGGCACCGCCGCGAGCGTGATCGCGTTGACGCCCGCGTTGTGCCCGAACGTGTTGCCGCGCGTGCCGATCGACAGGCGGCCGCGCTCGGTGTCGATGCGAAGCCCGCGCGTCGCCGCCGTACCGAGATAATTGAGGATCACGAAGCGCGTGCCGGCGCCGAACACCGTGCCGTTGAAGTATTCCTGCGGGTTCTGCGCGCCGGCCTGCGTCGTCGTCGATTGAGCGATGATCGACGTTCCCGTGGAATTGAGCGCGAAGAAGTCGTAATCGTTACTCGACGTACCCATCGGATCGCTCCAGTTGAGCGATTCGAAGCGCGAGCCCCCTTGCGCAGTCAGCGTGTCGTAGTTGGTGCTGGCGGCGAACTGGTGCAGCGTGCCGGTCTCCACGGCGCTGATCGGCGCGCCGGCCGCGCCCCCGCTGACGAAGTCGCCCTGGTACGTGCCCGACGTGCTCTTCGTCGCGCTGCCGGAGTTTCCGGCCGACGAAAGATAGAGGGCGCCGCCCGACGCCACTGTCGTCACCGCCTGCGCAATCGGGCCTTCCTGGAACGGCGGCTCGAGGAAGTACGTGATGTCGTCGACGAGGATGTCGCAGTTGTGCGGGGCGTTGCGAAGCGTCTGGATATTCGCCGCGGTCTGCGCCACGCCGTTGAACGCGGTCGCGTACCCCAGTGCGGCGCCCGGCGCGATCTGGTGGACGATCTCGAGCATCGCCGTGCCCTCGTCGCCGCTGCCCGCCTGGCCGGCGACGACGTCGATGCCCGCCGGCAGACGGCCGGCGGTGACTTCGGCGGCCAGCGAATTGACGCCGTCGGACATCACGCACACCTTGACGCCGGCGCCGTTGATGCCGGTGTTGATCACGCGATCGGCGCCATGCGCGATGACGTTCGAAGCAAAGACGTTCGGTTGCACGAGCGCCTGCGCCGCGATGAATGCCGCCTCTTCTTCCGGCGTTGGAACGTACCGCTGCGTGATCGGCGGGATGAAATTGTCGACGAAGCGCACGTCGGGACGCTGCGCGATCTGCAGCAGCGTGTCGACGGGCACTCGCGCGGTGATGCTGTCGTATTGCGCGACCGCGTTGATCTCGGTGGCGCCGAGCGCCGTCAGATGCGCGAGAAGGGCGTCGCTGACGCTCGCGGTGATCGTCACTTTCACCGTGCCGTTCGACGCGACGTTCGCGTCGACGAAATTGCGTACGTACTCGGGCTGCTGCGACATTGCGGTGACGCCGCGCGACGCCTGCACGACGGAGCGCATCGCGTAGAGCAGGTTCGAGTCGAGCTTCGCTTCGTCTGGCGTTCGGGTGGCCTTCTCGGCGACGATCGCCTGGATCTGCGCGGCAGCCGAAGCCGAAATGCCGACATCGCCGCCAGCCGCCGGTGGTGGATCGGCGGCGAGCGCAAAGCCGAATGCTGCAGACGACAGCCACACGACAACCGCGCGCACTGCGAAACGCTTCCCGTTCATTCGACTTCTCCCTCACGCGATGACGGGCGTCACCGCGGCTTGTTGGATACGAGCGCCTCGCCGCGGCTCACTCCGATGGCTGACGCATCGATGCCGCGGTCATCGCGGGAAGGCGCGATTGTGAACGATTGTGGAGTCCGAGCAAGGCCCGCCGATCGTGAAAATTCGACAAGCGGGAAAGCGGCAACGACGATACATCCGGTGGATTACAACAGATCGTGGAACGACGGATGCACGACAACGCGCCCGCATGAATCGCGAGCGCATGCTGGTGCGCCGGCGCCTGCTACGCGGCAATCATCGACGCGGCGCGCGCTCGACTTCGAGCGAGCGCAATGCGATCGCGATCGCCGATAGCCATGCGAACTGTGCGGCGACTTCGAGCGTGATCAGAGCGCCGAGCCACGCGTTGTGCATCGCGAACGGCTTCATCGCGCCTCGGGGTTCGGTGGACATGACCCGAACCAAGCAAGACACGAACCAGAGCGCAACGGATGCGCCGTCGCGCGTACGGCCGCGACACACGGCGAGCGTCCGAGCGGCCGACGCAAGACGTCAATGGTCATCGCACGGCTCGAGGGGCCGGGGTCGTCGTCGCGCGCATGGATCGCGCGCTGCATCTGATGTCGCATAATTTGTATTATGTCAAATTGCTCATCGGCCTCTCAGAGTCCATCACGGACCGATTCAGCGCCCACCGCGTACCCCGCCGGTCTCCCCCGGTGCGGACCCGCTCCGAAGCGTTGCCGTTGGGCGGCGCCATGGCGACGTCGAGAAACGAGAAGCGACGCGAGAAGCGACGCGAAGACTCGAGCGCAAGCTATTGGCACTGCATAGGGTTCTGTCTCAACAATATCCGCCATCCGGCGCTTTCGCTCGCGGCCGACGGCCACCGCGCCAGCGCAGCGCGGGCCGGCATTAAAGCGTGCCGCGATGCGGCCGATACGCGGCATATGCCTTGCTGAGAGTTTTTCAAGCAGATCACCCGGGTCCCCATGGAAGCCCCCTTCGCGACGACGTTCTTCCTCTTGCTCGTCAGTGCCTTCTGGCATCGGCGCTTCACGGACGCGACTCGCGCGCGATGCGCGGAGGCGTTTTCGCGGCGCTGCATTAGCGCAGGAATTCTCCTGCTGGCGGTCGGAATTGCGGTTTTCAGCGGCCACATCGCGGCGGCGACGCCCGCCGAAACGATCGCGGCGGTCGTGTTCGACGCCGGCGGCGCCGCGCTGGCGATCCTCGGCGTCGTCGGCTGGACGACGTCGGACGACAGCGCGACGGCTTTGCTCAACCTGACCGGCGACACGCTGGTTTTTGTCGATGGCGATGGTGAGTTGATGTTCACGCTGCTGCCGCAATTCGGCAGCGCGGTTTCGACGCTGCCGCCGCCGTTTCCGGGCTTGTACCTGATCGTTTCCCCCGCGCTCGTCGAGAGCGACGAGGCGGCGTCGCGATGGGACCTTCGCGTGGTCGATCCCGCATCGAGCCGCCGCGCCGACGACGGCGACCGGCTGCTCGTGCATCGCCTGAGCTCGCCACGCCGGTAGACTCCTCTTTTTTCACATTAGCAAGGCGCGCTAGCCTTTTGAATTTACGCGACGGCGGCGGGCGAATCGATAGCCAGCCGATCGAGCACGGGCGATTCTGGCACCGCGCAACGGTGCCGAGCGCGGCATTCCAGCGATCACGCCGTCGGCATCCCCGATGGTGCCGATGCGAATCGGTCGATGGGAGACAGCCCGGGATAAGGCAGCGGCGGCCTGAACACGTCCGACGGGTGCCGCGATTGGTCGATCGCGCCGGCGAGCGTCATCCTGCTCGCCCGCGCCACGTCGCAGGGACCTTCTTGCCCCCAATCGCGCATTCGACGAACAGCGGCGGGTATCCGAGCCTGTTCGCCCGGCTGGCACGATAAGCGGTCGTAACACGCGCCAATTCCGGCGGGGGGGCGCCAAGTCGCGGGCAACGCTGACGTTTGCGGCGATTGTCGCAGACGACGGGCATGCCGCATGCACCGTGGCCCGCATGACCGCACAACCCATCAACGCGATGCCCGCTTGCCGTGACCTCGAAGCCTCGGTCGTGCGCAACCTCACGCTGCGGGGGTTGCTGCGCGTCCCCGGCCGCCTCGCGTTCACCCATGAGCGTGAAACCGTCGAGCTCTCCATCGAGCAGAGCGTCTATACCGGTTTCTTCGTCGTCGTCCTGGAAGGCCGTTCCAAGCTGCGCCATTTCCGCGCGCTCGGTGGCGCGTACGACTGGAATGCCATCGCGGCGTTGATCGTCGAAACCGCGGATCGGCGGCGCGGCGCAACCGCTCGCGCGGTATCGCGGGCGAGCGTCGGGCAGCAAAACGAGCGCCTTGCCCGCGACCTCGCGTCGATCGTCAATGCCGGCACCGCGTCGCGCGTGGCGATCGAGCCGTCGCTGCATTCGCCGGGGCGCGTGCGTGTCAGGCTGCCCGAGGTCGAACTCGACCCGCTATCGGTCATGCGGCTCTTCGAGGTGGTGCGCGACGCGCTGCCGCCGAGAGGCCAGCCAGGCGCCGGTATCGCAGTGCCGTTGCTCTAGCGCGCCGCTTCCGCTTCAGCGCGCGGCGGCGGCGAGGCAATACGCCGCGAGCGCCTCGATCACCGCGGCATCCTCGGCGACGGACGGCGCAACGGACACTTCGACTCCCGGAAAGCGCGCGCGCGCAGCAGCGACGCGCTCGGGCACGTCTCGCACCACGTGACCGCCCTGCCCCAGGAACACGGGGACGATCGTCACCGCGGCGCAACCGGCTCCGACCAAGCGCTCGATCGCGCCGGCGATGTCCGGCTGCAGATGATCGAGGAACGCGAGCTCCACGTGCTGGCCGGGGGCCCGCGCGACGACCCGCTCGCGCAGCCGCTCGAGCGGCTCCGCCCAGCGCGGGTCGCGCGCGCCGTGCGCGAGCAGCACGAGCCCCGAACGCGTTTCTCCGCTCCTGGCGTTCATATAGCGCGCCGCGCCTACGACATGCCTTTATATTCTTTCCGATTATAGAAACCCACTCGTATCCTGCGCGTTCAAGTATAAGAGCGGGCGCCGACGATGTATCGATACGACGACTTCGACCGCGACATCCAGACCCGCCGAGTCGCCCAGTTCCGCGAGCAGACGCGCCGCTTCCTCGCCGGCGAGCTGACCGAAGACGAGTTCCGGCCGCTGCGGCTGAAGAACGGACTCTACATCCAGAAGCATGCGCCGATGTTTCGCATCGCGATCCCGTACGGGCTGCTGTCCTCGACGCAGCTCCGCGCGCTCGCGACCATCGCGCGTGCCTACGATCGCGGCTACGGGCACTTCACGACGCGGCAAAACTTCCAGCTCAACTGGCCCGAGCTCGCGCAGGTTCCCGACATCCTCGCCGACCTCGCCGCCGTCGAGATGCATGCGAACCAGACGTCGGGCAACTGCGTGCGCAACATCACGAGCGACGCGCTTGCCGGTGTCGCCGGCGACGAGATCGTCGATCCGCGACCGTGGTGCGAGCTGATCCGCCAGTGGTCGACGTTCCACCCGGAATTCGAATACCTGCCGCGCAAGTTCAAGATCGCCGTCTCGGGCTCGGTCGAGGATCGCACGGCGCTGCAGCTGCACGACATCGGGCTGCAGCTCGGTCGCAACGACGCGGGCGAGATCGTGTTCCGCGTGCTCGCCGGTGGCGGCCAGGGACGAACGCCGATCATCGGCCATTTCATCCGCGAGGCGCTGCCGGCGAACGAGGTGCTGAACTACGTCGAGGCGATCCTGCGCGTCTACAACAGCTACGGGCGCCGCGACAACAAATGGAAGGCGCGGATCAAGATCCAGGTGAAGGAGGTCGGCGTCGAGCAGTTCACGCGCGACGTCGAAGCCGAGTACGCGCATATCGCCGGCGGACCGGGCACCGTGCCCGAGCACGAGATCGAGCGGCTTTCGGCGCATTTCACGCGCCCCGACTACCAGCGCTATGAGCGCGACCCGGTCGCGTACCGCGCGGCGCTCGCCGACAGCCGGCCGTTCTCGCGCTGGGTCGAGCGCAACGTGCGCGAGCACCGCGAGCGCGGCTATGCGATCGTCACGGTCTCGCTCAAGCGTCCGGGCGTCGCGCCCGGCGACACGACGGCGGAACAGATGGACGCGATCGCCTCGCTCGCCGATCGCTACAGCGGCGGCGAGATCCGCGTGACGCACGAGCAGAACCTCGTGCTCGCCGACGTGCGCAGGATCGACCTCCATGCGCTGTGGCGCGCGCTCGACCGCCTCGCGCTCGCGCGCCCTACCGTCGGCCTCATCACCGACATGATCTGCTGCCCCGGCGGCGACTTCTGCTCGCTCGCGAACGCGAAGTCGATCCCGATCGCCGACGCGATCATGCAGCGCTTCGACGATCTCGACTACGTTCACGATCTGGGCGATCTCGAGCTCAACATGTCGGGATGCATGAACGCCTGCGGCCAGCATCACATCGGCAACATCGGCATTCTCGGCGTCGACAAGAACGGCAGCGAGTGGTACCAGATCTCGATCGGCGGCGCGCAGGGCAACC
Organism: uncultured beta proteobacterium; assembly: GCA_963798655.1. Taxonomy (GTDB): domain Bacteria; phylum Pseudomonadota; class Gammaproteobacteria; order Burkholderiales; family Casimicrobiaceae; genus CAVSMC01. The sequence continues at coordinate 106,116 of CAWCUH010000014.1, read as the reverse complement.
AGGCGTCGCTCGGCAAGGTCATCGGACCGTCGTTCGCGGCAGCCGACGTTCCCGACGCGATCGAGCGCTTGGTCGACGTGTTCGTCGAGCGATGTCTGCCGGGCGAGCGGTTCATCGACACGGTACGCCGGCTCGGCATCGATCCTTTCAGGGAGCGCGTCTATGCCGCAGCTCATCCGTGAGCGCGCTTCGGCCGACGACCGCTACGCGCTGCTGCGCGACGCGAAGACGCTCGGCGACGTGCCGGACGACGTCGCGCCGATCGTGCCGCTCGCGCTGTGGCTCGAGCGTCGCGCGGCGCTCGTCGCGCGCGGCGACGTCGGCGTGCTGCTCGCGGCGAGCGACGACCCCGCGGCGCTCGCCGAGGACATCGCGCGCATTGGCGTGATCGCCGTCGATTTCCCCGCATTCACCGACGGGCGGGGGCTGTCGATCGCGCGCCTGCTGCGCGAGCGCCATCGCTACATCGGCGAGCTGCGCGCCGTCGGCGACATCCAGCGCGACCAGCTGTTTGCGCTGTCGCAATGCGGCTTCGACGCATTCCTGCTGAAGGACGGCCGCAATCCCGCCGAAGCGATCGCGAGCTTCGTCGACTTCGACGGCGTCTACGCGTCGACGGTGCGCGAGCCGCAGCCATGGTTCCGACGCCGCGTCGCCGGCGCGATCGACGTCGACACCGGCAAGCCGGCATGACGGGGACCGTCTACCTCGTCGGCGCGGGTCCCGGTGCGCCCGACCTGCTCACGCTTCGTGCCGCAAGGCTGATCGAGCGCGCCGACGTCGTCTTCCACGATGCGCTCGTGCATCCGGACACCGTTGCGCTCGCGAAGCGCGCACGCGTCGTCTGCGTCGGCAAGCGGTCGGGCCGCGTGTCGACCGACCAGCGGTTCATCGATCGCGCGCTCGTCGAAGCGGCGCGCACGCACGACGTCGTGGTCCGGCTCAAGGGCGGCGACCCGTCGGTCTTCGGCCGCGCGGCGGAAGAGATCGACGCGCTGGCCGATGCCGGCATCGCGTTCGAGATCGTTCCGGGTGTGACCGCGGCGCTCGCCGCCGCGGCCGAGCTCAAATTGCCGCTGACGCGCCGCGGCGTTGCCCGCAACGTCGCCTTCGCGACGTTTCGCGCCGGACGCGGCGAAGCGCCGGCGCCGATCGTCGCCGGCGCGCGTCCCGACACGCTGATGCTCTACATGGGCGGCGACGACGCGGCGGCGACGCGCGACGCGCTGCTCGCGCTCGGCTACCCGGCATCGACCCCCGTCGTCGTCGCCGAAAACGTTTCGCTTCCCGACGCGCGCTCGCGCCGCACGAGCGTCGGCGCGCTGGCCGACGTTGCGCTTCGCTCGGGCGACGCGCCGGTGCTGCTCGGCATCGGCGAGGCGTTCGCGTCGCCATTCGAATCGGTCGACGTCGAGTCGTTCCGCGCCGTTCGGCGCGCCTGACAGCCGCGCGCGGTATCATCGGCATCCGTCGCCGACTCCGTTCGCGGCGTCCGCGGCGCACGGCGCGTGCGCCGTTCGCCTTGCTCGCCGATGTCGCTGCCTCTGTTCGAACTTCCTCCGCCTGCGCAACGCGCATGGCTCGCCGAAGCGCTCGCGCGTCCGGCGCCCGAGTCGGCGCGCAACATGCATGACGGCTTTCGGCTTCCCGGCCGCGAGGGCGAGCCGACGCCCGCCGCCGTGCTGGTGCCGATCGTCAACCGGCCCGAGGGGCTGCAGCTGCTCCTGACGCAGCGTGGCGCCGACCTCCCCGATCACCCGGGCCAGATCAGCTTTCCGGGCGGCCGCGTCGAGCCACACGATCGCTCGCTCGCCGACGCCGCGCTGCGCGAATCGCTGGAGGAGATCGGGCTCGCGCCGGGGCGCGTCGACGTGCTCGGACAACTGGCCGAATACGAGACGGTGACCGGCTATCGCGTCACGCCGGTCGTCGGCTGGATCGAGCCGCCGTTCGATGTCGTGCCCGACCCGGTCGAGGTCGCCGACGTGTTCGAGGTGCCGCTCGCATTCGTCCTCGATCCGCAGAACCGCCAGCGCCATTACCGGATGAACGGTGCGCTGCGCCGCTACTACTGGGCGATCCCGTTCGGCGAGCGCTACATCTGGGGCGCCACCGCGGCGATGCTGCTGATCTTCGAGCGCACGCTGCGCGAGTCGGCATGAGCGGCGGCACGCAAGCGCGCGTCACCGCGCAGTACGAGCGCTTCCCCTACCCTGCCCGCGATCCCGACGACGAGCGGCGCCGCGTGATCGGCACGTGGCTCGACAACCTCGACCTGCTCAATCATCACTGCTTCCGCGGCGAAGCGACGTTCGATGCCGGCTTTCGCGTGCTCGTCGCGGGCGGCGGAACCGGGGACGGCACGATCTTCCTCGCGCACCAGTTGCGCGGCCGCGGCGCGCGGATCGTGCATGTCGACGTGAGCCAGGCGGCGATCGACATCGCGCGCCGGCGCGCCGCCGTGCACGGCTTCGACGACATCCGCTTCGTGCACGCGTCGCTGCTCGATCTGCCGGCGCTCGGCCTCGGAACGTTCGACTACATCAACTGCGTCGGCGTGCTTCATCATCTCGACGATCCGCGCGCGGGCCTCGACGCGCTGCTCGCGGTTCTCGCCGACGGTGGCGCGATGGCGATCCTCGTCTACGCGCAGTACGGGCGCACCGGCGTCTATCAGCTGCAGTCTCTGTTGCGGCTGCTCGAGCGCGACGGCGACGACGACGACGCCAGGGTTGCCCGCGCCCGGCGCGTCCTCGCCGCGCTGCCCGCGACGAACGCGTTCAAGCGCGCGGAAGCGCTGCACAGCGACCACACGGCGGGCGGCGACGCCGGCGTCTACGACCTGCTGCTCCATCCGCGCGACCGCGCGTACACGGTGCCCGAGCTGTATGCGTGGATCGAGGACGAATGCGGCCTCGCGATCCAGTTCTCCGACCTGCACCGCGGACGCCTGCCGTACGAGCCCGAAACGTACTTGACGCGCGCGTCGAGCGAGCTTCGCGCGCGTCTCGCCAAGAAGCCCGCACGCACGCGTCATGCGATCGCCGAGCTTGCCGGCGGCGATCTCACGCGCCACTCGTTCTATGCGTCGCGCGGTCGCGACACCAAGGCCCGGTACGGCGAGCTCGACTACGTGCCGCTGTTCCCGGTCGAGACGTACCAGCCGAGCGCCACCGACTTCGTGCGCATCATCGGCGAGCATGGCGGGCGGCCGTTCCGGCTCACGCACGCGCAATCGGGGCTCGCATGCGACGTGGACCCCGCACGCCACGTCGCGACGATCTTTTCGCACATCGACGGCACGCGAACGTTCGGCGAGATCTTCGAGCGCGTCCGCTCCGATCCCGCGCACCGCGCGGCACCGCCGTCCGACGCTGCGCTGTTCGCCGAATTCGCGCCGTGGTACGACGCGCTCGAATCGATCGAGCGGCTGCAGCTGCGCCGCGCAGGGCCGACACGATGAGCCTTACCGCCACCGCGCCGCGGCGCGGGCACTTCCTCGGGCTATCGCCGCATGGCTATCACCGCGTCGTCTACTGGCAATGGGGGGCGCCGGACAATCCGCGCGTCGCGCTGTGCGTGCACGGCCTCGCGCGCAACGGTCGCGACTTCGACGTGCTGGGCGAAGCGCTCGCGCCGACGCACCGCGTGCTTGCCGTCGACCTGCCCGGACGCGGCGAATCCGATTGGCTCGCCGACCCGATGGACTACGGCTTCGCCACGTATCTCGCGACGTTGACCGCGCTGATTGCGCGCAGCGGCGCCGAGTCGGTCGACTGGATCGGCACGTCGCTCGGTGGGCTGCTCGGCATGGTCGCGGCGGCGCAGCCGAAATCGCCGGTGGCGCGACTCGTCGTGAACGACGTCGGTCCGTTCATCGAGCCCGCGGCGCTCGAGCGCATCGGCTCGTACGTCGGGCAGTCGCCGCCATTCGACTCGTTCGATGCGATCGCGCGCCATCTGCGCGAGCTGTCGGCGCCGTTCGGCAAGCTCACCGACGCGCAATGGCATCACCTGACCGAAACCAATGTGCGCCGCGGCGCCGATGGCCTTTGGCGGATGGCCTACGACCCCGGCATCGCCGTGCCGTTCAAGTCGGCGCCGGCGCCCGCGCCCCTGTGGAGCGTCTGGGACGCGATTCGCTGTCCGACGCTGGTGCTGCACGGCGTGCAATCGGATCTGCTGTCGGCGGCGACCGCCGCTGAAATGGCGGCGCGCGGACCGCGCGCGCGGGTGATCGATGTCGAAGGCGCGGGCCATGCGCCGCCGCTACTCGATGCCGGGCAGATTGCGCCGCTCGTTGCATTCCTGAACGGCACCCCCACCACCTGACGCGCCGCCCGTCGCACGCTCGCGACGGCGTTCGCTTACAATCGCCGCGTTATGCCGTTGACATTGAATCTGCCGGCGCTCGATCCGCGACCCGCGAACCCTCCGGAGACGCGGCCGACGAAAGTCGCCGAATGGCTCGCCGACGCGGCGAAGCGCGATCCGGTGCACGCGGCGCAGTTGATCGGCGACGCGCTCGCGGCCACCAATCGCGTGGCGATGAGCGATTCGCGCCGGCTCGAGATCGCGGAAAAGTTCTGGACGACGGCCGCTCCCCTGTGGCCGGTGCTCGAGAAGCAGTTCGCGCGCGCGTCGCATCCGTTGTCGAGCGACGCGCTCGAGGCGGCGAAGGCGGCGGTGTCGCTCGCCCACGAGCTGTCGGTCGCCTACAAGCACCTGCTCGCGCACGAGGCGGACAAGCGGATCCACCTGACGGGCAATCGGCTGCTGGTCGCGCTGATCCACCGTTGCCTGCAATGCACGGCGCGCATCCTGATCAACAGCTACCTCGCCTACGCGCCGATCCCGTCGAAGACATGGCAGGACGCGCACGCGATCTACGCGTTCGCGCTGCAGCGCGCGCTGCACCAGTCGCCGATTGCCTCGGGCGAGCCCGATCTCACGCCGGAGCGCGTCTACCTGCAGGCGCTGCTGCTCGCGCTCGCCAATCCGTACGGGTTCATGCCCGGGCAGCTCAACACCGTGCTGCGTTATCTGCAGGAGTACTCGCACTGGGCGAAGATCACCAATGTCGCGCCGGTGCATCGGATGGCGAAAGCCGTCGCCATCATTCCGGTCGGACACGACTTTCCGCCGTTCTCCGCGAACAAGGGCGGATCGATCGACGGCAACAAGATCTTCCTGCTGACCTTCGACCTCGCGTTCCAGCTGCAGGAGCAGATCCGCGGCCTCGAAGGCGGCGCCGACGTGCCGGTCGGCATCGGCAAGGACGCTTCGTCGCGGCTCGCGTACCTGACGCTGCTGCGCCGATTGCTGCGGCAGTGGGCGATTCCGCCGGCGCGCCAGTTCAACCGGCTGCCGTCGCGCGCACGCGTCGTGATGTGCGCCGGCCTTTCCGGCGTGTGGCAATACAGCCGCGGCCTGCATGCCGGCGTGACCAATCCGCCGACCGGACTGCCGCCGATGACGTCGTGCCAGGTGATCAACCACACGCCGGCGGGCTACGCGCTGCGCCAGATCGACGCGCACCCGACGGTGCTGCGCATCGGCGACCTGATCGCCCTGCGCGTCGAAGGGCGCAACGGGCTGCAGGTCGCCGCCGTCCGCTGGTTTCGCAACACGCTGAAGGTGAGCGGCCTCGAATTCGGCTGCGAGCTGCTGTCCGACAGCCCCGAGGCGGCGGCCGCGGCGGCCGAGGGCGCCAAGGACGGGCAGCTCACCCCGGTCGTCGTCCTGCCCGAGGACGCCGGCGGCAACGGCGAAGCGATGCCGCAGCTGCTGGTTCCGGCGGGTACGTTCGATGTCGAGCAGGCGGTGTCCTTGCGCCGTGGCAGCGACACCGGGTTCGCGGTGCTCACCAAGCTCGCCGAGCAGGGCCCGGGCTACGAGCTCTACGAGTTCGCCGCCGTCTGACCGGTTTGACACGCTCCGCGCACGATTGGCTGCGCCTCGCGATCGCGGCCACGGCGGCGCTCGTGCTGTGGCAGCTCCTGTGGGAGCTCGTGCTCGCGCCGATTCGTCCCGGCGGTTCGTGGCTCGCGCTGAAAGCACTCCCGCTCGCGCTGGCGTGGCCGGCGCTCGCACACGGGGGCCGACGCGCGCGCGTCGTCGCGGCGCTGTTGCTGCTGCCCGCCGGGGCCGAAGGCATCGTCCGGGGCGTCACCGAAAGCGGGCGCCACGCGCTCGCCGCGTGGCTCGCCTGCGCGCTCGCGGTGATCGCGTTTGCCGCGCTGATGCTCGCCTCGCGGCGCGGCTGACCGTCGGTCGCGGCCGAGGTCAAGTTCGGCCGCATTGCTGCCGATAAACCTGGCAGCCCTTCCTTGTCGGGCGGCGATGCCGCGCCCGACGCCATGCGGACGCCGACCCCCGATGCCGCCGCGCGAGACCCACCACATCCTGCACGTCGAGGACTCCGAGGACGACGCGCTCCTCGTGCAGACGCAGCTGCGCGCGGTCGCCCGCCGGCTCGAGTTCCGCCGTGTCGAAACGGCCGACCAGATGCGTGCGGCGCTCGACGAGCGCGACTGGGACCTGGTCATCTCCGACCACCAGCTGCCGGAATTCGATGCAATCCGCGCGTTCGCCGTGCTGCGCCATCGCCGTCCGGACACGCCGTTCATCATCATGTCGGGCGCGATGCCCGAGGAGACGGCCGCGGTTGCGATGCGCCTCGGCGCCGACGACTTCATCGACAAGTCGAATCCGGCGCGCCTCGTGCCCGTCGTCGAGCGCGAGCTGCGCCACGCACGCCTGCGTCGCGCGAAGGAGGACGTCGAGAGAAGCCTCGTGCGCGTCACCTATCACGATGCGCTCACCGGGCTTCCGAACGCCGCCATGTTCACGCGGCTGATCGAGCAATCGCTTGCGAAGGCGAACGCTCGCGTCGATTGCGCCGCGCTGGTGCAGGTCGACGTCAACCGATTTCGCCGTGTCAACGACTCGCTCGGCCACGCGGCCGGCGATGCGCTGCTCGAGATGATCGCAAAGCGGCTGGCGCAGGCGTTCGCGCACGACGCCGTGGTTGCGAGGCTCGCGCAGGACAAGTTCGGTCTCTTCTTCGACCGCACGTCCGGTGACGCGCTCGCGATCGCGGGCAACGTGTCGGGGACGTTCGCCGGGCCGTTCGACGTCGGCGGCGTCGAGCTCTTCGCAAGCGTCGCCACCGGCGTAGCGGTATACCCGGACGACGGCGACGACGCGGCGACGCTGCTGCAGCGCGCCGAGCGGGCGATGTTCGCAGCGAAGACGCAGGGACCGGCGCAGGTCAAGCGCTACACGCCCGACCTCGAGGACGGCGTCGGCGAGGAGCTGCGCCTCGAGAACGCGCTGCGCCACGCGGTGCCGCGCGCGCAGCTCTACCTGCTGTACCAGCCGATCGTCGACATGGCCTCGCGCGAGATCGCCGGTGTCGAGGCGCTCGCCCGCTGGCGCCATCCGCAGTACGGCGTCATCGGACCGGAGAAGTTCATCCGGCTCGCGGATGCGACCGGCGTGATCTTCGAGATCGGGCGCTGGGTGCTCGCCGCCGCGTGCAAGCAGCTTCGCGCCTGGGACCGGCAGGGCATCGCCGGCCTCACGCTCGCCGTCAACGTGTCGGCGGCGCAGTTCGCGAAGCCCGGCTTCGATCACGACGTCGGCGCGGCGCTCGCCGAGTCGGGGCTCGCGCCGGAGCGGCTCGAGCTCGAGATCACCGAGACGGTCGTGATGCAGGATGCCGAGGTGACGATCGCGACGCTGCGACGGTTGAAGAGCATGGGCGTGCGCATCTCGATCGACGATTTCGGCACCGGCTACTCGTCGCTGTCGTATCTGAAGCGGTTCCCGATCGACGTGCTGAAGATCGACCGCTCGTTTCTGTCGCGCGTCACCGAAGACAGCGACAACCAGGCGATCGTGCGCACGATCGTCGCGCTCGCGCGGACGCTGAAGCTCGAAGCGGTCGCCGAGGGCGTCGAGACGATCGAGCAGTTCGACTTCCTGCGCACGCTCGGCTGCGACCGCGCGCAGGGCTATCTGCTCGGGCGGCCGCTCGTCGCCGCCGACGTCGAGGCACTGCTCGCCAAAAACTAGAAGCGAGGGTCAGAGTGCGATTCGCTACACGAATCGCACTCTGACCCTCGATTTGATCAGGCGGCGATCGCGATCTCGTTCGCCCATTGATACGCTGCGAGCTGCATCTTGACGAGCTCGTCGTGGCCGACGTTGCCGATCCGGTGCAGCGTCGCAGTGACGGTCTTGCTATCCTCGCGCTCGAGGCCTTCGGCGAGCGTCAGCAGCTCGCCGATCTCGCCTTCGCGTTGCAGCAGCGCTGTCTCGACGGGAACCGGCAGATTGAGCTCGCGCAGGATCTCGGCGTGCGGAATCTCGAGCAGCACGTCCATCAGCGACAGGATGCCGGTGATGAACGCGAGCTCCTTCAGCGAGCTTTCCGGTCCCGGCTGGCGCGTCGCGAGCAGCTCCATCAGCTTGCCGCGCACCGCGGCGAGCTGCAGCAGCGGGCTCGCGTGGAACCGTTCGCCCCTGTCCGCCGTGTAGAGCAGCAGCTGCAGCCAGACGCGAAGCTGCCGCCGCCCGAGCAGCACCAGCGCATGGCGAAGTGACGTCACGCTCTGCGCGCGTCCCATCGCCGCCGAGTTGACCAGGCGCAGCAGGTTCACCGACAGGTTTGGATGACGCTTGAACTCGTTCTCGATCTCGCGCACGTCGGCGTCGTCCATCGCGAGCGACAGGAGCCGCAGCAGCGCGAGCTTCGCCGGCTTCGCGCGCTTCGCCGACAGCACCTGCGGGTGCGCGAAATGATAGCCCTGGAACAGATCGATGCCGAGCGACTTCGCCTGCGCGAACTGCGCCGGCGTCTCTATCTTCTCGGCGATCAGCTTCACCGAGAATCGTCGCAGCATCTTGACGATCATCGGCACGAGCAGCGCGTCGATCCGCTGGAAATCGATCTTCACGACGTCCACCGAGGGCAGCAGCTTGTCGAGCTCGTCGAAGTTGCCCACGAAGTCGTCGAGCGCGATGCGGTAGCCGCGCTTGCGCAGCTCGCGGCAGCGCTCGATCGTCTGCTCGTCGACGATACGCTGCTCGTAGAGCTCGAGCACGATGCGGTCCGGCGGCAGCGCATCGATCAGGTCGCTGTACAGGAACTCGGTGTCGACGTTGAGATAGCCGTCAACGGGTCCGACGACCTGCGCGAGGCCGATTTCGGCGAAAGCGTGAGCGATGACGGTCGACGTCGCGAGAACGCTGTCGTCGACGATTGCGACGTTCTGCGCCGTCGAGCGGAACAGAAGCTCGAAGCCGACGAGATCCATCTTCGCGTCGACGATCGGCTGCCGGGCGATGTAGATCGTCTGCAGAGCCGTCGCCGGCTGGAGCCGCAACGAAAGATCGATGACGGAAGAACCGGCTTCGGCGGAATCGAGGGGCTGGGACAAGGACGTTGCCTGGCTTGATGCCTTTGCGGGGGACTCGGACATTCTGCAGACACTATCGGCAGCCGATCGCGGAACTAAAGGGTGAATTCCGGCGCTCCTCCATCGAGCGGCCCCGCGCGCGCAGCCGCTGCGGCTGTGCCCGACGGGACCGGGCTCGCTGGGGGCAACGTCCGCGGGTAACATAGCGGCCACGCCGCACGCCGTTACGCATGTCATCGCCCCACCCCTCCACGCCGCCCCGGCCCGCACTCGACCTGATCGTCATCGAGGATTCGCTCGACGACTACGAGCTGCTGCTCGCGCGGCTGCGCGCTGCCGGGCGCGCGGTGAGCGGTGAGCGCGTCGAGACCGCGGCCGCGCTCGAACGCGCGCTCGCTCGCGGCCGCTGGTCGGCGGTCATCTCCGACCACCGCCTGCCGGGCTTCACGTCGCTCGAGGCGCTCGCGATCGTCCGCGGTCGCGATCGCGATCTGCCGTTCCTGATCGTGTCCGGCGCGATCGGCGAGGAAACCGCGGTCGAAGCGATGCGCGGCGGCGCCGACGACTACCTGATGAAGGACAAGCTCGGCCGCCTCGAGCCGGCACTCGATCGCGCGATCGACGCTGCGGCATCGCGGCGTCATCGTCGCGATGCCGAGGCACGGCTCGCCGAAAGCGAGGAGCGCTTCCGCGCGCTCACCGCGAACTTGCCCGGCATGGTGTTCCAGCTCGCCGCCGACGTGCGCGGCGGGCTCGATCTCGTCTACGTGAGCGACGGCTCGCGGCGGTTGCTCGGCGTCGCCGCCGCCGAGCTGCTCGCCGATCCGCGCCGCGCGCTCGCGCCGCTCTGGCACGGCGACATCGACGCGCTGTGCGCACGATTCCGCCGCGCCGACGCCGGCGCGGCGCCGCCGGGCTGGCTCGAATTCACGACGCAGATCGTGCCGAGCGATGCGCTGACGACGCGCTCGATCGACGTGACGGCGCGCGCGCGGCCGACCGACGGCGGTGGCTTTTTGTGGGACGGCATCGCGATCGATGTGACGCCGCAGAAGCGTGCCGAGGAAGAGCTGCGCGCCTCGCGCGAGGAGCTGCGCGAGCTGTCGTCGTATCAAACGCGCGTGCGCGAGGACGAGCGCGCGACGATCGCGCGCGAGATCCACGACGACATCGGCAGCACGCTCACCGGCGTCAAGTTCGAGCTCGCATGGCTCAAGGGCCAGCACGCGGCCGACGCCGAGCTTTCGCGCCACTTCGAGCAGATGGACCAGCTCGTCGACGCGGTGATCCTGTCGTCGACGCGGATCATGCACAACCTGCGGCCCGGTATTCTCGACGAAGGGATCGTCGCCGCGCTCGACTGGCAGGCGCGCACGTTCCAGCAGCGAACCGGCGTGCCGTGCCTGTTCGTCTCGTCGCACGACGACATCGCGCTCGAGCCCGACGCGGCGATCGTGTTCTTCCGCGTCTGCCAGGAAGCGCTGAACAACGTGGCGAAGCACGCCGGCGCGTCGCGCGTCGACGTCAATCTGGTCGCCGGCGACGGCGAGCTCGTGCTCGAGGTGGTCGACGACGGTCGCGGTGTCGCCGGCGTCGATCTCGCGAAGCGCGGCCACTTCGGCCTGCGTGGCATGCGCGAGCGCGCGCTCGCGCTCGGCGGCGGCGTCGACATCGTCCCGCGGGCACGCGGCGGCACGGCAGTGACGCTTCGCGTGCCGATCGATGGTGCGGGCGTCGATGTCGCATCGACCGCGGCGAGGATCCCGTCGTGATTCGCGTCGCGCTCGCCGACGATCACGCCGTCGTGCGCCAGGGGCTGCGGCAGATCCTGTCGGCGCAGACGGACTTCGCCATCGCCGGCGAAGCGTCGAACCACGGCGAGGTGATCCAGCTGTTGCGCCGCGAGCTGGTCGACGTGCTGGTGCTCGACATCGCGATGCCGGGGAAGAACGGCATCGAGACGCTGAAGCAGGTGAAGGAGGAATGGCCGAGGCTGCCGGTGCTGATCCTGAGCATGTATCCCGAGGACCAGTACGCGTTTCGGGCGCTGAAGGCGGGCGCCTCGGGCTACCTGACCAAGGTCGCCGCCGCGTCGCAGGTCGTCGACGCGATCCGCCAGGTGACGCGCGGCCGCCGCTATATCACGCCCGAGCTCGCCGAGTCGCTCGCCGCGAGCCTCGATCGCGACCCGGACACGCCGTCGCACGAGCTCCTCTCCGACCGCGAATTCCAGACGCTGCGACTGATCGCGCAGGGAAGAACGCTCGCGCAGATCGGCGACGAGCTGTCGCTGTCGCCGAAGACGGTGAGCGTCTATCGCGCGCGGCTGCTCGCGAAGCTCAAGCTCGCGACCAACGCCGAGCTCACGCGCTACGCCCTCGAGCACAAGTTATTGGATTAGAAATGCGCCGCGCTTGGCGGCGCGCGGCACGCGCGCCCCGCAGCGCGCCGCAACATCAAACCGCCACCACTCTGTTCTTGCCGGCCTGCTTGGCGTGATACAGCGCGCGGTCGGCGCGCGCGATCAGCTCGTCCTCGTTCTCGCCTACGAAGCGCTGCGCGACGCCGGCCGAGAACGTGATCAGCACGCGCTCGTTGTTGTGCAGGAAGAAGCGCCGCGTCAGGTCGCGCTGCACCCGCGTCATCACGGCGACCGCCTCCGACACGACCGTTTCCGGCAACAGGATGACGAACTCCTCGCCGCCGTAGCGCGACACGACGTCCGAAGGCCGGATCGACTGGCGCACGATGCGCGCGAGATGCACGAGCGCGAGATCGCCTGCCTGGTGGCCGAGCCGGTCGTTCAGTCCCTTGAAATTGTCGATGTCGAGCATCGCGAGCGACAGCGGCCGCTCGTAGCGATCGGCGCGCGACGCCTCCACCTCGTAGGCGCGCTCGAGGCCGCGCCGGTTCAGCACCTGCGTCAGATGATCCTCGTGCACCTTGTCGGAGAGCGCCGACAGCTCGCCTTCCAGCCGCACCGCGCGCGCCTGCATCTCCTCGACCGTCCTGCGCGCGGCGAGCAGGTCGTCGCGCGAGCGTCCGAGGTCCGACTGGATCGCGCGCGTGTCGCTCATCACCTCGACGATCAGTGCGGAGAGCTTCGGCAGATCGTCCGCGCGCTCGATCTCGGTCGCGTAGCGCGCGAGCTTGTCGTGATACTGGCCGGTGTCGCTCGCGAGCGTGCTGACGCGATCGATGAACGTGGTCATCATCTGCTTCATCGCGTCCTTTGCCTGGTCGAGGCTCTGCTTGAGGACGCCCTGCTGCAGCGAAACCTCGCGCAATCGGCGCTCGAGCGCGTTGATCGTCTCGAGGTCGACCGGTCCTTGCGCGAGCGACGCGACGGCGGCGAGCTGGCCCTGGATCCACGTCGCGTCGCCGGCGAGCTCGGCGAGGTTGGACGTTAGCAGGTGCAGCAGCCGCAGCAGTCCTTTCTGGATCTCGCGCTGGTCGTCGCCGCGAAGCTCGAGCGTCACCCAGAAGCGCTTGAGCTTCGCCGCGATGATCGCCACGCCGTCGAGATCGGTCACCGCACGCGCGTCGCCGGCGAGCTTTTGCGCTTCGAGCGCAAGCTCGGGCGAGTAGCCGAGCCGCTCGACGACGCCGAACGTGAGCGTCTGCGCGACGAGCTCCCGCCACATCGGGATCGTCGCGTCCGACGGCATCGCGAGCCCGGTCGTCGCAACGCCCGCGACCGGCGCGACGAGGCTCGCGGGCAGCACGCCGCCCGCCTCGCTCCAGCTGCGCACGAGGCCGCGCAGCCGCGCGTACAGCGCGTCGCTCGACGCGGCGAACGCCGTGAGCACGTGATCGAGCGATTCGCGCTTGCGCGCTTGCGTGATGCCCGGCGTGCGTGCTTCCCATTGATGCACGAGGTCGCGGATCAGCGGCGCCCACGTCGGCAGCGACACGGGCGGCGCCGGCGGCGCGCACATCCGTTTCAGCACGACCTTCGCGTGCGGCCAATCGCCGGCTTCGATCGCGCGCTGCAGCACCGTCGCGTCGCCGCCGTCGCTGCCCTGCGTCCTGGCGAGCTCGTCGGCGACCTCCCCGAGCATCGCCGCCGCACCCTGCAGCGTCTGCATGTGGCCGGGTGTGGCGATTTCGTGGTAGGTGCGCGCGTAGTTGTCCGGCGTCGGCGGAAGCTTGCGCGCGGCGAGCTGGCGCAGCGTCTCGCGCGCGACGGTCGATGGGTTGGTCAGCATGCGCCGCTCTCGGCTTTCTTCGTCTTGTTGTGGATGTTGCTGGCGCGCAGCGATCACAGATAGTCGAACAGCCCGAGTCCGCTCACTTTCAGGAACGACTTCTGCGCGGCTTCGAGCGCGAGCTGCTGCTTCGCGAAATCGGACAGCGCCTGGTTGTAATCGAGGTCGATCAGCCTCGAGTGCGATTGCTCGTACTGCAGCTTGCGGTCGGCGTTGCCCGCAGACAGGCTGTCGAGCTCGCGCAGCCGCGCGCCGACGTCGGCACGCGCGGAAAGCATGTGATCGAGGCTCTGGTCCACATCGGTCAGCGCCGCGTTCAGGTCGTTCGCGAGGCGCGCCGAATCCGCCGGCGTGCTCACCGGCGCGTTCAACGCGGCGACGATCTTCGACAGCGTCGCGAACACGCTTTGCGATGTCGACGGTGCGAGCGTGAACGCGTCCCCGTTCGCGGGCGCGCCCGTTATGCTCGTCTGCATGCCGGCGACGACGATCGGCGCGCCGCTCGCGTACGCATTGCCGCTCGACACCGGCGCGCCCGCGGTGACGTCGATCACGTCGTACGTCGTCGACGGCCCTATCACGTTGAACTGGATCCGGTACGTGTGCCCGGTGAGCGCCGACGGGTTCGCGACCTGCCCGGGCGCAACGACGCCGGTGCCCGTGTTGGTCGACGCGGCCGACGCGACGAACGCGCCGTTGCCGTTGCGGATGCGCTCGAAGAGCGCCGCGCCGTTCTCGGCGACCGCCATCGTGCGTCCGGGCGCGACGTCGAGCTCGCGCACGCCCTGGTCGCCCTGGTAGACGACGTTGCCGCTCGCGTCGGCGGCGAACGGCTGCGTGTCGACGGCGAAGCCCGAGTAGAGGTAGTTGCCGTTGCCGTCCTTGCTGTTCGCGAGCGAGACGAGCTGGTCGAGCTGTGCCTGGACGTCGCGCGCAAGACTGGCGCGATCGCTGTCGCGCAATGCGGCGTTGCCCGCGTTGATCGCCGTCGTGCGCACGCTCTGCAGCGCGTCGGCGATCTGCGCGAGCACGCCTTCGTCGAGGCCGAGCGCGTCCTTCGCGGTGCCGATGTTCGCGACGTACTGGTCGAGCCTGCTGCTCGCCTGGTCGAGCGCGAGGGCCTGCGTCGACGCGACCGGATCGTCGGACGGTGTCATCACGCGCTTGCCGGCCGCGATCCGCTGCTGGGTGCGCAGCAGCGCCTCCTCGTTGCGGGCGATTCCGGCGACGCCGGTCGCGTAGATCTGTGCGGTGGATACGCGCATGTCAGGAGCTCGCGATATCGAGAATCGACGAGAAGAGCTGGTTCGCGATCACCATCACCTTGCTCGCCGCCTGGTACGCCTGCTGGTACTTCTGCAGGTTCGCCGCTTCCTCGTCGAGATTGACGCCGGACACCGACTGCACGCCCTGCTCGGCCTGCGCGAGCAGTTGCGCCTGGGCGCCGCTCTCGACGGCCGCGGACTGCGTTTCGGTGCCGATGAAAGCGTTCAGGTCGCCGTAAGCGCTCGCAAGCGTCGCCGTGCCGCCGACGAGCTTCGCGTCGTTCAGCGCGGCGAGCAGCAGCGCGTTGCGGTTGTCGCCGCTTCCGCTGGTGTTCGGGCCGACCGCGAACGTGTCGCCGTCGGCGGGCGCGCCGCTCATCGTGAACGAAATGCCGCCGAACGAAATCGTCGCGCCGGCGGTGTACGGCACGGGCGAGCCTGCCGGATAGACCGTCGTCGTCGTGCCGACGGTCACGCTGACCGGCTGCGTCGGCGGAAATCCGCTCAGCATGCCCGTCGCCGTCGCGTAGCTGAGCGTCACCGGCGCCGCGAGCGGCGTCAGCCAGTACGCCGAGGCGATCGAGCCGCTCGAGATCGTGCCGGTGCCGCCGTTGCCGACCGTTGCCGACGTCCGGATCGGCGCAGCGGCGGCGATCTTCGCCGGATCGCTGATCGCGAGGCCGATGTCGCGCGCCGCATAGCGCGTCGGCTGCACGAGGAACGAGTCGCCCGCCGCGAGCGCGCCCGACGCGACGCCGATCGTCACGCCGTCGACCGTCTGCGGCAGCGACGCGAACGTCTGCACGCTGTTGTCCGATAGCCGCGTGAGCGTGTAGTTGCTGCCGTCGTAGTCGACGCGGTAGTCGCTCGCCGTGAGCGCGGACGTCGAGACGATCGACGCGGACAGCACCGCCGTCCCGCTGTTGCCGGTGTCGGGCTGCACGAACGGCGTCGGCACGTTGAAGAAGTCGCCGCCGGGCGCGCCGTTGAGATCCTGTCCGAGCCGATGCTGCGCATTGAATTGCTGCCCGAGGACGACCGCGACGCGGCCGATCTCGTTCTGCGCGCGCGTGAGCACGTTGTCGCGGTTCGCAAGGATGCCGGCGAGCGAGCCGCCGCTGATCTCGGAGCTCTTGAACCGCAGCGCCGTGCCCGCGCCGGTGTCGAGCGCGACCTGCAGGTTCTGCGGATCGGAGGGGTCGGCGGCAGCGGTCAGCTTGAACGCGGAGATGCCGACGACCAGCGCCTGCCCGTTGTCGAGGTAGACGTTGACGGAGCCGTCGCCCTGCGCGACCGCGCGCGCGCCGATCACCTGGTTCAGCTGCTGGATCAGCGAGTCGCGCTGGTCGAGCAGATCGTTCGGCAGCTGCGCGGGGTTCACGGAGTTCGCTTCGGCGATCCGCTTGTTAAGCGACGCGATCTGGCCCGCGTAGCCGTTGATCGCGTTGACGCTGCTCTTGATGTCGGTGTTCGCGCCGGTGCGAAGCCGGTCGAGCTCGTCGTTCAATTGGTGGAAGCGCGCGACGAGCGCATGCGCGGACGACAGCATCTGCTCGCGCGACGCGATATCCGACGGATTCGACGCGACGCCGTTCACGCCGGCGAAGAAGTCGGACAGCGAGGGCGTGAGCCCGCTCGCCGGGTCGCCGAAGAGATTGTCGAGCTGCGTGAGCTGTGCATGGTACGTGTCGAGCCTGCTCGCGCCGGCCTGCACCTGGCGCTGCTGCGCGACGAGGAACTCGCTGTAGACGCGGCGCACCGTCGCCACGTTGGCGCCCTGCCCGAAGAAGCCTGAACCGGTGAACATCGCGAGCCGCGTCGCCTGCACGGTCTCCTGGCGGCTGTAGCCCGGCGTGTTGACGTTGGCGATGTTGTGGCTCGCCGTGAGCAGTCCCGCCTGGGCTGCCGCCAGGCCGGATAGGCCGATGCCGTAAATGCTGTTCGACATAGTGGACGAGCGCCTTACGCGCGATCTGTACGGGTATCGGCGCTGCCCGCGAGAACTTGAGCGGGCGGCTCGGCGCCGGTGTGGCGGCTCACGAGCGCGATCGCACGCGTGAGCTTCTCGGCGTACGCCGGGTCGGTTGCATAGCCTGCGCTTTGCAGGCTCTTCGCGTAGCGGCTCGCGTCGCCCGCGTGCTTCAGCGCATCGGCATAGCGCGGGCTTCCCTTCAGCAGCCGGACGAAGTCCTGGAACGACTCGGCGTACGAGCCGTACGAGCGAAACGGCTCGGTCGACTGCGTCGCGTTGCCGGCTGCGTATTCGGTCGTCTTCGCCTGCACGATCGGCCCCGCCCAGCGGCGGCCCGCCTTGACGCCGAACACGTTGTGGCTCGCTGCGCCGTCGGTGCTCTTCGGCTGGCTCCTGCCCCAGCCGGTCTCGAGACCCGCCTGCGCGAGGATGAATTGCACCGGCACGCCGAGCGCCTTCGCCGCCGCTTCCGCCTGAGGCCGCAGCTTGTCGATGAACGACGAAACCACGCTCGCGACGCTCGAGTCGTGCGACGACGGCGCGGTGGACTTTGCGGCGACGTCGGCGGAGCGAACGACGGCGGCGCTCGAATAGGCGTTCGCGATGCGGCGCGTGGCGGCGTTCGATGACGACGACGACGACGGCGACGGCGACGGCGACGCCGACGGCGGCGCCGACGGCGGCGACGAAGCGGCCGGTTGCGCCGCGGCGTCGGTGCTCGCGGACGCCGGCAACGAGCGAGCGAGCTGCTTCTCGATGGCCTTGCGCAGGCCGATGCCGCGATCGGACAGCTTGAGCGCAAGCTGCTGGTCGAACATCGCCGTGTACGTCTTCGTAGTCTCGCTCGCGAGCGGCCCGTCCTGCGGCAACGCGTCGCGCATGCTCTTCAGCACCATCGACACGAACAGCGCCTCGAACTGGCCGGCGGCCTTCGACAGCGCCTCGCCGGGTGCGTTCTTCGCCTGTGCCTTCAGCGACGCGAGCGCGCCGGCGTCGAGCGCGAGCGCGGCGTTGGCGTCGACGGATGTGCCGCGCAGCGCCATCGTGCGCGCTAGATGATCTCGAGCTCGGCTCTGAGCGCGCCGGCAGCCTTCATCGCCTGCAGGATCGCGAGCAGATCCTGCGGCGTCGCGCCGAGCGTGTTCAGCCCCTTGACGACATCGGCGAGCTTCGCGCCCGCGGCGAGCGCGGTGAACGCGCCACCGTCCTGCTTCAGCTGGATGTCGGTCTTCTGGGTGACGACTGTCTGTCCCTGCGAGAACGGCGCCGGCTGGCTCACGACCGGCTCGCTCTGAATGGTAACCGTGAGGTTGCCGTGCGCGATGGCGCACGCGTCGATCGTCACCGCCTGGTTCATCACGATCGACCCGGTGCGCGAGTTGATGATGACCTTGGCCGCCGGTACGCTCGATTCGATCGCGACCTCCTCGAGTTGCGCGACGAACGTGACGCGCTCGTCGCTCGTCTGCGGCGCGCGCACGCGGATCGTGCGGCCGTCCACCGCGCTTGCGAGCGGCGCGGCGAAGCGGCGGTTCACGGCGTCGACGACCGAGCGCGCGACGCCGAAATCGGTGTCCCGCAGCTCGAGGTTGACGAACTCCGTATTGCCGAGCGCGACGGGGACGGCGCGCTCGACGGTTGCACCGCCCGGGATGCGTCCCGCGTTCAACTGGTTCACCTGCGTCTTGCTGCCGCCGGCCGACGCCCCGGCGCCGGCGATGCCGACGTTGCCCTGCGCCATCGCGTACACCTGGCCGTCGGCCCCCTTCAGCGGCGTCAGCACCAGCGTTCCGCCGCGCAGGCTCTTCGCGTTGCCGAGCGAGGAGACCGTGATGTCCAGCAATTGTCCCGGCTGCGCGTATGCGGGCAGCTGCGCGGTGACCATCACCGCGGCGACGTTCTTCAACTGCAGGTTCGTCCCGGTCGCGAGGTTGATGCCGAGCTGCGAGAGCATCGTCGCGATGCTCTGCACGGTGAACGGCGTCTGCGTCGTCTGGTCGCCGGTGCCGTCCAGCCCCACGACGAGGCCGTAGCCGACGAGCTGGTTCGCCCGCACGCCCTGGATGTTCGCGAGGTCCTTGATCCGCTCGGCGGACGCCGATGCGCAGGCGAGTGTCGCGACGGCGGCGAGCGTCGCCAGCGCGCGTCGAAAGTCGGTTCGAAGGGTCATCGGCGTCAGAACGGCAGGATCGACTGGAAGATCCGCTGCGCCCAGCCCATCGTCTGCGCTTCGTCGATGTAGCCGGTGCCGCGGTACTCGAGGCGCGCGTCGGCGACCTGCGTCGACGACACGACGTTGCCGGCGAAGATGAACGTCGGATTCACCACACCCGACAGCCGGATGAACTCGGAGCCCTGGTTGATGCCGATCTGCTTCTCGCCGGCGACGACCAGGTTGCCGTTCGGCAGCACATCGATGACGGTGACGGTGATCGTACCGGTGAACAGGTTGTTCGCCGCCGAGTCGCCGTTGCCCTTGAACGAGCTGTCCGACGTGCCGGTGATCGCGCCGCCCTGGTAGGTGTGCCCGGTCGGCGTCTTGATCTCGGGAATCGCGAACTTCGTCGAACCGGCGCGATCCGCGGTCGTCGCGGCGGTCTTGCTCGCCTGGATCTTTTCGTTGATGTTGACCGTCAGCGTGTCGCCGATCGCGCGCGCACGCCGGTCCTCGAACAGCGGCGTGTAGGCGGCGCGCGACGCGGTGGACGCCTGATAGATCGCACCGTTGGTCGCCGGCACGACGGGCGCGATCGGCGGGCGCACCGACAGCGGATGGTGCACTTCGACGGTGCGCTGTGCCTGCTCGATGTGCGCGCACCCGCTCGCGAGCAGCGCGACGACGGCGACGACGATTCGCTTCATGGCGCTCGCTTGTCAGATTTGCGTCAGCTTCTGCAGCATCTGGTCCGACGTCTGCACGGCCTTCGAGTTGATCTCGTAGGCGCGCTGCGTCTGGATCATATTGACGAGCTCCTCGACGACGTTGACGTTCGACGTCTCGACGTAGCCCTGCTGCAGCAGGCCGAGGCCGTTCGAACCCGGCACGTTCGTCGTCGGCGTGCCCGATGCCGCCGTTTCCGAATAGAGGTTCTCGCCGAGGCCCTGCAGGCCGGCCGCGTTGATGAAGTTCGCGAGCTGGATCGCGCCGACCTGCGTCGGCGTCGCCTGGTTCGGCTGCGTGACGGTGACGGTGCCGTCGCGCGCAATCGTGATCACCTGCGCATTGCTCGGGATCGTGATCGCCGGCGACAGCGGATAGCCGGACGACGAGACGAGCTGGCCCTGCGCGTCGAGATGGAACGAGCCGTCGCGCGTGTACGCAAGCGAGCCGTCGGGCATCGTCACCTGGAAGAAGCCCTGGCCGTTCACCGCGACGTCGAGCGTGTTGTCGGTCTTCTGCAGGTTGCCCTGCGAGAACACGCGCTCCGAGGCGACCGGCTTCACGCCGGTGCCGAGCTGCAGGCCCGTCGGCAGCTGCGTCTGCTGCGACGATTGCGCGCCCGGCTGGCGCAGCGTCTGGTAGAGCAGATCCTCGAACACGGCGCGCGAGCGCTTGAAGCCCGCCGTGCCGACGTTCGCGAGGTTGTTCGAGATGACGTCGAGCTGCGTCTGCTGCGCGTCGAGGCCGGTCTTGGCGATCCAGAGCGAGCGAATCATGGTTGTCCTTCTGCGGCGTTGGGTGGCGGCGCTACGACGACGTCGTCGCGAGCAGCGCGGTCGCGCGCTGCTCGTTGCCTTCGGCGTTCTGCAGCAGCTTCATCTGCATTTCGAACTGTCGCGCGAGGCCGATCATGTCCACCATCGCCGACACCGTGTTGACGTTGCTCGACTCGAGCGCGCCGGCGGTGACGGTCACCGATGGATCGACGTCGGCCGGCTGGCCGTTCTTCGTGCGGAACAGGCCGTCGGCGCCCTTGACGACTTCGTTCGCCGCCGGCTTGACGAGCTTGAGCTGGCCGACCGAGGTCACGTTCGCCGCGCTCTGGCCGTAGGTGACGATCGACACCGTGCCATCGCGGCCGATCGACACCTTCGAGTCCTGCGGGATGTTGATCGGCCCGCCGTCGCCGAGAACCGCAAGCCCGCTGCGCGTCTGCAGCTCGCCGTCGGCGCTCACCTGCAGGCTGCCGTTGCGCGTGTACGCCTCGTTGCCGTCGTTGCCCTGGACGACGAGGAAGCCGTCGCCCTCGATCGCGACGTCGAGGTCGCGTCCGGTCGTCTGGATCGCGCCGGGCGCGAGATCCGCGCCGGTCGTCGTGTCGACCGCGTAGGCGCGCGTCGGAAGGCCCGGACCGTCGACCGGCGCCGCGCGAAACGCGCCGGTGTCGGCCTTGTAGCCCGTCGTGCCGGCGTTCGCGAGGTTGTGCGCAGCCTGCGCCTGGCTGTGCAGCAGCTGCTGCGCACCGGTCATCGCGATGTAGATCAGGCGGTCCATGGCGGGCTCGCGCTATCAGCGGCTAGCGCAGGTTCACCAGCGTGTTCAGCACCTGGTCCTGCGTCTTGATCGTCTGCGCGTTCGCCTGGTAGACGCGCTGCGCGGTGATCATGCTGACGAGCTCCTGCGTGAGGTCGACGTTCGACTCCTCGATCGCGCCGGACTGCACGGCGCCGAAGTTGCTCGAGCCGGGAACGCCCGGGATCGGCTGTCCCGATTCCGAGCTTTCGGCGAACGCGTTGTTGCCGAGCGGCTCGAGGCCCTGCGGATTCTTGAAGTTCGAGAGCACGAGCTGGCCGAGATTGCGCGACTGGCCGTTCGAATAGCGGCCGAGGATGATGCCGTCGTCGGAGATCCCGTAGCCGGCCAGCATGCCCGCGGCAAAGCCGTCCTGCGTCAGCGTGTCGACGCCGAAGTTCGACGCGAACTGCGTGGAGCCGGTGTAGTCGAGCGTGAAGCTCTGCGGCGTCACCGGTCCCGGCGGCAGCGTCATCGACACCGGGAACGGCAGCGGCGGCACGGCCGCTGCAAGCGTGCCGTCGGAGTTGAAGTTGAGCTGGCCGATCGGCGCCGCCAGCGCGGTGCCGTCGACGGCGCCGTACACCGACCAGGTGTTCGCCGCCGTCTTCGCGTAATACGTCGAGAATGCATGCGCGTTGCCGAGGCTGTCGTAGACGGTGAGCGACGTCGCCTTGTTGTACGTGGCCGAGTTCGTGATGTCGAACGGCACGGCGATGACCGGGTCACGCGCGTCGAGATTCAGTCCGATTTGCGCCGTTGCCGTCGCCGTCGCCGGAAGCTGTGCCGACGATACCTGCAGCGGCGCGGCGTTCGCGATGACGATGTTGCCGCTCGCGTCGACGCCGTAGCCCGTGAGCTTCGCCCCGGCCGAGTTGACGACGTAGCCGTCCTTGTCGAGATGGAACTGGCCGTTGCGCGAATAGTTGATCGTGCCGTTCGTGTCCAGCCGGAAGAAGCCGGATCCGTTGATCGCGATGTCGAGCGGATTCGACGTCGTCGACACGTTGCCCTGGCCGAAGTTGCCGCGCACCGCGGCGACCGCCGTGCCGATCCCGATCGAGTTGCTCGACGTCGCGCCGAGCGAGCTCGCGTAGACGTCGGCGAACACGACGCTCGACGACTTGAATCCGACGGTGTTCGCGTTGGCGACGTTGTTGCCGATCGCGTCGAGGTTGCGCGACGCGGCGAACAGCCCCGACAGTCCCTGTTGAAAGCTCATTTTCTAAATTCTCCTCAGTTGATCTGCAGGACCTGCGAGAGGTCGATGATGCCGAGGCTGCCGAGCGACAGCAGCGTCGTGTTGTTGCCGGGGACGATGCCGGCGACGTGCGCGATCTCGAGCGCGTCGGTGGCGACGTCCTTGCCGGCCGCGGTGGCGGTCACCGCGAACGTGTACGTGCCGTCGGGACAGGCGCTGCCGTCGTCGGCCTTGCCGTCCCACGTGTAGTTCGCGACGCCGGCGGGCTGCTGCGATGCGAGCTGGATCGTGCGCACCACCCTGCCGGCCGCGTCGGTGATCTTCACCGTGACCTGGTCGGCGGGCGCGGCGAACGCGACGCCGTAGCTCGACTTGCCGTCGGCGAGCGCGATCTTGTTGCCGGCGATCGTGACGTCGTGGCCGACGAGCGGCAGCGCCTGCAGATACTGGCCGGCGGCGAACTGCGCGGTGAGCGCGGCGAACGCGTCGTTCAGCTTGTTGATGCCGGTCACCGTCGACAGCTGCGCAAGCTGCGTCGTCACCTGCGCGTTGTCGAGCGGGTTCAGCGGATCCTGGTTGCGAAGCTGCGAGACGAGCAGCGTGAGGAAGCGGTCGGCTGCCGCATCGGTCGAATTCTGTGCGCTCGACGCGCCGGTCGCGGCCGGCGTGCCCGTTGCCGCGGTTGCGGCGTTCGCAGCGTTCGTCGCCGGTGCATTCGCACTCGACGCAGCGGCGTTTGCGGCCGTGGCGCTCGGCGTCATCGTCGGCGCGGAAAGGAATGAGGAGAGCGAGTCGATGGTCATCGTGTCTTTCCTTCGGTCACTGGCCGATCGAGAGCGTCTTCAGCAGCAGGTTCTTCGCCGTGTTCATCACCTCGACGCTCGACTGGTACGAGCGCGAGGCGGAAAGCATGTTCACCATCTCGTCGACGACGCTAACGTTGGGCAGCGTCACGTAGCCCTGCGCGTCGGCGCCCGGATGCTTGGGGTCGTAGACGCGGCGCGGCGCCGACGGATCCTCGATCACCGCGGCGACGCGCACCTTGGCCGGTCCGTCGCCGGACGCGGGCGGCGTCGCCTGGAAGACGACCTGCTTGCCCTTGTATGTCTGTCCGTCGGGCCCGGCGACGCTCTCGGCGTTGGCGATGTTGCTCGCCGTCACGTTGAGCCGCTCGGACTGCGCGCTCATGGCGGAGCTCGCGATGTCGAAGACGTTGAACAGCGACATGAGGATCATCCTTGCAATGCGGTCAGCATCGCCTTGATCTGCGCGTTGAGGAACCGGAGCGTCGCTTCGTAGCGCACCGTGTTGTCGGCGAATTGCGCGCGCTCGACGTCCATTTCGACCGTGTTGCCGTCGAGGCTCGGCTGCGTCGGCTGCCGGTAGAGCACCGTCGGGCCCGGTGGCGGCGTGCCATCCGAGGGCGTCGTCACCGCCTGCGACAGCGTGCGCGCGAAATCGAAGTCGACCGCCTTGTAGTTCGGCGTGTCGGCGTTCGCGATGTTCGCGGCGAGCAGCTCCTGGCGCTGGCTGCGAAGCTTCAGCGCCTGCGTTTGGAATCGGAGCATCTCGTCCAGGCGGTCGACCACGGCGGTTCCCTTTGGTGGGGATGGCGCCGATTATTCGGCCGCGCGAGCGCGTCCAATAGGTCGAGCAGAGCCCGAATTGCCGCGCATTTCCCACGCTCGATCGCTCGCGCGGGCGCGTACGCTTGACACCGTCCCCATCCGGCTTTCGCACTCCCGATGCCCTCGAACATGCTGCTGTGCCGCCTGCTCGCACTCGCCGTTGCCGCTGTCGGGATCCTTGCGCCGTCGCTCGTCTGGGCGTCGGCCGACCTCGCCGAGCGCACGCGTGAATTCCTGGAGCAGCAAGCGCTGCCCGCCGGCGACATCGAGATCGTCGTCGGAGACATCGATCCGCGGCTCGCGCTCGCGCCCTGCGCGCGCTTCGAGCCTTTCGTCCCGTCCGGCGCGCGCCTGTGGGGCCGCGCGACGCTCGGCGTGCACTGCGTCGAGGGCGCGACGTGGACCGTCTACGTGCCGGTGCAGGTCAAGGTGTATGCCCCCGCGCAGGTCGCGGTGCGGCCGATTCCGCGCGGCGCCATCGTCGGCGCGACGGACGTTCGGCTCGAGCGGGTCGATCTCACGCAGTTTCCCGGCGGCGTCTACGGCCCCGACGACGCGATCGAGGGCAAGACGGCCGTGCGCACGCTCGCGGCCGGCGAGCCGATCAAGCGCGACCTGCTGCGCGCGCCGCGGATCGTCGAGCCCGGCGACGCCGTGCGAGTGGTCTACGACGGTGCAGCATTCGCCGTGACCGTCGACGGCAAGGCATTGTCCGCAGCGGGCGACGGCGAGACGGCGCGCGTCGCGGTGGCGAGCGGCCGCGTGTTGACCGGCGTCGCGCGTCCCGGCAAAGTCGTACAGATACGGTAAGGATGCCGTCCTTGAGCGTTACAGTTCTGCCGCCCGCGGCCGATAACGTCGGCAAGGGCCCCGTTTGGCCGCCGGCGAGCGCAGCTCGCGGCACGGCCCGGGTGTCGGGGAGATTGTCATGAAAATCAGGCCTCCGATCGATGTCGTGGGCAGCAAGACGCCCGCCAGCGGCTCCCCGGAGCGCGCGGGCGGCACCAAGGGCGCTGCCGCGCCGGCTGCGCAGGGCGACCGTGTCCAGCTGTCGTCGCTGTCGACGCAGCTGCACGCCCTCGAGTCGAGCCTCGCGGCGTCGGGCGAGTTCGATCGCACGCGCGTCGAAGCGATCAAGCAGGCGATCCGCGACGGCAAGCTCGCGATCGACCCGCAGGCAATCGCCGACAAGATGCTCGCCGACGACCTGTCGCTCGTCGCCGGGAAGCCGTAACGGATGAACGGCGCCACGCTCGACACCTCGGCGCTGATCGATGCGCTGCGCGTCGAGACGGCCGGCTATCGCGCGCTCATCACCGTGCTCGAGGCGGAGTGCGACGCGCTGCGCCGCGCCGATCCGGATGCGCTGTCGGCGCTGACCGCGGCCAAGCTCGACCACGTATCAGCGCTGCACGCGCTCGCCACCGCGCGCACCTCGCTGCTGCAGCGAACGGGGTGCGACGACATCGGCGTCGCGCTGGTCGCCATCGGCGCCGCTCCCGACGCCGACGTCGCGCGCCGGGAATGGTCGTCGCTCACGCAGCTCGCGCGCGCCGCCCGGGCGCTCAATGCCGTCAACGGACGGCTGATCGCCAATCAGCAGCGCCATTTCGACGGTGCGCTTGGCGCGCTGCTGCACGCCGCCGGCGTTCCGCCGGTCTACGGCGCGGACGGCCGTCCCGAAGTCGCGGCCTCGTCGCGCGTGCGCGCGGCCGCCTAAGCGCCTCTCGGCGTTTCGTTCAGCTGCAGCCAATAGCGAACCAGGTCGCCGAGCTTCGCGATGAGCTCGGCGTACTCGATCGGCTTCACGATGTAGCTGTTCGCCCCGCGCACGTACGCCTCGCGGATGTCTCGCTGCTCGCGCGACGACGTCAGCACGACGATGGGCAGCGCGCGCGTGCGCGGGTCGGACTTGATCCGGCGCAGCACCTCGAGCCCGTCGACCTTCGGGACCTTGAGATCGAGCAGCACGACGCGCGGCAGCGTCGGCGGCATCCGCTCGGCGTGCGCGCCGGTACGGAAGACGAACTCGAGCGCCGACACGCCGTCGTCGACGAGCGCGATGCGCAGCGCGACGTTGGCCTTGCGCAGCGCGCGCAGCGTGAACTCGGCATCGTCGGGGTTGTCCTCGACGAGCAGGACATCGATCGCGGCCTCGCTCACGGCGCGCTCTGCGTCATGTCGCGAGCGTGCCGCGGCTGCGGCCCGGGTTGACGGTGAAGTAGAACGTGCTTCCCTCGCCCGGCACGCTTTCGGCCCAGACTCGGCCGCCGTGCCGCGTCACGATCCGGCGCACGATCGCGAGCCCGACGCCGACGCCGGGAAACTCCTCCGCGCGATGCAGCCGGTTGAACACGCCGAACAGCTTCTCCGCGTACGCCATGTCGAACCCCACGCCGTTGTCGCGGACCCAGTACACGGTCTCGTCACCGCGCTGCTCGCCGCCGATCGTTATCATGGGTTTCGGTTTGGGGGAGGAAAACTTGAGCGCATTCGCGACCAGGTTGACCCAGACCTGCCGCAGCATTTGCGCGTCGCCGCGCGCCGGCGGCAAGTCCTCGACGGCAAGCTCGCTCGGCTTGTGCTCGCCGACGCTCGTCACTTCGCTCACGGCGGCCGTGGCGAGCTCACGCATGTCGACATCGCTCTGCACGACCTCGATGCGCGCAAGCCGCGCGAAGTCGAGCAGGCCGTCGATCAGCTGCGCCATCCGCGCCGCGTTCGTCTCGATGCGCTCGAGCAATGCGCGCCCCTCGCCGGTCAGCACGTTCGCGTGCTCGGCGGCGAGGATCGCCGCGTAGCCGTTGATCGCGCGAAGCGGTGCGCGCAGATCGTGCGAGATGCTGTACGAGAACGCTTCGAGCTCGGAGATCGTCTTCGTGAGCTCCGCCGTGCGCTCGGTGATGTGCTCCTCGAGTCCGTCGTGCAGGCGGCGCAGCAGCGTCTCGTTGTAGCGCAGCGACTGGTCGGTGCGCCGGTGCTCGGCGCTCTCGCGCTCGAGGCGCGTGTTCGCGTCCGCGAGCGCGTGCGCGTGCTCGGCGGCGCCGCGCTCGTGCGCGGCGCGAATGTCGTCGATCTCGCCCTGCAGCTGCGCCGCACGGTCGCGCTCGCGCTCGAAGGCAGCGTTCGCGTCGTCGAGCGCGTGGCGCGCCGGAAGCGCGAGCGCGTCGGGCATCGCGCGCCATGCGAGCAGTGCGGCAACGATCGCCGCGAATGCGGTCAGTGCATTGGCGAATGCGGCGAGCGCCGGCGCCGCATGCCATGGCGCGAGCGCGTCCAGCAGCCGCACCGCGGCGTTTGCCGCCGCGAACGCTGCGAGCGACCCGAACAGCGGCCGCGACGCGACGTCGGCACGCCGCTGCACGAGGTGCCAGATGGCGGCAACGAGCGCGATCGAGGCGAGCGCGATCGCGACGTCGGCGAGCGCGTCGAGCGACACGATCGCGGAGCCCGCGGCCGCGGCGGGTCCGTTGGGGGCGAACGCCGCCCAGCCGGTGGCGGGCGTCTGCGGATCCGTCATCGTGCGCTCCGGGGATATCGCGATGTCGGCGCAGCATAGCGCACGCGCGCCCGGTTGCGCGCCGCGCGGCGCTCGAAGCTAGCTCTCGGCGGCGACGGCGCCGTCCTCGAGGATCATCAGCGTCACGCGGCGGTTGCGCGAGCGCCCCTCCGGCGTGTCGTTCGGCTCGACCGGACGGTTATCGGCATAGCCGGTGGCCGTGAGCCGCGTCGCCACGACGCCGTTGGCGACGAAGAGGCGCACGACGGAGCTCGCGCGCGCGCTCGAGAGCTCCCAGTTCGACGGGTATTGCGCACTCGCGATCGGCAGGTTGTCGGTGTGGCCCTCGACCTTGACGACGTTGTCGGTGTCGGTCAGCACTTGGGCGACGGCGACGAGCGCAGCCATCGAATCGGGCTGCAGCGCGGCCTGCGCCGGCGCGAACAGCACGCTCGCGTTGATCTCGACGGCGATGCCGTGCGGCAGCCGCGTCAGGCGCACGGCGCCCGATTGCACGAGCGGGTTCAGCGCATCCTGCAGCTTCGAGGCGACGGCGAGAAGCTTCTGCTCCTGCGCGCGGCGCACGGTGTCCACGGTGCGCACGACCGGGCGCAGCGGCGGCGCCGGCCGGCTGGTGTTGATCGGCGCGATGCCGGCCGTCTGCGCGGTGACGACGCGCTCGTGGCGAAACGCGTGCACGAGCGAGTCGGAAATGACGCGGTACTGGCCCTCGTTCAGCGACGAGATCGCGTACATCACGACGAAGAACGCGAAGAGCAGCGTGATGAAGTCGGCGTACGAGACGATCCAGCGCTCGCGGCCGGCGTGCTCGTCGGCCGCGTGGCGCGCGCGCCGCTTCTGCGCGCCGCTCGATGCCTTACGCGAGGTGGCCCGCAAGTCGCGCCTCGATCAGCTTCGGGTTTTCGCCGTGCGCGATGCCGAGCAGGCCGTCGAGCACGAGCTCGCGCAGCCGGACTTGCGCGTCGATCAGCGATTTGAGCTTGTTCGCGACCGGCAGCAGCACGAGGTTCGCCGCGCCGACGCCATAGACGGTCGCGACGAACGCGACCGCGATGCCGCTGCCGAGCTTCGTCGGCTCGGCCAGGTTTTCCATCACATGGATCAGTCCGAGCACGGCGCCGAGGATGCCGATCGTCGGTGCGTATCCGCCGGCGGCTTCCCAGATGCGAGCCGCGGCGCGCATGCGCTCCTCGTACGAGCCGATCTCGACTTCGAGCGCCTCGCGCATCTTGTCCGGCTCGAATCCGTCGACGAGCATCTGCAGCCCGTTGCGCGTGAAGCCCGGCTCGACCTCGGCGAGCCGGTTTTCGAGCGCGAGCATGCCGTCGTGGCGCGTCACCTGTGCCCACTCGACGATTCGCGCGATCTGCGCGTGCGGATCGAGCGGCGGCGGCTGCGCGACCCAGCGGGCGAGCTTCACGCCGGTGACGAACGTGCGCAGCGGGCTTTGCAGCATGACCGCGCCTACGGTGCCGCCGAGCACGATCAGCGCCGCAGCGAGCTGCAGCAGCGAGCCGATGTGGCCGCCCTCGAGCCATTGCCCACCGGCAATCGCGCCGACGGCGAGCCCAAGCCCGATAAGGGTTAGCGTATCCATTGCGACCGGAGTAAGGATTCTCCGGATGAATATCGGCAGCCGATGGCGTTTCTGCAGGCCGAGCTGTCGATCACAACCCTTACCGGCCGCAGTAGAAGGGTCAGAGTAGAGGGTCAGAGTGGACGTACTTACCGTCCACTCTGACCCTCTACTCTGACCCTTTACTCCGCTGCTCGCGTTACCAGTCGCGCATCTTCGCCCGAAGCCGCGCCACCGCCTGCCCATGCAGCTGGCAGACGCGCGACTCGCTCACCTCGAGCACGTCGGCGATTTCCTTGAAGTTGAGCTCCTGCTCGTAGTAGAGCGACAGCAGGAGCTTCTCGCGCTCGGGCAGGCCGTCGATCGCCTTGACGAGCTCGCCGCGAAAGCGCGCATCCTTCACGCGCTCGAACGGGTCGTCGCGGTTGTCGGGCAGGTTGCGCTCGAGGAAGCCGTTGTCGTCGTCGCCGTTGAAGTCGTCGATGTGCAGCAGCGTGTAGCCGCGCGCCTCCTGCAGCAGCGCGTGGTACTCGGCGAGCGAGACGTTGAGCTCCTTCGCGAGCTCGCCTTCGCTCGGCGCGCGACCGAGGCGCTGCTCGAGCCTCGTCACCGCGCCTTCGAGCTTGCGCAGCGACTTGCGCATGCTGCGCGGCAGCCAGTCGTTCTGGCGCAGCTCATCGAGCATCGCGCCGCGGATGCGTTGCGAGGCGTACGTCTCGAACTGCGTGCCGTGCGTGTCCTCGTAGCGCGTGGCAGCGTCCATCAGGCCGATCATGCCCGCCTGGATGATGTCGTCGATCTCGACGGAGGCCGGCAGCTTCGCGGCGAGGTGATGCGCCATCCGCCGCACGAGCGATGCGTGCTCGGCGATTCGTTGCTCGATGTCCAGCGTGCCGGCGGCGGTATACATGGCGGGTGTCAACAGGCGATGGCGCGTGCGTGGGTCGGGGCGACGAGCGCCTCGGCGAGCGACGCGAACGCGCGTCCGCGGGGCGAGCGCGCGTCCGCAATCGCGTGCGCGGTTTGCGCCGGCGGCATCGCGCCGTAGTAATCGAGTCGCGCGCGCAGGAAGCGCTGCGCCGTCTCGCAGACGCTCCGATAGGCGTCGGCGGCAGCCGCGTCGGAGCGCGCGCCGTGAACGACGACGCCGAACGTGCGCCGTCCTCCGATCGCGAGCGCCTTGATACGTGCGTACGCCGCGGTGATGGCCGACGCGGTCGGGGCGATCGGCAGCAGGATCGACGCGACGTCGCCGCGCTGCGGCGGCATCCCGTTCACGAGCCAGACGTCGAACGGCGCGACGCCGGCAAGCGCGCGGGCGATCTCGTCGCGCCAGTCGCGTCCCTCGCACGCGATCTCGTCGAGGCCGCGCGCTGCCGGCAGCAGCGTGACGCCGTCGCAGGCTGCGAGCGCGACGTCGCACCAGCGCCGGTGCCCGTTCAACGCCTGGGCGAAGTCGTAGCGAACCTTGAGCCCGAATGCAGCGGCCGCCTCCGCGCGCGAGCGATCGACGAGCAGAACGCGGCGGCCGATCCGCGCGAGCGCCGCGGCCAGGTCCACGGCGATCTGCGTCGCCGACTCGCCGGTCACGCAGATCGTCGGCGGCGCGCACGGCGCGAACAGCCGCCGCAGCCCGGTCGCCTGGTCGTCACGCATGGCCGGCGGGCAGCGTCGCCATCGCGAGCGCGAACTCGTCGTCGCCGAGCGTGTACGGCGTCGGCTTCGCGCTGGTGCGCAGTGAGCGATGGACGAGGTAGTCGGCGTTCGGCGTGTAGAGATCCTCCGGCACGCGCTGGCCGTTGGCGACGAAATGCAGCGCGAGCCGGTGGCGGATCGCGACGTCGAGCACCGGGCCGGTCTTCGCCGCCTCGTCGATCTTGGTGATGATCGCGCCGGCGAGCGCCGTGCCTTCGACGCGCTCGGGTGCGTTGCCGTAGCTCGCCACGACCTCGTCGAGCGTCTCCGCCTGCGCGGTCGCGTTCAGCAGCAGCAGCCGCTGCACGCCCGGCTGCGACAGCAGCAGCGACTGCTCGGCGACGCGCGTGTCGCGCTGGCCCATGCCGACCGTGTCGATCAGCACCAGGTGACGGCCGCGCACGGCATCGAGCGCCTGCCGGAAATCGTGACGGTCGGACACGGTATGCACCGACAAGCCGAGGATCCGCGCGTAGATGCGCAGCTGATCCTGCGCGCCGACGCGGAACGTGTCCGTCGTGAGCAGCGCGACCTTGCCGGCGCCGTAGCGCACCGCGCAGCGCGCGGCGAGCTTCGCCGTCGTCGTCGTCTTGCCGACGCCGGTCGGACCGATGATCGCGAAGATGCCGCCGCGGGTGACGATGTCTTCCGCCGCGTCGACGCACGCAAGCTCGCGTGCGAGCGTGCGCGTAGTCCACTGCTGCGCCTGCGAGGCGCTGAAATCGTCGGGAAGCCGCCCGGTCAATTCTCGCGCGAGCCGCGCGCTGTACCCGGCGGCGATCAGGTCGCGTGTCAGCCGTGCCTTCAGCGGCTGGCGGCGCAGCGAGTCGTTCCACGCGAGCTGCATGAGCTGGTCGCCGATCAGCGTGCGCATCGCGGCGATCTCCTCCATCAGCCTGGCGGCGACGCCTGCATCGGCAGCGGAGGCCTGCGCGACGGCGGGCGCTTCCTGCGTTGCCGTCGTCGCCGCGGGACGCCACACCTTCGCGGCGCGCTCGTCGGCGGTTGGCTTCTGCGCGCCTGACGATTCGACGGCCGCGAGCGCCGCGGACGCTTTCGGCGTCGGCTCGCGCAGCAGCGTGTCGATCGCGTTCGCCGCGACGGCGGTGACCTCGATGCCGTCCGACGTCGCGCGATTGGCGACGATCATTGCATCGGGCCCGAGCTCGGTTCTCACCTGATCGAGCACCGCCCGCGACGTCAATCCGAAGAACGTGCGCAACTTCATCGTTTGCCTCCCACCGTGACCCGCACGCGCAGCGTCTGCGCTTCCGGAATTTCGCTATGCGCGAGTACCTTCAATGCCGGCACGCCGCGTTTCATCAATCTCGCGATCGGCAGCCGCAGCCGATCGGCGACGAGCAGCACCGGGGGCGTACCCTGCGCTTCCTGCGCGCGCGCCGCGTTTCCGATCTCGCGCACGAGCATCTCGGCGAGATCGGGCTCCAATCCGGCGCCGTCGGCGCCTGCGACGCCGAGCACCTGCGTCAGCACGCGCTCGAGCTCGCCGTCGAGCGCGATCACCGACAGCTCGCCGCCGGTGCCGAAGATCTGCTGGACGATCGCGCGGCCGAGCGCGGCGCGCACCGCCGCCGTGAGCTCGTTCGCGTCCTGCGTGCGCGGCGCATGGTCGGCGAGCGTCTCGAGGATCGTCCGCAGGTCGCGCACGTGGACGCCGTCGTCGAGCAGGTTCTGCAGCACGCGCTGAACGGTGGAAAGCGGCAGCAGCTTCGGCGTCAGGTCCTCGACGAGCTTGCCGGAGGTCTTCGCGATCTGATCGAGCAGCGCCTGCACTTCGCCGCGCCCGAGCAGCGATGCGGCCTGCGCGTTGACGACCGTCGACAGGTGCGTCGCGACGACGGTCCCCGCATCGACGACGGTGTAGCCATGCGCCTGCGCCGATTCGCGGTCGTTGGCGTCGATCCAGTGCGCCGGAAGCCCGAACGCGGGATCGCGCGTCGCGATGCCGCGCAGCGTGCCGGTGGCGCGCCCCGGGTCGATCGCGAGCAGCATGCCGGCGCGGCTTTCGCCGTCGGCGATGGCGACGCCCTTCAGCGTGATGCGGTAACCGTTGGGCGCGAGCTCGAGATTGTCGCGAATGTGCACGGCGGGCGGCAGGAAGCCGATCTCCTGCGCGAATTTGCGCCGGATCGCCTTGATCCGCCGCAAGAGCTCGCCGTCCTGGCCCTTGTCGACCAGCGGGATGAGCCGGTAGCCGACTTCGAGGCCGAGCGTGTCGATCGGAACGAGATCGTCCCAGCTCACTTCCGGCGCGTCGCCGCTCGCCGCCGGCGCGGCAACCGGAGCCGGTGCCGGCGCGTTTGCACGCGCGAGCAGCACGCGCGCGAGCGCGCCGATCAGCGCGGCAAGCGCGAGGAACGCGAAATGCGGCATGCCGGGCACGACGCCGAGCACGCCGAGCACGGCGGCTGCGATGACGAGCGCATGCGGCTGACGGAAGAGCTGCGCGACCAGCTGGCGACCGGTCTGCTCGCCCTTGCCGACGCGCGACACGACAAGGCCGGCGGCCGTCGAGATCACGAGCGCCGGCACCTGTGCGACGAGGCCGTCGCCGATCGCGAGCAGCACGTAGTTGTTGGCGGCGCTTGCGAACGACAGGTCGTGCTGCAGCATGCCGATCGCGAGGCCTCCGATCATGTTGATGAACAGGATCAGGATGCCGGCGATCGCGTCGCCGCGGACGAATTTCGACGCGCCGTCCATCGCACCGTAGAAATCCGCCTCCGCCGAGATCTCGGCGCGGCGGCGCCGTGCTTCGTCCTCGCCGATCAGGCCGGCGTTCAGGTCGGCGTCGATCGCCATCTGCTTGCCGGGCATCGCGTCCAGCGTGAAGCGCGCGGTGACCTCGGCGATGCGGCCCGCGCCCTTGGTGATCACGACGAAGTTGATGACGACGAGAATCGCGAACACGACGAGGCCGACGGCGAAGTTGCCGCCGACCAGGAACTGGCCGAACGCCTCGATAACCTTGCCTGCGGCGTCCGCCCCGGTGTGGCCGTTCAGCAGCACGACGCGCGTGGACGCGACGTTCAGCGACAGCCGCAGCAGCGTCGTGAGCAGCAGCACCGTCGGAAACACCGCGAAGTCGAGCGGCCTTTCCGTGTACATCGCGACCAGCAGCACGATGATCGCCATCGCGATGTTGAACGTGAACAGCAGGTCGAGCAGGATCGGCGGCAGCGGCAACACCATCATGCCGAGGATCAGCACGATGATCAGCGGCCCGGCGAGCCCGATCATCGAGTCGCGCGTGAAGCCGAAGCGAAGTGCGAGCGCGCTCACGCGTCACCCGCGTCGTCGGAAACGTGCGCTCCCGGATCCATGCCGTCCGGCACGTCGAGCACGCCTGGTGCGCCGGGCGCGGCGCCGCCCTGCGCACGGTAGCGGCGAACCTGGTAGACATAGGCGAGCACCTGCGCGACCACCGTGTAGAGCGCCGGTGGAATCTCGCTTTCGAGCTCGGCGTGGCGGTACAGCGCGCGCGCGAGCGGCGGCGCCTCGAGGATCGGCACGCCGTGCTGCGCAGCCAACTCGCGGATCTTCTGCGCGACGAGCTCGATGCCCTTCGCGACCACCTTCGGCGCGCGCATGCCCTCGCGGTAATCGAGCGCGACCGCGTAGTGCGTCGGGTTGGTGACGATGACGGTCGCCTTCGGGACCGCGGCCATCATCCGCTTGCGCGCCTGCGCGCGCTGGAGGCTGCGGATGCGGGCCTTCAACTGTGGATCGCCTTCCATTTCGCGCAATTCCTGGCGCAGCTCCTCGCGCGTCATCCGCAGCTGATCGTGATAGCGCCAGATCTGATACGGCGCGTCGGCCAGCGCGATGACGGCGAGGCCGCCGGTGAGCGCGTAGAACGCCGTGGTGACGACCGCGCCGACGCCCGCGATCGCGCCGCCCATGTCCTGCCCGGCCAGCGCCTGCATGTCGTGCCATGCGTGCACGATCGACCACGCGCCGATGCCGCCGAGCAGCGCCGACTTGGCGACCGCCTTGACGAGCTCGGCGAGCGAATGCTTCGACAGCATGTTCGACAAGCCCGACACCGGATTCAGCCGCTTGAAGTCGGGCAACAGCGCCTGCGTCGAGAACACCCAGCCGGACAGCAGCAACGGGGCTGCGAGCGAAGCGACGAGGATGACCATCAGCAGCGGCGCGACTGCGGTGAGCGCGCTGCCCGACAGCGACGTGAGCGCGCTCAACATCCGCGTGTCCGCGAACGCGGCGTCGCGGTCGAGCACGAGGCCGTCGCGGAAGAGTTGGAGGCACTGCCGCCCGAGCGTGGGCCCGAGCAGCGACAACGCGACCGCGCCGGCGCCGACGACGCCCGCGGTCGTGAGCTCGCGCGAGCGCGCGACCTGGCCACGCTCTCGCGCCTGCTCGAGGCGGCGTGGGGTTGCCGGGTAATTTCGCTCTACGTCGTGGTCGTCGGCCATCGCGCGGTTTCCGCATCGATGGCGCGATTGTCGCGTTCGGCAACCGCGGGCGATGACACGATAAGCGGCCGAATTGCCGCGCAAATCGCGCGGGCTTGCATCCGGACGGCGACGATGCGGCTCAGCGTGCCGGCGTCGGCGGCTCGGTCAGCGGCGTTGGCGGTACGTCCGGCGTCGGTGCGGTTGGCGGCGACAGCGCCGCCTCGGCCACGGGTGCCGCCGGCGCCGCATCGCTCGCGATGCCGTCGCCGAGGATCCGCTCCTCGGCCTTGTGGTTCAGCACGATGATGCTGATGCGGCGGTTGATCGGATTCAACGGGTCCGCCTTGTCGAGCATCGAGGCTTCGCCGAGCCCGGTGACGCGCAGGATCTTGTTCTCGGCGATGCCGCCGGCGACCAGCTCGCGGCGCGACGCGTTCGCGCGGTCGGCCGAGAGCTCCCAGTTGCTGTAGCCGCGCTCGCCGCCCGCGTACTTGTGCGCATCGGTGTGGCCCGACAGCGAGATGCGGTTGGGCACGTCGTTCATCAGCTTGCCGAGCTCGAGCAGGATCTCGCGCGTGTACGGCTTCAACACGGCGCTGCCGGTGTCGAACATCGGCCGGTTCTGCTCGTCGATGATCTGGATGCGGAGACCGTCCGGAACGAGGTCGATCTTCAGCTGGCGCTTGAAGTTCGCGAGCGTCGGGTTGGCGTCGATCGCGACCTCGATCCGGCGCTTGAGCTCGGAGAGGCGAAGCTGCTCCTGCCGCTCGAGCTCGGCCTGCGCCGCCTGCAGGTTGATCGTCTTCCTCTCCGGCGGCTTTTCGCCCAGCTTCACCTGGCCGTTGGTGCGCGTGAGGTCCTTGCCGCCGCCCTGGATCACCGACGAGCTGTCGCCGCTGCCCGAGCCGCCCTGCAGCGCCACCTTGAGCGGCGTCTTGAAATACTCGGCGATACCTTCGAGGTCGCCCTTGGTCGTCGAGCCGATCAGCCACATCAGCAGGAAGAACGCCATCATCGCCGTGACGAAGTCGGCGTACGCGATCTTCCACGCACCGCCGTGCGGCGCCTCGCTCCGCTTCTTGATTCGGCGGATGATGATCGGAGGCTTGTCTTCGCCGCTCACGTCGTAGTCGCCGGGGTCAGTGCGTCGCGATTGCTCGCATCCCCTTGCCTGCGGCCCGGGGCCCCTGCTCGCCGCTCATCGCCTCGGCCTCCGCGCCGCCAAACAGATCGATCGGCCGAGCGGTCGGCCTCGCTGCGCGAATCGCGATTGCTCGCATCCCCTTGCCTGCGGCCCGGGGCCCCTGCTCGCCGCTCATCGCGCGCCCTTCACATGCAGTTCGAGCTCGTTGAAGCTCGGCCGCTCGGTCGAGAACAGCACCTTGCGGCCGAACTCGATCGAGATCGCCGGCGCATAGCCGTTGAGCGACGCGAGCAGCGTCACCTTGATGCACTCGAGGATCTTCGACGATTCCTTCGCGCGCGTGTCGAGCAGCGACGCGAGCGGGCCGACGACGCCGTAGGCGAACAGGATGCCGAGGAACGTGCCGACCAGCGCCTGCGCGATCAGCTTGCCGAGCTCCGCCGGCGGGATGCCGACCGACTCCATCGTGTGCACGACGCCCATGACCGCGGCGACGATGCCGAACGCCGGCAGCCCGTCGGCGACCTTCTGCAGCGTGTGCGCCGGCGTCTCGGCTTCGTGATGATGCGTGTCGATCTCGTTGTCCATCAGGTTCTCGATCTCGAACGCATTCATGTTGCCGCTCACCATCAGCCGCAGGTAATCGGTCATGAACTCGATCAGGTGATGGTCGGCGGCGACCTTGGGGTACTTGCTGAACAGCGCGCTCTCCGACGGGTTCTCGACGTCGCGCTCGACCGACATCAACCCTTCCTTGCGCATCTTGTTCAGCAGCTCGTAGAGCAGGCTCATCAGCTCCATGTAGAGCGACTTGTCGTACTTCGACGTCTTGAAGCAACCCGGCATCGCGCTCGCGAGCGCCTTCAGCGACTTCCCGGAGTTGCCGACGATCAGCGCGCCGATCGCGCCGCCGCCGATCATCAGCAGCTCGACCGGCTGCAGCAGCGCGCCGAGGTGGCCGCCGGCGATGACGAATCCGCCGAAGATCGCGCCTGCGACGATGACGTACCCGATGATGACCAGCATGTCGCTTCCCGTTGTTCCTGGCATGACCGCGCGCGTCGCGCGAACAGCGCGCGCCGCCGGTGGCGGCCGTCAACACGGGATTTCGGCAACGGCGCCCTTTTCTTGAGCCGAAAGGGCGGCCGGAAGAGAAGCCGGGTCGGTCAGGCGGCCTGCGCGAGCGCGGGCTCGAGCTCGTGCGCGCGCGAGGCCTTGGTGCGGCCGGCGCGTGCCGGCGGCTGGCACAGCCCGCATACATAATGGCGGGTAAGGTCGAACTCGCGCACGACGAATGGACCGTGACAGCGCGTGCAGTTCACCTGCTTCAGCATTCCGGCCTCGACGAAGCGCAGCAGTCGCCAGGCGCGGGTGATCGTGAGCACCGGCTCGAGGCCGTGCGTCGCGCATTGCTCGACATAGAGTCGATACCCTTTCACCATCGCGTCGACCGGCTCGAGCACGCTCGTCTTCTCGAGGTTGCGCTCGATCGCCATGAAAAGGGACGCGTGCACATTCGGCAGCCAGGTGACGAACCAGTCGGTCGAGAACGGCAGCATGCCCTTCGGCGGGCTCTTGCCGCGCAATTCCTTGTACAGGCGCAGCAGGCGCTCGCGCGACATCGACGTTTCCGATTCGAGCACCTGCAGCCTTGCGCCGAGCTCGATCAGCTCGCTTGCGCGCCGAACCTCGCGCGCGTCGTCGACGACGCTCTTGCCGCGCATGTCAGGCCGCCTCGGGCAGCGCAGCCGCCATCAGGATCGCGGCGTGCGCGCCCGCAACGCCGCGCTCGCGTCCGTGGCTCGTCAGCAGCTGCCAGACGATCTCGTCGTCGAAGCGGAACCGGCACATCAGCATGTTCGATGAGGCGATCTTGACGACCTGCGCCGTCGACAGCCGCTCGACGATGTCGGCGACCTCTTCGCTGATTCCGAGCCGGTAGAGCGCTTCCGCCTTGTCCGCGCGAATGAGGTGCTGAGCAAGGATCAGATAGCTCAGATTCGCTTCGCGGATGTCTTCGAGCAGCTGGTCGGTCTTCACGCTTCGGCTCCAATGGACAGAGGACGGGTCGACGCCATCTTCGGCACGCAAACGCCGGCGGCACAGCGGCGCATGGCGATGAATCGCGTCGGCGTCGCGCAAGACTTCGTGTCGGCGAACGGCGCACGAATTATGCCAATGTCATAGTTTCCGCTATGACGGCGAGCGGCTCGCCGGATGAACAACAGCGCCGGCGATGGCGTGCACGCTGTTCGCTACACGCGGCGAACGGTCGACGTTTCATCGTGTCGTCGACAACTTCCGCGAAAAGCGGCCGATTCGGCACGCAGTTCGAGCGATCGGCGGGGCGCGCACGCGCGTACTGTCTCGCCACGCGATCAGCGCAACGCGAAGGAAGCACCGCCTCGACATCCCGCAACGGCACCTCCCGCCTCGACTGGCTCAAGTTTTGCCGACGCGGGTCCGATAACGCCCTTGACGGCTATCGAGCCCGACGTGTTTGGGGCAGCCGTACTCGGCAATGTCGCCGGAATTTCTTCGACAGGAGAGCGCAAATGCCTCAAATCATCAACACCAACATCGCATCGCTGAACGCGCAGCGCAACCTGAACGCGTCGCAGACGAGCCTCGCCGTTTCGCTGCAACGCCTTTCGTCCGGCCTACGCATCAACAGCGCGAAGGACGACGCTGCCGGCCTCGCGATCGCGAGCCGCTTCAGCGCGCAGATCAACGGCCTGAACCAGGCCGCGCGTAACGCGAACGACGGCATCTCGCTGTCGCAGACCGCCGAAGGCGCGCTCGCCGAAGTCACGAACAACCTGCAGCGGATCCGCGAGCTGGCGGTGCAATCGCGCAACGCGACGAACAGCACGACCGACCGCGCGGCGCTCGATACCGAAGCGCAGCAGCTGAAGGCGGAAATCGACCGCGTCGCGACGACGACGTCGTTCAACGGCGTGAAGCTCCTCGACGGCACGTTTACGAACCAGGCGTTCCAGGTCGGCGCGAACGTCGGCGAAACGATCACCGTGTCCTCGATCGTCGATGCGCAAAGCAACGCGCTCGGCACGTCGAGCGTCGCGCAGCGTCAACGGCGCCGCAGTCTCCGGCAACCGGCGCGATCACCGCCGGCCATCTTTCGATCAATGGCACGAGCGTCGGCGCAGTCGCGGCGGGCGCCAACGTGGCGGTGCAGGCGGGCAACGTCGCGTCCGCGATCAACTCGGTGTCGGGCACGACCGGCGTCTACGCGACCGTGATGAACAGCACCCAGGTCGTGCTGACGAGCAGCGAGCGCTATCACCGTCGACGCGCTCGGCGGCGAGCGCGACGCTGGCGAACACGGGTCTCACGGCCGGGTTGACGGCCGCGGCGTCGACCACGGGCTTCTCGACGCTCGACCTGAATTCGGTCGCCGGCGCGGACACCGCGATGACGCAGATGGATGCGGCGCTGTCCGCCGTGAACACCGCACGGGCGACGCTCGGCGCCGTGCAGAACCGGTTCATGTCCACGGTTGCGAACCTGCAGACGGCTTCGGAAAACCTCTCCGCGTCGCGCAGCCGCATCCAGGATGCGGACTTCGCGTCGGAAACGGCGAACCTGACCCGCTCGCAGATCCTCCAGCAGGCCGGTACGGCGATGCTCGCGCAAGCGAACGCGCTGCCGCAGAACGTGTTGACGCTGTTGAAGTGATGATCGCATGTTGAAAAGCCCGGCCGGCGATCCCGGCCGGGTTCTCGATTGAGGAGGCTGTCATGCTCCAGCGAATGGATGGCCCTGCGCCCTTGACCGCACAAGCGGCCGGGGGCGTTGGCGCTTCGCCGGCGCGTGATCCGCCGCCGGCGCGGCCTGTCGTAGCGGTCCCGCAAGCCGCCGCGCAGGCGACCGCCGCCGAAGTCCGTGCCGCGGTCGCCAATGCGAACCGCAATCTCCAGTCGTTCACGCAGGCGCTCGAATTCGAGGTCGACCACGACACCGACACCGTGGTCGTGAGGCTCGTCGACACGCAGGACGGCAGCGTGCTGCGGCAGGTGCCGTCGCAGGAAATGCTCGCCATCGCGCGCGCGCTCGACCGGATGCAAACGGCGCTCGTCCGCAGCAAGGCCTGAACCTACTCACCCGAATCCGGACTTCTGCAATGGCGACGACCCCGAGCACCACCCCCGCGCTCTCCTCCCCCGGCATCGGCTCGGGCCTCGACGTCGCGGGCATCGTCGCGAAGCTGATGGAGGTCGAGAAGCGGCCGCTGACGTTGATGGACGCCGAGATCTCGGCGGACCAGGCGAAGATCTCCGCGTACGGAACGCTGAAAAGTGCGCTGGCATCGTTGCAGACCACGCTCGCGAGCCTCGCCAGCGCAACCGGTTTCAGGACGCTCGCCGCGAATGTCTCCGATGCGGCGCTGCTCAGCGCGAACGTCGGTTCGAGCGCGGTGGCGGGCAGCTATTCGGTCGAGGTGACGAACCTCGCGCACGCGCAGAAGCTCGCATCGGGCGGCTTCGCGAACACGACCGATGCGGTCGGCTCGGGGACGCTGACGTTCGATTTCGGCACGTTCGACGGCGTGGCGTTCGCGTCGAGCGGCAGTGGTGCGAAGACGGTCACGATCGCGCCCGGCCAAAACTCGCTGTCCGGCATTCGCGACGCGATCAACGCGGCGAACGTCGGCGTCACGGCGACGATCGTCAACGACGGCAGCGCCGCCGGCAATCGTCTGGTCATCACGTCGAACGCGAGCGGCGCGGCGAACAGCGTCAAGATCACCGTCGCCGACGACGATGGCAATGCGACGGACGCGGGCGGCCTTTCGCAGCTCGCCTACGACCCCGCTGCAGCAATCGGCAGCGGCAGGAACCTGAGCGAGAAGGTCGCCGCGCAGGACGCGACACTGGTGATCGACGGCATCACGATCAGCAAGCCGACGAACACGGTGACCGATGCGATCCAGGGCGTGACGCTCGACCTGTTGAAGACGAACGTCGGCGTACCGGCAACGCTCACCGTTTCCGCGAACACCGGCAGCGTCGTCACGCTCGTCGGCAACTTCGTCGGCGCGTACAACCAGGTCGTCGCGACGCTCGGCAATCTGACGAAGTTCGACGCCACGCAGAAGCACGCGTCGGTGTTGACCGGCGATGGCACGGTGCGCCTGATCCAGACGCAGCTTCGCTCGATCCTCGGCAGCGCGTTGCCGGCAGGCGCGTTCACGACGCTGTCGCAGGCCGGCGTCGCGTTCAAGACGGACGGCACGCTCGCGCTCGACCCGGCGAAGCTCGATGCCGCGTTGAAGTCGAATCCGTCGGCGGTGACGCAGCTCTTCGCTGCCGTCGGCAGCGCGAGCGACAGCCTCGCGAGCGTTTCCGCGTTCGGCGACAAGACGGTGCCCGGAACCTACGGCGTCACCGTCACTGCAGCTCGCACGGCAGGCGAGCGTGGCGGGATCGGCGGCGGCGGGATTGACCATAACCGCCGGCGTCAACGATTCGCTCGACATCAACGTGGACGGCATCTCGGCGACGGTCACGCTCGCCGCCGGCACGTACGCGAGCGCCGATGCGCTCGCCGCCGAGGTGCGCGCGAAGATCAACGGAGCGAGCGCGATCGCGGGCGCCGGCAGCAGCGTGACGGTGACGCAGGCGGGCGGCGTGCTGACGATCGCGTCGAACCGATACGGCTCGGCGTCGGTCGCGAGCGCCGCCGGCAACGCGGCGGCTTCGCTGCTCGGCGGCGCGCCGACCACGACCGCCGGGCTCGACATCGCGGGAACGATCAACGGCGTCGCCGCCGCCGGCAGCGGTCAGACGCTCGTGGGCGCCGTCGGCTCGCCGGTCGACGGGCTCAAGGTTCTCGTGAGCGGCGGAGTGCTCGGCGATCGCGGCACGGTCACGTTCGGGCAAGGCTTCGCCTACCGATTGAACAAGCTCGTGTCCGATGTGGTGGACACCGACGGCGCGATCAAATCGCGCACCGACGGGCTGCAAAAGTCGATCGACAGCGTAAAGAAGCGCGAGGACGCGTTCAACGCGCGCCTCGCGCAGGTGCAGGCGAACTACACGCGGCAGTTCAACGCGCTCGACACGCTGCTCGCCACGCTGAGCGCGCAGAGCGCGTATCTGCAGCAGCAGCTCGACTCGCTCGCGTCGTTCACGAAGAGCTCGAGCTCGAAATGACCGTTGATCGCGCGCTGCGCGGCCTCAAGCGCGAAGCGGCGGCAGCCGATAAAGAGGCATTCGTGATCACTTTCGGTCCCCCGCCATGCATGCTTACCGCGCCGCTCAAGCTTATTCCCAAGTCGGACTGGAGACTGGCGTGGCCGCGGCCAGCCCGCATCGACTGATCCTGATGCTCTACGACGGCGCGATCCGCGCGATCGCGGACGCCGACGCCGCGCTCGCCGCCGGCCGTGTCGCGGACAAGGGCGCGGCGATCTCGAAGGCGATCGGCATCATCGACGAGGGGCTCAAAGCGAGCCTCGACCGCGCGCGTGGCGGCGCGATGACCGAGCAGCTCTACGAGCTCTACGACTACATGAACCGGCGGCTGCTGATCACGAGCCTGCGCAACGAACGCGCAGGACTCGACGAGGTCGCCGCGCTGCTGACCGAGTTGCGCGCCGCGTGGCAAGCGATCGGCGACGCCACGCCGCCGACGCCCGACACCGCGCGCCCGCGGCTCGCCGCCGTATGAGCATGGCCAACGCACGCAATCGCGATATGCAAACGACGCTGCTCTGCTATTACGAAAAGATCGGCCGTGTCTCGCAGCTGATGGTCGAGGCCGCCGAGAACGCCGATTGGACGACGCTTGCCGACGCCGAGGCGGTCTGTGGCACGCTGATCAAGCGCATGCGCTCGATCCGGGAGCCATCGGCGAACCTCGACGCCGCCGGACGCCGCCGCAGGCTCGAGATCCTGCGCGCGATCCTCGCCGACGACGCGCGCATTCGCGAGATCACCCAACCCTGGGCGGCGCAGGTCGCGCCGTACGTCGGCACGGCGGCGCGCCGTGGCAAGCGCGCGTGATCGCGCGCCCGGCCGCGATGCCCGCGCGCGATTGCGATGCTGAACGTGCAGACGCTCGGCATCCTGCTTCGCGCGCTGCGCGACGGCAACGCACGCCCTGATGCGCTGCGCGCGCCGGGCGCCGTCGCCGGTGTCGCGCGCGTCACCCCGGTCGCCGCCGATGCGAACGAGTCCGTGCGCGGCGACGCGGCGGTTCGAACGCTGCCTGCCCTGAACACGCGCGGGCGTGACGCGAGCGCTGATGAATCGCGCCCCGGCGCGCCGCGCCTCGCGCAAGCCGGCGCGCAAGCATTCGTCGATGCGCGAATCGCCGCCCGTGATGCGCTGCCGGGCGATGCCCATGCAACGGCGCGCGAAGCCCGACGCGACGACTCGCGGCCGGGCGCACGCGACGCGCTGCAGCGCGATGCGCGCGTTTCGCCACGCGAGCCGACGACGACGCGCTCGAGTGCGACCGCCGTGGCGGTGGCGCCGGCGACGACGAGCGAGAGCACCGCGCTCGCGTTGTCGGACACCGGCCGCTGGCTGACCGACGTGCACAATCGTGCGTCGGCCGCTGCGCCGACACCGCGCGGCACGGCCACACCGCTGGTCGACGACGCCGATGCGCCGCCCCCGGCGCTCGCAAGCGCGCTGCAGCGCGCCGTGCAATCGAGCGGCGTGTTCTACGAATCGCATCTTGCGCGCTCGCTCGTCGACGACTTTCCGCTCGCATCGATCGCCGACGAGCCGCAGGCGACGTGGGCGACGCCGACGCACGTCGAGCCATCGACGATGCCGGCGTCGCTGCCGCAGGACGCCGACAAGCTCGCCGTCGTTGCGCGCCAGCTCGACACGCTCGAGACGAAGACGATCGTCTGGTCGGCCGCGCCATGGCCCGGCCAGCAGGCAACGATCGAGATTCGCGAGGACGATCAGGCGCCGCGCGGCGATGCCGCCGATCGCGATGCCGCGCAGCCAGCCTGGCGCACGCGGATCACGCTGACGCTGCCGTCGCTCGGCACCGTCGATGCGACGCTCGCGTTGCGCGGCGAAACGATCGAGGTCGCGCTGATCGCAGCCGGCACGGCGCACGCGACGCTCGCCGCTGCGCGCGACGCGCTCGGCAAGGCGCTCGCCGCGCGCTCGCTCGACCTCGCGCGCTTCACGATCGCAGACGCCGATGGCCGCTGAGCCCTCGCCGGCGGCCGTTGCGCTGCGCTACGCCGACGGCGACGCGGCGCCTGTCGTCGTTGCCAAGGGCCGCGGTGCGATCGCCGACGAGATCATCCGCCGCGCGCGC
The DNA here is from genome assembly GCA_963798655.1 of uncultured beta proteobacterium. Classification (GTDB taxonomy): domain Bacteria; phylum Pseudomonadota; class Gammaproteobacteria; order Burkholderiales; family Casimicrobiaceae; genus CAVSMC01. The sequence goes on along the minus strand of CAWCUH010000014.1, from coordinate 61,283 downwards.
GACGCCGGCGTGTTCGTCCACGAGTCGCGCGATCTGGTGGCGCTGCTGATGCAGGTCGACCTCGATGCGCGCATCCCGCCGGCGCTCTATGTCGCGATCGCCGAGCTCCTCGCATGGATGCATCGCGTGGACGCCGGCGCGGCGTCGGCGCGCGAGCGCGATGGAGCGCTGCGATGAGCGAAACGCTGACGCCGCTCGTCGCAGCCGACATCGCGACCGGCGACCGCCGCTACGACGTCCATTCGCGGCTCGACATCGTATCGACGATGCGCGCGCTCGCCGACCACCATTCGCTCGTGACGGCGTACGGTGAACGGCCGTCCGATTTCATCGTCTCGGCGGTGCTCGCCGTCTATCCGGACGACGATCTCATGGTGCTCGACTTCGGCGCCGATCGCGCGCCGACCGAGCGCGTGCTCGCAGCCGGCGACGTGCGCGTGGTCACGCAGCTCGAGCATATCCGTATCCAGTTCTCGGCCGAGGTTGCCGGAACGCTCGACTACGAAGGCGCGCCGGCGTTTCTCGCCCGGATACCCGAAGTGATGCAGCGGCTGCAGCGCCGCGAGTACTACCGGGTGCGCATTCCGCTGTCGAGTCCGCTCACGATGACCGTCATGCCGAACCCGGACAGGCCGGAAATCGCAGTGCCGCTGCGCGTGCTCGACGTAAGCTGCGGCGGCATCGCGCTGACCAATGTGCCGGTCGCGCTCGGCGCAGCGGTCGGAACGGTATACCGCGAATGCCGCGTCAACCTGCCCGGCCTCGGTGCGATGACGGTCGATTTGCGTATCGTGCGCGTCGCGCGCGACGAAACGAAGCCCGGCTCGTGCGTGGTTGCCGGCTCGTTCGTCGATCTGCCGGCGCCGACGATGATGCTGCTGCAGCGATATATCAATCGGCTCGAACGAGAGCGCCTCGCGCGAACCGCATGAGCCGCGCGCTCGGCACCCAGACGGAGGCGAGCTTGCCGAACGGCGGCGACGATTCGACGACGGTCGACCCCACGCGCGCGCTGGCCGCGGTCGACATCGCGCCCGGCGACAGCCGCTACGACGTCCATTCGCGTGCCGATATCGTGGCGACGATGCGCGCGCTCTCAAGGCGTCGCGCGTTCGTGACGGCGTACGGTGCACAGACGTCCGATTGCATCGTCACCGCCGTGCTTGCGGTCCACGCGGGCGACGACGCGCTGGTGTTCGACTTCGGCGGCGATCAGGCGGCGACCGAGCGCGTGCTCGGCGCCGGCGACGTGCGCTTCGTCACGCAGCTCGACCACATCCGCGTCCAGTTCGTCGCGCCGGTCGTCGGGACGTTCGTCTACGACGAAGCGCCGGCGTTCGTCACGCGCATCCCGGACGTCATGCAACGGCTGCAGCGGCGCGACTGGTATCGCGTGCACATTCCGCTGTCGGCACCTGTCGCGATGACGCTCGCGCCGGACGCGTCGAATCCGGATTGCATGGCCGCGCTCCACGTGCTCGACCTGAGCTGCGGCGGCGTGCGGCTCGGCAGCGTGCCGGCGATCCTCGGAATTTCCGAAGACGTCGTGTATCGGGAGTGTCGGATCAACCTGCCCGCGCTTGGCGCCGTCGTGTGCGATGTGCGCGTCGTGCGCGTCGTTTCCGACGACACGAAGTCGGGCTCGTGCGTGGTCGTCGGCGCGTTCGTCGACATGCCCCCGTCTGCGACGACGCTGCTGCAGCGCTACATCAATCGACTGGAGCGAGAGCGGCTCGCCGCAGGCTGAGGGTCAGAGTCGATCCGTTTCGAATTCGACTCTGACCCTGATTCACCATAAATCGACTCCGCACGCCCCCAGTTCTAGATTTGCATGTTCATGATGTCGTGGTACGCCGCCACGACCTTGTTGCGCACCTGAACGAGCTGCTGGAAGTCGACGTTCGCCTTCGCGAGCGACACCATCGTCTCTTCGAGCGTCACCTTCGGGTCGCCCATCTGGAAGCGCGCGGCCTGCGTCTGCGCGACCGACTGCGACAGGTCGACGCGCGACAGCGACTCCTTGAGCGCGGCGGCGAAGTCCACCGGCGCCGCGCCTTTCGGCGCAGCCACGGGCAGCCGCTGCGCCGCCTCGCGCGTCGCGTTGAGCTTCGCGAGCAACGCGTCCATGCCGAGCGGTTCGATCGCCATCACCTGATCTCCGGATGCGCGGCCACCCGACGGCGACCGCGATGCTGGACGCCACTGTAGCGACGGCCGCGCGATCGCGGAACGGCGAAATGACGGCCAATTGGCCGCCTTTTCATGCGATTGCTGGACACTCGCCGTCGCAATAATGCGTCGTCCCTTCATCCCCTTGGCGATCGATGGAAGCGTTGGCAGATCAATCGGGCGGGCCGCTCACCCCGGCGACCGGCATCGTCGCGCAGATGGGCCGGCTGCCGCTCAGGCAGAAGATGTCGATGATGGTCGGCGCGGCGGCTGCGGTGGCGATCGTCGTCGGCGCGTGGCTGTGGAGCCAGACACCCGACTGGCGCGTGCTGTTCGCGAACCTTTCGGACCGCGACGGCGGCGCGACGATCGCGGCGCTCGCGCAGATGAACGTGCCGTACAAATTCGCCGAAGGCGGCGGCGCGATCCTCGTGCCGGCCGACAAGGTGCACGACACGCGGCTGCGCCTCGCGTCGCAAGGTCTGCCGAAGGGCAGCATCGTCGGCTTCGAGCTGGTCGACAACCAGAAGTTCGGCGCGACGCAATTCCAAGAGCAGATCAACTACCAGCGCGGGCTCGAGGGCGAGCTCGCGCGCTCGATCCAGTCTCTCGCCGCGGTGCAGTCGGCACGCGTGCACCTCGCCATCCCGAAGCCGTCGGTGTTCGTCCGCGACCAGCAGGCGCCCACCGCGTCGGTGCTCGTCACGCTGCATCCGAGCAAGACGCTCGACCGGGCGCAGGTGTCGGGCATCGTGCACCTGGTCGCGAGCAGCGTTCCCGAGCTCTCGATCGACAACGTCAACATCGTCGACCAGACGGGCACGCTGCTGTCGCGCAAGCACGACGCGAACGAATCGCCCGGACTCGATCCGTCGTCGCTCAACTACGTGAAGGCGATCGAGCAGGCGACGATCCAGCGCATCGTCGACATCCTCGAGCCGATCGTCGGACCGAACAACGCACGCGTGCAGGTCACCGCCGACGTCGACTTCACCCGGGTCGAGGCGGTCGCCGAGATGTTCAAGCCGAACGGCGATCCGAAGATCGCGGCGGTTCGTGCGCAGCAATCGAGCCAGTCGACGACGGCGAACGGCTCGGGCACCGGCGCGCAAGGCGTTCCGGGCGCGCTGTCGAACCAGCCGCCGCCCGCGGGCGTCGCCCAGCTCGATGCGCGCAGCGCGGCCGCGTCGTCGGCCGGCACGTCGACGACGCCGACGTCCTCGCGCAAGGACGAGAGCGCGAGCTACGAGGTCGACAAGACCATCCAGCACACGAAGAACCCCGTCGGCGGCATCAAGCGGCTCACCGCCGCCGTCGTCGTCAACTTCCGCAAGCAGGCGAGCGCGGAGGGCAAGACGACGAGCGTCGCGATCCCGGCGCCCGAGATGGAGCAGATCAACGCGCTCGTGCGCGAGGCGATGGGCTACTCGAAGGAGCGCGGCGATTCGCTCAACGTCGTCAACGTCGCGTTCAACGAGCCCGAGAAGCAGCCCGACGTGCCCGAGCTTGCGCTGTGGAAGCAGCCGGACAACATCGCGCTCGCGAAGGATGCCGGCCGCTACGTCGCGTTCGCGCTGCTCGTTGGCTATCTCGTGTTCGGCGTGCTGCGACCGACGCTGCGGCGAGCGGCCGAGCGGGTCGAGATCGCGACGGCGGAAGCGCTCGCCAATGCGCCGGCCGTCGCGGCGCTGCCCGGTCATGTCGGCGGCGAGGAGGCGCTGCAGCGGGCGCGTCTCGTCGCCCAGCAGGACCCGCGCGTCGTGGCCAATGTCGTCAAGGGATGGGTGACGAACAATGGATGACGCCGGCGTCCACGACAGTGCGCTGCTGATGCTGTCGATCGGCGAGGAAGCGGCCGCCGAGGTGATGAAGCACCTGTCGCCGAAGGAAGTGCAGAGGATCGGCGAAGCGATGACGCGAATGCAGGGCGTCACCCGCGATCGCATCGAGCGCGTGCTCGCATCGTTCCACGAGGCGGCATCGACCCAGACGTCGATCGGCGGCGACGCCGACGCCTACGTCCGCTCGGTGCTCACGCGCGCGCTCGGCGACGATCGAGCCAAATATCTGCTCGATCGCATCGTCGGCGGCGGCGATGCGAGCGGCATCGAGAACCTGCGGTGGATGGACGGATCGAGCATCGCCGAACTGATCGCGAACGAGCATCCGCAGATCATCGCGTCGATCCTCGTCCATCTCGAGCGCGACCAGGCGTCCGAGGTACTGGCAGGCTTGCCCGAGCGCGTGCGCAGCGACGTCGTGCTGCGAATCGCGACGCTCGATGCGATCCAGCCGAACGCGATGCGCGAGCTGAACGACGTGCTGTCGAAGCTCCTTTCGACGGGCGCTGCGTCGAAGAAGGCCACGCTCGGCGGCGTGCGCACGGCGGCCGAGATCCTGAACTTCATGGGCGCGACCAACGAGACGGCCGTGATCGAAGCGGTGCGCGAGCACGACGCCGATCTCGCGCAGAAGATCGTCGACGAGATGTTCGTGTTCGAGAACCTGCTCGACGTCGACGACCGCGGCATCCAGGCGCTGCTGCGCGAAGTGCAGTCCGAATCGCTGATCGTCGCGCTCAAGGGCGCGAACGAGGAGCTGCGCGACAAGGTCTTCCGCAACATGTCGCAGCGCGCGGCCGAGATGCTGCGCGACGACCTCGAGGCGAAGGGCCCGGTGCGCGTGTCGGAGGTCGAGACCGAGCAGAAGGAGATCCTGAAGATCGTCCGCCGCATGGCGGAGGAAGGCCAGGTCGTGCTCGGCGGCAAGGGCGGGGATGAGTTCGTCTGATCCGGGCGCGCGCGCGAAGCAGTCGGCGTATCAGCGCTGGGAGCTCGCGTCGCTCGAGTCGCAGGTCGGCGCGACCGATGCGCGCGGCGGCTCGTCGGGCGAACAGCAGGCGAGCGTCGAGCGCGCCGTCATCGAGGGACGTGCCGCCGGATACGCGGCCGGAATCGCCGCCGCCGCCGCCGAGCGCGCACGGCTCGTCACCTTGCTCGCGACGCTCGCGGAAAACGCCGGCGATCACGAGCAGCGGCTCGCCGACGAAGTGCTCGATCTCGCACTCGTGCTCGCGCGCCAGCTTGTCGGCGAGGCGCTCGCCGTGCGCCGCGAATTCATCCTCCCCGTCGTGTCGGCGGCGCTGCGCCAGCTGCCGCAGTCGACACAGCGTGTCGAGATCCGGCTGAACCCGGCGGAGGCTTCACTGGTGCGAAGCTTGCTTGAATCGGATCCGTTGGGTCCCCGCTGTCAAGTTGTCGACGACACGTCGATCGCGCCAGGTGGGTGCCGTCTCGAAACCGAGCAATGCGATCTCGACGTGACCGTTCCTTCCCGCTGGCGACGCCTGCTCGCGAACCTCGGCCGCTCCGATGACTGGCTCGAGCCCGCCTGACTTCGCGCCACGCCTCGGCGAGTTCCTGCGCCAGTGCGAGCAGCGCGCGACGATGGCGGGAGCGCCGCCGGTACGCGGCAAGCTAACGCGCGTCGCCGGGCTCGTCATGGAATGCGTCGGGCTCAAACTGCCGCTGGGCAGCATCTGCCTGATCGAGCAGCGTCACGGTCCGCCGGTGGAAGCCGAAGTCGTCGGCTTCGCCGGCGAACGGCTGTTCCTGATGCCGATCGCCGAGATTCACGGCGTCTCGCCCGGCGCATCGGTGCGCCAGGTCGAGCCGGTACAATCGCGGCCGCGCGTCGGACAGGCGTGGCATGCGCGGCGTCGCGCGACCGACCAGGGCAAGTATCTGCCGGTCGGCGACCAGCTGCTCGGCCGCGTCGTCGACGGCGCCGGGCGTCCGCTCGATCGTCTGGGCGCGCTCGGTGCGCATCAGTTGCGCTCGCTCCAAAGCCGCCCGTTCAATCCCATCGAGCGCGCGCCGATTGCGACGACGCTCGACGTCGGCGTGCGCGCGATCAACGCGCTGCTCACCGTCGGCCGCGGCCAGCGCCTCGGGCTGTTCGCCGGCAGCGGCGTGGGCAAGAGCGTGCTGCTCGGCATGATGGCGCGCTTCACGACCGCGGACGTCATCGTCGTCGGAATGATCGGCGAGCGGGGCCGCGAAGTGAAGGAGTTCATCGAGACGATCCTCGGGCCCGCGGGCCTCGCGCGCTCGGTCGTCGTCGCCGCACCCGCCGACACCCCGGCGCTGCTGCGCATCCAGGGAGCCGCGTACGCGACGACGATCGCCGAGCATTTCCGCGACCAGGGACGCCACGTTCTGCTCATCATGGATTCGCTCACGCGGTTTGCCACCGCGCAGCGCGAGATCGCGCTCGCGATCGGCGAGCCGCCGGCGACGCGCGGCTATCCGCCCTCCGTGTTCGCGCGGCTGCCGCAGCTCGTCGAGCGCGCCGGCAACGGAACCGATGGCGGCGGCTCGATCACCGCGTTCTATACGGTGCTCACCGAGGGCGACGACCCGCAGGATCCGATCGCCGATGCCGCGCGCGCGATCCTCGACGGGCACATCGTGCTCTCGCGCGCGCTCGCCGACGGCGGTCACTATCCGGCGATCGACATCGAAGGCTCGGTGAGCCGCGCGATGCACAGCCTGATCGGCGGCGAGCAGTTCGCGCGCGCGCGCCGCTTCAAGCAGCTCTACTCGCGCTACCAGCGCAACCGCGACCTGATCAGCGTCGGCGCGTACTCGCCCGGCTCCGATCCGATGCTCGACCAGGCGATCGCCGCCTACCCGCGACTCGAAGCGTTCCTGCAGCAGGACATGCAGGAGCGAGCCGGCTACACCGACGGCGTCGCGGCGCTCAATCGATTGATCGACGATCCCGTGCTGATGCGCGCCGCCGCCTGATGCTGACCGACACAGCGTGGAACCGCCTGAAGCAGCTCGCAGAGCAGAAGCGCGATGACCACGCGCGCACGCTCGGCCAGCTGACGGGCGCGCGCAACGAGGCGCACGACAAGTTGAAGCTGCTGCTCGAGTACCGGCGCGACTATCTTGCGCGGCTCGACGACGCCGCGCGCGCGGGCATCGACGGCGAGGGCCTGCGCAACTTCCGGACGTTCCTTGCGCAGCTCGAGCGCGCGATCGAGCAGCAGACCGACGCGATGAGCGAGGCGCAGCAGCGCGTGCAGGCGGCGCAGCTCGCGTGGCGCGATCAATCGCGGCGCGTCGATTCGTATCAGACGCTCGACGACCGGCGTTCCGACGCGAGCGCGAAGGACGAGGCGCGCAAGGCGCAAAAGCTCCTCGACGAGTTCGCGGCGCGACCGCGCGTGAGCTTCTTCGGCGGCGACGACTGAAAGGACGCGATCGATGTCGCTGCTGAACTTCAATCCGCCTCCGCTCGCGACGCCCGATTCCGCGTGCGCGGTTCAAGCGCCGGCCCAGCACGACGACGATCCGCTCTGCGCCGATGTGTTCGCGCAACTGGTCGCGGCGGCGTCGCTGTCGAAGCAGCCGCCTGCACCGGCGAGCGGCGACCAGTCGAACGGCGACGTACCGTCGGTCACAGCGCCCGCCGCGCCTGCGGATGCCGCCCGCGTCGACGCGGCGATCGCGCTTGGGGCGATGCCGACTGCGCTGCCGATCCTCGCCGACACCAGGCACGCACAAGCGGCACAACCGCTCGAGGCGTCGACGCGCAACGCCGTACCGCGCGCCGGGCGCATCGCGCGCGCGACGCCGATCGACGTGGTGAACGACGCGACGCCTCGCGCGGCCACGCACGCATCCGAACCGCGCTCGCTCGCACCGCAGGCATCGCTGCGCGAGCAGCTCGCCGCGGCGCTCACACCCCATGCAGCCGCGCCGCAGGCGCCGCCGGGCGCCGCCGCCACGACCAAGGATTCGAGCGGGCAGGACCCGATGAGCCGGTCCACGGTAGCGGCGCACACGACGGCGTCCGCGAGCTCGATCGCCGCGGCGTTCGTCACCGCGGTCGAGCGCGATCGCACGCCCGACCACGGCGCGCATGAGCAGGCGTCCGCGATCGACGCGGCGAGCGCAGCGGCGACGCCCTCGCCTGCTGCATCCGCGCGCCACGCGCCGCCGCCGGCGGCGCTCACGATCGATACGCCGGTCGGTGCGCCCGGATTCGGCGAGGAAGTGGCCGCGAAGCTCGCTCACGTCGTGCTGCGTAACGAGCGCGCCGATCTGCGCGTCTCGCCGCCCGACCTCGGCCCGGTGGAAATTCGCATCGACGTGAAGAACGACACCGCGTCGCTCACGATCGTCGCCGCGCAGCCCGCGACGCGCGACGCACTCGAGCAGGCGCTTCCGCAACTGCGCGAAGCGCTCGCCGCGCAAGGCATCGCGCTCGGGCAGACCGCGGTCCACGACGGCCACGCGAATCACGATCGCCGCTCCGGCGACACGCCGGCCGGCTCGCCGCGCACCGCCATCGACGACGCGGCGCAACCGCTGCTCGCCGGGCACGTGCGACTGTCCGACCGGCTCGTCGATACATTCGCATAAGCAACTAACCGAGGGTCAGAGTGCCCACTGCGTACCGCCGCTGCACTCCCACGAGCGGCGCGCAGCATCGACCCTGACCCTCGCGAGCACTCTGACCCTCCCCCAGGCTCTGACCCTCGCGAGCACTCTGACCCTCGAGCAGTCGAAATGCGCGCGATTGCCGGCGCTATTCGGGCCTTCGGATTCGCGTTGCAGTGCCGATAATCGGTTGCGTCGGCATCCGCCCGCGCGACCCACCGGACCCTCGACACCGTGGCCAAACCCGCTACCGCAACAAGAACCGCGCCGCCCGCGAAAGGCGCGACGATCACCGAACTGAAGACCGACGGCTCGCCGCCGGCGAAGAAACGCTCGAAACTCAAATGGATCGCGATCGCGTTGCTGCTGCTCGGCGCCGCCGGCGGAGGCGCGTGGTACGCGATGCGACCGGCGCCCGCCTCGGATGCAGCAAAGGGCGCCGCAGCGAAAGCGCCCGTGTTCCTCAACCTCGAGCCGTTCACCGTCAACCTGCTCGAGGAGAACGGCGACCACTATCTGCAGGTCGGCATCGTCTACCAGATGAGCGACGACAAGGCAGTCGACGCCGCGAAGGTCTACATGCCGGTGCTGCGTAACCGCGTGCTGCTGCTGCTGTCCTCGAAGCGCCCGAGCGATCTCGGGACGCTCGACGGCAAGAACAAGCTCGTCGGCGAGCTGATCACCGCAGCGCGCGAGTCGATTCCGTCCGGATCGGCGGAGCGCGGCGTGGTCGGTGCGTTCCTGTCGGCGTTCGTCATCCAGTGACCGTCGAGCGCCGATGAGCCAGGAATTCCTGTCGCAGGACGAAGTCGACGCGCTGCTCAAAGGCGTCAACGGCGAGGCGGACAGCGCCTCGCAGCCCAAGGGGGTTGGCGGCGTGCGGCCGTACAACCTCGCAACGCAGGAGCGCATCGTCCGCGACCGGATGCCGGCGCTCGACGTGATCAACGACCGCTTCGCGCGGCGCCTGAAGAGCGGGCTGTTCGATTTCATGCGCCGCAGTCCGGAGATCTCCGTTGGCCCGGTCCGGGTGATCCGCTACGACGAGTTCGTCGCGAGCCTCGTGGCGCCGACGAACCTCAACGTCGTGCAGCTCGGGCCGCTGCGCGGCAAAGCGCTGTTCGTGTTCGAGCCGACGCTGATCTTTCTCATCGTCGACAACCTCTTCGGCGGCGACGGCCGGTTTCACGCGCGCGTCGAGGGACGCGAGTTCACGACGACCGAGCAGCGCATCATTCGCGGGCTGCTGCAGGTCGCGTTCGACGGCTACCAGGCATCGTGGGCGAGCGTGTATCCGCTGCACTTCGAGTACGTGCGCTCGGAGACGCACTCGCAGTTCGCGGCGATCGCCGCCCCGAACGAGGTCGTGATCGTGTCGTCGTTCACGATCGAGCTCGGCAGCGGCGGTGGCGCGTTCCACATCTGCGTGCCATACGCGGTGCTGGAGCCGATCCGGGACTTGATCTACGGCACCGCGGCGAGCGAGCCGCCGCAGCCCGATCGACGCTGGTCGCAGCTGTTCGCGCAGCACGTGCAGGACGCGACCGTCGAGCTCGTCGCAACGCTCGCCGCATCGCCGGTCAAGCTCGGCACGCTGCTCGCGAGCCGCGTCGGCGACGTGCTGCCGATCGACATTTCGCCGATGGTGCGCGCCGAGGTCGACGGCGTCGCACTCGCCGAGTGCCGCTACGGCGTCTCGAACGGCCATTACGCGCTGCAAGTCGAGCGGACGCTCTCGCCCGCTCTGCCAAGCGCAGGAGAGCCCCATGCCTGAAAATTCGAATCCGGCGGCGGCTGCCGAGCGCAGCACGGCTATCGCCGCAGGAAGCACGCCCGCCTCAGCCGCAAGCGCACCGGCCGGCGACGCGCAGCCCGCCGCGATCTTTTCCAACCTCGCCGGCGGTGGCGCGGCCGGGCCGGGCCAGGACATCGACCTCGTGCTCGACATCCCGGTGCAGCTCACGGTCGAGCTCGGTCGCACCAAGATCGCGATCCGCAACATCCTGCAACTCGCTCAGGGCTCGGTGATCGAGCTCGACGGCCTCGCCGGCGAGCCGATGAACGTGCTCGTCAACGGCTGCCTCGTCGCGCAAGGCGAAGTCGTCGTGGTGAATGACCGGTTCGGCATCCGGCTGACCGACATCATCACGCCGTCCGAGCGGGTGCGAAAGCTCAATAAATGACGCGTCGTCGTTCCGTGCCGGCTCGTTGTCGTTCCGAGCGCGGCGAGGAATCCGCTTTTCCGCTCACCCGGCCACTCGCGGCCGCCCTCGCCGCGATGCCGCTTGCCGCGCACGCGGCCGACGCCGCCGACGCGGGCGCGAGCCTTGCGCAGACCACGATCGGCCTCGCCGTCGTGCTCGCGCTGATCTTCGGCGTCGCGTGGCTCGTGCGCCGCGTCGGGCCGCTCGCGGGCGCCGCCGGCGCGCCGATCAAGGTCGTGGCGTCGCAGGCGGTCGGTCAGCGCGAGCGCGTCGTCATCGTCGAGCTGGGCGAGCAATGGCTGGTCCTCGGCGTGGCGCCGGGCCGCGTCAATGCGCTATCGACCATGCCGCGCGGCTCGCTGCCCGAGCGGGTGAGCGCACCGTCGTTCGCTTCGCTGCTCGCGCGTGCGACCGGCCGGGACAAATCGTGACGCCGCGCAGGCCCAGGCTCGCCGCAACGCTGCTGCTTGCGGCGGCTGCGCTCGCGCTCGCGCCCGACGCGTTCGCGCAGGCATCCGACTTCCCGCTGCTCACGAGCACACCGGCGCCGGGCGGCGGCCAGAGCTATTCGCTGCCGGTGCAGACGCTGCTGCTCATCACCGCGCTCACGTTCCTGCCCGCGGTGCTGCTGATGATGACGTCGTTCACGCGGATCGTCATCGTGCTCTCGCTGCTGCGCCACGCGCTCGGCACGCAGGCGTCGCCGCCGAACCAGGTGGTCGTCGGCCTCGCGCTCTTCCTCACGCTGTTCGTGATGGGGCCGGTGGTCGATCGCGTCTACGACGACGCCTACCTGCCGTACACGCAGCAGAAACTCGCATTCCCGCAGGCGCTCGAGAAGGCCCAGGCACCGCTGCGCACGTTCATGCTGAAGCAGACGCGCGAGCCCGATCTCGCGCTGTTCGTGAAACTCGCGCGCGTCGCGCCACCGAAGGCGAAGGACGACATCCCGCTGCGCGTGCTGGTGCCCGCGTTCGTCACGAGCGAGCTGAAGACGGCGTTCCAGATCGGCTTCATGGTGTTCCTGCCGTTCCTGATCATCGATCTCGTCGTCGCAAGCGTGCTGATGTCGATGGGGATGATGATGCTCTCGCCGGTGCTGATCTCGCTGCCGTTCAAGTTGATGCTGTTCGTGCTCGTCGACGGCTGGACGCTGCTCGTCGGCTCGCTCGTCGCAAGCTTCGGCTGATTCGACTCTACCCATGACACCGCAAACCGTACTGACGCTCGCCGAGCAGGCGCTCACCGTCACCATCCTCGTCGCAGCGCCGATGCTCGTCACGGCGCTCGCCGTCGGCCTCGTCGTCAGCATCTTCCAGGCGGCGACGCAGATCAACGAGATGACGCTTTCCTTCATCCCGAAGCTGCTCGCGATCTTCGCCGTCATGGTCGTCGCCGGCCCGTGGATGCTCGCGACGCTCGTCGACTACATGCAGCGGCTGCTGACCAGCATCCCGCAGGCGATCGGCTGACGGAAATGGCGACCGCGGGTCAGCAGAGCGTCGTCCCCGCGAACGCGGGGACCCAGCGACTTTCGGCGAGCGTCACTCGATTCCCGCGCTCGCGGGAATGACACCCGGCGATGTTCACGATCACCACGGCGCAGCTCGACGGCTGGCTCGCCGCGTTCGTCTACCCTTTCTTCCGCATTCTTGCGCTCGCATCGAGCGCGCCGCTGTTCTCGCACGAAAGCGTCCCGCGGCTCGTGCGCATCGGGCTCGCGATCCTGGTGACCGCACTGGTCGCGCCGGCGCTGCCGCCTGTTTCGCCCGTGTCGGTCTTCTCGTGGGCCGGCGCGACGCTCGTCGTTCAGCAGGTGGTGCTCGGCATCGCGGTCGGCCTCGCGATGCAGATCGTCTTCGCCGCCGTGCAGATCGCCGGCGACATGATCGGCCTCACGATGGGACTGTCGTTCGCCGGCTTCGTCGATCCGCAGAACAACGCCGAATCGCCGGCGGTCGGTACGTTCCTGTCGCTCGTGCTGATGCTGCTGTTCCTGTCGATCAACGGGCACCTGATGCTGATCTCCGCGCTCGCCGATACGTTTCGCGCGTTCCCGGTCGGCGGCACCGGCTTCGGCGGCTTCGACGCGCGGGCTCTCGCGATGGCGGGCAGCGAGCTGTTCGCGCTCGGATTGAAGCTCGCGTTGCCGGTCGTGGCCGCGCTGCTGCTCGCGAACATCGCGCTCGGCGTGCTCACGCGCACCGCGCCGCAGCTCAACCTGTTCGCCGTGGGCTTCCCCGTGACGCTGATCGTCGGCCTGCTGATGCTTCTGGTCGCGCTGCCGTTCGTGTTCCCGACGCTCGAGCAGGGGATCCTGCGCGCGCTCACGCTGGTGCGCTAGGCGGCTCGTTCAGCTTGAGCCAGTAGTGCGCGATCTGCTGCATCACGCGCACGAAACCGTCGAGATCGGGGGGCTTCGTGACATAGCTGTTCGCGCCGCCGTCGTAGCATGCAGCGACGTCGTCCGGATCGCGCGACGCGGCGAGCACGATGATCGGCAGCGCCTTCGTGCGTTCGTCGGCGCGCAGTCGCCGCAGCACGTCGAGGCCCGACATTGCCGGCAGCTTCAGGTCGAGCAACACGAACGCCGGCGCGAGCGGCGTCGCGCCGGCGCGTGAGGGCAGCAGCAATTCGATCGCCTGCGCGCCGTCGCGCGCGATCACCACGGGTTGGGACACACCGGCGCGGCGCAGCGCATCGAGGGCGAGCGCCTCGTCGTCGGCGGTGTCCTCGATCAGCATGATCGTCGACACGTTGGGCGATTCGCACCGCGCGTCGCGCGCGACACGCGGCGGCGCCGGCAACGCCGAGCATAACGCTTATCGCGGCGGCAACGTGAAGTAGAACGTCGCGCCGCCGTCCACTCTCGCGTCCGCCCAGATGCGGCCGCCGTGCCTGTGGACGACACGCTGCGCGAGTGCAAGGCCGATGCCCGTCCCCGCGAATTCCTTTTCGCTGTGCAGACGCTGGAACGGCGCGAACAGTCGGTCGGCGTGTGCCGCGTCGAAACCGGCACCGTTGTCGCGTACAAAAAACGTGTCGACGCCGTCGGCGCGCACGGCCGCGACCTCGATCGTCGCCGCGTCACGCCGCCCGGTGAACTTCCAAGCGTTGCCGATCAGGTTCGCGAGCAGCACGCGAACGAGCCCCGGGTCGGCATGCGCTTCGAGCGCATCGGCAATGTGCACGTCGACGCTGCGCCCCGGCTCGCTCTCGGCGAGCTCGCCCGCAATGTCGGCGGCAATCGCCGAAAGCGACGTGTCACGCCGATTGAAGTCGGCGCGCGCGACGCGCGACAGATCGATCAGGTCGTTGATCAGATGCGACATCCGCGCCGCCGCCGCCTTCACGCGCGCGAGATAGCCGCGCGACTCGTCGTCGAGGCGCTCGGCCGACTGCTCGAGCACGAGGTCGGTGAATCCGCTGACGGCGCGAAGCGGCGCGCGCAGATCGTGCGACACCGAGTAGCTGAACGCCTCGAGCTCCCGGTTCGCGGCCTCCAGCAGGCGCGTGCGCTCCTGCACGCGTTCCTCGAGCGTCGCGTTCAGCTGGCGCAGCGCGAGCTCGGCGCGGTCGCGGTTATGCTGCGCCGACAGCGTGTCGAGCGCGTAGGAGACGTCGGTCGCGAGCAGCTCGAGCAGCCGCGTCATCTCGGCGTCGAAGAAGTCGACCTCGTCGGCGAACACGTCGAGCACGCCGACGACGACGCCATGGCGCGTCAGCGGAAACGATGCGCTCGCACGAAGCAGCTGCGCGGCGAGCGGATGACGCACCGGGATCGTGCGCGCGTCCTTCGAGCGATCGTTGCTCACGAACGGCGCCTTCGAGCGCAACGCGATCACCGCGGGAATGCGCTCGCGCGGATCGCTGCCGTCGAGTGCGATCGGCGCGCCCCCGAGCACGTTCCAGTCGTCACCCGCGCCCGCGACGCGGCGCAGCGCCGTGCAGCTGTCATCGACGAGCGCGACCGTCGCCATCCGCAGCCCGTGCGCGACGACGATGTCGCAGACATCCTGGAAGAGCTGCGCCGGCTCGCGGCTTCGGTGCATCGCGTCGTTCGCCTGCGACAGCGCCGCGTAGAGCATCGTCAGCCGGTGCACGCGCTGCTCGGCGAGCACGCGGCCGTGAATCTCGATCGCCGTGCCTATGTAGCCGACCAGCGCGCCGGCGCCGTCGAAGCGCGGAGCACCCTGATTCAGCACCCAGCGATGCTCGCCATCGCGCCGGCGAAGGCGAAACTGGATCTCGAACCGGCGCCGCTCCGCGAACGCGTCGCTGTTCGCGGCTCGGCAGCGCTCACGATCGTCCGGATGCAGGCTGTCGAGCCACCCGGCGCCCTGCGCCTGCGCGAGCGTGCTCCCGGTGAACGCGAGCCACGCGCGATTGACGTAGAGGCAGCGCTGCGCAGCGTCGGACAGCCAGATCAGCGCCGGCGCCGAGTCGGCCATCGCACGGAAGCGCGCCTCGCTCTCGCGCAGCCGCGACATCGCCGTGCGCCGCTCGCTGATGTCGCGCAGGATGCCGACGATCAGGTCCTCGTCGCCGGCACGCAGATGGCTGTACGTGAACTCGACGGCGATCTCGCGTCCGTCGCGATGAAGCGCGAACGTGTCGACCGTCGCGCGCGAGGGCGCGGGGCCGCCGTCGACCAGCTGCCGCAGCCCGCGCCGATACCGCTCGCGATAGCGCGGCGGCTGCAGCAACGCGACGTCGCGGCCGATCAGCTCGGGCGGCGAATGGCCGAGCATCCGTTCGGTCGCATCGTTGGCGAACACGATGCGGCCGGCGAGGTCGACGCACACGATCGCGTCGTTCGACGTCTCGTAGAGCGCGCGGTAGCGCCCCTCGCTTCGCCGCAGCGCCATCTCGCTGAGCGCAAGCTCGTCGAGCATGCGGTTCATCTGACGTGCGATTTCGGCGACCTCGAGCGGCCCTTCCGCGACCGCGCGCACCGCGCGATCGCCGGCGGCGACACGGCCGGCGACCGACGAAATGCGGCGGATCGGCCGCGCGATCCGGCGTGCGAGCGCGATCGACGCGGCGAGCGCCGCGACCACCGAGGCGACCAGCAGCGCGAACGCACCGCGGTCGTATTCGAGCTGAACCAGCACCGCCGCGCCGGCGAGCGGCAGCGCGAGCGCGATCACCAGCGCATACGTGTACGTGCGCACCGGCCACGGGCCGTGCATCGTCGATCGCCCCCTGATGTCGGTTCGGCTGCCCACCGCCCGCGGCCCCGGACGGGCGCGCCAGAACGCCATTATGCCGCGCGTGGGATCACCAACCCGGTGCGTGACGCTGTCAGCGATCGCGGGCGCCGTCGTGGCGCGACGCGAGGCCGCGCGGCAGCGGGAACACGACGTGCTCGACGGCGCCGTCGAGGTTGCGCACCGAGCGCGCGCCGAGCCGGCGCAGGCGCTCGATCACTGCCTGCACGAGGACTTCGGGCGCCGACGCGCCCGCCGTGACGCCGACGCACGCGCGTCCGGCGACCCATGCGGCGTCGAGCTGGTCGGCGTCGTCGATCATGTACGCCGGCGTGCCGAGGTTCGCGGCGACCTCGCGCAGGCGGTTCGAGTTCGAGCTGTTCGGGCTGCCGACGACGATGACGACATCGACCTGCGGCGCCATGATCTTCACGGCGTCCTGCCGGTTCTGCGTCGCATAGCAGATGTCGTCCTTCTTCGGGCCGACGATCGCCGGGAAGCGCCGCTTCAGCGCTTCGACGATCGTCGCGGCATCGTCGACCGAAAGCGTCGTCTGCGTGACGTAGGCGAGGTTAGACGCATCGGCGACATCGAGCACATCGACGTCGGCGACCGATTCGACGAGGTGGACGCCGCCGTCGCACTGGCCCATCGTCCCTTCGACTTCAGGATGGCCGCGATGGCCGATCATCACGATCTCGCAGCCGTTGTCGCGCATCTTGGCGATCTCGACGTGCACCTTCGTCACCAGCGGGCACGTCGCGTCGAACACGCGCAGCCCGCGCTTGTCGGCTTCGATGCGCACCGACTTCGACACGCCGTGCGCGCTGAACACGACCGTCGAGCCGGACGGCACGTCGGCGAGCTCCTCGACGAAGACCGCGCCTTTCGCGCGCAGGTCGTCGACGACATAGCGGTTGTGCACGACCTCGTGGCGCACGTAGATCGGCGCGCCGAACCGCGCGAGCGCCTGTTCGACGATCGCGATCGCACGGTCGACGCCGGCGCAGAATCCGCGCGGGTTCGCGAGCATCACGTCCATCACGAGCCCTTCGCCGGAACGGCCGACTCGCCGTGGCGCTGGCGAAAGCTGTCGGCGACCAGCAGCGCCGCACCGACGGAGATCGCGCTGTCGGCGACATTGAACGCCGGCCATGCGAAGCCGCGGTAATGCAGCAGCAGGAAGTCGACGACCGTCCCGATGGTGAGCCGGTCGTAGAGATTGCCGAGCGCGCCGCCGAGGATCAGCGCGAGGCCGAGCAGATAGAGCCGGCTGCCGCCACGGCGCAGCAGCCAGACGATCAGCACGGTCGCCGCGCACGCGATCGCCGTGAACAGCCAGCGCTGCCAGCCCGCGGCATCGGCGAGAAAGCTGAATGCCGCACCGGTGTTGTATGCGAGCACGAGGCTTGCGAACGGCGTGAGCGCGAGCTGCTCGCCCGGCTGGAACGCCGAGACGACCGCGGCCTTGCTGATCTGGTCGGCAACGGCGACGAGCGCGCTCGCGACGAGCCAGATCCACCAGCGCGGCGCGTTCGCCGGCATCACGCGAAGACGCGCGGCTCGCCGGCGCCGAACAGGTTCGCGACGCAGCGTGCGCACAGCGTCGGATGCGCGCGGTCGACGCCGACGTCGGCGCGATAGTGCCAGCAGCGATCGCATTTCACGCAGCGGCTCGGCTGCACGTCGATCGCGAGAGCGTCACCCGGCGCGACGGTGGCCGCGGACGTGATCATCACGAAGCGCAGGTCGTCGCCGAGGCTCGCGAGCGCCGCGTAATCGTCGGCCGGCGCCGTGATCGCGACTTCCGCCTGCAGCGACGAGCCGACCTTGCCGTCGATGCGAAGGCGCTCGATCTCCTTCAGCACCGCCGCGCGCACCGCGAGAATGCGCGTCCATTTCGCTTCGAGCGCCGCCGCATCGGCGAACTCCGGCAGCGCGTCGATCCACGTGCGGCAGAAGATCGACGCGTCGTCCGGATACAGGATGCGCCACGCTTCCTCGGCGGTGAACGACAGCACCGGTGCGGCGAGCTTCAACAGCGCGTCGCGGATCAGCGCGAGCGCCGTTTGCGCCGAGCGCCGCGCGTGGCTCGCCGTCGCGGCCGTGTACAGGCGATCCTTCAGCACGTCGAGATAGAAGCCGCCCAGATGCTCCGAGCAGTACGTGGCGAGCCGCTGCATCGCGAGGTGGAACTCGTAGCGGTCGTAGTCGCGCACGACGGCGTCGGCGAGCTCGCGCGCGGCGACGAGCGCGTAGCGGTCGAGCTCGAGCAGCGTGTCGAGCGGCACGGCGTCGCGCGAGGGCACGAAATCCGCGGTGTTCGCCATCAGGAAGCGCAGCGTGTTGCGAAGCCTGCGATAGCTTTCGACGACGCGCTTCAGGATCTCGTCGGAGATCGACAGGTCGCCCGAATAGTCGGTCGACGCGACCCACAGCCGGAGGATCTCGGCGCCGAGCGCGCCCGAAACCTTCTGCGGCGCGACGACGTTGCCCTTCGACTTCGACATCTTCTTGCCTTCGCCGTCCACCGCGAAGCCGTGTGTGAGCAGCGCGCGATACGGCGGCACGCCGTTCAGCATGCACGACACCAGCAGCGACGAGTGGAACCAGCCGCGATGCTGATCGGAGCCCTCGAGGTAGAGGTTCGCGGGAAAGCCGGTTTCGCGCGCATGCGAGCCCGCGGCCGTGCGCGCGCCGTCCGGGCCACCGAGCACCGTCTGGTGCGTCGAACCGGAATCGAACCAGACGTCGAGCGTGTCCTTGATCTTGTCGTAGTGCGCGGCGTCGGCGCCCAGCATGTCCTCGGCGCTCACGTGCTGCCACGCCTCGATGCCGTGCTGCTCGACGCGCTTCGCCACCGCCTCGACGATGTCGAGCGTGCGCGGGTGCAGCGCGCCCGTTTCCTTGTGCACGAAGAACGGCATCGGCACGCCCCACTGGCGCTGACGCGACAGCGTCCAGTCGGGCCGGTGCGCGATCATGTTGTACAGGCGCGCCTTTCCCCACGGCGGGAAGAACTCGGTCGTCTCGATGCCTTCGAGCGCCAATTCGCGCAGCGTGCGCGCGGGCTTGTGGCCGTGCCAGCCGGGCACGTCGTCCATGCCGGCGAACCACTGCGTCGTCGCGCGGTAGATGATCGGCGTCTTGTGCCGCCAGCAGTGCATGTAGCTGTGCGTGTGGCGCTCGTTGTGCAGCAGCGCGCCGACCTCGTCGAGCTTGGCGACGATCTTCGCGTTCGCGTCCCAGATCTTCATGCCGCCGAAGAACGGCAGGCTCTCGGCGAAGCGGCCGTCGCCCTGCACCGGCGTCGCGATCTCCTCGTCCTTCATGCCGTAGCGGCGGCACGACACGAAGTCCTCCACGCCGTACGCCGGCGCGCTGTGCACGATGCCGGTGCCGGCGTCGAGCGTCACGTAGTCGCCGAGGTAGACCGGCGAAGGACGGTCGTAGAACGGATGGCGGAAACGGATTCCTTCCAGCGTCGCGCCCTTCGCGGTCGCGACGATCTCGCCGTGCACGTTGTAGCGCGCGAGGCACGCGTGGGCGAGATCCTCGGCGAGCAGCAGATGGCCGCGCGGCGTCGACACCAGCGCGTAGGTGAAATCCGGATGCGCGTTCAGCGCCTGGTTCGCCGGGATCGTCCACGGCGTCGTCGTCCAGATCACCGCGAACACCGGACCGGGAGGCAACGCCGCGAGTCCGAACGCCTGCGCCAGGCGATCGGCATCGGCGACGTCGAGCGCGAACGCGACGTCGATCGCCGCGTCGACGCGATCCTCGTACTCGACCTCGGCCTCGGCCAGCGCGCTGCCGCAATCGAAGCACCAGTTGACCGGCTTCAGCCCGCGATAGATGAAGCCTTTGTCGAGGATGCGACCGAGCGTGCGGATCTCGTCGGCCTCGCTCTTGAAGGCCATCGTCAGGTACGGATGGTCCCAGTCGCCGAGCACGCCGAGTCGCATGAACTCGCCCTTCTGCAGCTCGACCTGCGACGCCGCGTATTCGCGGCAGAGCTTCAGCGTCTCACCGACCGGCAGATGCTTGCCGTACGTCTTCTCGATCTGCACCTCGATCGGCATGCCGTGGCAGTCCCAGCCCGGCACGTAGGGCGCGTCGTAGCCGCCGACGGTGCGGCTTTTCACGACGATGTCCTTCAGGATCTTGTTCAACGCCGTGCCGATGTGGATGCTCGCGTTCGCATACGGCGGCCCGTCGTGCAGCACGAAGCGCGGGCGGCCCGCGCACGCCTTGCGGATCGCCTGGTAGACGCCGCGCTGCTGCCACTCGGCCACCCAGCCCGGCTCGCGCTTCGCGAGATCGCCGCGCATCGGGAACGGCGTGTCGGGAAGGTTCAGCGTTGTCTTGTAATCGGTCTTCGGATCGTCGGGCATCTTGATGAGATCGGTGGACGGGCAGCGCGTTTCAAGCGGCCTTGCGCTCGGCGAAGAAACGCTGCGCGTCGGCGACGTCGGCGGCGATCCTCCTCTTCAGGGTGTCGACGTCGGGAAAGCGCTCCTCGTCGCGCAGCTTGTGCACGAATTCGACGTCGATCCGCCGTCCGTAGATCGGCTGGTCGAACTCGAAGATGTGCGCCTCGAGCAGCACCGGCGCGTCGGCAGCGACCGTCGGGCGGCGGCCGACGCTCGCCACCGCAGCGAGCGGCGCGGGAGCGAGCCCGTGCACGCGGACGGCGAAGACGCCCGACACCGGCGGCTTGTGCCGAAGCGCGAGGTTCGCCGTCGGGAAGCCGAGGCTGCGCCCGAGCTTCGCGCCGTGGCCGACGTGGCCGGAGATCGTGTACGGCCGCGCGAGCAGCGCGTGCACTCTCGCGAAGTCGCCGCCGCCGAGCGCGGTGCGCACCGCCGTCGACGATGCGCGCGCACCGTCGACGGCGATCGTGTTCATCGCCTCGACCGAGAAGTCGCGCGCTGCGCGTCGCAGTGTGGCGAGATCGCCCGCGCGGCCCTTGCCGAAGCGGAAATCCTCGCCCACGAGCACCCAGCGCACGCCGAGCCGCCCGCGCAGCACGTGGTCGATGAATGCTTCCGGCGAAAGCGACGCGAACGCCGCGTTGAAGCGCGCGACGTAGACGCGCTCGACGTTGTGCGCAGCGAAGCGCTCGAGCTTGTCGCGCAGCGTCGAGAGCCGCGGCGGCGCTGCGTCCTTCGCGAAGAACTCGCGCGGATGCGGGTCGAACGTCATCACCGCGGCGGGCAACGACAGATCGCCGGCCGCCTCGGCGAGGCGCGCGATCATCGCCTGGTGGCCGCGATGGAGGCCGTCGAAGTTGCCTATCGTCAGCGCGACGGGTACGTCGGCCGCCGGCGGCAGGCTGCGGTAGATGCGCACGAGCCGTGATCCGCTACAAAACCATTGATTTTAGCGCATTTACTGCGGGGGGTCAGAGTGGAATCGCCGCCGCAACGAGGGTCAGAGTGCGTTATAGGGCCCAAAACGCCCACTCGCGCCAGCCGCGCACGCGCGGGTGGTAGAGCGCGAGCCGGATCGGCCGCGGATCGAGCGCGGATACGAGTCGCGCGTAGGTTTCCAGCGCCGGCGCGTAGCGGTCGCGCTCGCGATCGAGAAACGCCTCGACGTCGCCGCCCTCGTGGTGTCCGGTCTTGAAGTCGACGATCCAGCGCACGCCGTCGGCAACGAACGTCCGGTCGAGCGTCCGATGCACGATCGCATCGCCGTCCACCCCGGCCAGTTCCCATTCGCTTCGCGCGTCGGCATGCTGCGGATCGAACAGCCAGCGGCCCCGGGGATCGTCGAGCACCGCGTGCAGCGTTTCACGCGCCTGTGCAAGCGCAGCGCCGAGGTCCTGCACGCCGACGCCTTCGGTTGCGAGCGCCCGCGCAAGCGACGGCGCGATCGCGTCGATGCGTGCGCCGCTCCACGTCGCGATGCCCTCGCGCGCGATCCGCGCGAGCACGCGATGCACGACGACACCGACGTGGCGCGCCGTTTCGCGTGCCCAATCGAACGGCGGCGCGTCATCGACGGCGTCCGCTTGCCGCGGCGTGTCAAGGATCGCGTCCGGCAACGGCGGACGCCACGCGAGCGGAATGCGCGCAAGCGCGGTTGCACCACCCGCTTGCGCTGCTTCCGTCGCCCGCGCCGGCGGCGCGGCCGCGTCACCGACGATCGGCCACAGCCGGGCGAGCGCCGAGCCCGACGGCGGCGTCGGCCAGCACGGGTCGCCGTCGTCGTCCGGCGCGGGCCGCATCGACGCGCTCAGATGCAGGCGACGCCGCGCGCGCGTGCAACCGACGTAGAGCAGCCGCCCCAGCTCAGCCGCTTCCTCGTCCGCCGCGAGACGGGCGAGATAGCTGCAGATCGGATCCGTCGCACCGCCTCGCGCCTTGCCGGGTGCGATCAGCAGGCCATGCTCGCGCCGCCGCCAGCGCAGAAGCTGAGCGGCGGACTTGCCGCCGCCGCGTGCGAGCGCCGGCATGATGACGGTGTCGAACTGCAGTCCCTTGGCCTTGTGCAGCGTCATCACGCGCACGCGCACGTCGGGCGGCGCGTCGCCTTCGCGCAGACGCGACAGCGCCCCGGTGAACGCATCCCAGTCGCCGATGTCGCCCGCGTGCTCGTGCTCGGCGATCAGCATGAAGAAGCGTTCGGCGGCGTCGAGATCCGACGCGTCGCACGCGCACGCCGGACCGCCGAGCGCGAGCCATGCGGCGC
Source organism: uncultured beta proteobacterium (assembly GCA_963798655.1). Lineage (GTDB taxonomy): Bacteria > Pseudomonadota > Gammaproteobacteria > Burkholderiales > Casimicrobiaceae > CAVSMC01. The sequence continues at coordinate 38,552 of CAWCUH010000014.1, read as the reverse complement.
GAACGCGCGCGCTCAACGTCGCGCGTCCACGCGAGCCGAGCACCGGCATCAACGCCTGCGCCGCTCGCGCGAGTCGCGCGCGGGCGTCGTCGGACAAGCCGGCGACCGTCGACGGCGATGCAAGCGCGAAGATCAGTGCTTGCCGCGACGGCGACGCGTTGCACAGTGCGACGAGGTCGGCGAGCGCGAGCCCGCACCACGGCGCACGCAGCACCGCGAGCCACGCAAGCCGGTCCGCCGGCTGCAACAGCGCGTGCGTGAGCGAGGTCAGGTCGCGAATGACCGGCGCATCGCCGAACGCATCGAGCTCGACCGCGGTGAACGCGACGCCCGCGTCGCGCAGCGCCGGCAGCAGCGGCTCCGCGTGGCGGCGCGTGCGAACGAGGATCGCGACGCTCGCATCGCCGGCGTCGAGCGCGGCCCGCGCTCGCGACGCGACCGCGCGCGCTTCGTCGTCAGCGCTCAACAGCGCGTCGAACGTGACGCCGTCGCCCGCGAGCGCGGGCTGCGTCGCGCTCGCCTGCGAGAAGGCGACGATGCTTCGCAGCGGATCGCTTCGCATTCCGAGGATTATCGGAAACGCGCAGTTCACCCAGTCGACGAGGACTGCCTGACTGCGGAAGTTGCGGCGCAGCGTCAGGCATTCCACCGGCACGTCGGCAATGCGTCCGCGCTGCTGCGCTTCGACGAAGAGCCGCACTTCAGCGGCACGGAACCGATAGATCGACTGCATCGGATCGCCGACGGCGAACAGCGTCCGGCCGTCGCCGGACGTCCAACCGGCGGTGAGCCGCTTGATCAGCGCGAGCTGCGTGAGTGAGGTGTCCTGGAACTCGTCGACGAGCAGATGCGCGATCCGGCCGTCGACGCGCAACAGCAGGTCCGACGGCGATTGCGGATCGCCGAGCGCGCGCAGCGCCGCAAAGGCGCCTTCGATGAAATCGATGCGACCGTGCGCCGCGCAGGTGAGCGAGAACTGTGCCGCGACCCGGGGTAGCACGACGACGAACGCCTCGACCGCAGCCCACGACGCGTCGCTCACGTGCGGCGGAGGCAGGTTGCGCACGGTGTCGAGCGCGACGGCGATCGACGGATCGGCGTCGAGCCTGCGCAGCAGCGACTCGATGGCATCCTTCGCGTCGCGCGCGGCCGCGTTGCCGTTGGCAGCCGGAAAGCCCTGCCGCTTCGTGACCTGCTGGCGGATGCGAGCGCTGTTCTTCAGCAGCAGCCAATCGGCGAGCACGATCCAGTCGCCTATGCGCGCTGCGCTCGGCGGCGGAATTCCGTGAGCGTCGGCGCAGCGCGCGAGCGCAGCGGCCTCGTCGCCGTCGAAGTGACGGGCGGCGTGGCGAAGCGAACGCGAAAGCTCGCGTGCATGCGGCGCAAGCATGCTCGCCGCGCGAGCGAGCTCGTCGTCGATTTCGCTCGCGAGCGCCTTGTCCAGTGCCGAGCGCAGCGCGGCGCCGTCGACGCCGATGAGCTCCGGCAACCACTGGTCGCGCTTCGCAAGGAGCTCGGCGAGCAATGCGACGATCGAATCCGCGCGGTTGTCGTCGTGCAGGACGAGCGCGCGCCACGACGCGTCACCCACCGCGGCCTGCGACAGCGCCGTGCGCGCCGCGTCGACATAGAGCTCGGTCGCGTCGTCGACGTACATCGGCAGCGCGCCGAATCCGCTGGTGACCGGCGCCTGCCGCGCGAACGCGGTAGCGATCGCGTCGATCGTGTCGATCGCGAGCCGCGACGGATGCGCGATCAGCTGCCAGCCGCGGCGCACGTCGTTCGCGAGCGCCGCGCAAGCGAGCTCGCGCGTGCGTCGGTCGTGCGCCTGTTCGGGCAGCGGCGCCTGCGTCGCCGCATCGGCGAGCGCTTCGACGATCCGCTGGCGCATCTCGCCGGCGGCCTTGCGCGTGAACGTCATTGCGACGATGCGCTCCGGACGATCGACGTGCGCGAGCAACGCCAGGAAGCGCTGGATCAGCAAGCCCGTCTTGCCGGAGCCGGCCGGCGCCTGCACCAGGAACGACGCAGCGACGTCGAGCGCGCGCTTGCGGGTGGCGGCGTCGGTCGCGAGCAGCTCGGCATCCCGCTCAGCCATCGCCGCTCGCGTCGTTCGCCGGCATCTCGATGTCGATGCGGCACAGCGACTGCAGGCCGCAGCGCTTGCAGACGTCGAGCTCGCGCGGATCGACGGCCGCCTCGCCCGATGCGAAGTCGCGGGCGAGCGCGCTCATCCGCTCGTGCCACCACGCGGCAAGCGCCGGCCATCCGCGCGGCGCACCGGCCGGCAGCGAGTCGGCGACAGCGAGACCGGGCCACGCGGCATCATCGGCGGCGATGCCCCGGGTTGAGACGCCACCGGGGACGACCGCGGCAAACGCGACCGCACGAAGCGGCGTTTCGCGCTCCGCCGCGCGCCACGCGAGCGCATAGAGCGCGAGTTGCGTTGCGCTCGGCCGCGGCTCGAACCAGCGGCGAAGCTGCACGATCTCGCCGCTCTTGTAATCGATGATCGCCGCGCCGCCGTCGTCGAGCGTGTCGACGCGGTCGAGTCGAAGCGCGAGCGTGATGCCGCCGAGCGCGACGTCGGTCTTGCTTTCGACGGCATGCACGGTGAACGCCGGCCGTGGCCGCTCGCACGCGTCGATCCACTCGCGCAAAAGTTGCGCGAGTCGCGCCGGCTCCGTCGCGACGACGATCGGCGGCAGCTCGCGTGAGCGCGCCGGCTCGATGGCGGCCATCGCCTCGTCGACGGCACGCGCAATTCTCCCGTCGAGCTCGTCGGCGCCCAGTGCAACGAGCGCCGAATGCGTGCGCAGATCTCGCCAGAACGCGGCGAGCGCGAGATGCACGAGGCGGCCGCGCTCCCATGCGACGAGGCCCGGGGGCGACGCCTCCCACGGCTGCGCGCGCAGTCGGTGCTTCGCGACGGCGCGAAACGGGCATTCGCTCTGCGCCTCGATCACGTTCGCGCCGCCGCGCACGGGCTCGTCGGTGCGCAGCGGCGGCGCGCGATCGACGCCGATGCGCTCGAGCGCGGGCCGCGCGTCGTACTGCGCGCGCATCGATCGCCGGCCCGGCTCGATGACGCCGCCGTCGTTCCAGTCGGCGATCAGCGCCGAGGCAATGCATTCGTGGTCGTCGACGACGCGCGCGTGGCTTGCGACGACCTCGGGCGCGCCGCGCGCAAGCTGACCGGTCAGCGCCTTCGCGTAGGCGAGCTCGCGCTGCGCGGTGGCATGCGCGACGTCGCGCTCGCGCTGCCACGCGATCGGCAGCAGCGGATGCGGACGCGGCGCGTGCGGCCAGCGCTGCGATGACAGGCCGACGATCCACAGCGCGTCGAGCGGCAGACCGGCCGCTTCGAGGAGGCCGACGATCTCGATCGGCGCGCGCGGCGACTGCGGCTGGAACAGCGTCTGCGCGGCGAGCGCGCGCAGCGCATCGACCGCCTGCGCAGGCGCGATCTCGGCGCTCACTGCAGCGAGCGACACGAATGCGGCGACGAGCCTGTCGAATGCTTCGCGCGCCTGGAATTCGGCGCTTGCGAGCGGCCGATCGCCCGGCCAGCCGGCGTCGGCGAGCCACGCGCGCCATGCGTCTGCGAACGCGCGCGGCAATGCGCGGCGTGTCGGCATGGGCCGCAGGCGCGCGGCGGACCAGCGCGATCCGAGCGCCGGATCGCGCGACAAGGCGCCTGCAAGACCGGCGCGGTCGATCGCACGGCGGCCGTCGTCCAACCATCGCCGCTCGATCGCCGCACGCTGTCCCCAGAGCGCGGACGCGCCAGCGAGATACGGCGAACGGGCGAGCATCGCCGCCCGGTCGATCGCGACCGGCGCGTGCGCGATCGCGATGAGCTCGAGCGCCGTCGACACGAGCGGCACGTCGGCGAGCGCGACGCCGAAGGACACGTTGTAGGGGCGCGCGATCAGTTCGTATCCCGGCCACTGCAGCCGCGGACAGAGCACATCGTCGGCAAGCGCGATCACCTCGTCGCGACGCGCCGCGAGATCGTCGATCGCGATGCCGATCGTCGCCTGCGGATCGGCGGCCGCTTTCGCGCGCGCCCATTCGAGGGCGGCGACGAGCTCGTCGCGCGCCGAGCGCGCGGCGACGCGCACGGTGCGCGCCGCAGCAGGCAGGAGCGCCTCGGCTTGCTCGACCCGCGCGCCGGCGGCGGCAAGCGCATCGACGAGCCTGCGCTGCTGCGCATCGAGCTCGACGAAGCCGGCCAGCACGAACGTACGCCCGCCGACGTCGAGCGACGCCGCGCGCGACAGGCGATCGGCGATGCGCGCGCAGTCGTCGGCACCGAGCCGCGCGAGCATCGACGCATAGTGGTCGGCCCAGCGAACGAACGCCGCTTCGTCGTCGCCCTGCGACTCGAAGCCGCGCCAGCTTTCGCCGCCGGCGCCGTGTGCATGCACGATCGTCCACGCCTGTTGCGCGAGCGCCGCCGCGCCGTGTGCGTCGACGAGCGGCGCGCTCGACGCCGTGTCGGCGGCGACGCTCTGTCGCCACAGATGCGACGACTGCGCGTCGGAGAACAGCGTGAGCGCATCGACGGCGCACTCGGCGTGCCCGGCCCACAGTTGCGCGAGCCACGGATGCCACGGCACGATCGGCGCCGCCGGCCACGTGCGCCGCCCGTCGGCGCGCCGGGCGTCGTCGTGCATTGCGATGAGCCGGCGCGCAAGCCGATTGTTCGGCGTGACGATGGTGGCACCGTCATCGATCGCCGCGGCGATCCGCGGCGCGAGCGACGCTTTCATCGCCGAGCGGCGCACAGGCGTGCGCGCGCGCACCGAAGGACCGCGCTTACGCGGTGAATCGCGTGATGTTCAGCGGAGAGCGGCGCTGCGCGGGTGAAGCCGTGGCGAATCTTCAAAGCCCTGCCATTCGAACGCGCAGGACTTTAGCAGCTTTCGTCGATGCTCGCCGTCACGCCGCGCAGCGATTCGTCTCGCGACGTGATCGTCGAGCGTCGGTACACCCGAGGGTCAGTCGCCGGCGGAGAGCTTCGACGCGTAGCCGGCCGCGAGCATGCCGGTCGAAGCGAGCGCACCGCCGATCGCCGACGCCGAGGCGACGGTGGTGAGCGGCGCGATGCGCGGCGTCGACGGCATCACCGGGCTCTTCGGCGCGAGCGGCGCGCCGATCGAGTCGCCGATGCGGCGCACGCCGGCCTGCGACTTCCATTCACCGCACCAGTCGTCGTCGCGCACGGTCGGCCACACGCCTTCGATCATGTACGACTTGCCCGTGGCCGGCGAGAGCAGCGGCGACGTGCGCCGGCATTGGCCCCATTGCGGCGAGCGGCCGTCGCCACCGCCGCTTTTGCGATCGTAGAACTGACAACTCATGCACTTATCCAAGGCGATTCCTCCGCGTTGGGTGCGCCGCTTGCGGCGCACGCGAACAGATGATCGGATCCGATGGGATGAAGCGTTGCATTTCGCTTGCGCCAGGTCGATCGAACGCGATGCCTAGTCCGTACGGTCGATCCTCGCGTATTCGGTTCAGTGCATGCGCAGCGGCAGGAATCCGCGCGGCATCAGCGGCTCCGGTCGTGTGCGCCGCTGCATATGTGCGTGCTCGATGCGCCGCGACGGCGATGCCGCCGCGCGTGGCAGCCCGTCGTGGGCCGTCGGCGCCGCGCCCTCGCGTGCGGCACGGCGCTCGCGCGCGGGCCGCTGCGGCCGCACGCGCCGTGTGCGCGTGCGCAAGCGAGTCGAGAAAAAGGCGATCGCCGACCGCATCGCTGTTTGCAGTTGTTAAATCCCGGCGACCGCAAACATGTCGGGAGCGTCCGTCAGGCCGCGAGGCCTTCGAGCGAGCGAGCGAGCGCGGGCGGGAGGTCCTGCACATAGCGGCCCGGCCACGGCGGCTCGCAGTCGAGCATCGACTTGAGCTCCGCGTCGGCAGCCGCGGCCTCGCGCTCGAGCTGCGCGTCGTAGCGCCGTCGCGCATCGGGATCGGACAGCACGTCGTACGCGGCGTGAATCAGTCGAACCAGATTGCTGAGGTCCTGCCCGGATTCGGTGATGCCGTAGCCGAAGCGCTCGAGCACCTGCATGTACGCCGCTTCGATGCGCGCTGTGGGCGCACCCGGCGGCACCTCGAGATAGTCGTAGTACGTGTAGCTCACGGCTTATCTCCTGTTCGAGTGGTTCGATGCTTCTGTTGCGTTCGCCTTCGACGGAGCAGCAAGCGTGCCAAACGTGGCGCAGCGCACGCCGGTCGCGAGTAACCCGCTGTTTTTTCGACGCGCCCAGGCGACGCACGGCGTTGCCGCGCGCAACGTGTAACGCACAGTGCCAAGCGTTGCGGCCCGCTTAGACGATCGCGAGCGGACGTTTGCCGGCGGGTGGCGGAAAGGCGGCGTCGACAGCGGCCGCCGTCGCGGCATCGATGCGCAGGTCGGCGGCCGCGCGATTGGCCCGCACGTGGGCGACGTCGTTCGATTTGGGAATCACGATGACGTCGTTGCGCGCGATCAGCCACGCGATCGCAAGCTGCGCCGCCGTGCATCCGAGCCTCCGCGCGATCGCTCCGAGTCGCGCGTCGGCCGCGAGCGCGCCCTGCGCGAGCGGCGAATAGGCCATCAGCGGCATGCGACGCTCGCGCATCCACGGCACCAGGTCCCATTCGACGCCACGCTCGCGCAGGTGATAGAGCACCTGGTTCGTCGCGCATCGTTCGCCGCCGGGCACGCGCTGCAGCTGCGCCATGTCGGCGACGTCGAAATTCGACACGCCCCAACGCGCGATCTTGCCGTCGTGCACGAGCCGCTCGAACGCGGCGACGGTCTCGGCGAGCGGTACGCGACCGCGCCAGTGCAGCAGGTAGAGGTCGAGCCGCTCGATACGAAGTCGTGCGAGGCTGCGCTCGCACGCGGCAATCGCGGCTTTTGCACCGGCGTTGTGCGGATAGACCTTGCTCACGACGAACGTCTCGTCGCGGCGTCCGGCAATCGCTTCACCGACGAGCGTTTCCGCGCCGCCGTCGCCGTACATCTCGGCGGTGTCGATCAACGTCATGCCGGCGTCGATCGCTGCGCGTAGCGCCGCGATTTCCTGCACGCGCTCGCGCTTGCGCTCGCCCATGCGCCACGTGCCGGCGCCCAGCGCCGGGACGACCGGCCCATCGGCAAGTTGAACGGTCGGCAGCCGCGCAGTGTCCATGTCAGGCGCTCTTTCGCTTTGAGTCGTAGCGTTCGACGCGCCGTCCCCGCCCGGGTTTCGCCATGCTCGGACGTTGTTGGCGCAACAAGCCCGTGTGCTGTCGTCTACAGCACCGCACGCGCAAATCAGGCGCCTCGTATAATCGTTGATTCGACTGCGCGACATCGATGGCTCCCGACGCCCGTTCCGCATCGCCGTTGTCCGCGCGCACGAGCGTCCGCGGAGCGTGTCCGCACGACTGTCCCGATACTTGCGCGCTCGTCACGACGGTCGTGGACGGCCGCGCGATCGAGATCCGAGGCGCCGACGATCACCCGCCGACCGCTGGCGTGCTGTGCACGAAGGTCGCGCGCTATCTCGAGCGCACGTATTCGCCCGACCGCGTGCTCTACCCGCTGCGGCGCACCGGCCGCAAGGGCGAAGGACGCTTCGAGCGGATCTCGTGGGACGAAGCGCTCGACACGATCGCTCGACGCTTCGCGACCATCGCGCAATCCGGCGACGGCGCGCAGGCGATCGTGCCCTACAGCTATTGCGGCACGATGGGCGTGCTGCAGTACGGTTCGATGGACCGCCGCTTCTTCCATCGGCTCGGCGCGTCGCTGCTCGACCGCACGATCTGCGCGACGGCTGGCAAGGCGGGCTGGGTCGCGACGATCGGCGCAGCCGTCGGCATGGACGTCGAGCGCGTGGTCGACAGCCGCCTGATCGTCATCTGGGGCAGCAACCCGATCGTGTCGAACCTCCACTTCTGGACGCGCGCGCAGGAAGCGAAGCGCCGCGGTGCGAAGCTCGTCGCGATCGATCCGTACCGAAGCGAGACGGCGCAGAAGTGTCACCGCCACATCGCGCCGCTGCCCGGCACCGACGCGGCGCTCGCGCTCGGCGTGATGCACGTGCTGATCGCCGAGAAGTTGATCGACCGCGACTACGTCGAGCGCTACACCGTCGGCTTCGACGATCTCGTCCGCCGCGCCGATGCGTTTGCGCCGCAGCGCGTCGCCGCGATCTGCGGCATCGACGCCGAGCAGATCGTCGCGCTCGCGCGCGACTACGGCACGATCCGGCCGTCGGCGATCCGGTTGAACTACGGAATGCAGCGGCACGCCGGGGGCGGCAACGCGATCCGGGCGGTTGCCTGCCTGCCGGCGCTCGTCGGCGCATGGCGTGACGCCGCCGGCGGCGCGCTGCTGTCCACGTCGGGCACGTATCCGGTCGATACCGCTGCGCTCGAGCGGCCCGATCTGATCCGCGGCAATCCGCGAACGGTCAACATGAGCGCGATCGGCGACGCGCTGCACGACGCGAAGCCGCCGATCCGTGCGATCTTCGTCTACAACTCGAACCCGGTTGCCGTCGCACCCGACGGCAATCGCGTGGCGGCGGGATTCGCGCGCGACGACCTGTTCTGCGTCGTGCACGAGATCTTCCGCACGGACACCACCGACTTCGCGGACATCGTGCTGCCGGCGACCACGCAGCTCGAGCAGGTCGACGTGCACACGTCGTACGGACACCTGTACGTGCAGGCGAACAATCGCGCGATCGAGCCGCTCGGCGAAGCGAAATCGAACACCGAATTGTTCCGGCTGCTCGCCGCGCGCATGGGCTTCGACGAGCCGTGCTTTCGCGACGGCGACGACGACCTCGCGCGGCAGGCGTTTCGCCGCGATGATGCGCGAGTCGCCGGCATCGGCTGGGACGCGCTGAAGGCGAACGGCTTCGCGCGGCTGAACGTCGCGCACGATTACGCGCCGTTCGCGCACGGCGCATTTGCGACGCCGTCCGGCAAGTGCGAGCTGTATTCGGCGGCGCTTGCATCGCAGGGACACGATCCCTTGCCGTCGTTCGTGCCGCCGCGCGAGTCGGCCGCGAGCGCGCCCGCTCTCGCCGAGCGCTATCCGCTCGCGTTCATCTCGCCGCCGGCACGCAACTTTCTCAATTCGTCGTTCGCGAATCTGCCGGGCTTCGTGGCCGAGGAGCGCGAGCCGCGTCTCGATATCCATGCCGACGACGCCGTCGCCCGCGGCATCGTCGATGGCATGCGGGTTGCCGTGTTCAACGATCGCGGTCGCTTCCACGCAACGGCGAGCGTCGGCGAGCGCGCGCGTCGCGGCGTCGTCGTGAGCCCGTCGGTCTGGTGGAAGAAGCTCTCCGGCGACGGCGCCAATGCGAATGCCGTCACGAGCCAGGCGCTCACCGACCTCGGCGCCGCGGCGACCTTCTACGACTGCCTCGTCGAAGTCGAGCCCGGATGAACGACGCGGTGAACACGGCGAGCAAGCCCGCGCTGAGCGCGCCGGCGGCGCGTCTCGCCGAGCTGATCGCGCTCGCGGAAGCCGACGCCGGCTCGGACGTGCGCAGGAGCGGCGAGCACGCGCTCGAGGCGGCCGACCTCGCGCAGGCGCTGGGCGACCGTGCGGCGTTCGCGCGCGCGCTCTTCCTCGCCGGCCGCTGCGCCGATTACCTGCTCGATCAGGAAACGGCGCTCAACCGCTATCGCGACGCGCTCGCCGAATACGAGGCCATCGGCGATGCGACCGCGCAGGCGAAGACGCTGCGCGCGATCGGCTTCGTCTACGACAGTCTCGGCGACTTCCCGCAGGCGATCGACTATGAGCTGAAGGCGCTTGCGCTCGACGAGGCGACCGGCAACACGACCGGTCGCGCAGCGTCGCTGCGCACGATCGGCGTCATCTATTCGAAGTCGGGCGACTCGAAGACCGGCCTCGACTACTACCAGCAGAGCCTCGCGCTCGCCGAGCAAGGCGGCGACGCGACGGAGATCGGCAAGGCGCTGAACAACGTCGGCATCAACCTGAAGAACCTCGGCCGTCCCGAGGAAGCGCTCGTCGCGCAGGTGCGCGCGCTCGACATGTTCCGCGCGAGCGGCGCGACGATGCACCAGAGCGCCGTGCTGAACAACCTCGGGCTCACGCAGGCGCGGCTCGGCCAGGCCGAAGAAGCCGAAAAGACGCTGCGCGAGGCGCTGCTGCTGTCCGAGCGAAGCGGCTACCGACTCGGTGTGGTCAACGCGATGCGAAGCCTCGGACGGCTCTACACCGGGCAGCGGCGATTCGGCGAAGCCGGGCGGCTGCTTGCCGATGCGCTCGACGTCGCCGAGGCGCATCGGCTGCGGCCCGACCAGGCCGAGTGCCATCAGGCGCTGTCGGACTACTTCGAGCAGACCGGCGACTTCGCCTCGGCGCTCAAGCACTATCGCCGCTACCACCAGCTCGAGCGCGACGTGCTGAACGACACGACGTCGAAGCAGCTGAAGGCGCTGCAAATACGCCATCAGGTCGCCGCCGCGCAGCGCGACGCGGAGATCCATCGGCTGCGCAACATCGAGCTCGCGCGCGCGTACGCCGATCTCGAGGCGCTCAATGCGTCGCTGAAGGAAGCCGACACGCAGAAGACGCGCCTCCTCGCGCAACTCGAGCGGCAGACGTTCGAGGACGCGCTCACCGGGCTCGCGAACCGGCGCTTTCTCGACCAGCGGCTCGCCGAGGAATTCGAGCGTGCCCGTCGTCACCGCCGTCCGCTCGCGGTGGCGATCGCGGACCTCGATCACTTCAAGCGCGTGAACGACACGTACTCGCACGCCGTCGGCGACGACGTGCTGCGCGCGATCGCGCACATCCTGCGCGATCAGGTGCGTCACACCGACCTCGTCGCGCGCTTCGGCGGCGAGGAGTTCGTGCTGGTGCTGACCGAAACCGATCTCGAGGCGGCGCGCCTCGTCTGCGAGAAGCTGCGTGCCGCCGTCGCGGCCTATCAATGGGACGCGCTGCGCCCGGGCCTCGCGGTGACGATCAGCATTGGCGTCGCCGCCGACATCGAAGTGACGACGCACGAGCGGATGCTCGCGTCGGCCGACGAGCGGCTCTACGAGGCGAAGGCGGCCGGACGCAACCGCGTCATTGCGTGAATCGGCTGCGCGTCGCGGCGAGCGCGGGCGCCGGATCTGCTTGTCATCCCGGGACGCAGGATGTGCGCGATCAGCCGAGCTTGCGCACGAGCCCGACCATCACGCCGAAGATCTCGAGCGAGCCTTCCGGGCGAATGACGGGATATGCCTTGTTCTCCGGCTTCAGCACGAACTTGCCGGCCTCGAGATCGAGCCGCTTCAGCGTGAACTGACTGTCGACGATCGCGACGACGATATCGCCGCGCTTCGCCGACGCGCTTTTCTCGACGACGACGAGATCGCCATCGAGAATGCCCGCATCCTGCATCGAGTCGCCCTTGACGCGGATCAGCACCGTTTGCGACGGCCGCTCGATCAGGTAATCGTCGATCGTCAGCGCATCGCCCGCGGTATCGTCGACGGCATCCGGCAGCCCCGCGTGAACAGGCGACAGCGCGAGCGTGCGCTCGAAGAATCGCTTCGTCGGCGCCAGCCGCTTGTCCGGCGTCGAATCGATGTAGCCGGACAGCTTGAGCCGCGCGACCAGCGCGGCCACCGACGACTTCGACTTGAGCCCGAGCAGTTGCCCGATCGACGCGTACGACGGCAGCGCGCGATGGCGCACGTAATAATCCTGCAGCGTCGAAAGGTAGGAACGATCGTTCGACATGGCGCTACAATAGCGAACGAACGTTCGCCGGTCAAGCCCCTCCAATGCGCCTGTTCGCCCCTTCGCTCGCGTTCGTCGATCTGGAGACGACGGGCACGACCGCGGCGAAGGACGCAATCACCGAAGTCGCCGTCGTGCGCGTCGACGGCGCGGACGGCGATCATCCATCGGTGGACGAGTGGAGCACGCTGGTCGATCCCGGCATGCCGATCCCGGCGCCGATCCAGGCGCTCACCGGCATCACCAACGAGATGGTGCGCGCGGCGCCGAGCTTCTCGACGGTCGCGCGCGATGTCGCCGAGCGCACGGCGGGCGCGCTGTTCGTCGCGCACAACGCGCGCTTCGACTACGGCTTCCTCAAGCACGCATTCGCGCGCCTCGAGCGCTCGTTCACCGCGCGCGTGCTGTGCACGGTGAAGCTGTCGCGTCGTCTGTATCCCGACTGCGACGGACACAGCCTCGACCAGCTGATCGCGCGGCACTCGATCGACGTGCGCGAGCGGCACCGCGCGCTCGCCGATGCGCGCGCGCTGTGGTCGTTCGTGCAGGCGCTCTACCGTGCGCATCCCGCCGAGGCGATCGAGAGCGCCGTGCGCCGGGCGATGAAGACGCCGAGCCTGCCGCCGCAGCTCGCGGCCGACGCGATCGACGCGCTGCCCGAGTCGCCGGGCGTCTACCGCTTCTACGGCCTGAACGCGCTGCCGCTCTACATCGGCAAGGCGAAGAACCTGCGCGAGCGCGTCGGCGCGCACTTCTCGTCGGACTATCGAAGCGCAACCGATCTGCGGCTGTCCGCCGAGATCCGGCGCATCGAATACGACGAGACCGCCGGCGAGATCGGCGCGCTGTTGCGCGAGTCGGCCCTGGTGAAATCGCTGCTCCCCGCGCACAACCACGCGCTTCGGCGCAAGGCGCAATCGGGCGTGCTCGAGCTCGCCGACGAGCCCGGGCCGCCGCCGCGCTTCGTCGCGGCGGCGGGCATCGACCCGGCGACGCTGTGCGGACGCTACGGGCCGTTCTCGTCGCGGCGCGCAGCGCGCGAGACGCTGCGCGCGCTCGCCGCCGACCACGCGCTCTGCTGGGTGATGCTCGGCCTCGAGCGTCGACAGGGACCGTGCTTCGCGCGACAGGTCAGGCGCTGTGGCGGCTGCTGTGTGGGCGCCGAACCGCTCGCCGCGCACGACCGACGCCTGCGCGAGGCGCTCGCACCGTATGCGATCCCGCCGTGGCCCGCCCCCGGCATTGCGCTCGCGCGCGAGCCCGCTTCGCTCGGTGCGCGCGTCGACGTTCATGTGCTGCGCGACTGGTGCTGGCTCGGCACGGCCGGCGACGAAGCAGAGCTCGGCCTGTTGCTCGAAGCGCCCCCGCGGCCGGCGTTCGACGCCGACATCGCACGGCTGCTGATGCGAGCACACGCACGCAAGCGCCTGGCGCTGCGGCCGGCGGTCGCGCCTCGATCGTCCGGGGCGGTTACGATGCCCGACACGTGACCTTTCTGCGACAGTCGAGCACCCGATCGGCGTCGCAACGCTCGCCAAAGAGCCGCGGAGCAGCGGTGATCCGTTATGCTGTCGGCATACGGAGCCCCCGCGGCCCCACAACGACAACCCCCGCTCTCAATGACACCAACCGCACGCAAGGCGGCACGCCGAGCGCTTCGCATCGCCGCCGCGGCGCTGCTCGTCCATGCGCCGCTCGCATGGACGCAGGCCGCGATCAACTGCTCGTCGGAGCTCTACGGCATGTCGCAGAGCGGCGCGCTTTTTCGCGTCAATGTCGCCACCGGCGCGAGCGCGCTCCTCGGCAACGCACCGATCAACCTCACCGAAATCGAATTCGACGACGCAACCGGGCAGCTGTGGGCGACCGACGGCGCTTCGATCAGTAACCTGCGCAGGCTCAATCCCGCCACCGGCGCGCAGATCAGCGCGATTGCGATGTCACCGGCGGGCAACGTCACCGGGCTCGAGTTCGTCGGCGGCACGCTCTACGGGACGTACTCGACCGGCATCGCGTCGCCATCGCAGTTGGTGACCATCGATCGCGCAACCGGCATGTTGACCACCGTCGGCGCGACCGCCGTGTCGGTGCCGATCTCGGGTCTCGCGTACAACAGCGCAACCGGCACGATGTACGGAGTCACTGCCGGCGGGCACGCGATCTCGGCGCTGCTGCGCATCGACGTCGCGACCGGCGCGGCGACGTTCGTCGGCCAGGTTGGAAACTTCGACAAGATCGGCAGCATCGAATTCGGCCCGGACGGCAACCTGTACGGCGGCATCGCGCAGGACGCGAATCTCAATCCGGGGTGGCTGCTGCGCATCGATCCTGCGAGCGGCGCTGCGACGCTCGTCGGAGACACCGGATTCTCGATCACCGGCCTCGCCGCGTGTGCCGCTGCCGCGCCCCCGCCGCCGCCACCACCGCCGCCACCACCACCGGCGCCTGTGGCGACGCCGGTGCCGACGCTGTCGTCGTTCGCGCTCGCTGCGCTCGGTGCGCTCGTCGCCATCGCGGGCATTGCAGCGCGCCGTCGACGCACGCGCTGACGCGCGCCGCTTCTGGCATACTCGCGCCGACGTGCAGCCCACCGCTTCGGCTGCACTACGGGATGAGTGCAGGATGGACCATGTAGGGCGCTACGAAATCGTCGACGTCATCGGCGAAGGCGCGATGGCGCGCGTGTACAGGGCGCACGATCCGGAGATCGGTCGCACCGTCGCGATCAAGCTGCTGAAGTCGCAGCTGCGCGACGACTGGGAGTACCGCACGCGCTTCCTGCGCGAGGCGAAGGGCGCCGGCGTGCTGTCGCATCCGAACATCGTCACCGTGTTCGATGCCGGCGAGCAGGACGGCCACCCGTACATGGCGATGGAGTTCGTCGAGGGCGCGACGCTCGCCGACGTCATCCGCGAGGGCAAGCCGTTGCCGGTCGCGACCGTCGTGCAGATCGGCATCCAGCTCGCGAAGGCGCTCGACTACGCGCATGCGAAAGGCATCGTCCACCGCGACGTGAAGCCGGGCAACATCATGCTGCTGCGCGACGGCGTGACGATCAAGGTCGCCGACTTCGGCATCTGCCGCATCGACGACAACGAGGCGACGCAGGCGACGCAGGTCGGCAACGTGCTCGGCACGCCGCACTACATGTCGCCCGAGCAGGTGCAGGGCGAGAAGGCCGATGCGCGCTCGGATCTGTTCTCCGCCGGCGTCGTGCTCTATCAGCTGCTCACCTCGACGCTGCCGTTCGAGGGCGACACGCTGATCACCGTCGCGTACAAGATCACGAAGACCGAGCCGACGCCGCTCGACAAGCTGCGCCCCGACCTTCCGCTCGCGCTGCGGCGGATCATCGACCGCGCGCTGCGCAAGCAGCCGGAGAAACGATTCCAGAACGGCAGCGAATTCGCGCAGGCGCTGATCGGCGTTGCACGCGAGATCGCCGAGACCGGCGATGCGAAGAAGGAGCGCCGGATCCCGCTGCGCGTGCGATGGGCGCTGATCATGGCGGCCGTCGTCGCGGCGACGATGAGCGTGAGCGCGGCGTTCATCTACAGCAAGCAGTACAACGCGATGATGGGCCAGGTGATGAGCTACGGCGCGTCGCTCGTCAAGTTCATGGCGACGCAGACCGCGGTGCCGATGCTCGAGGAGAACTGGGCGGCAACCGACGTGCTCGTGCAGGACACCGTCGGCCGGCAGGACTTCGCGTACCTCGTCGTCATCGACGACGCCGGCGTCATCCGCGGGAGCAACGACGCCGCGCAGGAAGGCGCGCCCTACAAGCCGCCTGCGTTCAAGCCGATCGACGCGCACGAGGCCGGCGTCACCGTTCAGGCGACGGAGCTCGCCGACGGCCGCGACGTGCTCGACTTCGCGGCGCCGATCCTGTTCCAGGACAAGCCGATCGGCAATGTGCACCTCGGTATCTTCCAGGCGCCGCTGTCCGCGGTGGCCAATCTCACCTTGGTGCTGCTCGGCATCCTGATCGTCGTCACGTCCGCGGCGGTCGCGATCGGCAGCTACCTGCTCGCGCAACGGCTGTCGGAGCCGCTGCGCGTGCTGCGCAACTCGCTCGACGAGCTCGCGAACGGCCGGTACGACTACCGGATCACCGACACGCGCAGCGACGAGTTCGGCGAGCTCTATTCGACGTTCGACGAGACGGCGACAGCGTTGCAGCGCCGCTACGATCCGGAAAGCCTTAAGACGCCGCACGCGGCGCCGGCGGAGCCCGCGCCCGAGCCGGCGAAGGCCGCCGACTGACCGTGATGCGACGCGCGCTCGCCGTCACGCTCGCCGCGCTGCTCGCCGCCGCCTGTGCGGCGCCGGAAACGAGGCCGCCCGTCGTTGCCGAGCCGCCACCGGCGCCGCGACCCGTCGGTCCGCTCCTCGGGCAGGACGACGACTTCGCGATCGTCATCGCGCAGCGCGGCGACGATTTCGCGTCGCTCGCCCAGCGCTACCTCGGCGCGCGCGAGAAGGCGTGGTGGATTGCCGAGTTCAACGGCGTCGAAGCGCCGACGCCGGGCGAGGCGATCGTCGTGCCGCGCAGGCTGCGCAGCCCCATCGGCGCACAGTGGAACGGCATGCAGACGGTGCCGATCCTCTGCTATCACCGCTTTGCCCAGCAGCGGCGCAAGCTCGTCGTGACGCGCGCCGATTTCGAAGCGCAGATGGACTACCTTGCGCGCAACGGCTATCGCGTCATCACGATGAAGCAGCTCGCCGCGTTTCTCGACGGCAAGGAGGCGCTGCCGAAGAAGTCCGTCGTGATCACGATCGACGACGGCTACCGCTCGACGTACGAGATCGCCTACCCGGTGCTGAAGAAGTACGGGTTCCCGGCGACGGTGTACCTGTACAGCGATTTCGTCGGCGCGGGCGACGCGATGACGTGGCCGCAGATGCAGGAGATGGCGGGCTCGAAGCTGATCGACATCCAGCCGCACTCGAAGACGCACAGCAACCTCACGCTGCGCCAGCCGGGCGAGACGGCCACCGACTATCGCGAGCGCATCCGGCGCGAAGTCGACGTGCCGACCAACGCGATCCGCGATCGCGTCGGCATGCCGGCGTTCTCCTATGCGTTCCCCTATGGCGACGTGAACGAAACCGTCGTCGAAGCGCTGCAGAGGACGGGCCTGAAGATCGGCGTTACCGTGACGCCCGGCGGCAACCCGTTCTACGCATATCCGTACATGCTCCGGCGCACGATGATCTTCGGCAACGAGGATCTCGACGCATTCAAGGCGAAGCTCGTCACGTTCTCGCGCATCGGGCGCTGAGGCGATCCATGTCGTACCGAGCGTTGCTGCCGATTGTCGCGTCGATCGTGCTCGCCGCGTGCGCGCAGGCGCCCGAGGTTCCCGATACGGCGGCGCCCGCCACGGCGCCGCAAGCGCCGCGTGCGGCGGCGGACAGCGCGCAGACGCGCGCGATTGCCAGGCATCAGCGGCTCGCCGTGCGCGCCCGCGACAGCGGTGACATCGCCATGGTCGCGACCGAGCTGCAGCTTCTCGCGCTGCTCGATCCCGACAATGCGGCGTTCCGGCGCGACCTCGCGCAGGCGCGCTCGGCCGTTGCGCATGCGATCGACACCGAGCTCGACGCGGGACGTGCGGCCGAGCGCCGCGGCGACTCCGACGCCGCGGCGCAGGCGATGATCAGGGTCCTCGCGCTCGACCCGGGCAACGCCGAGGCGACGAAGGCGCTGCGCGACATCGATCGCAGCCGCGCGTCGCACGCGCAGGCCGAGCGCGCGGCGCGCGCTGCGCGAAGCGCGATGCCCGCCCCCGCGGACAGCTTCGACGTCGAGCAGCGAATCGAGCTCTTCCGCGCGGGCGACACGGCGAGCGGATTGCACGAGCTCAAGCGCTACGTCGACGCGAACCCGTCCGACGTCAGCGCACGCGTGCAGATCGGCACGGCCGTCTACGAGCGCGCGCGCGAGCTCGAGTCGCAGGGCGCGAGAGAGAACGCCTTTACGATGTACGAGCAGGCGATCGCGCTGCGCGGCGAGCCGCTCGCGTCATGGAATGCAAGGCTCGCCGCGCTGCGCAAGTCGCTGTCCGGCGAGTATTACGACAAGGGCGTGCGCGTCGCGGCCACCGACGCGGCAAAGGCGGTCCGCTACTGGGAAACGAGCTTGAAGTACGACCCGGGCAACAAGGCGGCAGCCGCGAAGCTCGCAGAGGCACGGCGCACGATCGCACCTGCGAAGGGCGCGGCGCGCGGGTCGTGACGGCGCGATGCGCGCGGCGGGTCTCGCTCCGCGACAGCCGCTTCACTTGTTGCCGAATTTCTCCTGCATGCGCTTCTTCAGCTCCTCGGCTCGAGCGCGCTCGAGCTTCGCCTTCTGATTGTTCGGATCGAGCTCGAGCACGTGATCCCAGTTCTTGATCGCGAGATCGAGGTTCTGCCGCTGGAACGCCTGCGTCGCGGCGCGATCGTAGCGGCGCACCAGATCGACGCGCGTCACCTCGAGCTGCTTCGAATACGTCGCGTTCGCCGGCTCGCGCCTGCTCGCATCGCGCAGCGACGCATACGCGGAATCGAGATCGCCGGCCTGCTTCTGCGCGAGCGCCTGCTTGTACAGCCGTTCCGCTTCGCTCGTCTTCGGCTCGGCCTCGGGCGCCTTGGCGGCTTCGGGCGCTTCGGGCGGCTTCGCGACTTCCGGCGGACGCGCGGGCGCGGCGACCGGTGGCGGCGGCGGCTCCTTGCCCGGAATCCGGATGACCTGTCCCGTCTGCAAGCGGCTCGGGTTCGTGATGTCGTTGTACTTCGCGAGGATGTAGAAGCGGAAGCGGTCGCCGAGGAAGCGTTGCGCGAGCTTCGACAGCGAATCGTCCGGCTGCACGACGTAGCGGAAGAACGTCGGCCCGAGCTCGCGCTGCGCGTCGGCGCGGATCTGGTCCATCAGCCGCTTCGCGAGTTCGTTCGACGGGTCGGCGGCGAGCGCGCGGTCGATCGTCGCGCGCGCGCCGGCTTCGTCGCCGTTTTGCAGCTGGTCGACCGCTTCGAGCGCCGTGCGCTGAGCCTGCGCCTTCGCATCGCGCGTCGGCTCGAGCGCGGGCGCCGGTGCCGCCGGCTCCGGTGCTGCCGGTGCGGCGGCGGCCGGCGCCGGTGCTCGCGGCGACGATGACGGCGCGCCGGCGCCCGACGGCGGCTCGCTCGCGCACGCCGCGCACAGCAGCGCGCCGATGACGATCGTCGTGCGCGCGCTGGCGGTATTCGAACGCTTCATGACATGTCCCCGAATGTTTTCTTCATTCATGCCCGCCGCCGGCCGGCCGGCAGAACACGGCCAACGCGGAGAAATTGTCCAGCCGCTCGCGCTCGTGCGCGAGCAGGTTCGCCTCGATCCGCGCGAGCCAGGCGGCGGCGGTACTCGATTGCGCGAGCATCTGCTCGAACTGCGGCTCGGTCACGTGCTCCCACACGCCGTCCGTGCACAGCAGGAACGCGTCGCCATGGCCGATTTCGACGTGCGAGTACGCCGGAGCGAAATCGTCGCGCTCGCCGAGCGCGGCGAACAGCTGGCTGCGCTGCGGAGCCGCGCGCAACGCATCGGCCTGGATGTAGCCGGCGTCGACCATGTTCTGCACGACGCTGTGGTCGCGCGTCTGCTGGGCGATTCGCTGATTGCGAAAATAGTATAGCCGCGAATCGCCGATGTGCCCCCACGCCGCGGTGCGGTGGACCGCGTCACAGCAGAGCACCACCGCGGTGGCGCGCATTCGCGACAGCCGCTCGTCGGTGCGCGCACGCGCGATGACCGCCTCGTTCGCCGCTTCGAGCGCTGCGGCAATGGCGTCGTCGGAGCACTGCGGCCGCCGCTGGAACATCTCGAGCACCGTTGTCACCGCGAGCCGCGCCGCGACGTCGCCGCCGCCGTGTCCGCCGGCGCCGTCGGAGATCACGCAATAGCAGTTGCCGGCGTCCGACCAGAAGCCGGCGGCGTCCTCGTTGGTCGCGCGGCCACCGGTGTTCGTGAGCGTCGATATCTCGATCTGCATCGCGCTGTCCGGCTACGGACTCGGAGCGTCCTCGCTCGTCTCGCGCAAGCGCGCGATCTGCGCGTCGTACGCGCGCAGGAACTCCTGTCCGAACAATGAATGGAAGTCGCTCGCCGCCTGCTTCGCGAGATCGTCGTACAGCTCGTTGAACAGATCCCACAGCTTCGCCTTGCGGTTCATCGGCAACAGCGAGTCCGTCATGCTCCACTGCGTGACGCGGCGCTCGAAATCGGCGGGATTGAATCGCGCAAGCACGACGTCGAGCACGGCGCGCATGCCGGCAACGAAGCCCTGCTGATGCGACGACAGCGCCTCGTAGGCGTCGCGCACGGCGCGGATCGGCGGCATGAAGCCGTGGCCGCGCGGCATGAGCAACGCGGCGAGCGCGGCGTCGACGTTCGGCGAGAATTTGAGCGGATTGTTGTCCTGCGCGACGATGATCGTCATCTCGGCGCGCACTTCGCGCTTCGTCGCGGCGCGCGCGAGCAGCAGGTCGAGCATGCCGCGCGTCGCTTCGCGCAGCAGCTGCCCGAGCTGGTACATCAGCTCGGGCGACAGGCCTCCCGGCAACTGCTGGCTCGGAATGCCGGCGCCGCGCAGGAAGGCGGCCAGCAGCTCGTCGTCGGCGAACGTGCCGTGCGCGACGGCGGGCGCATTGGCGGTCGTGCGAAGCGGCAGCGTCGCCGCGCCGTCGATCGGCCCGTGTGGCGGCGCCGCCGTGCCGCGCCGCTCCGCTTCGCCTTGTGCGGGCGCAGCGCCTTGTGCGGGCGGAGCGCTTTGCGCCGGCGCACCGACTTCGGCCGACGGCATGATGAACGTCGAGATCCCGTCCGCGCGCGCGGCATCGCCCGCGCTCCACGACAGCACCGCGCCGGGCGGCAGCGTGCCGGTCGCGGTCGCATCGGCTGGGTGATGCGGTGCGTGCGTCGAGTCCATGTCCTCGACGGTCATCGAATAGCGGCCGATCTGCACATGGTCGCCGTCGGCGATCGGAGCGTCGCGTCCGCTTCCGATCGGATGGCCGTTCACCGCCGTCGGCGCAGCGCTGCCTTGGTCGCGCAGCCTGAAACGGCCGTCGCGCACGAAAACCGTCGCATGTGCACGCGAGATCACGCGATCGGGATCCGGCAGCACGAGCGCGTTGCCCGGCGCGCGACCGATCGTGCCGCCGGCTTCGTTGAATTGCGCGACGAGCGGCTCGGCGAGCGGCTTGCCGTCGTACGACGTGACCTTGATCGTGATCATCTGCGGCGAGGTGGCGGCCCGCGTCGCACAGCGGGCGCGGCGCCGAGCCCGCAGGATGCTGGCTCGCGCCGGTTGCGTCAAGGGAGCGCTCGCGCACGACGGCGCACGACGGCGAAGATGGCGCTGCGCGCCCGTCGGCGAAGCGCACGCCGGTTGCGGTAGACTTCGCCGTTGCGCGCGCGTCACTTGCACGCGCGCGTCCTTCGTCGATTCCGTGAACGAGCCGCAAAGCCCCGCCATCGCGCAAGGCGCGCCGCCGGCACCCGTGCCGCCGGCGGCGCATCCAGCTGAGCACGAAGGCGCGAGCCGCGGCATCCGCGGCTGGGTGCGCGAGTTGTCGAGCGGCGCCGCGACAGCGGTCGTGCTGCTCGCGTGGATGCTGCTGCTCGCGCTGATCGCGTACGCGCCGCTCGGTCACCACGTCGCCGCCGAAATGGGTGTTCGCGCCGCGCTCGCGGCAGCGGTATTCGGCTTCATCACCGCCGTGCTGCTCGGCAGCCCGCTGCTGCCGAGCGAGGTGCCGCGCGCGTCGACGGTGCTCGTGTTCGCGACGATCGTGCAGCGCTTCGTCAACGAGCCGGCGCTCCACTTCGAGAACCACCTGCTGCTCGCCGAAGTGCTGTTCCTGTGCGCGACGTGCATCGGCCTTTCCGGCGTGCTGCAGATCGCGTTCGGCGCGCTGCGCCTCGGCAGCATCGCGCGGTTCGTGCCGTATCCGGTCGTCGCCGGGTTCATGACCGGTCTCGCCGTGTCGCTCGCGCTCTACGAGATCCCTGAACTGATCGGCGCGCATCACGGCGGCGGCGACGCGCCGCAGTCGGCATTCCATGCGTGGCCGTTTGCGATCGGCATCGCGACGATCGCCGCCGTCGTGCTGATCTCGCGGCGCTGGCCCAAGGGACCGTCGCGGCTCGTCGGCATCGTCGTCGGCACGCTGTTGGCCGCGCTGGTGATGAACATCGTGCCCGATGCGCATATGGGCGCGTTCGTCCCCGATCTCGAAGAGCACCTTCCGTGGCCCGACGCGCTCGCACGGCTCGCGACGCTGCCCGGGCTGCGGCTGATCTACGACTACCGCTATATCGTCGCATCCGGCGCGATGGTGCTCGCCGTCGTCGGATCGCTCGACAGCCTCATGTCGGCGGTCGGCGAAACGGACGGCCCGCTCGAGCAAAGTCATCAGCCGAACCGGCTGCTCGTCACGCTCGGGCTCGGCAACGTGTTCTCCGCGCTGTTCGGCGGCCTGCCGATGGCGTACTCGTCGATGCACTCGACCGCCGGCGCGCGCGCCGGCCACGGCGGCACGCTCGCGACGAGCACGATCACGATGACGACGCTGCTGCTGCTGCTGATCTACGGCACGTCGTGGATGGAGCGCATCCCGCTCGCGGTGTTCGCCGGCGTCAACATGACGCTCGCGTTCGGGCTGTTCGACCGCTGGGGCCGCAGCATCGTGCAGCGCGCGATCGCGAAGCCGCGCGATGCGGAGCTACGGATGAACCTCTTCGTCGTGCTGTTCGTCGCGGCGATAACGGCGACGTTCGAGCCGGTGACCGCCGTGATCGTCGGCTTCGTGCTATCGATGGTGATCTTCATCGCCGTGATGAACCGCTCGCTCGTGCGATCGGCCGGCAGCGGCGAGACGCGCGCGTCGCGCCGTGTCTATCCGCTCGAGCAGACGCGCCTGCTGCACGAGCAGGGTCACCGCATCGCGCTGCTCGAGCTTGATGGCGCCCTCTTCTTCGGCACCGCCGAGCGCCTGTCGGAAGCGGCCGAGCGCGCCGCGCAGGGCGCGAGCTTCCTCGTGCTCGATCTCGACCGGGTGACGATGATCGATGCGTCGGGCGCGCTGATGCTCGACCGGCTGTCGAAGCGCTTGCGCGAACAGCGCTGCCGGCTGCTGCTCGCGCACGTCACGAGCACGAACCGGCTCGGCGCTGCGCTGATCGGGGCCGGCATCTTCACCGAGAAGCATCATCCCGACTGGTTCGAGGACACCGATCGCGCGCTCGAATGGGCGGAGCGGCAGATCCTGATCGAGGCGCATGCGGCGATCACGCATCAGGAGATTCCGATCGATCGCTTCGCGCTGATGCAAGGGCTCGCGGGCGACGAGCTCGAGTTGATGAAGCGCTATCTCGACCGCCAGCGCTTCCCGGCGCGCTCGCCGCTGTTCCGCGCGGGGGACGCCGGCGATCGGATGTACCTGCTCGCGCGCGGCGCGCTCAGCATCATCGGCGGCGAGAAGTCGCGCCGGCGCGTCGTCACGCTCGCGCCGGGCGTGATGTTCGGTGAATCGGCGCTGTTCGAGGGTGAAACGCGCGCGTTCACCGCGATGACCGAGGAGGAGTCGGTCCTCTACAGTCTGTCGCGCAACAGCCTCGAGGCGATCCGCACGGCGAACCCGGATCTGCATCGACGGCTGTTGATGAACATGCTGAAGCACGTCGCCGACCAGCTTCGGCTCGCGATCGGCGTCGTGCGCGAATCAGGCGAGGTAGCCGACACATGAACCGAGATCAGAGCGAGGGTCAGGGTCAGCGTCGAGGGTCAGAGTGCCGTTCACCATAAAACTGCACTCTGACCCTCGACTCTGACGCTCGCATCACTTTTTCAGTAGCGTTCGGTCCTGCTCGACGTACGCGCGCTTCAGCTCGTTCTCGAACACCGCCCAGAAGTCCTGCTCGGCTTCGACGCAGACGTCGGCGTAAAGCTCGACGAAAGAATCCCAGCGGCGCGCTTTCTTGTTCGCCGGCAGCAGGCTGTCGATCATGCTGTCGCCGCCGAGGCGATCGGCGAGCTCCGTCGGGTCGAACCGCGCGAGAAGTCCGCGCATTGCCGCCCGGATGCTCGCGACGAGATCGCGGTCGTGCGCGCGCAAATCGTCGTAGGCTTCGCCGATCGCCTTCAGCGGCGGCTGGATGTCCGGCCGCTGCGGCGCAAACAGGTGCTGCAGCGCCACGTCGGCGTCCCACGCGGCCTTCAGCGGATTGATCGCGCGCGCATCGAGCATCGTCATGTCGGCGTGCAGGCTGCTCTTCGCCTCGGCGCGCAACCGCAGCAGCTCCATCGTCCCCGAGGTGACCTCGCGGATCACCGCGCCCAGCGCCTGCATGAACTCCGGGGTGAGATTCTGCGGAACATCGACGTCGCTGCCGAGGCCGGCGAGAAACGCTGCGCGAAGATCGCGCGGTATCGTCACGCTGCGGCCGCCGGTCGGCGCGCCCGCGGGCTCGGAGGAGGGTTGTTCAGCCATTGGAAAGAGAAGCTCGATCGACCGGGATCGCGGCCGTCGTCAGGCGCTCGAACCGCCAACACGACGCGCGCGTAGGCTCGTCAGACATCCGGCGCCCGCGTACGCCGGCGCTTGCGGCTCCGACATCGGAACGATCGAATCTACCGCGGTCGCCGCGCCCGCACAAGTGCGCGCGAACCGCGATGGGCCTCAGTAGTCGAGCGGCGCGAGCCCCTGGTCGCGCAGCCACGCGTTGTACTGCTCGTACGAAGGCGGCGGAACCGGCGACAGTCCATGCAGGCTCAAGCGCGGCGTTTGCGGCGCGAGATGACGCAGCACGGCGATCGCGCGCTCGCGCGATTCGAACAGGCTGCGGCGGAACACCACGTAGCCGGGGACGTTACGCCGCGTCATCACCGCCCAGCTCGCGACGGTGTGACCGTCTTTGGTATCCGGCGCGACGAACGGCTCGACATCGACGACGAACATCCGATCGTCGAGGTAGTACTGACCGCCGAAGCTCAGCATCTCCATCGCGTTCCCCTGGGAGAAGCGACAGCCGGCACGCGAGCCACGTGCGCGATTTCGACGACGCTGCGCATGCATGCCGGCGAGACGCAATCGCCGACGGCTGTCAGCGCAAGCCGAAGCAACTACTATGCCGGGAACGCTGGGGAGGGCACGTAGCCCTGAACCGTCCACGCCGGGAAGTTGAGCGGATTGCCGATCGAATCCGTGTCGGTGCTCGTGTCGTCGATGCCGCACTGGCCGTACGCGATGCGAAAGAAGCCGCCCTCGCCCCACGTGTCGCCCCACGAGTTCTTGCAGATCCAGCAACCGTCGGCGTCGGAGTAGCCGACGACCTCCGCGCAGTGGTATCCCGCTTCCGCCCCGGCGACGTGCGAATAGACGCCGGTGCGATAGTTGAAGAAATCGAAATACAGATGGAACACCGAGCAGAGCGGCCCGACGTCGCAAAGCCACTGCTTGCGCTCGGCGGTCGTGTAAAGCGTGGACCACGCCGTGATTTTCGCCGCGAGCGACGCACGGTCGAGAACGACCGTGCACGTCGGAACGCCGGCCTGGAACGCCGAGATGTAGGGAAAGTGCGCCTCGTGCACGACGCCGTTGGTGCGCAACGCCTCGAATGCGTCGCTCGGCCACCAGCCGTCGCACGTCGGTCCGTGAACCGAGCAGAAATGGAGCTCGGCCTCGGAGAGGTCGGGAAACAGCACGTTGCGCTCGATCGCCGCGGTTGCCTCTGCCAGTGCGCATGCACAAAAGGAGATGCAGCTGCCGCAGCTCCCCTGATTCTTCACCGGACTGATGTAATTGCGGCCGCCGTGAAAGCGCCAGTCGGTCTGCGGATCGAGCGCGGCCGGCGCCGCCTGGCCTGCCTCCGCCTCCGCCTCCGCCGCCTCCGCCTCCGCCTCCGCCTCCGCCGCCGCCGCCGCCTCCACCACCAGCTCCACCGCCTCCGCCAACTCCTCCGCCTCCACCACCAGCTCCGCCTCCGCCTGCAACTCCACCGCCTCCGCCAACTCCTCCGCCTCCGCCTGCAACTCCACCGCCACCAGCGACCCCGCCGCTCCCGCCACCGCCGACGCCGCCGGCGACGCCACCGCCCGACGCGCTACTGCCCGCCGTGCCGCTGGCGAAGCCGAGCGCGCGCTGCTTGATCCGCTGCACCTCCGCGCGATTGACGCGAACGCCGAGCATCGCGACTCGCTGAGCGTCGCTCAGGTTGTCGATCCACGAGGTTCCCGGTATCCACCGCGCCTGGTTTGCACCGATCTGCATCGAAAGCTGCTGCAAGCTCACCAACGGCATCGCGCGCTCCGTTCACGTCCTCGAGTGGCGTGTGGATAACAACTTTGCAGATACAAGTCAACGACGCGCAGCGGGCAGAGTGACGCCGCACGTCGCGTCCTAGCCATTGTTCGCGACCGGATTCGGCCCGAATCCGGTCGGCTTGATCCGATGGCCGACGAGCGACCCCTTGCGCGCGCGACGCAGCAGATGCTTCGCGAGCTCGTCGCCTTCGATGGTTACGCGGACTGCCTTGCCGGCGCGATTGTGTCCGTGCACGACGATTTGCCTCGCGCTCGCGAGCGTGACGGCGATGAGCGTTTCGTTGCGATCGAGGCCCATGACAATGACGCCGCGGCCACGCGGCACTTCGCGCATCTCGTCGAGCCGGAAGACCAGCAGCCGCGCGTTCGATGAAAGTGCAGCGACATGGTCGGCATCTGCGGACAGCGCGACCGGCGCAAGCGGCTCTTCGCCCGGATCGAGCGTCATGAACGCCTTGCCGCCCCTGACTCGCGACGCCATGTCGGCGAACGTCGCGACGAAGCCGTAGCCGCCGCTGCCCGCGACGAGGAACTTCTGCTCGGGCGCGCCGACGATCGCGTGCGACACGCGCGTACCCGATTGAAGGTCGATCAGCGTCGTCACCGGCACGCCGTCGCCGCGGCCCCCGGGCACATCGGCGGCGCGAATCGTGTAGGCGCGGCCCTTGGTGTCGAGCACGACGATCGGGTCGACGGTGCGCGTCTCGAGCACCGCGAGCGGCGAATCGCCGCTCTTGTACGCGAACTGCGACGCGTCGAGCGCATGCCCCTGCCGGGAGCGGATCCAGCCGTTGCGCGACAGCGTGATCGTGACCGGCTCATCGGGGACGGCGCGCGTCACCACCGCCGGCGCGACGGCTTCGATCAGCGTACGCCGCTTGTCGCCGAACTTCGCCGCGTCGCCCTCGATCTCCGACACGAGGAGGTCCGACAACGCACGCGCATCGGAGAGCACGTGCTTCAATCCCTTGCGCTCCGACTTCAGTGCCTTCAGCTCGCTCTGGATCCTGATGCCTTCCAGCCGCGCGAGCTGCCGCAGCCGGAGCTCGAGAATGTCGTCGGCCTGAACGGCGGTGAGCCCGAACGACGCCATCAGGTCGGCCTTCGGATCGTCGGCGTTGCGAATGATGCGGATCACCTTGTCGATCGACAGCAGCGCGAGCTGGCGGCCTTCGAGGATATGAATGCGGCGGTCGACTTCGCCGAGCCGATGCCGGGTACGCCGGGTGAGCGTCTCGAAACGAAACGCGACCCATTCGTCGATGACCTGCTTGAGGTTCTTCGATCGCGGCCGGCCGTCGCGGCCGAGCATCACGAGGTTCACCGGCAGGCTCGCCTCGAGCCGCGTGTTCGCGAGCAGCAGGCTCATGAACTCCGCCGCGTCCTGGCGGCTCGAGCGCGGCTCGAGCACGAGACGCACCGGCGACGCCTTGTCCGATTCGTCGCGCACGGTGTCGAGCGCGCCGAGCATCAGCGTCTTCAGGTTGATCTGGTCCTGCGACAGCGACTTCCGGCCCTCCTTCGGTTTCGGATTCGTCGCGCGCTCGATGTCCTCGAGGACAGCGCGCGCCGAGACGCCGAACGGCAGCTCTGTCACCGCAATCCGCCATTGGCCGCGCGCGAGATCCTCCACCGACCAGCGCGCGCGCACGCGCAGACTGCCGCGCCCGCTTTCATACACGGCGCGGATCGCGTCGGCATCCGAGATGATCTGCCCGCCGCCGGGGAGGTCCGGGCCCGGCATCAGGTCGAGCAGCCGCGCAGTGTCGATCGCCGGATCGCGGATCGTGGCGACGACGGCGCGCGCGACCTCGGCCAGGTTGTGCGACGGGATGTCGGTCGCCATGCCGACGCCGATACCGGACGCGCCGTTCAGCAGCAGCATCGGCAGGCGAGCCGGAAGCAATTTCGGCTCCTGGAACGTGCCGTCGTAGTTCGCAGTGAAGTCGACGGTGTCGCGATCGATCTCGGAGAGCAGCAGATCCGCGATTCCGGTGAGCCGACACTCGGTGTAGCGCATCGCCGCCGCGTTGTCGCCGTCGCGCGAGCCGAAGTTGCCCTGCCCGTCGACCAGCGGATAGCGAAGCGAGAAGTCCTGCGCCATTCGCACCAGCGCGTCGTACGCGGCGCTGTCGCCGTGCGGATGATATTTGCCGAGCACGTCGCCAACGACGCGCGCCGACTTGACATGCTTCGCCGGCGGATGCAGGCCGAGCTCGTGCATCGCGTACAGGATTCGCCGCTGCACCGGCTTCTGTCCGTCCGCGACGTCGGGCAGCGCGCGTCCGGTGACAACGCTCATCGCATACTCGAGGTATGCACGCTCGGCGAACGGCGCGAGCGCCAGGGCGCCGTCGTCGCCGTCGCCCGGCGCGCCGCGGCGTGGGGGCGATGCGGGAGGCGGCGGCGCTTCTTCGCCGAAGAGCTCGCCTGTCAGCGTGTCGGCGCTCGCGCCGCTCGACTCCGTCCCGCTACGTTTCGTGCGTCGTGCTGGCATGGATCCGTCCGCAATGACGATATGATTCCATGCGCAGTTTACTTGGCTGCGAACGCGCCACGCGAAGCCGACATCGACGTCCAAACGACGTCCGAGGGTCAGAGTGCGATTGTTCTTCAATCGCACTCTGACCCTCGGAAGCACTCTGACCCTCGTGACTTAGACGTCGACTTCGACGGCGTTGCCGTTCTGCTCCATCCACTCGCGGCGGCTCGCCGCTTCGGTCTTGCCCATCAGCTTCGCGAACACGCGAGTCGCATCGGCGACCTCCTCCTTCGCGACGCGCACGGGCATCACGCGGCGCGTCTCCGGGTTCATCGTCGTCTCCCACAGCTGCTCGGGATTCATCTCGCCGAGCCCCTTGAAGCGGCCGACCGACCATGATCCCGCTTTGACGCCTTCCTTCGCGAGTCGATCCTCGATCGCCGCGAGCTCCTCGTCGTCGAGCGCGTAGAGCTTGCGCGCCGGGCGCTTGCCCGCCGGCGGCACGTCGATCCGATAGAGCGGCGGGCTCGCGACATGAACGTGCCCGCCGTCAATCAGCGCGCGGAAATGACGGAAGAACAGTGTGAGCAGCAGCACCTTGATGTGACTGCCGTCGACGTCGGCATCGGCCATGACGATGATCTTCGCGTACCGCAAGCCCTTGAGATCCGCGTCGCCGCCCGGCTCGTGCGGATCGACGCCGATCGCGACCGCGATGTCGTGGATCTCGTTGTTCGCGAACAGGCGATCGCGCTCGACCTCGAACGTGTTGAGCACCTTGCCGCGCAACGGAAGGATCGCCTGGTACTGCTTGTCGCGCGCGAGCTTCGCCGAGCCACCGGCCGAGTCGCCCTCCACCAGGAACACTTCGCGCCGCGACACGTCGTCGGACTCGCAGTCGGTGAGCTTGCCTGGCAGCACGGCGACACCCGAGCCCTTCTTCTTCTCCACCTTCTGCGCGGAGCGCATCCGCGACAGCGCCTGCTCGATCGCGAGCTCGGCAATCCGCTTGCCCTGGTCGACATGCGCGTTGAGCCACACCTCGAGCGGATCCTTGAGCGCCTGCGTGACGAGCTTCAGCGCGTCGCGGCTGGTGAGCTTCTCCTTCACCTGCCCCTGGAACTGGGGATCGAGAATGCGCGCGGACAACACGAAGCGCAGCTTCGCCGAGACGTCCTCGGTCTGCAGCCGCGCGCCGCGCGGCAGCAATCCATGATGATCGACGAACGATCTCACGGCATCGAACGCGGCCGCGCGCAGCCCCGCCTCGTGCGTTCCGCCAGCGGCCGTTGGGATCAGGTTGACATAGCTTTCGCCGCCGCCCCCATCCTCGTACCAGCCGAGCGCCCACGCGGCGCCTTCCCCTTCGGCGAACGTCTCGCCGTCCTTCGGCTTGCCGAAGTACTGCTCGCCGCGAAAGATCGGGGCGACCGGCTGCGCGCCGTCCGCAAGCTCCCGCAGATAGCCTTCGAGTCCGTCCGGATACGACCACGTCTGCTTCTTCTCCTCCTTGCCCTTCTCGACGTACAGCGTCACCGCGACGCCCGGCAACAGCACCGCCTTCGCACGGAGCGTCCGCTCCAGCTCGGACAGCGACACGTTCGGCGAATCGAAGTATTTCGCGTCCGGATACACGCGCACCGTCGTGCCGCTTGCGCGCGCGCCGCACGTGCCGACGACCTTCAGCCGCTCGGCGACGTCGCCGCCGGCGAACACGATCCGATGGATCCTGCCGTCGCGCTTCACCTCGACCTCGAGACGGCGCGACAGCGCGTTGGTGACCGATACGCCGACGCCGTGCAGCCCGCCCGAGAACGCGTACGCGCCCTGCCCGTCGCGCTTGTCGAACTTGCCGCCGGCGTGCAGCCGCGTGAACACGAGCTCCACGGTGGGCACCTTCTCTTCGGGATGCAAGCCGACCGGGATGCCGCGGCCGTCGTCGCTGACCGACACCGAATGATCGGCATGAACGTGCACGTCGATGCGCGCCGCGTAACCGCCGAGCGCCTCGTCCGCGGCGTTGTCGATCGCCTCCTGCACGATATGCGTCGGGTCCGTCGTGCGCGTGTACATGCCGGGCCGCTCCTTCACCGGCTGCAGCCCTTTCAGCACGCGGATCGACGCTTCCTCGTATCGCCCCCTCGCCAACTTCCCCATCCTTCGCACGCTTGAGAATCCCGCAAGCATAGACGAAATGCCGCGCGGCCCGCGCTCGGTCACCGACGGCATCGCGAGCGCCTGCGGCAGCCGGCGGCGGGCGTCACGGTTAGACGCCGCGATCACAAGCTTGTGGCGATTGGTTCTTTGCCGGGCGCGTGGGCCCACCGCATATTGGATGGATTGCCCCGCTGCGCATCGAAATCGAGCTGCCATGGCCAAGGTCTATGTCATTCACGAAAACGACGCCTGGGTCGAGCCGCTGCGCGCGGCGTTCACCGAGCGCGACGTCGCACACGACGAGTGGTTCATCGCGGACGGCGTCCTCGATCTCGCGGCGACGCCGCCGGACGGCGTGTTCTACAACCGGATGAGCGCGTCGTCGCACACGCGCAACCATCGCTACGCCGCCGAGCTGACCGGCGGCGTGCTCGCGTGGCTCGAGTCGCATGGCCGGCGCGTCGTCAACGACAGCCGCGCGCTTGCGCTCGAGATCTCGAAAATCGCGCAATACGAGGCGCTGCGCAAGCACGGCATTCGCACCCCGCGCACGATCGCCGCCGTGGGCCGCGACCACGTGATCGCCGCGGCGCGTCGGATGCCGCCGCCGTTCATCACCAAGCACAATCGCGCAGGCAAGGGACTCGGCGTGAACCTCTTCGAGAGCGTCGACGCGCTGGAGGCGCACGTGCGAAGCGACGCGTTCGAGGACTCGGTCGATGGCATCACGCTGATCCAGCAGTACGTCCGCTCGGCCGACGCGACGATAACGCGAGTCGAGTTCGTCGGCGGACGCTTGCTCTACGCGGTGCGCGTCGACACCTCGCTCGGCTTCGAGCTCTGCCCCGCCGACGTATGCGAGGCCGGCGACGCGTTCTGCCCCGTCGGCGAGATGGTGCCTGTGTCGGCAACGCCGCGGTTCTCGATCATCGAGCGCTTCGACAGCCCGATCGTCGAGCGCTACGCACGCTTCCTGTCGTCAAACGGCATCGGCATCGCCGGCATCGAGTTCATCGCCGACGAAGCGGGCGAGCTCTACACGTACGACGTCAACACGAACACGAATTACAACGGCGCAGCCGAAGCGGAAGCCGGAAAGTACGGCATGCGCGCGATCGCGGCGTACCTCGGCAACGAGCTCGAGCGGCTCTATCCGTCGCCCGAGCGTCTGCGGCCCACGACGGCGACGCACGCGACGCCCGTCCATCCCTGACGATCGCCGGGCTTGGCGACCGTCGGACGACTGAACCGCGCCCCAGCGCGCAGGCGGAATCGTTGACCAACGCGGTCCACTCGTCTCGCTCGGTCGCTGTTCGTCGAAGCCATCGGGGCGCTGTCCATGCACGTCGCATGCATCGTGCAAGACCTTGATGCCGGCGGGGTGATCAAACGCCGTCGATACGGGACAGAACACGCTGCACCGCCGTGGCATGATCGCGGTCGCGACGCCTCGAAGCGGCGTTGCTCGCCTCAGTGGTGCGACAACTGTCATGATCAGGATGCTGGGCGGCCGGCTCACGGTGGCCAAGGCGTCGATCGCAATCGGCGCGCTCGCCGTCTTCGTCGGCGCGATTGCCTGGTACGCGGGCTGGTACCAGTCGGTGGAGGCGTTCGCCGCCGTCGCGCTCGTCATCGGCGCCCTGGTCCTCGCCGCCGCTTTGATGCAGCAGCAGGCGACGCAGCGCGTGGCGGCGGTCGCGGCGATGCATAACGCCGAGGCGCGCGTCAGCCAGATCATCGAAGCGGCGATGGATCCGATCATCACTATCGACGAGTCGCAGCGGATCGTGCTGTTCAACGCGGCGGCCGAGCGCGTGTTCCAATGGCCGCGCACCGCGGTCATCGGTCAGCCGCTGGAAAAGCTGCTGCCCGAGCGCTATCGCGAGAAGCACGCAACGCACGTCGCCCGCTTCGGTGAAACGGGGCAGACGACGCGTCGCATGGGCGGCCAGACCCTCGTACTGCACGGGCTACGCGCGAACGGCGAGGAGTTTCCGATCGACGCGTCGATTTCGCACCATCGCGAAAGCGGAGCGAGGTTCTACACCGTCATCCTGCGCGACGTGACCGAGCGCATGCAGGCGCAGACGATGCTCGCGCGAAGCGAAGCGCGGCTTCGCGGCATCCTCGACTCGGCGATGGACGCGATCATCACCGTCGACGAGCGCCAGCACATCGTGCTGTTCAACGACGCCGCCGAGCGGATGTTCGACTGCGCGCGCACCGAGGCGATCGGCGCGCCGCTCGCGTGGTTCATCCCGCAGCGCTTTCGCGCCGGCCATTCCGAGCACGTGCGCCAGTTCGGAGAAACCGGCGTCACGTCGCGGCGTATGGGCGGGCTGCGCGTCGTCACCGGTCTTTCGCGCAACGGGCGCGAGTTTCCGATCGATGCGTCGATCTCGCAGGCCGAGGACGCCGGCGGCAAGTTCTATACGGTCATTCTGCGCGACGTCACCGAGCGCGAGCGCGCCGACGAGGCGCTGCGCGAGTCGAAGCGCGAGCTGCAGGAGCTTGCGAGCGGAGCGAGCCGCGCCCGCGAGCAGGAGCAAAGTCGCGTCGCGCGCGAGCTGCACGACGAGCTCGGACAGGCGCTCACCGCGCTGAAGATGTCGGTTGCATGGATCGAGCAGCGCGCCGGCGGCGGCGACATCGAGCTCACGCGGAAGCTCGAGCGAATGTCGACGCTGATCGACGACACGCTGCTCGCGACGCGGCGCATCTCGTCGGAGCTCCGGCCGCTGATCCTCGACGACCTGGGCCTCGTGCCAGCGCTCGAATGGCTGGTCGAGGGTTTCGTCGAGCGCACCGGCGTCGATTGCACGCTCGACGTCGAGGCCGAGATCGAAGTCGACGACGCGCGCAAGAGCGCGGTGTTCCGCGTCGTGCAGGAAGCGCTGACGAACGTCGCGCGCCACGCGAAGGCGAGCCGCGTCGAGGTGCGGGTGCGGCCCGACTCCAGCGCGATCGTCATTGACGTGAGCGACAACGGCGTCGGCTTCGACATGCCGAAAGAACGCTCCCGTGTGTCGCGCGGCTTGCTCGGCATGCGCGAGCGCGCATACCTCCTGGGCGGCACCTTCGCGATCGACACCACGCGTGGCAAGGGCACGACCGTCGTCGTGCGCATCCCGCTGCAAGAGACGGTGGGCGCGCCGTGATCCGCGTCGTCATCGCCGACGATCACACGATCATGCGCGAGGGGCTGAAGCAGCTGCTCGTCGCCGCGGGCGATCTCGCGGTCGTCGGCGAGGCGATCGACGGTCACCAGACGCTGGAAGCGGTGCGCAACGTCGACTTCGACGTGCTCGTGCTCGACATGTCGATGCCCGGCAAGTCGGGTGTCGAGCTGATCCGTCAGGTCAAGACCGAGGCGCCGAAGCTTCGCATCGTCGTGCTGACGATGCATCACGAGAACCAGTACGCGGTGCGCGCGATCAAGGCCGGCGCATCGGGCTACCTGACGAAGGACAGCGCGTCGGCGCAGCTCGTGAACGCGATCCGCAAGGTCGCCGCCGGCGGCGCGTTCATCAGCGCGGAGGTCGCGGAACAGCTTGCGCATCAGGCGCAGGGCGTGAGCGCCGGCGCGCCGCACGAGTCGCTGTCCGATCGCGAGTTCCAGGTGTTGCGCATGCTCGCCGCCGGCGTGTCGCTTACAGACATTGGCGAGCAGCTGCATCTGTCCGTGAAAACCATCAGCACGCACAAGGCGCGCATCCTGCAAAAGCTCGGCGTCGCGAACCAGGCGGAGCTCATCCGCTACGCGATCGCACACGGGCTCGCCGAGCCGCTCGACCACGGTTGAACGCGCCCGCCGGGGATTAGGAGTTTTCCTACCCCGTCGGCGCGCCGTTTCCTAGTCCCCGATTCAGCCTGCGACTAGCGGTCGCCGGGTCGAGCGCCGATCGTCGTCCGCCGCACGTCCCGGCATAGTTGCGTCCATGGAACGCGACACCGACACCAAGGTTTTCATCGTCGAGGATTCGAAGGCCGTGCGTGACGCACTGGCCGATCTTCTCGACACGCTGGACGACGTCACGATCGTCGGCAGCGCCGAGGACGCGCAGACGGCGATCGAAGGCATCTCGCGCAGCCGCCCGGACTACGTCGTGCTCGACTACCAGCTGGTCGGAAGCACCGGCGTCGACGTGCTGCGCGCGGTCCACCCGAAGATGCCGGAGATCGTGTTCATCGTCCTGACGAACCATCCGATCTCGCAATACCGGCGCGTCTGCGTCGACGCCGGCGCCACCTGGTTCCTCGACAAGACCCGCGAATTCGAGAAGGTCAAAGACATCGTCGCGCGGCTCGCTACGCCCAACTGATGACCCGCACCACCACGGAGAGCCAACCATGACCGCTGCCACCGCCGTTCGCACCGCCGACGCCGCCCGCACGGGCGACCCGATAGCGGCAACGCGCCACCTCAACAACGGCTCGACCGCCGACATCGTCCCGCTCCACCCGAGCAAGCGTCGGCGCGTACGCCGCGGCGAAACGCTGTGCGGCTTCGGCGACCCGTTCCGCACCGTGTACGTCGTGCGCGTCGGCGTGTTCAAGAGCTTCACGGTCTCTGACGACGGCATCGCGCAGGTTACCGGGTTCCAGATGGCCGGCGACATGATCGGGCTCGACGCGATCGACAGCGGCCGCCACCAGAGCTCGGTGGTTGCGCTCGAGGACTGCGAAGTGTTCGTACTGCCGTTCGCGCAATGCGAGCGCTGGTCGCAGGAATCGGCGCACGGCCAGCGGCTGCTGATGCGCACGCTCGCCCGCGAGATCGTCCGCAGCCAGGAGCTGATGATGGTGCTCGGCAGCATGCGGGCGGAGCAGCGCCTCGCGACCTTCCTCCTCGATGTCTCGGAGCGCTACGGCCGTCTGGGCTATTCGCGTACGCGGTTCCTGCTGCGGATGACACGGCAGGACATCGGCAGCTATCTCGGATTGAAGCTCGAGACGATCAGCCGTCTGCTCTCGCGCTTCCAGCAGGAGGGAATCATCCAGGTGCAGGGCAAGTCGATCGCGCTGCTCGACTTCCCGGCGCTGTGGCGCATCAGCGGCGTGTCGCCCGACCGCCAACGGCCGCAGTCCGATCCGATCGTCGACCGCGAGGGCGAGCTGCTCGTCGCGTGACCGGACGGCCAACCCGACGCGCGTGTCGATATTTGCCGGAGAGTGCATCATGATGCCCAGCAGCTCGTCGTCGCTCAATCCGAAGACCGTTCCGCCGCGTGGACAGCGTCGCTCGCTGCGCCGCGCTGCGATGGGCGAGCAGCGCAGTGAAACGCTGATCTCGCCGACTGCGACGGCCATCGCGCGCCGACTCAACTCTCGCCGCGGCCAGAAGGAGCGTCGGTGCCGCCTCGCACGCTCGGCCGCGCGGCCCTCGGTGCAGGAGCGCACGACGACGATGCTCGTCCGCCGGCGCGAGGCGCACTAGCGGTTTGGCGCTCGGCGCACCGATCGCGCGAGGTCCGCCAAGTCCTACAGATGCGCGTCGCCGCGGCCGATACGGGCGGCGCGGCGCAGCAGCGATACTGGTTTCCTGCACGCTCGTTCCCATGCGGGGTTTGCGTGCGTCCTCATATCCACCAGGAGACCTTGAATGGAACGTCGATATCCGAAGGTTGCGATTGCGATTGCGACGGCGCTCGGGCTTGCGATGACGGCGCCTGCATTCGCCGCCGACAGCGGCGGCAACACGAACAGCAAGACCAACGACGCGGTGAAGCGCAGCGAAGGCTTGCCGGCCCAGAATGATGCGCCGAACACGATGAACCCGTCGACCTATCACAGCGGCGTGACGACTGCGACGGGCGGCGCCGTCGCGACGACCAACGGCGGCAGCACAAACGCCGGCATGGCCGCCGCTCGCTCCGGCCAATCGTTCTCGAAAACGGGCATGAGCGACTGGGCGAATGACTACGCGACCGCGCACCAGGGTCGGATCACGCGGCAGGCCTACATGGACGAGATGAGCCGTCGCTGGCAGGGCGCGGACCGCAGCAACCAGGGTCTGACGCCGGCCGAAGTGAGCGAGCTCTACGGCAACGTCGACTCCGCCGCGGCGTTCAACCCGAACCCGGGTTCGGTGCAAGCGGGGAACATGGGGCCGGGCAGCGCCAAGGCGCAGTAATCTTTCGGCGTTGTTGATGCGCGCCGCGCGCCATGCCGTGCGCGGCGCGTTTTTCACACGCCGGGCCGAGCGCCGTAGTCATTTCGACACGAGGCGACGGCTGATCGACGCACCCCAGTCGCGGAACCTGTCCCACGTCGCCGCATGAGCGTCGGCTTCGTGCTCGATCGCCTCGAACACCACGGCGAACGGTCGCCGCACCGTCTCCTTTTCGGCGACGACGTGCACGACGACGAACGAGCTCAGCGCCTTCATGGCGAGCCCGATCTGGCGCAATGCGGACTCACGCCCGCGCGACAGGCCCCAGCGCTGCGCGTGCGTTCGCGGGCGTCGGCGCAACACGAGCCACAGCGTCAGCTCGTTCAGCGGATCGCGGCGGCTCATGAAGCTGCCCGATACCGCAAGCAGCTGGATGACGTACGGACTGCGCGACCATGTCGCATTGATGTGCGCGGCGAGGTCGTGCGCGCGCTTGAGCACCATCTTCGCGCGGGCGCGCGGCAGCGGCGCCACGACCGTCGCCTCGGCGTATTGGCGGAACATCGCCGTCGGCCGGTAGGTGCCGCTGCCGTCCGGGCGCAACAGCCCGCCTGCGAGCAGCGCTCGCAACAGGCGCACGCCGCCCGCTTCATCGACGCCGAAGTCATGCGCGAGCTCGTGCAGTGCAATGCGTGCGGCGGCCGTCGGCTTCGCCCCGGTACGCTCGAGCACGCGTGTGGCGGCTGATTTCAGCAGCAGCGCATCGACGCCGAAATATTGCCGGTCGGCGATCAGCCGGCGCACTTTCGATGCACCCGCGATCGCTCGCGATTCGCCAAGCGAGCCGGGCTTCGCCGTGAAGTCGCTGGTCGATACGCCGTCGTCGCGCCACCGTTCGTGGGCGGCGACCGCTCGATGCTTTGCAGAAAGGATCGGAACCGATGACTTCACGTCGCCGCCCCCAGCATTCCGAAGGCAGTGACCTGATGACGCCGAGCACGATGCACGGCGTCGAGCAGACGGCGGCCTTGCCGCCGGCGGCCCCGCTACCCCCTGTGGATCGACGGGGCCGGAAGCTTTGCGTCACTGCCTTGCGGCAGTTTTGCCAACAGATTCTGTGAAGCGCGAACCGCCAAAGCGGCCTGTCAACGACAGCGCGTATGGAAGCTAATCCTTGTTCCACCAGCCGTCGGTGTCAAGCGCCGTATGTCGAAAAGTCGCGCCGGCCGCGCGGATGTCCGCTACAGATTGTTGCAAACGGGCAAATCCCCGTGCGCATACGCGCTGCGGCCCGCCCGCAGCGTCAGCCGTCGGCTTGCACTTGCATACTCGACCCCTGGCTTATCGCGGCTCGAACTTCAGCGCGGCCGAATTGATGCAGTAGCGCCGCCCCGTCGGCGGTGGGCCGTCGGCGAAGACATGGCCCAGATGCGCGTCGCAGACATTGCAGAGGATCTCGGTGCGGTTCATCCCGTGCGACGTGTCCCGGCGCTCGCGCACGTTCGCCGGATCCAGCGGCTCGAAGTAGCTCGGCCAGCCGCAAGCCGCCTCGAACTTCGCGTCCGACGCGAACAGCGCGGTGCCGCAGCAAACGCACCGGTAGATGCCCGCCTCGTCCTGGTGAACGTACTCGCCGGTGCCGGGCGGCTCGGTGGCGGCATGACGGGTCACCTCGTACTGCAA
>CAWCUH010000013.1:0-15450 GCA_963798655.1 uncultured beta proteobacterium | reverse complement strand
TCGTGTCAAGGCGGACGGGGCGATCGGTCGCTGCGTGCCGGGGGCGCACGCAACCCTTGCACGGCCTGCCCATGGATCATCCCGCGGATCGTTGTCTCCCGCTTGACAGTCGTCAATCGCGACGCCGGCGGACTCGAGCAGGTGGTGCTCGATGAGCACGGGGCTCGCCGCGACGCCGATGTCCGGTTGCGGCGTCCGGCCGCGGCGCTATGCGCCGGCGCTTCCCGCCAGCGCCGGCCGGGTTGCGCGCGCATGCAGCGCGCGCAGCGAATCGAGGTCGAGATGGCGCGCGCCGACCAGGGTCGCGGCCGACTCCGGCAACGGGTGATCGGCATCACCGAGATGGGGAAGCACGAGATCGGCCTGCGCAAACGATCCGCCGATCGTCCACGGCGACGGCGTCGCGACGGTGTACAGACCGGCGCGCTTCGCCGCACGCACGCCGTTCAGCGAATCCTCGAATGCCACGCACTCGTCGGCGCCGCGACCGAGCATCGCGAGCGCGAGGTGGTAGATCGCCGGTGAAGGTTTCTTCTCGCCGACGTAGTCGCCGCACGCGATCGCGGCGAAGCGCGAGCGGCCCGCGTTGCCGAGATGACGGCCGATCAACGCGTCGACGTTCGCGACGCTGGTCGTCGACGCGATCGCGAGCTGCACGCGTTGGCGGCTCGCCTCGTCGAGCAGCCGCGCGACGCCGGGCCGCAACGGGCACCGTCCGTCGCCGATCAGCTCGGTGTACAGGCGCGTCTTTTCCTCGTGCATCGCCGGCACGCAGCCGTGAAGGCGCGTGCGCTCCGTTTCCGCTACGCCGAGGGTGTCGATGTAATACGAAAGCCGCTCCTTGCCGCCGGAGACGCCGAGCAGTTCGCGGTACAGCGGCTTCGTCCACACCCATTGCAGCCCGAAGCGGATGAACGTGTGGTTGAACGCCTGCCGATGCGTTTCCTCGGTGTCCGCGATCGTGCCGTCGACATCGAAAACGAGCGCACGCAGCATCATCGCCGTTTCCCGGCGCTGCAAGCAGCCGGCGCGGGTGCGACGGCGCGCGCTTCGATGCGTCTGCGCGCGCTCATGACTACGCCGCCTCCCGGTGCGCGCGGCGCTTGACGTCCATCAGCCGCAGGATCATCGGCGTGCATATGAGCTGCATCGCGAGCGCCATCTTGCCGCCCGGCAGCACGATCGTGTTCGGCCGCGACATGAACGAGTCGTGAAGCATCGACAGCAGGTACGGGAAGTCGATGCCTCTCGGGTTCGCGAAACGCACGATCAGAATGCTCTCGTCCGGCGTCGGCACGTCGCGCGCGATGAACGGGTTGGAAGTGTCGACGACCGGCACGCGCTGGAAGTTGACGTGCGTGCGGCCGAACTGCGGGACGATGTGGTTCACGTAGTCCGGCATCCGGCGCAGGATCGTGTCGACCACCGCCTCCTGCGAATAGCCACGCATCGTCTTGTCGCGGTGCAGCTTCTGGATCCACTCGAGGTTGACGATCGGCACGACGCCGATCAGCAGGTCGACGTGACGGGCGATGTCGACCTCGTCCGTGACCGCCGCGCCGTGCAGGCCTTCGTAGAACAGGAGGTCGGTGTCGCGCGGAAGCTCCGTCCACGGCGTGAACGTCCCGGCCTCCTGCCCCGACGGCGCCGCCTCCTCCGCGTCGTGCAGGTACTTGCGAACCTTGCCGGTTCCACGCGCGCCGTACCCGGCGAATAGCGTCTCCAGGTCGGGCAGCAGGTTCGCCTCGGGCCCGAAGTGGCTGAAGTGGCGGTTGCCGAGCTTCTCCGCCTCCGTCATCGCGTCCTTCATCGCCCTGCGGTCGAACTTGTGGAACGAATCGCCCTCGACGATCGCCGCGTTGATCTCCTCGCGACGGAACACGTGCTGGAACGTTCGCGTCACCGTCGTCGTTCCCGCTCCCGACGACCCGGTGATCGCGATGATCGGATGCTGCTGCGACATCTTGGTGCTCTCCCTCAGACGATCGCGTCGCGGAACAGCGAGCGCGTGTTGAACAGCGGCGACTCGAATGCCCGGTCGGTGCCCGCATCGGCCTCGCGGTGATAGCGCTCCAGGCGCTCCACCTCGCAGCGCGAGCCGAGAATCAGCGGCACGCGCTCGTGCAGCGACTTCGGCGCGATGTCGAGCACCCGCTGTCGACCGGTCGACGCGCGGCCGCCCGCCTGCTCGATCAGCATCGCCATCGGATTCGCCTCGTAGAGCAGGCGTAGTCGGCCCGGCTTCGCCGGTTCCTTCGTGTCCTTCGGGTACATGAACAGGCCGCCGCGGATCAGGATGCGGTGCACCTCGGCGACGAGCGACGCGATCCAGCGCATGTTGAAGTCGGCCTCGCGCGGGCCGGCGCGTCCGGCGATGCACTCGCC
This sequence comes from uncultured beta proteobacterium, assembly GCA_963798655.1. GTDB lineage: Bacteria > Pseudomonadota > Gammaproteobacteria > Burkholderiales > Casimicrobiaceae > CAVSMC01. The sequence goes on along the minus strand of CAWCUH010000013.1, from coordinate 13,065 downwards.
CACGTAGCGGCGCACCGGCCGCTCCCAGAACCGCTCGTTGGACGCGTTCACCGCAAACTCGCGCGTCGTCTCCGGCACGCGCAGGTTCGGGTGCGTCAGGATGTACGCGCCGATTTCCGGATCGTGCGTGAAGCCGTGCACGCCGCGCCCGAGCGTGAGCACGATCATCGCGGCCGGGCCGTAGAGCGCGTATCCGGCCGCAACCTGCTTCGAGCCGGGTTGGAGGAAATGGGCGAGCGTCGGTTCCGCGACGCCGTCGGGCGCGCGCAGCACCGAGAAGATCGTGCCGACGGTCACGTTGACGTCGAGGTTGGACGATCCGTCGAGCGGATCGAACGCGAGGAGATAGCGCCCGCGCGGATAGCCCGCCGGGATCGCGTACGGCGCCTCCATCTCCTCGGAGACCATGGCGGCGAGCTCGCCTCCCCAGTCGCAGTTGCGAAGCATGATGTCGTTCGCGATCAGGTCGAGCTCCTGCTGTGTCTCGCCGTGCGGATTGATCGCGTCGGTCGCGCCGTTCGCGCCGCGCAGCGGGCCGCGCGCGACCGCCGACGCGATGTACTTGCACGCCGTCTGCACGTCGTTCAGGAGCGCCGTGAGCTCCGTGTCCGGTCCGGCCATCGCGCGCTGCTCCTCGATGATGAACTTCGACAGCGTCGGCCGTCCGCTCAGCATGTCCGCACTCCCCCTAGGCGTGATCGTCGAATACGCGGCTCGCGCGGATGTCCGCGGCGGCGATCGTCGCCAGCGCGTCACGCGTCGCAATGCCGCCGGCGGCGAACAGCCGGTTCGCCTGCCGCAGCCGCGTGCGATCGAGCGCGTTGCGGATCGAGCGCGCGTTAGCGAAATGCGGCTGCGCGCGGCGCAGCTCGATGTACTCGCGCATCGCGTCGACAGCGTGCGGCTCGAACCGGTATTGCATCGCTTCCACCATCCGTTCGGCGATCGCGTACAACTCGTCCTCGCTGAAGTCCGGAAAGTCGATGTGATGCGCGATGCGCGACGACAGGCCCGGATTGCTGCGGAAGAACCTGTCCATCCGGTCCTTGTAGCCGGCGACGATCACGACGAGGTCGTCGCGCTGGTTCTCCATCGCCTGCAGCAGGATCTCGATCGACTCCTGGCCGTAATCGCGCTCGTTCTCGGGTCGGTACAGGTAGTACGCCTCGTCGATGAACAGCACGCCGCCCAGTGCGCGCTTCAGCACGTCCTTCGTCTTCGGCGCCGTGTGCCCGATGTACTGGCCGACGAGATCGTCGCGCGTCACCGCCACGAGATGGCCTTTGCGCACGTATCCCAGGCGATGGAGGATCTCGGCGATGCGCATCGCAACCGTCGTCTTGCCGGTCCCGGGATTGCCGGTGAAGCTCATGTGCAGGCTCGGCGCGCCGGTTGAAAGCCCGAGCCGCTCGCGCGCCTTCGACACCAGCAGGAATGCGGCGACCTCGCGCAGCCTGCGCTTGACCGGCGTGAGCCCGATCAGGTCGCGCTCGAGCGCGTCGAGGATGTCGCCGACGTTCGATTCGCGGTAAAGCGCGTCGAGCGCGACACCGTCGGTCGCGTCGGTTGGCGCAGGCGTCGCGAGGTCGGTCGCGGTCATCGACGACCTACCGGATCGCGTAGCGCTGCGTGCGTCCCGTGCCTTCGGTGCGCGCGAGGCCGAGCGGGCGCTCATCGGCCGGCCGTCGCACGATGAACGACAGCCGCGTCGTCTCGAAGCCCCGCGTCGAGTCGAACGCATTGACCTTCACGTACGCGCCGGGATGCGCATTGCGACACGCGACGATTGCCTCCATGACGCCGGCGGCATCCTTCAGGTCGAACATCGGCGCGCACGCCATTTCCCAGAACGTATTGCGCGGATGCGGATCGTCGGTGTATTCGACGGCGCAGGCCCAGCCGTTGGCGAGCGCGTAGTCGACCTGCGCGCGTACTTCGGCGTCAGTCAGGTCGGGAAGGAACGAAAACGTGCCTTGCGTGATTCTCATCGCGCTCTCCGGTCAGGCTGCCGTCGGCGTGACGGCGTAATCGGGCGTGTCGGTCGACGTGTAGTCGAAGGTGACGTCCTTCCACGTGTCGAGCGCCTGCGCGAGCGGAATGCAACGGCGCGCGGCGTCGGCGAGGATCTGCGGCCCTTCGCGACGGATGTCGCGGCCCTCGTTGCGAGCCTTCACCATCGCTTCCAGCGCGACGCGGTTGGCGGTGGCGCCCGCCTGGATGCCCATCGGATGGCCGATCGTGCCGCCACCGAACTGCAGCACGCAGTCGTCGCCGAACAGGTCCAGCAGCTGATGCATCTGGCCGGCATGGATGCCGCCCGACGCGACCGGCATCACCTTGCGAAGGCCGGCCCAGTCCTGCTCGAAGAAGAGTCCGCGCGCAAGATCGATTTCGTTGTTCGTCTCGCGACACACGTTGTAGAAGCCCTGCACCGTCAACGGGTCGCCCTCGAGCTTGCCGACGGCGGTGCCGGCGTGGATGTGATCGACCCCCGCCATGCGCATCCATTTCGCGATCACACGGAAGCTGACGCCGTGATTCTTCTGTCGCGTGTAGGTCGAGTGGCCCGCGCGATGCAGATGCAGGATCGTGTCGTTGCGCCGCGCCCATTTCGACATCGACTGGATCGCCGTGTAGCCGATGACGAGGTCGATCATGACGACGACCGAGCCGAGCTCCTTCGCGAACTCGGCGCGCTCGTACATGTCCTCCATCGTCGCCGCGCTGACGTTGAGGTAATGACCTTTCACCTCGCCGCTCGCCGCCTGTGCGCGGTTCACCGCCTCCATGCAGTTGAGGAACCGGTCGCGCCAGTGCATGAACGGCTGCGAGTTGATGTTCTCGTCGTCCTTGGTGAAGTCGAGGCCGCCTTTGAGCGCCTCGTAGACCACGCGCCCGTAGTTCTTGCCGGACAGGCCGAGCTTCGGCTTCACCGTGGCGCCGAGGAGCGGCCGGCCGAACTTGTCGAGCCGCTCGCGCTCGACGACGATGCCGGTCGGCGGCCCGTCGAACGTCTTGAGGTACGCGACCGGGATGCGCATGTCCTCGAGGCGCAGCGCCTTCAGCGGCTTGAAGCCGAACACGTTGCCGATGATCGACGCGGTGAGGTTCGTGATGGACCCGCCCTCGAACAGGTCGAGGTCGTACGCGATGTACGCGAACCACTGCTGCTCGGTTGTCGTTCCGGGTCCGGTGTTCGGCACCGGATCGACGCGGTACGCCTTCGCGCGGTAGCTGTCGCACGCCGTGAGCCGGTCGGTCCAGACGACGGTCCACGTCGCGGTCGACGACTCGCCGGCGACGGCGGCGGCCGCCTCCTCGGGGTCGACGCCCGCCTGCGGCGTCACCCGGAACAAGGCGATCACGTCCGTTTCCTTGGGGACGTACCCCGGCTGCCAATACCCCATTTGCCGATACTTGAGGACCCCCGCCCGGTACCGGGCCTTCGGGTCCTCGATCGCTTCGTGGTCGATGCGCCAGTTCATCGCTCCTCCTGGGATGACGGCACTCTAGGGGGACCGAACATTAAGATAAAGTCGCTTTTTCTTAACTTAAGAGTAAGCTTTATATTATGCTTCACGTCTCGATCCGCCAGCTTCAGATCTTCGCCACGGTGGCGCGACATTTGAGCTTCGCGCGGGCGGCTGAAGAGCTGCACCTGTCGCCGCCCGCGGTGTCGATGCAGGTGACGGATCTCGAACGCACACTGGGCGTGCCACTGTTCGAGCGGGCCGGCCGGCGCGTTTCGCTGTCGACCGGCGGCGAGTACTTCCTCGTACACGCGCGACGGCTGCTCGCCAACCTGAAGGACGCCGAGGACACGATCGCGCGGCTCAAGGGCGTGCAGACGGGACGCCTCGCGATCGGCGTGCAGTCGACGGCGAAGTACTTCATGCCGCGGCTGCTCGCGGAGTTCATGCGCGAGCACGCAGGCGTCCAGGTGCAGCTCGAGGTCGGCAACCGGCAGGTGCTGTCCGATATGCTCGCGCGTCACGAAGTCGACGTCGCGGTGATGGGAACACCGCCGCGCGAGCTCGATTTCCGCGTCGAGCCGTTTGCCGCACATCCGCTCGGCGTGATCGCAGCGCCGGACCATCCGCTCGCATCACTGCCGCACGTTCCGCCGGCGCTGCTCGAGCGCGAGCCGTTCATCGTCCGTGAATCGGGGTCCGGCACGCGCGCCGCGATGGAGCGCTATTTCGCCGACACGCGAATCAAGCCGGCGGCGATCATGACGATGGCGAGCAACGAGACGATCAAGCAGGCGGTGATCGCAAACATCGGCGTGTCGTTCCTGTCGCTGCACACGACGGGCCTCGAGGTGCAGACCGGGTTGATCAAGGTACTCGACGTCGACGGCCTGCCGCTCGTGCGTCGCTGGCAGGTCGTGCACGTGCGCGCACGCCTGCTGTCGCCGGCAGCCGAAGCGTTCCGCTACCACGTGCTCGAGCACGGCGAGCGGCTGCTCGCACAGATGTTCCCGGGGCTGCTCGCCGCGACTGCGGAACGCTGATGAACAGCGCGCCAAGCATCATGCCGATGATCGTCCGCGGGATCGGCGCCATGATGACGAGCGGCGTGACACAAAGTGAATGAGACGTTTTTCGGAAATTTGTCAACTTCTTGACAGTGCCGGCGCACCGTATAACGCAATCTCGTATGCGCCGATAACAAAAGCGATGCGCCTGGCGGAACACCGGCAGGTCTCGCATGGTGGCGGGTCCAGGGAAATGTACGGAGCGACGCGACCGGCGCCGATCGGAGGTCCGCAACCTGCACCAACATGCGCAAGCGGCTTCAGCGCACCGTGTTCCACGAACGGATTCGCCGCCGCCCCGTTTCAGCGCGCGCCACACCTCGACATCGACTCATTCCCATCCGAGCGAGCGGAGCATCGTCCCGCCGGATGACGAATCGTCAATCAATCTTGCCGATCGGCAGTCTATTCAGCGGGGACCGATGTAACAGCAATCCATGACCCGGCAGCGACCGGCGCGGAAAACCCAGGCCCTTGCGCGCAGGACGCGCGCAGGAAAAGACCGGGTACCGATGCATCGGCGACGTCGCGTCGTGCTACGCGAGGAGGAGGCAGAATGGAAACGCGTGCAGTGTCGGCGTTGCGCAAGGCCGTTTACGTTGCCTTTGCGCTCATGCTCGGCGGTACCGCAGTGGCGGCCGACAAGTATCCCGCGCGGCCGATCCAGGTGATCGTGAACTTCGGCCCCGGCGGTGGAGCCGATCAGCTGGGTCGCACGCTGGCCCGACTGCTCGAGCCGCAGCTCGGGGTCGGCATGCCCGTCGTCAACATTTCGGGTGCGTCCGGCGCGACCGGACTCACGCAGGTGGCGGCGGCCGGCTCGGCCGACGGCTACACGATCGGCACGATGACGGGACTGACCATCTCGGCGATCGCCGCTGGCCAGGGGCGCCTGCGCGTGGACGATTTCACGTACCTGAGCGTCGTGCAGTCCTCGCCGTCGATGCTGTTCGTGAAAAAGGACAGCCCGTTCAAGACGTACAAGGACCTGCTCGAGTATGCGAAAGCGCATCCGAACAAGGTGCGGATCGCGACGGCCGGCTACGGCACGCTCGACGACATCGCCGTAAAGTTCATCACCAAGAAAGGCAGTCCGGTCGTCAACGTGCCGTTTGCGAAGCCGGGCGAGCGCTACGCGTCGCCGCTGGGCGGCCACACCGACGCACTGTTCGAGGAACCGGGCGACGTCGCGCAGTTCGTGCAGTCGGGCGACTTGCGCCCGATCGTCGTGTTCGGCAGCAAGCGCCACCCGAACTTCCCCGACACGCCCGCCTCCGCCGAATTCGGACAGCCGATCGACCTGCCGAACTGGAGGGCCGTCGTGGTGAGCGCGGCAACGCCGAAAGACATCGCAGACGTTCTCGCATCGCATATCCAGCGAGTGCTCCAGAGCAAGGACTGGCAGGACTTCTGCGCAAAGACGTACACGTGCATCAGCCCGATGAGTGCCGCCGACAGCCGCCAGTTCGTGCAGAGAAATCACGACGACGTGCTCGCTTTCCTGAAGGAATTCGGGTTGATGCAGGCCGCCGCCGAGTCGGCCAAGTAACGCTTCCTTTCGGGGGACGCATGACGGAGGCGGCAACCGGTCGAGTCATTGCATGCGGCCGCAGCATCGCGGCGCCCGCCGCGGCGCTCGTCGTCGCGGCGCTGTTGCTCGCCCGCCTGATGAATCGGGAAGCGGCGTTTACAGCGAGCCACCCGGGCGCGACGTTCGGCTCGATGTCGTGGCCGATCGCAATGGTCATCGGCGTCATCGTTTCACTCGCATTGCTGGTCGCCTGCAGGATCGCCACGGCGCTCGGCGCGCGCAAGCGGGACGTCGCGAAGCCGGGCCCGGCAGAAAAGGACGCCGGCGCGTCGCAAGGACGCACCGCTGCGATCGGCATCGTCGCCATTACGCTCTACGTCGCCGCGATCCCTTACATCGGCTTCCCGCTTGCCACGCTCGTGTTCCTCGTCGGCTGGTTCGTGCTTGCCGGCACTCGCAAGCCGGTGCTCGTCGTTGTCACGAGCGTGCTCGTGACGATCGGAATGCTCTACATGTTCGTGAAGGTCGCGTACATGCCGCTGCCGGAAGGGGGCGCCGTGTTCAAACAGGCGACCGTCTGGATGTACCGCGGGCTCGGAATCTTCTGAAACACGGCAAGGCCAACCGCGAGACAGGGCACCCGCATGTTCGACATCCTGCACGCGCTGATGGGTGGCTTCGGCCACGTCTTCGGTGCGCACACGCTGATGCTGATGGTCGTCGGCGTCGGCGTCGGCGTCGTTGCGGGTGCGCTTCCCGGCATCTCGTTCGTCAACGCGATGGCGCTCGCGCTGCCGTTCACGTATCTGCTGCAGCCCGAGCAGGCGATGGTGTTCCTGACCGGCATCTACGTCGGCGGCGTCTTCGGCGGCTCCATTTCCGCGATCCTGATCAACATTCCGGGAACGCCGGCATCGCTGCCGTCGTGCTGGGACGGCTATCCGATGACCAGGAAAGGCCAGGCCGCGAGAGCGCTCGGCATCGCGATCATGTGCTCCGCCGTGGGCGGCTTCATCAGCGCGCTGCTGATGATCTTCCTCTCGCCTCCGTTCGCGAAGATCGCGCTCACCTTCGACCAGCCGGAGTTCTTCGCGGCGACCGCGCTGGGCCTGATCTCGGTGGTCGCGATGGCGAAGCCCGGGCAGATGCTCGTCACGATGACCATGATGTTCGTCGGACTGATCGTCGGCACTGTCGGACTCGACCCGTTCTACGGCGAGGCGCGGCTCACGTTCGGGACGGCCATCCTCGAGAACGGCATCTCGTTCGTCGTCGTGCTGGTCGGCATGTTCGCGATCGGGGAAGTGCTGAGCGCGCTGGAGACGCCACAGTCGACGCAGCACATCGGCGACAAGGACCAGCGCGCGAAGCTGCCGAGCGTTCGCGAAATCTGGGCGTTGAAAGGAACGATGGCACGCGCATCGGGCCTCGGTTGCCTCATCGGCATCATCCCCGGCGCCGGCGCGCTGATAGGCGCCGTGCTGTCCTATGCCGTCGAGCGCACGGTATCGAAGCGGGGCGCCGAGTTCGGCACCGGCGTGGAAGAAGGGCTGGCGGCGCCCGAGACGGCGAAGAACGCGACCACGGGCGCAGCGACGATTCCGATGCTCACACTCGGCATTCCCGGCAGCGCGGCGACCGCCGTCATGATGGCCGCGCTGATGCTGCATGGCGTGCAGCCCGGTCCGCTGCTGTTCGTCAGCAGCACCGACCTCGTCTACACCGTCTTCGCCGGCTATCTCGTCGCGAACGCGTTCATGATCGTCGCCGGCCTGCTGGTCGCGCGCGGCTTCGCTTCGCTGATGAAGATACCGGCGGCGATCCTGTTCGGCACGATCGTCGTGCTGTGTGTCATCGGCGCGTTCGGGGTGCGCAACAACTGGGCCGATGTCTACATTTGCGTCGCTTTCGGTTTCATCGGCTATTTCGCGCACCGCTTCGGCGTTCCGTCGACGCCGATGATCCTTGGCGTGATCCTCGGCCCGCTTGCCGAGCGCTTCTTCTTCGCCTCGCTCGAGACCTACGAGCGCGACTACTGGATTTTCTTCACGCGTCCTTACAGCGCGACGATCATGGGCCTGTCAGCGCTGTTCCTCGCATGGTCGTTGCGGCCGCATCTGAAGCGTCTGTTTCATCGCGACGGCGCCGGTCGTGACGGATCGACCGCCGTCGCGAGGTCGTGACCCCGAACGCCATCGCCGCGGCCGGCATTCTGACGTTCTGCAACCTCGACAACGGGACGATGATGAGAATCAGCGCATGCAACGAGCTCGCGGGCAGCGTCTCCGACATGAAGAAGGGACGGGTCACGACGAACGTGCGCATTTCGGCGGGCGGCCATGCAATCACGGCGGTGATCGCAACGTCGAGCGTCGAGGAAATGGCGCTCACGACCGGGGATGCGGTTCGCGTGCTGTTCCGGGAGGTCGACGTGCTGGTGATGAAAGGCGACGGCGCCGAGCGGGTCAGCGCGAGCAATCGCATCGAGGGACGCGTCGTCGACATCAGGAAGGGCAACGTGACGGCCGAGATTGCGATCGATACCGGCGGCCGAACGATCACCGCGGTGATCGCCCGATCGTCGGCGGAAGCGATGGGACTCGACGTCGGCGACCCCGTCACCGCGATGTTTCGCGAGATCGACGTCGTTCTTTGCAAGGGATCGGGTTTCGAGCGCACGAGCGCCCGGAACCGGTTTCGCGGAACCGTTCAATCGGTCAGGCACGGCACCGTCACCACCGAGCTGCCGGTCAAGCGCGGAGACGAGCAAGTAGTCGCCGTCATCGCGAAGACGATGTCCGACGCCATGGACATGCAGGCCGGCGACGAAGTCACCGCGCTGTTCCGCGAGATCGACGTGCTGATCGTCAAGTAGCGTATGGCGCCGCTCGCCGCAACAGGACGAACTGCGCGGCCCGCGGACTGCGCGCAAGTGTCACCTTTTCGACAGATCGCGCCCGTGCGCGGGTGCATGATGTGATTGCATGATCCATCCGGACAACGCTGCCATGACCAGACGATTGCTGTGCAAGGTCGACGAAGTGGAAGGCGACGCGTTGCGTGAATTCGACGTCGACGCGGATACGAAGGTCTGCGTGATCAACTCGGGCGGAACGTTCTTCGCCTGCCAGCCGGCGTGCCCGCATGAGGGCGTGCGCTTGTGCGAAGGATGCGTCGACGGCACTACGCTCACGTGCCTCGAGCATCTGTGGCAATGGGACCTTCGTAGCGGCGCCCCGCTCGGACTCGCCGAAAGACCACTCGCGATGTTCCGGATCGAAGTCGCGGACGACTCCGTTTACCTCACCGAGTCGAGCACATCGCCTGCCTGAGCCCGCATGCGTTCAGGGCATTCGTACCGCGCTCGATGCGTTCGCCGCGAGCTTGCTGCAGTCGGTCAGTATGATCGAGCGCTTCTCGATATGAACCAGCCCGCGCTTGCGCAGATCGCTCAACGTGATGTTCGCGTACTGGCGCGACACGCCGGACATCGACGCGAGATCCTCGTGCGTGAGCTTGAGGTCGATCATCGTGCCCTGCGCACACGGCAGCGCGAAACGGTCCTTCAGCGCAAGCAGCACTTCGCAGACGCGCTGGTAGCCCGTCTCGGTTTCCAGGATGACGGCGAGCCGAGCGACCCAGCGCAAGCGCAGCGAAAGCGCATGGATGACGGCATGCGCGAGCTCGGGAAACCGGTCGACGAGCGAGTTGAACCGGCTGTAGGACAGTGTGTAAAGCACGCACGACTCCAGACAGCGTACGGTCATCTGCCGCGTCGTGCGCGTGCCGAGATCGCCGGCGCCGAGGATGTCGCCGGCACACCAGAACCCCGTCGTGCCGACCTTGCCGCTTCGGCTCTGGTACATCGACATCGCCTTGCCCTTGACAAGGAAGGCGATGAACTCGGCCGGCTCGCCCTGCGCCCAGATCGTCTGTCCTTTTCGGCAGGTGCGACGCTCGCATTGCTCGATCACGGCGGCACGATATTCCGGAGGAATCGCCGCGAGCACGTCGAGGTGTCCGTCGACGTGCTGATCGTCGGTGGAAACGCGCATCAGCATCGGTTCATCCGCACTTGAACGGCCGGCGCCGCGCGGGACGATCGCCGACACGCGAAAGAGGTTTCACGTCGGAGCATTGGGCAACAAGCACAACCGCAATCGTACCGCCATACGCGTGCAGGCGGGCCGCGAAAACGCCGGAATTTGTCAATTGTTTGACATCGCCGGGCACGTCGCGCGCGTACTTTCGTTGATCTCGATTTGCCACGAACCGCGGAGCGCGCAATGGCGGGTTACAGGCGGCACGTTTTCGTATGTCTGAACGAGCGCGACCCGAGCGACCCCAAGGGCTGCTGCAAGCATCGCGGCTCCGACGCCGTGTTCAAGGTGCTGAAGGAAGGCACGGCCAAGGCAGGACTCACGGACGTGCGCATCAATCGCGCCGGATGCATGGAGCACTGCGCATTCGGCCCCACGGTCGTCGTCTATCCGGAGGCGGTCTGGTACCACGTCCCGACACCGGAGGATGCGAAGGAAATCCTGAACAGTCACGTGATCGACGGAAAGATTGTCGAGCGCCTGCTGATCGAAAACCTGGAATGAACGCGACCAGGGTCGCGTCAATTCGTTGAGGAGGAATACGAGATGGGCGAAGCAGCGCTGAAGGAACGGCAGCAGGATCACTACCAAGCAGTCGCGGCCGCGTATGGATCGACGAAGAAGAAGCTCGGCAAGGAATACTTCGTCGTCGATTGCGACCGCCACATCATCGAGCCGCCGGAAGCGTTCACGATGTTCCTGGACGAGCAGTGGAAGCGCCAGGCGCCGAAGCTCACGACCGACAATTCCGGCGCGCCTCGTCTGATGGTCGAGGGTCGGCTGTACCAGAAGCCCGTCGGCTGGGGCCCCGGCCGCACCGAGGGCTGCGGCGACCAGCGGCCGCGCGGCGAGGGACTCGCCTACGAAAAGGCGCACAAGCACGCGTTCGAAAATCGCGATGTCGACATGGACCTGAGCGGCATCGACGCGGCCGTGTGGATTCCGACGCTCGGACTGTTCATTCCGGACATCATGAATCTCGAGTTCCAGTACGCCGTCGCACGCGCGCTGAACGACTGGACGGCGAAGGTGTGGTCGTCGTCGAAGCGGCACCTCTGGTGCGTGACGATCCCGATTCGCCCCGACTGGGCGGTGGAGGAAATCAAGCGCGGCAAAAAGCTCGGCGCGACCGCCGTCTGGATGCGTCCGAACGTCATGCAAGGCGTCCGCTGGTGGGACGCCGACTGGGATCCGGTGTGGAAGACGATGACCGATCTCGGCATGGCGCTCGTGTTCCACGAAGCGACCGGCACGTACAACGCCACGTACAGCACCGACTACAAGTACGACAAGTACTGGCTTGCGCACGTCGTGTCGCATCCGCTCGAGATGGCGTCGGCGGTCTGCGGCATCATCGGCTACGGCGTGCTCGAGCGCTTTCCGACGCTCAAGGTGCTGTTCTGCGAGGCGGGCGCGACGTGGGTGCCGTACATGCTGTTCCGGCTGGACAATCACTTCGAGGCGCGGCGCAACGAGATGACCGACATATCGTTGCCGCCGTCCGAGTACTTCAAGCGCCAATGCGTGATCTGCTCGTTCGAGCCCGAGGAGGCGCTGCTGCGCGAAACGATGGACTGGTTCAACGGCCGCAACATGGCGTGCACGAGCGACTATCCGCACTGGGACTCGAGCGGCGTATCCGGGGTCGTGCGCTACCTGAAGAACTACCCCGACATCAGCGAGGAAACCCGCGTCAACTTCTTCTCGCGCGCGGCCATCGACGCGTTGGGGCTGCACGCGTAGACGGCGGCGCCGATACGTTCGGTATTCGCTTATAGCCGCGCAGCGATGCGCGCCTTGGCGACTTGCCGGACGTACCGGCGGGTCGCCGCTCGCGCGTGCCTGGGAGACCGCGCTCGCACGCGGGTCGCTGTTGGCGAATCGCTGCGGTGAGCCACCTCCTCCTCGCGTTCGGCTGGTGCGTGCTCGCGGGCTTCCTGATGTCGATGGGCGGCGGCGGCGGCGGAATCCTCGTCGGCGTGGGTCATCTGTCGATCCTCGGCGTCGCCGACGCCAACATGATCAAGGTGTTCAACCAGCTGCTCGAGTTCTCGAGCCGCCTGGTGTCCGTTCCCGTGTACCACCGGCAACGCCGGCTTGCGTGGAGCGTTGCAGCGACATACGGAATCGGTGCATCGATCGGCGCGGTGTGCGGCTCGCTGCTTTCGAAATCGCTGCTGTCGAACCTTGGCGCGTACCGCATGGCGTTCGGCGTGCTGGTCACGTGCGTCGCCGCAAGAGTGCTCTACGAGGGCTGGTCGAAATCGGTGCTGCAGCACGTCGGACATCGGCGGGCGCGACAGGCGTCCGAGCGCGTCGGCAAGCTGGTTCGCGCGGGTGGCTTCGCGAGTCTCGCGCGTGACGATGCGCCGCGCACCGTGGCGTGGACGTGGACGCGGATTCGCGTGCGCTTCGGCGGCGAGAACTTCGACTTCAGCCCGCTCACCGCCGCGGCCGGCGGCTTTGCGATTTCGTTCGTCGGCTCCGCGTTCGGTGTCGGCGGCGGCTTTCTCGTCACGCCGTTCCTCGCGAGCGTGCTGCTGTTCCCGATGTACGTGGTCGTCGGGACGAGCCTCGTCGCGCTGATGCTTCCGCTTGCGCTCAGCGTGTTCACGTATCTCGCTTTGCGGGTCAATGTCGACTGGGCGCTCGTCGGCGCCGAGATTCCGGGCGTGATCGTCGGGTCGTTCCTCGGCCCCGCGCTCAATCAGTACTTCAACGAGAGGGCGCTGAAGACGTTCGTCGCAGCCATTCTGCTCGTTACCGGCATCTACTACGTCGTCGCCTAGCGGCGCGGACCGGCGGAACTCGCTCTGCGGGCACCGCCCGCATTGATCAGCGTCAACAAAGCGCGGTGATCGCACGCGCGGGGCGCGCTCACGCGAGCATCATCGCCC
>CAWCUH010000012.1:0-537909 GCA_963798655.1 uncultured beta proteobacterium | reverse complement strand
TGCAAGCGCCTTCGTATGCGCGTCGCGCTGAAAATAAAGCCGTGCGATAACGATCGGCGCGCTCAACAGCCCGAGCGGCCCGGTGAGGCCTGCGGCGCAGGCGAACACGAGCTGATTCACGCGCGCTGCGCGGCTGTCGGGAGGCGGCGTCGCGGCAATAACCGCCATGCCGGGCGCGAGCATCCACTGGAGGTGCGTCAGGCTACCGAAGATCAAGCCATCGCTTGGAACGAGGATCAGCAGGCACGCGAGCAGCGGCGCATACGGCAGGCGCGCTGTCGCGATCGTGGCCGCCGTCCAGCACGTGCAGACAACCGCAACGTCCGCGAACAGCGCAGGCACGATCGCGGCCGAGAAATTGGATGCGAGCAGCGCGGCGAGCCGTGGCGGCACGTGCAACGTTCCCGCGTGCGCGTAAAGAAGCGAAATGGGGCCGTACGTCAGCATGTCGGCGTAGAACACCGCGCCGTCCTCCGCCCAGAACTGCGGAAGCGTGAACGTCTGCGGAGCGCGCAAAGCGATGAGCGCGACCGCTACCGGGATCGACGCGATCCACGCGTAAGCCCAGCCCCGACCGCGGACGTCCTGCCCGCTGCGGCTCGACGCGAGATCGGCGAGCGCGCTCATCGTTTGCTGTACGTGCGAAACTTCTCGAGCACGACGGTCATCTCGACTTCGGACAGCAACGCGGGCTCCCCGACCTGCAATGCCCGCCAATAGACCTCCGCCAGGTGCTCGACTTCGACGGCCAGCGCGAGCGCCGTTTCGAGCGACGCACCGATCGCGATCATGCCGTGATGAGCGAGCAGGCAAGCGCGCCGGCCGTCGAGCGCGGCGACCGCATGAGCGGACAGTTGCTGCGTCCCGAACGTCGCATAGGGCGCGCAGCGGATATCGGTGCCGCCCGCGGCGGCGATCATGTAGTGGAACGCCGGAATGCCGCGCCCGAGGCAGGCGAGCGTTGTGCAGAATGGCGCATGCGTGTGCACGATCGCGCCCGCTTCCGGGCGCGCGACGTAGATGTCGCGGTGGAAGCGCCACTCGGACGATGGCTCGCGTGCGCCATGCGCCGTGCCGTCGAGGGCGACGGCGACGATGTCCTGCGGCTCGGTGTCGCCGTAAGGCAGCCCGCTCGGCGTGACGAGGAAACCATCGAACGTTCCATTCGACCACCGCGCACTCACGTTGCCCGACGTTCCGCGATTGATGCCGAGCGCGTTCATCGAGCGCGCCGTCGCGATCACCGATTCGCGCAGCTGTCGCTCGTTCATCGTGCGACGACGCGCTCGGGAAACATCGACGCCAGTGCGGCCGCGTTCGCCGCCGCGATGCCGCGCTCGGTGATCAATCCGGTGACAAGCCGGGCAGGCGTCACGTCGAAAGCGTAGTTCGCCGCACGCGCGCCGTGCGGTGCGAGCGCCACCCTGGTCGTGTGCCCGTAGTCGTCGCGACCGGTGACCATCAGCACCTCGTCGTCTTCGCGCTTCTCGATCGGGATCGCGGCGCCGTTCGCGAGATCGAAGTCGAGCGTCGGCGACGGCAGGCCGACGTAGAACGGAACGGCGTTGTCGTGCGCCGCGAGCGCCTTGTCGTACGTGCCGATCTTGTTGCAGACGTCGCCGTTTGCCGCGACGCGATCGGCGCCGACGAGCACGATATCGACATCGCCCCGCTGCATCAGCAGGCCGCTCGCGCCGTCGACGAACAGCGTGTGCGGGACGCCGCGCTCACCCATTTCCCACGCGGTCAGGTTCGCGCCCTGCAGCCGCGGGCGGGTTTCGCTGACCCACACGTGCACCGCGATGCCCCGTGCGTGGGCGAGGAAGATCGGCGCCGTCGCCGTGCCCCAGCCGCACGTCGCGAGAGCACCGGCGTTGCAATGCGTCATCACGCGCACCGGACCCGGCTTGCGCTGCGCGACGTCGACAATCAAGGCGAAACCATGCTCGCCGATCGCGCGATTGCGCACGTCGTCCTCGGCGGCGATCGCATCCGCCTCCGCCCACGCGGCGTCGGCGCGCGCGCTCGGCGGCAGCGGCCTCACGGCATCGCGGACACGATCGAGCGCCCAGCGCAGATTGACGGCGGTCGGCCGCGTTGCGTCGAGCGCCGCATGCGCCTGTGCAAGCGCGGCGTCGCCGGCGTCGACCTGCAGCGCGAGCGCGAGGCCGTAGGCGCCGACGGCGCCGATCAGCGGCGCACCGCGAATCGTCATTCTGCGGATCGCGAGCGCAGCGGCGTCGGCGCTCGCGATGCGCACGCTCACGCGGGCGTGTGGCAATACCCGCTGATCGAGCACGTCGATCCAGCGTGCGCCGGCCGGGTGCTCCAGCGCGCGATACGACGCCGGATCACGCTCGGGCGGTGCTGCGAAAGCGCTAGTCACGCTGGCGATTCTACGCGTGCGGCACGCATTTCATTTCAGCACCTGGACGAGGTTGTTGAAGTCGTCCGTCCACAGCCGCCAATCGGGCCGCGACTCCGCGGGCTCGCTCGCTTCGGCGATCGGCGCCTTGTCGAGGCGCGCGGCGTCGCGCGCAATGAGAACCCAGTCGCTGCGGCTTGCGAGGCCTTCTTCTTCGTCGTCGCGCACCCACGTCGATGCAACGCCGTGCGCGCGCGCGAGCGCTTCGACGACCGGCACCAGATCGAGATAGCGATTGGTGACGTGGAACGCAACGATTCCATCGGGCTTCACATGCTTCAGGTAGATCGCGAGCGCCTCGTACGTGATCAGATGCACAGGGATTGCATCGCTCGAGAAGGCATCGATTGCGAGCACGTCGAATTGCTGCGGCGGCTCGCGCTCGAGCGACAGCCGCGCGTCGCCGAGCGCGATCTCGATCGTCGCCTCGCTGTCCGACAGGTACGTGAAGTCGCGTCGCGCGATTTCCACGACGGCTGGATTGATGTCGTAGAAGCGGTAGACGTCTCCCTTGCTGCCGTACGCGGCGATCGTGCCCGTTCCGAGCCCGATCACCCCGACGCGGATCGGCGTGATGCTCGGATGCAGCGACTCGATCGCGCGGCCGATGCCCGACGTGCCCGTGTAGTAGGTGGCCGGCTGTCGCCTGAGGCCGGGCGCGACGTACTGCGTGCCGTGCAGGATCGTCCCGTGCACGAGCGAGCGCCGGCGATACTCGGAATTCTCGTCCCCATACGCCTGCACGCGCAGAACGCCGTAGAAGTTGCGCGTCGCGACGACGGTGTTTTGATAGAACTCGACGATGCCCCATGCTCCACAGCCGATCGCCACCAGCGCGGCGACGATCGCGAGCACGCCGTACGCCGGATGCTCGCTGCGCACCTGCCACAACAGCAGCGCTGCGCATATCGCGAGAACGCCTGCGAGCTCGAAGTGCGCCGGCAGAACGACCGGCGCGACGAGCCCGACCAGCGCCGACCCGATCGCGCCGCCGAGCGAGATCATCAGGTAGAAGCGCGTCAGGTATCGCGGCGCGGGCTTCAATCGCACGAGCTCGCCCTGGCAGAACATGCACGCGAGGAACAGTCCGCCGAGGAAGACGCCGATCTGCAATGCGAGCTCGTGCGTGAGCGCGGGATCCGCCAGTGTCCATGCCATCACGCCGAGCGCCGCGGCGACCATCGCGCGGAACACTTCGGGTCGATACCAGCCGGACGCATCGAAGCACAGGATGAACGTCAGCAGGTAGAGCGCGAGCGGCGCAATCCACAGCAGCGGCACGGCCGCGATGTTCTGCGTGATGTGGTTGGTGACGGCGAGCAGCAGCATCGACCCGGTCGCGGCGAGCGTGCACCACAGAATCTGCCGCGCGAGGGTCGGCGGCGGTTCATGCGGCCCATTGCCCGCGGCAGCGCTCGTCGCTGCGCTGCGCGTCGCGACGTGCGGCGCGTGTACATTGCGCGCGCTGCGCCAGCCGGTCGCGATGCAAAGCACGACGAACGCCGCATAGCCACCGGACCACCCGATCGCCTGCCCGCGCGTCGGCGTCCACGGCTCGAGCAGGAAGGGATAGCCGACGAGCGCGAGCATCGACGCCAGATTCGACAGCGCGAACAGCCGATACGGACTCGAGCCCGGTCTCGCCCGCGCGAGCCACGCCTGTACCAGCGGACTCGTCGACGACAGCAGGAAGTACGGCAGCCCGATGGTGACGGCCAGCAATCCGAGTATCAGCCACGACGGATTCTCGCTTCCTTGCGGCTTCCAGTGGGCGGCCGGCACGATCGGCAGAACGGCGAGCGACAGCACGAGCAGCATCGCATGAAGCCTCCGTTGCGCGCGCGGCGTGACACGGTGCACGAGCGCGTCGGAATATGCATAGCCGGCGAGCAGCGCGGCCTGGAAGAACACGAGGCACGTCGTCCACACCGCAGCGGATCCGCCGAACCACGGAAGGATCTGCTTCGCCATAACCGGCTGGACGAGGAACAGCAGGAACGCGCTGATGAAGATCGTGACGGCGTACAGAAGCATCGGGTCGCGGCGGGATGCCTCGCGAGCGAGGCGCGTCGCGATTCTACCGGAGCGCGATCGCCGCGCGTGTCGAAGCGCGGCGATGCGAAGCGCGCGAGAGGCGTCAGTACGTCGTCGTCGGCCGGTAGTATTCGGCGCGATCCATCGAGTGCACCGACAACTCGGCGATGTCGACGCCCTGCAGCAGACGCAGCGGGATATCGCACCCGGCGGATCCGGCGCTCCAGAGCTTGCGATAGAACTCCGCCTGCGAGCGAACGCCGTCGTGGCCGATGCCGAGGATGATGTCGCCGGGCTTCACGCCCGCCTTGTCTGCCGGCCCGTCGGGTGAAACGTTCGACACGAGGAGCCGCCCCCGCACTTCATCGGCGACGATGCCGAGCCACGGACGCGCCGGTCCCGGGCGTTTGCCATTCTTGATGAGGTCGGCAAGGATCGGCTTCAGCGTGTCGATCGGCACGAACATGTTGCCCGGCAGTCCCGCTTGCCCATCCGTCGTGTCGCGCACGATCAGAGAGCCGACGCCGAGAAGCCGGCCGTCGGGTCCGACGAGCGCTGCGCCGCTCCAGTCCAGCGACGGTGGCGCGGTGAAGATCGCCTGGTCGAGCATGTACTCCCAATTGCCGGTGAACCGACGCTTTGCGACGACGAACGCCATTGTCACGTTGTCGGCGCCTGCGTGATTGACGATCATCACCGGCGCGCGCTCGCCCACCTTCGACGAATCGCCGAGCGGGACGGGTACGGCACGCATCGGAACGAGCGGCCGGACGAGCGCGAGTCCGCTCGCATGGTCATAGCCGACGACATGCGCCGGCAGCGACCGTCCCCGGCTGTCGACGATCTTCACGTCGTCGGCTTCGACGACCAGATAGCCGATCGTGAGCACGAGGCCGTCGCCGCTGATCACGATGCCCGTGCCTTCGCGCTCGTCGCCGAGCGTCCCGCTGCTGCGCGCGTCGGGCACGGCGTGCGCTTCGATCTTCACGATGGCATCGAAGAACTTCGCCGGATCGACGGCGAGATTCGTCCTTGCGGATTTCTCGGCGCCGAACGCGGCGTGCGCGAGGGCGACGGCGATGGCACCGAGCACGCAAAGCGTCGCCACGAGCAGCACGCGCATCCGATCCGAGGCGCTGATTGCGCGCGAGTTGGAACGGGCCATATCGTTCTCCAAATATCGAACCGCGATGCGGCGCGCATTCCGCACGCCTTGACGGAGCGGGCTGCGGTCTTGGCGGCGCGCCACCGCGTCGCGCGGGCGCGCGCCCGGCGTGCCGCGAGACGACGGCATCCCGGCTGCACGTGCGTACGCAGACAAACGATTAGAATGGCGGTGAGTTTCATAAATTCCGCGAAAAACATGTGTCAACCAACAAAATGATCACGCAGGCACGCGACGAAATTCAAAGCGGCGTTGGATTTTTTTCAATGCCGGAAAGCGGTACGCGAATCGGCCGTTCTTGCAAGCGCGAGACGAGCGTCGTCGCTGCGGCACACGAAGGAGACGACCGATGAGCGCTCGCCGCAAACGCCCCGAGGACCTGCGCTCGCATCGCTGGTATGGCGTCGACGACATGCGCTCGTTCGGACATCGCTCGCGTACCGCGCAGATGGGCTACTCGCGCACCGACTACGTCGGCAAGCCGGTGATCGCGATCGTCAACACCTGGAGCGACATCAATCCGTGCCACACGCACTTTCGCCAGCGGGCGGAGGAAGTGAAGCGCGGCGTCTGGCAGGCCGGTGGGTTCCCGGTGGAGATGCCCGCGCTCACGCTGTCCGAGCCGTTCCAGAAGCCGACGACGATGCTCTATCGCAACCTGCTCGCCATGGAGACGGAGGAGCTGCTGCGCTCGTATCCGGCCGACGGCTGCGTGCTGATGGGCGGCTGCGACAAGACAACGCCTGCGCTGCTGATGGGCGCGATCAGCATGAACCTGCCAGCGATTTTCATGCCCGCCGGCCCGATGCTTCGTGGCGACTGGCGCGGACAGTTCCTCGGCTCGGGCAGTGACGTGTGGAAATTCTGGGCCGAGCGGCGCGCCGGCAACTTGTCGGAAGAGGCGTGGAACGAGATGGAGGGCGGCATCGCGCGCTCCGCGGGCCATTGCATGACGATGGGCACGGCGTCGACGATGACGTCCGCGGCGGAAGCGCTCGGCTTCACGTTGTCCGGCGCGTCGTCGATCCCTGCCGCCGACTCGCGCCACGCGCGGATGGCGTCCGCTACGGGGCGCCGCATCGTCGACATGGTGTGGGAGGATCTGAAGCCGCGCGATCTTCTCAGCGACGCGAGCTTCGACAACGCGATCACCGCGGTGCTCGCGCTCGGCGGCTCGACCAACGCACTCGTGCATCTGATCGCGCTCGCCCGGCGCGCCGGCATCGCGCTCACGCTCGACCGTTTCGACGCGCTCGCGCGCCGCACGCCGTTGCTTGCCGACATCCGTCCCGCCGGCCGGTTCCTGATGGAAGACTTCTTCTACGCCGGCGGTTTGCGCGCGCTGCTCGCGTCGCTATCGGATCTTCTCGACCTCGACTGCATGACCGTCTCCGGCAACACAATCGGCGCCGATGTCGACGGCGCGCAGACGTTCAACACCGAAGTGATCCGGCCGCGCGCGCATCCGCTCGTTCCGAGAGACAGCCTCGCGGTGCTCAAAGGCAACCTCGCGCCCGACGGCGCGGTGATCAAGCCCGCGGCCGCCGAATCGCGGCTGCTGCAGCATGCGGGGCCCGCGGTCGTCTTCTCGAGCTACGACGACATGGCGGCTCGCATCGACGATCCCGCGCTCGAAGTCACCGCCGATTCCGTGCTGGTGCTGCAGAATGCGGGTCCGCAAGGTGCGCCGGGCATGCCGGAATGGGGGCAGCTGCCGATCCCGAAGAAGCTGCTCGCGCAAGGCGTGCGCGACATGCTGCGTATCTCGGACGCGCGAATGAGCGGTACGAGCTACGGTGCCTGCGTGTTGCACGTCGCGCCCGAATCGTTCGTCGGCGGCCCGCTCGCGCTGGTGAAGGACGGCGACACGATCGAGCTCGACGTCGCGGCGCGCCGGCTCGAGCTTCGCGTGTCCGCGCAGGAGATCGCACGCCGGCGATCGCAGTGGAAGTCGCCGCCGCCGCGATTCGCGCGCGGCTTCGGCGCGCTCTACCAACAGCACATCCGGCAGGCGAACGACGGTTGCGACTTCGATTTCCTCGAAGGCACGGCGCCGACGGACGAGCCGGAGATTCACTAGGACTGCAGCGATGAAGAGCGTTCGCGAGGAGCCGCTGCTCGAGTTGACGGCGGCGATCATGCACGCGGCCGGCTCGCATCACGCCGAGGCGCGCACGATCGCGCGCCGACTGGTCGACTCGAACCTCGCCGGTCACGATTCGCACGGCGTGATCCGCGTGAAGACGTATTGCGAGTGGGTGCGCGTCGGCTGGCTCGTGCCCAATCGTGCACCGACGCTCGTCTTCGACAGCGACGCGCTCGCGATCGTCGAAGGCAATCGCGGCTTCGGACAGGTCGTCGGCGAGTTCGCGGTCGACGTCGGCACGCGCAAGGCCGCGCGCAGCGGCATCGCGATGGTCGGCTTGCGCAACTGCGGACATCTCGGCCGGCTCGGCGACTGGGCGGAGCGCGCCGCGGCGACGGGACAGGTGTCGCTGCATTTCCTGAACACGTCGGGCGCGCCGCGCGTCGCGCCGTTCGGCGGCACCGACCGGCGGCTGTCGACCAATCCGATGTGCGTCGGCGTTCCGCTCGACGGTGCCGAGCCGGTGATCCTCGACATCACGACATCGATGGTCGCCGAAGGCAAGCTGATGGTCGCGAGGAACAAGAACGAACGCGTGCCGCCGGGGTGGATCGTCGATCGCAACGGCAAGCCGACGAGCGAACCGAGCGATTTCTACGACGGCGGCGCGTTATTGACCGTCGGTGGCCACAAGGGCTCGGGACTTTCGATCATCGTCGATCTGCTCGCGGGCGCCGTGACGAGCGGTCGGAGCTCCGACCCGGCCGACGACGTCCTGCGCAACAACATGCTGTCGATCTACATCGCGCCGTCGGTCTACGATCGTGATGGCTACGTGCTGCGCGAGGCGCGTCGCCTCGTCGAATGGGTGAAGGGCTCGCCGCCGGCGACGCCGGGCGAGCCGGTGCTCGTCCCCGGTGAGGTCGAGCGGCGAACGCGTGCCGAGCGCCGCGCGCACGGCATTCCGATCGACGACGCCACGCTGACCGACATCGTCGCGGCGGCGCAGAGCGTCGGCATCGATCACGCGCGCGCGATGGCGATGCTCGGCTGATGCCTGCGATGAGCACCGGTCCGCTGTTCCCCGGCTTTGCTTCGCGGCGCATCGAGACCGACGGTGCCGATATCCATTGCGTGGTGGGCGGCGTCGGCCCGCCGTTGCTGCTGCTGCACGGCTATCCGCAAACGCACGCCATGTGGCACCGCGTCGCGCCCGACCTCGCACGGCACTTCACCATCGTCTGCCCCGACCTGCGCGGCTACGGCGACTCGTCGAAGCCGCCGGCGCTCACCGATCACGAGCAGCAATCGAAGCGCGCCATGGCGCGCGACGTGCTGGAGGTGATGGCGGTGCTCGGCTATCCGCGGTTCGCGCTTGCCGGTCACGACCGCGGCGCGCGCGTCGCGCACCGGCTCGCTGTCGATCATCCGCACGCTGTCGAGCGGCTCGCGGTGCTCGACATCTCGCCGACACGCAAGATGTACGCGGGCACCGACAAGGAGTTCGCGACGCGCTACTACCACTGGTTCTTCCTGATCCAGCCGTACGACCTGCCGGAGCGGCTCATCGGCGCGGACCCCGTGTATTACCTGCGGC
The DNA here is from genome assembly GCA_963798655.1 of uncultured beta proteobacterium. Classification (GTDB taxonomy): domain Bacteria; phylum Pseudomonadota; class Gammaproteobacteria; order Burkholderiales; family Casimicrobiaceae; genus CAVSMC01. The sequence goes on along the minus strand of CAWCUH010000012.1, from coordinate 528,602 downwards.
GCAAGATCGGGAGCTGGGGCGGCGGACTGTCGTATTTCGATCCGCGTGCACTCGCCGAATACGAGCGCTGCTTCGCCGATCCTGCAACGGTTCATTCGAGTTGCGAAGACTATCGCGCTGCCGCGTCGATCGACCTCGTGCACGACGACGAGGATCTCGCCGAAGGCCGGCGCGTCGAATGCCCGATGCTCGCGTTGTGGGGCGAGCGCGGCGTCGTGCACCGGCTGTTCCGGCCGCTCGACGACTGGCGCGAAGTAGCTGCCGATGTGCGCGGCCGGGCGCTGCCGGCAAGTCACTTCCTCGCCGAGGAGGCGCCGGAAGCGACGGGCAGCGAGATGCTCGCGTTCTTTCGCAGCTGAAGGCGCGACCGATCGTCGCGATCGACGCGCGCCATTGATCTCGCGCAACGCGAGTTGCATCGACGCGCGTATCGTTATATTCGGAGCCCGGCGGTAGTGGTCGGGCGACCGCCAGCGACCGGGCTCTCGCGGGATGGAGGGCTAAATGAAACCGATGACGCGTTGGAATCCTTTCCGTGAAATGACGCGCTTCGACCCGTTCTTCGACCTCGCACCGCTGTGGAACGAATGGCGCTTCCCGACGATGGAGCTCGAGCCTGCTCCGACGATCAAGATGGACGTCGCCGAAGACGACAAGGGCTACACCGTGAAAGCCGACATTCCCGGCGTCACCAAAGACGACATCGCGGTGTCGGTCGACGGCAACATGGTGTCGGTCTCCGCTGAAGTGAAGCGGGAGAAGGAGGAGAAGGAAGGCGAGAAAGTGCTTCGCAGCGAGCGCTATTACGGCTCGGTCGCGAGGACCTTCACGCTTCCGACGGACGTCGACATGAGCAACGCTTCCGCGAACTATGAAGGCGGCGTGCTCACGATGACGTTGCCGAAAGCGGCTGGCACGAAGAGCACGAAGCTCGCCGTCCACTAGCGCGTGCAGTGTGCGCCCACAGCCCGCCGCGCAATGCGGCGGGCTTTTTGTATTACCGCCCGACGTTCGCCAGCACTTCGGGCCGCAGGAAACGCTCGACGACCAACATGAACGCAATCGACGGAACGAGCAGGATCATCGCGGTGATCGCGGCGATCTGGTAGTTGCCGCCCATGCTCGCGTTGAACATCAGCAGCGGCAGCGTCGTGACATCGGGCACGCCGACGAAATAGGTGCCGGTGAACTCGTCGAGCGACTCGAGGAACACGAAGATTGCGCTTGCGAGCAGCCCCGGTGTCGCGAGCGGCAGCGAGATCGTGAAGAACGTGCGCAGCGGCTTCGCGCCCATGTTGCGCGCGGCTTCCTCGAGCGAGCGGTCGATCGACGCGAACGCCGCCGACGCGATCCACACGGCGAGCACGAGCCCGTGCACCGTGTGCACGAGGACGACGCCGGGCACGGTGCCCGCGAGGCGCAGCTCGTAGAACATGCGCGCAATGTTCACGTAGACCGGCACGTTCGGAAACGCCTGCGGCAGCAGGAACAGCAGCAGTATCGCCGCGCGGAACGGCAGGCGCAGCCGCGCGAGCGCGTACCCGGCGGGAATCGCGAGCGCGAGGCTCGCCGCGACGGTCGCCACGGCGATGTAGAGGCTCGTCCACAGCGATTCGATCGCGCCGCCGCGCGGATGGAACACGCGGCCCCAGAATGACACCCCGTATTCGAGCGGCAGCTTGCTCGGGAAGTACCACTTCTCGGCGAACGCCCACAGCACGAGGTTCGCGAGCGGACCGAACAGGATCAGCGCGAACAACGTGAGCACGATCGCGCCGAAGAGCGCTCTTGGCAGCGACGCGAGCTGAAACGTCATCGATTCACGCACGCGCCTGTACGCCCTGGCGCAGGTAGAACCAGGCGACGACGCCGGCCATCAGGCACGAGATCGTGCCGAGCGCGTTGGCGACGCCGTAGTCGCGATGCGAATTGATGCGGTAGGCGATGTCGACGGTGAGCATCGTCGGGCTGTCGCCTGACAGCATGATCGGCACCGAGAGGACCGAGAGCATCGTGACGAAGGACAGGATCAACCCGACGAGCAGCGACGGCATTACCTGCGGCAGCACGATCTCGAGCAGCGTTCGAATCCGGCGCGCGCCGAGGTTTCGCGCGGCCTCGATCGTCGAGCGGTCGAGCGAGGCCATCGCACCGGCGAGCATCAGCGCGACGAACGGCGTCTGCTTCCACACGAACGCGATCAGGATGCCGCGCCAGTCGAGAAAGCTCTGCGCCTGCAGCGGCTCGATGATGCCGGCGGCGATCAGGCCGTGGTTCATCAGCCCGTTCTTCGCGAGGAACCCGCGCATCACCTGCGCGGTGACGATGAACGGGATGAACAGCGGCCAGCGGTACAGCCAGCGCAGCACCGCTTGCGCGAGCGGACTTTCGCCGAGCGTCAGGTAGCCTGCGATCGCGGTCGCCGCCAACGCGATCAGAGACGTTGCGGCGACCGTGATCGCGAGCGTGAACCAGAAGTCGGTATGGTAGAAGTCCCACGCCTTGGCAAAGTGCGCGAGCGTGAAGCTGCCGTCCGCGTCCTCGAACGCCGTGACGATCGACACGCCGAGCGGCAGCATGAACAGCAGCGCGATCAGCGCGAGCGCCGGCGCGAGCAGCAGCAAACCGATCCACTGCCACTCGCCCAAGCGCAGCGCGGCCGCTGTCCCGGCCGCGCCGCTACGGTCGTCGTCCCCGCGAGCGCGGGGACCCAGTGTCTTTTCGTCGGTGACGACGCTGGATTCCCGTTTTCGCGGGAATGACGGGCTCGATGCCACTCGAGGCGTCGATCGTCAGTTCGCCACCACCTTCTCGTAGCTCTCGAGAATGTCGGTGAAGTACTGCGACAGCGGGAACGGCTTGCCGTATTCCGCGAGCTCGTCCGGCTTGATGTCGGTGAAGAGCTTGTTCCAGCTCGCCGTGTCGAGCTTCGGCTGCACGTACTTCGGATCGATGCCCGGATACCAGTTGAACTGCTTGACGATGCCGTCGGCCTGGACCTCGGGGCTCTCGGCGAAGTCGATGAACTTCTTCGCCATTGCCGCGTTCGCCGCCTTCGCCGGCACGACGTAGTACATCGGCTGGCCCGGCAGGCCGGGCGCGAGCAGCGACAAGCGCACCTTCGGGTTCATCTTGCCGTCTGCCGCCCACGTATAGAACATGTCGACCCACACCGGCCCCATCGCGATCTCGCCGCGATTGAGCATGTCGAGCGTGCCGGCATTGCCCGGTGTCAGCACGACGTTCTTGTTGAACTCCTTCAGGCTCAGCAGCGCCTTGTCGATCTGCGGTTTCGCTCCGGCGTCGTACGGACCGGTCTCGAGCTTCGGACCGATCGTGCTGTTCGCATTGACCCAGCCCATGACGAACCCTACGCCCGACATGCCGCCCTTGACGCCGTTGTAGCCGAACTGCTTCGGATTGCTCTTCGCCCATGTGGCGAGCTCGGAGTACGACTTCGGCGGCGTCTTCACGAGCTCGGAGTTGTACGCAAGCGCGATCTGGCTGTGGAACATCGGCAGCACGTAGCCGTCGACGTTCTGGCCGAGCGCGTTCTTCGCCGTGTCGCGCGACACGAGCTTGCCGGCCGCGACGTCGTTGCGATACGGCGCGAGCAGGTTCGCCTTCACCATGTTCGCCGCACCGCGCTGGTGGACGACGGCGACGTCGACGTCCCACGTCGCGGCGCCGGCCTTCGACTCGGCCTCGAGCTTCTCCTGGATCTTCTGCGAGCCCGCATCGCCGGGACCGGTGCCCACCGCGCGCACCTTGACGCCAGGATTGAGCTTCTCGAATTTGGGTCCCAGATAATTGTTCACGTAGTCGACCATGTTCTGGTCGCCGGCGGTGACGACGTTGAGCGTCGTCTGGGCGACCGCGCATCCCGGATGGAAGACGCCGGCAAGGCCGCACGCGGCCGCGGTGGCGGTGACGGCGGTGAACGACAACAGACGATTCATGCGTGCTCTCCTCGTGGTTGAGTCTCGGTCTTCGGATACACGTGCCACGCATCGGCGGGCACGATGACGTGGACGCTCGCGCCGACTTCGTGCCGGCTCGGGTCGTCCACCCAGATCTGCTGCGCGCCGGTGCGTACGCCGTAGCGCCACCGGTTGCCGAGATAGGATCGCGACGCGATCCTGCCCGGCAGCGCCGCCGCACCGTGTGCCGGCGCGCCGATGTCGATGCGCGCCGCGTCGCTGCGGAAATGCGCGATCGCGCGCGCGTAGTTCGATGCGATCGCCTCGGGCAGCGGTGCGCGGAAGTGCGCGTCGTCGCCGACGACGGTGAAGCCGCCTTGCGCGACTTCGAGCTCGATCGCGTTGTCCGCGCCCATGAAACGGGCGACGAACGGGTTCACCGGTGCGCGGTAGAGCTCCTCGGGCGTTCCATATTGGACGACGTTTCCCGCGTCGAGCACCGCCATGCGGTCGGCGAGCGCGAGCGCCTCCTCCCGGTCGTGGGTGACATACACGGCGGTGATGCCGACTCGCTGCTGCAGCGCGCGAAGCTCGTGCCGCAGCTCGAGGCGGATCTGCGCGTCGAGGTTCGACATCGGCTCATCGAGCAGCAACACGTCGGGGTCGATCGCGAGCGCGCGCCCGAGCGCGACGCGTTGGCGCTGCCCACCGGAGAGCTCCGTTGCCCTGCGCGCGCCGAAGGCCTCGAGATGCAGCAGCTTCAGCATCTCGCCGACACGCGCCTCGATGCGCGCGCGCGGCCAGCCGCGCAGCTTCAGGCCGTACCCGATGTTCTGGTTCACCGTCATGTGCGGCCACAGTGCGTACGACTGGAACACCATCGCGGTGTTGTGCGCCTCGGGTGCGAGGCGGGTCACGTCGCGACCGGCAATGGTGATCGTTCCCGACGACGGCCGCGTCAAGCCCGCGACTGCTCGCAGCAACGTCGACTTGCCGCAGCCGGAGCTGCCGAGCAGGGCGAGCAGCTCGCCCTTCGCAACGCCGATCGATACGTCGGTCAGCACCGGCATACCGCCGTAGCCAACGGTCAGCGATTCGATGGACAGGTAGGGCTGCACGCAGGAGATCGGGCGTTCGCCGGCCGCGAGCGGCCGAAGGCGACGATGATGCCCGCCCGGTTGGCCGGCTGCAAGCGCGGCGGCGACCCGCTTGCCGAGCCGGACGGCTTGCCGGGGACGCGACGAATCGCGCGGCGATCTAGAACAGGCCGACGACCCGTCCCTGCGCGTCGAGGTCGATCTTGGTCGCCGCCGGCACTTTCGGCAGCCCCGGCATCGTCATGATGTCGCCGCATACCATGACGATGAACTGCGCGCCGGCGGCGAGGCGAACTTCGCGGATGTTGATCGCGTGGCCCGACGGCGCGCCGCGCAGCAGCGGGTCGGTCGAGAACGAATACTGGGTCTTGGCGACGCAGATCGGATATTCGCCGTAGCCGTCGTCCTGCAGCTTTCGAATCTGCGCGCGGATCTTCGTGTCCGCCGTGACCTCGCTCGCGCCGTACAGCTTCGTCGCGATCGCGTTGACCTTGTCCCACAGCGGCATCGCATCCGGATACACGAACTTGAACGTGTTCGGCGTGTTGTCGATCACGTGCACGACGGCGAGCGCGAGCTCCTCGGCGCCCTTGCCGCCGTCGGCCCAGTGCCGCGCGAGCACCACCGGGACGCCGCGGCCCGCCATCCTCCTCTCGAGCGTCACGATCTCCGCCTCGGTGTCGGAGCGGAATTCGTTGATCGCGACGACGCACGGCAGCCCGTAATGGTCGCGAACGTTGATCACGTGGCGCTCGAGATTGGCGATGCCTCGCTCCACGGCACCGACGTCTTCGCGCTGGAGCGCCTTGGCATCCGCGCCGCCGTGATACTTGAGCGCGCGAATCGTCGCTACGATCACCGCCGCGTCGGGGCGCAGCCCGGACTTGCGGCACTTGATGTCGACGAATTTCTCGGCGCCGAGGTCGGCGCCGAACCCGGCCTCGGTGACCACGTAGTCGGCGAGCTTCAGCGCGGCGCGCGTCGCGATCACCGAGTTGCAGCCGTGCGCGATGTTGGCGAAAGGTCCGCCGTGGATGAACGCCGGAGTGTTCTCGAGCGTCTGCACGAGGTTCGGCTTGAGCGCGTCCTTCAGCAGCACCGTCATCGCGCCGTGCGCGTCGAGATCGCGCGCGACCACGGGCTTCTGCCCGCGGGTATAGCCGACGACGATGTTGCCGAGGCGGTTCTTCAGGTCCGCGAGGCTCGTCGACAGGCACAGGATCGCCATCACCTCGGAGGCGACGACGATGTCGAAGCCGTCCTCGCGCGGGTAGCCGTTCGCCACGCCGCCGAGCGCGACGGTGATTTCGCGCAACGCGCGATCGTTCATGTCGACCACGCGCTTCCACGCGATTCGCCGCGTGTCGATGTCGAGCGCGTTGCCGTGGTGGATGTGATTGTCCACGAGCGCGGCAAGCAGGTTGTTCGCGAGCGCGATGGCGTTGAAGTCGCCGGTGAAGTGCAGGTTGATGTCCTCCATCGGCACTACCTGTGCGTATCCGCCGCCGGCTGCGCCGCCCTTCATGCCGAAGACGGGTCCGAGCGACGGCTCGCGCAGACACACGACTGCCTTCTTGCCCACGCGATTGAGCGCATCGGCGAGCCCCACGGACGTTGTCGTCTTGCCCTCGCCCGCCGGCGTCGGGCTGATCGCCGTGACCAGGATCAGTCGGCCATCCGGGCGCCCGGCAAGCGAATCGACATAACCGAGCGACACCTTCGCCTTGTAATGGCCGTACGGCTCGAGGTGCGCGGCCGGGATGCCGAGCTTCGCGGCAACCTCCCCGATCGGAAGCATGCGGGCGGCTTGTGCAATCTCGATATCTGTCAGCATGAAGTGTCTCCTAGGGCCGCGTCGGAGCGGCTTGCGCACGGCGGGTAGGGCGGTCGCGGACCGCGCTGCGAGTGCAGGCGTCGCGCTCAGACGACGGCGTCGACCTCGCGCGTCGCGCGCAGCACGCGCATCACCTCGACGCAGTTGCCGCGGATCCGGTAGAAGATCACGTAGCGCTGGAACAGCAGGCTGCGGATGCCCTCCTGCAACGTATTGCGCGGCGGGCCCATTTCGGGGTGCAGCGTGATCAGCTGGCACAGCGCCTCGAATTGCTCGGCGAATGTCCGTGCGGCGGCGAGATGCTCGGCATTGGTCGATCCCCACAGGTCGCTGGGCATCGCGATCGACTCCCAGATGTTGTGCAGATCGGCGCACGCCTGGAACGTGAACTGCATCCGGCTCGTCGCTTCCATCATCCGGGCTCGTTCGCTTTGTTGCGCAGGCGCCGGAACACTTCGAGCCCGTCGACGAGCTGGCGGTCGTTCGCCTGGTCGATGCCGATCGCGAGCTCGCGCAACAGCCGCTCGCGACGCAGCACGCGCGTCTGATCGCGCTCGTCGAGCAGGATCAACGCCTCGCGGACGACCTGCTGCGCCGAGTCGTAGAGGCCCGAGGCGACCCTGCGGCGGATCGCGTCGGAAAGGTCGTGCGGAAGAGAGACGTTCAAAAAGCGCGCTCCTTTGGGATGTGCAGGCGCCCCTCGACGCGGCCGTCAGACGGCTTCGGGCAACCCGGTGGTCATCTTCAGCGGGCCGAGCTTGCGTTCGATCTCTTCGTACGAAGGCGGCGGGCCTTTCGGTCGGCTCGCGAGCGCGGCAACCATCGTGCGGATGTGCTCGGGCGTCGTGCCGCAGCATCCGCCGATGATTCGGGCGCCGGCATCGCGGGCCATGCACGCGTAGGCGGCGAGCACCTCCGGCGTGCCGTTGTAGTGAACGCGCAGGTCGTTGTCGAGCACCGGAATGCCGCAGTTGCTCTTCGCCACGACGATCGCCTGCCTGCCGGCGCCGCGCACGAGGCCGATGACGGAGTCCATCAGCTGCGACGGCCCGACGCCGCAATTCGCTCCGAACGCGATGGGCGCCCATGGAAACCCGGCGCTGCGCCGCATTGCGTCCTCGGGGCGCACGCCCATCATCGTGCGGCCGCCGGTGTCGAATGTCATGGTGGCGACGTAATCGAGCCCCGCTCGATGCGCGGCGCGAATCGCCGCGTCGAGCTCGTTGTCGGCGAACATCGTCTCGATCCATGCGATGTCGACGCCGCCATCCTTGAGCGCGAGCGCCTGTTCGTAGAACGCCTCCTCGGCGTCGCGGACGCTGCGCGAGCCCAGCGGCTCGAGTACGTCGCCGATCGGACCGATATCGCCGGCGACGACAATGGGCCGGCCGGCGCGATCGGCCACCTGGCGCGCGATGCGTGCGCCGGCGATGTTGAACTCGCGAGCCCGCTGCTCGAGATGATGCAGCGCGAGTCGGATGCGATTGGCGCCGAACGTGTTCGTGAGCAGGATCTCGGATCCGGCGTCGACGAAGCCTTGATGAATCTCGCTCACGGCGTCGGCGCGCTCGACGTTCCATGCCGCGCCGTTGTCGCCTTTGCCGAGGCCGCGCAGGAAAAGGTTCGTGCCCATTGCGCCGTCGGCGATCACGACGTCCTTCTGTTCCAGCAGCCGGCTCAGCAGATTGGTCATCGTCGGTTCCCGCGACAGCGCGCCGTCCCATTGTGCAGCGGACGCCGATCGCCGTTTTGACGCGGAGCAAGGTTCGGCGAACCGGGAAGCGCGCGCGGGCGCTGCAGTGCGAAACCGAGGTCGAACTGAGGGTCAGAGTGCGATTGGAATGACAATCGCACTCTGACCCTCGGATGGCCTAATATACGGGCTGCATATCAAAGGGATGCATCGTGGGCGAGCGCGAGCGCAAGAAGCGCACGATCGGCGATATCCGCGATTCGAAGCGGACCGGCGAGAAGATGGTGTACATGTCGGTGCCCGATTACACGTCGGCCCGATGGGCGGAGACGGCGGAGGTCGATGTGGCGGTCGTCGGCGACAGCCTCGCGATGGTCGCGCACGGGTATCCCAGCACGATTCCGGCCACGATGGACATGATGGTGATGCACTCGCTCGCCGTGCGTCGCGGCGCGCCGAACACGTTCGTGCTCGGGTGCATGCCGTACCAGAGCTACAACACCGTCGACCGGGCGCTCGTCAACGCCACCCGCTTCATGCAGGAGGCGCTGTGCGACGCAGTCAAGCCGCAGGGCGGAAGATCGCAGGCGGCGATTCTGAGGGCGCTCGTCGATGCCGGCATCCCGACGGCGTCGCACATCGGGCTCACCCCGCATACGATCGCGATGTTCGGCGGCTTCAGGATCCAGGGCCGCACCGCCGAGGCGGCGATGAAGATCCTCGAGGACGCGCTCGCGATCCAGGATGCCGGCTGCTTCATGCTGGAGTTCGAGGCGGTGCCGGCGAAGATCGCCAAGGTCATCAGCGAGCAGCTCGAGATCCCGACGATCGGCATCGGCGCAGGCGCCGGCACCGATGGGCAGATCCTGCTCTGCTATGACCTGCTCGGCGTGTTCACCGACTTCAAGCCGAAGTTCACCAAGCGCTACGCGAGCGTGACCGACGTGGCGGTGCAGGCGATCCGCGCATACGTGAGCGACGTCAAGCAGGGCACGTTTCCCGACGACGATCACAGCTATGGCGTCGACGAAAAGGAGTACGAGCAATTCCTCGCGGCCGTGCAAAGAAGGCGACAGCTCTGAGCCGGCCGACACGCCGCGCCGCGCCGGCAAACGGCGAGCGCACGCTCACCGATCGCGCCTACACCGCGCTCGAGGAGCTGATCGTGACGCTGCAGCTGCCGCCCGGCTCGGCGGTTTCCGAAGCGATGCTGTCGGAGCGACTGGCGATCGGCCGCACGCCGATCCGCGAGGCGCTGCAGCGGCTCGCGCGCGAGCGTCTGGTGACCATCCTGCCGCGGCGAGGCGTCATCGTGTCGGATATCGACGTCAAGCGCCAGATGCGCCTGCTCGAGCTGCGACGCGAGGTTGAGCGGCTGGTCGCGCGCTGCGCGGCGCGCCGCGCGACCGCGGAGGAGCGCCGACGCTTCGTCGAGATCGCCGACCAGTTCGAGAAGAGCGCGCGCAGGAACGACGACATCACGTTCATGCGCGTCGACCGCGCGTTCAACGAGCTGTGCATCGCGGCCGCGCGCAACGAGTTCACCGCGAGCGCGATGGGCCTGATGCAGGCGCTGTCGCGCCGCTTCTGGTATCACCACTACAAGCAGGCGGCCGACATGCCCGAAACCGCGAAGCTGCACGGCGACATTGCGCGCAGCATCGCCGTCGGCGACGAGCAGCGGGCCGCAGCCGCGATGGATCGGCTGATCGACAACATCGAAGCGTTCACGCGCGCGACGTTGAGCGCCGATATGTAGAGGGTCCGAGGGCGCCGTTCGGGCGCAAGCCCCGGCGGCGCCCGGTGATCGAGATTGATCCACGTCAAACGTCGGCGGCCGATTGCCGCAGGCCGTCCGATACACGCCTAATATTTCAGTCGCGCCGCGTCGCTCGCGTCGCACCTGTTCCTTTCACCGCAAACCGTCGACGCCGTCGACGGGGCAAGCGAGGCGACGTGTACACCCACAAGACGCGCGTGCTGGCGGCTCTGCGCGGAGAGCCGGTGGACCGGCTGCCGTACGTGCCGCGGCTCGACCTGTGGTACCTCGCGAATTCGACCGCCGGCACGTTGCCGTCGAACTACGTCGGCGTGCCGATGAACGAGATCGCACGCGCCGAGGGCTGGGCGTTCCATCATCGGTTCTGCGACGACCAGCTCGACCCCGCCTTTCAGCCGTTGTACCTGCACCGTGGCATCAACGTCTTCTACAGCCGCGACACGGTGTTCGATGTCGTGCTGCCGAAGGACGTCGACGTGCAGGTGCGCCGCGACGGGGCGCGCACGCGCGTCGAGTACCACACGCCGCTCGGCACGGTCAGCACGACGACTCACTACGACGTCGACTCGCAGCGGCACGGCATCACGATCCCGGCGCTCGTCGAGCACCTGATCAAGACGCCGGAGGATTACGCGCCCGCCGGCTACCTGTTCGAGCACATGGACGTCGTGCCGAACTTCGAGCGTTTCCGGCGCTGGGCGGCCGATGAAATGGGCGACAACGGCCAGCCGATCTGCATCGGATCGCTCGACGCGTCGCCGTTCCATCTGATCCAGCGCGATCTCTGCGACGCGACCCAGTTCTTCATCGATTACAAGGACCATTACGCGCAGATGCGCGCGCTCGCCGAGCGCATCGCACCGGTGCAGGAAAAGATGCTGAAGATCGTGTGCGAATCTCCGGCGGAAGTCGTGTGGTGGGGTGCGAACTTCGACGACATGCTGACGTTTCCGCCGTATTTCGCGCAGGAGATCCAGCCGTGGATCCGCAAGGCGGCGGATGCGCTCGGCGCCGCGGGCAAGCTCGTGCTGTGCCACACGGACGGCGAAAACCGCGGCCTGATGGATCTGATCCGCGATTCCGGCATGCACGTCGCCGAGTCGTTCTGTCCCGCGCCGATGACGAAGGTGACCCTTGCCGAGTATTACCGGCACTGGAGCGAGCACCTCACTTTGTTCGGCGGCATCCCGTCGACGGTCGTGATGCCGGGCACCAGCGAGGCCGATTTCGAAGCGTACATGGACGAGCTGTTCCGCGCGGTCGCGCCCGGCCGCCGGATGGTGGTCGGCATTGCCGACGAAGTGCCGCCCTCGGCCGTCTTCTCGCGCCTGCAACGCATCGGCGAGCGCATCGAGCGCGAGGGCCGGCTGCCGCTGCAGGCAGGCGCGTTCCGGCCGGCGCCGATCGCGGCGAAAGCGGCGGCCGCCACGGCGAGCGTCGACGCAGACGGTCCGTACGAGGCAGTGCGGCGCGACGTCTTCAAGGGCAAGCACGTCGACATCAAGAATCACGTGCAGGAACTGCTCGACCGCGGCGTTCCGCCGAGCAGCATCCTCGAGCATGGCCTGATCGCGGCGATTACGGTGGTCGGCGACCGCATGGCGGCCGGTGACGCGTTCATTCCGGAGGTGCTGCTCGCCGCGCGCGCGATGACGGTCGCCGTCGGCGTCCTCGCGCCGCATCTCGCCAGGAGCGGCGAGCAGCAGCGCGGCAAGGTGCTGATCGGTACGGTCACCGGCGACATGCACGACATCGGCAAGAACCTGGTGGTCACGATGCTGCGCGGCGTCGGCTTCGACGTGCGCGACCTCGGCATCAACGTATCGCGCGAGAAGTTCTACGACGAAGTGGCGGCATTCCGGCCCGACGTCGTCGGCCTTTCATCGCTGCTCACCACGACGATGATGGAGATGCGCGAGATCGTCACCGGGCTCAAAGCGCGCGGCCTCGCGCAGAACCTCAAGATCATCGTCGGAGGCGCCCCGGTGAGCGAGCCGTTCGCACGCGAGATCGGTGCCGACGGCTACGCGCCCAACGCCGTCGAGGCGGTGCGACTGGTGAAGCGCTTGACGACCGCACCGACCGCGGCCACCGCGTGAGCTGCACGGCCATGGTGCGCCGCAGCGTGGTTCCGCCGATGCGGCGCCCGCGCCATCAAGGAGCCCGCTGAAAAGGGTTGGGACGAACGGGATTAGGCGGCACAATATACGCCTGATATGTCAGGCGCCGCCGGCGCCGGGACGCCCCTTCCCAACCCTTTCCGGAGGCACACACATGGCGCAACTCGCAGATGTCCTCGTCGAGCGCCACGCGATGGGCGAGCGGCAGCGGAAATTCCGCGAGCAGTACCGTTCCGAGATCCATCCGCTGTACAACGGACCGCTGCACATCGGCGTGATCTACGTCGTCGGCATCGCGGCGATCGCCTGGTGCGCGAGCCGCCTTTCGCACGCCACATGGGAATGGCTGCTCGTCGTGCCGGTGTTCGTGCTGTCGAACCTGTTCGAGTGGTGGATCCACAAGAACGTCATGCACCGTCTGGTCGACGTGTGGGCGCTGCGCGCGATCTACGACCGGCATACGCGCCAGCACCACCAGTATTTCAGCGACAACGAAATGACGGTCGCGAGCAGCCGGGAGTGGCGGATCATCTTCTTCCCGTGGCGCGCGCTGTTCACGTTCATGACGTTCGGCGTGCCGTTCGCGCTGCTTCTGGGGTGGCTCCTGGACCCGAACGCCGGCTACATCCTGATGATCACGATTGTCGGGCAATACCTGATCTACGAGACGTTTCACTACTGCTGCCACGTGCACGACAACTGGTTCGTGCGCTACGCGCCGTGCATCAACACCATCCGGCGCCACCACACGATGCACCACAACAAAGGCATCATGATGGACGTCAACATGAATCTCACGTTCCCGATCGCCGACTGGATGATGCGTACCAGCGATCTCGACCGCGGGCTGCTCGGTCATTTGTTCAACGGCTACAGCATGAAGCACGTCAAGCCCGCGCTGCGGGCGAAAGTGGAGAAATACCTCGGCGAGGAGCAGGCGACTGCGGGAGAGCGCACGGCGATGGAGCAGGGCGCTTGACCGGACACGCATCGATCACATGGAGGAAGGGTTATGAGGAAACGTGATTTCTTGAAGGCCGGAGCGCTGACGGCGGCCGCGGCCGCCGCCGGCGCGGCAGCGAAAGCGGCGAATGCGGACAACGGCGCGACATACAGCTGGAAGATGGCGACTGCCTGGCCGGGCGGGCCGCTGACCGAAATCGGCGCCAACGCGTTCGCGCAGAAGCTCGAGGCGCTTTCCGGCGGCCGGATGAAGGTGCAGACGTTTCCCGGCGGTGCACTCGGCAACGCGCTCAAAGTGCCCGAAACGGTGAAGAACGGCGTCGCGGACATGGGACACACGTGGATGGGCTACGATTGGGGCGCCGATCCGACGACGGTGCTGTTCGGCGGATATGCCGGAAGCTTCGACACCGAGAAGATGCTGCACTGGATCTACGAAGCCGGTGGCTACGACATGCAGAAGCAGTTCCGCGACGAGAAGTTCGGCATCGTCTCGCTGCCGCTGTTCATCCGCACCGCCGAAGTCTTCCTCCATTCGCGCAAGCCGATCCGCACGCTCGCCGACCTCAAGGGTCTCAAGCTGCGCACGGCCGGCAGCTGGATCGAGATGTCGAAGGAGCTCGGCGCCTCGCCGGTAACGACTCCCGGCGGTGAGATCTATCCCGCGCTCGAGCGCGGCGTGATCGACGCGACCGAGTGGGGCACGCTCTGGGAGAACATCACGCCGGGCTTCTACAAGGTGGCGAAGTACCTGATCATCCCGGGTGTCCACCAGCCCACGGCACCGTTCGAGCTGTGCATCAACAAGAACGTGTGGGCGAAGCTTTCTGCGGCCGACAAGAACCTGATCGAGCAGGTCGCGAAGCTCACGACGTTCGAGAGCTGGACGCGCATCGGCGAGGAGGATGCAAAGGCGCTCGCGTTCTACCGCAAGGAAGGCAACGAGGTGATCGACCTCGCGCCCGAAGTGCAATACCAGGCGCGGCGTGTCGCGTTCAAGTGGGCGGACAAGGAGCGGGCGGCCAATCCGTGGTTCGACAAGGTGTTCAAGAGTCAGATCGCGTTCGAGGAGCAATGGCGCGACGCGCCGCGCTATCGCAACGTCAAGACCGAGCCGATCGACAAGGTCGTGAAGGAACTGAACATCAAGGTGTAATCGCGCCAAATCCGGAATCCGCGTATCGCCGGGCCGTCGCGGATTCCGGCTTTTTTTTGCCTGCCCGGCGCCTTTCTTCGCCGGGGCAACGCCGCTGATGCTCGCGCTCCTGAGGTTTCTCGACCGCATGACGGGCACGACCGGTGCAATCGTCGCCTGGCTCGTGATCCCGCTGATCTTCGCCTCGTGCTACGAGGTCGTGTCCCGCTACGTCTTCGACGCGCCCACCGTGTGGGCGTTCGAGGTCGGCTACATGGTGATGGGCACGCACTTCCTGATCGGCATGGCTTACACGCTGCGACAGGACGCGCACGTTCGCGTCGACTTCTTCTACGGCCAGCTGTCGGCCAAGAAGCGTGCGCTGATCGACGTATTCGGCTACGTCGTGCTGGTGCTGCCGGCCGCGCTATGGCTCAGCGTCGGGCTGTGGCACAAGGTGCTGATCGCGTATGCGAGCCACGAGCGTTCCGGCATGTCGGCGTTCAATCCGGTGATCTGGCCGTTCCGGATGGTGCTGTGCACGGCGTTCACGCTGCTCGCGCTGCAGGCGCTCGCCAAGCTGATCCGCGCCGGGCGCGTGCTTGCGGGCAAACCGGTGCCCGCGCAGCCGAGCGAGCGAGGACGAGAGCCGTGATGCAGTACCTGCCGCTCTTCATGATCCTCACGATGTTCGTGTTCGTGTTCCTCGGCGTGCAGGTCGCGTTCGCGCTCTCCGGCACGGCGCTGATCTTCGGCTACATCGTCTTCCAGGACGCGGTGATCTTCCAGTTCATGGAGAAGATCGAGGACATCGCGAGCAATTACGTGCTCGCCGCGGTGCCGCTGTTCGTCTTCATGGGGACGATGCTCGAGCGATCGGGCATCGCGGAGCAGCTTTACGAGGCCGTGCACCTGTGGACGCGGCGGCTGCCGGGCGGCCTCGCGCTCGGCACCATCGTGATGTGCGTGATCTTCGCCGCGTCGACGGGCGTCATCGGCGCGACCGAAACCGTCGTTGGCCTGCTCGCGATCCCGGTGATGCTGAAGTACTCGTACAACAAGCCGCTGATCTGCGGCACGATCTGCGCCGGCGGCTCGCTCGGCACGATCATTCCACCGTCGGTCGTCGTCGTCGTGCTCGGTCCCGTGGCGAACGTGTCCGTCGGCGATCTGCTGGTCGGCATGTTGTTCCCGGGACTCATCATGGCAGCGCTCTACATCGTTTACATCCTGCTGCTGTGCCTGGTAAAGCCCGAGCACGGTCCGCGCATTCCCCCGAGCGGCGACGAGCCGCCGCTCGGGCAGCGGCTGAAAGTCACCGCGCATGCGCTGGTGCCGCCGCTGTTCATGATCTTCGCCGTGCTGGGCTCACTGATGCTCGGCTGGGCGGCGCCGACCGAAGCGGCGGCGCTCGGCGCATTCGGCTCGATCCTGCTGACGCTGTTCTACCGCAAGTTCAACTTGACGACGCTGCACGAGTCGGTGATGAAGACGCTGCGCATCACGTCGATGATCATGTCGATCCTGCTCGGCGGCACCGTCTTCACTGGCGTGTTCTTCGCCTCCGGAGGCATTACCCTCACGACCGAGCTCGTCGCGCATATGCACCTGCACTCGTGGGCGCTGCTGTTCCTGATGCTCGCGATCTGCTTCGCCGCTGGGTTCGTGCTCGACTGGATATCGATCCTGCTGATCTTCATTCCGATCTTCATGCCGCTCGTCAACGCGGCGCATTTCGATCCGGTGTGGTTCTGCATCCTGTTCCTGATCGTCATCCAGACGAGCTACCTGACGCCGCCGATGGCGCCCGCGATCTTCTACCTGCGCGGGATATCGCCGCCGTCGATCACGCTGCTCGACATGTACAAGGGCGTCGTGCCGTTCATCCTGCTCCAGGTCGTGACGCTCGCCATCGTGATGATCTTCCCGGAAACGGTGCTGTGGCTGCCGGCGAAGCTGCTCTCGGCGAAATGACGACCGCGATCGACCGCCGCCCGCCGTTCTCGGTCGACGTCGACGTGGTCGTCGCCGGTGGCGGGGCGGCGGGCGTCGCGGCGGCCGTCACGGCGGCACGTCAAGGTCGCAGCGTCGCGTTGCTCGAACGCTACGGCTTTTGCGGCGGTGGCGCGGTGGCCGGCATGTCGGGTACGGTTTGCGGACTGTACGCCGCGAGCGCAAAGCCCGCCGCCGCGCCCGAGCAAGTCGTGTTCGGATTCGCCGACGAGTTCGTGCGGCTGCTCGCGTCGCACGGCGGCCTCACGGCGCCGGTACGCTACGGCAAGACGTGGACGCGCGTGCACGATCCGCTGATGTGGCGCGAGGCAGCCGATCGCATGCTGCGAGAAGCGGGCGCGCAGGTGTTCTATCACGCGACGGTGACGCGAGTGCTGGTCGAAGGCGACCGCGTCGTCGGACTGGTCGCGTACACGAAGCAGGGCGAGCTCCGCGTGCGCGCGAAGATCACGATCGACGCCAGCGGAGACGCCGACGTCGTCGCGATGGCGGGCTTTCCGTCGTTCGTCGGCGACGACGGCAGGGTGCAGAACCCGACGATGATCTTTCGCCTCGGCGGCGTCGACACGGCCCGCTTCGTCGGCGCGTACGGCGCCGACACCATCATGCCCGAGCAAGTGTCGGAGCTCATCCGCACGAACAACGGCGCGGGCTACGCGCTGCCGCGCGCGAAGATATGGCTGTTCACGACGACGCGTCCGCACGAGCTGCTGTGCAACTGCACGCGCGTCATCGGCCGCGATCGGCGCGAGCTCAACACGCTCGTCGCCGCCGACTTCACCGATGCGGAGATCGAAGGCCGGCGGCAGGTGCGCGAATACGCGCGCTTCTTCCGCGATCATCTCGCCGGATGCGAGGCGAGCTTCGTCAACGACACGGGCGTTCAGGTTGGCGTGCGCCAGACGCGGCAGGCGCGCGGGATCAGGACGCTCGCCAACGACGACGTCGTGCGCGGCGGCAAGTTTGCCGACGGCATCGCGCGCTCGCCGTGGCCGATCGAGCTTCACGCCGGCGCGAAGCCGCGCGTCGAATGGCTGCTCGACGACTATTACGAAGTGCCGTACGGCTGCTTCGTGCCCGAGCGCGGCGATGGCCTGCTCATCGCCGGCCGCTGCCTGTCCGCGCAGCACGAGGCGGTCGCTTCGGCGCGCGTCACGGCGCAATGCTTTTCGTATGGCCATGCGATCGGCCACGCGGCGTCGATGTGCATCGACGCCGGCTGCGAGCCGCGCGAGCTTCGCGGCGAGGACGTTCGCGCGCAGGTGAACGGGGATGGCGCTCGACTCGATGCCGCCGCTACGTCGCCCTCGGAGCTCGCGCCGTGATCGCCTCGCGCAGCTTCTGCTCTTCCTCGGGCTTCATGCCGTAGCAATGATCGGCATCGGGAAACGTGCCGGCGCGCACTTCGCCTGCGAACTCCTTCAGCGCGGCGACGGCGACATCGGCGATCTGCGCATAGCGCTTGGTGAATTTCGGCTTGAACTGGTCGAACACGCCGAGCAGATCGAACGCGAGCAGCAACTGGCCGCACGAAGCGGGGCCGGCGCCGATCGCGAACGTGAAGATATCCACCGCGTCGTCGACGGCCTTGGCGACGGGCGCGGGCACCGCCTCGATCTCGAAGCCGCACGCGCCGGCCTGCTCGATCGCGAGCGCGTCGTCGATGATGCGCAGCGCCTCGTCGGCCGTGCGTCCCTGCAGCCTGAAGCCGCCGTACTGATGCACGAAGTGCGGGCACATGCCGACATGGCTCATCACCGGCACGCCGGCGTCGGCGATCGCGCGGATGATCGGCGCCTTCTCCTTCCCGCCTTGCATCTTGACGACGTCGGCGCCGCCCTCCTTCATCAGCCGCAGCGCGTTCACCACGCCGATGTCCGGCGTCGCGTACGAGCCGTACGGCATCGACACCATGATCATGCAGGTCGGCGCACCGCGGCGCACCGCCTGCGCGTGCTGGATCATCATGTCGACAGTCACCGGCAGCGTGTTCGCAAAGCCGTAGCTCACCATGCCGAGCGAATCGCCGACGGCGGCGATGTCGATGCCGGCCCTCTCCGCCCACGTTGCCGACGGGTAGTCCGGGATCGACGCCATGACGACTTTTTCACCGGCCTGCTTGCGCAACCGCAGGTCGGGAACGGTCAGCTTCCTGCGCTCTTCAGCCATGGCTTCCCTGTCGGTCGGCGCCGCGCGGTGCGGGTCAGGCGCGGAACTTCGTCTTGTCGGTGCCCTGATACAGCGCAGCGACCTGCCGGTCCACCGACGCGGCGTGGGCGGCGAGCGCGGCCTCGTCGAGATCGTGGCGCGGCCGCGGCTCGGGATCGAAATGGCGGTGCGCATCGACGCCGCGCACGAGCATCGCCGAATCGCGCACCTTCGTCTGGCGCACGTGCGTCGGGATGTAGCGGATCGCGAATCCGATGCGCCGATCCGCCGAGCGGTTGGGCTCCGACCCGTGCACGAGCTTGATGTGGTGGAGCGACATCTCCCCGGGTTGCAACACGATGTCCACTGCCTTGCTGTCGTCGACCTCGACGGCGATCTCCTGGCCGCGCGAGAGCAGGTTGTCCTTGTGGAACGTGTCGACGTGCGGCAACTGCGACTGCGTGTGCGTGCCCGGGATCACTTTCATGCAGCCACTGTCGAGGTCGCTCTTCGTGAATGCCACCCACGCGGTGATGACGTCGTCCGGCTCGAGCCCCCAGTACGTCGCGTCCTGGTGCCACGAGATGAAGCCGGGACTCGCGCGCTCCTTGATGAAGAAGTTCGTCGTCCAGCACAGGATGTCGGGACCGATCACGTCTTCGACGGCATCGAGAATCGTCGGGTGATGCACGAGCTCGTCGGCCCACGTGAAGAGCAGATGCGTCTTGTGCCGCCAGTTGCCCTGCAGCGGCGCGCCGCTGCGCGTCTCGTGCGCCTCGAGCCGGCGCCGGTAATCGGCGGCATCCGACGCGGAAATCGCGCGGAGCGGAAAGTAATAGCCGTCGCGGCGGTAGGCCGCAACGGCGGCGTCGGTGAGTACGTTGGGCATCGCGCGCTCCTTGCTGCCGGCGAAAACAGGGCTAACATATCACACGTATGTCGCGCTGCAAGCCGCATTCCTGCACCGGGCGAACCTCGCGCAGGCAGGCGGCAACGACGGGAATGCGTGGCGCGCTAGCGCGCCGACAAAGAGTGCGCGCCGTCGTGGCGCGACGAGCGGGTCGACCAGGTCACCCGATTGCAACCGCACAAAGGGAGGAGCAAGCGATGGGCACTTCGAGCAGACGGCATTTCCTGAAGACGACCGGCATTGCGGCCGCGGGTGCGGCGACGCTTGCGGCGCCCGCAATCGTCAAGGCGCAGGAGGTCACGCGCTGGCGCTGCCAGTCGATGTGGAGCTCGGCCGAACTGAGCTACAAGGCGTTCGTCGATTTCTGCGACCGCGTGAAGAAGAACACCAACGGCCGCCTGGTCATCGAGCCGTTCGCGGCAGGTGCCGTGACGGGCGTATTCGAGTCGCTCGACGCCGTGACCGCCGGCGTGCTGCAGGCGCAGTCGTCGTGGCCCGGCTATTTCAGCGGCAAGGATGCCGGGCTCGCCGTGATCAGCGACTTCGTGTTCGGCTACCAGCATCCGTATCAGGCGGAAGCGTGGTTCTACTACAAGGGCGGGCTCGACATGCTTCGCCAGGCGTACGCGAAGTACAACGCCTATCCGGTCGGCGTGAGCTGGTGGGGCGTGGAGTCGATCGTTTCCAAGAAGCCCGTGCAAAACATGGCCGACGTCAAGGGCATCAAATTTCGCTCGCCTCAGGGCATGACCGCGGAGATCCTCACGAAGCTCGGCGCATCGATCGTCGTGCTGCCGGGCGGCGAAGTGTTCTCGGCGCTCGACAAGGGTGTGGTCGATGCCGCCGACTGGGCGACGCCGTCGATGAACCAGCGGATGGGCTTCTTCGACGTGGCCAAGTACTCGGTCAAGCTGTATCACTCGATGCCGGTGCAGGAATTCACCGTCAACATGGACGCGTGGAAGAAGCTGCCCGACGAGTTGAAGGCGATCGTGACGTCGACCACGCGCGAGTGGACCTGGGACCAGGTGCAGCGCATTTTCGTCGACGACGTGCGCGCACAAAAGGAGTTTCCCGCGAAAGGCGTCAAGCAGATCGTGTGGAGCGAAGCCGAGATGACGCCGATCCGCGAGCTTGCGCACAAGACGTGGGAAGACTGGTCGAAGAAGACGCCGCTCGCCAAACAGGCGTACGACTCGCAGCTTGCCTGGCTCAGGGACCTGGGCTTGATCGCGTGAGCGCGGCGCAGCGGTCGGAGCCGGGCCGCGGCACGCCGCCGGCCCGCTCCGTCGCGGTGCGCTTCTGCGACGCGATCGACGCCATCAACGAATGGCTCGGGCGCGTCTGGGGTGTGACGATCCTGGCGGTGACGTTCGCCGTCATCTACGAGGTCGTCGCGCGCGGCGTCTTCAGCAACGCGACGCTCTGGTCGAACGAAACCACCATCTACCTGTCGGCGATGGCGTACCTGATCGCCGGCGGCTACGCGCTGCGGCATCGCCGCCATGTGCGCATCGACGTCGTCTACCAGATGTTCTCGCCGCGCGCACGGGCGCGCGTCGACCTCGTCACGTTCGTCTTTTTCCTGATTTACGCCGGCACGCTGACATGGGTCGGCGGGCAAATGGCGTGGACGTCGTTCCTTCAGGGCGAGAGCACCGGGTCGCCGTGGAATCCGCCTATCTGGCCGGTGAAGATGGCGATTCGCCGTCGCCGGGTTGCTGCTGCTGCTGCAGGGCATCGCCAACCTGATGCGCGAGTTCGGCGTCGGCGGCGACGAGCCGGTGGCGCGATGAGCATCGAGCTCCTGAGCCTGCTCTTCGTCGGCGTGTTCATCGTCATCCTGCTGCTCGGGATGCCGCTCGCGTTCGCGACGGGCGTCGTCGCCGTCGTGTTCACCTATTTCCTGTTCGGCGTGCCGGGCCTCACGCTGGTGGTGAGCCGCGTGTTCACGCTGATGGGCAACTACGTGCTCGTCTCGGTGCCGCTGTTCATCTTCATGGCGTGCATTCTGGAGCGGGCGGGTGTCGCCGAAGTGATCTTCCGTGCCGTCCACGTGTGGTCGGGGCGGCTGCCGGGTGGCCTCGCCGTCGCCGTGGTCATCTCCTGCGCGCTGATGGCGGCAATGGTCGGCGTGATCGGCGCCGAGATCGTCACGATGGGCGTCGTCGCGCTGCCGGCGATGCTCGCGCGCAAGTACGACAAGAGCCTCGCGCTCGGCTGCATCTGCGCCGGCGGCGGCCTCGCGACGCTGATCCCGCCGAGCGTCGTGTTCATCATGTACGGGCTCACGGCCGGCGTGTCGATCGGGCAGCTCTACATTGCCGGCGTCATCCCGGGGCTGTTGCTCGCCGGTGTCTACATCGTCTACATCCTGGCTCGCACGTCGCTGTCACCGCATCTCGCGCCGCCGGCGCCGCCGGAGGAGCTCGCGCGGCCGCTGCGCGAGAAGCTCGCGATGCTGCGCGAGCTCGTCGTACCGGCGCTCGTCGCGTTCTCGGTGCTCGGATCGCTGTACTTCGGCCTCGCGACGCCGACCGAGGCGGCCGGCGTAGGCGTCGTCGGCGCGCTTGTCGCAATGCTCGTGAACCGGCGCTTCGCCTGGCGCTCGCTGATGCGTGCGATCGAGGACACGACGAAGGTCACGGTCATGCTCTATTGGCTCTTCTTCGGCTCGTCGGCGCTGATCGGCGTCTATACGCTCGCGGGCGGCACGCGCCTCATTCAGAACGTGATGACCGAGCTGCCGTTCGGCGCGATCGGCGTCGTGCTGCTGATCCAGCTGATCTGGATTGTGCTCGGCTGCTTCATCGACTGGATCGGCATCCTGCTTCTGACCGCGCCGATCTTCGTCCCGGTCGCGGAGAAGCTCGGCTTCGATCCCGTCTGGCTCGGCGTGCTGTACTGCCTCAACATGCAGATCTCGTACATCTCGCCGCCGTTCGGTCCCGCCGCGTTCTACCTGAAGGGCGTCACGCCGTCGGGCATCACGCTGGGCGAGATCTTCCGCTCGGTATGGCCTTACCTCGGCATGCAGCTCGTCGTGCTCGGCGTCGTGATCGCCTTTCCGCAGATCGTGCTCTGGCTGCCGGGCCGGATGAGCCAGTGAGTCGCCACGCGATGCGGCGATCGATCGACGAGCTGGTCGATGTGATGCGCGTGCCGGCGAGCGGCGATCCGTCGATCGCCGTCGTCGCGCTGCCGGATCGTCGCCCGGCGCAGGACATCGAATGCGATGTGCTGATCGTCGGCGGCGGCACCGGCGGCGTCGCCGCAGCGCTCGCCGCCGCGCGCCGCGGCCGCATCGTACATGTGATCGAGGAGACCGACTGGCTCGGCGGACAGCTGACCGCGCAAGGCGTTGCCGCACTCGACGAGCACGAGCACATCGAGCGCTTCGGCGGCACGCGCAGCTATTACGCGTTGCGCAATGCGCTGCGCGACCGGTATCGCGCCGCGGCCGGCGATGCCGGACGGCGTGCCGAGTTCAATCCGGGCAACTGCTGGGTGACGCGGCTCGCGTTCGAGCCGCGCGTCGCAGTCGACGTGGTCGACGCGATGCTTCGACCGCACGTCGACGCGAAGCGGCTTCACGTGCATCTGCGCACGAAGCTCGCGGCGGTCGATGTCGACGGCGATCGAATCGCCGCGCTCACCGCGCTCGAGCTCGATACAGGCCTGTTGCTGCGCTTCCATCCCGCGACCGTGCTCGATGCGACCGAGCTCGGCGACGTGCTGCCGCTCGCAGGCGCCCAATACCGAGTGGGCGCGGAAACGGTGGCCGAGACCGGCGAGCCGCACGCGCAGCCGGTGGAGCGCAAGGCGCACTGCGTGCAGAGCTTCACGTACACGATCGGCCTCGAGCGAATGCCCGTCGGCGAGCGGCACGTCGTTGCCGCAGCCGCAGGGCTACCCGGCGTTCCGTGCCGCGCAGCCTTACAGCCTGACGATCGACGTGCATGGCGGCGAGATCTACGGCGAGCAAAGCGGCCGCCTCGCGTACGACCTGCTCGACACGATGCCCGGCACGAAGGGCTCGCTGTGGACCTATCGACGGTTGATCGACTGCGCGCAGTTCGGGTCGGGCTACGCGCACGACCTGTCGATGATCAACTGGCCCGGCAACGACTACCGCGACGCGGGCCTGCTCGACCGGCCGGCGGCGGAAGTCGCCGCTGCCCTTTCGGCGGGCAAGCGCGTGAGCCTCGGGTTCCTGCACTGGCTGCAGACCGAGGCGCCGGCGGGCGGCCGTCGCCACGGTGCGCCCGAGCTCGCGCTGCGGCCGGCGATCATGGGCTCGGTCGACGGATTGTCGAAGCATCCGTACATCCGCGAAGCGCGACGCATCGTCGCGGTGCGAACGATCGTCGAGCAGGATGTCGCCGCGAGCGCGCAGCCGGGGCCGCGAGCACGGCATTTCGACGATTCCGTCGGCGTCGGCTGGTATCCGATCGACATCCATCGCGCGGGAGCCGACGACGTCGGCGTGAGCTCCCGCACGCGGCCGTTCCAGATCCCGCTCGGCGCACTGGTGCCCGATCCGTCTGGACAACCTGATCGCGGCGGCGAAGAACATCGGAACCACGCACATCACGAACGGCTGCTACCGTCTTCATCCCGTCGAATGGAACATCGGCGAGGCCGCCGGCGCGCTCGCGGCGTTCGCGCTGGACCGGCATGCGCTGCCGCGCGCCGTGTGCGAGCGCGCCGACTGGCGGGCGGCGTTCCAGCGCACGCTCG
This sequence comes from uncultured beta proteobacterium, assembly GCA_963798655.1. Taxonomy (GTDB): domain Bacteria; phylum Pseudomonadota; class Gammaproteobacteria; order Burkholderiales; family Casimicrobiaceae; genus CAVSMC01. The sequence goes on along the minus strand of CAWCUH010000012.1, from coordinate 504,249 downwards.
CCGACGACGGCGTGCCGCTCGTCTGGCTGATCGACGTCGGCGTCGACGACCCCGCATTTTGCGCAGTGCAGCGACTGGCGGTCGGCGGTGTGCTTCCGCTTGGAGAGGACTTGCTGTTCGGGCCGAAACGCGCCGTGTCGGCGGGCGAGTGGCAGGCGTGGGGCGGCGACGGTGTGCCGCCGCGAGACCGCGCGAGCGCAGCCGTCGCGCTGTGCAAGCGGGCGGGGCATTTCCTTGATGCCGATTAAAGCCGCGGCAGAAAGCCGTTGACTCACGTCGGCGCATCCATAACATATCACTGGAATATCAGGCCGCACGCCGCGTGGCTCGTGCGTCCGACTCATAACGAGCGAGCGAGGCAACCATGGCAGGCGAGATCGAGGCGATCCGGAACTTCGTGATCGGCGGCAAGCGCAAGGAGGCGGTCGAGGCCGCGAAGGCTGCGCTCGCCGCCGGCGTCGACCCGGGAGCCATCATGAAGGACGGCCTGATCGGCGCGATGTCGATCGTCGGCCAGAAGTTCTCCAGCGGCGAGTTCTTCCTGCCGCAGATGATGATCGCGGCGCGGGCGATGACCGAGGTGCTGCCGGTCATCAAGCCGCATCTGGTCGGCGAGGCCGCGGAGAAGAGGGGCAAGGCGGTGATCGGCACCGTCGCCGGCGACTTCCACGACATCGGCAAGAACATCGTCAAGATGATGATGGAGGGCGCGGGCTACGAGATCGTCGATCTCGGCGTCGACGTCGGCGCCGACAAGTTCGTCGACGCCGTGCGCAGCGAATCGCCCGATTTCGTGCTGATGAGCGCGCTGATCACGCTCACGATGGAAAGTGCGCGCAGGACGATCGAGGCGCTGCGTGCCGCGGGGCTGCGCAACGGCGTCAAGGTGGGCGTCGGCGGCGCGCCGCTCACGCAGAAATTCGCCGACGAGATCGGCGCCGATTTCTACGGCTCCGATGCCTACGAATGCGTGCAGGCGTGCAACCGGCTCGTGCATTGAGCGCGCAGCCTTCCGCCGACCGAGCGAGGACGAACATGACTCCACGACAACGCGTACTGACGGCGCTCGCGCGCGGCCAGCCGGATCAGGTGCCCTGGATCGAGAACGACATCGAGGAGGAGATCCAGGTCAAGCTGATGGACGGGCGCACCGAGTTCACGCCGGGCGAGTTCTGCCGCGCGCTCGGCATGGACGGTTTCGGCTATCACTTTCCGCTCGGCCAGAAGGCGACCGCCGGCCAGGCGATGCAAACGAGCGGCACGGCGAGCGCGAAGGAGGCCTGGTACCACCCGACGCACGTGACGTTCGACTTCGTGCCGCCGTGGATCGCCGAGATGGGCGTCGATTCGAGAAGCGGCCGCACGTTCGTCAAGCACGGACTCCTGACGAGCCGCGATTCGCTCAAGTACTTCGACGAGTTCCTGCCGGACCCGGATCATCCCGCCCGCTACGACAAGATCGCCGAATGGATGGCGAAGTATCGCGAGGACTTCGCGGTTTTCGCGCGCATCCGGCTCGGCAGCGCCAGCACGTTCGAGAGCATGGGCCTCGACGTCTTCTCGCTGATGCTCTACGACGATCCCGACCTGGTGAAGGAGATTCACCGCCGCTTCTCCGAGTGGTCGGCGCGCGTCGTGCAGCACCTGAACAAGATGGACTTCGATTTCATCTGGGCCAACGACGACCATGCCGACACCAAGGCGCCGTGGGTCAACATGGAGATGTACGAGGAGTTCATGAAGCCGAACCAGCTGATCGTCGCGAAGGAAATCAGGAAGCCGTGGATCTTCCACAGCGACGGTAACCTGTTCCCGATCCTCGACGGGCTCGTGACGCTCGGCATGAACGCCGTGCATCCGGTGCAGCCGTCGGCGATGGACATCAACAGGCTGAAGGCGCAGTACGGCGGGCGCGTCGCGATCGTCGGCAACATCGATCTCGACTACACGCTCACGCGCGGCACGCCGGAGGAAACGGAGGCCGAGGTCAAGGACCGCATCGAGAAGGTCGGCAAGGGCGGCGGCTACATGGTGTCGAGCGCGAACAGCATCACCGACTATTGCAAGGTCGAGAACGTCTGGGCGATGTCGCGCGCGGTGCGCAAGTACGGCAAGTACCAATGATCGCGGCCTGACGCCGTGGGGAGGCTCGCATGCTGATCGTCGCCGAGCGCATCAACGCGTCGCGCAAGGCCATTCGCGCTGCGCTGGAAACGATGGATGCCGCCGCCATCCAGCACGAGGCGCGCGCGCAGGACGCGGCGGGCGCCGATTACATCGACGTCAACGGCGGCACGTTTCCCGGCCGTGAAGCCGAGCTGCTCACGTGGCTCGTGCAGACGGTGCAGACGGTGACCGACAAGCCGCTGTGTCTCGATTCGCCCGACGCGGGAGCGCTCGCCGCGGCGCTGCCGAGCGTGCGGACGCGGTCGCCGATGATCAACTCGATCAATCTCGAGCGCGACCGCTACGAGCGCGTGCTGCCGCTCGTCGTCGAATATCGCGCGAAGGTGATCGCGCTCTGTCAGGGTGAAGGCGTTCCGGCCGCCAGCGCGACGCAGAAGGTCGATCTCGCAACCGAGCTCGTCGAGCGGCTGACGCGCGCGGGGGTGGCGCTCGACGACATCTACGTCGATCCGCTCGTGTTCCCGCTCGGCACCGATTCCGGTTCGGCGCAGGCGACGATCGACGCGATCGGCGAGATCATGCAGCGCTTTCCCGGCGTGCACACGATCTGCGGGCTCACCAACGTGTCGCACGGCTTGCCGGCGCGCAAGCTCATCAACCGCACGTTCCTCGTCGCCGCGATGGGACGCGGGATGGATTCCGCGATCGTCGATCCGACCGACGCACAGCTCGTATCCGCGCTGCACGCGGCGCGCGCCGTGTTCGGGCGCGACGAGTATTGCATGGGGCTGATCGAAGCGTTCCGCGACGGCGTCGTGACCGCGTAGGTCGATCGCGCCCGACGCCGCCATGCCGCGCGTCACCTTCCATCCCGATTCGCGCAGCGTCGACGTACGCGACGGCGAGCGGCTGCTCGCGGCGGCGTGGAAAGCGGGCGTCGGCATCAAGTCGGTCTGCGGCGGACACGGCAAGTGCGGCAGCTGCCTCGTCGAGGTCGACGTTGCGGCGAGCGCGGCGGATGCGTTGACGCCGGTTTCGTCAAGCGAGCGCGAGCTCCTTCCCGACGACCACGAGCGCGGCTATCGGCTCGCGTGCCTGTGCGACGTGCACGGCGACGTCGCGCTGTCGGTGCCGCCCGAAAGCCAGGCGCTGCGCAGCGCGCCGCGCAAGCCGTACACGGTGACCGCCATCGACCCGAACCCGATCGTTGCGCGGGTCTGCGTCGATGTGCCCGGCGCCTACGAGGCACCCCAGCGGCCGCTCGCCGAACGCGTGCGCCATGCAATCGCAACAACGCTCGGGCGCACTTCGATCGCGCTGCCGCTCGGCGTGGTCGCCGACTACTCTTCGCAGCGCGGCTTCGACGCTGCGCGCGAGGTGACGGCGACCGTTTTCGCCGAACGCGACGTGCTGTCGCTTCGTGTCGGCCGCTCGGATGCGCTGTACGGCGTCGCGATCGACATCGGCACGACGTCGGTCGTCGTGTTCCTCTGCGATCTCGCGCACGGGCGCATCGTCGCGATGCGCACGGCGGGCAACCCGCAGGCGATCTACGGCGAAGACGTGATCTCGCGGATGACGCACATCCAGCAGGACATCGGCGCACTGGCGGAAATGCGCCGGCTCCTCGTCGGCGAGTTGAACCGCCTGATCGACGAGGCGGCGAAGGAGGCGGGCGTCGCACTCGCCGACATCGTCGACGCGGTCGCCGTCGGCAATCCGACGATGCAGCACATCCTGCTCGGCGTGAATCCGGAGCCGCTCGGACGCGGGCCGTACGTGCCCGTGTGGGCCGACGGCGTCGAAGTGCGCGCGAGCGAGCTCGGGCTCGCCGTGCTGCCGCGCGCACACGTGTTCGTGTTCCCGTCGATCGCCGGCTACATCGGCGGCGACACGCTCGCCGCGCTGCTCACGCGCGGCCGCGAGTTCTATCGCGGAACGCAGCTGCTGATCGATGTCGGCACCAATGGCGAGGTCGTGCTCGCCCACGACGGCGATCTCGTTGCGACGTCGTGCGCGACCGGTCCGGTCTACGAGGGCGCGCACATTCGCTGCGGCGTGCGTGCCGTGCCGGGCGCGATCGAGCGCGTGTGGGTCGACGCCGACGGCAAGATACGCAGCGCGGCGATTCCGGAAACCGTCGGCAAGGGCGACCCGCGCCCGGTCGGCCTGTGCGGATCGGGCGTCATTTCGAGCGTGGCGGCGTTCGTCGGCAGCGGCCTCGTGAGCGAGGACGGCGGACTCGCCCCGGCCGGAACCCATTCGCGACTGCGCGGCGACGCGTACGGCCGCGCGCGGGAAATCGTGCTGGTGAGCGCTCCATTCTCGCGCACCGGCCGCGACATCGTTCTCACGCAGCAGGACGTTCGCAGCGTGCAGCTCGGCAAGTCGGCGCTGCGCGCGGGCATCGAGATCCTGCTCGCCGAGCGGAACCTCGGTCGCATCGACCGCATCCTTCTCGCCGGCACGTTCGGCAATCATCTGGAGCCCGAGGACATCCTTCGCATCGGACTCGTGCCGCCGGTGCCGATCGAGCGCGTGCGCTCGATCGGCAATGCCGCCGGCGACGGCGCGCGCATGGCGCTGTTCGATCGCCGCCACCGCCGGCGCGCCGCAACGCTCGCGCGGCGCGTGCGCGTGCTCGAGCTTTCGATGCGCGATGATTTCCAGGACCTGTTCGTCACGCATACGGCGCTCGCCGCGGCGCCGGCCGCGCTCGAGATCGCGTGACGGGGCGACGACGATGCTCGTGATGCGACGATGGGCGGTCCGGCATGCGGCGCTGATGGAGCGCGCGTACGGAGGACTCGAAGCCGCGCTGCGTGCGTTGCGCCCGCTCGCGCGCGCGATCGGCATCAAGCGCCTCGAGCGGCCGATGACGGCGGTCGAGCGTGCGGTGAAGGGCGCGCTGTTCGACTGCCAGATGTGCGGCCGCTGCGTGCTTTCGGCGACCGGCATGGCATGTCCGATGAACTGCCCGAAGCAGGTGCGCAATGGTCCGTGCGGCGGCGTGCGCGCCGACGGAACGTGCGAAGTGAATCCGCAAATGCGTTGCGTCGGTCTCGAAGGCTGGCGCGGCGCGGCGCGCACCGCGGCGGGTCACCTGCCCGCCGCACCGACGGCGCCTGCGGAGCACGATCTCGCGGGACGCTCGACATGGCTTGCGCTGATCAACGACGACAAGCCGGCACCGTGCGTCGCCTTCGATGCGCCGGTGCAGCCGTCGGGCAGCCGGCTCGAGTCCCTGCTCGCGAGCGGCGCGTTCGTCGTCACCGCCGAGTTCTCGCCGCCCGATTCGGCCGATCCCGCCGACGTGCTCGCTCGGCTCGATCCGTTCCGCGGCTCGGTCGACGCGCTGAACGTCACCGACGCGTCGGGTGCGAACTGCCACATGTCGAGCGTTGCCGTTTCGCTGCTGCTGATGCGGGCAGGATGCGAGCCGGTCATGCAGATCGCCTGTCGCGACCGCAACCGGATCGCGATCCAGGGCGACCTGCTCGGTGCGGCGGCGCTCGGCGTGCGCAACGTGCTGTGCATCACCGGCGACCATGTGGGCAACGGCGATCATCCGGGCGCGAAGCACGTCGGCGACCTCGACAGCCTCACGCTGCTCGCCACGGCGCGCAAGATGCGCGATGCCGGCGAATTCCTGTCGGGACGCAAGCTCGCGCATGCCCCGGCGCTGTTCCTTGGCGCCGCCGGCAACCCGTTCGCCGCATCGACGACGGTGCGCATCGACCGGCTGCGCCGCAAGATCGCCGCCGGCGCGCAGTTCGTGCAGACGCAATACTGCTTCGATCTCGACCGGCTCGAGGTGTACATGGAGCATGCGCGGGCCGAAGGGTTGCACGAAGCGGCGCACATCCTCGTCGGCGTCGGCCCGCTCGCGTCGGCGAAGACCGCGCGCTGGATGCGAGCGAACGTTCCCGGCGTGCATATTCCGGACGCGATCGTTGCGCGGCTCGAACATGCAAGGGACCCGCGCGAAGAAGGCCGACGCATCTGCATCGAGCTGATCCGCGCCATTCGCGAGATTCCCGGCATCGCGGGCGTGCACGTGATGGCGTACCGGCAGGAGCGGATGGTGAGCTCGATCGTCGCCGAATCGGGTGTGCTCGGCGCACGCACGCCGATGCTCGCCGCTGCCGATGCAGCCGCGGCTGTGGAGGATTGAACCGATGCACGATCACGCAACTGCGCGTCCGACCGTCGTCATCTCGTGCAAGGTGCTCGAGGATCTGCTCGGCAAGCGCCTGCCCGAAGGCACGCCCGCCGTCTGGCTCGACGTGATGCTGCACAACTCGCCGAAGAAGCTCGGGGCCGCATTGCAGGAGCGCATCGACGCGATTGGCGAGCCGAGCTTCGTCATCGTCGGCTACGGCCTTTGCGGCAACGGCCTGGTCGGCGTCAAGGCGCGCGAGCACACGCTGATCATTCCCCGCACGCACGACTGCGTCGCGATCTTCCTCGGCTCGCATCAGCGCTATGTGCAGCGCTTCTTCGCGAGTCCGAACACCTACTATCTCACCAAGGGCTGGATCGACGCGCGCGACGAGCCGCTCGCCGACTATCACGATTACGTGAAGGAGTTCGACGAGGAGACGGCCGACTACCTGTTCGAGATGAAATACAAGCACTATCGCAAGATCTGCCTCGTCGGCTTCTCGCAGCAGGAGCTCGACGACTACCGCGAGCAGGCGAGCGCGGTTGCGCGGTTCATGGGCGCGCGCTTCGGCGAAGTCGTGTACGAGGAAACGCTCGGCTCGACCGGGTTGATCGAGACGCTGGTCAAGATCGGTGCTCGGGCCTGCGAGGCCGACGAGGAATTCGTCGTGGTGAAGCCGGGCGGCGAGATCTCGCAGGATCTCTTCCTGCGCGGCGGCGAGCCGGCACCGCAGCCGATCGCGCGCGGCGAAAAGGCCGCGTAAAGCCGCCGCAGCGCGCGGCTGGACGCCGTCGCGCGCGCGTTGCCTATAATCGGCATTGCGGTGCGCGCGCCCACCGGGGCGCGCCATAGCAGGAGGAGCCCATGACCCCCGAACAAGTGCTTGCCCATCCGCCGCGCGTGCTCAGCCAGGCGCAACGCGAGTTCTATTTCACCGAGGGCTACCTGCTGCTTCCCGGCATCGTGCCAGCGGAGTGGATCGAGCGGCTGCGCGCGGCGACCGACGAGCTCGTCGGGCGCAGCCGCAAGGTGACGGCATCGGACGCGGTGTGGGATCTCGAGCCCGACCACCGTCCCGATGCGCCACGGCTGCGCCGGGTATCGGCGCCGGTCGACCAGCATCCCGCTTACTGGGATTACGTCTCGCAATCGCTCGTCGGCGACATCGTGGCCGACCTCGTCGGCCCCGACGTCAAGTTCCATCACTCGAAGCTCAACTTCAAATGGGCGCGCGGCGGCGAAGAGGTGAAGTGGCACTACGACATCTCGTTCTGGCCGCACACCAACTACTCGCCGCTTACCGTCGGGACGTACCTCTACGACTGCGGCATGGACCAGGCGCCGCTGCAGGTGCTGCCGAGGAGCCATCTGATCGACCCGATGTTCACGCAATACGACGAGCGCGGAAGCTGGACCGGTTGCCTGCGCGAGTCGGATGTGGCGAAGCTCGATTTGACGAAGGCGGTGCCGCTGCCCGGGCCGGCCGGTTCGCTGACGCTGCACAACTGCCGGATGCTCCACTATTCGGACAGGAATCGCTCCGATCTCGGGCGGCCGCTCCTGCTCTATGCGTTGAGCTCGGCGGACGCCTTTCCCTATACGGTGAATCCGATTCGCTCCAGCAAGGATCAATCGATCATCCGCGGGCAGAAAGCGCAATGGGCGCACCACGACCCGCGACCCTGCCTGATGCCCCCCGATTGGTCGCGCGGCTACACGTCGATCTTCGCGCTGCAGCAGGAAGAGGCCTCCGCGTCGATGTAGCGGGGCGCAACGACGTGCGCGGGCGCGTCGCGGCAGTCCGGCACACGTTGCGATGTCTGCACTGCCGCGCTAGATTGCTCGGCCAGTCTCCCTTGCCCTCGGCCCACAGGAAAAGCCATGAAAACGCAGCTTCTGGCAGCGCTGCTGGCGCTCTCGATCACCGCCCCGGCGTTCGCCGCAATCAAGGAGACGCCGGTCACGTACCACGCGGGCGACACCACGATGAAGGGTTTCGTCGTGTACGACACGGCCAATAAGGGCAGGCGGCCGGGAATCGTCATCGTGCACGAATGGTGGGGCGTCACGAAGCATATGCACAACGAGGCGCGCAGACTCGCGCGGCAGGGCTACACGGCTTTCATCGCCGACATGTACGGCGACGCCAGGACCGCCGACAACCCCAAGGATGCGGGCGCGCTCTCGGGCTCGGTGATGAATAACCCGCAGGCGATGGAATCGCGCTTCAACGCCGCGCGCGAGCAACTCGCGAAACAGCCGACGGTCGATCCCACGCGCATCGGCGCGGTCGGCTACTGCTTCGGCGGTGCGGTGGTGCTCAACATGGCGAGGGCAGGCGCCGATCTGGCCGGCGTCGTCGGCTTCCACGCTTCGCTCGGGCTCAACACGCCAGCCCCAGCGCCCGGCACGGTGAAGGCGAAGATCCTCATCTTGAACGGCGCCGACGATCCGTTCGTGAAGAAGGAGCAGTACGCAACATTGAAGGCGGACCTCGACGCGGCGAGGGCCGACTACCGGGTGATCGAATATCCCGGAGCGGTGCACGCCTTCACGAACCCGGAGGCAACCGCGCTCGGCAAGAAGTTCAACTTACCCTTGCGCTATGACGCAAAGGTGAACAAGGAAGCAGAGGGCGAGGCGTCCGAGTTCTTCGCCGACGTCTTCAGGAAATAACCGTCCGCAGCCCTGCGCTGCCAGCCGGAGCGGCAACCGGCTCCGATCGCAATCCGCAAGGCGCGGCTTCGACGTGCGCGGGTCCCGCGCGCGCACCTCAAGCGCGAGATGGCGCCGCGCCAGCTAGCGTGACGCGCGGCGTGCAGCAACTTCACGCGCCGCTACGCCGGCTTTCTTCTTCTCGTGCGGGGCAGCATTTTGTCCCTACGGAGGGCTACGGTAAAATGCCGACTCCCGGATTTGTACGCGGGGCGCATGTGCAGTGAGTATGTGCAGATCGCCGGCATAAGCCGTTGATTCGCAAATGGCCAAGTAGCTCAGTTGGTAGAGCAGAGGACTGAAAATCCTTGTGTCGGTGGTTCAATTCCGCCCTTGGCCACCCAATCCCTTCGCGCAGCCTGTTTCGCGGCTTCGCGCAAATCGGACGCTTGCCGTAATCGGTCCGCCGTTGATTCGATGACGGCTCGCTGACCGCTCGGGCCAATCGCCGGCCTCCTTGCTTGCCTCGCTCACGCCGCGCCATTACGATGGCCGGCGAACTCGATGGCCAGCCTCGATCTCGAAAAGCTCAGCAAGCGTTACGTGGACGTCGTGTCCGTCGACGGCATCGACCTGTCCGTGCGCCACGGCGAGTTCGTCTGTCTGCTCGGTCCTTCGGGTTGCGGCAAGACGACGACGCTGCGGATGATCGCCGGCTTCATCGAGCCGGACGGCGGCGAGATCCGCGTGGGCGGCAAGACGGTGTCGTCCGTCGGCTCCGTCGTTGCGCCCGAGCGGCGCAACATGAGCATGATCTTCCAGAGCTACGCGATCTGGCCGCACATGACGGTGCGCGACAACGTCGGCTACGCGCTCAAGATGAAAAGGATGCCGTCAGCGGAGCGCTCGGCGCGTGTCGACGAGCTTCTGAAGGCGGCGAAGCTCACCGCGCAAGCCGACCGCTACCCCGCCGAGCTTTCGGGCGGACAGCAGCAACGCGTCGCGCTCGCCCGGGCGCTCGCGGCGAAGCCGGACATCCTGCTGATGGACGAGCCGCTGTCGAACCTCGACGCGAACCTGCGTCACGAGATGCGCTTCGAGATCCGGCGACTGCACGACGCGTTCCAGTACACGTCGCTCTACGTCACGCACGACCAGATCGAGGCGATGACGATGGCGGACCGCATCGTCGTGATGAACGCCGGCCGCATCGAGCAGACCGGCACGCCGGACGAGGTCTACGAGCGCCCGGAAACCGAGTTCGTCGCGCGCTTCATCGGCGCAAGCAACGTGCTTCGCGTCACGCACGCGGGCGGCAACGCCGTGCGCATCGGCGAGCGCACGCTCGTCGTCGGTCAGGGCCGGTTCGCCGGCGACGGCCGCGACATGAGCGTCTGCGTGAAGACGCACGACGTCGAGCTGATGCCCGACGGCGCGAACGGCGCCGACAACGTGTTGCCCGGCATCGTGCGCAGCCAGGCATATCTTGGCAGCCATCGCGATTACATCGTCGACGTGGGCCAGGAGCTGCTGATCGCGGCCCCCGCGCGCATCGACGTGGCTGTCGGCAGCCGCGTGCACGTGCGGCTCGACCCGCAGCGTTGCCGCGGGCTCGTGCATTGAATCCAAAACGAGGCAGCGCGACCGATCGCGCGCCGCAGGGACAACGGCTCGCAAACCGAGGAGACAGCATGAAACGCTGGACGATGTTCGCGGCCTGCGCGTGCGCCGCATGGACAGCAGGCGCCGCGCTCGCGCAGGAAACGACGCCGGCGATGGTCGCCGCGGCGGCGAAGGAAGGCAAGGTCGTCTGGTACACGTCGGTCGACGTCAAGGTGGCCGAGGCGGTGGCGAAAGCGTTTCGCGCCGAGTACCCGAACGTCGATGTCGACGTCGAGCGCTCGGGCTCCGAGCGCGTCTTCCAGCGCATCAACCAGGAGTACCAGTCGGGCATCAAGAACGTCGACGTCGTGAATTCGTCGGACGCCTCGCATTTCCTGTTCTGGAAGCAGCAGAAGTGGCTCGCGGCGCACGTGCCGCCGGACGTCAAGCGCTACGCTGCGCAATACAAGGATCCCGACGGCTACTACGCGGCATGGCGCGCGACGCTGTCGGTGATGGGCTACAACACGAAGATCGTCGATGCGAAGGATGCGCCGACGGGCTACGCCGACCTGCTCGATCCCAAGTGGAAAGGCAAGCTCGCGAAGGCGCATCCCGGCTACAGCGGGACGGCGTTGACCGGCACGTACGCGATCGCGAACGCGCTCGGCTGGGACTACCTCGAGAAGCTCGCGAAGCAGGGCGTGCTGCAGCTGCAGTCGACGACCGCCACGCCGAAGGCCATCGCGAGCGGCGAGCGCGCGGTGATGGTCGACGGCAACGAGTACAACATGTTCATCGAGATCGCCGCGAAGAGTCCGGTGAAGATCATCTACCCGAAGGAAGGAACGCCGTTCGTCACGTCGCCGACGGCGATCTTCGCCGACGCGCCGCATCCGAACGCGGCGCGCGTTTTCCAGAATTTTCTCTACACGGCGAAGGTGCAACAGCTCACCGTGGACACGGGCGGCACGCGCTCGCTGCATCCCGACGTCAAGGAGCCGGCGGATCGCACGCCGCTGTCGCAGATCAAGCTGTTGCCCGACGATCCCGCCGCTATGCTGCCGCAAGTCGCCGACATCAAGAAGCGCTACACGGCGTTGTTCGGCAACTGAGCCGACGCCGGACGTCGCGCGAGACGCGATGAAAGCGGTGCTGAACGGCGGCGCGCCGCGCGCCGCCGCGGATGCAGGTCGATGGACGTCGATCGACTGGACGACGCCGCTCGCGCTCGCGATGATCGCGCTCCTCGCCGTGCTCGTGCTGCTGCCGGTCGCGTGGCTCGCCGTCGCCAGCGTGCGCGGCGACGCACCGGGTCTCACCTTCGAGCACTACCGTCAGCTCGCCATCGACCCCTCGTTCGTGCGTCCATTCGTCACGACGATGTGGACCTCGGCGGCGGTCGCGGCATTGTGCATCGTCGTCGGCGCGCCGATGAGCTGGCTGGTGACGCGCTCCGATTTGCCGGCGAAGCGTTTCCTGCGCATGCTGATCCTCGCGTCGTTCGCGACGCCGCCGTTTCTCGGCGCGTTCGCATGGGTTCTGCTCGGCGGCCCGAACGCCGGGTTGCTGAACCAGTGGTACTACGCGCTGTTCGACCTGAAGCCGTTCGACGCCAAGCCTCTGGTCAACATCTTCTCCGCGTGGGGCATGGTGTTCGTGATGGCGCTGTACACGTTCCCGTACGTGTTCACGTTCATAGCGAACGGGCTCGACGTGATCCCGAGCGAGCTCGAGGAAGCGTCCGCGATCTTCGGGGCGCCGGCGTGGCGCACGGCGATCGACGTCACGTTTCCGCTGGTGCTGCCGGCGATGGTGGCGGGCTTCCTCGTCGCGTTCCTGCAGTCGATGACGCTGTTCGGAACGCCGGCGATCCTCGCGTTGCCGGCTGGCGTGGACACGATGACGACGAAGATCTGGAGCCTGTTCCAGTTTCCGCCGCGCCTGGGACTCGCCGCCGCCGCGGCTTTGCCGTTGCTCGTGATCGCCGCGGCGCTGCTGCGCGCGCAGACGCTGATCCTCGGCCGCCGCGGCTATTCGATCATCGGCGGCAAGGCGAGCGGCGTGCGCGCGCGCCGCCTGCGCGCATGGACGTTGCCCGCGCTGCTGCTGTTCGTCGTCGTGCTCGGCTGCTCGGTGATCCTGCCGTACGGCGTGCTGCTGCGAACGGCCTTCGTCAGGAACTGGTCGGGCCCGGCGGGGTGGGAGAACATGACGCTCGAGCACTGGCGATTCGTGTTCCTCGAGTTCAGCCAGACGCGGCTCGCGCTCGCGAACACGTTCGTGCTCGGCATCGCGGCGGCCACCGCCGGCACGCTGCTCACCACGATCATCGGCTACGTCGGCATCCGCAAGCTCGTCCCCGGTCATCGCGCGCTCGGCTATCTCGCCACGGCGCCGGTGGCCATTCCGGGCATCGTGCTCGGCGTAGGATTGTTTCTCGCGTACACGCGGCCGCCGTTCGTGCTCTACGGAACGCTCGCGATCATCCTGCTCGCGTACGTGACGAAGGAGATGCCGGTCGGCTACCAGCAGGTTCGCGCGTCGCTCGCCGCCGTGCATCCCGAGCTCGAGGACGCGAGCCGGATCTTCGGCGCGACGCGGCTGCGCGCGCTCGCCGACGTGACGGCGCCGCTGATCCGCAACGGCGTCATCGCGACATGGATCCTGATCTTCATCGGCGCGATACGCGAGCTCTCGGCGACGATCCTGCTGTTCACCGCGAAGACGAAGACGATCGCCGTCGCGATGTTCGATCTTCGCGAGAGCAACGACTGGGGGCCGATCGCCGTGCTGTCGTTAACGATGCTCGCGATGACGTTCGCGATGATCTGGCTGATCGACCGCTTCACTCAACGGAGAATCGTTTGACCAAGACCGACGCTTCGGCGCGGCCGCTGATCGGCTTGATGCCGGGCGACTGGACCGGCATAGGGCCGGAGCAATGCGCGCGCGTGCTCGCCGGCGGCCGCGTCGCCGACGCAGCTCGGCTCGTCGTCGTCGGCGACGCGCGCGTTCTCCTGCAAGGTGCGCGCGACGCCGGCGTGACGCTGCGTTTGCACGCGTACGCCTCGCCCGAGGACGTCGACTGGACGCGCGACGACGTTCCGATCATCGACCTCGCGAACCTCGATCCGGCCGCCATCGCGCGCGGGAGGATATCCGCCGACTCAGGTCGCCTCGCAGGCGAGACGCTTGCGGCGATGATCGAGCTGGCCCTTGCCGAACGCATCGACGCGATCGCGTTCGCACCGCTGAACAAGGCGGCGCTGCACGCCGGCGGATTCCGCTTCCGCGACGAGCACGAGATGTTCGCGCGGATGACGCGGCACGACGGGCTCTACAGCGAGATGAACGTGCTCGACGGCCTGTGGATGTCGCGCGTCACGTCGCACGTCGCGCTGCGAACCGCGCTCGAGCAGATCAGCGGGCAGCGGATCGAGGATATGATCGACCTCGCCGATGCGACGATGCGCGGCGCGGGCATCGCGAGGCCGCGGATCGCCGTTGCGGCGCTCAATCCGCATGGCGGCGAGAGCGGCCTCTTCGGCCACGACGAGATCGACGTGATTGCGCCGGCGGTCGGGCGCTGCGCCGCACGCGGCATCGACTGTCGCGGGCCGTTCCCGGCGGACACCGTATTCCTCAAGGCGTTCGCGGGCGACTACGACGGCGTGCTGACGATGTATCACGACCAGGGACAGATCGCGACGAAGCTCAAGGGCTTCAATCGCGGCGTCACCGTGACGGCGGGACTTCGCACGGTGTTCACGACGCCGGCGCACGGAACGGCGTTCGACATCGTCGGGCAGGGCCGCGCGAGCACCGGCGCGCTCGAGCAGGCGGTGCGGCTCGCCGCACGGCTCGCGATCACCCGGCGCGCGGAGCGGCCCACTCTTGCAGAACCAATCAACGGGAAGCCATCGCAATGACGTCTGCCGCAACGAACGTCGCATCGAACCGCTCGCTCACCGCATACGTCGCCGATTTCGTCGTCGCGACGCGCGCCTCCGACATTCCGGCCGACGTCGCGCGACTCGGCAAGCGCTCGGTGCTCGACGGCGTCGGCCTCGCGCTCGCCGGCGCTTCGTCGCAAACCGGCACGCTGATTCGCCGGCATCTGAAGGCGCAGAACATCGCCGGCGCCGGCAACAGCACGGTCATCGGCGCCGACATGCTTCTGCCCGCGCGCTTCGCCGCGTTCGCGAACGGCGTGTCGATCCACGCCGACGACTACGACGACACGCAGCTCGCCGTCGCGAAGGACCGCGTGTACGGACTGCTGACGCATCCGACGGCGCCGGCGCTCCCGCCCGCGCTCGCGATCGCCGAGCGTGACGGTCGCAGCGGCAGCGACCTGATGCTCGCGTATCAGGTCGGCGTCGAAGTCGAATGCAAGGTTGCCGAGGCGATCTTTCCCCGCCACTACCAGCAGGGCTTCCACAGCACGGCGACGTGCGGCGCGATCGGGGCAGCGGCTACGGCGTCGAAGCTGCTCGGCCTCGATCGCGAGGCGACACAGCGCGCGCTCGGCCTCGCGGCGAGCCAGGCCGGTGGATTGCGCGAGAACTTCGGCACGATGACCAAGCCCTTTCATGCTGGACGCGCGGCCGAGAGCGGCGTCGTCGCGGCCGAGCTTGCGGCTCTCGGTTTCACCGCGTCGCCGATTGCGCTCGAGGCGGACCGCGGATTCTTTCGCGCCGCCGGCGGCGGCTACGACGCCGAGATGATCGACGGCATGCTCGGCAAGCCGTGGACGTTCGCATCGCCGGGCGTGTCGATCAAGCCGCATCCGAGCGGCTCGCTGACGCATCCGGGCATGGCGGTGATGATCGATTTGATTCGTTGCCACGACTTGAAACCGGATCGCGTGAAGCGCGTTCGCGTCGGCACCAACCACAACATGCCGAACGCGCTGATCCACCATCGGCCGCTCAACGAGCTGCAGGCGAAGTTCAGCATGGAGTTCTGCATGGCGATCCTGCTGATCGAGCGCAAGGCCGGCTTGGACCAGTTCACCGATGCGGTTGTCAATCGCGCCGACGTGCAGGCGTTGATCGAGCGGGTCGACTTCGGCGTGCATCCGGACGCCGAAGCCGCCGGATTCGACAAGATGACGACGATCATCGACGTGGATCTCGTTGACGGGACGACGGTGCGCGGCGCCGCCGATTTCGGCAAGGGCAGTCCGGCGAACCCGATGAGCGACGACGAGCTCGCCGAGAAGTTCACGCAGTGCGCACAGTGGAGCGGATTCGACGCGTCGCATGCCCGCGGGATGCTGGACGTGCTGTGGCGCATCGACACGCTGGCCGACGTCCGTGAGCTGACCTCACTGCTGCGTCGCCCGCGCGACGCCTGACGCGTCCGCTCGCTGGCATGTTCGACGGCTTCCACGTTCGCGACGTCGACACGAGCGGCGCTCGGATTCACCTGCGCCACGGCGGAACGGGGCCGCCGCTGCTGCTGCTGCACGGCAATCCGCTGACGCACGTGAGCTGGCACAAGATCGCGCCGCGCCTCGCGCACCATTTCACCGTGGTCGCCGCCGATCTGCGCGGCTACGGCGACAGCGGCAAGCCCGACGGCGGGCCCGATCATGCCGGCTATTCGTTCCGCGCGATGGCGCAGGACCAGGTCGAGGTGATGACGGCGCTCGGCTTCGATGCGTTCCTCGTCTGCGGCCACGATCGCGGCGCCCGCGTCGCGCACCGGATGGCGCTCGATCATCCGAGCCGCGTGCGCAAGGTGGCCTTTCTCGACATCGTGCCCACGCAGCACGTGCTGACGCACATCACGAAAGAGTGGGCGATCGACTCGTACCACTGGTTCTTCATGGCGCAGCCGTTCGACTATCCCGAACGGATGCTCGTCGCATACGGGCTCGAGCGCTACGTCCGGCGCAAGCTCGACAAGAAGGGCGTGGGCATGAGCGGCTTCGCCGAGGAAGCGCTGGCCGAGTACATCCGCTGCTGCACGCCGGAGAACATCCACGCGGTGTGCGAGGACTACCGTGCGGCGGCAGGCATCGATCTCGTTCACGACGAAGCCGACTTGCATCGGAAAATCGAAATGCCCGCGCTCGTGCTGTGGGGCGAGCGCAGCCACGTGAACCGCAGCTTTCGTCCGATGGAAGCGTGGCGCGAGCGTGCGGCGGACGTCCGCGGACGCATGCTTGCGTGCGGCCACTATCCGGCGGAGCAGGTTCCCGACGTGACGTACGCGGAGTTGCACGCGTTCTTTCACGGATGAGCGATACGCCCACTCGTACCGGCAGTTGCCTGTGCGGCGCGGTCCGATACGAAGTCCGCGGCGACTTGCGCGGCGTCGTGCTGTGCCACTGCGAAATGTGCCGGCGCACGCATGGGCATTTCGGCGCGTACACCGCCGCGCCGAAGTCGGCGCTTCGCGTCTTCGAATCGGGCGGCCTCAAGTGGTACGCGTCGTCGCAGCGCGCACGGCGCGGCTTTTGCGCCGAATGCGGCGCGAGCCTGTTCTGGGAAGCCGTCGACCGCGACACGGTCTCGATCGCCGCCGGCACGCTCGATCAGCCGACCGGCCTCACGACCATTCTCCAGATCCACGCCGCGAGCGCAGCCGACTACTACGAGCTGCCGGCGGGCGTGGCGCAGCGGGCGGACTAGCGCGCGGCCAGGTGACGAGAGGTGACGAGGGTCAGAGTGCGATCACCTGGGCAATCGCACTCTGACCCTCGTGTCTACAGCTTGTCCGCGTAGTCCTTCTGCACCTTCTTGATCCGCGCGTGCGATCCGAGGAACGCATGCTTCGACATGTCGGCCGAATAGCGGCTCGCCGGCGGCCGCTTGCCGACCGCCTCGGCGAGCGCGCGGATGTGATGAGGGCCCGCGCCGCAGCAGACGCCCAGGTAGCGGATGTCCATCGTGTACGCTTCGCGTCCGAACTCGGCGATCTCGAAGCGGTTGCACGTGAACGGATCGAGCGCGATCGGAAACGGCCGCGCGCCCTCGGCGAAATGCCAGTGGCCGTCGTGCAGCGACTGGAACGACGGGTGGCTCTCATCGGTGCGATACGGCACCGGCAGCGCGGCCATGGGCACGCTGATCACGCCGCGAATCTGCTTCAGCAGCGGCATCATCGTCTCGGGACCGCGAATGCAGTTGAGGCCGACGACGTCGGCGCCGGCGTCGACGAGGCGCTTGCACGCGTCGGCGACCGTCCAGCCCTCGCGCGTGACGTCCGCCTGATGCATGGCAAGCGTGATGACCGCCGTCTGCTTCGCGCGCTTGATGACGTCGAGCGCGATCAGCGCCTCGTGCGCCCACGAGAACGTCTCGCCGACGACGTAGTCGACCCCCGCCTCGACGGCCCAGCCGACCTGCTCGTCGAACATCGCGCGCACCGCCTTGTGCGAGGCGGCGTCCGCGGGATCGTAGACGTTGGTGTTGCAGATGTCGCCGGCGAACAACGCGCCGGTTTCGTTCGCCACCGATTTCGCGATGTCGAGCGCGCGACGGTTGATCGGCTCGAGGTCGCCCTCGCGGCCGATGACGCGCAGCTTCTCGCGGTGCGCGTAGTAGGTGAGCGCCTCGACGACCTCGGAGCCCGCGTGGACGAAATCGCGATGGAGCTGGGCGACGACTTCCGGATGCTCGAGCACGACTTCCGGCACGAACGCGCCCGCCTGCAGGTAACCGCGCCGCTCCAGCTCGAAAACGTATCCTTCGGCACAGATCACCGCGCCCTGTTGGAGGCGCTGCAACAGCGAAAGCGTGGCGGTCGGCGAGTTCATGGCGGTGTTGCTCCAGCGGCGTCGTGAAGCGCGAACTATCGCATGTTTCGACGGGCGGCGGTGGCGCTCCGCGGCTCGGCTGTCGTATCGTTCGCGTTCGGCGCCGCGGCGCCGCGGGACCGATCGGGGAACGCGTTGGAGACGCTGCTTTTCATCCTGCACAACCTGCCGGCGATCGGCGAGCGGACCGTCGAGCACATCTCGATCGTCGGTGTCGCCGTCGGGTTCGCGATCGCGACCGGCGTGCCGGCGGGCATCGCGATCACGCAGAGCCAGCGCGTCGCCGACACGGTGCTCTATCTCGGCTCGATCGTGATGACGATCCCGTCGATCGCGCTGTTCGGCGTGCTGATACCGGTGCTGTCGAAGATCGGCCACGGCATCGGGTGGCTGCCGGCGGTGATCGCCGCGATGCTGTATGCGCAGCTGCCGATCATCCGCAACACGTACACGGCGATTCGCAACGTCGATCCCGCGCTGCGCTCCGCTGCCATCGGCATGGGCATGTCGACCGCGCAGAGACTCGCACGCGTCGAAATCCCGATCGCGATGCCAGTCATTCTCGCCGGCGTTCGCATCGCGGTCGTCATCAACATCGGCGTTACCGCAATCGCCGCGTACATCGGTGCCGGCGGTCTCGGCACGTTCATCAGCCGCGGCATCACGCAGACCGACGTCCGGCAATTGATCACCGGTGCGCTCGCGCTCGGCTTGCTCGCGATTGCCGCCGACTATTCGCTGCTGTGGCTGCAGCGGCGGCTGACGCCGAAGGGCCTCGCGCGGCGCGCGGGCGAGCTGCGATGATCCGCCTCGACGCGCTCACGCGCGTGTACCGCTCGGCGCAAGGGCCGGTGAGCGCGGTTGACCACGTGAGCTTCGAGGTCGCCGAAGGGCAGACGTGCGTGCTGCTCGGGCCGTCGGGCTGCGGCAAGACGACGACGCTGCGAATGATCAACCGGCTGGTCGCGCCGACGTCGGGCAAGATCTTCATCGACGGGCGCGACACCGACGCGGTCGATCCGGTCGAGCTGCGGCGAACGATCGGCTACGTCATCCAACAGATCGGTCTCTTTCCGAACATGACGGTCGCCGACAACATCGGCGTCGTGCCGCGCCTGATCGGCTGGAGCGCGGCGAAGCGGCGCAAGCGTGCCGAGGAGCTCCTCGCGATGCTCGCGCTCGAGCCGTCGCATTTCCTCGACCGCTATCCGAACGAGCTGTCCGGCGGACAGGCCCAGCGCGTCGGCGTCGCGCGCGCGCTCGCCGCCGATCCGCCGGTGCTGCTGATGGACGAGCCGTTCGCCGCGCTCGATCCGGTGAATCGCGAAACGATCCAGGACGAGTTCCTGCGCATGCAGCGCACGCTGCGCAAGACGATCCTGTTCGTGAGCCACGACATCGACGAGGCGGTGAAGATGGCCGACCGCATCGCCATCTTCCGCGCCGGCAAGCTCGAGCAGTTCGCGGCGCCGGACGAAATGCTGGCGCGTCCCGCCGACGAGTTCGTCGCGGGCTTCGTCGGCCGCGATCGCACGCTGAAGCGCTTGCGGCTGATCCGCGTGCGCGACGTGATGACGAGCGGCGACGGCGACTACGCCGCGGACGATGTCTCGGTCTCGCCGGACGACGATCTTCGGCGTGCCGCGACGATCTTCCTCGAGCGCGGCGTCGACAGCGTCGCGTGCGTCGATGCGAGCGGGCATGTCGTCGGTCGCGTGACGCGCGACGCGGTGTCGGCGCGCCTGCGCGCGGAGCTTCCGCAATGACGCCGCGCGTAGCGACGTTGCGCGCGATGACGGCGAGCGCAACACCATCGCGATCGCTGGCGCCCTACGTTGTGCTCGCGGCGATCGTCGCCGCCATCGCGTGGGCGCTCTACGCGAGCGGCCTCGGCGCCGACATCCTGCGCTACCGCAAGGACATCGTGTACCTGTCGCGCCAGCACCTGATGCTCGTCGCGGTGTCCGGCTCGCTCGCGATCGTGCTCGGCGTCGCGATCGGCGTAGGGCTGTCGCGGCCGTCCATGGAGCGCTGGGCCGAGGGCGCGATCCAGGCAGTGAACATGCTGACGTCGATACCGACGCTCGGCAAGCTTGCGCTGATGATGACGCTGCTCGGCATCGGCGCGCTGCCCGCGATCGTCGGCCTGTGGATCGCGACGCTGCTGCCGATCATCCGCAACACGTACGCCGGCATCCGCGCCGTGCCGTCGCATCTAGTCGACGCGGCGCGCGGCATGGGCATGTCCTCGGGCGAGATCCTGCGCCGTGTCGAATTCCCCAACGCGCTGTTCGTCATCTTCGCCGGCGTGCGCACGGCGATGGCGGTCAACGTCGGCACCGCGCCGATCGCATTCCTGATCGGCGGCGGCGGGTTGGGCGAGCTGATCTTCACCGGCATCGATTTGCAGGAGCAGGGGATGATGCTGGCCGGCGCGATTCCGACGGCGCTGCTCGCCGTCGCCGTGGATTTTTTGTTCGGTCAGGCGCAGTATTGGCTGGTGCCGCGCGGCGTGAATCCGTTGCGCAATGCATGACAAACGACACGAGGAGCAAACAGATGAAAATCGCGGGCAGGCTGTTGGCGGCGATCGTTCTCGCCGTTGCGTGCGCGGGCGGAGGTGCCGTCGCGCAGACGATCGTCGTCGGCGGCAAGGCGTTCACCGAGCAGCAGATCATGACGGCGATGACGGTCGCGCTGCTGAAGGCCAAGGGCTTCGCGCCCGAGCGCAAGGCGGGCATGGGCAGCGCCGCGGTGCGCTCCGCACTCGAGAACGGGCAGATCGATGTCTATTGGGAATACACAGGCACGGGACTCGGCGTGTTCAACAAGATCACCGACAAGTTCGCGTCGAGCGACGAGGCCTACCGCAAGATCAAGGAAGTGGATGGTCAGAAGGGCATCGTCTGGCTCAACATGTCGGCGGTGAACAACACGTACGGCTTCGCGATGAATCGCGACGAGGCGCAGAAGCGCGGCATCGTCACGATGAGCGATCTCGCGAAGGCGCTCAACGGCGGCGCGAAGCTCACGTTCGCGTCGAACGCCGAGTTCTACGCGCGTCCCGACGGGTTGCCGGGGTGGCAGAAAGCGTACGGCTTCGAGTTCGAACGCGACAACGTGAAGCGCATGGATACGGGGCTCGTGTACGCGGCGTTGAAGGACCGCCAGGTCGACACCGGCGTCGTGTTCGCGACCGACGGCCGCATCCCCGCGTTCAACTTCGTCGTGCTGAAGGACGACAAGAACTACGCGGCCCCATACAACATGACGCCGGTCGTGCGCAAGGAGATCGTCGACAAGTACGGCGCGAAGATCACCGATCCGCTGAACGCGCTCGCCGCCAAGCTGAACGACGACAACATGGCAAAGCTCAACGCGAGCGTCGACGTCGACAAGAAGACGGTCGAGGACGTCGCCGAAGGATTTCTCAAGGCTAACGGCCTGATCTGATGCCCGAGGAAGGGCGCGGCTCGGCGGCGGCGTTCACGGACGCCGCCGCGTTCGTTTCCGGCATCGCGTTCGACGCGCTGCCGGGCGACGTCGTAGCGCAGGCGCAACGCTGCCTGCTCGACGTCATCGGCGTGGCGGCGGCGGGGCGCCGCACGCAGGCGTCGGCGATCGCGCATGCCTACGCGGTCGCGCAGCTCGGCGGCGATCGGTCGGCGCGAATCGTGTTCGACGGCCGGTGCGCGGGTCTTGCCGGCGCCGCGTTCGCCGGCGCGACGACGATCGACGCGATCGATGCGCACGACGGTCACGTACTCACCAAGGGTCACGCCGGCGTCGCGATCGTCCCGGCGTTGCTCGCGCTCGCCGATTCGCAGCCGTTCGACGCGCGCGAATTCATCACGTCGATCGTGGTGGGCTACGAGATCGCGACGCGGGCAGGCATCGCGCTGCACGCGAGCGTCGGCGATTACCACTGCTCCGGTGCGTGGAACGCGATCGGATGCGCGGCGGTCGCTGCGCGCGCGTGGAATCTGGATCGCGATCGCATACGGCATGCGCTCGGCATCGCCGAGTACCTCGGGCCGCGCGGGCAGATCCTGCGCGCGTGCGACATGCCGACGATGGTGAAGGACGGCTCCGGCTGGGGCGCGCATGCCGGCATCAGCGCCGCGTGGCTTGCGCGCGAAGGTTTCACCGGCGCGCCGGCAATCACGGTCGAGCGCGCAGCGGTGCACTGGAACGATCTCGGCTCGCGTTGGCGCATTCGCGAGCAGTACTTCAAGCCGTATCCGGTGTGTCGCTGGGCGCAGCCTGCCGTCGAGGCTGCGCTTGCGCTTCGGCGCGATCATCGAATCGATCCGGCGTCGATCGCACATGTCGAGATCGACAGCTTCGGCGAAGCGGTCGCGCTGGGCAGAGGCTGCGCGTTTCCCGCGACGACGGAGGAAGCGCAGTACAGCCTGCCGCACCCGGTTGCGGCCGCGCTCGTGTTCGGTCGTGTCGGCGTCGACGAGATCACGCCGCCGGCGCTCGGCGACGCGCAGGTGCGCCGGCTCGTCGCCGCGATGACGGTTCGCGAAGACGCCGGGTTTTCGGCGCGCTTTCCGCAGGAACGCTGGGCGCGCGTCCGATTGCTGCTCGACGACGGGCGCACGCTCGCGTCGGCGCCCGCGCGCACGCGTGGCGATGCCGATACGCCGCTCGATGATTCCGAGCTGCGCGACAAGTATCACGCGCTCGCCGACCCGGTGCTCGGCAATGCGCGCGCGGCGAGGATCGAAGCGGCCGTCGAGCGCATCGCGCACGACCCGCCGGTGCTTCACAGCCTGCTGGACGATCTTCTTCGCGTGCTCGACTGACATCGCATTTGCGTTACCCCGGAATCTCGGCCTCGACGAGCTTCGCCAGCAGGACGAGCGACTCCTGCCAGCCGAGGTAGCAGGCCTCGACCGGAATGGCGGCCGGTACTCCCTCCTGTACGACGTCGAGATCGGTCCCGCAGAACACCTTCTTCAGCGACACCGTGACCCGCATCTCGCCGGGCAGGCCCGGATCGTCGAACTTGTCCGTATGCACGATGCGTTCATTCGGGACGAGCTCGAGGTACTCGCCGCCGAAGGAGTGGCTGTGGCCCGAGGTGAAGTTCGTGAACGACATCCGGTAGCTGCCGCCGACTTCGGCCTTCAGATGGTGGACCTTGCCGGTGAAGCCGTTCGGCGGCAGCCACTTGGGCATCGCGTCGGCGTCGAGAAACGCGCGATAGACGCGCTCGGGCGGTGCACGCAGAACTCGGTGAAGGCGAACGGTGTTGGTCGGCATGATGACGTCTCCGTATGAGCCGGGGCGTGTGATGGTCGTTCGCCCGCGGACGCGTAGTCTACCCGCGGCTGCCACGCGGAGCGCAGACAGGAACTTAGTAGGAACGGCGCGCGGTCACGTCGCAGCCGTACTGCGCGGCGACGATCGCAAGCGCGTGCTCGATGTCACGCGCGAAGCTGCGTGCGACCATCAGCACGAACGTCGGTGCGTCGTCGCGCTTTTCGATCAGCGCACCGACGTGGCCGAACAGCGACTGCGCGCAGGCACCGGCAACGAACGCACGAGGATGCAGATCGAGCGGACAGCCGCTCTGCAGCACGGCGGCCGCGCACGGACCTGCGATGGTCCACGCCGCGCGGCCGGCCGACACGTCGAACAGCGCGCCGCCGGCTGCGGCCATCGCGTCGCGCTTCGCATCGAGTTGGCCGAGCGCCGCTGCGTCGCCGGTCGCGACGAGCCACGAGCGCGGGCCGAGCCACAGCGCGGTCACGCTGCCATGGCGTGTCGTCGTGTTGGCGGCGAGCGGGAGCGACACGCCGAGCGCGCTTCGCGTCGCGTCGATGAACGCCGCATTCGACGGCGAGCCCTGAACGTTCCATGCGCTCGCGATCGTCGTCTGCGCGATGGCGACGCCGTGCGTCGTCGCGCCGAAGTGGCCGGGCGTTCGCAACGCCACGCGTGAATCAAGGTCATCCACGCGGACGCGCTCCCTCGATGTCGACGAAGCACGGCGCACCGACCTCGACGCGCACCTTCGCGCCCTCGAGCGGCGACACCGCCCACAGCGTCTCGCCGTGGCGCTCGCGGCCGTTCGCGACGAGCGCGAGCGCGATCCACGCCTCGACGTGCGGACTCCAGCACCACGACGTCACGTGGCCGAGCATCGGATTGGGTGGCGCGCGATCGGGATCGGCGACGATCTTCGCGCCGCGCGGCATGACGGCGCCGTCCCGCGCCGTCAAGCCGACGAGCTGCCAGCGCCCGGGCGCGACAAGCGCCTCGCGCGCGAGCAGCGGCTTGCCGATGCACCACTTCGTCGGCGCGACGAGCTTGCTCATGCCGAGGTCGTCCGCGGTCGTGCGTCCATCCGCTTCCGGCCCGATGACGACGTGACCCTTCTCGATGCGCAACGTGCCCATCGCCTCGGTGCCGTACGGCATGATGCCGTGCGCCCGGCCGGCGTCGAGCACCGCCTGCCACATCGCGACGCCATGCGTCGCGGGCACATGGATCTCGTAGGCGAGCTCGCCCGAGTACGTGATGCGCAGCAGCCGTGCGGGAATCGCGGCGATCGCCGTGCGAACCCGCGCCTGTGCGAAGCCCAGGAACGGCAGCGCGGCGTTCGACACGTCGACATCGACGATCGCTGCGAGCACGTCGCGCGACTTCGGACCGGCAATCGCCACCGCAGTCCAGTGCTCGGTCACCGAGGTCAGATACACATCGAGCTCGGGCCAGTCGATCTGCAGCAGCGATTCGAGGTGCTGCATCACCTTGACGGCGTTCGCCGTCGTCGTCGTCATCAGCCAGTGCGATGGCCCGATCCGCGACACGGTGCCGTCGTCCATCACGATGCCGTCGTCGCGCAGCATCACGCCGTATCGGCAGCGTCCGACGGCGAGCGTGTCGAAGCGATTGACGTAGACGCGATTCAGGAACTCCGCGACGTCGCGTCCCTGCATCTCGATCTTGCCGAGCGTCGACACGTCGACCACGCCGACGCTCGCGCGCACGTTGCGCGCCTCGCGGTTCACCGCGTCGTCGACGCTTTCGCCGTCGCGCGGATACGAGTGAGGCCGCTTCCACAAGCCGACGTTGACGAAGCGCGCGCCGTGCTCGGCGTGCCAGTCGTGCAACGCCGAGTAACGTGTCGGCTCGACGTGCGCGCCGGCGGCTTCGCCGGGCACGGCGCCGAGCGCTACCGGCGTGTACGGCGCGCGGAACGTCGTCGTGCCGACGTCGGCGATCGGCCGCGACAGGCATTCGGCGAGCAACGCGAGGCCGACGACGTTGCCGCCCTTGCCCTGATCGGGGCCCATGCCGAGCGTCGTGTAGCGCTTCAAATGCTCGATCGATTCGTAGCCTTCGCGCGCCGCGAGCTCGATGTCGCCGACGTCGACGTCGTTCATCAGGTCGACGAACCGCTTGCCGCCGCCGGGCACGCTCCATAGCGCGCGCATCGGCGCCGTGCGCGTCGCGTCGACGTGCGGCATGCCCGCGGAAGGCGATGCGCCAAAGCCCGCACGCGCGGCGGCCGCGATGCCGGCGGCATGACCGTCCGCGATGGCCGGTGCCAGGTCGAAGCGCCCGTTCGCGGCGCCGGCCGGAACCACGGCGGTCGACGCGCGATCGGGCACGAACGCGGCAAGCGCGTCGTCGTAGCGCAGCGTGCCGCGCGCTTGCGAGAAGAGATGCACGGCCGGATTCCAGCCGCCGGACACGCAGACGAGATCGCAATCGACTCGATTGCGTGTGCCGCCGGACGCGACGATATCGACCGCCTGCACGCGGCGCGTGCCGTGGGCGCGCTCGATGACCGACGATGCCCGTATGGGCAGCCCGCGCTCGCGCACTTGTGCGGTCAGCTCGCCGGTGCAGTCGCGCTCGCCGCGCGCATCGACGATCGCCGCGACTTCGACGCCGGCATTCGCCAACGCGAGCGCCGTCGCGTACGCCGAGTCGTTGTTGGTAAACACGACCGCGCGCGAACCCGGGCGCACCGCGTAGCGTCCGACGTACGCTAGCGCGGCACCGGCGAGCAGCGTGCCGGGCCGGTCGTTGTCGGCGTAGGCGATCGGGCGCTCGTGCGCGCCGGTTGCGATGACGACGGCGTTCGCGCGAACCTTCCAGATGCGCTGCCGCGGTGCGTGCGGCGGCGGCTCCGCGCGATCATCGGCGACGCGCTCGCAGAGCGTCACGAGGTTGTCGTCGTAGCAGCCGAATGCCGTTGTGCGCGCGAGCAGGTCGACGTCGACGTGCGAGGACAGCTCGTCGACGGCGGCGGCCGCCCAGTCGCCCGCCGCGATGCCGTCGATCGGGCGCGCTTCGCCTGCAAGCGTGTGGCCGAGCGTCGCGTTTTCATCACAGAGGACGACCCGCGCGCCGGCGTGCGCGGCCGCTTTCGCCGCGGCGAGCCCCGCCGCGCCGGCGCCGACGACGAGCACGTCGCAGTGGGCGTACCGATGCTCGTAGCGGTCGGGGTCCGGCGCGTCGGCCGCGCGTCCCATGCCCGCGGCGTTGCGAATGACATGCTCGTAGCGCAGCCACCATCGCGGCGAGCGCGGCCACATGAACGTCTTGTAGTAGAAGCCGGCCGGCAGCATCGGCGCGAGCGCATCGTTGATCGCGCCGACGTCGAACGCGAGCGACGGCCAGTGGTTCTGGCTCCGCGCGACGAGTCCGTCGTAGAGTGGCTGCATCGTCGCGCGCACGTTGGGCTCGGTGCGCTCGCCGCGCGCGAGCTGGACCAGCGCGTTCGGCTCGTCGGAACCACATCCGTGGATGCCCCGCGGCCGGTGGTACTTGAAGCTTCGCGCGACGAAATGGACGCCGTTCGCGAGCAGCGCCGAGGCGAGCGTGTCGCCGGGATGGCCGTCGTAGCGGGCGCCATCGAAGTCGAAGACCAACGTCCGCGACCGATCGATGATGCCGCCCCCGGCGAGACGACACGGCTGCGTCATCGCGGCGTCCCGGCGAACGGCTCCGTCGCGACGATCTCGTGCGTGCGCGTGTCGCGGCGCACCTTGAGCCACTGGCGGCATCCGGCGCTGTGATGCCAGCGCTCGTCGTGCGGACCGCACGGGTTGTCGCGCAGATACACGTAGCTCGCCCACGCCGATTCCTGTGCGTCGATCGGCGGACGCACGACGCTCGCGTCGCCGCCGTAGGTGAACTCGTTCTGGCTGCGCGCGCCGCACCAGGGGCAGATGATCAGCAGCATGCGCTCAATGCATCCACGGCACCGGCCCCGCGCCCTTCTCGTCGATCGTGCGTCCCTGGGCGAATCGTTCGAGCGTGAACGCCGCGTTCAACGGATGCGGCGCGTCGTTCGCGATCGTGTGCGCGTGCAGGAATCCCGACGCCGGCGTCGCCTTGAATCCGCCGTAGCACCAGCCGCCGCTCATGTAGAGGCCGTCGACCGCGAGCTTGCCGACGATGGGGCTGCCGTCCATCGTCATGTCGCAGATGCCGCCCCACGTGCGCATCAGCTTCAGCCGGCCGAAGCTCGGGAAGAGCGCAAGGCACGCCGACACGACGTGCTCGATGATCGGGAAGTTGCCGCGCTGCGAATACGAGTTGCAGAAGTCGAGGTCGCCGCCCATCACGAGCTCGCCGCGATCCGACTGGCTGATGTAGAAATGCACGGCGCCCGACGTCACCACCGTGTCGAGCACCGGTTTCACCGGCTCCGACACCATCGCCTGGAGCACGTGCGTTTCGATCGGAAGTCGAATGCCCGCCATGGCCGCGACGTGGCTCGAATGGCCAGCCACCGCGAGTCCGAGCTTGCGTGTCGAAATCGTGCCGCGCGTCGTGTCGATGCCGGCGACGGCGCCCTTTTCGATCCGAATGCCGGTGACTTCGCATTGCTGGATGATGTCGACCCCCAGCGCGTCGGCGGCGCGCGCGTAGCCCCACGCGACGGCATCGTGGCGCACCGTTCCGCCGCGCGGCTGGAGCAGGCCGCCGACGATCGGAAATCGCGCCGACGACGAGCAGTCGAGCTTCGGAATCCGGCGCGCGATTTCGTCGGTCTCGACGAACTCCGCGTCGATGCCGTTCAACCGCATCGCGTTGCCGCGGCGGATCGCGGCGTCGCGGTCGCCGGGCGTGTGCACGAGGTTCAGCACGCCGCGCGCGCTGTACATCACGTTGAAGTTGAGCTCGCAGGACAGGGTCTCCCACAACTTGAGCGACAGCTCGTAGAAGTGCGCATTCGGGTCTAGGTGGTAGTTCGAGCGGACGATCGTCGTGTTGCGGCCGGTGTTGCCGCCGCCGAGCCACCCTTTCTCGAGCACGGCGACGTTCGTGATCCCGTGGTTCTTCGCGAGGTAGTACGCCGCCGCGAGCCCATGGCCGCCGCCGCCGACGATGACGGCGTCGTAGGATCGCCTGGGCTGCGGGTTTCGCCACGCCGGCGGCCAGCGGCGATGGCCGGCGAGCGCGTGGCGCGCGAGCGAGAAGATCGAATATTTCAACGGATGCGTTGTCGTATCGTTCCGAGGAGCGCGAGCGACGAGGAATCTGCTTTTCGGTCGTCGCTGTTTCCGCTGCAACAGCAACATCCGCCGAAGCGCCGGATGACCTCTGCCACCGGCCGGCGGCTGTCGCTCGCGAACGAGATCGCTTATTCTAGCGGCCGACAACAGGACGGGCCATCGCTGCCGCGTCCGTTCATCCGCCAAAG
The DNA here is from genome assembly GCA_963798655.1 of uncultured beta proteobacterium. GTDB lineage: Bacteria > Pseudomonadota > Gammaproteobacteria > Burkholderiales > Casimicrobiaceae > CAVSMC01. Next base: position 475,251 of record CAWCUH010000012.1, on the reverse strand, counting down.
GAGGACTTCGTGCAAATGAGAACTGTTTGTCGCCTGCTGGCGACCCTCGTGCTCGCGCTCGGCGTGGCGGGCGTCGCGTTCGCGCAGGTCGACACGCTTGCGTCGGTCAAGCAGAAGGGCAAGCTCGTCGTCGGCGTGAAGGCGGACTACAAGCCGTTCGGCTATACGGATCCGTCGGGCAAGATCGTCGGGCTCGAGATCGATCTCGCGAGCGACGTCGCGAAGCGGCTCGGCGTCCAGGTCGAGCTCGTGCCCGTCATTGCGGCGAACCGGATGGAGTTCCTGAAGCAGGGACGGATCGACCTGATGATCGCGACGATGGCGTACAAGCCGGACCGCGCCGAAGTCGTCGGCATCCCCGAACCGTTCTACTACGCGGGCGCTGCGAGCGTGTTCGCCAAGAAGAACTCGGGACTCAAGGACTGGAAGGATCTGAAGGACAAGCCGGTTTGCGCGGTGCAGGGCGCGTACTACAACCGGCGCACCGGTGAGGAGTTCGGTGCGAAGCTCGTCGTGTTCAAGGGCGTCACCGAGGCGTTGTCGGCGCTCGAAGGCGGCAACTGCGTCGGCATGGTGTTCGACACGACGTTCTTCGCCGGCATTTTGGGCGACGCCAAATGGGCCGATTACGCGATGGTGGTGCCGGCGATCGATCCCGAGCCATGGGGCGTCGGCGTGCGCAAGGACGATCCGAAGTTCGCCGCGTACATGAGCGACGTGATCAAGGAGTGGCATCGCACCGGCTTCATCCTCGCCCTCGAGAAGAAGTGGGGCATCCCGCAATCGCCGTATCTCGTCGAGCAGCAGGCGAAGTTCAAGTAACGCCAAGCGCTCGCGGCGCGACGCGCGGTGGACGATGTCGCCGCCTGGTTCGTCTGGCTGCACAAGACGACCGGCATCAAGCTGACCGTCTTCTACGACAGCTACGACCGCGCGCGCCTGCTGAAGGGGCTCGCGACGACGCTCGAGCTCTCCGCGCTGTGCCTCGTCGCGAGCCTCGCGCTCGGTGGGCTCGCGGCGATGCTGCAAGGCTCGCGTGTCGCTGCCGTGCGCCGCGCCGCCAGCGGCTTCGTGCAGCTCTTCCGCAACACGCCGCCGCTCGTCCAGCTCTATTTCTTCTATTTCGCCGTCGGCCCGCTGTTGCCCAGGGTCGACGGCATGCCGCTGCTCGGCTCGTTCGGCTGGGCGTTCGTTTCGTTGTCGCTGCTCGAGTCGGCCTTCGCGGCCGAGATCTATCGCGCGGGCATCGAGGCGGTGCCCAGGGCGATGGTCGAGGCGGCGTCGTCGCTCGGATTTTCGCGCGTGCAGATCTACCGGCAGGTCGTGCTGCCGCTCGCGTTGCGCGCGACGATGCCGGCGATGACGAACAACCTCGTGAACCTCGTGAAGACGACGACGCTCGCGTATGCGATCGCGGTGCCGGAGCTCGTCTACGAGTCGGCGCAGATCTGGTCGGAGCAGGTCAACGTGCCCGAGATGATGGTGCTGCTCCTGATCCTGTACATCGCGATCGTCGGTGTGATCAACCAGCTGATGCAATGGCTCGAGGAGCGCCTGCGCGTGCCGGGATTCGGCCAGTGAGCGCTTCGTTCGCCGTCATGCACCCGGTGCGCCTCGCGGCGCAGGCGGCCGATCGCTCGTGCGGCATGCTGCTGTCGGCGCGCAGCGGCGTCGCGCTGCTCGTCGTGTTCGCCGCTTCGGTCGCGATCGCACAGGCGGGCGCTTCGTCGGCGCACCCGGGCGTCGTCGAGCTCCTGGCGAAGTGGACGCCGCTGCTCGCCCAGGGGTTCCTGTTCAACCTGCTGATCAGCGTCTTCGCGATGGCGATCGGCACCGCCGCCGGCGTGCTGCTCGGCTTGGCACGCATCTCGCCGGCGCGCAGCGTTCGCGGCGGCTCATGGGTCGTCGTGCAGTTCTTTCGCAACGCGCCGTGGCTGGTGCTGCTGTTCTTCGTGATGTTCCTGTTTCCGTTCGAGCTGCACGTTGGCGGCACGACGATCGCGATCCCCGACTGGATCAAGGCAACGTTAGGGCTCGCGCTGCCGATCATGGCGAATGTCGCCGAGATCGTCCGCGGCGCCGTCCAGTCGATCCCGACCGCACAGTGGGAGGCGGCGCGCTCGCTCGCGTTCTCGCGCCGGCAGACACTGTGGAAGATCATCCTGCCGCAATGCATCAAGCGGATGCTGCCGCCGTGGATGAACTGGTACGCGATCCTCACGATGGCGACGACGCTCGCGTCGATCGTCGGCGTCAGTGAAGTGATGACGCTGATCGGCCGCATCACCAACGCCGAGGGCCGCACCGACCTGCTGATTCCGATCTACAGCTATGTGCTGCTGTGGTTCTTCGCGTACTGCTATCCGATCTCGGTGTGGACGAGGCGCCTCGAGGCGCGCTACGCAGAGCGATGAGCGCGTCGGGCGAAACCAGGGACTCGCGAGGAAGCGCTGCGCCGATGGACCTGGCTGCTTTCCTGCACGCGCATGGCATCGCGCCCGAGCGGCATGAGCATCCACCGGTGATGACGGTGGAGGAATCCGAGCGCCTGGTGCCGAAGCTGCCCGGTGCGAAGACGAAGAACCTGTTCCTGCGCGACGGCAAGGGACGGCGGCATTTCCTCGTCACCGTTGCGCATGATCGTGCAGTCGACATCAATGCGCTCGGCGCGGCGCTCGACGCCGGCCGGCTCGGATTCGCGTCGCCCGAGCGCCTCGCGACTCACCTCGGCATCACGCCGGGCTCGGTGAGCCTGCTCGCGCTCGTGAACGATACGAAGCACGCGGTCGAGTTCGTGATCGATCGCGGGCTCTGGCAAGCGGGCGCGGTGCATGCGCATCCGCTGGTGAACAGCGCGACGATGATCGTCACGCACGCCGATCTCGAGCGTTTTCTCGCCGCGACCGGACATTCGCCGCGCGTGATCGACGTGCCGGTGCGCGCGGCGCCGTGACGAGCGCGCCCATCGTGCGCGTCGTCGACGTGCACAAGTCGTTCGGTGCCGTCGATGTGCTGCGCGGCATCTCGTTCGACGTCGGCAAAGGCGAGGCGGTCTGCATCATCGGCCCGTCGGGATCGGGCAAGTCGACGCTGCTGCGCTGCATCAACGGCCTCGTGCCGATCGATCGCGGCGAGATCCACGTCGGCGCGCACGCCGTGCACGTGCTCGCGACCGACGCGCAGACGATCGCGCTGCGCAAGGACGTGTCGATCGTGTTCCAGCAGTACAACCTCTTTCCGCACAAGACGGCGCTCGAGAACATCATGATGGCGCCGGTGCAGGTGCTGAAGCAGCCCGTTGCCGAAGTCGAGCAGCGCGCGCACGAGCTTCTGAAGAAGGTGCGCCTGTCCGGCAAGGAATCGAGCTATCCCGGCGAGCTCTCCGGCGGCCAGCAGCAGCGCGTCGCGATCGCGCGCGCGCTCGCGATGCGCCCGCAGGTGATGCTCTTCGACGAGGTGACTGCAGCGCTCGATCCGGAAACGCGCAAGGAAGTGCTGGTGACGATCCGCCAGCTCATCGACGAAGGCATGACGTCGATCCTGGTCACGCACGAGATGGCGTTCGCGCGCGAGATCGCGCAGCACGTCTATTTCACCGACCATGGGCTGATCGTCGAAGACGGTCCGCCGGCACAACTGTTCGGTGCGCCGCAGAAAGAGCGCACACGCGCATTCCTGGAGCAGGTTCTCTGATGAAGACCCACGTGCAAGTCGCGGTGATCGGCGGCGGCGTCGTCGGCGCGAGCGTGCTCTATCACCTCGCCAAGCGCGGCTGGACCGACGTCGTGCTGATCGAGCGCGACGAGCTCACGTCCGGCTCCACCTGGCACGCCGCTGGCGGCATGCACACGCTGAACGGCGATCCGAACGTCGCCAAGCTGCAGGAATACACGATCAAGCTGTACAAGGAGATCGAGGAAGCGTCCGGGCAGTCGTGCGGGATTCACATCACCGCCGGCGTCGATCTCGCGGCGACGCCCGAGCGGCTGGACTTCCTGAAGGTGGCCTGCGCGCGGGCGCGCTATCTCGGCCTTGGCATGGAGATCATCACCGTCGACGAAGCGGCGCGGATTTTTCCGCTGATGGACAAGCGGCATTTCGTCGGCGCGCTGTACAACCCGCTCGAAGGTCACGTCGATCCCGCCGGCGTCACGCAGGCGTACGCGAAGGCCGCGCGCAATCTCGGTGCCGAGGTGTATCGCTTCACGCGCGTGAGCGCGCTCGCGCAACGCAGCGACGGCGCGTGGAGCGTGACGACCGACAAGGGCAATCTCGTCGCCGAGCACGTCGTCAACGCCGGCGGATTGTGGGCGCGCGAGGTCGGCCGCTTCGTCGGGCTCGAATTGCCGGTGCTCGCGATGGAGCATCAGTACCTGATCACCGGCGAGATACCCGAGGTCGTCGAATCGCCGACCGAGATGCTGCACGTGATCGACTTCGACGGCGAGATCTACATGCGGCAGGAAGGCCGCGGCATGCTGATCGGAACGTACGAGAAGCACGGCGTGCCGTGGGCCGAGCGCGACACGCCGTGGGACTTCGCCAACGCGCTGCTGCCGCCCGATCTCGATCGTATCGCCGCGAGCCTCGAAGTCGGCTTTCGCCATTTCCCGCCGCTCGAGCGCGCCGGCATCAAGCGCATCGTCAACGGTCCGTTCACGTTCGCGCCCGACGGCAATCCGGTCGTCGGTCCGATCCGCGGCTTGCGCAACTACTGGGTCGCGTGCGGCGTGATGGCGGGCTTCAGCCAGGGCGGCGGCGTCGGCCTCGCGCTGTCGAACTGGATGATCGACGGTGATCCGGGCTTCGACGTCTGGGCGATGGATGTCGCGCGCTTCGGCGACTGGGCGACGAGCGCGTACACGAACGCGAAAGTGCGCGAGAACTATTCGCGTCGGTTTCGCATCCGCTTTCCGAACGAGGAGCTGCCTGCGGCGCGACCGCTGCGCACGACGCCGGTGTACGACCGCCTGCGCGAGCGCGGCGCGGTGTTCGGCGCGGCCTACGGGCTCGAGCACGCGCTGTGGTTCGCGCCGCCCGACGCCGAAGCGCGCGAGGACGTCACGTACCGCCGCTCGAACGCGCATGCGCCGGTCGGCGACGAATGCCGCGCGGTGCGCAGCAGCGTCGGGTTGCTCGAGATCGCGACGTTCGGCAAGTACGAGGTGAGCGGGCCCGGCGCGCACGACTGGCTCGATCGGATGTTCGCGAACCGGCTGCCCGTGCAGGGGCGCATCGCGCTCACGCCGATGCTGAACGCGAACGGCAGGCTGATCGGCGACTTCACCGTCGCCGCCGCCGGCCGCGAGCGCTATTTCCTGTTCGGCTCGGGCATCGCGGAGACCTATCACTTGCGCTGGTTCGAGGCGCATCTGCCGTCGTCGGGCGCCACGATCCGATCGCTTCGCACCGAGCTCGTCGGCTTTGCGATCGCCGGTCCGGCGTCGCGCGACGTGCTCGCGGCGCTCACGCCGGCAGACGTGTCGGCCGCGGCGTTTCCGTTTCTCGCGTTCCGAGAAATGGAAGTCGCGATGCTGCCGGCGCGCGTCGGCCGCATCTCGTTCACCGGCGAGCTGGGTTACGAGATCTGGGTTCAGGCCGACTGCGTCCGCGCGCTGCACGATGCGCTGTGCACGGCCGGCGCGACGCTCGGCATTCGACATTTCGGTGCGCGCGCGTTGAACTCGTTGCGCCTCGAGAAGAGCTTCGGCAACTGGGCGCGCGAGTTCCGTCCGATCTATACGCCGTTCGACGCCGGACTCGGCCGCTTCGTCGCGGCCGGCAAGGGCGCGTTCATCGGCCGCGACGCGCTCGTGCGCGATCGCGAGCGCGGACCGGCGCGAAACCTCGCGACGTTCGTCGTCGATGCGAGCGACGCCGATGCGAGCGGCGACGAGCCGGTTTGGCACGACGGCGACGTCGTCGGCTGGATCACGTCGGGCGGCTTCGGCCACTGCGTCGGCAAGTCGATCGCGCTCGGCTACGTGCCGGCCGCGCTTGGCGAGGAGACGCGCGGTTTCGAAGTCGAGATCCTCGGCGAGCGCCGGCGCGCCGAGCGTGTGCTGCGGCCGCTGTACGACCCGAGCGGTCAGCGGATGCGCGGTTGACGGACGGCCGTTGCGGCGCTCAGCGCGGCACGGTGATCTGATGGTGCAGCTCGACGTCGCGCCCAGCGTGTGAAGATTCGAGCATCGCCAGACACACTTCGAGCGTCGCGAGTCCCCATTCGCCGCTGTGCCGCGGCGGCACGCCCCGACACACGGCGTCCACCAGCTCGTCGATCACTTCGACGCGCGGAATCGAAGGCGCCGGCAGCGCTTCGAAGCGCTGCTCCTCGTCGCCGTAAATCGCCACGCCGGACGGCATCGGACGCACGTCGGCGTGCTCGCACGAGACGACGACGAGGCCGAAGTGCTGGTGCGTCGCCGACGCGTGCAGCGCGCCGCGGTCGTTCGCGCCGCCATACGCGCGCGCGAGCTTGAGAGCGGCCTCGTCGACGGTCGCCGCCGCGTGCAGCGCTCGCCGCGTCGCGCCGTAGCGCGCCGGGTCCTTGCAGCCGCCAAGCTCGCCCGCCCACTCGCAGAATTCATCGGAGTCGAAGTGCGCGTAGCCGCTGTACGTGACCGATGCGAACAACCCGTCGTCGAACGTGAGCAGCGCCGAGTACGCGCCCTCGGTCGGTCGCGCCGTGTCCCACGCGCCGGTCGCCGCGCGCACGCGAGCGACACGGCCACCGCCGAGCAGGCGCACGATGTCGATCTGATGCGCGGCCTGGCTGAACACGACGCCGCCGCCGGCTAGCGTCGACAGCTCTTCGGCTCGCCGCGGCCGATAGAGGAAGTCGGTGTAGTTCATCGCGTGGATCATCCGCGCGCGGCCGAGATCACCGCTCGCGATCAGCTCGCGCGTTCGCGCGATCGGCGCGTCGAAGCTGTGGCTGTGGCCGACGATCAGCGTGACGCCGGCGTCCCGCGCCGCGTCGATCATCGCGCGCGCGTCGGCGAGCGCGATGGCCATCGGCTTTTCGACCAGCACGTGCTTGCCGGCGCGTGCGGCGGCGATCGCATGCTCGGCGTGCAACGCGTGCGGCGACGCGATGTAGATGACATCGACATCGGCGTTGGTGCACATCGCGTCGACCGACGGATAGGCGCGGCCGCCAAACTCCGCGGCGAACCTGGCGAGCGCTTCCGGACGCGGGTCGGCAGCCGCGGCAAGACGCACGCGCGGGTCGAGCGCGAACGTCGGCACCATCAGCGTGAACGCGCGGCTCAACCCTGCGGCGCCGATGCGTAGCGGTGCGGTGGCCATGTCCGTGTCTGCACTGTCGACAGCCCGCATCGTAATGCTATTGTTGCCGTTTGGGACCGCGTTGGACGCGCGGCGCGCCGTGTGGCGGCACGCGCGGCGAGGAGACTCGACATGCTGAGCCGCGAAGACAACGACATCCTCACCTGCGTGGAAGGCGACGCCTCGATGGGCCGTCTGATGCGCCAGCACTGGCTCCCCGCGTGCATGTCGGAGGAGGTCGCCGAGCCCGACGGAGCGCCGGTGCGCATCCGCCTGCTCGGCGAGGATCTGGTCGCGTTTCGCGATACGCGCGGCCGACTCGGCGTCGTCGACGAGCGCTGCCCGCACCGGCGCGCGTCGCTCGCACTCGGCCGCAACGAGGAATGCGGGCTGCGTTGCCTCTACCACGGCTGGAAGGTGGACGTCGACGGCAACGTCGTCGACATGCCGTCGGAGTGGCGCGAAGGCGTCGAGAAGCGGCAGGTCAGGCATCGGCACTTCGCGTCGCGCGAAGCGGGCGGCTTCGTCTGGGTGTGGATGGGCGCGCAGGACGCGGTGCGCGAGTTCGAGCCGCCGGCGTGGGCGCCGACGCCAAGCGCGCGCGCGAGCATCGTCAAGATGCACGTGCGCTGCAACTGGGCGCAGGTGCTCGAAGGCGCGATCGATTCGGCGCACAGCTCGACGCTGCACTCGACCGACATGGTGCCGGCGCACGTCGATTCGGCTGCGGCGACGGCGAACGAATGGCTGCGTCCGTCGACCGACCGCGCACCGAAGCTTTCGGTTCAGCGCACCGATTTCGGCTTTCGCTACGCCGCGATCCGCAAGCCGATCAAGGACGCCGACACGCACGACTACATCCGCGTCACGCTGTTCGTCGCGCCGTTCACCGTGCTGATCCCGCCGAACGACCGCTACAACCTTTCGATCATCAACGTCCCGCTCGACGACACGAACACGATGTACTACTTCATCGCGTGGAGCGAAGGCGAAGGCATCGCGCAGGACGCATGGCGGCGGTTCTGCCGGGCCGAGGTCGGCGTCGACCTCGACGCGCAGTACCGGCCGCTGCGCGCGCTCGACAACCGGTACCGGCAGGATCGCGGCGCGATGCAGCGCGGCGCGAGCTTTACCGGCATCGAAGGGATTCCCAACCAGGATCTCGCGATGTGGGAGACGATGGGTCCGATCGCCGACCGCTCGAAGGAGCGCCTTGGCGGGAGCGACATCGCGGTGGTCGCCTTTCGCCGACAGATGGTCGATGCCGCGCGCGCGGTCGCCGCCGGCGCGCCGGCGATCGGCACGGCGGTCGGCCGCACGCCGTACGTGAAGCTGCGCTCGTTCGAAGGCGTCGTGCCGAAGTCGACGCCGTGGGCGACGCTCGGCGTGGACGAGCCCCGCGCGCTCGCCACGTGACGGCGCGTCGAATCGCGATTGACGCCCGCGTGCCGGCCCGGCGAAACTTCGGGCCGGCATGGATGACCATTCGACAACGACGTCCCGTGCGCCGCGCGAGGACGCCAAGCGAGGAGACGACCGATGATCCGCACCACGCTTTGCGCGCTCGCGCTGTGGACGCTCGGCGCCACATGGCAGTCGGCGCATGCGCAGGACACGCTGAAGATCGCAGCCGGCCAGCGCGGCAACTGGGACACGACGATCGCCGAGGTCGGCCAGCGCGCCGGCATCTTCAAGAAGCACGGCCTCGCGCTCGAGATCCTGTGGACGCAGGGCGGCGGCGAGACGCAGCAGGCGGTGATCTCCGGTAGCGTCGACATCGGCGTCGCGCCGGGCATCATGGGCGTGCTGTCGGCGTACTCGAAGGGCGCGCCGGTGCGCGTCATCGGCGCCGAGACGACCGGCGCCGCCGATCTCTACTGGTACGTGCCGTCGAGCTCGCCGATCAAGTCGCTCAAGGATACCGAGGGCAAGACGATCGCATACTCGACCAACGGCTCGTCGACGCACGGCATCGTCACCGCGTTCATGAAACAGTACGACCTGAAGGCGAAGCCGACGGCGACCGGCGGCCCGGCGCCGACGCTGACACAGGTGATGTCCGGGCAGATCGACGTCGGCTGGTCCGCGCCGCCGTTCGGCTTGCAGCAGCTCGACGAAGGCAGGATCCGCATCGTCGCGAGCGGCAACGACGCGACGGTGTTCAAGGGGCAGACGGTGCGCCTGTTGATCACGAACGTGCAGACGCTGAAGACGCGCAAGCCGGTGATCGACCGTTTCATGAAGGCTTATCGCGAGACGATCGACTGGATGTATTCGAACGACCCGGCGGCGCTGAAGACGTACGCCGACTTCGTCGGCATCCCGGTCGAGATGGCCAGGCGTACGCGCGACAACTTCTTTCCCAAGGAGGCGGTCGATCCCGATCACATCGTCGGCCTGGACACGATCGTGCAGGACGCCGTCGCCCTCAAGTACACGAGCGCGCCGCTCACGAAGGAGCAGCTGGCCGAGCTGATCCAGATCCCGCCGCGGCAGTAAGCGCGTATGACGAGATGAACGTCGGCCGGCCCGAGGACCGTTCATGACCGGCGCTGCTGTGCCGGTTGCGAGCGGTACGAGCTCGCCGTCGCGCGCCGGCTCGCCGGGCGCGATCCTTCGCGTCGACGAGATCGTCAAGCGCTTCGAGACGCCCGAGGAGACGGTGACCGCCGTCGACCGCGTGTCGTTCGCTGTCGCGCCGGGCGAATTCCTGTCGGTCATCGGGCCGTCGGGTTGCGGCAAATCGACGCTGTTCAACATCATCGGCGGCCTGATCGGCGACTACGACGGCGAAGTCATCGTCGAGAACGAGCGCGTGCGCGGGCCGCATCCGGCGATCGGCATGGTGTTCCAGGAAGAGTCGACGTTCCCCTGGCGCACGGTCATCGAGAACGTCGCGTTCCCGCTCGAATTGTCCGGCGTGATCAAAGCCGAGCGCCATTTGGCGGCGCAGCGGCTGATCGCACTCGTCGGGCTCGACGGATTCGAACGCCGCTATCCGTCGGAGCTGTCGGGCGGCATGCGGCAGCGCGTGGCGATTGCGCGCACGCTCGCCGCGCAGCCGTCGATCCTGCTGATGGACGAGCCGTTCGCCGCGCTCGACGAGCAGACGCGGCTGCTGCTCGGCGACAAGGTGCTGCAGATCCAGCAGCAGCTTTCGCAGACGACGCTCCTGATCACGCACAACATCACCGAGGCGGTGCAGCTTTCCGATCGCGTGCTCGTCATGACGTACCGGCCCGGGCGCGTGAAGCGGATCGTCGACATCGACCTGCCGCGACCGCGAACGTCGGCGATCGTCACCAGCGACGAGTTCGGCCGCTACGTCGCGCAGATCTGGAACGATCTGCGCGAGGAAGCGAGCCGCGGCATGACCGACGACGAGTCGCATCTGCTGCACGCGAGGAAGCCGTGATCCGCTCGCGCGCCGCGCCGGCGATCGTCGGCATCGGCTCGCTCGTGGTCGTCGCGGCGATCGTCGAGGCGTTGCTGCGCGCCGATCTGATCAACCGCTTCATCGTGCCGCTGCCCTCGCAGATCGTGCTCGCATTCGAGCGCATCGTCGTCGAGGAGAACGTGCTCGCGCGCTTCGTCGCGACCACCGGCGAGGCGATCGTCGCCGGCGCGCTCGTCACCGTCGTCGGCATCGCGCTCGGCGTGCTGCTGCATCGCGTGCGCATCCTGCGCGCGGCGACCGAGACCTGGGTCGCGGCGTTCGCCGCGGCGCCGGTCGTGCTCTCGTATCCGCTGTTCCTCGTGATTTTCGGGCGCAGCGCGACGACGATCGTGATGATGGGCTTCGTCGCCGCGCTGCCGCCGGTCATCCTGAAGACGATCGAGGGCCTTTCGGCAACGCGTCGCGTGCTGATCGACGTCGGCCGCTCGTTCAACGGCACGCCGGCGCAGCTCTTTCGCAAGATCATGCTGCCCTCGGCGCTGCCGACGATCTTCGTCGGCTTGCGGCTCGGACTGATCTTCGCGCTGATCAACATCGTCGGCGTCGAGTTCCTGATCAACTTCGGCGGCCTCGGCCAGCTCATCAACGAGCTCGCCGAGCGCTACGACTTGCCGGGAACGTACGCGGCGATCACTTTCGTCGTGCTCGTGAGCGTGCTGTTCTTCGTCGCGAGCGAACGGATCGAGCGATGGCTGGTGCCGCGAGCGTAAGCGCGGTTCGCCCGCCGGCTGCGCGACGCGAGCCGGTGGCGCTCGTGCGCATCGCCATCGTGCTTGCGATCGTCGTCGCGTGGGAGGCGCTGTCGCGCTCGGGACTCTTGTTCCGCGACGTCGTGCCCTCGCTCGTCGCGATCGCTCGCGCGATGGCGATCGAGCTCGCGCGGGCTGACTTCTATCGGCATCTCGGATGGACGGCGCTCGAGGTGCTGTCCGCGCTCGCGATCGGCGGCGTGCTGGGACTGCTGACCGGCCTGCTGCTCGGCGCAAACCGCTTCGCGAGCCGCGCCTACGAGCCGTACCTCTACTACCTCGGACCGACGCCGAAAATCGTCTTCTTTCCCGTGATGATCATGTGGTTCGGCGTAGGCGCCGGCTCGAAGATCGCGCTCGGCGCGCTGTCCTGCTTCTTTCCGGTGGCGCTCTCGGTTGCCGCCGGCATGCGGCAGATCGACTCCGTGCTGATCCGCGTCGGTCAAAGCTTTCGTGCGACGCCGTGGCAGATGGCGGTGAAAATCTACCTGCCGGCGATGCGCGAGCCGGTCATGAACGGCATCCGGCTCGGCTTCGGCGTCGCGGTCATCGCGACGCTGCTCGCCGAGACGAAGCTGTCCAATCGCGGCATCGGCTTCCTGATCATGCAGGCGTATTCGACGTTCGACATGCCGCGGATGTACGCGCTGCTGATCGTGGTCTTCGCGCTCGCGATCGCCGCCAACGCGCTGATCGGCCGCCTCGGACGCACGACGCGTCCGCGCAGCGACCGAGGATGACCATGGCGAACGATTCGGCACCCGACGCGCACGACCTTCCGCTGCCGCAGCAGCGCGGCGTCTACTACGGCGGCGCTTGGCACAAGCCGCACGCAGGACACTTCGTACCGACGTGGAATCCTGGTACCGGCGAGTCGCTCGGCAAGGTCGCGCAAGCATCGATCGAAGACGTCGCCGTCGCGGTTGCCGCCGCGCACCGAGCCTTCCCGGCATGGAAAGCGGTGCCACCGCTCGAGCGCGCACGGGCGCTTCGCGCGTTCGCGGACGTCGTGCGCCGTCACGCCGCCGACCTCGCGCTGATCGACGCGGCCAATTGCGGCAATCCGGTGCGCGAGATGGCGAGCGACGCGAACGTCGCCGCGGCGCAGCTCGAGTTCTTCGCCGGCCTCGTCACCGAGATGAAGGGTGCGTCGATCCCGATGGGTCCGGACGCGGTCAATTTCTCGGTGCGCGAGCCGCTCGGCGTCGTCGCGCGCATCTTTGCGTTCAACCATCCGGCGATGTTCTGCGCCGGCAAGGCGGCCGCGCCGCTCGCCGCCGGCAACTGCGTCGTGATGAAGCCGCCGGAACAGGCGCCGTTGTCGGCCCTGCGGCTTGCCGAGCTCGCGCATGATCTGCTGCCGCCGGGGGTGTTCAACGTCGTGCCGGGCGGGCGCGACGTCGGCGCGGCACTCGCGTCGCATCGTGACGTCGCCAAGGTCGCGCTGATCGGCAGCGTCGGCGCAGGACGCGCGGTGATGCGAAGCGCGAGCGACACGCTGAAGTCGCTGCTGCTCGAACTCGGCGGCAAGAACGCGCTGATCGCATTCGGCGACGCCGACCCCGACGACGTCGCCGCGGCCGCCGTCGCGGGCATGAACTTTACGTGGTGCGGGCAGTCGTGCGGATCGACGAGCCGCGCGTTCGTGCACGAGTCGATTCACGACGCCGTCGTCGCACGAATCGCGCGGCGCGCCGCGGCCTTCCGGCCCGGCGTGCCGACCGATCCGGCGACGACGATGGGTGCGATCGTGAGCGCGCCGCAGCGCGATCGCGTGCTCGAATACATCGAGTCGGCGCATGCCGAAGGCGCAACGCTCGTCTGCGGCGGCGGTCCGCCGCCCGATCCGACGCTCGCGCGCGGATTCTTCGTCGAGCCGACGGTGTTCGCCGACGTGACCGGGTCGATGCGCATCGCGCGCGAGGAGATCTTCGGTCCGGTGCTCGCGGTGTTGCGATGGAGCGACGAGCGATCGATGATCGAGCAGGTGAACGCCGTCGAATACGGGCTCACGTGCTCGATCTGGACCAACGACATCTCGACGGCGCACCGCACCGCGGCGGCAGTCGACGTCGGCTACGTCTGGATCAACGACGTCGGCCGCCACTTCCTCGGCGCGCCGTTCGGCGGCGTCAAGCAGTCGGGCTTCGGCCGCGAGGAGTGCCTCGACGAGCTCCTCGCGTTCACGCGCGAGAAGAACATCCACGTACGCTTGCGCAGGCCCGCGTGATCCACCGAGGCGCGGGTGAGCCGGCCTGGCAAAGCCGCATTCAGGCGCAGTCGTCGCAGGCGGGTGGTTTGTGCGCGGCCAGTCGTGGGTTGACTGGCCGCCGCAAACCGGGTCCCCGCTCGACGACGCGAATTGCGCCGCATGCGGCAAGACAGGACGACTCACCCGCGCAAACAAAAAGCCGGGCGCGGAGCCCGGCTCTTTCAATGAGGTGCGGCGCGGCGTCAGACCGCCTGGATATTGCTCGCCTGCTTGCCCTTCGGACCCTGGGTCACTTCGAAGCTGACCTTCTGGCCTTCCTTGAGCGTCTTGAACCCTTGCATGTTGATCGCGGAGAAATGTGCGAACAGGTCTTCGCCGCCGCCGTCCGGCGTGATGAAGCCGAACCCCTTAGCATCGTTGAACCACTTGACGGTACCAGTTGCCATTGTTTGCTGTTCCTTACGGATGGAGAGAGAACGGGGCAGGGTGCCCTACCAATGTTTTGATCACAAGGAAATCACGGCGGAGGTACCACTGCGGGTGGGACAACGAGTCGTGCTTTTTGGAGTTGGTCAAAACACTGCGCGCGTTATACCTTAAGGCTGCCGAAAACGCAAGTGCCCGTAAAGTCGGCAAATTTTGCCGCCCACGGGGCGCTGCCGTTGCTGCACCGCCTCAATTCTGCGCAATCTCGGCGCGCACGAGCGCGGCGCCGGCAGCGAGCGCCGCGAGCTTGGCGCGCGCGACGGCGCGCGCAAGCGGCACCATGCCGCAGTTGGTGCACGCGACGATCCGCTCGGGAGGCGCGTAACGCATCGCCTCCCGCAGCACGGCGGCGACTTCGTCGGCCGACTCGATGCGATCGCTCGCGACGTCGATGGCGCCGACGAGGACATCCTTGCCTTCGAGAAGACCGATCAGCTCGATCGGCACGTGCGAGTTCGCGCATTCGAGCGATACCTGGTCGACGCGAGAGCGTGCGAGCAGCGGGAACGTCTGCTCGTACTGGCGCCACTCGCCGCCGAGCGTCTTCTTCCAGTCGATGTTCGCCTTGATGCCGTAGCCGTAGCAGATGTGGACGGTTGTCTTGCAGCCGAGGCCCTGCGCGGCGCGCTCCAGCGTGCGAACGCCCCAGTCGCGGACTTCGTCGAAATAGACGTTGAACGCGGGCTCGTCGAATTGCACGACGTCCACACCGGCCGCCGCGATCGCGCGCGCCTCTTCGTTCAGGATCTCGGCGAACGCCCACGCGAGTTTTTCGCGGCTGCGATAGTGCGCGTCGTACAGCGTGTCGACCATCGTCATCGGGCCGGGCAGCGTGAATTTCGTCCTTCGCTCGGTCGAGGCCACGAGGAACGCCGCGTCGTCGGCGAATACCGGCGCGCGGCGCGCAACCGGTCCGACGACGACCGGGACGTCGGCGTCGTAGCGGTTGCGGATGCGCACCGTTTTCCTGTTGGCGAAGTCGACGCCGTCGAGGCCCTCGATGAACGTCGTGACGAAGTGGCGCCGCGTCTGCTCGCCGTCGGTCACGATGTCGATGCCCGCTCTCTCCTGGTCGGCGAGCGCGAGCCGCACGGCGTCGTGCTTGCCCTCGGCGAGCGCATCACCGTCGAGCCGCCACGGCGCCCACAGCTCGCTCGGCGTCGCGAGCCACGACGGCTTCGGCAGACTGCCGGCGATCGTCGTCGGGAAGAGTCTCGTCATCGCGGCGATGATACGCGAACGCTGCGGGTGCCGGCGATGTCGAGCGGCGCACGCACGGCGCTTGACCCGGCAGCGGCGGCGGCGCTAAGGTCTCGCCTCCTTTGCCGAAAGCCGTTGCATGCACAAGGCTCTGTACGCCGACTTCGACTATCCCGACATTTCGCTCGAGCGCGAAATGTTCGCCGCCGCCGGCGTCGAGCTCGTCGGCGCGCACTGCCATACCGAGGACGAAGTGATCGCCGCGGCACGCGGCTGCTTCGGCATCCTGCTGCAATACGCGCCGATCACGGCCAAGGTCGTCGACGCACTGCCCGATCTTGCGATCGTCGCGCGGGTCGGCGCCGGATACGACACCGTGGACACCGATGCATGCGCGCGCCGCGGCGTCTGGGTCGCGAATTCGCCCGACTACGGCGTCGGCGAGGTGGCGACGCACGCGCTTGCGATGGCGCTTGCGCTTCTGCGCAACATCGTCGCGTGGAACCGCGACGTGAACGCCGGAACGTGGCATTACACGTCGGCCGGCATCGTTCGTCGCGCGGCCAACATGACGCTTGGCATCGTCGGCCTCGGCCGCATCGGCAAGCGGATGGCGCATGTCTCGCGCAACGTCTTCGCGCGGGTCGTGGCGTGCGACCCGTACATCATCGACGGCGACTTCCCGGCGTACGTCGAGCGGAGCACGCTGGCCGAAGTGTTCGCGCAGAGCGACGTCGTGTCGCTGCACGTGCCGCTGACCGCCGAGACGCGCAACATGATCGACGCCCAGGTGATCGGCGCGATGAAGCCGGGCTCGTACCTGGTGAACACGGCGCGCGGCGCGGTCGTCGATGTCGACGCGGCGCTCGCCGCGCTCGAGCGCGGCACGCTCGCCGGGCTCGCGCTCGACGTGCTTCCGATCGAGCCGGTGCCGCCCGACTCGCCGCTGATCGGTCATCCGCGCGCGATCCTGACGCCGCACTCCGCCTTTTATTCCGTCGAGGCGGAGCGCGATCTTCGCGCGAAGGCCGCGCGCAACCTGATCACCTGGCTGCAGAAGGGTCGGCCCGATTACGTCGTCGTCGCCGGCACGCGGAAGCCTTGAGCGCGAATCGGCGGAGGAACCCATGGCCGGCGTGACGATCACCGGCGTGCAGAAGTGGTTCGGCCGCACGCACGTGATCCGCGGCGTCGACATCGCGATCGCGGACGGCGAGTTCTGCGTGCTCGTCGGGCCGTCGGGTTGCGGCAAGTCGACGCTGCTGCGGATGATCGCGGGGCTCGAGCAGATCAGCCACGGCGAGATCGCGATCGGCGGCCGCGTCGTCAATCGCCTGATGCCGAAGGAGCGCGACATCGCGATGGTGTTCCAGAACTACGCGCTCTATCCGCACATGACGGTGCGCGACAACATGTCGTTCGCGCTGGTGCTCGCGAAGCTCGCGAAGTCCGACGTGCGGTCGCGCGTCGAGAAGGCGGCGTCGATCCTCGGTCTCGACCAGCTGCTCGACCGCTATCCGCGTCAGCTTTCCGGCGGCCAGCGGCAGCGCGTCGCGATGGGCCGCGCGATCGTGCGCGATCCGCAGGTGTTCCTGTTCGACGAGCCGCTGTCGAACCTCGACGCGAAACTGCGCGTGCAGATGCGCACAGAGATCAAGGAGCTGCACCAGCGCTTGCGCACGACGTCGATCTACGTCACGCACGACCAGATCGAGGCGATGACGATGGCCGACAAGATCGTCGTGATGCGCGACGGCGTTGTCGAGCAGACCGGCGATCCGCTGACGCTGTACGACCGTCCGGCCAATACGTTCGTCGCCGGCTTCATCGGTTCGCCGGCGATGAACATGCTGCCCGCGACGGTGCGCGGCCGCGGCGCCGATGCGCGCATCGCCTTCGACGGCGGCGCGGCGCTGCCGCTTCCGCGCGGCGCACGCGCCGAAGACGGCCAGAGCGTGCTGTACGGCATCCGCCCCGAGCACTGCGGCGTCGGCGCCGACAACGGTCTGCCGGCGGAAGTCGTCGTCGTCGAACCGACGGGCGCCGACACGCAGCTCTACTGCCGCGTGCACGGCCGCGACGTCACGGCGACCATTCGCGATCGCACCGATTGCCGCGCCGGTCAGCACGTCGTGCTCGTGCCCGACCCTGGCCGCGCGCACCTGTTCGACTCGGCGAGCGGCGCAAGCCTCGCCGCATGATTTTCATCCGGGCGCGTTGACAACGCACGGCGCCCATCATCGAAGGAGGAGTGCATGAGCAATTTCGATCGTCGCAAATTCGTAAAGGCGTCCGCCGGCGTCGCCGCCGCGTCGGCGGTCGGTCCGTTCATCTGGGTGAAGGACGCGAGCGCGCAGTGGAACAACACGCCCGAGAAAGGCGCGAAGCTTCGCGTGCTCCGCTGGAGCCAGTTCGTGTCCGGCGACTGGGACCAGTACATGAAGAACGTGCAGAGGTTCCAGGACAAGTACCACATCGAGGTTCGCGTCGACAAGGAAGGCTGGGAAGACGTGCGTCCCAAGGCCGCGGTGGCGGCGAACACCGGCGCCGGACCCGACATCATCCTGTCGACCAACGACGACGCGAATCTCTATCCCGAGAAGCTCGTCGACGTGACCGACGTATGCACGTACCTCGGCAGCAAGCACGGCGGCTTCTACCCGGTGTGCGATCCGTATCTCCGGCCGAACGGCAAGAACTGGATCGGCGTGCCGCTCGGCGTCGCCGGCGTCGCGATGGTCTACCGCCAGAGCGCGATGAAGGCCGCCGGCTTCGACACGTTCCCGAAGGACACCGACGGCTTCCTCAAGCTGTGCAAGGCGCTGAAGGAGAAGAACACGCCGCCCGGCATGGCGCTCGGCAACGCGACCGGCGACGCGAACACCTGGTGCCAGTGGATCGTTTGGGCGCACGGCGGCAAGCTCGTCGACCAGAGCAACAAGGTCGTCATCAACAGCCCGGAGACGATCAAGGCGCTCGAGTACTGCAAGGAGCTCTACCCGACGTTCGTGCCCGGCACACTGTCGTGGCTCGACCCGAACAACAACAAGGCGTTCCTCGACGGCCAGCTGTTCCTGACGAACAACGGAATCTCGATCTATTACGCCGCGAAGAATTCGCAGGATCCGAAAGTGAAGGAGATGTCGGCCGACATCTACCACGCGAACATGCCGATCGGCCCGATCGGCAGGCCGACGGAGTTCCAGCTCTTCTTCAACCAGATGATCTTCAAGTACTCCAAGTATCCGAAGGCGGCGAAGGAGTTCCTGCGCTTCATGATGGAGCCCGAGCAGATGGATCCGTGGGTGCAGGCGGCCATCGGGTACGTGACGCCGGCGTTGCGCTATTACGAGAAGAACCCGATCTGGACGGTCGACCCGAAGCACACGCCGTATCGCGACTCGATGAAGAACATGCTGCCGTCCGGATACGCGGGCAAGATGGGCTACGCGTCGGCCGGCGCGCTCGCCGACTTCATCGTCGTCAACATGGTCGCCGAAGCGGCGTCCGGATCGAAGTCGCCGCAGGAGGCGGCGGAGCGCGCGCAGAAGCGGGCGGAGCGGTATTACAAGGTCTGATATTGCGCACGGCGCGCCGGCGCGCTGGAGATTGCGATCCGGCGCGCCGCCGCAATATCGGCGCGCGTTCGAGCGGGCGCCACACGCCGCTTACCTCGTGCAAGCGGTCCCGATTATGCATCGCCGCCATCTTTGTTGAACACGCCGTGTTGACTCCGTGAATCACGTTCCATCGGCTGCAGTACCGGCTCGCATTCCGCCGACGCGCTCGACGGCGCTGTCGCGCGCGCTCGACAACCGCACGCTGCTCGGCGTCATTTTCATGCTGCCGGCGGCCGCTTTGCTGCTCGTCTTCCTGACGTATCCGCTCGGCCTCGGCACGTATCTCGGCTTCACCGACACGAAGGTCGGCCGGCCGGGCGAGTGGATCGGGCTCGACAATTTCGAGTTCCTGTGGAACGACGACGTCACGCGGCTCGCGCTGTTCAACACGATTTTCTACACGACCGTCGCGAGCGTCATCAAGTTCGCGCTGGGGCTGTGGCTCGCGCTGCTGCTGAACAAGCACCTGCCGTGGAAGTCGGTGATCCGCGCGATCGTGCTGCTGCCGTTCATCGTGCCGACGGCGCTTTCCGCGATCGCGTTCTGGTGGATCTACGACTCGCAGTTCTCGATCATCAGCTGGGCGCTCGAACGGATGGGGCTCATCCACCAGTACATCGACTTCCTCGGCAATCCGTGGAACGCGCGCTTCTCGACGATCGCCGCGAACATCTGGCGCGGCGTGCCGTTCGTCGCGATCACGCTGCTCGCCGGGCTGCAGACGATCTCGCCGTCGTACTACGAGGCGGCGTCGCTCGACGGCGCGTCCGACTGGCAGCAGTTCCGCCACGTGACGCTGCCGCTGCTGACGCCCATCATCGCCGTCGTGATGACATTCTCGGTGTTGTTCACGTTCACCGATTTCCAGCTGATCTACGTGCTGACGCGCGGGGGACCCCTCAACGCGACCCACCTGATGGCGACTCTTTCCTTCCAGCGCGCGATTCCGGGCGGCAACCTCGGTGAAGGGGCGGCCATCGCGACGGCGATGGTGCCGTTCCTACTGGCGGCGATCCTCGTGTCGTACTTCGGGTTGCAGCGTCGCGCGTGGCAGCAGGGAGGCGACGACACGTGACGGCCGAGACCCGCTCCGACGCCGCGCCCAGGGTCGTCGACTCGGAGGGCATGGCGTACCTGGTATCGCTGCCGCGGCGCGTGGTGACCGTCTATGTGCCGCTCGCCGTGTTCCTGTTCGTGCTGTTGTTCCCGTTCTACTGGATGGTCATGACGGCGGTGAAGCCGAACGACGAGCTGCTGTCGCGCGCAGGCAACCCGTTCTGGGTTCGCCATCCGTCGCTCGACCACGTGAAGAAGCTGCTGTTCGAGACCGATTATCCGCAGTGGCTCTGGAACACGATGCTGATCGCCGTCGTGTCGACGTTGCTGTCGCTCTTCGCGAGCGTGCTCGCCGCCTACGCGATCGAGCGGCTGCGCTTCCGCGGCTCACGGTACGTCGGCATGGCGATCTTCCTCGCCTATCTCGTGCCGCCGTCGATCCTGTTCATCCCGCTTGCACACATGGTCTACCAGCTGCACCTGTTCGATACGCGGCTCGCGCTGATCCTCACGTACCCGACGTTCCTGATTCCGTTCTGCACGTGGCTGCTGATGGGCTACTTCAAGTCGATTCCCTTCGAGCTCGAGGAGTGCGCGCTGATCGACGGCGCGAGCCGGCTGCAGATCCTCGTTCGGATCGTGCTGCCGCTCGCGGTGCCGGGGCTGATCTCGGCGGGCATCTTCGCGTTCACGCTGTCGTGGAACGAGTTCATCTACGCGCTGACGTTCATCTCGTCGTCCGAAGTGAAGACGGTGCCGATCGCAGTGGTCACCGAGCTCGTCGAGGGCGACGTCTACCACTGGGGACCGCTTATGGCCGGCGCGCTGTTCGGCTCGCTGCCGGTCGCGGTGCTCTACTCGTTCTTCGTCGAATACTATGTGTCGGGGCTGACCGGCGCGGTGAAGGAGTAGGGGAAGGGACGGGGCGGCGACGCAATGACCGCATCGCACGTGCGGATTTGCGGACGGCCTCGCCCGCATGTTGATAGAATGGCGTTTGTGCCAAGCCCGATGCAGGCGACGATCATGAGCGATATCATCGATACCATTCGCGACCAGGTAAAGAACAACCGGGTAGTGCTCTACATGAAGGGCACGCCGCAATTCCCGCAGTGCGGCTTCTCCGCGACCGTCACGCAAATCCTTCGCGCGTGCGGCGTGCGCGACTTTCTCGCGGTGAACGTGCTCGCCGACCCCGAAGTGCGCCAGGGCATCAAGGACTATTCGAACTGGCCGACGATCCCGCAGCTCTACGTCAACGGCGAGTTCGTCGGCGGCTGCGATATCCTGCGCGAGATGTACGAGGCGGGCGAGCTGCAGCCGCTGCTCGCCGCAGCGAGCGCGACCGCCGATTGACGATCGCGCACCAGGAATCGAAACGGGCCGCTCGCGCGGCCCTTTTTTTGGGGCATCGCATGACAGGCGGTCAAGGAGGCAGGCAATGGAGACACTGAAGACGAGTACGGACACGCTGTTCATCCTGCTCGGCGCGATCCTCGTGCTCGCGATGCATGGCGGGTTTGCGTTCCTCGAGCTCGGCACCGTGCGCAAGAAGAATCAAGTGAATGCGCTGGTGAAGATCCTCGTCGACTTCTCCGTGTCGACGGTGGCCTATTTCTTCATCGGATATACGGTCGCGTACGGCGTCGGCTTCTTCGCCGGCGCCGACACGCTCGCGCAGAAGAGCGGCTACGAGCTCGTTCGCTTCTTCTTCCTGCTGACGTTCGCGGCGGCGATCCCGGCGATCGTGTCGGGCGGGATTGCCGAGCGAGCGCGGTTCAATCCGCAGCTCGCCGCTACGTTCGCGCTCGTCGGCTTCGTCTATCCGTTCTTCGAAGGCATCGCGTGGAACCAGCACTTCGGCATCCAGGCGTGGCTCAAGTCGGTATTCGGCGAGGAGTTCCACGACTTCGCCGGCAGCGTCGTCGTGCACGCCGTCGGCGGGTGGATCGGCCTCGTCGCCGTGCTCCTGCTCGGCGCGCGGCGCGGCCGCTATTCGAAGGAGGGCGGCATCGCCGCGCATCCGCCGTCGTCGATTCCGTTCCTCGCCCTCGGTGCCTGGGTGCTGTCGGTTGGCTGGTTCGGCTTCAATGTGATGAGCGCGCAGACGATCGACAAGATCTCGGGACTCGTCGCGATGAACTCGCTGCTCGCGATGGCCGGAGGAACGATCGCCGCGTTCATCGTCGGGCGCAACGACCCGGGCTTCGTGCACAACGGCCCGCTCGCCGGTCTCGTCGCGATCTGCGCCGGCTCCGACGTCATGCATCCGGTCGGCGCGCTCGTGACGGGAGCGGTCGCCGGCGCGCTCTTCGTCGTGCTGTTCACGTTCACGCAGAACCGGCTGAAGATCGACGACGTGCTCGGCGTGTGGCCGCTGCACGGCATCTGCGGCACATGGGGCGGTCTTGCGGCCGGCATCTTCGGCCACAAGGCGCTCGGCGGCCTCGGCGGCGTCGCGTTCGGCTCGCAGGTCGCGGGGACGCTGCTCGGTATCGTGATCGCCGTCGTCGGCGCGGCGGCCGTCTATGGCACGATCAAGGCGGCGGTCGGCTTGCGCCTCGATCCGGAAGAGGAGTTCAACGGCGCCGATCTGACGATCCACCGGATCAGCGCGACACCGGAGCGGGAGACGAGCTGGTAGCAAATAGGGGACAGACCCGTATTTACGTCCGCGCGCGATAGATCCGTTTCACGTCGGGTACGCGTTTCAGCGCGCGCATCACGTCGGCGAGATGGCGCCGATCGCGCACCTGCACGCTGAAGAACATCGCGAGCACTTCGCCGCCGTCGGGCCGCTCCATCGACACGTTGTCGATATTCGCGTCTGCGTTCGAGATCGCCGTCGCGAGATCGGCGAGCAGCCCGCGCCGGTCGGCGACGAGCAGCCGGATGCCGGCGTCGAACACGCCCTGGACGTCCGGCGACCACTCGACGTCGATCAGCTGCTCGGGATCGACGCGCTGCTTGCGCAACGTCGCGCAGTCGCGCGTGTGCACGACGAGTCCCTGTCCCCTGCGGAACTGGCCGACGATGCCATCGCCGGGAACCGGCCGGCAGCACTTGCCGTACTGGATCGCAACGCCTTCGACGCCGCGCAGCGAGAGCGCCGACGGCTTCGCGGCGGCGGGCGGCGACGTCTCCTCCTTGCCTGCCGGGCGCGTGAGCGCCTGCGCAACCGCGAACGACAGCCGCTTGCCGAGGCCGATGTCGGCGAGGATCTCGAGTTGGGTCTTCGCGCCGAACTCCCTCTGCAGCGCTTCCCAGCGGTCCCACGAAATCGACTCGAGGTCCATCTTGAACGTCGCGAGCGCCTGCCCGAGCATTCGCTCGCCGAGCGCGGCCGATTCCTTTTGCTGCAGTCCCTTGAGGAAGTGCCGGATGCGCGAGCGCGCCTTGCCCGTGGCGACGAACGACAGCCATGACGGGTTGGGTCGCGCGGTGGGCGACGTGACGATCTCGACCTGGTCGCCGTTCTTCAACTCGGTGCGCAACGGCATCTGCTCGTAGTTGATTCGTGCCGCAACGCAATGATGCCCGATGTCGGTGTGCACGGCGTACGCGAAGTCGACCGCCGTTGCGCCGCGCGGCAGCGCCATGATCTTGCCCTTCGGCGTGAACACGTAGATCTCGTCGGGGAACAGGTCGCCCTTGATGTGTTCGAGGAATTCCTTGGAGTCGCGCGATTCCGACTGGATCTCGAGCAGGCTCTGCAGCCAGCGGTGCGTCTGCTGCTGCGCCTCGGCGAGATCGAGCGGGCCGCCGACCTTGTAGAGCCAGTGCGCAGCAACGCCCGCCTCGGCGACGCGATGCATGTCGTGCGTGCGGATCTGCGCCTCGAGCGGCGTTCCGAACGGGCCGAACAGCGTCGTGTGCAGCGACTGGTAGCCGTTCGCCTTCGGGATCGCGATGTAGTCCTTGAACTTGCCGGGGATCGGCTTGTACAGGCTATGCAGCACGCCGAGCGCGGCATAGCACGCGGTTGCGTCGGGTACGAGCACGCGCACGCCATAGATGTCGAACACTTGCGAGAACGTGTAGCGCTTCTCGCGCATCTTCTTGTACACCGAGTAGATCGTCTTCTCGCGTCCCGACACCGACGCGTGGATATCGGCCTTCGCGAATCCGTCGCGGATCACGTCGAGCAGCCGATTCATCACCTCGCGCCGGTTGCCGCGCGCCGCCTTGACCGAGCCGGCGAGCACGCGGTAGCGCATCGGATAGAGGTGCTTGAACGCGAGGTCCTGCAGCTCGAGGTAGAGCGCGTTCAAGCCGAGGCGGTTGGCGATCGGAGCGTAGATGTCGACGGTCTCGCGCGCGATGCGGCGGCGGTGCGACGGCGCCATTGCGTCGAGCGTGCGCATGTTGTGCAGGCGGTCGGCGAGCTTGATCAGGATGACGCGCACGTCCTGCGCCATCGCGAGCAGCATCTTGCGGAAGCTCTCGGCCTGCGCGTCCTCGCGCGAAGTGAACTCGATCTGATCGAGCTTCGATACGCCGTCGACCATATCCGCGACCGGCTTGCCGAACGACGTCTCGATCTCGCCCTTGGTGACGGTCGTGTCCTCCATCACGTCGTGCAGCAGCGCTGCCGCGAGACCCTGCGCGTCGAGCCGCCACTGCGACAGGATGCTCGCGACCGCGAGCGGATGGGTGATATACGGCTCGCCCGACTTGCGGAACTGGCCGCGGTGCGCGGAATCGGAGAAGTGGAACGCGCGCTCGACGAGCGCGACATCCGGGCCCGGCAGGTAATTGCCGAGGTGGCGCGTGAACTCGGCGATCTCGGACATCGGCGGTGCACGCTGCGCCGCTCGGGACGGCGGCCGGCGCGCGCAATGGCGTCAGCTCTGCGTCTTGAGCAGCATCTCGAGTCCGACCTTGCCGAGCGCGACCTCGCGCAGCGCGATTACCGTCGGCTTGTCGCGGTCGGGGTCGACGAGCGGGCTCGAGCCTGCGGAGAGCTGACGCGCGCGGTTGGTCGCGGCGAGCGTCAGCTCGAAGCGGTTCGGAATGCGTGCCAGGCAGTCTTCGATCGTAATGCGGGCCATGATCGTCCTCGTTTGATTGTACGGTACGTGCGACCGATCGCCGCATCACCGATGCGGCGTTAGCAGCGCCTCGAGCAATGCCCGGTGGCGGCCCATCTGCGGCGCGGCGCGCAACCGGCTTGCGCGCACAATCGCCGCGACGTCGTCGAGCGCCGTTGCAAAGTCTTGATTGATAATAACATAGTCGAACTCGCCGCAGTGGCGGATCTCGTCCTGCGCATTGGCGAGCCGATGATCGATCACATCGCGCGTATCCTGCCCGCGGCCGTGGAGCCGCGCTTCGAGCACCGACATCGAGGGCGGCAGAATGAAGATCTGCACGGCGGTCGGAATCAGCCGTCGTACCTGCGCGGCGCCCTGCCAGTCGATCTCGAGCAGCACATCGTGGCCCGCTTCGATCTGCGCGCGCAGCCACGTCGCCGACGTCGCGTACCAATTGCCGTGCACGTAGGCGTGCTCGAGGAATTCGCTGGCGTCGCGGCGACGAGCGAATTCTTGCTCGTCGACGAAGAAATAATCGACACCGTTCACTTCGCCCTGCCGTGGCGCGCGCGTGGTGAACGACACCGACAGCTTGATGCCCGGATCGCGCGCGAGCAGCGCTCGCACGAGGCTCGTCTTGCCGCCGCCGGACGGCGCCGCGACGACGAACAGGTTGCCGCTCGGCGCGGGCGGCGGCGAGGCTGCGGCCGACTCGGCGCTTGCGCCGTTACTCAAGGTTCTGCACCTGCTCGCGCATCTGCTCGATCAACACCTTGAGCTCGAGCGACGCGTGTGAAAGCTCCGCGTCGACCGACTTCGACCCGAGCGTGTTCGCCTCGCGGTGCAATTCCTGCATCAGGAAATCGAGCCGCTTGCCGGCACTGCCGCCCGCCGCCAGCACGCGGCGCACCTCGACGACATGCGTCGCGAGCCGCGAGACTTCTTCCGCGACGTCCACCTTCGTCGCAAACAGCGCGAGCTCCTGCTTCAACCGGTCCTGATCGGGGTCGAGGCCGGCTTCACGCAGGCGTGCCGACAACTTTTCCAGGTACGCCGCATGGATCGCAGGCACGCGCGGCGCGACGCGCGCGACCTGCGCTTCGATGCCGGCGCAGCGCTCCTCGAGGGCTTGCGCGAGCTTTGCGCCCTCGCGGGCACGCGACGCGGCGAGATCGCGCAGCGCCTGCGCGACGAGCGCCTGCACGCGCTCGGCCAGCACCTCGGGCGCAACCGCGGCCTCGACCAGTACGCCCGGCCAGCGCAGGATTTCTGCGACGGAGAGCGGCGCCGCGTCGGCGACGGAGCGACGCACGGCCGCGGCCGCGGCGACGAGCTGATCGATGCGCGCCGGGTCGACGGCGATTCCTGCGGCGCCAGGCGCGGTTCGATTGACGAACACGCGGCATTCGACCTTGCCGCGCGACAAGGCGGCCCCCAGTTGCTCGCGGATGGACGACTCGAGAGCGCGCAACTCGTCCGGCAGTCGGATCTGGACGTCGAGATAGCGGTGGTTGACGGAGCGTATCTCGACGTTGAGCGTAGTTCCCGGTAGATCGGAGGCGACGGCGGCGAAGCCGGTCATGCTGAGGATCATCGGGGGCTCTCGCGCGGGATGTCGACCATTCGCGGCGCTTTTGCGCGCTCCGAGCGCGCGCGCCAGCCGGCGATGCAGGAGCATTCTTTACTTTGGACGCCGGCTTGCCGAGAATGTATGCGTTCTATCCTCACCACGCAAGGCCGCAGCCGGCCTCTGGCACGCGAATTGCGGGCCCACTGTTCGATTTACGTGAGTCCGCCCGCCCACCGATGGCCGTCACCAATCAAGCCCTCCCCGGCAGTTACCAACTGCTGAACTACCGCATCGATCGTCAGATCAGCCGCGGCGGTTTTTCGATCGTCTACCGCGCATTCGACGAGACGGGCCAGCCGGTCGCGATCAAGGAATACCTGCCGTCCTCGCTCGTGCTGCGCACCGAGGGCGACATCGTGCGCGCGTCGTCGGCCGAGAACCTGACTTCGTTCCGTTACGGGATGAAGTGCTTCTTCGAGGAGGGCCGCGCGCTCGCGAAGATCAACCACCCGAACGTCGTGCGCGTGCTCAACTTCTTCCGCGCGAACGAAACGGTGTACATGGTGATGCGCTACGAGCGCGGGCGCACGCTGCAGCAGCAGATCCAGATGCGGCAGGACCAGATGTCGGAGCGGCTCGTGCGCCACGTGTTCATGCATCTGCTGAACGGGCTGCGGGAAGTGCACACGCACAAGCTGCTGCATCTGGACATCAAGCCGGCGAACATCTATCTGCGCACCGACGGCAGCCCCGTGCTGCTCGACTTCGGCGCCGCGCGGCAGACGCTCACGACCAACCGGCCGAAGCTCGCGCCGATGTACACGCCCGGGTTCGCCGCGCCCGAGCAATATCGCGAGCCCGACCGCCTCGGTCCGTGGACCGACGTCTACGGCACCGGCGCGAGCATGTTCGCCTGCCTCGCGGCGTTCGCGCCCCAGGCGGCCGACGCGCGAGTCGCCGAGGATCATCTGGTGTCGGCGAAGAAGATCTGGGCCGGCCAGTACTCCGACAACCTGCTCGAGGTGATCGACTGGTGCCTGCGGCTCGACCCGATGGAGCGCCCGCAAAGCGTGTTCGCGCTGCAGAAGGCGATCCGCGACATCCCGCCGAAGAAGCGCAAGCTCTCGCTGCTCGGAAGCCTGAAGCGCAAGCTCTTCAGCGAAAGCCGCGCCTAGGCGTCTCCAACGCACGCCGTCCGTCGTCGATGCGCTTCACCATTTTCCAGGAGAGCCGCAAAGGCCCGCGCAAGGTCAACCAGGACCGGATCGCGTACACATACAGCCGCGACACGCTGCTGCTGGTCGTCGCCGACGGCATGGGCGGCCATGCGGGCGGCGAGATCGCCGCGCAGATCGCCGTGCGTCTTTTCATCGAGCGGTTTCAGCAGGAAGCGAAGCCGGTGCTGAAGAACCCGCTCAAGTTCCTGCAGGACTCGATGCTGCGCGCGCACGCGGCGCTCGGCTCGTATGCGAACCAGTTCTCGATGCTCGAAACGCCGCGCACGACGTGCGTCGCTTGCATCGTGCAGACCGGACACGCGTACTGGGCGCATGTCGGCGACTCGCGGCTGTACCTGTACCGGCAGGGCGCGATCATCGGCCAGACGAAAGACCACTCGAAAGTGCAGTACCTCGTCGATCAGGGAATCATCGGCGCCGAGGAGATCTCGGTCCATCCCGATCGCAACAAGATCTTCAGCTGCCTCGGCGGCCTCGTCGACCCGGTGATCGATCTATCGAAGCGCACGCCGTTGCGCAACGGCGACGTGCTGGTCCTGTGCACCGACGGCATGTGGAGCGTGCTCACGAAAGAGGAGGTCGCCACCTGGCTCACATCGACGCCGATCCTCAAGTCGGCGCCGCAGATGATGCGCGAGGCGGAGACGCGCGGCGGCCCCGACGGCGACAACCTGTCGTCGATCGTCGTGCGCTGGGGCCCGGAGACGTTGACCGACGAGCCGTCGACGATCACCGAGACATTGAACCTCGGCGAGTTCGCCACGCAGATCGACCGCACGTTGACGCTGACCGACCGCAAAGGTGTCGACCGCGATCTGTCCGACGACGAGATCGAGCGCGCGATCGACGAGATACAGGCGACGATCCACAAATATCGGCGCTAGCTTCGCTGCGGCGTAGCGGCTCGTGGGAGCGGACGCCGCCGAATGCGAGCGGCGCCGCTCAACTTGCGCGATGCGAAACCCTGTCGTGTGGTGTGCGGGATGGTCTGCGCAAGTTGTGCGCGGCTCGCGCACCCGCCGCGTTTCGTCCGCATGTCAAGCCGATTTTTTTGCGTGGTGCGCGGTGCGGGACCATTCAAACGCGCCGCGCTTTGCCGCATAATCGGCGCGCACCGATCCTCGTTTCGCGCATGCGACAGATCATCATCGACACCGAGACGACCGGTCTCGACCCGAAGCAGGGTCATCGGATCATCGAGCTCGCCGCGATCGAAGTCGTCAACCGGCGCGCGACCGGCCGCAGCATCCATTTCCACGTCGATCCCGAGCGCGACATCGACGTCGCGGCAACGGAAGTGCACGGCAGGACGTGGGACGATCTGAAGGGCAAGCCGAAGTTCGGCGACGTCGCGCCGGAGTTCCTCGATTTCGCGCGCGGTGCCGAATGGGTGATCCACAACGCGCCGTTCGACATCGCGTTCCTCGACGACGAGCTCACGCGCGCCGGCCTGCCCGCATGCGGCCGTGTCTATGCAAGCCTCGTTGACACGCTGACGCTTGCGCGCGAGACGTTCCCGGGCAAGCGCAACAGCCTCGATGCGCTGTGCGAGCGCTTCACGATCGACCACGCTCATCGAACGCTGCATGGTGCGCTGCTCGACGCGCAGCTGCTCGCCGAAGTGTGGCTCGCCATGACGCGCGGCCAGGATTCGCTGACGATCGACATCGCGACGCCGGCCGCGGGGGCCGCGGCGATCGGCGACGTATCGATCGCCATTCGGGCCGCGCTGATCGTCGCGATGCCGTCGGCCGATGAGCTGGCCGCGCACGCCGCGTACCTCGCCGCGCTCGATCGCGACGCCGGCGGGCGCTGCGTGTGGCTCGCGCTGCAACGCGAGCCGGACGCTCGGCTCGAGCTGCCGCAGGCGGCCTGAGAAGGGTCACAACCTGCCTCGCGATCGTTACCGCGCGACGCGGCTTGTCGAGGCAGGCTCTGATCCTTGCTGGCTCGCAGTTCGGCACAATAGGGTCGCAACCTACGTCGAACGCGGTGCCGCTTCGGCGACGCTCGTGGGATAGGGTGCGACCCTGATCATGCCGATCGACTACCTGCAGAAGATCCTGACCGCGAAGGTCTACGACGTCGCGATCGAGACGCCGCTCGACGTCGCGAGCAACCTTTCGGCGCGCCTTCGCAATCGCGTGCTGCTGAAGCGCGAGGACCAGCAGCCGGTGTTCTCGTTCAAGCTGCGGGGCGCGTACAACAAGATGGCGCAGCTTGCTGCCGGCGAGCGCGCGCGCGGCGTCATCGCGGCGTCGGCCGGCAATCACGCGCAGGGCGTTGCGCTCGCCGCCCAACGGCTCGGCTGCAAGGCGACGATCGTGATGCCGGTGACGACGCCGCAGATCAAGATCGCCGCCGTCGAGGCGCGCGGCGCGAAAGTCGTCCTGCACGGCGACTCGTACAGCGACGCCTACGCACACGCGGTGCAGGTGCAGCGCAAGTCGAAGGCTGCGTTCGTGCATCCGTACGACGATCCCGACGTGATCGCCGGCCAGGGCACGATCGGCATGGAGATCCTGCGCCAGTGGCAAGGCGACCTCGACGCGATCTTCGTTCCGATCGGCGGCGGCGGCCTGATCGCCGGCATCGCGGCGTACGTGAAGCGCGTGCGCCCGGACGTGCGCATCGTCGGCGTGCAGCCCGAGGACTCCGACGCGATGGCACGCTCGCTCGATGCCGGCCGGCGCGTGAAGCTCGCGCACGTCGGCCTGTTCGCCGATGGCGTCGCGGTGAAGCACGTCGGCAAGGAAACGTTCCGCCTTGCGCGCCAGTACGTCGACGACGTCGTGCGCGTCGACACCGACGCCACGTGCGCCGCGCTGAAGGATGTTTTCGAGGACACGCGCTCGATCCTCGAGCCGGCGGGCGCGCTCGGCGTCGCCGGGTTGAAGGCATGGGTCGAACGCCATCGCACGCGCGAGCGCACCTACGCGGCGATCGCGACCGGCGCGAACATGAATTTCGACCGCCTTCGCTTCGTTGCCGAGCGCGCCGAAGTCGGCGAGCGGCGCGAGGCGATCATCGCCGTGACCATTCCCGAGCGGCCGGGCAGCTTCCGCGAGTTCTGCCGGCTGCTCGGCAAGCGCTCGGTCACCGAGTTCAACTACCGCTACGCCGATCCAAACGTCGCACACCTCTTCGTCGGCATCGAGGTTGGCGGCCGTACGCAGACGGCGAAGCTGCTCGCGGAGCTGAAGCGCCACCGGATCGCGGCGTACGACCTCACCGACAACGAGATGGCGAAGCTGCACGTGCGCCACCTCGTCGGCGGCCACGCGCCGGCGGCCGAGCACGAGATCCTGTACCGCTTCGAGTTCCCCGAGCGGCCGGGTGCGCTGATGCAGTTCCTGAACAGCATGAGCCGCGGCTGGAACATCAGTTTGTTCCATTACCGCAATCACGGCGCCGACTACGGGCGCGTGCTCGTCGGCATGCAGGTGCCGCCGTCGGACAAGGCCGATTTCCGCGGCTTCCTCGAGCGATTGGGTTACGACTACGTCGACGAGACTGATAACCCGTCGTATCGGATGTTCCTCGGACGCTGAGCATCGTCGGCCGGCCGGCGGCAATGCCGACTTTTCGTCGGCGAACGACGGTGCGCGCGGTATCGCCGGGTTGTCTTTCGGCCGCTATTTGTGGGCGACAACGACGCCGCGGGGCAGTCAGTGCCGGAGAACGTCAGCGCAGCGCGACGAAAACTTGCTCGGCTGTTGCAAAAACGCGCCAAAACGCCGCTGAAGGCTATTCCGGCAAGCTTTATGCTCTAGGCAATTCGCTTTGTCCGTGGCAAACTGCCCGCATCCTGTGGCGCACAAATTCTGCGCCGCGGCGTCGGAGCTTCGTTTAGGGAGAACGGGTTGTCGGAGCCGCATCCGCTGTCGGGCGTCAAGGTGATGGTGATCGACGATTCGAACACCATCCGCCGCAGCGCGGAAATCTTTCTGCTCCAGGCAGGATGCACGGTCATCCTCGCCGAGGACGGCTTCGACGCGCTCGCGAAGATCACCGACCATCAGCCCGATCTGGTGTTCGTCGACATCATGATGCCGCGGCTCGACGGCTATCAGACGTGCGCCCTGATCAAGAAGAACGCGAAGTTCCACACGACGCCGGTTGTCATGCTGTCATCGAAGGACGGTCTCTTCGACCGCGCGCGTGGCCGCATGGTCGGCTCCGACCAGTACCTGACGAAGCCGTTCACCAAGGAAAGCCTGCTCAAGGCTGTCGCGACGCACGTGAAGGCCGCCGAAGTCGGCCGCAATGCCGCCGCGTAATGGACGCGAACGGGCAGGGCGCGAGCGTGGTGGCGCTGCGCGGCAGGGCTAGCGACAGGGCACGGACCATGACCAAGAAGATTCTGATCGTCGACGACTCGCCGACCGAGCGGCATGTCCTGAACGACATGCTGACGAAGGCCGGCTACGACGTCGTCGCGAGCGACAACGGCGAGGACGCGATCCTCAAGGCGAAGAGCGTGCGGCCCGACGTGATCCTGATGGATGTCGTGATGCCGGGCCTCAATGGCTT
Organism: uncultured beta proteobacterium; assembly: GCA_963798655.1. Lineage (GTDB taxonomy): Bacteria > Pseudomonadota > Gammaproteobacteria > Burkholderiales > Casimicrobiaceae > CAVSMC01. The sequence goes on along the minus strand of CAWCUH010000012.1, from coordinate 442,807 downwards.
CCAGGCGACGCGCGCGATCAGCCGCGACCCGGACACGCGCACGATCCCGATCATCCTGTGCACGTCGAAGAGCCAGGAGACCGACAAGATCTGGGGCATGCGCCAGGGCGCGCGCGATTATGTCGTCAAGCCGATCAACCGCGACGAGCTTCTTGCGAAGATCGCCGCGCTCGGATAACGCGAATCACGCGATGGCCCGCGCCGGCAAACTCGACCTCCGCTCGTTCCAGCAGGAGCTCGCCGCGCGGCTCACGAGCAAGACGGCTGCGCAGGTCGAGTCGTCGCGGCTCGGGCTTTCGTGCGGCGGCGAGCAGTGGCTCATCCGGCTGTCCGACGCCGGCGAAGTGATCGCGATGCCGCAGATCGCCCGGGTGCCGATGACCAAGCCGTGGTTTCTCGGCGTCGCCAACATCCGCGGCAATCTGTACACGGTGATCGATTTCTCCGGCTTTCTCGGCCACGGCACGATCGACATCGTCGCGAGCGGGCGGCTGGTGCTGTTCGGACCGCGCACCGGCGAGCTTCGCGCGGGCATCGTCGTCACCCGCGTGCTCGGCTTGCGCAATCTGGCCGAGCTCGCACCGTCGTCGGCGCCGCAAGGCGCTCCGGCGTGGTACGCGCAGCGGTGGATGGACGCCGACGGCGGCACGTGGCAGGAAATCGACCTCGCGAAGCTCGCCCGCGACGCCGGCTTCCTGCAGGTCGGGCGCTAGCGCGCACCCCACAAAGTCAAAGAGCGATCGAAGCGATTCGAGCGGGAGGCAACATGGCCGTCAACCTCAAGATGTCGAAGCTGTTCGGCAAGGACAGCGCGGCTGGCACCGCGGAGCTCGACATGCCGACGACGCAGGTGCGCAGCGCCGGCTCCGCGCCCGCCGGCTACGATCCGCTCGCGACCGTGTCGATCATGGATCAGCTGCGCTCGGCGACGACCGACATGCGGCTGCCGCGCAAGCTGCCGCTCGTCGGCCACCTGCCGATCTTGAAGCAGTTCCAGGTGCTCGGCGTGCTGCTGTTCATGTTCGTCGTGTTCGCGATTGCGATGTTCTTCCTCGACAGCCGCAACGCGTCGCAGGCGGCTGCTGCCGGCGCCACGGCGACCGAGATGCAGATGCTCTCGCAGCGGCTTGCGCGCGGCACCGCACTCGCCGCGCAGGGGCAGGCGGGCGCGTTCGCCGCGGTCAAGGACAGCCGCGACCGCTTCGCCGCCGACTTCGATGCGATCGCGAACGGTGGCACCGTCAAGGGCGTGAACCTCGACGTGCCGCAGGACCAGGCGATCAGCAAGATCCTGCAGGACGTGAAGACGCGCTGGGCACGCGTCAACGCGAATGCCGAGCGCGTGCTCGACAACCAGCAGGCGCTCACGTCGCTCGCGAAGGGCCTCGACAGCATCAACCAGGGCAACAACGGCATCCTCGAGCTCTCGCAGCAGGCGGCGCAGCAGGTCGGCCAGGGCGGCGGCACGCTGCGCGAGATCGAGTACGCGAACCAGCTCGCCGTGCTGTCGCAGCGGATCGCGAAGAACGCGAACGCGCTTGCGTCGTCCGACGAGATCGATCCCGAGGTCGCGTTCCTGCTCGGCAAGGACACCGGCACGTTCCGCGAGATCCTGAACGGGCTCGTCAAGGGCAGCGAGTCGCTGCGCCTGCCCGGCGTGCGCAACGAGGAGGCGCGCAGCTCGCTCAACGAGTTGTCGAAGCGTTTCGCGACGTACGACCAGGGCGTCGCGGCGATGCTTCAGAGCATGAGCCGCCTCGTCGCGGCGAAGCAGGCGGCGCGCGGCATCAATGCCGAATCCGAAGCGCTGCTCGGCGACACGACGAAGCTTGCCGAGCAGTACGAAGGCGGAGGCCGCACGCACACGTTCAGCGTATGGGCGGCCGCGATCTTCCTCACGCTCGCGATCCTTTTCGCCGGGTTGCTCGGCTACGTCTTCCTCGGCGACGTTCGCGTGCGCGCGTACGACAGCGAGCAGGAGAACAAGCGCAACCAGGAAGCGATTCTCCGGCTGCTGAACGAGATGGGCAACCTCGCCGACGGCGACTTGACCGTGCAGGCGTCGGTGACCGAGGACGTGACCGGCGCGATCGCCGACTCCATCAACTTCACGATCGAGGAGCTGCGCACGCTGGTGAAGGGCATCAACTCGGCGACCGACCAGGTGGCGAGGGCGACGCAGGACGCGCAGGCGATCTCGACGCGCCTGTATGAGGCGTCGCAGCGGCAGAACCGCGAGATTCACCAGGCGTCGGCGTCGGTGCTGTCGATGGCGCAATCGATCAACGAAGTGTCGCAGACGGCGACGCAGTCGGCGCGCGTCGCGCAGCAATCGCTCGCCGCCGCCGAGAAGGGCGGCCAGGCGGTGCAGAACCAGATCAGCGGCATGAACGAGATCCGCACGCAGATCCAGGACACGTCGAAGCGTATCAAGCGGCTCGGCGAATCGTCGCTCGAGATCGGCGAGATCGTCGAGCTGATCTCGGACATCACCGAGCAGACGAACGTGCTCGCGCTGAACGCCGCGATCCAGGCAGCGTCCGCCGGTGAAGCGGGCCGCGGGTTCACCGTCGTCGCCGAGGAAGTGCAGCGCCTCGCCGAGCGGTCGGGCGAGGCGACGAAGCAGATCGAGGCGATCGTGAAGACCATTCAGGCCGACACCCAGGATGCGGTGGCCGCCATGGAGAAGTCGACGGTCGGCGTGGTCGAGGGAACGAAGCTTTCGGACGCTGCGGGTCAGGCGCTCGAGGAAATCCGGCGCGTCTCGCGCGAGCTCGCGTCGCTGATCGGCGGCATTTCGGAGCAGACCTCGAAGCAGTCGGCGTCGGTCACCGACGTCACGCGCGGCATGCAGGGGATCCTGAAGATCACCGAGGAAACGACCGAAGGCACGAAGCAGACGAACGTGTCGATCGCGCAGCTCACGAAGCTCGCCGCCGAGCTACGCAGCTCCGTTGCCGGCTTCAAGGTGTAGACGACGCGCCCGCTCATCGCGCCGCGCGCTCCCGGGGCTCGCTTCTTGCATTTGACGGCCGGAATGCGCGTAACGCATCGATAAACCGTGGCGACCGATACCGCAAACGACTTCGACCTGGGACCGCTGTCCTGGGTGCAGGGCGAGATCGACCAGGCGCTTTCGCGCGGCCTCGAGTCGCTCGCCGCGTTCAAGCTCGCGCCCGAAGACGTGTCGACGCTCAAGCACGCGCGCATGCACGTGCACCAGGCCGCTGGCGCCATCCAGATGGTGGGCCTCGACGCCGTCGTCGCGTTCACCGACGAGGTCGAGCGCCAGCTCGCACGGCTCGAGGAGCTGCCACCGGCGCAAGCGCAGCGTTCCTGCGCCGCGATCGATCGCGCGTGCCGAAAGCTCAAGATCTTCCTCGACGAGCTCGTCAACGGTGCGCTGCCGGTGCCGCTGAAGCTCTTCCCCGAATACGAGGCGATGCAGCGCGAGCGCGGGGTGAAGGCGGCTGCGCCGACCGACCTGTTCTATCCCGATCTCGCGCCGCGCGCGCCGAAGCTGTCGACGCCGCAGGTCGTCGCCCCCGCGAAGCTCCAGTCGTTCATGGTGAAGCAGCGCCGCCACTACCAGCGCGGCTTGCTCGCCTGGCTGCGCGGCGACGAGGATGCCGCGAAGACGATGCGCGACGCCGTCGCCGGCATCGAGGACGTTACGACGCACGCCAACCTGCGTGCGTTCTGGTGGACGACCGGCGCGATGCTCGACGCACTCACCGAGCGCGGCCTCGAGTCGAGCTTCGGCGTGAAGCAGCTCGCCGCGCGGATCGACCTGCAGATCCGCCGCGTCGTCGAAGGCTCGGCGAAGGTCGCCGACCGGCTGCGCCGCGAAGTGCTGTACTACGTTGCCATCGCGGCGCCCGTCACGCCGTCGGTGCAGGCGGTGCAGCGCGGATTCAAGCTGTCCGGCCTCATTCCGAGCGCCGAGGTGCTGAACGCGGACCTCGTGCGCATACAGCCGCTGATCCGCGAAGCGCGCGACCATCTCGGCAGCGCGAAGGAGGCGTGGCTCAAGTTCACGTCGGGCCGCGCCGAGAACCTGCCGAAGTTGAAGCAGACGCTCGCGTCCGTGCACAAGGCGGCCGCCGAGATCGGCAACGGCGCGCTGATGAAGCTCACCGCGTCGCTCGTCGAGCGCCTCGACAAGATGCCGTCCGGCGCGATCGCCGAGCCGCTCGCGATGGAATACGCGACCGGCATGCTGCTCGCCGAAAGCGCGTTCGAGAATTACGGCGCGCTCGCGGCCGATTTCCCCAAGCAGGTCGCGACGATGCTCGCGCGGCTCGACGCCGCTCGTGCGTCGCGGCCGATTCCGGCGGCCGGCGCGCCAGTGCTCGACGAGATGGCGAAGCGCGCGCAGGAGCGCATGCTGCTCGCGCAGGTTGGCCGCGAGATCCAGGCGAACCTGCGCCACATGGAGCAGGTGCTCGACGCCTTCTTCCGCGACAGCTCGAAGCGCGCCGATCTCGCATCGCTCGCGAAGGACAGCCAACAGATCCGCGGCGCGCTGCGCATGCTCGGCCTCGACGACGCCGACACGCTGCTCGGGCTTTGCGAGGCGCAGATCGAGAACTACGCGCAACCCGATACGCCGGTTTCGAACGACGACCTCGAGATGCTCGCGGAATCGCTGTCCGGGCTCGGCTTCTACATCGAGGCGGTCGAGCAGCAGCGTCCCGATCGCGACCGGCTGATCGCGCCGCTGCTCGCCGCACGGCTCGGCGAGGCGCCGGCGGAAGTCGCGCAGCACGACGATTCGGTCGAAGCCGCCGTCGCCGAGCTGCGCGGTGCGCTGCCCGACCTGGTCGCGCAAGTGCACCGTGCGCCGTCGGACGGCGCCGTGCGCGACCAGCTGCAGCGAAAGCTCGCCAGCTTGCGCGATGACGCCGAGCTGATCGGCAACGGCGAGCTCACCGCGCAGGCGGACGCCGCGCTGAAAGAGCTCGAAGCGGGCAATGCCACATCACTCGATGCGATCACCGCGCTTGCCGAGAGCGGCGCCGCCGCGCCCGCGCCCGAGATCTCGGCGGAGACGCAGCGTCTGCTTGCAACCGAGTCGACCGCACTCGACGCCGAGCTCGTCGACATCTATCTCGCCGAAGCGAACGACGTGCTCGACACCGTCGGCGCGCATCACGCGATGCTCGTCGCCAATCCCGGCGATCGCGAGGCGCTGCGCACGGTGCGCCGCGGCTTCCACACGCTGAAGGGCTCGGGCCGAATGGTCGGCCTGACCGACCTCGGCGAGATCGCCTACGACGTCGAGAAGATCCACAACCGTCTGCTCGACGAGGAGCGCCCGGTCACGCAGGCGGTGCTCGCGATGATCGACGCCGCGCGCACGTCGTTTCGCCACTGGGTCGCCGAGCTGACCGCCGCGCGCCGCGTCGCCGTCGATCCGGCCGAGCTGCACGCCGCGATCCGCGCGGTCGAGGCCGAGCTTCCGGCGGGCCGCGACTCGGTGCTCGCGTCGCACCCCGCCCATTCGACGTCGCCGAGCGTACCGACGCTGACGCTCATCGAGCCGACCTCGCTCGTCGACGAGCTGCCTCCGCTCGATTTCGGCGGCGAAACGACCGAGGAGATCGACGCGGCGGCGCCGCCGCCCGCATCGGCGGACGTCATCGACTTTCCCGAGCTCGGCAGCGTCCACGCGACGGCGCCGACGATCGAGCCGATCGGCGGCTTCGACGGCGGCGACGACGGCGACATCGTCATCGAGCTCGATCCGGCGGCCGGCCCGTCCGCGCCGCACGGGGCGGCGAGCGACGTTGCGCCGTCGATGTCGGCCGACGACGACTCGGCGATCGCCGACGAGATCGACGTCGGCGGCGTTCGGCTGTCGGGCTCGCTGTACGCGATCCTGATCGAGGAGGCCGATCAGTACGTCGCGACACTCGCGCACGAGCTCGACGTGCTCCAGTTCGACGCGGCGCATGCGCCGTCCGCCGAGATGGTGCGTGCAGCGCACACGCTGTGCGGTATCCATCGCACCGGCGGCTTTCCGCTCGTGGCGACGACGGCGAAGGCGCTCGAGCAATGCTTGCTCGGCCTGCAGCAGCACGCGGGTCCGGCGCCGGGATTCGCGCCGGCCGTGCTCGCGCGCGCCGTCGGCGGCCTCGCGGCGCTCGTCGCGCGCGTTAAGTCGCGCACGGCATTCACCGGTGAGGATCGCGCCGAGGCCGACGGCATCGTGCGCGAGCTCGAGGAGCTGCGGCAGGAGACAACCGCGGAAGAAGTGACGCACGACGCTGAATCGATCGCGGAGCGCGACGCGGCCGCCGAGGATGAACCGCCCATCGACGGATCATCGGCGCTCGCCGGCGAGCCGGTCGAGTCCGACGCTGTCGAATCGTTGCCGCCGCTCGACGCTCCGTACGCGCCGCAGCCTCCGCTCGCACGGGTGATTCCGATCGGAACGGCGCACGCGCTCGCGGACAGCGCGCCCGCCGCGCGTGAGCCGGACATCGCGCCGCAACGGCCGGTCGCGCATGGCGCGTCGCACGAGGACGCACTGCTTCTCGACATCCGCGACGACGTCGACGAGCAGGTGCTCGCGATCTTCCTCGATGAAGCCGGAGAGCTGTTCCCGCAGGCGGGCGAGCAGCTTCGCGCGTGGCGACGCTCGCCATCCGACGTGTCGCATGCGCAGCAGCTGCGCCGCACGCTGCATACGTTCAAGGGCAGCGCGCGGATGGCCGGCGCGATGCGTCTCGGCGAGCTCACCCACCGCATGGAATCGCGGCTGATGCACGGCGACGCGATCGTCGCCCCGACGTCCGGCCTGTTCGACGCGCTCGACACCGATCTCGATCACGTCGCGTTCGTGCTCGATGCACTGCGCGAGGGTCGCACCAATGTCGCTCTGCCGTGGGTCGCCGTCGAAGACGCGATCGAGTCCGCGGCCGGCGAGGCGGACGACGCACCGGCCGAGCCTGCGCCGCCGACCGCAGCGGTGCCGATCATCGTTCCGCTCGCTCCGCCCGTGACGCTTGCGCCGCCGGTGCAGCCGGTGGTCACGCCGCCCGCGGCGGCGCCGCGCACCGACATCGCGGCCGACGGCGAGAGCGGCCAGCGGGCGATGCTGCGCGTGCGCGCCGACATCATCGACCGGCTGGTGAACGAGGCGGGTGAAGTCGCGATCGCGCGCGCGCGCGTCGAAGGCGAGCTGAGAGCGCTCAAGAGCAACCTCCTGGAGCTCACGGGCAGCGTGATCCGGCTGCGCACGCAGGTGCGCGAAGTCGAGATCCAGGCCGAGTCGCAGATCCAGTCGCGGATGAGCGCGCTGCAGGAAGCGCACGGCGAGTTCGATCCGCTCGAGCTCGATCGCTTCACCCGTTTCCAGGAGCTGACGCGATCGCTCGCCGAGGGCGTGAACGACGTGTCGACCGTGCAGCAGTCGCTGCTGAAGAACCTCGACGACGCCGATGCGGCGCTGCTCGCTCAGGCGCGGCTGTCGCGCGAAGTGCAGCAGCAGCTGTTCTCGATCCGCACCGTGCCGTTCGGAAGCCTGTCGGATCGCTTGTACCGGATCATGCGGCAGACGGCGAAGGAGCTCGACAAGCGAGCGAACCTCGAGATCCACGGCGCGCAGACCGAGCTCGATCGCTCGGTGCTCGAGAAGCTCGTCGGGCCGCTCGAGCACCTGCTGCGCAACGCGCTCGACCACGGCATCGAAACCGCCGACGAGCGGCGCGGCGCCGGCAAGGGCGACACCGGCGAGATCGCGCTGACGGTGCGCCAGGTCGGCAATGAAATCGCGATCGAGATCGCCGACGACGGCGCCGGCATCGATCTCGAACAGATCAGGCAGAAGGCCATCGCCAACGGCAGGATCACCGCCGACGCGAAGACGACCGACGCGCAACTGATCGAGCTGATCTTCCAGGCGGGCTTCTCGACGGCGTCGAAGGTCACGCAGATCTCCGGGCGCGGCATCGGCATGGACGTCGTGCGCTCGGAGATCGCGGCGCTCGGCGGCCGCGTCGAAGTGACGACGCAGCGCGGCCGCGGCACGCGCTTCGTGCTGTACCTGCCGCTCACGCTTGCCGTCGCGCAGGCGGTGCTCGTACGCGCGGGCGGTCGCTTGTGGGCGCTGCCCTCGCCGATGGTCGAGCAGGTCCAGCAGGTGAAGGCCGAAGCGCTGGTGAGCCTGTACGTGCACAAGAGCGTCGAATGGCAGGGGCGCAGCTACCCGTTCCACTACCTGCCGCGGCTCCTCGGCGACAGCGCGCACAATCCGGAGACCGCGCGCTACAACCCGGTGCTGCTGCTTCGGGCCGGCGCGAGCTACGCCGCGATTCACGTCGACGAGATGGTCGGCAACCAGGAAGTCGTCGTCAAGAATATCGGGCCGCAGCTCGCTCGCGTGTCGGGCATTGCGGGCGCGACGGTGCTCGGCACCGGCGAGATCGTGCTGATCATCAACCCGGTGCAGCTCGCGCAGCGCACCGACGTCGAGATGTTCGACCCCGACGCCGAGGAGCGCATCGCCGGCGACCACCTGCGGCCGCAGGCGAACGCGCGTCGTCCGCTGGTCATGGTCGTCGACGATTCGCTCACCGTGCGCAAGATCACGAGCCGGCTGCTCGTTCGCGAAGGCTTCGACGTCGCAACCGCCAAGGACGGCGTCGACGCGCTGCAGCTCCTGAGCGAGCAGGTGCCTGACGTGATACTGCTCGACATCGAGATGCCGCGCATGGACGGCTTCGAGTTCACGAAGACGATCAAGGGCGACGCGAAGTACTCGCACATCCCGATCGTGATGATCACGTCGCGCACCGCGGACAAGCATCGCAGCCGCGCGCAGGAGCTCGGCGTCGACCTCTATCTCGGCAAGCCGTTCCAGGAAGAAGAGCTGCTGCGCAACCTGCGCGAGATGCTCGAGCTCTCCGCGACCGTCTGACGCGGCGCCGAGCGCGGCCGGCTTGCGGCAAGTCAAGGCCGCACGGCGAGCGCGACGGGATAATCGGATTGCGACCGGTTGCCGCGCCTCGCGGCACACGGCGCTTCGCATTGCGTCGCCATGATCGCGCCTCCCGACAATCGCACGCGGCTCAAGCTGCCGCGCCTCGCCCGCGAGTACCGGACGATGGCGGCAATGATCGCCATCCACTGCCGAGGCCATCACCACGTGCACGACGCCGGCTGCCGCGAATGCGCCGAGCTTCTCGACTACGCCGGCCGGCGCCTCGATCGCTGTCCGTTCCGCGACAGCAAGCCGACCTGCGCGAACTGCTCGGTGCATTGCTACAGCGACGAGCGTCGCGCACAGATGAAGACGGTGATGCGCTACGCGGGCCCGAAGATGATCTGGCGCCATCCGGTGCTCGCGCTCGCGCACATCCGCGACGGCTCGCGCGCAGTGCCGCACCTGCCCCGGCCGCGCACGCGGTAGCGAGCGCCGCGCCCGACGGCGCCGTATCGCAGCGAGCGCTCGCGCGCATGTCAAACCGGTAGCCCAAGCGGTTGGCGCTCGTCCGCCCGCCGATGTAAATTGGCGCGGTCTACCGGAGGAGAAACCCCGTATGTCGAGCTACAGCACGGAGAACATTCGCACCGTCGCGCTGGTCGGGCATGGCGCGTCGGGCAAGACCACTCTAGCCGAGGCGCTGCTCGTGAAGGCAGGTGCCGTCGGCGCCGCGGGAAGCGTCGAGAAGGGCACCAGCGTCAGCGACTTCGATCCGCTGGAGAAGACGTGGAAGCACTCGCTGCGCGCGTCGGTGATGCACGTCGACGCCGAAGGCACTCGCGTTCACCTGATCGATACGCCGGGCTTTCCCGACTTCATAGGACAGTCGATCGGCGCGCTCGACGCGGTGGAGAGCGCCGCGGTCGTCGTCAATGCGCAGTCGGGCATCGAGATGATCACGCAACGGATGATGGATTGGGCGGGCAGGCGCGGGCTGTGCCGGCTGATCGTCATCAACAAGATCGACGCCGAGAACGTCGACAGCGAAGCGGTTCTCGCGGCGGTGCAGTCGGCGTTCGGCAAGGAGTGCCTGCCGATCAACCTTCCGGCGGGCAGCGGCACGCGCGTCGTCGACTGCTTCTTCAATCCATCCGGCGAATCCGATTTCTCGTCGGTCGCGCAGGCGCATCAGGCGCTGATCGACCAGGTCGTCGAGGTCGACGAGGAGCTGATGGCGCAGTATCTCGAGCAGGGCGAGGAGCTTTCGCCGGAACAGCTGCACGCGCCGTTCGAGAAGGCGCTGCGCGAAGGCCACCTGATGCCGGTGTGCTTCACATCCGCGCGCAACGGCGCCGGTGTGGGCGAACTGCTCGAGATCTTCGAGCGCCTGCTGCCGACGCCGCTCGAAGGCAATCCGCCGATGTTCGTCAAGGGCGAAGGCGAGAGCGCGCAGGAATTCCACTCCGAGCCCGACCCGCGAAAGCACGTGCTCGCGCACGTGTTCAAGGTCGTGATGGATCCGTTCGTCGGCAAGCTCGGCGTCTTCCGCGTGCACCAGGGAACGATCGGCAAGGACACGCAGCTCTACATCGGCGACAGCCGCAAGCCGTTCAAGGTCGGCCATCTGTTCCTGCTGCAGGGCGCGAAGAACGTCGAGATCGAGCGCGCGGTTCCCGGCGACATCGCCGCCGTCGCCAAGGTGGACGAGATCACGTTCGACTGCGTTCTTCACGACTCGCACGACGAAGACCAGATCCACATGAAGAAGCTCGACTTCCCGACGCCGATGCAGGGCGTCGCGATCAAGCCGAAGAAGCGCGGCGACGAGCAGCGGCTGTTCGACGTGCTGCACAAGATGGTCGCCGAGGATCCGACGCTGCTGATCGAGCACGACGCCGACACCAACGACACGGTGCTGCGCGCGCTCGGCGAGCTGCACCTGCGCTCGGTGCTCGAGCGGATGGCGTCGCAATTCAAGCTCGAGATCGACACGCGGCCGCCGCGCGTTCCGTATCGCGAGACGATCACCGGCAAGGCGGAGGCGACGCACCGGCACAAGAAGCAGACCGGAGGCGCCGGGCAGTTCGGCGAGGTCGCGCTGCGTGTCGAGCCGCTGCCGCGGGGCACCGGCTTCGACTTCGTCGATGCGACGAAGGGCGGCGTGATTCCGCAGCAGTTCATGCCCGCGGTGCGCAAGGGCGTCGAGCAGGTGCTGCATACCGGCGCCGTCGCCGGCTATCCGATGCAGGACGTTCGCGTCACCGTGTTCGACGGCAAGCATCATCCGGTCGACTCGAAGGAAGTCGCGTTCATCTCGGCCGGCCGCAAGGCGTTCCTCGACGCGATCGCGAAGGCGAAGCCGATCATCCTCGAGCCGATCGTGAGCGTCGAGATCACCTGTCCCGACGCGAACACCGGCGACATCACCGGCGACCTGTCGTCGCGGCGCGGACAGGTGACGGGCACGAACCCGCTCGCCGCCGGCCTCGTGTCGGTGACGGGCCTCGCGCCGCTGGTCGAGCTCGACGGCTACGCGTCGCGGCTGAAGTCGGTCACGCAGGGCCACGGCTCGTTCTCGATGGCACTCGCGCATTACGAGCAGGCGCCGCCGAACCTGCAGCAGCAGCTCGCGACCGAGTTCGCGAAGACGCGCAAGCACGAGGAAGAGTGACCGCACGCTCGCGCGCGTGACGCGCACGAGCGCTCAGCGCTTCTTTTTCGACACGCCGATCGTCGTTTGATCGAACACGCGCTCGACGCCCGGCTGCGCGCGCGCGAAGTCGACCAGCGTGCGACGCTCGCGGGCCGAGCGCACGCAGCCTTCGAGCGTCACCCACCGGCGCGACGTCGTGATCCAGATCGACGTCCCGGCGAAGCGCCGGTCCGAGACGATCGCCGCGCGCACAAGCTCGTTCAGCTGCGCATCGTGCTTGTACGCCCCGCCGGCCTCGCACGTGCCTTCGATCCCGCAGCGCGTGCCGCGCTCGGCGCGCACGTGCGCTTCGGCGCGCATTTCCTGCTCCGACATGAGCGGCGGCGCGACCGTCGGGCAGCCGGCGAAGCCCGACGTCGCCTGCGCGAACGGATCGAGCTGGTAGAGGTCAGCAGCTTGCGCGCAGAACGAACTGAACGCAACCAAGGCGGAAGTCGCAACGACACGGGTCGATCGCATGGCGCGCAAGTCGAGGGTCAGAGTGCACTTCCGCTACGGCGGCAGACAGCGTCGCACTCGAATTTCCGGCACATGCCGCATTCTCCCGGGAATCAGGGTCAGACGCGAATTCGCGGCGAACGGCCACGGCCGTCGTTGTGTCGACCGAAACAGGGTCGGAGTCGACTTTTCGCGCAGTGGTTGCATCCCCAAACGGTGGAAATTCGACTCTGACCCTGCTCTTGCCTATCGCCACGCGAACCGCGCACCCGGCCGCACGCGGTCGATCAGCGGCACGAGCGGGCTCGCGACGAACAGCGCCCAGACGAGCGCATTCGGCTTGAACAGCGCGTACTGCCATGCGAAGGCGATCGCGGCGACGAACAGAGCGTACGCGATCCGCGCATCGCGCCGATTGGGGATCGTCATCGGGTCGGAGATCATGAAGAACGCGAACAGCAGCAGCGCGCCGCTGTCGAGCTGATGCACGAGCACGGGCCACGACTGCCCCAGCACGGCGACGCGCGCCGCGCAGAGCGCGAGCCACGCAGCGAGAAACGACCACGCGATATCCCAGCGTCGCGCCCGCTCGGTGACGAGGCCGCCCAGCACGACGAGCCAGCCCGCGAGCGCGATCTCGTGTCCCCATTGCCCGGGCGATATCCACGCGCCGGGCAGCACGAGGGTCGCGATGGCGACGCCCGCGTTGGCCGGATTGAGCACGTGCTTGTCGCCGACGCGCAGCATGAACTTCGACGAGATCGCGAGCGCCGCGGCGAGCGGATGCACCCACAGCGAATCGGCGCGCAGCAGGATCGACACGCCGAAGCACGTGATGAGCGCGGACAGCACGCCTTTCGACTCGAGGCCGAGCGCACGCAGCCACAGGCGCTGCGCGATGAGGCCGGCGGCGAATGCGAGCGCCATCTGTCGCGGGTCGAGGGCGAAATCGCGGGCGAGCACGCCGATCGAAAGCAGCGACGCGAGAAAGGCGATCTGGAACAGCCGGGCGTCGCGCAGCATCGGATGACGCGCGGACAGCTGCCGCCACGCGAGCGCCGCGCGTCGATCGAAGCGCATGCGCGGCGCACCGATCATCGCCACCACCGGCGCTCGCCGCCGGGTGTCGCCTGTCACTTCCACATCGTCTCCCACCACTTCGTCGTTGGCTGCGGCGCGAGCGCCATCCGGTTGCGGATTTCGTTGACGTCCCATCCGGTCAGGGTCGCCAGCGTGCGCGCCTCGGTTTCCTTGCGCGCGCGCACCGACTCGAAGTACGGCCCCGCTTCGACGCACGCGTTCTCTGCGCCGGTCCACGGATGGCGCAGCACGTAGCGCGCCTGGAAGTTCGCGCGGTCCGCCGTTTCCTGGAACGCCAGGTCTTCGGGCAGCGAATCCTTCGTGTAGCGAAGGTGCAGGCGCGTCAGCATCACCGGCTCGGGGCGCGGCGCGATCGACCCGGCGGGCGGCGTGGCGCTCGGCTCGATCCAGTACACGCCGGCGCTGCGCAGTTCGCTCCGCGACAGCGGATCGGCGGCGCAGGGATCGCACCAGCTCATGTCCCAGAAATACTCCGTGAAGATCGCGCGGTTGTCCTCGCGCGTGGCCTGCGTGTCGAACAGCGCCTTGTAAGTTCGGGCGAATTCGCCGCGCACGAAAGTCGGCAGCTCGACGCTCGCCGGCATTTTCACCGTCCGGTAGTTGGTCGTCTCGACGCGCCCGTTCGCCGTCAGCACGTAGATGACCAGGTCCTGCGCGCCGCGCGCGTTCAGCATGCCGAGGCGCACCGGCAACATGAACTTCCCGGATTCGAACGCGAACTGCAGCGGACGCAGGTATGCGATGCCCGTCTTCGCCTGCTCGAGCAGGTTCACCCTGGCGACGAAGAACTTCATCTGCTGCCGCACGTACGGGCGCAGCGCGGCGCTCGCGCCTTTCGGGATCCGGTACCCGTTGCGCACGAGCCAGGTCTCGAGCCCGTCGGACTCTTTCGCCGACAGCATCACGATGTCATATTCGCCGACCGTGTATGCCGCCTCGACCGTCACGCCGAGCGCGCGCTCGCGCGCTTTCTCGTCCTTCGCCGGCGCGGAGGCGGGGAGTTGCGCCGTGAGGCCGGAAAGGCGCGCGAGCTTAGCGGGCGCACACGGGTCGGCGTCGTAGTACTCGGCGAGCCGCGGCGCGCTGTACGCGTCGATGCGCTCGAAGAGCTTGCGCTCGCCGATGCGGATCTGCCCCCGCTCGAGCACCTGGGGCACCGGCACGACGAGCGCGAACTCGGTGAGCTCGCCCCGATAGTCGTTGGCCATGCTGATCACCGTGCGGTTGTCGCGCCGCACGACGATCACCTGCGACGCGTCGTTGAACAGGCCGGCATCGGCCTTGCCGACGTAGAAGCCGCAGAAGGCGCCGGCACGCGGCGATGCGAGTGCGACGAACAGCGCAAGGACGACGGCGACGATCGACCAGGCGATCGCGCGAGGGGAAAGCGACGGCATCGATGTCTCCTGCGGGACGTGATGCCGCAATGAACGGCAGGAGCGGCGCAACGGGGTTGCGCCCGCCGGTTCGGCGCTTACGGCCGCGCGAAACGCAAGCTGCGTAGCCGGATCTCTTGGCGCCAGACGAGCGCGCCGTCGCTGTCGTAGCTTTCGAGCGCGACGGTTCGATCGTCGCCGCGGCCGCCGATCGTGATCATGCCGAATTGGCGCTTGCTGACGAGCGTGCCGGGCACGACGTCCGGATTTTCGCGCTCGACCGCTTCCGGCTCGGCCCACGGACGCGATGTCAGCGGGCTCGACGTGAACTCGTAGAGCGGATACGCATTGGGCCGCTCGATCTTCAGCAACTCGCTGAAGTGCCGGTCGCCGCTCACGAACACGACGCCGTTCACGCGATTCGCGACGAGCCAGTCGGCGAACGCCTTCTGCTCGGTCGCGTAGTGATTCCATCCTTCGAAGCGGTTCGCGCGATTCCACATCTGCGAGCCGTTGACGACGAGCTTCAGCGGCGCGCGCGAGTAGAGCAGCGCGTTGCGCAGCCACGCGAGCTGGGCGCGGCCGAGCATCGTCTTCGACGGACCGTCGATCGCGCGATTCCCTGAGCGGTAGTAGCGATCGTCGAGCAGGAACAGATCGATGTCGCCGAGATGCGCGTAGCCGAAAACGCCGGCGGTTTCCGGCAAGCCGTAGCTCGGGTTCGCCCAGTAGCGCTTGAACAGCGCGAGGGTTTCGCCCTTCATCGTGTACGACGCGTCGGCGTCGTTCGGGCCGTAGTCGTGGTCGTCCCAGATCGCGATCTGCGGCGCGGCGGTCAACAGCCGCTGCAGCGGCTCGAACGCGCGCTGCCGGCGGTAGCGCGCCGCGAGCGCCGCCGGATCGAGGTAGTCCGGCTGCTGGAAGTAGAGGTTGTCGCCGAGCCACAGCATCATGTCGGGCCGCTTCGCCGCGATCGCGTCGAAGATGCGGAAATCGCCGCCGTAGTCGGAGTCACCCCAGAGGGAACTCGCGTCGGCGAGAAAGAAGCACGATCCGATCGCGAGCTTCAGCTGCGGCGCGTCCTGCGGCTTCGACCAGAACGGATGCGCGCGCAGCGTGCCTTCGCGCACGTCGCCGTCGCCGCTCACGCGATAGCGCGCGTCGCGTCCCGGCGCGAGACCGACGATGCGCGCGAGCACGACGTTGTCGTTCCCCGCGCTCGCGTCGAGCGACATCGTCTGCTCGCGCGGCTCGCCATCCACGCGCCAGGCGATGTCGATCCTTCCCGGCGTCTCCGCCTGCACCCAGAGCAGCGCGCTCGTGTAATCGGCGAAGCCGTGCATGACGACGAGCTTCGCGCCGGCCGGGCCGGGGACGAGCGCGACGGCGGCGAGGGCGAGTGCGGCGAACGTGGAGCGCATCGAGTGTCGGTCGCGGTTTTTGCGCAGTGAAGCGTGCCGAGCCGATGAATTGTGCCGGGCAGGCGCGCCGTTTACAATTGGTCCCGATGGACGCATCCACCGCGAATTTCACCCAGCATTTCCTGATCGCGATGCCGGCGATGGCCGATCCGAACTTCGCGAACACGCTCACGTTCGTCTGCGAGCACAACGAGGACGGCGCGCTCGGCATCGTCGTCAATCGCCCGACCGAGATGACGCTCTCGGCGCTGTTCGAGCAGATCGAGATCCCGCTTGCGGACGAGGACATCAGCAAGGCGCCCGTGCATTTCGGTGGTCCGGTGCAGATCGACCGCGGCTTCGTGCTGCACCGGCCGCTCGGCAACTGGCAATCGACGCTCGCGATCACCGACGACGTCGGGCTCACGACGTCGAAGGACGTGCTCGAAGCGCTCGCGCGCGGCGAGGGACCGCGCGACGTGCTGGTCTCGCTCGGCTACGCAGGATGGTCGGCCGGGCAGCTCGAGCAGGAGATCTCGCAGAACGCATGGCTCACCGTGGCTGCGGACCCCGACGTGATGTTCGACCTGCCGGCCGAGAGCCGGCTCCCCGCCGCGATGAAGCTGCTCGGCATCGACTTCTCGCGGCTGTCCGACGACGTCGGGCACGCGTGACAAGCGAAGCGCGTCACGCATCGGACGCCGGCGCCGGCACCGTCCTCGCTTTCGATTTCGGCACGCGCAACATCGGCGTTGCCGTCGGCAACACCGTGCTGCGCCTCGCCCAGCCTCTGACGACGATCCGTGGCGAAGCGGCGGCTGCGCGCTTCGTGGCGATTGCCGCGCTGATCGACGAATGGAAGCCGGCGCTGCTCGTCGTCGGCCGGCCGTCGCATGAGGACGGCATCGAGCACGAGATGACGGCGCGCGCCGAGCGCTTCGCGCGCCAGCTCGAGGGCCGTTTCGCGCTTCCGGTCGCCCGCGTGGACGAGCGCTTCACCACGACGAGCGCATCGGAAGCGCTGGCGGCCGCCGGCGTGCGCGGCCGCGCCCGGCGGGATGCGCGCGACGAGGTCGCCGCGCAGACGATCCTGCAGGCGTTCTTCGACGATCCGCATTCGACCGTCCATGCCGCTGCCTGACGCCGAATCGACGTTCGCGTCGCTCGTCGAGCGCATGCGCGCCGCGGTCGCATTCGACGCGCGGTTCGTCGGCATCTATTCGGGCGGCGCATGGATCGCCGAGCGCCTCGCGCAGGTGCTGCCCGGCGATCATCCGGTCGGCTACATCGACGTGTCGTTCTACCGAGACGACTTCAAGCGCAAGGGACTGAAGCCGAAGATCAAGCGCACCGAGCTGCCGTTCGACGTCGACGACGCGACGATCGTGCTCGTCGACGACGTTCTCTACACCGGGCGCAGCGTTCGCGCCGCGGTGAACGAGCTGTTCGATTTCGGCCGCCCGGCCGCGATCGAGCTCGCCGTCCTGATCGACCGCGGCGGCCGCGAGCTGCCGGTGGAGGCGACGTACACCGGCGCGAGGCTCGCGGTCGCGCGCGACGTCAACATCGTCCTCACGCGCACCAACGAGGGACGCTTCGCGCTCACGACGGAGCCCATGGAGCCCGGCGATGCGTAATCCGCAGCTCACCGAAGGCGGCGAGCTCACGCATCTGCTCACGCTCGAGGGGCTTCCCGCCGAGGTGATCACCCGTATCCTCGACACCGCGGTGCCGTTCGCGTCGATCTCCGAGCGCGAGGTGAAGAAGGTGCCGCTCCTGCGCGGCAAGGCGGTGTTCAACCTGTTCTTCGAGAACTCGACGCGCACGCGAACGACGTTCGAGATCGCGGCGAAGCGGCTGTCCGCCGACGTGATCAACCTCAACATCGGCGCATCGTCGACGTCGAAGGGCGAGACGCTGCTCGACACGATCGACAACCTGGTCGCGATGAGCGCCGACATGTTCGTCGTGCGCCACGCGCAGTCGGGGGCGCCGCATCTGATCGCCGCTCATCTGAACCGGATCGGCAAGCGCGACGTGCACGTCGTCAATGCCGGCGACGGCCGTCACGCGCATCCGACGCAGGGCCTGCTGGACCTTTTCACGATCCGCCATTACAAGCACGATTTCCGCGCGCTCACCGTCGCCATCGTCGGCGACGTGCTGCACTCGCGCGTCGCTCGCTCGCTGATTCACGGGCTGACGACGCTCGGCACGCCGGACGTTCGCGTGATCGGCCCGCAGACGCTGCTGCCCACGCGTGTCGCGGCGATGGGCGTGCGCGTTCATCACGACATGCGCGCAGGGCTCGCCGGCTGCGACGTCGTCGTCATGCTGCGCCTGCAGAGCGAGCGAATGCGCGGCGCGCTGCTGCCCTCGGCGGGCGAATACTTCAAGTACTACGGCCTCACGCCCGGCAAGCTCGCGGCCGCGAAGCCCGACGCGATCGTCATGCATCCCGGCCCGATGAATCGCGGTGTCGAGATCGACTCGGCCGTAGCCGACGGCGCACGCAGCGTGATCCTGCCGCAGGTGACGTTCGGCATCGCCGTTCGGATGGCGGTGATGTCGATGCTCGCGGGGAGCGCGTAGCGGTGGGCGCCAACATCGAGATCCGCAACGGCCGCGTCGTCGATCCGGCGAACGGCGTCGACCGCGTCGCCTCGCTGTACGTCGCCGACGGCCGTATCGCCGCGCTCGACCGCGCGCCGTCGGGCTTTCGCGCCGAGCGCACGCTCGACGCGACCGGGCTCGTCGTCGCGCCGGGGCTGATCGATCTCGCCGCGCGCCTGCGCGAGCCGGGACTCGAATACAAGGCGACGCTCGAATCGGAGGTCGATGCCGCGGTGGCGGGCGGCGTGACGAGCCTCGCGTGTCCGCCGGATACCGATCCGCCGCTCGACGAGCCCGGTCTCGTCCAGATGCTCAAGCATCGCGCGCGGTCGCTGAACAGGACGCACGTCTATCCGGTCGGCGCGCTGACGCAGCGGCTCGCCGGCGAGACGCTGACCGAGATGGGCGAGCTTGCCGAAGCCGGCTGCGTCGCCTTCTCGCAAGCCGACGAAGCGGTCGCCGACACGCAGGTGCTGCTGCGCGCGCTGCAATACGCGGCGACGTTCGGCCATCGCGTGTGGCTGCGCGCGCAGGACCCCCATCTTGCACGCGGCGGCGTCGCGCACGACGGAGAAGTCGCGACGCGACTGGGCCTGCCGGCGATCCCTGCGTGCGCAGAAACGATCGCGCTCGCGACGATCTTCGCGCTGGTGCGCGAGACCGGCGTGCGAATTCACCTGTGCCGGCTGTCGACGGCCGACGGCGTCGCGATGGTGCGTGCGGCGAAGGCCGAAGGATTGCCGGTGACGTGCGACGTCGCGGTTCACCACCTGCATCTGTGCGACGTCGACATCGGCTGGTTCGACGCGCAATGCCGGCTGTCGCCGCCGCTGCGCGGTACGCGCGATCGCGCCGCGCTGCGCGCTGCCGCCGCCGACGGCACGATCGACCTCGTCTGCTCGGACCACACGCCGGTCGACGACGACGACAAGCAGCTGCCCTTCGCCGAAGCGGCGCCCGGCGCGACCGGCCTCGAGCTGCTGCTTCCGCTCGTGCTCAAGTGGGCTGCGGCCGACAAGGTGCCGCTTGCGGCCGCGCTTGCGCGCGTCACCGCTGCGCCGGCGCGCGTGCTCGGCATCGATGCCGGCGATCTCGGTGTCGGCAGACCGGCGGACCTGTGCCTGTTCGATGCCGACGCGCATTGGCGCGTCGAGCGCTCCACGCTGCGAAGCCAGGGGAAGAACACGCCGTTCATCGGACTCGAGGTCCCCGGCGTCGTCCGCTGGACGATCGTCGACGGCAGCGTCGTCCACGAACACGGAGCAACGGCATGAACGACGGCTCGCCAGCGGCGAACAACCTGACGCCGGTTCACCACCAGGTCACTGCCGGCGAGCGTGCGGTGCGCGTCGGCCACTGCGGCGCGGTCGTATGGCTCACGGGACTTTCGGCGTCCGGCAAGTCGACGCTCGCGATGGCGGTCGAACGGCACCTCTTCGACCGCGGCTGGCTCGTCTACACGCTCGACGGCGACAACGTGCGCAACGGCCTCAATGCCGATCTCGGCTTCGCGCCGCAGGCACGACAGGAGAACATCAGGCGTGTCGGCGAGGTCGCGGCGCTGTTCGCCGACGCCGGCGCGATCTGCATCGCGGCGTTCATCTCACCGTACCGCGAGGATCGCAAGCGCGCGCGCGCGGCAGCGGGGTCGCGCCGATTCATCGAGGTCTACGTGCGCTCGCCGCTCGCCGTATGCGAGGCGCGCGATCCCAAAGGACTCTACCGCAAGGCGCGCAGCGGCCAATTGCGCGAATTCACCGGCATCGACAGCCCGTACGAGGCGCCGGAATCGCCGGAGCTCATCGTCGACACGTCGGTCGACGACATCGATCACAGCGTCGCGAAGCTCGCCGAATTCGTCGTCGGCGCGTGCCGCAGCTGAACCAATCGCGAGGGTCAGAGTGCGCGTCGAAGCGCACGCGCACTCTGACCCTCATTTCCGGGGCACGCGTCCGAGCAGATAGAACTCGTCGTTCGGCCGCATGCTGATCAGGTTCGCCATGCGGTTCGACAGCGCGAAGAACGCACTGATCGCGCCGATGTCCCAGATGTCCTCGTCGGAGAACCCATGCTCGCGCAGCGCGGCGAAGTCGTCGTCGCCGATCTCGGCGCTGCGCAGCGCCACCTTGAGCGCGAACGCGAGCATCGCCTTCTGCCGCGGCGTGATGTCCGCCTTGCGATAGTTGGTCGCGACCTGGTCGGCGACGAGCGCGTTCTTCGCGTACACACGAAGGATCGCGCCGTGCGCGACGACGCAGTACACGCAATCGTTCGCGCCCGAGGTGGCGACGACGATCATCTCGCGCTCGGCCTTGGTGAGCCCGCCGTCCTTGAGCATCAGCGCGTCGTGATAGGCGAAGAACGCGCGAAACTCGTCCGGCCGATGCGCGAGCGTCACGAACACGTTGGGCACGAAGCCGGCTTTCTGCTGCACTTCCACAATGCGCGCGCGGATGTCGTCCGGCAGCGAATCGAGCGCGGGAACCGGATAGCGCGAGATGGGCGTGCTCATTCGCTGGGCGGCACGTATCCGGCCGGCCTTTCCGCGCCCTCGCCGAAGAAGTGCTTTTCCATCTGCTCGGCGAGCCATTTGCGCGCGCGCGGGTCGGCGAGCGACAGCCGGTTCTCGTTGACGAGCATCGTCTGGTGGCGCAGCCACTGTTGCCACGCTTCCTTCGACACGCTTTCGTAGATTCGCTTTCCGAGCTCGCCGGGATACGGCGGCAGATCGAGCCCTTCGGCTTCGCGGCCGAGCTTCACGCATTGCACGGTACGTGCCATGACACCCTCTAGAGTTGCTTGCGATAGACCTGCGACTTGCGCTGGTAATTGTAGAGCGCCTGCTTCTGCTTCGGCAGGTCGGCGATCGACGCGAGCCGATACCCGCGCTCGACGAACCATTGCGATGTTCGGGTCGTCAAGACGAAGAGATCCGGGAGCCTGAGCTTGCGCGCGCGCGCCTCGATCTCCTTCATCAGCGCCTCGCCGTAGCCTTCGCGGCGGAAATCCGGATGCACGGCGAGCGCGGCGAGCTCGCCCGCGCCTTCATCGGGGAAAGCGTACAGCGCGGCGCAGCCGATGATCGCGCCGTCGTGCTCGGCGACCACGAAGCGCTCGATCTCGGTTTCGAGCCGCTCGCGCGAGCGCGGCACCAGGACGCCCTGCTCCTCGAGCGGCTCGATGATCGCGATGATGCCGCGCACGTCGTCGATCGTCGCCGGTCGCAGATGCGCGAGCGCGTTCGCCGCGACCATCGTGCCGACGCCGTCGCGCGTGAACATCTCGAGCAGCAGCGCGCCGTCGAGGTGGCGGCTGATCAGGTGCGCGCGCTTGACGCCGTTGTCGCACGCGCGGATCGCGCACGGCAGGTAATGCTGGACGTCGGGCGGAAGCTTCGACGGGCCGGCCGCGAGCAGCGCCTCGGCGTCTTTCGTCGACAGCTCGGTCAGGAGCTGGCGGCGGCCGTTGCGCACGCCGTCGGTCTCCATGAGGAACACGAGCTTGTGCGCGCTGAGACGCACGGCGACCTGCGTCGCGACCTCCTCCAGCGCGAGGTTGAAGATCTCGCCGGTCGGCGAGTAGCCGAGCGGCGAAATCAGCACGATGTCGCCATCGTCGAGCCGCTGGTTGATCGCGTCGGTGTCGACGCGGCGCACTTCGCCGGTGAGTTGCATGTCGATGCCGTCGCGTACGCCGAGCGGCTTCGCGGTGAGGTAATTGCCGCTCGACACGCGGATGCGCGCACCGGCCATCGGCGAATTGGCGATGCCGAGCGAAAGCATCGCCTCGATGCGGCTTCTCACCTGCCCCGAGGCTTCGAGCACGCAGTCCATCGTCTCGGCGTCGGTCACGCGCAGGCCGAACGCGTAGCGGCTCGGGATGTTCTGTTGCGCGAGGATCGCCTCGATCTGCGGGCGCGAGCCGTGCACGACGACAAGATGGATGCCGAGGCTGTGCAGCAGATTGAGGTCGTGCACGATGCCGAGGAACGTGTCGTCGGCAACGGCTTCTCCGCCGAACGCGATGACGAATGTCTTGCCCCGAAACGCGTGGATGTACGGCGCGGCCGAGCGAATCCATTGCACGAACGCGCGCGTCGTCGCCGAATGGGCGGCCGGCGCGGCGAGGGCGGAGGGCGGCATGTGCGGGGGCGTGACGAGCACGGCAATTATAGCGTGGCCGAGGGCCGCGAGCCGCGCGTCGGGTATCCTTGAAGCAATGACGCCGCTTCTCGCCAATCTCAATGCGGAGCAGTTGGCGGCAGTCACGCTGCCGCATCAATCCGCTCTGATCCTCGCCGGCGCGGGCAGCGGCAAGACGCGCGTGCTGACGACGCGCATCGCGTGGCTGCTTGCGACCGGGCAGGCGTCACCGCTGTCTATACTCGCCGTCACGTTCACGAACAAGGCGGCGAAAGAGATGCTGCTGCGGCTTTCGACGCTGACACCGATCAACCTGCGCGGCATGTGGATCGGCACGTTCCACGGGCTGTGCAACCGGATGCTGCGCGCGCATCACCGCGAGGCGAACCTGCCGCAGATGTTCCAGATCATGGACACGCAGGACCAGCTCGCGCTCATCAAGCGCATGTACAAGGCGCACAACATCGACGACGAGCGCTTCCCTGCGCGGCAGCTTCAGTATTTCATCGCGAACGCGAAGGAGGAGGGGCTGCGGCCGTCGGCCGTCGAGGCGGGCGACGAGTTCACGCGCCGGCAGGTCGAGCATTACGCGCTGTACGACGCGATGTGCCAGCGCGAGGGAGCGGTCGACTTCGCCGAGCTGCTGCTGCGCAGCTACGAGATGCTGCGCGACCACGACGGCCTGCGCGGTCACTACCAGCGGCGCTTCTCGCACGTGCTCGTCGACGAGTTCCAGGATACGAACAAGCTGCAATACGCGTGGCTGAAATTGCTGGCCGGAACCGATGCGGCGGTGTTCGCCGTCGGCGACGATGACCAATCGATCTACGCGTTTCGCGGTGCGAACGTCGCGAACATGCAGCACTTCGAGCGCGATTTCGCCGCTGCGCAGCGGCCCGTCACGCTGATCAAGCTCGAGCAGAACTACCGCTCGCACGGACACATCCTCGACGCGGCGAACGCGCTGATCCGACACAATGCGCTGCGGCTCGGCAAGAACTTGTGGACGTCGGACGGCAAAGGCGAGCCGATCCGCGCATTTGCGGCGCCGTCGGATCTCGACGAGGCGGCGTTCATCGTCGACGTCGTCAAAAGCATCAACGCCGACGGCGTTCCGCTGTCCGACTGCGCGGTGCTGTATCGATCGAACGCGCAGTCGCGCGTGCTCGAGCACGCGCTCTTCAACGCGGCGATTCCGTATCGCGTGTATGGCGGCATGCGCTTTTTCGAGCGGGCCGAGGTGAAGCACGCGCTTGCGTACCTGCGGCTGCTCGCGAGCCCGGACGATGACGGCGCGCTGCTGCGCGTGGTGAACTTTCCGCCGCGCGGCATCGGCGCACGTACGCTCGAGTCGCTGCAGGACGCTGCGCGCGCGCGCGGCACGAGCCTGTGGCGGGCGGCGAGCGCGGGCGCCCTCTCCGGCAAGTCGGGGGCTGCGCTCGCGGGGTTCGTCGGGCTGGTCGAGACGATGCAGGCCGCAACCGCCGGGCTGCCGCTGCCGGAGGCCGTCGAGCACGTGAACGCTGCGTCCGGCCTCGTCGGCCATTACCGCAACGAGAAGGACGGCGACGAGCGCATCGAGAATCTCGAGGAGCTCGTCAACGCTGCCGGCGCATTCCTGCGCGAAGCCGACCTCGCCGTCGACGCGCCGATCGCCGTGCCGGAAGCCGACGTCAACAGCGAGCCGCCTGCAGGCGCTTCGGATCCGCTGACGGCGTTCCTCGCGCATGCGGCGCTCGAGGCCGGCGACACGCAGGCGGCCGAGGGCCGTCCGGCGTTGCAGCTGATGACCGTGCACTCGGCGAAGGGACTCGAGTTCCACACGGTGTTCGTCAGCGGCCTCGAGGAAGGCCTGTTCCCGCACGAGAACAGCCTGTCCGAGGCCGACGGCGTCGAGGAAGAGCGCCGGCTGATGTACGTCGCGATCACGCGCGCGAAGCGGCGGCTCTACCTGACGCTCGCGCAGAGCCGGATGCTGCACGGGCAAGTGCGCTATCACGTCGCGTCGCGCTTCGTCGACGAGGTTCCGCGCGAGCTCGTGCAGTGGCTGTCGGCGCTTTCGCGTCGCCGCTCGATCGACGTCGACACGGCGGAATGGGGTGCCCGCTGGGTGCGTCCGCAGAACGACAGGATGCCGCGTGCGCCGAGCGCGACATCGACACCTTCCGGATGGCGCATCGGGCAGAGCGTGCGTCATGCGAAGTTCGGCGTCGGCGTCATCGTCGACGCCGAAGGAAGCGGCAGCGACGCGCGCGTTCAGGTGAACTTCCGCGACGCCGGCGTCAAGTGGCTGTCGCTCGAGTACGCGAAACTCGAAGCGGCGTGAGCGGCGAGCAGAGGCCCCGCTCGCGGGGATGCGAGCAAGCGCGAATCGCCGCGGCGAGGCCGACAGCGCGGTGCATCGATAAGTCAGGCTGCGCGGAGGCCGAGGGCGTGAGCGAAGAGCCGCAGCCGGATCGCCTCGGCGCTCATCGCTCGCAATCGGGGGAGGCGGTGGGCTACTTCGCGGGCGCCGCGGCGGCGTCCTTCACGCACTTCTTGACGAAGCTGGTCTTGGCGGCGCCTGCGAGCTTCTTGTCCGCCGCCTGCGTGTTGCAAGCCTGCGTCGCCGCGGCCTGTGCGTCGCTATCGCATTTCTTGATGAAGCTCGCCTTGGCCGCACCGGCGAGCTTCTTATCCGCGGCCTGCGCTTCGCAAGCGGGATTTGCGGCCCACGCTACGTTACTGGCAAGCGCGGCGATCACTGCACCAAGGAGAAATCGCTTCATGGTCGTCCTTTCAGTTGAACGGTTGGTTGCGTCGTCGCCTTCACCGTCATAAGCGTGGTTCACGCGTCGACCGGAATGCCGAAATATTGCTCTTGCAACGCCCGTCACTGCCCGCGTACTCGCACGCAGTCGCCTTGGGAGAATGAGCGTTCGCGTGGAGGATATCCCGATAGCACTTTGCGTAGAGCAAAAGCAACGTCCCAATGTCTTGAGTACATAGTTACCGTAAGTCACCGACGACGCATGCTGAAGCGCTGCGGCGAAACGCCGCGCGTGCTAGCACGACGCCCTCTTGAGGATCATCAATCGCCAAACTTCCTCTCGATGTGTAAGCTAAAGGAGGCGGACGCTCCGAGGGGAGCATGTGATGAGACAAGTTGGTCTCGCTGCGTTGGGGGTTGCCTGCTACGCCGCTAGTGCGGGTGCCGTGGATGTAATAGTCGCCTTCGACTGTCCACTAGTGGACTGTAACAACTGATTCTGAACTGATCCGGCGCGATGGATCGAAGTACTTCCACTTCACCGGCTTCGGCTCGTTGTTGTAATGCCGGATGTAGCGCATCAGCTTGCGTTTAAGGTCTGGAACCGATTTGAAGACACCGCGTGCGATCACGTCGCGCTCGATCTTGGCAAACCAGAGTTCGACCTGGTTGAGCCAGGATGAATAGGTTGGAGTGAAGTGCAGATGAACGTTGCGGTGCTCGGCAAGAAACGCATCGACCCGCTTAGTCTTGTGCGCGGACAGATTGTCGGCGATCACATGAATCTCCTTACCGCGCGGCTGGTTCACGACGATGTCAGCGAGAAACGCCACGAACTCGGCCGAGGTGTGGCGCTCGGCAGTCTTGCCCAGCACCTCACCGGTCTTGGTATTGAAAGCCGCGTACAACGACAGGGTGCCGTGGCGGAAATACTCGAAGCCATGACGCTCGGCGCGACCAGGCGACAGCGGCAACACCGGATCGAGGCGATCCAACGCTTGAATGGCCGTCTTCTCATCGACACAGAACACTGCCGCGTGCGCCGGCGGATTGAGGTAGAGACCAATGACGTCCGCGGCCTTGGTCTCGAACTCGGGGTCATTCGATGTCAGATAGCGTTCCAACCGATGCGGTTGCAGACCGTGCTTCGCCCAAACACGCGACACCATCATGTGCGACACGCCCAACGCCTGACCCAGCTTGCGCGTGCTCCAATGGGTCGAGCCATCGGTGGGATTTTTAGTCGAGGTCCACTCCAGGATGCGAGCCTCAAGCCGCGGCGTCAGCACGCTCGCAGTTTGGCCGCGATGTCGGCTATACAGGCCTGCAACCCGCTCGGCGGCAAAGCGCTTGCTCCAGCTATCAATGAAACCGCGACTGCACGGCAACCGCGTACAAATCTCGTCCCACGTATGGCCCTCAGCCAACAGCAGGACCAGCCGAGCGCGACGTGCATCTTCCGCGCGTCCAGTACGGCGGGTCGCCTGCTTGGAGAGCTCCATGCGTTCCGATTCAGTCAGTGTGATGGCGTTCGGCATGAACGCCATTGTAGTCTAAGAATGGTTGTTACAGTCCACTAGAGCCTGTGCCCATTTCAGCATGGACCGTTGTTGCTATCACGGCAGTAGTCATCGTCTTCTCGCATAGGCTTCTAAAGAAACGAATAGGAGCCTGCGCTCGGAACTCGGCCGTCGCAGCGATCATCGGTGCCTCGCTACTCGCACTTATAATGGGTGCCGCCCCTGTCACTCAGCGCGACCGGATCCATCGGCTTGAAAAACGAGCCGCAGCACAGCCTGAACCCAGTGTCGGCTCCGGTCGCGCTGCGTCTGTTCGGCGTGCCCACGCTCCTGGCGAGAGACGGCACTGCCGGACTCGTGTTCACGGCGGAGCGACCGTTCCAGCTGCTTGCATTTCTCGCGTTCCGCCAGCAATGGGTGCGCCGCGACGAGGTCGGCTCACTGCTGTGGCCGGAGCGGGACGCGGCCCTCGCGCGAAGTAATCTACGCAAGGTCCTGCTCGTCGCGCGCAAGCTCCCTGGGATCGTGCACATCGAGCAGGAGCGTGATCTTCTCCGCTGGGCGCCCCGTACGGACTTGCGCGCGTTCGAGGAGGCCTGCGACGAGGGGCGATTCGAGGACGCGGCGGATCTCTTCGTTGCGCCCCTGCTGGAATCGATGGAGCTCGGGTTTCCGGCGGCAAGCCGCGAATGGATCGCGTTCGAGCGCGAGCGTATCGAAGCAGCCTGGCACGCGTTCTGCCTGCGCCGCCTCGATGCTTCTGCCGACGACCCGGCGAGCACGATGCGCGTCGCTCAGGTGATGCTCAAGCGCGACGCGCTCGACGAGTCGGCCGTGTGCGCGCTCGCGCGCGCGCAGCACGCGCAGGGTCTTCGCAGCGCCGCAGTCGAGACGCTCGAGCGTTATACGGGCCGGCTTTCCGCAGAGCTCGGGCTGGAGCCCACGACGGCGTGGCTGGAGACGATGCGCGCCGTTCGTGCCGCGTCCACCGGCGTCCCGGCCCGCGCGATCGCGTCTACGACGACTCACGACGACTTCGTCGGCCGACGCACGGAGCTCGCGCAGATCCGCCAGCTCCTCTCGGAGCTCGCGTGCCGCCTGCTGACGGTGGTCGGCTTCGCAGGCACGGGCAAGAGCACGACCGCGCGCCGCGCGCTCGTCCAGCACGTCTACGGAGACCTCGCGCTCTGGGTTGCGCTCGACGACCTCACGTCGCCCTCGCAGCTGCCGGCGCGCATCGCCGCTGCCCTGCGCATCGAGCTCGCCGGCAACGACGACGCCTGGCCGCAGATCGAGCGCGCGATTGGCGATCGCGCGCTCCTCCTCGTGCTCGACAATGCGGAGCACCTGGAGCTGGCCGGCGATCTGGAGCGCCTGCTGGCTGCGTGCCCCAGGCTCAAGCTGCTGGCCACCTCTCGCGCTCGCCTGCACGCCAAGGGCGAATGGCTGATGCCGCTCGACGGCCTCCCGCTTCCGGACGATGAGGAGGTGGACGCCGCGGTCCTGGCCCACTGCGACGCCGTCCACCTGTTCGAGAAGCGGGCGCGGCCCTTCGCCCCGGGGTTCGATCTCGCCCAGCACGCCGTGGACGTCGCAAGGCTGGTGCGACTCGTCGGCGGCTCGCCGCTTGCGATCGAGCTGGCCGCGGCGTGGACGCGCGTGATGCCGGTCGCCGACATCGCGGCCGAGCTCGCGGGTTCGCTCGATCTGCTCGAATCCGGAGAGCCGGCCGAGCGCGGACTGCGCGCAGGCTTCGAGCAGGCGTGGCAGAGGCTCTCGCCCGCGGAGCAGGCCTTGCTTGCCAGGCTCGCGCTGCTGCCGGGAGACTTCGGCCGGGCGATGGCCGTGCAGACGGCGTCCGCCTCGCTGCCATTGCTCGCCGCGCTCGTCGACAAGGCGCTCCTGCGCTATGACGACACCGGCCGCTTCTCGATGCATCCGCTGATTCGCGAGCGCGCGCGGCTGCGTGCCACGGATCCGGACGACATCCTCGCAAGGCATGCCCGTCACGTCGCGGCGTGGCTCGTGCGCTACGGGCAGGTGTGGCGCGCGCTGGACGGCGCGGCGATGAAGGAGATGGACAGCGAGCTCGCGCATCTTCGCGCTGCGTGGTCGTACGCCTGCCGCCAGCGCGACGCCGGCCTCCTGAGCGCCATGGCGCGTGCGCTGGGCCGCTACTACGAAGCCCGCGGCTTATGGACCGAAGGCCTGCGCGCCTTCTCGGACGCGGCGAACGCCGTCGAATCTGGCGTCACCTCGTCCGACGATGCGTTGGCGATGGCCTGCATCCGACGAGCATGGCAAACGCTGCAATACCGCAGCGGGCATCTCGTGGAAGCTGAGGCAAACGCGCGCCAGCTGCTCGCGGATTCGCAGGGCCTTTCCGACTCCTCGTTCAGCAAGGCGGCGCTCAACACGATCGGCTTGTGCGTGTGTCAGCGCGGGATGTTCGAGGAAGCGCGGCCGTGGTTCGAGCAGGCGCGGGATGTCGCGGTGCAGGAAGGCGCGCCCGAGGAGCGTGCCTACTTCGACAGCAACATTGCAATGGTCGACAAGGCGCTCGGCCATTACGACGACGCGCTGCAGCGCTATGTGTGGGTCCTGGAGGTGCGCCGCGCGCTCGGCGACACGGACGGCGTGGTCACCGCGCTGAACAACATCGCCAATATCCATCGCGCCCGGGAGCGGTATGTCGAGGCGCTCGCGTGCCTGAAGGAGGCGCTCGACATCTGCACGCACGACCGCCTCGCCTCGGCGCGGCCGTTCGTGCTGGTGAACCTGGGCCTCACCTGCGACGAACTGGATCGAGACGACGAAGCGGCCCGCTGGCTCGGGCGCGCCCTCGAGGAGGCGCGCGCAAACGGCGAGCCGAACATCGAGGCTGCGGCGCTGCTTGGCCAGGCAAGACAGGACCTGCGGGAGGGACGTTTCGTCGACGCTCGGCGTAAGGTCGCTCTGGCACTCGACATCGCCGATCGAATGCCCTCGGCGCCCCTTCAGGTGCAGTGCGTGATGAGATACGGCGAGATCGTCGCGGCCGAGGGCGACGTCGCCCTTGGCGCCGGTGTCCTTCGCTGGGGCATCGAACAGCCCATGCTCAACCGCGCGGATCGCGACGTCGCGCAACGCAGGCTCGGGCGCCTTTCGTGCGACCGGGTGGAGCCGATCGCCCTCGAGGTCCCGCTGCGGGCAGTGCTGGCGCGAGTCGTCCCCCCCTAGCCGGTCTGCGCGGGGATTCCCGCCGGAGCCGCGCGCCGTGACCCCGCGGCGGTTGGCGAAACGCTCGCGAAACGCCCCCTTTCGTACGCTGCCTCCACGTTCTACGCGAGGAGGGTCAGATGTCGAATCGACCGGCACTTGAAACAGCAGCCAAAGCAAGCGCTTCGGATCGCGGCAATTCGAGCAGCTTCTATCTGGTCGAGGTGCGCCGCACGCCGGGCGCGGCCGGCTATCGCACCGCCGCACGGGCCGTTGAGGACCTGGAAACGAGGCGGTTTCCGACCCTCGCGGAGCTGTGCCGGTTCCTCGAGTCGGCGATGGAAGCCGTCGATGGGCCGCCGGGCGATCGCGGTCCCGCGCACGCCTCCCTGGGAAGCCGGGTATGAGCATGCCGGCCGGAATCGGAAGAAACGCCGTGTTCGCCCCCCGGGCCCATGTCGCGTCGGCG
This sequence comes from uncultured beta proteobacterium, assembly GCA_963798655.1. Lineage (GTDB taxonomy): Bacteria > Pseudomonadota > Gammaproteobacteria > Burkholderiales > Casimicrobiaceae > CAVSMC01. Next base: position 412,159 of record CAWCUH010000012.1, on the reverse strand, counting down.
CCACGTCCGTCGCTCGTCCCGATGATGGTGCAATGGACGTTCAGCCTCTTCAGCTCGCTGCGCGCAGTGAGCTACGTGCCCACGCTGTGGGCGATCTACGACAGCGCGAATTCCAGCCAGTACTCGCTGCTGACCTGGCTCACGTTCGTCGGTGCGAATGCGTCGATGGCGGCCTGGCTCTTCGAGAAGAATGGTCGCAAGCTCGACCGCGCAGTCGTGGTCAGTGCCTGCAATGCGTTCATGTGCCTCGTCACGTGCCTGATGATCGGATGGTACCGGTGAGCTCGCTGATGGTGTGCGCGCGTCCCTGCTACGGAGCTACGGTCGTTCCGCTGTCGAAATGGACGAGCTCGACCGGGCTAGAGTTCAACGGCTGCTTGGGTCGGAAGCAGACGTACGCATCGACTACCTTCGCCCTTGCCGTGCATCGTGGAGCGACCAAGGGGGAAGCCTGATCTGCGCCGCATGTACTAGCGGCGCTGTTGTCGAGGCGGCATGTTACACGCCGGTCGCAGTGAACGTATGTCGTTCCGCCCCGCCACGAAACGTGACAAAAACGTGACAAATCCAGCGGTCATCTGCGTGCTTCTGCGGGTAAGGGCGGGCCAATACACGCTAAAAATGACCTAAGGTTTCGAACTTTTAATTCGTTGGTCACTGGTTCAAATCCAGTACGGCCCACCAATTGCGTCAATGCGTTACCTCATTCGCTTGCGGTGACGCAACGTCTGGCGCAGCCAAATCGTAACCGCCGAGCAGCGAATCGATTCGGTTCGCAGCGCTTGCGAGATGGTCGGGCGCAAGATGCGCATAGCGCTCGACCACCACGACGAGCGCCAACCGACGCGACCGCCTCATGCGATCGGGCCGCTGGTATGGTTTGGCAGCACAAAGAAGGACGTGCTTGAATTTGCCGGACGAGGTAATCGACACGTTCGGCTATGCCCTGTATCTCGAGCAGATCGGCAAGAAGCATGAACAGGCCAAGCCCCTGCGCGGGTGGATCTGCCGGAGTGCTGGAGATGGTGGAAGACTGGCGTGGAAACACGTATCGCGCCGTTATACGGTGCGCTTCGCGGTTGCGGTCGTTGCACGTGTTCCAGAAGAAGGCGAAGAGCGGAGCTGCCGCACCGAAGCAGGACATGGATTTGATCAGGCAGCGACTGACTGCGGCCGAGCAGTTTGTGAAGGAGCTGTGAAATGACCAAGCGCAAGTCCAACCTGTGGAAGCCGAGATCGGCACAGGAAACGTATATGCCGATCTCGGTTATGGCGATTCCGACGAGATGCTGATCAAGGCTCAGCTCGTGACAAAGATCGCCGAAATCATCAGACGCAAGGGCCTTACCCAAACGCAAGCCGCCGAGTGGCTGGGGATGCCTCAGCCCAAGCTATCGAACCTATTGCGCGAACGCTTTCGCGGTGTTTCGGAGCGCCGAGTGATGGACTGCCTGACCAAGCTCGGACGCGACGTGCAGATCGTGGTGAAAGCGGCGCCGCGGTCACGGCGTAGCGGTCGGCTATCGGTTGTTATCGTGTGAAGGAGTCATGAGGGTCGGCGTCCAGAAATTTCTCGTGATTCCATTCGTGGTCGCGTGAACCGACAAGGGCCGATGCCGGCCGTGGCACACGTAACCCAGCCCAAGCTCCCCGTCGATCTGCCGGCTGCGCTGAGGACGCTCGGCCGCCGGGTGATCTGTCCGAAGGACCGATGGGTATTTCGCAAGGGTAGCGCGGTTCAAGCCGTGTTCCTTGTGCTTGACGGCGAGGTTTGCCTTTCGCGCTTCGCCAGCGATGGCGGAGAAATCACATTGCAGCGCGCACGACGCGGGGACTTCTTCGCCGAGGCGGCGCTCCATGCGCCGCGCTATAACTGCAATGCGAGAGCCACGCAGCCGTCGACAGTACTCGCGTTCCCGGCCGAGACGATCCGCAAGCTACTCGAGAAAGACCCCGGAGTTCGCCCGCCAATGGGTAGCGCTCCTCGCACGGCAGTTGCACGGCGCGCGGGCGCGCCTAGAAAGGCTGGCACTTATTATAATGTCGAGCGTGGTCTAGTAGAGCAAGCCGAGGCCGCTCTGCCAGGACGTATCGACCTCGTTACGACGCCCGCGCGTTTCACTGTACCACCGGATGCCATATTCACCATGGCCCAGAGTGGAGCGGGATACCGAATGCTCGTCGCGAACACGTCCGCTAGGGCTGTAATCATTTTTGGCCGTTCGTTCGAAGGGAACGACCCAGTCAATCCGCTGCTGTTCTATGAGCCTGTTGACTCGCAACCGCAATGTGTGCCCGGATTTCGCCTTGCTCCAGGCGAGACCTGCCATTTGGACGTACGTATGACGTTGTCGTGGTAAGCATCCTGAGAGCATCGCGCCGGCGCTAACACGGGCTCGCTGAGAATGCGCTCCCTATGCTGCACGCAAAAACGGGACTGGCGTACTTCGGGTAGCTGGAAACGCGCGCAACGCGCTGTAGGGGCGCTACGCGGAGCGAGCTGCGGGCGCTCTTAGCCCTCAGAATTGTGACTTGCACTGGGGCTCGCTTGCTGCGAGCCCAGTGTTTCTGCGCTATGAAATATGTCCCGATAGCAGACATAGTCGGCAACGTGCAGCGTCGCGACGACCAGCAGCACGTACGGCATCACGATCACGAAGGCGACGTAATTCGGCAGCACCAATCCGAGGATCGACACGATGACGCCGGGCACGACGCCCAGGAAGAAGAACACGAGCAGGCCGTAGAACGCGATCGGGCGCCAGTTCGCGGCCGCGGCGGCGAGGCTCGCGGTGAGCGATCGCAGCGTGCTGCAATCCTGGAACACGACGAGCGCCGGCGCGAACCACATTGCGAACACGATCGGTATGGCGCACGCGGCGCCGAACAGCATCGCGAGTTGCATGCGCGCGGTCGGCATGTTCGGATCGTCGGGCGCCGTGTCGCCATTGAGCAGATGGACGAGCGCGCCGCCGTCGACGAGCGCGGTTGCGAGCACGGCGATCGCAACGCCGACGAACAGCACGATGCCGAGGGGGATCAGCACCCAGAGATTCGCGCGAAAGCCCTGGAACAGATGGCGCGGATGCGGTACTTCGCCGCGCTCCTGTGCCCACGCGGCGGCGAGGAAGCCCACCTCGAACACCGGCTTCAGCACGAACGCGGCGTGGCGTCCGACGAGCGGCACGAGCTCGACCAGCCCGATGACGACGTAGTACAGCACGAGCAGCAACAGCCACGGCAGACGCTGCGCCGAGAGCATCGCGTACGCCTGGCGAAGCCACAGCGCGCCGCGGCGCGCGCCGTAGCGTTCGAATGAGATCGCGACCGGCGCAGCCATCGTGAGGCTCAATCGACCGTCATGCCGGCCGCTCGCAAGCGGTCGGGCGACGGCCAGCGCGCCGGATACGCGACGCGATGGCGAAGGATGCGCTCGAAGTGCGCGGGATCGTGCGCATGGATGAGCTCGCCCGGACGCGGCAGGTGCAGATCGTAGAGGCGCGACAGCCAGAAGCGCAGCGCCGCGGCGCGCAGCAGCGCCGGCCATTGCCGGCGCTCGTCGTCGGTGAGCGGCCGCACCGCGTCGTACGACATCACCAGCGCGTCGACGAGCGCAGGAACGAGCGCACCCGCATCGACGCCGTCACCGACGACGCACCAGTCGTTGACGGTGATCGCGACGTCGTACGCGAGGAAATCGGTCGCTGCGAAGCCGAAGTCGATGATGCCGGTGACGCGGTCGCCCTCGAAGAGCACGTTGTCGCAGAACAGGTCGCCGTGGATGGCGCCGCGTGGCATCTTGCCTTCGCGAAAACCGGTCTGGAACTTGAGCTCCGCGGCGATCAGCTCGTTCTGCTCGTCGTCCAGGAATGGCCGCACCGCACGCGCCGCCTGCCGCCACCAGCTCGGCCCGCGCCGATTGGAGAGACGCGCACGGTAAGTGGCCGAGGCGACATGAAGCCGAGCGAGCGCGGCACCGACCGCCGCGCAATGTGCGACATCGGGATTGCCGATCGGCGCGCCGTCGACGCGCGACACGAGCCCGGCCGGCTTGCCGTTGAGTATGCTGAACAATGCACAGGTGCGATCGGGAATCGGCGCCGGACACTCGACGCCCGCACGCGCGAGATGCGCCATCAGGTTCAGGTAGAACGGAAGATCCTCGGATGGCAGCCGTTCGTAGAGCGTCAGCACGTAGCGGCCCGTCGCCGTCGTGAGGAAGTAGTTCGTGTTCTCGATGCCCGCGGCGATCGGCTCGAGATCGACGGCGCCGCCGATCGCGTAGCGCGTGAGCCATGCGTCGAGCTCGGCGAGTGTGACGGGCGTGTAGACGGACATCGGGCGTCGCGTCGCACGCGAACGCTCGCGCGCGACGGCATCAGGATCCGCTTGTCGTCAGCCTAGAACGAGTAGAGCAGCCACAGCGGGACCTTCAATCCCGTGTCCAGGCTGTCGCGTCGGATGAACGTCGCGCCGCCCTGGTCGGGCACGAGAAAATAAGGCCGGCCGTTGCGCGGCGTCACGCGGATCCAGCGAATCTCGCCGTTGACGCGCGCTTCTTCGCGCACCTCGCCTTCGGTGTGCCGAATGGTCACCGCAGGTTCGAGATCGGTGTCGGCGGCGACGCCGGGGGGTGGCGGGACTTCAGGCAGCGGCTCGAGCGCGGGCGGAGGCGGCGCCGGCTGCGCCAGCGCGCCGCCGGCCGCGAACGCGAGCGCGGCGATCATGGAACGGCACGGGTGGCGAACAGTCGTTGTCATGCGTCGCGCGAGGTTTGTTTCATCTTACCAGAGCCGCGGTCGTGGTTTAGCCGCGGGCGCACATCCGCGTCGCGAAAGCGCGACACGGACGCCCGCGTGTTGCAAATTACGCACACCCGCACTACTTAGAGGTTCAGCATCTTCTCGCGTTCCGCGCGCGACGGCTGGAAACCGCGGCCTTCGTAGAAGTCGAAGATCGCCTCCACGATCGATTCGGGCTCGTCGATCACGCGCATCAGCTCGATGTCGTCCGCCGCGATCATGCCGCCGGCGACGAGCCGCGTGCGCATCCAGTCGAGGAGCCCGCTCCAGAACTCGCTCCCGACGAGAATGATCGGAATGCGCCGGCTCTTGCCCGTCTGCACGAGCGTCAGGCATTCGGACAGCTCGTCGAGCGTTCCGAAGCCGCCCGGCATGACGACGTACGCCGACGCGAAGCGCACGAACATCATCTTGCGCGCGAAGAAGTAGCGGAAGTCGAAGCCGATGTCCTGGAAGTCGTTGCCGTGCTCGCGCGGCAGCAGGATGTTGAGGCCCACGGCAGGCGAGCGCCCGGCGTGCGCGCCGCGGTTCGCCGCTTCCATGATGCCCGGGCCGCCGCCGGAGATGACCGTGAAGCCGGCGTCGGAGAGCAATCGCGCGATGCGCTCGGCCTTCGCGTAGTGCGGATGCGACGGCGCGATGCGCGCGCTGCCGAACATCGACACCGCCGGCTGGATGCCGCGCAGCCGTTCGGTCGCGAGCGCGAACTCTGCCATAATGCCGAGCACCCGCCACGCCTCTCGGCCGTTCGTGCCGTAGAGCGCCTGCGAATCGATCAACTCCGGAATCTTGTCGGTATCGGCCATGCCCACGCTCGTACTGGTGGATGGATCGTCGTACTTGTATCGCGCGTTCCACGCGCTGCCCGATCTTCGCACGCGTACCGGCGAGCCAACCGGTGCGCTGCGCGGTGTCGTTTCGATGTTGCGCCGAATGGTGGAGGACGGCAAGCCGGACCGATTCGCAGTCGTGTTCGACGCGCCCGGCAAGACGTTTCGCGACGACTGGTATCCGCAGTACAAGGCGAATCGCGCGCCGATGCCCGACGATCTGTCGCGCCAGATACAACCGCTGCACGAGCTCGTCAGCGCGCACGGATGGCCGCTCGTCAGCGTCGAGGGCGTCGAGGCGGACGACGTCATCGGCACGCTCGCGACGCAGGCGCATGCGCAGGGCTACGACGTCGTCGTGTCGACGTCCGACAAGGATCTCGCGCAGCTCGTCTGCAAGGGCGTGACGCTCGTCAACACGATGAGCAACGAGACGCTCGACGAAGACGGTGTCGTCGCGAAGTTCGGCGTGCGGGCCGACCAGGTGCTCGATCTTCTCACGCTCGTCGGCGACAGCGTCGACAACGTTCCGGGGGTGCCGAAGGTCGGTCCGAAGACCGCGGCGAAATGGCTCGCGCAATATGGATCGCTCGACGGGGTGATCGCGCACGCGAGCGAGATTCCAGGCGTGGTCGGCGACAACCTGCGCGCGGCGCTCGACTGGCTGCCGCAAGGCAAGCGTCTGATGACGGTCAGAACGGATTGCACGCTGCCGATCGCGTTCGACGAGCTCAAGTTGAGCGAGCCGGATCGCCCGAAGCTCGCATCGATGTTCGAGCGTTTCGAGTTCAAGAGCTGGCTGAAGGACGGCGTGCAGACGACGGGACGCGCCGCCGACATGCCGCAGGACGACGTCGCCGGGAAGATCGCGCGGCGCGCCGTGCAGAACGAGCGCGACTTCGCGCCGCACGACGAGCCGTCCGCGCATCCGAAACCGCACATGCCGCGACACTACGAGATCGTGCGCGACGAGACGGCGCTCGCGCGCTGGATCGAGGCGCTCGAGCGCGCCGAGCTCGTCTCGTTCGGCATCGAGACGACGGCCGTCGACCCGATGGAAGCGAGGATCGTCGGCGTCGCGTTCGCCGTCGAGCCGGGCTACGCGTGCTACATCCCGCTCGCGCATCGATACGCCGGCGCTCCCGATCAGCTCGATCTCGATGCGACGCTCGCGCGGCTCGCGCCCTGGTGCGCCGATCCGGCGAAGAGGAAGGTCGGGCAGAACATCAAGTTCGACGAGCACGTGCTCGCCAATCATGGCCTCGCGCTCGCCGGCGTCGCGCACGACACGCTGCTCGAGTCGTACGTGCTCGAGTCGCACAAGCCGCATGACATGGACAATCTCGCGTGGCGTCACCTCGACGTGAAGACGCTCACGTACGACGAGGTCACGGGCAAGGGCGCGAACCGCATCGGGTTCGATCAGGTGCCGGTCGAGCGCGCCGGTGAATACGCGACCGAGCGCGCCGACGTGACGCTGCAGCTGCACCGCGCGCTTTCGGCGCGCATCGACGCCGACGAGAAACTGACGACGATCTATTCGACGATCGAGCTGCCGGTGCGCGAAGTGCTCTTCCGCGTCGAGCGCAACGGCGTGCTGATCGACTCGGCGCTGCTCGCGGAGCAGGGCCGCGGTCTCGCCGAACGCGTCGCCGCGCTCGAGCAGCAGGCGTACGCGCAGGCAGGCCAGCCGTTCAACCTCGGCTCGCCGAAGCAGCTTTGCGAGATCCTTTTCACGAAGCTCGGGCTTCCGGTGATCAAGAAGACGGCGACCGGACAGCCGTCGACCGACGAGGAGGTGCTGGAAGCGCTCGCTGCCGACCATGCGCTGCCGAAGCTGCTGCTCGAGCATCGCGCATTGTCGAAACTGAAATCGACGTACACCGACAAGCTGCCGCAGATGGTGAACGCGCGCACCGGCCGCGTGCACACGTGCTATGGACAGGCGACGGCGGTAACGGGGCGGCTCGCGTCCACCGAGCCGAACCTGCAGAACATTCCCGTGCGCACCGCCGAAGGCCGGCGCATTCGCGAGGCGTTCGTCGCGTCGCACGGCAGCGTGATCGTGTCGGCGGATTATTCGCAGATCGAGCTGCGAATCATGGCGCACCTGTCCGAGGATCGTGCGCTGATCAACGCGTTCATGCAGGGCTCCGACATTCACCGCGCCACCGCCGGCGACATCTTCGGCATCGCGCCGGCCGACGTTTCATCCGAGCAGCGCAACTACATCAAGATGGTGAATTTCGGCCTGATCTACGGGATGGGCGCGTTCGGTCTCGCGACGCGGCTCGGCATCGAGCGCGGCGCCGCCGCGCAGTTCATCGAGAAATACTTCCAGCGCTATCCCGGTGTCGCCGAGTACATGCAGCGAACGCGCGAGCTCGCGCGAGCGCAGGGCTTCGTCGAGACGGTGTTCGGGCGCAGGCTCTGGCTGCCCGACATCCGCGCGGCGAGCGGCCCGCGTCGCGCCGGCGCCGAGCGCGCGGCGATCAACGCGCCGATGCAGGGAACGGCCGCCGACCTGGTGAAGCTCGCGATGATCGCCGTGCAGAGCTGGCTCGATCGCGAGCGGCTGTCATCGATGCTGATCCTGCAGGTGCACGACGAGCTCGTGTTCGAGGTGCCCGAGGCCGAGCTCGCGCAGATGCGAGAGGAGTTGCCGCGGTTGATGAGCGGCGTCGCCGAGCTGTCCGTGCCGCTCGTCGTCGACGTCGGCGTGGGCCCGAACTGGGAGCGCGCCCATTAGTCGCCGAAGATGTCCTTATAGCTCGCGTACACCGAGCCGGCGAACACCGGTCCCAGCACGATCCAGCCGAGGCCGAAAGGAATCGTCGCGACGATCGCGAGCACGATGCCGACAAGCCCGTAGATGAGGAACGGCGGCACGTTGCGCATGCACGCGGCGAAGCTCGTCTTGAGCGACGCGAACGGCTCGTCGTTGCGCAGCGCGACCAGCGCCGGCGCGAACCAGTACGCCATCGCGAGCGGCACGGCGACAAGCAGTAACACGAGCAGCATCACCAGCGCACCGAGGCCGAACGCGCGCAGCATGCTCATCGGGTCGCCGCTCCACATCGACGAGAGCGCGCCGAAACCGAATGACGCGCCGAGCACGACGAGCGCGATCAGGAACGCGAGCACCCAGCCGACGAGGTAGAGCAGGCCAAGCAGCGCCAGCGGACCGACGTTCTTGCCGAAGCCCGCGAAGAGATCGCCGACGGTCAATTCCCCACCGCGATCCAGGCTGCGGCAGCCGAGCAGCACGCCGGCGGCGAGCACCGGCGTCAGCACCGTGCCGGCGACCTGGCCGATGACCGGAATCAGGTGAAGGCCGATGATCAGCGCCGCGTAAAGCAGCGTGATGACGATCCAGATCACCGGCGAAGCGACGAACAGCCGCCAGCCCTCGCTCCACCACGCAACGCCGCGGTTCGCGTCGACCGCCCAGCCCTCTCGCGGGCGCGTTGCGGCCGGTTCGCCGACAGGCATCGGAGGCGGTGGCGGCGGGGAGTCGGGCGGCGTCGCACTCATTGCGCAGGCTTGCACTCGAAGGGCGGCGTAACGGTATCACAGCCGAACCGCGCGTTGCGCGGCAGTGCCTCTCGCCGAATGCGAGTCGGCTAGTTGACGGAGCGCGCCTGAACTGCGCCGCGGATGCGGCTTGCAAGTGCGGTCGGGGCGCCGCGGCGCACGAACCAGCGAAGACGCTGCGTGTCGCCTGCGCAATCGAAGCCGAGCTCGGACAAAACCCGCTGCACGGCCGACACATAACGCGATTCGCGCGGGATGCGCACGACCCACGTCCGCTGACCGGGAGGCGTCGCGAGCAGCGCCGCGAGAAGCGCGCGGCCGTTTCCGCTGCCGCGCTCGCCGAGCTCGAGCCCCGCGAGCCACAGCTCGAAGCCGTCGTCGAGCGCGCGAAACAGACCAAAACCTGCCGGCGGCGCTCCGCTGTGGCGGCCCTCGGGCCAATAGACGTAGCCGGGAACGGCGACCGTCTCGATCCGGCCGGTGCCCGCGTTGCTCTCGACGAAATAGCCGTTGACGAGCGCCTGCTTGAGCTTGCCGAAGAATTCCTCGGCGGCGGGTGTGTCGCCCGCCAGTTCGCGGTCGAAGCTGCCCTCGGCGGCGCTGCGCCGAATGAGCGAGCGCAGCATGGCGAGATGACCGACGTGGGCGGGTGCGAGCATGGCGTGGACCGGTGGCGAGCGACACGGTACATCGGCTGCGGGCGCTTCGGGCCTGCTACCTTACGAGCGGTCGCCGCGTGGCCGCGGGCGGCGGGTGCGCTTCTTGCTTCGAGGGCCGAGGCGAGCCAGACAACACGAGCCGCCCAAGCCGATGACCGTTCCGACCCGCCGCGGCCGCCGCGTCGCGACACCGCGCGGCGAAGACGAGGCCGTCTATCGCGAGTTGGTCGCGACGAGCGGCGCGGCGATCGTCGTCAGTGATCGCGCGCATAACATCTTGGCGGCGAACAGTGCCGCCTGCGCACTGTTCGACCGCGACGAAGCGGATCTTCGATCGCACGGCCTCGCGCCGTCGATCGACGATGCCGACGTTCGCTGGAACGACGCGATGGCGGCGCTCGGCGCGTGCGGACGATTTGCCGGCGAGTTGGCGTTCGTGCGCCGCGGGGGCGAGCGAGTCGAGGCCGAGGTTGTCTCCAATCTCTATCGCGACCGCGCCGGGCGCGAGCGCGCGGGATGGATCGTGCGCGACGTGACCGAGCGCAATCGCCGCGAAGCACAGAACGCCGTCGAGCGCGACAGGCTGCATGAGCCGACGGAGCGCGAGCGCGCGCAGAAGGCGCTGCGCGAGAGCGAGCTGAAGCTCGCATCGATCATCGATTCCGCGATGGACGCGGTCGTCACCGTCGACGCCGACGAGCGGATCCTCGTGTTCAACGCGTCGGCGGAGTCGATGTTCCGTTGCGCGGCCGAGGAGGCGATCGGCACGTCGCTCGGTCGCTTCATTCCGGCGCGCGCGCCCGACCGGCATCACGACGAGCTCGAACGCTGCCGCAAAAGCGCGCTCGCAGGTCGCGCGAGCGGCCGCTTCGACGCGCTCACCGGCGTGCGCGCCGACGGCGAGTGCTTTCCGCTGGAAGCGTCGATGTCGTTCGTGCAGGTCGACGACAAGCCGCTGTACACGGTCTTCCTGCGCGACCTGACCGATGGCCGGCGTGCCGATGACATGCGCGCGCAGCTCGAGGCGAGGCTGCGCGACGCGCAGAAGATGGAAGCGATCGGAACGCTCGCCGGCGGCATCGCGCACGACTTCAACAACATCGTCGCGGCGATCGTCGGCAACGTGGAGCTCGCACGCCATGCGCTCTACAACGGCGCGGACGCGCACGAGAGCCTGGATGAGATCCGAAGCGCCGGCCATCGCGCGCGCGACCTCGTCGACCAGATGTTGACGTTCAGCCAGCAGCGTGCACCGAAGCGCGAGCTGATCGTGATGAGCGACGTCGTCGTCGAAGCCGCGAAGCTCGTGCGCCCGCTGCTGCCTGCGCACGTCGACCTCGTCGTCGACTGCCACGGCGCGCCGCCCCGGATCTGGGCCGACCCGACGCAGCTCCATCGCGTGCTGATGAACCTTGCGACGAATGCCGCGCATGCGATGGAGGGCTCGAAGGGCACGATCCGCGTGCAGATCGCGCCGGCGGTCCCTGATGACATGCCCGACGCGTCACGCTCGTCGCTCGCGTCGGGACACTACGCGCGGCTCTCGGTGATCGATAGCGGGAGCGGAATGGACGCACAGACCAGGGCGCGCATGTTCGAGCCGTTCTACACGACCAAGCGCGTCGGGGCAGGGACGGGCCTTGGGCTTTCGGTCGTGCACGGCATCGTCACGTCGCACAGCGGCTTCATCGTCGCCGACAGCGCACCGGGTCGCGGCACGCGATTCGACGTGTATTTTCCGGCCGTCGACCCCGCCGGATGGCAGCCGGCAAACGCCGGTGGCGGTGAATGCGCCGCGCACGAGGCGCGGATCCTCTATGTCGACGACGACGAGTCGCTCGCATTCCTCGCGAGCCGGCTCCTGCGCCGGGATGGCTTCCAGGTGACGACGAGCGCGAGGGCGGACGACGCGCTCGGTTTGGTGCGTGCCGACCCGCGGCGCTTCGACCTCGTCGTGACCGACGTCAACATGCCGGGTCTGTCGGGCCTCGAGATGGCGCGCGCGCTCCGGGGCGTCAACCCGGCGCTGCCGGTGGTGCTCACATCCGGGTATGTCACCGAGGGGCTGCGCGCCGATGCCGCGGCAATCGGCATCGCCGACATCGTCTACAAGCAGAACACGGTCGAGCAGCTGTGCGCGGTCGTCGGCGGCATCGCGCGCCGCCGGGCGGCCGCCGCGCACGCAAACAGCACTGCCACCGCCTGACCGGCTTTCGCCGGGGCAGCGCAAAGTTTTTTTCGCCTGCGGCCGCTTGCGGGCTTGATTTGAGGTCCCCGCATCCGTATTATTAGCACTCGCGAAGGCCGAGTGCTAACAGGGGCGCCCGCCCCGCTGCGGCCAGGCGGTCGCTTCATTCGTAAGCGGCTGAAATCACAAAGTTAATTGGAGAGTGTCTCGACATGATGAATATTCGTCCTCTGCACGACCGTGTGATCCTCCGGCGTCTCGAGGAAGAGCGTAAGACAGCCGGCGGCATCGTCATTCCGGACACGGCGGCCGAAAAGCCGCAAACCGGCGAAGTGGTCGCGGTCGGGCCAGGCAAGACCGACGACAACGGCAAGGTGATCGCGATGGGCGTCAAGATCGGCGACAAGGTGCTCTTCGGCAAGTACTCGGGCCAGGAATTCAAGATCGACGGCCAGGACCTCTTGCACATGCGCGAAGACGACATCATCGGCATCGTCGCCTGAGTTGCCGCCGCCCACACTAAGACACGAATTCAGGAGATTCAGATGGCAGCAAAAGACGTCCGCTTCGGCGACGGAGTTCGCAACAAGATGATGGTCGGCGTCAACGTTCTCGCGAACGCCGTCAAGGTGACGCTGGGACCGAAGGGCCGCAACGTCGTGCTCGAGCGCAGCTTCGGCGCGCCGACGATCACGAAGGACGGCGTTTCGGTGGCGAAGGAAATCGAGCTCAAGGACAAGTTCGAGAACATGGGCGCGCAGATGGTGAAGGAAGTCGCGTCCAAGACGTCCGACGTCGCGGGTGACGGCACGACGACGGCGACGGTCCTCGCGCAATCGATCTGCAACGAAGGCTTCAAGTACGTTGCCGCCGGCATGAACCCGATGGATCTCAAGCGGGGCATCGACAAGGCGGTGATCGCCGTCGTCGAAGAGCTGAAGAAGATCAGCAAGCCGTGCACGACCAGCAAGGAAATCGGGCAGGTCGGCGCGATCTCGGCGAACGCCGACGAGTCGATCGGCAAGACGATCGCCGACGCGATGGAGAAGGTCGGCAAGGAAGGCGTGATCACCGTCGAGGACGGCAAGGGCCTCGAGAACGAGCTCGACCTGGTCGAGGGCATGCAGTTCGACCGCGGCTACATCTCGCCGTACTTCATCAACAATCCCGACAAGCAGGTCGCGATCCTCGAGGATCCGTACATCCTGCTGCACGACAAGAAGGTCTCGAACATCCGTGACCTCCTGCCGCTGCTCGAGCAGGTCGCGAAGGCCGGCAAGCCGCTGCTGATCATCGCCGAGGACGTCGATGGTGAAGCGCTCGCGACGCTGGTCGTCAACAATATCCGCGGCATCCTGAAGACCGTCGCGGTGAAGGCGCCCGGCTTCGGCGATCGTCGCAAGGCGATGCTCGAAGACATCGCGATCCTTACCGGCGGCACGGTCATCGCCGAGGAGCTCGGTCTCAAGCTCGAGAACGCGTCGCTGAAGGATCTCGGCCGCGCGAAGAAGATCGAGGTGGCGAAGGAAGACACGACGATCATCGACGGCGCCGGTGAAAAGGCGTCGATCGAAGCGCGCGTGAAGAACATCCGCAAGCAGATCGAGGAAGCGACGTCCGACTACGACAAGGAGAAGCTGCAGGAGCGCGTGGCGAAGCTCGCCGGCGGCGTTGCAGTGATCAAGGTCGGCGCGGCGACCGAAGTCGAGATGAAGGAAAAGAAGGCGCGCGTCGAGGACGCCCTGCACGCGACGCGGGCAGCCGTCGAGGAAGGCATCGTTGCCGGCGGCGGCGTGGCTTATCTGCGCGCCCGCTCGAACCTGAAGAACCTGAAGGGCGAGAACACCGACCAGGACGCCGGCATCAAGATCGTGCTCCGCGCGCTCGAGGAGCCGCTGCGCCAGATCGTGCAGAACACCGGCGACGAGCCGTCGGTCGTCGTCAACAAGGTTGTCGAAGGCAAGGGCAATTTCGGCTACAACGCCCAGACCGGCCATTACGGCGATCTCGTCGACATGGGCGTCGTCGATCCGACGAAGGTGACGCGGTTCGCGCTGCAAAACGCGGCGTCGGTCGCGTCGCTGCTGCTGACGACCGAAGCGATGGTCGCCGAGCTGCCGAAGGACGAGAAGCCAATGGGCGGCGGCGGCATGGGTGGCATGGGCGGCATGGGCGACATGGACATGTGATCGTGCACCGATGACGAAAGGCCCCGCCTCGGCGGGGCTTTTTTTCGCCGCGCGGTCAGCCTCGCGCGGGTCTCATCCGTTTGAAGGCCTGGTATGACTCCTGCTGCCGCGATCCCGGTACGAAGAGCGTTCGGGTTGCTGGCCTTCGTCGCGTCGACTGCGCTCGGGCAGACGCCGTTGTCCGGTGGTCCGCCGCCGCGGGACTCCCCGTTCGGCACGCCCGACGTTGGACCGCTGCCATCGGTGCGCGTGACGTGGAGCGAGATAACCGGACGCGCGTCGGGAGCGCTCGTCAGATCGCGCCGGCACGGTGATTCGCCGTGTCGACGGTCGCTACGCGAGCGAGCCGTCGATCAAGATCGATCCGGGGCTGCGCGATGTCGTCGTGCAGTCGCCGCCGCGTCACGGCTTTGCCGGCACCGAGCGACATTTCCGGCTGAAGGCCGAGCCATGCCGGCGCTATTACGTGAACGCGCAGTTCCGCACGGCGACCAGCACCGATTGGACGCCCGTCGTCGGGAAGAGCGAGCCAATCATCGGTTGCAGGATGCCGGTGCACACCGGCTGATACACCGGCGGCGAGACGTTGCACCGACGTCACCGCGTCACCCGACGCGGCGCCGGCGCATCAAAATTCCATTTACTTTCGGGCGGCCATCGTCGATTCTTCGACAATTGCCTTAAACTCGCGCATCGGTTGGGACACGCCGACCACGCCGCAAACGTGACGCGCAGCGCACGCGCCGCGCGTAACCCGATCGCGACGGGCCGTCAGCCATGAGCCAAGGAATCCTGTTCGCACTTGCGATCGGCGCGCTGATCATCGCGGTCGTCGTCGGCCTGGTCCGCCGCAACCGGGCTGCCGGCGGCCGAAGCGGCGGCGACGGACCGAACACCGTCGCGCAGTGGACTGAAGGCGAGACGACCCGGCTGTTGTCGTCCGCCGAGCTCCCGGGCCTTTATCTGCTGCGGCCGCGTTTCCTCAGCAAGGCGGAGAGCGTCGTCTACCTGCTCCTGAAGGCAGCGTTCCCGCGCCATGAAATCTTCGCCCGCATCCGGCTGTCCGACGTTCTGCAGGTGAAGATCGGTCCGCAAGGCATGGAGCGGCTGCGCGCGTTCCGCAAGATCGCGAACCAGCATGTCGGCTTCGTCGTTTGCGACCGCGACATGACGATCCTCGCGATCGTCGATTCGAAAGAGCCGGACACGGTCGTCAACCCGCGTGACCAGAAGCTCGAGATCATCAAGCAGCGCTGCCTGCAGGCCGCGCAGGTCAAGTACATCTGCGTCTATCCGCCGCAGCTGCCGCGCTATCGCGAGCTGCGCCAGCAGATACTGGGGCCCGCCGCCGACCTCGTGTAGCCGCGGCGGCACAAAGCTGCTGCGCGAGCCGATCACCTTGTCGTTTCCTCGCTCGGCGCTCGCGGTACGCTCGTGTGGTGTCTCGCGGCTCGCTGCGGGTCTTCGAGTGCCCGGCTCGCTCGCGACGCTTTCTGCTCACCGCAACTGCGCTTCGCCACGACCATGACCGCCTCGTTCAAGCTCACCTACTCGACGATGTTCGATCCGCCGGCGGAGCTGCATGCGCGCTTCGATGCGGCGATGGCGACGATCCGCCCGCACCTCGGCGCCGAGCGCGCGATGATGATCGGCGGCCGCAACGAGACGGCCTCCGCGTGGTTCGACGTGCGAAGCCCCATCGACACCCGTGTGCTCCTCGGCCGTTTCGCGGCCGGCGACGCGTCGCACGCGAACGCCGCGATCGCCGCGGCGCGCAACGCGTTTCCGGCGTGGGCGGCGACGCCGTGGAGCGAGCGCGTCGCGATCCTGCGCCGTGCGGCCGCCCTGATCGAGGAGCGGGTCTTCCATATCGGTGCCGCGCTTGCGCTCGAAGTCGGCAAGAACCGCATGGAGGCGCTCGGCGAGGCGCAGGAGACCGCCGATCTGGTCTCGTACTACTGCGACCGGATGGAAGCGAACGATGGCTACGTGCGCGCAATGGCACGCGATCCGCTGGCGGGATTCGCGAGCGACAACACGAGCGCGATGAAGCCGTACGGCGTGTGGCTCGTGATTGCGCCGTTCAACTTTCCGTTCGCGCTTTCAGGCGGTCCGGCGGGCGCCGCGCTGGTCGCGGGCAACGCCGTCGTCTTCAAGGCGGCGTCGGCCACGCCGTGGAGCGGTCGGCTCCTCGCCGACGCGTTTCGCGATGCCGGCACGCCCGACGGCGCGTTCAATTACGTGACCGGCCCCGGCACGTCGCTCGGCGAGGCGCTCGTCCGTCATCCCGACGTCGGCGGCGCCACGTTCACCGGCAGCCACGACGTCGGCATGCATCTCTACCGCACGTTCGCTCAGGCGCCGTTTCCCCGGCCGTGCATCGCCGAGATGGGCGGCAAGAATGCGGCGATCGTCAGCCGGCAGGCGAATCTCGACGACGCGGCGACCGGTGTGATGCGCTCGGCGTTCGGGCTGTCGGGCCAGAAGTGCTCGGCATGCTCGCGCGTATACGTCGAGCACAGCGTCTACGCCGACTTCGTCGCGAGACTGCACAAGCTGACGGAGCGCGTCGCGGTCGGCGATCCCACGCGGCGAGAGCACTGGATGGGCCCGGTGATCGACGCGAGGGCGGTTGCGCGCTACGAGGACGCGGCCGCGGAAATCGCGGCGCTCGGCGAAGCGGGCGCCATCGTTCACGGCGGCGAGCGGCTCGATCACGGCGATCTCGCGCACGGGCACTACTGTGCGCCCACGATTGCGCGTGCTCCGTTCGACCATCCGTTGTGGCGGCGCGAACTGTTCGTTCCATTCGTGCTCGTCGGTGCCGTCGACGACGTCGGCGAAGCGATCGCGCGTGCGAACGCGAGCGAGTACGGTCTCACGGCCGGCTTTTACGGCGCAGCGGATGAATGCGAGCGCTTTTTCGCGACGATCGACGCCGGCGTCTGCTACGCGAACCGCCCGCAGGGCGCGACGACCGGCGCATGGCCCGGCTATCAGCCGTTCGGCGGCTGGAGAGCGTCCGGCTCGACCGGCAAGGCGGGCGGCTCGCTGTACTACGTCGCGCAGTACATGCGCGAGCAATCGCAGACGCGCGTTCGCCGCGCATAGGAATAGGGGACAGACCACGTTTTCGCAGCGGCCAATAGGTGACCGACCACGTTTTCACAGCGGCATACGCCTCTGGCGCGATTTATGGAAAACGTGGTCTGTCCCCTGAAAAACGTGGTCTGTCCCCCTACGGCTTCGCCGAGCACGCGGTGATAGAGCGCACGGTCGACGTTGCCGCCGGAGAGGATCAACGCCTCGCGGCTTCCAGCGCTGCGCGCTCGCTTGAGCAGCGCGGCAAGCGGTGCCGCGCCGGCACCTTCGGCGACCTGATGCGTGTCGTCGAAGTAGATGCGCATCGCCGTCTCGATCTCTTCGTCGGTCACTTCCACGATATCTTCGGCGCCGTTGCGAATGATCTCCAGCGCGGCGTCGACCGGCACGCGCACGGCCACGCCGTCGGCGATCGTGTTCGCCGTGGCGGTCTCGACTCGCTCGCCCGAGCGAAACGACTGCGCGTAGGCGTTGGCGTTCGATGAGACGACGCCGACGATCTTCGTCGCGAGGCCGAGCGCGTTGCGTGCGCTGATCAGGCCGCAAATGCCGGAGCCGCAGCCGATCGGCACATAGACGGTGTCGAGATCGGCGACCGCGCGAAAGAGCTCGAGCGCGTACGTCGCGACGCCGGCAACGAGCGCGGGCTCGAACGGGCCGACGTAGCGCAGTCCCTGCGCTGCGCCGAGCGTCATCGCATGCTCGCGCGCCTCGTCGTAGTCGCGGCCGTACTCGATCAGCTCGGCGCCGAACGCTTCCATCGCCGCGTTCTTGTCGCGCGAGTTCCGGTGCGGGACGACGATCACGCAGCGCAGGCCTTCGCGCCGAGCGGCGAATGCAAGGCTCTGGCCGTGGTTGCCGCGCGTCGCGCTGACGATCCCGGCCGGTCGCTCGGCGCGCTCGCGCATCGCCGCGAGCAGGTTCAGGCCGCCGCGTACCTTGAACGCGCCGGTCGGCGTATGGTTCTCGTGCTTGACCCAGACTTGCGCGTCCGCACGGCGGCCGAGCAGCGGCCAGGCATACTGCGGCGTGGGCGCCATCGCCGCGTAGACGCGACGTGCGGCGGCTTCGATATCGGAAAGCGGGATCACGGGACGGGCGCTTGCGGTCGAGCCGATGATAGCAGCCGGGCGTCGCGTAAGGCTCTCACCGGCCCGCGCGACTCACGGCATCGCGTCACGTGCGAAGGGGTCAAGCGATGTCACGCCGGCTCAGACGTTGGTCCAACGCTGTCGCGCTCGGCGCAGCGATCGCCTCCGGCGCGGCGCTCGCCGCCCCGATCGACCCGGCGTGCCATGCGCAGAGCGGAGCGCGCACGGTCGCGCTGATCGAGCTTTTCACCTCGGAGGGCTGCAGCAGCTGTCCGCCAGCGGACCGCTGGCTATCGCGCAACGTTGCGGCGGGCGAAACGCCCGACGTGATCGCGCTCGCGTTCCACGTCGACTACTGGGATCGTCTCGGCTGGAAGGACCGATTCGCGAGCGCTCAATACACCGAGCGCCAATACGAAGCCATGCGGATGAATCGCGCGCGCTTCGTCTACACGCCCGAAGTCCTGCTCGGCGGCCACGACTTCGACGAATGGCGCGCAGGGGCGCCGGCTGCGTCTGTAGCCGCGGTGAACGCGAGGCCGCCGCGCGCACGCGTCAGGCTCGATGCGGCGATCGTTGGCGGCCGCGTCGTCGGAACGGCGGCCGCAACGGTTGACGCTGGCGCCCCGTGGCGCGCGTCGCTCGCCGTCGCGCTGGTCGACAACGGCCTCGTGTCGGAAGTGAAGGCAGGCGAGAACGCCGGTGCGCGTCTCACGCACGACCACGTCGTCCGCCGCTTCTCGTCGGGAGTGCCGGTGCAGGGCGGATCGGCGCACGCGGCGATCGACTGGCCGCTGCCGAAGGAGGTGGGCCGAGCGCCGACGGTGGTGGCGTTCGTCGAGGACGCGTCGAACGGTGACGTGCTGCAGGCGTTGGCGCTGCCGCTGGAAGGTTGCTCGCGCTAAACGGCCTCCTCGGCCTCCGTGCCCGCCTGACCGATCATCAGGCCGAGGCGTCGGCCTCGCTGCGGCGACTCGCAATTGCGCGCATCCCCGGCTCGCTACGCGAGGCGGGGCCCCTGCTTGGCTCGCTCGCGCCGCGGTTGCCGCATACGGCACGCGCGGCTACCATCGGCGGGGGCGATGCGCGCCCTCGACGATCCAACCATGCGCATTCTGCTCGCGGAGGACGACGCGCTGCTCGGTGACGCGGTCACGCGCCACCTGTCGCAGCACGGCCACGCCGTCGACTGGCTGCGCGACGGCGCCGCGGCCGACGCGGCGTTGCACTCGCACGCGTTCGATCTCGTCGTGCTCGACCTCGGCTTGCCGCGGATGCCCGGGCGTACGGTGCTGAAGCGCCTGCGCGACCGTTTCGACGCGACACCGGTGCTGATCGTCACCGCGCACGACGCGGTCGCCGATCGCGTCGACGGCCTGGATGCCGGTGCCGACGACTACCTGGTGAAGCCGTTCGCGCTCGCCGAGCTCGACGCTCGCATGCGCGCGCTCTTGCGCCGCGCGCATGGCGCGGATCGCAATGTTCTGCGTCACGGAGAGCTCGCCTTCGACACGGCGACGCGCAGCGCCGAGGTCCGCGGCGAGCGGCTGGAGCTTTCGGCGCGCGAGCTCGCGGTGCTCGAGCTGTTGTTGAGCCGCGCCGGCAGGGTGGTCGGCAAGGACCAGATCGTCGAGCACCTGTGCAACTTCGACGACGACGTTTCGACCAACGCGATCGAAGTGTACGTGCACAGGTTGCGCAAGAAGCTCGCGTCGGCGTCGATCGACATCGTCACGGTGCGCGGACTCGGCTACTACCTGCCGAAAGCGTAGTCCGTCTCGGTGGCATTCCCTCGTCTCCCGCCGTTGCATCCGCTGCCGCCGGGCAGTCTCGTCGCGACACCGCGGCCCGCGTCGTTCGTCGCACGGCTGCTCGAATGGCTCGCGACGCCGCTCCTGTTCCTGTGGCTCGCCGTCGTCGCCATGATGTACGTCATGCTGAATGCGGCGGCGAACGAGTCGTTCGACCAGCGGCTTTCGAACGTGGCGGAAGCGGTCGCCGCGCGCGTCGTCGCGACCGGCGATGCGCGGCGTCCGGTGGCACTCGCGACTTCGGCGGTCGACATGCTGGCCGCCGATCACGAGGACGACGTCCAGTATGCATTGCGGCGGACGAACGGCGAATGGATCGCCGGCAACGCCGAGGTCCCGCTCGTGCCCGGTGCGATGGCGCGTGACCGGCCGACGCTGCACTCCGGCGTGCTGCGCGACGATCTCGTGCGGGTCGCATCGCTCGCCGTGCCCGATCCCTCGCGGGCCGGCGAGCGAGTCGTCGTGCAGGTCGCCGAAACGCTGAACAAGCGGCAACGCTTCGCAACGCAGCTGCACGCGCAGGCGCTGCTGCCGCAGCTGCTCGTGCTCTTCGGCGCCGTCGCGCTCGTCTGGTACGGCGCCGTGCATGTCGTCGCGCCGATGCGCCAGATCCGCTCGCAGATCGATCGCCGCCAGCCGGGCGATCTCGCGCCATTGGCCGAGGGCGACGCGCCGCGCGAGCTCGCGCCGCTGATCGCGTCGATCAACGACCTGATGTCGCGGCTGTCGGCGAACCTCGACGCGCAGCGCCGCTTCGTCGCGGACGCCTCGCACCAGCTGCGAACCCCGCTCGCAGCGCTCAAGTTGCAGACCGAGCTCGCGATCGCCGAGCACGACCCGCAAGCGCTGCGCCGCTCGCTGCAGCACCTCGAGGCGGCAACCGAGCGCACGGTTCACCTCGCGAATCGACTGCTCGTGCTCGCGCGCGCCGGCGGCGCGCAAGGCGCGCAGGGCGACGACGTCGACCTCGCGAGCGTCGCGTCGGAGGCGGTCGCCGACGCCGTGCCGCGTGCCGTCGAGCGTCGAATCGACCTCGGTTTCGAGCGCGATGCCGAAGCAGCGAAGGTGCGTGGCGACGCGCTGATGCTGCGCGAGCTTTGCGCGAACCTGATCGACAACGCGCTGCACTACACGCCCGAAGGCGGTACGGTCACCGTGCGGGTGGGCGCCGCGCCGTCGCCGTCACTCGCCGTGATCGACACCGGCTGCGGCATCGCCTCCGACGATCGCGAGCGCGTGCTGCAGCCGTTCTACCGTGCGGCCGACAACGTGCATCCGGGCACGGGGCTCGGCCTCGCGATCGTCGACGAGATCGCGCGCGCTCATCGCGCGACGGTCGGCATCGGCGACGGCCCGCGCGGCAGCGGCACGACGGTGCGCATCGACTTCCCCTCGGCGGCGCGCTAGATGCGGCGACGTCGTCGCAGCAGCCGATGGCGCTCCGGTGGCGTGCTGCGCCAGCTCGGCCCGGGCCTCATCACGGGCGCGGCCGACGACGATCCGAGCGGCATCGCGACGTACTCCCAGGCGGGCGCGCAGTTCGGCTTCCAGCTCGGCTGGACGATCGTGCTGACCTACCCGCTGATGGTCGGCATCCAGACGGTGAGCGCGCGGATGGGCCGGGTGACCGGCCGCGGCCTCGCGGCGAACGTCGCGCGGCGCTTCCCGCGGCCGGTCCTCTATGCGCTCGTCGCGATGCTGGTCGGCGCGAACACGATCAACATTGCGGCCGACATCTCCGCGATGGGCGACGTCGCCTCGGGGCTCGTCGGCGGCGGTCGGCTCGTGCTCTCGGTCGTCATCGGCTCGATCTGCGTGCTGTTGCAGATCCTGCTGCCCTACCAGAGCTACGTTCGCTATCTCAAGTGGCTGACGCTCGCGCTGCTCTCGTATGTCGCCGTGCTCTTCGCCGTTTCCGTGCCGTGGACCGACGTGCTGCGCGGCATCGTCTGGCCGTCGCACGCGCTCGACCGCGACGCGCTCACGACGATCGTCGCCGTGCTCGGTACGACGATCAGCCCCTACCTGTTCTTCTGGCAGGCGGCGCAGGAAGTCGAGGAGATACGCGCCGTGAAAAGCGCGCAGCCACTGCTCAAGGATCCGCCACAGGCTCGCCGGCAGCTTCGGCGAATCAAGATCGATACCTATGTCGGCATGGCGTTCTCGAACCTCATTGCGCTCGCGATCATCGTGACGACAGCCGCGACGCTGCATCGCGGCGGCGGCGTCGAGGTCACGACGTCGGCGCAGGCGGCCGAGGCGTTGCGCCCGATCGCCGGCGATCTCGCGTTCCTGCTGTTCGCGCTCGGCATCCTGGGCACCGGATTGCTTGCCGTGCCCGTTCTCGCGGGTTCCGCGGCGTACGCGGTCGCGGAGACGTTCAACTGGCGCGCCGGGCTCGACTTGAAGCCCGAGAAGGGCATCGGGTTCTACGGCATCATCACGTTCGCAACGCTTGCGGGTGCGGCGATCGGGTTCACGCCGATCGACCCGATACGCGCGCTTTATTGGGCCGCCGTGCTGAACGGCATCATCGCCGTTCCCGTGATGGCGGTGATGATGCGCATCGCGTCCGACGCGAACGTGATGGGCGCGTTCGTCGTGAGTCGCCGGCTGCGCATCGTCGGCTGGCTTGCAACGGCGACGATGGCCGCGGCCGTCGCTGCCATGTTCATCAGCGGTTGACGATGCTGAGCCGCGCGCGCAGGTTCTGGCGCATCCTCGGGCCGGGCCTGATCACCGGCGCCGCGGACGACGATCCGAGCGGCATCGCGACGTATTCGCAGGCGGGCGCGCAATTCGGGTGCAAGCTCGGCTGGACCGTCGTGCTGACGTACCCGCTGATGGTCGGCATCCAGCTCGTCAGCGCGCGGATGGGCCGCGTGACCGGCCACGGCCTCGCATCGAACATCCGGCGGCACTTTCCGAAGCCGGTGCTCTGTTTGTCGTCGCGCTGCTCGTCGTCGCCAACACGATCAACGTCGCCGCCGACATCGCCGCGATGGGCGATGCGCTCGAGCTCGTCGTCGGCGGTCCGAAGCACGGGCACGCGATCGTGTTCGGCTCATCTGCGACGCTCGTGCTGCAGGTGTTCATGCCGTACCAGCGCTACGTCGGCTATCTCAAATGGCTCACGCTCGCGCTGCTCGCCTACGTCGCCGTGCTCTTCACCGTTTCCGTGCCGTGGCCCGACGTCCTGCGCGGCATCGTCTGGCCGTCGCACGCGCTCGACCGCGACGCGCTCACGACGATCGTCGCCGTGCTCGGCACGACGATCAGCCCCTATCTGTTCTTCTGGCAGGCGGCGCAGGAAGTCGAGGAGATCCGCGCCGGAGAGCGCGCCGCCACTGCTCCATGATCCGCCACAGGCACGCCGGCAGCTTCGGCGAATCAAGATCGATACCTATGTCGGCATGGCGTTCTCGAACCTCGATTGCGCTCACGATCATCGTGACGACTGCCGCGACGCTGCATCGAAGCGGCAGTGTCGAGATCACGACGTCGGCGCAGGCCGCCGAGGCATTGCGCCCGCTCGCCGGCGATCTCGCGTTCCTGCTGTTCGCGCTCGGCATCCTGGGCACCGGATTGCTCGCCGTGCCCGTTCTCGCGGGTTCCGCGGCGTACGCGGTCGCGGAGACGTTCAACTGGCGCGCCGGGCTCGACTTGAAGCCCGAGAGGGCGTCGAGTTCTACGGCATCATCACGTTCGCAACGCTCGCGGGTGCGGCGCTCGGGTTCACGCCGATCGACCCCATACGCGCGCTTTACTGGGCCGCCGTGCTGAACGGCATCATCGCGGTTCCCGTGATGGCGGTGATGATGCGCATCGCGTCCGACGCGAAGGTGATGGGCGCGTTCGTCGTGAGCCGCCGGCTGCGCATCGTCGGCTGGCTTGCAACGGCGACGATGGCCGCCGCGGTCGTGGCAATGTTCGTGACTGCATAGCGACGGTCATTCCCGCGAAAGCGGGAATCCAGCGATTTTCGACGAACGACACCGGGCTCCCGCTTTCGCGGGGACGACGGTGGTTACCTTACGACCTGCATGAGTTCGCCGGCCTTGTACTTCACCGCGATGCTCGGCAGCGGCACCGGCTTCACCTTCGATCCCATGCCGGCGCAACCGAACTGCTCGTAGCGCGCCTTGCAGATCTGCTTCGCCGCTTCGCGCGCGGGCTTCAGGTAATCGCGCGGATCGAACGCCGAGGGCTTGTCGCGCAGGAAGCGGCGAATCGCCGCGGTCATCGCGAGCCGGATGTCGGTGTCGATGTTGATCTTGCGCACGCCGTGCTTGATGCCTTCCTGGATTTCCTCGACCGGCACGCCGTACGTCTCCTTCATGTCGCCGCCGTTGTCGCGGATGATCTGCAGCAGGTCCTGCGGCACCGACGAGCTGCCGTGCATGACCAGATGCGTGTTCGGGATGCGCGCGTGGATCTGCTTGATGCGGTCGATCGCGAGGATGTCGCCGGTCGGCTTGCGCGAGAACTTGTACGCGCCGTGCGACGTGCCGATCGCGATCGCGAGCGCGTCGAGCTGCGTGCGTTTGACGAAGTCAGCCGCCTGGTCGGGATCGGTCAGCAGCATCTCGCGGGTCATCGTGCCTTCGGCGCCGTGACCGTCCTCCTTGTCGCCGCGCATCGTCTCGAGCGAGCCGAGGCAGCCGAGCTCGCCTTCGACGGTGACGCCGACCTGGTGCGCCATGTCGACGACTCTTCTTGTCACGTCGAGGTTGTAGTCGTAGCTCGCGATCGACTTGCCGTCCGCCTGCAGCGATCCGTCCATCATCACGCTGGTGAAACCCAGACGGATCGCCGACGCGCAGACATCGGGCGATTGCCCGTGGTCCTGGTGCATGACGACCGGAATCTGCGGATAGCTTTCGACCGCCGCTTCGATCAGGTGGCGCAGGAAGATTTCGCCCGCGTACTTTCGTGCGCCCGCCGATGCCTGCATGATCACCGGGCTGTCCGTTTCGGCGGCGGCGGCCATGATCGCCTGAACCTGCTCGAGGTTGTTCACGTTGAACGCGGGCAGGCCGTAGCCGTGCTCGGCCGCATGGTCGAGCAGCTGGCGCATCGATACAAGAGGCATGTGTTTCTCCCGTTGTTTGCAAAGTGCGGCGCGCTACGGTGCGATTATGACCGCCAAGCGCGCCGCGTTTCCATCGGACGTTTTACGTGCGCTCGGCGTGGCGAAGCTTGCAAGTCAGCAGCACTTCGTCGGGATCGCGCTTCCACCAGTTGTTGGCCGAAAATATCTCCACTTCGTGCGCGCCAGCGTATCCGGCGGCTTCCATCCACGAGCGGATCAGCGGCAGATCGACGACGCCGTCGCCCATCATGCCGCGGTCGAGCAGCAGGTCGGTCGTCGGCACGAGCCAGTCGCAGATGTGATAGGCGAGCAGCCGCGACGGCGTCGTGCCCGCCGCGCGTTCGATCTCGCGCTTCAAATTCGGATCCCACCAGACGTGATAGACGTCGACGGCCAGCCCGAGGCCGGCGCCGAGCTCGTCGCAAAGGTCGTTCGCGTGCGCCATCGTGTTGACGCATGCGCGATCGGCGGCGTACATCGGGTGCAGCGGCTCGATCGCGAGCGGCATGCCCGCGTTGCGCGAGTAGTCGAGCAGCTCGCCGATGCCGTCGCGCACCATCGCGCGCGCGCCGGCGAGATCCTTCGACACGATGGTGCCGTCGGGCGCGCGCGGCAGCCCGCCGACGACCAGCACGAGGCACGGTGCGCCGAGCGCGAGCGCTTCGTCGACGGCGCGCCGATTGTCATCGAGTACCGCGCGGCGCGCAGCGCGATCCGGCGCCGCAAACATGCCGCCGCGACAGTAGCCGGACAATTGCAGGCCCGCATCGCGAATGCGTTGCGCGCTCGCCGTCAGCCCTGCCTGCGCGACCTGATCGCGCCACGGCGAGATTCGGCCGATGCCGTGGCGCGCGCAGCCGTCGATGATCTGCGGCAGCGTCCATTGCGCTCGCACCGTCGCGGTGTTGAGCGAAAGCAGCGCGCTGTCAGGCATCGATGCCATGTATCGACAGCAGCGAGCGCATCCGCGCGCATGCGAGCCCGGGATCGCGCAGCAATCCGGTCTGGTCGGCAAGCCGGAACGCCTGCGCGAGATGCGAGATCGAGCGCGCGCTCTGCTGGCCGCCGACCATCGTGAAGTGCGACTGGTGGCCGTTCAACCACGCGAGGAACACGACGCCGGTCTTGTAGAACCGTGTCGGCGCCGCGAACACGTGGCGCGACAGCGGCACGGTCGACGCGAGGATTTCGTGGAACGCAGCGGCATTGCCGCCGGCGAGCTCGGACAGCGCGGCCGACGCTGCGGCAGCGATCGGATCGAAGATGCCGAGCAGCGCGTCGCTGTGGCCGCGCTCGTCGCCGGCGATCAACTCCGCATAGTTGAAATCGTCGCCGGTGTACATCCGCACGCCGGGCGCGAGGCGGCGGCGCATCGCGATCTCCTTGTCCTTGTCGAGCAGCGAGACCTTCACGCCGTCGACCTTCGACGCGTGCGCGTTGATGACGCCGACCGCGGTTTCCATCGCCCGGTAGTGGTCACGGTTGCCCCAGTAGCCTTCGAGCGCCGGGTCGAACATTTCGCCGAGCCAGTGCAGGATCACCGGCTCGCGCACCTGCGCGAGGATGCGCGCATAGACGCGCTCGTAATCGTCGGGACTTCGCGCGAGGCGCGCGAGCGCGCGGCTCGCCATCAGGATGATGCGACCGCCGAGCGACTCGATCGCGCCGATCTGCTGCTCGTACGCGGCGATGACGTCGTCGATCGAGCGCGCTTGCTGCGCGGCGAGGTGATCGGTGCCGGCTCCGCTCGCGACGAGCGCGCCGGGCGTATCGCGCGCGGCGTCGAGCGTGCGACGGATCAGCTCGAGCGATGTCGGCCAGTCGAGCCCCATGCCGCGTTGCGCGGTGTCCATCGCCTCGGCGACGCCGAGCCCGAGCGACCACAGATGGCGCCGGTAGGCGATCGTCGCGTCCCAGTCGATCGCCGATTCGAGCCACGGATCGACGGTGCGCAGCGGATCGGCGACGACGTGCGCGGCCGCATACGCGACGCGATCGAACGCGCGCGTGGGCCGCGTCGGAAACGCGCGCGGCGCACGGCACGCGTAGCGCTCGAGCGCCCCATCTTGGCCCGGGAGCCGCAGCGTGTTCACCGCGGCAGCTCCGGCACGTCGATCCAGCGCCGCTCGCGCCACGACTGCTGCGCGCATTCGACGAGCTGCACGCCTTTCGCGCCTTCATGCAGCGACCATTCGAACGGCGCGTCGTCGACGACATGGCGAATGAAGAGCTCCCACTGCGCCTTGAACCCGTTGTCGTACGCGGTACTGTCGGGCACGTCCTGCCATCCTGCGAAGAAGTCGATCGCCTGCCGTACGTCGGGGTTCCATACCGGCTTGGGCGTGTTCACCCGCGATTGCGTCCTGCAGTCGGTGAGGCCCGCGACGGCGGATCCGTGCGTGCCGTCGACGTGAAACGTCACGAGATCGTCGCGGCGCACCCGCGTGCACCAGCTGCTGTTGATCGTCGCGATGGCGTCGCCATCGAGCCGGAACATCGCGTAGCACGCGTCGTCCGCCGTCGCGCGGTATTCTCGTCCGCTCTCGTCCCACCGCGTCGGGATGTGCGTGGCGCCGACGCAGCACACGCTCCTCACGTCGCCGAAGAGATTGTCGAGCACGTAGCGCCAGTGGCACAGCATGTCGAGGACGATGCCGCCGCCGTCCTCGGCGCGGTAATTCCACGACGGCCGCTGCGCCGGCTGCAGGTCGCCTTCGAACACCCAGTAGCCGAATTCGCCGCGCACCGACAGCATGCGGCCGAAGAATCCGGCGTTGCGCAGCATCTTGAGCTTCATCAGTCCCGGAAGGAACAGCTTGTCCTGCACGACACCGTGCTTCACGCCGGCGCGCTCGGCGGCGCGCGCGAGCGCGAGCGCCGCGTCGAGCGTCGTCGCGATCGGCTTCTCGCAGTAGACGTGCTTGCCGGCGGCGATCGCGCGCTCGAGCAGCGCGGGCCGCATCGGCGTCGTCGCGGCATCGAAGAAGACCGTATCGTCGCGATTGGCGAGCGCGCGATCGACGTCGGTTTCGATCCGCTCGACGCCGTACGCCTGCGCGAGCGAGCGGAGCTTGTCCGCGTTGCGTCCGGCGAGCACCGGATCGGGCATGACGCGATCGCCGTTCGCGAGCGCGACGCCACCCTGTGCGCGGATCGCGACGATCGAGCGGATCAGGTGCTGGTTCATCCCCATCCGGCCGGTGACGCCGTTCATGATGACGCCGAGTCGCCGTTCAGCCATTGGTCGCTCCAGATGCGTGATTCGTGGCGAGCGCCTCGAGCAGTCCGCGAACGTAGCCGATCGCGCGTGCCGCGCACGCCGGACCATCTGGCACGTAGTCGAACGGCTCGATCGCGATGTCGCCCGCGTAGCCGGATTCAATCAGCGCGGCGAGCACCGGTGCGAAGCGGTCGGCTCCTTGCCCCGGACCGCGCCGGTTGCGATCGTTCAGCTGGACGTGGGCGATGACGCCCTCGGCGACGCCATGCGCCGCGATGTCGGCGACCGTCGCTCCTTCGGACAGCGCCGCCGATTTGGTGTCGAGCATCGTCGCGAGCGCTGGCGATCCGACGTCGCGAACCATCGCGAGCGCTTCGTCCAGCGTGTTGATGAGATCAGTCTCGTCACGCGGCAGCGGCTCGACGATGTACGTGACGCCGTGCGCCTGCGCTTCGACGGCCGCCGCTGCGAACGCGTCGCGCGCGCGGTGCCATGCGGTTTCGCGCGATTCTCCTTGTGGTACGCGTCGCTGCGCGGGCGATCCGTGCACGAGGTAGCGGCCGCCCAGGTCGGCGCACAGTCGCACGAGCGTACGCATCGCGTCGATCGTGCGCGCACGCACGGCGTCGTCGGCCGACGTGATCGACAACCCTTTCGGCGCGACGAGCAGCCAGTGCAAACCGGTGATCGCGATGCCGGCGTCCGACGCCGTGCGCCGAATCGCGGCACGCGCGTTTGCGTCGATCGCGAGCGGATCGTCGGCGAGCGTGAACGGCGCCACTTCGAGTCCGTCGTAGCCGAGCGCGGCCGCGTACGCGCACTGCGACGCGAAGTCGCGGCCGGCCAGCACCTCGTTGCAAAGCGCGATTCGCACCGATCAGCTTGTCGTCGTTGCGCGGCGCCGGAACAGCGCGCCGACGCGCTCGCGCAATCCCGGGACCTTCATCAGGATCACCAGCGCGGTCGTTATCCAGATCGCGGCCGAAATCGGCCGCGTGAAGAACGGCTCCAGGCTGCCGTCGGAGAGCACGAGGCCGCGGCGGAAGCCTTTCTCCATCAGGTCGCCGAGCACCATGCCAAGGACGAGCGGCGCCACCGGATACCTGAAGCGGCGCAGCAGGTAGCCGAGCACGCCGAATCCGAGCATCACGTAGACGTCGAACAGTCGCAGCGAGATCGCGTACGAGCCGACGACGCACAGCACGAAGATGATCGGCAGGATGATCGGCTTCGGCACCAGCAGCACGCGGATCAGCGGCTTCGTCAGCGTGAGCCCGTAGAAGAGGATGGCGAGCGTGGCGAAGAGCATCATCGCGACGACGTCGTAGACGAACTGAGGTGCCTCGATCATGATCATCGGGCCGGGGCGCACGCCGTGGATCAGCATTGCGGCCATCAGCACGGCCGCGGGCGCCGAGCCCGGCACGGCGAGCGTCAGCACCGGGATGACGGCGCCGGGCACGCACGCATTGTTGCCGGTCTCCGCCGCCATGAGCCCTTCGACGGAGCCCTTGCCGAACTTCTCCTTCTCCTTGCTCGCGCGCTTCGCTGCAGCGTACGACGACCACGCGCCGACGTCCTCGCCGACGCCGGGCAGGATGCCGATGAACGTGCCGATGATCCCGGAGCGCACGATCGTGCGCCAGTACCGCGTGACGTCGGCGAGCTTCGGAATGACCGAGTCGAGCGCGCTCAGCACGACCGGGATCGGCTTTTCGCGCACGGCGATCAGCAGCTCGGCGAAACCGAATGCGCCGACGAGCGCCGGCACGAGCTGGAAGCCGCCGGCGAGATCGCGATTGCCGAACGTGAACCGGTCGTACGCGTAGATCGCCTCCTGCCCGATCGCCGCGCTGAAGATGCCGACCAACCCCGCGATCCAGCCCTTCAGCGGATCGTTGCCGGTGAGCGAGCCGGCGATGACGACGCCGAACAGCGCGAGCCAGAAGAACTCGTAGGCGCCGAACTTGAGCGCGACGTTGCCGAGGATCGGCGTGAACAGCGCGAGGAACACCATGCCGATCAGCGTGCCGAGTACCGAGCCCGTCGTCGCGATGCCCATTGCGCGACCCGCGAGTCCCTGCTTCGCGAGCACGTTGCCGTCGAGGCACGTCGCCGCGTTGGCCGGCGTTCCCGGAATGTTCAGCAGGATCGCGGAGCGCGATCCGCCGTAGATCGCGCCGACGTACGTGCAGATCAGCACCAGGATCGCCTTGTCCGACGCCATCTTGATCGTGAGCGTCGTCATCAGCGCGATGCCCATCGTCGCCGTGAGCCCGGGCAGCGCGCCGATGATCACGCCGACGAGCGCAGAGAGCATGATCAGCCCGAGCGAGAGCGGATCGCAGAAGCTCCACAGCGAATGGCCGAAGGCGATCAGTCCGTCGAACACGGCGCGCTCAGGGCAGGCGGACGAAGAAGAGCTGCTCGAACACGACGATCACGGCGATGGACGTGAGCACGCCGCACGCGAGCGCGACGGCAGCCCCGCGCGCGAGCGTCCCGGCTGCCTTTCGCGTGGCGTGCTGGAACAGGAACACGAACGCCGACACGAACAGCGTCGTTGCGAGCCAGAACGGCAATCCGCGACCGACCAGGAGCAGCGCATAGACGAAGAACAGCACGACGGCGAGCGCGAACCGCGACACCGGCACCAGCTCGGCGTCGTGCACGTCGCCGGCGTCCCAGCCGCTACGCTGTGCGCGTCGCGTCGAGCGGCCGACGAGCACGCCGCCGAGCAACGCGAGTGCCAGTCCGACGAGCGCGGGCCACAGGCCGGGCGCCGTATGCAGCGTTGCGCCCTGCGACTCCATGCGCTCCATCTGCCACGACAGGACGACGATCAGCGCGCCGAACGCGACCCAGATCAGACCGCCGACCAGATCGGCGCGCGGCGATGCGGGAAACGTTTCGTTGGCCACGCTGAAGTCGTTCGCCGCGAAAGCCGACGCGCGATTGCCGCGCGCCGGCTGCAGCGCTTGGCCGTTACGGGCGCGCGATACCCAACGTATCCGGCGCGACCTTCGCCTTTCCGGTGTCCGCCGCCATCCACGCGTTCGCGCGCACGGCCGGCATTACCGCGGCCTGCGCTTCGGCGCCGGAGTACGGCGCGAACTGCGCGCCGCGGCTCGTCGCGTATTGTTTCAGCGCCGCCGAGTTCCTGATCTGGTCGTTCCAGACCTTCTCGACGGTCGCGATCACTTCCGGCGGCACGCCCTTGGGAATGAAGATGCCGAAGTAGTTCGCCGGCGCCTTGAAGTTCGGCAGCCACTTCGTCAGCGGCTCGATCGTGCCGTAGCCGTCGAGCTCGATCGACTTGTCGCCGATCACGGCGAGAGGCCGCAGCCGCTTGCCGCGAATCATCTCCGCCTCCTCGACCGTGAGCTGCGTCGTGGCGTCGGTTTCGCCGGCGACCGTGGCGACGACGGCCGGATTGCCGCCGTCGTACGTGACGTGCTTGTACTTGACGTTCGCCGACTTCGCGATCGCCTCCATCGCGCTGTGACCGCTCGAATTGACGCCGGCGGTGGCGACGCTGATCTGCCCCGGCTTCGCGCGCATGGCGTCGATCAGCTCCGTCGCGCTCTTGTACGGCGTCGACGGGTTCACCGCGAGCGTGGAGACGTTCGCGACGTTGAGGAACAGCGCCCAGTCCTGGATCTTCGTATCGAGCATGCCGAGCACCGCGTACGTTCCGAGGTCCTGTGCGGCACCCGCCGTCCACGTGTAGCCGTCCTTCGGCGCCTCGAGCACGTTCTTCGTGCCGATCGAGCCCGACGCCCCCGGCTGATTGACGATGACGACCTTCTGCCCGAGCGCCTTCTCGATCTCGGCCGCGGTGACGCGCGTCACCTGGTCGGTCGAGCCGCCCGCCGCCCACGGGACGATGATCGTGATCGGCTTCTCGGGCTTCCACGTCTGCGCGTCTGCCTGCGTGCCGATGGCCAGCAGCGCGAGCGCGATTGCGGCCGCCTTGAACAGCGAACGTTTGCCGGAGTGCATGGGGTTCCTCCCTCGGTGGTGGCAGGCAGCGCCGGCGCGGCGCCGCCGATTCGTGATAACCGGTTGGTTAATTAGCATAGCCTTCGCGTCGAGCGGCCGCAACCTGATGCGTCAACGCCGCTCCAGATAGCCCTGTACGAGCGCCACCGCGTGTTCGAGCCGCTCGGCGAGCGCAAGGCGCGCGCGGAGGTTGCGCCCGAAGATCGCCGACAGCGTCGCGTTGTTGGACAGATAGAAGTAGGCGAGCGCGGCGATCGATACGTACAGCTGCACCGGATCGACGCCGCGT
This sequence comes from uncultured beta proteobacterium, assembly GCA_963798655.1. GTDB lineage: Bacteria > Pseudomonadota > Gammaproteobacteria > Burkholderiales > Casimicrobiaceae > CAVSMC01. The sequence continues at coordinate 379,350 of CAWCUH010000012.1, read as the reverse complement.
CGGAACACGCGCTCGCGCACGCCGCGGTCGAGCACGTCCGAGAGCATCGCGACCAGCGGCGAGTGCAGCGCGCGGATCTTGCGCGAGCGCTTCAGGTGCTCGGCGCGGTGGAGATTCTCGGTGTTGAGAAGCGTGATGAACTCGGGGTGGCGCAGAAAGTACTGCCATGTGAACTCCACCAGCCGGCGAATGGCCTCGGCGGGCGGCAGACCTTCGAGGTGCAGTGCCTGCTCATCGGCGCGGATGCGCTCGTACGCGCACTCCAGCACGGCGAGGAACAGGTCGTCCTTGCTGCCGAAGTAGTAGTACAGCATGCGCTTGTTCGTCTTCGCGCGCGCGGCGATGCGATCGACGCGCGCGCCGCCGAGGCCGTGCTCGGCGAATTCGCGAGTGGCGGCGTCGAGGATCGCCGCCTGCGTGCGCGCCGCGTCGCGCTGCGGCCGCGGCGAATGGCCGCGGCGTGCACGCGGCGTCGTTCGAAGCGCGACGACCGACATGCGCAAATTATTAACTATCCGGTTACCACTCGCAACCTGCGCGAAATGGTTCCCGTTCACCGCGATGCCCGGCGAAAACGAATCAGGCTCGATGCTCACCGACCCTGACGATTTTCAGCGTGTTCGTCCCGCCCGACTTGCCGATCGGCTCGCCGATCGTGAGCACGATGAGGTCGCCGCGCTGCACCTGCGCCTTGTCGAGCAGCAGGTCCTCGGCGCCTTGCAGCACGCGGTCGCGATCGTCGTCCTGCTCGAGATAGAGCGGCTGCACGTTGCGATACAGCGTCATCCGGCGCAGCGAGCGGCTATCCGGCGTGAGCGCGTAGATCGGGCATGGGCAGTTGTGCCGCGAGATCCACAGCGCGGTCGAGCCCGACTGCGTCAGCGCGGCGATCGCCTTCACCTTGAGGTGAGACGCGGTGAACAGCGTCGCCATCGCGATCGACTGGTCGATGCGCGTGAACGTGCGGTTCAGGAAGTCGCGCTCGAGCTCGACCATGTGCGACTTCTCGGCCTCGACGCAGATCTGCGCCATCGTCTCGACCGTCTCGACAGGGTAGCGGCCGCTCGCTGTCTCGGCGGAGAGCATCACGGCGTCGGTGCCGTCGAGCACGGCGTTCGCGACATCGGAAACCTCCGCGCGCGTCGGCACCGGGTTGTGGATCATCGACTCCATCATCTGCGTCGCGGTGATCGTGAGCCGGTTGTGCTCGCGCGCCATCCGGATCATCCGCTTCTGCAGGCCGGGCACCGACGCGTTGCCGACCTCGATCGCGAGATCGCCGCGCGCCACCATGATGCCGTCGGACGCCTCGATGATCTCGGCCAGCGCGCCGATCGCTTCGGCACGCTCGATCTTGGCGATCAGCAGCGCGTTGCCGCCGGAGGCGCGCAACAGCTGGCGCGCCATGTACATGTCTTCCTTGTTCTTCGGGAACGAGACGGCGAGATAGTCGGCGTCGATCGCGGCCGCCGTCTTCATGTCGTCCATGTCCTTCGGCGTCAGCGCGGGCGCGGTGAGCCCGCCGCCGAGGCGGTTGATGCCCTTGTTGTTCGACAGCGTGCCGCCGACGTCGACGCGGGTGACGATGCGCGCAGCGTCAACCGACTCGACCGTCATCCGGATGAGCCCGTCGTCGAGCAGCAGCACCGCGCCGGGCGCCACGTCGTGCACGAGCTCCTTGTAGTCGAGGCCGACGCGGCTCGCATCGCCGGGAGCGGCGTCGGTATCGAGCACGAAGCGCTGGCCGTCGACGAGCGTCGCCTGACCGGCCTCGAACTTGCCGATGCGGATCTTCGGTCCCTGCAGGTCGACCATGATGCCGACTTGACGGCCGAGCTGCTGCGCCGCCGCGCGCACGTTGCGCGCGCGCTCGACGTGATCCTCGGCGCGACCGTGCGAGAAATTGAGGCGCACGACGTCGACGCCCGCCGCGAGCATCCGCGTGAGCGTCTGCGGAGCATGCGACGCCGGCCCGAGCGTCGCGACGATCTTCGTCGCGCGTATCACGATAGAGGGGACAGACCACGTCTTCGGTCAGCCGAAAACGTGGTCTGTCCCCATTTGATCAGACTATGCACGCGCTTCGAGCGCCGCCACCGCGGGAAGCGTCTTGCCTTCGAGGAACTCCAGAAAAGCGCCGCCGGCGGTCGAGATGTAGCCGATGCGCTCGGTGACGCCGAACTTGTGGATCGCTGCGATCGTGTCGCCGCCGCCGGCAACGCAGAACGCACCCGACGAGGCGATCGCTTCGGCGAGCGCCTTCGTACCGCCGGCGAACGCGTCGATTTCGAACACGCCGATCGGCCCGTTCCAGACGATCGTGCCGGCCTTCGCGACGATCGTCTTCAGCACGGCGACCGACTGCGGCCCTATGTCGACGATCATGTCGTCGGGCGCAATGTTCTCGACGGCCTTCAGCTCGGGCGTCGCCGTCGCCGAGATTTCCTTCGCGCACACCGCGTCGACCGGCACGGGAACCTTGCCGGGGAACGCATCGAGAATCGATTGCGCCTCGCCGACCAGATCGGCCTCGACGAGCGAGCGGCCGACGTGGCCGTGGGCAGCGAGGATGAACGTGTTCGCAATGCCGCCGCCGACGACCAGCACGTCGACCTTCCCGGCGAGCGCCTTCAGCACCGTCAGCTTCGTCGACACCTTGGCGCCGCCGACGACGGCGACCAGCGGGTGCTTCGGATGCGCGAGCGCCTTGCCGAGCGCATCGAGCTCGGCGGCGAGCAGAGGACCCGCGCATGCGACCTTCGCATGGCGTGCAATGCCTTCGGTCGTCGCTTCCGCGCGATGCGACGTCGCGAACGCGTCGTTCACGTAGACGTCGCAGAGCGTCGCCATCTTCTGCGCGAGCGCGTCGTCGTTCTTCTTCTCGCCCTTGTTGAAGCGGCAGTTCTCGAGCAGCACGACGTCGCCCGGCTTCAATGCCGCAAGCCATGCGCCGCCGTCGACCCAGTCGCGCATCAGCGGCACCGACCTGCCGAGTAGCTCGGAGAGCCGCTTCGCGACCGGCGCGAGCGAATCGGCGGCGCTCCACTCGCCTTCCTTCGGCCGGCCGAGGTGCGAGGTGACCATCACCGCAGCGCCGCGCGCGAGCGCATCCTCGATGCCGGGCACCGAGGCGCGAATGCGCGTGTCGTCGCTGATCGCGCCGGCCTCGTCCTGCGGAACGTTGAGGTCGGCGCGGATGAACACGCGCTTGCCGCGCACGTCGACGTCGGCGAGACGCTTGAACTTCATCGCGTTCTCCGGTTCGTCATTTGGCCTGCATCAGCGCGACGGTGACGTCGAGCATCCGGCAGGAGAAGCCCCACTCGTTGTCGTACCAGCTCGACACCTTCACCAGCCGGCCCGACACCTTGGTGAGCGTCGCCTCGAAGATCGACGAGCGCGGATCGTGGTTGAAGTCGATCGACACGAGCGGTGCCTTGTTGTAGCCGAGAATGCCGGCGAGCGGACCCGACTCCGATGCGGCCTTCATCACCGAGTTCACCTCGTCGACCGTCGTGTCGCGCGCGGCGATGAACGAGAGGTCGACCATCGACACGTTGATCGTCGGCACGCGTATCGCGTAGCCGTCGAGCTTGCCGTTCAGCGCCGGCAGCACGAGGCCGACGGCGGCGGCGGCGCCGGTCTTGGTCGGGATCATGCTCATCGTCGCCGAGCGCGCGCGGCGCAGATCCTCGTGATATACGTCGGTCAGCACCTGGTCGTTCGTGTACGCATGGATCGTCGTCATCAGCCCGTTGACCACGCCGATCTTCTCGTGCAGCGGAGCCACCAGCGGCGCAAGGCAGTTGGTCGTGCACGAAGCGTTCGAGATCACCTGGTATGACGCCTTCAGCGTCCTGTCGTTGACGCCGTAGACGATCGTCGCGTCGACGTCCTTGCCGCCGGGCGCCGAGATGATGACCTTCTTCGCGCCGCCGGCGAGATGCGCCGACGCCTTCTCCTTGCTCGTGAAGAGCCCCGTGCACTCCATCACGACGTCGACGCCCAGATCGCGCCACGGCAGCTTGCTCGGGTCGCGCTGCGCGAACACCTTGATGCGGTCGCCGTTGACGATCATCGAGTCGCCCTCGACGTCGATCTTGCCGTTGAACTTGCCATGCACGCTGTCGTAGCGCGTCAGATGCGCATTCGTCTCGGGGCTGCCGAGGTCGTTGACGGCGACAATCTCGATGCCGTGCTTCTTGCCGTCTTCGTAGTTCGCGCGAAGGATGTTGCGGCCGATGCGGCCGTAGCCGTTGATCGCTACCTTGATCGTCATGTTGGTCTCCGTGTTCGTGACTCGAAGGGGAATGGCTCACGCAGCGACGCGGCGCACCGCGGCGGCGACCGCGTCGGGCGTGAAGCCGAAGAATTTGAACAGCACCGGTCCCGGCGCCGATTCGCCGAAGCGGTCGAGGCCGACGATCGCGGCGTGCGGATCGTCGATGGCGCCGACGTACTTGTGCCAGCCGCCGGTCGAGCCCGCCTCGACGGCGACGCGCGGCACGCCGGGCGGCAGCACGTCGGCGCGGTAGGCGGCCTCCTGCGCATCGAAGACGCTGGTGCACGGCATCGATACGACGCGCACGGCGATCCCTTCGGCGGCGAGCGCGTCGCGCGCCGCCATGGCGATGCCGACCTCGGATCCGGTCGCGATGATCACCGCGCGCCGCGCCACCGATGGATCGGCGTAATCGGCGAGCACGTAAGCGCCGCGGCGGATCGCCGCGAGCGACGCATCGTCTCGCTTCTGGAACGGAACGTTCTGGCGCGTGAACAGGAGCGCGCTCGGGCCGTCGGCACGCTCGATCGCCGCTTGCCAGGCGACCGCCGATTCCACGGTGTCGCACGGGCGCCACACGTCGAGATTGGGGATCAGCCGCAGCGTCGCAGCGTGCTCGATCGACTGGTGCGTCGGTCCGTCCTCGCCGAGGCCGATCGAATCGTGCGTGTAGACGTAGACGACGCGATGCCTCATCAGCGCGCCCATCCGCACCGCGTTGCGCGCGTAGTCGGAGAACGTGAGGAACGTGCCGACGTACGGGATGAATCCGCCGTGCAGCGCGAGCCCGTTGGCGATCGCCGTCATCGCGAACTCGCGCACGCCGAAGTTCACGTAGTTGCCGGGACTCGTGCGCGTCACGGGCTTCGTGCCCGACCAGTTGGTGAACACCGATCCCGTCAGGTCGGCCGATCCGCCGATCATCTCGGGCAGCATGGCCGCGAACGCGCCGATCGCCTGCTGCGACGCCTTGCGCGTGGCGACCGTTTCGGCTTTGGCCGCCTGCGCTCGAACGAACACGGCAGCCTTGTCCGCGAAGCCGGCCGGCAGATCGCCGCGCGTGCGCCGCTCGAACTCGGCCGCGAGATCGGGATGCGCCTCGCGGTAACCGGCGAAGCGCGCGTTCCAGTCGCTTTCGAGCGCCGCGCCGTGCGCGCGCGCATTCCAGCCGGCGTAGACGTTGGCGGGAATCTCGAACGGCGGATGGTTCCAGCCGATCGCCGCGCGCGTCGCGGCGACTTCCTTGTCGCCGAGCGCGGCGCCGTGCGCTTCCGACGTGCCGGCTTTCGTCGGTGCGCCTCGGGCGATCGTCGTCTTGCAGCAGATGAGCGTCGGGCGATCGGCACGCTTCGCGGCAACGATCGCCGCGTCGACCGCGTCGACATCGTGCCCGTCGACGTTGCGGATCACGTTCCAGCCGTACGCCTCGAAGCGACGCGGCGTGTCGTCGGTGAACCAGTTCTTCACCTCGCCATCGATCGAGATGCCGTTGTCGTCGTAGAGCACGACGAGCTTCGAGAGCCCGAGCGTGCCGGCGAGCGAGCACGCTTCGTGCGAGATGCCTTCCATCAGGCACCCGTCGCCGACGGTGACGTACGTGCGGTGATCGACGATCGCGTGGCCGTCGCGGTTGAATTGCGCCGCGAGCAACCGCTCGGCGAGCGCCATGCCGACGGCGTTCGCGAGACCCTGCCCGAGCGGTCCCGTCGTCGTCTCGACGCCGGGCGTGACGCCGACTTCGGGATGGCCGGGCGTCTTCGAGTGGATCTGGCGGAAATGCTTCAACTCGTCGATCGAGAGCTCGTAGCCGGTCAGATGCAGCAGCGCGTACAGCAGCATCGACCCGTGGCCGTTGCTCACGACGAAGCGATCGCGGTCGGGCCAATGCGGGTTCGCCGGGTTGTGCCGCAGATGCCGGCGCCACAGCGCAACCGCGATTTCCGCCATGCCCATCGGCATGCCGGGATGGCCGCTCTTCGCCGCTTCGACGGCATCCATCGCGAGTGCGCGGATGGCATTGGCGAGATCGCGCTCGGTGGCCGGAGCGGATGGATCGGCATGCGATGGAGCGACGGAGGCGGATGTTGCGGTCATGGGGTGCGCGAGCGAGGCGAGGCGCGAAGCGGAGGAAGCCAACCGTGTGCGCCGGCACGAACGGCGCGCGGGGCGAAAGCGGTGAGATTCGAGCGATAACGCCGCTGAAAACACTTGAAATTATCGCGCACGGCGCTACTTTGTGCAATAATCCAATGCTTTTCGACGCTTGACCTTCGTCACGCTAGCACGATAGTTCCGCTAGCTTGCTGACAAGTGACAACCAATCGGTCGTAAAGGGGTCGAAGTCGAAATCGAGCGTTGTGCGAGCCGGCGTCCGAGGCGCCGGCACCGATGGTGGGCCGCCCTTCTACCCGTGGCGAACGGGGGTGGGGCTTTTTCATTATGGGGGGACGCCCGATGGACGGCATTCATCTGTTAGGCGAGTGGGACGGCTGCCCTGCCCAGACGCCCGAGTTCACCCGCGCCGAGGCGCTGCGCGAGATCTGCCTCGAAGCCGCGGCGGCGTCGGGGCTGACGATCGTCGGCGAGCGCTTCGTGCAGTTCGAGCCGCAGGGCGTCACCGGAACGGTGCTGCTCGCCGAGTCGCACCTCGCCATCCATACGTGGCCCGAGCATGGCTTCGTCACGATCGACGTCTACGTCTGCAATTACACGACCGACAACTCGCTGAAGGCCGAGCGGCTGTTCCGCTCGCTCGAGCGCGCACTGAAGCCGTCGCGCACGCAGTTCCATTCGATCCGTCGCGGAGGACTCGGTGGGTGAGCCTTCGGGCAAGCCGGGCGACATCGCGCCGGGCGCGATGACGGAGTACCTCACCGACGACTGGGGCTTCTTCATCCGCTCGACGCGCGAGTTCGAGCGCTTCCGCTCGCCCTACCAGGCGGTCGAGGTGCACGACACCGCGGCGTTCGGCAAGCTGTTCCGCCTCGACGGTCATTTCATGACGTCGGAGCGCGACGAGTTCTTCTATCACGAGATGCTCGTGCACATGGCGGCGCTGCCGCACCCGTCGCCGGAGCGCGCGCTGATCGTCGGCGGCGGCGACGGCGGCTCCGCCGAGGAGCTGCTGAAGCATCCGTCGATCAAGTCGGTCACGCTCGCCGAGATCGATCTCGCGGTCGTCGACATCTCGCGCAAATACCTGCAAAGCGTGCACAAGGGCTCGTTCGAGGATCCGCGCGTGACGGTGAAGATCACCGACGGCTTCGAGTACGTGCGCACGTCGAGCGAGTCGTTCGACCTGATCGTGCTCGACCTCACCGATCCGGGCGGGCCATCCACGACGCTGTACACCCCCGAGTTCTACCGTGCGTGCGCTGCGCGACTATCGCCGGTCGGCGCGATGACGCTGCACGTCGCGAGCCCGATCGCGCATCCCGACCGCATTCGCGGCGCGCTGGCGGCATTGCGCTCGGTGTTTCCGCTGGTCACGCCCTATCTGTCCTCGGTGCCGCTCTACGGGGGCATGTGGATGATGGCGTGCTGCTCGGGCACGCTCGATCCGCGCAAGGTCGCCGCGCCGGAGATCGATCGGCGCATCGGTCAGCGCAGGTTGGCCGACCTGCAGTACTACAACGGCGACGTCCACCGCGCCGCGCTCGCGCTGCCGAATTTCGTTCGCGCGCTGGTTTCCTGAGCAAGCGCCACCAATCGCCCGACAGGGTGTAGGCGCTTCCCCACGCCGGAACGAGCCGTCCCCCGCTCGCCGGCGAGCGGCCGGTGCTCGATCCTTGAATCGTGGCGGCGTGACCCCACGTCAGCACTGGAGCGTGACAACCATGACCCCAATGCCAGCCCCAGCCAAGCTTTCGGACGCGCTGCAGAGCGCCGACTTCATCTGGATCGACGGCGTCGTGTTCACGACCGAGTACTCGCGCATTCCCGACGAGGACACGGTCGCCGACGACGTCGTGCTCGAAGTGAAGCTCGGCGACACCGAGTTCGAGTTCACGCTCGAGGAGCTCGACACCGCCGAGCACGTCGGCGAGGGCGTGTATCGCCTGAAGTCCGGCTCGCTGATTCGTTGCCTCTCCACCGCGACGATTCATTAGAGCTCCCGCTGCAAAGGCGGCGGCGCGGCTCGCTTCGCAGCGGCGCCGCTGCCATTGGTCGCTAGCGCGCGGCCAACACGAAATCGAACGACCCCTCCAGCGCGCCGATTTCGCGATCGGGCGCCGGACGAAGCGCGACCGTCAACCGCGCGAGCGTGCCGCGCGCGGATGCCGACAGCACCGAGTCGCCGCTCGTGTCGTCACCGGCGACGTAGAGTTGCGTCGTCAGCGGTGCGGCTCGCGGATGACGGAGCGTGAAATGCAGATGCGGCGGCCGGCCTGGATAGGGAACGGGTCGGATCGTCACGAACGCATATCGGCCGTCGTCAGCGGTGATCGCCGTGCCGTAGCCCTGGAACGCCTCGTCGAGCGGACCGGGATCGCCGACGTGGTGATAATGCCCGCCGGCATCGCACTGCCATAGCTCCATCAGCGCGCCCGATAGCGCGCGCCCATCCGTGGCGAGCACGCGACCTTGCAAGTATAGCGGTGTGCCGCGCGCACGCTCCGCGCGGCCGGCAATGCGCGTGAGATCGGCGTCGCGCTCGATCGGCTGCGTTCGCGGGTAGAACGGACCCTCGGTCTGCGCCGGCGTCGGCGAGAGCGCGCGTTGCGCGACCGCCGGCAGCGCAACGGCGTACGCGAGCGCGCCGAGTGCGCCGAGCGCGCGGCGGCGGCGGAAGAGTCTCGGTGTCGACAGGGGTGCTCGTGTGGGCATCGGACGGACGAAGCGATCGGCGCGCATTCGCCGATGATGCCTGCGACCGGCGGCCGCGTCGATAAAGCTCGGGTCGTCAGAGCGTCGAGTCGCGGTTAGAATGCCGCGTTCCAACTGGAGGATCCGTCGAAATGGACACGAACCGAAGGCAGGTGCTCAAGGGCGGCGGCGGCCTGACCCTCGCCGCGCTGCTGATCGCCGCCGGCTGGGCGCCGGGAGACGCCGCCGCGCAAGCGTGGAACAAGGCGGCGTTCGACACGCACTCGATGGACGAGACGCTGAAGGCGATGGGTGGTGGCACGCCTGCGCAAAGCAAGGATGTGGCGTTCTTCTCGACGCCCGACATCGCCGAGAACGGCGCCGTCGTGCCGATCGGCATCTCGAGCGCCGTGCCAAAGACCGAGCAGATCGCGATACTGATCGAAAAGAACCCGAACATGCTCGCCGGCCTGTTCGACATCCCCGACGCCACCGAGCCGATCATCACGACGCGCGTCAAAATGGCACAGACGTCGAACGTCTACGCGCTGGTGAAGGCGGACGGCAAGTACTACGTCGCGACCAAGGAAATCAAGGTCACGATCGGCGGCTGCGGCGGCTGACGAGGGAGCGAACCATGGCAGATCCGATGAAGATCCGGGCGACCGCGAGCGGCAACTCGACCGAGGTGAAGGTGCTGATGGCTCACGAGATGGAGACCGGTCAGCGCAAGGACGCACAGGGCAAGACGATTCCCGCGTGGTTCATCCAGACGGTGACTGCGACGTGGAACGGCAAGACGGTGTTGTCGGCGCAGTTCGGACCGGCGATCGCGAAGAATCCGTTTCTCTCGTTCAAGTTCAAGGGCGGCGCCAAGGGCGACAAGGTGCAGGTGTCGTGGGTCGACAACCACGGCGACAAGCGATCGGACGAGGCGGTGATTGCGTGAGCGCGCGCTTGCGGAGCACACCTGTCGGCGCGGTGGACGGGGCTGCCCGCAGACGATGCGAGAAGTGATCGCGCAGTGAGCGCGGCGCCTCGTCGGCGCCGCGTCCTTTGGAGGAGGCAAACATGGTTCATTCGAAGCGCGCCGCGCGCGCTGCGGCGCTCGTGCTGTTCGCCGCCGGCACGCTCGCGCACGGCCAGGACAACACCGCCGAGGAGATCGCGAAATACCGTCAGGCGCTGCAGGAAGGCAATCCCGCCGAGTTGTGGGAAGCGCGCGGCGAGGACCTTTGGAAGAAGCCGCGGGGACCGAAGAACGTCTCGCTCGAGCGCTGCGACCTCGGACTCGGCCCGGGTGTGGTCAAAGGCGCGTACGCGCAGCTGCCGCGCTACTTCGCCGACGCCGACAAGGTGCAGGACGTCGAGGCGCGGCTGGTCTACTGCGAGGTCGCGCTGCAGGGATTCACGCCGGAGGACGCGAAGAAGAACCACTTCTCCGCGCCGGGTCGCAACTCGGACATGGAGGCGCTCGTCACCTACATCGCGTCCGCATCGAAAGGCATGAAGCTCGACGTGCCGATCAGGCATCCGAAGGAGCGCGAGGCGTACGACCTCGGCGAGCAGATCTTCTACCGACGGGCCGGGTCGCACGATTTCTCGTGCGCGACCTGCCACGGCGATCACGGCAAGCGGATCCGGTTGCAGGACCTGCCGAAGCTGACCGAGCCGAGCGAGGCGCAGCACATCTTCACGACGTGGCCGGCCTACCGCGTGTCGCAGGGCACGGTGCGCACGATGCAGCATCGGCTCTTCGACTGCTTCTGGCAGATGCGGCACCCGCAGCTCGATTACGCGTCCGATACGGCGACTGCGCTGATGGTGTTCATGGCGAAGTACGCAAACGGCGGCGAGATCGACGCGCCCGCAATGAAGCGCTGAGGAGGCACGATGAAGGCAAGGGCCGTGGTGATTGCGGCAGCCGTGCTCGTGACGGTCGCCGGGTGCGCGACGAGCGTCTCGGACGAGCAGATGCACGCGCGCGCCGAGCGCATCTTCGAGCAGGGCTTTTCGCAGGGCAACGCAAGCCTCCGGGAGCGCGTCGCGCATCAGGACGACGTGCAGGCGCTTTGCAGCAAGTACGCGCATGGCGCGCCGCCGGAGATCGCGAGAAAGATCGAGCAGTCGCAGCAGGCGACGCTCCACTATCCGGCGTCGGGCGAACTGATGGGCAACTGGCGCGAGGGCGAGAAGATCGCGCAGGACGGTTGGGGCGGGCGTTTCACCGACACCGGCTCGCCGAACCGCAAGAACGGCGGCAACTGCTACGCATGCCATCAGATCGCGCCGCACGAGCTTTCGTACGGAACGCTCGGGCCGAGCCTCTACCAGTTCGGCAAGCGTCGCGGCTACACCGACGAGATGCGCAAGTACGCGTACGGCAAGATCTACAACGCCGATGCGTTCGCCGCGTGCACCGGCATGCCGCGCTTCGGCGCGAACGGCATCCTGACCGAGCAGCAGATCAAGGACGTCGTCGCGCTGCTGATGGATCCGGAGTCCCCGGTCAACAAGTGAAGGCGATGTCCGGACGGGCAGGGCAATCCGCGGCGCGATCGGATGACGCGCCGTGATCCCGGGCGAAGCGCATCCACGTCTTGCGTCGCACCGCGCGACCCGGCTTCTGCGCTATCGGCCCGGAACGACCCGATAGCCATGAACCGCCGCGAATTCCTCGAGCTGCTCGCCGCGGGTGCCGCCGCCGGTCTGCCGCTCGCATCGACGCGCGCGCTCGCGCAAGCCGACGACGCGTTCTACGACGTGCCGCGGTTCGGCAACGTCAGCTTGATTCATTTCACCGATTGCCACGCCCAGCTGCGACCGCTCTACTTCCGCGAGCCGAGCGCCAACATCGGCGTCGGTTCAGCCTCGGGCAAGCCGCCGCATCTGACCGGCGAGGCGCTGCTCGCGCACTTCGGCATCCGACGCGGATCGCGCGACGCTTACGCGTTCACGCATCTCGACTTCGAAGACGCCGCGCGCACGTACGGTGCGGTCGGAGGCTTTGCCCATATCGCGACGCTCGTGAAGCGGCTTCGCGCGACGCGGCCCGGCGCGCTGCTGCTCGACGGCGGCGACACATGGCAAGGCTCCGCGACCGCGATGTGGACGCGCGGCCAGGACATGATCGACGCGCAGAAGCTCCTCGGCGTCGACGTGATGACCGGCCACTGGGAGTTCACGTACGGCGCCGATCGCGTGAAGCAGGTCGTCGAGCGCGATCTCGGCGAGCGGATCGCGTTCGTCGCGCAGAACGTGAAGACCGCGGATTTCGGCGATCCGGTGTTCGCGCCGTACGTCATGCGCACCGTCAACGGCGTGCCGGTCGCGATCGTCGGACAGGCGTTTCCGTACACGCCGATCGCGAACCCGCGCTATTTCGTCGCCGACTGGACGTTCGGCATCCAGGAAGAGAACCTGCAGAGCGTCGTCGACGAGGCGCGAAGCAAGGGTGCGCGTGTCGTCGTGCTGCTCTCGCACAACGGCATGGACGTCGACTTGAAGCTCGCATCGCGCGTGCGCGGCATCGACGTGATCCTCGGCGGCCATACGCACGACGGCGTGCCGCAGCCGACGGCGGTCGCCAACGCGGGCGGTCGCACGCTCGTCACCAACGCCGGCAGTCACGGCAAGTTCGTCGCGGTGCTCGATCTCGACGTGAAGGCGGGCAGGCTCGATGGTTATCGCTATCGTCTGTTGCCGGTGTTCGCGAACCTGCTGGCGGTCGACGCGCCGATGGACGCGCTCATCGACAAGGTGCGCGCGCCGTTCGCCGCGAAGCTCGACGAGAAGCTCGCGGTGACCGACGAGTTGCTCTACCGGCGCGGCAACTTCAACGGGACGTTCGACCAGCTGATCCTCGATGCGCTGATGGCGGAGAAGAATGCCGAGATCGCTTTCTCGCCGGGCTTTCGCTGGGGGCGCACGCTGCGCGCCGGCGACACGATCACCTACGAGCACCTGCTCGACCAGACGGCGATCACGTACCCGTACACGACGGTGAGCGAGATGAGCGGCGAGACGATCAAGACGATCCTCGAGGACGTCGCCGACAACCTGTTCAATCCCGATCCGTATTATCAGCAGGGCGGCGACATGGTGCGTGTCGGAGGGCTCTCGTATGCGATCGATCCGAACGCGAAGATGGGCGCGCGCATCACGCAAATGAATCTGCGCGGACAGCCGATCGACGCCGCCAAGCGCTACAAGGTCGCAGGATGGGCACCGGTGTCCGAGGAAGCGAGAGCCGCGGGCGCAGAGCCGATCTGGGATGTCGTCGCGCGCTGGCTGCGCGCGCAGAAGCGCGTGTCGCCGCGGCTGAATGTCCCGAGGCTCGAAGGCGTCGCGGGCAACGCCGGCCTCGCCTAGGCAATCGATGCGCGCGCTGCTGATCGCTTCGCTGTTTGCCGCCGCAACGTCGGCAGCGCCCGCGGTTGCGCAGTCGCCGCTCACGCGCACGTTCACGACGCTGTCGACGGCGGCGGCGCTCACGGCGGCGCAGGCGGCGCTCGCGCGCTGCGACAAGGACGGCTACACGGTTGCGGTCGCCGTCGTCGACCGCGGCGGGCAACCGCTCGCGCTGCTGCGTGACAACCTCGCCGGCGCGCATACGGCGCAGACGGCGATCGCCAAGGCAGCCACCGCGCTCAGCTTTCGCATCGACACGTCGGAGCTCGCCGCGTCGACGCAGCCGGGACGGCCGTCGAGCGGCATCCGCAATCTGCCCAGCGTCGTCGCGATCGCCGGCGGCGTCACGATCAGCGCGAAGGGTGCGCTCGTCGGCGCGATCGGCGTGTCCGGCGCGCCGGGCGGCGACAACGACGAGGCGTGCGCAAGGGCGGGCGTCGCGGCGATCAGCGACGCGCTCGAGCTCGAGTGAAATAGGGGACAGACGACGTTTTCGGCCGATGTCACACCGAAAAACGTCGTCTGTCCCCTATTTCACGGTGACGCGCGCGAAGCGGCGCTTGCCGGCCTGAACGACGACGGTGTTGCCGGCGGCGATCGCGAGCGCCTTGTCGGCGACGACTTCGCCGTCGACCTTGAGTCCGCGCTGCACGATCAGCCGCAGCGCTTCCGACGTCGAGTCGACAACGCCGGCCTGCTTCGCGATCTGCGCGATCGGCATCGGCGCGCCGGCCGAATGCAGCGTCACCGCCGGCATGCTTTCCGGCATCGCGCCCTGTCGGAATCGCGCCTCGAACTCCGCGAGCGCCTGTTCCGCCGCGCCGTTCGAATGGAACCGCGCGACGATCTCCTGCGCGAGCGCGACCTTTGCGTCGCGCGGATTGCGCCCCTGCGCGCACTCGTCCTTCAGCCGTGCGATGTCTTCGAGCGAGCGAAACGACAGCAGCTCGTAGTAGCGCCACATCAACTGGTCGGAGATCGACATCAGCTTGCCGAACATCTCGTCCGGCGCCTCCGTGATGCCGACGTAATTGTCGAGCGACTTCGACATCTTGTTCACGCCGTCGAGGCCCTCGAGCAGCGGCAGCGTCAGGATGCACTGCGGCTCCTGACCGTAGTGGCGCTGCAATTCCCGTCCCACGAGCAGGTTGAACTTCTGGTCGGTGCCGCCGAGCTCGACGTCCGCCTTGAGCGCGACCGAGTCGTAGCCCTGCGCGAGCGGATACAGCAGCTCGTGCATCGCGATCGGCTGGCCGCTCTGATAGCGCTTGGCGAAGTCGTCGCGCTCGAGCATGCGCGCCACCGTGTACTTCGCGGCGAGGCGGATCATGCCGTCCGCACCGAGCGCCGACAGCCACTTCGAGTTGAACGCAACCTCGGTGCGCCCGCGATCGAGGATCAGGAACACCTGGTCGGTGTAGGTCTTCGCATTCGCGTCGATTTCCTCGCGCGTGAGCGCGGGTCGCGTGACGTTGCGTCCGGTCGGGTCGCCGATGAGCGCGGTGAAGTCGCCGATCAGGAAGATGACGTGGTGGCCCAGATCCTGCAGTTGGCGCAGCTTGTTGAACTGGACCGTGTGTCCGAGGTGCAGGTCGGGCCGCGTGGGATCGAATCCTTCCTTGATTCGCAGCGGCCTGGCGCGCGCGAGCTTGTGCGCGAGCTCCGACTCGACGATCAGCTCGTCGGCGCCCCGCTTGAACACGGTCAAATGTTGGTCGACATCAATGCTCATGGGGTCGCGGCTCTGCTAGAATCGCCGCTCATTTCGCGTGCACGTTGTCGATGCCGGAGCGGAAACCCGAAATTCTAGCGCAGTCCCGGCGGTCGACCGGCTTTCGTTCGCGCTCGCGCGACGAAGTGATGACGCCGCTGTTCTGGCTGGTCGTCGCGACGATGTTCGCGCTGTCGGGCGTTGCGGCGTACGGCTTCGCGCCCGATACGCCGATCGAAACGGTGCCCACGCACCCGGTGATCCGCGCGCTCGCTGCGCCGGCGATCACCGAGCTGGCCGATCCGACGTCGCGTTACTGGCACGAGGAGCGCATCCGGCGCGGCGACACCGTCGGCCGCGTGCTCGCCCGCATGGGCGTCGACGATGCGGACGCGCTCGCGTTCCTGCACTCGGACCGCACGGCGCGCGCCGTGTACCAGCTGAAGCCGGGCAAGCCGCTGCGCGTCGCCACCGACGACGACGACCGGCTGCTCGAGTTGCGCATGATCGCGGCGAGCGGCGACATGCTGACCGTCGCCCGCAACGGCGAGGGCTTTGCCGCAACGGTCGCCGCCGTGCCCTCCGAGGTGCGATGGAAAATGGCGACCGGCGAGATCCGCTCGTCGCTGTACGCGGCCGCCGATGCCGTCGACCTGCCGGACGCGGTGACGATGCAGCTGATCGACGTGTTCGCCGGAGAAGTCGATTTCCATCACGACGTGCGCGCCGGCGACCGCTTCGCGATCGTCTACGAGATGCGCTACGTCGACGGCGAGAGCGTCGGACCGGGCAGCATCGTCGCGGCGACGTTCGCGCACGACGGCAAGACGTTCGATGCGTACCTGTTCCGCGACGACGACGGCCGCGACGCGTACTACGACGACGCCGGGCGCGCGCTGCGCAAGTCGTTCCTGCGCTCGCCGGTGGAGTTCTCGCGGATCACGTCGGGCTTCTCCGAGGCGCGCTTCCATCCGATCCTGCAGTACTCGCGCGCTCACCGCGGCGTCGATTACGCCGCGCCGATCGGCACGCCGGTGCGCGCGACATCCGCCGGCCGCGTTGTCTTCGTCGGCGAGCAGAACGGTTACGGCAACGTGATCCAGCTGCAGCACCAGGGCGAGTTCTCCACGCTCTACGCACACCTGTCGCGCTTCGCGGCCTCGCTGCATATCGGCGCGCGGGTCGAGCAGGGCGATGTGATCGGATTCGTCGGACAGACCGGCTGGGCGACGGGGCCGCATCTGCATTACGAGTTCCGCGTCGGCGATGAGCAGCGCGATCCGCTCACTGTCGCGATGCCCGACGGCGAGCCCCTCGGGCCGGCGCAACGCCCGGTCTTCCTGTCCGCGATTGCGCCTGCGCAGGCGCAGCTCGCGGTCGCGCAGTCGCTGCCGCGCGCATTCGCGGTCGCCGGCGACTGACACCGCCGTCGCGCGACCGGTACGCTTCGACCCCTTCGATGCCGATGACGCGCGAGCTTTTCGTCGGCGTCATGTCGGGCACGAGTCTCGACGGCGTCGACGCGGTCGTGGCCGACTTCGACGCGACCCGCGATCGCGTCTGCACGCTGCTCGGCGCGGCGTCGCATCCGATGCCGCGCGAGCTTCGCGCCGAGCTGTTCGCATTGCAGGTCGCTGGCGACGACGAACTCGCGCGTGCCGCCCGTGCGTCGAACACGCTCGCCGATGCATACGCCGAGGCGATCGCCGGCGCGTTGTCGGCGGCACGCGCCGACGCCGCGGACATCGTCGCCGCCGGCGTCCACGGCCAGACGGTGCGACACGCGCCGCACGAGGGCTGGACGCTGCAGCTCAACAACGCCGCGCGCGTCGCCGAGCGCACCGGCATGACGGTGGTCGCCGACTTTCGCAGTCGCGACATTGCGGCGGGAGGCGAGGGCGCGCCGCTGGTGCCTGCGTTCCATGCGGCGCTGCTTGGCAGCACCGTCGAGCACCGGGTCGTCGTGAATCTCGGCGGCATCGCGAACGTGACCGACCTGCCACCGGCGGGGCTCGTCCGCGGCTTCGATACCGGCCCCGGCAACGTGCTGCTCGACGCGTGGCACTCGCGCCATCGCGGCAGCGCATTCGACCGCGACGGCGCATGGGCAGCGAGCGCACGCGTCGACGAGCCGCTGCTCGCCGCGATGCTCGCCGAGCCGTTCTTCTCGCGGTCGCCGCCGAAGAGCACCGGCCGCGATCGCTTCAACGCCGGATGGATCGACGCGAAGCTCGCCGAGCGCGGCGCGCGCGTGCCGCCGGCAGACGTGCAGGCGACGCTCGCGGCGCTCACCGCACGAACGATCGGCGCGGCCGTTGCAGCGCACTGCGCCGGAGCGCGTGCCGTCTACGTGAGCGGAGGCGGCTCGAACAACGCCGCGCTGCTCGAGGCGCTCGCTCGCGCGCTTGCGCCGCGGCGCGTGATGAAAACGGAAGCTGTCGGAATCCCGGTGAGTGCCGTCGAGCCGCTCGCGTTCGCCTGGCTCGCGCGCGAGGCGATCGCCGGTCGGGCGGGAAATCTGCCCGCGGTCACGGGCGCGCGCGGTCCGCGCGTGCTCGGGGCGATCTACAAGAGATGACAAGATCGAGGGTCAGAGTGGAGCTTCTGCGAAGCTCCACTCTGACCCTCGCTTTGCCTAAGCGGAGAACGACGATCCGCAGCCGCAGGTGGTCGTCGCGTTCGGATTCTTGATCACGAACTGCGCGCCTTCGAGGCCTTCCTGATAGTCGATCTCGGCGCCGACCAGGTACTGGTAGCTCATCGGATCGATCAGCAGCGTCACGCCGTTCTTCTCCATCGCCGTGTCGTCGTCGTTGACGACCTCGTCGAACGTGAACCCGTACTGGAAGCCCGAGCAGCCGCCTCCGGTGACGAAAACGCGCAGCTTCAGATCGGAATTGCCTTCCTCCTCGATCAAGGACTTCACCTTGAGCGCGGCGCTGTCGGTGAAGACCAGCGGGGCGGGCATCTCGGTCATCGTGTTCATTTAGGCATTGCTCCTGTATCGCGGGCGTTTCGCTGGCACCCGCCTCTGTTTCACCGCAACCCCGCCGCCCGGATGGTGTTGGCGCGGTCGAGGTTGCGGCCCCGGCCATCCACTGCGGGCCGGGCGTTGCGGCCGATCAATCCGCGGCCGCGCGTTTCAATTCGACTACCGATGCGGTGCCCGGTTCTGCGTGCACCAGCCGGCCCTGCACGATCGCGCCGACATGCATCTCGAGCGTCCGGTACGTGACATCGCCGACGATGCGCGCCTTCGGCTGCAGCTCGAGGTAATCGTTCGCTGTCAGCGGTCCGTCGACTGCTCCGTTCACGACGACATGCGAGACGCGGATCTCGCCGCGAATCTTCGCATGCTCGCTCACCACCAGCGTGCCGGGCTCGTCGCCGGCCGACACGACATCGCCGCGCACCTCGCCGTCGATTCGCAGGCCTCCGCTGAAGGTCACATTGCCGGCGACGACAGTGCCGGCGCCGATCAGGCTGTCGATTCGCTTCTGCGGGGTCGCGCGCTTCCTACGTTCCCACATGGGTGCTCCCGGTTGTCTGATCAAGCTCAAGAAATATTGGCGTTGCGCGTGGCCCTCGGCATCGCAGACCCGGCCTCGAACGCCCGCACGGTCAGCGAGCGCGGTGTCGCGCCCGCCGGCACCCGGAACGACCCTTCCACGCGCTGATAATACTTGAAGCGAAGCTTCAGCGCTGCCGACTGCTCGGGCTGGTCGTCGGGCAGCGTCATCGTCCCCGTCGCGCCGCCTTCGTCGCCGCCGGCAAACGCGATGGAAAGCGCGACGTACCCCTGGAAATCGTCGCGCGGATTGCCGCCTCGTACGATCAGCAGGTGGTAGCGCCAGCGGTCGCCGTCGCGCTCGACCGCGACGCGCTCGATCGTCACGCCGGGCTGCCGGCCCGAGCCGGCCACCAGGCTGCGCAGGAACGCGAGCTCCTCCTTGAGCTGCGTGGCGTCGTTCTGCTGCTCGAGCGCCTGCTTCGACATCGCGGCGAGCGTCGCCTGCGTCATCGCCAGGTCGCTCTCGGCTCGCGTCGCGCGCGTTCGCCATTCGGCCGACTCGCGTGCGAGCCGATCGCTCTGCGTCTCCAGCGCCGCGATGCGCGCCTCCACCTCCTTGCGGTTGAAGCCGCCGAAGATCTGGCCGAAATCGAACCCCCACCACCACATGCCGGCGACAATCGCGACGACAAGCGCGCCGAGCGCGAAGCGCCACGGCCATGGCAGATGCGAGCGCACGGCCATCCGCGGCGCGTCGATGCCGAAATGCTGGCGCGCGCGGCGGTACCAGGCGTGGCTCACTGCGCTCCTACGGAAGCACCGGCAGCGCCATGAGGCCGGTCGTCTCCGGCAGCCCGAACATCAGGTTCATGTTCTGCACCGCCTGGCCGGCGGCGCCTTTGACGAGGTTGTCCTGCACGGCGAGGATCACGGCGATGTCGCCGCCCTCGGGCCGATGGACGGCGATGCGGCAGACGTTCGCCGCCCGCGTCGACCGCGTGTCGGGCGCGCTGCCGGGCGGCATCACGTCGACGAACGGCTCGCCGGCGTAGCGCCGCTCGTAGAGCGCCTGCACGTCGACGTCGCCCTTGGTGAGTCGCGCGTAGATCGTCGCCTGCATGCCGCGGATCATCGGCACCAGATGAGGGATGAACACCAGCGATACCGGGCCGTGGGCGACGCGGCCGAGCTCCTGCACGATCTCCGGATGATGGCGGTGTCCGTTGACGCTGTACGCCCTGAAGTTGTCGGACGCTTCCGAGAACAGCAAGCCCATCTCGGCCTTGCGTCCGGCACCCGATACGCCGGACTTGCAGTCGGCGATCAGGTGCTCGGTATCGACGATCCCTTCGTCGAGCAGCGGCCACAGGCCGAGCTGCACGACGGTCGGATAGCAGCCGGGATTGCCGACGATGCGCGCGCGCCGCACGGCATCGCGGTTGAGCTCGGTGAGTCCGTATGCCGCTTCGGCCAGCAGCTCCGGGCACGCGTGCGGCATGCGGTACCACTTCTCGAAGGCCGCAGCGTCCCTGATCCTGAAGTCGGCCGCGAGATCGACGATGCGAACGCCGGCGCCGACCAGCTCGCGCGCCTGCGCCATCGCGACGCCGTGCGGCGTGGCGAAGAACACGACGTCGCAGCCAGCGAGATTCGCCTGGGCGGGATCGACGAACGCGAGATCGTCGTAGCGTCCGCGCAGGCTCGCGAAGAGATCGGGAAGGCGTGTCCCGGCGTCCTTGCGCGACGTGATCGCGCGCACGTCCGCTTCGGGATGGCCTGCGAGCAGCCGCAACAGCTCGACGCCGGTGTATCCGGTGCCGCCGACGATGCCGATCTTGATCATGTCCGCCTCGCTCCGCCGGATTCTAGCATCCGACTTTATGACAATGGAATAAGAGTCGCCGAAAGCACGAAGGCCGCCTTGCCGGCGGCCTTCGCTTCGATTCCGTGGCGCTCGTTCGGTCGATCAGCGCTTCGAGAACTGCTTGCGTTTGCGCGCCTTGTGCAGGCCGACCTTCTTTCGCTCGACTTCGCGCGCGTCGCGCGTGACCAGACCCGCCTTGGACAGCGTCGGCTTCAACTGCGCGTCGTAGTCGATCAGCGCGCGCGTGATGCCGTGGCGCACGGCGCCCGCCTGGCCGGATTCGCCGCCGCCCGCGACGTTGATCATGATGTCGAACGTGGCGACGTGATTGGTAATCACCAGCGGCTGCCGGATCACCATGCGGCCGGTGTCGCGCGAGAAAAACTCGTCGGCCGGCTTTTCGTTGACGACGATCTTCCCGGTGCCCTTCTTCAGGAACACGCGGGCGACCGCGCTCTTGCGGCGGCCGGTTCCGTAATAGTAGTTGCCGATCATGGGAGTCAGAATTCCAGCGGTTTGGGCTGCTGCGCCGAATGCGGATGCTCGCCGCCGGCGTAGCACTTGAGCTTCTTGATCATCTTGTAGCCGAGCGGGCCCTTCGGCAGCATGCCCTTCACTGCCTTTTCGAGCACGCGGCCCGGAAAGCGCTGCTGCATCTTCTCGAAGGACGTCGTGCGGATGCCGCCCGGATAGCCGCTGTGCCGGTGGTACAGCTTGTCCTGTGCCTTGTTGCCCGTGACGCGGATCTTTTCGACGTTGGTGACGACGATGAAGTCGCCGGTGTCCATGTGCGGCGTGAAAATCGGCTTGTGCTTGCCGCGGAGCCTCAGTGCGATCTGGCTCGCAAGTCGGCCCAGCACGCGGTCCGTCGCGTCGACCACGTACCAGTCGTGCTGAATGTCCTGCGGCTTGGCGGAGTACGTCTTCATCGCGAAAACCTGTCTGTTTCGATGCGCCCGGCCCCGCGCGGGGGGCAATCGAGCAAAGTCTTGCATAATAGTGTGTTAGCGGCTGCCCTGTCAAACGTACGGCTTCACGCAACTCGAGTGCCGCAGCCGCAAAAAAAGAGCGCGGCCGCGAAGGGCCGCGCTTCAGGTTTCCGCCCCAGGAGGAGGAGGGGGGAAAGCGCCCGCGACGGTGGGAGGAGGACCTCCCGGCTGCCCCGGACGTGGTTTCATCGTGGCATATTGCGGCGCACAAAACAAGCGACCGCACGTGTCGAGTGGGCGTGCAGCGCCCGATTGTTGCAGCTCAATGGCAAAGTAAGCGCACGCTATCGGACCGAATGCGATGAAGGCACGGGTTCACTGGAACGACGGCGTCTCGTTCGTCGCCGAAAGCGGCAGCGGTCACGCGGTCGTCGTCGACGGCGCGCCGGAGGCAGGCGGCCGCAACCTCGGCGCGCGCCCGATGGAGTTGCTGCTGATGGGCACGGCGGCGTGCACGGCATTCGACGTCGTCTGGATCCTGCGCAAGGCGCGCCAGCCGGTCGCCGACTGCGTCGTCGACGCCGAGGCGACGCGTGCGGCGGCCGAGCCGAAGGTCTTCACGGCGATCCATTTCAAGTACGCCGTCGCCGGACGGGGCCTCGACGCGAAGCAGGTCGAGCGCGCGGTGAAGCTGTCGAAGGAGAAGTACTGCTCGGCGACGCTGATGCTCGCGAAGACGGCCGACGTGACGTACGACGTGACGATCGTCGACGGCGACCGCGTCCCGCCGCCGGACCGCTGAGCTTCCGCTACTTTGGCGCCGCCGGGGGTTGTCCGGCCGACGGCTCGGTCTCGTATTCATCGGGTCGCGGCATGATGCCGCGCACGAGCGCCTCGCCGCTCGCGCGCACCGGCTTGCCGGCCGCGTCGGTGAAGTCGAGCGTGAAGGCGACGGAGTCTCCGGTTCGCACGACCTGCTTCAGGTCATGCAACTCGACGAACGGACCGCGCGGCGCGAGGCGAAACTTGTTGTTGGCAGCGACGTCGAGCGAGCGCACCGGCTTTGCAACCTCGCGCTCCGGCGTGCGTTCGGTGGCCATCAGCCGCGCCGACGCCGACACGTCCGACGTCGCGCCGACGAGCCTGAGCGGCGCATTCGTCGTGATGTCGACGTAGAGCGGCGTTCCCGCCTGGCCGACGTTCGCCGAGCGCACCCACGCGTTCTGCAACTGGACGATCGTGTCGGCGTGCACGATCGGCGCCACGGCGAGCGCCGCGACGACCAGCGCGGCCGCACGGATCATTTCGGGTCGCGCAGCAGCCGGATCAGGCTCGACGTGTCCCATCGGCCACCGCCGCGCGCCTGGATGCGCGCGTAGAACTGGTCGACGAGTCCCGTCACGGGCAGCGAGGCGCCGTTCTCGCGCGCCGTCGCGAGACAGATGCCGAGATCCTTGCGCATCCAGTCGACCGCGAAGCCGAAGTCGAACTTGTCGGCGGCCATCGTCTTGCCGCGGTTCTCCATCTGCCAGGACTGCGCGGCGCCCTTGCTGATCACGTCGAGCGCGCGCTCGACGTCGAGGCCCGCGCGCGCGGCGAAGTCGATCGCCTCGGACAGCGCCTGCACGAGTCCCGCGATCGAAATCTGATTCATCATCTTCGTCAACTGGCCGCTGCCGGCGCCGCCCATCAGCGTCACCGCGCGCGCATAGTGCGCGAGCACCGCTTCGGCGCGCGCGAACACCGGCGCGTCGCCGCCGACCATGATCGTGAGCTTGCCGTTCTCCGCGCCTGCCTGGCCGCCGGATACCGGCGCATCGAGAAAACCCGCGCCCTTGTCGCGCGCCGTGGCGTAGATCTCGCGCGCGACCTGCGCCGACGCCGTCGTGTGATCGACGAGAATCGCGTCGCGCGCCATGCCGGCGAGCGCGCCGTCCGCGCCGTTGGCGACGGCGCGGACGTCGTCGTCGTTGCCGACGCACATCATGACGATCTGGGCGCCGCGCGCGGCCGCCGCAGGCGTGGGCGCACTGGCGCCGCCGTACGCCTCGACCCACTTCGCCGCCTTCTGCGGCGAGCGGTTGAACACCGTGACATCGTGGCCGGCACGCGCGAGATGGCCGGCCATCGGGAATCCCATCACGCCCAATCCGAGAAACGCGAGCTTCATGTCGGGGCCTGCTCCTTGTCGAGTGATGTGCGCGCGGCGGCGATCGCCTCGCGCACGCGGCGCGGCGCGGTGCCGCCCGGATGGTCGCGGCTCGCGACCGAGCCTTCGAGCGTCAGCACCGAGAATACGTCGGCGCCGACGTTCGGCGCGAACGTGCGCAGCGCGTCGAGCGGCAGGTCGGCGAGATCGACGCCCTGCGCTTCCGCATGGCGCACGGCGCGCGCGACTGCTTCGTGCGCGTCTCGGAACGCCATGCCGCCGCGCACCAGATGGTCGGCGAGGTCGGTCGCCGTCGAGAAGCCCTCGCGTGCCGCCGCGCGCATGCGCTCGGCGTTCGGCGCGATGCCGCCCGCGACGAGATCCGTCATCACCGCCAGCGAATCGGCGAGCGTGTCGACGGCATCGAACAGCGGCTCCTTGTCTTCCTGGTTGTCCTTGTTGTAGGCAAGCGGCTGCGCCTTCACGAGCATCGCGAGCGCGACGAGGCTGCCGACGACGCGCCCCGTCTTGCCGCGCACGAGCTCGGGAACGTCGGGATTCTTCTTCTGCGGCATGATCGAGCTGCCCGTGCAGAAGCGATCGGCGAGCGCGACGAAACCGAACCGCGGATTCGACCACAGCACGAGCTCCTCGGCGAAGCGCGACAGATGCAGCATCGCGATCGAGGCGCAGGAAGCGAATTCGATGGCAAAGTCCCGATCCGACACGGCGTCGAGCGAGTTCTCGCACAAGCCGTCGAAGCCCAGTTCGCGCGCGACGCGCTCGCGATCGATCGGATAGCCGGTGCCCGCGAGCGCGGCGCTCCCGAGCGGCAGCCGGTTCACCCGCCGGCGGCAGTCGATCATCCGCTCGACGTCGCGCGCGAGCATCGCGTCGTACGCGAGCAGATGGTGGCCGAACGTCACCGGCTGCGCGACCTGCAGATGGGTGAAGCCGGGCATGATCGTATCGGCGTGACGCTCGGCGAGATCGAGCAGCGCGCGGCGCATGGCGCGAAGCTGCGCAACGAGCGCATCGATCGAACCACGCAGCCACAGCCGCACGTCCGTCGCAACCTGGTCGTTGCGCGAGCGGCCGGTGTGCAGGCGCTTGCCGGCGTCGCCGACGAGCGCCGTCAGGCGCCTCTCGATGTTCAGATGCACGTCCTCGGCGTCGCGCGACCAGGCGAACTCACCCCGCGCGATCTCCTCGCCGATCAGCGAAAGGCCGCGCTCGATGGCCGTCACGTCGTCCGGCGACAGAACGCCGGTCGCGCCGAGCATCCGGGCGTGGGCGAGCGAGCCGGCGATGTCGGCCGCCGCGAGCCGATGATCGAAATCGACGGAGGCGGTATAGCGCTTGACGAGTTCCGTCACCGGCTCGCTGAATCGGCCCGACCAGCCGGGGCTGCCGCCGGCGGGCGGTGGAGCGTTCGGCGCGGGCTCTTTGTTGGCCATCGGATCGGACGCGAGCTCGGAAGTCCTTGGCGCAGCAGCTTTTCGCTGCCGACTTGCCTGGTCAGGGAACGTTGCCGACAATACCGGCGCCGCGCGCATTGCCGTACCCGGGCCGCCGTTTAGGACGTCGGCATGAAGCTTGCATCAAGCCTTTCGTATGGCTCGGATTATAAGACAAAAATCGACAGCGCCGGCGCTTCCGGACTTCCGCAACCTCGGCACGGTGCTGCGCATCGTTCTCGCCGTCAACGGCTTCTCCGCGCTCGCCGCGCTCGCCTATGCCGGTTCGGGCGCGATGTGGTCGGCGAACTGGCTCGACGTCATCTCGACGGTCGAGCCGCAGCTCGTCGTGGAGCTCGCGCTGCTGTACGCGCTCGGTCCATGGCTCGCCAAGCAGCCGTACGGCAACGGCGCGTGGATCGTCGCGGCGATCGGCGTCGCCTGCGCGATGCTCGTGCATTTCCTCGCGAGCGCGTACGTCGCGCAGCCCGGGAAGGCGCTGCTGCGCGAGCTGCTCGTCACGCTGGTCGCGACCGTCGCGCTGCTCTATTACTTCCGGCTGCTCGCCAAAGCGCTGTCGCCGGCGATCGTCGAGGCGAGGCTGCAGGCGCTGCAGGCAAGGATCCGCCCGCACTTCCTGTTCAACAGCATCAACGCGATTCTGTCGCTGCTGCGCGCGGAACCTGCGCGCGCCGAAGTGGCGCTGCAGGACATGGCGGACCTGTTCCGCGTGCTGATGCGCGACAACCGCGACCTCGCGCCGCTCGCCGACGAGGTCGAGCTGTGCCGCCAGTATCTCGAGCTCGAGAAGCTGCGCCTCGGCGACCGCCTGCGCGTCGAGTGGCACCTGCAAAGCATGCCCGGCGATGCGCTGGTACCTCCGCTCGTGCTGCAGCCTTTGCTCGAGAACGCCGTCTATCACGGCATCGAGCCGTCGAGCGAGCCCGGCGTGGTGTCGATCAACATCTTCTACAAGGGCGGCGACGTGCACGCGTTGCTGCGCAACCCGTACCGCGTCGACGGCGGCCGCCACCATGGCGGAAACAAGATGGCGATGGCGAACGTGCGCGAGCGGCTGAAGCTGCATTTCGACACCGAGGGCGCGCTCGAGTCGCGCGTGAAGGCCGACGCATACGAGGTTCATCTGCGCATGCCGTATCGCACCAGCACGCATACCCAGCAGCGGCCGACGCAGGCGCAGTCGTCCGCTGCGCATGAACGCGATTCACGCGACCGCGCGCAACGCGTCGCAGCAGCGGTCCCCGCGATCGCGACACCGAAACCGGAGGCTTCCCGTGGTTGACGCACCGTTGCGATTGCTGATCGTCGATGACGAGGCGCCCGCCCGCCGCCGGCTCCGCGAGCTGCTCGACGACTGCGCCACGGCGCTGCCGCTCACGATCGTCGGCGAGGCCGGCAGCGGCCGCGAGGCGATGGAGCTGCTCGCCGCCGTGCCGGCCGATCTCGTGCTGACCGACATCCACATGCCGGACATGGACGGCATCGAGCTCGCGCGCCACCTGCTGAAGCTCGCGCAACCGCCGGTGCTGATCTTCACGACGGCGTTCCACGAGCATGCGCTGCAGGCGTTCGAGCTGAACGCCGTCGATTACCTGATGAAGCCGGTGCGCGTCCAGCGGCTGCTCGCGGCGCTGCAGAAGGTGCCGCGGCTGAAGCCGCTGTCGGTGACGCGCCTCGAGGCGCTGCCCGCGAACGCGCGCCGCTTCCTGTCGGTCACCGAGAGGTCGCGGGTGGTGCTGGTGCCGATCGCCGACATCGTCTATCTCAAGGCCGAGCTCAAGTACATCACGATCCGCACGGCGACGCGCGAGTTCCTGCTCGAGGAGTCGCTGACGAAGCTCGAGGAGGAGTTCGGTGCGCGCTTCGTCCGCGTGCATCGCAACTGCATCGTCGCGCGCGACGCGATTCGCGGCTTCGAGCGCCGAGTCGGCAACGAAGGCGACGCGCACTGGGAAGTGCTGCTGAAAGACGTTCCCGAAACGCTGCCGGTGTCGCGGCGCCAGCAGTCGGTCGTGCGCGAGCTCGGACGCGAGACGACCGCGCGCGAAACGGCGGGACGCGAAGCGACGGCGTGACAGGTCGCCGTCCCCGCGGAGGCGGGGACCCGGCGAGTCTTCAGCGAACGACACTTGATTCCCGTATTCGCGGGAATGACGGGTCGGGTGTTTGCTAAGCTTCGCGCCTTCGCGGCGCCCGCGCCGCACGCCCGCCAGGACTTCCGCATGAACGCCCCGCGCACGCTGATCTGCGGCTCGCTCGCGTACGACACGATCATGGTGTTCCCGGACCGCTTCGCGCGGCATATCCTGCCCGACCAGGTTCACATGCTGTCGGTGTCGTTCCAGATCGGAGAGATGCGCCGCGAATGGGGCGGCTGCGCCGGCAATATCGCGTACAGCCTCAAGGGGCTTGGCGGGCAGCCGGTGGTCATGGCGACGCTGGGCGACGACGGCGCGCCGTACTGCGAGCGCTTCGAGAAGCTCGCGATCGCGCCGGACGGCGTGCGCACCGTTGCGGGTACGTACACCGCGCAGGCGTTCATCATCACCGACCTCGACGACAACCAGATCACGGCGTTCCATCCGGGCGCGATGAACCGCTCGCACGACAATCGCGTCGGCGACGTCGAGGGCATCGCGCTCGGCATCGTCGCGCCCGACGGCAAGGACGGCATGCGCGCGCACGTCGAGCAGTTCGCCGCGGCGAAAATCCCTTTCGTGTTCGACCCCGGTCAGGGCTTGCCGCTGTTCTCGGGCGACGAGCTCGTGCAGATGATCGACGCGGCGAACTATCTCGCCGTCAACGACTACGAAGCGAAGCTGTTGTCCGAGCGCACCGGCATGAGCGAAAAGGAGATCGCCGCGCGCGTCGACGCGATGGTCGTCACGCTGGGCGCCGAAGGATCGCGCATCCATGCGGGCGGCGACACGCTGAGCGTTCCAACGGCGCGCCCGGCGGCGCTGGTCGACCCGACCGGCTGCGGCGACGCGTATCGCGCCGGGCTGCTGTACGGCATCGCTCACAAGTGGGAATGGGAGCGCACCGGCCGCCTCGCGTCGGTGATGGGCGCGCTCAAGATCGCGTCGCGCGGTGGACAGAACCACAGCGTCAACCGGGACGAAATCGGGACGTTATACTACGACGCATTCGGCAAGCATCCCTGGTGAGGCAAGCATGAAGCGTCCCTTCGCAATCCTGCGGCCGTCGCTGGCCGCGATCGGCGCCGCGGTACTCGTCGGCGCCTGCGCGCCGCCACCCAACTACGGACCGACGTACTACGGTTACCAGGCGTATCGCCCGCAATCGGTCGAGATGGGCGTCGTCGAAACGGTTCGACCCGTCAACCTGCAGGGCCCGACGACGGGTGCTGGCGCGGTCACCGGCGCCGTGATCGGCGGCATTGGCGGCAGCCAGATCGGCGGCAGCTCGAGCGCCAACGCCGCCGGTGCGATCGCCGGTGCGTTGATCGGCGGACTGATCGGCAACGCCGCCGAGCACGACGTCAATCGCGGCACCGGCGTGGAGATCACCGCGCGACTCGATTCCGGGCGCACGATCGCGCTCGTGCAGGACGCGGGCGAGCAATTCCGTCCCGGCGATCGCGTGCGCATCCTGTCCGACGGCCGCACGACCCGCGTCACGCACTGATCGTAGCCGTGGCGGCGGACGCCCATCGGCGCCCGGCGCCACTGCCGCTTCGCGTCTATCGCTCGGTACGCGTCTCGCTGCACCTCGCCGAAGGGCTCGCGACGACGGCGCTGGTCTTTCCGTGGCTCGAAACGCGCTCGCGCGAGGCGCTGGTCCGTCGCTGGAGCGAGCGGCTGCTGCGCATGCTGCGCGTCGAGGCGCGGCTGCACGGCGCGGCGGCGCCGGCGCTCGACGGCAACGTCATCATCGTGGCGAACCACATTTCGTGGCTCGACATCTTCGTGCTGAACACGCTGCGGCCGGCGCGCTTCATCGCCAAAGCGGAGCTCGCGCGCTGGCCGCTCGTGGGCCGTCTGATCGCGAGCGTCGGAACGCTGTTCATCGATCGCACGCGCCGGCGCGACGCGCACAAGATCAACCGCCACGCCGCCGAAGCGCTCGCGCGCGGCGACCTGATCGCCGTCTTCCCCGAGGGCACGACGACCGACGGCCGCGAAGTCCTGCCGTTCCACGGGTCGCTGCTGCAGCCGATCGTCGACGCGCAAGGTCACGTGCAACCCGTCGCGATCCGCTATCGCACGCCGGACGGCGAGCATACCGACGCGCCGGGCTACGTCGGCGACACGTCGTTTCCGACGTCGTTCTGGCGCGTAGTGAGCGCGCGCGCGATCGTGGTCGAGCTGCACGTCGCGCCCGTTGTGCCGGCGCGCGGCGTTCACCGGCGCCAGGTCGCGCGCGCAGCCGAGGACGCGATCCGCGCGCTCGTCGCCGCGAACGCTAGCGCAGCGGCTTCGGTTGCAAAGGCTGGCGCGACGGAACCTGGAACACCCGACGGTCATCGAGCCTGATCGCCGTCAGCGCTCCGCCCCACAGGCATCCCGAGTCGAGCATCATCACGCGCGGCGCGAGCATCAGCTCGAGCGTCGACCAGTGACCGCAGACGACGCTCACGCTGGACGATGCGCGCGTTTCGTGCGCGAACCATGGCTTGAAACCCGGCGGCGTGAACCGCGGCCCGCGCTTTTCGCGCAATTCCATCCGGTCGTCGGCCGTGCAGAAGCGCAATCGCGTGCACGCGTTGACGATCGCGCGCAAGCGGTCGAAGCCTTCGAGGTCGCTGCGCCACGCGCTCGGCTCGTCGCCGTAGAGCGTCGCGAGGAACGCATCGTGGAGGTCGCCTGCGAGCATCGCCTGCACCTCGCCCGACAGCATCAGCGCGGTTGCCGGTGTCCACGACGGCAGCAGCCCCGCATGCACCATCAGCCGTTCGCCGTCGACGACGACGAGCGGCCATCCGCGAACCCATGCGAGCAGCTCGTCGCGATCGGGTGCATCGAGCACCGGCGCGAGCGTGTCCTCACGGTGCATCCGCGCGTGGCCGGCGGCGACGGTCAGCAGGTGGAAATCATGGTTGCCGATGACGATCGTCGCCGCGTCGCCGAGCTTGCGCACCTCGCGCATCACCGCAAGCGATCCCGGCCCGCGGTTGACGAGATCACCGACGAGCCACAAGCGGTCGGTGGCGGGCGAGAACGCGATCAGGTCGAGCATCTGGCAGAGCTCTGCATGGCAGCCCTGGATGTCGCCGATCGCATAAAGACTCATCGTGTCGTCGCCGTCCGATGCGCGGAATCGAAGTACAATCGGCGCGGATTCTAGCAGGCGCGCCGCGCGCCGCCGGCGGTGCTCTCCCATGTCGTTTCCCCTGAACGCCGCGCAGCGCGAGGCGGTCCGCTACGTCGACGGACCGCTGCTCGTGCTCGCCGGCGCAGGCAGCGGCAAGACGCGCGTTATCACCGCGAAGATCGCGCATCTGCTCGAGCGCGGACACGCGCCCGATTCGATCGCCGCGATCACGTTCACCAACAAGGCGGCGCGCGAGATGCGCGATCGCGCGAGCGAGCTCCTCGCTCGCGGCGGCAAGCGCGATGTCGGCGCCGCTCTCGCGATCTCGACGTTTCACGCGCTCGGACTGCGCATCGTTCGCAGCGCCGCGAAAGCCGTCGGGCTGAAGCCGTCGTTCTCGATTCTCGATCCCGACGACATCGAGCCGATCGTCGCCGAGCTGATCCAGACCACCGATCGCGCGCGAGCCCGCGCGGCGCAGTGGAAGATCAGCCAGTGGAAGAACGCGCTCGTGACTCCGGCTGCGGCGGCGGCCGGTGCGAAGGACGACGACGAGGCGGTCGCCGCGCGCGCGTACCTGCGCTACGACGACACGCTGCGCGCGTACCAGGCAGTCGATTTCGACGACCTGATCGCGCTGCCGATCGCGCTGCTCGCGCGCGACGCCGACGCCGCTTCGAAGTGGCGTGCCCGCTGCGCGTATCTGCTCGTCGACGAATACCAGGACACCAATCCCGCGCAGTACCGGCTGCTGCGCGAGCTCGTCGGCGAGCGCGGGATGTTCACTGCCGTCGGCGACGACGACCAGGCGATCTACGGCTGGCGCGGCGCATCGGTCGACAATCTGGCGCAGCTTCCGCGCGACTATCCCGCATTGAAAGTGGTGAAGCTCGAGCAGAACTATCGCTCGACGGTGCGAATCCTCAGAAGCGCGAACGCGCTGATAGCGAACAATCCGAAGCTCTTCGAAAAGCGGTTGTGGAGCGAGCTCGGTCACGGCGACGCGCTTTGCGTGACGCCGGCGGCGGACGACGAGGCGGAGGCGGAAGGCGTCGTTCGCCGGCTGCTCGCACACAAGTTCGAGCATCGATCGCGGCTTTCCGACTACGCGATCCTCTATCGCGGCAATCATCAGGCGAAGGCGTTCGAGCAGAAGCTGCGCGAGCAGAACGTCGCGTACGCGATCTCCGGCGGGCAGTCGTATTTCGAGCGCACCGAGATCAAGGACCTGATCGCGTATCTGCGTCTCGTGCTGAACGACGACGACGATCCGGCGTTCATTCGGGCGGTGACGACGCCCCGTCGCGGCATCGGCGGCACGACGCTCGAGAAGCTCGGCGCGATCGGCGCGCGGCGGCAGGAGAGCCTCTTCGCCGCCGTGTTTTCCGACGAAGCGAAATCGGTGCTGCCGGCGCGGCAGCGTGACATCCTGAACGCGTTCTGCACGCTTGTGAGCGACGTCAGATTTCGCGCGCCGCGCGAGCCGGCGGGCCGTCTGCTCGACGAGCTCGTCGCGAACATCGGCTACGAGGACTACCTGCAACAGACGTGCGAGCGCAAGCAGGCGGTTACGCGCTGGCAGAGCGTGCGCGACTTCGTCCGCTGGCTGGGTGAAAAGGGCGAGGCCGATCGGAAGACGCTGATCGAGCTCGCACAAACCATCGCGCTCCTCACGATGCTCGACGGCCAGGACGATTCGAAGTCCGATGCGGTGCGTCTGTCGACGCTGCATGCGGCGAAGGGGCTCGAGTTCGCGCACGTTTTCCTCGTCGGGCTCGAGGAGGGCATCCTGCCGCATCGCGAGGCGGTCGCCGCCGGCGACGTCGACGAGGAGCGCCGGCTGATGTACGTCGGCGTCACGCGTGCGCAGCGAAGCCTGCACCTTTCGTTCTGCCGCAAGCGCAAGCGTGCCGGCGAATGGCACGACGGCCAGCCTTCACGCTTCCTCTCCGAGCTCGCGCAGGACGATCTGCGATGGGCCGGCGAGCCGCTGCCGGCGGACGAAGCGGCGCGCGCGAAGGACGCCGGACGCGAGCGGCTCGCGCAGCTCAAGTCGATGCTCGCGCGATGACTCGCACGAGCGCATCGGGCGTACACTCGCTCGCTCGTCTCGGACGCGGGAGGAGGCAGCGATGAGCGAGCGGTACGACGCGATCGTCATCGGCACCGGGCAAGCCGGTCCCGCGCTCGCCGTGCGGCTCGGGGCGGCCGGCCGCAAGACCGCGATCATCGAGCGCGACCGCTTCGGCGGCACGTGCGTGAACAACGGCTGCATCCCGACGAAGGCGCTGATCGCGAGCGCGCGCGCCGCGCACGTCGCGCGCACCGCGTCGCAATGGGGTGTCGTCGTGCCCGGCGGCGTCACGGTAGACATGCGCGCAGTGAAGGCGCGCAAGGACGCCATCGTGCAGAAGTCGACCGAAGGCGTCGAGCGCTGGGTGCGCAACGCGAAGAACGTGACGGTCATCCGAGGCGACGCACGCTTCGACGGAGCGCGCAAGGTGCGCGTGAACGACACGCTGCTCGAGGCGCCGCTGGTCTTCGTCAACGTCGGCGGCCGGCCCGCGATGCCGAAGATCGCCGGCGCCGATCGAGTGCCGCACCTCACGAACATTTCGATGATGGACGTCGATTCGCTGCCGCGGCATCTGATCGTCGTCGGCGGGAGCTACATCGGTCTCGAGTTCGCGCAGATGTACCGGCGTTTCGGCTGCGACGTGACGGTGATCGAGATGGCGCCGCGGCTCGTCGCGCGCGAGGACGACGACGTGTCCGACGCCGTGCGAGCGATCCTCGAAAATGAAGGCGTCGGCGTGCGCGTCAACGCGACATGCCTGTCGGTAAGCCGCGACGGCGGCGACGTCGTCGCGGGCGTCGACTGCGAGCAGGAGCCGCGCGCGATCCGCGGCTCGCACCTGCTGTTCGCGACCGGCCGCACGCCGAACACCGAGAAGCTCGGCTGCGAGCGCGCCGGCATCGACCTCGACAAGCGCGGCTACATCGTCGTCGACGACCAGTTGCGCACGAGCGCCGAAGGCGTCTACGCGCTCGGAGACGTGAACGGCCGCGGTGCGTTCACGCACACCGCGTACAACGACTACGAGATCGTGGCGGCGAACCTGCTCGACGGCGAGTCGCGGCGCGTCACCGACCGGATACCGGCGTACGCGCTGTTCATCGATCCGCCGCTCGGTCGCGCCGGCATGAGCGAGCGCGAAGTGCGCGAGTCGAAGCGCAATGCGCTGATCGCGACGTATCCGATGGCGCGCGTGGGCCGCGCGCGCGAGCGCGGCGAGACGGCGGGATTCATGAAGGTGCTGGTCGACGCCGACAGCAAGCGCATTCTGGGCGCGGCGCTGCTCGGCATCGAGGGGGACGAGGTGATCCATTCGCTGCTCGACGTGATGTACGCCGACAAGCCGTACACGCTCATCCAGCGCGCGATGGGAATCCACCCGACGGTGAGCGAGCTGGTGCCGACGCTGCTGGAGCAGCTGAAGCCGCTGCAATGATCCGAGCCGATTTGACGGGGCCACAGGCGATCGGCGATAATGCTTCTTTACGCGCCGATTTGATGCACAGGTGCGACCAGCAGGTCGCGCCACTTAAGGGAAGCTGCCTCTCCCTCCGGCTTCTGGCCGGTAGACTTAGAGCTATAAAACAGCAGCCCTCAGAGAGTCTGGCCGTTAGGCCGGACATGGCGTGGCGAAAGCCATGCCGGCAATCGTTCCACCGCTCGCTTTCCGGGCGGCAGGGAACCGACTATTCGACTAGTCGTAGCCTATGGGCAGTGCGTGACTGGCAACGGTCGCGTGCGAAGCGCCCTGACAACGCCTCATCGATGGAGATATCTTGGTTCTCGTGAGGGACCGGGATGAGTTCGCTTGCTGCAAGCGGACGAGGGGTCAGGCTGAACAGTAGGGTCAACGCAAAGTGAATTGCCGATAAACGCCGTTATCAAAGCTGGGCGGAAGCAGCGAAGCACGCCCTGACCAAAATGGTAGGTGGTCGGTTGTCTCTTTCTGTGACAGGGACACGTCGACATGGCACCACCGGCGAAGAGGCAGGACCTAACCTGTTCGTGTTGCTGGCATGGAACTGGGTAAGCCCGTATTTCCGCCCGCGTGAGGCCGTACGCTCGCGGGCAAGCCGATCGCAAGAGAAGCCCTCGGAAGTGCGGGTAGAGGATCGTGGAGAAAGCGAACGCCGGGCTGTAATCGTCCGGATAGGGGTTTGAACGTCACCCCACGCGAAAGCGGGCCCACTTCCACGTGGTCTCTACGGGCGATGAGCCTGTAGAAGTTTCGATGATCTCCCTGCGGGAAACGCAATGCTTCCCGCAAGGGGAGACTTGCGTCTTCTTGTCGGGTCAGCGTCAAGGAGACAGCAAGTGAGAATGCAGTTCGACGACAGGAAGTGTCTTGTCGAGCGACCCGCATCTGCGTCTTCGGCAGACCTGATCGAATGGCACGGCATCGACTGGGCCAGGGTGAACAGGAATGTTCGAAACCTGCAGGTACGCATCGCCAAGGCAGTGAAGGAGCAGGACTGGCGCAAGGCGAAAGCCCTGCAACGGTTCCTGACCCGCTCGTTTTGCGGCAAAGCATTCGGCCGTACGACGAGTGACCGAAAATCGCGGGCACAAGACGCCGGGTGTGGACAACGTCTTATGGTCTACGCCGGAGTCGAAGGTCCGCGGGATCGCACAGCTGAAACGGCGCGGGTATCAGCCGTTGCCGTTGCGGCGCGTGTACATCCCTAAGTCCAACGGCAAGCGGCGGCCATTGGGGATTCCGACGATGAAGGATCGCGCGATGCAGGCGCTTCACCTTCTCGCGCTGGAACCCGTGTCCGAGACGCTGGCCGATCCGAACAGCTACGGGTTCCGACCCTATCGCTGCACGGCGGATGCGATCAAGCAGTGCCGAACGGCACTGTCACAGCGGACGAGTGCGGAGTGGATCTTGGAGGCGGATATCCAAGGCTGTTTCGACCACATCAGCCACCCTTGGCTTCTCGATCACGTTCCCATCGATCGAGAGGTGCTGCGCAAGTGGCTGAAATGCGGGTACGTGGAGTCGCAAATGCGGTATGCAACGGAAGCCGGAACGCCACAGGGCGGTGTTATTTCGCCGACCTTGGCGAACATGACCTTGGACGGTCTGGAAGCGCTGCTGAGGAAACACTTCGGCAAACGCAACAGCAACAAGGTGAATTTGGTTCGCTACGCCGACGACTTCATCGTCACCGGCTGCTCGCGAGAGCTGCTGGAGGACAAGGTGAAGCCGCTGGTGGAGGCATTCATGGCAGAACGCGGTCTGCGTCTGGCTCCTGAAAAGACGAAGATCACGCATATCGAGAGCGGATTTGATTTCCTTGGTCAGAACGTCCGCAAGTACAAGGGCAAGCTGATCATCAAGCCGGCCAAGAAGAACATCGAGCATTTCTTGGACAAGGTGCGGGAGATCGTCCGTAACAACAAAGCGGCGAAGACCGTCAACCTGATCCGTCTGCTCAATCCGGTCATCAAAGGTTGGGCGGAGTATCACAAGACGATCAACGCCAAGACGACGTATTCGCACGTGGATCACTGCATATGGCAAGCGCTATGGCGCTGGGCGAGGCGGAGGCATCCGCGGAAGGGCCTGCGTTGGGTGAAGAGTCGCTACTTCGCCTTTGTAGGCTCGCGCCGATGGGTGTTTCAGGACTTCGTCGTTGCAGAAGATGGCAGGAAGGTCGCCGTCAAGCTGTACAAAGCGGCCGACACCAGGATCGTCGTTCACAAGAAGGTGGAAGGGGACTTGAATCCTTTCCTGCCTGAGTGGGAGCCGGCGCTCGAAGCACGAGCGACGCTCACGATGGTCAACAAGCTGAAGGAGCGCAAGCGGCTTCTTCGCCTGTGGTTGAGTCAAGAGGGAACGTGCCCGGTGTGCGATCGTCCGATCACCATGGACGAAGCGTTCCACGCACACCACATTCACCCGAAACAGTTGGGTGGAACGAACGCGCCATCCAACTTGGTTCTCCTGCATCCGAACTGTCATAGGCAAGTGCACTTTGGATGAGATGCGGTAGCATTGCCGGTCTAGCTCGCTAGGCTTGGTAGAGGCTCGAGCCGAGTGCTGGGAAACTCGCACGCTCGGTTCTTAGGGGGGGATGGCTCGGCAACGGGCTGTCCCTACCCGACCTTGCGGGCGCGCAACAAATGCTGCTAAAGCGAGGCCCGAAGCGCCGCCGGTGTCGTGGTCCGCGCGAAGCCCGTTGCAGCAGCCGCTGACGGGCTTTTTTCATTTTCTGCGACCGCCATGAGTACATCCGCCAAACGCCGCGGCTTCACCACATCGATCCTGCACTCGGACCGCGACGCGCCGATCGAGCACGGCGCGCTGCACAAGCCGCTGCATCTTTCCGTCGCGTACGGCTATCGCGACGCCCGCGATCTTGCCGCCGTCTTCCAGGGGCGCGCGCAAGGTTACGCGTACGGCCGGCAGGGCAACCCGACGACCGCGGCGCTCGAGGCGAAGATCACCGCGATGGAGCAGGGTGTCGCCACCGTCTGCTTCGCGACCGGCATGGCGGCGATCGGCGCGATCATGCTCGCGCTCACGCGCGGCGGCGATCATGTCGTCGCCAGCCGCTACCTGTTCGGCAACACGGTGAGCCTGCTGAACACGCTCGCCGCGCACGGAACCGGCGTGACGTTCGTGGACGCCACCGATGCCGCCGCGGTCGAGGCGGCGCTCACGCCGCAGACGCGGCTCGTGCTCGTGGAGACGATCGCGAACCCGCGCACGCAGGTCGCCGATCTCGCGCGCATCGGTGCGCTGTGCACCGCGCGTGGTCTGATCTACATCGTCGACAACACGATGACTTCACCGTGGCTGTTCCAGCCGAGGAGCGTCGGTGCGAGCCTGATCGTGAACGCGCTGACCAAGTACATCGGCGGCCATGGCAACGCGCTCGGCGGCGCGATCACCGACACCGGCCTGCACGACTGGTCGAACGATCCCGGCATCGCCGACACGTACAAGAGCGCGAACCCTGCGATGTGGGGCATCACGCAATTGCGCAAGAAGGGCCTGCGCGACTTCGGCGCGACGCTCGCCGCCGAGCAGGCGCATCACGTGTCGGTCGGCGCGGAGACGCTCGCGCTGCGGATGGACCGTGCGTGCGCGAACGCGCAGGCGCTTGCCGAGTATCTCGAGGCACATGACGATGTTCGCGCCGTGCACTACCCCGGGCTCGCGTCGCACCCCCAGCATGCGCGCGCGCTCGAGCTTTTTCGCGCACCGGGCGCGCTGCTGTCCTTCGAGCTGGAACCGATGGTCGACTGCTTCGACATGCTGAACCGGCTGTCGATCGTCGTGTCGTCGTCGAATCTCGGCGACAACCGCACGCTCGCGATCCCGGTCGCGCACACGATATTCTGGGAGATGGGTGCCGAGCGTCGCGCCGCGATGGGCATCGCCGACTCGTTGATTCGCGTGTCGGTGGGCATCGAGGACGCCGACGATCTGATCGACGATTTCGGGCGCGCGCTGCGCTGAGGCCGACCGCTGCGCTGTGACGCCGGTTCGCGGCATCGCGCAACGGTCTGAAGGGGGCGTATCGGTGAACGCTGCAACTGCGCTCCGCGGCGCGCTCGTCGCCGCAGCATGGGTGTCCTCGGCGCACGCTGTTCCGCTGACGGTTTCGCTCACCGTCTCGAATGCGTCGGGCACGGTCGAGGCGTCCGGTGGTCCGGTCATTCCATTCGCAGGTCTTCCGGTCACGTTCACGGCGTCGGGCGATACGACGCAGCTTATCGACCCGCAATCGAGCGGCGCATCGCTCGCGTTCAGCGCGACCGTCACGATGTCGATCCCCGGCGTCGTCGACGCTGCCGTCGGCGATGCTCCAGGCAGCGGCGTTGAGATTGGAAACGAGGGCGGGCAAGGGTTCATCTACTTTCATGCTCGCCGGCCGCTCGTCCGGCAACCGCTCTACCAAGGTGCGTTCTCGTTCGATGCGGCGCTGCTCAATTACCGATACGCGAGCAGCCTGGGCCCTCGCCGCCTCGACGTCGCTCGCGTCGGCGAATTGTTCATAGCCGCTTCATTGCCGGCGATCCTCAGCACACCGGATGGAACGGTGGTGACGGTTTCCGCGCTTTCCGACGCCGTATTGACGATCGTCGTCGACTCGACGGCCGTTGCAGCGGTGCCCACTCTCTCCGGCGGCGCAATGCTCGCAGTCCAATGCCTGATTTGCATCGTTGCCGCCGTGGCGATGCGCCGGGCCCGGCGACGTGCACCGATTCGCGCGTAGCTTGCCCGGCGCGTGGAGCCGCGTCGCGCGAACGCGGCTGACGCCGCTCGTCGCGCTGCTGGCATTGCTCGTCGAGTCCGCGACGTTGCACGCAGCGGGTCTCGTTGCCGGCCGGCTGAACGAGTTCAGGTTCGAGTTGCCGAACGAGGTTCGCGAGTTCGCCGGGCGCGGTCATCTGTCACCGATCACGCACGCACTGGTCACGGTCGCAGTTCCGCCGGATTTCGACGCCGCGCGCGACTGGCCCGTGCTGATCGTGTGTGCGACGATGGATCGCGGATACAACTCGAGTCGCCGCCTGCTCGGCCAGTATGCGGCCGCCGCGCAGCAGCATGGCTGGATACTGCTCGCCGCCGATGCCGAGCAGGACGCCGGCGACGATCACATCTATTTGCGCTATGCGCTCGACGTGGCGGCGTTGACCGTATTGCAATTGCAGTGGCCAAGGACGGACAGCATGCCGCTCGCGTTCGGCGGCTTTTCGGGCGGTGCCAAATGCTCCGGCTGGCTTGCTGCGATGTTCGCGAGCCGCGGCCGCGCGGTCAGCGGCATCTATCTCGCCGGCATCAACGAGGACACGGTCGTGCCCGCCGCGCGCGAGTTGAGCGTGCTCGACGCGTCTTACAGGGAGATTCCGGTGTTCCTTCAGTCGGGGCGAAGCGACGACGTCGCGACACCGGCGAACCATCGCGACATCGCCGACAAGCTCCGGCGCGCCGGCTTCAGCCACGTGCGCATCGAGTATTTCGACGGACCGCACACGGTCGATGCGGCGCCGTTCGGCGAGGCGCTCGACTGGTTTCGGCAAATGACGTCGCCGTCGCGCGCGGCGCAGCCGCCGGCCACCCCGCGATGAGCGTCGTCGTCCTGCCTCACGATCCGGCATGGGAAGCGAAACTCGCCGGCGAATCGGCTCGGGTGATGCGCGCGCTGGCATCGACGGCGCTCAGCGAGGCTCGGGACAGCATTGTGATGCTCGGGACGGCATCGTGATGCCGCTCCTGATCGGAATCGTCACCGGCGCCGTAGGACTCGCGTATATCGTCTACGGCAAGCGGCAGACGCGCTTCGTGCCGCTGATTTGCGGCGTGCTCCTCTGCGCGGTGCCGTATTTCATCGACAGCACAGCATGGCTCTGCGCTGTCGCGGCGCTGCTGGCCGCGGCGCCGTTCTTCGTGGATTTCTAGGCGTCGCGACCAGCGGTGCCGCGCGCCGCTTCACAAAGGATGCACACCAGGCCGCGAACAGCTACCGCTGCACCGCCGCGCGCCATCGCGGCGTGCAGCGCGACCGCGAGCGGGATCCAACCGACCCATCGGACCAGATCGAAGATCTCGTCGTCCCAGCGCCACTGGTCGAAGACGTCGAACTCGACGCCGGCGCGCTCCTCGACCCAGCCGAGCGCGCTGACCCATACGATCATCAGCGCGAGCACGGCACCGTGCGCACGCTGCTTGCCGGTGAGCGAGCGCCACAGCGGAAACAGGACGAGCGCGCCGACCCTCGCGTGAGCCGCCATCCGATCCAGGCGAGCGCGTTGTCGCCGGCGAGCACGAGGTCGATCACGACGATGGCGGCGAGTGCCGACCACCACTGCGGTGTGAACAGTTCAGTTATTGGCTGTGCGGTCGTTTCATTGCGACGACGAAGCGGGCCATTCGCGCAAACGCGCGCCGTCGCCGTCGACTTCGAGATAGCTTGCGCGGTCGTACCAATCGGCGAGCACGAACCGCTCGCACGGCTCGCCGTCGACAGCGTGCTCATGCTGCGCGGGCCGATGCGTGTGGCCGTGGATCATCCGGTGCACGCGGTGTGCTCGAAATGCGTCGCCGACGGCGTGCGCGTTCACGTCCATGATCACCGAGGACTTGCGCGCGTTCTCGCGCCGACTGGTCCGGCGAAGCCAGCGAACGAATGCGGCGCGCAGGATGTACGGCAGCCGGAGGAATCGCTGCTGGCGCACCGGGTCGCGCGCCCACGCCCGATAGCGCTGGTACGCCTCATCGTCGGTGCAGAGCTCGTCGCCGTGCAGCAGCAGCGTCGGCGTGCCGCCGATATCGACGACCGCCTGCTCCGGCAGCAGCTTTGCACCGGCGGCGCGCGCGAACGCAGCGCCGAGCAGCAGGTCGCGATTGCCGCGCATCATGAACACCGCGACGCCGGCTTCCGCGACGCCGCGCAGCGACCTTGCGACATCGGCCGCGAAAGGCTCGCGAAGCTGGTCGTCGCCGATCCATGCGTCGAACAGATCGCCCAGCACGTAGAGCGCCGACGCTTCGCGCGCAGGACCGGCGCAGAACGCGTGGAACGCCGCGGCGAGCGCCGGCCGCTTCGGCGCGAGGTGCAGATCCGAGACCAGCAGCGCCGGCCGCATCGGTGGGCGCGGGCGTGCCCGCTCGTTACGCCGGCACTTCCTCGGCGCGAAGGATGACGACGTCGTCCTTCGGCACGTCCTGATGGAAGCCGGAGCTGCCGGTGGCCACGGCGGTGATCTTGTCGACGACGTCCTCGCCGTTGACGACCTTGCCGAACACGCAATAGCCCCATCCGTTGCCACCCGGCGACTTGAAGTCGAGGAAGTCGTTGTCCGCGACGTTGATGAAGAACTGCGATGTCGCCGAATGCGGATCCGACGTACGCGCCATGGCGACCGTATAGCGCTTGTTCTTGATGCCGTTCGCCGCCTCGTTCGCGATCGGCGCGCGCGTGTGCTTTTCCTTCATGCCGGGGCCCATGCCTCCGCCCTGGATCATGAAGTTGCCGATCACGCGGTGGAACAGCGTATTGTCATAGTGGCCGTCGCGGACGTATTGCAGAAAGTTCTCCACGGTCTTCGGCGCATTGTCGGCGTCGAGCTCGATGCCGATGTCGCCCATGTTCGTATGCAGGATAACCATCGCATTCGTCCTATTTGGCGTCGACGACGAAGGCCTTCGAGATGACGACCGGCTCGGTTGGAACGTCCTTCGGATCGAGCGGCGTGCCGGGCGGCACCGGCTTGCCGCCACCCTTCGCGACCTTCGCGATCCTGTGGACGACGTCCATGCCGTCGACGACCTTGCCGAACGCCGTATAGCCGATGCCCATCGGGTCGGGCGAGCGGAAGTTGAGCGCGCGGTTGTCGTTGACGTTGATGAAGAACTGCGCGGTCGCGGAGTTCGGGTCAGACGTGCGCGCCATCGCAATGGTTCCCGCCGTGTTCAGCACGCCGGCCCTGCTGCTCTTCTCGGCCTCGTTCACCACGGGCGGCCGCGTCGGTTTCTGCCTGAAGTCGGTGGTGAAGCCGCCTCCCTGGACCATGAAGCCGTCGATGACCCGATGGAACTGCGTGCCGTCGTAGTAACCCGACTTGACGTACGCGAGGAAGTTCTCGACGGTCTTCGGCGCCGCGTCGGGATAGAGCTCGACGCGAATCTTGCCGAGCGTCGTATCGAGCTCGACCTGCGGATTCGCCGCGTGCGCGGGCAACGACAGTGCCACCGCGACGATCGCGGCGAACAACGACAAGCGAAACGACATCGACACGCTCCTTTGAATCGAAGTGAGGTTATTTCGACGCCGACGCTGGCGCGGATGTCGTCGACGAGGACGCGGACGCGGGCACCGAAGCGGTCGACACGGCGAGCAGATTGCGCGCGATCTCGAGCTTCGCCGCGGCGCTCTTGTTCAGCCGATCGAGCTTCGTTGCGCGCTCGTAATGATCGGCCGCCATGCGCGCGAGGAGGTCGCCGAGGTTTTCATGCGCGACGGCCCAATCCGGCGCGGCCTTGAGCGCCGTTTCGAGCTCGGCACGCGCGTTGTCGACGTCGCCGCGCTTCGCGTACAGCACCGCGAGGTTGTTGTGCGGCTCGGGAAGCTCCGGGTACTGCTGCGTGAGTTCCGTGAACGTACGTACCGCCGCCGCGTCGTCACCGGTTTCGGTCTGTACGACGCCCAGCAGGAAGCGCGCCTGTGGCTCGCGCGGCCGTTGCGCGATCAGTGCGCCCAGTGCCTGCTTCGCCGCGTCGTAGCGCTTCTGCTGCACGAGCGCAGTCGCATCCTTCAGTGCGCTCGCATAGCGGCTGCGTGCCTCATCGGTCATGTCGCGGGTGTCCTGCGCGTGCGCGAGCACGGCGAACGACACGGCGAGCAGCAAAGCGAGGATTCGGCGCATGGAGCGAGCGGAAGTCGAGCGGGCAGATTCTAGCAGCTTCGCCCGTGCCGACGCTTTACCGAAAGCGGCGGTACGGCCCCGCGGCCGGTGCAATAATGACCGCGCCACCGGATCCCGTGAAGCGCCCATGAACCCGTACCCGAAGCTCCGCTTTGCCGCCATCGGCCTCGACCATCGGCACGTCTACGATCAGGTGAAGAGCCTGCGCGACATCGGCGCCGAGTGCGCCGGGTTCTGGACGCGCGGCGACCCCGTGCCGTTGAAGGGTTTCGTCGAGCGCTTTCCCGACGTCGCCCGCGTCGACGACTATCGGCGCTTCCTCGACGATCCGACGATCCACCTGATCACGTGCGCGGCAATCCCGTGCGAGCGCGCCGGATTCGCGGTCGAATCGATGCGCGCCGGCAAGGATTTCATGTCGGACAAGCCCGCCGTAACGACGTTCGACCAGCTCGACGCCGTGCGCGCCGCGCAGCGCGAAAGCGGGCGCATATTCTCGATCAATTTCACCGAGCGCTTCGAGACGCGATCGGCGACGCGCGCGGGCGAGCTCATCGCCGCCGGCGCGATCGGACGCGTCATACATACGTGCGGACTCGGCCCGCATCGATTGAATCGCCATCTACGATCGCCGTGGTTCTTCGAACGTGCGCAATACGGCGGCATCCTGTGCGACCTCGCATCGCATCAACTCGACCAGTTCCTGTATTTCACCGGGTCGACGGACGCGCGCATCGTCGCGGCGCGGGCTGCGAACATGAATCACCCGGGCGATCCCGGGTTCGAGGACCTCGGCGAAGTCATGGTCGAAAGCGACCGCGCGTCGGGCTACGTTCGCGTCGACTGGTTCACGCCCGACGGCTTACCGACGTGGGGCGACGGGCGCCTGACGCTCGTCGGCACCGAGGGCTACATCGAGCTGCGCAAGTACGTCGACATCGCCGGCCGTCCCGGCACGGACCATTTGTTTCTCGTCGACGGCAAAGGCGTCCGTTACGTCGATTGCGCGGACGCGGAACTCACGTATTACACCAACCTGCGGCGGGACATCTTCGAGCGCACCGAGACCGCGATGCCGCAGGCGCATTGCTACAAGGTCTGCGAGCTCGCGTTGACGGCGCAGGCGATGGCTAATGAGGGACAGACCACGTTTTTCGGGACGCCGGAAACCGGTCGCTGACTTAACCGGAAAACGTGGTCTGTCCCCTGTTCGACTCAGCCGAGCGCGCGCAGCCGTGCGGCGGTCGCGTCGATCAATCGGCGCGCGATCGACACGGGCGACGGAAGAGCGGGCAGATCATCGGGCGAGAACCAGCGCGCCTCGGCGATCTCTTCATCCTCGAGCCTGATCTCGCCACCGACGTATTCGGCGGTGTACGCGATCATCAGCGAGTGCGGGAACGGCCAGGGCTGGCTGTCGAAATACACGGGCTCGCCAACGTCGAGACCCACCTCTTCGCGCACCTCGCGATGGACGCAGTCCTCGATCGACTCGCCGGCCTCGACGAATCCGGCGAGCGCGCTGTAGATCGGCTGCGCGAAGCGGTGCGAGCGCGCGAGCAGCATCTCGCGACCGCGCGTGACGAGGCACATCATCGCCGGCGAGACGCGCGGATAGGCGACGAGGCCGCACGCGGGGCATTCCTTCGCGCGCTCGCCCTCCTTGTCGCGCGTCGGCGTTGCGCACGCACCGCAATAGCGATGCGTGCGATCCCATTCGACGACTTGCGAAGCGCGTCCGGCGAGCGCGAGCAGCGGATCCGGCAGACAGAAGAAGAGCGAGCGCAGTCCCGCGT
Organism: uncultured beta proteobacterium; assembly: GCA_963798655.1. Classification (GTDB taxonomy): domain Bacteria; phylum Pseudomonadota; class Gammaproteobacteria; order Burkholderiales; family Casimicrobiaceae; genus CAVSMC01. The sequence goes on along the minus strand of CAWCUH010000012.1, from coordinate 334,680 downwards.
ATCGCCAGCCTTGCGGCTCGGGTGCGTCGCCGGCGAGCCGCAGCGCGACGCAATCGACGCCGTCGAGGTGTCCGAGAAAATACGCCGCGCCTTGCAGTCCGAGTGCCGCAGTTTCAGCCGACGTCGCCACACGCGGCTGCGCATCGGCATCGCGTGCTCCGTGGACGAGCAGCTTGCCGTCGCGAAACGCGAACACGAGCGCACCCGCCGGCAAGGGGGCCGGCATCGCGTGCGACGTGACGAAGCCGCGCGGCGTTTTCATCGCCTGGCCTTTTTGTGCGGGGACGACGAACCGATCATGCGATCTTCAAGGGCAGCTTGCGCAATCGCTGTCCCGTGGCCGCGGCGATCGCGTTGGCGACGGCCGGCGCAATAGGAGGCACGCCAGGTTCGCCGACGCCGGTCGGATTCTCGGTCGACGGCACGATGTACACGTCGACCTTCGGCATCTCGTTGATCCGAAGCACCTGATAGTCGTGGAAGTTCGACTGCTCGGTCGCGCCCTTGTCGATGGTGATCGCACCGTACAGGACGGCCGACAGGCCGAAGCCGATGCCGCCTTCCATCTGCGCACGAATCACGTCGGGGTTGACCGCGACACCGCAGTCGACGGCGCAGACGACGCGATCGACGGTGAACGACTTGTCGGGCTTCACGGTGATCTCGGCGACCTGCGCGACGACGGTGTTGAACGACTCGTGCACCGCCACGCCGCGCGCGCGCTTCTCGCCGTTGGCGCCGCCCGCGAGCGGCGTTCCCCAACGGGCCTCCTTCGCGGCGAGATCGAGCACGCCCAGGTGGCGCGGATGCTTCGCGAGCATCGCGCGCCTGAATTCGACCGGATCCTTGCCGGCGGATTGCGCGAGCTCGTCGATCAGCGTCTCCGTCGAGTACGCGGTGTGCGTCGAACCGACCGAGCGCCACCACAGCACCGGGATGCCGACCTTCGTCGAATAGAGCTCGACGCGCAGATTCGGCACCGCGTACGGCAGGTTCGCCGCGCCTTCGACCGAGGTCCCGTCGATGCCGTTCTTCACCATCATCGGCTCGAACGCCGTGCCGGCGAGGATCGACTGCCCGACGATCCGGTGATGCCATGCGACGACGTTGCCGCCCGCGTCGAGCGCCGCCTTCATCGTGTGCAGGTACGCCGGTCGATAGAAGCCCGCGCGCATGTCGTCCTCGCGCGTCCAGACGAGCTTCACCGGGATGTCGAGCTTGCCGCCGACGGCGAGGCCCTTCGCGATCGACGCGGCTTCGACCTGATAGTCGGACAGCGAGCTCGCGCGGCGACCGAAGCTGCCGCCCGCGTAGAGCATGTTGATCTTCACCTGCTCGGGCTTCAGGCCGACCGCTTGCGCGATCGCCGCCTGGTCGCCGGTCTGGAACTGCTCGCCGTTCCACACTTCGCACGCATTGGCCGACAGCTTCACGACGCAGTTCATCGGCTCCATCGCCGCGTGCGCGAGATACGGGAATTCGTACGTTGCCTCGACGACCTTCGCCGCGCCGGCGAGCGCCTTGTCGACGTCGCCGTCGTTGCGCGCGACGGGCGCGGGCTTCGCCGCGATCTTGCGATATTCATCGAAGACGTCGGCGCTCGAGAACGACACCGCCGTGCTGTCGTCCCATTCGACCTTCAGCGCGTCGCGCGCCTTCTTCGCCGCCCAGAAGCTCGTCGCGACGACGGCGACGCCGTTCGGCACCTGGACGACGAAACGCACGCCCGGCATGCCGGACACGCTTTGCGAATCGAAGCTCTTCACGCGCGCGCCGAATCGCGGCGGATGCGCGACGACGGCGGTCAGCATGCCGGGCAGCTTCACGTCCTGCGTGAACTGCGCGGCTGCCCGTCGATTTCGCGCGCGAATCCTTGCGCGGCGCGCTCTTGCCGATCAGCGTGAAATCCTTCGCATCCTTCAGCTTCACCGTCGTCGGCACGGGCATCGATCGCCGCGGCGGCAGCGAGTTGCCCGAACGTCGCGCGCTTGCCCGACGAATGGGTGAGCACGCCGCTCTTCACGACGATCGACTCCGGCGCGACCTTCCACTGCTTCGCTGCCGCGGCGACCAGCATCGCGCGCGCGGCCGCGCCCGCCTGCCGATACTGCTCGAACGAGTTTGCGATGGCCGTGGAACCGCCCGTGCCCTGCGCCGGTCCCCAGAACTTGTTCGCGTAGCGCGGCACTTCGGCCGGCGCGCCCTCGACTTTCACCTGCGACCAGGCGCAGTCGAGCTCCTCGGCCACGAGCGTCGCGAGCCCGGTGTACGTGCCCTGGCCCATCTCGAGATGCTTGGAGATCACCGTTACGGTGTTGTCGGCGCCGATGCGAACGAACGCGTTGCGCGTCGATCGGCGCCGGCACATTCGGGGCTCCGACGCCGGCGCGGCCGGGTCGGCCTCGGCGGCGCGTGCAGGACCGTAGACGGCGAGCATCAGCCCGGCGCCGGCCGCGCCCGACGTGCGCAGGAACGCGCGGCGCGACATCTTCTCGATGCGATAGCGGAACATCATCGTCGTCTCCCGGTCAGGCGAGCGTCTTCGCCGCTTCCTTGATCGCGGCGCGGATGCGCACGTAAGTCGCGCACCGGCAGATGTTCCCCGTCATCGCCGTGTCGATATCGGCGTCGGTGGGCCGCTTGTTCTTCGCGAGCAACGCCGTCGCCGCCATCACCTGTCCCGACTGGCAATAGCCGCATTGCGGCACGTCGAGCTTCTCCCACGCCGCCTGCACGGCCTGCGATTCCTTCGTCTTCAGCCCCTCGATCGTCGTGATCTCGACGCCGGGCTTGACCGACGACAGCGGCGTCGTGCACGAGCGGGTAGGCACGCCGTCGATGTGAACGGTGCAGGCACCGCACAGGCCCATGCCGCAACCGTATTTCGTGCCGGTCAGATTGAGGTGGTCGCGCAGCACCCACAGCAGCGGCGTGTCGGGATCGGCGTTCGCAGCGACGACGACGCGCTCCTTGTTGACGAAGATCGTGGCCATTGGAAAAGTCTCCGGACGGGGCGAGCCGCATCGGCGGCCGCAAGAGCGAGATGATAGCGTGGCATGTGCGTCCCTCCGGCGTCGGAATGACACCGAGCGCGACCGATCCCGACGCGAGACAGCGGCACCGTATAATGACCACTCTCGAAACAGGCGCGAACCTTCATGGAAGCCGAGCAGCTGAATCAGATCGCCGCGACGTTGAAAGGCCTCGGTGAGCGCACCGCGGACCTGCGGAGGTATCTTTGACTTCGATCGGAAGGCGGTAAGACTGACCGAAGTCTCGCGCGAGCTCGAGAATCCGAAGATCTGGGACGATCCCGAGCGCGCGCAACAGCTCGGCAAGGAAAAGAAGGCGCTCGATGGCGTCGTCGGTGCATTGACGTCGCTCGGCACGCGAATCGCCGACAGCAGCGAGCTGTTCGATCTCGCGCGAAGCGAGGACGACGACGCGACGCTCCAGTCGATCGCAACCGACGTCGCCTCGATCGAAAAGGACGTTGGCGACCTCGAGTTCCGGCGGATGTTCGCCAATCCGATGGACCCCAACCCGGCGTTCATCGACATCCAGGCGGGCTCGGGCGGCACCGAGGCGCAGGACTGGGCGGCGATGCTGCTGCGGATGTACCTGCGCTATTGCGAGCGTCGCGGCTACAAGACCGAGGTGCTCGAGGAGTCGCCCGGCGACGTCGCCGGCATCAAGAGCGCATCGGTGCGCGTCGACGGCGATTACGCCTACGGCTACCTTCGCACCGAGACCGGCGTCCATCGGCTGGTGCGCAAGAGCCCGTTCGACTCGAATGCCCGCCGGCACACGTCGTTCGCGAGCGTGTTCGTCTATCCGGAAGTCGACGATTCGATCGAGGTCGACATCAATCCGGCCGATCTGCGCATCGACACGTTCCGCGCATCGGGCGCCGGCGGCCAGCACATCAACAAGACGGACTCCGCGGTGCGCATCACGCACCTGCCGACCAACATCGTCGTCCAGTGCCAGAACGATCGCTCGCAGCATCGCAATCGCGCCGAGGCGATGGCGATGCTCAAGTCACGGCTCTACGAGCTCGAGCTGCGAAAGCGGCAGGAGGAGCAGCAGAAGCTCGAGGATTCGAAGACCGACATCGGCTGGGGCCATCAGATCCGCTCGTACGTGCTCGACCAGTCGCGGATCAAGGACCTGCGCACGAACTACGAGGTCGGCAACACGCAGGCGGTGCTCGACGGGGACCTCGACGACTTCATCGCGGCGAGCCTCAAACAGGGAGTGTGACGTGAACGACGCGAAGACGCCGCCGACGGCGCCGGCCGACGAGAACCAGATCATCGCCGAGCGCCGCGCGAAGCTCGCGGCGCTGCGTGCGGCGGGCAACGCCTATCCGAACGATTTTCGCCGCGATGCGCTCGCCGCCGATCTGCACGCGCGCTACGACGCGCGGTCGAACGAGGAGCTCGACGCGCTTGCCGTCGACGCCGCCGTCGCCGGGCGCATGATGCTGAAGCGCGTGATGGGCAAGGCGTGCTTCGCGACGCTGCAGGACATGAGCGGGCGCATCCAGCTCTACGTGACGCTCGACGCCGTCGGCGCCGAAGCGCTCGACGCGTTCAAGCGATGGGACCTGGGCGACATCGTCGCCGCGCGCGGGACGCTGTTCAAGACGAAGACCGGCGAGCTTTCGATCAAGGCGAAGGAGATCCGCCTGCTGTCGAAGGCGCTAAGACCGTTGCCCGAAAAATTCCACGGCCTGACCGACACCGAGCAGAAATACCGGCAGCGCTACGTCGACCTGATCACGAACGAGGATTCGCGGCGCGTGTTCGTGCTGCGCTCGCAGATCATCCAGGCGATGCGCGAGTTCTTCGTTTCGCGCGGCTATCTCGAGGTCGAGACGCCGATGATGCACGCGATTCCCGGCGGCGCCGCCGCGCGGCCGTTCGTCACGCATCACAACGCGCTCGACATGGACCTGTACCTGCGCATCGCGCCGGAGCTCTACCTGAAGCGCCTCGTGATCGGCGGCTTCGAGCGCGTGTTCGAGATCAACCGCAATTTCCGCAACGAGGGCATCTCGACCCGGCACAACCCCGAGTTCACGATGCTCGAGTTCTACGAGGCGTATCGCGACTATCGCTACCTGATGGACCTGACCGAGGAGATGATGCGCGACATCGCGCAGCGCGTGCTCGGCAAGACCGCGATCAGCTACCAGGGCACCGAGATCGACCTCGCCAAGCGCTTCGACCGGTTGACGATGGCGGAAGCGATCAGCAAATACCATCCGCAGTATCCGCTCGACGAGCTGTCGAAGCCCGAATACCTGCGCGTCGCGCTCGCGCCGTTCGACGTCGAGGTGTTCCCCACCGACGGCGTCGGCCTGCTGCAGCTCAAATTGTTCGAGGCGACGACCGAGGACAAGCTCGTGCAGCCGACGTTCATCGTCGCGCACCCGACCGACGTGAGCCCGCTCGCGCGCGCGAACGACGCGAATCCGGCGGTCACCGATCGCTTCGAGCTCTTCATCACCGGGCGCGAGCTCGCGAACGGATTCTCCGAGCTCAACGATCCGGAGGATCAGGCGGCGCGCTTCTCCGCGCAGGCCGCGGCCAAGGAGGCCGGCGACGAGGAGGCGATGTACTACGACGCCGACTATGTGCGCGCGCTCGAATACGGGTTGCCGCCGACGGCCGGCGAGGGGATCGGCATCGACCGGCTGGTGATGCTTCTCACCGACAGCGCGTCGATTCGCGACGTGATCCTGTTTCCGCAATTGAAGCGCGAATGAACGGCGCGTCGCGCGCCGGTTGACCGGGCGCAACGCCAACGGCCTTGCAATCGCGGATCATCGGGGCCATGTTTGACGTTACGGCCGCGTTTCCTTACTGACACCATGGCTCCCCGCGTCGTCGACCTTCAGCTCCACGGCATGACCTGTGCCGCCTGCGCGGCGCGGATCGAGAAGGTGCTGAACCGCGCCGACGGCGTGCACGCGGCGGTCAATTTCGCGACCGAGACGGCGCGCGTCGAGTTCGATCCTGCCAAGGCGACGCCCGAGGGGTTGATCGAAGCGGTGCAGCGGGCCGGCTACGACGCCGAGCCGGCGGTCGATCCTTTCGCGCAGCCGGAGCACGACGCGCGCGCCGAGGCGCGCCGTTATCGCGCGGAACTGTCGCGCTTCGCGGTGGCGGCACTGCTCACCGCGCCGTTCGTCGCCCAGATGGCGTTGATGGCCATCACCGGGCGGCACGATCTCGAGATGGCGGCGTGGCTGCAGTTCGCGCTCGCGACGCCGGTGCAGTTCTGGTCGGGCGGCCGCTTCTATGCCGGCGCATGGAAGGCGCTGCGCGGCGGCGCCGCGAACATGGACGTGCTCGTCGCGCTCGGCACCAGCGCCGCCTACGCATTCAGCGTCGCCGTGTGGTTGTTGCCGATCGCGGGACAGCATCTGTACTTCGAGGCGAGCACCGCGGTGATCACGCTGGTGCTGCTCGGCAAGCTCCTCGAAAACCGCGCCAAGGTGCGCACGGCGGCCGCGATCCGCAGCCTGTTGAAGCTGCAGCCGCCGACGGTGCTGCGCGAGCGCGACGGCGACGTGAAGGAAGTGCCGCTCGCCGCGGTGCGCGCCGGCGACGTGTTCATCGTGCGCGCAGGCGACCGCGTGCCGGTCGATGGCCGCGTCATCTCCGGCGAGTCGACCGTCAACGAAGCGATGCTGACCGGCGAAAGCGCGCCGGTCGCCAAGGCCGCGGGCGCGAGCGTGTTCGCCGGCACGGTGAACGAGACCGGCCCGCTGCGCTGCGAGGCGACGGCCGTAGGCCAGGCGACGCTTCTCGCCGGCATCGTTCGCCAGGTCGCGGCGGCGCAAGGGTCGAAGGCGCCGGTGCAGCGCCTCGCCGATCGCGTCTCGGCGTGGTTCGTGCCCGCGGTGCTCGCGCTTGCCGCGCTGACGCTGATTGCCAACGCGCTGGCACTCGGCGACTGGGGTCTCGCGCTGATGCGCGCCACCGCTGTGCTCGTCATCGCGTGCCCGTGCGCGCTCGGGCTGGCCACGCCGACGGCGCTGATGGTCGGCGTCGGCCGCGGCGCGCAGGAAGGCGTGCTGATCAAGAACGCGGCGGCGCTCGAGCGCGCCGAAAAGGTCGACACGCTCGTCGTCGACAAGACCGGCACGCTCACCGCCGGCGCGCCGGCGGTCGTCGGCGAATTTCCGGCGCGTGGATTCACGCGAACCGAGCTGCTGCTGCTCGCGTCGAGCCTCGAGCGCGGCGCCACGCATCCGCTCGCCCAGGCGATCGTCCAACGGGCGAGCGCGTTCGAGCTGTCCGCGTTGCCGGTGAGCGACGTCGTCGTCCATCCGGGGCGCGGCGTCAGCGGCAGGAACGCCGGACAGGATGTTCGCCTCGGCTCGGCCGCCTATCTCGCGGAGGCCGGCGTGCCGGTCGACGCCGGCTCGCTCGAAGCGGCGCAGGGCGATGGACGCACGGTGGTCGGCGTCGCCGAAGGCGCAAAGCTCGTCGGCTGGATCGCGCTCGCGGACGCGCTTCGGCCCGGCGTCGCCGCCGCGGTGCGCGCGTTGCGCGATGCGGGCGTCGACGTCGTCATGCTGACCGGCGATCACGCGGCGTCGGCTGCGGCCGTTGCGCAGGGCGTCGGCATCAGCGACTGGCGCGCGGAGCAACGGCCGGAGGACAAACGAGCGTTCGTGCAATCGCTGCAGCAGCAGGGCCGCGTCGTCGGCATGGTCGGCGACGGCGTCAACGACGCGCCGGCGCTCGCGCAGGCCGACGTGTCGTTCGCGATGGGCGCTGGGTCGGGCAGCGCGCTGTCGGCGGCCGATGTGACGCTGCTGCGTAACGACCTCGGCGCCGTCGCGGCTGCGATCGACCTGTCGCGCGCCACGCTGTCGAAGATCCGGCAGAACCTGTTTTTCGCGTTCGTCTACAACGTGCTCGGGATTCCGCTCGCTGCTCTCGGCCTGCTCTCGCCGGTGTTCGCCGGCGCTGCGATGGCGGCGAGCTCGGTGTCGGTCGTCAGCAATGCGCTGCTGCTCAAGCGCTGGCGCCCGCACGCAGCGCAGCGCGCGTCGAGCGCACGCCCACCCGCGAACGTGCGCGCGCACCACGCGCCGCCGGTCGCAACCGTCGAGGAGGATTCGCGATGAGCGACACGACCACCGGCCGCTTCGCGGTCGAAGGCATGCATTGCAACGGCTGCGTGCGCAGCGTCACCGGCGCGCTGTCGCGATTGCCCGGCGTGGCGACGGTCGACGTATCGCTCGACGACAAGCAGGCGACCGTCGCGTACGACGCCGCAGCGGTGCAGCCCGACGCGATCGTCAAGGCGATCGAGGCGGCGGGCTTCGATGCGCGGCCGCTTTGAGGTCATGCCGGGGTCCGAGGTATAATCGCGCCCCTCGGGGTGTAGCGCAGCCTGGTAGCGCGCTTGCTTTGGGAGCAAGATGTCGGGAGTTCAAATCTCTCCACCCCGACCCGATCCAACGCAAGCCCGCGTCCCGAACCGAGCGCCCGTAGCTCAATCGGATAGAGCACCGGCCTTCTAAGCCGGGGGTAACAGGTTCGAGTCCTGTCGGGCGCGCCCGATCTGCAGGTCGAGTTCGATCAGTTCGTACGACGGTGGCGGTAGCTCAGCTGGTAGAGTCCCGGATTGTGATTCCGGTCGTCGTGGGTTCGAATCCCATCCGCCACCCCATTCTTTCGCAAGCGAATACCACCTGCTTTCGATCGCGCACTCCGGATGCCCGCCGAAGAGCGTGCGCGCCTGGCGCTCAAGCTGATCCGCAGCCTCGACGGCGAGCCGGATGCTGACGCTGCGCACGCGTGGGAAGCCGAGATCGAGCGTCGCGGTGCCGAGGTCGACGCTGACTCTGCCGACACGATGACGCTCGAGGAGTATCGCGGCCACATTCGGCAACGCCGCGCGGCTCGCGCGAATCGTTGAAGCTTCGAATCCATCGACTCGCGGTCGCCGAGATCGATCACGAGGTCGACTACTACGAGTCGTGCAGCGCGGGGCTCGGAGCCGAGCTGGAAGACGAGATCGACGCGGTTATCGAGGTGGACGAAATCGTGATCCTGGCGCTCGCGCACACCAGCCGGCGCCCCGGCTACTGGGCGCGTCGGCGCTGACATTTCCGGACATGTAGACGGTCCGGTTGCGGGCCTGTGCAACCGAACTATGTTTCGGGCCCGTCCCCGAATACCACCCTCTTGATTGCACGTCCCGGATGACGTGCGTCCGGGTTTTGTTGCCCGGTGGCCGCAGCCGCATTCAGTCCTACGCGACACGATGACTTCGGCGACCGCTGCAAGCGGCGTTCGCGCGCGGTTCCAATGCGGGGGCAAATTAGAACCAAAACAATAGTTTCCCGTATTCACGGTTCAGTTACCCTTGTCCCGCCGCGGCAACGTCGGCGTCTTCTCTCCCTTATCGGACGCGCTCGACGCTTCCTTTGGTCGTGTCCAGGCGCAGGGTACAGGCCGGGTCCGGCTGCTCGCCTGTAAGCACTTTCGTCCGGTAATGGCGGTTCGCATGAAATACGCTGCTGTACAGGATTGCCTCGCGTGGCTGGTTTACGATGCAGAGCGTCGCGCCATCAGGCACCTGTGCAACGATGCGATCGGTTGCTGCCGTCAGGGCGGCGAGATGAGTGCCCTTGGTTTTAACGTACGCCGCGCCGGTCATCGACACGACACTTGCCAGCGCAATGCCGACCGCCGCGTAGGCCGCGAGGCGGTTCGTTCGGCTGCTCGGCACTCGCGAACAGCGGGGAATGCGACACAGCGAGCACCACGCACACCAGCGTGAACATCCAGAAGGAGTAATAGCGGCTCTCGAACGACAGCGGTAGCCAAGCGCAAAGCAGCGTGATGGCGGCGAAGGTCGCCAACGCCAGACGACCCTGCTTCGTATTTCGCGCGCTCCAGATCAGCACCGTGACCATCGCAATGACGTACGCGACGAAGTATCCGCCCATGCGAAACGACGGACTGCTTTGCGGCACGTCGCCCTGTCCGATCATCCAAAGCTCGGGTCTGCCTCGGAAGGCGTCGAACTCGAGAACCGAAGCAAGCCAGCGAAGCGGGCCGGGCCAGTCGACAATCGCATCCGACATGGCGATGCTCGCGACCATCGGTTCTTGTCCCGGCAGGTGCAACGGTCCAATCACGAGCGCGATCGGATAGAACGGGTTGCCGAACTCATACAGATTCGCCAACAACTTCGGGGTGAGAACAAGGCTTCCGCCGAGTGCTAGCGCAATGAACAAGAACCGGCGATCACGAGGACTGCGGCCCGTCTCGCGCATCGCAGCAAGGGCGGCAATGCAAACCCAGAAGAGCAGGGCGACTGTGGCAAGCTGGAATTTGCTGTTTGCCGCAATACCGAGCGCTGCCAGGGCGAACGCCACGTCGGCGCGGTTGGACGTGCCCGGTTGAACGAGCAAGCGGACGGCTACGAGAACTGCAAGCGTGAGTGCCGCATTCAGCGGCAGATCGATCATCGTGGACGTCAGCTCGATCTGCGTCTCGGGAATTGCGAGAAATGCGAGCCATGACCAAGCAAGAGGCACCGCGAACCGACTCTTCAGGTACCCGCAGAGCAGGCCCACCATCGCGAGGTTGAGCACGTCGACTTGAGCGGGCGAACCGGTGAGCCGCCACACGATTCCTTGGAGCCAATGCCAAAGCTTCGGGAAGCCGTCGTAGCGATACTCCAGCGGCGTCGGCATGGTGAAGCAATCAGCGTTGCAGACGCCGCCGAGGCGCGCCGCAAATGGCCAGTGATACGCGAGCGTGTCCCAATACGGATCGACAGTCGCCACAGCGCGAACGCAGATCAGTGCAAACGTGATTCCAGCAGCGAAAGTCGCGAAACTGAACCGGGGGACGAACAGCGTGAGGCGCGAGGGTGAGCCGCTCGGCATCATGACGTCACGCTTTCGGTCGTCGAAAGACCCAACGTGCGGACATCGCGTAATTGATGCCCGCGGCGGCGACGGAAGCGACGACCAGCGCGGCCAACAACGGACTATCCACCAACACAATCAAGGCCCAGTAGATCGCCAGATTGGCACCGTTACCGAGGCCATTCGCGATGACGAACCTGGTCCATTCGCGCAGCGACGGACGGCTGTGCGATGCAACGTCGAACGTGAAGTCGCGATGGAACCACCAGGTTACGGTCACCGCAACCAGGAAACTCGGGATGCGCGCCCAAACGCGCGACATGCCGCCGACGTGAACGAGTGCCAGCAACACACTGGCGTCCACGATGAAGCCAAGGCCGCCGACAACGAGGAAGCGAAGGAATTCGCTCGCCCTACCGTGCGGCGATGTACGCAAGGCGGCGAGTCTCCTTACGGCCCCGTCCAACGCTGTCGAGAATGATCCCGCAGACCCCGAATACGGCCGCCACGATGACCAACGCCGCCGACAACACGGCGGTTGGTAGCCGAGGCACCGAACCGGTGTCGAAGAACTCGACGACCACCGGGATGCCGAGGGCCAGCGCAACGATGGTAAACAAGCCTGCAAGCGCGCCGAAGAACGCGGCTGGTCTCGCTTGCTCGAAGAGGTAAACGAGCATCATCGCGATGCGTGCGCCGTCCCGATAGGTCCGCAGCTTGCTGGCGGAGCCGTCCGGCCGCGAGCGATACGGCACCGGCACTTCGCGAATAGGTAAACCGAGGTCGAGCGCGAACACCGTCAACTCGGTTTCAATCTCGAACCCGGAAGAGAGCGCGGGGAAGGACTTGACGAATCGGCGGCTGAAGGCGCGGTAGCCGGAGAACACGTCATCCAGACGATACCCGAACAACTTGGAGATGGTGAGCGCGAACGCCCTGTTCCCTAGCCGATGGCCTCGGCGATACGCCCCCCCCCCCCGGGCGGCGGGGCGCGTGGAATCCTTGTCGTCTGCCGCCCTACGCGCGATGACCATGTCCAAGCGTTCAGTTTCCAGGCATTCCATAAGGCGATGTACGCCGTTCGCGTCGTACGTGTCGTCTCCGTCGACCAACACGTAGATGTCGGCCTCGGCTGCATCAAACAGGCGTCGAACCGCATTTCCTTTGCCGGGTCGCGGTTCAGTCACAACGCGCGCCCCCGCCTCGGCTGCACGCTCCGCGGTATCGTCATTCGACCCGTTGTCGCAAACCCAAACCTGCGCCGATGGTAGTTCGGCTCGAAACGCCTGAACGACGTTTGCGATGCTAAGGCCTTCGTTCTTGCAGGGCACTACGATCGCTACGCGCTTCGTGCTCGTATCGTCTCCCCGCATCGCCCCCTGCCTTTCCCGCGTTCGCCTCGGCCTTACCGCATATTAGGCCACAGGGTGACGGTATCCGAACAGCCGAACCTCCCTCGGTGCGCGCGACGCTATGCCGCACTGTTACGCCTACCGCCGCGCGAGTACCCGCTCGACGGTCGGCAGGTACCGAATGCTTCTTGTGCCGGAATCCCAGGTGGGCTCCCGCTCGTAACTCCGCCGTGGCGGCGAGCCGGTCGTCACGCTATCGTTGCGAACAATCTTCCAACGCCCGCGGTCAGCACCATCGCGAGCACGCCCCAGAACGTGACGCGCGTTGCGCCGGCCGCCACGCTCGCGCCGCCGACGCGCGCAGCCAACCCACCGAGGATCGCGAGGAACAGCAGCGACGTCGCGGAAACGACCGGGATCAGAATCGGTGCAGCGACTGCAGCGGCCAACAGCGGCATCGCGGCACCCACTGCGAAGCTCGCGGCTGATGTTAAGGCGGCCTGTGACGGCCGCGCGCTCAGCGTTTCCGAGATGCCGAGCTCGTCGCGGGCGTGTGCGCCGAGCGCATCGTGGGCCATCAGCTGCTCGGCGACCTGTCGAGCGAGCGCGGCCTCGACGCCGCGCGCGACGTAGATCGCGGTCAACTCCCTGCGCTCGCCCTGATGGTCGGCTTCGAGCTCTGCGCGTTCGACGTCGAGTGCGGCTTCCTCGGAGTCGGCCTGCGAGCGCACCGATACGTACTCGCCGGCGGCCATCGACATCGCACCCGCAACCAGGCCCGCAACCCCCGCGACCATCACGCTGGCGTGGGTCGCGCCCGCGGCAGCGACACCGAGCACCAGGCTTGCCGTGGAAACGATGCCGTCGTTCGCCCCCAAGACGGCGGCGCGCAACCAGCCGATGCGGTCGGTGCGGTGCCATTCCCTATGGCGTATGCTCATTCTGCGTGTCCCTTGCTCGAGTCGATCGAGTGTTCGATGGATCGCGGGCCCCCATGTCGGCGTCTTCTGCGCCGGTCAATGCGGCACCGTAGCAAATGAATATTGGCGACGGGCGGCGTCGTTCGCAGTGACGTATTCTCGCAGCAGCACCCACCGTGTCGTGCGCGAGCCGCTTCCATGATCAGGCACACTCCGGCAACCCCTTTCGGGTTGGTCGTGATTGCCGCTCTATTGCTGTTGTGGCCGCTCGAGCCTGATGCCGCTCCGGTGCCCGTGCGCTTCGCCGAGGGCGTGAGCCACGGCTACCTGCTGCTGCGCAGGGTCGACGGCACGCTCATTGCCACAGGCGATCTGCTCCAGCTAAATCGTGGCGCAGACATAGAAAGCCGCATGATATTCCGCTTCGTCGACGGCTCGATATTCGACGAGACGGTGCTATACAGCCAGCAGCGCGTCTTTACACTGCAAAGCTATCGCCTGCTGCAGCACGGTCCCGCATTCAGCGAGGACACCGACGTTTCGCTCGAGCGGGCGTCCCGCACCTATCGTGTGACAACCAGATCGCGCGAGGACGGTCGGGAGAAGGTTCTGCAAGGCACGCTCGATCTGCCGCCCGACGTCTACAACGGCATGGTGCTGACCGTCGTGAAGAACCTGCCGAAAGGCGCGCGCGCGACGGTTCACGTCGTCGCGTTCACGCCGTCGCCCCGCCTCATCGAGCTGGACATCACACCATCGGGCGAGCACAAGATGATGGTCGGCAAGCTCACGAAGACGGCCACTCACTACATATTCAAGCCGCAGCTCGGGAGCTGGCTCACACTGTTCGCTACGCTGTTGCGTCGCGTGCCGGCTGATTACCATGTCTGGGTCGCCACCGACGACGTGCCGGCGTTTGTGCGCTTCGAAGGACCCCTCACGCCGACAGGCGCGGTGTGGCGGATCGAGCTCACAAGCCCGCGCTGGCTCGAGTAGGCGCGCTCGCGCGGAGGCGTCCTGCGGAAAAAAGAAAAGCTCGCTTGAGTGTCACACCGCACCAACGCGTCTTGCCGGTCGGGTGTATTGAAGAAGTGCGTGGATGTCTGGCCACTTCACGCCGGACCTGGCGGCACGCGCGTCCGTTCAATCGGCCGGAGGTCGTGCGGCCCTCCTCTTTTCGCCGTCAATTTCAAGGCTATCGCAATGAAGATTCCAGTCGAAACGAAACCGGCTGTTTGGGGTGTGGTAGGCGGAGCCATCGCAGTGGCCATCGTGGGATTCACGTGGGGCGGATGGATCACCGGCAGCAAGGCCGAAGCGAACGCTACGCAACGCGCGAGCGCCGCCGTCGTGACCGCTCTCGCGCCGGTTTGCGTCGAAAAATTCCAGCACGCGGCCGACGTCTCGGACAATCTTGCCGCGTTGAAGAAGACCGACTCGTGGTCGCAGGGCGAATTCGTCGAGAAGGGCGGCTGGGCCACCGTTCCGGGATCGAATTCGGCAGAACAGCTTACCGCGGTGGCCAAGGCCTGCGCGTCACTGCTGACTAGCGCCTAGCCATGTCAGGCAGGCATCGCAACGGCGGCGTGAGCGCCGCGGCAATTCTCCGCTCGTGCGCGCAGCACGTCATGACGTGAGCGGCCGAGCATTGAGCCTCGCGCGCACGACGAACGCGGAAAAGGATCCCGTCGCGATGGAGGTGCCTCGCGAGTTTCACCGGCGCATGGCGGCGATCATCGACGCGGTTCAGGCGGGCGTCTGGCAGGAAGGCATGCACGAGCTGCTCGGCTATGCCACCGATTACGCATTCGGCGATCAACGCGGGCTGCAGACGCTGGTGCTGAAGAGCAGGCACCGATCGGCTTACGTTCGGCTCCAATGGGAAACCGTCATGGGAGACGGCGACGGCGACCGGCAACGCGTGCAGGACGCGATCAAGAGCGCTATCATCGAATTGAAGTAACCCGCCGTGGCGGGTCATGGCCGCATCCGGGCGTCAGCGCCCGGCAACGGTCAGCCGAGCACGCGGTCGTACGACTCGCGGTCGGCTTTGTAGCACTCGCACGAAGCCGCCTTCAGCCCTCGGCGGTCCAGAACTACGACATCGCCGCGACTGTAGTCGATCAGGCCGCGCTGCTGCAGCGAGCCCGCCGCCTTCGTCACGCCGACGCGTCTTACGCCCAGCATCAGCGAGAGGAACTCCTGCGTCACGTGGAATGCATTCGCGTGCGCGCGATCCTGCGTCATCAGCAGCCAGCGGGCAAGCCGCGCCTCGACCACGTGGAAGCGCGTACACGCCGCCGTTTGGGCGAGCTGGCTCAGCTGAACGAAGACATACCGATTGATGCCGCCCTGCAGCGCCTGGCTCTGCTCCAACTCGCGGCAGAAGAACTCGGCGTCCATTCGAAACGCGGATCCAGCGCCTTGAACCACGGCGCGCACGGGCGACACGTCGACGCCCAGTGCGAGCGGAATGCCGAACATGCCCTCGTTTCCGACGAGTCCGACTTCGAGCGACGTCGAATCGCGCAGGGGCATCACCATCGAGATGAAGCTCCTGACGGGAAAGTACACATGCTTCAGACGCTCACCGGGCGTGTACAGGACGTCAGCGAACGCCAGCTGGATGCTTTCGCACCCGTCGAGCATTCGGCGCAGCTCGCTGCCCGGCAGTGCGTCGAGCAAACGATTGACTGCGGGCAGGCGCTGGATCGATGGCACCGGGTCTCCTGAAGAGTCGGTGAAGACCATCCGTCGGTGCGCGGAGTACGGGCTCGCAAATCCCATATCCGGCGACGATGCACGCGGTCTCACCCACTGCAATCTATGGAGCGAGCGTAGGGCGAGCGCGCGCGCCTCGTCTGGGCGGCCGCGCACATAGGCGCTCGGCGCACGAGTGCTGCGGTTCAGCGCAGCTGTCGAGGCGCGGGCAGAAGGCGATCGAATTCCGTCTTCACCACCTGATAGCACTCGCAGCAACGCGACTCGAGGCCGGGGCGATCGAGCACGCTGATCCTGCCGCGACGGTAACGTATCAATCCGGCATCCTGCAGGTTACCTGCCGCTTCGGTCACACCTTCGCGCCGTACGCCGAGCATGTTCGCGATCAGCTCCTGCGTCATCGAAAGCTCGCTGGACGACAGGCGATCGAGGCTGAGCAACAGCCAGCGGCACAACTGCTGGTCGATCGAATGGTGGCGGTTGCAGACGGCGGTCTGCGACATCTGAGTGATCAGCGCCTGCGTGTAGCGCAGCAGCAGATGCAGCATCGCGCCGAAGCGGCCGAACTCGTTCTTCAGCAACTGCGCTCGCAGTCGGTAGCCATGGCCTGCGCTCTGGACGACCGCGCGACTCGGCGTCGTCTCGCCGCCCATGAACAGCGATATGCCCAGAATGCCTTCGTTCCCGACGATCGCGATCTCCGCGGAGGCGCCGTCTTCCATCACGTACAAGAGCGAGACGATCGACGTCGTCGGGAAATAGACGTACCGCAACTGGCTGCCCGGCTCGTAGAGAACGTCGCCGAGCCGCATCGGTATCAGTTCGAGGTGCGGCTCGAGCCGCACGTAGTCTTCGGACGGGAGCGCGTCGAGAAGATGGTTCTGGCGGGGGCTGTGCCGTTCGATTGCCGCCGCGCTCGACCTCTTCTTCGCGGATAAGGTCGGCACTGTCGCGCCGCCGCGCGGTTTGACGGCTTCCATAGGCAAAGTATAAACGATGTGCGGCGAATGTCTGCTTGCGCACAGACCGGGACGCTCGGCAACGCGTGCCGAGCAGCGTGCGCTAGTGCACGGACCGGGACGTCTCAATGCGCCCAGACTGCATTTGGGCGCCATCGCGCGCCGGCGCCTCCCGCCCTCGTGCGTCGTTCACGTTGGAAGCGTGCGCTCATACGGAAGTCCCGTCGGATCGAGACATCATGCACAACTCTCGTTGGACCCGGTTGCTGGCGCCTCGTCGCGCAGCGCTCTTTGCCTCGCCGGTCGTGGGCAAGCGCCAAAACTCCACCCAGGCGCCAAAGGCGACGCAGTGGAAGAACCAAGACGGAGATGTCGCGCCCGCTTCGGCCGCGCAGGACGAAATCATCACCACGGGGTGCGCCTGACGCTCGGACCGCTGGTACGTCCGCGTGAAACCGTTCATCCACTGCGGCGCGACCGTCATGCCGTTGGTCGCCCTGCTGGTCCTGGCGACCGGGTGCGCGACGTCGGACGCACCTCCCGGCGGCGACGATCGGCGTCCGCCGGTCGTGCGTTCGCAAGAAAGCTACTACGCCATTATCGAGTCGATCGAGCCGCCGGCGGCCGCGGAGCACGGCGAGTCGCTCGCTTCTGACGGCGGCTACTCCATTCGCCTTCGATTCGACGACAGAACGTTCGAAACGGTACGGCAGGCGAGCGTCGATGGCCTGCACGTCGGCGATAGCGTGCGCATCGAGCGCAATCGCGTTCGCCGGTATTGACTCCCCGTACGTGGCACGCTCGATTTTCCCGCCGGCGTGCGGCTTCGGTCGCATGTTGTCGCGCGCGAGAAATCTGCAGCAATAGTGAGGCGCCATGAAATCGATTCTCGATCCTTCGTTTAGATATACCGCGAGCTTCAACACGGATCTGCGCAAGACGTTTGCGCGGGTTCGCCGCGATTTTCGTGTGGATGCGAACAAGGAAGCGCACGCCGCATCGAAATCTCTGGTCAACGTCTCGTCGATCGTCCGCAAGACAATGACGGTTCGCTGAGGTGCGGCATGCCCGGCGCGATCCGCGCGGGCACTGCAGAGCGGCGAGAGATCGCTGCCGGCTCCACGAATCCACCCGGAAGGCCCCGATGAATGCAGCTTTGAAATGCACGTTGCTGGTGCTTGGCGTCGCCTTCGCAGCGCAGGCCGCCGCGCAGATCACGCTTTACGAGCGCGAAGATTTCGCAGGCCGCTCGCTGTCGACGCACGAGGCGATCGACAATTTCGAACGCACCGGGTTCAACGATCGAGCGTCGTCGGTCGTCGTACTGCGCGAGCGCTGGGAAGTATGTGAGGACGCGCTCTTCGCCGGCCGCTGCGTGGTGCTGCGCCCGGGACGCTATCGGTCATTGGCAGCGATGGGCTTGAACGACCGCGTGTCCTCGGTGCGCACGCTGGACTCGGGCGTGCGAGTCGACAGCCGCGGCTACGCGCCCGCGCCCGCCGCGGTCTACGCGTTCGGCCGCCGCGACAACGAACGACTATACGAGGCGAATGTCACCTCGGTCCGAGCCGTGGTGGGGACGCCCCAACAGAGGTGCTGGGTGGATCGCGAACAGGTCGTGCCGGATCAAGGTGGCGTCAACGTTCCCGCTGCGATCGTCGGAGCGGTGTTGGGCGGCGTTCTGGGTCACCAGGTCGGTGGTGGGCACGGAAAGGACTTCGCGACTGCCGGCGGCGCCGTCGCGGGCGCGGTCATCGGAGCCAATATCGGTCGCAACGCCGCCGGACAGCATGTCTATACGGACGATGTCGAACGTTGCTCCAGCGCACCGAGCCAGGCGCAGCCCGAGTATTGGGACGTCACTTACGAGTTCCGGGGTCAGGAACATCGGATGCAAACCGTCGCGCCACCGGGTCGCACCGTGACGGTCAACCGGCAGGGCGCGCCACGCACGTGACCCCAGCGTGCGTCGTGGGCTGCGCACGCAGCCAGCGTCCCTCGCCGCCACATCGGCCGATGCCAAGGCGCTTCGGCCAACGTACGCCTGCGAGCTCGTCGCGCGGACTCGTCACTCTCCGAGCAATTCCGCGAGCGGGTGCAACGGCTCGACGTGCTGCGAGACGACCTTCACGATGACGATGATCGGAATACTGAGCAGCATGCCCCACACGCCCCAAAGCCACGCCCAGAACAGCAGCGAGATGAACACCGCCGCTGAATTCATGCCCGCGATTCGGCCGATCATCCACGTGGTCACCAACGTCCCGACGACGGTCGCGATGGCGATCGATGCGCCGGCGACGACCAGTGCACGTGAAAGCGATTCGAATTGCACGAACGCCGCCATGCCCGTTGCCGCCGCCGTCACGCCCGGGCCAAGGTAGGGGACGATGTGAAGCAGTCCCGCGACGACGGCCCAGGCGCCTGCGTTATCGAGGCCGATCCATCGGAACGCGATCCAGGTCAGCAGTGCGACGAGGAGGTTGGTCGTCAGCAGCATGAACATGTACTTCTGGATCGAGCCGTTGATGTGGTCGAGGATCTTGACGGTAATCTTCCTGTTCGACAGCGACGGACCCGTGAGTTGCACGAGCTTTCGTTTGAATCGATCGCCTCCGAGCAGCAGGAAGAACACCAGGAATACGACCATTGCGGCCTGGCCCATCGCGCCGAGCGCGCCCATCGAACCCTGCCACAGGAAGTTGCCGAGCCTGAATGTGGGCTGGTCGACGACGACGTGGGTGGCAGGCTGGCGCGACGGCTGTTGCGAGTCGCCAGCCGCCCGGTTCGTCGCGCTTTCAACCTCGGTCGCCGCGTTCTGGATCTTCTCGATATTGCCGACCTGCCCGATGCGCGCGCGCTCGATTGCGCTCGAAACCTTGCCCGCGGCTTCGGGTAACTGCTCGATGATCGTCTGCATTTCGCCGCGCAGCGAATACGTGGCCAGCACCGTCGCGCCGATGACCGCGCCGATCACGATCACCGTGCCGAAGGCGCGCGGGATCCTGACTGCCTCGAGCCATCCGACCAGCGGATTCAACGTGTACGCGATGACGATGCCGAGCAGTAGCGGCACCAGAAAGCTCTGCGCCCACGACAGCGCGAATACCGTGGCGAGCGTCGCGAGAACACCGAGCGCGAGACCGCGCGCATCGACCGGCGTCCGTACGGGATCGGGGCCTGCGACCGGCGTCGGCGTGGCAGGACGATCCTGATCCGTTGCGCGGGCGCGCTCGGCGTCGGGCGTTGATGCTGGAGCAAGCGTGACGTTCATGGCGAACAGAGCAGAGTCGCCGCGTGGCTCACATCGAGGATTGCATTAGGCGAGGTCGCGACGTTCGGGTCATTGGTGCGCCCCCGGCCGGCGTTTGGTGAGCACCGCTTGGAGAGCGAGCCCGACGGCGAGCACGATCGCTGCGGCGACGAGCGAGGCCGCCTGTCCCGCGCCGGAGTCCGCAAGCGTCATCGAAAATACCGCGACCGCGATCGACAGGCCGACGAGCAGGCCGGCGATCAGGCTACCCGTGTCTCGCAGTGTAGTGAGGTTCTTCACGACTCTCCAATCGTCACCAGGATCACACGCGCCACCCCGCGAGTCGGTGCAGTGGCGCGCTTACGGCAAGAATGGCAACCGGTTCGTTCGACTGACCGAGCACCGCCCGGTCCCGGCGATTGGGCGCTCGCGTGATCGTCATCGACCGCTCGGACGTTTCGAACTGACGACGACCGATTCACATCCTGCCGGCTGCCTCCATACGGTCGCGTGGATCCGCCGAGCGGCGGCGGTCAATGTGGGCTACTGCACGGACCGCAACGGGCCATCGCTTCCACACTTCCGTTGAGTGCTAACTCGGTTAGCACCATTGCGCAACTTGGAGTCAATCGTGTCGCTACTCACTTGGATCGTTCTCGGGCTCGTCTCGGGATTCGTCGCGAGCAAGCTCATCAACAAGAGCGGTGAAGGGCTCTTGCTGGATGTCGTTCTCGGCGTCGTGGGCGCCCTGGTCGGAGGCTGGCTGTTCAACACGTTCGGAATGGCCGGTGTCAGCGGACTGAACGTCTACAGCTTCCTCGTCGCCATCGTGGGCGCCATCGTCGTTCTCGCCGCCTATCATCTCGTTGCGCGGGGCGCGCATTGACGGCGTTCGCCGCCAGCGCGCGGGCTACCGGGTTGCGGTGTTCATGAGCGCGCGCGCGCTTTGGATCACGGTCCTGGCCGCTTGCGCAGGCGCGGCGGCCCTGGCCGCGCTGACTCGCGGCGAACGGCGGCGCGCGAAATACGCGCACGGCGCCGACCTTCAGCAGTGGGAGAACGAAGGCGGCAGCCCCGCTCCGTCTCCCGAGCCGACGGGGCCCGCCGTCACCACCGGCTCCGCCTGACGCGCATTGCGCGCGCCGCAGCCGCTATCGCGGGCGGGCGTTGCGATTTTGCCGGTGCCCGTCGCGCTGCGGCCTGTACAGGCAGCGCGAGCTCTCTTCGTCATCGATCCGCTCCGTTGTTTGGAGGCGCGAGTCGATCTGCGCATGCACACAACGCATCATCATCGAGGAATGTCATGCAGATGAAGTTTCATCGTTTCCGCGCCCTGGTCTTCGTGGCCGGCGCGGCGATTGTTGCCTTCAGCGGCTGGGCCGGTGCCGACCCGCCGTCACGAGTCGCGCGGCTGGGCTACATAACCGGCGACGTCAGCTTCTCCCCAGCGGGCGAGAGCGATTGGATGCAGGCGACGATCAATCGGCCGCTGA
Source organism: uncultured beta proteobacterium (assembly GCA_963798655.1). Lineage (GTDB taxonomy): Bacteria > Pseudomonadota > Gammaproteobacteria > Burkholderiales > Casimicrobiaceae > CAVSMC01. The sequence continues at coordinate 313,070 of CAWCUH010000012.1, read as the reverse complement.
CCACGGGCGATCGCCTTTGGGCCGATTCGGGTGCGCGCGCCGAAATTCAGGTTGGCGTCGCGATGATCCGCATGAACGCCGGCACCGGCGTTTCGGTGATCAATCTCGACGACAGGATCACCCAGCTGCAACTGACTCAGGGAACGTTGAACGTGCGCGTGCGCCGTCTCGAGCGCGATCAGGCATTCGAGGTGGATACGCCGAATCTAGCCTTTACGCTTCGACAACCCGGCGAGTATCGGATCGAAGTCGACGCGGAGGGCGATGCGACGACGATCGTCGTGCGCAACGGCCAAGGCGAGGTTTACGGCGAGGACGCGGCGTACGTCATCGACTCGCGACAGCCGTATCGCTTCACGGGCACCGGCTTGCGCGAATACGAGCATGTCGATGCGCCGCGCATCGACGAATTCGATCGCTGGTCGAGCGATCGCGATCGGCGCTACGACAACTCGATCTCGGCCCGCTATGTCTCGCGCGATGTGATCGGCTATCAGGAGCTCGATGCAAACGGCACGTGGCGCGTCGATGCCACGTATGGAAACGTCTGGATTCCCAGTCGCGTGACCGCCGGCTGGGCGCCTTACCGCGACGGGCATTGGGCGTGGATCGATCCCTGGGGCTGGACGTGGGTGGACGACGCGCCGTGGGGCTTCGCCGTGTCGCATTACGGTCGCTGGACCAATCTCGCAGGCACGTGGGGCTGGGTTCCCGGTCCGATGCAGACCCGCGCGTACTACGCGCCGGCGCTGGTCGCGTTCGTGGGCGGCAATGACCTTCAGTTGACGATTTCCAGCGGCAACGTGGGCGGCATCGCGTGGTTCCCGCTCGGACCGCGGGAAGTTTACCGACCGTCCTATGCGGTGAGCCGCGGCTACTTCGAGAACGTCAACCGCAGCAACACCGTCATCAACACCACCGTCGTCAACAACTACTACAACAACACGAACGTCACCCACGTCGTCTACGCCAACCGGCAAGTCCCGGGGGCCGTCATCGCCGTGCCGACGACGGCGTTCGTGCAGTCGCAGCCGGTAGCAAGGGCGGCGGTGCGTGTATCCGCGCAGGGGATCGCGAGCGCTCCGGTGGCGTTCGTTCCGCAAGCGGCGCCGACGGAGCAGAGTGTGCGCGGGGCGGCCGCTCGCGCCGCCAAGCCGCCGGGTCGCGTGTTCGAGCGGGCCGTCGTCGCGCGCACGACCCCGCCCGCCGCACAGGTCGGCTTCGCCGCGCAACAGCAGCAACTGGCAGCGAAGCCCGGCAAACCTCTCGACGAGGCCGCGCGCAAGGAATTGAAACCCGCAGCGGCGTCGTCGGCGCCTGTCGTGAAGGTGGTCGCGCAAAAGATCGAATCACCGCCGACGATGCGTCCGCCGCTGGCAACGTCCGCCTCGCGACCGGTTGAGGCGCGCGCAAAGCCCGATGAGCGACAGGCGCCCGCAGCGCCGGCGATCCCGCGCGCACCGGAGCCACCTGTCACGCCGGGCGCACAGCGTGCACAGGGCGCGCCGACGCAAGCCCGTCCGCCATCGCAAGCCATGTCGCCCGCGCCGATCGTCCAACCGCCGGAGCAACGCGTGAAATCCGAGCAGCGCGCTAACGGGGATCAGCGCGAACAGACCTTGGCCGCTCCGCCAGCACCGCCACAACGAGCGGCGCCGGCCCATGTCGCTCCGCCGCAGCTCGCCGCACCACCGACAGCCGCGCCGGTGCGCGCTGCGGAACCGCGCGGCAAACCGGAGCAGCGTGGAAGCGGCGAACAGACGATCGAGCGTGTCGCACCGTCGTCATCGCAGCGACCGCCTCAGCCGATCGCCGTGCCGCCGACGGCGGCCGCGACGGCGCCGCAGCCGCGCTCGGCGCCCCCCGCTGCAGTTGCGCCGCCGGCAATGCCACCACAGCCCATGCCGAACGCGCGAACGCGAGGCCAAGAGCCCAAACCCGCCGCGGTCAAACCCGCTGACAAAAAACTCGATAACGGCGATCAGAAGCAGGAGCAAGACAACGGCAAGCATCGAGAGTAGTCGTCTTCGCGCGGGCCGGTCCGTCGGAAGCGAACACTTCGAGCGACGTACGGCATCACCATGAACCCGGCAGAGGTGCAGACAAAGACTTTCTACGGGTGCGAAAAGATCACCAGCCGAAGACTTCAGCATTGGTAGTTCGGTACGGTCGAGCCGGCGTCGTCGGCTCGATATTGGCGGCAAGAAGAACAGGAACAACAAATGATCAGATCCAAGTTGTTGGTTGCATCAATGGGGGGCGCGGCGATTCTGTCCTGCGCCCAGCTCGCGTTCGCAACGACTTCGCAGGCGCGCAGCGATTACACGGGCGCCGTCGAACGGGCCTCGGTCGCGTACAAGGACGCGCACGCCAAATGCGAGCCGCTCACCGGACACGACAAGGATATGTGTGCCGTCGAAGCGAAGGCCGTGGAGAAGAAGGCGAAGGCGCTGGCGGAAGCGGATTACAGGGGAACCATCAAGGCGAAGACGGCCAGCAGGATAGCCAACGCCGACGCTGATTTCATGGTCGCGAAGGTCGCCTGCGATATCAAGACCACGCAGGAGAAGGACGTCTGCGTGAAGCAGGCGAACGCGACGCACGTGCAGCTCGTCGCCGACGCCAAGGCGCACAGGACGGCCGTCGATGCACGCGCCGAGGCGCGCGAAGACACGCGTGAGGCGCAGGAGAAGGTCGCGCTTGCCAGGTGCGATGCGATGTCGGGAATCGAAAAGGACACGTGCATGACATCGGCAAAGGCCGCGTACGCAAAATAAGGCGCGCTCAGGCCACGCAGCGGGTCATTTCAGCGCGGCCTCGGCCGCGCTTTCCTTGCGCATGCGCTCCGGCGTGATCCGGGTCCTCGTAGCGAGCGGGCTGCTGGTACTGCTGTGCGGCTGCGCGTCGCTGCCGCCGGGCTCGGAATTTCCGAAAACGGCATCGAGCGCGCTCGCTCGTCCCGAACAAACGCGGATGGGCCGGCAGTTGGCCGAGGCCAAGGCCGAGCATCCGGGAACGTCGGGTTTCAGGCTGCTCCCGGTCGGCATCGAAAGTTTTGTCCTGCGGATGGAACTGGCGGCTGCCGCGGAGCGGACGCTGGACGTCCAGTACTTCGTCATTCAAAGCGACGACACGGGCCAGTTGCTGATCGAGGCATTGCTCAAGGCGGCTGATCGCGGCGTGCGGGTGCGAGTGCTGCTCGACGATTCCGGCTCGTTCGGGCGCGACGCGCAGATCAGGACGCTCGCAGGGTATCCGAACGTCGAGCTGCGCCTTTTCAATCCTTTCGCCTACCGCGGAGACGTCGAGTTCGTTCACGTGACGGAGTTTCTGGGCAATGCATCCAGGCTCAACTACCGGATGCACAACAAGGTCTTCGTCGTCGACAACGAGATTGGCATCGTCGGGGGGCGCAATATCGGCGACGAATACTTCCAGGGTGGCCGCGATTTCGAATTCGGTGACTACGACATCATCGCCGCGGGGCCGATCATCAACGAGGTATCGAACAGTTTCGACGCATTCTGGAATAGCCCGATGGCGATTCCGATCGAAGCGCTGTTCGGCGGCACGCCTTCTCGGGAAGACCTGAGCGAGTATCGTGGCGTCCTCGCGGCGCACCACGCGCAGATGATCGCGGCCGGCGCGGCTTACATGCGCACGCTCGCCGCCGGCGAGCCGCTCGCGTCCCTGCTGAGCGGCAGGTCACGACTCGTCTGGGCGCGCGCCGAAGTGATCTACGACAGCCCGGAAAAGGCGAAGGTCGAAGACGGCGAACAGGGTGGCCGGCTGTTGCGCAAGCGACTGGGTGAAGTGGCGAGGCAGGTTAGCTCGGAACTGATCGTCGTGTCGCCTTACCTCGTGCCCGCGCCTGCCGGAATGGCGTTTCTGGCGGCGCTGCGCGAGCGTAACGTCAGCGTGCGCATATTGACCAATTCGCTCGCGTCGACCGACATGTCCGTCGTTCACTCAGGCTATCAGGCGTTTCGCGAGCCGCTGCTGGAAATCGGCGTCGACCTCTTCGAAGTGCGGCCGGTGCTCGGCCGGCCGGTCGTTCGCGGCAACCAGTTGAAATCGCCGAGTTCCGGCACGTATGCGTTGCACGCCAAGGTGTTCGTGTTCGATCGTACGAGAATATTCGTCGGCTCGATGAACCTCGATCAGCGCTCTTTGCACGTCAATACCGAAGTCGGCCTGATCATCGACAGCCCCGAGCTCGCGCGACAGGTTGCGCTGCGCTTCGCGGATATCGCACAGCCGGCCAACAGCTATGTCCTGATGCTGGGCGACGCGGACGCGATCGGACAACGTCATCTCGTATGGCGCACGCTGGAGGACGGAATGCCGGTCAATTTCCACGAGGAGCCGGCGGTGACGTTGTGGCAGCGGCTGAAGGTGGACATGCTTTCGCTGCTGCCGCTCGACGAGCTGCTTTGAGCCGCCTGGCGGCGCCGCGCGCATGACGACCAACGCCGCGTCGCTCGGCGATCAAGCGAGCGCGTTCGCCCCGACGCTGTTTTGCATCGGTCGGTGGAATTCGCGGGCGTCGACGGGACGGCTGAAATAGTAGCCTTGTCCCTGCGGACAGTTGCGTTCGCGAAGGAACGCGAGCTAATCACCGTTCTCCACCCCTTCAGCGACCACCCGCATGTGCAGGCTCTTGCCCATGTCGATGACCGCGCTCACGATGCCAGCATCGTTCGCGTCGGTCGTGATGTCGCGCACGAACGACTGATCGATCTTCAGCGTGTCGATCGGAAAGCGCTTCAGAAAGCTCAAGCTCGCATAACCGGTGCCGAAATCGTCGAGCGCGAGTCGCACGCCCATATCCTTCAAATCCTCCAGCACCGCCGCAGTTGAATTCGAATCCTGCATGAGCAACGTCTCGGTGAGCTCGAGCTCGAGATCGCGGGGCTCGACTTCCGTCTGCGTCAGGATCTCGCCTACGCGCCGCGCGAAATGTCTCGCGCGGAGCTCGACGGCGGAGATGTTGACTGCGATGCGCATCGGCGGCAGGCCTTCGTTGCGCCAGGCCCGGGCTTGGCCGCACGCCTCGCGCAGAACCCATTGTCCGATCGGTACGATCGCGCCGCATTCTTCGGCGATCGATATGAACCGCGCAGGAAGCACGAGGCCTCGGCGCCGATGGCGCCAGCGGATGAGCGCTTCGAAGCCGACAATCACGCCGGTTTCCAGATCGATCTGCGGCTGGAAATGCAACATGAACTCCTGCCGCTCGAGCGCATCGCGCAGATCGTTTTCGACGGCGTGGAACTCGAGCGCGCGCAGATTCATGTCCGGCTTGAAGAAGCGATGGCTGTTGCGCCCGCTGTCTTTCGCGGCGTACATGGCAACGTCCGCGTTCTTCATCAGGGTGTCGCCGTCCGTGCCGTCCTCAGGATAGGTGACGATGCCGAGGCTCGCGCTCAGGCGCAGGTCGTGCAGATCGATGCGAAACGGCGCGCCGAGCGACAGCAGGATCTTGTCCGCAATGAGCGCACCATCCTGCGGGTGCGCGACTTCGGGTAGCAGCACCACGAACTCGTCGCCGCCCTGTCGGCTCACGGTATCCGAGCTTCGCACGCAGTCGAGTAAGCGCGTCGCCACGCATTGCAGCACGCGATCGCCGATGGCGTGCCCCAGCGAGTCGTTGATGTGCTTGAAGCGATCGAGGTCCAGATACAGCACCGCGAGCCGGTGTCCGTGCCGATGAGCCTGGGCGATCGCCTGGGCAAGGCGGTCGTTGAACGTTGCGCGGTTGGGCAGGTCGGTGAGGCTGTCGTGCTGCGCCATATGAGACGTCTTGAGCGACAGCGCGCGCGCCTTGCTCACGTCGCGAAACACGACGACGGCGCCGGTTACGCGACCTCGGCGGTCGTGGATCGGCGCGGCGGAATCCTCGATGGCGATCTCGGCCCCGTCACGCCGGATCAGCGCGCAGTTCGCAGTTAATCGCACGGTCTTGTCCGTTCGAATGGCCAGCGCCATCGGATCGTGCACGGCCGCGCGCGTGGTCGCCTCGATGATCCGGAAGACTTCCTCCAGCGGGCGACCCGCGGCGTCCGCGCGCGACCAGCCCGTCAGCGATTCGGCAACCGTGTTGAGATACGTCACATGTCCGTCGACGTCGGTGCTCAGAACCGCGTCGCCGATCGAGTTGAGCGTGACCTGTGCGCGGTCCTTCTCTTCGAACAAGCCTCGGCGATCGCCGCACGCTCCACCATGCTGCGTAATGCTTTCGGCAGCAGGTAATCGTCGAGGCGGGCTTTCGGCAGATAGTCCTGCGCCCCGTGCTGTACCGCGATCCTGCCGGTCGCTTCGTTGCGCGAAGCGCTGAGCACCAGAATCGGAATGTGGGGCGCTGCGCTGAAGAGCCGATCGAACGTCTCGATTCCGCGGGCGTCGGGCAGAAAAAGATCGACGAGCATGGCTGCAATGACGTCTTTCCGCGGAGCGCCGTCAATACCGTGCGCGAGTCGCTCCAGAGCGTCGGAGCAACGCATCACCCATTCGACATTGAACGAACCATCGATTGAACCTTTGAGCGCACTGTCGATGTTCCGCGCATCCAAGCGATCATCGGAAACCAGAAGAATTGTGTCGGCCATGGAAAATGCTGCGCGCGGGTTCGCGACCACCCTATCAAGCGGCGCGCCCGCATGATCGTCTGCCCGGTAGCGAACATACGCGGGCAGCGGTGAGCTGCCGGTCGCTTCGACGCTGCAAGCCCGATTCTTCGCCGGAACACGCAGCAGGAAACGGTGGCAGCGAACATCGCTGTCCTGGGTGCGGTAGCGCCCATACGGCGTTGCGCCATCAGCATAGAGTCCGCTCTAGAGCGCGAAACCACAACACGAAGGAGCGACTCATGAGTCTTGGCACCATTCTGTTGATTGTCCTGATCCTGATGCTGATCGGCGTCGTGCCTGCCTGGCCGCACGCGCGCAGCTGGGGCTACGCGCCCGGCGGAATCGTCGGTGTCGTTTTGTTGGTCGTCGTCGTGCTGCTGCTGACGGGGCGGTTGTGATGCCGCGCCGTGACGCAGTCTCATTCAAGGGAAAGAGAACATGAACAATTTCACTCGCAAATTGGCAACGATTGCTGGCGTACTGCTTGTCGCCTCCGCGCTCGGATGCGCCTCAACGTCGAAACACGAAGGCACCGGCGAATACGTCGACGACAGCGTCATCACCGGCAAGGTGAAGGCGGCCATCTTCGAGGAGCCGACGCTAAAGTCGGCCGAAATCAACGTCGAGACGTTCAAGGGCGTCGTGCAGCTGAGCGGATTCGTGAGCTCGGCGACTGCCGAAAGGAAGGCCGTGGAAGTGACACGCGGCGTCGCCGGCGTGAACTCGGTCAAGGACGACATGCGGCTCAAGTAGCAGGCCGTGCTGTAGCAAGCCCGCTCGCCGACGGGTACGTCGCGCCGCGACCAGCGAGGCAACGGGCGGCGCCATAGTCTGGCGGTCTGACGCGACCCCGACCGAACCATAACGAGGACGTCGGAGTTGTCAGCGAGCGGCACATCGATTCTTCAGGATCTCGCTCGAGCGAGCAGGCGCTGGGCCGGCAGGAGCGTTGCCTACCAGCCGCTCGCCGAAGAACCGCCGCTGCGATCGGAGCTGTTCAGCGCCGATCAGATGGAGCGGTACGGCAGGACGCTTGCTGCAGCGCACCGGATCGCGCGGCGTCCGTCGCGCGATCAGTTGCTGCCGCGATTGGCCGCGAACGACATCGTTCTCGTCGGCGTCTGCAAACAGCTGGCGGTTGCGGCGTCGGCGAACGACCGCATCAGTCCGGCTGGTGAGTGGCTCCTCGACAATTTCCATCTGATCGAGGAGCAGATCAAAACGGCCAAGCGGCACTTGCCGCGCGGCTACAGCCGCGAGCTGCCGCGGCTCGGAGTCGGCTTGTCAGCCGGTCTGCCCCGCGTCTACGACATCGCGCTCGAAGCCATCGCGCACGGCGATGGTCGCGTCGACGCCGACGGCCTGAAGCGCTTCATCACGGCCTACCAGACGGTCGCGACGCTGAACCTGGGCGAGCTCTGGGCCATACCGATCATGCTGCGCCTCGCGCTGATCGAGAACCTGCGCCGGGTGGCCGTGCGCATCGCCACCGCAAGGGGCGAGCGCGATCTCGCGAACGCCTGGGCCGACCGGATGATGGAGACCGCAGAGCGCGACCCGCAAGGTCTCATTCTGGTCGTCGCCGACATGGCGAGGTCGACGCCGCCCATGGAAAGCGCGTTCGTTGCCGAGCTTGCGCGTCGCTTGCAGGGCCAGAGCGCGGCGCTTGCACTCGCATTGACGTGGATCGAGCAGCGCCTTGCCGACTCGCATCTGACGATCGAGCGGCTCGTGCAAGTCGAAAATCAACGGCAGGCGTCCGACCAGCTATCGATCAGCAACAGCATCGGCAGTTTGCGCTTGCTGAGTGCGATCGACTGGCGCCGGTTTGTCGAGGCGATCAGCGTCGTCGAAGACGTCCTGCGTCGCGATCCGCAAGGCATTTATCCCGCAATGGAGTTCGCGACCCGTGACCGGTATCGGCACGTGGTGGAGCGCATCGCCAAGGCGGGTCGCCTCAGCGAATCGGAGGTGGCCAACAAGACGGTCGAGCTGGCGCGCGCGAACGCCGCCGACAACGGCATCGATCATCGGGCCGCGCACGTCGGGTTCTTCCTCATCGACCGGGGACTGCCCGAGATCGAAAGCGCCGCCGGCGTCGAACTGTCGTTGGCGGGGGAACTGCGAAAACTAGGGAGGCGTTTTCCGTTGGTCACTTTATCTCGGCGCAATTGCGCTCGTGACGGCGCTGATCACCGCGGGCCTCGCTACAAATGCCGATGCCGCCGGAGCAAGCACGGCAGTGGTCGCGCTGGTCGTCGTGCTGTCGCTGCTCGTCGCGAGCCAATTGGCCGTGACGACGGTGAACTGGCTCGTCACGCTCGTTGTGACGCCGCATTCACTGCCGCGAATGGACTTCTCCGCGGGAATCCCGACGCAGGCGCGCACGCTCGTGATCGTTCCGACGATGCTGACGAGCGCGCGCAGCGTCGAGGACCTGATCGAAGCGCTGGAAGTCCGCTTCCTCGCCAATCGAGACGCGCGCCTGCACTTCGGGCTGCTGACCGATTTCCCCGACGCGCCGGAGGAGTCCTTGCCCGGGGACGAGGCGATGCTGCGTCTCGTCGAGTCGGGCGTCGAGGCGCTCAACCGCAAATACGGGCCGCCCGCAACGCCGCCGGAATCCGACGGCGGCAATGCCGCCGACGACGACGGACATCGCGCGGGCGAGAACAGCACGTTCTATCTGTTTCATCGCCCGCGAAGCTGGAATCCGCAAGCGCTTGTCTGGATGGGGCGCGAGCGCAAGCGCGGAAAGCTCGGCGACCTGAACGCGCTGCTGCGCGGTGCGCAACCGGAGGGCTTCGCGCTCATCGTCGGTGCGACCGCGATTCTGTCGCAAGTTCGCTACGTCATCACGCTGGATACCGATACCCAACTGCCGCGCGACGCGGCGCGGCTCCTCGTCGGCGCGATGGCGCATCCGCTCAATCGTCCGCGCTTCGATGAATCAGGCAAGGACACGAGCAGGGAAGTCGTCACGGCGGGTTACGGGATCCTCCAGCCGCGCGTGTCGGTCAGTCTGGTCGGCGCGAACCGGTCTCGATACGCGCGCCTTTTCGGCGGCGAGGCCGGCATGGATCAGTACACGCGCATCGTCTCGGACGTGTACCAGGATGTGTTCGACGAGGGCTCGTTCATCGGCAAGGGCATCTACGACGTCGATGCGTTCGAACGGGCGCTGCGCGGTCGCTTTCCGGCCAATCGAGTCCTGAGCCACGATCTGATCGAGGGTTGCTACGCTCGCGCCGGGCTCATGAGCGACGCCGAGCTGTACGAGGAAACGCCGTCCCGCTACAGCGCCGACGTCGCCCGCCGCCGCCGCTGGATTCGCGGTGATTGGCAGCTCGCGGGATGGCTGCGCAGGCGCGTGCGCGGGCGCGACGGGCGGCGCGAGGCGAACCCGCTTTCGATGCTGTCGCAATGGAAGCTCTTCGACAATCTTCGACGAAGCCTTGTCAGCGCAGCGCTCACGTCGCTGCTGCTGCTGGGATGGACGGTGCTGTCGCCCGCATTGTTCTGGACGGCATTCGTCGTCGCGATCCTCGTGGTGCCGTCGCTCATCGCGTCGCTTTCCGATCTTGCCGTCAAGCCTGACGAGCTTCCGCTGAGGCAGCACGTCGCTGCCGTCGCAACCACTGCGAAGCGGCACGTAGCCCAGGCGATCGTCGGCCTCGCATTTCTGCCGTATGAAGCATTCTTCTGCCTTGATGCGATCGTCCGCACGATCGGCCGGACGCTGATCACGCGTCGGCGCCTGCTCGAGTGGAATCCATCGAGCGAGGTCGACCGTGCACTGAACCGATCCGATCGCACGGGCCTGATTGCCTCCTATCGCGCGATGGCGGTCGCGCCGATGCTGGCCGCCGCGACATTCGCAGATCTCGTCGCGACGCATGCGGCCGTGCTTGCGACAGCGGCGCCGATTCTGTTGCTGTGGGCCGCATCGCCCGCTCTGGCCTGGTGGATCAGTCGCCCGTTGCCGCGGCGCGCGGCGCGCCTCACCGACGACCAGACACGATTCCTGCGCAGGCTCTCGCGCAAGACATGGGCGTACTTCGAGCGTTACGTGGGGCCGGACGACCACTGGCTGCCTCCCGACAACGTGCAGGAGCGGCCGGCCGCGAGCGTCGCGCATCGCACGTCGCCGACCAACATGGGCCTCGCGCTCCTTGCCGATCTGTCGGCGCACGACTTTGGCTACCTGTCCGGCGGACGGCTGATTGCCCGCACGACCAGCGCGTTGCGCAGCATGCAATCGCTCGAGCGGTACCGCGGCCATTTCTACAACTGGTACGACACGCAAACTCGACAACCTCTCGCGCCTCTGTACGTCTCCACGGTGGACAGCGGCAACCTTGCCGGGCACCTGCTGACGCTGCGACCCGGTCTCGCGGCGCTTGCCGACGCCCCGATCCTGAACCCGAACTGGATCGACGGCATAAGCGACACGTTTTCGGTTCTGGTCGATGTCGTCGGCAAACCGCTGTCGGCTGCCGTCGCGCGATTCGAAACGGCTCTCGGAGCGGCAACTGCGGCGCGGCCCGCCACGCTAGCCGATGCGTGGCTTCACGTCGAGCGGCTCGCCGAATGCGCGGCGGACTCGGCGGCGCCGCGCGCGTCCGCCGCCCCGGGCAGCGCAGATCGCGAGCAGGACGTCTGGGCTCGCGCACTCGAGCGCCAATGCGCCGACTTGCGCGACGACCTCGCGTTTCTCGCGCCGTGGCTCGAGCTGCCGTCGGGGCCGGCAGCCGCGGCGTGTTCAGCAGGCCTCGCGGCCATTCCGACGCTGCGCGAGGTGGCCGCATTGCCCGCGACGCGCTCGTCGGTGATCGAGCGCGCGACCGATGTCGACTCGACCGCTTCACGGGCGGAGCCGGACGACACGCTGCATCGACTGGTCGCCCAAGGCGCCGAGCGTGCCTCTGCACGGATGATCGCGATCGAGCAGCTTGCCGGTGACGTGAGCGCGCTTGCCGCAATGGACTTCGGTTTCCTGTTCGACAAAGTGCGCCGGCAGCTGGTGATCGGATACAACGTCGCGCAACGGCGCGCCGACGACAGCTACTACGACCTGCTCGCATCGGAGGCGCGCCTTGGCAATTTCGTCGCGATCGCGCAGGGCGAGCTGCCGCAGGAGAGCTGGTTCGCACTCGGACGACTGCTTAGCTCGGTCGGCGGCGATCCGGTGCTGCTCGCGTGGACGGGGTCGATGTTCGAGTACCTGATGCCGCTGCTCGTCATGCCGACGTACGAGAACACGTTGCTCGATCAGACGTACATCGCCGCAGTCCGGCGGCAGATCGAATATGGAAAGCAACGCGGCGTGCCGTGGGGCATGTCCGAAAGCGGCTACAACAGCGTCGACGTACACCTCAACTATCAATATCGCGCGTTCGGCGTGCCTGGCCTCGGCTTGAAACGCGGGCTCGGCGACGATCTCGTCGTCGCGCCGTACGCCTCGGCACTCGCGCTGATGGTCGCGCCCGATGCCGCATGCTCGAACCTGGAACGCCTTGCCGGCCTGGGGTTGGCCGGGGCGCTCGGCTTGTTCGAGGCGATCGACTACACGCCATCGCGACAGCGCCGCGGCGAATCGAGTGCGGTGGTTCGTTCCTACATGGCGCATCACCAGGCGATGAGCCTGCTCGCGTGCGCGTATGCACTGCTGTCGCGGCCGATGCAGAAGCGCTTCGAGTCGGAACCGCTCTTCCAGGCGACGCTGCTTCTTCTGCAGGAGCGCATTCCGCGAGCGACGCTGTTCCATGCTACTGCAGCCGATGCATCCGACGCCCGCGCCGCGACGGCCGCAGCCGAGCTTCCCGTGCGCGTGCTCGAAAGTCCGGACACCGCGATACCCGAGGTGCAGCTGCTGTCGAACGGCCGTTACCACGTGATGGTGACGAACGCCGGAGGCGGCAGCAGCCGCTGGAAGAACCTGTCGGTGACCCGTTGGCGCGAGGACGGCACGTCCGACAACTGGGGCACGTTCTGCTATCTGCGCGACGAGGCGAGCGGCGAGTTCTGGTCGACCGCGCATCAGCCGACGTGCAGGCCGGCGCAGCACTACGAAGCGATCTTCTCGGAGGGCCGCGCCGAGTTCCGACGAATGGACTTCGACTTCGAGACGCACACCGAGATCGTCGTTTCGCCCGAGGACGATATCGAATTGCGCCGTGTCCACATCACCAACCGGTCCCGCACGGCGCGGGCGATCGACATCACGAGCTACGCGGAAGTGGTTCTCGCGCCGGCGGCTGCGGACGAGCTGCACCCGGCGTTCAGCAATCTTTTCGTGCAGACCGAGATCCTGCCCTCGCGCCATGCCATCGTCTGCACGCGGCGGGCGCGCTCGCCGGAAGAGCAGGTTCCGTGGATGTTCCACCTGATGCGAGTACACGGCGCGAAAGCGACCAACGGCTCGTTCGAGACCGACCGCCTGCGCTTCGTCGGTCGGACCGGCTCGGTGGCCACGCCGCTCGCCATGACCGATCGCGGGGCGCTGTCGAACACGCAGGGCTCCGTACTCGATCCGATTGTTGCGATCCGCCACCCGCTGATCATCGAGCCGGGCGCGACGGCGACGATCGACATGGTGTCGGGCGCCGGCGAGACGCGCGAAGCGGTTATGCATCTCGTCGACAAGTACCAGGATCGTCGGCTTGCCAACCGGGTGTTCGAGCTCACGTGGACGCACAGCCAGGTGGTGCTGCACCAGCTGAATGCCACCGAGGCCGACTCTCAGCTCTACGCGCGGCTCGCGAGCTCGGTGATCTACGCCAACGCGGCGATGCGCGCCGCCGCCAGCGTGCTCGTGAGGAATCATCGCGGACAATCCGGCCTCTGGGGTTACGCGATTTCGGGCGACCTGCCCATCGTGTTGCTGCAGATCGCCGATGCGGAGAACATCGAGCTGGTTCGCCAGCTCGTGCAGGCGCACGCGTATTGGCGCCTGAAGGGACTTGCCGTCGATCTGGTCATCTGGAATGAAGGCCATGATGGTTACCGGCAGCCGCTGCAGGAACAGATCGTGGGTCTGATCGCAGCCGGCGTCGAAGCGCACTTCGTCGACCGTCCCGGCGGCATCTTCATCCGGCACGCGGAGCAGATGTCGACCGAGGATCGCGTGCTCTTTCAATCGGTCGCCCGTGCCATCATCAGCGACAGCCGCGGGACATTGGCCGAGCAGATCAATCGCCGCACCTCCGCCGACGTGCGGGTCGCCCAACTCGCGCCCACACGCGCGCACCGGCCTCAAGGTCTCGCGCAGCCGGAGCTGCCGCGAGCCGACTTGCTGTTCTTCAACGGCACCGGCGGCTTTTCGCGCGATGGCCGCGAATACGTCGTCGCGCCCGCACCGGGAACCGCGACGCCTGCGCCGTGGGCGAACGTATTGGCCAATCCGCGTTTCGGGACGGTGGTGTCGGCAAGCGGGCTCGGCTACACGTGGGCCGAGAACGCGCATCAGTTTCGGCTTACTCCGTGGCACAACGATCCGGTGAGCGAGGCTACCGGCGAAGCCATGTTCCTGCGCGACGAGGAAAGCGGGCATTTCTGGTCACCGACATCGTTCGCCGGTGCAGGCGCCGGTTCGTACGTGACGCGACACGGATTCGGCTACAGCGTTTTCGAGCACACCGAGGACGGCATTCGATCCGAGCTCACCGTGTTCGTCGCGCTCGATGCGCCGGTCAAGTTCTGCTCGCTGAACGTCGTCAACGTATCGGAGCGCGCGAGGCGCGTCAGCGTCACCGGCTATGTCGAATGGGTGCTCGGCGATGTGCGTGCGCGATCGGCGATGCACGTGACGACCGAGATCGATGCAGGCAACGGCGCGCTGTACGCGAGGAATCCGTACAACAGCGAATTTCCCGACTGGATCGGATTCTTCGACGTCGATGAACCGATGCGGACGGTGACCGGCTCGCGCACCGAATTCATCGGTCGCAACGGCACGCTGCGCGATCCCGCGGCCATGCGTCGGGCTCGCTTGTCGGGCAGGACCGGTGCCGCGCTCGATCCGTGCGCTGCTATTCAGGTCGCGTTCGACCTGCGCGAAGGGCAGCAGCGCGAAGTGGTTTTCAGGCTGGGTGCGGCGGAGACCGCTCACGAGGCCGGCCGCCTGGTGCGGCGATTCCGTGGGGTCGTCGCGGCGCGGGAGGCGCTGGAGGCGGTGGTGCAGTACTGGCAGCACACGCTCGATGCCGTGCAGGTGCGGACGCCCGATGCTGCGCTCGATGTGCTCACCAACGGCTGGCTCGTGTACCAGACGATCGCCTGTCGGCTCTGGGCACGAAGCGGCTACTACCAATCGGGCGGGGCGTTCGGCTTTCGCGACCAGCTGCAGGACGTGATGGCACTCGTTCACGCCGACCCGACGCTCGTGCGCGCGCATATCGCGCTGTGCGCGAGCCGGCAATTCGACGACGGCGACGTGCAGCACTGGTGGCATCCGCCTTCTGGGCGCGGCGTGCGCACGCATTGTTCGGATGATTATCTCTGGCTGCCGCTCGCGACGAGCCGCTACGTGCTCGCGACGGGCGACACGTCGATCCTCGACGAGACGGCGCCATTGCTCGAAGGCCGCCCGGTCAACGCCAAGGACGATTCGTACTACGACTTGCCCGGCCACTCCGATCAGAAGCCGGACGTCTATCAGCATTGCGTTCGTTCGATCTTGCACGGCCTGCGGTTCGGCGTGCACGGCTTGCCGCTGATTGGATCCGGCGACTGGAACGACGGCATGAATCTCGTCGGCAAGGACGGCAAGGGCGAAAGTGTGTGGCTCGCGTTCTTCCTCTGCTTCGTGCTCGCGGAATTCGCCAAGGTTGCGCGGTTGCGTGACGATGTCGCGTTTGCCGAGCGTTGCGACTCGGAGGCGACGCAGTTGCGAGGGCGCATCGAGCGCAGCGCGTGGGATGGCGACTGGTATCGGCGTGCGTATTTCGACGACGGCTCGCCGCTCGGTTCGATCGCGAACGATGAATGCCGCATCGATTCAGTTGCCCAGAGCTGGGCCGCGCTTTCGGGAGGCGGCGACTCGACGCGCTCGCGCACCGCGATGAATTCGGTGTACGAGCACCTGGTTCGCCCCGATCACGGGTTGATCCAGCTTCTCGACCCACCATTCGACAAGTCGGATCTCGAGCCCGGCTACATTCGCGGCTACGTACCCGGCGTGCGCGAGAATGGCGGCCAGTACACACATGGCGCGATCTGGGCCGCAATGGCGTTCGCGGCCTTGGGTGACAACGCGCGCGCATGGGAGCTGACGTCGATGATCAACCCCGTCAACCATTCGCGAACACCGGAGGAGGCGGCGACGTACAAGGTGGAACCGTACGTCGTTGCCGCGGACGTCTATGCGTTTTCACCGCACACGGGGCGCGGCGGCTGGTCGTGGTACACGGGCTCCGCCGGCTGGATGTACCGGCTCGTCGTGGAATCGTTGCTCGGCGTCACGCTCCAAATCGATCGACTTCGCATCGAGCCGCGGCTCCCGCCCGAATGGAAGCAATACGCGATGCGCTACCGCTACGGCGCCACGTATTACCAGATCACCGTTCGGCGAGAGGACGACGACGGTGCGACGGACCGTGGCGCGACCAGCGTAACCGTCGACGGCGTGGCGCAGGACGGCAACCTTGTCCGCCTTGCCGACGATCGACTCGAGCACCGGGTCGACGTGCGCGTCGCGGCGCGAATTGACGTCTCGCAGATGAGCGCGGCCTGACAATCCGGTTGCGTCGATCGCCGCCGCACCGCACGTGCGGACGTCGTCGCGGATGTCGAACGCGGCCGCTTGCTACCGGCGGAACGTCTTGTCGCGGCCGATCATCGTGATGTCGATGTACTCGGAGCCGTCGCGGTTCTTCGGTCCGTATTTCACCGCGAAGCCGCCGAGATCGTAGTTGCGGAAGCCCTCGAGCGCGCGGATGAAGCTTTCGCGCGTCGGATGCGGCCCCGCCTGGCGCAGCCCTTCGACGACTACCTTCGCGTAGATGTAGCCTTCCATCGCCGCGTACGAGACGACCGGCTCGGCGCCGGTGCTCTCGCGCAGCGCGTCGTGCAATTCCTTGGCGAGCGGCGTCCCGACGTTCCATGGATACGGCACGACTTGCGTGACGACCACGCCGTGCGCGGCGTCGCCCAGCTCGCTGATGAATGCGTCGGCGCTCAGGTTCGACAACGCCAGATACTGCGCGAACACGCCCTTTGCCTTCATCGCGCGGATGAACTCGGCGGTCGGCTTGAGCGGTCCGACGATCGCAACCGCCTGCGGGTCGACAGCGGCGATGGTTTCCACGGCCTTGGCCACGTCCTTCGCCGGCTGCGCGGCGTCGAGAGCTACCACGGCGATCGCTTTCAGATTGTTGTCGCGCAATCCCTTCTCGTATCCGGCGAGACCGTCCTTGCCGAACGCGTTGTTCTGGTAGAGCAGCGCAATGCGGGTTGCGCGCATCGTCACCAGATGCTCGATGACGCGGACCGCCTCGTTGCGGTACTTCGCGCGTACGTTGAACACGTAGCGGTTCGGCGGCTCGAACAGCGATTGCGAGCCGGTGCCGAGGCCGATCAGTGGTACCTTGTATTGGTTGACGACGGGAACGATCGCCTCGGACGTCGGCGTGCCGCGCGCGAGGGCGAGCGCGAACACTTTCTGGTCGGTGATCAACGTGCGCGCATTGGCCGCGGCGCGCTTCGCGTCGTAGCCGTCGTCGAGCGACTTCAGCACGATGCTGCGGCCGTGCACGCCGCCGCGCTTGTTCACGTAGTCGAAGCAGGCTTTGGCGCCGGCGGTCATCTCCTTCACCTGCGCGGCGACCTGGCCGGTGAACCCGGCGCTCTGGCCGATCAGGATCGCGCCGTCGGTGACGCCGTCCTCGGCGTGCGCGACCGATGCGAGAACGGTCGCGAGCGCGAGCAGCGCGATCGTCGCTATGCGCGCGCGTGGGCGCGGCGGACGATTTCCAGCATGCATGGCCGTTCTATCGCTTTGCGCAATGTTCGGAAGCTCATGCAAGAAACGTGCGGGAGCGCCGAGGTCGGGTTGCGTCACTCGTCGAACCGCCCTTTGGCGGTCAATGCCCCGCGAAACGCTTGCTCACTCGCGTCATTCGGCCGTCTCGCCAAGGCCCCTGCTGCCGCGCAAGCGTCGGCGCGTGACGCGGCGCGGCATCGCGGGACGTCGCCGCATGCTCGGGCCTCGGCGCATTTCGTAACGGTACCCGTGCCAAAATAGCGTCTCGTTTCGGCGATCCCGCATGCAATCCATCGTCTTTCTCGATCGCGACAGCCTCGACGCGACGATCCGCGCGCCGGCGTTCGAGCATGCGTGGCGCGACCACGCGACGACGGCCGCCGGCGAAGTCGTCGAGCGGCTCGCCGACGCGACGATCGCCGTGACGAACAAGATCTGCATCCGTGCCGACCAGATCGCGCAGCTGCCGTCGCTGCGGATGATCGCCGTCGCAGCGACCGGCTGCGACATCGTCGACGTCGACGCGTGTCTTGCGCGCGGCATCGTCGTGTCCAACATCCGCAACTACGCGACCGCGTCGGTGCCCGAGCACGTGTTCGCGTTGATGCTCGCGCTCAAGCGCAACCTGATCGCCTATCGCGCCGACGTCGAAGCGGGACGATGGCAACAGGCGACGTCGTTCTGCCTGCGCACCCATCCGATCGGCGACCTCGCCGGCAGCACGCTCGGCATCGTCGGATTCGGCGCGCTCGGGCGCTCGGTCGCACGGCTCGCCATCGCGTTCGGCATGCGCGTCGTCGCATTCGATCCGGTCGCCCCGCCGAGCCCCGGCGTCGAGTTCATGTCCGTCGAAGACGTCCTCGCGCAGGCCGATGTGATCACGCTGCACGTGCCGTTGACGAACGAGACGCGCAACATGATCGGCCGCGCGGAGCTCGCACGAATGAAACCGGGTGCGATGCTGATCAACACGGCACGCGGAGGCCTCGTCGACGAGGCGGCGCTCGCCGAGGCGTTGATCGCGGCGCGCATCGGCGGTGCCGGCTTCGACGTGCTGACCGAGGAGCCGCCGCGCGAGCCGAATCCGCTGCTCGCGCTGCGGCTGCCGAACTTCATCCTGACGCCGCACGTCGCGTGGGCGAGCCGCGACGCGCAGCAGGCGCTCGCCGATCAGCTCGTCGACAACATCGAGGCGTTCGCCGCCGGCGCGCCGCGCAACGTCGTCACTTAGCGCGCCCGCGCATCCGCCGACCGCGGCGCCACGTCGGATGATTCACGATAGCGAATGGGTTAGCGTCGCCGCGCCGTTGATGTACGCGTTGCCGATGCCGTGAAACGTGCCGACGAGCCACAGGTTGCGCGTCCGCTGGAAGATGAAGGAGAACAGGAGGCCGATGCAAAAGATCGCGGCGAAGATCATTGCCCGGGACAACGATGACGTCGCCGTATCGAAGTGGTAGAAATGCAGCGGACCGAAAGCAAAGGCCGCGTTTGCAATCAGCGGCCCGGCGACGTTGCCGAACCGCCTCGTGAGCTCGGTCTGAAGGATGCCCCGGTAGAGGAGCTCCTGATAGAAACCCCAGAGAAATTCGAGCGCGGCGATCGGCGCCGCAGCCGGCCACAGGTCGCGACGTTGCCGCAGGGCTTCGAGTTGTCCGGCATACGCGAGCGCGAACGCCACGTTCGCGAGCAGCACGACCTGCACGAAATACAGCTTCTCGGTCGGCGTCCAGTTGCGCCATGCGACAAAGCCGACGTCGGCGAGCGGCATTCTCGCGAAGAGCCGGATGGCCACGAGCGATGTCGCGAGCAGCAGCGGCACGCGCAGCGACGCGGGCGCGGACAGTCCCAGCCACGCGAGACCGTGCCCTCGCGGCCCGACGATGAGCTCGAGCACCACGAAGAGCACCAGCAGTCGAGCGCCGGCCGCCGCCGGATAGCCCGGCGGCTCACGCCGGTCGAACAGCAGAAGATGTCCTCGGAGAGCGGCGCCGAGCCGGTGTGTCCCGGTATCGTAGAAAAGACTGCCCACCTTGCGCATGCGCGAATACTAGCGTGCGGCCGTGAACGTCTCCCAGCCGGCGCGTGAACACGAGCGGTGTGCGGCAGCGGCGGCTAACGGGTCCTGCCGGCGAAGCCGTCGACGCCCGCGGCGATCCTGGTCGCGGCCGCGGGTGCGGCGTCGTGGATCACGATGCCCTCGATCGGATCGATCGGCTTCGACCACGGCGCGCGCGCGAGGATGCGGCGCGTGTCGGCGTAGCCGGCACTCCAGCGTGCGCGGATGCCCGACGGCGTGAAGTCGATGTCCTTCGTCTGATCTTCGCCGTCGATCGGCGGCGCGACCAGCCGCGCAATGTGCATCACCGTGCCGCAACCCCACGCGGCGAGGTCCTTCACGGCCGCGCCGTCGCGCCGAGCGTCCGGGATGTGCCTGGCGAGCTCGCGGATCACATGGCGCAGGTGGTGGATCTGTTTCTGCCGCGCGATGTGGCTGCGCGCGCGGCTCGCGAACTGGATGTCCTTCTGGCGTCCCATCACCTGCCACAGCGATTCGGGCTCGGTCCCTTCGGGGTTCCACATGTGCACGGTGAAGATCAGCGAGTTGCGCCGCGGATGGTCGTCGAGCACCGCCTCGATGGGTGTGTTCGAATAGATGCCGCCGTCCCAGTACGGATCGCCTTCGATGCGCACGGCGGGGAACGCCGGCGGCAGCGCGCCGGAGGCGAGAACGTGGTCGACGCCGAGCGCCTGTTCGCGGCTGTCGAAGTAGCGCATCTCGCCGTTGCGCACGTTGACGGCGCCCACGGTGAGCCGCGTCTCCCGGCGGCCGAGAAGGTCGCAATCGACGAGCTCGGCGAGCGTTTCGCGCAGCGGCGTCGTCGAGTAGTACGCGGCATGCTCGACGCCGAGCGCCGTGTGCAGGCCGAACCACGCGTAGGGATTCGGCGCGAAGAACGCGGGAATGCCCTGCGACAGCGTTGCCCAGTTCGCCGGCATGTTGGCGAATCCATTGGCGAAGCCGTTCCACGCGGGGACGAGGTCGGCGCCGGACCGCTGCTCGACGCGCGTCCAGAACTCGCGCAGCCGCTCGATGCGATCGGCCGGAGCATTGCCGGCGATGATCGCGGCGTTGATCGCGCCGATCGACGTGCCGATCACCCAGTCCGGCTCGACGCCCGCCTCGTGCAGCGCCTCGTACACGCCGACCTGATAGGCGCCGAGCGCCCCGCCGCCTTGCAGCACGAGCACGACTTGCCCCGGCAGCGCGGCTTTCGCCGTGCCGTTTCGCTTCGCTCCGTTTCGTCGTCGCCATCGCCACGTCTGCGCTCGCGAGCGGATCGTTATTGCGCCGTCCAGCCGCCGTCGATCGGCAGCAGCGAGCCGGTGATCGACGACGCCGCGTCGCTCGCTAGGAACAGCGTCAGCGCGGCGACCTCGTCGACCTGGACGAACTTCTTCGTCGGTTGCGCGTGCAGCAGCACGTCGTTGATCACCTGTTCTTCGGTGAGGCTGCGCGCCTTCGCCGTGTCGGGGATCTGCTTCTCGACCAGCGGCGTCCAGACATAGCCGGGGCAGATCGCGTTCATCGTGATGCCGTGCGTGGCGACTTCCAGCGCGACGGTCTTGGTAAGCCCGGCGATGCCGTGCTTCGCCGCGACGTACGCCGACTTGAACGGGCTCGCGACGAGCGCGTGCGCCGACGCGATGTTGACGATGCGGCCCCATGTGCGCGCCTTCATGGCCGGGATCGCGAGACGGATCGTGTGGAACGACGCCGTCAGGTTGAGCGCGATGATCTGGTTCCACTTCGCGACCGGGAACTCCTCGATCGGCGCGACGTGCTGGATGCCGGCGTTGTTCACGAGGATGTCGACGGCGCCGAACGTGTCGAGCGCGCGCGCCATCATCGCTTCGATCGCGGCAGCGTCGGTCAGATCGGCGCCGTCATGGCGGACGCGCACGCCGTGCTCGCTTGCGAGCTTCGCGATCAGAGCGTCGATCGCCGCCGCCTCGCCGAAGCCGTTCAGGATGACGTTCGCACCCTGCGAGGCGAGCGCGGTTGCGATTCCGAGGCCGATGCCGCTGGTCGAGCCGGTGACGAGCGCGGTCTTTCCTTTGAGCATGAAAGGCTCCCGATCGATGCTGGACGAGCAAAGGCGCGTGCCCCCGATCGCGAGCTTAGTCCGATTCGCGGCGCGCACCTTACGGGACGCCGCTGCCCGGCGCCCGTCGGCGTCGCGTTGACGGAGGTCAAACCCATTTTGCGGGAGTTCCCCGATCCTCGCAGGGTGTCGCCCGCCCTGCGAGCCGTCGGTGCACGAAAACTGTCGACGAAGCTTGTCGTCACGCTGATCGCCTTCATGCTGATCGCGCTGTCCTCGATCGGCCTGACGCTGCTCGTTTCGTGGAAGCTCGAAGGCAGCGCTGCTGCGATCAACGACGCCGGCAGCCTGCGCATGCGCGCATGGCGGCTCGCCTATCTCGCGACCGAGGACGGCGTCGACACGCACCTGCGCAACGCCGGCGAGATTCGTGCGAGCGTCGCCAACTTCAGCGCGGTGCTCGCGACGCTTCGCGCCGGCGACCCGGCGCGCCCGCTGTTCCTGCCGGCATCGGCGGAAGTGGCGCGCCAGATGAGCGAGCTCGACAAGCAGTGGAGCGAGCTCGCCTCCGCGCTCGTCGCCTCGTCGAGCGGCGGCGCCGCGCCGCCGCGCGTGATCGTCGAGCGCTTCGTCGATCGCGTGAATCGGCTCGTTGCGACGATCGAAGAAGACATCGCGCGCACGACGGCGCTGCTTCGCTCGGCGCAGCTCGCGCTCGTGCCGCTCGCGATCGCCGGCACGGTCGCGTTGATGTATCTGTCGTTCCTGCTGGTGATCCGGCCGCTCACGCGCGTGCACGAAGGGATCGAGCGGATGGCGAGCGGCGACTTGAGCGTTCGCGTGCCGGTCGAGAGCAGCGACGAGTTCGGGCAGGTGACCGCCGGTTTCAATGTGATGGCCGAGCGGCTGCAGGCGCTCTATCAGACGCTCGAAAGCCGCGTCGAGGAGAAGACGCGCACGCTCGCCGAGCGCACGGCGCGGCTGTCGACCCTCTACGACATGGCGGCGTTCCTCAATGTGCCGCACAGTCGTGGCGACATGTGCGAAGGCTTCATCGAGCGCGTGCAGCAGGCGTTCGGCGCGGCGAGCGGCGGCGTGCGCCTCACCACCACCGAAGGCAATCTCGTTTTCTACGCGACACGCGGCGTGCCGCAAAGTTTGCTCGACCGCGAGCAGTGCGTTCGCGTCGGCGAATGCGGCTGCGGCCGTGCGGCCGCGAGCGGTCGCACCGTCATCCAGCTTCACGACGCCCGCGCGCCGGCGCCCGGGCTCACGCATTGCCGCGACGCCGGTTACCTGACGGCGTTCGCGACGCCGATCGAGGCGCACGGCCAGGTGCTCGGCGTCTTCAATCTGTTCTTCGACGACGCGCGCAGCGTCGGCGACGACGAGCGGAACCTGCTCGATTCGCTGTGCCAGCATCTGGGCGCCGCGCTCGAGAACGCGCGGCTCGGCGCGCTCGAGAAGGAGGTGGCGATCGCGGACGAGCGCAACCTGCTCGCGCAGGAGCTGCACGATTCGATCGCGCAATCGCTCGCCTATATCAACCTGCAGGTGCAGATGCTCGACGGCGCACTGCGCAAGCAAGACACCGCTCGCGCCGAGACTACGCTCGCCGACATCCACGTCGGCGTGCAGGAATGCTACGGCGATGTGCGCGAGCTGCTCACCCATTACCGCACGCGGCTGCCGCCGGCCGATTTGAAAGGCGCGCTTCGCGCGATGCTTTCGACGTTCGAGCGGCGCAACGGCACACCCGCAGAGCTCGTCGTCACGGGGACCGGCGTCAACCTCGCGCCCGACCGCCAGCTGCAACTGCTGCACGTCGTGCACGAGGCGCTGTCCAATGCGCGCAAGCACGCGGCGTGCTCGAAGGTCGTCGTGACGCTCGACTGCGGACCCGAGTACCGCGTCAGCGTTCGCGACGACGGCAAGGGATTCGATCCGGCGCATGTCGAACATCTCGACGACCACGTCGGGCTGCGCATCATGAGCGAGCGCGCCGCACGCGCCGGCGGGCGCCTGCATGTGCGCTCGCAGCCCGGCGAAGGCACCGAGATCGTGCTCGACGTGCCGGTGGCCGAGAGGAAGGGCACGTGAGCGAGGCGACTGCAGCCAAGCATATCCGCGTGCTCGTCGTCGACGATCACACGCTGTTCCGTCGCGGCATCATGGCGCTGCTTTCGGCGGAGGGCGAGGTCGAGATCGTCGGCGAGGCTGCCGATGCGCTCGAGGGCACGCGCATCGCCGCCGCGACGCAGCCCGACGTCGTTCTCCTCGACTTGAACATGCCGACGCTGAGCGGGCTCCAGGCGCTGCCGGCGCTGAAGGAAGCCGCTCCGCGCGCTGCCGTCGTCATGCTGACCGTTTCCGAAGATGCCGAAGACCTCGTCGGCTGCCTGCAGGCGGGCGCGGCCGGCTATCTGCTGAAGAACATCGAAGCGGATTTCCTGATCGATGCCCTTCGGCGGGTCGCCCGCGGCGAGTCGGCGATCTCCGATTCGTTGACCGGCAAGCTCGTCCGCGAGGTGCAGTCGGCGAACCAGCGCGCCGCCGACCCGGCCAGGCCGGCGCTGTCACCGCGCGAGCACGAGATCCTGTTGCTGATCGCGAGGGGCGCGAGCAACAAGGAAGCCGCGCGCGAGCTCGGCGTGGCCGAGAGCACGATCAAGATCCACGTGCAGCACATCCTGCGCAAGCTGAATCTGTCGACGCGCGTGCAGGCGGCCGTGTACGCCGCCGAGCAGGGCCTCGCCAAGCAGTAGAGGGTCAGAGTAGAGGGTCAGAGTGCATACGCGATCGGCTGGCTCGACGTGTGAAACGCCTGCCGAGCATGCACTCTGACCCTCCACTCTGCCGTCGACTCTGACCCTCCGCGGCATCCCCCATTCGGAGGATGCCGCGCTGCCCTTCCGGCGAATGTTCGCGGGCGCCGCCGCGTTCTACAGTCGCCGTCATCCCACCGAAGGAGAAGACAACGTGAACGCGGCCTCATCGCCCGCCATCGCCCCGCGTGGGGCTCGTATCGACCGCAGCGCATCGCATCAGCATGCGGCGGGCCGCCGCAGGCACGCGATGTCGGTGCTCGTCGTCAGCACGCTCGCGTTCACCGTGTGCTTCATGGTGTGGATGATGTTCGCCGTCATCGGCATCCCGATCAGGAAGACGCTCGGCCTCAACGCGACGCGAGTTCGGCCTGCTCACCGCGATGCCGGTGCTCACCGGCTCGCTGATCCGCGTGCCGCTCGGCATCTGGACCGACAAGTACGGCGGCCGCATCGTGATGTTCGTGCTGATGCTGTCGTGCGTCGTGCCGATCTGGCTGATCGGCTACGCGACCGCAGTTCTGGCACTTCCTCGTGATCGGCCTGTTCGTCGGCCTGGCCGGCGGCTCGTTCTCGGTCGGCACGCCCTATGTCGCGCGCTGGTTCCCGAAGAAGCACCAGGGCTTCGCGATGGGCGTGTTCGGCGCCGGCAACTCCGGCGCGGCGGTCAACAAGTTCGTCGCGCCCGCGCTCGTCGTCGCCTTCGGCTGGACCATGGTGCCGCAGGTCTACGCCGCCGTCATGCTCGGCACGGCGGTCCTGTTCTGGATCTTCAGCTACAGCGACCCGAGCGCACCTCGTGCCGCGCACATCACGTGGCGCGAGCAGCTGAAGCGCTGAAGGACCCGAAGGTGCTGGAAGTACTGCCAGTACTACTCCATCGTCTTCGGCGGCTACGTCGCGCTGAGCCTGTGGATGGTGCAGTACTACGTCGGCGAGTACGGCCTCGACATCCGCGTCGCGGCGCTGCTCGCCGCCTGCTTCTCGCTGCCCGGCGGCGTGCTGCGCGCGTTCGGCGGCTGGCTGTCGCGACAAGTACGGCGCGCACAGGTCACCTGGTGGGTGATGTGGGTCAGCTGGATCTGCCTGTTCCTGCTGTGCTATCCGCAGACCGACTTCACGGTCCCGACGGTCAGCGGCCCGGCACCTTCCACATCGGCCTCAACGTCTATGTTCACCGCGCTGATGTTCGTCCTGGGCATCGCCTGGGCGTTCGGCAAGGCGTCCGTGTTCAAGTACATCAGCGACGACTACCCGCACAACATCGGCATCATCTCCGGCATCGTCGGCCTGGCCGGCGGCCTCGGCGGCTTCGTGCTGCCGATCATGTTCGGCGCGCTGTGGACCTCACCGGCGTTCGCTCCAGCGCCTTCATGCTGATGTACGGCGTGGTCTGGGTCTCGCTGATCTGGATGTACTTCACCGAAGTGCGCCGCACCGAAATCGTCGGCCCGCGCGCCCCCGTTGCAGGCGCCGCCGACTGACGTCGCGCCAAGGAGAAATCGCAATGACGATTCAACGCCTCGCCCCCGCGCGCCACGGCCGCGTGCTGACGCTGTGGACGCCGGAAGACAAGGGCTTCTGGGAGCAGGAAGGCGAGGCCATCGCGAAGATCAACCTGTGGATCTCGGTGCCCGTGCCTGTTCCTCGCGTTCGCCGTCTGGCAGGTCTGGAGCGTGGTCGCCGTGAGCCTGCCGGCGCTCGGCTTCAAGTTCACGACGAACCAGCTGTTCTGGCTCGCCGCGCTCGCCGGCGCTGTCGGGCGCGACGCTGCGCATCTTCTATTCGTTCCTGGTGCCGATCTTCGGCGGGCGCCGCTGGACGGCGATCTCGACCGCGTCGCTGCTGATCCCCGCCGTCGGCATCGGCATCGCCATGCAGGACCCGACGACGAGCTACGAGACGTTCCTGATGCTCGCGCTGCTGTGCGGATTCGGCGGCGGCAACTTCAGCTCGAGCATGGCGAACATCAGCTTCTTCTTCCCGAAGGAGCGCAAGGGCTCGGCGCTCGGCGTCAACGCGGGCCTCGGCAACCTGGGCGTGTCGGTGGTGCAGTTCCTCGTCGCCGATCGTGATCGCGATCGGCTTTCTTCGGCGCCGCTCGGCGGCGACGCGCAGACCGATCGTCAAGGCGGGCCAGCAGGTGCACGATGTGGGCGCAGAACGCGGCGTTCGTCTGGGTGCCGTGGATCGCGATCGCGTCGGTCGCTCGCGTGGTTCGGCATGAACGACATCGCCGGCGAAGGCGTCGTTCGCCGACCAGGCGGTGATCTTCCGGCGCAAGCACAACTGGCTGATGTGCCGGCTCTACCTGGGCACCTTCGGCTCGTTCATCGGCTACGCCGCGGGTTTCCCGCTGCTGATCAAGAACCAGTTCCCGGCGGTGAACCCGCTCACCTACGCATGGCTCGGCCCGCTGGTCGGCGCGGTCGTGCGTCCGTTCGGCGGCTGGCTCGCCGACAAGCTGGGCGGCGCGCGCGTGACGTTCTGGGTCTTCGTCGCGATGGCGCTCGGCGTGGTCGCGGTGCTGTACTTCCTGCCGTCGGGTGCATCCGGCGGCAGCTTCGCCGGCTTCTTCGCGATGTTCCTGGTGCTGTTCCTCGCCACCGGCATCGGCAACGGCTCGACCTTCCGGATGATCCCGGTGATCTTCCTGACCGAGCGGCAGCGCGACGCGGCGGCCAAGGGCGCCGAGGCGCAACAGCAGGCGGTGCGCGAAGGCAACAAGGAAGCGGCCGCGGTGCTCGGCTTCATCGGCGGCGATCGGCGCCTACGGCGGCTTCTTCATCCCCAAGAGCTACGGCACCTCGATCGCGCTGACCGGCGGCCCCGAGGCCGCGCTGTACGTGTTCATCGTGTTCTACGTCAGCTGCGTCGCCATCGACGTGGTGGTACTATTCGCGGCGCAACGCCGAGATGCCGTGCTGACGGCGATGCTCGCGCCGGAGATTCGCATGAGTCATTTTCTCGATCGCCTGACCTTCTTCACGCGCGCGTCCGAAACCTTCTCCGACGGCCACGGCGTCGCCACCGGCGAGGACCGCACCTGGGAGGACGGCTACCGCAAGCGCTGGGAGCACGACAAGATCGTGCGCTCCACCCACGGCACCAACTGCACCGGCTCGTGCTGCTGGAAGATCTACGTCAAGGGCGGCATCGTCACCTGGGAGACGCAGCAGACCGACTATCCGCGCACGCGCCCCGACCTGCCCAACCACGAGCCGCGCGGCTGCGCGCGCGGCGCGTCGTACTGCTGGTACCTCTACAGCGCGAACCGCGTCAAGTACCCGATGGTCCGCGGCCGGCTGCTCGGCTCTGGCGCGAAGCGCGCAAGACGCTCGAGCCGGTCGACGCGTGGGCGTCGATCGTCGAGGACGACGCGAAGACGCGGACTACAAGGCCGTGCGCGGCCTCGGCGGCTTCGTGCGTTCGAGCTGGGACGAGGTCGAACGAGCTCATCGCCGCGGCCAACGTCCACACCATCAAGACGCACGGGCCCGACCGCATCATCGGCTTCTCGCCGATCCCGGCGATGTCGATGGTCAGCTACGCCGCGGGCAGCCGCTACCTGAGCCTGATCGGCGGCGTCTGCATGAGCTTCTACGACTGGTACTGCGACCTGCCGCCGTCGACCCCGCAGACCTGGGGCGAGCAGACCGACGTGCCGGAGTCGGCCGACTGGTACAACTCGACCTACATCATCGCGTGGGGCAGCAACGTGCCGCAGACGCGCACGCCCGACGCGCACTTCTTCACCGAGGTGCGCTACAAGGGCGCGAAGACCGTCGCGGTGACGCCCGACTACGCCGAGGTCGCCAAGCTCGCCGACCTCTGGCTGCATCCGAAGCAGGGCACCGACGCCGCGCTCGCGATGGCGATGGGCCACGTGATCCTCAAGGAGTTCTATCTCGACAAGCCGTCGGCGTACTTCAACGACTACGCGCGCCAGCTACACCGACCTGCCGATGCTGGTGCGGCTCAAGAAGCGCGGCAACGACTACGTCGCCGATCGCTTCGTGCGCGCAGCGGACTTCGCCGACAAGCTCGGCAGCGACAACAATCCGGAATGGAAGACCGTCGCCTTCGACGAGCTTTCGAACGGCGTCGTCGCGCCCCACGGCACGATCGGCTTCCGCTGGGGCGCGCGCAGCGCGCCGACGGCGGCAAGTGGAACCTCGAGGACAAGGAAGCGGCGCGGCCGCGACACGAAGCTCACGCTGACGCTGCTCGAACGTGCGCGACGACGTCGCGCCGGTCGCCTTCCCGTACTTCGCCGGCAGCGCGCCCGAGCAGTTCCGCGCGAACGAGCAGGGTGGCGACGCGCTGGTGCGCCGCGTTCCGGTGAAGCGGCTCGCGCTCGCCGACGGCGAAACGCTCGGTCGCGACCGTGTTCGATCTGCTGGCCGCGAACTACGGCATCGACCGCGGGCTCGGCGGCGACACGTCGCGCAAGGCTACGACGACGACGTCGCGTACACGCCGGCCTGGCAGCAGAGCGATCACCGGCGTGCCCGCGCGACCAGGTCGTCACCGTCGCGCGCCAGTTCGCCGACAACGCCGACAAGACGCAGGGCAAGTCGATGGTGATCATCGGCGCGGCGATGAACCACTGGTACCACTGCGACATGAACTACCGCGGCATCATCAACCTGCTGATGCTGTGCGGCTGCATCGGCAAGTGCGGCGGCGGCTGGGCGCACTACGTCGGCCAGGAGAAGCTGCGGCCGCAGACCGGCTGGACCGCGCTCGCCTTCGCGCTCGACTGGATCGGCCGCCGCGGCAGATGAACAGCACGTCGCTTCTTCTACGCCCACACCGACCAGTGGCGCTACGAGAAGCTCGGCGTGGAGGAGATCCTTTCGCCGCTCGCCGATCCGAAGCGATTTCGGCGGCAGCTGATCGACTTCAACGTGCGCGCCGAGCGCATGGGCTGGCTGCCGTCCGCGCCGCAGCTGCAAGACGCAATCCGCTCGACGTGGCCGGGACGCGGCCGCGGCCGGCGATGGACGCGAAGGACCACGTCGTCGAGCGCGCTGAAGAGCGGCACGCTGAGCTCTCGCTGCGAGGATCCCGATCACCCGGACAACTGGCCGCGCAACATGTTCGTCTGGCGCTCCAACCTGCTCGGCTCGTCGCGGCAAGGGCCACGAATATTTCCTGAAGCATCTGCTCGGCACCGCGCACGGCGTGCAGGGCAAGGACCTCGGAGCTTCGGCGACGCGAAGCCGGAGGAAGTGGCGTGGCACGACCATGCGCCCGAGGGCAAGCTCGACCTGCTGGTCACGCTCGACTTCCGCATGTCGACGACCTGCCTTTACTCCGACATCGTGCTGCCCACCGCGAGCTGGTACGAGAAGAACGATCTCAACACGTCGCGACATGCACCCGTTCATCCACCCGCTGTCGCACGGCGGTCGACCCGGCCTGGCAGGCGCGCAGCGACTGGGAGATCTACAAGGGCTTCGCGCAAGAAGTTCTGCGAGGTCTGCGTCGGCCATCTCGGCGTCGAGAAGGACGTCGTGCTGACGCCGCTGATGCACGACACGCCCGCCGAGCTCGCGCAGCCCTTCGACGTGCAACGATTGGAAGCGCGGCGAGTGCGACCTGGTGCCGGGCAAGACGGCGCCGCAGATGACGGTGGTCGAGCGCGACTACCCGAACACGTACAAGCGCTTCACCGCGCTCGGACCGTTGATGGCCAAGCTCGGCAACGGCGGCAAGGGCATCGGCTGGAACACCGAGCACGAGGTGAAGCAGCTCGGCGAGCTCAACGACACCGTCACCGAAGAGGGCATCGACGCAAGGGAATGCCGCGCATCGAGACCGACATCGACGCCGCCGAAGTGATCCTGATGCTCGCGCCCGAGACCAACGGCGAGGTGGCGGTGAAGGCCTGGGAGGCGCTGTCCAAGACGACCGGCCGCGAGCACGCGCATCTGGCGCATCCGAAGGAGGACGAGAAGATCCGCTTCCGCGACCTGCAGGCGCAGCCGCGCAAGATCATCTCGTCGCCCGACCTGGAGCGGCATCGAATCCGAGCACGGTCAGCTACAACGCCGGCTACACCAACGTCCACGAGCTGATTCCCTGGCGCACGCTGACCGGCCGCCAGCAGTTCTACCAGGACCACCAATGGATGATCGCGCTTCGGCGAAGGGCTCTGCGTCGTACCGCCCGCCGGTCGACCTGAAGACGATCGATCCGATCAGCGGGCATGAAGCCGAACGGCAACAAGGAAATCGTGCTGAACTTCATCACGCCGCACCAGAAGTGGGGCATCCACTCCACCTACAGCGACAACCTGCTGATGCTGACGCTGAACCGCGGCGGGCCCGTTCATCTGGCTGTCGGAAGACGACGCGAAGAGCGGCCGGCATCGTCGACAACGACTGGGTCGAGCTCTACAACGTCAACGGCGCGATCACCGCGCGGGCGGTGGTGAGCCAGCGCGTGAACCAGGGGATGGTGCTGATGTACCACGCGCAGGAGAAGACGATCAACACGCCGGGCTCGGAGATCACCGGCGCGCGCGGCGGCATCCACAACTCGGTCACGCGCTGCGTCACCAAGCCGACGCACATGATCGGCGGCTACGCACAGCTTTCGTACGGCTTCAACTACTACGGCACGATCGGCACGAACCGCGACGAGTTCGTCGTCGTGCGCAAGATGAACAAGGTGGATTGGCTCGACGAGCCCGCGGCCACGAACGGTCACCGCGCGCAGGTGGAGGCCTGACATGAAGATCCGCGCTCAGATCGGGATGGTGCTGAACCTCGACAAGTGCATCGGCTGCCATACGTGCTCGGTCACCTGCAAGAACGTGTGGACGAACCGCGAGGGCGTCGAGTACGCGTGGTTCAACAACGTCGAGACGAAGCCGGGCATCGGCTATCCGAAGGAGTGGGAGAACCAGGACACGCTGGAACGGCGGCTGGGTGCGCAAGGCGAACGGGCAGATCGAGCCGCGGCAGGGCGGCAAGCTCGCGCTGCTGATGAAGATCTTCGCCAATCCGAACCTGCCGCAGATCGACGACTACTACGAGCCGTTCACGTTCGACTACGAGCACCTGCACAACGCGCCGGAGATGAAGGCGGCGCCGGTCGCGCGCCCGCGCTCGCTCATCACCGGCAAGCGAATGGAGAAGATCGAGTGGGGCCCGAACTGGGAGGAGATCCTCGGCGGCGAATTCGCGAAGCGCTCGAAGGACTCGAACTTCGAAGCGGTGCAGAAGGAGATGTACGGCCAGTTCGAGAACACGTTCATGATGTACCTGCCGAGGCTCTGCGAGCACTGCCTCAATCCGACCTGCGTCGCCTCGCTGCCCGTCGGGATCGATCTACAAGCGCGAGGAGGACGGCATCGTGCTGATCGACCAGGACAAGTGCCGCGGCTGGCGGATGTGCGTCTCGCGGCTGCCCGTACAAGAAGATCTACTACAACTGGTCGACCGGCAAGGCGGAGAAGTGCATCTTCTGCTATCCGCGCATCGAAGCCGGGCAGCCGACCGTGTGCTCGCGAGACCTGCGTCGGGCGCATCCGCTATCTCGGCGTGCTGCTCTACGACGCCGATCGCATCGAGGCCGCAGCGTCGATCGAGGATCCGAAATCGCTGTACGAAGCGCAGCTCGGCCTGTTCCTCGACCCGACCGATCCCGAAATCATCGCGCAGGCGCGCCGAGACGGCGTGCCCGATGCGTGGCTCGAAGCCGCGAAGCATTCGCCGACGTACAAGATGGCGGTCGACTGGAAGGTCGCGCTGCCGCTGCACCCGGAATACCGGACGCTGCCGATGGTCTGGTACGTGCCGCCGCTGTCGCCGATCAACTCGGCCGCCAACGCGGGACACATCGGCATGTTCGGCGAGCTTCCCGACGTGCGCTCAGCTGCGCATTCCGGTTCGCTATCTCGCGAACCTGCTGACCGCCGGCGACGAGGCCCCGGTCGTCAACGCGCTCGAGCGAATGCTCGCGATGCGCGCGTTCATGCGCGAGCGCCACGTCGACAAGCGCGAGAACGCCGCGGTGCTGAAGCAGGTCGGCCTGACGATCGACCAGGTCGAGCAGATGTACCGCTACATGGCGATCGCGAATTACGAGGATCGCTTCGTGATCCCGACGACGCACCGCGAATACGCCGAGAACGCGTACGACCTTCGCGGCGGCTGCGGCTTCTCGTTCGGCAACGGCTGTTCCGATGGCGAGACGAAGACGAGCCTGTTCGGCGGCAAGAAGAAGGTGATCCCGATCAAGGAGGCCGTGTGATGCTCGCGCTCAAGGCGCTCGCCGCGCTGCTGTCGTACCCGACGCCGGAGCTTCAGCAGGCGCTCGGCGAGGTTCGCAATGCGATCGCCGCGGAGCGCCGCGTGAAGCGCGACGACCGCGAGCGCGTCGACGCGCTGATCGCCCAGCTCGCTGCGTCTGACGCGATCGATCTGCAGGAGACCTACGTCGGGCTGTTCGACCGCGGGCGCGCCACGTCGCTGAACCTCTACGAGCACGTGCACGGCGATTCGCGCGATCGCGGGCAGGCGATGGTCGACCTCGTGAACATTTATCGGAACGCGGGCCTCGCGCCTGCGAGCGGCGAGCTGCCCGATTACCTGCCGGTGCTGCTCGAATACCTGTCGACGCGCCCGTACGCGGAAGTGCGCGAGATGCTGTCCGACTGCGCCCACCTGCTGCGCGCGATCGGCGATGCGCTGCTGCAGCGTCGGTCGCGCTACGCGGCGGTTCTCGGCGCGCTGCTCGCGATCGCCGGCGAGCCCGGTCTCGACGGCGCGAGCGCAATCGACGACGCGGCCGATGCGAAAGCTCTCGACGAGGAGTGGGCCGAGCCGCCGGTGCTGTTCGGCCTGGGATGCGGTGACGCACGCGACAACGGCGCGCCGAAGCCGGTGCGCTTCGTGCGCAAGGCGGCGTAACGGAGGTTGGAGATGCAAGCAACGCAGTACGTCCATCAGTTCCTGTTCGGGCTCTACCCGTACGTCGCGCTCGTCGTGTTCTTCGTCGGGAGCCTCGTGCGCTTCGACCGCGAGCAGTACACGTGGAAGAGCGACTCGTCGCAGCTCTTGCGTCATCGCGAGCTGCGCTGGGGATCGAACCTGTTCCACATCGGCATCCTCGGCATCCTCGGCGGACATTTCGTCGGCTTGCTCACGCCGATCGCCGTCTGGCATGCGATCGGACTGTCCGCCCCGGCGAAGCAGATGCTCGCGATGGTGGCCGGTGGCATCGCGGGTCTGCTTTGCCTCGCGGGTCTCCTGATGCTGACGCACCGGCGCCTGACCGATGCGCGAATCCGGGCGACGAGCCGCCGGATGGACGTCGTCGTGCTGCTGCTTTTCCTGGCGCAGCTCGCGCTCGGGCTGTGCTCGATCGCCGTGTCGGCGCAGCATCGCGACGGCGGCGAGATGCTGAAGCTGATGACGTACGTGCAGTCGATCGCGACGTTCCGCGGCGGCGCGGCGGAGCTTCTCGCCGACGTCGACTGGATCTTCCGCGCGCATATCGTGCTCGGATTCACGATCTTCCTCGTGTTTCCGTTCACGCGGCTCGTCCACGTCTGGAGCGGCTTCGCGACGGTCTACTACGTGATCCGACCCTACCAGGTCGTGCGCTCGCGATGAGCGCCGCGATCGATGCGGGCGCCGCTCGCGACCTGTTGCTGCGGCGTGCGATCGCCGCGGGGCTTTGCGTCCAATCGGCGGCCGATGATGCGGCGGCAGCGGCGATCGAGACGCTGATCGAGCGCGAAGTGAGCGTCCCGACACCTACCGACGACGAATGTCGCCGCTGGTACGACGCGAACACCGATGCGTTCGTCGCCGGCGAGCTGGTGCTCGCGCGGCACATCCTGTTCGCGGTGACGCCGCGTACGCCGATCGACGCGCTTCGGCGCAAGGCGGAGGAGACGCTGCTCGAGCTCTTGCGAGATCCCGAGCGCTTCGACGCGCGTGCCCGTGAGCTGTCGAATTGCCCGTCGGGCGCGCAAGGCGGGAGCCTCGGTCAGCTTCAGCGCGGCGATTGCGTGCCCGAGTTCGCGAGCGCGATCTTCGGCTCGGCGGCAAGCGGCGTGCTGCCCACGCTCGTCAACACCCGGTTCGGGTTTCACATCGTGAGCGTCGAGCGTCGCATCGCCGGTCACCGCGTGCCGTTCGACGCGGTGCGCGCAGACGTCGCCGCACGCATGGCGCAGCAGTCGTTGCGGCGCGCGCTCGCGCAATACGTGCGCGTGCTCGCGGGCGGCGCGAACGATTCGAGCGCGAGCCCGCTCGTGCAATAGCGGGCGGGTGCGAGCGTTGCGGGCATGACGTAGCGCAGGCGGGGTGGCGCGGCGCGGGACCGGCTAGAATCCGAGACTGCCGCCGCAGTCCACCGCCATGCGCTTCACGATCGCAACCTTCAACATCCACAAAGGCTTCTCGCACCTGACGCGGCGGATGGTGATCCACGAGCTGCGCGAGCGGCTGCGCGGGCTGTCCGCCGACATCCTGTTCCTGCAGGAAGTCGTCGGCGTCCACGAGCGTCACGCCGGCCGCTATCGCGACTGGCCGATCAAGCCGCAGCACGAGTTCATCGCCGACAAGGTGTGGCAGGAAGTCGCGTACGGCAAGAACGCCGTGTACCGCCACGGGCATCACGGCAACGCGGTGCTGTCGCGCTATCCGATCGCGCAGTTCGAGAATCAGGACATCTCGGCGCACGCGTTCGAAAGCCGCGGCATGCTCCACTGCGAGATCCAGCTCGGCCCGCGCACGCCGACGCTTCACTGCATCAACGTGCACCTAGGATTGTTCGAGCGCGGCCGGCAGTGGCAGATCCGCGCGCTGTGCGAGCGGATCCGCGAAACCGTGCCGCGCGACGCGCCGCTCGTCATCGCCGGCGACTTCAACGACTGGCGGCACAAGGCGAATCGCGCGCTCGTCGACGACGTCGGCGTGTCGGAAG
The DNA here is from genome assembly GCA_963798655.1 of uncultured beta proteobacterium. Lineage (GTDB taxonomy): Bacteria > Pseudomonadota > Gammaproteobacteria > Burkholderiales > Casimicrobiaceae > CAVSMC01. Next base: position 277,579 of record CAWCUH010000012.1, on the reverse strand, counting down.
TGTTCGAGGCGGTGAGCGGGCGGCCGGCGCGAACGTTTCCGTCCGTCATGCCGGTGTTTCGTCTCGATCGCATCTACGCACGCGGGCTTCGAATCGTCGACGCGCGCGTCCACTACGCATTTCCCGGCGGCGGACGGCTGTCCGACCACGCCGCGCTCGCCGCAACTTTCGAAACCGCCAAGCGCGCCCGATGAACCGCTTCATGCGGGGCAACCGGGTGACGCTGCTGCGAAACGGCAGCGAGTTCTTTCCGACGCTGATCGCGGCGATCGATCGCGCGGAGCGCGAGGTATGGCTCGAGACCTACATCTATGCCGACGACGATGCGGGGCGGCTTGTCAGCGACGCGCTGATGCGCGCGGTGGGGCGCGGCGTGCAGGCGCGCGTGCTCGTCGACGGCTGGGGCGCGAGAACGTACCTGACGCCGGCGCTCGAGAGGGCGCTCGGCGGCGCAGGCGTGATGCTGCTCAAGTATCGGCCCGAGGTCGCGCCGTGGCAATTCCGGAGGCATCGGATGCGGCGGCTGCATCGAAAGCTCGCGCACGTCGACGGCCGGATTGGGTTCGTCGGCGGCATCAACATCATCGACGACATGAACACGCCGGGGCACACGCCGCCGCGCGTCGACTTCGCCGTCGTCGTCGAGGGCCCGGTGCTCGCAGGCATCGTGCAGACGATGCAGCGCGTCTGGGCGATCAACGAGCTCGTGCAATTGCAGCGGAGCGAGGTGCCGCTGTTTCCGTCGCCTCGGCGGGCGCAGCGCGCCGGCGCGCAGACGGCGAAGTTCGTCATTCGCGACAACCTGCGCCATCGCCGCGACATCGAGCGCGCGTATCTCGCGGCGATCCGGCTCGCCCGCTCGGAGATCCTGCTCGCGAACTCGTACTTCTTTCCCGGCATTCGCTTTCGTCGTGCGCTCGCCGCCGCCGCCGCGCGCGGCGTCAAGGTGACGCTGCTGCTGCAGGGGCGCGTCGAGTACCGGCTGCTGCATTACGCGAGCCGCGCGCTGTACGGTCAGCTGCTCGCGGCCGGCATCGAGATCCAGGAATATCACCGGTCGTTCATGCACGCGAAGGTCGCCGTCGTCGACTCGATCTGGGCGACCGTCGGATCGTCGAACATCGACCCGTACAGCCTGCTGATGGCGCGCGAGGCGAACGTCGTCGTCCGCGACCCTCACTTCGCCGGTGAGCTTCGCGGCGAGCTCGAGAAGATGATCGAGCAGGGCGCGCGGCCGGTCGCCGCGCACACGTGGGCGCATCGCTCGCGGATCGTGAAGGGCGTCAACTGGATCGCGTACGGCATCGTGCGCGTCATGATGGGGCTGCTCGGTTACGGCGGCAACGAGTGGTGGCGCGGCGACGCGGCGGAGCGCGAATGATCAATACCGCGCATTGCCGGGCGTGCGCGGAAACGGAATGACGTCGCGGACGTTGCCGAGACCCGTGACGTACGCGACCGTGCGCTCGAAGCCCAGCCCGAAACCGGCGTGCGGCACGGTGCCGTAGCGGCGAAGATCGCGATACCAGCCGTAGTGCTCCTTGTCGAGGCCGACCTCGGCAAGCCGCGCGTCGAGCACGTCGAGACGCTCCTCGCGCTGGCTGCCGCCGATGATCTCACCGATGCCGGGCGCGAGCACGTCCATCGCCGCGACCGTGCGGTCGTCGTCGTTGACGCGCATGTAGAACGCCTTGATCGCCTTCGGGTAGTTCATCACGATCACCGGCTTCTTCGCGTACTGCTCGGACAGGTAGCGCTCGTGCTCCGACTGCATGTCCATGCCCCAGTGCACCGGGAATTCGAACTTCTGCTTCGCGCGCTCGAGCACGCCGATCGCCTCGGTGTAGTCCATGCGGACGAATTCCGAGTCGACGATCCCCTGAAGCTTTGCGATGACGCCCTTTTCGATCCGCTCCTCGAAGAACGCCATGTCGTCGCCGCGCCGCTCGAGCACGGTGCGCAGGATATGCTTCAGCAGCGCTTCGGCGAGCGACGCGTCGTCGGCGAGATCGGCGAACGCGATCTCCGGCTCGATCATCCAGAACTCGGCGAGATGGCGGCTCGTGTTCGAGTTTTCGGCGCGAAACGTCGGACCGAACGTGTAGACCTTCGACAGCGCGAGGCAGTACGCCTCGACGTTCAGCTGTCCCGACACGGTCAGGAACGCCTCGCGGCCGAAGAAATCCTGCGCGAAGTCGATCTTGCCGGCCGGCGTGCGCGGCAGGTTCGCGAGGTCGAGCGTCGACACGCGGAAGAGCTCGCCGGCGCCTTCGGCGTCCGACGACGTGATGATCGGCGTGTTGACCCAGCAGAAGCCGTGCTCGTCGAAAAAGCGATGGATCGACTTGTGCGATCGTGTGGCGCACGCGCGTCAGCGCGCCGATCACGTTCGTGCGCGGCCGCAGATGCGCGACTTCGCGCAGGAACTCGAGCGAGTGCGGCTTCGGCTGGATCGGGTACGAGTCGGGATCGTCGACCCAGCCCAGCACGCGGATCGCGCTCGCCTGCATCTCGAACGGCTGGCCTTTCGCCGGCGACGCCACGATCGTCCCGGCTGCTTCGACCGAGCAGCCGGCGGTCAGATGCAGCACTTCGCTTTCGTAGTTCGGCAGCGTGTTCGGCGCGACCACCTGCACCGGATGGAACGACGAGCCGTCGGACAGATGCACGAACGAGATGCCGGCCTTCGAGTCGCGGCGCGTGCGCACCCAGCCACGCAGCGTCACGGTCGCGTCGCCCGGCGCGCGGCCGGCGAGGATGTCGGCACAGCTCAAGCTCTTCATCGGAGGTCTTGTGAACTGACGGTCGAGTCACCATTCTAGACGCTGTCCCGATGCTGACTGTCATCGCGACGCGCTGCAGAGGCATCGGCTTGTCATGCCGGTCGTGACAAGCACATTTGTCGGCCGCTGAAACGTCGGCCGCGCAATCGACGCGCCCGCCGAGTTGACGCCGGCGCGGGCGTCGTCGCCTGAATCAATGGTTTAAACTCATCGCCTGATGCGCGGCCGCTCCTCGTCGTTACCATTGCCCGCAGCGCGGACACCCGGCGCGCCGCGCGGCGACTGGCACGTCGTATTGCGGCTGCTGCCCTACCTTTGGGCGTATCGCGGCCGCGTCGGCGCCGCGCTCGCGTGCCTCGTCGGAGCGAAGCTCGCCAACGTCGGCGTGCCGCTGCTGATGAAGCAGATCGTCGACAGTCTCGATCCGCGCACGGCGATCCTGTCGGTTCCGTTCGCGCTGCTCGTAGCGTACGGCGCGCTGCGGCTGTCGACGACGGTGTTCACCGAGCTGCGCGAGTTCCTGTTCGCGAAGGTCACGCAGCGCGCGGTGCGCACGATCGCGCTCGAGGTGTTCCGCCACCTGCACGCGTTGTCGATGCGCTTCCATCTCGCGCGCCAGACCGGCGGGCTCACGCGCGACGTAGAGCGCGGCACGCGCGGCATCTCGACGCTGATCGGCTATGCGCTGTTCTCGATCCTGCCGACGCTGGTCGAGATCGGCCTCGTCGCGGGCATCCTGATCGCACGCTACGACTGGACGTTCATCGCCATCACCGCGGCGGCGCTCGCGCTCTACATCGTCGCGACGATCACGATCACCGAGTGGCGCACGAATTTTCGCCGCACGATGAACGAGCTCGACAGCAAGGCGAACACGCGCGCGATCGACAGCCTCCTCAACTACGAAACGGTCAAGTACTTCAACAACGAGGAGTACGAGGCGCGCCGCTACGACGAGAGCATGCAGCGCTGGGAGGGCGCGGCGGTGAGGAGCCAGACGTCGCTGTCGCTGTTGAACGTCACGCAGAGCACGATCATCGCGGTCGCCGTGTCGGCGATCATGTGGCGGGCGACGGCGGGTGTCGTCGACGGCGCGATGACGATCGGCGACCTGGTGCTGGTGAACGCGTTCATGATCCAGCTCTACATCCCGCTCAACTTCCTCGGCGTCGTCTATCGCGAGATCAAGCAGGCGCTCGCCGACATGGAGCGGCTGTTCGCGCTCGCCGTCGAGCACACCGAAATCGTCGACGCGCCGGGCGCGCCGGCGCTCGTCGCCGGGCCGGGCGTCGTGCGCTTCGAGCACGTCGACTTCGCGTACGAGCCGAATCGCCAGATCCTGTTCGACGTGTCGTTCGCGATCCCGGCCGGCCACACCGTCGCGGTCGTCGGACCCTCCGGCTCGGGCAAGTCGACGCTCGCGCGGCTGCTGTTCCGCTTCTACGACGTCACCGGCGGGCGCATCACCATCGACGGGCAGGACATTCGCGGCGTCGCGCAGTCGAGCGTGCGCGCGGCGATCGGCATCGTCCCGCAGGACACCGTGCTGTTCAACGATTCGATCGAGTACAACATCGGCTACGGGCGACCCGGCGCGACGCACGACGACGTCGTCGCCGCCGCGAGGATGGCGCAGATCCACGACTTCATCGCGAGCACGCCCGAAGGCTATCGGACGCAGGTCGGCGAGCGCGGGCTCAAGCTTTCCGGCGGCGAGAAGCAGCGCGTCGCGATCGCGCGGGCGATCCTGAAGGATCCGCGGATCCTGATCTTCGACGAGGCGACGAGCGCGCTCGACTCGCGCTCGGAAAAGGCGATCCAGGCGGAGCTTCGGCGCATCGCGCAGGACCGCACGGCGCTCACGATCGCGCACCGGCTGTCGACGATCGTCGACGCCGACCAGATCCTCGTTCTCGACCACGGCCGCATCGTCGAGCGCGGCACGCACGCGCAACTGCTCGACGCCGGCGGAACGTACGCGCGGATGTGGCGGCTGCAGCAGGCCGAGGCGCGGCAGCAGGCACAGGTCGCGCAGATCGAAGGCGGCGAGGTCGCCGCCGGCGTCGATCGGTGACGCTGCGCGTCACTATCCGGGGCCGATTGCGACTACGCCACGCCGCCCTCGTACCTGCTCTCGGTCGCTCGAAGCCGTGCTGCAGGCCCCGCCGCTGGTCCGAAAGTGGGGCGCCGACGCTCGGACTGGCCGGTCGGTTCCCCAACTGGCCGATTCGTTGATGTCATCTCGGTCGCGGGCATGCCCGTTGCTCGCGGGGTAGCGCGGGCGGCCCCGGTCATGCTATAAAGCCGCAACCTTCAGCATTCCGTCATGAAACCTTCACTTGTCTTTGTTTTGGTAGGGCTAATCGCGGCGCTCGCCGGCCCTGCGGCCGCCCAGCTGCCGGTCGCGCTCGATGCCGCCAAATTGAAGCTCTCGTCGGCCAACGCGCTGGTGCTCGACGCGTCGTCCGACCAGCCGATCTACGCGAAGGGCGCCGAAGAGGTCACGCCGATCGCCTCGGTGACGAAGCTGATGACGGCGATGGTCGTCCTCGACGCGAACCAGCCGATGGACGAGAAGATCGGCGTCGGCATCGAGGACATCGACTTCCTGAAGGGCTCGAGCTCGCGGCTGCGCCTCGGCATCGAGCTTCCGCGTGACGAGATGCTCCGGCTCGCGTTGATGGCGTCGGAGAACCGCGCCGCGTCCACGCTCGCGCGTCACTATCCGGGCGGCACATCGGCATTCGTCGCCGCGATGAACGCCAAGTCGAAGCTGCTCGGCCTCGATCACACCGAGTTCCACGACCCTACCGGATTGTCGCCGCAGAACGTGTCCACCGCGGGCGACCTCGCGCGGATGGTCGCCGCCGCCGCGCAGTACCCGCTGATCCGCGAATTCACGACGACGCAGAGCCATTTCGTGTCGGTCGAGCCGACCGGTCGGATCGTCGGCTTCAACAACACCAACGGGCTCGTGAAGAGCCCGCAGTGGGACATCCAGCTCTCGAAGACCGGGTACATCCGCGAGGCGGGGCGTTGCCTCGTGATGATGGCGAACATCGCGAGCAAGCCGTTCGTCATCGTGCTGCTCGACTCGATCGGCAAGTACTCTCGCGTCGCAGACGCCGTGCGCGTCAAGCACTGGCTCGAGACCGGAGAGGCGCTTCCGCTGGTCAAGGCGAGCCACCGCAAGGTCAAGAAGACGAGCACGCGGATAAGCGGAAAGTTCAAGCCGCGGGCACGGCACATGTAGCCGGCTCGACGTTGCCCGTGTTCGACGGCCGCCCGCGAGGCGGCCGTTTCGTTTGGGACGCGCGTGATTGTCCCGCGCTCCGCGTGCATCGCGCCCCGACTATGCGCCGCGCCGATGCTGCTCGAGCAGCTCCTTCGCATGCGCGCGCGTTTTCGCGGTGATCGCGCTGCCGGCGAGCATTCGCGCGAGCTCGTCGACGCGCTCCGACGCGCCGAGTGCCGCGACGTCGGCGTGCACGGACTGCGCGTCGCCGTGCTTGACGACGCGGAAATGGCGATCGGCAAACGCGGCGACCTGCGGCAAGTGAGTCACGCATAGCACCTGGCGACGATCGCCGAGCGTCTGCAGCAGCCGACCGACGGTCGCCGCGACGCTGCCGCCGATGCCGACGTCGACCTCGTCGAAGACGAGCGTCGGCACCTCGCCCACTTCGCTCGTGACGACCTGGATCGCGAGCGCGATCCGCGACAGCTCGCCGCCGGACGCGACGCGCGCGAGCGGTCCGAGCGGCTGCTTCGGATGGCTCGCGACCTCGAAGACGACCTGCTCGACGCCGTAGCTCGCCGGCTCGGCGAGCGGCAGCAGCGCGATCTCGAAGCGGCCACCGGCCATCGCGAGCGACTGCATCACCGCCGTGACGCGATTGGAAAGCTCGTCGGCGGCGAACTCGCGCTTTGCCGACAGCTGCCCGGCGAGCGCGCGGTACGTCTTTTCGGCGACGTCGGCGCGGCGAGCGAGCGCGTCGTGGTCGGCCGCCTCGGTGAGCGCCGCGATTCGCGCCTGCGTCTGCGCGAGCAGTTCGGGCAACTGCTCGGGCCGCACGCGATGCTTGCGCGCGACGTCGTGGATCGCCGAGAGCCGCTCCTCGACGCGGCCGAGCTCGGCGGGATCGACGTCGAGCTTCTGCCGATAGCCGCGCAGCTCGCGCGCCGCTTCCTCCAGCTGGATGCGCGCGGGCTCGATCAGCGCCACGATGTCGGCGAGCGCAGCGTCGTGCGATGCGAGCGCCGAGAGCCGTGAAGCGAGTGCCGACAGCCGTTGCCCGATCGCATCGTCGGCGTCGACGAGCGCGTCCTCGCCGGCGGCGGCGGCTTCGATCAGCGATGCCGCGTGCGCGAGCCGCGACTGCGCCTGCGACAGCGCATTCCACTCGTCCGCGGAAACGTTCAGCGTCGCGAGCTCGTGCGCACGCGCGGACAGCGCGTCGCGCTCGGCCGCCGTCGCCTGCGCGGCCTGTGCCGCCGCGTCGCGCCGCTCGACGGCGTCACGCCAGGCGCGCCACGCGGCGGCGCTCTCGCGGGTGAGCGCCGAGAAGCCGCCGAACGCATCGACGAGCGCGCGCTGCATCTCGGCCGACACGAGCGACTGGTGCTCGTGCTGGCCGTGCAGGTCGACGAGCCGCTCGCCGACCGTCGCGAGTTGGGCGAGCGTCGCCGGGCGTCCGTTGATCCACGCACGGCTCTTGCCCTGCGCGTCGAGCACCCGGCGCACGAGCAGCGTGCCGTCGTCGCCGGCGAGGCCTTGCGCGTCGAGCCACTCGCCGATACCGCTCGCGGCGTCGACGTCGAACGACGCGGCCAGTTCGGCACGCTGGGCGCCGGGCTTCAACTGCCGCATTTCGAAGCGATCGCCGAGCAACAAGGCCAGCGCGTCGAGCAGGATCGACTTGCCGGCGCCCGTTTCGCCGGTCAGCACCGAGAAGCCGGCGTCGAGCTCGAGATCGAGCGCGTCGACGACGACGAAGTTGCGGATCGACAGCAGCCGCAGCATTGCGCGATCCACGCTTCAAGTGCCGGGGCGCAATTGCTCGGGCGTCTCGCCCCAGTGCAGCTTGCGACGAAGCATCGCGAAGTGATCGTGGTCCGGCGGATGCAGGAAGCGCGCGGCGTGCGCCGAGCGGCAGATGCGCACGGCGTCGCCCTCGGCGAGCGGAAAGTGCGCCTGCCCGTCGCAATGGACGCCGGCGTCCTTGCCGCGCCAAAGCGTCACGGTGACCGTGCACGTGTCGGCGATCGCGATCGGGCGGTTGGTGAGCGCGTGCGGCGCGACCGGCACGAGCAGGATCGCCGGCACATGCGGATGCACGATCGGCCCCGACGCGGACAGCGCGTACGCGGTCGAGCCGGTCGGCGTGGCGACGATCAGGCCGTCGGCACGCATCGCGTACACGAACACGCCGTCGATCTCCACGGCGAGGTCGATCATGCCGCCTTGCGAGCCGCGGCTTGCGACGACCTCGTTCAGCGCGACCGTCGTGCCGTCGTCGCCGCCGGCGCGCCGGATCGTCGCTTCGAGCAGCGAGCGGCGCTCCTCGACGTAGCGGCCCGCGAGCATCGTCGCGAGCGCGTCCTCCATCGTCGCGAGCGGGACGTCGGTCAGGAAGCCGAGGCGGCCCTGGTTCACGCCGACCAGCGGGACGTCGTAGCGCGCGAGGCGCCGCGCGATCGACAGCATCGTTCCGTCGCCGCCGATGACGACGGCGACGTCGACGCGTGCGCCGAGGTCGGTTGCCGACGCGCTCGGGTAACCCGGCAGCGGCGTGTAGGCGGCCGTTTCGGCTTCGAGCACGACCTCGTGGCCCCGCTTGGCGAGAAATTCGGCGAGCTGCACGAGCGGCTCGGCGATGCCGGCGCTCGCGTAGCGGCCGATCAACGCGACGCGGCGAAACCGGATTTCGGGCGCGGAGCCGGGCATCGCGCGATTAAAGCACACCGCGGATGCGGTTTCGCAAGCCGACGAACGGTCGAGGACGCCGACAGCGGTCCATGCACAGTAAAATGAATCCGTCATGGACACGCGTGCAAGACACCTGCTGAAGACGCTGATCGAGCGCTACATCGCCGACGGGCAGCCGGTCGGCTCGCGCGCGCTGTCGCGCCAGTCGGGGCTGGAGCTTTCGCCGGCGACGATCCGCAACGTGATGGCCGACCTCGAGGATCTCGGCTACATCGCGAGCCCGCATACGTCCGCCGGCCGCGTGCCGACGTCCAAGGGCTATCGCTTCTTCGTCGATACGTTGATGATCGTGCAGCCCCTCGAGGCGATGGACCTCCGCCGCCTCGAAGGCGAGCTCGTCGCCGACGGCTCGCAGCAGCTCGTGAGCGCGGCCGCGAGCGCGCTGTCGCAGCTCACGCGCTTCGCCGGCGTCGTGGCGACACCGAAGCGGCGCGACGCGTCGTTCCGCCACGTCGAGTTCCTGCGCCTCTCCGACCGCCGGACGCTGCTGATCATCGTCACGCCCGAAGGCGACGTGCAGAACCGGATCCTGCACACCGAGAGATCGTACACGCAGTCGCAGCTGATCGAGGCGTCGAACTTCTTCAACCAGCACTATGCCGGCCATCCGTTCGCCGCGGTGCGCACACTGCTCGCCGACGAGCTCAAGTCACTGCGCGAGGATGTCGTCGGCCTGATGAGCGCGGCGGTCGACGTCGGCGACGAGGCGCTGCACGGCGGCGAAGGGCTCGTGGTGACCGGAGAGAAGAACCTGCTGCATGCCGAGGACCTCGCGTCCAACATGGACCGGCTGCGGCGGCTGTTCGAGCTGTTCGAGCAGAAGACCTCGCTGTTGCACCTGCTCGACGCGACGCAGCGCTCACCCGGCGTGCAGCTCTACATCGGCGGCGAATCCGGCCTCGTGCCGCTCGACGAATGCAGCCTCGTCACCGCGCCGTACGAGATCGACGGCGAGGTGATCGGCACGCTCGGCGTGATCGGCCCGACGCGGATGGCGTACGAGCGCGTGATCCCGATCGTCGACGTCACGGCAAAGCTGCTGTCGAACGCGCTCACGCAGCAGTTCTCGGAGTCTTGACGGTAAATGGGGACAGACCCCGTTTTCGGCCGCGCGACCGCATCCACGCCGCTGCCTCGCACGGAAAACGTGGTCTGTCCCCGTTTTTGATGCGCTACGCCGCCGAGCCGCCGTTTGCGCACGACCGCGCGCCGGGCGTCGGCGTGCTGCTGGTGAACCTCGGCACGCCGGATGCCGCGACGCCGACCGCGGTGCGCCGTTATCTGGGCGAGTTCCTGAGCGATCCGCGCGTCGTCGAGATTCCGCCCGCGGTGTGGCGGCCGATCCTGCACGGCATCGTGCTTCGGACGCGGCCGGCACAGTCGGCGGCGAAGTACGCGAAGATCTGGACCAGGGACGGCTCACCGCTGCGGGTGCACAGCGTCAAGCAGCGCTCGCTCGTGCTCGGCCTGGTCGGCCAGCGGGTGAAGAGCGCCGGCCTGCCGTCCGATTACATCCGCGTCGAGCTCGGCATGCGCTACGGGCGGCCGACGATCGCCGCGGCGCTCGACGCGCTGCGCGCGGGCGGCTGCCAGCGCATCCTCATCGTGCCGATGTATCCGCAGTACGCGGCGAGCTCGACGGCCTCGGCGCTCGACGCCGTCTACGACCATGCGCGTCGCTGCCGCTGGATGCCGGCGCTGCGCGCCGTCGACAGCTTCCACGACGATCCCGGATACATCCGCGCGCTCGCGCAGGGCGTCAACGACTACTGGGTCCGGCATGGCCGGCCGGAGAAGCTGGTGCTGTCGTTCCACGGCGTGCCGCGGCGCACGCTCGAGCTCGGCGACCCGTACCACTGCCAGTGCCAGAAGACCGCGCGGCTCCTGGTGGCCGAGCTCGGGCTCGAGCCGGCCCAGCACGCGATCTCGTTCCAGTCGCGCTTCGGCCGCGCGGCGTGGTTGAAGCCGTACACGGTCGACACGCTCGCCGATCTCGGACGCCAGAAGACGCGCCGGGTCGACGTCGTCTGCCCGGGCTTCGTCGCCGACTGCCTCGAAACGCTGGAGGAGATCGGCATCGAAGGCAAACGGACGTTCGTCGCCGCCGGCGGGGGAGACTTCAACGTCATCCCATGCCTGAACGAGCACCCGATGTGGATCGCGGCGCTTGCCGACCTCGTGCTGCGCAATCTCGCCGGCTGGCTCGAGCGGCCGCCCGACGCCGCGCAGCGTGAGCTCACGCAGCTCCGCGCGCGCGCTCTGGGCGCGTCGACATAGCCGGTTGAAACCGGCGGAAGAACCCCCATGGTTTGCCTGTCCGGCCCCGGTTCGCGCGGCCGTATCGAGATCATGGAGCCGTGACGATGCACGACCCGAATCGCCCTGTCGACGCCGAGCCGACCGTCACGCGGGACGTCGAAGGCCCGGATGGCCCCGGCGACAAACCCGACGATGTCTACGTCGATCCGGCGTGCGACACCGGCGAGCTGCTGAAGAAGGCCGAGGCCGAAACCGCCGATCTCAAGGACGCCTGGCTTCGCGCGCGCGCCGAAACCGACAACGTGCGCCGGCAGGCGGCGAACGACGTCGCCAAGGCGCACAAGTATGCGATCGAGCGATTCGCCGAGGACCTGCTGCCGGTGCGTGACGCGCTCGAGCAGACGCTCGCCCAGGCCGGCGGCGGCGCGGCGCCCGAGGTGCTGACGTCCGGCGTCGAGCTCACGCTGCGCCAGCTCGCGGCCGCGTTCGACAAGGCCGGTCTCGTCGTCGTCGACCCGGCCGGACAGAAATTCGATCCGCACCGGCACCAGGCGATGCAGATGGTCGATTCCGACCAGCCGGCCAACAGCGTCGTCAACGTGCTGCAGAAGGGCTACCTGATCAACGACCGGATGCTGCGCCCCGCGCTCGTCACCGTGTCGAAGGGCCGCGACGGCAACCGATGAGCGGGCTATTTGCTTGATTCCCCCGGCAAACCACCCCAACTAGGCCGCAGGCAAGCATCAACCGTATCCGGAGGTAAATCAGAATGGGCAAGATCATCGGAATCGACCTCGGCACGACGAACAGCTGCGTCGCCATCATGGAAGGCGGCAAGCCGAAGGTCATCGAAAACTCGGAAGGCTCGCGCACGACGCCGTCGGTCGTCGCGTACACCGAGGACGGCGAGATCCTCGTCGGCGCGCCGGCGAAGCGGCAGGCCGTCACCAACGCGAAGAACACGATCTACGCGGTCAAGCGTCTCATCGGCCGCAAGTTCGAGGACGCCGAAGTGCAGAAGGACATCAAGCTGATGCCCTTCAGGATCGTGCGCGCCGACAACGGCGACGCCTGGGTCGAGGTGCGCGGCAAGAAGATCGCGCCGCAGCAGGTGTCGGCGGAAATCCTGCGCAAGATGAAGAAGACCGCCGAGGACTATCTCGGCGAGGAAGTGACCGAGGCGGTGATCACCGTCCCGGCGTACTTCAACGACTCGCAGCGGCAGGCGACGAAGGACGCCGGGCGCATCGCCGGTCTCGAAGTGAAGCGGATCATCAACGAGCCGACGGCGGCTGCGCTCGCATTCGGGCTCGACAAGAGGGAAGGCGACCGCAAGATCGGCGTCTACGATCTCGGCGGCGGCACGTTCGACATCTCGATGATCGAGATCGCCGAAATCGACAAGGAGCACCAGTTCGAGGTGCTCTCCACCAACGGCGACACGTTCCTCGGCGGCGAGGACTTCGACCAGCGGCTGATCGACTACATCGTCACCGAGTTCAGGAAGGAGGCCGGCGTCGATCTCAAGAACGACGTGCTCGCGCTGCAGCGGCTGAAGGAATCGGCCGAGAAGGCGAAGATCGAGCTGTCGAGCTCGCAGCAGACGGAGATCAACCTGCCGTACATCACCGCCGACCAGTCGGGTCCGAAGCACCTGACGATGAAGATCACGCGCGCGAAGTTCGAGTCGCTCGTCGAGGAGCTGATCGAGCGCACGATCGAGCCGTGCCGGATCGCGATCAAGGACGCGGGGCTCAAGCTCTCGGAGCTCGGCGACGTCATCCTCGTCGGCGGCCAGACGCGGATGCCGAAGGTGCAGGACAAGGTGAAGGAGTTCTTCGGCAAGGAGTCGCGCAAGGACGTCAATCCCGACGAGGCGGTTGCCGTCGGAGCGGCGATCCAGGGCGGCGTGCTGCGCGGCGACGTGAAGGACGTTCTGCTGCTCGACGTGACGCCGCTTTCGCTCGGCATCGAGACGCTCGGCGGCGTGATGACGAAGCTCATCCAGAAGAACACGACGATCCCGACGAAGGCGCAGCAGGTGTTCTCGACCGCGGACGACAACCAGTCGGCGGTGACGATCCACGTGCTGCAGGGCGAGCGCGACGTCGCATCGGGCAACAAGAGCCTCGGCCAGTTCAACCTCGAAGGCATCCCGCCGTCGCCGCGCGGCATGCCGCAGATCGAGGTCACGTTCGACATCGACGCGAACGGCATCCTGCACGTGTCGGCACGCGACAAGGCGACCGGCAAGGAGAACAAGATCACGATCAAGGCGAGCTCGGGCCTTAACGAGCAGGAGATCGAGCGGATGGTGAAGGACGCCGAGTCGCACGCCGAGGAGGACAAGCGCCAGCTCGAGGTCGTGCAGGCGCGCAACGGCCTCGACACGCTCGTCCACAGCGTGAAGAAGTCGCTCGGCGAGTACGGCGACAAGATCTCCGGCGACGAGAAGTCGGGGATCGAGACGGCGGTCAAGGAAGCCGAGGATCTCCTGAAGAAGAACGATGCCTCGAAGGGCGAGCTCGATTCGAAGTCCGAGGCGCTCGCAAAGGCCGCGCAGAAGATCGGCGAGCTGATGTACGCCGATGCGCAGGCGAAGGCGCAGGGCGGCGCGGGACACGAGGGCCCGGGCGGAGCCGCCGCCGGCGGCGATGCCCAGTCGCGCAACGAGGAAAAAGTGGTCGACGCCGAGTACACGGAGGTGAAGGATCGCAAGTAAAGCATTGCGATCTCACCTCCTTCATATTCCGTCGCGATCGCAGCGCTTGGGTACTATGCAGGCTCGCGCGCGACGGAATATCTGGCCGAGTTCAAGCGTCGCCGGCGTCGACGCTTAACTCGGCCTTTGCGTCGCGCCGACGACGAATGTTCCGTTCGATCGGGCAGTGAAGTTGTCAGGGGATTTGATGGCGAAGCGTGATTACTACTCGGTGCTCGGACTCACGCGCGAGGCGTCCGAGGACGACATCAAGAAGGCGTATCGCAAGCTCGCGATGAAGCACCATCCTGACCGCAATCAGGACGCGGGCTCCGAGGACAAGTTCAAGGAGGCGAAGGAAGCCTACGAGGTGCTGACCGACGCGCGCAAGCGCGCTGCGTACGATCAATTCGGTCACGCCGGCGTCGATCCTTCGGTCGGCGGCTTCGGCGCCGGTGCGCGCGGCATGGGGCCGGAGGGCTTCGGTGGCTTCGCCGATGCCTTCGGCGATATCTTCGGCGAGATCTTCGGCGGCGCGGCGGGGCGCGGACGCGGCAGCGGCGTCTATCGCGGCGCCGATCTGCGCTACAACCTCGAGCTCTCGCTCGAAGAGGCCGCGCGCGGCACCGAAGCGAAGATCCGCATTCCGGCGATGGAGCAATGCGAGACGTGCCACGGCAGCGGCGCGAAGCCCGGCACGCAGCCGAAGACCTGCGGCACGTGCCACGGCCGCGGCGAAGTCCGCGTCTCGCAGGGCTTCTTCTCGATCCAGCAGACGTGCCCGACATGCCACGGCACCGGCAAGGTCGTGCCCGATCCGTGCGCGACCTGCCATGGCGCCGGGCGCGTGAAGAAGCAGAAGACGCTGTCGGTTAAGATCCCGGCCGGCGTCGACCAGGACGATCGCATTCGTCTCGCCGGCGAAGGCGAGGCGGGCCTGAACGGCGGACCCTCGGGCGATCTCTACGTCGTCGTCAATCTGAAGCCGCATCCGGTGTTCCAGCGCGACGGCGCCGACCTGCATTGCGAAATGCCGATCAGCTTCGCCACCGCGGCGCTCGGCGGCGACATCGAGATCCCGACGCTCGAGGGCCACGCGAAGATCAAGATCCCGGCGGAAACGCAATCGGGACAGGTGTTCAGGCTGCGCAACAAGGGCATTCGTCCGGTGCGCGGGTCCGTCGTCGGCGATCTCTACTGCCATGTGGCCATCGAAACGCCGGTGAAGCTCACGTCGCGACAGAAGGAGCTGCTGCGCGAGTTCGAGGCGATCAGCGACCAGGACCCCGGCGCGCACAATCCGCGCGCGAAGTCGTGGATGGACAAGGTTCGCGAGTTTTTCGGCGCGTAGCCTCGCCGTGACATTCCGAGGCGGATGCGTGTTCGGCCGACGAAGCCGGCTCGCTACCGTCGAACAGCAGGTCTCTCGCTGCGCTCGGGCGTGAGCGGCAGCGTGAACGTGAACGTCGAGCCTGCACCGAGCGCGCTCTCGACGCGGATGCTGCCTCCGTGCAACTCGACGAACTTGCGCGAGATCGCGAGACCGAGCCCGGTGCCCTCGGACTTCTTCGACGCGGCGCCGACCTGACGGAACTCCTCGAACAGCGCCTGCTGGTCCTCGGCAGCGATGCCCGCGCCGGTATCGGTCACCGAGATCTCGATCGCGCCGTCGCGCGCGCGTGCGGTCACGTCGACGTGTCCGCCCTGGGGCGTGAACTTGATCGCATTCGACAGAAGGTTCAGCAGCACCTGCTTCACCTTGCGCTCGTCGCCGCAGAGCGTGCCGACACCCTCGTCGCTCGACGACCTGAGTCCGACGCCGCGTCGTCCGGCGCGCTCGCGCACGAGGATGATCGTGTTGTCGATCGCTGCCCGGAGGTCGAACTCCGCGGCGTCGAGCTCCATCCGTCCTGCCTCGATCTTCGACAGGTCCAGGATGTCGTTGATCAGCGATAGCAGGTGCTGCCCGGACTCGCCGATGTCGTGCAGGTACTCGGCCTGCTTGTCGTTGATGTCGCCGAACATGCGCTCGGAAAGCACCTCGGAGAAGCCGATGATCGCGTTGAGCGGCGTGCGCAGCTCGTGCGACATGTTGGCGAGGAACTCGCTCTTGTGCCGGCTCGCCGCCTCGAGCTCGCGGCTCTTCTGCTGAAGCTCGCGGTACAGCCGGGCGTTGTGAATCGCGAGCGCGGACTGCGTCGCGAACGTCTTCAACAGGTCGACGACATGCGGGGCGAATGCGCCGGCCTCGGTGCGGTTCACCACGAGCCCGCCGAGCAGATGGTCTTCACGCAGCAGTGGAACGGCGAGCAGCGATCGATAGCCGAGACGCACGAGCGTTTCGCGCAGGCGGCTCTGGTACGTGCGCTCGTCGGCGATGTCGCGAATCTCGACCGGTTCGCCGCTCACAGCGAGCTTTCCGGTTGCGCCCTCGCCCCTTTTGAGCGGAGCCGCACGCAACAGCTTCACCAGCTCTTCGCTCAGGTGGTCGGTCGCGCGCAGGTGGAATTCCTGCCGGGTCTCGTCGTATTCGTAGACGGCGCCGCCGTCCATGCCGGTGAGCTCTCGCGCGCGCGACACGATCGTGCGCAGAACGGTCTCGAGATCGATCGTCGAGCTGACCGCCTGGCCGACTTCGCCGAGCGCCTTCAGCTCGCCGACCGAGCGCGTCAGCTGGCGCGTGCGCGTCTCGAGCTCGGTGAACAGGCGCGCGTTTTCGATTGCGATCACGGCTTGGTCGGCGAACGTCTGCAGCAGAGCGACTTGCGTGCGCGGGAACGGGCCGGCTTCGGGCCGTCCGACGGCGATGGCCCCGATCGGTTTGCGATCACGCAGCAGCGGGATCGCGATCACGCTCCGGAAGCCGGTTTGCTGGGCGATCTCGGGATGCGCAAATTCCGCGTCTTCGAGAACGTCGTGGATTTCGACGATCCCGGCGGTGAGAATCGCTCGCGGTGCCGCCATGTCGCCGCCCGGCGGCCGCGGAAAGATTGCGCGAATCGCGTCGCTCCCCGACGCGAGCGTGCTCACGAGTGCGGCGATATGCACCAAACGGCCATCGAAGGTGAAGACGTTGGCGGAGCTTGCGTCGCAGAGCTTCAGCGCGGCCGTCGCGATCGTGTCGAATACCGGCTGCACGTCGGTCGGCGATTGGCTGATCACGCGCAGGATTTGGCCGGTCGCCATCTGCTGCTCGAGGGAGTCCGTGAGCTCGCCGTTGCGCGCCTGCAGCTCGGTGAAGAGCCGAACGTTGTCGATCGCGATGACGGCCTGGTCGGCAAACGTCTGCAGCAGCGCGATCTGCTCGTCGGGGAACGGGCCGGCGCTCGCCCGGCCCACGCCGATGGCGCCGATCGGCGATCCGTCGCGCAGCAGCGGGATCCCGAGCGCGCTCCGAAACTGTGGCGTGGCGTTCGCGACGTCGTATTCCGGGTCGTCGAACACGTCGGGGATTGCAACGGTCGTTGCCCTCTCGATCGCGCGTGCCATCGCGGTGCCACGCCCGCGCGGCCGCGGATATCTGCGCTGCATCGCAAGCGCAGTCTGCGGGTTCGCGTTGGCGCTCGCCCGCAGGTGAAGCATGTCGCCTTCGAGCGTAGTAACGAGCGTCGAGGCGGCGTCGCACAGCTTCAGCGCCGCCGTCACGATCGTCTCGAATACCAGCTGGACGTCGTGCGGCGAGCGGTTGATCACACGCAGGATCTCGGCGGTCGCCGTCTGCCGCTCGAGCGCACGCTCGGCGCTGTCGCGCGCGCGGCGCAGCTCGATCTCGGCCTGCTTGCGCGTGTCGATGTCGCTCAATGCGCCGACGACCTTGACGACCCGGCCCCGCTCGTTACGAACGCCTATCCCGCGGTCGAGAATCCACCGATACGCGCCTCTCTCGTTCGCGATTCGATACTCGTGCTCGAGCAGCCGCGCGCGGCCCCTGAAGTGATCCACGATCGCGTTGCGGTAGCCGGGATAGTCATCGGCGTGGATGCGAACGTTCCAGGCCGCCGGCGTGAGATCTTCTCCCGTGATCGAGAAGAAGGTCTTCGCACGCTCGGTCAGGAACAGCGTGTTGGCGTCGAGGTCCCACTCGTAGATGCCTTCGACGGCGGCCGATGTCGCGAGCGCGTAACGCTCTTCGCTTCGCCGCAGGCCCGCCTGCATCCTGTCGATGGCCTCGAGCGCGCTCCGGTAGCGCTCGTCCGTCTCGCGCAGACGCCGCTCGGCTTCCGCCAGCCTCGCGCGCAGATCCTCGTCCGCTCGCGCAAAACCGCCGCCGTTCCCCTGGCGCTTCATCGCTCGCTCCGACGCAGTGGGCGACGCAGCATAGCCTCGCATGCGGCGCGCCGCAACCGCGTTCGTCGCCGAGTCCGGTGTCGGTCGAAGCGATTCGTCGACCCGTTCCGCTACAATCGCGACAGATGATCCGTTCGGAGATTGCCTCGATGAGAAGACTTCTCGCTGCGCTCGGCGCCGCGCTCATACTCGGTGCCGCGCCCGCGATGGCGCAGGTCAGGATCGGACTCATGGTGTCTGCGACCGGCCCGACGACGGCGATCGGGCAGCCGCAGAAGAACACGGGCGACATCCTGCCGAAGACGATCGGCAATGCGACGATCGAGTACATCTCGCTCGAGGACGCCGGCGACACGACGCGCGGCGTGCAAAACGCGAAGAAGCTGCTGCAGGAATACAACATCGATGCGCTGATCGGCCCGTCGACGACGCCGATCGCGCTGGCGATCCTCGACCTGATCGCCGAGGCGAAGGTGCCGCTGCTCGCGACCGTCGGCACGTCGAGCGTCGTCGAGCCGATGGACGCGAAGCGCCGCTGGGTGTTCAAGACGACGCAGAACGACGACCTGATCGCCGCTGCGCTCGTGAAGCACATGGCGAAGAGCGGCGTCAAGAGCATCGGCTTCATCGGCTTCAAGGATCCGTACGGCGAGAACTGGTACCGCGTCTTTACGCCGATGGCCGAGAAGGCGGGCATCCGGATGGTCGCGACCGAGTATTACCAGCGCGCCGACCCGAGCGTTACCGGACAGGCGCTGAAGCTCATCGCCGCGAGGCCCGACGCGGTGCTGATCGCGGGCGTCGGCGGCCCCGGCGTGCTGCCGCAGGTCACGCTGCGCGATCAGGGCTACAAGGGAACGATCTATCAGACGCACGGCGTCGCGACCGACGACTTCATCCGCCTGGGCAAGGACAAGGTGGAGGGCACGATCCTCGCGGCGGGCCCGATGCTCGTGATCGACGAGATTTCCGATTCGAACCCGATCAAGAAGGTTGCGCAGAACTACATCTCGCTCTACGAGAAGCAGTACGGGCAGAAGCCGGCGACGTTCGGCGCGAACACGTGGGATGCCGGCATCATCCTCACGCGCGCGATTCCGGTTGCGCTTGCGAAGGCGAAGCCGGGCACCGAGGCGTTTCGCATCGCGCTGCGTGATGCGATCGAGCAGGAGCGCGAGATCGTCGGCTGCCAGGGAGTCTTCAACATGTCGCCAGCCAATCACAACGGCATGGACGCGCGTGCGCGGGTTCTCGTGACGGTGAAGAACGGCAAGTTCCGGCTGCTGGCCGAGTGATGTCGACGCCGGCGGTCGTCGGCATCCTGCTCGCCGCGGGACGCGGGTCCCGCTTCGGAGGCGACAAGCTGCTTGCGCGGATGAACGCGGGCGATCTCGCCGGCGAGCCGGTCGGCGTCGCCGCGCTTCGCCATCTGCGGCTTGCAGTGAACGATGTCATCGCCGTCGTGCGGCCCGACGACCACGCGCTTGCACTGGAGCTCGGTGCGAACGGCGCGCGCATCGTGCGCTGCCCCCAAGCCGATGATGGCATGGGCGCGAGTCTTGCATGCGGCGTGCGGGCGAGCGCCAACGCGCAGGGCTGGATCGTCGCGCTCGCCGACATGCCGTGGATTCGTCCGCAAACGATCGCACGCGTGGCAAGCGCCCTCGGTCACGGCGCAGCGGTCGCGGCGCCGCATCATCGCGGCGAGCGCGGGCATCCGGTCGGCTTCTCGCGCGCCTGCCATGCGGCGCTCGCCGCGCTCACCGGCGACGAAGGCGCGAAAGCGGTGGTCGCTGCGCACGCCGACGACCTCGTTCGAATCGACACCGATGATGACGGCGTGCTGCGCGACGTCGATACGCCCGACGATTTATGACCGACGAGGGTCAGAGTGCAACTCGGCTCGAGCCTGCACTCTGACCCTCGATCGTTAGTCGCCTTCGGGCTGCCACATGTCGGGCTGGCGCTCGACGATGCGCTTCTCTTCCTCGACCGAGCGCCACCACGCGCGGAAGTCGCGCGGCTCGAGCGGGCGCGAGATCAGGAAGCCCTGCGCTTCCTCGCATCCGTGGCGCTTCAGGTATTCGAATTGGGCCGCCGTCTCGACGCCTTCGGCGATCACGCGCAGCCCGAGTGAATGCGACAGAGCGATGATCACCTGCGCGATCGCCTCGTCGTTCGCATTGCGCTCGAGTCCGTGCACGAAGCGCTGGTCGATCTTCACGCCCTGGATCGGCAGCCGCGCGAGATACGACAGGCTCGAATAGCCGGTGCCGAAGTCGTCGACGGTGATCGACACGCCGCGCTGCTTCAGCTTCACGAGCGTCGCGACCGCCTTGTCGGGATGCGTGATGATCACGCTCTCGGTGATCTCGAGATCGAGGTAGTGCGGCGCGAGGCCGCTCGCGCCGAGCGCATCGTCGACGACCGACAGCCAGCTGTCGTGTTGCAGCTGCTGCACCGACAGGTTGACCGACAGCCGAAGCGGCATGCCCTGGCGATGCCACTGCACGACCTGGCGGCACGCGTCGCGCAGCACGCGCGCGCCGAGCGCCTGGATCATCCCCGATTCCTCGGCGATCGGTATGAAATCGGCCGGGAGGATGACGCCGCGATCCGGATCGCGCCACCGCAGCAGCGCCTCGACGCCGCACACGCGTGTCGTCTGCATCTCGATCTGCGGCTGGTAGACGAGGAAGAACTCATCGTCCATCAGCGCGCGGCGCATGTCGGTCTCGAGCTGCAGCCGCTGCTGCACGCGCGCGTTCATGTCGGCGGTGTAGAAGCGGTACGCGTTGCGCCCGGCTTCCTTCGCCGCGTACATCGCCGTGTCGGCCTGCTTGATCAGGTTCACCGGGTCGTTCGCGTCGAGCGGATACATCGACACGCCGACCGAGCACGTGAGCGTTGGCACCTGGTCCGACAGGCGGAATGGCGCGAGGAACGACTCGCGCACGCGTGCGAGCACCGTCATCGTCTCGAACGTCGCGTTGGCCGGATCGAGTCCCGGCAGCACGAGCACGAACTCGTCGCCGCCGAGTCGAGCGACGGTGTCCGATTCGCGCACGGCGCTGGTGAGCCGCTGCGCGACCGCCTGCAGCAGCTGGTCGCCGCAGTCGTGACCCAGCGTGTCGTTGATCCGTTTGAAATGGTCGAAGTCGAGGAACAGGCAGGCGACATGCGTGCCTTCGCGCTGCGCCTGCGCGAGGATCTGCTTCAGTCGCTGGTTGAGCAGGCTGCGGTTGGGCAATCCCGTCAGGATGTCGTGCTGCGCGAGCTTGTACGCGTGCGCGGTCGCGATCTCGAGCTCTTTCGTGCGCTGGACGACCTTTTCCTCGAGCGTTCGCTGATAGCTCGCGACCTCCGCCTGCGACTGCGCGAGCCGCTGCGTCATGTGGTTGAACGTGTGCGTCAGCAACCCGAGCTCGTCGGAGGAACGTGCCGGCACGTAGACATCGAGATTGCCCGAGCCGACGGCGCGCGCCGCGCGCATCAGCCGGCGCATCGGCGCGACGAGCCGCCGTGTCAGCAGCAGTGTGCCGCCGATCGCGACGACGACGAGCAGGCTCACGACCGAGAGCGCGCCCACGAGCTGCATGCGGAATTGCGCGCGCGCTCGTTCGTGCGTCATCCCGAGACGCACGATGCCGATCGGCTCCGCCGCCGTGCCGTCGCCGGCTGCCGCGACGACGGGCGCGGTGAGCTCGATGTAGCGCTGGCCGCCGATCGACGGACTGCTGCTCGCCACGGCGGTCGACGCGACGGCCGCAGGCGCGACCGACGGCAGCGCGAGCTTTGCCAGCGGCCGGGCGAACCGGCGCTCGGCGAGCGTCGCGCCCTTTGCATCGGCGACTACGACATAGCCGAGATCGGCTTCGCCCGCGAGCCGCGCGAGCGCTGCTTCGATCGCCGGGCGGTCGCCGTCACGTACCGGCCGGCCGACGACGTCGGCGAGCATCAGCAGCATCGGGAAGCCGCGGGTGCGAAGCTCCGACTCCTCGTCGCGCCACTGCTGCCACGCGTAGTAGCCGGTGATCGCAAGCGCGGTGAGGAAGATGATGCCGACGGTGAGCAGGTTGAGCTTCAGCAGAAGCGACATCCGCACCGGCGGCAGGTTGAGCGGCGACGTCGTGTCGCTCGCGAGCGGCGCGAAGTATCGGCGCACGCGCTGCAGCCGGCTCAGCATGCTTCGATCGAATCCCGCGGCGCGCGCGCGCGCGATGCGGACGAGCGGCGCTGCATTTGCGTTGGTATGGCGCGACTCCGCGAAAAAGCACACATGGTGCCATCGGTGCGCGCGCTGTGCACCGTCGTCCGATAAAAACCGACTGTCAGCTGACGGCTACAGGAATCCTGCCGATCTTCGCCTGCCACTCGCGCGGGCCGCTCTGGTGGACCGATGCGCCGTTCGCGTCGACGGCGACGGTCACCGGCATGTCCTTCACGTCGAACTCGTAGATCGCTTCCATGCCGAGATCGGCGAACGCAACGACCCGTGCACTACGAATTGCCTTCGCGACGAGGTACGCGGCGCCGCCGACGGCCATCAGGTACGCCGCCTTGTGCCTGCGGATCGAATCGATCGCCGCGGGACCGCGCTCGGCCTTGCCGATCATCGCGATCAGTCCGGTCTTCGCGAGCATCGTCTCGGTGAACTTGTCCATCCGCGTCGACGTCGTCGGCCCCGCGGGCCCGACGACCTCGTCGCGCACCGGATCGACCGGGCCGACGTAATAGATCACGCGGTTGGTGAAGCTGACCGGCAGCTTCTCGCCTTTTGCCAGCATGTCGGCAATGCGCTTGTGCGCGGCGTCGCGGCCGGTCAGCATCTTGCCGTTGAGAAGCAGCTGCTCGCCCGACCGCCAGCTCGCGACCTCGGCCGCCGTCAGCGTGTCGAGGTTCACCCGCCGGGATTCGGGTGACGGCGTCCACTCGACGCGCGGCCAGCGCGCGAGATCGGGCGGCTCGAGCCTGGCCGCACCGTGGCCGTCGAGCGTGAAATGCGCGTGGCGCGTCGCCGCGCAGTTCGGGATCATCGCGACCGGAAGGCTCGCCGCATGCGTCGGGTAGTCGAGGATCTTCACGTCGAGCACCGTCGCGAGGCCGCCCAGCCCCTGCGCGCCGATGCCGAGCGCGTTCACCTTGTCGTAGAGCTCGAGCCGCAGCTCGTCGACGCGGCTGCGAGCGCCGCGTGCTTTCAGCGCATGGATGTCGATCGGATCCATCAGCGAGCGCTTCGCGAGCAGCATCGCCTTCTCGGCGCTGCCGCCGATGCCAATGCCCAGCATGCCGGGCGGGCACCATCCGGCGCCCATCATCGGCACCGTCTTCAGCACCCAGTCGACGATCGAGTCGGACGGGTTCAGCATCGCGAACTTCGACTTGTTCTCGCTGCCGCCGCCCTTCGCCGCGATGCGCACTTCGACCCGATCGCCGGCGACGAGCTCGTAGTGGACGACCGCCGGCGTGTTGTCCTTCGTATTCCGGCGCGCGCCGGCCGGGTCGGCGAGGATCGATGCGCGAAGCTTGTTGTCGGGGTCGAGGTACGCGCGGCGCACGCCTTCGTTGATCATCTCGCCGACGCCCATCGTCGCGCCTTCCCAGCGCACATCCATGCCGACGTCGACGAACGCGACGACGATGCCGGTGTCCTGGCACAGCGGCCGATGGCCCTCGGCGCACATCCGCGAATTCGTGAGGATCTGCGCGATCGCATCCTTCGCCGCCGGCGACTCCTCGGCCGCGTACGCCTCGCCGAGCGCCTCGATGTAGTCCATCGGGTGGTAGTACGAGATGTACTGCAGCGCGTCGGCAACGCTGTCGATCAGGTCCTGCTGGCGGATCGCGACCATGGCGGCTCCCTCGATTGCAGATCGGCGCGCCCGCGTCGCGGCGGCATCGGCGGCCGCCGGCTCATTTGCGCTCGTGCGGGAATACGCGCGGCGCGGTGACGCACGCACACGCGCCGGGCGGGCAAAATCCAATCGTATCACCGGGCGCGCGCCTCGCCGTTTGACGCAGGACAGGGTGTGCGTCGGGCACGTGCGTAAGGCTGCCGTAAGTGGCGTCCTCTATAACGGCACGGTCGCGCGCCCCGGCACCCGCGGCCGCGCGTGCCTCGGCGCGGGCGCTTGGTTTAGACTGCTGAGAGAGCGAATGACGGCGCGCCGCGATGCGCGCCCGAGCGAACCGAATGGAGGAACGAGCATGTCGACGATCGAGTCCGTTTCGCACGAGAACCGCCTGTTTCCGCCGCCGCCCGGCTTCGTCGCGCAGGCGACCGTCAAGCCCGTCGACTTCGAGCGGATGAACGCGGCGGCCGCGAAGGACTTCACCGGGTTTTGGGCCGGACTCGCGCGCGAGACGCTCGCGTGGAAGAAGCCGTTCACGCGCGTGCTGGACGAGTCCGGCGCGCCGTTCTACAAATGGTTCGACGACGGCGAGCTCAACGTCTCGTACAACTGCCTCGAGCGCAACCTCGAGAACGGCAACGCCGAGAAGGTCGCGATCATCTTCGAGGCCGACGACGGCAAGGTGACGCGCATCACGTACCGCGAGCTCTACCACCGCGTGTGCAGGCTTGCGAACGGCCTGCGCTCGCTCGCCATCGGCAGGGGCGACCGCGTCGTCATCTACATGCCGATGTCGATCGAAGCGGTCGTCGCGATGCAGGCCTGCGCGCGCATCGGTGCGACGCACTCGGTCGTGTTCGGCGGATTCTCGGCGAAGTCGCTGCAGGAGCGGATCATCGACGCCGGCGCCGTTGCGACGATCACCGCCGACGAGCAGATGCGCGGCGGCCGGCCGCTGCCGCTGAAGGCGATCGTCGACGAAGCGATCGGCATGGGTGGCTGCGAGGCGATGCGAAGCGTCGTCGTCTACCGCCGCACCGGCAACGACGTCGGCTTCAAGGCGCCGCGCGACGTCTGGATGCACGAGCTCACGGCGAAGCAGGCCGAAACCTGCGAGCCCGAGTGGGTGGGCGCCGAGCACCCGCTGTTCATCCTCTACACGTCGGGCTCGACCGGCAAGCCGAAGGGCGTCCAGCACAGCTCGGGAGGCTACCTGCTGTGGGCCGCGCTGACGATGCGCTGGGTGTTCGACGTGAAGCCGCAGGACGTCTTCTGGTGCACGGCCGACGTCGGCTGGGTCACCGGGCACACGTACATCGCGTACGGGCCGCTTGCCGTCGGCGCGACCGAGATCGTCTTCGAAGGCATCCCGACGTACCCTGATGCCGGCCGCTTCTGGAAGATGATCCAGGACCACAAGGTGAACATCTTCTACACGGCGCCCACCGCGATCCGCTCGCTGATCAAGGCGGCGAACTCGAATCCGCAGTACGCGCCGACGAAGTACGACATGTCGAGCCTGCGACTGCTCGGCACCGTCGGCGAGCCGATCAATCCGGAAGCGTGGATGTGGTACCACACCAATGTCGGCGGCGGCCGCTGCCCGATCGTCGACACCTGGTGGCAGACGGAAACCGGCGGTCACATGATCACGCCGCTGCCGGGCGTGACGCCGCTCGTGCCGGGGTCGTGCACGCTGCCGCTGCCCGGGATCATGGCGGCGATCGTCGACGAGACCGGTCACGACGTCGACAACGGGCACGGCGGCATTCTCGTGATCAAGCGGCCGTGGCCGGCGATGATCCGCACGATCTGGGGCGATCCCGAGCGCTACCGGAAGTCGTACTACCCCGAAGAGCTCGGCGGACGGCTCTATCTCGCCGGCGACGGCTCGGTGCGCGACAAGGAGCGCGGCTATTTCACCATCATGGGCCGCATCGACGACGTGCTGAACGTCTCGGGGCACCGGCTAGGAACGATGGAAATCGAATCGGCGCTCGTCGCGAACTCGATGGTGGCCGAGGCGGCCGTCGTCGGACGGCCCGACGAGATGACGGGCGAAGCGGTGTGCGCGTTCGTCGTGCTGAAGCAGGCGCGCCCGCACGGCGCCGACGCCGAGCGCATCGCGAAGGAGTTGCGCGACTGGGTCGGCAAGGAGATCGGACCGATCGCGAAACCGAAGGACATCCGCTTCGGCGACAACCTTCCGAAGACGCGATCGGGCAAGATCATGCGCCGGCTGCTGCGCTCGCTCGCGAAGGGCGAGACGATCACGCAGGACGTGTCGACGCTCGAGAATCCGGCGATACTGGAGCAGCTGCAAGAGCGGCTCTGAGATCATTTCCGAAGGCGACCTGCCGCTGCGCCGCTCGCTTGAAAAGCAGCTCGCTCGCTTGCGCTCGAGGTGACGCGCCGCTCGGCATGAGCCGCCGTGCGCGAGGACGGTGCGCACTGCGGTAAACTTCCTCGGCGCTCGCACTGCGGGCGCCGCTTTTTCATCTCCGGTGCCGGCCTCGTGAACGATCTCGGCTCGACGCTTTTCTGGCTGCGGCTCGTTCAGCTCGTGATCGCGATCCCGCTGCTGTCGATCGCCGGCCAGGGCATCGTCTACGTGCTTGCGCGCGGGTTCGGCCAGGATCCGCAGGCCAATTTCTTCTACCGGCTCCTCGCCGTCGTTGCCTCGCCGGTGACGCGGATCGCACGCTGGATCACGCCGAAGTTCATCGCCGACCGGCATCTGCCGCTGGTGGCGCTGTCGTTGCTCGCCGTCGGATATCTGTGGACGATGCTCGCGATTGCCGACGCGTGCCAGCGCCACGGCCTCGCCGTCGCGCAATGCCTCGGCGGCCGATGAGCGCCGCGCTCGCGCGGCGGCTGCGCCGCAGCGTCTGGAACCAGGTGGCCGCATGGCTGCTGCTGTTCGGCCAACGCGGGCGCGCGCTCGACTTCTATCGCAAGATGCTCGCGCAGGATCCGAACGACGCGCTCGCGCTCGCGTCGATCGCCTTCCAGCAGGCGCAGGCGGGCGAGAGGCGCGCGGCGCTCGCGACGTTCGACCGCGCGATCGCGATCGACCCGGCCAATGCCGAATACCATTTCAACCGCGGCTACCTGCTGCAGCAGCTGAACGATCACGACGCCGCGATGGCGGCGTTTCGCCGTGCGCTGGAGCGCAACGCCGACCACGATCGGGCGCTGTACGGTCTCGCGCTGTCGTTGATCGCGTGCCGCCGTCTCGAGGAGGCTCTCGCGCCGCTGAAGCGCAACACGAAGCTGCAGCCGATGAGCCCGTACGGCTGGTACCAGCTCGCGCGCGTCCATTTCGACCTCGGCCATCGCGACGAGGCGCAGCGCATCGCCGATCACCTGGTGAAGTTCGAGCCGAAGGTCGCGCGTCAGCTCGCACGCGAAACGGGCCTTCGTCTGAGCAACTGAAGCGTTGCGGCGCAGCCATTGCGCCGGACGGCGAGGCGTCGCGCCGACCCGCGGGCTTGTTGCTGCCGAACAAAGCTGGCTATACTCGCGGCACTTTGCCGCCCGGCCCGTCCGGGCGGGTCGGTACGCCCGCACAAGAACGGGCACCGGCAGCTTGCGGGGTTTCCATACAAGGCCGCGTCGAATGCTAGGAGGAGCCTGTCATGCAGTTGACCGAGAAGCATCGTGAGTACTGGCACAAGAACCTCACGATCACCGCGATCCTGCTGTTCATCTGGTTCGTCGTCACCTTCGTCCTCGGGTACTTCGCCCGCGACCTGTCGTTCAATTTCTTCGGTTGGCCGTTCTCGTTCTGGATGGCGGCGCAAGGCTCGCTGATCGTCTACGTGCTCATCATCTGGTACTACGCGCGCTACATGAACACGCTCGACCGCGTCTACGACGTCCACGAGGGAGACGAACAATGAGCACGCCTGCGCACACGCCCACGAACATATTCACCGCCGGCGGCCAGCGCGCGTTCACCGCGCAGCTGAAGAAGATCTACGCGTTCTACACCGGCGGGTTCGTCGTCTTCATCATCGCGCTCGCGATCCTCGAGCAGCTCGGGATGCCGCGCAACTGGATCGGCTACATCTTCCTGCTCGCCACCGTCGGCCTGTACGCGGGCATCGGGGTGATGGCGCGCACCTCCGACGCCGCCGAGTACTACGTCGCAGGTCGGCGCGTACCGGCGCTGTTCAACGGCATGGCGACCGGCGCCGACTGGATGAGCGCGGCGTCGTTCATCGGCATGGCGGGCACGCTGTACCTCACCGGCTTCAACGGCCTCGCCTTCATCATGGGGTGGACCGGCGGCTACTGCCTCGTCGCGCTGTTCCTCGCGCCGTACCTGCGCAAGTTCGGGCAGTTCACGATCCCCGACTTCCTCGGCGCGCGCTACGGCGGCAACATTCCGCGCGCGATCGGCATCTTCGCCGCGATCCTGTGCTCGTTCACGTACGTCGTCGCGCAGATCTACGGCGTGGGCATCATCACGACGCGGCTCACCGGCGTGCCGTTCGAGTTGGGCGTTTTCCTCGGTCTGGGCGGCATCCTCGTCTGCTCGTTCCTGGGCGGCATGCGCGCGGTCACGTGGACGCAGGTGGCGCAGTACATCATCCTGATCGTCGCCTACATGATCCCGGTGGTCTGGCTGTCGGTGAAGCACACCGGCATTCCCGTGCCGCAGCTCGTGTACGGCAAGGTGCTCGAGAAGGTGTCGGCGCGCGAGGAGCAGCTGCTGAAGGACCCGAAGGAGATCGAGGTCCGCAACATCTTCAAGGCGCGCGCCGAGGAAGCGAGCGCGAAGCTGAAGGGCCTGCCGGGCACGTTCGAAAGCGAGAGGCAGAAGCTCGCCGCAAACGTCGACAAGATGAAGGCGGAAAATGCGCCGGCGGACCAGCTCACCGCCGCCGAGAAATCGCTCGCCGCGTATCCGCAGGACGTCGACGCCGCGAAGGCCGCATGGACCAAGGACGCCGGCGCCGCAGCGCGCGCTGCGCCGCCGCTGCGTCACGCCGAGCCGTTTCCCGGCAAGGACGAGGCGGCACGCGACGTGTCGAGACGCAACTTCCTCGCGCTCGTGTTCTGCCTGATGGTCGGCACGGCGGCGCTGCCGCATATCCTGATGCGCTACTACACGACTCCGTCGGTGAAGGAGGCGCGAACCTCGGTGTTCTGGTCGCTGTTCTTCATCTTCCTGCTGTACTTCACCGCGCCGGCGCTCGCGGTGCTCGCCAAGTTCGACGTCTACACCCACCTCGTCGGCACGCCGTTCGCACAGCTGCCACAGTGGGTCGCGTCGTGGACGAAGGTCGATCCGAGCCTGCTGTCGATCGTCGACGTCAACAAGGACGGCATCGTGCAACTCGCCGAGATCGCGATCGGCGGCGACATTGTCGTGCTGGCCACACCGGAGATTGCCGGCTTGCCGTACGTGATATCCGGGCTCGTCGCCGCAGGCGGCCTCGCGGCGGCGCTGTCGACCGCCGACGGCCTGCTGCTGACGATCGCCAACGCGCTGTCGCACGACCTGTATTACAAGATGCTCGACCCGAACGCGCCGACGGCGCGCCGCGTGATGATCTCCAAGGTGCTGCTGCTGGTCGTCGCTGTCATTGCGGCGTCGGTTGCCGTGCAAAAGCCCGCGGACATCCTGTTCCTCGTGTCGGCGGCGTTCTCGCTCGCGGCGGCCGCGTTCTTCCCCGCGCTCGTCCTCGGCATCTTCTGGAAGCGGGCGAACAAGTGGGGCGCGACGCTCGGCATGGCGTCAGGGCTCGCGATCACGTTCTACTACATGGCGACGACGCAGCCGTGGTTGCGCGGCGTGTTCGGTGTAACGGGCTCGATCGCCGACCACACGTGGTTCGGCATTCAGTCGATTTCGGCGGGGCTGTGGGGCGTGCCGGTCGGCTTCGCCGTGATCGTCATCGTGAGCCTGCTGACGCCGTCACCCGATCGGCAGACGCAGGATCTCGTCGAGCACGTCCGCTATCCGAACCTCGCCGGCGACACGATGAGCACCGAGGCGACCTGATCGAGCGCATCCGCAGCAGCGAAAAAGGCCCGCGATCCGCGGGCCTTTTCGTTTGTCGCACGCGCTGCGCAGGTGACGGCTCGGCTACGAGGGCTGCGGCGGCAACCCCGGCGGCAGCGACTCGACGAACGACGCTCGCTTGGCGAGCTTGTCGGCGTGGCGCGCGAGGTTCGGGTACTGCTCGCGCCAGTCGAGCTCGCTGAAGCGCAGATCGAGATAGCCGAGCGCGCAGCCGGTCGCGATATCGGCGAGCGTGTAGCCGTCGCCGCTGCACCACGCGCGCTCGCCGAGCTCGCGCGCGAGCTCGGCGACGCCGAGGACGATCTTGTGCCGCTGGCGCTCGACCCAGTCGCTGCTCTGCTGTCGCTGCGCGCGCTGCGCTTCGGCGCGGATCAGCGCCGTCGCGTCGCAGATGCCGTCGGCGAGCGCTTCCCATTTCCTGACCGCGATCCGCTGACGCGTCGGCTCGGGAATCAGCCGGCTCACGGGGCTCACCGAGTCGACGTATTCGACGATGACGCGAGAGTCGTACAGCGCGGTGCCGTCATCGAGCACGAGCACCGGGATCTTGGCCAGCGGATTCCACTCGGAGACCGAAGGATCGGGCCACAGCGTTGCTTCGACAAGCGCGTATTCGATCTTCTTCTCGGCGAGCGCGATGCGCACCTTGCGTGCGTACGGGCTTGTCTGCGAGGCGATGAGCTTCATCGGAAACACCGGCGGCGCGAAAAGCGCCCGAAGACGTTCGCGCCGAGTATAGCATCGGCTGCGAGAGCGCCGGCGAGCCGCGCGCGCTCCCGGGGGGTGCGAGCGCACGTGCTAAACTCGGATGCGTTGCAACGCCTGCGTGCCCGTTCGACGATGCCCGATCCCGCCGCAGCTCTCACTGCGCTGTCGCCCCTCGACGGCCGCTACTCGGGCAAGGTCGCCGCGCTGCGCGATCGCTTCAGCGAGTTCGGCCTGATCCGCGATCGGGTGCGCGCGGAGATCGCATGGCTGATCGCGCTTGCCGACGAGCCGGCGATCGCCGAAGTTCCCGCCTTCCCGCCGTCGATCCGTGCATCGCTCATTGCGGCCGGCGAAGCGTTCGCGCTTGCCGACGCCGAGCGTGTCAAGGCGATCGAGCGCACCACCAATCACGACGTCAAAGCGGTCGAATACTGGCTGAAGGAGCGCTTCGACGGCGAGCCCGACGTCGCCCGCGTGGGGGAGTTCTTCCATTTCGCCTGCACGTCGGAGGACATCAACAACCTCGCCTACGGCGTCGCTCTGGCCGAGGCTCGCCGCGACACGATCGTTCCGGCGCTTCGCACGATCGCCGCGACGCTGCGCGAGTTTGCGCATGCGCATGCCGCGCGTCCGATGCTCGCGCGCACGCACGGTCAGCCGGCGACACCGACGACACTCGGCAAGGAGATCGCCAACGTGTACGCCCGCCTCGAGCGGGCGATCGCCGCGATCGAGCACGTGCCGATCAAGGGCAAGATGAACGGCGCGGTGGGCAACTACAACGCGCACGTCGCCGCCTATCCGGACGTCGACTGGGAGCGGATCGCCGCGCGCGTCGTCACGAGCCTCGGTCTCGAGCTGAACCCGTACACGACGCAGATCGAGCCGCACGATTACATGGCCGAGCTCTTCGACGCGATCGCGCGCGCGAACACGATCCTGATCGACCTCGACCGCGACGTCTGGGGTTACGTGTCGCTCGGCTATTTTCGGCAGAAGGTGAAGCCGGGCGAGGTCGGGTCGTCGACGATGCCGCACAAGGTGAACCCGATCGACTTCGAGAATTCGGAAGGCAATCTCGGCGTGGCCAACGCATTGCTGCGCCATTTCGCCGAGAAGCTTCCGGTGTCGCGGTGGCAGCGCGACCTCACCGACTCGACCGTGTTGCGCAACGTCGGTGTCGCGCTGGGGCATTCGCTGCTCGGCTGGACGTCGCTCGCGCAGGGCCTCGCGCGGCTGGACGTCGACGCCGCTGCGATCGACGCCGACCTCGACAGCAACTGGGAAGTGCTCGCCGAGCCGATCCAGACGGTCATGCGCCGTCACGGCATCGCGAACCCGTACGAGCAGCTCAAGACGCTCACGCGCGGCAGGACGGGCATCACCCGCGAGAGCCTGCACGCGTTCATCGACGCGCTCGCGATGCCCGACGATGCCAAGGCGCGGCTCAAGGCGTTGACACCGTCAACCTACATCGGGTGCGCGGCGGACCTCGCGCGACGCGTGTAGGCGCCGCGGCTCGCCACGCCGCTCATTCGCCCGCGACTCGCCTGACGGCCGCACTCGCGCGACGCCGCTCTCGCATGTACGACAGCGTCGCCGGCGCGAGCGACAGCAGCACGAACACGACGACGATCAGCGTCAGGTTGCTCTTCACCCACGGGATGTTGCCGAACAGGTAGCCCGCGTACGACAGCGACGCGATCCACGCGATCGCGCCGACGACGTTGTACGACAGGAAGCGCCGGTACGTCATGCCGGCCACGCCGGCGAGGAACGGTGCGAACGTGCGGACGATCGGAACGAAGCGGCCGATGATGATCGTGAGGCCGCCGTACTTCTCGTAGAACTCCTGCGTGCGACGCAGGTGCGCCTGCCTGAACCAGCGCGAGTCCGGCTTATCGAAAACCTTCGGCCCGACGAAGTGGCCGATCGAATAGTTGAGCGAATCGCCGAGCACCGCCGCAAGGATCAGCAGCCCGACCAGCAGATGGATGTCGAGGCCGGCCGCCGCGACGATCGTGCCGGCGAGAAAGAGGATCGAGTCGCCCGGAAGGAACGGGAAGACGACGAGGCCGGTCTCGGCGAAGATCACGACGAAGAGGATCGCGTACGCCCAGTACCCGTATTGCGCGGCAAGTCCCGGAACCGCCTGGTCGAGCGCGAACAGCGAGTAGAGCAGGGTGGTCAGCACGGAAAATGAGGGTCAGAGTGGAATTGCGCGACGCGGCCGGCGATTACCGCTGCACCGGGGTCGAAAGTCCACTCTGACCCTCATTTCGTCGAAGACCTGCGCCGTCGGCCAATCGACTCTGACCCCGCCTTCTTTCTTACGGCAGGATCTTCTCGCCGGTCAGCTGCTTCCTGTCGGGCTTGATCAAGTCCTCGCGCGACACGCCAAGCCACATGACGATCGGCGCCATGACGAGCACCGACGAATAGATGCCGAAGCAGATGCCGATCACCAGCGCGAGCGCAAAGTAGTGCAGCGTCTCGCCACCGAAGAAGAAGATCGACAGCACCATCAGCAGCGTCATGCCGTGGGTGATGATCGTGCGCGATATCGTGCTGGTGATCGCGTTGTCGATCACGTGCGTGACCGTCGCCTTGCGCATCTTGCGGAAGTTCTCCCGGATCCGGTCGGCGATGACGACCGACTCGTTCACCGAGTAGCCGAGCACGGCGAGAATCGCGGCGAGCACCGGCAGCGAGAACTCCCACTGGAAGAAAGCGAAGAAGCCGAGAATGATGACGACGTCGTGGAGGTTCGCGACGATCGCCGCCACCGCGAAGCGCCATTCGAAGCGAAGCGCGAGGTACCCGACGATGCCGAGCGCGACGAGCAGCA
This sequence comes from uncultured beta proteobacterium, assembly GCA_963798655.1. Lineage (GTDB taxonomy): Bacteria > Pseudomonadota > Gammaproteobacteria > Burkholderiales > Casimicrobiaceae > CAVSMC01. The sequence continues at coordinate 244,118 of CAWCUH010000012.1, read as the reverse complement.
GCGCGAGCGCGCCGTTCTCGTAGAGCTCGCGCCCGACCTGCGGACCGACGAACTCGACGCGCTGCTGGCGCGCCGACGGGTCGTCGGCCTTGAGCGCGCTCATCACGCGCTCGGAAAGCTGCGCGCTCGACTGCCCTTCCTTGATCGGCAGCCTGATCAGCGCGGTGTCGGAGCTGCCGAAGCTTTGCGCCGAGTATTCGCCGAGATTCAGCTTGTCGAGCGCGGCGCGAACGTGGCCGTAGTCGACGGCGTGACCGTAGGTGACCTCGATGACCGTGCCGCCGCGGAAGTCGACGCCGAAGTTCAAGCTCCGCGTCGCGAGGAACAGCACGGCGAGCAGGAACGTGACGCCCGAGATGACGTTGAACACCAGCGCGTGCCGCATGAACGGGATGTCGCGCTGGATGCGGAAGAATTCCATGGCTTCTCCGGAATTTTCGGCGATCGCCGATTCAGGCTATGCGATCGCTCTCGATTCCATGGCTACCGTTGACTTCGACGATCACCACCGCGGCGTCACGATCGCAGGCAATCCCCGGTTGCGATCAGTCGAAGGATGTCGGCTATTTCACCGCCGCGGCGGCGGTCGGCCGCCAGACCTGGCCGATCGACACCTTGGCGAGATGCTTGCGGCCGCCGTAGATCAGGTTCACCACGCCGCGCGACACGAACACCGCCGAGAACATCGACGTCAGAATGCCGAGGCAATGGACGACGGCGAAGCCGCGCACCGGCCCGGTTCCGAAGATCAGCAGCGCGATGCCGGCGATCAGCGTCGTGACGTTGGAGTCGAGGATCGTGTTCCACGCCCGCTCGTAGCCGGCCTGGATCGCCGCGTGCGGCGTCGCGCCCCAGCGAAGCTCCTCGCGGATCCGCTCGTTGATCAGCACGTTCGCGTCGATCGCCATGCCGAGCGTGAGCGCGACCGCAGCGATGCCCGGCAGCGTCAGCGTCGCCTGCAGCATCGACAGCACCGCAACGAGCAGCAGCAGGTTGATCGCAAGGCCGAGCGTGGAGATCACGCCCATCAGCTGGTAGTACACGCACATGAAGATCGCGATGACGATGAAGCCGTACATCACCGAATCGAAGCCCTTCCTGATGTTCTCCTCGCCGAGGCTCGGGCCGACGGTACGCTCCTCGACGATCTCCATCGGCGCGGCGAGCGCGCCCGCGCGCATCAGCAGCGCGATGTCGTTCGCCTCGCGCGTGGACATGCGTCCGCTGATCTGCACGCGCCCGCCGCCGATCTCCTCGCGGATCACCGGCGCCGTGATGACCTCGGCCTTGCCCTTCTCGACGAGAACGATCGCCATCCGCTTGTTCACGTTCTCGCGCGTGACTTCCTTGAAGATCCGCGCGCCGGTGCCGTCGAGATTCACGTGCACCGCCGGCTCGTTCGTCCGCTGGTCGAAGCCGGGCTGCGCGTCGTTGATCCGGTCGCCGGTGAGCACGACCTGCCGCTTGACCAGCAGCGGCTGCCCGTTGCGGTCGGTGTAGAGGTCGGTGCCGAACGGCACCGTGCCGGCGAGCGCCTGCTCGAGCGCGCCGGGCTCGTCGTTCACCATCCGGATCTCGAGCGTCGCCGTGCGGCCGAGGATGTCCTTCGCGCGCGCGGTGTCCTGCACACCCGGAAGCTGCACGACGACGCGGTCCGCGCCCGCCTGCTGGATGATCGGCTCGGCGACGCCGAGCTCGTTCACGCGATTGCGCAGGATCGTGATGTTCTGCTGGACCGCGCCGTCCTGGATTCGCTTCTGCGCCTCCGGCTTCAGCGCGGCAACGAGCCGCAGCTCGCCGCCGGCGGCGTTGTCCTCGCGCACCACCAGATCGGGGAACGCGTTGCCGATCTCGCTGCGCGCCTTCGTGCGCTCCCCCTCGTCGCGAAAGCGCGCGACGACATTCGTGCCTTCGCGGCCGACGCCCGAGTACTGGACCTTCTTCTCGCGCAGCAGCGAGCGGATGTCCGTCGTGTAACGGTCGGCCGCCTTGTCGAGCGCCGCCTTCATGTCGACCTGCAGCATGAAGTGCACGCCGCCGCGAAGGTCGAGGCCGAGGTACATCGGCAGCGCGCCGACCGACGCCAGCCAGCGCGGCGATGTCGACAGCAGATTGAGCGCGACGATGTAGTTGTCGCCGAGCTTCGAGGCGAGCGCGTCTCGCGCGTGCAGCTGCGTGTCGCGATCGGGAAGGCGGACCTTGATGCCCGTCGCGTCGAGCGATGCGCCGGTGTACGGGACCTTGCCCGCCTTCAGCGCGTCTTCGACCGTGGACAGCGTCGAGGTGTCGATCTTGACCGTGGACTTCGACGTCGAGACCTGGACGGCCGGCACTTCCGGGAAGAAGTTTGGCAGCGTATAGAGAATGCCGACGGCGAGCGCGATCGCGATCAGCACGTACTTCCAGAGGGGGTAGCGGTTCATGTCGAATGCGAAAGCGGCTGCGGCCGCGCAGAATGACTACAGCGCCTTGATCGTGCCCTTCGGCAACAATTGGGCGATGGCGGTGCGCTGAACGTTCACTTCGACGTTCGCCGCGACCTCGACGCTCACGTACTGCTCGGTGATGCGCGCGATGCGTCCGACGATGCCACCGGCGGTGACGACTTCGTCGCCCTTTTGCAGCGCGTCGAGCATCGTCTTCTGCTCCTTCGCGCGCTTCTGTTGCGGCCGGATCATCAGGAAGTAGAGGACGACCAGGATCGCGACCATCGGGAGGAACGCCATCAGGTCGCCGCCGGGCGCTGACGGCGCGGTCTGGGCGTACGCGGGCGAGATCACCAGGTCGGCGAGCATTGCAGGTCCTCCGGTCGCTTGACGGGCGGCTCGGCGCGGGCGACGAAACGACGTCTAACGCGCTCGAGCGGAACCCCGCATTTTACCATGCGCGCTCGCCGCGTCCGGCCCGCCTGCCAGCGCGCGCCCGTCAGACGCCGCCGCTCGCGCGGGCGGCGCGAAAGGCAGCCGCCCAGGCGGCGAAGCCGTCGGCGGCGATGGCCTCCCGCATGCCGGTCGCGAGGCTCAGGTAGAAATGGAGATTGTGGATCGTGTTGAGCCGCGCGCCGAGAATTTCGTTCACGCGCTGCAGGTGGTGCAGGTATGCGCGGCTGAAGTTCTGGCACGTGTAGCAGCCGCATCCGGCATCGAGCGGCTGCGTGTCGTTGCGGTGCCTCGCGTTGCGGATCTTGACGTCGCCGTGGCGCGTGAACAGCCAGCCGTTGCGGGCGTTTCGCGTCGGCAGCACGCAATCGAACATGTCGATGCCGCATTCGACGCCGGCGACGATGTCCTCGGGCGTTCCGACGCCCATCAGGTAGCGGGGCCGGTCCACAGGAAGACGCGGCGCCGTATGGTCGAGCACGCGCATCATTTCATCCTTCGGCTCGCCGACCGAGAGTCCGCCGATCGCGTAGCCGTCGAAGCCGATCGATGCGAGACCGTCGACCGATGCTTCGCGCAGGTCGGCGTGCATGCCGCCCTGGACGATGCCGAACAGCGCGTTCGGATTCGCGAGGCGCGCGAACTCGTCCTTCGAGCGCTGCGCCCAGCGAAGCGACAGCCGCATCGAGCGCTCGGCGTCGTCGTGCGTCACCGGGTACGGCGTGCACTCGTCGAACACCATCGCGATGTCGGAGTCGAGCGCGCGTTGCACCCGCATCGAGATCTCGGGTGTGAGCAGCAGCCGGTCGCCGTTCACCGGCGACGCGAAAGCGACGCCGTCCTCGCGTACCTTGCGCAGCGCGCCGAGGCTCCACACCTGGAATCCGCCCGAGTCGGTGAGGATCGGTCGCGTCCAGCCCATGAACCGGTGCAGGCCGCCGTGCGCGCCGATCACGTCGGCGCCGGGACGAAGCCACAGGTGGAACGTGTTGCCGAGGACGATCTGCGCGCCGAGGTCGGCAAGCTCGTCGGGCGCCATCGCCTTCACGGTGCCGTACGTGCCGACCGGCATGAACACCGGTGTCTCGACCGTTCCGTGCGCGAGCGACAGTGAGCCCCGCCGGGCGGTGCCCGACGTCGCGACGACGCGAAAGTCCATGCGGCGTCGCGGCGCGACGCGCTAGCGTTGCCGCGGCAGGCGGCGGCGCGACGCGAAGGCGAGCCCGGCGAGCAGCAGCGCAGTGAGCGCGAGCGCGCCGCCGGACAGCGCCGGGATCGGCAGCGCCGGCGAAGCGGCAGCGAGCTGGCAGCGCGCGGCGCCGAAGTCGAACGCGTTCTTCCAGACGCGATAGAAGTCGCCGCCGAACTGGCCGGCGCCGACGACCGGATAGTCGGGCGCAATGCCGATGTGCATGACGCACGCCGCGCCCGTGACACGTACGGCGATTGCGGGGTCGGGTTGCCCAAGCGCGTTCGGCTGGTTCCACAGCGCAAGCACCATCGTGCCGGCTTTCGCGCGATTGCCGCCGGCGAACTGCTGACTGGTGAGCGCGGTGACGCCGGCCGTGAGCGGATGAGCGATCAGCGACGAGGCGTTGAGCGTGCGCACGGCGTACGGCGTGCCGACGCCGTCGGTCGTGTTCGGGTCGATGGTCTCGAGCGCGCCCCAGCTGTTGGCCGACGCGCCGCTGTCCGAGCGATCCTGGTCGTAGAACGTGCCGAGCACCACCGCACGGCCCGCGTTGGCGAAGGCGGCGACGACATTGCCGACGTTGGGTGCGTTGGTGAACCGGCCGTCCTCGAACACGAGCAGCACGTCGTAGCTCGCCTGGAGCGACGCGAGCGACGGCGTCGTCGTGCTGACGTCGACACCGGTGAACGTATGGCCGCTGATGTTCGCCGTGAGCGCGGCGGCTGTCGCTGCAAAATGCTGATTCGACAGCACGCCGACGCGGGCGGCGGCCGCCGGCAGCGCGAACAGCGCCGTCAGTGCGATGCAAAGCGCCGTCGCGGCGCAACGTATACGACTACGATTCATTGTCATTTGCGGAGCGCGCGCGGCTGTCTCCCAGGCGCTGCGTTCCGACGACGATTTCGATTGCTGTGCAGAGTAACGTAAGGTGCGGCGAATCGCCAAGCGATCACGTCGAAAACACCGTCGTTTCCCCGCTTTTGTTGTACTCGGCCCAGCGATCGATGCTTTTGTCGCCGCAAGGCGACGCATTCCACTGTCTCGTTTTGGCGTCAGCAGGCGTCCGCCGTACCGCCGGGCCGCTCGAGCAGCATCGCGTCGCCGTAGCTGAAGAAGCGATAGCGCTGCGCGATCGCATGCGCGTACGCGCTGCGAATCGTTTCGTATCCGGCGAACGCCGAGACCAGCATCAGCAGCGTCGTGCGCGGCAGGTGGAAATTGGTCAACAGCCGATCGACGGCGCGGAAACGATAGCCTGGCGTGATGAAGAGCGCAGTCTCGGCTTCGCCCGGTGCGATCGTTCCGTCCTCGCGCGCGGCGCTTTCAAGTGCGCGCAGGCTCGTCGTGCCGACGGCCAGCACGCGACGACGGTCCCGCCGCGCGGTGGCGACCGCCACCGCCGTTGCATCGGGAACGCGGTACCACTCGCTGTGCATCCGGTGCATTGCAAGATCCTCTGCTGCCACCGGGAGAAACGTACCCGCACCGACGTGCAGCGTCACGTATGCGAGCGTCGCGCCGCGCGCCGTGAGCCGCTCGAGTGCCGGCATGTCGAAATGCAGCCCGGCGGTCGGCGCTGCGACGGCGCCGGCGTGGCGCGCATAAACCGTCTGATAACGGGCGGCGTCCGACGCGTCCGCACCGCGCGTTATGTACGGCGGCAGCGGAACTTCGCCGTGACGCTCGAGGTAGTCGACAATCGACGCGGCGCCCTCGAGATGCAGCGTGAAGAAGCGCTGATCGCGCGCCACCACCAGCGCGCTGACCGCGCCTGGCAGCGCGAGCTTCGTGCCGACCCTCGGCGAATGGCTCGCGCGAAGCTGGAACAGTCCCTCGTTGGCGGCGGTGACGCGCTCGAGCAGCAGTTCGACACGGCCGCCGGTCGGTTTGGTGGCGTGCAGCCTCGACTTGATCACCCGCGTGTCGTTCAGCACGACGACGTCGCCTTCACCCGCCAGCGACGCCAGCTCGGCGAACGCGCGATCGACGAACATCGCGTCGCCGCTCGATTGCGGCAGCACGTGCAGCAACCGGCTCGCGGTGCGTTCCGCCGCCGGGGCCTGGGCGATCAGCTCGCGCGGAAGCTCGAAGTCGAAATCGGACAGCGTGTACGTGCGCATCCGTGCGCGGCGCGTTCTACGCGGGTTTCCAGCGTTTGTGGACCCAGTACCACTGCTCGGGATGACGCAGCACGAGCCGCTCGATCGCCTCGTTGTACCTGCGCGTATTGAGCCGGATCGCTTCGTCGACGTCGTCGCAGTCGATCGGCTCGAGCGCCTCCTCGAAGCGGACGACGTGGCGGCCGTCCGGCTCGCGCCACGCCGCAGCCGGCAGCACGGGCGCACCGGTCGCAAGGGCGATCAGCGCCAGCGCGCGGAACGTGCCGGCCGGTTCACCGAAGAAGTCGACGCGGATGCCGTCGCCGCCGCGCGCATGCTGGTCGAACGGAAATACGATCACGTCCCCGGCTTCCAGCCGCGACAGCATGCCGTCGAGCGACGCGCGCTTGCCGAACACGCCGAAGCCGGCGCGCTCGAAGCGGCGGTTCACCATGTCGTCGAGCCATTTCGGCTTCACCGGCCGACGGACGAAATGGAACCGGCCGTGCATTTGCGGGAAGTGCCCGATCGCCGCCACCGTTGCGACTTCCCAGTTGCCGAAATGGCCGGTCATCACCAGCGCGCCCTTGCCCTTCGCGAGCGCGGTGGCGACCGCCTCGGTGTTCTCGACGCGCACGCGATCGAGAACTCGCTTGCGCGACATGAACGACATCGCGAAGAACTCGACGATCAGCCTCCAGATATGCCCGTAGAACGCGAGCTTGATGCGCTCGATCTCGGCCGGCGCGATCGTTTCGCCGAACACGCGCTCGAGGTTTCGCTGGACGACGTCGCGGCGCCACGGAACGAGCCGATGCAGGATGCGCCCGGCGAGCGGCACTTCCATCGTCGCCGGCTTCGCGAGCGCCACCGCGGACGCGCTCGTCGCATCGTGCGTGAGCGACAGCGCGATCGTCTCGATCCGGTGGCGATCGAGCAGCGCGCGCGCGCGCGGCGTAAGCGTCGGCTGCGGCGCGCCGTAGCCGTCGCGCGCCACGCCGAAATCGTGCGCCTCGATTGCGCCCATCGCCGTCTCGCGCGGGAACAGCTTGAGGCACGCTTCCTTCGCGGCGAAGCGCGCGGCGAGGCTCGCCGCGCGGCCGACGCCGTCGCCGGCGTCGGCGAGCTCGGTCGAGCTGAACAGCCGCGCGAGATCCGCCGGCGGCGTTTGCGCAATCAGCCGCTCGATGCGCGCGATCTCGACGGTGTCGATGCCGCAGCGCGATGCCGTGGCGGTGTCGGACATCACGGCAATGCTTGTCGTCCCCGCGAACGCGGGGACCCAGTGACTTTCGGCCGAAAGACGCTGGATTCCCGCCCCCGCGGGAATGCCGGCGGCAACCGATTCACCCTCGCACGACGAGCGCGGCGTCGTTGCCGCCGAACCCGCGCGAGAGCACGAGCGCGATGTCGCTGCGCGGCGTTTGCGCGGACGTCGACACGCGTACGCCTTCGCATTCGTGGGCGAGCCGGCGCAGCGTGCCGATTCCCGGCACGCGACGCGCGGCGAGCGCGTGCAGCGCGAGCACGGTTTCAACCATCGGCGCCGCGGCGAGCAGATGGCCGAACGCCCACTTGAACGCCGTCGTCGGCGGCATGTCGGCGCCGAACACGCGACGAAGCGCCGCCGCTTCGGTCGCGTCCGAAAGCGGCGTTCCGTTGCCGTGTGCGACGATCATGCCGACCTCGCGCGGTGCGACCTTCGCGTCGTCGAGCGCCTGCGCGATCGCGCGCGCGAGGCCGTCGCCGTCGTCACGGATCTCGAGCAGGCCGCGCGCCTCGCTCACCGACGCACCGCCGAGGTATTCGCCGATGATGCGCGCGTCGCGCTCGGTGGCCGCAGCCGCGGTCTCGAGCACCAGCGCGCCGGCGCCCTCGCCGAACACGCTGCCGTCGCGATCGGCGTCGAACGGACGCAGCATCTCGTCGGCGAGCAATCCGACGCGCTCGTAATAGAGCATCGTCTGCGGCTCGATCTGCGTGTCGTGCGCAACGGCGATCGCCCGATCGGCCTCGCCCGCGCGCAGCGCCGCGCCTGCCTCGATCAGTGCGAGCGCGCCGCCGACGCTGTGGTTGGTGATGCACGCGTTCGTGCCCTTGAGCCCGTGGCGGATGCCGACGTGGCACAGCACGTTGTTCGGCAGCGTGCGCAGCAGCCACATCGGATTGACGACGTTCGCGAGCTCGCGCCCGAAGCCCGGCATGTCGCCGTGCGTTTCCGCCATCAGCGCAAAGAAGTCGTATTGCGTGTTGAACGCGCCGCCGCCGGAGCCGACGATCAGGCCGAAGCGGTCGGCGAAGCGCGCCGCATGCGCGTCGTCGAGACTCGCGCGCCACGCGTCGAACGCAGAGGCTTCCATCGCGCTGCCCGCCGCGTACAGGCCCAGGATGTCGGTCCTGCGGATCAGCTTGTGCAGCTTGCGATCGGCGACGAGCCTGGTTGCGTTGTAATCGGGAATCTCGGCTGCGATCTTCACCGGCCACGCGGTCGCGTCCCACTGCTCGATCGGACGGATCGCCGAGCGGCCCTCGTCGAGCGCGGCGAAGATCGTCTGCGGGTCACGGCCGCTCGCGCACAGCGCGCCGCTGCCGGTGATGAGGATCCTCATCGACATGAAGGCGCGATCGCGCTCATCCGCTCGCGCCGAGCCCATCGACCTGCTCGGGATGGCGAAGCGCGACACTGCTGTTCGAGCCGCCGAAGCCGAACGAATTGGACAACGCGACATTGATCCGGCCGCTGCGCGGCGCACCGGTGACGATGTCGAGGTCGCAGTCGGGATCGCGCTCGACGAGATTCGCGTTCTGCGGCATCGTGTCGCGCGCGATCGCGAGCGCCGTGATCGCCACTTCAATGGCGCCGGCCGCGGCGATCAGGTGACCGGTCATGCTCTTGGTCGAGCTGACGGCGACACGCTTCGTCTGCGCGCCGAACACCGCGTGCACGGCAGCCGACTCGCTGCGGTCATTCATCGGCGTCGACGTGCCGTGCGCATTGATGTAGTCGACGTCGTCGATGGTCGCGCCCGCGTCGGCGAGCGCCGCCTGCATCGACTGGATCGGTCCGTCCCCCGATGGATGCGAGTCCGTGATGCGATAGCTCGACAGCGAATTGCCGTCGCCGGCGAGCTCGGCGTAGATCCTCGCGCCGCGCTCGCGCGCCGCCTCCCATTCCTCGAGGATGACGAAGCCGGCGCCTTCGCCGAGCACGAAGCCGTTGCGGGTCGCGTCGAACGGACGGCTTGCACGCGCCGGCGTGTCGTTGTCGGGCGAGACCGCGGACAGCAGGCAGAACCCGGACAAGCCGACCGGATTGATCATCGAATCGAAGCCGCCGGCGAGCGCGTGGTCGACGACGCCGCGGCGAATCAGCTTCATCGCCGTGCCGATCGCCTGGCCGCCGGACGCGCATGCCGTGTGCACGCTCGTCGCGTAGCCGGCGATGCCGAAGCGGCGCGTCAACAGCGACACGCCGTTCGCCGCCTGCGCGCGCGAGAACGCCATCGGATCGTTCGCGACCGCGCAGTCGGGCAGCCGCGACGCATCGAGCTCTCCGTCGGGCGCGCACTCGCGCTGCACTTGCGCGAGCTCGTCGTACGCGACGCCCATCATGCCGGTGCCCACCGAGCAGCCCCAGCGGGTCGCTGTCTGCGCCGTCGGCGCGATGCCGGCGTCGCGCATCGCCTCTTCGGCGGCCGCGAGGGCGAACAGGTGCGAGCGGTTCGCCGACTTCGCGAGCCGGCGGTCGAGCGCGTGGGCATCGAAACCCTTCACTTCGGCGGCGATGCGCGTCGAAAAGCCGCTCGCGTCGAACAGCGTGATCGGCGCGGCGCCGCTGCGTCCCGCGCACAGCGCGTCCCACGTCGCGGCGATGCCGATGCCGATCGGCGTGACGAGCCCGATGCCGGTGACGGCGACGCGGCGGCGCTCCGTCACGATGTCGACTCCGCGCCTGCGCCCGCGACGGTGACGCGCGCCGACGCGACGTTGCGGCCGTCGACGCGAGCGGAAAGGTCGTACGCGAGCGCATCGCCTTCGCGCGCCTTCGCTTCGAGATCGACGTGCGTGCCCGGCTCGATGAACGAGCGGATCTTCACGTTCGTCACGCGATGCGGCCGCAACGACGCGTGCGCGTCGAACGGCGTCGCCTCGAGCGCGAGGACGAGCGCGAGCCGCATCTGCGCCTCGAGCAGCAGCGTGCCGGGAAACACCGGCCTGCGCGGGAAATGATCGGCGAAGAACGGCGCCGATCCGGGAACCGCGAGCCGCGCCGACAGCGACCGGGCCGGCTCGTGCGACACCGTCTGCACGTCGAAAATCGGCACGCCGTCGAACCCGCCGGGCGTCTTGCCGGACGTGATCAGCGTGTCGAAGTCGGCGCGCACCGCGGCGGGATCGTCGAAGTCGATCATCGGCAGCATCGGGCCGACGCAATGGCGAAGCTCGACGATCTCGGCATCGCCGATGCGCGCGCGGCCGTCGTACGCGACCGCTTCGTCGTCGCAGCTGTCGATCGCGATCTCGAGATCGAGCGACTGTCCGGGCGCGGCGACGCCGTGGTACACCGTTTCGGCGGCGATGCCCGCGACCGGGCGCCCGCGATAATCGATGTGCGCCATCGACACCCACGCCGCGAGCTGCCCGACGGCCTCGGCGACGAGCGCCTGCGGAAACGCCGCGAGGCCGCTCGGAATCGCGTACCGTCCGTGCGCCGAGCGGCCCGGCGTCCACGCGACGATCCGATCGACGAACGAAAACGCATGGAAGCGCTCACGGCCGCTCATCGAGGCTTTCAGCCCGCCGCCGCCTGCTGTGCGCGCAGCACGACCTTGCAGAACGTCATCGGCGTGAAAAGGCGCGGAACGTCCGCCGCCTTCATCGGCGAGCGAAAGCGCGCGCTCGGCACTTCCGACATGAAGGCGCGCAGCCGCGCTTCGCCGGCGGGCGTGACGACACCCTTCTGCTCGAAGTCGGATTCCGGCAAGTCGCCGCGCGCGTCCTCGACGATCTTGCCGCGCGGAATCTTCACCTTGAATCCGCGCTCGAGCCGGAACACGAGGTCGAGGAAGTCGATCGACTCGGCGCCCAGGTCGTCGATCAGCGATGCGTCGGGCTTCACTTCCTCGACGTCGCAGCCGAGCGCGTCGGCGATGATCTTCGCGACCTGCGGGTAGATGGCCTGCACTTCTTCGTTGCTGAAATCGCTCATCGTTCGCCCCATTCACTCCATTTTGAAGCCGCCGTCGACGTGCACGACCTGGCCCGTCATGTAGTCCGAAAGCCGCGACGCGAGGAACCACACGGCGTGCGCGACGTCCTGCGCGGCGCCGAAGCGCCGCAGCAGTATGCGGTTCTTCACGTCGTCGCCGGCGATGTTGCGCACCGCCTGCGACATCTCGGTCTCGATCACGCCGGGCGCGACCGCGTTGACATTGATCCTGCGCGGCGCGAGCTCGACGGCGAGCGCCCGCGTCATCGCGTCGATCGCGCCCTTGCTCGCCGCATAGTTCGTCTGCCCACGCCCTCCCTTGATGCCGGAAACCGAGCTCAGGTTGACGATCTTGCCCGATCGCTTCGACATCATGTGCGGCACGACGGCGCGCGTCACGTTGAAGACACCGCCGACGTTCGTGTCGAGCACGTCGCGCACGTCGTCGTCCGACAGGCCGGCGAGCAGGTTGTCGCGGATGATGCCGGCGTTGTTGACCAGCACGTCGATGCGTCCGGTTCGATCGACGATCGCGTCGATCGCGGTTGCGCATGCGGCCGCGTCGCGAACGTCGAGCTGCATCGCGCTCGCCGCATGGCCCGCGGCGGTGACCGCGGACACGACGTCGTCGGCGGCCTTGGCGTTGTCGCGGTAGAAGAACGTGACGTCGGCGCCCTCGGCGGCAAGGAGCTCGACGATCGCGCGGCCGATGCCGCGGCTGCCGCCGGTGACGACGACGATCTTGCCGGCCAGTCCCGAATCGAGGCTCATCAGCCGGAGATGCTGTAGCCGCCGTCGACGACGAGCGTGTGGCCGTTGATCATCGCCGCTTCCGGCAGGCACAGCAGGTAGACGGCGTTCGCGACGTCGGCCGGCGTCAGCGTCGGCCCCGCCGGCGTGCGCTGCGCAAAGCCTTCGAGCAGCTGCTCGCGGTTGGGGAAGTACGCGAGCGCATCGGTGTCGACGACGCCGGCGTTGACGATGTTCACGCGAATGCCGCGCGGACCGAGCTCCTGCGCGAGCGCGCGCGCGAGCGACTCGAGCGCGGCCTTCGAGGCGCCGACGAAACCGTACGAGGGAATCGCGCGCGTCGAGCCGAGGCTCGACATGCCGACGATGCGTCCGCCGTCCTTCATCATCGGCGCCGCATGCTGCGCGACGAGCGCGAGCGCGAACGCGTTCGTCTCGAGGCACCAGCGCCAGTGCTTCAACTTCATCTCCATCGCCGGCTTCAGCACGCCGGACGCGGCATTGGACACGGCGATGTCGAGGCGATCGAACGTCTTGCCGATCGCGTCGAACATCTCGGCGACGCTTTCCGGGTCGCCGACGTTGCCCTGCACGGCGAGCGCGCGCCGGCCCTGGGCACGCGCCTGCGCGCACACGGACTCGGCCTCGTCGTGGCTGTTGTAGTAGTTGACGACGATGTCGCAGCCCGCGCTCGCGAGCTTCACGGCGATCGCGCGGCCGATGCCGCGTGCGGCGCCGGTGACGAGCGCGACTTTGCCGGCGAGCGGTTCGGTCATCGTGATGAAGCGCGGGTCGAGTGGGGTGCGCGCTCGCGGCGTCATGCCGTCCGAGCGCAACCGCACATTTTATACGATCCGGCCGGCGGTCCCGGCCGCCGGGTTCACCGGGCGGCGACCGTCCCGTGCCGGGCGTGCACGTAGCGTTGCGCTTCGAGGACCCAATGGCGCTTGATGCTGTGCCAGACGTCGGCTGCCCAGAGGATGTTCTGCGTGTCGCCCTGCGGCAGCGGCGGCCAGTGGCCTTCGGCACTCGGATCGAAGTCGTTGATCCAGTCGCGGATCGCGGCGCTTGCGAGGAGCTGCTCGGTGTGCGGCACGAAGACGTGGTTGTACTCGGCGGGCAGCGTCACGTTGCGCACCGTCGCCTTGCCGTCGCCGTGAAACGTCTTCACCTGCTCGAGCCCCGGCGCGTCCCAGGCGAAGAAGTCCACGCCGATCCGATAGCCGGTGAACTCGTCGACGGTGTCGGGGATCTCGCGAATGCGCGAAAAGATCATCCAGTGCACGGGCAACGCGAGCGACCAGCCGCCCGTGCCCACCGCGGAAACGTACGCGAGCGAAAGTCCGACGACCGGCCGCTCGCGACCGCTCAGCGGGTCGACGATCGTCGTGCGGCTCTCGAACGACTGCGTCAGCGGGTTGAACGGATGCAGCTCGCGATCGAAGTCGCCGTTCAGCACGTGCAGGATCTTGACGGCCTGAATGCCACCCTGGCTATGGCCGATCAGGAACGGCCGCACGCCTTCGCGCTCGTAGTACCACGCGATCATCCCTGCCTGCTGCTCGGCACTCTCGTACGGGCTGCGCGACAGCGCGTGGTCGCCGAGATCGCGGATCTTGCCCTCCGGATAACCCATGCCGATCAGGAACCTTGAAAAATCTTCCATCAGCAGGTGCACCGGATAGATTCCGCCGTGGAGATTCACGATGCGTGGCGCCGGTCCGCGCGCGAGCACGTCGCGAACGTCGCTGTCGGTCACGTGTTCCGGATCGAGCGCGAGGATCCGCTGCTCGAGCCCCGGATCCATCGCGTGCCGCTGGATGGTCGGAGACGCCGCCGTAGGCTCGGAGTAGTCGGCGCCCGGTGGCGGTGCGGTCGCACACCCGGTGGCGAGCATGATCGCAACGAGCCACGGGGCGTATCGGAGGCGCAGGGTCATGATTTGTCAGGATCTGATCGAGTCGAGTCGATTGACAACAGCGGCGGCGATCTGTTCGGCCGCAGCGCGAGAATAACAGGCGGTGCGAAATGCGAATCCGAGGTTCCACCGCTTGCCGACGGGCGTCGCGGCGACGACGAGCGGCGACAGCGGTCCAGTCGAGACGCCGCGCACGTAGTCGGATGGCGGCGCGTCGCGCGGCCACAGCGCGTTCACGTCGAGCATCGTTGCCGCGCCGAACACCGGATGATGCTTGGCGAACACGCGATGGCGCTTGCGTGTGTCGAGAAACGGCCATGCCGCGCCCGCGAGCGCGAGCATGAAGATCGTGCGCAGATGAAGCCGCCGCCGGCGAAACGCCGCGCTTTGCGCGTGCACGGCGCGTGCGAGCGTCTCGACGTCGATGTCGGCCGGCACCGCATGGCTCACGCGGAACGACGACAGGAACTGGCCGAACGCCGCCGCTGCGTCGGCGCCGAACTCGCGGCGCAAATTGACGATCGAGGCGACGGCGAGCTCGCGCCGGCGCGGCGCCTGCAGGCGGTGCTCGGCGAACGGCGCGACGGCAAGCATCAGCGCAGCGAGCAGCAGGTCGTTGCGCGTGACATCCCACAATTTCGCGCAGGCCGTGATGCGGGCGACGGTATCGGCATCGACCGTCGTCAGCACGAACCCGTTGTAATGATCGTCGTCGCGCTGATACGGCGGCCGCGCCGCGCGGCGCGACGACGCGACGAGCGCGGGCAGCGACGCGAGCGCGCGCAATGCGTCGAGCGGACGGCGAGCGATCAGCGACCGATACGTTCGCGGATAGAGCGGAGGCGGCGTCGCGCCGACGGGGGCGCCTGCATAGCGAGCGGCGATTGCCGCGAGCAGCACGACGATCGCGTCGCCACCGGCGATGAAGTGATCGTAGACGAGGCCGAGCTTGAAGCCCTCGCCGCAGTCGATCGCGAAGAAGCGGATCGGCAACGCGCGCCCATCGGCGAACGGTGTGTTGAGCTCCGCTTCGATCTCGGCGGCAAGCGTCGCCGCGACGCTCGTGCCCTCGGCGACCGCGCGCAACGGCACACGCACGGGACCGACCGCGTACTCATAGCGTCGCCTGGACGCGTCGACGGCGAGCTCGCTCACGCCGCGACGGGCGAGCTCGCCGTCGATCGCGTCGGCGAGCGAGGTCATTTTAAGCGGCGCGGCGATGTCGACGACATGCACGGCGCTGTACGGATGCAGCTCGCGGAAGCGCAGCATCGTCCGCTGGAATGCGTTGAGATGCCCGCGCATCAGTGTGCTCCGCCGCGCTGCGCGCGCGCGAGCGCCTGCGCCTCGATGCACCAGTGCCGCTTCACCTCGTACCAGAGATCGGCGGCGTGAACGAGATTCGCCGCGTCGTCGTGCGCGAGGTCGGGCAGCGGCGCCGGCGGCTTGTCCGGCGAGTACGCGTCGATCCAAGCGCGCGCGAGCGGGTCGCGCGCGAGTCCCGCGATGCGCACGGCGTTCAGGTGGCCGACGCCGGCCGGCAGCGTGACGTTGCGCACGTTCGCGCGGCCGATCGCGCGGTAGCGCTGCGGATCGTTCGTTCCTTCGAACACGTCGCCGGGAATGAAATAGCCGGTGAAGTCGTCGACGCTGTCCGGGATCTCGCGCAGCTTCGACAGCATGTCCCACTGGCCGAGCAGCACGCGCATCAGCTTGCCGGATGCGATGGCTGCCGCAAACGCGACCGATAGTCCCACGACCGGGCGTTCGCGGCCGTCGAGCGGATCGACGATCGCGTCGCGGTCGAGCGCCGCGCCGGTGTCCGGATCGCGCACGCGGATGCGATCGCGGAACGCGCCGGCGAGCTCGTGCAGCACGCGCACGACGATGACGCCGCCCTGACTGTGGCCGATCAGCATCGGCCGCACGCCGTCGTGCTCGTAATGCCACGCGACCAATCCGGCGAGCGCCGCGCCGTCGGCGAAGCTCGAATACCACAGCGAGCCGTCGCGCGGATTCTCGATGCGCTCGCGCGGATAGCCCATCGCGATGAAGAATTCGGCGACCGGCTCCATCGTGACGATGGGGACGCTGCCGGTGAACAGCATCATCCGCGGCGCCGGCGCCTTTGCCAGCACGTCGCGCACGTCGCGCTCGTCGATGTGCTCGGGCGCGAGCGCGAGCAGCCGCCGTGCGACGTCGGCGTCCATACGCGGTTGCGCATGAAGCGGCGTGCAGCAGAGCAGCGTCGTCGCGATCAGCAGCGCGAGCGCGCCGACGGCGACGTTCGTGCGCGCGCGCGGGCTAGCGCGCACGCAGCCGCGGTACGAAGCGACCGGTGCGCTTGCTGTATTCGGCGTATGTGGCGCCATGCGTCGCGAGCAGGAATCGCTCCTCGTTCGCGGCCTTGAGCGTGACCAGCGCGACGTGCACTGCCGCCACCGCGATCATCCACGGCGCCGGCAGCACGACAGCCGTGCACAGCATCAGCAGCACCTGCAGCGCATAGATCGGATGGCGCACACGGCTGTAGATGCCGTCGGTCACGAGGCTTGTCTTGTGCGCTTCGCTAACGTCCATCCGCCAGCTGCGGCCCATCTGCGCGTGACAGCGAAGCGTCAGCACGAAGGCGACGATGGCGCCGCCGGCGGCGAGCCAGCGCAGCGCCGCGTACGCCGGTTCCGCCCGGGCGAATGCGGGCACGGCGAACGGACCGGCGGCGTGCGCCGCGGCGACGATCGGCAGCGCCATCCAGGCGGCGACCAGCGGCACCCAAACGAGCCACATCGCGCGCTCGCGCGACTGCTCGGGGACGAGGCCGGCGAGATCGCGCGAGCGACGTCGCGCGCGCAGCACCATCGAGCCGACGCGGCCCCAGTAGAGCCAGACGGCGAGGATGATCACGAAGAGCGGGATGTCGGCCATCGAAACGACGCAGCGCGAGTGTCGCGAGCATACGCCAGCGCAGAGCGCGACCTGGCCGACGACTCGACAGCGCAGCGCGCGTGCGGCGGGGTTTCGCGCAGGTTCGGGCCGCCTCGAGCACGTCGCGCCGGCGCAAACGACCGCGCGACGATCGTTCATCGAACCCGCGATGCGCGCGCCGCCGCTGCAAAGCGCGCTGCCGTAGAATCGCCCGGCATGGCGCGCACGCCCCCGACCGCAATCGCCACCGCCGGCGCTTGGGCACTTTACCGTCGCGGCCTTGCGCAATCGCATCGCGGCGAGACGAACGACGCGCTTCGCGTCATTCACCGTTTCTATGGCAGACCGGGTGTCGGACCGAACTCGCACTTCTTCACCGGTGACTTGGCCGAGACGTTCGAACTGCTCGTCGGCCGTCTTTCCGCGCAGTGGTTCCTCGAACTGGCCGACGCGTTCGAGGTGTACATGCCTGACGTAGCGACGGGAGCCTGTCACTCCGGTTGGATTTCCGTCTATCGGCTCTGGAACGCGCGTGTGGACAGCAATCATCGGTACACGACCGATCCAGCGATAAAGGTGCAGATGCTGGCGAGAGGCCACATTGCCGAGGGCTACGGGCCGGATTCGGTCGCGCTTTGCGCCGTGGCACCGCAGTTGTAACCGTCAGCATGCCCCGGCGACATGTCGTGCAGCCCGCGGAGCCCGGATGCGCCTCGAAGGGTTGCTGCGTTAGGAACAATCCAACCGCAATTTCATCAATGCGCCTTTCCTATCGGCTTGTTGACCTCGTCGTTGCTGCGATCTTCGTCGCGCTTCTCGTGCCGTGTGAGGCGACCGCGCAGTGGAAGATGCTGGGACCAGCCGGCGGTTACATCTCGTCGATCGCCGTTGCACCCGACTCGAAGGCGTACGCGATCTCGGCCGGCAACCCGCTCCGCATGTTCCGATTCGAAGGCGGCGTGTGGACCGAAATCGCTGCGCCGTCGAACTGCGCGCAACCCTACGGCGCGGCGCTGCAAACGCGCGACAACGGCGACCTCTTCCTGCACTGCGGAGGGCCGATCCTCCGTAGCCGCGACTCGGCTAACACGTGGACGCCGTTTACTCCCAACTTGCTCGACGGCTCCCTGATTTTCGATTCCGCGCTGCTTCCGTCGCGCGCCTACGTCGGAACCGGGTTGTCGGTCTCGATGACGTTGGACGACGGCGCGAGCTGGCTCACATGGCCGCAGGCCTCGACCTATCGGTTGATCGCGTTCGACCGCTTCCGCGGCGGCCGGCTGACGGCTGTCGGGACCGAAATCGAGCCAGGCGACTATGCAACAACGAAGTTCTACAAGAGCGTTGACGATGGCGCGACCTGGATAACGGTCTCGACGATCGTTCCGCCTCGCGCGACGGATCCCTGCTACCAGCGCACGTTCGCCATGGATAACGCCGGCCGCTTCCTCGCGAGCACCGACTGCGGCCTGTTCCGATCCGTCGATGCCGGCGTGACGTGGCAGACGACGCCTTATCCGGCGGATCGGAACTCGCCGCTCGCGTTCGACGCAACGAACCCGCAACGGGTGGTTGCCGCCCTCGAATCGACGGTCTACGAATCTCGCAACGCCGGTGCCTCGTGGGCCGCGCTGCCGCCGCTTTCGTCGCGCCTGACCGAATTCAAGATCGGGCCTCTGGGCGACCTATGGTCGGCGACAGCCGACGGCGCCTATACGTACGACGCGGCGAGCAATGGCTGGGCGTCGCGCAACGCCGGACTCTATGCGCACCCGATCAACCGTGTCGAGCCGCGCGTCGGTGCGCGCCTCGTCCTCTCGACGTTCGGCGCATTGCCGCCGACTTACGCGAGTCCGCTGCAGAGCACTGACGGCGGACGAACATGGCTGCCATACAGCGTAAACGGCGCGACCTCGGTAGCGCTTGGGCCGAACATCAGCGACCCGCGGTCCCTGTTTTCGGTGCACTTCGCCGAAATCCAGGCGAGCGACGACGGCGGGGTGACGTGGAACCAGGTAGCGCCGCATGCTTCGACGAGCGCGAACGACATCGTGGGCTATGTCGTCCCGGTCGGACCACAGCCCGGCGTCGTCTATGGGGCTCGCGAGGTCTGCGTCCCCGGGTTCGACACGTGCTGGTGGACGCCGCAAGGCATTGCAAAGAGCGTCGACGGGGGCGCGACATGGACGAAGGCCGACGCTGGCATCAGCCATCCGATCGATCGCTTCTTCGTCAGTCCCGTGGGGACCGATACGCTGATCGCCGGCACGATCGACGGCCTCTACCTCAGTCGCGACGGCGCGCAGCATTGGCAACTGCTGCCGACGTTCGGAGCCTCGCTGCTCGTTCCCGATCCTGCCGAGGCTGCCCGTTGGTATGCGGTTTCCGGTACGACGGTATGGATGTCGGTCGACTACGGCGAACACTGGACCCAGCGCGCTGCGCCGGACTTTGCCGACGTCGGATTCGACCTCGTCATCGATGGCCGCGATGTGCCGACGATGTACGCCGTCGGTCGCGGCGGCGAACTCGCGATCTCCCGCGATCGCGCCGCGTCGTGGACGAACATCGCCGCACGCTCCACACTGCTTTCGCTCGCGGCGCAGGCGGCGCGCATCGCGCCGCCACCGTATACAGCGCTATACGCCGCGGGCGCTCAAGGCGTCACGCGGTTCGACATCGCAAATTACCAAGGTCTGTGGTGGAACCCTTCGGAGAGCGGCTGGGGCGTGAACCTCGCGCAGCAAGGCGATCTGATTTACCTTACCTGGTACACGTACGACGAAGCGGGTCGCCCCTCGTGGCTCGCGATGCTCGCGACGAGGAAGTCGGACAACACGTTCACCGGCGATGTCATCGAAGTGCACGGCTCGCCATACACCGCGGCGCCCTACGACGCGGCGGCGAAGCGCGCAGCGGTCGTTGGAAGCGGTACCCTCACCTTCGCCGACGACAACACGGCGACGTTCGCATACTCCGCGAAGAGCGTGTCACGCACGGTGCCGCTGTCGAAATATCCGCTCGGCGGACCGGCGGCAGTCTGCGCGTACGCGTCGCAGTCCGACATCGACGCGACGACCAACTATCAGGGCCTCTGGTGGGGCGGGATGACCCAGGACGGCTGGGGCATCAACGTCGCGCATGAAGGCGACCGCATCTACGCGACCTGGTACGCCTACGATATCGACGGATCGCCCACGTGGTTCGCGGCGCTTCTCAACCGCACGTCATCGACCGTTTTCGACGGCTCGCTGATCCGCGCCAGCGGACCGCCGTTCGGGGGTTCGTTCGACGCGTCACGCGTTTCGCTGACCACGGTCGGCACTGCGACACTGACGTTCGCTGACGGTGGGTCTGCAACGTGGACCTACCGCATCGGGTCGGCGACCGGGTCGAAGGCGATCAGGTCGATGGTATTCGCGCCGGTCGGCACAGCCTGCCACTAAGAGCGTTCGAGTGGGCTCGACAGGTGCGGAGACGTGCCAATCGCAGATCTTGCTGCCTATCGATGGCGCATATCGAATTGAGTTGTCTTTTCTGGTGCCGGGAGAGGGAGTCGAACCCTCACGGTGTTGCCACCGGCGGATTTTGAGTCCGCTACGTCTACCAGTTCCGTCATCCCGGCGATTCGCCCGCGCCGCGCGGCACGCGTTGCCCGCGCATCGCAAAGACGGCATTATCGCGTAAAACAAAAGCGGCCGCACCGGCGAGCGGCCGCGCTCGTCGATGCATCGCCTGCGGTCCGCCGACCCGTCCACGTCGGCTCGCTTCGCAACAATCGCCGTCCCGACATGGCCGCCATACGTAACGTGCTGTTCGTCATGTGTGACCAGCTGCGCCGCGATCATCTGTCGTGCTACGGCGGCCGTGTGCAAACGCCGTCGCTCGACGCGCTCGCCGCGCGCGGCGTGCGCTTCGACAGTGCGTACGCGCAATCCGGCGTCTGCGGCCCGTCACGGATGTCGATGTACACCGGGCGCTACGTTTCTTCGCACGGCGCGACGTGGAACCGCGTGCCGCTGTCGCTGGCCGAGCACACGCTCGGTGATTACCTTCGCGCCGCCGGCAGGCAGGCGACGCTCGCCGGCAAGACGCACGTGCTGCCCGACGACGAGGCGCTCGCGCGCTTCGGCATCGAAGCGCAGTCCGAGCGAGGCGCGCTGCTGCGCGAGGGCGGCTTCGTCCTCGTCGATCGCCACGACGGTCACACGCCGCCCGGCGGCGAATCGAATTACGCCGATTGGCTGCGCGCGCGCGGCTACTCGAGCGACGATCCATGGACCGATTACGTCATCGCGCACGACGACGGCGGCCGCGCGCTGTCCGGATGGCAGCTTCGCAACGCGCATCTGCCGGCGCGCGTCGCCGAAGCGCACTCGGAGACGGCGTACATGACCGACGTCGCGCTCGACTGGATCGCGCGCCAGGGCGAACAGCCGTGGATGCTGCATCTGTCGTACGTGAAGCCGCACTGGCCGTACGTGGCGCCGGCGCCGTACCACGCGCGCTATCGCGGCGCCGACGTCGGCCCGATCGTGCACGGGCCGCAGGACGGCACGGCCGAAGAGCATCCGGTGGTGCGCGCGTATCGCGAGCACGACGAGTGCCGCACGTTCGCGCAGGAGAACGTCGCGCGCCACGTGCGGCCGGCGTACATGGGGCTCGTCGCACAGGTTGACGATCATCTCGGACGGCTGTTCGCGGCGCTCGAAGCGCAGGGACGCTTCGACGACACGCTGATCGTATTCACGTCCGACCACGGCGAGTTCGCGGGCGACCGCGGGCTCGGCGAGAAGGAGCTCCTCTACGACGAGATCGTGCGCATTCCGCTGATCGTCTTCGACCCCGACACGCGCGCCGACGCGACGCGCGGCCGGGCGATCGAGGCGATGGTCGAAGGCATCGACGTCGTGCCGACGGTGCAGCAGGCGCTCGCGCTGGACCCCGCACGCCATCGCGTCGAAGGCCGATCGCTGCTCGCGCACACGCGCGACGAGCACGCTTCAGCGCGCGACGCGGTGTTCGCGGAGCTCGACTACGCGTTCCGGCACGCACGCATCGTGCTCGGCCGCGACGTGCAATCGTGCCGCGCGTGGATGGTGCGCACGGCGCAATGGAAGTACGTGCACTGGCAGGGCTTTCGGCCGCAGCTCTTCGACGTCGGCGCCGATCCGCTCGAGCTCGTCGATCGCGGCGCCGACGCGCGCTACGAGCGCGAACGACAGCGGCTGCACGAGCGGCTGCTCGACTGGCTCGCCACGTTGAAGCGGCGCACGACGGTCGACGACGCGACCGTGCAGGCGCGCACCGACGCGCATCGGCGGCACGGCATTCACATCGGCATCTGGTGAGGGGTACTGCTGCGTCAGCGGTCGCGCCAGCCGAGCGGAATGTCCGTCGCAGCGCCGTAGCCGAAGATGGCCTGCGCGTTGCCGTCGCGCAGCGTGCTGACGTACCAGACGCCGTTCCTCACGACGACGAAGTCGGCGCGACCGTCGCCGTCGTAATCGAACAGCAGCGCCGTGTCGCCGGGCAGCCCGAACGCAACGGTGATGTCGGCCGTGCCATCCCGATTGGTGTCGACGTACCAGATGCCGTTCCTGAACAGCACCAGGTCGGCGATGCCGTCGCCGTCGACGTCGCCCGCGAGCGGGGTGTCGCCCGAAACGCCGAACGCGATCGTCGTGTCGGGCACGCCGTCGCGATGGGTGTCGATGTACCAGGTGCCGATGCTCTCGCGCCACACGACGAGGTCGTCGCGGCCGTCGCCGTTGAAGTCGGCGAGCAGTGGCTTGTCGCCGGCGGCGCCAAGGATGAAGGTCGTGTCGACCGCTCCGTCGCGGTCGACGTCGACGAGCCAGTTGCCGTTGCGCCAGACGACGAGGTCGTAGCGCCGATCGGTGTCGATGCGCCCGACGAGCGGCACGTCGTTCGCGAGGCCGAACGCAATTTGCTGGTCGGGCACGCGATCGCCGTCGACGTCGATCAGGAAACGGTTCGTCGAGGGCCGGTACACGGCGAGCACCGGCAGCGTCGCCGGTGACGTCGGCGTGCTCGCGCTCCACAGCGGGTCGGTGCCGTTCTGGAATTCGGCGAGGTTCGTCGCGCCGTCGTTGTCGGCGTCGCCGCCGGCGAGCGCCGCCGTCGCGCTGGCGAAGTACGCCGTCTCCCACCAGTCCGGCAGCCCGTCGCCATCGGTATCGCGCGGCGCGATGCGGTAGAGCGTGCCGTTGCCGTACCCGGCCACGTAGAGCTCGCCGTCCTCGTCCTCGCCGAACGCCGTCAGCGCCGAGGCGCGGTGGCGATCTCGAGCGTCGTCCACGCGGCGGTCGCGCTGGCGAGCGTCGCCGCCCAGATCCGCTGGCTGCCGTAGTCGCCGTAGAGGTAAGCGGCGACGAGCACGGGCACCTTGTCGCCGCGATAACGATAGCCGCCGGTCACGGAGATGCCGCCGACGCTGTCGTGCGCGTACTCGAGGATCGGTCCGAAGTACTGCCCGTTCGGATCGTTGATCGGGCACGCGGCGGGTCCGAGGCCGGTGCATAACGTCCCTTCGATCACGCGCCAGCCGTAGTTGCGCCCGCCCGGCGTTCCGGCCGGCTGCCAGTCGATCTCCTCGCGCGCGCCCTGGCCGACATCGCCGATGAATTGATCGCCGGTGACGCGATCGAACGAGAAGCGCCACGGATTGCGCAAGCCGTACGCCCAGATCTCCGGACAGATCCCGCTGCCGGCACCGTCGCACGTCTGCATCGAGAACGGATTGGACGGCGGAACGACGTACCACGGCGCGACGTCGCGATCGACGTCGAGGCGCAGCATCTTGCCGAGCCGAACGCCGAGCGTCTGCGAGTTGTTTGGCGGATCGTTGCCCGAGCCGCCGTCGCCGATGCCCGCATAGAGAAAGCCGTCGGGCCCGAACGCGAGCTTGCCGCCGTTGTGGTTCGACTGTCCCGGATGCGGGATCGTGATCAGCGTGTGCACGCTCGCCGGATCGGGATCGGTGCGCTCGACGTTGTCGGCGGCGCGCTGATAGCGCTCGATGACGAGCGCGCCGTCGCCGCTGCGCGTGTAGTAGACGAAGTAGCGGCCGTTCACGCGATAGTTCGGGTGAAACGCGAGGCCGAGCAAGCCGCGCTCGCCGCCGCTCGAGATCTTCGCCGCGATATTGAGGAACGGCGTCGGCAGCAGCACGCCGTTCTTCACGATGCGGATCGTGCCGGCTTGCTGCACGACGTAGAGCCGCCCCGAGCCGTCGTTCGCGTTGCCGATCTCGATCGGGCTCGACAGGCCGCTCACGACCGGCACCAGCGCGATCGTCGCGTTCGTCGCGAGCGCGCCGACGTTGAACGGCGAGTCGGGCGCCCATTGCGGGCCGTTGCCGAAGCCGCCGCGCCTGAGCGTTCCGTGCGCGCGGCCGCCGAACCACGTCGCGACGTCGCGCAGCGCCGTGCCGAATCCTTCGTCGCAATGGTAGAGCGCCGCCGTGAAGAAGTCGGCGACGAACGGCGCGCGCGGACGGGGGAAGTTCGCCGTGTAGCGCAGCTTCGTCGAGATGCGAAGCTCGTCGATCCAGCCGCTGAACGAGCGGGCGAGCGCGCCGCCGACGTCGAACTTCGCGCCGCCGAGAACGAGGTACGGCTCGCGTTCGGTGCAGATCTCGTTGCACGGCACCGCGGCCGCATTGTCGGGATACGAGACGTCGCCGTCCGGGCCGTCGGCCTGCGCGTCGAGCGTGCCGTCGACGAAGATCCACAGGTGACCGTCGCTGCGCCGCCGCTCGACGGCGACGTGATGCCAAGCGCCGTCGGTCACCGGCGTCGTCGCGCACAGCGTGTAGTCGCCGGTGCCGGCGCCGCTCACGCCGAACACGATGCTGCCGCCGGCGATCGCGATGCCGTAGCCGCGGTCGGCATTGAGCCGATCGCGATCGACGACGACGTTGCCGCCGCGCCACGCGCGCGTCGCGCCACAGGCTGCGGCCGGCGCGTCGTTCTGCGTCGTCGCCTTGATCCAGAGCTCGAACGTGAAGTCGCTGGCGCCGACGTCGGCGGCCGGACCCGGCATCGCGTTCGCGGGATCGTCGATGCGGATCTTCACCCGATCGACGTCGCCGTAGCCGGTTCCGAAGAAGTGCAGCGACGAGCCGCCCGCCGTGGCTGCGGGCGATGCGCATCCGAGCGCGATCGACGCGATCAACGTCGCCATCGCGCGGCGCAGTGCGACCTTCGTCGCCATCGTCACGAGCTCCGGTTGCCTTATGACATCATCATACGGTCCGCCGCGGCGGCGGCGCAAGGCGCGGCGAGCAGCACGTGCTTGCGCGTGAGCAGCGAAATGGCGGACAGCGCGATCGAGATCTGGATCAGCGTCATCGCCTGCGCCCAGCGGTGGTGACGTGCGTCGACGCCTCGCTCTGCTTTCGCTCTCCGTTGCTCGGTGTCAGCTCGCGCGCTCGTACGTGACGAACGCATAGTCGAACGCATCCGGCCCGCCGGAGCGGCCCGGTTCTCGCGCGACCTCGCGCCACCGGGCGCGATCGAACGGCGGGAAGGTGACGTCGCCGTCGAACGCGCGGGCGATCTCGGTGATGTGCAGCGTGTCGGCGCTCGGCAGTGCGTCGCGGAACAACTCGCTGCCGCCGATGACGAACGCGGGATCCGGCACGTCGACCCGCTCGAGCGCCTCGTCGAGCGACGCCGCCGTCTGGGCCCCCTCGGCGACGAACGCGCGCTGGCGCGTCACGACGATGTTCTGTCGCTCCGGCAACGGGCGGCCGATCGACTGCCACGTGCGCCGTCCCATGATCACCGCATGTCCGATCGTGAGCGCGCGGAAACGACGCAGGTCTTCCGGCAGCCGCCATGGAAGCTGATTGCGGGCGCCGATCACGCCGTTCGCCGCAATCGCGGCGACGAGCGCGAGGCGTCGTCGCGTGTCGTTCCGAGGGGGTTGGTCGTGCAATTTCGAAGCGGCGCGCCGCAGGGGTGTCATAATTCGCCGCGGATTATAGCGGCCCGCCCATTGCGTGTATTACCCGCGCTCATTCCTCAAGTTCATCCTGCTCGGCTTTCTGCTGGTGAGCTTGCCTCTCGTCTACGCGCTGGTCGAGTTGATCTTCTCGCTCGACCGGCTGCAGACGCAGGGCCAGCAGGCTGTGCAGGAAGCGGCGCAGGCGAGCCGCGCCGCGCGCCAACTCTCCGAGCAGGCGGCCACGCTCGAGCGCATCGTGCGCCAGTACCTGATCCTCGAGGACGCCGCGCTGCTCGACGACTACGCGCGCGTGCGAAGCGAGTTCGCCGGCACCGCGCGCACGCTTGCGGCGCTTCCGCTCGAGCGCGCGCCGATCGCAGCGCTCGCGACGCTCGGCGAAACCGAGACGAAGCTCTACGAGCGCCTGAAGAGCCCGCGCGCGACCGACTCGCAGCAGCAGCTCGCCGATGGCTATGCGAAGCTGGTGGACGGCGCGCAGGCGATGCAGCTCGCGTCGAACCGATTGACCGATCGCGCGATCGAGGAGCTGCAGGCTACCGCCGCGCAGGGCCGCGAGAAATACGTGTATCTCGCGTTTACGGCCGCCGCCATTGCGATCGCGCTCGCCGTGTGGTTTGCCGTGCTGATCGCTCGCCCGATCCGCCAGCTCGATCAGGCCATCCGGCAGATGGGCACGGCTGACTTCACCCACGCAATCGAGGTCAACGGTCCGCAGGATCTGCGCTATCTCGGGCAGCGCCTCGAGTGGCTGCGCTCGCGGCTCTCGGAGCTCGAGCAGCAGCAAAACCGGTTCCTGCGCCACGTGTCGCACGAGCTGAAGACACCGCTCACCGCGGTGCGCGAAGGCGCGGAGCTGCTGCGCGACCGCGTCGGCGGCGACCTGTCGCCCGAGCAACAGGAGATCGTGCGCATCGTACGCGAGAACACGCTGTCGCTGCAGAAGCTGATCGAGGACCTGCTCACGTATCACCAGACGCGCGCGATCGAGCCGGCAACGCTCGGCCCGGTGCTGCTGTCCGACGTCGTGCGCCGTGTCGTCAAGGAGCACAAGCTCGCCGCGCTCGCGCGGATGATCGCGTTCGAGGCGAAGCTTCGGCCCGCGCTCGTGATCGCCGACGGCGAGCGCATTCGCACGATCGTCGACAATCTCGTCGGCAACGCGATCAAGTATTCGCCGCGCTCCGGCGTGATCGATCTCGACGTTCGCGTCGAAGGCGGTTTCGCCGTGCTGGAAGTGATCGACGAAGGCCACGGTGTCGATCCGTCCGAGCGCGAGCGCATCTTCGAGTCGTTCTACCAGGGGCATGCGCCGGTCGAGGGCCGCGTGAAGGGATCGGGACTTGGACTCGCGATCGCACGCGAGTACGCGCTCGCGCATGGCGGGCGCATCGAGGTTGCCGATCGCGCCGACGGCAGGCGCGGCGCACGCTTCCGGCTGCTGCTTCCGCTCGCGCAACCCGATGCGGCCGGTGCCGGGACATCGGTTACGCGTGCGCCGATGACGATGACCGGGGCCCGATGAGCGAGCGCGCCGAAACGCCGCGTCGGCGCGTGCGCCGGCCCATCGCGCCGCTCGAGTGGTCGCGCCGCACGCCGGGGCGCATCGCGGCGCTCGGATTCGCCGCCGCGATGGCGGCGTGCGCGTCGACGCCGCCGGCATCGACGGCGTCGCCGGCGCAGCCCGACGAGGAAGAGGAGCACGTGTTCGTCAATGAACCGCCGCCGCAGCCGATGGTCGAGTATCCGCCGATCGAGCCGGTCGAGCCGCCGGAGATCGTCGGGCCGTCGCCGACGCCCGCGCCGGCTATCGCCGCGCCGCCAAGCGCGCCGGCTGCCGCGCCGCCGGTCACCATCGTTGCGCCGGTCGTGACGCCGCCGGCGGCGCCGAGCGCGGAGCCGCCAGCGCCCGCGCCGGTGCCGGTGCCCGAGCCGTCGGCCGACGAGCAGCAGATGAACCTGCTCCTCGCCGACCTCAATCGATACGCATTGCTCAGCGCCGACGACGTCAGGCGCGAGATCGCTGCGGGAACGCTTGCGCTGTCACGGCAGCGCACCGACCACAACCGGATACGCCTCGCGGTGCTGTACACGCTCGCCCGCACGCCCGCCGACGACCAGCGTGCGCTGCAGCTTTTCGACAACGTGCTGAAGGGTAACGCGGCCAACGGCGTTGCCGTGAAGGCGCTCGCCTCGGTGCTGCAGTTGCAGGTTGCCGAGCGGGTGCGCGCGGTTCGCGACGAGCAGCGCAAGGGCGAGGTCGCCGTGCAGAAGCTCGAGGCTCTGCGCGAAATGGAGCGTAGCCTGCTGCGCGATCGCATCCGCAGCGGCGGCGGGGGCGGCGGCGGCGGCGGCGGCGGCAGCGCCGGCCACTAGGAGAAGCGCGATGGCAACTTCCGGCGACGTCCTGCTCGTCGACGACGACCCCGACCTGCTGAAGCTGATCAGCCTGCGCCTCACGTCCGCCGGCTATCGGGTACGCACCGCCGACAGCGGCGAGACGGCGCTCGCCGCGATGGCGGTCGCGCGGCCCGGCGTCGTCGTGACCGATCTCAAGATGCCCGGCATCGACGGCTTGCAGCTGTTCGAGGCGATCCACCGCCAGCATCCGGCGCTGCCCGTCGTGATACTGACGGCGCACGGCACGATCCCCGACGCGGTGTCGGCTACACAGCGCGGCGTATTCGGTTTCCTCACCAAGCCGTTCGACAGCCAGGAGCTGCTGCACAAGGTTGCCGCCGCGTTGAAGCTCGCGGGCGACCAGCCGGGCGCGGCGGCCGAGCCCGGCGGCGAATGGCGCGCCGGGTTCATCACGCGCAGCGCGCGGATGGAAGACCTGCTTCGCCAGGCAAGACTGGTCGCCGACTCCGACGCAAGCGTGCTGATCTACGGCGAGTCGGGCACGGGCAAGGAGCTCCTCGCGCGCGCGATCCACCGGGCGAGCCGGCGGCGCGACCACGCGTTCGTCGGCGTCAATTGCGGCGCAATCCCGGAGCCGCTGCTCGAGTCCGAGCTGTTCGGCCATGCGCGCGGCGCGTTCAGCGGCGCCGTGCAGGCGCACAAGGGGCTGTTCCAGGCGGCCGACGGCGGGACGATCTTCCTCGACGAGATCGGCGACATGCCGCTTGCGTTGCAGGTGAAGCTGCTGCGCGTGCTGCAGGAGGGCGAGGTGCGGCCGGTCGGCTCGACGCAGTCGATCCCCGTCGACGTGCGCGTCGTTTCGGCCACGCATCGCGATCTCGACGAGCAGAAGGCGTCGGGGCACTTCCGCGAGGACCTCTACTATCGGCTGAACGTCGTGTCGCTCAAGCTGCCGCCGCTCGCCGACCGTCGCGAGGACATCCCGCTGCTCGCGACGCATTTCCTGCGCAAGCTCGCCGAGCGCTACAAGCGGCCGGTGCCCTCGCTTGCGCCCGACGCGATGGCGCTGCTGATTGCGGCCCCCTGGCCCGGCAATGTCCGCCAGCTTCTGAACCTGCTCGAGCAGTCGGTCGCGCTCGCGACGACGACGGTGATCCCGGCGTCGCTCGTGCAAAGCGCGCTGAGAGAGGACGCGAGCGCGTTGCAGCCGTTCGAGGATGCACGCAAGCAGTTCGAGCGCGATTACCTCGTTCGATTGCTCAAGATCACCGGGGGAAACGTCACCCAGGCGGCGCTGCTCGCGAAACGCAACCGGACCGAGTTCTACAAGCTGCTGCAGCGTCACCGGCTCGAGCCGGCGATGTTCAAGGAAGGCAAGAGCAGCTAGGCAGCCGCGTCACACCGCGGTAATTCGGTCGCTGCACACTGGCGGAAAGCACAACGGGCGCCGTTCGTCGGCGCGCCGCTACCGCTGGCTGCGCCAGGCCATGCCGCAATGCAAAAAAGGCCGTTCGCCTCGCACGCTGTCGTGGTGCAGCGACATCGATTGTGCCGCGCGTACAGAGGTTTAGCGCGTAATCGTCGAACGTTGTCGGCGGTCGCCGACACGTGCGCCCGAGAACGCACTCGCGTCGGAAACTTCGTGTCGACGCGTTGTGAGAGGCAAAACGGGCAATGCCGTACGCGCGCCGCGCGACGACGCGAGTCTGGCATGTGCCTTGCTTAGTGTCTCGTGAACCGCACACGAGCAGCTGCAACCATGGAAGCCTTCGCACCCGACTTTTCCTACTACTGGCTGGGCCAGACGACGCGCGATATGTCGTCGACGTCTGACGCCAGCGACGACGAGCCGCTGTCGCCGTCGCAGCAGGAAGCGCTGGACGCGCTGGCCGAGCGGATCAACGCCGCTCGCAGCATCGTGTAGCGCGCGGCCGGCGCATGCGTGCGCCGGCGAGCCTCGGAGGGCTCGTCCACCTCCGCCGAATCCCCCTTGCCCGCTCTCTTCCTCCCGGCGGGCTTCTTTTTTTGGATGGCCGCGACGCGGGTCAGACCGCCACGGGGGCGCGCAGCGGCGGGTGGCACTGGTAGTCGACGATCTCGAAATCCTCGAAACGGTAGTCGAAGATCGACGCCGGCTTGCGCGCCATGCCGAGCCGCGGCAGCGGGTACGGGGTGCGCGCGAGCTGTATGTCGACCTGCTCGAGGTGATTCGCGTACAGGTGGCAGTCGCCGCCAGTCCAGACGAAATCGCCGACGCCGAGATCGCATTGCTGCGCGACCATGTGCGTGAGCAGCGCATACGAGGCGATGTTGAACGGCACGCCGAGGAAGATGTCGCAGCTGCGCTGATAAAGCTGACACGACAGCCGCCCGCCGGCGACATAGAACTGGAAGAACGCATGGCACGGCGGCAGCTTCATCTTCGGGATGTCGCCGACGTTCCACGCCGATACGATCAGCCGCCGCGAGTCCGGATTGCGCCGGATCTGCGCGATGACGTCGGCGATCTGGTCGACGTGGCCGCCGTCGGACGTCGGCCAGCTTCGCCACTGATGGCCGTAGATGGGGCCGAGCTCGCCGTTCGTGTCGGCCCATTCGTCCCAGATCGTCACGCCCGCCTGCTGCAGCGAGCGCGCATTGGTCTCGCCGCGCAGGAACCACAGAAGCTCGTGGATGATCGACTTCGTGTGCACCTTCTTCGTCGTCACCAGCGGGAAGCCCTCGCGCAGGTCGAAGCGCATCTGATAGCCGAACACCGACAGCGTGCCGGTGCCGGTGCGATCGTCCTTGCGGTGACCGCGCTCGCGCACGTGGCGCATCAGCTCGAGATATTGGCGCATGGCAGCTTCCGGGAGTGCTCGCTATTCTATCGTCGCGGCGACGCACGCGGCGGCGCGCGCCGCCGCTCGAGGCCGAGCGCGCTCGCAATCGTCCAGGGCCGCACGCCGAGCGCGAGCCCGACCGTCTCGCGCGCCGACGCTCGCAAATGGCTGTCGAGCTCGGCCAGGTCGTGGAACTCCTCGGCGAGCCGCTCGAGCTTGCGGCGGACGATCTCGACCGACGCGCGCGACAGGTCGCGGAACTCGAACGCGAAATAGCCGCCGGCACGATCGAACTGCGGCGCGAGGAAATCGTCGACGACGCGCCTGCCGTGCAGCCGGCGGATCGGCCCATCGGCGCGCAACCGCGTTGCCGGCGCCGCCTTCAGCCGGATCCGGTTGCCTGCCATCAGCTCGATCAGGCCGAGCCGGTCGAGCTTCGCGAGCATGCCGGTGCACTGCGTCGCGCTCACCTCGAATCGCGCGACGATGTCGTCCTGCGTCCAGCCGCTGAACGCGAGATAGAACACGGCGAGGAGCCGCGGGTCGCCCGCGAGCGCAGCCTCCTGCGCCTCGGTCATCTCGCGTGTTTCGCTTTCACGTCCGCGGGCGAGCCGAGCGAGCTCGAAGAAGTCGACGTCGAGCGCATCGCAGAACTGCGCGAGGCGAGCGAGCGTGAACGACCCGCGCGAGAAGAGCCGCTTCACGCTCGCTTCGGACAGGCCGACGCGCCGGGCAAGCTGCGCGTAGGTGAGCGCGCGTGCTTTGGTCAGCCGCTTGAGCGCGTCGACGAGCTGGGCGGGGCGGGTCATCGTGCGATCCTCGCAAGGCGCCGCGCCACGCGGCGTTCGGTATCGCGTCATGATACTGCCGATATTCGGGTATTGCGCGCGGTCGGTGCAGGCGCACAATGGCGCTCGTTCGTTGCGGGCGCGGCACAACCCGGTGCACCGCTTGTCGACCGACACAGCGAAACAATGAGAGAGCCGAGCCAGTTCGACCTGCTGTCGCAGCGACGCTTCGCGCCGTTCTTCTGGACGCAGTTCCTCGGGGCTGCGAACGACAACGTCTACAAGAACGCGCTCGTCATCTATGTTGCGTTCAATGCGGCGAGCATCACCGCGCTCGACGCGAACGCGCTGGTGAACCTCGCCGGCGCGGTGTTCATCGCGCCGTTCATGCTGCTCTCGGCGACCGGCGGCCAGCTCGCCGACAAGTACGACAAGGCAAGGCTCATTCGCTACATCAAGCTGTTCGAGATCGCCATCATGGCGATCGGCGTGGCCGGATTCTGGCAGCGCAGCCTCGTGCTGCTGTTCGTCGCGCTCGCGCTGATGGGCGTCCACTCGACGCTGTTCGGGCCGGTCAAGTACGCGATCCTGCCGCAGACGCTCGCAGCGGACGAGTTGGTCGGCGGCAATGGCCTGGTCGAGATGGGAACGTTCGTCGCGATCCTGCTCGGCACGATCGCCGGCGGACTCGTCGTCGCCGACGTCGGGCCGGTCGCTGCCGGCGTTCTCGCGATCGCGCTCGCCGTCGTCGGCTACGCGGTGAGCCGCGCGATTCCCCCGACGCCGGCGGTCGACCCGGCGCTCGCGCTCAACTGGAACCCGCTGACCGAAACGCTCGCCAATCTTCGCTTCGCGCACGGCAACGTCGTCGTGTGGCGCTCGATGCTCGGCATCTCGTGGTTCTGGTTCTACGGCGCGATCTTCCTCGCGCAGTTCGCCGGCTTCTCGCGCGACGTGCTCGGTGGCGACGCGACGGTGGTCACCGCGCTGCTCGCGCTGTTCTCGATCGGCATCGGCGCGGGCTCGCTTCTCTGTGAGCGGATGTCGGGCCGCAAGCTCGAGCTCGGCCTGGTGCCGTTCGGGTCGATCGGCCTGTCGGTGTTTGCGCTCGACCTCTGGCTCGCGAGCCGCGGGCTGCAGCGGGCGACGCTGGGCGGCCTCGGCGCATTCTTCGCGCTGCCGGCGCATTGGCGCGTCGCCGCGGACCTCGTGCTGATCGGCGTGTTCGGCGGCTTCTTCATCGTGCCGCTGTACGCGCTGATCCAGCAGCGATCGCCTGCGTCGCACCGCTCACGGATCATCGCCGCGAACAACGTGCTGAACGCGCTGTTCATCGTCGCGTCGGCGTTCGTCGCAATCGGACTGCTGCGCGCCGGGCTGTCGATTCCCGAGCTGTTTCTCGCGGTCGGGCTGATGAACGCGGCCGTCGCGGCGTTCATCTATCGGCTGATGCCCGAGTTCCTGATGCGATTTCTCGCATGGCTGCTCGTGCACACGTTCTACCGCGTCCGCGTGCGCGGCCTCGAAAACATTCCCGACGAAGGGCCGTGCGTCATCGTCTGCAACCACGTAAGCTACGTCGACGCGGTCGTCATCGCCGCTTGCGTGCGCCGTCCGATCCGCTTCGTGATGGATCACCGCATCTTCGGCGTGCCGGTGCTGTCGTTCATCTTTCGCACGATGCGCACGATCCCGATCGCGCCGGCGAAGGAAGATGCGCAGATGAAGGAGCGGGCGTTCGCCGCCGTCGCGCGCGCGCTGGCGGACGGCGAAGTCGTCGGCATCTTTCCCGAGGGCGCGTTGACGCGCAGCGGCGAGATGAGCGCGTTTCGCCCGGGCGTCCAGCAGATCGTCGCGGCGACGCCGGTGCCGGTCGTGCCGCTCGCGCTCTCCGGGTTGTGGGGCAGCTTCTTCAGCCGCGCGAGCGAGGGCGTTGCGATGCGCCGGTGGCGCGGCATCTTCTCGCGCATTGCATTGAGCGGCGGCGCGCCGGTCGCGCCGCAGCACGCGACCGCCGAGCTGCTGCACGCGCGCGTGCTCGCGCTGCGCGGCGGGCGAAGGTAACGGCGGCGCTCGGCACACGCGAGGGGCGACATGGCGGCTTTGATCGGACTGTTCGTCGGCGGGATCATCGGCAAGCTCGCGTTCGGCGATCGCGAGGCGGTACTGTTCGCGATCGTGGGCTTCGTCGTCGGCGCGTTCGTCTCGCGCTCGCGCGACCGCGATCGCTTTCGCAAGCCGCGCGACGAAGCGCTCGCCTCCGATGCCGGCGTGCCGGCGACGCTCGCGTCCGCAGCGGCGCAGCCGCTCGCCGAGCGCGTCGCCGCGCTCGAGCGTCGCGTCGCGGAGCTCGAGCACGTTGCCGCGGGTCGCTCGCGTGCAACCGCAGAGGCCACGAGCATCGCGCCGCCGCCGCTCGACGATGCCGCGCCGTCGCCCGCGCGCGTCGCCGCGGCGCCGCCGGTCGAGCCGATGACGTCCGCACCGGTGCTCGCCGCAGCGGTGGACGCAACGATGCCGGCGGCAGCCGCTGCGCCGGTCGCTCCGTCGCTCGTTGAATCGCCGCCGCCGCCGGAACCGTCCCGGCCCAATCCGGTATGGGCATGGATCGTCGGCGGCAACACGCTCGCACGTCTGGGCGTCGTCGTGCTCTTCATCGGCGTCGGGTTTCTGCTCAAGTACGCGGCAGAGCACGTGAGCGTCCCGATCGAGATTCGCCTCGCGGGCGTCGCGCTCGGCGGCATCGCGCTGCTCGTCGTCGGCTGGCGGCTGCGCGACGCGCGCGCGGCGTACGCGATGATCGTGCAGGGCGGCGGCATCGGCGTGCTGTACCTGACCGTGTTCGCCGCGATGAAGCTCTACCAGCTGATTCCGCCGGCGGCGGCGTTCGCGCTGCTGTTCTGGATCGCGGCGCTCTCGAGCTGGCTCGCGATTCGCCAGGATGCGATCGCGCTCGCTGCGCTGGGCGTGCTCGGCGGCTTCGCCGCGCCGATCCTCACGTCGACATCGTCCGGCAGCCACGTGATGCTCTTCTCGTATTACGCACTGCTGAACGCGGCGATCTTCTTCATCGCGTGGTTCAAGGCGTGGCGCGTGCTGAACCTGCTCGGCTTCGTGTGCACGTTCGTCGTCGGCACGCTGTGGGGCGTCACGCGCTACCGGCCGGAGCTTTTCGCGACGACCGAGCCGTTCCTCGTGCTCTTCTTCCTGTTCTACGTCGCGATCGCCGTGCTCTACGCGGTACGTCAATCGGTTGCCGTGCGCGACTATGTCGACGGCACCATCGTGTTCGGCACGCCGCTCGTTGCGGGGGCGCTTCAGCACGCGCTCGTGCGCGACACCGAATTCGCCATGGCGGCGAGCGCGATCGCCGCGTCGGCGCTCTACATCGGCCTCGCCCGCTGGCTCCATGCGCGCCGGCGCGACGATTTGCGCCTGCTGGTCGAGTCGTTCGTCGCGCTCGGCGTCGTGTTCGCGACGCTCGCCGTGCCGTTCGCGCTCGACGCGCGCTGGACTTCCGGCACGTGGGCGCTCGAAGGCGCGGCGATCGCCTGGATCGGTGCACGCCAGCGCCGCCGGCTGCCGCGCTGGTTCGGGCTTGCGCTGCAGGTTGCGGCCGGCGTCGCATTCGCTCTCGGGCTCGCGCGCGCGCCGGGATTCGTGTCGCACGTTCTGCCGGTGCTGAACAGCGATTTCATTGGCGCGGCGCTCGTCGCGCTGGCCGCGCTCGTCACCGCATACGTCTATCGGGCGCACGACGACGCGATCGAGCCGATCGAGCGCGCGCTGGTGCCGTTCGTGTTCGCATGGGGCGTGCTGTGGTGGCTCGGCGCCGCGTGGCGCGAGATCGAGCGCTGGATCGCCGCGGTGAACCAGCCGAATGCCGGCGTCGCGTTCGTCGCCGCGAACGCACTGCTCTTCGCCGCGCTCGCGCAACGCCTGCGCTGGCCGATTGCGCGGGTGCCGGCGGCGCTGACGCTGCCCGCGCTGCTCGCGATCGCGCTCGCCGGCGTCGCGTCGATCGAGAATTTCGGCTCGAGCGGCGATCATCTGTTTGCACATGCCGGCGTCGTCGCCTGGCCGTTCGCGATCGTCGTTGCCATCGTGCTGCTGCGTCATTTCGAGCGCGGCGGCGGCGTCGCGGCGAGTCTTGTCGACTGGGCGCACGCGGGCGCGCTGTGGCTCGTCGTGCTCGTCGCCACGCACGAGATCGGGTGGGCCGCCGATGACATCGTCGGCGGGGCGCCGGTGTGGCGGCTCGCCGCGTGGGGTCTCGCGCCGGCCTTCGCGCTCGCCGACGTCGCGGCGCTGTCGTCGGGCATGCGATGGCCGGTCGGCGTGCATCGGCGCGCCTATCTCGTCCGCGGCGCGGCGCCGCTCGTCGCGTGGCTCGTCGTGTGGTCGCTCGCGGCGAACGTGTGGAGCGACGGCGATCCGGCGCCGCTGCCGTTCGTGCCGCTGGTCAATCCGCTCGACTTGACGCAAGGCTTCGTGCTGGTCGCGATGCTGATGTGGACGCTGCGGCTGCGTGCAGAAGGCATCGACTTGCGAGTGGTGTTCCCGCGCGAGCTGCGCCTCGGCGTCGCGGCACTGCTCGTGTTCGTATGGCTCAATGCGCTCGCGCTTCGCACCGTGCATCACGCATTCGGCATCCCGTACGAGGTCGATGCGCTGTGGCAATCGCCGCTGGTGCAGGCGATGCTGTCGCTGTTGTGGACCGTCTGCGCGCTCGCGGCGATGGTGTGGTCGAATCGCCGCGCCGCGCGGCTCGGCTGGATCGCCGGCGCGGCGCTGCTTGCAGTTGTCGTCGCCAAGCTCTTCGTCGTCGACCTGTCGCGCGTCGGCACGATCGAGCGCATCGTGTCGTTCATCGGCGTCGGCCTGCTGCTGCTGTTGATCGGTTATCTAGCGCCAGTGCCCGCACGAAAGGAGCCGTCATGAAACTGTGCGCGACTGCGTTCGCGCTCGCGTGCGCCGCGCTCGCGCAGAGCGCTGCGTCTGCCGAAACGCCGCAGGATTACGCGTACCGGATTCCGCTCGCGATCGACGAAGAGCGCGCGTTCGTTCGTATCGCCGTGCCCGCCGACGTCTACGAGGGCGCGGTTCGCGCCGACCTCGGCGATCTTCGCGTGTTCAATGCCGATGGCGCGCCGGTCGCGCACGCCTTCCTGCCGCTGCCCGCATCGACGCGCGAGGCAGCGGGTGTCGCGGCGCTGCCACTGTTCCCGCTTCGCGTCGACGCCGCGCGCGGCGACCTGGCCGACGTCGCGATCACGCTCCGCAAGGACGGGCCGCGCATGACGGTGAGCTTGGCGAGCCGCGAAGGGCAGCCGCTCGCCGCGCAGCGACTCGCCGGCTACCTCGTCGACGCAAGCGCGGTGAGGCTGCCGCTGGTCGCGCTGACGCTGCCGTTCGCAGGTGCGACGAACGTGTCGACGCGCGTTCGTGTCGACGCGAGCGACGATCTCGTCGCTTGGCGCATGCTCGTGCCCGACACGCCGCTGATCGACCTCGAGTTCGCCGGGCGACGGCTCGTGCGCAACCGCGTCGAGTTCGCGCCGTCGACGGCGAAGTACCTGCGCATCGCCTGGCTCGCAGGACAGCCGGCGCCCGAGCTCGCCGGCGTGACCGTCGAGTACGGCGAGCGCATCGCCGAGGCGCCGCGGCAATGGCGATCCGTGGCGGGCGCAGCCACGCCGGGCAAGCCGGGTGAATACGAGTTCGACGTCGGCGGCCAGTTTCCGGTCGATCGCGCGACCCTCGAGCTGCCCGAGCTCAATACGGTCGCGCCGGCGCGACTCTTCGCGCGCGCATCCGGCGACGACGAATGGCAACCAGTCGCCTTCGGGGTGTTCTACCGGCTGCGCCAGTCGGACGGCGAGATCGCGAGCCCGCCCGTCGCGATCAGCGCGCCGCCGCGCCGCTATTGGCAGGTACGCATCGATCCGAAGGCCGGCGCGATCGCGGGTGACGTTCGTCTGTCGGTCGGCTGGCATCCGCAGGTGATCGTGTTCGCCGCGCGCGGCGCCGCACCGTTCGCGCTCGCGTACGGAAGCCGCGCCGCGAAGCCAGCGGCGCTTGCGATCGACACGCTCGTTCCCGGCTACGAGCGCGCGACGTTCGATCCGTCGACGCTTGCCGTCGCCACCGCCGGCGCGCTCGCGCCGTCCGACCCGCGTGCTCTGCGCAAGTCGATCGACGTCAAGCGCTGGGCGTTGTGGTCGGTGCTCGTGCTCGCAGCCGTCGTCCTCGGCTGGATGGCATGGCGGCTCACGCGGCAGATGGGTGCGCGTCCCGGCGCTCAGGACGAACCGCGCAGGCCGGATTCCGCCGACGCGGGCTGACCGCTCAGCGCAGCGGCCACGTTGCGTCGACGAGCGCCGGCAGCACGTCGCCCGCCCTGCCGCTCAGGACGAAGTCGGCGCGCGCGGTGAGCGGCGTCGTGCTCGGATTGATCTCGACGACAATCGCGCCGCGCTGCTGCGCGTACGCGGGCAGCATCGCGGCCGGGTAGACCTCGGCCGACGTTCCCACGACGAGCAGCGCGTCGCATTCGCTCGCCGCGCGCTCGGCCTGCGCGAGCGCGTCGTCGGGCAGCGTCTCGTCGAACCAGACGACGTCCGGGCGCAGGAAGGCGCCGCA
Source organism: uncultured beta proteobacterium (assembly GCA_963798655.1). GTDB lineage: Bacteria > Pseudomonadota > Gammaproteobacteria > Burkholderiales > Casimicrobiaceae > CAVSMC01. The sequence goes on along the minus strand of CAWCUH010000012.1, from coordinate 205,542 downwards.
CGACGCGCATCGCGGCACCTCACGCGCGCTCGATGCGTCCCATGCCTGCGCGTAGCGAGCGCAGCGCGAGCAGCGTACGCGCGCAAGGTTGCCGTGCAGCTCGACGACATGCGCGCTGCCTGCCTCGCGGTGCAGGCCGTCGACATTCTGCGTGATCAGCGTGAAGTGGCCGACGCGCCGCTCGAGCGCGGCGAGCGCGACATGGCCGGCGTTCGGCTGCGCGTTCGCAATCAGCTCGCGCCGCCACGCGTACCAGTCCCAGACGAGCTTCGGATTGCGCGCGAACGCCGCCGGGGTGGCGAGCTCGAGCGGGTCGAACCGCGCCCAGAGCCCGGTCTGCGCGTCGCGGAACGTCGGCACGCCGGATTCCGCCGAGATGCCCGCACCCGTCAACGCCGCCACCGAGCGCGCATTGCGCAAGCGCTCGATCAACGCAGGCGGCAGATCGATCGTCACGCCCGATTCCAGGACGGCGCGACATCGCCGTGCGCTCGGACGGACGAGCGCGACGCGCGTGCTAGACTCGGCCGCACCCCGCGTTCGCGACCGCCTCCATGTCCGGCAACACGCTCGGCACGCTGTTCACCGTTACGTCGTTCGGCGAGTCGCACGGTCCGGCGATCGGCTGCGTCGTCGACGGATGTCCGCCCGGGCTTGCGCTCGCCGAAGCGGACATCCAGCGCGAGCTCGACCGCCGCAAGCCCGGCACGTCGCGTCACGTGACGCAACGTCGCGAACCCGACACCGTCGAGATTCTCTCCGGCGTGTTCGAGGGACGCACGACCGGCACGCCGATCGCGCTCCTGATCCGCAACGAGGACGCGCGCAGCAAGGACTACGCGAGCATCGCGGCGACGTTTCGCCCCGGCCATGCCGACTACGCGTACTGGCAGAAGTACGGCATTCGCGATTATCGCGGCGGCGGCCGCTCGTCGGCGCGCGAGACGGCGGTGCGCGTCGCTGCCGGCGCCATCGCGAAGAAATGGCTCGCCGAGCGCCACGGCGTCGCGATCCGCGGACACCTCGCGCAGCTCGGCTCGGTCGAGATTCCGTTCGTCGACGCATCGGCGATCGATCGCAACGCGTTCTTCGTCGCGAACGACGCGATCGTACCGGAGCTCGAGGCGTTCATGGACCGCCTGCGCAAGTCGGGCGATTCGTGCGGAGCGAAGGTGCGCGTCGTCGCGGCGGGCGTTCCGGTCGGCTGGGGCGAGCCGGTGTACGGGCGCCTCGACGCCGACATCGCGGCGGCGATGATGGGAATCAATGCGGTGAAAGGCGTCGAGATCGGCGCCGGCTTCGCGAGCGTCACGCAGCGCGGCACCGAGCATTCCGACGAGATGACGCCGCAAGGCTTCCTGTCGAACAACGCCGGCGGCATTCTCGGCGGCATCTCGACCGGACAGGACGTCGTCGTCGCGATCGCGATCAAGCCGACGTCGTCGATCCGCCTCGATCGCCGCTCGATCGATCGCGACGGCAACCCGGTGATCGTCAACACGCACGGTCGCCACGATCCGTGCGTCGGCATCCGGGCGACGCCGATCGCCGAGGCGATGCTCGCGCTGGTGCTCGCCGATCACGCGCTGCGCCACCGCGCGCAGAACGGCGATGTCGTCACAACGACGCCGAAGATCGCCGCGCAGGCGCCCGGCGACGTCGTCGCGCGATCGAAGCGCCCGCCCGCTGTCGACGATCCCGATCCGGACGAGGCGTAGAAAAACAAGGGGTCAGAGTGCAGTATCCGCGTCCGGCCGCAGCCGGTCCGGCGATGAAGCGGAAACTGCACTCTGACCCTCGTTGCTGTTGGTGATCTTCGCGCTCGCGCCGCCGCGCGCGAACGTGAGCGCAACGTCGTCGCCGATCGAGATGTCGCGCGAGTCGTGGACGATGCGACCGTCGCGGTCGGCGACGATCGCGTAGCCGCGCTCGAGCACCCCCGCAGGGTTGAGGTGCGCGAGGTTCTGCGCGAGCGCCGCCAGCGCGCGCTTGCGCCGCTCGATCGCGGGATGCATGCTGCGCACGAGCGAGTCCTGCGCTTGCATCACCCGCGCCCGCTGCGCGAGCGGCTGGCGCAGGCGCAGGCGCAATCGATCGGCGCACGCGTTGCTGCTCGATGCGAGTGTGGCGACCTGATGCTTCCATCCGCGTGCGAGCCGGCGTGCCAGCGCGTGTGCGTCGCGCGCCTGCTGAGCGAGCTTCGCGGCCGGATGCGCGAGCCGTCGCGACAAGCCGTCGACGCGCTGCGCGCGCGCGCCGATCGAGCGGGCGCCTTCCCGCCGCCAGCGCGCGGCAAGCGCTGCGAGCGAACTTGCGAGCATCGCGGCATCGGGCGCGACGAGCGCGGCGGCCGCCGTCGGCGTCGCGGCACGCACGTCGGCGACGAAATCGCAGATGGTGAAATCGGTCTCGTGGCCGACGCCGGATACGACCGGCAGCGCCGATTGATGGATCGCTCGCGCCACGGCTTCCTCGTTGAACGCCCAAAGGTCCTCGAGCGAGCCGCCGCCGCGCGCGACGATCAGCACGTCGACCTCCGCCCGCGCGTTCGCCGTGCGGATCGCCTGCGCGATCGCCGCCGGCGCGCTTTCGCCTTGTACCGCGGCGGGGTAGACCACGATCGGCAGCAATGGCCAGCGGCGCGCAAGCGTCGTGACGAGATCGTGCAGCGCGGCGCCGCGGGGCGACGTCACGATGCCCACGGCGCGCGCAAACGGAGGCAGCGGCCGCTTGCGCGCGTCGTCGAACCATCCGTCGGCGGCGAGCTTCGCCTTGAGCCGCAGGAAGCGCTCGTACAGCGCGCCGACGCCGGCGTGGCGCACGACCTCGACGCAAAGCTGGAATTCGCCGCGTGCCTCGTAGAGCGACGGCACGGCGCGCACTTCGACTGCGAGGCCGTTGCGCAGCGGAAAATCGACGAATTGCGCCTTGGCGCGGTAGAGCACGCATTGCACTTGCGCGCTCGCGTCCTTCAGCCGGAAGTAGCAGTGCCCCGACGCGGCGCGCGTGAAATTCGAGATTTCGCCCGAGACCCAGAGGAGCCCGAGCTCGCGCTCGATCAGCCGTCGCGCGGAGCCGAGCAGCGCGGAGACCGAAACCACCGGCGCGCGTGTAGCGAGCGACGATTGTGCATCGCGTAAAGGGTCCTCGTCGCCTCCACGCGCTGGGTCGGCGCGCCCCTTAGACAACATACCCGATCACCCCTAATTGTCCAGGACACTGACGGCTTGCAGAATGCATCCGGGCGCGCGTTATGTCGGCCTTTCGACGTCCCAACCGCGTGTAAGCTCGTGTAAGGCAAATCCTACAAAGCGCTGATCGAAAAGGGGAAAAAAGCGGTGTCAAATTGGGCATGGCAATGTTTTTCCCACTCGGCATGTGACTTAGCGCTGGAATTTACAAGATATACACAGTATTATCCACAGGATTTGTGGAAAAACGTTCTAGTGCACGACAGACCGCACCTCCGGAAGCCTTGGCTGGCGCGGGGTTGCGGGCAGCGGTTGCGGGCGCGGGGCATTGCGTCGCATGACCCGTCGACCGGCGCCGGCTAGAATACGATGGACCGGTGTATTGTTCATGAACAATGAGTGATCGTGTTGCAACGCGGCAAAGTCCGCCGCCGCGCGCGGGTGGCAATGCGGCGACGCGCCCGGTCGCCGACGTCGTCCCGCCCTCGAACTTCCTGCGCACGATCATCGCCGAGGACAACCGGAACGCCAAGTACGGCGGCCGCGTCGTCACGCGCTTCCCGCCCGAGCCCAACGGCTACCTCCACTACGGCCACGCCAAGTCGATCATCCTCAATTTCGGCCTTGCTGCGGAGAACGGCGGTCACTGCAACCTGCGCTTCGACGATACGAATCCGCTGAAGGAGGAGACCGAGTTCGAGCAGTCGATCGAGGACTCGGTGCGCTGGCTCGGTTTCGACTGGGGCGATCATCTCTACCACGCGTCCGACTACTTCGAGCGGCTCTACCAATTCGCGGAATGGTTCATCGAGCAGGGCCTTGCGTACGTCGACAGCCAGACGGCCGAGGAGATGCGCGCGACGCGCGGCACGCTGACCGAGCCGGGGACGCCGAGCCCGTACCGCGACCGTCCGCCCGCGCAGAGCCTGGAGCTCTTGCGCCGAATGAAGGCCGGCGAGTTCGCCGACGGCACGCACGTGCTGCGCCTGAAGATCGACATGGCGAGCGCGAACGTCAACATGCGCGATCCGGCGATCTACCGGATCCGCCACGCGTCGCACCATCGCACCGGCGACAAGTGGTGCGTGTACCCGCTCTACGACTACACGCACTGCATCTCCGATGCGCTCGAACGCATCACGCACTCGATCTGCACGCTCGAGTTCCAGGACCACCGGCCGCTCTACGACTGGATCGTCGAGCGGCTCGCCGACGGCGGCAAGCTCGAGCGGCCCCTGCCGCAGCAATACGAGTTCGCGCGGCTCAACCTGACGTACGTCGTGCTGTCGAAGCGGCGGCTGATCGAGCTCGTGTCGAACCGACACGTCGACGGCTGGGACGATCCGCGGATGCCGACGCTCGTCGGCGCGCGCCGGCGCGGGTTCACGGCGGAGGGCTTCCGCCTGTTCGCCGAGCGCATCGGCGTGTCGAAGACCGACTCGTGGATCGACATGAGCGTGCTCGAGGACTGCATGCGCGAGGATCTGAACGTGCGCGCCGAGCGGCGCCTCGCCGTGCTCGATCCGGTCAAGCTCGTCATCGACAACTATCCCGAGGACGAGATCGAGCAGTGCCTCGCTCCGAACCATCCGCAGCACCCGGACAGCGGCAGGCGCGCGCTGCCGTTCGGCCGTGAGCTCTGGATCGAGCGCGACGATTTCACCGAGCAGCCGCCGAAGGGCTATTTCCGGCTGTCGCCGGGCGCCGAAGTGCGGCTTCGCTACGCGTACATCGTCCGCTGCACCGGCGCCGAGAAGGATGCGGCCGGCAACGTCACGATCGTCCACTGCACGTACGATCCGGCAACGCGCAGCGGCACCGCCGGCGCCGATGCGCGCAAGGTCAAGGGCAACATCCACTGGTTGTCGGCACGCCACGCGGTGGCAGCCGAAGTGCGCCTCTACGATCGGCTCTTTCGCGTGCCGTTCCCCGGCGCGCGCAACCCGGGTCCGGGACACGCGACGCTCGTCGCCGGCGACGACGGCGAGACGATCGACGTGTCGGCCGAGCCGCTCGAGCGCACTTATCTCGACGACCTGAACCCGGAGTCGAAGCGCGTGATCACCGCGCGCGTCGAGCCGGCGCTCGCGACGGCCGAGCGCGAGCAGCGCTTCCAGTTCGAGCGGCACGGCTACTTCGTCGCCGACCTCGCCGATCACGCGCGCGGCGTCGCCGTGTTCAACCGCACGGTGACGCTGAAGGACTCGTGGCGAACGTCCGCGTGAGCGCGTACCTGCGCGGCGCACCGGTTCGAACGTTAGCGGTAAGATGCGCTCCAACTCGAAGACGCAACGGAGCTGCCCGTGAAGCGCATCGTTCTTTTCATCGCCACCAATCTCGCCGTCGTGCTGGTGCTGTCGGTCGTCCTGCGGCTGTTCGGCCTCGATCGCGCGCTCGCGCAGAACGGCATCGGTTACGGTCCGCTGCTCGTCTTCTCGGCCGTCGTCGGATTCACCGGCGCGATCATCTCGCTGCTGATGTCGAAGCCGATGGCCAAGTGGTCGGTCGGCGCGCAGGTGATCGAGCAGCCGCGCAACGAAGCCGAGGCGTGGCTCACGGAAACGGTGCGCCGCCTCGCGACCAAGGCGGGCGTCGCAATGCCCGAGGTCGCGATCTACGACGGCGCGCCGAACGCATTCGCGACCGGCGCGTTCAAGAATTCGGCGCTCGTCGCCGTGTCCACCGGCCTGCTGCAGTCGATGAACAAGGAGGAGGTCGAGGCCGTGCTCGGCCACGAGCTGTCGCACGTGGCGAACGGCGACATGGTGACGCTCACGCTGATCCAGGGCGTCGTCAACACGTTCGTGATCTTCTTCGCGCGCATCATCGGCTCGATCGTCGATCGCACGATCTTTCGCACCGAGCGCGGTCAGGGCCCGGGCTATTTCATCACCGTGATCGTCGCGCAGATCCTGCTCGGAATCCTCGCGTCGATGATCGTGGCGTGGTTCTCGCGCTGGCGCGAATTCCGCGCCGACCGCGGCTCCGCCAACCTGCTCGGCACCCCGTCGCCGATGGTTAACGCGCTGCGCCGGCTCGGCGGCCTCGAGCACGGCGAGATGCCGAAGTCGCTGTCCGCGTTCGGCATCGCGGACAGTGGCGGCGTCATGGCGCTCTTTGCGTCGCATCCGCCGATCGAGGCACGCATCGCCGCGCTCACGTCGGCTCGCGGGGCGTGAGCGATGGCCACCGCGCCGACGCGCTTCAAGATCGAAGTGATGGCCGACAACGGCCTCTGGCACGACGTTCGCGATGCGCAGGGGAGCGTGCTCGTGTTCGACGACGAGGACAGCGCGCGGGCGAAGCTCGCCGAGCTCTATCCGGTGCTCGTGCAGATGGAGCGTTACGGCAGCGGCAAGCGAACGCGCGTGATCCGTATCCTCGTCGACGAGGACGACTGGCCGCAGCGCAAGCCGGGGTAGCCCGCGATGCCCGCTACCGCCGATGAGCAGCCGACAACGATGATCGATCTCTACACGTTCCAGACGTCGAACGGATTGCGCGTGCGCATCATGCTCGAGGAATGCGCGCTGCCGTATCGCATCCGCTGGGTCGATTTGACGAAGGGCGAGCAGCGCTCGCCCGACTACCTCGCGCTCAATCCCGCCGGCGCGATTCCAACGATCGTCGATCCGGACGGCCCGGGCGGACAGCCGATCACGCTCGCGCAATCGGGCGCGATCCTGCTCTACCTCGCGCAGAAGAGCGGGCGCTATCTGCCCGCCGACGCGGCGCGCCGCGCGATCGCATGGCAGTGGTCGATGTTCGCCGTCACCGACTGCATGGCGGCGACGTCGGGCATCTTCTTCGAAACGGCGCTGCTGCCCGAGAAGTCGGCGCAGAACCTCAAGTGGTACGAGGCGCGGCTCACGCAGCTGTTCCGCGTCGCCGATGCGCGGCTCGGCGGCCGCGAATGGCTCGCAGACGAGTTGAGCATCGCCGATTTCGCGCTGTATCCGATCTACGCGATGCGCAAGGCGCTCGCCGACGCGGCGGAGCTCGTGAATCTCGGCCGCTGGGGCGGCGCGCTCGCATCGCGGCCCGCGGTTCAGAACGCTCTCCGCGCGCCGCAATCGTAGCGCTGCGCGAAGCGGCGATCCGAAAGACAAACGGCCGCGGCGCGGGAGCGCCAGCGGCCGTCGCGGAGCGAGGCGCGGTTACTTCAGGTGATTCGAGACGAGCTTCGTCATCTCGAACATCGACACTTTGCCCTTGCCGCCGAACACGGCGCGCAACTTGTCGTCGGCGTTGATCAGCCGCTTGTTGACGCTGTCCTGCAGCTTGTTCTTCTTGATGTAGTCCCAGATCTTCTTCGTCACTTCGGTGCGCGGCATCGGTGTCGAGCCGATCACGGCGGACAGCGTCGCCGACGGCGTCATCGCTTTCATGAATGCGGCGTTGGGCTTGCGCTTCGCGGCCTTCTTCGGAGCGGCCTTCTTCGGAGCGGCTTTCTTCGGAGCGGCTTTCTTCGGGGCGGACTTCTTCGCGGCTTTCTTGGCGGCGGGCTTCTTCGCGGCGGGCTTCTTGGCGGCGGATTTCTTCGCGCCTTTCTTGGCAGTAGCCATGGTGCTCCTTCCTAGGAATTGTGGGTCTTCATCACATCGCCAACACTTCTGAAGCAGACCCTCCTGTCATGGGTGCTCCCTGCTTCATCGGGGGCAAATATACTCTATTCCCGAGGGAAGGGAATCCCTGCAAGAGGGAATTTTGGAGAGAGCGCCGCATGTGTTGCTTCGACGGCGAAGCGCTCGCGAGCGCCGGCTGCGCGGCTTCGAGGCACGATGAACAGCGAGCGGCGGGCACCGCGGTACGGCGAACGCCGAACGGGCGCGTACAATCGCGAGTCGTGAACATCGCCGATCTGCGCACCGACTACAAGCGCGCGAAGCTCGACGCGGACGACGTCGACCGCGATCCCTTCCGCCAGTTCGGCCGATGGCTCGACGAGGCGCTCGCCGCGAAGCTCCCCGAGCCGAACGCAATGGCGCTCGCAACGGTGAGCGACGAGGGCAGGCCGTCGGCGCGCATCATGCTGCTCAAGGACTTCGACGCGCGCGGTTTCGTCTTCTACACGAACTACGCGAGCCGAAAGGGCGGCGAGCTCGACGCGAATCGGAACGTCGCGCTGCTCTTCCACTGGGTCGACCTCGAGCGCCAGGTGCGCGTCGAGGGCGCGGTCGAGCGCGTCGGCGCCGTCGAGTCGGACGCCTATTTCGCCGTGCGGCCGCGCGCATCCCGGCTCGGCGCCTGGGCGTCTCCGCAGAGCCAGCCGATCGCAAGCCGGGACGCGCTCGAGGCGCGCTTCGCCGACGTCGAGTCGCGCTTCACCGCCGCGGGCGAAAACATTCCGCGGCCGCCGCACTGGGGCGGTTATCGCGTCGCGCCGGATGCGATCGAGTTCTGGCAGGGACGGCCGTCGCGGCTGCACGACCGCATCCGCTACCGGCGCGAGACGCCGAACGCGTGGACGATCGAGCGGCTCGCGCCCTAGCGCAGCCGCTGCGACCGGCGCGGACGCTGGTCGCGCTGATCGCGATCGGCATCGCGAATCACGCCGCGCTCGCCGGCACGCGGATCACGGCGTCGCTCGACGCGCTCGCGCGCGGGGCTTCGCCTGCGCTGGTCGGCGCGCTGATCGCGCTCTTCGCGCTGTTGCCGGCGGTGTTCGCGGTCAGCGTCGGGCGCCTGTCGGATCGCGTCGGCGTGCAGTTGCCGGTCGTCGTGGGCTCGATCGGCATCGTCCTCGGCGCGCTAATGCCCTTCACCTGGCCGGGCCTCGCGGCGCTGTTCGCGAGCTCCGCGATCGTCGGTACGTCGTTCATGACGTTCCAGGTTGCCGCGCAGAACGCGACCGGCGCGCTCGGCGGACCGTCGCAGCAGGCGCGCAACTTCAGCCTCCTCGCGCTCGGCTATTCGGTCTCCGGGCTCCTCGGACCGCTGACCGCCGGCTACGCGATCGATCATATCGGCTATCGCGCGACGTTCGCGCTGCTCGCGCTGCTGCCGCTGCCCGGACTGGTCGCGCTCGCGTGCGGACGTCCGCGGCTGCCGGCTCCGCACGCTGCCGCGCCGAGCGGGCGCAGCACGAGCGTGATGGACCTGCTCGCGAACCGGGCGTTGCGAAACGTCTTCGCCGTCAACGTGCTGATCGCGATGGCGTGGGATCTGCACATGGTCTTCGTGCCGATTTACGGCGCGAAGATCGGCCTTTCCGCGTCGCAGATCGGCGTGATCCTCGCCGCGTTCGCGGCGGCGACGTTCATCGTTCGCCTCGCGATGCCCGTGCTCGCCCGGCGCACGACCGAGCATCAGGTGCTCACGTCGTCGCTGTTCGTGGCGGCCGCGGTCTATGTCGCCTTCCCGCTCGTCGAGCGCGCCGGCGCGCTGATGGCGCTTTCATTCACGCTGGGTCTCGGCGTGGGCTGCGGGCAGCCGATGGTGATGTCGCTGCTGCACGCGTACGCGCCGCCCGGCCGGTTGGGCGAGGCCGCCGGCATTCGCATGTCGCTCGTCAATGCGGCGGCGGTCGGCGTGCCGCTCGCGTTCGGCGCGCTCGGCGCGTCGATCGGCATTGCGCCGGTGCTGTGGACCGTCGGCGCCGGGCTCGGCGTCGGCGGCTGGCTGTCGCGCCGGATGCGCTAGACCCGGGGAGACGCTCCGCGTCGCGCGCGATGCGCTACGAAGCCGGGCGCTTCAGCCGGTCGAGGAACTGCTTGCGAAACTTCGCGACCTTCGGCGCGACGATGAACTGGCAGTACGGCTGGCCGCCGTTGCGCTCGAAGTATTCCTGGTGATAGCGCTCGGCTTCGTAGAACGGCGCCGCGTCGGCAATCTCGGTGACGATCGGCGACGGCCAGAGCGCGGCCGCGTCGAGCTCGCGCACCACGGTCTCGGCGATCGTGCGCTGCTGCGGCGTCTGGCAGAAGATCGCCGAGCGGTACTGCGTGCCGACGTCGCTGCCCTGGCGGTCTCTCGTCGTCGGATCGTGGATCGTGAAGAAGACGCCGAGAAGATCGCGAAACGACAGCACGGACGGGTCGAACGTGACGCGCACCACCTCGGCGTGTCCCGTGTCGCCGCCGCATACCTGCTCGTACGACGGATGGGCGGGCTTTCCGCCCGCGTAGCCCGATTCGACGGATTGCACGCCGGCGAGTTGATCGAACACCGCTTCGAGGCACCAGAAGCAGCCGCCGCCGAGCACGGCGGTTTCGGAAGACGAATTGCTCATCGCTTTTCTCCGTCGGGCGCGCCGGTTCGCGGGCCGCCCGGTTGGTCGTTGCCGATGCAATGGAGCTTACACGGCGTGAGCGGCGAGCAGGGGCCCCGAGTCGCGAAGCGACAGGGCGATGCGAGCAAGCGCGAGACGTCAAGCGAGCCCGCCGGCGCGCCAATGCGATAATCGCGCGTCGCCAACGAGGATCGCGTGCGCCATGGGACTGCTGCCGAGGCAGGGCAAGTTCTTCGACTACTTCAATCAGCACGCCGATCTCGCGGCGCAGGCGGCGGGCGAGCTCGCGTCGCTGCTCGGCGACCTGTCGCAGCTCGAGCGCCGCAGCCGCGCCATCGAGAAGCTCGAGAAGCAGGCCGACCAGATCACGCACCACACGATCCAGTTGCTGCATCAGACGTTCATCACCCCCCTCGACCGCGACGAGACGCTTCGGCTCATCAATACGCTCGACGACACGCTCGACCTGATGGAGGACACGGCGACGTGCATCTTCCTCTACGACGTGAAGGCGGTGACGCCCGATGCGCAAAAGCTCGGCGAGATCTGCATGAGCTGCACGGGCAAGGTGAAGGAGGCGGTGGCGAAGCTCGAGTCGATGGACAACGCGGACGCCATCCTCAAGCTGTGCGGCGACATCGACCGGCTGGAGAGCGAGGCCGATTTCGTGTTCCGCTCGGCGGTCGCGAAGCTGTTTCGCGAGGAAAGCGATGCGAAGCAGATCCTCAAGCTGAAGGAGGTCTACCAGCTGCTGGAATCGATCACGGACAAGTGCGAGGACGTCGCCAACGTGATCGAGGGCATCGTGCTGGAAAACGGATGAGGCGGGCGCACGCCCGCGGACGCGCACCCGTGCCATGACCGGCTCGCCGATCACATTCGAGGTCGTCGTTCTGCTGGTGATGGTCGCACTCGCGTTCGACTTCATGAACGGCTTCCACGACGCGGCGAATTCGATCGCGACCGTCGTGTCGACGCGCGTGTTGCGGCCGCACTACGCGGTCGCGTGGGCGGCGTTCTTCAACTTCATCGCATTCCTCGTGTTCGGCTTGAATGTCGCGAACACCATCGGCACCGGCGTCGTCGACCCGTCGATCGTCGATCCGTACGTGATCTTCGGTGCGCTCGTCGGCGCCATCGTCTGGAACATCGTCACCTGGTACTACGGGCTGCCGTCGTCGTCGTCGCACGCGCTGATCGGCGGCCTCGCCGGCGCCGCCGTTGCGAAGGGCGGCATCCAAACGCTCGTCGGCAAGGGCTTCCTCACGATCAGCATCGCGATCGTAGGCAGCCCGCTGCTCGGCTTCATCCTGGGCATGTTGCTGATGACGGCGGTCGGCTGGCTCTTCTTCCGCACGCCGCCGCGGCGCATCGACCGCTGGTTCCGACGGCTGCAACTCGTGTCGGCGTCGCTGTACAGCCTCGGCCACGGCGGCAACGATGCACAGAAGACGATGGGCATCATCGCCATGCTGCTGTTCGCGTCGGGCCTTTCCGGCGGAACGTTCCACGTGCCGTTCTGGGTCGTGATCGCATGCCAGGCGGCGATGGCGCTCGGCACGCTGACGGGCGGATGGCGGATCGTGAAGACGATGGGCATGAAGATCACGAAGCTGAAACCGGTCGGCGGCTTCTGCGCCGAGACCGGCGGCGCGATCACGCTGTTCCTCGCCACCGCGATGGGAATCCCCGTGTCGACGACGCACACGATCACCGGCGCGATCGTCGGCGTCGGCTCGGTGCACAAGGTGTCCGCGGTGCGCTGGGGCATCGCGCAGCGCATCGTATGGGCATGGCTGCTGACGATCCCGTGCACCGCGTTCATCTCGGCGATCGCGTGGTGGCTCGCGTCGCACATCGCCGCCGGCTGATGCGCGGCGTGCGATGAGTCCGCGCGCATTCGCCGTCGGCGTCACGCGGCGTCTGACCGGCGTCGGTCTCGCCAAGACGGCGGCGGCGCTCGCGTTTACCAGCGTGCTCGGCCTGGTGCCGCTGTTCGCCGTCGCGTTCGTCTACGTCGCTCGCTATCCGCTGTTCGGCCGCTGGCTCGACGCGTTCGAGAAATTCCTGCTCCGCCATCTTCTGCCGGGCAGCACAGCGGTCGTGCGCTCGCACCTGAGCGAGTTCACGCTCAAGGCAGCCAATCTGCAGGGCATCTCGATCGCCTTCGTGTTCATCACCGCGATCCTGCTGGTCGGCACGGTCGAGCGCGAGATCAACGCGATCTTCCGCGTGCGCGAGCCGAGACCGCTCGTGCGCCGGCTGCTCGTGTACGCGATCGGCATCAGCGTGGGGCCGCTTCTGATCGGCGCCGCCGTTTGGTCGACGACATGGCTCGTCGAGACGTCGCTCGAGGCGGTGCCGTTCGCCTCGCACGCGGTCGCGCTCGCCGCGACGCCGCTCGCGGTCGCGCTCGCGACGCTCGCGTTCACGCTGCTTTATTTCCTGATGCCGGCACGGCCGGTGCCGCTTCCGGTCGCGGCGATCGGCGGCGTGTTCGCCGCCCTCGCGTTCGAGGCGGCGAAGCGGGGCTTCGCGCTGTACGTGGCGTCGGTGCCGACGTACCAGATGGTCTACGGCGCGCTCGCGACGCTGCCGCTGTTCCTCGTCTGGGTGTACCTGTCGTGGGTCATCGTGCTCGCCGGCGCTGCGGTGACGGCGACGCTCGCCGAGGGCGCGAGCCGGCGCAGACGATGATCGCCGCTGGACGAACCGAAGCCGCCACGCTACATTGCGGCAGATTTTTCGCGCGGGGAGCATAGGGCATCGTGTGGTCCATCATCCAAGCGGCCGGCTGGCCGATCTGGCCGCTGATCATCGCCTCGATCGTCGCGCTCGCGCTGATCTTCGAGCGGCTGTGGTCGCTGCGACAGAGCGTCATCGCACCGGTCGGCCTCGTCGATCGCGTGCTCTCCGAATACCGGCAGGCCGGTGTGACGCCCGAGCTGCTGGCGAAGACCGCGCGGCAGGGACCACTCGGGCGCATCCTTGCCGCCGGGCTCGCGAACGTGCGCAGCCCGCGGCCGGTGATGAAGGAAGCGCTGGAGGAAGTCGGCAGCATCGTCACGCACGACCTCGACCGCTTTCTCACCACGCTCGGCACGATCGCCGCGATGGCGCCGCTGCTGGGTCTGTTCGGCACCGTCGTCGGCATGATCGAGATCTTCGGCTCGCAGACGGCGACCGGCTCGAATCCGATCCAGCTCGCGCACGGCATCTCGGTCGCGCTGTACAACACGGCGTTCGGCTTGATCGTCGCGATCCCGAGCATGATCTTCTACCGCCATTTCCGCGCCAAGATCGACAGCCTGATCGTCGAGATGGAGCAGCAGGCGATCAAGCTCGTCGACCTCGCGCACGGCGAGCGCACCTAGCGAAGCGCGCAGCCGATGAACCTGCGCCGCGCGCGCCACCGCGACGAGCCGGAGATCAACTTCATTCCGTTGATCGACGTGCTGCTCGTCATCCTGATCTTCCTGATGGTGACGACGACGTACCAGCGCGTCGCCGAGCTGCAGATCACGCTGCCTGAGGCCGACGCCGAGGCGATCAAGGAGCGGCCGAAGGAGGTCAACGTCGGCGTCGACGCACAGGGACGCTACGTGATCGAGCGCAACGTGTTCACGTTCAGCACCGTCAATGCGCTCGCCGATGCGCTGAAGCGTGCGGCGGGCGACGCGAAGGACCCGGTCGTCATCATCAACGCCGACGCGCAGGCGACGCACCAGTCGGTCATCCATGTGATGGAGGCGGCTCGGCTCGCCGGCTACGTGCACATCACGTTCGCCACACAGTCGCCGCAGCGGTGACGATCGTCATCCCCGCGGACGCGGGGATCCAGCGTCGTGCGGGCGGCTGGACGCCTTGGATTCCCGCGTTCGCGCGATGACATGACGTTTCGCGAACGCCTCGTCGCTTCATGGTATGCACCGGCGCCGACGCGGCTTGCCGTCGCGCTGTCGCCGGCCGCGTGGCTGTTCGCGGCGGCTGCGTCGCTGCGCCGTGCGCTCTATCGCGTCCATGCGCTCACCTCGACCCGCGTCGGCGTGCCGGTCGTCGTCATCGGCAACATCACCGTCGGCGGCACGGGCAAGACGCCCGTCGTCGCCGCGCTCGCCCGTGCGCTGCGCGGGCGCGGGTTCGTGCCGGGCATCGTGAGCCGCGGATACGGGCGGCGGACGACGTCGCCGCGTCTCGCGACGGCGACGAGCGACGCCGCCGACGTCGGCGACGAGCCGCTGCTGCTCGCGCGGGGCGGCTGGCCGGTGGCCGTGGCCGCGGACCGCGCCCTCGCGGCGCGGATGCTGATCGACGCGAACCCGCGCTGCGACGTGATCGTCTGCGACGACGGCCTGCAGCACTACGCGCTCGCGCGCGATGTCGAGGTCGCCGTGGTCGACGGCGGCCGCGGGCTCGGCAACGGCCTGCGGCTGCCGGCCGGTCCGCTGCGTGAGCCGCCTGCACGCCTCGCGAGCGTCGACGCCGTCGTCGTGCTGCAGCCGTGCGATCCGCGACCCGATCTCGGCGTGCCGTCGTTCGCGGCGACGCTCGCGGCGAAGCCGTTTCGCCGCGTCAACGCACCGCAACTCGAGCGCGCGACCGACGGTTTTACCGGCATGCGCGTGCATGCGCTCGCGGGCATCGGCGCTCCGCAGCGCTTCTTCGACACGCTGGCGGCGCTCGGCTGCGTCGTCGACGCGCATCCCTATCCCGACCATCACAACTACGTCGCATCCGAGCTTGCGTTCGACGACGCGGCGCCGATCGTGATGACCGAGAAGGATGCGGTAAAATGCGAGCGGTTCGCCGACGACCGCTGCTGGTATCTGCCGGTCGAGGCCATACTCGAGCCAGCGCTCGTCGATCGCATCGCGGAGAAGCTCACGTGGACCCGAAGCTGCTCGAAATCCTCGTCTGCCCGGTGACCAAGGGGCCGCTGGTCTACGATCGCGACAAGCAGGAGCTGATCTCGAAATCGGCGCGCCTCGCGTATCCGATTCGCGACGGCATCCCGGTGATGCTCGAGGACGAAGCGCGCAAGGTGTCGCCCGAAGAGATCGAGGCGATGAAGGATTGACGGGCGCGACACGGCGCGCCTTCCGATGCGCTTCCACGTGCTGATTCCGGCGCGCTACGCGTCGACGCGGCTGCCCGGCAAGCCGCTCGCCGACATTGCCGGCAAGCCGATGATCGTGCGCGTCGCCGAGCGTGCGGCCGCGTCGGGCGCGGCGAGCGTGGCGGTCGCGACCGACGACGAGCGCGTGCGCGACGCGGTCGCCGCGCACGGCATCGACGTCTGCATGACGCGCGGCGATCATGCGACCGGCACCGACCGACTGGCCGAAGCGGCCGATCAGCTGCAACTCGCCGACGACGCGATCGTCGTCAACGTCCAGGGCGACGAGCCGCTGCTCGAACCCTCGCTGATGCGCGAGATCGCCGCGGCGCTCGCAGCCAAGCCGGCGGCAGCGATCGCGACGGCGTGCCATCGAATCGTCGATGCCGCCGAGGCGTTCAATCCGAACGTCGTCAAGGTGGTGCTCGATCGCGAAGGCTACGCGCTCTACTTCAGCCGGGCGACGATCCCGTGGGCGCGCGATGCGTTCGCCGCGTCGCGCGACCGGGTGCCGGATGGCCTGCCGCTGTACCGGCACTACGGGCTCTACGCCTATCGAGCGGCGTTCCTGCGCTCATATCCTGCGCTCGAGCCGTCCCCCATCGAACGGTTCGAGGCGCTGGAACAATTGCGGGCGCTATGGCACGGCCAGCGCATCGCGGTGCTCGTCAGCGAAGGCACGCCGGCACCGGGCGTCGACACGCCGGGCGATCTCGAGCGCGTGCGCCGGATCTTCGCGGCGAAATAGGAGCGTTTTCTCGCGTCACGCACGCATTTGACCGCGGTGCGCATTCCCGACACAATCGATCGGCCCGGCGCGGGCTTGCGCGATTCGCGCCGCCGCCTCTTCCACCCGACGGCAACGATCCATGCGACTGATCCTGCTCGGCCCGCCCGGCGCCGGCAAAGGCACGCAGGCGGGCTTCATCACGCAGGCGTTCGGCATTCCGCAGATCTCCACCGGCGACATGCTGCGCGCGGCGGTGAACGCTGGCTCACCGCTCGGCCTCGCCGCGAAGAAGGTGATGGACTCGGGGCACCTCGTTTCCGACGACATCATCGTCGCGCTCGTCAAGGAACGGCTGCGCCAGCCCGATTGCGCGAGCGGCTACCTCTTCGACGGCTTTCCACGCACGATCCCGCAGGCCGAGGCGATGAGAGACGCCGGCGTCGGCATCGACTACGTGCTCGAGATCGACGTGCCGGACGCGGCGATCGTCGAGCGGATGAGCGGGCGCCGCGTGCACCTGCCGTCGGGCCGCACGTACCATGTCAGGTTCAATCCGCCGCGGCTCGACTGCAAGGACGACGTGACCGGCGAGGACCTGATCCAGCGCGACGACGATCGCGAGGACACGGTCAAGAAACGGCTCGCCGTCTACCACGCGCAGACCAAGCCGCTGGTGAGCTACTACGAGCGCTGGGAAGCGCAGGGCGACGAGCGCGCGCCGAAATACCGGCGCATCGACGGCTTGGGCAGCGTCGAGCGCATTCGCGACGCGGCGCTCGCCGCGCTGCGCTCGTAACGGCGCGTTGGCGCGCATTGCGATGACTGGCGCGCTGCCGCCGCTTGCGAGCGTCATCGTCCGCAGCATGGATCCGCCGACGCTCGCGCGAGCGCTCGACTCGGTGGCGCAGCAGGACTATCCGGCGATCGAGGTCGTGCTGGTCGCCGCTTGCGGGCGCTCGCATCGGCCACCCGATGCGTCGCGCTACCCGTTTCGGCTCAGCTATGTCGAGTCCGACGTGCCGCTGCCGCGGCCGCGCGCGGCGAACGCAGGCCTCGACGCGAGCCATGGGACACTCATCACGTTCCTCGATCACGACGACGAGTTCCTGCCCGGTCACCTCTCGGGACTCGCCGCGGCGCTCGCGGCGCGGCCCGATTGCGGCGCCGCGTACTGCCGCTTCCAGGTATACGAGGCGGGCAAGCCGTACCTGACAGTCGGCCATCCGTTCAACCGGCTCGCGCTGCACGAGAAGTCGTACATCCACCACTCGGCTTTCCTGTTCCGCCGCGACCTGCTCGCCACTGGCGTGCGTTACGACACGGCGCTCGACATCCATGACGACTGGGATTTCGTCCTGCAACTCTCCGAGAAGACGCGCTTCCTGTTCGTCGACCAGACGACGTTCCGCTGGCACTCGGACATCGGCACGTCGGGCGGCGGCGGCGTCGGCAACTTCGACCCGGTGAAGTTCACGACGCAGCGCAACTACGTGCGCGACAAGTGGGCGGCGGTGTTCGCGCAGCACGTCGAGCGCTACAACGCGACGGTCGAGCGCGCGATGCAGGCTGCGCAGGGTGGTGCGCTCGAAGAGGCCGAACGGCGATTGCGCGAGGCGCTGTCCGACGCCGAGGACGATGCCGACCTGCTGAACGCGATGGCGATGATCGCGTATCGGCGCGGCGAGTTCGCCGATGCGCGCGGGCTCGTCGACCGGGCGATCGCAACCCGGGACAACGACGCGCGGCTGTGGTTCAACCGCGGCCTCGCGTGCGCCGCCGGCGGTGACGCCGCCGACGCGCGTACGTCGTTTGCGAGGGTGCTCGCGCTCGACACCGCACACGCCGGCGCGAAGCAGTGGCTCGCGAAGCTGCGGCCATGAACGGCGAGCAGTGGCCGGGACGACGGCTCGGCATGGCAATCAGTCTGGCGGCGCGGAGGCCGAGGCCGTGACGCGCGTCTCCATCGTGATATGCAGCATCGACGCGAGGAAGTTCGCGCAGGCGAGCGCGAGCTACCACCGGGCGCTCGACGCCATCGAGCACGAGATCGTCGGCATTCATGATGCCCGCTCGCTCGCCGAGGGCTACAACCGCGGCATCGATCGCGCGCACGGCGATCTGCTGATCTTCTCGCACGACGACATCGACATCGTGTCGCCGGATTTCGCCGAGCGCGTGCGGCAGCATCTCGCGTCGTACGACGTGATCGGCATCGCCGGCACGACGAGGGTCGTCGGCGGCGCCTGGTACTTCGCCGGCCATCCGTTCGACTTCATGCTGCTGGTGACGCCGCACCCGGAGACGGCGAAGCCGGTGATGCTCGTCGGCGGCGGCAGCCCGCTGGTCGTGCCGGGCGCGCAGGGCCTCGACGGCGTGTTCATTGCGGCGCGCGCCGAGGTCGCGCGCGCGCTGCGCTTCGACGAGCAGACGTTCGACCACTTCCACCTGTACGATCTCGACTTCAGCTTTCGCGCGTACCTCGCCGGCTACCGGCTCGCGATCTGCCGCGACATCGTGCTCGTACATCACTCGCAGGGCCGCTACGACGACAAATGGGACGAGCAGCGGCAGCGATTCGAGCGCAAGTTCGCCGGCCGCCTCGCGACGCCGCTGCCGCACCGCAAGCTGCCGGTGACCAACGTTCCGCTCGACGACGACCTGCTGTCCGATGCCCGCGAAGCGGCGCGGCTCTGCCGGCCGGAAACGCTGTCGCGCTTCGTCGCGAGCGTCGACCGCCTGATCGGCGCGTGAGCGCCATGACCTCTTCGCACCCGGACGACATGCCATGAAAAAAGCTGCTCCCCGCAACGCGTTCTACGCGCAATCCGGTGGCGTCACGGCGGTGATCAACGCAAGCGCCGCCGGCGTTATCCAGACGGCGCGCCGCAACCGCTCGCGCATCGGCAAGGTGTACGCCGGGCGCAACGGCATCATCGGCGCGCTCACCGAGGACCTGATCGATACCAGCAAGGAGCCGCTGCGCTCGATCGTTGCGCTGAAGTACACGCCGGCGGGCGCCTTCGGCTCGTGCCGATACAAGCTCAAGGGACTCGACCAGGACCGTGCGCAGTACGAGCGGCTGCTCGACGTGTTCCGCGCGCACGACATCGGCTACTTCTTCTACAACGGCGGCAACGACTCGGCCGACACGTGCCTCAAGGTGTCGCAGATGGCGGAGCGGCTCGGCTATCCGCTGATCGCCGTGCACGTGCCGAAGACCGTCGACAACGACCTGCCGATCACCGACAACTCGCCCGGCTTCGGCTCGGTGGCGAAATACGTGGCGACGTCGATGCGCGAGGCGGCGTTCGACGTCGCATCGATGGCGAAGACGTCGACGAAGGTGTTCGTGCTCGAGGTGATGGGACGTCACGCCGGCTGGATCACCGCCGCGGTCGGCATGGCGGACGACGCCGACACGCCGATCCCGCTCGTGCTGCTGTTTCCCGAAATTCCATTCGACGAGGCGAAGTTCCTCGCCGCGGTCGATGCGAAGACGAAGCAGTTCGGCTACTGCTGCGTCGGCGTCTCGGAAGGGCTGTCCGATGCGCAGGGCAATCTTCTCGCCGAAGCCGGCACCCGCGACGCGTTCGGTCACGCGCAACTCGGCGGCGTCGGCCCGATGATCGCGTCGATCGTCAAGGACAAGCTCGGCTACAAGTACCACTGGGCGGTCGCCGACTACCTGCAGCGTGCCGCGCGCCATCTCGCATCGAAGACCGATCTCGAGCAGAGCTTCGAGGTCGGCCGCGCCGCCGTCGAGATGGCGCTCGCCGGCCGCAACGCCGTGATGCCGGCGATCACGCGCGTGTCCGACAAGCCGTATCGCTGGAAGATCACCGAGGCGTCGCTCGACAAGGTCGCGAACGTCGAGAAGAAGCTGCCGTCCGATTTCATCGCCCGCGACGGCTACGGCATCACGGCCCGCGCGCGCGCCTATCTCGCACCGCTGATGAAGGGCGAGGCGCCGCCGCCGTTCAAGGACGGCCTGCCGCGCTATGTGCGGCTGAAGAACGTGGCGGTGGCGAAGCGGCTCACGACCGAGTTCAAGATTTAGCGCGCCCTTCCCGCGAACGCGGGACCCCAGTGTCGTTGCGACGGAAGTCGCCGCGTCTCCGCTGTTCGCGGGACGACGATTCACGTGGAGGTATCGCACATGACCAAGACCATCGACTACTACGTCTCGCTCGTTTCGCCGTGGTCGTACTTCGGGCATTCGCGCTTCGGCGCGGTTGCCGCGAAGCATGATGCGCAAGTCGAAATGATGCCCGTCGACATCGGAAAGGTCTTCGCGGTTTCGGGCGGCCTGCCGCTCGCGAAGCGCGCGCCGCAGCGGCAGGCGTATCGGCTGGTCGAGCTTGCGCGATGGCGCGATTTCCTCGGCATGCCGCTCAACGCGCAGCCGAAATTCGGCTCGTCCGGCGCCGATCTCGGCTCGAAGTGGGTGCTCGCGGCGCGCGAGCGCGATCCGCGCGCCGCGTTCGAGCTCGCCGGCGCGATCATGCGTGCGCGCTGGGCGGAAGAGCGCGACATCGCCGATCCATCGACGCTCGCTGCGCTCGCGCAGCCACTCGGCCTCGACGCCGAGGCGCTCGCCGCGCGCGCCGCGCAGCCCGACGTGGCCGCGCAATACGAGGCGTTCACGCAGAAGGCCATCGACGCGCAGGTGTTCGGCGTGCCCTGGTACGTCCATCGCGGCGAGGCGTTCTGGGGTCAGGATCGGCTCGACTTTTTGGATCGCGCACTGGCAAAATAGCGTGTTTGCCGGCTGTTGCATGCCGGCGGCGAGCGAGTGCCAGGCCTGAGCCCCCTCAGGCATCGCCCGCACGAAGGCCGCAGTAACAAGGCCAAGGCCGCCTCGCCGCGTCGATTTCGAGCCACCTGGGTCAGGGAGAGTCCGCATGTTTTCCATCGCACTCATCGTCGCGCTCGTCTGCGCGATCCTCGCCGTCGTCTACGGCATCACGTCGATCGGCTGGATCATGGCGAAGCCGGCCGGCAACGAGCGAATGCGCGAGATCGCCGCCGCGATTCAGGCCGGCGCGCAGGCCTATCTCAATCGCCAGTACGCGACGATCGCAATCGTCGGCATCGTGCTGTTCGTCGTCATCTGGTGGGCGCTCGGCGGCGCCACCGCGGGTGGTTTCCTCGTCGGCGCGATCCTTTCCGGACTCGCCGGCTACATCGGCATGAACGTGTCGGTACGCTCGAACGTGCGCACGGCGGAAGCGGCGCGCACCGGCTTGAACGAGGCGCTCTCGATCGCGTTTCGCGGCGGTGCGATCACCGGCATGCTGGTCGTCGGCCTGGGGCTGCTCGGCGTGGCGGGGTTCTACGGCTTCCTGATCGGTGCCGCGGAGTACGCGCCGAACCTGATGGGCGAAGGGCTGCACCACGCGATCCAGCCGCTCGTCGGACTCGCGTTCGGCGGCTCGCTGATCTCGATCTTCGCGCGTCTGGGCGGCGGCATCTTCACCAAGGGCGCCGACGTCGGCGCCGACCTCGTCGGCAAGGTCGAGGCCGGGATTCCCGAAGACGACCCGCGCAATCCTGCGGTGATCGCCGACAACGTTGGCGACAACGTCGGCGACTGCGCGGGCATGGCCGCCGACCTGTTCGAGACTTACGCGGTGACGATCGTCGCGACGATGCTGCTCGGGGCGCTGCTGATGCCGTCGTACGCGGAGCGCGCGGTGACGTATCCGCTGGTGCTCGGCGGGGCGTCGATCATCGCGTCGATCATCGGCACGTACTTCGTCAAGGCGACGCCGGGCGGCAAGATCATGAACGCGCTCTACCGCGGGCTCATCGTCGCGGCGATCCTGTCGGCGATCGCGTTCTGGTTCATCACCACGTACATGATGAGCGGCGTGGGCGCCGCGTATCCGGACATCACGCCGCTGCGCCTCTTCGGCGCGTCGCTGATCGGGCTCGCGCTGACCGCGGCGATGGTCGTGATCACCGAGTACTACACGGCGACCGAGTACGCGCCGGTGCGCCACGTCGCGCAGGCGTCGACGACGGGCCACGCGACGAACATCATCGCCGGCATCGGCGTGTCGATGAAGGCGACCGCGCTGCCGGTGATCTCGGTGTGCATCGCGATCTGGGCGTCGTACGTGCTCGCGGGGCTGTACGGCATCGCGATCGCGGCGACGTCGATGCTGTCGATGGCCGGCATCATCGTCGCACTCGATGCGTACGGTCCGATCACCGACAACGCCGGGGGCATCGCCGAGATGGCGAAGCTGCCCGACTCGGTGCGCGCGATCACCGATCCGCTCGACGCGGTCGGCAACACGACGAAGGCGGTCACGAAGGGCTACGCGATCGGATCGGCCGGGCTCGCGGCGCTCGTGCTGTTCGCCGACTACACGCACGCGCTCGAAACCGAGCGCATCGGCGTGTCGTTCGATCTTTCCAACTACAAGGTCATCGTCGGATTGTTCCTCGGCGGCTTGATTCCGTATCTGTTCGGCGCGATGGCGATGGAAGCGGTCGGGCGCGCGGCGGGAGCGGTCGTCGTCGAGGTGCGCCGTCAGTTCCGCGAGATCAAGGGCATCATGGAAGGCACGGCCAAGCCGGAATACGGCGTCGCCGTCGACATGCTGACCAAGGCGGCGATCAAGGAGATGATCGTTCCGTCGCTGCTTCCGGTGCTCGTGCCCGTCGTCGTCGGATTGCTGCTCGGACCGCAGGCGCTCGGCGGCCTTCTGATGGGCACGATCATCACCGGCCTGTTCGTCGCCATCTCGATGACGACCGGCGGCGGCGCGTGGGACAACGCGAAGAAGTACATCGAGGACGGGCAGTACGGCGGCAAGGGCTCCGACGCGCACAAGGCGGCCGTCACCGGTGACACCGTCGGCGATCCGTACAAGGACACCGCCGGGCCGGCGGTGAATCCGCTGATCAAGATCATCAACATCGTCGCGCTGATGATCGTGCCGCTGCTCGGCAACGTTTACGGACCATCGTCGGCATCCCCCCCGGCAAGCGCGGTCGCACCGGCCGCGATCGATGGCGCCGGCGGCCACGGCGCCGGCAGCGACGCCCGCCACGCCCGAAGCGCCGAAGAAGTAGCCGTTCTTCTCGCGGTACGCGGAGGGCCGGCCGTGCCGGCCCTCCGCGTCTGTAGGTCCGGCCCTACACGCGCTGGCGGCGCGTGCCGGTGGACCGCCGATGTACGGTGCCGCACGCTCATGCGCGCGATCAAACGGCACCTGCTCGAATGAAAACACGATGGAAGTGGGCGATCGCGGGCGTCACCGTGACGCTCGTCGCGACGCTCGTCGTTTCGAACCTGTTCCCGGCGGAGCCGTCGGTCGATCCGCGCGTCGTTCGCATCGACGCGGCGGAGAGCGATCAGTTTCGCCGCGACATGGGCGCGATGCTCGGGCCGACGATCCTCGGTGGCAACCGCATCGAGGCGCTGCAAAACGGCGACGAGATCTTTCCGGCGATGCTCGACGCCATACGCTCGGCGCGGCACACGATCACGCTCGAGTCGTACATCTACTGGTCGGGCGAGATCGGCAAGGCGTTCGCGGATGCGTTGTCCGAGCGCGCGCGCAGCGGCGTCCACGTGCACGTGCTGCTCGACTGGGTCGGCTCGCAGAAGATCGACCCGCGGCTCACCAGCGAAATGGAGGATGCCGGCGTCGAGTTGAGGATGTATCACGCGCTCGCGTGGTACCAGCTGTCGCGGATCAACAACCGCACGCACCGCAAGCTGCTCGTCGTCGACGGGCGCGTCGGCTTCACCGGCGGCGTCGGCATCGCCGACAAGTGGCTCGGTCACGCGCAGGATCCCGATCATTGGCGCGATGCGCACTTTCGCGCCGAGGGTCCGGTCGTCGCACAGATGCAGGCGGCGTTCCTCGACAACTGGACGCGCGTGACCGGCGCGGTGCTGCACGGTGCCGAGTATTTTCCGTCGCTGCCGCAAGCCGGCGACTCGCGGGCGCAGATGTTCATGAGCTCTCCGCATGGCGGCAGCGAGAGCATGCACCTGATGTACCTGATGGCCGTCACGGCGGCATCGCGGACGATCGACCTCGAGACGCCGTATTTCGTGCCCGACGACGGCACGGTCTCGGCGCTGATCGACGCGGTGAATCGCGGCGTGCGCGTGCGCGTGCTCGTGCAAGGTCCGGTCACGGACACGCAGTGGGTGCGCTTCGCATCGCGGTCGAACTGGGGCGGGCTGCTTGCGGCCGGCGCGCAGATGTTCGAATACCAGCCGACGCTGCTGCACGTGAAGCTCCTCGTCGTCGACGGCGAAGTCGTGTCGGTCGGCTCGACGAATTTCGACAACCGCTCGTTCCGGCTGAACGACGAGGCGAACCTCAACGTCTACGACCGCGACTTCGCCGCCTCGCAGGTGCGGCAGTTCGAGCGCGATCTCGCGCAGTCCGAGCGCATCACGTACGAGGCGTGGCGCGCGACGCCCTGGTACCAGCGCACGTTCGGCTTCTTCGCGTCGCTGCTCGCGTCGCAGCTCTGAGCTGCGCACCGCGCGCACGCTCAGCGAGCGAGCGCCGCGACGTTCGCGAGCGGTCGACCGGCGCGGGCGTCGCGCAGCGTATCGACGAATGCGCGGGCGACGAACTCGGCCCGCGGGAACGCCGCGATGTGCGGTGTCAACGTGACGTTTCGCGCGCTCCACCACGCACTGTCGGCGGGCAGCGGCTCGGTCGCGAACACGTCGAGCGCCGCACCGGCGATGCGACCGTCGGCCAGTGCAGCGAGAAGTGCCGGCTCGTCGACGATCGCCGCCCGCGACGCATTGACCAGGTACGCGTCGGGTCGCAGCAGCGCGATGCGCGCCGCGTCGAGCAGGCCGCGCGTCTCGTCGACGAGCGGCAGCAGCACGACGACGAAGCGGCTCGACGCGAGCATGCGGTCGAGCTCCGACGCGCCGCACGCGATCGCCACATCGCGCGCGTGCTCGGCGCGCGGCGAGCGCGTCCACGCGGTGACGGCAAAACCGAGCGCGGCGAGCGCGTGCGCCGTCGCGCGCCCCAGCATGCCGTAGCCGAGCACCGCGACCGGCGCGCGCGCTTCGTCGTCCGGCAGATCGCGGATCCATTGCCGCGCACGCTGGCGCTTGCGCAGCGTATCGAGGCCGCGCCACTGGGCGAGCACCATCGTCGCAACGTACTGCGCCATGCGCCGCGCCTGCTGCGGATCGCAGACGCGCACGAGCGGCAATCCGCTCGGCAGCCCGCGGCACGCAAGGAGGCCGTCGATGCCGGCGCCGGGCGCGAACCCGAAGCGAAGGCGCGGCATCGGCGGCAGCGGCTCGGTCGGCGCACGCATGCATATCACCGCCTCGATACGCTCGAGCGGAGCGCCCGCGAACTCGCGATGGATGGCGATCCGCGCATCGTCCTCGGCGACCCGCTCGAGCACGCGGTCGACAAATGCATTGCGGCCGATGGCGACGACGGCGGTCACGGCACGCACGATACACGGGTTGGCGACGGCTTGACACGGCGAACGCCGCGCCGGTAACGTCGAACGATCGCCATGAAGGGAGCGTCCGAGTGAACAGCCGTTTTCGCGCGCGGCGTCGCGCGCTCATGCGCACGCTCGCCGTCGCCGACGATCGTCGCTTCGGTGCCGCTGTCGCACGCGCAGGACGCGGCGACGTACCCGAACCGCCCGGTGAAGCTCGTCGTCCCTTATCCGCCGGGTGCGCTCACCGATCTGCTCGCGCGCGCGATCGCGCAGCGGCTGTCCGATGCGCTCAAGCAGCCGGTCGTCGTCGACAACAAGCCGGGCGCCGGTACGCTCGTCGGCGCCGAGTTCGTCGCGAAGCAGGCGGCGGACGGCTACACGCTGCTGATGGCGACATCGACGACGCTCGGCATCAGCCCCGCGCTGTACACGAAAGCGCCGATCGATCCGCTGCGCGATTTCGCCGCCGTGTCGCAGGTCGGCGCCGTCAACTTCATCCTGATCGGCAACGCCGGCTTTGCGCCGCGGACGCTGCCGGAGCTGATCGCCGAGATCCGCCGCAATCCCGGCAAGTATTTCTACGCGTCGGTCGGCAACGGCAGCCCGCATCACCTGTTCATGGAGTCGCTGAAGAAAAGCCTCGGCCTCGACATCGAGCACGTTCCGTACAAGGGCACGCCGCAGGCGCTGCCCGACCTCTACAGCGGCAAGGTGCAGATCATGTTCGCCGACTTCACGGCCGCCGTCCCGGCCGTGCAGAGCGGCAAGGTGCGCGCATACGGCGCGACGTCGGCACGCCAGAGCGCGCTCATGCCCGACGTCGCGCCGATCGCCAACACGGTGCCGGGATTCGACTGGCAGGCATGGCAAGGGATCGTCACCACCGGTGCAACCCCGCGGCCGATCGTCGACAAGTTGAACGCGACGCTGCAGGCGATCCAGGCGACACCGGAATTCAAGGAGCAGCTCGCGAAGTTCGGCATGGACCCGACGCCGCCGCACACGGCCGAGCAATTCGCCGGCGTCATTCGCACCGACTTGCCGCGGTGGGCGGAGGCGGTCAAGGCGTCCGGCGCGACGGTCGACTGAGCGCGGCAGAACGGGCGTCGCGCTCGTTTCATCCAATGCTGCGGTGAACGCCGGGCGCGGTGCCCGGCGTGCGAACCGTTCATTGGAGACGACTATGAAGATGGCTTCGCTGCTGCTCGCGACGACGCTGCTCGCCGCGGCGGGCGCGCTCGCGCAAGGCGGTCCGAACGACGCGCAGATCGCTCACATCGTCGTGACGGCCAACCAGGTCGACATCGACGCCGGCAAGCTCGCCGAATCGAAAGCCTCGACGAACGACGTCAAGGCGTTCGGCAAGCAGATGGTGACCGATCACGGCGGCGTCAACAGGCAGGCGACCGCTCTGGTGAAGAAGCTCGGCGTGAAGCCCGAGGACAATCCGACGAGCCGGACCCTGAAGCAGGGCGGCGTCGCGAACCTCGCCCATCTGAAGACGCTGAAAGGCGCCGCGTTCGACAAGGCGTACGTCGACCACGAGGTCACGTATCACCAGAACGTGCTGGACGCGCTCGACAAGACACTGATCCCGGACGCGAAGAACGACGAATTGAAGGCGCTGCTCGTCAAGGTGCGTCCGGCGTTCGTCGCGCATCTCGAGCACGCGAAGATGATCCAGTCGAAGCTCGGCCAGTGAGCGCGCGTCGCTTCGCAGCGCGGACGGCGCTGCTCGCGCTCGCGATGGCGTCGTCGATTTCGGGCACGGCGGCGACGCGCGCGGTCGCGATCGACGGCACCGCATTCTCGCCCGCCGACATCACCGTGAAGCGCGGCGACACGGTGATCTGGACGAACGACGATCCGTTCCCGCATACGGTGACGGCGCGCGACGGCGCGTTCGACTCGAAGGCGATCGCCGCCGGCAAGTCGTGGCGCTACGTCGCGCGCAAGCCCGGCACGTTCGCGTATTACTGCGCGCTGCACCCGACGATGACGGGAATGCTCACGGTGGAGTGATCGCCCGGCTGCTACACTGCACGCCGTGCCGTCCCGCACGGCGTTCCTGTCGCGCGTCCCGCGTCCGCATCCATGCCGATCTCACCGAGCCCGCTCGAAAGTCCCGTCATCGACGTCCACACGCACGTGCTGACCGAGGCGTGGTTTTCGCTGCTGAAGGCGCACGGCGCGCCGCGCTACGCGGTGAAGGAGGTGCCCGGCGGCTTGCGCGCGATCCACCTGGACGGCGCGCCGTTCATGACACCGGTGCCGCCGATGTTCGACTACGAGCTGCGGCTGCGCACGATGGACGAGCACGGCGTCGACGTGTCGATCGTCTCGCTCACATGCCCGAACGTCTTCTGGGGCGGTCCCGAGGTGAGCCTGCAGGCGGCGCGCATCATGAACGACGACATGCGCGAGGCGCAAGCACGGTATCCCGACCGCATTCGCTGGTTCGCGTCGCTGCCGTGGCAGTACCCGGAGCTCGCGACCGCCGAGCTCGGGCGTGCCCGCGCCGCCGGCTGCGTCGGCGTCATGGTCCTTGCGAACATCGACGGAGCGTCGCTGACCGAACCGAAGTTCGCGCCGGTGTGGCAGGCGATCGACGACGCGAGGCTGCCGGTGCTCGTGCATCCGACGGCGCCGCAAGGCGTCGCCGAGCTCGACATGGTGCGCTTCCAGCTGACTGCGTCGATCGGCTTCACCGTCGACACGACGCTCGCACTCGCGCGGATGATCTACGACGGATTCTTCGACCGCTACACGAAGCTCAAGATCATCGGTGCCCACGGCGGCGGCTACCTGCCGTACGTGATTGCGCGGATGGACCAGTGCTTCAATCACATCCCGGCGGCGCGCGAGAAGATCGCGCGACGGCCCACGGAGTACCTCGAGCGCTTCTACGTCGACTCGGTGCTGTTCTCGCAGGAGGCGCTCGACTTCTGCGTCGAGGTGATGGGACCCGACCACGTGCTGTACGGATCGGACTATCCGCACACGATCGGCGACATGCCGGGCTGCCTCGCGCGCGTCGACGCGCTGTCGACCGTGACGCGGCACAAGGTGCGCGGGTTCAACGCACGACGCGTGTTCGGCATCTGACGCACGCGTGCCGTCGGCGGCGGCGAGTCAGCCGCTGTCGAAGCGCGCGAAGCTGAACGGCGCGAGCGCATCCGGCTTGCGACGCTCGACAGCCCATTGCGCGAGCATTTCGCCGATCGCCGGCGAGTGCTTGAAGCCATGGCCGGAGCACGGCGAGGCGATCAGCACGTTCGAAGCGCCGGGCAGCGCGTCGACGACGAAGCCGAAATCCGGCGTGACGGTGTAGAGGCACGTCGCCGCACGCACGCACGTTCGCGACAGGGCCGGAAGGTACGGCTCGATCAGCGCGTGCATCGCATCGATCTCGCGTTCGCTGACCGTGCGCTCGCACGCGTCCGGTGTCGTTGTGTGCGCAAACGATTCGGTGCCGATCTTCACGCCGCCGCGTGCACCGTCGATCGCAGGGAAGCCGTACACCCCGTTGCGCCCGTGCGGAAGCTCCCAGATGAAAACCGGAAAGCGCTCGGGCGCAAACGCCCCGATCGGCCCGTCGACGTCGAACCAGAACAGCGTCTGCCGGTGGACGGCGAACCGCTGCGCCAGCGGCGCGTCGAGCAGCGACGGCAACCACGCGCCCGCGCAGACGATCGCCACGTCGCACCGGAAGCACGCGTCTTCGCCGACGATCGCGACGCCGGCGTCGGACGGCTCGATGGCGACGACCGTTTCGTTGCAGAGAATCTCGGCGCCGTGGGCACGCGCAATCGCGAGCTGCGCGCCGATGCACGCCTCGGGCCGCACGAACCCCGCGCCCGGCTCGAAGTAGGCGATCTCGCCGTCGCGCACGGCGAACGGTGGAAACCGGCGCCGAATCGCCGCCGCATCGAGCGTCTCGTGCGCGATGCCGAAGCGCTTCGCCGCCGCGACGGTGTTCGCGAAGAAGTTCGTCACGTGCATCCGCGCGGACGTCTTTGCGCTGGAAATGACGAGCGCGCCGTTCGCCGTCAACAGCTGCGTGCCGCTCTCTCGCTCGAGCATCCGCCACAGCGCATGCGAGCGGATCGCGAGCGGCGTGTAGTGCTCGCCTTCGCCGATCGCGAGCCGCGTGATCCGCGTGTCGCCATGCGACGACCCGTACGCGTGCGGCGGCGCGAAACGGTCGATGCCGAGCGCACGAGACCCTCGTTTGGCGAGATGGTGGAGCGCGGCGCTGCCGGCGGCCCCGAGCCCGACGACGATCGTTTCGTATCGCTTCACCGGGTGCTTGCCATGTCGACGTTGCGCCGATGCTCGCGCGGAACGGCGACGACGGCAAGCGGCGCGCGCCAGGCGCAGCGGCCGCGCATGCCGTCGCGCACGGACGCTGCCGGCCGATCGGGCCCGCCCGCGACGATTCCCGCGCGGTGCGGGCCTGCCCACTGCTGCGCTACTGGCCCGTGCGGTCGCTGAAGATGTGCATGATGTCCTGCGTCGACAGCATGCCCTTCCTCGACTTGTCCATCGCGTCGAACTTCTTTTCCATCATCGCCATGAAGTCCTTCTTCGACACCATGCCGTCCTTGTTAGCCATCGATTGCACCTGCCGCGAGAATGTCTGCATGCCGTCACCGTCGGCAGCGAGCACGGGCGTCGACAGCGCGGCGAGGCCGAGCATCGAGGCCATCGCGATCGTCCTGAATAAATGCGTCTTCATCGGTCGTCTCCTGGTAGGGGTCCGCGCGTTCGCCGCGGATCGATGCGCGGCGTTCGCGCCGCGCTGAGCCGTTGGTCGGCACGAAACGCTCCGCCTTACGCGCGGCGGCCGGCGGCTCGCGCCGCTGCGGGTGTAAGTTTCGACGTCAGGAAACGACGCGCCGGCGCGCTCGGTTAGAATCTGCGGCGGACACGGCACCATCATGCGAACCGCATCGCTTGCCGCTTTCGTGCTTGTGTTCACCGCGTGCGCCGCGGCGCAGACCGCGCCCGAGCGTGCGTCGGGCTGGATCGACAAGGCGCCCGTCGTCGCGGCGCATTTCATCGTCGCCACGGCCAACCCTCTGGCGACCGACGCCGGCTATCGCGTGCTCGCACAGGGCGGCAGCGCCGCCGACGCCGCGGTCGCCGTGCAGCTCGTGCTGAATCTCGTCGAGCCGCAGAGCTCGGGTATCGGCGGCGGCGCGTTCATGCTGTATCACGACGCGCGAACGAAACGGCTGATTGCATACGACGGCCGCGAAACCGCGCCCGCCGCGGCACGGCCCGACCGCTTCGTCGACGCGCGCGGCAGGCCGCGCGAATTTCTCGACGCCGTCGTCGGCGGGCGCTCGGTCGGCGTACCGGGAACGGTGGCGCTGCTCGCCGAAACGCATCGCCGCCACGGCCGCATGCCCTGGGCGCGCCTGTTCGAGCCGGCGATCGCGCTTGCCGAGCGCGGCTTTGCGGTGTCGCCGCGCCTGCATGCGCTGCTCGAAAGCGAGACGCGGCTCAGTGCACGTGCTCGCTCCTACTTTCTCGACGGCGCGGGCAAGCCTTGGCCGATCGGTCACGTGCTGCGCAACCCGGCGTTCGCGACGATCGCTTCGTGCGATCGCGCGCGGTGGCGCGCCGGCCTTCTATCGCGGCGCGATCGCGCGCGACGTCGTGACGACCGCGAATTCGCATCCGGGCAATCCCGGCGACCTCACGCTTGCGGATCTCGATGGCTATCGCGTGAAGACGCGCGCGCCGGTGTGCGGCGGTTATCGTGTCTATACGGTATGCGGGATGCCGCCGCCGTCGTCGGGTGGCATCGCGTCGCTGCAGATGCTCGCAATGCTCGAGCGCTTCGATGTAGCGTCGCTGCAGCCGGCGTCGTTCTTCGCCGTCCACCTGATGAGCGAGGCGGGCCGCCTTGCTTACGCCGATCGCAACGCGTACATCGCCGACCCCGATTTCGTCGCGCCCCCGCCGGGGCTGCTCGACCGCGACTACCTCGCGCGCCGCGCCGATCTCATCCGTGTCGACGCGAGCATCGGTCACGCCGGGCCGGGCGTTCCGCGGCAGTCGTCGCGCGACGATCGGCGCGTCGCGTTCGGCGAGCACGCGGCGCTCGAATTTCCGTCGACGTCGCAGGTCGCGATCGTCGATCGAGACGGCAACGCCGTGGCGATGACGACGACGATCGAGGATGCGTTCGGCAGCCGACTGATGACCGAAGGCGGCTTCCTGCTGAACAACGAGCTCACCGACTTCTCGTTCGCGCCGAGCGAGCACGGCAAGCCGGTGGCGAACCGCGTGGAGGCGGGCAAGCGGCCGCGCTCGTCGATGACGCCGACGATCGTCTACGATGCCGCCGGCCGCGTGTACATGGTCACCGGATCGGCCGGCGGGCCGGCGATCATCAATTACGTCGTGAAGACGCTTGTCGCCGTGCTCGACTGGAAGCTCGACCCGCAGGCTGCGGTTGCATTGCCGAACTTCGGCAGTCGAAACGGCCCGACGGAGCTCGAGCGCGACACGCCGGTGTCGTTGCTCGCGTCGAAGCTCGCGGCGATCGGCGAGCCGGTTTCGATCGTCGACCAGACGAGCGGCACCCAGGCGATCGTGCGCACGACGCACGGCTGGATCGGCGGTGCCGATCCGCGCCGCGAAGGCACCCTGCGCGGCCGATGACGGGCGACGCGCGTTCGCGCACCGCGCCGTCGGCGGACGCATTCATCGCCTTCCACAATCGGCTGGCGAAGAACGCCCGCCATCGCGCGCGCTGGGCCGCGCGCAACGACGTCGGCGCTTATCGCGTCTACGACCGCGACGTGCCGGAGTTTCCGTTCGCGATCGATTGCTACGTCGCCGAAGACACGGCGATCGGAACGCGCGTGCACCTGCAGGAATTCGACACCGGCTGGAAGCAGGCGGCCGACCAGCGGGCGCGGTGGATCGAGGCCGTGTGCGGGCGAGCCGCGACGACGCTCGGCGTGCCGCGCGAGAACGTCGTCGCGAAGCGGCGCGTCCGCCGTCGCGCAGGCGAGCAGCACGCGAAGAGCGGCGTGGCCGGACATCCGTTCGTCGTCGTCGAAGGCGGCCTGCGCTTCGAGGTGAATCTCGAAGCGTACGTCGACACCGGGCTGTTCCTCGATCATCGGGCGCTGCGCGCTCGGGTCCGCGAGCGCGCAGCGGGCCGCGCAATGCTGAACGTCTTCGCGTACACCGGCACCTTCACCGTGTACGCGGCCGCCGGCGGCGCGACACGCTCCGACACGATCGACCTGTCGAACACGTACGTCGACTGGGCGGCGCGCAACTTTTCGCTGAACGGCGTCGACGTGTCGCGCCATGCGCTGATCCGTGCCGATGCGCTCGCATGGCTTGCGCGCGCGCGTGTCGAGCGGCGCCGTTACGGCTTGATCGTCGCCGACGTTCCGGCGTTCTCGAACTCGAAGGCGATGGCCGGCGAGTTCGACGTTGCGCGCGATCACGCCGCGCTGATCGCCGCGGCGCGCGCACTGCTCGAGCCCGGCGGCGAGCTTTACTTCTCGACCAACCTGCGCACGTTTTCGCTCGACGCCACGCTCGCGGCCGATCCGCAGGTCGCCGACATCACGCGCAGTGTCCGCGCGGAGGACTTTCGCGATCCGCGCGTGCACGCGGCGTTCCGCATCGCCGGATGACGCCGCAGGCGCCCGCGTCGTCGCGCTATACTCGCGCCGCCGATGCCGACCGAACTCGTCTCCGCGACGATTCTGCTGATTCTCGTCACCGATCCGTTCGGCAACGTGCCGCTGTTCGTCGCCGTGCTGCGCGGCGTGCCGCGCGAGCGGCGTCTGCCCGTCGTGTTGCGCGAATGCGCGATCGCGTACTTCCTGCTGCTCGCGTTCCTGTTCGGCGGCCAGTCGTTCCTTGCGCTGATCCATCTTTCGCAAGCGTCGATCGCGATCGCCGGCGGCGTCGTGCTGTTCCTGATTGCGCTCTCGATGGTGTTCCGCGAACCGGAGCACCTGTTCGGCGACTTTGCCGGCGAGCCGTTCATCGTTCCGCTCGCCGTTCCCGCGATCGCCGGACCGTCGGCGCTCGCGACGGTGATGCTGCTCGCGTCACGCACGCCCGATCGGCTGCCGGAACTCGCCGGCGGCGTCACCATCGCGATGCTGGTGAGCGTCGTCACGCTTGCGCTCGCCGATCGGATGCAGCGGCTGATCGGCGAGCGCGGCGCGCTTGCGCTGACCCGGTTGATGGGATTGCTGCTGACCGCGATCGCCGTCGAGATGCTGCTCGGCGGCATCCGCGCGTTCCTGGCGCAGCTCCCACGCTAAAGACGTTGCGCGGGCGTCAGATCGCCGTCGACACGGCGCACCGCGCCGACGCGTTCGAGATCGCTGACGATCGCGTCGGCGAGCTTCGCAGGCGGCAGCCGGAAGAACGTCGCGTTGAAGTCGCGGAAGATGCCGATCTTCTCGACGTGGCCGGGCAGTGCGGCGATCGGCATCCGCTGCCGCTCGAGCAGCGTGAACATCAGGATCACCTTGAGCGCGTGGCGCGCCATGCGCAGCGAATCGGCCTCGAATGCCGCGACGCGATCGTATGCGCGCGCAAGCGCCGCCGCGACGTCGGTGAACGGCTCGCCGTGCCCGGGGATCAGCACACGGACCGCAAGCTTCCCCATCATGTCGAGCGTCGCGCGCGTCGCCGGCAACGCCGCCGCGTCGATCTCCGGCGGCATGACGAAACCGAAACCGTGCTGCCAAAGCGCATCGCCGGACACGAGGATGCCGTGCTCGGCGTTCCAGAACACGAGCGCGCCCATGTCGTGGCCGGGCGCGGCGAGCGCTTGCCATTCGAGATCGCCCCATACGTGCGTCGAGCCGGGCTTGATCGCCTCGTCGGCGCGAAAGCGCTCGGCGCTCTGTCCGGCGTAGTCGAACAACAGCGACTTGTCGTCCCAGCGCTCGATCGCGGCATCCTCGCCCTGCGGAACGGCGATCGAGCAGCCGTAACGTCGTGCGACCGCTGCGTTGCCGCCGATGTGATCGGAATGGCAATGCGTGTTGACGATCTTCGCGAGCGGATCGCTGCCGATGCCGCGCGGCGTGGCGAGCAGCGACAGCGTGAGCGGCGCGTGACGCACGTAGCCGGTGTCGATCAGCACGTGGCCGTCGCGGCTTCGCAGCACGACATTGTTGGACGACAGCCAGTCGCGAACGAAGACATGGATCTGCGGCGGCAGCAGCGCAGCGGCGGTCATTGCAGCGGGTATCGACGCTGACGCTGTACTCAGCCCAGCTTGCCGGGGAAGTCGCGAACGACCATCCTCAGCCCAGCTTGCCGAGGAAGTCGCGGACGACCATCACGCGATCCGACAGCGCGGGCGCCGCGCGCTCGATGCGCACGCGGTCGGGTCCGGCGAAGCGGATGCGGCCGTCCTTCTGCACGAGCAGGATCAGCTTGCCGGCGTCGAACGGCGGATTCTTCGCGAACTGCAGCGTCGTTCGCTCGGGGCCGGCATCGATCTTGACGACGCCCATCGGCTTGCCGACGAGCCGCAGCCGGTGGCATGCGACGAGCGCCTGCGCCGCATCGGGTAGCGGCCCGAAGCGGTCGATCAGCTCCTCCTGCATCGCGTCGAGATCGTCGTAGGTCTCGCAGTTCGCGAGCCGCTTGTACAGCACGAGTCGCTCGTGCACGTCGTTGCAATACGTTTGCGGCAGCAGCGCGGGAACGTGCAGATTGATCTCGGTCGCGACACCGAGCGGCGCCGACAGGTCGGGCTCGCGGCCCGCTCTGAGCGCCGACACGGCGCCGCGCAGCATGTCCGCGTAGAGCTGGAAGCCTATTTCCTGCATCTCGCCGGACTGCTCCTCGCCGAGCACTTCGCCGGCACCGCGGATCTCGAGGTCGTGCATCGACAGATAAAAGCCCGAGCCGAGGTCCTCCATCATCTGGATGGCCTCGAGGCGCTTCTTCGCCTGCGCGGACAGCGCATCGTCGGGCGGCGTCAGCAGATAGGCGTACGCCTGGTGATGCGAGCGGCCGACGCGGCCGCGAAGCTGGTGCAGCTGCGCGAGGCCGAAGCGGTCGGCGCGGTCGATGACGATCGTGTTGGCCGTCGGCACGTCGATGCCGGTTTCGATGATCGTCGAGCAGACGAGCAGGTTCACCCGCTGCTGGTAGAAGTCGCGCATCACGTGCTCGAGGTCGCGCTCGCCCATCTGGCCGTGCGCGACCGCGATGCGCGCTTCGGGCAGCAGCTGCGCGAGGCGCTCGGCGGTCGTGCCGATCGTGTCGATGTCGTTGTGCAGGAAATAGATCTGGCCGCCGCGCTTCAACTCGCGCAGCGCCGCCTCGCGGATGATGCCGGGCGTGTACTGCGCGACGAATGTCTTGATCGCGAGGCGCCTCTGCGGCGCCGTCGCGATCACCGAGAAATCGCGAATGCCCTCGAGCGACATCGCGAGCGTTCGCGGAATCGGCGTCGCGGTAAGCGTCAGCACGTCGACTTCGGCGCGAAGCTTTTTCAGCTGCTCCTTCTGCCGCACGCCGAAGCGATGCTCCTCGTCGATGATGACGAGACCGAGGTTCCTGAAGCGCACGTCCGGCTGCAGCAACCGGTGCGTGCCGATGACGAGATCGACGCTGCCGGCAGCAAGTCCGGCGAGCACCGTCTTCGCTTCCTTCGCCGAGCGGAAGCGCGACAGCTCGGCGAGCTTCACCGGATGGTCGGCGAAGCGGTCGGAGAAAAGCTGGAAGTGCTGCTCGACGAGCAGCGTCGTCGGAACGAGCATCACCACTTGCTTGCCGTCGGCGAGCGCGACGTACGCCGCACGAAGCGCCACCTCGGTCTTGCCGAAGCCGACGTCGCCGCAGACGAGCCGGTCCATCGGCTTTCCCGACTTGAGGTCGGCGATCACCGCGTCGATCGCGGCGGCCTGATCGGGCGTCTCGTCGAAGCCGAATCCTTCGGCGAACGCTTCGTATTCATGCGCCTTGAACGAGAACGCATGGCCCTTGCGCGCGGCGCGCTGCGCATAGAGGTTCAGCAGCTCGGCGGCGGTGTCGTGCGCTTGCTGCGCGGCGCGCTTCTTCGCCTTTTCCCATTGGCCGCTGCCGAGCTCGTGCAGCGGTGCCGCTTCGGGCGACGCACCGCTGTAGCGGCCGATCAGGTGCAGGTTCGACACCGGAACGTAGAGCTTCGCGTCGTTCGCGTACAGCAGTTCCAGGAACTCGGTCGGTCCTTCGCCGAGATCCATCGTCGCGAGCCCGAGGTAGCGGCCGATGCCGTGCTCTTCGTGCACGACCGGGTCGCCGATGCGCACCTCGGAGAGGTCGCGCAGCATCGCATCGACGTTCGTGCGCTTGCCGGCGTCGCGCTTGCCGCGGCGAACGACCGTGCCGTAGAGCTCCGCCTCGGTGACGAATGCGAGCGAGGCGTCGCGCCATTCGAAGCCGGCATGCAGCGGCGACACGCCGAGCGCAGCGCGCTCGCTGCCATCGACGAATCCGCGCCAGTCGTCGACCAGCGGCAGCTTGAGTCCGTATTCGGCGAAGTACTGCTGCATCGTCTCGCGACGCCCGGCGCTTTCCGCGCACACGAGGATGCGCGCATCGTGCGTGGCGATCATCCGTTTGAGCGCCGACAGGGGATCGGCGGCGCGGCGGTCGACTTGCACACCGGCGACCGGCGATGTCGGCCCTGCGGACGGATCGCCCTCGCCGATGTCGACGCGCGCGAACGGCTTCACCATCGCGAAGAAGCCGTCGTCGGGCAGGAACAGGTCGGCCGGCGGCAGCAGCGGCCGCGACTTGTCGCCGCGCAGCAGCTTGTAGCGCGACTCGGCGTCCTGCCAGAAGCGGCGCACGGCGTCCTGCACGTCGCCGTGCAGCACGACGACGGTCGACGCCGGCAGATAGTCGGCGAGCGTCGCCGTCGCGTCGAAGAAGAGCGGCAGGTAATACTCGATGCCGCCCGGTGCGACGCCGTTCGACACGTCGCGATAGAGCGTCGACTTCGACGGGTCGCCCTCGAAGGTCTCCCGGTAACGGCCGCGAAAGCGGGCGCGCGCCGCATCGTCGAGCGGAAACTCGCGCGCCGGGAGCAGTCGCACTTCCGGCACCGGGTACAGCGTGCGTTGCGAGTCGACGTCGAACGTCTTGATCGTCTCGATGTCGTCGCCGAAGAGATCGAGGCGATACGGCAGCGCGCTGCCCATCGGGAAGAGATCGATCAGCCCGCCGCGCACGCTGAACTCGCCCGGCGACACCACCTGCGTCACGTGCGCGTAGCCGGCGAGCGCCATCTGGCTGCGCAACCGATCGGCGTCGAGTTGCTCGCCCTGCTTGATGAAGAACGTGTAGGCGGCGAGATAGGCGGGCGGCGCGAGCCGGTACAGCGCCGTCGTGGCGGCGACCAGCAGGACGTCCGACTTCGCCGCGCGACACGCGATACAGCGCCGCGAGACGCTGCGAGATCAGGTCGTGGTGCGGCGAGAAATGGTCGTAGGGCAGTGTCTCCCAGTCGGGAAGCTGCACGATGCGAAGCGCGGGCGCGAACCACGCGATCTCGTCGGCGAGCCGCTGCGTGGCGAGCGCGTCGGCGCAGACGATGGCGACGGTGCGCCGGAGCGCCGCCGCGCCTTCGGCGAGTTGTGACAGCGCGAGCGCGTCCGCCGAGCCGGCGAGCGGCGTGATCGCCGCGCGACGGCCCGGCTCGGGCGTTGGCGGCGCGAGCGCGGGCAGCGCCGCGAGCGGCGTTGGGACTTGAATGGCCGGAACGAGAGGCCGCGAAGTCTGCGTAGGATTGCCGCGGTCGTTCCGGCGATGGAATCGGCGGACATCGAAAACGGTTGCTACGGCGAAATTATACCGGGCCGGTTCGGCTAGACTCGCGGCTCGTGACCGTAGATGCGGATTTCGACGCGACCAGCGCTGCGAGCGCCCTGTTCCGGCAAGCTCTGGAGGCCTCGCATCGAGGTCAATATCGCGCGCTGCAGCTTTTTGCCACCGCGCAGGAACGCTTCGCCGCGCACGGCGATGCGCGCAGCGTCGCGTTGTGTGCGGCCGGCCTGCTGCTCACCGGACAGGCGCTGCTGAGCTATCGTGGATTTGGCGACCACATCGCGTCGCTCGCCGGCTTGCGTGACGCCGGGCTGCAATTCGACGATCGCGACGAAGAGCTCCTCGCGCATGCCGGCCTCCTCGCCGGTCTGCTGATGCTGGCTCCGACGGATCCGTTCTGCGCGGTCTGCGTCGGGCGAATCCTGTCATTGCTGGAACTCGATGCCGACGTCAATCTGAAATTTGCGGCGGCACGCGTCGTCGTCTACTACGCCGAGCCGCGCGAGGCGCGCGAGACGGGTCAGCGCGTCTATGGCCTGTTGCAGCCGCTCATGGACGATCCGCAGCTGTCGCCGTATCGCCTCGGACGTTGGCTCGTCTTCTGGATCGGTGCGACGGGCTTCGCCAAGGAGCATGCGCAGCAGGAACGCGCACGACAGCAAGCCCGCGAGCTGGCGGCGCGCCATGGGGAGCCCGAGCTGTCGATCTGGGTTGCTGCGACCGAAATCAACGCCGCGCTGCCGGCGCGCGACTTTCGCCGCATCGCATCTGCCATGGCAACTGTCGAACGTTTTTCCGATCCCGCCAACCTGAACGACATGCGCAGGCTTTCGTGGCTCCGCGGACGCATTGCGCTCGCGAGGGGCGAAAGCGATGCCGCGCTGTTCAACGCGGTGCGCTGCCGCAAGTACGCCGAGGATCTCGCTCTGCCGCCGCCGATGCTCGGCGTTTGCATGGCCTTGGAAGCGCAGGCGCGCGTGCTGACGGGAGACCTGACCGGCGCACGGGAGCTCTTCCGCGAGACGGCGACAAAGGTCATAGCGCTGCACGCCGAGGAGATGCGCGACATGGTGCGCATGGTCGACGCCTGGGAAGCGCTGCTCGACGGCCGCGCCGGTGCACGCGCGTTGCTGCAGAGCGCGTTCGCCGCGCCGCGTGCGCGCCAGTTCTACGATTCGTTCGACACAAACCCCCGCTTCGGTTCCACGATGTGTGCATTGGCGCTCGAGAACGACGTCGAGCCCGAGTTCGTCCGCCGCATCATCGAGGTGAATTCGGTTGCGCCTCCGCCGGAGGCCGGCGCGAGCTGGCCGTGGCCGGTGAAGATCGAAACGCTCGGACGCTTCGAGCTCACGCGCGGAGGCGAGCCATTGCGCGTCGTCGGCAAGGCGCAGCGCAAGCCGCGCGAGCTGCTGCAGACGCTGATCGCCTGCGGCGCGCGCGGCGTGCACAAGCCGCGCCTCGTCGACTTCCTTTGGCCGGACGCCGAATCGCGGGCCGCGGGCGCCGCGCTCGAAATGGCGATATCGCGCTTGCGCAAGCTCCTCGGCGACGCGCGCGCACTGGTGATCGAGGACGGGAAGCTCGGCCTGGACCCGTCCCGCGTGTGGGTCGACGTGTGGGCGTTCGACGCGGCGGTGGATGAACTGCAGCGCGAGCTGCGCGGCGACGCACGCGTGCATGTGATTGATGCGCTGGGCGACCGGGTGCTGCGACTCTATCGCGGTTCATTCCTCGAGAACGAGCCGCCACAACGTTGGCTGCTTCCCGCGCGCGATCGGTGGCGCAACCGCTTCGTGCGCACGACCGCCGATGCAGGCGGGCATTGGGAGCGACTCGAGCGCTGGGCAGAAGCGTCGCGGCTCTACGAGCGCGGCATTGAAGTCGACATGCTCGCCGAGGACCTTTACCGCCGCCTGATGCGCTGTTTGCTCGCGCAAGGACGACCGGCGGACGCTGCGAGCGTCTACCGGCGTTGTCGCGACACGCTGTCGATGCAGCTCGGCATTGCGCCCTCGTCCGCCACCGAAGCGCTGTTCCAGTCCATCTATCGTTCGTGACGCGGTGCGCGCCGGCGTGTCCCGACGAACTGCGGGATCGGTTAACGATCCGTTATAGCCCGCGGCCCATACTCGCCGTCTGTTTTCTGGCGACGGGAGTGAACGATGAGAATCGAGACGGCCACGCTGTGGACACGAGTGCGGGCGTGCGTCGCGCTGTTGCTGCTTGCGCTGCCCGCGCAGGCCACGATCATCGGTATCTCTTCCAGCTTCGTGTGGCGCATCGACGAGACGAATGCGAGCGACGTCCTGATCAATTCGACGGGTCCCGCAGGTCTTCAGGCGATGGCGAAGAATTCCGCCGGCGTGCTCTACGCGTCGGGCATCATTGCGTTCAATCATCTTTATACGGTCGATCCTGCGACCGGCGTGCACACGCAAGGCGTCGCGACGCCGATCAGCTCGATCCGGGCGCTCGCGTTCAACTCCACCGATGTGCTTTATGCCATCAACGGCAATCCGACGAACCTGCTGCCGTTTCAATTGTTCACGGTGGACGTCGCAACGGGTGTGGCCACACCGGTGGGCTTGGTCAATGCACAGGTCCAGGGAATGACGTTCGGTCCGACGGGAACGCTCTACGGGTGGGACGTCGGCGGGGCCGGGCTCGTCACCATCAATCCCGCGACCGGCGCAATCAGCGATGTCAACGCGGCGATCGGCGGCGGGATCGAAGTCCAGACGCTCGCGTTTTCCCCGGGCGGCGTGCTCTATGGTGCCGGGCCCACCAACCTCTACACGATCGATACGGCGACTGGCGCTTTGACGCTCGTCGGCGCCTTCAGTCCACCCGCCGGCATCTTCGGAATGGAATTCGCCGCCGGCCCACCTCCGGCCGGTCCGGCGGTTTCGCTGATGCCTTCGACTCTATCGTTTGGCAACCAGCTCGTGGCGACGACGAGCGCCGCGCAGCCGATCACGCTGCAGAACACGGGGACCGGCGTGCTCAACATCGCAAGCATCGCCGCCACGGGTGATTTCGCGCAGACGAATACATGCGCCGCAACGCTGGCGGCGTCCGCGATGTGCACGATAAATGTGACGTTCACTCCGACGACGACCGGTGTGCGC
Organism: uncultured beta proteobacterium; assembly: GCA_963798655.1. GTDB lineage: Bacteria > Pseudomonadota > Gammaproteobacteria > Burkholderiales > Casimicrobiaceae > CAVSMC01. The sequence continues at coordinate 163,853 of CAWCUH010000012.1, read as the reverse complement.
ACCGGGTCGATGAGCGTGACGTCCAATGCACCGGGAAGCCCGCACGCGGCAACTCTCACCGGCACGGGCGTCGCGGCTCCGCCACCGCCACCGCCGCCGCCCGGAGCGCCCGGAACGCCGATCCCGACGCTGTCGCAGTGGGCGCTGCTGCTGATCATGCTGCTGATTGCCGGGTTCGGCGCGATGCGCCTCGCGCGTCGCCGCGATTAGCTGTCTCGCGCGGCTGCGACTCGGCGTCGGCGGGCACGTGCCGTTGGACGCCGCGTAGGCGGCCGACGTGACGCTGCGCTCGTCCATGCGAGGGCTGCTTGGGTCGCGCGCTCGTCGCCTTGCGGCTCGCAAGACGCCGATTCGGCGGCGACCTGCATTTGCGCGACAATGGCGGCATGCCGTCCGCAGCACCGAGTCGTCAACCCGCGTCGCCGTATCTGCTGCTCACGCTGGCGCCGCTGTTCTGGGCGTCCAACTGGATCGTCGGTCGCGGCTTGGCCCCCGACGTGCCGCCGATGGCGATGACGTTCCTGCGCTGGCTGTTCGCGATCGCCATTCTCGCGCCGTTCGCGTGGCCGCACGTTCGTCGCGACTGGCCGCTCGTGCGCCGGCACTGGAGGGTGCTCGCGGGCCTCGGCGCGGTCGGCATCGGCACGCACAACGCGCTCGCGTACCTCGGCCTCAACTACACGACGGCGACCAACGGCGTCATCCTGAACTCGTTCATCCCGGTGATGATCGTCGCGTTCTCGTGGCTGTTCCTGCGCGAGCGGCTCACCGCGCTGCAGATCGTCGGCGTCGGCATCTCGCTCGCCGGCGTCCTCGCGATCCTCTCGGGCGGGAGCCTCGCTGCGCTCGCGGCGTTTCGCCTGAACGGCGGCGACCTGCTCATCATCCTTTCGATGGCGATGTGGTCGGCCTACACGATCGGTTTGCGCTGGCGACCGCGCGGACTGCACCTGATGACGTTCCTGTTCGTGCTCGCGTGCGTCGGCGAGCTCGCCGTGCTGCCGCTGCTCGTGGGCGAGCTCGCGTTCGGGCGGCGGATGAACGTGACGATGGCGAACCTCGCGACGCTCGCCGGCGTCGGCCTGTTCTCGTCGGTTCTCGCCTACCTCTTCTGGAATCGCGGCGTCGAGGCCGTCGGCGCGAGCGTCGCCGGATTGTTCGTCCACCTGATGCCGGCGTTCGGCATCGTGCTCGCATGGATCTTCCTCGGCGAGCGGCTCGAACCGTTCCATGTTGCGGGCATCACGCTCATCATCGCCGGTATCGCGCTCACGAGCCGCTATGGCCGCCGTGCGCCGATCGCCGCCGCCGCGGATACGTGACGTCGATGCCGATCATCGGTTCCATCGGCGACTCGGACCGCGTCGAGCTCCAGGAGCGTCTTGTCGCGCTGAAGATCGAGCATCGGGATCTCGACGCGGCGATCCATCAGCTCGCCGAAGCGAGCAATGTCGATCAGCTGCAGCTCACGCGGCTCAAGCGGCGCAAGCTGCTGCTGAAGGACAACATCGCGCGGATCGAGCGCGCACTCGATCCCGACGTAATGGCCTGACAGCGAGGGTCAGAGTGCTGGCGCGCTCGCCGCTGCACTCTGACCCTCGTTTCGATTCGCTCGAAACTCGTTCCACCAGGCGCGCGCGTCGGCCATCGTCCACGGCGCGAGCGGCAGCGCATCGAGCACGGCGACGACTTCGTCCACCGTCGACGGTCGCTGCGCCGGCTCCTTCGCAAGGCAACGGGCGACCAGCTCCGACAGCGCGGCCGGCACGCCGGGCACGGTGTCGGCGAGCTCGCGCGCCGGCTCCGAGAGCACGCGTCGCAACAGCGCCGGCGAGTCGGCGTCGTCGAACGGCGGCCGTCCACTGACGAGGAAGAAGATGATCGCGCCGACGCCATAGACGTCCGCCCGCGGATCGACCGCGTCGGGCGCGCCGATTCGCTCCGGCGCCATGTACGCCGGCGTGCCGAGCAGCTTCACCTGCTTGGTGAGCACGCGGCCGTCGTCCGGATGCGCGTGCTCGCCGCTTGCGTGATTCACGCGCTTCACGATGCCGAAGTCGAGCACCTTGACGAAGTCGGGCTCGCCGCCGCGCTCGCACAGCATGACGTTGTCCGGCTTCACGTCGCGATGGACCATGCCTTTGGCGTGCACCTCCGCGAGCGCCGCGCAGATCTGCGTGACGACGCGCCGCATGCGCGCGAGCGGCGGCGGACCTTCGCGCACGACGAGATCGGCGAGCGTCACGCCGTCGACGTATTCCATCGCGTAGTAGAACAGCCCATCGGTCGTGTGGCCGAAGTCGTAGATCTCGACGTTGTTCGGGTGATCGAGCTCGCTTGCGAGTCGCACCTCGCGCTCGAAGCGCGCGAGCAGCTCGTCGGTGGCGAGATGGCGCTTGAGGATCTTGAGCGCCGTCGGACGCTTCAACAGCGCGTGGTGCGCAAGGTGGATCGTCGCCATGCCGCCCTCGGCGAGCTCGCGGTCGAGCTTGTACGCGCCGATCCGCCGGCCCGACCCGAGCTTGCGCGACAGCCGCCACCACGCGAGCGTCGAGTACGCCGCCCAGCCGGCGGTCAGCACGAGCAGCGCAAGCGTCACGCCGATCGACATCCGCACGTAGCGCAGCGGCGCGTATGCTTCGTCGACGCCCATCTCGGCGACGATGCCGATGCGCTCGTCGGGCAGCCACGTCCACGCGCCGATGACCGGCGCGCCGCGATAGTTGCGATACGGATCGAGCAGCACGCCCCGTTGCGGCACGCCGCTCGCGCGGCTCGAAGCGGCGGCGAGCGCCGCCGACACCGCCTGGGTCAGCGGCCACGACTCGGCGTCGGTCACGCGTGGACCGCCGGCCGCGAGCTCCGTGCCAGGATCCTTCACCTTCAACCGGAACACGGCCTCGGCCTTGCCGTCGTCCGGCAACAATCCGGCCGCGCGAAGCCCGCGCGTGAAGCGCACCTCGGATAGCAGCACGCCGTGCTCGTCGAACGCGTACGCCTCGCCGGTGTCACCCGGCCGCGCGGCGGCGAGAATGCTCTGGAAGTCGGCGTCGACGTAGGTCGCGAAGCCGAGCGCGGCGACGACGGCGCCCGACGCGTCGCGCACCGGTGTTTCGACCCACGCGAGCGGGCGCGCTCCGAGGAACGGCTGCGCGGCGACGAGCGAGCGGTCCTCCGCAAACGGCCGGACGAACTGCGTGCGCCCGGCGAACACCTGCTCGAGCGACGGCGCGGCGGTGCGCGGCTGCGCACGCGATCCGCAGGTCGCGGCGAGCGTCGAGGCGACGATGCCGCCGCCTCGCACGACGGCGTTCGCGGCGACGATCCTTTCGTCGCGGAGGATCGGTGCGAGCAGCGCGCGCCAAGCGTCGGCGTCCGCGCCGCGGCACAGCTCGCCGATCGTGCCCGGCGCCTGCTGCGCGCGCGCGGCGAGCTCGAGCGTGAGCTCGGTCAGTTTCGGCTCACGCGCGATCCGTTCGGCATCGACGCGGCGCTCGGCGATGTAGTTCTCGACCGCCTTCGTCTTCGCCTCGAGCAGCGCCGGCAGGCCCTGCGCGCGCAGGTCGCGCAGCGATCGCTCGACCGCGCGGTCCATCCAGACGGCGGCGCCGGTCAGCACGGCACACAGCGTGGCCACGATCAGCGAGCGGCGCGCGCGCGTGGCGATCAGGCGCGTGGCAAAGCGCGCCGCCACCGGCATGTCCGGAACGGTTGCAGCGGGGATCGCCGTAGGCTCCATCGGCAGGCGATGATACCCGGCAGGCCGACGTTGTTTGATGGCCGTCAAGCGGATGCTGTTGACAGCGGCCTCGCGCATGTCATAATGCGAACAATTCTCATTACGCAGCGAGCCGGGCCATGCTGGGCACCGCGGTCATCGTCTTTCGGGAAACGCTCGAGGCAGCGCTGATCGTGACCATCGTGCTCGCCGCGACGCGTGGCATCCGCGGGCGCGGCGCGTGGATCGGCGGCGGAGTCCTGGCCGGAATCGGCGGCGCGACGCTGATCGCGGGCGCGGCCGGCGCCATCGCCGGATCGTTCGAGGGGATGGGCCAGGAGCTGTTCAACGCCGGCGTCCTTCTCGCGGCGGTCGCGATGCTTGGCTGGCACCATTTGTGGATGGCCGAGCACGGCCGCGCGCTCGCGAGCGAGCTGCGGCAACTGTCGGAATCGGTGCGCGCCGGCGCGGCGACGCTGGGCGCGCTCACCGTCGCCGTAGGCCTCGCCGTGCTGCGCGAGGGCGCGGAAACCGTGCTGTTCGTCCAGGGACTGGCGGCGACGGAGTCGGCGCGCGACGTGCTGGTCGGTGTCGCGCTCGGCGCCGCGGGCGGCGCGGCGATCGGAACGCTGCTGTACTTCGGCCTCGTGCGCATCCCGATGCGCCACTTCTTCCGCGTGACCGGCTGGCTGATCGTCGTGCTGTCCGCGGGGCTCGCCGCGCAGGCCGCCCGCTTCTTCGAGCAGGCGAACCTGTTGCCGTCGATCGTGCCGCAGCTGTGGGACAGCTCATTCGTGCTGACCGAGTCGAGCCTTGCCGGACAGCTGCTGCATGTTCTGATCGGCTACACGGCGCGTCCTTCGGGATTGCAGGCGCTGTTCTATGTCGTCACGCTCGCTGCGCTGATCGTGGCCGGCCGCATGCGTTCGATGGCGCCGACGCCGCCGAGGCTGCCGAGCGCCGCCTGATCCCCGCTTCATCCTTCAATCAACACACCGGAGATTTCCGATGCGTTCGCTCGCTGTCGCACTGCTTTTCTCCGTTGCCTCCGCCGCCTGGGCCGACGATCCGACGTTCGAGATCACGCTGAAGGACCACAAGTTCACGCCGCAGGAAGTCTCTGTGCCGTCGAACATCAAGCTGAGGCTCGTGGTGAAGAACGAGGATCCGACACCGGCCGAGTTCGAGAGCAAGAAGTTGAATCGCGAGAAAGTGATTCCCGGCAGGAGCCAGGCGACGATCTTCGTCGGGCCGCTGAAGCCCGGCGAGTACGCGTTCGTCGACGAATACCACGAGGCGAGCGCGACCGGGAAGCTGATCGCGAAGTAGCCGAAGCCGCACCGCCGACGACGAAGCCCGGTCGTCGCACCTCGGCAGCGCACTCGCCGCTGCCCGACTGAAACGAAGGCAATGCACGCGCGTGCGCACGCAGCGGACTCGTGCGCGCGCGATTTGGAAAAGGGGATACGCGATGAAGCGATTGAACGGCGCGCTCGCCGCCGCCGCGCTGCTCTGGAACGCGCATGCGCTCGCCGTCGAGCCGTCGAGCGTCTATTCGCCGCGCGTCGAGCAAGGCGAGTGGGAGCTCGAGTACAAGGCGTTCACCGTCGTCGACCGCAAGCACGACGACGACGGCTTCTGGAATCATCAGGTCTCGCTTGGTTACGGCGTGAATTCCTTCTGGTGGACCGAGCTCGTCGGTGAATACGAGAAGGCGCGGCACGAGCCGGGCGGCTGGGAGGCGTTCGAATGGGAAAACCGCTTCCAGTTCGCCGAGCCGGGAAAGTACTGGCTCGACATGGGCGCGATCGTCGAGCTCGAGAAGAAGCGTCGCGGCAACGGCAAGGAGGTAAAGGTCGGCCTGCTCTTCGAGAAGGACATCGACGACGCGACAGTGACGGTCAACTGGCTCGCCGGCCGCGAGTACGGCGACGACGCGTCGTCGAAATGGGAGCAGATCTATCGGGCGCAACTGCGCTGGCGCTACCTGCCCGCGTTGCAGCCGCTGCTCGAGCTGCAGGCCGACGAGCACGCGATGAATGCAGGACCCGGCGTGACCGGCAAGGCGCGCATCGGCGGGCAGAAGATCGAGTACACGGCCGCCTGGCTCCTGCGCACGTCGGGCGACACGCCGAAGAACCTGCTTCGGTTCGATCTCGAGCTCGAATTCTGATTGGGGGGACGCGGGCGGCCGGCGACCGGGACGCTCGCACGAGGCGCGGCGGGCACGGCGCGTGCATGCGATCGTACTTCGGCCGCATGACCGCCGAAGATCGCCCCCCAGCGAACCCGTTCGCCCGATGCCGTGTACAGAGCCAAAACAACGCTTTTCGCCATCGCCTGCGCGTTGATCGTCGCGTGGGGCGCCGCGTCGCCGGTGTGGGCGCAGTCGCCGGATTTCGTCTTCGCGGTGACCGAGGGCGTCACCTACCAGGCGACGCCGAAGGAGATCCGCGACAAGTTCGAGCCGCTGGCCGAGGCGATCGGCAAGGCGCTGCAGCGGCGGGTGAGGCTCGTGCTCGTCCCCGCCTACGACGATGTCCGCGCCGGGCTCGCGCGCCAGGAATACGACGCGGCATTCATCCATCCGGCGCACGTCGCGATGGCGGAAATCAAGGCCGGGCGCTATCAGTCGGTCGCATGGACCGCCGGCTACACCGAATACACGGTGTCGCTCATGTCGAAGCCGCAGCGGCCTTACGGCGGGCTCGCCGACATGAAGGACGGCTGCGTGCTGGTCACGCCCGATCCCGATTCGATCACGGCCGTCATGGTGCGCGCGATGCTGCGCACCGCGAACATGGGATCCGGCGACGTGAAGGTCATCACGACCCGTTATCAGGACGCGGTGCCGTTCTATCTCGAATACGACTTCGCGCAGGTCGGCGCGACGGCGGCGAATGCGGTCGTGAAGCAGTGGACGGACAAGGGCGGCAAGGTGTTCGCGCGCTCGCGCGGCGTGCCGATCAAGCAGGTCATCGTGTCGACGCGCGTTACGCTCGACGATCGCAACAAGCTTCATGACGCGCTCATCGCGCTGTCGCAGCACGACCCCGGCCGTCGCGCGCTCGCCGCCAGCGGTTACAAGGGCTTCGTCGCGCCCTGATCCCGCAATCGAGGCTTCCGCGATCGCCTGGCTGGGTCTGTAGGCGCGCGGCAACGACTCGTCAGCCCTTCGCGCGCCCGTACACGTCGTCGAAGCGCACGATGTCGTCCTCGCCGACGTAGTCCCCGCACTGCACTTCGATGATCACCAGCGGCTCGCTGCCGCGGTTCTCGAGCCGGTGCCGCGTGTTCGTCGGAATGTACGTCGACTCGTTCGCGCCCACGGTGTACACGTCGTCGCCGCGCGTGCAGCGCGCCGTCCCGCTCACGACGACCCAGTGCTCGCTGCGCCGGTGGTGAAGCTGCAGCGACAGCGACGCGCCGGGCTTCACTTCGATGCGCTTGATCTTGAAGCCGGCACCTTCCTGCAGCACCGTGTATGCGCCCCAAGGCCGGCCGACCGTCCTGTGCAGCTTGTACGACTCGTGGCCGCGCGCTTTCAGCTCGCCGACGACGTCCTTGACCCGCTGCAGGTGGTCGCGATGCGCGACGAGCAGCGCATCCGGCGTGTCGACGATCACGAGGTTCTCGACGCCGATCGTCGCGACGACGCGATCGTCGCAGTGTACGTACGTGTCCCTGGTCGCGATCGCGACGCGCTCGCCGTGGCCGCGATTGCCCTGCGCATCGGCTTCGATCAGATCGGAGACGGCCTGCCATGTGCCGACGTCGCTCCAGTCGAATGCGCCGCGAACGACGACGACGTCGCCCGCCGCGGCCGCCTGCTCCATGACCGCGTAGTCGATCGAGATGTCCGGCACGGCGGCAAACGTGGCCGCATCGACCTCGAGCATCGTGTCGGCAGGGACCCGCGGTGCAAGCGCCTGCCAGCACATGCGCGTGCTCTCGTTCACCGCCGGTGCATGGCGCTCGATCGCGTCGATGATCGCGCGCGCGGTGAATAGGAACATTCCCGAGTTCCATGCATAGCGCCCCGACGCAACGTACTCGTGCGCGAGCGCGAGCGGCGGCTTCTCGACGAAGCGCGTGGCGACGTTGACCGCCGGTGCAACCGGATCGCCGCACTCGATGTAGCCGAAGCCGGTCTCCGGGTGAGTGGGGGAGATGCCGAACGTCACGAGCTTGCCCTGTTGTGCGAACTGCGCCGCGGTTTCGACGGCCACCGCGAAGGCGGGCTGATCGCGGATCAGGTGGTCTGCCGGCAGCACCAGCATCAGCGCGTCGTCGCCGTGCATCGCCTGCGTGTAAAGCGCGGCGAGCGCGACAGCCGGCGCCGTATTGCGGCCAAACGGCTCGAGCAGGAACGCCGGCGGAGCCGGCATGGCCTCGATCACGCCGGCATACACGTCCTTCGTGTGGAAGTAGAGGTCGCGGTTGGTGATGGTGAGGAGCAGCGCGACGTTCGGCAACGCCAGCGCACGCGCAGCGGTTTTCGCCAGCAGCGTCTCGCCGTCCGGCAGCGGCATGAACGGCTTCGGCGCCGTCTCGCGCGACAGCGGCCACAGTCGCGTGCCGGCGCCGCCGGACAGGATTACCGGAACGAGCGGGACAGAATGCGTGGGCATCGGCGTACGTGGCGGGGCGCGTGGATCCGCTAATCTACACGACTTGAAATTCCGCCGGCACGTACCTAAATTCGTATCCATGAGCACCGCGAACGCGGTGGTATCATTTGGCACTTCCACGCAATTGCAAACGCCGCGCGAGCGGCGCTCGATCGATCACCGGGGGTGAACTGGTTTCGACGGGGGTTGCAAAGCAGCGCGGGGCATGCCGAGGCGCTTGTCCTCGTAAAACTCGAGCAATCGCAAACTTAACTGCGAACGACGAAACGTACGCTCTGGCGGCTTAATCCCGCCGGACCTCGCACCGGGAAGCGCTCGGCCCGGGTGATGTAAACAGTCACGGCGAGGACATCTAGAGCGATCGCGTCCGCCCGGGTCACTTGGGCGAGACGTTAAACCAAGGTGACTGGCCGCAAGTCGTCTGTCCGTCAACGGCGAAGCGGTGAGAGCACAATGACGAGACTAAGCATGTAGTCCTGACTGTCGAGTGCTTCCGGACGGCGGTTCGATTCCGCCCACCTCCACCATTACCCTCTATGACGGCCCCCGAGCGGGGCCGTTTCCTTGTCTACTTTCAGTCTGCGCAGACGGCCGTTGACATCCGGCTAAAGCCGCTCATAATGAGGGTAAGAGCTGACGGGTAAAGCAACCATCGAACTAGTACGGGGTAAGAGGTGGAGGACGGGCCATGGCAAAGCGCGGTCGCGATCTTCTAACGGATCTTCAGATTCGCAAGGCCAAGCCGAAGGCGAAGCCTTATCGTCTTTACGACGGCGCCGGGCTCGCGCTCTACATTCCGGCCGTGGGGCCGCCCGCCTGGCAATTTCGTTACCGGCTTGACGGCAAAGACCAGACGGCGACGCTCGGGCGTTTAGATGACGTGACTCTAGCCGAGGCGCGGAAGAAGGCCGACAAGGCGAGAGCACTGGCGAAGGAGGGCCGCCACGTCACGACGGAACAGCGCGTCGAGAAGGCGCGCCGTACGGCCGCTTCCGCGAGCACCTTCGGGGCCGTCGCCGATCGTTGGGTCGAGCGGCAGGCGAAGCGGAAACGTTGGACGCCGGACTACAAGCAAGAGGTCGAGGCTAGTATTCGCAATCACCTGCCGACGCTCCGGCTCTTGCCTGTTTCGGAGATCAGCGCTGCACTTGCCGCGCCGATCATCGAGAAGGCGGAACGTCGGGCGCCCGATATGGCGCGCAAGGTCGAGCAGCGGCTACAAGGAATCATGGACTACTCCGTGCGCCGTGGGCTGATTCCAGTCAACCCGCTGCCGCGCCCCGATCCCGAGAAGAAGGCCGATCGTAAGCACTTCGCGGCAGTGCTCGAACACAAGCAGGTCGGACAGATTCTGCGCGACGCCGAACGGGCGGAAATGTCGCGAGGTGTCCGGCGGGCGCATCTGCTAACCGTGTTCACTGCGCAGCGCATCGGCGAGATTACCCCGGCACGAGTGGTCGGAGGTCGATCTGCAACGGCGGAACGTGGTCGATCCCACGTGAGCGCATGAAGCGCAAGGATGCCGAGCGCGGGGCGCACGTCGTTCCGATCCCGGCGAAGCTTCTAGCGATGATGCGCGAGTGGCATCGTGCCGACGGCGACGATTCGGTGTATGTCTGCCCAGCACCGAACCGCGACGGCCCGATCACGCGAGAGGCGGTCGAAAAGCTTTATCGCCGCGGATTGGGGCTGGCGAATCGGCACTCGCCGCATTCCTGGCGCAGCGTGTTTTCGACCTGGGCGCGCGACGCCGGCAAGGATGGCGACGCGATCGAGGCGCAACTAGATCACATAGTCGGCAACAAGGTCGCGGCGTCGTACGATCGCGCGAAGCGGTTGGACCTGCGCCGGTCCCTGATGACGTGGTACGAGGCGCAATTGATCGCGGCGCGCGACGGCGCCGAAGTCGTGTCGATCAAGCAAGCAAGCTAATGACGGCGGGCCGCGCATTGACCCGAAGCGCTCGCCGAGGTCCAGCCGCGACATGAGGCACGCGAAATCGAAGGCGCGGAGTAAGTGGCTCGGCAGCGACTGGCGCGCGTTCGTCGCACTTTCCGACGAAGATATTGGCAAGAGGTATTTGCTAGAACGAACCTTTGCCGAGGCTGATGCGCTCGGAATTCCCCGCCCGGCAGTTACGCTTGAGTCAGTCGCTTGGGTCGCTCGTCGGCTTCCGAGACAGGAAGCGAACGGCGCTTTGAACGCTGCGTTCGAAAAGGCTCAACGAAGTTACGGAGCGCTCGACTTTGCAAGCGCTGGCCGCGTTATCCGGGAAGAAATTTGCCGGCGAAAGGATCACGATGCCGCCGTCAGGCTGCTTCAGGTTGAACACGAGAAGCGGCTCCGCGGCCCCCGCGCAGGCGGAAAGGCGACCGCCGATCGGAACGTTGATCGGAACGCCCGCCGGGATTCCAAGATCATCACCGCCTATGACGCGCTTACTACAGCGGACACGTCGCCGCGTGATGCGCCAGCGAAACTTGCAAAGCGGTTCAACTTATCGCATCGGCGCATTAACGAGATCCTGACTGCGGCTGGCAGAAAAGCGGCGGCGCGCTAAGCGTTCCGCTACTTGCGGGTGCTGAATCTTTCGCGAGGGTTCGCAGCCGCGCTTGAAACCACGCACTCATCCGCTATACTTTGAGCAATTGCTGTCGGGGATCGCGTCCCGACGGAAGTACGGCGCAAGCGTTAGTCAGTTTTGGCGAGCTGACCCGGAGGTAGCCGGAATTCCGGCTACCGATACCGTGAATTCACGGGAACGGGTCCGCATGCTCTCACTCATTTTGACAGTCGCAGCGGCCCCTCATCGGGAGATCGCTGTATGCGTGTCATGTACTTGCGCCGGCCGCAGCTTGGCAACGGGCTGGGCAACACTCAGACATACGTCCACATTAAGGAAGGGCTTTGGACGCCGCCGGTTCGTTTAGGCAAGAGAGCGTCAGGCTGGCCCGAGCACGAAGCACACGCACTAAATGCGGCGCGATTGGCTGGCGCATCGGATGACGAGATCCGCGCGCTCGTCAAACAGCTTATCGCGAAGCGAAAGAATGCCGCGGGGGATCGCACGTGAGCGCGCGGAGCAAGAAAACGAAAGCCGCTCGGGTCGCGCCGGCGGCTCTCGAAAACACAGAAACAATCCAACCCAATAGTAGCGACATAGCAATGACCGCGCAAGCGGAGAAGTTGTTGGCAGTGCTGCTGTACAACGCCGGCGCACGCGATCTGCCCGAAACACAAGCCGCATTCGCTCGGCATCCGGAATGGCGGTCCGCATGAGTGCCGCGACCGAGCAATTCCGACAGGCGATCGTAGCCGCGGGCCTAACTCCGCCGGACACGATCGACGACGACGGCAATATCCATCGGTTCGCGAGCAACGGCAAGCGCGGTGACGATGCTGGATGGTACGTCTACCACGCGAACGGCATTCCAGCAGGAAGTTTTGGTTGCTGGCGCCTCGGCATTACCGAGACGTGGCACGCCGATATCGGCCGCAAGCTATCGTTCGCCGAAGTCGAAGCGCTAAAGCGCAAGGCGGAATCCGACCGGACGCGCCGCGATGCGGCCGAGAAGCAACGCCACGACGAGGCGTGTAAGCGCGCTGCCGAGTTGTGGAACATCGCACGGCCGGCGCCAGCCGATCATCCGTACCTCGCGCGCAAGGCGGTCAAGGCGTACGGCGTCCGCGTGCACGATGGCCAGCTCGTTGTGCCGATGCGCGAAGCGGGCGAACTGAAATCGCTGCAATTCATCGCACCGGACGGCGACAAGCTGTTTCTGCCCGGCGGACGCGTTCGCGGCTGCTACTACTCGATCGGCAAACCAAACGAGTGGCTATGCATCGCCGAGGGCTTCGCAACCGGCGCGACCGTGCATGAAGCAACGGGGCTTGCGGTCGCGGTTGCATTCAACGCCGGCAATCTTGCGCCGGTTGCGCGCGCGATGCGCGAGCGCTTCCCTGACGCCGCTATCGTGCTGTGCGCCGACGACGATTACCGCACGGCGGGCAATCCCGGCTTGACGAAAGCGACGGAGGCGGCGCGAGCCGTTGTCGGGCTCGTCGCGGTTCCTGACTTCGGCGACGATCGGCCGGACGGCGCAACCGACTTCAACGATCTGGCAAAGCAACGAGGCACGGAAGCCGTAGAACGCGCCGTGGCGAACGCGAGAGGGCCTGACGCACCCGAAGCGCAACCGGACTCCGGGAACGCAACAGCGGCCGATTCTGCGCCTCCGCGCTTCCGTTCCGTGACGATGCTAGAGCTTGTCAACGCCGAGCTGCCCCAGCGCGTCGCGCTGCTTGCGCCATGGCTGCTCACACAAGGGCTCGCGCAGGTACACGCCTGGCGCGGCGTGGGCAAGACGCATTTCTCGCTCGGTGTCGCCTATGCGGTCGCAACGGGCGGCGCCTTTCTGCGGTGGCAGGCGCAGGCGCCGCGTCGCGTGCTGTTTCTCGACGGTGAGATGCCCGCGGTAGCGCTCAAGGAACGGCTGGCCGCGATCATCGCGGCGGACGACCGCGACATTGACGTAGACGCCGAAATGCTGCGCTTCGTCACGCCCGATCTTCTCGACGGCGCTCCGCCAGACTTGGCGAATCCAGACGACCAGGCGGAGTTGCAGCGGGTTATCGCCGAACACGACCCGGCGCTGATCGTCGTTGACAACATCTCAACGCTGGTCCGTAGCGGGGGCGGCGAAAACGACGCCGAGGCATGGATTCCGGTACAGACTTGGGCGCTACGGATGCGCCGCGATGGCCGCGCCGCGCTGTTCGTCCACCATACCGGCAAGGGTGGCAAGCAGCGGGGCACCTCGAAGCGCGAGGACATTCTGGACGCCGCGATCGCGTTGACGCACCCCGAGCCCTACGACCCCGCAGACGGGGCCCGCTTCGTCGTAACGTTTGAGAAGGGGCGGTATCTCCGCGGCGACGATGCGCGCTCATTCGAGGCGCAGCTATCCACCGACGCCCGCGGGCTCCAAACATGGACCACGAAGGATATCGACGACTCGACCGTTGAGCGGGTCGCGGCGCTGCATCGGGACGGAATCACGAACCTGCGCGAAATTGCCGAGGAACTCGGCGTCAACAAAAGCACAGTCTCACGGGCGCTTCGGCGCGCCCGCGACCAAGGCTTGATCGCTCCAGAGGCCGCTTGAAATGGTCCGCATCATCACCGCTGTTGCGCGTTGCGTTCCCCTAGGGATGCAACACGCAACGGTCAGCAAGAACGAGCAACAGGCGACGCAACAGGCGCGCAACGACCACGGGGCGCTTCGCTCTATGGCCGATCCATTGCACGCGCAACACCCCGCGCAACAGGAACGCAACACCCCATGCAACAGCGGGGCCGAATCGTTGCGCGATTCGTTGCGTGCAGTAAGGTCCGACGCAATGCCGGCTGCGCAGGATCGTGACGACCGGCGGCCGTGCACGGCGTGCCGGAATCTCGCGCCAGAGGGCCGCTGTCTCGCGGCGTTTCGCGGCCAGCGCATCGCTACAGCGGGCCGCGAGTACCGGCCTGTGCGCGACGTGCCGCGCCGGTGCGAAGGCTACGAACCGGGACCGAACGACGACGATCGCCGACCGGGCGCGCAGCGATGGCCGTTCCTGCTGGAAAGGGCAACAGCGTGAAGAAAGACGCGCACACACCAACGGAACTCGCGGCGCAGAAGTTACGTCAAGCGCAGGAAGAACGATTGAGAGGCGGACGCTACGGCGCTGGGCTAGCGGAATGCTTTGCGCGGCCATTGGAGGAAGCCGCAGGCGAGTTGCTCACGTTGCCGGCAGTTCCGGCTGTTGGCCCGGGGGGCGAAGTGATTCGGCCGCAACCCCTCCCAGACGGTTGCCGCGTGTCGGTGCCAACTCACAAAGAAGCAATGCGATTCGTCGTTCGGGACACGCTTGGCAAAGGAGCTACCCGTGTCGCCGAAGACGCGAGCGTTCGTAGAACCGATCTGCTGATGCAGCCGAGCTTCAACGCGCTGGCAATGGGCGTAGACGCTGCTCAGAGCATCGGCGCGGCGAACAGCCTTGAGAAGATGCTGGCGCACCAGATGGCAGTTGCTCACGAGGCCGCAATGCGGATGATGGATCGCGGCTTGAGCTATGAGCATAAGAGTGCCGGCGACCAGGTTGAAGCATGCCGATGCTTCAACACGGCCGTTCGACTGATGGGCGCGTTCCAGGATGCGGCGCTAACGGTCCAGCGACTACGCAATGGTGGATCGCAAACGGTGACAGTGCAGCACGTCAACCTTGCACCGGGTTCGCAAGCCGTAATCGGCAACGTCCAAGCCGCGGGAAGCAGGCGCCGAGGGAGCAAGCCGAAAGATGGGTAATGCCATGCGTCCAGAGACTCGATTACTTGCCGCTGTTCGTTGCGGGGCTCATGCGCGAACCACAGGACAGCCATGCCGAGGGCCAGCCATGAAAAATGGCCGGTGCCGGATGCATGGCGGCAAGGCCGGCCGCAAGCCAACGCACGGACGCTACACGAAACGGGCAATCGAACAGCGGAGCAAAGCGCGGGCTATCCTGCGAACGCTGCGTGCCATGCTGCGCTGATGCCTAACGGAATAGTCCGACGATGCCGCTTGAGGCGACACCTTTACGACGCCGGCGACCGATCAAAGCGTCGCGCGAAACGCCTTCAAGGGCCGCCAGCGCGAGTTGGCGCGCACGCTTGCAAGGCTTCTGCGCGCGCTCAGCGCTGACTTTGCCGAAGCAACGGCCGATGGCCCGTCGCTAATGTGCCCGCCCTCCCCTTGCGCGCAGTGTCAAAAGAGCGGCGAGAGCCGTAACCGCAAGCAGCAGCAGTGTGCTCGGTTCGGGCACGTCGTAGGTCAAGCTCAGCGTAAAGTCGCGGAAGCTCGAACGCACAAAGCCGAACTGCATAATGGGTCCGCCGTCTATCAGAGGTGTCGCAGCAAGGGTCAATTCGACGGAGACAAACCCTGAATCCCCGTCGAGCGGGCCCCCGAACAACAGGGGATCAAAATCTGTCGCGTTGAATGTGACATCAAACGCGTTCTCCGCAAATACGCTACACGGCGATTCGGTGCAAAAAACATCCGCCCAAACGCCCATCAAATCCCCCGGGATTAGGCCCACGCCGGGTAAAGGCAAGGATGGGCCGGTGCGAGGAAAAATGGACGCAATGCGGCCAGTTAATGGCGAGGTCGGGGCAAAATTAAAGTAGCCTTCAACGTCGATGTGGCCCTGGAAATGCCAAGTTGCACCTACGAGCGCGTCGGGCGATATCCCCATCGCACGGGCGGTGTGAAAGCGCGCGAATACGTCGCCCCATAGGTCTGAGGCGCAACCGGGACCCGTTCCGCAGAAGTCCACAAGGGACAGCCCGGAAAAGTCGTGCACTTGGACGATCTGGTTAGCCCACCCGGCCGTTGTGCCAAAGAGCAACGTAACAAGCGCAAATACCATGCGGCGCAGCATTCTCACGGCCCCTCCCTGTCTGGCGTGTGCAAACGCGTTGATAATGTAAGCAAGGTCAATACCGCGGCGGCAAAACAAGGTGTTAAGTGGCGAGCGCTGCCTAAGCTGTAAGACTCTCCGACTGCGACACGATGCCACAAGGCTAGGTTTGGATGGCGGCGGCACGCGCGAGGAGCGCGGCGCAACTCCGCTGAGCCTGCGCTGAAACGGGCGAAACTTCCAGGCCTTTGATCAAAGAGGGCCAAGTGCAACCATAGCCGTTACGATGACCGGCTCAAGTTCTGATGGCGGTTGCTTGCATCAACGGCCGCTGGCATCCTCACCGGACGTTCACGACGACCGCCGGTGCGCCACGACCCGTGACAAGGCCCTTGATCGAGCACAGGCCTAGCGCGATAGCGCTTGCTCGCATCTGAGCGCGGCTGGCATTCTGCCGCGATGATGTTCTCGACGCCTGCCGGACCGCGGCGCTTCAAGCCAACGCCGCTCGACGGGCCTGACCTACTCGTGCATCCGCACCGCGTGAACGCGATGGACAAGCGCGAGCGCTGGCTGTGCTGCTGCGTCTTCTTGGAGCGTTATGCCGTGTATCTGGCGCGGAGGCGGAACATTGGAGAGCTGCGGAACGCGTTGGGTTTGCTAACCGAAATCGCCCGCACGCCGGTCCGCTCCCGAGATTGAGCGAATGCCGCCCTTACCCGGGGGACGCGGCTAAGCGATCTATCGCGACCGGGCCATGGCCGTGCCGGACGACTAGAGGCATGCTTGCGCGACACTATCTCATTTGAGCGCGCGTTGACGCCCATTGTTAGCTATTGTTCGCCTTCAATGATGAATGACGACGATTACCCGTACAAAGATCTGCCGCTAGCTCCCTCGGTCATTGAATCGCTCATTGGCGAGCTATTCGCTGGACAGCTCGTTGAACGCCAGGCGATTGTTGAGGAGGTTGCGCGGGTTCATCTTGCGCGCGGAGGCAAGCCCTCGGAAGCGCAGAGTGTCACCGGTTCCGTGAAAAAAGCGTTGAATTCAATGGCGCAGAAGGGTCTTGTCCAAAATCCAATGCAAGGCTATTGGCGGATTATCGACGTCGACTCAGTCGCCATTTCAGCCGAACAAAACGGCGCGGCGGCGGATGAATCAGCCATAGCGCCGATTCCGATTGCGTCGAATACCGCTGCCCACCTAACAGCAATAGCCGACATGACCTTGGGGAGCGGAGCCGGTGCGATCTACCTGTACTATCTCCCGACTTATCGCCAACACGCGCTGCAGCGCGGCGAGACTGTATGGCCCTGCAAGATCGGCAGAACGGACCGAGATCCGATGGAGCGCATTTTGTCGCAGGCTGCAACTGCGCTTCCTGAGCGTCCGCGTGTCGCGATCATCCTGCATACACCGGAACCGATGCCTTGGGAAACGGCGCTGCATGGGGTGCTGACCATTCGTGGACGAAGGCTGAAAGACAGTCCTGGATCAGAATGGTTTCTAACTTCGCCCGAAGAGGTGCTTTCGTTACTGCGTATGTTCGACCCCAATGCTTGCGCCGATAAATTAAAGCCTGCGCAGCCGTCAAACGACGATTCTGTCGATCAGCCATAGGCTGCTGACCGCGGAGTCGCAGAGGTGCCGCTCTACTTCAGTCTCGTCGCAACGATTGCTGACGTTGATGAAACGACGCCGGAGAACCCGCTGCATCCGTCGCCGGTACTGCTGCTCGATACCGAGGACAACATCGAGCGCGTTGTGCTGCCGCCAGCGGCTTGGCTAGGACCCCGCGACGCGCTGCAGGTGGGACGCAGGCTACGGGTTGCCGGCCATTGCGACATACCGTTGATGCCGGGTGCGCTGCCGGTAGCGTTTCACGTCGAGTTCATCGACCTGCACTGAAAGCAAAAGCGACCGTCGTCGGCGAACTGCTCGGCGTGCTGCCGGAGTCGCGGCGCTTCGAGATGCGGCTTTCACCGAGCAACCAGGTAATCAAAGGAGCTGTGCTCGCTGCGGCGGCGCGTCGATACGTGGAGATGATCGAGAGCGGACAGGAACAGATCGCCGGTCGCGTTTGGCGATGCAAGATGAATATTCGCGAAGTGCGCGAGCGTAACAGGCCGCCGCGCGCGCTCTATACGCTTCTAGGTCTACTTGAGCGAGCGCCTTAGCTTAGCTACAAATTGCGTGATGTACGCGGGCGCGCTAATCATTATTGTGCGCGCCTGATGCCACCGAAGTAGCCGGTCCATTGAGTGCAATACTGGTTGGTTCCCCGAACGGCGCCCGTAAAGCCGTTGATCGTCGGTGTTATTTCATATGCGGTGAACGAGCCGTGCGTTCCATCAATGCACGTATACGTGCCGTCGATCTGACCGAGCTTTCCAGCTTGCGAGTAGCTGCCGGCGAAACTGCAATTGTCGCCGGTCGCTGTGGCATAAAGCGACAACGTGACGCTGGTCCCGCTGTGACTCACACTCATTAGTCCCACATCTTCTGAAACGCCGTTAAGGTTCGTCGGGAAGCAGCCGCTGAAGCGAACCGAGAAACCGCCGGCGAATGTTCCGGACAGGTTTTCGTTTTTCCACGTCGTGCGGGTGACATTCTTAACAACCGGTACGCCGTCCACGGTGTACGCGAGAGTAGCGTTGCCTAGGTCGTGAAGGGTAAAGGTCGCATTTCCTACCGCGCGGGATCCGACGTTTGCCGGATTGAATGGACCGCCGAACCACGGCCCACGGATCGCGTACAGCGAGCCAGACCAGACGTAGTTGCCCTGCCAGATAAGCGCGACGGAGTACCACGTCGGATTGCCGGCGGCGTCGTAAACGAAAAACGTCGCGTAAGCGGTGTCGTTCTGCAGCGTGACGTTGATGCCCCAGCCACTCTCGTTGGAATTCCACCAAAAATCCGTTATTTCACTTGAGTAGGAAGAGGCGCGGGTCGTTTGACCGAAGGCTAGTGCAAGGGCGGCGACCACGACGAAAAAGGCGGCGCGGATAACGTTCATGTTTCTCCCCTGACGCTTGCGAATGCAAGCCGGACCAATGATCGGGCACTTGGCCGCCAGCCGGCGCGGGCAAGTCGTTTGCCCATTAAAGGTAGTGGCAAGCAGTGTAGGACTGCGCCGACTTGCGTCAGCCGGCTACTGTGCCATCCTACCGCAAAATGTTCAGCACGCCGTCCGGACCGCCGCGATTCACCCGACGCCGACAATCGGCGACGCCCAATAGGCTATTTCTGCACGACTGGGAGCAAAACGCCATGCATTCCGTTGTTGCGCTCGCTGTCGCTGCATTCTGCACGTCTGCGTATGCAGGCGCATGGGATTACTCGACCGACACTGATCCGATGACCGGCAGCAAGGTTCAGTGGGCGTACCTCTACAGCGACAACAGCCTCGATCTTCGTTTCCCCTACAGCGGAAAGAATCTCGGCGCCTTGATTGTGCGCTCTCGCAAGTCGGATGGCCTAAACGCAGCCATTCAGATCGAAAAAGGGCAAATCATCTGCGATGGCTACTCCGGCTGCTCAGTCAAGGTTCGATTCAATGAGGAGCAGCCGCAGTCCTTTCACGCGACAGCGCCTGCCGATCATAGTCACAACACTTTGTTCCTGTCGCCAGCGTCGCGTTTCGTTGAGAAGGCAAGGACAGCTAAGACGATCCGCGTCGAACTGACAATCTATGAGGCAGGGGCGCCCGTTCTCACCTTCACCGCGGCGGCGCCGCTAAAATGGGAAACAACTGTTACTCCGGCGAAGCCAGCAACCCGGTCTGCACAAACGCCTGCGCAGTCGTCTAAACCTGTCACGAGGGAAGGCATTATCAATGCTTGCACGGAGAAGCTAGAGAAACAGGTACAGATTGGAACGCGGCGGTGGTGACATGCCTTGAACGCAATCCTTAAGCCGTGTTGGCGGCCAACTGGTGCGCGTTGCAAATCTGGTCCAATCAAGCGGGCAACCGCGCGCAAGGCTGTGCGAGAAAGGGTAAACAAAGGGGTAAGGACGGCGTAGAACACTAGCGGCGATACGTTTTCGTAGGGGCAAACAACGCGGTTCGATTCCGCCCACCTCCACCACTGCCACCATCGAAGTTCTCGGGCCCGACCAAAGGTCGGGCCCTTTTCATTCTGCGTCACGCTACCTCGGCGTGGATCAATTCTGGGCAAGCTGCGCCCTTAGGACGTCGCGCGGACTGCGTCACGCGAGCCGTTGCGGCAAATTCCGCCAAGCAGGTGACGCGCTGCGACCGCGCATCAAAGTTAGCATCAAACGATGATATAATTGAAGCGTGAACCAGGTGTGGAGACGAGTCATGCGGACAACCGTAACTTTGGACGACGCGTTAGTTGACCGTGCCCGGCGACTGAGCGGCTTGAACGAGCGCTCGGCGTTGTTGCGCGAGGCACTCGCTGCCCTTATCCAACGCGAGAGTGCCCGCAGGTTGGCGCGGCTGGGTGGCACCGAGCCCGCGCTTGCGCGGCCGGCACGGCGGCGCACTGCGGCTGGGCGGCGATGATTCTGTTGGATACGTCGGTGTGGGTCGATCACCTTCGCCGAAGCGATTCGTTGGTCGTTCCGGTCCTGGAGTCTGGCCTAGCTGCTACTCACGCGTTCGTGATCGGGGAACTTGCCTGCGGCAACTTGAAATCGCGAGCACGCGTGATCGAATTGCTCCAGGCGCTGCCGCAGCTGGCCGTGGCAACCGACGACGAGGTGCTCTACTTCATCGAGAGCCACCAATTGATGGGACGCGGTATCGGTTACGTCGACGCCCACTTGCTTGCGGCAGCGGCGATCGCTCGCTCGTTTCTGTGGACGAGGGACAAGCGGCTGCGAGAAATTTCGGTCGAACTGGGTATCGTCTATCTCGAAGCGCATCGATGACGCCGCGTGGTAATCGAACCGCGGATCGTCCAGCTGGAGCACGGCCCACGTCGACGGTTAGCGGTGCTCTTTCAAAGCGGCCATTCGCCGGCCTGCGGCTTGCGAGCTTTTGTAGGTCCGGCCAAGCGCTCGCATGTCCGGTTCGCCATGCGGGGTTCGATGTGCGCGCGCTGTAGCAGGCGCAACGCCCGCGCCGCCGACGTCAATGCCAAGCTGCCGCGACAATTTGCCGCAGTGCGCGTATCGTATCCCGCCGACGTCGAGCCCGCGCACTTGATCTGAGGCAAGTTGCGGCGCCGATGACGACGCACAATCGGCGGGTCAGCCAAGCGGATCGCGCGATGTCGGGCGCGTGACGCTTGGTCGCGAGTCGATGCAGCATCGCTGATCGTCCGATCGAGCGGCCGATCGCTCGCGAAAACGTCACACAGGGAGGTTCGTATGGAATGGATGCGCCCGATACGCGCGCTGGCCGGCATCGCCGTGCTCGGCACACTCTCGCTGGGCGTCGGAATGGCTGCCGCGCAAACGCCGGCGCCGACCGATGCCCCGAAGATCGGCTCGTCGCTGATCGGCAAGCTGGAAGGCCCGACGATCCTGCTCGACACCAAGGCGTATCCGAAGACGTTCAAGGATGCGCCGGTGCTCGCCGTGCAGGTGAAAGCCGGGAAGCTGCCGGCGGTCGACAAGCGGCTGCCTGAGCCTTCGCAGCTGTTCGTCGTGAAGCCGCTGCACGAGATCGGCAAGTACGGCGGCAACTGGCGCCGTGCGTTCACCGGCCCCGCCGATCACGAGAACGGCAACCGCATCAACTCGATGGACAAGATACTCACCTTCGACTACACGGGCACGAAAATCGTCCCGGCGCTCGCGCGCGACTGGAAGGTGAGCGACGACGGCAAGACGACGACGATCCACCTGCGCAAAGGCGCGAAGTGGTCCGACGGCAAGCCGTTCACCGCCGACGACTTCATGTTCTGGTACAACGATATCTATCTCAACAAGAACATCGTGCCGACGCCGTTCTTCGAGTTCCAGATCGACGGCAAGGACGGCAAGATGCGCAAGGTCGACGACTACACGGTCGCGTTCGAATTTCCGGAGCCGTATGCGTTCTTCGTCTATCAGCTCGCCGGCAGCACGGCGATCGGTGCGGGGCTCGCGACGCGCGGCGGCTTCCAGAACTTCGGCGGCGCGTACGCGCCGGCGCATTACCTCAAGCAGTACCTGCCGAAATATTCGTCCGAGGACGCGGTCAACAAGAAGGCGAAGGAGCTCGGCTTCGACAACTGGGTGTCGCTGCTCAAGATGAAGTACAGCTGGGCGCTCAACCCCGAGCTGCCGGTGATGACGCCCTGGAAGACGGTGTCGCCGATCAACACGCCGACGTGGTCGATGGAGCGCAATCCGTACTTCTGGGCCGTCGACAGCGCAGGCAACCAGCTTCCGTACATCGACCGCATCACGATGACGCTCGCCGAGAA
Source organism: uncultured beta proteobacterium (assembly GCA_963798655.1). Classification (GTDB taxonomy): domain Bacteria; phylum Pseudomonadota; class Gammaproteobacteria; order Burkholderiales; family Casimicrobiaceae; genus CAVSMC01. Next base: position 141,681 of record CAWCUH010000012.1, on the reverse strand, counting down.
CACCGAGGTCGCGAACCTCCGTGCGATCGCCGGCGAGTACGACATCCAGGAACGGCACATGGGGCTCGCGAAGCTGCCGGTGTTCCTCGAGAACGCGAAGAAGGGCAACTACACGGTGCACCTCGACCCGGGCCTCAACGGGTCGGACGTCGCGCTGCACATCGGCAACTCGTACGAGGGCGACCCGGAGATCGCGAAGCTGCTGCGCAACAAGGATTTCCGCCACGCGCTCGCGCTCGGGATCGATCGCGACCAGCTGAACGAGGCGTTCTGGCTCGGCGTCGGCACCGCGGGCTCGGTTGCGCCCGCACCGGACACGTACTACTCGCCGGGTGCCGAGTAGAACAAGAAGTGGGCGCGTGCTCGATCTCAAGCAGGCGAACGATCTGCTCGACAAGGTCGGCCTTGCGAAGAAGGACGCCGACGGTTACCGGCTGCGCAACGACGGCAAGGGGCGGCTGCGCCTCGAGATGGTCACCGTCGGCGGCCAGTTCGTGCCGTACACGCAGGTCGGCGAGATGATCAAGCAGCAGTGGAAGAAGATCGGCGTCGACGTCGATGTGAAGGAGCTCGAGCGCAACCTCGCGTTCACCCGCGACAACGGCAACGAGAACCAGATCATCACGTGGGCGAACGACGGCTCCGAGATGCTGTTCCTGTTCCCGCGCCACGCGCTTCCCGTCGACGCTGCGGAAAGCCACATGGGCATGGCGTTCGCCAAGTGGTATGCGTCGAAGGGTGCGTCCGGCAAGAAGCCCGATGATCCCGAGATGCTGCGCGCGTACGATCTGTTCCGCGCGTCGTTCGGCGCGAAGGAGGAGGACCGCGTGAAGAACGCGAAGGAGATCTGGAAGATCATCGTCGAGCAGACCTGGAGCATCGGCACCGTCGGCCAGTCGCCGGCATTCATGGGCGTGCGCATTGTGAAGAACAACATGGGTAACGTGCCCGAGCGGCAGATCAACGCGCAGCACGCCCGCACGCCGCACACGTCGATGCCGATCACGTTCTACTTCAAGTAGGATGCTGGCCGCTTCAAGCTGGTCGTCCCCGCGCGAGCGGGGACCCAGCGTCTCTTGTCCGAACGCCACTGGATCCCCGCTTGCGCGGGAATGACGTCCCGGAGCAGCCGTGCTCTCCTACATCGTGCGCCGATTGATGCTCGCCGTGCTGACGGTGTGGGCGATCTCCGTGCTGTCGTTCATGATCATCCACTTGCCGCCCGGCGACTACGTGACGTCGTACATCGCCTCGATGTCGGCGTCGGGCAGCGCGGTATCGGAGGGCGAGGCGGCGGCGCTGCGTGAGCAGCTCGGCCTCGACAAGCCGATCACCGTGCAGTACGTGAAGTGGATGGGCCTCATCCTGCAGGGCAATTTCGGCATGGCGATGGAGTGGGGGCGGCCGGTGTCCGACGTGATCGGCGACCGCTTGACGCTCACCGTCGTCATATCGGTGGCGGCGATCATCTTCACGTGGGCGATCGCCTTGCCGATCGGCATCTATTCGGCCGTCTATCCGTACTCGTTTCTCGACTACGTGTTCACGTTCGTCGGCTTCATCGGCCTTGCATTTCCCGGTTTCCTGCTCGCGCTGATCGTCATGTACGTCGGCTTCGCCTACTTCGATGCGAACGTCGGCGGCCTCTTTTCGCCCGATCTCGCCGACGCCCCGTGGAGCATGCTGAAGCTGTGGGATCTCACGAAGCACCTGCCGATTCCGGCGATCGTCCTCGGCGTCGCCGGCACCGCGCAGCTGATCCGCATCATGCGATCGAACCTCCTCGACGAATTGCGCAAGCCGTACGTGATGACGGCGCGCGCGCGCGGCTTGTCCGAATACCGCGTGATCATGCGCTACCCGGTGCGCGTCGCGTTGAATCCGTTCGTGAGCACCATCGGCTACCTGCTGCCGTACGTAGTCTCCGGCAGCATCATCGTCTCGCTGGTGCTGAGCCTGCCGACCGTCGGTCCGCTTCTGCTGAAGGCGCTGATCGCGCAGGACATGTTCCTCGCCGGCACGATCGTGCTGCTGCTCGGCGTGCTGACGGTCGTCGGCACGTTCGTCTCGGACCTGCTGTTGATGTGGGTCGACCCGCGCATCCGTTTCGGCCGGCAGTGATGGCGCAGCGGCCGGCCGCGCAGCAGCCGACGGCGCACTCGGGCGCGGAAGACGCGTTCGAGCCGGCCGTCGTTGCCGGCGCGCCCGCGGCAGCGGAGCCCGAAGCGGGGGTCGCCGAGCAGCGCATCGCGGTCGCCACGCAGTGGCAGCTGATGTGGTGGCGCTTTCGCAAGCACAAGCTCGCGGCCGGCGGAACGATCGTGCTGATCGCGTTCTACCTGGTTTCGCTATTCGCCGACTTCTTTGCCTACGCCGATCCGCAGGAGTCCGACGCGCAGCGCTCGCTGATCGCGCCGCAGAGCATTCACTGGATCGACGACGGCAGCGTGAAGCCGTACGTGTACGCGCTGAAGGGCGCACGCGATCCGATGACGTTCAAGCGCGTTTACGTGCCCGACACGACGACCAAGACCGCGATCCGGTTCTTCGCCCACGGCGAGCCGTACGAAATGTTCGGCTTCATCCCGGCCGATCGGCACCTGTTCGGCGTCGAAGGCGCCAAGGCCGGGGAGACGCTGTTCCTGTTGGGTACCGACATGCAGGGCCGCGACGTGTGGTCGCGGCTGATGTACGCGACGCGCACATCGATGACGATCGGGCTCGTGAGCGTCGCGCTGTCGCTCGTGCTTGGCGTGGCGCTCGGCGGCGTCTCCGGCTATTTCGGCGGCATCATCGACACGGTGATCCAGCGGATCATCGAGATCCTGCGCTCGATCCCGACGATCCCTTTGTGGATGGGTCTCGCCGCGGCGCTGCCGAGCGACTGGAGCGTCGTGCAGGTTTACTTCGCGATCACCATCATCATCTCGCTGATCGGCTGGACCGAGCTCGCGCGCGTCGTCCGCGGCCGGTTCATCTCGCTCAAGCAGGAAGACTTCGTGATGGCGGCGGAGCTCGTCGGCTGCAGCAAGGGCAGGATCATCTTCCGCCACATGGTGCCGTCGTTCGTGAGCCACATCATCGCGGCGACGACGCTCGCGATCCCGGCGATCATCATCAGCGAGACGTCGCTCTCGTTCCTCGGCCTCGGCCTGCGGCCGCCGGCGATCAGCTGGGGCGTCCTGTTGCAGGATGCGCAGAACATCCAGGCGCTCGTCATCTCGCCGTGGCTCTTAATTCCGTCGCTCGCCGTGATCGTTGCGGTGCTCGCGTTCAATTTCATGGGCGACGGCATCCGCGACGCCGCCGACCCGTACCTGTAGCGAGCGATGCAGCACGACACGAAGCCGCTGCTGTCGGTGCGCAACCTGCGCACGAGCTTCTTCCAGGACGAGGGGACGACCAAGGCCGTCGACGGCGCGTCGTTCGACGTCCTTCCAGGCAAGACGGTCGGCATCGTCGGCGAGAGCGGCTGCGGCAAGAGCGTCACCGCGCAGTCGATCCTGCGCATCGTCGAGCCGCCGGGCCGCATCGTCGACGGCGAGATCTTCCTCACGCGCAGCGACGGATCGCAGGTCGACCTCGTGAAGCTCAAGCCGAACGGCCGCGAGATCCGCGCGATCCGCGGCGGCGACATCGGCCTCATCTTCCAGGAGCCGATGACGTCGTTCAGCCCGGTGCACACGATCGGCGCGCAGATCATCGAAGCGGTGATGCTGCACAACGACGTGAGCCGCAAGGAGGCGCGCGAGCGCGGCATCGAGGCACTGCGCAGCGTCGGCATTCCGAAGCCCGAGCGGCGGATCGACGAGTACTCGTTCGAGCTTTCGGGCGGCCTGCGACAGCGCGCGATGATCGCGATCGCGCTCTCCTGCGATCCGCGGCTGCTGATCGCCGACGAGCCGACCACGGCGCTCGACGTGACGACGCAGGCGCAGATCCTCGACCTGTTGCGCACGATCCAGCGAGAGCGCGGCATGGCGATCATGCTGATCACGCACAATCTGGGCGTTGTCGCCGAGATGGCCGACGACGTCGTCGTCATGTATCTCGGCCGCGTCGTCGAGCAGGGAAGCGTCGACGAAATCTTCCACGATCCGAAGCACCCGTACACGAAGGCGCTGCTGCAGTCGATACCGAGCATCGAGTCGACGCCGCGTGTGCGGCTGCCGACGATCAGCGGATCGATCCCGCATCCGTTCAACCGTCCCGACGGATGTCCGTTCCACCCGCGATGCGCATCGTCGATCGCCGGCCGCTGCGACAGGCGGCAGCCGGATCTCGTCGCCGTCGGCGAAGGCCGCAAGGCGGGTTGTTTCCTCTACCAATGAGCGCGCGAAGCCAGGCCGACCAATGACCGCGCGCGACCGCCATGCCATCCAGCCGACTCCTCGACGTGCGGGGTCTGAAGAAGTATTTCCCGATCCGTCGCGGACTGCTGCAGAAGACCATCGGTCAGGTGAAGGCCGTCGACGACGTCACGTTCTTCCTGAACAAGGGCGAGACGCTGTCGCTCGTCGGCGAGAGCGGCTGCGGCAAGACGACGACGTCGCGCTGCATCCTGCGCGCGATCCGACCGACGGCCGGAGAAGTGCTGCTGTCCGACGGCGACGAGACGATCGACGTCGCGACGGTACCGAAGCACCGGCTGCGCGCGCTGCGGCGGCAGATGCAGATGATCTTCCAGGATCCGTTCAGCTCGCTCAATCCGCGGATGACGCTGCTCGACATCGTCGGCGAGCCGTTGCTCGTTCACGGCGAAGGCGACCCGCGACAGCGCACCGATCGCGTCGTCGAGCTGCTGCGCCTGGTCGGGCTTCGTCCCGAATACATGCGCCGCTATCCGCATGCGTTCTCGGGCGGACAGCGCCAGCGCATCGGCATCGCGCGCGCGCTCGCGCTCAACCCGCGGCTGGTCGTCGCCGACGAGCCCGTCTCCGCGCTCGATGTATCGGTGCAGGCGCAGATTCTCAACCTGCTGCTCGAGTTGCAGGAAAAGCTCGGGCTTACCTACCTGTTCGTCGCGCACGACCTGAGCGTCGTCAAGCACATCAGCGAGCGCGTTGCCGTGATGTACGTCGGCCGCATCGTCGAAACCGCTCCGACCGAGCAACTGTTCGCCGCGCCGAAGCACCCGTACACGGAAGCGCTGCTGTCCGCCGTGCCGAAGCCCGACCCGCGGCTGCGCTCGGAGCGCATCGTGCTGCAGGGCGAGGTCGCCGATCCGGCGAACACGCCGCCGGGCTGCCATTTCCATCCGCGATGCCGCTATGCGCAGCCGATCTGTCGCGAGCAGGCGCCGGTGCAACAGGAAATCATGCCGAATCACTTCGTCCGTTGTCACCGCGCGGCTGAGCTCACGCTCAAAGGCGTTGCGCGGTCCGTCTCGTAATTGGATCGACTTCTCATCGTCATGGACATTCGTCAACCGATTCACAGCGATCACGCGAAGACGCTCGACTCCGCGGGTCTGCGCCGGCAGTTCCTCGTCGAGCGGCTGTTCGTCGCCGGCGAGGTCGCGCTCACGTACAGCCAGATCGACCGCATCGTCGTCGGCGGCGCGATGCCCGTCCGCGACGACGTCGGCTTCGCAGCCGACCTTGCGAGGCAGTTCGCCGTGGGCGCGTTCCTCGAGCGGCGCGAGCTCGGCGTGATCAACGTCGGCGGCCCCGGATCGGTTTTCGTCGACGGCGAAACGCACGCCCTCGCGCATCGCGATGCGCTCTACGTCGGCATGGGTGCGCGCGACGTGCGCTTTCGCAGCGCCGATGCGGCGAGCCCCGCGAAGTTCTATCTGAACAGCGCGCCGGCCCACCGCCGGTGCGCGACGCGCAAGGTCACGCAGGCGGATGCATCACCGACGACGCTCGGGGACGCGAAGACGGCCAATCGCCGCACGATCTACAAGCTGCTCGTGCCCGGCGTCGTCGATACCTGCCAGCTGACAATGGGCATGACGGTGCTCGAGCCGGGCAGCGTCTGGAACACGTTCCCGACGCACACGCACGAGCGGCGGATGGAAGTCTATTTCTACTTCGCGCTGCCGCCCGACGCGGCGGTGTTCCACATGTGCGGCCGGCCCGACGAGACGCGCCACATCGTCGTGCGCAACGAGCAGGCGGTGGTGAGCCCGAGCTGGTCGATCCATTCGGGCGTCGGCACGCAGGCCTACACGTTCATCTGGGGGATGGTCGGCGAGAACCAGGTGTTCGACGACATGGACCACGTCGCGACGGCGGATCTGCGCTGACGCCGCGCGCGAGCGCGCCATCAAATCGGCCGTCCCGGCGGCGCCGCTTTCTGCGGCGGCGTTTGCGAATGCGCGAACGCCGGTGCGACCGCTTCGGGCTCGACCGAGACGCCCGATTGCAGCAGCGCCAGCGCCGACGCCGGATCGTCGGCGTACGTGAAGAGCTGCAGATCATCGACGTCGATCATGCCGTGGCGCGCGAGCGCCTCGAAATTCACCACCTCGTTCCAGTAGGTCGAGCCGTACAGCACGATCGGGATCGGGCGGCTCAGCTTGCGCGTCTGCGACAGCGTCAGGATGTCGGTCAGCTCGTCGAGCGTGCCGAAGCCGCCCGGAAAAACGACGAGCGCGCGCGCAAGGTGCGAGAACCACAGCTTGCGCATGAAAAAGTAGCGGAACTCGAACAAGAGCTCCGCCGAGACATACGGGTTCGGGCGCTGCTCGTGCGGCAGCCCGATGTTGAGCCCGATCGTGCGGCCGCCGGCGTCGCGCGCGCCGCGGTTGGCCGCTTCCATGATGCCGCCTCCGCCGCCCGAGCAGACGACGTAGCGGCGCGCGTTCGAAGCGAGGCCGTTCGACCATTCGGTCACCAGCCGCGCGAGCTCGCGCGCCTCGTTGTAATAGCGACCGAGCGGACCGTCGGCGGTGAGGCGCGCCGAGCCGAAGAACACGATCGTGTCGCGAATGTGCTCGCGGCTGAACACCTCGAGCGGCTCGAGATACTCGGCGAGGATGCGCAGCGGTCGCGCGGCCGCGCTCTCGAGGAATGCGGCGTTCTTGTAGGCGAGCGGGTGGCGATTGGAGGAGCTTGGATGGCTCAAGGCGGGATCCGAAGGTTCGTCGACGTTGACAAGTGCTCGGGCGGGTGACGCAGCTCTTGCGCCGGCACGGCAAGCCGGTGCCGGCAGGTATGATCGCATCATGGAGCCCGACCTGCAGCCGTTGCGCGAGTGGTTCGGCTCCGGCGCGTGGTGCATCGACCTCGCACGCGTCGTCGGGTCGGCGCTCGTGCTTGGCGGGTGGATCGAGACGGCCGACGAAGCCTGCGTGCCTTCGGTCGAGGTGAACGGCCGTCCGGTCGACTGGTTCACGGCCGGCATCCGGCTGCCGAATCTGGCCGTCGCGTTCCCGTTCTTGCCGAATGCCGACGCAGGCGGATTCCGTGCGCGCATCGCGCTGTCCGAATCGGAGCTCGCCGCTGCCGACGTTCGCGTCGAATGCGTCGATGCACGCACGCGCCGGTCGTTGTGGCCGGCGCAGTCGGTGTGGGTTCCGCTGCGCGGCGCAGCCGACGCCGACGTCGCGCTGCCGGCGGCAAGAAGGATCGCGCGCATCTCGGGCAGCGACAGCGCCGACGTCTTTCGCCTCGAGGGCGCGTCGATGGCACGCAACGTCGAAGCGGTGTGCGCGCGGCACGGCATGCCGATCACGCACGGCACGCGCGTTCTCGATTGGGGCGTCGGTTGCGGCCGGCTCGCACGCTTCCTGTCTCGCATCGACGGGGTCGATTACGTGGGCGTCGATGTCGATGCGGACAACATCGGATGGTGCCGCAGCGCGCTTGGCGGCGCGTACGAATCGGTTCCGCTGCTGCCGCCCACGCGGTTCGGACAGAGCGCATTCGACGTCGTCGTCGGTCTCTCGGTGGTCACGCACCTGCGCGAGTCGGTGCAGCTGCGATGGCTCGAGGAGCTCGCGCGAATCACGCAGCCGCGGGGCCTCGTGCTGTTGTCGATTCTCGGCGAGCAGGCCGCGAGCCGCGGCCTGCGCGGCGAAGCGTCGATCGACGCCTACCGGCGAAGCGGGTTCGTGTTCGGCAAGGAGCGCCATGCGCTCGATGCGATCCTCGAGGACGCCGACTACTATGGCACCGCGTTCCATCAGTGCGCGTATGTGCGCAACCGATGGTCGACATGGTTCGAGGTGATCGAGATCGTTCCGGCAGCGATCGGCAACCACCAGGATCTGGTCGTGATGCGCAGTCTGCCGGGGTGAGGCAGCCGCGGCGGCTGGAGCCGACGCGTACCCTGGCGCACAGAGCGGACGAGACGCCGATGCTGTAATATTTTCAAACGTTCCGGTCGGGACGGGCTCCCGGGGGGAACCGTGGAAGTCCTCGACGTCCAGCTTTGTGTCGTCGTTCAATGCCGCGCATGCGGCCGGCGGCTCGGGCATGAATTGCCGCTCGTCCCCGGCTCGGAGCTCAAGTGCGAATGCGGGCGCACCGTGTACGTCGATACCGAGACGATGAACCGGGTCGAGGCAATGCAGGCGCGCTACCTGTCGCGGGTGCGTCGCTGACGTTCGAACGCCCGGCGGCGCACGATGGTCTCATCGGCGATGGCAAGCGCGCGGGCCGACGGAGTTGGGGTGGACGATTGGTGGAGACGCGGCATCGTCTACCAGATCTATCCGCTGTCCTTCCAGGATTCCAACGGCGACGGCAGCGGCGATCTCGCCGGCATCCGCGGCCGTCTCGAGTACCTGTCGTGGCTCGGCGTCGATGCGATCTGGCTGTCGCCGATCTACCCGTCGCCGATGGCCGACTGCGGCTACGACATCAGCGACTATCGCGACATCGCGCCCCAGTTCGGCACGCTCGCGGATTTCGACGCGCTCGTGGCCGAGGCGCATCGGCGCGACATCAGGCTGATTCTCGACTTCGTGCCCAACCACACGTCGGATCGGCACCCCTGGTTCGTCGAGAGCCGCGCGTCGCGCGACAATCCCCGCCGCGACTGGTACATCTGGCACGAGCCGGCGCCGGGCGGCGGGCCGCCGAACAACTGGGTCAGCAACTTCGGCGGCGGCGCGTGGACGCTCGATCCGCATACCGGCCAGTACTACTACCACGCGTTTCTCGCCGAGCAGCCGGACCTCAACTGGCGCAACCCCGACGTGCGCGCGGCGATGTACGACGTGCTGCGCTTCTGGCTCGACCGTGGAGTCGACGGCTTTCGCGTCGACGTGCTGTGGCATCTGATCAAGGACGCGCAGTTGCGCGACAACCCGCCGAATCCGGACTACAAGCCGGGCGACCCGTCGGTGCGCAGCGTGCTGCACACGTACTCGGCCGATCAGCCCGGGGTCTTCGAGGTGATCGGTGAAATGCGCCGCGTCATCGACGCCTATCGCGGCCGCGTGCTGATCGGCGAGATCTATCTTCCGATCGAGCGGCTGGTCGCGTACTACGGCGTCGACGGCAGCGGCGTGCACATGCCGTTCAACTTTCAGCTGATCCTCGCGCCGTGGAACGCGCGCGAGATCACCGCGATCATCGCCGAGTACGAGCGCCTCGTGCCGCCGGGCGAATGGCCGAACTGGGTGATCGGCAATCACGATCAGCCGCGGATCGCCTCCCGCGTGGGCGCCGCGCAGGCGCGCATCGCCGCGATGCTGCTGCTCACGCTGCGCGGCACGCCGACGCTCTACTACGGCGACGAGATCGGCATGGACGATGCGCCGATTCCCGCCGAGCTTGCACGGGACACGTGGACCAAGCGCGAGCCCGGCGCCGTCGGCGTCGGACGCGATCCCCAGCGAACGCCGATGCAATGGGATGCGTCGCCGAACGCCGGATTTTCGACCGGCTTGCCGTGGCTGCCGGTGAGCCCGACCCATCCGGAGCGCAACGTGGACACGCTCGCGCGCGATCCGCGGTCGATCCTCGAGCTCTACCGTCGGCTGATCGCGCTGCGGCGCAGCCATCCCGCGCTCGTCAAGGGTTCGAAGCGCCTCGTAAGCGCACCGTCCGACGTCATCGCGTACCAGCGCACCGAGGACGGGGAGCGCCTGCTCGTCGCGCTCAACCTCGGCCACGAGTCGCGCGAGCTGCCGCCCGTCGACGGCACGCTGCTGCTGACCACGCATCTCGACCGCGAGGGCCCGCTTGCCGCGGGGCCGGTGGCGCTGCGCGCCGACGAAGGCATCGTCGTCGACATCTCGCGCTGACCGCCCGAATTTGTTGCCGGCGATCAACGACGCGCGCGATCGCCGTTGTCGGCGGTGCGCGGCGTGCGATACTTGCGCGCTCTTTTCGCGCCGCTCTGCCGATGCATCATTTGAGTCGTATCGCCGTCGCGCTGGCGCTGCTCGCCGCGCTCATGCCGCTCGCCGCGCACGGCGAGCGCAAGACCGTCTGCACGATCACCGTCAACTCGCCCGACGAGCGCGAGACGTTCCGCCGCTATCTGCCCGCCGGCGACTACGACTTCGTCGAGCTCGTCGAGCGCGGCCGTCCCGACTGGCTCGCGTCGGCGTGCCGGCGCAACGTGCGCTGCGATGCGTTGATCATCTCCGGTCATTTCGACGGCGGCGACGTCTTCTACACCGACCGCTTCGACCAGAGCGAATCGCTGCCCACCGACGAGCTCGACCGCGCCTCGTGCAGCGATTCGTGCCCGGGCGTGTTCTCGCAGCTGAAGGAGGTGTACCTGTTCGGCTGCAACACGCTGAACGCGCAGCCCGCTTACACGCCGTCGCCGGAGATTGCGCGCAGCCTGATGCGCGCCGGGCACTCGGTTGCCGACGCGCTCGCGCTCGCGCACGCGCTCGGCGAGCGGCACGCGCAAAGCAACCGCGACCGGATGCGACAGATCTTCCACGACGTGCCGGTCATCTACGGATTCTCGTCGAAGGCGCCGCTCGGCCGCAGCGCCGGTCCGCTGCTCGAGCGCTTCTTCCAGGCGGGCGCGGGTCCCGACGTCGCGACCGGCAAGCCGAATGCGAGGCTCCTCGCATTGTTCGCGCCAAGCTCGATGACCGTCGCGACCGGCATGACGGCGACCGACGTGAACGCGGCCGCGCGCGATGACGCCTGCCGCTTCGCCGACGACCGGCTTTCGCTCGCGCAGAAGGTCGACTTCGTCCATTCGCTGCTCGATCGTGATGTCGCCGAAGTGCGAATGCTGATCGATCCGATCGACAAGGCGATTCGTGCGGTCGGTGACGTCGAGCGACAGCTCCCCGAGGTGGCGCAGGCGCTCGATGCGATCGCGACCGACGCGCCGGCGCGCTCGCGCTTCCTCGACTTCGCGCGCGACGCCGACGAGCCGTCGATTCGCGCGCGAATGATCGACATCGCCGGCCGGCTCGGCTGGCTCACGCCGCAGCAGCAGCGGGCCGAGCTCGTGCAGATGTTCCGCGATCGGCTTGCGCACGATGCGATCGGCGCGGCGGACGTGGACCTCGCGTGCACGCTGAACCGCGACGGCGCGCTGGCGGGCGACGTCGCCGCGCTGCCCGCCTCGCTCGGCAGGGGCCGCGACGCGGCGCTGCTCGCGTGCCTCGGCAACCACGACGCGCATGCGCACGTGCTCGACGCGCTCGTGAGCGCCGACGATGCCGACGCCGAGGCGGCGCAGGTGTACCTGCGTCATCGCCCGATCGGCGACGCGGCCGAGCTGCGCGCGCTCACCGCCGGAATTGCGCGCATGAGTCGCCCGGATGCGCAGCTGCGCGCGCTCGACACGCTCGCGCAGCAGCGCGTGGCCGATCGCGCGAGCCTCGAGTCGCTCGCGCATCTGTTCCGGCTCGCGAAGTCGCTCGACGTCCAGCGCGCGATCGCCGGCATCCTGATCCGCGGCGACTACCGTGCGATCGCCAACGCCGATCTCGTCCGCCTGCTGCGCCAGTCGCGCGTGCGCTCACCCGGCGGCGATGACATGATCGACATCCTGATTCGGCGCATGCAGGCAGCGATCTAGCGAAAGCCGGCGCCATGCCGCGCGGGCCTGCATGTCGTCGATAGAGCGCATGTCACTTCCGCAGCCTTCTGCCGCATGAACGACGAGCGCGAATGGCGGCTTCGCATCGACGGCGATGACATCGGCGTGGCGTTGCAGCGTGCAAGTGCGCACGCATCCAATCGCGTGTTCGTGTTCGCGCACGGCGCCGGAGGTCACATGGCGGATCGCGCGATGCTCGCGACCGCGCAGACGCTGCGCGAGCGCGGCGTCGACGTGCTGCGGTTCAATTTTCCGTACAGCGAGAACAGGAGCCGGCGGCCCGATCCGATGCCGCGGCTCGTCGCCACGATCGCGAGCGTCGTCGCGCTCGCGCGTGACGAGCTGCGCCCCGAGCGGCTTCTGATCGGTGGTCGTTCGATGGGCGGCCGCGCCGCGTCGATGCTCGCCGCCGACGGGTTCGACGCCGACGGCCTGCTGCTGCTCGCCTATCCGCTGCATCCCGCCGGGCAGCCGGAAAAGCTTCGCGACGCGCATCTCGCGCGGATCACGATGCCGGTGCTCTGCATCAACGGCACGCGCGACGCGCTTTGCATGCGCGAGCTGATGGATCGGACGGTGTCGGCTCTCGGCGCGAATTGGCAGATGCACTGGCTCGACGGCGCCGACCATGCGTTCCACGTGACCGAAGGCGAGCGGGCGCAGCGACGCCGGCGTGCTCGACGACGTCGCGCTGACGGTGGAGCGCTGGCTCGCAAGCCTCGGCGGGTGACGCGGCTTCAGAACGTCGTCGACAGCGCGACGACGGCGCGGTTGCGGCTGCCGGTGACCGTGAACGGATACGCGGCGCTCGAGCTCACGCCGACCCAGGCGACCTGCACGGTGACGCGCTCGATGTCGAACGCGATGCCGGCACGGCCGTCGACGACGTACTGCGGCCGGTGGAAGTACGGGAGGTCGACCGGGCTTCGCAGCACGCCGGCGTGCGCGAGCAGCCGGACGCGATCGTCCAGGCGCAGCACGCCGTTCAGCTCGGCGTACAGCGTGTCCGTGTCGTATCCCGAGTAGCGCGGCGCGTAGTACAGCCGGCCCGACACCGGATCGGACGCGAACCCGACGTAGATCTCCGGATAGTCGTAGCCGAGGGAGCCGCCGACGTGCGTGAAGCTCGCGCCCGCCTCGTACGATGCGCCGGCTGCCGTTCGCCACGCATGGCCGGCGTAGGCAATGGTCTGCACGCTGCGTTCGTCCGGCATCGCATAGCGGACCGTCGAGGCGAAGAGTCCCGCGTACCAGCCGCTCGGGTCGTCGTACGCGACGCCGGCCTGCGCCGCGGGCTTGCTGTCGGACAGCGAAACGCCGCGATAGCGATAATCGGACAGCAGGCTCGCGGTTGCCGACAGCTGGGCGGCGGCGAGCGAGTGGATCAGCGCGAGGGCGACGCCGGCGACGAGCCGCAAGCCCGCGCGCTCAGCGCAGCGCCGCGTTGGCGTCGCGGCCGCAGGCGCATGCGCACATCCCCGCGATGCGCGCGACCGCGGCGCAGGCATCGACCACCGGGCGCGGCGGCGCGCTCGCGGGCATGGCGCGCCCGAGGAGCGCGTCTCGCAGGTCGTTCGGCGACAGATTGGGCGAAAGCTCACGCAACAGTGCGACCAGGCCGCTCACGTGAGCCGCCGCATACGACGAGCCGTTGACGAACCCCCAGCGCGCGCCGACGAGCGTCGTCGGGACGTCGGTTGCCGGCGCTTGCAGCGCGTCGGCCGGAAGATCGTGCACGTCCTCGCCGGCGATGGCAAGAACGCCGCGGTGCGACGCCGGGAAGCCGCCGTCGCGCGCGGAGGGATCGACGGCCGCCACCACGGTCGTGCCGCGTGCGATCGCGGCGTCGATCAGGCGCTCGAGCAGCCGGTCGCGCGGGCCGCCGAGGCTCAGGTTCAGGACCTGTGCGCGCGAATCGAGCGCGAACTGCATCGCCTTCGCGAGCGTGAAGCTGCTGCACGCCGCGCCGCCGTCGGGCGACGGCTGCCAGCAGGCGCGTAGCGCGAGCAGTTCCGCGTCGGGCGCGATGCCGGCGATGCCGGCGCCGTTGTCCGCGCGCGCGGCGATGATGCCGGCCACCGCCGTGCCGTGCGCCTCCGCGATGTCGGTGCGTGTGTCGACGAAATCGCGCGCGACGGCGACCTGCCCGGCGAGGTCGGGGTGCGTCGTCTCGACGCCGGTGTCGATTTCGGCGATGCGAACGTGCCGACCTGTCGAGATGCGATGGATATCGGCCAGATGCCATCTCGACGCGCTCGGCTGCAGCGGATACAGCGGATCGTCGTGCGCGAGGACGTGGAAGAGGTTCATCGCCTGCGCCGACTCGACGCGGTCGTCGCGCGAGATCCGCTCGCTCAGAGCTTCGACCGGCGTGCCGCGCGGCGCCTGCATGACGAAGCAGTCGACGCCGAGCGCCGGCATCGGCCAGTCGTCGACGATCGTGAGGCCGTACTGCGCGGCGAGCGCCCGCGCGACACGCTTGCGCGCATCGCGTCCTGCGCGCGTGTCGTAGCTGCCCGCGTAGTCGATATCCGGGCGGAAATGCGGCGGCGCCGTGCGCAGCATGACGAGGAGCTGCGTGTCGGCGCTTGCGGCCTCCGCGCGGGCGTCGGCGCGCGGCTCGACGCTCGTGCAGGCGCCAAGCCAGCCGCAGACGAGCACGGCGAGCGCGAGCCCGCGAAACGTCACTGCGTCGCTCCGCCGTCGAGCCGCTCGGCGAGCATCACCGCGCGCTCGCCGCGAAGCGCCGCGAGCGCCTGCTGCCGCTGCGCCGGTGCGACGTCGAGCACGTAGGCGTTGGTTTGCGTCGGACCGTCGACGATCCGCGCGCCAGCGCTGCGCACGATGCGACGAAGCTCGAACTCGGTGGTCGCGGGGTCGAACACGACAACGATCGACGCGTTCGCCACCGCCGGCGCATCGCGCGCACCGAGCGTGCGGTAGAGCGGCTGCATGCCGGCGCCGGCGATCCAGGCGCTGCCGACGGCGATCAGCGCCGCCGCTGCCACGCCGAGCGTCCACGTGCGCGCGCGCCTGGCCCGCCATCGCAGCGCCGCGGGCGGCGTCTCGAGCGCCGAGCCCAGCCGGCGTGCCGCGCCTGCCGCCTGCGGCGACGCGCTCGCGGCGATGCAGGCGGCGTTGAGTCCGCGCAGCCACGCGAGCTCGCTGCGGCACTGCGCGCAGTCGCGCAGATGCGCTTCGACGAAGGCGAGCTGGTCGCCTTCGAGCGTGCCGTTGGCGAGCCAAGGCAGCAGGACGTCCGCGACCTTGTGGGCCGCGTCGCCGGTGGGCGGGTCGCGATCGGTCATCTGCGTGTCGTCCGGGAACGCCACATCGGACCCGCCGCTGCCGCCGGGGGGCGGCGCGAAGCGAATCCGGGTGGCCATGCTGCGCCTCGCGCCGGCCGGATGTCGAGCCGGCGCAGCGTGTCTATGCCTTCAGTAAACCGTTGGCGCGGCCCGCTATTCCCTCCCGGCCTTCGGGCAATGGCGCTAGATCGACCCCGGTGGGCCGAGCGGTGTCGAACGGCCGAGGAACACCCAGCCGATGACCGTAACGACGAGCACGCAGACCGCGATGCAGCCGTTCGTGTAGAAGAGCGCTGCCGAAAGCATCCAGGCGAGCGCCTTTTCGAAGACGGCCGCGACACCGAGATTCGCGGCCATCAGCACGAGCCAGCGCCGCATGTACACCGGCAGGTGCCGCCGTTGCGCGACGTTGTGCCGCCACGCGGCGCGCCGCTGGTACATTCCGCGCGCGCTCGCCATGTCGACGAACAGCCATTCCCAGAACCAGTAGCGGTACAGCAGGCTGCACAGCGATTCGCGCACATCGGAGCCGCCGCAACGGGCGTTGGCGAGCGGTGACATGGCGCGAGCGTCGTGCAGAGGGAAGCGGTTGCGGTACCGGGTTAGTGATCCGTGCGCGACGACGAGTTCCTCCGGCTCGCACAGCGGCCGGCGAATCGCGCACTATAGGCGGATATCGTCCGGCGCAGCGGCAACTTCAGCGCTCGCGCATCTCACGCGGAGAACCTCGGCGCATGACCTCCAATTTGGTGCAGACACGGATCAATCCGCCGTTGCGCGAACTCGGCGACGGCTTCAGCGTTCGCCGCGCATTGCCCGCTGCGCAATGCAAGAGCATCGGTCCCTTCGTCTTCTTCGACGCGTTCGGGCCCGTCGCGCTGCCTGCCGGCAAGGGCCTCGACGTCCGTCCGCATCCGCATATCGGGCTCGCGACGGTGACTTATCTCTTCGAGGGCGAGGTGCTGCACCGCGACAGCCTCGGCAGCGTGCAGACGATCCGGCCCGGCGAAGTGAACTGGATGACGGCCGGGCGCGGCATCGTGCATTCGGAGCGCACGCCGGACGCGCTGCGAAGCGGCGGCGCCCGGCTGTCCGGCATTCAGCTATGGGTCGCGCTGCCGCTCGCGCACGAGGAGGCGCAGCCCGCGTTCGCGCATTACGCGGGCGTGCCGGCGATCGAGCTCGATGGCGCGACGATCCGCCTGATCCTCGGTCGCGGCTGGGGAGAGCAGTCGCCGGTGCAGACGCTGTCGGCGATGTTCTACGCCGATGCCCGGCTCGCGCCCGGCGCTACGCTGACGCTGCCCGCCGATCACGACGAGCGCGCCGTCTACGTGTTCGACGGAGCGATCGCGATCGACGGCGAGACGTTCACCGCGGGCGAGCTCGCGGTTGTGCGCGCCGGCGGTGAAGCGCCGATCGCGGCGCCGTCGGGGGCACGTGTGCTTGCGATCGCCGGTCCGCCACTCGACGCGCCGCGCTTCGTCTGGTGGAACTTCGTGTCGAGCCGCGCCGAGCGAATCCGCGAAGCGGCAGCGCAGTGGAAAGCCGGCCGCTACGCACGTGTCCCGGGTGAAACCGAATTCATTCCGTTGCCCGATCGCGGCCCCGGCGGCGTGGTCGACTACCCGTAGCGGCAACAGCCGAAAAAAAACGCCCCGGACGGGCCGGGGCGTTTCGGTGTTGCCGTTGGAGCATCAGCGCGTTTGTCGGTCATCCCGGTCGCGCATGTCGTCGCGTGCGCGCTTCAGGTTTTCCTCGGCGTCGCCGACGCCCTTCTGCACGTTGCCTTCGACCTGCTTCGCGCCGCCCTTGATCTGCTGCTCGGTGCTGCCGGTCGCTTCGCCGACCTTCTGCTGCACCTTGCCCGCGATGTCCTTCGCGGTTCCCTTGACCTGGTTTTCGTTCATGCGCTTCTCCTTCGATAACGGCATATTGCCGACTTCCCAGTATCGCGCGTGTACCGGGCGGCGCGAACCTCGGGCGGGCTGAGAAGGAAGTAGGTCGCGGACTACAGCTTCGTGCGCGAGCGCGTTCCATCGGCGCTCTGCACCGCCGGGTCGGTCTTTGCCGGCTCGGTTTTCTGGATCGTGCGTGCAACCGTGGTCGCGTCATCGTAAGCACGCATCTCCGAGCGCTCGCTGTCGCTGCGCGATTTGAGCTTCGGCCGCTTCGATTGCCGTTTCAGGCGATCGCGAAAGAGCTGCGTGCGCCGGCGATCGCGCGCGTGGCGAACGAGCAGCCAGGCGAGGGCCATCGCGATCAGCAGCGGAAGGGCGTAGAGCAACGTCATATGCGAAGCGGCGGCGATGGCTCCAGTATCGCCGCCGACCGCGGCGGCGTTCCGCATTTTGCGCCCGGCGGTCGACCGCGGTCGACCAAAGGCGCTGCACGGGCGAGCGCGCGATGGGGGAGTCTACCGCGCGAGCGCCGACTCGATCTGCGCGAATGTGTGCGCAGTCTCGAAGATCACGACCGGCACGCCGAGGCGGCGGCCGATCTGTGTCGCTGAAAAGATTCCCCGCACGTACTCCTCACCGGTGACACGATCGCGGTCGACGACGAGCGCGTGCTGGCGTCCGGACTCCTTCAGCGTCGCGACGACATCGCCGACGTCGGCACGCAGCACCGTCGCGATGTCGAGGACGTCGATCGCTTCGCGCGGCGTCATCAGATCGGCCGCGGTCAGCTCCGCCGGGCGCCGGCTACGCTGCTCGGCGTAGCTCACCACGCGCTCGTTGGCAGTGTCGGTCGCCGTGATAAGGCCTTCAACGACGCCGCCGAAGCCGACGACCATCAGCAGCCGCACGCCGCGCGTGATCATCTGGTGCGTCGCCTGCGCGAGCGTCGCTTCGGCGCGGATCGTTGCGACCGGCACGACACGCAGGTCCGTCATCACCTCGATTGCGGGCGTGTCCGCCTTGACGCGCGACGGTCCGAGCGACGGAGGAAGGCACACGACGCCGGGGCGCATCCGCGCCGTCGGCAGCGGGCGGTAGACTGCCTTTTCCATGGGGTCTCCGATAAGAGCCCGCCGGCGCGGCGTGCCGGCGAACGGTTATCCTACGCCAGGGCCGCGCCAAGGGATCGTATGTGATCGACTCGTCCGCTGTTACAACGTTCCTGTTCAGCGACATCGAAGGCAGCAGCGCGCTGTGGGAGCGCGAGCCTGAGCGCATGAAAGCGGCGCTCGCCGGCCATGACGTGGCCGCGCGCAGCGTCGTCGCCTCGAGCGGCGGCACGATCGTCAAGATGACCGGCGACGGTCTGCATGCGGCGTTTGCCGATCCGGCGGCAGCGGTGGTCGCGGCGCTTCGGCTGCAGCAGGCGTTGTCCGATGCGCAGGCCACCGCAGCCGTCACGTTGCGTGTGCGCTGCGGCGTGCACGCCGGTGTCGCCGAGCGCCGTGACGGCGATTATTTCGGCGGCGCCGTCAATCGCGCGGCGCGCCTGATGGCCGCGGCGCACGGCGGTCAGGTCCTCGTGTCGCAGGCTGTCGTCGCGCTCGCGGGCGAGCGCCTGCCGCCCGGCGCCGCGCTGCGCGATCTCGGCACGATCCGCTTGCGCGACCTCGCCACACCGGAGCGCGTGTTCCAGTTGCTGCATGCCGGCCTGCGCAGCGATTTCCCGCCGCTGCGCTCGCTCGAGGCGACGCCGAACAACCTGCCGCAGCAGGTCACGTCGTTCATCGGCCGCGAAGCGCAGGTGCGCACCGTCGTCGGGCTTCTTCGCCGCAGCCGACTGCTGACGCTTGTCGGTACGGGCGGGCTCGGCAAGACGCGGCTGTCGCTGCAGGTCGCGGCCGAAGCGATGGACGAGCATCCGGACGGCGTGTGGTTCGTCGAGCTCGCGTCGCTGCGCGACGATGCGCTCGTCGCCGAAGCGGTCGCCGCCGTGCTCGGCGTGAAGGAGGATGCGGGAAGACCGGTGATCGAGGCGCTCGTCAAGTACGTGCGCGACCGGCGTCTGCTGATCGTTCTCGACAACTGCGAGCATCTGGTCGACGGATGTGCGAGGCTCGCGAAGTCTTTGCTGCAGGCGTCGGCCACGCTGAGCATTCTCGCGTCGAGTCGCGAGGACCTGCGCGTTGCCGGCGAAACGACGTACCCGGTTCCCGTACTTTCGGTGCCGGGCGGCGACGTCGATGCGACATCGCTGCATCGCTCGGAAGCCGTTCGGCTTTTCGTCGAGCGCGCGATGGCCGTGCAGCCGTCGTTCGCGCTGACCGGGCGAAATGCGAAAGCTGTCGCGTCGATTTGTCGACGTCTCGACGGAATTCCGCTCGCAATCGAGCTCGCCGCGGCGCGGGTGCGCTCGCTGGCGGTCGACGCGATCGCGGAGCGGCTGAACGACCGCTTCGCGCTGCTGACGAGCGGCGATCGCACCGTCATGCCGCGCCATCGAACGCTGCGCGCGCTGATCGACTGGAGCTACGACCTGCTGGCGGACGACGAGCGCGTGCTGCTTCGCCGGCTGTCGGTGTTCGCAGGCGGCTTCACGCTCGACGCCGCCGAAACGGTCGCTGCCGACGACGCGCTTGCCCGCACGCAGGTCGTCGACGTGCTCACGCGGCTGGTCGAGAAGTCGCTGGTGACGCTCGCGCCGGACGCGGACCGGTACGCATTGCTCGAAACCGTGCGCGAGTATGCGCAGGAGAAGCTGGTCGCCGCGGGCGAAATCGATTCGACGCGCGGGCGGCATTTGCGCTGCTTCGTCGAGCTCGCCGAACAGGCGCGCTCGAAGCTCTTTGGCGACGAGCAGGTGACATGGCTTGCGCGACTCGATGTGGAGCTCGACAACGTGCTCGCGGCGCACGCATGGTGCGACGACGACGTCGGCGGTGCGCAGCTCGGGCTGCGGCTAGCGTACGCGGTGAAGCACTACTGGCTGAATCGCGGCTTGCTCGGCCTGGGCCATCGGCTTACTGACAAAGCCTTGCGGCGCGCCCCGGCGCGCAGCATTGCCCGCTGTCGCGGTCTTGCCGATGCCGGCCAGCTCAGCTACTTCATGGGGCGCTATGACGAGGCGCGCGGCTATCTCGACGAAAGTCTCGAGATCGCGCGGGACCTTCGCGACATGCCGATGGTCGCCGCGGTGCTCCAGCCGCTCGGGATGGTTTGCGTCGGGCAAGGCGACGTATCGAAGGCGCGCGAGCGTCTCGTCGAGGCGGTGGCCCTCGCCGAGCAACTCGGCAACCGGCGCGAGATCGCGGGCGCCGTGAATGCGCTCGCGCAGCTCCACCGCATGACGGGCGATCCGGACGCCGCGCAGCCGCTGTACGAGCGGGTTCTCGCGATTGCGCGCGAGCAGGGCAACCGCGAGATCGTCTGGATTGCGTTGCTGAACCTCGCGATGGTGGAGGTCGCGCGGGGATCGTTGCAGCGGGCAAATGCATTGTTGCTCGACGCGTACGCTATCGCGGAGGAGATCGGCTCGAGGGCCGCCGGACAATGCCTGCTGGACGTCTGCGCGGGCCTTGGCGTGACCCGAGGCGAAATGGAGGACGGCGTGCGCTTCTTCGGCGCCGCCGAGGCGCAAGCGGAACAGACCGGCTTGCGTCGTGACCCATCCGATGAAGCGTTCGTCGCGCCGCTGATGGACCGCGCGCGCAAGGCAGTCGGCTCGGCACGATTCATCTCGATGACAATCGAGGGACGCGCATGGTCGTACGAGCACGCGATGACAGTCGCGCGCACCTGGCTCGACAGGCGAGCGGACGGCGCGCCAGCCTAGTTGTTCATGACGCTCGGATCGGACTTGATCGGCGTGTCGCCGTCCGCCTTGACGACCTTGATGACGTATGGATACTTCTTCTTCGTCGTCTTCTTGTACGTGCAGACGAACGTGTACTTGTCACTGTTGAAGCGCTGGCACTGCCTGGACAGCGGCGGAGAATCGAACTCGATTCCCTTGTCGTGCGCATCGTCCGGAAAGAACCAGACGCCGCCGGACGGAAGCTTCCAGAAGATATAGTTGTCATCGCCCGGGTCGGCGCGCTGAACGATGTAGACCGGCTCCTGACCGACGACGATGTACGGCGTGCCATGGGTCTCCTCCACCCACACGCTCACGTTCTGCGGATCCGAAGCCGCGAATTGGATCGCGACCGGCGTGATCAGCGTGTGCATGAAGCGCGTGAACGGTGCGATAGTGGCGTACTGCGGGCCGCCGCGCGCGCCTTGGCGCTCGTCGCCCATCGTCTGGCATCCTGCAAGAGTGACCACGCACACGGTGGCGACGGCGATCGTTCTTTTCATTGGAGACTCCCGGATGTGGTCGTGACGCGTCTCGGCGCGTCCGCTTCGCCGGCAGCGAATCCGGCGGCGACTTGCGCGCCCGCGGCAAGCTTGGCAGATTTCGCCCCATGGCATGCGCTTCGTCAAGGCGAACTTTCACCCGTGCGGCGCTCGCGCGGGTCGCGACCGCCGCGATGTTGCTTTTCTGCACACCGATCGCCGCGCTTGCCGCCGGCGATCCGCTCGTCGCGGCCGCCGCCGACCTTCGCTTCGCGCTCGATGAAGTCGCCGCGGCATTCGCGCGCGGGCACGGCCCGGTGCGGATCGTCTACGGCTCGTCGGGCGATTTTCGCCGCCAGATCGCCGAAGGAGCGCCGTTCGAGCTTTTCCTCTCCGCCGACGAGAGCTATGTCTTCGCGCTCGCGCACGAACACCGGCTGGTCGACGACGGCGTGATCTACGCGATCGGACGGCTCGCGCTGGTCGTTCCCTCCGGCTCGCCGCTCGCGCTCGATCCGACGCTCGGCGATCTCGCCGCGGCGGTTACCTCCGGGCGCGTGAAGAAGTTCGCCATCGCGAATCCGGAGCACGCGCCGTACGGTCGCGCGGCGCGCGACGCGCTGATGTCGGCCGGCGTCTGGCAGGCGATCGAGCCGCGGCTCGTGCTCGGCGAGAACGTCGCGCAAGCGGCGCAGTTCGCTGTCTCGGGCTCGGCGCAGGGAGGCCTCGTCGCATTGTCGCTCGCGCTTGCGCCGCGTGCGCTCGGCGATGCACGGCACGTCGCCATTCCCGCGTCGATGTACGCACCGCTGCGCCAGCGGATGGCGCTCACGCGCCGGGCCGGCGCAACGGCGCGCGCGTTCTACGATTACCTGCAGCAACCCGCCGCGCGCGCGGTGCTCGCCCGCTACGGCTTCACGACGACGGAAAAGTGATGGATGCCGTCGCGCTTGCCCTGTCGCTGAAGCTTGCCGCGGCCACGCTCGTCGTGTTGATTCCCGCGGCGATCGCGCTGTCGCACGTGCTCGCGACGCGGCAGTTCGCCGCGAAGCCGTTCGTGGAGGCGCTCACCGCGCTGCCGCTCGTGCTTCCTCCGACGGTGCTCGGCTATTACCTGCTGGTCGCACTGGGCGGCGCGTCGCCGCTCGGACGCGCCTACGAGTCGCTTGCCGGGCATTCGCTCGTCTTCACGTTCGACGGGCTGCTCGTCGCGTCGATACTGTTCAATGTTCCGTTCGCCGTGCAGCCGCTGCAGCGCGCGTTCGAGGCGATTCCGGAGGACATTCGCCACGCCGCGGCGTGTTGCGGGCTCACGCGCTGGCAGACGCTTGCGCGCATCGAGCTGCCGCTCGCGTGGCCGGGGCTGCTCACCGCCGTCGTGCTGACGTTCGCGCACACGCTCGGCGAATTCGGCGTCGTGCTGATGGTCGGTGGAAGCATCCCGGGCGAGACGAAGACGATCGCCCTCGCGATCTACGACCGCGTTCAGGCGTTCGACATGAGCTCCGCGGGATTGATGTCCGCGGTATTGCTGCTGCTGTCAACGATCGCGATCGCGGTCACGCTGCTCGTCTCGTCGAACCGGCATCGACGGCATGCCTGACGGGCTGCGCGTCGAGCTCGCGCAGCAGCGACCGATCCCGCTGGCGGCGTCGTTCGAGTGCGCCGCCGGCGAAGTGCTTGCGCTCGTCGGGCCGTCCGGCAGCGGCAAGACAACGATCCTGCGCACGATCGCCGGCGTCTACGACACGCCGCGCGGCCACGTGAGCGCCGGCGGCGAGCACTGGCTCGACACCGAGCGCAACGTCCACGTGCCGGCGCGCAAGCGATCGGTCGGGTTCGTCTTCCAGAATTACGCGCTGTTCCCGCACCTGAACGCCATCGAGAACGTGATGCAGGCGATGGGCCACGTCGACGCAGCGCAAAGACGAGCGCGTGCCGCGCAGCTGCTCGAGCGGACGAACCTTGGCGGGCTGGAGCTGCGAAGACCGGCACAGCTCTCGGGCGGGCAGCAGCAGCGCGTCGCCGTCGCGCGCGCGCTTGCCCGCGACCCCCGCGTGCTGCTGCTCGACGAGCCCTTCGCCGCCGTCGACCAGCTCACGCGCGACAAGCTCTACGAGGAGCTCGCGACGCTGCGCCGCGACCTCAACATCCCGATGGTGCTCGTGACGCACGCGCTCGACGAAGCGTCGCGTCTCGCCGACCGGATGTGCATCCTCCATCGGGGCACGACGCTGCAATCGGACACGCCGGCCGAGATCGTCGCGCGTCCGGCGTCACCGCTCGTGGCACGCCTCGTCGGCTTGAAGAACATTTTCGAAGGCGAGGTCGCCGCGCACGACGAGGCGCGCGCGCTCACGCTGCTCAACTGGGCCGGCCGTACGCTCGAAGCGGCGATGCAGCCGGCGTTCGCGCCGGGCGCTCGCGTCGCGTGGAGCGTGCCGCCGTCGCATATCGTCCTTCATCGGCGCGACCGACCGTCGCGCGGCGAGCGCGAGAATCCGGTCGGAGGCGAAATCGTCCGCTGCATCGCGCTCGGCGACGCGACGTCGGCATCGCTGCGGGTGTCCGCCGCCGAGCGCACCGACATCCATTTCTCCGTGCCGACGCACGTCGCCCGGCGCAACGGTGTCGCCCTCGGAGAGCGCGCGAGCGTTTCGCTGCTCGCCGACGGCATCCACCTGATGGTTCCCGGGCCCGCTGCCGCGGTTTAGCCTCGAAGCGCGCGCAGCGCGGCAATGTGTCGCAGCGCACCATGCGGCGCCGTGCGGCCACGGTTTGAGCGCTGTAGGGAACTAAGCGCGTGCCTGCGTCATTGGCCACGTGGAGCGCTCGAGGCTCGGCTTCAGCGAATTCAGTACCTTAGGAGACAAGCGCTTGACGGACCATCATCGATTGACGTGCACGACTGTTGCATTTTTTGTCCTTCTGAAGCGACTTTGATCAAGGTCATGCCGGAAGTTTTGCCGCGCCATTTGTGCATGTGCATCATTAAGGCCGAGAGCCGACCGATCTCCCGGCACTGCGATCCCCCGAGACCGCGGGCAGAGGAAAACGACATACAAGGTCGGCCAGGGTAGCGCCCGGGCAGCAGCCTGCCGCGCAACCTCCTCGCAACGTTTCGCCGGGGCTCCCACCCCGGAAACGAAGACCGCGGTCATGCAACCGCGAACGCTGCCCGCGCGTGACGCGGACCGGCGCAACGAACGAGAGAGGGTTCCTCCATGAAGTTCAGATCGATGATTGCCGCCGGTCTCGCGGCCGTGGTCGTGCTGTTCGCGACCCCGACGCTCGCGCAGAAGGCGGACAACACGCCGGTGTGCGCGAACTGCCACGAGCAGGCGTGGGCGTCGACGATGCTCACGGCGCACGGCGCCAAGAACGATGCGGCGGGCAGCATGTGCCAGGCGTGCCACGGCGACGCCAGCGCCCACGTGCAGGATCCGATGAAGAACAAGATGGTGAACCGCTTCGCGAAGGCGGGCGCCGACGAGCGCTCGGCGGTTTGCATGAATTGCCACGCCGGCCAGCGGCACCTCGCGTTCTGGGAATCGGGCAAGCATGCGAAGAACGAGGTCGCGTGCAACAACTGCCACAACATCCACGGCAAGGCGGGCAATCCGGTCGTCGCGCCGTTCACGACGACGGCGCGCGCGAACGAGGCCGACATGTGCGGCGCGTGCCACAAGCCGATCCGCAACGCGATCAACAAGCCGTCGCATCACCCGATCGTCGAAGGCAAGGTGAAGTGCTCCGACTGCCACAACCCGCACGGCGCGCTTTCGCACGCGATGGTCAAGCAGGAAAGCGTGAACGAGCAGTGCAAGTCGTGCCACGCCGACAAGCGCGGCCCGTTCGTCTTCTCGCATCCCCCGGTCGATGAGAACTGCCTCACGTGCCACAACCCGCACGGCTCGTCGCACCTGCGCCTGTTGAACGAGAACGTCCCGAACGTGTGCCAGGACTGCCATGACGTCGCCCGCCACCCGGGCACGCCGTACGGCGGCGGCGCCGGCTGGATCTGCCTGCCGGGCGACCAGACGACGCAGTGTGCGAACAAGACCGGCCAGTTCAACGCCAACGTCAACACCCGATTCATCGCCCGTGCCTGCGTGAACTGCCACAACGCCATTCACGGCTCGAACGCGCCGGCGAACCGCGGCCAGTTCCTCACGCGGTAGGCCTGGGAGACAGACATGAGCAAGAGAAAACTACTTTTCGTCGTTGTCGCCGGCCTGTTCGCTTCGGCGCCGGCTTTCGCGCAAATGCAGTCGGGCGACACACAGGTGTTCGGGTCGGTCAGCGTCGGCGGTCTCGGCAGCGACATCGACGGCAACGACAAGGGCGGCCGCGCCGAGGAGTACCGCGACCTGTCCGGCGGCGCCATCGAGGTGATCGACCTGCGGGCGCGCAACCGCGCGAACAACGGCTGGGCCGAGCTGTTCATGGAGAACCTCGGCCGCGACGACATGTACATCAGCCTGCGCGGCGGGCAGTACGACCTGTGGAAGGGCCGGTTCTACACCGACTGGCTGCGCCACCGGTTCGTCGACAACGCGCTGACCCCGTACAGCGGTCTCGGCACGGACACGCTGCGCACGACGTTCCCGCGGCCCGACATCGCCAACTGGAACTCCTTCGACGTCAATTACAAGCGCAAGGACACCGGCGGCTTCTTCGAGTGGCAGGGACTGTCGCCGTGGTACTTCCGCGTCGACGGCAACAGCGTGAAGACTGAGGGCACGAAGCTTCTCGCCGCGGCGAACGGCACGAGTCCGGGCAACGGCTTCGTCGACCTCGTCGCGCCGGTCGACTGGAGAACCGATACCGCCGGTGTCGAGGGCGGCTACAACACGAAGACGATGCACGTCGCGCTCGCGTGGACGACGAGCAAGTTCCACAGCTCCGACGAGACGCTGACGTGGACGAACCCGTTCTTCGCGAACGGGATCGACACGACGTGGCTCGCGCCGGAGAACAAGACGCAGCGAATCGCCGCCAACGCGACGTTCCGCCAGTTGCCGATGAACTCGACGTTCGCGGCACGCTATACGTGGCAGGAGGTGAAGAGCGACGCGGACCTCGCGACGACCGCGCTCAACGGTATCGTCGGCGGCCAGCCGGTGTTCTCGCCGACGCAGCCGACCGAGGACACGTTCCACGGCAAGGTGGTGAACCAGACGTTCACCGCGGCGCTCGCGTCGGTGCCGATGACGAACCTCGACACCCGCCTCTACTACAACTACAACCGGCGCAAGAACGAGTCGAGCGAACTCGAGTTCTTCGGCAACGTGAGCGGCCAGCCCGGCTTCATTTCGGGTCTGCCGACGATCAACTGCGCCGGCGGTCCGTGCGAAGGCGAGCACTTCGGCTTCACGCGCAACAACGTCGGCTTCGACGCGTACTGGAAGATTGCACGCGGTCACCGCGTCGGCTTCGGCTGGGACTTCGTCGATCGCGACCTCGAGGGCCGCACCGACTACGACAACAGCCGCGAGAACAAGGTGTTCGCCGAGTACAAGAACACGCAGCTCGACAATTTCGTTGGCCGCATCAAGTACACGTACCTGCAGCGCCGCGCCGATTTCCTGCGCGGCGACGAGGGTGCGGACGCGAACGACCCGCTGTTCATCGAGCGCTTCGTCGGCCGCTTCGACCTGATGAACCTCGACCAGAACGCGGTGAAGGTTGCGCTCGACTGGAATCCGCTGCCGCTGCTCGACCTGTCGGCCGAGTACACGTGGAAGGACAACAAGTACAAGGACCAGATCCTCGGCCGCAACAAGGACACGCGTGACGAGGTCTATCTGGCGGCGTACTGGGGCGACCCGAACGTCGTGCGCCTGACGGTCTACGGCGACTGGGAGAACATCAAGTACGACTCGTTCCACCGCAACGTCGGCGCGAGCCCGTGCAGCGCGGCGACCGGGCCGAACTGCTACGACCCCAACCGCAGCGAGGCGCCGAACGCGAGCGCGTACAACTGGTCGGCGAACAACAAGGACCGCAACTACTCGATCGGCGTCGGCGTCGACTGGCCGGCGATGGATCGCCTGATGGTGAAGGCGTCGTATCTGTACTTCAAGACCGACGGCTCGGCCGACATGGCGAGCGAGAACAACTTCGGCAATCCGCTGCCGATCACGGCCTTCGACGACTCGAAGAAGCAGTCGTTCAACCTGAAGGGCATCTACACCGTCAACAAGAACTGGTCGGTCACCGCCGGATACGCTTACGAGAAGTACGAGTACAGCGACCAGCGCTACGACGGGTATCAGTACACGATCCCGTTCCCGCCGGTGACGAACAACGCGTCGCAGAGCTACCTGAGCGGCTACAACGCGTTCACGCCGTACAACGCGAACATCTTCTACGGGCTCGTGACGTACCGCTTCTGATACGCCCCTTACCGCAAGGCCGCGCCCGCAACGGGCGCGGTTTTTTGTTGCGTGCGTACCAACATCGAGAGGTGTTGGGATGCATCGCCAGAAGTCAGCCGAGGCCATAGTAGGCGTCCGCACGAGCCGAAGGGCCGAACATGGAGTGCCGCGAGTAGGCGGCGGGAATCTCACGATGCCGATGAAGGCAGAAGCTGATCGGGAAGATCAGGTGGGCGCAGCGGAGGCCGAACGGAATTCGGCCGACGCGGTTGCTCGCGCCGAGGCGGACGTGGCGACCCGCGCGCGGATGAAAGCGGAGGTGGCGACAGCGAGCCTAATGGAAGCCGTAGTGGAACGCGGCAACCTGCGGCTCGCGTATCAGCGGGTGGTCGACAACAAAGGGGCGGCGGGCGTGGATGCGATCACGGCTGCCGAGCTCAAAGACCACTTGAAACGGCACTGGCCAACGATTCGGGCCAGACTGCTGGCGGGCGATTACTGGCCGGCGGCGGTGCGCCGCGTGGACATTCCCAAGCCGCAAGGCGGGGTGCGCACGCTGGGCATTCCAACGGTGGCGGACCGCCTGATCCAGCAGGCGTTGCATCAAGTGCTGCAACCGATCTTCGAGCCGACCTTTTCGGAGTCGAGCTATGGCTTTCGGCCGGGGAGGAATGCACATCAGGCGCTACGTCGAGCGCAGCAGTATGTAGCGAGCGGCAAGCGCTGGGTGGTGGACATTGACCTTGAGAAGTTCTTCGATCGGGTCAACCACGATCTGTTGATGAGCAAGCTCTCGGTGAAGATCGGTGATGCACGAGTGCTCAGGCTGATTCGGCGGTATCTCGAAGCGGCATGATGGCGGACGGGCTGGTGCGGCCGCGTACGGAGGGCACGCCGCAAGGCGGGCCGCTGTCGCCGCTGCTGTCCAACATCCTGCTGACTGACTTGGACCGGGAACTGGAACGACGGGGCCATGCGTTCTGCCGCTATGCGGACGACTGCAACATCTATGTCGGAAGCGAGCGGGCGGGCGTGGAGCTGATGCAAAGTCTGACCCGGTTCTTGGCCGAGTTGGCGCCGCACGCGCGGACCGTTTCGCGGTGCGACGTAATGCCGCGTGGCTGCAGCACAACGCATTTCGGCCCGATTCGATGACGCTTCCAGGCCTTTGACGTACGTCAACGGGCGCGACCCGCCCGTGCTCGAACTTAGCGTGTGTCGTCGTCGGCAGCGGGGCCGCGTGGTGCGAGCCGGCTCGAGCGGTCGCGCGACCGAGCGCAGCGCCAGGCAATCGAAACGCGTGCTGCTCAAATGCAGGACGACGCAAGCCAAGGGAGATAAGAATGCGATTCAAGTCTTTCATCGCCGGGGCCGGCATTGCGGCAGCCTTCGCGGTGCTCGCGACGCCGTCGGCGTACGCGCAGATGCAAAAGGCGGCCGCGGGCGAGCCGGTGTGCGTGCAGTGCCACGAGAAGGCGCAGCAGTCGATCCAGCTCACCGCGCACGGCGCGAAGAACGACGCGAGCGGCGCCGCATGCCAGACGTGCCATGGCGATGCCACTGCGCACGTAGCCGATCCGTCGAAGGCGAAGCCGACGAATGCGCTGACCGACAAGAACGCAACCGCCGACCAGAAGAGCGCGGTGTGCATGAACTGCCACGCAGGCCAGCGGCAGCTCGCTTTCTGGACGTCGGGCCAGCACAAGAAGAACGATGTCGCGTGCACCGACTGCCACGACGTGCATGCGGGCCTCGCGGGCAACAACGACAAGATGCTGAAGATCGGCAGCTCCACGGTGTCGCCGTTCACGACAACGGCACGCAAGCTCGCGTACAAGACGTGCGTGAGCTGTCACACCGACCAGGGCGAGGAGATCCTGCGCCCGTCGCACCACCCGATCGTCGAGGGCAAGGTCGCCTGCCACGACTGCCACGACCCGCACGGCGCGATGACGCCGGTGATGCTGAAGGCGGAGTCGTATCAGGATCTGTGCACGAGCTGCCACGCCGACAAGCGCGGCCCGTGGATTCACGAGCATCCGCCGGTCATGGAGAACTGCGCGACGTGTCACACGCCGCACGGTTCGGCGCATAACCGCCTTCTTGCGCAGAAGCCGCCGGCGCTGTGCGCCGACTGCCACCCGGGCGGCCACACGCACGGCATCTACGACGGCAGGGGCACGCTGCCGGGTGTTCAGCCGTCGAACATCCGCTTCGAGGGAAGCGGCTGCGTCAATTGCCACCGCCAGATTCACGGCAGCAATGCGCCGCCGTCGGCCTACGGCCAATTCTTCCTGCGCTAACTCGAAGGGGACGAGATCATGAGAATGAAGCTCATCGCCACGATCGTGGCAAGCCTGTTCGCAGGTGGATCCGCATGGGCGGCCGACGAACCCTTCGTGTGGGACGGCTCGGTCGGGGCGGGATTCCGGGGCGCGAACGTCGACGGCGACCAGCGCAATGGCGCATACGGCACGTCGGCCAGCTCGACGGCGCCGTTCACCGGCCCGCGCGACGAGGCGAAGGCGAACGAGTATCGTGACCTTCGCAACACCGCGATCGGCGTCTTCGACGTCTTCGGCGGCAACAGCCAGTACTTCTTCCGCGGGTACGGCGAGAACCTGGGGCTCGACGACCAGTTCGTCAACGTTCGCGGCGGAGGATGGGGTGCGTTCAAGGGCCAGTTCTACTGGGACAAGATTCCGCACAACCTGTCGTGGAACGCGCTGACGCCGCTCGCGAATCCGGGCACGACGCTGCAGACGGCCTCGGGCACGTATCCGCCGTTCCAGAACCCTGCGACGTGGAACAGCTTCAACTACGGCTTGCAGCGCGACACGGTCGGAGCCAACGTCGAAGTGTCGGCGAACTCGCCGTGGTTCCTGCGCGGCGACTACAACGAAGTGAAGACCACCGGCGTGCGGCCGATGAGCGGTCAGCTCGGCACCGGATCGGGCAACGGCCTGATCGAAGTCGGCATGCCGGTCGAGTACCGCACCAGGAACTCGCTGATCGAGGCCGGCTACAACGGCAAGACGTGGAGCATGAAGCTCGGCTTCCTCGACAGCAAGTTCACGGACAGCGTCGACAACATGCAATGGTCGAACTTCTACATGCGCAACGCGCTCGACACGTTCTACTCGTCACCGGACAACGACCTGAAGAAGTGGAGCCTGAACGCGATGGTGCGCGACCTGCCGTGGGACTCGACGTTCACGGCGCGCGCGAGTTACAGCGAGCTCAGCAATGGCTTCGACGTCGGCGCCGGAGGGCTGAAGCCGACGTCCAGCGCGGCGCCGCCGGCAGCGGTCGGCACGCTGATCACGGCCCCGAGCTCGCCGCACTTCGACGGCGAGCACAAGACGACGAGCATCGCGGTCGCGCTGCACACGAGCCCGATGCGCGGGCTCGACGGCCGCATCTACTACAACTATTACGACAAGGAGAACAACTCGACGCCGATTTCCTACGCGGCCGGTGGACTGGGGACAGGTTGCCCGGGCAGCAACAGCGCGACGCGCTTCTGCATCGCCGCCGAGCCCGCGGGCGAGCCGTTCGCGTTCACGAAGAACGAGTTCGGCATCGAAGGCGGGTATCGCTTCGGCAAGCAGAAGCTGATGGCCGGCTACAACTACCTCAAGGTCGAACGCGATCTCGAGTACGCCACCGAGACCGAGGACAACAAGCTGTGGATCGAGTATCGCAACAGCATGCTGCCGAAGCTCGCCGGGCGCGTGAAGTACACGTATACGCAGCGGCGCTCGGATATCGACCACCGGTTCACCGCGAGCGGCACGGCGAATCCGAATCAGGTGCAATACTACTTCTCGGCGTACGACATCTCGAACCACGACCGTAACGAGATCAAGGCCACCATCGATTGGGCGGCGGCGACGAACGTGAACGTCGGGCTGGGCGCGACGTACAAGAAGACCGACTACAAGGACCTCTACTACGGCCGCACCGACGACACGAAGACGACCTACGATGCGAGCCTCGGCGTCGGCGACCCGGATCAGTTCCGCGTGACGGTGCTCGGCAACTGGAACGAGGTCAAGTTCGACCAGGCGTATCACCAGGGGACCGGCCCGCTGCCCGGCGGAGCGCAGACGCCGACCGATTTCGACTGGGGCACGAAGAACACGCAGCGCAACTGGCTAGTCGGCCTTGTCGGCGATTGGCCGGTCAACGAGCGGCTGTCGATCAGCGGGTCGTTCAGCTGGCAGAAGAGCGACGGCGGTGTCGATTTCTGGTCGGGCAATCAAGCCGGCGCCGGCGGCTACCTGGGCGGTCCGCTGATCAACTACGTGACCGACAATACCGAGTGGACACGGATCAACGTCAAGGCCGACTACCGGATCACGAAGAACTGGAGCGCAACTTTCGGGTACGCGTACGAGCAATACGACTACAAGGACGATCAGATGCGCGGATACCAGGGCTACTATCCGTACTACCAGAATCTCGGTGGCACGAACAACAGCTGGCTGTCGGGCGCGTTCGCCAATCCGGGCTACACGGCGAACATCGTCTACGTGATCGCGACGTACTCGTTCAAGTGAAGCGGCGCGAGGGAAGCTGATTCCCTCGCGCAGACATGAGCGGGCCGGCGGCGAGCCGGCCCGCTCATTTCCTGCAGGCTGCGGCCGCGCGTCGCGCGCATTTGACGACCGTCAAGTTCGACATCGTCGAAAAGCATAGTCTCATTATCGTGAACCCGCTTGCAAAGCTCTCGGGCTTTATCGCAGTTGGCGCACTGGTGACGGCGCTGCTTTCGACGTCCGCGACGGCGCAGCACTCGGCGAACGTCGACGGCCTGATCGTGAACCTCGGCATCGTGCCGGCGGAGATCGCGTTGCGCGCCGAGGGACACCGCGATTCGCATCCGGCGAATCCGCCGCCCGGATCACAGCACATCCTCGTCACGGTCGACGAGGCCAAGAGCGGCAAGCGGATCGGTGACGCCGAGGTCGTCGTGACGGTGACCGATCCCCGCGGAAAAGTGTCGACGAAACCGTTGCTTCACACGCAGGCGGGGGGACTCGCCGATTACAGCGAACTCTTCGCCTTCGTCTGGTCGGGGCGATATGCGATCCGCGTCGCGATCACGCGACAGCCGGGCGCGAAAGCCGTCGAGGCTCGGTTTACCGTCGAGCACACGATCTGACGCTTTGGGGGTCAGGTTCGCGGCAAGCAGCTTGCTTCGTTACCGCGAGTTCGATTGCTTCGCCGTCGCGGCGCCGTAGTTCATCATGTAGATGACCGCGCCGCGGATCTCGGCGTCCGTCAGGTTCGCCATGCCGCCGCGCGGTGGCATGCCGCCGTGACCATTGATCGCGGAGCGAACCAGGTAGTCCATTCCCTTCGTCTCGCGCTTGATCCATGCCGGGCGATCGCCGATCTTCGGCGCGCCGCCGACGCCCGTGCGGTGACACTTCGAGCATTGCGCGTCGACGATTTGCGCGCCCGTTCGCTGGACGGCGCCGCCGGTTCGGCTCACCGGCTCGCTCCACTCGCCCCCCGATCGATTCACCATGTAGGTGATCGCGCGCTCGATCTCGGTATCGCTCAAACTCGGATTGCCGCCGTGGGGCGGCATCTGGCGAATGCCGTCGAGCGCGTGCTGCGTCAGGCTGGTCAGGCCGGCAGACGCCCGAGGCGCCCAGGCCTTCTTGTCGCCGATCCGGGGGGCGCCGTTCGCGCCGCTGCCGTGACATGAGATGCAAAGCGTCTCTACGACTTCCTTGCCGGTTCGATCCGCGCGCTGCGCAAGCACGTCCCGAGGTGGCAAGCTCGCGATGGCGATGCAAGCGGCCGCGAGCGACGCCATCGATGCCGAGACCACCCGCCGGCGAATCTCACGGCCGTTCCACTTGGCGATCATGAAGGTGCTCCTCACGCGAGTGAGCCGGCAGCGCAACTCCGTCAGGGTTGCGCGAGCCGATCATCGGGCGACGCGCCGTTGGCGTTAGCCGCGGGATCTTGCCGTCGCTCGCCTACTGCCAGCTGTACACATAGCTGATGCCGACGACCGAGACGTTGTAGCTCGGCGCCTGCTCGTTGCTCGGCATGACGGCAGTGATGGTGCCGAATTGCATGCCGTCGTACACATAGTCGGTGCTGTTCAGGTGCTGGTACCAGTAGAACGCGCGGACCGCGGACGACTTGTCGATCGAATAGACGCCGGTGATCCGCAACTCGACGCTGTTGTTGGTCACCGTCGGGAAGCTCTGCGCCGCGATGAACAGCACCGCGGGCGTGACCGCCGGCCGGTTCGCGACTGCAAGCGGGTTGTTCACGTAGCTTCCGCCCGAAACCGCGATGTCGGTGCGCGCCCAGCTGAACAGCACGTCGCCGCCGACGTCGAGCTTGCCACCCATCAGCCCGCGATAGCGCAGGCCTGCACCGAGCGTATTGACCTTGTCGCGCATGTCGGTCGCCCAGTTGTTGCACGGGTCGATCTTCGCGTTGTTGTTTCGCTGTTGAACCGTCGCAAAACAGCCGCCGTCGACGACGGTGTTGCCTGCGACTCCGCCGACGTTCGCCGTGTTGCTGTTCGCGCTGAAGGATTCGCCCGCCGTCTTGGTCGTGCGGTCCTCGTATGTGTAGAACAGGTTCGCGCTCAGCGATTCGTTCATCGAGTACGAGCCGTCGAGCGTCGCGGCCCAGCTGCGCATGCTTTGCAGGCCGAACACCGAGTTCCTGTAGTCGTCGTCCAGGTACTCGACGTTGCCCATGAGGCCAAGTTTCTCGTTCGCCTGCCAATTGACCGTGGCGCGCGCCTTGTTGCGGTTGCGGTCGGCCATGTTGTACCGCCGCATCCCCACCTCCTCGTTGATGTTGTTGCGGCTGCCGTACAGCGCCTGGGGCAGGATGTTGTTGTTCGGCGAGAAGATCGCCGCGTTGCCGGTGAGCGGCGTGGTCGGAAAGCCAGCGACAGGGCCGAAGCCCGTGAGCCCCGTTTCCTGCAGGTATTGGTAAGCGCTTTCGGTCGCACCGCCTGCGGGCACGAGGTTCGCCGCCGGTACGAGCGCGAGGAATGCGTTCTCGTCGTAGTTCACGCGGCGCTCCGAATAGGCATAGGCGAGCCTCGCGTCGACGTCGTCGCGCGGATTCGCATGCCATTCGGCCTTCAGCGTGTTCTCGCGCGTGCGCGGCGCGTCGGCGCAGTTGATCCACGAGCCCGGGCAAGAGCGGTCGATCTGCTGGTATTCGTATCCGCCCAGGATCGATTGTCCCGGGGCGGCCGCGTAATTCGCGTCGAGGTTGAACTGGTTCAGCCGCTTGCTGTACGGACGGTTCGCATAGATGTTGATGTTGCTGCCCAGCGCGTTCGGCGCGAGGCCCAGTGCGGCATTGAACGGCGATGCGGCAGTTGCTCTCGCCTCGCTCGCGTCCTGGAAGTAATATGTGTTGACCGGCGTCTTGTTGTCGCGGTCGTTGTACTTGTACGTGGCGTTCAGGTTCAGGCCCTTGACCGGCATCGCCGACAGCCTGGCGTTGAAGTCCGACGTTTCGACGAGTCCGTGCAGCGACGACGTGGGCAGGCCGAGCGGAAGCTGATTGTTCTGAGCCGTGCTGATGAACGCGTCGTCCTGAGTGTTGCGCGCGTACGAGCCGCTCATGACGAGCTTCGTCGTCCGCGTGAAGTTGTAGCCGCCGGTCAGCAGGAACTGATGGAAGTCGTTGCTCGGCGCGCTGCTCATCGTCGCCGACTTCGACGGGTCGTTGACGTCGCTCCATGTCATCGAGCCGACGTCGTTCTTGAACACCGATCCGTAATACGCGGCCTGGAAGAAGCCCTTCGGAACGCTGTAGGTGATGCTCGCGTTGTACTGGTCGGTCTTCTGGTCGATCAGGTCCGGGATGACCGCCGCGAACTCACTCACCTGTGAGCTTACCGTGCTCAACAGCTTGAGACCGTCCTTCTTCTCGGTGCGGGCGCTCACCTTGATCTGCCAATTGGCGTCGATGTTGTAGCTGAAGCCGCCGTCGAGGCGCTTTCGCTTGGTGTCGATGTCGACGTTGTGGAACGCCGGTACGTCGTTCGCGAGGATGTTGTTGACGATCGCCTGCTGCGCCGCCGTCGGCGGCGTCACGACACCGCCGACGAGCGACGGTGCGAGACCCGTCGTCGGGGACAGCGAGCGGAAGTTGACACCTGTCGGATTGACCTGCGGCACGACAGGACGCGCCCAATTCGCTGGCAGCGTCAGCGTATTGCCACCGGCGCCGAGGTACGGCGTCTGGTACGTATCCGAACGCGCGCGGCGCAGCTCGTCGTAGCCGACGTCGATCCGGAACCTGCCCTGCTGGCCGTACTGGATCGCAACGTCGCGCGTTTCGAGACCGAGATCGGTGCCGGTGACGCTCCATCGCGTCGGGTCGGCGGCGTCGTACGTGCCGCCGCCGTAGGCGCGAAAACCGAAGATGCCGTACGCGCCCTTGTTGAAGAGGCCGTTGTACTGGCCGAACTTGAACGAGTCCTGGCTCACGTAGCCGGCGCCTACCTCGACGCTGCTCGTCGGCTGCGTCTGCTGCTTCACGTCGTCGCTTTCAGCGGCTCGCGCGGCGGATACCGCGGCGACGGCGATCAGCGCTGTTCTCACCGCGAGAACCGACGCGCGCACTGCAAAGCGTTGCTGCCTGTTGTTCATGACCTGCTCCCCGATTCGCGGTGGCTATCGCTGGAACTTCGTTCCGGCCGGATGATTCGAGCCGTGCACGAGCACATGGCAATTGAGGCAGGCGCGCGCATTCGTCTGTGCGCGCGGACTCTGATTGCCCAGCGGTTGCAGTCCGTTGACCGTCGTGGCGTTGCCGCGCGGCAGGTTCGCGCCGCTGTTGATCGCCGCGCCGTGATCGCCGCTGTGGCAAGACTGGCACAGCCACGGCACACGCACCTTGAGCAGGGCGGCGTTGTTGGATCCATGCGGTGTGTGGCAGTTCGTGCAGTCGTCGACGACGGGACTGTGCTCCCACAGGAACGGACCGCGCTTCTCGGCGTGGCACGTGTAGCAGGTCTCGTTCACCGTGTTCTTCACGAGGAGCTTCGGTCCGGTCGATCCGTGCGGCGCGTGACAATCGGAGCAGGCGACCTTGCCCTCCAGGATCGGGTGACGGGAGAACAGGTGAGTCTGCGCGCGCTGCGTCTTGTGGCACGTCTCGCAGACGTCAGGCTGGCTGAACTTCGCAAGGACGGCGTCGCGCGGCGCGTGCACGGTGTGACAATCCGCGCACGCGAGATCGTGCGTCTGGTGCGTGCTTCCGCTCCAGAAGGCGCGTGCGTCCGCCTGGTGGCAGGACAGGCACGTGCCGTTCTTCTCGTCCAGCGCGGTTTTGGACTTCGACCCGAAGCTCACGTCTGGCGCCGGCCGCTCCTTGGTTCCCCGCGGATTGCGCACGTGCAGCTCACTCGCGCCGTGGCATGTCTGGCAACCGGGCGTCCGCGCATCGGCCTTGACGCCATGCTTTGTCTGATAGATCGCGAGGATCGGCTTGTTGTCGTTCTCGTCGTGGCACTTGGTGCACACCTTGTCCCTGTCCAGCGCTTGCCGCACCGCCTGCTCGTCCGCGGTCGCTGCGCCGGCGAGGCCCGCGCCGACGACGATCGCACACAGGATCAACCAACAACTCTTGAGGCTGCGCATTTCCGCTCCCATCCGGTTCTGCTGCCTGCCGGCGCGCACGACGCGCGCGATCTGAACGCGTCTACAGCGAAAGGATCCAGTCGACGAGATTCTTGATTTCGTCGGCGTTCTTCGATTTCACGACCGGGTGGTCTTCCTCGTGACCGTCCTCGAACTTCACCTTCGGACCCGTCGTGACGTGCTTGATGAGCTTGGCTTCCGCGTCCGGCTTGCTCTTGTACTTGGCGGCGACTTCCTTCCACGCAGGGGCTTCCTTCTTCTTGTCGACGGCGTGGCACTTGAAGCAGTTGCTCTGACGTGCCAACGCCTGCGCGGCGGCTGCATCGGCCGCCGCGGCGTCGCCGGTGAAGATCAGCGCGGCGGCGCAACTTGAAAGTGCTGCGACGAGCGTGCGGCGAATACATGCTTTCATGTGACCTCGAGGGCTTTGGCGGTTGATGATTGGTCGTGACACGGCGACGAGCCGTGTCACATCGGTGCGACAAATCAGCGCAGTTGTGATGCGACAAACTGTGGTCGCTTTAAAACTGCGTCATGTTGACGCAGATCAACAGGCGAAACTTGCGCGATTGCCGCCGCCTTGTTCTGCGAAGTTTCGTTGCGCGGGTTCCGATGCGTGATCGAAATGAGAGCGATTCGTCTTCGTTTGTGCGCGCACCGCGCGCGATATTGTCGTGCAACGGAAATGTCAAAGCCTTGAAGACGTTGTGCGCGACATGCGGTTCGCGCGATGTGGAAGATCGGCAATCTCACGGCCGCGTGTAGGCCGGGTTCGCGATTGTTCCCGCTGGCTGAGATCCGACAACGCGAATGTGTTGGAGCGACGCCACACGCGTTCACACCGCGATGCGATGAAGTGGATTCGATTCACATCCAAGCGCGCAACGCCCGCGCGGCAAATTGACACAGGTCAACCTGTCGCAGGCCTGCCGGCGCGAATCTACGGCGAAGCGGCTCCAACATGCAGCTCTAACGGGTAACTCCTCATGTCTGTAGGCGAACCAGGCGCGCTGAAGCGCGCAGTGGCCAAGCTGCGCGATTACTTCATGCGTCCGTCGACCCTGCCGCTGGTGGGGGTCGTCGCGATCGGAATGATGTCGGGCCTGATCTTCTGGGGCGGCTTCAATACCGGCATGGAGGCGACGAACTCACTCGTCTTCTGCACGTCGTGTCACGAGATGCGCGATACCGTGTATCAGGAATACAAGGAAACGATCCACTATCGCAATCGCTCCGGCGTGCGCGCCATATGCCCCGACTGCCACGTGCCGAAGGACTGGATGCACAAGTTCGTGCGCAAGGTCCAGGCGAGCAAGGAGCTCTACAGCAAGTTCGTTGCGGGCTCCATCGACACACCCGTGAAGTTCGAGACACAGCGAATCGAGCTCGCGCGGCACGTGTGGGCAACGATGAAAGAGAACGATTCTCACGAATGCAGGAATTGCCACTCGTGGGACGCCATGGACCCGCACAAGCAGAACCCGCGCGCGCGGGCGAAGATGCAACAGGCGCAAAAGGACGGCAAGACGTGCATCGACTGCCACAAGGGCATCGCGCACCTGCTGCCGAAGGAATACAACGAGGACGAGGAATGACGGCAAATCGGGGCTGCTGTCGCGTAAGCGGGAGGGCGTGATGTCGACGGCGCTTTGGACGGCGCTTGCAGTCGCCGCGATGGCCGGGATCTTTGCGGCTTGCGTCGCGGTGGTGAGCGCCGGCGTTCGAATGCTCGAGAATTCGCTCGCCGCACGGCGAGCGAAGCGAACCGGATGAGGCGTGCTGAAATCGCCGGCCGATCTTCCGGCGGAAACGACGTGAAGTCGCCGGCGTCAGCAGGGCGCGACGCTCTGCTGGCCGGCGCTGCGCTGCTCGCCTGCTCGTTGATTGCATCGCCGGCGAGTGCGCTCGACGTGCTCGCGGCGCAGCAGCTCGCGCGGCAAAGCCGGTGTCTGGAATGCCACAGCGTCTACCAGAAGAAGATTGGCCCGGCGTGGAAAGACGTCGCGGCCAAGTACCGCGGCGAGCCGGGAGCCGAGCAACGCCTGTATGCGCACGTCACGACGGGTCGCAAGGCGAAGTTCGATGACGGACACGAGGAATTCCATCCGATCGTCAAGACCAACGACCCCAAGCGCATCACCAATCTCGTGGACTGGATCCTTGCGCTGCCGGTTTCAGCGCCGGTCGACGTCGCTGCCGCTGAAACGCTCGCGACCCAGAGCCGATGCCTGAAGTGCCACGCCGTGGATACGAAGAAGATCGGTCCCGCGTGGCGCGATGTCGCGAGCAAGTATCTGGGGAGCCTGGGTGCCGAGGACAGGCTTTACAAGCACCTGACCACCGGACGCAAGGCCAAGTTCGAAGACGGTCACGAGGAAGCGCATCCGATCGTCAAGACGACCGACCCCGACCGCATCAACAATCTGGTGAACTGGATCCTGTCGCTGCGGTAGCGCGCGGGCTGCACCGCTCCCGGCGGCGTCATTCGTTCGCGACCTGACGCCGCTGCCTGCTCTTTGCGGCGCCGTCAGTACCGGCCGTGCTGCTTGTAGATGTAGTTGGTCAGCTCGACCGACTGCATCGAAAGACGCCGCTGGATGTCGTGCGTCGTGCGCACGATCGCGCGCATCACCTGATAGACGATGCGCGGCGCACGCTCGAGCAGCGCCTCGAGCGCCTCGCGCTCGAGCGAGAGCACGCGCGTCGGCTCGAGGGCGACCAGCGACGCGTAGTGCGGGGTGCCGTCGATGAATGCGAGCTCGCCGACGAAATCGCCGGTGTCGAGGCAGAACAGCGTTTCGGCGTCGGCGTGGCCATGCCGGTGCACGACGGACAGGGCGCCGGAAAGGATCACGAACAGGTGATTGTCCGACGCGCCCTCGGGGACGACCAGCTCGCCGTCGCGGAACTCGCGGATCGTCACCGCGTCGGCAAGCACCCGGCATTGCGCGTCGTCGAGCTCGCTCGCGAGCTTCGTCGACTTCAGCGCTTCGAGCGTCGCGGGATCGATCGTCGTCGCGGAATCAGCCATCGTTTGCTCCTCGGGCGTTCGATGAGTCGGTTGTCGACGCCGCCGTCGCGGACGTCGCGCTCGCCGCGGGCAGCACGCGGTCGGCGTGCGCGACCAGCGCATCGACCAGCGTGTCGGCGATCCGCTCGAACACCGGGCCGGCGAGCTTCGTCATCAGCGTGCTCGCGAACTCGTAATCGAGCCGGAATTCGACGCGGCAGCCGACATCGCCCAGCGGGGTCAGCAGCCATTCGCCCTGGAACCGGCGGAACGGACCGCGCTCGAGCGTGACGCCCATCCACTCGGGACGCCGCTTGGGGTTACGGGTAGTGAACTCGAAATGCACGCCGCGGTAGTTGACCTTGATCAGTGCGCACACGTGCGCCTCGTCGCGCGACACGACGCTCGCCGCTGCGCACCACGGCAGGAAATCGGGATAGCGCTCGGCGGCCTCGATCAGATCGAACATTGCGCCGATGCGATGCGCGACGATCAGCTGCTTGCGTACCTGCATGAGTCGAACGATGCCTCGATTGGACCACGCTTGTAACGATCGCCGTTACATTACACGGACGCCGCGCGTGCGCACGCAGCGGCGCACGTCCCCGTTGATCCACGTCAACCAGAACTGCGCCGGTTGGGTTTCAATACGATTCGACGGTTGCATCGCATTCACGAGGTGAGGGACTCAGGAGGAGGGGCCGCGGCGCGGTCGGTCAGAATGCTCGACGGAATGGAGAATCTGCGCCCTCGGGCCGCCGGACTGTCCCCGCGGGGACGTCCGGCGCGCTTGTCGTTGCCAGGTCGCACCCCGCCGCATCCCGGCTCGTTCCTCGAGACGCGCTACCTGATTCCGCTGTCGATCAGCCAGACCGACCTCGCGCACGCGCTCGGCGTGTCGCGCCGTCGCGTGAACGAGCTGATCAACGGTCGGCGCGGCATAACACCTGACACTGCCGTGCGTCTCGCGATCTTCTTCGGCAACGATGCGGCGTTCTGGATGCACCTGCAGGTTGCCTGGGACATGCGTAACGCGGTCCGCGCGGTGCGCGCGCGACAAGCAGGCGGAGCGGTCGGCGACGACATCTGATCGACCAAACGGTTTGTTGCAAGGCTGCGACGGAGCCTCCGGTTGCAGCCTTCTTTTTTTGGCCGGCGATCGGGTCAGCCCGCGCCTGGACTGATTCGCCGCTGTTCGCGCCAGCGCTGCAGCAGGAACAGCGTGACGAGCAGCACGATGCCGACCGCGTCGCTCGCGTAGCCGGGCTTGATCAGCAGCAGCGCGGCGGCGACGAGCAGCACGCGTTCCCACGGCGCGCACGGCCTGCGCAGATAGCCGACGAGGCCGGCCGAGAGGCAAATGACGCCGAGCGTCGCCGACAGCGTCGACGTGACGATCGTCATCCAGTCGCCGATCATCAGCAGCGACGGCTCGTAGACGAACATGAACGGCACGATGTACGCCGGCGCGGCGACGCGCATCGATTCCCAGCCGGCCTGCCACATGCTGGTCCGTGCGAGGCCTGCCGCGGCGAACACCGCGAGCGCGACCGGCGGCGTGATCGCCGACAGGATCGCGAAGTAGAACGCGAACATGTGCGCGGCCGGCGTTGCCGCGCCGAGCTTGATCAGCGCCGGCACGAGCAGCGACACCATGACGATGTACGCGGGTGTCGTCGGCATGCCCATGCCGAGGACGATTCCGGCGAGCGCGGTTAGCACGAGCGCGAGCACGAGCCAGTCGTGCGACAGCGCGACGACGAACTGCGTGAAGACGATGCCGAGGCCGGTGATCGTCACGACGCCGATGACGAGGCCGGCGCACGCGCATGCCATTGCCACGGCGAGCGTGTTGCGTGCGCCCTCGATCAGCGCGTCGACAGGGCTGCGCCAGCCGATGCTTTCGCGGGTCGACGCGCGCATCAGCGCGAACGGCAGGCACGTGAGCGCGCCGACGAGCGCGCACAGCGGTGCCGAATAGCCGAGCATGAGCCCGAACAGCACGACGAAGATCGGCACGAAGAGGTGCCCGCGCACGAGCATCACGTGGGCGAAGCGCGGCAGCTCGGATTTCGGGACGCCGGCAAGCTTGAACCGCTTCGCCTCGAAATGGACGGCGAAGAACACGGCGATGTAGTAGAGCAGCGCCGGGATCGCCGCCCACAGCGCAACCGTCGCGTAAGGCACTGCGAGGAACTCGGCCATGACGAACGCCGCGGCGCCCATCACCGGCGGCATGATCTGGCCGCCGGTCGATGCGACCGCCTCGACGGCGGCGGCGAACGGAGGACGGAAGCCGGTGCGCTTCATCAGCGGGATCGTGATCGGGCCGTCGACCATCACGTTGGCGACCGCGCTGCCCGACACGGTGCCGAACAGGCTCGACGACACGATCGACACCTTGCCCGGCCCGCCCGCGGCATGGCCGGTGATCGACATTGCGAAATCCATGAACAGCTGACCGGTGCCGCTCTTTTCCATGAATGCGCCGAACAGCACGAAAAGCATCACGTAGCTCGCCGACACGCCGAGCGTCGATCCGAAGATGCCTTCGGTCGACAGGTACAGCTGCTCGAGCAGCACGTCGAGCGTGACGTGTGTAAAGCCGAGCGCGTAGACGAGGAACGCGACCGCCGTGAGCGGCAGCGCGAGGCCGATCACCCGCCGCGTCGCCTCGAGCACGATCACCACTGCTACGACGGCGAAGAAGCGGTCGGCGCGCGTGAGATCGTCGATGTAGATGATGCGGTTGATGAAGTAGTCGTAGTTCAGAAGGATGTGCAGCACGAAGCCGAGACCGAGCGCGAGCAGCGCGGCGTCGAGCGCGCGCCAAGCCGGCCGGCCGGGCCGCGTCGGGTAGAGCATGAACACGAGCGCCATCGCGAACATCAGGTGCGTGCCGCGGAAGACGATCGCCTCCGGCGGCCCGAACGCCGCCGCGTACATGTGATAGAGCGACATCGCGACGGCGACGATCGACACGAGGCCGCGCAGCGCGGCGCTCGTCGGCGCCGTCGCCTGCGCCTCGTCGGAGACGACGGCCGTCGTCGGAGTTGCCATTCAGTGGCAGCCCGCAACGAATGAGCCCGGTTCCCGCGCGCGCGGGAACCGGCTCACATCACGCCCGCTTCCTTGTAGTACTTGACGGCGCCCGTGTGGAACGGCACGCCGATGTCGACGGCCATGTCCTTGACGGTCAGTCCGTCGATCGCCTTGACGACGTTCGCCATGTCCTTGACATGCGTGGCCAGTGCCTTCGTCATCCGGTAGACCGTCTCCTCCGGAAGATCGCAGGCCGCGACGATATGCGTCGAATAGCCGATGACGGGAACGTCCTTGTCCTGCTTTGGATACGTGCCTGCCTTGATCACGAGCTTGTGGTAGCCGGGATTTTCGGCGTGCAACGCGTTCATCGTCTTGTCGTCGACGGGCACGAGCTCGATGTCGCGGGCGCTCGCGAGATCCATCACCGCCGAGGCCGGAGCCGTCGTGCCGAGCGTGAACACGTCGGCGTGGCCGTCCTTCATCATCGACACGGCGTCCGTGTACGCGGCCTGGAACTGCGCCTTGCTGAGTGACTGATAGCTCATGCCGTTGATCTTGAGCACCTCGGCGGTCAGGATCTCGCCGGTATTGCCCTTCGACTGGGTGACCAGCGACTTGCCCTTCAGATCCGCGAACGACTTGACGTGCGCGTCCTTGAGCGCGACGACCTGAAAGTGCTGCGGGTAGAGATTGGCGACCTGACACACCTTGGTCGTCTTGCGGGGGTAAGGCGGACGGCCCGCAACGCCATCGACCGTCGTCGCCGAATTGGCGAAGGCGACCTGCGCCTTGCCTTCGTCGATGCCGCGCACGTTGGCGATTCCCGCGCCGGGCGTCTGCTGGATCGAAAGCCCCGGCACCGCCGCTTCCCAGTAGCTCTTCATCGCGCCGCCGAGCGGGATCCACGAGCCCCCCTGCGGCCCCGTCATGAACGTGATCTGCTCGGCCGCGGCCGACGCGGCGAATGCGGAGGCAACGGCCGCCGCGACCAGTCCGATGGACATTCGCTTCATTTCTCCTCCTGCGATGGCGGCCGGCGTGCCGGCGGCGCGTTGTGAGCGGAGGATTCTCGCAGCGCGCGTCGCCGACGGTCAAGGAGCGCGGCCCGCGCGCTTCACGGCGCCGAAGGGCGCCTCGTACCACGTCCTGCTGCGATTGACCACGCGCACGACGGC
This sequence comes from uncultured beta proteobacterium, assembly GCA_963798655.1. Lineage (GTDB taxonomy): Bacteria > Pseudomonadota > Gammaproteobacteria > Burkholderiales > Casimicrobiaceae > CAVSMC01. The sequence goes on along the minus strand of CAWCUH010000012.1, from coordinate 96,901 downwards.
GAGCATCAGCGGTACCTCGATCAGCACGCCGACGACGGTCGCGAGCGCCGCGCCCGACTGGAATCCGTACAGGCTGATCGCCGCGGCGACGGCGAGCTCGAAGAAGTTCGACGCGCCGATCAGCGACGACGGCCCGGCGACGCAGTGCGCAACACGCAGCGAGCGATTGAGGCCGTAGGCGAGCGCCGCGTTCAGCACGACCTGCACGAGGATAGGCACCGCGAGGAGCGCGATCACCAGCGGCTGGCCGAGGATCGCCTCGCCCTGGAACGCGAAGAGGAGCACCAGCGTCGCGAGCAGCGCGCCGAGCGACAGCGGCGCCGTGCGCGCGAGCGCCTGGCGCAGCGCGGGTTCACCGCGGCGCAGCAGCACGCGCCGCCACGCCTGCGCGATCGCGAGCGGGACCGCGATGTACATGACGACCGACAGCAGCAGCGTGTCCCACGGAATCGGGATCGACGACACGCCGAGCAGCAGCGCGACGATCGGCGCGAACGCGAACACCATGATCGTGTCGTTCAGTGCGACCTGTGTCAGCGTGAACGCCGGCTCGCCGTCGCAGAGATTGCTCCACACGAAGACCATCGCCGTGCATGGCGCGGCGGCGAGCAGGATGAGCCCCGCGACGTAGCCGTCGATTTGCGCCGCGGGCAGCAGCGGTGCGAATGCGTGACGAATGAACAGCCACGCGAGGAGCGCCATCGAGAAAGGCTTCACCGCCCAGTTGACGAACAAGGTCACCGCGAGCCCGCGCGCGTGCCGGCGCACTTCGTGCAGCGCGCCGAAATCGATGCGCGCGAGCATCGGCACGATCATCGCCCAGATCAGCACGCCGACCGGCAGGTTGACGTGCGCGACGTCGAGGGTGCCGAGCGCGCGGAACGGCGCCGGCGCGAGCTGCCCGGCCGCGACGCCGGCGACGATGCAAAGCGCGACCCACAGCGACAGAAAGCGCTCGAACGCGCCGAGCGATTCCCGTCGCGTGGAGGACGGCTCGACCGCGACGCTCGTCGCCCCGGCGCTCACGTTTGCCCTCCGATCTCGCGCAGCTTCAGGCGCAGCGAGTCGCGGTCGAGCGCATCGACGGGAAGCGCGGTCAGCGCCCGAACGCGCATCGCGAGCACGCGCAACGCTTCGGCAAACGCCACGCGCTTGTCGTGCTCGCTGCCGTCGACCGCCGCCGGGTCCGGCACGCCCCAGTGCGCGCGCACAGGGTCTCCGGGCCACACCGGACACGCTTCGCCGGCCGCGTTGTCGCACACGGTGATGACGAAATCCATCCGCGGCGCGTCGGGCGTCTCGAATTCGCCCCAGCTCTTGCTGCGAAGGCGCGCAATCGGATAGCCATGCTTTTGCAGCGTCTCGATCGCGTGCTGGTTGACGCGCCCCGCCGGATGGCTGCCGGCGCTGAACGCGTTGAAGCGACCGGCGCCGTCGGCGCGCAGGATCGCTTCGGCGATGATGCTGCGCGCCGAATTTCCCGTGCACAGGAAGAGCACGTTCAGCAATGCGATCTTTTCGCGTGGCAGCAGCTCGCACCGCGCTCGGCGGCGACGCCGAGCGCCGTTGCGATTGCGCCGGCCGGGCCCGCCTCGACGAGCAGCCGATGGATCGCGAGCCGCGTCTCGTGTGCAAGCGCAGCGAGCGTCGCGAGAGCGCCTTTCGTTTCCATAATTCTAAAATTAGCGAAATATCGCCGCGCCGTCAAGCTTCGCCGCGCACCGACGGATGGGTGAACCACCGCAGCGGTTGACCTGCCTCAAGCCTGCTTCGCGGCGCGCGCGTAACCTCGCTGTAACGGATCGGGTTACGGGATCGCTACGATGCCGAAGCAGCGCAAGCCGCGAGCGCGACGCTCGTGCGGATGATCGACGGGTGCGTGCCGACGCTGAGCGTGGGGCAGGACGTCCACGCGCTCGCGGTCGCGCGCGACGCGCTCGCGCGCTTCGCCGGCTCGATGGAGCGCGAGGCCCGCGCGCCTGGCGGCGCCGCGATGCTCGACCTGTCCAAGCTGGCGCCGGCTGTCGTCGACATCGTCGAGTCCATGCTGGGTCAGGGCGCGGTGACGATCAGCGCCTCCGGCAGCCGCCAGCTCCGTGCGAACGAAACCGTTTTTGCAGGCGTCTGGCGCGTGAGCGTCGTCGACGCGGCGGGCACCCTCGTCGCTGATCGCCTCGAGGCGGCACCGATTCCACGCATCGCGATCGACGCGGCGCATGACGGCGCGTCGGACTCGATCGCCGCCGTCGGTCTCGCGCCGCGTGTCGCCGGCGCGGCCGCGCTTCTCGCCGACATCAGGGCGGCGATGCGCCGGCCGCGCAGCGCCGTGCACGTGATCAACCTGACGCTGTATCCGCTGACGTCCGCCGATCGCGCGGCGCTCGACGTCGCGCTGCCTCGCGGTTGTGTCGAGATCGTCGCGCGCGCCTTCGGCAACTGCCGCATCGCCTCCACGCTCGCCCGCGATGTGTGGCGGGTCGCGTATTACAACGCCGTCGATGCGATGGTGCTGAACACGATCGAGGTCGTCGACGTCCCGGAGATTGCGCTCGCCGCGCCGGACGACCTCGACGACAGCCGCGCCCGTCTGGCGGAGCTCGTCGAATGGATGGGCGACGCGAGTCCGGCGTGATGGATTGCGATAGGTCATCACCGCGCTCGCGCCACGCACGGCCGCCGGACGCGCGTTGACACACGTCAATACCCCTGCGCAGCCGTCGTGAGATTTTGCGGCTGGGGGTGCGACCGTCGGGCGCGCCCGACTGGGGGCCCGCGATTCCGCGCCGCCTCGCCGACCGGCAAGACGCCATGAAAACCGCTCGCGCTGCATGCTCCGTCCTCCTCGGACTTCTCCTGTTCACGGCTGCGACCCTCGCCGTTGCCGCCGGCGCGAACGAGACCTGTCTTGCGTGTCACGGCGACGCCGATGCGAAAGGCGCGAACGGCAGGTCGGTCGCCGTCGACGGCGCCAAGTTCGCGAAGTCGGTGCACGCGGAGCTGTCGCTCGAGTGCACGGCCTGCCACACCGATGCATCGCCGAACAGGATTCCGCATGCCGACAAGCTGAAGCCGGTCGACTGCGCGACGTGCCACGCGAAGCCGGTCAAGGAATACCAGCAGACGGTCCACGGCAAGGCGCGCAAGGACGGCAGCACCGTCGCCGCAACGTGCATCGATTGTCACGGCAAGCACGACATCCTGCGCGCGAACAACCCGGCGTCGCGCACGAACCACGCGAACCTCGAGGCGACGTGCGCCGCGTGTCACGGCAACGAGAAGCTCGTGCAGCAGGCGAAGCTTCCCGGCGGCAACATCGGAAGCCAGTTCCACGACAGCATCCACGGCAAGGCGCTTGCCGGCGCGGCGCAGGCGTCGGCGCCGACGTGCACCAATTGCCACGGCGCGCATGACATCCGCAAGGTGGACGACGACGCGAGCCGCGTCAGTCGCGCGAGGATCCCGGACACCTGCGGCAGCTGCCACACGGCGATCAAGGCGAAGTGGGTGGAAGGCCAGCACGGCAAGCTGCGCCACGAGGGCAACCTCGCCGCGCCGGGCTGCACCGACTGCCACAGCGCGCACTCGATCAAGCGCCACGACGCGCCGGGTTTCCAGACCGCGGTGATCGAGCAGTGCGGAAACTGTCACGCCGAATACCTGTCATCGTACCGCGACACGTTCCACGGCCAGGTGACCAAGCTCGGCTTCACCAGCGTCGCCACCTGCGCGTCGTGCCACTCGGCGCACGACATCCTGCCCGCGTCTAACCCGGCATCGACGATTTCGCCGCAGAACCGCATCAAGACGTGCCGGCAGTGCCACACGGAGGCGTCGGCCAAGTTCGCGAGCTTCGATCCGCACGCGAGCCGTCACGATTCGAAGCGCAACCCGCTGTACTACTGGGCGGCGACGTTGATGGAGTGGCTGCTGATCGGCGTGTTCGGCTTCTTCGGCCTGCACACGGTGCTGTGGTTCACGCGGCTGTGGGTCGACAAGCTCCGCCGGGGCAAGAGCAAGTGAAGGAGATCGCGAAATGGCAACCCCTGCCGTGACCGTGCCTGCCGCAACGAGCGCACCGACGGCCGCCGTGCAGACCGGCCGCTGGTACCGGCGCTTCACCGCCGCCGAGCGCGTGCTGCACGCGACGCTGATGCTGATGTTCGTCGGCTGCGCGCTGACCGGGCTTCCGCTGATCTTCGCCGACCAGCCGTGGGCGGGCGTGCTCGCGCGCTTCTTCGGCGGCTTCCAGGGCGCGGGCATCATTCATCGGATCTGCGCGACGGTGATGATCACCGTGTTCGTCACGCACGTCGCGCTGGTGGTCCGCCGCGCGCTCGCGAGCGGCGATCCGCTTGCGGTCGTCTGGGGCCCGGACTCGATGGTGCCGCAGCCTCAGGACGGCATCGACTTCTACAATCACCTGAAGTGGTTCGTCGGCAGCGGGCCGCGACCGCAGTTCGACCGCTGGACGTATTGGGAGAAGTTCGACTACTGGGCCGTGTTCTGGGGGATGGCGATCATCGGCGGCTCCGGGCTGCTGCTCTGGTTCCCGTTCTTCTTCGGCAAGGTGCTTCCCGGCTGGATGTTCAACATCGCCGGCCTCGTGCACGGCGAGGAGGCGCTGCTCGCCGTCGGCTTCATTTTCACCATACACTTCTTCAACGGGCACCTGCGCCCGGAAAAATTTCCCATGGACACCGTCGTGTTCACGGGCCGCATTTCCGAGCACGAATTGAAGAGCGAGCGCGCTGCCCAGTACGCGCGCCTCGTCGCCGCCAACGAGCTCGACTCCGCCGAAGCGGCGCCTCCGACGATGGAGTCGCGTGCGTTCGGCTGGTTCGTCGGCGGGACCGCGCTCACGCTCGGATGCGTCGTGATCCTGCTGATCGTCTACAGTCTGCTGTCCTGAGGGAGCGTGAACGACATGAAGGAGTTCATCAGGAAACGCGTGCTCGTGATGGGCGCAGCGGTGACGTTGTTGATCGGCGCCGTCGCGCTCGCGCTTCTCGGCGCCGGCGGCATCCTCGCCTGGGAATACTCGAACAGCGACGCATTCTGCGCGAACACCTGTCACGCGGTGCACCCGGAGGAGACGCTCGCGCACAACGTGTCGTTTCACGCGCAGGTGCGCTGCGTCGAATGCCATATCGGCCGCATCTCGACGCTGCACGCGATGGCGCTGAAACCCGAGCACGCGAAGGAGCTTTGGGGAATGATCGTCGGCTACGAGCGGCCGACGGTGTCGACGACGTTGCGCCCGGCGCGGCAGAACTGCGAAGGCTGCCACAATCCCTCCGTCGTCCACCTCGACGTCGTCGACGTCAAGAAGCACTACGATACCGACCCTGCGAGCAGCGAGACGACGACGCGGCTGATCCTGCACACCGGCGCCGGCGCGATCCGCGACAAGGACGCGAAGGGGATCCACTGGCACGTCTCGAACGACGTCTCGTTCATCGCGACCGACCCCCAGCGGCGCAGCATCCCGTGGGTTCAGGTCAAGCGGCCGGACGGCAAGGTCACGACGTACGTCGATGCGACGGCGAAGGACGTGTCGGCGCTGAAGCCCGAGACCGCCCGGCGCATCGAATGCTTCGACTGCCACAACACGGTCGGACATCCGTTCCCCAATCCGGCGGACGCCGTCGACGACGCGATCGCGACGGGGAGCATCGATCGCAGCGTGCCGTCGATGAAGGCGCGCGCGGTCGAGTTGATCGGCGTCGCCGAGAAGGTGTCGGGCGCTTACGACGAGCGCGCAAAGGTGTTCGACAAGCTGATCTCGGATCAGGCGGCCAAGATGACCGTCAAGCCGGAGCAAAAGGACGCCGAGGCGAAGTTCGAGAAGGCGATGAAGGACATCATGCTCGCGAGCACGTTCGAGGCACCGGGCATCACGTGGAAGACGTTCGCGAACCACGCAGGGCACAAGGATTTCCCCGGCTGCTTCCGCTGCCACGACGGCAAGCACTTCGACGACAAGGGCAACGCGATCAGGCTGCAATGCACGCTCTGCCACGACCTGCCCCAGGTATCGCGCGAGAAGGGCAAGGGCTCGGTGCCCTCGACGGTCGTCGCCGACGTGTCGCCGCCCGACAGCCATGAGGCGCCGAACTGGATGCGCGAGCATCGCCTTTCGCTCGACGCGTCCTGCGCGTCCTGCCACGGCAAGACGGAATACGGGCAGCAGGGCGGCAACTTCTGCTCGAATCCGGCATGCCACGGGCGCACGTGGCCGGAGCTCGACCTGAACGCCGAGCCCAAGACGGCCTCCAAGGCAGAGGGCAAGACGACGGCGCAGGCCGACGTCAAGCCCGCGAAGGGCGAGACGAAGAAGCAATAGTGTCGACGGCGCGTGCGGTCAACGGGAAGCGCGCGCCCGCGTTGAAAGGGGACTGCCGCACGACAGGCTTGCGGTTACAAGGGTGATTCGCCCACGCTCCCGTGGGCCGTTTCCGACAAAAAGGAGCCACGATGAAGTCGATGCTGATTGCGGTTGCCGCGGCGGCCGCGTTGTTGGGCGCGGGTGTCGCGAGCGCCCAGGAAGACCTCGCGAAGTCGAGCGGTTGCATGAATTGCCACGCAATCGACACCAAGAAGGTGGGACCGGCGTTCAAGGACATCGCGAAGAAGTACAAGGGCCAGGCAGACGCCGAGGCGAAGCTCACGAAGGAGATCACCGAGCACCAGGGACACCCGCAGACCAAGGCGAAGGCGGAGGACGTTCCGAAGCTCGTGAAGTGGGTCCTGTCGCAATGACTTGAGCGCCGCGCGACCTCGCGCGGCGGAACAACGAGGGAGAAGGCAATGAAGTCGATGCTGACCGCTGTCGTCATGGCCGCGAGCCTGACGATGGGCGGCGCCGCGCTCGCGCAGGAAGACGTCGCGAAGGCCGCCGGATGCAACAACTGCCACGCGACCGACACGAAGAAGATGGGTCCGTCGTACAAGGACATCGCGGCGAAGTACAAGGGCAAGGCCGACGCCCTGGCGACGTTGACGGCGAAGCTGAAGGAAGGCAAGGGCCATCCGGCGACCAAGGCGAAGCCGGAGGACATCGAGAAGAGCGTCAAGTGGGTGCTGTCGATGTAGCGGAATCGTCGCGCGCCTGGCGACGGCAAGCCGGCGGCGACGCCGGCTTTTTCGTTCGCTTTGCCCTGCATCAAGACGGTCGGCGCCCTGCGGTGTTGCACTAGCGATGCGGCGGCCCTTCGCGCCGCCGCTGCGGCGCGCTCGGACGTTGATTGCGCCGTGAATCGCGAATGGACACCCTATCCGCCGTCGATCGCATTGCAGCGCTGCGGGCGCCGGGCAATGCGTTACGCACGGCACGCAGCTCCATCGCCGGCCTGTTCGCGGCCGACGACGGGCCGCCGGCGTTGCTCGACGGCATCGGCGCTCTCGCCAAGCTGCGCGCGTTCGCGGTGGTCGGACAAGGCGCAGCCATTGTCGCGGCGGCCTGGTTTTCCGTTTCGTTCGTTCTTGCGCCGATGGTCGTCGTCGTCGCGGCGCTGCTCGCGTTCACGGTCTACACACGGCGGAGGATCGCCCGGGCCGAGCCGGCTTCACACCGAGAGATCGCGAGCCATGTGGCGGTTGATGTCGCCGCGCTGACGGTGCTGCTCGCGTGCTCGGGCGCCGAGCACAACCCGTTCGTGCTGCTCTATCTCGTGCACGTCGTCATGATGGCGCTGTTGCTGCCTGCGCGGCAGGCGGCGGTGGGCGTTGCGCTCGTCATCGCGGCGGTGACCGCGATCGCGCTGATGATCGGACCGCTGACGCGGATCGACGGGACGCCGCTGCCGCACGCAGTGATCGCGGCCGGCTGGTCGCTGTCCTTTGCACTCACCGCGAGCATCACCGCCTGGCTCGTCGTGCGCGTGGTGGGAGCGCTTCACGCGTACGGGCACGAGCTGGCCGATGCGAGGCGCGCCGCCGCCAACGACGAGGCGCTGCTGCGAATCGGCGCGCTCGCCGCAGGCGCTGCGCACGAGCTCGGCACGCCGCTCGCGACGATGGCCGTCGTCATCGGCGAAATGCAGCACAACGCGACCACCGATTCGGACCGCCGCGACACCGGCATCCTCGCCAACCAGATCGACGCCTGCCGCCACACGCTCGCACGCCTGCTCGCGCATAGCGGGCAGGCGGGAACGAACGGCGGCGGTCCGGTCGCGCTCGATGCGTTCTTCGCGCGGCTGTTCGACCGGTTTCGCTCCACGCGCCCCGGCACGACGCTCGACGTCGACATCGACGTATCGCGGCAGCCGCCGCGAATCTACGCCGATGCGTCGCTTGCGCAGGCGCTGCTCAACCTGCTCAACAACGCCGCGGACGCCGCGCGATCGCGCGTGAGCGTCTTCGTTCGCTGGAGCGAGATCGAGCTGCGTTTCGTCGTCGACGACGACGGCCCCGGCATTGCGGCCGAGGCGCTGCCGAAGCTCGGCCGCGAGTTCTACACCACCAAGTCGCCCGGCAAGGGGACCGGAGTCGGCCTGCTGCTCACCGCGACGGTGATCGGCCGCCTGGGCGGCGATGTTCGCTGGTCCAACCGAACCGAGGGCGGAGCGCGCGGCGAAGTCACATTGCCGCTCGCAGCCCTATCGTTGCAGGAGACAACCTCATGAACGCCGCACTTCCCGATGTCGATGATCGTCCCAGCCTGCTCGTTGTCGACGACGACCGCGTGTTCAGCGACGTCGTGTCGCGCGCGCTCGTCAACCGTGGTTTTTCCGTGCGCGTCGCGCACGACGCGCAGTCGGCGCTGCGCATCGCCGACGACGATTCGCCCGAATACGCGCTGGTCGACCTGAAGCTGCCCGATCAGTCCGGGCTGAAGATCGTGTCGCGGCTGGTCGCGAACGATCCGCACACGCGCGTCGTCGTGCTGACGGGCAACGCCACCGTGCAGACGGCGGTAGAAGCGATCAAGCTCGGGGCGATCTACTACCTCACCAAGCCCGCGGATGCCGACCAGATCGTCGCCGCGTTCCACCGCGATCGCGGCGACGACAGCGTCTCGATCTCGGTCGCGCCGATGCCCGTCGAGCAGGTGGAATGGGACCATATTCAGCACGTGCTGCGCGACAACGGCGGCAACATCTCGGCGACCGCGCGTGCGCTGTCGATGCACCGGCGGACGCTTCAGCGCAAGTTGCGACGCCATCCGGCTACAGCGGCCGCAACGTAGCAGGCGCTCAGCAAAAACGCGCGGCGTTGCCGAAGGCACCCGCCGCGCGTTCTTGTTCGGACGTTTGCCGCCCCGCCGCGCGCGCCACCGGACGTTTCTACACGCGCCTGCGATACTCGCCCGTGCGCGTGTCGATCTCGATGCGATCGCCGGTGTTGACGAACAGCGGCACCTGCACGTCGATGCCCGTCGCAAGCTTCGCCGGCTTCATCACCTTGCCTGACGTGTCGCCCTTGACCGCCGGCTCGGTGTAGGTGATCTCGCGCACGACGGACGTCGGCAGCTCGACCGAGATCGCGCGTCCCTCGTAGAACGTGAGCTCGCATTCGAGGCCGTCCTCGAGATAGCTGAGCGCGTCGCCCATGCTGTCCTTCTCGACCTCGTACTGGTTGAAGTCGGAATCCATGAACACGTACATCGGATCCTGGAAGTACGAGTAGTGGACCTGCTTCTTCTCGAGCTGGATGACGTCGAATTTCTCGTCGGCGCGATAGACCGTCTCGGTGCCCGAGCCCGACAGCAGGTTCTTGAGCTTCATCTTGACGACCGAAGCATTGCGGCCGGACTTGGTGAACTCGGCCTTTTGCACGACCATCGGGTCCTTGCCGACCATGATGACGTTGCCGGCTCTGACTTCCTGCGCGATTTTCATGACTGCACCTCGAGCGTGATTCGGCTACCGGCGGCGCGAGTCTTCACTCGCGCGGGCCGATCGAAAAGCCTTGCATTATAGCGCGTTGCCAACGCTCTCCACCAGCGCCGACGCGAGTTCCGATAGATCGGCGAGCGACGCCGACCACCGCGTGGCGAGTCCCTGCAGCGTGTCGATCCGGCTCTCGTACGCGCGCCACGCGACGTCGAGCGGCGGCGCGCCGCGCAGGCCGTTCCACGCGCTGAACATGGCACGCACCGCGTCGGCTTCGTGCGCATCGAGCGCCGCCGTGTAGCGGTCGACGAACGCGGCGATCTTCGCCGCGTGCGCGTCATCGGCCTGCGGATACGCGTTCCAGACAAACGGTTTCGCCGCCCACTGCGCGCGCACGAACGAATCCTCGCCGCGCACGAAGTTCACGTCGCACGACCACAGCAGGCGGTCGTACGCCGGCTGCGCGACGAACGGAACCGACACGATCGTCGCCTGATCGAGATCGAACGTCGTCGTGGACGAGTCGGCGGGAGGCTGAATGCCGATGCGCGCGAGCGCGTCACGCGCGACGCCGTGCGGCACGATGCAGGTCGTCGGCGACGCGCGCGTTCGCCACGCTGCGACGAGCGCGTCGAGCGGGGCATGCGGATAACAGAACATCGAGATCCGCAACTCGTTCGGCCTGCGCGCCGGCACGCCGAGCGATGAGCAGAACGCGCCGATGTCATGCGGATTGGCGACGAACGCATCGCGCTCGGCGAACAGCTCGCGCTCGCGCAGCAGCCCGCCGGTTCGGGCAGAGAATCCGGGAAACCAGAACGCGCGCGCGAGCGGCAGCCGGGGATGCGGTGATGGCAGCCGGTGATGCGTGTCGAAGCCGGGCTCGAGCGCAAGATGCTCGAGCCGGATCCACCGCGGCGGATGCGCTTGCCCGGCCATCGCCTCGACATAGCGTTCGGGCAGTCCGGCGGCGAACATCTCGACGACGACGTCGGCGGGTGCGGCCACCGGCATCCGATCGACCCAGTTGCGCACGGTGACGCCGTCGACACGCTGCACGGCGCGGACGGCATCGACATCGGGCGCGATGCGCGCGAGCGGTGCAAGCGCGTCGATCCACAGTGTCACGTCGAGCGCATGCTCGGAGGCGAGAATCCGCGCGAGGCGCCAAGCGACGCCCGCGTCGCCGTAGTTGTCGACGACGCGACAGAAGATGTCCCAGCGCATCGCGCCATTATCGCGCGTGCCGCTCGTACGAGCCGGCGGTAAGATGTGCGCGGGAGACCCGTATGACCGACGCTACGCGCATCACCGTTCCGATCGACGTGCTGTCCGATGTCGTGTGCCCGTGGTGCTTCATCGGCAAGCGCCGCCTCGAGGCCGCGCTCGCGATGCTGCGCTCGACGCGCCCCGAGCTCGATGCCCTCGTGAGCTGGCATCCGTTCCAGTTGAATCCGCAGCTTCCGCCCGAGGGCGCCGACCGGCGCTCGCATCGACAGGCGAAGTTCGGCGGCGCCGCGCGGGTCGAGGCGATCGATGCGAGGCTCGCCGCCGTCGGCGCATCGTTGGGCATCGGTTTTCGCTTCGGCGCGATCGTTCGCCAGCCGAACACGTTCGATGCGCACCGCCTGGTTTCGTGGGCGCAGTCGCAGGCGGACGCGGGGCCGCTGGTCGAGCGGCTGTTCGAAGCGTTCTTCGTCGCCGGCCGCGACGTCGGCGATCGGGCCGAGCTTGCGCGCATCGCCGCGGAGGCCGGTTTCGATCGCGCAGCCGCCGCGGCGATGCTCGATTCCGATGCGTTCGCGGATCGCGTCACTGCGACCGAAAGCCGCGCGCGCGAGCTCGGCGTCGGCGGCGTTCCGTTCTTCATCATCAACGAGCGCGTCGCCGTGTCCGGCGCGCAGGAGCCCGCGCAGTTGCGCGAGGCGATCGAGCAGTCGCTGATCGCGGCGAACGCGTAGCGTTTGATCTCGTGCAAGGACAGCGCACGTCGCCGGCGCGATGATCGTTGTCGAAGGCATCACCAAAAGCGGAGGCCGGAATGCTGGCCATACCGATCCAGTCCGACGCAACGCCTGTGTACGCGTTCGACGCCCGCGGCGTCGCGCGTCGATTGCGCGCGCCCGCCGTGTTCGCCGCGCTCGACACGCTGCGCGCCGGAGAGACGATGCGGCTCACCGACGACGCGGGCTCGCAGCGCTTGCTCGAGCAGATCGGCGAGCGGTACGCCGCTCGCGTGTCGTATCACTACGTCGAGCGCGGCGCCGACCGCGTCGTCATCGATTTCTGCCGCTTGTAGCGTTCAGGCCGCCTGCACCGGCGGTTGATCTCGCGCAACGGTGCGCCCGCGCGTTGCCACGACAATGGTGGCAGGGCAACCGGCCCGTTATCGTCAGCTCCTTCGCCATGACCGTCATCGACCGTCCCGCCCGCGATGCCACCGCGCCGTTTCGTGTGTTCGACGCACGCAGCGTGTCGCGCCGCCTGCGCCATCAGATCGTCTACGACGCGCTCGACACGATGCCGCCGGGCGCGACGCTGCGCTACATCGGCGCGTACTACCCGATCGGGCTGATGGAGCAGCTCGTCCATCGCTACGAAGGTCGGCTCACGCATCGCTTCGTCGAAGTCGGCGCCGAGCGCGTCGTCATCGACCTCGCGCTCGACTGACGCGAGCGTCAGCCGATGCGCGCGGCTGCCGTGCGCCGCATGGCGCTGCTGTCGATCGCGACGTCGCTCGCCACGCTCGCGCTCAAGTTCGGCGCGTACTTCCTCACCGGCTCGGTGAGCCTGTTCTCCGATGCGCTCGAGGCGCTCGTGAACCTCGCCGCCGGACTCGTCGCGCTCGGCGCGCTCACGCTCGCGTCGCGTCCCGCCGACGAGCGCCATACGTACGGCCACGACAAGGTCGAGTACTTCTCGAGCGGCGTCGAAGGCACGCTGATCCTCATCGCCGCCGTGTCGATCGTCATCGCCGCGTGGAGGCGCCTGTTCGAGCCGCAGCCGATCGAGCATCTCGAGTACGGGCTTGTCATCGCGCTTGCCGCCGCGGCGATGAACTACGCGGCGTCGTACGTGATGCAGCGCGCGGCGCGGGCGCACGACAGCATCGTGCTCGAAGCCGACGCGAAGCACCTGATGACCGATGTCTGGACTTCGGCGGTGATCGTCGCCGGGCTCGTCGTCGTGCTGGCAATACCGCGGTTCGCGATCCTCGATTCGTTGATGGCAATCGGCGTTGGGGTCCACATCGTCTTCACCGGCGTCGACCTTCTGCGCCGCTCGGCCGACGGCCTGATGGACGCCGCGCTTCCCGCCGACGAGATTTCACGCGCCGAGGCGGCGATCCGCCACGCGCTGCCGGCAGGCGTGACCTACCACGCGCTGCGAACGCGCAAGGCCGGCTCCCGCCGCTTTGTCGAGCTGCATCTGCTCGTGCCCGGCGAGATGAGCGTAGCGGAATCGCACGCGCTGTGCGATCGCGTCGAGGATGCGCTGGCCGCGTCGCTCGCGCGCCTGGTGGTCACGATCCACGTCGAGCCGCGCGAGACGCAGACGCCACACCGGTAGAGAGTCGTCAGGTTCGACGAGCAAGTTGCCGCGCTACAGCACCGGCTTGCGCCGCTTCGCGTCGTCGGTGTCGCCGACGTCGCGGCGCGTCCAGCGGTCGATCAGTTCGGCCGCGCGCCGCTGGCCGCCAAGGCCGAACGCGAGCGCGAGCCCGAGTCCGACCGCGGCGATGAGGATCAGGAACGTCTGGCGCACGATGTCGCCGAGGCCGACCTGGTCGAGCGCGATCAGGATGACGAATACCATGATCGCGTAGAGCGCAAGGCGCCCGAGCAGCGCGGCCTCGCGGGCGCCGATGTTGTGCAGGTACGCGGTGAGCGCAGCCGATACGAAGCGCGCGAAGTACGCGCCGAACACCAGGATCACGACCGACACGATCACCTTCGGCACGAACAGCACGATGCGGCCGAGCAGCTCCGTCACGTACGCGAGATCGAGGCTGTTGAAGGCGATCATCAGCGCGGCGAGGATCACGAGCCAGTACACGAGGCCGCCGAGCACGCCGATCGTGTCGACGTCGCTGCCGCCCTGGCGCAGGAAGTGCTCGATGCCGGCCTTCTCGGTGATGACGTTGAAGTTGATCGCGTGCAGCGAGCGCACGATGGCGAAGCGCACCGCCTTCGCGATCAGCCAGCCGACGATCAGGATCAGGATCGCGAGCAGCACGCGGGGCAGGAACGCGCCCACCTGATGCAGTGACGCGCGGATCGGCTCGAGCAACACGCTGACGTTGTCCATGGCGCTCTCCCTGTAACCTGCGGACGCTCGGGCGGGCCGCTGCCGCTCGCGATCGTCAGACGTCCTTCGGATGCTGTCCCGCGTCGACGATATCGATCAGGCCTGCGAGCGGGATGCGCAGCCAGTCGGGCCGGTTGTCGACCTCGTAACGCAGCTCGTAAAGCGCCTTCTGCAGCAGGAAGAGCTCGAGCAGTGCGTGCGCCTCGACGCGCGGCGACGCGAGGCCGGCCGCCTGCGCCGCGGCATCGTAGCCCTCGATGAACGCTTCCGCGCTCAATGCGCGCCACTGGCGGCCGGGTGCGTCGACCGTGTGCTGCGCGTCGGGCCGCTCGGAGACGAAGCCGAACAGCGCCGCGTGCAACGCGTAGTCGAACGAGCGCAGCATGCCGGCGACATCCTTCAACGGCGACTGCTTCTCGCGCCGCTCCTCGCCGGTGCGGCCCGGCTCGCCCTCGAAGTCGATGATGTAGAAGTCGTTGCGCGCGATCAGCACCTGCCCGAGATGATAGTCACCATGAACGCGGGTTCGCGGGCCGGCCGTGCGGTCGCGCGCGTGATCGGCAACGCGCTCGAGCAGCGCGTCACGCCGTGCGATGAGCCAGTCGACGTCGGCACGTACGGCATCGGGCAGCGCCGCGCGGCGCCGCTGCAGCCGGTCCAGCACGTCGATCGCTTCGGCCTTGACGCGCTCGACGAGCGCGCCGACATGCTGCGCGCTCATCGGCTCGGGATCGAACAGCGGGTCGCCAGTCGGTTGCGCGAGCGCCGCGTGCAGCTCGCCTGTGCGCCGGCCCAGCGTGCGCGCGAGCTCGAGATACGCGCCGTGGTGATCGGCGGTCGACCACTCCGGATCCGTCTGCGAGGCGGCGTCCTCGAAGAATCGATCGAGATAATCGAGCGTGAAATCCCAGCCGTTTCCCTGGTTCAGCACGTAACCCTGGACCAGCGCGACCGCGGCGGACCGCCCGTCGTCGGCGACGTACTGAACGCTGCCGGCGACGGGGACGATGTGAGCGAACGGCACCGCCTCGGTCAGATGGCGGCCGATCTCGAGCTCGCTGTTGACGCCGCTCTCGAGCCTGCGATAGCCCTTGAGGAACAGCCGATCGCCGAGCGTCACGACGGTGTTGGTGCTGAGCGCGTTCGGTATCGTGACCGACAGGTTCTGCGGCTCGGGCCCGGCGAGCGTCGCAAACGCCGACGTCGGATTGAAGCGCAGCGTCCCGCGTGCGCACGCAATCGAGCCGCCGGCGCCGACGGCGAGAACCATCGCGCGGCTGAACGCTTCGTCGCCGAACGCATCGGCGAGCACGCCGACATCGGCCTGCTGGCGCACTTTCGCCATCGTGTGCGGCGCGAGCGCGCGAACGAGCTCCTCCTGCCGGTCTTCCCACGCGAGCGCGAGCGGAAGGAAATACGTCTGCGACTTGCCGCCTTCGCTCTCGACCCGCGACAGCGTGATCAACCAGCTTCGCTCGCCCGGCTTCCATTCGACGTGATCGGCGATCTCGACGCGCTGGATCCGGTCGTTCTTCGCCGCGTACCAGCGTGTCGCCGCGACGAACGGCGGCAGCACTTCGCGCTCGAGTTGCGCGAGCACTTTCTCCGACATCGCGATCCGCCACGGCACGACGCGATCACGGAACAGGCTCGCCCAGCCGTCGAACAGCACGAGCACCGGCAACTCGTCGCGCGGCCGCAGCTCCGTGCGCAGCGCCGGCACTTCCTCGCCGGCGGCAAGGCGGAACCACAGGAAACCGTGACCGGTGAGCGTCAGCTGGTACGCGGCATCGCCGATCGGCGGGAACGGTGTACGCCCGATGAGCTCGATCGGCACGCGACCCTTGCACTGCGACAGGTCGAGCTCGACCGGCTGCGCGAAGCGCGCGAGGTTCGCGACGCAGAGCACGATCTCGCCTTCGTATTCGCGCAGGTACGCGAGGATCTTGCGGTTGCTCGGCCGCAGGAACCGAAGCGAGCCGCGGCCGAACGCCGCGATTGCCTTGCGCACGGTCAGCATGCGCCGCGTCCAGTTGAGCAGCGACGCCGGCTCGCGTGCGTGCGCCTCGACGTTCACCGCCTGGTAGCCGTAGACAGGGTCCATGATCGGCTGCAGGTACAGCCGCTGCGGATCGGCGCGCGAGAAGCCGGCGTTGCGCTCGGGGGTCCACTGCATCGGCGTGCGCACGCCGTCGCGATCGCCGAGGTAGATGTTGTCGCCCATGCCGAGCTCGTCGCCGTAGTAGAGAATCGGCGATCCGGGCATCGACAAGAGCAGGCTGTTCATCAGCTTGATGCGCCCGGTGTCGTTCTCGAGCAGTGGCGCAAGCCGGCGGCGGATGCCGAGATTGATGCGTGCGCGCTTGTCGGCGGCGTACATGTCGTACATGTAGTCGCGCTCCTTGCTGGTCACCATCTCGAGCGTGAGCTCGTCGTGGTTGCGCAGGAAGATCGCCCACTGGCAGCTTTCCGGGATGTCCGGCGTCTGCGACATGATCTCGGTGATCGGATGCCGCTCTTCCTGCGCGATCGCCATGTACATCCGCGGCATCAGCGGGAAGTGGTACGCCATGTGGCATTCGTCGGCGTTGCCGAAGTACTCGCGGACGTCCTCCGGCCACTGGTTCGCCTCCGCGAGCAGCAGCACGTCCGGATAGCTCGCGTCGATCAGCGAGCGGAGCTGCTTCAGCACCGCGTGCGTCTCGGGCAGGTTCTCGTTGTTCGTGCCTTCTCGCTCGACCAGGTACGGAATCGCATCCAGACGGAAGCCGTCGACGCCCATGTCGAGCCAGAAGCGCATCACGCGAAAGATCGCCTTCAGCACCTGCGGATTGTCGAAGTTCAGATCCGGCTGGTGGCTGAAGAAGCGATGCCAGTAGAACTGCCCGGCGACGTCGTCCCACGCCCAGTTCGACTTCTCGGTGTCGGTGAAGATGATGCGCGTGCCGCTGTAGCGCTTCGGCTCGTCGCTCCAGACGTAGAAGTTGCGCTTCGGCGAATCGCGCGGTGCGCGGCGCGCCGCCTGGAACCAGGGATGCTGGTCGGACGTGTGATTGATGACGAGCTCGGTGATCACGCGCAGCTTGCGACGATGCGCCTCGCGGACGAACTCGCGGAAGTCGGTGCGCGTTCCATAGTAGGGGTGGACGTTGCGGTAGTCGGCGACGTCGTAGCCGTCGTCCTTGAGCGGCGACGGGTAGAACGGCAGCAGCCAGATCGTGTTGACGCCAAGGTCCTTGACGTAGTCGAGCTTCTGCTTGAGACCGTCGAAGTCGCCGATGCCGTCGTCGTTCGAGTCGAAGAACGCCTTCACGTGCAGCTGGTAGATGACCGCGTCCTTGTACCAGTACGGCCGCTCGACGGCCGACGCGTCGACGGGCACCGCGGCGGTTGACAGCGACGGATCGGGCACAGCGAAGGGCTCCTACAGGAAGTAGTCGAAGTCGCGCTCGCTGCGCACGCGACGGCGCAGCCGGAAGACGTGCGCCGGCGAGCGCGCCGGATCGAGCTGCACGAAGTTGCGCGCGCCGCTCCACAGGAAACGCGCGCCGGATAGCAGATCGTGCATCTGGTACGGACGCTCGGTGTCGATCGCGAGCGCCGTGGCGTCGAGCGACAACCAGCCCGACTGCACGTGGTGCGGATCGAGATTGACGACGACGAGAACGGCGTCGCCGTCGTCGTCGCTTCGCGCGTAGGCAATCAGCTGCTCGTTGTCGGTCGTCTGGAACGCGAGTCGGCCGCGCTGCAGCGCCGGATTGTCGCGGCGCGCGGCGTTCACCCGCGCGATGAACGGGGCGAGAGTGTCCGGGCGATCGAGCGGCCAGTGGCGAAGCTCGTATTTCTCCGAGTCGAGATACTCCTCGGCGCCCGCCTCGCGTGGCGTGCTCTCGAGAAGCTCGAACGCAGGTCCGTAGATGCCGTAGTTGCCGGCGAGCGTCGCCGCGAGCACGAGCCGCGCCATGAACGCGGCGCGGCCGCCGAATTGAAGGTTCTCCGGAAGGATGTCCGGCGTGTTCGGCCAGCAGTTCGGTCGAAAGTAATCCCGGCCGGGTCCCTGCGCGAGCTCGGTGAAGTACTGCGTCAGCTCGTATTTCGTGCTGCGCCACGTGAAGTACGTATACGACTGGGTGAAGCCGAGCTTCGCGAGCCGGTGCATCACCTTCGGTCGCGTGAACGCTTCGGCGAGAAAGATCACGTCGGCGTGCTCGCGCTTTAACTCTTCGATGGCCCATTGCCAGAACGCGAACGCCTTCGTATGCGGATTGTCGACGCGGAAGATGCGCACCCCCTCGCCGATCCAGAACGCGAATACGCTGTGCAGCTCCCGCCATAGCGACGTCCATGCGTCGGCGGCGAAGTTGAACGGGTAGATGTCCTGGTATTTCTTCGGCGGATTCTCCGCGTATTGCACGCTGCCGTCGGGCCGATGGCTGAACCACTCGGGATGCGACTCGACGTACGGATGGTCGGGCGCGCACTGGAACGCGATGTCGAGTGCGATCTCGATGCCGAGCTCGCTCGCGCGCGCTCGAAGGCGCCGGAAATCGTCGATGGTGCCGAGATCGGGGTGGATGTCCTTGTGCCCGCCTTCGATCGACCCGATCGCCCACGGGCTGCCGACGTCGTCCGGTCCGGCTGCGAGCGTGTTGTTCCTGCCTTTGCGCCGCACACGACCGATCGGGTGGATCGGCGGCAGGTAGAGCACGTCGAAGCCCATCTTCGCGATGTACGGCAGCCGCGTCTCGCAATCGCCGAACGTTCCATGCACGCCCGGCGCCTGCGCGCTCGAGCGCGGGAACATCTCGTACCACGTCGAGAAGCGCGCGCGCTCGCGATCGACGGTGAGCGGGAACTCGACCGGGTACGTCGTCGCGAGGCTGCGGTCCGGATAACGGCTCGCGACCTCCGCGTTCGCCTCATCGAGCGCGATCCTGCGCAATGCGCTGGCGTCGTCCGTCGCAGCAAGCGCGCGCGCCCATTGCTCGAGCCGGCGCCGATCGTCGCCGTCCGCGCGCTTCGCCGCCGATTCGATCAGCGCGGCGCCGACGAGCGCGGCGACGCGAATGTCGTCGCTGTCGACCCGGCGAGCGAAATCGTGCCGCCACGACAGGAACGGATCGACCCATGCGACGATCGTGTAGCGATAGCGCCCGAGCGCGTCGACGACGAACGAGCCGCGCCAGCGATCGTTGCCGAGCGGCTGCATCGCCGCCTCGTTCCACTGCGCGTCCCCGTCGCGACGATGGCGCAACCGGCAGGCAACGACGTCGTGGCCGTCGGTGAAGCAATCGGCTTCGACGCAGACGCTGTCGCCGACGACGCGCTTGACGGCGAACGCGCCGTGATCGACCTGCGGCGTGATGCCTTCGATCACCGCGCGAACACGGCCGTCGGCTGGCATCGGCCGCTCGCTCGGCTGCGCACGCTCGGCGGCCGCCTGCGGCGACGGCGCCGCCGGGGGCATCGCAGCAACCCGCGCCGCGACCCGCGCGGCTCGTTCGCGTTGCGCGGGCGCGGCGCGACCGCGTTGCGGCGGCCCGCCGGCGCTCATCGGGCGGCCTCCGCACCGCCCTGCACGACCGCCGCGCCGACTCGTCGGCCTCCGTCGAGTCGCGCGCTCATCGACCCTCGGGCTTGAAGAACACCGTCGAAAGCGGCGGCAGCGTCAGCGCGAGCGAATGGTAGCGGCCCTGAGCGGCGACCGGCGCTGCCTCGATCCCGCCCAGGTTGCCGATGCCGCTGCCCCCGTAGAGCGGCGCGTCGCTGTTCAGCATCTCCCGCCAGTAGCCGCCCTGCGGCACGCCGACCATGTAGTTCATCCGCGGCACCGGCGTGAAGTTGCAGACGACGAGCATCGGCGGCCCGTTGCGCGGCTTGCGCAGGAAGCTCACCACGCTCGCATCGGCGTCGCGCGCATCGACCCACTCGAAGCCGGCGCCGTCGAAGTCGACTTCGTGCAGCGCGGGCTCCGCACGCAGCAGCGCATTGAGATCGGACACCCATCGCTGCAACCCGGCGTGATCCGCATACTGGAGTACGAACCATTCGAGCTCGCCGTCGTGCGTCCATTCGCGGCGCTGGCCGAACTCGCCGCCCATGAACAACAGCTTCTTGCCCGGATGCGCCCACATGTAGCCGAATAGCACGCGCAAGTTGGCGAACTGCTGCCAGCTGTCGCCGGGCATCTTGCCGATCAGCGACCCCTTGCCGTAGACGACCTCGTCGTGCGACAGCGGCAGCACGAAATTCTCGGTGAACGCATACCAGATCGAGAACGTCAGCCGATCGTGATGATACTTGCGGTAGATCGGCTGCTGGCGCATGTACTCGAGCGTGTCGTGCATCCAGCCCATGTCCCACTTCATGCCGAAGCCGAGGCCGCCGACATAGACCGGTCGCGACACCATCGGCCACGCCGTCGACTCCTCGGCGATGACCTGCACGTCCGGGTGATCGCGGTAGACCGACTCGTTGAGATGCCGCAGGAAGCTGATCGCGCCGAGGTTCTCCCTGCCGCCGTGCACGTTCGGGATCCATTCGCCAGCCTTGCGGCCGTAGTCGAGGTAGAGCATCGACGCCACCGCATCGACGCGCAGGCCGTCGACGTGGTATTCGGCGAGCCAGAACATGGCGCTCGACAGCAGGAACGCGCGAACCTCGTGGCGATCGTAATTGAAGATCAGGCTCTTCCATTCCGGGTGGAAGCCCTGTCGCGGGTCGGCGTGCTCGAACAGGTGCGTGCCGTCGAACATCGCGAGGCCGTGCGGATCGTCGGGGAAGTGCGACGGCACCCAGTCGAGGATCACGCCGATGTCGTGCTGGTGCAGCGTGTCGACCAGATACATGAAGTCCTGCGGCGAGCCGTAGCGCGCCGTCGGCGCGAAATAGCCGGTCGTCTGGTACCCCCAGGAGCCGTAGAACGGATGCTCGGTGATCGGCAGCAACTCGACGTGCGTGAAGCCGTGATCGCGCGCGTACTCGGCGAGCGGCTTCGCGATGTCGCGGTACGTCGGCAGCCGCGACGGGTCGTCACGCCGCCATGACCCGAGGTGCACCTCGTAGATCGAGAACGGCGCGTCGAGCGCGTTTCGCCGCGCACGCGAGGCCATCCAGTCGCCGTCGCTCCATGCGTAGTCGAGCGTCCATGCGCGCGACGCCGTCGACGGCGGCGCTTCCATGAAGACGCCGAACGGGTCGCTCTTGTCCGCGTCGCCGCCGGTCGCCTGCGATGTGATGCGGTACTTGTAGCAGTTGCCCTTGCGCACGCCGGCGACGAATCCTTCCCAGATGCCGGAGCTGTCGCCGCGCACGACGAGGGGTGACGCGTTGGGATCCCAGCCGTTCCAGTCGCCGATGACCGCGACGCGCGACGCGTTCGGCGCCCACACGCGGAATGTCGCCCCGTCGGCGGTCAGCGTGCAACCCATCACGCGATCCAGCCGGGCGTGGGTGCCCTCGCGGAACAGGTACAGGTCCTGCTCGCCCAGTGCCGGCGGCAGCGGCTTGTGCGCCGGCCGCTCGGCAGCGTTTGGGCTGGCGCCGCGGCTCGAATGAAGGTCGGTTCGGGTCGGTGTCACGTCGGCGTGACCGTTGTCGATTGCAGGGACGGGCGCTCTGCGGTGGACAGCGCCGCGGCTCGACAGTTTGCACTGCTCGTGCCGCGGCAGTCCTCGCAGGGACGACCGGCGCGGATGCGATTGGTTGCCGGGCGCGAGGGCGCGCCATCCGCCCCCGCCATCTTACTCGCTGGCGTATTCGACGGCTGCCGCTGCCGAAAAGTGCGGCGATCGGTCAAAATTACACGCGGTCGCCTGCGAGTAATGCGGCAAACGGAGGAACGAATGTCGAGCGAGCGGGACAAGATGGTGCGCGGCGAGCGCTACGACCCGAACGACGCCGAACTGGTCGACGCACGGCGGCGGGCGCGCACGCTCGCGTGGCATTTCAATCGCGCGTCACCGGACGACGACGAATCGCGCCGCCGCACGCTCACTGCGCTCGTCGGCCGCTGCGGCGAGCGCGTGCGCGTCGAGCCGCCGTTTCGCTGCGACTACGGATTCAACATCGAGCTCGACGACGACGTCTACATGAACATGAACTGCATCGTGCTCGATTGCGCGCCGGTGCGCATCGGCGCGCGCGTGCTGATCGGGCCAGGCGTCCAGATCGTCGCGGCAACCCATCCGCTCGGCGCGCGCGAGCGGCGTGCCGGGCGCGAATGTGCGCGGCCGATCACCATCGGCGAGGACGCCTGGATCGGTGCCGGGGCGATCGTCTGTCCCGGCGTGACGATCGGCGCGCGTGCGGTCATCGGCGCCGGCAGCGTCGTCGTACGCTCCATTGCGGCCGACGTCGTCGCCGCGGGCAATCCTTGCCGGCCGTTGCGCTAGCTGCGCGAGCTGCCGCGGCGACGCCTCGCCTCGCCCGGCAGCAGCATCGGCGTGCGCGTCGCGAGCGCGTGGCGCGCGAGGAGAAACGTCGCGGCATTCCACGACTGGCCGCGCATGCCGGCCGGCTCGAGCGTGCGCCCGTGCAGCCATTCGAAGAAGCCCCAGTCGTCGAGCGCATTCGCATCGGCAAGCTTCGCGAGCTCACCTTCGGCTTCCGCGTGCAGCCCCGCTTCGACGAGCGCACCGACGTAGAAGCCGCCGACGAACGGCCAGATGCCGCCGTTGTGATACTGCCACGCGTAATTCTGCCGGTGCCGCGTCATGTACGGGCGCCACAGCATGCTCTGCTCGGGAATCGGATCGCAGAGCACGCGCACCGGATACGGATCGCCGACGCCTGCGCGCACGAGCGCATGCAGCGTACGGTGCGCCGCGGCGTCGTCGGCGAGCCCGCACAGCACGGCGAGCACGTTGCCGAACACGTCGCCCTCGTCGCCCGCGAACGAGAAGTTGACGAAGCTCAGGTAGAGCTCCCGATGACGCGCGCGATGGCGCGCGTAGTGCGCGAGCAGCCGGGCGCGCCGGTACTCGGCAATCGCGGCGTCGAACGGATGGAAGAGCTGATTCGCGTTGCGCCATGTCTCGGCCGCCTGGGGCAGGCCGTACAGCATCTTGACCGCGTACCACAGCGCGTTGGTGTAGAGCACGAACCCCGAGCGCGGCATGATGTCCGCCCAGTCGCTCGCCTCGTTCTGCTGCAGCAGGAAGAAGCGCTGGTGCTCCTGGCATGCGAGCCAGCTCGTCGCGGCGCTGATGTTCGATGCGAGATCGCGCCGCAGCGCGCGCGTGTCGTCGGCGCGATCGACGAGCGCGATCGCGATCAGCCACCACAGCGTCGCGTCGATGCATCCGAGATACCAGAAGTCGGCCTCGTTGCCCTGAAGGTCGACGTATTTCGGGATCTGCCCGTTGCGCGCCTGGTGTCGCGCCAGCGTGACGAGGCCGGTCGCCGCTTCGCGCTCGAGCGTACGATCGCCGGACACGATCATGCCGAGCGCGCATACGGCCGCGTCGCGCCCGAAGATCGCGCGATAGCCGCGTGCCTTCGCTTTCGCTGTCGGCGCAGCGGCCAGGATGCCCGCGTCGGACAGATTGTCCTTGAGCAGCGCGATGGCGCGAGCGGCGCATTCGTCGATGTCGGCGCGGGACGGCGGAGGCACGGCGGCTCGCATGTCGCGCGTTATCGCACACTTCAGCGCGAAGCAGGGTCGGAGTCGATGTTCGGCAGCGCTTCGTCCGGCCAAATCGACTCCGACCCCATCTGCCGGCGCGATCGGCCGGCGCTATTTGTCGAGCCCGGCGCGCAGCCAGCGGCGGACGGCGGCGACGTCGCGCAGCCGATAGCGCGCAACGGTGTGTCCCTTGCCGACCTTGATGCCGATGCCGCCCAGCTGGGCAACCGCGGCGAACCCGTACTCGTCGGTGGCGTCGTCGCCGACGAAAACAGGCGAGCGTCCGCGGAACGGTGGCTCGCGCATGTAATCGAGCAGCGCCGTGCCCTTGTCGCGGCCTTCGGGCTTCACTTCGAGGATGCTCTTGCCGGGCTGCAGCTTCAGTCCGCGGCCCATGGACGCGTCGGCGATCTGCGCGCGCAGCGTGCGGTACACGTGCGCGGCGAGCTGCGGCGCCTGCCGATAGTGCAGCGCGAGCGAGTGCCCCTTGTCCTCGAACAGCAAGCCCTCGTGGCGTGCCGCGAAGCCGGTGAGCGCGTCGCGCATGCGCATCAGTCCCGCCGCGGACGGCGGATGCGCATGCAGCGTGCCGTCGGCGGATCGACGCTCGCAGCCGTGCTGGCCCGCGACCGGCATGCGCGAGCGCGCAAACAGGCGATCGACGTCATCGATGCGTCGCCCGGTGATCAACGCAATCGCGCCGCCGAGCTTCAGCGAGAGCGCCGGCAGCATGTCGGCAAGATCGGCGTCGACGCGAACGCCGGACGGCGTCTCGGCCAACTCGAGCAATGTGCCGTCGATGTCGAGGAACAGCGCATTCGCGCCCGCGAGCGGCGGCGGCGTCGGACGCCGCCGCGAGGGCCGTTTGCGCGGCGCGGGCGAAGCGCGCGCGGCCGCGACACTCATGCTTGGCGCTCCCGCGTCGTCAGATGCGTCCCACCGCGACGTCGGTTGCGCCGTAGCGGCTGCGCTGGCGCATCACCGCGGCGTCGAGCAGCATGCGACCGGCCCAGCGGTAGATGTTGAACTCGCGCACGATGCCGCGCATCATGCGCATGCGATCGCGCTGCTCGTCGGCGGGCATCATCAGCGCGAGGTGCAGCGCCGCCGCGCACTCGTCGTGGTCGTACGGGTTGACGATCAGCGCCTCGGGAAGCTCGCGCGACGCGCCGGCGAATCGCGACAGGACGAGCACGCCGTGCTCGTCGTCGCGAGCGGCGACGAACTCCTTCGCGACCAGGTTCATTCCGTCGTGCAGGCTCGACACGAAGCACAGGTCGGCCGCGCGGTGGTGCTCGTACACCGAGTCGGGCTCGTGATGCTCGGCGAGCAGGATGATCGGCGGATACTTCGCGTCGCGATAACGCTCGTTGATTTCGGCGGCGAGCGCCTTCACCTTCATCGCGTAGTCGCGGTAATCGCCGATCATCCCGCGCGTCGGCGCGGCGATCTGCACGAACGAGAACTTGCCGATCCAGCGCGGCTCGAGCTCGAGCAGCCGTGCGACCGCGTGGAAGCGCTCGAGCACACCCTTCGTGTAGTCGAGGCGGTCGACGCCGAGACCGAGCCGGTGCTTGCGCGGAAGGCCGAGCCGCTCGCGCACCGAGCGGCGACATTCGTCGACGCCGGGCAGCGCGGCAAGCGGCGCCGGCGGCCATTCGATCGAGATCGGGTAGCGGTTCACCTGCGTCAGTTGTCCGCGTCGCGACACGGTGAACGATTCGCGATCGACGCGCGCCTCGATCAGCCGGTCGACGGTGTCGAGGAAGTTGTTGCAATGGAACTGCGTGTGGAAGCCGAGGATGCTGCTGCCGAGCATGCCGTCGAGCAGCTCGTTGCGCCAGGGGCAGATCGCGAACGCCTCGGGGTTGGGCCACGGAATGTGCCAGAACGTGATGATCGTCGCGTCGGGCAGGCGCTTTCTGATCATCTGCGGCAGCAGCGCGAAATGGTAGTCCTGCACGAGGATGATCGGGTCGCGAGTGTTCGCCTCGCCGACGACGGCTTCGGCGAAGCGTGCGTTGACCTCGCGGTAGTGCTCGAAGTCGCGCGTGCGAAACGTCGGCCGTACGTGCGCGATGTGGCACAGCGGCCACAGGCCTTCATTCGCGAAGCCGCTGTAATAGCCGGCCTCTTCCTCCTGCGTGAGCCAGATCCGGCGCAGCTGGTACGCCGGGTGGCCCGGTGGAACGCCGATACGGTCGTTGCGGTCGACGGTGTCGCGGTCGGCAGAGCCGCTGCCGTGCGCGATCCAGATGCCGGAGCACGCGCGCATGACCGGCTCGATGGCGGTGACGAGACCGCTCGCCGGACGCTGCACGTGGATGCCGTCATCGGCGTGCACGTGGATGAACGGCTCGCGGTTCGACACGGCGATCACGTCGTTGCCGCGGAGCTCGCTCTTCAGCGTCGCGCGCAGCGTCTCCTGCGTCCACAGGCGGCCGCTGTCGTCGAGCGGACGATAGCGCCGCTCCAGGTCGCGGATCAGCTCGCGCACGTCGCGCTCGATCGGACGCAGCTCCGGCGCCGGCGCGCCGATCGCCGGGCGCAGGATTCCCTCGCCGTGCAGCAGCGCCCGCAAGCCGGCGACCCAGCCGCGCCACGACAGCTGCGCGATCGCGACGGTGATCAGCGCGACGATCGCGCCCAGCGCGATGAAGAAGTAGAAGAGGTAGCGCTTCGTCTCCTCGCTCCGCCGCTCGATGAAGCTCATGTCGTGCACGAGCACGAGCTGCGCGGTGTCGCCGCCCATCGTCTCGATCGGCCGCACGGTGAGATGGAGCGGGCCGTGCTGCGTGTTGATCACGCGCTGCGAGTTGTCGGCATAGTCGGCGAGCTCGTCGCAGCGCACGCGCCCCGGGAAGTTGCGCGTCGCGATCGGCCCCGGCTCGTCCTTCAGGCACAGCCCGATCGCGTAAAGGCGCTCGTCGACGAGCAGCTTGTTGAAGAAGGTGAAGATGTCGGGCGGCGAGTTCTTCGCGATCAACGCGGCGAGCGGCTCCTGCACCGATGCCGCGACGAGGCTCGAGCGCGTGTCGAGATCGCGCACGAACCAGCGCAGCATCAGCGTATCGACGAGCGGAACCGCGGCGTAGGCGAATGCGCCGAGCGCCAGCAGCAGAGGTACCAAAAAACGCAGCGACAGGCGCATAACCGCAAGATTGTAGCGATTTGAGGCAGCACCGTATGTAGGCCCATTCCTACACGTGACGCCGCGACCGGTCTTCGCATCGGGCGACGGGTGCCGCGCGGGCGATACGTTCGCGCAATAGGATTGATTGCGCGCGCAGGGCTGCGGAATTGCACCGCAAGAACCGGATTGCCCGCGACGTTCGGCATGTCGGACAATGAGCCATGACTTCACTTACATCGAATTCCCGCGCCGCGGGCACGCCCAGGCGCGAGGCGTTCGCCTCCGACGCCGCGCGCTGGCGCGCCGTCGTCGGACGCAATGCCGCGGCCGACGGCGCGTTCGTGTTCGCCGTGCGCACCACCGGCGTCTATTGCCGTCCTTCGTGCAGCTCGCGCGCTGCGAAGCGCGAGAACGTGCGCTTCTTCGACGCCTGCGGCGACGCCGAGCGCGCCGGATACCGCGCGTGCAGGCGCTGCGTCCCGAACAGAACGGCGCAGGCCTCGCCGCTCGCCGCCGCCGTTGCCTATGCATGCCGTGCAATCGCGAGCGCCGAGCGTTCGCCGTCGCTTGCCTCGCTCGCGCGTGCAGGCGGCTACAGCGCCTCGCATTTCCATCGAGCGTTCCGCCGGATCACCGGCATGACGCCGCGCGCGTATGCGGAGGCGCAACGGGTCGCCCGGCTGCGCGGCGAGCTCGACGCCGGCGAGCCGGTGACGAGCGCGATCGCAGGCGCCGGCTTCGCCTCGCCGTCGCGCGTGTACGCGCGGGGCCGCGCGGCGCTCGGCATGACGCCGCGCGAATACCGGCGGGGCGGCGAGACGCAGCACATTCGCTACGCGGTCGCCACGACGACGCTCGGCGCGCTCATCGTCGCGGCGACCGACGACGGCGTCTGCGCGATCGAGCTCGGCTCGAGCCGCGTCGCGCTCGAGCGCAACCTGCGCCAGCGGTTCGCCGCCGCGAAGCGCGTCGATGCCGATCCCGCGCTCGCGGCGCACGTCGCGGCGATCGTCGCGTACCTCGACGATCCGGCGCGCTCGCTCGCGCTGCCGCTCGACGTGCGCGGCACCGCATTCCAGCATCGCGTCTGGCAGGCGCTGCAGGCGGTGCCCGCAGGGCGGCGCACGACGTACACCGAGGTCGCACGCAGCGTCGGCGCGCCCGGCTCGGTGCGCGCAGTCGCGCGCGCGATCGCGAGCAACCCCGTCGCGCTCGTCGTGCCGTGCCATCGCGTGATCCGCAAGGATGGCACGCTGTGCGGCTACCGCTGGGGCGTCGAGCGCAAGCGGGCGCTGCTCGCGCACGAGAGCCGCATCGCCGACGAGGCGCCCGGGCGCGACTGACGGCGACGCACGGTGCGAATCGCCGACGTCGCACGGCTCGTCGCGCTCGCCGCGATCTGGGGCGCGTCGTTCATCTTCATTCGCGTGCTCGCGCCGGTGCTCGGACCCGTCGTCACGGCGGCGGTGCGCGTGCTCGTCGCGGGCGTCGCGCTCGTCGTGTGGACGCGCGCAACCGGGTTCGATGGGCAGCTCGCGCGGCACTGGCGCGCGTACGTCGTGATCGGCGTCGTCAACTCGTCGCTGCCGTTCGTGCTCTACGCGTTCGCGGCGCTCTACATTCCGGCGTCGTATTCGGTGATCCTCAATTCGGTCGCGCCGCTGTTCGCGGCGTTGCTCGCCGCGCTGCTCCTTGCCGAGCCGTTGACGACACGAAAGCTCATCGGACTCGCCGCCGGCGCGGGCGGCGTCGCGCTGGTAAGCGGCGCAGGACCGATGCGCGATGGCGCCGGGCTCGCGACTGCCGTCGTCGCCTGTCTCGCGGCGGCCTTCTGCTACGCGGCGAGCGGCGTCTACATCAAGAAGCGGGCGGCAAGCGCGCCGCCGATCGGCATCGCGGCGTGGAGCCAGGTGTTCGCCGGCGTCGTGCTGTTGCCCTTCGTGCCGCTCGCTCCGATCCGCGGCGCCGTCGACGCTGCTGTCGTCGCCAACATGGCCGTGCTCGCGCTGTTGTGCAGTGCGATCGCCTACCTGCTCTATTTCCGGCTGATCGCCGACATCGGGCCGACGCGCGCGCTGACGGTGACGTTCCTGATGCCGCTGTTCGGCATGCTGTGGGGCGCGCTCTTCCTCGGCGAGTCGATCACGGGCGCAATGCTCGCCGGCTGCGCGATGATCATCGGCGGCGTGGCGATCGTCGCAACGGCATCGAGGCCGAAGCGCACGATTGATACAATCGCTCGATGAACGCGCCGACGCCGGCGGTTGCCGGTACCGGGATCGCGCGGCTCTTCGACGCGCAGCAGGCCGCATTCGCGCGCGAGCGCTTTCCCGACGAAGCCACGCGCCGCGACCGACTGACGCGGCTGCTCGCGCTCGTCGACGACAACGAGCAGGCGCTTGTCGCCGCGGTCGAGCAGGACTTCGGCCATCGATCGGCGCACGAGACGCGCCTTGCCGAGCTCTACATCGTCACGTCGGGCATCCGCCACGCGCTCGCGAAGCTCGCGCGGTGGATGAAGCCGCGGCGGCTGCGCACGCCGCTGTCGCTGATGCCGGCGCGCGGCGTCATCGTGCGCCAGCCGCTTGGCGTCGTCGGCATCATCAGTCCGTGGAATTATCCGGTGCAACTCGCGCTCGCGCCGGCGATCGGCGCGTTGGCAGCGGGCAATCGCGCGATGCTGAAGCCGTCCGAGCTCACGCCGAACGTGTCGGCGCTGCTCGCCGGGCTCGTCGCAGCGAGCTTCCGCGAAGACGAATTCGCCGTCGTGCTGGGCGACGCGTCGGTCGGTCAGGCGTTCGCCGCGTTGCCGTGGGATCACCTGTTCTTCACCGGATCGACGGCGGTCGGCCGCCACGTCGCGCGCGCGGCCGCGCAGAACCTGACGCCGGTCACGCTCGAGCTCGGAGGCAAATCGCCCGCGTTGTTCGCGCCGGACGCCGATTTCGACGTCGCCGCGAAGCGCCTCGCCGTCGGCAAGCTGCTGAACGCGGGCCAGACCTGCATCGCGCCCGATTACGCGCTGGTGCCGCTCGCGCGGCGCGACGCATTCGTCGCGTCCGTGCAGCGCGCGATGCGCGCGCTCTATCCATCGATCGTCGCGAATCCCGACTACACGTCGATCGTCAACGAGCGCCATTACGCGCGCCTCGCCCGCCTGATCGACGATGCGCGCGACAGGGGGGCGACGATCGTCGAGGTGAAGCGCGACGGCGAGCCGACCGACAACGCCGCGCGCAAGCTCGCGCCGACGCTCATCGTCGACGCGAGCGACGACATGGCGGCGATGCAGGAGGAGATCTTCGGCCCGCTGCTGCCGGTGGAGACCTACGCGACGCTCGACGACGCCATTGCGAAGATCAATCGTCGGCCGCGGCCGCTCGCCTTCTACTACTTCGGCAACGATGCGCGCGAGCGCGACCGCGTGCTCGAGCAGACGATCGCCGGCGGCGTCACCGTGAACGACACGCTATGGCACTTCGCGCACGAAGGCATGCCCTTCGGCGGCGTCGGTGCGTCGGGCATCGGCGCCTATCACGGCGAGCACACGTTCCGCCTGTTCAGCAAGGAGAAGCCGGTGCTCGTGCAGCCGCGGCACGCTGCGGCAAAGCTTCTCTATCCACCCTATGGACGGACGTTCGACAAGGTGCTCGGGCTGCTGAAGCGCATCGGGTGACCCGCTGCCTCGGGATGTCGGCGCCGCGCCGCGGGGACGATCGCCGCCGTTGCACCCGGACTCCTGCGTCGGCTTGGCATGCGGTGCGGGGCGGACGATGGATGCCGACGCGAACCGCGGCCAACGGGTTCTTCTCGTCCCGCTTCGTGACCGGCCGCGGATTCGGCATGCGCGTCAAGCAGCGACGCAACGGCGGCGTCGATGTAGCCGCCGCCTGACGCGCGCAATCGCCGTTGGCCCACTGCGGGCCGACCCTGTTTGTCCTAGCTTGTGAAGGTCGAGGCCGTTGCCTCGAGCGGGCGCAATTCGCGGCCTGATCATCGGAATCTATTTCGGAGGTAGTCATGAACGCATCCAATATCGTGCGCGGGGCCGGCGCGGTGGCGCTGATCTCGCTCTGCGCAGCGTGCTCCACCTGGAATGGCATGAACCGCAACGAGAAGGCGACGACCACCGGCGCGGTGAGCGGCGGTGTCCTCGGCGCCGCCGTCGGCGGTCCGGTCGGCGCGGTGGTCGGCGCTGGCGTCGGCGGTTACGTGGGCCATGAAGGCGGCCCGGGCGCGCCGAGCGCCACGGCGAGCCACGCGAACGGCTCGGCGAGCTCCGCATCGGGCAACGCCGGCATGTCGACCAGCCCGAACGCGAACACGGCGAATGCCGGCACGTCGTCGTCGTCGAACTACAACGCGTCCGGCGCATCGAGCAACCCGAGCCTCGCGAGCATGTCCGGGTACGAGAGCCGCGACACGATCCGCTCGGTGCAGCAGAACCTGAACGACCATGGCTACAATGCCGGCCCTGTCGACGGCATCATGGGCCCGCGCACCCGTGGCGCGCTGAAGGAGTTCCAGCAGGCGAATGGCCTGAACGAGGATGGTCGTCTCGACCAGCAGACGCTCGCCGCGCTGGGCGTCGAGCAGAGCAGCCCGCGGCAGCTCGTGAGCCAGACGGCGTCGAACGGCAGCGCAGCGAGCGACAACGCCAACTCGACCAACGCTCCGTCGAGCGCGAGCAGCACGATGGGCCAATAGCGGACGCGATCGGTCACGCCACGACCGCGAGGTCTCGCACGCGGCGGTTTCGGCCGCCGCTTTTCGTTGCCGATTCCGCGTGATCCCGGCGAAGCGGCCCGGTGCTGCACGAGGGGCGAAGCCGCCGCGGCTACCTCGTGCGCGACGTCGTCGCCCCCCGGGTGTGCCGCGACACGCCGGCGACGTACGTCGCTTCGATACAGCGGTCGTCGCCCAGCATGATCAGCGCGAACAGCCGCTGCTCCAGCGTCGTCGCACGCTGCATCCGCCGCTCGAGCAACGGCGTCGCCTGCAAATCGAGCACGACGAAATCGGCTTCCTTGCCCGGTGCAAAATTGCCGATGCGCTCGTCGATGTGCAGCGCTTTGGCGCCGCCGAGCGTCGCGAGATGGAGCGCCGCGAATGGCGACAGCCGATGGTGAAGAAGGTGGGCGACCTTGTACGCTTCGTCCATCGTGCGCAGCATCGAGAAGCTCGTGCCGGCGCCTACGTCCGTCCCGAGCCCGACGCGCACGCGATGCCGGCGCGCGGCGTCGACGTCGAACAGGCCGCTGCCGAGGAAGAGATTCGACGTGGGGCAGAATGCCATCGCCGCGCCGCTCGCGCCCATCCGCTCGCGGTCGGCCGCGTCGAGGTGCAGGCAGTGCGCGTAGATCGCGCGCTCGCGCAGCAGGCCGAAGCGGTCGTACACGTCGAGATAGCTGCGGCTCCACGGGTAGAGCTCGGCGACCCACTTGACCTCGTCCGCGTTCTCCGCGACATGCGATTGCAGGTACAGGCCGTCGTGCTCGTCGAGCAGCTGTCCGGCAAGCTCGAGCTGGCGTTCGGTCGACGTCGGCGCGAAGCGCGGCGTCACCGCGTAGAGCAGACGGCCGTTGCCGTGCCAGCGCTCGATCAGCGCCTTGCTGTCGGCGTACGACGTCTCGGCCGTGTCGCAGAGGTCGGGCGGGCAATTGCGGTCCATCATGACCTTGCCGGCGATCATTCGTGCGCCGATCGACTGCGCCGCTTCGAAGAACGCGTCGACGGACTGCGGATGCACGGTGGCGAACACGGCGGCCGTCGTCGTCCCGTTACGCAACAGCTCGGCGAGAAAGAAGTCGGCGACTTCGCGCGCGTGCGCGCGATCCTCGAAGCGGCGCTCCGCCGGGAACGTGTAGCGGTTCAGCCACTCGAGAAGCTTCTCTCCGTACGCGGCAACGATGTCGCTCTGCGCATAGTGCACATGCGCGTCGATGAACCCGGGCACGATCGTGCGGCCCGACCAGTCGACGACGTCGATGTCG
This sequence comes from uncultured beta proteobacterium, assembly GCA_963798655.1. Lineage (GTDB taxonomy): Bacteria > Pseudomonadota > Gammaproteobacteria > Burkholderiales > Casimicrobiaceae > CAVSMC01. Next base: position 64,006 of record CAWCUH010000012.1, on the reverse strand, counting down.
TCGGGCAATGTCGGCAGCAGCGTTCGCGCGTCGCCGCACGCGACGACCTTGCCGTCAGCGACGACGAGCATACCGTCGCTCCAGTGCTCGCACGCGCGCTCTCCGACGACGACCGGGTCGTCGACGAGATGAACGATCGCGGCGCGAAACGCACGCATGCGCGGCGTGCGCTCGGTCATTTCGTCGGCGCGCCCTGCGCGTACCACGCGGAGACGGTCGCGCGCTCCTGATCGGTCATCTGCGTGAGATTGCCGATCGGCATGTAGCGGTTGCCGACGGTCTCGGCGATCTTCGCCGCGTTCGCCGCGACCTGGTCGTTCGTCTCCAGCACGATCCCCTTCGGCGGCTGCGCGAAGCCTTCCTGCTTCGGCTGCGCCGCGTGGCAGGCGATGCAGCGCGCGTCGACGATCGATCGCACCTGCGCGAACGCGACCGCGCTGCCCGTCGCGTCGTGGCCGTGCGGCGCAAGCGCGACCGCGACGCCGGCGAGCAGCGCGACGCCGGCGGCCGGCAGCCACGGCCTTGCTCGTCCGCGGTGGCGCAGCACGAAGAACTGCCGGATCAGCACGCCGGCGAGCATGATGACGGCAAGGACGAGCCAGCCATGCGGATGGCTGTACGTCATCGGGTAGTGGTTGCTGATCATCGTGAACAGCACGGGCAGCGTGAAGTACGTGTTGTGCACCGAGCGCTGCTTGCCGATGACGCCGGGCCGCGGATCGGGCTCGCGGCCCGCGCCGATGTCGGCGACCATCCGCTTCTGCCCGGGAATGATGTGCACGAATACGTTCGCGACCATCATCGTGCCGAGCATCGCGCCGACGTGGACGTACGCAGCGCGCGCGGAGAACACGTGGAAGAGCAGCCATGCCACGGCGACGACGAACACGAACAGGATCGCGGCGAGCGGCGCCTCGCGGCCTTCGAGCACGCGACAGAGGCCGTCGTAGACGAGCCATCCGACGGTGAGCGTCGCGATGCTCGCAGCGATCGCGCCCGGGGTGGTGAGCGCGTTGACGTTGCGGTCGATCAGGTATGTGCTCGCGCCGGCCCAGTAGACGATCGCGAGCAGTGCCATGCCCGACAGCCACGTCGTGTACGCCTCCCACTTCGACCAGTGCAGATTTGCCGAAAGCGGCTCGCCTTTCGGGCCGGTGAGAAACTTCTGGCTGACGTAGAAGCCGCCGCCGTGCACCGCCCACAGCTCGCCGGACACGCCGCGCTTCACGTCGTCGGCGCGCTTCGGCGGCGCGAGCGACGTGTCGAGCATGACGAAATAGAACGATGCGCCGATCCATGCGACGCCGGCGATCAGATGCAGCCAGCGCGCGAGGAGATTCGCCCAGTCAAGCAGGTACGCTTCCATTTTCGGGCTATGGCATCACGGTCGCGCGTGCGCGGAGCGCAGACGTCCGTCGTCCCCGCGAGCGCGGGGACCCAGCGTCCTGTCATGGCAACGACGCTGGATTCCCGCTGTGCGGGAACGACGACTACTTCGACGGCAGGCTTCCCTGCACGCCCTCGACGTAGAAATCGAGCTTCTGCAGGTCGTCGTCGCTCATGACCTTGCCCGATGCGAGCCGCTCCTTGCCCGAGTTGTCCTTCAGCGGACCGGAGAACGGATGCAGCTTGCCCGACGCGATGTCGCTGGTCTTCGCGCTGACGAGTTCGACCACGTCCTTCGGCACGATCGGATTGATCGGCGCGAGCTTGATCATTCCGTCCTTGATGCCGCCCCACGTGCTGGTCGGCTTCCACGTGCCGTTCAGCACCTGCTGCACCGTCTTCGTGTAGAACGCGCCCCACTGGTGCGTCGTCGCGGACAGTTGCGCGTGCGGACCGTACTTGGACATGTCGGAGTGGTAGCCGAACGCGTACTTGCCTTTCTCCTCCGCCGTCTGCACGACCGCCGTCGAGTCGGTGTGGTGCGTCAGCACGTCCGCGCCCTGCGAGATCAGCGTGCTCGCCGCTTCGCGCTCGCGCCCCGGGTCGTACCACGAGTTCGTCCAGATCACCTTGAGCTGCGCGTTCGGATTGACGCTGCGCATCCCGAGCATGAAGGCGTCGATGCCCTGGACGACCTCGGGAATCGGAAATGCGGCGACGTAGCCTGCGACGTTGCTCTTCGTCATCTTGCCCGCGATGATGCCGCACAGGTAGCGGCCCTCGTAGAAGCGCGCGTTGTAGATGCCGACGTTCTTCGCCATCTTGTACCCGGTCGCGTGCATGAACACGTTGTTCGGGAACTGCTGCGCGACCTTGATCGTCGGGTTCATGTAGCCGAACGACGTCGTGAAGATCAGCTTGTTGCCCGCCGTCGCGAGCTCGCGGATCACCCGCTCGGCGTCGGCGCCCTCGGGCACGTTCTCGACGTATTTGGTCTCGACCTTGCCGGCGAGCGCCTTCTCCATTTCCTTGCGTCCCTGGTCGTGCTGGAACGTCCAGCCCGCGTCGCCGATGGGGCTCACGTAAACGTAGCCGATCTTGAGTGGCGCCTGCGCGGCGGCCGGTCCTGACGCGATGAGCCCGAGCGCGGCGACGGCCGCCAATGCGAGCGCCCGGCGGGTGATGCGAAGCATGTCCATCATGTTCTCTCGTCTCCGTTGTGGTGACATCAATCGGGCCGGTACGCGCGTCCCAGCGAGACCGGTGAATTCAACCGAATGCTGGCGACGTTGCGCGAGATCGCGACCAGCACCACGATCGTGGCGAGATACGGCAGCGCCGACAGGAATTGCGACGGTACCTCGATACCGCGGCCTTGGGCGAAGAACTGCGCGATCGTCACGCCGCCGAAGAGGTACGCGCCGAGCATCACGCGCCCGGGGCGCCACGTCGCGAAGACGACGAGCGCGAGCGCGATCCACCCGCGGCCGGCGACCATCCCCTCCGCCCACATCGGCGCGTAGAACTCGGCGAGGTGCGCGCCGCCGAGACCGGCGAGCGCGCCGCCGAACAGTGTCGCGAGCCAGCGGATGCGAATCACCGGATAGCCGATCGCATGCGCCGACTCCGGCGATTCGCCGACCGAGCGCAGGACGAGACCGGCGCGGGTCTTGTAGAGAAACCAGCTGATCGCGGCGAACAGCGCCCACGACACGTAGACGAGATAGTGCTGGCGAAACAGGATCGGCCCGAGCATCGGCAAGTCGCCCAGCAACGGCAGCTGCTCGCTGCCTTCGCGCAGCAGCGACACGCTCTCGAACGGCTTGCCGACGAACGCCGAGAAGCCGACGCCGAACAGCGTCAGCGCGAGCCCGCTCGCGACCTGGTTCGCCATCAGGTTCAACGTCAGGACGGCGAAGATCGCCGCCATCCCGGCGCCGGCCGCCATGCCGGCGATCACGCCGAGCCAGGGATTGCCGGTGCTCGCCGCGGTCGCGAAGCCCGCGATCGCGCCGACCAGCATCATGCCCTCGACGCCGAGATTCAGCACGCCCGACTTCTCGGTGACGAGCTCGCCCAGCGCGGCGAACACGAGCGGCGTGCCGGCGGCGATCGTCGCGGCGAGGATCGGGACGAGGCTGTCCATCACGATACGGCCGCAGACGCGGCGACGGCGGGGCGCGGCGGCGCGCGCACGAGCCGCACGCGGAAATTGATGAACACGTCGGAGCCGAGCAGGAAGAACAGCAGCATGCCCTGGAACAGGCCCGTTATCGCCGAGGGCAGGTTCAATCCGATCTGCGCGGCCTCCCCGCCGAGGTAGAGCAGCGACATCAGCAGGCTCGCGAGCGCGATGCCGAACGGATGCAGCCGCCCGACGAAAGCGACGATGATCGCGGCGAAGCCGTAGCCGGGCGACACGGACGGAAGCAGCTGTCCGATCGGGCCCGCGATCTCTCCGACGCCGGCGAGTCCTGCTGCCGCGCCGCCGATCAGCAAGCCGAGCCATACCATGCGTTTCGCGTCGAAGCCGGCGTAGCGTGCCGCGGCGTTCGCGAGCCCGGCGACTCGCATCTGGAACCCGAGGAAGCTGCGGTTGAGAAACAGGTAGCCGCCGGCGACGGCCGCGAGCGACAGCAGGAACGAGGCGTTGAGCCGCGTGCCGGGCACGATCATCGGGTAGAGCGCCGTCTCGGTGAACTGACGAGTCTGCGGGAAGTTGAAGCCCTCCGGATCGCGCCACGGACCGTGCACGAGATAGCTGAGAATCAGCCCCGCCACGTACACGAGCATGAGGCTCACGAGGATCTCGCTGGTGTTGAACCGTGTGCGCAGCAGCGCCGGGATCGCCGCCCATGCCATGCCGCCGATCGCCCCGGCGACGATCATCATCGGCAGCACGAATGCGTTGTCGCTCTGGTAGAAGTAGAGCGCGACGCCGCCGCCGAAGATCGCGCCCACGGTGAGCTGACCCTCGGCGCCGATGTTCCACACGTTCGCGCGATAACCGCAGGCGAGGCCGACGGCGATCAGCATCAGCGGCGACGCTTTCAGCAGCAGCTCGGTTGCGCCGTTCAAATCGCGGACCGGATGCACGAAGAACGTGTGGAACGCCTGCGCCGGATTGCGGCCGAGCGCCGAGAAGAGAACGAAGCCCGCGATGACGGTGAGCGCCGCGGCAAACAGCGGCGCAAGCCAGCCCATGAGCCGTGACGGTTGCGCGCGCGCTTCAAGCTTCAGCCGCATCGTTCCTCTGGCTCGCGCCCTCGGTGCTGCCGGCGGCTTTCGTACGCACGGTCATCGGGCGCTGCTCGGTCGCACGGCGACGGCCCCGTCGGGACTTGGCTCGCCTTCGGCTCGCCCGCCGCGCTCGCTCGCGGGCGCGAAATGCGCGGCATCGCCCGCATCCGGCCACATGCCGCTCATCCACACGCCGATCTCCTCGACGTTGGTCTGCTCGATCGGCCTGGCCGGCGACAACCGGCCCTTGGCGATGACGACGAGGCGGTCGCAAACCTCGAACAGCTCGTCGAGCTCCTCGGACACGACGAGCACGGCGACGCCTTCGTTGCGAAGGTCGATGATCTTCTGGCGGATGAACGCCGCCGCGCCGACGTCGACGCCCCATGTCGGCTGAGCGACGACGAGCACCTTCGGTTTCTGCATCATCTCGCGGCCGACGATGAACTTCTGCAGGTTGCCGCCGGAGAGGCTCTTCGCCTCGGATCGCGGCCCGCCCGCCTTGACGCTGAACTCGGCGATGCAACGCTGCGCGAACGATGCGACGTCGGCGAAGCGGATCAGCCCGTGGCGAACGAAGCCGTTGCGATGCGCGGTGAGCAATGCGTTGTCGGCAAGCGACATGTCGGGCACGGCGCCGCGTCCGAGCCGCTCCTCGGGGACGAAGCACAAGCCGCGCGCGCGGCGCGCCGCCGCGCCCATGCGTCCGACTTCGTCGCCGCACAGGATGATCGGATGCTTCTCGGCGAGGCGCTCCTCGCCGGAGATCGCGGCGAGCAACTCCTGCTGGCCGTTGCCCGAAACGCCAGCGATGCCGACGATCTCGCCGGCGTGCACGGTGAGGTGCATGTCCTTCAGATCGGTGCCGAAGGGATCGGGCGACTCGCGGTTCAACCCCGCGAGCACGAGCCGCGCTTCGCCGACGTCCGGCGCGCCGTGCTGCGGATGCGGCAAGTCCTTGCCGATCATCATCCGCGCCATCGTCTTCGGCGTCTCCTGCCGCGGATCGCAATGGCCGCTCACCTCGCCGGCACGCAGCACCGTCGCGGTCGTGCAAAGCTCCTGGATCTCGTCGAGCTTGTGACTGATGTAGAGGATGCTGCAGCCTTCGCTCGCGAGCTTGCGCAGCGTTTCGAAGAGCTTGCGCACCGCCTGCGGCGTCAGCACCGACGTCGGCTCGTCCATGATGAGGAGCTTCGGATTGACGAGCAGGCAGCGAATGATCTCGACGCGCTGGCGCTCGCCGACCGACAGCGAATGAACGAGGCGGCGCGGATCGACAGGCAGGCCGTAGCGCTCCGACACTTCGCCGATCCGCTGCGCGAGCGGCGCGAGCAGCGGCTTGCCCGGCATCGCGAGCGCGACGTTCTCGACGACGGTGAGCGTCTCGAACAGCGAGAAGTGCTGGAACACCATGCCGATGCCGAGCTCCCGCGCATGTGCGGGGCTCGCAACGACAACGCGACGGCCTTGCCATCGCATCTCGCCGGCGTCGGGCTTGACGACGCCGTAGACGATTTTCATCAGCGTGCTCTTGCCGGCACCGTTCTCGCCGAGCACCGCATGGATCTCCCCCGGCATGACCGACAGCGACACGTCCTTGTTCGCGACGACGCTCGGATAGGTCTTCGTGATGCCGATGAGCTCGATGCGAGGCACTGCACGCTCGGCCAATGGCGGGGCTTGCGGCATCGTCGTCGTTTTGCCCGCGGCTCGCGTGCGGCGCCGCTACGCTCGGCGCGTGTCGCGTACTTCGCGTGTCGCTGCGGCGCGCGCGCGGACCTGCAGGATCTCGGCGGCCACCGCGATCGCAATCGCCGCAGGCTCCTTGCCCGGAATGCCGGCGACGCCGATCGGGCAGGTGATCGTCGCGAGACGGTCAGCCGCCACGCCTCGCCTGGCGAGCCGATTCTCGAACGCGCGGCGCTTCGTGATCGAGCCGATCAGCCCGAAGTACGCGTAATCGCCGCGGCGCAGGACGCGCTCGGCGAGCGCCTCGTCGAGCGCATGGCTGTGCGTCATCACAAGAAAGTACGCGCCTTTCGGCGCAGCGTCGATCTCTGCTTCGGGCACGTCGGTGCACGATACGCTGACGTTCGCCGGCACGTCGCGCGGAAACTCGCCTTCGCGCGCGTCGATCCACGTGATATGCAAGGGGACGGTGGCGAGCACGTGCACGAGCGCTCGAGCGACGTGGCCCGCGCCGAACAGCACGACGTTGAAATCGGTTGCGCGTACGGCGTCGAAGAAGAGCGTCCTGCCCGTCGCCCGCGAAGCGTCATCCCGACAATCGACGGTCGCGAGCCGCGGTGCGCCGCCATCGGCAAGCAGCGCGCGCGCGATGTCGATCGCGGCTGCGTCGACCGCTGCATCGATCGAGCCGTGCACGGCGTCGCGCGTGACGATGATCTTGCCGCCGCTCGATTCGCCATCGACCGCGCTCACGACGACCGCGTCTTTGCCGTCACGGCGCGCAGCGATCAGCGCGTCGATCCATGGCGACTGCGGCGGGATCGCCTCGAACAGCAGGTTCACGACGCCGCCGCAGCACTGGCCGAGGCTCGCGCCGAGCGAAAAGCGCTTGAGCGGCGCGTCGCTCGCGCTCCGTGCCGCGAGCTGATCGCGCGCGATCGTGATCGCCTTGTGCTCGAGATGTCCGCCGCCGATCGTGCCGTGCACGTCGCTCGCCGTGACGATCATTTTGGTGCCCGCGTCGCGGGGCGCCGAGGCCTTCGTCGCCGCGACGGTGACGAGAACGGCCGCCGCTGCCGCTGCGCGAAGCGAAACCAGCGTATCGAGCCAGTCGCTCATCGCGCGCAGCGGGTCATGCCGGCACCGCGGCCGTCGCCGTGGCGCTCGTGCGCGCACGCCGTGCGCCGAGCTCGTGGATCGAATGCAGGATCGCTTCCGCGGTCGCCGGGCAATCGAGCTTCGGCGCGAGCGCGTGATCCGCCGTCGATGCGACCGCGTCGCGCAAAGCCGCGAGCGTCGAGATCGCGAGCATCAGCGGCGGCTCGCCGACGGCCTTCGATCGGAAGATCGCGTCCTCCGCATTCACGCCGGACTCGTAGATGCGCACGTTGAATTGCGCCGGCACGTCGCTCGCCACCGGAATCTTGTACGTCGATGGCGCGTGCGTCATCAGCCTGCCCTTGTCGCTCCACCACAGCTCTTCCGTCGTGAGCCACCCCATGCCCTGCACGAACCCGCCTTCGATCTGCCCGATGTCGATCGCCGGATTGAGCGACTTGCCCACATCGTGCAGGATGTCGACGCGAACAACGCGATTCTCGCCGGTCAGCGTGTCGATCGCCACTTCGGACACGGCGGCGCCGTAGCAGAAATAATAGAACGGCATGCCGGTCCACGTCTTGCGGTCGTAGCCGATCTTCGGCGTCCGATAGTAGCCGGTTGCCGAAAGCGGCACGCGGGCGAAGTAGGCGAGCTTCACCAGCTCGTCGAACGACACCGAATCGGCGCCGACCTGCACGCGGTTGGATTGGAAGGCGACCGTTTCCGGTGCGACGGCGAAATGCGTGGCGGCGAATTCGGCGAGCCGGGCCTTCAACCTGCGCGCCGCGTGCTGCGCGGCCTTGCCGTTCATGTCCGCGCCCGACGAGGCCGCCGTGGGCGACGCGTTCGGCACCTTGCTCGTGTCGGACGCGGTGATGCGGATGCGGCCGACGTCGACCTGCAACTCCTCGGCGACGACCTGCGCCACCTTGATGAACAGGCCCTGACCCATTTCGGTGCCGCCATGGTTGAGCATCAGCGTGCCGTCGGTATAGATGTGCAGCAGGCAGCCGGCCTGGTTCAGGTGCGTCGCGGTGAACGAGATGCCGAACTTGACCGGCGTCAACGCGATGCCTCGCTTGACGACCGGGCTCGTCGCGTTGAACGCGCGGATCGCGTCGCGCCGTGCGCGGTAACCCGAGCTTTGCTCGAGGTCGGCGACGATGTCGTGGATCACGTTGTCGACGATCGTCTGCCGGTAGTGCGTGACGTTGCGCTCGGTCGTGCCGTAGAAGTTCGCCTTGCGCACGTCGAGCGGATCCCTGCCCAGATGACGCGCGACGTCGTCGATCACCGTCTCGATGCCGATCATCCCCTGCGGACCGCCGAAGCCGCGAAACGCCGTGTTCGACTGCGTGTTCGTCTTGCAGCGGAACGACAGGATGCTCACGTTCTCGAGGAAGTAGCAGTTGTCGCTGTGGAGCATCGCGCGGTCGTTGATCGACCCCGACAGGTCGGCCGAGTAGCCGCAGCGGCCGGCGAGCACGAAATCGACGCCGAGGATTCGCCCGTCGTCGTCGAAGCCGACCTCGTATTCGGTGACGAAATCGTGCCGCTTCCCGGTCATCAGCATGTCGTCGTCGCGGTCGAGGCGCAGCTTCACCGGCCGGCGCGTCTTGCGCGCGAGCAGCGCGGCGACGCACGCGAAGAGTCCGGGCTGGCTCTCCTTGCCGCCGAACCCGCCGCCCATTCGCCGGCATTCGACGACCACATCCTTCGACGGCAGATCGAGCGCGTGCGCGACCTGGTGCTGCACTTCACCCGGATGCTGCGTCGAGCTGTAGACGAGCATCGTGCCGTCCTCCTTCGGCACCGCGTAGGCGATCATGCCCTCGAGATAGAACTGCTCCTGCCCGCCGATGCGCACTTTGCCGGCGAGCCGGTGCGGCGCGCTCGCGATCGCCGCGCGCGCATTGCCGCGCGCGAGCCGCTCGGTCGGCAGCACGAACGACTCGTCGCGCAGCGCGGCTTCGGTCGTGAGATTCGCTTTGAGATCTTCGTATTGGACTTGCGCGAGCTTCGCGGCGCGCCGTGCCTGCTCGACTGTCCTTGCGGCAATCGCGAACAGCGACTGACCGTAGTACTGGACGAGCGCGGTCGCGAAAATCGGGTCGTCGGCGATCACGGGGCCGTAGTCGTTCTTGCCCGGAATGTCTTTCGCCGTGATCACGGTGACGACGCCCGGCGCCGCGGCCACCTTCGACAGGTCGACCGAGATCAGCCGCGCGTGCGCGCGCTCGCTGATGCCGATCGCCGCGTGCAGCGTGCCGCGAAGCTCCGGGATGTCGTCGGTGTAGGTCGCCTCGCCGCTGACGTGCAAATGGGCGCTGTCGTGCGCGATCGCCTGTCCGACGCCGCCGCGGATTCGCTGGTCGTCCATCGCATTCATTCCACGACGTCGAGTACGCGCGTGGCCGCCGGCTGCCCGCTCGTCTCGAGCCAGAAACGATACAGCAGGTTCTTCGCGACGAGGCGACGATACGCGGCGCTCGCGCGCATGTCGCTGATCGGCGCGTAATCGCGGTCGATCTCCGTCATCGCCGCGCGTACCGTCTCTTCGGTCCACGGCTTGTCGAGGAGCGTGCGCTCGCAGGCGCTCGCCCGCTTCGGTGTGGCCGCGACGCCGCCGTAGGCGATGCGCGCAGAACGCACGACGCCGCCGTCGATCTCGATCCGGTAGCCGGAGCACACGGCCGAGATATCCTGGTCGAAGCGCTTGCTGATCTTGTACGAGCGCACGTGCGACGCCGCGTCCGCTTTCGGCACGCGGATGCGCTCGACGAATTCGCCCGGGTCGAGCGCCGTCTTCTGATAGGCGACGTAGAACTGGTCGAGCGGCACTTCGCGAGTCCTCGTGCCGTTGCGAAGCACGAGCGACGTGCCGAGCGCGATCAGCACCGGCATCGAGTCGCCGATCGGCGAGCCGTTCGCGATGTTGCCGCCGAGCGTTCCGGCGTTGCGGATCGGCGGTGACGCGAAGCGGCGAAAGAGCTCGTCGAGCTCGGGATAGTGGCGGACGATCTCGGCGAACGCGTCGGTCAGCGAAACGGCCGCGCCGACGTCGACGTGCGTGTCGCCGACGGCGATCCGCTTCAGCTCGGCGACGTTGCCGACGTAGATTACCTTGTCGAGATCGCGGTGCTGCTTCGTCACCCACAGGCCGACGTCGGTGCAGCCGGCAACGATTCGCGCGTCCGGATGCTCGGCTCGAAGCGTGGCGAGATCCGCGAGCCGCGCCGGCGCCCAGTACTCGCGCGAGAGCGTCGAAAGCGCCAGCGTGTCGCGCCGCCGGATCGACTTCAGCCGCTCGATCATCTCGCGCTCGCTTCGCGACGGCTGCTGGTCGGAGAGCGACGAGAACGAGCAGTTCATCCAGTTCTCGTCCGACTTGCTCGTGCCGTTGCCGTATGCGTACATCCGCTGCGCAGCGTCGACGATCGGGCGGTAGCCGGTGCAGCGGCACAGGTTGCCGGCGATCGCGTCGTTGATCTCGGTGCGCGAAGGAGCGCTCGCCGACTTGTAGAGCGCGAACAGGCTCATCACGAAGCCCGGCGTGCAGAAGCCGCATTGCGAGCCGTGGCAGTCGACCATCGCACGCTGCACCGGGTGCAGCGAGCCGTCGGCGTGCTTGAGGCTCTCGACGGTGATCAGCTCCTTGCCGTCGAGCGTCGCCACGAACTGGATGCACGCATTGACCGCGCGAAAGCGCACGCCGTCGCCGGCGAGCTCGCCCAAGACGACGGTGCACGCGCCGCAGTCGCCCTCGGCGCAGCCTTCCTTCGTTCCGGTGCGCGCGAGGTCCTCACGCAGGTAATTGAGCACGGTGCGCGTCGGGTCGACGGCATCGAGCGCGACGACCTGGCCGTCGAGAACGAAGCGCACCGTCCCGCTCGCCGCCGACGCCTTGCGCTTGGCTGCTGCCATTGCGTTCCTTGCCTCTACGCCGAGCCGCCGTCAGCTGCCCCGGTAGGTCGAATAGCTCCACGGCGAGACGAGCAGTGGAACATGATAGTGCGCATTCGGATCGGCGACACCGAAGCGCAGCACGATGTCGCCGAGGAACGGGGGCGACGCCAACGCCGCGCCGGTGCGCCGGAAATGCTCCGCGACGGCGAACACGATCTCGTAAACGCCCGCGGTCAACGCATCGCCTTCGAGCAGCGGCAAAGCGGTCCGCCCGTCGGCGTTCGTCGTGGCCGCGGCGACCTGGCGCCGCCGTTCGCCGTCGACACGGAACACCGCGAGCACGATGCCCGATCCGGGCTTGCCTTGCGCGGTGTCGAGCACGTGGGTGGTGAGCTTGCCCATGCGGCGCTCCGAAAGCGACGAGCCATGCTGGCGGTCGCCGTAAAGATTGTCAACAATATCGTGGCTATTTGTTGACATTGCGGCGCAGCAAGACGACCGAGCAGCTCCGCTGCGGTGACCATCGTTTCGGGTACCGGTCGGCGGTCGTCAGTCGTATTCTCTTGCAGGCGCGGCGACGGCATGTTAACAATATGCCGACCAATATGGCGACAATGTCAACGGCTGCGCGCAAGTCGATGCCGAGTTCGGCGAGCAGGGCGTCGGCCGATCGCCGGGCTGCGCCGACAACGGCGGCGCCGAGCGAGGAGGAGATCTTCGCCCGTATCTACGACGCCGTGCTCGACCATCGGCTGCAGCCGGGGACGAAGCTCAGGGAAGTCGCGCTCGCCGACGCGTTCGGCGTCAACCGCGCCGTCGTGCGCAAGGTGCTCGCGCGCCTTTCGTACAACCGGCTGGTCGCGCTGCGGCCGAATCGCGGCGCCGTCGTCGCGAGTCCGTCGGTTGAGGAGAGCCGCGACCTGTTCGCCGCACGCCGCGTCGTGGAGGCGGCGATCGTCGAGCGCGTTGCGCAAACCGCGTCGCGCGCCGACGTAAGATCGCTTCGCGCGCTCGCGCGGCACGAGAGCGACGCGTACGCGCGCGGCGACGCACGTCGCGGTCTCAAGCTGTCGCTGCAGCTCCACCGCGATCTCGCCCGTCTCGGCGGCAACAGCGTGCTCGCCGAGTTTCTCGATCAACTGATCGCGCGCACGCCGCTCGTCGTGCTGGCGCACCGCGCCGGTAGCGCCGATTCTTCGTGCTCCGACGACGAGCATGCGGCGATCGTCGGCGCGATCGGCCGGGGTGACGCCCGCGCGGCCGTCGCGGCGATGAACGCGCATTTGTCGAGCCTCGAGGGTCAGCTCGACCTGCGCGGCGCACGACCGGGGGCGCCCGACTTCGCCCAACTGTTCGCCGTCGCGGAACAGGCGTAGCGATGGCCGACGCAGACTATCCGCGCGATCTCGTCGGCTACGGTCGCATGCCGCCGCACGCCGACTGGCCGTCGGGCGCGCGGATCGCCGTGCAGTTCGTGCTGAACTACGAGGAGGGCGGCGAGAGCTCGGTGCTGCATGGCGACGCCGCGTCCGAGCAGTTCCTGTCCGAGATCGTCGGCGCGCAGCCGTATCCGGCGCGGCACATGAGCATGGAGTCGATCTACGAGTACGGCTCGCGCGCCGGCGTGTGGCGGATCCTGCGCGAGTTCGAGCGCCGCGAGCTTCCGCTGACGGTGTTCGGCGTCGCAATGGCACTCGAGCGCAATCCCGACGTCACCGCGGCATTTCGCGAGCTCGGCCACGAGATCGCGTCGCACGGCTGGCGCTGGATCCATTACCAGGACGTCGACGAGGCGACCGAGCGCGAGCACATCCGCATCGCCGTCGACATCATTCGCCGCGTCACCGGCAGCGCGCCGCTCGGCTGGTACACCGGCCGCGACAGCCCGAGCACGCGCCGCCTTGTTTTCGAGCACGGCGGCTTCCTGTACGACTCCGACTACTACGGCGACGATCTGCCGTTGTGGACGCTCATCGATACGGGCCGCGCGCGCGTGCCGCATCTCGTCGTGCCGTACGCGCTCGACACGAACGACATGCGCTTCGCGACAGCGCAAGGATTCAACACCGGCGAGCAGTTCTTCGCGTACCTGCGCGACGCGTTCGACGTGCTGTACGCCGAAGGCGACGAGCGCCCGAAGATGCTGTCGATCGGCCTGCATTGCCGCCTGGTCGGCCGGCCCGGTCGCTTTGCAGCGCTTCGGAAGTTCCTCGACCACGTCGAGCATCACGACCGCGTGTGGATCTGCCGGCGCGTCGACATCGCACGGCACTGGATCGCGCGCCATCCGTACGAGCCGTGATGATCACGCTCGATCTCGGCACGTTGTGCGCGGGTTCGCGCGAGCGGTTCGTCGCCGCGCTCGGCGGTGTGTTCGAGCATTCGCCGTGGATCGCCGAGCGCGCGTACGACGCTGCGCCGTTCGAGAGCGTCGACACGCTGCACGCCGCGATGTTGGCAGCGCTGACGCATGCGACCGACGACGAGAAACTGGCGCTGATCCGCGCGCATCCCGAGCTCGCCGGCAAGGAGGCGGCGGCCGGAACATTGACCAGCGAGTCGACCAGCGAGCAGGCGAGTGCCGGGCTCGATCGCTGCACGCCGGAAGAGCTCGCGCGGCTGCGCCACGGCAATCGTGCTTATCGGGAAAACTTCGGATTCCCGTTCGTGATGGCGGTGAAGGGACGAAGCCGCGTCGACATTCTCGCTGCGCTCGATTCGCGGTTGCGCAACACTTGCGACGACGAGTTCGCGCGTGCGCTCGTCGAGATCGCGAACATCGCCCGGCTTCGGCTCGCCGCGCTGTTCGGCGCCTAGCCGCGTTTACCGGGCTGCGCGGTCGGCCCCGGATCGGCTCGTCGCGGCGCGTACCAGAGGTCGAGGCGCGCGCGTCGTCGGCAACGACGATCTCGCAGTCGAGCGCGAGCGCTCGCGCGGCATCGCGGATCGATGCGAGCGTTCGCGGGAGCAGTCGCTCCTCGTCGCGCGCCGGTATGCAGAACGAAAGTTTACAGCTGCTGCTCGGGCACGAACGGCGCGAGCAGCATGTTCTGCAGCCGCGTGAACAGCGTCGTGTCCGGCTCGGCGAGCAGCACGACCTCGCCGTCGTCGTCCATCGTGAGCCACTGAAGGTTCTCGCCGTCGGGCGCGAAGCGCACGCGGTAGGCGCTTTGCAGCTTGCTGATGTGGATCACGCGGATCACTTCCTTCGCGAGCGGCGGACACTGCGCGATGATGCCGAGCTCGGTGTTCTTGCTCGCTGAGCGCGGGTCGAGGTTCATCGAGCCGATGAATACCGTCGAGCGGTCGATTACCGCCGTCTTTGCGTGCAGCCGTCCGAGCGATGCGCCGGGAAACATCAGCCGCTTGTTCTGCACGGTGCGCGTCGGGCTGAGCTCGTAGAGGTCGACGCCCGCCTTCAGCAGTGCGCCGCGATAGCGCGAGTAACCGGTGTGCACGACCGGCTCGTCGTTCGACGCAAGCGAATTGGTGAGGATCGTGATCTTCACGTGCCGCTTCGCGAGCTCGCCGAATGCCTTGACGCCGGTGTCGCCGGGAATGAAGTACGGCGACGACAGCACGACGTCGTCGTGCGCCTTCCAGATCAGGTCCATCACGCTCATCGACACGCTCATCTCGCGCGCCATCTCGTCGGACGTCGCCTTGACCTTGTCCGGCGAGTCGGCGAACGCCGCCGCCTTGCCCCACACGAGGCCGAGCCGGCCGGCGTCGAGGTCCTCGCGCAGCGGTCCGTAACCGAGGATGTCGATCGGTGGCAGCGGCACCGCCATCATCTGGTCGCCTTCGTCGACGAGCCGGTCGAACGTGCGCTGCAGCTCGGCGCGCTCGGCGCGCGCGGGCACGATGGCGTCGATCGGATAGACGTACGGGCTGTTCCAGTAGCGGTCGAAGATCGACTCGAGCTTCGGCACGAGGTCGCCGACGATGAACGCATCCATGTCGACGAAGTTGTCCGTCATGCTGCGCATGAAGTATTCGTCGGCGATGTTGCGGCCGCCGGCGACGGCCATTGCGCCGTCGGCGACGAACAGCTTGTTGTGCATCCGGTGATTGAGCCGGCCGAACTCGGCGAGTGACGCGGCGTACTTGGTCGCGAGCCCGCTGCGCCCGCAGCAGAACGGATTGAACAGCCGCACCTCGACGTTGTCGAACGCGGCGAACGAGCGCAGCAGCTCGTCGACGCCGAACGTGTACAGGTCGTCGACGAGGAGCCGCACGCGCACGCCTCGCCGCGCGGCGTCACGGACGTTGCGCAGCAGCAGGTGGCCGGTCTTGTCGTTCTGCAGCTGGTAGTACTGCAGGTCGAGCGAGTGCCTGGCGCGCTGCGCGAGCTGCACGCGCGTGTCGAGCGCGTAGCTGCCGAGCGGCATCAGCCGGAAGCCGGTCAGGTCGGGTGCCGGCCGCGATCGCTCGGCGATCTGCACGAGCTCGCTGTCGGGCGCCGGCGCGAGCGCGGCCGTCCCGGTGCGCTCGGGCAGCGGCGGCAGCATCCCGCAGCCGGCGAGTGTTGCGGCGGCGAGGGCGACGAGCGCGTGCGCGACGCCGCGGGCCCGGGATAGAATGCGCATCGACGTTCGCACGGAGGTCGGCATGAAACGGCTCCTCGCCATTGCATCGGCCGCGCTGGTGTCGCTACCTGCCGCCGCCGCACTCGATATCGGTGAGCGCGCGCCGGACTTCGCCGCCCAGGCCGCGCTCGCCGGCAAAGTGTATAAGTTTTCGCTGGCCGACGCGCTGCGGAAGGGGCCGGTCGTTCTCTATTTCTTCCCGGCGGCATACTCGGCGGGGTGCTCGGCGGAGGCCCACGAGTTCGCCGAGGCGAACGCGCAGTTCGCCGAGCTCGGTGCGTCAGTCGTCGGCGTGTCGGGCGACGATATCGACACGCTGTCGAAATTCTCGGTCCAGGCCTGCCAGAACCGCTTTCCGGTGGCCTCCGACGAGTCGCAGTCGGTGATGAAGTCGTTCGACGCCGTCATGCAGACGCGCCCCGAGTACGCGAACCGCATTTCGTACGTGATCGCCCCCGACGGGTCGATCGTCTATCACTACATGAGCCTCAACCCGCAGCGCCACGTCGAGAAGACGCTCGCAGCGCTCAAGAGCTGGGCCGCGGCGAAGAAGTAGGCGTCGTCGCGGCATCGAGCAGCATCGCGTTGACACGCCGCACGAAGCCCGCCGGATCGTCCAGCGTTCCGCCCTCGGCGAGCTGCGCCTGGTCGAGCAGCAGCTGCGCCCAGTCGGCGAGCTTCGCGTCGTCGCCGGCGAGCCGCTTCACCAGCGGATGATCCGGGTTCAGCTCGAGGATCGGCTTCGCTTCCGGGATCTTCTGGCCGGCGGCCTTCATCAGCCGCTGCAGGTGCTGGCTCATCGCGTCGCGATCGACGACGACGCACGATGGTGAATCGGTCAGCCGAAGCGTCACCCGAACGTCCTTCACCTTGTCGCCGAGCGCGTCCTTCACCTTTGCGACGAGATCCTTGTACTCGTCGGCGACTTTCTGCTGCGCCTCCTTGTCCTGTGCGTCGGCGAGCTCGCCCAGATCGAGGTCCCCTTTCGCGACCGACACCAGCGGCTTGCCGTCGAACGCGTCGAGGAACGACAGCATCCATTCGTCGACGCGGTCGGTGAGCACGAGCACCTCGACGTCCTTCTTGCGGAAGATCTCGAGATGCGGGCTCGCGAGCGCGGCGTCGGCGGAATCGCCGGTCACGTAATAGATCGCCGCCTGCCTGTCGCCGTGCTTCTCCTTCGCGCGGGCGACGTAGTCGTCGAGCGCGACGCTCTGCGCGCCGCCGCTCGACGTCGAGGCGAAGCGCAGCAGCTTGGCGATCCGCTCGCGGTTGGCGGTGTCCTCGCCGATGCCCTCCTTCAGCACGTGTCCGAACTCGGACCAGAATTTCGCGTAGTCGTCCTTGCGGTTTTCCGCGAGGTCTTCGAGCAGCGACAGCACGCGCTTCGTCGAGCCCTCGCGGATCGCCTTTACGTCGCGCGACTCCTGCAGGATCTCGCGGCTCACGTTGAGCGGAAGGTCCGACGAATCGATGATGCCGCGAACGAAGCGCAGGTACGCCGGCAGCAGCTGCTCGGCGTCATCCATGATGAACACGCGCTTCACGTAGAGCTTCACGCCGTGGCGGTGCTCGCGGTCCCACAGGTCGAACGGCGCCTTCGACGGCACGTACAGGAGCTGGATGTATTCGGTCTTGCCTTCGACGCGGTTGTGCGTCCATGCGAGCGGATCGGCGAAGTCATGGCCGACGTGCTTGTAGAACTCCTTATATTGGTCGTCGCTGATCTCGGACTTCGGCCGCGCCCACAGCGCGCTCGCCTGATTGACCGTCTCGGTCTCGTCCTTCGGGACGTATTCGCTCTTGTCCTTGTCCCACTCCTCTTTCTTCATCCGGATCGGCGTCGCGATGTGATCCGAGTACTGCTTGAGGATCGCGCGCAGCTTCGACGACGACAGCAGCTCGTCCTCGCCTTCCTTCAGGTGCAGCGTGACGTCGGTGCCGCGTCGCGCGCGCGTTTCCGGCTCGATCGTGAACTCGCCGCCGCCATCGCTCTCCCAGCGGATCGCGTCGTCGCTGCCGGCGCGGCGCGAGACGACGCTCACGCGGTCGGCGACGATGAAGCTCGAGTAAAAGCCGACGCCGAACTGACCGATCAGCTGCGCGTCCTTTTGCTGATCGCCGGTCAGGCTCGCGAAGAACTCGCGCGTGCCGCTCTTCGCGATCGTGCCGAGCTGCGCGATCGCCTCGTCTCGGCTCAGGCCGATGCCGTTGTCGGAGACGGTGATCGTGCGCGCAGTCTTGTCGTACGCGACGTCGATCGCAAGGTCCGCGTCGCCGTCGAGCAGCTCGGGCCTGGCGAGCGCCTCGAAGCGCAGCTTGTCGCAGGCGTCGGAAGCATTGCTCACCAGCTCGCGCAGGAAGATTTCCTTGTTCGAGTACAGCGAATGGACCATCAGGTGAAGGAGCTGCTTCACCTCGGCCTGGAAGCCCAGCGTCTGCCGCGCCGGCTCGTTCATGGTCGTCGTGCTCATCGGTGGTTCCTTTCGGTTTGGCTGGGGCGGCGAGAACTCCGCAGCGGCGCCCCACGGCGCCTGATGGATGAGGGCGGTGCGCGCGTTTTTCAAGCGCCGCAGCGTCCCCCGGCGCCCGGCGCAAGCGCCGTGCTGCGCCGCCCCCGACGAAGCCGGACCGGTGGCGCGCCGGATCGGGAGCACGTTGCGCTTTGGCAACGGAATTCGGCGAAAACGACTGCGCGTATTCTAGCGGCGTCGCCTGATCGCGGCGCCGCGCGGCGGCACCTTGATTCCCGCCACGCGGCAAACAGCAGATCGCGATGGATCCGGCCTTGACGACGGCGGCAGCTTCGACGTCTGGAACCTGCACTGCACGTTCATGCACACGCTGCTCGAGCCACGACTGACGAACGAAACGTTCGGCGACCCCGGCGTCTACGTCGACTTCCGCGACGAGCGCCGAGCGCTGCTGTTCGACATCGGCGACATCTCGTCGCTCGCGCCGCGCGAGCTGATGCGCCTGTCCGACGTGTTCGTCACGCACACGCACATGGACCACTTCTCGGGCTTCGACCACCTGCTGCGCGTGGTGCTCGGCCGCAAGCCGCGCGTCGCGCTGCACGGCGGTCCCGGCTTCGTGTCGCAGGTCGAGCACAAGCTTCGCGCGTACACGTGGAACGTCGTGCACCGCTACGACATGGAGTTCGTCGTCGAAGCGTCCGGCATCGACGCCGACGGCTGCGTGACCCGTGCGCGCTTCTCGAGCCGCAACGCGTTCGCGCGCGAGGATCTGGAGCCTTTCGTCGTCGACGGCGACGTGCTGCACGACGAGACGACGTTTCGCGTTCGCGCGCGCTTCGTCGACCACGACATCGCGTGCCTGTCGTACGCGGCGGAGGAGAAGGCGCAGGTCAACGTGCGCAAGGACAAGCTCGCCGAGCTCGGCTTCGCCGTCGGCGGCTGGCTGCGCGACCTGAAGCACGCGGTGCTGAGCGGCGCGCCGTCCGACACGCCGATCGACGTGCGCTGGCGCGATCGCGACGGCGATCATGCGACGACGCGCAGCGTTGCCGAGCTGCGCGACGTGATCCTCGACGTCGCAGCGGGCCGGCGCATCGGCTACGTGACCGATCTCCGCTACACCGACGACAACGTGCGCGCGCTCGACGCGCTGCTGCACGGCGTCGACGTGCTGTTCATCGAGTCGGTGTTCCTCGACGAGGACCGCGACCACGCGGCGCGAAAGAACCACCTGACCGCGCGCCAGGCGGGGATCATCGCGCGCATAGTCGGTGCGAAGCGCGTCGTGCCATTCCACTTCTCGCCGCGCTACGAGGGACGCGTGGCCGAGCTCGTCGCCGAAGTGGATGCCGCGTGGTCGGGCATCGCAGAGCGTGCGATTGGCACCGGGGCGTGAGAGGATGGCGCCGATGAACGCCGCCCCTATCGAGAGCTGGCATGCGCACGCGTACTTCGACGCGGCGACGCGCGATGCTGCCTGGGCGCTGCGCGAGGCGATCGGCCCGCATTTCGGCGAAGCGGTCGCGGTCGGTCGCTTTCACGAGCGTCCGGTCGGTCCGCATCCGATGTGGAGCTTCCAGCTTGCGTTTGCGCCCGATCGCCTCGCCGACGTCGTCGGTTGGCTCGTGTTGAACCACGGCGCGCTCGACGTGCTCGTGCATCCGAACACCGGCGACGAATTGAGCGACCATCGCGACCGCGCGATGTGGATCGGACGCTCGCACACGCTCGACCTCGCGGCCGTCGGGGGTTGAAGACGTCCGATCGATCACGCGCCGCGGGGGCGTTTGGCTACGCGTCGCGTGCTTGGTTCCGAGGCCCACGCATGGCTTACACCGTTCATCCCGACATCGTGCGCGCCTCCACGCTCGACAAGGCGTTCTATCGCAACGCGGACGCTCATGCGCTCGCATGCGAGCGTGTCTTCGCGCGAACGTGGCACTGGATCGGCGATCTCGCCGATGTCGACACGGCGTCGTCGCTGTCGCCGCGCGAGCTACTCCCCGGCATGCTCGACGAGCCGCTGCTGCTTGCGCGTGATGAGCGCGGCACGCTGCGCTGCCTGTCGAACGTGTGCACGCACCGCGGCAATATTCTGGTCCGCCACGCGTGCAGCGCCGCGCACATTCGCTGCGGCTACCACTCGCGACGATTCGATCTCGCGGGCCGCATGACGTTCATGCCGGAGTTCGAGGGCGCCTGCGACTTTCCGTCCGCGGCGGAGGACCTGCCCGAGGCTCCCTTCGCAACGTGGGCCGGGCATGCGTTCGCGTCGCTCGACCCGCTCGCGCCGTTCGATCGCTTTTTCGGCGACGCCACGTCGGCGCTCGCGCCGCTGCGCGTCGAACGCTTTCGCCGAGACGCGGCGCGAGACCGCGAGTACTTCGTCGACGCGCACTGGGCGCTCTACGTCGAGAACTACCTCGAAGGCTTGCACATCCCGTTCGTCCATCCGGCGCTGAACGACACCGTCGACTACGGCAGCTATGCGACCGAGCTCTTCCGATGGTCGAGCGTGCAGGTGGCGCTGGCGAAGCCCGCCGAGCCAGCGTTCGACGCGGCGACGGCGGGCAACGGCCCCCGCGTAGCCGCATCGTACTGGTGGGTCTTCCCGAGCACGATGCTGAACGTCTACCCTTGGGGCGTGTCGGTCAACGTCGTGCAGCCGCAGGCGATCGATCGCACGCGCGTGCTGTTTCGAAGCTACGTTCGCGATGCGGCGATGCTCGACCGCGGAGCGGGCGGTCCGCTCGACCGCGTCGAGGCCGAGGACGAGGCGATCGTCGAAGCGGTGCAGCGCGGCGTGCGCTCGCGGCTCTATCGCGGCGGACGCTACTCGCCGACGCGCGAGCGCGGCGTCCATCACTTCCACCGCCTGCTCTGCGAGGTGCTCGCGTCGCCGCACGAGCGCCGCTGAATCGCAGGCGCCCGCGCGGTGCGCGCTCAGAACGTATTGCGCGTCTTACCGTCGTTCGCCGGTGTCGTGAAGAAATAGATGTACTGGTTCGCCACCGCGTCGAACGCATACGTGCTCACGTGCAATCCGCCAGCGACGAGGTTCGTCGGCGCAGCGCATGCGCCGATCCGCAGCGTTCCCTCGGTGTCGGGGCCGACGAGGCTGCCGTGGCTGATCACCTGCTTGACCGCGCCGAAAGCCGGCACGCTCATCGTGAACGTATCGACCGCGCCGGCCCAGCTGGTCGCGTACGTGAGGCCCGACGCCGGATAGCGCGCGACTTCGACGCACATCGGGTCAGCGGTCGAATTCTCGACCTCGACGTGGTAGTCGAAGTTGCCCGCGGTGAGCCAGCGGCCGTAAATCGTCGCCTCGCGCGCGCGGATGCGGAACTGCGACGCCTCGTTCAGTCCCCGCGTCACCTTCACGTACACCGGCCGCTTGTTCTGCTGCGATCCGGCAACCGGCGGCGCCGTGCGCACGACGCAGCGGATGCCGTCGCCGGCGACCGCGAGCGAAGGTGGCCTCGGGGCGTTCGCGCCGGCGCAGTCGACGCTCGCTTCCGGCGGCGCGGTAACGCCGTCGGCGCCGTACACGTCGAGCGTCCCGATCGCGTTCGCAACGAGGTCGCCGCTCGGGTCCACCGTATCGACGACATACGTCTTGCCCGGCTCCACGGTCAGTGCGAACCATCGCGTCTCGGGAAAGCTCGCGAACGTCTGCTTCTCCGACGTGCCGTCGGGCACGAGCACGCGCGTCGTTTCGGCGACGCAGCTCGGGAACTTGAACGACCCGATCCGCGTGTGCCAGTTGCCGCTGGTGCCGCTCGTTTGGTTGTCGTAATACTCGTTCGTGTACCAGAACGTGCAGTCGTCGGCCGGATCGATGCTCATCGCGCTGTAATCGCCCCAACGCTCGTTGACCGTCTGCGATCCGCCGCCTGCTACCAGCTGCACCTCCGTTCGCGGCAACGTGGCGAGCGGGTCGGTCGCAAGCCGGCCGGCATACGCGATGCTCGGGAAGTTCGGGCTGGTGCCGTTCGACGTGCTGAAGCCGAGAGCCATGTTGCCCTGTGCGTCGACGGCGAGGCTGCCCATCCAGCGATAGAGCGTCGTGTCGGGCGCGTAGATCTGCTGCTGCACCGGCGTCGTGACGACCGTGCCGCCGGTCACGTTGATCTGCGCCCATTGCATCGCGGTCGTCCCCGACGCGGTGTCGACGTTGTGCGTGATCCACAGCGACTCGGTGCTGCCGATGCGCCGGTACTGCACCTTCTGCATGATGCGGTCGTCGATATTGTCGAGCGCCTGTGCGGTATTCGGCTGCGGAACCGCCGTTCCGAAATTCGCGAACGGATACGCGGTCTGGCTGACGATCGTCGCCGCGCCAAGCGTGCCTCCGCCGCCGCAGTTCGGGCCCGCGGTGAGCTTTCGCACTTCGAAGTTGAACGCGGTTTGCGACTCGCTCACGTAATAGTTCGGTGTCCCGGGAAGCGCGGCGTTCGGACCCCCGCCAGCGTCGGTGCTCGGAAACATGCTGGCGATGTTCGCCGATGCGGGAACGAAGCCCAGCCCGTACGTCAGCGGCGCGCCGCTGTACAGGTCGGCACGGCTGAACGTGCCGAAGACGGCGCCGCGAAACGGGCCGAAGCCGAGGAACTCGTTCGCACCGAGGTAAAGACAGTCGTGCCAGACACCGAACTTCGGATAATCGGCGAGGTAGCCGTTCGCCGGCAGTCCGATTCCACCCGGATCCATGCGGACGGCGTAAAGCCACCAGCCACCGGCGACGGGATCGCTCGTCTTCGATGCCGCGATGCACTGATAGAACGGCCCCGCTGCGCTCGAGAACGCGAAGTGCGACAGGATCCAGCGATCGGCGAGCCGGTCGTAGACGACGATCGGATCGCCCTGACTGTTGCCGTCGCACTGCGGCTGGCTCGTGCCCTGCCACAGGTTGTCCTCGGTGAACGCCGCGAGCAGCGTGCCGGTCTTGCTGTAGATCGCGTACGCCGAATTCACCGCCTGGATGTAGTGGCGCGGCCCGACGTCGCCGTTGGTGTCGGGCGGCCAGCCCGCGCCGCATGGTCCGCCGGTGCATGAGTCGGCGAAGCTCATGCCGGCGAAGTTCTGCAGCGGACCCGGCATTGGCGCGAGAGGACCGACCGGCGCCGCCGGCTGCGGCTCGAACGCCGACGCCGGCGCGACCTTCGATGACGGCGGCAGCAACAGCGGCCGGATGGACGGCGCGCGCGGTGGAGCGGGCGACAACGGCGGCAGCTTGCTCAGGTCGCCGGTGTATTGCGCCGGCGCGATCGCGGGTTGCGCGTACGTATATCCGTCGGCCGGCTCGCCCGGTGCTGCGAAGACGGGCGAGAGCATCGGCGTGAGCGCGGCGACTGTCGCGGCGACTATCAGTGCGCGACGACCGCTCGCGCGAGCGGATCGTGCGTTCGAGACGACCGTCATTCCCCACTCCGTTCGAATCGTACTTCCGCGCACGCGCAGCGCAGGCCGATCGGCGCGCGCGCGATCGAGCGGCGCTATCACCAGCTGTTCGCGGTGGAGCCGTTGTTCGCGGCGTTGGTGAAGAAGTAGAGGAATTTGTCGGTGACCGGGTTGTACGCATAGGTGCTCACGTGCAGCGCGCCGGGCACGAGATTGGCCGTGCCGCAGGCACCGATGCGCACCGTGCCCTTGTTGTCCGGGCCCACCAGCGTCGCGTTGTTGAGGATCGTCTTGTTGGCGCCGAACGGCGGGATGGTCAGCGTGCGGGTCAACAAACCACCGCTCCAGGTGACGCCGAACGTGTCGCCGCTGTTGGGGTAGAACACGATCTCCGCGCAGATCGAGTCGGAGGTGGTGTTCTCGAGCTCGACGTGGAAGTCGTAGCCGTTGGTGGTCCAGCGGCCGTACATCGTGCTCTCGCGCACGCGGACCTGGAACTGCGTACCGGCGACCGAGCCGACCGAGACGTAGATGCCGCGCTTGTTCTGTGCGTTGCCGATCGCCGGCGGAAAGGCGCGCACGACGCAGCGCTTGCCGTCGGCGGCGACCTCGAGCGCGGGCGCGCGCTGGTTCGCCGTGCAGTCGACGGTCGCCTCCGGCGGTGGGGCGGCGCCGCTCGCGTCGGTGATCGCGACGGCGCCGATGGTGTTCGAGGCGAGGTCGCCGTAGGGGTCGACGACTTCGACGACGTAGCTCTTGCCGGGCTCGACGCCGAAGACGAACCAGCGCGTCTCGCCGCCGCCGATCGCCTGCAGCAGCGACGAGCCGTCGGGCACCACGACGCGCGCATTGGCCACCGACGTGTTCGCGAGCGGGCCCGCAGCGTGCGCGTGCAGCGGCACGGCGAGCGCCGCGACGAGAATTGCGGTTGCAACGACACTGTTCTTCATGGTGTGCTCCCTTTTCGCGGTTCACCAGCTGCTGCGCGTCTTGCCTTCGTTTGCCGTCGTGGTGAAGAAGTAGATGTACTTGTTCGCCAGGCTGTTGAACGCGTACGACGAAACATGCAAGGCGCCCGCGATCAGATTGGCCGGCGACGGACACGCGCCGATGCGGAACGTGCCTTCTGTCTCGTTGTTGTCGCCGACGCTCGCTCCCGCCATCGACACATTCTTTACCGCGCCGAACGCCGGCACGTTCATCGTGAACTGCCCGACACCGCCCTGCCATCCGATGTACGGGTCGTAGGTCAGCCCCGACGCCGGGTACTGCGTGACCTCGACGCACATCGCGTCGCCGGTCGAGTTCTCGACTTCCAGGTGGTAATCGAAGTTGTTGATGAGCCAGCGCCCGTAGATCGTGGCCTCACGCGCTCGGATCTTGAATTGCGAGCCGCCGCCTGCGTTCCCGCGGGAAACCTTGACCATGACCGGCCGCTTGTTCAGGTACGTCACGTACTGCGGCGGCGATGTACGCAGGACGCAGCGGATGCCGTCGACATTCACGTCGACCGCCGGCGGCCGCGGGCCGGAGCTGCAGTCGACGTTCGCCTCCGGCGGCGGCGAGACGCCGTCGACGTCGTAGAGGTTCATGGCGCCGATCGCGTTGGCGACGAGGTCGCCGTCCGTATCGGCCGCCTCGATCACGTATGTCTTGCCGGGCTCGACGCCGAGCGCGAACCACTTCGTGTCCGGATAGGCCCCGAAAGTCTGCTTGAGCGACGTGCCGTCCGGCACCAGCAGCCGCGTCGGAATGACGACCGATTCGAACGCGCCCATGTCGGCTGCGACGCCGACGACCCGTGGCGCGTTCCGCTGGTCGCCGCTCAGCGACAGCGGATTGGCGCCGGCGTCGATCACCGGGCTGCCGGGCAGTGGCGGGTGCGTCCGCGTTCGGCCACCGTTGAACCCCAGCGAACCGAGCATCGGATCCGTCGCCGTGAAGTTGCCGCTGCCCGAAACGGTGACCACGCCACAGCTCGCGCTCGGCGCGCAGATCGTCTCAATCAGCGAATGGTCGGCGTTGACGGTGAAGGTTGGTATCGTCGCTGCGTTCACCGCGAGATCCAGAATGCCGGTCACACTGTTGGCGAGGATCGAGGAGGCCATCGTCAGCGTCGGCGGCGAGGCGTTCGGACAAGGCGGGCTGGGGCAGTCCGTCCCCCCGGTGGTGACGATGACTCCGCCCGTCCGCGTGTTGGCCGCGGCATTGTTGCTGATCGTCGTGTTGTCGAGCTCGACCGCGGTGTTGCCGTTGATGAGCATCGCGCCGGCGGTGGCGCTGACGCTGTTGCCCGAGATCGTCGAATCGACGATCTTGACCGCCATCGCGTCCGCCGGCGTCTGCAGGTTGGGCCCGACCGTGAGGAGGTGCAGTCCGCCGCCGCGCGTCTGGTCGGTAGCAGTCGCGTCGAACACGCTGTTGTCGGAGACCTCCGTCCGCTGGATCGTCAGCGACTTCGCGTAGACGCGGAGGGCGCCGCCCTGATAGGCGACGTTCGGGTCGGGCGGATTCGGGACGTCGACGTGGTTGTCGACGATCCGGCTGTCGGTGATCGTGATGTCGGCATACGCGTACGAGAAGATCGCACCGCCGCGACCGGCCCATCCGGTCAGGCTCACCGGCTGCACACGATTAGCGGAGAAGAGGCTGTTCGAGATCGTGACGGTGACGGGAATCGCCTTGTTGACATTGCGGGTCGCGTTGTCGAAACAATTCTCCGAGATTTGGACCGCGCCGCCCTGGTTGTTCGACGTGATGGGCGTGAGCGGCCGGGCGAAGTTGAAGACAAGATAGGAGTTCGCGATCGTCAGCGACTGCCCGGAGTATTGCGTGAGGAAGCTGACAGCGCCGCCTGCCTTGGCCGTGTTGTCGTCGAGGACCACCGAGTCGAGCTGCAGGCTGTGGAACGTCTGGATGGCGCCGCCGGAGTTGTCCGAGCTTCTCCGGCCGCCTCTGAGCTCCAGTCCCGAGATGCTGACCAGATAGTCAGTGCCCGACACCGGACAGGTGCCGCCACCCGGCTCGATGATCTGGAAGATGCGATCGTTGTAGTTCCCGTCGATCGCGAGCTTGAGCCATCCGGGCCCCGTGATCGTCAGTGCATGCGGGATCTGGATTTGCCCCGACGTGAGCAGGATGGTGCCCGTGACGGCCGGATCGAAGGTGATCGTGTCGCCGCTCGCGGAAGCGGCGACGGCGGCGCGCAGGCTTCCCGCACCGCTGTTGTTGGTGTTGGTGACCGTGAGCGGGGCCGCCTGGGCGGCGGCCGACAGCGCGAGCAGCGCAAATGCACATAGAACCGCTTTCACATCGCCTCCCTGCGTGTGGAGCAACGCCGACACCGAAGACGCTTACCAGCTATTGCTCGTGGCGCCGTTGTTCGCGGCGTTGGTGAAGAAGTAGAGGAACTTGTCGGTGACCGGGTTGTACGCATAGGTGCTCACGTGCAGCGCGCCGGGCACGAGATTGGCCGTGCCGCAGGCACCGATGCGCACCGTGCCCTTGTTGTCCGGGCCCACCAGCGTCGCGTTGTTGAGGATCGTCTTGTTGGCGCCGAACGGCGGGATGGTCAGCGTGCGGGTCAACAAACCACCGCTCCAGGTGACGCCGAACGTGTCGCCGCTGTTGGGGTAGAACACGATCTCCGCGCAGATCGAGTCGGAGGTGGTGTTCTCGAGCTCGACGTGGAAGTCGTAGCCGTTGGTGGTCCAGCGGCCGTACATCGTGCTCTCGCGCACGCGGATCTGGAACTGCGTACCGGCGACCGAGCCGACCGAGACGTAGATGCCGCGCTTGTTCTGTGCGTTGCCGATCGCCGGCGGAAAGGCGCGCACGACGCAGCGCTTGCCGTCGGTGGCGACCTCGAGCGCGGGCGCGCGCTGGTTCGCCGTGCAGTCGACGGTCGCCTCCGGCGGTGGGGCGGCGCCGCTCGCATTGGTGATCGCGACGGCGCCGATCGTGTTCGAGGCGAGATCGCCGTAGGGGTCGACGACTTCGACGACGTAGCTCTTGCCGGGCTCGACGCCGAAGACGAACCAGCGCGTCTCGCCGCCGCCGATCGCCTGCAGCAGCGACGAGCCGTCGGGCACCACGACGCGCGCATTGGCCACCGACGTGTTGGCGAGCGGGCCGGCGGCGCTGGCTTGCGACGCGAACATGGATGCGACGACCCCTAACGTTGCGACTGCGACGTTGCGTGCGTTCATCATGCGCTCCCTTTGCGTGATCACCACGAGCTCCGCGTCCTGCCGTCGTTCGCGGTCGACGTGAAGAAGTAGATGTAGCGGTTCGCGACCGAGTCGAACGCGTACGTCGACGCGTGCAAGCCGCCCGCCACGAGGTTCGACGATCCGCCGCACGCGCCGAGGCGAAGCGCGCCTTCGCCGTCCGGACCGACGAAATCGCCGTTGTTGAACACCTGCTTCACCGCGCCGAACGCGGGCACCGTCATGGAGAAATTGAGCACGGCACCCGACCAGCCGCCGTTCGGCGCGTATTGCAGACCCGACGCGGGATAGCGCGTCACCCACAGGCACATCGGGTCCGCCGTCGTGTTCTGCGTCTCGACGTGATAGTCGTAGCCCGCGGTGAGCCAGCGACCATAGACCGTAGCCTCGCGCGCGCGGACGCGGAACTGCGCGCCACCGCCGGCAGCTGGATCCATGCGATTCACCGCGATGTAGACCGGCCGCTTGTTCTGCAGCAGTCCGGCGAAAGGAATGCCGGCGAAGATTACGCAGCGCACACCGTCGGCAGCGACGTCGACCGCTGGCGCGCGCGCACCGTTCGAGCACGTCACGCTCGCGTCCGGCGGACCCGACACGCGATCTTCGCCAAAGATGGTGATCGACCCGACGCCGTTCGCAGCAAGGTCGCCGTCGACGTCGGCGGTGTCGAGAACGTACGTCTTTCCGGGCTCGACCGGCAGCGCGAACCAGCGCGTCTCGGGGTACGACGTGAACGCCTGCCGCACCGACGTGCCGTCTGGAACCAGCACGCGTCCCGCATAAGCCGCCGCCGGGCCCCCGGTCGTGACGATCGCGCCGTCGGCGGCGAGATCGTCGTCGCCGAGTCCGCCGTCGGTCACGCTGTACGTGATCGTGCTACCCGCGATCGTCGCCGGCATCGCGTACCAGTGCGGCGTCGGCGTGCCGGATGTCGGTCCGTATTTGTAGAGCGCGCTGCCGGGCGGCAGCGCCGCGGGGAAGATCAGCGTGAACGTCGCCGTGAAGCCGGGCGCGCCGAAAGCCGACAGATTTAGCAGCCCGTACGGAAAGGCAACGCCCGTTATCGTCGCGTCGAGCGGGGGCGCGCCGGGCCTGCCCGGCGGCGCCGTCAACGATGCCCGCAGGAACGCGCAGCGCGCGGTCGCCGCGCAGTCCATCGACGCACGCGCGCTGCCGACGCCGGTCGCGACAGGACCGCTGAACGATTGCTGATGCGCGGGCGCCATCGAGCCGACGAAGCGGCCCATCGCGCGAAGCGGTGCCGATCCGATCGCGATGACGTTGAAGAAGCCGGTGTCGACCGCACGGACGCCGTTCTGCGTCGCGACGTACACACGCGTGCCGTCGGCGGACACGGCAACGCCGTTCACGCCGCTCGCCGTCGTGCCGAGCGGCACCGTGCGCACGACCTGGTCGGTCTTCGTGTCGATCACCGACACTTGCGTCCCCGTCGAGTGGTAGGCGAAGTTGCCCGCGGGATGGAAGGCGATGCCATTGCTCGCGAACGAGGTCGGGATCGATATCGTCGTCGTCACGGTGTTGGTCCCGGTGTCGACGACGGCGATCTTCGCATTCTGATCCGACCACGCGTAGATCTTCGCGTCGTTCGGGGAAATCGCGATCGTGCCGATGGCGGTGAGTCCGGGCAGCGGGATCGACCCGCTGACCGTATTCGTCGCGGTGTTGATGATCGTGATCACGTTGCCCGACGCCACGTAGGCGTTGGTGCCGGCGTTGTTGACAACGACGTCGGCGGCGCCGGGGACCGGCACGTGCGCGAGCACGACCCGCTGCGTCGTATCGACGACCGTGACCATGCCCGCCGTCGAACCCGCGACGTAGAGCCGCGTGCCGGTCGGGTTCACCGCCATGCCTTGCGGGCCCGCGTCGACGCCGAGGGTCGCAAGATTGCGCCTCAGGTTGCCGTCGATGAACGACACGGTGTTGTCGGCGAAGTTGGACACGTAGACACGCGTGCCGGAGGGACTTGGAATGGCTGCATAGGGGTTGTTGCCGACCGGCACCGTGGCGAGGTTTGTGTTGGTCGCCGTGTCGACGATCTGCAACAGGCCGCCGGGCGTGACGAAGTACGCGAAGGCGGGGTTGTAGACGGGAGCGCCGCTCCACTCGTACGCGCCCATGTCGGCCGCTGCTCCGACGACGCGGGCGAAGCCGCGCTGGTCGGTGGCGAGCGCGAGCGGGTTCGCGCCGGCGTCGATCGGGATGCTCCCGCCGAACAGCGCATGCGTGCGGCTGCCGCCACCGTGGTAACCCAGCGGCTGCAACGGCGGAAACGCACCGACGAGGTTGCCGCTGCCGCCGACGGTGATGTTGCACGAAGCGCAGATCGCTTGAATCAGCGACTTCGTCGCGTCGACGGTGAACGACGGCATCAGCGCGACGTTGGTCGACAGGTCGGCCGTCGTGGGCGAGCTGCGCCCGAGGATCGACGACTGCATCTTCAGCGTCGGTGCCGTCGTGTTGCCTGCCGTCGGCGGCGATGTGGCGCCCGTCGACAGCACGATGCCGCCGGTGCGGGTGTTGCCCGCTAGGTTGAACGCGACCGTCGTGTTGTCGAGCTCGAGCGCGACGTTGCCGAATACAAGGATGCCGCCCGCCGTCGCCGGCACGCTGTTGCCGGAGATTGTCGAGTCGATGATCTTCACCGCGGCTACGTCGGCGGCTCCCTGAAGATTCGGGTCGCTGTTGAACACGTGCATGCCGCCGCCGCGCGTCTGGTCGCTGCCCGTCACGTCGAGCACGGCGTTGTCGGAGATCTCGGTGCGCTGGATCGTCCACGACTTCGCGTAGCCGCGGATGCCGCCGCCCTGGTACGTCTGGTTCGCGGCCGGCGGATTTGGCGCATCGACGAAGTTGCCGACGATGCGGCTGTCGGTGATGGTGATGTCGGCGTACGCCTGCGAAAAGATCGCGCCGCCGAAGCCGCCGAACCCGCTGTTGAGCGGCTGCGCGCGGTTGCCGTTGAACAGCGTGTTCGTCACCGTCACCGTGACCGGGATCGCTGTGTTGACGTTGGTGCCGCCGCAATTCTCGACGACGCGGAACGCGCCGCCGTTCTGGCTCGACGTCACGACCGACAGCGGCTTCGCGATGTTGTTGTAGAACGCCGAGTTCGAGATGGTCAGCGTCTGTCCGGCGTATTGGGTGAGAAAGCTGACGCCGGCGCCTGCTCTTGCCTGGTTGTCGCGGATGATCACCGAGTCAAGCGCCAGGCTGTGCGTAGTCACGATCGCACCGCCCGAGTTGTCCGCGTTTCGGTGCGCGCGTTGCAGCGTCATGCCGCTGATCGTCACGAGATAATCCATCGGCGCGCTGACCGCCGGGCACGCCGGCGGCGATGGGTCCGCGATGATGAAGATGCGGTCGAACGCGTTGCCGTCGATGAACAGCTTGTCGGCGCCGGGGCCGGTGATCGTCAACGCATCATTGATGACGATCGAGCCGATCAGGCTGATCACGCCGGTTACGCCGAAGGTAATTGTGTCGGGACCCGGGGCGGCATTCGCCTGCGCGATCGCATCGCGCAGGCTGCCGGCGCCGCTGTCGTCCAGATTGGTGACGGTGAACGGCGCCGCATGAAGCGCGGCCGGCGACACGAGCAGAAGCGACGCCACAATTGCCGCGTTGCGGGCATGAGCGCGTAGCGCTCGCCTGCCGTTCGTATCCATTCGCGCCTCCCTCGCGACCTTTAGGCCGCGCGCGCCTTTGTTGCGTTGTCGGGCGGAGCGCGCCGCCGAAGACCGACGCGCCTTGTTGTTCGTATTGGGTCGGCGAGTGTAAGCGGGTTTTTCGCCAAAACGCAATACCACCGCTCGACAACTCAGCGCTTGCGGTGCAGCGCACAATTGCGCCATCTGCCGCGACGCCGTGCATGAAAGCGCGCCGGTCAAGACTTGCATCGTTGCGGTCCGCTAGCTCGCGCCGCGCCTGCTCAAGAGGCTGTCACCAGCTGTTGCTGGTCGCGCCGCTGTTGGCTGCATAGGTGACAAAGTAGATGTAGCGATTGTTGAGCGAGTCGAATGCGTAGGTGCTCACGTGCAGACCCGCGGGCAACAGATTGCTCGGCGTCGAACACGCGTTGATCCGCAGTGTGCCGTCGGTATCGGCGCCCACCGGCACGCCGTTCGGGATCACCACCTTGGCTGCCCCGAACGCCGGCACGTTCAGCGTGGACGCGGTCACGGGGCCGGACCAGCCCGGACCCGCGGCGTACGTCACTCCGGAACGCGGAAGTTGTGCAATTTCGACGCACGCTTAATCGGCCATCGTGTTTTCCGACCTCGACGTGAAAGGCGTAGGGACCGCTGTTGAGCCACCGGCCATACAGCGTCGCTTCACGCGCGCGGATCCTGAACTGCGATCCACCGCCCAGCGCCGGATCCATCCGCGTCACCTTGACGAAGACGGCTCGCTTGTTCTGCTGCATGCCCGCCGCCGGCAACGCAGTGCGCACAATGCAGCGTATCCCGTCGCTGTTGACGTCCACCGCAGGCGGACGCGAACCGTTCGCGGCCGTGCAATCGACGGTGGCCTCGGGCGGTGAAGACGAGCTGTCGATGTCGTAGACGCCGAGCGTCCCGATCGCGTTCGCTGTCAGATCGCCGCCGGTATCCGCCGCTTCGATCACGTACGTCTTGCCGGGCTCGACGGTCAGCGCGAACCAGCGTGTCTCCGGGTACGCGGAAAACGTCTGGCTCAACGACGTGCCGTCCGGCATCAGCACGCGAAACGTCGGCAAGATCGTGTTGTTTTGGCTGGTGACCCCGGAGCTGTAGCGGATCACGATTGGCGAAGCGGAATCGATCCCGACCTGCGTGAGAAACGGCGGCGGAATGCCGAAAATCGGAAGCTCCGGGCGCTGATCGTAGAGCGCGATCGTATTGTTCGCGATGGTGCCGCCACTAACCTCGCCCACCCATATGCCCGAGCGCCCCGCGTTCGCGATCGTGTTGTTCACGATCGAGATGTTCGTGTTTCCCGGCGCCGACGCGAAGCCGAACTGGTTGTTGTCCGTCGAAACGACTTGGATTGCGCCGAGCGAGCCCTGCACGCCCGTTCCAGCGGCGGCCGGACCCAGCGCGTCGACGACGAGGTTGTTCTGGATCAGCACGTCGTGCGAGGGCGCGCCGATGTCGCCCGTGTCGAAAGGGTCGGTCGACGACGACAGGATGATTCCCGCGTTGCTCGTGCGCCGCACGATGTTGCGCTCGACCGTGAGCCCGCGCAGCCCGGCGATCCAGATGCCGCGACCGCCCCAGGTGTCCTCGGCGACGCTGTCCGTGATGCTCGATCCCTGGCCCCGCATGAGCGGGTCGGCGTACGCCATCGCCATGCCCGCGGGCAATGTCGGAAGATCCCGATCGAACGTGAGGTCCACCGTCTCGTTGAACTGCGGGAGCCCGTCCGGTGGATTCTGCGACACGATCACGGCGCCGATCGACGACTCCAGCGTCGTCGCGGGATCGACGAAGTTGACCGACGTGCCATTGGGGAAGCGCAGGTACTGATCGCGCCGCACGCGTAATTGGCGCGGCGGCGTTTGCAACAGCACGAGTGCCGCGTGCTGGTTGTCCATCACCAGTCCGTCGTCCATCGTGCGGCTGGAATAGCTGTTGGTGATGTGGTTGTTCTCCCGCGTCGACACGAAATGGATCGCGTCTGCATTGGAACCGACGAGCCCCGTTCCCGGGCGTGGTACCACATTCACGTGATCGGCGGTGGAGTTCTTGCAGGAATAGAACTGGATGCCTGTTTCGGCCGATCCCTGGATCGTGACGTTCGACACCGTCACCCCGTCACCTTCCCATACCAGGATGGCCCCGCCTCCCCCGCGCGCGGTGACGACGATCGTATCGCCCGGCTGCAGGGTGGCGAGCGTCGCCGCCTGTGTCCATGGGGTGTTGTCTTGCACCAGCGCCAGCGTGCCGCTCGCGATGGGCTGCGTAAGGAGCATGCGGCTCGTGCCCGGAACGATTTGCCCGTTGCGAAAGACCGCCGCCCACCGCCCGTTCTCGCCGAACGGGTCGACGGCGCTATTGAACGTGCTCGGATCCGGCCATCCGGGCAACGTCGCGTAGCTCAGCGTGCGAGCAGCCGGGTTAATCGATGTCAGCTGTACGTGCGTGTACGGAGGATGGATGAAATCCGTCTTGAAATTCTTCAGCGTGAAATTGGTGCAGCGATAGAGCTGGATGCCGTTCGGCAGAAACGGCCCTCTGAACCACAACGTGGAGTCGGCAAAATCTATCGTGCCGCCCGTGAGGCAGGCCGGGATGATCGTCGCGTTCGGCTGCTGGTCCGTGAGCAGGTAGTAGTCGCCGTTGTCGACGGTGACGACCGGGATGCCGTGGATGGCGGCGTAGTTGGCGCCCGCCTGGATCAGCGGCCGCGCGTCGAGCGCCGGATTGTTTGGCGTCAGATTCTGGCCTGCGATGCCGAGCGTAACGAGGTCGTGGCTGAGATTGAGCACTTGGGCGGACGCGATCGACTGACTCATTGCCACGAGGACTGCAACCAGGACAATCCGGCGAAGAAGAGCAGGCTTAGAGCGCGCCTTCGCATGTGTCATGGCTTTCCTCGCGAAGATCAGCGTTACGTTGTCGTCAATCCAGTGCCGCCATCGCGTCGCGCGAATGCGCGAGTTCGCGGGTGACGGTGAACGTCGCCGCGTGTACGCCGGTCCGCGCCGCCCACAGTGCCAGCGTACGAAGCGCTTCATGGCGCCTCCTCGCGGCATTACGCGCGGCGGCACCGCTTGCGCGGCACGCCGAGCGTTTGCGTTCGACGCGCTACCAGCTGTTGGCGGTGGACCCGTTGTTCGCGGCGTTGGTGAAGAAGTAGAGGAACTTGTCGGTCACCGGGTTGTACGCGTAGGTGCTCACGTGCAGCGCGCCGGGCACGAGATTGGCCGTGCCGCAGGCACCGATGCGCACCGTGCCCTTGTTGTCCGGGCCCACCAGCGTCGCGTTGTTGAGGATCGTCTTGTTGGCGCCGAACGGCGGGATGGTGAGCGTGCGCGTCAACAGGCCGCCGCTCCACGTGCCGCTGAAGGTATCGCCGCTGTTGGGGTAGAACACGATCTCCGCGCAGATCGAGTCGGAGGTGGTGTTCTCGAGCTCGATGTGGAAGTCGTAGCCGTTGGTGGTCCAGCGGCCGTACATCGTGCTCTCGCGCACGCGGATCTGGAACTGGTTGCCGGCAACCGAGCCGACCGAGACATAGATGCCGCGCTTGTTCTGCGCGGTGCCGATTGCCGGCGGAAAGGCGCGCACGACGCAGCGCTTGCCGTCGGCGGCGACTTCGAGCGCCGGAGCGCGCTGGTTCGCCGTGCAATCGATGGTCGCCTCCGGCGGTGCGGCGACGCCGCTCGCGTCGGTGATCGCGACGGCGCCGATGGTGTTCGAGGCGAGATCGCCGTAGGGGTCGACGACTTCGACGACGTAGCTCTTGCCGGGCTCGACGCCGAAGACGAACCAGCGCGTCTCGCCGCCGCCGATCGCCTGCAGCAGCGACGAGCCGTCGGGCACCACGACGCGCGCATTGGCCACCGACGTGTTCGCGAGCGGGCCCGCGGCGCCGGCTTGCGGCGCGAGCACGGATGCAACGACCCCTAGCATTGCGATTGCAATGTTGCGTGCGTTCATCATGCGCTCCCTTTGCGTGATCACCACGAGCTGCGCGTCTTGCCGTCGTTCGCGGTCGTGGTGAAGAAGTAGACGTACTTGTTCAGGGTGCTGTTGAAGGCGTACGTCGACACGTGCAGCGCCCCCGGAATCAGATTGACCTGCGAGCCGCAGGCACCGATGCGCAACGTTCCTTCCGTGTCGCCGTCGACGCTCGAGCCCATCGGCGTCACCGTCTTGACGGCGCCAAACGGCGGCACCGTCAACGTTGCGACGTCGATGAGGTTGTCCCATCCGGTGTACGGGTCGTAGCTCAGTCCCGTTGCGGGATAGCTCGCGAGCTCGACGCACATCGCATCGCCCGTCGTGTTCTCGACCTCGATGTGGTAGTCGAAAGTGTTGGTGAGCCAGCGGCCGTAGATCGTCGCCTCGCGCGCGCGGACCTTGAACTGCGAGCCGCCGCCGGTCGCCGGATTCATTCGCGTCGCCTTCACGTACACCGGCCGCTTGTTCAGGAACACCGCGAAGGCGGCCGGCGCGGTGCGCAGGATGCAGCGGATGCCGTCGGCGGCCCCGTCGACCGCCGGCGGCCGGTTCGCCGCCGTGCAGTCGACGCTCGCCTCGGGCGGCGGCGACACGCCGTCGACGTCATAGAGGCCGAGCGCTCCGATCGCGTTCGCCGTCAGATCGTCGTCCGACGTCCGCGGCTTCGATGGCGTAGGTCTTTCCGGGCTCGACGCCCAGCGCGAACCACTTCGTGTCGGGATACGCGCCGAACGTCTGCTTGATCGACGTGCCGTCCGGCACGAGCAGTCGCGCTGCAATGACGACCGGCTCGGAAGCACCCATGTCGGCCGCGACACCGACGACGCGCGGCGATCCGCGCTGGTCGAGCGTCAGCGACAGCGGGTTGGCACCTGCGTCGATCACCGGGCTTCCCGGCAGCGGCGGCTGCGTGCGCGTGAGTCCGCCGTTGTAAGCGAGCGGGCCGAGCTGCGGGTCCGTCCCTTGCGGAAGGTTGTTGCTGCCCGACACCGTGATGCTGCAGAACGGGCAGATCGTCTGGATCAGCGAATTGTTGGCATTGACGGTGAAGCTCGCGAGGCCCGGCGCCGCCGTGTCGGTCTTGAGATCGAGCCTCGGCGCGGCCCCGCTGTTGGCGAGAATGGACGACGCCATCGTCAGCGTCGGCGGCGTGCAGTTCGTCACATCGTCGGTCGACTTTGCATTGCCCACGAAGATGCCGCCGGTAAACCCCGAACCGGTTCCCGACGGGTCGGTATTGTTGTTCACCGTCGAGTTGTCGAGCTCGAGCGCGACGTTGCAGCTCACGGAGATGCCCGCGAGGTTATTGGCCGTGTTGCCCGATACCGTCGAATCGATGAGCTTGAACGCCATCGCGTCGGCGGGCGCCTGGAGCGTGGAATCGTTGTTGCTGACGACGAAGGCGCCGCCGAACGACAGGACGCCGCCGGCCGACACGCTGTTGTCCGAAATTTCCGAACGTACGAACGTCAGCGACTTCGCGTAACCATAGAAGGCTCCGCCTGTATAAAGAGCCCCGGATCGGGCGGGTTGGGGACATCGAGGTGGTTGTCGACCATTCGGCTGTCGGTCATCGTGATGTCGACGTACGCCCGGGCGAAGATCGCGCCGCCGAGACCGGGCGCGCCGCTGCCGGCGACGGGCTGCGCGCGATTGCCGGCCAGCACGGTGTTGGCGATCGTCACCGTCGCCGGGAATCGTCTTGGTGATGTTCGCATTCCCGCAATAGACGAAATAGTCGTAGATGAACAGTCCGCCCCCCACGGCAGCGTCCGTGGTCGCGGAGAGCGGCTTCGCCCGATTGTCGACCAACACGGAGTTCGTGATCGACAGCGACTGCCCGGCGTACTGCGTGAAGAAGGCGATGCCACCGCCGTCTTGGGCGGCATTACCGTAAATGACGACCGAGTCCAGGTTCAAGCTGTGGACCGCAGCGATGGCTCCGCCCGCTTCGCCGTTGGTGCGCGCACCGTTGCCGAGCCCCAATCCGGAGATCGTGACGACGTAGTCGAGAGGCGCCGTGGGCGCGGGACACGAAGCGGGCGCCGCGTCCAGGATCTCGAAGATCCGATCGTTCGCGTTGCCTTCGATCTGCAGCTACCGCCAGCCCGGGCCACGTTATCGTCAGCGCGTGCGTCGATCGAGATCTGCCCCGAGGTGAGGACGATCTTGCCTTTGACGGCCGGGTCGAAGGTGACAGTGTCGCCGCTCGCCGATGCGGCGACGGCGGCCCGAAGGCTTCCCGGCCCGCTGTCGTTGTTGTTCGTGACGGTCAGGATGGCCGCCTCGACGGCGGCGGATGACAGCGCGGCGAGCGCCGCGGCCAGCAGTGTCGCCTTCACGATTCCCCTCCCCTGGGCATCGATACGCGATTCGCCGGATCGTCACGCCGTCACGGAGGGAGCGAACAGGCTTGCTCCCGCCGGAGGCGTATCCGAGGCGGCGAGTCTAAACATCGTCGGGCCGGAATTGCAAGAGCCATTCGTCCCCATGGCGGGGCACTCGACTGCTCGACCAGCGTCTTATCGCGCGCGAGCCGCAGCGATACTGGCTGCCAATCCCCGTTCCGATGACGGCGCGGGGAGGACCATGGCCAGGATGAGAGCAATCGACGCCGCTGTTCATGTGCTGGAGCGCGAAGGCGTCACCCATGCGTTCGGCGTGCCGGGCGCCGCGATCAACCCGTTCTACGCGGCGCTCAAGGCGCGCGGCGGCATCGACCACACGCTCGCCCGCCACGTCGAGGGCGCGTCGCACATGGCCGAGGGCTACACGCGTGCTGCACGCCGGGCAACATCGGCGTCTGCATCGGCACGTCGGGGCCCGGCGGGCACCGACATGATCACCGGGCTGTACTCGGCGACCGGCCGACTCGATTCCGATCCTGTGCATCACCGGCCAGGCGCCGACCGCGCGTGCTCCACAAGGAGGACTTCCAGGCCGTCGACATCGCCTCGATCGCCAAGCCGGTGACCAAGTGGCGCGACGACCGTCCTGGAGGCCGCGCAGGTGCCCGGCGTCTTCCAGCAGGCCTTCCACCTGATGCGTTCCGGCCGCCCCGGCCCGGTCCTCATCGACCTGCCGATCGACGTCCAGCTGACCGAGATCGAGTTCGACCCGGAGACGTACGAGCCGCTGCCGGTCTACAAGCCGGCCGCGACCCGCGCCGCAGATCGAGAAGGCGCTCGCGATTGCTGAACGATCCGAGCGGCCGCTGATCGTCGCCGGCGGCGGCATCATCAACGCCGACGCCTCCGAACTGCTCGTCGAGTTCGCCGAGCTCACCGGCATGCCGGTCATCCCGACCCTGATGGGCTGGGGCATGATTCCCGACGACCATCGAGCTGAACGCCGGCATGGTCGGCCTGCAGACCTCGCACCGCTACGGCAACGCGACCTTCCTGGAGTCCGACTTCGTCCTCGGCATCGGCAACCGCTGGGCCAACCGCCACACCGGGACGCTGGACGTCTACACCAAGGGCCGCACGTTCGTCCACGTCGACATCGAGCCGACCCAGATCGGCCGGATCTTCGCGCCCGGACTACGGCATCGCCTCCGACGCCAAGGCCGCGCTGGAGCTCTTCGTCGAGGTGGCGAAGGAGCTGCAAGGCCGCCGGCAGGCTGCCGCGACCGCGGCGCGTGGGCCGCCGCCACGCCGGGAGCGCAAGGCGCACGCTGCAGCGCCGTACGCACTTCGACGACGTGCCGATGAAGCCGCAGCGCGTCTACGAGGAGATGAACCAGCGCCTTCGGACCCGCACGACCCGTTACGTCACCACGATCGGCCTCTCCCAGATCGCCGGCGCGCAGATGCTGCACGTCTACCAGCCGCGCCACTGGATCAACTGCGGCCAGGCCGGCCCGCTCGGCTGGACGATCCCGGCGGCGCTCGGCGTCGCCACCGCCGACCCGGAGCGACGCAGGTCGTCGCGCTCTCCGGCGACTACGACTTCCAGTTCATGATCGAGGAGCTGGCCGTCGGCGCGCAGTTCAAGCTGCCGTACGTCCATGTCCTCGTCAACAATGCCTACCTCGGCCTGATCCGGCAGGCGCAGCGCGGCTTCAACATCGACTTCCAGGTCATCCTCGAGTTCGAGAACATCAATGCGCCGGAGACCGGCGGCTACGGCGTCGACCACGTGAAGGTCGCCGAGGGCCTTGGCTGCAAGGCGATCCGCGTGCACAGGCAGGAAGAGATCGATCCGGCGATCGAGGCAGGCGGAGCGATGGCTGGCCGAATACGGCGTTCCCGTCGTCGTCGAGACCATCCTCGAGCGCATCACGAACATCTCGATGGGCACGGAGATCGACAACGTCGTCGAGTTCGAGGAGCTTGCGAAGGGCAGGGAAGACGCGCCGACCGCGGTCGCGCTGCTCGACTGACGACGCGCCGGGGCGCCGGCTGCATGCGATCATTGGCGCGTCATGCGCAAACCCGCGTGAACTG
The DNA here is from genome assembly GCA_963798655.1 of uncultured beta proteobacterium. GTDB lineage: Bacteria > Pseudomonadota > Gammaproteobacteria > Burkholderiales > Casimicrobiaceae > CAVSMC01. The sequence goes on along the minus strand of CAWCUH010000012.1, from coordinate 23,847 downwards.
CTTCGCGCGATGTTCGACGCCGCCATCGCGTCGGCGCAGCCGTCGCGTTGCCTGCCGCCGCATCTGCCTGAGCGTCCGAAAGGCCGTACGATCGTCGTCGGCGCCGGCAAGGCGTCGGCGGCGATGGCGAAGGCGTTCGAGGATCACTGGACGGCGGATGCGACCGGGCTCGTCGTTACGCGTTACGGCTATGCGGTGCCGTGCGAGCGGATCGAGATCGTCGAAGCCGCGCATCCGGTTCCCGACGCCGCCGGCCGTGACGCCGCGAAGCGGATGCTCGCGCTCGTGCAAGGCCTTCGCGCCGACGATCTCGTCGTCTGCCTGATCTCCGGCGGCGGCTCCGCGCTACTCGCGCTGCCCGCCGACGGCGTGTCGCTCGACGACAAGCAGGCGGTCAATCGCGCGCTGCTCAAGTGCGGTGCGACCATCAGCGAGATCAACTGCGTGCGCCGGCACCTGTCGGCGATCAAGGGCGGCCGGCTGGGCGCCGCGTGTCATCCGGCGCAGGTCGTCACGCTGCTGATGTCCGACGTTCCCGGCGATGATCCGATCAACATTGCTTCGGGTCCGACCGTCGCGGATCCTACGACGTGCGCCGACGCGCTCGACGTCATTCGCCGCTACGGCGTGGACGTTCCGGCATCGGTTCGCCGCGTGCTCGACACCGGCGCTGGCGAGAGCGTCAAGCCGGGCGATCCACGGCTCGCGCGCTCGCACGTGCGGATGATCGCCGCGCCGCAGATGGCGCTTGAAGCCGCTGCCGCGCTCGCTCGCGACGCCGGGTTCGCGCCGGCGATTCTCGGCGACGCGATCGAGGGCGAGGCACGCGAGGTCGCGCGCGTGATGGCCGGCATCGCGCAGCAGGTCGCCTCGCACGCGCAGCCGCTAGCGCCTCCGTGCGTGCTGCTGTCCGGCGGCGAGACGACGGTCACCGTGCGCGGCAACGGCCGCGGCGGGCGCAACGTCGAGTTCCTGCTCGCGCTCGCGATCGCGCTCGACGGACGCGAAAACGTGCACGCGATCGCCGGCGACACCGACGGCGTCGACGGCATCGACGAGATCGCCGGCGCGATCGTCGCACCCGACACGCTGCAGCGCGCGTGGGCGCTCGGCATCAAGCCGCGCGAGCGTCTCGACGCAAACGACGGACACGCCTTTTTCGAAGCGCTCGGTGACTCGATCGTCACCGGACCGACGCTCACCAACGTCAACGATTTTCGCGCGATACTCGTCGAGCGCTGACGCGAGGGAGCGACGATGCGTTTCGGACAGCAGCTGTTGCGGCAGGCCGACGTGCTCGGCTCGTTCACCGAGGATCCGCCGCGCCTCACCCGCACGTATCTCACCGCGCAGCATCGGAGGCGGGCGATTATCTGATCGGGCTCATGCGCGACGCCGGAATGAGCGCCGGCTACGACGCGCTCGGCAACGTCGTCGGACGCTACGAGGGCGCGAGCACGAACGCACCGACGCTGATGAGCGGCTCGCACATCGACAGCGTGCGCAACGCCGGCAAGTACGACGGGCTGTTCGGCGTGATCAGCGCGATCGCGTGCGTGAACGATCTCCGTGCGCGCGGGAAGCGCTTGCGCTGCGCGATCGAAGTGGTCGGCTTCGGCGACGAGGAGGGCGTGCGCTTCGGCGCCGCGCTGATCGGCAGCAAGGCGATGTCGGGCAGCTTCGATCCGGCGTGGCTCGATCGCCGCGACGATGCCGGCATCGCCCTTCGCGATGCGCTAAGCGAATTCGGCGGCGATCCCGACGGCTGGCGCGCGCTCGACCGGCGCGGCCGCGACGTCGTTGCCTACGTCGAGTCGCACATCGAGCAGGGGCCGGTGCTGCTGAACGAGGGACTCGCGCTCGGTGTGGTCACCGCGATCGCCGGCGCGACGCGCCTTCGCGTCAACGTGACCGGCCTCGCCGGCCATGCGGGCACCGTTCCGATGGGCAGCCGCAAGGACGCGCTTGCCGCCGCGAGCGAGATGGTGCTCGCCGTCGAGCATCACTGCGCGAGCCATCCGGGCCTCGTGGGCACCGTCGGCAAGATGAGCGTGCTGCCCGGCGCGATCAACGTGATCCCGCAGGACGTCGACTTCACGATCGACGTGCGCTCCGGCGACGACGCGCTGCGCCGCGCGGCCGTCGCTGCGCTGCAGGCACGCTGCGCCGGGATCGCCGAACGGCGCAACGTCGCGGTGACCGCGGAGCCGTTCTACGAGCTCGATGCGGCGCCATGCGACGCGGCGCTGCAGCAGCGATTCGCCGACGCCATCGCGGCGCAAGGCATCGCCGTGCGCCGCCTGCCGAGCGGTGCCGGTCACGACGCGATGGTGTTCGCGCCGGTCGCGCCGATCGCGATGCTGTTCGTGCGCTGCGGCAACAACGGCATCAGCCACCATCCCGACGAGACGATGAGCGCCGAGGACGCCGACGTTGCGACCTCGGCATTGCTGCATTTCTTCGAGCGGTTCGACGGATGAGTGCGTACGACGATCTCGGCCGCTGGATCGACGCTCACCACGCGCAACAGGTCGAGTTCCTGCGCGAGATCGTGCACGTGCCGTCCGACACGCCGCCCGGCGACAACGCGCCCGCGGCGGAAAAGGCAGCGAGCCTCGTGAGCGCGCTCGGCTTCGATGTCGAACGACATCCCGTTCCGGCCGAGTTCCTGCGCAGCTACGGCATGGCGAGCGTGACGAACCTGATCGTTCGCCACCGCTTCGCGGACGGCGGCCCGACGATCGCGCTGAACGCGCACGGCGATGTCGTTCCGCCGGGCGAAGGCTGGACCAAGCCGCCGTACGAAGGCGTCGTCGAGAACGGGCGCATGTACGGCCGCGGCGTCGCCGTGTCGAAGTCGGACATCGCGACGTACACGTACGCGCTCGGTGCATTGCGCGCGCTCGCACGAGGCGGCGCGCGGCTCGCCGGTGCTGTCGAGCTGCATTTCACGTACGACGAGGAATTCGGCGGTCTTGCGGGACCGGGATTCCTGCTCGAGCGCCGGTTGACCAAGCCGGACTACGCGATCGCCGCGAGCTTCAGCTATGCGGTGGTCACCGCGCACAACGGCTGCCTGCAGCTGGAAGTCACCGTGCACGGCAAGTCGGGCCACGGCGCGATGCCCGAGACCGGCCGCGACGCGTTTCGCGCCGGCGCAGCGATCCTGAACGCGCTGTACGCGGAAGCCGACGCGCTGCAAGCGAAAAAATCCGCAGTGCCGGGCATCGATCATCCGACGATGATCGTCGGACTGCTGCACGGCGGCATCAACACGAATGTCGTTCCCGATCGGCTGGCGCTGCGGCTCGACCGCCGGATGACGCCGGAAGAGCAGCCGTCCGACGTCGAAGCGCGCGTGCGCTCGCTGATCGAAAACGCGGTGCGCGCGCATGACGGCATTCGCGTCGACATCCGCCGGCTGCTGCTCGCGCACGCATTGACGCCGCTGCCCGGGCACGAGAAGCTCGTCGCGGCGATCCGCCGGCACGGCGAGCGCGTGTTCGGCGTCGACATTCCGGCGGTCGGGGTTCCGCTGTACGCCGACGCGCGGCTCTACGGCGAGCACGGCGTGCCGATCGTCCTTTACGGAGCCGGCCCGAGGACGATTGCGGAGTCGAACGCCAAGCGACCGGACGAGAACCTGCTCCTCGAGGACCTGCGCCGCGCGACGCACGTCGTCGCATCCGCGGTGCACGACCTTCTGTCGGCGTAGGGAAGTCCTGGCGAGCCGACTTTCGTTGTACGCTGTGCGCCGGAGCGATTGCCGGCGAAAATTCGAGTCAACGACGCAACGTCTTGGCACAACAAAGAACAACTGCACCGCATCGTCGTCGTCGGTGGCGGCGCCGGCGGCCTCGAGCTCGTCACCAGGCTCGGCGACCGCCTTGGCAAGCGCGGCCGCGCGCACATCTCGCTGATCGACTGCGGCCGCACGCATCTGTGGAAGCCGCTGCTGCATCAGGTCGCCGCGGGCTCGCTCGGCATCGACGATCAGTCGCTCGACTATCTCGCGCAGGCGCGCTGGCACGGCTTCCACTTTCGACTCGGCGCGATGGACGGCCTCGATCGCGCGCGGCGCGAGGTGCGCGTCGCGCCGTCGTTCAACGAGGAAGGCCGCGAAGTGACGCCGCGGCGCGCTTTCGGCTACGACACGCTCGTCATCGCCGTCGGCAGCACGGGCAACGATTTCGGCACGCCGGGCGTGCGCGAGCACACGATCCAGCTCGAGACGTCGGATGAAGCCGGACGGTTCCATCGGCGTCTGATCGACGCGTGCCTCCGCGCGAACACGATGGCGCGTCCGCTCGCGCGCGACCAGATCTCGGTGGCCGTCGTCGGCGCCGGCGCAACCGGTGTCGAGCTCTGCGCCGAGCTGCACAACGCGATGCGCATGCTCGCGTCGTACGGATTCGACCGGATCGATCCCGAGCGCAACGTGCGCATCGTGCTGATCGAGGCAGGGCCGCGCATCCTTCCCGCGCTGCCCGAACGGTTGTCGAAGGCCGCGCACAAGCTGCTCGATGATCTGGGCGTCGAGGTGATGACCGGACGGCGCGTCGTCAGCGTCGACGCCGGCGGCGTCACGCTCGACGGCGGAGAGCGCATCGAGGCGGATCTTCGCGTGTGGGCGGCCGGCATCAAGGCGCCGGACTGGCTCAAGAGACCTCGACGGCCTGGAGACCAATCGCGCGAACCAGCTCGTTGTGCGTTCGACGCTGCAGACCACGCGTGACGACGCGATCTTTGCGATCGGCGACTGCGCGGCGGCCCCGATGCCCGGCGGCGGAACCGTGCCGCCGCGCGCGCAGGCGGCGCATCAGGAAGCGAGCCTGCTCGTGCGTTCGATGGCGGCGCGCATCGCCGGCCGGTCGCTACCGGCGTTCCGCTACCGCGATTTCGGCTCCCTCGTGTCCTTCGGCGAGTACAGCGCCGTCGGCAACCTGATGGGACGGCTGATCGGCGGCAATCTCTGGGTCGACGGCCTGTTCGCGCGCTTCATGTACTGGAGCCTTTACCGGATGCATCTGCTCGCGCTGCACGGCTTCGCGCGCGTCGCGCTGCACACGCTCGCCGGCTGGATCACGCACCGCACCGAGCCGCGCGTGAAGCTTCACTGATTTGCTAAACTGCGCGCGGCCGCGGCGCGGCGTCCTGCGCCGCATCACAACAGAACAACACGCTTCTATCGACATGGCAGCGCTTGCGATCCGGGACGACGAGCAGGGACGCCGCGTGCTTGCATTGACCGGCAGGCTCGATGCGGCGTCGCTCGGCGAGCTGTGGCCCGCCGCTCGAACCGCCGCCGCCGCGGATCCCGCCAAACCGCTGCTGGTGGACGCCGGCGGAGTCGACTACTGCGACGGCGCCGGCGTGGCGCTGTTCGTCGAATTGCTGCGCCATCCGCGCGCGGGCAAGGTCGAGATCGCGAACCTGAAGCCCGCGATTGCGACGCTGCTTGCGCAGTACAAGCCCGACGTGTTCGACCATGATCTCGATCCACAGCCCCGCCGCGGACCGGTCGTCGAGGAGATCGGCCGGCACGCGGCGCACATCGGCCGCGACCTGCGCAACCAGATCGCGTTCATCGGTCAGGGCACGTCGGCGCTCGCTTACGCTGCGCGCCATCCGTCGAGCGTGCGCTGGAGCGACGTCTGGCACATCTGCGAGCGCGTGGGCGTCGACGGACTGCCGATCGTGACGCTGATCTCGCTGCTGCTCGGCATGATCCTCGCCTTCCAGTCGGCGGTGCCGATGAAGCGCTTCGGCGCGGAGATCTTCGTCGCCGACCTGATCGGCCTCGCGATGCTGCGCGAGCTGGGCCCGCTGATGACGGCGATCCTCCTCGCCGGACGCTCGGGCGCGGCGTTCGCCGCCGAGATCGGCACGATGCGCGTGAACCAGGAGGTCGACGCGCTGTCGACGATGGGCCTCGATCCCGTCCGCTTCCTGGTGACGCCGCGCGTGATCGCCGCGTTGCTGATGACGCCGCTGCTGACGCTCTACTCGGATCTTGTCGGTCTGCTCGGCGGCGCGATCACGATGACGTCGTTCTCGATCCCGTTCGTCACGTTCCTGAAGGAAGTCGACTCGGCGGTGAACATGACCGACTTCCTCGCCGGCTTCATCAAGTCGTTCATATTCGCGGTGACCGTGGCCGGCATCGGTTGCCTGCGCGGCCTGCAGACGAGTGCCGGAGCGTCGGCGGTCGGCGAGGCCGCGACGCGCGCGGTGGTGTCCGGGATCATCCTGCTGGTCGCGCTCGACGGCGTGTTCGCGTTCGCATACTACGTGCTCGACATATGAGCGAAGCGCGCGAAACACTCATCCACGTCGAGGATCTGGCCGTCGGCTACGAGGGCAACGCGATCATGGAGCACATCACGTTCGACGTTCGCCGCGGCGAGGTGTTCGGCATCCTCGGCGGCTCGGGCTCGGGCAAGACGACGATCATGAAGACGATGATCGCGCTCTTGCCGCCGGTCTCCGGCCGCGTGATGTTCGGCGACGACGACATGTGGGCGGCCGACGAGACGACGCGCGAGCGGATCCTGCGCAAGATCGGCGTCATGTACCAGTCGGGCGCGCTGTTCGGCTCGATGACGCTGCTCGAGAACGTGCGCTTGCCGCTCGAGGTGTACACGGACCTGCCCGACGAGGCGATCGACCTCGTCGCGCGGATGAAGCTGTCGCTGGTCGGGCTCGAAGCGTTCACCGGCCACTTGCCCGCGGAACTCTCCGGCGGCATGCAGAAGCGCGCCGGCATCGCGCGCGCGATGGCGCTCGACCCGGCCATTCTCTTCCTCGACGAGCCGTCATCGGGCCTCGATCCGGTGACGGCCGCGTCGCTCGATGCGACGATACGCCGGCTCGCGGACAATCTCGGCGTGACGTTCGTCATGGTCACGCACGATCTCGCGAGCGTGTTCGTCGCCACCGATCGGGTGATCCTGCTGCACCGCGCGGTGCGCGGTATCATCGCCGAAGGGGATCCGAGGAGGCTGCGCGATGAAAGCGACGATCCGCACGTGCGGGCGTTCTTCCGTCGCGAGCCCGAGTCGGCGACCGCCTGATGTCCGTCAAGGCAAACTACTTCAAGCTCGGGCTGTTCGTCATCGGCGCCGTCGTCGTCGGCGTGCTGCTGCTGCTCGTCATCGGCTCCGGCCGCTGGTTCCAGCCGCGCATCACGATCGAGACCTATTTCAACGAGTCGGTGCAGGGTCTCGACATCGGCTCGAAGGTCAAGTATCGCGGTGTCGTCGTCGGCGATGTGACCAAGATCACGTTCACCTACACCCGTTACCAGCTCGACAAGCCGATGTCGGAGCGGCTGCGCTACGTGCTCGTCGAAGCGCAGCTCCAGCCGCAGCTGCTCGGCGGGCGCACGGCTGCCGGCGACATCACCAGCCCGCAGAACGCCGCCCTCGAGGTCGAGCGCGGCCTGCGCATCCGTATCGCACCGCAAGGCATCACCGGCACGAACTATCTCGAGATCGACTACGTCAATCCGGAAGCGAACGCGCCGCTGCCGATCGACTGGATTCCGGTCTACACGTACATCCCGAGCTCGCCGTCGACGGTCGCTCAGTTCGTCAACGCCGCGTCGGACATCATGGACCGGCTGCACCGCCTCGACGTCGAAGGCACGGTGAGCAAGCTCAATACGCTGCTGGTGACGCTGAACGACCGCATCGGCGCGCTCGACACGCGAGGCATCTCGGAGCGCACCGCGCGCACGCTCGACCGTCTGGACAGCACGCTCGCCGGCCTCGACACGAGGAAGATATCGAGCGAGGCGACGGCGCTGCTCGCCGAGCTCCGCGCGAGCAACGCGGAGCTGAAGCAGACACTCGACAATCCCGCGCTGAAGAGGCTTCCCGACGACGCGTCAGCGACGCTCGAGCGCGTGCGCACGCTCGTCGACGACCCGAACCTCAAGAAGTCGCTCGCGAGCATGGCGCGCACGTTGGCGCGGCTCGACAAGATCTTCGGTGGCGGCGAGGGCGATCTCGCGACGACGATCGAGAACCTCCGCCAGATCACCGACAACCTGCGCGACCTCACCGAGAACGCGAAGCAGTACCCGTCGGGCCTGCTGTTCGGTGCGCCCCCGCAGCCCGTGGAAAGGTCGAAATGAACGCGCCTCCGTCGCGCGCGCGGCGCGCGCTCGTGCTGCTGCCTGCGGTGCTCGCCGTGCCGGCGATCCTCGGTTGCCAGGCGCTGTCGCGCCCCGCGCCGGTGAAGAACATGTTCCTGCTCGAGCCGCCCGCGCCGCCGGCGGCGAAGCAGCCGAAGCAGGCGTCGCTTCGCGTCGGCGCGATCAACGTTGCGACGCCGTTTCGCGGCAGGTCGTTCGTCTACCGCGAATCCGATCTCAGGTACGCGAGCGACTTCTACACCGAATTCCTGGTGCCGCCCGCGGCGATGATTGCGGAGGCGACGGCGCGCGCACTGGATCGGGCGCACGTATTCAGCCGCGTCGCGCAGCCGGGTGCATCGCTCGACGCCGACTACGTGCTCGACGGGTTCGTCGAGGCGCTGTACGGCGACGTGCGCAACGCGGCGAAGCCTTCCGCCGAGATGGCGATCACGTACTACCTGTCGCGCGCGGATTCGGCGTCGCCGTTCTGGTCCAGGGAGTACCGCAGGAGCGTACCGCTGTCGGCGAACCAGCCGGAGCAGTTCGCGAGTGCGCTGTCGTCGGCGTTCGGCGAGATCCTGGCCGACCTCGCGCGCGATCTGGCGTCGGTGCAGCTGGAGAAATAGGGGACAGACCACGTTTCTACTCCGACTTCGCGCAGAGCTTGATCGGCATCGCGCGGCCTCTGTACGTCAACGAGTCTTTCGGAGTCGATCTGAACGATACCGTCTATGCGCTCCACACCACTACCATCTACTTGTGCCTGTCCTTGTTCCCTTTGTCGCCTTTTCTATCTACCTAGTCTGCCTTCTACTGCATACGTTGCTCGATCTGCGCGGCAACATCCCGACCTTCATCCATATCAGCGACCAGATGCACGAGGTCCACATCCTCGATCAGCTGATACCCGAGGCCTTGCGTTCTCATCATGACCGCGCTTCCCGACTTCGCGCCGTTGTACCGATTCCACCAGCGCAGCTTCTTCATCACCCGCGCCAGTCCATACCAAGCAACGCGATACTCGCTCGCTGTCCGCCGACTGACTGATCTGCGATCAACCATCTGCTGCCGCGTCTACACCCCCGAGAGCTATCACCCCGTTGCGCGTATTCTATTCAAACCCCGAGACCGCCAAGACGCTGATCTTTCTCACCAACAACTTCACCCTGCCCGCTCAAACTCTACCGCTGCCGCTGGCAGGTGTAATTGTTCTTCAAGTGGATCAAGCAGCATCTTCGATCAAAGCGTTCTTCCACTTCAAACGCTCAAGTCGCAGATATGGATCGCAGTCTCCGTTTACGTTTGGTCGCCATCGTTAGAAGCGTCTCAAGCTCTCCGCCAGCCTCTACGAAATCCTACAGATCCTGAGCCTGACTATCGACACTACCTTATCAATCTCCAAACCCTACCATCACCGAGCGCTTTTCCGATAACCAGCTGTTCTTGTTCGAATAACGTGGGACACTACGGGACAGACCACGTTTTCCGGATGAAATAGCTACTCCGGAAAACGTGGTCTGTCCCCTATTTCCCGGGCCGGCTCGGCCGTCAGGTCGTGTTCGTCGCTCGCGGTCACGCGCACGCGCGCAAACGCCCCCGGACAAAGCTCGCCGGCGCGCGATATTCGCACGACACCATCGATTTCCGGCGCGTCGGCGGCGCTCCGCGCGAGCGCAATGGCGTCCCCGTCGATGGTCTGCACAGTGTCGACCAGCACGGGAATCGTCGTGCCGACGCGGCGTGCGAGCCGCGCGGCGCTGACGCGTGCCTGTACGGCCATGAAGCGCGCACGGCGCTCCTCCTTCACGTCGTCGCCGACCGCATCCGGCAGCGCGTTCGCTGCGGCACCGTCGACCGGCGAATACGCGAAGCATCCGACGCGATCGAGCTGCGCCGCCTCGAGGAACGCGAGCAACTCGTCGAACTCGCGCTCGGTTTCGCCGGGAAAGCCGACGATGAACGTGCTGCGAACGACGAGATCGGGGCGCGCGGCGCGCCACGCCTCGATCCGCCGCAGCGTGCCTTCGGCGTTCGCCGGCCGCTTCATCAGCTTGAGAATCCGTGGACTTGCGTGCTGGAACGGCACGTCGAGATACGGCAGCAGCCCGCCGCGAGCCGGATCGTCGGTCATCGTCGCGATCGCGTCGTCGACGTGCGGGTACGGATACACGTAGTGCAGCCGTACCCACGCGCCATGCTCGCGGCCGAGTGAATCGAGCGCGCAGGCGAGCTCGGTCATCCGCGTCTTCGTCGGACGGCCGCGCCAGAAGCCGGTCCGGTACTTGACGTCCACGCCGTACGCGCTCGTGTCCTGCGACACGACGAGGATCTCCCGCACGCCGGCACGCAGCAATCGTTCGGCTTCCGCGAGCACGTCGCCGATCGGCCGGCTCACCAGATCGCCGCGCATCGACGGGATGATGCAGAACGTGCAGCGATGGTTGCAGCCTTCGCTGATCTTCAGGTACGCGTAGTGGCGCGGCGTGAGCTTGATGCCCTGCGGCGGCACGAGGTCGACGAACGGATCGTGCGGCTTGGGAAGCTGTGCGTGAACGGCGCTCATTACCTCGGCGGCCGCGTGCGGGCCGGTGACGGCGAGCACGCGCGGGTGCGCGGCGCGCACGAAATCGCCGCCATCCTTCGCGCCGAGGCAGCCGGTGACGATCACCTTGCCGTTCTCGGCGAGCGCTTCCCCGATTGCGTCGAGCGACTCGCCGACGGCGGCGTCGATGAAGCCGCAGGTGTTGACGACGACGAGATCGGCGCCCTCGTACGACGGCGCGATCGCATAGCCCTCGGCGCGAAGCTGGGTGACGATCTGCTCGGAGTCGACCAGCGCTTTCGGACAGCCGAGCGACACGAAGCCCACGCGCGGCGCGTCGCTGCGCTTCGGCGCTGTGGTTCGTCGTGCAGGTCGGTGTCGGGTGCCGGTCGTCATCGAAATTCGCGAGTCGCTGCGGTGCGGAAGCGAAGATTCATGCGACGTCTTTCGCGCTCGCAAAAAAAACCGGGCGGCGCGCCCGGTTGTTGCGGCGCTTCGCGCCGTTCAGCCCTTTTTCTCGTCTTCCGGCTCAGATTGCGCAGCCGCGGCGAAGTTCGGGAACGGAAAGCTCGTGAAGATGCCGCGCGTCTGGTCCTGCATCCGCTGCTGCATGTCGAGGAAGAGCCGCGCGCTCTGCTCGAGATAGTTGCCGAGCATTCCCTGCATCGCCGGCGCCTGCATCTGCATGAACTGCTTCCACAGGTCGGGCGTGAGCAACATCTTGTCGCCGTAGATCTGCTTCGCCTGGTCCTGCAGCTTCTTCTGGATCGCGAGGAACGCCTTGACGTTCTGCTCCATGTAGCTGCCGATCACCGTCTGCTGCGCGGTGCCGTAGAAGCGGATCATCTGGGCGAGCATCTCCGAGCTGAACATCGGCAGGCCGCCCGATTCCTCGTCGAGGATGATCTGCAGCAGGATGGCTCGCGTCAGGTCATCGCCGCTCTTCGCGTCGACGACCTGGAAATCGATGTTTTCCAGCACCATCTGCTTGACGTCCGCCAGCGTGATGTAGCCGCTGTTCGCCGTGTCGTACAGCCGGCGATTCGGATATTTCTTGATGATGCGAGGCGTCTCGCTCATGGCAACTCCACGATGTCCGAGCGGGCATTATAAACCCCTGATTCAACGGCGGTTTGGATTTCGCGCCGGGGAAGCCCGCGTCGCCTTTGTGCATCGCAGCAAAAAACGCTTGACTTGCCTTGGTCCTGTCCCTACAATGCAATTGTGCAGTGCAGCAAACGTGCCGGAAAACGCTTGGCAACCCACCAACAGGTGCGGACCGAAGGACGGCAATCCGAAACAATGCAGGGTCGCGCCCGACCCTCCCATTCGACGAAAGGTCAAGTCATGTACAACGCTGCTGAACAATTTGCCGAACTGAACAAGGCGAACGTCGCGCAAGCGACCAGGCTCGCGGCGCTCGCGCTGGAAAATGCCGAGAAGCTCGTCAAGCTGAACCTGACGGCTGCGAAGGCCGCGCTCGCGCAAGGCGTCGAAGGCGTCGAAGCCGCCGCGTCGGTCAAGGATGTGCAGGAACTGTTCGCGATCCGCTCGCGCTACGCCGAAGCCGGCGTGCAGACCGCGCTCGGTTATTCGCGCAACGTTTACGAAATCGCGTCGGAAGCGCAATCGCAATACGCGCTGTTCGCCGAGGAAGCGTGGGCGGGTTACACGAAGGGTGTAGCCGCGTGGGTCGAGAAGGCTTCGAAGTCGGCGCCGGCCGGCTCGGACGTGGCCGTCAATGCGTTCAAGTCGACGATCGCCGCTTCGACCGCTGCGTTCGACCAGTTCCAGCGCGCGACGAAGCAGGTCGTGAACCTCGCCGATGCGAGCGTGCGCGCCGCCGCGGTGAACGCGACGAAGGTCGCGCCGAAGGGTCGCAAGGCCGCGTAAGTTCAACGGCAGCACGGTTGGTTCGCGGGCACGTCCGCGGTCCAACCGCGCGAGCGGCCGGCGCTTGAATTGCGCACCGTCCGCCAGCATTTGAAGGTCAGGTGTCTCCTTCTGTATCTTTCTCCTCCTCCTGAAAGATACAGCCTCGCCCCGCGGCCTTGCGCTGCGGGGTTTTTCTTTGTGGCGGCGACGTGAGGCCGCGCACGCGGGTCTCGAGCTCGTGCCGGCGGAGCGCGGCATCGCGCATGCGCGATAATACGGCGCTTGCTTGCCGTCGCGTGCCGGACGGATCGGCAATGGCCCTGCGCGCATTCCTGCTCGTCATTCTCTGCACGTTCGCTTCGGTCCAGTTGCACGCTGTGCCGAAAGCGCTCGCGCGACCGCGATCCGCGGGCTACGCCGCCGAGCTCGGCGATCTGATCAACGACTACCGCGCGGAGCTCGGCCTCGCACCGCTGCAGTTCGCCGACGATCTGACGGCGCTCGCGCGCCACCACAGCGCCGAGATGGCGGACGAGCACAAGTTGAGTCACGACGGATTCCAGCGGCGGTTCCGCAGCGCGAACAGCCCGCATTGCGTCGAAAACGTCGGCTGGAATTATCGCGAGCCGTCGGCCCAGCTCGAGGGCTGGCAAAAATCGCCGGAGCACGATCGAAATCTGCGTGACGCCAGGATCTCGCGAATGGGCATCGCCGCCGCGTCGTCGTACGTGACGTTCTTCGCGTGCCGATGATCGCGGCACGCGGCCGCCGCGGCGCCCGTCGCGCCGCGTGGCCGTCCGGCGTCACGACATGTGCTGTCCGCCGTTGATGGCAATATTCGCGCCGGTGACAAACGCTGCCTCTTCGCTCGACAGGTAGGCGACGAGTCCTGCGACTTCCTCGGGCTTGCCGAGTCGGCCCATGGGAATCTGCGGGATGATCTTGCTGTCGAGCACGTCCTGCGGAATCGCCATCACCATCTTGGTGCCGATGTAGCCGGGCGAGATCGTGTTGACGGTGACCCCCTTGCGCGCGACTTCGAGCGCGAGCGCCTTGGTGAAGCCGTGCATGCCGGCCTTGGCGGCGGAATAGTTGACCTGTCCGAACGCACCCTTCTGGCCGTTCACCGACGAGATGTTGATGATCCGGCCCCAGCCGCGATCCACCATGCCGTCGCAGACCTGCTTGGTCATGTTGAAGCACGAGTCGAGGTTCGTGCGCAGCACCGCCTCCCAGTTCGGCCGGTCCATCTTCCTGAACGTCATGTCGCGCGTGATGCCTGCGTTGTTGATCAGCACGTCGACCGGACCGACTTCCTTCGCCACCGCCGACACGCATTCGATGCACGAGTCCCATTGCGTGACGTCGCACGGATACGCGTGAAAGCCGTAACCCATCTTGTTCATGCTGTCGAGCCACTCCTTCGCCTTCGTGTTGCCGGGCGAGTACGTCGTCACGACCTTGTATCCGAGCGCGGCCAGCTTGACGCAAATCGCTTCGCCGAGGCCGCCCATCCCGCCGGTGACCAGCGCGACGCGTGGGGTCTTCAATGGCATGTTGTCGTCCTCCAGGAAATGCCCCGGCGCGACGACGGGCGACGCCGCGTGCACCGGGGTTCGGTTTGACGTGGAATGGGTTGGATCGATGCAGGACCGAAAGCTCCCGATCTTTTTACGCTTCCGCACGAGCGCCGTCTACTGCGCGCGAGCGGCGACTTTCCTGCAGCCGAAACGGACTCAATCGTCCGCTTGCTCGACGACGTAGCGTCCGGGCGCGGGATCGAGCGGCGGATGCGCGTCGCCGCCGCCGTGGGCCGGCGCGCGAACCCGCGGTCCCGCATGGCGCGCGAGCCACGCGAGCCAGTGAGTCCACCAGCTGCCGGGCGCGCTCTGCGCGCGCTCGAGCCAGGCATCGGCATCGTCGGCGAGCACCGCGTTCGTCCAGTGGCTTCGCCGGCCCGCGGCAGGAGGGTTGACGACGCCCGCGATGTGGCCCGATGCGGCCAGCACGAACGTCGTGTCGCCGCCGAGCAGGCCGACGGTGCGATACGCCGAGCGCCACGGAACGATGTGGTCTTCGCGCGACGCGAGCACGTACGCGGGCATCGCGATTCGACCCAGGTCGATGCGCTCGCCGAGCATCGTCAGCGCGCCGGGCTCGCGCAACCGGTTGTCGAGATACATGTTGCGCAGGTAGTACGCGTACATCGGTCCGGCGAGGTTCGCCGAGTCGCCGTTCCAGTGCAGCAGGTCGAACGCCGGCGGCGTTTCGCCCTTCAGGTAGTTGCAGACGACGTAGTGCCAGACGAGCTCGTTCGCGCGAAGGCTCGCGAAGGCTCCGGCGAGCTCCGCGCCTCGCACGCGCCCGCCGGCGGCGAGCGCCGGCTCGCGCGCGTCCAGGTATTCGCGCGACACGTACACGCCGATTTCGCCCGGCTCGTCGAAATCGAGCATCGTCGTGAGCAGCGTCGCGCTTTGCACGACGCGCTCGTTGCGCGCGGCGAGCACGGCAAGCGCACTCGCAAGCAACGTGCCGCCCACGCAGAAGCCGAGCGCGTTCACGGTCGCGCTGCGCGAGATCTCGCGCGCGACACGCAACGCGATGAGCACGCCGCGGTCGAGATAGTCGTCCCATGTCAGATGGCCGAGCGCAGCGGGGATGTTGCGCCACGAGATCATGAAGACCGTCTGACCTTGCTCGACGGCCCAGCGGACGAAGGAATTCGACGGCTGCAGGTCGAGGATGTAGTACTTGTTGATGCACGGGGGGACGATCACGAGCGGGCGACGGTGCACGCGCTCGGTCGACGGCGCGTACTGGATCAGCTCGATCAGGTCGTTGCGATAGACGACGTCGCCCGGCGTCGTCGCAAGGTTGCGACCGACGGCGAACGCGCTCGCATCCGACATCGAGATGCGGCCGCGCTGCAGGTCGGCAGCGAGGTTCGCCATGCCTTGCGCGAGGCTTGCGCCGTCGGTTGCGATCGCGCGCCGGAGAACTTCGGGATTGGTCGCCGCGAAGTTGGTCGGCGCGATCGCATCGGCGTACTGGCGCACCGCGAACGACAGCCGGTGGCGCTGATCGGCGGGAAGCGGCGTCAGGGCCACGAGCTCGTCCAGATAGCGGCTCGTGAGCAGATAGCCTTGCTTCATCAGCGAGAAGAACGCGATGTCGGTCCATTCGCGCGCACGGAAGCGGCGATCGCCGGACTCGGCCTCGACGACCGCCGGCAGCGTGGCGCCTGCCGGCAGTGCGCGCGCGGCGCTCCACAGCGCTTCGTATGCGGCTCGGTATCTGCCGTTAACTGCGTCGAGCGTGGAGCGCTCGAGCGATACGGCGGGGCCACGCGGCAAGCGCTCGTCCGCGGTCAACGGTGCAACCGTGCTCTGCGTCCACCAGCGCATCCATGCCTGCGCGGCGTCCTGCCATCGCTGCATGATCTCGGCGGGGCTCGGCGGCGGCTCGGTCGCGGGCGGCGGAGAGCGCATCGGACTTGCGGGGGGAAGCGGTTGCGGCGTGTCGCGCAAAGCGCGCATCGTCGCAGCCGCTTCGCGACGTCGCGATGGTAGCGTGACGCGCGCGCCGGCACAACGCGTCGCTACGGTGGCGCCTCGATCCAGATCGTCGCCGCCATCCTGCCCGTCTCGCCGTCGCGGCGAAACGAGAAGAACCGCGCGCTGTCGCTGTGCGTGCAATAGGCACCGCCGGCGACGTCGTGCACGCGCGCGCGCTCGAGCCGGCGGCGTGCGAGCGCGTAGAGATCGGCGAGCCATTTGCCCTTGCGCAGTGGCGTGAACGCGGCAGCGGCACCAGGATCGGTCGTGCAGAACGCCGCGCGAACGTCCGCGCCGACTTCGAAGGCGCGGGGACCGATCGCCGGCCCGAGCCAGGCGACGATGTCGCTCGCGTCGACGTCCATCGCACGGATCGCCGCCTCGATGACGCCTGCGGCGAGTCCGCGCCATCCTGCGTGCGCGATGCCGACGATGCTGCCGTCGCGCGAGGCGAGCAGCACCGGCATGCAGTCGGCGATCAGCACCGCGCAGACGATGCCGGGCACGCGCGTGACCGACGCATCGGCGACGATCGGCGCCAAGGGCGGTTGTCGGCCGAGGCGTGCGACGCAGTCGCCGTGGATCTGCGACAGCCAAACGGGCTCGTCCGGCAGGAATGCGCGCAATCGACGGCGATTCTCGACGACCGCTTCGGCGCGATCGCCATGCGCGCGCGGCGGCGACGCGACGCCGAGATTCATCGATGCGTACGGTGCAGCGCTAACGCCGCCATTGCGCGTCGTGACGAGGGCGCGCACGGCTGGCGGCGCGCTCCAGCGCGGCACGATCCAGTCGAGTCGTGCATGTGCGAGCGCTTCGTCGAGCGCGACCGCCGCGCTCACGAGGGACCTGCGCCGCGAAGATGCGCGAGCAGCGCGGCGAAGTCGGCCGGCGGCGGCGAGTGCCACGCACGCGGCTCGCGCGACACCGGGTGGACGAGCGCGAGCGCCGTCGCGTGCAGCGCCTGCCGGGCGAAGGCGATACCGCTCGCGCGGCCGTACGCCGGATCGCCGATCAGCGGATGGCCGAGCGAAGCGAAATGCACGCGGATCTGGTGCGTGCGGCCGGTCTCGAGCGCGCAGCGCAACAGCGTCGCCCGGCCGAAGCGCTCGACGACGGTGTAATGCGTTCGTGCCGGCCTGCCCGATGCAACGATCGCCATCTTCGTTCGTCGCGTCGGATGGCGGCCGATCGGCGCGTCGATCGTACCGCCGCGCGTGACGTCGCCGGTTGCGATCGCGAGGTAGTCGCGCTTCACCGTGCGGGCGGCGAGCTGGCGCACGAGATCGGTCTGCGCGGTGAGCGTCTTCGCGACGACCATCAGGCCGCTCGTGTCCTTGTCGAGCCGGTGCACGATGCCCGCGCGCGGCAGCGCCGCCAGCGCCGGCGCGTGATGCAGCAGCGCGTTCATCAGCGTGCCCTGCCAGTTGCCCGTCCCCGGATGCACGACGAGGCCCGCGGGCTTGTCGACGACGATCAACGCGGCGTCCTCCTCGACGATCGAAAGCGCGATCGGCTCGCCTCGATGCGCGGATGACTGCGGGTCCGTCGCCGGCGCCACGACGACCTGCTCGCCGCCGCGCAGCCTGTGCTTGGGCTCGACGACGACGCCGTCGAGCGTGACGCGTCCTTCGTCGATCCATACCTTGATGCGCGAGCGCGAGAACTCGGGCAGCGCGTGCGCGAGCGCGACATCGAGGCGCTCGCCGGCGGCGCTCGGCGGAATGTGGAACGTGCGGGCCTCGGCGGGGGAATCGCCGACGATCGCCGGCGTGCTCGGCGTCGGGCTCTGCAGGGATGGCGCGCTTCAAGTCGGTCGCGCGGCGGAGGTTATAATCGCCCGGTCGTGTAGAGGAACTTCCGATGCTTGCTTCTGCCCCGTTCGCCGATGCGCTCGCCTCCCGTGCGCGCGCCGTCGTCGTTGCACTGTTCATCGCGGCGCTCGCCGGCTGCAACCTGCTGCCCGAAGTCAAGGACGAGACCGCCAGCTGGTCCGCCGAGCGCATCTACCGCACCGCGCACGACGCGCTTGCCGAGGGAAATTATACGCGGGCGGTCAAGATGTTCGAGACGCTCGAGTCGCGTTATCCGTACGGACGATATGCGCAGCAGGCGCTGCTCGAGGGCGCTTACGCGAACTATCGCGCCGGCGAGGCGGCGGCGGCGACCTCGCAATGCGACCGCTTCATCAGCACGTATCCGAATCACCCGAACGTCGACTACGCGTACTACCTGAAGGGCCTCGTGCATTTTCGCGAGGACCAGGGGCTGCTTGGCTATGTCTACGAGCTCGATCTTTCCGAGCGCGAGCCGAAGGCGATGCGCGAATCGTTCGCCGCGTTCAAGGAGCTGTCGGAGAAGTTTCCCGACAGCCGCTACGCGGAGGACTCGATCGCGCGGATGCGCTATCTGACGAACTCGCTTGCGCTCTACGAGGTCAAGGTGGGCCGGTACTACTTCAATCGCGGCGCGTACGTGGCCGCGGTCAATCGAGCGCAGGCCGCGATCACGAATTACCCGCGCACGCCGGCGAACGAGGATGCGCTCGACCTGCTCGTGAAGTCCTACGATCGGTTAGGCCTCGTGCAGCTTCGCGACGATGCGAAGCGCGTGCTCGCGAGCACGTTCCCGAACAGCGCGTATGTCACCGGCGCCACCGGCAAGCCGTGGTGGAAGTTCTGGTAGCGGCGTGAGCGGCGAGCAGGGGCCCTAAATGGCGGAGCCATTTGGGGATGCGAGCAATCGCGAATCGCCGCTTGCGGCCGACGGCTCGGCGTAGCGAGTCGGCACGGCTGGGCGGAGGCCGCGGCGTGAGCGGCGAGGTCGGCTCCGGGCGCGCAGCGCCGAGCCCGTACGCATCCGAAGGCCGGCGGGCGGTCGACGGCTCGGCGTAGCGAGTCAGCACGGCTGGGCGGAGGCCGCGGCGTGAGCGGCGAGGGGCCCCGAATGTCGGAGCGCTGTGACGATGGCCCCGGATCGCGCGCGTCACTGCGCGCTGACCTCATCCTTGGTGCGGGCGCAATGATGCGGTGCTCGAAAAGCGCTTTCCGGTGAAGGTTAACTTCGCCGCGCCCTATCACTCACCGGAGCGCGGCAGCAACGAGAACCTCAACATTATCGAAGCTAAACGGCGTTGCAGTTGCTCGTTGAATCTAAGCAGGTCGTTAGCATTCGTTGAAATTGCCAGCAGTTTGAGCAGCCTTCGTCTTTCGCGATGGAGCATTTTCTGGTGAGTCGGCGAGAGGAACCTGAGTTGCGCGGGTTTGGGCATTTGCTCACGCCCGATCTGACGCAATTTCGATTCGAATCTCGCCAGCGGAGGCACCTCGGCCATCTATCCGCTCCCGACCATCGTCGGTTGCGACGCCAGCAGGCTTGGCAATCGGCGCAAATTGACCGCAAGCATTGCCAACGCGAAGACATCGCTGACCTTGGCACGGCCGCGCAGCTTGACCTGTCGGATCGTGCCGCCGTGTTGCTTGCTGTCGCCAAAGAGTGTTTCGATCATCTTGCGAATGACCTGGCTGGCTGCGTAGCCAGGATGCCGGGTTGTGCGCGCGTCGATACGACTCTTGCGGCGAGCGCGCTTGCCGGTTTTGGTGTCGTACTCGTAGGCGTTCTGCGCCACGTGCGGGGTGACTTTGATCTCGCGACAGGCGCCAACAAATTCGGAGTTGTCGAAGTTCTTATCAGCGCCGACCGTCTTTGGCTTGGACCCCCGCAGATTACTCAGCATGGCGACCGCCGCTTCGTGCTCCGCCTTCCCGCTGGCCTGCGTCAGTCGCGTGTCGACTGCCAGTTTGCTGCGGTTTTCCATCAACACGTGTCCCAGGTAGGCCGGCAGCGATTCCTGCTTGTTCGACTTGGCGAACATCTTGGCGTCCGGATCGCTCGTGCTGACGTGAGTCTCATTGCTGCGCTTCTTGCCCTTGAAGTCGACCTCTGGATTGCCGCGGCTCCCCGAACTGGGCGGCGGCGGTCCGTCCTTAGGCACGAAGCTCTTGTGCGAGGCCCACGCCCGGATCAGCGTGCCGTCGACGCTGAAATGCTCGTCGGAAAGCAACCGCGCTTGCTTCGCCTGCTCCATTACCCGCTCGAACAGCGCACGGACCACCTCATGCTCGATCAGCCGGTCGCGGTTCTTCGTGTAAGTGCTGTGATCCCACGCCGCATCATCCATGCTCAGGCCAACGAACCAGCGATAGAGCATGTTGTAGCCCAGCTGCTCGCACAGCAGCCGTTCGCTGCGAATCCCGTACAGCGCCTGCAGCACAAGTCCGCGCAGCAGCCACTCCGGCGGCACCGAGTAGCGCCCACGTTCGTCATAGATCGACTCAAACAGCAGATCCATGTCGCGCAGCGCCCGGTTGAGGATCTGCCGGATCGCTACCAACGGGTGATCGGTCGGCACGTAATCCGCCGTGTCCGAGTCACAAACAAGCCTTCTTGCGTCACGTCCGCTCCGCGCATCGCTTTGACCTCAACCGAGAGGCGACAGGGGTTGCCAAAACGATAGGCAACAATCGGTTGAACGCAAGACGAATTTCAACGAACTGTTAGGCCGCAATTTCAACGTAGCGCACGGCGCTTGAAGGCGGGGGTACAGCCACGCCGTCTTCGCGAAGCCCCTCAATATGAAATTCGATCGCTTCTCGAATCTCCCGCTCGACTTCTTCAAGTGTGGCGCCGGTTGCGACGCACCCCGGGAGATCGGGAACGTACGCCGAATAGTTGGGGCCGGCATTTTCAATCACGATCGCGTAGCGCATGGTCAAGACCTCACTTCTTGAAACCGGCTTGCTTTCGGATGCTGTTCAGCGTGCCAGGGGGCGAGCTCGTCACTTGGCTTGCCCGGCACGGTGACGCGACCAGGTTTCGCAGGATGTTTGAATTGGCGATGGCTTCCGCGAGTTGCAACCAACACCCAGCCGTCATCCGAGAGTTGCCGGAGGATCTCGCTAACCTTCACCGGGGCAATTATGCGCGCCGCGACGCGCGTGAGCCAAATTGCGGCCTAACGCTGGAATTAAGCCGCGCCGCGAAGCGGCGTCGGCTTGAATGACTTGTTAGGCGACATACCCGTGCCATCTATTTTTGAAAGAATAGGTCCATAACGTGTCCGGGCCAATCCGCTGATCTATTTGTGCCCTTATCAACGTAGGCAACGACCATGTGGCATTGAGAAGCGATCCTTCCTTTCTCGTCCGACATGCTGCACTCGATATGTGCGTCTGGTCCGCAGAACTCACGAACGAACGATGTGATGGATATCTCTTGATCTCCGACAACAGGCCGTATGAACTCAACATCCAGCCTCCTCACGAATGTCATGAAAGGCAAGCTCTCAAGAGCCTTTAAGTCCCACCCCGCCTGTTCGCGTAGCGCACTCATCCGATGATCAACGTAGTAAGCGGAATACATCGCAGTGCGCATGTGTTTATAGGGGTCAAGGTCTGAGAACTTGATCCTGTGCGTGCTGCAATAGATGGCGGGTGCCCTTGACATCATGCCCTCCGAAATACGGCAAAAGTCGCCTAACGAGACCAAGTTAACCGGCGCTGCCGGCGGCGCCGCAGGACGCCGCCGGACAGCGTCCGGTTGAACGAATAGGAAGGACTTCCCCTACTCGGGTCGGCAGCGAAGTGCCACGATTGAATTTGCACGTTCAATCACAGAGAGGGGAAGTCATGGGCGAGATTACTACTGTGGGGCTGGACTTGGCAAAGCGGGTGGTGCAGCTGCACGGCGAGGACGGCGGCGGTCGGGTGGTGTTGCGACGCACGTTGAAGCGCGAAGCGGTGCTGCGCTGGTTCGCGCAGCGCCCGCCGTGCGTGGTGGCGATGGAGGCGTGTGCGAGCGCGCATCACTTCGCGCGCGAGCTGGCAGCGCTCGGGCATACGCCGCGCATCATCGCAGCGGAGTTCGTGCGACCGTTCCGGCTGTCGGGCAAGAACGATGCCAACGATGCGGCGGCGATCTGCGCCGCGGTGCGCCAGCCGCAGATGCGCTTCGTGACGATGAAGAGCGCCGAGCAGCAGGCACGGCTTGCGGTGCATCGCGTGCGCCAAGGCTTGCAAGAGGAACGTACGGCCGCGCTGAACCGGCTGCGCGGGTTGCTCGCCGAGTTCGGGCGGGTATATGCGAACAGTGCGAGCGCGGCGCTCGCCGGCGCACGAGCGGCGCTGGCCGACGAAACGCTGCCGGCGACGCTGCGCCAATGCGTGGCACGCCAACTCGCTCACCTGCGCGAGCTCGAGGCGCATCTGGCCGACTGCGATCGAGAAGTCGCGCGCGATGCGCAAGCCGACGCGCGTGCGCAGCGCCTGGTGCGCCTGAGTGGCGTGGGTGCGCTCACTGCGAGCGCGCTCGCGGCCACGGTGGTCGACGCGCAACAATTTCGCTGTGGACGCCAATTCGCCGCCTGGCTCGGATTGACGCCGCGTCAGTACTCCACCGGCGGCAAGGCGCGGCTGGGCCGCATCACCCGTCGCGGCGATGCGTACCTGCGAACGTTGCTCGTCCAAGGCGCGCGCTCGGCGCTGCAAGCGGCGCTGCGCGCAGCACCGACGCGACGAACGCGACTCGCCGCCTGGATCGTCGCCACCTACGCGCGCATCGGCTATCACAAGACGCTGGTCGCCATCGCCAACAAGCACGCGCGGCTGGTCTGGGCGCTGTTGATGAAAGATGAACCGCTGCGCGCGCACGCCGCGGCGAACTGAATCGAAAACTCCGAGGACTGCGAGCAAAGCAGAGCTACGACGACGGTCAGACCGACGCTGCGCGCACCTGGCTAACCATGTGGCCGCATCACGAGGCCGCTGAACGAATGAGGGCGCAGCGCGCGGTTACTAGCGTGGCCCGGGTGCGAACCGATCACCCAACACGGCCGGATACAGAGTTGCAGTCTGCACCTTCGTCAACGCTTCACTACTTGCATTTCCGGGGAAGTCCATACAGCGTGGTTAGGCCGCGCCGCTACCATACTGAAATTGGCGCGCCTTCGCATGGAATCCAATGGAGCACCTCGCCACTTGCTGCATCGACAAGGGGGATGATGAGGGTCGTTTGGGCGTCGAGCACAAACTCTAGGACGTGCGGTTCGTCAAACCGCACGCTGGTAACAGTGCCACCAATTAGGGTACAAAGCGCGTCGCGAGACCCTTCTGCGGGAAATTCGACCTTTCCAGCCGCAGAGCTGACGATGGGGTGAGCGAGAGCCCGAACAACAGGGCCATTGAAGTGGAACTCGACATAGTCCATCACAAACGAAACGGCGTTTAGTTGTTCACCGACGAGCGCTCGGAACGGGTTGTCCGCATGGGATTTGGAGTGCATAGGGGCGGCCTAACGAGACCAAGTTGAGCGGCGCCCCGGGGGGGCGCGCAGCGCCGCCGATGGGCGTCCCGCTCGAACGCGTGGTTAGGCCACGCTCGTTGCGAGGCGCAAGAACGCTGCAACGACACGACGTTGCAGCAGCCGAAGAGTCACGGAACGGCGGACCCAAACGAACTGGCGCTCGCGATTGCACGGGACTACAGCGTGCGCCTGGAGGTGACGTCGCGGCAAAGCGATGCAGCGGACGAGAAGAACAACAGCGCCGGCGTGTAGCAGCCGAAGTGCGCAATGGGTGGCACGCAGCGAGCATGCGGCCGTCGCCAACTGATGCTGCTAAGCGCATCGATTGACGAAGCTCGAAACGCACGGTTGTTCTCACCGAGCGAGGCCTAACGAGA
>CAWCUH010000011.1:0-13799 GCA_963798655.1 uncultured beta proteobacterium | reverse complement strand
ACGCGCGCAATTCGCTGTGTGCGGAGAGAATTCAGTGATTCATCGCGCACGGCGCCGGCTCCGACGGCGCGCACATCCGGGACAAGCGCCGCCGGCACGTCGTGCCATATCGAAAAAAGTATCGGAACGTCGGTAAGGCTTTCGTGATATGCGACTGACATCCGACCACGGGAGCGACCGCGCGGGCGCGCGGGGAGAACGGCATACGATTTGCGTTCGCGGCGGCGTCACTCGCTTATCCCGATCCCGTGCCGCTTCCTGACGATGAACCCCTCTCGCGTGCCGCTGCCCGGAGCACGCATGATGCAAGTCTGCGACGAGCACTGGATCCGTTATCCCGGCGATGCGATCTTCCACCGCGTGTTCATGCAGGGCAATGCGAGTCCGCACGACAAAGCGCCCGGCGGCTTCGCACGCGTGACGGCGCAGTGAGCGTGCTGGTTATGCCATGTCGCCGCGTCGGCGGCGATGGAAAAGGCGCTAACCCAGCGTGCAATATTTACGTGCTGACGGAGGAGCCGATGCGTGTGCGACCGCGCAGACGACCGCTTTTATCGTGCTGGATAAGGCCCGCACGCGGAGCGGCGCGCGCGCGCGCCGCTTGGCATGCTCGCTGCTTTGCACTGCGGGTGGCGGCGTTGCGTCGGCCATGGCCCCCGCGGGGCTCGCCGCGGCTCAACTCACTGCAAAGGAGCATCTCGTGATCAACCTCATCGTGTGGCTCGTTGTGGGCGGCCTTCTCGGATGGATCGCCAGCATGATCATGCGCACGGACGCGCAACAGGGCGTCGGACTCAACATCATCGTGGGCATCGTGGGCGCGCTGATCGCCGGATTCGTGGTGTCGCCGCTGCTCGGCCTGCCGACGATCAACGAGGGCGCGTTCAGCGCCGGCTCGCTCGTCGTGTCGCTGATCGGCGCGATCATCCTGCTCGCCATCGTCAACCTGTTCCGCCGCGGACGCGTTCGCTGATACGCGCCGTCCTGCAGGGAGCATTGCAATCGTGCGCCGGGTTGATCCGACCGCCGACGGTGCCGCCGCAGCGACAGCGAGGCGGCCTGCACGCTGGCTGCTCGCGCTCGCTGCCGCCGGTGTGCTGATCGGCTGGCAGCTCGTGCGACACGGGCGGCCGCGCATCCATGCGCGGGCCGTGCAGCACGAGGTGCATCGCTGGGAGGGCGAAGGCGGCCAGGTGCTGGACTGACGCGAGGCGCAACTGCGCCGCGCGTCAGTCGCGCTGTCCTCTTTCGCTCGCATTCATGCCGACGCCCGCGGCGCCCGCTGCCATCGCATCAGCGCCGACGAAGGACGTCGTCGACGTCGCGATCGCGATGCTGCGCCCCGTCGTCGAAGCTGCCATCGCCGACACCGAGGTGAGCGCCGATCGTGCGCTGGTGATCGTCGTGCAGGACGACGACGCCACGCTGGGCGAGTACACGTTCGGCGACGCGGGCCGCACGCGCGTGAACTACGCGAGCTACGCACGCGACAAGGCCGCTCTCGCGAAGCGCGAGCGCGCCGACACCTCGCTCGTGCGCGGTCGCGCGCAAGCGCGCGGCGACACCGAGTTGCCGCTCATAGGGGGCGTTCATCGTCGCGGCGTGACGATCGGCGTGAGCGGTGCGCAAGCCTGGTTCGACGAGGCGTTCGGGATCATCGTGGCCGAGCTCGTACACGCACTCGAGCAGCAACGCGTGGCCGGTGGCCCTTAAGGCCGTCGCGGAAAAATTTTCTGCATTCGGCAATTTCGTCGAATCGCCGCGGCTCGATCGCACGTCGATACAACGCGATAGCGTGGCACGCGGATTGCACGCCTGGCGGGTCGTGTCGATCGGCGTATCGCATCCCGCGCATTCGCTTCGCATCGTTCCTCCGGAGTACGGATGAATCCCTATCACGATGGAATCATCGCGCCTGGCGTGCGCGACAACGACTGGGCGCATACCTCGTACGACGACATGTTCTTCGCCCGCACGCCGCGCGTCGTCGGCCGGCGCGCGCACGCTGCGGAGGGCGCGAGACTCGCCGCCGGCCGGCCGGTGTACACCCTCGCCGGCGAAGCCCTCGGCGAGGTGCTCGCGACGGTGCTCGACGCGACGACCGGACGCGTTGCGTACGCCGTCCTCGCGTGCAGCGACGCCGCGATCGGCGCCGACAAGCTCTATGCGATTCCTTCGCACGTGCTTCGCTACGATGCCGGGGCCGATTGCCACCGTGTCGACGTCACCCGCGAGCGTTTGCGGGCCGCTCCAGCGTTCGAGCGTGATCGCTGGCCGGGCGCGGACGGACGGTGGGCGCGCGACGTCGACGCGTATTGGGAGTGATCTGGCGCGCTCCAATCGCGCATTGAGCGCTACGAACGACGACGTCGACACGGCATCGGAGCCGTTCGCCGGGGCGAGTCGTCGCCGGCAACCGGTCGCAACGCTCGCCGGGCGAGAGTCGACATCTGCGCGATCGCCTCGCCGAGCGTGACCGGCGTTCGCTGCGCGAGCACGCGCGCGACGACGTCGCGCCAGTGCTCGACGACGCTTGCGACCGCCGCGTCCTGCGGGTGCAGCGCGATTCTCAACAGCCGCTGCGGCGACGCGCGCGCGACCGCGAGCGAGATCATCGCGCGCGACATCGATCGGCGCACCGCCGACGTCGGGCTGTACCACAGCACGTCGGTCGCGCTCGTGCGTCCGTGCGGCAATCCGACGAGCGCGCGACGAAGCGACAGGTAGCGAAAGGATCGAGCGCGCTCGATCGCCGCGCGTGTCTCGTCGCTCGCGAGCCACGCGGGCGGGACGAAGCCGGTGAGCGGCCACCCAACCGCTCGCCAGCATTCGAGCGCCGCGTCGATGCGCGCGCTCGCGTCGCCGTGCCCGAGCGCGGCGAACTCGCCTTCGCATCGCGTGAGCAAACGGCGCGCGACAAAGCCGCGCGGCGTGCGCGGCGATGGCGCCTCATCGAGATGGACGAAGCCGTGCACGGCCGCCTCGTCGCCACGCGCGAGGCGCCGCTCGATCGCGTCGACGAATGCCGGCGAGCGATCGATCGCAACGGTCCGATGGTAGAACGGCACGACGAGCAGCGTCATGTGACGCGCGCCGATCGAGTCGAGCATGTCGAGCAGCGCACGGCACTGCGGCCAGGTCGCCGGCGCGACGTCGTGCAGCTCGACGGCGACCAGCGGCCGCAGCTCGCCGCTCATGCGATCTGCTCGCGCAGCACGCGCGCAGCCGCACCGTGCACGACGGTCGCGTACTGCTGCAGCAGGCCGCGGAATACACGGTCCCAGCCGAAGTTGCGCTCGGCGCGCGCGCGCGCCGCGTCTCCGAGCGCCTCGCGATCGCGATCGTAGAGCACGGCAACGCCAGCAGCGAGATCGCTCGCGCTGCCCGCTCGAACGAGCACGCCGCAGTCCGGCGTGACGATCTCCGGCGCAGCGCCGTCGGCGGCCGCCACGATGGGCACGCCGCACGCCATGGCCTCGACCAGAGCGAGACCGAAGCTTTCGCGCTCGCCGGCTTGCACGAACGCATCGACGCCGCCGACGATCGCCGCCAACCGCTTCGGATCGCGCTCGAACGGAAGCACGGTCACGTTCGCCGGCAGCGGCGGCAGGCACGGTCCGCTGCCGATCAGCAGGAGGTGATAGGGCTTGCCGAGTCGTCGAAACGCGTCCACGAGCAGCGGCATGTTCTTCGCCGGCGCGAAGCGGCCGGCAAATACGCACAGTCGCGCGTCGCGCGGAAGACCGAGCCTCTCGCGCAACGCGCGATGGCGGCGCGACGGATGAAAGAGCTCGGCGTCGACGCCGAGCGGGCACACCGCGACATCGTGCACGCCCCATTCGATCAGCCGCTGCTTCATGTACTCGCTCGGCGCGAGCACGCGGTCGGCGTTGCCGAACACACGACAGGCGTACGTCTTCATCGTGCGGCCGGCGACGCTGCCGTAGCGCGAGCGCGCGTCGCGCACGAGGTCGGTGTGGCAGAACGCGATCACCGGCGTGCCCGACACGCGACGGGCGCGGAACGCCGCGATCGCGACCGGTCCGGGATCGCCTACCTCCACGACGTCCGGTCCATGCTCGGCGATCAGCCTGCTCCAGCGGCCGGTATCGAGCGGCATGCGCGAGCGAAGTCCCGGCACAGGCCGGCAGTGCACGAACGTCTCGCCGTGCAGCCCCATGCCGTTGCGCTCGCCGGGCACGAGCAGCGAATGGCGCATGCGCGTTCGGCGCGTGAGCCACCGGCGCTTGGCGAGCAGATAACGAACGACGCCCCCGCCGTTAGGCGAGTAGAGCATCGTGGTGTCGAGAACGTGCACGCGCAGTGCGGCACCGAGCCGCGGCTTCGCCCGCGCGCCGTTGTTCGTCAATAACGCCGCGACAGGCGTCCGACCACAAAGCCCGCCACCAGCACAACGGCGAGCGCCTGCAACGGATGTGTCGAAGTGTAACGCAGGGCGTGCTCGAGTGCCTGGTTGGCCTGGCTCCCTAACCGGTCGGCGACGTCGGCCGCACCCTCGGCGACCTCATCGACCGTCTTTCGCGTGCGCTGCGCGACGTCGTCGACGGCGTTGCGCGCGGTGCCGGCGAGCTCATCGGCAATTCGGCTGCCGCGTTCAACGGCCCGTTCACGTGTTTGCGTCGTGTCGATTGCCATAAGCCATCCTCGTCGAGAGCGTTGCCGATTGTAGAGCGTCTCCGCGTGCGCTGCGCGCGTCGAGCGTTGCGAATGCGGCGGACGGCGCGAGCCGCCCGCCTGGCTGCTTGCGGGTGACCGGCAATGCAGCGATTACTTGCCCTTGTCCTTCGAGTTCGGATTCGTCGCGTCGCTTGCCGACGAGCTCGACGTCGAAGCGGACGACGAGCCCGGTGATGTCGACGACGAGGATGACGACGGCGACGTGCCGCTCATCGCTGACGACGAGCTCGGGGACATCGAGCTCGGCGACGAGCTCGACGAAGCGGTGGAGCTCGGCGTCGACGACGTGTCGCTCGACGACGATGGCGCCGTCGACGAAGAGCTGCTCGACATCGGTGGCGTCGACGGGGTCGACGTCGTGGACGAGCTGCTCGACGACGGCGGCGTCGTGGGCGTGGTTTCCTGTTTTTGCTGGCAGCCGACGAGCGCGGCGACTACGGCGGCTGCGGCTGCGGTCATCATGAACCGATTCATCATGGCTCCTTCGTGAAGTAGAGTTTTCGGGCGACAGCGTGCAAGGGCTAGCAGGTTTGGTGCCAAGCGGCGGCTGCCTGCGGCACGCCGCGCAATGCCCACAACGGCCACGCGCGTAAAGCCGATTCCGCTCGACGGATCAACACTCCCGCGTACTCGCCAGGTTCGGCTCGCCCGCCATCAACGCATCTTGTGCGGACGTTTGCACGGATGTCCGGTAAACATTGCTCGGGTGCAGTGTCGTGTTTCCAAAGCGACGTGCACATCTTCCGCTCGCGGCCGAGGCGAGCATCAGAGTGCGGCGGACATGGCGCGTTCGTGCATCGGCATGCGCTTTGCAGTACCGCGCGCATCCCCAAACAACGCGACGAGCGCGCATCGCGACTCGACACGCGAAAAGTGTTCTCCAGGAGTCATCATGGCGGGCAGGATCGCATTCATCAGCGAGCACGCATCACCGCTCGCGGCCGCCGGCGGTGTCGACGCCGGCGGCCAGAACGTCTACGTCGCGCACACGGCGAAGGAGCTCGCCGCGCTCGGCTACGAGATCGACGTGTTCACGCGGCGCGACGACCCCGAGCTTCCGGCCGTCGTGCGCTGGGTGCCCGGCGTGCGCGTGATCCACATCGAGGCGGGGCCGCCGCGGTTCGTGCGCAAGGAAGATCTGCTGCCGACGATGTGCCATTTCGCCGAGCGTGTGCTCGACATTGCAACGCGTGCGCGCGATCGCGGCGAAGGCTACCCCGTCGCCCACGCGAACTTCTTCATGTCGGGTCTGATTGCGCGGCGATTGCGCGAAGAGCTCGGCATTCCCTATGTGGTCACGTTCCACGCGCTCGGGCGCGTGCGGCTGATGCACCACGGCCGCGACGATTTTCCGCGCGAGCGCGGGCTGCTCGAGCAGATGGTGATCGACGACGCGGACGCGATCATCGCCGAGTGCCCGCAGGACGCGATCGACCTGCGTGCGCATTACGACGTCGATCCCGCGCGCGTCACCATGATCCCGTGCGGCTTCGCGCGCGAGGAATTCACGACGGTCAGGCGCGAGGACGCGCGGCGCAAGCTCGGGCTTCCCGCCGATCGCCCGATCGTCCTGCAGCTCGGCCGCATGGTTGCACGCAAGGGCGTCGACAACGTGATACGCGCGCTCGCCATCGCGCGCCGCGATCACGGGATCGATCCGCTGCTCGTGGTCGTCGGCGGCGATTCCGACACGCCGGATCCCGAGCTCACGCCCGAGATCGGCCGACTGATGCAGATTGCGCGCGAGGAAGGGATCGACGAGGACGTCCGTTTCGTCGGCCGCCGCTCGCGCGAGGCGCTGCGCGATTTCTATTGCGCGTCCGACGTGTTCGTCACGACGCCGTGGTACGAGCCGTTCGGCATCACCCCCATCGAGGCGATGGCCTGCGGTGTGCCCGTGATCGGGTCGCGTGTCGGCGGAATCCAGTACACGGTGCAGCACGGGCGCACCGGCTTTCTCGTCGAGCCGAAGGAGCCCGCCGAGCTCGCGCGCCGGCTCGCGCAGGTGCTGAGCGACCCGGCGATCGGCGAGCTGTTCGGCCGGCGCGGGCGGCGCCGCGCCTGCCAACTGTTCACGTGGCGGCGCGTCGCGCAGCAGCTCGATGCGCTGTATGCGGCGGTCGCGGGCGCGCACGCAGGCACGTCGGATGCGGCGCCGCTCGCTGCGATTCAACGGGCAGGATGAGCGATGGGCGAGCTCGAAGGGCGCGTCGTGCTGGTGACCGGCGCGGCGCAGGGATTGGGCGCGGCGATCTGCCGCGAGCTCGCGGACGCGGGCGCGACGCTGGCGATGGCCGACCGCTCGGAGCGCGTGCACGAGACTCGGAAAGCCTTAGGCGAGGCGCGCGCGACGACGTTGACGGGGGACGTCGGCGACGAGCGCGACGTGCGGCGCTTCGTCGAGGAGACCGAAGCGCGCTGCGGCCGGCTCGATGCGATCGTCAACAACGCGGGCATCGACGTGACGAAGGACATCGCCGCGCTCGCCGTGGAGGAGTTCGACGCGATCATGCGCACGAACCTGCGCGGTCCGTTCCTGCTCGCGAAGTTCGCGCTGGCGGCGATGCAACGCGCGGGCGGCGGCGACATCGTCAACATCACGTCGACGGCGGCGAAGCGCGGCTGGCCGAATGCCGCCGCATATCACGCGAGCAAGTGGGGTCTGCTCGGGCTGTCGCAGGCGCTGCATGCGGAGCTCCGGCCCGCCGGCGTGCGCGTGACGGCGATCATCACCGGCGGCATGCGCACGCCGTTCCTGCTCGAGCGGTTTCCGGATCTCGATCCGGCCCGGCTGCAGGACCCGCGCGCGGTCGCTCGCACCGTTCGCTTCGCGCTGACGCAACCGCGCGAGTCGGCGATCGCGGAGCTCACCGTCGTTCCGCTCACCGAGACGTCGTGGCCGTGACCGAGCTGCCGCGCCCCGCCGTGTTCCTCGACAAGGACGGCACGCTGATCGACAACGTGCCGTACAACTGCGACCCTGCGCGCATCACGCTGCTGCCCGGCGTTCTGCTCGGCGCGGTCGCGCTCGCCGTCGCGGGCTATCGGCTGATCATCGTGTCGAACCAGCCCGGCGTCGCCCTCGGGCTCATCGGCCGCGATGCACTGGAGCGCGCCGAAGCGCGCATGCGCGAGCTGTTCGAGGCGGTCGGCGTCGAGATCGACGGCTTCTACTGGTGTCCGCACAAGCCGAAGACGCGCGGCGAGGGCGGCTGCGACTGCCGCAAGCCCGAGCCGGGGCTGCTCCTCGACGCGGCGCGCGCGCATCGCGTCGATCTCGCACGCTCATGGATGATCGGCGACATCCTCGACGACGTCGAGGCCGGACACCGCGCCGGATGCCGATCGATCCTCGTCGATCGCGGCAGCGAGACGTGCTGGCTCGGCGGCGAATATCGGACGCCCGATGCCGTCGTCGAGCGGTTCGACGACGCCGTGCGCGTGATCCTCGATGCCGAGGAGCACGCACAGGCGCTCGAGGCGGTTCTCGCGCAGACGGTGCATTGATGGCGGGCGACTGGACCGACGCGCGCTCGGTGCTCGCGATGCGCCTCGACGGCATGGGCGACCTGCTGATGACGACACCGGCGCTGCGCGCACTGAAGCACGCAGCGCCCCGGCGGATGACGCTGCTCACGTCGCGCGCGGGCGCCGTCGTCGCCGAGGGCCTGCCATTCGTCGACGACGTGATCACGTTCGACGCGCCGTGGGTCAAAAGCGGCACGCCCGCGAGTGGCGAGGACACCGCGCGCCTCGCCGCGGCGCTGCGCGAGCGCCGCTTCGATGGCGCCGTCATCTTCACCGTCTACACGCAGAGCGCGCTGCCCGCGGCGATGCTGGCGCAGCTCGCCGGTGTTCCGCGCCGCGTCGCGTATTGCCGCGAGAATCCGTACGGGCTGCTGACCGATTGGCTGCCCGACCCCGACCGCGATCCGCGCGACGGCGTGCGCCACGAGGTGCGCCGTCAGCTTGAGCTCGTCGCGGCGATCGGGTCTCATGCGAGCGACCTGCGGATGTGCTACGAAGTGAGCGACGCCGCGCGCGCGTCGATGCTCGCCAAGGCGCGCGCAGCGCGGCTCGATCCGCAGGCGCGCTGGCTCGTCGTGCATCC
Organism: uncultured beta proteobacterium; assembly: GCA_963798655.1. Classification (GTDB taxonomy): domain Bacteria; phylum Pseudomonadota; class Gammaproteobacteria; order Burkholderiales; family Casimicrobiaceae; genus CAVSMC01. Next base: position 4,990 of record CAWCUH010000011.1, on the reverse strand, counting down.
CGGCGCGACGGCGCCGTCGCGACGCTATCCCGCGGGCCGCTTCGCCGAGACGGTGCGCAGGCTCGCCGGCGACACGCGCTGGCAAGTCGCGCTCGCCGGTGGCGACGACGACGCGCAAGCGCTGATCGCGATGCGCGAAGCGGCGCCGTCGGCGGCATCGCTCGGTGGCGCGCTCGACTGGCGCGAGCTCGCGGCGCTGCTCGAGCGCGCGAGCGTCGCGATCTGCAACAACTCCGGACCGGCGCATCTCGCCGCCGCCGTCGGCACGCCGGTCGTCGACCTGTACGCGCTCACCAACCCGCAGCACACGCCGTGGGGCGTCGCGCATCGTGTGTTGAGCCGCGACGTGCCGTGCCGATGGTGCCTGAAGAGCGTCTGTCCGCAAGGGCACCAACGCTGCCTCGCCGACGTGTCGCCCTCCGAAATTCTCGGCGCGGTCGAGGAATTGTTCGTCGGCGACGACACGCGCGCGGTGTCGCGGCCGCGTACGCGCGCCGAACCGACCGGCATCACATGTACACACTAGGCATCAACGCGGCGTACCACGACTCGGCGGCGTGCCTCGTGCGCGACGGTGTGGTCGTCGCCGCCGCCGAGGAAGAGCGCTTCACGCAGGTGAAGCACGGCAAGCGGCCGACGCCGTTCGCCGCGTACGAGATGCCGCACCACGCGATCGACTATTGCCTGTCGGTCGAGGGTCTCGAGCTGAACGACGTCGATCACGTCGCGTACTCGTACGATCCGGCGTTGCTCGACGGCTGGAAGGAGCCGACGCTGGTTCTGCCGAAGGAGCCGAGCGCGGCGGCGTCGGCGAACGGCACGTCGCCGTGGGAGCCGCTGTTCCTGTCGTACGTCGTCAATGCACCGCGCCAGCTCGTGAGCGGTGCGCCGTTGCATCTCGACGCGCGCTTCCGAACGTCGCGCGAGGAGGCGCGGCGCTATCGATGGCATTTCGTCGAGCACCACCTGTGCCACCAGGCGAGCGCGTATCTCGCCGGTCCGCCCGGGGACGCGGCGGTGCTCACGCTCGACGGCCGCGGCGAGCGCACGTCGACGCAATACGGCGTCGTGCGCGACGGCAACTACCGCAAGATCAGCGAAGTGCCGCTGCCGAGCTCGCTCGGTCTGTTCTACGAGAAAGTGACCTCGCATCTCGGCTTCCTGCACTCCTGCGACGAGTACAAGGTGATGGCGCTCGCGTCGATGGGCAGCCCGACGCTGATCGAGCTGATGCGCGAGCACGTGCACTGGCTCGGCGAGGGCGATTACCGCATCGACCCGATGCCGCTCGCCGCGTGGTGCCCGCCGCGCCGTCGCGGCGAGCCGTTGACGAGGGCGCACCTGAACCTCGCGTCGTCGGCGCAGCAGCTGCTCGAGGAGACCGCGCTGCGCATCGCGTCGTGGCTCGCCGTGCGCACGCGCTGCTCGCGGCTCGTGATGGCGGGCGGCGTCGCGCTCAACTGCGTGATGAACGCGCGCTTGCGCGACGCCGCGGTGTTCGACGACATCTGGGTGCAGCCGGCTGCCGGCGATGCCGGCACCGCGCTCGGCGCGGCGCTGTGGGTGGACGCGGACGAGCGGTGCCGCGCGAACGGATCGGGCGAGCGCGCGTACGTCATGGACGACGTTTATCTCGGACCTGCGTTCGACGATGCGGCGATCGAGCGCGCGTTGCGCGAGGCGCGCGCCACGTACACGCGGCCGGCGTCGCTTGTCGACGAAGTGGCCGACCGGCTCGCGAACGACAGGATCGTCGGCTGGTACCAGGGCCGGATGGAGTTCGGACCGCGCGCGCTCGGATCGCGATCGATCCTCGCATCGCCGATCTCGGTCACGATGCAGCGGCGGCTGAACGAGTTGAAGGATCGCGAGGATTTCCGCCCGGTCGCACCGGTGGTGACCGAGGAGGCGGCCGGCGAATGGTTCGCCGGATGCACGCGCTCGCCGTTCATGCTCTTCGTCTTCGACATCATGGCGGACAAGCGCGATCGCATCCCTTCGGCCTGCCATGTCGACGGCACGGCCCGCGTGCAAACCGTCAATCGCCGCCAGAACCCGCGCTACCACGCGGTGCTCGAGGCGTTCGCTTCGCGCACCGGCGTGCCGGTGCTGATCAATACGTCGTTCAACACGCGCGGAAAGCCGATCGTCTGCACGCCTCGCGACGCGCTCGAGTGCTTCTTCACGACGCCGCTCGACGTGCTCGCGATCGGATCGTTCCTGCTCGACAAGGAGAGGGGAGTCCGCTGATGCGCGTTTCCGTCGTCGTGCCCACGCACGAGCGGCCCGAGCTGCTCGCATGCTGCCTCGATCACCTGCTGCGCCAGGATCTCGACACGTCGGAGTTCGAGATCCTCGTCGTCGACGACGGCTCGTCGCGCGCGGCGAGCGTCGCCAATCACGCGGTCAGCGCCCGCGCGGCGCGGCGGCGGCCGGGTCTTGCGATCCATTACATCCATTCGTCGGAGAATCTCGGCCCGGCGGCGGCGCGCAATCGCGGCTGGCGCTGCGCGCGCGCGCCGGCGATCGCGTTCACCGACGACGACACGCGGCCGGCGCCCGGATGGCTGCGCGAAGGGCTCGCCGCGCTCGCCGGCCTCGACGCCGCGGCGGGCCGCATCCTGGTGCCGCTGCCCGGCGACCCGACCGACTACGAGCGCGACGCCGCCGGGCTCGCCAATGCCGATTTCGTCACCGCCAACTGCTTCGTGCGCACGGCGATGCTGCGCGCGATCGGCGGCTTCGACGAGCGCTACCGCATGGCGTGGCGCGAGGATGCCGACCTGCAGTTCGAGCTGCGCCGGCGCGGCGCGCGCATCGGCTGCGCATCGCGCGCCGTCGTCGTGCATCCGATCCGCCCGGCGAAGTGGGGCGTGAGCCTCAGGCAGCAGAAGCGCGTTGTTTTCGATGCACTGCTCTACAAGAAGTACCCGCGCGACTACCGGCGCTGGATCCGGCCGCAGCCGCCGTGGCATTACTACGTCGCGGTGCTGGCGCTCATTGCGATGCTTTATTCGGCGTGGCGCGGCTACACGCCGGGAGTGGCGGCGGCGGCGATCGGCTGGGCGACGGTCACGGCGATGTTCTGCTGGAAACGGCTGCGCCCGAGCCAGAAGAGCGTGCGCCACGTCGTCGAGATGATCGCGACGTCCGCGCTGATTCCGCCGGTCTCGGTGTTCTGGCGCATGCGCGGCGCGTGGCGCTACCGCGTGCTGTTCCTGTGACGATGGGCGCGCAGCAAGGCGTTGCCGAAGCCGCCGGGCGCTGGTCGGATGCGCCGCGGCTGCCGACGTTCCTGCAGATCGAGCCGGTCGGCCAGTGCAACCTGCGCTGCACGATGTGCGCGATCCAGTTTCGCCGCGACGGTCCGCCGTACGGGGCGAACGCGTTCATGCCGCTCGACGACTTCAAGCGGATCGTCGAGGGCTTTCCGGCGCTCGAGCGGCTGCAGCTTCAGGGGCTCGGCGAGCCGATGATGCACCCGCAGTTCTTCGCGATGGTGTCGTGGGCGGCCGCGCGCGGCATTCGCGTGTCGACCAACTCGAACCTGACGCTGCTGTCGCGGCGTCGCGCGGTCGAATGCGTCGACAGCGGCCTTGCCGAGCTGCACGTGTCGCTCGACGCCGCGACGCCCGAGATCTACGAGCGCATTCGCGTCGGCGCGAGCTTTCACAAGGTGCTGCGCAATCTTCGCCGCGTGATGGAAGCGCGCGCCGTCGCGGCGAGCGCGCTCGACGTGCGAATCGTCAGCGTGCTGATGCGGCAGAACCTGCGCGAGCTGCCGGCGCTGGTGCGACTCGCCGCAAGCGAGGGCGTGCACGACGTGTTCGTCCAGTACCTGTGCCACGACTTCGAGGAGACGTCGCTGCCCGAGCACTACAAGCCGATGCGCTTGTTCATCGACGCCGAGCATCTGACGACGAAGCACGACGCCGATGTCGAGGCCGCGTATGCGCAGGCGCGCGCCGAGGCGCGCGCGCTCGGCGTCACGCTGCGCCTGCCGCCGCTGCGGCGCGCCGAGCGAAGGCCGCATGCCGGGCCGCGTTGCGACTGGCCGTGGCAAGGCGCGTACGTGAGCTACAGCGGCGACGCGATGCCGTGCTGCATGGTCGGCACGCCGGATCGCGCACGCTTCGGCAACGTGCTTGAGACGGGCGTTGCCGCCGTGTGGCACAACGACGCCTACCGGCAATTTCGTGCCGATGTCGCCGCAGACCGACCTCCTGCCGTATGCCGCTCCTGCGCCGTCTACCGGGGGCTGTTCTGATGCCGAACCTCGACGTGCGGCGCGGCCGGCCGAAGCGCATTGCCGTGTTTCGTGCGCTGCAGCTGGGCGACCTGCTGTGCTCGGTACCCCCGCTTCCGCGCTGCGCCACGCGTATCCGTCCGCCGTCATCACGCTGATCGGACTGCCGTGGGCGTCGCAGTTCGTGCGCCGGTTCAGTCATCTCGTCGACGCGTTCGTCGAGTTTCCCGGCTATCGCCAGTTGCCGGAACGCAAGCCGGACGCGGATGCGTGGCCGGCGTTTCTGTATTCGGCGTGGCAGGCGAACCTCGACGTCGCGGTGCAGCTTCACGGCAGCGGCGAGGTCACCAACGCGATCGTGATGATGCTCCACGCCGCGACGACCGTCGGCTTCCATCCGCGCGGCGGTCCGTGTCCCGATCCCGAGCATTTCACGCCGTGGCCCGACAGCGGGACCGAAGTCGAGCGCTGCCTTCGGCTCATCGATTTCCTTCGCATCGCGCGCCGCGGCAGCGAGCTCGAATTCCCGATCACGGCGGAGGAGTACGCGACGGCGAGCGCGCTCGCCGGCGCCCATGCGCTCGCACGGGGCGACTTCGTCTGCGTTCACCCGGGCGCGCGTTTGAAGAGCCGTCGCTGGCCGGACGAGCGCTTCGCGCATGTCGCGCGCGAGCTCGCGCGTATCGGCTATCGCGTCGCGGTCACCGGCACGCCGGACGAGGCGGCCGTCTGTGCGCGCGTCGC
>CAWCUH010000010.1:0-174381 GCA_963798655.1 uncultured beta proteobacterium | reverse complement strand
TTATTCCGGCGTGGGCGGATCGCGGTGGCAGCCTCGTGCTCAAGGATTCGTGGACCAAGGGCGGGCGCCAGCGCGAGATTCCCATCCGCACCCCGGAACAGCGGCAACTGATCGATCAGGCGAAGGCCTTGGCCAAAGGCAAGAGTCTCGTCGCGCCGCGCTACGACACGTACGGCGACTATCTCAAATATTTTCGCTATCAATGCGAGCGGGTCGGCATTCACGCGTTCCACGGCCATCGTCATTTCTATGCGCAGACGCGCTACCAGGAATTGACTGGCTGGGCGTGCCCCGCGCGCGGGGGGCATTAGGTCAAAACAACTCACGCCGAAGCAGAAGGAAGTCGATCGCCGAGCACGGGAGGTCATCAGCCGCGAGATGGGCCATGGCCGCGAACAAATTACGGCGGTGTACCTCGGTCGTTAGCGTCGTACTCATAGAAAACGAGCCCAGCGAGCATAGCGTGATTCAGTCGGCCGAGGCTCTGTTGAATTTCAAGTGGGTTGGGGGGCATGAGGGTTGATGGCGTGGAAGTCGAGCTTGCCGGCGATCAGGAAGATGACCGTTCTGATGGTGGACAGCCGCGTAAAGCCGCGGGCACGCCGCTTGGCGGCCTGGAACAGGCCGTTGATGGCTTCGAGGAAGCCGTTGGTCTGGCGGGTCTGCGCCCAGGCGACGATGCCCTCGAGGTGGCGGCGCACGAGGCTGGCGACCTCCTTCATCGGTTCGACCTTCGAGCGCATGACGCAGGTACACCAGTGCTGAAGCATGGCGCGGACGACGTTGATCTGCTTGCGCTCGAGGATCTCGCGCAACCGCTCCCTGTAGACCCAGGCCCGCGCGGTGCGTTCCGTGGTCATCCTGGCGATCAAGGCGTCGAGATCGGCCGCCGCCTCGGGCTTGAGACTGGCGCGGTCCTTCAGCAGCGACCAGCGCATGCCCTTGAGGGACTGATCGCTGCGCTGCTCGATGCGGCGCATCTTGTCCACCGCCGTGCTGGCATGCCAGACGACGTGGAACTTGTCGAACGTGATGCGGGCGTTGGGCAGGTGCTCGGTGCACCCCTTGATGAAAGCCGGCGACATGTCGATGCTCACCGACTCAATGTGCGCGGGCGGGCAGCCATGGCGCGTCGAGCTCGGCGGCCAACGCCTCGATGGTCTTGACATCGCGCCCCTCGGTCACGAAAAGCACCCTCGTGCCCGCATCAGCGGCCAGGGTGATGTAGTCGTGGCCGCGCGCACGCGACGTCTCGTCGATGGCCAGCGCCGTCACTCGCTGAAGTCGGCCTGGCGCCAGCGCCAGCTCCACATAGCGCTCGCACACCGCCATCACCCGGTGCGCCGACTCGCCCACGAGCCGAGAGACCGCCGCGAAGGGCATCTGCTGGCCAGCATCAGCACCAGCGCCTCGAACAGCAAGGTGAAGCCCGAAGCTTGCCCGCCCAGGCCGGCTCGACCAGGCGCACCGAGCCATCGGGCAGCTTCACCCGCGGCATACGCACCTCCAGCTAGCACTCGTGCTGGAAGAAGTTCAGGTGCCGGTAGCTCTTGGCCACCGTGTCGTGCACCGGATGCTCGCCTTCGGCCCGCCATGGCAAAGCGACTGCCCGGCTCGAAGTCGACGCGACCGTCAGCACCTTGGCGGCTTCATCGAAATCCACCGACCCCACAAACCATGGCGCAGCAATCCCCAGCGCCGTCTTAAACACCTCTCCGTCATCCCCCCCCCGTCAATCCGAATTACGACAAAGGTCCCTGAGTCTACCCACTCAGATTTCAACAGAGGCTCGGCCGAAGCAGCGGCGGTGTTCTTGAATCCCGTTGAACTTGCGCTGCTGACCGGCTTCCATCGCAAAGGGCGCCAGGTCGAACAATTGCGACGCATGGGAATCGCTTTTTACGTTAACGGTTGTGGCCGGCCAGTCGTCACGCGCGCCTCGATCGAAGGAAGCGTGGCAGGGACATCGCCGCGCACGTGGGTTCCCTCGGTGGTCAAAGGCGCGAGAGGAGCGTAGATTTGCTTGCCGGGGCCGCCGACCAACCAAACATCTGAACGTGCCGTCGCGATTGCGCGCGCCGACTTGCCGAGTGGTCGGACGTATTACTACTACGACACCGGCCAGAAGCCGCGGCGCGAGATCCCGCTAGGTAGCGACTACGCCCTTGCCGTCAAGAAGTGGGCCGAATTGGAGATTGACGCGCGGCCGCGGCATGCCGAGATCGTGACGTTTCGCTACGTCGCCAACGTGACCTGCGCGAGGTGCTGCCGACCAAGGCGACGCGCACGCAGCGCGACAACATGACGGAGCTTGCACAACTCTATAAGTTCTTTGACGCGCCGCCTGCGCCAATCGAGCAAATCACACCTCAGCGTGTCCGGCAGTTCATGGTCTGGCGCAAGGACGCACCGGTGCGCGCCAATCGCGAGAAGGCGCTCTTCTCTCACATCTTCAACAAGGCGCGCGAATGGGGCTATACCGCAGCGCCGAATCCATGCGCGGGCGTGAAGGGGTTCACAGAGCGCGGCCGGGACGCGTACATCGAGGATGTGACGTACCAGGCGGTGTGGGACGCCGCAGACTGGCCGACACGCGACGCGATGGACCTGGCATACCTGACGGGGCAGCGCCCTGCTGACGTGCTCAAGATGCGACTGCCTGACATTCGCGATGGCTTTCTGTGGCTCAGCCAAGGAAAGACGCGCAAGAAGTTGCGCATGGCGATCGCGGGCGAGCTCGCCGCGCTGATCCAGCGTGATTCAGGCCCGCGCCTACAAGGTGACAAGCTTGGCAGCAGCGCTACGGCCGTAACGAAACCGGTCAGCCGCTTTCCTACTCGGCGCTCGACAACCGGTTTGAGGAAGCCCGCAAACGGGCTGCGAAAGCGCTGGACGAAGCCGGCGAGGTAGAAGCCGCGGCTGCGGTCAAGTCCTTCCAGTTTCGCGATCTAAGGGCCAAGGCGGGGACCGACAAGGCCGATGCGACGGACATACGCGAGGCACAGCAGCAGCTCGGGCACAAGAGTGTGAAAACGACCGAGATTTACCTGCGTGCCTGGGCCGGCGAGAAGGTCACGCCGACGAAATAGTCTGTCGTAACGCAGGTGTGATTGGCAGCCGGTGGCAAATCGTCGTTTGCCCTTCACCGAGCTGCGTTCGCTAAAGCGGACATCGTTGGGGAATGAGAACCAGCGCGCTCCTGGATCACCGCAAACCTTCACCGTTAGTCAGTTGTCATGCGTCTGGATCTGGGTCCTCAGCGTCGGCGTTCCACGCGTCCACCAAATCTTGCGTAACCCATTGGTGGGAACCGTCGATATAACGGTAGTACTTGGATTTGAACGAATCCAGTGCAGACTCGAACTGAACCATCGTGAGCAGTGCGTCACTTACCTGAGGCAACGACTCATCGTCGAGAGCTTCGAGGTACTTGCCTGTTGGCTCTGACTTCAGAATCTGCAAGAGATCGTTAAGAACACGGTTGACGATTTTGACTTGCCCGCGATTTTCGTCGCGTCCGGCTTCTTCCTCGAAAGCTCTCGGATTTCCCTAATCAACCCTTCGAATATCGGCGTGGAGGCTTCGTAAGTCGCGACGGCAGCGTCGGTCGTTACGTGCTCAAACTCATCCTCGTCGCTCACTTTCTATCCGTTCCAATCATTGTCGGCGCCCTTCCCTCAATACGACTCGCGGCTCCGTTCACTAGGTACTTCCACTTGTACTCATGGTAGATCATATTATTCGAGCGAAAGCGCTCCGCCTGCTCCATGTACAGCGCCAAGACCATCGTCACGTCGCTATTCGTCGGAAGAGCAGACTCATCAAACGACGAGAAATTGTCGAGAGGCTTATAGTGCTCTGTCAGAATCAAGTTACCTTTAGTCAAGATGTTGTTGACGAGCTTGAGCTTGAAGAGATTGAGTCCATCGTTCGGCGACTTCTTTGCAAGGATAGAAATCTCATCATGTAAGCCTTGAAGCTGAACGACTAGCTTCTCGAGGTCTCGCACATCCTCTTCGGTATGCAGCACTGGTTTAGGGGCACTTTGCTCGGAATTCGCCATATTTCTTGACGATGACATCAATGGGATTGCGTTGTTTGCTTTCGAACAACTCGACCATCTGCTCGATGTCGGCGTCGGCGAGCGTTACGATGGCCTTGCGCTGACCAGACCAGAGGTCAATTGTCCTCGGTGAATTCGGCACTCCTAAGCGGATTCCGCGTGATAAAGAGGCCAAACTTCCCCATTCTTCGGCTAGATACCGATTGAGCTGATCAACGTGCTGGCGCTCAATGGCCACCACATTCTTCATCTCCATCGTGATCTGCCTGGAACCGTAGCTGTCGACCATGTCCTTGAGGAACGGCGTCGACGCGGTATTGTAGAAGATCAGGTCTCGGATGCTTACGCCGCTGTCGGTGCGCGCTTGTTCCTGGGCGAAATCGAGCTGAGGGTACAGCAATGACGGCAGAAGCTGGCCCAGGACGATCTCGTACTGTCTGTCGGCGCCCTGGTCCTTGCCGGTCGGTAGCTTCTTGATCGCGGCGAATTTCCGCTTTGCCGAAGTAATGGGTATCTGCTCGAAGAGTGGATCTTCGTGACAATCTGAGAAGGTGCGCTCTTTGGCCTTGATGTATGTCTCGATCACGCCATAATGATCGCGGTTGTAGCTAGGACCGCGACGCGCGTGAGTTCCTCCGGCTTGTGGGAGACTTCATCTTGCGGACAATACTTCTCGAAGTAGTCATCGTAGCTGATCCAGGGCACGAACCGCAGCCAGCGCTTCGGTACAAAGATGAGAGGATTCGTCCCGCGGATTTGTCGGCAACGGGATGCCCAATGCTTCCTCGAAATGATTCTTGCGTGAGTCATACACGTGAGGAACGCAGCACGGCCGTGTAGGAATGCCCAGCAGCTGACACTGCTGTATCGTGAAATCAATGAGGAATGACTTTAGGAAGCTGCAAGCAAAGTCGCTGATGCGGTCCTTGGATATGCCGTCGACAAAGAATTGGATCTCCTCAAAGTGACGGAAGCCTGCGCGATGGTATTGCGGGATGCGCCTAAGAGATCCAGAATCTCGCGCGCCTTACCCTCACCGATTCCCTTTCCACGCCGGTTGGCAGACGAACCGAGTCCGACTTCATCGCATTCGGAGGCCGCAATGAGGGTCGCGACCGCTTGCGCCTCGTTGCCGTTTGCGCACAGATACCCAAGGTGATTGAAAGCGTTGAGCAGGTTCGTATGTAACGCCTGGTCCTGTTGAGAAGGAGAGCGCCAAAGCAGAAAGGGATCTACATACAGTGGAATGTCTTCGTCCAAGAATGGAATGGCGAAGTCTAATTCCGCCTGCGGGAGGAGTACTCCAAAATAATCAGTTAAACGCGGCCGAAAGAGTGCCATCGTGTTCTGGTATGGAGCAAACCTCGCAGTGTATCGCGCAGCCTACGCTGACAGGGTCGACTTATAGGCTTGAACGGCCCTGCTTCGGCTCGGGACCGTCACGCGTTGGTTCGCCACAAGAATTCTGTGCCGCGAAGCGCGCCTGCATGCAACGCCTTACGGTGAAGCCGCCACCGAGCGGGTCGCCAACCCTGCGCGTGGATCAACGAGCTCCCTGCCCTCATCGATCGTCCGTTATGGAGTCGCACTCCCCTTGAATGGAACGCGTGGCAATTTCATCGGACATTGTTTGCCAAGTCGAATCCCGGCCGGCACAAACAATCCACGGAATTGCGGAACGCGGGCGGTTTTGCGGAACGAAATGAAATCGCAAAAATCGCCGAAACCCGCATGGAGATTGGCTCCCCGACCAGGGCTCGAACCTGGGACCTGCGGATTAACAGTCCGTCGCTCTACCAACTGAGCTATCGGGGAACGGATGCTGCCGCAACCGAACGGGCGGCAAGCGGAAAAGCGCGCTATTTTACTGTTTTCGCCGCACGAGGGTCAACCGAGGCTCGCGGCGGCGTTCGCATCACGGTCGTTGGCGGTGTCTCGTGCAGATGCGGCGCCGCGAGTCGCAGGTAGTGGAACATCGACCACAGCGTGAGAATCGCCGCGATCCACAGCGCGACGAGTCCGACCAGGCGCGTCGACACGCCGGGGATCAACGGCTCCCACAGCAGCAGCGCGATCAGCGCCGTCATCTGGGCGACGGTCTTGATCTTGCCGATCAGCGCGACGCCGACGGTCTTCGTGCGTCCGAGCTGCGCCATCCACTCGCGCAGCGCGGACACCGCGATCTCGCGGCCGATGATGATCATCGCGAGATACGCCGGCGCTCGGTGCTCATACCACACCAGCACGATCAGCGCCGCGGCGACCATCAGCTTGTCGGCGACCGGGTCGAGAAATGCGCCGAACGCGCTCGTCTGTCGCCAACGCCGCGCGAGCCAGCCGTCGAACCAGTCGGTGATCGCAGCCACAGCGAACACCGTCATGCCGGTCCAGTTGCGCGCCCACTCCGAGAGCCATTCGTCCGGCACGTAGTACACCGCGACGAACACGGGAATCAGCAGGATCCGCAGCCACGTGAGCGCGGTGGGCAGATTGAAGAGCATGTCGATGTGCGCCGAGGAGGCGCATCACCGATTCTACTCCGCCGCCGCAACCGCTCTGCGGGCCCCGGCAACCGCTTCAGCGCGCCGTGCCGGCGACCGACGCGAGCGCCGGCGCCCGCTTGCCGAGGACGCCGAGGAAGTAGCGCACCGTCGCCGCCAGGCCTTTCGCGATGTCGACGCGCGGCCGCCAGCCGAGCTTCGCTGCGGCGAGCGCAATGTCGGGCCGCCGCTGCCGCGGGTCGTCCGCCGCCGGCCCGACGAACGCGATCCTCGATTGCGACTGCGTGAGGTCGACGATCATCTGTGCGAGCTCGAGCACCGTGTGCTCCACCGGGTTGCCGATGTTCACCGGCCCGCCGAATTCGGCGGGGACCTCCATCAGCCGCATCAGCGCGTCCACGGTGTCGCTCACGAAGCAGAACGAGCGCGTCTGCGCGCCGTCGCCGTAGATTTCCAGCGGCTCGCCGGCGAGCGCGCGCACGATAAAGTTCGACACGACGCGGCCGTCGCCGGGCTGCATCCGCGGCCCGTAGGTGTTGAAGATGCGCGCGATCTTCGTGTCGAGCGCGTGCTGTCGGCGGTAGTCGGAGAACAGCGTCTCCGCGCAGCGCTTGCCCTCGTCGTAGCAGGCGCGAACGCCGATCGGATTGACGCGACCCCAGTAGCGCTCGCGCTGCGGATGCTCGTCGGGATCGCCGTACACCTCGCTCGTCGACGCCTGCACGATCGGCGCGCGCAGCCGCTTCGCGAGCCCGAGCAGGTTGATCGCGCCATGCACGCTCGTCTTCGTCGTCTGCACCGGGTCGTGCTGGTAGTGCACCGGCGACGCAGGACATGCGAGGTTGTAGATCTCGTCGACTTCGACATAGAGCGGAAAGGTGATGTCGTGGCGAAGCACTTCGAAGCGCGCATCGGGCAGCAGGTGCGCGATGTTCGCGCGCGTGCCGGTGTAGAAGTTATCCACGCACAGCACCTCGTGGCCGCGCGCGAGCAGCCGCTCGCACAGATGCGAGCCGAGAAAGCCCGCGCCGCCGGTGACCAGCGTGCGCCGTGCACGGGGATAGAGCTCGCAATCAGCGTGCGATGACATCGTCGAGCACTCCATTCCAGTCGGCGACGAAGCGCCCGATCGCGAAACGTTCGCGCGCGAAGCGGCGCGCCGCGTCACCCATTCGCGCCGCTTCGCCGGCGTCGTCGAGCAGAGCGAGCGTGCGCCCGATCAAGCGGTCGACGTCGCTGTCGATGTAGCCCGATTCGCCGTCGCGCACGATGCGCGGCAGCTCGGTCGTCGCGAGCCCGACGATCGGCAACCCGATCGTCATCGCCTCGCAGACGGCGAGCGCGAGGCTCGTGTAGCGCACCGGGTGCACGTAGACGCGATAGCGCGCGAGCTTGTGCATCAGGTCCTCGTACGGGAGCTCGCCGACGCCGCCCGCATCCTTCGCCGCCATGCCGAAGAGGTCGATCGGCAGGCGGGCACGAAACCGCTCGTAGACGTCGGCGCCGAGCCGCCGGCCGCGACGCGCGAGGTGATTGATCAGCGTGATCGCCCGCGGCAGCTCGCCGGTATAGCGGACCCCCTCCGGGACGACGACGCCGTGCTCGACCACTCGCGTCGCGTTCGGCCCGTTGTCCCACATCAGCGCGTTGTAGTGGGTGACGTGAACGACGAAGACGTCCGGGTCGTCGACCGGATGCCGCGTGCTCGTCGGGTGCGCGAGCGGTGGGTCGTGCTCGAGGAAGATCGTCGGCAGCTTGCGCTGCGCCGAAGTGAGCACGGTGTCGCGATCGTTCAGATAATGCTCGCGCGACTGGAACAGCAGGCAGTCGAACGTCTTTCCGGCCAGGCTCTCCACCGGGCAATCGTGGACGTTGTCGCCCCACGGAAGCACGCCGCAGCGACCGCCGTAGCCGGCGGGCCGGCCGGGCTTCGACAGCACGAAGAAGTCGTGCGGCGCCTGCGTCAGGTAATAGAGATAGTTGCCATGCACGTGCCAGGTGAGGATGCGGTGGCGGCGCATCGCGTCACCTGCGAGCGATGTCGGCGCCAAGCGGGGGGCGTGCGCGCAGTGCGTAGCGTGCGCTGCCGTCGGCGTAGTCGGCGAGCTGCGCGAACGCCGCGTCGGTCACGTCATCGGCGTCGAGCGCGACGGCGCAGAGGTGATCGACGGGGCACACGTCGTGCATGCAGGGACGACAGCTCACGTCGCGATGCAACACGCGATGGCGAGCGCCGTCCGCGGGCCCGAATCGCGATGCGTCGGCGCCGCACGAGGCGACGACGCTCGGCACGCCGAGCGCGGCGGCGACGTGCGACACGCCGGTGTCGTTGCACACGAGAAGCCGCGACATCGACAGCAATCCGGCGAGCGCGCCGAGCGACGTCTGCCCGCACAGATCGACGACGTTCGAGCCCGCGCCGCCCGCGACGCGCGCACAGACGGCCGCCTCGTCCGGCGTGCCGGTGACCGCGACGCGATAGCCGATACGCGCGAGCTCGCGCGCGACATGCGCGAAGCGCTCGTCCGGCCAGCGACGGCTCTTCAAACGCGCGCCCGGGTGAACGCAGACGAAGTCGCCCCGTGCGAGCGCATGGGCGCCGGCGAGCGCGCTCGCCGTCGCGTACTCCTCCGCCGTGATCGGGAATTCGAGCTCGCTGCCGCGGCGCGCGATGCGAAGGAAATCGATGAGCCGAAGGCAGCGCTCGACTTCGGTCCCGCTGTCGGGCCACGGCGTGAAATGCTCGGGATCGGGACACGGACCGCCGCGCGGATGGAAGCCGACGGTCGTCGCGGCGTGGAGCATCATCACGATCGCGTTGGTGACCTCGCCGCTGCCGTGAAGCTGCACCGCGACGTCGAGGTTCGCCTGCCACGCCGAATACAGAAACGCCGGCCACGCATCCGCGTCCGGCTTGCGTTCCGGCAACTGGCGATAGCCGGGAAACTCGACGAACGCGTCGACGAGATGACTGAACCGGCGCACGAACTGCGACGCCCACGGCAGTCCGATCAGCGTGATGACGGCGGACGGATACGCGTGGCGCAGCGCGCGAAGCGCGGGCACCGAGCACAGCAGGTCGCCCAGCTGCAGCGCACGAAACACGGCAATGCGCTTCGGCCGGCCGCGCCGCACGTCGAGGTTCGGCATCAGAACAGCCCCCGGTAGACGGCGCAGGAGCGGCATACGGCAGGAGGTCGGTCTGCGGCGACATCGGCACGAAATTGCCGGTAGGCGTCGTTGTGCCACACGGCGGCAACGCCCGTCTCAAGCACGTTGCCGAAGCGTGCGCGATCCGGCGTGCCGACCATGCAGCACGGCATCGCGTCGCCGCTGTAGCTCACGTACGCGCCTTGCCACGGCCAGTCGCAACGCGGCCCGGCATGCGGCCTTCGCTCGGCGCGCCGCAGCGGCGGCAGGCGCAGCGTGACGCCGAGCGCGCGCGCCTCGGCGCGCGCCTGCGCATACGCGGCCTCGACATCGGCGTCGTGCTTCGTCGTCAGATGCTCGGCGTCGATGAACAAGCGCATCGGCTTGTAGTGCTCGGGCAGCGACGTCTCCTCGAAGTCGTGGCACAGGTACTGGACGAACACGTCGTGCACGCCCTCGCTTGCGGCGAGTCGCACCAGCGCCGGCAGCTCGCGCAGGTTCTGCCGCATCAGCACGCTGACGATTCGCACGTCGAGCGCGCTCGCCGCGACGGCGCGCGCTTCCATCACGCGGCGAAGATTGCGCAGCACCTTGTGAAAGCTCGCGCCGACGCGAATGCGCTCGTAGATCTCGGGCGTCGCGGCGTCGAGCGACACGTGCAGCTCGGCAAGGCCGCTGTCGACGCATTCGACCGCGCGACGCCGCGACAGCAGCGTCAGGTTCGAGTTGGTCGACACGCGAATGCCGCGCGCGGCCGCCCACGACACCATCGCGAAGAACTGCGGGTGCATCATCGGCTCGCCGAGCCCCTGAAGCTGCAGCCGCTCGAGCGCCGGAAAGCCCTCGACGATCCGCTTGAAGTCGTCGAGCGGCATGAACGCGTTCGCCCCGTACGGCGGACCGTCGCGGCGAAACTGGATCGCGCACATCGTGCAGCGCAGGTTGCACTGGCCGACCGGCTCGATCTGCAGGAACGTCGGCAGCCGCGGCGCATCCGACCAGCGCCCGGCGGCTTCGGCAACGCCTTGCTGCGCGCCCATCGTCACAGGAACAGCACGCGGTAGCGCCACGCGCCGCGCATGCGCCAGAACACCGAGACCGGCGGAATCAGCGCGGACGTCGCGATCATCTCGACGACGTGGCGCACGCTCTTCTGGCTCGGGCGCAGCCGTTTCCAGCAGAACATCGCCGTGACCGTCGCCCAGCCGATCGCCGCCGCCGCCACTCCCGGCGTGTAGCCGCGCCACGCCGAATAAAGCATCGCAATGAGCGCCAGCACCGCGACGTAGTAATGCCACGGCGGCTGCGGCCGGATCCAGCGCCGGTAGTCGCGCGGGTACTTCTTGTAGAGCAGTGCATCGAAAACAACGCGCTTCTGCTGCCTGAGGCTCACGCCCCACTTCGCCGGGCGGATCGGATGCACGACGACGGCGCGCGATGCGCAGCCGATGCGCGCGCCGCGCCGGCGCAGCTCGAACTGCAGGTCGGCATCCTCGCGCCACGCCATGCGGTAGCGCTCGTCGAAGCCGCCGATCGCGCGCAGCATCGCCGTGCGCACGAAGCAGTTGGCGGTGACGAAATCGGCATTGGCGAGCCCGGCGGCGTCGCGCTCGTAGTCGGTCGGGTCGCCGGGCAGCGGCACCAGGATGCGGCCCGCCGCGGCGTCGAGGCCGGCGAGCGCGGCGAGCCCTTCGCGCAGCCATCCGGGCGCCGGCCGCGTGTCGTCGTCGGTGAACGCGATCGCCGGCGCGCGCGCGCAGCGCCAGCCGCGATTGCGCGCCGCCGCCGGGCCGAGATTCTCCGACGAATGGATGTAATGGATCGCAAGACCCGGCCGCCGCCGCGCCGCGCGGGCGCTGACCGCGTGATTGGCGACGCTCGCCGCGCGCGACGAGCCGTCGTCGACGACGAGGATCTCGAACTCCGACGTGTCGAGATCCTGGCGCAGCAGGTGATCGAGGCAGCATGCGAGCAGCTCGGGCCGCTCGTGCGTGGGCACGACGACGGAAACGCGCATCAGCGGACTCCCCTCTCCTTGTCGAGCAGGAACGATCCGATCGCGAGCACGTCGAGCGGCGTCGTGAAGAAGCACTCGAGCGCGTCGCGAGGCGTGCAGACGATCGGCTTTCCGCGCGTGTTGAACGACGTATTGATCAGCACCGGCACGCCGGTGCGCGAAGCGAACGCCTCGAGCACCGCGTGGTAGCGCGGGTTCTGGCGGCGATTGACGGTTTGCACGCGGGCCGTGCCGTCGACATGGCAGGCCGAAGGGATGCGATCGCGCTTGTCCGCCATGATGTCGAAGACGAAGAGCATGAACGGCGAGCGCGTGCATCCGGCGAACCATTCGCCGGCCGCCTCCTCGGTCACCACCGGTGCGACCGGGCGGAAATCCTCGCGATCCTTCAACTCGTTCAGCCGCCGCTGCATCGTGACCGAGATCGGCGATGCGAGGATCGATCGCGATCCGAGCGCGCGCGGTCCGAACTCCATCCGGCCCTGGTACCAGCCGACGATCCTGTCGTTCGCGAGCCGGTCGGCCACTTCGTCGACAAGCGACGCCGGCCGCGTGTACGTGGCGCGCGCCTCGCGCAACGCGCGCTCGATCGCCGCATCGTCGAACGCAGGTCCGAGATAAACGTCGTCCATGACGTACGCGCGCTCGCCCGATCCGTTCGCGCGGCACCGCTCGTCCGCGTCCACCCACAGCGCCGCGCCGAGCGCGGTGCCGGCATCGCCGGCAGCCGGCTGCACCCAGATGTCGTCGAACACCGCGGCGTCGCGCAAGCGCGCGTTCATCACGCAGTTGAGCGCGACGCCGCCCGCCATCACGAGCCGCGAGCAGCGCGTGCGCACGGCGAGCCACGACGCGATGCGCAGCGCGGTCTCCTCGAGCAGCTGCTGCGCCGACGACGCGAGGTTCAGGTGCGCCCTCGTCAACGGCTCGCCGCGACGGCGCGGCGGGCACCACGCGGCGAGCGGCATCGGGTCGATGCGGTAATCGCCCTCGCCGAGCCAGTGCACGTGCTCGCGCATCAGCTCGATCAGCGTCGGGCTGCCCATCGACGCGAGCGCCATCACCTTGTACTCGTCGCAGGAGTGCAGGAAGCCGAGATGCGAGGTCACTTTCTCGTAGAACAGACCGAGCGAGCTCGGCAGCGGCACTTCGCTGATCTTGCGGTAGTTGCCGTCGCGCACGACGCCGTATTGCGTCGACGTGCGCTCGCCGCGGCCGTCGAGCGTGAGCACCGCCGCGTCCCCGGGCGGACCGGCGAGATACGCGCTCGCCTGGTGGCACAGGTGGTGCTCGACGAAATGCCATCGATAGCGCCGCGCCTCCTCGCGCGACGTTCGGAAGCGCGCGTCGAGATGCAACGGCGCACCGCTCACGAGCTGGCGCGGTGCATTGACGACGTACGACAGGAACAGCGGCTCCCACGGCGACGTGCCGTTCGCCGACGCCGCCGCGCTCGGCTCCTTCGGCAGAACCAGCGTCGGCTCCTTCCAGCCGTCGAGCAACGCCGGATCGTACGAGTACGCGACGTGATCGACGTCGTTCAGCTCGAGACCCTCGACCGACAGGCAATAGTCGATCGCGTGGTGCGGCATCTCGTACGCGGCGAACGGCGTCGGCCGCTTGCCGTGCTTCACCTGCGTGAAGCGCTCTTCCTCGGCGGCGGCGACGACCACACCGTCGCGCACGAGGCACGCCGCCGAGTCGTGGTACGCCGCGTTGATGCCTAGTGTGTACATGTGATGCCGGTCGGTTCGGCGCGCGTACGCGGCCGCGACACCGCGCGCGTGTCGTCGCCGACGAACAATTCCTCGACCGCGCCGAGAATTTCGGAGGGCGACACGTCGGCGAGGCAGCGTTGGTGCCCTTGCGGACAGACGCTCTTCAGGCACCATCGGCACGGCACGTCGCGGCTCAACACACGATGCGCGACGCCCCACGGCGTGTGCTGCGGGTTGGTGAGCGCGTACAGGTCGACGACCGGCGTGCCGACGGCGGCGGCGAGATGCGCCGGTCCGGAGTTGTTGCAGATCGCGACGCTCGCGCGCTCGAGCAGCGCCGCGAGCTCGCGCCAGTCGAGCGCGCCACCGAGCGATGCCGCCGACGGCGCCGCTTCGCGCATCGCGATCAGCGCTTGCGCGTCGTCGTCGCCACCGGCGAGCGCGACTTGCCAGCGCGTGTCGCCGGCGAGCCTGCGCACCGTCTCGGCGAAGCGGCCCGCGGGATAGCGTCGCGACGGCGCCGTCGCGCCGGGATGCACGACGAGCCAGCGCGCCTGCGGATCGAGCCGCGCTGCGCGCGCCTTGGCGAGCATCGACGCGCGCGCGGCGTCGCTCACTTCGTAGCACATCCGCAGGTCGCTCGCATGAGACCCGATCGCCGCGACGAGCTCGAGCTGACGGCGCACCTCGTGGCGCACGCCGTCGCGCGGATCGCGGTCGGGGTCGGGCAGCCAATCGGTCAGCAGCCCGTACGGATTCTCGCGGCAATACGCGACGCGGCGCGGAACACCGGCGAGCTGCGCCAGCATCGCCGCGGGCAGCGCGCTCTGCGTGTAGACGGTGAAGATGACGGCGCCATCGAAGCGGCGCTCGCGCAGCGCCGCGGCGAGGCGCGCGGTGTCCTCGCCACTCGCGGGCGTGCCGCTTTTGACCCACGGCGCGTCGAACGTGATCACGTCGTCGACGAATGGCAGGCCCTCGGCGACG
Source organism: uncultured beta proteobacterium (assembly GCA_963798655.1). Classification (GTDB taxonomy): domain Bacteria; phylum Pseudomonadota; class Gammaproteobacteria; order Burkholderiales; family Casimicrobiaceae; genus CAVSMC01. The sequence continues at coordinate 159,945 of CAWCUH010000010.1, read as the reverse complement.
ACGGCGCCCGCGCGCGACGTGAGCAGCGTCATCCGCCGGGGCGCTGCGTGCTTCAGTGCGCGCAGCGCCGGTGTCGTCATCAGCAGGTCGCCCATGCCGTCGAGGCGCATCGCGAGCACCGAGCGCGCGTCGGTCCAGTCGCCCGCCATCAATGCACCGTCTGCGCGAGAACCGCCTCGAGCGCCTGTGCGTGCTCCTCGGCATCGAGGATCACGCGCACGGCGTCGTCGAACCGCTCGACGACGGCATCGGGCGTCCGATATTCGCCGCCGAGCCAGCACGTCTCGCTGCCGCGATCGACGAGGATCGATCGGCATCCGGCGCGGTGTCCGGCCTCGACGTCGTCGAGGATGTCGCCGATCATCCATGAGCGTGCGAGATCGACGCGATGCGCGCGCGCCGCGTCGAGGAGCAGCCCCGGCTCGGGCTTGCGGCAGTCGCAGCCGCCCTCGCCGCGCGTCTTCGGCTTGTGCGGACACCAGTAGAAGCCGTCGATCTCGACGCCGACCGCCTCGAACAGCTCGCGCATGCGCGCTTCGGCGCGCTCCAGTGCATCGCGGCCGATGAGGCCGAGGGCGACGCCGGGCTGGTTCGACACGATGATCAGCCGATAGCCCGCGACGGCGAGCGCGACCGCGCCGAGCAGAACGCCGGGCAGCAGCGTGATGCGCGCAGGGTCGCAGTTGTACGGCACGTTGTCGATCAGCGTGCCGTCCTTGTCGAGGAACACGGCGGGGCGCGGCAGCTCGGTCACGGCCACGACGTCTCGGTGAGCGGAACGACGGTGAGCTCCGCGATCGCCGACTCGCGCGGTTGCGTCAGCGCGAAGCGAACGGTGCGAGCGACCGCGCGCGGGTCCTGCAGCCGGGCCGGATCGAGATCCGGAAACCGCTCGAGCAGGAACGGCGTGCGCATGCCGCCGGTGATGATCGCCGTCACGCGCACGCCGGCGGGCCGGAGCTCCGCATGCAGCGCCTGCGACAGCCCGAGCAGACCCCACTTGCTCGCGTGATATGCGGCGGCGTTCGGCCAGCCGCGCTTCGCCGCCGTCGACGTGATGTTGACGATGTCGCCGCCGCCCGCGCGTTGCATCGCCGCCAGCGCGAACTTCGCGAGCAGGAACGGACCGCGCAGGTTCGTGCGCATGATCGCGTCGAACTCCTCCACGGCGAGCGCGGCGATGTCCTTCGTCACGTCGATGCCCGCGTTGTTGACGATCGCATCGAGCCGGCCGCAGCGCGCTTCGGTCTCCTCGACGAAGCGCCGCACGTCGCGCTCGTCGCCGACGTCCCCCGTCAACGTCGTCGCGCGCGCCTCGCCTAAGGCTTTCCGAGTCTCGTGCACGCGCTCCGAGCGGTCGGCCATCGCCAGCGTCGCGCCCGCGTCCGCGAGCTCGCGGCAGATCGCCGCGCCCAATCCCTGCGCCGCGCCGGTCACCAGCACGACGCGCCCTTCGAGCTCGCCCATCGCTCATCCTGCCCGTTGAATCGCAGCGAGCGGCGCCGCATCCGACGTGCCTGCGTGCGCGCCCGCGACCGCCGCATACAGCGCATCGAGCTGCTGCGCGACGCGCCGCCACGTGAACAGTTGGCAGGCGCGGCGCCGCCCGCGCCGGCCGAACAGCTCGCCGATCGCCGGGTCGCTCAGCACCTGCGCGAGCCGGCGCGCGAGCTCGGCGGGCTCCTTCGGCTCGACGAGAAAGCCGGTGCGCCCGTGCTGCACCGTGTACTGGATTCCGCCGACACGCGACCCGATCACGGGCACACCGCAGGCCATCGCCTCGATGGGGGTGATGCCGAACGGCTCGTACCACGGCGTCGTGACGAACACGTCGGACGCGCAATAGAAATCGCGCAGCGCCTCGCGCGAGCGGCGGCCGACGAAACGGACGTCCTCGTCGATCCCTTCCTCGCGCGCAATCTGCATCAGTCGGCCGATCTCGGGCGTGAGCTCGGGATCCGGCGTGTCGGAATCGCCGCCGACGACCACGAGCAGCGGATCGATCCCGTGATCGCGGCGCGCGATGGCGAGCGCGCGTATCACGTTGTCGACGCCCTTGCGTGCAACCATGCGGCCGAGCTGCAGGACGATCGGGCGATCGGCGGGAAGCCCGAGCTTGCGCCGCGCGTCCTCGCGCCTGACCGTCGTGAATTCCTCGCGCGCGAAGCCGCACGGGATCATGGTGACGCGCGCGGGATCGACGTCGTAATGCGCACGCAGGTCGATCGCGTCCTGCGGGCACTCGGCGATGATCGCGTCCGCGTCGTCGATCACCATCTGCTCGAGCAGCCCGCGCTCGCGCGGAAAATCGTCGCGGCCGTGGTGCATCAGCCGCACGCGCCCGAGCGCGTGGAACGTGACCACATAGGGAATGCCGAGCTCTTCGCGCAATCGCCGCGCAATCAGACCCGACATGAAGAAGTTCGCGTGGGCGACGGGGTAGCCTTCGCCGCGATCGCGCGCACGCGTTGCAATGTCGAGCACACGCTCGGCGAAATGGCACATCGTCGGCAGCAGATCTTCCTTGCGCACGAACCGCGGCGGCCCCGCCTCGATGTGGATCACGCGCACGCCGGGCACCCAGCGCACGACGGCCGGAAGCTCGGGGTCGTCGCGCCGCGTGAACACGTCGATCTCGTAGCCGAGCGCGGCGAGCTCCTTCGCCGTGTGCGCGACGTAGACGTTCTGGCCGCCGGCGTCGACACCGCCGGCGGCGGCGAGTGGTGATGCGTGCTCGCTGATGAATGCGATCCTGCCCGCCATGATGACTCCTGAAGAATACTTTCGCGTGTCGAGTCGCGATGCGCGCTCGTCGCGTTGTTTCGGGATGCGCGCGGTACTGCAAAGCGCATGCCGATGCACGAACGCGCCATGTCCGCCGCACTCTGATGCTCGCCTCGGCCGCGAGCGGAAGATGTGCACGTCGCTTTGGAAACACGACACTGCACCCGAGCAATGTTTACCGGACATCCGTGCAAACGTCCGCACAAGATGCGTTGATGGCGGGCGAGCCGAACCTGGCGAGTACGCGGGAGTGTTGATCCGTCGAGCGGAATCGGCTTTACGCGCGTGGCCGTTGTGGGCATTGCGCGGCGTGCCGCAGGCAGCCGCCGCTTGGCACCAAACCTGCTAGCCCTTGCACGCTGTCGCCCGAAAACTCTACTTCACGAAGGAGCCATGATGAATCGGTTCATGATGACCGCAGCCGCAGCCGCCGTAGTCGCCGCGCTCGTCGGCTGCCAGCAAAAACAGGAAACCACGCCCACGACGCCGCCGTCGTCGAGCAGCTCGTCCACGACGTCGACCCCGTCGACGCCACCGATGTCGAGCAGCTCTTCGTCGACGGCGCCATCGTCGTCGAGCGACACGTCGTCGACGCCGAGCTCCACCGCTTCGTCGAGCTCGTCGCCGAGCTCGATGTCCCCGAGCTCGTCGTCAGCGATGAGCGGCACGTCGCCGTCGTCATCCTCGTCGTCGACATCACCGGGCTCGTCGTCCGCTTCGACGTCGAGCTCGTCGGCAAGCGACGCGACGAATCCGAACTCGAAGGACAAGGGCAAGTAATCGCTGCATTGCCGGTCACCCGCAAGCAGCCAGGCGGGCGGCTCGCGCCGTCCGCCGCATTCGCAACGCTCGACGCGCGCAGCGCACGCGGAGACGCTCTACAATCGGCAACGCTCTCGACGAGGATGGCTTATGGCAATCGACACGACGCAAACACGTGAACGGGCCGTTGAACGCGGCAGCCGAATTGCCGATGAGCTCGCCGGCACCGCGCGCAACGCCGTCGACGACGTCGCGCAGCGCACGCGAAAGACGGTCGATGAGGTCGCCGAGGGTGCGGCCGACGTCGCCGACCGGTTAGGGAGCCAGGCCAACCAGGCACTCGAGCACGCCCTGCGTTACACTTCGACACATCCGTTGCAGGCGCTCGCCGTTGTGCTGGTGGCGGGCTTTGTGGTCGGACGCCTGTCGCGGCGTTATTGACGAACAACGGCGCGCGGGCGAAGCCGCGGCTCGGCGCCGCACTGCGCGTGCACGTTCTCGACACCACGATGCTCTACTCGCCTAACGGCGGGGGCGTCGTTCGTTATCTGCTCGCCAAGCGCCGGTGGCTCACGCGCCGAACGCGCATGCGCCATTCGCTGCTCGTGCCCGGCGAGCGCAACGGCATGGGGCTGCACGGCGAGACGTTCGTGCACTGCCGGCCTGTGCCGGGACTTCGCTCGCGCATGCCGCTCGATACCGGCCGCTGGAGCAGGCTGATCGCCGAGCATGGACCGGACGTCGTGGAGGTAGGCGATCCCGGACCGGTCGCGATCGCGGCGTTCCGCGCCCGTCGCGTGTCGGGCACGCCGGTGATCGCGTTCTGCCACACCGACCTCGTGCGCGACGCGCGCTCGCGCTACGGCAGCGTCGCCGGCCGCACGATGAAGACGTACGCCTGTCGTGTGTTCGGCAACGCCGACCGCGTGCTCGCGCCGAGCGAGTACATGAAGCAGCGGCTGATCGAATGGGGCGTGCACGATGTCGCGGTGTGCCCGCTCGGCGTCGACGCCGAGCTCTTTCATCCGTCGCGCCGCCATCGCGCGTTGCGCGAGAGGCTCGGTCTTCCGCGCGACGCGCGACTGTGCGTATTTGCCGGCCGCTTCGCGCCGGCGAAGAACATGCCGCTGCTCGTGGACGCGTTTCGACGACTCGGCAAGCCCTATCACCTCCTGCTGATCGGCAGCGGACCGTGCCTGCCGCCGCTGCCGGCGAACGTGACCGTGCTTCCGTTCGAGCGCGATCCGAAGCGGTTGGCGGCGATCGTCGGCGGCGTCGATGCGTTCGTGCAAGCCGGCGAGCGCGAAAGCTTCGGTCTCGCGCTGGTCGAGGCCATGGCGTGCGGCGTGCCCATCGTGGCGGCCGCCGACGGCGCTGCGCCGGAGATCGTCACGCCGGACTGCGGCGTGCTCGTTCGAGCGGGCAGCGCGAGCGATCTCGCTGCTGGCGTTGCCGTGCTCTACGATCGCGATCGCGAGGCGCTCGGAGACGCGGCGCGCGCGCGCGCCGAGCGCAACTTCGGCTGGGACCGTGTATTCCGCGGCCTGCTGCAGCAGTACGCGACCGTCGTGCACGGTGCGGCTGCGCGCGTGCTGCGCGAGCAGATCGCATGAGCGGCTGAGCTGCGGCCGCTGGTCGCAGTCGAGCTGCACGACGTCGCGCCGGCGACCTGGCCGCAGTGCCGTGCGCTGCTCGACATGCTCGACTCGATCGGCGCGCGTCACGTGACGCTGCTCGTCGTGCCGTTCTACCATCGCACCGTTGCGATCGATCGCTCGCCGGCATTCGTCGACGCGATCGAGCGGCGCCTCGCGCGTGGCGACGAGGCGGCCGTGCACGGCTTCGTCCATCTCGATGAGGCGCCATCGCCGCGCACGCCGCGCGGCTTTGTCGCGCGCCGTTTGCTCACGCGATGCGAAGGCGAGTTCGCCGCGCTCGGGCACGGCGACGCGAGCGCGCGCATCGACGCGGCGCTCGAATGCTGGCGAGCGGTTGGGTGGCCGCTCACCGGCTTCGTCCCGCCCGCGTGGCTCGCGAGCGACGAGACACGCGCGGCGATCGAGCGCGCTCGATCCTTTCGCTACCTGTCGCTTCGTCGCGCGCTCGTCGGATTGCCGCACGGACGCACGAGCGCGACCGACGTGCTGTGGTACAGCCCGACGTCGGCGGTGCGCCGATCGATGTCGCGCGCGATGATCTCGCTCGCGGTCGCGCGCGCGTCGCCGCAGCGGCTGTTGAGAATCGCGCTGCACCCGCAGGACGCGGCGGTCGCGAGCGTCGTCGAGCACTGGCGCGACGTCGTCGCGCGCGTGCTCGCGCAGCGAACGCCGGTCACGCTCGGCGAGGCGATCGCGCAGATGTCGACTCTCGCCCGACGAGCGTTGCGACCGGTTGCCGGCGACGACTCGCCCCGGCGAACGGCTCCGATGCCGTGTCGACGTCGTCGTTCGTAGCGCTCAATGCGCGATTGGAGCGCGCCAGATCACTCCCAGTACGCGTCGACGTCGCGCGCCCACCGTCCGTCCGCGCCCGGCCAGCGATCACGCTCGAACGCTGGAGCGGCCCGCAAACGCTCGCGGGTGACGTCGACACGGTGGCAATCGGCCCCGGCATCGTAGCGAAGCACGTGCGAAGGAATCGCATAGAGCTTGTCGGCGCCGATCGCGGCGTCGCTGCACGCGAGGACGGCGTACGCAACGCGTCCGGTCGTCGCGTCGAGCACCGTCGCGAGCACCTCGCCGAGGGCTTCGCCGGCGAGGGTGTACACCGGCCGGCCGGCGGCGAGTCTCGCGCCCTCCGCAGCGTGCGCGCGCCGGCCGACGACGCGCGGCGTGCGGGCGAAGAACATGTCGTCGTACGAGGTATGCGCCCAGTCGTTGTCGCGCACGCCAGGCGCGATGATTCCATCGTGATAGGGATTCATCCGTACTCCGGAGGAACGATGCGAAGCGAATGCGCGGGATGCGATACGCCGATCGACACGACCCGGCAGGCGTGCAATCCGCGTGCCACGCTATCGCGTTGTATCGACGTGCGATCGAGCCGCGGCGATTCGACGAAATTGCCGAATGCAGAAAATTTTTCCGCGACGGCCTTAAGGGCCACCGGCCACGCGTTGCTGCTCGAGTGCGTGTACGAGCTCGGCCACGATGATCCCGAACGCCTCGTCGAACCAGGCTTGCGCACCGCTCACGCCGATCGTCACGCCGCGACGATGAACGCCCCCTATGAGCGGCAACTCGGTGTCGCCGCGCGCTTGCGCGCGACCGCGCACGAGCGAGGTGTCGGCGCGCTCGCGCTTCGCGAGAGCGGCCTTGTCGCGTGCGTAGCTCGCGTAGTTCACGCGCGTGCGGCCCGCGTCGCCGAACGTGTACTCGCCCAGCGTGGCGTCGTCGTCCTGCACGACGATCACCAGCGCACGATCGGCGCTCACCTCGGTGTCGGCGATGGCAGCTTCGACGACGGGGCGCAGCATCGCGATCGCGACGTCGACGACGTCCTTCGTCGGCGCTGATGCGATGGCAGCGGGCGCCGCGGGCGTCGGCATGAATGCGAGCGAAAGAGGACAGCGCGACTGACGCGCGGCGCAGTTGCGCCTCGCGTCAGTCCAGCACCTGGCCGCCTTCGCCCTCCCAGCGATGCACCTCGTGCTGCACGGCCCGCGCATGGATGCGCGGCCGCCCGTGTCGCACGAGCTGCCAGCCGATCAGCACACCGGCGGCAGCGAGCGCGAGCAGCCAGCGTGCAGGCCGCCTCGCTGTCGCTGCGGCGGCACCGTCGGCGGTCGGATCAACCCGGCGCACGATTGCAATGCTCCCTGCAGGACGGCGCGTATCAGCGAACGCGTCCGCGGCGGAACAGGTTGACGATGGCGAGCAGGATGATCGCGCCGATCAGCGACACGACGAGCGAGCCGGCGCTGAACGCGCCCTCGTTGATCGTCGGCAGGCCGAGCAGCGGCGACACCACGAATCCGGCGATCAGCGCGCCCACGATGCCCACGATGATGTTGAGTCCGACGCCCTGTTGCGCGTCCGTGCGCATGATCATGCTGGCGATCCATCCGAGAAGGCCGCCCACAACGAGCCACACGATGAGGTTGATCACGAGATGCTCCTTTGCAGTGAGTTGAGCCGCGGCGAGCCCCGCGGGGGCCATGGCCGACGCAACGCCGCCACCCGCAGTGCAAAGCAGCGAGCATGCCAAGCGGCGCGCGCGCGCGCCGCTCCGCGTGCGGGCCTTATCCAGCACGATAAAAGCGGTCGTCTGCGCGGTCGCACACGCATCGGCTCCTCCGTCAGCACGTAAATATTGCACGCTGGGTTAGCGCCTTTTCCATCGCCGCCGACGCGGCGACATGGCATAACCAGCACGCTCACTGCGCCGTCACGCGTGCGAAGCCGCCGGGCGCTTTGTCGTGCGGACTCGCATTGCCCTGCATGAACACGCGGTGGAAGATCGCATCGCCGGGATAACGGATCCAGTGCTCGTCGCAGACTTGCATCATGCGTGCTCCGGGCAGCGGCACGCGAGAGGGGTTCATCGTCAGGAAGCGGCACGGGATCGGGATAAGCGAGTGACGCCGCCGCGAACGCAAATCGTATGCCGTTCTCCCCGCGCGCCCGCGCGGTCGCTCCCGTGGTCGGATGTCAGTCGCATATCACGAAAGCCTTACCGACGTTCCGATACTTTTTTCGATATGGCACGACGTGCCGGCGGCGCTTGTCCCGGATGTGCGCGCCGTCGGAGCCGGCGCCGTGCGCGATGAATCACTGAATTCTCTCCGCACACAGCGAATTGCGCGCGTTGCGCGCGATCCGCCGGCGTCGAAGCCGGCGCGCACGAGCAAAAAATTCGGACCGGCACGGATTTCGCTGTACGGAGCGAGGCTCCGCGCCGTTCTCGCACGCCGAAACTCACCAAGGAGAATTCGATGCCGCTCGCCACGACCGCCTCGGTGCACGTGCGCAAGGCCGTGCTACCCGTGGCCGGCCGGGGCACGCGGTTGCTGCCGGCGACCCGTGCGGTTCCGAAGGAGCTGCTGCCGATCGTCGATCGCCCGGTGCTCGAGTTCGCCGTCGAGGAAGCACTTGCCGCAGGACTCGACCAGATCATCTTCATCACCGCCAGGAACAAGAGCGCGATCGAAGATCATTTCGACGGCTGGACCAGCGCGAGCGGCGCGCGGCCGACATTCGCAACGGTGCGGCAGGCATCGCCGAGGGGCCTCGGAGACGCGATCCTCCGCGCCGAGGGGGTCGTCGGCGGCGAGCCGTTCGCCGTGCTGCTGCCCGACGATCTCGTCGTCGACGCCACGCAGGGCATCGCGACGCTGACCGCGCTCTACGAGGGCGAGCGGCACTCGATGATCGCGGTCGAGCCGATCACGGCGGAACAGACGTCGAGCTACGGCGTCATCTCGCCGTCCCGCTCGTTCGATCGCCGGCACATGGTCGAGGACATCGTCGAGAAGCCCGGACCGGGCAAGGCGCCCTCGCTGCTCGGCGTCGTCGGGCGCTACGTGTTCACGCCGGCGATCTTTCGCTGTCTGCACGCGACGGCGCCGGGTCACGGGGGCGAAGTGCAGCTGACCGACGCCATCCGTCTGCTGCTCGACGAGGAAGACCTTTGGGCAGTCGAGCTTCCGGCACGGCGCATCGATTGCGGCACGCCGGCCGGCTTCCTGCGCGCTCAACTGGAAGTCGCGTCACGCAACCCCGACCTTGCGCGTGTGATCGCCGAATGGCGTGGCTCGCGCTCACCGTCGCCGCGCCCGGCACCGGTGCCCGTGGCGATGCCGGCCGCGGCACCGCTGCCGCCGCGCACCGGCGGTGCATCGGGACGCGGCCTTGGAAGGACTCGCCTCGGAGAGGACTGAGCCACCCGCGCGCGCTGCGCGCACATCGCAGGGAAAATCGCCATGCGCGTACTCGTCACTGGAGGTACCGGCTACGTCGGCTCGCATGTTTGTGTCGAGCTGATCGGCGCCGGCCACGACGTCGTCGTCGTCGACAGCCTCGCGAACAGCCGCAGCGACGTGCTGGAGCGGATCGCGTCCATCGCCGGCAAGCGGCCGCGTTTCCTTTGCCTCGACATCCGCCACGGCGAGCTGCTGCGCGCGGCGCTGCGGCCGTACTGCTTCGACGGCGTCGTTCATCTCGCCGGCGTGCGAAGCGTCGAAGAGTCGATCCGCGTCCCCGCCGACTACTACCGCAGCAACGTGACCGGCACGGCGAACGTCATCGAGGCTGCCGGCGGATGTCCGTTCGTGCTCGGCTCGTCGGCCGCCGTATACGGTGCGGACGCCTCTACGGCGCTCGGCGAGGAGCATCCGCTCGAACCGACCAGTCCGTACGGGCGCTCGAAGCAGGTCGCGGAGATGATCGTGCGCGACGTCGTCCACGCGCGCGGAGGAGCGGCTAGCGTGCTTCGGCATTTCAATCCGGTCGGCGGTCACGAGAGTGGCCGGCTCGGCGACGACCCCCGCGACGCACCGACCAACCTCATGCCGATGATCGAGCAGGTGGCCGTCGGCGTACGCGAACGGCTCTGCGTGTACGGCGACGATTACGACACAGTCGATGGCAGCGGCGTGCGCGACTACGTGCACGTGATGGACGTCGCGCGCGCGCACCGTCTCGCGCTGGAGGCGACCGCCGGGCGCGGCGGCATCCGCACGTACAACGTGGGCAGCGGTCATGGGCACTCGGTGCTGGAAGTGATGAACACCTTCGAGCGCGCGACCGGCCAGCCGGTCCCGTATCGCGTCGAGCCGCGGCGCGATGGCGACGTCGGCAGCAGCTGGGCGGATACGAGCCGCGCGCGCACCGAGATCGGATGGCAGGCGGAACGCGACCTCGGACGGATTTGCGAGGATTCGCTGCGCTGGCGCCGGTTCTGGCTCGATTGCCTGCGTCCCCCGGCCGTGCCGCTGCGACCGCCGGTCGCACCGTCCGCTGTCGGCCGGCAGGCCCGATCGCGCTCGCGGCCGCACCGGTCCCGCTCGCCGGCGTCGTTGTAATCTTTACAAGCAGAACGCGCTCGCTCGGCAATGTTGTCAGGCGGGCAAATATACTTAAAATGGCTTGCGCAACGCTCGATTGCGTGTAGAACATAGGGCGCAGCCCGACAGCCGAAGGACACCCTCCATGCCCCATGCCTTGATTGTCGACGACGACGCCATCGCCCGCTCGACCCTCGCCGAAATCGTGGCGCGTGATGGCTTCACCACTGCCGTTGCAGCCAATCTCGCCGAAGCCCGCGAAAGCTTCGAGCCGCGTCCCGACCTGGTGCTGGTCGATCTCGTGCTGCCGGACGGCAGCGGCATCGAATTGCTGTCCGAGCCGCGCATCGCCGAGCGCAGCGATATCGTGCTGATTACCGGTCACGCGTCGGTTGAAAGCTCGGTCGACGCGATGCGACTCGGTGCAACCGACTACCTGACCAAGCCGGTCGATCTCACGAAGCTCTCCGAGATCCTCGGCCGGCTGTCGACGCTCGATCCGCGTCGCGAGCCGCAAAATGCGCGCGGGCTCGGCCGATTGGTCGGTACGTCGCAGGCGATGCAGAAGCTGTACTCGTCGATGGAGCGGATCGCGCCGACCGACGCCACGGTCCTGATCGTCGGCGAGAGCGGCACCGGCAAGGAGCTGGTCGCGCAAAGCCTGCACGAGATGTCGAGCCGTCGGGCGGGGCCCTATCTCGCGGTCAATTGCGGCGCCGTGTCGCCGAACTTGATCGAGAGCGAGCTCTTCGGCCACGAAAAGGGCAGCTTCACCGGCGCGACACGACAGCACAACGGATATTTCGAGCGGGCGCACGGCGGCACGCTGTTCCTCGACGAAGTGACCGAAATGCCGATGGACCTGCAAGTGCGTCTGCTGCGCGTGCTCGAGTCGCGCACGGTGAGCCGCGTCGGCTCGTCGGAAACGATCCCGATCGACGTCCGGGTGATTGCGGCGACGAATCGCGATCCGTACGACGCGGTCAAGGCCGGCAAGCTGCGCGAGGACCTGCTGTATCGGCTGCAGGTCGTGCCTCTCCATATACCGGCGCTGCGCGAGCGTCCGGGCGACATCGCGCAACTCGCGCGTCATTTCGTCGACGAGCTCAATCGCAAGAGCCCGATGCACAAGGCGTTCAGCCCGGCGGCACTCGAGCGCATGGAGCGCTACAACTGGCCGGGCAACGTGCGCGAGCTCTACAACGTCGTCCAACGCGCTTACATCCTCGCCGAAGGGCGGCTCATCACGCAGCCGGCATTGCAGCGCGATACGCTGGCGGCGGTAGCACCGACCGCCGACGGCTTCAACGTGTCGGTCGGCGAGTCGCTGGCCGAAGTGGAGCGCAGGCTGATCCTGCACACGGTTCAGCGCTGCCGCACGCAGGAGGAAGCGGCGCGCATCCTCGGCATCAGCACGAAGACGCTCTACAACAAGCTGCGTATCTACGACGCGGGACCGCGCGGACGACTGCGCTTCGTCGTGCCTGCATCGCCGGCCAGCGAAAACCTCAACTAGCCGCCTTCACGCGGCGCGCGAACGGAGCGCTCGGCGGATGGAATCCGAACGGCTCCGCTCGCTCGCGGCGGTCGGCCTTGCGACGCGAACGGCGTCGCCGTCGCTGCTGCACGCGATTCGCGGGTCGCTGCACGACATCACGATGCTCGCTGCGCTGCTGGAGCCGCGTCCCGGCACCGGGACGCCGGATCCGAAGGTCGAGCAGCGGCTTCGCTCCGTCGAGCGGCAGCTTCACCTGCTCGAGCGCAATGTCGCTCTGCTCGGCGCCATGACCGAATGGCCAACGAGCGACGTCGACTCGGTTTGCGCATCGTCGGCGGCATTGCCCGATGTGATGCGGCTGTTGAAGGACGAGGCCGCGCGTCGGCGCCTGCGCTTCGAGTACGATTTCAGCGCGCTGCCGGCACAGCTCGGCGCCGAGGAGCGCGCGCTGCAGCACGTGCTGCTTGCGTGCGGCACGTGGGCGGCGCAGCACGCCGGCGATCGCGCCGCGCTGCACGTTCACGGCCGCGACGAAGGTGGCGAAGCGATCTTCGACTTCACAGCGCCGGGCGGCATGACGGCGAGCGACGCCACGGCGGTCGAGGATCTGCGGCTCCTCGCCGGCCTGGTGCAAGCGGCCGGCGGGCGCTTGTCGAGCGATCCCGGCTTGTCGGTCGCTTTCCGGCGCGCGCCGGACGCCGCGCAGCGTTGATTCAGCCGTCCGCGTAGCGGGCGCCCTACACGCGCAGTCGACGCCGCCCGGCATGCGCGGCGCCATACGGCTGCAACCATACGCCGGATACCGCACAGCCGCCGCAACCGGCTGTTCGCGCGGGGCACATTGCGAAAGGACACGACGATGACCTCATGGAAAAGGCTCGCGCTCGCGTCGGCGATTGGCGCCGTCGCGTCGATGCCGGCGCTCGCCACCGCCGATGCGCTGGGCAATCCGCACAGCGGGCATCGCAACGAAACCGACACGCACGCCGCTGGCACAGCGGCCCCGGTGTGGGACGCCCAGCGCGACGCGAAGCCGTACGACGGCTCGACCCGCATGGAGCCGGATGCGAACCGTCACCCGGGCACGGCGATCGACCTCGCACCGCCGGCGAGCACGACGCCCGACAGCACGATCGGCGGCGCACTGGTGATGCCGCCGATGACGGCGCCGGGCGCGGGCGCGGAGTCTGACCCTGGCGATGACGGCGACGCGCAGGCACCCACGAAGGGCGTGCCCGACGTGGAGGCCGGACGCTAGAACGACCACGCGGCGCGCGTCGCTTCGAATCGAACGGAGTGCAACGCGCACTCCTTTTTTTGTAAAAGCGACGGACAGCTTTCGGTACGACGGTCGATGTCCCCCGTGCGCGGCCAAGCACGCTTCTTGCTGCAGGGGGTTGACGCCCCATGACGCGCATCGACATCGCCGCAAGAGCGGAAACCGTTTCGGCTAACGCGACGACTGCGCGCCGCGAGGTCGCGCGCGCGCCGCGCGTCGACCGGATCGACAGCGCTGCACGTTTCGTCGCCGCGCTGACGATCGCCGGGACGGCGGCTCTGGTGGCTCCGCCGCTGTCCGCGGTCCTCGGCCCGGCTTCGGCACACGCGCCTTTCTATCTCGCAGTCGTATTGAGCGCGAGCACGCTCGGCGCGCCGTGCGCGCTCGTGGCGATCGCAGTGAGCGCGGCGGCCCTGCTGTTGCGCGCACCTTCGCTTGCCAGCGGCACGCTCACGCTCGGCGACACGTTGTCCGTGGCGCTCTTCGCGCTGAGCGCCGTGCTGATCGCGGTGACGCTGTCGCGGATGCCGCGCGAGCGCGATCGGCTGCGCGCGCTCGCGCAACTTGCCCGAAACGCCGCGCGCGAGCGCGACGACGCGCGCGAAGGGCGCGAGTCGCTGCGTGCGCGGATGCTCGCGGAGCGCGACTGGTACGATGCAGCGCTTGCCGCGCTCGACGAAGCGGTGATCGCCGCCGATGTCGACGGCCGCGTGCAATTCGTCAACGCTGCCGCCGAGCGCCTCGCGCAGTGCAGCGCGGCCGACATTCTGGGTCGGCGCATCGACCAGGTGCTGAAGGTTTCGCGCGACGGCCGTGCCGGCAATCTGGCGACGGCGCTGCGCGACGCACTGTCGTCGAGCGCACGTCCGGGCGGCATCGACGAGAGCATGCTCGTGTCCACCCGCGATTGCGTGCAGCGCGACGTGCGTTGCACGCTGATGCCGGTGCGCTCGCACGCCGGCGCGCTGCTCGGCGCCGTCGCCGTGTTCCGCGATGCGAGCCATGCACGGCGCAGCGAGCGAGCGCGCGCGCGACTGGTCGAAACGGCGCGCCAGGGCGAAGCCATTGCGGTCGCGTCGCAGCGAAGCCTCGAGCTCGCCGAGCGCAAGTTCGCGGCGTTCATGGCGCGGCTGCCGTTCCCGGCCTATATCGTCGACCAGAACGGGCACACGCTGTTTGTGAACGACGCCGGCCGCACGGCGGCCGGCTGGGCTGAAGCGCTCGCCGACGGCCGCACGAGCGAGACCGGCGAATGCACGATCGACGTCCCGAGCGAAGGCCGACGCTATGTCGACGTGCGCTTTGCGATCCGCGCGGGCGAGCGCAACTGGCTCGGCGGCCTCGCGTTCGACGTTACGGACGCGGTGCGCGCGGAGCGCGCGTTGCGCGAGCGCAACGACGAAGTCGACGCGCTGCTGCGCCACGTCCCGCTCGCGACCTGGATCGCGCGCGGCGATGACGTGCGCTGCAATGCCGCCGCGCGCGCGCTCCCGGCGAGCGTGCGCGAAGACGCCGTGCGCCAATGCCTGCGCGCGGGTCGCCCGCTCAAGGAAATCGAATGCGAAGCCGTCCGTGAAGACGGCACGGTGCGCGCGATGCGGATCACGGCGGTGCCGCTCGCCGCCGCGGACGGGGGCGTCCGCGGTGCACTTGCGTTCGCCATCGACGCGACGCCGATCGCCGAGTACGAAGCGGTGCTGTCGCGCGTTTCAGCGCCGCTGCGCTGACGCGTCAGCTCACGTGCAGCCGCGAAGCAGGTAGACGAGCACGAGAATCGGGATCGGCACGCCGAGCGCCCACGCGAGGATGTAGCCCCACCGGCCCTGCTGATACGCGGGCCATGCGCGCCACGAGCGGCGCGCGAGCGGGCTCGCGGACCTCGATTGCGGTTGCGCAACTTCGTTTTCGTCGGTGAGCCCCATCGAATCCTCCGCGAGCCGGTCTTGGCCCGACGAAGCATGACCGCGCGCGATGCGCCCGGCTGTCGGCAGGCGCTGCAAGAGCACGTAAGCCCGCCGCTCACGCCGCTGTCAGTGCATCGCGGCGAAAATGCGCTCGGCAAGCGCGCGCGAGACGCCGGGGACCCGCGCGAGATCGTCGACGCTCGCCTTCGCAATCCCTTTGAGGCCGCCGAAATGGGCGAGCAGCGCCTGCCTGCGCTTCGCGCCGATGCCTTCGATGTCCTGCAGCGTCGACGTCGTGCGCGCCTTCGCGCGCCGCGCACGGTGACCCTGGATGGCGAAGCGATGCGCCTCGTCGCGCACTTGCTGCAGCAGATGCAGGCCCGGGTGATCGGGCGCAAGGTTGAGCGGCTCGACGCGATCCGGGAAGACGATGTCCTCCTCGCCCGGCTTGCGCTCCGGACCCTTGGCGATGCCGATCAGTCGCGTCGTGTGCAGGCCCTGCTCGGCCAGCACTTCGGCCGCGACGGCAACCTGTCCCTTGCCGCCGTCGATGACGAGCAGATCGGGCGCCGGATATTCTCCGGCGACGATGCGCGCGCAACGTCGCGTCAGCGCCTCGCGCAGCGCCGCGTAGTCGTCGCCGGCGTGCTCGGGATTGACGTTGAAGCGCCGGTACTCGCCCGTCTGCATCGCGAGGCGGTCGAAGATCACGCACGATGCGACGGCGCGCTCGCCCATCGTGTGCGAGACGTCGAAGCACTCGATCCGCTGCGCGCTTTCCGGCAGCCCGAGCGCCTGCTGCAGCAGCGCGAGGCGGTCCTCCTGCGTCGCTTTCTGCGCGAGCTTCTGGCGGATTGCGAACAGCGCGTTCTCGTTCGCCATGTGCAGCCACACGCGGCGCTCGCCGCCCGGATTGTCGGTGATCTGCACCTTCTGGCCCGCCTGCGCCGACAGCACTTCGGCAAGCGCGTCGGTGTCGGCGGCATCGGAGACGACGATCGTCGGCGGCACCGGGCGCTCGACGTAGTGCTGCGCGAGGAACGCCGGCAACACGTCGGGCAGCGCGTCGGCATCGGCGTGATGCGGAAAGAACGTGCGATCGCCGACGTGGCGCCCGCCGCGCACCATGACGACGTTGACTGCGACCAGACGGCGCTCGCTCGCCGCAGCGACGACGTCGATGTCGCCGGCGGTCGCGCTCTCGACGAACTGGCGCGACTGCAGCGTGTTCAGGCGCGTGATCTTGTCGCGGATGCGCGCAGCGCGCTCGAATTCGAGCGACCCGCTCGCGGCCTGCATTTGCGCCGACAATTGCGCGAGCACCTCGCTCGTCTTGCCCTGCAGGAACATCAGCGCGCTCGCGACGTCGTCGGCGTAGTCGCGCTCGCTCACGAGCCCTACGCACGGACCGCTGCAGCGCTCGATCTGGTGCAGCATGCACGGCCGCGAGCGGTTCGCGAACACGGTGTTCTCGCACGTGCGCAGCTGGAACACCTTCTGCAGCAGTGCCATGCCCTCGCGCACGGCGCCTGCGCTCGGAAACGGCCCGAAGTAGCGATGCACGCGATCCAGCTTGCCGCGATGGAAGCGAAGCTGCGGAAACTGCTCGCCGGTGATGCAGACGTACGGGTAGCTCTTGTCGTCGCGAAACAGGATGTTGTAGCGCGGCTCGAGCGCCTTGATCAGGTTGTTCTCGAGCAGCAGCGCCTCGCCTTCCGAACGGGTCACCGTCGTCTCGACGCGCGCGACCTGCGAGATCATCACGGCGATGCGCGTCTCGTGCGCGCCCTTCTGGAAATAGTTCGCGACGCGCTTCTTCAGGTCGCGCGCCTTGCCGACGTACAGCGCATCGCCGGCCGCATCGAACATCCGGTAGACGCCCGGGCGGTGCGGCAGCGAGGCGACCAGCTCGCGCGCGTCGAGGCGCGCGTCGCTCCGCGCGGCGCTAGCGTCGGGCGGCGAAACGGCCGGCGTCGTGACGCTCGCAAGACGCGGCACCTTAGACACCCCGACGCTCCGCGCGCCGCAGGCGCTTCAAATGCACGACGATCGCGTCGAACACCGCCTCGAACATCGGCGGCGTGAGGCGGCCGGTGTTCGTGTTGTAGCGGCTGCAGTGGTAGCTGTCGAACAGCGTGACCTCGCGTGCGAGCGCGTGCTTCGCACCGTGCGCGAAGGCAAATGCAGCCGGGCGCTCGCCGAGCGCGCGCAACGCGGCGTCGTGCGCGATGCGGCCGAGCGCGAGCACGGCCCCGCCGGCGGGAAGCGCGGCGAGATCGGCGGCGAGGTAGTCGTTGCAGTTCCTCACTTCGGCGGGCAGCGGCTTGTTCGCCGGCGGCAGGCACTTGACCGCGTTGGTGATCCGGCAGCCGATCAACGCGAGACCGTCGTCGGGCGATGTCGCGGTCGGCTGCGACGCGAAGCCGTATGCGTGCAGCGTCGCGTACAGCAGGATGCCCGCGTAGTCGCCGGTGAACGGGCGTCCGGTCGCGTTGGCACCGTGCATGCCGGGCGCAAGCCCAACGATCACGAACGGCGCGTGCGCATCCCCGAACGGCGGCACCGGCTGGCAGAAGTACGACGGATAGCGAGCCTGCACGTCGTCCAGGAATGCCGCGAGTCGGCCGCATCGCGTGCACTGCGCGTCGTACACGACGCGCGAACGCGTCGGTCGTTCTGGCAGAATGTCGGTTCTTTTATCGGCCGCGATCATGGAACAGACCCGGGCGCGGCATCGTAGCACGATCATCGACGTCGCTTCGCTGCGTGCGCTCGATCCGCGGCCACGGCGCCCCGATGCTTCCCGCTGAGATTCATCTCGAGGTTCGATCGCGCCTTCCGGCGCGCGCCAATGGCGGCGCGCGCGGCCGCCGCGACGAGCGCGCGAAGCCGCCGTTGCTGTTCGTGCACGGCGGCTATTGCGACAGCTGGTGCTGGGACGCGCAATTCCTGCCATGGTTCGCGCAGCAGGGTTATCCGTCGTATGCGCTGTCCCTGCGCGGTCATGGCGGGTCGGGCGGCGGCGACACGCTGTTCATCACGGGGCTCGACGATTACGCCGCCGACGTCGAGCGCGTCGCCGCGTCGCTTCCGGCGCCGCCGGTTCTGATCGGACATTCGATGGGTGCGGCGGTGGTCGAGCGGTTGATCGCGACACGGCCGGTTCCCGCCGCGGCGCTGCTCGCGCCGCTGCCGCCGACAGGACTGCTGATGATGGCGGCGCGGCTTGCGACCGAGCGTCCCGACTACCTGATGCAGATGGCGATGCTCGATCCGTCGCAGCTGTCGTCGCACGTGCTGGAGACGCTGCGGCCGTACTACTTCAGCGACGACGTCGCGCCGGCGCTGTTGATCGAGGCGACGAAGCATCTCGGCGTCGAGTCGCCGCGCGCGCTGCTCGACCTGTCGCTGCGGCTGCACTGGCAGCTGCCCGAGCGCGGCGGCGCACCGCTGCTCGTGCTCGGCGTTGCCGGCGACCGGATCTGCACGGCCGACGACGTGCGCGCGACCGCGGCGCACCATGGCGTCGATGCCCAGATCCTTCCCGGCCTCGCGCACATGATGATGCTAGAGCGGCGCTGGACCGAGCCCGCGGGCGCGCTCGCGCGATGGCTCGCCGCGCTTCCTCCGTCTGTCTGACAGCGCGCGGCGCCGCGCCGAGTCTGCGCCACGGCGACTGGGCGTCAATGCTTCGTGCGCGGCGTGGTGCGTACGAACGTCTCGAACTGGTCGGCCGGCAGCGGCTTGCTGACCCAGAATCCCTGGAAGAACTGGCACCCGCGCTTGTCGAGGAACTCGAGCTGCGCGCGCGTGCCGACGCCCTCGGCGACGACCTTGAGCCCGAGGCCCTTCGCGAGTCCGATGATCGCCTCGGTGATCGCGGCGTCGCCCGGATCGGTTTCGAGATCGGCGATGAACGAGATGTCGATCTTCAGCGTGTCGATCGGGAAGTGCTTCAGGTGGGTGAGCGACGAGTAACCGGTGCCGAAGTCGTCGATCGCGACGGTGAAGCCTTCGTCACGCAAGCGGTGCAGCACCTTGCGGATTGCATCGAGGTCGTGCATCAGGCTCGTCTCGGTCACCTCGAGCTCGATCCATGACGGCTCGCAGCCCACTTCGCGCACGATCTCGCTGATCCGCTGCGCGAGGTCCTCGCGGTAGAACTGGCGCGCGGACAGGTTCACCGAGATCGTGAGCAGCAGGCCGGCGTTGCGCCATTGCACGCACTGCTCGGCGGCCGAGCGCAGCACCCATTCGCCGAGCGAGTGGATGAGCCCCGACTCCTCGGCGAGCGGGATGAAGACCTGCGGCGGAATGTTGCCGTGCTCGGGATCGTTCCAGCGCAACAGCGCCTCGGCGCCGATCACCGAGCGGTCCGACACGCGCAAAACCGGCTGGTAGTGCAGCCGCAGGTGACCGTCCTTCAGCGCCGCGCGCAGCGCGCTCTCGAGCGTGTGCTGCTTCGCGCGCCGCTCGGCGAGATCGGCGTCGAGGAACTGGTAGGTGTTACGGCCGAGCTCCTTCGAGCGGTACATCGCGACGTCGGCGTGCTTCAGCAACTGCTCGGGATCATCCGAGTCGTCGGGGTACACGCTGATGCCGATCGACGACGTCACGTAGATGTCGTGGTCCTCGATCTGGAACGGCTGCGCGATCGCATCCTGCAGCTTCTGCGCGATGCGCCCGAGGACCGACGGATCGTCGAAGTCCTCGACGATGACCATGAACTCGTCGCCGCCGAGGCGCGCGAGCAGGTCGGTGTCGCGCAGCGCCGTCGACAGCGCCTGCGTCACGTGCTTCAGAAGCTCGTCACCGATGCGGTGGCCGAGCGTGTCGTTGACGTTCTTGAAGCGATCGAGGTCGATGAACAGCACGCCGACGCGGCGGCCGTGCCGCTTCGCCTGCGCGATCGCCTGCGCGAGGCGCTCGTGCAGCAGCAGGCGGTTCGGCAAGCCGGTCAGCGCGTCGCGCGTCGCCATGTACTGCAGCCGCTCTTCCGCCTGGATGCGCGAGCTCACGTCCTGCACGAACGACAGGATCGACACGATGCGGCCCTGGTCGTCGAGCAGGCACGAGTGGTACCACTCGCACCAGATCGACTCGCCGTCCTTGCGGTGGTTGCGCGTGAGACCCGTTGCGCGCGGCTCCTCGCCGCTCATGAGCTTCGAGAGCAGCGTCGTGACCGACTCGCGATCGTCCTCGTGCACGATCTGGTTGCCGGCGATCGGCATGCCGAGCACTTCCTCCGCGCGCCAGCCGAAGATGTTCTCCGCCTGCGGCGACCAGCGGACGAGCCGGAAGTCGCGGTCCCATTCGAGAACGGCGAGCGGCGTGTTGTTGATGTGCGACGACAGCATCCAGTTCGCGCGGCGCAGCGCATCCTCGTTGCGCTTCTGGTCGTGGATGTCGGTGTGCACCGCGTAGATGCCGATCACCTTGCCTTCGCTGTCGCGGTTCGGCGCGTAGTGGATCGACTCCCAGCGCGCGTCGCCGGCCGGCTGCGCGAGCAGCATCTCGGTCGACACGACCTGGCCCAGCAGCACCTTGTCGAGCAGCGGCTGCAGCTGGCGCGCGCGCTCGTCGCCGAGCACCTCGGCAACGCGGCGGCCGGCGAGCTCCTTGCGGTTCTCGCCGAGCCATTCCTCGTTGTGCCGATTGAGGAAGCGATAGCGGTAATCGCGATCGATGTACGACACGCGCGCCGGCACGTTGTCCATGATCAGCCGCAGCTCGGCCTCGGAGGCGCGCAACGCCTCCTGCGCCTGCTTCAGGCCGTGGATGTCGTTCATCAGCACGAACGCGCCGTGCACCTCGCCCGACGGCCCCGCGTCGGGCACGACGCGGATCGTCATCCAGCGGCGCACGCCGTCCGCGCCCGGCACCAGCCGGTCGAACGCGGTCGACTCGCCCTCGAGCGCGCGCGAGAGCATCGCCTGCGCGCTCTGGTAGATGCCGTGGCCGACGACATCGCGCAGGCGCAGCTCGGCGACCTGCTCGGCGGTCAGGCCGAAGTACTGCAGGAACGTGCGATTGACGTAGTGGCAATGCTCTTCGCGATCGATGTAGGCGACCGGCGCCGGCACGCCGTCCATGATCGCGCGCAGTTGCGACTCGCGCGCCGCCAGCGCGTCCTGAGCGAGCTTCAGGTCGGTGATGTCGTGGCCGACGACGTACTCGCCCTTCACCGTGCCGTCGAAATTGAGATCGGGCACGCAGCGCGCGCGAATCCATCGCGTACGTCCGTTGGCGTCGACGACCGCGCGCTCGGTCGTGATCGGCTGCGCGTCGAACACGCGCTCGCGCGGCTTGTCCGTCGCCGACGCGTCGATGCCGAGCACCTCGTACGCGCGCTTGCCGATCACCTGGTCGCGCTCGAGCCCGTACAGCACGAGGAACGCCTCGTTCACGAACACGTAGCACCGTTCCGCATCGAGATAGACGACGGGCTCGGGGATGTTGTCGGTGAACAGACGCAGCTGCTCCTCGCGCGCGGCGAGCGCCTGCTCGGTCTGCTTCAGGTCGTGGATGTCGTATTCGGTGCAATAGAGCCCGCGCACCTTGCCGGTCGCGTCGAGGTCCGGCGCGACGCGGCCGTGCATCCAGCGCTTCCTGCCGTCGGCGATCGTGCCTATGCGCTCGTACTCGACGTTCTCGCCGTCCTGCGCGCGCTTGAGGATCGGCCGCAGGAACGACGACACGTCGGCGCGCAGCACGTCGAACGGCGTGCGGCCGTAGATGTCGTCCTGCGCCTTGTTCACCCAGTTCGCGAACGCCTGGTTCACGAACGTGTACTTGAGCGAGCGATCGAGATAGGCGATCGGTCCGGGGATGTTGTCGGCGAACAGCCGCAGCTGTGCCTGCTGCGCCTTGATCGCGTCGCGCACGCGGACGTCGTCCTCGATGTCCGTCATCACCGCGAACGCACCGCCGACGCGGCCGCCGATCTCGCGATCGGGGAACAGCGTCATCCGCACCCAGCGCGCGTCGCCGCTCGCGTGCTGATCGAGCCGCTCGTAGGACACCGTGGCGCCCGCGAACGCGCGCTCGATGTAACCGTGCATCTCGGTGAACGCTTCGCCAGCGAGCACGTCTCCCACCGCGCGGCCCAGCAGGTCGTCCGCCGCGGCGCCCACGCGCTCCGCAAACGGCTTGTTCGCGAAGCGGATCTTGAGCTGGCGGTCGAAATAGAGGATCGGCGATCCGACGCTGTCGGTGACGAGCCGCAGCCGGTGCTCGCGCTGTCCCGCCTCGAGCTCGAGCCGCTTCTGGTGATCGATGTCCGAGTACGTGACGAGGAAGCCGCGCACGGCGCCCTGCGGCGTGCGGTCCGGGTAGTAGTCGACGCGGATCCAGATCGTCGGACGGCCCGCGACGATCAGCTGCCGCTCGTAGCCGGTCCGCTCGCCGTCGAGCGCCGCGCTGATGTAGGCCTCGTAGAGCTGGTAGACGTCGCGGCCGGCGACCTGGATCTCCTCGCGGCCGACGACCTCGTCGGCGCGCTTGGCCGTCCAGTCGAGGAACGCGCGGTTGACGAAGCGGTAGCGCTGCTGGCGGTCGACGTAGGCGAGCGGCACGCCGAGCGCGTTCAGCTTGCGTTGCGACAGTGCCGAGAGATCGCGCTCGAGCGTGTCCCCGACCGCTGCCTGAATGGTGGCGAGATCGATGCGGGACAACGAGCGGGTGAGAGCCATGTCGACGGCGTGTCAGCGCAACCTGCGAGGCAGCGGTGCCTTGGGCCTTGAGGCCTTCGTTGTCGGAGCGCGCGGGCAAACGCCCGCCGGATGCCGCCGGAGAGCGCCTCGCATCAATCGGTAGCCCTAAGCAAGGATCAAGCCGGTCATCGATGGTGCCACAAATCATTGTGCCACAAGCGTTTTTTCGTCCGCTGCCGGGGGCCGCACGGCCGGCAAGCCGGGTTCGGTCAGGCGCCATCGCCGCGGACCGGTACAATCGTTGCGAATCCGGTCGGGTGCATCTTCGAGCCGGACGCAACAGGAGGCACGCATGCGACGTACCTGCAGCCGGCTCGCCTTCGGCGGCGTCCTCGCCGCGCTGTCGACGCTCGCCGCCGCCGACATCACGCTGTACGAGCGCGACGCCTACGGCGGCCGCCGATACACGACCGCCGAGTCGGTATCCGATCTGGCGAACGTCGGATTCAACGATCGCGCGTCGGCGGTCGTCGTCAACGGCGGCACCTGGCAACTTTGCAGCGATGCGTACTTTCGCGGCAAGTGCGTCACACTCACGACCGGCCGATACCCGTCGCTGCGCACGATGCGCATGAACGACACCGTGTCGTCGCTGCGCGACGTCGGCTGGGCGAGTGCGCCGGCGCCAGGCGCATCCCGGCGGGCGCCCCAGGCATTCGCCTCGCACATCGTGCTGTACAGTCAGCCGAACCTCGGTGGCCGCGGCATGACGCTCGACGAATCCAACGCGAATTTCGAGGCGATCGGCTTCAACGACACCGCTCGCTCGGCGGTCGTCTACGGCAGCAACTGGCAGCTGTGCGCCGAGGCGGAGTTCCAGGGCGATTGCGAAGTGCTGCGGCCGGGACAATGGAACAACTTGGGCTCGGTTGCCGGCCGCGTCAGCTCGGCACGGCCGATCGCGAATGGCGGGCAGGCGATGGCGATCGGGGGTTGGGGCGCCGGTGCGCGCGCGATCCTGTACGAAGGGCACGGGTTGTCGGGCCGCTCGTTCGTCGTCGACGGCGACGTCGTGTCCAACCTCGATCGGACCGGCTTCAACGACCGCGCGCGCTCGCTTCGGGTCGAAGGCGGCTACTGGCTGTTCTGCAGCGACGCGCAGTTCCAGGGCGAGTGCCTGACGTTCGGGCCCGGCGATTATCCGAACCTGCCGCGCGAGGTCGATGCACGCATCTCGTCGGGGCGCCGGATCTCGACCGCGTATCCGTACAGCCACGGGCCGACGTGGAAACGCTGAATCGCCGCGATAGTGGCGCCGGCGAGCGGGTCGACGATATCGCCGGCCTTCGCCGCATCCTGTCGGGTGCGCGCACGATCGCGGTCGTCGGCCTGTCCGCGCAATGGCATCGGCCGAGCTATTTCGCGGCGAAGTACATGCAGGAGCACGGATACCGGATCGTTCCGGTGACTCCGAACTACGCCGAGATCCTCGGCGAGAAATGCTATCCGGCGATCGGGGCGATTCCCGAGCGCGTCGATGTCGTCGACTGCTTTCGCAAGCCCGCCGAGATGCCGGCGCTCGCGCGCGAAGCCGTCGCCAGGGGCGCGAGCGTGCTGTGGATGCAGCTCGGCATCACGAACGACGAAGCGGCGCGCATCGCGACCGACGCGGGCGTCGACGTCGTCGAGAATCGCTGCATGAAGATCGAGCACGCGCGGATCATGGGCGGCCTGAACTGGGCCGGCGTCAACACGGGCGTGATCTCGGCGCGACGCGCACGTGCATGATCGTTCGGCGCGAAATGCGCTAAATTCGCGCCTGCGATGAGCGACCACCGTTTCGGCTTCGACACGCTCTGCCTGCACGCCGGGCAGATACCCGATGCAGCGACCGGCGCGCGCGCGCAGCCGATCTACCAGACGACGTCGTTCGTCTTCGACTCGGCGGATCACGCCGCGAGCCTCTTCAACCTGCAGACGTTCGGCAACGTCTATTCGCGGATCTCGAATCCGACGGTCGCCGCACTTGAGGAACGCGTCGCCGCGCTCGAAGGCGGCCGTGCCTGTCTTGCCGCGGCAACCGGCATGGCGGCGCAGACCATCGCGCTGCTGACGCTCGCGCAGAACGGCGACCACATCGTCGCGGCGAGGACGCTGTACGGCGGCACGTATTCGCAGCTCGCGGTGACGTTCGCGCAGTTCGGCATCGAGGCGACGTTCGTCGACGCCGACGATGCCGATGCGTTCCGCCGCGCGCTGAAGCCGCGCACGAAGGCGCTCTACGCCGAGACGATCGGCAATCCGCAGCTCAACGTCTGCGACATCGCGGCGCTCGCCGACGTCGCGCACGGCATCGGCGTGCCGCTCGTGATCGACAACACGCTCGCATCGCCCGCGCTTTGCCGGCCGTTCGAGCACGGCGCCGACCTCGTCGTCCATTCGGTGACCAAGTATCTGGGCGGGCATGGCACGACGATGGGGGGCGCGATCGTCGAGTCGGGCCGGTTCGCCTGGGACAACGGCAACTTTACGCAGATGACCGAGCCGTCGCGCGGCTACCACGGCGTGCGCTTCTACGAGACGTTCGGCGACTTCGGCTTCACCATGAAGGCGCGGATGGAGACGATGCGAACGCTCGGCGCGACGATGTCGCCGATGTCGGCTTTCCTGCTGCTGCAGGGTGTCGAGACGCTGCACCTGCGGATGCCGCGGCACAGCGCGTCGGCGCTCGCGGTCGCCGCGCACCTCGCCGGGCATCCGGGCGTCGAATGGGTCAACTATCCGCGCCTTCCCGGCAATCGCTACAACGCGCTCGCCGATCGCTATCTGCCGGACGGCGCCGGCGGCATCCTCGCATTCGGCGTGCGCGGGGGTGCTGACGCGGGCGTGCGCGTCATCGAATCGGTGCAAATGCTTTCACATCTCGCGAACGTCGGCGACGCGAAGTCGCTGATCATCCATCCGGCGTCGACGACGCACCGGCAACTGAGCGAGGACGAGCAGCGTGCGGCGGGCGTCACGCCCGAAATGATCCGGCTGTCGATCGGCCTCGAGTCGGTCGACGACATCGTTTGGGACCTCGACCAGGCGCTCGCGAAGGTGCGCGCATGAGACGCGAGCCGGCGGTGTCGTGGCCGTGGTTCGGGCTGGTGCTCGCGCTCGCGCTGATCGCGCAGGAAGCGCTGTTGAGGATGTTCGGCGACACGCCGTCGCTCGCGCAGACGAGCTATCGGATCCTCGTGATGGCGATCGGCGTCACGTCGCTCGCGCTGCTGATCCTGCCGTCGCGGCGACGGGTCGCGTACATCCTCGGTTTCGTTGTGTGCGCCGGGCTGATGGCGTGGGCGCTGTACCTCCAGCACGGCCTCGGCCTCGATCCGTGCCCGCTGTGCTCGGTACAGCGGATCGCGGTGATCGCAATGGGCGTCGTGTTCCTCGTCGCGGCGATTCACAATCCGGGCCGTGGCGGGGCGGCGCTTTACGCGGGGCTGACGATCCTGATCGGCGCGTTCGGCGCGGCGATCGCGATGCGCCACGTGTGGATCCAGGCGCAGCCGAAAGGCACCGTCGCCGCCTGCGGCATGGGACTCGACTACATGCTGGAGACGCTGTCGTTCGGCGAGGTCGTGCAGAAAGTGCTCGGTGGCAGCGGCGAATGCGCCGAGGAGGGCTGGAAGTTCCTGCAGCTCGCGATCCCGTCGTGGACGCTCGTGTTCTTCGTCGCGATGATGGTCGCTTCGGTGGCGCTCGTCCGGCGCGACTGAAAGCTACTTCGGCGCCATCCGGATCGCGCCGTCGAGGCGGATCACCTCGCCGTTGAGCATCGGGTTCTCGATGATCTGGCGCACCAGCGACGCGAACTCCGCCGGCCGCCCGAGCCGCGGCGGGAACGGCACCATCTTGCCGAGCGACTCGGCGATCTCGGGCGGAATCTGCCCCACCATCGGCGTCTCGAAGAGGCCCGGCGCGATCGACATCGCGCGAATGCCGTAGCGCGCGAGCTCGCGCGCGATCGGCAGCGTCATGCCGGCGACCGCGGCTTTCGACGCGCTGTACGCAGCCTGCCCGATCTGGCCGTCGAAGGCGGCGACCGATGCGGTGAACACGATGACGCCGCGCTCGCCGTCGGCGTTCGGCTCGCCCTTCGACATCACGTCGGCGGCGAGCCGCGACACGTTGAACGAGCCGATCAGATTGATGTTGACGACGCGAGCGAACGACGCCAGCGCGTGCGGAGCTTCCTTGCCGACGATCTTTTCGCCGTGGACGATGCCGGCGCAGTTGACGGCACCGCGCAACGGTGCATCGGCACCGAATGACTGCGCCGCCGCGACGACCGCTTTCGCGCTCGCTTCGTCGGTGACATCGGCGTGCACGAAGCGCGCCGACGCGCCGAGCTCGCGCGCGAGCGCCTCGCCTTCGGCGTCCTTGAGATCGGCGATCACAACGCGTCCGCCGAGGCCCGCGATCATTCGCGCGGTTGCCGCGCCGAGCCCCGACGCACCGCCGGTGACGATGAACGTGCTCCGTTCGATTTGCATGATGCCTTCCCGTGACGCCGATCGGCGCGAAACGAGTGGGTTACTGGCCGCGCGCCGGCGCGGGACGCTGCTCGCCCGCCTTGAACACCGTCGTCGCCGCGGTGACGAGGCCGGCGAGATCGGCGAGATTGGCCGGCACGATCAGCGTGTTGGTCGTGCGCGCGAGACCGGCGAACGCGTTCACGTATTGCTCGGCGACCTTGAGATTCACCGCGTTGATGCCGCCCGGCTCGTTGATCGCCTCGGCGACCTGCCGGATCGCCTTGGCGTTCGCTTCGGCGATCGCGAGGATCGCCGACGCTTCGCCTTGCGCCTGGTTGATCTCCGCCTGCCGCTCGCCTTCGGATTTCGCGATCGCGGCGGCGCGCGCGCCGTTCGCGAGGTTGATCTGCTCCTGCTGCTTGCCTTCCGACGTCGCGATCACCGCACGCTTCTCGCGCTCGGCGGTGATCTGCGCCTGCATCGCGTGCAGGATCTCCTTCGGCGGCGTCAGGTCCTTGATCTCGTAGCGCAGCACCTTGACGCCCCAGTTCGCGGCCGCCTCGTCGAGCGCGGCGACGACCATGCCGTTGATGTGCTCGCGCTCCTCGAATGTCTTGTCGAGCTCCATGCGCCCGATGACGCTGCGCAGCGTCGTCTGCGCGAGCTGCGTGATCGCGAGCACGAAGTTGCTCGAGCCGTACGACGCGCGCCGCGGATCGGTCACCTGGAAGTAGAGAATGCCGTCGACCTGAAGCTGCGTGTTGTCCTTGGTGATGCAGATCTGCGGCGGCACGTCGAGCGGGATCTCGCGCAGGTCGTGCTTGTAGGCCACGCGGTCGACGAACGGCACGACGAAGTTCAACCCGGGCTCGAGCACTTCCTTGAAGCGCCCCAGCCGCTCGACCACCAGTGCGTGCTGCTGCGGCACGACACGCACCGCGCGCGCCACGATGACGACGGCTACGAGGAACACCAGCATCGTGAACAGCGACGAGCCGATTCCTACCATTGCGATTCTCCCTTTGCAGGCCGATTCACGACGCCGGGCGCCGGTCCGACAGCACCAGCACCGAGCCGCGCATCGCCACGATGTACAGCGGCGCATCGCGTGCGAGGACCGGCGACGCAAGCTCGGCATCCCACTCGGTGCCGCGATACGCGACGCGCAGCGTGCCGTCGTCGCGCCACCGACGCACCTGCACGGTCTGCCCGACATCGAGCGGCTGCTGCGGCGGCGGCGCATGGCGCACGCGCCACCGGTGCGCCGCGTACGTCGACAGCACGCCAAGCACGCCACCGACGACGAACTGCGACTCGACGCCGCCGCCCGCGACCGCGACGACGCCGCCGAGCGCCGCCGACACGCCGAGCGCGAACAGGTAATACGTCCCCGTCAGCAGCTCCGCGCCGATCAGGATCGCCGCAATCACCCACCACACCCAATACGCGCCCATTTCGCGTCTCGTCCCCCCGCGCCGTGCCGCAAGCATAAAGCAGTTTCCGCGCTTGATTCGCGGCGCGCCGACGTGCCGAGCGGCGCCGCGATGCGCAGGACGCTCGCCGCCGCAAGCGATTTCAAGTATAATTTCCTTTTTGTTTTCAAACGTTTTTATCGGATTCCAACGCAAGGATCCCCATGCCGATCTACGAATACCGTTGCTCGTCGTGCGGCCACGAGCTCGAAGCGCTGCAGAAGTTTTCCGACGCCCCGCTCTGCACATGCCCGGCCTGCTCGCGCGATGCGCTGGTCAAGCTCGTGTCCGCGGCCGGCTTTCAGCTGAAGGGCAGCGGCTGGTACGCGACCGACTTCAAGTCGAGCGGAAGCAAGCCATCGAAGACCGCCGAAGGCGGCGACGCGAAGTCCGGCGATGCGAAGTCCGGCGACGCGAAGTCCGGCGATGCGAAGTCCGGCGATGCGAAGTCCGGCGATGCGAAGTCCGGCGATGCGAAGTCCGGCGACGCGAAGTCCGGCGACGCGAAGTCCGGCGACGCGAAGGGCGGCGACGGCAAGACCGGAAGCAAGAGCGAAGCGTCCGCAACGCCGTCGTCCGGTTGCCATTGATCCCGCTGCGCGAGCAGGCCTGCGACACCCGCCGATGAAGCGTTACCTGATCGCCGGCCTGATCGTCTGGGTCCCGCTCGTCATCACGATCTGGGTGCTGCATCTCCTGGTCACGTCGCTCGACCAGACGCTGCTGCTCGTGCCCGAGGCGTGGCGTCCCGAGCAGCTGATCGGCTTCGCGATACCCGGGCTCGGCGTGCTGCTCGCCGCGGCGATCGTCGTGATCACCGGCGTCGTCGCTGCGAACTTCGCCGGCCAGCGGCTGATCCAGCTGTGGGAAAACATCGTCGGTCGCATTCCGTTCGTGAAGTCGATCTATTCGTCGGTGAAGCAGGTGAGCGACACGCTGCTCTCCGACTCCGGCAATGCGTTTCGCAAGGCGCTGCTGGTCGAGTTCCCGCACGACGGCGCATGGACGATCGCATTCCTGACCGGCACGCCGGCGCCGTCGGTCGCGGCTCATCTCACCGGCGAGCATGTCAGCGTCTACGTGCCGACGACGCCGAACCCGACGTCCGGCTATTTCATCATCGTGCCCAAGGCGCGCACGCGCGAGCTCGACATGTCGATCGAGGAGGCGCTGAAGTATGTCGTGTCGATGGGCGTCGTCGTCCCTCGCGCCTCCGCGATCGTCGGCGGCGCGGCGAGCGCACGGCCCGCCGCCGCGATGACCGCCGCGCCGCCGCGAAACTGACGCGCGCAACGCGCCCGCGCCGTGCTCACGAGCCGGCGTGCGGCCATGCTCGAATCCTTCGACCAATCGCATCCCGAGAATCGGCCCGACGCAGGAGAACATCTTGAAACGCACCGACTACTGCGGCCGCATCGACCGCCGCTACCTGCAACGGACCGTCACGGTGATGGGATGGGTGCATCGGCGCCGCGATCACGGCGGCGTCATCTTCGTCGACCTGCGCGACCGCGAGGGCCTGCTGCAGGTCGTGTTCGATCCGGACCGCGCGTCGACGTTCGCGGTGGCCGAGAAGCTTCGCAACGAATACGTGATCGAAGTGACCGGCGTCGTGCGGCCGCGCCCCGAGGGCACGGTGAATCCGAACCTGCCGACCGGCGAAGTCGAGGTGCTCGCACACGACGTCGCGATCCTGAACGCCGCGCAGACGCCGCCGTTCCAGCTCGACGACGAGAACCTCTCGGAGACGGTGCGCCTCGAGAACCGCGTGCTCGATCTTCGGCGCCCGCAGATGCAGCGCAACCTGATGCTGCGCTATCGCGCCGCGATGTCGGCGCGCCGCTATCTCGATGCGCACGGCTTCGTCGACATCGAGACGCCGACGCTGTACAAGTCGACGCCGGAAGGCGCGCGCGAGTTTCTCGTGCCGTCGCGCATCCACCACGGCCTGTTCTACGCGCTGCCGCAATCGCCGCAGCTGTTCAAGCAGATGCTGATGATGGCGGGATTCGATCGCTACTACCAGATCGTCAAGTGCTTCCGCGACGAGGACCTGCGCGCGGATCGCCAGCCCGAGTTCACGCAGATCGACATCGAGACGTCGTTCATGGACGAGCTCGATATCCGCGCGATGATGGAGGGCTTGGTGCGGCAGATGTTCCGCGACGCGCTGCAGGTCGAGCTGCCCGATCCGTTCCCGATCATGAAATACGCCGACGCGATGCGCGACTACGGCATCGACAAGCCCGATCTGCGCGTCCCGCTCAAGCTGACCGAGCTCACCGACGTGATGAAGGGCTCGGAGTTCAAGCTCTTCCGCGCGGCCGCCGATCTGCCGAGCGGTCGTGTCGCGGCGCTGCGCGTGCCCGGCGCCGGCGCGGGCGAGCGCGCGATCACGCGCAAGGAAATCGACGACTACGCCGACTTCGTCAAGGGCTACGGCGCAGGCGGGCTCGCCTACATCAAGGTGAACGACGCGAGCAAGCCGGGCGAGGAAGGCCTGCAGTCGCCGATCGTGAAATTCCTGTCCGCCGACATCCTGCGCACGATCGTCGAGCGAAGCGGCGCGCAGAACGGCGACCTGATCTTCTTCGCCGCCGACAGGGAAAAAGTCGCCAATGCCGCGATCGGCGCGCTTCGCGCGAAGATCGGACACGAGCGCGGCTTCGCGCAGCCCGGCTGGAATCCGCTGTGGGTCGTCGACTTCCCGATGTTCGAGTACGACGACGAGCGCCAGGGCTGGGTCGCGCGTCACCATCCGTTCACCTCGCCGAAGGAAGGCCACGACGAGCTGATGAAGTCCGATCCTGCGAACGCGATCGCCAAAGCGTACGACGTCGTGATGAACGGCTGGGAGATCGGCGGCGGCTCGGTGCGCAACCACAAGCCCGAGATGCAGCAAAAGCTCTTCGAAGCGCTCGGCATCAGCCCCGACGAGCAGCGGCAGAAGTTCGGCTTCCTGCTCGAGGCGCTCGCTTACGGAGCCCCGCCGCACGGCGGCATCGCGTTCGGCCTCGACCGCATCGTCACGCTGATGACCGGTGCCGAGTCGATTCGCGACGTGATCGCATTCCCGAAGACGCAGCGCGGGCAGGATCTGCTCGTCGAAGCGCCCTCCGCGGTGAGCGAACAGCAGCTGCGCGACCTGCACATCCGCGTGCGTGCGTCGGACTCGATCAAGGCGGCGTGACCCGTCGCGGCCCGACGCACGAAAGCGGGTAGACTCGCGTCGACATGCAAACGAGCGCCGCTTCATCGTCGCGCGCCCTCCGCGCGATCGTCGCGATCGGTGCGGCCGCATTGCTGTGCTCGCTCGCCCCGCTCGCGAATGCGCGCACGGCGAGCGACGGCCTGCCGAGCGTCGCGCTCGCCGAGCTGCCGCGTGAGGCGCGCGAATCCTTCCATCGCATCGCTCGCGGCGGCCCGTTCCCGTTCGATCGCGACGGCGTCGCGTTCGGGAACCGCGAACGGCTGTTGCCGGCCAGGCCGCGCGGCTATTATCTCGAGTACACCGTCGAGACGCCTGGCGCGCGAAGCCGCGGCGCGCGGCGCATCGTCTGCGGCGGTCCACCGCGCGCGCCGGACGCGTGCTATTACACCGACGACCACTATCAGTCGTTTCGCAGAATCCTCGAATGAACGTCCCTGACCTGTCCGACACCGGGAACGCCGGCGTCCACCCGTGGCGCGGCGATACGCATGCGCTTGCGAGCGCTGCCGCAGCGGCCAAGCTCGCGTTCCGCAGCGCCGACCTCAAGAACGCAGCAACCAAAGCGGACATGATGGCGGCGCTCGAAAAAGGCTTGCGCCTGCCGGAGCACTTCGGCGCGAACTTCGACGCGCTCGCCGACTGTCTCGAGGATCGCGAGTGGCTCGGCCACGGCACCGTCATCGCGATCACGCACGCGGCTGCGTTCCGCAAGGCGCATGCCGCCGACTGGGCGACGCTCGAGGAGATCTTCACCGAGGCGTCGGAGTACTGGCAGGAGCGTCACAAGCCGTTCTTCGTCTTCGTCGAGTGACGACCGCCGACAAGATTCCCGTCTCGACGCTCGTCGTCGTCCACACGCCCGACCTTCGCGTGCTGCTGATCGAGCGCGCCGACCATCCCGGATACTGGCAGTCGGTCACCGGCAGCCAGCATCGCGGCGAGACGCTCGAGCAGACGGCGCTGCGCGAGCTGGCCGAGGAAACCGGCATCGACGCGACGCGCTACGGCGGCGTCGACGATTGGCACCTGACCAATGTCTTCGAGATCTACCCGAAATGGCAGAGCCGATACCCGCGCGGAACGACGCACAACGCCGAGCACGTGTTCGGTGTCGAAGTGCCGCACCCGGTGCCGGTCACGCTGGCGCCGCGCGAGCATCGCGCGTTCGACTGGCTGTCGTGGCAGGATGCCGCCGCAAAGTGCTTCTCGTGGTCGAATCGCGCCGCGATCGACGATCTGCCCCGCCTGATACGACAAGAGGACCGCGCATGATCGCCCGTTTCGCTGCAGCATGCCTCGCGCTCGCGCTTGCCGCCGGCGCGAGCGCCGCCGACAGCGTCGACAGGGCGCCGTTGCCGAGCGTCACGGTGAGCGCGTCCGCGAACGCCAGCGTGTCGAACGATCGGCTTCAGGCCTCGCTTCGCGCCGAAGCCGAAAACGCGAGCCCGGCGGCGGCCGCGAGCGAGGTCAACGCGCGCGTCGGCAAGGCGATCGCCCGCATGAAGGCAACCCCGGGCCTCGTCGTGCAAACGTCCGGCTACTCGACGCAGCAGGTGTCCGACCGCGGCAAGCCTGCGCGATGGCGCGTCGTGCAGTCGGTGTCGATCGAAGGCTCCGATTTCGCCGCGATCGCCTCGCTCGTGACCAGGCTGCAGGACGACGATGGCCTGCTGCTTTCCGGGCTCGGTTTCACCGTCAGCGAGTCGAAGCGACGTTCGACCGAGGACAGCCTCACGCAGCAGGCGCTCGCCGCGTGGCGGGCGCGCGCCGAGAACGCCGCGCGCGGGCTCGGCTTCACCGGCTGGCGGCCCGGGCACGTGACCGTCACGACGAACGACTTCGGGCGTCCGCAGCCGCTGCTGCGCGCAGGTGTCGCAGCGATGGGCGCCGCGCCCGCGCCGGTGCCGCTCGAAGCGGGCGCGACGGACGTGAGCGTCACGGTGAGCGGAGACGCCGTCCTCGACAACGCGGCGCCCGGCGCCCGCTGAACGCAATGCGTCGCCGTTTGGCGACAGTGCAACGTCTGCGCGGCGCAACGCCTGCCGGGAAAAGGGGACTGCCGCGGCCGCCGACGTTGCATTGGCGGGTCGAAATGTTGCTATTCTTGGCCCCGTGCGGCGATCGACCGAGAAGTCGGGCAACCGATCGTCTTCGCTGCGGCAGAATCAAGAATTCGTCGTTCAACAACTTCGTACCCTTCGCCGCATGGGTCGCGGCGCGAGTACGGCGATTCACGGGGGGTTCATGCTCAACAAAAATCACCGGGTCCAGAAAGTCCTGGCGGCGTCGCTCGCCGTTGCGTTCACGACGACGTCGACCGCCAGCGATCTCGTGCAGTTTGCAACCTTTCCGAACACCGACTTCGCGATGTTCGGCACCGGCGGCATGCGCAATCAAGGCAACGCCACAGGTCTCAATCCGACCGGATCCGGTCAGATCGTCGTGTCCGGCATTAGCGGCACGGTCACGCGCGCGTTTCTCTATTTCCAGGGGCCGACGAATAGCGCGAGCCCGACGGCGAACTCTCCGGTCACGTTCAACGGAACGTCGGTGACGCCGGTGAACATCGGCTTTTCGTCGGACAACTGCTGGGGCTTCACGAACTCGCAGGCTTATCGCGCCGACGTCAGCGGGCTGGTCGCGGGCAACGGCACGTACACGCTCGCGAACTTCGTCAAGGGCGCGACCGCCGACATCAACGGCGTGAGTCTCGTCGTGTTCTACAACGACGGCAATGCGGCCAACAACCGCGACTACGCGATCTTCGAAGGCAACGATTCGAACCAGCCGAACACGTTCGATGCGCTTGGATGGAATGCGTCGCTGCCGGGCATCACCTACACGTCGGGCACGGTGACGATGCGCGTGATCATCGCCGACGGCCAGAGCTTCGGCGACAACGGCCTGTCGATCACGGTGGACGCCGGCGCCCCGACGACGATCGTTCCGGCGGGCAACAACTGGCAGGGCGCGACGCTGCCGAACTCCCTGCCGGCTTCGGCCGCGGATACGTCGGGCGGGTTGTGGGACCACTCCGCGTACGACATCACGTCGTTGCTGACGGCGGGCACGCACACGGTAACGCTGAAGGACACGGGCAGCTCGAGCGACTGCCTCAGCATGATCGCCGCGGTCTTCGACCTGCCGGCCGGTGCCGCGCCGCCGGGACCGCCGCCGCCGGGGCCACCGGCGCCCCCGGGACCCCCGCTTCAGGTACCGACACTGTCGACGTGGGGGACGATCACGCTGGCCGCTCTGACCGGCCTGCTCGCGCTGATCGGTTTGCGCCGCCGCGAAAACTGAGCACGCGTCGTTGCCGGATGAAAAGGCCCGGCCTCGCCGGGCTTTTTCTTTGCAGCCGTTTCGAACGTCGACGCCCGATCAGCGCGGGCGCACCGAGAGCACGCGGCTCGAGCTGCGCTCGTCGATCGTGTGCAACGTGATCGGACGCCGCCAGATGCGCACCATGTATTCGAGCACGCGCTCGGCGCGCGCCACGTCGAGTCCGCGGCCGTCGGTCTGGTGGTCGTGCACGAGCGTGAGGCTTCCGTCGAGGTCGACGTTCGTCACGCCGATCCGCGGCGAGCCGAAGTTGAATTTCGGCGCGAGGATCGCCTCGCGCACCGCGTGGATGTCGCGCGTCTCGATCTTCACTTCGCCGTTGCTGTTAGCCTCGTAGACGAAGAGATCCAGCTCCTCGGCGAGCTCGGGGTCGAGGTGGTTGCGCACGAAGCCGAAGTCGTCTTCCTCGGCACAGATGCGGCGCGCGGCGTCGAGGCCCTGCTTCTCGACGATGCGCTCCCACATCGCAAACCCGAGGTGATACGGATTGATCGCGAGCGCGACCGCGCGACCGCTCGCATGCGGCCGCACGACGTCCGAATGCGCCTTGATTGCGGACACGTACATGTCCTGCGGCAGGAAATCCGCTTCGCGCAGCAGCCGCGCGTGCCAGTACGACGCCCAGCCCTCGTTCATGATCTGGCAGGCGAACACCGGATAGAAGTAGAACGACTCCTCGCGCACGGCGAGGAAGATATCGCGCTCCCAGCCGTCGAGCTCCGGGCCGTATTGCGCAATGAACCACAGCAGGTCGTATTCGGGGTGCGGCGGGATCTGCGGGCGCTTCGACCGTTCCTCTTTCGGCGCGGGCGCCGCCTCGCCGGGCAGCGTGCGGAAACGGTCGCGAAACGGATCGTCCCTTTCGCCGGGCTTGGCCGGCGTGACGCCCGTCGCGGTCGCCGCCGGCAGGCCGTCGTACGGCGGACGATGCAGCGGGCAGTTCATGTCGATGTGCGCCTCGAGCGCGAGCGCCGCGTCGAGCGTTGCCTCGACGCGCTCCTGTCCGAACTCCTGCAGCGCCGTCTCGATACGGTGCGCGCGCGCTGCCGCCTGCTCGAGGATGCGGCCGCCCGCCATCTGCATCGAGCGGGCGAACAGCGCATTGCGCTTGGAGAAGTCGGCGTGGCCGAGCACGTGCGCCATCACCAGCACGTTCTCCGCCAGCGTGTTGCTGTCGACCATGTAGGCGTGGCATGGATCGCCGGGGAACATCACCTCGAAGATCCGCGACAGCCCCATGTTGCGCTGGACGAGCTGATGGATGTAGCGCACGCCGAACGACCAATGCGGCATGCGCACCGGCAGCCCGTACACGGCGGTTTCCATCATGAACCGGTCAGGCACGAGCTCGAAGTCGACCGGGTAGTAGTCGAGCCCGAGCGTGTGCGCGAGCTCCTCGATCTTCGAGGCATATTCAGCGAGCGTCGACATGGGCGATCCGGCGAGCGCCGCGCGCGATTCGCGGCGGCTTCTTGGACCAAGTGTAACGCGCGAAGTGCGCGTGCGACCGCCGCTATTCGGCGTCCGCGATCTCCGCTTGCTGGACGAAGAAATGACGGATCGCCTGCAGCACGTCGCGGGCGTCGGACACGACGTGGCTGCCCACCGGTGCGCCGCTCGAGGCGAGCTCGCCGATCAGGCCCCGCATGTCGGTTTGCGCGAAGCGCACCGTGCCGGCGCGCGTCTCGACGTAGCCCAGGTAATTCAGCCGCTCGGAAAGCTCTCGCAGCGCGGACGCCGCCGCCGGGCGGTCGTCGATCGAGTTCTCGCCGTCCGACGCGTAGAACAGGTACGCGTTGTACTGCCCCGCCTCGTACTTCTCCTTCAGCAGGTCGAGCACGACGCGAAAGGCCGTCGACGCCATCGTGCCGCCGCTGCCCGTCACCTCGAAGAACTCGTTCTCGGGAAACTCCCACGCTTCCGTCGTATGCGCGACGAAGCGGACATCGACACGGTTGTACTGCCGGCGCAGGCCCAGCAGCGCGAGAAAGAAAAAGGACTTCGCGAGCTTGCGCTCGACCGCGGTCATGCTCATCGACACGTCGAGCGCGAAGAACACGACGGCGTTGCTCGCGGTCCGCGGACGCGTCTTCAGCTGCCGGTAGCGCAGATCGTCGTCGATGAACGGCACCGGATCGGTCTGGATCGCACGCCGCTTCAGCGCCTCCTTCAGCGTGCGCCGGCGATCGAGACGTGCGCGAATGCCGCGCTTGCCGAAGCCCTCGTGGACGATGTCGTCGCCCTCGATCGTCGCGCCGGACGTCGGGCGCAGATCGGGAAGCTTGAGCTCCTCGGCGAGCCAGTCGACGAGGTCGTCGACCTTGAGCTCGAGCAGCAGCTTGAACTCGCCGTCGTCGCTGCCGCCTTCGCCCGCGCCGGTCTGCTGACCCGGATCGGCGGGCTGCAGCTGGTCGCCCGGCTTGGCGTCTCCCTGACCCACACCGGTCTGCTTGTCGCCGCTCGACAGGCGGAAGCGAGCGTGCTCGAGCAGCTTCACCGGCACGCGCACCGTGCGTCCGGTCGGGTTCGAGATGAAGTCGCCGCCGGCGAGCAGATCGAGCATCTGCTCGTTCACGGCCTGACGCACCTTCTGGTTGTGGCGCAGCCAGTCCCGCGCGCCGCGCGAGAAAAGCTCGTACCACGGCGTTTCAGCGGAGAAGCGGATTCGGCTGCTGTTCATCCGATCGGCCTGAAGTCGTCGCCGCACGTCGCACGCAACCGCTCGCGCGGAGCGCGCTCGCCCGGCGTGTTGCCGGACGCGCCGCGCTCACTCTTGCGCGAGCAGCGTCGTGACGTAATTCAGCGCCTCCCGGGCACTGTGCGTGTCGTAGCCGTATTCGTTCACCAGCCGCTCGGCAACGACGGAGATCTTCTGGCGCGCCTCTTCTTCCGGCCGCGTCGTCGAGCTCACCAGCCGCAGAACGTCGCGGCGCTGCTCGAACAGGTACTGCTCGATCGCGTCGTGCAGCGGCGCATGGCTGTCGAGCGTGAACTTGTCGCCACGCTTGTAGGCGCCCATCGCCTTGCGCACGACCTCCTGGCGGAACGAATGCTTGCCCGAGTCGGAGATGTGGATCTTCTCCTCGACCGCGCGCAGCAGGCGCTCGTCGGGATCGCGCTCCTCGCTCGTGATCGGGTCCTTGATCTTGCGGTTGTCGAGCGAGGCTTCGACCTCGTCGAGATATTTGTCGAGCAGATCCTGCGCTTCCTGCTCGAAGCTCACGAACAGCGCCTTGTGGACGTCTTCCTTCACCCAGCGGTTGTAGAAATCCTTGCGCACGAGCACGAGGAAGTCGATCCAGCGGCGCTTCTCCTTCGGATCGATGCGCGCATCGCTCTCGATCGCGTCCTTCAGCGCGAGCAGCACGTCCATCGTCGTGAGGCTCTTCGCGTTCGACTTGATGATCGCCGCCGACAGCGCGTTGATCACGAAGCGCGGCGAGACGCCGGCGAGACCTTCGTCGGGGAATTTCTCGCGCAGCCGCTCGACTTCGGAGCGATTGACGCCATCGACCTCTTCGCCCGCGTGCAGCCGCACGCGCTTGGTGAAGTCGGCCCCCTTGTCGTCGCCTTCGTGCAGGCGCGTGAGGATCGAGAACACGGCGGCGGTGTGAACGGCATGCGGGTCGAGATGCACTTCACGGAACGCGGGCTCGGCGGCCGAGATCAGCTTCTGGTAGATGCGCGCTTCCGCCTTGTAGTTGAGAGTGTAGGGCACCTGGATGATGACCATCCGGTCGAGCAGCGCCTCGTTCTCGCGCTCCTGCAGGAACTTGCGGAACTCCGCGAGGTTCGTGTGCGCGATGATCGTCTCGTCGACGTGAATCAGCGGGAAGCGCGACACCTTGACGTTCTTCTCCTGGGTGAGCGTGAGCAGCAGGTAGAGAAACTCGCGCTTGACCTTCAGGATCTCGATCATCTCGAGCGCGCCGCGGCTCGCCGCGTAGACGGCGCCCGACCACGACCACGCGCGCGGATCGCCTTCGTCGCCGTACTCGGCGACCTTCGACAGGTCGACCGAGCCGACGAGATCGGCAAGATCGGCGGTCGTCGGGTCGTGCGGCGCGTACGTGCCGATGCCGACGCGCCCGGCTTCCGAGATGAAGATCCGCTCGACCGGCATCTTCATGAAGTCGCCGGCATGGTCGTGCTCGACGCGAACCCGGCACGACGGACACAGCTCGCCGGTGATCTCGGCGCCGTAGGTCTGCCGGAATTGCGGCCGCAGCGAGTGCGGAATGAGGTGCAGCGGCGACTCGTGGATGGGGCAGCCCCTCACGGCGAAGATCGCGCCGGCGTCGGTGTAGCAGTATTCCTCCAGGCCGCGCTTGAGCAGGATCACGAGCGACGACTTGCCGCCGGACGGCGGCCCGAGCAGCAGCAGGAGCCGGCGGCCCACTTCCGAGCCGGCGGCCGCCGCCTTCATGTAATCGATGACGCGCGAGATCGCATCGTCGATGCCGAAGAGCTCGTCTTCGAGCAGCGTGCAGTGAAAGTTGCCGTCCTCGTCCTCGCGGCCGTTGTAGCGGACCATGTCCCAGAGGTACTGGTGGCTGGTGCGCGCGACCGCGTAAGGGTTCGCGCGGACGACGCTGTCGAGGAACGACGCGAGCGTTCCCGACCACTGGTTCGCCTTGTGCTGTCGTGTGAACCCGACAAGCTTGTCGATGAACTGCGACTGCTGCGCGTCTGATGTAGGGCCGCTCTGATTCATGTGAGTCTCACCACGGGTCTGCCGGATCGTTGATTGAGACTGCGTTGACTGAGACTGCGCGATCGCGCCGTCGTTCGCCGGCACGCAGCCGGCGGGCTTGTCCGCTTTGAGTCTGACACCGTTGCGGGCGCCATGGTCGTCGGGGCACATAAGTCCCTCCAACGTGTTGAAAATGTTCCAAGCGCGTTCGCCATAAACGGTCGCCACCAGCTCTGGTTGACCCGACCGTGTCCGCGGCTTTGCCGTACGTCGGGCCGAACGCCCATGGCGCACTGCGCAAACAAGGTCGAAGCAATATCCGTTCCGTCCGCTGTCGGCGCCGGTTCCGGGCGCCGCAGCCCGCGCGGCACGCTTCGCTCGCATGCCGTGCCGCGTCATGCCTGCACGAAGAATAGGACACGCTCGCAACGATGCCAATGAAAAAAAGGGCGCCGAAGCGCCCTTTTTGCTTGCACGCGATGCGCGAGCGTCACGTCGTCGGTGCCGACTCCGCGGCCTTCGCCTTTTGTGCATCCTCTTCGGCGGCGGCCTTCAACGACAAGCGCAGCCGTCCCTTGTCGTCGGCTTCGAGCACCTTGACGCGCACGACCTGACCTTCCTTCAGATAATCGGACACCTGGTTCACGCGCTCTTTCGCGATCTGCGAAATGTGCAGCAGGCCGTCCTTGCCCGGCAGCACCTGGACGATCGCGCCGAAGTCGAGCAGGCGCAGCACGGCGCCCTCGTAGATCTTGCCCACCTCGACTTCGGCCGTGATGTCCTCGATGCGCTTGCGCGCAACGTTGCACGCGTCGGCGTTCACCGAAGCGATCGTGATCGTGCCGTCGTCCTGGATGTCGATCGTCGTCCCGGTCTCCTCGGTCAGCGCACGGATCACCGCGCCGCCCTTGCCGATCACGTCGCGGATCTTCTCCGGGTTGATCTTGAACGTCATCATCCGCGGCGCGTGCTGCGAGATCTCGGTGCGCGCATGCGGCAGCGCCTGCTGCATCAGCTCGAGGATGTGCAGGCGCCCCTCGCGCGCCTGCGACAGCGCGACCGCCATGATCTCCTTCGTGATCCCCTGGATCTTGATGTCCATCTGCAGCGCGGTGACGCCGCGATCGGTGCCCGCGACCTTGAAGTCCATGTCGCCCAGGTGATCCTCGTCGCCGAGGATGTCGGTCAGCACCGCGAAGCGGTTGCCGTCCTTGATCAGTCCCATCGCGATGCCGGCGACGTGCGCCTTCGTCGGCACGCCGGCGTCCATCAGCGCGAGGCTGCCGCCGCACACCGACGCCATCGACGAGCTGCCGTTCGACTCGGTGATCTCGGAGACGACGCGCATCGAGTACGCGAACTCCTCCGGCGTCGGCAGCACGGCGAGCAGCGCGCGCTTGGCAAGGCGGCCGTGGCCGATCTCGCGCCGCTTGGGGCTGCCGACGCGGCCGGTTTCACCGGTCGCGTACGGCGGCATGTTGTAGTGCAGCATGAAGCGCTCGCGATACTCGCCCTGCAGCGCGTCGATGATCTGCTCGTCGCGTGCGGTGCCCAGCGTGGCGACGACCAGCGCCTGCGTCTCGCCGCGCGTGAACAGCGCCGAGCCGTGCGTGCGTGGCAGCACACCGGTGCGGATGCTGATGGGGCGCACGCTGCGCGTGTCGCGGCCGTCGATCCGCGGATCGCCGGACAGGATCTGGTTGCGGACGATCTTCGCCTCGAGGTCGAACACGATGTTGTCGACGCGCTTGCGCAGATCGGGCGACGCATCGGCCGGCAGGCATTGCTCGCCGACCTTCGCGTACACCTCGCGCAGCTTCTGCGTGCGCGCCTGCTTCGACCGTGTCGCATACGCCTCGCGCAGTTCGCCTTCGGCGCACGCGCTGACGCGGCCGATCAGCTCGTCGTCCTTCGCCGGCGGCTGCCAGTCCCACATCGGCTTGCCGGCTTCCTCGACGATCGAATGGATCATCTCGATCGCCGCCTGCTGTTCCTGGTGTCCGAAGACGACGGCGCCGAGCATCACTTCCTCGGGCAGCTCGTTCGCTTCGGATTCGACCATCAGGACCGCGGCTTCGGTGCCGGCGACGACGAGGTTCAGATGCGACGTCGTCAGTTCGGTCTTCGTCGGGTTGAGCACGTACTGGCCGTCGACATAGCCGACGCGCGCGCAGCCGATCGGGCCGTTGAACGGAACGCCGGACAGCGCAAGCGCCGTCGACGCGCCGATCATCGCCGGAACGTCGGGATCGATCTCGGGATCGACGGAGAGCACCGTCGCGACGACCTGCACTTCGTTGTAGAAGCCGTCGGGGAAGAGCGGCCGGATCGGCCGGTCGATCAGCCGCGACGTCAGCGTCTCCTTCTCCGACGGGCGCCCTTCACGCTTGAAGAAGCCGCCGGGGATCTTGCCCGCGGCGTACGTCTTCTCCTGGTAGTCGACGGTCAGCGGGAAGAAGTCCTGGCCGGGCTTCGCATTCTTCGCCGCGACGGCGGTGACGAGCACGACGGTGTCGTCGAGGCGCACGAGCGCCGCGCCCGCGGCCTGGCGGGCGATCTCGCCGGTTTCGATCGTCAGCGTGTGACGACCGTACTGAATCGATTTCTTGATGGAGTCCACAGTTTCCTCAGTCCATGAATGCCGATGGCCGCCCGTTGTCG
Source organism: uncultured beta proteobacterium (assembly GCA_963798655.1). Lineage (GTDB taxonomy): Bacteria > Pseudomonadota > Gammaproteobacteria > Burkholderiales > Casimicrobiaceae > CAVSMC01. Next base: position 117,161 of record CAWCUH010000010.1, on the reverse strand, counting down.
CAGCAACGGCGCGGCCATCGATTGGAGTTCACGCGAGTCGCGCCACGCGTGCGCTCGCGCGCGACAGCGTTGCGCGCGACGGCAGTCGCCGGCGGCGGGATATGCGCATCCTTCCGATTCCCGCGCCCTTACTTGCGAAGCCCGAGCTTGTCGATCAACGTGCGATACGTATCGGCGTTGCGCGACTTGAGGTAGTCCAGCAGCTTGCGCCGCCTCGACACCATCCGCAGCAAGCCGCGGCGCGAATGGTGGTCCTTCACGTTGGCCTTGAAGTGGTCGTTGAGGCCGTTGATGCGCGCGGTGAGAAGCGCGACCTGGACTTCGGGCGACCCGGTGTCTCCCTTCGCCCGCTGATGATCGGCGATGACTTTCGCCTTGTCCTGCACGGTGACTGCCACGGTACGTTCCTTTCGAATCGCGAGCGGGACCGGCAGAGTCCCGTCGTTGGAGGGTGCGCACGTCCTCGACTGAGCGATCGAGCACGCATGCTTAAAAGGCGCGATTGTACTATGAAAAGGCCTTTGGTTTCAATTACTCATCGGTTTGGAATTCCCGTTTGACCGTGATGGCGGCAGCCGTCGCAACCAAGCGGTACTCGGAGGGCGCCGGCGAACGACGCGCCGAAGGTTCGCCGGTGGCAATGTGTCGGACTTCGCATGGGCTGGGACTTTGAGAAAAGCGTGTCATCCGCGCAACATGGCGGCGCAGGACAAATCCCGAATCTTGTTCTGCACAAAAAGACCGCATCTATTCCTGCTCGCCCACAGCGGCACCCTTCCGAGGCCTATGGTTCTTGGATAATTGTAGCGTACAAATTTAGACCGAACCTGAGCCCGGCGTGCAAACGAACACTTTGGACGTCTGGCCGTGCGCCACGTTTCCGTTGTGCGGCAGCGGCGCCCTGCCCTAGACTCGACGCATCACTCGGTGGCCGGGGCCTCTCGGCACGCCCAAGGTGAACACTTCGTAAGGCGAGGAAAACAAATGACGAGGTTACGCGCGGCACTTGTAACGGTTTGCTCCGCGATTGCATCGCTGGCGCTCATGAGCAGCGCACAGGCTCAGCAGTTCATCTACGGCAATTCCGCCGGCAACGGCCTCTACAAGATCGACAAGACGACCGGCATCGTTGCCGCGCAATGCCAGCAGTCGAAGGGCAACGGTCGCGGCATCGTCGTCGTCGCCAACGTCGTCTACTTCACGGTTGCGAACAGCGGGAACGTCTACAAGACGAACTTCACGTCGTGCTCGGACGACGGCATCGCGTTCGCCGTACCCGGGTCGAGCGGGTTGTCGACCATCGCCTTTGACGGCACGAACTTCTGGATCGGCGACTACACCGGTACGAACGCCGCGTATTACGTCTCGCCGACCGGAACATTGATTACCACGATCCACCTGTCCCAGTGCACCGGCTTCTGCGACGGGCTCGAATTCTTCAACGGCAAACTGATCTCGAACAAGGCGGACCGTCCGCCGACCGGTTACGACGTCTATTCGACCACCGGGACCCTGCTGCAGCCGGACTTCATCCCGGGAGCGCCCACGCAGCCGTACGACAAGACGGGAATCGCGTTCGACGGCGCGAACTTTTACGTGTCGGACATCGCGAACCAGAACCTGCAGGTTTTCAACGGAACCACGGGTGCCTTCATCCAGACGGTCCATATCACCGGGATGAACTTCTCGACGGCCATCGAAGACTTGTCGGCGGACTATGCGATCGTGCTCGGCCCGCCGCCCGCGCCGCCGGGTGCAACGGTGATCCCGACGATGTCCGAATGGGGACTCGCCGCGATGTCGCTCCTGCTGGCCGTTTCCGCGTTCTTCGTCATCCGCCGCCGCAGCTGATCCCGGCGCCTTGGCGTTGCGACGAGCCCCGCGACAGCGGGGTTCTTCGTTTATGTCGTCTGCACCAGGCGCACTGCGCGAGCGACGTCGCCTATGACGTCGACGACACCAAGAAATCGCGTCGGTGCGTAACAGCGATAACGAGCGGACGCCGCGACGACAGTGCTCACGGTGCGACCCTGAACGAGGGCGACTGCCTCGGCGGCGTCGACGTCGAGTCGCGGCATCGTCGCGAGCGGCGCGTCGACCGCGAGCAACAGCGCATCGCGCGTCGCGTCGTCCATCGATTCGAGCGCCGCGAGCGTGTGCGCACGCTCGATGTCGAACGCGCCTGCACCGGTGCGGCGCAGCGCGGCGAGATGCGCACACGTCTGGAGCGCCGCGCCGAGATCCTCGGCGAGCACACGCACGTACGTGCCCTTGCTGCACGCCACGCGCACCGTCGCGTCGGGCGGCGACCAATCGACAAGATCGAGCGATTCGATGTCCACCGTTCGGGCAACGCGCGGTATGTCGATGCCTTTGCGCGCGTAGTCGTAGTACGCGCGCCCCTCGAACTTGAGCGCAGCGTGCCGCGGTGGCACCTGCTCGATCGTCCCGACAAAGCGGCCGAGCGCGCGCTCCACGCTCGCGCGGTCGAAGTCGAAGCCGCCGTTCGCGACGGCGTCGCCCTCCGCGTCGCCGGTGGTGGTCGAGGCACCGAGGCGAATGGTCGCAACGTAGCGCTTCGTCGCATCGAGCATCGATTGCGCGAACTTGGTCGCCTCGCCGAAGCAGATCGGCAGCAGACCTGACGCAAGAGGATCGAGCGTGCCGGTGTGCCCCGCCTTGCGCGCCGCGTACAGACGCTTCACGCGCTGCAGCGCGGCGTTCGACGTGAGGCCGGTCGGCTTGTCGAGCAGCAGCACGCCGTCGACGTCGCGGCGCAGTGCGCGCTGCCCGCTCATTCGCGCTTGCGGTCCTGCGCGACCGCTTCGTCGATCAGCTTCGACAGCCGCATCCCCGACTCGATCGAATCATCGTAGGCGAACTGAAGCTGCGGCACCGAATACATCGACAGACGATGCGCGAGCTCGGAGCGAAGGAATCCCGCCGTATGCTGGAGCGCGCGCACCGCCTCGTCACCGTGCTCACGTCCGGCCAGATGCGTGAAGAACACCTTCGCGTGCGCGAGGTCCGTGGTGACGTCGACCGCGGTGATCGTGACGCGGCCGACGCGCGGATCCTTGATCTCGTCGCGAAGGAGTTGCGCGAGCTCGCGCTGGATCTGCTCGCCGACGCGATGCGCGCGCTGAGAGGTTTTTTTCATCGGCATCACCCGGTCGTCGTCCCCGCGAAAGCGGAATGAGGGTCAGAGTGGAATTCCTCGACGGCCCGGCCACTTCGACGAACGCCGAATTTCCACTCTGACCCTCATTTCTACAGCGTACGCGACACCTCGACGATCTCGTACGCCTCGAGATGATCGCCCTTCTCGATGTCGTTGAAGTTCTTCAGCGACAGGCCGCACTCGAAGCCGGCCTTGACCTCGCGCACGTCGTCCTTGAAGCGCTTCAGCGAGTCGAGCTCGCCGTCGTGGATGACGACGTTGTCGCGCAGCAGCCGAATCCGCGCGCCGCGACGCACGACGCCTTCGAGCACCATGCAGCCGGCGACCGTGCCGACCTTCGAGATCTTGTAGACCTCGCGCACCTCGACGAGGCCGAGCTGGCTCTCCTTGCGCTCGGGAGAGAGCATGCCGGAGAGCGCCGCCTTCACGTCGTCGACCGCTTCGTAAATGATGTCGTAGTAGCGGATCTGCACGCCCCCGTGCTCGGCGAGCTTGCGCGCAGCGACATCGGCGCGGACGTTGAAGCCGATGATGACCGCCTTCGAAGCGAGCGCGAGGTTGACGTCCGACTCCGTGATGCCGCCGACCGCCGCGTGGACGATGTTGACCTTCACCTCGTCCGTCGACAGCTTCGACAGCGCCTGCGACAGCCCTTCGTAGCTCCCCTGAACGTCGGCCTTGATGATCAGCGTGAGCGTCTTCACCTCGCTCTCGCCCATCTGCTCGAACATGTTCTCGAGCTTCGCCGCCTGCTGCTTCGCGAGCTTCACGTCGCGGAACTTTCCCTGGCGGAACAGCGCGATCTCGCGCGCCTTGCGTTCGTCGCCGAGCGCCATGACATCCTCGCCCGCCAACGGAACGTCGGACAGGCCCTGGATCTCCACCGGAATGGCCGGGCCCGCGGCCTGCACCGGCTTGCCGGCTTCGTCGGTCATCGCGCGCACGCGTCCGAACACCGCGCCGGCGAGCACGACGTCGCCGCGCTTGAGCGTGCCCGAATGGACGAGCACCGTCGCGACCGGGCCCTTGCCCTTGTCGAGACGCGATTCGATGACGATGCCTTTCGCCGGCGCATCCTTCGGCGCCTTCAGCTGCATCACTTCCGCCTGCAGCAGGATCGAGTCGAGCAGGTTGTCGATGCCGGCGCCGGTCTTCGCGGACACCGGAATGAACTGCACGTCGCCGCCGTACTCCTCCGGCACGACGCTCTCGGCGACGAGCTCCTGCTTCACGCGCTCGGGATTCGCCTCCGGCTTGTCGACCTTGTTCAGCGCGACGACGAGCGGCACGTTGCCCGCCTTCGCATGCGCGATCGCTTCCTTCGTCTGCGGCATGACGCCGTCGTCGGCGGCGACGACCAGCACGACGATGTCGGTGACCTTGGCGCCGCGCGCGCGCATTGCAGTGAACGCCTCGTGGCCCGGCGTGTCGAGGAACGTGATCACGCCCTTCGGCGTCTGCACGTGGTACGCGCCGATGTGCTGCGTGATGCCGCCCGCCTCGCCGCTCGCGACACGCGTGCGCCGAATGAAGTCGAGCAGCGACGTCTTGCCGTGGTCGACGTGGCCCATGACGGTGACGACCGGCGGCCGCGGCTCGGCGTGAATGTCTTCCGCCGTTGCCGATTCCGCAAGCAGCGCGTCCGGATCGTCGAGCTTCGCCGCCTTCGCCTTGTGGCCCATTTCCTCGACCAGGATCATCGCCGTCTCCTGGTCGAGTACCTGGTTGATCGTGACCATCTGGCCAAGCTTCATCAGCGCCTTGATGACTTCGGCCGCCTTGACCGACATCTTGTGCGCGAGATCGCCGACGCTGATCGTCTCGGGCACGGTGATCTCGCGAATCAGCGCACCGGCGCCTTGCGCGGCGGCATCGCCGCCTTCCTCGTCGTGACGGCGATGGCCGACCTTCGGCTGACGCCAGCCGGCGGCGGTCGTCGCGCCGCCGTCGGTGGCGCCGCGAAGCTTGAGCGCGCGACGGCGCGCCGCCTGTTCCTGGAACGCGGTGGCGCTCGTCTTCTTCGGCTTCGCCTTCTCACCGGGCTTCGCGGCGGGACGATGCAGCGTGCCCTCGGTCGGCTTCGCGCCTGCGACCGGCGCAGCCGCTTTCGCGGGCTTGGCGGCTTCGGCGGCTTTCGCCGCTTCGGCAGCGGCGGCGGCTTCCGCCGCGGCGCGCGCGGCTTCCTCGTCGCGCTCCTTCTTCGTCTTGCGCTTGCTCTCGGCTTCCTGCTTCTTCTGCAGGTCTTCCTGCTGGCGCGCCATCAGCTCGTGTGCCTTGCGCTCCTCCGCTTCACGCGCCGCGACTTCCTCGGCGGTGATGATGGGCGCAGCGGGCACGGCGGCAACCGGCACTTCCTCGACGGCGGGCGCCTCGGTCTCGTCGCGCTTGACGAAGACACGCTTCTTGCGCACCTCGACCTGGATCGTGCGCGCCTTGCCCTGCGCGTCGGGCGCCTTGATCTCGCTCGTCTGCTTGCGCGTGAGCGTGATCTTCTTCTTCGGCTCGCCCGCCATCCCGTGCTGCTTGCGCAAGTAATCGAGCAGCTTCGTCTTGTCCGTCTCGGAAAGCTTGTCGCCTTCCCTCTTGCCGGCGACACCGGCCTTGCCGAGCTGCTCGAGCAGCACTCCGGCTGCCATCTTGAGCTCGGTCGCGAATTGTTCGATCGTCGTATGCGCCATGCGCGTCTCCCGCGTCCGTCTTCGCCTGCTTGTCCGTCGAAGCCGGTTGCTTCCTCGTATTGCGTGTCAGGTGTCCATCAGTGCCGCGTCGGCGACGCCGGCACTTCGATCGCCGCCGGCTCGAACCAGTGTGCGCGCGCCTTCATGATCAGCTCCTGCGCCCTCGTCGCGTCCATGCCGGTCAGCTCGACCAATTCGTCGCCGGCGAGATCGGCGAGCGCGTCGCGCGTCGTGATGCCATGGGCAGCGAGCTTGCTCGCGATCTCCGTATCCATGCCTTCCAGGTTAAGCAGCGCGTCCTCGACGTGCTCGACGCTCTCCTCGCGCACGATCGCCTCGGTCAGCAGCGCGTTGCGCGCGCGGCTTCTCAACTCGTTCACCGTCTCCTCGTCGAACGACTCGATCTCGTGCATCTCGTTGATCGGCACGTACGCGACTTCCTCGAGCGACGTGAAGCCCTCGGCGATCAGGATGTCGGCGACTTCCTCGTCGACGTCGAGCTTGTCCATGAACAGCGAGCGCAGCTGATCGCTTTCCGCCTGGTGCTTCTGCTGCGATTCCTCGACGCTCATCAGGTTGAGCTCCCAGCCGGTGAGCTCGGAGGCGAGGCGGACGTTCTGGCCGAGGCGGCCGATCGCGATCGCGAGGTTCTCCTCGTCGACGACGACGTCCATCGCATGCTTCTCCTCGTCGACGATGATCGACGAGATCTCCGCCGGCGCAAGCGCGTTGACGACGAACTTCGCCGGATCGTCGGAGAACAGGATGATGTCGACGCGCTCGCCGGCGAGCTCGTTCGTCACCGCGGTCACGCGCGAGCCGCGCATGCCGATGCACGTGCCCTGCGGGTCGAGCCGCGGGTCGTTCGACTTCACGGCGATCTTAGCGCGGATGCCGGGGTCGCGTGCGGCCGCGCGAATCTCGATCAGCCCTTCCTCGATCTCCGGCACCTCGAGCTCGAAGAGGCGCATGATGAATTCCGGCGCGACGCGCGACAGGATCAGCTGCGGCCCCTTCGCCGTGCGGTCGATCTTCGTCACGTACGCGCGGATGCGGTCGCCGACGCGCAGCATCTCCTTCGGGATCAGCTGGTCGCGCGGAATCACGCCTTCGATGCGCCCCGACTCGACGATCGCGTTGCCGCGCTCGATGCGCTTCACCGTGCCGGTTAGCAGGTTGTCCTCGCGCGCGAGGAAGTCGTTCAGGATCTGCTCGCGCTCGGCGTCGCGGATCTTCTGCAGGATCACCTGCTTCGCCGCCTGCGCGCCGATGCGCCCGAAGTCGACCGGCTCGAGCGGCTCCTCGACGACGTCGCCGAGCTTCAGGTTCGGGTCGCGCTCGACCGCGTCGGTGATCGCGAGCTGGTGCGCGGGCTCCTCGTGCTCCTCGTCGGGCACGACGGTCCAGCGGCGATACGACTCGTAATCGCCGGTCTCGCGATCGATCGCGACGCGCGCGTCGATGTCGTCCGCGTACTTCTTCTTCGTCGCCGAAGCGAGCGCTGCCTCGAGCGCCAAGAACACGATGTCCTTCGGCACGTTCTTCTCGCGCGCGAGCGCGTCGACCAGCAGCAGCAGTTCGCGATTCATGCTTTTCTCCACTCGATCTTCGGCACGAGCCTCGCTCGCGCGATATCGGCGAGCGGGATCGCCCGCACGCCGTCTTTCGTTTCCAATGACAGCGTATCGCCGTCGCAGCCGCGCAGGATGCCCTTGATGCGGCGGGTGTTGTCGACCGGTGCGGCGAGCCGGATCTCCGCCTCCGAGCCTTCGAAGCGCGTGAAATCCGCCGGCTTCTTCAATGCACGGTCGAGCCCCGGCGACGACACTTCGAGGCGCTCGAAATCGACGTTCTCGACGGCGAACAAACGCGTCAGCTGCTCGCTTACACGCGCGCAATCCTCGACGTCGACGCCGTTCGGCTTGTCGATGAACACGCGCACGAGGCGTCCGCCCGGACTCGTCTCCCAGTCGACGAGCTCGTAGCCGAGCGGCGGAATCGTTGTTTCGAGCAGTTGCGAGAGCTTCATCCCCGACGTTTCGTGTCGAAGGCCGCGAAAACCGCTGCGGCAAAAAAAAATGGGCTGTGCCCAGCCCATTTCTCTTCGTTATCCGCAGGAATTCTAACAGAAATCAGAGTCGATTTGAAGGGGCGACGAGGAGCGGCGAGCAAGGCCCCCAAGTCGCGCGCAGCGACTTGGGGATGCGAGCCAATGCGAGTCGTCGCGGCGAGGCCGACGGCTCGGCGCACCGATCGACGTTGGCGGCGCGGAGGGCTGCGACGAGGAGCGGCGAGCAGGGCCCCCAAGTCGCGCGCAGCGACTTGGGGATGCGAGCCAATGCGAGTCGTCGCGGCGAGGCCGACGGCTCGGCGCACCGATCGACGTCGGCGGCGCGGAGGGCCGCGACGAGGAGCGGCGAGCAGGGCTCCCAGTCGCGCGCAGCGTTGCGGCGATCCGCGGCGCAGAGGCCGAAGTCAAGCAGCGGCCAGCACGGGTCCCGACGGAACCATTCGCCCCTGGCGCAAGCCTCGGCCCGCGTAGCGAGCCGCGTCATCAATCGGTGCTTCGGGGCTACGCGGCGCGTCGACGGCGCAGCGAGGCCGCTGCGGCGAGCGCGGTGCCGACGAGCAGCAACGAAGCCGGTTCGGGAAGCACCGGCGGCGGTGGCGCCGCCGACGTGTCGCCGGTCAACCTGAACCAGTCGAACGCAATCAGGTCGCCCGGAAAGAAGTGGTTGAAATGAAGAATCACCATGCCGGCCGCGTTCGCGGCGGCGAGCTCGACGGCGTCGAGCACGTAGGTGTCGATGCCGGTGCCCTTGAAGCCTTCGTCCGTGTCGAAAGCCACGGCGACGCCGTTGATCGTGAGGCCGATGGGGCCGCCGATCGGAAACTGCCGGTCGCCGCTCGCGACGCGAACGATCCCGGAGAGCAGCGTGCCGGCGAAGGGAAACAGCACGTCGGCCTCGGTGAAGTTGTTCGGACCGAACTGGGGGAAAAGCGCCGAGTAAATGTCGGTGATCTGCGCACCGTTCGTCGCGGCCGCCTCGGCCGCGCTTCGCCCGTCGTACAAGCTTCCCGAGGTGCCCGGACCCGGCCAGTTGCAGGTGCCCGCCGGAGCGACGTTCGGGCAGCCGAAGCCGAAGCCGTCGACGTCGCCCACGAGCACGTCGACGGCGGCGGCGTTCGCCATCGGCGCAAGCACGATCGACATCAGTGCCACGAGGTTGCGTAAACCGTTCGCTCTCGACATCGGTTCCTCCCGGGTAGCGTTGCGCGTCGACGGCGACGTCGCTGTGGCGCGATGCGCACGGAGGTCGCGGCTCGCGGGAGTATGCGCGACCAACCCTAACCGATCGATAACGGATTCGCGCATGCAGCGCGACCGGCTAAGATACCCTTTTCGCCACTTGTGCTCTCGTCTCATGCCCGAACCGTTGATCGTAGCCCGCAACGCCAGCACCGAGATCGTCCTGCTGCCCGCGATGGGCAACCGGCACGGCCTCATCACCGGAGCGACCGGCACCGGCAAGACGGTCACGCTTCAAGTCATCGCCGAGCGCCTTTCGAGCATCGGCGTTCCGGTCTTCATGGCCGACGTGAAGGGCGACCTCGCCGGCATTTCGCAGCCCGGGAGCCCGTCGCCGAAGCTCGCCGAGCGCGTGAAGCAGATCGGCGTCCCGATGCCGGCGTTCGCCGGGACCCCGACCGTCTTCTGGGACGTCTTCGGCGAGCTCGGTCATCCGGTCCGCGCGACCGTATCCGACCTGGGCCCACTGCTGCTGTCGCGGATTCTCGAGCTGAACGAAACGCAGGCGGGCGTGCTCGCGCTGGTGTTCAAGGTCGCCGACGACGGTGGCTTGCTGCTGCTCGACCTGAAGGACCTGCGCGCGGTGCTCCAGTACGTCGGCGACAACGCCGCGAAGTTCCAGACCGATTACGGCAACGTGTCGGCGGCGTCGATCGGGGCGATCCAGCGCGGTCTGCTCTCGCTCGAGCAGCAGGGCGCGGCGAAGTTCATCGGCGAGCCGATGCTCAACGTCGACGACCTGCTGCAGACGCTGGCCGGCAAGGGCGTCGTCAACGTGCTCGCCGCCGAGAAGCTCTTCCAGGCGCCGCGGCTCTACGCGACGATGCTGTTGTGGCTGCTCGCCGAGATCTACGAGCGGTTGCCCGAGATCGGCGACCCCGACAAGCCGAAGCTCGTGTTCTTCTTCGACGAGGCGCACCTGCTGTTCACCGACGCGCCGAAGCCGCTGCTCGAGCGCATCGAGCAGGTCGTGCGCCTGGTGCGCTCGAAGGGCGTCGGCGTGTTCTTCGTCACGCAGAATCCGCTCGACGTGCCCGACACGGTGCTCGGTCAGCTCGGCAACCGCGTGCAGCACGCGCTTCGCGCGTACACGCCGCGCGACCAGAAGGCGGTGAAGACCGCGGCCGACACGCTGCGCGCTAACCCCGGCATCGACACCGAAAAGGCGATCACCGAGCTCGGCGTCGGCGAGGCGCTCGTGTCGTTCCTCGACGAGAAGGGGCGGCCGACGCCGGTCGAGCGCGCGTTCGTGCTGCCGCCGGCGAGCCGGATCGGCTCGATCACCGCCGACGAGCGCAAGTCCGTGATGGCCGCGTCGCCGGTCGCCGGCGTCTACGACGCACCCGTCGACCGCGATTCGGCGTACGAGCGGCTCAAGGGCCGCGCCGCGCAGAGCACCGCCGGTACGGCAGGCACGACGTCCGCGAACGCCCCCGCGAGCGCCCCGGCGAGCGGCGGCTGGAGCGACGCGCTGAAGGGCTCGCTCGGCGGGCTGGTGAGCGGCAGCGGCCGCAAGGACAGCCTGGTCGAGGCGATGGCGAAGAGCGCCGTGCGCACGATCGGATCGAGCGTCGGACGCGAGATCGTCCGCGGCGTGCTCGGCTCGCTGCTCGGCGGGAAGAAACGCTAGCGGGTCCCCGCGAAGGCGGCGACCCCGCGACGTTCGTCGAAAGACACCGGATTTCCGCGCTCGCTTGGAACGGCGAACGTCAGTACTCGAAGAACACCGTCTCGCCGCTTCCCTGCAGAACGATGTTCCATTCCAGCGCGCCCGCGCGACCTGCTGCCGGCGTCGCCATCAATGTCTCCCGGCGCGCCGCCGGCACGCTCGCGAGCACCGCGTCCTCGCCATTCGCCGCATCGTGCGCGAAGTACATCCGCGTGGTGAGATGCTTCAGCATGCCGCGCATGAAGATCGTGACGTTCAGGTGCGGTGCCTGCAACCCGCCGTCGGCCGACGGCACGCGGCCCGGCTTGATCGTCGCGAAGCGGAAGCGGCCGTCGTCGTCGGTGAATATGCGGCCGAACCCGCTGAAGCCTGGATCGAGCGCCTTGTCCTGCTTGTCGTCAGGGTGCGCGTAGCGCCCCTGCGCGTTCGCCTGCCAGACCTCGATGACGGCGTCGTTCACCGGCGCGCCGTCGCCGTCGGCGATCCGGCCTTCGACGGTGATGCGCTCGCCGGCGACGCCCGGCGGCGCGAATTTCTCGTTCACCAGCCATTCGAACCCGATATGCAGGTACGGTCCGATCGTTTGCGACGCAGTCGTCTCGAGGCTCATCGCATCGTTCCTCAGCCGGGAAAGGCTTCGTCCTCGAACGGCGTCTGATCGCGGCCGCGCAGCACGATGTCGAACTTGTACGCGAGGGCGTGCTCGGGGATCGTCGTTTCCCAGTCGAACGCCGAGACCAGCCGCGTGCGCGCGCGCTCGCTCGCGATGCTCTGGTACATCGGGTCGTACTCGAGCAGCGGATCGCCGGGGAAGTACATCTGCGTGACGAGCCGGGTCGCGAACGCCGGTCCGAAGACCGAGAAATGGATATGCGCCGGCCGCCACGCGTTGTAGTGATTGCGCCACGGATATTCGCCTGGGCGGATCGTGACGAAGCGATACCGTCCCTGCGCGTCGGTCATCGTGCGACCGCCGCCGTGAAAGTTGGGATCGAGCGGCGCGTCGTGGTTGTCGCGCTTGTGCCGGTAACGCCCGGCCGCGTTGGCCTGCCAGATCTCGACGATCGTGTTCGCGACCGGCTTCGCATTCGCGTCGAGCACGCGTCCGGACACGACGATCCGCTCGCCGATCGGTGCGGCGTCGCCCTGCTTCGTGAGGTCGAAGTCGTTCGCCTTGATCACGTCGTGGCCGAAAACCGGACCCGTCACCTCGGACAGCGTCGTCGGCAACAGCAGCAGCGGCTGCGACGGCGAGCGCTTGACCGTCGACGCGTACGGCGGGTACAGGTATTGGGGCTGCGTGCCGCGATTGCACGTTCGATAGCCAACGAGCCTCTTCTGCGCGAGGTTCCGCGGACGTGACGTCATGCGTTCGTTCTCCGTGGCTCTGTTCAGACGCGCTCGATGATCATCGCGATGCCCTGGCCCACACCGATGCACATCGTGCACATCGCGTAGCGGCCGCCGCTGCGCTGAAGCTGGTAGACGGCCGTGGTCACCAGGCGTGCGCCGCTCGCGCCGAGCGGATGGCCGAGCGCGATCGCTCCGCCGTTCGGATTGACGTTCGCCGCATCATCGGCGAGGTTCAGGTCGCGCGTGACCGCGAGCGCCTGCGCGGCGAACGCCTCGTTCAGCTCGATCACGCTCATGTCGCCGATCGCGAGACGCGCCTTCGCGAGCACCTTGCGCATCGCCGGCGCCGGACCGAATCCCATGATCCGCGGCGCGACGCCGACCGCGGCCGCTGCGACGATGCGCGCCCGCGGCGTGAGTCCGTTGCGCTTCGCCGCCGCTTCCGACGCGACGATCGTCGCGCACGCGCCATCGTTGACGCCGGACGCGTTGCCCGCGGTCACCGTTCCGTCGGGTAGCACGACACCCTTCAGCTTCGCCAGCGCTTCCAGCGTCGTCTCGCGCGGATGCTCGTCGCGCTCGACGACAATCGGATCGCCTTTCTTCTGCGCGATCTTCACCGGCACGATTTCCTCGGCCATCCGGCCCGACTTGATCGCCGCCGCCGCCCGCTGCTGGCTGCGCAACGCGAACGCATCCTGGTCGCTGCGCGCGATGCCGAACTCCCGAGCGACGTTCTCCGCCGTCTCCGGCATCGAGTCGGTGCCGTACATCTGCTTCATCAGCGGATTGACGAATCGCCAGCCGATCGTCGTGTCCTCCACCTTCGCGACGCGCGAGAACGCGCTCTCCGCCTTCGCCATGACGAACGGCGCGCGCGACATGCTTTCGACGCCGCCCGCGATCATCAGCTCCGCTTCACCGGACTTGACCGCGCGCGCGGCGATCGCGATCGCGTCGAGGCTCGATCCGCACAAGCGGTTGATCGTGTCGCCGGGCACTTCCTTCGGCAAGCCGGCGAGCAGCAGCGCCATGCGGCCGACGTTGCGATTGTCCTCGCCCGCCTGGTTCGCGCACCCGTAGACGACGTCGTCGACGCTGCTCCAGTCGACGCCCGGATTGCGCTCGATCAGCGCCCTGATCGGGATCGCCGCGAGATTGTCGGTGCGCACCGTCGCAAGCGCGCCGCCGTAGCGGCCGATCGGCGTGCGGATCGCGTCGCAGATGAAGGCATCGGTCATTGCGGCATTCCTTTCTCGATAGCGCCCGCACGGCGCAGCGGCACGCCGGACAGCCGCACGAGATCGTCGAACGACAGGCCTTCGACGATCTCGACGACCTCGAGGCCGTGCGGCGTGACGTCGATGACGGCGAGGTCGGTGAAGATGCGATTGACGCACTTGATGCCGGTCAGCGGATACGTGCAGTTCGCCACGATCTTGCTTTCGCCCTTCTTCGTCAGGTGCTCCATCATCACGTAGACGTGCTTCGCGCCGATCGCGAGGTCCATCGCGCCGCCGACCGCGGGAATCGCCTCCGGCGCACCGGTGTGCCAGTTCGCGAGATCGCCGTCGACCGAAACCTGAAACGCGCCGAGCACGCAGAAGTCGAGGTGGCCGCCGCGCATCATCGCGAACGAGTCGGCGTGATGGAAGAACGACGCGCCGGCCAGCGCGCTGACCGGCTGCTTGCCCGCGTTGATCAGGTCGAAGTCCTCGAGTCCGGGCTCGGGCGCCGGACCCATGCCGAGCAGCCCGTTCTCGGTGTGCAGGATGATCTCGCGCTCCCGCGGCAAGTGGTTCGCGACCATCGTCGGCAGGCCGATGCCGAGATTCACGTACGCGCCTTCGGGGATGTCCTGCGCGACGCGCGACGCCATCTGCTCCTTCGAATAACGGTTCATGCAATCGTCCGGTTAGGCGGCGGGACCCGGCTGCGGCACGCTTCGGTGCTCCTGAACTTCGACCACGCGCTGCACGAAGATTCCCGGCGTGACGATTGCCTCCGGATCGAGGTCTCCCAAGTCGACGATCTCGCGCACCTGCGCGACCGTGTGCTTCGCCGCGCTCGCCATGATCGGGCCGAAGTTGCGCGCCGTCTTGCGGTAGACGAGGTTGCCCCAGCGATCGCCTTTGTATGCCTTCACCAGCGCGAAATCGGCGTGGATCGGAAACTCGAGCACGTACGGACGGCCGTCGATCATGCGCGTTTCCTTGCCTTTCGCGAGCAGCGTGCCGTAACCGGTCGGCGTGAAGAACGCGCCGATGCCGGCGCCCGCCGCGCGAATGCGCTCGGCGAGATTGCCCTGCGGCACGAGCTCCAGCTCGATCTCGTTCGCCCGATAAAGCGTGTCGAAGTTCCACGAGTCGGTCTGCCGCGGAAACGAGCAGATGATCTTGCGCACGCGCTTGTGCCTGATCAGAAGCGCAAGCCCCATGTCGCCGTTGCCGGCGTTGTTGTTGACGATCGTGAGATCGCGCGCGCCCTGCTCGATCAGCGCGTCGATCAGCTCGGACGGCATGCCCGCCGTGCCGAAGCCTCCGATCATCACCGTCGCGCCGTCCGGTATGTCGGCCACCGCTTCGGTCGCGGAGCCAATCGTCTTGTCGATCATCGGTGCGTCGGTGCCACTCGTTCCGCTGTTAGGCGTGTGCGGTTACCGCGCAGCCGTCCGTCGATCGGACAGTGTACGCGAGAGCGGAACGGCGTACGTCAAACGAACCCGCGTGCCCGTCCGGCCGATCGGCAGGCGAACCATGGCTGCCGCTTGACATCCAAAGTGGAACTGTGTTCAATAGCTGAACATTGTTCTATACGCTATGAGCGCGAACCTCGCCGACCGCCTGCTTGCCGTGCTGCAAGCACTCGCCGACCATCCGGCGGGCTTGCCGCTGCAGGTGATTGCGACGCGCGTCGACGTCCCGAAGAGCGGCGCGCACCGGCTGCTCGCCGATCTCTTGCGCAACGGATACGTCCGGCAGGACGCCGAAACGGCTCGCTATTTCCTCACGACGCGACTCGTCTCGCTTGGATTCCGCTATCTCGCCGCGAGCGGCGTCGTCGATCTCGCGCAACCGGTGCTCGATCGTCTCGCCACCGACACCGCCGAGCTCGTTCGGCTCGGCATCATCGACGGCGATCGGCAGACGTGGGTCGCGAAGGCGCAGGGTGCGCGCTCCGGCTTGCGCTACGACGCCGACATGGGCCGCGAGGCGCCGCTGTCGTGCACGGCGTCGGGCCACGCCTGGCTTGCGTGCCTCAGCGACGACGAGGCAGTCGAGCTCGTGATGCACCAGGGTTTCGCAGCCAACGGCGACGAGCCCCGCGGACCGAATGCGCCGCGAACGGTGGCTGCGCTGCTGCAACGGCTTCGTGCGGCGCGCAAGCGCGGCTATGCGATCGTCGTCGACAGCTCGGCGCCGGGCATGTCGGCGATGGCAGCGCCGATACGGCACAGGGTCAGCGACCGCGTCATCGGCGTCGTCAGCGTCGCTGGCCCGAGCGTGCGCCTCGACGAAGCGCGCATGCACGAGCTTGCACCGCGAATGCTCGAGGCGGCGGCCGAGCTCGCCGACGCCTGCGAAGGCTCGCAATACCTTGCGCAGGCGTCGCGATCGACACGCAACGCGCCCGCGATCGCATGAGCGCGATCGCAGCGATGGCGGCGCCAACGCGTTCCACATCCAACAGGGGCATCGATGGATTTCGGATTGAGTGACGAGCAGCGACTGATCGTCGACACCGTGCGTCGATTCGTCGACACCGAGCTGGTTCCTCTCGAGGACGCGATCGAGACGAACGGGCGTCTCGCGCCGGACATCGCGCGCGACATCTTCGGAAAGTCGAAGGCGCTCGGGTTCTACGCGATGAACATTCCGCAACAGTACGGCGGCGGCGGCCTGTCGGCCGTCGACACGATGCTTGTCGAAGAGCAGTTCGGCCACACGAAGGACATCCTCATCCGGCGCGCGTTCGGCAACGTCTACGAGTCGCTGCTCGAAGGCGACGATGCGCAGAAGAGGCGATGGCTGTTGCCCGCGGTGCAAGGCGAGCGCACGTGCTCGATTGCGTTCACCGAGCCGGGCGCCGGCTCCGACGCGGCCGGCATCGCGACGCGCGCCGTGCGCCATGGCAACGGCTGGGTGCTGAACGGCAACAAGCATTTCGTGAGCGACGGCGAGTTCTCCGACTTCTTCATCGTGTCGGCGGTGACCGACCCGCATGCGCGCCCGCGGCACATCTCGCTGTTCGTCGTCGACAAGGCGACGCGGGGCGTCACCGTCGGACCGAACCAGCCGATGATGGGCCTCACCGGCACGAGCCACGTCGGGCTGTTCTTCGACGACGTTCGGCTCGGCCCCGAGCATCTTCTCGGCGGCGAAGGACGCGGCCTGAAGATCGCGCTGCAGACGCTCGGCCGCGTGCGCCTCGCGCAGGTGTGCGCGCGCGCCGTGGGCAAGGCGTCGCGGCTGCTCAAGCTTTCGACCGACTACGCGAACGAGAGGCGGCAGTTCGGCCAGCCGATCGGCCACTTCCAGATGATTCAGCAGATGATCGCCGACAGCGTCATCGACATCAACGGCGCGCGGCTGCTCGTGCTGCGTGCCGCGTGGGAGATCGACCAGGGCCGCGACGGCCGCGACTGGATCTCGATGGCGAAAGTCGAAGCGGCCGAGACGCTCGGCCGCGTCGCCGACCGCGCCGTGCAGATCTTCGGCGGCATGGGCTACTGCGCCGAGATGCCGATCGAGCGGCTGTACCGCGATTCGCGCATTTACCGGATCTTCGACGGCACGTCCGAGATCCATCGCGGCGTCATCGCACGGAGCGCGCTGAAGAACGGCACGCCGGTTTACGACATCGCCGCATAGCATACGGTCCCGCACGCGTCGAGCGACGGCCCGGCGTCGAGTCAACCGAATCCGAACAGCCCCCGCGGCGTGTCCCACATGATGGCGCGGCGGGCGCGCGGGTCGGGAATCAGTTGCGCCGCGAGCCCGATCAGCGGCCCGTAGTCGATGCGCTCGGGCGCACGCATGAACGGCCAATCGGACGCCCATACGCAATGCTGCGGGCCGAACGCGTCGATCAGCGCGTGCACGAACGGCCACGCATCCTCATGCGGATGCGGCTTTCGTGCGAACTTCACGTAACCCGACAGCTTGACGGCGGCGCGGCCGGTTCGCGCGAGATCGAGCAGCGCACGGAACCCCGGCTGATCGACGCCGGCGTCGGCTTGCGGCCGGCCGCAATGGTCGACGACGATCGTCGCGCCGGATCGCTCCAGCACGGGTCCGAGCGACACCATCTGATCGCGTTCGACCTGCACCTGGACGAACAGACCGAGCGCAGCCGCGTCCGACAGCAAGCTCCCCGTGCCGGCGTAATAGTCGACGCCGAGCAGCACCGCGTTGTACGCGATGCCGACGACGCCCGCCTCTTTGAGCGCGGCCAACTCGGCGCGCGTGATGTCGTTGCGCACGACGGCGACGCCCTTGAAGCGATCGCCGAAAGTCGCGATCGCGTCGAGCATGCAGCGGTTGTCCTCGCCGTAGCCCGAATTCGGGCCCACCAGCAGCGCGTGACGGACGCCGTGCGCGTCCATCAGCCGCGCGAGCTGCGCCGGGGTGCCGATTTCCTGCCCGGCGGGACGGTAGAACGTGTCGGGCGCGTACGGAAACCGTTGCGGATCGAACACGTGCACGTGGGCGTCGACGATGGATTCGGCGAGACCGCTCATCGAATCGGCACCGGTGCGCGCGACGCGAGCGACTCGACGGCCGCTTCGGCGACCGCCTGTGCGCGCATGCCGTCGACGAGGCTCGGCTCGACGGCAGCGCCGGTGCGCACGGCGGCGATCAGCATACCGAGCTCGGCTTCGTACGTCGGCGCGAAACGGTCGTACCAGTTCGCGTGGATTCCGTCCTCGACGATGCTCTCGCCGCGATAGAGCGCGACGCCGCGCGGCCGCTGTCGCCCGGACTGCAGCATGCCGCGCGACCCGGACACCTCGATCATCTCGTCGTAGCCATACGCGGTGCGCCGGCTGAAGCTGAACGTCGCGAGGGCGCCCGACGCGAAGCGCAGCGTCAATGCCGCCGTGTCGACATCGCCGTATTGCGCATAGCCGCTGTCGAACAGGCAGGCGCCGGCTGCGTACACCTCGACCGGCTCGGACGCGGCGAACCAGCATGCGAGATCGTAGAAATGCGTGCCCTTCTCGCGCAGCATTCCGCCCGCGCGATGCGCGGCCGCGGGCGGCGTCGCCTCGAAGCTTCGCGACACCACGTGGATCGACTCCACCGCGCCGATATCGCCAGCGCGAACGCGATCGAACACCGCGCGATGATTGGCGTCGAAGCGACGGTTGAAGCCGATTGCGGCGATGACGCCGGCGTCGCGCGCGGCATCGACACAGCGCCTCGCGCGCTCCAGGCTGTCGGCGATCGGCTTTTCGCACAGCAACGCCTTGCGCGCGCGAACGGTGGCAAGAACGTGCGCCTCGTGCACGTCGGTCGACGATCCGATCACGACGACGCGCACGGAAGTGTCGGCAAGCATGTCGTCGACCGATGCCGAGTAGCGCGCGCCGTGCGCGTCGGCGAGCACGCGACCGCGTTCGGCATCGATGTCGACGACCCAGCGAAGCTCGGCATCGTCTCGGCGCGCGATATTGCGCGCATGCACACGACCGATGGTGCCGGCGCCGACGACGCCGAATCCGAGCCGAGGCGTCACACCGCCCACTGGACGCGCTCCTTGATGACGCCGATCACGTCGTCGGGCTCGCGTTGCCACCAGGTGCGCTGCGAGAAGATCTCGACTTCCACGTAGCCGTCGTAGCCGGCCGCTTCGACCATCCGCCGCAGCGCCGGCAGGTCGATCACGCCATCGCCCATCATGCCGCGATCGAGCCGCAGGTCCTGCGTGTCGGCGAGCCAGTCGCTCACATGGAACGAGCAGATGCGCCGGCCGGCGCGCGCGATCGAGCTTTCGATCTCGGGATCCCACCAGACGGCGTACGTGTCGACGGCGATGCCCACGATGTCGTCTGCGGCGAGCTCGTCGCACCATGCATTCGCGAGCTTCACCGTGGAGAGCACCGAGCGCGTCGCGCAGATCATCGGATGCAGCGGCTCGAGCGCGATTTTCACGCCGACGCTGCGCGCGTGCGGAATGAGATCGACGAGGCCGTCGAGTGCCCGCACGCGGGCGCGCTCGATGTCCTTGTCGCGGGCATCGACACCACCGGCGACGAACACCAGGCATGGCGCGCGAAGCGCGGCTGCCTCGTCGAGCGCGCGGCGCACGTCGTCGCGTGCGGCGCGAGCCTCGGCGTCGTCGGGCGACGTGATCAATCCGGCGAAGCAGTAGCCCGACAGCGCGATGCCGTTGTCGGCGACCAGCCGCGCCGTCTGCTCGACGCCGTATTCGAGCGTCTTTTCACGCCAGAGACTCGTGCAGCCGACGCCGTTGCGAACGAGCGCGTCGACGAATTGCGGCGTCGAGCACTGCTTTCGCAGCGTCACCTGGTGAATCGACAGCCGGCGCGAGTCGATCACGTCGTCACCCGCGTAACGCGCGCTCGACCCGCTCGCGCAGTTCGCGCGTGACGACCGGCCGCACGCCGAACCATTTCTCGAAGCAACCCGGCCCCTGGTGCAGCAGCATGCCGAGGCCGTCGGAGACGCGCAGTCCGCGCGCTCGCGCGCGCTTGAGCAGACCGGTTTCGAGCGGCACGTACACGACGTCGGCGACGACGGCGTCGTCGCGCACTGTCGCGAGATCCACATCGAGTTCCGGGTTCCCGTGCATGCCGAACGAGGCCGCGTTGACGACGAGCGACGCACCCGCGAGCGCCGCGGAAAGCCCGGCGTCGGACGTCGGCACGACCGACGGACCGAAACGCTCGCGCAGCGCGAGCGCTTTCGCCGCCGTGCGGTTGTGCACGTGAATGCGCGGCACGCCGCGCTCGATGAGCCCGTAGACGACGGCGCGCGCCGCACCGCCGGCGCCGAACACGACCGCCTTGTCCGACGCGCGATCCCAGCCTGGTGCGGACTCGTCGAGCGCCGCGATGAACCCGGCGACGTCGGAGTTCGTCGAGCGCAGCTTGCCGTTGTCGAGCCAGATGACGTTCGCCGCGCCGATCGCCGTCGCACGCGCGTCGGGCTCGGTCAGCTTGAGCGCCATCTCCTTGTGCGGCATCGTCGCCGAACCGCCGACGTAGCCGCGCTCGCCGAGCTGCGCGAGGAACTGCGCGAAGTCTTCGGGCCGCACCTCCTCGAGCCGCAGCTCGGCGTCGAGGCCGTGCTCGTCGATCCAGTAGCCGTGGATGATCGGCGCGCGCGAATGCTTGACCGGCCACCCCATCACGCATGCGCGTCGAGTCGTCACGTTGTCGTCCGTCGCGAAAGTCAATACAGGCCCGGCGTCGCGCCGCCGTCGACGGCGATCGCGGTGCCCTGGATGTGCCGGGCCTTTTCCGAACACAGGAACAGCGCCAGCGCCGCGACGTCCTCCGGCTTGCCGAGGCGCGCAAGCCCGTCCTTCGCGATCAGCTCGGCGCGCACTTCGTCGACCGACTTTCCGCTCGCCGCGGCGCGCTGCGAGAAAAGCTGACCGACGCGCTCGGTTTCCGTCATGCCGGGCAGGATCGCGTTGACATTGACGCCGTCCTGCTTGCCGAGCGTCGACAGACCTTTGGTGAAGTTGTTCATCGCCGCGTTCACCGAGCCGCCGATCAGGAATGCGGCATCCGGCGTGCGCGCGGCGCCGCCGATGACGTTGACGACGTGGCCATGCGCGCTCTCGAGCATCGGCCAGAAGAGCCGGCACAGACGCACGCAGCCGAAGAACTTGAGCGCGAAGCCGTCCTGCCACACGTCGTCCGACAGCTCGGCGAACGCGCCGGCACGCGTCGCGCCCGCCGAGTTCACGAGGATGTCGCAGCGCCCGTGACGCTCGGAAACCATGCGAAACACCTGCTCGCATCCGGCGACGGTGCGCAAATCCGCGGCGCAGATGTCGGGGCGATGCGGCGCGGCGCGCGCGATCGCGTCCGCGGCGGCAGCGAGGTTCTGCTGCGACGACGCGGCGAGCACCGTCGACGCACCCTCGGCAGCGAACGCCGCCGCGATCCCGCGTCCGATGCCGCGACTGCCGCCCGACACGACGACGACCTTGCCCGCAAACTCGCCTGCCATCGCTTGCTCCTCGTTCGTTGCCTGCTGCATCAATACGTCGCGCGCCCGCCCGACAGGTCGAACGTGAACCCCGTGCTGAAGCTGCATTCCGGGCTCGCGATCCACGCGACCATCGCGCCGATCTCGTCGACGGTCAGGAAGCGCCCCATCGGAATCTTCGACTTCGCCGACTCGATGTGCTCGCGCGTCATCTCCTTGAAGAGATCGGTCTCGGTGATCACCGGTGCGATCGCGTTGACCAGCACGCCCGAACCGACGAGCTCGCGCGCGAGCGACTTGGTGAAGCCGA
The DNA here is from genome assembly GCA_963798655.1 of uncultured beta proteobacterium. GTDB lineage: Bacteria > Pseudomonadota > Gammaproteobacteria > Burkholderiales > Casimicrobiaceae > CAVSMC01. The sequence continues at coordinate 95,475 of CAWCUH010000010.1, read as the reverse complement.
TGACGCCCGCCTTCGCCGACGCGTACGCCGCGATGCCTGGACTGCCTTCCTTGCCGGTGATCGACGACACGTTGACGATCCTTCCGTAACCGGCGGCGCGCATCGTCGGCACCGCCACGCGACAGCAGTAGAAGACGCCGGTGAGATCGACGGCGATCACGCGATGCCACGCGTCGACAGGATAGTCCCACACCGGCGCGACCGGGCCGTTGACGCCGGCGTTGTTGACCAGGATGTCGACGCCGCCGACCGCTTCGCGCGTCGCTTCGAATGCGCGCTCGACCGACGCGAGATCCGCGACGTCGACGCTCTGCAGTGCCGCCGGCTCGAACCCCGCCGCGGCCGCGTCGAACGCGGCGATGTCGCGATCCCAGACGACGACGCGGCAGCCTTCGCGCGCGAGCCGCGCCGCAATGCCGCGGCCGATGCCGCGCGCAGCGCCGGTGACGATCGCCGATTGTCCGCTCAACGTGCGTTTCCGTTCGCTCATCTCCGATGCAAGCTCCGGTATTCGCGCAGGATGTCGTCGATCACGCGCGTGGTTCGTGCACCGGACTCGCCGGTGCTGGGACATTGGCCGCGGCCGTTGAGCTCGTCGACGATCGTCTGCACGAGCGGCTGATGGACGTGCGGCGGATCGTCGATCGGCATTTCTTCGACGGCGTCGCCGCGCATCAACCGGATCGGCACCGGCTTCGTCGTCGAGAAGCGGATGCGTCCGCGCGAGCCGACGATCTCGTTCCACTCGTCGTCGCGGTCGGCGGCGTAGCAGAACGCGCCGCTGCCGTGGACGCCGGACGCGAACCGGTAAGTCGCGACGACGACGTCCTCCGCGCGGTACGCGCCGCCGACGTTCGCCGCGAACCCGCGCGCCGATTCGATCGGGCCAAAGACGAATTCGAGGAAGTCGAGCGTGTGCGACATCATGTCGACGAACAGCCCGCCGCCCGAACGCGCCACGTCGATTCGCCACGGCGGCGAGCCGGGATTCGCCCGTGCGGGATCGCGCAGCGGCTGGAACTGGCGGCTCGTGACCATCCTCACGTCCCCGATCGCGCCCTGCTGCACGAGATCGCGCACGGCGAGAAACCGTGGCAGCGCCCGCCGATAATACGCGACCCAGAGCGGAACGCGTGCCGCCACGCAGGTCGAAATCATCGCATCGCATTGGGCCGCGTCGAGCGCCATCGGCTTCTCGACGAGCACCGGCTTGCCGGCGGCGGCGCAGCGTACGACGTAGTCGCGGTGCGAGTCCGGCGTCGTCGCGACGTAGACGGCATCGATGTCCGACGCGCCGATGATCGCGTCGGCGTCGTCGTGCGAGCGCGCGACGCCGTGCCGGCGCGCGTAATCGCCGGCGAGCGCGCCGTTGCGCCGCATGACGGCCACGAGCTGCGAGTTCGTCGCCTTGTACAGCGCGGGCCCGCTCTTCACCTCGGTCACGTCGCCGCAACCGATGATGCCCCAGCGAATCGTTCTCATCGTGACAATCGATGCCGCGCCTTCGCCTGACGATCGCTTCAACGTCCCGCGAGCTCGGCGGCGGCCTCTTCCGCGTACAGCACGCCGTCGTCGATCATCGCGTCGATTTCCGCTGTCGAAAATCCGATCTGCGCGGCGACTTCGCGGTTGTGCTGGCCGAGCAACGGCGCCGCCGTGCGAACCGACGCGTCGCAATCGGAGAACTTGAACGGCACGTTCGCGAGCTTCACCGCGCCGAGCACGGGGTGCTGCTGCTCGACGATCATGTTGCGCGCCTGCACCTGCGGGTCGGCGAGCACCTGGTCGATCCGCTTCACCGCGGCCGCCGGCACTTCCGCCGCCTCGAGCGCGGCCAGGCACGCCGCCGCCGACGGCTGCGCCGCGACCCACTTGCGAACGTAGCCGAGAACTTCCGGATTGTGGGCGTTTCGCCCCGCCGCGGTGTGGAAGCGCGTGTCGCCGGCGAGCGCTTCGCCGCCCACGAGGCGCGCAAGCCGCTTCCATGTGTCGTCGACCTGTGCGGCGATGACGACGTCGCCGTCGCGCGCGGCGAATACGCCGTAGACGGTCGACTGTGGCAGGTCGCTGCCGGTGCGGGTCGGGATTTCATGGCCGAGCGTGTAGTTCTGCACGGCGAAGTCGTGCATCGACACCATGCAGTCGAGCAGTGCGATGTCGACGTGCCGGCCCTTGCCCGTGGCCGCGCGGCCGACCAGCGCCGCGCACACGCCGGCGACGCCGTGAATGCCCGCGTACATGTCGGCGATCGGCATGCGAAAGAGCGGCGGCGGCTCGCCGGGATTGCCGAGCAGATCCATCGCGCCGCTTTCCGCTTCGGCGATGGCGCCGAAGCCGGGTCGCGCTGCCTTCGGCCCGGTATGTCCATACGCCGACACCGAGCAGTAGACGAGGCCGGGATTGTCCTTCGCGAGCTCGTCGTAGCCGAGGCCGAGCTTCGCGAGCGCGCCGGGACGGTAGTTCTCGACGAACACGTCGGCGGCGCGCGCGAGCGCCTTGACGAGCTTCAGCCCGCGCGCGTCCCTGAGATTCACGCAGACGCCCTTCTTGCCCATGTTCTGCTGCAGGAAGTAGCCGCTTTGGCCGTCGATGAAATGCGGATGATGGCGACCGGCGTCGCCGTCCTTCGGCCGCTCGACCTTGATGACATCGGCACCGAGACCGGCGAGGCAACGCGACAGGTACGGTCCCGCGAGGAAGTGCGTGTAGTCGACGACGCGGATGCCCGCGAGCGGCAGTGGTTGTGCGGCCATCATTTCGCTCCGGTGAATTGCGGCGGCGGCATGCGCGCTCGCACGACGGCTGCGCTCACTGCTTCGCTGCGCGCGGACGACGCGGCACCATCAGCTTGTGCTCGCCGCGCTGGACGACTTCGCCGTTCTGGTTGACGAGCTCTGTCGGAATGATGACGATGCCCCAGTCGGGCTTGCTCTTCGACGCGCGCATGCTCCCGACGCGGAACTTCACGTGCAGCGTGTCGCCGATCCTGATCGGCAGCAGGAAATCCCAGTTCCAGCCGAGCGACATGCCGGGCAGGAACCGATAGTCGGCCTGGCACTTGAGTCCGTCGGCAACCGCGAGGCCGAACAGGCCGTGCGCGACGCGCTCGCCGAAATGCGACTTGCGAGCGTATTCCTCGTCGACGTGCAGCGGCGTGTGGTCGCCGGAAACGTCGGCATACAGGTCGATCATCGCGCCGGTCACGGTGACGGTCGGGCTCGTGCCCTCGTCACCTTCCTTTGCGTCATCCCAATAGCGGTCGGTTGCCATCTCTTCCTCGGTTCGATGCGTCACGCGCCGGCCGCTGCGCCAGCCGCGGACACCGCGGCGCGCAGGCCGAGCAGGTAGCTGTCGATGCCGAACCCGGCGATGTAGCCCTTCGCAATCGGCGAGATCACCGAGTGCTGGCGGAACTCCTCGCGCACGTGGTTGTTCGACATGTGGATCTCCACGATCGGCACCGTCAGGATCGCGAGCGCGTCGCGCAACGCGTAGCTGTAGTGCGTCCACGCGCCGGCATTGATCACGATGCCGTCGATCTTCTCGGCGAACGCGCGGTGGATCCGCTCGCACATGTCACCCTCGTGGTTCGTCTGATAGCTCGACACCTCGACGCCGAGCTCGCGGGCGAGCGCAGCGAGCCGGGCGTCGATTTCGGCGAGCGTGATCGTTCCGTAGTACTTCGGCTCGCGCTTGCCGAACATGTTGTGGTTGACGCCGTGGAGCATCAGGAATTTCTTCATCTGCACCTCACGTCCGTTGTCATTCGGAGCGCCAGCGAGGAAGCCGCCGTTCCGCCGACAAAAGCGGATCCCTCGCCCTCTCCTCGGATTGACCGGCAAACGACATCACGCCGTCGCCACGACGCGACCGCTCTTCGCCGCTTCGACGATCGCATCGACGACGCGCAAATTCGCAAGCCCGTCGCGCGCGCTCACGAGCGGCTTCGCTACGCCGCGGATGACGTCGGCGAAGTGAGCGATCTGCCGTTGCAGCGGATCGACGACCTCGAGCGGTATGACCGTCTCCTCGAGCGGCTTGTGCCACGAGCGCTCCGCTGCGCTGGAATATCGGGCGAGGCGCATCGTCGGGATCGCGAGCGAGCCGAACGTTCCCGCGACGACGTAGCAATCGTCCCGCTCGCTGTGTGCCTTCGCGTAGCGAGGATCCTCGCCCGACGTATGCTCCCAGCTTCGGTTCGACCCGGCGGCGTCCGAAAGCACGAACGTGCCGAGTGCGCCGCTCGCGAAGCGCAGCGTGATCGCCGCCGTGTCCTCGACCGGGAACTTGCGCGTCGCACTGGACGTGAACGCCTGCACCGCGGCGATCTCGCCGCACAGCGCGCGAACGTTGCTGATCTCGTGGATCATGTTGAGCAGGATCGGCCCGCCGCCTGGCTCGCGCCGCCAGGCGGACGCGCCCTCAAAATAGCCTTCGTTCTCCGCCTTGTAAAAGAGCGCCGTTCCCACGACCGCAACGATCGTGCCGAGCGCGCCGCTCGCGATCACGTCGACCGCCTTCGCGATGATGGCGCTGTGCCGGCGGTGATGGCCGACGAGGATCGGCACATCTGCCTTCTCGGCGGCCTCGCACAGCCGAATGCCGGCCACGAGCGTATGCGCGACCGGCTTCTCGACCAGCGTCGGCACGCCGGCTGCGATGCATTCGAGCGCCTGCTCGACGTGTAGCTGGTTCGGAGTCGCCAGCACAACGCCGTCCGGCTTCGCTTGCGCGAGCAGCTCGGAGAGCGTCCGGTACACCGGCACGCCGAGCGAGCGCGCGTGCTCGGCGGCAGATGGCGCGGGATCGACGACCGCGGACAGCGTGCAGCCGGCATCGTTGACGATCATCTCGATGTGCCGCTTGCCGATCTGACCCGCTCCGGCAACGGCGATGCGGACGTTCGATTTCATGGAGTTCTACCGCGACAACGGCACGTTAGGTCCGCGTCCCTGTTTTGTCCATGCAATGGACGCAAATCTCCCCATTGCGAATTCAAATATCGTCCGCGAGCGTCGCGTCGGTCCACGCGCTGCCGCTGCGGCTCGACTGCACGGCGGCTTCGATGAACTTCATCGCGATCACGCCGTCACGCGCCGTTGCGAACGACGTCGCGTTCGGATTCGCGGGCCTGCGATCGCGCCGGGCGGCGATCGCCTCGGCGGCATCGGCGTAAACGTTCGCAAAAGCGCCAAAGTAGCCTTCGGGATTGCCCGCCTTCGTTCGCGATGCGTGTCGCGCCGCGTCGCACAGGTACGCCTCGCCGCGACGCAGCGTCCGGTACGGCGCGTTGTCGGCACGAATGACGAGCTCGTCCGGAAATTCCTGGTCCCAGTGGACGCTCGCTTTCTCGCCGAACACGCGAATGCGAAGTCCGTGGCCGTTGCCGGCGGCGACCATGCTCGCCCACAGCTGGCCGCGCGCGCCGCCTCGAAAGCGCAGGCTGACGAACGCGTTGTCGTCCGCCGCGCGGCCGGGCACCATCGTCGAGAGCTCCGCCGACAGCGAATCGATCTCGAGACCCGTCATCCGCCGCATCAGGTGGTGCGCGTGCGTGCCGATGTCGCCGAGCACCGTTGACGGCCCGGCGATCGTGGCGTCGACGCGCCACGCCATCTTCGCGTCGCCTTCGGCTTCGATCAGCCGGTTGCGCGTGCCGTGCGCGTACTCGACCGTGACGACGCGGATCGCGCCGAGCTCGCCGGCGTCGATGCGATGCCGCGCCTCGATCACCATCGGATATGCGCTGTAGTTCTGCGTCAGAGCAAACACGACGCCCCGCCCGGTTGCGGCGCGCTCGATGGCTAGCGCTTCGGCGAGCGACATCGCAATCGGCTTGTCGCAGATGACGTCGATGCCCTTGCCGATGAACGCGAGGCTCGCCGGCGCGTGCGTATCGTTCGGCGTGACGATCGAGACGCATTCGATGCCGTCGGGTCGCCGCGCTTCCGCTTCGGCCATCGCAGCGAAGTTCTCGTACACGCGATCTGTCGCGATGCCGAGCTCGGTGGCCATCGCGCGATTCGCATCGGCGTTGCGCGAGAACGCGCCGGCGACGAGGTCGAAGCGACCGTCGAGTCGCGCGGCGCGCCGATGCGTCGGCGCGATGCCGGCGCCCGGCCCGCCACCGACCATGCCGAGACGTAGCGGTCTCATTGGGAAATGGCGACTTGCACCGTCGCGTGCTCGCCGAAGCGCGCGACGTACGTCCGCCCGGCGTGCAGCGGCGTCGGCAGCGTCAGCGACCCCGTCGACAGCAGATCGCCCGCCGCGAGGCCGATGCCGCGCTCGCAGAGGCCGTTCACCGTCTCGACGAGGATGTCGACGGGATCGCGCCGATATTCGCCGGTGTACATGTGGATCGGCTCGCCGCCGTCGATGCGTGCTTCGACCGGCAGCGTCGCGAGATCGACGTTGCGCCAATGCGCGATCGCGGGCCCGACGACGTACGCGCCGCCGGCGCCGTTGTCGGCTATCGCATCGTGCGTCGTCGCCTTCCGGCTCTCCGGGCCAACCGAGTAGCGACTGCTGGCGATCTCGAGCCCGGCGTGCAGGACGATCGACGGCTCGAGCTCGGCGCGCGAATACGCCTGCGAGCGCACCGGCACGTCGTTTTCGAAGCGGAACACGAACTCGCATTCGATCTTGTAGCCGTCGTACCGCTTCGCAGGAACCCGCGCGGGGCTCGTGTACATCGCCGACGAGAACAGCCGGCCGGTGATCGGACCGTCGTGACCTTCGAGGATCTGCACGGCGCGTACGGCGGCGCCGACCTTCCAGCCGACGCAGCGATCGCCGAACAGTTGCGCCATCCGGTCCTGGATCGCGAACGCGTCGGCCCGCGTGCGCGGCGCCGCATCCGCCGGCGGAAGCGGTATGGTGCCGCCCGCGCGCCATGCATCGGCGAGCGATCGGGCCAGCGATTCGAATTTCGGTTCCATCAACGTCGTCTCCTCATGCCTTCGTCTTCGCGAGCACGCCGAACAATCCCGCGGGTCGCACCATCAGCACGGCGATCATCAGGATGAATGCGTAGATGTCCTTGTAGCTGCCCGACAGATAGCCGGCGCCGAGGCTTTCGCTGACGCCGACGAGCAGGCCGCCGAGCACGGCGCCCGGAAGGCTGCCGAAGCCGCCGATCACCGCCGCCGCGAACGCCTTGATCAGCACGCCGATGCCCATCTGCACCTGCACATAGTTGATCGGGCCGACGAGAACACCGGCCGCCGCACCGAGCGCGCAGGAGACGCCGAAGATGACCGAGATCGCGAGCGGGACGTTGATGCCCATCAGGTACGCGATCTCCTTGTTGCCGGCGACCGCGCGCACGGCAAGACCGAGCCGCGTCTTCTTCAGGAACAGATGCAGCGCCGCCATCAGCACAAGACCGGCGATCACGATCCACACGTACGATGCGGGCAGCGTCACGTTGCCGATCTCGACCGGCATGCCGAAGGTCACCGGAAACGGCAGCGCCCTCGCGCCCCAGATCAGGAACGCGACGTTCTGCAGCACGATCGACATGCCGAAGCCGCAGATGACCATCGCCATGCCCGCAACCGTGTACCCGCCGCCGCCCCGGAGAATCGGGCGATAGAACACGCGCTCGATCACCACGCCGATGAGCCCCGTGATGATCATCGACCCGATCAGCACGAGTGGGAACGGCAGCCCGAACGCGTTGTGAAGAACGAGGCCGATGAACGCGCCGAGCATGTAGATTTCGCCATGCGCGAAATGAACGACGTCCAATCCCGAGTAGATCAGTGAAATGCCGATCGCGACGAGGCCGTACACCATCCCGAGCGAAAGGCCGACGACGACGAGGTCGATGAAATAGGACATGGATGGGCTCCCGCGCGCTCGGCCGCGTTCAGTGCGCCATGTTCTTGTCGCTGTCGGCGACGGTTCCGCCGAGATACGACAGGCGAACCGCGTCGTCGTTGATCATCCGCTGCGCGGGCCCCTCGATGTGGACGACGCCGTCCTTGATGACGTAGCCGTACCCGGCGAGCAGCAGCGCCATGCGAACGTTCTGCTCGACCATCAGCAGCGTCATGCCATCGCGGCAGATGCGCGCGATCGTGCGGAAGATGTCGAGCACGATTTGCGGTGCGAGCGCGGCGCTCGGCTCGTCGAGCAGCATCATCTTCGGCTGCGACATGAGCCCCCGCGCGATGCACAGCATCTGCAGCTGGCCGCCCGACAGCGTGCCGGTGAGCTGCCGCCGGCGCTCCTTGAGGACTGGAAAGTACTCGTACGAGCGCTCGAGCCCCATCGCGCGCACCTTGCGATCGGGACGCACGTGCGCGCCGAGCAGGAGGTTCTCCTCGACCGTCATCGCCGGATACGCTTCCTTGCCCTGCGTGACCTGCACGAGGCCGCGGCGCACGATGAGGTCGGGTCGAACGCCCTCGATGCGCTCGCCGTCGAAGACGATGGTGCCGCTCCACGGCTTGATCAGTCCGGACAGCGCCTTGAGCATCGTCGATTTGCCGGTGCCGTTGCCGCCGAGCAGAGCGACGATCTGTCCCTTCGCGACTTTCAGCGATACGCCGTTCAGGATCTGCACGCTGCCGTAACCGCCGACGATATCGGTCGTCACGAGCATCGGTGCGGCGGCTTCGTTCACGATGGCGCCGTCGGTCTCAGGCGGCGTACTTCGACTCGAGCGCCTTGACGACGGCGATCATCGTGTCGATCGTCGGCGTCGGCACGCCCTTCTCGCGGCCGAGTCGCGCAACCGAGCCGTGGATCGTGTCGATCTCGGTCCGACGCTTCTGCGCGATGTCGGCCGCCATCGACGATTTGCTGGCGCCGGTGCCGCCGCCGTCGGTGCGTGTCAGCTTGTCGAAGATCGCGTGCTTCTCGTCGTCGGTAAGCGCGACGCCGCACGCGCGCGCGACCGCCGCCGTCTCGTCGAGCGCACGAAGGATGACCGCGCGAAGCTCGGGAATCGCGACCATGTGCGCCGACGTCATGTCGGTGGCTGCCGACACGGCGCCGAGCGACGCGTTGCCGAGCAGCTTCTGCCACTTGAGCTTCTTCACGTCGTCGCTCGCGAACGTTTGCAGCCCGTGCCGCGTGAACGCGCCAGCGACCGCGACCGCGCGCTCCGACAGACCGCCCGCGAGCTCGCCGACGTACGTCGGCAGATCGCCGAAGTTGCGCACGACACCGGCCGACACGACGATCGCGCCCTGCGCGGTGAGCCCGCCGAGCAGATGCCGTTCGCCGAGGATGCCGCCCAGCAATTCGTCGTTGCCGAGGCCGTTCTGGAACGAGATGACGACGGTCGAGCCGCTCACGAGATGGCGCACCGAGTGCGCGGCTGCCTCGTTCGAGAACGCCTTGCACTGGAACAGCACGACGTCCGCCGCGCGCAACGACTGCGGATCGCTGGTCGCCGGCACGCGGATCGTTCGCTCTCCGCCATGACCGACGATGCGCAGGCCGACGCGGTTGATCGCATCGACGTGCTCCTTCCAGATGTCGACCAGCGTGACGTCGAGGCCGCCGGCGGCGAGCAGGCCGCCGAAAAGGCTTCCCATCGCGCCGCTGCCGACGACGACGATATTCGGTTTGTCCAATGGCATTCTTCGCTGTTCCGCTTGAAAGCGCTACGCCGGGTGCAGGAACGCGCGCACTTGCGCGTCGTCCATCTCCTTGCCGAGATAAGCCTCGATGACGCGGTGATCGTCCTTGATCTGCGCCGGCGGGCCCTCGGCGATCTTCTCGCCGTGCTCGAGCACCGAGACGACGTCGCACGTGTCCATCACCACCTTCAGGATGTGCTCGATGACGATCACCGTCAGGCCGAAGCGCTGCTTGAGCGCCATCACCGTGTCGAGCAGCCGGTCGACGTTCACCGGCGAAAGCCCCGCGGCGGGCTCGTCGAGCATCAGCAGCTTGGGCCGCATCGCCATCGCGCGCGCCAGCGCGAGCAGACGTCGCTGGCCGATCGACATCTCGCCGGCCGGCAGCCGCGCGTAATCGGCAAGGCCGATGAACGCGAGAAGATCCATCATTTCGCTGCGCACACGGCGCTCTTCCTGCCACACCGAGTGCGTGCCGAGGATCGCCGACGCCGTCGCGTACTGCGTGTGGCAGTGGTGACCGACGAGCAGGTTCTCGAGCACCGTCATCTGCGAAAAGATCCGCAGCATCTGGAACGTGCGCGCGATGCCGCGCCGCGCGATCTCGTGCGGCAGCAGGTCGGTCACCTCCTCGCCGTCGAAGAACATGCTGCCGCCCGGCTCAGGCTTGTAGACGCCGGAGATCAGGTTGAACAGCGTGCTCTTGCCCGAGCCGTTCGGCCCGATGATGCCGCGGATCTCGCCTTGCTCGACGTTCAGGTCGACGTTGGACACGGCGACGAGCCCGCCGAAGCGCTTCGAGAATGCGGTGATCTCAAGCAGCACGCTTGTTCGCCTTGCGGATCGCGACGAAGCCGCGCGTGACGAGATAGCGGTCGATCAGGCCGCCGATGCCAGTCGGCATGAACATGACGGTCAGCACGATGACGAAACCGAAGATCAGCAGCTGGTACTCGTGATAATCGCGCGTGAGGTCGTAGACGATCGTGACGATGATCGCGCCGACGATGCCGCCCCACACATGGCCGATGCCGCCCAGCACGACCATCAGCAGCACCGTCACCATCTCGACGATCGTGTAGTTGTTGGGGTGGAGAAATCCGGGTGTCATGTGCGCCGCCAGGCTTCCGGCACAACCCGCGTACAGCGCGCTGATGACGAAGGCGAGCGTCTTGTACGCGCGCACGTCGATGCCGCTCGCGGCCGCCGCCAGCGGATCCTCGCGCAGCGCCTTGAACGCCCGGCCGATGTTCGAGCGCAGCATGCAGAACGAGAAGTACACGCCCGCGACGGCGAGCGGCATGACGACGTAGTAGTAGCGCAGGAACGTATTGAGCGGATAGCCGAAAAAGCTCGGCGAGGGAATGTCGCTGTAGCCGACCGACGCGCCGAGATAGTCGGTCGCCGAGATGAAGATTCGCACCGATTCCGCCAGGCCCAGCGTCGCGAGCGCGAGGTACGCGCCTTCGAGCCGAAACGACGGGATGCCGACGATCGCGCCGGCAAGGGCCGTCACGATCATCGCGCCCGGCAGCGCGAGCCAGAACGGCGCGCCGAACTTAGTCGCGAGTACGGCGGACGTGTACGCGCCGATCGCCATCAGCGCGATGTGCCCGACGGTCACCTGACCGGCGAAGCCTTTGACGATGTTGAGACCAACGGCGAGGATGACGTTGATCAGGATGAGATCGAGCAGGAACGTCTGGTACGCGTTTGCCGCCAGCAAGGGCAGCGGAACGAGCAGCGCCAAGCCGATCAGCCACGGCGCCAGATGACGCGCGGACGTCGCGCGCATCATCGCGCCCTCGGTGACGGGCGCCTCCTCGAACGTTGCCTTGTCGCTCATGAAGCGCGGCGGTACCGATCCGGACGCAGACGGAGCGGCGTAGCGCGCAGCGAGGCCGGGAGGCGGCAGCCCCGCGGCCCGGCAAGCGCGCGCACCACGCTCGCTGCGGCTGGCTACTTCGGCAGGCCGAAGTCCTTGTCGAACGAAACGCGAGACAGGATCTTGGTGCCGAAGTTTTCGCCGCCTTTCGTATATTGCACGAGGATCGCCGTGCGGTTGCCGTCGCGGCACTGCGGCGTGGGTGCGGCACAGAACTCGATCGGACCCGAAGCGAGACCTTCGTACCTGGTCGAGGCGAGCGCGTCGCGGATCGCGCGGCGATCCTCGGCCAGCGATGCATCGGTGAGCTTCAGATTCGCCTTCGACAGCGCCTGCTTCGCGATCTGGGCGGCGTCCCACGCCTGCGAAAAATCGTGGTCGGGACACGCGAAGTGGTACTTCTGATTGACCATCGCGACGAACTGCTTCGCGATCGGGCGCTCGTCGCTGCAATTGAAAGCCTGCGTGAACGTCGTCCCGACCGCCGCGTCACCGGCGAGCTTCGGGTACGTGACGTTGCCGGCGGACGACGCCGCGACGCGCAGAACGTTCTTCGGAATGCCGACCTCGAACGACTGCTGCGCCTGGCGGGCGAGCGCGTCGGCCTGCCCGGCGATCGCGAGAATCTCCGGATTGAGCGACTTGATCTTCAGCAGGTGCGAGCGGAAGTCGAGGTCGGTCTCCTGCATCTGCGCCTCGTAGACCGGATCCGCGTTGTAGTTCTTCTTCATGTAGTCCTGCAGCTGCTTGACGAACGCGATGCCGGCGCCGTCGGTCGTGTACAGATACGCGATCTTCTTGCCGACCTGCTCGCCGAGGTACTTGCCGTACACGCCCGCATAGAAGCGCTCGGACACCGACACGCGGAAAATCCACTCGCTGCCCTTCTGCGTGATAGACGAATTGGTCGACTGCGGAACGATCTGGGGGACCTGATCCCTGGCGGTGACGTCGACCATCGGCATCGTCACCGAGCTGCACGTCGATCCGATGATCAGGTGCACCTTGTTCTGGCTGATGAATCGCTGGACGTTGGCGATGCCCTTGTCCGGCTTGCATTCGTCGTCGAGCAGGATGACCTCGACCTTGGCGCCGTTGATGCCGCCCTTGGCGTTGACCGTCTCGAGCTCGCTCTTCGCGATGTCTCCGTACGCCATTCCGGATTCGACCATCATGCGCAGCGAGATGCCGATGCGGATCGTCTTGTCCTGCGCGATCGCCGGAGCGGCGACGCATGCACCCGCGATCGCGAGCGCCGCGGCTGCGCGCAGCGTCTTGCTCGAATTGATCATCAGAGGTCCCTCCTGGTTGCCAACGAATGGGACGGCGAGCCGTCCTTGTGTCCATGCTGCCCGTGCAGCGACGGCGGCGCCGCAGCGCGCACCGCGCGCGTCCGATAGCGCTGCTGCGAGCTCCTCCGGCCGGCGTGATTCGCACCGGCGCAGCGCAACCGGCAACCGCCCGACGGCGAACGATAGAATTGCCGGCGCATGGTGTCCATGCAATGATACCAATACCCATTATTGCATTTTTCAATCATGCAGCCAGGCCTGGGCGCCGTGCCGCGCGATGCGCGGATGCTGGTGCTCTTCGACGAGATCTACCGGACGCAGAGCATGACCCGCGCCGCCGAGCGGCTGGACCTGAGCCAGCCGACGGCGAGCATCTGGCTCGCGAAGCTGCGCCGGGAATGGCGCGACCCGTTGTTTGTGCGCACCTCGTCCGGCATGCAGCCGACGCCGCGCGCCGACGCGCTGATCGGCCCGGCGCGCGAGGCGCTCGCGCTGCTGCGCCGGCTCGCCGGCGAGGAGCCCGTGTTCGAGCCGGCGGCCGCGAACCGCAGCTTCCGCATCTGCATGACGGACGCGAGCCACATCACGCTGCTGCCGCAGATCCTGAAGCACGTCCGCTCGGTGGCGCCGGACATCCGGCTCGACGTCGCGCCGATCTCGTCGGGCACCGGTCACCTGCTCGAAACGGGCGAAGCCGACCTCGCGCTCGGCTTCATCCCGGGACTCGAAGCGGGCTTCCACGAGTCCCGGCTGTACCGGCAGGATTTCGTCTGCCTCGTCAACGCGCGGCATCCGCGGATCGCCGGAACGTTCACCGCGCGCGCCTACAGGGATGAAGCGCATATCGGCATCCTGTCGTCGGCGAGCTATCCGATGCTGCAGGAATCGCTGAAGAGCCAGGGGATCCAGCGCCGCGTGCAGCTCGAGCTGCCGGGCTTCCTCGGACTTGCCGCGATCGTGTCGTCGACGGACCTGATCGCGACGGTGCCGCGAACGATCGGCGAAACGCTCGCGAAGATGGCGCCGATCAGCGTGTTCCCATGCCCGGTCAAGGTGCCCACGTTCATGGTGAGCCAGTACTGGCACGCGCGTTACCATCACGACCCGGGTGTGCGATGGCTGCGCGCCCTGTGCGCGAAGCTGTTCGCGCGAAGCGAAGCGCCGCGCGCGAGATCGGCGCCGGCGCGCTGAACCCCGGAGGAGGCGAACGAGGGCACGTTCAGCGGCCGACCGGCTGCCATTGCGCGCGCTTCGCCGACGCGAACAGCGCCTCGATGATCCGTAACGTCAGCAACGCATCGTCGATCGGCCAGCTCGGCACCGGCTCGCCGCGCAGGTAGCGCGAGAATCGGTCGATCTGCAGCGTGTACTGGTTCACCGGCTCGAAGCGGTAGGTCGTCGTCTCCACGGCGCCGTGGCTCTTGTCGTCGCCGACGTAGACGTGGCACGCGGTGGGCCGGCCGTGCGCGAACGGAAAATCACAGCGCAGCCAGCCGTTGCTTCCGAGCACCGAGAACTGCTGGTGCGTCGCCCACGCCGACGGGCCGCTTTGCGAGCCGACGGTGAAGCTCGCATGACCGCCGCCGTAGTCGAGCAGCGCGGTGGAGAGCCTATCGACGCCGAACGAGGGATCGCGGTCGATCGCCGCAATGACGCGCTCCGGTGCACGGCGAAACACCGCGCTGCAGGCGCTGATCGCATACGAGCCGATGTCGTAGAGCGCGCCGCCGCCCTGATCGGGATTGTTGCGAATGTCGTTCGGATCGAGAAAGCGCTTGGCGAGCGTGCACTGCACGGCGTGCACCGCTCCGATGGCCCCCGAATCGAGCACTTCGGCGATGCGCGTCCACTGCGGATGATTGCGATACGAGAACGCCTCCTCGATGTGCCTGCCGCTGCGATCGCGCGCCGAGCGCAGCTTCGCGACGTCCGCCGATGCGAGGCACAGCGGCTTTTCGCAAAGCACGTGCTTGCCGGCGTCGAGCGCGCGCACCGACCACTCGACGTGCATGTGGTTCGGCAACGGAACGTACAGCGCGTCGATATCCGGATCGCGCAGCAGCTCGTCGTACGAGCCCAGGTAGCGCGGAACCCCGAACTCCTGCGCGACGGCCTTCGCCTTCGCCGCATCGCGCGATGCGATCGCGACGAGACGCGCCGCCTCGGCGTCCTTCATCGCCGGGATGAAGCGCGACGTGGCGATCGCCGCTGCACCGAGCACGCCCCAGCGGACGGGAGTCATGCGGCCGGCGCCGTCAGCGACCGAGCCAGCGCGGCTTGCGCTTCTCGGCGAACGCGCGCGGCCCTTCCTTCGCGTCGTCGCTCGCGAGCATCCGTTGTGCGGCCGGATACTGGCGCAGCATCGCCGCCTCGAGATCGGGCTCGGCGACGCTTTGCAGCATCACCTGCTTCGACGCCTCGAGCGCGAGCGGCGCACAGGCGAGCATGTCGCGGGCAAGGGCCTTCGCGCGCTCGAGCGCCGTGCCACGCGGCACGACGTCGTTGACGAGGCTCACGCGCTTCGCGTCGGCGGCGCCGATCCTCTTCGCCGTCAGCGCGAGCCACATCGCGTCCTTCATCGGCATCTGCCGCGCGAGCCGCTGCAATGCGCCGCCGCCCAGTGCGGCAAGACCGACGAGCGGCTCGGGAAGCGCGAACTCGGCGTGCTCGGAGGCGATCGCGAGGTCGCACGCGGCGACGATCTCGACGCCGCCGCCGAGACACAGTCCGTTGACCGCCGCGATCACCGGCTTGAACAAGTCGAAGCGCTTCGTGATCCCGGCGAAGCCGCTGCGCGGATATTCATAATCGCCCGTCCTCGCGAGCGACTTCAGGTCGGTGCCGACGCAAAATGCACGCTCGCCGCTGCCGGTGACGATTGCAACGCGAAGATCGGGATCGGCCGCGAAGAGGTCGAACGCGAGCGACAGCTCGACGTGCGCGTCGAGGTGCAGCGCATTCAGCACGTCCGGACGGTCGATCGTGATCGTCAGCACGCCGCCGTCACGCTCGAAGCGGATGTGGCGGAACGCCGGCGCCGTGGCACTATCGGTCATCGGTGCAGCCTTTGAGTCGTTCGCGCTCGGCGCGTGTCAGTACGTCGCGCGGCCACCGGACAGATCGAACACGAATCCGGTCGTGAAGCTGCATTCCGGGCTCGTGATCCACGCGACCATCGCGGCGATCTCCGGAACGGTCAGAAAGCGGTCCATCGGAATCTTCGCGCGCGCTATCGCGATGTGCTCCGGGGTCATTTCCTTCATCAAGTCCGTTTCGGTGATGACCGGCGCAATCGCGTTCACGAGAACGCCGCTGCCGACGAGCTCGCGCGCGAGCGATTTCGTGAACCCGATGACGCCGGCCTTCGCGGCCGCATACGCGCAGATGCCCGCATTGCCTTCCTTGCCGGCCATCGACGCGACGTTGACGATGCGGCCGTAGCCGCGCGCGCGCATCGAAGGCACGGCCGCGCGGCAGCAATGGAACACACCGGTCAGGTCGACGGCGAGCACGCGATCCCACGCCGACGGCGAGTATTCCCACGTCGGCGCGACGGGACCGTTGATGCCGGCGTTGTTGACCAGGATATCGACACCGCCAAGCGCCGAAACCGTCGCCGCGTGCGCGCGCTCGACGCTCGACAGGTCGGCGACGTCGACCATCTGCATGTCGACCGGCGCGAATCCCGCCGACGCGCGATCGAACGAGCCGAAATCGGCGTCCCACAGCGCGATGCGCACGCCCTCGGAAGCAAGACGGCGCGCGATGCCGAGGCCGATGCCGCGTCCGCCGCCGGTGACGATGGCCGCCTGTCCGGCGAGCGTCGTCATCGAGCGCGCCCTGCCTGCCGTCGCCGCGCCACGAACTCGGCAAGGCTGTCGTCGATGACGCGCGCGGTTCGGGCCGCCGTTTCGCCGTTGCTCGGACAGCGGCCCTGTCCGTTGATCTCGTCGACGATCGTCTGGATCAGCGGCTGATGCACGAACGGCGGATCGGCGATCGGGAAATCGTCCACGGTTTCGCCGCGGAACAGGCGAATCGGCGCCGGCGGGCGTCCGGCCGGCGGCGCGAGCGGCGGAAAGGTCGAGAACGTGATCCGGCCGTTCGTTCCTACGATCTCGTTCGACTCGTCGTCACAATCGGCGCTGAAGCACCATGCGCCGCTGCCGTACGCGCCGCCGTCGAAGCGAAACGCTGCTGTCACCACGTCCTCAGGCGGATAAGCGCCGGCCTGGTTGTCGGCGAACGCACGCGACGATTCGATCGGGCCCACGATGTAGTCGAGGATGTCCAGCGTGTGGCCGACGGCTTCGAAGAAGATGCCGCCTCCCGAGCGCGCGGGATCGAGACGCCAGCCCCAGAACGGCCCGCGCATCGCCTGCGCATCGGGGATTCGCTGCAGGTGACGAATGATCACCGTGCGCACGTCGCCGATCGCGCCGTCGCGCACGAGCTCGCGCACCTTGACGAAGCGCGGCAACGCACGGCGGTAGTAGGCGACCCAAAGCGGCACGCCGGCGCCGCGGCAAGCGTCGATCATCGTGACGCAATCGGCGTATTTCATCGCCATCGGCTTTTCGGTGAGCACGGCCTTGCCGGCGGCGGCGCACGCGAGCACGAGATCGCGATGCGACTCGGTCATCGTCGCGACGTAGACCGCGTCCACGTCCGGCGCGCCGATGATCGCCTGCCCGTCGTCGTGCCAGCGTGCGATGCCGTGCTCGCGCGCAAACCGTTCCGCGCGCGCGCCGTTTCGGTCGGCGACGGCGACGAGCTGCGAATTCGCCGCCCTGTACAGCGCCGGGCCGCTCTTCTGCTGCGCGACCTCGCCGCAGCCGATCATGCCCCAGCGGATCGTCCTCATCGTCGCCGCGGCGCGGCACCCGCAGCGCGGGCCACCGCCCCGCTCGCAATGCCGATCAGCCAGCCCAAGCGGGCTTGAACGTGTAGATCACGTTCGCCTTGCCGTTCTCGATCTTGACGAAGAAGCTCTCGCGATCGAGGTCGCCCTTGTCGTCGTACTTCGTGTCGAACAGCACGCCCGGATACTGCTTGGCGGAAATCGTCGCGCCATGCCACGCCTTCGCGAGCGCCTTCGTATCGATCTTGCCGATCTTGTCGGTCATCGCCTTCACCATCCACATGCCGACGTAACCCTTCATCGCATTGTGGTCCGGCTTGTACTTGTACTCGGCCATGAACCGCTGCGTGAACGCCTGCACGTTCGGGTTCGGCGCGTCGGCGGTCAGCCCGACGTGCGCGACGACGCCGTTCGCCGCGTCGCCGGCAAGCTCGATCACCTTCTCGTTTGCTATGGTCGTCTCGCCGATGACCGGCTTGTCGTAGCCCTGCTTGCGCAGCTCGCGCAACAGGCGCGCGGACTCCTCCTCGTGGCAGTAGACGAACAGCGCGTCGGCGTTCGACTGCTTCGCCTTGAGCACCGGTCCGGAGAAGTCGAGCTGGCCTTGGTCGGTCGAGATGTCGGCGACGACGTCGATGCCGTCGGCCTTGAACTCCGGCACGATCACGTCGCGGCCGCCTTTGCCGAAGTCGGTATTGGAATAGATCACGGCGACCTTCTTCGCCTTCACCGTGTCCTTCATGTACTTGGCGACCTTCGGCATCGCCGCAGCCTGCGTGAACGACGTGCGGAACACGTACGGATTGCCCTGCTGCGTGATCGACGCCGCCTCGCCGCCGACGACGTTCGTGACCTCGGCACGGCGTGTCTCCTGCATGCTGACGACGATCGAGCCCGAGAACACCGGGCCCATGACGACATACGCGCCCTGGTCGATCGCCTTCTGCGTCAGCGCCTTCGCGACGCTCGCGTTGGTCTGCGTGTCGTACGACGTGTATTCGATCTTCCTGCCGGCAAGGCCGCCGGCGGCGTTGATCTCCTTCACCGCGAGCTTCACCGCGTTGTCGAAATTGGTGCCGACGGTCGCGCCGCCGCCCGACAGCTCGACGAGGCCGACGATGGGAACAGTTTGCGCGGATGCGGCGAACGGCAGCGCCGCGAGCGCGAGGGCCGCTGCGTAGCGGCGGAACGGCCGATTCATCATGCTTGCTCCTTCAGGTTGAAAACCAACGATAGGCCCAGCCACGAATGCTGTCCATGCAATGGGCGCAATGCCCTTCATTGCCAATGCAATAATGCTTCGAGCGCCGGAAGTCGCCGCCGGCGGGCCGTGGCCTCGATCAGCGCATCGTCGTCGAGCGCGGCCGCCTCATGCGACGGCCGCGCGGTCGTCGCGGCGCGGATGCACGCCGCCGATGCCTGGATGATGCAGATACGTGACGGCAGCGAGGTAGCCCGCGTCGATCGGCAGCGCGACGCCCGTGATGCAGGATGCGGCGTCGGAGCACAGGAAATGAATGCCGTTGGCGACGTCGGCCGGTGCAACCATCCTGCCGAGCGCGCTGTGCAGCTGCATCGAGCGGGGGTCTCGCTTTCCGGCGTCGATGCGCGACTGCATTTGCTCGGTCAGCACGTAGCCCGGCACGACGGCGTTGACGCGCACGTTGTCGGGCCCGAGCTCGACGGCAAGGATCGCCGTCAGGTTCTGCACCGCGGCCTTGCCCGGGCCGTACGCGAGCAGCGGCATCGCACCGAGCGCCGACGTCGAGGAAATGTTGACGATGCTGCCGGCGCGCCGGCATGCCATCCGCGGTGCGACGGCGCGGCAGCACAGATAGGTGCCGCGGTAGTTGATCGCCCACACCTTGTCGTGCTCGGCGAGATCGAACGTCGCGATGTCGGCGACGTTCTGCAGTACGCCGGCGCTGTTCACGAGAACGGCGATCGGGCCGACGTCGTGTTCGACCGCGCGCACGAGCGCGTCGACCGACGCCTCGTCCGCGACGTCGACCGACCGGAATTCCGCCCGGCCGCTGGCGCCGACGATCTCCGCCACGACCGCTGCGCCGTGCGCTTCATCGCAGTCTGCGACGACCACATGATCGCCGCCGGCCGCGAGCCGTTGAGCGGTCGCGCGGCCGATGCCGCTGGCCGCGCCGGTTACCACCGCGATGCGCGCATCCGCCATGTCGTTCCCGTTTCGTTCAGAACGGATGCAGCGGCGGCAGCGTTGCGGTGACGACCTGCTTGCCCCCCTTGATCTCGACGATGTAGCTGACGCGATCGGGATCGCCCGCCTTGTCGAACCGGGTGTCGATCAGAATGCCCGGGTAGTCCTTCACGTGCAGCGGCATATCGCGCAGCGCCGCGTTGAATGCCTTGGCGTCGACCTTGCCGATCTTCTCGCTGACCGCCTTGATGATGTACGGCACCGCATAGCCCTGGATGCCGTTGTGGTCCGACTTGCGCTTGTACTCCTTCAGGAACTTCTCGTCGAACGCCTTCATCTGCGGCGTCGGCGCGTCTACCGTCAGCGCGACGTGTCCCTGCATCCCGTTCGCGGCATCTCCGGCAAGCTCGATCGTCTTCTGGCTGATGAGCGTCGCCTCGCCGACGATCGGCTTGCCGTAGCCCTGCTTGCGCAGCTCGCGTGCGATCCGTGCGCATTCCTCCTCGTTGGTGTACACGAACAGCACGTCGCCGTTCGACTGCTTCGCCTTCAGCACGGCGCTGGAAAAATCGATCTGGCCCTGGTCGGTCGAGATGTCGGCGCCGACCTTGAGACCGAGCTGCGCGGCACGCCTTGACGAATTCGTCGCGGCCGCCTTTGCCGAAGTCGGAGTTGATGTAGACGATATCGACCGAGCTCGCCTTGAGGCCATCCTTGATGTAGCGCGCGAGCTTCGGCATCGACGCCGCCTGCGTCGTGTTCGTGCGGATCACGTACGGATTGCCCTGCTGCGTGATCGACGCGGCGGCGGCGCCGGTGAAGTTCGGGATTTCGGCTCGGCGCGTTTCCGCGGCGCTCACGACCATCGCGCCCGAGAACGTCGGACCGATGACGGCGAACGCGCCCATGTCGACCGCCTTCTGCGCGAGCGCCTTCGACACGCCGGGATTGCTCTGCGTGTCGAGCGTCGTCACCTCGAACTTGCGTCCGAGCACGCCGCCGGCTGCGTTGATCTCCTTGACGGCCAGCTCGACGCCGTCGTCGATATTGATGCCGGCCGACGCGACGCGCCCGACAGCTCCAGCAGATCGACGATGCGATCGGTTCCTGCGCCGAACGACGACGGCAGCGCCGCAGCGCGAGCGCCGCGAACAAAGCGGTGATGCGATTCACGTGGTTCTCCTTCCGGTTGACCAACATAGCCCGCCACGAATGCTGTCCATGCAATGGGCGCAATGCCCTTCATTGAAATTTTCAATATTGAGCGTCGCGACCGATGGTTCGTCGGCGACGTCGATTGACCGGAATTCCGCCCGGCCACTCGGAGCAGACCGCCGTGGGTTGACCGTGGTTAGGCGGAGGGCGTCGCTGCAGGCGCGGCGTGGCCGCCGAGGAACAGCCGATTGAGATTCGGATCGTCGAGCAGCTCGCTCGCGGGCCTATCGAGTGCGAGGCGGCCCATCTCGAGCACCAGCGCGCGGTTGGCATACTTCAGCGCGGTGCGCACGTTCTGCTCGACCATCAGCACCGTCGTGCCGGCCTCGGCAAGCTGGCGCAGCAGCGTCATCACGTCCTGCACGAGCTTCGGCGACAGGCCGATCGAAGGCTCGTCGATCAGCAGCACGCGCGGCCGCAGCAGCAGTGCGCGGCCGATCTCGAGCTGCTTCTGCTCGCCGCCGGAGAGCGTCGACGCCTGGTTGTCGATGCGCTCGCCAATGCGCGGAAACCGCTGCAGCACCTCGTCGATGCGCGGCGCGAGATCGGCGCGCGGCAGCGTGATGCCGCCAAGCTCCAGGTTGTGGAGGACCGACAACGAGCCGAACAGATTGCGGCCCTGCGGCACGAACGCGATGCCCTCGGCGAGCAGCGAGCGCGGTGAGCGGCCGCCGATCGACTTGCCCTCGAAGCGAATCTCGCCCGAGCGCGGGACGAGCATTCCGAACAGCGCCTTCAGCACCGTCGACTTGCCCGCGCCGTTCGGCCCGATCAGCAGCGTGATCTCGTTTCGACGCGCGTCGAGCGACAGCTCGTTCAGGATCGTGAGGCTCGGCGAATAGCCGGCGACGACGCGATCGAATTCGATGATCCGCTCGGCGCTCATGTCAGTGGCGCCGGGCCGCCCCAAGCCCCTGACAGCCCTCCAGCGGGGGGAACGAGCGAAGCGAGTTCGGGGGGTAGTTTCATCCTAATTGCCCAGATACGCTTCGAGGACCGCGCGATTGGTCTGCACCGCCGCCGGAGGGCCTTCGGCGAGCACCTTGCCCTCGACCATGCAGATCACGTGCCGACACAGCCGCATGACGAAGTCCATGTTGTGCTCGATCACGACGAAGCTGCCGCCCTGCGACTTGTTGAGCTCGACCAGCAGCTCGCGCAGCTGGTCGACGAGGCTCGGATTCACGCCGGCGCACGGCTCGTCGAGCAGCACGAGCCGCGGGCCCGGCATGAACGCCATCGCGATGTCGATCAGCTTCTGCTGGCCATACGACAATGTGCCCGCGGGAAGATCGGCGACGTGCTTCAGACGGAACAACTCGATCATCTGGTCGGCGTGCTCGCCGAGCCCCGCATCGGGCCGCGCGAGCAGCCGCGCGGGCATCGACCCCTTGAACTCCTGCGCGGCGACGATCAGGTTGTCGCGCACCGACAGCTTGCCGAACACCTGCAGCGTCTGGAACGTGCGGCCGACGCCGCGGCGCGAAAGCTCGAGCGGCGACATGCCGGTGATGTCCTCGCCGGCGAACTCGACGCCGCCCGACGTCGGACGGATCTGTCCGAGGATGCTGTTGAACAGCGTCGTCTTGCCGCTGCCGTTCGGTCCGATGACCCCGACGATCTCGCCCGGGCCGACGCTGAACGACACGCCGTCGACGGCCTTGATCGCGCCGTAGTGCTTGCGCACGTCCTTCACTTCGAGGAAGGGGCTCATGGTGCCCGCGGCGCTCATTGCGACGCCTTGCGCAGCCGGTCGGATAGCGACAGCACGCCGCCGGGAAGGAACACCATCAGCGCGACGACCGCGAAGCCGAACACCATCAGGTACCAGTTCTGCGCGAAGCGAAGCCACTCGGGCAGCAGCAGCACGATCACGCTTCCCACCAGCGGGCCGAAGAAGCGGCCGGAGCCGCCGACGATCACCGCGAGCAGCATCATCAGCGACGCCGACGGGTTGAACGGCCCGGGCTCGATGAACTGCACGAGCGTCGCGAAATACGCGCCGCCGATGCCCGCGCACGCGGCGCCGATCGCGAACGCGAGCAGCGTGTACGCGGTGATGTTGACGCCGAGGCTCTCGGCGCGGATCGGATTGTCGCGCAGCGCGGCGAACGCGCGTCCCCACGGCGAGCGCAGCAGCCATGCAAGCAGCAGCGCGAGCACGATCGTCGAGATCAGGACGAAGTAGAAGAACTCGAGGTTGCCGTTCAGCTCGTGGCCGAACAGCGACGGACGCGGAATGCCCGAGATGCCGAACGTGCCGCCGGTCCAGCTCTGCTCGTTTCGCATGACGAGGAACACGAGCATGTTGAAGCCGAGCGTCGCGAACGCGAGGTAGTGGTGCTGCACGCGCAGCGCCGGGAAGCCGAGCGCGACCCCGACCAGGAAGCACGACACGGCCGCGAGCGGCAGCACCGCCCAGAACGGAAGGCCGAGCTTCATCAGGATCGCAACGTGGTACGCGCCGATGCCGAAGAACGCCGCCTGCCCGATCGACATTTGTCCCGCGTAACCGACGATCAGGTTGAGACCCATCGCCGCCATGAGATAAACGCACAGCAGCGTCATCAGGTAGACGCCGTACGACTTGAGAAACGGCGCGAGCGCCGCGTACAGCGCGATGCCGATGACGATCGCAACGGCTTGACGGCGTGCGACACTCGTTGGCACGCTCATACCTTGCGCTCCTCGGCCTTGCCGAGCAGGCCTTCCGGCCGAAAGACGATGACGACGAGGAACAGCATCAGCGCGACGCCTTCCTTGTACGCCGGCGAGATGTAGGCGCCGACGACGTTCTCCAGCACGCCGACGAGCACGCCGCCGAGCAGCGCGCCGCGCGTCTGGTTGAAGCCGCCGATGATCGCCGCATAGAACGCCTTGAGCCCGATCGACTCGCCCATGTCGAACTTGGCGAGATATGTCGGCGTCACCAGCAGCGCCGCGACGCTCGCGAGCACGGCGTTGATCAGGAACGTGTAGAGCACCATGCGCTTCACGTCGATGCCGAGCACGCGCGCGGCGTCGGTGTTCTGCGCAACTGCCTGCATCGCGCGGCCGACGAGCGTGCGGTTGAGGAACATCTGCAGCCCGAACACGATCACTCCGGCAATCAGCAGCGTGCCGATGTCGGCGTACGTTACGCGCAGCGTGCCGATGGCGAGCAGGCCGTCGGGGAACGGGCTCGGAAACGGCTGCGCCTCGGCGCTGTAGCCGGCCTTGACGGCCGACTTGAGGCCGATCGCGAGCCCGAGCGTCGCGATAACGAGCGGGATCACGCCGTGGCGCAGGAGCGGGTCGACGACGAGCGCCTTGAAGCCCCAGCCGAGCACGAGCATCGCGACGATGCATGTCAGCAGGAACGCGAGCCACAGCGGCGCACCGGCGAACATGAAGAACAGCATCGCGAACGCGGGCAGCATCACGAACTCGCCCTGCGCGAAGTTGATCGTCCCCGACGCCTGCCACAGCAGTGTGAAGCCGAGCGCGGCGAGCGCGTAGATCGCGCCGATCGCGGCGCCTGATACGAGCAGCTGGATCAGATCGGCCATGGAGCTTTCCGATGCTTGAGCGCGTTCTAGAACGTCGCTTCGATCGCGCGCACCAGCTCCGGCGTGATCTCGGGCATCACGCCGAACCACGCCTGGAACGCGGGCCTCGCCTGGTTCAGCAACAGCCCAAGCCCGTTCACTGTGACGTTGCCGCGCAGGCGCGCCGCGGCGAGCAGCGGTGTCTCGGGCGGGATGTAGATCAGGTCGCCGACCAGCGCGCTCTTCGGAAGCCGATCGAGCGCCATCGGCAACGGCGGCTTGCCCGTCATGCCGAGGCTCGTCGCGTTGGCGAGCAGCGAGACGCCGTCGAGCGCTTCCTCGCGCTCGTCCCAGCGCACCACTGTGACCGCAGCGCCGACAGCCTCGGCGATCTGCTGCGCCTTCTCGCTCGTGCGATTGGCTACGCGGATCTCCGTGACGCCCTGCGCGGCAAGGCTCGCGACGACGGCGCGCGACGCGCCGCCCGCACCGAGCACGAGGATCGGTCCGCTGTCCGGGCGCCAATTGCGATCGGCGTCGCGCAAGCTCTGGATGAAGCCGTTGCCGTCGTTGTTGAAGCCGGTGAGCGTACCGTCGGGTTCGACGACGACGGTGTTGACCGCGCCGATCCTGCGCGCAAGATCGTCGACGCGATCGAGCAGGGGGAAGATCGCCTGCTTGTGCGGGGTCGTCACGTTGCAACCGCGCAAGCCCAGCGCGGCGAGTCCTTTGACCGCCGCCTCGAGCTTCTCCGGCGGCACGGCGAACAGCACGTAGCGTCCTGCAATGCCGTAACGCTGAAGCCAGTGGTTGTGAATGACCGGCGAGCGCGAATGGGCGACGGGCCAGCCGAGGACGCCCGCGATGCCGAACGTATTGCGATCTACCATTGGCGCTCCGTTGGTCGCGGTTACTTTGCCGACGCCGGCGACAGCGCCGCGGTCGATCACCTTCTGGCCGCGCGAGATCCCGCCGCTATTCTAGTGGCACCGTCATCGCTTCGATCATCGGCCGCGTCTCGGGACGAACGCCCCGCCACCAGACCCACGCCTCGGCGGCCTGCTCGACGAGCATGCCGACGCCGTCGGCGAGATGCGCGGGCCCGGCTTCGCGGCCGACGCGAAGGAACGGTGTAAGCCCCTTGCCGTAGACCAGGTCGTAAGCGAGGCAGCCCGGCGCAAATGCCGTCGCTGGCACTGGCGGCAGCTCGCCGCGCAGGCTGGCAGACGTCGCGTTGACCACGACATCGAACGCCTGCGCGCCGATGTCGGCATAACCACCCGTCGCGAGCGTGCCGTAGCCGCCGAACTGCTCGCCGAGTGCGACCGCCTTCGCGACTGTCCGGTTCGCGACGACGAGCAGCGCCGGCCTCGATTCGAGGAACGGCAGCATCGCGCCCCTCGCCGCACCGCCGGCGCCCAGCAGCAGCACCCGCTTGCCGCGCATCGCGAAGCCCAAGTTGCGCTGGATGTCGTTCACGAGACCGAGGCCATCGAAGTTCTCGGCGATCGCGCGCTCGCCGTCGAGCTTCATGCAGTTCACGGCGCCGGCAAGGCGCGCGCGCTCCATCCGCTCGGTCGCGTAGTCGAACGCCTGCATCTTGAACGGCAGCGTCACGTTGATGCCGCGACCGCCGGCGGCGCGAAATGCGTCGACTGCGCTGCGGAAGCCGTCGAGCGGCGCCTCGATCAGTTCGTACGCGACATCCTCGCCAGTCTGAGCCGCGAAACCATTGTGGATCCGCGGCGACTTCGAATGACCGAGCGGATTGCCGAGGAGCGCGTAGCGGTCCGTCATGGCGTATCAGCCCGCCGCCGACGCCGCGGCGCGCAATCCGAGCAGATAGCTGTCGACGCCGAAGCCGCAGATCTGGCCGCGGACGATGGCTGCTAGCACCGAGTGATGCCGAAATTCCTCACGCGCATGGATGTTCGACATGTGGATCTCGACGATCGGCACGGTGAGAATCGCGAGCGCGTCGCGCAGCGCGTAGCTGTAGTGCGTCCACGCGCCGGCGTTGATGACGACGGCGTCCATCTTCTCGGCGAATGCCTGGTGGACGCGCTCGCACATCGGGCCTTCGTGATTTGTCTGGAAGCTGACGACGTCGACGCCGAGCTCCTTGCCGAGCACCTTCATCCGCTCGTCGATCTCGGCGAGCGTGATCGTGCCGTATTGCACCGGATCGCGCTTGCCGAACATGTTGTGATTGACGCCGTGGAGCATGAGTATTCGTTTCATGCGAGTGCTTCTCCAGCAGTGGCCCGCTCTGCCGCGTCAGTGAATTCGTTCAGCCGCGCGGGTTGACGGCGAGCGCCGCGTCGACCGAGCCGTCGCTCGCCTGGATGATCTCGATCGACAGTCCGTCCGGCAGCGCGAGATAGTTGCGGCCCTGCGGCAGCTCGCTCACGCCCCACGCCTTCGCGGCTTGCAGAACCGCCTCGGCGTCGTCGGCCATGATGCCGAGATGCACGAGCCGGCCCTCGGGCCCTTCGAACGCCGGATCGGCGACGAGCTGCACGCCGCCGACGGTCCAGATCTGCTTCGGATTCTCCGCCGGTCCGTCGACGTCGCGGATCGTCATCCCGAGTGCGTCGCGAAAGAAGCGCACGTGCCATTCGATGTCCTTCACCCGCACGGCGACGTGCTCGACGTACGATCGCTTCCCGTAGGCCATTCGATGCCCCGTTGATCAGGCGCCCGGCGCCGCGCGCCGCGCGCGATATTCGATGCCCTTCACGCAGGCGACGAGCGCGCGATTGACCGGCGTCGGCACGCCGCACTTCTCACCCCAGCGCACGACCGAGCCGTTGATGAAGTCGATCTCGGTCGGCTGACCCTTCTCGAGGCTTTGCAGCATCGACGTCTTGAACTCTGCCGGCAACCCGGCCGCCGCCTTCACCCACGGCTCGTCGGGCGAGTGCATCGACAGCTCGACGCCGCTCGCCTTCGCGACCGCCATCGCTTCGGCAATCGCCGCGAGCGCGCACTGCCTGATCTCGGGAACGTCGTACAGCGCGCCGTACGTCAGCCGCGTGATGCCGGCGAGCGCGCCGGTCGCGACGTTGATCAGCAGCTTGTCCCACATCGTGCCGACGATGTTGTCGCTGACGATCGTCATGAGTCCCGCGCCGTTGAATGTCCCGGCGATCCGCTGCACCCGCTCGGTCACGCGACCGTCGAGCTCGCCGATGATCGTTTCCTTGCCCTTGAGGCCGGCAATGACGTGACCCGGCGCGAGCAGCACGCCGCCGAGATACGTCTTGCCGGCGAGCGTGCGCTCGCGGCCGACGACGTCGGCGATGATCTCCTCGTGGCCGAGTCCGTTTTGCAGCGACATCACGACGGTGCGCGCACCGACGATCGGGCGCGCGCTTTCGACGGCCTCGCGCGTATGAAATGACTTGACGAGAACGACGACGAGGTCGGCGGTGCCGACAGCGCGCGGATCGGTTGCCGCCTTGACGCGGACGACCCGGTCGACGCCTTCTTCGCGCAGCTTGAGGCCATCGCGATTCATCGCGTCGACATGATCCTTCCAGGCGTCGATCAGATGGACGTCGCAGCCGGCCTCGGAGAGCGCACCGCCGATCGCACTGCCGAGCGCGCCCGAGCCGAGAAAGCAGATCTTCATTCGCATGCTCGCTATCGGAACCGGCGTCGCCGAGCGCGCCGAATCAGTACGCGACCTTGGCGACGCGGCGAAGCTCTTCGGGTGTCGTCGTGCCGAAGCCGAAGAATTCCAGGTAGGCGGGAATCATCTCGAACAGCATGTCGGTGCCGACCATCGTGCGACAGCCACGCGCGCGGGCTACCGCGAGCATCGGCGTGACTTCCTGTTTCAACACGACCTCGCCGACGAACGTCGATGGCGCGAGCCGCGACGGATCGAACGGCAGCGGATCGCTCGTTTTCATGCCGAGCGGCGTGCCGTTGACGACGAGATCGTAGCCGGAGGGGTCGTTCGAGCGCAGTTGCACGTCGAGCTTCGGATAGTGCGTGCGCAAGCGCTCGGCGAGGGCGTTCGCCGACGACGGCGAAACGTCGAACAGCGCAATCGCCGCGACGCCCGCTTCCGCAAGCGACGCCGCGATCGCGGAGCCGACGCCGCCGGCACCGACGACGAGACAGCGCGCGCCGTCGAAGCGGAAGTCCTGACGGCGCAGCCCGCGGACGAAGCCGACGCCGTCGAACATGTCGCCTAGCAGCGTGCCATCCGCACGCTTGAGGATCGCGTTGCACGAGCCGGCGATCTTCACCGTCGTCGTCGTCTCGTCCACCATGCCGACGGTCGTCACCTTGTGCGGCATCGTAATCAGCGCACCGCGGATGTTCCTGAGGCTGAAGATCGACGGCAGCACGCTCGCGTAGTCCTCGGCAGTGACGCCCATCGGCACGACGACCGCGTCGATGCCGCGCGCGTCGAACCACGGGTTGTAGATCAACGGCGCCTTGAACGTTTCCGTCGGGTAGCCGATGTGTGCGATGAGCGTCGTCTTGCCGCTGATCATGACTTGCCTCGCGTGTTGAAGCCGCGCCGAGGCGATGCCGCACCAGGTGCGGCGGTACGCTTCGAGGCGCTGTCGAAGAGGCCCTCCATCGCGTCAGCCCGTATAGCCGAAGAGGCGCGGCAGGAAGAGCGTGACCTCCGGGATGTAGGTGATCAGCAGGAGGGCGATGAACATGACGCCGAGAAACGGCATCACCTCGCGCACCATGTCGCGCAGCGGCACGTTGGCGATCTTCGTCATCATGAACAGCAGCAGTCCATAGGGCGGCGTGACGAGCCCGAACATGATGTTCGTCACGGCCATGACGCCGAAATGCACCGGGTCGATGCCGAGCGCCCTCGCCGTCGGAAGCAGGACGGGCAGGATGACGAGGATGATCGTCGTGCCCTCGAGAAAGCAGCCGAGCACGAGCAGGATGACGTTGACGAGCAGCAGGAAGCCCCACGGCGGCAGGCTGGTGGCGGTCAGGATCGCGCTCACCGCCCTCGGGATGTTCTCGACGGTGATCACGTAATTGAACGCCATCGCGCCGGCGATGAGCATGCCGATCGACACGGTCGTGCGCGCGCTGGTGAGAAGCGAGTGGTAGACGTGCCTGGGACCGATGCTTCGGTAGAGTCCGCCGGCGATGAGCAGCGCATAAGCGGCAGCCAGGGCCGCTGCCTCCGTCGGCGTGGTGATGCCGCCGTACATGCAGGTGAAAAGGATGATCGGCATCAGCAGCGCAGGAAACGCCTCCTTCGTGATCCGGGGCATCTCGCGCAGCGGCACACGCGCTTCAACGGGAAAATTGCGCCGCTTGCCCACGGCGACGATCAAGGCCATCTGCACGGCGCCGATCAGCAATCCGGGGAGCACGCCGCCGAGGAACAGGTAGCCTACGGAGGCATCCGAGATCAGCGAATAGACGACCAGCGGTATCGACGGCGGGATGATCGGGCCGATCGTCGCCGCAACGGCCGTCAGCGCCGCAGCAAACGCGCGCGGGTACTTGCCTTCGCGCGTCATCAGCGACTGCATGAGCTTGCCTGCACCCGCCGCGTCGGCCAGCGCTGACCCCGACATGCTGGAGAAGACGATCGCCTGCGCGACGTTGACCAGAGCCAATCCGCCGCGGAAGCGGCCGACAAGCGCGTTGCAGAACCGCACCAGCCTGTCCATGATGCTGCCGGCGTTCATGAACTCGGCTGCGAGAATGAACAGCGGGATCGCCAGCAGCAGATAGCTGGTCATCATGCCGTTGAGGATCTGCTCGGCCGCGGTGCCCACGTCGAGGCCGGCGGTTGCCAGGTAGAGGACCGATCCGGCGACCATCGCCAATCCGATCGGCAGACCGAGCAGGCTCAGGGCGACGATGGTGAAGAGCGCGAGGGCGAAGGGACTCGGCAGGCTCATTGGACTACGCTCCGCGCTTCGCGCTTCGCGGCAAATTCGCGCTTGGGGCGGCCCGGCGCGCTTTGGACTACGCTCCGCGCTTCGCGCTTCGCGGCGAATTCGCGCTTGGGGCGGCCCGGCGCGCTCATGGCGCCCGGCCTACGTCGGACGGCTCTTCGGGAGGCAGCTCGCCGCGCAAAGCCTCCCACAGCAGCCACAGGTAACGCACGATCGTCGCGACGACGAAGATGACGAAGATCGAGTACAGCCAGTCGAGGCGGATGTCGAGATACGACGAGCGCTCCACCTTCATGAACGTGACGTACTTGTACGTGCCCGGCAGCGACAGGCTGTAAAGCGCGACGGTCACGACCGACACGATGATGGCCATGACGCGACGTGCGCGCGGTCCCGCGACCGAGGTGAAAATGTCGAAGCGGATCTCGTCCTTCTCCTTCAGGGCCAAGGCCGTGCCCAAGAGCACCAGCCACAGCCAGCAGATGACGACGGTCTCCGTGGACCAGCCGGTCGGCAAGTTGAGGAAATATCGGAAGACGATCTGCAAAACGAAGGCGACGAACATGATGCCGAGCAGCGCGGCGATCACGTTTTCCGAGCGACGCTGCACCCAGCCGGCCACCCTCAGAATTAATGAAGTCACGCTCCTCCCCATCCCGGCGAACGTCGGTCGTTGACTTCCCCGAGCGCTTCACGCACCGAACACGATGGCGTCCGGGCTTGCGGCGGTCGCGTGCCGCATCAGCGACCCGCGACCTTCCGGCTGCTACTTCACCGCGGCGATCTTGTCGAGAATCCCCGGCGCCCAGGCCTTCGCCTCGTCCGAGGCGAGGTATACCTTCTGCGCATAGGCGCGGAACGCATTGATTTCCGGCGGGTAGACGTCGAGCCCCCGCTTCTTGAAGTCGTCGGCGAGCTCTCCTTCGCGCTTGAGGTGCTCCGCCGTGCTCCAGCCGATCGCCTTGTCGACCGCCGCCTGGAAGCTCTTCTGCTTCGCGCCGCCCATCGCGTTCCACGTCTTGAGGTTCATCGACAGCACGTCGAAGGCGACCAGGTGCGACGTCAACACGATCTGCGACATCACTTCGTAGAACTTCATGTTCTGCACGTTGGGCAGCGGGTTGTCCTGCCCGTCGATGGCGCCGGTCTGCAGTCCCGTGTACGTCTCGGCGTAGGCCATCGGCGTCGGGTTCGCGCCAATCGAGCGACCGAGGAGCTGCCATGCATCGCCCGGCGGCATCCGCAGCTTGATGCCGGACATGTCGGCAGGCGTGTTGATCTTCTTCTTCGGCTTCAATCCGACCTGGCGGGTGCCGTAGAACGTCGGCGCGAGAATCTTGATGTGCAACTGGTCCTCGGCCTGCTTCTTCATCTGCGCACCGAGGTCGCTCGCGAAGAACGCCAGCACATGGTGCGCGTCGCGGAACGTATAGGCGGAAGTGAGGACCGACCATGCCGGCAGCTGCTTCGAGATGTCCTGCGGCGCGACGTTGCCCATTTCCAGATTGTCACGCTGCAGCGCGACGAGCTCGGTGCCCTGCTTGAACAGCGTGCCGCCGTAGTACGGCTCGAGCTTGAAATCGCCTTCGATGTCCTTCGCCAGCATGCGGATCATGTCCGCGCGGATATCCTTGTCGGAGAACACGGCAGCGAAGCGCAACGTCGGCTTGTCCTGCGCCCAGACGGGAACCGCTTGCCAAGCCGCAAGCGCGGCGCCTGCCTTCAGGGCGGAACGACGGTCGATCCGAAACTTCATGTTTTGCTCCTCGTTGTGACGTGACAGTGTGAAATCGGCGTGTATCGGTCGGATCTGCTACACCGGTGCGACCGCGGCGTGCACCCTCGCGCTCTCCGCGAGCTGCTGACCGTCGAGCTCGCTGCGTGACACGGCGAGTGCCAGGCGCGCAGTCTCGTAAGGCCCGACCGCTCTGGTCAGCGTGTTGCGCGGAATCTCCAGCGAATAGGGAATGCCCTGCGGCAGGCAGGCGAGGATTCCTCTTATGTCGATCGTGCCCTCGCCGGGAAACAGGCGCTCGTCTCGGGCCGTGCGGATGATGTCCTCCATCGTGTCCGGGCATCGCCTTTCAGCGTCGCACACGTGCGCGAAACGGAACCACTCGCGCGGCAACGCCTTCAACTCATCGAAGCTCGAGTTGCTGCGCGCGAAGTGCAGCATGTCGATCAGCATGCATGCGTTCGAGCGGCCGACCGCGCGAAGCACGCGGGCGGCCTCGGCCAGGTTGCCGGTTTCCGTCCAGTGCGGGAACTCGAGGCTCACGAAGATGCCGAGCGGCTTCGCGAGATCGCAAAGTCGCGCAAAGCGGTCGATTTTGCGTGGCGAATCGGGATCGGGGAGCTGCGCGATGATGTCCTGCGCGCCGAGCTCTGCGGTCGCATCGAGCTCGGGCTTGAAGTCCTCCGGCTCGAGCTTCGGATCGATGCGGAAGAGCTCGACGTCATGGATGCGTACGCCTGTGGCCGACATGCGCGCCTTCGTCTCGCGCATCAGCGCCTTGTCGCGTGCGAGATCGTACAGCGGCTCGGCCGGCGTGACGCGCGTCATGCGCAGGCTCGCGAACTCGTAGCCGGCGCGCGCGGCGGCGGCCACGACTTCCGGAGGCGTCAACGACAGAACCGTCAGATGTCCCAGCGAATAGTCGTGCTTCATGTGGTCCCTTTCGCGCTATGCGTGCACGGCGCCGCCGGTGCTCACGTGATGCACCTTCCTGCCCGGCGAGTAGATGTCCATGATGTTCCAGTGACCGGCCGTGGGAACCGGCTCGTTCTGCATGACGACGTCAATCACGCACGGCCTGCCCGACTTGATTGCGCGCTCGAGCGCCGGCTTGAACTCGGCAGCGGCATTGACCTTCACGCCTTCGACGCCGTACGCCTTCGCGATCGCCGCGTAATCGGGTGAATACGGTTTGCCGTCCTTCTCGAACACCGTGCCGAACGTCGTGCCGTAGTGCGCCTTCTCGAGCCCGGCGATCGTGCCGAACGCGAAGTTGTTCATGATCACCCACACCACGGCGATGTCCTCCTCGAACGCCGTCGCGAGCAGCGCCGGGTTCTGGCCGAAGCCGCCGTCGCCGACGAGCGCGATCACGACCTTGTCGGGACGCGCGATCTTCGCGCCGAGCGCGGCGGGTGCGCCGAAGCCCATCGTCGCGTAGCCGCCCGGCGTGAAGATCGTGCCGGCCTCGAGGATCGGGAACTGCTGGCCGACGCCGTTCTTGTTCCAGCCGACATCAGTCGTTATCAACGCATCGCGCGGCAGCGCGGCACGCACGTCGGCGAGGATTCGCTCCGGACGCATCGGATACGCGTCGCTTTCCATGTGCTTGCGGTTGCCTTCGACGAACGCCGCGCGCACGGCGGCGATCTCGCTCGCGAGCGCGGGACGGCGCACGCCATCGGGAATGAGCTTGCGGGCCACGCGCGTCAGCACGGCGAGCGCCTGCTTCAGATCGGCGACGGCGCCGAGGTCGACCGGATAATTGCGCCCGATCTCGGAGGGATCGATGTCGATCTGGATCAGCTTCGTCGGCGGAAAGTTGAACGTGTACTCGCGCTCCCACGAGCTGCAGTCCGCTTCGGAGAAGCGCGTGCCGAGCGCGAGGATCCAGTCGGCGTTGCGGCACTGCTCGTTGATGAACTTCGTTCCCCAGAAACCCGTCATGCCGAGCACGAACGGATGATCGTCGGGGAGAGCGCCCTTGCCCATCAGCGTGTGCGCGACCGGGATCTGCAGGTGATCGACGAGCTCGCGCAGCTCGGCGGTCGCATCGGCGAGCATGATGCCGCCGCCGACGTAGAGCACGGGCCGTTTCGCCGACAGCAACTTCTTCACGATCTCGGTCGCGGTCTCGTCGTCGATCGACGGCTTGCGCAGCGACTTCGCGTTCAGCCGCAGGCGATCGAACAGCGCGACGTCGATCTCCTTGCGAAAAGATATCCATCGGCACGTCGACGAGCACCGGGCCCCGGGCCGGCCGCTCTCGGCGAGCGCGAACGCCTTTTCGATGATCTCGGGGAACAGATGCGGCTGATCGACGCGCCACGCGCGCTTGACGAACGGACGATAGATCTCGTATTGCGACGCGTCGGCATGCAGGTTCACCTCCTGGTGCGGATGCTTGCCGTGGTAGTGCGTCGGCACGTCGCCGGCGATGACGACCATCGGAATCGAGTCGAGCGCGGCGTTCGCGACGCCGGTCGCGGCGTTCGTGAGGCCGGGTCCCAGATGCGTCAGAACGACCGACGTCTGCTTCTTCGCACGCGCATAGCCGTCGGCCATGTGCGCGGCGATCTGCTCGTGGCGCACGTTGACGAACTTGATGCGGCTCTTCTCGAGCGCGGAGAGCACCGCGATGTTCGTGTGGCCGCACAGGCCGAACACGTGCTCGACGCCGCGCGCTTCGAGGTACTTCACCAGCTGGTGCGAGATCAGGTCCCTCATGTCTTCTCCTTCGCGCCGCGAATCGCCGCGACGTTGAAAATTCAGCGGCGCGCGCCTGCCGTTGCGGCTGGCGTCGTCGGTTCGGTTGCGCGATCGGTCGCCGGCACGTCGCGCCGCGCCGGCCCGCTGTAGCGATAGGGAATGTCGCGCGGCATCGGGCCCATGATCCGGCGGCCGCGCTGCTTCTGCTCCCATGCGTGCGCAAGGATCCCCACCGAGCGCGACAGGATGAATAGCCCGCGGCCGAGCTCCGGCTCGAATCCGAGCTCGCAGAAGATCACCGCGGTGATGCCGTCGATGTTCATCGGGATGTGGCGCTTCTTCATCGCACCGAGCGCCGTCTCCACCGCGCGGCCGATGCTCGCCCAGCGCCCCGACACGGCGCCCTTGGCTTCGGCTTTCGCAACGAGCTCGAACAGCGGCGCCGTGCGCGGATCGACCGGATGAAACCGATGGCCGAAGCCGGGAACGATCTTCTCGCCCGCTTCGCGATGCCGCTCGATGACGCTGGTCGCCGCCTGCACCAGATTGCCGTCGGGACCCGCCTCGGCGTCGATCTCGCGGTAGAGCTCCATGCACTGCTGGCCCGCGCCACCGTGTATGTCGTCGAGCACGTTGATCGCGGAGGCCATTGCGCCGTTCACCGGCAGGCCGCATGTCACCGACATTCGCGCGATCGCGATCGACGGTGCGTGCGGGCCGTGGTCGACACCGGGAACGAGCGCCGCCTCGAGCAGGTCCGCCTGCGCCGGCGTCGGCAATTCGCCGCGCAGCATCAGCCAGATCATCTCGGCAAAGCGCACGCGGCCGATCAGCTGCTCGATCGGATAGCCACGGATCGCGATCTCGCCCGGGTGGATGTCGATGATCGACGTGTCCCACCACGCGCTCGCTTCGGCGAGCAGCTCGTCCGACGACTTCGTCGACATTGGCAGCGGCGCCCGCGTCACGTCGTGATCGTCTCGAATTCTTCTTCCAGCGCGGGATCGTAGAACGGCCCGAAGAGCTCCTCGTCCGAGGGCTTGTCCTCCTTGATCGGCACCGAGACCCACGTGGTGTTCAGGTAGTGCTTCAAATGCACGTTCTCGGAGACGATGTTGCCGCCCCACGTGCCGCAGCCGAGGCTCGACGTCATCGGCATGCCGTTGTTGAACGCGCCCGCGTTCGCTTTCGATTGCGGCTGGCGCACCATGATCCGCGACACCGGCGCGACGAGCGCGAGCTGGTGGATGTGATCCTGGTTGAACGAGTAGATGCCGCACGAGTGGCCCTTGCCGCCGACCTCGTACACGCTCTTCATCATCGCGAGCGCCTGGTCGAAGCCGCTGTACTTGTAGACGGCGAGCAGCGTCGTGAGCTTCTCGCTCGAATACGCATGCTGCCTGCCGATGCCGTCGCCATGCACGATGATGAACTTGCGGTCGGCGGGAATCGCGAAGCCGGCGATCTTCGCGAGCTGCTGCGGCGCGATCGCGACGGTGTTCGGCGTGCGATGCGCCTCGTCGTCCCACATCACCTTGCGCAGCGCCGCCTTCTCATGGTCGCTCGCGAGATAGCCGCCTTCCTTCTGCAGCTGCGCGAGCATGTTGTCGAAGATCGACGCCTCGATGATCAGGTTGCCGTCCGCCGAGCAGCCGGAGCCGAAGTCGGACGTCTTCGACAGCCGCGTGTTGCGCGCCGCTTCCTCGATGTTCGCCGTCTCGTCGATGATCATCGTCGAGTTGCCGGCACCCACGCCGTACGCCGGCGTGCCGGAGCTGTACGCCGCGCGCACCATCGGCTGGCCGCCGGTCGCGATGATGAGGTCGGCGCGCGCCATCAGCGCCTGCGACATCGGAATGTTCACCTTCGTGAGGCACTGCAGGATGTCGGCGGGCGCGCCTTCGCGCTCGAGCGCCTCGCGCATCAGCCGAACCGTCTCGAACGACGTCTTCTTCGAGCGCGGATGCGGCGAGTAGATGACGACGTCGCGCGCCTTGATCGCATAGATCGCGTTGCCGGCGGGCGTGAGGTCCGGGTTCGTCGTCGGCACGATGCACGCGATGATGCCGGCCGGCTTGCCGTACTTGACGATGCCCTTCTCGGGCAGCTCCTCGATCACGCCGACGCTCTTCTGGCGAAGCGCGTCGCGCAGCACGCCGCGGATCTTCATCCGCTTGCCCATCCGGCTCACCGAATCGCCGAGCCCGCTCTCCTCGATGCCCATCTCGACGAGACGCGTGAACGTCTTCTTGTTGGCGACCGCCCAGGCAACGGCCTGGCACAGCCGGTCGACGCGCGCCTGGTCGTACGTCTCGATGATCGCGAGCGCCTTGCGCGCGCGCTCGAAACATTGGTCGAGCTCCTGCTGCTGCTCGTCGTTGATGCCCTTCTTCGTCTCGATGACGGTAGCCATGTCAGCGTTGTCCTGTCGTTGCGTTCATCGTCATTGCGCGCCGACCGCGCGGCGCACCGTCGCGAGGACGCCGCGAAGCTCCTCGATCGGAATCTGCCCGGGGGCCGAGCTGCTCTTGCCCACGGCAAACGTCAGCGCCGAGCCGAACACGCCGCCGACCATTCTCGACAGCGAGCCGAACGGCCCC
Organism: uncultured beta proteobacterium; assembly: GCA_963798655.1. GTDB lineage: Bacteria > Pseudomonadota > Gammaproteobacteria > Burkholderiales > Casimicrobiaceae > CAVSMC01. The sequence continues at coordinate 57,982 of CAWCUH010000010.1, read as the reverse complement.
ATCGACATGCTGATCAGCGGAATGTCGAGCGTGCGGCTCGCCTCGGACGTCGCCGCAAGCAGCGTCAGCACGTCGTCGCGCGATTTCGGCATCACCGCGACCTTGCCGACGTCGGCGCCGCGCGCCTGCGCGTCGCGGAACGTGGCGACGAGCGCCGCGGCGTCCGGCGTCGTCTGGAAATTGTGATACGAGCCGACCAGCGCGATGCCCTGCGCGCGGGAAGCGCTGCGCAGCCGTGCGAACTGCTCGGAAGGATTCGAAAGCTCGTAGTCGACGAGGTCGACGCAGCGCGCTTCGCACACCGCCTCGTAAAGCGCGACGACCGCCGGCTCGGCGATTGCGACGCGCTCGCCGCCTTCGGTTGACGAGCGCCGCGTGAACAGGATCGGCACAGGCCCCGCAAGGGACTTCATCGCCCGCGCGGTATCGACGACGAGCTTCGCATCGCCGATGCCGGCGAAGAAGTCGACGCGCCATTCGATGATGTCGGGCTGCTTCGGCAGAACGGCGGCGAGCTCCGACAACACGTCGTCGCGCGTGCGGCCTACCAACGGCGTGCAGATGGCCGGAACGGCACCGCCGGCAAGCGGCGTGCCCGCGACATGGATCGAGCGGATCTTTGCGGTGCTCATGGAAAGGCGTCCTCGCTCCTCGACCGGCTCGTTGCCGATCGTCGCTGGTTCGCCGCGGGCAGTCATGTGCGGCGCTGCGGCGTTTCATTTACACATCGAATGGCCGCATGAGCACGATACGGTGGGCGAGATTTCAGCGCAAGGGCGACATACGATACATTGTTCGCTGTGCGCCCATTTTTTAACGACCTAGAGTGCACGGCGGCAGGCCATGCGGCGCGTAAACTACCACTGCATGTTACGCTTTGTGCGTATAGCGCACATATGCGCGCGATGCGCCCACTCGGCGACCGAACCTTACGAGTCCAGGAAGGACCTGCATGCCGGACGACACAACGCTACAGAGGCCACCCGCTGCCACGCTGTCGGCGCAAGGCGCCACGTCGCTGTTCGACCCCGACGCGCTCCCGGCCGAGGCAATCGCGCGCTTTGCCGACGACCCGGACTTCGTCACGGCGCTCGCCCGCGGCCTCGCCGTGCTGCTCGCGCTGTCGGACAAGAAGCGCCGGATGTCGATCGCGCAGGTGAGCCATCGGACGGGCATCCCGCGCGCGGCCGCGCGGCGCAGCCTCCATACGCTCTCGAAGATCGGCTTCGTCGCGGCCGACGATGCCCGCCGCTATTACCTGCGTCCGCGCGTGCTGTCGTTCAGCCATGCGTACCTGTCGGCGTCGCCGCTCGCCGTGCTCGCGCAGCCGATCCTCGACCGGCTCGGCGAAACGCTGCGTGAGGCATGCTCGGTGGCGATCCTCGACGGCGACGAGATCGTCTACATCGCGCGCTCGACGTCGTCGCGGATCATGTCCCCGGCACTCAACGTCGGCCGTCGGCTGCCGGCGTACTGCACGTCGATCGGTCACGTGCTGCTCGCGCATCTGCCGGCCGAGGAGCTCGACGATTACCTGTCGCGGGTCAAGTTCTACCCGTACACCGAGCACACGCTGACGTCGGCCGCCAAGGTGCGCGAGGTACTGCAGGGCGTGCGCGATCACGGCTATGCCTACGCGAGCCAGCAGATGGAGTCGCGCTTCTGCACGCTGGCCGTCCCGGTGCGCGACTCGGCGGGACACTACGTCGCCGGCATCAACGTGATCCTGCAGGGCCGGCTCGCGTCGGCGCACGACATGGCGACGCAGTTCCTTCGCCCGCTGCACGACGCGTCGCTCGAGCTCGGCTCGTTGCTCTTGCCGTAGCGGTTCGCGGCGAGCCGCGTACGGCAGCCGCGCGCTGCGCGTGAGCTCCGATTGCTGGTAAGCTCACGCAACTGATCTTCGCTGCGCCGCCTTTTTTGTCGCGGCGCGCATCCCGGTCGTCAAGCCGCCCGCACGCTCGCCGGCGCGCGCTTGCCACAATTGCAATCCTTCGCGCCGTCGCGCCGTGGCGTCGGCTCCATCGTTTTTTCGCTGCCTTCTCATGTCCGACCGCATCGCGATTCACGGCGCTCGCCAGAACAACCTGAAGAACCTGACGCTCGAGCTGCCGACGAACGAGCTCGTCGTCGTGACAGGCGTCTCGGGCTCGGGCAAGTCGTCGCTGGTGTTCGACACGCTGTACGCCGAAGGCCAGCGGCGCTACGTCGAGACGTTCTCGCCGTACGCGCGGCAATTCCTCGACCGCATGGACAAGCCGCAGGTCGATCGCATCGACGGCATTCCGCCGGCGATTGCGATCGACCAGACGAACCCGGTGCGCACGTCGCGCTCGACGGTCGGCACGATGACCGAGCTCGCCGACCATCTGAAGCTGCTGTATGCGCGCGCGGCGACGCTGTACTGCCGTGGGTGCGGAAGCGCCGTGCGGCGCGACACAGCCGAGTCGATACACGCCGAGATCGAGCGGCGAAGCGCGCACGCGGGCGACCCGCGTCTCGCGATCACCTTTCCGGTGAGGGTTCCCGCGAACTTTTCGGAGCAGGAAGTCCGCCAGCTCCTCGAGCAGCAGGGGTACACACGCATCCATGCGAGCAGCGGCAATCGGCTCTCGGTGGTGCAGGATCGCGTGCGCGTCGGCGGCGCGGAACGCGCGCGCGTCGCCGAAGCGATCGAAGCGGCGCTTCGCGTCGGCCAGGGACGCGTCGACGTTCGGATCGCCGGCGACGACGACGACAACAGCGCGCCCGCGTGGCGTTTTTCGTCCGATCTGCACTGTCCCGACTGCGACATCCACTACCAGGATCCGTCGCCGAGTCTCTTTTCGTTCAACTCGCCGCTCGGCGCCTGCGAAACCTGCCGCGGTTTCGGACGCGTGATCGGCATCGACTACGGTCTCGTCGTCCCCGACGGCGGCAAGACGCTGCGCGAAGGTGCGGTGAAACCGTGGCAGACGCCGAGCTTCAAGGAATGCCAGGACGATCTCGCCAAGTACGCGAAAAAGCGCGGCATCCCGCTCGACGTTCGCTGGCGCGAGCTGACCGACGAGCAGCGCGCGTGGGTGCTCGACGGCGAGCCCGAGTGGGTGAGCTGGCGCAAGTCGTGGCCGGGCGTCTGGTACGGCGTCGCGCGCTTCTTCGCGTGGCTCGAGACGAAGTCGTACAAGATGCACGTCCGCGTGCTGCTGTCGAAGTACCGCGCGTATACGCCGTGCCCGGCGTGCGAAGGCGCGCGGCTGAAAGGCGACGCGCTGCTGTGGCGGCTCGGCACCAGGGAGAACGCCGACGGCGTGGTCGATGCCGCCCGGCGGTTTCGTCCTCGCGCCGTCACCTTCGCGGACGACGTGCTGCATCGTCTGCCCGGGCTCACGCTGCACGATGTCGCGCTCTTGCCGATCGAGTCGACACGACGCTTTTTCGATCAGCTTGCGCTGCCGGCGCCGCTCGACGAAGCGACGGAGCTGCTGCTCGCCGAGATCCGCGCGCGGCTCGCGTATCTCGCCGACGTCGGGCTTTCGTACCTGACGCTCGACCGGCAGTCGCGCACGCTTTCGGGCGGCGAAGTGCAGCGGATCAACCTGACGACCGCGCTCGGCACATCGCTCGTCAATACACTGTTCGTGCTCGACGAGCCGTCGATCGGCCTGCACCCGCGCGACATCGGGCGCGTCGTCGGCGTGATGCACCGCTTGCGCGACGCCGGCAATTCGCTCGTCGTCGTCGAGCACGATCCGCAGGTGATGCTCGCCGCCGACCGCATTCTCGACATCGGGCCCGGACCCGGCGAGCGCGGCGGCGAGATCGTCTTCTTCGGATCACCCGATGCGCTGTGCGGCGCGACCGGCTCGCTCACCGCCGATTACTTGAGCGGTCGCAAGCGCACGTCGCCGCCGGACGCCGCCGCGCCGATCGCTGTCGACGGCGCACGCATCGAGCTCATCGGCGCGAGCGAGCACAACCTGAAGGACATCGACGTCGCGATTCCGCTGAACGCGCTCGTCTGCGTCACCGGCGTGTCGGGATCCGGCAAGTCGACGCTCGTGCAGGACGTGCTGCATCCGGCGCTTCGCCGAGCGAAGGGCAAGCCGACGGAGACACCCGGAGCGCATCGCGCGTTGAGGGGCGCCGATCTCGTCGGCGACGTCGTGCTGATCGACCAGACGCCGATCGGCCGCACGACGCGCTCGAACCCGGCGAGCTACGTCGGTGCGTTCGACTGCATCCGCAAGCGCTTCGCGACGGCGCCGCTCGCGAAGGAGCGCAAGTACACGCCGGGCACGTTCAGCTTCAACGCCGGCAACGGACGCTGCCCGACGTGCGGCGGCAACGGCTTCGAGCACGTCGAGATGCAGTTCCTATCCGACGTCTACCTTCGTTGCCCGGATTGCGACGGCAAGCGCTTTCGCCGCGAAGTGCTCGACGTCGTCGTTCGCGGCCGCTCGATCGCCGACGTGCTCGACATGACGGTCGCGCAGGCGCTCGCGTTCTTCGACGGCGAGGAGGACATCGATGCGGCGTTGCGGCCGCTCGTCGCCGTCGGCCTCGAATACGTCAAGCTCGGGCAGCCGGTGCCGACGCTCTCCGGCGGCGAAGCGCAGCGGCTGAAGCTCGCTGGCCATCTCGCCGAGGCCGCTCGCGAAGCGCCGGCGCGCCGAGCCGGCGCGCAGAAGCGCTGCAAGCTGTTCCTGTTCGACGAGCCGACGACGGGCCTGCACTTCGACGACGTCGCGAAGCTGCTGCGTGCATTCCGCGAGCTGATCGACGCCGGACATTCGCTCGTCGTCATCGAGCACAACCTCGATGTGGTCGCCGCCGCCGACTGGGTGATCGATCTCGGTCCCGAAGGCGGCGATGCCGGCGGAAGCGTCGTGTTCGCCGGTACTGTGCGCGACCTGACGCAATGCGTGCTCTCGCACACCGGCGCCGCGCTCGCCGCGTATCGCGCCGCCGTCGAGCGGCGCGCGCTCGCGATGCACGATGCGACGCCCGCGCGCTATCGCCCCGCGGCTTCCGACCGCCACTCGATCCGCATCCGCAATGCGCGCGAGCACAACCTGAAGAACGTCGACGTGGAGATCCCGCGCGAGCGATTCACCGTGGTCACCGGCGTGTCGGGCAGCGGCAAGAGCACGCTTGCGTTCGACATCCTGTTCGCCGAAGGGCAGCGGCGCTATCTCGAATCGCTGAACGCCTACGCGCGCCAGTTCGTGCAGCCGGCCGCGCGGCCCGCCGTCGACGCGATCTTCGGCATTCCCCCGACGGTCGCGATCGAGCAGCGAACGAGCCGCGGCGGCCGCAAGAGCACCGTCGCGACGCTCACCGAGATCTATCACTTCCTGCGCCTGCTGTACGTGAAGCTCGGCACGCAGCACTGCCCGGATCACGATGTACCGATTGCGCCGCAGACCGTCGACAGCATCGTCGCGACGCTGATGACGCGGCATCGCGACCGCCGCATCCTCGTCCTCGCGCCGCTCGTCGTCGCGCGCAAGGGCTACTACACCGATCTCGCGAAATGGGCGGCGAAGCGCGGCGTGACGGAGCTTCGCGTCGACGGCGAGATGCTGTCGACGGCGAAATGGCCGCGCCTCGACCGCTTCAAGGAGCACACGGTCGAAATGCCCATTGCGGAGCTCGTTCCCGCGCCGGCGAACGAGCCGATGCTGCGCAGCGCGCTCGCGCAGGCGCTCGAGCACGGGAAGGGCTTCGTTCACGTTGTGGCTTTGGACGAAGGGCGAGCGAAAAGGAACGGCGCCGCGCATCGAAGCGGCGCCGGCGTCGAGGTGTACTCCACCGAGCGCGCGTGCCCGGTGTGCAACCGCAGCTTCGCGGCGCCGGACCCGCGCCTCTTCTCCTTCAACTCGAAGCACGGCTGGTGCCCCGAATGCTTCGGAACCGGTGTTGCGCTCAAGGGCTTCGACGACGAGCAGACCGGTGACGAGGTCTGGTGGAACGACTGGTACGACGGCGACGCGCGCGCGTGCGACGCCTGCGGCGGCAAGCGGTTGAATCGCGACGCGCTCGCCGTCCGCTTTCGCGATCGCTCGATCGCGGACTTGGTCGCGCTGCCGGCGAGCGAGGCCGAGCGCTTCTTCGCGACGCTCGAGCTCGAGGGCCGCGACGCGGCGATCGCGCGCGACATCGTGGCCGAGCTCGCATCGCGGCTCGCGTTCCTGCTCGACGTCGGTCTCGGCTATCTCGCGCTCGATCGCGCGGCACCGACGCTTTCGGGCGGCGAAGCGCAGCGCATACGGCTCGCTGCACAATTGGGATCGAACCTGCGCGGCGTCTGCTACATCCTCGACGAGCCGACGATCGGGCTTCATCCGCGCGACAACCGCGTGCTGCTCGAAACGCTCGCGAAGCTCCAGGCCAAAGGCAACACGCTCGTCGTCGTCGAGCACGATGAGGAGACGATCAGGCACGCCGCGCACGTGATCGATCTCGGGCCGGGTGCCGGCAGCCGCGGCGGCGCCGTCGTCGCCGAAGGCACGGCGGACGAGCTGATGCGCAATGCGGCGTCGGTGACGGGGCGCTTTCTCGCGCAGCCGCTGCGGCATCCGCTGGTCGAGCCGAGAGCGACCAGCGAGCGCACGCGGGCGATCGTCGTCGCCGGCGCGACGCTGCACAATCTGCGCAACGTCACCGTGCGCGTGCCGCTCGCGCGCCTCGTCGCGATCACCGGCGTGTCGGGCAGCGGCAAGAGCACGCTCGCGCGCGACGTGCTGTTCGCGAATCTCTGCGAGCTCGTCGGCGGCCGCAAGCGGCGCAAGCCGCCGGCGGTCGTCGGCTGCAAGGCGATTTCCGGATGGGACGACGTCGAGCGCGTGCTCGAGGTCGACCAGGCACCGATCGGCAAGACGCCGCGCTCGTGCCCGGCGACCTACGTCGGGTTCTGGGATGCGATACGCCGCCTGTTCGCCGACACGACCGAAGCGCGAATGCGCGGCTACGCGGCAAGCCGGTTTTCGTTCAATACGCCGGGCGGCCGCTGTCCCGAATGCGAGGGCCAGGGCATCAAGACGATCGAGATGAGCTTCCTGCCCGACGTGAAGGTCGCCTGCGAAGCGTGCAACGGCGCGCGCTTCAACGCCGAGACCCTCGCGGTCACGTGGCGCGGCAAGTCGATCGCCGACGTGCTGGCGATGAACGTGGACGAAGCGGTCGAGTTCTTCACCGCGCATCGCTCGGTGCACCACGCGCTGCGATTGCTGCAGGACGTCGGCCTCGGCTACCTGACGCTCGGCCAGCAAAGCCCGACGCTGTCGGGCGGCGAAGCGCAGCGCATCAAGCTCGTCACCGAGCTCGCCAAAGTACGCTCCGACGCCGCGCGTCCGCGCAACGGCGCACGCGCGTCGGCGAGCATGCAGACGCTTTACGTCCTCGACGAGCCGACGGTCGGCCTGCACATGGCCGACGTCGAGAAGCTGATACGCGTGCTGCATCGGCTGGTCGACGCGGGCAATACCGTCGTCGTCATCGAGCACAACCTCGACGTGATCGCCGACGCCGACTGGGTGATCGATCTCGGCCCCGAAGGCGGCGCTGCCGGCGGTCGCATCGTCGCGCAGGGATCGCCGCGCTCGATCGGCGCGAAGTCGCACGCTTCGCATACCGCGGCGATCCTCATGCAGTTCATGTCGACGCGGCAGCGGCACGCGGCGGAGCCCGTCGCAAGCGGCGCGCTGCTGATCTAGGCTTGCGTACGAAAGATGACGACGCCGACGGAAATCAGCTACGACGAGCTGCCGTATACGAGCCTGCCGTTCGCGCAGACGCAACCCGAGCGCCTCGCCGCGCTGGCGACGCTGTTTGGCCTCGCGCCGGCGTCGCTCGACCACTGCCGGGTGCTCGAGCTCGGCTGCGCGTCGGCGGGCAACCTGATCCCGATGGCGATCACGATGCCGGGCGCGCAATTCGTCGGTGTCGACCTCTCCGAAGCGCAGATCCGCGACGGACGCACGATCGCCGACACTCTGGGGCTAGCGAACGTCGATCTGCGTGCGATGAGCATCACCGACATCGACGCGTCGTTCGGCACATTCGACTACATCATCGCGCACGGCGTCTATTCGTGGGTGCCCGACGCCGTGCAGACGCGACTGCTCGAAGTCTGCGCGGCGCAGCTCGCTCCGAACGGCATTGCGTTCATCAGCTACAACACGCTGCCGGGCTGGCACATCCGCGGCGTGGTGCGCGACATCATGCGATACCATGCGACGCAATTCGCCGAGCCGCTCGCGAAGGTGCAGCAGGCGCGCGCGATCGCCGAATTCCTGGCGAGGAACGTGTGGGCGGATGCCGCGTACCGCAGCCTCGTGTCGTCGCACATCGAGGCATTGCGCGCCGAGCCCGACGCATACATCGCGCACGAGCATCTCGAGCCGACGAACCAGCCGCTGTATTTCCACCAGTTCATCGAGCGCGTCGAGGCGCACCGGCTGCAGTATCTCGCCGACGCCGATTTCGGAACGATGCTCGCGACCAATTTCGCGCCCGACGTGGCGCGGGAGCTGATGCGGCTCGCTCCGGGCTTCGTGCGGCAGGAACAGTACATGGACTTCCTGCGCAATCGCATGTTTCGCCAGTCGCTGCTCGTCCACGACGACCAGCCCGTCAAGCGAAAGATCGTTCCCGAGCGCTTGCGCTCGCTGCACGTGAGCGGATCGTTCGAGGTGGTCGCAGCCGACGCGCAGCAGCAGTCGCTTGGCGCGTCGACGTTCCGCGGAGCCGGCGGCGCGCGCATGCAGACGGCGAATGCCGTGACCAAAGCCGCGATAGAAATTCTCACCGAGCGCTGGCCGCGTGCCGTCGCCTTCCGCGACTTGTTCAACGAGGCGGCCGCGCGGCTTCGGGCGAGCGGTGTCGCGTTCGACGCGAACGCCGATGCCGAACGCTTCGTTGCCTCCGACATGCTGCGCTGCTTCGGCGCCGGCATGGTGCAACTGCATGCGCGCCCGTCGCCGTACGCGGCAGCGCCGTTCGACCCGCCGCTTGCGAGCCCGCTCGCGCGGCTGCAGGCGAAGCGCGCGCTGCGCGTAACGAACCTGCGGCACGAGCCCGTCGATCTCAATGCGGATCTCGCGCGCCTGATGCAGATCCTCGACGGCACGCGATCGCGCGAGCAGATTGCGCGCACCGCGACCGAATGGGCAATCGACAACGCGGCGCTGACAGGCAAGGCCATCCCGCGCGACGCTCATGCCTTCATCGGGCGCGTCGTCGATCAGGCACTGGAGCAGCTTGCCAAGTCGGCGCTGCTGATGCAGCCCGCGTAGCGCGTAGTCGGGGAAGCCCTTCGCGCCGTGGATCCGAACGACGGAATACGACGCGTGTGAAGCAAGAAGCCCCGGCACGATGGCCGGGGCTTTTTGCTTTGAAGGTGCCTGACGATGACCTACTTTCGCATGGGTAATCCACACTATCATCGGCGTGCTGCCGTTTCACGGTCCTGTTCGGGATGGGAAGGGGTGGTTCCGGCGGGCTATGGTCGTCAGGCGTTGATCGTTGGCGAGCGCTGCTCGCGGCGCGGGGGAAGAAGCAAAGGGGGTTGGATCGGCTTCGATCGCAAGCGGACCGTGGTGCGAGTGCACACGGTTATGGGGTCAAGCCGCACGGGCGATTAGTACCGGTTAGCTCAAGGCATTGCTGCCCTTCCACACCCGGCCTATCAACGTGGTGGTCTGCCACGACCCTTCAGGGAGGTCAAGCCCCCGGGAGATCTCATCTTCAGGCGCGTTTCCCGCTTAGATGCTTTCAGCGGTTATCGCTTCCGCACATAGCTACCCGGCAATGCGACTGGCGTCACAACCGGTACACCAGCGGTGCGTCCACTCCGGTCCTCTCGTACTAGGAGCAGCCCCCGTCAAATCTCCAGCGCCCACGGCAGATAGGGACCAAACTGTCTCACGACGTTGTAGCGCCGTGGGCGTCGTTTTCACCCACTGCGACATTGTCATTACGAGCGCCATGGACGAAATGACGTCGATCTCCGAAGCCACACCAGGCGTTGCCTTGTGGTGGTGCGACCTCGAACGGCGCGCGTTGCGCGCGGCACACCTCGCGCGTCTGCTGTCCGCGGCGGAGCAGGAGCGCGCGGCGCGCTTCGGCACCGCGGCCTTGCGCGACCGCTGGATCGCCGGGCGCACGGCGTTGCGCGCGCTGCTCGGCGACGCGCTTGGAGCGCACGCCGCCGAGGTGCCACTGCGCCGCGGGCGGCGCGGACGCCCGGAAATCGCGATCGACGGTGCGCCGGACTTCAACGTGTCGCATACGCGCGGCGCCGCGATCATCGCGATCGCCGGTGCGCTCGAGCCTCACAACCGCATCGGCGTCGACGTCGAGCGCGCCGATCGCGCCGTCGCCGCCGACCGGCTCGCGCGGAAGTTCCTCTCGCCCCGCGAGCGCGCGGCCGTCGATACGATGGACGGCGATGCGCGGCGGCGCGCCTTCGTGCGCACATGGACCTACAAGGAAGCGATGAGCAAGGCGACCGCCGACGGCTTGATCGCGCCGTTTCGATCGCTCGACGTCGATTGCGACGTACCACGTCTCGACGCCGGGCCGCCACCTTACACGCCGTCCAACTGGCAATTGTTCGCGATCGATGTCGAGCCCGGATATGTCGCGGCGCTCGCAATCTGGCGCACCGGCGAATCACCACAGCGCGCGCGTTGACGAAACGAACGGCGCAAACATGCGCGCGATCGATTGAACTTGCACCTCACGTGTGCCTCCAACAGCAGATTTTTCTTGACTCGGCGCGATTCTGCCGGTCACATACGACATCGTGCGCCACGCGCTGCGCGCCGCGCGACAACAATCACGGCGCAACTGCCGACACCGCCCCGCGCACCATAAGCGCGGGCGCCGAAATACGACCTCCGGGCCCGTTTGCGGGTTGTCATTTGCAACCGCACGGCCCATAATGACGCTGTCATAATGCGTCGCGAAGGAGACCGTATGCTGAATTTCAACCGTGGCGACGCAAAGCCGCCCGAAAAGCCCCCTCTCAAACCGGCCCCCTTTGGAACCGCGATGCCCCAACCGAACACTGCCGCCGTGCCGCCCCGTCCCGCTTCTTCCACGCCGATCCCGCCGCGCGACACCGCACCCTCGGCGCCCGCGCAGGCGCCCGAGCCGCCGCTGCTGACGTCGGATAGCGGCGGCCGCGCGATCGGCCCGGAGACGCCGGGTAGCAAGCTCATCGTCGGCCCGAACATCAAACTGAAGGGCGTCGAGATCTGCGACTGCGACGTGCTGATCGTCGAAGGCCAGGTCGAGGCGACCATCAACAGCAAGGCGATGCAGATCGCGAAGCCCGGCACGCTGAAGGGAACCGCCGTCATCGACGTCGCGGAAGTCGACGGCGAGTTCACCGGCGAGCTGACCGCGCACACGAAGCTCGTCGTGCACGGGACGGGCCGCGTGTCCGGGACGATCCGTTACGGACGGCTGATCGTGGCGGATGGCGGCGAGCTCACCGGCGACGTCCGCCGGCTCGACGAGTCGCCCGCCGCGACGACGCAGCCGCGCGCCGCCACCCAGGACACGCGGCCGGACACGCGGCCGCTGCTGTCGCCGCAGCCGCTGCGCTGATCGGCACGGCGTTCGTTTGACGGAGCCCGGCGCGACCGGGCCGTCAGCGTTGCGCACGTCGATCGAGCCTCGCGAGCGATGACGCAACGTCGTGCGCGGGTGGATGATCGGCTCCGAGCACCTGCTCCATCTGCGCCCGAGATCCTCGGAATACCCGACCGCCGCGTCAGCGCGGTGCAGCGAGCACTTGCTGGAGGCTCTGCTTGTCGTCCAGAAGTCCCGACCACGAGTCGCCGCGGCGGCGCAATCGCCGCAGCGCTGTCGGCAACCGGAATTCGGTCGGATACACGCGCTCGACGTCGCGCCATTCGAGCGGCATCGACACCGGCGCGCCTTCGAGCCCGCGCGGCGAGTAGGCGACGGTGATCGACTTCGCGCGCACGTTCATGTTGTAGTCGAGGAACACCTTGCCGGTGCGCCGCTCGATCGTCCAGTCGACGGTGATCTCGTCCCGGTGCTCGCGCATCAGGTGATCGCCGATGAAGCGGGCGATCTCGCGCGCGCCTTCGTACTGGAGCGTCCGCTCGATCGGCGCGACGACGTGCAGCCCGGTCTTGCCCGAAGTCTTCACACGTGAGCCGAGCGACATCTTGTCGAGCAGCGCGTTGAGCCACACGGCGACCTGTCGCGCCTTGTCGAACGCCGGCGCGCTGAATGCGGGCTGCTTTCGCCTCGTCTCGCTGCCCGTGTAGATGAACGGGTCGATGTCGAAGACGATGTAGTCCGGATACTCGATCACCGAGCGCTGCAGCGCGGCGAGCGACGTCGTGAAGTCGGTGCCGCTGTCGGACGCATCCGGCCCCCGGCGCACGCGCGAATGCCAGACGTTGAACTCGAGCGTGCCCATGTGTCCGCGCCACAGAAGCGTCGCGAGGTTGTTGCACAGGATGTACTCGTCGGGCGCGCCCTTGCTCTCCGAGAGCACGCGCACGCGCTCGACGAAATCCGGCAGCCGGATTTCCCAGTGCTTCATCAGCACGCGCCGCCCGGCGACGCTCTCGGGCCAGCGGAAGAGCGTCAGCGGCCGGTCGCGCGCATGTTCGAGAAAGGGCGCCGACACGCCGAGCAGGTAGCGCAGGAAGTCCCGCTTGGTGATTGCCGGCTGCTCGAGCGCGGGAACGGCGGGCCAGTAGACGCGATCCAGATGCGTGACCTCGACCTCGTCGCCGCCGACGTCCCCGCGGCGCCCGCGACGTTCGGCTGCGCGCTCCCAGAAGTGCGCTATCGTATCGGCTACTCGGGAGCTAAGCGAAGCGAATGGCGCAGAACCCTGCGACCGTCATGGTGACCGGAGCCGCCGGCAATCTCGGCCGCGCGGTGGCCCAGCGGTTCGCCCGGGACGGCGCGAACCTCGTCCTCGTCGGCTCGACGCGCGACTCGCTCGCGCGCGCGTACGGCGACGACGATCCGCGGCGGCTCCTCGTTGGCGTCGACTTGCGCGACGCGGACGCGACGACGCAAGCGGTCACGCGAGCGGTCGGCCGCTTCACCCGAATCGACGTGCTGGTCAACGTCGCCGGCGGCTTCAGCATGGGCGAACCGGTGCACGGCACGACCGACGATGCGTTGAGCGCGATGTTCGACGTCAACGTGCGCACGATGATGCATGCGACACGCGCCGTCGTGCCGCACATGCTCGCGCAGCGCGATGGCAAGGTCGTCAACATCGGCGCGCTGTCCGCGCTGAAGGGCGGGGCGAACATGGGTGCCTACGCCGCCGCAAAGAGCGCCGTGATCCGCCTCACCGAGTCGATGGCGGCCGAGCTTCGCGAGCACAGTGTCAACGTCAACTGCGTGCTGCCGTCGATTCTCGATACGCCGGAAAATCGCGCCGCGATGCCCGCCGCGAATCCATCGCGATGGGTGTCGCTCGACGAGCTTGCCAGCGTCATCGCGTTTCTCGCGTCCGACGCCGCGCGCGCGATCCACGGCGCGGCCATCCCGGTGTCGGGCTTGAGCTGACTTGGCGATCTATCGACTCGGCAGCGTTACGCCCGATGTGCCGGCATCGGCATACGTGGCGCCCGGCGCCACCGTGATCGGCCGCGTGACGCTCGGCGAGCGCGCAAGCATATGGCCGGGCGCCGTCATCCGCGGCGACGACGACGCGATCGCGATCGGCGACAACACCAACGTGCAGGACGGTGCGGTGCTTCACGTCGATCCCGGAATCCCGATGACGATCGGCCGCGATGTCACCGTCGGCCATCAGGCGATGCTGCACGGCTGCTCGATCGGAGACGGCACGCTGGTCGGCATCCAGGCGATCATCTACAACAGGTCGACGATCGGCCGCGATTGCCTCGTCGCCGCCGGCGCGTTCGTGCCCGAGGGCAGCGCGTTTCCCGACCGCTCGCTGATCGTCGGTGCGCCGGCCAGGGTGAGGCGCACGCTGACCGACGACGAGCTCGCGGCGATGCGCGTGAACGTCGACGCGTACGTCAATCGCGGCGAGTGGTTCCGGCGCGAGCTGCAGCAGATCGGCTGAGCGACGCGGCGCGGCCGCGTCGACGTGCGTTCACGACGGCACCGCCGACTTGAGGCCCGATCCCCCGTAGAGCCACGCGAGCGTGTCGTACCAGTCGTCGGCCGTCTTGCTGCGCATGATCGCGTTGCGCAGCGCCGCGTGCGCGCCGTTCGGATGGTAGATGTGCTCGCCGATCGCGCGCGATTGCAGCTGCACCCGCGTCGCGCGCAGCACCCGCTGGTCGCGATACGCGGCGAACGCGCGCTCGAAGTCGCCGCCGAACTTCTCCGCCATGTACGAGACGCACACCGCATCTTCCATCGCCATGCACGCGCCCTGCGCGAAATACTGCAGCATCGGGTGCGCGGCGTCGCCGAGCAGCGCGACCCGGCCATCGGTCCAGTTCAGCACCGGGTCGCGATCGCACAGCACCCACAGCTTCCAGTCCGAGCCGTGCTCGATGATCGACTGGACGATCGGGTGCGTGTGCCGGAATCCGGCGAGCACCTCTTCGCGCGACACCGGCTTTCCGGCGACCGGCTCCGGCGCATCGTTGTGGTACGTCGCGACGAGGTTGAACACCTTCCAGTCGGACAGCGGATAGTGGACGACGTGGCAGCGCGGGCCCGCCCACAGCGTCGCGGCATTCCAGCGCAGGTCCTCGGGCATCCGCTCGGTCGGGATCACCGAGCGATACGTCGTGTGGCCCGACACGCGCGGCGAGCCGTCGCCGACGACCTTGCGGCGTACTTTCGACCACAGCCCGTCGGCGCCGATCAACGCCGCGCCCACGATGGGCCCGCCCGATGCGAGCGTCACGGTGACCCTGCTGCCGTCCTGCTCGTACGAGACCACCTCGGTGCTCGGGCGCAGGTTGACGTTCGCATTCGCGCGGCACGCGTCGAGGAACACGCGATAGAGGTCGCCGCGGTGCACGACTGCGTAGGGATTGCCGAAGCGCTCGCGAAACGGCTCGTCGAGCGCAACGTGGCAGATCTCGTCGCCGCCGATCGCATCCATCAGCCGCAGCCGGTCGATGTAGACCGCCATGCGGCGCGCGGCGTCGCCGACGCCGAGATGATCGAACGAATGGAACGCGTTCGGCCCAAGCTGGATGCCCGCGCCGATCTCGGCGAACGCCGCGTTTTTCTCCAGCACGACGACCGGGAAGCCCGCGCGCGAAAGACCGAGCGCCGCGGCGAGGCCGCCGATGCCGCCGCCTGCGATGACAATGGGTGCGGATGCCATGGCGTCGCTTGACTGGTGCGCGACCACGCCGCGCGGGTACGTCAGTCAGTATAGTCAACGCGGCGCGAGCCCGCGCGTCGGGACGCGGTCCCTGGGCGCCGGCGATGCGCATACAATCGTCGGCCGCTGCAACGGAGCGCGCTACACGATGAAGATCGGCCTGTGCATGGTCGTGCGCAACGAGGCGCATCAGATACTGCCGTGCCTCGCGCCGATCGTCGACGCGTTCGACGAGGTCGCGATCGTCGACACCGGATCGACCGACGGCACGCCGGACGTGGTGCGCCGCGAGTTCGGCATCACGTTGCTGGCCAAATCGCTCGACCGAAATCGCTGCAATTGCCTATGCGACGCGCGCATCGCGGCGCTCGCGCAGCTTTCGACGCCGTGGGTGATGATGCTCGATGCCGACGAGCGCGTCGACCGGCCGGCGATCGACGCGCTTCGCGCGATGCGCGACGACGAAGCGAGCGCCGGCTATTTCGGCGCGTGGATGAACCACGTCGACGGCAGCCCGCCGTTCGAGGACTACAAGCTGTTCCTGTTTCGCAACGGCGTGCGTCCGCGCGGCCTCGTGCACGACGTCGCGCAGCACGACATCCGCGCGCGCGGCCTGCGCGCGCGATGGTTGGCACAATTGACGGTGCAGCACTTTCCCGACCCGGCGCGGCGGCTCGCGAAAGCGGCCAGCTATCGCGAGCGGCTGTCGTGCGCGATCGCGCGCGAGCCGTCGGTTCCGCGCTATCACTGGTTTCTCGGCTACATGGAGTTCCTCGACGGCCGCTTCGACCGGGCCGTCCACTGGCTCGAGCGCGCGGCCGGCGCGCGCTCGAATGCATTTCCCGTCGAAAGCCTCAACAGCGCGATGGTGCTCGCCGACATCCATGCGCGGCACGGCGACGCGTCGCGATTGCGCGCAATACTGAACGCCGCGATCGAGTTCCATGCGTCGGTCGCCGACGATTTCGAGGTCGCGGTCAACACCCGGCTCGGGCCGTGGCTTTCGGCGGCGCGCGCGCACGCGCAAGCCGGCACGCTCGACGCCATTCGCGCGTACCGATTCGCCTGCTGAACGCCTTATCCGCGCGCGGACGCCGAGCGCTCGCCGAGGCTTGCGATGAACGTCGACAGCTGCTCCGCGCGAACGTCGTCGAGCCGCGAGCCCGGCTTGAACGGCGCGCCGCGCGCGACGACGAATCCTTGCGATGAATGCCCGCCGCTGCGAAAGTACGGCAGCGGACCGATGCGCCCGACGTGCGCGCTGTCGACGACGTCGGTCGGCGATTGCTCCTGCCAGAGGACGATCAGGTCGGCGGGCGGGCCGGAATCCGCCGCGAGCGCCGCGTCGCGCGTGCGCACGACATCGCGCACCATCGGGCGTCCGCTGCGCGCATCGACGAGGCCTCGCAACAGGTCGCAGACGGCATCGCACGTGCATCGGAAGTCGGGCGGCTCGACCACGCCCGACGCTTCACGCCCGGCGACGTTGATTCGCACAAGGCCTTCCGAATATGTCGGCAGCGCGAACGCTTTCATCCGTGGCCACGCCGGCCGATACCAGTTTGCGGGCTGCCACGCGAGCGGATCGCCGCGCCGCTGCTGATCGAACGGCGATTCGAGCTGTGTCTTGGCCGACTCCGCGACGAGCGACCACATCTCTTCCTTCCAGTGGCGCCGGTAACCGAGGCGCTCGGCGTCGAGCGGTTGTTCGGCGCCGGCCGATGCAAGCGCGCAGTGTCCCGGAAAGCTCCACCTGAACAGCGACTCGGGCAGCACCGCCATGCTCGGAAGGTCGAGCACGTTGGCGCCGATGCCGTAGATCGAGAACAGCACGATGTCCGCATCGTTCGGCAACGCGTCGACGATCCGGCCGATCGCCATGTCGACCGCTTCGAACACGCGCAGCATCGGATCGTCGTCGCGCGCGCCGACGAGCCGCTCGCGCAGCGGATGCGGCTGGCTCAGGTGCCACAGCAGATGGCTCGACGTGTGCGTTTCGGAGAAAACACCCACGAACAGATCCCAGGGTCCGCGCGCGAGCAGATCGCACATCATCTCGCCGCGCCGTTGTGCACCGACACAAAGCCTCGCCGACAGCTCTCGCAGCGCATCGATGTCGTAGCTGCTCGGAATGCGGTACGAAAGGACCTGCGGCTTGCCATTGTGTCCAGCGTGTGCCGACGCCGCGGACTCGAACAGCGGATGATCGCCGTGGCGTGCAATCAGCTCGTCGATCAGCGTCGGCGGCCGCGACACGCGCAGGCACTGGTTTACCTCGGTGCCCCAGCCGAGCAGCTGCACGCCGTCGACGCCGTCGACCGGCTGCGCGAGCGGCACGTCGAACACGCACACGCGGCGGCCGGGCATCCGCGCATAGAACGGCGAACGCGACGCGAATGCGTAGGCGTCGCGTTCGCGCACGCCGTACGTCGCCGGATCGTAGTCGACGTGGCCCCATTCGCCGGTCTCCGCGGGCAACGCGCCGCTGAGGAACGTGAGCCACGATGTCTCGGTGCGGTAATAGCGGACGTTGTCGACGACCGCGAACGCGCCGCGCGCACGAAGCGCCGCGCAGTTCGGCAGACGACCGGCGTCCATCCAGCGCGAAAGCACGTCGGGCGACGTCGCATCGAGCCCGATTGCGACGACTCGGCGCCGCGCCGCGCTCATCGCGACACCGGCGGCGAGGTCGTCTCAACCGGTATCCGCGACACGAACTCCTCGAACTTGCCGCTGCGGCTGCGCTCGATGCGCTCGGGATACTCGAAGGTCAGCGCGAAATCGTGGCCGAGACGCTCGACGATCAATGCGCGAAGCGCTTCTTCCTCATCGGAGGTGAGCGCGCGCTCGACGACGAGCCGCGCTTCGACGCGCTCGAGGTCGTGCTGGACGATCTGGTGCTGCACGACCGGCGCGATGTCGCGGTAGAACGGCCCGGCGAGCCTGGGCCAGCGACGCGCGCCGTCGGGAAGCGTCAGCATGTTGCGCACGCGCCCCATGATGCGGGTCAGCACCGGCAGGCTGCGGCCACACGCGCACGGCGCGCCGGCTTCCGCGTAGTCGCCGATTTCGTAGCGGATCAGCGGCATGGCGAAGTTGTGCAGCGGTGTGACGACGACGCGGCCGACCTCGCCCGGCCCGCACGCGCGGCCATCGTCATCGACGACCTCCACGTACGCCGATTCGGCCTGCACGTGATAGTGATCGTGCCGGGGGCATTGCAGTGCGATGTAACCGACTTCCTGCGCCGAGTAAGCATCGGTCACCGGCACGTTCCACGTTTCGCGCAGCACCCGTCTCGTATCGGCGTCGAGCGCCTCCGACATCAGTCGCAGCTCGCGGAGCTTCGGCAGCTGTACGGCGCGCTCGCGACACAGCGCGGCGAGCTCCAGCGCGTTCGATGGAAAGGTCAGCAGGATCTCGGCATCCTGCCGCAGCAGCCATTCGAGCTGTCGCTCGGTCGCGGTGAACAGGTCGAGCACCGCCGAGCGTCCGGTGCGATACACGACGTTCTCGGGCGGCCCCCAATCCGCGGCACGCAAGCCGTCCGGCCATGCGGCGTTCGTCTTGTCGCCGGTGATCCGGATCGCGACATGCGTCGACGACAGGTCCCGCGCGTGCCACTCGTGCTCGCGCAGCAGCAGCGCCATCCAGAGGAGCCGCCCGGTTTCGGTCGTGTCCACGGTGATCGAAGTGCCGGTCGAGCCGGACGTGCTCACCGATCGCAACCGCTGGTGGCCCGCCGGCAGGCTCGTCGAGCGTAGCGCGCTGCCGTGCCGCTGAACTTCGGCGCGCGTGAGCGTCGGCAGATCGGCCCAGCGCTCCGACGCGCGTGCGCCTCGTCCGGCGAACGGTGCGAAGCGCTCGCGATACCAGGGCACGGTGCGAACCGCGTGATCGACGAGCGCGTCGAGCTGCGCGTGCTGCTCGGCGCGCAACCGCGCGGCGCTCCACCACTCGCTCTGCGACAGCTGATGCAGCAGCGACATCAGCAGCGCCGCTTCGGGGCCCGGCACGGCGGGGAAGCGCGCGGCGGAATGGACGGATTTGATCGAGGCAGGCATGCGTCGCCGTACGGAGTGGCTGGTCGGCGTACCGGTACGTCGGGACGCTACCCGAACTCGTGGCGCAGGCAAAGGTGTCCGCCGGTGCTGCCACGTGTCGAACAGGTTTACACACGCATCGCCGGCAAGCGGGCGCCGCGATGACTTTTCCAGCAGGATCACCGGTTTGCCGCGCCGGGTGCGTTCGTTGCTTTCTCCTTCCGCTGGTTCGCAGAACGAGGTACCGGAATGAACCGAAACCTGACCCGTCTTGCCGCGATCGCCGCTGCCGCGCTCGCACTGTCCGCCGGACCGGCACAGGCGCAAGCCACCGGCGCCGAAGGCTTCGGCGACTTCGTCTGGTCGGACCTCAATCACAACGGCGTCCAGGACGCCGGCGAGCCCGGCATCGGCAGCGTCACGGTGAACCTGTTCAGCAGCGCCGACAACTTCACCAACATCTTCATGAGCGCCGACACCAACGCGAGCGGCGTGTATTTCCTCGATATCGGCTCCGGTGCGGTCAACCATAGCTGGCAGCTCCAGTTCATCCTGCCGAGCGGCTTCCAATTCACGCTCGCCGATCAGGGCGCAAACGACGCGCTCGACAGCGACGTGATCGACGCGCTGACCGGGCGCACGGCGATCGTCCAGGGTTTCACGTTTCCAACCAGCGGCGCTCCTATCCTTACCGTCGACGCCGGGCTGGTCGCTGTCAGCGTGCCGGAGCCCGGATCGCTCGCGTTGGTCGGCGCCGCGCTCGCCGCGCTGCTCGCCGCGGTCGCGCTACGCAGGCCGCGCGTTCGCCCAGGACACTGATTCGCGGCAGGACGCGCCCGCCGTTTCGAAACGAAGGGCTTGCCGCGGCAAGCCCTTCGTTCATCGTCGGGCACAGGCGCGCGTTGGAACGGCGCACCCGGTGGTGCTTACGTAGCGCGCGCGACAATGCGGCCAGCGTAGTCGCGCGCCAATGGATCGGACCCCTATGCGCCCGAAAGAGGCGCTTCCCGCTCGCGCCGATGCGGTGATCGTCGGCGGCGGCATCGTCGGATGCGCGATCGCGTATTACCTGGCGAAGCGCGGCATGAGCGTCGTATTGCTCGAGCCGGGATTCCCGGCGCGCGGCGGTAGCCTGTGCGTCGATCAACACGAACGAGGAAGACGACGGCCGCCACGCGGGCCCAAAACGCCGAACGCATTCTTGCAAGTCGCGGAGATCCAATTCGGATCGTACCGCTCGATCTTACGTGCCGCGGCGTCGCCGCAGCGAGCGATGGGCGTCAATCGACGATGAACAGCTTCGCCCCGACCGCCGTCGACGAGCGATGCGGCTCGGCATCGTCGGCGACCTGATAGCTCACGCCCGGCACGAGCGTGAACGTGCGGCCGTCGGCGAGCTCGGTGCGGAGCTCGCCTTCGATGCACAACAGAATGTGGCCTTTGACGCACCAGTGATCGGCGACGTAGCCCGGCGTGTACTCGACGATGCGAACGCGAACCGAGCCGAAGAAGCGCGTTCGCCAGTACGCGAACCCGCTTTCGCCGTCGTGCCGGGTCTTGTCGACCGCACTCCAGTCGGTCGTGCCGAACGGGAAGCCTGACAGTTGCATCGCACGCTCCTTGTGTAGCCCGTCGTGGCGATCGGCAACACGGATGGCCGGCCGGCGCCCGCAAGGCGAGAAGAATGCGCAAGGTAGACCGGGTGAGCGACGTAGCGATAGTCGCTTCATGCGCCCGGCGGCGGATTCCACGCCGGCACGGCCGGGCGGTGCATTTCCGGCGCTCCGTCGTGCAGGCGGGACGCGGGACCGAGGCTGCCCGAATAGTCGCGTTGCCATGGCTTGCCGCCGCATGCTTAACTGGTTCTGCAGTATCCTGCGCCCGGGGCGCCCGCGCGGTGAGCCGGGTGCGAGGCTCCCGGGCGGCCCGGCCACCCGGGAGGCAGCCGCCCCCCGCGGGCGCGAAACCTGTCATATCGTCTCTGCTACGGATGTCGAACGGAATCACTGCACTGCTCTTCACCGATATCGAGTCGAGCACCCGGCTCTGGGAGCAGGACGGCGAGCGAATGTCGCGCGCACTCGCGCAGCACGATGCGCTGTCGCGCTCAGCGGTCGAGCGCCACTGCGGCACGGTCGTCAAGATGACGGGCGACGGCATGTATGCCGCGTTCGACGATCCGCTCGACGCGCTCGCTGCAACCGTTGCGCTCCAGCAAGCGCTCAGCGATCCGGCGAAGACCGGCGGCGTCGAATTGCGCCTGCGCTGCGGTGTGCACGCCGGCGTCGTCGAACGCCGCGACGAGGATCTGTTCGGCAGCGCGGTCAATCGGGCGGCGCGGATCATGAGCGCCGCACACGGCGGTCAGGTCCTGCTTTCGCAGGCGGTCGCCGACGCTGTCCGCGGACGTAGCCCGCAGTCCATCTCGCTGCTCGATCTCGGTGCGGTGCGGCTTCGCGACCTGGCGACGTCCGAGCACGTGTACCAGCTGGTCCATCCGGCACTGCGACGCGACTTCCCCGCGCTGCGCTCGCTCGAGGCGACGCCCAACAACCTGCCGCAGCAGGTCACGTCGTTCGTCGGTCGGCAACGCGAGCTGGTCGAAGCAAAGGAACTGCTCGAGCGCACGCGCCTGCTCACGCTGTGCGGAATGGGCGGTCTCGGCAAGACGCGGCTGTCGCTGCAGATCGCCGCCGACGTCCTCGATGCCTATCCGGACGGCGTCTGGTTCATCGATCTCGCACCGATCAAGGATGCCTCGCTCGTCGCCAGTGCAGCGGCGCAAGCGCTCGGCGTGCACGATGAGCCGGGCAAGCCGCTCGTGCAGACGCTCTGTTCGCATTTGCGCGACCACAAGGCGCTGCTGGTGCTCGACAACTGCGAGCACCTGGTGGCGAGTTGCGCGAGCTTCGCCGACACGCTGTTGAGCCGCACGGGGGACTTGCGCATGATCGCGACCAGTCGCGAGGCACTGCGTATTCGCGGCGAGCAGACGTACCCGGTGCTGCCGCTCGCCGTGCCGGAGCGCAACGCGGATGCCGAGACGCTGCTGCGATCCGAAGCGGTGCAGCTCTTCGTCGAGCGCGCGCGACTGCAGAAGCCCGGGTTCGCGGTGAACGAGCGCGAGGCGCCCGCGGTCGCCGAACTCTGCGCGCGACTGGAAGGCATACCGCTCGCGCTGGAGCTCGCGGCTGCCCGGCTGCGCTCGCTGTCGGTGGCCGAGGTCAACAAGCGACTGCACGATCGCTTCAAGCTGCTCACCGCGGGCAGCCGCGTCGCGCTCGAGCGGCAGCAAACGCTGCACGCGCTGGTGAGCTGGTCGTACGACCTGCTGCGCGAACAGGAGCAGATCCTGCTCGATCGGTTGAGCGTATTCGTCGGCGGGTTCGATCTCGACGCCGCGGAGGCCGTTTGCGGCGCCGAGCCGCTGACGCGCGAGGACGTCATGGATCTGGTGACGTCGCTCGTCGAGAAGTCGCTGGTGATGTTGAAGCAGGAAGACGGCTGGTCGCGCTACGGGATGCTGGAGACGATCCGCGAATTCGCGCGGCAGCATTCGATCGACGCCGGCAACGACGCGCGCTACGACCTGCAGCGCGCGATTCGCGACTTCGCGCACGAGCGGATCGTCGCAAGCGCCGACCTCGCAGCGACCGCAGCACGTCATTGCGACTACTACCTCGCCGTGGCGAAGACGGCACGCGAGAAGCTGCGCGGCAGCGAGCAGGCCGAGTGGACACGTCGGATCGAGATCGAGTTCGACAACCTGCGCGCGGCGATCGCGCTCGCGCTCGCCGGCGGCGTCGACCCGGTGATCGCGGTCAAGCTCGAAGTTGCGTTGATGCGCTTTCGCGTGCTGCGCGGCTATTCGAGCGAAGGCCGCAACAACATTCGCGCAGCGCTCGCGCTGCCCGCGCTGCACGAGCCGAATGCCGCTCGCGCGCACGCGCTGTACACGGCAGGCGTGCTCGCCTTCAACCAGGGCGACCACGCCGAGTCGATGAAGGCGTTGACCGAGTGCCTCGCGATCCGGCGCGCGCTTGCAAACAGGCGCGAGATCGCCGCGACGCTGTCGACGCTGGCAACGCAATACCTGCAGTTGGACGAGCACGGCAAGGCGCGCGAATGCGAGGAGGAAGCCCTCGATATCTTCCGCGCGCTCGGCGACGAGATCGGCGAGGGAATCGGCTTGCTGAATCTCGGCGCGATCGCCGTCCGGGAGGCCGACGCGAGTACCGCCGAAAGGCTCTTCTTTCAAGCGCTCGAGATCGCGCGGCGCATCGGGCATCGGGAGCTCGAGAGCGAGTGCGAGCATGACCTCGGCAATATGGCGCTGCGCGCCGGCGACTTGCCGACGGCGAGAGATCGATTCGAGCGCGCGCTCGCGATCTGCCGCGAGGCCGAGGACAAGCGCGGCGACACGATCGCCGCGTGGTCGCTGGCAAGAGTCGATGCGGCCGGCGGCGATGCGGAAAAAGCGATGCGCGGGTTCACCGCCTGCCTGCCGGCGTTCGAAGCATTCGGAATGAAAGGCGAGGCGCTCGATTGCCTCGACGATGTCGCCGCGCTGCTGCACGAAACAGGGCGCATCGACGACGCGACGCTGCTCCACGCGGCGGCCGCTGCGCGGCGTGAGTCGCTCGGGCTGCGCTCTGAGCGGCAGGCGGCGGCCCAGCGAACGCGTGATGTCGAGGCTCTGCGCGCGCGGCTCGGCGGGAACCGCTTCGATGGGCTGTGGGCGAGCGGCGGCCGGTGGACGCTTCAGGAGTCCATCAAGTACGCGTTGCAGTCCAGCGCAACGGCTGCGCTCGCCGCATAAGCGGCACGCGCGGCGATCAGCCGATGAAACGTCGCCGCCGCGCGGGCGGCATCGACACGGCGCTCAGGCCGAGCGCCGACGGCGCGCCGCGGCGAGGCCTGCGAGGCCAAGACCGAGCAGAGCAATCGAGGCCGGCTCCGGCACCGTCACGAGCGTGATCGACGTGACGCGCCCGGTGTCCGTATTGAAGCCGCCGCAATGGAAGGTGACGTTGCCGTCGAGATCGAAACTGAGCCGCGTTCCGTCGCAGTTCGAGTCGAAATTCGTCGGAATCAGACCGAAGATATCGACGGCGATGCCGACGAGCGTGTCGGCGGCGTCGACGCGGACGGAATCGCCGATGCCGGGGTCGTTCGGAATGTCCCAGACCCGGTTGAGACTGTCGGTGAAGCTGCCGCTCAGCACATCGAACGCACAGGCGTTGTCCCCTGGAAAGGGCGCGAAGCACGGCGGCGGGACGTCGATGCGCATGATTCCCTGAAAATCGAACGGATCGAAGCCGAGGTCATAAATGACGGCGCTCGCAGGCAGCGCAAAGCCCGCGAACACCAGCGCGGCGGCGGCTCTCGCAACGTTGCGGACGATCTTTGCGAACATCGATGCTCTCCCGGGTCGAGGACTGGTTGCCGGCCGCAAGAAACGCACCAATCGTGACGCCGTTGCGCTAACCGCTTGAATACAGCCGCCTGTCGAGAAAGCATCGCAGAGAGTCGTCGGTAGAGCCTGCGGCCAGTGTAAGTTTTGTCGACACGTCCTCCGGAACGTTGGAGCGGACTGCCCAACGCGGGTCCGCGATGTTTCGCGCGGGACACCGGCCGCCCTTTGCCTGCCGATGTCGAGCGTCGCGAACGCCTTGTGCGTCGGGCCGCAGAAATCGTGGAAGACCTGGATGCAGTATCGTCGAAAGTTTGCGAACTGAAGTGCTTGCGCGTGCAACTGGCGGCGACGTCGCGCACGCGCTGGCCCGCACGCACGTCGACGGCCTCGGCGAGCGATTCGCCCACGAGCTGCAATGTCGTGCCGATCACGCCGAAATCGCCGCTTGCCCAGGTGTCGAGTTGGACGCCTCGCAACGGCGTCAGCCCTGCTGACCGTATATCGCGAGCGCGACGCGTATGCGCGTGCATTCCGTCTGGCCCGCCGCTTCCGCCGCAACCGAGTCGATCTCGTCGCGAGCGAACCCGAGATCGCGCAGCGCTCGGTCGTCGAGGTCGCGTAGCGCCCGCCGCGTTCGCGCGGCGTGCTGCCGTTCGCGCTGCATCGCCCACGCGCGGCGCGCGAGCCGGCCGGCATCGCGGAGCCACGCCGCGACGACGTCGAGCGGGTTGAACGGGCGATCGCGCCCTGACTGCGCGAGCGGTCGCATCGCGCGCGTTGAAACCAAACCGGCGTAGCCGCTCACCGCGGCCACGGCCGGCGCGGGCTGGCGGTCAATTCGTTCGTGCATGGCGTTCGGCTCCCGTGAGGTTCAGCGCGGCAGCGATCGTCGACGTCGGGACCGACGCCACGGTCGGTGCCGCATTGTCGGGCGGCGAAGGCCAGGCGACGCCGATGCTTGCCGTATCCGGCGCGTGCAACGCGTACGCCACGCCGATGACGGCGAGCGACACGGCGCCGGCGATCGCGGACACGATCGCGCCGCTGCGCAACACCGATGTGGCGACTCGCGTGACGCGGTTGCCGTCGTCGTCGTTCGGTGCGCTAGCGAAAACATCGCAGTACAGGATTCGCGTCCAGTGCGTCTCGCCGCGGACGTCCCCGGAGGCGGTTTGGCCGTCCGGCATTGCGCCGACCGGCGGCTCGCACCGCTTCGCGGCGTCATGCTCGTGCGTCGACGCGCTGCCGAAAGCCGGTGGCCGCCGGCCCTCTGCCGAACGCGCTGCGAAAGGCGTATCGTGCGGGGCTTCGGACACGGAGGGACGCAGATCGCGACGGTCGGGACGCAGCGCATCCCGCATGTAATCGTTATTGACCATCGCTGCACTCTAATCGCCGGCCGCATTCGCCCGACTGCGGCGCAAGCGCAGTTTTGTTTCTTTTGTTTCACGGGTCCCGCGGGTCGTCCGATGCCGCCGCGAGTCGACGTATTCTTGCAGTCGTCGCAAAGACCCGGGTGCGCATCCGTGATGAACCTAGCGTTGACAGCAGGCCGAGCCATGGACGCCGTCGTCGGCACGAAAGCGACCATCCTGATCGTCGACGACGAGCCGGACGTGCGTGAGGTGCTCGAGGAATACTTCGTCAACCATGGTTACGCCGCGATCGCCGCGGACAGCGCCGGCGCCGCGCGCACCCTCGCGGCCGCGCAACCGGTCGACGTAGCGCTGGTCGACATCCATATGCCGGGTGAGGACGGATTGAGCCTCGCGCGGCACCTGCGCGAGCGCTACGCGAATGTGGCGATCGTCATGCTGACGTCGGCGTCGACGGTCATCGATCGCATCGTCGGCCTCGAGATGGGCGCCGACGATTACGTGCCGAAGCCGTTCGACCCGCGCGAGCTGCTTGCGCGCGTGCGAAGCGTGCTGCGCCGCACGTCCGCGGCCGCGCGAGCCGATCTCGGCGCGGAGCGCGTGCGCATCGGGCGCTGCGTGCTCGATCTCGCGGCGCACCGTCTCACCGACGACAACGACGCGGACGTCGGTATGTCGCCGCTCGAGTTCGACCTGCTGAAGGCTTTCGCCGAGCACCCGAATCGCGCGCTCTCGCGTGAGCGCATCCTGAACCTGACGCAGCGCCGCGACTGGGATCCGTTCGACCGCAGCGTCGACCTTCGCGTCATGCGGCTGCGCAAGAAGATCGAGCCCGACCCCGAGCATCCGAGGTTCATCCGAACGGTGCGCAACGAAGGCTACGTCTTCGTGCCGGACGGCGGCTGAGCGAGCCATGGCCGCCCAACCGACGAGGCGACGCTTCTGCGCGCTTGCGTGCGCGTCGCTGGTGCTTCCGCTCGCCGGCTGCATGCGCGGGCCCGAGACGGCGCTGCGCATCGGCACCAACGTGTGGATCGGCAGCGAGCCGCTCTATCTCGCGCGCGAGCTCGACATGCTCGATCCGGCCGCCGTCCAGCTCGTCGAATACCCCTCCGCGAGCGAGGTGCTGCGCGCGTTCCGCAACCAGGCGATCGACGGCATGGTCATCAGCCTCGACGAGCTGTACGGGCTCGCGAGCGACGGATTCAAGCCGCGGATCGTGCTCGTCGCCGATGTGTCGCATGGCGCCGACGTCGTCGTCGGGCGGCCCGGCATGCGCACGATGCATGACCTCAAGGGCAAGTCGATCGCCGTCGAGAGCAGCGCGCTCGGTGCGTTCGTGCTGAGCCGAGCGCTCGCCGTCAACGACATGCAGGCGAGCGACGTCAACGTCGTCCATCTCGAGTCGAACGAGCAGCTCGCGGCGTTCGAGAAGGGACAGGTCGACGGCGCGGTCACGTTCGATCCGTACCGCGGGCAGTTCATGCAGACAGGCGCCGCCACGCTGTTCGACAGCAGGCGAATCCCGGGCGAGATCGTCGACGTGCTCGCCGTGCGGGCGAGCGTATTCGACAAGCAGCCGAACGCGATCCACGCGCTGGTGGGCGGCTGGTTCCGCGCGATCGATTACCTCGCACGCGAGCCGCAGGACGCCGCGCGGCGCATGGGCATCCGTCAGCAGACGAGCGGCGAGCAGTTCCTGCAGGCGCTGCAGGGCCTGCACATTCCGTCGCGCGAGGAGAACCTGCGGATGCTCGGCGGGCCGACGCCCGAGCTCGCGGTGAGCGGGCGCCGGCTGATGACGTTGATGGTCGAAGCGAAGCTGCTGCGCGAGCCGATCGACATCGAAGCAGTGCTCGCGCCGGGACCGCTCGCCGACATGATGCGATGAAGATCGGCGTCCCGGCTTCGCTGAAGGTCACGGTCCCGCTGATCCTGCTCGGCTTCGCCGCGGCGCTCAGCACGGTGAACCTGCTCTATCACGTGCCGCGCGCGGAGCGGGCGGCCGAGGACGACGGTCGCAAGCGGCTCGCGCAGGAGATGTCGAGGCTGCAAAGCACGCTCGAGTATCTGCTGCTCAAAGGCGATCTCGAGGCAGCCGAGCACGAGATCGCGGTCCTCGCGCACAACCACGACGTCACGTTCGCCGCGATGACCGACGAGCGCGATGGCGTGATCACGTCGACGCGGCGCGCGTGGCTCGGTCGGCAGATCGCCGACGTGCTGCCCCAGTTCGATCTCGCGCGCACGGCGAACACGCTGCGCGAGCGCCGTGCCGGCATGACGATCGACTCGAGCGGCGACGAGCTCCTCGGCCACGCGGGCATCCTGATGGGCCGCGATGCCGAGGACATTCGTCCCTCGCGCGTCGGCAGCGTGTTCCTGATCTACGACCTGAAGCGCTACAAGGCCGAGGCGCGCGATCAGGTCGTCCAGCAGTCGATGTACTGGGCCGGCTGGGTCACCGCGCTCGCGCTTGCGATGTGGCTCGTCTTCCATTTCCTGCTCACGCGGCGCACCGCAGGCCTGGTCGAGGCGGCCGAGCGGTTCGCCGCGGGCAACTTGTCCGCGTTGAGCAGGCTCAAGGGCCGTGACGAGCTCGCCCGGCTGAGCCGCGCGTTCGACGCGATGGCGGTGCAGGTCGCCGAAACGCAGACGCGGCTGCACGAGGACATCGCGGAGCGGGCGCGTGTGCAGCGCGCGCTCGCGGACAGCGAAGCGCGTCTGCAGCAGATCCTGGACAACGCGACGGCCGTCGTGTCGGTGAAGGACACCGAAGGCCGGTTTCTCTTCGTCAACCGGCAATGGGAGCACGTGTTCGGCAAGCGGCAGGCGGACGTGGTTAGCCGCACCGACCGCGAAGTGTTGCCGGCCGACATCGCCGATCCGATCCGCGCGAACGACGTCGTCGTGCTCGAGCGCAATGCGCCGATGGAGTTCGAGGAAGCCGCGCTGCTCGCCGACGGCGTCCATACGTACATCTCGATCAAGTTTCCGCTGCACGACGCGAACGGCCACGCGTATGCGGTTTGCACGATCTCGACCGACATCAGCGCGCGCAAGCGCTCCGACGAAGCGCTGCGGATCTCCGAGGCGAGCTATCGCACGATCTTCGATGCGGCCGAGGACGCGATCTTCGTCCACGACGCGGCGACCGGCGCGATCGTCGACGTCAATGCAAAAGCGTGCTCGTCGTTCGGATACACGCGCGAGGAATTCCGGCGCATCGACGTCGGATCGCTCGGCTCGGGTGTCGCGCCGTACAGGCAGCAGGACGCGATGGCGCTGATCGGGCGTGCGAGCGCGGGCGACGCATCGCGCGTCGAGTGGCACGGCAGGACCAAGGACGGCGCGCTGCGCTGGCACGAAGTCTTCGTCAAGCGCGTGACCATCGGTGGTCGCGACCGCGTTCTGGCGCTGGCGCGCGACATCACCGGCCGCAAGAGCGCAGAGGCGGCGCTTCGCGCGAGCGAGGAGCAGTATCACGCGATGTTCAACGCGTCGATCGACGGCCTTGCGCTGTGGAACGCGCACGGAGAGATCGTCGACACCAATCCTGCGTTCCGCCGGATGTACGGCTACGGCGACGGCGAAGCGGGTGCGTCGCCTCCGGCGAGCTACAGCGGCCCGTGCTACCACATCGAGTTCCTGAAGGCCGTCGCCGCCGGCGAATCGCTGCATGACGAGGTGAGCGACGTGCGCAGCGACGGCTCGGCGATCGAGCTCGAAGTGCACGGCATCCCGATGCAGTATCAAGGCAAGCCGCACGTGCTCACGATCGCGCGCGACATCACCGAGAAGAAGCGCTCCGCCGAGGAACTGGCGCGTCAGCGCGACACGCTGCATCAGCGGGAGAAGCTCGCTGCGCTGGGCTCGCTGCTCGCGGGCGTTTCGCACGAGCTCAACAATCCACTGTCGGTCGTGGTCGCGCGCGCGGTGCTGCTCGAGGAGCGGGGCGACCCGGTGACGCGCACGGCGGCGCTGAAAATCCGCACGGCCGCCGAGCGCTGCTCGCGTATCGTGCGCATGTTCCTCGCGATGGCGCGCCAGCAGCAGCCGCAGCGCGGGCCGGTTGCCGTGAACGAGGTCGTCGCCGCGGCGCTCGACATCACCGCGTACGCGATGCGCACGAGCAGCATCGATGTCGCGCTCGACCTCGCCGGCGACGTCCCGCCGATCCATGCCGATGCCGACCAGCTCCATCAGGTGCTGCTGAATCTGCTGATCAACGCTCAGCAGGCGCTGCAGGAGCGGCCCGCGCCGCGGCGGATAACGATCGCGAGCCGTTTCGATGCGCGCGCGCAGGTCGTCCGCATCACGGTCGCCGACAACGGCCCGGGTATCGCGCCCGACGTGCGCGCCCGCGTGTTCGAGCCGTATTTCACGACGAAGTCGAATGGAACCGGACTCGGCGTCGGCCTCGCGGTGAGTCTTGGCATTGTCGAGACGCATGGGGGCACGCTCACCGTCGACTGCCCCGACGGCGGCGGCGCCGTGTTCTGTGTCGCGCTGCCCGCGGGAGCCGCTCGCGGGCCGGAAATGAAGCTCGATACGTCGTCGGTGCCGAGCGCGGTGTCGCGCTCGATCCTCGTCGTCGACGACGAAGACGAGATCCGCGAAACGCTCAACGACATACTCGCCGGTGCGCGCCATCGCGTCGTGTCCGTCGCGTCGGGGCGTGAAGCGCTGCAACGGATGGAAACCGAACATTTCGATGTGATTCTCACCGACATCCGGATGGCCGACGTCGACGGACGCGCGCTGTACGGTGAGATCCAGCGGCACTGGCCGGCGCAGGCAACGCGCGTCGTGTTCGTGACCGGCGATACGCTCGCGTCCGACCTGCGCGAATTCGTCTCGGCAAGCGGCCGTCCGGTGATCGAGAAGCCGTTCCTGCCGAGCGAGGTCCGTCGCATCGTCGCGCAACTCGCATCGACGGCGCGATAGCGCAGCGCTGCGAGCCCTCCTCCGCCGACGTGCGCGGCGGCGTGAAACAAACGAAGCAAATGCGGCCGCTCGCCGCAGTCGCACTGCAACACCGCGTCGCTACAGTGCAGCCATCACGTCACGCGCAATGCCGGCGGCGATCGCCGCGGTCGGTTGCGCAATCGAACGTGACCGGAGGAGCGACGCGATGCAACTGCAGCCCGGCAACGAAACAGGCGAAGCGCTGTCGCGCGCCGCCCGGCGTGGTGAAGCGCTCGAACGCCCGCAGCTTCGGCAACTGAAGCCTCGGTTTGCGGACGGCTATCCGCCTTCGACGCGAAGCGGCGCTTCTGCGCTCGCGGCGATCGCGATGGCGGTGCTGACGATGGCGGCGCTCGTCGCTTTGCCGGCACGGCTCGAAAGCGCGCCAACCGTTTCCTGCACGCTGTCGACGGCGCACGACGCCCTCGTCGACCTCTCTTCACGCGCTCAACCGTCGCTGCACGCCGGTCGATCGCGACTGCACGATGCCTCACGTGACATCTGATTGCTCGTCGACGCGCTCGCGTGCGTCGCTACATCACACCGGAGAAGCCACGATGGCCGACACGTACAAGGGAAGCTGTTTTTGCGGTGCAGTGGAAGTGAGCGTGACCGGCGAGCCGGTCGCGGCGGGCTTCTGTCATTGCGCGTCCTGTCGAAGCTGGTCCGCGGCACCGGTGAACGCCTTCAGCCTCTGGAAGCCGTCGGCGGTGAAGGTCACGCGCGGCGAAGCGAACGTCGGCGTCTATCACAAGACCGAGCGCAGCTACCGCAAGTTCTGCAAAGTGTGCGGCGGCCACCTGTTCACCGACCATCCGCACTGGGAATTGATCGACGTGTACGCGGCGACGATCCCCGGGTATCGCCACGAGCCGCAGCTGCACGTCAATTATGCCGAAGCGGTACTGCCGATCAAGGACGGCTTGCCGAAGATGCGCGACTTGCCGAAAGAAATGGGCGGCTCCGGCGAGCTGCTGCCGCAGTGATTGCGGCAAGGCGACTCGGTCGCTGGCACGCGCGCGTCGACGCGGCCGCGAACGCACGGACTGCCACGGGTTCGATGACCGAGCGCGAGCTGTTCGACATCGGACTCGTGCGACCCGATGTGCGACCGCTGGCATGGATCGCGAGCGAACCGGTCCCGCAGCCGCCGTTCGGAGACGGCGCCCCGCGTTCGAGCCGCGAGCGTCGCGCGCTCGTCACGTGCGCGCTGTGGCTGCATGCCGGCCTCCTCGGTGCGTCGATGGCGTTCGCCGGAATCGCGCAATGGATCGACGGCGACTTTTCGTTGCCGGCTGCGCTGGCAGCGGTTCTCGCCGGCAGCCTCTTCGCGAGGGTCAGCTGGCGCTGCGCTCGCACGGCGCTCGACGTCGTGGCATGAGCCGCCCGGAAACCGCGTCGAACACCCGCACGCCGCGCTACGCACACTGTCGTGCGAGCACCCGCGGTCGAGAACAGACGACACGAAAGCACACTTGATGAAAACCCATCCATCGGCCATCGAATTGCGCGGTCATCGCTTTCCCGCGGTGGTTTGCCTGCACGCGTCCGGAAGCTCTTCTCGCCAATGGCATGCGCTGGCGGAGCGCGTCGGGCACCTCGGCCAGGTCATAGCGCTCGATCTTTACGGCCATCGCGCAGCGCCCGGCTGGGACCAGGCACGCGAGCTGACGCTGCATGACGAAGCTTCCCGCATCTTGCGCCTGTTGAGCAGCTGGAGCGGACCGATCCACCTTGTCGGTCACTCGTATGGAGGGGCAGTTGCGCTGAGCATCGCATTCGAGCTGCAGGAGCGCGTTGCGAGCCTTTCACTCTATGAACCGGTGCCCTTCGCGACGCTGTTCGCGTACGACGCGCACGATGCGGCGGCGGCCGAGGTGCGCTTCCTCGCCGACGGCATCGACCGCTCGCTTCGGGCCGGATCCATCGAAGCCGCAGCCGAGCGATTCGTCACCTACTGGTCGGGTGACGGCGCATGGCATCGCCTGAGCGGTTCGCAGCGGACGACGATTTCGTCGCGCATGCCCGCGATCGATCGGCACTTCAAGGCGCTCGCAGCCGACGGCACGAGGCTCAACGATTATCGGCAACTGCGCATGCCCACGCTGTTGATGGCCGGCACGCGGACGAAGGCGTCTACACGACGGCTCACCGAGCTGCTGGCGTACGCGTTGCCCGCATCGGAGGTCGCGATGCTCGATGGACTCGACCACATGGGCCCGGTCACGGAGCCCGAGACAGTCAATGGCCGGATCGAAGCTTTCATCGCGCAACAAGCCTCGACCGCCATGGAATACGTTCCCCGCTTGAACAGCGCTGCCGCCTGACCCGCCGATATGACACGAACACTGTCACCCTCGCCCGCGCCCGCCGCCGCATTCGACGAGCGATCGCAAGAGCCACGTTCGCGCACGGCTGCGCAAGCCTGGGCGCTGCACGCCGTCGCATCGAACGGTTTCGGTGGCGGCGCCATCCATCCACACACGACGAGGAGAAGCACCATGCAAGCACAGATGCAAGCCGAACGCCCTGACGCCGACGTCTATGCAAGGTGCGTCGAAGTATCGAAGAGAATCCGCTGGGAAATCGAGCGCGACGTAATCCGGGGTCGCGCGTTCGACTTCGGCCATAAATTCATGCCCGATGGTCTCTCGCACGTGAGCGAGCTGCCGTTCCTGTCCATGGCGGATCGTCGCTTCTTCAGCCAGATCCAGGGACGGACGTACGCCAACATGTTCGGGCTCGTCGAACGGTTCATCGCCCCCAAGATCCTCGAGGTGAGTCGCGATCACTGGTTCGCCGATCAGAAGGCCTTCGAAGCGCTGGTGCGCTTCACCGACGAAGAGTTGAAGCACCAGGAGCTGTTTCGCCGCATCGAACGGATGTGCGCGGAGGGAATGCCGGACGGCTACCGCTTCGTGCCGGATGCGAACGCGGTCGCGTCGGTCGTTCTCGGGAAGTCGACATGGTCGGTACTGGCGCTGATCTGTCACATCGAGATCTTCGTTCTCGCGCATTACCGCGAAGCGATCGAGCCGGACGCCGAGCTGTCTGCCGTCTGGAAAGACGTCTTCACGTTCCACGCCAGGGAGGAGTCGCAGCATGCGATTCTCGACGAGCTCGAATGGAAGCGCGAGGACGGGAAGATCACCTCCGAGGCGCGCGAACGCGCAGTCGGCGACCTGATCGAGCTGGTCGCCGCTGTCGACGGGCTGCTGCGTCTGCAGGCCGAAGCGGATACCGAATACTTCGCGACCCGATGTGCGAATCCCCTATCGGGCGACGCCCGGTCGCAGGTCGCGAAGGCGTTCTTGGCTGCCTATCGCTGGCAGTACATCGTGTCTGGCGTGAAGGACCCTCGATTCGCCGGGCTTCTCGAGAAGCGGGTGAGCGCGGTGCAGATGGCGCGCATCGGCGAGGCGCTTGCGCCGATTCTCAACTGAGGCCTTTTGCGGACGCGCGCGTGGCGTGCCGCGGCTCGGCAATACGCGACCGGGCCTTGCTCGCGCGATCCGACTGCGGCACGCTATGTGGGCGCTCGGTGGTTCCGCCACCGCTGCGCCGAACTCCATGCACGCTGATCCTCGATGAGCGCCCGGGTCCGCAACGGCCCGCCGTCGCACGCCTGACCGCGGCGCGATGCTGCACGTTCGCGCCGAGCACGCCGATGCGGACGCCGTGATCGCCGCGCTCGACAACGGCGTGCAAGTCGTCGTGTTCCGGCTGCCGCATCTCGCGACCGCAGCCGTGAGCGTCTTCGTTCGCAGCGGCAGCCAACATGAAAGCGCGCGCCTCAACGGCATCAGCCATTTGATCGAGCACATGGCGTTCAAGGGGACGCGCTCGCGCGACTGTCAGCGTATCAACCTCGACGCCGAGCGTCTGGGCGCCGAGGTCAACGCGCACACCGACAAGGATCACACCGCTTTCCACATGCGCGGCCTCGCCCGCGACGCGCGAGCGTTCGTGCGCATGCTCGCAGACATCGTGCGCGAAAGCACCTTTCCGGAGACCGAGCTCGAGCGCGAGCGCGGCGTCATCCTCCACGAGTACACCGAGGACGAGGACGACGCGATGGCGGCTGCCTTCAGGCTCTTCGACCGCGCCTGCTATGGCACGCATCCGGCGGCACAGCCCGTCATCGGCAGCCGCGCGAACCTGCGACGGTTCACGCGCAGCGACCTCGTGGCATGGGTGCAGCAGCAGTACACCGCCGCCAACACGGTCGTCGGCGTGGCCGGCGATGTGAATCCCGAAGAGATCGTCGATGCCGCGCAGTGCGCGTTCGGCGACATGCCGCGCGGCAGCGCGAACGTAATCGCAGCGCCGGACTTCGTCGGAGGCATTCGTTCGCGCCGCCTCGCCGGCTCGAGCCAGGTGCACGTCGTCGCCGGCTTCCCGATCCCGCCGCTGACGGCGGCGCACGATGCGTTCGTCCTCGCGGCGGCGCTCTTCGGCGAAGGCATGAGCTCGCCGCTGCTCGACCGTCTGCGCGAGCGACGCGGCCTCGTGTACCACGCGGATTGCTGGACCGACGTGAAGGACGCGTACGGCGAGTTCGTGATCGAGGCGTCGACGACGCCCGGGCATCTCGACGACTACGTCGATGAGGTGAGCCGGTTGCTGCGCCAGCACGTCGAGACCACCGACCGGGTTGGGCTCGAGCGTGCGCGCAACCAGACCGCCGTGCGCTTGCTGTGCGAGCGCGAAGCGCCCGCGCAGCGGCTGGAGCTCGCGGCGCTCGATCTCTTCGCGCTCGGTCGCGTGCGGCCCGCCGAGGAGCTGCTCGCGAGCATCGCCGCCGTCCGAGCAGCCGACGTGCGCGACGCGTTCGCGCGGATGCTCGACGCAGGCGCGGCGGTCGCAAGCGCTGGCAAGGTCCGCAAAGGCGACGCCGAGCGGCTCACCCGGCTGCTCGGTGGGCAGCGGTCGTGATGCCTGCCGGACTTCGCCCCCAGGAGCGCGGGACGGCGCTCGCCATGACCTCGATCATAAGTCCGGAGCCCGTCGAAAAAGGGGCGGTTGCCCGCCCCATTTCGCTTAGCCCGCGCGCGCGCCGAAGCGCATCGCCGCTGGACCCATCATGCCGAAACGCTGGTCGGCGACGCTCCTTTGCTCCGGAGTCAGCACCGCATACAGGGCATTGAACGCGTTGGTCATCGTGGCCATCGCTTGAGCGTGCTGCTGCATGAGCGTCGCGCGCTGGGCCATGCGCTCCGGCGCAGTGCCTGTTCCTTGCTGCATCTGCGCGCGCATCGACTGAATCTCCGTGGCCTGCTGCTTGGCCGCGGCGGTGAACGCCTGCCACGCGCTTTCCTGAGTGGCGGTGATCCCGAGCTGCGCCTTCATGTCGACGAGGCGCGAATCGATCATCGCTGCCGCGTCGGCCCCGGCCATTGGCCCATGACCCGGGCCCATGCCCATGCCCGGTCCATAACCCGGGCCCATGCCCGGTCCATAACCCGGGACCCATGCTTGACTGCGCCATGCCGAAAGGCTGCGCATATGTGACCGCGGCGACTGCCAGCGCAAGGGCGGCTGCGACGGCCGCTACACCCGTGGGAATCCGTTTCATTGTGCGTCTCCGGTGGATAGGGAGGAATCGGTGCGGGGGAAGGAGCGTTCGACCGGCATCCCTCTTCGCAACGGTTATGATTTGAGCACCTTCATGTAAGCCCATCATGTCAACGCGAGCCCTTTTGGTAGCGCAGTGCAACCGGACCGGTCCTTGACACACTGCGTTACTTTCCTCCCGCCCGCCTCGGCTCGAACTGTTCGAAAATCAGTGCATGGAGTTGCCCGATCACATCCTGATCGTCGATGACGACGCTGAAATTCGGAACCTGCTCTCGCAATATCTGGAGAAGAACGGGTTGCGCGTGACCGCCGTCGGCGGAGGGTCGCGGGATGTGGCACGCGCTTGACGCGGCACGGATCGATTTGATCGTGCTCGACCTGATGCTTCCGGGTGACGACGGACTGACGCTGTGCCGCGACCTGCGCGCAAAGTCCTCCGATATTCCGGTCATCATGCTCACCGCGCGCGGCGAGGAGACCGATCGCATCGTCGGCCTCGAGATGGGTGCCGACGATTACCTGGCCAAGCCGTTCAATGCGAGGGAACTGCTCGCCCGCATCAAGGTGGTCCTGCGCCGCGCGCGCAGCCTGCCGCACAACCTGCGGCCCGACGACGCGCGGCAAATCCGGTTTGCGGATTGGGCACTCGACACCGTCCATCGGCAACTCGTTTCCGCAGCCGGTGTCGTGACACCGCTGTCCGGCGCGGAATACCGGCTGCTGCGGATCTTTCTCGATCACCCGAACCGCGTGCTCAACCGCGACCAGCTCGTCGATCTCACGCAGGGCAAGGAGGCCGACCCGCTCGATCGCAGCATCGACGTGCAGGTGAGCCGGCTGCGGCATCGGCTCGGCGACGATTCGCGCGAGCCACGGCTGATCAAGACGGTGCGCGGCGAAGGTTATGTGCTTGCCGTGAAGGTGAGCAGCGAGGCATGAGCCGCTTGCTGCCGCGCTCGCTGTTCGGCCGCCTGATGCTCGTGCTCGCAAGCGGCTTGATCGTCGCGCAGTTGCTGAGCGCGGCGATCAATCTCGCCGAGCGCGACACGGTGCTCGTCCGCACGATGGGCATGCAGCCCGCGCAGCGCATCGCCGACGTGGTCAGGTTGCTCGACTCGTTGAGTCCCGTCGAACGTGCGCGCATCGTCGGAATCCTCAACGTGCCGCCGCTGGTCGTCTCGCTCGATCGCGCCCTCATGCCGGACGATCCGGTCGCCACGGGCGGTGCCCACGCGGCGATGTTCGCTGCGTTCCTGAACGCCGCGCTGGGCGACGATCGCCCCATTCGGGTGACGATGCGCGAGACTGCGCCCGCACGAGCGCCCGCGCCAACGCGGGCGGCCGGCAATTTTCCAATGGGCGGACCGATGGGACCGCCGGGCATGCACGCGTTCCCGCCCGATGGCCTTTCGATCCTGACGCAAGTGCGCCTGCAGGATGGAAGCTGGGCGAGCTTCGACACGCAGCTTCCGCAGCAGGCGGCAAATTTGCCGTGGCGATTGCTGCTGACATTGGCGATCCTGCTCGCCGCGGTGCTGGCGCTCTCCTACATCGCGGTACGCTGGGTCACACGTCCGCTCAGCGTGCTCGCCTCTGCCGCGGACGAACTCGGCCGCGACATCAGGCGTCCGCCATTACCAGAGGGTGGTCCGATCGAGGTGAGCCGCGCGGCCCGAGCGTTCAACACGATGCAAACTCGCCTGATCGAATTCATCGACGAGAGAACCCGGCTGCTCACGGCCATGTCGCACGACCTGAAGACGCCGCTCACGAGGATGCGCTTGCGTACCGAGCTGCTGGACAACGACAGCGTGCGCGAGAAGTTCGAGAAGGACCTCGTCGAGATGGAAACGATGGTGACGCAGACGCTGGAGTTCATGCGGGGTCTCAGCCGGCGCAACCCGGAGCAACCGGTGAACGTCATGGCACTGCTCGAAAGCCTGCAGGCCGACAACGAAGCGATGGAGCGAAATGTCACCATCGACGGTAGCGTCACACGTCCCTTGCTTGCCGAGCCGCAGCTTCTGAAGCGCTGCATTTCCAATCTGGTCGACAACGCCACCGTCTATGGCGAGCGCGCAGAGATCCACGTCGAGGAAAATGCGCTTGGCTCGACCATCCGCGTTCGCGACCACGGCCCAGGGATAGCGGACAGCGAGCTCGAGAAGGTGTTCGAGCCGTTCTACCGACTCGAGGGCTCGCGCAACCGCGAGACCGGCGGCACCGGACTTGGACTCAGCATCGCGCGAAGTATCGCCCGGGCGCACGGCGGCGATGTGTCGCTTCGCAACCACGAGCATGGCGGGTTGGAGGCGATCGTGACCTTGCCGTTGCGCGTGCGACGCGCGGTGGACGGTCCATTGCAACTCCGAGGCTGATCGGCGATATCGGCCGCCACATGCATTGGATCCATTCGCCCAAGTCGTCAGGACTTATCAGGCTGTCTCGCAATGGCGCAAGTCCTGGGGCAGTCTCATCCGACAGTCACTCGTTAATCGCCGCTTCTATCCGCCATCCGTTACCAAGCCGGAGGAACGGCTGCGCTACTACGCTTCGCAATTCCCGATCGTCGAGATCGACAGCAGCTACTACGGTATCCCGACCGTCGCGAACGCGCGGCTTTGGGTCGACCGTACACCGCCCGGCTTCCTATTCAACATCAAGGCGTATCGGCTGTTCACGCGGCACCAGACGCCGGTCGCCAGCGTCGCCAAGGACATTCGTGCTGCGATCGGTCCTCGCGACAAGGCGAGCATCTATGAGCAAGACGTCGCCGACGACGTGAAGCTGGAGCTATGGCGTCAGTTCCGCGCCGTACTCGAGGTCATGCGCGCTGCGGGGAAGCTTGGTGCGGTTCACTTCCAGTTTGCGCCATCGGTGGCGTTTCATCCCGAGAGCTTCGACTACATCGAGCACTGCCGCGCGATGCTGGCTGGCTTCACGCTCGCTGTCGAATTCCGCAACAGGACTTGGTTCGACGGCGAGAAGCACGCTGCGCGCACGCTTGAGTTCGAGCGCGGCAACGGGCTTGTAAACGTCGTCGTCGATGCGCCACAGCGCGTTGCGAGCACCATCCCGTCGGTGTGGCGGGTGACGAACCCGGCGCTCGCCGTTGTCCGTCTGCACGGACGCAACCGGGACACGTGGAACAAGAAGGGATTGACGGCGTCGTCGCAGCGGTTCAACTACGAATATGCACCGGCCGAGCTGCAAGAGGTCGCCGCGAACGTGCTCGAGCTAGCCTGCAAGGCGGACCGCGTACACGTGCTGTTCAACGTCAACTACCAAGACCAGGGACAACGCGCAGCCAAGGCCCTGAGCGCGTTGCTCGCCGGTCCCAGTCCACGATAGATGGAACAGGCAGAAGGCTTCGTCGATGAAGGGAGTGCGGAACAGAAGCAGCCGATGTTCTCTCCGTCGTCGCGTCCGCGCGGATCGGTTCACCCCCGAAGGCCGATATCGTGCGGGCCGGCCAGCGCCGATGCCGCCCCCGGCGTATGCTTGTACGTCCAGGAGGTCACGTGAGCGACTCCCTCTGTCAATCGGCGCCGGTTGACGGCATCGAAAGTCTGCGTCCGCTGCTCATGGGCACGCGCCACATGGCAGTCGCCGGGCATTACGGCGCGGCGCATGCTGCTTTTGCGATTCTCGAAGGCGGTGGCAACGCCGTCGACGCGGGCGTCGCCGCGGGCATTGCGCTCGGCGTGCTGCAAAGCGATCTCGTGAACGTCGCCGGTGTCGCGCCGATCCTCATGTACGACGCGAAGACACGCGAGGTGCTGACGATCAGCGGCCTCGGCACATGGCCGCGCGCCGTGACGACGGACTTCTTCGTCAAGCGCTTCGCTGGCGCCATTCCGCACGGCGTGCTGCGCACGGTCGTGCCTGCCGCACCGGATGCGTGGATCACCGCGCTCGAGCGGTTCGGGACCATGAGCTTCGCCGACTGTGCAGCGGCCGCGATTCGCTTCGCGAGCGAAGGTTTCCCGATGTATTCGCTCATGTCCGAGATGATCGGCATGCACATGGACGATTACCGCCGCTGGCCTTCGAGTGCGGCGATCTATCTGCCCGACGGGCGCGCACCGCGACCCGGTGAGCTGTTCGTTCAGGCTGACCTCGGTCGCACGCTGCAGTACATGGCCGACGAGGAGCGTGCCGCCGCGAAGGCGGGTCGCGCCGCGGGACTCGATGCCGCACGCGATGCGTTCTATCGCGGCGACATCGCGGACGCCATCGTCGACTATCACCGGCGCAACGACGGCTTGCTGACGCACGAGGATCTTGCAAGCTTCCGCGTGGCGATCGAGCCTCCGGTTGCGACGCGCTTCGCAGACCTCGATGTCCGTGCCTGCGGGCCGTGGTGTCAGGGCCCGGTGCTGCTCGAGATGCTCAACATCCTGTCGGGCATCGATCTCGCGCGCATGGGACACAACACGCTTGATTACGCACACGTCGTGACCGAAGCGATGAAGCTCGCATTCGCGGATCGCGACCGGTACATCGCCGATCCACGCTTCGTCGACGTTCCGGTGGAGACGCTTCTCTCCGACGACTATGCGCGAGCGCGGCGTGGCTTGCTGCGCTCCGACCGCGCGTTTCCCGGTATGCCACCCGCCGGAGAAATCGACGGTCACAGCACTCACGCAGGCCCCGCACCGACATCGCATCGTGCCGCCGCAGGCGCGCACGACACCTCCCACATCAGCGTGATCGACGGGGAAGGCAACGTCTTCTGCGCTACACCCAGTGATCCGTCCTACGACACACCGGTCATTCCCGGCACGGGACTATGCCCGTCGTCGCGCGGGTCGCAGAGCTGGGGCGATCCCGCTCATCCGTCCTGCGTTGCGCCCGGCAAACGGCCGCGGCTCACGCCCATGGCAGCGCTCGCGATCGCGCGTGATGGCA
The DNA here is from genome assembly GCA_963798655.1 of uncultured beta proteobacterium. Lineage (GTDB taxonomy): Bacteria > Pseudomonadota > Gammaproteobacteria > Burkholderiales > Casimicrobiaceae > CAVSMC01. The sequence continues at coordinate 16,378 of CAWCUH010000010.1, read as the reverse complement.
GTGCGATGCCGATCGGCACACCGGGCGGTGACGTCCAGGCGCAGGCGTTGCTGCAGGTTCTGCTGAACATTTCGATATTCGGCATGACGCCGCAGCAGGCCGTCGAAGCGCCGCGGTTTGCTTCGTACAGCTTCCCGGATTCCTTCGAGCCCCACAGCTACTCGCCGGGCGTGCTCTATGTCGAACGGCGCGTTGAAGCGTCCGTGCGCGATGGCCTCGCCGCGCGCGGACATCAAGTGAAGGAATGGCCGGACTTCGTCTGGCGCGCCGGCGCGGTGTGCGTGCTACGGCGCGACGGCGCGACAGGCGTCATTGCCGCCGGTGCCGATCCGCGCCGGCCAGCCTACGCCGTGGGCTGGTGAGGCGGAACGGGCAGGCGATCGAAGCGCTCCGGGATCAGCCCGGCCGGCCGGAACCGCAGCATCACGATCAGCAGCACCGCGACCAGGAATTCGCGTATCGCCGCGCCTTGGACCGGTGTGACGCCGGGAACGAGCGGAATGGCGAACCGTGTTGCCTCGAGCAGGAACACGACGGCAAACGCACCGAGGATCGCGCCGCGGTTGTTGCCCAGACCGCCGGTGAGCAGCGCGAGCTTGATGTACAACGTGAACAGCGGCACGAAGATGTCGGGCGCGATGTACGACGTGTAATGCGCGTACAGCGCGCCCGCCAGGCCGAGGGCCGCCGAGCCGATCGCGAACGCTTTCATCTTGAACGTCGTGACGTGCTTGCCGGCGACCGCCGCGACCTGCTCGTCGTCGCGAATCGCCCGCAGCACGCGTCCGAAAGCGGACGCGCGCACGCGTTCGATACAGAAATACGCGATCGCGACGATCACGGCGACCATCGTCAGGTACAGGAGGTTGAACGCCTCCGGGGACAATGCCCCGCGGTACGGCCCCGGAATGCCGGAGATGCCGTCAGTGCCGTTGGTGAGCCAGATCGCGTTGCTCGCGACGATGCGGATCGTCTCGGCGAAGCCGAGCGTCACGATTGCGAGATAGTCGCCGCGCAGCCGTACCGTGATGAGCGACACCAGCACGCCAACCATCGACGTCGCGACGGCAGCCGCAAGCATGCCCACGGCGATCGGCGATCCCGCCTTGGTCAACAACGCGCTCGTGTACGCGCCGACGGCGAAAAAGCCGACAAGGCCGAGATTCACCATCCCCGCGAAACCCCACATGACGTTCACGCCGAGCGCCATCAGCGCGTAGATACCGGCGGACACGGCCATCGCGATGAGATAGTTCTCCATCAGGCCCCTGCCCGTCCGAGAATGCCGTGCGGGCGCAGTGTGAGCACCAGCAGAATCGCGATGAACCCGACCGCACTGCGGTAATCGGGCGAGAGGAAGAGCAGGCACAGCTCCTCGCCCACACCGACCGTCAGCGCACCGAGCACCGCGCCGGGGATGCTTCCCAGTCCGCCCACCACCGCCGCTGCGAACACCGACAGCACGGTGCGAAATCCCGTCAGCGGATCGATGGTCGTATCGAGACCGATCAGCATGCCGCCGAGGCCCGCGAGACCCATGCCGACAAAGTTGACAAGCCGGCCGATCACGTCGGCGTTGATGCCCTTGATGCTCGCGAGCATCGGATTGTCGGCCACGGCACGCATCGCTTTTCCCATGCGCGTGAACGCAAGGAACGCGAACAGTGCGCCCATCGCGACCACCGCGACGGCGAGATTCTGCAGCTGCTGCGGGCCCACGCGAATGCCGCCGACGCGCAGGTCACGCGCAATCGGCAGGTCGTAGCCGCGCAGCTCGTTGCCGAAGCCGAAGCGGACGACGTTCTCGAGCGCGATCGTGAGCGCGATCGACGCGATCGCGGTGGTGATGTAGCCGGCGGGACGAAACCGCTTGAGCACGAGCTCGTCGCTCGCGACCCCCACGACGCCCGCAGCCAGGAAGGCGAACAGCAGCGCCGGCAGCACCGGCCAGTGGAACACCGCGTTTGCAACGTAACCCGCGAACGCGCCGATGGTCGCGTGCGATGCGATCGCGAAGTTCGGAAACCGCAGGACCGCGTAGATCGCGGTGAGGCCTATCGCGGGGACGGCGAGGATCGTTCCCGCCATCACCCCATTCACGACGAGCTGCGGGACCTCCGCAAGCGGCGCCATCGCCGCGTCAGGCCACCTTCAGGAGCGTGAACTTGCCGCCGGCCACCTTGTTGTAGCGAAACTTGCAGTCGGTGATGTCACCGATGTCCGTGAAATCGCACGGGCCGCTGGCACCTTCGTAGTTGATGTCCTTGCCCTGCGCAACGAGCTTCAGGCCCTCGACCGCGCTGTAGACCTTGGTGCCACTGCCCTGGCAGATCTTGCGAACGTTGTCGCGGATGGCCGTACCCGTTGCCGCGTTCGCCTTGGCGATGGCGAGCGATACCAGGCTCGCCCAATCGGTGGCCTGTGTTTCGTAGGAATCGGGCTCCGCCACGCCGAGACGCTTTTTCGCGAGCTCGTACGCGGGCGAGGCCACGTCCGCCGACGGCTGCACCGTGATGACGCCTTCCGTGACTTCATTCGGCAGCGATTCGAGCACCTTGCTCGTCACTGCGTACGATTGCGCGAAACGCATCCCGTTATAGCTTGCGCGATACAGGTCGCGCAGCAGGATCGTGACGTCGGGCGCATAGCCGTTCAGGTAGATGAGATCGGGATTCGCGCGCAGCGCCTGATCGACTTCCGAGCGGTACGTGGTCTTGTCCTTGTCGTAGATGAGCGTGCCGACCATCTGCGCGCCCTTCTGCTTCAGCACCTCGGTGGCCCGCTCCTGGGTAGGCTGCGCGAACGGCGCCTGGATCGACATCATGAAGCAGCGCTTCACGCCGAGCGAGGCGATGAATTCCGCGTGCTTGCCGGCCTGCAGATGATTGTTGGGCTGCGTGCGGATCAGATATCCCTGGTGGGGCAGCTTGGTGATGGAGTCGGCGCCGGAAACCGTCGTGAGGAACGTCTTGCCTTCCCAGCACAGCGGCGCCACCGCGGTGGTGACGGCCGACGCCCAGGTACCCATGATCGCCGGCACCTTGGTGACGTCGATCAGCTTGCGTGCGGCGCGCACGGCGGCCTCGGGATTCGTCTGATCGTCCTCGATCACGAGCACGACCTTGCGTCCGAGCAGGCCGCCCGCGGCATTCACTTCATCGATCACCGCCTGCATGGCCTTCGCCATCCGCGGACCATCGAAGCCGCCGGCACCGGTGAGTGGCGTGAGCACACCCAATTCGAGCGGCGCGCCTTGCGCGCGCACGATGGCCGGCGCGAACGCGCCCACGGCGAGCGCACCGCTCGCCAGCAGGAATCGACGTCGGGATTGCGGGAATTGGCTCATTGCTCCTCCTCGTCCGGTCTTCATGCGCCCAGAAAGATGCGCCGGATATCGGGATCGGCCGCGAGCGCCGCCGCAGCGCCATCCCGGTGGTTTCGTCCGTCGACCAGAATGTACGCGCGATCCGCGATGGTCAACGCTTCGCGCGCATTCTGCTCGACCATGGCAATCGCAGTGCCCGCGCGATGGATCGCACCGATGTCCTCGAACAGCCGTTCCGCGGCCACCGGCGACAGGCCCGCCGACGGCTCGTCGAGCAGCAGCACCTTGGGGTCGACCATGAGGGCCATGGCCATGGCGAGCACCTGGCGCTCGCCGCCGGACAGGGCGCGCGCCGAAACCCGGTGGCGCTTCGCGAGAATCGGAAAGCGCTCGAAGGCGGCGTCGATCCGCGCACGCGCGCCTTTCGGGTCGATGAACCCGCCCATCTCCAGATTTTCGCGCACGGTCATGCTCGGGAAGATGTTCTGCTCCTGCGGCACGTAAGCAACACCGAGACGACAGATCTCGCGCGGCGGGTGACCGCCGATCGGCTGATCCATGAAACTGACCTCGCCGCGACCGGGCTTGAGGAGGCCGGCGATGGTCTTCAGCAACGTCGACTTGCCCGCGCCGTTCGGTCCGATGATGCCGACGACCTCGCCCGGCTCGACGCGAAAGTCCACGCCCTTCAGCACCTCGTCGGCTGCGCTGTAGCCAGCGACGAGTCCTTCGACGCTGAGGATGCTCATCGCCGTCGGCCCATGTAAGCTTCCTGCACCGCAGGATTGCCGGCGACCTCTTCGAACGTGCCTTCGGCGAGGTTCCTGCCTTCGGCCAGCACCACCACGTGATCGCAGACCTGCGCGATCGTGTCCATGTGGTGCTCGATCAGCAGCACGGTGAGGCCTTCATCGACCAGGGCGCGCAGATGCTTTGCGATGTCACGCGTCAGCGAAGGGTTCACGCCGGCGACCGGCTCGTCGAGCAGGATCAGTGCCGGCCGACCCATGAGCACCCGCCCGATTTCGAGCAGCTTCTTCTGGCCTCCCGAAAGGCTCGCGGCAGCGTCGTTCAGGACGCGCACGAGATTGAGCCGTTGCGCAATCGCGTAAGCCCGCTCGATCAATTCGGTTTCGCGGCGTTGCGCCGCCGTGGTACGAGCGAGCGCCTGCCACACGTGCTCGCCGGGCTGGTAATCGCCATACAGCAACAGGTTCTCGTAGACGGACAGACGCGGAAATCCGCGCGCGATCTGGAACGTGCGGACGAGACCCGCATTGGCGATGCGATCCGGGCGCCATCCCGTGATGTCACGGCCCGCCAAGACCACGTGTCCCGAGTCGGGCGGCATGATTCCCGAGATGCAATTGAACAGCGTGGTCTTGCCGGCACCGTTCGGGCCGATCAATCCCGTGATGCGGTGCGGCTCGACACGCAGGTGCACGCCGGCGAGCGCGTGCACGCCGTAGAAGCTTCGGGTGATCGCACGGACCTCGAGCAGCGGTTCGGGCATGAGCATCCTCGGCGCCGACGAACCTGGCTGCGATCACTCGGCCAGGAGCGGGCATCACCACGAACGGCGCGATCAGCCGGCCGGCCGCGGCGTCCTGCTCGGTGAACCAGCCGGCATCGTGCGAGATGTTCATCGTGCCGAGCCGCCGGCCGGAATAGCCGAGCGGGATGTTCATGATGGAGCCGATGCCCAGGCTGAAGATCAACGCGTAATCGGAAAACGCCTCGCGTACTTCGTCCGGATTGCGCGCGACGAACACTTCGCCGCGGTCGAGCACGACACGGTTCCACGGTGTTCCGCGCTTCTCCTTGCGCCCGCCGACCGGATACGCCGCGCTGTTGCTGCTGTAGATGCGCTCGACCTCGGAGGTCGCCTCGTGCACGCGCATCATGGTGAAGAGCTTGTGCCCGATCACCTCCTGCACGAGGCGATCGACGGCGGCATAGAGCTCCATCGGCTCGTGCGCGCGGGTCGTGAGCTCGGCCAGGCGCGCGAGATCGTCGACAGTGAGCGCACGCGTGTCGTGACGCATGGTCGACTCGCAAGGCGGGAGAGAATAACGAGTCTACGCCATCCCGGGCGGCCAAGAATAGAATGGCCGGCGTAGGCGACACCGACCCGCCCTGGAGGTAACCATGCAAAGAAGGCAATGGATCAAGGCCAGCGGTGCGACGCTCTCCGCGTCGCTGCTGGCGCCGATCATGCAACCGTTCGCGGCATTCGCGCAGACGAAGCAGATCGTCGTGATGACGTGGGGTGGCCAGTGGGGGGACGCGATGCGCGACAACGTCGACGCCGCGTTCGAGAAGGCCACCGGTATCAAGGTCGTCCAGGATCGCGGCGCGAGCCCCGTCGAGCGCATCACCAAGCTCAAGGTGAGCCAGCCCAATCCCACGGCGGATCTGTTCCAGCTCGCCGACGGACTCGTGCCGCTCGCGATCAAGCAAGGTGTGGCGGAGAAGATCAACCGTGATTCGCCCCGCATGCCGAACCTGCGCAACATGATCCCGACGTTCTGGAACGATTACTGGGTACCCGAGATCTTCTCGGTGATCGGCATCATCTACAACACCAAGGCCGTCAAGAATCCGCCGACGGGTTGGGCCGACCTGTGGCGGCCCGAGTTCAAGGGTCGCATCGTCCTGCCGGAGATCTCGCACTCGATCGGCTCGTATATCGTTCCCATCGGCGCCGTAGCATCGGGCAAGCCGCCGGGCGACGAGGAAGCGGGATTCGCGATGCTCAAGCGCATGGTCGATCTGCGCCCGATCTGGGCCAAGGACACCGATACGATGATGAACTCGATGCGCACCGAGGACGCGGTCATCGGCATCCTCTACAAGTCGCAGACGTACACCGTGAAGGGCTACGGGGCGCCGGTCGAGTGGGTGTACCCGAAGGAAGGCGGCATCGCGTACACGTCCGGTACGTGCATCGCCAAAGGCACCAAGAACCTGGAGGCCGCCGAGCAGTACATCGACACCACGATGGATCCGAACGTACAGCCGTTCGCGGCGCGCATCTACAACTATGGCGGCACCAACAGGGAGACCATCACCAAGCTGCCACCCGAGCTGCAGGAGCGCGTGAGATTTCCACAGGACCAGCTCGATCGCCTGATCAAGCTCGACCTCGGCATGATGACCGACCGCCGTGCGGCGTGGGTGGAGCGCTGGAACAAGGCGGTTGCCGGTAGTTGATGGTCGCGCAGCACGCGCCGGCGCTTCGCCACGTCGGCTGGCGTGCGAACGGCGACTCGCTGGACGTCGCGCTCGCGGTCAATCGCCTGCTCGCGGCCGGCGCGCGTGCATGGTGGTTGATCGCCGCGCACGCGGGCGCCGACGCGGGCGATTACATCGTCGAGGCAACGGCGGGACAGCACGATGCGCTGGCGCGCCTGCGCGTCGAGACGAGCGCATGGCACGGCGACCTTCCCGCCGTTGCGCAGCCACTCACCCGCGCGGCGGCGTGTCTATTCGCCGGCACCGCGTCGAAGTTCCCCTATTACGCGTATTACGCGCTCGCGCTGTTGCGCCTGGGCATCGACTACGTGCCGTGCGACGGCGCGGCCTTGGCCGGCGGTGTGCTCGATCGTGCGAACTTGCTGATCCTGCCCGGTGGCTTCGCGACGTGGGGGATCGATGCCGCGGAAGGCGCCCCCGGTGCCGATGCGCGCGTGCGCGCGTTTCTCGCGCGCGGAGGCACCGCGATCGGCTCTTGCGGCGGCGCGTACTACCTTTCCGCAGGCCGCCCGGCGTGGACCGGCACGGCACAGGCGAAGCCGCTGTACACCCATGAATACCTGCAGAGCGGTGTCGGCATCGTCACGTTGCATTTATCTCCGGGCCTGCTTGCGCTCGGATTGCCACCGACGATGGAGGTGCCCTACTACCACGGTCCCATCTACGATGTGCTCGGTCCCGGCCTCGACATCGCGGCGACATTCCATGCATTGAGCCTCGCCGGGCGGCTTGCGATCGACAATCCGCTCGACGTGGCGCGGTTTCGGCGCGATCTCGCGGGCAAGCCGGCGATTCTGGTCGCGTCCGGCGATCGCGGTCGCGCCGTGCTCTTCTCGCCGCATCCGGAGATGGGCGATCTCGTGCGCAAGTACATGGCGCTCGACGGCTACGTTCGCCATTACCTGCCGATCCGGGGCTTCGGCACGATGCGCGATACGCTGCGGCATTATCGCGTGACGGATGCACCGAGCTTTCGGCTGGTACTGAACGCGGTGCACGCGCTGATGCGCGGTGCGCCGTCCGTTCAATGCGGCGGGGCGCACGCCATCGACCTTTCGCGCGACGGCGATCTCGCGACATTGTGCGAGCAGGCGCTGAGAGCGTTGCCACCGTTCCCGGACGGCGAGGAAGGCGACTTGCTGCGCGATGTCGCGGCGGGCGTCGGGGCGCGAGTCGACGCCGTTTGCGCACGCGCGCATGCTGCTCCCGGCCGTGACACGATGACCGCGCAGCTTTCGCCGTCGTACGCGCATTTCGTCTCGACGATGCGCGGGCATCTGGCGACCGCATCTGCGCGAAGCGCGGTGGAGGCGCTGATGGACGCGGATCTTGGCGCGGCGTTGCTCGAGTGCTGGACGCGCGTCGCGGAATTCGATCACGCACTGGCGAATGCGGCATGAACAGCGAATCCATAGACGTCCGCCTGCACGGGGTGCACAAGACGTTCGGCGCCGTCACGGCCGTCAACGACGTCAGCCTCGATATTTCGCGCGGCAGCATCTTTTCGCTGCTCGGCCCCTCGGGCTGCGGAAAGACCACGACCTTGCGCCTCATCGCCGGCTTCGAGCAGCCCGACGCGGGCGACGTGTACATCCGCGGCGAGCGCGTCACCACCGTTGCGCCGTATCGTCGCGATTTCAGCATGGTGTTCCAGGGCTACGCGCTCTTTCCGCACCTGAGCGTCGCCGACAACGTCGCCTTCGGGTTGCGCATGCGCCGGGTGCCCCGCAGCGAGCGCGCAGCGGCCGTGAAGAACGCGCTGGAGCTCGTGAAGCTCGATGCGCTCGCCGATCGGTACCCGCGACAGCTCTCGGGCGGCCAGCAGCAGCGCGTGGCACTCGCACGAGCCATCGTGGTCAAGCCCGCCGTCCTCTTGCTCGACGAGCCGCTGGGTGCGCTCGACAAGATGCTGCGCGAGCAGATGCAGGTCGAGCTTCGCAATCTCCAGCAACGCCTCGGCATCACGGCGGTGTTCGTGACCCACGACCAGGAAGAGGCGCTCACGCTCTCCGATCAGGTGGCCGTGATGCGTGACGGGGCGATCGAGCAGATCGGCGCGCCGCGGGAGATCTACGAGCGGCCGCACAACGAGTTCGTCGCAGGCTTCCTCGGTGCCAGCAATTTTCTCGACGGCACCGTCGTCGCGGCGAGCGGCAGTGTCAAGGCCGTGCAGACGGCGGCCGGACCGGTTCCGGCCGCCGTCGAGAAATTCGCGATGGGCACGAAGGCGCGCATCGCGATCCGTCCCGAGCGGGTCCGCGTGGTCGATGCGGCACGTGAGGGCCTGCCCGCGCGCATCCGCGACATCGTCTATCGCGGGCCCGTCACGCATCTGTACATGGACAGCGCGGCCGGACCCTTGCTGTCGTACCAGCAGAATGCGGCTGCGCAGACGTGGCGGGTCGGCGACGACGTACGCTGCGCGTGGGACGCGGGGAGCGGCATCGCCGTCGATCCCGAGCGCACATGAAGGGCGTCTGGGCGTGGGTGCTCGTCATCCCGCCGCTCGCGATGACGCTGCTGTTCTTCGTCGGGCCGCTGCTGTATCTCTTCTGGGTGAGCCTGCACGCGGGCTCGCAAAGCGAGCTGTACGGTCCCGACCTGACGGTGCAGAACTATGTCGCGATCATCACGGACCCGTTCTACATCACGATCATTCGCCGCACGCTCGGCGTGGCCGCGATCATCCTCGGCGCGTGCCTGCTGATCGGCTATCCGGTCGCGTACTTCGTCGCACTGCAGCCCCCGCGACGGCGCATGCTCGTGCTGCTGATGCTGTTGTTCCCGCTGATGGTCAGCAACGTCGTGCGGGCTTACGGCTGGGTGGCGATCCTCGGCCGGCGCGGCGTGATCAACACCGGCCTGCGTGATCTCGGCATCGTCGATGTGCCGCTCGATCTTCTTTACACGACCGAAGCGGTGGTCGTCGGCCTGATGACCATCCTCCTTCCGTACATGGTGATCTCGATTGCGAATACGCTCTCCTCGCTCGACCGGCGCTACGAGGAAGCCGCGCAGGCACTGGGCGCGGGTCCGGTGCGGACGTTCCTGCATGTGACGCTGCCACTGTCCACTCCGGGCGTGGCATCCGGGATGCTGCTCGTCTTCCTGCTGACGCTGAGCGCCTACGTCACCATCACACTGCTCGGCGGACCGCGCTCGAAGCTTCTCGTGAGCATGGTGTACGACAACGTATCGGCATTCCAGTGGCCGCGCGCCGCGGCGCTCGCGTTCGTGCTGCTCGCGCTGGCGCTGATCGTCACGGCGCTCATCCTTGCCGTGCTGCGCCCGCGCCGCGTGCAAGGGACTGGACGGTGATGGCCGCGCACGCGCTGGGACGCACGCTGCGCGGCACGGCGACCGCGATCGCGCTCGTGCTGATCGTCGTTCCCATCCTGATCGTGGTGGTCACGGCGTTCTCGCCGCTCGATTATTTCGAGTTCCCGCCGCGATCACTGTCGCTGCGCTGGTTCGTCGAGTTCTTCCGTCTCGAGAACATGCGCAATGCGTTCGTGTTGAGCCTCGAGCTCGCCGTGCTCGCCGCCACGCTCGCCACCATTCTCGGCACGATGGGCGCGTTGTTCCTCGCGCGCCGCCGCGGCTTGCTCGCGGGCCTGCTGCAATCGCTGTTCCTCGCGCCGCTCGTGTTTCCGACGATCATTCTCGGAGTGGCGCTGCTGCTGCTCTACAAGACCATCGGCATGCCGGTGTTCCCGGGTTTGCTCCTCGCCCACTGCATCGTCGGCATGCCGTACGGCTTTCGCACCGTGCTCGCAAGTGCGCAGGGGCTCGATCCGGCGCTCGAAGAGGCGGGCCAAAGCCTCGGCGCCGGCCCGGTCCGCACGCTGTTTCTCGTGACGTTTCCGCTGATCTGGCAGGGCGTGGTATCCGGCTGGCTGTTCGCGTTCATCGTCTCGTTCGGCGAGCTCAACGCGGCGCTATTCCTCACCGGACCCGGTCTTACCACGCTGCCGATCGAGATCTTCAGCTACCTGCAGTTCCAGGGAAGCCAGCTTGTGATCGCCGCTGCGTCGACATTGCAGATCGCGCTCATCGTGATCATGGTCGCAGGCATGGAGCGCATCGTCGGCATCGGCCGCATCATCCGCGCGCGATGACCGGATCCCAAGCGGCAGCGCATGCCGCCGTCACGCCCTGCCGACCGGCGATGGCGGCGGCTGATGTTCCATCTTGCTGCCGGTCACAGCGCCGGACGCCGCTTGAGCACGTCCCTGATGAGCGCGAGCGCCTCCTCGCGTTCCGTGCCCGCCAGCACGAGCCGCGGACCGCGCACACGCTCGTGGCCCATGCCGACTTCCTGCTGCACGAGCTTGATGAGCTGGACGAACTTCGGCACCGTGTCCATGCGCAGCAGCGGAAGGAACCATCGATACAGCTCGTCCGCTTTCCGCGTCTGACCGGAACGGGCGGCATCGAACAGCGCCATGGTCTCGCGAGGCAGTGCGTTCACGAGCCCGGCGATCCAGCCCACGGCACCCATGCGCACCGCCTCGACGATCATGTCATCCAATCCCGCGAACAGCGCCAGGCGATCTCCGCACGCCGCTTGGGTGGCGGTGATGCGTCGGACGTCGCCGCTCGATTCCTTCACCGCGTGAAGATTGCCGTTCTCGCGCGCGAGCTCGGCGATCTGCGGTGCGAGGAAATCGGTCTTGTAGGCCGGCGGGTTGTTGTACAGCATGCACGACAACCGCGTTGCGCGTATGACCGCTTCGACGTGCGCCTTCATCTCGCGCCAATCGGTGCTGTAGACGTAGGCGGGCAACACGAGCAGACCGGCGCATCCGAGCTGCTCGGCGGCCTTGGCGAGCGCGACGGCCTCGCGCGTGCCGAGCGACGCGATACCGGCCACCACCGGTCTGCCATCGAGCGCGTGCACGAGGGTCTTGAGGATGGCGACCTTCTCGTCGAAGCTCAGCGTGGCGGCCTCGCCGAGCGAGCCCAGCGCGACGATGCCGTCGACACCGTTGTCGATCTGCCACCGTGCATGCCTCGCGAGAAATTCGTGGTCGACGCTCTCGTCGGCCTTGAGCGCCGTCGTCATGGCGGATATCACGCCCGTCCATTGCATGGGATCCTCCTTGGATTTCGTCAGTGGTATCGGTCCGGCGACAGCAGCGACAGGTCGATCTGCGGCGGTTCACCCGCGATCAATTGTGCGAGAACCTTTCCGGTGATCGGTGCGAGACTCACGCCCATCATCGCGTGTCCGGTACCGACCAGCAGGTTCGAAACGCGGCTCGTGCGCCCGATATAAGGCAGGCCGTCCGGCGAGCAGGGACGCAGGCCTCGCCACGGCGCAACGCCATCGAAATCATCGTGGCTGAAATCGGGGTAGTAGCGAACGAATGCATCGATGATGCTGCGCACGCGCGCGGGATTGATCGATTCGTCGAGCCCGGAAAGCTCCATGGTGCCGCCGACGCGCAACGCGTCGCCCATGGGACTCACCGCCACCCGCGCTTCGGTTAGTATCGCGGCGGTCCTCGGCAACTTGCGCGGGCTCGAGAGGGTCAGGCTATAACCCTTTCCTGCCTGCAACGGAACGTTGAGGCCTGCCGCCGCGCCGAGCTTGGCCGACCACGACCCGGCGGCGAGCACGAACTCATCGGCGGCGATCTCTTTTCCGTTCGCGAGGCGTGCCGTTTGGAGGGCCGCCCTGTCGATGCGGAATCCCGTCACCTCCGTATGCCACGCGAAGCGCGCGCCCCGCTGTGTGAGCTCGCGCTGCAGCGCGGCCATGGCGCGGCCGGGCACGAGATTGCTATCGACCGGGTAATGGACCGAACCGACGACGTCCATGCGAGCACCCGGATCGACCGCGGCGGTTTCATCCGCGCCCAGCACGTGTGCTTCGAGCCCCAGCGCTCGCGCGTGCTCTGCCGTTTTCGATTCCTCGTCGAGGCCGTGTCGGGTCCGGCACAGGATCAGCGTACCCCGGTCCACGATACCCAAGTCCATGCCTGCGCCGGCGAGCTCGTGATAACACGCGCGGCTCGCGAGGTTCAGGTCTCGTAGGAGCGGCGCGGCGCGCGCCACGTGCGCCGCCGACGAGGCGCGCCAGAACTTGACACCCCACTCGAGCAGCTCGAAGGAGAGACGCGGCCGGATATAGAACGGTGAGGCGGGATTCAACATCCACTTGAGTCCCTGCACGACTGCGCCCGGCGCGGCCAGCGGAATGAAATGACTGGGCACGATCATGCCCGCATTGCCGTACGAGCATCCATCGCGCTGCTCGCCATTGCTGTCGACGATGGTGACCCGCCAGCCCCGTTCGCTGCAGTAGAGCGCGGTACAGAGTCCTACGATGCCGGCCCCGATGATCGTGACATGTTTGCTCACCTCAAGGGATGCCCCAGCAGAACGGATCGCGCTCGTCGAGCACCTGGCTGCTCTCCGCATTCACGTACGCGGTTCCCCGGATGGTCGGTTCCACCTTGCCGCTGGCGCGATCGAGCCAGCGATACGACGCCGCGAACGTCGTGCCCAGGATGCTTTCCTGGATCCATGTGGCGCCCTCGGACAGCTTCTCGTCCGCGGCGAGACACGCGAGCTTCGCGCTCGTGCCCGTCCCGCACGGCGAGCGGTCATACGCGTCGCCCGGGCACAGGACGAAGTTGCGCGATTGCGCGCCGGTGACGGTGGGTTGCGCGAACAACTCCACATGATCGACTTCCGGATAGCCTTGCGCGTTGAGCGCATGCCGAATGCGCCGGCACGTGTCGGTGAGCGCTGCGGCGTTGCCGATGCGCAGCGGCTGCGCAGCGTCCTGCACGAGAAAGAACCAGTTGCCGCCGTACGCGACGTCACCGGTGACGCTGCCGACGTCCGGGACCTCGACGGTCACGTTGCACTGCGCACGCCAGCTTGGCACGTTGGTCACGCTGACTTCGCCATTTTCGTGCAGCCGCGTGGTCACCGTTCCCACCGGCGTTTCGATGCGATGCTGGCCGGGGCGCACGCGGCCGAGGTACGCGAGCGTGGTGATCACCCCGATCGTGCCGTGCCCGCACATGCCGATGTAACCCACGTTGTTGAAGAAGATCACGCCGGAAGCGCACGTCGCGTCGGTCGGCTCGACGAGCAGTGCGCCGACGATCACGTCCGAGCCACGCGGCTCGTTGACCACGGCGGAGCGATAGCGATCGAACTCGCGTTGAAAGCGGTCGCGTCGTGCCGCGAGCGGTCCGATGCCGAGCGGCGGGCCGCCGGCGATGACGACGCGCGTCGGCTCACCGGCAGTGTGCGAATCGATGATTCGGATTCGATCCATTGAGTCGTGATGTTTACGGCGGCTCGGTGCCTAGATCTCGAGCCGCGTTGCCCCATTCGCTCGATTTCATCGCGAAAGCTTACCGCGATTCTCGTTGGAATATGCAACCAGCTGCTGCATCGTATTCGCGGCTAGGGCCGGCTCGGTTGCACGCCCGATTCGGCGCATGGCATGATCTTCGCGCCGGCGGAGACCGCTCGGCGCAACGCGCGAAGGACTCTCGCATGGCGCAGATCCTGTTCCAGAACGCCAATCTGCTCGATCCTCACGAAGACACACTCCTCGGCGGAGCCTCGGTCCTCGTCGAGGACGAGTTCGTGCGCGAAGTCTCCACCAAGCCGATCAAGGCGTCGAATGCTTCGGTGATCGACTGCCAGGGCCGCACGCTGATGCCCGGCCTGATCGACAGCCATGTTCACGTCATGCTGTCGGAAGTGAACATCCGCAGCCTCGAAGCAATCCCTTTGACAATGATGACCGCGCGCGCCGCGAGCCTCATGCGCGCGATGATCGACCGCGGCTTCACGACGGTGCGCGATACCGGCGGCGCGGATTGGGGGATCCGCGACGCTGTTGCCCAGGGCTACCTGCCCGGGCCGCGCCTGTTCATCGCCGGGCGCGCGCTTGGCCCGACCGGCGGACACTCCGACGCACGCCGACGCACCGATGTCTGCGCGGGGGCCTGCCGGTGCTGCAATGCGATGCGTTTTTGCCTCGAGGTCGTCGACGGCGCCGATGCGGTTCGTGCGGCAGTGCGCGAACAGCTACGCCAAGGCGCCGACCAGATCAAGATCATGGTGTCCGGCGGCGTCGCAAGCCCGTATGACCCGCTCGACAGCCGGCAATTTTCGCTCGAGGAAATCGGCGCCGCCGTCGAGGAGGCGGAGGCCTTCGGGCGCTACGCTCAGGCGCATGCTTACACGCCCGACGCCATCACGCGCGCTGTGAGCCAGGGCGTGCGCACGATCGAGCACGGCAACCTCATCGACGAGAAAACCGCAGCACTGATGAAAGAAAGGGGCGCCTACCTCGTGGCAAACCTCGTCGCTTATTACGCGATGAAGGAGCGCGCAAGGGAGTTTGGCATGACGCCCGAGATGCTGGCGAAGAACGACCTCGTGATCGACGGCGGCCTGAAATCGCTGGAGATCTGCAAGCGCGCGGGCATCAAGGTCGGCTACGGCAGCGATCTGCTTGGCCAATTGCAAGTCGATCAGAGCCGCGAGTTCCTGTTGCGCCGCGAGGTTCTGTCACCGATCGAGATCATCCGCCAGGCAACGCTCGTCGGCGCGGAGATCGTGCGCATGCCGGAAAAGCTCGGTGTGGTGAAGCCGGGGGCATTCGCCGATCTTCTGGTCGTCGACGGCGATCCGCTCACGAACCTCGAATTGCTGACGGGCCAAGGCGAAAACCTGTCCGTCATCATGAAGGCCGGTCGCTTTCACAAGAACCATCTTGCTGCCTGATCGCACGCCGAGCACTGAACGCGCCGCCGGCGCTTGAGACGGGCAGCGCCTGGCCGGCCGGGGCGCTTGGCGCTTTCCGGGCCCACCTCGCAACGCATGGCTCGCGGTGAACCAGCGATTGCGTACGAATCTTGTCAACGGCACTTACCGGTAGTTCTTCTCGATCTCGTCCATCACGAGTTGGCGCAGATAGTCATAGCCGAATTCAGGCAGTCCTCGCCCGTTGACGAAGTATTCCGGCGTCTGCGTCACCTTCAGCGTTCTCGCATCCTGTGCGTCGAGCGACACGCTGTTCAAGACGGCGGGTGACTCCATGTCGGCTTTCAGTCTCGCCACGTCGAGGTCGAGCGATTGCAGTTGCTCCCACAGCGCGTTTGCGTCGACCGCGTGCTGAACGACCCATTTGGGTTGTGTGGCCAGCAGCCGGTCAAGAACCATCTCGAACTTGCCCTGCAGCTTGGATGCCTCGAGCGCTCTCACCGCGACATCGGCGCCGCGGTGGAACGCGACGAGACGTATTGAAAGCTCGATGCGTCCGCGGTTGTCGGACATGAGCCCTTTCACGAGCGGGTAGAACTGTCGGCAGGTATCGCATGCGGGATCCATGAACTCGACGATGCGCACCCTGGCTTCGGGGGCGCCGAACACCGCCGCGTGCGGTCGCTGCAGCGCGGCCAGCTCGGCGTCGCTTCGCTCGGCCCCGGCCTTCGGAGCCAGCACGAACCACATCGCAAGCACGAAAAGCAGGAGGCCAGCTCCGGCAGCCATCATCATCTGGCGAGCCGTCAGCCCCGTCGCCTGACGTGCAGGGTCGACAGTCTTCGGAGGGGCATTCCTCTGCGATTTCTTTGTCATGGCAGACAGCGTAAGAAGTGGTTGGCCCACAGCTAACGGCTCATGCCGCCTGCGGCCACGGGGCGGCGAAGTGCCGGTACGCACCAGCCAAGACGGCATCGACCGCGTTCGGGAATTATTCTGCGATATGCCAACGGCGATCGGCCAGCGAGATCAGCGGGCAAGCTGACCTGAGTCAAG
>CAWCUH010000009.1:0-116636 GCA_963798655.1 uncultured beta proteobacterium | reverse complement strand
GGTGACCGTCAGTGCGCAGAACCGCAACTTTCCCGGGCGCAGCGGCCCCGGCAAGCTGTGGCTGGCGAGTGCGGCGACGGTGGCGGCGAGCGCGATTGCCGGCGAGCTCGTGTCCTTCGAGGAGCTGCGCAGGCGCATCGAAGCACAACAGCCCGCCGCGCACTGCAGCTAACGAGGACGAACGAGGAGCGCAGAATGGATCTGCAGTTGCAAGGCAAGGTCGCGATCGTGACAGGCGGGGCCCGGGGCATAGGACGCGGCATCGCACATACGCTCGCCAAGGAAGGCGCGCGCGTCGCCGTGAACTACGTGAGCGATCGCGATGCCGCCGAAGCGGTGGTGCAGGTGATCCGCAAAGACGGCGGGAGCGCCGAAGCGATCCAGGCCGACGTCGGCGCGTATGCGGAAGCCGAGCGCCTCGTCGATGCCGTGCTGCAGAAGTTCGGCCGTATCGACATCATGGTGAACAACGCCGGGATCGTCGCACGCAAGTCGATCCTGGACATCCCGCTCGAGGAGTGGGATCGCGTCGTCCATACAAACTTCTACGGCTGCTTCCACTGCTCGCGCCTCGCGGGCCGGCACATGGTCGCCCGCGGCGGCGGCGGCAAGATCGTCAGCATCTCGTCCATCCACGGGCGGGTGGCGAAGGCGAACATGGGCCCGTATTGCTCGACCAAGGCGGCGATCGACATGTTCAGCAAGCAGCTCGCCGTCGAGCTCGCGCCGCACAAGATCAACGTCAACGTGGTTGCGTCGGGCACCATCTCGACCGATATCAACATCCAGCTCTACAAGAGCACCAAGCCGGAGGACATCGCGTTGCGCCAGGCGGTGCTCGCACGGGTGCCGTGGGGGCCATCGGCGAGCCCGAGGACATCGGCCGCGCCGTGGCGTTTCTCGCGTCCGACGCGGCGCACTACATCACCGGCGCTGTACTGTACGTCGACGGCGGCTACACGGCCGAAGGCACGCCGCGCGTCACGTCCGGCGCACAAGTGCCGTAGAGATTCGGGGAAGGGGCACATCATGAGTCGCAAGGTATTCGAGGCGTCGCTTCGCCCGGCGAGCGACCGCGCCGTCGAGGTGATCGAGGTCGGCACGCGCGACGGGCTGCAGATCGAGAAAAGGATCGTTCCCGCCGCGCAGAAGATCGATCTCGTCAACCGTATGATCGAGGCCGGCATTCGCACGATCGAGGTCACTTCGTTCGTCTCGCCCAAGGCCGTGCCGCAGCTGGCCGATGCCGAAGAGGTGCTTGCCGGAATCGCGCGGCGTCCGGGCACGACGTTGACGGCACTGGTGCCGAACCTGCGTGCGGCGGAGCGTGCGGCTAAGACGACGCTCGATGCCGCGGTGCTGCTCTGCTCGGGATCGAACACGCACAACAAGAAGAACCTAAACCGCACCATCGACGAGTCGATCGTCGGCTTCGCGGCGGTCGCGGACAAGCTGCGCGAGAACGACATCGGTCTGATCGGCGCCATCGCAACGTGCTTCGGTTGCCCGTTCGAAGGCGACGTGTCGGTGTCGGACGTGCTGCGCATAGGCGAGGGCTACGTCAAGTCGGGCGTACAGTGCATCACGCTCTCCGACACTACGGGCATGGCTACCCCGCGCAACATCCGCGGCGTCGTGCGCGCGATGCGCTCGGAATTTCCTCACGCCATCTTGGGCCTGCACCTGCATAACACGCGGGGCATCGGGCTTGCGAACGTCGTGGTCGGACTCGAGGAAGGTATCCGCCGCTTCGACTCTTCTGTCGGCGGCCTCGGCGGCTGTCCGTTCGCGGCCGGCGCGACGGGCAACATCTGCACCGAGGACCTGCTGTACCTGCTCGACGAGAGCGGCTACGAGACCGGCGTTGACCTCGACAAGGCGATCGCCGTCGCGCTCTACATCGAAGAACTGCTCGGCAGGCCGCTGACCGGTCAGGTGATGCGCGCCGGTCCGCGGCTGCGGCTGCACTCGGTCGCGGCCGTGCGCACGGCCGCGGGCTGAGCGACGATGGAACAGCCGCTTTCAGGCATCAGAGTGGTCGACCTGACCCGCATCCTGTCGGGTCCGTTTTGCACGATGGTCCTGGCCGACATGGGAGCGGACGTTGTGAAGGTGGAAGGCCCGGGCGACGGCGATCCGATCCGCAATATCGGTGCCACGGTCGACGGCCTCTCCTGGTATTTCGCATCGTTCAACCGCAATAAGCGCTCGATCGTCGTCGATGTTCGCTCGGAGGAAGGCAGGGCCATGCTCGCGCGGCTGCTTGAGCGCGCCGACGTTCTGGTCGAAAACTTCCGGCCGGGCGTGCTCGCGAAGATGGGCTTCGATGAGGCGATGCTCGCCCGCCTCAATCCGCGCCTCGTGGTAGCAAGCGTGAACGGCTACGGCTCGACGGGTCCCTATGCGCAGCGCCCCGCATTCGATTTCGTCATCCAGGCGATGAGCGGTTTCATGAGCGTAAACGGCGACCCCGACGCGGCGCCGTTGCGCGCGGGTCCGCCGCTGACCGACTTGATCGCGGGTCTCTATTGCGCATTCGGCATCGTCAATGCGCTGCGCGTGCGCGACAGGACCGGCATCGGACAGCGCGTAGAAGCTTCGATGATGGCGGCGATCATGAGCATGTTCGCGTACTTCGCCGCCGACCACCTCGCGACTGGCGAGTTGCCCGCGCGCACCGGCAACGATCATCCCATCGCCTCGCCATACGGCCTTTTCACGGCCAAGGACGGCGACATCGCGGTCGCGCCTAGCACCGAAGTCGTGCTCGATAAGTTCATGGCGACCATCGGCCTGCAGCACCTGTTGGAAGAGCCTCGGTTCGCCACGAACGCCTTGCGGGTGGTGAACCGCACGGACCTGAACGCGCTCATCAACGAGCGCGTGCGCTTCGATACGCAAAGCCACTGGGTCGCGAAGCTCAATGCGGCGGGCGTACCTTGCGGCATCGTGCAGAACATCGCGCAGGCGTTGAGCGATCCCCAAACGAGGAGTCAGGACATGGTGATCGAAGTCGAGCATCCGGGCCACGGCAGCGTGAAGATGCTCGGCTTTCCGGTGAAGCTGTCCGGCACGCCGTGCGAGGTGCGCCATCCCGCGCCGCAGTACGGCGCCCACACCGAGCAGATCCTGCGGGAATGGGGCGTTGTGGTGCCCTCGCAGTGCTAGCGACGTTCCGGCGTTCCCAGGGCTGAAGCCAGAAGTGCCCCCACGCAGTTGGACAGTCTTTCGCGGTTCTTAAGTGGGTAGCCCTGCCGGGTTAAGCCGCCCCCTTGAGCGTCGGCACGTCGAAGTATGCGTCGTCCGGCGTTCGCCGGTCGATGCCGCTGTGCGGTCGACGCGCAATGTAGAACTCGAGGTAGGTCGCGATCTTCGTGCGCGCTTCGCAAACGCTGTCGTAGGCATGCAGGTGCTCGTACTTGATCGTCTTCCACAGCCGCTCGACGAACACGTTGTCGCGTCAGCAGCCCTTGCCGTCCATGCTGATGCGGATGTGGTGCTCGCGCAACACGTCGATGAAGTCAATGGCCGTGAATTGGCTGCCCTGATCTGCCGTCGTCGCGAACACCTCCGCGGCGCGCTCGAGGCTCCGCTCGCCGCTGGCCAATCTGGTTGGGATGGACCTTGAACTGCTCAGCGAGCTCGACCAGTGTCCTGTCGCCTCGGACGGCGGCCAGTGCCACCTTCGCCTCGAACGTCGCTGAATGGTTCCTGCGGGATCGTTTCATGTTTCTGCTCCTCGGAGACAAGTCGCCATTAGAGCAGAGCTACCCACCTATTCCACTGTCCGATTTTGCGGCGCCATCTCTATGTCTTAGGTACGGACCGTCACCCATGTGTCCGGTCCGTACATTGATTTGGATGGTTGCGGGGGCAGGATTTGAACCTGCGACCTTCGGGTTATGAGTCCTGGTCCAGGCTGTTTCGCCTGACTTCACTCGTTTCTACGCTGCTTCACGTTCCTTGTCCTTTCAATGTGTTGGCCCTATACTGCGTTCTATCAGGTTGCGCCAGTCTTCCGGATTCTTGCTACCCCGGCGCTACCCCGGCTGCTACCCCAGCGGAGGCAATATGGCCGAGCACATTAAATTCGCGGACCGCACGATTGCGGCACTCACGATCCCGTCGCACGGGCACCGCGCCGAATACGCAGACACCGAAACGGACGGCCTGCGATTGCGCGTTACGTCGTCCGGAGTGAAGACGTTTAGCCTGCTCCGACGCATTCGCAATGGCCCGATGGAGCGGGTCACTCTCGGCCGGTTCCCTGATGCCTACAAGACCGAGTCCGCGCGAACGCAGGCGAAGAAGCTCAACGGCGTCATCGCTGGCGGCGCGAACCCTGCCGAGGTGAAACGCGCTCACAAGGGCGAGCCGACCTTTGCCGCGCTGTTCAAGGAATACATCGACCGCCACGCGAAGGCGAACAAGCGTACGTGGCGCGAAGATCAACAGAAGTACCGGGACTATCTAGAACGGCCGCTCGGAAAGAAGAAGATTTCCCGCATTGCCCGCGCCGATCTCGCGGCGATCCATTCCGAGATCACACGAAGCGGACACCCGACCGTCGCGAATCGCGTCAAGGATCTGGTTTCGTCCGTCTTCGGCCGCGCGATTGCATGGGGATATCTCGACACGAACCCCGCGAAGGGAATCGAGGACAACACCGAAAAAAGCCGCGAGCGCTTCCTAAAGCCTGGCGAGCTGCCGCGCCTGTTCGCCGCGCTCGACGGCGAGCCGAATGGCAATTTCCGCGACTACTTCCTTCTCGCGCTCCTGACCGGCGCCCGCCGCAATAACGTTGTGGCGATGCGGTGGGGCGATCTTGACCTAGAACGCGGCGAATGGGTAATCCCGATGACGAAGAATGGCGAGCCGCAACGCGTGCCCTTGGTTCCCGAAGCCGTAGCGATCCTCACAGCGCGGCAGGAGGCGGCGGCAGATGGCGAGCGGTTCGTGTTCCCGGCAGCGCGTGCGGATTCCAAGCGCGGGCATATGAGCGGCGAGCGCAAGGCATGGCTGCGGCTATTGGAGCGCGACGAAATCGCACAACTGCGTCAGCGGATCGAAGCGAAGGGCACGAACGCGCATGGCGAAGACGAGCACGAATTGCCCGTGCATGCCTTGCAACGACTGCGCCGCGTCGCGAAGCGGTTGAAGATCAACACCGACGGCGCGCGCCTAGACGACATCCGCATTCACGACTTGCGGCGCACGATGGGAAGCTGGCAAGCGCGGACCGGCGCAAGCCTCGCGATCATCGGCAAGAGCCTGGGTCACAAGAGCCAACAGGCAACGGCGGTCTATGCGCGCCTCGATCTCGACCCGGTTCGCGCAGCGATGGAAACTGCGACATCGGCGATGCTACGCGCCGCAAAGCGGCAGCCAGCGGCGGAGGTTCTTTCCATCAAAAAGCTCGCATAAGATCAACGCTGCATCAACGCCGCGCCTAGATCGACGGATCGAACGCCGGGGACCCTAACCGGTCGGCGCGGCACCCTACTTAGGGGCGCTAAGGTGGGCGCTTCATGTGGTTTCCCTTCGAGATAGACACGGCGCGGCGAATCTTCGCTGAGATTGCCGGCGATCGCCTTGCTTTCCTCAGTGAGCATCACAAGCGGGTCGCTCTGGGCGGGGTCTCTGCCACGCTTGAATTATGGAAATTCAAACAGGCGGATGCACAGGGGTTGGTCGCGTTGGAGGATGGGTTATTCGCTGGCGGCGGCCTTCTGGGTGACGGACTACCCGGCAAACACATTGGCCGAGTGCCGCGTCGAGTGCCTGCAATCGAGATACAACCGTGGCAATGTGCCGGTCACGGCGCTAAGTGCGACGCCGACCTGTACGCAAGACTCGCGTACGGTGAGCGATACGAACCCATAACTAGCATCGAGGAGCAGCTGGGGGCCGGTGTCGCTATTGCGTTGTTGCTTGAGCGTGACGCGGCGATGATGCAGATTGATTCGCTCGCGTACGCGGTGAGCTACCTTTGGATCGGTGTTTCCGAAGCGTTAAAGGGGTATCACTCGGCGTTTAAGGCTTTGTCGCTTCAAAAAGCCAAGCAAATAGAGGAGCGGGCGACTAAGAACGCCAACGCAGCTGCCGCCAAGAGCCAGCGTGCGGCATACGCACACGCACAATGGAAGCGATTGGCAGCCGAGATTTGGCGTGATGACATAACGCAGACCGCGGGCCTCGTAGCTGGAAAGGTGGTCTTTCAACTGCCGAAGCCAGATAAGGGCCGCAAACCAGCGCCGCGCACCGTGAAAGATCTCATCACAAGGGAGAAGATCCGGGATAGCGTAAAGACCGACATCAAGCGCGCCAAGCAACGCAAGCAAGCTACGTAAACCCACTGGATTCGCGCATTCGACACGCGCCTCCACCGGGTTTGCGTGGCGGATTCGCGGTGGCCGTATATTGATGCGGTCATGCGCCGACTAGAATTTTCACCATGCCTCCTCAGGCTTCGCTCCGCATTACTGAGGGGCCCAACCTGCATGGTGAGAACATGACAACACCGGAACTTCTCTCGACTTCCGAGGCTGCCGACTACATCGGCGCGCGCCCGCATAGCCTCGAAATCTGGCGAGCTAGTGGGCGCTACCGCATCCCATTCGTGAAGGTTGGCCGGCTGGTGAGATACCGCCGCACCGATCTCGACGCGTGGTTGCGATCGCGGACTGTCAACGCCGAAGCGGCGTAACCGGGGATGCCATGATGAGGCACCCCACAAAAGAAAGCGCCGGGGCGGCACCCGGCGGCTTTCCTAAATCGGTACATCACGCAACGCAAAGCGTACCGCACGGCGCCGCGGCGAGCAAGGCGGTGACCGTGTGGCTCTACTGCATCGAAGCGCGCAGCCTATCGGCGACACGAGCCGTCTTCGATCGTCATCCCGAATGGGCATCAGCATGACCGCCGCGAGTAACGGGATCGAGCATTACCGGCGCCTGTTCGGATCGCAACAACGCGACGCGCAGCACGTTGATCGCGGATCGCTGCCGACGCCCGCACCGTATCTGCGCGATCGCGGACTGTTCGCAGGCAACGTTCGCGGCGAATGGGCGTCTATTCGCTGCCCGGCGCACAAGTCAGGCGCCGAGGCGCACCCGTCGCTGCGCGTCGCGCTGACCGATGGACATTTTCGCTGCATGACGTGCGGCGTAAAGGGCGGCGACATTATCGCCCTGCATCGATTGATTACCGGGCTCGGATTTCGGGATGCCGTGCGCGATCTCGGGGGGCGTTTCCATGACTGAGACCGCGCGAGAAGCTGCACGTCGGCTGACGCAGCCATGGACCGTTAAAGGGTACGTCCCGCGCGCGCTGCATACGTACCGCACGTCGGCGGGCGATCCGATCTACTACCGCGTTCGGCTTGAGCATCCCGACGGCGACACGGCTTGTGAGGGCCGCAAGATCATACGGCCGCTAAAGCTGAACGGCTCGGGCTATGTGTTCGGCGAGCCCGCATTTCCCAACGGCAAGCCTCTCTACAACTTGGACCGTATCGCTGCTGATCAAGCGGCGCCGATCTGGGTTACTGAAGGGGAGAAGGCTGCGGACGCGCTGACAAAGCTAGGGGCAGTCGCCACCACGAGCGGTGGTGCAGACAGCGCAAGCAAAGCCGACTGGATGCCGCTGCGCGGGCGCAGGTGCTACCTGTGGCCGGATAACGACGACGCTGGCCGAGAGTACGCGGGTGTCGTCGCCGCCATCCTGATGGAACTCGGCTGCATGCTGTCTGCGGTAGACGTCGACAAGCTGATGCTTCCGCCGAAGGGCGATGCTTGGGATTGGATTCACGGCCTCGAAAATGCCTCGCTAGACGATCTCAACCGAGTGCCGAGGCTAGATGCCCTCATGCCTCCCGCGCGCTCGCCTGGGGCCGATCTACGCGGCCCTGAGTGGCCCGTTCTCGATGAAGCGGCACTTCATGGCATTGCCGGCGAAATCGTTCGCGCCGTGGAGCCGCACACCGAAGCCGATCCCGCGGCGATTCTCATGCAAGTGCTGTGCGCGTTCGGCGTGTACACCGGGCGATGCTGCTACGTGCCCGTCGAAGGGGATAAGCATTTCAGCAACCTGTTCGCGCTGATCGTCGGGAACACGTCCAAAGGTCGGAAGGGCACAAGCTGGGGCCGGGTTAAACAGGTATTCGAGATGCTTCCTGCATGGCCGCCGACAGTTAGCGGTTTGAGCTCCGGCGAAGGTCTGAAGTGGCATGTGCGCGACGCCTCCGGCGACGGCAGCGACAAGAAGCTGGACATCGGAGCGACGGACAAGCGCGTGCTCGTAATTGAGAGCGAGTTTGCACAAGTCCTACGCGCAACTGCGAGGAATGGCAACACGCTGTCTGCCACTGTGCGCGAGGCGTGGGATACCGGCAACCTGCGCACGCTCACACGTAACGATCCAATCGTGGCCACGGATGCGCACGTCGGCGTCATCGGCCATATCACAGTGGACGAGCTGCGCAGCGAACTCACCGCAACGGACCGAGCCAACGGATTCGCCAATCGCTTCCTGTTCGTCTGTGCGAAGCGAAGCAAGATTCTTCCCTTCGGTGGTGGGCGCGTCGATCTCACACCATTTACAGACCGCTTGGAGCGCGCGGCTTCGGCGGCTCGACAACGCTCGGGGGCGCTCGTCATGGACGATGAGGCCCGCGATGTCTGGGCCAGTCTCTACCCCACTTTGAGCGAAGGACACGCAGGCTTGCTCGGTGCGGTCACGGGCCGGGCCGAAGCGCAGTGTGTACGGTTGGCCTTGTGCTATGCGTTACTGGACGAGGCGACAGCCATCGGCAAACGACACTTGCTCGCCGCCATCGCGCTATGGAACTACTGCGACGCCTCTGCGCGCTTCGTCTTCGGGTCGGCACTCGGATATCCGCTGGCTGATGAGATCCTTCGCGCGCTTCGAGCGGCAGGCACCGCCGGCATGACGCGGACCGAGATCAGCGACTACTTTCGGCGCCACGAGTCGGCCGAGCGCGTCGGCAACGCGTTGGAATATCTGAACCAGCGGAAGCTCGCAATGGTCGAGCGGTCGCCAACCAAGGGTCGCGCCGCTGAGACATGGAAGGGGATCGATCCTGCGAAATAAGCGAAAGATGCGAAAGAAGATGCACGACGACGGCCTTATTTCGCTTAATTCGCTTCTTTCGCGTGTCGGCGCGCACTAAACGACTGATCACATCAACCGAGGATCAAGCTATGGCATTTGAACCAGGACAGTCAGGCAATCCGGACGGACGCCCACCCGGCATCCGCGACAAGCGAACGGCGATGCGGGAATTGCTCGTTCCCCACGCCGATGCGCTCGTCGCGAAGGCTGTCGAGATGGCGCTCGCAGGCGACTGCACGGCGCTGCGTATTTGCATCGACCGCCTGATCCCGCCGGTGAAAGCTAAAGACGATCCGGTCAGCGTGCCAGGGCTTGCGGCTTCGTTGGCTGACAGCGGTCGGGCGGTACTGGAGGCACTCGCTGGAGAGAAGCTGACGCCCGAAGAGGCGCAGACGATTCTGCAAGGGATTGCAACGCAGGCGCGGATCGTCGGTAAGCGGCCGGCGAAGTCATCTTGCCTGGCCGAGTTGCGGTAAGGAATATCGTGTCCACCTAGATTCTTGGTGGACACGTGGACACTTCGGAGGACGGCAACCTCGCTCGGCGGCGTCGGCGCACGCATAGCGCACAGTTCAAAGCGCAGGTGGTGTCGGCCTGCCGCAAACCGGGCGTATCGATCGCCGCGGTGGCCTTGGCCAACAGGCTGAACGCGAACCTGTTGCGCCGCTGGGTGGTGACAGCGGAACAGGCACAAGCAACGAAGCAGATCGAGACCGACAGTGCGGTGCCGACTCGGCCGGACGTCGAGACCGGTACGTTCATTCCGATCGCGGTGGAGCAATCTCTGGTCACGACGGCGCAGCCGATCACGATCGAGTTACGACGCGGCGCGACGCTGATCAAGGTCGGCTGGCCGTTGACCGCGGCGGCCGATTGCGCGGTCTGGTTGCGCGAGCTGCTGCGGTGATGCGCATCGACGCGGTGTGGCTCGCGGTGGAACCGATAGACATGCGCGCCGGAACGGAAACGGCACTGGCGCGCGTGGTTCGCGTGTTCGGCGAGGCGCGCGCGCATCACGCGTACCTCTTCGCCAATCGGCGAGCGAATCGCATCAAGCTGCTGGTGCACGACGGTATCGGCATCTGGCTGTGCGCGCGCCGACTGCACCAGGGCCGCTTCATCTGGGCGAGTTCGGAATCGTGCCCGCGACTGACGATCAGCACCGAGCAGTTGCAGGCGTTGGTGATCGGATTGCCATGGTGTCGCATCGGCGCACAGGCAACGATCCGCGTGGCGTGAAAAATGTTGTTGCCACACGAATCGATGTGGCACCATTTCAACGCATGCAGATGCACGATCAGCTCACTCGAATGGACGCGCAGCAACTGCGCGAATTCGCTGCCGGGCTGATCGAAACCCTCGCCGGCAAGGATCGGGAGCTGCGGCACAAGCAGCTCAAGATTGAGCAACTCACTCATGAGATGGCGCTGCTCAAGCGCTGGAAGTTTGCCGCGCGCAGCGAACAACTGCACGGCGCACAGGGGAGCCTCCTCGACGAGACGATCGACGCCGATCTGGAGGCGATCGCGGCGGAGCTCGCGACGCTAAGATCGGCGCAACCCGCACAAGCGCCTAAGGAGCAGCCCAAACGTAGCCCGTTGCCAGCGCACCTGCCGCGCGTCGATGTGCGCCACGAGCCGGAACAAACCGTGTGCAGTTGCGGCTGCGCGATGAAGCGCATCGGCGAGGACGTGAGCGAGAAGCTCGACTACACCCCGGGCGTGTTCCACGTCGAGCGGCACATTCGCGGCAAATGGGCCTGCGCGAAATGCCAGACGCTGATCCAGGCGCCGGTGCCCGCGCAGGTGATCGACAAGGGCATTGCGACCGCGGGCCTCCTCGCCCAGGTGCTGGTGGCGAAGTACGCCGATCACCAACCACTGTATCGACAGGAAGGCATTTTCGAGCGGGCGGGCCTTGCGATACCGCGCTCGACACTTGCGCAGTGGGTCGGTGTTTGCGGCGTGCGGTTGCAGCCGTTGGTCGATGCGCTGAAGGCTATGCTGCTCGAGCGAGCGGTGCTGCACGCCGACGAGACACCGGTGGCAATGCTGATGCCCGGCAAGGGCAAAACGCACCGCGCGTATATCTGGAGCTACAGCTCGACGCAATTCGACGGCGTGCACGCAGTCGTTTACGACTTCGCCGACAGTCGTGCCGCGGCACACCCCAAGCAATTTCTCGAACGCTGGTCGGGCAAGCTCGTTTGCGACGACTACTCAGGGTACAAGGGCTTGTTCGCCGACGGCGTGACCGAGGTGGGCTGCCTCGCGCACGCGCGCAGGAAATTCAGCGATCTGTGGGTGAACCACAAGAGTCCCTTGGCCGAGGAAGCGCTGAAGCTATTCGCAAAGCTCTACGATGTCGAGCGCGAAGCGCAGGAACTGAGCGCCGAGCAGCGACAGCGAATGCGGCAGCTGCAATCGCAGCCGATCGCCGACAAGTTGCGCGAATGGCTGCTGCTGCAACGGCAGAAGGCGACCGACGGAACGGCGATCGCCAAGGCCATCGACTATAGCCTCGGGCGTTGGAAGGCGCTGACGCGCTTCCTTGACGACGGCACGCTACCTATCGACAACAACTGGGTCGAGAATCGCATCCGCCCGATCGCGCTGGGGCGCTCGAACTGGTTGTTTGCGGGATCGCTGCGCGCGGGAAAGCGTGCCGCCGCGGTCATGAGCTTGATTCAATCAGCGCGGCTCAACGGCCACGATCCTTATCGGTACCTCAAAGACGTTCTCGAGCGGCTGCCCACGCAACCGGCGAGCCGCATTGGCGAATTACTGCCGCACGGTTGGATGCCGGCGACGCCTCCGAGCTGATTCCACGCATCATGGCAAGATGTGTTGCCCAGCCGCTTACGATCGTCGAGGCGGACGAGATAGAGAAGCGTTTAACGGCGCTTGAACAGGCGACAGGGCGGAGCCTCGCATGAGTAGCTACGCGAGCAGGATCGCGAAGCTCGAAACGCGATCCGATGACGGCCAATTTCGCTTCGTCTGGCTGAACGAGGGTGAGTCGAACGAGGAGGGTTGGAAGCGCTATCTGGAAGCGGTCGCGGACCCCGTTACGGCAGAGAAGGCGCGCGCTGCGGGCCGACTAATCTTCTTTTCGCCGACGGACGCCAAGCTATGAGCGACCACAAGCGCCGGCTGGACCTGACCTTGCCTCGATTCGACGTACACCAGGCTATGCAGCCATGAGTCGTGATTCTATGCGTGCCGGGATCTGATACCCGATCGACGAGTGGAAGCGTCGATGATTGTAGAAGCCTTCGATCCAGTCAACGATGTCGAGACGCGCCTGAGCGCGGGTTGCATATCGAAGTTGATAGACGCGTTCGACTTTCAACGTCTTGAAGAAGCTCTCCATCGGCGCATTGTCCCAGCAATTGGCCTTGCGGCTCATCGACTGCAGCATCCGGAAATCGGCAATCAGCTTGCGGTAGCGGACACTCGCGTACTGGGTGCCACGGTCGGAATGCATGATCAGTCCCGCCCCCGGTTTACGTCGCCAATAGGCCGCCTGCAGCGCTTGGCAGACCAGCTCCGCATGCAGTCGCGCGCTCATCGACCAGCCGACAATGCGGCGGCTGGACAAGTCCATCACGACAGCGAGATACAACCAGCCCTCGACCGTGCTGATGTAGGTGATGTCAGAAACCCAGGCGCGATTGATGTTCCAACGGTCAAAGCGGCGATCGAGAACGTTTGGTGCCAGCGGCTGGCGATGATTGGAATCGGTCGTCACCCGATAGGGGCGCTTGTAGACCGGACGCAGCGCTTGTCGTTGCAGGCTGCGACGCACCCGCTCTGGGCCCACGCGCAGACCCTGCTCATGCAGCCCGCGCACGATGCGCGGACGCCCATAGCTGCCTTTGCTCGCCGCGTGCATCGCCGCCACCTGCGCATCGAGCTGCGCATTGGCCTGCGCACGCGCACTCGGCGGGCGCCGCCGCCATTGCAGATAGCCGCTACGCGACACCGCCAGCAGCCGGCACATCCTGCTAACCGCGTAGTCGTCGCGATGCTGCTCGATCCAGGCGTATCTCACCGCGACTCCTTCGCGAAATACGCCGCCGCTTTTTTTACGATCTCCAGATCCAGCTTGGCACTAGCCAGTTCACGCCGAAGCCGCGCATTCTCGGCCTCCAGCTCCGACACCGGACGCTTCACCGGTGCCGCCGTGCCCGCGGTCGGGGCCGATGCCCCTTCTCGACTTCGTCGAACCCAATTCGTTATGGTCGACTGCGGAATGCCCAACCGCTTCGCCGCGGCGTTGCCACCGATCGACAGCGCCAATCTGACCGCCTCAGTCTTGAACTCTTCCGTGTACCGCCGATTCGGAACTGACTCCTTCCTTCCCATCTCGCCCTCCGTCCATCAGAACGTTACCAACATTCTGATGTACGTGAAACCGGGGCAGGGTCACACACCATTTACAGACCGCTTGGAGCGCGCGGCTTCGGCGGCTCGACAACGCTCGGGGGCGCTCGTCATGGACGATGAGGCCCGCGATGTCTGGGCCAGTCTCTACCCCACTTTGAGCGAAGGACACGCAGGCTTGCTCGGTGCGGTCACGGGCCGGGCCGAAGCGCAGTGTGTACGGTTGGCCTTGTGCTATGCGTTACTGGACGAGGCGACAGCCATCGGCAAACGACACTTGCTCGCCGCCATCGCGCTATGGAACTACTGCGACGCCTCTGCGCGCTTCGTCTTCGGGTCGGCACTCGGATATCCGCTGGCTGATGAGATCCTTCGCGCGCTTCGAGCGGCAGGCACCGCCGGCATGACGCGGACCGAGATCAGCGACTACTTTCGGCGCCACGAGTCGGCCGAGCGCGTCGGCAACGCGTTGGAATATCTGAACCAGCGGAAGCTCGCAATGGTCGAGCGGTCGCCAACCAAGGGTCGCGCCGCTGAGACATGGAAGGGGATCGATCCTGCGAAATAAGCGAAAGATGCGAAAGAAGATGCACGACGACGGCCTTATTTCGCTTAATTCGCTTCTTTCGCGTGTCGGCGCGCACTAAACGACTGATCACATCAACCGAGGATCAAGCTATGGCATTTGAACCAGGACAGTCAGGCAATCCGGACGGACGCCCACCCGGCATCCGCGACAAGCGAACGGCGATGCGGGAATTGCTCGTTCCCCACGCCGATGCGCTCGTCGCGAAGGCTGTCGAGATGGCGCTCGCAGGCGACTGCACGGCGCTGCGTATTTGCATCGACCGCCTGATCCCGCCGGTGAAAGCTAAAGACGATCCGGTCAGCGTGCCAGGGCTTGCGGCTTCGTTGGCTGACAGCGGTCGGGCGGTACTGGAGGCACTCGCTGGAGAGAAGCTGACGCCCGAAGAGGCGCAGACGATTCTGCAAGGGATTGCAACGCAGGCGCGGATCGTCGAGGCGGACGAGATAGAGAAGCGTTTAACGGCGCTTGAACAGGCGACAGGGCGGAGCCTCGCATGAGTAGCTACGCGAGCAGGATCGCGAAGCTCGAAACGCGATCCGATGACGGCCAATTTCGCTTCGTCTGGCTGAACGAGGGTGAGTCGAACGAGGAGGGTTGGAAGCGCTATCTGGAAGCGGTCGCGGACCCCGTTACGGCAGAGAAGGCGCGCGCTGCGGGCCGACTAATCTTCTTTTCGCCGACGGACGCCAAGCTATGAGCGACCACAAGCGCCGGCTGGACCGGCTTGCTGAGCAGATCAGGGGTCAATGTGAACGCGGCTGCGCCAAGTGCGCGCTGGCGAAGATATGGGAAGCAACTGGCAACGGCGAGTCCTGGGGCTGCAATGGGCGACCGGTCGGATTGCTCACCGTCATCCGACTGGCAGACGAAGCTCCTATGTGACGCCATGAGCATCGAGACTGCACAAACCATGTAGCAGAGCAGCGCCTACAACGCTTGTTCAGCCGCTTGCCGATACGCGCCATGAGCGTGCATGGGTGTCCAAGTAGCTCCGGGGATGCAACGACACCCGCTGTCAGGTGCGGCGATCAATGCCGGAAGAAATCCGTATGCCCTTCTTCAACGCGCCGTCGGAAATGTTTACGTTCGCGTTATCGCAGTCACAAGATCGCACAGAAAAACAAGCATCTAACGCAAAGGCACGAGCAATGCTTTCCGGTACGCCCTCATGGAAAAGAGTCTTCGGCGCAGGCTACCTCGGCACGCGGGTTCGTCCAGAGAGCAGCGATGATCCAGCCGGCACCGGTGTTCGCGGCACCCAGCGCGTCCTATGACGCGAATCAGATCGACAATGCCATTTGCTCACTGCTCGAAGCGCATCGATCGCTTCTTATGGCGCTATTTGATGCTAAAGGGCCGCGCGTCCTGCTCAAAGTTAACATGGGATGTGCCGGTGCTCGTGCGCCGGCAGATCGCTACACTAGTCACCCACTGGTCGTCGAGTCCGTCATTAGAGGCCTACAGCAGGCGGGCGCTGTCGTATCCTTCGGCGACGACGTTGCTCGGTCTGGCGCGCATTGCGAGTTGATTTGGCGTACGACTGGAATGCTAGATGTAGCGAATCGGACAGGGGCGCGATTGGTTGACCTCGCGGCAGCTGGCGCACGGGAGGTACGTGGTTCGCTGGTCTATCCTCGACATTACTTTGTTTCCAACGCGTACTTTGAGGCCGACGTAGTAATCAATGTCGCCAACTGTCGTTCACACGCGGGCGTAGTGCTCAGCGGTGCAATCAAGAATATGTTTGGATTCGTAATCGGAAAACGCAAAGCGCGCATCCACTCTCTATTTCGCAGTGACATCAGCGGCTTCGCTCGCGCCATTGCGGACATTCATCGGACCGTTCGACCCGACTTGTCGTTTCTTGATCTCACCACGGTGCTCGAAGGCCATGGTCTTGGCACCAGTGTAAAACCCGTCGGTGTGCTTCTCGCGAGCACCGATGCAGTAGCCCTTGACGCGCTAGCCGCGAATATCGTCGGATATGACAAACTGAAGGTGTGGACCACGTACCATGCAGAGTTATTGGGGCTCGGTTGCGCCTCAGTCCCAGGCGACCGAGTGCGCGTTCTTGGCGACAATTTACCGTCCGTCGCTTTGCGTGTCCCGGCGCTTGAAGAACAGAGCCGAGGGTCGCTATACGACCGCGCTTCAAACGTTGTTAACAACACGTTTCTCCGACCACGCCCTGTGATTGATGGCCGATGTTCGGGATGTGGGCGATGTGCCGAACGCTGCCCTGCTGACTGTATCCGCTCGGACGGGGCTGGTCGATACGCGATTACGTTACGCAATTGCGCCGATTGCGGTTGTTGCACGAAAGTGTGCGCCGACGGTGCGATAGCCTTGCACTACGTGGGCATCGCAAAGGCGGTGCGGCGTATTACTGGCAAGAAGCTCGCTGTCGCGTCGGTAAGCGAAGAACTACGTAGGCAGCTAATAAAATGCCTGTCAGTCTCGTGCGAGGCGTACACCGTCGACGAATTGGTTCCACTTCTCGCAGCCGTCGTCAAAGACCCGGCCACACCATCATTGGTGAATGAGGCTTTAGATGATTTGGTTGTTCAAAACCTTGCAATCAAGGCGGAGGCCGAAGGACACTGCCGGTATCGATGGGGTAACGTGCGAAGTGTAGAGTCCGCTGAAGCGAGCGCAATGGGAGCGCCGTTCTTCACTAGCCCGCGGAGCGCTGAACTGCGAGGTTGAGCGTAGTGCCGCTCTATTTCCAATTCGTCGGAACGATCGCCGACGTTGACGACACGACGTCGGAGAACGCGCTGCATCCGTCGCCGGTGCTGCTGCTCGATACCGAGGACAACATCGAGCGAATTGTCCTCCCGGAGTCAGCATGGGCGGGGTCGCGCGAAGTGTTGCAGGTGGGACGCCGGCTCCGCGTCGCAGGCCATTGCGACTTTCCACCGAGGCCGGGGACGCTGCCGGTCGCGTTTCACGTCGAGCTAATCGACGTGCATTGAGCGCCAAGCGAAACCGCGAAGTACGTCTGTCTGCTACCCGGGCGCTACCCCGACCAAAAACAAAAACGGCCCGCCATAAGGCAAGCCGTTGATTTGTTTGGTTGCGGGGGCAGGATTTGAACCTGCGACCTTCGGGTTATGAGCCCGACGAGCTGCCAGACTGCTCCACCCCGCGGCAGGATTGAAAGTATAGCTTTCCGGCCGGGGTGCGTCAAACCGCCTGCCGCGCCTCGGTCTCCTCGGTGCGCGGGCGCCACACGAGCAATCGCGCCTCGATCCATGTCACCGTCGCGTCGAGCAGCAACGCGAAAGCCGTAAGCACGACGATGCCGGCGAACACCGTGTTGATGTCGAACACGCCCACGGCCTGCAGGATCAGGTTGCCGACGCCTTTCGCGGATTCGAGATATTCGCCGACGACTGCACCGACGAACGCCATGCCGACGGAGGTGTGCAAGCTCGAGAAGACCCATGACGTCGCCGACGGCAGGTAGATGTGGCGCAACAGCAGCCGCCGCGACGCGCCCAGCATGCGCGCATTCGCGAGCATGACCGGGGCTTACCTCATTCACGCCCTGGTAGACGCGACAGCGGCCGCGAAACGAGCGACGCGACGCGTGAAGTCCTCCGGAATGGCGCCTTCGACCGGGCGCGAGATCGACGCGTATTGGTACGGCGCGACGACGGCGGCCACGCCTCAGATGGTGCGGCCTCTGCGCCGTGCGGCGTTGCCGCGGTCGAGCGACTTCAGCACGTCGGCGATCGCCGAGCCAACCTGCAGCGTGGGCTTTGCGCCCTTACCTTCGATCGCGCGAACGGTGGCATCGAGCGCATCGGCGAACCCGTCACGCTCGGCGAGCGCGTGCCCGAAGAGCTCGTTGCCGAGCGCACTGCCGTCGTTGCCGATCGTGCAGGCGCCGTCGCCGGCAGCGAGCACGACGGTCGACTCGTCGGCGAGCGTCTTGGCGAATTCGGCCGAATCGCACGCCGAAACCACGACGATGCGCCATTTGATGCCGGCGTCGTCGAGCAATGCGCGCAGCGTCGACGGCGACAGCGGCAGCAGTTCGAGCGGCGGGTGCGAAACGTCGACGCCGTCGCTGCCCGGGCGGCCGGCGATATACACCATGACGACGTCGGACTCGGCGTCGATTGCGCCGCCGATCTCGCGCAGCGCTTCGCGCAGATGCGTCACCGTTGCGAACGGCGTTTCGAGCAGCGTCTGCGGGTCGTTCGCGAGCACGATCGAGCGGCCCCGCGTGTCCCAGCGCTCGTCCATCACGTGTTGCGCGCGCAGCACGTCCTCGTGCAGCGCCGGCGCGCGCCCGTCGGCGTCGAAGGCGACGAAATAGAGGTCGGTGACGCCCGGACGCTCGTCGTCCAGCGCGCCGAGCATGTCGTCGAGCAGGTGCGCCTGCGCCGCCTGCACGAGCTCCGAGCCGGGGCTCGCGGCGGTGCCGGCCTTGATCGATGCATCGGCCTCCCACCACGGCAATGACGGATAGATCGACACTGTGAGCCACGCAGGCGCCGCGACGACGATGCCAGCGAGCAGCACGCCGAACGGATGCGCCCTTCCCTCGCCTTCGAACGCAATCCACGTCGCGCGGATGATCATCGCGACGAACCACACGGGAATTGCGTACGCGAGCCAGGACACGGCGAATTCGGGGACGTCCGCGCCGCGCAGCAGCAGCGTCATCGCGACATCGCCGAGCTGCACGACCGGCGCGCCGGCAAGCGCAATCACCGGAATGGCGAGCGCGACCGCCGGCCGGCGGGCAACGATCGCAACCAGCGCCGCGATGGCGACCAGCAAGCCGAGCGTGTAAAACTCGTTGCCGGCGCCCAGATACGAGAATTGTGCGCTCGGACCGTAGCGCAGCCAGTCGCCGCCGACGTCGATCAGCGCCGAGAACGCGAACACCAGCAGAAGCTGCGCGACGTCGACGCGAAACGACAGCCGGCGCACCGGCAGCGCGAGGGCGAGCCGCGCGCCAGCCACCAGATTGCGACCGAGCGCTGCGAGCGGCGTCAAGCAGCGTCCGCGTGCGCGGCGATGTACGCCTTCACCGCGTCGACGTCGGCCGCCAGCGCGATCGAGCGCTGCGGCCGCGCCGCGAGATCGGCGTACGCGGCCGGACAGTCGGGCTCGCGGCCGAGCGCTTCGCGAATCGTCGCGGCGAACTTCGCCGGCAGCGCGGTCTCGGCGCACACCATCGGCACGCCCGCGTCGCGATGCTCGCGCCCGACCTTGATGCCATCGGCGGTATGCGGATCGACGACGACGCCGTGGCGACGCGCAACGTCGCGTATCGTCGCGATGCGATCCGCGTGCGTGCTGCGGCCGGAAACGAAGCCGCTCGCCTGCACCTGACCGGCGTACGGCGTCTCGTTCAGGTCGAATTCGCCGGTACGTGCGATGCGCGACCACAGCTCGCGCACGATCGTCGGATCGCGACCGACGAGGTCGAACACGTAGCGCTCGAAGTTCGACGCCTTCGAGATATCCATCGACGGGCTCGAGGTCGCGTGCGTTTCCGCGGCCCTGCGCACACGGTATCGTCCGGTGCGGAAGAACTCGTCGAGCACGTCGTTTTCGTTCGTCGCCACGACGAGGCGCCGGATCGGCAGCCCGATCGACTTCGCGACGTGACCGGCGAACACGTTGCCGAAGTTGCCCGACGGCACGGCGAAGTCGACGGGGGCGCCGACGTGCGGCGCAACCGCGAAATAGCCCTTGAAGTAGTAGACGACCTGCGCCGCGACGCGCGCCCAGTTGATCGAATTCACCGTGCCGATCGAATGGCGCGCCTTGAATGCGCCATCCGCGCTCACCGCCTTGACGATGTCCTGGCAATCGTCGAACACGCCGTCGATCGCGAGGTTGTGGATGTTCGGATCGTCGAGCGAGAACATCTGCGCCTGCTGGAACGGGCTCATCCGGCCGCGCGGCGAGAGCATGAACACGCGAATGCCGCGCTTGCCGCGCATCGCGTACTCGGCGGAGCTGCCGGTGTCGCCCGACGTCGCGCCGACGACGTTCAGCTCGCGCCCGCTTTTCGCGAGCGCGTACTCGAACAGGTTGCCGAGAAGCTGCAGCGCGATGTCCTTGAACGCGAGCGTCGGTCCGTTCGACAGGTGCAGCAGGTGCAGCCCGTCGGCGAGCGGCGTTACCGGCGTGATGTCGTCGCTGCCGAAGACGCTCGCCGTGTACGTGCGATCGATCAGCGCGCGCAGATCGTTCGCCGCCACGTCGTCGAGGAAATGCACGAGCACGGCGAACGCGAGCTCGCGGTAGCTTCGCGGCGCGAGCGCGGCGAGGTCGGTCGGCGTGAGCCGCGGATACGCCTCCGGCACGGCGAGCCCGCCGTCGGGTGCGAGGCCTTCGAGCAGGATCGACGAGAACGGCCGCGGCGCGTCGCGCCACGCGCCGCGCGTGCTGACGTAACGCATCAGCCGAGGCTTTCGAGCCGGATGCGAACGACGCGCCCGCTTACCGTCGGCAGCGCCTCGATGTGGGCGATCGCGTCGACGACCTGCCGCTCGATCGTGCGGTGCGTGAGCAGGATGATGTCGGTCTGCGCCTCGCCCTCGGAAGGCTCCTTCTGGATCATCGCGTCGATCGAGATGTCGCGGTCGGCGAGGATTCGCGTGATGTCGGCGAGCACGCCGGGCCGGTCCTGCACGCGCATGCGCAGGTAGTAGCTCGTTTGCACGTCGCCCATCGGCAGGAACGGCGTGTCGGAAAGCTGGTCGGGCTGGAACGCGAGATGCGGCACGCGATGCTCGGGGTCGGCGGTGTGCATCCGCGTCACATCGACGAGGTCGGCGATCACCGCGCTCGCCGTGGGCTCGGCGCCCGCGCCGGCGCCGTAGTAGAGCGTCGACCCGACGGCGTCGCCCTTGACGAGCACGGCGTTCATCACGCCTTCGACGTTCGCGATCAGCCGCTTCGACGGAATCAGCGTCGGATGGACGCGAAGCTCGATGCCCGCGTTCGTGCGCCGCGTGATGCCGAGGAGCTTGATCCGGTAGCCCATCTCCTCCGCGTATCGAATGTCCTCGCGCGTGAGCTTCGAGATGCCCTCGGTGTAGACCTTGTCGAATTGCATCGGCACGCCGAACGCAATCGCCGACATGATGGCGAGCTTGTGCGCGGCGTCGATGCCTTCGATGTCGAACGTCGGATCGGCCTCGGCGTAACCGCGCGCCTGCGCGTCCTTCAACGCGGCGTCGAACGTCTCGCCCTGCTCGCGCATCTGCGACAGGATGAAGTTCGACGTGCCGTTGATGATGCCGGCAATCCATTCGATGCGGTTCGCCGTCAGCCCTTCGCGCAGCGCCTTGATGATCGGAATGCCGCCGGCGACCGCGCCCTCGAACGCCACCATGACGCCGTTCGCATGCGCGGCGGCGAAGATCTCGTTGCCGTGGCGTGCGAGCAGCGCCTTGTTGGCGGTGACGACGTGCTTGCCGTTCGCGATCGCCTGCAGGATGAACGAGCGCGCCGGCTCGATGCCGCCGACCAGCTCGACGACGATGTCGACATCGGGATGCTCGAGCACGACGTTCGCGTCGTTGGTGAGGTTGATGCCTTTCGCGCCGCGCGTGAGCTCGCGTGCGCGGTCGAGCGCGCGCTCGGCGATCCACGTGATGCGGATCGGCCGGCCGGCGCGCCGCGTGATCTCCTCCTCGTTGCGCCGGAGCACCGTCCACGTGCCGAGCCCCACCGTGCCGATGCCGAGCAGGCCGACTTGCAGGGGGTTCATCGTCGCGTTCGCCATCGGTCAGCCTTTCAGCAGTCCGTCCTTGCGGAACATGTCCTTGATGCCGCGGATCGCCTGCCGCGTCCGCGATTCGTTCTCGATCATCGCGAAGCGCACGTGCGTGTCGCCGAACTCGCCGAAGCCGATGCCGGGCGACACCGACACCTTCGCCTTCGCCAGCAGCTCCTTCGTGAATTCGAGCGACCCCATCGCGCGATACGGCTCCGGAATCTTCGCCCAGACGTACATCGACGCCTTCGGCGTGTCGACCATCCACCCCGCTTCGTGCAAGCCCTTCACGAGCACGTCGCGGCGCTTCTGGTAGCGCATCGCGATCTCGGCGACGCATTCCTGCGGGCCTTCGAGCGCGGCGATCGCGGCGACCTGGAGCGGCGTGAACGTCCCGTAGTCGTGATAGCCCTTGATTCGCGACAGCGCGTAGACGAGCTCCCTGTTGCCGACCATGAAGCCGATCCGCCATCCGGCCATGTTGTAGCTCTTCGACATCGTGAAGAACTCGACGGCGACGTCGCGCGCGCCGCGCACCTGCATGATCGACGGCGCCTTCCATCCGTCGAACGTGATGTCGGCGTACGCGAGGTCGTGCACGACCCAGATGCCGTGCTCGCGCGCGAGCGCGATGATCTTCTCGAAGAACGGCAGCTCGACGCACTGCGCGGTCGGGTTCGACGGGAAGTTCACGATCAGCATCTTCGGCTTCGGAAAGCTCGTGTGGATCGCCTGCTCGAGCTCGAGGAAGAAGTCGACGTCGGGCGTGATCGGCACGTGGCGGATGTCGCTGCCGGCGATCACCGGCCCGTAGATGTGGATCGGATAGCTCGGATTCGGCACCAGCACCGTGTCGCCACGCGACAGCGTCGCGAGCGCAAGATGGGCGATGCCCTCCTTCGACCCGATGGTGACGATCGCCTCGGTTTCGGGATCGAACGAAACGTCGTAGCGGCGCTCGTACCAATGGCAGATCGCCCGGCGCAGCCGCGGGATGCCGCGCGACACCGAATAGCCGTGCGTGTCGGGGCGCCCGACCGTTTCGATCAGCTTGTCGACGATGTGCTTCGGCGTCGGCCCGTCGGGATTGCCCATGCCGAAGTCGATGATGTCCTCGCCGCGCCGGCGCGCGGCCATCTTGAGCTCCGACGTGATGTTGAAGACGTACGGCGGCAGGCGCGTGATGCGCTCGAACTCGTGGGCGGGAGCGGACATGCGGGCTCTTTCTGCGTAAGCGCCCGGAACCGTCCGAGCGACGTGAAAGCGAAGGAGCTTCGATGGTATCGGATTGAAGGGCTTGCCGCAATGCAACATGTAAAATCAGC
Source organism: uncultured beta proteobacterium (assembly GCA_963798655.1). Classification (GTDB taxonomy): domain Bacteria; phylum Pseudomonadota; class Gammaproteobacteria; order Burkholderiales; family Casimicrobiaceae; genus CAVSMC01. The sequence continues at coordinate 93,452 of CAWCUH010000009.1, read as the reverse complement.
GCGGTGAAGTTTCATCTTTCGCACGGCGAGGGCAACGTGATCACCGGCGTCGGACCGGGCTGGATTCGCGTCGGCGTGCGCGAGTACCGCGAGAACATCGCGCTGACGTCGCAGACGATCTCGGCCGGCTGGACCCACGGCGGCTTCGACGAGCTGACCGAGGCCGACTTCGATGCGCTGCTTGCGCTCGAGCCGGAGATCGTGCTGATCGGCACCGGCGCGACGATCCGCTTTCCGCATCCGCGGCTCACGCGCGCGCTGATCGACGCTCGGATCGGCGTCGAGGTGATGGACACGGCGGCGGCGTGCCGGACGTTCAATATCCTCGCGGCCGAGGGCCGCAAGGTCGCCGTCGCGCTGCTCGTCTAGGTGCGCAGCGCGGTGACGAGCGAGCGGATCTCCGCGCTCGCCTCGGCCAGCGTCCTGAACAGCTCGGGCTCGTTCAGCTTGCCGGGCGACGTGCCGGAGGCAATATGAATGGGGTTCGTCTGCGCAGCGACCAGATTCGCGAGCGTCACGACGTCGCCAATCGTGCGCGCCGGCATCCGGTACTGGCCGTTCTCGTGCTCGGAGACCGCGGCGAGCGTCGCTTCGGTGAGCCCGAACGAATGCAGCACCGTCTGGCCGATCGACGCATGCCAGTCGGCGAGGATGCCGTCGAGCGCCGCAGGGTCGCTGTCGAGCTCCGGATACTTCGACGCCTGCGACAGCAGGTAGAAATAGCCGATGTCGTGCACGAGACCCGCGAACAGCGCTTCCTCCGGATTGAGCCGCGTCGTCTTCTGTGCAATGACGAACGACAGCGCGGCAACCTGCAGGCTGTGGCTCCATGCGATTTCGGCACGCTTCGCGTACTTCTTCATCTCGTCGGCCGAGCGCAGCTGGTCGACCGCGACGGCGACGGCGACCGAGCGAACCGTTTCGAAGCCGACGCGCGTCACCGCCGTGCGAACGTCGGACACCGGCTTGCCGCCGGGATTCACGGCGGCCGAGTTCGAGATCTGGACGAGCTTGGCGGAGAGCAGCGGCTCCGACGCAATCACGCGCGCCACGCGCTCGGCGTCGATTGCCGGATCCTGCAGCGCGTGGCGAATCTTCAGTGTCGCGTTGGCGAACGTCGGGAACGTCACCTCGCTCCTGGACAGATCGCTCGCGATGTCCTGCAGGAAGCGGAACGCGACTTGCTGGTTATCCGACATGGACCCGGTCAGTGTGAATTCGTCCGAAGCCTAGCGCGCCGGCGTTGCGTTGGCCAGTGCCGCCATGGTGCGCCCGTGCTACTCGCCAACGGCGAGCAGCGTGCCATGCTCGCGTGCGTAGCGTACAGCCCACGCGAAGAGCAGCGCGCCGATCGCGAGGTAGACCGCGTCGAGGCCGAGCGCGATCCACAGCTCCGACCAGCGAAATGTCTGCTCCCGCAGTACAGCGCGCATGCCCTCGAACACGTGCGCTGACGGAACCGCGTGCGCCACGGGCTGTAACCAGGACGGTAACACCGCAATCGGGTAGTAGACACCGGATACCGGCGCGACGAGGAAGATGGATGCCCATGCGAGCTCCTCGGCGCCGAGGCCCCAGCGCAGGATCATCCCCGACACCGCAAGCCCGATCGCCCATCCGAACGCGATCAGCGCGACGAAGAAGGCGATCAGCGGAAAGCCGAGCGAGAAGATCGAGTAGCGAAAGAGCAGCCACGCGGCGAGGCACGCGCCGCCGACGCCGATCGCCGTGCGAAGGATGCTCATCGCGATCTGCCCGGCGATGAATTCGGGGAGCGTGAGCGGGCTCACGAACAGGTTGCCGAGATTGCGTGCGTACATCTCCTCGATGAACGTGAGCGACGCGCCGAGCTGGCCCCGGAACAGCACATCCCACAGCAGAACTGCGCCGATGAAGAATCCCGGCGCGTCGCGCAGGAAGTCGTTCGTCGGCGCGAGGTAGATCGTGACGAACGCCCACAGCACCATCGTCACCGTCGGGTAGTACATCGTCGACACGATCCGCGGCCACGACTTGAGCATCAGGTACGCGTGGCGGCGAACGAGTGCGCCGACGCGGCGCGCCGAGGCGGCCGGCCCGCGTTGCGGCAGCAGCGCGAGCGACGTGCTCATCGGCAACGTGTCATTGCGAGACAGCCGTTGCGATGACAGCCGTTCCGACGACGGCCCTCGACGGCGGCTCGTTGCACTACTCGCGCTCCGGTCGCGCCGGCGGCACGCCGGCCGGCGGCCTGCCCTCGCCGCGCGCGCGCGACGTCGAGGAACACCTGCTCCATGTTCGCGCGTCCATAGCGGGCGAGCAACGCCTGCGGCGACCCGCGATCGACCACTTCGCCGGCGCGCAGCATCACGACGTCGTCGCACATGCGCTCCACTTCGCCCATGTGATGCGACGCGAGCAGCATCGTGCAGCCGGTGCGCCGCTGATAGCGCTCGAGCCAGGAGCGCACGCGATCGCCGACGTCGGGGTCGAGCGACGCGGTCGGCTCGTCGAGCAGCATCACGTCGGGCTCGTTCAGCAGCGCCTTCGCGAGCGACACGCGGGTGCGCTGACCGGCCGACAGACTGCCGTATGCGCGCTTCATCAGCGCGTCGAGCTCGAACTCGGCGCCAAGCGCCGCGATGCGCGCGCGCGGATCGGCGACGCCGTAGAGGTCGGCGAAGATGCGCAGGTTCTCGCGCACGGTGAGCCGCTTCGGCAGGTCGACGTACGGCGACGTGAAGTTCATCCGCGGCAGCACGCGATGGCGCTGGCGCGGCATCTCGCAGCCGAGCACGCGGATGCGCCCGGCCGTCGGCGTCAGCACGCCGAGCAGCATCGCGAGCGTCGTCGTCTTGCCGGCGCCGTTGCCGCCGAGCAGCGCCGTCGTCGTGCCGCGTCGCAGCTCGAACGACACGTTCCTCACGGCGTCGATCCTGCCGTATCGCTTCGACACGCCCTCGAGCGCGATCGCGACGTCGCCTGCCAGCGTGTCCGCCGGCGGCACCGCGCTTTCGCGCACGGCGTCTAGCACGAAATCGTGTTCCTGCAGAACTCGGCGAGCTCGCGCACGACGGCGCGTCCGGCGACCGGCGCGCGCGCGCGCGCCGCCCCGCCGTAGTCCATCGCGAGCTTGAAATCGTACTTGCGGAAGAACGCATCGAACTGCTCGGCTCCGAGCGTGCCGACGGCGTCGATCTCGTCGTGCGCGGGATCGTATTCGAGCAGGATTGCCGCCAGCGGTTGCGGCGCCGGGCCGGCGACGACGCGCGCGCCGCCGAGCGGATCGTAGACGCTGTGATCGGCGCAGCAGTGGATCACGCGCGCGTCGGACGTCGGCGAGCGCTCGCGCTGGTAGCGTATGAACGACACCTCCTTCGTCGGATACGCGAGCTTGTGCGCGCAGATCGCCGAGAACGAAACGATCGCGCGGTCGGGACCGATGCCGCCCCGCCACGCGTACGTCGCACCGTCCTCGCGGCGAAGCTTCGCCGCTGCGCCGACCGGCTCGCGCAGGTTGAGCAGGAAGCACGGCGTGGATGCGTACGGATAATTGAAGACGTAATTCGTGTCGGCCGCGAGCGCACGTGCCTTCAGCGGCTCGCCGTGCACGTCGACCAGACGCGCGCGTGCATAGCGGCGCGGCTCGACGTCGGCCGCCGCGGCGCTCCACGCACCGAGCGTCGCCGCCCCGCCGAGCGCAGCGCAGCTTTCGAGGAATGAGCGCCGCTCCATCGTCTCGCCTTCAGCCTGCGATCAGCTCGCGGATGTGCTCGGCGGCGCTGCGGCCGAGCGCGGACAGCGCGTAGCCGCCTTCGAGCGTCGAGACGATCCGTCCCTGCGCGTGTTGCTGCGCGACGGCGACGAGCTCGCGCGTGACCCATGCGTAATCGGCCTCGGTGAGCTTCAATCCGGCAAGCGGGTCCTCGCGATGCGCGTCGAAGCCGGCGGACACGTAGATGATCTCGGGCCCGAAGCGCTCGAGCGCGGGCAGCCAGCGCTCGCGCACCACGTCGCGAAACTCGGCGCTGCCGCTTCCCGGCGACAGCGGAACGTTCACCATGTTGAAGGCGGCATTCTCGGTGCCGGAGTACGGATAGAGCGGATGCTGGAACGTCGAGACCATCAGCACGCGCTCATCGCCGGAGAAGATGTCTTCGGTGCCGTTGCCGTGATGGACGTCGAAGTCGACGATCGCGACGCGCTCGATCCCGTGCGCGTCGAGCGCCTGCATGGCGCCGACGGCGACGTTGTTGAACAGGCAGAAGCCCATCGCGCGGCGTCGCTCCGCGTGGTGCCCGGGCGGGCGCACCGCGCAAAACGCCGACCGGCATTCGCCGCGCGCGACGAGGTCGGTCGCGAGCACGACGGCGCCGGCGGCGTGGCGCGCAGCCTCGAGTGAATGCGGACAGAGCGCCGTGTCCGGATCGATGAAGTGCAGCCCCGCGTCGGGGCTCGCCGCCTCGACGTCGTCGAGATACGCGTCGTCGTGGCAGCGCTCGAGCTGCTCGCGCGTGGCGGCCGGCGCCGTGTAGTGGCGCAGGTACGGATCGACGCCCGCGGCGATCAGCCGGTCGCCGATGGCGGCGAGCCGCGCCGGGCATTCCGGATGGTACGCCCCCATGTCGTGCAGCATCGACGAGGGGTGGGTGATGTAGGCGGTGAGCAAGGCGGTCAACCGTGACGGCACAGGAATTCGTTGGACCGCGGCACGCGGGCTTCGGCGCGCTTGGGGCGGGCTTCGACAGCCGGCAACCGCCGAATGGAGTGTAGCCCGCAGCCGGCGGTGGTGACTAGCCGCCGGCGGCAGGATACAGTCTGGCGTGCCGCTTGCTTGCTCTCGGGCGGCACCTTTGTCCAGCGAGCGCGCCATGACCGTCCGCCCCGCGAGCCATGCGCTCGCCCCGACCGCGCAGCGACTTGCCGCCGTGCTCGATCAACTCGAGCGCGTCGTCGTCGGCAAGGACGCGCCGCTGCGGCTCGCGCTCGCGTGCCTGCTCGCGCGCGGCCATCTGCTGATCGAGGATATCCCCGGGGTCGGCAAGTCGACGCTCGCGCAGGCGCTCGCCGCGACGCTCGGCCTCAAGTATTCGCGTGTCCAGTTCACGAGCGACCTGCTGCCCGCCGACATGCTGGGCGTGTCGATCTTCGATACACAGGCGCAGGCGTTCCGCTTCCACCCCGGGCCGGTGTTCAACTCGGTCGTGCTCGCCGACGAGATCAACCGCGCGCCGCCGAAGACGCAAAGCGCGCTGCTCGAGGCGATGGAGGAGCGGCAGGTCTCGCTCGACGGCCAGACGCGGCGGCTGCCCGATCCGTTCTTCGTCATCGCGACGCAGAACCCGGTCGAGCAGATCGGCGCGTATCCGCTGCCCGAGTCGCAACTCGACCGCTTCCTGATGGCGATCGAGATCGGCTATCCCGATCCGGCCGCCGAGCGCGAGCTGTTGTCCGGCGGCGATCGCCGCGCCCAGATTCCGACGCTGCCCGCGCTGTCCGATCCGCCCACGCTGGTCGACTGGCAGAAGGAGGCGGCGGCGATCCACGTCGCGCCGGCGCTGCTCGACTACGTGCAGTCGCTGCTGGCGGCCACCCGCGGCAACACCGGAGGCACCGCCGACGCGGGCGCGCGCCGCGGCCTGTCGCCGCGCGCCGGGCTGCTCCTCGTGGCCGGCGCCCGCGCGTGGGCTCTGCTCGCCGGTCGGCCGATGGTGCTGCCCGAGGACGTGCAGGCGGTATTTGCCGCCGTCGCCGGTCATCGGCTCGCCGGCGGAGCGCGTGCCGGCGCGCTGCACGCCCAGTCGCTGCTGCGCTCCGTCGCGCTCACGTAGCGCGCCGCGGCGCCGCAGCGCCGAGCCAACGTGGCCGCGATCACCGAACGCCCGTCGATGAAGTCGGCGCTGCTGCGCCGCTACCGGCAGCGGCTGTTCCGCGAGGCGCCCGACGACCGCCATCCGGTCGTGCTGCGGCACCGGCGGATCTACATCCTGCCGACGAAGCGCGGCGCCGCGTTCATCGCGACGCTTGCGATGATGCTCGTCACGTCGCTCAACTACGCGCTGTCGCTCGGCTTCGTCGTGACGTTCGCGCTCGCCGGCCTCGCGGCGGCGGCGCTGCTGCATACGTTTCGAAACCTCGCCGGACTCGAGTTGCGACCGCTGTCGGCGGGCGAGACGTTCGCCGGCGGCGCGCTTCCGTTCACGCTCGCGCTCGCCGGCGGACAGGCGCCGCGCTACGTGATCACGATCGCGTCGGGCAAGGGCTACGCGCCGGCGGTCGACGTGCCACCCGAAGCGGCGTTGCCGGTGACGCTCGCAGTACCGACGCCGCGGCGCGGACGCGTCGCGCTGGGTCGCGTCACCGTGTCGTCGGACTACCCGCTCGGGCTTTGGCGCGGCTGGGCCTACGTGCACTTTCCGCTCGCCGGCATCGTGTTTCCGGCGCCCGAGACCGAGCCGCCGCCGCTGCCGACGCAACCGGGCGGTCACGACGCCAATGCGCAGGGGCGTGGCGGCGACGCCGATCTCGCCGGGCTGCGAGACTACGTCGATGGCGACGCGCCGCAGCGCGTCGCATGGAAGGCGGTCGCGCGCGGCGTCGGCTGGTACACGAAGCAATTCGAAGGCACCGGCGGCGGCGGACCGGCGGATCTCGCATGGTCGGCAACGCCGGCGTCGATGTCGACCGACGAGCGCCTGTCCCGCCTGACCGCGTGGGTGCTCGCCGCCGAGCGCGCGGCGCGGCCGTTTGCGCTGAGCGTGCCGGGCGCCGCGCTGCCCGCCGGACAAGGCCGCGACCATCGCCGCGCGGCGCTCACCACGCTTGCGCTGTACGAGGCGGCGCGCTGACGATGGCGACGCTGTCGCTCCACTCGGCGATTCCACGGCCCGCGCGACGGGTGGCGAGCGGCGCGCCGCTTGCGCCGGCGCAGATCCGCTGGTTGGGCTTGCTGCTGATCGCGGCGCTGCTGCCGCAGATGCCGTACGTGCCGGCGTGGGTCGCGTTCACCGGCGCGATGCTCGTCGGCTTGCGCTTCGTGCTCCTCGCACGCGACCGCGTGCGCGGCGGCGTCGCGCCCGCGCGGATCCCGGCGTGGGCGCTCGTGCTGTTCGCGATCGCCGCCGCGTTCGTGATTCGCCAGACGTTCGGTTACCTGCTCGGTCGCGATTCCTGCGTCGCGTTCCTGTTCCTGCTGGTCGGCATCAAGTTCCTCGAGGCGCGCATCACGCGCGACGGCGCGCTGCTCGTCTGCCTGTCGAGCTTTCTCGTCGTCACGCCGTTCTTCTACGGGCAGTCGATGTTCGCCGCGCTCGCCGCCGTTCCCGCGATGGTGCTGCTCGGCGCCACGCTGATCGTGCTCACGATGCAGCCGCAGTCGGCGCCGCAGCCGTCGAACTGGGGGATGCCGGTCGCGCTCGCCTGCCGGATGTTCGCGCAGGGCATTCCGCTCGCCGCGCTGCTGTTCGTCCTGTTTCCGCGACTCGGCGCGCCGCTGTGGGGGCTGCCGGTCGACCAGGGCGCGAAGACCGGACTCTCCGAGCACATGGCGCCCGGCGGCATCAGCGAGCTGTCGCTGTCCGACACCGTCGCATTCCGCGTCGACTTCGACAATGCGATACCACCGCAGCGATTCCGCTACTGGCGCGGCCCGGTGCTGTCGCGATTCGACGGGCGCGAATGGACGATGCTCGCCCAGCCGTTCGACGGCGAGCTCGCGCGGCGCGCAACCGCGATCGGCCGATCGGTCGGCGCCGCGGGCGGCACTGCTCAACTACACGGTGACGCTCGAGCCGAACTGGAAGCCCTGGATGTTCGCGCTCGACATGGCGGCGAGCCTGCCGCGGCACGCGATCGAGGATTCCGGCGGCGACGGCGGCAGCCAGCCGCTCGCCGTGCTCGCGCGCGACCAGATGCTGCTCGCGCGCGCGCCGATCACGCAGCCGTTGCGCTACCGGCAATCATCGGTGCTGGGCAGCACGCATCCCGTCCCCGCCGGCGATCGCGATCCCGGCGCAATCGCCGAATATCTGCAGCTGCCGACAGGCGAGCGCGCGCAGAACCCGCGTACGCTCGAGTTCGCGACCGCGCTTCGCCATGCGCATCCCGACGACGTCGACTACATCGCGGCGGTGCTTGCGCATTTTCGCAACGAGCATTTCGTCTACACGCTCGCACCGGGCGTCGTGTTCCAGCGCGACCCGATCGACGGCTTCATGTTCCAGTCGAGGCGCGGGTTCTGCGAGCACTACGCGAGCGCGTTCGTATTCATGCTGCGCGCCGCGGGGATCCCTGCGCGCGTGGTGACCGGCTTCCAGGGCGGCGAGATCAATCCGAACGGACGCTACATGATCGTGCGCAACTCCGATGCGCACGCGTGGGCCGAGGCGATCATCGGCGACGCGTGGCAACGCTACGATCCGACGGCCGCCGTCTCGCCGTCGCGCATCGAGATGGGCCTCGGCGGATCGCTGCCCTCGGACGAGCGCGTTCCGCTGCTCGCGCGGCTCGACGACAACTGGCTGAAGCACCTTCGGCTATCCTGGGACGCGCTCAACTACGACTGGCGGCGCAACGTCGTCGGCTTCAATCGCGACCGCCAGCGCTCGCTGTGGCGCGACTGGAAGGTCGATCGCTACGCCGCATGGCAAATGGCCGCCGGCGCCGCGCTGCTCGCGCTGGTCTGGGTCGGCGCCGTGCTCGGCTGGCTCGCATGGAAACGCCGCCATAGCGACCGCGCACGCGCGCTGTGGGAGACGCTGTGCAAGCGGCTCGCGCGCGCGGGGCTTCCGCGCGAACCGTACGAGGGGCCGCTGCAATACGTCGGTCGCGCCTCGGCGCGCTGGCCGGAATACGCACCGGCATTCAACGTGATCGGCGAAGCGTACGCGGCGCTTCGTTATGGTCCGGGTTCAGCGCGAGCCGACGACGATCGCGAGCGCGCCGTCGCGCTGGCGCATCTCGCGCGCGCCGTGGACATCCTGCCGGCGCCGGCGGCGCTGCGCTCGAGCAAATAGGGGACAGACCACGTTTTCACAGCGCCTTTGCGGAAAACGTGGTCTGTCCCCTATTTATAACAGCGCGTCGCGATCGAATCCGCGCCGCGCGAGCCGCCCGCGCAGCTTGTCGAGCGCTTCCGTCTGAATCTGGCGCACGCGCTCGCGCGTGACGCCGAGCTCGCGCGCGAGCTCCTCGAGCGTCGCCACGTCGCGCCCCGACAATCCGTAGCGGCGCTCGATCACCGTGCGATGACGCTCGGACAGCTCGTCGAGCCATTGGCGCACCCATCTCTCGAGCGCCGTGTTGTGCAGCAGCAGCTCCGGCGCAATCGCCGCGTCATCGGGAACGCTCTCGCCAATCGAGAGGCCGGGCTCGCGTGCATGCGGCGCGTCGAGCGACGTCACGTGCTCGTTGTAGCCGAGAATGCGGCGCACCTGCTCGACCGGCTTTTCGAGCAGCGTGGCGACGTCGTCGAGCGACGGCTCGCGGCCCTCGGCCATGCCGTGGGTCTCGAGATGGCGCAGCGCGCGCAGCACGACGTTCAACTCCTTCACCACGTGCGCCGGCAGCCGGATCGTGCGCGACTGGTTCATGATCGCGCGCTCGACCGCCTGACGGATCCACCAGGTCGCGTACGTCGTGAAGCGAAATCCGCGCTCGGGATCGAACTTCTCGAGCGCGTGGATCAAGCCCAGGTTGCCTTCCTCGATCAGATCGGGCAGCGCGAGCCCGCGGTGAAGATAGTGCTTCGCGATGCTCACGACGAGCCGCAGGTTGTGCTCGATCAACCGCTGCCGCGCCTCGAAGTCGCCGCTTCGCATCGCGCGCGCGTACGCGAGCTCCTGCGCCGGCTCGAGCAGCCGATGCTGCCCGATCTCGTTCAGGTAGAGCTGCGTGACATCGTTGACGAAATCCGCCGACAACCCCGGCGCCGGCTCGTCGAGCGGCAGCTCCGCGGTCCACGTATCCGGCTCGGCTTCGCCGCCGCTCCCGACGCCGTTCGCGGCAGCGGCACCGCCCGCCGCGTCGGTTATCGGCGCTTCGAGGTCCGCCGGCGGCAGCCCGGGCAGTTCCGCTTCGGGATCGTCGCGCTCGTGCCGGCGCAGCGTCATGCTTCGCGCGCGCCGCTTTACGCCGGCGGCAGGTACTTCAGCGGATCGACCGGCTTGCCGAGCCGGCGAATTTCGAAGTGCAGCTTGACGTCGTTCGCATCGGTGTTGCCCATCTCGCCGATCTTCTGCCCGCGCGCGACCTGCTGGCCTTCCTTCACGAGGATTTCGCGGTTGTGCCCGTACGCCGAAAGGAACGTCGCGTTGTGCTTGACGATGATCAGCTTGCCGTAGCCGCGAATCGCCGAGCCGGCGTAGACGACCTTGCCGGCCGCGGTCGCGACCACGGGCGTACCGGCCGCTCCGGCGATGTCGATCCCCTTGAGGCTTGCCGTTTCCGAGTAGCCGGCGACGATCTTGCCGTTCGCGGGCCACGTCCATTGCACGCGGTCGTCGCCATCGCCGGGCGCGCTCGGCGCAACCGGCGCGCGCGGCTCGGCCTTCGGCTCGCCTTTCGTGACGGCCGGTTCCGCGGCCGCGATCGAAATCGGCGGCGACGCCGGTGCAACGCTCGGCGGCGGCGTGACGACGCTCGGCGGCGGTGTCGTCACCGCGACGGCGTTCTGCGGCGGCGCGGCGCCGGCGAGCCTCTGCGCCTCGCGCAGCGCCTGCTCCGAATAAGGCTCCTTGAAAAGCTTCGGCTGCGATTTGTAATTGTCGGTGTTGCGGCCGCCGCTCGGCGCTGCCGGCAGCGGCTGCGCGGGCAGCGTCGAACCCTGTCCGACGACCGCCGGCGCGCTTTTCAACGGTGCCGTCGTCACGCCGTTCGCGCCGACTGCGGGCGCCGTTGCGCCGGGCGGCGCGAGGCGCAGCACTTGCCCGATCTCGATTCGATTCGGATTCTCGATCGCGTTCCATGCAATCAGATCGCGGTAGTCGAGTCCGTGATCGAGCGCGATGGCGTGCAGCGTATCGCCGCGTTTGACCGTGTACGTGTACGGGCGCCAGTCGGGCTCCGCCGCGGTCGGCGCAGCGGCACCGGCAGGTGGCGGCGCGGGCACCTGCGTGCTCGGGCCGGGAAGCGGCGCTCGCGCGGTGCGATCCTCGATCGGCGCGCGCCGTCCGGTCGCGCACGCGGCAACCAATGTAGCGACGAGCACCGCGGCAGCGAACCTCCGCAGCGTGCGGTGACCGAAGAAACGCAAAGCGAGGCAAGGCGCGAGCGCCATCATCGTCCGAGGCGCGAACTCGCACGAAAGTTCACGCGCGCGACTCTTCATGCAATGCCGGACAGCAACGGAACGAATCTTACCGCATCGAGCGTCTGTTCCCGATAGCCCGACGGCGTGTTGTCGATCACCGTGAGGCGCTGCACGTAGTCGCCGTCCGCGCGCTGCGCGAGCGGCAGCACCATGCGGCCGCCCGGACGCAGATACTTGAGCAGCGCATCGGGCACGTGCGATGCCGCGGCGGTGATCACGATCGCGTCGACGGCGATGTCTTCGCCGAGATCGGACGAGCCGTCGCCATGCTTCAGACGCACGTTCTTCAGCTTGAGCGACTGCAGGTTGCGCCTCGCCTTCGCGACGAGCGCACCGATACGCTCGACCGTGTAGACCTCGTCGGCGATCTGCGCGAGCACCGCCGTCTGGTAGCCGCAGCCGGTGCCGATCTCGAGCACGCGCTCCAACTTGCGGCCGTTGCGCGCAAGCTCCGTCATGCGCGCGACGACCCACGGCTGCGAGATCGTCTGCCCTTCGCCGATCGGCAGCGGGCTGTCGTCGTACGCGCGGATCGCGAGCGCCTCGTCGACGAAGATGTGCCGCGGCACAGCGTTCATGGCGGCAAGGACGACGTCGTCCGAAATCCCCTGCTCGCGCAGCCGCTCGATCATGCGCGCCCGCGTGCGCACCGATGTCATGCCGATGCCGCTCATCTTGCCGCCGAGCGTCGCCATCGCTCCCTCGCTACGTTGCGCTACGCGGCGAGCCAGGCCGACACGTGCGTCAGCTGATCGCGGTTGGTGAGATCGATCTGCAACGGCGTGATCGACGCGAATCCGTGCTCGACCGCATGGAAGTCGGTGCCCTCGCCGGCATCGGCGGCCGGCCCCGCGGCGCCTACCCAGTAGATCGTCTCGCCGCGCGGGTTCTGCGTCCTGATCACGTTCTCCGCCTTGTGCCGGCGGCCGAGTCGGGTGACCTTGTAGCCGGCAAGCGCGCCGCGCGGCACGTCGGGCACGTTGACGTTCAGCAGCCACGCGCCGGCCCCGCGCTCGCGATGGCGCATGACGAGATCAAGCGCGATGGCGGCGGCGGTCTCGAAGTGCGTCGCCGTCTTCGACGTGAGCGACACGGCGATCGACGGAATGCCGAGCAGGAAGCCCTCGGTCGCAGCGGCGACCGTGCCCGAGTAGATCGTGTCGTCACCCATGTTCGCGCCGAGATTGATGCCGGAGATGACCATGTCGGGCAGCTCGTCCAGCAGTCCCGTGACGGCGAGATGCACGCAGTCGGTTGGCGTCCCGTTGACGAACTGGAAGCCGTTCGGCGCGCGGCGAACGACGAGCGGCCGGTCCAGCGTCAGTGAATTCGACGCGCCGCTCCGGTCGCGCTCGGGCGCGACGACGACGACCTGCGCGTGCGGCCTGAGCGCTTCGGCCAGGCGTTCGAGTCCCGGCGCGAAGTAGCCGTCGTCGTTGGAGAGGAGGATGCGCATCGAGCGATTACCGATGCGCGAAATTATAGACCGCCGGGAACGCGGCGACGTTGCGAATCGGACGGGCGGCGCGCGCGAGCGGCGCGATCAGCCGCTGTTGCGAAGTCCCGCCGCGAGGCCGTTGATCGTCAGGTGGATCGCGCGCTTCGTGCGCTCGTCGGTCTGCCCGGCGCGATAGCGGCGCAGCAGCTCGACCTGCAGGTGATTCAACGGATCGAGGTACGGAAAGCGGTTGCGGATGCTGCGCGCGAGCGTCGGGTTGTCGGCGAGCAGCGTCTCGTGGCCGGTGATCGCGAGCGTGTGGCGCACCGTGCGATCGTGCTCGGCCTCGATGCGCGCGAAGATCCGCTCGCGCGTGCCGGCGTCGGGCACGAGCTCGGCGTAGCGCGACGCGATCGCGAGGTCGGTCTTGGCGAGCACCATCGCCATGTTCGACAGCACGCTGCGAAAGAACGGCCAGCGCACGTGCATCTCGGCGAGCAGGTCCCAACCGTCGGCGCGCGACGCGACGAATGCGTCGACCGCCGATCCGAAGCCGTACCAGCCGGGCAGCATCAGCCGGCATTGCCCCCAGCTGAACACCCACGGGATCGCGCGCAGGTCGTCGATGCGCGTCGACGCCGTGCGCGATGCCGGCCGGCTGCCGATGTTGAGGCTCGAGATCTCGGCGATCGGCGTCGCGGCGCGAAAGTAGGCGACGAAATCCGGCGTGTCGTACACGAGGCCGCGATAGGCCCGATACGCGCTTTGCGACAGCGCGTCCATCGCCGCGTAGTACGCCGATGCGCGCGCGCCGATCTGCTCGGTGTCGATGAAGCTCGCCTCGAGCGCCGCGGCGACGACGGTTTCGAGATTGCGCCGGCCGAGCTCGGGGTCGGCGTACTTGCTCGCGATGATCTCGCCCTGCTCGGTGAGCCGGATGCCACCGGCGAGGCTGCCCGGGGCCTGCGCGAGGATCGCGTCGTGCGCCGGGCCGCCGCCGCGTCCGACCGTTCCCCCGCGGCCGTGGAAGAGCCGAAGCGTCACGCCGGCCGCATTGAACGCCTCGACGAGCGCGCGCTCGGCGCGATAGAGCGACCAGTTCGACGTGAGGTAGCCGCCGTCCTTGTTGCTGTCCGAATAGCCGAGCATCACCTCGTGCAGTTGGCCGCGCGATGCGATCCAGCGGCGGTAGCGTTCGAGCGCGAACGCTTCGCGCATCACGCGCGCGCCCTGCGCGAGATCGTCGATCGTCTCGAACAGCGGCACGATGTTCATCGCGAGCGCGTCGACCGAGGCGAGCCCGACCTCCTTCAGCAGGACGCCGACCTCGAGCAGATCGCTCAGCGCGTTGCATTTCGAGATCACGTAGTTCGGCAGCGCGACGGCGCCGAATGCGCGGTGGATGTCGGCGGCGACGCGAAGGATCGCGAGCTCGGCGCCCGTGCGCTCGGAGTAATCGAGATGGGGCGAATGCAGCAGCCGCGGTCCGGACAGCTCGCGCTCGAGCAGCACGACGCGCTCGTGCTCGCCGAGCGACGCGTAGTCGTTGCAGACGCCGGCACGCCCGAGCAGCTCGGCGACGACCGCCTCGTGCACGTCGGCGTTCTGCCGCAGATCGAGGACGGCGAGGTGGAAGCCGAACACGTCGACGGCCCGCGCGAGCGGCGCGAGCCGGCCCGACGCGAGCAGGCTTGCGCCGTGCGTCGCGAGCGAATGCTCGATCGTCGCGAGGTCGACGGCAAGCTCGTGCGGCGTTGCGTACGCAGCGGCCTCGCCGTGCGGCGCGCGCGCCGGCACGTAGCCCGCGAGCGCGCTGGCGGTCGCGGCGAGTCGCGCGTAGACGCCGATCAGCGCCTGCCGATACGGCTCGTCGCTGCGATGTGGATTGTCGTCGTGCGCGCGCTCGGCGAGCGCGATCAGCTGCGCCGTCGGCCGTACGAGCCGCGACGACAGCGAGAGCTCCGCGCCGAGCCGGTGAACTTCGTCGAGATAGTGCGAGAACGCGATCGTCGACTGCGCTCGATTCGCGTAGCGCAGCGTTTGCGCGGTGACGAACGGGTTGCCGTCGCGATCGCCGCCAATCCACGATCCGAGGCGAAGAAAGGGCGGCAGCGCCCAGCCGTCCGGCATCGCGAACGCGTCACGCAGTCCGCGCTGCAGCGATTCGTAGAGCCGCGGCACCTCGGCGAAGAACGTCGACCGGTAGTACGCGAGGCCGTTGTCGATCTCGTCGTTGACCTGCAGACGCGACAGCCGGAGCATCGCCGTCTGCCACAGCGACAGCACCTGGCGCGCGAGCGCGACCTCGAAGTCGCGTGTCTCGTCGGCGGTCAGTGCGACGCGATCGCGCCACTGCAGCAGCCGCGCGATCTCGCGCTCGGCATCGAGGATGCTCTTGCGCTGCACTTCCGTCGGATGCGCGGTCAGCACCGGGCTCACCCGGGCGGCGGCGAGCCAGCGCGCGATCGCGGCGCCATCGATGCCCGCCTCCTGCAATCGTTCCAGCGCATCGGCGAGGCTGCCGCGCTGCGGCGGCGAGCCGGCGAGCGCATGGATACGCCGGCGGCGATTCTGCTGGACGTCCTCGGCAATGTTTGCGAGATGCGAGAAATACGAGAACGCGCGCACGACGTGCAGCGTCTCCGCGATGTCGAGATGATTCAGCAGCGCGTCGAGCTCGCTCGCCGCGGGCGCTGCGCCACCGTTGCGACGGCGAAATCCGATCGCCGTGCGGCGAATCGTTTCGATGCGCTCGAACCCGGCGTCGCCGGTCTGCTCGCGCAGCACGTCGCCGAGGATGCGGCCGAGCAGGCGCGTGTCCTCGCGCAGCGGAAGGTCCTTGTCGGCGGCGGCGTCCATTGCGGCAGTATAGGGTCGAAGGAAAGGAGGGTCAGAGTGCGGTTTTAGAGGCAGGGAGGGTCAGCGCAGGGAAGGCCAGGGTGGAGTCTCGCAATGCCCAACGCACGACCCGCGCGATAGAATCGAAACTCCACTCTGACCCTCCCTCGATGACCGAGCCCGCCGATACGTCCGCTCTGCTCGCTCTCGCCGAGCGCAAGCGCGTGCTCGCCGCGACGACGCTCGAGCAGCTCTTCGCCGCCGACGCATCACGCACGGATCGGCTCGCGATCGTCTGGGACGGCTGGCGCGTCGACTGCTCGAAGGAGCGGCTCGACGTGCCGACGCTCGAGCTCGTGGATCAGCATGCGCGCGCGTGCGGGCTGCCCGGCTGGATCGCCGCGCTCTTCGCCGGCGAGAAGATCAACCTGAGCGAGCGCCGCCCGGCGCTGCACACCGCGCTGCGCCAGCAGGACGACACGCCGCTCGTCGTCGACGGCGTCGACGTGATCGCGCTGATTCGACACGCGCAAGCGCGGATGCGCGCGCTGGTCGACGGCGTGCGCTCAGGCGGCCGGAGCGGCGCGTCAGGCCGGCCGTTCACGCACGCGGTGAACATCGGCATCGGCGGCTCCGACCTCGGACCACGTCTTGTTTGCGACGCGCTCGCCCCGTTAGCGGGCGACGCTTCCGACGCCGGCCTTCCCGTCGCCTTCGTCTCGAACGTCGATCCGGAGCACCTCGCGCGCGCGCTCGCCCCGCTCGAGCCCGCGACGACGCTGTTCATCGTCACGTCGAAGACGTTCACCACCCAGGAGACGCTCGCGAACGCGTCGAGCGCGAAGGCGTGGCTCGCGCACGGCCTGCCCGCCGGCGCCGACCTGTCGTCGCACTTCGTCGGCGTCACCGGCAACGCCAGGGCAGCGCAGGCGTTCGGCATCGCGCCCGACGACGTGCTGCCGCTGTGGGACTGGGTCGGCGGGCGCTACTCGCTGTGGTCGCCGGCTGGCGTGTCGATCGCGCTGCGGCTCGGCTACGCGCGATTCGACGAGCTCCTCGCCGGCGCGGCGAGCGTCGATGCGCATTTCGCGTCGACGCCGTTCCTGCAGAACATCCCGGCGCTGCTCGGCTTCGTCGGATTCTGGAACACGCGGCTCCTCGGCCACACGCAACGTGTCGTCGTGCCGTACGCGCAAGCGTTGGCGCACTTGCCGATGTACCTGCAGCAGCTCGTGCTCGAGAGCAACGGCAAGCGAGTGGCGCGCGATGGCACCGCGGTCTCCGGGCCGACATCGCCGGCGCTCTGGGGCGCGCCGGGCACCGACGGCCAGCATGCGTTCTTCCAGTGGCTGCACCAGGGAACGCGCGAGACGCCCGTCGAATTCATCGTGCCGGTGCGCGCCGGGCACCCGCTCGGCGATCAGCAGCGCCTGCTCGTTGCAAACGCCATCGCGCAGGCCCAGGCGCTCCTGCAAGGACGCAGCCAGAGCGAAATCCGCGCGCAGCTTGCGGCGGCCGGCACGCAGGACGATGAGCTCGACGCGCAGGTCGCCGCCCGCGTCTGTCCTGGCAATCGCGCATCGACGACGCTGATGATGCCGCAAGTCGAC
The DNA here is from genome assembly GCA_963798655.1 of uncultured beta proteobacterium. Taxonomy (GTDB): domain Bacteria; phylum Pseudomonadota; class Gammaproteobacteria; order Burkholderiales; family Casimicrobiaceae; genus CAVSMC01. The sequence continues at coordinate 76,279 of CAWCUH010000009.1, read as the reverse complement.
GCACGCCGGCTCGGACAGCTGATCGCGATGTACGAGCACCGCACGTTCGTCGAGGCGACGCTGTTCGGCATCAATCCGTTCGACCAGTTCGGCGTCGAGCTCGGCAAGACGCTCGCGAAACCGCTGATCGACGCGCTCGCGGGCCAGTCGTCGTTGAGTGAGCGCGTCGACGCGTCCACGCGCGCGCTGATCGAGCACTCGCGCACGCTGTCGCCGCGCTAACGCGCCGCTGTCGACGACGACGAGCCGATGCGCGCGGCGCGGATCGCCTGCGCGAGCTCGTACACCGCGGCCGCGTACAGTCGGCTGCGGTTGTAGCGCGTGATCACGTAGAAGTTGTGGCATGCGATCCGGTAGCTCGCGCGATCGTCGACGCCTTCCTCCAGCAGCAGCACGCCGACCGGGTCGCGCGCGAGATCGGACGGCACGTCGAGCGCCATTACGCCCTCGTCGGCCCAGGCGTCGAGCGTGCGACGCTCCGACAGCCCGCCGTCGAGATGGCGCAGCACGAGTTCGCGCGAGTCAGTGTCGATCGACATCGGCAGCAGCACCGGCTGGCCGGCGTGCCAGTCGTGACGCGCGAGGAAGTTGGCGACGCTGCCGATGACGTCGTCGGCATCCGACCACAGGTCGACGCGGCCGTCGCCGTCGAAGTCGACCGCGTAGTTGCGATAGCTGCCCGGCATGAACTGTGGCACGCCGAGCGCACCGGCGAACGAGCCTTTGGGCGCGAGCGGCGAAAGGCGCTGCTCGCGCGCGAGCAGCAGGAATTGACGAAGCTCGCCGCGGAAGAACGTCGCCCGGCGCGGATAGTCGAACGCAAGCGTGGCGAGCGCGTCGATCGCGCGATAGCGGCCGGTATAGCGGCCGTAGTACGACTCGACGCCGACGATCGCGACAACGATCTCGGCGGGCACGCCGAACGCGGATTCGGCACGCGCGAGCGCATCGGCATGCGCGTTCCAGTATTCGACGCCGGCGTCGACGCGCGCGCTCGCAAGAAGCTGCGGTGCGTACTCGTACCACTTCGGCGGCTCGAGCAGCGGCCGCGACATCGCGTCGAGAATCTTCGGCTGGAACTTCGCGTCACGCAGCGCGCGAAGAAGCGACGCGCGCCCGAAGCCGTCGTCGCGCACGAGCTCGTCGACGAACGCACGGACGTCGGCGCGCTTCGCATAGTTGTCCGCGGCGGACGGTGCGCCGCGCGCAGCGTGCGCGCAACCGGCCGCGAGCGCAAGCGTGGCGACGAGCAGGACGAATCGGAAGACCAAGCGGCGAGCTTCGATGTCGACGTACGAGCGGCGCGAGCCGACTCGCGCGTGGGCCGATGGTATCATCGCGCCGCGCCGCAACGGCCGTTTGGTGTGCAGTACGCCGTGCTGTATCCATTCTTCCGACCCCTCGTTTTCGCCCTCGATCCCGAAACGGCGCACGACGCCGCGTTCCGCGCGCTCGACTGGTCGGCGCGGCTCGGCCTGCCCCAATGGTGGCTGCCTGGCGTCCCGCCGTCGCCGGTGCGCGCGATGGGGCTCGAGTTCCCGAACCGCGTAGGGCTCGCCGCCGGCCTCGACAAGAACGCGCAGCACGTCGACGGACTCGCGGCGCTCGGCTTCGGCCACATCGAGTGCGGCACGGTGACGCCGCGTGCGCAACCGGGCAACGCACGCCCGCGGCTCTTCCGGATCGTCGACGCGGAAGCGCTGGTCAATCGGATGGGCTTCAACAACGTCGGCGTCGAGCGTTTCATGTCGAACCTCGAGCGCGCGCGCTGGCGCGGCATCGTCGGCGTGAACATCGGCAGGAACTTCGACACGCCGAACGAGCGCGCCGTCGACGACTATCTTGCATGCCTGCGTGCGGTGTACGTGCGCGCTGCGTACGTCACCGTCAACGTGTCGTCGCCGAACACCAAGGCTCTGCGCGACCTGCAGAACGAGCATGCGCTCGCGTCGCTCGTCGCCGCGCTCGCGGCCGAGCGCGAACGCCTCGCCGACGCGCACGGCAAGCGCACGCCGATCGTGGTGAAGATCGCGCCCGACCTCGACCACGGATCGCTCGAGGCGATCGCGCGCATCCTCGTGGCGCACGGCATGGACGGCGTGATCGCGACCAACACGACGATCGCGCGCGACGGCGTTCGCGGCCTGCGCCACGCCGACGAAGCGGGCGGTTTGTCCGGGCGGCCGCTGCGCGAGCGCTCGACCGCCGTGATTCGAACGCTCGCGCGCGCGCTCGACGGCGCGCTTCCGATCATCGGCGCCGGCGGCATCATGACCGGCGACGACGCGAAGGATAAGATCGACGCCGGCGCGACGCTCGTGCAGATCTACACCGGGCTGATCTACCGCGGGCCGGAGCTGGTCGCGCAGTGCGCGCGCGCGATGGCGCGCTAGACTCGCGCCGACACGAGCATCTTCGCGTCGGCCTCGGCGACCGTCGCGCCGCCCTGATTTCGGCACACGCCATGAAGGGCGACGACACCGCCGCCGTGCTTGGGCTTGTCGGCGCGCGATGTGACCGTCCACGTCGTCGTGATCGTATCGTTCGGGCGCACCGGCGCGAGAAAGCGTGCCGCGTGCTTCGCGAACGTGTCGCTGGTGTGATGCGGATTGAAGTCGCCGATTAGGCCGGCGCCGGCGACCAGATGCGCATCGGTGATCGTGAGCGTGCGCGAGAACGTGTCGCCGACACGAACGTCGTCGTACCAGACGCCGCATTCGTCCATGCCGCTGCCCGGCCTGGTCAAGCGAGCGGCTCCCAGCGGAAGCCGGCAGCCTCGACACCCGCGACGAGGTGCGCGAGCGCGGTGTCGGCTTCGGCCGGATCGCCGCGCACGCCGAGCTCCAGCCTTCGGCCGCCCTCGCGCATGAACGAGGGCAGGCTGAAGAGCTTCACGCGCTTGAAGCGCTCGACGTTCTCGTTCATCAGCGCTACGAGCTGGCTCTCGCCGGCGCCGTAGACGACGATCGCGCGCTCGACCGTCGGTGCGCCGGCAAGCGACGGGTAATGCGTCGCGAGCACCCAGTCGAGCATCGGCCACGCCATCTGCGGAAAGCCGGGAAAGAAATGATGGTCGCGGACCGAGAACGACGCGACGCCGTTCACCGGGTTCGGGATGATCGTCGCGCCGGCGGGAAACTCCGCCATCAGCACGCGATTGGGGTACGCGGCGGCGGCGAACTGCGCCTCGATCGTCGCCACCGCTTCGGGATGCCGCTCGAGCGGCACGCCGAGCGCGTCGGCGGCCGCTTGCCGCGTATGGTCGTCCGGCGTCGCGCCGACACCGCCGAACGAGAACACGATGTCGCCGTGCACGAATGTCTCGCGCAGCAGCAGCGTGAGCCGGTGGCGATCGTCGCCTTCGTAGCGCGCCCACGCGAGCGCGAGCCCGCGGGCCGCGAGCGTCGCGATGACATGCGCAAGATGCTTGTCCTGGCGCTTGCCCGACAGGATCTCATCGCCGATGACCAGCGCGCCGATGAGGGGACAGATCACGTTTTCTGGGGACAGACCACGTTTTTCCGGTGCTTCGCGCGTCTCGGGAAAAACGTGGTCTGTCCCCTATTCAGTCTTGGACCGCGACCGCGCCGAACTTCTCGCCCATCTGCGCGACGGCGCTTGCGAGCGCGCGGTCGAGCAGCGGCTCGGCCTCGACGAGGCGCGCCTTGTCGTCGCGGAAGCGCTCGGCGAGCTCTTCGGCGGTCATCGACAGCGCCTTCTGCCCCTGCCGGTTGGTGAACAGGTACGTTCCGCGCAGCGGGCTCACCCAGGCGAGCTTCGCGAACGCGAGCTGCCCGTCTTCGGACTCGAACTCGATCCACATGCCGCGCTCGAGGCTTCGCGCGATCTCGAGATACTGATCGTCCAGCGCCTCGGGCTCCTCGACGGCCGGCGCCGGCTCGGCCTGCGTCATCGCGTCGGCGAGCGCCTCGGCCTTCGCCGCGGCGACGTCGTCGCCGGCGGCCTTGGCGACGACCGCCTCCGCCTTCGCCTGCTCGGCGACCGCCGCGGTGGGCAGCGGCACCGCGGACAGCGACGGCTTGACCGCGGCTGCGTGCGCCTCGACGAGGTTCGACATGAAGCGCTCGCGCTCGTCGCTCGGCCAGTCGACCGAATGCACGGCCGCCGACATGCGCTTCAGCAGCGACGGCAGCAGCGCGACGAGATGCTTGCGGTCCTCGGACGTCTTCTTCGGCTGCACGCTCCAGACCAGATCCTCGAGCGTGGCGACCGCCTGCCCCCACGACTCGCTGTCCTCGCCCTGCGTGAGGTACAGATGCTCGAGCGCCGCCTGCCACTGCGCGCGCATGAAAGCCGCGAGGAATTTCGGGATCGGATACGACTCGATCCGCCGCTCGATCTCTGAGCGCGCGACGACGGCTGCGATCTGCCGGCGGTCGCGCTGATTGATCTCGTCGGCGCTCGACTGGATCGTCGCTTCGGCCGCACGCTCCTCCTCGGCGAGGAAGCGACCGAGGTCGTCGCGCAGCTCGTCGAACAGGCCAAGGTTGTCGCTGAAGCGGTCGAGCACCGCATGGACGATCTGGTCGATCTTGCGATAGAGCGGGTCCTCCTGGCCCATGACGGGCGACCAGCCGAGACCCGCCTGCGCCATCGCGTTCACCAGCGTGCGCGCCGGGTGCGACTTCTTCGCGAAGAACGCGCCGTCGAGCATCGCGGCCTTCAGCACCGGAATCTGCAGCCGCGCGAGCAGCGCCTTGATGCCGTCGGGCAGGTCGCGCGTCTCGAAGACAAAATCGAACAGCATCGCGACCAGCTCGATCGTCATCGATTCGAGCTGGTTCGCCCTTGCGCCGAGCGGCGACTCCTGCAGGTCGCGCAGCACGTTGTGCGTGCCCTGCGGGATGCCGGAGAACTGCACGACGGTGCCGCCGCCGAGGTCGAATCCGCTTTCGCCGGCCTGCAGCCGCGCGAGGCCTTCGCCGAGCATCGGCGTCGCGATGATCGGCATCCCTGGCACGTAGCCGGAAGGCGTCGGCGCGAGGGGACCGCTCGGCACGTAGCGCGATGCCGCCATGCCGCCCATGTCGATCGCCGGGAACTCGCCCCCACCCTGCGGTGCGCCGCCCTGGGCGCCGAACGGCATTTGCGGGGCGCCGTACTGCGGTTGCGATGGCGGCGCGCCGCCCTGCGCGAACGGCATGCCGGCAAACGGGTTCTGCGGTGCGCCGCCCGCGGGGGCGTGCATGCTCGGCATCGGCTGGCCGGCGAACATCCGCCGGAACAGCGTCATCACGTCGATCTCGGCGGCGCCCGCGCCCGGCGGATGCGCGGCGGGGACTTCGGCGCGCGGCATGCGATCGCCGGCGCTGCCGCGGTTGATGATCGTCGTGCGGGCGGTCGGCATCATCTGCAGGTTCGCCAGATGCCGATTGAGGTCGCCGTAGATCGAGTTGATCTCGGCGAGCGAGCCCTGGTTCATTTCCTTCAGGATCTGGAACTTGATCCGGTACTCGGCTTCGAGACCCTTCACCGCGTCGGCGAACGCGTCGACGATCGTTGCCGGCGCGAGCGGATTACGATCGGTTTCCAGATCGGGCTGGCCCATCAGATGACCGATGCCCCTGTTGAGCGCGCTCAACTCGTCGTGGCACAGGTTCTCCACGACGCGCGTGATATTGCCCGTCAGCACCGCCTCGTCCATCGTCGACGTGTCGACCAGCGTGAGCTTGGACGTGTCGACCTTCGAGAAGTCGGCCTTCGGATCCTCGCGACCGGCGATGCGATCGTCGACGCGCCGGCGCAGCCGCTGCTCGAAGTCGCTCATCAGCGCCTGCCGCTCCTGCTTCAGCAAGCCGCGCGCGTCGAGGAACATCTGCTGCTCGTCGCGGATGTCGGTGCGGCTCGCACGATCCATCAGCGCGTCTGCGATGCGGTCGAGCATCGCCTGGAACGCGATCGTGAGCCGATGAATGGCGAGATCCCGGCAGTCGCCGAGAATCTTCGACATCTCGCGCGGCATGGAGCGGCGGGTGGCCGTCGGGGTCGTCTGCGCGTTCACGCTTTCGCCGTTTTCGTGTTCGAGCGGCCTGGCTTTCGCGATGGATTCGTTGCAAGCCGGCATCGTTGCCGGCGGCGAATCGATCGCGCCGACGACGCGCCGGGGGAAATTCGCTAAGTTACTGTAGCACAGGGCATTCGCCGGCGAAACGCGCAGCGGCCCTTCGCCGAGGTAGCGCCGGCTCAGCGGTCGAGCTCCGCCCATGCCCGGTCGACGCGCTTGTAGGACACCGGAAAGGGCGTTCGCAACTCCTGCGCGAACAGCGAAACGGCGAGCTCCTCGAGCAGCCAGCGAAACTCGGCGAGCCGGGCATCGGCGCGGCCCGAGGACGCCGCCTGCTCGACGCGCTCGGCGTACCGGCGCCACCAGTCGGCGAGCTGTGCCGCGTGCTTGGCATCGCGCGCGGAGTTGTCGCGCTGCTTGGCAATGCGGCGGTCGAGTGCTTTCAGGTAGCGCGGCAGCTGCGTCAGGTGAGACCAGGGCGTCGCGCTGAAAAAGCCCGGATGCACGAGCGCGTCGCGGCGCGCACGCACATCGGCCTTCATGCGCGCGAGCGCCGCCGGCGAGGCGACGAGCCTTTGCGAGACCGCGTGATATTCGACGGCGATATCCGACAGAAGCCGCAATGCGCTGTCGGCGACCGCCGGCAGCCGCGCGCGCGCGCGCTTCACCTGCTCGGCGAACGCCTTGTCGCTGCGTGGCAGCGGATCGTCGCCGACGAACGCGCGGTCGCAAACGGCGTCGACGACGTCGTGCAGCAGACGATCGGCGGGGATGGCGGGCTTCAGCAGCAACGCCGGCTGCGCGAAGCCCGGAGGACCGCCGCGACCTTCGAGGCGGGTGAGCGCGTCCTCAAGCGCGAGGCGAATCAGGCGGACGACGCCGGCGCGATGCGATGCGTCGGCCGCCTCCCGCGTGTCGAAGGAAACGATGGACACGCTGTCGCCCTCGTCGCAAAGCGCGGGAAAGGCGGTGATCCGTGCGCCGCGCTCGACGCGCGTCAACGTCTGGGGCAGGTCGCCGAAATCCCATTGCCGCAAACCGTTGCGGTCGAGCGACGGCGCGTGCTGCGCGAACGTGAGCTGCGCTGCCTGGCCGAGCTGCGCGCGCAGCTCGGCGAGATCGCGGCTCTCGCCGAGCTCGTTGCCCGCCGCATCGACGACGCGAACGTTGACGACGAGATGCGGCGCAATGTCGGCGCCCTCCCAGACGGTCGACGCGATCGACTCGCCGGTGCGCGACGCGATCCAGTCGCGCAGCGCGTCGGTCAGCGCGCCACGACCGAACGGCGCTGCATCGAGGAACATGGTCACGGAGTCTGGAATCGGCACGAAGCGATTGCGCAACGCCTTCGGCAGCGCCTTGAGATAGGCCGTCACCTTCTCGCGGATCATCCCCGGCACGACCCACGTGAGCCGCGCGGCGTCGACCTGGTTCAGCAGCGCGAGCGGCACGGTGAGCGTCAGGCCGTCGCGCGGATGTCCGGGTGCAAAGCTGTACTTCAGCGGCAGGGTCGTCCCAGCCGTTGAAAGCGTTTCCGGATAGAGCGCTTCGGTCACGTCGCGCGCCGCGTGGCGCATCAGTGCGTCGCGCGTCATGAACAGCCCGCGTGCATCGCGCGCCTCGGCATCCCGGCGCCAGCGCTCGAACGTCGCGCGCGAATGCACGCCGGCCGGCAGTCGCTCGGCGTAGAACGCGGCGATCGTGTCGTCGTCGACGAGCACGTCCTGCCGGCGCGCCTTGTGCTCGAGCTCGCTCACCTCGGCAACGAGGCGGCGGTTGTGCGCGACGAACGGCGCATCGATGCCGAGCGCGCCGGGCACCAGCGCCTCGCGAATGAACACGTCGCGTGCCGCGACCGGGTCGACGCGCGCGAACGACACGCGGCGTCGCGCGATCAGCGTGAGCCCGTAGAGCTGCACGCGCTCGCTCGCCGTCACTTCGCCGCGATCGGGATCCCAGCGCGGGTCGAAGTAGTCGCGGTCGACCCGCTCGCCCGCCACCGCCTCGATCCATTCCGGTTCCACCTTGCCGGCGCAGCGCGCGTACAGGCGCGACGTCTCGACGAGCTCCGCGGCGAGCACCCATTTCGGCGATTTCTTCGCGAGCGCCGAACCGGGATGCAGGTGAAAGCGGATGCCGCGCGCGCCGCCGTAGCCGTCGTCGTCCGATTTCATGCCGATGTTGCCGAGCAGTCCGGCGAGCAGCGCCATGTGAATCGCCTGATAGCGAACGGCATCGACCTGCGGCGAAAGCTTCGCCGACCATTGCAGGCCGAGCTCGGCGAGCTCGCTCGCGAGCTGCGCGTGCACGTCGCGCCACTCGGTCAGTCGCAGATGCGAGACGAATTGCGCGCGGCACGCGTCGACGCGCCTTCGGTGCGGCATCCGCTCGCCGAGCAGCGCGTCGTGGAACTCCCACAGCGCGAGGAAGGACAGGAAATCGGAGCGCTCGTCGCGAAAGCGCTGGTGCGCCTGGTCGGCCGCCTGCTGCTTCTCGAGCGGTCGCTCGCGCGGATCGGGCACCGACAGCGCGCTCGCGATGACGAGCACCTCGGCGACGCAGCTGCGCTCGCGCGCGGCGAGGATCATCCGGCCGACGCGCGGATCGACCGGCAGGCGCGCGAGCTCGCGGCCGATCGGCGTCAGCATGCGCGCCGCATCGACGGCGCCCAGCTCCTGCAATTGCTGATAGCCGTCGGCGATCGCGCGCGGCGGCGGGGGCTCGACGAACGGAAACTCGTCGACGCCACCGAGATCGAGCGCGGCCATTCGCAGGATCACTGCGGCGAGCGAGCTGCGCAGGATCTCCGGATCGGTGTAGGCGGGCCGCCCGGCGAAGTCGTCATCGCCGTACAGGCGAACGCAAACACCGGGGCCGACGCGCCCGCAGCGTCCCGCGCGCTGCGTGGCGGCGGCGCGCGACACCTTCTCGATCTGCAGCAGCGTCGTCTTGTTGCGCACCGAGTAGCGCTTGACGCGCGCAAGTCCACTGTCGATCACGTAGCAGATGCCCGGCACCGTGAGCGATGTCTCGGCGACGTTGGTCGCGAGCACGATCCGCCGTCCGCGGCTGGGCGCGAATACACGTTGCTGCTCGGGCACCGTCAGCCGCGCATAGAGCGGCAGGACCTCGACCGCGTTCGCGTACGGTCGTCGCGCGAGCGTGCGCGCAAGGAGCTCCGAGGTTTCGCGGATCTCGCGCTCACCCGGCAGGAACACGAGAATGTCGCCGGCAGCTTCGCGCCACAGGTCCTCGACCGCCGCGACGACGCCTTCCTCCAGCTCCTCCTCGTCGTCGGCCTCATCGTCGCCGCTCGCGAGCGGCCGATAGCGCACGTCGACCGGGTACATGCGACCGGTCACCTCGATCACCGGCGCCGGCTTGCCGGCGCTTGCGAAATGCCCGGCGAAGCGCTGCGCGTCGAGCGTCGCCGACGTGACGATCACTTTCAGATCGGGGCGCGAGGGCAGCAGCTGCTTCAGGTAGCCGAGCAGGAAATCGATGTTGAGGCTGCGCTCGTGCGCCTCGTCGACGATGATCGTGTCGTACGCGGCGAGCATGCGGTCGCCCTGCGTCTCGGCAAGCAGGATGCCGTCGGTCATCAGCTTGATGAACGCGTCGGGCTTCGTGTGGTCGGTGAAGCGCACCTTGTAGCCGACGTAGTCGCCGACGTCGCTCGCAAGCTCGTGCGCGATGCGAGCGGCGACGGCGCGCGCGGCGATGCGCCGCGGCTGCGTGTGCCCGATCAGTCCGCGCACGCCGCGCCCGAGCGCAAGGCAGATCTTCGGCAGCTGCGTCGTCTTGCCCGATCCGGTTTCGCCGCTGACGACGACGACCGGATGATCGCGGATCGCCGCGGCGATCTCGTCGGCACGCTGCGACACCGGCAGATCCGGCGCGTAGACGATCGCCGGCCGCCGCGCCGCGCGCGCACTGCGCCTCGCGATCGAGCGCTCGAGGTCCGCCTCGATGCGAGACCATTCCGACGGCTGCGCGCGTTTCGCGCGCGCCTGCGCGATTCGCCGCGCGAGCTTCATCGCGTCGCTCGACATCGCGTCGGCGAGACGATGCGTGAGGTCGGTGGCGGTGACGGTCGGTTGCGGCATGTCGACGACGGAAGCGGCGGCGGATTCTACCCCGCCCGCCGCACCGCCGCGCTATGATGGCGCGCGCGCCGCGCGCGCATTCGACGGAGGAGCGATCATGACGTCCCGTGTTCGATCGGCGGTCCGTGTGTCGGTTCTGCTCGCGCTCATCGCGTCGTTCGCGCTCGCCGACGCGGCGACGCTGCGCTGGTCCGGCCGCGGCGACATGCAGACGACCGATCCGCACTCGCAGAACGAAGGGCTCACGAACAACATCAACGAGCTCATCTACGAGTTCCTCGTCGGCCGCGACAAGAAGCTCGGCCTCGAGCCGCGGCTCGCCGAATCATGGCAGCAGATATCGCCGACGGTGTGGCGATTCAAGCTGCGCGCCGGCGTCGCGTTCCACGACGGCACGCCGTTCACCGCCGACGACGTCGTGTTCAGCTTCGAGCGCGCGCGCTCGGAATCGTCGCAGCTTCGCGTGTACGCCAACGCCGCCGGCATCCCGAAAAGGATCGACGACCTCACCGTCGACTTCACGACCAACGGGCCGAATCCGATCGAGCTCGAGCATGTCGCGTCGATCAACATCATGAGCAAGGCGTGGTGCGAGAAAAATCGGGCGACGAAGCCGCAGAACTACACGGCGAAGGAGGACATGGTCACCGCGCATCAGGCGAACGGCACCGGCCCGTACATGCTGAAGGCGCGCGAGCCCGATATCCGCACGGTGCTGGTGAAGAACCCCGGCTGGTGGGGCATCGGGGCGGGCAAGTTCGAAGGCAACATCGACGAGGTGCTGTACCGGCCGATCGTGTCCGACGCGACGCGCGTCGCGGCGCTGATCTCCGGCGAGGTCGACCTGATCAACGACCCGCCGCCGCAGGACGTCCCCCGCTTGAAGCAGACCCCCGGCATCAAGGTGGTCGAGGGCACCGAGAACCGCGTCGTGTTCATCGGCATGGACCAGCAGCGCGACGAGCTGCTCTACTCGAGCGTCAAGGGCAGGAACCCGTTCAAGGACGTCCGCGTGCGCGAGGCGCTCTATCGTGCGGTCGACGTCGACGCGATCAAAAGCGCGACGATGCGGGGACTGTCGCAGCCGACCGGCGCCATGCTGCCCTCGCCGGTGCAGTCGACGCCGGAGCTCGAGAAGCGCGTGCCGTTCGACCGGGCGCGCGCAAAGCAGCTTCTCGCCGAAGCCGGCTATCCGAACGGATTCGACGTGACGCTCGACTGCCCGAACAACCGCTACGTGAACGACGAGAAGATCTGCCAGGCGCTCGCCGCGATGTGGAGCCAGATCGGCGTCAGCACGCGCGTCAATGCGATGCCGCGCACGAACTACTTCCCGAAGCTCGAGAAGCTCGACACGAGCCTCTACATGCTGGGCTGGGGCGGCGCGGCGACCGACGCGATCTTCATCCTGCAGCCGGTGCTGTCGACATATTCGGCGAAAGGCGACGGCGACTACAACTACGGCCGGTACACCAATTCGACGCTCGACCGGCTGACGGCGAAGATCAAGGTCGAGATGAGCGCCGACGCGCGCATCGCGATGATTCGCGATGCGCTCGCCGCGCAGAAGACGGCGTACAACCATATCCCGCTGCACCGCCAGGTGATCCCGTGGGCGTCGCGCGCGAACGTCGACGTCGTGCACCTCGCGAACAACTTCGTGCAGCCCTTCTGGACGCGCGTCAGGTAGCGTCGCTCGCCGCGGCGGCGCGGACGCGCTCGACGTAGCGTGTTGCGAGCCATGCGAACAGTGCCGCGCCCAGCGCGACGATGATCGCGTGCACCGGCGCGCCAGGCCAGCCGCCGCGCGTCGCCTGCTCGGCGAACGTCAACGCGAGCGTCGTCGCGACGAACGCCGGAACGCTCGCCGCGTCGTAACGCAGCACTGCGAGCACGACCGCGGCGACCGCCACGCCATTCGCGACGCCGCGCGCGATCGCGGCCACCTGATCGGGTGCGGTGAGCCCGGCCGCGGCACTCAACGCGATCAACGCGAGTGCAACGAGCCAGCGGCGCCGATGCCAGCCGGCGGTCGCGCGTCCGAGGATCGTCAGCACGAACAATGCGCCGGCGATCGCGATGATCGCCCGTGCGCCGGCGAGCAGCGCACCGAGCGAGGGCAGCGCCAGCGACAAGACGGGAAAGTCCGGCCACAGCGGCGCGAGCCTCGGCGCAAGCCGCGCGAGCGCCGCGGCGACGCCCGCCGCGAACAACGCCGCCGCCACGCCCGCCGCCCACGGCCGCAGGCGACCGGCGATCGGGCCCACCGGTTGCCGCGCGACGGCGTGCATCGCGACGCCGCCGACGAGGCCGACGACGAGCGCTCCGACCAGCGCGCCGAAGATCCGGCGCAGCACGCCGAGCGTCACCTGCGTGGTGAGCGGCTCGGTCGTGGACAGACCGATCGCCGCTTCCGGCCACGCGTTCGCTGCGCCGACGATCGACAGGCCGAACGTGATCGCGATCAGCGCAACGAGCGTGCGCCGGTCGCTGCGCCCGCGCGCCCATGCGACGACTGCGTAGATCAGCGCGGCAAGGATGGCCGCGACCACGGCACCGCCGAAGAGCATCTTCACCAGCGTGAAACGTCCGGCACGCTCGGTCTCCGCGCGCACCCAGGTCTCCGGAACGAAGACGTAGCGTCCGCTGCCGACGACCTCGTCGCCGGCGATCGTGATGACGAATCGCGCCTGGCCGCCCGCCCCGACAGCAAGCTTGGGATCGGCGAACGTGAACGCCCAGTCGGTGCGCGCAGGCAGCGCACGCTGGTCGGCACCAACGTCGACGAGGCTCGCCGGGTCGCGATGGAACGCGCGTTCGATCGCCTTCATCGCGAGCGCATGCGCGTCGTCGCGCGAGAGCCGCGCGCCCGCGCGCTGCTCGGGCAGCGTGTGCACGACCTGGCGCAGCGTGCCGTCGCCATTGATCGTCACGCGCCACTCCTCGGCGCGCTCGACGACGTCGCCGCCGAATCGTGCGTAGCGCACCTGCCACAGCGGCGGCGACAGCACGTTGCCCACGACGGCGCGATACGCGTCGCGCCCGGCCTCGGAGAAGACGAAACGGTGCTGCGGCCACAGTCCCGGGTTGTCGCGCGCGAGCATGACGTCGGAGAAACGCGTCCACGACGCATCGAGCGCAACGCCGCGCTCGCGCAGCGCGGCATCCGCCGCCGCCACGGCGTCGGAACGACCGATCGAGATGCCGGGCACGTCGGCGCGAAACGGCGTCGCCGCGACCCAGACGACGAGGCCCGCGACAGCGAGCCATGGCAATGCGCGCTGGAACGGCGCGACCCACGGTGGATCCTCCGGGTGCACCGCTTGGGCGGACGCCGGTTCGGCGAACGACTCTGCGGCGCTGCTCCAGCCGCCGTTGCGCACGAGCGCCGGCAACTCTGCGAGCGCACCCGCGCGCATCCAGCGCACGACGACGATCGCGAGCGGCACCAGCGCAGCGGCGATGACGAGCGCCTGCTGCACGCGCGCTTGCGGCGCGTCGACGAGGAATATCGGAATCGAGAACAGCGTAAGGTCGAACACCGCGTGCAGCAGCACCGTCGTGAGCAGGCCGAAGCGCAGGAAGATCAGCGCCCAGATCGTCGCCGGCACGAACAGCTCGACCAGCCGCGAATAGTACGGAAACCCCGGATAGTTCGCGTGCGCGGCGCCGAACACCAGCGCCTGGACGACGACGGCGATCGCGATCGCGGGCGTGCGCCGGCCGAAGCGCGCGCCGATCAGCGCGGCGATCGCGAGCGGCACGGCGCGGAACAGGCTCTCCTCCATGAAGCCGGCCTGCAGCGAGATCGCGATCGGCGACAGCGCCGGCACCGCGCTGCCGAGCACGTTCGGGTCGGTCAACGCCTCGGAGGGCTGCCACCAGCCGAGCCAGCGATTCGTCGCGTAGTAGAACGCCGCGACGAGCGCGAGCTCGATCGGCACGAACAGGTAGCCGCCGAGCGTGCGGCCGACCACTTGCCGCGTCGGCGCCGCTTCGCGCGACCACAGCCGCCAAAGCTGCGGGTGCGATGGAAACGCGCGCCGCGACAAGCCCTCGGCAGCCATGAACACCAGCGCGTAGCCGAGGCCACCGAGCACGGCGGTCATCAGCGAGCGGCCGACCAACCGGATCCAGAACGTCGACGTCGCCTGCGCGGTGTCGTAATCGAACCACGCCGACGGCGCGCTCGCGAGCATCGCCGCGCCGAGCAGCGCGCCGACGACGAGGCCCGCGCCGAGCGACGGGCGCCACAGGAGCAGCCGGCGGCGCAGCAGCCAGAGCGTGCCGATGACGCAGCCGCCGAGCCCGTATAGCACGCCGGCGGCGAGCGCGGCGGCGCCGGCAAGCGCATTGTTGGCCGAGCGCAGCTCCTCGTAGCGACGGTCGAACGATTCCGGCACGTGCACGTAGTGCGTCACCGCGGTCAACGCGTCGCCCGAAACGCCCAGCCGCAGGCGTAGCCGCGCATCGCCCGGATGGCCGCTTGTTCGCTCGTAGGTGAACGCATGGTCGACGCGACCGCTCGTTCGCCGCACCTCGGTGTGATCGAGCGGACGGTACTGCGAGAAGTCGACGCGCCATTCGCGTTGCGCGCCCCGCTCCGCCACCCCGCGCGCGGCGTCGGCGTCGAGCGCGAGACCTTGCGGCGACGCCGGCAGCTGGGCTTCCGGGATCTTCTGCTCGAACCCCCACGGCGTGCCGTCGGGCTTCAGGCGTATCAGCGTCTCGGTGATCTCGCCGGGACGGAACAGACGCACCTCCCACCAGTACGGCGCGTAGACGTCGCCGGCGACGATCGCGGCGAACGCCGGCTTGCCGCCGCCTTCGAGCTCGACGTAGTTCTGCGTCGCGTCGTCGTGTGCGAAGCGCACGGCGGTGCGCGCGTCGGCCGGCGCGAGCTTTTGCTCGGCGGCGATCGCGCGCGCCTTGTCGACGGCGTCCTCGCGCGACAGCTTGATGTCGAGATTGACGATCGGAATCGCGAGCGGGAACAGCCGGATCGCGATCGCCGCGCAGAGGGCGGCGACGACGGCGTAGGCGATCCAGAACAGGCGGCTGCGCGTCATCGCAGCACGCCGATCACGCCGCGCTGCGCGAGCGCGCCGATCGCCGCATCGTCGAAGCCGAGGCGCTCGCGCAGCACCGCGGCCGTGTGCTGGCCGAGCAGCGGCGGCGCCTCGCCGTACTCGACGGCCGTGCGCGAGTAGCGAATCGGCGCGGCGACCTGCGGCGCCGTGCCGGCGATCGGATGCGGCAGGTCGAGCTTCATTCGCCGTGCGACGACCTGGGGATCGGCGAACACCTGATCGAGACGATTGATCGGCCCGCACGGCACGCCGGCCGCCTCGAGCGCGGCGAGCCAGTCGCGCTGCGTTCGCGTCCTCACGAGCTCGGCGATCATCGGCACGAGCTCGCTGCGGTTGCGCACGCGCTCGGCGTTCGTCGCGTAGCGCGGATCGCTCGCCCACTGCGCGAACCCCGCGATCGCGCAGAACTTCGCGAACTGACCGTCGTTGCCGACGGCGATGATCAGATGACCGTCGGCGCATGCGAACACCTGGTACGGCACGATGTTCGGATGCGCGTTGCCCGCGCGTCCCGGCGGCACGCCGGTCGCGAGATAGTTGAGATTCATCACCGACATCATCGCGACCGCCGAATCGAGCAGCGCGAGATCGATGTGCTGGCCTTCGCCGCTGCGCTCGCGATGCGAGATCGCGGCGAGGATCGCCACCGCCGCGTACATGCCGGTCATCAGGTCGGTGATCGCGACGCCGGCCTTCTGCGGGCCGCCGCCGGGCAGGCCGTCACGCTCGCCGGTGACGCTCATGAAGCCGCTCATCGCCTGGATGATGAAGTCGTAGCCGGCGCGATCGGCGTACGGGCCGTCCTGGCCGAAGCCGGTGATCGACGCATAGACGATCGACGCGTTGTCGGCGGCCACGCTCGCGTAGTCGAGACCGTAGCGCGCGAGGCCGCCCACCTTGAAGTTCTCGATCAGCACATCCGATTGCAGCGCGAGATCGCGCACGATCCGCTGGCCGGCCGGCGTCGTGAAGTCGACGGCGACCGACTGCTTCGCGCGATTGCAGCACAGGTAGTACGCCGCTTCCGAGGTCTCGCGTCCCTCACGGTCGCGCAGGTACGGCGGTCCCCATGCACGCGTGTCGTCGCCGCCGCGCGGCCGCTCGATCTTGATGATCGTCGCGCCGAGGTCGCCGAGCAGTTGCGTGCACCACGGGCCGGCGAGCACGCGGGACAGATCGAGGACCGTCAGATGCGAGAGGGGACCGGGCACGCGCGCCATCCGCGGCCAGCGGCCGCCAGCGGCATTCTATCGGGTCGCGCACGACGCCGCGAACAACGCGTTACAGCGACGGCTGGAGGAGCTTGCCGGTCGCGACGGCGCGGCGTCTTTGCGCGCGCAGCGCACTCACATCAGGCACGCGTGGCGCGCGCCGTGCCGCTACTCGGGTACGCCGGCCTTGCGCAGTCCCGCAACCATGTGCTCGCGATCGCGCGCAACCGCTTCCGGCGTGATGAAGAAACGCTTGCCCTCGTAGCGGGAGATCGTGAACGCGGGGACGATGGCGATGAGCCGCGCCTTCGCCTGCGCGGCCTTCTCGGCGTTGCCACGCATCGCATACGCGGCGGTCATGTCGGCGAAGCCGATCCAGTCGTCGCCTCCCGCGACGGCGCGCTCGCAGTCGGCGATCGCCTGATCGTACGCGCCCGTTTGCAGATGCGTCGTGCACGCGAGCAGCCGCAGACCGCTGTCGGCGGCGAGCGGGATCCGCAACGACTCGACGACCTTCAACGCGTCGGCGTACTTGCCCGCCGAAAGATACAGCCATCCGCGCATGATCACCGGATAGAAGCGCGTTGGATCGAGCTCGAGCGCGCGATCGTTGGCGGCGAACGCGGCGTCGACATAGCCGCGCGCGCCAAGGACCGAACCGCGGATCGTCCATGCCAGCGCATCGCGCGCATCGAGCGACACCGCGCGAAGCGAATCGGCGTCCGCTTCGGACAGCACGCGCTCGCGATCGACAGGGGGGGTAGGGAGGACACGCGGATCGGCTTCGAAATGTTCTTGACGTGCTGGTCGCCCGAGTCGACGAACTCGACGCCAAGATCCTCGTGCACCTGCTCCCACACCGCGGATGCGACGGAGATGCCGCCCGGCTCGGCGAGCGTCTCCAGCCGCGCGGCGACGTTCACGCCGTCGCCGAGGATGTCGTCGCCCTTGACGATGATGTCGCCGAGGTTGATGCCGACGCGGAACTGGATCTTGTCGTCGGGCGCGACGTAGAGGTTGCGCACGCCCATCTCGCGCTGGATCTCGACCGCGCAGCGCAGCGCCGATGTCGCGCTCGGGAACTCGACCAGCATGCCGTCCCCGCTGGTCTTGACGACGCGCCCGCCGTGCTCGGTGATCTTCGGGTCGAGCAGCTCGGCCTTGAGCTTTCGCAACCGCTCGTGGGTGCCCGCTTCGTCGCGCTCCATCAGCCGCGAGTAGCCGACGACGTCGGCGACGACGACGGCGACGAGACGGCGACGAGACGGCGGCTGACGACCATTCGGCGGCGGGGCTGCGCGACCGCGCGACTACGACGTCACTCGATCGCCTTGACGAGGTCCTCGACGACCTTCTTCGCGTCGCCGAACACCATCATCGTCTTGTCCATGTAGAACAGCGGATTGTCGAGGCCGGCGTAACCGGACGCCATCGAGCGCTTGTTGACGATGACCGTCTTCGCCTTGTAGGCCTCCAGGATCGGCATGCCGTAGATCGCGCTGCCCTTCTGCTCGGCCAGCGGATTGACGACATCGTTCGCGCCGAGGATCAGCGCGACGTCGGCCATGCCGAACTCGCCGTTGATGTCCTCCATCTCGAACACCTGGTCGTACGGCACTTCCGCTTCAGCGAGCAGCACGTTCATGTGACCCGGCATCCGGCCGGCGACCGGATGGATCGCGTATTTCACCGTGACGCCCTTTTCGGCGAGCTTCGCCGCCATCTCCTTCACCGCATGCTGCGCGCGGGCGACCGCGAGACCGTAGCCGGGAACGATGATCACCGTCTCCGCGTTGCCCATGATGAACGCGGCGTCGTCGGGGCTGCCCGACTTCACCGTCCTCTGCGCGTCGCTGCCGGCGGCGGCGGCAACCTCGCCGCCGAAGCCGCCGAGGATCACGCTCACGAAGCTGCGGTTCATCGCCTTGCACATGATGTACGACAGGATCGCGCCGGAGCTGCCGACGAGCGACCCGGCGATGATCAGCATCGGGTTGTTAAGCGAAAAGCCGATGCCGGCGGCCGCCCACCCCGAGTAGCTGTTCAACATCGAGATCACCACCGGCATGTCGGCTCCGCCGATCGGGATGATGATCAGCACGCCGAGCAGGAACGCGAGCGCGGTCATCACGATGAACGGCAGCCAGCCGCCACCCATGAAGAACCAGATGCCGAAGCCGATCATCGCGATGCCGATCAGCAGATTGATCCAGTGCTGGCCGGGATAGACGATCGGCGCGCTGCCGATGCGGCCCGACAGCTTGCCGAACGCGATCACCGAGCCTGAGAACGTGATCGCGCCGATGAACGTGCCGATGAAGAGCTCGAGCATGTTGCCGGTCGGCAGCGGCGCCGGCAGCCCGAACGCCGCCGGGTCGTTGACGGCGGCCACCGCGATCAGCACCGCCGCCATGCCGACGAGCGAGTGGAACGCCGCGACCAGCTCGGGCATCTGCGTCATCTGCACGCGCCGGGCGATCACGGCGCCGATCGCGCCGCCGATGGCGATGCCGACGAGGATCATCGCGACGTTCTTGGTATGAGAGTAGACGAGCGCGAATGTGACCAGCACCGCGATCGCCATGCCGACGATGCCGAGCAGGTTGCCGCGGCGCGCCGTCGACGGATGCGACAGTCCCTTCAACGCGAGGATGAAGCAGATCGACGCGACCAGATACCAGAGGGCGACTTGATTGGCGCTCATTGTTGTTCCCCGATGTCGCGCGTCATTTGCCCGCGTTCTTCGAAACCGCGGCCTTCGGCTCCTTCTTTTTGAACATTTCGAGCATCCGCTGCGTCACCAGGAAGCCGCCGAACGCGTTGATCGACGCCATCACCACCGCGGCGACGCCGACCCAGCCGCCCCAGTCCATCACGGCCGGTCCGGCCGCGAGCATCGCGCCAACGAGGATGATCGCCGAGATTGCGTTGGTGACGCTCATCAGCGGCGTGTGCAGCGCCGGCGTCACGCTCCACACGACGTGGTAGCCGACGAAGATCGCGAGCACGAAGATGATCAGGTAGAAGACGATCGGGTCGACACCGGTGGCCATGGGCTCTCCTCGCTGCACATCGGTCCGCGCGAAGCGTGAATCCGCTGTTCGCTCGAAACGACGTCAAAAGTAATTCGCTCGCCGCGCTGCGCGCTCCCCGCTGCGACGTGAGCGACGCAATCTCATGCGCCGCGCGGCACCACGGCGCCGGCGTCGCAAACGAGCGTTCCCTTGATGATCTCGTCGTCGCGCGGCACGTTGAACGCGCCGGACTTCGGATCGATCATCAGGTTGACGAACGTCAGCACGTTGCGCGCATACAGCGCGCTCGCATCGGTCGGCACGGTGGCCGGCAGGTTCGGGATGCCCACGATGCGCACGCCGTTGACGTTCGCGATCGTGCCGACCTGCACGCCTTCGACGTTGCCGCCCTGCTCGACGGCGAGATCGACGAGCACCGAGCCGGGCTTCATCTCGGCGACCGTCGCCGCCTTGATCAGCTTCGGCGCGGGACGGCCCGGGATCAACGCCGTCGTGATGACGATGTCGGCCGCTTTCGCGCGCTCGTGCACGATCGCCGCCTGCCGCGCCATCCATGCAGGCGGCATCGGCCGCGCGTAGCCGCCGACGCCTTCGGCGATCTGCTTTTCCTCGTCGGTCTCGTACGGCACGTCGACCCACTTCGCGCCGAGCGACTCGACCTGATCCTTCACCGACGGTCGCACGTCGGAGGCCTCGATCACGGCGCCGAGGCGCTTCGCCGTCGCGATCGCCTGCAATCCGGCGACGCCGACGCCGAGCACGAGCACGCGCGCGGCCTTCACCGTGCCCGCGGCGGTCATCAGCATCGGCATGAAGCGGCCGTACTCGGCGGCGGCGACGATCACCGCCTTGTAGCCGGCGATGTTCGCCTGCGAGGACAGCACGTCCATCGCCTGCGCACGGGTGATCCGCGGCAGCGACTCGAGCGCGAAGCCGGTGATGCCGGCGCGCGCATACGCTTCGATCGCCTGCGCGTCGAACGGATTGAGCAGGCCGACCAGCACGGCGCCGCGCCTGACCATCGGCAGCTCTTCGGCCGACGGGCCGCGCACCTTGAGCACGATATCTGCGCCGAGCGCATCGGCGGCGTTGCCGATGCGCGCGCCCGCGGCCTGGTATTGCGCGTCGGGATAGCTGCTCGCAATGCCCGCGCCGGACTCGACGACGATCGGGTGCGCGCCGCTCGCCGCGAGCTTCTTCACCGTCTCCGGCGTGGCTGCGACGCGCGTCTCGCCCGTGCGCGTTTCACGAGGAATGCCGATCAGCATGGAGATCCCCAGGATGCGCCGCCCATCGTTGCCCGAGCGTGGGTCGGCTTTTGCGTTTGCCCGCTATGCTGCCACAAACGCCGCGCGCACGTCAGTTGCGCAACGGCGACCGTTACAGCGCGTCGGCGATCGAACGGCCCACGTCGACCGTCTTCGCGCGTCCGCCGATGTCGCCGGTGCGAGGCGCCGACGGATCGGCGAGCACGCGCTCGATCGCCTGCACGACGGCAGCCGCCGCGTCGGGATGGCCGAGATGCTCGAGCATCATCGCGCCGCACCAGATCTGACCGATCGGATTCGCGATGCCCTTGCCGGCGATGTCGGGCGCCGATCCGTGCACCGGCTCGAACAGCGACGGAAATGCGCGCTCGGGATTGATGTTCGCCGAGGGCGCGATGCCGATCGTGCCGCAGACCGCGGGTCCGAGATCGGAGAGGATGTCGCCGAAGAGATTCGAGCCGACGACCACGTCGAAGATCTGCGGCTGGCGGACGAAGTGCGCGGTCAGGATGTCGATGTGGTACTGGTCGACGCGAATGTCGGGATAGCTCGCGCTCATCGCGCGGAAGCGCTCGTCCCAGTACGGCATCGTGATCGCGATGCCGTTCGACTTGGTTGCCGACGTGACGTGCTTCGCGGCACGCTTGCGCGCGAGCTCGAAGGCGAACTTCAGGATGCGGTCGACGCCCTTGCGGCTGAACACGGACTCCTGGAACACGATCTCGCGCTCGGTGCCTTCGAACATGCGGCCGCCGACCGACGAATACTCGCCTTCGGTGTTCTCGCGCACGACGACGAAGTCGATGTCGCCGGGCTTGCGATTGGCGAGCGGCGTCGCGATGCCGGGCATCAGCTTGCACGGCCGCATGTTGACGTACTGGTCGAAGCGGCGGCGAAACTGGATCAGCGATCCCCACAGCGACACGTGATCGGGAACCGTCGCCGGCCAGCCGACGGCGCCGTAGTAGATCGCGTCGAACGGCGACAACGTCTCGAACCAGTCATCGGGCATCATGCGGCCGTGCTTCGCGTAGTAGTCGCAGTTCCAGTCGAAATGCGACCACTCGAGCGCGATGCCGAAGCGGCGCGATACCGCGTCCAGCACGCGCAGGCCCTCGGGCACGACTTCCTTACCGATGCCGTCGCCCGGAATGACGGCGATGCGATGCGCAGCCATGATCTCTCCTCGCTCGAGCCCGTCATTGTAAGGGAAGCGCGAATCGCGCCCGGCCGCGCGGCGCACCGCGCTCGCACACGGCCGGCGTGAGAGCGGGCCGCTCCTCGGCCATCCGTCCGATGGCGGCGCGCGTCGGCGTTTCCTAGAGTTCGTCCGTGCGCGCCGATTGCGCGAAAACGAACCAACGGAGGCCCGCGATGCGGTTGCGTCATGCCGACCCGATATCCCGCCCGCTCTATCTCGGATCGCTCGCGCTGCTGCAGCTTGCGCTCGCCGCGCACGTCGCGCCGCCGCTCGCGCGAACGTTCAAGGCGCACGCGCTGTTCGCGTCGCTGCACGACGGCTGGCCGGTCGCCGTCGAGTTCGCCGGCGTCGCGCTCGCCGTTGTCGGCGCCGCGGTTGCGCTCGCGTTCCCGATGCTCGCGCTCGCGCGCCACGCGAAGCGCGGCCGCATGCGCTTTCTCGGCCTGCCGCGCTGGGCGACCGGCGTCGGCATCGCAGGCGGCGCGCTCTTCGCCGCGGCGCTCGTCGCCACGGCGCTGGCCGGGCTGCTGCCGCTCGCGCGCGACGTGCTCGCGCCGCTCGCGCAGTCCGCGACGATTGGCGGCACCGCGATGATGGCCGCCGGCGCGCTGTGCGCCGAGCTGCTGCGGCGAAGCATTCCTCCGCTGCCCCTCGCGAACGCGCCGTGGCACTGCACGCCGGCGCGCCTGAGCCCGGTCGAACGCGCGGAGCCCACAATCGCGGCGTGAGACGACCATCGAGCGGAGAAGCGCATGGTCATACGACAGTACTGGATCGGCGTCGTCGCACGGGACCACGCCCTTCGCGCGATGGCCGGGGGCTTTGCGCAGGTCAATCACGGCAAGGCGGGCCCGCTCGAGCGCGTTCGCGCCGGCGACGGATTCGCGATCTATTCGCCGCGAGTCGCGCATCCCGACGGCGAGCCGCTGCAGGCGTTCACCGCGATCGGCCGCGTGCGCAGCGGTCGGGTGTACCAGGTCGACGAGGCTGCCGACTTCCGTCCGTTTCGCGCCGACGTCGACTATCTGCCGGCAGCGCCGGCGCCGATTCGACCGCTGATCGAGTCGCTGACGTTCCTGCGCAGCAAGACGCACTGGGGCGCGGCGTTCCGCTTCGGCTTCCTGCGCGTCCCTGCCGACGATTTCGCGCGCATCGCTGTTGCAATGGGTCGCGATCCGGTCGCCGACTTCGCCGAGCCGTCGCGTGTCGACTCGGCGCTCGATGTCGCCGCTTCGACACGATGACGCGTGCGGAGTCGGCGGCTCGACGCCGCGCGCGGCGTGCGCTAACGTCGCGCGATGCACGATGACAACCTGCTGCAGGCGAGCCGTACGCACGACGGTGTCGCGCTAGCGTGGCAATGGGCCCGCCTCGACGCGCTCGCGCCGTCCGACCTGTATGCAGCCATGGCGCTGCGCCAGCGGGTCTTCGTCGTCGAGCAGAAGTGCGCGTTCCTCGACGCCGACGGGCTCGACGCGCATGCGTGGCATCTGCTCGGCTGGATGCCGCACGACGGCGCACCGGCGCTCGTCGCGTATCTGCGCATGGTCGATCCCGGCGCCAAGTATCGCGAGCCTTCGCTCGGGCGCATCGTCACCGCGCCGTCGGTGCGCCGTACCGGCCTCGGCCGGCGGCTCGTCGGCGAAGGCATCGCGCGCACCGGCGGCGTGCACGCCGGCATGCCGATACGAATCGGTGCGCAGCGCTACCTCGAGTCGTTCTACGCGGCATTCGGATTCCGCACGGTCTCGCCGCCGTACGACGAAGACGGCATCGCGCACGTTGAGATGCTGCGTGACGCCGAGCGGCCGCTGAGGTAGAATTCGAGCAGCACGCCGGCGCGCGCCTCATTCGGGCGAGCCGGCTTTTTTGTGGCCAACTTTCCCTTCACTGAAACCTGGCGCCGAGCGCGGCGATTGCTCGCCGCATATTCAAAGACGCGGCGAATGCCCGCCGTATCCTCAGCGAGGCGGCGGATGCCCGCCGTTCGCTCAGGGCGCCGCAATCGTGCGCATCGGCGGGCCGCGCGCCACGACACGCTGCTAAAAACGGCATGACGACCTCCCGTCTCGCTCACCGCCGCGCCGTGCTGATGATGATCGGCGCCGCCGTGTGCTGGTCGACCGGAGGGATCCTCGTGCGCCAGGTGTCGATCGCGAGCGCATGGGAGATCGTGTTCTGGCGCTCGCTCGCAATGTCGATCTTCGTCGCCGCAACGCTGTTCGTGATGCATGGCCGGCGCGCGCCGGCTGCGATCGCCGCGGTTGGCAAGCCGGGGGTGTTGTCCGGCCTTTTCCTCGCCGGCACGTTCTTCTTCTTCATTGCGTCGCTGACGCGCACAACCGTCGCGAACACGTTCGTGCTGATGAGCGTGTCGCCGTTCCTCGCCGCGCTCGCCGGCCGAGTGCTGCTGCGCGAGCCCGTTCCGTCGCGGACGTGGGTCGCGATGAGCATCGCGTTCGCCGGCATCGTCGTCATGTTCGCGGACTCGCTGGACAGCGGACGCCTCGCCGGCAACCTGCTCGCGCTCGGCGTGTCGTGCTGCTTCGCGCTGAACGTGACGATGCTGAGGCGTTTTCGCGCGCACGCCGACATGCTGCCCACGGTGATGCTCGCCGGAGTCTTCTCGTTCGTGCCGGCGTTCTTTCTGACCGGAACGCTGACGGCGAGCATGCGCGACGTCGCGGTTCTGACGTTCATGGGCTTTTTGCAGCTTGGCGCGGGCTGTCTGCTGATGACCGCCGCGTCGAAGCACCTGTCGGCCACGGAGCTCGGCCTGCTTGCGCTGCTCGAGCCGATCCTCGGTCCGGTCTGGGTGTGGGCGCTGATGGGCGAGCATCCGGGTAGCGCAGCGCTCGCCGGCGGGGTCATCGTGCTGTCCGCCGTCGTCGCTAACGAACTGTTTGCGGCGTGGAAATGCGAGCGCCCGCTCGCCCCCGGCGCGCCGCCCGTGCCGCCGGGAGCCTGACTCGACCCGCCGCAGCGAGCCGTATCGCGACGGTGCGTTATGATGGACATCCCGCTTTCGCGCTCGCCCTGCCGATGAAGCAGACATTCCTCGACTTCGAACTGCCGATCGCCGAGTTGCAGACGAAGATCGACGAGCTTCGCTACGTGCACGAGGATTCGGCCGTCGACATCTCCGACGAGATCGCACGGCTCACGAAGAAGAGCCAGCAGCTCACGAAGGAGATCTACTCGAAGCTGTCCGCGTGGCAGATCGCGCAGGTCGCACGCCATCCGCAGCGGCCGTACACGCTCGATTACGTGAACGGCATGTTCAGCGACTTCCGCGAGCTCGCCGGCGACCGCACGTTCGGCGACGACGCGGCGATCGTCGGCGGCCTCGCGCGGTTCAACGGCGCACCGTGCATGGTGCTCGGCCATCAGAAGGGCCGCGACACGAAGGAGAAGATCCGCCGCAACTTCGGCATGCCGCGCCCCGAAGGCTATCGCAAGGCGCTGCGGTTGATGAAGCTCGCCGAGAAGTTCGGCCTTCCGCTGTTCACGTTCGTCGACACGCCGGGCGCGTATCCCGGCATCGGCGCGGAGGAACGCGGCCAGTCCGAGGCGATCGGGCGCAGCCTGTTCGAAATGGCGGGGCTGCGCGTGCCGATCATCGTGACGGTCATCGGCGAAGGCGGTTCCGGCGGCGCGCTCGCGATCGCCGTCGGCGACGTGACGCTGATGCTGCAGTACGCGACCTACTCCGTCATCTCGCCCGAAGGCTGCGCGTCGATCCTGTGGAAGTCCGCCGAGCAGGCGTCGGAGGCCGCCGAGATCCTCGGCATCACCGCGACGCGCCTGAAGCAGCTCGGCTTCATCGACAAGGTCGTGAACGAGCCGCTCGGCGGAGCGCACCGCGATCACGCGGCGATGATCGTCGCGCTGAAGAAGGCGTTGACCGACACGCTGCGCCAGCTGACCGAGCAGACGCTCGACGCGCTGCTCGAGGCGCGCGAGGACAAGCTGCTCGCGTATGGCAAGTTCAAGGAGATCACGGCCGGCTGACGGCGCCGCGCGCGTCGGCGCCGCCGTCGTCGACGCGGTGCGCGCGGCGCTCTCGCGACTGCCGTCGCGCGCGAACGGCCCGCGGCGCGTGGCGATCGCGCTGTCCGGCGGGCGCGACTCGATGGTGTTGCTCGACGCGGTCGCGCGCATCGCGCCCGCGCTCGCGCTCGACGTATCCGCCATCCACGTGCATCACGGCCTGTCGCCGAACGCGGACCGGTGGAGCGCGTTCTGCACCGAGCAATGCGCGTCGCGCGGAGTCGCTCTCGAGGTCTGCCGCGTCGATGTCGCGCGCGACGACGGCGACGGCATCGAGGCTGCCGCACGGCGCGCGCGCTACGAGGCGCTCGCCGACACCGACGCCGACGCCTTGCTGCTCGCGCACCACGCCGACGACCAGGCCGAAACCGTGCTGCTGCAGCTGCTGCGCGGCGCCGGTCCGCACGGGCTTGCCGCGATGCCGGCGGTGCGGATCGCCGCACGCGTGCAGCTGCTTCGCCCGCTGCTCGCGATGCCGCGTCGCGCGCTCGCGCAATACGCGGCCGCGCACGCGCTCGCATGGATCGACGACGAATCGAACGCCGACCCTGCACGCGTGCGCAACTTCATCCGTCACCACATCGCACCGCGTCTCGCCGACGCGTTTGCCGGCTATCCTCAGACGCTCGCCCGGGCCGCAACGCACCAGGCCGAAGCGGCGCTGCTCGCCGACGAGCTCGCGATTCTCGACGCGAGCGGCGCGCTCGAAAACGGCACGCTCGATCGCGAGCGCCTGGCCGCGTTCGCATCGTCGGCGCCCCATCGCGCGCGCAACGTGCTGCGATGGTTCCTGCGCGCGCACGGGCTGCGCGCACCGTCGACGGCGCGCCTCGCGGCGATGCTCGAGCAGATCGTGCACGCCGGTCGCGACGCGCGCGTGCAGCTCCGGCACGACGGCATGGAGATCGGCCTGCACCGCGGTCGCATTGTGGTGCACTGTTTCGCCGCGGCGCCGTTTGCCGTCGCGTGGCGCGGCGAGACGCAGTTGTCGCTGCCGCACGGAACGCTCGAATTCGCGCCGGCGAGTGGCGAAGGCATCGCGGTCGCGCTCGCGCAATCGCGCGCGGTCGTCGTGCGCTCGCGTGAAGGCGGCGAGCGGATGCGCCTCGCCGCTCGTGGCGCGCAGCAGAGCGTGAAGCACCTGCTGCAGCGCGCCGGGGTTCCGCACTGGGCGCGCGGCGGCGTTCCGCTGGTGTTCTGCGGCGACGCGCTCGCCGCCGTGCCGGGCATCGGCGTCGACGCCGCATTCGTCGCAGCGCCGGGCGCGCCCGGCTACACGCTGCGTTGGAAGCCGCGCGTGCAAGGTGGATCATTCGAACATTGACGCCTGTCAAACGCCGGGCGCAATGCCCTGCTAACCTCGCGGGACAGATCGGTACCGGCCAGCGGCCGCGAACCAGGCTCTCGGCGGGCTTGTAGTTTGGATACGGCTGAAGTTGCGTCGCCGGGGCCAAAGAACTCGCGTTGAACTTCGCCGATGGCGCGGGACTCCGTATATCAAATCCCGGTCGTTGGGACCGCGAGAAGTCCCAGGCACGGGTTCCACGTGGAGGACGACCAATGCATCCCCGTCTAGCGCTCCTGCTTGCCGCATCGACTTTCGTTGTTCTCAGCGGCCCCGTCGCCGCGCAGCAACCGATCATCGTCAAAGTGGGCCACGTCGTCGCCGAAAACACGCCGAAGGGCCAGGCCGCGATCAAGTTCAAGGAGCTCGCCGAGAAGAAGCTGCCCGGCAAGGTGCAAGTGCAGGTGTTCCCGAACTCGCAGCTCTTCGGCGACGCGAAGGAGATGGAAGCGCTGCTGCTCGGCGACGTGCAGGTCATCGCGCCGTCGCTGTCGAAGTTCGACCGTTACACGAAGAAGCTGCAGGTATTCGACCTGCCGTTCCTGTTCGACGACATCGCGGCGGTCGACCGCTTCCAGGACGGCCCAGTTGGACAAGCGTTGCTCAACTCGATGACGAGCAAGGGCATCAAGGGTCTCGGCTACTGGCACAACGGCATGAAGCAAATGTCCTCCGACAAAGAAACGCTGCAGCGGCCGGAGGACGTCAAGGGGCTCAAGTTCCGCATCCAAGCCTCCGACGTGCTCGAGGCGCAGTTCAGGGCGGTCGGCGCCAATCCGCAGAAGATGGCGTTCAGCGAGGTCTACCAGGCGCTGCAGACGGGCGTGGTCGACGGCCAGGAGAACACGTGGTCGAACATCTACTCGCAGAAGTTCTACGAGGTCCAGAAGACAATCGCGGAGACCAATCACGGCGTGCTTGACTACATGGTGATCACGAACGCGAAGTGGTGGGACGGATTGCCGGCCGACGTCCGGAAGGGCCTGCAGGAAGCGATGACCGAGGCGACCAAGTACGGCAACGGCCTCGCGGGCGACATCAACAAGCAGGACAAGCAGAAGATTGCCGCCGCCGGCAAGGCCAAGATCGTGCAGCTGTCCAAGGACGACCTTGCCGCCTGGCGCAAGACGATGGCGCCGGTCTGGAAGAAGTTCGAGGGCGATATCGGCAAGGACGTGATCGACGCCGCGCAGAACGCCAACGGCAGCTGACCGACTTCCCGCTTCCGGGACGGGGAGGGCGCCAACGTGCGCTGGGTAGCCTGGTTCGATCGGCTGGAGGAGGGATTCATCGCCCTCCTCCTCGCCGTGATGACGACGATCCAGTTCACGCAGGTCATCGCCCGCTACGTCTTCAACTACAGCTTCGTCTGGGCGCTGGAGACGGTCACCTACCTATTCGGCGCGTTGATCTTCCTCGGCATGGCGTACGGCGTGCGGGTCGGCGCGCACATCGGCGTCGATGCGCTCGTCAAGTCGTTCGGCCCGCGCGGCGCGCGGATCGCCGGCGCCATCGCGGCCGCCTGCTGCATCGCGTATGCCGCGATCGTCGTGTACGGCGCCGCCATCTACGTCGAGAAGATCTACTCGATCGGCATTGAGGCGCAGGACCTGCCGATCCCGCAGTGGGTGCCCCGGCTGGTGCTGCCGTTCGGCGCGTTGGTGCTCGGCATCCGCTTCGCCGAGCAGTTCTACCGGATCGTTGCCGGCAAGGAGCGCGGGCTGCATCTCGCCGACGAGGCCGCCGAGGCGCTCAAGCTCAAGCAGGAGGAGACCGCCGACGGCGAGAGGTCGCACCGGTGACGACCGCGGCGCTGTTCGTCCTGCTGTTCGTGTTCATGCTCCTCGGCATGCCGATCGCGATCGCGCTCGGCCTGTCGTCGCTGCTGACGATTCTGTTCTTCGCTCACGACTCGCTCGCCTCGCTCGCGCTGAAGCTCTACGAGACGTCCGAGCACTTCACGCTGCTCGCGATCCCGTATTTCATCCTGTCCGGTGCATTCATGACGACCGGCGGCGTTGCGCGGCGGATGATCCGCTTCGCAATCGCGTGCATCGGCCATCTCCGGGGCGGGCTCGCGATGGCGTCGGTTCTCGCGTGCATGCTGTTCGCGGCCGTCTCCGGCTCGTCGCCGGCCACCGTAGTCGCCGTAGGCTCGATCGTCATCGCCGGCATGGTCAAGGCCGGATACTCGAAGGAGTTCGCGGCCGGCGTCATCTGCAACGCGGGGACGCTCGGCATCCTGATCCCCCCGTCGATCGTGATGGTCGTGTACGCCGCGGCCACCGAGACGTCGGTCGGGAAGCTCTTCATGGCCGGCGTCATCCCCGGCATCGTGCTCGGCCTGATGCTGATGGCGGCGATCTACGTGCGCGCGCGAATGATCAACCTGCCGCGACAACCGAAGTCGACGTTGGCCGAAGTCGTGACCGCGGGCCGTGAATCACTGTGGGGACTCCTGCTCCTCGTCATCATCCTCGGCGGCATCTACGGCGGCGTGTTCACGCCGACGGAAGCGGCCGCCGTCGCGGCGTTCTACGCGTTCTTCATCGCCGTGTTCGTCTACCGCGACATCGGCATGCCCGACGTGCCGCGCGTCCTCGTCGACGCCGCCAAAGTGACGGTGATGCTGATGTTCATTGTCGCGAACGCGCTGCTTTTTGCGCACGTTCTGACCACCGAGCGGATCCCGCAGGCGATCACCGAGCAGATCGTCGCCTGGGGAATGCCCGCATGGGGATTCCTGATCATCGTCAACGTGCTGCTGCTGATCGCCGGCAATTTCATGGAGCCGACGGGCATCATCCTGATCCTCGCGCCGATCCTGTTCCCGATCGCGACGCAACTGGGCATCGATCCCGTGCATCTGGGCATCATCATGGTGGTGAATCTCGAGATCGGCATGGTGACGCCACCGGTCGGCCTCAATCTGTTCGTCACCTCGGGCATCACCGGCATGTCGATCCTCGAGGTCGTGCGAGCTGCGCTGCCGTGGCTGTCGGTGCTTGTGGTCTTCCTGGTGATCATCACCTACGTTCCCTGGCTGTCGCTGGTGCTGCCAAACGCGCTGTTTTGACTCGCTGGGCGAGGCCCCCGGGGGCACATCGCGAATCGTCCGGTCGCCAGCCCTCGAGCGCCTTCGCAACAACGTGCGCGGCTGCACCGAGTGCAACGGGCACGCAAGCCGATTGCGGCCGAGTTGACAGCCCACGTTTCGGAATGCCTAATTCACTGCCGTTGCGACGCGACCTCGAGAAGTCCGTGTGCGCGCATCGCGCGCGAAGAGGAGGCGGCATGAAGTTCCTGGACCATCTCGAGGAGTGGATCATCGCGTTCCTGATGGCCACGGCCACGCTGCTGATCTTCGTCGCCGTCGTGCACCGCTACAGCGCCGGCATGTCGATCCCACGTCGTGCAGGACGCGCTGCTGAAGATCGACCTCTCGTGGGCGCAGGAGCTTTGCATCTACATGTTCGTGTGGATGGCGAAGTTCGGCGCCGCGTACGGCGTGCGCACCGGCATCCACGTCGGCGTCGACGTGATGATCAATCGGCTGCCGCCGAACACGCGCAAGCTCTACGTGCTGTTCGGCCTCGCTGCCGGCGCGCTGTTCACCGGCATCGTCGGCACGCTCGCCACCGGTTTCGTCTGGGAGATCGGCCACACCGACTCGGTGTCCCCCGACCTCGAGCTGCCGAAGTGGATCGTCTACCTGTGCATCCCGCTCGGCTCGTACCTGATGTGCTTCCGCTTCCTGCAGGTCGCATGGTCGTTCGCGCGCACCGGCGAGCTGCCGCACCATGATGTTGCGCACGTCGAGGGCGTCGAGCCGATCGAGGACATGAACGTCTATGCGATGGACGACAACCTGCACCCCCATCCGGTGAAGGAAGGGGGGCGGCCGTGAGCACGGCGATGCCCGCCCCTGCTCCGGTCGAAGGCCCGCGCTGGCCGGCGTTGCTGCCGCCGCTGCTGATCGCGATCCCGGTGGTGCTGAAATTCGCCGGCGTCGACATCGCGAACGCCTGGATCATCTTCGCACTGCTGTTCGGTCTGATGCTGACCGGGATGCCGATCTCGATCTCGCTCGGCCTCACCGTGCTGACGTACCTGTTCTTCATGACGCAGGTGCCGATCGAATCGGTGGCGCTGAAGCTTTTCACCGGCATCGAGAAGTTCGAGATCATGGCGATCCCGTTCTTCATCCTCGCCGGCAACTTCCTTACGCACGGCGGCGTCGCGCGCCGGATGATCAATTTCGCCTCGTCGATGGTCGGCCACTGGCACGGCGGGCTCGCGCTCGCCGGCGTGCTCGCATGCGCGCTGTTCGCCGCCGTGTCCGGCAGCTCGCCCGCGACCGTCGTCGCGATCGGCTCGATCATCCTGCCGGCGATGGTGAAGCAGGGATTCCCGAAGCGTTTCGGCGCCGGCGTCGTCACGACATCGGGCGCGCTCGGCATCCTGATCCCGCCGTCGATCGTCATGGTCATGTACGCGGTCGCGACGAACTCGTCGGTCGGCGCGCTGTTCATCGCGGGCATCGTCCCCGGGATCGTGCTGGCCACGATGCTCGGCCTGACGACGTGGTGGCGTGCGCGCAAGAACGATTATCCGCGCCTGCCCAGGGCCACATGGGGAGAGCGCTGGAAGACGTTCCGCGAGAGTATCTGGGGATTGCTGCTGATCATCGTCGTCATCGGCGGCATCTACTCCGGCATCTTCACGCCGACCGAGGCGGCGGCGATGAGCGCCGTCTACGCGTTCTTCGTCGCCGTGTTCGTCTACAAGGACATGTCGCTCGCGAAGGTGCCGAAGGTGCTGCTCGACTCGGCGAACATGAGCGCGATGCTCCTCTACATCATCACCAACGCGGTGATGTTCAGCTACCTGATGACGTCCGAGCAGATCCCGCAGGAGCTCGCCGCGTGGATGCTCGACAAGGGACTCGGCGTCGTCGCGTTCCTGCTGTTCGTCAACGTCGTGCTGCTGCTTGCCGGCAACGTGATGGAGCCGTCGTCGATCGTGCTGATCATGGCGCCGATCCTGTTCCCGGTCGCGATGAAGCTCGGCATCGACCCGATTCACTTCGGCATCATGATGACCGTCAACATGGAGGTCGGCATGTGCCATCCGCCGGTGGGCCTGAACCTGTACGTCGCCTCCGGCATCACCAAGATGGGCATCACCGAGCTCACGGTCGCCGTGTGGCCGTGGCTGCTGACGATGCTCGTGTTCCTCGTGATCGTCACGTACTGGCCGCCGCTGTCGCTCTGGTTGCCGCGAGCGGTCGGCATGATCCGCTAGCGCGGCGCGCCGGGGCGCGCTGGCACCCGCCCGATGCCCGTGTTTCGCCGCTCTGGGCGGCGATCGGGCGCGCGGTAATCGCCGCCGCCGGAAATCGCGCGGTTCAGCCAGTCGCAACTTCAGAGGGGCGTGGCCGCGCCATCGCAGCCCGGAAGCCGTGGTTCCTGCGCGCGCGATGCGCGGTTCGGCGCGCACGTAAGCACCGCCCGCACGCGGGGCGCACCGACGCCGCCGGCACCGGCGTCAGGCAGGCGAAACTGTTATAATTGCCCGTTTAAATTGGGAAATCGCCGGAGCGCCGCCAAAATGGCCGTCGAACGCACGCTTTCGATCATCAAGCCCGATGCCGTGGCGAAGAACGTCATCGGAAAGATCTACTCCCGCTTCGAGTCGAACGGCCTTCGCATCGTCGCCGCGCAGATGCGCTGGCTGTCGCGCAGCGAGGCCGAGGGATTCTATGCAGTGCACCGGGAGCGGCCGTTCTTCAGGGACCTCGTCGAGTTCATGACGTCCGGACCGGTCATGATCCAGGTGCTCGAGGGAGAGGAAGCGATCGCCAGGAACCGCGACCTGATGGGCGCGACCGACCCGAAGAAGGCCGCGCCGGGAACGATCCGGGCGGATTTCGCGCAGTCCATCGACGCCAACGCCGTGCACGGCTCGGACGCGCCGGAGACGGCGAAAGCGGAAGTCGCGTATTTCTTCCCGGCGCTCGCGATCCACAGCCGATAGCGCGCCGCTGCATCGCGAGCTTCGATGATCAACCTGCTCGACCTCGACGCCGCCGGCCTCGCCGCGCTGTTCGCCGACCTCGGCGAGAAGCCGTTTCGCGCGAAGCAGGTGTCGCACTGGCTGCACCAGCGGCTGGTCGACGACATCGGCGCGATGAGCGACCTGTCGAGGGGTCTGCGCGAGCGGCTCGCCGCCGTCGCCGAAATTCGCGGCCCGCGCGTCATCAGCGACACGACGGCGGCCGACGGCACGCGCAAGTGGCTGCTCGACGTCGGCAGCGCGAACGCCGTCGAGATGGTCTACATCCCCGAGGGCGACCGCGAGGGCTTGCCCAGGGGCCCCGCGGGCGATGCGATTGCCGAGCGGAATGCGAGCGACCCGTCCGACGCCGCGAACGATGCTTCCGGTCGCTATCGCGGAACGCTGTGCGTGTCGTCGCAGGCGGGCTGCGCGATGGATTGCGCGTTCTGCTCGACGGGCAAGCAGGGCTTCAACCGCAACCTGACCGTCGGCGAGATCGTCGGTCAGCTTTGGCTCGCGAATCGCACGCTGCGCGACGATGGAGTCGGCGCATCCTGGGTGGACGCCGGGCGAGCGCCGATCACGAACGTCGTGATGATGGGCATGGGCGAGCCGCTCGCCAATTTCGATCCGGTCGTCACCGCGCTGCGCGTGTTTGTGGACGACGATGCGTACGGGCTTTCGCGCCGTCGCGTCACCGTGTCGACGTCCGGCCTGACGTCGATGATCGACAAGCTGCGCGACGCGTGCCCCGTCGCGCTCGCGGTGAGCCTGCACGCCGCGGACGACCCGCTGCGCGATCGGCTCGTTCCGATCAACCGCAAGCACCCGATCGCGGAGCTGCTCGCCGCATGCAAGCGCTACCTCGAGCGCGCGCCGCGCGATTTCATCACCTTCGAGTACGTGATGCTCGACCACGTCAATGACGAGCCCGAGCATGCGCGGGCGCTCGCGCGGCTGCTGCGCGACACGCCGTGCAAGCTGAACCTGATTCCGTGGAACCCGTTTCCCGGCGCACCGTTCGCGACGAGCTCGCGCGGCCGCGTGCTCGCATTCCGGAAGATCCTGATCGACGAAGGCTACATGACCACGATTCGCAAGACGCGCGGCGACGACATCGACGCGGCATGCGGCCAGCTCGCCGGCCGCGTGCAGGACCGCACGAAGCGGCGGCTGTCGCGTCTCGTGCGGGCGGCGCCCGCGCCCGCCACGCCGATTCCACCTCGATGATGGTGTCGACATTCGTCCGTTACAGCGCGATCGCTGCGCTGCTCGTCATCGCGGGCTGCGCGTCGAAGCAGCCGTCCGCGCCAGCGCAGCCCGAGCCGCTGCCGCCGGTGCGCCAGCAGCAAATCCCGGCCGCGCAGCGCTCGCAGATCCGCACCGAGCTCGCCGCCGGGTACTACGAGCGCGGACAGATGGACATCGCGATCGAAGAGCTGAACGAAGCGTTGAAGATCGACCCGACGAACGCGAAGGCCTACAACGTGCTGGGCCTCGTCTACACGATGCTCGGCGACACGGCGAAGGCCGAGCAAAGCTTTCGCCAGGCGCTCGCTCTCGCGCCGCAGGATTCCGAGATCCATCACAACTGGGGCTGGTACCTCTGCTCGCACGGGCGCGCGCGCGAGTCGATCGCCGAGTTCGAGGTGGCGATTCGAAATCCGCTGTACAGGACGCCGGAATCCGCGCTGGTGAACGCCGGCAAGTGCAGCGCGTCGTTCGGCGACAACGCGGCCGCGGAGTCGTACTTCAAGCGCGCATTCGCGACGTCGCCGAACAATCCGGACGCCGCTTACGGGCTCGCGCTGCTCGCCTACAAGGGCCGGCGGTTCGATGAGGCGCGCGCCTGGATGAAGCCGGTGATGCTGCAGGCGAATCCCGCGCCCGAAGCGCTCTACCTCGGCATGTGCATCGAGAAGAAGCTCGGCGATCGCCAGTCGGAGCTCTCGTACGTGTCGCAGCTTCGCAACCGGTATCCGGACGCCGCCGAGACGAAGGCGCTCGCGACGGCGGCATGCGAGTAGCGGCAAGCGGATCGCGCGAAGCGATGACGACCGACGCATTGCCGCCGCAGATGGAGCCGGAAACCGCCGGTGTGCTGCTTCGCCAGGCGCGCGAGGCCGCCGGGCTCACGCTCGACGCGGTCGCGCAGCAGCTGAAGCTCGCGCCGCGGCAGGTCGAAGCGCTGGAGGACGGCGACTTCTCGCGGTTGCCGGGCCGCACGTTCATCCGTGGCTTCATGCGCAACTACGCGCGGCTGCTGCATCTCGATCCCGACACCGTGCTCTCCGCGCTTCCCGGCGCGGCGGCCGTTCCGTCGCTCGGCGCACCGACGTTGCATGCGACCGCGGCATCGATCGGCGAGCTACCGAACGCGGGCCGCACGCGCTCCGCGTGGACGCGCTGGGCGATCCCTCTTGCGCTGATTGCGATTGTTGGCGGAGCCGCGTACTTCGAATACAGGCAGCAGCGCGACGGCGCGAACGGCGCCGGCGTGCGATCGGGCGCGCCGGCGGCGAAGAGCAGCGGCGAATCGTCGATGGCGCTGCCGAACCCCGCCGTCGCACCGGCGGCGCCCGACTCCATCGCCGAATCGCCGCCGTCGAGCTTGCCGGCGCCGACGACGACGGAGCCCGCCACCGCGTCCGCACCGGGCGCTGGGGGCGCAGCGCCCGCATCCGTCGCCGACGAGGCCACGCTCGCGCTCACGTATCGCGATTTCTCGTGGACCGAGATTCGCGATCGCAGCGGCCGCGTGCTGATCGCCAAGATGATGCGCGCCGGCGAGCAGCAAAACGTTTCCGGCACGCCTCCGTTCGACGTCGTGATCGGCAACTCCGCGGACGTGAGGCTCTCCTACCGGGGCCAGCCGGTCGACCTCGCTGCGCTCTCCCGCGGCAACGTCGCGCGGTTCACGCTGAAATGAGCGCCAGCCAAACGGCAAGCCGCCAGCGACGCGCGACACGCCGCGTCGACGTCGGCGACGTCTCGATCGGCGGCGGCGCTGCGATCGTCGTGCAATCGATGACCAACACGGACACCGCGGACGTCGCTGCGACCGTCGCGCAGGTGCGCGCGCTCGCCGACGCCGGATCGGAGCTCGTGCGCGTCACGGTGAACACCGTCGAAGCCGCCGCCGCCGTGCCCGCGATTCGCGAGCGGCTCGACGCGCAGGGCTGTCGCGTTCCGCTGATCGGCGACTTCCACTTCAACGGGCACAAGCTGCTCGCCGAGGTGCCCGATTGCGGCCGCGCACTCGCGAAGCTGCGCATCAATCCGGGCAACGTCGGCAAGGGCAGCAAGCGCGACCCGCAATTCGCGCAGATGATCGAGCAGGCGATCGCGCTCGACAGGCCGGTGCGCATCGGCGTCAACTGGGGAAGCCTCGACGCCGATCTGCTCGCCCGCATGATGGACGACAACGCGAAGCGCGCGCAGCCGCTCGCGGCCGATGCCGTCATGCGCGAGGCGCTCGTCGTGTCCGCGATCGCGAGCGCGCAGCGCGCCGAGGAGCTCGGCCTGCGCGGCGATCGCATCGTCATCTCGTGCAAGGTGTCCGACGTGCAGGACCTCGTATCGGTTTACACCGAGCTCGCGTCGCGCTGCGACTATCCGCTCCATCTCGGCCTCACCGAGGCAGGCATGGGCAGCAAGGGCATCGTCGCGTCGACGGCGGCGCTCGCCGTGCTGCTGCAGCAGGGCATCGGCGACACGATCCGCGTGTCGCTCACGCCCGAGCCGAACGGCGATCGCACGCGCGAGGTGGTCGTCGCGCAGGAGATCCTGCAGACGATGGGACTGCGCTCGTTCGCGCCGATGGTCACCGCGTGTCCCGGCTGCGGCCGCACGACGAGCACGGTGTTCCAGCAGCTCGCCGAGCGTATCCAGGCGTACCTGCGCGCGCAGATGCCAGTGTGGCGCGAACGCTACCCCGGCGTCGAATCGATGCAGGTTGCCGTCATGGGTTGCGTGGTGAACGGCCCCGGCGAATCGAAGCTCGCGAACGTCGGCATTTCGCTGCCGGGCACCGGTGAAACGCCGGTCGCGCCGGTGTACGTGGACGGCCAGAAGACGGTCACGCTCAAGGGCGAGCACATCGCCGAGGAGTTCACACGCCTCGTCGACGACTATGTGCGCGCGACGTACGGCGGCGAGCCGCGCGCGCCGCACCTCGACCCCGAGCGCAAGTCGATTTCGCTCAAGGTGTCGGCGTGACGGAGGACACTGACGCCCAGGCGCGTAGCCTCAAAGCCGATACCGGCGAGTTCAAGGTCGCCGGACAGCCTGCAAAGCTGCAGGCGGTGCGCGGCATGAACGACGTGCTGCCCGACGAAGCCGCGCTGTGGGAGCGCTTCGAGGATGCCGCGCGCAGCGTGTTCGCGCAGTACGGCTATCGCAACCTTCGCGTTCCGCTCGTCGAGACGACGCCGCTGTTCGTGCGCGCGATCGGCGAAGTGACCGACGTCGTCGAGCACGAGATGTACACGTTCGAGGACAGGCTGAACGGCGAGAGCCTCACGCTGCGACCCGAGGCGACGGCCGGCATCGTGCGCGCGGCGATCGAGCATTCATTGACGTACGAGCGGCCGCAGCGCGTGTGGACGTCCGGCGCGATGTTCCGCCACGAGCGTCCGCAGAAGGGCCGCTACCGCCAGTTCCATCAGCTCGACGTCGAGGCGCTCGCATTCGCCGGGCCGGACGTCGACGCCGAGCAGATCGCGATGCTGGCGCGGCTGTGGCGAACGCTCGGGCTGCACGACGACCTCGCGCTCAAGGTCAACTCGATCGGCGACGCTGCCGAGCGGCGTGCCCATCGTGCCGAGCTCGTCGCCTACTTCGAGCGCCACGCCGACGTTCTGGACGCCGACTCGAAGCGGCGGCTCGCGACGAATCCGCTGCGCATCCTCGACAGCAAGAACCCGCACATGCAGGACGTCATCGCCGGCGCACCGAAGATGATCGACCGGCTCGGCGGCGAGGCGCGTGCGCATTTCGACGGCCTGAGGGCGCTGCTCGACGATCTCGGCATCGCGTACGAAATCGATCCGCGGCTCGTCCGCGGGCTCGACTACTACAATCGCACGGTGTTCGAATGGGTGAGCGCGCGACTCGGCGCGCAAGGCACGGTCGCCGGCGGCGGGCGCTACGACGGCCTGTTCGAGCAGCTCGGCG
Organism: uncultured beta proteobacterium; assembly: GCA_963798655.1. Lineage (GTDB taxonomy): Bacteria > Pseudomonadota > Gammaproteobacteria > Burkholderiales > Casimicrobiaceae > CAVSMC01. Next base: position 37,716 of record CAWCUH010000009.1, on the reverse strand, counting down.
GCAAGCCGACGCCGGCGTGCGGGTTCGCGATCGGTGTCGAGCGGATGATTTTGCTGATCGCCGAGGCGCGCGCGCTCGTCGCATCGGCGCCGCGTGCCTACGTCGTGCACAGCGGCGACGGTGCGGCGCTCGCCTGGCGCGCGGCCGAAGCGCTGCGCGACGCCGGGCTCGCCGTCGTGCTGAATGCCGGCGGCGGCAGCTTCAAGTCGCAGATGAAGAAGGCCGACGCGTCCGGCGCTCGCTACGCGCTGATCGTCGGCGAGCAGGAAGCGGCGTCCGGCATGGTGTCGGTCAAGCCGCTGCGAGAGCAGGGCGAGCAGCGCACGCTCGCGCTCGGCGAACTCGCCGCTGCGCTCGCAACCGGACAGCACAACGATAGGCAGAAGGAACGGTAACGATGGCTGTTTACGACCTCGAGGAACAGGAAAAGCTCGACGACCTGAAGGCGTGGTGGAAGCAATGGGGCGGAACCGTCAGCGTTGCCGTCATGATCGCCTGCGCGGTCGTGATCGGCGTGCAGGGTTGGCGCTTGTGGAACCAGCATCAGGCGGAGCAGGCGGCGACGCTGTACACCGCCGTGTCCACCGCGCTCCGCGCGAACGACCTCCCCAAGGCGAAGGACGCGACCGCGCAGCTCGTCGATCAGTATCCGCGCACGGGCTACGCGCCGTCGGCGGCGATGATCCTCGCGAAGATGCTCTGGGACAGCGGCGACAAGGCCGGTGCAAAAGCGCAGCTGACGTGGGTCGTCGACAGGTCCGGCGAGGAAGAGATGAAGGAGGTTGCGCGCTTCCGCCTCGCCGAGATCGCGCTCGACGACAAGCAGTACGACGAGGCGCTGCGCTTGCTCGATGCGAAGCACGACGAGCCGTTCGCGGGCCTGTACGCCGACCTTCGCGGCGATATCCTTGCCGCGGCGGGTCGCGCCGACGAAGCGCGCGCGAGCTATCAAACGGCGATCGCGAGGATCGATCCGAAGAGCCCGTATCGAAACTACGTGCAGGTGAAGCTCGACGCGCTTGGCGGACCGACGTCCGACAAGGCGTCTCCGGTTGCCGCATCGGGCTCGGGCGGCGTGCCCGGTTCGCCGCCGGCCGCCGCGACAGGCACCCCGGCGGCGCCGGCCGCACCGGCAATGCCTGCGACCGCTGCGCCTGCTGCAGCGGCGAAGAAATGATGGCGCGCCCGCGGCGCGCCGCATCGGATGCGCGCGCGCGGCGTGGTCGCGCGCCGCTACTCATCGTGCTTGCGCTTGCCGGGCTTTCGCTTGGCGGTTGCGAGACGCTGCGCTCGATGATGCCGTCGATTCCCGCGCCATCGTGGAGCTGGCCGAGCTGGCTCGGCGGCAGCGGCGGCAAGAAGCTGGGTCCGCTGCCGGAAACGAAGTCGACGGCCACTGCGCAGCTCGTCTGGCAAGCGCCGGTCGGCAAGGCAGCGCCGGGCTTCGCGCCTGCCGTCGTCGGCGACGCCGTCTATGCCGCCGCACCGGACGGCACGCTCGTGCGCATCGACGCCGCGAGTGGCCGCGCGGCGTGGCGCATCAGCGCCGGCAAGAAGCTGTCGGCGGGCGTCGGCGCCGACGCGAATCTGGCCGCCGTCGGCACGGACAAGGGCGAGGTGCTCGCCTTCGACACCGGCGGCAAGCCGCTGTGGCAGTCGCACGTGTCGAGCGAGGTCGTGAGCCCGCCGCTGGTCGCCGACGGCTTCGTCGTCGTCGCGTCCGGCGACGGCCGGCTGTACGGCCTCACGGCCGCGGACGGCAAGACCAAATGGGTCTATCAGCGGACGAACCCGCCGCTCACCGTACGCAACTACGCCGGCGCCACGACGAGCCGCGGCGGCCTGTTCCTCGGCGTCGCCGGCGGCAAGCTCCTTGCGATCGACCTGCCGACCGGCGCGCTCGCGTGGGAAGGCAACGTCGCGACGCCGAAGGGCTCCACCGAGCTCGAGCGCATCGCCGACATCACGAGCCTGCCGATCGTGCAGGAGCGCGAGGCGTGCGCGGTCGCCTTCCAGGGTCGGGTCGCATGCTTCGAGATCGCCCGCGGCAATCTCAGCTGGTCGCGCGACGTGTCGAGCCTCGAAGGCATGGCGATCGATTCGCGCTACCTGTACGTCACCGACGACAAGGGCGCGATCCACGCGCTCGACAAGACGACCGGCGCCTCGGCGTGGAAGCAGGACAAGCTCGTCGATCGCAGGCCCGGCGGGCCGCAGATCGTCGGCGACTACGTCGGCGTCGTCGATGTCGAAGGCTATCTGCATTTGCTGGATCGCAACGACGGCAGCCTTGTCGGGCGCGCGGCGACCGATGGGACGCCGGCAACGTCGCAGCCGGTCGTCGCGGGCACGAACGCCATCTGGCTGTCGACCGGCGGCACGCTGTACGCGTACACCGCGCGCTGAGCGCGAGCGGCCGCCGCGCGAGCGCACCGCGTCCATGCCGCCGCTCGCCGCTCATGCGCTGCCGACGATCGTCATCGTCGGCCGTCCGAACGTCGGCAAGTCGACGCTGTTCAACCGGCTGACGAAGTCGCGCGATGCGCTCGTCGCCGACTTCGCCGGCTTGACGCGCGATCGCCATTACGGACGCGGCCGTGCCGCCGGACGCGAGTTCATCGTCGTCGACACCGGCGGCTTCGAGCCGGTCGCGAAGAGCGGCATCCTGCACGCGATGGCGCAGCAAACGAAGACGGCGATCGCCGAAGCCGACGGCATCGTGTTCCTCGTCGACGCACGGAGCGGCCTCGTTGCGCAGGACACGGACATCGCCGACGAGCTGCGCCGCGTCGGGCGGCCAGTGATCGTCGCCGTCAACAAGGCCGAAGGCATGCCCGCCGAGCGCGCCGCCGCCGAGTTCCACGAGTTGGGCCTCGGCACGCCGTACGCGGTGTCCTCCGCACACGGCGAAAACGTCGATCTCGTGCTCGAGGAGCTGCTCTCGCATGTCGCGCCGCTATCCGCCGACGACGAAGCGCCAACCGGCGACGTCGCACGCATCAAGGTCGCGATCGTCGGACGGCCGAACGTCGGCAAGTCGACGCTGGTGAACACGCTGCTCGGCGCCGAGCGGATGATCGCGTTCGACGAGCCCGGCACGACGCGTGATGCGATCCGCCTCGACTTCGATCGCGGCGGACGCGCATACACGCTGATCGACACCGCCGGCGTGCGCCGGCGCGGCAAGGTGTTCGAGGCGATCGAGAAATTCTCGGTGGTGAAGACGCTGCAGGCGATCGAGGACGCGAACGTCGTCGTGCTGCTGCTCGACGGCGAGTCCGGAATCGCCGAGCAGGACGCGCATATCGCCGGTTACATCGCGGAAGCCGGCCGCGCGCTGGTGATCGCGGTGAACAAGTGGGACGCGATCTCCGCCGACGCGCGCAGCGAGGCGAAGCGCGAGCTCGACCGCAAGCTGGGGTTCCTCGATTTCGCGCGCATGCACTTCATCTCGGCGCGCGAAGGCCGCGGCATCGGCGAGCTGTGGCGCTCGGTCGGCGAGGCGTACGACGCCGCGATGGCGAAGCTTCCGACGCCGAAGCTCACGCGTGCGCTGATCGCGGCGGTCGCGCGCCAGCAGCCGCCGCGAGCCGGCTACTCGCGGCCGAAGCTTCGCTACGCGCACCAGGGCGGCCACAATCCGCCGACGATCGTCGTGCACGGCACCGGCGTGCGCCATATCCCTGCTGGCTACCGGCGCTATCTGGAACATTTCTTCGTCGATGCGTTCCAACTGCGCGGCACCCCCCTTAGGATACAATTCAAGAGCGGCGCCAACCCGTACGCGGAGTCCCCGGCGCGCCGCAAGAGCCGCTAGCCGACGCCGTCCGAGCCGATCCGGGCCGGGCGTACGAGCCGACACCGCGAGGATCGCGGCGAGGCCAAACAACAAATGCGGAGCAACCGATGAGCAATAAAGGGCAAATGCTACAAGACCCGTTCTTGAACACGCTGCGCAAGGAGCACGTTCAGGTTTCGATCTATCTGGTGAACGGCATCAAGCTGCAGGGCCAGATCGAATCGTTCGACCAATACGTCGTGCTGCTGAAGAACACCGTCACGCAGATGGTGTACAAGCACGCGATTTCCACCGTGGTGCCGGCGCGCGCCGTCGCGATGCCGCATCACGCTCCCGCCGCTGAGCAGGAGTGATCCTTCGCGCCGTTGCGCGCGCGCGCCGTGCACGCGTGCGCGGCGCCTTTCGTTCGCGTGGCGCACGCGGTGACGGCCGCGCGCGCCGACCGCGGCAGCCGCGCAGTCATCGTCGCGCTCGATTTCGGCACGGGCGACGCCGACGAGCGCGTGGCCGAGATCGGCGCGCTCGCGACGTCGGCCGGCGCAACGGTCGCCGGCACGGTCACCGGGCGGCGTAAGCAGCCCGACGCGGCGACCTTCGCGGGCCGCGGCAAAGTGGACGAGATTGCGGCAGTGCGTGCCGAGCGCGGCGCGGATCTCGTCATCTTCGATCACGTGCTGACCGGTGCGCAGCAGCGCAATCTCGAGGGCGCGATCGAGTGCCGCGTCGTCGATCGCGTGAGCCTGATCCTCGACATCTTCGCGCAGCGCGCGCGCAGCGCCGAGGGCAAGCTGCAGGTCGAGCTCGCGCAGCTTCGCCACATGTCGACACGCCTCGTCGGCGGCTGGACGCACCTCGAGCGGCAAAAGGGCGGCATCGGACTGCGCGGACCGGGCGAAACGCAGCTCGAAACCGACCGCCGGCTGATCGCCAATCGCGTGAAGCTCCTGCGTTCGCGGCTTTCCAGCGTCGAGCGCCAGCGTGCGACGCAGGGCCGCACGCGGCGCAAGGCCGCCGTGCGCACGATCGCGATCGTCGGCTACACGAACGCGGGCAAGTCGACGCTGTTCAGCCGCCTGACCGGCGCGAAGGCGTACGCCGCGAACCAGCTGTTCGCCACTCTCGACACGACGGTGCGCCGGCTCTACGCGCCGGACGCGCAGCCGATGGTGCTCTCCGACACCGTCGGCTTCATTCGCGACCTGCCGCACGATCTGATCGCAGCGTTTCGGGCGACGCTCGCCGAGGCGGCGACCGCGGACCTGCTGCTGCACGTGATCGACGCGAGCCATCCGTCGCGCGACGACCAGATCGCGGCGGTGGACAGCGTGCTCGAGGAGATCGGCGCCGATCGGGTGCCGCAGATCCACGTGCTGAACAAGATCGACGCGGCGGGCCTTGCGCCGGGCGTCGAGCGGGACGAGTCTGGTATACTTCACGCGGTTCGATTGAGCGCCCTCACCGGTGCCGGATGCGCGGAGTTGCGGGCGGCGCTCGCCGCGCGTTTTCCGGCGGCGCCGGCACCCTCGCCGCCGGCCGCGCAAGCCGCGTCCTTCTAGCGCGGCGGCCCGCCTCAAGCGGCGAGCGCACACAACGTCTTCCCGATCACACGATGTCGCTGAACGATCCCCAATGGGGTAAGCGCGGCAATAGCGGTCCGCCCGATCTCGACGAGATCTGGCGCAACGTCAATCGCCGCGTGAACGAGCTGTTCGGCCGCAAGGGCGGCGATCCCGGCACGCCCGGGGGCGGCGGGCGAGCGCACATTCCGTTCTCCGGCGCCGGCCTGCTGGTCGCGCTGGTGCTGATCGTGTGGATCGCGAGCGGCTTCTACATCGTCGACGAGGGGCGCCGCGGCGTCGTCACGCGCTTCGGCCGCTATACGGAGACGACGCAGCCCGGCCCGCGCTGGCACCTGCCCTTCCCCGTCGAGGCGGTCGAGCTCGTCGATTTCTCGCAGGTGAAGACGCTCGAAGTCGGCTACCGCAACACGATCAAGAACAAGATCGACACGCAGGCGGCCATGCTTACCGACGACGAGAACATCGTCGACATCCAGTTCGCGATCACCTACAACGTGAAGAGCGCCGAGGATTACGTCTTCAACGTGCGCAAGCCCGAGCAGACGGTCGCGTTCGTCGCCGAAACGGCGATGCGCGAGGTCGTCGGACGCTCGAAGATGGACTTTGCGCTGTACGAGGGCCGCGAGCAGATCGCGAAATCGGCGGAGAAGCTGATGCAGGAGATGCTCGACCGCTACGGCACCGGCATCTACGTGCAGAAGGTGACGCTACAGAACGTGCAGCCGCCGGACAAGGTGCAGGCTGCGTTCGAGGATGCAGTGAAGGCCGGACAGGACCGCGAGCGCTTCCGCAACGAAGGCCAGGCGTACGCGAACGACGTCGTGCCGCGCGCGCGAGGCACCGCGTCGCGGCTGCTCGAGGAGGCGAACGGCTACGCGAGCGCGATCGTGCAGACCGCCGAAGGCGACGCCGCGCGCTTCCGCCAGATCCTCGTCGAGTATGCGAAGGCGCCCGCGGTCACGCGCGAGCGTCTCTACCTCGACATGATGCAGGCGGTGCTCGGCAACGCGAGCAAGGTGCTCGTCGATCAGAAGGGCGGCACCGGCAGCCTGCTCTACCTGCCGCTCGACAAGCTGATGCAGCAGAGCGGCACGCCGGCGCCCACCGGGCCGGTCGAGCAGCAGCGCTCGGTGCCGACTCCAACGGCGCCCGAGTCGACGGTGACGCTCGATCCGACAACCGGGCGCTCGCGCAGCGACGCGTTGCGCAACCGCGACCGGGCGAGTGAAGGCCGATGAAGCTCACCATTCCTCTGGTCGCGCTCGTCGTCGCCATCCTGCTCGTGGCGTCGCAGTCGCTCTACACCGTCGATCAGCGCCAGTTCGCGATCCGCTTCCAGCTGGGCGAAGTCGTCGCCGTGCAGTCGGCGGCGGGCCTGTACGGCAAGGTGCCGCTGCTGCAGAACGTCAAGTTCTACGATCGACGCATACTCACGCTCGACAACGGCGAGGCCGATCGCATCACGACCTCGGAGAAGAAGCCTCTGCTCGTCGACTTCGTCGTCCAGTGGCGCATCACCGACGTGAAGCAGTATTACGTAAGCGTCGGCGGCGACGAGGACCGCGCGCGGCTCCGGATCACGCAAACCGTGCGCGGCAATCTGGCCGAGGAGTTCAACAAGCGCACCGTGCACGAGGCGATCTCGACCGAGCGCGACAAGATCATGACGGTCACGCGGCAGAAGGCGGACGCCGATGCGAAGGCGATCGGCGTCGAGGTCGTCGACGTGCGCCTGCGTCGCGTCGAGTTTCCGCCCGACGTGCAGCAGCCGGTGTTCGCGCGGATGGAATCGGAGCGCCGCCGTGTGGCAAACGAGCTTCGCTCGCTCGGCCAGGCCGAATCGGAAAAGATCCGCGCCGACGCCGACCGTCAGCGTCAGGTGATCCTCGCCGACGCGTATCGCGAGGCGCAGAAGCAGAAGGGCAACGGCGACGCGAAGGCATCCGCGATCTACGCGGCCGCGTACGGCGCCAACCCCGAGTTCTATTCGTTCTACCGCAGCCTGGAAGCGTACAAGGCGACGTTCCGCAACAAGAGCGACGTCATGGTGCTCGACCCGAGCGCCGACTTCTTCCGCTATCTTCGCAGCCAGGGCGGCGGTGCCAAGGCGCCGGCGAAATAGCGGCGCCGCCCGCGCATCGACGGCGAGCGGAATGGACGTGGCGGATTCGCTGCTGAGCGCGCTTGCGCTGGTGCTCGTCGTCGAAGGACTCCTGCCGCTGTTCGCGCCGCGCCTGTGGCGCGACAGCGTGCGCAAGGTCGCCGATCTAACCGACGGACAGCTGCGCTTCATCGGGCTCGCCGCGATCGCGATCGGGCTCGTCGGCTACGCGTGGCTGGCGTCGTAGTCGCCACACGGCTCACGCCATGCGCAAGTGGATCCTGCCGGAGAACATCGAGGACGTGCTGCCGGACGAGGCGGATCGTCTCGAGGCGCTTCGGCGCACGCTGCTCGATCATTTCCGCGCGCACGGCTACCGGCTCGTGCAACCGCCGCTGATCGAGCATCTCGACTCGCTGCTTACGGGCACGGGACGCGATCTCGAGCTGCAGACGTTCAAGGTCGTCGATCCGCTGTCGGGACGGCTGCTCGGCGTGCGCGCGGACATCACGCCACAGGTCGCGCGCATCGACGCGCATCTGCTAAACGAGCACGGCACGACGCGGCTTTGCTACGCCGGCAGCGTGCTTCGGACCGTGCCGGCCGGGCTTTCGCAATCGCGCGAGGTCGTGCAGATCGGCTGCGAGCTCTACGGCGAGCCCGCGATCTGCGGCGACGAGGAAGTCGTCGCGCTGCTGCTCTCCTCGCTCGATGCCGCCGGCGTGCGCGGGCTGCATCTCGACCTCGGTCACGTCGGTGTCTATCGCGCCATCGCGTCGGCGGCCGGCATCAGCGGCAACGGCGACGACAGCGACCTGTTCGACGCGCTGCGCACGAAGGACGTGCCGAGCGTGGCCGAAATCGGCTCGCGACTGCCCGCGGCGTGGCGCAACGCGCTGGTTGCGCTGCCGACGCTGTACGGACCCGCCGGCGACGTGCTCGCCGCGGCGCGGGAGCGATTGCCGGACACGCCGGCGATCGCCAACGCGCTCGACGCGCTTGCCGCGCTTGCGCGTGCGACGTCGGGCAAGGTCGAAGCGCTGCACATCGATCTCGCCGACCTGCGCGGCTATCATTACCAGAACGGCGCGATCTTTTCGGTGTTCGCTGCCGGCGCCGCGAACGCCGTCGGCAACGGCGGACGCTACGACGGCATCGGCAAATCGTTCGGCCGCGCGCGCCCGGCGACCGGTTTCACGCTCGATCTGCGCCAGCTCGCCGCGCACGTCGCGCGCATGCACTAGCCAAATCCAAGGGACACGCATGGGCAAGAACGTCGTCGTCGTCGGCACGCAGTGGGGCGACGAAGGCAAGGGCAAGGTCGTCGACTGGCTCACCGATCACGCGCGCGGCGTCGTGCGCTTCCAGGGCGGCCACAACGCGGGTCACACGCTGGTGATCAACGGCAAGCGCACGGTGCTGCGACTGATTCCGTCGGGCATCCTGCGCGAAGCCGTGTCGGTTTACATCGGCAACGGCGTCGTCGTTTCGCCGTCCGCGCTGCTGCAGGAGATCGGCGAGCTCGAGGCGGCCGGCGTAGAGGTGCGCGCGCGCCTGAAGATCTCGGCGGCGTGTCCGCTGGTGATGCCCTATCACGTCGCGCTCGATCAGGCGCGCGAAGGCGCGATGGGCGACGCGAAGATCGGCACGACGGGACGCGGCATCGGTCCCGCGTACGAGGACAAGATCGCGCGCCGGGCGATCCGCATGCAGGACCTTTTCTATCCGGACCGCTTCTCGGCGAAGCTCGAGTCGCTGCTGCAGTTTCACAATTTCGTGCTGACGCAGTACTTCAAGCGCGATCCCGTGCCGTTCGACCGCACGCGCGACGAGACGCTCGCGCTCGCGCCGCAGCTCGCGCCGATGATCGCCGACGTCGCGGCGCTGCTGCAGGGCGCGCGCGCGCGCGGCGAGTCGCTGCTCTTCGAGGGCGCACAGGGCGCCCTGCTCGACGTCGATCACGGCACGTACCCCTACGTGACGTCGTCGAACTGCGTTGCCGGCGCCGCCGCGCCGGGTGCGGGCGTCGGGCCGCAGTTCCTCGACTACGTGATCGGCATCGTCAAGGCATACACGACGCGGGTCGGCACGGGACCTTTTCCGACCGAGCTCACCGACGCCGTCGGCGCGACGCTCGCCGCACGCGGCAACGAGTTCGGCTCGGTCACCGGGCGCCCGCGCCGCTGCGGCTGGCTCGACATCCCGGCACTGAAGCGCTCGCTGCAGCTGAACGGGGTCGACGGCCTGTGCATCACCAAGCTCGACGTGCTCGACGGGCTCGACGAGATCCGCATCTGCACCGGTTACACGATGAACGGCGCGAGCGTCGCGCTGCTGCCCTCGGGGGCCGACGCCGTCGCCGAATGCCGGCCGGTTTACGAATCGATGAGGGGCTGGAAGGAGACAACCGTCGGCGTCAAGGACTTCGACGCGCTTCCCGCGGCTGCGCGCGGCTATCTTCGCCGCATCGAGGCGCTGACGGGCGTGCCGATCGCCATGGTGTCCACAGGCCCCGACCGCACCGAGACGATCGTGCTGCAGCATCCGTTCCACTAGCGCGCGGCAAGCGAGGGGAAGCTTGTGAACAAGGTCGACGTCAGCTGGGCGCAGTACAACACGCTGGTCGAGCGGCTCGCGCTCAACGTCTACGAATCGGGCTATGCGTTCAACCAGGTCATCTGCATTGCGCGCGGCGGCCTGCGCGTCGGCGATGTGCTGTCGCGCATCTACGAGCTGCCGCTCGCGATCCTTTCGACGCATTCGTACACGGCGAGCGGCGGCACGATCCGCGGCGAGCTCGTGATCGCCGAGCACATGACGATGACCGCGCCGCGGCTCGGCGAGCGCGTGCTGCTCGTCGACGACATGGTCGACTCCGGACACACGCTCGCCGCCGTGCACGACGAGCTGCCGCGGCGATTTCCGAGCATCGTGTCGCTGAAGACCGCCGTGCTTTGGTGGAAGGGCTGCTCGGTGTTCAAGCCCGACTACTACGTCGACTACCTCGCCGACAGTCCATGGATCAACCAGCCGTTCGAGATCTACGACAAGCTGCGACCGGCGGAGCTTCGCGCTCGTCTCGCCGCCGAGGCCTGACGGCGTACGACGCAATGCGCATCGAGTCGATCGACGCGAGCCTCTACCGCATTCCGCTCGAGCGTACGCTCGTCGACAGCACCCACGGCGCGATGGCCGATTTCGAGCTCGTCACCGTCCGCGTGCGCGACGGCGACGGCGCGACCGGCGTCGGCTATACGTTCACCGTCGGCGCGAACGGCCGCGCGATCCATGCGACGATCGCCCACGATCTCGCGCCGCGCCTCATCGGTTCCGATGGCGATCGGATCGAGGCGCTGTGGGACGCGATGTGGTGGACGCTCCACTACGGAGGCCGCGGCGGCGCGGCGAGCCTCGCGATCTCGGCCGTCGACATCGCGCTATGGGACCTGCGCGCGCGCCGCGCCCGCATGCCGCTCTGGCGCATCCTCGGCGGGTTCGATCCCGCGGTGCGCTGTTACGCCGGCGGCATCGACCTCGATCTGCCGCTCGCACAGTTGCTGAAGCAGACCGACGACAATCTCGGCCGCGGCTTTCGCGCGATCAAGATGAAAGTCGGCCGCCCGCGACTCGCCGAGGACGTCGAGCGCGTGCGCGCGATGCGCGAGCATCTGGGGCCGGACATCGCGCTGATGGTCGACGCGAACATGCGCTGGAGTGCCGACGATGCGATCCGCGCCGCGCGAGCGCTCGCGCCGTTCGATCTCGTTTGGCTCGAGGAGCCGACGATTCCCGACGACGTCGCCGGGCACGTGCGCATCGTGCGCGACGGCGGGCTGCCGATCGCCGCCGGCGAGAACCTGCACACGCTGCACGAGTTCACGCAGATGATCGCCGCGGGCGGCGTGACGTTTCCCGAGCCCGACGTGACGAATTGCGGCGGGGTCACCGTGTTCATGAAGGTCGCGCATCTCGCGCAGGCGTTCAACCTTCCGGTGACCTCGCACGGCGCGCACGACATCACCGTGCACTTGCTCGCCGCCGTGCCGAACCGCTCGTATCTGGAAGCGCATGGCTTCGGGCTCGACCGTTACATCGCCGAGCCGCTCACGATCGAAGGCGGCTTCGCGCGGGCGGCCGAGCGCCCCGGGCACGGCATCGAGTTCGACTGGCAGGGCTTGCAGAAACTGCGCTGCGGCTAGCGCTGCAGCGGGATTTCGAGCGACTTCGCGCGGTCGAATGGTGCCCAGGAAGGGACTCGAACCCCCACAGTGTCGCCACCGCTAGGACCTGAACCTAGTGCGTCTACCAATTCCGCCACCTGGGCGACCGCAACCCATAATTTTACGTTTGGCCCGAATCCTTGTCAAAGAAGACCACCTACCCGAAGAGCGCGCGCAGCAAGTCCAAGCCGCGCAACCTGCCCGTGCGCGCTGCACGCGACGACATCGTCACGCGCCGCTCGCGCGACGACGACGCGCTGATTCCCTCGCGCACCGATATCCTGCAGGCGCTGCGCGAGCGCGGCGTGCCGGTGACGCAGGCCGAGCTTGCGCGCGAGCTCGGCGTCGGACGCGATGCGCGCGATGCGCTGTACGGTCGCCTCGCGGCGATGGAGCGCGACGGCGAGCTGATCGCCAATCGCAAGGGCGAGCTTCTCGTCGTCGCGAAGCTCGACCTCGTCACCGGCACGGTGCAGGGCCATCCGGACGGCTACGGATTTCTCGTCCCCGACGACGATTCGGCCGATCTGTTCCTGAGCCCGCGCGAGATGCACAAGGTGCTGCACGGCGATCGTGCCGCGGCGCGCGAAACGGGCGTCGACCGCCGCGGCCGGCGCGAGGGCGAGATCGTCGACGTGATCGAGCGCGCGAACCGGACCGTCGTCGGGCGCCTGCACGACGAGCGCGGCGTCGCGTTCGTCGTCGCCGAGAACCGTCGCATCAACCAGGACCTCATCGTGCCGCCGGGCGAGCGGCGCTCGGCGAAGAGCGGCGATGTCGTCGTCGCGGAGATCGTCGAGCAGCCGACGTCGCAGCGCGAGGCGCTCGCGAAGGTCATCGAGGTGCTCGGCGCGTACGCCGATCCCGGAATGGAGATCGAGATCGCGCTGCGCAAGCACGACCTTCCGTTCGAGTTCTCGACGGCCGCGAAGAAGCAGGCGACGCGCTTGCCGAAGGACGTCGGTGACGCCGATCGCGAGGGCCGCGTCGACGCGACGTCGCTGCCGCTGGTCACGATCGACGGCGAGACGGCGAAGGACTTCGACGACGCCGTCTGCTGCGAGCGCAAGGGCAAGGGCTGGCGGCTCGTCGTCGCGATCGCCGACGTTTCGCATTACGTGCACGACGGCGACGCCCTCGACCACGATGCGCGCGAGCGGGGCACGTCGGTCTATTTTCCCCGCCGCGTGATCCCGATGCTGCCCGAGGCGCTGTCGAACGAGCTCTGCTCGCTCAAGCCGGACGTCGACCGGCTGTGCATGGTGTGCGACATGGACGTCGCCGCATCCGGCGCGATCCGCAAATATCGCTTCTATCGCGCGGTGATGCACTCGCGCGCCCGCCTCACGTACACGCAGGTGTGGCAGTGGCTCTCGGAGCCGTCGAGCGTACCTGCCGAGCGCGCGCCGCTGCTGCCGCACCTGCAGAACCTCCACGCGCTCTACCAGGCGCTCGCCGCAGAGCGCGAGAAGCGCGGCGCGATCGACTTCGACAGCGTCGAGATGCAGCTCGAGTTCGACGTGCGCGGCAAGATCGTGCGCGTCGTGCCGGTCAAGCGCAACGACGCGCACCGGCTGATCGAGGAGTGCATGCTCGCGGCGAACGTGTGCACCGCGCAGTTCCTCGCCAAGGCGAAGCACCCGGCGCTGTATCGCGTGCACGAAGGTCCGCCCCCCGAGAAGCTCGCGGCGCTGAAGGAGTTCCTTGGCGGCTGCGCGCTCACGCTCACCGGCGGCGACGAGCCGACCGCCGCCGACTACGCGAAGCTGCTGCTGAAGATCAAGGACCGCCCGGACTACGCGCTGCTGCAGACCGTGCTGTTGCGCTCGCTGTCGCAGGCGCAGTACCGCCCGGACAATGTCGGACACTTCGGCCTGTCGTACGAGGCGTATGCGCATTTCACCTCGCCGATCCGCCGCTACCCCGACCTGCTCGTGCACCGCGCGGTGAAGGCGGTGCTCGACGGCTCCGTCTACAAGCCGCGCGGCATGTCGTGGGACGAGCTGGGCGCGCACTGCTCGTTCACCGAGCGCCGCGCCGACGAGGCGTCGCGCGACGTCGAGAGCTGGCTCAAGTGCTACTTCATGCAGGACAAGATCGGCGAGACGTTCGCGGGCACGATCAGCGGCGTTGCGAGCTTCGGCGTGTTCGTCACGCTCGACGGCCTCGGCATCGACGGCCTCGTCCATGTGAGCGAGCTCGGCCGCGACTACTTCCTGTTCGACCGGGTGCGCCATGCGCTCGTCGGCGAGCACACCGGGCGCGTATTCCAGCTTGCCGGACGCGTGCAGGTCACGGTGGCGCGGGTCGATCTCGAGACGGCGAAGATCGACTTCACGCTGGCGAGCGTCGAGCCGTCGCCGCAGGTCGAGCGCGATGTGCCCGGATCGGTGCGCCGAGTCGGGCGCCAGCCGTAAAGGGATGCTTGCTGCGTTGCAGCATGGCGGGCGCCGAAGGCGTAAGATGGTCGTTTTACCCTTTGGCAGCCATCCGCCGGATCGCCGTCGCCCCGCATGTATATCGGAACCCCACTGTCGCCGTCCGCCACGAAAGTCATGCTGCTCGGCAGCGGCGAGCTCGGCAAGGAAGTGATCATCGCGCTGCAACGCCTCGGCGTTGAAGCGATCGCCGTCGACCGCTACTCGAACGCGCCGGGTCACCAGGTCGCCCATCGCGCGCACGTGCTCGCGATGACCGATGCGCCGGCGCTGCGCCGGCTGATCGAGCAGGAGCGCCCGTGGATCGTCGTGCCCGAGCTCGACGCGATCGCCACCGACGTCCTGGTCGACGTCGAGCGCGAGCGGATCACACGGGTGATCCCGACCGCACGCGCCGTGCAGCTCACGATGAACCGCGAAGGCATTCGGCGCCTTGCCGCCGAGAAGCTCGGCCTGCCGACGTCGCCGTTTCGCTTCGCCGACAGCCTCGAGGCGCTGCAGGCGGCGATCGGAAGCAACGGCAAGCGCGGCATCGGCTATCCGTGCGTGGTGAAGCCGGTGATGTCGGCTTCCGGCAAGGGCCAGACGCTCGTGCGCAGCGCCGCCGACGTCGCGGGTGCGTGGCAGTACGCGCAAAGCGCGGCTCGAGTGCCCGCCAGGAGCGTCATCGTCGAGGGCTTCATCGAGTTCGACTACGAGATCACGCTCCTCACCGTGCGTGCGCCGGACGAAACCGGCGAGATCCGCACGCATTTCTGTGCGCCGATCGGCTACGTACAGGTCAACGGCGACTACGTCGAGTCGTGGCAGCCGCAGCCGATGTCGGCGCGCGTGCTGGAGCGGTCGCAGCAGATCGCGAGCGAGATCACCGCCGAGCTCGGCGGCGTCGGCATTTTCGGCGTCGAGCTCTTCATCCGCGGCGACAACGTCTGGTTCTCCGAGGTGAGCCCGCGGCCGCACGACACGGGCATGGTGACGATGTGCACGCAGGTGCAGAACGAGTTCGAGCTGCACGCACGCGCGATCCTCGCGCTGCCGGTCGACGTGTCGCTGCGGAACCCGGGCGCGTCGGCGGTGATCTACGGTGGCGTCGACGCGCGCGGCATCAAGTACGACGACGTTGCGCACGCGCTCACGGTGCCGCAGTCCGATTTGCGCCTCTTTGGCAAGCCGGAGGCGTACAAGAAACGCCGGATGGGCGTCGCGCTCGCCGCCGGCCCGGACGTCGACACGGCACGCGCTCGCGCGCTCGAATGCGCTCGCCGTGTGAAGCCGCACACGTAGGAGGCGTTGATGGGTGCCGCGACGTCGTTTCGGCTGCCTCGCATCCTGCTGCCGAGACCGGAAATCGATCTCGAAAAATGGGCGGTCATCGCGTGCGACCAGTACACGTCCGAACCGGAGTACTGGAGCCGCGTGGCGGACTACGTCGATGAAGCGCCGTCGACGCTGCATCTGACCCTTCCTGAGGTCCATCTCGGAAAGCCCGACACGTCGGCGCGCATCGCGCGCATCCACGACGCGATGCGCCGTTACGTCGCCGACGGATTGTTCCGCGAACATTCGGGGCCGATCTACGTGGAGCGTACGATCGGCGATCGTGTCCGGCGGGGCGTGATGCTCGAGCTCGACCTCGAGCACTATGACTTCAGCCAGGAATCGACCAGCGCGATCCGCCCGACCGAAGGCACGATGGTCGAGCGGCTCGCTCCGCGCATCGAGGTGCGGCGCAACGCCGAGCTCGAATTGCCGCACATCCTCGTGCTGATCGACGATGCCGCGCGCACCGTGATCGAACCGCTCGCCGCCGAACGATCCGCGCTCGGCGCGCTGTACGAAACGCCGCTGATGCAGGGCGGCGGGCGGGTGGCCGGATATGCGGTGGACGCCGCGCGCGCCGACCGCGCAAGCCACGCATTGCAGCGGCTCGCGGATCGCGCGGCGTTCGCAGCGCGCTACGCAGTGCCGGCCGATGCGCCGGTGATGCTGTTCGCCGCCGGCGACGGCAATCACTCGCTCGCCACCGCGAAGGCTTACTGGGACAGCGTCAAGTCGTCGCTTGGTCCCGAGCATCCGAGCCGCTACGCGCTGGTCGAAGTGGAGAACATCCACGATCCCGCGCTCGAGTTCTCGCCGATCCATCGCGTGCTGTTCGATGTGTCGGTCGACCTGCGGTCGGCGTTGTCGGACGCGTTCGGCAACCGGCTTCGCTGCACCGACGTGGCGACGGCCGCGGAGATGCGGGCGCAACTGGTCGACGGTGCAGCGCAGCGCGCCGGCGTCGTCGGGCCCGGCAAGCGCTTCAGCGTGATCGAGATCGAAGATCCGCCGTCGACGCTCGCGGTCGGTACGTTGCAGCCATTCATCGACCGATTCATCGAGCGCCGCAGCGCGAGCGGCATCGACTACGTGCACGGCGACGACACGCTGGAACGCCTCGCGTCGATGCCCGCCAACGTCGGCGTTCACCTCCCGCCGCTCGGCAAGCACGACCTGCTGCGCATGGTCGTGCGCGAAGGCCCGCTGCCGCGCAAAACGTTCTCGATGGGCGAAGCGCACGAGAAGCGCTACTACATCGAAGCGCGGCGAATCAAATAGGATCAAATAGGGGACAGACCACGTTTTCGCATCGGCGCTACGCGAAAACGCGGTCTGTCCCCCATTTATTTCAGCGCAACGCGAGTCGGGCGAACGCCCACACGTTCCACAGCGCGAGCACGATCAGCGTCAGGTATGTCACGCTCGCACCGACCATGCGTCCGGTCGAGCGGCCCGCGGTGCGGCGCAGCCCGTATGCATGCAGCAGGCGCGCGACGAGGAGCGCGATGCCGCACGCATGCAGCAGCAGTGCCGGCGCACGGTTCAGCTCGGCGACCAGCATCAGCAGCAGCAGCGGGACAACCCATTCGACGGCGTTCGCGTGCACGCGGATCGCGCGCGCGAGGTCGGGATGGCCGCCGTCGCCGATGCCGACGCGCGCGCTCATCCGCAGCCGCGACACCGGTAGCGCGAGCGCAACCAGCAGCAGGCACAACAGCCCCGCATAGAACGCGGTGATGGCGGGAAGCGGCGGAGGGATCATCGTCAGTCGTCGTCGAAATCGGCTTCGTCCATCCACGCCATCTGGATGGCCTCGAGGATCTTCTCGCCCGAATGCTTCGGATCGTCGTCGAAGCCGGGCAGCGCGCGCACCCAGTTGTACAGCTCGGTGAACGCCACCGACCGCGGATCCACGTCCGGATGCGCATCGGCGAGCGCGATCGCGATCTCGCGGGAATCGGTCCACTTCATTTCCGCTCCTTCGCGTAGTTGATCGTGTACTTCGGGATCTCGATCACCAGCCGCTCATCGGCGACCTTCGCCTGGCACGACAGCCGCGACAGCGGCGTGAGCCCCCACGCGCGATCGAGCAGGTCCTCCTCGTCCTCCGAAGCTTCGTTCAACGAGTCGAAGCCTTCGCGCACGATGACGTGGCACGTCGTGCACGCGCACGACTTCTCGCACGCGTGCTCGATCTCGACGCCGTTGTCGAGCAGCGTGTCGCATATGGACACCCCGGTGCGCGCCTCGATCGTCTTGCCCTCGGGCGCAAGCTCCGCGTGCGGAAGGACGACAAGCTCGGGCATCGGATTCTAGGGATTGAGCGCGTCGACGCGCTTGCCCGACAGAGCGCGCGCAACGCCGCGATCCATCCGCCGCGCGGCGAACTCGGCGGTCGCGCGGTTCAACGCCTCGGTCGCCGTGACGAGCGCGCGATGATCGGTTTCGCTGCGACGCTCGGCGAGCGCCGCGAGCGCCGCGTCGATCGTGCTGCGCTCTTCAGCGCTCAGCAGATCGCCGTCGGCGGCGAGCGCCGCGCGCGCCGCGCTCGCGATGCGGTCGGCCTCGACCTGGGCCTCGGCGAGCGCGCGCGCCGCCATGTCGTCGGATGCGTGCGCGAACGAATCCTTCAGCATCCGCGCGATGTCCGACTCGGTGAGTCCGTACGACGGCTTCACCGTGATCGCCGCCTCGACACCCGACGTCTGCTCGCGTGCGGACACCGACAGCAGCCCGTCGGCGTCGACCTGGAAGGTGACGCGGATGCGCGCGGCCCCCGCGGCCATGGGCGGAATGCCGCGCAGCTCGAAGCGCGCGAGCGATCGGCAATCGGCGACCTTCTCGCGCTCGCCCTGCACGACATGGATCGCCATCGCCGTCTGGCCGTCCTTGAACGTCGTGAACTCCTGCGCGCGCGTGACCGGGATCGTCGAATTGCGCGGAACGACCTTCTCGGTGAGACCGCCCATCGTCTCGAGACCGAGCGAGAGCGGAATCACGTCGAGCAGCAGATAATCGTCGCCCGCCATCCGGTTGCCGGCGAGCACGTTCGCCTGGATCGCCGCACCGAGCGCGACGACCTGATCGGGATTGAGATTGTTCAGTGGCGGCTGGCCGAAGAATTCGCCGACGGCCTTTTGCACCTGCGGCATCCTCGTCGCGCCGCCGACCATCACGACGCCCTTGATGTCCGAAGGCGCGAGACCGGCGTCGCGCAGCGCGCGGCGCACCGGCGCGAGCGTCTTGGCGATCAGATGCTGCGTGATGCTCGTGAAAACCGGCGCGGTGAGCGTCACGTCGATGTTGTCACCGCCGGTGAGCGTCGCGACGATCGGCGCGCTCGAATGCGTCGTCAGGTTTTCCTTCGCCTCGCGCGATCGCACCATCAGCAGTCGCGTGTCCTCGGGCCCGAGCGGCGGCAGCCGGACCTCTTCGAGCACCCAGCAATGGACGCGATGATCGAAGTCGTCGCCGCCGAGCGCGGAGTCGCCGTTGGTCGCGAGCACCTCGAACACGCCTCGCGAGAGACGAAGGATCGAGATGTCGAACGTGCCGCCGCCGAGATCGTAGACGGCATACGTGCCCTCGGCAGCGTTGTCGAGGCCGTACGCGATCGCCGCGGCCGTCGGCTCGTTCAGCAGCCGCAGCACGTCGAGGCCGGCAAGCTTCGCCGCGTCCTTCGTCGCCTGCCGCTGCGCGTCGTCGAAATACGCGGGAACCGTGACCACCGCGCCGACGAGCGGACCGCCGAGGCTCTTCTCGGCGCGAGCGCGAAGCGCGCGCAGGATTTCCGCCGAGATCTCGACCGGACTCCTGATGCCCGTTCGCGTCGCGAGCTTCACCATGCCGGGCTCGTCGATGAAGCGATACGGAAAGCGGCGGTCGTCGTCGAGATCGATGAGCCCGCGGCCCATCAGCCGCTTCACCGACACGACGGTGTTCTGCGGATCGCGCGCCTGCAAGGCCTGCGCCGCATAGCCGACGTCGATGGCGCGCTCGCCGTAGCGAACGATCGACGGCAGCAGCGGCCGGCCTTCCTCGTCGGGCAGCACGACCGGGATGCCGTTGCGCACCGTTGCGACGAGCGAATTCGTTGTTCCGAGATCGATGCCGACGGCAAGCTTGCGCTCGTGCGGCGCAGGCGATTCGTCGGGCTCGGAGATCTGCAGCAGCGCCATCGCGCGTTTTCAGTCGTCCAGCGTTGCAATCATGCCATCGATGTCGTCGGCGAGCTTGGCGAGGAACTTGAGCTGCTGCACGCGCGACGCGGCGTCGCTCCACGCGCCGGCGCCGTCGAGCATGTCGGCGAGCGAATCCTCCCGCTCGCGCACTTCGGCGCGCACGTCGCGCAGCAGCGCTTCGAGCGTGCAGACATCCTGAGCGTCCGCGGCCTCGCTCGCGCGCTCGCGTCGCTCGAGCTGCTGCTCGAGGAAGGCGACGTCGAGCGCCCGGCGCGCTTCGCCGTCATCCGCCCGCACGCCGTGCAGCGACAGCAGGTACTCGGCACGCGCCACGGGATCCTTCAGCGTCCGGTACGCCTCGTTCACCCGGGCCGACGATTGCAGCGCGATCCGCTGCTGCTCGTCGCTCGCCGAAGCGTGCCGGTCAGGGTGCACGTCGCTTTGCAGATCGCGATACGCGCGATCGAGCATCGCGGTGTCGAAGCGAAAGCGCGGCTCCAGGCCGAACAGCTCGAAGTGATTGCGCGAGAAGTCGATCATCCGCGTCGATTCTCTATTCGAGTCGCCGAAAACGGAGCAGAACGGCGGCGAGGCGCCGCGGAGCTTTCGACCGCAGCGTACGCGTCAGTACGCGAGGATCGAAAGCGAGCGGCAACAAAGCGGCGCGCCGGTACGCGACGGTTATCGACGACTCAAACGTTGAACGATTCGCCGCAGCCGCACGCATCCTTCACGTTCGGATTGTTGAACTTGAAGCCTTCCTGCAATCCTTCGCGCGCGAAGTCGAGCTCGGTGCCCTCGAGATACGGCAGGCTCTTCGGATCGACGACGACGGTGACGCCGCGGCTCTCGAACTTGACGTCCTCGGGTCGCAGCTCGTCGGCGTATTCGAGCTTGTACGCGAGGCCCGAGCAGCCCGACGTGCGAACGCCGAGCCGCAGACCCACGCCCTTGCCGCGCTTCGCGAGGTGATTCGCGACGTGCTTCGCCGCGCTCTCGGTCAACGTGATCGCCATGCTGTCGCTCAATCGGCGGCGGCCTGCTCGGCCTGCGGCTGCGCTTCGGGATGCTTCGTGCGGTAGTCGGCGACCGCCGCCTTGATCGCGTCCTCGGCGAGGATCGAGCAGTGGATCTTCACCGGAGGCAGCGCGAGCTCCTGTGCGATCTGCGTGTTCTTGATCGACATCGCCTCGTCGAGCGACTTGCCCTTCACCCATTCGGTGACGAGCGAAGACGACGCGATCGCCGAGCCGCAGCCGTACGTCTTGAACTTCGCGTCCTCGATGACGCCGTCCGGCCCGACCCTGATCTGCAGCTTCATCACGTCGCCGCACGCCGGCGCGCCGACCATGCCGGTACCGACGTCGCGCGCGTCCTTCGTAAACGACCCGACATTGCGCGGGTTTTCGTAGTGATCGATAACCTTTTCACTGTATGCCATTTCGAATCTCCTCTCCCCTTCTAACCATGCCGGCAGTCAATGCGCGGCCCACTGGACGGTATCGAGATCGATCCCTTCCTGGTGCATCTCCCACAACGGCGAGAGCTCGCGCAGCTTGTCAACCTTGCGCTTGAGCAGTTCGACCGCGTAATCGATTTCTTCCTCGGTCGTGAAGCGGCCGACGGTGAAGCGGATCGAGCTGTGCGCGAGCTCGTCGCTGCGCCCGAGCGCGCGCAGCACGTACGACGGCTCGAGGGAGGCCGACGTGCACGCCGATCCCGACGACACCGCGACGTCCTTGATCGCCATGATCAGCGACTCGCCCTCGACGAAGTTGAAGCTCACGTTGAGGTTGTGCGGCACGCGCCGCTCGAGATCGCCGTTCACGTACACCTCGGGCATCTGCATCAGCCCGTTCAACAGCCTGTCGCGAAGCCTGCGGATGCGCTCGTTGTCCTTCGCCATGTCGAGCTTCGCAGTGCGAAATGCCTCTCCCATGCCGACGATCTGGTGCGTCGGCAGCGTGCCCGAGCGCAGGCCCCGCTCGTGACCGCCGCCGTGCATCTGCGCCTCGATCCGAACGCGCGGCTTGCGCCGCACGAACAGCGCGCCGACGCCCTTCGGCCCGTACGTCTTGTGCGCCGAAAAGCTCATCAGGTCGACCTTCAGCTTCGAAAGATCGACCGGCAGCTTGCCCGTCGCCTGCGCGGCATCGACGTGGAAGACGACTCCGCGCGAGCGGGTGAGCTCGCCCATCGCGGGAATATCCTGGATCACGCCGATTTCATTGTTGACGTACATCACGGACGCGACGGTCGTGTCCGGCCGCAGCGCCGCCTCGAATGCGGCGAAGTCG
The DNA here is from genome assembly GCA_963798655.1 of uncultured beta proteobacterium. GTDB lineage: Bacteria > Pseudomonadota > Gammaproteobacteria > Burkholderiales > Casimicrobiaceae > CAVSMC01. The sequence continues at coordinate 15,780 of CAWCUH010000009.1, read as the reverse complement.
ACGAGGCCGTTCGGCTGCACGTCGAGATACGTGACCTCGAAGCCCTCGCGCTCGAGCTCGCGCATCGTGTCGAGCGTCGCCTTGTGCTCCGTCGTCACCGTGACCAGATGCCGGCCCTTGTCGCGGTAGAAGTGCGCGGCGCCCTTCAGCGCGAGGTTGATCGACTCGGTGGCGCCCGACGTCCACACGAGCTCCTTCGGGTCGCAGCTCACGAGCTCCGCCACGTGCCGTCGGGCCTCCTCGACGGCGGCCTCGGTCTCCCACCCGAACGCATGGGAGCGCGAGGCCGGATTGCCGAAGTGCTCGGTCAGGTACGGAATCATCTTCTCCGCGACGCGCGGATCGACGGGCGTCGTCGCGGAGTAGTCGAGGTAGATCGGCTTCTTCATATCGAGAGTGTCAACAGGGCTCGGTCAGACTCACATGCGCACGGCGGACTCGGGCTGCCGCGGCGGCTGCCGATGGTCCTGCATCACCGAGACGTCGCCGCCGGCGGCGCGCTCTCGTTGTTGGCGCACGAGGTCGGCGAGCGAAACGGACTGGAGGAACGTGAAGATGTGCTCGTTCAGGCTCGACCAAAGCTCGTGCGTCATGCAACGCCGGTCATCCGGCGCGCAGTTTTCCTGCCCGCCGCATTGCGTGGCATCGATCGGCTCGTCGACCGCGGTGATGATGTCCGCGACGGACACCGCGTCGAGCGGCCGCGCCAGATGGTAGCCGCCGCCCGGCCCGCGGACGCTCTCGACGAGCCCGTGCCGGCGCAGCTTGCCGAAAAGCTGCTCGAGATAGGACAGCGAGATCTTCTGGCGCTCCGATACGCCCGCGAGGGTGACCGGACCGTTGTTGCCGTTCAGCGCAACGTCGATCATGGCTGTGACGGCGAACCGTCCTTTGGTGGTGAGCCGCATGGTGATTCCGCTCCTGGTTGATCGTCAGATGGCGGCGCGCAGGGTGCCGCAAAAGGGCCCGCGCGCCGCGCCGATTGCCTTCGAATCCCCTCTGCCCGGGAACTCAAATCCGCTATTCCCGACTAGTTTGGTCAACCAATTCACCGAAAGGTTCAGTCGAGCATGCGATTCAGGCGCTGCGGATCGAACCGCTCCGCCGTCGCCTTGGCGTCGTCGATTTCGACGCCGTCGCGCTGCAGTTGTGCGACCAGTCGCTCGAGCCTCGCGTCGGCCGCTGCCGCATGGTCGATCAGTCGATGGATCGCTTGCACGACCGGGTCGTTCATGTCCTTGCTGATGCCGTATGCCGAGAAGCCCATCCGGATCGCCTGGCTTTCGCGCCGCTGTTCCTCCTCGTCGACGAGGATGCGTGCCGGAATGCCGACCGCGGTTGCGCCATCGGGCACTTCGCGCACGACGACCGCGTTCGAGCCGATCTTCGCTCCCTCGCCGATCAGGATCGGTCCGAGGATCTTGGCTCCGGCTCCGACGACGACGTTCCTGCCGAGCGTCGGGTGCCGCTTGCCCTTGTTCCACGAGGTACCGCCGAGCGTCACGCCGTGATAGAGCGTGCAGTCGTCGCCAATTTCCGCCGTTTCCCCGATGACGATCCCCATTCCGTGATCGATGAAGACACGCCGGCCGATCGTCGCGCCCGGATGGATCTCGATGCCGGTCAAGAGCCGGCTCCAATGCGAAAGCCATCGGGCGAGCCAGCGAAGGTTCGAGCGCCACAGCGGATTCGTGATGCTGCGGTGCCACACGAGAGCGTGCAGGCCGGGATAGCAGGTCACGACCTCCCAGACGGAGCGAGCCGCCGGGTCGCGGTCGAAGACGACAGCGATATCCTCGCGTAATCGGCTGAACATCGACGCCATTATCGCATTTCCGACTGTTGCACTCAACTATTTCGCCGGTATGGCAAAGACCGCCGCCGACCTTGGACGGCCGCCGACGCCTTCGCTAATATCGGCACGCGTTTCGACGTCGCGCCGCGACGCACCGGAGATCTCCATGGTTCGCCCGCAATCCCTGCTCGCGCTCGCCGCGCTTGCTGCGTGTGTCGTTGCACCGGCCACGGCGCAGGACGTGACGTTGAAGGTCCATCATTTCTGGCCGCCGAACGCGATGGGGCCGTCGACGATCCTCGTCCCGTGGTGCGAGAAGATCGCGAGGGAATCGTCGAACCGGATGAAGTGCCAGATCTATCCGGCGATGCAACTCGGCGGCACGCCGCAGAACCTGATCGATCAGGCGAAGGACGGCGTCGTCGACATCGTATGGACGCTGCCCGGGTACACCGCGGGGCGCTACCCGATGATGGAGGTGTTCGAGCTGCCGTTCATGTCGTCGTCCGCGACGGCGACCAGCCAGGCGGCCTGGGACTACTACACGCAATACGGCAACAAGGAGTTCCCCGGCATCAAGGCGCTCGCAGTCCACGTGCACGACAACGGCTACGTGCACACGGTCGCGAAGCAGGTGAAGGCGATGAGCGACTTCAAGGGCCTTCGCATGCGCGCGCCGACGCGACAGACGAACAGGATGCTGGCGGCGCTCGGCGCAGCGCCGGTCGCGATGCCGCTGCCGGCGCTGCCCGAGGCGCTGTCGAAGGGCGTCATCGACGGCTACCTGCTGCCGTGGGAAGTGATCCCGTCGATCAAGGCGCAGGAGCTCACGAAATACGACAGCGAGACGGACCCGAAATCGCGATCGCTGTACACGGCGGTGTTCATCCTGGCGATGAACCAGGCGAGGTACGACAGCCTGCCGGCGGACCTCAGGAAGGTGATCGACGACAATTCCGGGCTCGCACTGTCGCGCCACATGGGACAGGCGTGGGATGCGTCGGCGCCGCCCGCGCGAAAGCTCGCCGTCGAGCACGGCAACGTGTTCTACACGATCCCCGCATCGGAGCTCGAGAGCTGGCAGAAGGCGACCGCGAGTCTGCCTGACGAGTGGGTGAAGGACGTCAGCGCCAAGGGCAACGATGGCAACGCGCTGCTGCAGGCCGCGAAGGAACTGATCCACAAGTACGAGAAGTAGCGAGCACCGTCGCCGCAGCCCGGCGACGGATGTGCGGGCTCTTTGCGTACAAGGCGTTGCTCGTCGCCCCCGCGCCTCGCGACGGCCCGCTTCAGCGCAGCAGCGCGGCGGCGACGACCAGCGCCGCAACGGCAAGCGCAAACAGCACGATGTATGCGAGCGCGACGACCAGACCGCGCACGATCACGCCGCTCCAGCGGCCGCCGTAGACGGCGTGCATCGCCCAGGCGCAATAGACGCCAGCCCAGGCGACGAGCAGCGGCCCGCTTCCCGGTACGCGCAGCACGAAAGCGAGCATTGCGATCACGCACAGGAACGCGTGGATGTGCGCGGCGAACACCACGTGCTGCGCGTACCGTCGTGGTCGCTCGGGATAGGATCGGCGACGCGCCGCGTAGACCGCTTGCAGCAGCAGCGCGGACGCCGGCAGCAGCGCGAGCATCGCGTACGGACCGTACCGCAGCACGCCCGCGTTGATCTGTTCGACTTTGTCTTCGGCAGGGAGCTTCCTGAACCGCTGCAGCCGCTCCGCAAGCGCAGGCGACCAGGATTCGATATCGTCCAACTCGATGGCAATGTCGTCGCGTGCATCGACCATCGGCCGCGATGCGGCTCCGTTGGCGGCTGCGGTATGGTCGTCGATGCGCAGCACAGGCGCGTCGGACAGCAGGCGAATCACCGCGAACAGAGCAACCGACAGCACGAGGAACAGGCGAGAGGGCCGGATGTAGCGGCGCCGCCGGCCGGCGAAGTATTCGCGCGTGAGGAATCCCGGCCGCGCGACGAGCGCGAGCAGCGTACGCCACAGCCGCCCGTCGAGCGCGACGTAGCGCCCGGCGGCTTCGCGCAGGAACTCGCGCACTTTCGGCAGCGCGACCCGCGTCTCCTGTCCGCACGACGGGCAGAAGCGGCCGTGTGCCTGCGCACCGCAGTTCGGGCAGACGCCGGTCTGCGCGGCAGGATCGCTCATCGTTTCGACGCACGGCTCACGAGATCGTCGATGCGCGCAAGGATGCCGCGCAGGATGTTCACCTCCTCCTTCTCGAGACCGGCGCGCGCGAAGAGCCGCGCGAGCCGCGGCATCAGCCGCTTCGGCTTGCGCGGATTGAGAAACCGCATCGCGACGAACGTGCGCGCTGCGTGCGCGCGTAGCGCATCGACCTCGTCGGCGGTTGCCGGAGCGAATCGCGGTGCGCGCCATACGGCGCCGCCAATCGCCGCGACGCGCGCCTCGTAGCATGCGACCTGCACGGCGGCGGCGAGATTGAGCGACGCGTACGCCGGGTTCGCCGCGATCGTCGCCACCGCGTGGCATCGCTCGAGATCCGCGTTCGACAGGCCCGACATCTCGGTGCCGAACACCAGCGCGACGTCGCCGTGCACGGTTGCCTCGATTGCGCGCGCCCCCGCTTCGCGCGCGCTCAGCACGCGGCCGGCGAGTTCGCGCGGCCGAGCGGAATAGCCGAGCGCGAGCGCGCAGCCGGTGATCGCTTCGGCAAGCGTGGGCACGACGATCGCCGCATCGAGCACGGCCGTCGCGCCCGAGGCAAGCGCGACCGCTTCGGCGTCCGGAAACCGGCGCGGCTCGACCAGCGCGAGACGCGTGATCCCCATCGTCAGCATCGCGCGCGCGACGGCGCCGATGTTGCCCGGGTGAGTCGGCGCAACGAGCACGACGCGGATACGCTCCAATGGCGTGATCGTCGCTTGCGGCTCGGCACGCGGCGCGGATTGGCCGTTCATGCGCCGGAGTAGAATGAACGCTTCGAAACGAGCGCTGCGCGCCTCGCCGTGCGCGGTCGCATCATCCTCCGCCCATGCATCCGATGCTCACGATCGCGGTGAAGGCCGCGCGCCGCGCCGGCACCATCATCAATCGCGGCGCGCGCGATCTCGACCTGCTGACGGTCACCGCGAAAGGTCCGAAGGATTTCGTGAGCGAAGTGGATCGACAGGCCGAGAGCATGATCGTCGAGACGCTGCTCGACGCGTATCCCGACCATGCGATCTTAGCAGAGGAAGGAACGGCCAAAGGCGCGAACGCCGAGGCCGAGAACGTCTGGATCATCGATCCGCTCGACGGCACGACGAACTTCCTGCACGGCTTTCCGCAGTACTGCGTTTCGATCGCGCTCGCGCAGCGCGGCGTGGTCACGCAGGGCGTCATCTACGACCCGGTGCGCAACGACCTCTATACGGCGACGCGCGGCCGCGGAGCGTTCCTCAACGACCGCCGCATGCGCGTATCGCGCCGCCAGCACCTGCGCGACTGCCTGATCGGCACCGGCTTTCCGTTCCGCGACGGCAGCTACCTCGAGACGTACCTGCGGATGATGAAGACGATGATCCAGCAGACGGCCGGGCTGCGCCGCCCCGGCGCAGCGGCGCTCGACCTCGCATGCGTCGCCGCCGGGTTCTACGACGGGTTCTGGGAAGTCGGGCTCAATGCCTGGGACGTCGCCGCCGGCAGCCTGCTCGTGCAGGAGTCGGGCGGACTCATCGGCGACCTCGAGGGCGAGGGCGAATTTCTGCACAACGGCCAGGTGATCGCCGCCAATCCGAAGATCTTCGCCCAGATGGTCTCGGTGCTCGCGCCGTATCGCGCCGACATGACGCGCGAGCGCGCGGCGAAGGCGCCGGCGCCTTCGCAATAGCGGCGCCATCGTCGCCCGCGCCTGCCGCGGCGCGGCAATCCCTGGTTGTGAGCGTCACTGCCGTGCCCGGCGCGCCATTCGTCCGCCCGGACGGTATTCGGTTTGCGCTGGGGCGCCGCTCGGGCTACCATCCAAAAGATATGCCGTTGGAATAATTCTGGCGCACCGTGGCACCGAAGTTGCTCGCCGCCCAAACGGCCATAACAAGATCAGGGAGCGCAACATGGAACGTCCGTCCGGCGTCGGTTCGTGCGCGCATCGCGGCGGCTGCCGCACGCTGACAGCGGCGCTGCTTGCCGCCGCGACCCTGCTCGCGGGCGCTTCGGCGCTCGCGCAGACCGTCGACAGCATCCGGCTGATGCTGCATCCGGCGATCGCACGACCCGGCGAGGTCACGCCGCAAAACCTCGCACGCGTCGAAGCGCTGGCCGGGACGACGGTGACCGTCACCGGCAGCACGCGCACCGGAGCCGTCGAGTTGAGGCTCGCATCACCGGTCGATGCGGCGACCGCCAGGTCGATCGTGCGGCATCTGCGCGAGGATCGCTCCGTGCTGTGGGCGGAGACGATTCACGCGCGCATCGAGACGTCGAAGCTTCTCGCGAAGGCCTCGTCCGCCGAACGCGGATTCAAGCTGATGGTGCGCCTTGCCGACGGAGTGACGCCCGACTGGAGCGCGCTTGCGCCGCGCTTCACCGCGGCGCTCGGCGTCGCGGTCGCGCCGCAGCGGCAGATCGGCAACGTCTGGGTGCTTGCGCTCGCGCAGCCGCAATCGGTGGCGCAGCTCGCCGCGCTCGCCGAGTCGTTGCAGCAGGATCCGCTCGTGCAATACGCCGATCCGGTTCTGCGCAAGCATGCGCTCGCGCTACCCGACGACCCGCGCTTCGCGGAGCAGTGGGGCTTGACCGACACGTTGTCCGGCGTCGGCTTCGAGTCCGCGTGGACCCTGAGCGCGGGATTGCCGCGCGTCACCGTCGCCGTCGTCGACACCGGCATCCTGTCGCATCCCGATCTCGCCGGCCGCGTGCTTTCCGGCTACGACTTCATCTCGAACGCCGAGAACGCGCGCGACGGCGACGGCCGCGACGCAAACCCGCGCGACGAGGGCGACTGGACCTCCGGCGGCGACTGCGGCGGCTTCGGCGCGCAGGACAGCTTCTGGCACGGCACGTTCATCGCGGGGCAGATCGCCGCCAATACGAACAACGGCGTCGGCATCGCCGGCATCGCGTCGAACGCCGACATCGTTCCGGTGCGCGTGCTCGGCAAGTGCGGCGGCACGGACGAGGACGTCTTCGAGGGCCTTCTGTGGGCGGCCGGCGCACCGATCGAGGGCGTGCCGGCGAACCCGAATCCGGCCCGGGTGATCAACCTGAGCCTCGGCGGCTTCGGCGGCTGCACGCAGGCGATCCAGCAAGCGATCGACGACGCGATGGCGCAAGGCGCGATCGTCGTCGCGGCCGCGGGCAACGAGGCTTCCGATGCGAGCTCGTTCAATCCCGCGAACTGCAGCGGCGTCATCACCGTCGGCGCGCACAACCGCGTCGGCGACCGCGCGTTCTATTCGAACTTCGGTTCGCGCGTCGATGTCTCGGCACCGTCGGGCGACGGCGGCCTCGACAACACGACGTTGTCGACCGGCAACGAAGGCGTGACCGTGCCCGGCGACGCGAGCTACGTGACCGGCATCGGCACGAGCTTCGCGGCGCCTTACGTGTCGGCCGTCGCGGCGATGGTCGTCGGCAAGAACGCGCTGCTCACACCCGGCCGGGTGCTCTCGCTCGTGCAGGGATCGGCGCGGGACTTCCCGCAAGGTTCCGCGTGCAGCGTCGGCGGCGTATGCGGCATCGGGCTCCTCGACGCAGCGGTCGCGTTCGCGAGCACGCCACCGTCGACGGCGGACGCGCCGCCGGGAACGGTGGCAGTCGTCGAGTATTACGACGCGGCGCGCGATCACTACTTCCAGACGGCCGATCCATTCGAAGCGGCTGCGATCGACGCGGCCGGCGGCACGCTTTCGCGCACCGGCAACGTGTTCTTCGCGTGGGCGGATCCGGCGCTCGCGCCGCCCGGTGCGGTGTCGGTGTGCCGGTTCAGCGCGCCGAACCCGCGGGTCGGCTCGTGGTATTTCACGCCGAGCGCCGCCGAGTGCAACTATGTCATCGCCTATGGCAGCGGTATTTGGCAGCTCGAAACTGCCACGGCGTTCTGGGTCGTGCTTGCCGACGCCGCGGGCAGCTGTCCCATCGGCATGGTGCCCGTGTACCGCTTCTCGAACAATCGCGCCGACTTCAATCAGCGCTTCACGACCGACCTGTCGTCGCGCCGCGCGATGATCAATCGGGCGTGGCCGCTCGACGGCTACGCGGCCAACGGCGCAGCGTTCTGCTCGCCGGTGTAGCGGTTCTAGTCCGCTTCGGTCGTCGTCTTCGCGTCGACGCCGCGCGCGGCGTGCAGCACCGGCGCAGCGACCGGCGCCGCTGCCGCCGTGTCGGCCGCCCACTGGCGCAGCAGGATGTACCCGACCGCGATCAGCACCGGACCGACGAACAACCCGATCGGTCCGAACGCTGCCATGCCGCCCAGAACGCCGAGCAGCACGAGGATGAACGGCAGGTCGCTGCCGTGGCTGATGATCAGCGGCTTGATGAAGTTGTCGACCGTCGACACGACGAGTCCGCCCCACATGAGCACGAAGATTCCCCAGAACGTCTCGTCGAGCCCGAACCACAGGTACAGCCCCGCCGGAATCCACACGAGCGGCGGGCCGATCGGCACCGGCGACAGGAAGAACGTGATCAATCCGAGCAGCGGAGCGGCCTCGATGCCCGCAAGCGCGAGCCCGATCGCCATCAATGTGCCCTGAACGAGCGCCGTGCCGAGTATGCCGAGGACGACGCCGCGCGTGGTCATTGCCGCCACATGCGTCAGGTGATGTCCGCGCTCGCCGGCGATCCGCGTGACCGCGGCGTGGACGCGTACGACCATCGCGTCGCCGTCGCGGTAAAAGAAGAACGCGATGACGATCGACAGCACGAGTTGCAGCAGGCCGCCGAGCGCGGTGATGCCGCTCGCGAGCGCGACCCGCCGCAGCGGCTCGAGATACTTGGACAGCTCGGTGAGCAGGCCCGCGGTGTCGGTGGTGAGGCGCGTCCAGTACTCGGCGGCGTGCACGCCGACGAGCGGCAGGCCGGCGACCCAGGCGGGAAGGCTCGGCGGTCCGGCAGCGATCAACCGCGCGACGAATGCAGCGACGCGATCGAAATTCTCGGCGATCGTCGCGCCGACGACGACGAACGGCGTCACCAGCAGCACCGCGATCAACAGCGTCATCACCACGGCGGCGAGCGACGGCTGGTTGCCCAGACGCCAGCGCAGCCGCACGAACAGCGGCCACGTCGTCACGCACAGGATCACCGCCCAGAGGATCGCCGTCAGGAACGGGGCGAGGACGAGGTAACAGCCGCCGATCAGCACGCCGAGGACGACGAGCGTGAGGATGCGATCGATCTGTGAGGGGACGGGGAGCATGGAGTGCGGGCCGGTGGTGCCCGCTTTATACCACCGGCGACGAAGCATGCGCGCCGATCGAGGCCGTCAGGCAACGCGAACGGGGCGCGGCGCTGCGCCCCGTTTCGCGCGACGACAACGGTCGGGTCTAGGCGAGCTTCGCGAGGATGCGCGACATCTCGTCCCTCGAGAACGCGCGCAGCGTTTCGGTGCGCACGTTGCCCTTCGAGCCGATCGCGAGGCACAGCGCGGTCATCGTCGCATCGTCCGGTGCATCGAACGTAACGACGACGTCGTACTTGCCCACGGTCCACTGGATGTCCTTCACGGTGCAACCCATCTTCTGCGCGAGCTCCTTGACAGCATCGGCGCGCTTCGTCGTGTCCTTGACGTCGCGGATGCCCTGCTCGGTGAAATTCGACAGCACGATGTACGTCGCCATGGCAAGTTCTCCCGGTTCAAAGGTCGGTTTGCTCATCGGGCGGGCGAACCATGCGGCGCACCCGTACCGAACCGACCAGCATAGGCCCGGGCGGGTCGGCGGTACAGTCCCGTGCAGTGCAGCGCCGGGGCTCCGGATGCTTCGATCGCTCGCAACGATCCCCGCTCGTATTCGAGGTCGCGAGCTTTGCGCTTAGCAGTAAATCTTCCTGTTGGCAGCCGGTTCCGGCATTGGGTGGCTGACAGTAGAATGAACGCGTGAGCGAGAACGAGTACTACGATACCGATCAAGAGCAACTGTTGACGTCCCGGCAAGGATGTCCGCTCGATCAATGGCTCAGCGGAACCAACGGCGCGAAATTCGCAGTGCATCCCGGCGGCTTCGCGGTCTTCCTCAGCCCGCGCGAAATCGAGGAAAAGGACGAGTACGCTCGTGGCGATCCGTACGACGTGCACGGTCACTCAGGGGAACTGTCGAGCTTTCATCAACGACGATTGACCGGTACGGTTCGCCTGCTGGAACAAGCCGTAAGCCGGGTTCGCCCATGCCCGCGGATTTTGGACCTCGGATGCGGCATCGGGCACCTCACCGCGGAGATCCAGCGCAAATTTCCGTCTGCTCGACTATCGGGACTCGATTGTTCGATGTCGGCGATCGCCGCCGCGAAGACGGCGTACGAAAGTATCGATTTTGTCGTGGCCGACGCGTATCGACCACCGTATCGTCCGGGGTACTTCGATATCGTGGTCTGCAACAACATCTGGGAGCATGTTCCCGATCCGCTGCGTCTTCTTCAATCGGTCGAAAGAGTGCTGAGTCCGGACGGATTGTTGATCATCTCCACTCCCAGTCGTTATCGTCTGGGAAACATCGCGCGCGTTCTCACGGGCAGACCCGTTCAGTTGCTCTCGCCGCTGCACGTGACCGAATACACCGTGGGGCAGGTTATCGAACAGCTCCGCTTTGGGGGCTTCGACGCCAAGGTTTTCAACGAGCCATGGCACGCGCCTGCCTCGGGCGTCGCGCAGTTGACACTGCACAAAGTCCTGCGGCCCCTGGCAAGTGGATATCTCAAGATGGTCCATTCGCACCATAGTCTGGAATGGACGGTGTTCTTCATCGCCCAAAGACGCAGCACCCCTGAGCCGCGCGACGGTCGCGATCGACTGGCACAAGACACACGGCCGCCGAACGCGTCGTTGCGTTGATGGCAGTCCGCGGGATATCGCATCGCCGGACCGCCGCGAGTGGATCCCGTTCGGAAGGGATCGCTAAGGCAGATGTGGCGGAGAGTGAGTCCTTCGGGATCGAACTTCAAGGCAATTCAATCCATATCGCCAATCGCCGTTCGTCGCTTTCCAATCAAACATCTATTGCCGCACTTCACATCAAGCCTCATCATCTAAGTGCATCAGCAATGATGGATAAGATGATGGAGACAGAATGGCGAAGAAAGCGGCAGAGCTCGGCCCACTCGCAATATCGCGCTTGCACGAACCGGGATTGCACTTCGTCGGCGGTGTCGCGGGCTTGGCACTTCAAGTGACGCCGACTTCGCGCAGTTGGGTGCTGCGCGTGAGGATTGGGGGTAAGCGGCGCGACATGGGCCTCGGCGGCTATCCCGACGTGACACTCGCCGGCGCGCGCGATGCTGCACGCAAGGCGCGCGACAAGATCCGTAATGGTACCGATCCCATCGAAGAAGCGAAGAAGGTGCGTAGTGCGCTGAAAGCCGAGCGTGCCGCTGCGCTGACGTTCAATCAAGCTGCAGCCCGCTATATCGAGACACATGAGGCCGGTTGGCGCAACGCCAAGCACACGAGCCAATGGCGAAACACTTTGAAGACGTATGCTTATCCGCTGATCGGTAAGCTGCTCGTGCGCGATGTCGGCAAGGAACAAATTCTTTGATCCTTGAACCGCTTTGGCAGGGAAAGACTGAAACTGCAACGCGCCTTCGTGGCCGTATTGAATCCGTTCTCGATTGGGCGATCGCTCGCGGCTATCGGGACGGACCAAACCCCGCACGTTGGCGCGGGCATCTCGACAAGCTGCTTCCGAAGCCTTCCAAGGTGGCACACGTAAAGCACTACCCTGCGATGCCCATCAAGAAGATCGGGGCGTTCATGAAGGAGCTGCGCGCCGAAGACGGAATATCGCCCCGCGCGCTCGAGTTCCTGATCCTGACCAATGTGAGGACTAAGAATGTGCGCGAAGCGACGTGGCAGGAAATTGATCTCCACCGCGCCGAGTGGCGGATCCCTGGCGGCAAAATGAAGAACGGTAAGGAGCATCGCGTGCCGCTGTCAGGCGCCGCGGTCGCGCTTCTGCGCGCGCTATGTCGCATAGAAGGCAATCATCTCGTCTTCCCCTCACCACGCGGCGGTGTGCTGTCGGACATGGCGCTCAACGCCGTAATGCGCCGCATGAGTGCGGAGGGCGTGCCGCATGGTCTACGCAGTACATTCCGCGACTGGTGCAGCGAGTACACCAGCTATCCGAACGAAATAACCGAAAAGGCTATGGCCCACGTCACCAAAGACAAGGCGGAGGCGGCGTATTTTCGGAGCGATCTCTTTGAGAAACGGCGGCGACTGATGAACGAATGGGCCGCGTTCTGCGCCAAGCCAATCGCCGAAGCGGATAACGTCGTAGCGCTGCAGGCAGCCGATTGAGAGCCGCCGCAAGGTTCCGTTAGTGCACGTCGACGAACTCGACGTGAAACGCTACCGGCAGCGCGCCCGGCTTCGGTGGAAAGCCGCACTCACCGGCTACGCGGAGTCGCCGTCCGGGTTTGAGCAAGTCACGCGGTCCCGTCCACACTGACGGTGGCACGACGAGGCGCTCGATCTTGGCGTCCGACTCGAGCAGCACCACGAGCGCCGGATGATACCGGCTATCGGACGTAGTTTGGTCGACGTCGGCGATCGTTCCAATTAGGTTGAAGTACAGCGGCATGTCCCCGGCAACCGTATTCCGCGGACTTAGTGTTGCTCTACTGAGCGTCGAGCATCGACAATTCGCAGCAGGTGGGACGCAAGGATGATGATCTCCCGAGCTTCCTGAGCAGAAATCCGCACTCGCCGATGTGACGATGGATTCTTATAGCTCCCGAGAGCGCCGCTCATGAGGTTCATCAAGGCGATGCGCTCACCCTTTTCAGCCGCCTTATCGGCAAGTGGCCCATTTTCAGGATGAAAGGCTGCTTGCGCCAACGGCACCCCGATGTCTCCATCGCCGAGCCTTGCTGCTGACCGAGTTGCAATTTCGAGTGCTTTGAATGCCTCGAACACTGCGGTCTCGATCCGCGACTGCAGGAAAAGCGGCCGCGAGTGGACCAGGAGATCGGGATGAAGGGAGTCGGCGGGCAGATGCTCGGCTTTATCAGTGTTTGCAGAGCTTGGTGATCTTTGACCGCTTTGCCCCGCGCTGTCGGTACGTACCATTCGTTATCTTGGTCGGCACTACGGCAAATCAGGCCATTCGCCTCGAGCCACGACCAGGCAGCGGATACGGCTGCCCCAAGTTCCTTATCTCCACCCATTCGCGGTTGCGCGTAATCCTGCATGGCAGCGCCGAAAAGTTGCGCCATTCCAGTCGCCCCGGCCATACCGGGGTCCATTAGCGACTCGAGTACGTAACCAGCCAGATCGGGTGTACTCATCTCCCGGATCGCGGCCGCATCGGGAATAAGATGTGAAAGGGTAGGCATGTCGAACCAGTCCGTTACGTGCGTCTGCGTCTCGAACGCCCGCGCCATTCGATCGTCCCAAAAGGTGCACAGTCAATCGCCCAACGAGAGCCACATAACGATCCCACTGTGCGGCGCTGAGAGCAAGCGCCATGTCGCCGTTCAAAGCACGTCGAGAAACTTAACGTGCACAGCGAGACTCGCACTTGACGCCCGCGCGTGATCCTTACCCGTGCGCTGCCGGTCGCGCTTCACTGCCAGTTCGTCGGCATTCACTGACCCGGTCGCCGCCTCACCGGAACGGCAACGTCCTGGTCCGAGCGCATCGCTACGGGAACGGCACGTGAGCTGTCGCGCCTTGACAGGTACGACGGCCGGCTATGCCGCTCACAGCGAATACTCAGTGGTGCTTTTCCGCAGCTATGGTAAGTAGAAGCCGATCAGCCTGTCGTAACGTGAGATTTACATCGAACCGTTTACGTATATGCGTCAGCAGCCACAGGTATCGCTGGCAAAAGACACGATAGTGGTCATCGCCATTCGCTATCGTCAGCTTCGGAATGTGTCTCGCGTCGGGCGTGACCTTTCGAGATCGCTCCCGAAGCTCGGCCAAGAGGAGCATCGGAAATACGTCCCAGGGCGATGGAAATGCAAATATTTTGATGCCAGAGGACCGCTTTCCCACGGCGCCCGTCTTACCCCATATAGTCATCAGCTCATGATGGAGCTGGACCACGCAGGGAAGGCGGAGATCCAGTGAACTGCGTCCACTTGGCAACGCCACGACGAGTCTATCCAAGTGAGACCGACGCATCGCGGGTCCAATCTTTTTGACATACAGTCCGTCAGCTCCGCTCAGCGAAACCTTGCGCTCTATCGCAGCCGAATAGGCCCGGCCTATAAGCATCACCTTGGCGATGGTCTGCTCGGGCCTACTGTGTTCCGGGTATCGCCGACACAGCTCGTATAAACGCGCATTGCAAAAGTCCCAAGCATTGGGCCGCTGCGCCGCTTTCACATCCCGGCGACTTATCGCGCGCGCAGGGTGCCGCATAGAGCCCAATAGGCGCTCAACTACGCGCCTGGCGATCCAGAATAACTGTCCCGCGGTGCGCGAGGTGCCACGTTCCGCTCCCAAAATTCTCGGTACGCGGCCCTTGTGCGCTCGACGTAGGGTAGGCGCTGTTTCACGAGCTCGTCGGCCGACAAGCCGGCGAAGCTCAAACCGCGCGTTGCCGACAACTCAAAGTAGTGATTGTCGGCCCAATTGCAGAACGAGCACGCGGCGACGATGTAGTCGGGGTTGTCTCGTTGTGGTAGGCCCTTGGGCAACCAAGTCATCCCACGATAGCGACAGCCAGTTCGAGAACGAGGCTTTGCCGTAAAATCTAGCAGTAGCGGCAACGAAACCCGTCGCGTTTGAGAACTTCAAAGGCATAACCTTCGAGGGCGTCATCGAACATTCAGACGAGTCTCAAAGACCAGGCATCATGTTCGGCGGCTGCGTGCTTCCTGCCCACAGCCCTTCCAGCGCATCGAGCCGCTCTACGCCGCCCTGCGCTATACGATAGACGTTGCACTTACCGCGTTTGCCTTCGCCAGCCGCTGCGCGAATTGACCGCACTACCGAGTGCAATTTGTCGCGTGTCATGGCTGCTTTTACCCAATCGACCTCGTTCAGAAACACGGGATACTTCTTTGGTGGTATGCATCTCGGCAAGATCGCTCGCCGATACACCTCGATGCAATGCTAAGGCGCTGAGATGTTGATCAATCTCAACACCGCTATGGTCCACGGCATCGGATTCAAGCCGCAGAATCTGTTCACACATCCATTTCCTGTCGTACATAATGATTGGCTCGCTCGTGTGCGCCGCTGCTTGCGGCCTCGATTTTCATTCACTTAAACACTTGCTTAGAGGTGAATCGGGGGGAAGCCCGGCCGGCCGGCGCCACCGGCGCGAGTCAAGCGGCCGCCCCATGCTTCGGAAAGCACTTCGGCTTGCTCAAGGACGGTTTGAGTCGCTTTCTCCTGTTTGTCCGGCGGGTAGCCGTATTTTCGCAGGATGCGCTTCACGATAACGCGCAAGTTGGCCCGCACGTTCTCGCGCACGGTCCAGTCGATCGTGACATTGCTCCGCACGGCCTTGACCAACTCGCGCGCGATGGTCTTGAGCGTCGGCTCCCCGACGCTCTTTCACCATGCGCTGTCGTTGACTTCCAGTGCATCGTAGAAGGCGGTCTCGTCCTCGTTTAGACCCAGTTGTTCCCCCCCCTCGCCGGCCTTCTTCATGTCCTTGGCAAGGGCGATTAGTTCCTGGATCCACCTGTGCGGTTTCAATCGCGCGATTCTGGTACTTTCGGATCGTCTGCTCAAGCAGATCGGCGAACGAGCGGGCCTGTACAACATAGGTATTGGATAGGTTCAGATCTCTCCCTTGAGCAGCTTTTGAAGCAACTCGACGGCGAGGTTGCGTTGTGGCATCCCTT
>CAWCUH010000008.1:0-14027 GCA_963798655.1 uncultured beta proteobacterium | reverse complement strand
TCCATCACGACATAACAGGTGACCGCGGCTGCCGATGCCGACCACGCGAAACCCACGGCGGCGACCGCCGCAAGCCCGATCGATCGTGCGTTCATGCGTCCCTCCGGTAAGCAGTCCGTCAAGCGGTTCCAGTCGAGTGTAACGCAGGCGCCGCGGACGCGCTCCATCATCGGACGAACGCGCTATGCTTGCGGCGATGGCGCGCATTCGCCGATGGCCGTGTCTCGCGTGCGCTGCTGCGATGGCAGCGCTTGCCGTCGCCGCGGGTGCCGCTCCGGCTCCTATCTACCGATGCGTACTCGGCGACGGGAGCGTGCTCTATACGGACACGCCGTGCCGCGGCGGCGAAACGGTGAACGTGAACGCGGGCGAAGCCGATCCGCGCGCGATCGAGCGCCTGAGGGTATTGCAGCAGGAAGCGAGCGCGCAGTACGCGCGCGAGCGCGCGGTCGCGCAAGAGCAGGCGGCCGAGCTCCGGATGATGGAAGCGCAGCGCGCGTATGCGCAGCCGGCGCCGCCACCGCCCG
The DNA here is from genome assembly GCA_963798655.1 of uncultured beta proteobacterium. GTDB lineage: Bacteria > Pseudomonadota > Gammaproteobacteria > Burkholderiales > Casimicrobiaceae > CAVSMC01. The sequence goes on along the minus strand of CAWCUH010000008.1, from coordinate 13,500 downwards.
AAACCTTCGTCGGTCCGTACGATTACTTCGCGCCGCACTACCTCATGCAGGCAGAGCCGCGGAAGCACCGCGAGCGGTCGCCGGCAGTGCGCCGGCGACCGTCCGTCGTTCCAGCGCGCTGACGGTTATTGCGGCGGCGGCGTTCCGCCCGGCACGACGCGCATCCATCCGCGGTCGCAGGTCCGCACCGTCGGGTAATAGCCGCTGTCCGGGCAGTACCAGCGCACCTCGGGCGTCGCCGACGGCGCGATCTGTGCTGCGTCGTAATCGGTCGATGGTGCGGGGTATTGGTCGTACACGACGCCCGGGCCGTAGTAACCGTAGTAGTAGGGGTCGTAGTAGCCATAATAGCCACTCCAATACGGATATCCCCACCACCACGCCCACGGCAGGCCGACGAATGCCGCGCCGCCCCACCACCACCGATTGCTGTGGCCGCCGTGCCAGCCGCTGTTGTGCCAGCCGTTGTTCCAGCTGCCTTGGCCATGCCAGCCGCCGCTCTGCCAGCCGCCGTCGGCGTGCCGGGCGCCCGCACCGCCGTGCCAACCGGCTCCACCATGCCAACCACCACCACCGCCGTGCCAACCACCGCCGCCGCCGCCGTGCCCGCCACCGCCATGACCGGCGGCGAGCGCGCCCGACGCGCCCGCCGCGGCGATCAGCGTCGCCGTCAACACCGCCAGCAAACGCTTGTTCATCATCACTCTCCTTGCTTCGCGCCGCGCACTTTCCTACAGCGCAGCAACGCGCGGACTAGCACCCCGCCTCGCCTGCACCATCTTAACGCCGCACCGTGGCAATTGGTGCACTGGGAGCAACACGGTGCACGCATTCCCGGTTTTGTAGGACGGCACCGACAACGCGTTCCGCCGCCCGCTGCTGCGCGCGTTCGACGCGCATCCGTATGCTCACCCATCCGGCTTTCGCGCGGTTGCGCGTTCGCGCCCGGATTACCAAACGACCGATTCGGAGCACATCATGGTGAAAACGATTGTGGGTTCGTTCGACAGCTTCAATGAGGCGCAGCGCGTCGCGCGTGACCTGATCGACGACGGCTTTCTCGACAGCGACGTCAACGTTGTTGCGAGCAACATCCGAGGCGACTACCGAAACGACGACCGCGTGAAGACGACGAATGCGAGCGGCACGGCGACGGGCGCCGTGACCGGCGGTGTTGTCGGCGGCGCAGCGGGGCTCGCGGCGAGCCTGATGGGTCTCACGATTCCGGGGATCGGGCCGGTCATCGCGGCCGGGCCGATCGTCGCCACGTTGAGCGGCGCGGGCGTCGGTGCCGTCGCCGGTGGCCTGATCGGTGCGCTGACCGATCTCGGCGTGTCGAAGAACGATGCCGAGTATTACGCCGAGTCGGTGCGTCGCGGCGGCGCGCTGGTCACGGTGCGCGCGGATGAAGCGCGTGCCGAGCGGGCAGCCGAGCTGATGCGCGAGCACGGCGCCGTCGACATCGAACGGCGCGTCGAGCAGTGGCGCGAAAGCGGATGGACCGGCTGGACCCCCGAGGCGCAACCGTACTCGCTCGACGACATCGAGCGCGACCGCGCACGCCATTCGTCGCGAGACGATGCGGCCGGCACGCCGGTCACGCGCAGCGAGGCCGACCTCGGCGGTGGCGCAAGGCGATAAGTGAGGTCAAGCGCGGTGAAGCGACGTTTCCTATCGCTTCACCGCGATTGCATCGGAGGTTCCATGCCGCGCAAGTTCGTCGGCATTTACGATCGCCCGCCTCTGCTTCGCCGGCGCCGCGTCTGGCTGCCCCTCGCGATCGGCCTGGCGGCGTTGGTGTTCTGGATCGTCGTCTTCCTGTTCTTCCGGTGAGCGCGCGCCGTTGCCTTGCGCGCGGCAGCGCTGCGCTCGCCTAGCTCGGATGGCGGGCCCCGACCCCACGCTGAAGCGAAACGTCGACGCCTGCCGGCGTTGCGAGCTATGGGAGCGGGCGACGCAAGGCGTGCCGGGCGAGGGCGCGCGGCGGCCCCTGCTGATGCTGGTCGGCGAGCAGCCCGGCGACGAGGAAGACCGCCAAGGTCGTCCGTTCGTCGGCGCCGCGGGCAAGCTGCTCCATGAGCTGGTCGCGCAGGCGGGCATCGAGCCGGCGAGCGCGTACGTCACCAACGCCGTCAAGCACTTCTACTGGGAGCCGCGCGGCAAGCGGCGCATCCACAAGACACCTGCGCAGCGTCACATCGCCGCGTGCGTCGTGTGGCTCGAGCAGGAGATCGCGAAGTACAAGCCGCATGTGATCGTCGCGCTCGGGCGCACCGCGCTCGTATCGCTCGTCGGTCGTGCGATGACGTTGACGGCGGCGCGAGCGCAAGAACTGACTACCGAAGCGGGAGTGCCGCTGGTCGCCACGTATCACCCATCCGCGGCGCTGCGCGCACCGACGGCAGAGCTGCGCGCCGACATTCGCGGCGCGCTCGTCGACGACCTCGTCAAGGCGCGCAAGCTCGCGCAGAGCCTCGCCAAATGAGATCAGCCAGGCTGCGAGAGCCGGAGGGCGGTGCGACCGTCTGCGCGCCGGCGAGGTTCCTGTGGTCGGTCGTCGTAATTGCGGACGAGGTGTGACGGATCCCGGGATCCGCATCGGGATGATCATGCCGAAGGCAGCGAAGCGTGCGGTAGCATCCTCCAAGGGCAGCCGGCCATCGCCGTCACGCACTACCGGCGTAGCGAACGAGCGAGCGACGCGCACGCATCATCCGTCGAGCGCAATGCGTCGCGCTCGTCACGTCGTCGGCGACACGGTCGCGGTGCAGGTCCCGTCCGATGTCGATTCGGCCGACGTTGTCGTCGGATCGCGCAGCGTGCGCCTGACGAATCTCGGCAAGGTGTTCTGGCCAGAGATCGGTCTTACCAAGCGCGACCTGCTGCAGTACTACGCCGACGTGGCGCCCGCGCTGCTGCCGCACGTCGCGGACCGCGCCATGGTGATGAAGCGCTATCCGAACGGCGCCGCGGGCGAGTTCTTCTTCATGAAGCGAACGCCGTCGGCGCGCCCCGAATGGCTCGAGACGTGCTCGATCGAGCACGCGTCCGGCAACGTAATCGACTTTCCGATGGTGCAGGATGTCGCTTCGCTGCTTTGGGTCGTGAATCTCGGCTGCATCGATCTCAACCAGTGGTACGCGCGCTGCGACGACGTCGACCGCCCCGACTATCTGCATTTCGATCTCGATCCGGTGCCCGGCGCGACGTTCGCCGACGTGCGCGCGACCGCGTTCATCGTTCGCGAGGCGCTCGATGCGCTCGGCATGCGCACGTTCGTGAAGACGACCGGATCGCGCGGCCTGCATGTCTACGTTCCGATCGTCCGCGGGCCGACGCAGCGCGACGTGTGGACGTTCGCGAAGGGACTTGCGCAGGTGCTGGCCGCCAGGCGGCCCGATGTCATCACCGCCGAATACAAGGTGGCCAAGCGGCCGCCCGACCGCGTGCTCGTCGATTACAACCAGAATGCGTGGGGCCGCACGCTTGCCTCGATCTACTCGCCACGCCCGCGGCCGACGGCGACGGTTTCGACGCCGATCACTTGGGAAGAGCTCGAAGCGGGCGCGTCGATCGACGAGTTCACGATCGCGAACGTGCCGGCGCGCATCGCGCAACTCGGCGACCTGTGGGCGCCGCTCAACGACGATGCGGGACGCTTCGAGCTCCGCGCGTTGTTGCAACCGGCTGCGGCGACGAAGCGCCGGCGGTCGGCGCGCGAATGACACGATGACGCTGCCACTCCCGACCGATTACGCGCCGATGGAGGCGAAGCTGGTCGGCGCCATCCCGCCCGGCGATCACTGGCGCTTCGAGCCGAAGTGGGACGGGTTTCGCTGCCTAGCGTTCAAGGACGCAGCCGACGTCGATCTCCGCTCGCGCGCGGGCCAGCCGTTCAATCGCTACTTTCCCGAAGTCGTCGCCGCGATTGCGGCGCTCGATGCGCGGCGATGCGTGCTCGACGGGGAGCTGGTCGTTCCCGACGGCAGCGTGCTGTCGTTCGACGAGCTGCTGCAGCGGATTCATCCGGCAGCGAGCCGCGTCGCGAAGCTTTCACGCGAGCATCCGGCGCTCTACGTGCTGTTCGACCTGCTGGTCGACGCGCAGGGTCGCTCGATCGTCGACCATACGCTCGCCGAGCGGCGCGCCGCGCTCGAGCGCTTTTTCGCGAACGCCGTGCCGGCGGGCTCGCTGTTGCGCCTTTCGCCGCAGACGACCGAGCGCGCTGCGGTCGAGCGCTGGTTCGCGTCGGTCGGCGCGGGCCTGGACGGCGTCGTCGCGAAGCGCGCCGATCTCGCCTACCGCTCGGGTGAGCGCACCGGCATGCAGAAGGTCAAGCGCATGCGAACGGCCGATTGCGTCGTCGGCGGCTTTCGCTACGGCAAGGACGCGGACGTCGTCGGCTCACTGCTGCTCGGTCTTTACGACGACGACGGCTTGCTCCATCACGTCGGCTTCGCGGCGAACATTCCCACCGCCGACAGGCGCGAGCTCACGATGACCCTGGAGCGCTTGAAGAAGGCGCCGGGCTTCACCGGGCGTGCGCCCGGCGGTCCGAGCCGCTGGAGCACCGAGCGCAGCGGCGAGTGGACCCCGCTCGCACCCAAGCTGGTCGTCGAGGTGCAGTACGATCATTTCAGCGGCGATCGTTTTCGCCACGGCACCAAGCTGCTGCGCTTTCGTCCCGACAAGCCGGCGCGGCAGTGCACGCTCGACCAAGTGCGGCGGGAGAGCGCCAGTCTGCTGGCGCTCTTTACCGGACGCGCAACGTCGCCACGAGCGGGTTGTGATCGGACGATGTGACCGGGATCGCAGCGACGTCGACCGCCTCGAGCCCGCGCACCATGATGTGATCGAGTTGCTTGCCGAGGAACAGCGAGCGCTTGTCGTCACGCGGTGCGAGCTCGGCGAGACCGAGCTTCGTCGCCGTTGCCGCCAGCGCATCGCGGCGCGCGTCGGTCCACGTGTTGAAGTCGCCGGCGAAGATCACCGGCCCGCGATGGCGCGCGAGCGCGTCGGCGAGCGCGGCGAGTTGCGCCTGGTACGCGCCGAGCGTCAGCGCGAAGTTGATCGCGTGAATGTTGACGACCGCGAGCGGCTCGTGCTGCCCGGCGACGCGAAACCAGCTGATAACCGCCGACTTCGGCACGACGATCAGCGGCTCGCCGATGCGCTGCGTGCAGCTCGCGAGCGGCGCGACGCGCGACGCCGTCAGCACGCCGATGTCGTGACCGCCGTAGAGAAAGGAGCTCGCGAGCACCCAGTCGAAGCCGGCGTCCTCGAGGATGCGCCGAAGCTCGTCGTCGATCGTCGCTTCCTGCAGCAGGACGACTTCGGCGGACGAAACGAACCGGCGCAGATCGCGTCGCCAGCCGTCGTCGCCCTGCTTGTGGATGTTCCAGCTGACGATGCGGATCGCATTCGCGTCGAGCGCATCGCCGTCTGCCGCGGATGCGGCGGCGGCGCCCGCGGCGTCGCAGCGCAGCGACTGCACGTCGAGCTTGCCGGCGCGCATGACGACCGCGCGCGGCTGCTCGGTGAGCGTGACGCATCCGGCGAGCGCCGCGCACAGCAGTACCGCGGCGAGCCTCCCCACGGTCGCTTCAGCGCGCAGGCCCGACGTACGCGGGCGCCGGCTGCGTGAAGTACGCGTGCAGGATGTGATAGACGGTGCGGTAGTTCTTCTGCTGAAAGCTCGCGTGCGAGACGCCAGCCATGATGCTGAACTGCTTGTCCGGGTTCGGCAGCCGCTCGAAGAACCCGATCAGGTCGTCGAGGGCGGCGATGCCGTCGTACTGGCCGCGCAGCACCAGCGTCGGCATCGTGATCTTCGCCGGGTCGACGACCGGCAGCTTCGAGCACATGTCGATGTACGTCCCGTTCGGCATCGAGTCGTCGAGCGCGAGGATCGCGTCGGCGAACGCGTCGACGACGCGCGGCTCGGCGCAGTCGGGATGGTCGCGCTGGAAGATCGAGTGCACGAATGCGCGATCGATCGACCGGCGCCTGCTCGCGAGAAACTGCGGCAGCTTCTTGCGCCGTTCGGCCAGCGTCGGCGCGCCTTCACCGGTCCAGACGAACGCGTCGAGCGCGAGGCGCGTCACGCGCTCGGGATGGCGCTCGGCGAACAGCGCCGCCCGCAACGCGCCCGACGAGATGCCGTACGTCATGAACGAGCGTGCGCCCCGCGCCTGCGCGATGTAGTCGGTGGCCGCGGCGAGATCGTCGGCGCCGTTCGCGATGTCGCAGAAGATGTCGCGGCGCTTGTCGGAACGGCCGTAGCCCTCCATGTCGACGCACCAGCAAACGAACCCGCGCTGGGCGAACCAGTCCATCACCGATGAATCGGCGCGCCCCGGCACATGCAGATCGAACGTCGGCTGCGACGCCATCGACGAGCCGTGGACGAACAGCACTGCCGGCTTGCCGTCGGGCTCGTCGACGAATTTTTCCCACAAGAACAGCTGCACATCGCCGTCTGGCGTGTGCTTGTGCGTGAAATGCTCGACGCCGCTGACGGCGGCGCTGCTTGCGGTATCGTTCATCGGCAATCGCGCGCGGTTGCGAACCCGGGCGATTGTAACTGCTGATCGCGGCGCGCCTCAGTCGATCTTCGCGCCGGTCTCGCGAATGACCTTGGCCCAGAGCGCCTTCTCCGCATGGAAGAAGCGGTCGAACTCGGCGGGCGTCGAGCCGACGATCTCGATGCCGGCCGTGCTCATGTACGCCTTCACCTCGTCGGTCGCGAGCGCTTCGACGAGCGTTCGATGCAGCTTGTCGATGATCGGCTGCGGCGTCGCCTTCGGGGCAAGCAAGCCCATCCACACGTACGCCTCGTAGCCCGGGACGCCGGACTCCATCATCGTCGGCACGTCGGGCAACTGCGGCGAGCGATGCGCGCCGGTGACGGCGAGCGGGCGCAGCTTGCCGGCCTTGATGTGGCCGACCATGCCGGCGGTCCCCGGAATCGACACCGGCACCTGTCCGGCGAGAAGATCGGTCGTCGCCTGTCCGCTGCCGCGATAGGGCACGTGGTTCAACTTCAGTCCGAGCGACGACGCGAGCAGCGCCATGAACAGATGCTGGCCGCTGCCGTTGCCCGAGGACGCGTAGTCGACGCTGCCCGGCCGCGCCTTCACGTACTCGACGAACTCGCGCAACGTCTTCACCGGCAACGACGGGTGCACGACCAGCACGCCGGGCTCGCGGCCGATCAGCGAGATCGGCGCGAAATCGTCGACCGGGTCGAACGCGAGCTTCGGGTAAAGCGATGCGCTGATGGCGACGGTCTGCGATGCGAGCAGCAACGTGTAACCGTCGGGCGCCGACTTGGCAACGATTTCCGAGCCGATCGTCGCGCCGGCGCCGGGCTTGTTTTCGACGTACATCTGGGCGCCGAGCCGCTTCGACATCTCGGCGGCGATCAAGCGCATCGGACCGTCGACTGCGCCACCGGGCGAGAACGGCACGATGACGCGCACCGGCCGCGACGGATATTCCTGTGCAACCGCAATGGACGCGGCGAGCGCGATCACTGCGCCGGATGCCGCGAGCATTGCGCGCAGGCTACCTGGGAGCGACATCGATCCTCCGTGAAAATCGTAGAATGCGGCACGCGATCTTGCGCGCCGCGACGTGCGTGCAAATATTACGGTCGCTCGAGGTCCCCGCCAAGCGTGGCGAATTTTCCCGGAGGCCTACGCTGTCGCGCACCGGATGCGGTCCACAAAAAGGAGAACAAACGACATGGGGTCCCTGATCGCGAGCCGGATCCAGGCGCTCGGCGCGGCCGCAGCGGTGCCGTTCGAAGTGACGTTCGCCGACGGCGAACGCTACGTCAACCGGCCCGAGACGCCTCATTTCGCGCTGCGGTTCCGCCGTCGCGCCGCCGAAGTGGCCGCAGCGGCGTTCGGCCACGTGGGCATCCTCGACGCATGGTTCGACGGCCACCTCGACATCGAGGGCGATCTGCGCGCGCTGTTCCGTACCGGCATGGAGGCCGGATTCAACGGCAGGAACGTGCTCGTCGACAAGCGCAACAAGCTGCACGAGCTCACGCATTCGAACGCAAGCCGCGAGCAGGCGAAGGCGAACGCGCGCGCGCATTACGGGCTGCCGGCCGATTTCTACAAGGTTTGGCTCGACGCCCCGCTCATGATGTACACGTGCGGGTACTGGAAGGAGGGCACGCAGACCCTCGAGCAGGCGCAGCAGAACAAGATCGATCATGTCGGCCGCAAGATTCGCCTCGCGCCCGGCGAGCAGGTCGTCGACATCGGCTGCGGATTCGGTGGCTTCATGTTTCGTGCCGCCGAGCGTTTCGGAGTGCACGTCACCGGCGTCAACACGACGTCCGAGCAGGTCGACTGGGTCGCGCGCGAGATCGCCCGGCGCAACCTGGGCGACAAGGTGGCGGTTCAGGAAGCCGACTTCCGCGACGTCGATCGCCAGTACGACAAGGTCGTGTCGATCGGCGTTCTCGAGCATGCCGGCCGCGACCAGATTGCGGATGTCGTGAAGGCGCACGCGGACTTCCTCAGGCCCGGCGGCCTCGGCATGCTGCACTTCATCGGCCACGTCGGACGCCGCGACACCGAGTACTTCATCCGCAAGCACGTCTTCCCGGGAGGCTGGATCCCAAGCCTTGCCGATGTCATCGTCGCGATGGAGGACGCCGGCCTCGAGGTCGTCGAAATCGAGAATCTGCGCCGTCACTACGCGCTCACCCTCGATGTTTGGGCCGAGCGCTTCGACGCGTCGTGGGAGAAGATCCGCGCGATCGATCCGGCGCGCTTCGACGAGCGATTCCGGCGCATCTGGCGCACGTACCTGATCGGCTGCGCGGAGATGTTCCGCTCGCCGGTCGAACGCACGCATTTGTTCCAGATCGTCTTCAGCAAGGGCAATGTCGCGCGCGACAACTATCCGATGAGCCGCGCGTTCCTGTATCGCGACGAACCGTCGTGAGCCCGTTGGGCGACCCCGACGGCAAGCACCGGGCTACCCCGCACGAGCGCAGCACGTCGTCCGCGTTCGCCGAGCGGCGCGACCGGCTTGCGCAGTCATTGCGCGACGCTGCCGGCTCGCACGTGGCGCTCGGCAAGGAGACGTCGAATCTCTTTCGCGAGCGCGCGGGCGGCGCGAAGCGAGTGCTCGACGTGCGCGCGTTCGATCACGTGCTCGCCGTCGACGCCGCGCGCCGCCTCGTCGACTGCGAAGGCATGGTGACGTACGAGGCGCTCGTCGAGGCGACGCTCGCCTGCGATGGCATGCCGGCGGTTGTGCCGCAGCTGAAGACGATCACCCTCGGCGGCGCCGCCGCCGGCGTCGGCATCGAGGCGACGTCGTTCCGGCATGGACTCGTGCACGAGACGCTGACCGAGATCGAGGTCGTCACCGGCGATGGCCGCACGCTCGTCTGCACGCCCGACAACGAGCACGCCGATCTCTTTTACGGCTTTCCGAACTCGTACGGCACGCTAGGGTATGCGCTGCGGCTCGTCGCGCGCGTGCAGCCGGTCAAGCCTTACGTCGCGATCACGCACACGCGATTCGCGACGCCGCTCGCGTTCTTCAGCGCTCTGCAACAAGCGTGCGACGGCGATGCCGACTTCGTCGAGGGCGTCGTGTTCGACGACGACGCGTTGTATCTGACCGAAGGTCGCTTGGTCGACACGGCAAGCGCCGTCAGCGACTACTCGTACGAGCGCATCTACTATCGCTCGATCCGTGAGCGTGCGAGCGACGCATTGACGGTGCGCGACTTCCTCTGGCGCTGGGACACCGACTGGTTCTGGTGCTCGAAGAACGTCGGCGCGCAGCTGCCGTGGCTGCGGCCGCTGTACGGGCGCGAGCGGCTCAATTCGCGCACATACCAGAAGGTCATGCGCTGGAATGCCCGCTGGGGAGTGACCCGGGGGCTGTCGAGCTTCGCGGCGGCCACACCGAGTCGGTGATCCAGGACGTCGACATTCCGCTGCCGAGCGCACCGCAGTTTCTCGACTTCTTCATGCGCGAGATCCGCGTGCTCCCGATGTGGATCTGTCCGATCACGACTTCGGCGATCGCCGATCGCTTCGTGCTCTACCCGATGCGCCCGAGCCCGCGCTACGTGAACTTCGGCTTCTGGGACGTGCTGCGGCGCGAGCGCCGCCATGCGCCCGGACATTTCAACCGCGCGATCGAGGCGGAGGTACAGCGATTGGGCGGCCTCAAGTCGCTCTACTCGGACAGCTACTTCGAGCGCGCGACGTTCGACGCGATCTACGGCGGCGACGCGTACCGCACGCTGAAGGCACGCTACGACCCGCGGGCAACGTTTCCCGGACTCTACGAAAAGTGTGTGCTGCGCCGCTGACGGCGCACCGCATCGTCGCATCGCAGCCGCGCGACGCCGTGGCTCGACTCTTGCAGAAGCGGTAACGCGACGATCGGGGGCGTGCGCTGGCGCACGCGGCGGCCGTCGCGGCGGTGTTCATTCGCAGCGGAATCAACCAGTTCGGACGATGTGCCCGCGTTGTCGTCCACTGGTGAAGCGCGCCGTCCCTTACAACAATTTGCAAGGAGAACGCCATGATATCCAAGCGCGCGTGCGTCGCCGCCGCCGCGTTCGCCGGCGCGATCGCGCTGCCGGCCGCGGCATCGACGATCGATCTCTACGCAGTCGGGTCGACGCATCCGGGGGGCGCGCTCGATCCGATCGGCAACGCGCTTCCGGGCGTACCGATCGTCAGCTGGACCGAGATGCTGTGGGCACCGCCAGCATCCGTCATGCAGCTTTCGATACTGGCCGAGGGCATCGACGGCGGCGCACTCGCGCCGAACGGCGGCGAGCACGACGGTGTCTACGTCAACGGCATTTTCGCCGGCTACCTGACGCAGCAGTCGTTCTACACGCCGGGATTCAGCCTCAAGCCGGGCGCCGGTGCGCTGGCGGGTGTCACCGCCGAAACGCTGTCGCTGTTCGACGTGACGAGCCTGCTCGTCGCCGGCATGAACGCGTTCGAGATTCGCGTCGACACGGCAACTGGGTGAACGAGATCGAGGTCGTGTCGCTCGCGCCGCTGCAGTTGACGGTGCCCGAGCCCGCATCGCTGCCGCTCGCGGGCATCGCTCTCGCGGCAGTCGGATTCATGCGCCGGCGCCGGCGAGACGCTAGCGCTCCGCGCGCAAACGATCGAGGTACGCTTCGATGCGGCGCGCGTTCGTGCCGACGTCGCTGCTGCCGATTCGCGACACCGATCGCACGTCGACGCGGCTGCCGTTTCCCGCCGGTCGAACGCGCACGACGATGTCGTCCTTGAAGCCGAAGAGCGCCGTGGTGTCGGTTGCCTCGATACGGCCTTCGTCGGGCACCTCGGCGACGATCGTCCAGTGCATCGCTGTGCCGCGGAGAGCGCGCGCCGAAACGCGACGTCGACCGGCGCATCGATGGTGAGCGGAACGACATCGGGATAAGCGCGGCGCTGCGCCGCGGCCACCTCCGGGCCGCCGTACTCGGCGGAATTGCGCGCGTCGACGCGCGCCGACAGCACGGCGACGAAGCGCGGCGGATCGTCAGGATCGGTCGTGATGTCGTGGATGTTGGGCAGTCGGTTCGCGCGCACCAGCATGAGCGCCGGCACGCCGAACGTCGCGGCGGCGATGACGAACGCGACAATGCCGACCGCGACGCGGCCGCGGCGACGCTGGCGCTGCGATGCGATCGCGCCCGCAATCGCGACCAGGGCGACGCCGATCGCGCCGTAGGCCGCCCAGCGCAGCAGCATGAAGCCCATGCCAAGCGGCCATGCGCCGAACCGGTAGCCCGGGCCCGCAATGAGCGCCGCGAGCGCGCACGCGATCGCGAGCCCAAGTGCGAGCGGCGCGAGCGCCGTCACGTCGCCGAGCCTGTGCCGGGATCCTTCGCCTCCGGCGACGGCGCGACGACGTCGGTCTGGTTGTCGATGTAGGTGAGCGCCTCGTTCAGCAGCGAGAGCGCCACGCCGGTGCGGCCCGCGGCGAGGTGATCGCGGACGTCGACGATCCATTGTCGCAACCGCTGCTCGTACGCTTCGGCTGCTTCGAGCTCTGCAACGAGGCCGCGTACGTCGTCGCCCTGGCCGGGTCGCTCCTGCTGATGCATCTCACGGTCTCCGCAGCTGTCCGCCGAGAAAAAACCATGCAGCGTATGCATTCTAACGCCACGGCTGGCAGTATGTAGGACGCCGCCGACACCGCGTTTCAGACGTGGATCGATCGTCGGCGCCGAATGGCCGATATAGCCTGACATCTGTCTTGCGGCTCCCGGCGGTTGCGCGTGCGCGAGCGCACGGCAGACGGAGGATTTCCCGTGACGATGGACGCCCTGATGAGTGCTCCGACCGCCCGACGACGGCGTGCTGTCGAGCGAGGCGGACGAGCATTCCGACCCGGAAGCGTATCGCGCGCTGCGAGCGCTGCGGGAACCGCTACGACAAGTCGTTCACCGTCTCGATGGACGGCACGTCGCACACGTTCGACTGCTTCGAGTGCGCGATCAATGCGCTCGCGCCGCGGTGCGCGCGGTGCAACGGGATGATCATCGGCCACGGCGTCGAAACGGACGACCGCTATTTCTGCTGCGCGCACTGTGCCCAGGCGTCCGGCGTTATCGGGCTGCGCGACCGCGTCGGCGCGCACGCGTGACATCGGAACGGAGCCTCAACACACCGATTGTCGTAAGGAGTCAGCAGGATGAAGCGGTTGCCGGTCATGAATCGCAGGCCGATGCTGCTCGTGCTCGCTCTGACGAGCGCCGTCGTCGCGACGGCATGCCGTTGCGCAACCGATCGGCCACCGCGAGCGCAGCGGCGTGGGCTGGGTCAGCGGCGGCGTGAGCCTCGAGGAGCGCGACGCGCTGCGCGCTGTCGCGCCGGATTACAACCTTCAGGTCGTCGTCGCGATGTCCGGCACCGGCGACTACCGCGCCGACGTTCCGGTTTCGATCGAGGACGCGAACGGCGATCGGGTGCTGTCGGTGGTGAGCGACGGTCCATGGCTGTTCGCTCGCGTCGCGCCGGGACGCTACCGCGTACGCACCGGCGACGGCCAGGAACAAACGGTCGACGTCGGCTCGGATGGCAGGTCGATCGTGTATTTCCATTCGCCGACGGAGTAGTCGCTCCCATTGTGGCCATGAAGCGCGGGCTTCCTCCGCGCGTTCACGTTGCTCCTTCCCGGCGTCACGGAGGCCACGACGGTATCGGAGGTGACGTTCTCCTTCGGGACCGGGCCGGACACGTTCATCCCGGGCGTTCCACCGTTGATCGTGCCCGAGCCTACGACGGTCGCACTTTTGGGGATTGCGCTCGTCGCGCTCGCTTCCCTGGGCCGCCGTCGATCGCGGTAGAGGAGTCTTTTGACCGCAAAACCCCGCCTCCGAGGCGGGTTTTCGTTTTATGCGGTGGCGACTGACAGGCGACTTCTGCATTCGTAGGTGCCGGCCGACAACCGGTTTGGTCGCTGGCCGGCGGCGCTTCG
>CAWCUH010000007.1:0-487021 GCA_963798655.1 uncultured beta proteobacterium | reverse complement strand
ACCGCCCCGGATTTGCCGGAGGCTCCATTCCTTGAGAGGATGGAGCAATGAGCAGACCTTCGAAGTTTTCACCTGAGATACGGGAACGGGCGATCCGGATGGTTTTGGAGAGCAGCGCCGAGCATGGTTCGCAGTGGGCAGCAATCAAATCGGTCGCCGCGAAGTTGGGCTGCACCACGGAGACCCTACGGCGCTGGGTTCGGCAGGCCGAGATTGACAAAGGCAAGCGAGCTGGCGTGACGTCTTCCGATGCGGAGCGGATCGCGCAACTGGAGCGTGAGAACCGCGAGTTGCGCAAAGCCAACGAAATCCTCAAGGTGGCGAGCGCGTTTTTCGCCCAGGCGGAGCTCGACCGCCGCACGAAGTCCTGATGGACTTCATTGATCAGCATCGCGGCCGCTTCGGGGTCGAGTCGATCTGCAAGGTGTTGCCGATCGCCCCGTCGACGTATTTTGCGCATGCGGCTCGTCGTCGCAATCCGGACCTGCGCAGCGACCGCGCCAAGCGCGACGCCGCGTTGACTCCAGAAGTGGAGCGCGTGCATCGCGAGAACTTCGGGGTGTACGGGGTACGCAAGGTCTGGCGTCAACTGCTGCGCGAAGACTTCGACGTGGCACGCTGCACGGTCGAGCGGCTGATGGCACGACTTGGTCTGCAGGGTGTCATCCGGGGCAAAGCGGTGCGCACCACCATTGCCAATCCAACGGCAGCGTGTCCGCTGGACCATGTCAATCGTCAGTTCAAGGCGACGCGGCCGAACGAGTTGTGGGTATCCGATTTCACCTACGTATCGACTTGGCAAGGCTTCGTCTACGTCGCCTTCATCATCGACGTGTTCGCGCGGCGTATCGTCGGCTGGCGCGCCTCTTCGACTTCGCACACGGACTTCGTGCTGGACGCGCTGGAGCAAGCCTTGTACGAACGGCGTCCGCGAACGGGAAACCGCTTGGTGGCGCACTCGGACCGCGGCAGTCAATACACGAGTATTCGCTACACCGAGCGGTTGGCCGAAGCCGGGATCGAGCCCTCGGTGGGCAGCGTGGGCGATTCCTACGATAACGCGCTGGCCGAAACGATCAACGGGCTCTACAAGGCGGAGATCATCCATCGCCGGCGTTGGCCCAATCTGGCGGCGGTGGAATTGGCCACACTCGAGTGGGTAAACTGGTTCAATCATCATCGGCTTCTGGAACCGATCGGCAACATTCCGCCGGCCGAGGCTGAGGCACACTACTACGAGCAACTTCCCGGGTTACCCATGGCGGCGTAACTCACATGACGGAGCCTCCGCGATTCCCGGGACGGTTCACAACGCTGCCTTGGACCTCGGCGCGTCCGAACGCAAGCTGCTGTGCGTATTCCTCGAACGTTAGGTCGTCTGGTGTGCGCGCTGCCAACGCATCGACGAGCTGCGCAACGCGCTCGGCTTGCTCGGCGAGCTTGCGCGCGATCCGTCGCCGGGCGTCTAATGACGTGCAACGGTTACCTCGTCAGATACCTGCTTGGCGGATTTGTCGGCTCTATTTGCGTCGTACTGATCGTCAGCCGAGCGCTCGGCAGCGCTTTTTGCGGCGCGTTCTGCTCATTTGGAGAATTGCTCGAGGACGCTCCGGGATGGATCGCTCTGTTCCTTGCCGGGAACCGGCTATTGCTACATAGCGAGCACTCCGATAACCGTGATCCACGCGTCTCGCATGATCAGAGGCGGCATGAGAGCTCACGCGCGCATTATGTGGATGCCCTGGGCGGCGTGTGCGCTGCCGGCGGGTGGCGAAAAACGCCATTCATGACGGGTTTCAACCGCACCTGAGGGGGTAGGGCCGTGCTGAGGCACGAAACAGTATCCTCGATCACTGAGTTCCTAGATAAACCATTCTGGGACACCCACACGATGCTGTTTCGCGGCGTGTCGGATTCCGCTTATCCGCTGGTGACGTCGCTCGGCAGGGTGGCGGCAAACAGCGCTGGTCGTCTCAGAGCTTTCGAAGAAACCATACTTGAAGAATTTCAACGCCGCGCGCTTCCTTATCTGGATCGCGTTCCGGAAACGAAATTGCAGTGGTTGTGCTTAGCTCAACATCACGGCCTCCCAACGCGGTTGCTCGATTGGACGACAAATCCCCTGGTGGCGCTCTATTTCGCGGTTTGCCCGAGTCCTGAAAACGATTGCGCCGTGTATCAGCATGTTCAGCCGGACTGGATAAGTCACACGGAGACTAGCGATCCCCTGACTTACGGAGCGATCCTGGCCGTGCGACCGCCGCATACTAGCGCGCGATATGTCAATCAAGAAGGCGCCCTTACGATCCACCCAAGTCCGGAAAGACCGATGCCCGAGGATCACATCGTGAAGTACACGATTCCGTTCGGCTTCAAAGAAGAAATGCGCTGGCGACTCCGGAAATTCGGGCTCAGAGCGTCGTTCATGTTTCCCGGCATCGATGCACTGGCACGCGATGTCGTCGACGATGCCCACACAACCCTAACCGGCAGCGTTCGCGGCTCAGGCGGGGGGCGATGAGCGAGTGGCTGTTGCGAGGGGCGGTCGTGATCGCACGATCTCCGGCGATAGCGCTTGCTCGCATCACCGCCGCAGTGGCATTGTCGACGCATGTTCTCCACGCCCGCCGGACCACCGCGCTTCAAGCCGACGCCCCTCGACGGACCGGAGCTACTCGTGCATCCCCACCGCGCCAACGCCTTGGACAAGCGCGAGCGGTGGCTCTGCTGTGTCTTCCTGGAACGCTATGCGGTCTACTTAGCGCGGAAACGGAACATCGGCGGGCTGCGGAATGCGTTGGGATTGCTAACCGAGGTCGCCGGGACGCCCGTCCGCTCCCGAGGTTGAGCGTCGTGCCGCTTTACTTCCAATTCGTCGGCACGATCGCCGACTTTGACGAAACGACGCAGGATAGTCCGCTGCATCCTTCGCCCATCGTGCTGCTCGAGACGGACGACAAGATCGAGCGAGTAGTGCTACCGAAGTCGACATGGTCGGGATCGCGCCATACGCTACAGATCGGGCGTCGGCTTCGCGTAGCCGGTCATTTCGACTTCCCCCCGGAGCCGGGCACGCTGCCGGTGGCATTTCACGTCGAGTTCATCGATGTGCATTGAACGGAATTGGCTGGCCCCGTCGCGCATTCGTCATTACGTCGACCACCTCGCAAAGAAGCGAGTTGCATCGCCGTCAACGGCATTGGCGAGTGGCTCGATGTGACCGGGTAATATTGCCTGTCGGAACGAGGCATCTGCCCCGTTCGCTCTGCTGCCACGCGCGAAGGGCCGATTCCGCCTGTCCGCACATTTGTTTGGCGGACCCAGGAGGCATACACTCGCGCCAGAATAAGGGTCGAGGCGCGCGAAGTTCTTTCCGCGTTATTGCGAATTGCCGGACCCAGGGGGCCGGCTAATTGTTGCTATGCAAAAGGGAGAGATTCGTGGGAGTCATTGATGATGCAACCCATACGCTCACGTGCTCTTGTGGCGCCACTGAATCTGTAAAGATTGTCCAGCACGGCTCGGCATACGGTGGCTCTTGGCAAGCCGGCAAGCCCTTTGCACATTTCACCGTGACTTGGGGTGCGGAAGGGCCAATTGGACCGACTGTTAGTTCCGCCAAATGCAATGCGTGTGGAGCAACGCCTGTCGTTTCCATTTCCTAGTCAGCGCAAACAAATGTGGTTGCACCCGAACCCAGAGGTCAACTGGACGCGCCGATCCATCACCTCTTCTCGACGAGATCAAGCAAGGCGCGCGAGTTCGCCTTGGTCGCGTTGTGCCGGACGAGCGCGGACATCCCGACTTCGAGGCGGTGCGCCGGCGTGCAATGACCTGCCGGCTCGCGCTTATCGAATCCGCAGCCGCGACAACGCCGGCGACGCTGTGCCCGTTCGACGCGCTGGCGGTCGACGATGGGATCTCCGCGAACGGCCGCTCGTGGAGCGAAAAAAGAGCTCTATCGCGTCGTGCGTGATGCGCCGATTATCGGCGCGGTGCGCCATCTCGAGGCGCACGGCGCTATTTCAGCAGACCTTCGCGCTCGACCTTGAGGGCATCGTCGCGAAGCGCGCGGATTCGCCGTACCAGGCCGGACGCCGGGCGGCGTGGTTGAAGATCCAAGAACCGCGCGTACTCGCGTAGGGAAGCGATCGAAGGCTTTCGGCGGTAGGAATCGCGCAGTGGTCGGGGGTAACAACGGGGGTATTTGTAACGATGGAAAGGTGCGACGCCCCGCACTTCGATCCCTGGTGCCGGCACCAACGTCTGATGTCCGCGTCGCAAGCGCGCGCCGCTCGCGCGTTCAATTCGCCGGCTTCGCTTCGATGCGAATCGAGGAGAACCAGGCGGCGAGGCTCGCGATGTCGTCGTCGCTGAGCGGCTTCGCAACGACGCTCATCACCTCGTGGCGGCGTTCGCCGCTGCGATACGCGCGCAGCTGGTTGACGAGGTAGATCTCCGGCTGACCCGCCAGGTTCGGCGCGTCGGGCAGCGTGCTGATGCCGTTCGCGCCATGGCATACGCTGCACATCTGCGCCTTCGCCTTGCCGGCAGCGGCGTCCGCGCCCGCGACGCCGGACGTCGCCGACAGGCCGGCGCACAGCGATGCGAGCAGCGCGCTTCGCAGTGAAGCGATCGAACAGCGACGTGACCACGACGCGGGGTTCAGCCAACAGCGTTGCCTCATTTCAGCCCGTGTGCCGACTCCGGGAGAAGCGGCGCGGCCGCTTCTCCCGGATCTGCATAGCTCGGCGACGCTTGCTCGGCGCAACGACTTACGGTCCGCTGTAGGAAATGCGGTAGATCGCTCCCGCATAGTCGTCCGAGACGAGCAGCGAGCCGTCCTTGGCCATCTGCACGTCGACCGGGCGTCCGCGATACGTGCCGGTCGAGTCGTCGAGCCAGCCGTCGGCGAATACCTCGGTCTTGTCGGCGGTGCCGTCGGGCTTGAGCGACGTGAACAGCACGCGCGCGCCGATCGGCTTGGTGCGGTTCCACGAACCGTGCTGCGCCGAGAAGAAGCCGCCCTGATACTTCGCCGGGAATTGCTTGCCGGTATAGAAGCTCATGCCGAGATCCGCCGCGTGCGCGTCGGTCATCACCTGCGGATTGACCGCGCCGGCCGGGATCGGGTCCTTGTCGTAGCCGAACTCCGTGATGCGTGTCTCGCTCACGATGTACGGATAGCCGAAGAACTGGCCCGCTCGCGTTGCGCGATTGATTTCGCCCTTGGGGATATCGTCACCCATGCCGTCGGTCTGGTTGTCGGTGAACCAAAGCGTATGGTCCTTCGGGTTGAAGTCGAGGCCCACCGAGTTGCGTACGCCGGTCGCATACACTTCGCGACCGGTGCCGTCGCGGTTCATGCGCACGATGCCGCCGATGCCCCACTTGGTGTAGAGCGCGAGCTTGTCGCGCGGCTGAACGTTGTACGGCTGGCCGAGCGTGATGTAGAGCTTGTTGTCGCTGCCGATGCGGCACACGCGTCCGCTGTGATTGAACGACTCTTCCTCCGGCGGGATCAATTGCCCCTGCGGCACGACTTCGCCGACCGCGACATCGGGACCCTCGTAGAAGAACTCGGCGGCCGGGAACGTGTAGACGCGGTTGCTCTCGACGACGAACAGGAAGCCGTCCTTCGACCAGCACACCGCATTGGGATTGTGGAACTTGAGCGACGGCGCGAATTCCTTCACCTCGGTCGCCGTATCGCCGCTGTTGCGATTCGTGACCGCCCATACCGTCGTCTTGCGCGTGCCGACGAACAGCATGTTGGTCGACGGCGCGACCGCGATCATCCTCGCGTCGGGCACCACGGCATACAGGTCGATCTTGAATCCGGGCGGCAGCTTGACGCGCTTCAAGTTCTCGCGCAGCTGATCGGCGTTCTTGCCCGTCTGCGGCACGACGGGGATGTTGAGGTCGGTGCCCGACACCTTCATCTGCTTCAGCTTTTCGATGTTCGGCACGTTCGGCTGCGCCAGGACCGAAGCGCTTGCGAAGCAGGCGAACGAGACGATGGCCGCAAGGGCCAGAGCATTGGCGTTGCGCATACGGCGATCTCCTCCTGGATTTGAACCGGGCGTGGCGATGCGTACGGCCCGGGTGCACGGCTACGTCGCCCGCTTTGTACGCTACGACAGTCTACGCGAAGGGACGCCAGATTCAACCGCCCGGGTAGCCGGGCAGCCCTTGCGAGCTTCGATGACAAGAAAGGCAGTGCGAAAGACCGCTCAGTGCCCGCCTCCACCCGGCTCAGAATTTCGGCTTCGGCACGGTCGTCGCGATCAGCGCGCCGGTCGCGGTCATCGCCGCGATGCTGAAGAACACGACGCGAAACGTGTGGTCGAGCTGCGTGGCGATGGCGGTTCGCTCGGCGCTCGACAACTGCTCGAGGATCGACGGACCGGCCTGCATCACGCGGTGCAGCACCGTACCCGCGTTGCCGCCGAGGCGACCGATCGACAGGAAGATGATCGCGCCGATCACCGCGACGCCGATCGCGCCGCCGATCGACCGGCAGAGCGACATCGCGCCGATCGCGGCGCCCAGCGACTCGCGACCGGCGGCGTGCTGGACGCCGACCTGCATTGCCGGCATCACCATGCCGAGGCCGGCGCCGGTGAGCGCCGTCAGCGCGAGCACCAGCGGCGTTGGCGCGATGGTGATCGACGCGCCGAGCGTCGCGAGCGCCGCGCTCGCGAGCGTGAGTCCGATGATCGGGAAGATCGTCACCTTGCCGGTGAGCGAGACCAGCCGTCCGGTGAGCGTCGCGGCGGTCACCATCGACAGCGTGATCGGCAGCAGCAGCGTGCCCGACGTGCCGATGCCGAGCCCGCGCCCGATCTGCAGGTACAGCGGAAGGTAGAGCACCGTCGCGAACAGGGTCGCGGCGAAGCAGATGACCACGGCGTCGGGCCGCGCAATGTCGGCGCGTTGGAGCAACCGGACGGGAATGACCGGATGCTCGCTGCGCTTCTCCCAGGCGTACAGCGCGGCATACAGGATCGCGACGCCGGCGATCGCCGCGTACAGCGCCCACGACGTGAACGGCAGCCGATGGCCGGCGGATGACAGCGTGACCAGCAGTCCGACCGTCGCTACGCAGAAGAGCAGCGTGCCGACGAGGTCGGGCCGATAGCCCGCGCGCCGCGCGGGCGCCGTGTACGGTATCCGATGCGCCAGATAAGCGGCGAGCAGCCCGAGCGGAAGGTTGACCGCGAACACCGAGCGCCACGTGACGTGCTCGGTCAGGTACGCGCCGAGAATCGGCCCCGACGTCGACGCGAGCGCGAACACGGCGGCGAAATAGCCCTGGAATCGCCCGCGCTCGCGCGGCGGCACGTTCTCGCCGATCAGCGCCTGCGCGAGCGTCATCAGCCCTCCGCCGCCGAGGCCTTGCAAAGCGCGCGCGGCGATCAGCGCGAGCAGCGTCGGCGCGGCGGCACAGGCGATCGAGGCGACGGTGAACACGCTCAATGCGACCATCAGCATGTTCTTGCGGCCGAAGCGGTCGCCGAGATGGCCGTACAGCGGCGCCGCGATCGTGGCGGCGAGCAGGTACGCAACGACGACCCACGACACGTACTCGAATCCGCCAAGATGGCTCGCGATCGTCGGCAGCGCGCTTGCAAGGATCGTCTGGTCGGCGGACGCGAGGAACATCGCGACCATCACGCCGGGAAAGACGCGGCGAAACGCATCGCGCACTGTCGGGGGCGGCGGAGGCGATGCGCTCGTGATCGCCGAAGCGCTTTGCGTCCCCGGATCGGCACGTGCGGCGTCGTCCATTCGCGTATTGTCGCCTGCATTGTGCCCGGTCGCTCGCGTTGGAGGCGCGGCTGCCGTGATCGTTTCACGCCGTGCGCCGCTGTCGGATCGCCTGCTGTAGGCAGATTCTTACGCGAGGTGGCGCTCGTGTCCCACGCGCGAGTCGAGACGCGCTCCGTACACTGGGCTCCACCGGGGGAACGACGGCGCCAACGCTCGCCATGACGACCAAGCTCGACAAGACGCTCAAGCGCGAGATCGCGATCAACGGGGATCCGTACGTCGTGACGATCACGCCGGAGGGGCTGTCGCTCGTGCCGAAAGGCAAGCGGAAGGGCTATCAGCTCGCGTGGGACGCGTTCGTCAACGGCGAAGCGGCGCTCGCGACCGCGCTCAACGCGTCGATCGCGACCGCTACGGCGCGCCGCCGGCCGCGCGCGGCGTCGCCGGAGCGTCGATAAGCAAGCCCAGCTCGCCCAGCAGCGCGCCGAGTGCGAGCGCGTCGGACAGCCGCACTGTCTCGATCGCGCCCTTGAAGTGGAGCTCGGCGTTTCCCACGACGATCGCCATGCCGACTGCGCAGAGAAACGTGTCGAGCTCGGCGTCGCCGGCGCCGATGCTGTCGCCGAGATCGATGGCGACGTGGCGTGCGATCGCGCGCGCGCCGAAGAGCTTGTCGACGCCGGCTCTCGTAACGAAGCTGCCGCGCTTCGTGTGCTGGAAGGCGAGCCGACGATCGCCGGGCACGTCGACCTGCAGCGACATCATGCACACGTCGGCCGCGTGCAGCCGCTGCGATAACGCCTCGACCGGGCTCGCGACGACCTCGCTCGCGCTCACATACTTCTGCGCAACGGCGGCGACGCGCTCGGCAGACGGCGTCCACGCGATCTCGCCCTTCGTCCAGTCGCGCGGGTAGTAGAGCAGCACGATTTCATCGACGGCTGCGTCGACCAGGCCGCGCACGCCATCGAGCAA
The DNA here is from genome assembly GCA_963798655.1 of uncultured beta proteobacterium. Classification (GTDB taxonomy): domain Bacteria; phylum Pseudomonadota; class Gammaproteobacteria; order Burkholderiales; family Casimicrobiaceae; genus CAVSMC01. The sequence goes on along the minus strand of CAWCUH010000007.1, from coordinate 478,273 downwards.
CTCGTCGATGTCGTCGGCGCCCACCGGGAACGCTTCGATCTCGTCGAACGCGAGCGTGTCCGAGCGATCGGCGACGAGGCGTCCGACGAGGCTGCCGTTGAGCGCGACCGTCGGTATCGGGGCGCCCGTCACCCGATACCAGTCTCGTCCAAACGCATGGATGATCGACAGCGGGAAGCGCAGCGAATTGATGACGACCGGCCGCCCGCGCCCGGCGAGCGACATCAATCCCTGCTCGACGGCCGACGCGATGATCGTGCGCTCGTCGACCTTGTGCACGGCGGTGCCGTCGAGATCGGTGACGACGCCGCCGTGCGTCGCAAAGCGCGATCGCGCGACGAAGCGCTGCAGCGCGTCGCGCACGCCGGCCGGCAGCGCGCTCGCCGGCGGCGCGCCCGGCCTCACCGGCCGTGCGAGCGGTGAAGCTCCGCTTCGACGTCGGCGCGCATGTTGCCGACCTTGCGCACCGCCGCTTCGAGCTGCTCGCGGGTAACGCCGAACGCCTTCATCGCATCACGGACTTCGTAGTCCTGATCCATGTTGATCCGCGCGCGATCGCGCGTGCCGCGTTGCATCGTGTCGTCAGCCATGGTGGCGTTCCTCCGGGTTGGAATGACGACGGTATGGGCAAGCAAGCGCGGTGCCATGTTCAGTGTGGAGGCCGCATGCGCCGGTGCGCCGCCAACCGTGGCCTCCGGTGCGGAAGTAATTACGGCGGGCAAGGCAGAAATTGCGCGCGGCCGACTGCTAACATGTCGACTTCCCGACTAGCGAACGGACGAAAAAATCATGAATCGGCTCGATTTCACGGATCGCGTTGCCGTCGTCACCGGCGGCGCGGCCGGCATCGGACTTGCCGTGGCGCGGCGCGTCATCCACGACGGCGGCCGTGTCGTGCTGTGGGACCGCGACGCCGAAGCGCTCGCCACCGCGCGCGCAGCGCTCGGGTCGGCGTGCAGCACGGAAGTCGTCGACATCATCGACGCCGATGCCGTGTCATCGGCGGCCGCTGCAGCCGAAAGGTCATGCGGCCGCGTCGACGCGCTCGTCTGCTCGGCCGGCGTTGCCGGTGCGAACGCGACGGTCGCCGATTACCCGATCGCCGAATGGAAGCGCGTTTTCGACATCAACGTGAACGGCCTGTTCTATTGCAACCGCGCGATCGTGCCGATCATGCAGAAGCGCGATTACGGCCGCATCGTCAACATCGCGTCGATCGCCGGCAAGGAGGGCAATCCGACCGCGTCTGCGTACAGTGCGTCGAAGGCGGCGGTGATCGGGCTCACGAAGTCGCTTGGCAAGGAGCTCGCGAAGACCGGCATCCGCGTCAACTGCGTCACCCCCGCCGCCGTTCGCACGGCGATCTTCGACCAGATAACGCAGCAGCACATCGATTTCATGCTTTCGAAGATCCCGATGGGGCGCTTCGGCACCGTCGACGAGGTCGCGTCGCTCGTCGGCTGGCTCGCGAGCGAGGACTGCTCGTTCTCGACTGGCGCCGTGTTCGATCTTTCGGGCGGACGCGCGACGTACTAGAGCCGGTTGCCGTAACGATCCCTGGTCGCGGATGGAGCGCGCGGCAAGCCGCAATCTCGCGTGGCTGCTCGCGCGCACGGCGCGCGCATGGCCGCGATTGCCGGCGGTCGCGGTCGGCAGGCGGGTGCTGCAGGATTACGCGTCGCTCGCGGCGCGAGCCGCGCGAATCGGCCGCGGTGTGGCGGACGTCGGACTCGCTTCCGGCGATCGCGTCGCGATCGTGGCGCGCAACGTGCCGCAGTACGTCGAAGCGTTGTTCGCGTGCTGGTGGGCCGGGCTCGTCGCCGTGCCGGTCAACGCCAAGCTCCACCCCGCCGAAGTCGCGTACGTGCTCGAAGACAGCGGGGCGCGCTGCGCACTCGTCGACGCGTCGTGGCAGAGCGCGCTCGCATCGACGCAAAGCAATGCCGACGCGCCGCGCGTGATCCGCCTCGGCAGCGACGGCTACGAGAACCTCGCACGCAGCGATCCCTTGGCCGAACCCGCCGCGTGCGCCGACGACGATGCGGCCTGGCTCTTCTACACCAGCGGAACGACGGGGCGGCCGAAGGGCGTCGTCATCACGCACGCCAACCTGCGCGCGATGGCGCAATGCTTTCTAGCCGACGTCGAAGCGATCGCGCCCGGTGACGCGCTGCTGCATCCGGCGCCGATGTCGCACGGCTCGGGTCTCTATCTCGTGCCGCATGTCGCGCGCGGCGCGGTGAGCGTCGTGCCGGAATCGGGCGGCTTCGACGCGGTGGAAATCGTCGACCTGATCGCCGCCTGGGACCGCGCGTGCTTTTTTGCGGCGCCGACGATGGTCAAGCGACTGGTCGAGTCGCCGGCGCTCGCGCATGCGCGGCTCGATCGGCTGAAGAGCATCGTCTACGGCGGCGGACCGATGTACGTCGCCGATTGCAAGGCGGCGTTCGCCGCGCTCGGTCCACGGCTCGCGCAGATCTACGGGCAAGGCGAATCGCCGATGACGATCACCGCGATGGACCGCGCGCTCGTCGCCGATGCGATCGCGCGTGGCGACGACGCGCGCATCGGGTCGGTCGGCATCGCGCAGACCGGCATCGACGTACGCATCGGTGGGCGCGACGATGCAAGCGTCGCGACCGGCGAGCTCGGCGAAGTGCTCGTCCGCGGTCCGACGGTGATGCGCGGCTACTGGAACAGCCGCGAGGCGACCGCGAAGACGCTCGCGAACGGCTGGTTGCACACCGGCGACGTCGGCTCGCTCGACGTTGACGGATTCCTCACACTGAAGGACCGCTCGAAGGACCTGATCATCAGCGGTGGGTCGAACATCTATCCGCGCGAAGTCGAGGAGGCACTGCTCGCCCACGACGCCGTCGCCGAGGTCGCCGTCGTCGGTCGGGCGCATCCCGACTGGGGCGAGGAGGTCGTCGCATGCGTCGTCGCGCGAACGCCGGTGGACGATGCCGAGCGGCGCACCGGGCTCGAGCGCGAGCTCGATGCGTGCTGCCTCGAACGGATCGCGCGCTTCAAGCGCCCGCGCGTCTATGTGTTCGTCGCCGAGCTGCCGAAGAACAGCGCCGGCAAGGTGCTCAAGCGCGAGTTGCGGGACGCCGTCGCCGCGACCACCGAGCGCGCGTGACCTCGATCAAAGTCGCCGGCGACCGGCGCGATGAAACGTCCGCCGCGCCGGCGCGTCGCGTGACGTCGCGAGTTGCATATATTGCACAATGCGCGCGCAAATGTACGCGGGCGGCGCGCCGGTGGACGCGTTCACACGTCCGCAACGGCCTCGCGCACTCCTTTCGCTGCGGAACGCGTCTTGCAGGAAGAGGAACAACCGACTGCATCGAGGAGGAGCCATGGCACGTGCGAACAAGGCGAAGATGGCGACCGAACGCACAAACGAAGCGCAGGACGGCGCGAAGGCGCCGCTCGCCGACTCTGCCGATAACGCGAATCCTGCCAACGAGATCGACGTGCTGGAAGCGGGCGGCCGCGACGCGTCATGGCGATGGCACGGCGCGCACGCGGCGGGCGGCGAGAAAGGCCTTGTGAAGGGTTCGTCCGGCAACAAGGCCTCGGCAACCCGGGCGCGTGCGCCGCGACGCCGCTCGCGCGCAGCGCCGCGTCCGGCGTCCCCGCGCGGGCGCGTGCCGCGCTAGGCGCCGGTGCGTCAGGACGACGAACGTGAAGCGCGCCGGGGTCACTGCGCGCTCGTCGGCTGGCGCAGCAGGCGCCACGTCTTCTCCGATTGCAGCGCGTCGTCGTAGCCTGACCGGGACATGAGCCCGCGAAGCTGCGAGCGATAGCATGCCAGTGCCTCGCGTTTTCGCGTGTGTGCGTCGCGCTCGACGGCGATCGGCTCCGAGCGCAGCGCGAAGCCGCGTCGTCCGAGCTCCGCGGCGCGCGCGTCGACGGCACCCTCGATGCGCCGGTAGAGCGGATCCTCGTACGCGTGCCATCGCAGCGAGGCCTGCCGCTGTGCGACGCGCAACACGGCATCGCTTGTGCGCAAGTGATCGGCATGGAACATGCCCAGCGGAAAGAATATCGTCGTCGCACGCTCGCGCTCGATCGCCGCGGCGAGCGCGGCGACGAGATCGTCCTCGCTGGCACGCACGCCGTACTGGTCGTCGAGGAAATCGAGCCACACGGGTCGCGCATCGAGGCGCCGCAGCGCCTCGCGGTCCTCGTCCCGGCGTGCGCCGACGACGTCGTCGCCCGGCGCAAAGCCGCAATCGGCGTCCCAGCGGGTCAGCGGCGAGGCGGTCGGCGGACGGCCGGCGAACACGGTGACGACCACCGGCCGCTCGGATGACGCGATCAGCTCCCCGCAGGCGAGCACCGCGTCGTCGAGGTGCGGCGACACGAAAAGCCTGTAACCGGCCTGCGCGGTCTCCGTGCCGTCTTGCAAAGCCATGGCCGGTAGACCGCGGTGCGCGGCCTCGGTTCTGCTAGCGGGGCGCCGAAAGGCGAAGCCGCAGCGCGAGCGCACTGCCGGCCAGCGCACAAAGCGCGGTGAACGCGAAGCTCCATGTGGCGCCGAAGCGCTCGGCGAGCACGCCGCCAATTGCCGTGCCGGCGCCGACGCCGGTGATGATCGCCGTCGACGACCATGTGAACGCTTCGGTTATGTAGCGTGGCGGCGCGTTCTTCGCGACGATCAGCGCCACCGCGGTCATTGCCGGTGCGATCAGCATGCCGGCGGCGAACGACCACGGAACGATGAGCCATGGCGTTGCGAAGACCGCGTGCAGCGCGAGCGGCACCGCCATGACCGCCATCACGCGCGGCAACGGGCGCTCGACCGACAGCTTCGGATGCAGCGCGCCGTACACGAGGCCACCGACGGCACTGCCGATCGAATTGATCGCGATCAGCGTCGGTCCCCACGCATCGGCGCCGGCATTGCGCGCGAAGGCCTGATAGCCGACTTCGAGCGAGCCGAACGCGAGCGTGAGCGCGAACGCGCTCGCATAGACGCGCAGCAGCTCGCGGTCGCGCAGCGGGCCAAGCAGATGGCGCTCGCCGGACAGCTCGCGCTTCCACCATGCGAGCCCTCCGGATCCGAAGAGCAGCGGAACGGCGAGCGCCACGAAGAGCCACGCGAGCACCAGCGCGATCTGGGGCGACGCGACCGCCACCGCGACGGCGACTGCGAGCGGGCCGAGCGTGTACGCAAGCTCGAGCAGCACGGCGTCGAGGGCAAACGCCGTGCGCCGCAACGCTTCGTCGTCGAGCCGATGCCGCCACAGCGCGCGCACCAGCACCGTGACCGGCGGTGCGAATGCGCCAACGAGGATCGCAGCGGCGACGATGGCGCCGCGCGACAACGCGAGCGGCCGCGCGAAGAGGATCAGCAGCAGAGCGAGCGGCGACGCGATCCCCGTCACGATCAGCATCCGCCGCGGTCCGTCGCGATCGACGATGCGTCCCTGGATCGGCGCCGTCACCGCCGCGGACACGAGCTGAGCGCCGACGACGCTGCCGGCGAACGCGATCGACCCCGTGAGCTCGCGGACGTGCAGCAAGGTCGACAGGCCGAGCGTGCCGATGGGCATGCGCATCAGCAGCGACAGCACGACGAAGCGCAGCGCGCCGGGTTGCGCCAGGAGGTTCGCGTAGCGGGTGCCGAAGCGTCTCATCTGCACTGCAAGGGGCCGTCATTCGCGCACGACCGGCGCTTGTCAATACATGACGCGAACGTTCTCCGGCGCGAGCCACTCGGCGAGCTGCGCGATCAGCGCGTTGTCCGGCGTCACGCGCCACGCGTCGGGCAGCTCGAGCTCGCCGACGCGGCCGTTGTTGCGATATTCGACGACGATCGGACACTGGCCGTTGCGAAACGGCGCGAGCATCTCGTGCAGCCGCTGCGCGCTCGCGCCGCCGTTGCATGCGATCCGCAGGCCCTTCGCGTAGCGGCGGCGAATCGACGCGAGGTCGTGCACGGCGTCGGCAACGACGCGAAGGCCGGTCTGCTGCCCGTCGTCGGTCATCCGCGGCGACACGCGCGCCTCGACGATGACGAGCTCGTCCTCGCGCAGCAGCGGGCGCGCCGTGTCGAACGTCTCGTTCCACACGACGATCTCAACCGATGCATCGCCGTCGTCGAGCGTGACGAACGCGATCTTGCCGCGCTTGCCGGACTGCACGCGCAGCGCCGTGACGATGCCGGCGATCATCACCGCCTCCTTCCTCGGCGCGAGATTCGCGAGCGACGTTCGCACGAGCGGCGCGAGCTCCGCCGCATGGCTGCGATACGGATGGCCGGACAGGTAGAAGCCGAGCGCAGCCTTCTCGTGCGTGAGCCGTTCGGCTTCCGCCCATTCGCGCGCCGGCACGAGCGTCATCGCCGCCGCGTGCGCTTCCTCGCCGAACAGCGACACCTGCGCGGCGGCCGCTTCCGCACGCTCGGCTTCGGCAAGCGCGACGCCGACCGAGTTGTTGAGCGTCGCGCGGCGCGCATCGACCGCGTCGAACGCGCCGGCACGGATCAGTGCTTCGATCACACGGCGGTTGACGACCCGCTTGTCGACACGGCGGCAGAAATCGAACAGATCCTTGAATGCGCCGCCGGCGTCGCGCGCGGCGACGATCGCCTCGATCGCCTGCTCGCCGGTGCCCTTGACGCCGCCGAGGCCGTAGCGGATGCGTTTCGCGTCGACCGGCTCGAAGCGGTAGTTCGACGCGTTGACGTCGGGTGGAAGGACGGCGAGCCCCTGCGTGAGCGCGTCGTCGCGGAACTGGCGTACCTTGTCGGTATCGTCCATGACGAGCGACAGGTTCGCCGCCATGAACGCGGCCGCGTAATGCGCCTTGAAGTACGCGGTCTGATAGGCGATGAGCGCGTACGCCGCCGCATGCGACTTGTTGAAGCCGTAGCCAGCGAACTTCTCCATCAGGTCGAACAACAGCGACGCCTTCGACTTCGGCACGCCGTTCCTCTCGGCGCCCGCGACGAAGATGTCGCGGTGCTTCGCCATCTCCTCGGCTTTCTTCTTGCCCATCGCGCGACGCAGCAGGTCGGCGCTGCCGAGCGTGTAGCCGCCGATGACCTGCGCGATCTGCATCACCTGTTCCTGATACACCATCACGCCGTACGTCGGCCCGAGGATCGGCTCGAGCCGGGGGTCGAGATACTCGACGCGCTCGCGACCGGTCTTTCTTGCAACGTAATCGGGAATGAGCTCCATCGGACCCGGCCGATACAGCGCGACGAGCGCAACGACGTCGTCGAAACGCGTCGGCGGCGCCTGCTGAAGCAGGTCGCGCATGCCGCGCGATTCGAACTGGAACACGGCCGTCGTGTTGCCGGCCTTGAAGATGTCGTACGCAGGCTTGTCGTCGAGGGGCAGCGTCTCGAGTGTGATCGCCGCGTCCGGGTCGAGGCGGCGCACATAGCGAAGCGTCCAGTCGAGGATCGTCAGCGTCGTCAAGCCGAGGAAGTCGAACTTGACGAGGCCGATCGCCTCGACGTCGTCCTTGTCGAACTGCGAGACGATCGCATCGGAGCCCGGCTGCGTGTACAGCGGACAGAAGTCCGTGAGCTTGCCCGGTGCGATCAGCACGCCGCCCGCGTGCATGCCGACGTTTCGCGTCAGGCCCTCGAGCGATCCGGCGAGCGCGAGCAGCTCGCGCACTTCCTCCTCGTTCTTCTCACGCTCCGCGAGCAGCGGCTCCATTTGCCGCGCCTGCGCGAGCGTGATCAGCTTGCCGGGCTGGAAGGGAATGAGCTTCGCGATGCCGTCGCAGAACATGTACGGAAGGTCGAGCACGCGGCCGACATCGCGCACGACGGCCTTCGCCGCCATCGTGCCGAACGTCGCGATCTGCGACACCGATTCGGCGCCGTACTTGTGCTTGACGTAGTCGATCACGCGATCGCGTCCGTCCTGGCAGAAGTCGATGTCGAAGTCGGGCATCGACACGCGCTCCGGATTGAGGAAGCGCTCGAACAGCAGCGCGTAGCGCATCGGATCGAGATCGGTGATGCCGAGCGCGTAGGCGACGAGCGAGCCGGCGCCCGAGCCGCGGCCCGGTCCGACCGGCACGCCGTTGTGCTTCGCCCAGTTGATGAAGTCCGCGACGATCAGGAAGTAGCCGGCGAAGCCCATCTGCACGATGGTCTTCGTCTCGAACTCGAGGCGCGCGACGTATTCGGGGCGCTTCGCATCGCGCAACGCCACGTCGCCATAAAGCGCTGCGAGCCGCCGCTCGAGCCCGGCGGCCGCTTCGCTGCGCAAGTGCTCGTCGAGCGACACGCCGCTCGGCGTGGGAAAGTCGGGCAGATAGTTCTTTCCGAGCGGGATCGTCACGTTGCAGCGCTGGGCGATCGCGACGCTGTTCGCGAGCGCCTGCGGCAGATCGCCGAATGCGTCCGCCATCTCCCGCTGCGAGCGGAAATACTGCTCGGGCGTGAAGCGCTTCGGTCGCCGGGGATCGGCGAGCACGTAGCCTTCGGAGATGCACACGCGCGCTTCGTGCGCACGGAAATCGTCGCGTCGCTGGAACTGCACCGGATGCGTTGCGACGACGGGGAGCGAGGCCTCGCCGGCGATGCGGCACGTCGCGGCGACGAGCGCGTCGTCGTCGCCGTGCCCGGCACGCTGCACTTCGAGATAGAAGCGGCCGGGGAAGAGGGCGGCATAATCGCGGGCCGACTTCAGTGCGCCGGGGGCGTTGCCTTGCAGCAGCGCCTGGCCGACGTCGCCGTCGCGCGCGCCGGAAAGCGCGATCAGCCCGTCGGTGCCTTCGGAAAACCATTCGCGGCGCAGCTCCGCGCGCCCGCGGTGCTGGTTCGTCCGGTACGCGCGCGTCAGCCACTCGGCGAGCCGCAGATAGCCGTCGCGCGATTGCGCGAGCAGCAGCAGCCGCGTCGGCGCGTCGCGCTCGGCATCGTGGGTGACCAGCACGTCGCAGCCGACGATCGGTTTCACGCCGGCGGCGCGCGCCGCCTTGTAGAACTTCACCAGCCCGAACGTGTTCGAAAGATCGGTCAGCGCAAGCGCCGGCATGCGGTCGGCGACGGCTGATGCAACCGCTTCGTCGATGCGAACGGTGCCGTCAGCGATCGAGAACTCGCTGTGCAATCGCAGGTGAACGAAAACGGGAGAGCTCATGGACGTGTGGCTGTTACAATTCTACCGCTTCGCAACGCGCAACGATGATCGAATCGTCTCCTCCGTCGCCGCGATGATCGCTCGTTTGCGAGTGCACATCCGGGCGCCCGGCAGCGCGTTGCTCGTCGGCGTCGTGCTCGCGATCGCCGGCTGCGCGACGACGCCGCCGGCGACGGCGCCGTCCGTTCCGCCGGCGAGCAGCGCGCCGATTGCGCCGAACGCCGAGCCGCCGCCGCCGAACGTCAATCTGTCCGGATTTCCGCTGCCCTATCGACAAGGCTACGCCGACGGCTGCGCGAGCGCCGGTGGCCGCGAGCGCAAGGACGCGGCGCGCTTCGCCGCCGACGGAAACTATCGCACCGGATGGAGCGACGGCGCGACGTTGTGCAGGAAGAAGTGAGCGCAGCGAGGGAGCCGCCGTTGATCTACCAGGCGCTGAAGCCCGCGACGTCGCATCGCGTTGCGCCGCGCGGACTCGAGCACAACGTGTCGACGTGGGGCGATCCGCGTGCGGCGAAGCTCTTCCTCATCCACGGCTGGATGGATGTCGGCGCGTCGTTCCAGTTTCTGGTCGATGCGCTCGCACGCGACTGGTATGCGATCGCGCCGGACCTTCGCGGATTCGGCGGCAGCGCGTGGCAGCCGCAGGGTTACTGGTTTCCCGATTACGTCGCCGATCTGGAGGCGCTCGCCGACCACTTTGCTCCCGGCGAGCAGCTGAACCTCGTCGGTCACAGTCTCGGCGGCAACGTCGTCATGCATTACGCCGGCGTGAGGCCGAAGCGCGTGCGCCGCGTCGTTTCACTGGAAGGATTCGGCGTGCCGGCCGAGCGCGCGGAAAAGGCGCCGGACAAGTTCCGCGCGTGGCTCGATGCGATCGCCGACCCGCCGCAGTTCACCGCGTACCGCGACCTGGCGGCTGTCGCCGATCGACTGCAGAAGAACAATCCGCGCCTTGCGCGCGACAAGGCGGAATTCCTCGCACCGCACTGGGCGCGCGTGCTCGCCGACGGCAGCGCACGGCTCAACTCGGATCCGCGGCACAAGCTTCCCTTTCCGGCCGTCTATCGGCTGCAGGAAATCTTCGCCGTGTGGCGGAGGATCGAGGCTCCCGCGCTGTGGATCGCCGGCGCGCAATCCGATATCCCCCGGTGGCTCGACGCGCATCCCGAAGGCGAGGCGGGCGTCGAAGGCATGCCGGCCGTTCGCGCCCGGCTTGCGAACGTCGCCAACGGCCGCCTCGCGTTCGTCGACGATGCGGGGCACATGCTTCATCACGATCAGCCGGCTTCCGTCGCCGCGCTCGTCGAGCCGTTCGTCACGGCGTGAGCGCGTCATTTCGCGTGATCCGCAGTCGCACCGGCGCTTACGTCGCGCTCGTGGTGCTGACGCTGATCTGGGGACTCAACTGGATCGCGATGAAATTCGCGCTGATCAACGCCGACCCCGTCATGCTGAACGTGCAGCGGACGTGGCTCGCGATCGTCGTGCTGTTCGGCGTCATCGTGGCGCGGCGGGCGCCGCTCGCGCCGCAGGCGTGGCGCGCGATCATCGTCACCGGGATCTTCCAGACGACGATCAACTTCGGCTCGACGACGATGGCGCTCGCCGGCGGCGGCGCCGGACGCACGTCGGTGCTCGTGTTCACGATGCCGTTCTGGACGATGGTGATCGCATGGCCGGTGCTGCATGAGCGCGTGCGCGGCGCACAATCGGTCGCAGTCGTCGCTGCGTTCGTCGGCCTCGCGCTCGTCGTCCAGCCGTGGAACTGGCAGGGCGATCTCACGCCGAAGCTTTGGGCCGTGCTGTCCGGCTTCGGGTGGGCGGCGGGAACGGTCGCGACGAAGTATTACCAGCGCCGGTACCGCCTCGACATGATCAACTTCATCGCGTGGCAGATGCTGGTCGGCGTGCTGCCGCTGACGCTGCTGCCGCTCGTGCTCGACCTGGCGCCGACGCGCTGGAGCTTCACGCAGGTGCTGCTGCTGATCAACATCGGCGCGGTCTCGACCGCATTCGGCTTCCTGCTGTGGATCGCCGTGCTGCGCGTCCTGTCGGCGGGCACGGCATCGCTTTCGATGTTCGCCGTTCCGGTCATCGCGCTGCTGTCGTCGATGGCGGTGTTCGGCGAGCGGCTGTCGGTCACCGAGTGGACGGGCATCGCGTGCATCGGCGTCGGCCTCGCGATCGTCTCGCACCGCGCGTGGCGCGAATCGAGGAAGACGTCCGCGGGATCGGGCGCGCCTGGCGACGCGCTTCGCGCGCCGTAGCGCGCCGCTATGCCCGGGTGCGCCGCTACGTCGGCGCCTTCATCTGACTCTGAAGGTAGTTCTGCATGCCGACGTCGGCAATGAGGTCGAGCTGCGTCTCGAGAAAGTCGATGTGCTCCTCTTCGGACTCGAGGATGCGCTCGAACAACTCACGCGAAACGTAGTCGGCGACGCTCTCGCAATGCGCGATCGCCTCGCGCAGCACCGGGTGCGCGCGCTGCTCGAGCGCAAGATCGCATTCGAGCGCTTCCTTCACGTTCTCGCCGATCAGCAGCTTGTCGAGGTCCTGCAGATTCGGCAGGCCCTCGAGGAACAGCACGCGCTCGATAAGCCGGTCGGCGTGCTTCATCTCGTCGATCGACTCGTGGCGCTCGTGCTCGCCAAGCCGCGCGAATCCCCAGTTGTCGAACATCCGCGCGTGCAGGAAATACTGGTTGATCGCGGTGAGCTCGTTGCGCAGCACGCGATTCAGGTGGACGACGACGTCGGCATTCCCCTTCATCATGGTCCTTTCGTTCAGTCGCCGCCGCCGGCGCACGCACAGTCGACCGTCTCGGCGCAGGCCGCGCGGACGATGCCTTGCGCGCAATCGGCGCATCGCCCGCAGCACGTCGCAACGCCCAGCGTCGACTGCAAGTCGGCGAGCGAGCGTGCGCCGAGCGCGACGGCGCCGCGGATCTCGCGGTCGGTGATCGAATTGCAGAGGCAGACGTACATGGGGGCGGTCGAGATGCGAGTGAGAACGGTTCTCATTGTGCCGGCGCGGGCGCAGCCGCGCAACCCGGCAGAGTTGACCCGGATCAAAGGCCTGCGGCTTGCCGGCGTAGAATGGTCGCTCGCCGGCGCTTTGCCGGCGTTTTTTCGCTCCGCGAATGAGCACGCCGCCGCCCCGTCCCGATCTGTCCAGGCTCACGATCGACCGCACTGCCGTGCCGGTGCGCCGGCGGCGGCGGTGGTGGCGGCTCGCGGTGTTCGCGCTGGTCGTCGTCGCGGCCGCTGCATGGTTCCTGCTGCAACCGCGCGCAATCAGCGTGCAGACGACCGCGGTCGTCACGACGTATCCGTCGCAGCAGTTCGTCGTACTCAATGCGACCGGCTATGTGGTCGCGCAGCGCAAGGCGGCGATCGCGTCGAAGGCGACGGGCCGGCTCGAATGGCTGGGCGTCGCCGAGGGCTCGCGCGTCAAGGCGGGCGAGATCATTGCGCGGCTCGACAGCCGCGACGTCGCGGCGCAAGCCGACAGTGCGCGCGCGAACGTCGTTGCCGCGCGCGCCGCGCTCGAGCAGGCGCGCGCGGAGGAGCGCGACGCCGTCGCGCAGCTCAAGCGCAACGAGGAGCTGCTTGCGAAGGGCTTCGTCTCGGCGGCCACCGTCGACACCGCGAAGGCGCGCGCCGAGCGCGCGACGGCCGCCGTCGCCAACGCGCGCGCGATGATCGGCGCAGCCGAAGCGAACGCGCGCAATGCGCAGGTCACCGTCGACTACACGCAGATCCGTGCCCCGTTCGACGGCGTGATCCTGTCGAAGAGCGCGAACGTCGGCGACATGGTGACGCCGTTCTCGAGCGCGACCGACTCGAAGGGCGCCGTCGTCACGATGGCCGACATGAGCACGCTCGAAGTCGAGGCGGACGTGTCCGAGTCGAGCCTCGCCAAGGTGCACGCCGGGCAGCCGGCGGAAATAACGCTCGACGCGCTGCCCGACACGCGACTGCGCGGGCACATCAGCCGGATGGTGCCGACCGTCGATCGCGCGAAGGCCACGGTGATGACGAAGGTGAGGTTCGACCAGATCGACCCGCGGATCCTGCCCGAGATGAGCGCCAAGGTTGCGTTTTTGTCGCGCGAGGTGACGCCCGAGCAGCAGACGCCGCTGCTCGCTGTGAACCCGGACGCGATCGTCGTGCGCGGCGGGCGCAGCGTCGTGTTCGTCGTTCGCAACGATCACGCCGTCGAGGTGCCGGTAACGGCCGGTGCGAAGCTCGGCGACGTCACGGCGATCGCCGGCGACGTGAAAAGCGGCGACAAGGTCGTGCTGAAGCCGGCGGACGACGTGAAATCGGGCGCACTCGTACAGAGCGCGACGAAGTGAGCGCGACGCCCGATGCGCCGGCGGCACAGGCGCCGCTCGTCGCCGTGCGCAACCTGTCGAAGTACTACGTGCGCGGCGACCAGATCGTGCCGGTGCTCGTCGACATCAATCTCGACGTTCAGCGCGGCGACTATGTCGCGCTGATGGGGCCGTCGGGATCAGGCAAGTCGACGCTGCTGAACCTCGTCGCCGGCATCGACAAGCCGAGCGCCGGCGAGATCCGCGTCGCCGGGGTCGACATCGCGGCGCTCTCCGACAACGATCTCGCCGCGTGGCGCGCTGCGCACGTCGGGTTCATCTTCCAGTTCTACAACCTGATGCCGGTGCTCACGGCGTTCGGCAACGTCGAGCTGCCGCTGCTGCTGACGTCGCTGTCGCGCGCCGAGCGTCGCGAGCGCGTCGACACGGCGCTCGCGCTGGTCGGGCTCACCGATCGTGCCGATCATTTTCCCGGCGAGCTCTCCGGCGGCCAGCAGCAGCGCGTCGCGATCGCGCGCGCGTTGATCACCGATCCGACGCTCGTCGTCGCCGACGAGCCGACCGGCGACCTCGATCGCACGACGGCGGAAGAGATTCTCGGCCTGCTCGATCAGTTGAACCGCGACCTCGGCAAGACGATCCTGATGGTGACGCACGATCCGAAGGCGGCCGGCAAGGCGCACCGCCTGATCCATCTCGAGAAGGGCGTGCTCGCGTTCGACTAGGCGTGCGCGCGGGCGACGTAGGTGGCCGTCCGCCAGGCCTTGCGCACCTTCTCGTCCTCGGCGCGGTCCGCGTCGAATTCCCGTAGCAGGGTTTCGAGAAGCTGCGCGAGCGTCGCGATGTCGACGTAAGCGCGTCGCGACAAGCCAAGCCGGCGGCCTTCGCTGCGATCGCGGGCAAGGCGCGCGAGAAGGTCGCGGCATTCGTGCGTGCCCCACAGCATCGTCACGAGCCGCATCACCGGCGGAAACGCCTCGAGGCCGCCGTCGGCGCCGCCGCGCAGCGCCTGCGCGCCTTCGCGCTCGACATGGAATCGCTCGGCGAACTCGCGCGCGAGTTCGCCGAGCGCGTGCTCGCGACCGTGCGTGCGGTAGAGCTCCAGCAGCATCAGCCACGGCGCGATCGACGATGCGTCGTGACGGACGTGCTCGCGCAGGATCGACGTCGCGCGATCGACGTGCGCGAGGGGCAGCGCGGCGTGATCGCGAGCAACGGCCCTCGGCGCCGATGCGCGCGTGCGTGCGGACCAGTCAGGCGGAGCGGGCGGCTCGACGTCGACGCCCAGGCACGTGAACGGCATCGGCACGGTCGGGTCGATCTCGACCGGCGCATCGCGATCGCCGTCGGCGACATCGACGACGGCGTCGACCGGTGCGGTCGCGCGACGCGCGAACAGCACGGCGCAGCCGGCGAGAGCCAATGCGCCGAGCGCAACGGCGAGCTGGAACAGCGGTAACGTCGTCATCGACAACTCGTTGCGGCGCGCAGGTCGTCTGCGCAATCGCACGGTGTTCGAGCAAGTTCCATGCCGTATGGGAGAAACCGTTGGTCGGTTCCGGTAAACTGTTGATTCGCGGCGACGCTTCTTTCGAGTCACCGCCCACTACGGCTCGCGGCTCGATCGTGTTCGTCACGCTGCTCGTTTTGCGCAACGCATTCCGGCACAAGCTGCGCACGGCGCTGACGGTGGTCGGCATCGTCGTGGCTATCGTGGCGTTCGGCTTGTTGCGCACAATCGTCGACGCCTGGTACGCGGGCGCCAATGCAAGCTCGAGCGCGCGGCTCGTCACGCGCAGCGCGGTGTCGCTCGTGTTTCCGCTGCCGCTCACGTACGCGCAGAAGATCCGCCAGGTTCCCGGTGTGAGCGGGGTTAGCTGGGCCAACTGGTTCGGCGGCGTCTACATCTCGGAGCGCAACTTCTTTCCGCAGTTCGCGATCGACGCGCAGAGCTACCTCCCCATGTATCCGGAGTTCGTGCTCGACGACGCCGAGCGCAAGGCGTTCATGCTCGATCGCAAGGGCGCGATCGTCGGCCGCAAGCTCGCCGAGCAGTACGGCTGGAAGGTCGGCGACACGATCCCGCTGCGGGGCACGATCTTCCCGGGCACGTGGTCGTTCACGCTGGACGGCATCTACGACGGCGTCGACCGCTCGACCGACGTCAACACGATGTATTTCCATTGGCAGTACCTGAACGAGTCGGTGAAGAAGCTCTATCCGCGGCGCGCCGACCAGACCGGCGTGTTCATCGTGTCGCTCGCCGACCCGCAGCGCGCGGCGGAGGTATCGGCGGCGATCGACACGACGTTCAGGAACTCGCTCGCCGAAACGCTCACCGAGACGGAGAAGGCGTTCCAGCTGTCGTTCGTCTCGATGACCGAGGCGATCCTGCTCGCGATCGAGGCCGTGTCGTTCGTCGTCATCCTGATCATCATGGCGGTGATGGCGAACACGATGGCAATGACCGCGCGCGAGCGCGGCCCCGAGTACGCGACGCTGAAGGCGCTCGGCTTCTCGCACGCGTTCGTCGCGGCGCTGATATTCGCCGAATCGGTCGGCATCGCCATCGCAGGCGGCGTCGCCGGAATCGCACTGACGTTTCCGATCGCGCACGCGTTCGGACAGGCGATGGGCACGCTGTTTCCGATCTTCTTCGTGAGCGAGTCGACGATCGCGATGCAGATGGCGGCGGCGCTCGTCGTCGGCGTCGTCGCCGCGGCCTTCCCGGCGTGGCGCAGCGCGCGCATGCGCATCGTCGACGGCCTGCGCGCGGTTGCTTGAGGCCGCATCGATGACGATTCCGCTCGCCTACGTCGTGCGCAACCTCAAGGCGCGTCGCCTCACGACCGCGCTGACCGCCGGCGGCATGGCGCTCGTCGTCTACGTCTTCGCGACGGTGCTGATGCTGGCCGCCGGATTGCGGCAGACGCTGATCGCGACCGGACAGGACGACAACGTCGTCGTGATCCGGCGCGCGTCGCAGACGGAGGTGCAAAGCGCCGTGGATCGCACGCAGGCGTCGATCGTCGATACGCTGCCCGACATCGCGATCGGACCCGACGGCGAGCGGCTCATCTCGAAGGAGACCGTCGTGCTGATCACGCTCGGCAAGCGCGGCAGCGGCAAGCCGTCCAACGTCGTCATCCGCGGCGTGACGCCGGCGGGACTCGCGCTGCGTCCCCAGGTTCGCATCGTGGAAGGCCGGATGTTCAGGCCGGGCACCTCGGAGATCGTCGTCGGCCATTCGATCGCGAACGGATTCGCCGGCACGACGGTCGGCGAAAGCGTGCGCTTCGCCTCGCGCGACTGGCGCGTCGTCGGCGTGTTCGACGCCGGACGCACCGGATTCGACTCGGAGATCTGGGGCGACGCCGAGCAGATGCTGCAGTCGTTTCGACGGCTCGCGTTCTCGTCGGTGATCTTCAAGCTCGCCGACAGCGACCGCTTCGACGCGGTGAAACGAGAGCTCGAGAGCGATCCGCGGCTCACCGTCGAAGCGAAGCGCGAGACGCGCTTCTACGCCGACCAGTCGGAGACGCTCGCGAAGTTCATCAGCTACCTCGGCACGTCGATCTCGGTGATCTTCTCGGTCGGCGCGATCATCGGCGCGATGATCACGATGTACGCGAGCGTCGCGTCGCGTACCGCGGAGATCGGCACGCTGCGCGCGCTCGGCTTCTCGCGCGGCGCGATCCTCGTCGCGTTCCTCGTCGAATCGCTGCTGCTGGGACTGGCCGGCGGCCTGCTCGGGCTTGCGGGCGCATCGCTGATGCAGACGCTTTCGATCTCGACGATGAACTTCCAGACGTTCGCCGAGATCGCATTCAGCTTCACGCTCACGCCGTCGATCATCGCGCAATCGCTCGCGTTCGCGCTCGCGATGGGATTCGTCGGCGGATTCCTGCCGGCCGCGCGCGCGGCGCGGATGAAGATCGTCGATGCGCTGAGAGCCGCCTGAGGTGGCGCTCGGACCGGTACCGCTGTTCCTGCTCTGCTCGGCAATCTGGGGCTCGACTTGGCTGGCGATCAAGTTCCAGCTCGGCAGCGTCGCACCCGAAGCGTCGGTCGCGTATCGCTTCGCGCTCGCCGCCGCGCTGATCGCAATCGGATGCGCGGCCGTCGGACGCTCGATGCGGTTTTCGCCGCGCGCGCATGGACTGTTCGCGGCGCAGGGCGCGCTGATGTTCGGTCTCAACTACGTTGCCGTCTACCGCGCCGAGGAGCACATCGCATCGGGACTCGTCGCGGTGTTGTTCTCGACGATCGTGTTCATGAGCCTCGTCGGCACGCGACTCGCGTTCGGCACGCCGATCGGCGGGCGCGCTCTCGCCGGCGCTACGCTCGGCGTCGGCGGCGTCTCGCTGCTGTTCCTGCCGGAGCTCGGCGGCGCAGGCGATGGCGCAGACGCCGGGGCGGGTATCGCGCTCGGCCTCGGCGCGACGGCGCTCGCGACCGGCGGCAACCTCGTCTCGATGCGCATGCAGAAGGCGCGGTTGCCGATCTTCGAGACGACCGCATGGGGAATGGCGTACGGCGCGCTGTTCGCGGCGCTCGTCGCGACGATGCTCGGCGTGCGCTGGACGTTCGATGCGCAGCTGCCGTACGTCGCATCGCTCGCGTACCTCGCGCTGTTCGGCAGCGTCGTCGCCTTCGGCGCGTACCTCACGCTACTCTCGCAGATCGGCGCCGGTCCTTCGTCGTACGTCGGCGTGACGACGCCGGTGCTCGCGATGCTGCTTTCTTCGGCGTTCGAGGGCTATCGCTGGAACGCGCTCGCGGTCGTCGGCATCGCGTTCGCGATCGCCGGCAATGTGCTGGTGCTCAAGCGAAAATGACGCGCGCCGTGTAACGCAGGCACGTTAGCGGTCGCGCAACGAAAGAGCGTGCGCTAGCGGTCGCCGCAACGTGGTGTCAGTCCTCGCCATGCTTCGGGATGACATCCACGTTGTCGATCAGCCGCGTCACGCCGAGCTTGGCCGCGCCGAGCACGATCAGCAGGTTCGGATGGTCGTAGCCCTCGGGGTGCGGCACGCGCAATCCGAGGCCGTGGCGCACGGCAATGTAGTCGACCTGCCAGCCGTGCTGCGCGAGCTCGCGGCGGCCGGTCGACTCGAGGTTCGCGTAATCGTGCCGTCCCGACGCGATTTCATCGGCGATCCAGCGCAGCGTCTTGTACAGTCGCGGCGCTTCGACGCGCTCGATCGGCGTCAGGTAGTTGTTGCGCGAGGAGAGCGCGAGGCCGTCGTCGGCGCGGATCGTCTCGGCCGGAATGATCTGGATCGGCAGGTTGAATTGCTGGACCATGCCGCGGACGATCTTCAGCTGCTGGCGGTCCTTCTTGCCGAACACGGCGCTGTCGGGTTGCACCAGGTGGAAGAGCTTCAGCACGACCGTGCAGACACCATGGAAGAAGCCCGGCCGGAACGAGCCCTCGAGCTCGTCGGCGAGTGGCGCCGGCTGCACGCGGTACACCTGCGGCGTCGGGTACATCTCGGCCTCGAGCGGCGCGAACAGCACGTCGCAGCCTTCGCGCTCGAGTCCCGTCTTGTCCGCTTCGAGCGTACGCGGATAGCGATCGAAATCCTCGTTCGGCTGGAACTGGAGCCGGTTGACGAAGATGCTGGTGACGACGGCGTCGCCGCGCTCGCGCGCGAGGCGCAGCAGCGACAGGTGGCCGGCGTGCAGGTTGCCCATCGTCGGCACGAACGACACGTGATGGAAGCGCTTCAGATACGCGCGCAGGAGCTCCGCAGATTCGATGACTTCCATCGCGCTCACCCTTCAGTCAAAACAGTGCTCCGGGCCCGGGAACGAGCCGTCCTTCACCGCGGCGACATAGGCGGCGAGCGCCGCTTCGACGCTCGCTGCGCCCGCCATGAAGTTGCGAACGAATCGCGCCGGCCGCGCGGGCGTGATGCCGAGGGCGTCGTATATTACAAGCACCTGGCCCGAGCATTGCGGCCCAGCGCCGATGCCGATCGTCGGCACGCCCGCCGCGGCTGTGATCGATGCACCGACGTCACGCGGCACGCATTCGACGACCAGCATCGCCGCGCCGGCGGCGGCGAGCGCTCGCGCATCGGCCTCGAGCGCGCTCGCGCCTTCGACGCTCCTGCCCTGCACGCGGTATCCGCCGAGCACGTTCACCGATTGCGGCTGCAGGCCGATGTGACCGCACACCGGAATGGCGCGCGTGACGAGAAACTCGACGGTTGGCGCGAGCCACGCGCCGCCTTCGAGCTTCACCATCTGCGCGCCGGCTGCGAGCGCGGTCGCGCATGCCGCGTACGCGGTCGCGGCGCTCGCCTGGTAGCTGCCGAACGGCATGTCGGCGATCACCAGCGGCCGTGTGCACCCGGCGACGACCGAGCGCGTGTGATAGACGATGTCCTCGAGCGTGACGCCGAGCGTCGACGTCCGTCCCTGGATCACCATGCCGAGCGAGTCGCCGACGAGCAGCACGTCGACCCCCGCGCGCTCGGCGAGCGCGGCGAAGCTCGCGTCGTAGCTGGTGAGCATCGCGATCTTCGTGCCCTCGCGGGCCATTTGCGCGAGCGCCGGAGGCGTCACCCGCGCGGTTCGCGGCGCGGCGCTCGACGCATACGGCGGTGCGGTGGGCTCGGTCATCCCTGCCCCAGATTGAAGAATTCGCGGCGCGTGCGCATCGAGCCGATCCGCGACAGCAGCAGGTCGACGTGCTCGGGGACCGCGACGAAATTGAGCCGCTCGCTGTTGACGATCAGCAGCGGCGCCGCGTCGTATCGATAGAAGTAGCGGCTGTACGCGTCGGCGAGCCGCGCGAGATAGTGCCCCGAGATCGTGCGCTCGTACTCGACGCCTCGCCGGTGCACGCGGTCGATCAGCGTCGCGACTTGCGCTTGCAGATAAATGACGAGGTCCGGCACGGGTGCCTGCGGCTTGACGTGCGCGTAGATCTTCTCGTACAGCCGGTATTCGGCGTCGCTCAGGTTGAGCCGTGCGAACAGCGGGTCCTTGTCGAGCAGGAAATCGCCGACGATCGCGCGGCGGAACATGTCGAGTTGCCCGATGCCGGTCAGCTGGTCGATCCGCTGGAACAGGAAATTGAGCTGCGTCGGCAGCGCATAGCGCGCGATGTCGTCGTAGAAGCGCGCGAGGAACGGATTGTCCTCCGGGCGCTCGAGCAGTGTCTCGCCGTCGAGCCGATGCGCGAGCTCGATCGCGAGGCTCGTCTTGCCGCAGCCGATCGGCCCTTCGACGACGATGTAGCGGCACTTGTCGACGTCCATCGGCACACGCGATCAGTGAAGCCGGTGCGTTCGCGTGCGTGCGACGCGTTGGCGGCAAAGCGAGCGCAGCAGCGCCCGCGCGCGACCATGCCCGGGAATCGTCGCATGCGGCGCGATGTCGACCAGCGGCCGCAGCACGAATGCGCGCTCGTGCATGCGCGGATGGGGAATCGTGAGGTTCGCTGCTGCGATGCGACGGCCGCCGTATAGTAGCAAATCGAGATCGAGCGTTCGCGGCCGGTTGCGCGCCGCGCCGGCGACGCGCTTTCGTCCCGCGCGGACCTCGATCGCATGCAGCCGCGCGAGAAGGGCGCGCGGCGCGAGCGTCGTGTCGATCGCGGCGACCGCGTTCACGTAATCGGGCTGCGCGTCCGGCGTGCCGAGCGGCTCGCTCACGTAGTTCGGCGACACGCGCAGCAGCCGCGTGTTGGGCAGCCGCGCGAGCGCACGCACCGCGTGCGCGAGTCGCCGGCGCGGGTGCGCGAGATTGCTGCCGAGGCCGATGTAGGCGCGCGCCGACATCAATCCGGCGACGGCTCCGGCGGTGGCGCCGCGACATCGGCGTCGTCGTTGCGCTTGCGGCCGCGGCCGCGCGATCGCTTGCGCGGCTTGCCGCCTTCTTCCGGACGCAGCATCCGCTCGCGCTCGTCCGGATCGGCGTTCGCAAAGCGTGCCCACCATTGCGCAAGCTGCGCGTGCTCGCCGTCGAGCTCGCCGCTGCGGCAGCGCAACTCGAGGAAGTCCCACGCGGCACGATAGCGCGGGTGCTCGAGCAGACGGAACGGACGGCCGCCGTGGCGCTGCTCGAAGCGCGGCTGCAGCGACCAGATCTCCTTGATCGTCGCCTCGAAGCGGCGCGGGATTGCTAGGCGCTGCGCCTGCGCTTCGAGCACCTTGTCCATTGCGGCGAACAGCGCGGGCATCGGCCGGTCGCCTTTCGCCTGGGCGGCGTTCCACGCCGCGAGGACTTCGTGCCACAAAAGGCATGCGAAGAGGAAGCCGGGCGAAGCGCCGCGGCCGTCGCGCACGCGCGCATCGGTGTTCGCGAGCGCGAGCTCGATGAAGCGCGACCCGAGCGGCTGCTCGAGGATCACGTCGAGCAGCGGCAGCAGGCCGTGGTGAAGTCCCTGCTCGCGCAGCGCCCTGATCGTCTCGCCCGCGTGCCCCGACAGCAGCATCTTTTCCATCTCGTCGAACAGACGCGCCGGCGGCACGTTGTCGATGAGCTCGGCGAGCTTCGGGATGGGTGCCGCAGTGTTCGGGTCGATCGTCACGCCGAGCTTCGCGGCGAGCCGCACGGCACGAAGCATGCGCACCGGGTCCTCGCGAAACCGCGTCGTCGGCGGCCCGATCAGGCGCAGCCGCCGCTTGCGGATGTCGGCGACGCCGCCGACGAAGTCCCACACCTGCTCGCGGGCCGGATCGAAATACAGGGCGTTGATCGTGAAATCGCGGCGCGCCGCGTCCTCGGCCTGCGTGCCGTACACGTTATCCGACAGCAGTCGCCCGTGCTCGTCGGTGGCGTCGTCGCCGGTTTGCTGCGCACGGAACGTCGACACCTCGACCGTTTCCGCGCCTACGTGCACGTGCACCAGCCGAAAGCGGCGGCCGATCAGGTACGCGCGGCGGAACAGCGGCTTCACCTTCTCCGGCTCGGCATCGGTCGCGATGTCGAAGTCCTTCGGCTCGATGCCGAGCAGCAGGTCGCGCACGGCCCCGCCGACGACGAACGCCTTGAAGCCCGCCTCGTGCAGCTTGTCGGTGACTTGCAGCGCGCCGCGCGAGATCTGGTCGCGGCGGATCGGATGGTCGTCGGGACCGTAGATGCGCGGCTTGCGTCCGCTCGCGGGAAGCAGTCGCTCGAGCAGGCGGCGAATCATCGGCGGTGCGAACGGCGCACGGCCGCAGGGTCGAGGGAGGGAGGAACGAACGCGCCGCGGGCGCGGCCGCCGTGACGGGGGAGAGTCATCGAACGGGTCGCGATCATAGCATGGCGCTCGACGCGGCCGCGGCGTTGCCGCCCGGACCGATCGTTGATCCAAGTCGATTCCAGCGGCGGGGTCGCATGGCAGTATTGCCGGCTATCACGGATAATTGAAGGTTTGCGGGAGCGGCCCAGGCGCGGCGCGACCGCGCCATCGATCGACTCCGCGCGTCATCCGACGCCCTCGAAGGAGATTCCATGCCCAGTCAGCACGTCAAGGTCCCGTCCGGCGGTCAGAAGATCGTCGTGAACAAGGACTTCAGCCTCAACGTCCCGGACAACCCGATCATCCCGTACATCGAAGGCGACGGCACGGGCTTCGACATCACGCCCGTGATGATCAAGGTCGTCGATGCGGCGGTGGCGAAGGCGTATGGCGGCAAGCGGAAGATCCACTGGATGGAGATCTTCGCCGGCGAGAAGTCGACGAAGATCTACGGCCCCGACGTTTGGCTGCCGGAGGAAACGCTGTCGATCCTGCGCGACTACGTCGTGTCGATCAAGGGCCCGTTGACCACGCCCGTCGGCGGCGGCATCCGCTCGCTCAACGTCGCGCTGCGCCAGCAGCTCGATTTGTACGTGTGCCTGCGCCCGGTGCGCTGGTTCGAAGGCGTGCCCTCGCCCGTGAAGGATCCCGCGAAGATCGACATGGTGATCTTCCGCGAGAACTCCGAGGACATCTACGCCGGCATCGAATGGCCGGCCGAGTCGCCCGAGGCGAAGAAGCTGATCGACTTCCTGGTCCGCGAGCTCGGCGTGAAGAAGATCCGCTTCCCGGCGACGTCGGGCATCGGCATCAAGCCGGTGTCGAGCGAAGGCACGAAGCGCCTCGTGCGCAAGGCGATGCAGTACGCGATCGAGAACGACAAGCCGTCGGTGACCCTCGTGCACAAGGGCAACATCATGAAGTTCACCGAGGGTGCGTTCCGCGACTGGGGCTACGAGCTCGCGCAGCAGGAGTTCGGCGCGCAGCCCATCGACGGTGGGCCGTGGTGCAAGTTGCGCAATCCGAAGAGCGGCAAGGACATCGTCGTGAAGGACGTCATTGCCGACGCGTTCCTGCAGCAGATCCTGCTGCGTCCGGCCGAGTACAGCGTGATCGCGACGCTCAACCTGAATGGCGACTACATCTCCGACGCCCTCGCGGCGGAAGTCGGCGGCATCGGCATCGCGCCCGGCGCCAACATGTCCGACTCGGTCGCGATGTTCGAGGCGACGCACGGCACGGCGCCGAAGTACGCGGGGAAGGACTACGTCAATCCCGGCTCCGAAATCCTGTCGGCCGAGATGATGCTCGTCCACATGGGCTGGCGCGAGGCGGCCGCGCTGATCGTGAAGAGCCTCGAGCGCGCCATCGGCGACAAGGTCGTCACGTACGATTTCGCGCGGCTGATGCCGGGCGCGAAGCAGGTGTCGTGCTCTGGATTCGGCAACGCGATGATCGAGCGGATGTAGCGTTCTGCGCAGATGCCGCCGGAAAGGCGAAGAGGCCTCCCGCGGGAGGCCTCTTTCTCGTTGCGCGTGGCGCTTACCAGGAGTTCGCGCCCGAACCGTTGTGGGATTGCCAGTTGTAGAAGAACAGGTACACGTGCGTTACCGGATTGAACGCGTACGTGCTCACGTGCACGGCACCCGGAACGAAATTGGAATCGCTCGCCGGGCATCCGACGATGCGCAGCGTGCCGCGGTTCGTTCCGCCGACGGCCAATCCGTCCGGCACGACGGTCTTGATCGATCCATTCGGCGGGATCAACAACTGATACCGGCCGAGATTGCCCGCAGCGTTACCCCAGCCCGCGCTGAACGCATAGCCCGATTCGCGGTACAGCAGCGCCTGCGCGCACACCGGGTCGGCGGTCGTATTGTCGAACTCGATATGGAACTCGTAGCCGTTGGTGGTCCAGCGGCCGAACAGCGTCGCGTCGCGCACGCGTACGTTCACGCCCGATCCGGTGCCTTGCGCGACCGAGACGTAAACGTCCTTGCGGTTCGTCGTCGCCTGGTCGGGTGCGGCCACATGCACTGAGCAACGCCTGCCGTTGTTCGTCGGGCTCAAGCCGGGCGCCTGATCTCGAAGCGTCAGCGTGCAATCCGCGACGGTATCGATCGGGACCGCAAGTCCGGTCGCGTCGGTAATCGATATCGCGCCGACCGCGTCCGCGCTGAGATCGCCGTTCGAATCGACCGCTTCGACGACGTATGAGCGGCCGGCCTCGACCTGAAACACGAACCACCGCGTTTCCAGCGCGCCGATCGGCTGCGAGACGGACGTGCCGTCGGGGACGAGCACGCGGGCATTGCCCACCGATGTGTTCGCCGCGGGCGCCGCCTGAGCGCTGGGCGCGCCCGATGTGGCACTGAACGCGATCGCCGGCCCGAACGTGATCGCCGCCGTTAGCGCGAGGCTCATCGTCAGGCCGATGCGGTTGCAACGCGTGGCGCGCATGGGGCCCGCTTCGTTTCTGGCTGCGTTCGGCATGGTTCCTACCTCTGACGTTAGCGTTGCAAGGGGCGCTGCACTGTTCGCGCCCGACTCCCGGCGCGACGCCGCTCCGATCGTCACCATGAATTCGCCCCGGTTCCGTCGTTCGACTGCCACGGGAAGAAGAACAGGTAAACGTGAGTGACGGGGTTGAATGCGTACGTGCTTACGTGAACGGCGCCCGGCACGTATTGCCAGCCGACGCCCGGACAGGCGATCACGCGCAGCGTGCCGCGACGCGTGCCGCCGACAAACGTTCCGTCGGCCACGACCCTCTTGACGGAGCCACCGGGCGGAATGATGAAGTTGTACGCGAGCAGATTGCCGGGCGTTCCCGCGTCGCCCCAGCTGCCGGCCGCGTACGCGTAGCCGCTCTCGCGATACAGCAGCGCTTGCGCGCACACCTGATCGGACGTCGTGTTGTCGAGCTCGATGTGGAAATCGTAGCCGTTCGTCGTCCAGCGACCGAACAGCGTCGAATCGCGTACGCGAACGTTGAAACGCCGGCGCCGCTGCCCTTCTGGATCGACACGTAGACGGCGCGGCGATTCGTTATCGCGTCGTCGGGCGCGTTCACATACAGCGTGCAACGCCTGCCGTTGTTGGTCGGACTGAGTCCCGGCGGCTGATCACGCAGCGCGAGCGAGCAGTCGACCTGGGTGTCGGCTGGAAAGCCGGCGCCGGACGCGTTCCAGATACCCATCGTGCCGACTGCATTCGCGCTTGCGTCGCCGTTCGAATCAACCGCCTCGACGACATACGAACGGCCCGACTCGACCTCGAAGGCGAACCAGCGCGTTTCGCCAGGTCCGATCGCCTGCGACACCGACGTGCCGTCGGGCACGAGCGCGCGCGCAGTCGCCGGCGCCGTGTTCGCAGCTTGTGCAGCGCCGGCGATCGATAGCAATGCGACGTGTGGCGGCGCTCGCGCACGCTCGAACGGCTCGCGAGCGGCGCAGCCGCGTTGCGATGGAAGCTTGCCGACTGGTCACATCGATCTCCATCGAGAAGGCTTGAACGGGCGGCGATCCGCGGTCGCCGCGGGTGCTACGGTCGGCTGCACAGGCCTGCCTTGTCAAGTGTAAAGATTTCGCGGGCGTCACCCGGCCGAGGCAACCCTCGTGTGTGAGCCGACGCACAAAAACACGAGGCCTCCCGCGCGGGGAGGCCTCGGTCGGCATGCCATTACCGCGATCGCTCGCGGCGCTGCCGTGGACGACTACCAGCTGTTCGCGGCAGCGCCGTTGTTCGCCGTCCACGGGAAGAAGTACAGGTACTGGTTGGTCACCGGGTTGAATGCGTACGTGCTGACGTGAACCGCGCCGGGAACGAAGTTGCGCGGTGCAAGCGCCTGCGAGCAGCCGAGCAGCCGCAGATCGCCCTTGTTGTCGCCGCCGCTCGTGCTGCCCGAAGTGCGCACGACTTTCGCCGCGCCGTGCGGCGGAACCGTCAACTCGGTCGTGAAGGTCGTCGCCGGCCCGGTCGGCGGGGTCGTGCCGGTGCCGGGGATGAACGCGATCTGCACGCACAGCGTTTCGCTCGTCGTGTTCTGCACTTCGGTGTGGTAGTCGTAGCCGTTCGTCGTCCAGCGGCCGTAGATCGTCGCTTCGCGCGCGCGGATCTGGAACGACGGCCCGAAGTTCGACAGCACGCTGACGAAAATGCCGCGCTTGTTCACCGTCGTCGCCGCGCCGGGAATGAACGTGCGCACCGTGCAACGGACGCCATCCGCGCCCTGCTGGATTTCCACGCTCGGCGCAACGGCGCTCATCGCGCAGTCGGTTTGCGCCTCGGTCGGCGCGGAGACACCGTCCGAATTGAACAGGCCGACCGTCTGCAGCGCGTTCGCGCCGAGATCGCCTTCGACGTTCATCACCTCGATCACGTAGCTCTTGCCGGATTCGACGGGCACGACGAACCAGTGCGTTTCCGGAGGCGCCGCGACGGCCTGAGTCAGCGACGAGCCGTCGGCGGTCAGTACGCGCGCGTTCCCGACCGACGTGTTCGCGGCCGGCCCCGCGCTTCGCTCGGCCGTCGTGATCGTGTTGCGGCCGCCGGCGACGCCGTTGACCGGGTCGTCCGCCGATGCGCCTTGCGCGCAGAGCGCGAGGCCTACCGCTGCGGCGAGTGCCGCGATCGTGCCCGCGCGGCCGGCGCGGCACTGCGTGCGCTGCTTGTTCATGCTTGCCTCTCCCATTGGGCGTTGAAGACGTGGAACCGCTTGCGTAGCGATTTCCCGCGGACCGCCACAATGACGTTGGCATATGACAATGTCAAGTGCCGTCTGGCGGGCCGAGGTAGTCTCCGCTGATGCGACGGTCGCTGCATCGGGGTCCTTTCCGGATGTACTGCTGCGCCGCCTGGGACAGCGTTCATCTCGCCCGGCCACGAAGTGATGCAGCACGGAGGCGTTTTCTCGCTCGATGCGTCCGCGCGTGTGTTTTTGTCGCTCTGCGACAGCGATTGGGCGCGGCGGCCCCCCGTTTCTTTGCTCCGTCCGACGTGCGGGCAGCTACGATGCCTTCACTGCCCGGGTGCTCGGCGCTGCGGGGCGAAGTGGCGCGCGGCGTTTCGCCGCGATTTCGCAGCCGACGAGAGAGTTTGCTTGACAAGCCCTACCCGGTCGGCTTGAATGCCACTGGCATTATCTGAGGCCAATGCAGCCTTTTTGGGAGACGGACATGAACCTAGGGACATTCGCAATCACGATGGCAGCGGCTTTGCTAACGACTGACATCGCGCTGGCACAGGAAGTGGCCGGTCAGCCTTCGACTCCCGTGACACGGGCGCCGGTGGTCAGGGGGTCCGAGACTGGCGCCGGACCCCTGGACAACACAACGGTAGGCAATGCCCGCATTCTCGTTCCCGACGGCACGTCCTATTACGATGCGACGAGTAACGGCTGGTTCATCGCGCGCCTCGAGGCCGGCAAGAGCTACGTCGTCGAGTCCGAAAACTCGGACAACGACGGCGGTAACAACATCACGTTCCTCAGCCTGTTCGAAAGCGACGGCACGACACCGTGGGCGAACGCAAACTTCGAGACCTGCGGGCCTGAGATGGACTCCATGGCTCCGTCGCTGGAAGCGGCCGGCGGCGGCGACGGTGCGCGCTGCTCAGTCGGACCGCAAATCAATGTCGCCGCACCGTCGACTCGCGTGATCGCGATCCAAGTCGGGGGGACGCCGCCCTACCATGTGCGCGTTCGCGAAACGACCGTATACAGCCGCTGGACGACGAACGGCTACAACATGTATGTGGCGCTTCACAACTCGAACGCCTCGCAGATCAACGGCGTCGCCCTGTATTACCCGGAAAACGGCGCGACCGACAACGCGCCGAACAGCTTCAACGGCTTCAACAACTTCCAGCTCGGCGCGCGCAGTTCGACTCAGTTCGTTCGCGCTTCCGGTTCGACCGGTCCGACGCTGCGGGGACAAATGCGGATACTCTTGTTCTTCAGCGGACTGCCCGGCGGCACGCACGTTCATGTCCAGACGTACGCCTACAATACGGCCGCCGGACAGTATCTGATGTTCACGCCGGAGCACATCAACTGGCAGTCGAATAGCTGGTAAGGTCATCGCAGCCGATCGGGCCCCCCAGCAGGGAGCCCGATTCGCATCGCGTAGCGCCTTCGCGTCGTGCTCAAGTCGATAGCCCTCTTCATGGCGGCCTCGGTCGCGCTCGCCGCGCCGCCCGTTTCGTTCAGGATCCCGGCTGACGACCTACGCAGCGCCGGATGGATGGAAGTCCAGGCCGTGGGCGCGTACTCGCCGCAGTGGTTCGCCGAGAGGTACAGCGTCGCGCCCCCCTCCGTCGATGTCCAGAGCGTCGCAGGCGCGCTCGGCAAAGTACTCATTTATCTGTTGCGCGAACAATCGGACGCGCAGACGGAGCGCCTGTGGCGAGGCCTCGCGGATGATCTGGCGCCCAACGAAGCGCTGGGACGGCGCGACGACACGATCATATGGACGGTGTCGCCGACCACGACGCAGGTCGAATCGATGCTGTCGCTCTACAAGCCGAAAGACCGTGCGAGGCCGTCCAAGGATAGCGAGTGGATCGATCGCGACGTTCCCGCGAAGATTGACGAGCTGCGCTTCGCATACGAGCTCTACCACGTGAACCTCGCTGAGCGCGAGCATAAGAACGGCGGCGTGCCCGTGCGGCTGGTGTTCCAGCGAAGCTTCGAGCTCGAGCGGCGCGGCCTGCGGCTGGCCCAGCGTACGAGTCAGGTGACTTTGTGGGTGCCGCGCGAGCGAAGCCGGACCGAGGAGCTCGCGAAGACGCTTCAGCAGGTGAAGCAGCCGAGCGAAACCGTGCTGTGGAAAGAGGATGTAGTGGCCGTCGTTCTCGCTTTTCATGTCAACGGTACAGCCATCCTAAAGGAAAAATTGATCAAGGCGGGATATCGCCCCGCGGACAGCGGGAGCTAAACCGCGAGTGATCGCGTCCTGAGCCGCGCCTGCGCGCTGGTGCCCGGATGATTAAGCGCGTCGACAAGGCACCTGTTTTCTCGTTGCACGCAACGCCTACCAGATGTTCCCGCGCCGCGCCGCCGTTCGCGCCCTTCACGAAGAAGTACCGATACTGCCCGGTGCAGACGTTGTATGCGTAGGTGCTGACGTCGAGTGCATCGCGCACGAAACGCGATTGAATCGCCGAAAGCACCTGCGCCGGCGTGAGGAACGGGTTCTTCGAGAGCAGGAGCAATACGCCGCCGCCGATGTGGACTACCAACCGCTGTTCGCGCTGTTGCCGTTATTGGCGGTCCATGGGAAGAAGTAGAGATACTGGCCGCTCACCGGGTTGAACGCGTACGTGCTCGCGTGCAGCGAGCCGGGGTTGAGGTTCACGGCGCCAGGACATGCGTGCACACGCAACGTGCCTCGGCGGTCGCTGCCGACCATCGTGCCGGCCGGTACGACGATCTTGTCCGCGCCGTAAGCCGGCACCGTCAGGTAATAGAAGTTCGGGTTCGTCGAGTTATACGTCGTGCCGGAATTCTGATACAGGTCGACTTCCGCGCACACCGAGTTCTCGGTCGTGTTTTGCAGCTCGACGTGAAAGTCGTATCCGTTGGTCGTCCAGCGGCCGTAGATCGTCGACTCGCGAACACGGACAACGAAGCAGCCGTTTGTGAAGCTGTCGACCCGAATGGCGATCGTCCGCTTGTCCTGGGCATTACCAAGCGCAGGTATGAACGTGCGTACGATGCATCGATTGCCGTTAAATCCGGAGGACGTTCCGAAGCCGGGCGCGAGGTCGACCGCGTTGCACGAGACGTTTGTCTCGGGCGGGCTCGACGTGCCGTCGGTGTGGTAGACGCCGAGGTTGCCGACAGCACCTTCGAAGTAATCCGCGTATGGGTCGTAGGCGTCCACCGAATAGGTCTTGCCAGGCTCCGCCAGCCATCCGTACCACTTCGTCGTGTCGCCACTAAAGCACTCCGCGTGGCTGGTGCCGTCCGGAACGAGCGCTTTCAGGTTGCCGACCGTCGTGTTGTCGAGGGGACCGGTGCTGGTCGACGCGGTCTTGGGCGCGGTAACGTTCTGACCAGCCGGGCCTGCGTTGGGACTGTCCGCCGCCGCCGCCGCCGGCCCGGCGCCGAGCAGCAGTGTCGCCAACGAGAGCGTGCAGGCCGCCGCGGCGTGTTTCATGTCGCGTGATTTCATCGTGCTTCTCCCCTTTCGAGAATCGTCGATGTACAGGAGGCCGCGGCGAAACCGTACGGCGTACCAACACGCCGCCGCCGCCGGATGCGCCTACCAGCTATTCGCCGCCGCGCCGCTGTTCGCGTCCTTGACGAAGAAATAGAGATATTGGCCGGTGCCGGTATTGTAAGCGTACGTGCTGACGTTCACCGCGTCGGGCACGAAGTTCGTGTTCGCCGCCGGGCACGCGCTCAGGCGCATCGTTCCCCGCAGCGCGCCGCCGACCGCGGTGCCGCTCGGCACGATCGTCTTCACGGCGCCGAACGCGGGAACGTTCAGCGTGTACGTGTTCGGCGTTCCGCTCCACGTGCCGGAGTACGTGAGGCCGGTGTCCGGATAGAGGTTCGCCTGCACGCACATCGCGTCCTGCGTCGTGTTCTGCACCTCGACGTGAAAGTCGTAGCCGTTGGTCGACCAGCGGCCGTAGATCGTCGATTCGCGCGCGCGCACCTGGAATCCCTGCTGCGCGTTGCCGCGGTCGATCTTCACGTAGATCGCACGCTTCGCCTGCGCGCCTGACACCGACGGCGGAATGGCGCGCACGACGCAGCGCGCGCCGTCCGAGGCGACCTGCAGCGACGGCGCACGCGTCGCCTGGTTGCAGTCGACCTCGACTTCCGGCGGCGGCGCTCCGACCGCGTCGAACACGCCCATCGTCAGCGTGTTGCTCGGCAGGTCGTCGTACGGATTCAACGCCTCGATCACATACGTCTTGCCCGGCTCGATTGCGACCGCGAACCAGCGCGAGTCGGGTCCGCCGGCTCCTTGTATCAGCGACGTGCCGTTCGCAACCATCACGCGCGCGTTCGCCGCCGCCGTGTTCACGGCGGTTGCGAGCGGCGCAGCGAGCGCAAGCGCGGCGGCGGCGCAGGACCACGTCAGTTGGCGCGCGAAGCGCGTTGCATTGTGCTCGTGTGTCATTGGGCTCTCCGCCGTCGCGCGTCGTTACCAGCTGTTGGCCGACCGGCCGTCGTTGGCGACCGATGTGAAGTAGTACAGATAGTGTCCGGTGCCCGGATCGAACCCGTACGTGCTCGTGTGCAGCGCGCCGGCGACGAGATCGGCCGGCGCCGCACAGGCACCGATGCGCAGGACGCCATCGGTTTGGCCGCTCACGGCGTCGCCCTTGTGTAGACGGTCTTGCTCGCGCCGTGCGCCGGCACGGTGAGCGTTCGCGCCTCGATCGGCGTGCCCCACGCAAGTCCGGAATACGTGAGGCCGCCGGCCGGGTAGCGGACGAGCTCGGCGCACATCGAGTCGCTGCCCGTGTTCTGCAGCTCGACATGGAAGTCGAACGCCGTCGTGTTCCAGTGGCCATAGATCGTGCTCTCGTACGCGCGGAGCGCGATCGTCGAGCCGCCGCCGGACGCAGCGGCCTTGCGCGGCACGCTGATGTAGAGCGATCGCTTCGCCTGCGCAGCACCGGCGGCAGGTGGGAACGTGCGCACGATGCAGCGAACGCCATCGTCGTTGATGTCGATCGACGGCGCACGCGCATCCGGATTGCCCGACGTCGCGCTCGGCGACGTCGTGTTCGCGCAGTTCAGCGTCACCTCGGGCGGCGGCGTCATCCCGTCCGCTTCGAAAACCTGGATCGGGCCGACGGCGTTCGACACGAGATCGCCGTTCGGATCGAGCACGTCGAGCACGTACGTCTTGCCCGGTTCAACCGGCAGCACGTACCACGCGGTCTCGGGGAAGGCGGTGTACGTGTGCTCGAACGACGTGCCGTCCGCGACGATCTGCACGCGTGGCGTCGCCGGCACGCTCGCGATCGCCGCCGCCGCGTCGATGATCCCCGCGCCGCAGTAGCGCGTTGGGGCGACCGCCGCGGGATTCGACGAGCAGTCGCGGCCGGTGCCGGTCGGGAACGCGCGTGCGGTCGATTGAATCGCCGAAAGCACCTGCGCCGGCGTGAGGAACGGGTTCTTCGAGAGCATCAGCGATACGACGCCGACGACGTGCGGCGTCGCCATGCTGGTGCCCTGATAGTACGCAAACGCATCGGCGCCTGGTGTCGTCGCGCCCGCGTTGAGCGTCGACAGCACGCCCTGTCCGTCGCTGCCGCCGGGGCGCGGCGATCTCGACCAGCGATCCATAGTTACTGTACGACGCGCGCTGCCCTTGGCGTCCGGTCGCCGCCACGGTGATCACGCCGTTGCAGTTGCCGGGCGACGAGTTGCTCGCATCCGTGTTGCCGTTTCCTGCCGCGATGACGACGACGGTATTCCTCGCGACCGCCGTGTTGATCGCCGTCTGGTACGTGACGCCGCACGCGCCGCCGCCGCCGAGACTCAGGTTCAGCACCCGCGCGCGATTCGGATTGTTCGGCACCGGCGTCGCGGTTCCGGTCGACGGCGTCGCAACCGCGCATCCGGCCGGCCCGCCGACGACCGTTCCGCAACTCGCCCAGATGATCGCGTCGGCGATGTCCGACGTGTAGCCGCCGCATTTGCCGAGCACGCGAACCGGCAGCACCTTGGTCCTCCAGTTGATGCCCGCGACACCGGACGCGTTGTTGGTTGCGGCGGCGATCGTCCCGGCGACGTGCGTTCCGTGCCAGCTCGAGTTGCTCGCGCCGCAACCGAGAAACCAGCCGGCCGTCGGGTCGCTGCCCGCATTTTCGGAGGCCGTGATCCAGTCGCCCGGATCGCTCGCGTCGGCGTCGCGGTCGTCGATGCAGGGCGAGAATTGCGGGTTCGTCGTCGGGAGACAGCCGCCCGGTTGCGCCGGCACACCGTCGTTTGCGACGAGATGCTCGAAGATCATGTCGTAGCCGGGCAGGATGCGTCCGGCGAGATCGGCATGCGGCCGATAGCCGGTGTCGATCACCGACGCCACCACCTCGTAGCTGCCCGTCGTGATATCCCACGCGGCCGGCGCATTGATGCCGTACGTGTCCCAGTAGTGCCATTGGTTCGCGTACTGCGAGTCGTTCGGCGTGATCCGGATGCGCATCCACGCGTCGGGCTCGGCGTATTCGACGTCGGGGCTTGCCGCGATGCGTGCGGCGATCGCTTCGGCCTCGGCATGCGGAACGCGGTGGGCGAGCTTGTATACATGCGAGCCGTTGATCGCCGCGCGCAGATAACCGGCGGCGATGCCGGCGGCCGCCTCGACGCGGCTGGTGCGCGCGCCGTCCGCGCGTGCGACGCCGGCCTCGGCGAGTGCCGGATCGCGATACCTGACGATGATCTGGTCGGTGGGGAACGCGTCGTCGGCGGATGTTTTGTCGACCCGTGCATCGGCCGGCCGACGAACGGACGGGTCGGCGTACAGCACATCGCGGACAGTGCGCAGCTTGTCGACGACCGTTCGCGCCTCGGCGTCGGACAGCGGCGGGTCGATCGTCACGCGCCACGCGGCCGTGCGCGTCCGCTCCACCGATGCGAGCCGCAGGCCGAGCGCATCGTCGAGCAGGCGTCGCGCGCTGGCGCTCATCGCGCCGGTCGGCGCGGAGATGTCGGCGCGAAAAAGCACGGCGAGCGAGTCGACGTCCGCCACCGCCGGTGCCGGCGTCAGTACGGTCAGCCAGGCGGCGACGGCGGCCGCCGCGTCATGGCCCGAGGGCGCGCGAACATCGATAAATGTCCCTGAAGGTCTCCGCTGCGCGCGTACGCCGAGTCACGGTGTCGGACGTCGAGTCACGCGCGCGCTCGCCGATGGTAGCGAAAAAGTTGCCGATCGCCGCCCGCCGTTCGGCGGCCGGGACAAAAACAAAAGCCCGCGGGACGCGGGCTTTTGCAGCGGCATCATGCCGTCGCGCGATGAACGCGGCGGCCGCCTACACGCCTTGGATGTTGCTCGCCTGCTTCCCCTTGGGTCCCTGCGTCACTTCGAAGCTCACCTTCTGACCTTCCTTCAGCGTCTTGAACCCCTGCATGTTGATCGCTGAGAAGTGCGCGAACAGGTCCTCGCCGCCGTCGTCGGGCGTGATGAAGCCGTAGCCCTTCGCGTCGTTGAACCACTTGACGGTTCCGATTGCCATATTGCTACATCCTTCGAGATGAACGGGAGAGTTGTGCGTTTGGACGATAAGTACCACTCGCGGCAGCCGCCTTGCGGGTAAAGCGCGGTCGAACCGGAACAGCAGCCACTTAGGAGCCAAACGGCCTCTTTTTACGCGCATGGTCCCGGCGGCGTCAAGCGCGCGTGCCGGCGGTCCGGTTCCCCTTGAAAAATCTGTTGTAATCATCAAACATAGGGTGGTAGCGCTTCCGTCTTTTCCCTCGTGGACGATGGCCATTCAGCAGCAGGACGGCGGCCTCCTGGAGGCCGAGAAAACCCGGCTCAAGCCGCCGCCGCTGTATAAGGTGCTGTTGCTGAATGACGACTACACGCCGATGGACTTCGTCGTCGTCGTGTTGCAGACTGTGTTCGCCATGAGTCGCGAGAAGGCAACGCAGGTGATGTTGCAGGTTCACCGCGAGGGCATGGGCGTGTGCGGCACGTACACAAGGGAAGTGGCGGCGGCCAAGGTCGAGCAGGTGATCGACATCGCGCGCCGGCATCAACATCCCCTGCAGTGCACGATGGAGGAGACTTGAGCGTTAAGGCCTGACGGAATCGCACCGCCTACATTGGGTCGGCGGACGGCACGCTCAGGCAGGCGGAAGGCTGAATATGATTGCGCAGGAACTCGAAGTTTCCCTCCACATGGCTTTTGTCGAGGCTCGACAGAAGCAGCACGAGTTCATCACGGTCGAGCACCTGCTGCTCGCGATGCTCGACAACCCGTCGGCCGCCGAGGTGCTCAAGGCCTGCGGCGTCGATCTGGACGAGCTTCGCGGCGTGCTGACCGATTTCATCAACGAGCACACGCCGAGGCTCTCGCCGCACTCGGACGCCGACACGCAGCCCACGCAGGGCTTCCAGCGCGTCATCCAGCGCGCGATCCTGCACGTGCAGTCGTCGGGCAAGAAGGAAGTGACCGGCGCGAACGTGCTGGTCGCGATCTTCGGCGAGAAGGAATCGCACGCCGTCTATTTCCTCAACCAGCGCGGCGTCACGCGGCTCGACGTCGTCAACTACATCGCGCACGGCATCACCAAGAGCCCGCAGCAGAAGCCGGAGAAGGGCGAGGCGAAGGAGGAGTCCGACGGCGGCAGCGAGGACAAGGGCGCGCTCGACGCGTACACGATGAATCTCAATCAGATGGCGCGCGCGGGCAAGACCGATCCGCTGATCGGCCGCGACCACGAGATCGAGCGCGTGATCCAGGTGCTGTGCCGACGGCGCAAGAACAATCCGCTGCTCGTCGGCGAGGCCGGCGTCGGCAAGACGGCGATCGCCGAGGGCCTCGCGCGGAAGATCAACGAGGAGGAAGTCCCGGAGCTGCTGCGCGACTACCAGGTCTATTCGCTCGACATGGGCGCGCTGCTCGCGGGCACCAAGTACCGCGGCGATTTCGAGCAGCGGCTCAAGGCCGTGCTGAAGCAGCTCGCCGACAACCCGAAGTCGATCCTGTTCATCGACGAGATCCACACGATCATCGGCGCCGGCGCCGCGTCGGGCGGCACGCTCGACGCGTCGAACCTGCTGAAGCCGGCGCTTTCCACCGGTGCGCTGAAGTGCATCGGCGCGACGACGTACGGCGAGTACCGGCAGATCTTCGAGAAGGATCACGCGCTGTCGCGGCGCTTCCAGAAGGTCGACATTCCGGAGCCTTCGGTCGCCGAGACCGTCGAGATCCTCAAGGGACTCAAGTCGCGCTTCGAGCAGCATCACGGCGTCAAGTACGCGCCGGCGGCGCTGTCGTCGGCGGCCGAGCTCGCCGCGCGGTTCATCAACGACCGTCACCTGCCGGACAAGGCGATCGACGTGATCGACGAGGCGGGCGCCGCTCAGAAGATCCTGCCGAAGTCGAAGCAGAAGAAGGTGATCAGCAAGACCGAGATCGAGGAGATCGTCGCGAAGATCGCGCGCATCCCCGCGAAGAACGTGAGCTCCGACGACCGCAATGCGCTCCGCACGCTCGATCGCGACCTGAAGAACGTCGTGTTCGGGCAGGGCAAGGCGATCGATGCGCTGGTCGCGGCGATCCGTATGGCGCGCTCGGGGCTCGGCAACCCGCGCAAGCCCATCGGCAACTTCCTGTTCTCCGGCCCAACCGGTGTCGGCAAGACGGAGGTTGCGCGCCAGCTCGCCTACTGCCTGGGCGTCGAGCTGATCCGCTTCGACATGTCGGAGTACATGGAGCGCCACGCGGTGAGCCGCCTGATCGGCGCACCGCCGGGCTACGTCGGCTTCGACCAGGGCGGGCAGCTCACCGAGGCGATCACCAAGCATCCGTACAGCGTGCTGTTGATGGACGAGATCGAGAAGGCGCATCCGGACATCTTCAACATCCTGCTGCAGGTGATGGATCACGGCACGCTCACCGACAACAACGGGCGCAAGGCCGACTTCCGCAACGTCACGATCATCATGACGACGAACGCCGGCGCCGAGCTGCTGAGCCGGGCGACGATGGGCTTCACGCAGACGAAGGACACCGGCGACGAGATGGCGGAGATCAAGCGCCTGTTCACCCCCGAGTTCCGAAACCGCCTCGACGCGACGATCTCGTTCGCCGAGCTCGATCACGACACCATCATCAAGGTCGTCGACAAGTT
Organism: uncultured beta proteobacterium; assembly: GCA_963798655.1. GTDB lineage: Bacteria > Pseudomonadota > Gammaproteobacteria > Burkholderiales > Casimicrobiaceae > CAVSMC01. Next base: position 440,744 of record CAWCUH010000007.1, on the reverse strand, counting down.
CCTGCTCGAGCTCGAGGCGCAGCTGCACGAGAAGAAGGTCGAGCCGTCGTTCACGGCGGCGCTGAAGGAGTTCCTGGCGAAGAAGGGCTTCGATCCGCGAATGGGTGCGCGGCCGATGGCGCGGCTCATTCAGGACACGATCAGGAAGGCGCTCGCCGACGAGCTGCTGTTCGGCCGTCTCGTGCATGGCGGCCGCGTGACGATCGACGTCGCCGACGACAACGTGAAGCTCGTGTTCGAGGAGACGAAGGAAGCGCCGGAGCCGGAAGCGGTCGCATAGCGGCGTCGGGTTGGCGCAACGAAACGGCGGGCTGCGGCCCGCCGTTTCGTTCGTGTGGAGGGTCAGAGTGCACTCGAGGGTCAGAGTGGATACTCGCTACGATTGTCGATGCGCGAACGACGGACGACACCCACTCTGACCCTCTACGCGAGCACTCTGACCCTCTACGCAAGCATGTCGGCCCAGATGTTGCGCGCCCAACTCTCGGCGTAGCGGCCTTCGAGCTCGCTCATCGCGGGTGAGAGTCCGCCCGCCCCCTCGACTGGCATCAGCGTCTTCCTCGCGCGATCGTACTGGTGCACCGACGCAACGTGCACGACCGCCTTGTCCGTGATGTAGCTGTAGCAGGTGTTCGACAGCACGGGCTGCGGATTCGTCGCTTCCCCGTCGATGAGCGCGATGACCGCCGCCGCGCACACCTTCGCCTGCTGGTTCGCCATGTGGCCCGACTTCGGCATGCCGGGTGCAATCTGGATCGCGTCGCCGAGCACGTGGACGTCGGCTGCCGCGACCGACTCGAACGTGAGGAAGTCGACGTCGCACCAGCGGTCGTTCGCCGTGACGACGCCCGCGCTGCGCGCAATCGCGCCGGCGCGCTGCGGCGGAATCACGTTCAGCACGTCGGCCGACACGTCGTCGTCGACGTCGAACTTCGCGGTGAGCGCTCGCGCGTCGACGCCGGCGAGGCCGTGGTTCGGGCGATACTCGACGATACCGGCGTACAACGCTTGCCACGCGTGGCGGAACAGCGCGCCCTTCGACGTGACGTCCGGGTTCGCGTCGAGGACGAGCACCTTCGAGCGCGGCTTCGCGCGCTTGAAGTACCACGCTGCCTGGCACGCGCGCTCGTACGGCGCGGGCGGGCAGCGATATGGCGTCGGCGGAATGACGATCGCGAACACGCCTCCGTCGCGCATCGCCTCGAGCTCGCGGCGCAGCGCGACCGTCTGCCCGCCGGCCTTCCATCCATGCAGGATGCGCGCCTGCGCGTCGGCATTGTCGAGTCCCGGAACCTCGTGCCAGATGAAATCGACACCCGGCGACAGGATCAGCCGGTCGTACGCGACATCGGCGCCGCTCGCGAGCCGCACGCGATGCGACGCGGCGTCGACGGCGGCCGCGGTGTCGCGCACGACGCGCACGCCGTGGCGGCGCGCGAGATCGTCGTACGGCGTCGTCAGGTCGGCGATCTGCTTGCTGCCGCCGATGACCAGATTCGACAGCGGGCAGGACACGAACCGCGCGTTCGATTCGATGAGCGTCACGTCGACGCGGCCGTCGCTCCATACGCGAAGGTATTTCGCCGCCGTCGCGCCGCCGTACCCGCCGCCGATCACCACGACGCGCGCCGCCGGCGATCGCGAGGGCGTCGGGGTGGCGCAGCCGGCCACGAACGATGCTGCGCCGGCTGCCGCCGCGCACAGAAACTCGCGCCGTCGAGCCCGCATCGTCAGTTCGTCCGCCTTTGCGCCGCGAACCATCCGGCGAGCGCATCGATCTGCTCGTCGGTATAGCCACGTGCGAGCTGCTGCATCACCGTCGCCGGGCGCGTGCCTGCCTTGAAGGCCTTCATCGCGCGCACGATGTCGTCCTTCGGAACGCCGGCGAGGCTCGGCACGTCACCGGCGCCGTCGCTCGCCGTCGGGTGGCAATTCGAGCAGGTTGCGGCGAGCGTTTGCCCGATGCCGGGGCTGCGCGTCTGCGCGCTCGCCCCGCAGCCGGCGAGCAGGATTGCGAATGCGACTGCCGTCGGCTTCAACATTTCCTCCCGGCGCCTGCTGCCGCGACCGCCTAGAATAATGCGGTGGAGCGCAATGCGAAACGGATCGCCATGAACGCCGCTGCACACGACCGCGATGCGACAGCGACGCTGCGCTTTCTCGGCGCCGCCCGCGAAGTGACCGGTTCCTGCATGCTGGTCGAGACCGCGCGGGCGCGCTTCCTCGTCGACTGCGGCATGTTCCAGGGCGGCCGCGACGCGTACGAGCGCAACCTGGCCACGCTCGACTTCGACTGCGCGTCGATCGACTTCGTCGTGCTTACGCATGCGCACATCGATCACTCCGGCCTCTTGCCGAGACTCGCCGCGCGCGGTTTTCGCGGACCGATCCATGCGACGCCCCCGACGTGCGACCTGCTCGGCGTGATGCTGCCGGACAGCGCTCACATCCAGGAATCGCAGGCGGCGCAGGGGACGACTCGTGCAGCCGCGCGCGACAACGTCGCGGTGCGTGCGTTGCCGCCTTTGTACACGGTTGCTCAGGCGGACGCATGTCTCGCGCAACTGCATCCGCTGCCCTACGACACGCCGTTCGAGCCGGCGCCCGGCGTGCGCTTCCGGTTCCGCGACGCCGGCCACATCCTCGGCTCGGCCATCGTCGAAATGTCGATCGCGACGCCGGGCGGGGAGCGCGCCGTCGTTTTCTCGGGCGATCTGGGGCAGCCCGGCAGGCCGGTGCTCAACGACCCGACACCGGTCGCGCATGCCGACGTGCTGGTCGTCGAATCGACGTACGGCAACCGCATGCACAAGCCGCTCGACGCGAGCATCAAGGAGCTTGCGCGCGTGCTGGTGTCGACGCTGCCGCGCGGCAACGTCGTCGTTCCCGCGTTCGCCGTAGGACGCACGCAGGAGGTGCTGCACCTGCTCGGTGAGCTCGTGCGCGACGGCCGCGTCGCACCGCTGACGGTGTTCGTCGATTCGCCGCTGGCAACGCGCGCCACCGCGATCACCGCGAAATATTCGGCCACGCTCGACCGCGATAGCCGCGACCTGTCGAGCTGGCAGCTCGCACATCCGGGCCGCGTGCGCGTGCGCTTCACCGAGTCGGCGGACGATTCGAAGGCAATCAACTCGGTGCGCAGTGGCGCGGTCATCATCAGCGCGAGCGGCATGTGCGAAGCCGGGCGCATCCGGCATCATCTGCGCCACAACGCCGGGCGCGCCGAATGCGCGCTGGTCTTCACCGGTTTTCAGGCCGCCGGTACGCTGGGCCGCGCGATCGTGGACGGCGCGCGAACGATCGAGCTCTTCGGCCACGCGATCACGATGCGCGCGTCGGTGCACACGATCGGCGGCTTGTCGGCGCACGCCGATCAAGCGGCGCTGCTCGATTGGCTGCGGCATTTCGGCCGGCCGCCGCAACACGTACACGTCACGCACGGCGAGGAGCAGACCGCGCTCGAGTTCGCCCGCGCGATCACCGCGACGCTGCATTGGACATCGGTCGACGTGCCGGCGCGCAACGACCGCGTGCCGCTCTAGCGACACACCAGGAGTTTCCGCATCGCGGAAACCGATTTCAAATCAACTCGAAAACCGCGTGCTGACGACCTGGCTCGTTGCGGATGTTGCAAGCTACTGACTTAATTGCCAACTTGTGGATCGCTTGACCTCGCTGGCAACGTCGTCGTGCGGCGCCGTTTCTGCAAAGCAGCAACTTTTCCGCCATGAACAGGTCGGCGTTCTTTCCGCAATGTGGAATGTGTTTCTAATATACTGATTATGCGTGAGATTATTACCGCTGCATTGCAAAAATTCGTCTTGCCACCCGCTGATTCCTTTGATACTTTGCAATGGTCACGAGCCGATTGCCGATTGAACCTTGGCGCAATCGGCGCTGGGCCTGGGTAATCGCGTACACCCATCCATGCCCGCTCGACCCGGGAGCGATCCTCGCGGGTCCGTGCAGTGCGATGCCGGCGACTGGGATTGCCGAACCTCGCACACCGCAGCTCTCGCGTGCGCAGTGCACGCGGGCTGCTGACCAACGTTCCCGGCGAGCGCGAGCGGACCGGATTGGCCAACGCACATGATGGGACGAGACATGAACTACGATCTTGAAGCGGCTCGATTGCGCAAGGACTGGACCGAAAATCCGCGATGGAAGGGCATCGCGCGCGGCTACACGGCGGAGGACGTCGTGCGGCTTCGCGGCTCGATTCACGTCGAGCACACGCTCGCGCGCCGCGGCGCCGAGAAGCTCTGGAAGCTGCTGAACGACGAGCCTTTCGTCGGCACGCTGGGCGCGCTGACGGGCAACCAGGCGCTGCAACAGGTGAAGGCAGGACTCAAGGCGGTCTACCTGTCGGGCTGGCAGGTCGCCGCCGACGCCAACATCGCCGGCGAGATGTATCCGGACCAATCGCTCTATCCGGCGAATTCGGTTCCCCTTGTGGTGCGCCGGATCAACAACACCTTCATGCGCGCTGACCAGATCCAGCACATGGAAGGCAAGGACGACATCGATTTCTTCGCGCCGATCGTCGCCGATGCCGAGGCAGGCTTCGGCGGCGTGCTGAACGCGTTCGAGCTGATGAAGGCGATGATCGAGGCGGGCGCGGCCGGCGTTCACTTCGAGGACCAGCTCGCGTCGGTCAAGAAGTGCGGCCACATGGGCGGCAAGGTCCTCGTGCCCACGCGCGAGGCCGTCGAGAAGCTGGTCGCAGCGCGGCTCGCCGCGGACTGCATGGGCGTGCCGACGATCCTGCTCGCGCGCACCGATGCCGAGGCGGCCGACCTCGTCACGTCGGACGTCGACGACACCGACAAGCCGTTCTGTACGGGCGAGCGCACGGTCGAGGGCTTCTACAAGACGCGCAAGGGACTCGAGCAGGCGGTGTCGCGCGGACTCGCGTATGCGCCGTATGCCGATCTGATCTGGTGCGAGACCGGCAAGCCGGATCTCGAATTCGCGAAGCAGTTTGCCGAGGCAATCCAGGCGAAGCACCCGGGCAAGATGCTCGCGTACAACTGCTCGCCGTCGTTCAACTGGAAGAAGAACCTCGACGACGCGACGATCGGGCGCTTCCAGCGCGAGCTCGGCGCAATGGGCTACAAGTTCCAGTTCATCACGCTCGCCGGCTTCCACAGCCTCAACTACTCGATGTTCAACCTCGCGCACGGCTACGCGCGGCGCGGCATGAGCGCGTTCGTCGAGATGCAGGAAGCGGAGTTTGCGGCGGTCGACAAGGGCTTCACCGCCGTGCGTCACCAGCGCGAGGTGGGCACCGGCTACTTCGACGCGGTGACGACGACGGTCCAGGGCAGCGCGGCGTCGACGACGGCGCTGTCGCATTCGACCGAGGACGAGCAGTTCTTCGACAAGAAGAAGAGCCTATCGGTCGCGAACGCGTAAGCGAAACGCGATCGGGTTGCAGCCTCCGGCCGCGCGTCCGCAAGGCGCGCGGCTGTTTTTCCGTCTGCAGTAAGCAAGCGGCGGTGCCCGGTGGCGTGAGTGGCGCGCCCGCGTCGGAGTGCATGGATCGCGCCCGCCGTGACGGGTGGTCCGGCGGCTACGCGTCGTCGGGCACCGCGACCGTGTAGTTCAGCGCGAGGCGTCCACCGTCCGGATAGATCGTTTGTCCGGTCAGATACGACGCATCGTCGCAGAGCAGGAACGCGGCGATCGACGCGATTTCCGACGGCTCGCCGAGCCGTCCGAGCGGCGTGCGCGACAGGATCTTGCGCCGCGCGGCGGCGTCGCCCAGCACGGCGCCGCGTGCGAGCTCGGTCATGATCGTGCCGGGGCCGATCGCGTTGACGCGAATGCCGTGCGCGGCGAGCGAGATCGCCATCACCTTGGTGAGCTGGTTGATGCCGCCCTTGGACACGCAGTACGGCACCTGGTTGGCAATCGTCATCACCGCGTTCACCGACGACATGTTGACGATTGCGCCGCCCTGCTTCTGCGCGACCATCTGGCGCGCGGCCGCCTGCCCGCACAGGAACATCGATTTCAGGTTGATCCGCAGTACGCGGTCGAAATCGTCCTCGTCGAGATCGAGAAAGTCGGCGGCGTGCACGACGCCGGCGTTGTTTACCAGCGCATCGACACGACCGAAGCGCTCGAGCGCCGCTGCAACGAGCGCGCCGGCGCCGCCTTTCGTCGACACGTCGCCGTGCACGAAGACGGCATCGACGCTCGATGCATCGAGCTCGCGCACGGTGTCGGCGCCGTGCGCGCTCACGTCCATGATGACGGCGCGCGCACCGTCGGCGAGCAGGCGCTCCACGCATGCGCGGCCGATGCCCTGCGCGCCGCCGGTCACCAACGCGACCTTGCCGTCGAGCTTGCCCATCGCATTTCTCCGATCGTCGAAGCCGGTATGCTAGCGCGATGGACCGACGCGCGTCGCGCGGCGAATCGGGCGCCCGCCCGAAGTCGCTGCGACTCTTTTTCGCGCTGTGGCCCGACGAGGCGGCACGCGTACGGCTCGCGGCCATCGCGACCGACGTCGCGCGCGCCGGCGGCGGCCGCGCCGTCGCGCCGGAAAATCTTCATCTGACCATTGCGTTCGTCGGCGCCGTCGTCCCGGAGCGCGTCGACGCGTTGCGCGAGGCGGGCGCGCAGGCGGCAGACGGCGTTCGCGCAATCGACGTGTCGCTCGAACGGCTGGGCGGCGCACACGGCGGCGATCTCGTGTGGCTTGCACCGGCTACGCTGCCCGATGAGCTGATTCGACTGCATCAGCGCCTCGGCGCCGCGCTCGATGCGCGCGCATTCGCGGTCGAGCAGCGCGCGTTCCGACCGCATCTGACGCTTGCGCGACGCTGCGTGCGGGCGGTTCAACGCGCAGTGCTCGATCCCGTCGCCTGGCGAATCGACCGGCTGACGCTGTTGGCATCGACGACGCGCGCCGGCGGATCCGAATATCGCGAGCTCGCGGGATGGCCGCTCGCTCACGCGTGAGCGCCGTCAGCCCTTTTCGGTTGGCCGCGACGGATCGGCGCTCCACTCGCTCCACGAGCCCGGATACAGCCGCGTCGGCGCGAAGCCGGCGACTTCCATCGCAAGCAGGTTGTGGCACGCGGTGACGCCGGAACCGCACGAATGCACGACCCGATCGGCGGGCGTGCCGGCGAGCAACCGTTCGAATTCCGTACGCAGCGTCGGCGCCGGCTTGAATGTCATCTGCGGCCCCAGATTCAGTGAAGCCGGCCGGTTGAGCGAGTGCGGGATGCGACCGGCCACGGGGTCCATCGGCTCGACTTCGCCGCGATAGCGCTCCGGCGCGCGCGCGTCGATCAGCGTGAGCGAGCGATCGCCGAGACTCGCGAGCACGTCGTCCGCACCGACGACCCGCTCGACGCGACGAATCGCAAACGTCGCCGGCACGATCTGCGTCACGTCGGAGGTCACCGGGCGGCCTTCGCGTGTCCACTTGTCGAAGCCGCCATCGAGGACGGCAGTCGCGTCGTGGCCAAGCCAGCGCAGCATCCACCAAAGGCGCGACGCGAAAACGCCGGTCTGCGCGTCGTACGCGACGACCTGCGCTTCGGCGCCGATGCCGAGCCGCCCGAACGTCGCCGCCGCCGCCTCGGGCGCGGGCAGCGGATGCCGGCCGTTGCTGCCGCTCTTCGGCGCCGAGAGATCGCGATCGAGATGCACGAAGCGGGCGCCCGGAATGTGCGACTTCCGATAGGCGTCCTCCCCCCAACGCTCGGGCTGCGACAAATCATGCCGAACATCGACGACGACGAACGACGGATCGCCGAGGTGCGCGGCGAGGTCGGCGGTTGAAATCAGCGTCTTGTACATGGCAACTCGCTCAGAGCGGCGCTGCGCGCGCCGGCTCCTTGTGCGCCGTCTGCAGCTGAACGGCAATGATACCGGCGGCGACGATCAGCAGCATGCCGATCCACGACGCGAACGGCAGCCGGTCGCCGACGATCAGGATACCGAGGATGCTCGAGAAGATGATGCCGCTGTAGGAGAGCGCCGCGGCCACCATCGTGCTGGCCCGGCCGTACGCGTGCGTCATCGCCACCTGTCCGGCGGCGCCGAAGACGCCGACCGCAACAAGATCCCACACGTTGGACGCCGACACCGCATGCCACCGTTGCGGCGCCATCCATACGAGCGAGCCCGCCACGCAGACGAGCGAGAAATAGAACACGACGCGCGCCTCCGGCTCCCGCGCGCGGACGAGCTCGCGCACGTTCCAGTAGGCAGCGGACGCGAGGGCGCCCGACGCGAGCCCGACGATTCCGGGCCAAAGCTGCGCGGCGTTGAACGCCGGACGCAGCAGCAGCAGCACGCCGACGAAGCCGAGCAGCACCGTGCCGATCAGCGTCGTGTGCGGGCGCTCGCGCGCGAGCCATGCGAGCAGGATCACGAGAAATAGCGGCGACGTGTAGTTGAGCGTCATCGCGGTCGCGACCGGCAGCGCGGACAGCGCGTAGAAGAACATGAACATCGACACGAAACCCGCGACGCCGCGGTTGACGTGCATGCCCAGGCGCGCGGTGCGAATCGACAGCCGCGCCGCCGCGAGCATCAGCCAGGCGAGCGCGAGCTGCGTGACGGCGCGATAGAACAGCACCTCGGCGATCGCGAACTCGGCGCTCGCGCGCTTGACGTATACGCCCATCAGCGCGAACGACAATCCGGCGGCGAGCATCCACAGCGCGTGCAAGGTCAGCGAGCCAAACGCCGTCGTCCCCGCGAGCGCCGGGACCCGGTGTCTTTGCCGTGAACGACGCTCGATTCCCGCGTGCGCGGGAATGACGGCGGGGCGTGCCGGCGGCGACGCGCGCCCGTCACCTCGGCGCGATCTGCGCGTCGAGCTCCCGGCGCAGGAACTCGTGGAAATGCTGCATGCCGTCTTCCATCGGCGACTGGTACGGTCCTTCCTCGCTGCGCCCCTGCCTGTGGAGCGCGCGGCGGCCGGCGTCCATGCGCTCGGCGATTTCGTCGTCCTCGACCGACGTCTCCAGATACGCCGCCTGTTCCGCCTCGACGAACTCGCGCTCGAACAGCGCTATCTCCTCCGGATAGTAGAACTCGACGACGTTCGTCGTGCGATCGACGCCGCGCGCAATCACCGTGCTCACCACCAGCGCGTGCGGGTACCACTCGACCATGATGTTCGGGTAGTACGTGAGCCAGATCGCGCCATGCTTCGGCATCTCGCCGCGGTAGTAGTCGAGCACGGCCTTGTGCCAGCGCTCGTACGTCTTCGTGCCCGCCTTGCCGAGGCTCGTGATGCCGACGGTCTGCACCGACGCCCACGGCGCGAACTGCCACTTGAGGTCCTCGCAGGTGACGAAGTTGCCGAGGCCCGGATGGAACGGGACGACATGGTAGTCCTCGAGATAGACCTCGATGAACGTCTTCCAGTTGTAGCTGCACTCCTTGATCTCGACGCGGTCGAGCACGTGGTTCGAGAAGTCGATCTCGCCGACGTTGAGCGCGGCGAGATCGGCGCGCACGTCGCGCGGGCCGTCGAAGAGCATGCCATTCCAGTTCGCGAGCGGCGAGCGACGCAGGTTGAGGCACGGTTTGTCGTCGAAATGCGGCGCTCCGAGCAGCTCTCCCTTGAGGTCGTACGTCCATCGGTGGATCGGACAGACGATGTTCGGCTCGTTGCCGCGGCCGCTCAGCATGATCGCCTGCCGGTGACGGCAGACATTCGAGATCAGCTCGACGCCGTCGGCGTTACGCACCAGCGCCTGCGCGTTGTCGCGCGCGTGGAGCGCGTAGTAGTCACCCGGGTTCGGCACCATCAGCTCGTGACCGACGTAGCCGGGCGCGCGCGCGAACAGCAGCCGCTGCTCGGCGTCGTACACCGCAGGATCGCAATACCAGGATACGGGAAGCTGCGACGTCGCGCGTCGCAGGCGCTGCGCCGTGGCGAGGTTCGACATGGCCTGTCCTTTCGCTTCGCGCGCCGGCTGCCGCCGGCGCGTCCTGACCAACCCAACCCAACAACCCGGGACGATTACGGCAAGCTTTTGAAACTCACCGCCCCGGACCGCTTTGCTAAGTCGGCCAGGCGAAAAGGATCGCGTAAGGCCGCGTCGTCAAAACGTGATATTATATAAGACCTTGCGCACGAAGGTCAACATCCGGCGCGACGGGAATTTCGTCGTGCGCCGCGAGAGCCTTCCGTTGCCGGCGGCCGGGGTTCGCATCCCGTGGAACGGCGATTTTGGCTCGGTCCTCGTCGCACATTTTTGTCCGCTCATGATCGAGACTCCCGCCACCCCCGCAAGTTTCGAAGCCGCGCTCGCCGAGCTCGAGCGTATCGTCGCGACGATGGAAGACGGGCAGCTGCCGCTCGCCGAGTCGCTCGCGGCTTACAAGCGCGGCGCCGAGCTGCTGCAGTACTGCCAGCAGTCGCTGCGCGACGCGCAGCAGCAGGTGCAGATCCTCGAAAAGGGCGTGCTCGCCGCGTTCGAGGCGCCGCGCGAGGCGACGAGCGGCGATGAACCCTGACGTCGCGTTCGCGGTGTGGGCGCGCGAGTGCGCGCAGCGTGCCGAGCACGTGCTCGCGGCGGCGCTCGATCGCATCGCCTCTGTCGCTGCGCCGCTCGCGGAAACGATGCGCTACGCGGTGCTCGGAGGCGGAAAGCGCCTGCGGCCGCTGCTCGCTTACGCGGCCGGCGAATGCGCGGGCGCGGACCCCGAGGTTGTCGACGCCGCCGCCGCGTCCGTCGAGTTGATCCACGCGTACTCGCTCGTCCACGACGATCTTCCCTGCATGGACGACGACGCGCTGCGGCGCGGCAAGCCGTCGTGTCATGTCGCGTACGGCGAGGCGATGGCGCTGCTCGCGGGCGACGCGCTGCAGGCGCTCGCGTTCGGCGTGCTCGCACGCGCGGGCCTGCGCGACGCCGCGGCCGGATGCGCGCTGCTCGCCGAGGCCGCCGGCGCACCGGGCATGGCGGGCGGGCAGGCGATCGATCTCGCGAGCGTCGGCAAGACGCTGTCGTTGCCCGAGCTCGAAACGATGCACCGATTGAAGACCGGGGCGCTGATCCGCGCGGCGGTGCTGCTTGGCGCTCGCTGCGCGCCGGCGCCGCTGCCCGTCGGCGCCGAAGCGGCGCTCGACGCGTTTGCCCGCGCGGCCGGCCTCGCGTTCCAGGTCGTCGACGACGTGCTCGACGTCGAGGGCTCCGCCGCGACGCTCGGCAAGACGGCCGGCAAGGACGCCGCGCAGGGCAAGCCGACGTTCGTGGCCGCACTCGGTCTCGACGGCGCGAAGGTCCGCGCCGAGGCGCTTCGACAGCAGGCGCACGCGGCGCTCGCACCGCTCGGCGCGTCCGGACGGCGGCTGTCGGAACTCGCCGACGGGATCGTGCTCCGACACCGATGAGCTATCCGCTGCTCGACGAAATCGACGACCCGGCCGCGTTGCGCAAGCTCGATCGCTCGGCGCTGCCGCAGCTCGCGCGCGAGCTTCGCGCGTGCGTTCTCACCACTGTCGCGCAAACCGGCGGCCATCTTTCGTCGAACCTCGGCACGATCGAGCTGACGCTCGCGCTGCACTACGTCTTCGATACGCCGCGTGACCGCATCGTCTGGGACGTCGGTCATCAGACGTACGCGCACAAGATCCTCACCGGGCGGCGCGGGCAGATGTCGCGGTTGCGGATGGCGGGCGGGCCGTCGGGCTTCCCGCGGCGAAGCGAAAGCGAATACGACACGTTCGGCACGGCGCATTCGTCGACGTCGATCTCGGCCGCGCTCGGCATGGCGATCGCCGCGAAGCGCTCCGGCGACCCGCGCAAGGTCGTCGCGGTGATCGGCGACGGTGCGATGAGCGCCGGCATGGCGTTCGAGGCGCTGAACAACGCGGGCATCGCCGGCGCCGACCTGCTGGTGATCCTGAACGACAACGACATGTCGATCTCCGAGCCGGTCGGCGCGCTGAACCGCTATCTCGCGCGCGTGCTTGCGAGCGGCTTCTACAACAAGGTTCGCAGCGGCAGCAAGGAAGTGCTCGAGAAGCTGCCGCCGGTGAAGGAGCTCGCCAAGCGCTGGGAAGAGCACATGAAGGGGATGGTGCTCCCCGGCACGCTGTTCGAGGAGTTCGGCTTCAATTACATCGGACCGATCGACGGCCACGACGTCGACGCGCTCGTGAAGACGCTCGCAAGAGTGCGGGAGCTCAAAGGCCCGCAGCTGCTCCACGTGATCACCAAGAAGGGCTACGGCTACGCGCGCTCGGAGGACGACCCGATCCTCTATCACGGCGTGACCAAGTTCGACCTTGCCGCCGGCATCGTCCCGAAGACGACCTCGAAGCCGTCTTACACGCAGATCTTCGGCGACTGGCTCTGCGACATGGCCGCGCGCGACTTGCGGCTGATCGGAATCACGCCTGCCATGCGCGAAGGCTCGGGCCTCGTGCGCTTCTCGCAGGATTATCCGGAGCGCTATTTCGACGTCGGCATCGCCGAGCAGCACGCGGTGACGTTCGCCGCAGGGCTCGCGTGCGAAGGCATGAAGCCGGTCGTCGCCATCTACTCGACGTTCCTGCAGCGCGCGTACGATCAGCTCGTCCACGACGTCGCGCTGCAGAACCTGCCGGTGCTCTTCGCGATCGACCGCGCGGGGATCGTCGGCGCCGATGGCGCGACGCACATCGGGGCGTTCGACCTGACGTACCTGCGCTGTCTGCCGAACGTGACGGTGATGGCGCCGGCCGACGAGAACGAGTGCCGGCAGATGCTCTACACCGGCTTCACGCTGGACTCGCCGGCCGCGGTGCGCTATCCGCGCGGCAGCGGGCCAGGCGTTCCGATCGCGAGCGAAATGACGGCGTTGCCGATCGGCAAGGGGCTCGTCGTACGCGAGTCGAACCGGCGCACGGATCGGCTGGCGCTGCTCGCGTTCGGCAGCGTCGTGACGCACGCCGCTTGCGCAGGCGACGAGCTCGACGCGACGGTCGTCAACATGCGCTTCGTGAAGCCGCTCGACGTCGATCTGCTGCGCGAGCTTGCCGCTACGCACGACGCGTTCGTGACGATCGAGGAGAACGTGGTCGCCGGCGGCGCCGGCAGCGGCGTCTCCGAAGCGCTCGCCGCCGCGGGCATCGCGCTGCCGATGCTGCATCTCGGACTGCCCGATCGCTTCATCGATCACGGCGATCCCGCGCTGCTGCTCGCCGAATGCGGGCTCGACGCCAAAGGGATCGCCGCGTTGGTGCGCGAGCGCTTCGGCGCGCGGCCGCACGAAGTCGTGGCGAAGCCGGCCGCCTGACGGGCGCGCCGAATGGGCGCCCTGCGGGTTTGATAAGCTTCGCAGCTCTGCCTCGCCCGACAAGTCGAACAACGTGACGCGATGAACAAGCCCGATCGCCCCGATGTCGTGATGCCGATCCCGGACGTCCAGTCCGCGCCCGACCATCGGCGGATCGCGATCGATCAGGTCGGCATCAAGGGGCTGCGTTATCCGCTGCGCTTCGCCGACGGCGCCGGCGAAGGGCAGCCCACGATCGCGACGTGCAACGTCTACGTGTCGCTGCCCGAGGATCGCAAGGGCACGCACATGTCGCGCCTGGTGGCGCTGCTCGAATCGCGCACCGAGCCGAGCGCGCCGCCGCTCACCATCGCCGGTGTGCGCGCATTGCTCGAGGAGCTGGTCGTGCTGCTCGAGGCGCCGGCGGGCCGCATCGAGATGGCGTTTCCGTTCTTCGTGCGCAAGACCGCGCCGGTGTCGGGCGTCGCGAGCCGCCTCGACTACGACGTGCGCATCGAGGGCGAGCTCGCCGGCGGCGCGTATCGGCACGTGATCGGCGTGTCGGTCCCGGTGACCTCGCTGTGTCCGTCGTCGAAGGAAATCTCCGAGTACGGAGCGCACAATCAGCGCTCGCTGATCGTCATCACGGCGCGGCTACGCGCGGCGATCGATCTGATCGAGCTGATCCGCGTCGCCGAGGAGGAGGCTTCCTGCGAGCTGTTCGGGCTGCTGAAGCGCTCGGACGAGAAGTACGTGACCGAATACGCGTACAACAATCCTCGCTTCGTCGAGGACCTCGTTCGCGGTGTCGCGGCACGTCTTGCCGCCGACGCGCGAGTCGACGGCTTCGTCGTCGAGGCCGAGAACTTCGAGTCGATCCACAATCACTCGGCCTACGCGCGGATCGCGCGCGGCCTGTGACGCTCACCCGGGCCGACGGATCGGCGATTCATCCATCGTTTGCCGGGATTCGTTCCGACCCTTCGCCGTAACGCGCCCCCGAGCCTACAATTCGCGCGGGGGTACCGCTCGATGACGCTCGCCTCGTTCAAGCTTCGCTACGACGCGTTCGCGCAGCGGCTGCTCGCTTCGCTGTCGGAGATCGAGCGGCGCGACGTCGAGGCGTTCGACGCGTGGTTCTATCGCGGCAGCGGCTGGCGCTGGCTGCTCGGCATCGTGGTGGCGACCACGTTCGCCGCTTGGGGCGCGTCGCTGCTGCCGTGGAACATGACGTTCGTCGAGGCGGCCGTCGTTTTCAATACGCTGGTGATGTCGCTGCTGTGGGCCGGCGTGTCGGCGTGGTTCGGCTACCGGCGCTTCCACGGCGAGCTGTTCCGCTTCGTGCTCGTCGCCGTCGCGATCGTGGTGCTCGGCGCGTTCGTCGTCGGCACCGCGATCGACGTGCTGCATGGCCACGAGCCGCTGTCGTGGCTGCTCGACAGCGCCCGGCTGCGCCACATCGTCACCGGCGCGCTCGTGTTCGCGTTCCTCTATGTGCTGCTGTTCGCGCTGATAACCAAGCTGCGCAATCGCGAGTACGCGGCGCTCACCGCGCGGCTCGAAGCCGAGGCGCGCCAGAGCGCGCTGTCGCGCCAGCTGGCCGAGTCCAAGTTGAAGCTGCTGCAGCTGCAGATCGAGCCGCACTTCCTGTTCAACACGCTCGGCAGCGCGCAGCAGCTCGCCGAGCGCGGCGCACCCGCCGCGGCGAGACTCATCGCCGACCTGATCCGCTTCCTGCGCGCGTCGATGCCGACGCTGCGCGAGGAGACGACGACGATCGCGCAGGACGCGACGCTGGTCGGCGCTTATCTCGGCATCATGAAGACGCGCCTTGCGTCGCGGCTCGAGTTCACGATCGACGTGCCGGTGGATCTCCAGGCTTGCACGCTTCCGCCCGGCCTGGTCATCACGCTCGTCGAGAACGCAATCAAGCACGGCATCGAGCCGTCGCCGCAGGGCGGCGAGATCGCGCTCGCGGCGCGACGAGAGGCGCACCCGCGCGGCGACCGGCTCGTCATCATCGTCGCCAATACGGGCGCAGCATCGTCGGTGGCCGGCGGACAAGGCATCGGCCTTGCGAACATTCGCGAGCGGCTCGCGCTCGTCTACGACGGCAGCGCGCGCCTCGTCGTCGACGCGAACCAGCGGAGCGGCTTCGAGGCGCGCCTCGAACTGCCGCTCGAGCGGGCGCCGACGGCGGACCGCGGCGCCGTGGCGGCGCGTTCGTAGAACGACGATGGCCGACGTCACCGCGCTGATCGCCGAGGACGAGCCGCTGATGCGCGAGCGGCTGCGCGAGCAGCTCCGCGATGCGTGGCCGGAGCTTGGGATCGTTGCCGAAGCGGGCGACGGTGACGAGGCGCTCGCGCTGTTCGACATTCACCGGCCGTCGATCGCGTTTCTCGACATTCGAATGCCCGGCCGCGACGGCCTCGATGTCGCCGCGGCGATCGGCAGCGACTGCCACGTCGTGTTCGTCACCGCCTACGACCAATACGCGTTGAAGGCGTTCGAGGCGGGCGCCGTCGATTACCTTCTGAAGCCCGTCGAGGTCGACCGCCTGGTCGCGTGCGTCGAGCGCATTCGCCGCAAGCTGTCAGCGCCACCGCAGGATCTGTCGGCGCTGCTCGCACAATTGCGCGTCGCGATACCGAGCGCGCGGCCGAGGCTGCGCTGGATCAAGGCGGCCGTGGGCAAGCAGGTGAAGCTGATCGCGATCGACGACGTGCTCTATTTCCAGTCGGACACCAAGTACACGCGCGTCGTGCTAGCGCAATCGGAGGCGCTGATCCGCACGCCGCTGAAGGACCTGATCGGCGAGCTCGACGCCGATCGCTTCTGGCAGGTTCATCGCGGCACGGTCGTCAACGTCGACGCAATCGCGAGCGTGCTGCGCGAGGATGCCGAGAAGCAGTTCGTGCTGATCAAAGGTCGTCCCGACAAGCTGCCGGTGTCGCGGCAGTTCTTCCATCTGTTTCGCCAGATGTGACGTGCCGCGGGGCGCGTCACATCCCGAGCAGGAGCGAGTCGCTTCTGCGCGCTGCTAGAATTTGCGGCCGATGCGTCCGATTGCCCTGTTCCGCTTCTCCGCGACCGAAGGGCCGGCTTACTTCGGCGACTGGCTCGACGCGCACGCGCTGCGCTGGCGCCTGATTGCCCTCGACGAGGAAGCGACGGTGCCGGTGGACGTGCGCGACTTCTCCGGCATTGCGATGATGGGCGGCCCGATGAGCGCGAACGATGCTTCGCCGTGGAGCATGCCGCTTGCAGCGCTGCTGCGCGACGCGGTCGCGCGCAAGGTTCCGGTGATCGGCCACTGCCTCGGCGGGCAGGTGCTCGCCCGCGCTCTCGGCGCCACCGTGTCGCGGGCGCCGGTCGCCGAGATCGGCTGGGGCGATGTCGTCGTGACCGACGAAGCGGCGCGGCGCGATTGGTTCGGCGGCCGCTCGTCGTTCGAGACGTTCCAATGGCACTTCGAGTCATTCGCGATTCCGTCCGGCGCGACGGCCGTGCTCGGCAACGACTGCACGCCGAACCAGGCGTACGTCGTCGACGATCGCCACATCGGCTTCCAGTGCCATATCGAGATGACGGCGCCGCTCGTCGAGACGTGGCTCGCGACCGGCGCGCACGAGCTGCCCGCGCGCTCGACGCCGGCGATGCAGACGGCGGCCGACATCCGGCGCGATCTCGACGTTCGCATCGGCTCGCTGCACAACGTGGCCGACGACGTGTACGCGCGCTGGGCGTCGGCGCTCGACGTGAAATGACGGCGATCCGCGCGCTTCCCGATCAGCTGATCAACCAGATCGCGGCCGGCGAGGTCGTCGAGCGCCCGGCCGCCGCGCTGAAGGAGCTGCTCGAGAACGCGCTCGACGCTGGCGCGACGCAGGTCGACGTCGATCTCGGCGGCGGAGGCATCCAGCGGATTCGCGTCGCCGACAACGGCGCGGGCATCGAGCGCGGCGACCTGCATCTCGCGGTTGCGCGCCATGCGACGTCGAAGATCGCGCGCCCCGAGGATCTGGACGCGATCGCGACACTCGGCTTTCGCGGCGAGGCGCTTGCATCGATCGCCGCGGTGTCGCGGTTTGCGGTGACGTCGCGCGCGGCCGGCAAGCCGCATGCGTGGCGCATCGAGGTCGAAGGCGGGTCGGTCGGCGCGATCGCGCCCGCGGCGCTTGCGAGCGGCACGACGGTCACCGTGCACGAGCTCTATTTCAACACGCCGGCGCGGCGCAAGTTCCTGCGCACCGAAGCGACCGAGTGGACGCACTGCGAGGAAGCGTTTCGCCGGATCGCGCTCGCGCATCCCGACGTCGGATTCACGCTGACGCACAACGGCCGTGCCGTGCACCGGCTGCTCGCGCAGGGGCGGCGCGCGCGCGCCGAGGCGCTGCTCGGCGATGCGTTCGTCGTCCATGCGGCGAGCGTCGAAGCGCATGCCGGCCCGCTGTCGCTCACCGGCTATGCGGTGCGTCCGGCGTACGCGGCGCAGGCGAGCGGCCAGTACGCATTCGTCAACGGGCGCTTCGTCCGCGATCGCGTGCTCGCGCACGCGCTGCGCGAAGCGTATCGCGACGTGCTTCATCACGATCGCCAGCCTGCGTATGCGCTGTGGCTCGCCGTCGATCCGCGACTGGTCGACGTCAACGTCCACCCGCAGAAGATCGAAGTCCGCTTCCGCGATTCCGGCGCCGTGCATCGGTTCGTGCAACAGGCGGTCGATCGCGCGCTTGCGGCAACGGGCGCGGAGCAGCCGGCGGTGTCCGCCGCCGAGAAGCTGGGCCTTGCCGCCGCGCACGCGCCGCCGATCGCTGCGAGCGTCGCGCACACCGGCGCGCCGCCGCTCGCGCCGCATGCGTACGTGCCGGCGCAACCGTCGATGTCCTTCGCGAGCGCCGAGCCGTCGTCGTTCTACGCGAAGCTGTTCGGCGCGCGCGATGCGCCGGCACCGGCGCTCCCCGAAACCGGCGACGAGCATCCGCTCGGCTTCGCGCTCGCACAGCTGCACGGCGTCTACATCCTTGCGCAGAATCGCGCCGGCCTCGTGCTCGTCGACATGCATGCCGCGCACGAGCGCATCGTCTACGAGCGGTTGAAGAACATCGCGGGACCGCTCGCGATGCAGCCGCTGCTGATGCCGGCGCCGTTCACCGCGACTGCGCTGCAGCTGATCGCAGCCGGCGAGCACGCCGACGCGCTCGCCGACCTCGGATTCTCCATCGGGCCGCTCGGGCCATCAACGCTCGCCGTCCGCGCCGTGCCGGCGGCGCTCGCCGACGGCGACGCCGTCGCGCTCGCACGCGGCGTTCTCGACGATCTCGCCGAGTTCGGCGCGAGCGAGGCCGCGCTCGCGCATCGCGACGAGCTGTTCGCGACAATGGCGTGTCACGGCGCGGTGCGCGCGAATCGCGGCCTCGCCGTCGCGGAGATGAATGCGCTGCTGCGCCAGATGGAAGCAACCGAGCGCTCCGGCCAGTGCAATCACGGCCGCCCGACGTGGTATCAGCTGACGCTCGATGATCTCGACCGCCTTTTCATGCGCGGCCGATGAAATAGGGGACAGACCACGTTTTCTGCGCTCCAGCGGTCGGCACCGCCGGCACCGCGCGGCGAAAACCGTGGTCTGTCCCCTATTTCTTTGCTGTCTGACGGAATGAGCATCCTTCCCGCCGTACTGATCATGGGTCCGACGGCTTCGGGCAAGAGCGCGCTCGCACTCGCGCTCGCCGAGCGCTTCGACGTCGAGATCGTCAGCGTCGATTCGGCGCAGATCTATCGCGGCATGGACATCGGGACGGCGAAGCCCGACGTGGCGACCCGCGCGCGCGTGCCCCACCACCTGATCGACCTGATCGAGCCCACCGAGTCGTATTCGGCGGCGCGATTTCGCGCCGACGCGCTCGCGGTCGTCGCCGCCGTACGCGCGCGCGGCCGGCTCCCGTTGCTCGTCGGCGGCACGATGCTCTACTTCAAGGCGTTGCGCGAAGGGCTGTCGCGGCTGCCGCCGGCGGATGCCGCAGTACGCGCCGACATCGATGCGCGAGCGGCGCGCCACGGCTGGCCGTCGCTGCATGGAGAGCTTGCGAAAGTGGACCCGGGCACGGCGGCGCGGCTCGCGCCGACGGATTCACAGCGCATCCAGCGCGCGCTCGAAGTGCACGCGCTCGCCGGCGTTCCGCTGTCCGAGCTCATCGCCGAGCGCGGTGGCGGCGACGCCCTCGGATCCACTCTTGCGCTCGCGATCGTGCCGCGCGAGCGCGCGCAACTGCACACGGCGATCGCGCGCCGGTTCGACGCGATGGTCGACGCGGGCCTCGTCGCAGAACTCGGCGCGCTGCGTGCGCGGCTGCCGCTTGCGCCCACGATGCCCTCGATGCGCTGCGTCGGCTATCGGCAGGCATGGGACTACATCGACGGCAGCGTCGATTTCGCGACGTTCCGCGCGCGCGCCATCGCGGCGACGCGCCAGCTCGCGAAGCGCCAGTTCACGTGGTTGCGGGCAACGCCGGCGACGGCACTCGACGCGGCGGCGCCGGGCCTCGTCGACGACATAGCGCGCCGCGTCGAGTCGGCGCTGAGGTAAAATGATCGTTTTTGTCCGGCTCGCGCGTTCCCCGAAATGCACGCATCGACGCTCTACGACAAGGTTTTCGACGTCCACGTCGTTCGCACCGAAGCCGACGGCACGGTGCTGCTCTACATCGATCGTCACCTGGTGCACGAGGTGACGAGCCCGCAGGCGTACGAGGGGTTGAAGCTCGCCGGTCGCAAGCCCTGGCGTGCCGATTCGATCGTCGCCACCGCCGACCACAACACGCCGACGAAGGACTGGGAACAGGGCATCCGCGATCCGATCTCGCGCACGCAGGTCGACACGCTCGACGCGAACATCAGGGCGACCGGCGCGAAGGCGTACTTCCCGTTTCGCGATCGACGGCAGGGCATCGTTCACGTGATCGGGCCCGAGCAGGGCGCAACCCTGCCCGGCATGACGGTCGTCTGCGGCGACTCGCACACCAGCACGCACGGCGCTTTCGCGGCGCTCGCGTTCGGCATCGGCACGTCGGAAGTCGAGCACGTGCTCGCGACGCAATGCCTGATCACGAAGAAGGCGAAGTCGATGCTGATCCGCGCCGACGGCCGTCTCGCGCGCGGCGTCGCGGCGAAGGACCTCGTGCTGTCGGTCATCGGCCGCATCGGCACCGCTGGCGGCAGCGGCCACGCGATCGAGTTCGGCGGCAGCGCCGTGCGGTTGCTTTCGATGGAAGGCCGGATGACCGTCTGCAACATGGCGATCGAGGCGGGCGCGCGCGCCGGCATGATCGCCGTCGACGATGCGACGCTCGACTATCTGCGCGGCCGGCCGCTCGCGCCCACCGGCGACGCGTGGGATCGCGCGCTCGCGTACTGGCGCACGCTGCACAGCGACGAGGGCGCGCGCTTCGATCGCACGCTCGACATCGACGCCGCATCGATCACGCCGCAGGTGACATGGGGGACGTCCCCGGAGATGGTCGTGTCGATCGACGATCGCGTGCCCGATCCCGACAAGGAGCGCGACGCATCGCGGCGCGACAGCATCGAGCGCGCGCTCGCGTACATGGGCCTCAAGCCCAACACGGCGATGCAGGAGATCGCGATCGACAAGGTGTTCATCGGCTCGTGCACCAATTCGCGCATCGAGGATCTGCGCGCGGCAGCGTCGGTCGCGCGCGGACGGCGCGTCGCGTCGAGCGTCAAGCTCGCGCTCGTCGTGCCCGGTTCGGGGCTCGTCAAGGCGCAGGCCGAGCGCGAGGGCCTCGATCGCGTGTTTCGCGAAGCGGGATTCGAGTGGCGCGAGCCGGGGTGCTCGATGTGCCTCGCGATGAACGACGACCGGCTCGAGCCGGGCGAGCGCTGCGCGTCGACGTCGAACCGCAATTTCGAAGGCCGCCAGGGCGCCGGCGGCCGCACGCATCTCGTGAGCCCGACGATGGCGGCGGCAGCCGCGCTCGCGGGCCGCTTCGTCGACGTCCGTCGACTCGTCTAGGTGAGAAGGAGAAAAACGATGGTCAGGAAAATCGTTGCGCTGTTCGTGCTCGCCGGATTCGCCTTCGCCGTCGCGGGCTGCAACACGGTCGAAGGGGTCGGCAAGGACGTGAAGGCAGGCGGCCAGGCGATCGAGAAGGCAGCCGACAAGTCGAAGCCGAAATAGGCGTCGGGAGTCTCATGCAGCCGTTTCGCATCCACACCGGGCTCGTCGCGCCGCTCGACCGCGCGAACGTCGACACCGACGCGATCATCCCGAAGCAGTTCCTGAAGTCGATCAAGCGCTCGGGCTTCGGGCCGAACCTGTTCGACGAGTGGCGCTATCTCGACCACGGCGAGCCGGGAATGGACAATTCGCGCCGGCCGCGCAACCCGTCGTTCGTGCTGAATGAGCCGCGCTTCCAGGGCGCGACGATCCTGCTCGCGCGGCGCAACTTCGGCTGCGGCAGCTCACGCGAGCACGCGCCGTGGGCGCTTGCCGATTTCGGATTCCGGGCGATGATCGCGCCGTCGTTCGCCGACATCTTCCAGACGAACAGCCTGAAGAACGGGCTGCTGCCGATCGTGCTCACCGAGTCGCAGGTCGACCGGCTGTTCCACGACGTCGCGGCATTCCCCAATTTCGTGCTGACGATCGACGTCGAGCGGCAGACGGTGTCGACGAAGGACGGCTCGGTCGCGTACGGATTCGACATCGATCCGTTTCGCAAGCACTGCCTGCTGAACGGGCTCGACGAGATCGGCATCACGCTCACGCACGCCGACGACATCCGCGCGTACGAGGCGCGGCATCTGGCCGAGCAGCCCTGGCTCGCGTGAAGATCGCCGTCCTTCCGGGAGACGGCATCGGCCCCGAGATCGTCGCCCAGGCGCTCGGGCTGCTCGACGCGCTGCGCCGCGAAGGGCTCGCGATCGAAACCGACACCGCGCCGATCGGCGGCGCCGGTTACGACGCTGCGAAGCATCCGTTGCCGCCGGCGACGCTGGCATGCGCGCAGGCGGCCGATGCGGTGCTGCTCGGCGCCGTCGGCGGTCCCGCGTACGACGCGCTGCCGCGCGAGCTTCGTCCCGAGCAGGGCATCCTCGGCATTCGCAAGGCGCTCGGCCTGTTCGCGAACCTGCGGCCGGCGCTGCTCTATGCCGAGCTCGCCTCGGCGTCGACGTTGAAGAGCGAAGTCGTGTCCGGGCTCGACCTGATGATCGTCCGCGAGCTGACCGGCGACATCTACTTCGGCGAGCCGCGCGGGCGACGCAAATCCGCGCAAGGCGACGACGAGGGCTTCGACACGATGCGCTACAGCGTGGCCGAGATCGAGCGCATCGCGCGCATCGGCTTCGAGACGGCGCGTGCACGGGCTCGCAAGCTGTGCTCGGTCGACAAGGCGAACGTGCTCGACACGTCGATCCTGTGGCGCGAGGTCGTCACGCGCATCGCGCACGACTATCCCGACGTCGCGTTGACGCACATGTACGTCGACAACGCCGCGATGCAGCTCGTGCGCAACCCGAAGCAGTTCGACGTGATCGTCACGGGCAACCTGTTCGGCGACATCCTGTCCGACGAGGCGTCGATGCTCGCCGGCTCGATCGGCATGCTTCCGTCGGCGTCGCTCGACGCGAATCGCAAGGGTCTTTACGAGCCGATCCACGGGTCCGCGCCCGACATCGCCGGCCAGGACAAGGCGAATCCGCTGGCGACGATGCTGTCGGTCGCCATGATGTTCCGCTACACGTTCGCACGCGCCGACATCGCGGATCGAATCGAGCGCGCCGTGCGCAGCGTGCTGCGGCAGGGCAAGCGGACGGCCGACATCGCGGCAGCGGGCGATACGCCGATCGGCACGCGCGCCATGGGTGCGGCGGTGATTGCTGCATTGCACCAAAACGCCGTCGCCGTGGTACGATAACGGCCATGCGCGCACCGCCGTCCGCCGCCGTGGTTCGTCACCCGTGTACAGCGGTGGTGGCCGCGCTCGGCCGCTTCAAGACGATCACGCGCAAGACGACCTGACCGGTCGCTCGGCCCCTGATCGCGCCCCCGCCCGCGGTTCCGGGGGCGAACCGAAAAGCGCGGGAAAGGCGGACACCATGCGAGTCGGATTCGTCGGTTGGCGCGGGATGGTCGGGTCGGTGCTCATGCAGCGCATGATCGCCGAGCGCGACTTCGATCACATCGACGCGGCGTTCTTCTCGACGTCGAAAGTCGGCGGCGATGGTCCGGCGATCGGCCGCAGGACGGCGCCGCTGAAAAGCGCGGGCGACATCGAGTCGCTCGCGAAGCTCGACGCGATCGTCACCTGCCAGGGCGGCGACTATACGAACGAGGTCTTCCCGAAGCTTCGCGGCCTCGGCTGGAACGGCTACTGGATCGATGCGGCGTCGGCGCTGCGGATGAAGGACGACGCCGTCATCATTCTCGACCCCGTGAACCGCGACGTGATCGACGCCGCGCTCGCTCGCGGCGTGAAGAACTACATCGGCGGCAACTGCACGGTCAGCCTGATGATGATGGCGCTCGCGGGGTTGTTTCGCGAAGACCTGATCGAATGGATGACGTGCATGACGTATCAGGCGGCGTCGGGCGCCGGCGCGCAGAACATGCGCGAGCTGCTGATGCAGATGGGCGAGGCGCACCTCGCCGCAAAGGACCTGCTCGACGATCCGAATTCGGCGATTCTCGACATCGACCGCGAAGTCGCGGGCATCCTGCGCGACGACCGCTTCCCCACCGAGCACTTCGGCGTCCCGCTGGCGGGAAGCCTGATCCCGTGGATCGACAAGGACTTGGGCGACGGCGTGAGCCGCGAGGAGTGGAAAGGCAGCGCGGAGACGAACAAGATCCTCGGCCGCGCGGCAGGCGACGCGATTGCGGTCGAGTCGATCTGCGTGCGCATCGGCGCGATGCGCTGCCACTCGCAGGCGCTGACGATCAAGTTGCGCCGCGACGTCCCGCTCGCCGAAGTCGAGCGCATGCTCGCGTCGGGCAACGAATGGGTCCGCGTCGTTCCGAACGTGCGCGAGGAGAGCATCAGGCGGCTCACGCCCGCGGCGGTGACCGGGTCGCTCGAAGTGCCCGTCGGCCGCGTGCGCAAGCTCGCGATGGGCGCGCAGTACCTCGGCGCGTTCACCGTCGGCGATCAGCTGCTGTGGGGCGCCGCGGAGCCGCTGCGCCGCATGGTACGCATCCTGCTTACGCGCTAGCGCGCCTCGCACTGTCGCGCGCGGGTCGCCGGTCGACTTATGCCGGCAATCGCGATGGTGCTCGCGGACCGCCACTTTTGCGTATGTTTTATGCGCGGCGCCCGCGGGAGCACCGACGCGACTGCGATCCGCGTCGATGCGATGGCGCCAGGGGCCGCGCTTCGGCACAATATGTTGTTGGCCGGCGGCGAGGGCGCGCCAGCGATTGCGCTCCGTCGTTAGCATGGTGGCATGATTTCACGCGGCGGCCCGTGTGGAGTCCACCGAAAAAAGCAAGCTAATACCGGGGTTTAGCTTGCACGGCTAAACCCATGATGTTATGGTTCGGCTGCGTTGTCCGAATTATCCGAAAGGGTCGGCATGCGAGCAAATTCGATTTTCAGGCTGAGTGTGGTGGCGACGGCGCTCGCGCTGCCGGGTGTCGCGATGGCCCTCGGCCTCGGCAAGCTGACCGTGCAATCGTCGCTCGGTCAACCGCTGTCCGCGCAGATCGAGCTCACGTCCGCGCAAAAGGACGAGCTCGATTCACTCGCTGCGAAAGTGGCCGACTCGTCGCTGTATCGGCAGAACAACCTGACGTACCAGGGCGTTTTGTCGCGCGCGCGCGTCACCCTCGACCGCTCCAGCGCGCAGCCGATGCTGATCGTCACGACGAGCGGCGCCGTGAACGAGCCGTACCTCGATTTGCTCGTCGAGATGAACTGGTCTTCGGGACGCGTCGTTCGCGCCTACACGTTCCTGCTCGATCCTCCCGGCATTCCGCAGATGAGCGCAGCGGTGGAACCGGTTACGCCGGTTCGTCCCGGCGCAGCGACGACGCGACCCGTCGCGCCGACGCCGGCGCCCGAGGGCCGCGCGCAGGCGCAGGCGGGCGATACCTACACGGTGAAGCGCGGCGACACGCTGTCGAAGATCGCGACGCAGCACAAGCCCGACACGGTGACGCTCGAGCAGATGCTCGTCGCGATGTTCAGGAGCAACGCGAACGCGTTCGACGGCAGCAACATGAACCGGCTGCGCACCGGCGCCATCATGACGATCCCGTCCGCCGACGAGGCTGCAACGGCGAGTCCGAGCGAGGCGACCAAGGTCGTTCGCGTGCAGGCGTCCGATTGGCGCGCTTATCGCGATCGCGTCGCCGCGGCGGCGCCGTCGGCGGAAGGCGCCCCGGGCGCTCGCGCAGCGACCGGACGCATCGGTACGGCGGTCGAGGAGAAGGCAGCCGCGGCGTCCGCCGGACGCGATCAGTTGCGCGTATCGCGCGAGGCCGGACAGGGCAAGGGCGCCGCCGGTGCAGCCGAGGAAGCGATCGCGCGCGACAAGCAGCTGAAGGAAGCGCAGCAGCGGATCGCCGATCTCGAGAAGACGCTGCAGGACATGCAGCGTGCCGTCGAGCTCAAGAGCCAGACGATGGCTCAGCTGCAGACGCAAAGCGATGCGGCGAAGGGCAAGGCCGAGCCGTCGAAGGCCGCGACACCGATCACGACCGCGCCGCCGGCACCCGCAGCGAAGGCACCGGAGCCCGCGAAGGCGGAGCCGGCCAAGGCTGAGCCGGCCAAGGCGCCGGAGCCGACGGCCGCCGAGCCGGCGAAGGCACCCGAGCCGCCGAAGGTCGAGCCGCCGAAGCAGGAGCCGGCGAAGGTCGAGCCGCCGAAGGCAGAGCCGCCGAAGACCGAAGCGCCGAAGACAACGCCGAAGGCGCCCGCCAAGGCGGCGCCCAAAGCGGAGCCGTCGTTCATCGACGATCTGCTGTCCGGCACGCCGGCATGGGCGCTGGGCGCGGGCGCGCTCGCGATCCTCGGGGGCATCGCGGCACTCGTTGCAGCACGCCGGCGCAAGACGACGAAGTTCGAGGACAGCATCATCTCGGGCACCGACATCAAGACGAACACGGTGTTCGGATCCACCGGCGGCGGTGTCGTCAACACCGGCGACAATTCGCTCGCAAGCGACTTCAGTCGCGAAGGTCTCGGCAACATCGATACCGACGAGGTCGATCCGATCGCCGAGGCGGAGGTCTACCTCGCCTACGGACGCGACGCGCAGGCCGAGGAAATCCTGAAGGATGCGCTGAAGAAGGATCCGCAGCGGCAGGAGATCTACCTGAAGCTGCTCGAGATCCATGCGCAGCACAACAAGCCGTCGGCGTTCGAGACGGTGGCGGCCGAGCTCTACTCGGTGTCGCAGGGCCAGGGCGAGACGTGGCAAAAGGCGGTTGCGCTCGGCCGTCAGCTCGATCCGAACAATCCGATGTTCGCCGAGGGCGCCGTCGGCGCAGCGGCGGCGGCGGCCGCGGCGAGCGCCGCCAGCGGAGCGAAGGAAGGCGTGACGCCCGCCGGCGATACGCAGTCGTTCGCGATGCCGCCGGAGTTGAAGCCCGAGCAGGCGATGCGTCCGCCGGTGCCCGACGACGTCGCGCCGGCGCTTGGCGCCGACAGCGGCATGGACTTCAAGCTCGACGACGAAATTTCGATCTCGCCGACGTCGGGCGCCAAGCCGAAGTCGCCAATGGAAATCCTCGCCGGCGCGCAAACCGAGCTCGAGAAGACGGCGCGTGCGAGCGCGACATCGCTTTTGTCCGGCGTCGACAGCGCGATCGACAAGGCGAAGACGGCCTCCAACGCCGGCCTGATGCCGAGCGCGCCGGCGGCGAAGCCCGCATCGCCGATGGACGTCGACTTCAGGCTGGACGCTGCCGACAAGCCGCCACCGATGCGCGGCGCGCCCGAGCGCGAGCCGGCGTTCGCCAGCGCGGCCGCTCCGGCGCTCGCGCGTCCGCAGGCGGCGATCGAGCTCGACAAGCTCGACCTCTCGTTCGATCCCGAGAAGTCGACGTTCGAGGATCCGACGCCGTCGGTGCTCGACGGCCAATGGCACGACGCGGCGACGAAGCTCGACCTCGCGAAGGCGTATCAGGAGATGGGCGACGTCGAAGGCGCGCGCGAGATCCTGCAGGAAGTGCTGCACGAAGGCGACGACCAGCAGAAGAGCGAGGCGCAGACGCTGCTCACCAAGCTCGGTTGATTTAAATAGGGGACAGACCCCAATTTCGCGGCGCGACGTCGGCGAAATTGGGGTCTGTCCCCTATTTCGTCATGCGCATCGCGATCGGCCTCGAATTCGCCGGCGACGGCTTCACCGGCTGGCAATCGCAACCGGACGGCCGCGGCGTGCAGGATGCGCTCGAGCGCGCGCTCTCGGCGATCGCCGCCGCGCCGGTCGCGACCGTCGCCGCCGGGCGCACCGACGCGGGCGTCCACGCGACGATGCAAGTCGTCCATTTCGACACCGACGCCGCGAGACCCGACAGCGCATGGGTGCGCGGCGTGAACGCCAATCTTCCGCCGTCGCTCGCCGTGCAATGGTCGCGTCGAGTCGCGGACGATTTCCACGCGCGCTATTCGGCGAGCGCGCGCCATTACACGTACGTCCTCGTGCCCTCGCCGGTGCGCCCGGCGCTCAATGCCGCGCGTGCGGGCTGGTACCATCGCCCGCTCGATGTGGACGCGATGTCGCGCGCCGCGCGAGCGCTCGTCGGCACGCACGATTTCTCGGCGTTTCGCGCAGCGCAATGCCAGGCGAAATCGCCGGTGAAGTCGCTCGCCGTCGCGTCGGTCACGATCGACGAGGGCCTCGTGCGCTTCGACTTCTCCGCCAATGCGTTCCTGCATCACATGATCCGCAATATCGTCGGCGCACTGGTCTATGTCGGCGCCGGCAAGCAGCGGCCGCAATGGATCGCGGAGCTTCTCGCCGGCCGCGATCGCACGCGCGGCGCACCGACGTTCGCCGCCGACGGCCTCTATTTCACCGGCGCCGATTACGACGCCGCGTTCGGCCTGCCGTCGACGCGGCGCCCCCTCGTGCTGTCGCACGGCTGCAAATGAGCGCGCGTCGCACGCGCGTGAAGATCTGCGGGCTGCGCGACGTCGCGCACGCGCGCGCCGCCGCCGACGCGGGGGCCGACGCGATCGGCCTCGTGTTCTGGCGCGGCACGCCGCGCGTCGTCGACCATGCGCAGGCGCGCGCAATCGCGGCCGCGGTGCCGCCGTTCGTATCGATCGTGGGCCTGTTCGTCGATCCGTCGCCGGAAGAAGTGCGCGCGGCGCTCGCCGCCGTGCCGCTCGACGCGCTGCAGTTCCATGGCGATGAGGA
Source organism: uncultured beta proteobacterium (assembly GCA_963798655.1). Lineage (GTDB taxonomy): Bacteria > Pseudomonadota > Gammaproteobacteria > Burkholderiales > Casimicrobiaceae > CAVSMC01. The sequence continues at coordinate 412,106 of CAWCUH010000007.1, read as the reverse complement.
CGCTGCGCTGTGCCGCGCATTCGGGCGCCCGTACGTGAAGGCGATCGCCGTTCGCGCGGCCGGCGAGGCTGCGCTGGTAGAATATGCCGCGCGTTATCCGGATGCCGCGGCGCTGCTGTTCGATGCGCCGCCTTCCGGCGGGTTGCCGGGCGGCACGGGAAACGCGTTCGATTGGGATTCGCTGCCGCGATCGATCGCGCGTCCGATCGTGCTCTCCGGCGGTCTCAATGCGGCGAACGTCGGCGATGCCATCCGGCGCGTGCAGCCCTGGGCCGTCGACGTGTCGAGCGGCGTCGAAGCGGTCGGCGGCGACGGTCGGCCGATGAAAGGCGTCAAGGATCCGGCGCGGATCGCCGCGTTCATCGAGGCGGTGCGCAATGCAGATGCGTGACATCCCGTACAACCTGCCCGACGAGCGCGGACACTTCGGTCCGTACGGTGGCGTGTTCGTCGCCGAGACGCTCATACGCGCGCTCGACGAGCTGAAGGCGCAATACGAGCACTATCGCAACGACCCGGCGTTCGTCGCCGAGTTCGAGGACGAGCTCGCGCATTACGTCGGCCGGCCGTCGCCCGTGTACCACGCCAAGCGCTGGTCGCAGATGCTCGGCGGCGCGCAGATCTGGCTGAAGCGCGAGGATTTGAATCACACCGGCGCGCACAAGATCAACAACTGCATCGGCCAGGCGCTGCTTGCGAAGCGGCTCGGCAAGCCGCGCGTGATCGCGGAGACGGGTGCCGGCATGCACGGCGTCGCCGCGGCGACGGTTGCCGCGCGCTTCGGCATGGAATGCGTCGTCTACATGGGCTCGGAGGACGTGAAGCGCCAGGCGCAGAACGTCTTCCGGATGACGATGCTCGGCGCCAGCGTCGTTCCGGTTGCATCGGGCTCCAAGACGTTGAAGGACGCGCTGAACGAGGCGATGCGCGACTGGGTGACCAACGTCGAGTCGACGTTCTACATCATCGGTACGGTCGCCGGCCCGCATCCGTATCCGATGATGGTGCGCGACTTCCAGAGCGTCATCGGGCGCGAGTGCATCGAGCAGATGCCGCAGGCCGCTGGACGCCAGCCCGACGTCATCATCGCATGCGTTGGCGGCGGATCGAACGCGATGGGCATCTTCCATCCGTACATCGAGCACGATGACGTGAAGCTCGTCGGCGTCGAGGCGGCCGGCGAGGGCATCGCCACCGGTCATCACGCGGCGTCGCTGTGCGCGGGACGCCCCGGCGTGCTGCACGGCAATCGAACGTATCTGCTGCAGGACGACGACGGCCAGATCGTGGAGACGCATTCGGTGTCGGCCGGCCTCGACTATCCCGGCGTCGGACCCGAGCACGCATGGCTCAAGGACTCGCATCGCGCCGACTACGTGTCGATCACCGACGACGAGGCGCTCGCGGCGTTCCAGACGTGCTGCCATACCGAGGGCATCATCCCGGCGCTCGAGTCGTCGCATGCGCTCGCGTACGCGGCCAAGATCGCGCCGACGATGGCGCGCGACAAGATCCTGCTGGTCAATCTCTCCGGCCGCGGCGACAAGGACATGGCGACGGTCGCCGAGCGCACCGGCCTCAAATTCTTCTGCCGGCCGGAATGCGATCCGGCGAGGCGCGGATGAGCGCGCGGGGCGAAGCGAAGCCCCGGAGGGCCGTCGGTGCGCGCGTGCGCCGAGGCCGACGAAGCGGGGTGACGCGCACGACGGGCGGTGCGGAGACCGAGGCGTGACCAACCGCATCGACGCGACGTTCGCACGACTGCGCGCCGCACGGCGCACCGCGCTCATTCCCTACGTGACGGCCGGCGACCCGTCGCCGGCGTCGACCGTTGCGATCCTGCACGCGCTCGTCGCCGCCGGCGCCGATGTCGTCGAGCTCGGCGTTCCGTTCTCCGATCCGATGGCCGACGGTCCGGTGATCCAGCGCGCATCGGAGCGCGCGCTCGCGCAACACGTCGGATTGCGCCACGTGCTCGCGATGGTGCGCGAGTTCCGCGCGCGGGACGCGACGACGCCGATCGTGCTGATGGGCTACGCGAATCCGATCGAAGCGATGGGCGCGAAAGTGTTCGCAGATCGCGCACAGGACGCCGGCGTCGACGGCGTGCTCGTCGTCGACTATCCGCCGGAAGAATCCGTCGAGTTCGCGGCGTTGCTCGAAGCGCGCGGGCTCGCGCCGATCTTCCTGCTGTCGCCGACGACGCCGGCGGCGCGCGTCGACGCCGTCGGCCGGCTCGCGCGCGGCTATGTCTACTATGTGTCGCTGAAGGGCGTGACCGGCGCCGGCCACCTCGACACGGTCGACGTTGCGCGCAGGCTCGCCGAGATCCGTCGGCACGTCGCGCTGCCGGTGGGCGTGGGCTTCGGTATCCGCGATGCCGCGAGCGCGCAGGCGATCGCAGCGCACGCCGACGCCGTCGTGATCGGCAGCCGCATCATCGAGGAGATGGAAGCGGGTGCGCCGTCGGAGGCGCCGATGCGCGCCGGCGCCTGGCTCGCCAACATCCGCGCTGCGCTCGACGCGCGCACGCCACGGGCGGCCTGAGGCGATGAGCGCGCAGGGCCGCCGCAAGCGCGAATCAGCGCCGGAAGCGCGAAGCGCGGAGGGCGCACCTTTGACCTGGCTGCAAAAGCTGCTGCCGCCGCGGATCAAGAGCGAGCCCGGCGTTCGCAAGGCGACGGTGCCGGAGGGGCTGTGGGTCAAGTGCCCCGCGTGCGAGGCGGTGCTCTATCGGACCGACCTCGAGAACAACCTGCACGTCTGCCCGAAGTGCAACCATCATGCGCGCGTCGGCGCTCGCGAGCGCATCGACCAGCTGCTCGACCCGGAAGGTCGCTTCGAGATCGGCTCCGAGGTCGTTCCCGTCGACGTGCTGAAGTTCAAGGACACGAGGAAATACACCGAGCGCCTCGGCGCAGCGCTCGACGAGACCGGCGAGACCGACGCGCTAGTCGTCATGCAGGGCAGCGTCAAGAGCGTGCCGCTCGTGCTCGCCGCGTTCGTGTTCGACTTCATGGGCGGGTCGATGGGCGCGGTCGTCGGCGAGCGCTTCGTTCGCGGCGTGCGCGTCGCATACGACAACCGCGTGCCGTTCGTGTGCATCTCCGCATCGGGTGGCGCGCGAATGCAGGAAGGCGTCAATTCGCTGTTCCAGATGGCGAAGACCACCGCGGTGCTGCAGGAGCTCAACAAGGCGCGTCTGCCGTTCCTGTCGGTGCTGACCGACCCGACGATGGGCGGCGTGTCGGCGTCGTTCGCCTTCGTCGCCGACATCGTGATCGCCGAGCCCGGTGCGCTGATTGGCTTCGCCGGTCCGCGCGTGATCGAGCAGACGGTGCGCGAGAAGCTTCCCGAAGGCTTCCAGCGCGCCGAGTTCCTGCTCGACAAGGGCGCGATCGACATGATCGTCGATCGCCGGCAACTGAAGGACGAGCTCGCTCGGCTGCTCGCGCTGCTGACGCGGCAACCGGCTCCGGGGTGAGCCGCCCGTCGACGCTCGCCGGGTGGCTCGCCTACGTCGAGACGCAGCACCCGAAAGCGATCGCGATGGGGCTCGATCGCGTGCGCGACGTCGCGTCGCGGATGGCGATCGCGATCGCCTGCCCGGTCATCACCGTCGGCGGCACCAACGGCAAGGGCTCGACGTGCGCGATGCTCGAGGCGATCCTCGAGCGCGCCGGCCATCGAACCGGCCTCTACACATCGCCGCATCTGCTGCGCTACAACGAGCGCGTGCGCGTCGGCGGCCGCATGGCCGACGACACCGAGCTCGTGTCGGCGTTCGGCGCGGTCGACGACGCGCGCGGCGCGACGCCGCTCACGTATTTCGAATACGGCACGCTCGCCGCGCTGTGGCTGTTCTCGCGCGCGCCCCTCGCCGCACTGGTCCTCGAAGTGGGACTCGGCGGGCGGCTCGACGCCGTGAACGTGATCGACGCCGACGTGTCGGTGGTCACGGGGGTGGACATCGACCATGTCGACTATCTGGGGCCGACACGCGAGGACATCGGTCGCGAGAAGGCGGGCATCTTTCGCAGCGGACGCCCGGCGATCTGCGGCGACCGGGACCCGCCGGCGTCGCTGGTCGAGCATGCGGCGGCGATCGGCGCGCCGTTGATGACGCTCGGCCGCGACTTCGACTACCGGGTCGAATCGACGCTGCAATGGCGCTTCCGCGGGCCGGCCGGCGATCGCTTCGGGCTGCCGATACCGGCCTTGCGCGGCCGCTTTCAGTTCGCGAATGCGGCGAGCGCGCTTGTCGTGCTCGACGTACTGCGCGAGCGCGTTCCGACGCCGGCGTCCGCGGTGCGCGACGGTCTCGTCGGCGTCGAGCTTGCAGGACGCTTCCAGGTGCTGCCCGGACGGCCGGCGACGGTGCTCGACGTCGCGCACAACGCGCAGGCGGCGCGCTCGCTCGCGGCGACGCTCGGCGAGATGGGATTTCATCCGCGCACGCACGCGGTCGTCGGCATGCTCGCCGACAAGGACATCGCGTCGGTCGTGCGCGCGGTCGCGCCGCGTGTCGACCGCTGGCATGTCGCATCGCTGCCCGGACCGCGTGGCGCGAGCGCTGCGCGAATGCGCGAGGCGCTCGTGCGGGCCGGCGTCTCGCCGTCCGCGATCGTCGACCACGACGACGTCGCCGACGCGTATGCTGCGGCGCGAGGCGATGCGGACGAAGCTGATAGAATCGTCGTTTTCGGATCGTTTCTCACCGTCGCCGCGGCGCTCGCCGCGACGATGCCTCGAGTGCAACGCGCGCCGCGCCATGGCTGACCGATTCGCCGAACCCGACGACGCCGCTGTCGACGAGCTGAAGCGCAAGGCGCGCCGACGCCTCGTCGGCGCCGTCGTGCTCGCGCTCGCCGCCGCGGTCATCGTGCCGATGCTGCTCGAGCGCGAGCCGCGGCCGCTCGGAGACGAAGTGTCGGTGCAGATTCCGCCGGTCGACGACGGCAAGTTCGTCAACCGCTTGACGGAGCCGAAGGCGGGCGCAGCGAAGTCCGCGGCGAGCAGCGCTTCGCCGGCCGACGCCGCGCCGGCCAAGTCGATTGCCGACGCCGAGCACCGCGTGCTCGCTGCACCGCCCGCGGCACCGGCGAGCTCCGCCATTCCGGCGAACGAAAAGGCCGGCGCCAACGCGGCGAAACCGGACGCTGCCGCATCGGCCGCGGTTGCGAAGAGCGAGCCGCCGAAGAGTGAAGCGCCAAAGACGGAAGCGGCGAAAGCCGAGCCGGCGAAGACCGAAGCGCCGAAGCACGCGAATGTGCCGGCAGCGGCGCCCGCCGTTTCCTCCGCGACGGCAAGCGGGCAAGGCTTCATCGTGCAACTCGCCGCATTCGCCGACGACAAGGGCGCCAATGCACTGACGGGAAAGTTGAAGCGCGCCGGCTATCCCGCGTACACGGAGCCGGTGCAGACGACGCACGGCACGCTGTGGCGCGTGCGCGTCGGCTCGTATCCGTCGCGCGACGCCGCGACCGAGGCGCGCAACAGGCTGAAGGGCGACGGCTACAACGGCATGGTCGCGACGGTCAAATAGCCATGTGCGGAATCGCGGGCGTTGTAGCGCATACGCCGGTCAACCAGCTGCTCTACGACAGCCTGCTGCTGCTGCAGCATCGTGGCCAGGACGCCGCCGGCATCGTCACGAGCGAAGGCGCGATGTTCCACATGTCGAAAGGGCGCGGCATGGTGCAGAGCGTGTTCCGCACGCGCGACATGCGTGACCTCGTCGGCCACGCCGGCATCGCGCACTGCCGCTATCCGACAGCGGGCTCGGCGTTCTCCGATCTCGAGTCGCAGCCGTTCTACGTCAACTCGCCATTCGGCGTGACGCTGGGGCACAACGGCAATCTCACGAACAGCGAGGCATTGAAGCGCGAGCTCTTCCAGCTCGACTTCCGCCACGTCAACACGAACTCCGATTCCGAGGTGTTGCTGAACGTGTTCGCGCTCGAGCTCGAGCGCGCCGCGCATCATGCGCGTCTCGATCCCGACGCGATCTTCCGCGCCGTCGCCGGCGTGCACAAGCGCTGCCGCGGTGCGTATGCGGTCGTGGCGATGATCGCCGGCTACGGGCTCGTCGCGTTCCGCGATCCGTTCGGCATCCGGCCGCTCGCGATCGGCGTGAACGAGGCGATGGGAGGCACCGAGTACATGGCGGCGAGCGAGTCGGTCGCGATCGAGGCGCTCGGCTTCCGACTGCTGCGCGACGTCGCGCCCGGTGAGGCGATCTACGTCGACCTGACCGGAACGTTCCATGCGCGTCAATGCGCCGACAACCCGATCCTGCGCCCGTGCATCTTCGAGTTCGTCTATCTCGCGCGGCCCGATTCGGTCATCGACGGCACGTCGGTGTACGAAGCGCGGCTGCACATGGGACACGAGCTTGCGAAAAAGGTGAGGCGCATTGCCGAGGCGTCCGACATCGACGTCGTAATCCCGATCCCGGACTCGAGCCGGCCGTCCGCGCTGCAGCTCGCGAACGATCTCGGGCTCACGTACCGCGAAGGCTTCGTGAAGAGCCGCTACATCGGCCGCACGTTCATCATGCCGGGGCAGGCGCTGCGCAAGAAGAGCGTGCGCCAGAAGCTGAACCCGATCGGCATCGAGTTCAAGGGCAAGGTCGTGCTGCTCGTCGACGACTCGATCGTGCGTGGCACGACGTCGCGCGAGATCGTGCAGATGGCGCGCGAGGCGGGTGCGCGCAAGGTGTACTTCGCATCGGCGGCGCCGCCGGTACGCTTTCCGAACGTCTACGGCATCGACATGCCGAACCAGCGCGAGCTCGTCGCGACCGGCCGCAGCGAAGCCGAGATCGCGCGCGAGATCGGCGCCGACCTGCTGATCTACCAGGACCTCGACGCGCTGAAGAACGCTGTGCGCGCGGCGAACCCGAAGCTCGTCGACTTCGAGGCGTCGTGCTTCGACGGCAAGTACGTGACCGGCGACATCACCGCCGATTACCTGTCGCAGCTCGCGAGCGAGCGCGACGAGGACCGCGGCGATGACGATTCGGCGGAGATGTCGGAGTCGCCTTCGCTCGCCGTCGGCTGACGCAGCGAACCGAAAGACGAACGCGGCCGTTGCGGCCGCGTTCGCGGTCAGCGGCGCGGCGCTACTTCGCCGCGGCCGTCATGTAGTCGACGCCTGCCTTCACTTCGGCGTCGGACAGCGTCGTGTTGCCCCCCTTCGGTGGCATCGCGTTCTTGCCGTGCAACGCGCTGTTGTACAGCGTCGCCATTCCTTGCGCGATCCGAGGGGCCCACGCAGCCTTGTCGCCGAACTTCGGCGCGCCGACGAGCCCCGCGGCGTGGCACGCCGCGCATGTCGTCTCATAGACCTTCTTGCCGTCCGCGTTGGCGGAGGCCGGCGGTGCTGCCGGTGCCGCAGCTGCGGTCGTCGTCGCTGCGGCAGGCGCTGCAGCTGCGCTCGCTGCCGGCGCGCTCGCCGCACCGGAGTTCATCATGTACTCGATCGCGCGCTTCACCTCGACGTCCGAGAGCTGCGCCATGCCGCCGCGTGCCGGCATGCCCGCGTGCCCCTTGAGCGCCGATTGGTAGAGCGTGTTCAAGCCGCGCTTCGCGCGCTGGATCCACGCGGTGCGATCGCCGATCTTCGGCGCACCGCCTTCGCCGGTCGCGTGGCACTTCGCGCAGACGGCGTTCGCGACCTGCTCGCCGCTGCGATCGCCACCGCTCGCCGCTGTCGCGCTCGCAGCCGGCGCCTTCGGCTCCTTCAGGTTGCCGCCCGACTTGTTCGCCATGAACACGACCGCGCGCTCGACCTCGACCGGCTGGAGATCGGGCCTGCCGCCCTTCGGCGGCATCGCGCGAAGGCCTTCGATCGCGTGCGTGAACAGCGTCTGCTCGCCCTGCTTGATCCGCGGTGCCCACGCCGCCGCATCGCCGAACTTCGGAGCGCCGGCGAGCCCGCCTTCGTGGCACGTCTTGCAGACCTGGTCGTAGACCTGCTCGCCGGTGAGCTCGCCCTTCGGGCCGCTCGCCTCGGCGAGCACGACGTTGCCGACCGGCTTGATGCGATCGATCGTGCCGTGATCGTCGGCGCTGACGGGCTCGCCGCCACCGGTGACGAGCTGCGTGACGATCGCGATGATCGAGATCGGGATGACGAACGCCAGCACGACGACGAGGACGAGCTGCTTCCAGTTGCGGATCGGCGAGACGTGCTGGTCCTGGTGCGTCTGCATGGCGGTCGTGTGGAAGTCGCGGGCGAAACGGCGACAATGCGATTTCAGGAAAACTCGTAATTATACCGTCGGCCCGCGGCGCCGGTAACCGCGCGGGTTGGCCGCGTCGTTGGCGGAGCGTAAAATGGCAGGTTCGCGCCCGTAGCTCAGTTGGATAGAGTATTGGTTTCCGAAGCCAAGGGTCACAGGTTCGAATCCTGTCGGGCGCGCCAGATTCTCTGCGACCGCTAGCCGCGCTAGTGCAGGATGCGCCCGAGAAACGCCCTCGTGCGCTCGTGGCGCGGATGCTCGAAGAACGAGCGCGGCTCGTTCTCCTCGATGATCGATCCCGCGTCCATGAACACGACGCGGTTCGCGACCTGCCGCGCGAAGCCCATCTCGTGAGTGACGCACGAGCATCGTCATGCCGTCGTGCAGCGAGCTCACCATCACGTCGAGCACTTCTCTTGATCATTTCGGGATCGAGCGCCGACGTCGGCTCGTCGAACAGCATCATGCTGCGGCTGCATGCACAGCGCCCGCGCGATCGCCACCCGCTGCTGCTGACCGCCGGAGAGCTGGCCCGGATACTTGTGCGGCCTGCTCGGGAATGCGCACGCGCTCGAGGAAGCCCATCGCCGTCTGCTCGCGCCTCCTTGCGCGGCGTGCCTGCGCACCTGCATCGGCGCGAGCATGCAGTTCTCGAGGATCGTCATGTGCGGGAACAGGTTGAAATGCTGGAACACCATGCCGACGTCGCGGCGCACGAGGTCGATGCGCCGCACGTCGCCGGTGAGTTCCACGCCCTCGACGAGGATCGTGCCCGCATCGTGCTCCTCCAGCCGGTTGATGCATCGGATCAGCGTCGATTTTCCGGAGCCCGACGGCCCGCAGATCACGATCCGCTCGCCATTCATCACGCGAAGATTGATGTCGCGCAGCGCCTGGAACTTGCCGTAGAGCTTCTCGACGCCGATCATTTCGATCGCCACATTCGTGTCGGCGCGGCCGCCCGCGGCGGCTTCGACGAAGCGTTCGCTCATGGCCTGCGTCGCATCATGGCGTCGCGCCGCCGACTAAACCTGACCGATCGGCGTCGGCAATTCATGACGGCCGAGCCGCCGCTCGAATCGATCGGCGAGCCTCGACAACGGCCAGCACAGCGCGAAATAGATCGCCGCGACGAGCGCGTATACGGTGAACGGCCGAAACGTCGCGTTGTTGACGATCTGCGCCGCGCGCGTGAGCTCGACGAACCCGATGATCGACGCGAGAGACGTTCCCTTCAGCAGCTGCACGAGGAAACCCACCGTCGGAGGTACTGCGATCCGCGCGGCCTGCGGCATGATGATGAAGCGAAGCTGCTGCCGATACTTCAGCGCAAGCGAGCGTGCTCCCTCCCACTGCCCGCGCGGTATCGCTTCGATGCATCCACGCCAGATTTCGCCGAGGAACGCGCCCGCGTACAGCGTGTAAGCGATCGCGGCCGCTGTCCACGCTTCGATCTGCACGCCGAGCATCGTCGCGCCGAAGTAGATCAGGTAGAGCTGCATCAGAAGCGGCGTGCCCTGGAAAAGCCTGATGTACGCGATCGCCGCGAAGCGTGCCGGCTTCGCTCTCGCGATCCGAAGCAGCGCGACGACGGCCCGGCCGCGCTGCCGCCGACGAAGGCGACCGCGGCAAGCACGACCGTCCAGCGCGCGGCGAGCACGAGGTACCAGAACTCGTTCAGCGTGAATTCGCGAATCACGCCTGGCGGCTCCAGGGCGCGAACAGCCAGCGGTCGATCAGTGCGAAGATCGCCTGGAAGCCGAACGCCATGGCGAGGTACATGGCGGTCGCGGTAAGGTAGAACTCGAACGAGCGGAAGTTGCGCGCGACGATCATGTCGGTCACCGCCGTGAGCTCCTCGGCGGAGATCACCGACACGACGCTCGACGCGAGCATGATCAGGATGAATTGGCTCGCGAGCGCCGGAAACACCGCGCGCAGCGCGGGGATCAGCACGACGAAGCGGAAGATCTGCCACGGCTTCAGACCGAGCGCGCGGCCTGCCTCGATGTGCTGCCGCGGCACCGAATCGATGCCGGCGCGGACGATTTCGGTCGCGTACGCGCCGACGTTCACGACCATCGCGAGCAACGCCGCCTGCGAGGGCAGCAGGCGGATGCCGATCGACGGCAAGCCCAGATAGACGAGCAGCAGCTGCACCAGGAACGGCGTGTTGCGGATCGCCTCGATGTACGCCTGCACGGCCGCGCGCAGCGCTCGCCAGCGCGACTGCTTCGCGAGCGCGCCCGCGATGCCCACGACGAGGCCGAGCAGCATCGCGGCTGCGGACAGCCGAATCGTCAGCCAAGCGCCGACCAGCAACTGGTCGAACTCGCGGCCGACCGCCGAGAATTGGAAGACGTAATCCACGCTATGCCGATCGGCTCTCCGGCATCATCGCTCGACCCGGCGCCCGGTGACCGGAAACAGCGGATCGGTGTAACCCGGCGTGGACGGATGACCCGGCGCAACGAGGCGATCGAGCAGCGCCTCGTCGTCGGCGTCGAACGGCTCGTCGGTCGCCTCGATGTAGGTCGAAAGCTGCGCCTCGGTGTTCGGGCCGACGATCACCGACGTGACGATCGAGTTCGCGAGCACCCAGTTCAACGCAAAGCCGATCGGCGTGCGTGCGCGCGCTTTCGCGTGCTGCGCGATCGATTGCGCGATCACCATCGACTCGCGACGAAACTCGGTCATCATCATCCGCTTGTCGTTGCGTCCTGCGCGCGTGGACGGATCCGGCGTCGCGTCGGGCGTGTACTTGCCCGTCAACACGCCGCGCGCGAGCGGACTGTACGGCACGACGCCGAGGCCATGGTGCGCGCACAGCGGAAGATACTCGACTTCCGGCATCCGGTTCACCGCGTTGTAATAGGGCTGTCCGGCAACCGGCCGCGGCACGCCGGCGGCGTCGCACAGGCGCACGATCTCCGCGATGCGCCACGCGCGGAAGTTGCTCACGGCCCAATACCGGATCTTCCCGCTTCGCACGAGCGCGCCCATCGCGTCGACGGTTTCGTCGAGCGGCGTTGCCGAATCGTCGAGATGGAGATAATAGAGATCGATGTGGCCGGTGCGAAGCCGCGCGAGGCTTTCGTCGACGCCGCGCAGCAGCCAGCGCCGGCCGTTGCCGCCGCGATTCGGCTCGAACGGCGGCAGCCGCGTGCCGACCTTGGTCGCGACGATCCACCAGGCGCGCTCGCCGGCGATCGTCTTGCCTACGATCTCCTCCGAGCGGCCGCCGTTGTACGCGTCCGCGGTGTCGATGAAGTTGATGCCGGCGTCGCGCGCGCGCCGAACGATTCGATCCGCTTCGGCTGCGTCCGCACGATCGCCGAACATCATCGCGCCGAGGCACAGCGACGATACTTCGATGCCGCTGCGTCCCAGCGTGCGATGAACGATCGCCATTCGGCGCCGCTAAAGCGTGCGTGCGATCGCCGGCACGGGTCTAGAACACCGGCAGCTCTTCGAGCGGCCGCTGCCGCCACTTGCGGCTGATCGCGTCGAGCTCGCCGTTGTTCTTGATCGTATACACGAACGTGTTGAGCCACTGCAGCTTGTCGGCCTCGCCGCGACGGATGCCGATTCCGAAGTGCAGCGGCCGCAGGACGATCTTGACCTGGTAGTCCTTGCCCGGGTTGTTGCGGTTCAGTCGGTCGTTCACGAGCAGCCCGGTGCCGCCGAGGTCGATCTGTCCGGCGATCAACGCCTGCAGCTCGGTTGCCTCGTCGTCGAAGCGCTGCAGCTGGAAGCCTTTCTCCTGCGCGATCGGCGTCAGCATCAGGTCCTGCATGGCGCCGCGCGGCACGCCGACCCGCTTGCCTTTGAGGTCGTCGACCGTCTTCACGTTGACCGCGGCCGGCGCGACCAGCGTCGCCGCCTCGTACGCGTAGGGCATCGAGTACCAGACCTGCTGCGCCCGCTCGGGCGTGATGCCGAACAGGCAGATCAGCACGTCGACGCGTCCGCTCAACAGCTGCGGGATGCGGTTCGCGCCGGTGACCGGCACGAACTCGACCTTGACGCCGAGATACTTGGCGAGCAGGCGCGCAACGTCGGGGTCGTACCCCTCCGGCTCGCCGTCCTTGTTGGCAAGGCCGAAGATCGGCGTGGTCGTCGACACGCCGACGACGATCTTGCCGGCCTTGATGATGTCGTCGATCGTCTGCACCGCGGCGCTCGCCGCGGAAGCGAAGCCTGCGGCCAGCAGGCCGATCGCCAAAGCACTCGAAATACGCTGCAGCAGCTTGAACGTCCACGGCATGGTTGCTCCTCCTCGGCGCGGTTTTCGCTCGCAGTGCGAAGCGGCGAGCGCAGTCACACTTCAGGTAACCAGACGGTCATCGCTCCGTCGTGGCGGTTGCTCCAGAACGCATACGGGATCGCGCGCAGCGTCGTCGGCCGCGTGCGGGGCGGGATGCGGCTGTACAGCGCGCTCGGCGTTGCAGGCTCGACGACGACCGCGGCTGCGCTGAGCGTGCCGACGCCGCCGAGCAGGCCGGCATCGAACTGCGCGCCGAGCGCGCTCGAGCGCGGCAGCGCGAGCCGCTGCACCGGCGCGTCGTTGTCGGGCGCCTCGGCGCAATAGACGATGGGACCGCGCTTGAGCGCGACGCGACCCACATCGGCCGCCACGTCGGGATGTGCGTACACGCGCTCGGCGCGCATGTCGAGTTCGAGCTCCACGACGTCGCCGCCGCGCCATTCGCGGTCGACGTGCGCGTAGCCGGCGTCGGCGAGCGTCTCGGCGTCGACCGGCTTTGCGTTGATCGCGACGCGCGCCGAGCGACACCAGCCCGGAATGCGAAGCCGCAACGCGAAGCGCACGCTGCGCTCGGGCTCGACCTCGATGCGCACGCTGCCGTCCCAGGGGTAGTTCGTACGCTGGCGCAGCGCGACGGGGACGCCGCCGACATCAATCGTCGCGTCGGCGGCGATGTACAGGTGAACCGCGACTTCATTGGCGGCGGTCGAATACATGTACTGGCCCAGCGAGGCGACCAGGCGCCCGATGTTCGGCGGACAGCATGGACAGCGATGCCACGTCCAGCGCCGATGCCCGCCGCGACTCGCAAGCGGGTTGTCGTAGAAGAAGTGCTCGCCGTCGAGCGCGAGCCCCGACAGCGCGCCGTTGTACAGCGCGAGCTCCATCGCGTCGGCGTAGCGGCCATCGCGGCGCGCGAGCGCCATTCGATGCGCCCAGAACACGAGACCGACGGCGGCGCACGTCTCCGCATACGCGGTCTCGTTCGGCAGATCGTAATCGGCCGTGAAGCCCTCGTTGCGCGCCGACGGCCCCAGCCCGCCGGTCACGTACAGGCGCTTCGTCGTGAGGTCCTGCCAGAGCGCCTCGCACGCGTGCAGCAGGCTCTCGTCGCCGTATTCGGCGCCAAGGTCCGCCATCGCGCTGTACAGGTACATCGCGCGCACCGCGTGGCCGACGACTTGCCGCTGATCGCGCACCGGCATGTGCGACTGGCTGTACTCGTACGTGCCGTAATACTGAGCGGCCGGGTCCTCGCCGCGCGCGATCGCCTCCTGGTCGAAATAGTGCGGCTGCCGGCCGCGCTCGTCGACGAAGAACTTCGCGAGCTCGAGAAAACGGCGCTCGCCGGTCAGCCGATACAGCTTGACGAGCGCGAGCTCGATTTCCGGGTGGCCGCAATAGCCGCGGCGCTGGCCGGGCCGCGGTCCGAACACTGTCGAAATGTAGTCGGCGTAACGGCGTGCGACGTCGAGCAGGCGGGTCTTGCCCGTCACCTGCGTGTGCGCGACGGCTGCTTCGATCAGGTGTCCGGCGCAATAGAGCTCGTGCCAATCGCGCAGGTTCGTCCATCGTTTCGCCGGCTCGCGGCGAATGAAGTAGCTGTTGAAATAGCCGTCGGCCCGCTGGGCGCTCGCGATGCGCGCGATGACGGCATCGATGCGCGCTTCGAGCTCCGCGTCGTGGCGAGTGCCGAGCGTGCAGCTCGCCGTCTCGATCCATTTCGCGATGTCCGAATCCCAATACATCACCGCGGTGTTCGGCCGGCCGTTGAACGGAATGCGCAACGGCCCGGGCGGCGAATCCACGTCGAGCGCCTCGAACAAGCCGTTCGCTTCGTACTGCCGGTACAGGAAAGGCACGGTGCGCTCGCGCACGGCGGCCTGCCTCGCGGTCCACAGGCGGTCGCAAAACCGGACCGCGTTGAACGCCACCGGCACGTGGAACTTACCGCCATGCCTGTTCGTTGCCCGCTCGTTCATCGCGCAATCGAAGCAGCGTCGACGTGTGTCAGCGGGGCACTCGGTCGATGCGCGCCGCACGATTCCCGCCGCACGAGGCTGCACGGCAGTCGCAGCGTGCCGCGGTGGCGGCGGCCGTCGATCATGTCGAGCAGCCGCAATCCGGCCTGGCGCCCGAGCTCGTGCAGATTCATGTCGATCGTCGTAAGCGGCGGCCGCGTGGCCGCGGCGACGATCTGCCAGTTGTCGAAGCCGACGACGGCGATGTCGTCGGGCACGCGGACGCCGCGGTCGCGCAATGCGTCGATCGTTCCGCGCGCGATCTGGTCGCTGCCGCAGAAGATCGCATCGATGCTGGCCCGGCGTCCCAACAGCAGGTCGACGGCTTCGCGGCCCCAGGCCTCGCTCCACGGGCCGCACAGCGCGGCGCCGCCGCGTCCGGCGAGACCGGCTGCCGCGAGCGCGTCGCGATAGCCGTCGCGGCGGTGGCGGACCGCCTCGAAGTCCTCGGGCCCGCTCACGTGCGCGATGCGCCGACGTCCGCCGGCGATCAGATGCGCGGTCGCCATGCGGCCGCCGTTGTGATCGTCGGGCAACAGGCACAGTGCCTTCGGGTCGCGCGCTTGCGCAAATGCATACAGCAGCGGCACTGCGCCGCCGACGTCGAGCGGCGCTCGCGCATCGGTGCGCCGCGCGGTGACGATGATCCCGTCCACGCGCTTCGCCAGAAGATGCTCGACGTGCCGGCGCTCGCGGCGCGCATCGTCGGCGCCGTTGCAAAGGAACACCGACATCCCGGCGTCCTCCAGCGCGTCCTCGACGCCTTCGAGCAGGGGGATGCTGAAGCGGCCATAGCGGTCGGTCGAGATGAGGCCGACCGTGTGACTGCGTCCGCGCAGCAGGCTTTGCGCAAGATGGTTGGGCCGAAACTGCAGTCGCTTCGCGGCGCGCTGAACGCGTTCGCGTGTTTCGGCGCGCAGCTGCCCGGTGCCGTTCAACGTCTTCGAAACCGTGGCGACGCTCACGCCGGCCGCGGCGGCGACGTCGTGGATCGTCGACGGTGTGCGCCGCAAAGGCGCTCGCCCGGGCTTCATGGGCGCAGTATGGCAAACAACGGCGGTCCGGAAAAGGTTTTCCGAAAACGGCCGCCGACGATGCCCCGTCTACCGCGCTAGGTCCAGCCGCCGTCGACGATGAAATCCTGCGCCGTGCACATCGCGCTGTCGTCGGCGCCGAGGAAGAGCGTCATCCGTGCGATGTCCGCCGGCTGCACGCGCTGCGGCAGGCATTGGTTGCGATCGATCTCGCGCGCGGCCTCTGCGTCGACGCGCAAGCGCAGCTGCTTCTCGGTCATCACCCAGCCGGGGACGACGGTGTTCACGCGAATCCCGTACGGGCCGAGATCGCGTGCGAGGCTGCGCGTCAGGCCACGGACCGCCGCCTTCGACGTCGTGTACACCGGCATGCCGCCCTGCTTGATCATCCAGCTGAGCGAGCCGAGGTTGATGATCGAGCCGCGACGTGCGGCGCGCATGGCGGGCGCGACCGCCTGCGACGCGAAGAACTGGTGGCGCAGATTGACCGCGATGCCGGCATCGAAGCTCGCCGGCGAGACGCCGTCGAAACTGTGACGCTCGTCGTTCGCCGCGTTGTTCACCAGCACTTCGATTGCGCCGAATTGCTCGCTCACCGTCGCGATCGCGCGCCGCAACGCAACGATGTCGCAGAGATCGCACGCGACGAACAGCGGCGCGCAGCGCGCGCTCGCGGCGACGCTCGCCGCGAGCGCTTCGCCGGCGCTACGGTCGATGTCGACGAACGCAACCTTCGCATCCTGCAGGGCGAAATGCTCGACGATCGACGCGCCGATGCCGGTCGCCCCTCCGGTGACGAGGACGACGCGCTCGGCAAGGCTCGGATAGCGCGCATAGCCTGACGGCATGTTCGAGCTCCTGTGGCCCGCACCGTATTGTCGTTGCGTGCGCGCATTCTGCCATTGCCGCACGCGGCCTCGCGATATGATGGCCGCAACGGGGCGGCATCGCGAGCGCTGCGCCGAGGAGGTGCTGATGACTGCACGCGACGTTCCGCCCTCCGCGCTGCCCGGCGCGCATCGCGCCGATCTGCACGACATCGATCCGCAGGAGACGCGCGAGTGGCTCGACGCGCTCGACGGCGTCGTGCGCGCCGAAGGCCACGAGCGCGGCCTGTTCCTGCTGAAGCAGCTCGAGACGCAGGCGCAGCAGATGGGCATCGTCGCGCGCGTGCCGCCGTACTCGGCGTACCAGAACACGATCCCGCTCGACCAGCAGCCGCCGTATCCGGGCGATCTCGCGCTCGAGGAGCGGCTGACGGCGATCGTGCGCTGGAATGCGCTCGCCATGGTCGTCCGCGCAAACAAGGCGTACGGCGAGCTGGGCGGTCACATCGCGAGCTACACGTCGGCGGCGGAGATCTTCGAGGTCGGCTTTCATCATTTCTTCCGCGGGTCCGCCGATGCGTCGAGCGGCGATCTCGTCTTCTTCCAGCCGCATTCGGCGCCGGGAGTCTATGCGCGCGCGTACCTCGAAGGACGATTGAGCGAAGCGCAGGTCGCGAACTACCGGCAGGAAGTCGGTGGCAACGGCCTGTCGTCGTATCCGCATCCGTGGCTGATGCCGGGGTTCTGGCAGTTTCCGACAGGCTCGATGGGTGTCGGCCCGATCAGTGCGATCTACCAGGCGCGCTTCATGCGCTATCTCGAGCATCGCGGCATCGCGAGCACGCGCGGCCGGCACGTCTGGGGCGTGTTCGGCGACGGCGAGATGGACGAGCCGGAGTCGACCGGCGCGCTCACGCTCGCGGCGCGCGAAGGGCTCGACAACCTGACGTTCATCATCAACTGCAACCTGCAACGGCTCGACGGGCCGGTGCGCGGCAACGGCCAGATCATCCAGGAGCTCGAGGCGCTGTTCACCGGCGCCGGATGGAACGTCATCAAGGTCCTGTGGGGCTCCGACTGGGATCCGCTGTTCGCGCTCGATACCCATCACGCGCTGCTGCGGCAATTCTCGGCCACCGTCGACGGCCAGTATCAGACGCTCGGCGCGAACGACGGCGCGTACAACCAGGAGCATTTCTTCAACCTCGATCCGGAGCTGCGCGCGCTGGTCGCGCATCTTTCGCTCGCGGAAATCGACGCGCTGAAGCGCGGCGGCCACGACCTTCGCAAGCTGCATGCAGCGTATGCTGCCGCGCTCGCGCACAACGGCGAGCCGACGGTGATCCTCGCCAAGACGAAGAAGGGCTACGGCATGGGCGCCGCCGGCCAGTCGCGAATGACGTCGCATCAGCAGAAGAAGCTCGATGTCGATGCGCTGCGCGACTTCCGCGACCGCTTCGCGCTGCCGCTCGGCGACAGCGACGTCGAATCGATGCGCCTGTACCGGCCGCCGGACGGCTCGCGCGAGATGCGATACCTGCAGGAGCGCAGAAAAGCGCTCGGCGGACCGCTTCCGGTGCGCCGGCGTGACGCACCGGTCGTCGGCGTGCCACCGCTCGCCGATTACGCGCAGTTTGCGTTGCGCGCCGACGGCCACGAAATGTCGACGACGACCGCCGTCGTGCGGCTCCTCGGCAATCTGCTTAAGGACAAATCGCTCGGCCCGCGCATCGTGCCGATCGTCGCCGACGAGGCGCGCACTTTCGGCATGGCGAATCTCTTCCGCCAGGTCGGCATCTATTCGCCGGTCGGGCAGCTCTACGATCCCGAGGATGCGGCATCGCTCTTGTACTACCGCGAGACCACCGACGGCCAATTGCTCGAGGAGGGCATCACCGAAGCGGGCGCGCTCGCGTCGTGGACCGCCGCTGCGACCGCGTACAGCGCGCATGGCGTCGCGATGCTGCCGTTCTACATCTACTACTCGATGTTCGGCTTCCAGCGCGTCGGCGACCTGATCTGGGCGGCGGCCGACCAGCGTGCGCGCGGATTCCTCGTCGGCGCCACCGCCGGACGCACGACGCTCGCCGGCGAAGGGTTGCAGCACCAGGACGGCTCGAGCCATGTCGTCGCGGCGAGCGTGCCGAACTGCCGCGCATACGACCCAGCATTTGCGTACGAGCTCGCCGTCATCGTCGATCACGCCGCCCGGCAGATGATCGAGCGGCAGGAAGACGTCTTCTACTACGTCACCGTCGGCAACGAGAACTACGCGCATCCGTCGATGCCGGATGGCGTCGAGCGCGATATCGTCGACGGCATGTACCGGATCGGCGGCCACGACGTCGACGACGCGCGGGCACGCGTGCGGCTGCTCGGCTCCGGTTCGATCCTGCGCGAGGCGATCGCCGCGGCGAAGATGCTCGCCGACGACTGGCGCGTGTCGAGCGAGATCTGGAGCGTGACGAGCTTCGCGGAGCTTGCACGCAATGCACGCGACGTCGAGCGCGACAACCGCCTGCACCCGCTGCGCGAGCGGCGCGAGAGTCACGTCGACAGGTGCCTCGCCGGCGATGCGCCGGTTGTCGCCGCCACCGATTACGTGCGCGCGTATCCGCAGCTGATCGCGTCGTACGTTCGCGCGCCGTTCGTCGCGCTTGGCACCGACGGCTTCGGGCGCAGCGACACGCGCGCCGCGCTGCGCAGCTTCTTCGAGGTCTCGCGAAACGATGTCGTCGTCGCGGCGCTCGATGCGTTGGCGAGCCGCGCAGCGATAGCCCGTAGCGTCGTGGCGGAAGCGATCGCGCGTTACGGAATCGAGAATGCAGCGGCGCCGTGGACGCGCTAGCGCCGCGACGAATCCGCCGTTGCGGCCATTGATTCATCCGGCCTCACGACGATCCGCATCTCGATCGCCGTCGTCGTCGGCGAGATCGCCCACGTCGCCTCGACGGTGGCCGACTGCATGATCCGCTCGAAGCCGTCCTCGGACTGCGAAACGGTTCGATAAGGGCGCGCGACGATGCGCGCAGCGGGCACGAAGTGCAGCTCGACGGCGCCGCCGATGCAGCGATCGTCGAGCGTGAGCTGTTGCGCCGACGCAAGGTCGAGCGGCTGCCCGAAGCCGCACGGGATGTCGCCGCCGACGATGTAGCGGCCGGCGAAGCCGTCGCAGCTCGGCATCGCGAGGTCGAGCGTCGTGCGAAGCGCCGCCGCGCGATCGGTGTCGATATCGTAGCGAATCACCAGCGCGTTCGCGTCGATCGCGATGCGCTTGCCGATCCGTGCGCCGTTTGCCGTGGCGACGAGCGTGACCGAAACGTCGTCGATGCCTTGCGGCGCGTAGCCGTCGATCGCGCGAACTTCGCCGTCGGCGATCCAGCTGTCGCGCGCGATGTCGCGCGGCGCGTCGTCCGGCTCGACGTCCGCTGCGCTCATCGGATGGCGAATCGCGGTCCGCTCGTGCGCCGACGCAATGCCTTCGTCGCGATGCCCGCGCGTCGCGCCGTCGGCAACGAGCGCGTGATAGTGCTCGCGATGGCGGCGCAGCGTGTCGCCGAAGTTGTGCCGCAGCGCGTACGAGTCGAGCTCGCGAATCGCCGCCGTGCCGTCCAGCCGCACGGCAATCTGGATGTCGGCGTTGCGCACGAACAGCTCGTCGGCGCCATCGTGGTCGAGATCGACGCGCTCGGTCGGCGCGCGCGCGTCGATCGCGTCGAGCTTCGACTCGAGCGCGAGCAGGCTCGCGTAGATGCCGCGCCGAAGATGCGGCAAATAGAGCCCGCCGAACAGTCCGTGCCAGTACGCGTCGTTCGCCTGCGCGCGGTGCAGCAGCGTGCGCAGCCCGACATCGCCGCTCGCGCCCTCGGTCTGCGCGAGCCGCTGCGACAGTCCCAGCATGCGCTTGTGCATCCAGTTCGCTTCCGGATAGCGGGTGAGGAAGTTGCGCCAGATGCCGCCGCGCACGAAGCCCCTGGTCGCCGCGTAGCGCTCGCATCGCTTCTCGCGCTCGACGATCTCGCCGTACGCCGTGGCCGCCGGCGCCGGCAGCGTCCATTGGTTCATCTCGACGTACGACGTGCTCGGCAGATAGACGATGCCGCCGCTGCGCGTGTCGCGGTGGAACTCGGCGAAATGCATCGACTCGATCCGCGGCGACGCGAGCACGCGCTCGACGAAATCGCGCAGCCATCGCCGCTCGAACACCCACGCATGCGTCTGCGGCCACACGCCGAACTTCTCGATGTCGTCGAAGTAGATCGCGGCTGCGCGCCGGCCGCATTGCGCGAGCGATTCGATGTAGCGAACGGCGTCGTCGGCAGGTGCAAAGGGAATCCGGTAGCGCAGCGCTTCGGAAATCGGAAAGATGTCGAGCGTTTCGCCGTCTTCCTCGGTCGTGAAGTAACGGTCGAGCTCGCGCGCGTCGCTGCCGGTGCACAGGAAATGGTAGTCGTCGACCGTTGCGTAGCCGATCCCCGACTGCGCGAGTGCCGGCACGACCGACGATTCCCATACGCGCTCGGTGAGCCACGCACCATGCGGCACCTTGCCGAAGCGCAACGCGAGCCTCGCCGACAGCGCTTCGAGCTGGGCGAGCCGGTCGCGCTGCGGAATCGCCGCGAGCACCGGCTCGGCGTCGCCGGCGCCGAAGAGCTCGATCTGTCCGCGCGAAACCATCTGCTGCAGCAGCTCGACGTCGTCGGGATAGCGCTCCGACAACCGGTCGAGCAGCGGACCGCTGACATGCAGCGCGAATCGAAAACCGGGATATTCGGCCAGCGTGCGCAGGAACGGCGCGTAGCAGCGGTCGTGTGCGTGTGCGATCACCTCGTCGAAGTTTCCGGCGGGCTGGTGCGCGTGAACGCCGAAGAGCAGTGCGATCGTCGACATGTCATCCGGGCGGAAACGGGAAAGCCGCGCGCGTCGCAGAGCCGGCGGACCGCTCTTTGCCGCGGCGCTTTGTCGCAAGCCGCGGCTACGCGGCGCGGCGGATCGCGCCCTCGGAGCGCGCGGTCGCGTGCCCGATGCTGACCGGAGCATCGAGCGCCGCGGGCGGCGGCAGCGCGATCATTTCGTACAGGCGCTTCAGGTTCGCGCGGTAGAGCGCGTCGAAGCGGGCGACCGCAGCCGCCGGGTTGTAGTCGCCGAACCACCAGAACCAGTCCGAGCCTTCGCAGACGGCGAGCTGCCGCGACAACGCTCGCGCGCTGTCCGCGCCGAGCTGACCGCTCGCGATCGCCTCGTCGCAGGCAGCCTTCGCGTGGGCGAGCAGATCCCACGCGCGATTCTTGTCCGCCGATCCGATCCACGTCGAGAAGTCGCCGTAGACCCAGCTGCCGGCGACCAGCGACGGCAGCGTGCCGGCCGTGTCGGCGCCGCGGGCGGCTAGCGCGTTGTCGCGCGACGCGACGACGTCACGGCCGGTACGCGGCCGGATCGAGGCGTGCTGCACGATTCCGTCGTACAAGCCGCTCAGGAAGTAGAAGCCGTTGTACGGGTAGTATTCCCACGCGTTCTCGCCGTCGACGATGATCGTCACGAGCGGCCGCGTTCCCGGTGGCGCCGACGCCGCGATCGCTTCGAGCTCGCCGACGAAGTTCACCGCAGCTTCGCCGCTGTGCCAGTTGCGGTATTCGAAGCCGATCAGATCGGAAAGCCGGTCGTCGCGAAAGAAGCACAGCAGGTTCGGCGCGACGTCGGGCAAGCGGAACGGTCGATGGGTCGAATTCGGCGTCGCCGAGACGTCGACGCCGGCGCGCGCGACGCTGTTCGCGAGCACCTGGCTCCCCGACGCGATCCATTTCAGCGGATGCGTCGACACCGCACGCGCGAAGTCGTCGCTCACGCCGCCCTCGGGCGGCCACAGTCCGTCGGGCGCTCGGCCGAAGCGCGACGCGTGGCTCGACAGCGCGGTTGCGATGTGATGGTCGAGGCGTGCGCGACCGCCGGGATAGCGTGGTGCTGCCGGCAACGGAGCGCCGGGCTGCGCATCGCGCGCGCAGGCGAAATCGAGCAGCAGCGGCGCGAGCGGATGCCAGGCCGGTGACGTCGCGATCTCGATCGTGCCCGCTTCCTCCAGCCGCCGATAACGCGGCACGATTCCCGTGATCGTCGACCCGATCAGCGCGAGCAGCGCACGGCGGACCGGCTCGTCGTAGCCGTGCGCTTGCGCCATCAGCTTCGCCGGCAGCGGCGACGCGCGGCGCACCGTTTCGCCGATCCACGCGAGGTGGTACCAGGTGACGAGATCGGCGAAGAAACGATCGGACAGATAGCTCGAAGCCGGCTCATCGGCGGCCGCCTGCGCAAGCGCCTGCAGCTTCGCAAACGGCGCATACGGCGCGATCAGGTGCTGCGCACCGAGACACTGGCGCAGCGCATACGCGCGCTCGCGCTCGTCGAAGCGCTCGTCGTCGCGCTTCGCGAGCAGCCGGAGCAGAGGATCGCGAAAGCTGCCGCGCGCGAACTGCTCGGCATAGTCGTCGATCTGGTCGAGCAGCACGGGGACGAAATTGACGACCGCGCGCATGCCGGGCACGCGCTCGAGGTGCGCCGCCATGTCGGCGTAGTCCTTGATCGCGTGCAGGTACACCCACGGCTCGCGGAACTCGCCGCTCGCGCCGTCGCGGTAGTCGGGCTGGTGCATGTGCCACACCAGCACGAGGTCGACGCCGGCCGAGTGCGCCGGCGCGCTCATCGGGTAACGGCGAGCGCGCTGCGACTCACGGCAGGTGATGCACGGGGTGTCCGAGCATGTCGGGCGTCACCAGCGTGACGCCGCGATCGGTGACGTGAAAGCGCTTGCGGTCCGCATCGATGTCGACGCCGATCGTCATGCCATCCGGCAGCAGGCAATCCTTGTCGATCACCGCGCGGCGGATAACGCAGTTGCGCGCGACGTCGACGTTGCCGAGCACGACCGAATCCTCGATCAGGCAATAGCTGTGCACGCGAACGTTCGAGAAGAGCAGCGAGCGGCGCACCGTCGAGCCGCTGATGATGCAGCCTCCGGAGACGAGCGAATCGACGGCCACGCCGCGCCGACCTTCCTCGTCGAACACGAACTTCGCCGGCGGCAGCTGCTCCTGGTACGTCCATATCGGCCAGTTGTCGTCGTAGAGATTGAGATCGGGCGTCACGTGCGTAAGGTCGAGGTTCGCTTCCCAGAACGCGTCGATCGTGCCGACGTCGCGCCAGTACGGACGGCCATCCATCATGTTGACGCAGCTGTCCTGGAAGCGGTGCGCGACGACGTTGTAGCCGCCGTCGATCAGGTGCGGAATGATATCGTGGCCGAAGTCGTGCGACGACCCGTCGTCCGCGGCGTCGCGTATCAGCTCGCCGTAGAGGAACGGCGCGTCGAACGCGTAGATGCCCATGCTCGCGAGTGCGACGTCGCTGCGTCCGGGCACGGGCCGCGGCTCGCGCGGTTTTTCCTGGAAGCCGATGATGCGTCCCGTATCGTCGATCTGCATGACGCCGAAGCCGCGCGCCTCGGCGAGCGGCACTTCCATGCAGACGATCGTCATGTCGGCTTCGCGCCGCACGTGGTCGGCAAGGAGCTGCGTGTAATCCATCTTGTAGACGTGATCGCCGGCGAGGATCAGCACGTGCTCGGGCGAATGCGAGCGCAGGATGTCGAGGTTCTGGTAGACGGCATCCGCGGTGTTCTTGTACCAGTCGGCGGTGACGCGCTGCTGAGCCGGAAGCAGCTCGACGAACTCGTTGAAGCGCCCGTCGAGGAACGACCAGCCGCGCTGCACATGGCGGATCAGGCTCTGCGCCTTGTACTGCGTCGCGATGCCGATGCGCCGGATGCCGGAGTTCACGCAGTTCGACAGCGTGAAGTCGATGATGCGGAACTTGCCGGCGAACGGCACGGCGGGCTTTGCACGCCAGTCGGTCAGCGGGCCGAGCCGCGATCCGCGGCCGCCGGCGAGCACCATCGCGACGCTGTTGCGTGCAAGGCGCGGCCCCAGGGCGGCCGCGCTTTCGACGAGCGGCGGCAGGTCACGCGGCCGCGGCTGAACGTTGTCGTTCATGGCGATCTCCTCGACGCGCGATTGTCGCGGTTTCTAACCGCGCGGGCCAATGCGGCAGTTTGACGCCTGCCGCGCGTCGCAGCGGCGGGCGGCACGCCCGCTGGTGCGGCCGTTCGCTCGGCGCGGTCTTTCGATGCAGCGCGCATATCCCTATCGAGGGCGCGAGCGGCGACTGGTTCCGTCGCGGCCTCCGGTGTCGGTCGCGAACGCATCGGGGCGCCTACGATTCGCCGAGCGCAAGCCGTGCGGCGCCGGCGAGGCCGAGCCGCTCGTCCTGCACGATGCGCACCGGCATTCGCGCCATCAGCGCGCAATGGACGCCCTTGGCGTTGAACGCCGCGACGAGCGCGCCGCGCGCAAGATGCGACGCAAGCTTGGCGGCGACGCCGCCGGCGATGCTGACGCCGCCGAACGCCAGCACCGATAGCGCATGGTCGCCCGAGACGGCGCCAAGGATCGACGCGAACAGCTCGAGCGCCCGGCACGCGGCAGGCTCGCCGGCGTCGGCACGTCGGGCGACGGCGGCTGCGCCTTCGCCTGCGACATCGTCGGGCACGCGCATCGCGAGCGGATCGGCCCCGATCGCGAACGCATAGAGCCGCACGATGCCGGGCCCGGACAGCACGTGCTCGGCGCTCACGCGCCCGACCGACGCACGCACGAAGCGGCAAAGCTCGATCTGCTCGTCGTCGGCCGGCGCGAATCCCACATGGCCGCCCTCGCCGGGCACGACGCGATGGCGATCGCCGATCGGTATCGCGTACGCGACCCCGAGACCGGTGCCGGCGCCGATGACGAGGCGCGCCGCGTGAGGCGCCTCGGCGCCTTGCTGCAGCACGACTGTCTGTCCGGGCTCGACATCGTCGACGCCGGCCGCGGCGGCGTGAAAGTCGTTGACGAGCGTCACCCGACCGATGTGAAACCGATCGGCGAGCGCCTGCGCATCGATCGTCCACGGCGCATTCGTGAGCTTCGCGCGTCCGTCGTCGATCGGCCCTGCAACGGCGAAGCACGCGCGGTCGATCGCAAGCCGCCCGTTCGCATCGGCGCCGGCGCGCGCGATGAATGCGGCGAGCGCGTCTTCGAGCTCGACGAAGTCGGCGACGCGGTAGGCCTGCTCGGCGTCGGTCGACAGGCGTTCCTCGTGCGCATGCGCGAGGCGCAGCCGCGCGTTCGTGCCGCCGATGTCGCCGGCGAGTACGACGATGGGGCGCGTTGCGTTTGCCATCGGATCAGCGCGCACAGCGGCCGGTAAATGTTGCGCATAGACGCGGTGCGCGCGCAAATGCGTGTTTGTGTCATCCGACCTTCGCCGATAATATCGCGTTCCGTTCGGCAGGACCTCCGTGAAAAACGCCCGCGTGCTGTTCGTCGCCTCCGAGTGCGCCGGTCTCGTGAAGACGGGCGGCCTCGCCGACGTGATCGCCGCGCTGCCGAAAGCGCTCGCCGATGCGAACGTCGACGTGCGCGTGATGCTGCCCGGCTATCCGCAGGTGCTGCTCGCGCTGCCCCGCGCGGTCGAGCGCGTGAAGCTCGCCGCGTTCGCCGGATTGCCGGGTGCCCGTTTGCTCGAGGCGATGTTGCCGAACGGCGTGGGCGCGTACCTGATCGACGCTCCCGAGCTGTATGCGCGCGGCGGCGGTCCGTATCAGGACGAGAACGGCCGTGACTGGCCCGACAACGTGCAGCGCTTCGGACTGCTCGGCCGCGCAGCGGCGCTGCTCGCGATGGATTCAGCGCCGCTCGACTGGCGCCCCGACGTCGTCCACGCGCACGACTGGCAGGCGGCGCTTGCGCCCGCGTACATCGCGATGAACGGCCGCAAGCACGCCGCGAGCGTGATGACCATTCACAACCTCGCCTTCCCCGGCATCTTCGAGGCGAGTGCGCTCGCACGGCTCGGGCTGCCCGCGTCCTCGTGGTCGATGTACGGCGTCGAGTACCACGGCAAGCTGTCATTCCTCAAGGCGGGTCTCTACTACGCCGACGCGATCACCACGGTGAGCCCGACGTACGCGCGCGAAATTCAGCTGCCACCGCTCGGCATGGGATTCGAGGGCCTTCTCGCCGCGCGCGGCGCGGACCTGTTCGGCATCCTGAACGGCATCGACGATTCAGTATGGAACCCGCGAACCGACCGGTTCATTGCCGCACGCTACAGCTCGAGCTCGCTGTGGCGCAAGGCGCGCAACAAGCAAGCGCTGCAGCAGGCGTTCGCGCTCGCGCCCCGCCGCGACGTGCCGCTGCTCGGGCTCGTGAGCCGGCTCACCCATCAGAAGGGCGTCGATCTCGTCGCTGCGGCGGCCGAGCGCATCGTCGCGCTGCCGGCACAGCTCGTCGTGCTCGGCGAAGGCGAGCGCGATCTCGAGGCCGCGCTCGCGCAGGCCGCGCATCGGCATCCGCAGAGCGTCGGCGTGCAGATCCGCTTCGACGAGGCGCTCGCGCACATGATCGAGGCGGGCGCCGACGCGTTCCTGATGCCGTCGCGCTTCGAGCCGTGCGGGATGAACCAGATGTACAGCCAGCGTTACGGCACGCCGCCGATCGTCCACGCGACCGGCGGGCTCGCCGACTCGGTCGTCGACTGCGATGCGCAGTCGCTCGCCGCCGGCAGCGCGAGCGGCTTCGCCTTCGGGGAGCCGACGGCGGAAGCGATGATCGACGCGATCGAGCGCTGCGTCGAGGTCTGGCGCGAAGAGCGCGCGTGGCGGCGGTTGCAGAAGTGCGCGATGGCGCGCGACTTCGGCTGGCGCGCATCCGCCGCCGAGTACGCGCGGCTGTATCAGCGCATCGTCGAGCGCGTCACAGCCACAGCATGAGCCCGAGCTCGAAGCGGTGCGTGAGCTTCGGATGCTGCGGGTACGCGCGTATCCGGTAGTCGAGCTTGCCGCAGAACTCGGGCGCGAGGTCGAGCGCGTAGCGCTGCTCGTCGTCGCCGCCTCCGTCGGTCGCGACGAGCTGCAGCTGCTGCAGCGACGTGTCGTCGGGCCGCGACGGGGCGAGAAGCAGCTCGACGCTGACGTCGTGCGCGGCGAGCCCGGCGAGCGTCACGTCGACCTCGACGCGCACACGCTCGCCGAACGCAATACGGTGCGGCGGCGTGTCGATGCGGCGCATGCGTACGCGCGGCCACTGTTCGCGCACCTGCTCCTTCCAGGCGGCGACTTCGCGCGCGCCGGCATAGCCGTGGGCGTGGTATTCGCGGCCATGCGCCGCGGCGGGTCCGTAGAGCTTCTGCACGTACTCGGTCAGCATGCGCTCGGCGTTGAAGCGCGGCAGCACGCTCGCCATCGCGTGCTTCGCCATCGCCACCCAGTCGCTCGAGTACGCGAGGCCGTTGCGATCGTAGAACATCGGGATCACGCGGTCCTGGAGCAGCTCGTAGAGCGTGCGCGCCTCGTCGTCGTCGCGCTCCTGCGGCCCCAGCCGGTCGGACGCCGGCTTGATCGCCCATCCGTTGCTGCCGTCGTAAGCCTCGTCCCACCAGCCGTCGAGCACCGACAGGTTGATCGTGCCGTTCATCGACGCCTTCATCCCTGACGTGCCGGATGCCTCGAGCGGATGGATCGGATTGTTGAGCCAGACGTCGACGCCCGCGACGAGCCGGCGCGCGAGGCGCAGGTCGTAATTCTCGACGAGCAGCACGCGGCCGGCGAAGTCCGGCATCCGCGCGATCCTCATCACGTGACGGATGAGGTCCTGTCCGGGCGTGTCCGCCGGGTGCGCCTTGCCCGCGAAGATGAACAGCACCGGCCGCTCGGGGTCGGAGACGATCTGCTTCAGCGCGTCCAGGTCCTCGAACAGCAGCGTCGATCGCTTGTACGTCGCGAAGCGGCGGCCGAAGCCGATCGTCAGCACCTTCGGGTTGCGCGGATCGGCGTACTTGAACAGCCGCTCGAGATGCGACTCGCTGCCGCGATTGCGCACGAGCGCGTCGCGTATGCGCTGGCGCACGATCTCGAGCATCTGCGACTTAAGGTATTCACGCACGCTCCAGAACATGGCGTCTGGAATGCGCTCGACGCGCGTCCAGTAGTCGACGTCGGTGAGCCGCTGCGACCAGTCGACGCCGAGGAAGCGCTCGAAGATGTCGTGCCACTCCGGCGCGAGGAACGTCAGCACGTGCACGCCGTTGGTCACGTATTCGACCGGATTGTCGTCGGGCGCGACCTGCGGCCACAACGAGGCGAGCATCGCGCGGCTGATGCCGGCATGGATGCGCGACACGCCGTTCTGGTGGCGCGAGCCGCGCACGGCGAGCGCCGTCATGTTGAAGTCGGCGCTCTGCGTCGTGTGACCGAGCGAAAGCAGCGTTGGAAGCTCGACGCCGGTCTCCTTAGCATAGTCGGCAAAGTACGCCGCCATCATGTCGTCGCTGAAGTGGTCGTGTCCGGCCGGCACGGCCGTATGCGTCGTGAACAC
This sequence comes from uncultured beta proteobacterium, assembly GCA_963798655.1. Taxonomy (GTDB): domain Bacteria; phylum Pseudomonadota; class Gammaproteobacteria; order Burkholderiales; family Casimicrobiaceae; genus CAVSMC01. Next base: position 383,248 of record CAWCUH010000007.1, on the reverse strand, counting down.
GGTGTTCGCCGCCACCGCCTCGAGCGCGGCGCCAAACGGCACGCCCTGCTTCATCACCATGCGTGCACGCTCGAGCACGAGGAACGCGGCGTGGCCTTCGTTCATGTGCCACACCGTCGGTGTGTAGCCGAGCGCGGCAAGCGCGCGCACGCCGCCCACGCCGAGCACCAGTTCCTGCTCGAGTCGCGTCGCGCGATCGCCGCCGTACAGGCGATGTCCGATGTCGCGGTCGTGGTCGCTGTTCGATTCGAGGTCGGTGTCGAGCAGGTACAGCCGCACGTGACCGACGCGCGCCCGCCATACCTTGACCTTGATGCTACGCCCGGACAGCTCGACATCGATCAGCAGCGTGTGCCCGCTCGCGTCGAGCGCCGGCTCGATCGGCAGCGCGTCGAAGTCGGCGTCGGTGTAAGTCGTCTGCTGATTGCCTTCGCCGTCGATCGTCTGCAGGAAGTAGCCCTGCCGATAGAGCAGCCCTACGCCGATGAACGGAAGCCGCGCGTCGCTCGCCGCCTTGCAGTGATCGCCGGCGAGGATGCCGAGTCCGCCGGAGTAGGTCGGCAGGCTCTCGTGGAATCCGAACTCCGCGCAGAAGTACGCGATCAGGTCGTCGTCGGAAAGCTCGGCGCTCGTGATTCGCGGCGCGGTTTGGCCGAGGTACGTGTCGTACGCGGACAGCACCCGACTGTAGTTCGTCAGGTAGACCGGATCGTCGGCGGCAGCCGCGAGGCGCTTTTCGTCCACCTGTTGCAGCATCGCCTTCGGGCTGTGCCCGACGTCGAGCCAAAGCGACGTGTCGAGGCGCGCGAAGAGCCGGCGCGCCGGACGGTCCCAGCTGTACCACAGGTCGTTCGCGAGTTCGGCGAGCCGTCCGATGCGCGCCGGAATCTTCGGCGTGACCTCGAGGGTGAAGCGGGTTCCGGGTGCGGTCATTGGCGATGGCGCGACGCGAGCGTGCGCCAGGCAACGGCGCGGTACGGCGGCATATGATACGGTGCGCGGCGCCCCGCTGCTCGCCGGCCGCGACGAGCGGCGCGGCGCAAGCCCCCAGGGGCCGCCCGTTTTGCCACCGAGCACAGATCATGTACCCGAACGTTCTCCAGCGCGCCGCGGCGAGTGCCGCCGTGGCGCTCCTGTCTTTCCTTGCGACAACGGTATGCGCGGAAACGGTTTCGCCCGAACCGTTCTTCAGCCACGCCGACTACCGAAGCGTCCGGCTGTCTCCGTCGGGGCGCTATCTCGGCGCACTCGTGCCGGTGCGCGGCCGGCTCGTCATCGCCGTGCTCGACCTCGACACGAACACCAGCACGATCGCCGGCGGCATCGACGGCGCCGACGTCGCCCGGTTCAACTGGGTCAACGACGATCGGATCGCGTTCTCGGTGCTCGATCTGCAGTCGGGCCTCGGCGAGCAGCTCGGCGGCGGCCTTTTCGCGTTCAATCGCGACGGCAGCGATTTCCGTACGCTCGCGCCGACGCTCAAGGCGGTGATCAACTCGAACAGCTTCGTCTATCGTTACACGCTGCCGCACACGTTCCTGCGCGACGGCAGCGACGACATCATCGTGCTGAACAACGACAACAATGCGCGCTTTCCGGACATCTATCGGATGAACACGAAGACGGGCCGCAAGACGCCGCTGTACGGCGACAAGCCGGGCGACGTCGTGCGCTGGGTGGTCGACCGCAACGGCGAGGTGCGCGGTGCGGTCACGATGGAACGCGGCGGCCTGATGAACCGCGCGTACTGGCGAGCGAGCGGCGACGCGAAGTGGGTGCAGATGGGCGAGTTCGCGTTGCGCGGGGCCCGCTATGCGCCGGTCGCGTTCGACGGCGACGGCTCGATGATCGTCGGATCCGACGTCGGCCGCGCGACGCAGGCGCTGTATCGCTACGACCCGGCGAAGAAATCGTTCGGCGAGCCGGTGGTCGCACACCCGCGCGCCGATCTCGACGGCGGCGACCACGAGCTCGGCCAGCATGACGACGGCTTCGTCTACGACTGGCGCAAGAAGCGCATCGTCGGCTTCGCGTACGAGGGCGAGCGACCGGGCGCCGTGTGGTTCGACGACGACTGGGCGAAGCTGCAGGCGACCGTCGACGCGGCGCTGCCGGGCAAGCGCAACGAGCTCGCGCGCGGCACAGAGCGCTCGCGCGTGCTCGTCTTCTCGTATTCGGACACCGATCCCGGGTCGTACTACATGCTCGACCCCGACAGGCGCCGCCTCGAGTTTCTCGCCGCCGTGCGCAAGGCGATCGATCCGGCGAAGATGCCCACGCGCACGCCGATTCACTACACGGCGCGCGACGGTCTCGACATTCCGGCGTACCTGACGCTTCCCAAGGGCAAGGATGCGAAGAACCTGCCGCTCGTCGTCTACGTGCACGGCGGCCCGTTCCTGCGCGGCGCCCACTGGGCGTGGAATGCGGAAGCGGCGTGGCTCGCCTCGCTCGGCTACGCGGTGCTGCAGCCGGAGTTTCGCGGCAGCGAAGGCTGGGGCCGCAAGCACTTCGAGGCCGGCTGGAAGCAGTGGGGACGCGCGATGCAGGACGACCTGAACGACGGCGTCGACTGGCTCGCGAAGCAGGGAACCGTCGATGCAAAGCGAGCATGCATCATGGGCGGCAGCTACGGCGGCTATGCGGTGATGATGGGTCTCGCGCGCGATCCCGAGCGCTGGCGCTGCGGCGTGAACTTCGTCGGCGTCACCGACATCACGCTGATGTTCGACGTCACGTGGTCGGATTTCAGCGGGTCGGACTGGATCAAGTACGCGGCGAAGGAGCTGATCGGCGATCCCGACCAGGACGCCGCCCTGTTCAAGGCCGCATCTCCGCTCGAGAACGCCGATCGCATCAAGGCGCCGGTGTTCATGGCGTACGGCGGCGCCGACTATCGCGTGCCGCTGGTGCACGGCGAGAAGATGCGAGCGGCGCTCGCCGCGCACGGCGCCCCGGTCGAATGGGTCGTCTATCCCGACGAAGGTCACGGCTTCATGCAGGAGAAGGTTCGCTTCGACCTCTATCGCCGCGTCGGCGAGTTCCTCGCCAAGAATCTTGGAGCGCCGTAGCGATGCGCGCGCGAATCCTCGTCGCGCGGGCCGCCGTCGCGATTGCGTGCGCCCTCGTTGCAGCGCGCGCGCTCGCCTCCGTCGACGTCGCTTGCGTGTCGTTCATCGGCGATGCGCTGACGACGATCGAGCGCGAGCCGACGTCGGGTACCAACGTGGCGCGGCGGCGCGGCGTCGCGAATCCCGAGCCCGACCGCGCGCGTGACCGGTTGACGAGCGCCGCGGCGATGCGCGCGATCGCGGCGCGCAAGCCCGATGCGAGCGTGTCGACGGTAAACGTGTCCGGTCCGGGCACCGAGCGGCTGTTCGCGACGGTCCTCGCCAGTGCCGACGACCGCGCGGCGAGCGAAGTGTACGGCGGCGTCGCGGCGAGCATCGCGAAGCAAACCGATGCAAAGCGCGTGCTCGTCGTCTCGAAGCTTGAGTTCCGTCACTGGTCCGAGCCGTACATCCTGAGCGGTGTCGGCGTGTTCGCCGAGCCGGGGCCGCGCGACATGCCGCTCAACGAGGAAACGATCGAGCGCCGCTATGTGGCGCCGTACATCGGTGCGGCCGCGCTGTTGTTCAGCGCCGACGGAACGCTCGTCGCCACGCAGCCGATCGTCGGTCACGCCGCGTACCGCAGCGAACCCGGCAAGCAGATTCCCGCGACGGCGTGGCAGATCCTCGGCGCCGACGCGCTGAACCGCGCGATCAACCAGATCGTCGTCGACACCGTCGCCGACGCCGTTGCGAAGCTGCCGCTCTGACGGCGCTAGTCGAACGAGCGCTGGTAGTAGATGCCGACACCGGACACGCCGCCGGTCTCGGCACGCAGCGTCAGATTGCGCGTGAGCACGTACTCGACCTTGAGCGCGTTGTTCGCCGCCGACAGGCCCTGCTCGAAGATCACGTAGAGCTTGTCGGTGAGGCGCTTCGACACGGCGACCACTTGTCCGCCGAGTGCTCCGCCGTTCGTCGTCCCGCCCGAAGACGCCGCACGCAGTGAAATGTCGTCGAGACCGAAGCGGCGCGCGAGCGTCGTTCCGATCGGCGCCTTGTTCTCGCCGAACAGCGAGGCGGCGGCCGCGCCCAACGCGGCTGCCTCGGTCGCTGACGTGAGCTCGAGACCATGGCCGAGCACGAGCCACGAAAGCTTCTCGTTGTCGGGGACCGGCGGATCGGACACCAGCACGACATGCGGCACGGTGACCGTCCCGGTGACCTCGACGCCTGCTTCCACCGGCAGGTTCCGGCGCATGGCGACGACGTCGAGCGCCGGGTTTTCGATCGGGCCGTCGAAGATCAGTCGACCGCGCTGGATCGTGAGCCGCTGCCCGAACGCGTCGTAGGTACCGTTGACCGTGCGGATCGTGCCGCGCGCCGTCAGTGCGCGGCTCGCGTTCGTCGCGACCCTCACGTGGCCCGCAAGGCGCGCTTCGAGCCCGCGGCCGACGACGTCGAGGCGATTGCCGAGATCGAGGTCGAGGTCGACGGCGAGCGGCAGGTTGTGAACGCCCTCGCTGGGCGGCTCGCGGCGCTCGCCGGCGACCACGACGTCGGGTCCAAGCGTGTAAGCGCTCGACTGCGCAATCTCGAAATGGCCTTCGCGCGCCTTGATGTCCCCTTTGAGGAGCAACCGGCCCTGCGAGGCGGCGAGCGTCCCGCTGCCGTCGACGATCAAGCGCATGTCGGGGCGATTGGTCACCCGAAAGTCATCGGCGCGCCACGTCACGGCCGTCGTCGACGCGTCGGCCGCGGCTTTTCGGTTGAAAGCGACGAGCGTGCCGCTCGCGACGAAGCGTCCGTCGCCGCCGTCGAGCGACAGCTCGTCGAGTCGCAGCGCGCCGTCGGCGAGGCGGGCGCGCACGCGGCCTTTGGTCCAGTTCACGCCGTACTGCGGTGCGGCGAGCGTGACGTCGCTCGCGACGATCGACCCGGACAGCGCGAGATCCGCGCGCGTGCCCCTCGCTTCGGCGTTCACCGCGATGCGGCCGTCGACGATGGCGCTGGTGCCGAGCAGCGGCTGCAGCGGCGCGAGCGAAGCGATCTCGCCCGTGAGCGTCGCCGCGACCGGCGCGTCCGGCGGGATCGAGCCCGCGCGCGCGCCGGCGACGTTGCCGATGCGCAGCGTCGCGTGCGCGGTGCCGAGCGCCGAAGCGCGCACGGTTGCGAGCGCATCGACGGTGTCGTTCGCGATCGTCGCCGCGACGTCGAGCGTCTGCAAGCCGAGCGCGATTTCCCCGGTCGAGATCGTGCCCGTGCCGGCGAAAAGGTCGCCGCGCTCACGTCGCACGTGCACGCTGCCCGCGAGACGAGGCGCGGCGGTGATGCTCCAATCGCCGCCCAGCACGAGCGTCGAGCGCATCGGCAGCGGCTGACCGGCGAGCCGCGCGATCGCCGCCGCCGGAACCGACTCGAACGCGCCGTGCGTGTCGATGCGCCCGTCGCGCCAGCTCAACTGCGCGATGCGCAGCACGCCGTCTGCGACATCGACGCGCGCCTCGCCGAATTCGACGCGATCGCGCGCGAGCGATAGGCGCGCCGGCGCCTGCAGGTGCATCGCATACGCTCCGCGATTGTCGAGGGCGGCGAGCGTGCCGGTCCACGCCGGCGACGCGAGCGTCGACGTCGACAGGAAGCCGCCTTCGAGGCGCGCCGCTGCATCGACGTCGTTGCCGACGACGCTCGCGGTCGCGACGTGTTGCGCCAACGTGCCCTTGAGCGCAAATCCGGCGCGCGAATAGCGATCGCCCGATGTGCGAACGTCGGTTGCGGACAGCGCGACATCGATGGGTCGCGCGCTGAGCGGAGTCATCGGCGCCTTCGACGACGCGCGCCCTTCGGCCATCGTCGCGCGCACGTCGATCGCCGCGACGGAATGCCCTGCGTATGCGAGGTGCTCGCCGCGGCCGTGGAGATCGATTCCCGGTGCGTCGGCCGATCCGGCGACCTTGCCGCGCGCACGCCAGCTGCCGGCGAGTCCGGACGGCCAGCGCGAGCCCATGATCGGTGCGAGTGCCGCGACGTGCGGCACATCGACGTCGAACGCAAGCGCGTCGCCCGGATGGCCGAAGCTCCCGCGTGCGAGAAACGACGCATCGCCGAGCTTTGCGGCGACGTCGACGTCGTCGATCTGCTCGGCGGATACGCGCCCGCGTGCGCTGCCCGACGCCGGCAGACCGGCGAAGCGGGACGTCGGCCGCAACGTCACGCGGCCTTGCGCGGTCCACGGCGGACCAAGCTGTCCGCTCGCGTCCACGGCACCGTCGAGCGACGCGCGCGGCGCCGCGATGAACCGCGACGGATCGAAGTGCGTCGCGCTCGCCGCAACATCGAACTTCCGTGCGCCGGCGAGCGAAAGCTTCGCGTGGCCGGCCGCTTCGCCGCCCTCGGCACGCGCGCGGAAGCGCTCGACGGTGACGTCGTCGCCGGCGATTGCGGCGACGAACGACAGCGCGCGATCGCCTTGCGCGAGATCGGCGTCGACGTGCTGCCGTCCGCGCTCGACCTGCGCGCGGATGCGGCCGTCGAGCTTCGTCGCGATCGCGCGCCGGTACAGCCGCGACAGATCGAGCTCGCGCACCGCCACGTTCCATTGGCTCGGCGGCAGCTTCGCGCTCGACGACAGATCGATGCTGCCGCCCCCGCTCGCGCGGCCGGCGGCGCCGAGATCGGCGTGCACATCTTCGAGATCGAGCCGCTCGCGCGAGATCGCGAAGCGCGAGGCGAGCGACACGAGCGGCACGCGGCCGGCGTCGAGCGGACCGGCGTCGGCGTTCGTCGCGTCGATCGTGCCGACGTAGCGGCCGGGCGCGTCGGCTTTCGCTTCGAGCTTCGCCGCGAGCCGCATCGACGGCAGCGCCGCGTCGAGCTTCGCCGGATCGATGTCGCGTGCGTCGATGGTCGCTGCGACGAGCGGCGTCGCGGCGAACGGCGCGATCGTCATGCCGCCGGCCGCGCTCGCGTCGAGCGCGCGCGCGGCGAACTTGATGTCGATCGCGGCGAGCCTTCCACCGAGGGTGACGTTCGCCGTCGCGTCGCGAAGCGCGTCAGTCGCCGCAAGCGAGAACGCGCCGCGCAATCCGAGCGGCGCGCGTGCGGCGAGCGTCGCTTCGCCGGCAATGCGGCCCCAAGGCGACGCGACGCCCAGGTCGGTGACTCGGTGGACCGTCGGGCCGCCCGAATACGCGAGCGCGACATCGTCGAGCGCGCGTACCGTGTCGTCGCTTCGCACTTCGAGATGCCCGATCGCCGCATGCGCAATCGCGACGTCGAACGGCAGCCCGAGCGAGTCGGGCACTTTCGACGGCTCGCTCGACGGCGCGAGCGACACCGACACGCGCTTCGCCGTGACGTCGTCGATGTAGAGCTCGTGCGACCACAATCGGCGCGGCGACCATCGGATCGCGACGTCGTCGACGACGACTTCGACGTGCTCGTCGCGATAGACGACGCGTGCGAAGTGCATCGCGGACAACAGCGAGCCGCCGGGCGAGTCGAACGAGAGCGCGCCGCCGGTGCGCGACGAGAGCTCTTCGAGCGCGCGGCGAAGCGCCGATTCGCTCGCGAGCCATGCGAGCGCGGCAGCGAGCGCGAGCGCGATCAGCGCGACGACGGCGACCAGCGCGACCGCGAAACGGCGCTTGCGCGGTACGGCGGTCGGCGCGCGTGCCTCGTCCATCGCAAACGTCAGAACGTCAATCCGACCGACATGTGCAGACGCACGTCACGCGTTTCCCGGCCGTAGGCGAGGTCGACGCGCAGCGGCCCGATCGGCGTCCTGATCCGCGCGCCGACGCCGTATCCGAGCGCGGGACGAAAGTGCGAAAGCTGGTCCGTCGCATTGCCGGCGTCGACGAAAATGGCGGCGCCGAGCGTCGGCGTGAAATAGTGCGTCGCCTCGGCGCTCGCGAGCGCGTAGTAGCGGCCGCCGACGATCGCGTCGCCCTTGGTCACGCCGAGCGTCTGGAACGCGTAGCCGCGCACCGACGTGTCGCCGCCGGTGCGAAAGAGCAGCACCGACGGAATGCCGTCGCGTGCGCTCGCACCGACGGCGCCGGCTTCTGCGCGCAGCGTGACGCTGTCGTCGCGGCCGAGCGGAATCCACGTCTGCGCCTTGACGATGCCGCGCACGAGCGCCCGCGTCGCAAGTCCGGGCGGCGCGCCGCCGACCTCCACGTCGACCATCCAGCCGGACGTCGGCGCGAGCAGGTCGTCCATGTTGCGCCACGTTCGCTCGATCGCCGCGTACAGCGCGTGGGAGCTGCTCGACTCGGCGCTCTGGGGGTGCTGGTCGTCGTCGTAGAACGTCGCGCTGTAGGCCGTGCGGTCCCGCTCGTCGAGCGACGCCCGCGTGATGCCGAAGGCGTACGTGTGCGTGAGCAGGTTCGAGATGTCGGTGCGCTCGCTGCTGGCACGGTAGGTATCGAGCCAGCCGCGCGCAGTCGGCGGCCTTGTCGCGCGCACCTCGACGTTCTGCACGTCCGAATCCACCCGGGCATCGACGACGAACTGCAGGCCGTGACCGTCGAGGTTCATGTCGGAATAGCGCAGGTTGCCGCGAAAGCGTGTGTCGGTCGTGAACGCGATGCCCGTCTCGATGCGATGGCGAGGCGCCTCGATGACGCTCATGTGCACGTCGGCCGCGTCGGCGTGCGCCGGATCGCGGTCGATCGCCGCCTGCACGCTCGCGAAGTATCCCGACGTGTTCAGGCGGCGAATGAACTGGTCGAGCTTCGCTTCGTCGTAGCGGTCGCCCTTTTCGACGGTGCTGAAGCGCTCGACCAGCGATGCGTCGTACTTCGACAGCCCTTCGATGTCGAGGCTGCCGAAGCGAAACGGCGGACCGCTCGCGATTGTGATGTCGAGGTTCGCGCGCTCGCTCTGCGGGTCGATGCGCGCCTCGCTCGATTCGATGCGCGCCGCCGCGTACGGGCTCGCGGCGATCGTTGCGACGGCGCGCGCCTTGGCGGCCGTCCACGACGCCTGGCGGAACACCTCGCCGACCGGCAGCAGCCAGTCGCGGCGTGCCTTGGCGATCGCCGCCTCGCCGGCCGGATCGTCGCGCGCGGCGCCGGTCACGTCGACGCGCACGGAGGCGATGCGGGTCGGGGCGCCCGGATCGACGCGCACACGCAGCGTCGGTGGTGCGTGCGGGTCGTCGGGCGGGCGCTCGACGGTGATTTCGACGTGCGCCGAGAAGTACCCGAGCGCAGCCGCCGCCTCCTTCGCCTGGTCGATGGCCTCGACGATCAGCCGATCGAGCAGCTCGTCCGTCACGTCCTCGTAGTGCTGCCAGCGGACGAGGTCGAGCGACGCCTCGACCGCGTCCTTCACCGCGCGCGGCGCATCGATGACGACGCGATAGGCGAGCGACGCACCCGCGTCGGCCTGCGCCGGCGGCGCGTCGGCGGCCGAGACGCTACGGATTGCGCATGGCAGGCTCGCGCAGCAGATCGCGAGCAGGCACGCGGCAACGGGACGAAGCAGGGACAAGGGCCGGGGCGCAGGCGAGTGATTCGTCAAGGGCGGGCCCATACCGCTCGCCGAGCTCGATCGATCGCGACGATGCGGCGAGGTCGAGCGGCGGCCGCGTCGCCGGCAATGAATCGCCGTGCAACGGCGCGCCGAGCGTCGGAACGAGCAGTAACGAGTCCGGTAACGATGGAGCGCCGCGCGACGGTGGAAGTTCGATCAGCGGAGACTCGCGACGCGGCGGCAGCCGCGCGCGCTCGCGCGCGGCAAGCAGCGGCGGCTCGGATACGCCGAAATCGAGCCGCAGCGTGTCGCCAAGGCGTGGAAGGTCCGGCACGTCCGCGTACGTCGGCGCAATTTCGCGGTGCGCCGATTGCGGCAGGTCGGGCACGTCGAGCCGCGTGTCGGCGAGGGCGAGGCTGGTCGGCTCGCACGATGCGAGCCAGGTCGGCGCGCTCGCGCAGCCGGCGAGGCCGACGGCGACGCCGACGAGGAGCAGGCGAGGCAGGAGGTTCATGGGCGGCGGGTCGGGTTGGCGTCGCGCCATGGTAACGCAGGGGCGCCGGCGGCGCGCGCGCCATTCCGGCGTCATGAAACCCGCAATCGAACGATCGTGCGACAAGCGCTGCAGAAGCTGTCCTGATATTGCCAACATACGTGCGAAATGGCGCCTAACTTTATGTTTAGCATGACCGTGTATCGGGAATGTAACGTCGTCTGTAAGCCGCTGTTCCGCCGGCCGAAAATTCTATTGACCCCTGTTGGCGAATCTCCTATAGTGGCCGCGCGTGGGAAATTGTGGGTTAAAGTGGTAAAACGCGGCGAGCGAACCGAAGAGGCGCCGTCGATGTGAATGAGCGCTTGCTCACGACCCCGACGGAGGGGCGGCGGTGGTGCCAGATGACGCAGGGCAGGCAGACGGCGACGGCGGCGATCCGCGTGGCGCCGGCGCGTTCTTTCGCGGCGTCACCCATCTCGCGCTCGACACCAAGGGCCGCCTCGCGATCCCGGCGCGCCACCGCGGTGCCCTGACAGGCGTCAACGGCGCGGCGCGGCCGATCGTGCTGACCGCCGACCCCAGCCGCTGCCTTTTGCTCTACCCGCGCGGCGCCTGGGAGCCGATCCAGGCGCGCCTTATGGCGCTGTCGTCGTTCAATGCGCAAACCCGCGGACTGCAGCGGCTGCTGGTCGGTCACGCCGACGACGTCGAGATGGATTCCGCCGGCCGCATCCTGGTGCCGCCGTCGCTGCGCCAGTACGCGTCGCTCGAGCACCGCGTCGTTCTCGTCGGCCAGGGCAACAAGTTCGAGTTGTGGGACGAGGCGAGATGGCAGGACGAGACCGCGCGCACGGTGACCTTCGACGGCCCGCTGCCGCCGGAGCTCGACGGATTCTCGCTTTGACCGATGGCGCACACGTTCCCGTCCTCGTCCCGCAAGCCGTCGCCGCGCTCGCGATCAGGGGCGACGGCAGCTACGTCGACGCCACGTTCGGCCGCGGCGGTCACGCACGGCGGATTCTCGATTCGCTTTCACCGCGCGGGCGCCTCGTCGCGATCGACCGCGATCCGGATGCCGAACGCGCGGCGAGCGCCATCGACGATCCGCGCTTCGCGTTCCGCCGCGCCTGGTTCTCCGCGTTGCCGTCGGTGCTCGACGATCTCGCCATCGAGCGCGTCGACGGCGTGCTGCTCGATCTCGGCGTGTCCTCGCCGCAGATCGACGACGCGGCGCGCGGCTTCTCGTTCCGGGCCGACGGGCCGCTCGACATGCGAATGGATCCGACGCGCGGCGAATCCGCGGCCGCGTTCCTTGCACGCGTCGACGTGCGCGAACTGACGGAGGTCCTGCGCGACTATGGTGAAGAACGGTTTGCTCAATCGATTGCAAGAGCGATTGTTGCGGCTCGCGCGAGCGCACCCGTCGAGCGCACGCGCGAGCTCGCCGCGATCGTGGCCCAAGCCGTCGGCGCGCGCACGCGGGGTGATTGGAGTCAGGATCCGGCCACGCGCACGTTCCAGGCTCTTAGGATTTTCGTCAATCGGGAGCTCGAGGAGCTCTCGCTAGCGCTGCCGAGGATCGTGACCGTGCTTGCCGAAGGCGGCCGTCTCGCCGTCATCAGCTTTCATTCGCTCGAGGACCGCATCGTCAAGCGGTTCATCGCGCGGGCATCGCAGCCGTTCGGCGGCGATCCGCGGCTCGCGCGGCTGCCGATCGTCGAGAGCGCGCTGCCGGGCGCGCCGCTCGCCCGGATCGGACGCGCGATCCGCGCCGACGCCGACGAGGCGGCGAGCAATCCGCGCGCGCGCAGCGCGACGTTGCGCGTTGCCGAGCGCACTGCGCATCCGCTGCCGGCGGACTTCGCGCGCGCGGGGTAGCGGACGATGGCGCGGGTCAACCTGCTGCTCCTCGCCGTGCTCGTCGGCTGCGCGCTGTCGCTCGTCACGTCGCGCCACCAGGCACGCAAGCTCTTCGTCGAGCTCGAGCGCGAGCAGGCGCGCGCACACGCGTACGAGACCGAATACGGGCAGCTGCAGCTCGAGCAATCGACGTGGGCGACGCCGGCGCGCGTGGAGAAGATCGCGCGCGAGCAGCTGAAGATGGAGCTTCCCGGCGCTTCGCGCGTCGAGGTCGTGTCCGGAGCGGCGCGGTGAGCGCGATCGCCGCGCGGGTGAAGCCGTTGCGCCGTGGCGCGCCGCCGCCGGCGCTCTCGCCGTTACGCGCCGGCGCGATGTTCGGCGCGTTCGCCGTGCTCTTCGCCGCGCTCGCCGGCCGCTCGCTGTACTTGCAAAGCATCGACAACGGCTTCCTGCAGGAGCAGGGCACGGCGCGCTCGAGCCGCGAGATCGAGGTTCCGGCGCATCGTGGCCGCATTCTCGATCGCCTTGGCGAGCCGCTCGCGATCTCGACGCCGGTCAAGTCGATCTGGGCATTCCCGGCGCAGTTCGAGGCGACGCCGGCGCAGATGTCGGCGCTCGCCAAGCTGCTCGAGACGACGCCGGCGAAACTCGCGGCGAAACTCCGCGACGGCGACTTTGTCTACCTCGCGAAGCAGATTCCGCCCGAGACAGCCGACCGCGTCGCCGCTCTGCGCATCAAGGGCCTCAACGACGAGAACGGCTACCGCCGCTACTACCCGGGCGGCGAAACGATGAGCCACATCCTGGGGTTCACCGGCGACCACGACGCCGGGCAGGAAGGCATCGAGCTCGCGCAGCAGCAGTGGCTGGGCGGGCGACCGGGAAGCCGGCGGGTGCTGATCAACCGGCGCGGCGAAGTGGTCGAGGACGTCCAGGCGATCCGGCCCGCCGAGGCGGGTCGCGATCTCGCGCTCGCGATCGACTCGCGGCTGCAGTACCTCGCGTTCCGCGAAGTGCGCGCAGCGGTCGAGAAGAACCGCGCGAAAGCCGGATCGATCGTCGTGCTCGACGCGAAGAGCGGCGAGATCCTCGCGCTCGCGAACTGGCCGGCGTACAACCCGAACGCGAGCAAGCGCAGCGGCGCCGACCGGATGCGCAATCGCGCGCTGACCGACACGTTCGAGCCCGGCTCGACGATGAAGCCGTTCACCATCGCCGCGGCGATCGAGACGGGCAGGGTGCGACCGGATACCGTGATCCAGACGGCGCCGGGAACGCTGAAGATCGGTCCGAACACGATCCACGACGCGCATCCGAACGGCGCGTTGACCGTCGAGCAGGTCATCCAGAAATCGTCCAACGTCGGCGCCGCGAAGATCGCGCTCGGACTTGCGCCGCAGACGATGTTCCAGACGCTGACCAACGCGGGCTTCGGCGCGCCGCCGCACACCGGATTTCCCGGCGAGACGGCGGGACGGCTGCGACCGGCGAAGAGCTGGAAGCCGATCGAGCAGGCGACCATCTCGTACGGGCACGGCCTGTCGGTCAATCTCGTGCAGCTCGCGCGTGCGTACACGGTGTTCGCAGACGACGGCCGGTTGAAGCCGGCGACGCTGCTGAAGACGAACGGCCCGGTTGCGGGTCGGCCGGTGGTGAGCGCTGCGACGGCGCACGCGGTGCGCCACATGCTCGAGCTTGCCGTGCAGCCCGGAGGCACCGCACCCAAGGCGCAGGTGCCCGGCTATCGCGTCGCCGGCAAGACGGGCACCGCGCACAAGATCGAAGGCCGCAGCTACGCGAACAAGTACGTGTCGTCGTTCGTCGGCTTCGCGCCGGTGTCCGATCCGCGACTGATCGTCGCCGTGATGATCGACGAAGCCTCTGCCGGCGAATACTACGGCGGCTCGGTTGCCGCGCCGGTGTTCTCGACGGTGATGGGCAGCGCGCTGCGCATGCTGGGGGTGCCGACCGACGCACCGGTCGACAACGCGATCCTGCCGCGCGACGCGATCGAGGTCGGGGAAGAGACGTGAGCGGCGCTGCTGCAATCGACATCGTCGCGTTGCTCGCGCGCCTCGGCACCACTCCGCGCCGTGTCTGCGCCGACAGCCGCGAGCTGCATGCCGGCGACGCGTTCGCCGCGTTCCCGGGCGCACACACCGACGGTCGCGCATTCATCGGCGACGCGATCGCCCGCGGCGCGGGCAGCGTGCTGTGGGAAGCGCACGGCTTTCGCTGGAGCGACGAGTGGCACGTCGCGAATCTCGCCGTCGACGATTTGCGAGCGCGGCTCGGCTCGATCGCCGACTTCATCTACGGCAGCCCGTCGCGCGAGCTATGGATGGTCGGTGTCACCGGCACCAACGGCAAGACGTCGTGCTCGCACTGGATCGCGCAGTGCCTCGATCGGTGCGGGCGGCGCGCGGCCGTCGTCGGCACGCTCGGCAACGGTCTCGTCGGCGCGCTCGAGTCGTCGCGCAACACGACGCCCGACGCAGCGGTGCTGCACGAGATGCTCGGGCGTTTCCGCGACGCCGGCGCGCGCGCGGTCGCGATGGAAGTTTCGTCGCACGGGCTCGATCAGGGCCGCGTCAACGGCGTCGCGTTCGACGTGGCGCTGTTCACCAATCTCACCCGCGATCATCTCGACTACCACGTGACGATGGCCGCGTATGGCGCCGCGAAGGCGAAGCTCTTCGCATGGCCCGGGCTCGCCGCCACCGTCGTCAACACCGACGACGCGTTCGGCCAGTCTCTCGCCGACGCCGCGCACGGCCGCGGGCAGCGCGTGATCACGTACGGCTTCGCCAACGCCGACGTCGTGCCGACCGCGATGTCGACGACGTCGGCGGGCCTCGCGCTGTCGGTGGCGACGCCGTGGGGCCGCGGCGATGTGCAGACGCAGCTGGTCGGCACGTTCAACGCGGCGAACGCGCTTGGCGTGCTGGGCGTGCTCTGTGCAAGCGAAGTGCCGCTTGGCGACGCGCTCGGCGCGCTTGCCGGCGTTACGTCGCCGGCGGGCCGCATGCAGCGCTTCGGCGGCGCCGGCAAGCCGCTCGTCGTCGTCGACTACGCGCATTCACCGGATGCACTGGAGAAAGTGCTGCTCGCGCTGCGGCCCGCGGTGCCGGTCGGCGCCGAGCTCGCCTGCGTGTTCGGCTGCGGCGGCGAGCGCGACGCGGGCAAGCGGCCGCAGATGGGGCGAATCGCCGCGACGCTCGCCGATCGCGTGATCGTCACCAGCGACAACCCGAGGGGCGAGGACGCGACGGCGATCGCCGAGGCCGTTGTCGCCGGCATCCGCGAGACGGACAACCGCAAGTGGTCGATCGAGCTCGACCGCGCGAGCGCGGTGGCGCATGCGATCGCCGCGGCGAAGTGGGGCGACGTCGTGCTGCTCGCCGGAAAGGGCCACGAGGACTACCAGGAGCTCGCCGGCGCGCGCGTTCCGTATTCCGACGCCGCCGAGGCGACGACGGCGCTCGCGCGATGGAGCGGCGCATGATGGACAGCGCCGCCGCTGCGGCGATCCTCGGCGGCCGCGTCGTGGGCGAGCGCGTTCGGTTCGAGCGCGTCGTTACCGACAGCCGCGCGCTGCAGCCCGGCGACCTCTTCGTCGCGCTGAAAGGCGAGCGCTTCGACGGCCACGACTTCGTCGAACGCGCGCTCGCGCAAGGGGCCGTCGCCGCGCTCGTCGCCGAATCGCGCGCCGGCGGCTTGCGCGGCAATCTCGTCGTCGTCGCCGACCCGCTGCGCGCGTTGCGCACGCTCGCCGCCGATTGGCGCCGCCGGTTCGCGATTCCGCTGATCCTCGTCGTCGGCAGCAACGGCAAGACGACGGTGAAGGAGATGCTCGCCTCGATCCTGCGCGCGCACTTCGGCGACGCGCACGTGCTCGCGACACGCGGCAACCTGAACAACGCGATCGGGCTGCCGCTCACGCTGCTCGCGCTTCGCGGCGAGCATCGCGCCGCCGTGATCGAGCTTGGCATGAATCATCGCGGTGAAACGTCCGAGCTCGCGCCGATCGCGCAGCCGACCGTCGCACTGATCAACAACGCGCAGCGCGAGCACCAGGAGTTCATGGTGAGCGTCGACGACGTCGCGATCGAGCATGCGGCGGCGATCGGGGTGCTCGCGCCCGGGGGCATTGCCGTGATCAATGCCGACGACGCGCACATCGACATCTGGCGCGACGCGGTCGCCGAGCGCCGCGGCGTCAGCGCGCTCGAGTTCGCGCTCGATCACGCCGCCGTCGTCCGCGGCCGGTACATCGAGACCGAACGCACGAGCGTCGAGCTGTCGACGCCTGCGGGCGACGTCGCGGTGCGACTTGCGATTGCCGGCCGGCACAATGCGGCGAATGCGCTCGCGGCGACGACGGCCGCGCTCGCGATCGGCGTGCCGCTCGCGCATGTCGTGCGCGGCCTCGAGACATTCAGGCCGGCCGCCGGGCGGCTCGTCGCGCTGCGTGCGCGCACCGGCGGCGCGCTGATCGACGACACGTACAACGCGAATCCCGACTCGGTGCGCGCGGCGATCGACGTGCTCGCCGCGGCGCCGAAGCCGCGCTGGCTCGTGCTCGGCGACATGGGCGAGGTGGGCGAGCAGGGCGCCGAATTCCACCGCGAAGTCGGTGCGTACGCGCGCGCGGCCGGCATCGATCGGCTGTACGGCACCGGCGAGCTGACCGCGCACGCAGTCGATGCGTTCGGCGGCGGCGGCGAGCACTTCGCGTCGGTCGACGAGACCGCTGCCCGCGTGTCGGCCGACCTTCACCAGCCGGGCGGCGCGCGAACGTCGGTGCTCGTCAAGGGATCGCGCTTCATGCGCATGGAGCGTGTCGTGGCGACACTCGCAGGAACGCTCGCGCAGGAGCCGCACTGATGCTGCTCTGGATCGCCGACCTCCTTGCGAAGGACGTTCGCGCGTTCAACGTGTTCGGCTACATCACGCTGCGCGCGGTGCTCGCATGCATGACGGCGCTGTTCATCTCGTTCATCGTCGGTCCGCGGATGATCGCTTGGCTCACGCGGATGAAGATCGGCCAGTCGGTGCGCGACGACGGCCCGAGCAGCCATCTCGCCAAGGCGGGAACGCCGACGATGGGCGGCGCGCTGATCCTCGTGTCGATCGTGGTCACCACGCTGCTGTGGGGCGATCTCGACAACCGCTTCGTCTGGGCGGTGCTGCTGGTGACGCTCGGATTCGGCGCGGTCGGCTGGGTCGACGACTACCGCAAGGTCGTTCATCGAAACCCGAAAGGTCTCTCCGCGCGCTCGAAGTTGCTGTGGCAGTCGGTTATCGGAATCGTCGCCGCCGTCTATCTCGCGTTCGCGATCTCGGTGCCGGACAACGCGCATTTCCTGCGGCTCGCACAGGCGTGGATCGGCAGCGGCTTCAACGTCGCGCTGTCGCCGAAGACCGATCTGATCGTGCCGTTCTTCAAGACGATGTCGTATCCGCTCGGCGTGTGGGGCTTCATCGCGCTCACGTACTGCGTGATCGTCGGCACCAGCAACGCGGTGAACCTGACGGACGGCCTCGACGGGCTCGCGATCATGCCGACGGTGATGATCGGTGCCGCGCTCGGCATCTTCGCGTACGTCACCGGCAACGCGATCTTCGCGCGCTATCTCAACTTTCCGCTGATCTCCGGCGCCGGCGAGCTCGCGGTGATCTGCGGAGCGATCGCCGGCGCGGGCCTCGGCTTCCTGTGGTTCAACGCGTACCCGGCCGAGGTGTTCATGGGCGACGTCGGCGCGCTCGCGCTCGGCGGCGCGCTCGGCACGATCGCCGTCATCGTGCGCCAGGAGATCGTGCTGTTCATCATGGGCGGCGTGTTCGTCGTCGAGACGCTGTCGGTGATCGTGCAGGTCGCGTCGTTCAAGATGACCGGCAAGCGCGTGTTCCGCATGGCGCCGATTCATCATCACTACGAATTGCAGGGCTGGAAGGAGAACCAGGTCGTCGTCCGTTTCTGGATCGTGACGATGCTGCTCGTGCTCTTCGGCCTGTCGACGCTCAAGCTGCGCTGATGAACTACGCCGGCCGAAGCGTCGTCGTGCTGGGACTCGGGATCACCGGGTTGTCGCTCGCGCGCCATCTCGCGGCGCGCGGCGCGCGTGTTCGCGTCGCCGACACGCGCGAGCGTCCGCCGTTCGCCGAACGGCTTCGCGCCGAATTGCCCGACGTCGAGTTCACCGGCGGCCCGTTCGACGAATCGACGTTCGAGGGCGCCGATCTCATCGCGATCAGCCCCGGGGTCGCGAAGGACCAGCCGGCGATCGCCGCCGCCGTCGCGCGCGGCGTCGAGCTCGCCGGCGACGTCGAGCTGTTCGCGCGTGCGCTGCCACGCGGACAGAAAGTGCTCGCGATCACCGGCACCAATGGCAAGACGACGGTGACCGCCCTCACCGGCGAGCTCACGCGTGGAGCGGGTCTGTCGAGCGTCGTTGCGGGCAACATCGGCGATGCCGTGCTCGACGTGCTCGAGCGCTTCGCGCCCGCGCAGGGCGCGGGCGAGCCGTGGCCCGACGTGTTCGTGCTCGAGCTGTCGAGCTACCAGCTGGAGACCACGCAGACGCTCGCGCCGATCGCCTCCGCCGTGCTGAACGTGAGCGCGAACCACCTCGATCGCTACGCCGGTCTCGCCGACTATGCTGCGGCGAAGGCGCGGATCTTCGCGAACGCCGACGTGCAGGTCCTCAACCGCGACGATCGTATCGTTCCGCTGATGCGCCAGCCGGGCCGCACCGTGCAGACGTTCGGCGCCGGCGTTCCGCTGTCGGAGGAAGCGTGGGGACTCGTCGATCGCGGCGACGACGGCGCCGGCGTCTGGCTCGCGCGCGGCGGTGCGCTGCTCGTGCCGGTGCGCGATCTCGCGCTCGTCGGCCGGCACAACTGGCTCAACGCGCTCGCGGCGCTCGCGCTGACCTCGGCGGTGGCGAAGATCGATCGCGACGTGCTCGCCGCGCTCGCGCGCTTCCAGGGCCTGCCGCACCGGATGCAGCGGATCGCCGAAGTCGACGGCGTGCTCTACGTCAACGACTCGAAGGGAACGACGGTCGCGGCGACGCAGGCGGCGCTCGACGGATTGAATCGCTGCGTCGTGCTGATCGCCGGCGGCGACGGCAAGGGACAGGACTTTCGCGCGCTGAAGGCGTCCGTCGATGCGCGCTGCCGCGCCGTGCTGCTGATCGGACGCGACGCGCCGCTGATCGAGCGGGCGCTCGAAGGAAGCGTTGCGCGCGTCGAGATGCTCGGCACGCTCGACAAGGCGGCGGCGCGCGCCGTCGCGCTCGCTCACACCGGAGACGCGGTGCTGCTCTCGCCGGCGTGCGCGAGCCTCGACCAGTTCGCGAGCTATGTCGAGCGCGGCAGCGCGTTCATCGGCTACGTGCGCGCGCTCGCGAAGGATGGCGTCCATGCGTAAGGCGATCGCCGATACCGGAACGCTGGGCGGGCTCGCGGCGCTGAAGGCGCTGCGATCGATCGCCACGCTGCCGCGCCACCCGCGGACGATGGCCGCGTACGACGGATCGCTCGCATGGGCGGCGCTGCTGCTGTTCGCGATCGGGCTGGTGATGGTCTATTCGGCGTCGATCACGATGGCCGAAGTGTCCTCGCACACCGGTTACCGGCCGTGGTACTTCCTCGCCCGGCACGCGCTGTTCGTGGGCATCGGGCTCGTCGCCGCGTTCGTCGCGTTTCAGGTCCCGATGAAGGCGTGGCAGCGGCTCGCGCCCTACCTGTTCATCGGCGGCGCGCTGCTGCTCGTGCTTGTTCTCGTGCCGGGCATCGGACGCTCGGTCAACGGCTCGCGCCGGTGGCTCTCGCTCGCCGTGGTGAACCTGCAGCCCTCCGAATTCATGAAGCTCGTCGTCGTGCTGTACGCGGCGAGCTACGCGGTGCGCAAAGCGGGCTTCCTGCACGCCGAGCTACCGATGCGCCGGACGCTCGTACGCGGCTTCCTGCCGCTTTTTGCGGTCACCGTTGCGATCGGCGGCCTGCTGCTGCTCGAGCCCGACTTCGGCGCGTTCGTCGTCATCGTCGCGATCGCCTTCGGCGTGCTGTTTCTGGGCGGCCTCGACTGGCGTCTCTTTCTCGGGCTCGCGCTGTTACTGCCGTTCGCGCTCGGCGCGATCCTCGTCGCCGCGCCGTATCGGCTGCAACGGCTCACAGCGTTCGTCGATCCGTGGTCCGATCCGTTCGGCAAGGGCTATCAGCTGTCGCATTCGCTGATCGCGTTCGGTCGTGGAGAGGCGTTCGGCGTCGGGCTCGGCGGCAGCGTCGAGAAGCTCTTGTACCTGCCGGAAGCGCACACCGACTTCCTGCTTGCGGTGATCGCCGAAGAGCTCGGCTTCGTCGGCGTGCTCCTGGTGATCGTGCTGTTCGTGTGGGTGCTCGTTCGCGCGTATGCGATCGGACGGCAGGCGGCGCGGCTCGAGCGCCCGTTCTGCGCGCTCGTGTCGCACGGCATCGGCGTGTGGATCGGCGTGCAGGCGTTCATCAACATCGGCGTGAACATGGGTGTGCTGCCCACGAAGGGGCTCACGCTGCCGCTGCTGTCGTTCGGCGGCAGCGGCATCGTCGCGAACGCCGTCGCGATCGCGATTCTGCTGCGGGCCGATTGGGAGAACCGAAGGCTGCTGAGGGGCTTTTCGGTATGACGGCCACCGTGATGATCACGACCGGCGGCACCGGCGGCCATGTCTTCCCGGGACTGGCGGTCGCGAACGAATTGAAGGGCCGCGGCGCGCGCGTGTTCTGGCTCGGCACGCGCGACGGCATGGAGTCACGCCTGGTGCCGAAGAACGGCGTCGACTTCGAAGCGCTCGATTTTCGTGGCGTGCGCGGCAAGGGGCTCGCACGGCTGTTGCTCGGGCCGTACGCGATCCTCTACGCGTGCTGGCAGGCGCGGCGCGTGCTCAAGCGGCGCCGGCCGAACGTCGTCGTGGGCTTCGGAGGCTTCGTTTCCTTTCCCGGCGCGCTGATGGCGGTCGCGCAGAATCGTGCGCTCGTCATTCACAACCTCGATGCGCGGCCCGGGCTCGCCAATCGCGTGCTGCGCTTCGGCGCCGATCGCGTGCTGACGGGATTTCCTGGCACGTTCGGCGCGACCGCCGACGGCAATCCGCAGTGGGTCGGCAATCCGCTGCGCGCCGAGATAACCGCGGTGCCACCGCCGGAGCAGCGATTCGAGGGGCGCAGCGGGCCGCTCAACATGCTCGTCGTCGGCGGCAGCCTCGGCGCGCAAGCGTTGAACGAGCGCGTGCCGAAGGCGCTCGCGCTGATCGCGCGCGACGCGCGGCCGCACGTCGTCCATCAGGCGGGCGAGCAGCACATCGACATGCTGCGCGCCGCGTACGCGAATGCCGGTGTCGACGCCGAATGCCTGCCGTTCATCGACGACATGGCCGCGCGATACGCGCACGCCGACGTCGTCGTGTGCCGGTCCGGCGCGACGACGATCGCCGAGCTCGCCGCCGTCGGAGCTGCCAGCGTGCTCGTGCCATTCCCGTTCGCCGCCGACGACCATCAGGTAGACAACGCGCGCGAGCTTGCCGGGCGCGGCGCGGCCGAGATGATCCTGCAGCGCGACCTGACGCCCGAGCGCCTTGCGCGATGGCTGCAGCAGGCGACGCGCGAGCGACTGCTCGCGATGGCGACAGCCGCCCGCGCGCTGCGCAAGATCGGCGCGACCGAGCGCGTCGCCGATGTCTGTCTCACGCTTGCGCGCGTCGCATGAAGCACAAGGTCAAGCGCGTGCACTTCGTCGGCATCGGCGGCGCCGGCATGAGCGGCATCGCGGAGGTGCTTGCGACGCAGGGCTACCACGTGTCCGGCTCGGATCTCGCGGCGAGCGCCGTGACGCGACGGCTGGGCTCGCTCGGCGTCGCGATCACGATCGGCCATGCGGCGACGAACGTCGCCGGCGCCGACGCCGTCGTCGTCTCGACGGCGGTCGCGAACGACAATGCCGAAGTCGTCGCGGCGCGCGCCGCCGGCATTCCGGTCGTTCCGCGCGCGCTGATGCTGGCCGAGCTGATGCGGTTGAAGCAAGGGATCGCTGTCGCGGGCACGCACGGCAAGACGACGACGACCAGCCTGATCGCTTCGGTCCTCGCGGAGGGCGGCCTCGACCCGACGTTCGTCATCGGCGGCCGCCTGTTGTCCGCGGACGCCAACGCGCGGCTCGGCCACGGTGATTTCCTCGTCGCCGAAGCGGACGAATCGGACGCGTCGTTCCTCTATCTGCAGCCCGCGCTCGCCGTCATCACGAACATCGACGCCGACCACATGGAAACGTACGGGCACGATTTCGCCCGCCTGTCGCGCGCCTTCGTCGATTTCGCGCAGCGTCTGCCGTTCTACGGCATCGCGGTCGTGTGCGTCGACGACGCGAACGTGCGCGAGATCCTGCCGTCGATCACCAAGCCGATCGTCACCTACGGCCTGCGCGACGACGCGCAGCTTCGCGCGACGGACGTCGAGAACATCGGCGGCCGCATGCGCTTCGTCGCGCGCGCGGCGAAGTCGCTCGACCTCGCCGTCGAGTTGAACCTCGCCGGCGTGCACAACGTGCGGAACGCGCTCGCCGCGATCGCTGTCGGACGCGAGGTCGGAGTCGACGATCGCGCGATCGCGGCTGCGCTGGCGGAGTTCCGCGGCGTCGGCCGGCGGTTCCAGCGCTACGGCGACGTCGCGATCGACGGCGGCGGAAGCTTCACGCTGATCGACGATTACGGCCACCATCCGGCAGAGATGGAGGCGACGCTTGCGGCCGCGCGCGCGAGCTTTCCTGCACGGCGGCTCGTGCTCGCCTTTCAACCGCATCGCTACACGCGCACGCGCGATCTGTTCGAGGATTTCGTCCGCGTTCTTTCGACGGTCGACGCGCTCGTGCTCGCCGACGTCTATCCGGCCGGCGAATCGCCGCTGGTCGCAGCCGACGGCCGTGCGCTCGCGCGCGCGCTTCGCGTCGCGGGCAGGATCGAGCCGGTGTTCGTCGAGAGCATTGCCGACGTGCCGAACGCACTGCGCACGATCGTGCGCGACGGCGACGTCGTGCTGACGATGGGCGCGGGCTCGATCGGCCAGGTGGCGGTGCAACTGACGGCGGCGCCGGCATGATGATGAACGACGCGCCCCGGCTCGATGCGCTGCGCGGAACGCTGCGGCGCGATGCGCCGCTCGCGCGCTATACGAGCTGGCGCTGCGGCGGCCCCGCGGACTTGCTCTACCTGCCCGCGGACCGCGACGATCTCGCGGCGTTCGTGCGTGCGTGGCCGCCGGGCGAGCCGCTGACGGTCATCGGCCTCGGCAGCAACGTGCTCGTGCGCGACGGCGGCGTGCGCGGCGCCACCGTGGTCATGCACTCGACGCACGCGATGGTCGAGTGGCGCGACGGATTCGTCTACGCCGACGCGGGTGTCGCGAGCCCGAAGGTCGCCCGCTTCGCCGCGCTGCACGCGCGCGGCAGCGCCGAATTCCTCGCCGGCATTCCGGGGACGATCGGCGGCGCGCTTGCGATGAACGCCGGCTGCTACGGCGGCGAGACATGGACCTACGTCGCGCGGGTCGAGGTGCTGACGCGCGCCGGCGAGTTCGAGTTGCGCAAGCGCGCGCACTATTCGATCGGCTACCGCAGCGTGCACGGTGCCGGCGATACGCCGCCGGACGGCATCTTCACCGCCGCGTGGTTCGACTTTCCGCCGGGCGACATGGACGACGCGCGCGCGACGATCCGCGCCTTCCTCAAGCGACGGATCGCGACGCAGCCGCTCGAGATCCCGAACGCGGGCAGCGTGTTCCGCAATCCGCAGGAGGACCACGCGGCACGATTGATCGAAAGCTGCGGCCTCAAGGGATTCGCGATCGGCGGTGCGCGCGTATCCGAAAAGCACGCGAACTTCATCGTCAACCCAGGTGGCCGCGCGCGCGCCGCCGATATCGAGTCTCTGATCGCGCACGTGCGCCGTGTCGTCCGCGAGCGGACCGGTGTCGAGCTCGAGCCCGAAGTGCGCATCGTCGGAGAAGTCGCGAAATGAGTAGCGGTGACGAATTCGGCAAGGTCGCGGTGCTGATGGGCGGGCGAGCCCGACGCGGTACCTGCGGAGCAGCCGGTGCGGGAGGGCGAAGCGGCCGCCCGGTAGACCAACCTCGCACGCGGACAAGCAAGTGAGCGACGACACTGAATTCGGCAAGGTCGCGGTGCTGATGGGCGGCCCGTCGTCGGAGCGCGAGATATCGTTCCTGTCCGGCAACGCGGTGCTGAAGGCACTGGTCGAAAAAGGCGTCGACGCGCATGCGTTCGATCCGGCCGAGCGCGATGTGTGGGAGCTGAAGCGCGACGGCTTCGATCGCGTCTTCATCGCGTTGCACGGACGCTTCGGCGAGGACGGCACCGTGCAGGGCGCGCTCGAGGTGCTCGGCGTGCCGTACACCGGCAGCGGCGTGATGGCTTCTGCGCTCGCGATGGACAAGTGGCGCACGAAGCTCGTATGGCTCGCGAGCGGCGTGCCTACGCCGCGCTATCGCGTCGCGACTGCGCATACCGACTGGATGCGCGTGGTCGCCGAGCTCGGTCTTCCGCTGATCGTCAAGCCCGCGCGCGAAGGCTCGACGATCGGCATCACCAAGATCGCCGCCGTCGACCACGACGAGCTCGCGCTCGCGTATCGCGAAGCGGCGACGCACGACGACCTGGTGCTGATCGAGGAATTCGTCGAAGGCCGCGAGATCACCGTCGCCATCCTCGGCGAGCGCGCGCTGCCGACGATCCGCATCGAGGCTCCGCAGGGGAACTACGACTATCACAACAAGTATTTCTCGGACGAGACGAAGTATTTCTGCCCGGCCGGCCTCGACGACGCGAAGGAGGACGAGATCCGCCGCGCGTCGCTCGATGCGTTCCGGCTGCTTGGCGCCCGCGGCTGGGGCCGGCTCGACCTGATCGTGCGCGACGACGGCTCGTTCACGTTCCTCGAATTGAACACCTCGCCCGGCATGACCGCTCATTCGCTCGTGCCGATGGCCGCGAGGCAGGCGCAGATCCCCTTCGCCGATCTGTGCATCGAGATTCTGCGAGGCGCGCATGTGGGATGACGCGCGCCAGCTCAATGCGACGGCCGCGACGCTCGCCGTGCTCGCGCTCGCCGCGCTTGCGTGGGCGCTCGTTGCCTGGATCGCTCGTGCGCCGGCGTTCGACTTTCGCGAGATCGTCGTGCGCACGCCGCTCGTGCACGCGAGCGGCGCGCATCTCGAGGCGGTCATTCGCGACGAGCTCGCCGGCACGTTCTTCACGATGAACCTCGACCGCGCGAAGGCGTCGATCGCAAAGCTCGCGTGGGTGCGGGGCGTGTCGCTGCGCAGGCAATGGCCGCGGCGGCTCGAGGTCGACATCGACGAGCACGTGCCGCTCGCGCGCTGGAACGACGACGCACTCGTCGATGTGTCCGGCGAGGTTTTCAGCGGCCGCTACGACGGCGAGCTGCCGCGCTTCGCGGGCCCGGACGGACGCGCCGCCGACGTCGCGCAACGCTACCGCGAATGGACGGCGACGCTCGCACCGATCGGCCTTGCGCTCGCCGAAGTGCGCCTGTCGCCGCGCGGCTCATGGCACCTGCGCGCCGACGGCGCGGGCGCGCCGCTCGACATCGACCTCGGCCGCGACGAGCCGGCCGCGCGGCTCGAGCGCTTCGCCGGCGTCTTCGCGCGCACGGTGGCCGCATTGCGCCGGGCCGGGACCGGCGTCGTGCAGGTCGATCTGCGCTATCGCAACGGGTTTGCCGTACGCGTACCGGGCTTCAGGGAGCGGCTGCCGAAGAAGGCTGCCTGACGAAGGAACGAATGGCCAAGGACAGCAAGAATCTGATCGTCGGCCTCGACATCGGCACGTCGAAGATCGTTGCGATCGTCGCCGAGGTCGGCGCCGACGGCGAGTTGAACATCATCGGCCTCGGCACGCAACCATCACGCGGCCTGAAGCGCGGCGTCGTCGTCAACATCGAGGCGACGATGGCGTCGATCCAGCGCGTGCTCGAGGAAGTCGAGCTGATGGCGGACTGCCGCATCACCGAGGTCTACACGGGCATCGCAGGCAGCCACATCAAGAGCCTCAATTCGAGCGGCATGGTCGCGATCAAGGAAAAGGAGGTCACGCAAGCCGACATCGACCGTGTCGTCGAGACGGCAAAGGCGATCGCGATCCCGAACGACCAGCAGATCCTGCACATCCTGCCGCAGGAATTCATCATCGACGGTCAGGACGACGTCCGCGAACCGCTCGGGATGAGCGGTGTGCGCCTCGAAGTGAAGGTCCACATCGTGACCGGCGCGGTGTCGGCGGTCGAGAACATCACGAAGTGCGTGCGTCGCTGCGGGCTCGAGGTGAAGGACGTGATGCTGCAGCCGCTCGCTTCGTCGATCGCCGTGCTGAACGACGACGAAAAGGAGCTCGGCGTCTGCCTGATGGATATCGGCGGAGGCACGACCGACATCGCCGTGTTCACCGGCGGCGCGATTCGCCACACGGCGGTGATCCCGATCGCCGGCGACCAGGTGACCAACGACATCGCGATGACGCTTCGCACGCCGACGAAGGAAGCCGAGGAGTTGAAGCTTCGCCACGGCTGCGCACTGCGCCAGCTCGCCGCGGTGAACGACGTGATCGAGGTGCCCGGCGTCGGCGAGCGCGCGCCGCGCAAGCTGTCGCGCCAGATGCTTGCCGAAGTGATCGAGCCGCGGATCGAGGAGCTCTACACGCTCGTGCAGGCAGAGCTGCGCCGCAGCGGCTTCGAGGAGCTCTTGTCGTCCGGCGTTGTGCTGACCGGCGGCAGCGCGCTGATGCAGGGGATGAGCGAGCTCGGCGAGGAAGTGTTCCATCTGCCGGTGCGCGTCGGCGTGCCGGCGTACGTCGGCGGGCTCGCCGACGTCGTGCGCAGCCCCCGCTATGCGACCGCGGTCGGCCTGCTGATCGAGGGTCGCGATCAATTCATGCGAGATGCGCAGATGCGCGCGGGCGGCGGCGGCATCGGCGGCGTCGCGGAAAGGATGAAGCAGTGGTTCAAGACAAATTTTTGAAAGCGGGCCAAAGTGAACTCCTACTTTGGCCCGAAGAGAGTTACCCGAAAACCGCGGGCCAAGCCCGTCGGTTTTCGGCAGAACACCCACTAAAAATCGAGCTTGACATCGCAGCCTTCGTTTCTATGTTGACAGGAGAGAAAGGACCACACCATGTTTGAGATCATCGATCAGGCGTTGGACGAAGGCGCGATCATCAAGGTCATCGGCGTCGGCGGCTGCGGCGGCAATGCGGTCGAGCACATGATCAATCGGGCCTTAAGCGGCGTCGAGTTCATCTGCGCGAATACCGACGCGCAGGCGCTGCGGCGCTCGACCGCGCGCACGCAGGTGCAGCTCGGCAGTCACCTGACGCGCGGGCTCGGCGCCGGCGCGAAGCCCGAGATCGGTCGCGACGCGGCGAACGAGGACCGCGACCGCATCGCCGAGCTGATCGAAGGCGCCGACATGCTGTTCATCACCGCCGGCATGGGCGGCGGCACCGGGACCGGCGCTGCACCGGTGATCGCCGACGTCGCGAAGAGCATGAACATCCTGACGGTTGCCGTCGTCACGCGGCCGTTCTCCTTCGAGGGCAAGCGGCAGAAGGTCGCGCAGCAGGGTATCGAGGAGCTCGGCAAGAAGGTCGACTCGCTGATCGTCATCCCGAACGACAAGCTGATGCAGGTGCTCGGCGAGGACGTGTCGGTGCTCGACGCCTATGCAGCCGCGAACGACGTGCTGCACGGCGCCGTCTCCGGCATCGCGGAGGTCATCAACAACGCAGGTCTCGTCAACGTCGACTTCGCGGACGTTCGCACGGTCATGGGCGAAGTCGGCATGGCGATGATGGGCTCGGCCACCGCCGACGGCGCCGATCGCGCGCGGCTCGCCGCCCAGCAGGCGGTGAAGAGCCCGCTGCTCGAGGACGTCAACCTCGCCGGCGCACGCGGCGTACTGGTGAACATCACCGCGTCCGCGGGGTTGCGGATGAAGGAGTACCACGACGTGATGAACACCATCAAGGAGTTCACCGCCGAGGACGCGATGGTGATCGTCGGTACGGTCATCGACGACGCAATGGACGACCGGCTGCGCGTGACGATGGTCGCGACCGGTCTCGGCGGCGCCGCCGGCGCGATCAAGCAGCGGCCGCCGGCGATGCAGCTCGTCGAGCCCGTTCTCGCCCGCACCGGGACGGACAACGTCGCGATGACCGTCGAGACGATCAACTACGAGAACCTCGACGCGCCGGCGGTCATGCGCCGCGGCCGCGCGCCGTCGACGCCGGCGGCTGCGATCGACGTCGCCGACATCCCGGCATTCCTGCGCAAGCAGGCGGACTGACGCAACCGCTGCGCGGCGACCGGCGGCGTCCTGGGCGCGGCCGGTCGGACCGACCGCCGCTGCGTGCTACAATTTCGGGTGGCGCTCGCCGCCTTCTCCATGCTCCTACAGCGCACGCTCAAGAACACGATCAAGACGACCGGCGTGGGTTTGCACACCGGCGTTCGCGTCGATCTCACACTGCGGCCCGCGGCCCCCGATACCGGCGTCGTGTTCCATCGCGTCGACCTCGCGCGGCCCGTTTCGCTGCCGGCGCGCGCGGAAAACGTCGGCGACACGCGTCTTTCGTCGACGCTCAAGTGCGACGGCGCGGCCGTCTCGACGGTCGAGCACGTGATGTCCGCGCTCGCCGGCGTGGGTATCGACAATCTTCACGTCGATGTCGCCGGTCCCGAGGTGCCGATCATGGACGGCAGCGCGGCGCCGTTCGTGTTCCTGCTGAAGTCCGCGGGCATCGTCGAGCAGAAGGCGCCCAAGCGCTATCTGCGCATCGTTGCGCCGGTCGAGTTGCGCGACGGCGACAAGTGGGCGCGCTTCGAGCCGTGCTTCGGTTTCAAGCTTGATTTCACCATCGATTTTCCGCATCCGGTGTTCGGCTCGGAGAATCGGCACGTCGTCATCGACTTCGCCGAGCATTCGTACGTGAAGGAAGTCGCGCGGGCGCGCACGTTCGGCTTCATGCAGGATGTCGAGGCGATGCGCTCGGCCGGGCTCGCGCTGGGCGGCAGCCTGCAGAACGCGGTCGTGCTGGACGAGACGCGCGTGCTGAACAGCGAAGGGCTGCGCTACGACAACGAATTCGTCAAGCACAAGGTGCTCGACGCGATCGGCGACCTGTATCTGCTCGGCCATCCGCTGATCGGTCTGTACACGGCGTTCAAGCCGGGCCATGCGCTGAACAACGCGGTCGCCCGCGCTCTGCTCGCGCGTCCCGACGCGTTCGAGATCACGACGTTCACCGCGGCCGACGACGTGCCGGCCGCGTTCCAGGACTGGCGTCTCGCCGCCGCGTGACGCACCGGCGGCGTCGGGTTTCGGCCGTGAAACCCGACTCGAGCCGTGCTGATCGTCCGCCTCTTTCTCTTTCTCGGGCTGGCGACGATCGCCGTCGCGGCGCTGCTGTACCTGTTCACGCGCGACCGCCGCTATCTGCGTTTCATTGCGCAGACGATCAAGTACACGATCATGCTGCTCGCCGGCGTTCTGATTTTCTACTTTTTCAAGCGTCTGATGATGTTTTTGTAGCCGACAGATCAGCGGTTTTGACGCTCTAGCGGTAGATGCACATCGCGGTCGACGAGACGTGCACGCGATCTGAATCGACTATCGGCCGCGCTTGAGCAGCCGCTCGAGCGCGCGCTGTAGCGGGCCTGGGGCAAGCGCGTCGGCAAGGCGTGCGAGCGCGTCGGCCGAGTCCCTATCTATCGGATTCAGTGGTTTTTTTTGGACCGCCTCGACGTCGGCGCGAACTTGCACGCGCACGCGTATTCCAGTAAATTCGTGGCCATCCCTCGCAAGGCGTTCGAGCACGCCGGGCAGCCGCTGTCGTACGGCGGCGGCGACTGCACCGCTGTCGGCCACAAGCTCGAGCGTTTCGCGTTGTGCGTCGGCCACGCGAATGCGCGCGGCTAGCTGTCGCGGCAATTCGCTGCGCACGGCGTGCGTCAGCGCAGCCTCTTGCCGCCGGCGTGCGTCCCACGCGGCGAGCACCGGATCGGCGGCGACGACGCGCTGCAGCGGTTGCGGGGTGCGCATGTTGGGCCGGGCTTGGCGAGCTGCGTCGAATACTACGACGCAAATCGGGGAGGACGCCGCGTGAACATCATACTGGTGTCGAGCACGTCACGCGCTCGTACGCTGACGCTCGACTGGCGCCACTGGGCGCTCGGCGGGTTCTCGCTCGCCGTGCTTTTCGTCGCGTTCACGTTCGCGTTCAACTTCGTCACGCTCAAGTATGCCGCGGCGATCCACCATCCGTGGCTCGACGCGATCGTGCTGGCCGATCAGCGCGAGGAGGCGCAGCGCACGCGACAGCTCGTCGATGCGCACCTGAAGACGATGGCGATGCGCGTGGGCGAGCTGCAGGCGCAGATCATGCGGCTCGAGGGCCTCGGCGAGCGGCTCGCGAAGCTCGCCGGACTGAAGCCGCAGGAGTTGCCGTCGCTGCAGCCGGGCACCGTGCCGGGACGCGGCGGCGCGGAGTCGTCGCTGCCGGCGCGCTCGCTGTCGGTGAGCGAGTTTGCCGACGTCGTCGAGCGGCTCGGCCGGCAGGTCGACGAGCGCTCCGACCAGCTCGGCGTGCTCGAGGCGCTGCTCGTGCAGACGTCGGCGCGTCGCAAGTTCCTGCCCACGCTCGCGCCGATCGTCGACGGCTGGTTCTCGTCGAACTTCGGCTACCGCATCGATCCGTTCACCGGCGCGCAATCGTTTCACGAGGGCATCGACTTTCCGGCCGAAGCCGGCACGCTGATCGTCGCTGCCGCGAGCGGCAAGGTCGTCGCGGCGGGGCTGCACCCGCAGTATGGTAGGATGGTCGAGATCGACCACGGCAACGGCCTCGTTTCCCGCTACGCGCACACGTCGCAGGTTTTCGTGCACGAAGGCGACCTGGTGGTGCGCGGGCAACGCGTCGCCGCCGTCGGATCGACCGGTCGCTCGACGGGTCCGCACCTGCACTTCGAAGTGCGGCTGAACGGCGTGCCGCAGAATCCCGCGCGGTTCCTGCAGCCGTCAGGCTGACGAAAATTGCGGTGGAAATTGGCGGAGGAAATCGCGGTCACAGTCGCCATGACACATCGCGATCCTGACCCCAATCTCCCGACTTGATCGCGATTTGCACGTAACGAGGGGTGAGCGGTCGTCACCCCTTGTTTTTTCACGCCGCCGCCGAAACTTCCGGACCCATGATCCAGAACATCCTCACCCGCATCTTCGGCAGCCGCAACGAGCGCCTGCTGAAGCAGTATGCGCACGCCGTCCGTCAGATCAACGCGCTCGAGCCGGAGATCGCGGCGCTATCGGACGCCGATCTCCGCGCGAAGACCGATGCGTTCCGCTCGCGGGTCGCCAATGGCGAGACGCTCGATGACGTCCTGCCCGAGGCGTTCGCCGTGGTTCGCGAAGCGAGCAAGCGCACGCTCGGCATGCGCCACTTCGACGTTCAGCTGCTGGGCGGCATGGCGCTGCACAACGGCAAGATCGCGGAAATGCGCACCGGCGAAGGCAAGACGCTCGTCTCGACGTTGCCGGGCTACCTGAACGCGCTGAACGGCAAGGGCGTTCACATCGTCACCGTCAACGATTACCTCGCGCAGCGCGACGCCGACTGGATGGGGCGCATTTACCGTTTCCTCGGGCTCACCGTCGGCGTGAACCTGTCGCAGATGGCGCACGCCGACAAGCAGGCCGCGTACAACGCCGACATCACGTACGGGACGAACAACGAGTTCGGCTTCGATTACCTGCGCGACAACATGGTGTTCCAGCTCACCGAGCGCGTGCAGCGCGGGCTCACGTACGCGATCGTCGACGAGGTCGACTCGATCCTGATCGACGAGGCGCGAACGCCGTTGATCATTTCGGGACAGGCCGACGACAACGTCGACCTCTACTACCGGCTGAACGAGCTGGTTCCGCGGCTCACGCGGCAGCCTGACGAAAAAGGTCCCGGCGACTACTGGGTCGACGAGAAAGCCCACCAGGTCCTGCTATCCGAGGATGGCCACGAGCATTCAGAGCAGATCCTCGGCGGCGCCGGGCTGATCCCGGTCGGCTCGTCGCTCTACGACGCGCAGAACATTGCGCTGATGCACCACCTGTACGCGGCGCTGCGCGCGCACGCGCTGTTCCATCGCGACCAGCATTACGTCGTGCAGAACGGCGAAGTGATCATCGTCGACGAGTTCACCGGGCGGCTGATGCCGGGGCGCCGCTGGTCCGACGGACTGCATCAGGCCGTCGAAGCGAAGGAAGGCGTTCCGATCCAGCGCGAGAACCAGACGCTCGCGTCGATCACGTTCCAGAACTACTTCCGCATGTACGGCAAGCTCGCCGGCATGACGGGCACGGCGGACACCGAGGCATTCGAGTTCCAGCAGATCTACCACCTCGAGACGGTGGTGATCCCGACGCACATGCCGATGGTGCGCAAAGACGAGAACGATCTTGTCTTCCGGACGTTCCAGGAGAAGGTCGACGCGGTCATCGCCGACATCCGCGACTGCCATCAGCGCGGCCAGCCGGTGCTCGTCGGCACGACGTCGATCGAGAACTCGGAGCTGCTCGCGAAATACCTGGAAAAGGAGAAGCTCGCGCACCGGGTGCTGAACGCGAAGCAGCACGCGCTCGAGGCGCAGATCGTCGCGCAGGCCGGCCGCTTGGGTGCCGTGACCATCGCGACCAACATGGCGGGCCGCGGCACCGACATCGTTCTCGGCGGCGCGATCGAGCCGGACATCCTGAAGGTTCGCGACAACGCCGAGCTTTCGCCCGAGGACAGGGACCGCGAGATCGCGGCGCTGCGCGGCGACTGGCAGAAGCGACACGACGCCGTCGTTGCCGCGGGCGGGCTGCACATCGTCGGCACCGAGCGGCACGAGTCGCGGCGCATCGACAATCAGCTGCGCGGCCGCTCCGGCCGTCAGGGCGACCCGGGCAGCTCGCGCTTCTACCTGTCGCTCGAGGATCCGCTGCTGCGCATCTTCGGCGGCGAGCGGCTCGGCGTGATGATGCAGAAGCTCAAGATGCCCGAAGGCGAGCCGATCGAGCATCCGATCGTCAACCGCTCGATCGCAAAGGCGCAGACGCGCGTCGAGGCGCGCAACTTCGACATCCGCAAGCAGCTGCTCGAGTACGACGACGTCGCGAACGACCAGCGGCGCGTGATCTACCAGCAGCGCAACGAGCTGCTCGAGTCGAACGACATCGCCGACACGATCCGCAACATGGTGCGCGGCGAGATGGAAACGACGGTGCGCCAGTTCGTGCCTCCGGAGTCGGTCGAGGAGCAATGGGACGTTGCCGCGCTCGAGGCGGCGCTGCTGTCGCAATTCCAGATGCAGGTGCCGATCGGCGAATGGATCAAGACCGACTCGGAGATCACCGACGAGTCGCTGCGCGAACGGCTCGCCGAGGCCGCGCTCGCGCAGTACGCGACGAAGGAGGCGCTCGTCGGGCCCGAGCTGATGCGCCAGTTCGAGCGGAGCCTGATGCTGCAGACGCTCGACCAGCACTGGCGCGAGCACCTCGCGAACCTCGATCACCTGCGCCAGGGCATCCATCTTCGCGGTTACGCGCAGAAGAACCCGAAGCAGGAATACAAGCGGGAAGCGTTCGAGCTCTTCTCGGACATGCTCGACCGGATCAAGGCCGACGTCGTCAAGGTCGTGCTGACCGTCCAGGTGCGCACTCAGGAAGACGTGCAGGCGGTCGAGGAAGCGCCGCCGGTTTCCAACGTCCGCTACCAGCACGCCGATTATGAGGAGGCGCTCGCCGCCGCGGCAACCGGCGGAGACACGGCGACCGCGGTCGCATCGCCGCCGCCGTTCGTGCGCAGCGGCGAGAAGGTCGGCCGCAACGAGCCCTGCCCGTGCGGCAGCGGCAAGAAGTACAAGCACTGTCACGGCCGGCTGGCGTAGCAACCGGCGCAATGCCTGTTCGCTACACGCCGCCTGACGCTCGCGATCTGCTTGCCGTTCCCGGCGTACGTCTCGGGACGGCTGCCGCGAGGATCAAGAACTGGTCGCGCGACGACGTGCTGCTCGTCGCGTTCGAGCCGGGCACGATCGCGGCCGGCGTCTTTACGCAGAACCGCTTCTGCGCCGCACCGGTCAGCGTCTGTCGCGATCATCTCGGCGCC
Source organism: uncultured beta proteobacterium (assembly GCA_963798655.1). Classification (GTDB taxonomy): domain Bacteria; phylum Pseudomonadota; class Gammaproteobacteria; order Burkholderiales; family Casimicrobiaceae; genus CAVSMC01. The sequence continues at coordinate 349,092 of CAWCUH010000007.1, read as the reverse complement.
GGCGGCCATGCGATCCGCGCGCTGATCGTCAACGCGGGCAACGCCAACGCGGGCACGGGACAGAGCGGCATTGCGCATGCGCGTGCGACGTGCGACGCGGTCGCCGCCGCGCTCGGCTGCGAGCCGCGCGACGTGCTGCCATTGTCGACCGGCGTGATCATGGAGCCGCTGCCGGTGGACAAGCTGGTCGCCGCGATTCCGCGCGCGGCCGCTGCGCTCGCCGCCGACCGTTGGCTCGACGCCGTACGGGCGATCATGACGACGGATACGGTGCCGAAGGGCGCGTCGCGCCGCATCGACGTCGACGGCGTGTCGATCACCGTGACGGGCATCGCCAAGGGGGCCGGCATGATCCATCCGGACATGGCGACGATGCTCGCGCTGGTCGCGACCGACGCGCCGATCGCGCCGCGCATTCTTGCGCCGCTCGTGCGCGAGATTGCCGACGTGTCGTTCAATTGCGCCACCGTCGACGGCGACACGTCGACCAACGACAGCTTCGTCGTGGCCGCGACGGGTCGCGCCGCGATCGCGCCGATCGAGCGCGCCGACGATTCCCGGCTGCCGGCGGTTCGGTCTGCCGTCGCCTGCGTCGCGACGGCGCTCGCGCAGGCGATCGTCCGCGACGGCGAAGGCGCAACCAAGTTCATCACGGTCACCGTCCACGGCGGAGCGGACGGCGCCGAGTGTCGACGCATCGCGCTCGGCATCGCGCATTCACCGCTCGTGAAGACCGCCTTCTTCGCGTCCGATCCCAATCTCGGGCGCATCGTCTGCGCGATCGGCAACGCCGCGCCGCCGGACCTCGATCCGGCGCGCGTATCGTTCTGGCTCGACGACGTGCAGGTCGTCGCGAACGGCGGCCGCGCGCCCGCGTATCGCGAGGAAGACGGCCAGAGGGTGATGAAGCGCGACGAGATCGGCGTGCGCGTCGCGCTCGGTCGCGGCGAGGCGAGCGCGACGGTGTGGACGTGCGACTTCTCGCACGACTACGTGTCGATCAACGCCGATTACCGCAGCTGATGCTGAGCTTCGCCGACTTCAATCGGCTCCTCGCGCGCGCCGAAGGCGTGCTCGATCGGCTCGAGGCGATGCTGCCGCCCGCGCCGCCGCCGCCCGATTGGCATGCGACGGCGTACCGCTGGCGCAAGCGCGGCGGACGCGGCCATCTGCAGCCGGTCGCGCATCCGCACACGATCCGTCTCGACGACCTCGTCGCGATCGACGAGCAGAAGCACGCGATCGACCAGAACACGCGGCAGTTCGTGGCCGGATTGCCGGCGAACAACGTGCTGCTTACCGGCTCGCGCGGCACCGGCAAGTCGTCGCTGGTGAAGGCGATGCTCGGCAAGTATGCAGGCAAGGGCCTGCGGCTGATCGAGGTCGACAAGAGCGATCTCGTCGACCTGCCCGACATCGCGGAGATCACCGCCGGTCGGCGCGAGCGATTCATCGTGTTCTGCGACGATCTCACGTTCGACACCGGCGAGCCGGGCTACAAGGCGCTGAAGGTGATGCTCGACGGTACCGTCGCCGCGGCGGGGGCGAACATGCTGATCTACGCGACGTCCAACCGCCGCCATCTGCTGCCCGAGTACATGAGCGAGAACCTCGAGACGAAGCATGTCGGCGAGGAAGTGCACCCGGGCGAATCGGTCGAGGAGAAGATCTCGCTGTCCGAGCGGTTCGGGCTCTGGATCTCGTTCTATCCGTTCAGCCAGGACGACTACCTCGCCGCCGTTGCTGGCTGGCTCGACGCGTTCGGCGTGAAGCCGGTGAAATCAGCGCGCGAAGTCGCATCGCGCGAGCGGCAGGCGCTGCAATACGCGCTGCAACGCGGCTCGCGCAGCGGCCGCGTCGCGTGGCAGTTCGCGCGAAGCTACGCCGGCGCCGCAGCGCTCGCGCGCAAGTCGCCGCGCGCTTCGTGAACCACGACATCGTTCGCGTCGCGGCCGCGGTGATTCTGCGCCGTGACGGCCAGGTGCTGCTTGCGCAGCGGCCGCCGGGCAAGGTCTACGCAGGCTACTGGGAATTTCCGGGCGGCAAGCTCGAGCCGGGCGAAACGCCGCGCGCAGCGCTCGATCGCGAATTGCACGAGGAGCTCGGCCTCGATGTTCGCCGCGCGGCGCCCTGGCTCGTGCAGCGCTTCGTCTATCCGCATGCGCATGTCGAGCTCCATTTCTTCCGCGTCCTCGATTGGGTCGGCGCACCGGTCGGTCGCGACGGACAGGCGTTCGCGTGGCAGACGCCCGGGGCATTCAGCGTTTCGCCGCTGTTGCCGGCGAACACGCTCGTGCTGCGCGCGCTGGCGCTGCCCACCGCGTACGGCATCACGATGGCCTCGGATATCGGCGAGGACGCCTTCGTCGAGCGCGCACGGCGGGCGCTCGACGCCGGGCTGCGGCTTGTGCAGTTGCGCGAGAAGGACTGGCCGCTTGCGCGCCAGCGTGCGCTCGCCGATCGGTTGCTGCCGCTTGCCGCGCGCTGCGGCGCGCGCGTGCTGCTGAACGGCGAGGCGCGCGACGCACGAGCGTGGGGCTGCGCGGGCGTGCACTGGACGTCCGCGGCGCTCGGCCGTGCGACATCGCGACCCGACGATCTCGTCTGCGCCGCGTCGTGCCATACGCGCGGCGACATCGCGAAGGCGGCGGAGCTCGGGCTCGATTTCGTCGTCCTCGGCCCCGTGGCAACGACGCCGACGCACCCGAACGCGCGCTTGCTCGGCTGGGACGGTTTTGCCGCGGGGGCGGCCGGCGCGCCGCTGCCGGTGTTCGCGCTCGGCGGGCTCGCGCTCGCCGATCTCGACAGCGCCATCGACCACGGTGCGCATGGCGTTGCGCTTCGTCGTGGCGCGTGGAGCGACTAGGGCCGGACAAGCGCTTAGGCGCCGCCTTCGTCCTCGTCGGGCGGCTCGTCGTCCGGCACGCGATAGCGCTCGGACGCCCACGCACCGAGATCGATCAGCTTGCAGCGCTCCGAGCAGAACGGACGATGGGGTGATCGCGCGCTCCATTCGACCGGCGTGCCGCATTGCGGGCAGGCGACGGTGCGGACCGGCGACGATGTTCGCGCTTGGGCCATGTTTCCGAGCGGTTCGACCGCGTTGCGGCGCCGAGGTTGCCGCGCGCTACAGGTTGCAGAACGTCAGCTCGAACTCGACGTCGCGGTCGGTGACGCTGCCACGGTCGAGCCCCGATACGCCGATGAAGCGGATGTTGAGCGCGTACTTGTTGGCGCTGATCTCCGGTACGCACGGCAGGTCGTGCGGCACCGCGAGGCGCAGCAGCTGCGCGACCTTCGACGTGGTGAGCATCAGCTGGAAGACGCCGTGATATGCGACGTGCCGCCCCGAGCGGCCGTTCTCGCGCAGCAGCCGCAGGATGATCGCGAGCCCGTCGTGCAGCGGCGAGAGCGGCGCGAGCCATGCCTTCACGTCGTTCTGCCGCGCGCGCGGATCCGCGTTGAGCCAGTAGTGATACGCGGGCAGATCGAACTCGCAGACCCCGCCCGGGATCGCCATCCGCTGCTTGATCGTCATCAGCCACTCGTTGTCGCGAAGGTGCGCGCCGAGCTTGCCGGTTTGCGCAAGCAGCTCCGCGTTCACGCGATCGATGCCGGCGATCAGCGCGTCGAGCGCCGCGCAGTCGATGTCCGGGTTGCTGCGCAGCGGCCCCAGCAGCTGCTTCTGGCGCTCGAGCTCCTGCAGCACGTCGGTCTTGAGGTCGGCGCGCGAGGCGACGTCGGTGATCTCGAACAGCGCGGTCAGCGCCGCATGATGATCGGGCGCCGTCGTCTGGTCGGCGAAGAAGCGGGCGCGCGCATACAGGTCCTCGAGCCGCATCAGCGTGCGGACGCGCTCGTTCAGCGGGTGCTCGTAGCGGATCACGGCGGCGTCGGGCGGGCGGCGCTATGTGGCTTCGTGCGGCCGCTTGCCCGACATTCTGCCCGAAGTCGTGCGTGCGCTTAAGTCCGCGCGACGGCCGGTGCGCCCGCGAGCGCGCGGTATCGCCGATCGAGCAGCTCGACTTGCGGCGCCATCGCCGAGGGCGGCCCCGAGTTGTCGATGACGTCGTCGGCGCGCGCGAGCCGCTCGGCGCGCGAGAGCTGCGTCGCCATGATCGCGCGGACCGCGCTCTCGTCGAGGGGGCTGCGGCGCATCACGCGTCTCACCTGCTCGTCGTCGGGACAGTCGACGACGAGCACGCGTGCGACGATTGCGCTGAGGTTGCCACGCTCGAGCAGCAACGGGACGACGAGCAAGCCGTACGGCGCCTGCCACGACGCGACTTCGGCGAGCGCGGCGTCGCGAATCATCGGATGGAGCAGCGATTCGAGCGCCGCGCGCGCGCGGTCGTCGGCGAACACGCGCTCGCGCAGCATCGCCCGGTCGAGCGTGCCGTCGGCGCGGACGAACGCCGTGCCGAATTGGCCCACGATGGCGTCGAATCCCGGCTGTCCGGGCGCGCTCAGCGCATGCGCGAGACGGTCGGTGTCGCAGATCGGCGCGCCGAGCGCGGCAAATGCTTCGGCGGCAGCCGACTTGCCGCTGCCGATGCCGCCGGTCAATCCGACGACGAGCGTCACGGCAGGTACATCGCCTCGAGTGCGGGGCCCCAGAACAGCGCGATCGCACCGGCGATGGCGAGGTAGGGCCCGAACGCGAGCGGCACCTTGTGGTCGCGTTTCCACGCGACCATCAGCGTAATGCCGACGGCGGCCCCGACGACCGACGCGAGCAGCACGATCGGCAACAGCATCTGCCAGCCGACCCACGCGCCGAGCGCGGCGAGCAGCTTGAAGTCGCCGTACCCCATGCCTTCCTTGCCCGTCAGCAGCTTGAATCCCCAGTAGACGAGCCAGAGCGAAAGATATCCGCCGACCGCTCCGATCACCGCCGAGCGGAGCGGCACGAACGTGTCGAAGAGGTTCACGAGCAACCCCGCCCAGACGAGCGGCAGTGTGATCTGGTCGGGCAGGTACTGCGTGTCGATGTCGATCGCGGTCAGCGCGACGAGCGTCCACAGCAGCGCGCAGGCGGCGACGCCTTGCAGCGTCGGCCCGAACCGCCAGATCGCGTACGCGGCGAGGAGCCCCGCAATGATCTCGACGATCGGATAACGCGCCGAGATCGCGCTCCTGCACGCCGAGCACCGGCCGCGCAGCGCGAGCCACGACACGACCGGAATGTTCTCCCACGCGGCGATCGGATGACCGCAGGCCGGGCACGCCGATCGAGGCACCGCGAGGTTGTAGCGCGGAGCGTCACTCACCGGCTCGCCGCGCAGGTCGGACGCCTGCGCCTGCCATTCGCGCTCCATCATCTTCGGCAGCCGATGGATGACGACGTTGAGGAAGCTGCCGATGAAAAGCCCTACGACGAGCGCCGCGACCGTGGCGAACAGCGGATCGATCATCGCGAGCATCGGCAGCGACGGCCCGCGAGCGCGCGATGCGCGGCTCGCGCGCGGCGCGTTCGGTCGCGCGCGCCGCGTCGCTCGATCAGACGACCTGGCCGAGCTTGAAGATCGGCAGGTACATCGCGATGACGAGCCCCCCGATCACCACGCCGAGGAAGACGATGATCAGCGGCTCCAGCAGGCTCGACAGCGCCGCAACGGCGTCGTCGACCTCGCGCTCGATAGAAGTCGGCGATCTTCGACAGCATCGCGTCGAGCGAGCCGGACTCCTCGCCGATCTGCGTCATCTGCAGCACCATCGACGGGAACAGCTTCGTGTTCGTCATCGAGTTCGTAAGGCTGGTGCCGGTGCTCACCTCCGTCTGGATGCGCTTCGTGCCGGCCGCGTAGACGGCGTTGCCGGAAGCGCCCGCCACGGCGTCCAGCGATTCGACCAGCGGCACGCCGGCAGCGAACATCGTCGCGAGCGTGCGCGTCCAGCGCGCGATGGTCGGCTTTCTCCAGGATCTTGCCGATGACCGGGAACTTGAGCGACAGCCGATCGTAGGCGTAGCGAAACGCGGCCGAGCGCTTGAGCATCATGATGAACCCGGCGATGACCTGCCGAAGGCGATCGCGGCCATCACGTACCAGTAGCTGACACGAAGAAGTCGGAAATGGTCATGACCATCAGCGTCGGTACCGGCAGGTCGGCGCCGAAGCTCTGGAACACCTGCTTGAACGCCGGGATCACGAAGATCATGATGACCCACACGACGACGAACGCGACGGTGATGACCGAGGCATCGGATAGAACAGCGCGGCCTTGATCTTGGCCTTGATCGCAAGGATCTTTTCCTTGTAGGTGGCCAGCCGGTCGAGGATCGCGTCGAGCGTGCCCGACGTTTCGCCCGCGGCGACGAGGTTGCAGTAGAGGTTGTCGAAGTGCTGCGGATACTCGCGGAACGCCTGCGACATGCTCGAGCCCGCCTCGATCCGCGCCTTGATGTCCATCATCAGCCGCGAGAAGCGCGCGTTCGCGTGGCCGCGGGCGACGATCTCGAACGACTGCAGCAGCGGCACGCCCGCGCGCAGCATCGTCGCGAGCTGGCGGGTGAAGAACGTGATGTCCTTCTCGCCGACCTTGCGGCCGCCGCGGAACGCCTGCTTCTTGATCTTCTGGACGCGTATGCCCTGGCGGCGCAGGTTGGTCGTGACGACCGTCTCGGACGCCGCGCGCGACTCGCCGCGCACCTGCCGGTTGCTGCGATCGACGCCCTCCCACAGGTAGGTGAACTCCTTGACGTCGCGTCGCTGGGCGGTGGTAGCGGTGGCCATGATGACTCCGTGTCGCGTCACTCGTTCGTGATCGCTTCGATTTCCTCGAGCGAGGTCATGCCGGACCTCACCTTGCGCAGGCCCGCCTGCCGCAGGTCGAGCACGCCTTCCTTGCGCGACTGCTCGGCGATGTCGAGCGCGTTGCCGTTGCGCATGATGACGAGGCGCATTTCATCGGTGATCGGCAACACCTGGTAGATGCCGACGCGACCCTTGTAGCCGGTGCCCTTGCAGTGGCTGCAGCCGGTCGGGCCGAGCGGCTGCCATGTGCCGTCGAGATCCTCTTCGGCGAATCCCGCGCGCAGCAGCGCTTCGGCCGGGATGTCCTCCGGCTTCTTGCACTGCGTGCACAGCCGGCGGCCGAGCCGCTGTGCCGTGATCATGATCACCGAGGACGCGACGTTGAACGGCGCGACGCCCATGTTGAGCAGCCGCGTGAGCGTCGTCGGCGCGTCGTTCGTGTGCAGCGTCGAGAGCACCAGGTGGCCGGTCTGCGCCGCCTTGATCGCGATGTCCGCCGTCTCGAGGTCGCGGATTTCGCCGACCATGATGATGTCCGGATCCTGCCGCAGGAACGCGCGCAGCGCCGTCGCGAACGTGAGACCGGCCTTGTCGTTGACGTTGACCTGGTTCACGCCGGGCAGCTGGATTTCGGCGGGATCCTCGGCGGTCGAGATGTTGATGCCCGGCTGGTTCAGGATGTTGAGGCACGTGTACAGCGAAACCGTCTTGCCGCTCCCAGTCGGGCCGGTGACGAGGATCATGCCGTACGGCCGTCCGATCGCATGCAGCAGTGCCTGCTGCTGATCGGGGTCGTAGCCGAGCGCCTCGATGCCGAGCTTCACGCCGGCCGAATCGAGGATGCGCATCACGATCTTCTCGCCGTAGAGCGTCGGCAGCGTGGACACGCGGAAGTCGATCGCCTTGTTCTTCGACAGGACGAGCTTCATCCGGCCGTCCTGCGGCACGCGCTTCTCGGCGATGTCGAGCTTGCTGATGACCTTGATCCGCGACGCGACCTTGTCCTTGATCGCGAGCGGCGGCTGCGCGATCTCGCTCAGGATGCCGTCGAGGCGATAGCGGATGCGGTAGTACTTCTCGTAGGGCTCGAAGTGGATGTCGGACACGCCGGCGCCGATCGCGTCGAGCAGGATCTTCTGGATGTACTTGACGACCGGCGCGTCCTCGACCTCGGAATCCTCTTCGAACGCAGACGGCGTGCCCTCGGCGAGGCTCACGTCGAGGTCGTCCATGTCCGCCGCGTCGTTGAGCGTCGTGCCGGTCGCCTCGATCAGCTTCGCGATCGCCTGCCCGAGCTTGTCGTCCTCGACGACGACCGGCTCGATCACGAGGTTCGTCTTGAAGCGGACTTCGTCGAGCGCCTGCAGGTTCGCCGGGTCGGACGTCGCCACGTAGAGCCGGTTGCCGCGCTTGTGCAGCGGCAGAACCCGCCGCTCCGCGGCAATCTTGGTGTCGACGTGCTCCTTCTGGATCTGGTCGAGGTCGAACGCGTCGAGATCGAGCAGCGGAACGCCGAATGCCCGCGAGGCGAACACCGCCATCTGCGTCGCGCTCATCCGCTTGCCGACGAGCATCTGCTGCACGAAGCTGATGCTCGCCGCCTGCGCCTGCGTCTGCAGGCCCTCGGCTTCGTGCTCGGCCATCATGCCGTGCTGAACCAGCGCGCGGGCGAGGCCGCTGATGTTCGGCGCGGCGGTGGCGTGGGTGGCCATGGGCGGTTAGCGGCGAATCGTATGAAAAAGGCGCCTAACCCGGCCAATCAAGCAAACGACGTGCCGCGAGCCGGAATTCGTCGATATTCCAAACGCATAAAAGGGGGCCCGATCATGCCTGTCCGCCCGGGCTTTGTAAAGGCGAGGGTAGGGGCTTGCCAACGGGCGGCAGCAGCCGGACGACCTTGATGCCGCGATCCTGCGTCTGCAGGATTTCGAGCGGTTGGCCGGCCGCGCGCACGCGGGTGCCGGCCTCGGGAATCTCGCCCAGTTGCTCGACGATGAGCCCATTGAGGGTTTTCGGGCCGTCGAGCGGAAACTGCGTGCCGAGCTTGCGGTTGAGCCAGCGAAGCTGCGCCATGCCGTCGACGACGACGCTGCCGTCCGGCGACCGGCGGTAGGCGGCGACCGCGTCCGGCGCCTGCGTCGTGAACTCGCCGATGATCTCCTCGATGATGTCCTCGATCGTCACCAGCCCCAGCAGCTCGCCGTATTCGTCGACGACCAGGCCCATCCGCTGACGATCGGCCTGGAACTGCTGCAGTTGCGTCAGCAGCGGCGTTCCGGCCGGCACGAAGTACGGCGGGCGCACAATCGCCCTCAGGTGCTCGGCGTCGATCTCGCCGGCCTGCGCAAGCGGGATCACCTGCTTGACCGCGACGATGCCGACGATGTTGTCGAGGCCGTCCTCGCAAACCGGCAGCCGCGTGTGGTAGGTCGTCGCGAGCTGATGGGCGAGCGTCGACGCCTTGTCGGCGAGATCGAGGTAGTGGAGCTGGTTGCGCGGCACCATCACGTCGTCGACGCTCACCGCCGACAGGTCGATGAGGTTGGCGAGCATCGAGCGGTGCTTGCCGCGAAAGTACTGGCCTTCGAGCACCAGCGAGCGCAGCTCCTCCTGCGTGAGCGTCGCGCCGGCGTCGGCAGCCGGCTTGATGCGCAACAGCTTCAGCAGCGCCTGCACGAACAGGTTGACGAACCAGACGATCGGTTGCGCCGCGGCGAGCATCGGCGACAGCACGTAGGCCACGAGCGGCGCGAACCGGTCCGCGTGCGCGGCGCCGACGACCTTCGGCGTGATCTCCGAGAAGACGAGGAGCGCGAACGAAATCGCGACGGTGCCGAGGCCGAGCGCGACCTCGCCTTCGCCGAAGAGCCGCCGCGTAATGACCGCGGCGAGCGTCGCGGCGCCGGCGGCGACGAGCGTGTTGCCGAGCAGAATCACGCCGAGCAGGCGGTCGGTCTGCGCGAGCAGCGACATCGCGAGCTTCGCGCCGCGCGCGCCGCGCTGCGCGCGATGGCGCAGGCGGAAGCGATTGCTCGCCATCATCGCCGTTTCGGCGAGCGAGAAGAATGCCGACGCCGCGAGCAGCACGGCCAGAATCGCGAGCAGCGTCGCGAGCGGAGTGTCGTTCATGCGGGCGGCGATGATGCGCAGGCCGCGTTGCACGTCAGTGCGCGGCCCACGGCGCTTCTTTTCGACCCCTTACCGGTGCAGCAGCACTTCGAGCACGAACTTGCTGCCGAGATACGCGAGGAACAGCAGGATCGTGCCCGTCAGGATCCACCGCAGCGCGATCCGTCCGCGCCATCCGTACCGCCAGCGGCCCCACAGCAGCGCGCCGAACACGAGCCACGCGAGGATCGAGAACACGCTCTTGTGCGTGAGCGTGAACGGCTTGCCGAACAGCTGCTCGGAGAAGAGGCCGCCGCTTACGATCGTCACCGTCAGCAGCACGAAGCCGGTCGCGACGAGACGGAACAGGAAACGCTCGAGCGTCAGCAGCGGTGGCGTACGGTCGCTGGTCGCCTCCGGCAGCCTGCGATGCAGGCGTTTCTCGAGTCCCATCAGCACGAGCGCCTGCACCGCCGCCACGAGGAACAACGCGTAGGCGATCAGCGCGACCCCGACGTGCAGGGCGGCGAGCGGCTTGTCGGCGAACGGAAACTCGTGCGGACTGCTCGGAACCGCCGGCAGCAGCACCGCCACGCACGCGATCGGCAGCACGACGCTTCCGATCGCCGGCAGCGTGCGAAGCAGGCCCGACGCCCACGCCACCGCCGCGACCAGGCCGGCCACGACCGACAACGCGTTCTCGAGATTGACATCGAGTCCCTGCGGCGTCGCGACGTCGCTCGCGGCGACCCACGCGTGCAGCAGCAGCGCGATCGGCACGAGCCACGTGCCCCACGCCGCGGGCGGTCGCGCCGGCGATGCGGGCAGTGTCGCGGTTGCCGCACTGGTGCGCGTCGCGCCCGGTGCCGCATGGACCGGCCACAGCGTCCACGCAGCGAGCGCGTAGAGGGCGGCGACGATCAGGTGGAGTAGAATCATCGGTTCGCTACACGCGGCGCGAAGCCGATCGCGCATCGCGACCGCGTAACGCTCAAGTTTACATCAGGCGCGCGAGCAGCCTCGCCGCCCGCCCACCGGATCGATTCCATGCTCGACACGCTGACCGAACGGCTGTCGCGAGTCGTCAAGACGCTTCGCGGCGAGGCCCGACTCACCGATGTCAACATCGCCGACGCGCTGCGCGAAGTGCGCCTCGCGCTGCTCGAGGCCGACGTCGCTCTGCCGGTGGTGAAGGAGTTCGTCGCCGCGGTGCGCGACAAGGCCGTCGGCGAGGAAGTCGCGGGCTCGCTCACGCCGGGCCAGGCGCTCGTCGGCGTCGTCCATCGCGAGCTCGCACACCTGATGGGCGACGCGGCGGTGCCGCTCAACCTGACGGTGCAGCCGCCGGCGGCGATTCTGATGGCAGGCCTGCAGGGCTCCGGCAAGACGACGACCGTCGCGAAGCTCGCGCGGTTTCTCGCCGCGCAGAAGAAGAAGGTGCTGGTCGCCTCCGCCGACGTGTACCGGCCCGCCGCGATCGAGCAGCTCGCGACGCTCGCGGCACAGGTCGGCGTCGATTTCTTTCCGTCGAACCCGCAGCAGGCGCCGGTCGCGATCGCTCGCGATGCGCTCGACTGGGCGCGCCGTCACTATCACGATGTCGTCATCGTCGACACGGCCGGTCGGCTGTCGATCGACGAGGCGATGATGCGCGAGATCGCCGAGATGCATGCCGCGCTGAACCCGATCGAGACGCTCTTCGTCGTCGACGCGATGCAGGGTCAGGACGCGGTGAACACGGCGCGCGCGTTCCGCGACGCGCTGCCGCTCACCGGCGTCGTCGTGACCAAGCTCGACGGTGACGCGCGTGGCGGTGCCGCGCTCTCGGTGCGCCACGTGACCGGCGCACCGATCAAGTTCGTCGGCGTCGCCGAGAAGATCGACGGCCTCGAGACGTTCCATCCCGAGCGCATGGCGTCGCGGATCCTCGGCATGGGCGACGTGCTGTCGCTGATCGAGGAAGCGCACAAGAGCGTCGACGTCAAGCAGGCGGAGAAGCTCGCGAAGAAGGTGAAGTCCGGCAAGGGCTTCGACCTCGACGATTTCCGCGCGCAGGTCGTCCAGATGCGCAAGATGGGCGGCATCGCCGGCCTTCTCGACAAGCTGCCCGCGGAGCTCGCGCGCGCTGCGCAGGGTGCGAGCGTCGACGAGCGCAAGATGGCGCGCATCGAAGGGATCATCAACTCGATGACGCCGCACGAGCGCGCGAAGCCGGAGATACTGAAGGCTTCGCGCAAGCGGCGCATCGCGAGCGGCGCCGGCGTCAGCGTCCAGGAAGTCAATCAGCTGCTGAACCAGTTCGAGCAGACGCAGAAGATGATGAAGATGGTCGCGAAGGGCGGCATGCAGAAGTTCGCGCGCGGCCTCAGGGGCATGCTGCCCGGCATGCGGTAGGCCGGCGTAGCGGAGGCCGAGAGCGCGCGCAAGGCTAGCGCACCAGCAGATACGCGATCGCTGCGACGAGCAGCCATTTCGTCGCGCGATAGGCGAGCCGGCTCTTCTGTTTCAGCGCCTTGCCGGGCACGCGCAGGTAGTACGCGAGGCTGAAGATCCGGTTGAGCACGCCGATCTTCTCGCCGGGCGCATTCTCCGTCTGGCTCGCGCGGATCGCCGTCGCCTCGAACCAGTGATTGATCCGCGACATGGTGCGGCTCGTGAGCGGTCGCTCGACGTCGCAGAAGAGGATGACGCGCGCCGTGTCGGTCGCGTTCTCCGCCCAGTGAATGAACGTCTCGTCGAACACGACGGCCTCGCCGTCGCGCCACGAGTAGCGCTCGCCGTCCACCCAGATCGCGCAGCGATCGTCGTTTGGCGTGGACAGCCCGAGATGGCAGCGCAGGGAGCCGGCGAAAGGATCGCGGTGGCGACCGAGCGTGCCGCCCGGCGGCAGCATCGCGAACATCGCGCCGTTGATCGACGGGATCGACTGCAGCAGCGCGACGGTGCGCGGACACAGCGACCGCGCCGAGGGCAGCGGCTCGTCGTACCACTTGAGATAGAAGCGCTTCCACCCACGGCGGAAGAAGGAGTTGAAGCCGAGATCGGTGTAGCCGCGCGCCGCGCGGATCTGGCCCGCGTCGTGGAGCGCCATCGCTTCGTCGCGGATCGTGCGCCAGTTCTCGCGCAGAGGGGCGAGATCGGGAAAGCGCTCGATCGGGATGAACGGCCGGTTCGGCACGGCCGAGAACGCGTACATCAGCGCGTTGTACGGCGCCATGAACGTCGAGTGATCCGTCAGCTGCCGATAGAAACGCAGGCGCTCGCGGCCGCGAAGGTGAACGAACAGCGTCGACGCGAAGAACGCGTAGACGAGCAGGAATTTCGGTGCGAGCAGCGGCAGGATGCTGTGCATGGCAACAAAGCGCGGGAAGCCAACCCGCGGTCCACGGGCGGCCGACGCTATTCTGCGACGATTCGCACGTCCACGCGCACCGCGAAGCGCATCTTCGGCCGGACCACGTGCTTGCCGATGACAGCGAATCAGTCGTATAATTAAAGGCTTTCCTCAATTTCACGGACGTCGGCACCCATGGTTGTGATCAGGCTTGCACGCGGTGGCGCGAAGAAGCGCCCGTTCTTCAACGTCGTCGTCGCCGATTCGCGCAACCGGCGCGACGGTCGCTTCATCGAGCGCGTCGGCTTCTACAACCCGATCGCCCGCGAAGGTCAGGAAGCGCTGCGGCTCGAGTCCGCCCGCATCAGCTATTGGCAGGGGCAGGGCGCGCGGATGTCGGACACGGTCGCCGCGCTCGTCAAACGGTCGGCGAAAGCAGCACCGGCAGCGCCGGCAGCGCCGGCAGCGCCGGAGGCGCCGGAGGCGCCGACGGCCTGATCGCCACGCCGCCCCGGCCGGCACGGACATGGACGAGGCGCACGACGCGATCGTCGTGATGGCCGAGGTCGTCGGCTCCTATGGCGTGCGCGGATGGATCAAGGTGAAGCCGTACAGCGCCGAGCATGATGCGCTGCTCGACTACCCGAGCTGGTTGCTCCAGCGCGCGGCGGGAGGCGACTGGGTTTCGATGCCGCTGCGCGAAGCGCGCGAGCATTCCGGCTCGCTCGTCGCTCACCTCGAGGGCGTCGAGTCGCGTGAAGCGGCAATGCAGTATGCCGGCGCGCGCGTCGGCGTTCGGCGCAGCGAGTTGCCTGCGCCGGCCGACGGCGAGATCTACCACGCCGATCTCGTCGGCCTCGACGTGGTGAACCGTGCGGGGCGCCGGCTGGGCCGCGTGCTGGCAGTCGACGAGTTCGGCGCGCATCCGGTGCTTCGCGTTGCGCCCAGCGACGGTGGCGCGCCGCGGCTGATCCCGTTCGTGCCGGCGTACGTCGACGGCGTCGATGTCGCGTCGCGGCGAATCGACGTCGATTGGGAAGCGGATTACTGAGCGAGCGTGAGCGCGATGCGCATCGATGTGATCACGCTCTTTCCGCAGATGGTGCAGGACGCGGCGAAATACGGCGTGACCGGCCGGGCGCTCGAGCGCGGGCTGTGGCGTCTCGGTGCGTGGAACCCGCGCGAGTTCGCGACGGACAACTACCGCACCGTCGACGACCGCCCGTACGGCGGGGGGCCGGGGATGGTGATGCTGGGCGATCCGATGCGAAAGGCGCTCGCAGCGGCGCGCGATGCGCAGCGTCGCGACGGCACGACGGTGTCGCGGACGATCCACCTGTCGCCGGCGGGTGCGCCGTTGACGCATGCGCGGGTCGTCGAGCTCGCGCGCGCCGCCGATGCGACGGGCTACGTGCTGGTGGCGGGGCGCTACGAAGGCATCGACGAGCGGCTCGTTGCGCGCGAGGTGGACGAGGAGGTTGCGGTTGGCGAGTTCGTCGTGTCGGGCGGGGAATTGCCGGCGCTGATGCTGATCGATGCGATCGTGCGTCAGCGGCCCGGCGTGTTGAACGACGCCGAGTCGGCTGCGCAGGACTCGTTCGTCGACGGCCTCCTCGATTGCCCCCACTACACGCGGCCCGAGGACGATGACGGCGACCGCGTCCCCGACGTGCTGCTGTCCGGCGACCATGCGGCAATCCGGCGCTGGAGGTTGAAGATGGCGCTCGGTCGAACGTGGCAGCGTCGGCCCGACCTGATGTCGCGGCGGACGTTGACGAAGGAAGAGGCGGCGCTGCTCGCCGAATTCAGGCAGCAGGCGGCGGGCGGGTAAGGAACGCGTACAACAGGCGGGGCGCACGTCGCAGGAGCGGAGCGACCTCTGGCCCCCGAACCGGAGAAGCGGATGGACATCATCAAGACTCTCGAGCAGGAAGAAATCGCGCGCCTCGGCAAGACGATCCCGGCGTTCGCGCCCGGCGACACCGTCGTCGTCAACGTGAACGTCGTCGAAGGCGAGCGCAAGCGCGTGCAGGCGTACGAAGGTGTGGTCATCGCCAAGCGCAACCGCGGGCTCAACTCGTCGTTCGTCGTGCGCAAGATCTCGAGCGGCGAAGGCGTCGAGCGTACGTTCCAGACGTACTCGCCGCTCATCGCCTCGATCGACGTCAAGCGCCGGGGCGATGTGCGTCGAGCGAAGCTCTACTTCCTGCGCGATCGCTCCGGCAAGTCGGCGCGGATCCGCGAAAAGCTCGTGAGCCGGGACAAGCCGGCTGAATAGCGCGGAATTGCGCCGGCCGCACTGACGCAGAAGGGCAGCCGCGACCGGCTGCCCTTTCGCTGGGCGGTTGGCGCCCGTCCGGGGTTTCGCCGTCGCGCCCCGGCGGGTCGGCGCCGCGACCCGGCTTTCCGCGGCGACGCCGTTCGTCGGACGGCGCGGTTCTTGCTCGCCCATTCCATTTGCTTGACCAGGGGATTTCGCAGAACATTGCGCAAATAGCCGCTTTTGGCCATGGCGGGCGATGAGAGCAACGCTGTACGAAGCGCTGGGAATTCCGCAGGCGGCATCCGATGAGGATGTCCGCGCGGCGCTGCGTCGGCTCATCCGCAAATACTATGCGAAGACGCGCGATGGGCAAGGCAACGTCGAAGAGGCGCTGCGCTTCATCAATCATGCCAGTCGCATACTGAGCGATCACGACCGCCGGGTTCGCTACGATGCCGAGCTCGCGCTGTCCGACGGCAGCACCGAGCAGAAGATCGCGCATGTCGTCCAGAACGCGGTCGCCGAGGACGGCGAGCGCACCGACGTGCGGCCCGCCGATGCCGAGCCGACGCCCGAGGAGGTGCTCGAAACCGGCCTCGACGCCGACGACGAGCTGGTCGAGCGGGGCTTCCACCATCCCGGCCTGACCGAGCGCGTCGCGAACTTCGGCCGCTCGTCGGTCGTCACGTTCGCGCTGTGCGCGCTGTTCGGAGCGTTCATCGCGGCGGCCATCGTGTTCGTGACGCCGGCCGATACGATCCTCGTCGCGAAGCAGGTTCTCGTCTGGCTGACGCTGACGCTGCTCGCGCTGACCGTCGTCTACGGCGTCGTGCACTCCGTGTCGTGGGTGGCGCGCCGGCGGACGGTTGCGTCGTCGCCGGTGCTCGTCCCGCAGACCGACCTCGCCATCCTCAACTGGCGGCGCGAGAAGAGCGTCTTCCTCGGAACGAACCAGCCGCAGGAGGACGCGAGCTGGATCTTCCAGCTTCGGATGGCGGAGCTCGAGCGCGCGAAAAGCGGACGCACGAGCGAGCCGCGGCCGTGGAGCCGCCTCGCGGCGCGGTTGTTCGACTACGCGATCTGGGGGCTCGTGCTCGCGCTGCTGCTCTCCGAGGTGCGCGCGGCGGACGCGATACCCGGCACGCTCGCCTACTGGCTTGGTCATCCGCTCGTCGCGCCGATCGTCATCACCGGATCGTGGGTGCCGATCGAGGCGTTGCTCATTGCAGCGCTCGGCACGACGCCGGGCAAATGGCTGTTCGGCTGCTACCTGCAATTCTCGATTTCCGACGCTTACGCGCGCCGCGACGTCGCGGCCCAGCTCGACCGCGGCCTGCGGCGCGGATTCCGCGTGTGGTGGGAAGGCATCGGCTGCGGGTTCCCGCTGCTCGCGCCGATCCTGATCGCCGTCGCCTACGAGAAGATCGCGCAGAATCAGGAAACCGACTGGGATTTCGCGCAGGACGTGCTCGTCACGCACGGGCCGCCGGGAATTCTCAACTCGGTGACCGGCGTCTGCGGGCTCGCCGCGATGCTGTGGCTTTACGGCGTCGCGTGGCATCAGCCGATGGCCGAATCGATCGCCTGGGCACGCTCGTCGCTCGCCGAGCTGGTGCCCTCCCCCGGGTCGTTCATGCCGGGCAACATCATCGACGGCGGCCTGATTCGCGGACTGCGCGGCACGTCGCCGCCGGCGAGCACGTCGGCGCCACCGCCCGCGCCGGCGCCCGGCGCGCCGGTCGACCCCGAGATGGATGCGCAATTCGCCGAGCGCCGCGCGCGCGTCGCCGTGCTGCGCAACGAGGGTCCGCGCATGCTCGCCGCGGGTAACTGGCGCCGCGCGACGGAGCTTTGCCGCGCGTGGTCGGACATCGAGCTCGGCAACGCCGATGCATGGCGTTGCCTCGGCCGGTCGCTGCAGGCGCAGGGCTATCACCAGGACGCCATCAACGCGTTCCGCAAGGCGAAGCAATACGACCCCGGCGATCGCTCTCTCGACGCGGCGATCGACCGCAGCCAGCGCGGCATCGTCGCCGATTTCCTCAGCCGCTATCGGCGCTAGGCTCTCGGCGCCTGCTGCCCGCCACTCGCCTACGCAACCAGGAGCCATAGCGGCAGCGTCAGCGCCGCGATCACGGTTCCGGTCGAGATCAGCAGCGCGACCGGCCTGCCGTGGCCGATCATCTGCGCGGCGAGGATGTACGCCGAGGGCGCCGTCGGCATCGCAGCCAGCACGACGACGATGCGCTGCTCGTCGGGCGACAGCTGCGCCGCGTGCGAAAGCGCGAGCGCGACGGCGGGCAATGCGCCGAGCTTCACCGCGTTCCACCACACGACCGCCCGCCACGGCAACGTGCCGGGCGCGAGCGTCAGTCCGGCGCCTACGGCGAGCAGGCCCAGCGGCAGCGCCGCCGCGGCGAGCAGCGCGAGCATGTGCGCGGCGAGCTCGGGCACCGGCCAGCCGCCGAGCTTCCATCCGATTCCCGCAACGCATGCGAGCAGCAACGGATTTCGCGCGAGCGCGCCGACGAAATGCACGTCGCGACCGCGTGCGAGCATCGCGACCGCGGCGACATTGACGATCGGCACCAGCACGCCGATCGCGAGGGCCATCGCGGCGACGCCGGCGTCGCCGCCGAGCCGGCTCGCCGCGGCCAGCGCGACGTACGTGTTGAAGCGGAAGCCGCACTGAAAGCACGCGGCGAACGTGCGCTGCTCGAGACGCAACACCGGCTGTGCGAGCCACGACAGCGCCATGCCGGCGAGCGTGAACCCGATGGCGACTGCAACCATGCGTCCGGCGTCGGCGAGGCCGAGCGGCGACGCGGCGAGCGAGCGGAACAGCAGCGCCGGGAACAGCACGAAATAGACGAGCCGCTCGACGCCCGGCCAGAACGTCGCGTCGAAGCCGCGCATGCGACGGAGCGCCGCGCCGCCGGCGATCAGCAGGAAGTCCGGCAGCAGCAGCAGCGCGGTGCCCACGGCGGACGGCGTGGCGCTCGCGCGTAAGGCCGGGTCAGCCGGCGGGCTTGTCGGACGCTTCGCTCGCCTGCTGCGCGACCATCTCGCGACGCACGTCGTCCATGTCGAGCGAGCGCGCCGCGCTGATGACCTGATCGAGCGCGGAGGCCGGCAGCGCGCCGGCCTGCATGAACACGATGATGTCGTCGCGGAACACCATCAGCGTCGGAATCGAGCGAATGTTGAACTGCGCGGCGAGCGTCTGCTCGTCCTCGGTGTTCACTTTCGCGAACAGGATGTCGGGATGTCTTTGCGCGGCAGCGGCGAATGTCGGCGCGAACGTGCGGCACGGCGCGCACCATGGCGCCCAGAAGTCGACGATCGCGAGCGCATGGCCGCGGATCTTGTCGTCGAACGTATCGTCGGTGAGCTCGACGACGGACGCCCGGGCATCGTCGGTGGTCATGCGGCCATTCTAGCAAACGGCCGTCGGCGCTTCGTCAGCCGTTGTCCCTGATGCGGCGGACGAGCGCGCTCGTCGAACGGTCGAACGCGAACGGGATCGCGACGAAGCGCCCACCGGCGGCGATCGTCTCGACCGCACCGGCGGTCGTCTGCGCAGTGTAGTCGCCGCCCTTGACCAGCACGTCGGGCCGGCATGCGACGATCAGCTCGCGCGGCGTGTCGTCGTCGAACGGCACGACGAGATCGACCGCCGCGAGCGCGGCGAGGACCGCCATGCGGTCGTCGAGGCCATTCAACGGACGATCGGCGCCCTTGCCGAGCCTTCGCACCGACGCGTCGGAGTTGACGGCGACCACGAGCGACGCGCCGAGCCCGCGCGCCTGCTCGAGGTACGTGACGTGCCCGCGATGGAGCACGTCGAACACGCCGTTGGTGAAAACGAGCGGCCGGCGCAGCGCGGCGATCCGACCGAGCGCCTCGCCGGGCGCCGCGATCTTCGCCGGATAACGCGGCGGCGGCAGCGCGCTAATTGGTGTATTCGAAGACGCGGACGACGCGCGCGACCCCCGACGTCGTCGCCGCGAGATTGGTCGCGGCATCGGCTTCGCGGCGTGACACGAGGCCCATCAGGTAGACGACGCCGCGCTCGGTGACGACCTTGACGAGGTTCGCCGGCACCTGGTTCGCCTCGATCAGCCGGGTCTTCACCTTCGACGTGATCAGCGTGTCGTTCGAGCGGTCCCCGAGCGACGTTGCCGGCGCGACGACGGTCTCGTTGTGCACCTCGCGCACGCGCGGAAGCGATCGCGCGAGATCGGTCAGCTGGCGCTGGGCGGTCGCATCCGGCACTTCGCCCGT
The DNA here is from genome assembly GCA_963798655.1 of uncultured beta proteobacterium. Lineage (GTDB taxonomy): Bacteria > Pseudomonadota > Gammaproteobacteria > Burkholderiales > Casimicrobiaceae > CAVSMC01. The sequence goes on along the minus strand of CAWCUH010000007.1, from coordinate 329,348 downwards.
CAGCAGCACGATGCCGTTGTAGCTCGTCGCGTTGACGTGCGCGGTGTCGGGCAGCCGGCCGCGGACTTCGCTCGCGTTCTTGAGCTCGATCGACTCGTCGTCGAGCTGTGCGCCGGCCGAGCGGCGGTCGGCGACGACGAGCGCCGTGCCCGCGATGCCGGCGACGGCGACCGCGGCGCAGCCGGCGATCATTTGCGTCGCCGCGACCGAGGCGGCGATGGCGAGGTGCGTGATCCAGCGAAGTTTCATGCATCGTCTCCAAGCAGGGCATTGTCGATCGCGTCGCACAGGCAGTGCAGCGCGAGCAGATGCACTTCCTGGATGCGCGCCGTGCGGTCGTGCGGAACGCAGATGTGGACATCGGCGTCGCGCAGCATGTTCCCGATGCGCCCGCCGCCCTTGCCCGTGAGCGCGACCACCGCGAGCTCGCGCTCGTGCGCGGCGTCGATGGCGGCAATGACGTTCGCCGAGGTGCCCGACGTCGAGAATGCGAGCAGCAGGTCGCCCTTGTTGCCGAGCGCACGCACCTGCTTCGCGAAGATCTGCTCGAACGTGTAGTCGTTCGCGACCGCGGTCAGGATCGACGTGTCGGTCGTCAGCGCGATGGCCGGCAGCTCGGGGCGCTCGCGCTCGAAGCGCCCGACCATCTCGGCGGCGAAGTGCTGCGCGTCCGCCGCCGATCCGCCGTTGCCGCACGAAAGGATCTTGCCGTCGGCGAGCAGCACTTCGGTGATGAGCCCGGCGGCGCGTGCAATCGGCGGCGCGAGAGCGCCCGACGCGGCGAGCTTCAGTTGCGCGCTGTCGGCGAAATGGCTGCGGATGCGTTCCTCGGCGGCGTTCATCGTCATTGCGGCATCGTGGCGGGCGATTGTAGCAGGCGTGCGCGGCGTTACTCGAACACGTTGCGAAGCCATTCGACGCGCGGCGGATCGAGCGCGGACAACAGCACCGCGTCGAAGCGGCATCGCGGGACGTCGTCGAGTGACGCGAGATAGAGCTCGGCGGCCTTCGCGAGCCGCGTCCGCTTCGCACCGGTGATGCTCGCCGCCGCGCCGCCGTAGTCGCGGTGGGTGCGCAGACGCACCTCGACGAACACCAGCGTGTCGCCGTCGCGCGCGATCAGGTCGAGCTCGCCGAAGCGACGGCGAAAGTTGCGCGCGACGATCGCGAGACCGTGCCGTTCGAGGTACAACGCGGCAAGCGCTTCGGCACGCCGCCCGGCCTCCGCCCGATCACCGCGCGCCGACGCTCGCGCCATCGCTAGCGCGTGTCGAGTGGCACGATGTCGCCGCTTCGAAACTGGACGAGCGTTGAATCGCGACTGAACTGCCGCGTGCGGTCGAGCGAAAGATGTCCCGTCGCACCGTCGAGCTCGAGGCCTTGCGGCGCGCCATCGACGAACGCTTGCGCGACATGGAACGCGTCGATGCCGAGCGCGTACAGGCGCTGCAGCACCAGACTGTCGAAACCGGGCCGCGCAATGCCGGCAAACGCGCGCGCGTCCGGGTCGGCAAGCCACGGAATCTCGACAAAGCGAACGTTGTCCAGATCGCGCATTGTCGCGGTCGACACGTTGTCGTTGACCTGGCTCCCCGCGTAGACGGGAAGCTGACCGAGATAAGGTTTGAGGATCGCCGCCTCGCGTGCGTCGAGCGCGAGCACGACGGCGTCGACGCGGCGCTTGTTGAGCTCCGTGCGGATCGCGGCGAGCATTTCAGGCGGCCGGTCGAAGTGCAGATCGACCGGCGGGTCGCCGCCCTGCAGGATCCATTCGCCGGTGAACGCGGACGCGAAGCGCTTCGACAACGCCGCGTCGGTGGTGACGATGGCGATCGTCTGCGCGCCGTCGGTGGCGACGCGGCGAGCGATCTGCCGCGCGTCGCTCTCGATCGACAGCGCGAGCATCACGACGTGATCGGACACCGGCGTCACGTCGTCGAGCTGGTTCAGCGCGATCGTCCACGGCAGCGGATCGGTGGTGAGCGCAACCCATTTGACGTCGTCGCGCAGCAACGGCCCGACGATCACGCGCGAACCCGCGGTGCGCGCCTGGGTGAACGCCTGCTGCACGCCGCCGTCGCCGTGCGCGAAGACGACGACCTTCGTGCCGGCTGCGGCGGCAGCCGCCAGAAATCCCGAGCGCAGCGCGTCGGCTGCACGCCCATAGGCGGGCGAGTCGAGCGGGAGCACGAGCGCAATACGCACTTCCCCGGGCGCCGGCACGACGGCCGGCGGTGGTGCCGGCACTGCGTTCATCGGCACGGCTCGTGACGTCGCCCTCGGCGATTCGGTTGCGGCGCCGGTCTGCGCCAACGACAATGCCGGCCGGGCAAGCGCAAGCACGACGGCCGCGAGCGCGAAGCGTACGAGCGCCGCGGCGCGGTTGGACGTCATTGACAATCGAAAGGCTTCGAGTTGAGCGACGCGCAGGCGGACGACGAGCGGCCGGCCGGGACCCGGGAAGGCGGCGCGGCGATCTTTCGGCCCGATCGCGGCACATTATATGTTGTCGCGACTCCGCTCGGAAACCTGCGCGACGTGTCGCTGCGCGCGCTCGACGTGCTGGCGCAGGCAGACCTCGTCGTCGCCGAGGACACGCGCGTGACCGCCGTGCTGCTCGCGCGGTTCGGCATTGCGCGCCGGGCGAGCGCGATCCATGCGCACAACGAGGCGCGGCGCGCACCGGCGATCGTCGACGCGCTCGCGAGCGGCAGGAGCGTCGCTCTGGTGACCGATGCCGGCACGCCTGCAGTGAGCGACCCGGGCGCGCGGCTCGTGCGCGCCGTGCGCGATGCCGGGCTCCCGGTCGTTCCGATCCCCGGGCCGAGCGCCGTGATGGCGGCGGTGTCGGCGGCCGGTCTCGCGGCGGAGCGTTTCGTCTTCGTCGGCTTCCTCCCGTCGACGGTGAAGGCGCGCGAGGAGCTGCTCGCCTCGCTTGCGCGGCTGCCGTTCGCGCTCGCGATCTACGAGGCGCCGCACCGCGTGCGCGCGACGCTGCGCGTGCTCGCACGGGCGCTTGGCGGCGAGCGCACCGTCGTCGTAGCGCGCGAGCTCACGAAGAAGTTCGAGACGATCGCATCGATGCCGCTCGCCGATGCCGACGCGTGGATCGGCGCGGACGCGAACCGCGAGCGCGGCGAGTTCGTGCTCGTCGTCGATGCGCCGGCGGCCCCCGCAGGGCCGGTCGATGCCCCGGACGTCGACCGGCTGCTGCGTGCCCTGGTCGACGAGCTCGCGCCTGCCCGCGCCGCCCGTGTCGCGGCGGCAGCCACCGGGCTTCCGCGCGACGAGCTGTACGCCCGGGCGCTGCAGCTGAAGTCGGGTGCCGGCCGCGACGACGCTTGACGCCGGTCAAGCCCTGTAACGGGGGTGGGAACAATAATCTCCGCATGACTTCCGCACGCCCCTCGGAGCTCGTGCTCGACACCGCGCTCGTGCGCAAGTACGACGCGTCCGGTCCGCGCTACACGTCGTACCCGACCGCCGACCGCTTCCACGACGGCTTCACCGCGGCGAGCTACGTCGACGCGCTGAACGCGCGAAACGAGCGTCCGGGCCAGCCGCTGTCGCTCTACGTGCACCTGCCGTTCTGCAACACGCTGTGCTTCTACTGCGCCTGCAACAAGGTGATCACGAAGGACCACGGACGCTCGGCCAAGTACATCCGTTATCTCGAGCGCGAGATCGGCATGGTGAGCGCGCTGGTCGAGGGCGCGCCGAAGGTCGAGCAGCTGCACTGGGGCGGCGGCACGCCGACGTTCCTGTCGCACGACGAGATGGCGACGCTGATGGGCATGCTGCGCGGCGCGTTCGACTTCTCGCCGCAGGCGGAGATCTCGATCGAGGTCGACCCGCGCAAGGTCGACGCGTCGACGATCGCGTTCCTCGGCGCACAGGGCTTCAATCGTATCTCGGTCGGCATCCAGGACTTCGATCCGGTCGTGCAGAAGGCGGTGAACCGCATCCAGAGCGAGGAAGAGACGCTCACGGTGATCGATGCGGCGCGTGCGAACGGCTTCGTGTCGGTGAACGCCGACCTGATCTATGGACTGCCGAAGCAGACCGTCGAAGGCTTCTCGCGCACGCTCGATCGCGTCGTTGCCGTCGGCCCCGACCGCATCGCGCTCTACCGCTACGCGCACGTGCCGCACCTGTTCAAGCCGCAGCGGCGCATCGACCTCGCCGACGTGCCCTCGCCCGACGCATCGCTCGCGATCCTCGCGCTCGCGATCGACAAGCTCGGCGCGGCCGGCTACACGTACATCGGCATGGACCATTTCGCGAAGCCGACCGACGAGCTCGCGGTCGCGCAGCGCGAGCGCAAGCTGCAACGCAACTTCCAGGGCTACTCGACGAAGCCGGACTGCGACATGCTCGCATTCGGGGTCTCCGCGATCGGCAAGGTCGGCCGCTCGTACGCGGCGAACTACAGGACGCTCGACGAGTACTACGAGCGGCTCGACCGGGGCGCGCTGCCTGTGATGCGCGGCGTCGAGCTGAGCGGTGACGACGTCGTTCGCCGCGATGCGATCCAGCGGCTGATGTGCGACTTCGATCTCGACTTCGCCGCGTTCGGCGCGACGCACGGCATCCGCTTCGACGACTACTTCGCGCCGGAGCTCGCCGCGCTCGCGCCGCTCGCCAACGACGGTCTCGTCGATGTCGACGCCGACCGCATCGTCGTCACGCCGCGCGGCCGGCTGCTCGTTCGCATCGTTGCGATGCTGTTCGATCGCTATCTGCGCGAGGCGACCGAGAAAGCGAAGTACAGCAAAGTCATCTAGGGCGGACAATTAGAATGGCGGGCCGCGCGCAGCGAGCCCGACATTGAACCGCCCGAAAACGCCGCCCGCACCAGGCTCGACGAGGACCGCGCTCGCATGGGCGTTCTACGACTGGGCGAACTCGGTGTTCGCGATCACCGTCATGTCGGCGTTCTTCCCGCTGATGCTCAAGCGCTACTGGAGCGTCGCAAGCGATCCGACGCAGAGCACGTTCGAGCTCGGCGTCGCCAACGCGATCGGCAGCGTCGCGATCGCCGCGCTGTCGCCGGTGCTCGGCGCGATCGCCGATCGAGGCGGGACGAGGAAGCGCGACCTGCTCGTATTCGCGGCGCTCGGCATGGCAACCACGGCCGCGCTCGCGCTCGTCGCGCGCGGCGACGCGACGCTCGCGATCGCGCTGTACGTCGTCGCAACGATCGGGTTTTCCGCCGCCAACATGTATTACGACGCGCTGCTCGTCGACGTCGCGCCGCCGTCGCAGTGGCACCGCGTGTCGGCGCTCGGATTTGCGCTCGGCTATCTCGGCGGCGGCGTGCTGTTCGCGCTCAACGTTGCAATGGCGTCGTGGCCGCAACGCTTCGGGGTCGCCGACGCGACGGCTGCGGTTCGCGTGTCATTCGTCGCGGTCGCTGTCTGGTGGGCTTTGTTCACCGTGCCGCTCGCGCTGCTCGTGCACGAGCAGCGCCGGCGCGCACGCGGTGCCGCGATCATGGCAAGCCTGCGACGGCTCGCGATCACATTGCGCGAGCTGCGCCGCTACCGCGCCGCCGCGCTGTTTCTCGTCGCATACTGGCTCTACATCGACGGCATCGGCACGATCGCGCGGATGGCGCTCGACTACGGGCTTGCGATCGGCCTCGACGAGCGTCACCTGATCGCCGCGCTGCTGATCACGCAGTTCGTCGGCTTTCCCGCGACGATCATGTACGGGCGGATCGGAGCGCGGCTCGGCGCACGGCGCGCGATTGGCGCCGGCATCGCGATCTACGCCGCGGTCACCGTCTGGAGCTACTTCATGTCGACGGCGTGGGAGTTCTACGTGCTCGCGGCCGTGGTCGGCGTTGTGCAGGGCGGCGTGCAGTCGCTGTCGCGCTCGGTGTTCGCGCGGATGGTGCCGCCGGCGAAGTCCGGCGAGTTCTTCGGCTTCTACAACATGCTCGGCAAGTTCGCCGCGGTGCTCGGACCGCTGCTGATCGGCGTCGTTGCGCTGTGGAGCGGCAGCTCGCGTGCCGGCGTCGCATCGATCGTCTCGATGTTCGCGCTCGGCGGTCTGCTGCTGCTGCTCGTCGACGAGGACGAGGCGGCGCGCGTCGCGCGCGAGGACGCCTAGCCTTTCGCGTTGCGCCGCGCGGCCATCTCGCGCCCGATCGCGGCGAGCGTTTGCGCGTCGAACGTCGCCGCCGCGAGGGGAATCAGCTCGCTTTCCTCGCGTGCGATGTGCGCGTCGTACGCACGGCGCACGCCCGCGACGTCCTTCGGCGACAGGTTCGCGCGCTGGCCGGCGGCGATCGACGCGAGCAGCGGGCGCAGTCGCACCCATCCTTCGGCGAGCGCGGCGTGGTCGCATTCGAGCGCGTCCAGCAGCGCGCGTGCCGACGGCGACGCGGCGAGGAGGCGCGGGAACACGCTTTGCTCCTCGTCCGCGTGATGATTGGGCGCGGCGAGATCGAAATAGCGCAGGATCGCGCGCGCCGCGGCGCGCGCGTCCGCATCGCAGCCGTGCTGCGGCAGGTGCCGCTGCAACCGCCCGAGGGTCGCGAGCTGACGCTCGATGCGGCCGTGGCACGCCGTCAGCATGCCGAGCGGATCGTCGAACGAGGGTGCGACGGCGTCGGGAAAGAGTTCGTTCGCCATGGCTCAGCCGATCCGCGCAAGAGCGCCCAGCGGCGACTTGGTGAATGCGACGCTGACAATGTACGCGAACGTTGCGATCGCCGCGACGAACGCGCTCACACGGATCCGCAGCGTTCGACCGCGTTTGAGCGCAATGGTGCCGAGCGCGACGTAGACGACGAGCGCGACGATCTTCGCCGATAGCCACGACGCGTTCGAGGCAAAGCCGATCAGCCAGGCGAGCACGAGAGCGGAGGTGAGCAGCACCGTGTCGACGACGTGCGGAACGACGCGCACCCAGGGTGTCGCCAGTCGCTGCGGCGACCCGATCATCCATGCGCCGCGCAGCACGAACAGCGCGATCGACAGCGCGGCGGCGCTCATGTGGAGGTGCTTGACCGACGCGTAGTCGAGCATCGCGGCGGCGCCTCAGTACGTCTCGACGTGGTAGCGACCGGCGGCGCGCAGCGCCGGCAGCAGCCCGTCCCAATCCATGCCGTGCTCGCGGCAGGCGCCGCGCAGCGCCTCGTCGACGCCGGCCTCCATGCCCTTGAGCCCGCAGATGTAGACGAACGTGTTGGCGTCGGCGAGCAATCGTGCGACGTCGGCGCTGCGCCGTCGGATCAGGTCCTGCACATACTGCTTCGGCTGTCCGGCCACGCGCGAGAACGCGAGGTTGATGTCGATGAAATCCTTCGGCAGCTTCATCAGCGGACCGAAGTACGGCAGCTCGCCCGACACGCGCGCGCCGAAGAACAGCATCAGCGTGCCGCCTTCGCTCAGCGCGATGCGGCGGCGACGCCGCTCGGTCATCGCGCGCATCGGCGCCGAGCCGGTTCCCGTGCAGACCATGAGCAGGTTCGCGCCCGGATGGTTCGGCATCAGGAACGTCGTGCCGAACGGCCCGACGACGCGCACCTCGTCGCCCTTGCGCAGGTCGCAGATGTAATTCGACGCGACGCCGCGCACCGCATTGCCGTCATGGTCCTCGGTCACGCGCTTCACGGTGAGCGACAGGTTGTTGTAGCGCGGCCGCTCGCCTTCGCGCGGGCTTGCGACCGAATAGAGCCGCGGAACATGAGGCCGGCCGAGCGCGTCGACGCCGGGAGGCAGAATGCCGATGCTCTGTCCTTCGAGCACGGGAAACGCCATTCCGCCGAAGTCCAGCACGACGTGCCGGATGTCGGCGCTCGCGTCGTCGGAGGTCAGCCGGAAGTTGCCGCTGACCGTCGCGATCGCCGGCCGCTCGCGCGAATACAGGTTGACGTACGGATGCGCGGCCGACCACGGCGGGCACACCGGTCCGCCTTGTCCGGCCGTCGCGGCCTCCGTGAGACGCGCGATGTCGTCCGGCAACGCCGATGCCGTGTCCGGCTCGACGTCGGTCGGGGCCGGCAGCGCGTCCCAGCCGAGTTGCTCGTCGATCGAGTACGCGCGCGCTCGCGCGACGGTGCGCCAGCTGTCGATCGCGCCGGTCGGGCACGGCGAGATGCAGTCGTTGCAGCCGTTGCACTTCGACGGATCGACGACGTAGTTGCGCGCGTCGTGCGTGATCGCGTCGACCGGGCACGTCTCCTCGCACGTGTTGCACCGGATGCAGATCTCCGGATCGATCAGGTGCTGGCGAAGGACTTCGGCCGATGCTGGGGTGGAGGCCATGTCGCGTTATCTCAACCCGACCTCGGCGAGGGATCTGCTCTTGCGTCGCGGACAACGGCAGATTCCTCGTCGCGGAGGCTGTCCTGGGCTTGTCGAGGCGCTCCTCGCAAGGGCGCGGTTCAATTGAAGCGGACGTACGCGAAGTCGACCGGCTGGTTGTTGATGCCGCGCGCCGGCGGCGCGATCCAGTTCGCGAACTTGCCCGGCTCGGCGACGCGTCCCATCAGTGATGCGACGAACGCGCGATCTTCCTCGGACGGAAGCCATTGCGCGTGCTTCGCCGACCATTCGCTTTGCGGGATTGCGTTGCCTTGCGGATCGATGCGCGCCGCGGACAGCGGCCCTATCTTGCGGTTGAACGCCTTGTGCGGCGCCTTGAGGCGCACCGGCACGCCGGCTTTTTCGATGATGCGATTCCAGCGCTCGATGCCGGCGACGGCATCCTTCACATAATCGTCGCGCAATTTCTCGTTGAGCGCGTTCAGCGCCGGCGCGTCGGTCGTCGCCAGTCGTCCGTCGCGCACCTCGAACACCGGATACGACGCACCGGTCAGCAGATGGTCGTCGTCGATCTTCGTCTCGTCGAAGCGCCCCTTCAACCCCGTCGAGTAGAACGTCGCCGCGTTCGACGAGACGTCGGCGCCGAAGAGATCCATCGTCACGCTGAAATGGAAGTTCAGGTACCGCTGGATCGTCGGCAGGTCGATGACGCCCTCAGCACGAACCCTTGCCGGATCGTCCGTCTTCAGCTGGTTCATCACGTCGCACGTGCGCTGGATCACGCGCCCGATGCCGGCTTCCCCGACGAACATGTGGTGCGCTTCCTCGGTCAGCATGAAGCGGCACGTGCGCGCGAGCGGATCGAAGCCCGACTCGGCGAGCGAGCAGAGCTGGTACTTGCCGTCGCGGTCGGTGAAGTACGTGAACATGAAGAACGACAGCCAGTCCGGCGTTCGCTCGTTGAACGCGCCGAGGATCCGCGGATTGTCGGCATCGCCCGAGCGCCGCTCGAGCAGCGCCTCGGCTTCCTCGCGGCCGTCGCGGCCGAAGTACGCGTGCAGCAGATACACCATCGCCCACAGGTGGCGGCCTTCCTCGACGTTCACCTGAAAGAGATTACGCAGGTCGTACATCGACGGGCACGTGAGGCCGAGGTGGCGCTGCTGCTCGACGGATGCCGGCTCGGTGTCGCCTTGCGTGACGATCAGCCGGCGCAAATTCGCGCGATGCTCGCCCGGCACTTCCTGCCACGCGGGCTCGCCCTTGTGCACGCCGAAGTTGACCTTGCGGTCGGCTTCCCTGGGATTGAGGAAAATGCCCCAGCGATAGTCGGGCATCTTCACGTACTCGAAGTGCGCCCAACCTTTCGGGTCGACGCTGATCGCCGTGCGCAGGTAGACGTCGAAGCTCTGCGAGCCGTCCGGTCCCATTTCGCTCCACCAGTTGCGAAACCCGGGCTGCCATTGCTCGAGCGCGCGCTGCAGCGTCCGGTTGCCGGCGAGGTCGACGTTGTTCGGGATCTTTTCGCTGTAGTCGATGCTCATCGAATGCTCCGATCGGTCGTCCCCGCGAAGGCGGGGACCCAGTGGCTTTGACGGGAACGACGCTCGATTCCCGCGTTCGCGGGAACGACGGTCAAACCCGTTCCCAGTTGAATTTCGCCTTGCTGCCGCTGCCGAACACTTTCAGCGCGCCGGCTTCGCCGACGGCGTTCGGCCGAATGAAGATCCAGTTCTGCCATGCCGACAGCCGCCCGAACACGCGCGTCTCCATCGTCTCGGCAACACCGAAGCGCAGGTTCGCTTCCATTCCCGTCAGCGCGTCGGGCGAAAGGCTCGCGCGTTCCTCGAGCGCGATGCGAACTTCGTCGCCCCAGTCGAGCTCGTCGGGCGCGGCGGTGACCAGCCCGAGGGCGACGGCCTCGTCCGCGCGCAACAGCTCGCCGACCGCGCCGCGCGCGGCATCGATCGGCTGCGCTTCGCCGTAGAAGCGCGACGCGAGGCGCGCATGGCCGTTCACCATCGGATAGCGGCCGAAGTTCGCCGTCGAGAGCGCGATCGCCGGGGCGTTCGCTTCGTCGTGCGGCAGCGCGAGCATGTAGCTGCGGTCGGCGGCGAGCGCGAGCTCGAGCAGCGTGCCGGCGAAGCACGAGCCCGGCTCGATCAGCGCATACAACGTGCGCGACGTGACGTCGAGCCGCGCGAGCGTTCGCCGCAGCATGCCGAGCGTCTCGCGGACGAACCAGTGGCCGGCGTGCTTTTCCAGCGCTGCGTCGGCGGCGAGAACGTATGCGGCCTCGCCCTGCGTCTTCAGCACCCACGTGCCGAGCGTCGGCTCGTTCGTTCGCAGCATGAGGATCGCGTCGTCGAGCTCGCGCGCCACCGCGAGCGGCCACCATGCGGCGCCTTGTGCGATGAGCGCATCGATGTCGTCGACCGGTGCGGACGCCGGCGCCTTGACCGTGATCGTCGCGTTGCGCGCCGTACGGTCGAACGCGACGTCGACGTATTCGTAGCGATAGCCATTCGGGTCGATCCTGCGCGCAAGCGGCATAAGCGCGACACCCTTGGCGCCGACCGGCCGATCGCTCGACGCGGCAAGCGCCTCGGCACGCGCACGCACCGTCGCGGCGAACTGCTGCGGCTTGGCAAAGCCGTCGATCAATCGCCACTCCTTCGCCCGCTGCGCGCGCACGCCTTCGACCAGCGTGCAGAACACGTCGGCGCGATCGCGGCGCACGTGCCGCTTGTCGGTCACGCGCGTGAGGCCGCCGGTGCCCGGCAGCACGCCGAGCAGCGGCACTTCGGGCAGGCTCACGGCGGACGATCGATCGTCGACGAGCCAGATCTCGTCGCACGCGAGCGCGACCTCGTAGCCGCCGCCGGCCGTCGTGCCGTTGCACGCGGCGACGAACTTCAATCCGGAATGGCGGCTCGAATCCTCGATGCCGTTGCGCGTCTCGTTGGTGAACTTGCAGAAGTTGACCTTCCACGCGTGCGACGAAACGCCGAGCATGAAGATGTTCGCGCCCGAGCAGAAGATCCGCTCCTTGGCGCTGGTGACGACGACGGCACGCACTTCGGGGTGCTCGAAGCGGATCCGCTGCAGCGCGTCGTGGAGCTCGATGTCGACGCCCAGGTCGTACGAGTTCAGCTTGAGCTTGTAGCCGGGACGCAAGCCCCGATCCTCGTTCACGTCGAGCGCGAGCGTCGCGATCGTACCGTCGAAGGCAAGCTTCCAGTGCGCGTAACGGTCGGGATGCGTGTCGTACGTGACGAGCGCAGGTGCGTCGCTTGCCGGCGAGCGCACGATCGGCGCGGCGATGTCGGCCATCGGGAACCTCCTCTTGTTACGCGAGCGTGAGCTGCTTCAGCCTGGAAAGGCTTTGCTCGGCCGTCTCGCCCGACGTTTCGAGCGTCGCGTCCGCCTTGCGGTACAGCGGCTCGCGCGCTTCCAGGATGCGCTTCAAGTCGTCCATCGCCTCGGCATGGCCCTGCATCGGCCGCAGGTCGCCCTGCGCGAGCACGCGCGCCATGTGCTCGTCCGGACTCGCCTTCACCCACACGGTGAAGCAGTTCAGCAGCAGCCGGTTGTACGTGTCGGGCTCGGAGACGATGCCTCCGCCGACCGAAAGCACCATCCGGTCGTGCGCGGTGAACGCGCGCTCGAGACACCGGCGCTCGATCCGCCGGTAGCCGGTCTGACCGTAAAGCAGGAATATTTCCGACAGCGTCACGCTCGCTTCGCGCTCGATCTCGGCGTCGAGCTCGACGAATGCGCACTTCGCTTCGCGCGCGAGCGCGCTGCCGAGCGTGCTCTTGCCTGCGCCGCGCAGACCGACGAGCGCAACGCGCTTGCGGCGCGACGATTCTTCCTGGCCGAAGTCACGCATCAGCCGGAACACGACGTCCTCCAGCCGATGCGCCGGCAGCCGCTCGAGGAAGCGCCGGATCAGTCGCTGCTCGACCGAGCTTTCGCGCGCCGAGACCAGATCGGACAGCGCGACGCCCAGCGCACGGGCGACGCCTCGAAGCAGTAGCACCGACGCGTTGCCTTCGCCCGCTTCGAGTTGCGCGAGGTAGCGCTCGGAGACGCCGGCGCCTTGCGACAGCGCCTTGCGCGCCATGCCGCGGCGCTCGCGCAGCTCGCGCACCGTTCGTCCCATCGCGGCGAGATAGTCGCGGTCATCGGCGACAGAAGCGTCGATGGCCGCGCCGGAGTCCGGGTGCGTGAGGGTTGTGATCAAGGCGGCGCCCGAGTGATGCACTTTGGTTCGAAGCGCTGAACTATATTTCCCAACATTGATCGGTGTCAAGGCAAGATCACGCCCAATTTGATGCGGCAGCCCGTCGCAGCTTCGAGCGCTTCCGAGCGAAGTCTCCCGGCGACGTGGGCGCGCTATTGTGCTTGACTTTGCAAAAAAGGATGATCTAAAGTGCAGCACCCAATCGGGACCCGCGAGCGCCGATGACGCAGCAGCAGTTCACCGACTTGATCGCGTCGATCACGGGCGCCCTCGCCGGCGCACCGCTCCATCCTTCGCTGGCGGACGAGCTCAACCGCCGTTTTCCTGCCGGCGGCGATACGTACCGCACGATCCTCGACGCGTGCCGCGACGGCATCGCCGACGGCTGGATGTGCAGCCGCGAGCACGCCGGCATTCGATATGGACGTGTCGTGAAGCCAGGCGCGACGACGCACGGCTTCTCGGTCGACGTCGTCGACATGAACGACGTCGCCGGCGGGCACCATCGCCACCCGACCGGCGAGATCGATCTCGTGATGCCGCTCACCGACGGCGCGGCGTTCGACGGTCACGGCGCCGGCTGGGTCGTCTACGGCCCCGACAGCGCGCACACGCCGACTGTCGCCGGCGGCCGCGCGCTCGTGCTCTACCTGTTGCCGGACGGCGCGATCGAATTCACGAAAAGCTGACGCGCGCGCATTCGCGGGCGCGCGGCGGGAGGAGAGCATGGCGACACTGAGCACGGCGGACCAACGCACGAGCCCGCCTCGGATCGACATCCCGCGCGATTACAACGCGGCGCACGACCTGATCGAGCGCAACCTCGCGGCCGGCCGTGCGAACAAGGCCGCATACATCGACGACGCCGGCCCGTGCACGTACGGCGAGCTCGCCGAGCGCGTGAACCGCTTCGCGAACGCGATCACCGGCCTCGGCGTTCAACGCGAGCAGCGAGTGCTGCTGTGCCTGCTCGATACGATCGACTTTCCGACGGCGTTCCTCGGCAGCATCAAGGCGGGCGTCGTTCCGGTCGCGGCGAACACGCTGCTCACGACGAACGACTACGACTACATGCTGCGCGACAGCCGCGCGCGCGTGCTCGTCGTGTCGGTGCAGCTGCTGCCTGCGATCGCGCCACTGCTCGGCAAGCTGCCCGATCTCGCGCACGTCATCGTGTCGGGCGGCGACGCGGACACGCATCTGTCGCTCAGGCGGCTGATGGCCGACGCCGACGCGGCGTTCGAGCCGGCGGACACGACGTGCGACGACGCCTGCTTCTGGCTCTATTCGTCGGGCTCGACCGGCGCGCCGAAGGGCACGGTGCACGTCCATTCGAGCATGATCAACACGGCGGAGCTGTTCGCGACGCCGATTCTGGGTCTGCGCGAGGACGACGTCGTGTTCTCGGCGGCGAAGCTCTTTTTCGCCTACGGCCTTGGCAACGCGTTGAGCTTCCCGATGTCGGTCGGCGCGACGACCGTGCTGATGGCCGAGCGGCCGACGCCGGCCGCCGTATTCACGCGCCTTCGCAAGCACCAGCCGACGATTTTCTACGCGGTGCCGACGCTGTTCGCGGCGCTGCTCGCGAGCCCGGAGCTGCCGAAGCGCGGCGAATTGAAGATGCGGCTCTGCACATCGGCCGGCGAGGCGCTACCCGCCGACATCGGCCGCCGCTGGACCGAGCATTTCGGCGTCGAGATCCTCGACGGGATCGGCTCGACCGAGATGCTGCACGTGTTCCTCGCCAATCGTCCGGGCAAGGTGAAATACGGGACGACCGGCATGCCGGTGCCCGGCTACGAGTTGCGTATCCTCGACGAGCACGGCCAGCCGGTGGGCGCCGGAGAGGTCGGCGAGCTGCAGGTGAGCGGGCCGACCGCGGCGATCGGCTACTGGAACAGCCGCGACAAGACGCGCGCGACGTTCCAGGGCCCGTGGACGCGCTGCGGCGACAAGTACTCGGTCGACAGCGACGGTTACTACGTCTATGCCGGTCGCAGCGACGACATGCTGAAGGTGTCGGGCATCTACGTGTCGCCGGTCGAGGTCGAGTCGGCGCTGATCACGCATGCCGCGGTGCTCGAGGCGGCCGTCGTCGGAAGAGAGGACGAGGAGCGGCTGGTGAAGCCGATCGCCTATGTCGTGCTGAAGGCCGGCGAAAAGCCGACCGACGCGCTCGCGATGGCGCTGCAGCAGCACGTGAAGTCGAAGCTCGCGCCGTACAAGTACCCGCGCTGGATCGAGTTCATCGACGAGCTGCCGAAGACGGCAACGGGTAAAATCCAGCGCTTCAAGCTGCGCGCGAAAGCCGCTTGATCACAAAGACCCAGGAGGAAGATTCATGAAGTCATTGCTACGCTCGCCCAAGATCGGCGCGCTTGCCCTCGCCGCGCTCGCCGGCGCGATGCTCGTGCCGGCCGCCCCCGCGCTTGCACAGGCAAAGATCAAGGTGGGCCTGATGCTGCCGTACACCGGTACGTATGCGGCGCTCGGCACCGCGATCACGAACGGCTTCAAGCTGGCCGTGTCGGAGAGCGGCGGCAAGCTCGGCGGCCGCGACGTCGAGTACTTCACCGTCGACGACGAATCCGATCCGGCGAAGGCGCCCGAGAACACCAACAAGCTGGTGAAGCGCGACCAGGTCGACGTGCTCGTCGGCACCGTCCATTCGGGCGTCGCGCTCGCGATGTCGAAGATCGCCCGCGACACGAACACGCTGCTCGTCATTCCGAACGCCGGTGCCGACGAGATCACCGGCGCGCTGTGCGCCCCGAATGTATTCCGCACGTCGTTCACGAACTCCCAGCCGGGCATCGCGATGGGCAAGGTGATGGCCGAGCAGAAGAAGAAGACGGCGGTGACGTTCACGTGGAAGTACGCGGCCGGCGAGGACTCGGTCAACGGCTTCAAGGAAGCGTTCGAGGCGGGCGGTGGCAAGGTCGTGAAGCAGCTGTGGGTGCCGTTCCCGCAGGTCGAGTTCCAGTCGTACCTGACGGAAATCGCTGCGTTGAAGCCGGATGTCGTCTACGTGTTCTTCGCCGGCGGCGGCGCCGTCAAATTCGTCAAGGACTACGCGGCGGCAGGATTGAACAAGACGATTCCGCTCGTCGGCGCCGGCTTCCTCACCGACGGAACGCTCGAGGCTCAGGGCGAGGCGGCGCAGGGGCTGCTGACGACGCTGCATTACGGCGACGGTCTGGACAATCCCAAGAACAAGGCGTTTCGCGCAGCGTACGAAAAGGCGTACAAGATGGAGCCCGACGTCTACGCGATGCAGGGCTACGACGCCGCGCAGTTGCTCGAGGCCGGCCTGAAGTCGGTCAACGGCGACGTCAGCAAGCGCGCCGAACTCATCAAGGCGATGGAGTCGGCGAAGATCGACAGCCCGCGAGGCTCGTTGTCGTTCACGAAGTCGCATGCGCCGATCCAGGACATCTACCTGCGCAAGGTTGAAGGCAAGGAGAACAAGGTGATCGGCGTCGCGGTGAAGAACATCACCGATCCGCCACGCGGCTGCAAGCTGTAATCGCCTCGCGCGATGCATCGCGGCGGCGGCTTTCATCGGCCGTCGCCGTTTTCATTGGTTCTGCTCCGCGCATCGCCAAGACTCACGAGCGGTGGCACGTATGCGGCTGGATGTGCGGGCGGCTGAACCGGACGCGCAGTGCCGCTTGACGCCGACCGGCCGTGCCTTTCCACCCACCACCACTGACAGCAGCGTGAATTTCGCGTAGGTTGCGGAACGTCGATTTTCGGTGGCGCTCCACTGTCGCGACGACGCCGACCGATCCCGTCCCGAAGTCCGCATGAACAAACTAAGGACGGCGGGGAACGGGTCGGTCGGCACAAGAGATCACCGCGACGCCGATCAAGAGGGGAGAGGGCGGGGATTCGTGCGATTGACGCTCGTTTGAAGCGATGGATTTCTACTCGTTCCTCATCCAGCTGCTGAACGGCCTGCAGTACGGGCTGCTGCTGTTCCTCGTCGCGAGCGGCCTCACGCTGATCTTCGGCATCATGGGGATCATCAACCTCGCGCACGGCAGCTTCTACATGATCGGCGCCTACATGGCGTTCTCGCTGTCGTCGCTGACCGGGAGCCTGCTCGTCGCGATCGTCGTCGGCGTCGTGCTGTCGGTCGCGCTCGGCATGCTGCTCGAATGGGCGCTGTTCTCGCGCCTGTACAAGCGCGACCACCTCGAGCAGGTACTGCTCACATACGGATTGATCCTCGTGTTCGAGGAGTTGCGCAGCCTGATCGTCGGCAACGACGTGCACGGCGTCAAGGTGCCGGATCTGTTCAACTGGTCGGTGCCGCTGACCGATACGCTGTCGTACCCGATCTACCGCGTCGTGATGTCCGCCGTGTGCATCGTGCTCGCCGTGCTGCTCTACCTGCTGATCAAGCGCACCCGCATCGGCATGATGATCCGCGCCGGTGCGTCGAACCGCGAGATGACGCAGTCGCTCGGCGTCAACATCAATCTCGTCTTCCGTCTCGTGTTCGCGCTCGGTGTCGCGCTCGCCGCGTTCGCGGGCATGCTCGCGGCGCCGGTGTCCTCGGTCTATCCGGGCATGGGCACGCAGGTGCTGATCATCTGCTTCGTCGTCGTCGTCATCGGCGGCATCGGCTCGGTGTGGGGCGCGCTCGCCGCAGCGCTGTTGATCGGCCTCGCCGACACGTTCGGCAAGGTGCTGCTGCCGCAGGCGGCCGGCGTCGTCGTGTATCTGCTGATGGCGGCGATTCTTCTGTGGCGCCCCGAAGGCCTGTTCCGCCGGGTCTGAGATGAAGCGGCGCAATCTCGCTCTCGTCGTCGCGCTCGCCGCGCTCGCGCTGTTCCCGTTGGCCGGGGGCTCGGGCTTCTACACCGAGCTCGTCGCGAAGGTGATGATCTTCGCGATCTTCGCGTTGTCGCTCGACCTGCTCGTCGGCTGTACCGGCCTCGTGTCGTTCGGCCACGCCGCGTACTTCGGCGTCGGCGCGTACACGCTCGCGCTCGTCACACCGAAATACGAGGCGGCGAGCCTGTGGTTGACGCTGCCGCTTGCCATTCTGCTCGCCGGCGTCGCCGCGCTCGTCGTCGGTGCATTCGTCGTGCGCACGCGCGGCATCTATTTCATCATGGTGACGCTCGCATTCGCGCAAATGTTCTACTTCGTGTTCCACGACACCGAGTTCGGCCGCGGCTCGGACGGCATCACGATGAACTTCAAGCCGGTCGCCGCGGTCGGCGGCACCGTCGTGCTCGATTTCTCCAACGCGTTGACGACGTACTACTTCGTGCTCGCGTGGCTCGTCGCCGTCTACGCGTTCCTCGTCGTGATGCTGCGCTCGCCGTTCGGGCATGCGCTGAAAGGCATTCGCGACAACGAGCACCGGATGACCTCGCTCGGGTACCCGACGTACTTCTACAAGCTCGCGAGCTTCACGATCGCAGGTGCGCTCGCCGGCCTCGCCGGTTACCTCTCGGCGCTGCAGTTCGGATTCGTCAATCCCGAGCAGCTGTCATGGCACCAGTCGGGCAACGTGCTGCTGATGCTGATCCTCGGCGGCATCGGCACGCTGAACGGCGCGGTGATCGGCGCGTTCGTGTTCGCGGCGCTGCAGGAGATCTTCCAGTACCTGACGATCCACTGGCAGCTGCTGCTCGGCGGCGCGATCATCCTGCTCGTGCTGTTCCTGCCCGGCGGCATCACGACGGTCGCCACCCGGCTGCGCCGCTCGCTCGTCGGCGGACCGCATGGCTGACGCGATCCTGCGCACCGACTCGCTGTCGCGCCGCTTCGGCGGCCTTGCGGCCGTGAGCAACGTGTCGCTCGATCTCGCCGTCGGTCGGCTGCACGCGGTGCTTGGGCCCAACGGCGCCGGCAAGTCGACGCTGATCAACCTGCTGTCCGGCGACCTGCGCGCGTCGGCGGGGCGCATCCGCTACCGCGGCGACGACATCACCGCCGCGTCCGCGCATCGACGATCGCGTCTGGGGATCGGGCGCAGCTATCAGAAGACGAACATCTTCGCGCGCTTCACCGCATTCGAGAACTGCCGGCTCGCCGCGCAGTCGCGCACGCCGCGCGTTGCCCACCTGTTCGAGCACGCCGACGTGCATCGGCCGACCAACGATGCCGCGCACGCCGCCCTGAAGGCAGCCGGGCTCGACCGCCGCGCCGACGTCGTCGCCTCGGCTCTGTCGCACGGCGAGCAGCGGCAGCTCGAGATCGCGATGGTGCTCGCGACGTCACCCGACGTGCTGCTGCTCGACGAGCCGCTCGCCGGCATGGGCGCCGAGGAAGCGGCGCGCATGGTCGCGCTGCTGAAGGAGCTCGCGCCGAAGCACGCGATCCTGCTCGTCGAACACGACATGGACGCCGTGTTTGCCGTCGCCGACACGATCACCGTGATGGTGAACGGCCAGGTGCTCGAAAGCGGACCGCCGCCGCAGATCCGCGCGAGCGCCGCCGTGCGCCAGGCTTATCTTGGCGACGACGACATCGCCACGGCCGGCGTGGCAGGCGGGCGATGAGACCGGAGGCGCTGCTCGAGGCGCGCGAGCTGCACGCGTACTACGGTGCGAGTCACATCCTGCACGGCGTCGACTTTCGCATCGGCCGCGGCGAGACCGTCGCGCTGATGGGACGCAACGGCATGGGCAAGACGACGCTGATCCGCAGCATGATCGGCCTCATCAAGCCGCGCAGCGGCGCGGTGTGGGTGAAGGGCACGCCGATGACCGGTGCGCAGCCGCACGTGATCGCGCGGCAGGGCGTCGCGTACGTGCCCGAGGGGCGAGGGATCTTCCCGAACCTCACGGTCAAGGAGAACCTGCTGATGGCCGCGCGCGCCGGTCCGGACGGCCGACGCGAATGGACGTTCGAACGCGTGCTCGCGACGTTCCCGCGCCTCGCCGAGCGCCTGTCGCACGGCGGGTGGCAGCTCTCCGGCGGCGAGCAGCAGATGCTCACGATCGGCCGCGCGCTGCTCACCAACCCCGAGCTGCTGATCCTCGACGAGGCGACCGAGGGACTCGCGCCGCAGATCGCGCGCGAGATCTGGCGCATCATCGGCGATATTCGCGCGCACGGCATCGCCACGCTGATCGTCGACAAGAACCACGCGCACGTCTGCGCGATCGCCAACCGCTGCACGATCCTCGTCAAGGGCCGCGTCGTGTTCGAAGGACCGGCAGCGTCGCTCGCCGCGCAGCCGGACGTGCTGCACAGGCATCTCGGCGTCTGATGCTGATCGACGCCGGCGGACATCGTCTGGAGGTCGAGCGAATCGACGTCGGCGCGAACGCGCGGCCCGCGCTCGTGTTCCTGCACGAGGGACTGGGCTCGGTCGCGATGTGGCGCGAATTTCCGGCCCGCGTCGCGCACGCGAGCGGCTGCAATGCGGTCGTCTATTCGCGCCACGGCTATGGCAGGTCGGATCCGATCGGGCGCGATCGCGACGTCCGCTACATGCACGACGAGGCGCTCGTGACGCTGCCCCGGCTCCTCGACAAGCTTGCGCTCGAGCGGCCGATCCTCGTCGGACACAGCGACGGCGCGTCGATCGCGCTGATCCATGCCGGCGATTCGGGCCGCGCGCTCACCGGCGTGGTGGCGATGGCGCCGCACGTGTTCGTCGAGGATATTTCGATCGAAAGCATCCAGGCGGCGAAGCTCGCATACGAGACGACCGGCCTGCGGGAAAAGCTCGCGCGCCATCATGCCGACGTCGACTCGGCGTTCTGGGGATGGAACCGCATCTGGCTGCATCCGGATTTTCGCGCGTGGAACATCGAGGCGGTGCTGCCCCGTGTCGGAGTGTCCGGTGCTCGCGATCCAGGGCGAGGACGACGAATACGGGACGATGGCGCAGGTGCGCTCGATCGCGCGCAACGTGCGCGACGCCGATGTCGTCGCGCTGTCGGACTGCCGTCACTCGCCGCACCGCGACCAGCCGCAGGCAACGCTCGACGCGATCACCGCATTCGTCGATCGGATCACCGCAAAATGAGGGTCAGAGTGCAGTTTGCGCGACGAAGTCGGCAACGCTTCCGCCGGACGGAAACTGCACTCTGACCCTCATCGCCATGACGTTCGTCCGCGACAAGCTGATCCGCTTTCATCACTGCGACCCGGCGGGCATCGTCTTCTATCCGCAGTATTTCGTGCTGTTCAACGAGCTGGTCGAGGACTGGTTCAACGGCGGCCTCGGCATCGACTTCGCGACGTTCCACACCGAGCAGCGACTCGGCGTGCCGATGGCGCACGTCGAATGCGACTTCCTCGCGCCGAGCAAGATCGGCGAGAGACTGTCGCTTTCGCTCGCGGTGAAGCGGATCGGGCGCACGTCGATCACGCTCGCCGTCGACGGCACCGCCGACAACGAGCCGCGCGTGCGCGCAACGCTCGTCGTCGTGCTGGCGTCGATGGAGACGCACCGACCGGTGGAGATCACGGCCGACTTCCGCGCTCGCCTCGAACGATTCGCTTAGCGCGCGCAGGCACGCTCGCAAACCTCGCGCAACAGGTCTAGAGTGTTCGTCCGCCGCCGGCGCGAAGGCGGGATTCGCTCGAACATGCGCCCACGCGGCGCGCCTCGTCGGCGCTCGCCGCTTCGAGGAGGACAACGCCATGGCGACCAGAAAGCAACCGGCGAGGGCAGCGAACGCGGATACCGGCGTCTATCGCGTAATCGAGGTGATCGGCAGCAGCGGCAATTCCTGGGAAGACGCGGCGAGAACGGCAGTCGAGACCGCCTCGGGCTCGCTGCGCGACCTGCGGATTGCCGAAGTGCTGATGCAGGACGTGAAGATCGAGGACGGCCGGGTCGTCGCCTTTCGCACGAAGCTCTCGCTGTCGTTCAAGTACGAGCCGTGATCGGCGTCGGCCGCGGCACGCGGCTTCTCGCATCGCGTGCCGCGGCTTGGCGGAGCGAGCACGCCCTTCAGCGAATCGTCATCCCGCCGTCGGCGGCGACGATCTGGCCGGTCACGTAGCTTGCGGCGTCGGAGGCGAGGAACACGAACACCGGCGCGATCTCGTCCGGCTCGGCCCAGCGTCCCATCGGTATGCGGTCGAGATACTTGTCCTTGAACCGCTCGTCGGTGCGGATCGTTTCGGTCATCGGCGTCGCGGCGCCCGGCGCGACGGCATTGACGGTGATGCCGAACTTCGCGAGCTCCTTCGCCGCGGAGAACGTCAATCCGACGATACCTGCCTTCGCTGCGCTGTAATTGACCTGGCCGATCGTGCCCAGGACGCCGGCGGTCGACGTCACGTTGATGATGCGTCCGTAGCGGCGCTCCATCATGCCCGCGGCGACCGACTGCAGACAGTTGAAGCTGCCGGTCAGGTGCACGCCGAGGACGGTGTTCCACTGCTCGGCCGTCATCTTGTGCAGCATCGCCGGGCGGATGATGCCGGCGTTGTTCACCAGGATGTCGATGCGGCCGAAGCGCGACTCGACTGCGCTCGCCACTGCATCGACGTCGCTCCGCTGCGCGACATCGCACGCGAACGCCGCCGCTGCGCCGCCCGCCTCCACGATGGCCCCGGCGACGCGCTGCGCGCGGTCGAGCGCTAGATCGACGACCGCGACGTTGGCGCCTTCGCGTGCCATCGCGCGTGCGACCGCCTCGCCGATTCCCTGTGCGGCGCCCGTAACGATCGCCGTGCGAGCCTTCAGTTGCATCTGACGCTCCTCAGTCGGCGGCGCGCCGCGCCAGCGCGCGCTCGCGCTGGCGCTCCATCAGCCGCAGCATCGTGGCGAGTGTGATCGAGCTGAACGTCGCGCTCGCGTGCTGGTCGATTTCGGACAGGACGATGCCGAGCGCCTGGCCGGCGGCGGTGTGCTCGCCGTCGTCCGCCGGCGCTGGCGACAGCTCCTCGAACAGCCGGATCACGTCCATCAACGTGAGGCGCCGCGCGTTGCCGGCAAAGCGGTAGCCGCCGCCGACGCCGCGTACCGACACGACGACGCCTGCGCGCGCGAGCTCGGAGAGCACCTTCGCCAGATGATGCGGCGACACGCGGTACTTGTCGGCGATCTCCGCCGCCGAGATGTGCCGCGTCGGGTTCGCCGCGAACTCGAGGACGCTGTACAGCGCGAGCCGTGTATTGATCTGCAGCTTCATGCGGCAGCTCTCGCTTGCGCAAGTCGCAGCCCGCGATGCGGTGCGCCGCTCATCCAAGCTCCATCTCGAGCGGTATGAACGGGCCCGCCATCATCCCCTGGCTGCGGAAGAACGACAGCACGAGCGTGTTGTCGCGATTGAGCATCGTTCGCACCGTGCGCACGCCGGCGCGGCGGAAACCGGCGCAGACGGCGTCGAGCAGCCGCGCGCCGGTGCCGATCTGCCGCGCTTCCGGGCGCACGTTGATCGCGAACACCCATCCGCAGCGCGGCGAGCCGAACTCCCAGTCGCGCACTTCGCCGATCACGAAGCCGACGACCTCGCCGGCCGACTCGGCGACGAGGAATTGTCGTTCCGGCGACGCTTCGGCATAGCGCCGGTACACCGATCTCCAGTAGTCGCGCTTCTCGATGCCGGTGACTCGCGCGTCGAGCGCGACGATCGGCTCGAGATCGCCGCGGCGCACGGGCCGGATCGCAATCGGCGCCGACGCGTTCTGGACGTCGACGGCGTGCAGGGGCGCGCGTGGTGCGCGCTTTCGTTTGGCATTCGGGGGCGCCGGCGAGCGGCGTGCGGCCTTGGCACTCATTGATCCACGTCAAGTTGAAAAGCGCATTGCATTACCAGAATAGCCTCTAATCGGCGCACGGGTCAAACGGCGCCGTCGCCGGGCGCCGCTCGGTTCGCCAAGGACCCCGCCGAACGATCCGGGGCCGTCAGGAGGAAGCAATGAAAGCTTCGCTCGTCCCCGGCTTGCAAGCGACGCGGCGCATCGAGATCGATCGTTCGCGCACGATCGACTTCATGGGCGAGGCCGCGCGCATCTACGCGACGCCGATGCTCGTGCGCGATATCGAGATGACCTCGCGCGAGCTGCTGCTCGCGCATCTGGACCCCGGCGAGGACAGCGTCGGCACGCGCGTTGAGCTCGACCACCTCGCAGCCACGCTGATGGGCATGATCGTCGAGATCACCGTGCGCGTCGCCGAGGTCAACGGTCGCGCGGTGACGCTCGAGTTCGAGGCGAGAGACGACGTCGAGCCGATCGGCCGCGGCCGTCACAACCGCTTCGTCGTCGACATCGCGAAGACCGGGCAGCGGCTTGCCGCGAAGGCGGCCAAGGCGAACAAGGCGTGATCGCGATGCCCGACGGCGCCGCGATGAAGCGTGTTCCTACGTACTGCTACCAGTGCGTGGCGGGTCCGGACCTGCTGACGGTCAAGGTCGTCGACGGCGTCGCCACCGAAGTGGAGCCGAACTTCTGCGCGGCCGACGTTCATCCCGGCGGCGGCAAGGTTTGCGTGCGCGCGTACGGGCTCGTGCAGAAGACGTACAACCCCAATCGCGTGCTGACGCCGATGAAGCGCACGAATCCGCGCAAGGGCCGCGACGAGGATCCGAAGTTCGTGCCGATCGGCTGGGACGAGGCGCTCGATCTCGTCGCCGGCAAGCTCGCTGAGATACGCGCCAAGGGCATGACCGACGAGTCGGGTTACCCGCGCGTCGCGGCGACGTTCGGCGGCGGCGGCACGCCACAGTCGTACATGGGAACGTTCCCGGCATTTCTCGCCGCCTGGGGCGGCGCGATCGACATGGGGATCGGATCCGGGCAAGGCGTCAAGTGCTATCACTCCGAGCATCTGTACGGCGAATTCTGGCATCGCGCGTTCACCGTGTCGCCCGACACGCCGCTTTGCGATTATCTGATTTCATGCGGCGCGAATGTGGAAGCGTCCGGCGGCGTCGTCGGCGTCTGGCGCCACGCTGCCGCGCGTGTGCGCGGCATGAAGCGCGTGCAGGTCGAGCCGCATCTGTCGGTGACCGGCGCCGCGTCCGCGCAATGGGTGCCGATCAAGCCCAAGACCGACGCCGCGTTCCTGTTTGCGCTGATCCACGTGATGCTGCACGAGGTGCCTCGCGCGCGTCTCGACGTCGATTTCCTCGCGCGGCGCACCGCATCGCCGTATCTCGTCGGCCCGCATGGCTACTACCTGCGCGATCCCGCGACACGCAAGCCCCTGGTGTGGGATCGCGACGCGCAGCGTGCCGTGCCGTTCGATGTTGCCGAAGGGCGCGAAGCGCTCGAAGGACGCTACGCCGCCGACGCGGTCGAGATCGGACCTGACGACGAGATCCTCGCGCAAGGAAGACTCGACGGCGAGACCGCATTCTCGCGGATGGTCACGCACATGGCGACCTATTCGCCGGAGTGGGCGGCGACGATCTGCGACGTGGCGGCGGCGACGATGCGAACGATCGCGCACGAGTTCGTCGAACACGCGAAAGTCGGCGAGACGATCGACATCGACGGCGTGACGCTGCCGTACCGGCCGGTCGCCGTGAGCCTCGGCAAGACGGTGAACAACGGCTGGGGCGGCTACGAGTGCGTGTGGGCGCGAACGATGCTCGCGGCGCTCGTCGGCGGGCTCGAAGTGCCCGGCGGCACGCTGGGCACGACGGTGCGGTTGAATCGCCAGGTCACCGCGCGCGTCGACAGCGTTCAACCCGGGCCGGATGGCTTCATGGCGTATCCGCTCAATCCGACCGATCGCGCGACGTGGACGCCGAAGCCGAACATCCGCAACGCGTATCGAACGATGGTGCCGCTCGCGGGGAACGGCCCGTGGAGCCAGGCGCTGGGCCCGTCCCACTTCTCGTGGATGTTCATGGACGAGACGCCGAAGGGCCTGCCGCGCGTCACGCCGCCCGACATCTGGTTCGTCTACCGGACCAATCCGGCGATCTCCTTCTGGGACACCGGCGGCATCGCCGACAAGATGACGCGCTTTCCGTACGTCGTCGCGTTCGCCTACACGCTCGACGAGACGAATCACTTCGCCGACGTGCTGCTGCCCGAGGCGACCGATCTCGAAAGCCTGCAGCTGATTCGCATCGGCGGTTCGAAATTCGTCGAGCAGTTCTGGAAGGCGCAGGGGTTCGCGCTGCGCCAGCCGGCGGTTGCGCCGCGCGGCGAGACGCGCGACTTCACGGCGATCGCGACCGATCTCGCGCAGCGCACGGGGCTGCTCGACAAGTACAACGCCGCGATCAACCGCGGCGCCGCCGGCGTGCCGTTGAAGGGCCCGACGTGGGACTTCACGCTGCCCGTCGGCGAGCTGCATCCACCCGAAAAGATCTGGGACGCCGTCGTGCGCGCGGCGAGCGCGGAGCTGTCCGACGGCGGCGAAGTGCACGACCTCGAATGGTGGAAAGCGAACGGCATCGAGACCAGGCCGTTTGCGCAGGTCGGCTGGTACCTGTACCCGACGATGGTGAAGCAGCGCTTGCGCTTCGAGCTGCCGTATCAGGAGCGCCTCGCGCGCATCGGCGCCGAGCTCGGCCGCCGGCTGCACGAGCACGACATGCACTGGTGGGACAAGCAGCTCGCCGAGTATCAGGCGTTACCGCCGTGCAAGGATTTCAGCGTGCCGTGGGATGCGGCGCTCGCGAAGGCGGGCGGGACGCCGCACAACTATCCGTTCTGGCTGCTGACCGCGCGCAGCATGCAGTATTCGTGGGGCGCGAACGTCGGTATGCAGCTGATCAAGGAAGTCGCCGACAACGTCTCCGGCCACCGCGGCGTCATCATCAACACGAGTGCCGCGGCGAAGCTCGGCATCGGCGACGGTGACGTCGTGACGATCGCCACGCCGCAGCGAAGCGTTCGCGGCCGCGCCGTGCTGCGCCAGGGCATCCGACCCGACACGCTGCTGCTGCTCGGACAGTTCGACCACTGGGCGACGCCGTTCACGAAGGACTTCGGCGTGCCGAGCATCAACTCGCTCGTGTCGATGTCGCTCGACCTGACCGATGCAACCGGATCGTCGGCCGACATCGTGCGCGTTCGCGTGGAGCGCGCGCCATGACGCGTTGGGCGATGGTCGCGGACCTGCGCCGCTGCATCGGCTGCCAGACGTGCACGGCGTCGTGCCGGCATGCGAACGCGACGCCGCCCGGCGTGCAGTGGCGGCGCGTCATCGACGTCGAGGTCGGCGAGTACCCGGACGTGCAGCGCGCGTTCCTGCCGGTCGGATGCCAGCATTGCGACGATCCTCCGTGCGCGAGCGTCTGCCCGACGACGGCGACGAAGAAGCGTGCCGACGGCATCGTCACGATCGATTACGACCTGTGCATCGGTTGCGCGTACTGCGCGGTCGCATGCCCGTACCAGGCGCGTTACAAGACGGCGCGCGCGCGCTTCGCGTACGGCGACGCGATGGACAACGAGCGCGCGCGCTTCGACGAGCGCTCGATCGCGGTGGCGACGAAGTGCACGTTCTGCGTCGATCGCATCGACGCTGGCGTAGCCAACGGCCTCACGCCCGGCGTCGACCCGGAGGCGACGCCGGCGTGTGTCAACGCGTGCATCACGCAGACGATGGCGTTCGGCGACCTCGACGATCCGCAGAGCAACGTGTCGCGGCTGCTCGCGGAAAGCCGGCACTTCAGGATGCACGAGGAGCTCGGCACCGGACCCGGCTTCTACTACCTGTGGGATCGCAACGGAGGCGCCCGATGATCGACGCGAAGACCGGCTCGATTCCGTACGGCGTGCAGCCGTGGCACCAGACGAGCTGGGACGCGCGCGCCGCCGGCAATTTCGTCTTCGGCGGCGCCGGCAGCGGCTTGATCGCGTTCACCGTCGCGGCGGGCACCGCCGGTCCTGCGCGCGCCGCGCTGCTCGTCGCGGGCCTCGTTCTCGTCGCGCTCGGCCTCCTGTGCGTTTCGCTGGAGCTCGGACGACCGTTGCGGGCGCTGAACGTGCTCGTCAATCCGCGCGCGTCGTGGATGTCGCGCGAAGCGATCGCGGCGGCGCTGCTGATGATCGCCGGCGCGATCGCCGTGCTGCTCGCATCCGGCGCTGCATGGATCGCCGCCGTGCTCGCGCTCGCATTCATGTATTGCCAGGCGAACATCCTGCGCGCCGCCCGCGGCATTCCCGCCTGGCGCGAGCCGATGATCGTCCCGCTCGTCGTCGCGACGGCGTTGACCGAAGGCGGCGGCATCTACGTCGCCGTGTCGGCGCTCGCGCAATCGCCGCCGCTTTGGCCGCTCGCCGGATTCGTGGCGCTCGTCGCGCTGCGGCTGCTCGTCTGGCTCGCGTATCGGCGGCGGCTCGGTGGCCGCCTTGCGCCCGGCGCGAGCTCGGCGCTGCGCCGCACCGGCGCGTGGCTGCAATACGGCGGCACGCTCGCGCCGCTCGCAATCGTCGCGCTCGTCGCCGCATCGCCGAGCGATGCGACGCCGCTGCTGATCGCGACCGCGGGCGTGCTCGCGGTGCTGTCCGGCAGCCATCTCAAATACACGCTGATAACCCGCGCCGCATTCAATCAGGGCTTCGCGCTCGTGCACCTGCCCGTGCGCGGCGTCCAGCGCTAGCCGCGCGAAGGAGGAGATGCGATGGGCGCAATGACGATGGCGCAAGCCGGCGTCGCGCAACGCGCAGCGCTGTTCTTCGACGGCCCCGCCGAGACGCTGCCGCGGGAGCGGCTCGATGCGCTTCAGCTCGAGCGCCTGCGTGCGACCGTGCGTCATGCGTACGAGCGCGTGCCGATGCACCGCGCGCGGCTGATCGCAAACGGCGTTGCCGCCGAAGACCTGCGCTCGCTCGCCGACGTGAGCGCGCTGCCGTTCACCATGAAGACGGACCTGCGCGACCACTACCCGTTCGGCATGTTCGCGTGCCCGGTCGGCGGGCTCGCTCGGTTGCACGCGTCGTCCGGCACGACCGGCAAGCCGACGGTCGTCGGCTACACGATGCACGACATCGACACATGGGCCGGCCTGATGGCGCGCTCGTTCGCCTGCGCGGGCGCGCGGCCCGGCGACATCGTGCACAACGCATACGGCTACGGGCTTTTCACCGGCGGTCTCGGCGCGCACTACGGCGCCGAACGCCTGGGTGCCGTCGTCGTTCCGATGTCGGGCGGCTCGACCGAGCGGCAGGTGACGCTGATCATGGATTTCGGCGCTCGCGTGCTGTGCTCGACGCCGTCCTACGCGCTCGCGATCGCCGAGGTCGCCGAGCATCAGGGCGTCGACCTTCGCACGAGCAGGCTCGAGGTCGGGCTCTTCGGCGCCGAGCCGTGGAGCGACGCGATGCGCCGCGAGATCGAGTCGCGGCTCGGCATCCGCGCAGTCGACATCTACGGCCTGTCGGAGATCCTCGGCCCCGGTGTCGCTTGCGAATGCGAAGCGCAGGCCGGCCTGCACGGCTGGGAAGATCACTTCCTGTTCGAGGTGATCGATCCCGAAAGCAGCCAGCCGGTCGCCGAAGGCGCCGCCGGCGAGCTCGTCATCACGACGCTCACGAAGCAGGCGCTGCCGATGCTGCGCTATCGCACGCGCGACATCACGCGGATCACCCGCGAGCCGTGCGCCTGCGGCCGCACGCACGCGCGGATCCTGCGCATCACCGGGCGCAACGACGACATGCTGATCATCCGCGGCGTGAACGTCTATCCGTCGCAGGTCGAGGCGGTGCTCGTCGGCCAGGATGGACTGTCGCCGCATTACCAGATCGTCATCGAGCGCAAGGGCACGCTCGATCATGTGGAGATCGACATCGAGGCCGAGCGGCTGCTTCCGCACGACCGCTACGACGAAACCGCGCGCTACATCGCGCACCACATCAAGTCGCAGATCGGCATCACGACCGACGTCGTCGTGAAGCCGCCGGGATCGATCGAGCGCTCGACCGGCAAGGCGGTGCGCGTGCGCGACCTGCGACCGAAAGGCTAGCGCGGATGGCGAAGCGGATCCTGTCGACCACCGTGAACGGCCGCGCGCGCGAGGACGCGGTGGCGCCGTCGACGCTGCTCGTCGACTACCTGCGCGAGACCGTCGGTCTCACCGGCACGAAGCAAGGTTGCGACGGCGGGGAGTGCGGCGCGTGCACGGTGCTCGTCGACGGCGAGCCGCGGCTCGCGTGCATCACGCTCGCGGCGACCTGCGAGGGCCGCCGTGTCGAGACGATCGAGGGGCTCGCCGCCGACGGCCGCATGAGCCGGCTGCAGCAGGCGTTCCACGAGAAGCTCGGCACGCAGTGCGGCTTCTGCACGCCCGGAATGATCATGGCCGCCGAGGCGCTGCTGCGCTCGAACCCCGATCCGTCCGAAGCCGAGATCCGCGAGGCGCTGTCGGGCAATCTCTGCCGCTGCACCGGCTACGTGAAGATCATCGAGTCGGTGCAGGACGCCGCGCAAGGCCGACGATGAGCGCGCCCGTCGACGCCGCCCCGTCTGCGCACGCCGACGCGCGCAGCCACGCGATCGGCCAGCGTACGCCGCTGATCGACGGCATCGAGAAGGTGACCGGACGCGCGCGCTACACCGACGACCTGCCGTTCGGCGAGGCGCTGGTCGCGCGCATCCTGCGAAGCCCGGTCGCGCACGGCACGATCCGCGCGATCGACGCCGCGAAGGCGCGCGCGATGCCGGGCGTGCGCGCGATCGTCACCGGCGAGGACTTCGCTGCGCCGTACGGCGTCATTCCGATCGCGCAGAACGAATGGCCGCTCGCGCGCGGCAAGGTCCGCTACCGAGGCGAGCCGCTGGTCGCCGTCGCGGCGATCGACGACGCGACCGCGCAGGCCGCGCTCGCGGCGATCGAGCTCGACATCGAGCCGCTGCCGGCGTACTTCAGCGCCGCCGACGCGCGCGCCGAAGGCGCGACGCTGCTGCACGAGAAGAAGGCCGGCAACCTCGAGCGCGACGTCGACCAGACGTTCGGCGACGTCGACAGCGGCTTCGCGGCGGCCGACATCGTGCGCGAGCAGACGTTCCACTACGCCGAGGTCGCGCACGGCCAGATCGAGCTGAACGCGGCGGTCGCGCAGTACGAGCCCGAGAGCGGGCGACTGACGACGCACTCGGTGACGCAGGTCCCGTATTACCTGCACCTCGCGCTCGCGCGCTGTCTGGGCATCGACAGTTCCCGCATCCGCGTGGTGAAGCCGTTCGTCGGCGGCGGCTTCGGCCACCGCGTCGAGCCGCTCAACTTCGAGATCGTCACCGCGGCGCTCGCGCGCGCGGCCGGCGGCACGGTCAAGATGCAACTTTCGCGTGAGGACGGCTTTCTCACGCATCGCGGCCGGCCCGAGACCGCCATCCGCTTGAAGATCGGCATGCGCAAGTCGGGCGAGATCACCGCCGTCGACTGCGAGATCGTGCAGCGCGGCGGCGCGTACGGCGGCTACGGACTCGTCACGATCCTCTACGCGGGCGCGCTGCTGCACGCGATCTACGACGTGCCGGCGGTGAAGTACCGCGGCTACCGCGTCTACACGAACACGCCACCGTGCGGTGCCATGCGCGGGCACGGCGCGGTCGACGCGCGCCACGCGTTCGAGTCGATGCTCGACCTGCTCGCCGGCGAGCTCGGCCTCGATCCGTTCGCCGTGCGTCGCGCGAACCTGATCACGCCCCCGTTCCGCGCGCCGAACGAGCTGCAGGTCAATTCGTACGGCATTCCGCAGTGCCTCGATTGGGTCGAGCAGGCGTCGGGATGGAAGCAGCGCCGCGGCAAGCTGCCGCGCGGACGCGGCCTCGGGCTCGCGTGCTCGCACTACGTGTCGGGATCGGCGAAGCCGGTGCACTGGAGCGGCGAGCCGCACGCGGTGGTGAACCTGAAGCTCGATTTCGACGGCGGCATCACGATCCTAACCGGCGCGGCCGACATCGGGCAGGGCTCGTCGACGCTGCTCACGATCATCGTCGCCGAGGTGCTCGCGCTGCCGATCGAGCGCATCCGCGTGGTCGCGACCGACAGCGCGCTCACGCCGAAGGACAACGGGTCGTACTCGTCGCGCGTGTCGTTCATGGTCGGAAACGCGGCGCTGCGTGCCGCCGAGGACATGAAGCGCGCGCTCGTGAGCGCGGCCGCGCGCAGGCTCGAGGTCGCGGTCGAGGACATCGAGTGGGACGGCGAGCAGTGCCGCGTCGCCGGCACCGATCGCGGGCTCGCGTTCGCCGACGTCGTCGAGGCCGCGCTGGTGGGGAGCGGGACGCTCACGTTCAAGGGCGTGTGGTCGACGCCGCCGGAAACGCAGGGCGGAAAGTTCCGCGGCGCCGCCGTCGGGTCGACCGCCGGCTTCTCGTACGCGGCCCAGGTCGTCGAGGTGTCGGTCGACGAGGACACCGGCGAGGTCGCCGTCGAGCGCGTCTGGGTCGCGCACGACTGCGGCTTCGCGATCAATCCGCTCGCGGTCGAGGGCCAAGTGCAGGGCGCGGTATGGATGGGCATGGGTCAGGCGCTGTCCGAGGAGACGCAGTATCACGAGGGCCTGCCGCTGCGGCCGAACATGCTCGACTACCGGATTCCGACGATCGTCGAGTCGCCGCCGATCGACGTGAAGCTCGTCGAGACGAACGACCCGCTCGGCCCGTTCGGCGCGAAGGAGGCGAGCGAAGGCGCGCTGCACGGCTTCCCGCCGGCGCTCACCAACGCGATCTGCGACGCGATCGGCATCCGCCTTGCCGAGCTGCCGGCGTCGCCGGACCGCGTGCTCGAGGCGATCGTCGCGCGCAGGCGCAAGGACAGGCTCCGCGCGGGCGCGGCGGAAGCGGCCGAACGGGCGGACGCATGATGCTCGATCGCATGTCGGCGTTCGAGTTGAAGCGGCCGTCGAGCCTGGCCCAGGCCGCGTCGCTGCTCGCCGCCGACCCGAGCGCGCGACTGATCGCGGGCGGCACCGACCTCGTGCCGAACCTGCGGCGCGGGCTCGAGCGGCCGGCGACGCTGATCGATCTCGGCGGCATCGCGGACTTCGACACGATCGTCGAGACGGCCGCCGGGCTCGCGCTCGGCGCCGGCGTCACGCTCGCGCGGCTCGGCGCCGACGCGCGCGTCGCGAGCCGATACGCGGCGATCGCGCAGGCCGCGCGCACGATCGCTGCGCCCGGGCATCGCAGCGCTGCGACCGTCGGCGGCAACCTGTGCGTCGACACGCGCTGCGTCTATTACAACCAGAGCGAATGGTGGCGCTCCGCGAACAACTATTGCCTCAAGCGCGGCGGCGACACGTGCCACGTCGCGCCGCAGGGCGAGCGCTGCCACGCGGCGTTCGCCGGCGAGCTCGCGCCGGCGCTGATCGCGCTCGACGCGCAGGTGGAGCTCGTAGCGTCGCGCGGCACGCGCTCGATTCCGCTCGCCGATCTGTATCGCGACGACGGCGCCGCGCATCTCGCGATCGCGCGCGACGAGGTGCTCGCGCGCGCGCTCGTCCCGCCGCCGGGGCCCGGCATCGCGTCGGGCTATCGCAAGGCGCGCGCGCGCGGTGCGATCGACTTTCCGCTCGCCGGCGTCGCGTGCTCGATCGCGATGCGCGACGGCGTGATCGCCGAGCTGCGCGTCGCGCTGACCGGCACCAACTGTCGGCCGCTGCTGCTCGCGGGCACCGACGCGCTCGTCGGACGCGCGGTCGACGACGCTGCGCTCGCGCTGCTCGGGAAGCTCGTGCAGAAGCAGGCGAGCCCGATGCGCACGACGGTGACGCACTCGAACTACCGCCGGCAGGTCGCGGCGGTGCTCGCGCAACGTCTCGTGCGCGAGCTTTGCGCCTGAGCGTGCTGCGCGCGCACGGCGGGCGCGTCGACGGCACCGTGGAGGAGGATCCGATGCTGTGCCCGAATTGCCGCCTTCCGCTCGACGATCTTGCCGAGCCGTCGATTTGCTGCGCGGGCGCAGCAACGCGCTGGCACTGCCGGTCCTGTGCGAAGGTGAGCGAAGGCTTCGCGTTCGCGTATCGCGCGTGCCCGCTGTGCGGCGGCGAGCTCGAGTCGGTCGAAGCGACATCGCTCGGCGACGCCGCATCGATCGCCGCCGTACGCGGCGCATTCGAGATCGAGCTTGGCGGCCAGGCCTTCTACCACCGCGCGATGGTCAGCGTGTCCGACCCGGCGCTGCGCGAGCTGTTCGCGCGCTTCGCCGCGATGGAGCGCGAGCACATGGAAACGCTCGCGAGGCGTTATCACGTCGACTTCGAGCCGGTGTTCGACGCGCACGCCGTCGAGAACGCGGCGGTGTTCGCGGGGCTCGATCGCCGCGTGCGCGACGCCGACGAGCTGTTCCGCGTCGCGATCGAGATGGAGGAGCGCGCGGCCGCGTATTTCCTGGCGACCGCCGCAAGCGCGCCCACGGAATCGGCGACAAGCGAGCTCTGCCGCGAGCTCGCCGCCGAGGAGCGCGAACACGCGGCGATGCTGCGCGACGAGCACGCGCGCTGGCGCGGCGGCGCGCCGAAGGCGGTCGCGACGCCGCCGGCGGGCGAGCCGACGATGAACGGCGCGCAGCTGCTGCTCGCCGGCCACGACGACGCACGCGTCGCGCTCGTCTGCGGCAACGACGAGATGACGCGCGGCGAGCTGCGCGAAGCGGTCGCGCGCGCGGCCGGCAAGTGGCGCGCGCGCGGCGTTCGGCCCGGCGACCGCGTCGCCATCAGGCTCGCCGACGGGTTCGACTGGATCGTCGCGTATCTCGGCGCGATCTGGGCGGGCGGTGTCGCCGTCGGCGTGAACCCGCGCGTGCCGGCGAACGACTGGCGCGCGATCCTCGATGCGGCGGGCTTCCTGTTCATCCTCGCGGAGACCGCCGACGACACACCGCCGCCGTGGAACCGGCAGGTCGTCACGCTCGAGGATTGGCGCGGCGAGCTCGGCGACGTCCCGCTTTGGACACCCGAGCTCGTACGGCCCGAAGACCCGATGCTGTGGGTGCATTCGTCGGGGACCAGCGGCAACCCGAAGGCGGTCGTGCATCCGCACCGGATCGTCGGCGAGATCGAGCGCGTCGGCCGCGAGCGGCTCGGCTTGACCGCCGACGATCGCCTCTATGCGAGCTCGAAGCTGTTCTTCGCGTATCCGCTCGCGAACTGCGTGCTGGCAGGCCTCAAGATCGGCGCCGCGATCATCGTCGATCCGCAGTGGCCGACCGCGCAGGGCGTGGTCGCGAGCGTCGCGGCGCGGCGCGCGAGCGTGCTGTTCAGCGTGCCGTCGCTTTATCGCAACGTGCTGAAGGAAGGGCTCGCCGCCCAGCTCGCGCAGTGCGCCGTTCGCCTGTTCGTGTCCGCCGGCGAAGCGCTGCCGGCGACGCTGCGCGACGAGTGGAGGCGCCAGCTCGGGCGCACGATCGTCAACGGCTTCGGCGCTTCGGAGACGCTCGTGCTGGTGCTCGTCGACAGCGACGACGGCGGCGGGCTTCGCGTGTCGCCGGGCGTCGACATCGGTGCGCTCGCCGCGTACACGGGGACGACGGCGCTGCCTGCGGCGCCGCAGCGGATTCTGATCCGCAGCTCGACCGTCGCGCTCGGGTACTGGAACCGGCCCGACGCGCAGGCGCAGCACTTCATCGGCGGCGCCTTCGCGCCGACGGATCTGTTCGAGCCGGGCGTCGACGGCGGCTGGCGCTTCGCCGGGCGCGACGACTCGCTCGTGAAGGTGCACGGCCGCTGGGTCGATCTGATCGAGCTCGAGCAGCGCATTGCCGTTGCGTGCCCGGGGATCGCCGAGGCGGCCGCGGTCGCGGTGCCCGACGCCGACGGCGTCGAGACGGTGGCGCTGTTCTTCGTCGCGCAGCCCGGCGCGCCGACGCTCGATCAAGTGGCGCTGCGCGAGCACTCGCAGCGGCTGCCGCCGTATCAGCGGCCGCGCTGGATGCATGCGGTCGACGCGCTGCCGCGCACGGCGACCGGCAAGCTCGTGCGCCGCAAGCTGCGCGAGCTGCACGTCGCGCTCGCCGCCGAGGCCGCCGCCCGCGGCGACCGATGACGGCCCGCGCGTGACACGCGGCATGGCGGCGCTGCTCGATCTCGACGACGTGAGCGCGGGCTACGGCGATTCCGTCGTGCTCGACGGCGTCTCGCTGTCCGTGCCGGAGGGTGGAAGCCTCGCGGTGCTCGGTCGCAACGGCGTCGGCAAGACGACGCTGGTGCTGACGATCATGGGTCTCACGACGCTGCACTCGGGCGCGGTTCGCTGGCGCGGCGGCCCGCTCGATGGCATGCCGCCGCACGCGCGTGCGCGTGCCGGTCTCGGCTGGGTGCCGCAGGAGCGGCTGATGTTTCCGTCGCTCTCCGTCGAGGATCATCTGAAGGTCGTCGCGCGCCCGGGCCCGTGGACGATCGAGCGCGTCTACGCGATGTTCCCGGCGCTCTCCTCGCGCCGCCGCAACCTCGGCAACCAGATCTCCGGCGGCGAGCAGCAGATGCTCGCGGTCGCGCGCGCGCTGATGACCAACCCGCAGATGCTGCTGCTCGACGAGCCGATGGAGGGCCTCGCACCCGTCGTCGTCCAGCGCGCGCTCGCGGTGATCGGGGCACTGATCGCATCGCGCGAGCTCGCCGTGATCATCGTCGAGCAGCATGCGCGCATGGCGCTCTCGCTCACCCGGGACGCGATCGTGCTCGATCGCGGCACGATCGTCCACCGCGCCTCGAGCGAAGAGCTGCTGCGCGATGCGCGCGCGCTCGACCGGCTGCTCGCGATCGCCCGTTAGGATGGCACGCCCCCCGAACTCGCTTCGCTCGTTCCCCCCACTGGGGGGCTGTCAGTGGCTACGGGCGGCCGGGCGCCACTGAAATCGTGATGCTCACACTCGAACGAAGCGGACGCGCGCTGGTCGCCACGATGTCGCGGCCGCCGGTGAACGCGCTCGACGCCGCGCTCGTGCGCGCGCTC
Source organism: uncultured beta proteobacterium (assembly GCA_963798655.1). Classification (GTDB taxonomy): domain Bacteria; phylum Pseudomonadota; class Gammaproteobacteria; order Burkholderiales; family Casimicrobiaceae; genus CAVSMC01. Next base: position 293,032 of record CAWCUH010000007.1, on the reverse strand, counting down.
GACGCGGCGCTCGACGAGGCCGCCACCGATTCGAGCGTCGGCGTGCTGCACCTGCGCAGCAGCGAACGCGTGTTCTGCGCCGGCGCGGATCTCGCGCTGATGCGCGCGTGCTTCGCCGCGCCCGAAGGGCCGGGCGCGATGATCGACGTCGTGCGCGACATGCAGCGCTTGTTCGCGCGCTTCGAGGATGCCCCGGTCGTGATCGTCGCCGAGCTCGGCGGCGCCGCGCTCGGCGGCGGTCTCGAGCTCGCGCTCGCATGCGACGTTCGAATCGCGGCGATCGAGGCGCAGCTCGCGCTGCCCGAGACGACGCTCGGCCTGATTCCGGCCGCCGGCGGCACGCAGCGGCTCGCGCGCCTCTGCGGCGCCGGCGTCGCGAAGCGGCTGATCCTCGGCGCCGAGACGATCGACGGCGCGCAGGCACTCGCGCTCGGCGTCGTGCAGTGGGCGCATCCGCGCGACGCGCTCGCAGCGCGCGCGAAAGATCTCGTCGCGCGCATCGCCGCGATGCCGCGGGCTGCGCTCGTCGCGGCGAAGCGCTGCATCGGCGCGCACGACGACCCATCGCGCGACGGCTACGCGGAGGAGATCGCCGCCACCGCCGCGCTGTACGGGCACGCCGAGACGCGCAAGAAGGTTTCCGAATTTCTCGACAAGCGCAGGACCTGACAGACCCGAAGGAGAATCCGATGAGCTTCAACGACAAGATCGCGCTGATCACCGGCGCAGCGTCCGGCATCGGCCTCGCGACCGCGCAGGCGCTCGCCACGGACGGCGCGAAGGTGGTCGTCGCCGACATCGACGCCGTCAAGGGCGAGGCCGCCGTCGCCGCGATCCGCGCGAACGGCGGCAAGGCCGAGTTCTTCGCTGTCGACCTCACCGACGAAGCGTCGATCGTCCGGTTCGCCGATGCCGTGCAGGCGCGAGTCGGCACGCCGGATGTCGTGGTCAACGGCGCGGGCTGGGGCAGCACGATGCCGTTCTGGGAAACGCCGCCCGAGCTGTGGGAGCGCGTGATCGCGCTGAACTTCGTGGGGCCGATGAAGCTCGTCAAGGCGCTGCTGCCGAAGATGCTGGAGCGAGGAAGCGGCAGGATCGTCAACATCTCGAGCGATGCCGGCCGTGTCGGCAGCCTCGGCGAGACCGTGTACTCGGGCGCGAAGGGCGGCCTTATCGCGTTCACCAAGTCGCTCGCGCGCGAAACGGCGCGCTACGGCATCAATGTGAACTGCGTGTGCCCGGGACCGACCGAGACGCCGCTGCTGTTCGCGGTGCCCGAGAAGCACCTCGAGGCGTTCAAGAAGGCGATCCCGTTCCGCCGCTTCGCGAAGCCTTCCGAGATCGCGGACGCGGTCGTATTCTTCGCGAGCGATCGCGCGAGCTACATCACCGGCCAGGTTCTCTCCGTGAGCGGCGGCCTTACGATGGTCGGCTGAATTCTCCACCTCCGCACAAAGGAAACGAGCGATGAAACAGGTGTACCTGAGCAAGTACGAGGCGAAGCACTTCGGCTACTCGGTGTCCGGCAAGGTCGCCACGATCGCGCTGAACCGACCCGACCGCAAGAACCCGCTCACGTTCGACTCGTATGGCGAGCTGCGCGACCTCTTCCGCGAGATGGTGTACGCGGCGGACGTCAAGTCGGTCGTGTTCACCGGTGAGGGCGGCAACTTCTGCTCCGGCGGCGACGTGCACGAGATCATCGGGCCGCTGGTGAAGATGGACATGACCGAGCTCTTGCGCTTCACGCGAATGACCGGCGACCTGGTGAAGGCGATGCGCGCGTGCCCGCAGCCGATCGTCGCCGCGATCGACGGCGTTTGCACCGGCGCCGGCGCGATGATCGCGTGCGGCTCCGACCTGCGCTTCGGCACCGCGCGCAGCAAGCTCGCGTTCCTGTTCGTGCGCGTCGGGCTCGCCGGCGCCGACATGGGCGCGTGCACGCTCTTGCCGCGGCTGATCGGACTGTCGCGCGCCGCCGACCTGCTCTACACCGGCCGCGTCGTCGGCGGCGAGGAGGGCGAGCGCTTCGGGTTCTACAATCGGCTGGTGGAGCCCGACAAGCTGCTCGACGACGCGACGGCGATGGCGAAGAGCCTCGCCGACGGCCCGACGTTCGGTCACATGATGACCAAGACGATGCTGTGGCAGGAGTGGAGCTCGGGCCTCGGCGAGTGCATCGAGGCCGAGGCGCAGGCGCAGGCGATCTGCATGCAGACCGGGGACTTCGAGCGCGCATACCACGCGTTCGTCGCCAAGCAGAAGCCGGTGTTCGAGGGCAACTGAGCGGGCGATGGCCGACGCGAGCTTCCTCGGCTGGCCGTTCTTCGACGACGCGCACCGCGCGCTCGCGCGCTCGTACGAGGCGTGGGCGGCGGACGCGCTGCCGTCGCTTCTCGATCACGCCGACGACGACCTCGACGCCGTCTACCGCTGCGTGCGCACGCTGGTGGCGGAGCTCGGCCGCGCCGGGCTGCTGCGCGCGTGCGTGCCGGCGGCGTACGGCGGCCCGCGCGACAGCGTCGACGTGCGCAGCCTGTGCATCGCGCGCGAGACGCTCGCCCGCGCGTCGGGGCTCGCCGACTTTGCGCTTGCGATGCAAGGCCTGGGCAGCGTGCCGATCTCGCTCGCCGGCACCGATGCGCAGAAGCGTGCGGTGCTGCCCGGCATCGCGTCCGGAGCGCTCGTCGGCGCGTTCGCGCTGTCCGAGCCCGACGCCGGCTCCGATGTCGCCGCGATCGCGACCACTGCGGCGCGCGACGGCCCCGGCTGGCGGCTGGACGGCGTGAAGACGTGGATCTCGAACGCGGGGCTCGCCGATCAGTACGTCGTCTTCGCGCGCACCGGCGAGGGGCCGGGCGCGAAGGGACTTTCCGCGTTCGTCGTCGACGCCGACGCGCCGGGGCTCGACGCGTCGCAGCGCATCGACGTCATCGCGCCGCACCCGCTCGGCACGCTGCGCCTCGTCGGCTGCCGTGTCGGCGCCGAGCGGCTCCTCGGCGCGCCCGGGGAGGGCTTCAGGATCGCGATGGCGACGCTCGACGTCTTCCGCTCGACGGTCGGCGCGGCGGCGCTCGGCTTCGCGCGCCGGGCGTTCGACGAGGCGGTGGCGCGCGCGCGTTCGCGGCGCATGTTCGGCCAGGCGCTGATCGACCTGCAGCTCACGCAGGTGAAGCTCGGCGAGATGGCGACCGCGATCGACGCCTCCGCGCTGCTCGTCTACCGCGCCGCGTGGACGAAGGACGTGCTGGGCGCGCGCGTCACCCGCGAGGCCTCGATGGCGAAGATGTACGCGACCGAGTCGGCGCAGCAGGTGATCGACGCCGCGGTGCAGCTGTTCGGCGGTCTCGGCGTGGTCCGCGGCATGCCGGTCGAGCGGCTCTACCGCGAGATCCGCGCGCTGCGCATCTACGAAGGGGCGAGCGAGGTGCTGAAGCTCGTCATCGGCGCGCGCTCCGCCGCGCCGTGACGGGCGGCCGTGCGTTCTCTTGCGGCAAATCAAGTAAACCGGTACCGTAATACCATTATCATCGCGCGATGGAGACCACCCGCCACACGAGCCGGGCGCTCGGCGACGAGCACCGCGCCACGCTCGAGCTGTTCGCGCGCACCGAGCGCGCGTTCGGGTCCCTCGCGCGGGGCCCCGCCGACGCCGAGCTCGTGCGCGTCGCCGCCGCGCTCGACCGGCACGTGCGCAACGAAGTCGAGCGCCACTTCGCGTTCGAGGAGCGTGAGCTCTTTTCTCGGATGGCCGACGGCGACGAGGCCGGCATGGCGGCGCTGCTGCTCGAGGAGCACGAAACGATGCGCGCCGTCGCAGCCGAGCTCCTGCCTTTGACGGCGGCCGCAGCCGCGGGCACGCTCGACGCGGCCGGCTGGAAGGCGCTGCAGCGCCACGCCGGCGAGCTGTCGGCGCGGCTCGCCGAGCACATCGACAAGGAAGAGCGCGGCCTCTTGCCGCTGATCGACGAATTGATCGACGACGAGACCGACCGCGACCTCGCGCTCGCGTACGCGTCGTCGTAGGCCGTTCCTCGCGGGGGACTCACCATGCAAATCGCAAGCGTGTCCGTCGACATCCGCCCGCTCGCGCGCGGCGACCTCGACGCCGTCGTCGCGATCGACGCGACGATCGAGCAGCGCGTACGTCGCGCCTACATCGAGCGCCGGCTGGCGGCCGCACTGCGCGAGCCCGAGCTGCACGCGCAGTTCGCCGCGATCGATCCGCGCGGCGTCGCGGGTTACATGCTGGCGCGCGTGCTGCGCGGCGAATTCGGCCGCTCCGATCCCGCATACCGCGTCGAGCTCGTCGGCGTGCGCGGCGACCGGCAGGGACAGGGCATCGGCGAGCGGCTCATCGCATCGATGATCGAGCTTGGACGCCGGCACGGCGTGCGCGAGCTGCGCACGGCGGTCGCATGGAACGATCACGCGATGCTGCACTGGCTCGACCGCTGCGGCTTCGAGCTCGCGCGCAATCACGTCGTCGATTGCGCCGTGGACGGCGGCGCCTACCACGCGACCCGCGACGGGCCTGTCGCGACGGGCGCCGAGCCGGCGGACGCGGAGATCGACTTCGGTGCCCCCGTGAACGACTTCGAGCGCGTAGCGCGCGATGCCGTGGACGTGCGCTCGATGAGCCCCGGCGATCTCGACGCGATCGCGCGCATCGATCGCGCGCTTACCGGCTGCGACCGCCAGGCCTACATCGGCGGCAAGCTCGCGGAAGCGCTCGGCGATTCCGGCGTGCGTGTCTCGCTCAGCGCGCGCGTGGACGGCGCTATCGTCGGCTACATGATGGCGCGCACCGACCTCGGCGATTTCGGGCGGCTCGAGCCGACCGCGGTCCTCGACACGATCGGCGTCGCACCGGACTTCGCGCACCGCCGCGTCGGCCACGCGATGATGTCGCAGCTGTTCGCAAATCTCGGCGCACTGCGGATCGACCGCGTCGAGACGGTCGTCGCCCCGCGCGATCTCGCGCTGCTCGGCTTCCTCTACGACGTCGGCTTCACGCCGTCGCAGCGGCTGCCGTTCGTGCGCCGCATCGACTGATCCGAGGATGCCGATTCCCGACGACAGCGCGATCCGCGACGCGCTGCGCGACATCGACGATCCCGAGGCCGGCATGAACATCGTCGACCTCGGCCTCGTCTACGCGATCGACGTCGCCGCCGACCGCGTTGTCGTCGAGATGACGATGACAACGCCCGCGTGTCCGGTGGCCGACGTGCTCACCGATCGCGTGCGCGAGACTGTCTCCGCGATGGTGCCGCCCGGAGTGGCCGTCGACGTCGCGCTCGTCTGGGACCCGGTGTGGAATCCGTCGATGATGTCCGGCGTCGCGAAAGAGCATTTCGGCTGGTCGTGACGTCGCCTGCGGCTGCCGCGCGGCCGGAAGCGTCGACCGCGACGCGCATTGCGATGCTTGCGCTCGGTTTCGTCGCCCTTGTCGTCGGCGTCGGCGCGGGACTTGCACGGCTCGGCGTCGGCGTGCCCGTGCTTGCGGCGTCGGCCGCCGCGCAGCACGGACCGCTGATGATCGGGGGCTTCTTCGGCGTCGTCATCGCGCTGGAGCGCGCCGTCGCCCTGCGCGAAGCGTGGGCGTACGCAGCGCCGCTCGTTGCCGGCATCGGCGCGCTGTGCGTAGTAGCCGGCGCGATGGCGCTCGCACCTTGGCTGATGCTCGCGGCGAGTGGGGTGCTCCTTGCCGCGACCATCGTCGTTGCGCGGCGGCAGCCGGCGATGTTCACGCTCACACTCGCTCTCGGCGCGCTCGCATGGGTCGGCGGCAACGCAGGGTGGGCGGCCGGCGCGGCTGTGTACGAAGTCGTGCCGCTGTGGCTTTCGTTTCCGATCCTGACGATCGCCGGCGAGCGGCTCGAGCTGTCGCGCCTGCTGCCGCCGTCGCGTCTTGCGAGTTGGGCGTTCTGCGCGATCGTCGCCGTGCTCGGCGTCGCGCTCGCTGCCGCCGCAATGCCATGGGGTCGGCGCCTGTTCGCCGTCGCGCTGCTCGCGCTCGCCGCATGGCTCTTCGTCAACGACATCGCGCGGCGCACCGTGCGCGGCACGACGCTCACGCGCTACATCGCGCTCTGCCTGCTGTCGGGCTATGCATGGCTCGGCGCGGGGGCGCTGATCGCGCTGGTCGCCGACCTTGCCCCGGGCAGCCGCGGATACGACGCGGCGCTGCACGCGATCGCGCTCGGCTTCGTGTTCTCGATGGTGTTCGGCCACGCGCCGATCATCGTGCCGGCGGTGCTTCGCGTGAAGGTGCCGTACCGCCGGACATTCTACGGGCCGCTTGCGCTGCTGCACGCGACGCTCGCGCTTCGCGTGGCGGGCGACGCGTTCGGCGACATGAGCTACGCACGTGCCGGCGCGCTCGGCAACGCGCTCGCGCTCGCCGCGTTCATCGTCGCGACGGCGGCCGCCGTCGTCGCCGGACGGCGCGCTGGCGGCCCCGCGGCAGTGCTAAAGTAGGCGCCGCGCCGCTCGTCGCTCCGTCCCCGCCGGCGCAAGTCGGAGATCCTCACCAATGCATTTCCTGTGGCCGCAGATGCTGTGGCTGCTGCTCGCCGTGCCGGTGCTGGTTGGCGCCTACGTCGTCGCCCTTCGGCGCCGTGCGAAGGGCGCCTTGCGTTTTGCGACGGTCGCGACGCTGAAGGACGCGATGGGTCCGCGCCAGCGTTTCCGCCGCCATGTTCCGCCGCTGCTGTTCCTGGTCGCGATGATCGTCGTCATCGTTGCGACCGCACGACCGAGCGCCGTCGTGACGCTGCCCTCCGATCAGCGGACGATCGTGCTCGCGATCGACGTGTCGCTCAGCATGCGCGCCGCCGACATCCTGCCGAGCCGGCTGCAAGCGGCGCAGGAAGCCGCGAAAGGCTTCGTGAACGATCAGCCGGCCGATGTTCGCGTCGCCGTCGTGTCGTTCGCCGGCACCGCGTCGGTCGTGCAGCCGCCGACGCATAATCGCGACGATCTCATCGCCGCGATCGATCGTCTCGACTTGCAGCGCAATACCGCGATCGGCAGCGGCATCCTGGTGTCGCTCGCGACGCTTTTCCCCGCAGAGAAGGCGGAGATCGAGGCGCTGTTGATGTCGAGCGGGGGCGGGCGCGAATCGCGCGGCCAGGGCTTGCGCACCGACAAGGCCGAGAAGAAGGCGGCGCCGGCGACGCCGGGCTCGTATGCGTCCGCGGCGATCATCCTGCTGACCGACGGCAGGCGCACGATGGGCCCGGATTCGCTCGACGCCGCGCACGTCGCTGCCGATCACGGCGTGCGCGTCTACACGGTCGGCTTCGGCACCACCGAGGGCGCCGCAGCGAACATCGACGGCTATTCGATCTACATGCGCTTCGACGAGGAATCGCTGCGCGGGATCGCCGACGTCACGCGCGCCGAATACTTCCATGCGACGAGCGCTGCCGACTTGAAGCAGGTGTACGAGAAGCTGAACGCCAAGTACGTGCTCGAGAAGAAGGAGACCGAGATCTCCGCGCTGGTGAGCGCGGCGGCGGGCGTGCTGCTGCTTGCGGCCGCTGCGCTGTCGCTCGCGTGGTTCAACCGGATCGTCTGATCCCGCTGCGCGAGTCGGCTGCTTCGAAAACCAGCGCGTCAACCGGGTGGCGGTGTTGCGCGTCGGCGAGCGCGCTCTCGTCGGTGAGATCGAGCCGTAACGGCGTCACCGAGACGTAGCCCTCGTCGACCGCGCGACGATCGCTGCCCGGATCGGTCGACTCGATCGGCACGACCGTCATCCAGTAATGGCGGCGCCCCATCGGGTCGTGACCCGGAACGACCTTGCCGTCGTAATGGCGCACCGACTGGCGCGTCCACAGGATGCCGCGCGGTGCACGAGCCGGGAAGTTGACGTTCAGCAACTCGAGCTCCGTTGCCGGCAGCAGCAGCTCGAGCACTTTGGTCACCCACGGCTTCAGCGTTTCGAAAGCGGGCTCGCTGTCGGTCGCCGGCGTGCTGAGCGCGATGCCGCGCAGGCCGAGCAGCGCCGCCTGCTTCGCGCCGGCGAGCGTGCCCGAATGCCAGATCGAGTTGCCGAGATTGCTGCCCAGATTGATTCCGGACAGCACGACGTCGACGCCCTCCCAGTCGTTCACGCCGAGCGCGACGCAGTCGGCCGGCGTACCGTTGACGCGCCACGCATCGAGCGAGGGCAACGGCGTGCGCTTGTACGACAGCGGCCGCGACGCGGTGATCGCGTGGCTCGCCGAAGACATCTCGACGTCGGGCGCGACGATCCGTACGTCGCCGAACGCCGCGGCGACGTGCGCGAGCGCGGCGATGCCGGGGCTGTAGACGCCATCGTCGTTGGTAACCAGAATGCGCATGAACGCAACGTAAAGCGGCGACAAGACAGTGGGTTCGACAAGATCTGGGCGGTTTGTTTCAGGCGGGCGGCGCAATCCGCGATGCAGGTTCTGCTGATCCACAATCCCGGCGCGGGCGCCGGCGGCACCGATGTCGCGGCGGTCGAGCATGCGATCGCCGCCGCGGGTCATCGCGTGCGCAGCGTATCGTGCCGCGAATCCGGCTGGGAATCGGCGCTCGCGGACCCGGTAGACCTCGTCGCGGTCTGGGGCGGCGACGGCACCGTCGGGCGCGTCGCGCAGCGCCTGGTCGGCCGCGGCGTGCCGCTCGCGCCGATCGCCGCAGGCACGGCGAACAACATCGCGCTCACGCTCGGAGTCGAGCCGATCAGCGTCGACCAGCAGGTCGCGAGCTGGCGCAGCGCCCGACGCGTCGGCTTCGACGTCGCCGTTGCAAGCGGCCCCTGGGGACGCGAACACTTGATCGAGGGGCTCGGTTGCGGCTTGCTCGCCTCTTCGATCCGCCGCGTCGACGGCGATCACGACGCGCTGCGCCGGCTCGAGCCCGCGCATCGACTCGCGCGCTCGCTGCAGGTGCTGAAGGAGCGCGCCGGCGCCTTCCCGGCGACGCACGTGCAGGCGACGCTCGACGGCCGCGACATCTCCGGCGACTACGTGCTGTTCGAGGCGATGAACACGCAGTTCGTCGGCCCGAACCTCTACCTGGCGCCGCAAGGGCGCGCCGACGACGGCTTTCTCGACGTGGTGATGGTGTCCGACGAGCAGCGCGACAAGCTGCGCGACCAGCTCGCGATCTGGCAGCGCGGCGCCATCGCGACCGCGGCGCCGCTCGATTCGGCGCGAGGACGCGCACTGACGATGACGTGGACCGGCTTCGATGTGCACATCGACGACCGGCTGTGGCCCGAAGAGGGCGAGACCGCCGAGCGCACCGAGGCGACGATCGAGGTGCGCGTCGAGCGCGCGCGGCGTCGAGTTCCTCGTCCCGTAGCCGGCGCGAGCGCGTCGCTACATCGGCCGGATGGCGCCCGCGGATGCCGTCGCGGCGTCCGACGCGGCGCGCCTCGCGCGGACGAGCCGCTGCGCCTCGAGACACCAGTGCTTCTTGATCTCGTACCAGACGTCCGCCGCCCAGAGCACGTTGTGCGTGATGATGTCGTCGGGTACCGCAGGCCGCTCGCCGTCGCGCGGCACGTAGGCGTTGATCCAGTCGCGCGTCTTCGCGTCGCCCGCGAGCGCGTGCGTCACCGGCACCATCAGGTGGTTGTACGTCATCGGCAGCTCGACGTTGCGCACCGCGCTCGCGCCGTCGCGCCGATAGTCGTTCATCGCCGACGTACCCGGAAACGTCCATGCAACCATGTCGCCCTGGATCGCATAGCCGGTGAACTCTTCGGCGGTGTTCGGGATCCTGCGCAGCCGGAACACCATGTCCCACTGGTTCGGCAGCATGAACGCGGCACCGCCCGCGGCGACCGCCGCCGCGTACGCAACCGAGACGCCGACGACCGGTCGCTCGACGCCGCTGATCGGGTCGACGATCGTCGAGCGGCGCTCGGCACGGTCGGTCGCCGGATTCCACACGGGCACCGTCGACTCGAAGTCGCCGGCGAGCTGGTAGAGCACCTTGATCGCCTGCATGCCGCCCTGGCTGTGCCCTACGATGATCGGCCGCACGCCGTCGTGCTCGTAGTACCAGGCGATCGTGCCTGCGAGCCGCTCGCTGCTCTGGTACGGACTCTGCGAGTATTCGCCGTCCGAGGGGTTGCGCAGCTTGGCGTCCGGGTAGCCCATGCCCTGCAGGAACTCGGCGAACGACTGCATCACGAGGCTCGCGGGATAGACGGTGCCGTGCACGAGGATGATCCGCGGCGTCGGGCCGTATGCGAGCGTCGAGCGCACGTCCTTTTCGCTCACATGGACAGGGTCCAGCGCAAGGATCCGCCCCTCGAGCGCGGGATCGAGCGCCGGCAACCGCGGCGCTGCGATGCGCGGCGTGACAGGGCCCGAGTCGGTGGCTGTGGCGCAGCCGGCGAGGGCGGCGGCCACGGCCAGCATCGGCAGCGCGCGAACGGCATCGCGGACGCGATTAGGGAGCATCAGGGGAGCAGTCGGTCATTCTTGCCGGTCGGACGGCAATCTAGCGGCCGCCGCGAACCACGTCAATGCGAATCGCGCCGCAGCTTGTGCTGGCGCAAGTGCGCTGCGCGGCGGCAATCCGCCGCGGCGGATATCACGTGTGCAGCGACTGGTACTTCGCCAGCAGCTCTTCCGGCGTTTCGCTGAAGTCCGGATTTTCGACGATGCAGTCGGCCGGGCAGACGAGCTTGCACTGTGGCTCGTCCTCGGCGCCGACGCACTCGGTGCAACGTGCCGGGTCGATCACGTAGATCGGGTTGCCGGCGGCGATCGCGTCGTTCGGGCACACCGGCTTGCAGGCATCGCAGGCGGTGCAGTCGTCGTTGATGAGCAGAGCCATGTCTTCCTCACGGGGTTTTCAGGCAGCGGCGCGTTGGGTGAGCGCGGTGAGCTTGCCGTGGCGGAAGGCGCCCCACAGCGCCGCGCCGATCGCGCCGGCGTAGATCGAATCGGGATGCGAGACCGCGGTCACCGACACCTTTTCGTTCACCATCTCTTCCTGGATCGCGGCGAGGAGGCCGCCGTCGAGCGCGAGCCCGCCGGTCAAAAGCGCCGTGCCTTCCTTGATGCCGGTCACCTTGAGCAGCTTGACGATCCGCGACGCCATCGACAGATGGATGCCCTTCAGGATGTCGGGCGTCGCGATGCCGCGCGACACCATGTTGATCACGTCGGTCTCGGCGAGCACCGCGCAGATCGAGCTCACCTTTTCGGGATTCTGCGACGACTGCGACAGCGGGCCGATCTCCTCCACCGCGACGCCGAGATAGCGTGCGATGTTCTCGAGGAACTGTCCGGAGCCCGATGCGCACTGGCTCGTCATCTTGTACGAGAGCACCTTGCCGCGCTCGTCGACGTAGATCGCGCGCCCGTTGAGCGCGCCGATGTCGACCACCGCGCGCGCGTCGGGCCGCAGGTACACGCCGCCGCGTGCGTGCGTCGTCATCGAGTAGAAATGGCCGGTCGCGAACTTGACGTTCTCGCCTTCGCCGGTCGTCGCGACGTAGTCGACGTCGGCCGCGCGAACGCCGGCTTCGGACAGCATCGCGTCGTAGCCTTCCTGCGCGAGCGTCATCGGGTCGCGCCGGCGTATGCGCTCGCAGCGCTTCGCTCGCCAGGTCGCGCGCTCGCCGCCGACGTCGAACAGCACGCTCTTCACCGCGCCCGAGCCGATGTCGATGCCGATGGTGGTCGTCATGTCCGCGCCTCCACGCTCTTGCCTTCCTCGACGACCGCGCGCCACGCAAACGTCGCGCCGCCGAGCGCGCCGGTGAAGATCGAGTCGGGATTGATGTTGAGCGTGAGCTCGCCGTAGTTTTCGCGGACGAGCTCGTTCAGCGCCTTGACCGCCGCCTCGTTCTTCGCGACGCCGCCGGTGAACGTGAACTCGTTGCGGATGCCGCCCGAGCGCGCGAGGATCGACATCGCGCGCAGGATGATCGCGCGATGCAGCCCCGCCATGATGTCCTCGCGCTTGTCGCCGAGCGACAGCCGATCGCGCAGCTCGGCGCCGGCGAACACCGTGCAGGTCGAGTTGATGCGGATCGTCTTCGTCGACTTCATCGCGAGCGGGCCGAGCTCGTGCAGGCCCATGTTCATCTCGTCCGCGATGTAGCCGAGATAGCGGCCGCACCCGGCGGCACAGCGGTCGTTCATCTGGAAGCTCTCGACGATGCCGCTCGGGTCGACCTGGATGGCCTTCGTGTCCTGGCCGCCGATGTCGAGCACCGTCGCCGTGCCCGGATACATCACGTGCGCGCCGAGGCCGTGGCAAAGGATCTCCGAGCGCACGTGCTCCTTCGAGAACGGCAGCCGCGCGCGGCCGTAGCCGGTGCCGACGACGTACGTCTCCTCCATCTCGGTGTCGACGATGCCCTTGATCGGCGCCTCGATGCGCGCGCGCCGACTGGCGCTGTCCGGCAGCGCGGCGAACGTGCGCTCGAGCGCGGCGAGCAGGTGCCCGCGCATCGAGTCGCCGTACACGCGGTTCTCGACCTCGATGATCGAGCGGTCGAACACGTTCAGCAGGAAGTCGTAGCGGATGCCGGATTCCTTCGCCACCGCTTCGCCGGTCGCGAGGTACTGGCTGCCGGCGATGTCGCGGAAGAAGTCCGACTTGCGCTTCGCGCCCGGCGCGAACAGCGGCGCCGCTTCGCTGCCGAGGCGCCTGAACACTTCGACCAGCGCTTCGGCGACCGCGCGCGACGCGTCGCCGAACTTCGCCGTCTCGACGTTGCGCCGGCACGTCGATTCGAGATCGGCAAGCTGCTCGAGGTACTGCTCGAGCCGGAAGTCGCGCTCGAGCTGCCCGATGAACGCGTCGAGGCCGCCGTTCAACGCCCCCGTCGTGCCGAGCGCCTCGCGGAAGAGGTGGAACCGTCCGTTCACCAGCGCTTCCTGCTTCGCGATCTTCGCCGCGGTGTCGTAGTTGGATCGCGAGTTGGTGATGCCGCGGCCGAGCACGTTCTGCTGCTCGTCGATGACGACGGCTTTCGTCGTGGTCGAGCCGAGATCGATGCCGATGAAGCAGCGCATCGCGTTCTCCTTCAGTGCGCCGCGACCGCGGCGCGCTTCTGCTTGATCATCTGGAAGTAGCTCTCGAGGCGGTTCTTGATGTTCGCCGCGGAGAAGTAGCGCGGGTCGACCAGGTCGCTCTCGATGAACGCCGCCGGCTTGCCGGTGCGCTTCTCCACTTCGCGCAGGATCAGCAGCTGTCCCGCCGAGAAGCTGTTGCAGCTCTTGATCGAGTTGATCAGCAGGCCGTCCGCCTGGTATTCGTCGATGTAGCGGCAGATCATGTCGATGCGCGACGGCAGGTTGAGGTTCGTGTAGCAGCCGAGGCAGTAGTCGGCGAGCGACTCGATCGGATGATCGGCGTCGTGGCGGAAACCGAAGTCGTACAGCCCGCCCACCTTCGCGTAGGTCGACGACACGACGACCGCGCCCTCGTCGTAGAACATCTTCCAGAACTCGCGGAAGCTGGTCCAGTTCGGCGGTCCCTCGACGATCAGCCGGTACTTCTCCTCGGTCAGCTCGCCGTCGGGCGTGATCGGTCCCTTGCCTTCGCGCACGCGCTGCTCGATCTCCTGGCGCAGCACACGGTAGAACTCGGTCGCCTCGGGCGCGCCGCGGAACGCGGTGAAGATCGGCCCGATGTAGTAGACGGCGCCGAAGTAGCCGTCGATCGGCGACGGCCGGTTCTTCGCCGACTGCAACACCGCGACGAGATCCTCCTCCGCCTTCTGCGATTCCTTCATGTACTGGCGCAGCCTGTCGATGTCGAACTTGACGCCGGAGACGCGCTCGAGCGTCGGAATGACGGTTTCCTTCAGCTGCTTGACAACGTACTCGCGCATGTTGGGCGCGATCCTGCCCTCGCCCTGATACGGAACATGCAGCATGACCGTCTCGCAGCCGTACTTGTGGCGGATCAGCTCGAACCACTTCATGAACGTGAAGCAGCCGGTGTAGGAAAGCAGCAGGATGTCGGGGCGCGGCAACGCCTCGCCGGTCGGTCCGATCTCGCCGCCGAGCATCATGCCGAGGTCCGCCTTCACGTACGTGCAGACGTCCTCGGACTGGCCGTCACGCTCGGCGTCCATGATCATCTTGCCCGACTTCTTGCGCAGGCCGTTCTGCAGAGCATTCGTCTCCGGCAGACTGCGCGCGAAGTCGAAGCACATCAGAAGCTCGTTCAGGTTGCCCGGCACGAACGTCGCCGACACCTTGCGCCCTTCGGCGTGCGCGCGCGCAAGATCGTGGTAGTTGTTGTTGATCATCTCCTTCTGCAGCCACATCGCGTCCTCCTTGTGGACGTTCTGCGGCTTCTTGACGGAGGCGGGCATCGCTGCGGTCGTCGTCATCGTCGTGTCCTTTAAGCTGCCGACCAGAGCTTGATCGAATCGGCGAACGTCCCTGCCTGCTCTCGGATCGGCGCCATCTGGCCGGTGTTCTCGGCGTACTTGAACGCCGTGTACGGAACCTTGTACTGCGCGAGCACGTCCTGCAGCATCGGGCGCTCGAGCAGCGCCGGGTCGCAGAACGACGGCGCGGCGAAGATCACGCCTTCGGCGGCGCCCGTCTTCACCTGCTTCAGCAGGAACTTGCCCTTGTCCTCGCGCTTCGCGTCGTATTTCGCTGCGGTGGACGCCGAACGGTGCAGGAACGCCTTCGACAACTCGAGCAGCGGATCGCCGTCGGTCGGCACGTCGTCCAGCAGCCAGCGCGTCACCAGCATGAAGTCGTCGTCGACGATGTAGCAACCGGCCATCTCGATCGACTTGATCAGCGCAAGCGGCGGCTGCTCGCAGAACGTGCCGGTCAGCACGATGCGCGCGTTGTCGCGCTTCGGACGCGGCAGCGCGTCGGCCGCCGCGATGTACTCGCGGACGAGCGTCGTGTGCTCGTCGGGCGGCAGCACCATGCCGGCACGCAGCACCAGATAGAGCTCCGACGTCGGCGCCTGCCACGGCTTTTGTGCGCGATACGCGTACAGCTCGGCGAGAGCGCGCCGATTGTCGTTGTACACGGCGATCGACGCGTTCAGCTCGGCGTCGGTGACCGGCGCGCCGCGCAGCTTGCCGAGATCGTCGCGCAGCGCCTTCAGCTCGTTCACGTAGAACGCCCCGCCGATCGAGTCCTCGTAGTTCTGCGGCACGTCGAAATAGCGAACGTACTTGTCCTTGAACAGGATCTGCCACATGCCCGAAAGGTTGCGGATCACGTCGCAGATCGACGGGAACAGCATGCCGTCGAGGCAATCTAGCCGGCCGGTGAGCCCGAGCTCGATCGTCGAGCGCGGAATGCGGCAGATGTAGCTCTGGTAATACGCGTCGCCCTGGATCACTTCGAGCTGGTCGCCGCCGCCGAGAATGCCCACCGGCAGCATGCCGGCGGCGTGGATCAGCTCGCGCGGCACGTACACCGGCATGTAGCCGATCGCCTTGCGTCCCGGCACGGCGGCCTTCCATTGCTTGACCGCATTGAACTGCAGGTCGTCGAACAGCGCCTGGCAGCGCTCGACGATTGCGATCACGGGTGGCATGTCGGCCATCAGCAGTGCTCCCATTGCGGCGCGCGCTTGGCGAGGAAAGCGGCGAGTCCCTCGTTTGCGTCGCGCGTGGTCATCAATCGATCGAGGTAGAGTCGCTCGACGCCGGCGAGGCGCCGGCGCA
This sequence comes from uncultured beta proteobacterium, assembly GCA_963798655.1. GTDB lineage: Bacteria > Pseudomonadota > Gammaproteobacteria > Burkholderiales > Casimicrobiaceae > CAVSMC01. The sequence continues at coordinate 277,365 of CAWCUH010000007.1, read as the reverse complement.
CGTCGATCAGCATCGGCTCACGCACCGCGGCGAGCGCGCACGCGAGCGCCGCGGCGCTGCGCGCTGCGAGGTGCTCGTCGAAGTACGCGAGCGCCGCGGCGGCGGGATCAGCCGCGACGGTGTGGACGAGTCCGATCGCCTTTGCGTATTCGCCGCTCACCGAGCGTCCGGTCAGCAGCAAGTCCTCCGCCGCGGGCCGATTGACGCGATACGGCAGCAGCACCGACGCCGCCGGTGCGAACACGCCGAGGCGGATCTCGGGCTGGCCGAGTTGTGCATCGGATGTCGCGAAAATCGGACCGCCCGCAAGCGCGACCTCGAGACCGCCGCCGAGACACTGTCCGCGGACTGCGACCAGTATCGGCGCCGGAAACTCGAGCATCGAAACGATCAGCGCGTGCAGCGACGCGAGCATGGCTGCGCAACGATCGGCGAGATGCTCGTCGACGCTCGCGCCGAAGCTGAAATGGGGGCCATCCGCATCGAGGAGCACCGCGCGCAAGCCGCGCGCGCTGCGATGCGCGGCGAACGCCGCGGACAGCGCCGCGATCATCGCGGCATCGACGATGTTCGCCTTCGGGCGTGCGAGCCGAACGCGCAGCAGCGCGCCGTCGCGCTCGAGCCACACGCGCAGTGGTGACGCGTCGCTCATCTCAATCGCGCCGCTTTGCGCGCGGCTGGATCGCGTCGTGCAGCGGCCCGACCCAGCCGTCGCCGCCCGCGAGCCGCTGGCGCAGCAGCACGAAGTCGACTTCGCGATCGTCCTTCGGGCCCTCGTTGAACGCGGTGAAGCCGGCGCGGCCCTCGGTCATCATGTTGAGCGCAAGCCACGCGCGCGAGTTCTCCTTGTTGCGGTTCCACGCATCGAGCTTCGGCTTGCGCAGCTCCTCGAGCGTCTTGGTCGTGCAGTCGGGAAACGTCATCAGCATCTTCGCGCACAGCTCTTCGATCTTCGCGTCGAGCATCGAAAGATCGACGCTGCCGCGCTTGAGCACCGCCTTGCCCGCTTCCAGCGCTTCGCCGCGCTTCGCCTCGCCGAACACGAAGCGTCCGAACTCGTCGCTCATCCGCTGCGTCTCGACCAGAGGGTTCGCGACGAACTTGCCGTCGACGCTGAGCGCCGGAACGATGTCGGTCAGCACGCCCATCCAGTACGCCTTGTGCGCCGAGAACGGCTCGCACAGCACGCAGGCGGCCATCGAGCGCTCGGCGCCGGCGATCACCGGAAGGAAGTCCGTCGCGCCGCCGATCGGTGCGGAGCCGTGCTTGGGTCCCGCCTGGCCGAAGCGCGCGAGATCCTGCGCGACCGAGAAGTCGCACGCCATGCCGATTTCCTGACCGCCGCCGATCCGCATGCCGTTCACGCGGCAGACGACCGGCTTGTCGCAGGCGAGGATCGCGCTCACCATGTCGTTGAACAGACGCATGTACTGCCGGTATTCCTGCGGGTGCCCCGCGTAGTACTCGGCGTATTCCTTCGTGTTGCCGCCCGTGCAGAACGCCTTGTCGCCGGTGCCGGTGAACACGACGCAGTTGACGTCGCGCATGTTCGACGCGGCACGGAACGCGAGGATCACGCCCTTCACCATGTCGGTCGTGTACGAGTTGAACTGCGTCGGGTTGTCGAGCGTGATCCACGCGTTGTACAGGCCTTCGGCAATCGTGCCGTCGGGCGTTCGCGCCGGGCGCTTGTCGAGGCGCACGCCGGGTTTCGCGCCGTCGTCGACGAGGTCGTGATTCTTCAACGCGTGTAGAAGGTCGGTGGCATTCATCGGATGGGCTCCGGATTACGGGACGAGGACGACACGTTTCGCGATCGTGTGCCGGTGGACCGCGTCGAACACGCCGTTGATGTCGGCGAGCGGGCGCTGCTCGACGAACGGCTTGATCGCGACCTTGCCGTCGAGCACGAGGTCGAGCGCCGCCGGATAGCGCTCGGGCGGGCAGCCCCAGTTTCCGAGCGCGCGCGCGTCGTACGCCATCAGGTTCGACAGGCGCAACTCGACCTTGTCCATCGTGAAGCCGACGACGGCGAGCGTCGCCCCGTGCACGAGCAGCCCGTAGGCGGTCAGCTGGCCGGCCGCGGTGCCCGAGCACTCGAAGATCCGCCATTCGGTCGGCGCCAGGTCGTTGTCCTTCGCGAACGCGGCGATCGCCGCCTTCAGCGCCTTCGCGTCGTGCGTCTTCGCATTGAGCGTCAGCGCGGCGCCGCCGTGCGCGCGGATCTGCGCGAGCTTTGCATCGTCGACGTCGATCGCGACGACTTTCGCGCCGAACGCGTTCGCGATCTGCACGCAATAGCCGCCGACGCCGCCGGCGCCGACGACGACGGCGAGCGTGCCCGGCGCGACGTCGGCCCGCTGCACGGCCTGGTACGGCGTCGTGAGCGCGTCGGCCACGATCGACACGTCGGCGAGCGCGAGCCCGGCACGCGCGAGTCGCGCCTCGTCGACGGCGCACAGGCCGCGCGCCGGCACGACGATGTGCGACGCGAAGCCGCCATGAATGTCGTTGCCGGGCATCTTCTGCTTGCGGCAGATCGTCGTGAGCCCGCGCTTGCACAGGTCGCACTCGCCGCACGGCAGCACCGCGGGCACGATCACCGCCTTGCCGATCCATGCACGCGCAGCGTCGCCCGCGGCGACGACGCGGCCGCTCACTTCGTGGCCGAGCGCGAGCGGCAGCGGCTGGTTGGTGCGCACGCCGTCGTAGTAATAGCCGAGATCGGTGTGGCAGACGCCGCAGCCGGCGATTTCGACGACGACGTCCCCGGTTCCCGGCTCTGGCCGGAACGGGTCACGCACGAGCGGGGCGCCGGGCGCCGTCATCATCCAGCGATACGCTTCGATCATCGCGATTTCTCCTTCGCCGCCTGGCCGTCGTCGCCTAATCACGCATTACGGTACCGCAATACCGGATTACGTGGATAATGATGGCGAACGCCGATTGCGATCGCATTGATCTACGTCAATCCGTGACCGGCGGCACGCCGAGTAACTTCGGCGCATCACGAGCGAGGAGCGCGAGGCGATGGACGAAGTGGACCAGCCGGGCACGCGGTCGAGCGTGTCGATCGCGCTCGCCGGCAGCGGCGGCAGCGGCGTCATGACCGCCGGGACGCTGCTGCTCGCGGCAGCGGCGAAGGCGGGCGCGTACGGCCTGATGGTACGCACCAGCGGGCCGCAGATTCGCGGCGGCGAGGCGGCGGCGCTGGTGCGACTTTCGAGCACGCCGGTCGACACGCTCGACGACGCGTTCGACGTGCTGCTCGCGATGGACTGGCAGAACGTCCATCGATTCGCCGACGAGATTCCGCTGTCGCCGGCGAGCATCGTCGTCGGCGATCCGGACGAGGGCGAGGTACCCGAGGCGTTCAAGGCAAGCGGCGCGGCGTTCGTGCCGCTCTCGCTCAAGAAGACGACGAAGGCGATCCCGGGCAGCTGGTCGAACATGATCGCGCTCGGCGTTGCCGGCACGCTCGCGGGCATCGAGCGCGACGCGCTGGAGCAGGCGCTGCGCGATTCATGGAAGCGTGGCGCCGACGCGCTGGCCGCGAACGTGGCCGCGCTCGAAGCGGGCATCGAGGCCGCCACGTGCATTCGTGCGCGCGCGCTTGCTGCCGGCACGGCGCTGCCGGCGCTCGCGCCGACGAAGTCGTCGAGCGAGCGCGCGCGCTGGGTCGTCAGCGGCAACGAGGCAGCCGGTCTCGGCGCGATTCGCGGCGGCGTGCGCTTCGTTGCCGCCTATCCGATCACGCCGGCGACCGAGCTGCTCGAATGGATGGCACCGGCGCTCGCCGACGTCGGCGGCACGCTGTTGCAGGCCGAGGACGAGCTCGCATCGATCAACATGATCATCGGCGCCTCCTACGGCGGCGTGCCCTCGCTCACCGCCACGGCCGGCCCCGGCCTCGCGTTGATGACCGAAGGCATCGGGCTTGCGGTGGCTGCCGAGATTCCGATCGTCGTCGTCGACGTCATGCGCGGCGGTCCATCGACCGGCATCCCGGCGAAGAGCGAGCAGAGCGATTTGTCGTACGCGCTGAACGGCTTGCACGGCGATGCGCCGCGGCTCGTGCTCGCGCCGACGTCGATCGGCGACTGCGCGGCGACGACGCAGTGGGCGGTGACGCTTGCCGAAGCGCTGCAGACACCGGCCATCGTGCTGTCGGACCAGTTCATCGGACAATCGCGCGCGATCATCGATCGACCGGCCGATCGCGGCGACAGCGCCGCGCGTCTGGTCGCAGCGGCGAGCACGCCCGAGTACAAGCGTTATCGCGATACCGAGTCGGGCGTTTCGCCGATGGCGATTCCCGGCACGCCGGGCGTCGTGTACACGGCCGACGGCCTCGAGCACACGCAGGCCGGCATTCCGAGCAGCACCGCGCGCGAGCACGTCGTTCAGCTCGACAAGCGCGCGCGCAAGCTCGCGCTGCACGACTATGGCGATTACTGGGCCGACATCGAAGGCGACGGCGACGTCGCGCTGATCACGTTCGGCTCGTCGACGGCCGCGGCGCGCGAGGCGATCGCGCGCGCGTCGGTACACGGCGTACGCGCACGGCTGGTCGCGATGCGCCTGCTCGCGCCCGCGCAGCCCGAGCGATTGTCGCGTGCGCTCGCCGGTGTCGCGCGCGCGATCGTCGTCGAGCAGAACCACGGCGCGCAGCTCTACCGCTACCTGCGCGCCTATTTCGATCTCCCTCGCGACGTGACGAGCTTCCACAAGCCGGGGCCGCTGCCGCTGCGGCCGGGCGACATCACGGGCGCGCTGATCGCGCTGAGGGCTGCCGCATGAGTATGCGCGGACATGCCCGCTCCGCGGGCGCGCAGAAAACGCAACGGCGAAACCGCGGGCAGGCGCTGCCCACGCAGCGGGCAAGCCTGGCCGAGGTTACCCAATGAACGAAGTCTGCGCACCGGCGCCGCTGACGCACGCGGCGTACAAGTCGTCGTACAAGCCGATCTGGTGTCCCGGATGCGGCGATTATTCCGTGCTGAGCTCGCTCACCAAGGCGCTCGCGATGATCGGCACGCCGCCGCACCAGGTCGCCGTCGTGTCGGGCATCGGCTGCTCGTCGCGCATTCCGGCGTACACGACGTGCTACGGCTTCCACGGCGTGCACGGTCGCGCGCTCGCGGCGGCGACCGGCCTCAAGGTCGCGCGGCCCGATCTCACCGTCGTCGCCGCCGGCGGCGACGGCGACGGCTACTCGATCGGCGGCAATCATTTCCTGCACGCGTGCCGGCGCAACGTCGACATGACGTACATCGTCATGGACAACCACGTGTACGGCATGACGAAGGGCCAGCCGTCGCCGACGACCGAGCCCGACTGGGACTCGAAGCTCTCGCCCGGGGGCACCGGCGTGCGCGTGTTCCATCCGCTGGTCGTCGCGCTCGCGTCGGGCGCCAATTTCGTCGCGCGCGCGTTCGCCGGCGATCCGAACGGCACCGCGTCGATCATCGCCGAAGCGATACGCCATCCGGGATTCTCGTTCGTCGAGGTGCTGAGCCCTTGCGTGACGTTCCGGCCGGAGCAGCGCGAGTGGAAGCAGCTCGTCCATCCGTCGCCGGTCGACGCGACGAACGACGCCGCGCGCGCCGCACGGCGCGTGATGACCGACGACGGCTTCAACATCGGCGTGCTCTATGCCGGCGAGCGCACGCCGTACCCGGCGGGACGGCGCGAGCCGCGCTCGACGATCGCCGAGCTGGAAGCGGAGTTCGCGCCATGACGACGATCCACGGCAATCGCGACGGCGCGCTGGTTGCGCCGCAGACGATCGAGAATTTCATGGTGCACGCGTACATGATGGAGCTCGAGGCGGCGCAGCGCTACGCCGAGCTCGCGGACGCGATGGAGACGCACAACAATCGCGACGTCGCCACGCTCTTCCGCAAGATGGCCGACATCGAATCGAAGCATGCTGCGCACGTGATGGCGCAGATGGGATGGCGCGAGCCGCCGGCGCCGCCGTCCGATCCGTCGCCGTGGGGTGGCTTCGAGGCGCCCGAGACCGCGCCCGCGGACGATGTTCATTATCTGATGCAGCCGTATCACGCGCTCGAGATCGCGCTTGCGAGCGAGGAGCGCGCCGAGCATTTCTTCGCCCGGCTCGCCGACATCGCGTCGGTGGCGGCGATCAGGGAAGCAGCGATCGAGCTTCGCGACGAGGAGCGGGCGCACGTCGCGCTGGTGAAGCAGTGGATGGCGAATGTCGACAAGCCGGCGCACGACTGGGCGACCGATCCCGATCCGCCGCGGTACACGGACTGACGCCCGTCGTCCCCGCGAACGCGGGGAGGCAGCGACTTTGCGTTGCAAGAAACCGGGCTCCCGCGCCCGATCGAACGCTTTGGGCCAATTCTTTCGGGAACGATCGGCATCGAACGCGTCAGGAACCATCGGCGCGCAACGCGGGTCCGACCATCGGAGCCGTCGACTCGCCGGCCGTGTCGCGGCAACTCTTACAAGCCGGCCACGTTTCCGAGCGACATGGACGTCACAGCGATTCCGCTTCCGTTGCCCTGGGTCGCCGCGAGCTGGCTTCTCGCCGTGCCGCTGGTCGCGTGGGCGATACGAGCGGCTCCGTGGCGCCGCTTCGCCGACGGCGCGCTGGTGCACGTCCTGTGCGGTGCGATCCTCTCGGCGATCATCCTGTGGCTGCTGCGCGCGACGGTCGGTGAGGGCTTCACGTTTCACCTGCTCGGGGCTGCGGCGCTCACGCTGATCGCCGGCGTTCCGCTGGCGCTGATCGGCACGGCGATCATCGTCGCCGTGTCGCTCGGCGTCGGCGGCGGACTGTGGCAGAACGCAGCGTTCGCGTTCGTCACGCTTGGCGCGCTGCCGATCGCGGTGACCCAGCTCGTGCTGCGCTTCTCGCAGGCGCGGATGGCGCCCAACTTCTTCGTCTACGTGTTCGTCGCCGCGTATTTCGGCGCTGGCCTGTCGCTCGCCGCGGCGGGCTTCGTCGGCGCGCTCGCACTCTGGCTCGGCGGCGGGCGGCCGGCCGCGCTCGTGTTCGGCGAATACACGCCGTGGCTCATCTATCTCGGCTTTGCCGAAGCGATGCTGACGGGCATGGTCATCACGCTTGCCGTCGTCTACCGGCCGCAGTGGGTCGCGACGTTCGACGACGCGCGCTACATCGAAGGCCGGTAGAAACCTGGCGTCACCGACGCACGGCGGTGGGCGGCGCCTTCGTCGCGTCGAGCTGTGCGCAGAGCGTCGCGAGCCGGGACGACAGTTGCGCGACCTCGCCACGGAGCGCCTCGAGCTCACCGAGCGACGATTCGCTGCGCGCTCGCTCGCCGTCCTGCAGGAGCCGCGCGACGTCCTCGCGCAAGCGGCGGATGTCCTCACGCAGATCGACCTGCCCGCCCGGTGCATCGCGACGAACGAAAAACGCGACGACGTTCGCCGTGAACACGGCGATGATGGCGAAGCCGATCAGCGAGACGAACACCGACACGAGCCGCGCGCCGGCGGTCGTCGCGACGAGGTCTCCGTAGCCGATCGTCGTCGCGGTGGCGAACGCGAGCCACACGCCGTCCCAGTACGTCGCCACGGTCGGCTCCAGCCAGTACAGCGCTGCGCCGGAGAGCGCGAGCAGCAGCATGGTGACACCGACGAGCTTCGGCGCGCCCTGTCGCGTGAACAGCACCTCGAACTGCCCGAACGTGCGCAGGACGACGAGGCCGACGACGGCGACGCGCGCAAGCCGCACGAGCGGCACCCACTCGGTCGACGCGCCGAGCATGCTGGCCGCCGAGCCGGCGAGGATCGCGATGTTGAGCCAGTTGTCGGCGAGATAGCGCAGCGGGTGGCTCGACACGTGCATCATCCACGCCGCCTCGGCAGCGAACGCGACGAAGATGAAGCCGTCCAGCACGACGGCAAACGGATGCAGCTGCGGGAACTGGTCGGACGTGTCGAGCAGGTACGACGGCACGGCGAGCAGCGCCACCGCGACCATCGCCCAGTGCAGCCGATCTTCCCAGTGCTTCGCGCGCGCGTTGTCGTCCGGGGCGGTGCCGGCGAGGCCGATCCACACGAGCGGATTCTTCATCACGGGAGCAAGCGTGCTGTCGCGGTCGGGGCCGAGTGTAGCGCACGCGCCGATCGGGCGGTGCCGTCCGTTATCAGGCCGCAGCGGCCGGACGTTGCGCGAGCGCGACGCGCAGCGCCTGCGCCGAGGCGACGCGCGGCGGATACGCGAGCGTGTAGTTCTCGCGATCGAGCGCGAGGTTCGGGTTGTAGAACGGATCGGCGCGAATCCCCTCGCCCCATTTGCCGAGGAGGTACGCTAGCGCGGCGCGGTCGGCCGCTTCCTGCTCCGGCGTGTAGTAGTAGCCGCGCGAGGCGGATTCGAAGTGGTGAAGCAGCGCACGGTTGACCACGAGGTTGTAGCGCCCGAGCGCGAGGGCGCCCAGGCAGAGGTCGACGTCGCTGTACGCGGCCGGCAGGTTCTCGTCGAAGCCACCGAGGGCGGTGAACAAATCGCGCCGAACGACGGCGCACGCCGCGGTCACGCAGGACACGGCGTGCGTGAGCAGGCCGCGGTCGTGGTAGCCGCGGAAGTCGGCCGGCCGGCCCTGCAGCAGATGATGCGTCAGCGCGAACGCGCCGAGGACGACGCCCGAGTGCTGGATCGTGCCGTCGCGATAGAGCAGCCGCGCGCCGACGACGCCGGCGTCGTCGCGAAGCGCGAGCGACGCGAGCTCGTCGAGCCAGTCGGGCGCAATCACGCGCGTGTCGTCGTTCAGAAAACAGAGCAGCGCGCCGCTCGCGTGCCGCGCGGCGGCGTTGTTCAGACGCGCGAAGTTGAACGGCTCGGGGTCGCGGATCACGCGCGCGCGCGGATGCGCGGCGAGCCTCGCGAGCTGCGCGAGCGCCGCAGGATCGACGCTTCCGTTGTCGACGACGATCAGCTCGACGTCGGGATAAGCCGTCCCTTCGAGCACGCTCGCCGTCGCGGCGGCCAGCAGGTCCGACTGGTCGCGCGTGGGAATGACGACCGACACCCGCGGCGGCGGCGACGGCAGCGCAAAGCGAACGCGCCACGACTGCGCGCCGCGACGCTCGAACTGCGCCGCCGTGCCGGCGCGCTCGAAATGCGCGTGCGGCGGATGCGTTGGCGCGTGCGCGTCGTCGCGCTCGGGCGCTGCGCGGTGGCACAGCACGCGCGGCAGGTGCGCGACGCCGTGCGCCGGCGCGGCTTCGGCCATCCGCCACAGCAGGTCCCACTCGGACAGCGGAGGCTCGCCCGTCAGCGCCGCGGCGAGCGCGCTGCGCCGCGCGAGCCACAGCCGGCCGATGTAGGGCTGCTGTGCGAACAGGTACGGGTCCCACGACGGCTTGAAGTCGGGCCTCACCCGCGTCCCGTGCGCGTCGAGCTCGTCGTGATCCGAATAGGCGAGCACCACGTCGGACACGCCTGTGAGCTCGAGCGTGAATTGCGCGATCGCGTCGGGGGCGAGCATGTCGCCCGCGTCGAGCATGCCGACCCAGTCGCTTTCGATGTGCGCGAGCGCGCCGTGCATCGCCCGCCAAGGGCCTGCCGCTTCGTCGTAACGGGCGAGCGTCGTGCGAGGCCGCCCGCGGAGCGGATCACCGGCTTCGACTGCGCTCAGCACGGCGCACGCGTTCAGCATCAGCGGTTGCGCGTCGATCGATGACAGCGTCGCGGCGAGCGCCCGGGCCGTGCTCCGCTCGGGCGCGATGACGATCAGCGCGACGCGCGGCGCGGCGGCTATCGCGCGAACCCGCTCGCCCAGCATCGCGAGCAGAGCGCCGTCGACGCGCTCGTGCGCGGCGATCCATTCGTCGTAATCGGAGAACCAGTCGTCGCGCATGACGTTGCGCTCGACCAGCGAGTCGAGCCGCCCGCCGCGCAGCACGCGCCACGCCTTGCCGATCACGTGCGGCAGAAGCCGCGGCTGCGCGACGACGCGCTTCCAGTGCTTCGCGAGCGCCTTCGACAGCGCGCGCGCGCGCGTGCCGGGCGAATCGCTCACGGCGCGGCGGCCTCGACGAAGGCCTGCGCGTAGCGTCCGACCATCGCGTCGAAATCGGTCAACGCGTCGAGCGCGGGCACGGCATTGGCGGCGAGGCGAGTGCGCTCGCCTTCGTCGCGCACGAGTCGCTCGACGGCGCGCGCGAGCGCGGCCACGTCGCCCGGCTCGTAGAACATGCCGTTCACGCCGTCGCGCACCTGCTCGGCGATGCCGAACACCGGCGTCGTGACGATCGGCAGCCCGAACGCCATCGCCTCGAGAATGACCCGCGGATAGCTTTCCACGCGCGACGTGCATGCGAACACGTCGGCCGCGACGAAGTAGCGCGCGACGCTCTCGGTCTCGCGCACGATCGACACGCGCGAGCGTCGCGCGTGCGGCAACGTCGCGATCGCCTCGTGCAGCTGGTCGCTGTAGGCGCCGTCGCGGTCGCCGACGAAGATCGCGCGCACGCGTGCCGCCGTCGCCGTGTCGATCAGCGCGAGCGCGCGGGCGAGATCGAGCTGGCCCTTGCGCTCGCAGACGGTGCCCACGAGCAGCACGACGACGTCGCCGTGCGCGGCGCCGACGTCGAGGCGCGCTCGGTCACGGTCGATCGCCGCGGCGGCGACGAGTCGCCGCCGGTCGAGGCCGTTGTGGATGACGGTGAAGTTGTGTCGCGTGTCGAGCGCGCGTGAACCGCGCGCGGTGGCGTGCGCGACGAAGATTACGCGGTACGCCAGCCGGTAGCAGCCGAGCGCGCGCGCGGCGAGCGGCTCCGGATACTGGCGGAAATACTCCTGCCACGGCTCGCTTTCGCGCGGATTCCAGATCGACGCGATGCCGAGTCGATGCGCGGCGTCGATCGCGTAGAACGTCTGCAGCGTGTTGCCATAGACGACGCGCACGCCGAGCGTCGCGATCCAGCGTGCGAAGCGCTCGAGCGCCTCGTCGTACGCCGAGCTGGTGAAAACGCCGGCGAGCGGGTGGTCGGCGACGTGCACGGCGATGCCGGCCGCTTCGTACGCGGCGCGCAGCGGGCCATCCTGCGGCGAGTACACGATCGGATCGACGACGCCGCGGCGCTTGAGCTCGGCCGTCGTCTCGAACTGGCTGTACGGCGCGCCTTCCCAGTTCAGGTTGAATGCGCACATCAGCGCCTTCACCGGGCCGGGTGGCGGCGCGACGAACGCACGCCGCGGCTCGATCGCGAAGCGCTCGTCGGCGAGCGAAAGGCTCGGATTGTAGTAGGGGTCGACGCGGCCGCCGTACTGCGCGCGGAACGCTGCGGCCTCGCGCGGGTCGTCGGTGAACCCGCGCGTGTGTCCTTCGTCGTGCAGCAGCTCGGCGCCGGGCACGTAGACGCAGCGATGGCCCGCGTCGACGAGCCGGTAACAGTAGTCGACGTCGTTGTAGGCGACCGCGTAGCGCGCTTCGTCGAAGCCGCCGAGCTCGATGAACAATCGGCGCGGCGTCAGCATGCACGCGGCCGTCACGGCGCTGTAGTTGCGCGCGGCCATCGCCTGCGACAGGTAGCCGTGCTCGCCCGGCGCCAGCAGCCGGAATGCCGGGCCGGCGATGCCGTCGTAGTAGCCGTGCACGATGCCGGCGTGCTGGATGCGCCCGTCGGCGTACACGAGGCGCGCGCCGACGGCTCCGACGCCGGGAAGCTGCGCGTAGCCCATCATCCGCGACAGCCATTTCGGCTCGCGCACCTCGGTGTCGTTGTTGAGGAACAGCAGGTAGTCGGCATCGACGTCGTGCGCGGCGCGATTGTTGACGTGCGCAAACGAAAAGCGCCGGCCCGGATTCGGGACCCGCAGCACGCGATGCGCGAGCTGCGCCAGGTAGTCGAGCGTCGCGCGCTCGTCGCTTTCGTTGTCGATGACGACGATCTCGTAGTTGCGGTACGTCGTGCGCGCGATCGACTCGAGGCAGCGCGCGAGCATGTCGCGCCGGTTCTTCGTCGGGATGACGATCGCGACGCGCGGCCCGTCGTCGGGAAACTCGTGCCAGTAGAAGCCGATGCCGGATGCGACGGCGAACGGCGGACGCAGCGCGGCACCGCGCGTGCCTCGCCGCGCGAGCGCTTCGCTTACCGCGCGTTCTCCCGCGGCGAAGCTCGCGGGCTTCGCCTCGCCCGACGTGGCGGTGGAGCCGGGCAGCGCGCGCCAGTGGTAGAGCACGAGCGGCATGTGGACGACGGCGCGCGCCTGTTCGGATGCGCGCAGCGCGAAGTCGTGGTCCTGCGCGCCCTCGAAGCCGACGCGAAATCCGCCGAGCGTCGCGAACAGCGTGCGGCGCACGACGAGCGCGTGTCCCATGTACATGAACGTGAGCAGCAGCTCCGGCGAATGGTCGGGCTTGAACTGCGGCTCGTAGCGGCGGCCGCGCGTGTCGATCTTGTCGTCGTCGCTGTAGAGCAGGTCCGCGTCGGGCTGCGCCGCGAGCGCGAGCGCGATCTCGCCGAGCGCGTCGGGCGCGAGCTCGTCGTCCTGATCGAGGAAGAGCAGGAAGTCGCCGGTCGCGAGCTCCGCCGCCGTGTTCGTCGCACGGCTGATGTTGCCGTTCTCGCTGCGAAGCGAAACCCTGATGCGCACGTCGCTCGCGGCAACGTCGCGAAGTCGCTGCGCGAGCGCGTCGTCGCCGCTTGCGTCGTCGGCGATGCATAGCTGCCACGCGTCGTGCACCTGCGCGCGGACGGTGTCGATCGCGCGCTCGAGCCACTCGATCTGCGGCCGATAGACGGGCATGACGATCGAGATCGTCGGCAGCGGGCCTGCCGCGGACAGTCGCTTACGCAGCCATGCGGCGCGTTCGTCGTTCCACGCGTTGAGCTCGAGCCACACCGCGTAGCGATCCTCGTCCGGCGGCGGCGTGAAGCCGCCCGGCAGCCCGTGCGACGGCGCAGCTTCCGCAGTCGCCAGCATCCGCAGCGTCTTGCGTGCAAGGCTCGGCCATTCGTTCGGCCCGGGCACGCCGCGGGTGGCCAGGCGATGCCGTGCGCGCGCGGCGACCGACGCGAGCGAGCGGCCGTAGTGCCGTGTCGAGTGGCCGATGCGGTACGACAGAGGCGTGCGCACGACGTCGATCGGTGCTTCGAAACGCAGCACGGACGTTGCGCCCGTCGCGAGCGTCGCGTGCAACTCGACGCCATGACGGCCGGGCGTGAGGGTCGGCGTCAGCACGAAGCCGCTGTGGGCGGCGAGCGGCTCGTCGGCAAACGCGGCGCCGACATCGGGACGCGCGACGCCGAACCGGCATTCGTGCTGCGTGCCGCCGATCACGATCGACAGCGCTTTCAGCGGTCCGCTCGGGTGGTAGACCCAGCCGGACACCGGCACCGCGCCGGCCAGCGCTGCTGCTGCGCCCGGCGTGTCGAGATGTGCGCGCAACGGCTGCGATTCGAGCGCACGTGCCTGCGCCGCCTCGAGCATGGCCGTCGTCGACGCGAGCCGCTCGCGCAGCGCCGCTGCATCGCTGCGCTCAACGGCGAGCGCTTCGGCAGCGCGGTCGCGCTCCTCGACCAGAGCCGCTTCGCGCGCGTCGCGCTCGGCGTGCGCGCGGCGCGCGATGTCGACCTCGAGCTCAAGCGCTGCGAAACTGGATCGTGCCGACTCGATCTGCCGCTCGTGCGCGAGTGCCGCTGCGCGCGCCGCGTCGAGCTGCGCTTCGAGCGCGGCGATGTGCGCGCGCGCCGCGGCGACATCGGCATGCAGCCGGTCCCGCACGCCGTCGTTGCCGTCGGCGAGCCGGCGCAACTGCTCGACGCTCGCGCGGATCTGCGCTTCGAGGTCGATGAAATCCTCGCGTGCGAGCGCGAGCGCATCGACGCGCGCGCGCAGCGTCGCCGTCGCGTCGTTCTCATCGGACGCCGCCGCCATGTACGGATCGATGCGCCGGTGAACGGCGCGCTGCTCGACCGCCGCGTCGCGCACGAGCGAGCGCGTGTGCGCGAGCTCGTTCGCGAGCCATTGCGGCATCGCGCTGGCGAGCGCCGATTCGCAGCGCTCGACCAGCGCGGCGATTGCGTCGCCGGGATCGCAGCACGCTGACACGGCGAGCGCCGCATACGCGTCGGCGAACGCCTGCTCGAGCGGCGACCCGTCTCGCAGCGGCCGACGCGCGTGGCCGTGATCGAGATCGGCGCGAACGCGCGCACGCGCCGCGTCGAGCATTGCGCCGCTCGGCGCAAGCGGAAAGTTCGCTTCGCCGCAGATCCGCGCGAACGCCGCGTCGAAGCTCGCCAGCAGCTCCTCGTAGCGCACGATCGTGCGGGCGAGTCCACGCGAGTCGCGCTCGGCGTCGGCGACGTGCGCGAGCCACAGTGCCAGCGACTTCTCGATCGCGAAGCCGTCGCGTCGCGCGAGCGAGCGGGCGACATCGAGCGGGTGGCGCAGCATCAGCACGCCGCGGACGTCGAAGCCGGCGTCGGCGAGCACGGGACGCCAGAACGCGAGCAGCCGGCACGCGCGCGGATCCTTCGCGAACGCCGGTCCGTTTCCGCCGAACTCGGCCGCAGCGAGCTTGCGCGCGTCGTCGCGCAGCTCGGCGATCGCCGGGAGATCCTGCCAATGGTCGGGTAGCGCGCCGACGCTGTGCCATCGCGCGCCGAGACGTGCGAGCAGCAGGTCGTTCATGCGCACGAACGGCAGCGATTCCCAGTGGCCCTGCGGGTTGTGCGCGTTCGACGGCAGCAGCGTGAAGCCCGGGTGCGCGCCCGCCGCGGCGAGCGCGCCGGCAAGCGCGGACGTGCCGCTCCTGTGCATGCCGAGAACGAGCAGCAACGGGACGGGCATCGTCCGTCAGGCGTGACGCAGTGTCACGGCCGCGCTGGACGCGAGCGTGCGACAACGGCTGACAGCGGTCGAAGATTCGGTCTGCATCGATCGGCGTTTAGGGGGCGCGTAAGCGAGGCCGGCGCAGCGAGACTTGCGCCGCGGTTGCGCGATTATCGCTCAAGGCGCGCGGTTTCCTTCGCCGGACACGAACGGCGACGAGCGCCGATTCGCTATACTCGCCGCCCGATGGCAGCAAACCGCTTCCCGACGTCGCCTGCGGCGATGCTCGCCTGCCTGTGGAAGCAGCGCCGGCTCGCCGTCGAGCTCACCCGCCGCGACGTCGTCGGTCGCTACCGCGGCTCGGTGCTCGGCCTTTTCTGGTCGCTCACGCACCCGTTGCTGCTGCTCGCGGTCTTCACGTTCGTCTTCGGCACGGTGATGCCGGCGCGCTGGAGCGCGCTCGGCGCGACTGCGAGCCACGCCGACTTCGCGCTCGTCCTCTTTCCCGGGATGATCGTTCACGCGCTGCTCGCCGAGTGTCTGAACCGCGCGCCGTCGCTGATCACCGGGGCACCGAACTACGTGAAGAAGGTCGTCTTTCCGCTCGAGCTGCTGCCCGTCGTCGCGCTCGGCGCGGCGCTGTTCCACGCGCTGGTGAGCTTCGCGATCCTGCTCGCCGTCTACGCCGCGCTGCACGGCACGCTGCACGTCACGGCGGTCGCGCTGCCGCTCGTCCTGCTGCCTTATCTCGCCGTCGCGATCGGCCTCGCGTGGTTCCTCGCCGCGCTCGGCGTGTATTTGCGCGACGTCGCGCAGCTGATGGGTGTCGTCACGATGGCGCTGATGTTCCTCGCGCCGGTGTTCTATCCGATCACCGCGATTCCGGCACCGTATCGCGCGCTGCTGTTCGTCAATCCCGTCACGTTGCCCGTCGAGGAAGCGCGCGGCGTGCTGATCTTCGGCCGGTGGCCCGACTGGACGGCGCTCGCGATCTACGCGGCGTGCGCGCTCGTCGTCGCCTGCGCCGGCTTCTGGTGGTTCCAGAAGAGCCGCAAGGGCTTCGCCGATGTCGTCTGACCGCGCGCCCGCGCGGCGGAGCGGGCTGGCGCTGCGGCACGACCTCCACAGTGCCGCGCGCTTCGCGCTCGCGTGCATCGCCGTCGTACTGTTGCTCCTCGAATTTCCGCCGTGGCATTTCGAGACGCCCGGCTTGGGTCTAGACCGCGCGTGGATACAGGTGATCGCGCACGCGGCCGCTGCCGGCTGGCAATGGGGCCGCGACATCGTCTTCACCTACGGGCCGCTCGGCTATCTGCGATACCCGATATTCGACGACGCGCTGCTCGTGCCGGCGCTCGCGTGGAACGCGCTGCTCGTCGCCGTGCTGATCGCCGGGATTCTCGCGTTGCTGCGTCCCGTGCCGACGGTCGGGGCGATCGCGATCTATGTCGTCGTCGTGATCGCGGCGTCGGGCATGACGGGACGCGGCGTGCTCGTGATGCTGCCGCTGCTCGCGGCGCTGCTGTATTTTCGCGAACCGGGCATTGCGCCGCGCGCGGTCCCAATGCTGCTCGTCGTCGCGTCCGGCGTCTACGCCAACGTGTACGTCGCGTCGCT
Organism: uncultured beta proteobacterium; assembly: GCA_963798655.1. Classification (GTDB taxonomy): domain Bacteria; phylum Pseudomonadota; class Gammaproteobacteria; order Burkholderiales; family Casimicrobiaceae; genus CAVSMC01. The sequence goes on along the minus strand of CAWCUH010000007.1, from coordinate 260,966 downwards.
GCCGTTCGCCGTTTTCGCATGCGTGCTGATGGATGCGAGCCGGTTCGCGCGCCGGCGCTGGCCGCTGTTCGTTCCGCTGCTCGCGACGTCGGTCGCCGGCGCCTTCGCGCTCGCCGGCCAGGACGTGCGCGCGCTGCCCGACTTCATCCGCTCGGCGATCGAGCTCACGCGCGGCTACGCCGACGCGATGGGGATCGAGGGCAGCATCGTCGAGGTGCGCCTGTTCGTCGTCATGGCCGGCGTCGCAGCCGTGCTCGTCGGCGTCTCGGAGATCGCGCGGCTGGAGCAGCGCGCGACGCGCGCCAATGCGCTGCTGTCGATCGCCGCGGCCGCCGCGTTCGGCTTCGTCGTCTGGAAGAGCGGCTTCGTGCGCCACGACACGCCGCACAGCGTCGTCGCGTGGGGCTCGCTTGCGATGACGCTCGCCGCGTATGCCGCGGTGCGCTGGAAGCTCGCGCGGCCCGCCGCCGCGCCGGCCGCGCTGCTGGCAGCCGCGGCCGTGTCGTGCTGTGCGGCGATCTTCGCGGCGCATGGCGAGGTCCGCATGTCGTTCGTCGCCGATCAGGCGGTCGCCGCTCTGTATCAAGCGCCGCTGCGCGTGCTGGGGCAGGCCGCGCACGTCGTCGTCGAGCCGAGGCGCTGGATCGACGCCGAGCGTCGCTCGGCGCAGGCGGCGTATGCGAGGATTCGCGCCGTGTCGCCGCCGCTTGTCACGCGAGGAAGCGTCGACCTGATCGGCCACGAGCAAGGCATCCTGCTCGCACGCGGGCTCGATTATCGTCCGTTGCCGGTATTCCAGGGGTACGGCGCGTACACGCGATGGCTGATCGAGCGCAACCGCGAGCGTCTGCGCAGCGCGCTCGCGCCGGACACGATCTTCGCGAGCACCGCGACGATCGACGATCACTATCCGATGCTCGACACGCAGACGTCGATCGTCGAGCTTCTCGACCGCTACGAGCCGGACGCGGTCGTCGGCGGTTATGTGCGGCTGCGCCGGCGCACCGACGCGCTCGATGCGGCGATCAGCGTGCGCTCGGAGCACGATGCCGCGCTCGGCGAGTGGTTTGCCGTGCCGGGTGGGGACGGCGTGCTGCTGCTCGCGATCAGCGTGCGCCCGACGGCGGTGAACCGCCTCGTGCGCGCGGCGTGGCGCTCGCCGGCGCTCGATCTGACTGTTCAGCTCGCCGACGGCACGCGGCGCACACGGCGGATCGTCGCGCCGATTGCCGCCGAAGGATTTCTGCTGAGCCCTTACACCGATTCGGCGTTCGCGCTCGCTGCGCTCGGCGCCGGCCGCTTCGAGTCACTCGCCGATCGGCGCGTCGTCGCGATCGACGTCGACACGGCTTCGGCTGTCGACCGTACGTTCTACGAACAGCCGCTTCACCTGCGCGTCATGCGACTCGACGTGCCGCTCGACGGCGATCTCGCCGATCTTTCGGATTCGCTGCTGCGGCTGTTCGAGCCGCGCGATATCGTTGCGCGTTTGGCGCAGTCGGTCGCCGGCCGCGGCCAGACGGTCGAAGCGCGCGATACGCTGCTGTTCGCGCATGCGCCGGCGACGCCGGCCGTCGACTTGCAGAGCGCCGGCCGGCTGCGCGCGCGCTACGGCATCCTCGAGGGCGCGTGGAACGGGCCGCACGCGACCGACGGCGTCTGCTTTCGCATTCGCGCCGTTGCGCGCGACGGCACATCGTCGCTTCTGCATGACGAATGCCTGACGCCCGTCGAGCGGCCCGAAGATCGCGTTGAGCGCGACGTCACCGTCGACCTCAGCGCAGCGCACGCGGTAAAGATCGTGCTCGAGACCGATTGCCGCCGCAACTGCGAGTCCGACTGGTCGTACTGGAAGGACTTCGAGCTGCTGCCAGGCGCAGACGGCGTGCGCACGTCGCTCGCGCCGCCGACGTACTACGACAGTGATGCGATCGTCGCGCGCCTCGCGCGCTCGCAGGCGTCGAAAGGGCCGATGGTCGAGGCGCAGGGCCCACGGCTGTTTGCGCACGCCCCCGCTGTGCCGTCGATCACGCTGCCGCACGCGCGGTCGCTGCGCGTCCGCTACGGCATTTCGGACGGCGCGTGGACCGGAGGGCGGCACACGAGCGGCGTCTGCTTCCGCGTGCTTGGCGGTGCAGCGGGCGCTGCACCGCAGCTGCTGCACGAGCGATGCATGACGCCGGTCGAGCGCGCCGACGATCGCCGCGAGCAGCAGGTGTCGATCACGCTGCCGACGCAGGGTCGCGTGCGCCTCACGTTCGAAACGGCGTGCAACGGAAGCTGCGCGTGGGCGTGGTCGTACTGGACGGACTTCGAGATCGAGCGCTGACGCCGGCTTTCGTGACTTCAATGCGAAGGGCACGCGATCCGCAGCGAGCCGACATCCGCTGCGCGCACGTAGCCGCCGAACGGCGTCGAGCCGCGCTCGCGGCCGACGAGGCGCTGCCAATCGAATCGAGGCGTGAATACGACCGCGGCTCCGGCGATGCGCTCGTCGGGCGACACGAAATAGATGCGCAACGGTGTGCCGGCACCGGAGTAATCGCGCACCGTTCCCGTCACGCGCAACACGACGCCGTCGCTGCCGACCGGCGACCCGGGATCGATCACGCCGTCGCAAGCGCGCAGGTCGATCTCGCGCGCGTCGCGGCCAAGCGTCTCGCGAAGGCCCGAGAACGCCGGTTCGCCGAACGGCGCGAGCTTGCGTGCACGCGCTTCTTCGGCATATGCGAACACGTCGTCGCTAGGGTAGAGCGTCCGCGCGAGCGGCTCGTCGCGCACGCCGAGCTCGAGATCCAGCGCGGCGAACATTCGCTCGAAGCGGACTCGCCTGCCTTCCGGCGCGAGCGCCAGCAATTGCACGGCGAACAGCGCAAGCGACGCGGCGAGCGCAATCGCCGCGACTGCGCGCGGAACCCCGCGCCGGTCGCGGGCGATCCACAGCGCGAGCACGAGCACGGCCGCCCAGCCGAGAAGCGAAAGAGTCAGGTATCGGCTCGACAGCGCATATTCGACGCCGAACGCGAGGCGGCCGCCCGCAATCGCGATCGCGGAAACGATCGCATACGCGGCGAATGCGATCAGCGCAAGAGCCGGCGGCGACGGCTCGCGCGTCCAGCGCAGCGCCGCAGCAAGCGCGAGTGCGATGAAAACCGTACCCGCGAGCGCTGCGGCGGCGACGCTGCCGCTTGCGACACCGAGCGGCCCGCCGAGCACCGCCAGCATGAACTGCGCGCTGCGCCACGGGCTCGTGCGCAGCGTTTCGCCGATGCCGCCGTGATGCGCCGGCGCGTCATAGCCGGCGAAGTAAGCGGCCGCGACGATGGCGGCGCACGCGAAGAGCAGCGCGACCCGCGGCCACGGCTGGCGCAGCATCACCGCCATGCAAGCAAGCAGCGGCAACGCGGCGACCCCGTTCGCCATCGTTGCCGCAGACGCGACACCGAGCGCCGTCGCGACGGTGAACCAGCCGCTCGAGCGGGAAGCCGCCGACGTCCGCGCCATCGCCGCGAACGCGGCTAGCGGCAGCAGCGCGGACGCGAAGAAGGTAATCTGGAATGCTTGCGTCAGATTCTCTCGTTGCACCCACGAGAAGCACAGCACGGCGATCAGCACGCCGACGACGTACGGGCGATCGAACGCGCGCGAACCGCGAAGAAGCGCGCGTGCGAGCCGGTACAGCACGATCCACATGACGGCGATCAGCACGACGTCGAGGGCGAGCAGCGATGCGCCGCGGCACGCGAACAGCTCGCAGTCGATCCAGTCGGCCGCCCGCGGCAGCACGATCCGATGCTCGTTGTGCTGCGCCCACCAGGCGCGCCAGCCGCTCGATGCGAGCGCCGCATAGAAATGGACGGCGGACCACCGGTCCTGGTAGGGAACCGGCGCGTAGGCGCGCATGATTCCGGCGAGCGCCAGCGCCACGTACACGACGGCGAAGCCGTGCGCGAGCCAGCGCGTCGCGCTTGCGCGGTCGCGATGTCGCGCGCTCACCGGCTCTCGTGCGATCGACGACACACGCGATGCATCAGCGCGCCGCGGGCTTACGCGCGACGACGAGGAACTGCTTGCCGAAAAGCGGCCACGCGACCGGCAGCGCGACGTACGCGCGGATCGCGAACGACGGCGGCGGACGCTTGCCGCTCATCGTGTAAGGGAGGAAACGCGCAAGCGAGCGCTCGACGGCGAACCCGGCGCCGGCGATGCACTCGCCGAGCGAGCGCTCGGTCAGTGGGATGTGGTGATCGAAGAAATCCCAGTACGCACCGCCGACGTAGCGGATGTTGGGACCGAGGCAGACGAGCGCGCCGCCGGGCTTCATGCAGCGGAACGCCTCGGCGATCGTCGCCGTGAGCGCGCGCTTGTCGGCCAGGTGCTCGAGGAAGTTGCTGGTGAACACGGCGTCTACCGACGCATCGGCGAGCGGCCAGCGGTCGGCGCAGCTCTGCGCGTGCAGCTGCACGGCGGCGTCGACGTGCGAGCGGGCGTCAGGGTTGAGGTCGATCGCGTGACGCACGCGCGCGTCGACGGCGTTGATGAACTCGCCCCATCCGCAGCCGATGTCGACGACGACGCCGTCGCGCGGCACGTAGCGCTGGAAGCAGCGGTCGACCAGGATGCGCCAGACCCGCGCGCGATCGGCTGCGGCGTCGCCGAAGCGCGCGCGGTACAGCGCGTCGAGCGGCGCGCCGGACGCGTCGTGGCTCATCTGCGGGCCTCGCCTCGCGTGCTCATCGGAAGGTCCACCACTTGTGCGCGGCGTAGCTCGTCGCGACCGTCGCGCCGATGCCGCAGAAATGCGCGATCGCCTCTCGGCCGCGTTCGATGCCGACGGCGGGCAGCAGCGTTCCGGCGAGCCAGACGCTGATCGCGAGCGTCAGCACCAGCCCGGCGAGGTTGACGATCGTGAAGCGCACCGCTTGGCCTGCCCACGGCGTCGGTTCGGAGCGCACGAAGACGAAGCTGCGATTGAGCACGAATGCCGTCGTCAGGCCGACGAAGAACGCGAGGACGACGGCGCTCGCGAACGGGGCGACGAGGCTGAACGCGAAGCGGCTGCCGAAGTTCGCCGCCGCGGCGACGACACCGACGGCGAGGAATCGCAGCGCCTCGCGGCGCAGCGCGGGGCTGTCGGTCATGGCGCTGCGGTTGCTGCATCGGCAAGCTGGCGCCCGACGCGGATGCTTTCGCTGATCGAGCGGTCCTGCGGATAGTAGTACGCGGTGTCGGCCATGAAGAAGCCGCGGACCGACGTCGCCATTGGCGGCAGCTTGTCGTGGAAGCCGGGACCGCACACCGTCTGCGCGAACTCGTAGCGCGAAGCGTGTGCTGCAAGGAGCGTCAACGGATCCCAGTCGGGACGCACGATCGACAGGTAGCGCGTCGCCTCGTCGATGAAGCGCGCCGGCTCCCACGACCATTTCGGATGCGTCTTCGGCATGTAGTATGGAACGTAGACGATGTGCGCCGGCAGCGGCGCGAGATTGGTGTACTCGACGATGCCCGGGATCGCGAGGCGCGGGTCGTTGGTGTTCATCCAGAAGTAGCGCGTCAAGGGCCGCGTGAGCTTCAGCACGACGCAGACGACACCGATGTTGTCGATCGCGTCGATTCTTCGCTTCTCCTCGGCCGAAAGCTCGTGCGCGATCCGCGGCACGTACTTCAGCGGAACCGTCGACACGACGACATTGGCCGGCTCGAGCGAGCCGCGGACGAACACGCCCTTGACGATGCCGCGATCGACGGCGACGCGCTGCACCGGCGACCTGAGCGCGATCGTCGCGCCGGCGTCGCGCAGCCGCCGCTCGTACGCGTCGAGCAGCGTCTGCGAGCCGCCGTCGAGGTAGCCGAGCTCCTCCTCGAACAGGCTCTTGCGCGACAGTGCGACGCGCTGGATTCGCGTGCCGATCCACGCGGCAGACAGCGACTTCTCGTACTCGAAGAACTTGAGCTCGAAGAGCTTCCTCCACAGCACGTCGTACGCTCGCTCGCCGACCCAGCCGCGCAGCCAGTCGGTCGCCTCGAGTCGATCGTAAGGCGTCCAGTCGCGAATGCCTTTCGCGCGCATCACCAGCGCGGCATAGCGCAGCTTCGCGACGAGACCGAGATGCGGAAAGCGCAGCAGGCAGTCCGGCCGGCCCCAGTCGTAGAGCCTGCCGTCGTAGAAGAAGCCCATCTCGGTGATGCGCCAGCGCAGTCGCTCGGCGAGGCCGAACTCGGACAGCGTCTCGAACAGCGGTGTGTCGGGCTTGCAGATGAAGTGGTAGTAGCGCTCGATGGCCAAGCCGTCGAAGTCGAAATGCGCCGACATGCCGCCGATGCGGTCGTCGGCTTCGAAGACCGCGACGCGAAATCCGCGCTTCGCGAGGGCATGCGCTGCGGCGAGCCCCATCGGACCCGCGCCGATGACGGCCGCGCGACGCGGCGTCGGCATCGCGCCGGCAGCGGTGTTCAATGCGGGCTCGCGAGCCCGATCCGGCTGTACACCGGATGGCCGAACGTCTCGCGGATCGCGTCGCGAAACGGCGTCGGACGGAAGCCGAACGTCGCCTCGATGTCGACGCCGCTGAAGTCGTCGCCGGCGACGAGCGCGTCGAGCTGCTCGGCGGTGAACGGCGGCTTCGCCGAGAACAGCGCGTAGACGCGAAGCAGCGCCTTGAACAGCGCGAACGGAATCGGAACGATCGGTGTCCGCAACCCTTTCGCTTCGCGGATCGCGCGAATCATGTCGATGTAGTCGATCCGTTCGGGACCGGTGAGATCGTAGACAGCGCCGAGCGGGCGCCTGCGGATGCAGACGGCGATCGCGCGGCAGAAGTCGCGATTGTACAGCGGCTGGCGCATGTAACGGCCGTGCCCGGGGATCGGGAACACCGGCGTTCGCTCCATGAAGCGCGCGAGCCAGCCGAGGTGCTTCGGATCGAACCAGCCGAACATCAGCGTCGGGCGCAGGATGCAATGCGCAACGCCGCTGTCGGCGACGAGTCGCTCCTGCAGCTTCTTGCTCTCGGTGTACAGATCGTGGGCGACGGAATTCACCACGGACGAGCTCGCATGGACGACGAACGCGTGTCCACGCTCGCGCAGCACGGCGAGCACGCGCTTCGTCGCCTCGACGTTGTTGCGCGCAAACGGCTCGCCGGTCTTGCCGGTGATCTGCGCGTGCAGCATCACGACGACGTCGGCGTCTGCGATCTCGTCTTCCCATTCGCCGGGCTCGGCGAGATCGCAGACGCGCGCGCGCACGTCCGGATGCAGTCGCGCGAGGACCGCGAGGTTCTCGCCGTTCTTGTCGATCGCAACGAGGTTCGTGCACTGCTCCTCGGCGAGCAGCGCGACCAGGTTCTGCCCGACGAGCCCGGCGGCGCCGGTGATGACGATGCGCTCGCTCGCTTCGCCCATCGCCGCCTAGAGATTGCTGCGATGGAACAGCGCGCGCGGCAGAAGCCGCACGGCGAGCATGATCGGCCGCCAGAACGACGGCGTGTAGCGCACCGGCGTGCCGCGGTCGATCGCAGCGACGATGTCGCGCGCGACGCGCGCCGGCGACGCGAACAGCGCGTTCTTCGCGACTTGCGCCGTCATCGGCGTGTCGACGAAGCCGGGGCGGATGTCGACGACCGCGACGCCGTGCCGGTGCAGCCGATGGCGCAGTCCGGCGAGGAACGTCGACATGCCGGCCTTGGCGCTGCCGTATACGTAGTTGCTGCCGCGTCCGCGGTCGCCCGCAACCGACGTGACGACCGCGATCGTTCCGCGCCGCGCCGCCTCCATCCGGTTCGCGATCATCGACACGATCGCCGCGGTAGCGGTGAAGTTCACGTCCAGCGCGGCGACGAGATCGGCTTCGCCGCGCTCGCATGCGCGCTGGTCCGGCAGCGTGCCGTGGGCAACGAGCGCGACGTCGGGCGTCCCGATTGCGGCGTCGGCGGCGGCGAGCGCCGCCGAGCGCGATCGCGCATCGGTGACGTCGAGCGGCGCCGTGTGGACGGCGGCAGCGCCGCGAATGCGCAGGTCGTCGGCGATTGCCGCGAGCCGCCCGGTGTCGCGCGCGACGAGAAACAGCGCGTCGCCGCGCGCAGCGAACTGCCGCGCGGTGGCTTCCGCGATCGCCGACGTCGCGCCGATGACGAGGACGCTTCGCATCCTAGGCGACGACGCGGCGCCAGAACGTCGACGAGCAGGCGGGATCGACGTGCGCGCGAAACGCATCGAGCGCAGGAAACGAGCGGCGGAACGTGTCCGCGGACATGCAGCCGTCCTTCGCCGGGTAGAGCGCGCCGCCGGCGTCCATCGTGATCGCTTCCATCCGCGCGAGCAGCTCGCGTGTCGCAGGGCCGCTGTTCGGCACGTCGATCGCGAGCGTGACGCCGGGCCGCGGAAACGAAAGAAGTCCCGGCGAGCGCACGTCGCCGAAGCGCTTCAGCACGGCGAGGAACGAGCCCTGGCGCGACGACCGCAGCGCGTCGAGCAGTGCGCCGATCGCATCGGCTGCGCCGGTGTGCGGCACGACGCACTGGAACTGGAAGAAGCCGCGAGCGCCGTACATCCGGTTCCAGTCGCCGATCGCGTCGAGCGGATAGAAAAACTTGCGGTAACCGACAACGCGCCTCGCGCTGCGCTCACGCTGGCGATGGAAGTAGAGCGCGTTGAACGGCCGCACGGTGAGCGCGTTCACCAGCGAAAACGGCGGATCGAACGCGATGCGCAGCGTCGCGTCGCGCGGTGGCGTGCGCGAGGCGGCCTGGTCCGCATGATTGCCGCGCATGAAATGCCCGCGGCCGCGGGCTCGGCCGTGCGCGGTGCAATCGACCCATGCGACCGTGTATTCGAACGTGCGATCGGACTCCTCCGCGAGTGCGAAGAACTCGTCGAGCGCGTCGAAGCGCACCGTTTCCGAGTCGATATACGGCGACGCGATGCGGCGCAACCGGATCGTCGCCGACTCGATGAGCCCGGTGAGGCCGAGTCCGCCGATCGTTGCACGGAACAGCAGCTCGTTCTGCGCGAGCGAGCAGTCGAGCCGCGTGGCGTCGGAGCGTGCGAGCACCAGGTGCTCGACGTGGCAGCCGAACGTTCCGGCGACATGATGGTTCTTGCCGTGGACGTCGTTCGCGATCGCGCCGCCGACGGTCACGTACTGCGTTCCCGGCGTCACCGGGAGGAACCAGCCGCGCGGAACGAACGTCGCGAGAATGTCGGACAGCAGCACGCCGGCTTCGCACTCGAGCGCGCCGCTCGACGGATCGAACGCGATGAAGCGATCGAGGCCTCGCGTGTCGATCAGCAGGCCGCCGTCGTTCAGGCAGCAGTCGCCATAGCTGCGGCCATTGCCGTACGCGAGCATGCCGGCGCTTTGCGGAGGTGTCGGAAGCGGCTCGCCGCGCGCGCGCGGCCGCCATGCCTCGCTCGCGGGCGGCGCGACGCGGCCCCACGAGCCGTAGCGTCCGCGGGCGGTCGGCGCGGCGCTCATGTCGCGAGCAGCAGCGCGCCGAGCGTGAGCACGCCGGTGAGCAGGCTGCCGGCGTCGGTCAGTGCGAACACGACCGGGTCTTCGTGCATGTCGCCGCGGTTCGCGAGCAGCCAGACGCGGCCGATCCAGTAAAGCAGCAGCGGACAGACGAGCCACAGCATTTGCGGCGACCGATAAAGCCGCTGCACGTCGTCCGAGTTGATGTACAGCGCAGCGACGAGCACGGATGCGAATCCGCTCGCGACGCCGAGAATCGCGAGCAGCGGCAGGTCGCTCGTGCGATAGCCGCGTCCGCGCGACGATTCGCTTCCGGCGTTGCGCATCTCGAGGAACTCCGAGTAGCGCTTGACGAGCCCGAGGCACAGGAACAGGAACACCGAGAACGCGAGCAGCCAGAACGACGGCGGCAACCCCATGATCGCCGCGCCGGCGATGATGCGAAGCGTGTAGAGGCCCGCGAGCGTCATCACGTCGAGCATCATCATCCGCTTCAGCCGAAGTGTGTACGCGAGCGTGATCACGTAGTAGGCGGCGAGCGCCGCCGCGAACGCGGGCGGCAGCCCCACGGCGAGCGCGATGCCGGCGGCGAGCAGCAGCGCGATCATCGCGAAGCCGTGCTGCGGCAGCAATTGTCCCGAGGCGAACGGACGCCGCCGCTTAGTTGGATGATCGCGATCGGCTTCGATGTCGATCATGTCGTTCAGCACGTACACGCTCGCCGAAACCGCGCACATCGCGACGAGGCCCTGTAGCGTATCGACGAGCAGCGGCGCGTCGTTCCAGCGGTGCGCCATCAGCATCGGCACGAACAGCAGCAGGTTCTTCAGCCACTGGTGCGGACGCATCGCGCGCCAGACGGCGGCAAGGCGGCCGGGGCGCGGCGCAATCGAATGCGCAACGCTCGTCACCTGCGATGCGCGGCGCACGAGCCGCTCGCTCGCGTTGACGACCCAGGCGGCGCGCGCCGAGCGCCATACCGGCACGTCGCGCGCGCTGTTGCCGGCGTAATCAAAACCGCGGGCGCCGTAGCGTTCGACGAGCGCGCGCTCCTTGCCGCGGCCGGAAAGATTGGCACCGTCGGCGGTCGCGACGACGTCGTCGAACAGCTGCAGATGGCTTGCGACGCGATCGGCGAACGCGCGATGCGACGCCGTCGCGAGCACGACGCGCCGGCCGGCGTCGCGCTCGCGCCGCACGAGCGTCACGACGCGCTCGTCGTAGGGCAGCAGTCGCGCGTCGATCAGCGCGCGTGCCGCGATCTCGCCTTTGAGGTGGGCGCGGCCGCGCAGCAGCCAGAACGGCATCGCGAGCGCGCTCGCAGGATGCTGGCGCACGAGCGCGAGCATCGATTCGAACGTGAGGTCGCCGTGGATCAGCGTGCCGTCGAGGTCGATGCAAAGCACGACGTCATGCAGATCTGGACGTTCGTCCACGCGCGCATCGGTGTGCGGCGTCGCGGCGGTGTCGGTCATGGCGGCCCATTCTAGCGCACCTCTGCGGCGTTCGCGTCAGTGTGATCGTGCGCTCAGATCGTCGTCGGCGCCTCGGCGAGCGCCTGCGCATGGCGCGCGCGCATTGTGGCGACGCGTGGCTTCTGCGCCGCATGCCATTCGACGAGCATGATCGCGGCGAACATCAGCCGCTCGCGCAGTACGCCCGCCGCGACGTCCTCGGCGGCGACACGCGCAAGCTCGGTTGCGTCGACGTGCGGCACCGTGCGCTCGGTGAAATAGGCGTGCGCGCCGCCGTGCTCGGCGAGCCATTGGTCGATCCACTGCCGCATCGGCAGCACGAAGCCCTGCTTGCGCCGCGCGCGGATTCGCTCCGGCAGCCAGCGCGCCGCGACGCGTCGCAGCGCGATCTTCGTGTCGCTTCCGCGCATCCGCTGCGCCGGCGGCAGCGACAGCGCCGCCTCGACGAGCTGCGGCGCGAGAAACGGCGCGCGACCTTCGAGGCTCACCGCCATCGTCATCCGGTCGAACTTCACCAGCAGATCGTCGGGCAGCCACGTTGCGAGATCGGTGGCGCTCGCACGCTGCAGCGGATCGTGCGACGACGTGAGCCACGCGAGCACGTCGCGCTCCCACGTGTCGGTCGCGCGATCGTCGTCCGGAACGAGGCGCGCGCGCGTCGCCGTGTCGGTCAGCAGCGGAAAGCCCGACGGAGTCTCGGCGCGCAGCCGGTCGATGATCGACGTGCCGGTATCGCGCTGCATGCCGCCGGCGAGCGCGCGGCGCATGGCGGCGACGACGCCGGGCTGCGGCGTGAACGGCCGATAGTAGCCGTAGCCGGCGAACACTTCGTCGGCGCCTTCGCCCGACAGAACGACGGTCGCATGGCGGCGCGCCTCGCGCGCGAGCCAGTACACCGGCAGCAGCGCCTGGTCGCCGAGCGGCTCGTCGAGCGCCGCGGCGACGCTCGGCAGCAGCGACGCGAAGCTTGCGTCGTCGAACACGAAGTGGTGATGCCTGCTGCCGATCGTCGAGGCGAGCTCGCGCGCGAACGCGCTCTCGTCGTGCTCGGGCGATGCGAAGCCCATCGAGAACGTCAGCACGCTAGGCTTGTACGCGGCGGCGATCGCCGCGACGATCGAGCTGTCGAGCCCGCCGGACAGGAACACGCCGAGCGGCACGTCGGCGACCAGACGCGAGGCGACTGCGCGCTCGACGGTCGCCGCGAGCGCGTCGTCGTCGATCGCCCGCGCCGCGCCCAGCGCAGGCGTGAAGTAGCGCACGTGCTTCGGCGTCGGCGCATCGAGCGCGATTTCCAGCCGCTCGCCCGGCAGCACGCGCGACACGCCGCGGTAGATCGTCGCGCTGCCCGGCACGTAGTGCATCGCGAGATAGCGGCGCAGCGACAGCGGATCGAGGTCGGCGTCGACCCAAGGCAGCGCCGCGACGATGCCGGCATCCGAGCCGTACGCGAAGCGGCCGGGTGCGCACGCGTAGTAGAGCGGCTTCTCGCCGAAGCGATCGCGCGCGACGTGCAGCATGCGGGCATCCCGGTCGACGATCGCGAGCGCGTACATGCCGTCGACGCGCGCGAGCAGTCCGTCGATGCCCCAGTGCTCGTAGCCGTGCGCGAGCACCTCGGTGTCGCTTGCCGTTGCGAAGCGCGCGCCTTCACGCGCGAGCGCCGAACGCAGCTCGCCGTGGTTGTAGATCTCGCCATTCTGGAACGCGAGCACGCGACCGCCGCGCGCGGCGAGCGGCTGCCAACCGTGCGCGAGATCGATCACCGACAGCCGCCGCATGCCGAGCGCGACGCCGCCGTCGACGAACAGGCCTTCGCCGTCGGGCCCGCGATGCACGATCGCGTCGAGCATCGTGCGCAGCACGAGGTCGACGCGCGGCTGCGCGCAATCGATGAGTCCCGCGATGCCGCACATGCGATGGCGTTCCGGCGGGCAGCGGCGCTCTTAGGCGCGCCGCCGCAGCACCAGCAGGTCCTGGTGATTGTTCATGCCGCCCGACACATGCTCGAGCACGTCGAACCAGCAGGTCGCCTCGGCGACCGCCGCCGCGCTCGATTGGTAGGTCGTCCCGTAGATCTGCCTGCTGCCGAGCAGCTTGTCGATTGCTTCTTCGCTTGCGAGGAAGCAGCTGCCGCGCTCGTCGATCTCGGCGAGCGTGCGCGCGTTGATGCCGGCCTTCGCGATCGCGTGATCGCCGAGCAGCGATAGCATGATCAGCGCGCCGGGCCGAGCGAGTCGGCGAAGTTCGCCGTACCACGCGTGGCGTGAAGCGTCGGTCAGATGCGAGATCACAGAAACGCCGAAGATCGCGTCGAAGCTCGCATCGGGCCATGGCGTCGGCGGGTCGCTCGCGATCGTCTCGAAGCGGCCGGGCAGGTTCGCGCGACACCATTCGATGTTGTCGCCGTCGATGTCGCAGCCGACGAGGCGCGCGCTGCCCTGCCAGAAGCGCTCGGTGCGCCCGCAACCGACGCCCCAGTCGAGCACGTCGCCGGCGTTGTCGAGATCGACGCCGTGGCGCGCCGCGCTCGCGCGGAGCGTGTGCAGCGCGTTGCAGCCGAGCGCGCGGAAATGCGCAGCGCCGATCGGGCCCGCAACACGCGCGATCCGATCGTCGCCGGGCATCGGCAGGTGCGCGTCGACATCGATCGGGCCGGGCAGATACTGATCGTGCCGGTCGCACCACGCCGCGTCGGCACCCGACCAGCGCGCCGACACGCGCAGCACGTCGGCGCGCGCGATGTCGCCGGCGATTCGCGTGCGCAGCTTGAGCGCCGCGCGGCGCTCGCGCGTCGTGTACCACATCACGGTGCCGAGGTCGGGACGGCCGCCGACCAGGATCGACGGCTCGTCGAACGGCTGGCCGTTGACGGTGAACGCGATCGACGACGGGTCGTCGTCGCGCGCGTACAACCAGCCGTTCACCTCGAGCACATTGCCGCGGATCGACGCGCCGTCGATCGCCCAGCAGAACGGGCCGAGCATCTCGCGCAGCCGCTCGGCGAGCCGCGCGCCCGGCGTAGCGACGACGCCGTTCGCGCCGACATCCGACGGTGCGTCGGCGCGCGCCATGTCGATTGCGTCGCGGGGACGGTCGGCCACCGGCTTGCCGTCGCAGCGGCGCAGCACGGTCACGACCTCGGCACCGACGAGCTCGAAGTGCCAGACGTCGAACGACTCGCCGAGATAGCGGCGCGCGAACGCGAGGAAGTCGAGCCAACCATTGCTGTCCCAGACGTGGAAATGGATGCTGTAGCCGTTCGCGAGGTTCGTCGCGGCGTTCGCGCGCGCGGCCTCGTCGTCGCGGATGCCGTTGACGTGCCGCGCCCACTCGACGTAGTGCGCGAAGCGTGCGCGCTCGCCGCCGTCGGCGTCGTCGTCGACCAGATGAGCGGACGTCGTTCGCGGACGTGTCGCGTCGAACCCGGTGCGCGCTTCCGGAATCGCGTAGAACAGCCAGCCGCCGGGCTTCATCTTGCGCAGATGCGTGCGCAGCGTGCCGAGCGGATTCTCGCAGTGCTCGAGCATGTGATTGGCGATCAGGAAGTCGAGCGACGCGTCGGCAATCGTCGCCAGCCGCTCGCCGTCGTCGACGATGTCGACCGCAACGAACGTTTCGTCGACGAGCTCGCGATACTGGCCGCGCAGGTCGTCGAGCGAGAGACGGTCGACGTAGCGGACGCGTGCGCCGGCCGGCAGCGGCGTCGGCGCATTGAGCGCGCCGATCTCGATGCCGGCGCCGGTGAGATACGGTGCGCCGATGCGCGCACGCGCGGCGACGACTTCGATCGGCAGGCTCATGAAGCCAATGGAGATGAGGCAGCGGCCATTATCGCCTATCCGTGCGACGCCGTTACGCAGCCGCGCAACGACCGGCTGGCCTCACGCCGCATCGATCACGACCGGCGCAGCACGCAGAGCGTCTCGTCGCCGGTGAACTCGAAGTAGCGGCATTCGAACGCACCGTCGAGACGCTTGCGCGCGCTGACGATGAACGCGAGCCACGCGCTCGGCTTGCCGGCGGCGAGCGCGTAGAACAGCCAGCCGGCGGGGCGCACGACGGCGACGTGTCGGCGAAGGACCGCCATTGGATCGGTGCTGCGGTCGAGCAGGCGGTTGGCGATGATGAAGTCGACCGACGCGTCGGTGAACGTCGCGAGCGTCTCGCCGTCGTCGACGATGACGCTGCCCCCGTGCTGCGCGTCGGCTCGCGGATCGTGCGACGCGAGCGTGCTTCGGGCCGCCTCGTCGACGTAGCGGACGCGAACTCCGGGCGGGACCGGCGTCGCCGCGTCGCGCGCCGCGATCTCGATGCCGCTGCTGCCGGCGAGGAACATCGCCGGCAGGCGTGCGCGGCGCGCGATCAGGTTGTCGGGGGCGGGCATCGGCTGGATCCGTTCACCGGCGGCGTCGTAGGCAACGGCAGCGAAATGCAGCGGTGGGCCCGGCTGGATTCGAACCAGCGACCAAAGGATTATGAGAATCAGCCGCCAGTTCGGATTCTATTTCAAACCAAGCCCTTGCAACACACGCCAAGTTTCAAGAGCAGTGGTATGCAGCCTGGAAACGGTTGTCTCGCAGCAAGGCAAGCTACGAAATGGCTACGCAAAGCCTTCGGTTGGCCACATGCTTTCTTACGAAGGTGTCCAGACCTGCTTTGTAACAGGGCTGCAAGCGGACGCGCCTACACTTCCGCGCGCCTCGGGATCGCGGCGATCAATAGCTTGGTAGCTTGCATGCCGTCCTTGACGAACCCACTAAAAGTTGCAAAACGACGGCCATTCTACGGCGTGCGGCCCGCACTTCCATGTCGCGAGCCCGTTCGTCGACAAGGCGCGTGGACGCGTGAACTGGCGAAATCGGCGCCGGCAGAGATATGTCAGCGATGATGTCGTCGAATCAACAACGAAGCACCGAGTATCAATAGTAGCGCAAGCGTAGCTAGCGCCGGCGCCGAGAGCGCTGGCACGACTTCGGCTGCCGTGAAGAGTACGCCGCTGTGAACGGAGAAAGACACTGACGCGGCACCCCCGACCAGGCCAAACGCATTGTAATAGGTCCAATCCGCGCGGTAGTCTCCGTCGGCCAGGACACCAAGATCAACAGAAGCGGTGTATTGACCAGTAGTCGGTGAATTTAGACATTGCAAGTTGGTCCCGATCAAAAAGCTGTTCCCCGTGTGCTGCAGCAAGACGGTTGGTACGGAAAGGCAGGTCGTCGGTAGTTGAGCAGACACATGAACGAAAATGTGACCCGCGAGCTGCGTTACGCTAACCTGTTCGTTTGCAGCGTTCGCTGGAGACACTATGGCCGCTACAAGACCAACTGCCGCCACGATGTTTCGCGTCACACAGAGAATTGAAGTCATACGTTTCCTTGTTTGACTTTTCAACCGGCTGTTACATGCCGGTTGTGGGCGCTTCTGCCGACAAATTCAATCAAGCATGAAAACGTTGATGTTTGGTACAATCGATGTGGCGTAAACCGGTCTCGGAGCTTGCGCAGGATAGACCCAACCGATCCAATCTGTGTCCACGACCGGATCGCTATAGTTTCCACCCGTATAACCGTCGGTAGTATTTGTACAGCTTGTTCCATTCGTTCCAGTGCCGGGGAAGAGCACGTAATCGTCGCGACTTGAGTCGCGTTTCCGACACAGCTTAATCGTTCCAGGCGGCTGTGCCATAGTCACCGGGAAGATATAGCCCTCGATTCCATCGACAGAATATCCCTGCTGCGATACCCATCGCTCAGAAGTGTTAGTGGAGTATACATGGCTGACGTGATTTGAATTTTGGGGACACGCCGACGAATTTGGACAACGCCAACTGAGTCGATAGAGCGGAACGAGGTCAACGGAAGGCAGTATTGGGTTCCTAAAGGTCGTGAAGACTGACACCATCGCCCTCGGATAGAAACCGTCACACGGCGGACTAAAGCCGCACATCGAGCTCGGTACTCCGGGGAACCAAGTATAGGATCCGACGAGTGGCCCAATCGTTGCGTACGTCTTTTGGAGCCCTGTGTAGGACGTCGGCAACAATGTGCCAACGATTGCGGCAGTTCCCATCTGAGGTACGACCGTATACAGGTGGTCGACACGGTCATTGCTGTAGAAACTGAAGAGCGGAGTAGTCCTGTTGATGACGCCCGCGCCGCCGAGGGCAGCGGTAACGAGCTTCGCCGCGTCAGGAATCCCGGCCCCGCATCGGGTGTCCGATCCAAGGCACGATATAGTGTTCGCCGTGTTCAACAGCATCGACTTGATCGAGCCCCTGGTCGTCAGCGGGTTCGCAGTGCGCATCAGGCCAACGATGCCAGTTACGTGCGGAGCAGCCATCGACGTACCCCGGCAATCGGCGTAGCCCGAGCCGACTTGCCCAGACATCGGGTAGACGTCGCTATTGCTGGCTTGGGCGTAAGTATCCCGGCATTCCAAATCGGGGTTCCACGCGAAGTTCGGGTAGAACGTCGAGATAACGTTCATCGCAGGGGCGACTACCTGCTGCGTGGTCGTCTGCAGGGTCGTTACATTCTGCTGATTCCCGAAATTCGATCCGCACTCCAAGCCGATGTGAGGGCTGCTAGGGTCGCAGTAATCGCGATAGCGGCCGTTATCCCAAAAAGCGCCGCCATACTTGATACCACCGACTGCTACTGCGTCATCGTTCAGCGCTGGAAAGCCGATCCGCGCTGCGAGATTATTGCCTGAGGCAGCGACGAACACGACATCGTTATTTTTGGCATACGCGATAGCATCGCATAGCGCCTTAAAAGAATCATTGACAGGATCGTCGCACGTGCGCTGTGTGTCGTATTGAGGAAACTGGTCGTCGGACAGGCTGTAATTGAGGACCTGCATGCCGGAATCCACGGCTGCCGCGATAGCTGCAAAGTGCGTGCCGCCCGTGGGCAGCTTGATGACGGACAACGAACAACTAAAGCATGCCCCGGCGATACCGGTGCTGTTATTTGGTGTGCCTGCGATAATGCCCGCTACGTGTGTACCATGGCCTGCGTGTGTTGTGTCGATTTCGTTCGTTATCTCGTCGACATCGCCGCCATTCATGTTTCTGGAGAATTGCTGGCGAAAATTTTGCTGAAGATCGGCGTGAGGAGTACAGACGCCGGCACTCTTTGATTGACAATAGATGCCGTGGTCCACTTCACCGATATACGCGGTACCGCGAACACGGTCCCAGGCGCTCGGTAGATTAAGCAGCTGCATACCCCATTGATACTGGCCCGCATACGGTTTGATGGGGTTAATGGAAAAATATGTGTCGACCGGTGTGAACGCGTAATTCAGCGTAATATTTGGGCCCGCCACGAGGACGCGGTCGTCCACAAGCAGCGTCGAGCGCGCACTGCGCGCCGCTGCCACATCGGGATAGGTCAAGATTACATACCGCTCCAAACGAGCTCGTGGCGATTGCGGATTCTTTGCGAGTTCCCGCTGAAGATCCGGCGATGTCAAACCCGCCATGGGCCATTCCGCCGCTACAGGCGCGGCCAGTTGAGCATGAAGAGCCGCGTTGATGAGCGGGAGACTTACCGCGCTAAGGATGGCACTTGGTGACGGGCTGTCCGCGCGGGCGGGGTCAAAAAGCACAATCAACTGACGGTCTGAAAGGTTGTCGACAGCCTGAGTCTGCTCGGCAGCGCAAATACTTTCAATACTCGCGAGCGCGAGCGCGATCGCGACCGCTGCCAATAGTATGCGAGCGCGCGCACCGCGACGAGTCTCGGCGATGCAAGTTTCAATGTGCGTCATGACGTTGGGCAGAGTATTCGGCACGTGCGCGGTTGACCGATCGATACAGCGCGTCGTGCGCGAGGCATCACTGCGGTGAAAAAGCCGTCCAATCTCCGGGTGGGCATTCGCGCGGTCGTTCACCAGGGTGATCCTGATGGAATCGGCCCAGCGTTTTGCGGCCCTGTGACAGCAGGATTGTTGCTAAGCGGTGGTAGCGGGCCCGCCGAAGAGGGCCCGGTAATCGACGCAGGCGCTTTGAACGGACTCGGGAGCGGTCCGCCGACATACGGTGGCTGGACCGTCGGGTTTCGAGTCAACGCTTGCGCGGGTCCCGCCTGGCTGGGTCCAACATACCAACCGGGCGCGGGCGATAGCGGCGGCGCCGGCGCTGCCATCGATGGAGGCGCCACAACGACCTGTGCACTGGCGATCCCCACGGACGCCGCTAACGCAAGACTGGTTAACGCTGCAAACAACGGCGCGCGCGTCATACCATTTCTCCTTGATTGCTCGTTTCCTAGAATCGCACTTTCGTCGTGGCTCAGCTCGTAATCCTCGCTCCGACGATGTAGCAATTGTTGGAACCGTCTTGCGTAAGGTCGACGTAAACGTGCAGGCCTGATGCCTTTGCAGTCAGCAGCGTCATGTACCAATACTTCGAGTTGTTCTGAGTCTGATCGAAATAGGCGACCGCATTGATGCACGGATTCGGTACCTGTCCCGCTCCGCCAGAAGGAATGCCGCCGACGAACGCAACGAATGCTCCGTACGTTCCCCAGCTCACGACCCCGACCTGGTCGACGGCGAGATTGCTGTAGCCATACGATGCTGACGCAACGCCAGAACCGAGAACCGTTGCAGCGCCCAGCAGCGCGAGCAACAGCGCACGTGCCGATGCGATCGGCGAACGATATTTCACCTTCATGATTTCTCCCCAGAGAGGCAATGCAGTTGCAAACGCTACGCGTCGCGCGTGCCTTGCGTCAACCTTGCTGAGACGCGCCGTTGATGAGCATCAAAGAGCGCGGTTGACTGCGGCTATCCGCCGCGGTCTACATCGCGAGCGAAGTATCGCGTCGTTGCTACAGCGGGTGTGCTTGCTCTTGTGATGCGTCGCAGCTCTTCACAAACATTGACGGAGGTCCAGACGGCAACGACCTTCATTTTTCGTACTCAAAATCGACGAAGAACTGGGGCTGCAACTTGCCATTCATCTGGCGAGCTTTCTCCGAGACGGCCTAACGCGCGCAACGGGAGCTGCACTGCAAATGGCAGACTCTGGGAAACAAAGACTCCGTGCGATGTAGCCTTCGTTGTAGCGCCCAGCAAATCGCGTACCAAGGATGCGCTGACCTGACCGCAAAAGCCCACCGTTTTTGCACACATTATCGGGTTGTCAGCGCCGCGTGTCGCGGGCATCATCGTCGCAACCTGTCGTCAGCGGGCAACGACCGACGACAGAAGCAAAGCTTTTTCGCACGCCGCGGCCGCGTGCTCGAAGTGTGGCCGCCTCAGACAGTACTGATCGTCATTACGGACGATCGAACGAAGAGTCGCCGGAGCTGCAAGCGGCGAAGTAGGTAGATCGGACCGTCCTCCGCGGCGGTCGAGCAGGATGCATCCCACCATGGGATGGCCGGGCGCTGCCATCTGGCAAGCGCCTTGTTCGTCGAAGCGGTCCGAGCTGGATTGCACGGATCGCGAAGGCGAACGGAGTCGCGTGCCGATCCCGCGCTCGACGCGGCCTCGGTGCGCCAGTGCGACGTCGAAATGCATGCCCCTGAGGCCGCTACGACGTTCGCGGATGCCGACGCGGTAGCGCCTGCAGACAAGCGCAGGCGCCTCGCCCGTGTCGCCCTCAAGCACGACCCCGAGAGCGCCGCCACGGAAGCGGTGTGTGATGCGCGCGGCTTGAACGCCGCTCGCGTGAGGCGAGCCATCGAGCTCGCCCAAGCGCGATGTGGCGTTCGGCCGCTGCGCTGAACGCACCGCGCGTTTCGCACGCGACGCGCGTCGTTACTGGGGTGTGCACCGCCAGTGGGCGGGCACCCCCAGTGACGTACGCGCGTATCCCCCGCCGGCGCGCCCTGCACACGTCCTCGCTTCGCGTGACGCAGGGTCTTCGATGTGCGTGACGGCCGCCTGGAGCGGTCGCCACGCGTCAGCAAGCCGGGAGGTGCAACGCCTCCCAACGAGTGATCCGCGAACGGATCGAGCAGTACCGACGCGCCCCACCGGCGCCCCTCGAGCCCTGGGTCAATGGCTCTCGAATGATCCGCGTAACGGATCGGCAAAGTAACGACGCGCCTTAACGGCGCCCCTTCGAGTCCTGGGTCAATGACTCTCGCGATCGTAGCGCTCCCCGGGGAGCGCGCAATCGCGACGCCACCAAAAGCGCCGTGCGGCGCCGGCGAAGAACTGAAGCAACCGCACGAAACGGCCTGTGGTGTGCCGTGCTCGATGTTCCTCCTGCTGTCGCTACGGCGCGGCAGGCGAGCAGAAACACTTACCCGACCGGAACACGACACCACGACAGCAGCACAGCACCACGCAGTACGCAGCACGAGCTTAATCGCGTCGTCACCCAGGGAGCCGTCATGCGGGACTTGAACTACTCGTTGAAGCAGCTCTGCCACCGTAACCGCGACGGCAGCTTCGCCACCCAGGCCGACCGGGAGCGCATCCTCGATCTGATCGCCGGTCAGCTCGACGAGATGGGCTTCCATCACATGGATGCGCACAGCCTTAAGCCCAAGCACGTCGAGAAGCTGGTCGAGCGCTGGCTCGCGGAGGAGCTCGCGCCCGGCACGATCAAGAACCGCATGACGCAGCTCCGCTGGTGGGCCGAGAAGGTCGGCAAGCAGAACGTAGTCGCGCGTACCAACGCCCCCTACGGCATTCCCGACCGGGTCTACGTCACGAACCAGTCGAAGGCAAAGGCGCTCGACGTCAACCAGCTCGCGCAGATCCGCGACCCGTACACCGTCATGTCGCTGCGCCTGGAGGCGGAGCTCGGGCTACGGCGCGCGGAGTCGATCAAGATCGTCATGCAACGGGCCGACCACGGTGACCGGCTCGTGCTCAAGGATTCCTGGTGCAAGGGTGGCCGCGAGCGCGAGATCCCGATCCTGCGGCTTGAACAGCGCCAGGTCATCGACGAGGCGAAGGCGCTCGCCAAGGGCAAGAGCCTGGTTGCACCGGGCTACGCGAAGTATTCGGACTATCTGAAGCACTTCCGCTACGAGTGCGAGCGCGTCGGCATTCACGGCGTCCACGGACATCGCCATTTCTACGCCCAGGCGCGCTACCAGGAGCTCGCCGGCTGGGCGTGTCCCGCACGTGGCGGTCCGACGCGAAAGCAGCTCACGCCGAAGCAGCGCGAGCTCGATCGCGAGGTCCGGCTCACCATTAGCCACGAGATGGGCCACGGTCGGATCCAGATCGTCGCCGTGTACTGCGGTCGCTAGTCAATTCGCGTCTCGCACCTGCCATGAACACTCTCGATCTCCAGGCCGCCGCCGCCTTCTTGCACATCCATCCGGTCACGCTCCAGGAGAAGGCGCGCGCGGGCGAGATTCCGGGCGCCAAGATCGGCAAGTGCTGGGTATTCGTGGACGTTGACCTCATCGAACACATCCGCTCACAATACCCGCGGCGTGTGTTGCAGAGTGAGCGCAAGGAGTTGCAGTCATGTCACTCTACAAACGCAACGACTCACCGCATTGGTGGGTCAAGATCAGCCACAGCGGAAGAACAATACAGCGCAGCACTGGGACTGGCGACAAATGCAAAGCCCAGGAGTACCACGACAAGCTGAAAGCGTCGCTGTGGGAGCAACAGCGGCTGGGCATCAAGCCTCTTCGGTCTTGGAAGGAAGCGGTTGTACGCTGGCTCGCGGAAACCTCGGACAAGGTCACGCACCATCAAGACGTCGGAAAGCTTCGCTGGCTGGATAAGTTCTTAGGCACTTTGATGCTTGACGAGATTACGCTGGACGTTATCGACCGCATCAAGGCCGAGAGGCTTAAGACGGTGAACAAGCCGACCGTGAACCGCTATTTGGCGCTCGTCCGAGCGATTCTGATTCGGTCACGCGACGAGTGGGAATGGATCGACAAGGTGCCGAAAGTGAGGCTGTTCCGGGAGGGTCCAGGGCGAGAACGCTCGATCACCGTAGAACAAGCCCGAACACTTCTTGGTGAGTTGCCAGCGCACCAGCACGACGTCGTGCTTTTCGCGTTGGCGACGGGGTTACGACAATCCAACGTGCTCGGGTTGGAGTGGTCGCATGTGAATCTCGATACCGGCCATGCATGGGTCGGCGCAGCTCAATCGAAGAATCGCAGGCCGATCTCGGTGCCACTCAACGCGACCGCACTCGAAGTCTTGCGGCGCCAGCTCGGTAAACATCCCGAGCGCGTGTTCACGTATCGCGGGCGGCCGATTTCATGGGCCAATACGCGGGCATGGCGAGAAGCGTTGAAACGTGCCGACATCGAAAACTTCCGCTGGCACGACATCCGCCATACGTGGGCTTCATGGCACCGGCAGTCCGGTACTGCGACGCATGAGTTGCAGCGGCTGGGCGGCTGGCGCTCGTCGGTGATGGTCGAGCGCTATGCGCATCTGGCGCCCGATCATCTCGCGCGAGCTGCCAATCGGCTCGATCCGCTGCTCTCTGGTTACGATCTGGCTACGTCAGCACAACGATAGACGCGAGGACTTCGCACTAATCCTTTGAAAAGCTGAGTGGGCCCGGCTGGATTCGAACCAGCGACCAAAGGATTATGAGTCCTCTGCTCTTACCAGCTGAGCTACGGGCCCGCGGCGATCGGGCACTTTGCACGCCGTGCGACCGGCGGCTCGCATGCGGCGGCCGATTATAGCGGACGCGAACGCGGTGATGCTTCGGCTTGTCCTCGCGCAAACATCGCTCGATTGTGCGCACCCGCCGCGGCGATGCATGGGTAGAATCGCCGCGCGCCGCCGGCGCTCACGAACGCGAATGCAACTCCACCATTACCTGCGGCCACTCCTCACGCCGACGTCCGTCGCGCTGGTCGGCGCGTCGGAGCGGCCCGCGTCGATCGGCCGCATCCTCTACGAGAACATGCTGGAGGGCGGTTTCAGCGGCGACCTGTACGCCGTCAATCCGCGCCATCGCAAGGTGCTCGGCCGCAAATGCCATTTGGCGCTGCACACCATCGGCAAGCCGGTCGACGTGGTGCTGATCGCCGCGCCGTACGAGGCGGTACTCGCGGTGCTCGAGGAGACCGCGCGCATCGGCACCCGCACAGCGGTGCTCTACACGGCGCCGCCGGCCGACGAAGGCGAGGCGCGGCGATGGCTGCGCGACGTCGGCGTCGCCGCGCGCAAGCGGCACGTCCGGTTGCTCGGTCCGCATGCGTTCGGCGTCGTGCGGCCCCAGATCGGGCTCAACGCATCGACGACGCAGTCGCAGGCGATCGCCGGGCGCCTTGCGCTGGTCGCGCAATCGGGTGCCGTGTGCAGCGCGATGCTCGACTTCGCGCTGCCGGCGGGCATCGGATTCTCGACGGTCATCGCCGTCGGCGGCGCGATGGACATCGGGTTCGGCGAGCTGCTCGACGCGCTCGTCGTCGACGGCGATACCGACGGCATCCTGCTGCACGTCGAAACGGTGCACGACGCGCGGCGCTTTCTCTCCGCGCTGCGGGCGGCAGCGCGCACGAAGCCGGTCGTCGTGCTGAAGGCGGGGCGCTCGAAGGAGCGCGTGATCGCGCAAGGAGAGGGCATCGACATGCCGCCGCTCGCCGACACCGTGTTCGACGCCGCGTTGCAGCGCGCGGGAACGGTGCGCGCGCGCACGATCATTCAGCTCTTCGCCGCGGCGCGCATCCTGAAGATGGGCCGCATACCGCGCGGCGATCATCTCGCGATCGTCACCAACGGCCGCGGTCCGGGAACGCTTGCCGCGGACAGCGCCGCCGACCGCGGCGTCACGCTCGCGCGCCTTGGCGCCGACACGCGGCGCGCGCTCGCCGAGCTTCTGCCGCCAAACGTTGCACCGACGAATCCGGTCAACGTGCGCGGAGATGCGCCGCCCGAGCGTCTCGCGGCCGCCGTCGCGGCGACGCTCATCGATCCGAACGTCGATGCGGTGCTCGCGCTGCACGTGCCGCGGCCGGCGATGGCGGCGACGGATGCTGCGCGCGCGGTCGCGGCGGTCGCGCGCGGCTCGCCGAAGCCGGTGATCTCGGCGTGGCTCGGCGCGCGCAATCGTGTCGAGGTGCAATCGGCGCTCGAAGCGGGCGGCATCGCGAACTTCTACACGCCGGAGAACGCCGTGGAGGCGTTCTCGTTCCTCGCCGCGTACCGCCGCCATCAGCAGTGGCTGCTCGAAGTGCCGTCGTGGCAGCCCGAGCCGCAAATGCCCGATGTCGCGGCCGCCGAGCGGGTGCGCGACGATGCCGCCGCCGAGAATCGCACGCTGCTGTCCGAGTCGCAGACGCAGCGGCTGCTCGCCGCGTTCGGCCTGCCGGTTGCCGGTGCCGCGGCGGCAGGCACGCTCGCCGAAGCGCAGGCGGCCGCGCGAGCACTCGGCTACCCGGTGTCGATCGCGCTCGACGAGGCGCCCTCGGCGCGCCTTGGCAGCGCCCCGCTGCGCGCGCATCTGCGCAACGGCCGCATGCTCGCGCGCGCATACGCCGAGCTCACCGACACGAAGCCGCGCGCAGCTCGCGCAAGCGGGCCACGCATCGTGGTGCACAAGGAACGCACGCTCGGCGACGCACGGCACGTCGCGATCGGCGTGCATACCGACGCCGTGTTCGGACCGGTGATCACGTTCGGCAACAGCGGCGTCGCCGCGCTGGTCGACGCCGAGAAGGCGGTGCTGCTGCCGCCGCTCAATCGCAAGCTCGCGCTCGACCTCATCAGCGGCACGCGGGCCGCCGCGTCGCTTCGAGCCGGCACGACCGAGCCGCCCGATCTCCAGCTGCTCGTGCGCATGCTGCTCGCGGTGTCGGCGCTCGTCTGCGCGCTGCCGTGGGTGCGTACGCTGGTGCTCGATCCGGTGCAGGTCGGCGCCGACGTCGTGTTGATCGGCAACTCGCGCGTGATCATCGATCCGAAGCGAAGGTTCGCGCCGGTCGGCTATCGCCACATGGCGATCCATCCGTATCCGATCGAGCTCGCAGCGGACGTCGAGCTGCGCGACGGCGCGACGCTGCACGTGCGACCGATCCGGCCGGAGGACGCCGAGCTCGAGCGCGCGTTCGTGCACGGACTGTCCGAGCAGACGAAGTTCTTTCGCTTCTTCTACCGGCTGCACGAGCTGACGCCGGCAATGCTCGCGCGCTTCACGCAGGTCGACTACGACCGCGAGCTCGCGCTCGTCGCGATCGACACGTCGGCGCCGACGCCGCGTTTCGTCGGCGTCGCGCGCTATATCGCCAACTTCGATCGCGAAAGCGCCGAATTCGCCGTCGTCGTCGCCGACGCGTGGCAGAACCGCGGTGTCGGCCGCGTGCTGATGCAGCGGCTGATCACGTCGGCGAAGGCGCGCGGAATCGCTCGGTTCGAGGGCGCGGTGCTGAAGCAGAACGCGAACATGGTGCGCTTCTGCGAGCGCATCGGATTCGTTGCGCACGAGGATCCGCAGGAGCCCGACCAGTTCGACATGGTGCTCGAGCTCGGCTGACGCTCATCTGCGCTACACTTCGAACTCCTCACGCCGATATGGCCACGCTCATGAAGATCCTCGTCGCAATCGACGGCTCGCCGCACGCGCAACGGACGCTTGAAACCCTCGTGCAACGATTGACGTGGTTCCGCGATAAGCCCGCGATCACGCTGCTCTACGTGCAGCCGCCGCTGCCGCACGGCGCGGCGGCGAGCTGGGTCGGCAGGGAGCAGGTGCAGCGCTTCTACGACGACGAATCGGACCAGGCGCTGGCCGGCGCGCGCACGTTCCTCGACGGCAGCGCGACACCGTACACGGCGGAGAAGAAGGTGGGCGACCCTGCGCACGAAATCGTCTCGCACGCCGCCGCGAACGGCTTCGACCTGATCGTCATGGGCACGCACGGCCACACGGCGCTCGCGAACCTCGTGATGGGCTCGGTGGCGACCAAGGTGCTCGCCGCGACCCGGATCCCGGTGATGATCGTGCGTTGAGCGCGCGGTAGTGATCGCAGCGCGGCGAACGCGATGAGCGACGGGCCGGCACGCACCGCGACGTATGCACCACGTGTGTTCGACGCACGCGACGTCGACGAAGCGCGTCGAATCATATTGACGGCCGAAGCGGGTACGACGACCGATTCGCGCTGGCAGCTCGAAACGCCGTACCTCACCGATCGCATCGCCGACCAGTTCGCGCTCGACGACCAGCATGTCGTGCTCGATTACGGCTGTGGCCTCGGCCGCATGGCGAAGGCGCTGATCGACCGATTCGGTTGCTGGGTGATCGGCGTCGACATGAGCGCGAGCATGCGCCAGCTCGCGCCGGGCTACGCGCAATCGGTGCGCTTCTCGGTCGTGTCGCCGCAGGTGCTCGACGTGCTCGTCGCGCGCGGCTTGCGTGTCGACGCGGCGCTCGCGATCTGGGTCATCCAGCACGCCGCGCGGGCGGACATCGAGATCGAGCGGCTCGCCCGGGCGCTCGCGCCGCGAGGCGGGCTGTTCGTCGCCAACAACTTCAGGCGCGCGGTGCCGACCGACAAGGGATGGGCCGACGACGGCGTCGACGTCGGCGCGCAGCTTGCGCGCGCGTTCGAGCCGGTGTGGCAGGGAAGGCTGCCGCGCGAAGTCGCCGGCGACGTGCTGCCCGACGCGAGCTTTCTCGCCGCTTACCGGCGTCGGTGAAAGATCGGCCGGCGCGAGCGCCGGCCGATCTCACGCGGGCCTGATCGTCACTTCGACGGCGCCATCGCCGAGTTCGTGCGTGCGCGCGCGTTGCTCGCCTGCTTGTCCTCGTTCTTCACCGCGGCCTCGGTCGACTTCGCGAGGTCGAGGTGCTGCTCGAGCGTCGGCAGCGTCGACGCGGCGAAGTTCTTCACGTCGGCGTCCGTCGCGCCCTTCGCTTCGCCCTTGAAGTCGCTCACGTCCTTCTTGTGGTCGGACACCATGTGGCTCATGTACTCGCGGTCGAAGTCGGCGCCGCTCTTCTTCGCGAGCTTGTCCATCTCGCGACGATCGCTGCGATCGAGCTCGGTCGGAAGCTGCACGCCCTTCGCGGCCGCGAGGCTCTTAAGCTGGTCGTTGGCCTTCGAGTGGTCGTCGACCATCCGCTTGCCGAACTGCTTGACCTGATCGCTCGCCGCCTTTTCCTGCGCGAGCTTGCCGAGCTCGACCTCGGCCATGCCGCCCTTCGCGGCCCTCTCGATGAACTTGCGGTCGCCGTGCGACAGCGAGCTCGCGACCTTGCCGGCGGAGCGGTCGGCCGTGCTCGCCGCCGGCAGCCCGCTCGCTGCCGGGCGGCCCGGTGAAGTCGTCGTCGGCGACGGCGTTCCCGGCGTCATCGGCGCCGTGCCGGGCGCGGTGCTCCTCTCGCCCGTGTAATTCGGAACCGGCGTGGGCGTGGTGTTCTGCGCCTGCGCGCCGAAGGCGATGCCCATCGTCAGCAGCGCGGCGGCGAGCGCCGTCTTCCTGAATGATGAATGCGACATGAGGTCTCCTTGTGCGAACGGGACGGGCATCGCCGGATTTTCCGTTTGCCTGTCCGGCATAGCCGCGTTGAAAAAATGTCACGGCGCGCAGCGCAAGCGCTTGATGCGTCAGGCGGGGCGCGCGGCTTGACCGTTGGCGTGCAAGATCCGTGCGCGCGCCGTCGTCGCGCGCGCGTTCGCAGCGGTGCGATTGATACGCCGATTGCGTCGGAATTACCCCGGTCGCAAACGACAGCGCGGCTTGGGGAAAAGAAACGCCCCGGGCTTGCCGGGGCGTTTCGTTACACCAACGACGCTGGGTCCCCGCGTGCGCGGGGACGACGGCCCTATCCCTCACCCTCCAGGAAGCTGCGCAGCTTCTCCGAGCGCGACGGGTGCCGGAGCTTGCGCAGCGCCTTCGCCTCGATCTGGCGGATGCGCTCGCGCGTGACGTCGAACTGCTTGCCGACTTCCTCGAGCGTATGGTCGGTGTTCATCTCGATGCCGAAGCGCATCCGCAGCACCTTCGCCTCGCGCGGCGTCAGCGTGTCGAGCACGTCCTTGCAGACATCGCGCAGCGACGCGTTGACCGCGGCGTCCGACGGCGCGACCGTCGACAGGTCCTCGATGAAGTCGCCGAGGTGGCTGTCGTCGTCGTCGCCGATCGGCGTCTCCATCGAGATCGGTTCCTTGCTGATCTTGAGGATCTTGCGGATCTTCTCCTCCGGCATCTCCATCTTCTCGGCGAGCAGCGCCGGGTCGGGCTCCTGTCCCGTCTCCTGCAGGATCTGCCGGCTGATCCGGTTCATCTTGTTGATCGTCTCGATCATGTGCACCGGGATGCGGATCGTGCGCGCCTGGTCGGCGATCGAGCGCGTGATCGCCTGGCGGATCCACCACGTCGCGTACGTCGAGAATTTGTAGCCGCGCCGGTACTCGAACTTGTCGACCGCCTTCATCAGGCCGATGTTGCCTTCCTGGATGAGGTCGAGGAACTGCAGGCCGCGGTTCGTGTACTTCTTCGCGATCGAGATCACGAGGCGCAGGTTCGCCTCGGTCATCTCGCGCTTCGCCTTGCGCGCCTTCGCCTCGCCGGTCGACATCTGCTTGTTGATCTCCTTCAGGTCCTTCAAGGGGATCATCACGCGCGCCTGCAGGTTCAAAAGCTTCTGTTGCTGCTCGACGATCGCCTGCCGGTACTTCGACAGCTGCTCGCTGTACGGATGGTGGGCGGAGACCTCGCGGTCGATCCAGCGCAGGCTCGTCTCGTTGTCCGGGAATTTCTTGATGAAGTCGGGTCGCGGCATGCCGGCCTTGTTCACCACGAGATCCTGGATCTTGCGCTCGGTCTGGCGGATGTTGTCGACCTCGGTGCGCACGCTGTCGCACAGCCGCTCGACCTGGCGCGCGGCGAAGCGGATCTGCATCAGCTCGGCGGAAATCTTGCGTTGCAGCTCGAGGTACTTCGGCGACTTGTGCCCCTCCTTCTGCAGCACGGCGAGCATGCGCGTGTAGAACTTGCGGATCGTCGCGAAGCGCTCGAGCGCCGCGACCTTCAGCCGCTCGAGGTTCTCGGCGGCGATCGCGCCGGCGTCGCCCTCGTCCTCCTCCTCGTCGATTTCCTCGTCGCCCTCGTCGATCGACTCGAGCTGCTCGTTGAAGTCCATCAGCCCGTCGACGACGTCGTCGATCTTCACCTCGTCCTTGCCGATCTTGTCGGCCAGATCGAGGATCTGCCCGACGGTCATCGGGCAGGCGGAGATCGCCATGATCATGTGCTTCAGGCCTTCCTCGATGCGCTTGGCGATCTCGATCTCGCCTTCGCGCGTGAGGAGCTCGACCGAGCCCATCTCGCGCATGTACATGCGCACCGGATCGGTCGTGCGGCCGAACTCGGAGTCGAG
Organism: uncultured beta proteobacterium; assembly: GCA_963798655.1. Classification (GTDB taxonomy): domain Bacteria; phylum Pseudomonadota; class Gammaproteobacteria; order Burkholderiales; family Casimicrobiaceae; genus CAVSMC01. The sequence goes on along the minus strand of CAWCUH010000007.1, from coordinate 230,728 downwards.
CGTCGAGACGGCCGCCTCGGCTTCCTCCTCCGCATCCTCGGCGGCGACCGCCGGGACGTTCTCCGACATGATCAGCGTTTCGGCGTCCGGGGCCTGGTCGTAGACCTGGATCCCCATGTCGCTGATCATCGAGATGATGCCCTCGATCTGCTCGGCGTCGAGGATGTCCTCCGGCAGGTGGTCGTTGATCTCCGCGTACGTGAGGAAACCGCGCTCCTTGCCGAGAACGATCAGGTTCTTCAGGCGCCGCTTGCGCGCCTCGACGTCCGCCGGCGTGAGCTCGCGTGGCGCCATGTCTGCCTGCTTGCCGTTCTTGCCCTTTTTCGCCGCCGCGTCCTCGGCGCGCTTCGCGGAAAGCCGCGCGGCGATCTCGCTCGCCGTCGACTTGCCGCCCGCCGCCGGGGCCGGTACGGATTTCGGTGCCGCGCCCTTGACGATCGGCGCGGCGGCCGCCACGACGGGCGCCGGCTTGCCGGGAGCGGCTTTCGTCGCCTTCGTGACGACGGGCGCTTTCGCGACCGGCTTGACGAGCGTCAGTTGCGGCTTGACCTTGCCCTTGGGCAACGGTTTCGCCGACTTGGTTTTCAATGTCGGCTTCGTCGCCGCGCCTTTTTTGTGGACGGCGGTCTTCGGCTGCGGCTTCTTCGCGGCGGGGCGCGCTTTCACCGCCGGCTTCTTCGCGTGCGGCTTGGCGTGGCGCTTCGCCACCGACGCGCGGGCCTTCGTGCGCGCGGCGGTCTTGCGGGCGGGTCGGACGGGCTTATGGGCCATGAGAATCCTACGGAGCGGCTAAATGATCGAATGCCCTGAATATGGGGACGATTCGCGAAAAACTCTCGATAATAACACGATCGATACGCGAAAACGTCCGGCGGACGGCGCGGCGCTGGCCGCTTCGCGGCTGAGGCGCCGCGATTCGTCATTCATTGCGGACACCTCGTCTGACGGCTTCGAGCTGCACGATGCGGCGCGCCTCCTCGGCGGAAACGTCGCCCTCCGGGCCGCCGGCCGACGCGCCGTCGCGCCGCGCCTGCACCCAGTAACGGCCGATGCCGGCGCGCAGGTTCTCCGCGGCGACCTCCGCCGTCATTCCATGGTCCTCGGCGCTCGCGAGCGCTTCGGCGAACACCGGCTCGTGCTCGCTTGCGGCGAAGTGCTGCAGCACGCCGGCTGCCGTGACGGGTGCCGTCGAGGCGGCGCAGAAGTCGACCAGCGCCGAAAGCGCGGCGCCGTCCGCACCGACGAGCGCGCCGGGCGGCAGCTCGACGCTTCGGGCGAGCTCCGGCTGCATCAGCAAGCCCTGGATCAGCTCGCGCGCGAGCGACGGCGCGCGACGCACGCCGCTGGCGCGCCGCGGTGACGCCGGCCGGCCGGCCGCTGCCGCCTGCGATCCCGACGAGCGGCCGTTGCCGGGATTCATCAGGTTGCGAAGCTCCGATTCGGCGAGCCCGGTCAAATCCGCGAGTCGCCGCCGCAGAAGCGCGTTCAGCACCGGCGCGATCATCTGGCCCATCAGTGGCCGTGCGGCCGCGACCAGCGCCGCGCGTCCTTCCGCGCTCGTCGGCGGATGCTCGCGCGTGAGCTCCGAGAGCAGGAACTCGGACAACGGCGTTGCCGCCTGCAACGCCGATTCGAACGCCGACTTCGCCGCGCTTGCGGATGAAATCGTCGGGGTCCTCGCCATCGGGCAGAAAAAGGAATGCCGCGTTCTTGCCGTCGCTTACCACCGGCAACGTGTTCTCCAGTGCGCGCCACGCCGCCTTGCGGCCTGCCGCATCACCGTCGAAGCAGAACACCACGGTGTCGGCGAGGCGAAAGAGCTTCTGCGCGTGCGCCGGCGTGGTCGCCGTGCCAAGCGTCGCCACGGCGTAGTCGACGCCGTGCTGCGCGAGCGCGACGACGTCCATGTAGCCTTCGACCACGACGACGCGTCCGGAATCGCGGATCGCGTTGCGCGCAAGATACAGGCCGTAGAGCTCTTTTCCCTTCGAGAAGAGCGGCGTTTCCGGTGAGTTAAGGTATTTTGGCTCACCATCACCAAGAACGCGGCCGCCGAAACCGATGACCTGACCCCGCGTATCGTGGATCGGGAACATCACGCGGTCGCGAAAGCGGTCGTAACGCTTGCCGTCGCCCGCGATGACGAGCCCTGCGGTCTCCAGCGCGGCATCGTCGTAGTTTGCGAACGCCTTCAACAGTGGCTGCCATCCATCGGGCGCGTAGCCGATGCCGAAGTGGGCGGCGACGGCGCCGGTGAGCCCGCGATGCTTCAGATACTCGATCGCGCGCGGCGCATCCTTCAACTCGGACCGATAGAACTTTGCGGCCGCGAGCAGCACGGCGGAGAGATCCTGCGCCTGCTCGCGTCGCTCGACATCGCCGGGACGCTCGACGCGCGGCACCTCGAGCCCGGCGTCGCGCGCGAGCTCCTCGACGGCGTCGGGGAACGGCTTGCCGCCATGCTCGATCAGGAACCCGATCGCCGTGCCATGGGCGCCGCAGCCGAAGCAATGGTAGAACTGCTTCGTCGCGCTCACCGTGAACGACGGGGTCTTCTCCGAGTGGAACGGGCAGCACGCAACGTAGTTAGCGCCCGCTTTTTTCAGCGGCACGTAGCGATCGATGACGTCGACGATGTCGACGCGCCCGAGCAGCGTCTGGATGAAGTCGTTCGGAATCATGAAGTTGACGCTCGCGTCCGCGCTGGGGCGGATGGGCTTTCGGCGGGGTCGTCTGGATTATAGGCAACCGCCGCGATGTCGCCAGCGCCGCCGATCGGTGGCCGAACGAACGTTCCGTATCCCCAATGGACCGGCCGCCGATACGCGGGTTCCGGCGCTGTCGAACACGCTCAGGCGCCGAGCGCGGACTTGACCTTCGCGGAGACGGCGCTCATGTCGGCGCGGCCCGCCAGCCTGGGCTTGAGCATGGCCATCACCTTGCCCATGCCGGGAGCGCCCGACGCGCCGGTAGCCGCGATCGCATCGCGGATCATCGCGTCGATCTCGTCGGCCGAAAGCTGCTGCGGCAGGTAGGCCGACAGCACGCCGATCTCGGCGCGCTCGGCGTCGGCAAGATCCTTGCGGCGGCCCGCCTCGAACTGGACGATCGAGTCCTTGCGCTGCTTCACCATCTTGTCGATCACGCCGAGCACGTCGGCGTCGGCCAGCGCGACCCGCTCGTCGACCTCGCGCTGCTTGATCGCCGCAAGCAGCAGCCGGATCGTCGACAGCCGCGGCGCGTCGTGCGCACGCATCGCGTCCTTCATGTCGGCGGTGATCCGTTCCTTGAGCGTCATGGTCGTCCTCGCGAGAAATGAAAAAGGGGCGAATCGCTTCGCCCCTTTCGATGCCGTCGCAGGCGGCTCAGTACAGCTTCGGCGGAAGCTGCTGGCTGCGAAGCCGCTTGTAGTGACGCTTCACCGCGGCGGCAAGCTTGCGCTTGCGCTCGGCCGTGGGCTTTTCGTAGAACTCGCGGGCGCGAAGCTCGGTGAGAAGGCCGGTCTTTTCGATCGTGCGCTTGAAGCGGCGAAGCGCCACCTCGAACGGCTCGTTTTCGCGGACGCGAACGCTGGGCATGAAGCTTTGTCCTTGTGCGGCAGGTAGTTACGGCAGCCCATTACTATAGCAGCCGACGCGTCGATTGGCAAGGCGACTTGCGGCCGCCGCCTATAATGGGCGCGATGCGCGTCCTCGGCATCGAGACCTCCTGCGACGAGACCGGCGTCGCCGTCTACGACACCGGGCGCGGCCTCGCCGCGCACGCGCTCCATTCGCAGGTCGCGCTGCACCGCGCCTACGGCGGCGTCGTGCCCGAGCTCGCTTCGCGCGATCACGTCCGCCGCGTCGTGCCGCTGATAAGCCACGTGCTCGAACGCTCGGCGCTCACGCTTGCCGATGTCGACGCGATCGCCTACACGCGCGGGCCCGGTCTCGCCGGGGCATTGCTCGTCGGCGCGAGCGTTGCCCATGCGCTCGGCCATGCGCTCGGCAAGCCGGCGATCGGCATTCATCACATGGAAGCGCACCTGCTGTCGCCGTTGCTTGCCACGCCGCGGCCGGCGTTCCCGTTCATCGCGCTGCTCGTGTCGGGCGGGCACACGCAGCTCTTCGACGTCGAGGCGGTGGGCCGCTACCGGATGCTCGGCGACACGCTCGACGACGCCGCCGGCGAGGCATTCGACAAGACGGCGAAGCTCATGGATCTGCCGTATCCGGGGGGCCCTTCGATCGCCGCCATCGCCGAGCACGGCCGCGACGGCGCGCTGACGCTGCCGCGGCCGATGATCGATTCCGGCGATCTCGACATGAGCTTCTCCGGGCTCAAGACCGCGGTGCTGACGCTCGCGCGGCGCGAGCCGCTCACCGACGCGCGCAAGGCGGACATCGCGCGCGAATTCCAGCACGCGGTCGTCGACGTGCTGGTCGCAAAATCGATGCGGGCGCTTGCAATCAGCGGACGTTCGCGGCTCGTCGTCGCAGGCGGCGTGGGCGCGAACCGCGAACTGCGAAGCCGACTCGCGCACGCCGTTCAATCGCGCGGCGGCGACCTCTTCTTTCCACCGCTCGAGTTCTGCACCGACAACGGCGCGATGATCGCGCTCGTCGGCGCGTTGCGGCTTCCCTTCGCCAGCGCTGCGACGACGTCGTTTGCCGTGCGGCCTCGGTGGGACCTCGAATCGATCGACGATGCGTTCCCGTCCTACACCGATATCAGCGATCCGCTGAGCCAGTAACCGAGCCAAGGCGCCGAAGGTAGACGCGTTCTCTGCCTTTGGAGCGAGGAGCGCATGGCGCGCGCCGTTGTGCTGCTGGCGGCGGCCATCGGCTGGCCGATCGCCGCCCACGCCGACATCTACAAGTGCGTCGAGCCCGGCGCGGTCGTCTATCAGTCGCGTCCGTGCGTGGCCGGCCAGGCACAGACGCTGGTGAGCGCCGACAAGCGCCCCGCTCGGGCAGCAAGCGCTGGCGCTCCGCCTGCGCCGCGCACGCCAGCGGCGACGTCCACGCGCGACGTCGCGTTTCGGCACACGACGATCGCGCTCGGCATCTGGGACGACGAAGTGCTCAACATGCCCGGCTGGGGCGTGCCCGACCGCATCGAGCGATCGCGCGAGGGGCACGTCTACCGCGAGTCCTGGATGTATCAGCGGCCCGACGGCGTTCGATGGCTGTTTTTCGCCAACTCGCGGCTCACCGGCATGGAAAGCGGCGATGCGCCGGTCGATCGGATGGTCGGCCTCAGCACGCGCTAGCGGCCGATCGTGCGCTCGTGGCCGGCAAGGAGCTTCTGGATGTTCGCGCGGTGCCGCCAGAACAGCAGCAACGCGATCGGCACCATCGCCCACGCCTGCGGGCGGTTGCCGAGCGCGTAGAAGGCGCCGAACGGCGCCAGCGCGGCTGCCGCCAGCGCGGCGAGCGAGCTGATGCGAAAGCCGTACGCGATGACGAGCCACACGAGCGCGAGCGCGAGCACGAGCGACGGCGCGAGCGCGAGCAGGATTCCGGCGACCGTCGCCACGCCTTTGCCGCCGTGAAACCGGTGATAGACGGGAAAGAGGTGTCCGCCGAACACCGCGACCATCACGGCGGCCATCGTGCCGTCGCCGAGCCCGTACGTCGGCGCGAGCATGGACGCAAGCCACACGGCGAGCCAGCCCTTCGCGCCGTCGCCGACGAGCGTGAGCGCTGCGGCGAACCGGTTGCCGGTGCGCAGCACGTTCGTCGCTCCCGGATTGCCGCTGCCGTAGCTGTGCGGATCCGGCAAGCCGAATGCCTTGCTCACGACGACGGCGAACGACACCGAGCCGATAAGGTAGGCGGCCACGACGAACGCGAGCGAGGCGATCAACGGTGAGCGGACGCGTCGGTTAGAATGCGCGGCGATTCTAGCAAACGCTTACGCGCGGTCGCGCTCGCCTGACGATGAACACGATTTTCATCCACGATCTGCGCGTGTCGACGCGCGTCGGCGTCTACGCGTGGGAGCGCGAGCTCGCGCAGACGGTGCGCCTCGACGTGGAGTTCTCGATTCCGTCGGCAGCCGCGTTTGCGTCCGACGATTTCGCCGATGCGCTCGACTATTCGGCGGTGGTCGATCGGCTGAAGGCGCTCGCCGCCGACCATCCGCATCATCTGCTCGAGCGATTCGCGCAGGCGGTTGCCGACATCGTGCTCGGAGAATTCGGCTCGCCGTGGGTGCGAGTGCGCGTCGCGAAGCTCGCGCCGATCCCCGGCGTGAAGGAGCTCGGCGTGCAGATCGAGCGGCGCGGGCCGTCGCCGACGTAGCGGCGCTCACGCGGCGCAGTCGACGAGCGTCGGCTGCAGCACGCGAACGAGCTCGGCCGGCTTCATGCCGACGAGATAGCCGCGCCGGCCGCCGTTCACGTATACGTACGGCAGATCGGCGATCGTGCGTTGCAGGTAAACGGGCATCGTCCTGCGGGTGCCGAACGGGCTGGTGCCGCCGACCTGGTATCCGGAATGGCGATCGGCGACCGCCGGGGCGCACGGCGCGATCGCCTTGACGCCGATCGCACGTGCGAGGCTCTTCGTCGACACTTCGCGGTCGCCATGCATCAGCACGACGAGCGGCCGTCTCGCGTCGTCTTCCATGATCAGCGTCTTGATGACGGCGTGCTCGTCGACCCCCAACTCGCGCGCCGACACCGCGGTGCCGCCGCGCTCCTCGTACTTGTACGGATGGTCGGTGAACGCGACGGCGTGCTCGCGCAGCACGCGCACCGCCGCGGTGGCCGGTGTCCTGTCCCTCGCCATCGCCTGCCCTAGCCGCGAGGATGGTGCTGCTCGTGCAGCCGCTTCAGCCGCTCGCGCGCGACATGCGTGTAGATCGTCGTCGTCGTGATGTCGGCGTGGCCGAGCAAGAGCTGCACGACGCGAAGGTCGGCGCCGTGATTGAGCAGATGCGTCGCGAACGCGTGGCGCAGCACGTGCGGCGAAAGCTGCGATTTCGCGATGCCCGCGCGCACGGCGTAGCGCTTGACCAGCGCCCAGAACGCCTGCCGCGTCAGCGGGCCGTGGCGCGACGTGAGGAACAGCGCGTCGGTCTTCGCCTCGCCGGCGAGGCCCGGCCGCACGTCGCGCAGATAGCGGCGCACCCACGCGATCGCCTCGTCGCCGAGTGGCACCAGTCGCTCCTTGCTGCCCTTGCCGAGCACGCGCACGACGCCCATGTCCATCGAAACCTGACCGATCGCGAGCCCGACGAGCTCCGACACGCGCAGGCCGCTTGCATAGAGCGTCTCGAGCATCGCGCGATCGCGCAAGCCGAGCGCCGTCTCGACGTCCGGTGCGCCGAGCAGCGCCTCGACCTGCGCTTCGCTCAGGTTCTTCGGCAATCGGCGCGGCAGCTTCGGCGATCGCACGCGCAGCGACGGATCGCGCACGAGCCGTCCGCTTTGCATCTGCAGCGCGTAGAAGCGGCGCACCGCCGAGAGCCGACGCGCGATCGACGTGGCCTTCGCCTTGCCGGCGAACTGGTGCGCGAGCCAGCCTTCGACGTCGTGCCGTTGCGCGGCGAGCATCGTGCCGCCCCGTGCACGCAGCCAGTCGGCCCATGCGACGAGATCGCGGCGGTAGCTCGCGAGCGACGTCGCGGCGAGCCCGTCCTGCAGCCATACCTGATCGCAGAACGCATCGATCAGCGCGGTCGCATCATCGCTCATGGCCGCAGCGTCAGAGGAGCTCGCGCGCACGCCCGCTCGTGCGCGAGCAGCCAGCGCTTGATCGCGAGCGGATCGCCTTCGGCGCGATGCATGAACCCGCCGAGTGCGCCTCCGCCGGCGACGACACGATGGCACGGCACGATCAGCGCGATCGGATTCGCGCCGCACGCCTGGCCCACGGCACGCGCGGCCGACTGCACGCATTGCGCGAGATCGCCGTACGTGCGCGTCTCGCCGGGCGCGATCGCGCAGATCGCGTCCCACACGCGATGCTGGAACGCGCTGCCGCGCGGTGCGAGCGGCAGCGTGAAGCGGAATTGCGGGTCGCTCACGTAGCGCTCGAGCTCGCGCACCGCGCGCTCGGCGATCGCGTCCGACGGTGCGATCAGCGGCGCGTCGAGCGGACGGAAGTGAAGCGCGGTGAGCGCGCGGCCGTCGGTCGCGAGCGCGAGCACGGCGAACGGCGCGCGCCATGCTGCCGATCCGATCGGCGCTGCTGCTGCCCGTCCGTTCGCCGTTGCCACGATCAGCCGAGCTTCATCTGCCGCGGCAACGCCGTGACGAGGTCCGGAACGAACCAGATCGCGAGCACGGCGAGCGCCATCAGCGAGAACATCGGCAGCGCCTGCCGCGCAATCCACGTGATCTGCCTTTGCGTCATCCCTTGCAGCACGAACAGGTTGAATCCGACCGGCGGGGTGATCTGCGCCATCTCGACGACGATGACGAGGAAGATGCCGAACCACAGCAGGTCGATGCCGGCTTTCTCGACGGTCGGCAGGATGACGCCCATCGTCAGAACGACCATCGAGATGCCGTCGAGGAAGCATCCGAGCACGATGTAGAACACGGCGAGCGCAACGACGAGCGCGAAAGGCGGCAGGCCGAGTCCGCCGATCCATTCGGCGAGATGGCGCGGCAGCCCGATGTAGCCCATCGCAAGCGTGAGGAACGCCGCGCCGGCCAGGATCAGCGCGATCATGCAATAGAGCCGCGTTGCGCCGAGCAGGCTCGCGACGAACGTATCGCGGCTCATCGACCGCTGCAGCGCGGAGACGACGAGCGCACCGACGACGCCGAACGCCGCGGCCTCGGTCGCCGTGGCGACGCCCGCATAGATCGATCCGAGCACCGCGGCGATGAGCGCGAGCACCGGGATCAGGTGGCGCGACGCGTTGAGCTTCTGCGCGATCGTCGTCCGCTCGACGGTAGCCGGGATCGCGTCCGGATGCGCGAGCGCCCAGACGACGATGTAGCCGGAGAAGAGCGCGGCGAGCAGGATGCCCGGCACGACACCCGCGATGAAAAGTTGCGCGATCGACACGTTCGCCGTGACGCCGTAGACGATCATGATGATCGATGGCGGGATCAGAAGGCCGAGCGTGCCGGCGCCGGCGAGCGTGCCGACCGTGATCGCCTCGGGATATCCGCGACGCGCGAGCTCGGGTAGCGTCATCTTGCCGATCGTCGCGCACGTCGCGGTCGAGCTGCCCGACACGGCGGCGAAGATCGTGCAGCCGATGATGTTCGTGTGCAGCAGCCGCCCGGGCAGCCGCTCGAGCCACGGCGCGAGGCCGCGGAACATGTCGTCCGAGAGCCGCGTGCGAAAGAGGATCTCGCCCATCCAGCAGAAGAGGGGCAGCGCGGTCAGCGTCCACGACGACGCGCTGCCCCAGATCGTCACCGCCATCGCGTCGCCGGCGGGCCGCGCGCTGAAGAGCTCCATGCCTACCCAGGCGACGCCGGCGAGCGCGAGCCCGATCCATACGCCGCTGCCGAGCAGCACGAAGAGCGCGACGATCAGCAGCGTCGTGATGAGCGCGTCCATGTGCGAGCTATTCGCTGCGCGGCGCCTCGCCCGGCTGCAGCAGGCGGCGCCGCCCGCGAAGCTCGAGCAGCAGTTCGTCGACCAGTGCCACGGCGAGCAGCAGCGTTCCCGCCGCCATCGCGATCTGCGGGATCCACAAAGGCGTCGCGTCGTTCGCCGTCGAGATGTCGTTGAAGTCGTACGACTGCCACGCGAGGCGCGCACTGTAGTACGCGAACAGCACCGCAAGCACCGTCGCGATCGCGAGCGACGCGCGCTCGAGCGTCGTGCGCAGCCGCGGTGGCGAATGCTCGAGAAACAATGTCACGCGGATATGCTCGCCGCGCTTCAGCGTATGCGCGAGCGCGAGGAACCCGCTCGCCGCCATGCAGTAGCCGGCGTAAGCGTCCGTTCCCGGAACGAGGAAGCCGAGCAGCCGGCCGGCGACCGCGAGCAGCACCATCGCGAGCGTACCGACCAAGAAAAACGCCGCCAGGTAGCCGGCGGCGTCGTACAGGCGATCGAGGAACCGGCGCACCGCCGCGTCACATCGCGCGATACGCGTCGATCACCTTGCGGCCTTCGGGCCCCGCCTTGCGGATCCACTCGGCGAGCATGTAGTTGCCGACCTTGCGCAGGTCGGCCGTGAGCTGCTCGGACGGCTTGATGATCGCCATGCCCTTCTGCTTCAACTGCTCGACGTACCACGCGTTCTTCTCCTCCGAGAGCTTCCAGCCGCGCGACTCGGCGTCGGCGGCGGCTTTGAGCAGTGCCTGCTGCGTCGGCTTGTCGAGCGCGTCGAACGCCTTCTGATTCACGATGATGGCGTTCTTGGGCAGCCACGCCTGCGTATCGTAGAAGTTCTTGATGTGCTCGTACGTCTTCGAGTCGTAGCCCGTCGCGCCCGACGACATGTACGAATCGATGACGCCGGTCGCGAGCGCCTGCGACACTTCGGCCGCCTGCACCGTCATCGGCTGCGCGCCGACGAGCTCGGCGATCTTGGCCGTGGCCGGGCTGTACGCGCGCCACTTGAGACCCTTCATGTCGCTTGCGCTCGAAAGCGTCCGCTTGGTGAAGATGCCCTGCGGCGGCCACGGCACCGTGTACAGGAGCTTGATGCCTTGCTTCGCGAGCTTGTCCTCGAGCGCCCTGCGCTCGGCCTTGTACAGCTTGAGCGCGCCGGCGTACGACGTCGCGAGGAAGGGCACGCCGTCGAGTCCGTACAGCGGATCCTCGTTCTCGAAATTGACGAGCAGGATTTCGCCGGCCTGCGCTTGCCCGCCCTGAATCGCGCGCTTGATCTCCGGCGCCTTGAACAGCGACGCGTTGGCGTGGATCGTGATCTTGAGCTTGCCGCCGCTCGCCTTGTCGACGTCGTTCACGAACTGCTGGATGTTCTCGGTGTGGAAATTGTTCGCCGGATACGCGGTCGGCATGTCCCATTTCGTCTGCGCGGCGACGGGCAGCGCAACGGCGAGCGCAATGGCGAAAGCGATGCGTTTCATGGCGGATTCTCCGTGATGGCGGCGGACCTGGGCGAGCGATGCCGCGGCGAGCGCAATTATTACCATAAATCGCGGGGGCCGGACGCGGCGAACGGTCGCGCACCCCTCGATATAATGGCGCGACGCCTGCGCCCGATCCGATGACGACTCCGCATCCCGGCTGGCAGTTCTGGATCGACCGCGGCGGCACGTTCACCGACATCGTCGCCCGCCGGCCGGACGGCACGCTGGTCACCCACAAGCTGCTGTCCGAGAATGCCGAGCGCTATCGCGACGCCGCCGTGCACGGCATCCGCGAATTGCTGGGGCTGCCGGCCGGCGCCGCCATACCGGTCGGCGCCGTCGACGCGGTGAAGATGGGGACGACGGTGGCCACCAATGCGCTGCTCGAGCGCACCGGTGAGCGCACGGCGCTCGTCATCACACGCGGCTTCGCCGACGCGCTGCGCATCGCGTACCAGCACCGGCCGAAGCTCTTCGTGCGACGGATCGACCTTCCGGCGATGCTCTACGAGCGCGTGATCGAGGTCGACGAGCGCATCGGCGCGCACGGCGACGTCGTGCGTGCGCTCGACGTCGCGGCGGCGCGGCGCGAGCTGCAGGCGGCGCGCGAAGCGGGCATCGCGGCGATCGCGATCGTGTTGATGCACGGCTACCGCTATACCGAGCACGAGCGTGCGCTTGCCGCACTCGCGCGCGAGCTCGGCTTCGCGCAGGTCTCGGTCAGCCACGAAGTATCGCCGCTGATGAAGCTCGTCTCGCGCGGCGACACGACCGTCGTCGATGCATACCTGTCGCCGATCCTGCGTCGGTACGTGAGCCAGGTCGAGCGCGATCTCGAAATGGGGGACAGACCACGTTTTCACGACGAAAACGTGGTCTGTCCCCCATTTCGTTTGCAATTCATGCAGTCGTCCGGGGGCTTGACCGACGCGCATCGGTTCCAGGGCAAGGATGCAATCCTGTCGGGGCCCGCCGGCGGCATCGTCGGCGCCGTCGAAGTGTCGCGACTGGCGGGATTCGAGCGGATCATCGGCTTCGACATGGGCGGCACGTCGACCGACGTCACGCACTGGGCCGGCGAATACGAGCGCGCGTTCGTGACCGAGGTCGCCGGCGTACGGTTGCGCGCGCCGATGATGCGCATCCATACGGTCGCCGCGGGCGGCGGATCGATCTGCACGTTCGACGGCGCGCGTTTCCGCGTCGGCCCGCAGTCCGCCGGCGCGAATCCGGGTCCGGCTTCGTATCGGCGCGGCGGTCCGCTGACGGTCACCGACTGCAACGTGATGGTCGGCAAGCTCGACCCGGAGCTCTTCCCCGCGCTGTTCGGCGCGGGCGGCGACGAGCCGCTCGACAGCGACGTCGTGCGCGCGAAGTTCGACGCGCTCGCGCATGACGTGCGTTCGGCAACCGGCATCGAGCGCACGCCGCAAGCGATCGCCGACGGCTTCCTGCGCATCGCCGTCGAGAACATGGCGAACGCGATCAAGCACATCTCGGTGCAGCGCGGCTACGACGTCACCGAGTACACGCTGTGCTGCTTCGGCGGCGCCGGCGGGCAGCATGCGTGCGCTGTCGCCGATGCGCTCGGCATGACGCGCGTGCTGCTGCATCCGTTTGCCGGCGTGCTGTCGGCGTACGGCATGGGCCTCGCCGACGTGCGCGCGTTGAAGCAGCAGGCGGTCGAGGCGCGGCTCGCGCGCGACACGCTTGCGGCGGCCGCGACAGGCTTCGATTCGCTCGAGCTTGCAGCCGTCGACGAAGTGCTCGCGCAGCGCGTGCCGCGCGATCGCATCGACGCGGTGCGCACGCTGCACGTGAAGTACGAAGGCACCGATTCGACGCTGGAGGTCGCCGCCGGCGACGAAACGTCGATCGCTGCGGAATTCGAGCGCCGCTACCGCCAGCAGTACGGCTTCCTGATGCCCGGCAGGGCGCTCGTCGTCGAGGCGATCGCCGTCGAGGCGATCGGAAAACCCTACGCGCCCGGTGACAACAGCGTGCGCTTCGCTGCGCGCAGCACACCGCTGCACGCGATCAAGACGCGCCGGCGTCTACAGCGGCGGCGCGATGCACGACGCGCGCGTGTACCGGCGCGACGACATGCGTCCGGGCGACTCGATCGACGGCGCGGCGATCGTCTGCGAGGCGAACGCGACGACCATCGTCGAGCCGGGCTGGCGCGCGACGATGACGCCGCGGGGCGACCTCGTGCTCGAGCGCGTCGAGCACGCGCGCCGCGCGCACGCGATCGGCACGACGGCCGACCCGGTGCTGCTCGAAGTGTTCAACAACCTGTTCATGGCGATCGCGGAGCAGATGGGCGTCACGCTCGCGAACACGTCTTACTCGGTCAACATCAAGGAGCGGCTCGACTTCTCGTGCGCGCTGTTCGACCGCGAAGGTCACCTGATCGCCAACGCGCCGCACATGCCGGTGCACCTCGGGTCGATGGGCGAGAGCGTGCGCACGGTGATCGACCGGCGCAGCGGCTCGATGCGCGACGGCGACGTGTTCGTGCTGAACGCGCCGTACAACGGCGGCACGCACCTGCCCGACGTGACGGTGATCGCGCCGGTGTTCCTGCACGGTGACGAGAAACCCGAGTTCTACGTCGCGTCGCGCGGCCATCACGCGGACATCGGCGGCACGACGCCGGGGTCGATGCCGCCCGACTCGACGCACGTCGACGAGGAGGGCGTGCTGCTCGACAACGTCATGCTGGTCGACGCGGGCCGGTTTCTCGATGCCGAGATTCGCGCGATCCTCGCCGGCGGCCGCTATCCGGCGCGCAACGTCGACCAGAACGTCGCCGACCTGCGCGCGCAGGTCGCCGCGTGCGCGAAGGGCGCGGCGGAGCTGCGCAAGATGGTCGACCACTTCGGCGTCGACGTCGTGCGCGCGTACATGAAGCACGTGCAGGACAACGCCGAGGAGGCGGTGCGCCGCGTGCTCGACGTGCTGACCGACGGCCGTTTCGAATACGCGATGGACAGCGGCGCGAAAGTTGCCGTCACGATCTCGATCGACAAGGCGGCGCGCAAGGCGCGCATCGACTTCGGCGGCACCAGCGCGCAGCAGCCGACGAACTTCAACGCGCCGTCGGCGGTGTGCAAGGCCGCGGTGCTGTACGTGTTCCGCACGCTGGTCGACGACGACATTCCGATGAACGACGGCTGCCTCGCGCCGCTCGACGTCGTCATACCGCCCGGGTCGATGCTCGCGCCGCGCTATCCGGCGGCGGTGGTCGCCGGCAACGTCGAGACGTCGCAGGTCATCACCGACACGCTGTACGGCGCGCTCGGCGTTCTCGCGGCGTCGCAGGGGACGATGAACAACTTCACGTTCGGCGACGATCGCTACCAGTACTACGAGACGATCGCCGGCGGCAGCGGCGCCGGGCCCGGTTTCGACGGCGCGAGCGTCGTGCAGACGCACATGACGAACTCGCGGCTCACCGATCCCGAGGTGCTGGAATGGCGCTTCCCGGTACGCCTCGAATCGTTCGCGATCCGCCACGGCAGCGGCGGCGCCGGTGCGAACCGCGGTGGCGACGGCGGCGATCGGCGCGTGCGCTTTCTTCAGCCGATGACCGCCGTGATGCTCGCCAATCACCGGCGCGTCGCGCCGTTCGGCGCCGCCGGCGGCCGGCCGGGCGCGCTCGGACGCAACTGGGTCGAGCGCGCCGACGGCACGCGCGAGGAATTCGGCGCGACGTTCGCCGTCGAAATGCAGGCGGGCGACCTCTTCGTCGTGCAGACGCCGGGCGGCGGCGGCTTCGGCACGCCGCGCTGAGCGGGCGGCAGGAGCGCATACTTACCGACCGCATTTCACCCGGCGAGCGCCATGGCCAGCATCTACGATTTCAGCGTCAAGGATATCCACGGCAAGGCGGTCGACCTCGGCCGCTACAAGGGCAAGGTGCTGCTGATCGTGAACACCGCGAGCGAGTGCGGGTTCACGCCGCAGTACAAGGGGCTCGAGGCGCTGCACGAGCGGCTCGGCGGCAAGGGGCTCGCGGTGCTCGGATTTCCGTGCAACCAGTTCGGCGCGCAGGAGCCGGGAAGCGAACAGCAGATCGCGTCGTTCTGCGAGTTGAATTACGGCGTGACGTTCCCGATGTTCGCCAAGGTCGACGTCAACGGCGACGACGCAGCACCGCTGTACCGGTATCTGAAGAAGGCGAAGCCCGGGCTGCTCGGCTCGGAAGCGATCAAGTGGAACTTCACCAAGTTTCTCGTCGACCGCGACGGCAACGTCGTCGAGCGCTATGCGCCGAAGACCGAGCCGCAGGAAATCGCCGCCGACATCGAGAAGCTGCTGGGTGCGCCGTCATGACGATGCACGCGCGCGTCGTCGGGCTCGCGCTCGCGCTCGCGCTGTCCGGCGCGGCCTGCGCCGCCGACATGGACAAGGTGCTGCGCGTCGCGTTCCCGGTCGCCGAGACCGGGTTCGATCCGCAGCCGGCCGGCGATATCTATTCGCAGTACGTGAATCGCGCGATCTTCGATCCGCTGTACCGCTACGACTACCTCGCGCGGCCGTACACGCTCGAGCCGAACACGGCTGTCGCGCTGCCCGAGATCTCGGCCGACGGCAAGACGTGGACGATCCGCGTGAAGCCCGGCATCTACTTCACCGACGATCCGGCGTTCAAGGGGAAGAAGCGCGAGCTCGTCGCCGCCGACTACGTCTATTCGTGGAAGCGCATCCTCGATCCGAACATGCGCGCGAACGCGCTGCAGATGATCGAGGGCCGGTTCGTCGGCGCCGAGGCGGTTGTCGAGAAGGCCAGGCAGACCGGCAAGTTCGACTACGACGCGCCGATCGAAGGTCTGCAGGCGATCGACCGCTACACGATCCTGCTGAAGCTCAACTTCCCGGACGCCGAGCTTCTCTCGAACCTAACGACGACGCCGCTCGCCGCCGTCGCACGCGAGGTCGTCGAGGCGTACGGCGACGCGAGCGGCTGGGTGATGGCGAATCCCGTCGGCACCGGGCCGTACAGGCTGAAGGAGTGGCGGCGCGGCCAGCGGATCGTGCTGGAAGCGAATCCGCAGTTCCGCGACGAGCGCTATCCCGACGGCGGCGAGCCGGGCGATCGTGCGTTCGTCGCGAAGCTCAAGGGCAAGAAGCTGCCGATCGTCGGCCGCGTCGAGATCGCCGTCATCGAGGAGTCGAACCCGCGGCTGCTCGCCTTCGAGCAAGGCAATCTCGACTACGTCGCCGTGCCGAACGAGCTGATCGACAACGTCGTCGACGCGAATGGCAAGCTGAAGGCGCGGCTTGCGCAGCGCGGCGTTACGCTGGCGCGCGGCATCCAGCCGGCGATCACCTACACGTACTTCAACATGGAGGATGCGGTCGTCGGCGGCTACACACCGGACAAGGTTGCGCTTCGCCGCGCGATCGGCATGGCGTACAACGTTCCCGAAGAGATCCGCGTGATTCGGATGGGCCAGGCGATCCCGGCGACGCAGCCGGTTCCGCCGAACGTGACCGGGTACAACCCCAACCTCAAGAGCGCGCTGCACTTCGATCCCGCCGCTGCACGCGCGCTGCTCGATCGGTTCGGATACAGGGATCGCGACGGCGACGGCTTCCGCGAGCAGCCGAACGGACAGCCGCTCGTGCTGCACCTCGCGTCGGCGCCGTCGGCGATCGACCGCCAGTACGACGAGCTGTGGCAGCGAAGCATGAGCGCCGTCGGGCTCAAGGTCGAGTTCGTCAAGCAGAAGTGGCCCGATCTGCTGAAGGCCGGACGCTACGGGCAGCTACAGATGTTCACGCTCGGCAACATCAACACGACGCCGGAGGGCTTCGGCTTCCTCGGCCTGCTGTACGGACCGAACGGCGGATTCTCGAATCTCGCGCGGTTCAGGCTGCCCGAGTACGACAAGCTCTACCAGCAGGCGCGCGCGATGCCCGATGGGGCGGAGCGCAACAAGCTGATGCAGAAGATGTCCGAGCTCGTCACCGTGTACGCGCCGTGGAACATGAGCGTGTACCGCTACGAGAACGTGGTCGTGCAGCCGTGGGTCGTCGGGTACAAGTACAACCCGTTCATTGCCCATCCGTGGATGTATTTCGACGTCGACAACGAACGTCGCCGCGGCGCGTTCTGACGCGCGCCGCCCGTTGCGCCGATGCGACGAACCGCGGTTGCGGCGGCCCGAATGACGGCGACGCGCATTGCCGCGTCGATCCGCCGCGCGTAGAATCGCTGCCATAACAAACGCACGACGCAACGCGACGCCCATGTTCAACGTGTACAAGCCTTCGCCGATCGCCGCCGCAATGTCCGGCGGCGCGGCGATTTCGTGTGCCGGCGGCCCGGCATCGCCGTCGCGCATGCGATGCGCGCGGATCGTGCATCCGATTCTGCGCAGCGCTTCGCGTTAGCCGCCAGGCCGGCAACACCCGCCAGGCGCAAGGCGGGTTCCGGCAACGGCAGTTTTCCCGGTTACACCCGCCCGTCGTGCCGCTTTCGCCGCCTCGTGCGGCGCGCCGATCATTTTGCGGCGCATGCAGCGATAGGCTCCATCATGACAACGAAGCTTCGACGTGCGATCCGCCACCGCTTTCGCGGCCTGTGGCTTTCGCACGATTTCCGCAAGCTGTGGGGATCGCTGACCATCACCGCGTTCGGCGCGCAGATCACGAACCTCGCGCTGCCGCTTACCGCGGCGCTGCTGCTGCACGCGACGCCGATGCAGATGGGCGTGCTCGTCGCGCTCGAGACGCTGCCGTTCGCGCTCGTGTCGCTGCACGCCGGCGTGATGCTCGACCGCGTGCGCAAGCTTCCCGTCGTCATCGTCGCCGACATCACGCGCGGCGTCGCGCTGCTCGCCGTGCCGATCGCCGCGTGGTTCGGTGCGCTTTCCATCGACGTGCTGTTCGTCGTCGGCTTCTTCTGCGGCGTGCAGAACGTCGTCGGCGGCGCGGCGTACCAGGTTCTGCTCGCGCAGCTCGCCGGACGCAAGCGGCTGGTCGAGGCGAACGCGAAGATCTCGCTCGGCGAGACGTCGTCGGCGCTCGTCGGGCCGGGCCTCGCCGGCGGGCTGATCCAGCTGCTGAGCGCGCCGTTCGCGATCGCGCTCGATGCCGTCGGCTTCTTCGTCTCGGCGTTGATGCTGCGTCATGTGCGCGCGCCGAACGACGTCGCCCATCGCGGTCCCCGCGCGTCGGTCACCGCCGAGATCGTCGAAGGGCTGAAGCTCGTCTACGGCAACCGGACGCTGTGGGCGCTCGCCTGCATCGCCGCCGGCTGGCAGGTGCTGCACCACATGCAGATGGCGGTGCTCGTGCTGTTCGCGACGCGCGAGCTCGCATTGTCGGCCGGCGCGATCGGCCTCGCGTACGCGTGCGGCGGTCTCGGATGCGTGATCGCGGCGGCGTCGGCGGAACGGCTTTCGAAGCGCCATGGCGTCGGCACGTCGATCCTGCTCGGGCTGATCCTCACCGTCGTCGGCGGCCAGGCGTACGCGCTCGTGAGCGGACCGGCGTGGTTCGCGACGATCGCGCTCGGCGCAGCGATGTTCGTGTTCGACTTCGGCGCAATCCTGTGGGGCATCAACTACCTCGCGTTGCGCCAGGCGATCACGCCCGACCGGCTGCTCGGCCGCATGACGGCGACGATGCGCTTCCTGACCGTCGCCGCGGCACCGCTCGGCGCGCTGGCAGGCGGCGTGATCGCGACGGCGATCGGATTGCGCGCGACATTGCTCGCCGTCGCTGCGCTCGGCGTGCTGCTCGCGGCGGCCGCGGTGATGTGGTCGCCGGTGCGCCGGCATCGGACGCTGCCGGTGGTGATGGCGGATTGACGCCTCGCGCTAAGCATCCCGCTGGAACGGATACACCGCGGGCAGCCGCAGCATCCGCGTGAGCTCGTCGAGCGCGCGCCGCGACTCGTCGAGCAGCGACGGATCGGCGAGGTCGGCCGGCGACAGGCGGTCGCGATAATTGCGCCGGATCCATGCTTCGAGTTCGTCGGCGAGCGCATCGTCGACGAACACGCGGGCCGATACGGCGGCGCGCTCCTCAGCAGTCAGTGGGACGCGCAGCCGGATGCACGCCGGCCCGCCGCCGTTGCGCATGCTCTGGCGCAGGTCGAACGTCAAGACTTCGGCGATCGGGCCGCCCGATGCAATGAGCGCATCGACGTACGCGCTCACCCGCGGGTTGTCGCGGATGTCGGCCGGCGCGACCAGCATGAAGCGGCCGTCCGCGCGTGGAAGGAGCTGGCTGTTGAACAGATAGGTCGACACCGCGTCGTCGACGGTCAGCGCTGCGTCCGGCACGACGATCGCTTCGAACGAATCTCCTATCGATTGAGCGAGCGCGTCGAGCACATGCGCCTGGTCGACGTACGCCTGCTCATGGCAGAGCAGCAGGCTGCCGCTGCCCACGGCGATCACGTCGTTGTGGAAGACGCCCGCGTCGATCGCCGCGGGATTCTGTTGCGCAAAGACGCGTGCGCGACGGCGTCGACGCCGTGACGGCGCGCGATGGCAGTCGATGCTTCGAACGTCTGCCGCGCCGGAAAGCGTCGCGGCGCCGGGCCGTCGCCGAACGCGCAGCGGCCGTACACGAAGAGCTCGACGCCCGCTTGCGCGCCGTTCGCGACGAACCGCGTATGGTTCGCTGCCCCTTCGTCACCGAGTTGCGGCGCGCACGGCAGCGGATCGTGCACGATGAACCGATCGCGATCGGCGAAGATCGCGCGCAGCACGCGCGTCGTCGTCGCCGCCTCGAGCGAGCGATGAAAATTGGCCGCGAGGTTCGCCGGCGTGAAATGCACGCGGCGATCGGCGGTGTCGGCCGATGCGCTGACCGTCGCGGCGTTCGCCGCCCACATCGCGGACGCGGACGAGCATGCTGCGAGAAGCCGCGGCGCTTCGATGGCAGCGCGGCGCAGCACGTCGGCGTCGTCGCCGGCGAAGCCGAGATCGCGCAGCACCCATAGCGCCGGCCGCTCGTGCGGCGGCAGCACTGCTTGCGCGAAGCCGCGCGCGGCCAGCGCACGCATCTTGGCGAGTCCCTGCAGCGCCGCTTCGCGCGGGTTCGACACGAGCTCCGCGTTGCGCTCGGCGGCGAGATTGCCGAACGACAGGCCCGAGTAGTTGTGCGTCGGCCCCGGGATCGCGTCGAAGTTCACTTCGACCGCGCTGTCGGTCGTCATCGATCGCGCGGCTTCAGCGCGACGGCGCGCACGAGGTCGCCTTCATCGACGCCGAGATGCCCGGCCGCGTACGGCAGCAGCGGAAAGCGCTCGCCGATGCGCCGCGGCGCCGCGACGACGATCGCGCGAAAGTCGGCGAACTTTCGGTTCGACACGAGCCATCGCACGAAATCGGCCGGCGTGTCCGGCACGGGGTCGGCTTCGCCGAGCGCGACGGCGAACACGTCGCTTCGCCGCACGGCGCGGATGTCGTCGCGAAAGCATTCGAGCGTCGGACCGGCGTCGAAGATGTCGACGTAGCCCTCGTAGCGGAATCCTTCCTCCTCGAGCAGCTTGCGCGCGGGCTCGGTGTCGGCGTGCACTTCGCCGATCGCCGCTGCGCGCCGATTCGGGCAGCAGGTTCGCGTAGACCGGATGGCGCGGCATCAGCTCGGCGATGAACGCCTTCTGGCCGATGCCGGTCAGGTAGTCGGCCGTCGAGTATTCCATCGCGAAGAAATGCCGGCCGAGGCCTTCCCAGAACGGGCTCCGGCCTTCGGCGTCGAGCCGCCCGCGCATCTCGGCGATCACCTTGTCGGCGAAGCGGGCCGGATGCTCGGCGATGAATGCGAAGCGGCTCTTCGCGAGCAACGCGCCGTTGCTGCCGCGCCGAAAGGCATGGTCAAGAAAGAGCGAGCACAGCTCGCTCTGGCCGGTGTGGTCGTTCGAAAGGAAGAGCGTCGGCGCGACCGTGTAGACGTCGAGCGTGCGCGACGCGTGCACGAGCGTGCCGACGTGGTAGTTGTACCAGGGCTCGGTCAGCCCGACGGCCGCCTCGATCGCACAGATGCCGACGACGCGCTCATCGTCGCCATCGACCAGCACGAACACGTAGCATTCGTCAGCGCGCAGCGCCGTGGTCGAGAATGACGCGAGCGAGCGGTCGATGCGCGCGGCGAGCCGCTCGCGATCGGCGGGAAGCGACGTGAGGCCGGTTCCGGTGCGCTCGGTCAGCGCGAACACCGCCGGCAGGTCGTCCCGCGCGATCGGCCGGACGAAGAACATGCGGTGTTACTGCAGCGCTTTGCCGAGCGCCGTCTCGAGTCGCGCGAGGCCTTCGAGGATCTCGTCGAGGCTGATGACGAGCGACGGCGCAATGCGCACGACGTCCGGTCCCGCCATCAGCACCAGAAGGCCGGCGTCGCCCGCGGCCGCGAGCACGCCGGCCGCCTTGCCGCGCCAGGGCGGCGCGAGCTCGCAGCCGATCCACACGCCTTCGCCGCGAAGCTCCGCGAACACATTGCGCCGCGCGTTGATCGCTTTCAGGCCCTCGATGAACAGCGCGTGGCGCGCCTTGACGCCGTCGAGCACCTCGGTCGTATTGATCACGTCGAACACCGCGCCGGCAACCGCGCAGGCGAGCGGATTGCCGCCGTACGTCGTGCCGTGGACGCCGACCGAGAACGCGCTCGCGATCTCGGCTGTCGTCAGCATCGCGCCGATCGGAAAGCCGCCGCCCAGGCCCTTCGCCGACGTCATGATGTCCGGCACGATGCCCTTCTGCATGTACGAGAAGAGCGCGCCGGTGCGTCCCATGCCGCTCTGGATCTCGTCGAGGATCAGCAGCGCGTGGTGCTCGGTGCACAATCGGCGCGCCGCCTGCAGGAACTCCGGCGTGCCGGGCCGCATGCCGCCCTCGCCCTGCATCGGCTCGAGGATCACCGCGCAAATGTCGTCGCCGCCTTCGTCGCGGAACGCCGCCTCGAGCGCGGCGACGTCGTTGTACGCAATGTGCGTGAAGCCGGACGGTGTCGGCCCGAAGCCGCTCGAGTACTTCGCCTGCCCCCCCGCGGTGACGGTGAAGAGCGTTCGACCGTGGAACGCGTTCAGCGTCGAGATCACGCGGACCTTGTGCTCGCCGTAGCGATCGTGGGCGTAGCGGCGCGCGAGCTTCAGCGCCGCCTCGTTCGCTTCGGCGCCGGAATTGCAGAAGAACACGCGCTCGGCGAACGTCGCATCGACGAGCCGCTTCGCGAGCCGCAACGCCGGCTCGTTGGTGAACCAGTTCGACACGTGCCAGATCGTGCGCGCCTGCTGGTCGAGCGCCTTCACCATCGCCGGATGGCAATGGCCGAGCGACGTGACGGCGACGCCGCTCGCGAAGTCGATGTACATCCGGCCCTGCTGGTCCCAGACGCGCGAGCCTTCGCCGCGAACCGGCACGAACGGCGCCGGTGCGAAGCAGGGCACCATGTAGCGGTCGAAATCGGCGCGCGTGACGGGCAGTGTCGCAGCGCCCGACGACGGCACGACGTCGCGTTGCGATGTCGCGGCGACGACTGCCTGCGCAGCGGCGTTCGGCGGCGGCACGCTAGACGCCTTGCGCGGGTGCAGCCGCGACGACCTGGATCTCGACCTTGTAGTCGGCGCGCGCGAGCTTCGCTTCGACGGTGGCGCGCGCCGGCGTTTGTCCCGGCACGACCCAGCGCTCCCACACGGCGTTCATCGCCGCGAAGTCGGCCATGTCGGGCAGGTAGATCGTCGCCGACAGGATCTTCGACTTGTCGCTGCCCGCCTCGAACAGCAGATCGTCGATCTGCGCGAGCACCTGCTGCGTCTGGCCGGTGATGTCGGCCTGCGGCTCGTCGGCGACCTGCCCGGCGAGAAACACGAGCTTTGCGCCGGCGGCCGGCGTCAGCATGACGAGATCGGACAGGCGCTTGCCGACGTGCCGGCGTTCGATCGACATGGTGCTATCCTTGCCACGCCCGTCGGGAGTGGGCGATCGTGTCAATTGTAGACGAATCGCGCCGTCGCGAATCCGGCTCCGCATGACGCCTCGTGTCGCGCTCGTTGTCGCAGCGCTGCTGATGTTCGTCGCGGTCGGCGCAGGCGCGTTCGGCGCGCATGCGTTGAAGGCGAGGCTCGCGCCCGACCTCCTCGCGACGTGGCAGACCGCAGTGCTGTATCACGCGCTGCACGCGCTCGGGCTGTTCGGCATCGCGCTCGTCATGTTCCACTGGCCCGAGCGCGCCGACTTAGCGCTCGCCGGCTGGCTGATGGTCGCCGGCATCGTGCTCTTCTCCGGCAGCCTGTACGCGCTCGCGCTGACCGGCACGCGCGCGCTCGGCGCGATCACGCCGCTCGGCGGTATCGCGTTCCTCGCTGCATGGCTCGTGCTCGCGTGGGCCGCGCTGCGGACGTGACGATCGTCGCGCGGGCATGACAAAAAGGCCGCCCGCCGAGCGGCCTCCTGCCTTCGTTTGACCGCGCGACGTCAGCGCGGCTGCGGCGCAACGGTCACCGCGACATCGAGCCGCTGGCCCGGATCGTACGGCAGCTCCGTCGTGAACTCGCGTCCGTTGTAGCGGTAAACGACGTTGTAGCCGCGGATCACGTCGCGCGCCGCGCCGACCGTTTCGCAGCGTTGCACTTCGCGCGTGCCCGGCTCCGCGTACGAGCGATTGCCGTCGTTGCTTCGATCGTATTGATTTCCCACCGCCGCGCCGGCGACCGCGCCGCCGATCGTCGCGGCGGTGTTGCCGCGGCCGCCGCCGATCTGGTGGCCGATCAGCCCGCCGATGACACCGCCAGCGATCGTGCCGACCGGCGCCGACGGCTGCGAATGGTATTCCTCCGTCGTCCGGTATTCGGTCCTGCATTGCTGCTGCGGCTCGCTCACGCGATCGTAGATCGGCGTCGTCGAAACGACGCGCGCGGAATCGGGGAACGACTGCGGCATCGGCTGCGCAAACGCCGGCCGATCCCGCGCAAACGCCGGCCAGCGCGAGCGCGATCGCGGATCAGATTGGGTGTCGAAGATCTCATCGAAGCCTCCGTTTCGTGGTGCGCCGTCCCGCCGACGGCGCGACGATCGATCCGTTACACTCTCGCAAACTCTCCGCGCGCGCACTGTCCGCCGCCAACGCGCAAGAGAGTAGGAACGACCCGACACGACACGACCGCGATGAGCGACCCCGCCGCGCCCGGCACGCCTCGCTCGCCGACACGGACGACCAGCCGCGCGTGGCCGCGGCGGAGACGCCGCCCAGGCATTCCAACGAGGAGACGCACCGATGAAACGATTTCGCACTGCCGCCGCGATGCGCCGCGCTGGCATTGAGTGCCGCCGTCGCGAGCGCACAGTATCCCGGAGCGGCCGATCACGATGGTCGTCCCGTTTCCGCCGGGCGGCGTCGCCGACACCGTCGCGCGTCCGGTGGCCGAGGCGATGACCAACGCGCTGAAGCAGCCGGTGGTGATCGAGAACAAGGCCGGCGCCGGCGGCGAGATCGGCATGGCGTTCGTCGCCCGGGCGAAGCCCGACGGCTACACCGTACTCCTCGCGCTGTCGTCGCTCGTCGTGCTGCCCGAGGCCGATCGCATCCTCGGGCGCGCAGCGACGTTCCAGGTGAATCAGCTGCGACCGGTCGCGCGCTTCACCGCCGATCCGACGGTGCTCGCCGTGCGCGCGGACGCGCCTTGGAAGACGTATCAGGAATTCATCGCCGATGTGCGCGCGAAGCCGGACAAATATACGTTCGGCTCGTCCGGCAACTACGGCACGATGCACGTGCCGATGGCGATGCTGATGGGCAGCACGGGCGCGAAGATGCTGCACGTTCCGTACACCGGCGCCGGCCCCGCGATCGTCGGATTGCTCGGCGGACAGGTCGACGCGATCGCGAGCGGTCCCGCGACGCTCGTCCAGCAGATCGCGGCGGGAAAGATTCGCGCGCTCGCGCACTGGGGCGACGCGCGCCTCGCGTCGATGCCCGCCGTGCCGAGCCTGAAGGAGCTCGGTGTAGCGATCGATTACGCGCAGTGGTCGGGACTGTTCGTTCCGGCTGACACGCCGGAGGCGATCGTCGACAAGCTGCGCGAGGCGGCGAGGGCCGCGGCGAACGATCCCAAAGTGAAGACGGTGCTGCAGAATGCCGGCAGCCCGATCCTGTATCAGGACGCGGCGGACTTCGCGCGCTACGTCGGTGCCGACGCAACGAAGATGACCGACGTCGTGCGCAAGATCGGAAAGATCGAGTAATCGTCATTCCCGCGAACGCGGGAATCCAGCGTCTTTGCGACGAACGACACTGGGTCCCCGCGTGCGCGAGGACGACAGCTCAGTCGACCTTCGCACCCGACTGTTTGACGATCTGCGCGTATTTGCGCGCTTCGCTCGCGACGAACGCCGCGAACCGTTCCGGCGATGTCGGTGTCGCTTCGGCGCCCTGCGCGGCGAGTCGCTCGCGCATCTCGGGCGATTCGAGGATCTTCACGACGTCGGCGTTCCACTTGCCGACGATCTCGCGCGGGGTGCCGGCCGGCGCGAACAGGCCGAACCACGTCGTGATGTCGAATCCCGGCAGACCCGCTTCGGCCATCGTCGGCAGATCCGGCGCGAGCTTCGAGCGCTGTGCCGTGGTCACCGCGAGCGCACGCAGCTTGCCCGCCTTGACATGCGGCATCGCGTTGGCGAGGTTGTCGAACATCAGCTGCGTGTCGCCGGCGAGCAGCGCCTGCGTCGCCGGCGCCGCGCCCTTGAACGGCACGTGCACCATGCGTGCGCCCGTCTCCATGTTGAACAATTCACCGGCGAGATGACCGGCGCTGCCGATGCTCCCCGAGCCGAAGTTCAACTTGCCGGGATTCGCTTTCGCGTAGGCGATGAATTCCTGCACCGAGCGCACTGGCAGCGACGGGTTCACGACGAGTACGTTCGGCGTCGTCGCGACGAGTGTGATCGGCGCGAAGTCCTTCGCCGCGTCGTACGGCATGTTGGAGTACAGGCTCGGGTTGACGGCGTGCGTCGACAGCGCGCCCATCAGGATCGTGTAGCCGTCCGGTGCGGCCTTCGCGACGGCGTCGGCGCCGATGTTGCCGCCGGCTCCCGCCTTGTTCTCGACGACGACCGGGTGTCCCCACGATTCGCCGAGCTTTTGCGCGATGACGCGGCCGACGACGTCGAGCGGCCCGCCCGGCGGAAACGGCACGACGAGTCTGACCGGCTTTGTAGGATACGCGCCTTGCGCGCGCGTCGAGTCGATCGGCAGCGCTGCGAGGAAGAGCGCGGCGAGTATCGCAGCGGCGACGCGTGTAACAAAAAGTTTCGGCAAATCGACGCTCCGAGGCCGTAACGGACGCAAAGCGGCCGATTCCAGCAGCGTCCCCCGACGACGGCCGCCTTGCGACCATCGGGAAGCGCGCGTTCATCGGCCCTGTTTGCGGTGCCAGCGAGCGGCAGCGCATAATCGCGGCTTTTGGCGTCCCGGACGCCTCCGCCGGCATTTCCGCCACACAATGAAGAACAGCATCATCGGCATGCTCGTCGCGCTCGCCATGCTTGCGGCTGCCGCCGGCGGATACTGGTTCGGCCGCGACTCCGCCGTTGCGCGCCGCGTCGCCGGGCGCCGGCAAGCCGGCCGCGGCGGCGCCGTCCGCCCGCAAACGGCGCGAACAACGGCGTCGCCGTCGAGGCAACGAAGGTCGTGCTCGCATCGCTGCCGCAGTCGATCACCGCCGTCGGCAGCCTGCGCTCCGACGAGTCGATCATCGTTCGCCCTGAAGTTGCGGGACGCATCAGCACGTTCGGGTTCGGCGAAGGTCAGCGCGTGACCAGGGGCTCGCTGCTGGTGCGGCTCGATCCGGCGATCAACGAGGCGGAAGTCGAGCAGGCGCGCGCGAACCTGAAGCTCGCGAAGTCCAAGTTCGATCGCGCCGTCGATCTCGCCAGGAGCAACTTCATCTCGGGCCAGGCGAAGGACGAGGCGGAAAACAACCTGCGGGTCGCCGAAGCGGCGCTGCAGCTCGCGCAGGCGAAGCGCGAGAAGATGGATATTCGCGCGCCGTTCTCCGGCATCATCGGCTTGCGGCAAGTCTCGATCGGCGATTACGTCAAGGAAGGCTCCGACCTCGTGAATCTCGAGTCGATCGATCCGCTGAAGGTCGACTTCCGCGTGCCGGAGCTCTATCTGAAGCAGGTCAAGGTCGGACAGACGCTGCAGGTGTCGCTCGACGCGCTGCCCGGCAAGACGTATCAGGGCACGGTGTTCGCGATCAACCCGCTCGTCGACGCGGCGGGCCGGTCGATCGTCATCCGCGCGCAGGTGAAGAACGCCGACACGTCACTGCGTCCCGGGATGTTCGCGCGCGTGCGGCTCATCACCGAGCGGCGGCAGGACTCGCTGGTCGTTCCCGAGCAGGCGCTCGTCCCGCAGGGCAGCGAGCAATACGTGTTCAGGATCGTCGACGGCAAGGCGCAGCGCGTGAAGGTCGACATCGGGCAGCGGCGCGACGCGAAGGTCGAGGTCGTGCAGGGCCTCGCGGTCGATGACGTCGTCGTCACCGCCGGACAGCAGCGGCTTCGCGACGGCGTTGCGGTGCGCGTCGCGAACAGCGGCCAGTCGCCCGCGGTGGCCGGCGTGCCGGCGAAGGATGAGGCCGCGCCGCCGCCGAATCCGAGAACGTAGGGCGATTGTCGTCCCCGCGAACGCGGGGACCCAGTGACTTTCGGCAGAACGACGCTGGATTCCCGCGTGCGCGGGAATGACGGAGAAAACGCATGACGCTTCCCGAAACCTGCATCCGCCGCCCCGTCTTCGCGACGGTGCTGTCGCTCGTGATCCTGCTGATCGGATTGATCTCGTACACGCGGCTCGCGGTTCGCGAGTACCCGCGGATCGACGAGCCGGTGGTGAGCGTCAACACGACGTACCGCGGCGCGTCGGCGGAGGTCGTCGAGTCGCAGGTGACGAAGATCCTCGAGGATTCGCTCGCCGGCATCGAAGGCGTCGAGGTGATGACGTCGCAGAGCCGCTCGGAAACGTCGCGGATCAACGTGCGCTTCACGCTGAAGCGCGATCCCGACGGCGCGGCCGCCGACGTACGCGACAAGGTCGCGCGCGTTCGCCAGAAGCTGCCCGACACGATCGACGAGCCGGTGATCGCGAAGGTCGAAGCCGATTCGCAGCCGATCATCTACATCGCCGTGCAAACCGGCCAGTCGGCGCTCGACGCGTCCGATTACGTCAAGCGCTACATCCAGCCGCGCCTGTCCGTGCTGCCGGGCGCCGCCGACGTGCGCATCTTTGGCGAGCGCCAGGTGTCGATGCGCATCAACCTCGACCGCACCCGGCTCGCCGCGTACAGGCTGACCGTGCAGGACGTCGAGGACGCGATCCGCCGCCAGAACGCCGAGATCCCGGCCGGGCGCATCGAGTCGCAGGCGCGCGAGTTCACCGTCGTCGCCGAGACCGATCTGCAGACGCCCGAGCAGTTCAGCAACATCATCGTCGCGAACGTCGGCGGCTACCCGGTGCGCGTGCGCGACATCGGCAGCGCGCAGATCGGCGCGATCGACGAGCGGACGATCTCGCGCTTCAACGGCCAGAGCTCGCTCAACATCGGCGTCGTGAAGCAGGCGGTCGCCAATCCGCTCGACCTGTCGAACGCGGTGCGCCAGGAAGTCGACCGGATGAACCGATCGCTGCCGACCGGGATGAAGCTCGTCGTCGCGTACGACACGTCGGTGTTCATCGACCGGTCGATCAGGAATGTGTTCGAGACGATCGCCGAGGCGATCGGCCTCGTCGTGCTGGTGATCTTCTTCTTCCTGCGCTCGCTGCGGGCAACGGTGATCCCGATCGTGACGATCCCGGTGTCGCTGATCGGCGCGTTCGGCTTGATGTACCTGTTCGGATTCACCATCAACACGCTGACGCTGCTGTCGATGGTGCTCGCGATCGGCCTCGTCGTCGACGACGCGATCGTCGTGCTGGAGAACATCTTCCGCCACATCGAGGAGGGCATACCGCGCAGGCAGGCGGCGATGCAGGGCGCGCGCGAGATCGCGTTCGCCGTGCTCGCGATGACGCTGACGCTCGCGTCGGTGTTCGCGCCGCTCGCGTTCGCGACCGGGCGCACCGGGCGGCTGTTCATCGAGTTCGCGTTGACGCTCGCCGGCGCCGTGCTCGTATCGGGCTTCATCGCGCTGACGCTGTCGCCGATGATGTGCTCGATCCTGCTGCGCCATCAGGAGCGGCATTCGTGGCTGTACAACACCGTCGAGTCGTGGATCGTCGCGCTCACCAGCGGTTATCGTCGCGCGCTGACGTTCGTGCTCCACCATCGCTGGATCGTCATCGGCGCCTGGTTCGCCACCGCCGCTCTGGGCACGACGTTCTTCCTGCTGCTGAAGTCGGAGCTGTCGCCGCTCGAGGATCGCGGCGTCGTGTTCGGGCTGGTCACCGCGCCGCAGGGCTCGACGCCGCAGTACACGTCGGACGTCACGCGACCGATCGAGGAGTTCTACAGCAAGATTCCCGAGGCAGCGGCGTACACGGCATTCACCGGCTTTCCCACCGTCGTCGACGGCAACGCGATCCTGCGGCTCAAGCCGTGGGAGCAACGGACGAAGAAGCAGCAGCAGATCGCCGACGAGCTGCGGCCGCAGTTCGCGAGCATTCCGGGCGCGCTCGCGTTTCCGCTGAACCCGCCGTCGCTCGGTCAGTCGTTCCGCTCGACGCCGATCGAGTTCGTCGTCATGTCGCAGGTGCCGTATGCCGAGCTTTCGCGCATCGTCGACCGCTTCCTCGACGAGATGCGCAAGTTCCCCGGCGCGCAGAACCTTCAGACCGACCTCCGGCTGAACACCCCCGAGGTGCGCGTACGCATCAACCGCGACAAGCTCTCCGATGTCGCGGTCAACGTCGACACCGTCGGCCGCACGCTCGAGACGATGCTCGGCGGCCGACAGGTCACGCGCTTCAAGCGCGAGGGCGAGCAGTACGACGTGATCGTCCAGCTCGCACCGGTCGACCGCACGACGCCGGCGGACATCAGCGACACCTACGTGCGCGGCCGCAACAACGAGATGGTGCAGCTGTCGAACCTCGTCGACGTGAAGGAAGGCGTCGCGCCGCAGTCGCTCAACCACTTCAACCGCCTGCGCTCGGTGAAGATCACCGGCACGCTCGCTCCGGGCTACACGATCGACGATGCGCTCAAGTTCATGGAGGCGGCTGCGCGCGACGTGCTGCCGGCCACCGCGCAGACCGACGTCGACGGCCAGTCGCGCGAGTTCAAGAAGTCGGGCGGCGAGATCTACTTCACGTTCGTGCTGGCGCTGATGTTCATCTATCTCGTGCTCGCCGCGCAGTTCGAGAGCTTCGTTCACCCGTTCGTCATCATGCTGTCGGTGCCGCTGTCGATGACGGGCGCGCTGTTCGTGCTGTGGCTCGCCGGCGGAACGCTGAACATCTACAGCCAGGTCGGCCTCGTCACGCTCGTCGGCCTGATCACCAAGCACGGCATCCTGATCGTCGAGTTCAGCAACCAGCTCCGCGCGAAGGGCGAAGACATGATGCACGCCGTCGTCGATGCGGCGACGTTGCGGCTGCGGCCGATCCTGATGACGACCGGCGCGATGGTGCTCGGCGCGCTGCCGCTCGCGCTCGCCCACGGCGCCGGCGCCGAATCGCGGACGCAGATCGGCTGGGTGATCGTCGGCGGCATGTCGATCGGGACGCTGCTCACGCTGTTCGTCGTCCCGACCGCCTATACGCTGCTCGCGCGCAAGCATCGCGAGGGCGAGATGCCGGCGCCCGCGCCGGCGGCCGCGCCGGCTGCGGCGGACTGACACGTTCAGCAGCGAGGGTCAGAGTGGAGTTGCGCGCGAAACTCCACTCTGACCCTCGTTTGCAATAGAATTGCCACGCCAAGGCGGCACCATAGCCGCTTCAATCTACCAGCCCGAAAGAGGAGAAATCATGTCGATTCGCCTTCCGCGCGCCGTGCAACTCGCGCTCGCGTCCGCGTCGCTCGCATTCGCCGCATCGGCGCACGCGGTCGTCGAGATCCAGTGGTGGCACGCGATGACGGGCGCGAACAACGATCGCGTGAACGCGTTCGCGAAGCGCTTCAACGAGAGCCAGAAGGATTACAAGGTCAACGCGGTGTTCAAGGGCAGCTACCCTGAAGCGATGGCCGCGGCGATCGCCGCGTATCGCGCGGGCAACGCGCCGCACCTCCTGCAGGTGTTCGAGGTCGGCACGGCGACGATGATGGCCGCGAAGGGCGCGGTGAAGCCGGTCTACGAGGTGATGAGCGAGGCGGGCGAGAAGTTCGACCCGAAGAGCTACATTCCCGCGGTCGCCGGGTATTACACGAACCCGAAGGGACAGATGCTCTCCTTCCCGTTCAACAGCTCGACCACGGTGTTCTATTACAACAAGGACGCATTCCAGAAGGCCGGCATCGACCCCGAGCAGGCGCCGGTGACATGGCAGGCGGTCGTCGCCGACATGGCAAGGCTCAAGGCGGCCGGCGTGGCGTGCCCCTTCACCACCGGCTGGCAGTCGTGGACGCAGCTCGAGAGCTTCTCGGCATGGCACAACGTGCCGTTCGCGAGCGACCAGAACGGTTTTGCGAGCACCAAGCCGAAGTTGCTGTTCAACGGGCCGGTGCAGACGCGGCACATCGCGAACATGCAGGATTGGCTCAAGAAGGGCTACTTCGTCTACGGCGGCCGCAAGAACGAGCCGGAGGCGAAGTTCTACAGCGGCGAGTGCGCGATGATGACGACGTCGTCCGCTGCATACGGAACGGTGAAGCAGAACGCGAAGTTCAAGTTCGCCGTGTCGGCGCTGCCCTATTACGCCGACGTGCCGGGCGCGCCGCAGAACACGATCATCGGCGGCGCAAGCCTGTGGGTGATGGGCGGCAAGAAGAAGGACGAGTACAAGGGCGTCGCCAAGTTCCTGACGTTCCTGTCGCGGCCGGACATCCAGGCCGAATGGCACCAAGCGACCGGCTACCTGCCGATCACGATGGCGGCCTACGAGCTCACCAAGAAGTCCGGCTTCTACGACAAGAACCCGGGCACCGACGTTTCGGTGCAGCAGATGATCGTCAAGACGACGAGCAACTCGCGCGGCATCCGGCTCGGCAACTTCGTGCAGATCCGCGACATCATCGACGAGGAGCTCGAGCAGGTGTGGAGCGGCAAGAAGGACGCGAAGTCCGCGCTCGACTCCGCCGTCGTCCGCGGCAACGAGCAGATCGCGCGCTTCGCGAGGACGGCGCGCGACTGATCGATGCTGTCATTGCGCGACCGGGCACCGCCGTGTCTCGCCTGTCGCCCCCGCGAAAGCGGGGGCCCGGCGATTCTCCACCGGACGACACCGGATTGCCGGCCTGCGCACCGGTCGTGATGCGCAGATGACGTGCAGTCGGCCGGACCGTTCGCGCGGCGACGCGCCCCGCGGGCGTTGCCTTCGCCCGCCGCGCTCGCGGCTGCGTTTGCGGGAATGACGATCCGCGATGGCGATGGAAAAGCGCGCGCGGTTCCGGTCATGGTGGCTGCCGTACGCGCTCTGCGCGCCGCAGCTCGCGATCACCGTCGTCTTCTTCTTCTGGCCCGCCGGGCAGGCGGTCTACCAGTCGCTGCTTCTGCAGGATCCGTTCGGAACGTCGACCGAGTTCGCCGGGCTCGAGAACTACGTCACGCTGTTCAACGATCCGTTCTACCTCGCGTCGTTCAAGGTGACCGCGGTGTTCTCGGCGCTCGTCGCGACCGTCGGCCTGTCGTTCTCGCTGCTCCTCGCGGTCTTCGCCGACCGCATCATTCGCGGCGCGATGGTCTACAAGACGCTGCTGATATGGCCGTACGCCGTCGCGCCGGTCGTCGCCGCGGTGCTGTGGCTGTTCCTGCTGAACCCGACGCTCGGCATCGTTTCGTATGCGCTGCGAAAGCTCGGCATCCCGTGGGATCCGCTGCTCGACGGCACGGATGCGCTGATCCTCGTCACCATCGCCGCCGTGTGGAAGCAGGTGAGCTACAACTTCTTGTTCTTCCTCGCCGGGCTGCAATCGATCCCGAAGTCGCTGATCGAGGCGGCCGCAATCGACGGCGCCGGACCGGCGCGGCGCTTCGCGACGATCGTCTTTCCGCTGCTGTCGCCGACGACGTTCTTCCTGCTGGTGGTGAACATCGTCTACGCATTCTTCGAGACGTTCGCGATCATCGATGCGGCCACCGGCGGCGGACCGGTGCAGGCGACCGACATCCTCGTCTACAAGGTGTACAAGGACGGCTTCAAGGCGCTCGACCTCGGCGGCTCCGCGGCGCAGTCGGTGATCCTGATGGCGATCGTCATCACGCTCACGGTGATCCAGTTCCGCTACGTCGAGCGCAAGGTGCAGTACTAATGGCGATATCGAATGCCTTCGCATCACGCCGTCATTCCCGCGAACGCGGGAATCCGGCGTCGTTCATGGTCGAGCGCCAATGCTGCGAAGACACCGGATTGCCGCTTTCGCGCGAATGACGAGCTGACATGGTCGAGAACCGGCCCGGCTGGACCATCGCGTCGCACGCGATCCTGATCGCCGGCGTCGCGATCGTCGCGTTCCCGATCTACGTGACGTTCGTCGCATCCTCGCTCACGGCGGAGCAGGTGCTCGCGCCTCCGATGCCGCTCGTGCCCGGCCCGCATCTGATCGACAACTATCTCACCGTGATCGCGCAGGGCGCGGGTCAATCGACGGCGCCCGTGGGACGGATGATGCTGAACAGCCTCATCTCGGCGCTCGTCATCGCGTGCGGCAAGATCGCGATCTCGCTCTTGTCGGCGTTCGCGATCGTCTACTTCCGCTTCCCGCTGCGCACGTTCTTTTTCTGGATGATCTTCGTCACGCTGATGCTGCCGGTCGAGGTGCGCATCCTGCCCACCTACAAGGTCGTCTCCGACCTGCACATGCTCGACACCTACGCGGGCCTGACGGTGCCGCTGATCGCGTCGGCGACGGCGACGTTCCTCTTTCGCCAGTTCTTCCTGACGATTCCGGACGAGCTCGCCGAAGCCGCGCGCATCGACGGCGCCGGGCCGATGCGCTTCTTCTGGGACGTCGTCGTGCCGCTGTCGCGGCCCAGCATGGCGGCGCTGTTCGTCATCCTCTTCATCTACGGCTGGAATCAGTATCTGTGGCCGCTGCTCGTCACCACGCAGGAGGACATGTACACGACGGCGATCGGCATCAAGCGCATGATCACCGGCGGCGGCGAGCAGGCGACCGAATGGCATCTGGTGATGGCGACCGCGATGCTCGCGATGCTGCCGCCGGTGGCGGTCGTCATGCTGATGCAGAAGGCCTTCGTCAAGGGCCTGGTGGACGCCGAGAAATGATGAGCGCGTGATATGGCCACCGTCGACTTCCGCAACGTGAGCAAGGCGTACGGGCCGACCGTCGTCATTCCGGGCATCGACCTTGCCGTGGCCGACGGCGAGTTCGTCGTGATCGTCGGTCCGTCGGGTTGCGGCAAATCGACGCTGCTGCGCATGGTCGCCGGCCTCGAGGAGATCAGCGGCGGCGAGATCGCGATCGGCGGGCGCGTGGTGAACCGCCTCGAGCCGAAGGATCGCGACATCGCGATGGTGTTCCAGAACTACGCGCTCTATCCGCACATGAGCGTGTACGACAACATGGCGTACGGGTTGCGGATCCGCGGGCAGTCGAAAACCGAGATCGACGCCGGCGTGAAGCGCGCCGCCGACATCCTCGAGCTCGACGCGCTGCTCGAGCGCAAGCCGCGCCAGCTCTCCGGCGGGCAGCGCCAGCGCGTGGCGATGGGACGCGCGATCGTGCGCGAGCCCGCGGTGTTCCTGTTCGACGAGCCGCTATCGAACCTCGACGCGAAGCTGCGCGTGCAAATGCGCTTCGAGATCCAGAAGCTGCATCGCCGGCTCGGCACGACGAGCCTTTACGTCACGCATGACCAGGTCGAAGCGATGACGCTCGCGCAGCGAATCGTCGTGATGAACGCCGGCCGCGCCGAGCAGGTCGGCACGCCGATGGAGGTGTACGCGAACCCGCAGACGCTGTTCGTCGCGGGCTTCATCGGCTCGCCGGCGATGAATTTCATGCCCGGCAAGGCGGACGGCCGCGGCGCGATCGCGCTCGACGCCGGCGGCAGCGTGCACGGCGTGAATGGGACCGTCGAGCCCGGTCGCGACGTCGTCGTCGGCATTCGTCCCGAGCACATGCTGCCGGCGCACAACAGCGAGCGCGTCGTCGCCGGCACGGTGGAGATGATCGAGCACCTCGGCGCCGACTCGCTCGTCCATGTCGGCCATGGCAAGACGACGGTCGTCGCCCGGCTGCCGCACGGCACGCACCCGGACATCGGCTCGACGTTCGCGCTCGCCGCGCAGCCCGATGCCGTATTCCTTTTCGACGCCAAATCCGGACAGCGGATGCGATGACATGACGAACGCGATTGCACGCGATTGGCCGTATCCGCGGCTGGTTGCCCACCGCGGCGCAGGCAAGCAGGCGCCGGAGAACACGCTCACCGCGATGCGCGTCGGTCACGCGCTTGGCTACCGGATGTTCGAGTTCGACGTGAAGCTCGCCGCCGACAACGTGAGCTTCCTGCTGCACGACGCGACGCTCGAGCGCACGACGAGCGGCCGCGGCCGCGCCGACGCGCTGCTGTGGCGCGAGTTGTCGCGGCTGGACGCCGGCGGCTGGCATTCCGCGAAGTACGCGGGGGAGACGCTGCCGACGTTCGCCGCCATCGCACGGTGGGCACGCGCGCATGGCGTGCACTGCAACGTCGAGATCAAGCCGACGCCGGGACGCGAGGCTGAAACCGGTGCGGCGGTCGCGCTCGACGCGGCGACGCTGTGGCGCGACGCCGACGTTCCGCCGCTGTTGTCGTCGTTCTCCGAAGCCGCGCTGGAATCGGCGCGCGTCGCCGTCGGTGCGCTGCCGCGCGCGCTGCTGGTCGATCAATTGCCGGACGACTGGCTCGAGCGCCTCGCACGGCTCGATTGCGTCGCGCTCGACGCGGATCACCAGCTGTTGACCCGGGCGATCGTGCGACAAGGCGCATGCCGCCGGCTATCGCGTGATGTGCTACACGCCGAACGAGCGCGAGCGCATCGACGAGCTCGCCGGCTGGGGCGTCGATACGCTGATCACCGACGCGGTCGATCACGTCGCGGCGGACTCGCTGCCGCCGGCGCTGCCGCTATAGGGGACAGACCACGTTTTCCACTACGCCGCTGCAGTCGCCGGCGCGCGCCGGATCTGGCGCTCGTCGATCGGCAGGTTGATCACGCCGGCCGCAACGCCGAGCGCGATCGCGATCCACCAGACGATGTCGTAGCTGCCGGTCGAATCGAACAGCCTGCCGCCGAGCCACGCGCCGAGGAAGCTGCCGATCTGGTGGCTCAGGAACGTGACGCCGGCGAGCATCGCGAGGTAGCGAACGCCGAACACCTGCGCGACGATCCCGTTCGTCGGCGGCACGGTCGACAGCCACAGCAGCCCGAGCGCGATGGCGAACAGGTACACGGAAAGCTGCGACAGCGGCAGCAGGAAGAACAGCGCGAACACGATCGCGCGGGCGAAATAGATGAACGACAGGATGTAGCGCTTCGGCATGCGGCTGCCGAGCCAGCCGGTCGTCCACGTGCCGACGATGTTGAACAGGCCGATCAGCGCGAGCGCGCTCACCGCGACGTGCGGCGGCATGCCCTTGTCGGCGAGATACGACGGCAGGTGGACGCCGATGAACACGACCTGGAAGCCGCAGACGAAGAAGCCGATCGTCAGCAGCACGTAGCCGCGGTGATTGATCGCCTCGTGTATCGCCTCTGCGGCCGATTGCCTGAACGCGTGCGATGCGCCGCCGACGCGGTCGTACATGACGAGCGCGAGCGGTGCCATCAGCAGCGCAACCGACGCCATCAACACCAGCGCGCCGTACCAGCCGAACGAAACGAGCAGCAGCTCGGTCAACGGCAGCATTGCGAACTGGCCGAACGACCCGGCCGCAGCCGAGATGCCGAGCGCCATGCTGCGCTTTTCCGGCGGATAGGCGCGGCCGAGCACGCCGGCGATCGTCGAGAACGACAATCCGGAAAGCCCGATGCCGATCAGCACGCCGGCCGTGAGCGCGAGCGTGAGCGGCGTCGTCGCATGCGCCATCGTCGCGAGACCCGCCGCGTAGAACAGGCCGCAGACGAGCGCGACGCGATGCGCGCCGAAGCGATCGGCAAGGATGCCGGCGAACGGCGTGGCGATGCCCCAGACGAGGTTCTGCACCGCCATCGCGAAGGCGAACGTCTCGCGGCCCCAGTGCAGGTCGGCACTCATCGGCTGCAGGAACAGGCCGAAGCCATGACGCAAGCCGAGCGAGAGCATCAACACGACGCAGCTCGCGATGAGAACGACGGTCGGCGTGCGCCACTCGGCGCGCGAAGCGGTGGCCATGCTGAACCTCGGGGTCAGTCGACGCGTCCGGCGGGCGACGGGTGCAGCGTCTCGATTTCGGCAAGCGTCGAGATCAACGACTCGAGCTTCTGCGCGCCGAGCCGCTTCGCGACGCGCGACTGCGCGCGCTTCCAGTGCGGCTCGGCCGCCGCAAGCGCGGCCTTTCCCGCGCGCGTGAGCGCTGCCTCGCGCGTGCGCGCGTCGCGGCCGGCGGTGACCTCCACCAAGCCGCGCGCGATCAGAGGATCGAGATTGCGCGACAGCGCCGTGCGATCGAGCAGCGTGCGCGCGGCGAGCGTGGTGATGCGCGTCGCGCCTTCGCGATCGAGCGTGCGCAGCAGCGAGAACTGCGTGACGCGCAGGCGCGCAGGCGCCATCTCGTCGTCGTAGAGCTGGGTGAGCGAGCGCGCCGCGCGGCGCAGGCGCCCGCACGCGCAGGCGACGGATTGCTCGGGCGAGTGGGTCGACATCCTCGGCAGCGGGATACGCGCATATGCACGTAGTTGCGAGCATATGCACGGATCGACGCGCTGTCAACAGCGAACCGCGCCGGCGGGCTGGCGAGCAGGCGCGGTTTCCGTGACAATGCTGCGGAGCGCGCGAACGCGCATCCGCGCCGGGTCGCAACCGTACACGATGGACGCCCAGCAATCGCCATGACTTCGAACGATTATCTGACCGGCTTCGCTGCGCTCGGCCGCCTGCTCGACGCCGGCAACGATTTTGCGGTGCTCGGGCCGCAGCTCGAGGCGCGCGTCGCGAAGAATCCCGCCGACGCGAACGCGATGCTCGACATCGCGACGCTCGGGTTCCTCACGATGAACGACGCCAATCGGCCGTTCGCGCTGCAGTACCAGCAGCGAGCGCTCGACCTGCAGCAGGTTTACCGGCTGCGGCCGCCGGCGAGCGTCGCGTTGCGGCTGCTGGTGCTGATGGCGCCGGGCGACATGACGTCGAACACGCCGGTCGACTGCCTGCTCGAAGGCAGCGACGTCGAAACCACGCTGCTCTATGTTCTGCCGAATCGCAAGCTGCCGTCGCCATTGCCGGAGCATGACCTCGTGTTCGTCGCCATCGGCGAATCGAGCGCGAACCAGCCGCTGCTGCGCGAACTCGGCGATCTCGCCTCGCTGACGTCGAAGGCGATCGTCAACGCGCCCGATCGCATCGCGCATCTCGTTCGCGACGACGCGGCCAAGCTGCTCGACGGCGTGCCCGGCACGCTGATTCCGGCCGCGGCGCGCACGGCGCGCGCGGCGCTCGACGACGTGCGGCGCGGCAGTCGCCCGCTCGACGCGCTGCTCCGCGACGGCCGCTTTCCGATCCTCGTGCGGCCGATCGACTCGCAAGGCGGCAAGGATCTCGCGAAGATCGACGATCTCGCAGAGCTCGGCGCCTACATCGATCGCGTCGCGGCGGCCGAATTCTTCGTTGCGCAGTTCGTCGATTACCGCTCGGCCGACGGTCAGTTCAGGAAATGCCGCGTCGCGCTCGTCGACGGCAAGCCGTTCGCGTGCCACATGGGCGTTTCGTCGAACTGGATGATCCACTACGTGAACGCCGGCATGCACGACAGCGCCGACAAGCGGGCCGACGAGGCGCGCTTCTTCGCGTCGTTCGACGACGATTTCGCGTTGCGCCATCGCGCCGCGCTCGCCGTCGTCCATCAGCGCCTCGGGCTCGACTACGTCACGCTCGACTGCGCCGACGCGCCCGACGGTCGACTGCTGATCTTCGAGTCGACAATGCGGCGATCGTGCACGACTTCGACGACCCGAGCGTCTTTCCGTACAAGCCGCCGGCGATGCGCAAAGTGTTCGATGCGTTCCGCACGATGCTGTTCGAGCGCGCGCATCGAGCGCCATAGCGGCAAACGAGGAGCAATGCATGGTGCTGCAGTGGTTCAACGCGAACGACGCTGTCGCGTTCGGCAGGCAGATGGCCGACGACGTCGCCCGGATCGTGCCGCTCGACGCGACCCAAGCGCAGGGCAAAAGGGCGACGAAGCAGCTCGACAAATTTCGCCGCGCGATCCTGCACGCGAGCGACCTGCGCGCGAAGGTGCCGCTCAACGTCTACAAGAAGGCGCGCTGCGCAAACGCGCTGCGCTGGACGCTGATCGATAAGGGCTATCCGAAGGCGTTCGTCGAGGAAGTAGTGAGGCTGGTGATCACGCGGCTGTGATGTGAGGATGCGCGCTCGTCACCGTGCCGACGAGACGCCCTGGGCCGGCATCGAGGACCCTGGTTTCGCGCGGAATCTCGACGCCGCCGCTCCTTGCGTGCGCACCGATAAAGCGGGCGGGCTCGGAGGCTTTCGCCGGCGCGACCTGCGTTTCGGTGGGAATCGACAGCGTCACTCCGCGTGGCAATAGCAGCGGCAGCATGAGTCCGACGCAGAGAACGAACGCGACCACGCCCGCGGCGGCCGAAGCGACGGCGATCATCGCAAGCTTCGCCCGCGAAATTTCCATCGCGTCCTATTGCGGCGGCAGCGGCGCCGGCACCGCGTTGCGGATGGGCTTCAGCGATTGCAGATACGCGAAACCGCTTTCAGGTCGGCGTCGTTCAGCACGGCGACGCCATACCAGGGCATCGGCGGCAGCACCGGTCTGCCCACGCCGAGATGCTTGCCGGTGCGCATCGTCCTGATGAACTGGTCGGCCGTCCATTTGCCAAGGCCGGTTTCCGCGTCCGGCGTCAGGTTCGCGCGAAGCTCGTTCCCCAGGACCGACCCAGGCGGTGAGATCGTTGTTGGTGACCGCGCCCCATTGCTTGGGACCGACGACCCCCGCCGGCAACGTCGGCAACGGAGTGTCGGCGCGGTGTCCCGAGAGAAGCCGCGCCGGATCGGGCACCGGACCTTGCGCCGTCATGTTCTTCGGCGAATGGCAATCGTTGCAGCCGCCGTACTTGACGAGGTACTCGCCGCGGCGAAGGTCCGACTTCGTCGGCTGCGTCTGCGCGAATGCCGCGTGCGTCGAGGCGAGGGCGGCGACTGCGCAAGCGACGACGATCGCGCGAGGCGCGCACGAAAGCGCACGCCTCGGCTGCGCCTCGGGATGACGGGTCGTGCGATCTTCCACGCGTCCTCTCGTCGATTTCACGTTGCCCATTGTTTCGCTCGCTCGACGGCCCGCGTCCATTGCGCCTTGAAGGTCGAGTGCGCGATCGCGACTCATCGCCGGCTCGAAGCGGCGGTCGATCTGCCAGTTGGCCGCAACGTCGCTCGCGTCCTTCCAGTAGCCGACGGCGAGACCCGCCAGATACCCGGCGCCCAGCGCGGTCGTTTCGAGCACTTTCGGTCGCACGACGGGGACGCCGAGGATATCCGCCTGGAACTGCATGAGCAAATCGTTCGCCGTCGCACCGCCGTCGACGCGAAGCTCGGCGAGCGTCATGCCGGCGTCGCGTTCCATCGCCGCGAGCACGTCGGCGCTCTGGAACGCGATCGACTCGAGCGCCGCGCGCGCGAGATGGCCGCCGCTCGCGCCGCGCGTCAGCCCGAACATCGAGCCGCGCGCATACGCGTCCCAGTGCGGCGCGCCGAGCCCCGCGAACGCGGGCACGAAATAGACGCCGCCGTTGTCGTCGACGCTCGCCGCGAGCGCTTCGACATCGGCTGCCTGCCGGATGATCTTCAAGCCGTCGCGCAACCATTGCACGACGGCACCGGCGATGAACACGCTGCCCTCGAGCGCGAACTCGCGCCCGCCCGGCAGCTGCCACGCGACGGTGGTCACGAGATTGTTCGACGAGGCGACGCGCTTCGTGCCGGTGTTGAGAAGCAGGAAGCAGCCGGTTCCGTACGTGTTCTTCCCGAGCCCGGGCGAATGGCACGCCTGCCCGAACAGCGCCGCCTGCTGATCGCCGGCGATCCCGGCGATCGGCACGTCGACGCCGCCGATCGCCGCCGTCGCGACGATGCCCGACGACGCGACGACGCGCGGCAGCACCTCGCGCGGAACGTCGAGGATCGCGAGCAGCTCGTCGTCCCAGTCGCCGCGCTCGAGGTCGTAGAGCAGCGTGCGGCTCGCGTTCGTGGCGTCGGTGATATGCGTGTTGCCGCCCGATAGCTGCCAGACGAGCCAGCTGTCCATCGTGCCGAACGCGAGCTCGCCGCGCGCGGCGCGGGCGCGGGCACCGTCGACGTTGTCGAGCAGCCACTTGAGCTTGGTGCCCGAGAAATATGCGTCGAGCACGAGCCCGGTCTTGCGCGCGAACAGCGGCGCGAGGCCGCGTGCGCGCAGCTCGTCACACATCGGCGCCGTTCGCCGGTCCTGCCAGACGATCGCGTTCGCGACCGGCCGGCCGGTGGCGCGTTCCCACAGGAGCGTCGTCTCGCGCTGATTGGTGATGCCGATCGCCGCGATGTCCCGCGCGCCGATGCCCGCCTTCGCGAGCGCCCCGTGCAGCACGCCGGATTGCGTCGCCCAGATCTCCGTCGCGTCGTGCTCGACCCATCCGGGCCGCGGGAAGTGCTGCGCGAACTCCGCCTGCGCGACGGCGTGCACGTTGCCGCGGTGATCGAACACCAGCGCGCGCGAGCTGGTCGTGCCCTGGTCGAGCGCAAGAATGTAGGCCATCCGAAAAGTATAGAGGGTCAGAGTGGACATTTCTTCGGTCGCACTCTGACCCTCGCACTTTTCCCGCGCCGCGCAACCGCGTAAAATCAA
The DNA here is from genome assembly GCA_963798655.1 of uncultured beta proteobacterium. GTDB lineage: Bacteria > Pseudomonadota > Gammaproteobacteria > Burkholderiales > Casimicrobiaceae > CAVSMC01. The sequence goes on along the minus strand of CAWCUH010000007.1, from coordinate 188,614 downwards.
CCCTTTGCGCTGGCGGCTCCGCGCGTCGGGGCCCCGTAGAGCGGGTCCTTTGCCGGTTGCTTGCCGGCGCCTTCGCGATCCTCACGCTCGATGCCTCTTCCGGATAGTCCCGTTGCGCGCAAGCGCCTGCACACGCGCAACGTCCGCTACGAGGGCTGGCAGCGGGTCGACGGCCTCTACGACATCGAGGCGCGGCTGCTGGACACGAAGGACGACGACTACACGCTCATGTCCGGCACGCGGCGCGCCGGCGAGCCGATTCACGAGATGTGGGCGCGCGTGACGATCGACGCCGACTACAACGTCGTTGCACTCGCCGTGTCGAGCGACAGCGTGCCGTACGAAGGCTGCGAGCGCATCGCGCCCGATTACGCGAAGCTCGCCGGCACCACCAACCTGCTGCGCGGATTCCGTCAGGCGGTGAACGAGCTGCTTGGCGGCGTGCGCGGCTGCGCGCACGTTAGCGAGCTGATCGCGTTCCTGCCGACCGCGGCGCTGCAGACGTTCGCCGGCGTGCACGGCGAAGTGCGAGCCGACGACGAGAAGCCGTATCAGCTCGATCGTTGCCACGCGCTCGAGACGTCGTCGGACGTCGTGCGCCGTTATTACCCGAAATGGTTCAAGGGCGCCGCGTGATGAAATCGGGGATTCGATCACGTTGTTCTCGCGTAAGGCGCCGCGTCTGCCGCGGCTCGCTGCACCGGCCGCGGATCGGCTGATCAACTTCTTCCTGCCCGTATTCTGGGGTGCCAAGGACGGAAACAAGCTCGCTCGCAGTATGAAGGAGCACTCCGAGCAGTTGGATGCTGGTGTCCATTTTTCCGACAATCTGTTCACGTGGGGACGGAACCTGTCGATGCTCGACGACGCAGAGTTCGTCACGGCGTGGGAATCGAACGCGGAAGGCGACGTCGACAGGGCGATCGCGTGGAGACGCTACATCCTCGCTTGCGCCGGCTATCACTGCATTCAGCTCGATGGTGACTTCGTCGAATGCGGCGCCTACACAGGCGTCGGCGTGAAGACGGTCGTCGACTATCTCGGCGGGACGGCATTCCCGAAGACTTTCTGGGCCTACGATCTTTTCGAGCATGAGGAGTGGATGGCGCATCACGCGATGCCGGAGCACGGCCCGACCCTCGAGGCCCGAGTGCGCAGCAAGTTCGACGCGTACTCGCAGGTTAGGATCTTCAAGGGCCCGATACCTGAGGTGTTCGACGGCCAGTCTCCCGAAGCGATCGCGTACCTCCACATCGATTTGAACGAAGCGCCCGCCGAGGTCGCGGCGCTGGAATCGCTCTTCGATCGCGTCGTGCCCGGCGGCATTGTCATCCTCGACGACTACGAATGGTCGGCCTATCGCGCGCAAAAGCTCGCCGAGGATCCGTGGTTCGAGGCGCGCAAGTACCACGTGTTTCCGTTGCCGACAGTCAAGGCATCGTGCTCAAGCGATAACGTCCCCTTTTCCCTCGGGGGAATCAGTGAAGATCCACGAATACCAGGGCAAGGAAATCTTTCGCCGCTTCGGCATGGCGACGCCGCGCGGCGTTCCTGCGTTTTCCGTTGACGAGGCGGTGAAGGGCGCGCAGTCGATCGGCGGCAAGGCGTGGGTGGTGAAGGCGCAGATCCACGCCGGCGGCCGCGGCAAGGGCGGCGGCGTGAAGCTCGCGCGCTCGCTCGACGAAGTGCGCCAGCGCGCAAGCGAGATCCTCGGCATGCAGCTCGTCACGCATCAGACCGGTCCCTCCGGGCAGAAGGTGCGCCGGCTGCTGGTCGAGGAGGGTGCGGACATCCGCAAGGAGCTCTACGTCGGCATGGTCGTCGATCGCGGCTCGCAGCGCGTCGTGCTGATGGCGAGCTCCGAAGGCGGCATGGACATCGAGGAAGTCGCGGCGAAGACGCCCGAGAAGATCCACAAGGTGTTCATCGATCCGATGCGCGGACTGACCGACGAGCAGGCGGACGACGTCGCGCGCCGGATCGGCATTCCCGATGCGAGCCTGCCGCAGGCGCGCGCGATGCTGCAGGGCCTGTATCGCGCGTTCGACGAAACCGACGCGTCGCTCGCCGAGATCAATCCGCTGATCCTGACCGGCGACGGCCGCGTGATCGCGCTCGACTCGAAGCTCAACTTCGACGACAACGGTCTCTTTCGCCATCCCGACATCGTCGAGATGCGCGACTTGGACGAGGAGGATCCCGCCGAGGTCGAGGCGTCGAAGTTCGACCTGTCGTACATCTCCCTCGACGGCAACATTGGCTGCCTCGTCAACGGCGCCGGCCTCGCGATGGCGACGATGGACACGATCAAGCTGTTCGGCGCGGAGCCGGCGAACTTCCTCGACGTCGGCGGCGGCGCGACCACGGAGAAGGTCACCGAGGCGTTCAAGATCATGCTGCGCAACCCGAAGGTGAAGGGCATCCTCGTCAACATCTTCGGCGGCATCATGCGCTGCGACACGATCGCGAACGGCATCGTCGCGGCGGCCAAGGAGACGAAGCTCTCGGTGCCGCTCGTCGTGCGGATGAAGGGCACGAACGAGGACATCGGCAAGCAGATCCTGAACGACTCCGGGCTTCCGATCATCAGCGCCGACAACATGGCGGACGCCGCGCAGAAGATCGTCGCGGCCATCTCCGCAAAGTAAGGAAAGCGGGTCGTCGTTCCCGCGAAAGCGGGAACCCAGTGTCTTTCAAATTGCGTGGAAAAGAATTTCTACGTGTACATGCTCGCCAGCGGACGAAATGGGACGCTTTACGTCGGCGTAACGTCGAATTTGGTGAAACGGGTGTGGGAGCACAGAGAAAGTATTGTCGAAGGCTTCACGAAACGGCACGGTGTCAAGCAGCTGGTTTGGTACGAAAGCCACGACTCCGCTGACGGCGCAATCACGCGCGAGAAGCAAATGAAGAAATGGAACCGGACGTGGAAGATCGAGCTTATAGAGTCAGCGAACCCGTATTGGACCGATCTTTACGACCAGATAACGCAATGACCGGAAAGACACTGGGTTCCCGCTTTCGCGGGAACGACGAGCGCAATCGCGAGGTCGACAAAATGAGCATCCTGATCAACAAGGACACGAAGGTCATCACGCAGGGGATCACCGGCAAGACCGGCCAGTTCCACACGCGCATCTGCCGCGACTACGCGAACGGCCGCAATTGCTACGTCGCCGGCGTGAACCCGAAGAAGGCAGGCGAGGACTTCGAGGGCATCCCGATCTACGCCACGGTGCGCGACGCGAAGAAGGAGACCGGCGCGACGGTTTCGGTGATCTACGTGCCGCCGCCGTTCGCCGCGGCTGCAATCGACGAGGCCGTCGACGCCGATCTCGATCTCGTCGTATGCATCACCGAAGGCATTCCCGTGCGCGACATGATCCGCACGCGCTACAGGATGCAGGGTCGGCGCACCATGCTGCTCGGCCCGAACTGCCCCGGAGTCATCACGCCCGATGAACTGAAGATCGGGATCATGCCGGGCCACATCCATCGCAAGGGGCCGATCGGCGTCGTGTCGCGCTCGGGCACGCTCACCTACGAAGCGGTCGGCCAGCTGACCGATCTCGGTCTCGGGCAGACGTCCGCCGTCGGCATCGGCGGCGATCCGGTGAACGGGCTGAAGCACATCGACATCCTGAAGCTCTTCAACGACGACCCGCAGACCGAAGCGGTCATCATGATCGGCGAGATCGGCGGCAGCGACGAGGAGAACGCCGCGCGCTGGGTGAAGGAGAACATGAAGAAGCCGGTCGTCGGATTCATCGCCGGCGTCACCGCGCCGCCGGGCAAGAGAATGGGTCACGCCGGCGCGATCATCTCCGGCGGCAAGGGCACGGCGCAGGAGAAGCTCGAGGTGATGGAGGCGTGCGGCATCAAGGTGACGCGCAACCCCGCGGAGATGGGGCGGCTGCTGAAATCAGTGTTGTAGCGCTCGCATCGAGGAGCCGTCCGGTGGAGGTCTTCGCGCCGCAGTTCTGGCTCGCGGCGTTCGAGATCATCGTCATCAACATCCTGTTGTCCGGCGACAACGCGGTTGTCATCGCGCTCGCCTGCCGCAACCTGTCGGCGCGCCAGCGCAAGCTCGGCATCCTGTGGGGCATCGTCGGCGCCGTCGTGTTGCGCATCATCCTGACGTTCTTCGCCGTAACGCTGCTGACGCTGCCGTACCTTCAGCTCGTCGGCGCGGCGCTGCTCGTGTGGATCGGTGTGAAGCTGATCGCCGAGGACGACGACGGCGACCACGAGATCGAGTCGAGCGACAAGCTGATGGCTGCCGTGAAGACGGTGATCCTCGCCGACCTCGTGATGAGCATCGACAACGTGATCGGCGTCGCCGGTGCGGCGAAGGGCAGCGTGCTGCTGCTCGCCTTCGGCCTCGTCGTCAGCATTCCGCTCGTCGTGCTCGGCGCGCAGATCATCATGAGGCTGATCCAGCGGATGCCGTGGCTCGTGATCGCCGGCGGGGGCTTGCTCGGCTACATCGCGGGCGAGATGGCCGTCGAGGACGCCGCGGTGAAGGGCTGGATTCTCGCGCACGCGAAATACCTCCACGTCGTCGCGCCGATCGTCGGCGTCGTGCTCGTCGTGGCGATCGGCCTGTGGATCACCCGCCGCCAGCGCGGTGAAGCGGCTGCGGATTGATCGACGCCATCCCGCGAAGCGCAATCGAGCGCGTCGTCACGTTGTGAACGACACGGGGTCCCGGCGTTCGCGGCGACGACACGAACCGTGCGCGCGCACTCTTCGCCGCCACCGTGATTCCCGGTTAAACTTGCGCACCTCCGGGCGCGTCGCCCGTGCGCTCGTCCGCGACCCCCGACAACGCCATGCTCGATTCCGCCGCTCTTTCGCATCCCGGCATGGTCCGCTCGCACAACGAGGACACGGTGTTCGTCGACGCCGAGGCCGGCATCGCCGTGCTGGCCGACGGCATGGGCGGATACAACGCCGGCGAGGTGGCGAGCGGCATCGCGGTGAACGTCATCACCAACGGCATGCTGCCCGAGCTCAACTCGGGCCGCGAGCTCTCCAAGGTCGACGTCACGTCCGGCCTTACGCACGCCGCGCTGCTGTTGCAGCAGCAGATCGCCGCCGCGAACAAGGGGATCTACGAGGCCGCGCAGCAGCGGCCGGAGTGCGCCGGGATGGGCACGACGATCGTCGCCGCGGTGTTCTGCGGCGCCCGCGTGTCGATCGGGCACATCGGCGACTCGCGCTGCTACCGCTTGCGCGGCGAGAAGTTCGAGCAGCTCACGCACGACCATTCGCTGCTGCAGGAGCAGATCGACAGCGGCGTGCTCACCGTCGAGCAGGCGAAGTATTCGCTCAACAAGAACCTCGTGACGCGCGCGCTCGGCATCGAGGCCATCGTGCCGGCGGATATCGTCGAGTATCGCGTCGAGTCGAACGACGTCTACTTGCTGTGCTCGGACGGGCTCACCGACATGGTCGACCCGGAAGTCGTGCACACGGTCGTCGACGACAAGCGCGGCGACCTCGCGCTCGCGGCGGCCGAGCTGGTCGACCTCGCGAACCAGAACGGCGGCCGCGACAACATCTCGGTCGTGCTCGTGCGCGTGCCCGCCGAGTTCCTTCCGCAGTCGGGCTGGGTGCAGCGCTGGCTCGCGAAGAAGAACGACAAGGCCTGATGCGATGGCGAAGCTCGTGGTGATCATGGCGGACAATTCGACGCTCGACGTGCCGCTCGATCGCGAACGGCTCACCATCGGCCGCCGCCCCGACAACGACGTCTGCCTGCCGTACCCCGCGGTAAGCGGCGAGCACGCGGCTGTCGTGACGATCCTCGCCGACTCGTTCCTCGAGGACCTCGGCAGCACCAACGGCACGCTCGTGAACGGCAAGGCGGTCGCCAAGCATTTCCTGCGCGATCACGACCAGATCGACATCGGCAAGCAGAAGCTCGTCTACCTCGTCGACAACGACGAGCGCTACGAGCCGCTGCCGGCCGCGCTCGGCAAGCTCAACATGCGATCGCTCGACGAGCGCGTGCAGCCGGTGCAGCGGCCGATCATCGCCGGCGGCGCCGCGCGTGCCGAAACGCGCTCGAGCAAGGAGATGGATGCGCTCGCGAAGGAGCTCGACCGGGGCATATCGGGCATGCAGGTGTCGGCCGAGATCGATTCGATGACGAGCCCCGAGCCGCAGCCGGTGCGCGCAATGCCGCCGCTGCACGTCGTGCACGCACGGCCGGGCGTCGTCGGGTCGTCGCCGGTGCACGCGCCGAGCCCACCGGATCCCGAGCTGACGCAATCGCTGCCGCCGATGCCGTCGATCAAGGTGCTCACGGGCCCGAACGCCGGGCGCACCGTGCCGCTGCTGAAGGACGAGACGACCGTCGGGCGCGTCGGCGTCGCGGTCGCCGCCGTGCGCAAGCTGCCCGATGGCTTCATGCTCGTGCCGCTCGAAGCGAACACGACCGCGCTCGTGAACGGCAAGCCGGTCGCGGATGCCGGCGTCGCGCTCAAGGCAGGCGACGAGATCGAGATCGCCGGCGCGAAGCTGCAGCTCGTCGTGCCCGCGAACGCGGGGACCCAGTGACTTTGGTTCGTCTCCCCGCGAACGCGGTTTTGCTCGTCGTCCCCGCGAACGCGGGGACCCAGTGTCTCGAACGCCCTGTACGCAACACGTCACAATGCGGCGCGAACACTGCCGCTGCGCGTCACCCTCACCTCTCGCTATACGTCGGTTGCCGAACGATCGCTAATCGGCTCGGCGGCCGCTGGTTCGGTGCCGACCGCCGTTCGTCGGCCAGACCAAAAAAAATAGCGCCGCGCAAACAAAGACTTGTCGCCATTCGACGACGCTCGGTAAAGCTTTCCATCCCGTTGGCATACCGGTTGCTGCACTGATGACAGCATCGCTGGGTGCGAGGGTCGGGTTTCGGGTCAACCAACAATTGGAGATGCAAATATGAGACGTATCCAACAGGGCTTCACGCTCATCGAGTTGATGATCGTCGTCGCCATCATCGGCATCCTTGCCGCCATCGCGATCCCGCAATACCAGGACTACATCGCGCGCTCGCAGGTGAGCGAAGGCATGAGCCTGGCCGACGGCCTGAAGACGCCGATCGGCAATTGCGCGAACCAGCTCGGAACGACTGACGGGTTGCGACAACCGGCGCCGCCGGCCGGCCGCGGCCGAAATTCCTGCGCACGCCACAGACACTCAAGGTAACTATGTGACGATCCGTGGACGTCGCTGACGGCATCATGACGATCACGTACAAGGCGGCACCGGCCGTTTCGTCGCTGATCGACTCCAAGAACGTCACTTACGTACCGACGCTGCAGCCGGGCTCAATCGTCTGGGACTGCACAGGCGGTAACGTTCTGGCAAAGCATCGCCCGGCCGCGTGCCGTTGATTCAATCGGACCGGCGGCGCCCTTTCCTTCCTGCCGCTTAACGTCAACGAGGGCCGCCCAAAAGGCGGCCCTTTTCATTTCCCTCGCGGTCAGAAGTTCCCGATTCGAAGCGCTGTCTCGCGGCGACCGAGCAGCGGAAGAAAGGTCCCGTTCCTTGCTTCCCTTCCGGCGGCACCGAAGTTGGATGCTTGCATTGGAGCGTCACAACGAAGGCGGACTCCTGATGTTTGCAAAACACAACGATCCCAACCTTCTGCGATTCGCGACGCTGGTTTTCCTGCTCGGCGTTGTCGCCGCGGCCCTCGGCATCGCACGCTTCGCCGTCGCGACGACGATCACCGGGGCGCTCGAGGCCGACGTCGGCAGCGTGCTCGTCGTGTTCGGCTATTTCGGATGGTGCTTCGCGTTCATGTATGCGTTCGCGCAACCCGGTTGGCGCCGGCTGCTGCCCGTCATGGTGCCCGGACTCGTGCTTGCGCCGGTCGCGTATTTCGCGCTGCTGCGCTCGATGTATCCGCAGGTCGACCAGAACCTGCTTGCGTTCGGGACTCTGGGCTTTGCGCTCGGCTATCCGGCGCTCGGCCGGATGCTATGGGACCGGTACATCGGCGGCGCGGCGGACGCTTATCGCAAGAAGCTCGACGGCATGCTGTTCACGTCGGTCGGTATCCTGCTCCTCGCCTACACGCCCGGCGCGTATCTCGACATCGCGACCTCGCTTCATCCCGGCACGTACGACGCGTATCTGTATCACTTCGAATCGACGCTCGGTTTTCAGCCGAGCGTCGCCCTGGCATCGTGGGCGCAATCGGTCCCCGGGATGATGGCGGTGCTGCATGCGGCGTACAACGTTCTGCCACTCACGTTCGCCGTCCTGTACGGAGCGCAGCTCGCCCGTCCCGACCGCCGGTCGGTCAATCTGCTCGCCGCCTTCGTCGTCGCCGCGGTCGTCGCGATGGTCGGCTACCACTTCATGCCGGTGACCGGTCCGAGATATCTGATGGCCGGATTTCCCGGCTCCGTCGCTGACGTCGGCCAGTTTCCGCTGGACCTCGTTCGACTCGCGCCCTATCCGCGCAATGGAGTTCCGTCGATGCATTTCGGCTGGGCGCTACTGCTCTGGCTCAATGCGCGCGTACTCGGTAACCGTTGGATCACCGCGCTCTTCACCGCGCTGCTCGTGCTGAATTTCGTCGCGACGATGGCGATGGGCGAGCACTACCTCATCGATCTCATCGTCGCCGTTCCGATCATCGTCGCGGTACAGGCGCTCGTGATCGACACGTCGCCATGGGCAGATGCCGTGCGCAAACGCGCGGTGCTCGGCGGGCTCTCGCTCTGGCTCGCGTGGGTGATCGCGCTGCGCGTGGCCGTTCCCGTGTTCGAGGCGGTTCCCGGGCTCGCCTGGCTCGCCATTGCGGCGACGCTCGCTGCGAGTGCGTGGCTTTATGGGCCTGTCATGCGCAACTTCCGGCGCAGCGCCGGCGAGCCGGTTGAGAATCGACGCCGACGTCGCGCGCTGTGCGCGCGGCGCCGGAAGTGCGCACCGTCGCGATCATGTTCGTGCTGTCCGGGTTCGCCGGGCTCATGTACGAGGTCGTGTTCTCGAAATCGCTCGCGCTGACGTTCGGCAGCACGGCGACCGCGATGTACACGGTGCTCGCGACGTACATGGGCGGCATGGCGATCGGCGCATGGCTCGGCGGGCGCCTCGCCGCCTCGCGCGACAACCCTCTCGTTCTGTATGCGTTCTGCGAGCTCGGCATCGGCGTGTATTGCGCGGTGACGCCGCTCGTCTTCAGCGGCATTCAAGGCGCGTACGTGCATCTGGCCGGCAGGCACGGCGCCCGACGCGCAGATTCTCACGGTGTTTCGCGTCGTGCTCGGTGTCGCGGGGCTGATGACGCCGACGATCCTGATGGGGATGACGCTGCCAGTTCTCGCGCGATTCTTCGAACAGCGCGCCTACGGTCTCGGGCGGTCCGTCGCCGTGCTGTACGCGGCGAACACCGGTGGCGCGGCACTCGGCGCGCTGCTCGTGGGCTACGCGGTCATTCCGGCACTCGGTATCGCAAAGACGACGCTCGGCGCGGTCGCGTTGAGCTTCATCGTTGCGCTCCTTGCGATCGAGCTTCACAAGCGCACGTCGGTGCGCGCCGCTGGCAGCCGCAGCGGTGCGCATCAAGAGCACGCCGCGCCGGACAGCTCGGATGCGGCGGTCGAGGGTCGCTCCCGCGCAACGGTTGGTGCGATAGCGCTCGCCGTGCTCGGGATTGGCGGCATCGTCACGCTTGCGCTCGAAACGATCTACATTCATCTTTTGGCCGTCGTCGCGGGCAACAGCACGTACGCGTTCTCGCTGATGTTGTTCACGTTCCTGCTCGGGCTCGGCGTTGGTGCCGAATGCGCGAGACGCATGCTGCAGCGCAGGCAACTGGTTCTCGTGCTGCTCGGATGGCTCGAATTCGCACTCGCCGTCGTGATTCTCGGCGGCGTGTTCCTGTGGGACAGCATGCCGGTGTATTTCGGGAGCTTCGCCGGGTATCCCCTCGTGCGCGATTTCAGCTCGCGCGAGGTCGTCCGAGGGGTTGTCTGCTGGCTCGCGATGTTCCCGCCCGCGGTCTTCATCGGCGCGATCTATCCGATCGCGATGGAATGCATCGGGCGCGGCAGCCGCGGGCGCACGATCGCTGCGCTCGGACGCGCCGCTGCGCTGAATACGCTCGGCAACATCGCCGGCGTGCTCCTTGGCGGCTTCGTGCTGCTGCCGATGGTCGGGGCGCTTCGCACCGTTCAGATTCTGGCGGTGACGTGCATGGTGCTTGGCGCGATCGCAATCGCGTCATCATCGCGCGCGCGGCGTCCGGTTGCGTGGGCGCCGGCCGGCGTCGCCGTGGTGCTGCTGGCGGTTCAGCCGGCGTCGTTCAATTACGACAATCTCGCGTCCGGCGCGAACGTCTATTTCGCCGCCGCGAACTTCGGCAAGATCATCGATCACGCAGAAAGCATCGACGGCGGGTTGACCTCCGTTGCGCGGATGGAGCGACAGAACCTGCCCGCGCTTCACACGCTGCTCACCAACGGGAAGTTTCAGGGCAACGACGCCAACCAGGGCGAGATGCAGGCGCAGCTCGGGTTTGCGCTCGCCCCGTTGCTGCACACCGGTCGCCGGGACAACGCGCTCGTCATCGGCTACGGCACTGGCGTCAGCGCACGAACGCTGCACGAAGCGGGCTACAAGCACGTCGACATCGTGGACCTCAGCGCCGACATCGTCCGGCTCGCGGACCAGCATTTCGGCACCGTCAATGGCGGAGTCACGGCGAAGCCCGGTGTCCGTACGTATATCACCGACGGACGCAACTACCTGCTGCTGCAGGAGCAGAAGTACGACCTGATCGGTGCCGAGATTTCGTCGATCTGGTTCGCGGGCGCTGCATCCGTCTACAACCGGGAGTTCTACCATCTCGCGCGGCAGCGCCTGAACCAGGACGGCGTCCTCCAGCAGTGGGTGCAGTTGCATCACATGAGCCGCGAGGACGTTCTGCGCGTGCTTGGATCGGTACGCGCGGAGTTTCGTTACGTCTGGCTGTATCTGATCGGGCGTCAGGGCGTCATCGTGGCGTCCAACAGCGCCCAGGCGTTGCCGACCGCGCAGAACCTCCAGCTATTGCGCGACACGGCGTCGCTGGGAGCCGTTGCTCGCAGTGTTCGGAAGCGATCCCGCGGTGCTTGCCGACATGCTGCTGCTCGATCCGGACCGCACCGACAACCTGCTGACTTCGCTGCCGGTACCGGCGAAGTATTGGGTTTCGACCGACGACAACCTGTACCTCGAATACAGCACGCCGAAGGGCAACGTGCTTGATCCGGCGAAGTCGTACGACGACAACATCCAGTTCATCAAGCTGCAGTCGCGCCGGCCCGTCGCCGCGCAGGCGGTGCCGACGCTGGCAGATCCTGCGGCGCGATAGGCGCTCGAGCGAAAGTGCGGGCAGCGGCCCGGAACCGAACGGCGCGCTATCGAATCACCAAGGATCGCAGTCGACGATCGTCTCGATGCTCCCCGAGCGCTTGTCGACGACGGCCGTCATGCTATTGAACAGCCCCACGACGGGCAGGTAGCCGAATCTGTCAGGCGTCGCAGCGTAGCGGGCCAACTCGGCCGCAGCGCCCGGTTCGGAACGTGCGATCCGTTCCTGCAAATCCTTGATCGGCCGCGCTCGGCGCTCGACCTCGCCGACGACGATGTCGTAGGGCACGTAAAGGCGCGGCGCACCTTTCACGTCGCCGTGGCCGGCGAGTGAAACACCTTCGTTCGGGTCCGATGGCAGCAGGCCCGCAGCGAGCTTCGGCCCGGTCCACGGTAGCGACGCGAAGGGCGTGTTCGCCGCCTTCGCCTTCGCGAGCTCGTCGTCGCTGATGTCGTGCGCGCTCACGACTTCAAAGCGGTCGACGACGAACAGCGTGTACACCGGCCGGGCGATGAAGAGCATCGTATGGAGTCCATACGCGAGCGAGAGCACTTGCACGGTCCCGATGCACGCGAGATCGAACTTGAGTCCCCACTTTCCGGACTTGAAGATAATCAGCGTGATCAGCGGCCCGAGCACCACGTCGCAGCCGGCGATCAAGAAGATCAGCTCGTCACCGCCCATCAGCTCGAAATAGGGCGGCGGGTACAGCACCAGCAGCATGACCAACACGAGCGTCGTCGCGATGACGAGGCTGATGCCGAAATGGATGCCAGCGGCTTTCCAGCGGGACATAGGCGTACGTTGACTCCGGAGAGAAGAACCCGTGTCGGTCAAAAGCAAGGGAAATGCCAACGTCCGCGTGTGGGCCGGCCTGCCCGGCGTCGCCTGCTACCGCCCCGTGCTGCCGAACCCGCCCTCGGCGCGGTGGCTCGCTCGAAATCGTCGACGACGTTGAACCGCGCGTGCACGATCGGCACGATGACGAGTTGCGCGAGGCGCTCCATCGGCTGCAGCGTGTACGGCGTCGCTCCGCGGTTCCAGCAGCTCACCATCAGCGGGCCCTGGTAGTCCGAATCGATCAGCCCGACGAGATTGCCGAGCACGATGCCGTGCTTGTGACCGAGGCCCGAACGCGGAAGGATCACCGCCGCGAAGCCGGGATCGCCGATGTGAATCGCGACGCCGGTCGGCACCAGCACGGTTTGTCCGGCCGCGACGTCGATCGGCGCGTCGATGCACGCGCGCAGGTCCATGCCGGCCGATCCGTCGGTCGCGTACGCCGGCAGATGGGCGCGGACACGCTCGTCGAGGATCCGGAGGTCGATGGTCGCAATCGGCACGTTCAACCGACGAATGGATTGCGGATTGCAAGGATTCGTTCGACGACAAGTCCATGCTGCAAGTCCTCGACTATAGAGCGCCGTGCAACCGGCCAGTTGCTCAGATGCAACGATCATCGCGTCGTAGATCGAGATGCCGAGACGCGCCGCCACCGCAAGTCCGCGTTCGTGGGTCTGTTCGGTCAACGGCCGACGGAACAAACGTCGCGCAGGTTGCCGGTGATCTCGCGCACCTCCGACCAAGAGAAATGGAGCTTGCGCCTTGCGATATGGCGACTTCGTTTAGAACCTGCACGCTTATCGCGCCGCCCGTAGCGATCAGTTGCTCCGCTCGCTCGGCTTTCCTGGTATCGCCCGAGAGCAGATAGAGCACCACATTGCTGTCGAAGAATACGTCAGCGTCGCTCATTCGCGTCCAGCCGATCGAACGAGAAGTCGGCGGGCAGGCGGCCGCGGTACTTTCTCAGGCGCGCCAGGATGTCCCGAGCCCCAGGTGACTTGCCAACCCGGAAATCACGCGAGCCCACGACCGAAATGCGGACGTCGTCGCCTTCCTTGAGGCCGAGCGTTTCGACGACTGCGGCCGACAATCGCACGAGCGAGGCTGATTACCCCATTTCAATTCGCGCATATCGACACCTCGGTGGATATACATCTCGGATTGTATATCAAGACGCGATGCGTGCGTCCAGCGCGGGATCATGTTGACCCTGGCCGCTCTTCAGCCGCATCGTCCGAGCGACTGAAGGATTCGCCACGTTTCAGCGCTTTGCGAGCCGCTTCGCGATTTCGGCGACCAGCGTGCGCGCGAGCGCGAGCTTGTCCATCGCGGGAAGCGGATGCGCGCCGGCATCGTCGAGCAGCGTCACCGCGTTGTCGTCGGCGCCCATCGCGTCCTGCGCGCGGTTGGCAACGATCAGCGGCAGCTTCTTGCGCCGCCGCTTCTCCTCGGCGTGCGCGATCACGTCATGGCTCTCCGCGGCGAAGCCGACGCAGTACGGTGCGCCGGGAAGGGCCGCGACCGTCGCAAGGATGTCGACCGTCGGCTTGAGCTCGATCGACAGCGGAGCGTTCGCCTTCTTCATCTTGCGCTCGGACGTCGCGACCGGCGTGTAATCGGCGACCGCTGCGACCGCGACGAACACGTCGCATGTCGGCACGCGCGACTTCACCGCGCTCGCCATCTCGGCCGCGCTCTGCACGTCGATGCGCTCGACGTTCGCCGGCGTCGCGAGCGACGTCGGTCCGCTCACCATCGTCACGCGCGCGCCGGCTTCCGCGGCCGCCTGCGCAATCGCGTAGCCCATCTTGCCGGAGCTTAAGTTGGTGATGCCGCGCACCGGATCGATCGCCTCGAACGTCGGGCCCGCCGTGATAAGTACTCGCTTGCCGGCGAGCACTTTCGGTTGCACCGCCGGCGACGACCGCGTCGAAGATCTCCTGCGGCTCGAGCATCCGGCCGTCGCCGACTTCGCCGCAGGCCTGGTCGCCGCTGCCCGGGCCGAGGATCGCGACGCCGTCCGCCGCGAGCCGCTCGACGTTGCGCTGCGTCGCCGCGTTGTGCCACATCTGGCGATTCATCGCCGGCGCGACGAAGAGCGGGCAATCGCGCGCGCTGCACAGCGTCGACAGCAGGTCGTCGGCGTGGCCGCTGGCGACCTTGGCGATGAAGTCGGCCGACGCCGGTGCGACGACGATCGCGTCGGCGCCGCGCGTGAGGTCGATGTGACCCATGCCGTTGTCGGCGCCCGATTCCCACAGATCGGTTCGAACGGGGCGTCCCGACAGCGCCTGCATCGTGATCGGCGTGATGAAGCGGCATGCGGACGGCGTCATCACGACGTCGACGGCGACGCCGGCCTTGACGAAGAGCCGCGTCAGCTCGGCGGACTTGTACGCGGCGATGCCGCCGGTGAGTCCGACCACGACACGACGAAGCGAACGGATAGGCATGGTATTGGAACATCGGTCGTCATTCCCGCGAAGGCGGGAATCCAGCGACGTAACGACACCGGGTCGCGCTTCGCGGGGACGACAAGCGGTGCATCGGCCGACCTGCCGATTGCGACCGTTCGCGCGCAGTTTACACTCGCCACGTGTTCCATCGACCGACGAGCGAACGGTGCCCGAATCGACGTTCACCGACTGCGAGCGGCCCCGCGAGCGATTGCTCGCGCACGGCGCGTCGTCGCTGACCGATGCCGAGCTCGTCGCGCTGCTGCTCGGCACCGGGAGCGCCGGCCGATCGGCGCTCGACGTCGCGCGCGATCTGCTCGCCGCGGCCGGCGGCGTAGCGGGGTTGCTCGCACCCGGCGCGCGGCGTCCATCGGTGCGCGGCGTCGGTTCGGCGCGTGCGGCGCAATTCGCTGCAATCGGCGAGCTCGCGCGCCGTGCGCTGCTGCGCGAGGCGCGCGCGCAGGACACGCTCGCCTCCCCCGAAGCGGTACGCGACTACCTGAAGCTCACGCTCGGCACGCGCGCGCACGAAGTGTTCGTCGGCCTGTATCTCGACAGCCAGAACCGGTTGATCGCTGTCGAGGAGCTGTTCCGCGGCACGCTGTCGCAAACGAGCGTGTACCCGCGCGAGGTGGTCAAGGCCGCGCTCGCGCACAACGCGGCCGCGATGATCTTCGCGCACAACCATCCGTCGGGCGTCGCCGAGCCGAGCCGGGCCGACGAGCTGCTGACGCAGGCGCTGAAGCAGGCGCTGGCGCTGGTCGACATACGGGCGCTCGATCACTTCGTCGTCGCCGGCGGGCGCCTGGTGTCGTTCGCCGAGCGCGGGCTGTTGTAGCTCTCCTTTCTCCTCTCCCCTCTTTTCCTCTTTCTCCTCCCCTTCCCCCCCTCCCCGCCTCTTTCGCGCCCTCGTTCCGCTTCCCGCTCGCGGTGGTCCTGCTGCTGGCTCGTCCGCGGGGCGGGTCTGTGCGCGCCGCGCTGCCGGCTCGCCGCGCGTTCGATGCCGTCTACTGCTCGCCCTCGGCACTACTACAGCCGCGGGCGCACGTGTGCCGGATTCATCCATGTGTTGGCGGACGGCTTCGCAGAATCGCGTCGCTGACGTCGTGATGCGACGATCGTCGGCGGATGGATATCGGACGGCTGTACGTGTCGCCGAGCGGACCGATCACGGGCGCGACGTGAATACGGGGGCCCAGAGATCGAGCGCGGGCGGTTCTAGCGCACACCGCTGCCGTCGCGCGCGCGCCCCGCGGATTCGCTGATTCCCCTCCGCCCCGCTCCCCCCCCCCCCTCCCCCCCCCCCCCCCCCCCCCCCCCCCCTCCCTCCCCCCCCTCGGGCAGCGCACGATATGAAACAGATCGGCTCCGGCGTTTGCGGCGACGACGCCGATCGCACCCCCCCTCCCCTCCCCCTCCCCTTCCCCCCTTCCTCCCGCTCCCCCCTCGCGCTCGCGCGCGCTGGCGGTTCACCTCGTCCGCGCTCGCGCGCGCCTGCTCTGCGCGTGTACCTGGGAGCGCGATGTGGCGACGGCCGAGGGGTACTCCGGGCGGCGCTCGTTGCCCGATCTCGTCGCCGCGCACGCGGCCTTGCGCTCCTCGCGCCACCGATCGCGCCGCCGGCTGTCGATTGGCTGCGGCGAGCGTCGCCGACGATCCCGACGACGTCGGCGCGCGCTCGACCTCGCGCGATCGGTAGCGCGGCGGCGGGCCGGCGGGGTCTATCTGCGCGCCGTCGCACTCGACGACGTGCGTCGGGCGTGTTGCTGCTCGGCGGCTCTATCGCGCGCGGCGCGTGACGACGACGCGACCGTGGTACGCGGGCGTTGTCGTCGGGACGCTGGCGCCGACCCCACCGGCGGCCGTTGCTCGCGCGCGCCGCGGCGCAGGTCGGCATCGCGCTGATTTCCCGAGCCGCTGGGGGGGCCACCGCGCAGCTTCGTCGCGCGATCGGCGTGCCGCAGTGCCCGATCCGTACGTGATCTCGCCTATCTCGGTGCGCCGGCGCGGCCGCGCCGCGGTCGTCTTTATCGCAGGCGATCGCGCTCGATCCGGGCTGCCGTGCCTAGTCGTACCTGCTGTCGCTCTCACTGGTGGTTCGATCGATCCCGTCGCGCTATGCGACGGCATCGCGCGTTCGGCGATGGCTCGCCGATGTGACGCCTCCCGTGATCGCCGGTATCGCAATTCACTCGATCCGGATCGACCGCTGCGCGTCGGCTATGTATCGCCGGATTTTCGCGTCATCCTGTTGCGCAGTTCGTCGCACCCGTGCTCGACCGGCATGACGCGTCGCAGTGCGCCTTCTTCTGCTACAGCAATACGCGTTACCGCGACAAGCATACCGACGAGCTGCAGGCACGGTTCGGCGATCGATGGCGCGATCTCACGCGACTGACGGACGATCAGGCGGCGGACGTGATCCGGCAGGACTCGATCGACATACTGATCGACCTCGCCGGACATACCGCCGAGAGCCGCTTCGGCGTCTTCGCGCGGAAGCCGGCGCCGGTGCAGGCGTCCTGGCTGGGATACCTGTGCACGACCGGCGTACGCACGATCGACTATCGGATCGTCGACGCGAACACCGACCCAGCGGGCTCACCGAGACGCACCACACGGAACGCCTGTATCGGCTTCCCGGCAGCCAATGGGTTTATGCGCCGTTGGTCGAAGTGCCGATCGCTCGGCCACCGCCAACGGACATGCTGGCCACGTCGTGTTCGGATCGTTCAATCAGTACCCGAAGCTGAACGACACGTGCCTCGCGTTGTGGTCGCAGGTGCTCGCGCGTCTGCCGCACGCGCGGCTGCGCGTCGCCGGGATCGCGTCCGTCGACGTCGAAGAGCAAATGCTTCGCGACTGGAACGGCTGGCGATCGACCCGGCATGTGTCGAGTTCACGAAGCGGCTGCCGAGGCGTCAGTACCTTGCCGCGTTCAACGACATCGACATCGCGCTCGACGCGACGCCCTACAACGGCGCCACGACGAGCCTCGACACATTGTCGATGGGCGTACCCGTCGTCGGGCTCGCCGGATCACGGTCGATCTCGCGCGTACGTACAGCCTGCTGCGCACGCTCGGCAAAACCGAGTTGATCGCCGATTCACCGCACAGTATGTCGAGTTGAACGTGCGCTCGCCATGGATGCGCAATGCGCGAGCGGCTGCATCGCACGCTCCGGGACGACCTTCAGCGCTCACCGCTGATGGACGTGCCCGTCTCCGAAACCTCGAGGCTCACCGAACGATTGCAAGGCTGCGCGCCGGGCAGCGTCGTACCGGCCGGCGCAAACGCCTGCGATTTTCCTCAACCGGTTGATCGAGCGTCCCTTTCCCAGCTATAATTGACGACTTTGCCGATCCACCCCAGTTTCGGGCCGGCCGCCGCCCGTGCAGGCGCCGGCGGGCCCCGTAGAAGGAGCGAGCGATGGCTCGAGTCTGTCAGGTCACCGGAAAGGCCCCGCGCGTGGGCAACAACGTCTCGCACGCGAACAATCGGACGAAGCGCCGCTTCCTGCCCAACCTGCAGGAGCGCCGGTTCTGGGTCGACGGCGAAAACCGCTGGGTGAAGCTGCGGCTCACCAACGCGGGCCTTCGCACGATCGACAAGAAGGGCATCGACGTCGTCCTCGCCGAGCTTCGCGCGCGCGGCGAGCGCATCTAGCGGTCAAAGGAGTTTCGCATGGCATCCAAGGTTCGCGAAAAGATCAAGCTCGAGTCGTCGGCCGGCACGGGGCACTTCTACACGACCACGAAGAACAAGAAGACGATGCCCGAGAAGATGGCGATCAAGAAGTTCGATCCCGTCGCGCGGAAGCACGTCGAGTACAAGGAAGCGAAGCTCAAGTAGCGCGGAAAGCGGATTCCCCGGGCAGGAACGTCGGCCTCGAAGTGACACCATCCGCGACACGTCATTCCCGACCACCGGATATTCTTCGCCCCAATGAAAAGCCCGCCGACCGGCGGGCTTTTTCTTGGTTCGCGGCAAGGAAGCTACGCGTAGCGCTTGAGCTGCAGCGAGAACTTCGCGAGCGCGTCGATTCCCGACGCTTCGGCGCGATGGCACCAGTCCTGCAGCCGCGCGAGCAGCTGCTCGCTCGACTCGGTCGAGCGCTCCCACAGGCCGTTCAGCTCCTGGCGCATCGCGTAGATCGTCGCGATCGCCTTGCTGTGCTCGAGCGCGTGCGCGAGCGTGCGCCGATCGCTGTCGGCGAGCTCGCCGACGCCGTCCGCTGCGAGCCAGAACTTGAGCTTGCGCATGCTCGGGAGGTGGATATCGTGGCCGCCGGCGCGTGCGCGAAGCTGCGCGAGCTCCGCGGCGCAGGACGCGCGAAGCGAGCGCGCGTAGCTGGTCGCGATCGCATAGCGATGCGTGAGGATCGCCTGCAGCGTCGCGAGGTCGGGCGCCGCCTTGCCGGTCTTCGCCACCGCGAGCCGTGGAGCGACCTTGCGCACCTTGGCGAGCTTCAGCAGCGACAGCAGGCGGATGTACGCCCAGCCGATGTCGAACTCGTACCAGCGCGACGAGAGCTTCGCCGACGATCCGTACGCGTGATGATTGTTGTGCAGCTCCTCGCCGCCGATCAGGATGCCCCACGGCACGATGTTCGTCGACGCATCGGCGCAGGCGAAGTTGCGGTAGCCCCAGTAGTGGCCGATGCCGTTGATGACGCCGGCGGCGGTGACGGGAATCCACAGCATCTGGATCGCCCACATCGTGAGGCCGATCGGGCCGAACAGCACGACGTCGACGGCGAGCATCAGGCCGACGCCCTGCCAGCTGTACGGCGTGTAGACATTGCGCTCCATCCAGTCGTCGGGCGTGCCGCTGCCGTACTTCGACAGCGTCTCGGCGTTCTTCGCCTCGTCGCGGTAGAGCTCGCTGCCCTGCCAGAACACCTTGCGGATCCCGCGCGTCTGCGGGCTGTGCGGATCGTCGGCCGTCTCGACCTTCGCGTGGTGCTTGCGGTGGATCGCCACCCATTCCTTCGTCACCATGCCGGTTGTAAGCCACAGCCAGAAGCGAAAGAAGTGGCTCACGACAGGGTGCAGATCGAGCGCGCGGTGCGCCTGGGCACGGTGCAGGAAGATCGTCACGGACGCGATCGTGACGTGCGTCAGCACGAGCGTCACGACGACGTAGCCCCACCACGGCATGGACATCAGGCCGTACGCGAGGACAGAAAGGAAATCGATGGGCATTGGCTCGTTCTTCGGATGATCGGCGCCGCGGGCGGCGCTCGAACAGAGCCGTAAATTATACGCGAGAAAGCACTTGCTTTCGTGAGACTGGTCAAGTAATTCCCGGTTCGGGATCCGCCGGCGTCGCGGTAGCCGGTAGCACTTTTGTCGGCGTGGCAGCGAGTGTGCGCTGGCCGTCATTCGCCTGCGTGTCGAGGAGCCGGATCTCGCGCTGCGGAAACGGGATCCTGATCGTTTCGCATTCGCCAGATCGCGCGTTGGCGCGCTTCGGAGGTTGAGCTGGCCGTTTTCCGGGTCGCGAATCCATACGCCGAGCTCGAGGTCGATGCCGCTTCGCCGAAGCGGCACGGGAACGCCTGCGGCGTGCTGCCGCTCTTCAGCACGCGCGGCTCGTCGAGCGCAAGCCGCTCAAGCAGTTTGAGCGCGTGCTCGACGTCGCTGTCGTAGCTCACCGTCAGGCTCACCGCGACGCGAACGACGCCCGTCGTCGTCGGCGAATGGTGGTTCAGCACGACCTGGGTTTCTCGTTGCACATCGCCTCGACGCCGTCGTGACCCCGCACGACGACGTAACGCGACGTCACCTTGGCGACGATGCCCGAGCGGTCGGAGACCGTGATCATGTCGCCCATGCGGATCGAGCGGTCGAGCAGGATCGTGAAGCCGGCGATGTAGTTCGCGGCGAGCCGTTGCGGCCGAGTCCGATGCCGACGCCGAGCGCGCCGCCGAACACCGAAAGCACGGTGAGGTCGAAGCCGATCGCGCGCAGGGCCATGAGGATGCCGATCGCGAGCAGCACGGCGCGAACGAGCCGGCTCAGCACGAGGGTCAGAGTGCTCGTCGCGTACCAGCCGGCGCTCGAGCAGTCCGGACAGCCACAGCGTGATGGCGACGGTGATGACGACAACAGCGATGCCCTGCAGCACCTCGAGCATCGACAGCGGCGGGCTGCCGAGCGGCAGCGTGATCGCGTCGAGCTCCGCGCGGACCGCCGGCAACACGCCCGTGAAGTAGAGCAGCGCGCCGACCCAGACGGTGAACGCGATCGCGCGCTCGGACGATTTCATCCACGGCGCGTTGCCGAAGACGCCGCGCAGCGCGTAGACGATCAGCCGGATGACGGCGAGCGCGATGACGAGCGGCAGCGCGATCGACAGGAAGAATGGCGGCGCGAAGCGGCTGAACGCGGCGTGCTCCACCGCGAAGCGCGAGGGTCATGAGTGGCACACCAGCCTTGAGCTGCCGATGCTGAGCACGAACGAATTCGGGGCGCGCGCCGGCGCGCACGCGCACGCGCCGATCGACGAGCCACCCGACGGCGAAGCAGGCCGCGATGATCGCGAGCTCGATCCAGCCGGGCGGCTGCGCGAGCGCCGTCTCGATGCGGCTGTAGTCGATCGGGTCGAGCACGGTCAGAGTATAGGCTCGGAAAACGAGGGTCAGAGTGCTGCTTGCACGAGGGTCAGAGTGGACGTTTGGCCGATTGAGAAAGACGGCCGCACATCATAGCGTCGCGGTATGCCGCGTTTGCCTAGATATTTCGTGCCCGGGTTTCCGCTTCACGTCATCCAGCGGGGAAACGATCGCGCCGCGACGTTTCGTTCGCCGGAAGATTTCGCGTTCTATCGCGAGTGTCTTGCGTTTGCAACGCGTCGCCATGGCGTTTCGGTCCACGCGTACGTTTTGATGACCAACCACGTTCACCTGCTCGCGACGCCGAGTGCCGCGGCAAGCTTGCCGAAAGCGATGCAGTCGATCGGCCGCATCTACGTTCGTTACTTCAACGAGCGGTATCGGCGCACCGGTACGCTGTGGGAAGGTCGGTACAGAGCCACGTTGATCGACGACGACCGCTACCTCTTCACGTGCATGCGCTACATCGAGCTCAATCCGGTTCGTGCCGCGCTCGTCGATGAGCCATCCCGCTATCCGTGGTCGAGCTACGGGGCCAATGCGCTCGATCGGAAGGATGAGCTCGTTGCGCCGCACGCGGTGTTCCGTTCGCTTGGCGCATCGACCGGCGAGCGGCGCGCGGCGTATCGAGCCATGTTCGCGCTCGGCGTCGCGGGCAGCGACATCGACGCGATTCGTGATGCCACACAGCACGCGTGGGCGCTTGGCGATGCGCAATTCTGCGCGCGCATTTCCAAGCTGGGGCGTCGCGCTCATCGCGTTGGCCGCAGCACCGTGAGCCGAAGAAAGGCGCCCGACGATCCAAAGTCCACTCTGACCCTCGTCGACGATAAAGCACTCTGACCCTCATTTTCGATGAAGGAGCGCAGCGAAGAAGCCGTCGCAGCCGTGTCGATGCGGCAGCAGCCTCATCGTCGGGCCGGTCGCGAGCGGGATGCCGGCGCGCGCGAGCTCCGCCGACGCGTCGCCCTGCTCGAACTCCGGATGCGCGGCGAGGAACGCCTCGACGATCGCGTCATTCTCGTCGCGCAGGAGCGAGCAGGTCGCGTAGACGAGGCGGCCGCCGGGCTTCACGAGCGTCGCCGCCGACGCAAGGATCGCGCGCTGGTTCGCGGTCAGATCGGACAACAACTGCTCGGAGTGGCGCCATTTGAGATCGGGATTTCGCCGCAGCGTGCCGAGGCCGGTGCACGGCGCATCGACCAGCACGCGATCGATCTTGCCCGCGAGCCGCTTCACAGGCGCGTCGCGCTCGCTTGCGATCAGTTGCGCATGCACGTTCGACAGTCCCGAGCGCGCGAGCCGCGGCTTGAGCTTGGCGAGCCGGGAATCGACGACGTCGAACGCGTACAGGCGCCCATGCGATCGCATCAGTGCGCCGAGGAGGAGCGTCTTGCCGCCCGCCCCGGCGCAGAAGTCGACCACCATGTCGCTGCGCCGCGGCGCGACGACGTAGCCGACGAGCTGGCTCGACTCGTCCTGCACTTCGATGCTGCCATCCTGCATCAGCGGATGCTGCGCGAGCGACGGCCGCCCCGACACGCGCAGGCCGAGCGGCGAGAACGGCGTGGGCTGCGACTCGACGCCGGTCGCGGAGAGCGCCGTGCGCGCGTTGTCGCGCGTCGTCTTCAGGGGGTTCGTGCGAAGGTCGAGCGGCGCCGGCGCGAGCAGCGAGCGTGCGAGCGCAAGCCGCTCGTCGTCGCCGTACGCGCTACCGAGCCGTTCCCAGATCCAGTCGGGCAGGTCAGCCGCGACCGCAGGATCGAGCGGCGCGGACAGCCGCGACGTGAATTCGCGCAACCATGCAGCGTCGCGCTCGGACAGGACGGCGTCGAGGTCGCGTTGCGAAACACCGAGCTCGCGCACGAGCGTTGCAAGCGCGAGCAGGCGCGGATTGCTGGTCTGCGCAAGCGTGTCGATCGATCGACGCCGGCGCAGCCACGCGAACACCGCTTCGCTCACGAGCGCGCGATCGGCGCGACCGAGCTCGTGATGGTTGCGGAAAAATCGGTGCAGCATCGCGTCCGCCGGCGCCGGCAGCGGCGCGAGCTCGGCGATGGCGGCGGCGAGCGCGCCGAGCTGGTTCGCGCGCATGGGCGCGTCCGCGCTCACTTTGTCGCGAGCGGTTCGTCGACGCGGATCGCGTCGAGCGTCGCCTCGAACGTCGCGCGCGGAAACGAAACGCGCATCTTCACCGGCACGTAGCGAAGCGACGGCGCGAGCCAGGCATACCCTTCGGTACCGCCGTCCTCGCTCTTTCGATGCCAGCGCTCGACGACCAGCTCGCCGCCGCGCCACGGGATCGTCTCGACCGCCTCGCGCACCGCGGTGTAGCGCTGCACGCGGCGCGTCGTCGCCACGTAGAACGTCTGCTCGTCGGTGGTCGGCGGCGCGAAGTAGAACTGCCACATCAGCGCGAGCGGATCGAACGTCGGCAGCTCGACCGCAAGCGTCTTGTCCTCGTGCAGCGTGACGAGGCCGATCTCCCAATCGAAGTGCGCGACCTCGCGGCGCTCGCGGCTGCCGCGCTCGACGGCGAACTCGAGCGGCTGCAATCCTTCGGGCGTGATCGTGCCGCTGCTTTCGAGCCGTCCCTGGCCGCGCACGAGGAGCGCCGCGAGCCCGCGCGCCTCGCCGACCGTCTCGATGTGATAGCGATTCGCCTCGTGCTCGAAGCGGTACACGGCTTCGCCGATCATGAAGCCCTGCGTGCCGAGGAACACCTTGTATGCAAGATCGACCCGCGGCGGCAGCACGACGGGTGGCGGCTCGATCGCCGGCGGCTCGGGCGCGAACTCCGGCAGCGACGGAGACGGCGGCGCCTCGGCGATCGTGTCGACGTCGGGCACCGCGGGCTGCTGCGCGGGCGGCGACTGCTCCTGCGCAACGCTCTCGATCGCCGCCGGCGGCGGTGGCGGCGCGGGCTTCGCCACGCGCACGTGCTTCGGCTTCGATTTGGGCTTCGCTGCCGCGGGTTTCGGCGCGGGCGCGGGCAGAGGCGGCGGCGGCAATTGCTCGATCGTGACGGCGAGCGGCGCAAGCGGCGCGCTCGTCGGCATGTCGACCGGCCACAACGACAACGCGGCGTGCAGCGCGATCGAGGCTGCGAACGCGACGACGAATGCCGGGCGCACTCGCCACCATGGCGCACGGCGCAGCGACCGATCCCGAGAGAGTGCGTGAGGCAATGCCACGGCTGTTGGAGGCGCCGGCGTGCGCGTCGTTCCGCCGCCGCCCCGAGGGTCAGAGTGTCGCCTCAAACGCGTCGAGGGTCAGAGTGTCGACTCAAAGGAAGTCCACTCTGACCCTCGCAAAAGGCGCGCACCGCTTCGGGCAGCAGTCGATGTTCGGCCTCGAGCACGCGCGCAGCGAGGGTTTGCTCATCATCGCCGGGCAGCACCGGCACTTCATGCTGCGCGACGATCGGCCCGGAATCGAGATCGGCGGTGACGACGTGCACCGTGCATCCGTGCGTGGTCGAACCGTCGGCGAGCACGCGCCGGTGCGTGTGCAGCCCGGCGTACGCCGGAAGCAACGACGGATGGATGTTCAGCATGCGGCCGTCGTAGCGTGCGACGAACGTCGCGGACAGCACGCGCATGAAGCCGGCCAGCACGACGACGTCCGGCTCGGCGCGGTCGACGCTCGCCGCGAGCGCCGCTTCGAACGCGGCGCGGTCGGCAAATGCGCGATGATCGACGACGCTCGTCGCGACGCCATGCTGCTCGGCGATCGCGAGCCCGCTGGCATCGGCGCGATTGCTCACCACCGCGCACACCGCTCCACCGAGCGCGCCCTGGCGCTCGGCGGCGAGCATTGCGGCGAGGTTCGAGCCGCGTCCCGAGATCAGCACCACGATGCGCGGCAACGCCATCTCGCCACGCGCGCTTTAGGCGACGATCGCGGCCGGCGCGCCGTCGTTGCGGGCGACGATGTCGCCGATCCGATACGCCGTCTCGCCGTGCTGCGTGAGCTCGTCGCACGCGCGCTCGGTGTCCGCCGCGGCGACGACGACGACCATGCCGATGCCGCAGTTGAACACGCGATGCATCTCGGCGTCGCTGACGTGACCGCTCTTCTGCAGCCAGTCGAAGATCGGCGGTCGCGGCCAGCGCGTGCGGTCGAGCCGCGCCTGCACGCTCGGCGGCAGCACGCGCGGAACGTTCTCGACGAGGCCCCCGCCGGTGATGTGCGCCATGCCCTTGACGCGGATCGAGCGCGCGAGCGCGAGCAGCGGCTTCACGTAGATGCGCGTCGGCGCGAGCAGCGCGTCGCCGAGCGTGCGCGTGTCGGCGTCCGAAAACCGTGCGCGCAGATCGGCGCGCGCGATCGAAACGATCCTGCGGACGAGTGAAAAGCCGTTCGAGTGCGCTCCGGACGACGCGACGCCGAGCACGACGTCGCCGGCCATGATCGAGCGGCCGTCGATCAGCGCGCTCTTCTCGACGACGCCGACGGCGAATCCGGCGAGGTCGTATTCGCCCGTGGAATACATGCCGGGCATCTCGGCCGTCTCGCCGCCGATGAGCGCGCATCCTGCCTGCTCGCAGCCGTGCGCGATGCCCTTGATCACTTCGGCGGCGACCGCGACGTCGAGTCGTCCGCACGCGTAATAGTCGAGGAAGAACAGCGGCTCCGCACCCTGGACGAGGATGTCGTTCACGCTCATCGCCACGAGGTCGATGCCGACGGTGTCGTGACGCGCGAGCTCGAACGCGAGCTTGAGCTTCGTGCCCACCCCGTCGGTGCCGGCGACGAGCACCGGCTCCTTGAAGCGCGCGCCGACCTCGACCAGCGCGCCGAAGCCGCCGATGCCGGCCAGCACTTCGGGGCGCATCGTGCGCTTGGCGAACGGCTTGATGCGCTCGACGAGCGCATCGCCGGCGTCGATGTCGACCCCCGAGTCGCGATACGAAGCGGGCTTGGGAGCGATATCGGCGGTCATGTCGCGAGAAAGAGTCGGAGTCGATTCAAAAAAGCACCGACTCTGACCCTATACTTTACCGGAAATGGAACCGCCCCCAGCCGACGAGCCGCACGCGGTTCGCGTCGAAGTGCCGCCTCCGCGCACGCCGATCGCCGCTCGACAGTACCTTTGGCTGATCGGTGCCGCGGTCGTGTTCGTCGCGGCGCTGCACTGGCTCGGGCCGGTGATCACGCCGTTCCTCGTCGGCGCGATCCTCGCGTACCTCGGCAATCCGATCGTCAACCGCTGCGAGCGTGCCGGTATTGCGCGAACGATCGGCACGTTGATCGCGGTGGCCGTGCTGATGCTCGCGATTCTCGCGATTTTCATCGTGCTCGTGCCGCTGCTGCAAGCCGAGCTCGGTTTGATGCTGCGCCGCCTGCCCGAGCTCGGCGAGCGCTTCATGGGCGATGTCGCGCCGTGGATCGAGCAGAAGTTCGGCATCGCCCTCTCGCTCGACCTCGACACCGCGAAGCAGCTCGTCGCGTCGAATCTCGACAGTGCGCGCGACCTCTCGCTCAAGCTGCTCGCGGGCGTGCGCTCCGGCGGCCTGCTGCTGATCGCGCTGCTCGTGAACGTCGTGCTGATCCCGGTCGTCATGTTCTACCTGCTGCGCGACTGGAACGACATCGCGTTTCGCATCGCCGACCTGGTGCCGCGCCGATGGTCGGCGACCACGCTCGGCATCGCGCACGACATCGATCACGTGCTCGCCGAGTTCCTGCGCGGGCAGGTGCTCGTGATGGTGTCGCTCGCGATCTACTATTCGATCGCGCTTTCCGTGGTCGGCCTGCGCTTCGCGCTGCCGATCGGCGTGCTGACCGGACTGCTCGTCTTCATCCCGTACGTCGGCTTCGGTCTCGGCCTCGTGCTCGCGACGTTCGCCGCGCTGCTGCAGTGGACCGGCTGGCCCGGCTTCCTCGCCGTCATGGCCGTGTACGGCGTCGGACAGATCGTCGAGAACTACGTGCTCGTCCCTTATCTCGTCGGTGATCGCATCGGGCTGCACCCGCTCGCCGTGATCTTCGCGCTGCTCGCGTTCGGGCAGCTGTTCGGCTTCGCCGGCGTGCTCCTCGCGCTGCCGGTGTCGGCGGCGCTGCTCGTCGCGCTGCGGCGCCTGCGTGCGCAGTACGTTGCGTCGCCGCTCTATCGCGAGCCGTGATCCGCCAGCTCACGTTCGACCTGGCTCCGCCGGAGCCGCCGTCGTTCGACAATTTCCTCGCCGGCGACAACGGCGAGGCGATCGCGTCGCTCGAGCGCTGCGCCGACGGCGAGCTCGGCCACGTCGTCGTCATGCTGTGGGGCGGCGCCGGCACAGGCAAGACGCACCTGCTGCGCGCGACCGTGGCAAGGGGGCAAGCGGCCGGCCGGTCGGCGACATTCGTGTCCGATCCGGGCGCGCTATCGGCGCAGGACCCCGAGCAGATCGCGAAGCACGCGATCGTCGCGATCGACCATGTCGGGTCCGCCGACGCCGCCGCACAGGCGCGGCTGTTCACGCTGTTCAACGCGATCGCCGCGCGCGACGGACGGCTGCTCGCCGCCGGCGATGCGCCGCCGGCGCTGCTGCCGCTGCGCGAGGACCTGCGCACGCGGCTGTCGTGGGGACTCGTCTTCGAGGTCCGGCCGCTCGCCGACGCCGACAAGCCGGCCGCGCTCGCCGCGTACGCGCGGCGGCGCGGCATTCGGCTGCCTGCGGATGTCGTCGACTATCTGCTCGTGCACGGTCGTCGCGACATGGCTGCGCTGCTCGCGAGCGTGGCCGAGCTCGACCGATTGTCGCTCGCGCAGAAGCGCCCGATCACCGTGCCGCTCGTGCGTGACTGGCTGCAGCGGCGCATCCCGCTGTGAACGGTTCGTCCGCCGACGAAAAGTGGCGCAAAGATGGCGAAGTCTGGCGACAAACCGCATCCCGCTCGCATTTCACAAGAAATGGCGGCAGCGGAAATTTCCCGTTGTCAACCGGCAGCGGAAGGGGACCGTTTATGGCGCGACACCCGCAAGTGTCGTCATCCTTCCAATCACTCCAAGGGGAACCAAAACCATGAGCAAGCTGCTGATGGCCGTCCTGGCCGGTGCGTTTGCGGCCGGCGTCTACGCGCAAACGCCAGCGCCCGCGCCCACGCCTTCGCCCGCTCCCGCGCCGTCGGTCACCGCGACGCCGAAGGCATCCGAAGCGCCGAAAACCGATTCGATGAAGAAGTCGACCAAGAAGACCAAGAAGACCAAGAAGTCGAAGAAGTCGTCGACGAAGAAGCCGGCGGACACGTCGGCGGCGGCCGGAAGCTCTGCGACGCCGGCCGCGACGGGCGGCATGTCGGCTGCGCCCAAGAAGTAGCGCGGCAAGGGGCTGCGCGCGATGCGTTTGCCCGTTGCCCCGGAATTCCCTAGAATTGACGGGTTTTAACGCCCCATCAGGCCATTGCCTGGCAGCGCCGGAACACCCGTAAACCAACCACCGAGGACGAAAATGAAGAGATTGATCGTTGCTTTGATTGCGGGAGCGTTCGCCGTTACGGCCGCCGCGCAATCGACCGCGCCTATGACGTCCGACAAGGCGAAGATGGAAAAGGCCGAGAAGAACAAGTCGAAGCAGGAGCTCGTGAAGGGCGCGACCGCCTCGCCCGAGCAGCAATCGGGCGCGCAAACCGCCGCCGAAGGCAAGAAGAACACCGAAGCGTCGAAAAAGACGTCGAAGTTGTCGAAGAGCGAAAAGGCGAAGACGGTCAACTCGACGACGACGGGCGCGGCAGCGGAAACCACCGGCGCCGCGAGCGCCGCCATGGCGAAGAAGACGACCGCCGCGTCGAAGTCCCAGCCGAAGCTGAAGGATCAGGAGACCAAGGCCGAACGGGCGAAGACGACCGGGGATGTCACGAAGAAGGGCGCGTCGCAGTAAGCGTCCGACCCGCAATTCCCGAATCGGCAAAGGGCAGGGGCGTCGCTCCTGCCTTTTTTGTTTTTGACGTGCGCGCCGCGCACAATCGTTACCATGCGTGAGATCGAGATCCCGCGTCCCGCGGTCACCGTCGCAACGATCGTCGAGCGCGACGGCCGCTACCTGTTCGTCGAAGAGCACACGAAGGCGGGCTTGCGGATCAACCAGCCTGCGGGTCACCTCGAAGCCGCCGAGTCGCTCCCCGCCGCCGCGGCGCGCGAAACGCTCGAGGAGACCGGCTGGACCGTGCAGCCGGCGGCGCTCGTCGGCGTCTATCGATGGCAGGCCGACGATGGCGCGACGTTCGTGC
Source organism: uncultured beta proteobacterium (assembly GCA_963798655.1). GTDB lineage: Bacteria > Pseudomonadota > Gammaproteobacteria > Burkholderiales > Casimicrobiaceae > CAVSMC01. Next base: position 159,119 of record CAWCUH010000007.1, on the reverse strand, counting down.
GCTTCGCGTTCAGCGCCACCGCGCTCGCGCACGACGCGTCGCGCTCGCTCGACGACGGCATCGTGCGCGCGCTGTGGCTCACGTACGCCGACGTGCTCGATCGGCGCGCTACGCATCGCAGCCCGCTCGTGCTCCGTTGCATCGACGATCATCGCGCCGGGCGGCGCCTGCCCGTCGATCTCATCACCGAGATGGGCTAGCGATGCGCGTCGTCGTCGGACTGTCGGGGGGCGTCGATTCCGCCGTCGCGGCGTGGCTGCTGAAGCAGCAAGGTCACGACGTCATCGGCCTGTTCATGAAGAACTGGGAGGACGACGACAGCGACGAGTACTGCACGTCGCGGCAGGATCTCGTCGATGCCGCGAGCGTCGCCGATGTGATCGGCATCGACCTCGAGGCGGTGAACTTCGCCGCCGACTATCGTGAGCGCGTGTTCGCGCATTTCCTGAGCGAGTACCGCGCCGGACGCACGCCGAATCCCGACGTGCTGTGCAACAGCGAGATCAAGTTCCGCGCGTTCCTCGACCGCGCGCTCGCACTGGGCGCCGATCGCATCGCGACCGGACATTACGCGCGCGTGCGCCATGCCGGCGGCCGCGTCGAACTCCTGAAGGCGCTGGACGCGACGAAGGACCAGTCGTACTTCCTCCACCAGCTCACGCAGCAGCAGCTTGCGCCGGCGATGTTTCCGCTCGGCGAGATCACCAAGCGAAGCGTGCGTGCGCTCGCGAAGGCTCACGGCATCCCGACGTGGGCGAAGAAGGACTCGACGGGCATCTGCTTCATCGGCGAGCGTCCGTTCCGCGACTTCCTCGCACGCTATCTCGCGCGCACGCCGGGCCCGATCGTCAACCGCGACGGCGATACGATCGGCCGCCACGACGGCCTCGCGTACTACACGATCGGCCAGCGGCAAGGCCTCGGCGTCGGCGGACGCAAGGGCGGCGAAGGGCTTCCGTGGTTTGTCGCGGCGAAGGACTTCGATCGCAACGCGCTCGTCGTCGTGCAGGGTCGCGACCATCCGGCGCTCTATCGACGTACGGTTCACGTGTCGTCGATGCACTGGATCGCCGGCGCCCCGCCTTCGCCGTCCGCGTTGGCGACGCTCGGCGCGAAGACGCGTTACCGAATGGCCGATGCTCGCTGCAGCATCGGGCTGTCGCCGGACGGCGCGCTCCGCGCGACGTTCGCAGTACCGCAGTGGGCGCCGACCCCCGGCCAGTACCTGGTGCTCTACGACGGCGAGGCCTGTCTCGGCGGCGGCGTCATCGAGCACGACCCGCCGGCGCATGAGCAGCAGCATGCCGCCGAAATCGCCGAATCGCCGGTTCAACGACAGGAGGCAACGTGCAACGAGCAACGATACGCACGACGATGATCGCGATGGCGGCGTCAGCCGTCGTTCTAACCGCGTGGATGCCGGCGGCGGCGAGTGCCGCCGACGCCACGGTGACGCTGGAGATCATCAAGGCCGGCTTCATCGTCGGCGGCAGCGGCGGCACCGGCACGCTGCGCTTCAAGGGCAAGTCGTATCCGCTGACGCTTGGCGGAGTGAGCCTCGGCGCAACGATCGGCGTGTCGAAGGCCGAGCTCATCGGCGATGTGTTCAACCTGAAGCGGCCCGAGGACATCGAGGGCACGTACACGGCGACCGGAGCGGGCTACGCCGTTGCAGGCGGCGAGAAGATCGCCGATCTCAAGAACTCGAAAGGCGTGCAGCTCAAGGTCAAGGGGCGGCAGGTCGGCCTCGAACTTTCGCTCGACTTGTCGGGGATGGAAATGCGGCTGAAGAAGTAGCGCAACGGCTGCGCCCCAGCGCGTCGCCGATCACGCCGTCTCGCCGCTCCGGCGCAACGCGGCGTTCGTCGCGGCGCCCTGGGGATAAATCTCGTCAGAACGGAATGTCGTCGTCGAAGTCGTCGACGTTCTTCTTCGCCCCGCCGGCGGCCGCCGGCGCCGCCGCTGCGCTTGCGCCGCTGCCGCGCGCTGCGCCGCTCGACCCGCGCGCGCTGCCGCCGCCGCTCGCGAACTCGACGTCGCCGCCGCCGGAGCCTTCACGGCTGCCGAGCAATTGCATCTCCTCGGCGACGATCTCGGTCGTGTAGCGGTCCTGCCCTTCCTTGTCCTGCCATTTGCGCGTCTTCAGCCGTCCTTCGACGTAGACGGGACGGCCTTTCTTCAGGTATTCGCCGGCGATCTCGGCGAGCCGGTCGTAGAACACGACGCGATGCCATTCGGTCTCCTCGCGCTTCTCGCCGCTCGTCTTGTCCTTCCATTGCCGCGATGTCGCGACGGTGATGTTCGTGATCGCCGCGCCGGTGGTCGAGTAGCGCGTTTCGGGGTCGCGGCCGAGGTTGCCGACGAGGATCACCTTGTTGACCGATGCCATTTACGTTTCTCCCATCGAATAGTTGCCGCGATTGTACGCGGGCACCGCCGCCATCGAAGCGCTCACGACGATCCACGCCGCCGTCAGCACGAGACAGAATGCGAACACCGCCGGCGGACCGTAATGCTGCGACAGCCAGCCGCCGATCGACGCACCGGCGAACGTGCCGAAGAACTGCACGCTCGAATAGACGCCGACCGCCGTGCCTTTCGCATCGGCCGGAGCGAACTTCGAGATGAGCGACGGCAGCTTCGCCTCGAGCAGGTTGAACCCGGTGAAGAACACGACGAGCCCCGCGATCGCCCATGCGAGCGATCCGTGTGCCGCAGCGAGGATCGCCTGCCCGACGAAGAGCACGGCGATGCCGCCGATGAAGATCGGCTTGCTTCGCCGCGGACGATCGGCCTGCATCATCGCGGGCGCCATCAGCGCGATCGACACGACGAGCACCGGCAGGTACACGACCCAGTGACGGCCGGTCTCGATGCCCTCGTCGCGAAGCATGAACGGAACCTGCAGGAACAGTGACATCAGCGATGCGTGCAGCGCGAAGATGCCATAGTTCAATCGCAGCAGCTGGCCGTCGGACAGCACGCGACGCCACTGGCCCGGCGTGTCGAACGGGCGGGCGGCGAACTCCGATTGCGGCACGGCCTTCAGCAGCAGGCCGATCGCGCCGAGCGCGAGGATTCCCGTCATCACGAAAATGCCCGGCACGCCGATCACCGCGGTGAGCGCGGGACCGGCGACCAGCGACAGCGCGAACGTCGCACCGATCGTCATGCCGATCGCCGCCATCGCGCGCGTGCGAACCTCGTCGCGCGTGAGATCGGCGGTGAGCGCGATCACCGCGGCGGAGATCGCGCCCGCGCCCTGGATCGTGCGACCGACGATCGTCCACGCGATCGTCGGCGCCCACGCGGCGACGAAGCTGCCGAGCGCGAAGATCACGAGGCCGCCGACGATCACCGGCTTGCGGCCCCAGCGATCCGACGCCCATCCGAACGGAATCTGCAGCACCGCCTGGGTGAGGCCATACGCGCCGAGCGCGAGGCCGACCAGCGAGTGATTGCGGCCGCCGGGAAGGGACTCGGCGTACAGCGCAAGCACCGGCAGCACGATGAACATGCCGAGCATGCGCAGCCCGAATATGCCGGCGAGGCCGATCGTCGCGCGCTGCTCGACCGGCGTCATCCGCACGCGCTCGGGGCGCGCGCCGCCGTTCGCGGCGGCGGAAGCTGCGGGCTCGGCGCGATCGCGCATCGGCGTTATCGAATTGCGGGAAAGGTGGTGCTTCGAAACGACTGCGGAATGGCGGTATAGTAGCAGGTTGCCTCGCGCTTTTCCGATGCGGCGATCGACCTAGGCTCGACGTCGTATCGACATCATTGAAAACGCATCGGGCCGACGATACTTTCGGAACTGCATGGACTACATCCGCATCCGCGGCGCGCGCACGCACAACCTCAAGAACGTCAATCTCGACCTTCCGCGGCACCGGCTGATCGTCATCACCGGCCTCTCCGGCTCGGGCAAGAGCTCGCTCGCGTTCGACACGCTGTACGCGGAGGGCCAGCGGCGCTACGTCGAGTCGCTGTCCGCGTACGCGCGCCAGTTCCTGCAGCTGATGGAGAAGCCCGACGTCGACCTGATCGAGGGGTTGTCGCCGGCGATCTCGATCGAGCAGAAGGCGACGTCGCACAACCCGCGCTCGACGGTGGGCACGGTCACCGAGATCCACGATTACCTGCGCCTGCTGTTCGCGCGCGTCGGCGATCCGTACTGCCCGAATCACCCCGAGCAGAAGCTCTCGGCGATGACCATCTCGCAGATGGTCGACGCGACGCTCGCGCTTCCCGACGAGTCGAGGCTGATGATCCTCGCGCCCGCCGTCGTCGACCGCAAGGGCGAGCAGCTCGAGCTGCTGATCGAGCTCCGCGCGAAAGGCTTCGTGCGCGTTCGCGTCGACGGCGAGATCCACGAGATCGACGCCGTGCCGCGGCTCGCCAAATCGACGAAGCACACGATCGAGGTCGTCGTCGACCGTCTCAAGGTGCGCGCCGACATGAAGACGCGGCTCGCCGAGTCGTACGAGACCGCGCTTCGCGTCGGCGAAGGGCGCGCGATCGCCGTCGAGATGGGTAGCGACAATGAGCGGCCACGAGAGCATCTGTACTCGGCGAAGTTCGCCTGCCCGATCTGCAGCTACTCGCTGCCCGAGCTCGAGCCGCGCCTGTTCTCGTTCAACAACCCGATGGGCGCCTGTCCGCGCTGCGACGGCCTCGGCTCGATCACGTTCTTCGATCCGAAGCGCGTCGTCGCCTTTCCGCAGCTCTCGCTCGCGTCGGGCGCGATCAAGGGCTGGGATCGGCGCAACCAGTTCTACTTCCAGCTGCTCGGCAGCCTCGCGAAGCACGGCGGATTCGATCTCGAGCGGCCGTTCAACCGGCTGCCCGAGCGCGTGCAGCAGCTGGTGCTCTACGGCAGCGGCGACGAGAAGATCGCGTTCACCTATCTATCCGAGCGCGGCAAGCCGAGCGTGCGCGAGCATCCTTTCGAAGGCATCATCCCCAACCTCGAGCGGCGCTATCGCGAGACCGACTCGGTGATGGTGCGCGAGGAGCTCGCGAAATATCTGAACGCGAAGCCGTGCCCGGAATGCGACGGCACGCGGCTTCGCCGCGAGGCGCGCTACGTGAAGCTCGGCAGCGGCAGCCAGGCGCGCGCGATCTTCGAGATCTCCGCGTTGCCGCTGAAGCAGGCGGCGTCGTACTTCGGCAAGCTCGATCTCGACGGCAACAAGCGCGCGATCGCCGACAAGATCGTGAAGGAGATCGAAAGCCGCCTGTCGTTCCTGAACAACGTCGGACTCGACTACCTCGCGCTCGACCGCTCGGCGGAGACGCTCTCCGGCGGCGAGTCGCAACGCATCCGCCTCGCGTCGCAGATCGGCTCGGGCCTCACCGGCGTGATGTACGTTCTCGACGAGCCGTCGATCGGCTTGCATCAGCGCGACAACGATCGGCTGCTCGCAACGCTGAAGCATCTGCGCGACCTCGGCAACAGCGTCATCGTCGTCGAGCACGACACCGACGCGATACTCGCCGCCGATCACGTCGTCGACATGGGACCGGGCGCCGGCGAGCACGGCGGACAGATCGTCGCGCAAGGCTCGCCGCACGAGATCCGCATGGCCGCGCATTCGCTGACCGGCCAGTATCTCGCCGGCCACCGGCAGATTCCGATTCCGGCGCGGCGGCATCGCGTCGATCCGGACCGCAAGCTCGTCATCACCGGCGCGAGCGGCAACAACCTGAAGGATCTGACGTTCGAGCTTCCGGTCGGACTGTTCGTGTCCGTCACGGGCGTGTCGGGGTCGGGCAAGTCGACGCTGGTGAACGACACGCTGTACCACGCGGTCGCCCGCGCGCTCTACGGCTCGACGGCCGAGCCGGCGCCCTTCGCGGAAATGGAAGGCGTCGAGCACTTCGACAAGGTGATCAACGTCGACCAGAGCCCGATCGGCCGTACGCCGCGATCGAACCCGGCGACGTACACGGGGCTGTTCACGCCGATCCGCGAGATCTTCGCGCAGGTGAAGGAAGCGCGCGAGCGCGGCTACGGCCCCGGCCGCTTCTCGTTCAACGTGAAAGGCGGGCGCTGCGAAGCTTGCCAGGGCGACGGCCTCATCAAGGTGGAGATGCACTTCCTGCCCGACGTCTACGTGCCGTGCGACGTCTGCCACGGCCAGCGCTACAACCGCGAGACGCTCGAGATCCGCTACAAGGGCCGCAACATCCACGAAGTGCTGTCGATGACCGTCGAGCAGGCGTACGAGTTCTTCGAGGCGCTGCCGGCGGTGGCGCGCAAGCTCGCGACGCTGCTCGACGTCGGCCTGGGCTACATCACGCTCGGGCAGTCGGCGACGACGCTCTCCGGCGGCGAAGCGCAGCGCGTGAAGCTCGCGCTCGAGCTTTCCAAGCGCGACACCGGGCGCACGCTGTACATCCTCGACGAGCCGACGACCGGGCTGCACTTCCACGACATCGAGATGCTGCTCACCGTGCTGCACCGGCTGCGCGATCACGGCAACACCGTCGTCGTCATCGAGCACAATCTCGACGTCATCAAGACGGCGGACTGGATCGTCGACCTCGGACCGGAAGGCGGCGATGGCGGCGGGCGCATCATCGCGCAAGGGCCGCCCGAGGAAATCGCACGGCATCCCGAGAGCCATACCGCGCATTACCTGAAGCCGGTGCTCGACGCGCAATCGCCGCATGTCGTGAAGGAAACGAGGGTCAGAGTGCAGTTTCCATGAAGCGCCGCGAAGACCAGGCCGCCTCGAGCGAACTGCACTCTGACCCTCGCTTCCTGGTCATTCGCCGTCCCGATCCTGCAAAGCGCGACGACGAGGCGGTGCGCATCCGCGACGTGATGCGCGAAGCGCGCGACGCGGCGCTGCCCGGACTGCGCGAGGCGCACTCCGCCGACGAGGCGGCCGCGTTCGTGCGCGAAGTGGTGCTCGCGACCCAATCGGTGTGGGTCGCCGAGCGTGACGGGCGCATCGTCGGCTTCGCGGCGCGCAAGGATGCATGGCTGATGCATCTCTATGTCGCGCCCGGCTGCAGCGGCAACGGCATCGGACAGCAGCTGCTCGAGCGCGTGCTTTCCGAGTCGCCGCGCCTCGAGCTGTGGACGTTCGCGCGCAACGCCGGCGCGCGCCGCTTCTACGAGCGCAACGGGTTCGTCGCCGTCGAGTTCGGCGACGGCGGCGGCAACGAGGAGGGCGAGGCGGACGTGCGCTATGTGCGCAGCGCGCGCACACCGCCGGCCGTCGCGCTCGCTCGGATGACGCCGGCACGGCGCGCGCCGTCGCGGCCGCGCTGACGACGCAAACCGATCGTCGCTGTCCACCCGTGCCGCACGCCCGGTGAGCGTCACGGTTTCGAGCTGCGCCTCGCTGCGCGCTTTGCAGTGCGCTGTGACGCGCCGGACTCGCCTTCGGGCGGCGGCTCCGCCGTGCGCGCGCTTCGATGCTCGGAGGGGCCGCCGGGCTTCGCGAGATTGCGCGCCGTGTTGATCAGTGCGACGTGCGACAGCGCTTGCGGGAAATTTCCGAGCAGCCGCCGCGCACGCGGATCGTATTCCTCCGACAGCAGGCCGACGTCGTTGCGCAACGCGAGCAGCCGCGTGAACAGCCGCTCGGCCTTGTCCTGCGCGCCGCAGAGCGCGAGCGCGTCGGCGAGCCAGAACGAGCACGGCAGGAAGCATCCTTCGTGAGGCGGCAGCCCCTCGACTTTCGGTTTCGTCCGGTAGCGCCGCACGAAACCGCCGGTGCAAAGGTCGCGCTCGACGGCCTCGATCGTGCCGAGCACGCGCGGATCTTCGGGCGGCAGGAAGCCGACGATCGGAATCTGCAGCAGGCTCGCGTCGACCTCCTTCGAGCCGAAATGCTGGACGAACGTGTTGCGCGACGCGTCGTAGCCGCGGCGGCACACCGTCGCGTGGATGTCGTCACGCATCGCTCGCCAGCGCTCGAGCGGCGCGTCGAGCTGCAGCCGCTCGGCGGTGCGGATGGCGCGGTCGGCGGCCACCCACGCCATCACCTTCGAATGCGTGAAGTGGCGGCGCGGCCCCCGGACTTCCCAGATGCCATTGTCGGGCTTCGCCCAGTTCGATTCGAGGAAGTTCAGCAGCGCGCGCTGGAACGCCCATGAATCGGGATACGGATCGAGGCCGGCCTGCAGGGCGACGCAGAGCGTGTCGATCACTTCGCCGTACACGTCGAGCTGCCATTGCTTCGACGCGGCGTTGCCGATGCGCACCGGCTTCGAACCGCGATAGCCCGGCAGCCAGTCGATCTCGACCTCGTTCAGCAGACGCTCGCCGGCGACGCCGTAGAGAACCCGCAGATCGTCGGGCCGGCCGGCGGCCGCGCGCAGCAGCCACTCGCGCCACGCGCGCGCCTCGTCGCGATAACCGGTGAGCAACAGCGCATACAGCGTGTACGTCGCGTCGCGCACCCAGCAGAAGCGATAGTCCCAGTTGCGCACGCCGCCGATCCACTCGGGCAGCGACGTCGTCGCCGCTGCGACGAGCCCTCCGGTCGGCACGTACGTGAGCGCCTTCAGCGTGACGAGCGAGCGCATCACCGCCTCGCGCCATGGACCTTCGTACGTGCAGTTCGAGCACCATGCCGACCACTCGCGCGTGGTCGACTCGATCGCCGCGTCGGCGTCGATCGGCAGCGGCCGTGGCTCGTGCGAGCGGAAGTGCGTGAGCACGAACGGCACGCGCTCGCCCCGCGCGACGACGAACTCGGCGACTGTCGTGAACCCTTTGCCGCGCGTCTCGATCGGGGTTCGCAATTCGAGCGAATGCGGGCCGGAAGTCGCGAGCAGCGCCCCGTCGGAGCGGCGCACCCACGGAATCGCGCTGCCGTAGCCGAAGCGGATCACGAGCTGCATGCGCATCGGTACGCGCCCGCGCACGCCCTCGACGACGCGCACGACGTCGGTGCGATCCGGCCACAGCGGCATGCAGTCCACGAGGCGCACGACGCCGTCGCTCGTCGTGAACTCGGTCTCGAGCACCGTCGTGTCGCCGCGATAGCGACGCGCGATTTTCGAGCGACCTTTGGGAGCGATGAACCAGCGACCGTTGTCGGCCGTGCCGAGCAGTGCCGCAAACACCGACGGCGAATCGAAGCGCGGCACGCACATCCAGTCGATCGAGCCGTTGCGCCCGACGAGCGCGGCGGTGCGCGAATTGCCGATCAGCGCGTAGTCCTCGATGCGCTGCGTCATACGATCACGCGGATGGGGAGGGATCGTGCCAGCGCTCGCCGGCCGGCAGCACGCGCTCGGCCTCGACGGGGCCCCACGACCCCGGTGCGTACGCAAGCACCGGCAGGCGCCGGTGCAGCACGGGCTCGACGGCGCGCCACGCGGCGAGCATGCCTTCCGGACGTTCGCTGTAGGCGGTGTTGCCGCGCAACGCCGCACCGAGCAGCGTCACGTACGCGTCGCGGTCCTCGTCGCAGCCGAGGTCGAGCCGAAGCTCGCGCGCATCGCAGTCGCGCGGCGCGGCGCGCGAGCCGAGTCCGACGCCGATGTCGACGCATCCCGGCCCGAGACCCAGGCGCACATGACTTGCGCACGCGCTGCCGGCGGGAGGCGCGAAGCGTGCGAATGTCTCTGTCATCGTTACCGCGAGCCGCTTGCCCGCGCGCACGCAGAACGGCACACCGCGCCAGCGCGGCGTGTCGACGTCGAAGCGCAGCGCGACGAACGTCTCGGTCTGCGATTCGCGCGCGACACCTTCGATGTCGCGATAGCCGTCGTACTGTGCGCGCACGATCGCGTCGGTCGACACCGGCTGGATCGCCGACATCGCGGCGATGCGCGCCCGCTGCCACGATTCGCCGTCGTTGCGCTCGGGCAGCTCCATCGCAAGGATCGCGACCACCTGCAGCAGGTGGTTCTGCACGACGTCGAGCAGCGCGCCGACGCGGTCATAGAACGACCCGCGCGCCTCTGCGCCGAACGCCTCGGCCATCGTCACCTGCACGCAGTGCACGAAAGCGCCGCTCCACGCCTGCTCGAGCCACGGATTGTCGGCGCGCCACTCGACGATCGAGCGCACCGGCCGCTTCGCGAGATAGTGGTCGATGCGAAAGATCTCGTCGCGCGCGAAGACCTGCTCGAGCGCCGCACCCAGCTCGAGCGCCGATTGCAGGTCGTGGCCGAACGGCTTTTCGACCGCGACGCGTGCGCCGTCGGCCATTCCCGCCTGGCCGATCAGCTTCGCGACGGGCTCGAACAGCGCGGGCGGGATCGCGAAGTAGAACAGCGGCCGCCGCGCGTCGGGCAGCGCCGCGCGCAGCGCTTCGTAGAGGCTCGGGTCGGTCAGGTCGCCTTCGACGAAACGCAGCCGATCGAGCAGCGCCGCGGTCGCGTTCGCATCGAGCGCGCCGTGGCGCGCAACGTTCGCGCGTACGCGCTCGATCGTCGGCCGCTCGGGATCGCGACGCGAAATGCCGACGACCGGAATGTCGAGCTCGCCGCGCGCGTGCAAGGCATCGACCGCCGGCAGCAGCATCTTGCCGGCGAGGTCGCCGGTGACGCCGAACAGCACCAGCGCATCGCACGCTTGCAAAGGCGACTCCCGAAGGGGGACGTCAATTCGTCGCCGCGCCGCGCGAAAGGTTCCTCGCTTGAGCGACCGGCAGTCAGGTGGCCGGTGGGCGATCGGCGCCAGACTCAGCGTCTGTCGCGGCCGGCTCATCGGCAAGGGCGGCGGGCGCGCCGCGATGGATCGCTGCGAGGATGCCTTGCAGCAACGCGGTCGGAGTGGGCGGACAGCCCGGAATCTCGACGTCGACGGGGATCACGTTCGCAACGCGGCCGAGCGTCGCGTAGCTTTCGCCGAAGATGCCGCCGGTGCATCCGCAGTCGCCGACGGCGACGACGAGCTTCGGCTCCGGCGTCGCGTCGTAGGTGCGCCGGAGCGCGATCGCCATGTGCTTCGACACGGGACCGGTGACGAGCAGCATGTCGGCGTGGCGCGGGCTCGCGACGAACTTGATGCCGAGCCCTTCGAGGTTGTAGTACGGATTGCCGAGCGCGTGGATCTCGAGCTCGCAGCCGTTGCACGAGCCGGCGTCGACTTGACGGATCGTGAGTGCGCGACCGAGCGTTCGAAGCACGTCGCGTTGCAGCCGTTCGACGATGACCATCGCGTCGGCCGGCTCCGGCGGCGGCTCCGATCGAATGCCGGTTCTCGCGATTTGGCGGAGTACGTGCCACATTTAGGTCATTCCCCCGACATCGCAAGGAGGGTCAGAGTGCTGTCTGCGCGGCAGCTGCACTCTGACCCTCGTCGTGGTGTCGTGCTGCTCACAGATCGTGGCCGCTGTACGACAGGTTGAACGACTTGTTGATCAGCGGAAAGTCGGGAACGATGTTGCCGATCACCGCGTGCTCGATCGCCGGCCAGTTCGCCCACGACGGATCCTGCGGCCGGCAGCGGCGAATCGTCTCGTTCGGTCCGCTGTCGAGCGCGATCAGAACGGGGCCGCGCCACCCTTCGACGTACCCGATGCCGGTGCGAAACGCGGCGACCGGCGGCAGCGGCGCGTGCACGTCGCCGCCGGGTGCGGCATCGACGATCGTGCGCACGAGGCGCAGCGACTCGGCAAGCTCGTCGAAGCGCACGGCGACGCGCGCCGCGACGTCGCCTTGCTCGTGCACCGACTTGCGCACGTCGAGCGCGTCGTAGGGCGCGCTCGGAAAATCGCAGCGCAGGTCGCGCGCCTGTCCGCTCGCCCGTCCGGCCATGCCGACGACGCCGAGCTTCGCCGCGAGCGCCGGCGTCATGTACCCGCACGTGCGGAAGCGGTCCTGCAATCCGGCGTGATCGTCGTAGATCGCGCGCAGCGTCGCGACTTCGCGCTCGAGCGCGACGCATTCGTCGTGGATCGCGATCACGTCGTCGGGCGCGATGTCGCGTGCGACGCCGCCGGGCAGGATGTAGTCCATCATGAAGCGGTGACCGAACACCGTGCGGTTCGTGCGCAGCACGATTTCCTTCAGCCGCGAGAACTGCGCGAGCCCGAATGTGAATCCGCCGTCGTTGCCGAGGTAGCCCAGGTCGCCGAGATGGTTCGCGATGCGCTCGCGCTCCAGAGCGAGCGCGCGCAGCCACGCGGCGCGCGGCGGCACGCCGTTTGCGGCGACGCCTTCGAGCGCCTGCGCGTACGCCCACGCGTAGGCGACAGTGCTGTCGCCCGACACGCGGCCCGCGAGCTTGCAACCTTCGGCGAGCGAAAGCTGCTCGAAGCGCTTCTCGATGCCCTTGTGCACGTAGCCGAGGCGCTCCTCGAGCCGGAGCACTTTTTCGCCGACGACCTGGAAGCGAAAATGACCCGGCTCGATGATGCCTGCGTGCACCGGTCCCACCGGGATCTCGTGCACGCCGTCGCCTTCGACCCTGACGAACGCGTATTCCTCCTGGCCCGGGTCCCATTTCGGCGACGGCGTGAAATCGCGTCGCAGCGGAAACTGGTCGATCGGCCAGCTCGCCATCCACGCCCACGGCCGCTGATCGTCGGAGTCGGATGCCGCGCCGACGAGGTCGAACGCCGCGCGCTGCATCCGGTTCGCCGCCGGAAAGATCGCGGAGACGTCGGGGTGACGCGCATCCGTCACGTCGGGCAGCGTGTGCTCGAGCACGGTCAATCCGTCGGCGTCGTGCACCGCGACGCGCAGCAGGAAGCCGCGATGACGGTCACGCTCGTCGCTCGCCCACAGCGCGACGAGGTGACCGCCGCCTTCCCATCCAAGGCGGCACGCGGGCAGCAGCTGGCCCGAGCTCACCGGAACGCGCCACGCCGGCAACGGCGCGGGCAACGGCGCAGCGGCGAGTCCGAGGCGACCGACGTTCATCGTGCGCTCATCCGATCAGCTTCGCTGCCTGGCGATACCAGTCGGCGAGGTACGGTGGAATCCACAGGCCGAGCATCAGCACGATCGACAGATGCACGAACACGGGAATCATCGCCGGTCGCACCGGCAGCCGCTTCGCATTCGTCTCGCCGAACGCCATCGGCTGCACCTTGGAAAACACGGCGGCAAACGCCACGCCGAGCGCGACCAGCAGGAACGGCGTCGCCCATGGCTGATCGCGCATCGCGGTCGTGAGAATCAGGAACTCGCTTGCGAAGACACCGAACGGCGGCATGCCGAGGATCGCCAACGTGCCGATCAGCAAACCCCAGCCGACCATCGGGCTGATCGTGACGAGGCCGCGAATGCCGTCCATCAGCTGCGTGCCCGTCTTCTGCGCCGCGTGGCCGACGGCGAAGAAGATCGCCGACTTGGTGAGCGAATGCACGGTCATGTGCAGCAGCCCGGCGAAGCTCGCGACTGGTCCGCCCATGCCGAACGCGAACGTGATGATGCCCATGTGCTCGATCGACGAGTACGCGAACAGGCGCTTGATGTCCTTCTGCCGTGACAGCAGGAATGCGGCGACGACGACCGATAGCAGCCCGAAGCCCATCATCAGGTTCTTCGCGAACGCCGTCGGGATCGCCCCGTCGACGAGCACCTTGCAGCGCACGACCGCGTACAGCGCGACGTTGAGCAGCAGGCCGGACAGAACCGCGGACACCGGCGTCGGGCCCTCTGCGTGGGCGTCGGGCAGCCAATTGTGCAACGGCACGAGACCGACCTTCGTGCCGTAGCCGACGAGCAGGAACACGAACGCGAGCGAGAGCACCGTCGGCTCGAGCGAGCCCTTGACGTTGTTGAGCTCGGTCCACAGCAGCGCGCCGCCCTCGGCACCGAGCAGCTTCTCCGCGGCGAAGAACAGCAGGATCGTGCCGAACAGCGCCTGTGCGATGCCGACGCCGCACAGGATGAAGTATTTCCACGCCGCCTCGAGGCTCGCCGGCGTGCGATAAAGCGAAACGAGCAGCACCGTCGCTAGCGTCGCGGCCTCCAGCGCGACCCACAGGATGCCCATGTTGTTCGTGAGCAGCGCGAGCAGCATCGTGAAGTTGAACGTCTGGTACATCGCGTGATAGAGCCGCAGCCGTGCGGGCGTCAAGCGACCGTGCTCGTGCTCGATGCGCATGTAGGGGCGCGAGAAGATCGCCGTGGTCAGGCCGACGAACGCGGTGAGCGCGACGAGGAACACGTTGAACGGATCGACGAAGAACTGGTGGCCGAGCACGAGCTGGGGACCGTCGGCGATCACGCGCGCGGTGAGCGCCGCCGCGGCGACGAGCGTCATGAAGCTCGCGAGCACGTTCACGCCGGGCGCCTCGTCGCGCTCGCCCATCGCTGCGAGCACGAGCGCGCCGACGAGCGGAAAGCCGAGGACGGCGACGATCTCGATCACTCCTGGGGCTCCTTGAGGCGCTCCAGGTGCTTCAGGTCGAGGCTGTCGAACTGCTCGCGGATCTGGAAGAAGAACACGCCGAGGATCAGCGTGCCGACGAGCACGTCGAGCGCGATGCCGAGCTCGACGACCATCGGCATCCCGTACGTGGCGCTGGTCGCCGCGAAGAACAGGCCGTTTTCCATCGACAGGAAGCCGATCACCTGCGGGATCGCCTTGCGCCGCGTGATCATCATCAGGAACGACAGCATGACGCTCGCCATCGCGATGCCGAGGGTCGAGCGCGTCACCGTGCTCGCGAGCTGCGAGATCGGCACCGCGAGGTTGAACGAGAACACGACCAGCACGATGCCGATCAGCATTGTGGTCGGGATGTTGATCAGCCCTTCGACGTCCCATTTCACATCGAGCTGGCGGATCAGCCGGTAGAGGATCCACGGCAGCAGGAACACCTTCAGCGCGAGCGTGAGCCCGGCGGAGAAGTACAGGTGATGCTGGCCGGTGGCGAACGCGACGATCCCGGTGGACAACGCGAGCGAGAGCCCCTGCGCGGCGAAAAGGTCGATCAGCGAGAGCACGCGGCGCTGCGCGAGCATCGCGAACGCGAGCAGCAGCACCACGGCGGCGAGCAGGTTGATGAGCTGCGCGTAGAGCGGGACGGTCGTCATCGCCGCGCTCAGCTTCCCAGCAGCAAATTGACCAGCATCGCGAGGACCGCGAGCAGGAACGCCGTGCCGAGGAACTCCGGCGCGCGGAAGATGCGCATCTTCGCGGAGAGCGTTTCGATCAGCGCGAGGCTGAAGCCGCCCATCGCGAGCTTCGCCACGAGCGCCGGCACCGCAGCGACGATCGCGAGCGAGTTGGCGCCGTCGGCGATGCCGAACGGGAAGAAGATCGCAAAGCCGATGCACGAGTAGTTGAAGAGCTTGAGCGCGCTCGCCCATTCGATCAGCGCAAGATGGCGCGCCGAATACTCGAGGATCATCGCCTCGTGGATCATCGTGAGCTCGAGGTGCGTCGACGGGTTGTCCACCGGGATGCGCGCATTCTCGGCGAGCGACACCATGACGAACGCGACGCCGGCGAACGCGAGGCTGGGGTAGATCGCGAGCTCGCGGTGCGCGAGCGTGTCGACGATCGACGGCAGCGACGTCGAGCCCGAGATCAGCGACGCGGTGAACAGCACCATGAGCAGTGCCGGCTCGGCGAGGAACCCCACGAACATCTCGCGCCGCGCGCCGAGCGAGCCGAACGCGGTGCCGATGTCCATCGCCGCGAGCGCGATGAACACGCGCGCAGTGGCGAACAGCCCCACGAGCGCGATCGCGTCGGCGGCGGTCGCGAACGGCAGCTCGGTCGCGAGCGAGGGCACGATCGCCGCCGCGCACGCCATCGCGCCGAACACGACGTACGGCGTGATGCGAAAAATGGCCGACGCGCCGGTCGCGACGATGGCATCCTTCACGAACAGCTTGCGGATCGTCCGGTACGGCAGAAAGAGCGACGGCGCGCTCTTGTTCCCGAGCCACGCGCGGCACTGGTTGACCCAGCCGACGAGCAGCGGCGCGAGCGCGAGCGCGATCGCGAGCTGCAGCATCTGCGACAGGAAGCTCGCGATCGTCATCGCTCAGCCTCGCGCGCTCATAGGACGAAGAACAGCAGCGCGAGCAGCGTGACGAAGCTGAACGTGAGGTACACCGAGATGCGTCCCTGCTGGATCAGGCCGACGAAGCGCGCCGCGTACTCGGCGCCTCGCGTGAGCGGCACGTAGACCCAGTACCACCAGTGATCGTCGGCTTGCATCGAATAGCGCGGCTCGGTGTCGAACGGCGACGGCAGCTCGCGCCGGATGCGGAAGAACGGCTCGAACACCTGGCGGATCGGCTGGCCGAAGCCTTCGGCGGTGTCCTGCATTCGCGGCGTCTGCAGTGGATAGCCGCAGTCCCACGGCGCCGAGTGGCGCACGCGGCCGTGATAGAAGCGATGCACGACCTGGATCGTCAGCAGCACGGCGGCGACGATGACGATCAGCACGATCAGCGGGCTGTAGCTCGACCGATCCGCGCTGACCGGCGCGAGCATCAGCCAGCCGCTCGCCGCCTGGCCGACGCTCGTGCCGACGAGCATCCGGTTGACCGGATCGAGCGCGTGGATGACGTTGACGGGCAGCACGCCCAGCAGCACGCAGCCGATCGCGAGATACGAGAGCGCAACGCGCTCGAAGCGGCCGGCATCGTGAGCATAGGCAAGGTTCGGCTCGCGCGGCCGACCGAGGAAGATCACGCCGTAGAACTTCACCATCACGTACGCGGCGAGCGCGGCGGCGAGTACCAGCGCGGCGGCGGCGACGGGCACGAGCATGTTAACGAACGATTGCGGCAGGCTCGGCGTGAACAGGAACGCCTGCAGCAGCAGCCATTCGGACACGAAGCCATTGAGCGGTGGCAACCCGGCGATCGCGAGCGTGCCGACCAGCGCGAGCCACGCGACCCACGGCATGCGATGAATCAACCCGCCGAGCTTGCCGAGGCTGCGCTCCTTCGTCGCGTGCAGCACCGAGCCGGTGGCGAGAAACAGCAGGCTCTTCATCAGCGCGTGGTTGAGTGCGTGGTAGAGCACGGCGGTGAGCGCGATGGCGGCGAGCGCCGGCTTGGCATACGCCTTGAACAGGATCGCGAGACCGATGCCGGCGACAATGATGCCGATGTTCTCGATCGACGAGTACGCGAGCAGCCGCTTCATGTCGGTCTGGATCGCGGCGAAGACGACTCCGAACAGCGCGGTGGCGAGTCCGAGCGCGAGCGCGATCACGCCCCACCACCACAGCTGCACGTGCAGCAGGTCGAATGCGACGCGCAGCAGCCCGTAGATCGCCGTCTTCAGCATGACGCCGCTCATCAGCGCGGACACCGGCGACGGCGCCGCGGGATGCGCCTCGGGCAGCCAGACGTGCAGCGGCAGGATGCCGGCCTTCGCGCCGAAGCCGAACAGCGCGAGGAAGAACGCGATCGACGACCAGCCGGCGCCGAGCGACGTCGTACGCATCGCGTTGAACGTGTAATCGCCGTGGCCGCCCTGCAGCACGCCGAAGCAGAGCAGGATGCCGATCGCCCCGACGTGCGCGATGAGCAGGTACAGGAAGCCGGCACGGCGGATCTCGGCGATCCGGTGCTCGGTCGTGACCAGGAAGAAGGACGCGAGCGCCATGGCCTCCCATGCGACCATGAACGCGTACGCGTCGTCGGCGATCAGCACGGTCGCCATCGCGGCCAGGAACGCGTGGTACTGGAAGCAGATGAGTCCCGGCGGCGTGCCCTCGCTCGAGCGGAAATAACCGGCGGAGAAAAGCGACACGGCCGCGCTCGCCGCACCGAGCAGCAGCAGGAAGAACGCGGACAGCGAATCGAGGCGCAGGTGAAACGGCAGGTCGGGCAGGCCGATCGGCAGCACCGTCGTGCGCACCGGCCCGGCGAGCGCAATGAATCCGATGACGGCGAGCACGACCCCGACTACGGCGCCCGCGGGAAACAGCACGTGGCTCACGACGCGCAGCCGGCGCAGCGCGGCGATGCCGGCGACGCCGATGACGAGCCACGCGAGGATTGCGAGCTCGACGCCGACCAGCGCGTCGCTCACTTCGCGTCCTTGTGGCCGGCGCCGGAGCGAGCGTCGATCAGCCACGGCGGCAGCCTGCGGCCACCGGCGTGCTCGATGACGTAGTCGCGGATCAGGCGCCGCACGACCTGCGACGGCGTCAGATCCTGCGCGGCGCAGATCTCCTCGAACAGCTTCTTCTTGCGCGGGTCGATCAGCAGCGTGAGGCGAGCGGTCTTGCGTTCCATTTGGTTATCATTATATGCACATCGCATGCACATGTACAGCGAAGGCCGCGGTGCGGGCGCCGGCGGGGGTGCGCTATGATCGTCGGCGCCGCCCAATCGCGATGCATGGAGTGCCGCATGAACGTTCGATCGACGAGAATCGCCGCAGCGCTGACGATGGCCGTCGCCTTCGCCGCGTCCGCGGCGACACCGCAACAGCGAGCCGAGTATCGCGCCGCGCTGAAGGCAGCGGCTGCCGGTTACAACGGCGCGATCAAGGCGTGCCGCTCGTCGAGCGGCAGCGAGCGCTCGATCTGCGTCGCCGAGGCGAAGGCTGCGCGCAAGCACGAAGAGCTCGACGCGAAGGCGAAATTCGTCGACACGCCGCAGGCGCGCGTCGATGCTCGCGTCGGCGAGGCGAAGGCCGACTACGCGCTCGCGCGCGCGGCGGTGAGCGCCGCCGCGATCCTGCGCGCCCTCGGCCTGCGCACGGCCTGATGGATCGCGGCTGTTCTCGGCCGGCCTCGAGCGGCGACTCGCCATTGCTCGCATCCGCGACTCGCCATTGCTCGCATCCCCGACTCGCTGCGCGAGGGGGCCCTGCTCGCGGCTCGCGCCGCTACTTGACGCGCATCCCGGGCTGCGCGCCGTCGTCGGGCGCGAGCAGGTAGATGCCGGGGCCGTCGCCCGATGCGGCGAGCACCATGCCTTCGGACACGCCGAACTTCATCTTGCGCGGCGCGAGGTTCGCCACCATCGGCGTCAGGCGTCCGACCAGCTGCTCGGGCCTGTAGGCCGACTTGATGCCGGCGAATACGGTGCGCGACCGCGCTTCGCCGATGTCGAGCGTGAGCTTCACGAGCTTGTCGGCGCCCTCGACCGTCTCGGCGCTCACGATGCGGGCGATGCGAAGGTCGATCCTCGAAAAATCGTCGATGCCGATCTGCGCGGTGGCGCCGGTTTGCGTGGCGGCGCCTGCGCCCGCGCTTGCTTCTGCGGTCGCATGCGCGAGCTTGTCGCCTTGCCTCTTCGACGGGCCCGATGCCGCCGGCGCCTGCTGTACGGCGGCTTCCGCCGGCTTCGGTCCTGCGAGCAGCCGCTCGACGAGCTTCGCGTCGACGCGGGTCATCAAATGCTCGTACGGACGGATCGATTCGGCGACGCGCTCGACGCCATCCCATCGAAGCGGAAGCGATTCGCCGAACATCGCCGCCGCGCGTGTCGCGACGTCGGGCAGCACCGGCGCGAGATAGTAGGTGAGCGCGCGGAACGCGTTCAATGCGTCGGTGCAGACATCATGCAACTCATCGCGGCGCGAAGGATCCTTCGCGAGTTCCCACGGCTTCGCCTGGTCGAAGCGCTCGTTCACTCGGTCGGCGACGCGCATCACCTCGCGCAGCACCTTGCCGAATTCGCGCTTGTCGTACGCTTCGGCGATGACGTCGTTCGCCGCCCACGCGAGCGCGGCCGCACCGCCGTGGCGCTTCACCTCGTGCGGCTCGCGCATGCGCGGCGAGAGCTCGCCGCCGAATTGGCGCGCGATGAATGCCGCGGCGCGGCTCGCGATATTCACGTACTTGCCGACGAGGTCGCTGTTGACGCGCGCGATGAAGTCGTCCGGGTTGAAGTCGAGGTCCTCGACGCGATCGTTGAGCTTCGTCGCGAGGTAATAGCGCAGCCACTCGGCGTTCAGTCCGAGATCGAGATACAGGTCGGGACTGATCCCCGTGCCGCGCGACTTCGACATCTTCTCGCCGGTCGACGTGAGGAAGCCGTGCACATAAATGTAGTCGGGCACCTTGTACGGCGCGCCGGCGAATCGCAGCATCGCCGGCCAGAACAGCGTGTGGAAATAGATGATGTCCTTGCCGATGAAATGAATCTGCCGCGTGTCGGGCGCTCCAAGGATCTGCTCGAAGCTGCGCGCGTCGCCGGCGGCGCGCGCCTTGCCCGAGTCGACGTACGCCTTGAGGCTTGCGAGGTAGCCGATCGGCGCGTCGAGCCAGACGTAGAAGTACTTGCCGGGCACGTCGGGAATCGGAATGCCGAAGTACGGCTCGTCGCGCGAGATGTCCCAGTCGGCAAGGTCGCCTTCACCTTCGCCGAGCCATTCGCGCGCCTTGTTGAGCACCTCGGGCTGCAGATGCGCGGCGCCTTCGGGCGTGCTGCCGGCCGTCCATTCGCGCAGGAACGCAATGCACGCCGGATCGGACAGGCGGAAGAAGAGATGTTCGCTCGTGCGGAGCTCGGGTCGCACGCCGGTCAGCGTCGAATACGGCTCGATCAGGTCCGTGGGCGCGTAGGTCGAGCTGCAGTTCTCGCACGCGTCGCCGTTCTGGTCCTTCGCGCCGCACACCGGGCACGTGCCCTTGATGTAGCGGTCGGGGAGGAACATCGACTTCAACGGGTCGAAGAACTGCTCGACGGGCTTCGAATAGATGAGTCCCGCGGCCTTGAGCTTGCGGTAGACGTCCTGCGACAGCGCGACGTTCTCCGGCGAGTCGGTCGAATGCCAGTGATCGAAGCTCACGTGGAATCCGGCGAGGTGCTTCGGACGGGTCGCGGCGATGCGCGCGACCAGCTGCTGCGGCGTCACACCGTCGGCTTCCGCGCGCAGCATGATCGGCGCGCCGTGCGTGTCGTCGGCGCCGACGAAGTGCACGCGACGTCCTTGCATCCGCTGGAAGCGCACCCAGATATCGGCCTGGATGTACTCCATGATGTGGCCGATGTGGAACGGGCCGTTCGCATAGGGCAGCGCCGTGGTCACGAACAGCGTTTCGTCGGAGCGGGCGGCGGACATCGGCAAGACCTTGCGTGCGGAAGGGAAAAACCGGAATTCTAGCAAAGCGGCGCGCCCGCTTCGCCGCGCAGCGGCCGGCGATCGCGGAATTCGCTAGAATCGAACGTTTACCAGCGATCCGCGAGGAGCAATCCCGATGGCGATCACCGACGGCGACGTGCAGGCGAGGCTTCGCGCGCTCGTCGATCCCAACACCGGCAAGGATTTCGTGAGCGGCAAGGCGCTGCGCAAAGTGCACGTCGACGGCGCCGACGTGAGCGTCGACGTTCAGCTCGGCTACCCGGCGAAATCCCAGCACGAGATACTGAAGCGGCTGATCACCGGGGCCCTTGCATCGCTACCCGGCGTGGGTCGAATCAGCGTCAATCTGACGCAGAAGATCACGTCGCATGGCGTTCAGCGCGGGGTGAAGCTCGTGCCCGGCGTGAAGAACATCATCGCGGTCGCATCGGGCAAGGGCGGCGTGGGCAAGTCGACGACCGCGGCGAATCTAGCGCTCGCTCTCGCGTCGGAAGGCGCGAACGTCGGCGTGCTCGACGCGGACATCTACGGACCGTCGCAGCCGATGATGCTCGGCATCACCGGCAGGCCCGAGTCGAAGGACGGCAAGACGCTCGAGCCGCTCGAGGCGTACGGGCTGCAGGCGATGTCGATCGGATTCCTGATCGATCCGGACACGCCGATGGTGTGGCGCGGGCCGATGGTGACGCAGGCGCTCGAGCAGTTGCTGAAGGACACGAACTGGCGCGAGCTCGACTACCTGATCGTCGACATGCCGCCCGGCACCGGCGACATCCAGCTCACGCTGTGCCAGAAGGTGCCGGTCACCGGTGCGGTGATCGTCACCACGCCGCAGGACATCGCGCTGCTCGATGCGCGCAAGGGCCTCAAGATGTTCGAGAAGGTCGGCGTGCCGATCGTCGGCATCGTCGAGAACATGTCGATTCACGTGTGCAGCAACTGCGGCTATACCGAGCCGATCTTCGGCGAAGGCGGCGCCGAGCGCATGTGCGCGGAGTACGACGTGCCGTTCCTCGGCGGGCTGCCGCTCGACATCCACATCCGCGAGCAGGCGGATTCCGGGCGACCGACCGTCGTCGCCGATCCCGACGGCCGGGTCGCCGAGATCTACCGCGAGATCGCGCGCAAGACCGCGGTGTTCGTCGCGCGGAAGGCCGAGGACTTCACCGCGAAGTTCCCGAGCATCGTCATCCAGAACACGTAGCGCGCCGTTACACGATGGCGGGGCAGGGAGGCGCCGCTCGACATGATCAAGTCCGACAGGTGGATCCGCCGGATGGCGGCCGAGCACCGGATGATCGAGCCGTTCGAGCCGCGACAGGTGCGCGAGGTCGACGGGCACAAGATCGTCTCGTACGGGACGTCGAGCTACGGCTACGACATTCGCTGCTCGCGCGAATTCAAGATCTTCACCAACATCAACTCGACGATCGTCGACCCGAAGGCGTTCGACGAGAAATCGTTCGTCGACTTCGAGGGCGACGTTTGCATCATCCCGCCGAACTCGTTCGCGCTCGCGCGCACGCTCGAGTATTTCCGCATTCCGCGCACGGTGCTGACCGTGTGCCTCGGCAAGAGCACCTATGCCCGTTGCGGCATCATCGTCAACGTGACGCCCTTCGAGCCCGAGTGGGAAGGCTTCGTGACGCTCGAGTTCTCGAACACGACGCCGCTGCCGGCGAAGATCTACGCGAACGAGGGCGTCGCGCAGGTGATCTTCTTCGAGTCCGACGAGGTCTGCGAGACGTCCTACAAGGACCGCGGCGGCAAGTACCAGGGGCAGCAGGGCGTCACGCTGCCGAAGACGTGAAACTGCGATAATGCGCGCCTTTTCCGTCCCGGCCGGGCGGGGCGTCAGTCACCGCATCGGCCGCGCCCGTGACGGCCGTTTGCCGCAGCAGGGTCGTGCCGCTATGAAATTCCGCTTTCCGGTCGTCATCATCGACGAGGACTTCCGTTCCGAGAACGCCTCTGGCCTCGGCATTCGCGCGCTTGCCGCCGCGATCGAGAAGGAAGGCATGGAGGTGCTCGGAGTCACCAGCTACGGCGACCTGTCGCAGTTCGCACAGCAGCAAAGCCGCGCGTCCGGCTTCATCCTGTCGATCGACGACGAGGAGTTCACGCCCGGGCCCGAGCTCGACCCTGCGGTGCTGAAGCTGCGCAAGCTTCATCGAGGAGATCCGCTTCAAGAACGCCGAGATCCCGATCTACCTGTACGGCGAGACGCGCACGTCGCGGCACATCCCGAACGACATCCTGCGCGAGCTTCACGGCTTCATCCACATGTTCGAGGACACGCCGGAGTTCGTCGCGCGCCACATCATCCGCGAGGTGAAGGCGTACCTCGACTCGCTCGCGCCGCCGTTCTTCCGCGCGCTGGTCGAGTACGCGCAGGACGGCTCGTACTCGTGGCACTGCCCCGGGCCACTCGGGCGGCGTCGCGTTCCTGAAGAGCCCGGTCGGACAGATGTTCCACCAGTTCTTCGGCGAGAACATGCTGCGCGCCGACGTCTGCAACTCCGTCGACGAGCTCGGCCAGCTGCTCGACCACTCCGGGACCGGTCGCCGCCGCCGAGCGCAACGCCGCGCGCATCTTCAACGCCGAC
Organism: uncultured beta proteobacterium; assembly: GCA_963798655.1. Taxonomy (GTDB): domain Bacteria; phylum Pseudomonadota; class Gammaproteobacteria; order Burkholderiales; family Casimicrobiaceae; genus CAVSMC01. Next base: position 135,572 of record CAWCUH010000007.1, on the reverse strand, counting down.
CACTGCTTCTTCGTCACCAACGGCACGTCGACGTCGAACAAGATGGTGTGGCACGCGAACGTCGCGCCGGGCGACATCGTCGTCGTCGACCGCAATTGCCACGTGTCGATCCTGCATGCGATCACGATGACCGGAGCGCCATCCCGGTGTTCCTGACGCCGACGCGCAACCACTTCGGCATCATCGGGCCGATCTCCGCTCGACGAGTTCCGGCCCGAGAACATCCGCCGCAAGATCGAGGCGAATCCGTTCGCGCGCGTCGCCGACGAACAAGAAGCCGCGGATCCTGACGATCACGCAGAGCACCTACGACGGCATCGCGTACAACGTCGAGATGCTGAAGCAGACGCTCAACAACTCGGTCGACACGCTGCACTTCGACGAGGCATGGCTGCCGCACGCGGCGTTCCACGAGTTCTACAAGCGACATGCATGCGATCGGTCCGGGACCGGCCGCGGCCGAACGATGCGCTGATCTTCGCGACGCACTCGACGCACAAGCTGCTCGCCGGCATCTCGCAGGCGTCGCAGATCCTCGTGCAGGAATCGCAGACGCGAAAGCTCGACCGCCACATTTTCAACGAGGCGTACCTGATGCACACGTCGACGTCGCCGCAGTACGCGATCATCGCGTCGTGCGACGTGTCGGCAGCGATGATGGAGCCCCCGGGCGGCACGGCGCTCGTCGAGGAGTCGATCAAGGAAGCGCTCGATTTCCGCCGCGCGATGCGCAAGGTCGAGGAGGAGTGGGGCAAGGACTGGTGGTTCAAGGTCTGGGGGCCCGAGCGGCTGTCCGCCGAGGGCATCAAGCGCGACGACTGGATGCTGCGCGCGAACGAGAAGTGGCACGGCTTCGGCAACCTCGCGGCGGGCTTCAACATCCTCGACCCGATCAAGGCAACGATCATCACGCCGGGACTCGACGTCTCGGGACGCTTCGCGAAGAGCGGCATCCCGGCGTCGATCGTCACGCGCTATCTCGCCGAGCACGGCGTCATCGTCGAGAAGACCGGGCTCTATTCGTTCTTCATCATGTTCACCATCGGCATCACCAAGGGGCGATGGAACACGCTGGTGACCGCGCTGCAGCAGTTCAAGGACGACTACGACAAGAACCAGCCGCTGTGGCGCATCCTGCCCGAGTTCTGCGCGCGCTTTCCGCGCTACGAGCGCGTCGGACTGCGCGACCTCTGCCAGCAGATCCACGACATGTACAAGGCGAACGACGTCGCGCGCGTGACGACCGAGATGTACCTGTCCGACATGCAGCCGGCGATGAAGCCCTCCGACGCGTTCGCGTGCATGGCGCACCGCGAGATCGACCGCGTCGAGATCGACAGCCTCGAAGGGCGCGTCACCGCGGTGCTGCTCACGCCCTATCCGCCGGGCATTCCGCTGCTGATCCCCGGCGAGCGCTTCAATCGCACGATCGTCGAGTACCTCAAGTTCGCGCGTAGCTTCAACGCGCAGTTCCCCGGCTTCGAAACCGACATCCACGGGCTCGTCGAGGAAGTCGACGGTGCGCAAACGCGCTACTTCATGGATTGCGTGCGCCCGAAGTAGTGAAGCAGGGGGTCGAAGCGAGGGTCAGAGTGCAGTTTCGCGTTGAAGTGGCGAATCGTATGTTCGGCGCCGAAACTGCACTCTGACCCTCGTTTTCGATGCTGACGCCGCGCCTCGCGCTGCTGATGACCGTGCCGCCGCTGCTGTGGGCCGGCAACGCCGTCGTCGGTCGCGCCGTTGCCGGTGCGATTCCGCCGCTGCTGTTCAACGCCATGCGCTGGAGCCTTGCGCTCGCGTTGCTGCTGCCGTTCGGCTGGAATGTCTTTGCGAGCGCGCGATCGCGACGCGGGATCGCGCGACGCTGGCGAGCATTCGCGCTCCTCGGCTTGCTCGGCGTCGGCTGCTACAACGCATTCCAGTACGCGGCGCTGAAGACATCCACGCCGGTGAACGTGACGCTGATCGCTTCGAGCTCGCCGGTGTTCATGCTGGCGTTCGGCGCGGCGTTCCACCGGATGCGCCCGGCACCGCGCGAGATCGCCGGTGCGCTGCTGTCGATCGCCGGAGTGCTCGTGGTGCTGTCTCGCGGCGATGCCGCGCAGCTCGCCGCCGTGCGCCTGGTGCCTGGCGATATGATGATGCTCGCCGCCGTCGCCTGCTGGGCGATCTACACGTGGATGCTCGCGCGTCCGCCGCGACGGCTCGGCGCCGACACGTGGCCGAAATGGACGTGGTCGCAATTCCTGCTCGTCCAGACGCTGTTCGGCGTCGCGTGGGCAAGCGCCGCGGCCGGCGTCGAAGCGGTCGCATCGCAGGCGTCCGTCCAATGGTCGCCGTCGCTGATCGCGGCGATCGTCTACGTCGCCGTCGGTCCTGCGGTGATCGCGTATCGCTGCTGGGGCGTCGGCGTCGCGTCAGCCGGGCCGTCGATCGCCGCGTTCTTCTCGAATCTCACGCCGGTATTCGCGGCGCTGATGTCGGCTGCGCTCCTCGGCGAGCCGCCGCGCGTCTTTCACGCGATTGCGTTCGCGTTGATCGTTGCGGGAATCGTCGTGTCGTCGCGCCGGACGGCATGACCGGAGCGACGCGTCAGGCGGCGACGCGCGAGCTTTCGCTGATGCGTCCGCCGGTGGTCACCGGCCCGCTGTTCAATGCCGAGCGGCGTCGCGGCCTGCACGACCAGCGCCGCGAGCACGCACGATGCCATGCGCACTTCCATCGAGTCGCTGCGCGCGGGCGCCACGACAGGCACCTTGCCGCCGATGACGAGGCCCGCGGCGAGCCCGCCGGTGAGCGCGGTCAGCGTGCGCACGAGGATCGACGCTGCTTCCATGCCCGGTGCGATCAGGATGTCGGCCTGGCCGGCGATGTCGGACTTCACATTGTTCGTGCGCGCGGCAGCCGCGGAAAGCGCACTGTCGACGGTGAGCGGACCGTCGACGCGCGCGTCGCGGAACAGGCCTTGCAGCGCCATCGACTTCAGCGCGAGGGCGTCGGCGGTCGATGCGAACGCCGGCGTGACGACGTCGAGCGCGGCGATCAACGCGACGGCCGGCGACACGACACCGAGCGCGTACGCGAGATCGACGGTGTTCGCGACGATGTCCTTCTTCGCCGCGAGATTGGGCGTGACGTTGAGCACTGCGTCGGCGACGAGCAGTCCATGCGGTTGACCCGGCAGGTCGACGAAATAGGCATGCGAGAGCCGGCGCTCGCCGCGCAGTCCGCCTTCGGGTGCGGCGACGGGCGACAGCAGATCGTCGTTGCCGAGCGAGCCCTTGATGAGCGCGTTGCACCGCGCCTTCGTGCGCTCGCTCGGCAGCGCGGACGCCGGCGGCACGCGCGTCGTCCGGCGTATCGATGATCTCGAGGCGCGAAATGTCGAGGCCCGCGCGGTTGGCGACGTCGCGGATGCGCGCTTCGGGACCGACGAGCTCGGGCGCGAGATACCCGGCAAACGCGCCGGACAGCGCGAGCTGCAGCGCGTCGCGGTCGCAGGGATACACGATCGCGGCGGCGAGCGGCGACTGCCGGATGCGCACGCGCTCGACGAGCTTCTGCAGGTGCGGCCGTACAACCATGCTGGCAGCGTGGCAAGCCGCGTTATCGATGTCAAATCCGCCCGATGGATGGGCGACGGAAGGTCACGTGCGGCGGATCAGCGACACCGCGGCTGTCGCAAACGCGGTTCCGCTCCTAGAATGGTTGCAATGCTTCGCGGAGCAGCTGCCATGGATGGTCGTCGTTTAGTCGTCGTCGTGTCGTTCGCCGCCTGCGCGCTTGCCGCGCCGGCCGCGTCGAGCGACGTCTTCACATGGGTGGACCGCGCCGGCAACGTCACGGTGAGCAACGTGCCGCCGCCCGACGGGGCGCGGGTCACCAACGTCGTCAAGCCGACGGCCGCCGAAAAGGCGGCGAACGAGCGCGCGCGCGACGCGGCCCGCGAAGCGCAGGTTCAGGCGCTTGCCGAGCGTGTGCGCCAGCTCGAGCAGCAGGTGCGGGCGAGCGTCAACGGTCCGCCGCCCGACGTCGTGTACCCGACGATTGCGGCGCCGCCGGTGCGCTTCGGCATGGGTGCGCCGCCGCCGCTCGTGTCGTATGCGGCGGACGAACCACCGCAAACGGCCGCGTTCGGCCCGTATGGTTGCGATCCGGCCTGGATCGGGTGCTGGCCGTACGTCGGCGTGCCGGCCGGCGTCGTCGTCATCGACGGCGCGAACGGACGTCGTCGCTCGCACGGATTCCACGGCGCACAGCACAACGGTGCACATCGCAGCGGCGGACATCACAGCGGCGGTGGACCGCCAATGCCCTTCGCCACGCGGATGCCACGCCGCGCTGCGCGCGGCTGAGATGCGTCAGACCTTTCCCTTCCACGGGACGACGACGCGCTCGACATAACGCATCAGCAGGTCGAACGCGTATGCAACGCCGCCGATCACGATGATCCCCATGATCACGACGTCGGTGCGCAGGAAGTTCGACGCGTTCAGCACCATCTGACCGAGCCCGACGGTCGCCGCGACCATTTCCGCCGCGACCAGCGTCGTCCATCCGAAGCCGATGGCGATGCGCATGCCGGTGAAGATCTCGGGCATCGCGGCAGGAATGACCACGTAGCGGATCACCTGCCACTTCGACGCGCCCATCGAATAGGCGGCATTGATCTGCTCGATCATCACGCCGCGCACGCCGGCGCGCGCGGCCATCGCGAGCGGCGCGAAGCACGCGAGATAGATCAGGATGATCTTCGCCGTCTCCTCGATGCCGAACCAGATGACGATCAGCGGCAGGTACGCGAGCGGCGGCAGCGGGCGGTAGAACTCGATCGGTGGGTCGAAAATGCCGCGCACGATGCGCGACACGCCCATCCCGATGCCGACGGGAATCGCCGTGATCACGGCGAAAACGAACGCCGCGAACACGCGGACGAGGCTCCACCACAAGTGCTCCCACAGCGGCTTGCCGCCCTGGATGTCGCCGATCCACGCGTCGGCGAAGCTCGTGATGATCCGCTCGGGCGTCGGCAGGAAGATGTCGCGGATCCATCCCATGTGCGTCACGATCCACCACAGCGCGAACAGCGCAAGGACGGTGACGACGCTGATTAGCGTGCTCCGGCCTTCGCCGGGCAGGCTGTATCCAGTGACGGCTTTCGGCGGCCGCCCCGGCGCAGCGGAAGCCGCGGCCGGCGCGTCGACGTGCGGCTGCGCCGGCGGATTGGCGAGCGGCTCCGGCGAATTCATGCGGCGAGCGAATCGAGACGCGGCGCCGACGCATGGATCAGCCGCACGATCTCCTCGCGCAGCCGGATGAACTCCGGGTCGGCCTTGACGGCGCGCGCATCGCGCGACTCGATGAAGCGGCGACCGAAGTCGAGCTTGTAGCGGTGCGCGATGCGTCCCGGCGACGGCGTCATCACGATCAGCTCGGTCGCGAGGAACAAAGCTTCCTCGACGCTGTGCGTGATGAAGAAGAACATCTTGCGCGACTCATGCCACAGCAGCAGGATCAGCTCCTGCAGCTGCTCGCGCGTCAGCGCGTCGAGCGCGCCGAGGGGCTCGTCCATCAGCATCACTTCGGGATCGCTTGCGAGCGCACGGGCGAGTCCGACACGCTGCTGCATGCCGCCCGAGATCTGGTAGATCGGATAGTCGGCGAACTTGGTGAGACCGACGTGCGCGAGCTTGTCGAGCGCGATCTTTCGGCGTTCCGCGCGATCGACGCCGCGCATGCGCAGGCCGAACTCGACGTTCTGCGCGACCGACAGCCACGGCATCAGCGCGTGCTTCTGGAACACGACGCCGCGCTCGGCCCCGGGCCCGAGGACCGGCTTGCCGTCGAGAACGATTTCGCCCTCCGACGGCTGCATGAATCCGGCGATGCACGACAGCAGCGTCGTCTTTCCGCAACCCGACGCGCCGAGCGCGACGACGAAATCGCCCGGGTCGAGCCCGAGGTTGATGTCGGCGAGCGCGTGCGTCTGCTGTCCCGCGCGACCGGCGTAGTGGACGGAGAGGTGGCGGACTTCGAGCTTGCTCACGAGAAGCTGCGTCGTTCCCGCGAGGGCGGGAACCCAGTGTCGTTGCAACGAGCGCGGTGGAAAGACACCGGATCCCGGGCCTGCGCAGCTTATCAGTCGTGCGAAGATGACGCGCGCGTAGGCAATCGCGCTTCGGCTAAAGCCCCGCGCCCTTGGACGGAAGGGTCATTTCATCGCTCCCTGCACGTACTTCGGAGTGACCGCGACCGAGTAGTCGGGCAGCGTTTTCTCGATCTGGTTCTGCGATTTCTGGAACTCCGCGGTCGCCTTCAGCGCCTTGGCCGCAATGCTGTTGCCGCCGCCGTAAAGCCACTTGCTGTTCTGCTCGGCGAGCGTCGGGAAGCGATAGAGCGCCATCCCCTCGGGAACGTCCTCGGGTTTCGCGCCCGACCACTTCGCGACCGCCTTCACTTCCGGCGAATCCTTCGTCCATTTCGCCTTGTTCGCGCGGTACCTTTCGTCGGCGGCGGCGAGCACCTTGACGAACTTCACCATGAAGTCGTTGTGATCCTTGGCCCAATTCTTGTTCACGACGTAGCCGTCGAAGGTAGCCTTGCCGGTGGACTCCGACACCTGGCCGGACGTCATGATGACCTTGCCGTTCTGCTTGACCTGCGCGAGCACCGGATTCCAGATCCAGGTCGCGTCGATGTCGCCGCGCGCCCACGCCGCGGCGACTTCCGGCGGCCGCATGTTGAGGATCTGCACGTCCTTGGGGTTGATGCCCGCCTGATCGAGCGCGACCATCAAGTGAAAGTGCGTCGTCGAGTTGAAGGGCACCGCGATCTTCTTGCCCTTGAGGTCCTTCACGCTGTTGATGCCGGAGCCATTGCGTGCGACCAGCGTCTCGGCCGCACCGATGTCGTCGAGGATCCAGAACAGCTCCATCGGCTCGCCACGCGACACCGCGGCCGCGATGCCCGCCGAACCGACCTCGCCGATCTCCACGGCGCCCGATGCCATCGCCTTGATGACTTCGCCGCCACCGCCGAACTGCTTCCAGTTGATCTTGTAGCCGGTCGCCTTCTCGAGGTCCTTTGCGTCCTGCGAGACCCGGTACGGATCGAGCATGTCCTGATACGCGATCGTGACTTCCTTCTGCTGCGCGAGCGCCGGCGCGGCGACCGCGAGGGCGAGCGCGAGTCCGGTGAACAACGCTTTCATGGCGTCTCCTCGTTGATGGGCGGTAGAGCAGGATGCGGCCGCGCCGCGCCGTTGTCGGCGCGACGCGAGCCGAGTGCGGGATGCTAGAGCGTCGCGAGCGTCTTGCGCAAGATGTCCGCGATGGCGTCGACGTGCGAGCGCTCGGAGATCAGCGGCGGTGCGACGAGCACCGAATCGCCGGTCGCCTTGATGTGGAGACCATTGTCGAAGAGCTTCTTCTGCAGCGCGTGGCCGCGACGTCCGGGCATGCCGTCCGACTTGACGTCGATGGTGGCGAACATGCCGTAGCCGCGGATGTCGGTGATGAGCGGCGACGCGTAACGCAGCGCGAACAGCGCGTCGAGGAAGTACGGTGAGAGCTCGCGCGCGCGCTCGAACAGGCCTTCCCTGCGGTAGATGTCGAGCGTCGCAAGGCCGGCGGCGCACGCGGCCGGATGGCCCGAGTACGTGTAGCCATGGAAGAACTCGATCGCGCCGTCGGCTGCCGCGCCCATGATCGCGTCGTGCACGCGCTCGCTCACCGCGACGGCGCCCATCGGTTGCGCGGCGTTGGTGATGCCCTTCGCCATCGTCATGATGTCGGGCGTGACGCCGAAGCTCTGCGCGGCGAACGCCGAGCCGGTGCGCCCGAAGCCGCAGATCACCTCGTCGAACACGAGCAGGATGCCGTGCGCGTCGCAGATCTCGCGCAGCCGGTTCAGGTAGCCCTTCGGCGGCACCAGGCAGCCGGTCGAGCCCGCGATCGGCTCGACGAAGCAGGCGGCGATGTTCTCGGCGCCGTAGAGGTTCACGAAGCGCGCGAGGTCGTCGGCGAGCTCTGCGCCTTGTTCCGGTTGGCCGCGGACGAAAAGATTCTCCGGCAGCTGCGTATGCCGCATGTGCACGACGCCCGCGATGCCGGGGCCGTAGCGGCGACGGTTGTTGATGATTCCCGACAGCGCGACGCCGCCGAAGTTGACGCCGTGGTAGGCGCGCTCGCGCGAGACGAACATCGTGCGGCCGGCCTGCCCGCGCGCCTGGTGGTACGCAAGCGCGACCTTCATCGCGCTGTCGACCGCCTCGGAGCCGGAGTTGACGAAGAAGATCCGGTTGAGATCGCCCGGCGTGAGCTCGGCGACGCGTGTCGCGAGCTCGAACTGCTTCGGATGCCCGCGCGTGAACGGAGCGACGAAGTCGAGCTCGCGCAGCTGAGCGGAGACCGCGTCGGCGATCTCCTTGCGACCGTGCCCCGCGTTGACGCAGAACAGGCCCGAAGAGCCGTCGATCAGCCTGCCGCCGCGCTCGTTCCACAGATGCACGCCCTCGGCGCGCACGACCATCTTCGGGTCGTTCTTGAAGTCGCGGTTCGGCGTGAACGGCATCCAGTACTCGTCCATCGAAATCGTTTTCGTGGCGGCTGCATCGTGCAGCGTGAGCTCGGCGTGACCCATGGCGTCTCCTCGTGTGGCTCGCGTGCCGCGTCGGGCAGGCGCGCGAATCGTAATCCTGGATCATAAGCCATTGCCGGCGGCCGCCCGTCACGGGACGGCCGACTGACGACGCGCGGCGTGCCGATACGGCGGGCGTAACGAAACGCGGCAACGCTCATTGCGGGCGTCTGCAAAAATGTCTGTGATACAGGGACTTGCGGTAGTGAGGACGCGGGCCCGCTTGTTGCTAGCATCACCCCACCCTTATCGACGACCGGATTGCGATGAAACGTTCGCTTTCGCTTGCCGCGCTGCTGACGGTGACCCTGCTTGCCGCTGCGGCCGCGGGCGCCGAAACCGGCATCGCCGCCGGAACGGTGCTCGTCGGCCAGTCAGCCGCGTTCTCCGGGCCCGCGCAGGAGCTCGGCATGGAGATGCGCAAGGGCATCCAGGCGTACTTCGACGCCGTGAACCGCAACGGCGGCGTCAACGGCCGCAAGCTGGTGCTGAAGTCGCTCGACGACGGCTACGAGGGGACGCGCGCGGCCGCGAATACGAAAAAGCTGATCGAAGATGGCGTGTTCGCGCTGCTCGGCTACGTCGGCACGCCGACGTCCGAGGCGGCGAAGCCGATCTTCACCGAGGCGCAGGTGCCGTTCGTAGGGGCGTTCACCGGCGCCGAGCTGCTCCGCCAGCCGTTCAATCGCTACATCTTCAACGTGCGCGCGAGCTATTTCGCCGAGACCGACGCGATCGTCGAGCTGCTGTCGCGGTTGAGCATCAACCGGATCGCCGTGTTCTACCAGAACGATTCGTACGGCAAGGCGGGGCTCACCGGCGTCGAGCGCGCGATGAACAAGCGCAAGATGACGGTGCTGGCGACGGGAACCGTGGAGCGCAACACCGTCGAGGTCGGCTCCGCCGTGCAGGCGATCGCGAAGGCCGACCCGCAGGCCGTCGTGATGATCTCGGCGTACAAGTCATGCGCGGCGTTCATCAAGGAAATGAAGACGGTCGGCTCGCATCCGCAGTTCATGAACGTGTCGTTCGTCGGCAGCCGCGCGCTCGCCGCCGAGCTCGGCGAAACCGGACGCGGCGTCGGCATCTCGCAGGTGGTGCCCTACCCATGGAACGTCGGCTCGCCGATCGTGCGCGACTACCAGAAGCACCTGAGCGCAGCGGGGGCCGAGGACTTCGCGTTCGGCAGCCTCGAGGGTTACATCGCGGCGCGCGTGTTCGTCGAGGGCCTGCGCCGAGCCGGCCGCGAGCCGACCCGTGAAAGCTTCATTTCCGCGCTGGAAACGATGCGCGAATACGACGTCGGCGGCTTCACCGTCACCTATACCCCGGCCGACCACAACGGCTCGCGCTTCGTCGACCTGACCGTGATCGGACGCGACCAGAAGATCCTGCGCTAGGAAATAGGGGACAGACCACGTTTTCCGCGGAAAACGTGGTCTGTCCCCTATTTCATTCTCGTTTGCGGTAACGTCGCGGCCACGACTACCGCGGAGGGTTTCATGCGCATCGGCGTCCCGAAGGAAGTCAAGGTTCTCGAGAACCGCGTCGGTCTTGTGCCGGGCAGCGTGCGCGAGCTCGTCGCGCACGGTCACGAGGTCGTCGTCCAGCACAACGCCGGGCAGGGCATCGGCATGGACGACGATGCATACCGCAAAGCGGGGGCCGCGGTCCTCGACAGCGCGGCCGACGTCTTCGCCAGGGCCGAGATGATCGTCAAGGTGAAGGAGCCGCAGGCGGTCGAGCGGCAGATGCTTCAGCCCGGCCAGATCCTGTTCACGTATCTGCATCTCGCGCCGGATCCGGATCAGGCGAAGGATCTCGTTGCGAGCGGCGCCGTGTGCATCGCCTACGAAACGGTCACGTCGTCGACCGGCGGACTGCCGCTGCTCGCGCCGATGTCGGAAGTCGCCGGGCGCATGGCGATCCAGGCGGGCGCCTACTACCTCGAGAAGCCTCACGGCGGCCTCGGTGTACTGCTGGGGGGCGTACCCGGCGTCGACCCGGCGAAGGTCGTGATCCTCGGCGGCGGCGTCGTCGGCTCGCACGCCTGTCACATCGCGCTCGGCATGGGCGCCGAAGTGTGGGTGCTCGACCGCAACAACGAGGTTCTGCGCGCGCTGTGGCGCCAGTTCGGACGGCCGCTCAACACCGTGTTCTCGACGCACGACGCGATCGAGCGTCACGTGACGACCGCCGACCTGGTCGTCGGCGGCGTGCTGATTCCCGGTGCGTCGGCGCCGAAGCTCGTCTCGCGCGAGCTCGTGAGCAGGATGAAGCATGGATCGGTGATCGTCGACGTCGCGATCGACCAGGGCGGCTGCTTCGAGACGTCGCGGCCGACGACGCACGCCGATCCGACGTACGTCGTCGACGGCGTTACGCATTACTGCGTCGCCAACATGCCCGGCGGCGTCCCGCGCACGTCGACGTTCGCCTTGAACAACGCGACGCTGCCGTTCGTGCTCGCGATCGCAGCCAACGGCTGGAAAGGCGCACTCGCCGCGGACCTGCACTTGCGCGATGGCCTCAACGTCGCGTTCGGCAAGGTCACATGCAAGCCGGTGGCCGAAGCGCTCGGATACGAATACACCCCGCCCGATCACGTGATGCGATGACGCGCGCGACGTCCGCGCTCGAATTCGACTACGTCGTCGTCGGCGCAGGCACTGCGGGCTGCGTGCTGGCCGACCGATTGAGCGCCGACGGGCGGCACACGGTGCTGCTGCTCGAAGCCGGGCCGAAGGACAACTACATCTGGATCCACGTGCCGATCGGCTACGGCAAGACGATGTTCCACCCGGCGTACAACTGGGGCTTCTACACCGAGCCGGAGCCGACGATGAACGGCCGCAGGATCTATTGGCCGCGCGGCAAGGGCCTCGGCGGCTGCTCGTCGATCAACGGCCTCATCTACATACGCGGCCATCCCGCCGACTACGACGCGTGGGCCGCCGCCGGCAACGATGGCTGGAGCTGGCACGACGTGCTCCCGTATTTCAAGCGGCTCGAATCCAACTCGCGCGGTGCAAGCGAGTGGCACGGTGCCGACGGACCGCTCGCCTGCAGCGACATTCCCGGCACGCACGAGCTGATCGAGGCGGTAATCGCCGGTGCGGCCGAGCTCGGCATCGCGCGCAACGACGACTTCAACGGCGCGCAGCAGGAGGGAATCGGCTATTACCAGCTCAACACGCGCAAGGGATGGCGCTCGTCGACGGCGACCGGGTATCTGAAGCGCGCGGCGCGCCGCGCGAATCTGCGCGTCGAGACCGACGCGCAGGCGACGCGCGTCGCGTTCGACGGAGCGCGCGCGAGCGGCGTCGATTTCGTGCAGGGCGGCGAGACGCGGCACGCACGCGCGCGCTGCGAAGTGCTCCTTGCCGCCGGCGCGCTGCAGACGCCGCAGCTGCTGATGCTCTCCGGCGTCGGTCCGGGCGCGCACGTGCGCGACTTCGGTGTGCCGGTGCGCGTGGACGCGCCCGGCGTTGGCGAAAACCTCCAGGATCACCTGCAGCTGCGCGTGATCTACGAGTGCACGAAGAAGATCACGACGAACGACGATTTGAACTCGCTGTGGCGCTCTGCGAAGATCGGCATGCAATGGGTGCTGCTGCGCACCGGTCCGCTCGCGATCGGCATCAACCAGGGCGGCCTGTTCGCGCGCGCGCTGCCCGAATCGCGAACTCCGGACGTGCAGTTTCACTTCGCGACGCTGTCCGCCGACATGGCGGGCGCCAAGGTTCATCCGTTCTCCGGCTTCACGTTCAGCGTGTGCCAGCTGCGGCCGACGTCGCGCGGGCGCGTGCGATTGAAGTCCGCCGATCCGCTCGCCGCGCCGGCGATGCACGCGAACTATCTCGCGACGCAGGACGATCGCCGATGCGCGCTCGCCGGCGTGCGCCTCGCGCGGCGCATCGCGTCGACGAACGCGATGCGCGCGTACGTGAGGGCCGAGTACCGGCCGGGACCTGGGGTCACCGACGACGACGGCCTGCTCGCGTTCTGCCGCGAGTGGGGCGCGACGATCTTCCATCCGGTCGGCACGTGCAAGATGGGCGACGATCCGATGGCCGTCGTCGATGCACGGCTGCGCGTTCGCGGTGTGACGGGGCTGCGCGTCGTCGACGCGTCGATCATGCCGACGATCTGCTCGGGCAACACGGCGGCGCCAGTCGTGATGATCGCCGAGAAGGCGTCGGACATGATCCTTGCCGATGCGGGATGACGGCGGGCTTCGAGAACCTGGGTTCTAGTCTCGCAGCGCCGCCGGCAGCCAGAGCGCGAGCTGCGGGAAGACCAGCACCAGCAGCAGCCCGATGATCTGCAGCACCATGAACTGCATCATGCCCTTGTAGATGTCGTCGAGGTCCCAGTCGGGCACCACGCCTTTGAGGAAGTACGCCGACAGCGCGACCGGCGGCGAAAGCCACGCGGTCTGCAGGCACACGGCGACCAGCGTGCAGAACCAGACGAGGTCGATGCCGAGCTTCTGCACGAGCGGCAGCAGGATCGGCACGACGATCAGCACGATCGGCACCCATTCGAGCGGCCAGCCGAGCACGAAGATGATGCCGAGGATCAGCAGCAGCATCACCGTCGGCGGGAAGTCGAGCGAAAGCAGCGATTCGGCGATCAGCGTCGCGCTGCCGAGTCGCGAGAACACCGCGCCGAAGTAGTTCGACGCGGCGACGAGCAGCAGGATCATGCACGAGGTGAGCAGCGTCGAGTACACGGCCGAGCGGAACGACGCCCATGTCATCCGGCGGTAGGCGAGCGTCAGCAGGAGCACTGCGAATGCGCCCACGGCGCCCGCGTCGGTCGGTGTCGCGATGCCGGCGAGGATCACGCCGAGCGTCGCGAAGATCACCACGACGACCGGCGCGATGCCGACGACGAGCTCGCGCACGACGACTGCGAACGACCCGGCGCGCTCCTCTTGCGGCAGCGCGGGACCGAGCGCGGGATTGAGGTAGCTTCGGATCAGGGCGTACGCGATGTAGAGCAGCGACAGCAGCAGGCCCGGGATGACCGCTGCGGCGAAGAGATCTGTCGCCGGCACGCCGACGACGGGTCCCATGACGATCAGCATCACGGAGGGCGGGATCAGGATGCCGAGCGTCCCGCCGGCGGTGATGACGCCGGCGGAAAGCCGCACGTCGTAGCCGGAGCGCTTCATCGCCGGCGCCGCCATCACGCCGAGCAGCGTCACCGACGAGCCGACGATGCCGGTCGCCGCCGCGAAGATCGTCGCCGTCACGAGCACGGCGAGGTAGAGTGAGCCGCGCACCGACGCGAGCGCGAGCTGCACGCCGCGAAACAGTCGCTCCATGAGCCCGGACTGCTCGAGCAGATAGCCCATGAACAGGAAGAACGGCACCGACGCGAGCGTCGGGTCGCGCATCACGCTGAAGAACTGCAGCGTCATCAGGTAGAGCACCAGCGGCCCGAGCGCGAAATAGCCGCCGACGAGCGCTATTGCAATCAGCGTGAAAGCGATCGGGAAGCCGATGAAGATCGCGGCGAACAGCACCGCGAGCAGCGCGAGCCCGAACCATTCGGGGCTCATGTAGTGATCTCGCCTTCATCGGGCGGCATCGTATTGGCCGGCCTGCCGAACGCGCGCGCCGCGACTTTCACGCACTCCGAGATGCCCTGCAGCACGATCAGCGCGGCGAACACCGGCATCACCAGCTTGAACGGCCACACGATCGGCAGCCAGGGGCTCGTCACGATGCGCTCGTTCTGCCCGTACGACTTCCAGAAGAAGTCCCAGCCCGCCCAGCCGAACACGATCATCGCCGGGAAGAAGAACCCGGCGTAGCACGCGAGGTCGACCCACGCGCGCGTGCGCGGGCTCCAGCCGGCGTAGAACGTGTCGGTGCGGATATGACCGCCGCGCTGAAGCGTCCACGCCGAGCCCAGCATGAAGAACGTTCCGTACAGCATGAAGGTCATGTCGTACGCCCATACGGTCGGCGCGTTGAAGAGGTAGCGGGCCGTCACCTCGTAGACGAGGCTGCCGACCATCGGCACGATGAGCCAGGCGACCGCCTTGCCCACGTAGCGCGCGGGCACGTCGAGCACGGCCGTCACGCGATCGAGCGTGCGAGACATTGCGGGGATCCCCTCAAAAAAGGGAGCCGGGCGGCGAGCCCGGCTCCGGTGTCGCGGTCAGCGTCCGCCGATCACTTCGGCGGCGCCTGCAGCGCCGCGTTGCCGAGGTTCGAGTAGAGATCGAGGATCTTCGTCCAGTACGGCACGACGGTCTTCGCGAAGTTGCGCTGCGAATCGAGCACTTCCTTGAAGAACGCGTCCTTCGCCGCGTAGCGGTCGAGCACGACGTTGGTCGCGCGAACGAACTCGGGGAAGAAGTCCTTCGGCGTGTCGTGGATCGTGACCTTGAAGTCGTTGCGAAGCTTTACAATCGCCTGCGCATTGCGATAGACGTTGTACGTGTACGTCTCCATCATCGACGCCATCGCGGCGGTGCGGATGATCTCCTGCAAGTCCGGCGTGAGCTTGTTCCAGACGGACTTGTTGATCAGGATCTCGCCGATGTCGGTCGACTGGTGCAGTCCTTGCAGGTAGTAGTGCTTCCACACGGTGTGCAAGCCGAGCAGCATGTCGTCGGCGGGGCCGATCCATTCGGCGGCGTCGATGACGCCACGCTGCGCGGAGGGCACGATGTCGCCGCCGGGCAGCGCGACCGCGGACACGCCCATCTCCTTAAAGATCTCGCCGGTGATGCCGGGCGGCGCGCGGTACTTCATCTTCTTGAAATCGGCGGTCGTGTTGATCGGCGTCTTGAACCAGCCGAGCGGGTCCGGCCCCATCGGATGCACGAAGATCGGCTCGACGTTGACTTTCAGCACGTCGCGGTAGAGCTTGCGATACAAATCGTAGCCGCCGCCTTCGAAGATCCATGCGACGTGCGACAGCTGGTCGAGGCCCACGCCGGCGCCCGCCATCGGGTTCGAGAAAAGGCCGGCCGCGGGGTTCTTGCCGGACCAGTAGTGCGTCCACGCGTAGCCGCCTTCGACGACGCCCTTGTCGACGGCGTCGAGGATCTCGAACGCGGGCACGATCGCACCGTCGGGGAGGAATTCCATCTTGACTCGGCCGCCAGACATCCGGTCGATGCGATCGCCCATGTGCTTCAACAGCTCCAGATAGATCGACGCGGAAGGGACCGCCGTCTGGATGCGCATGCGAACCGGCTGCTGCGTCGGTTGCGCAATGGCGACGCCCGCCCAAAGCGTGACGCCGACGAGCGCTGCCGCGCATGCCGAAAGCCAATGCCGTTTCATCGTCGCTCCTCCTCTCGTTTTGACCGGGCGCGCGTCGCGCCGGGCGCCGCGGCGGCCGAACAGCGTGTCGGCCGATGGCGGCGTCCGCGGACTTTAGTGAGTCGAAGCGCGATTGGCAATACGCGCCGCTTTTGCCTCGCACGACGCCCTGTGCGAAACTCGCGCGGAGCGCATCGTCGCGGTGCGCGAGTCATGCGCCGAGCGAGCGACCCACCGATGCACACGATCCGCGACGCGATCGACGTCCATGCCGACGCGCGCGCCGGCGCGCCGTTCCTCCTTGCGCCCGAACCGGACGTCGTGGTGCCGTACGGCGCGCTGCGCGAGCGCAGCCGCGCGCTCGCCGACCTGCTCGACGCGCGCGGCGTCGGCGCCGGAGAAGTCGTGTCGTTCCTGCTGCCGAACGGCGTCGCCGCGGTGTCGCTCTTTCTCGGCGCGATGTACGCCGGGCGCGTCGTGTCGCCGCTGAGCCTCATCGCGAGCGAAGGCGACGTCGAATACACGCTCGCGCATTCGCGCAGCCGGATCGTGTTCGTTGCAAAGGAGCACGCCGAGCGGCTGCGCGCGATCGTCTCTCGCGCGTCGCTCGCGACGCAGCTCGTCGACACCGACGTCGACGTGCTCGACCTGCCACGCTCGTCCGGCGCCGCACTGCCGCCGATCGCGGCGACCGATCCGGCGATGCTGATGTACACGTCGGGAACGACCGGCCGCCCGAAGGGTGCACTGCTGTCGCACGCGAACATGATCGCCGCCGGCCGCGCGGTGAGCGATTGGCAGCGACTCGCGCCGAGCGATCGCGTGCTGTCGTCGCTGCCGCTCTATCACGTCAACGGACAGTGCATCGCAACGATCAGCCCGCTCGTGTCCGGCGGCAGCATCGTCATGCCGCACCGGTTCAGCGCGTCGCGCTGGTGGCCGCTGGTCGAGCGCTACCGGCCGACATGGCTCAACTTCGTGCCGACGATCATCGCGTATCTGCTGCACGGGCCCGATCTGACGCCGTCGCAGGCCGATGCGGCGCGCACGGTGAAGTACGGCCGCTCGGCGTCGGCGCCGCTGCCGCCCGAGCAGCATCGCGAGTTCGAGCGCCGATTCGGCATCCCGGTGATCGAGGCGATGGGGCTCACCGAGTGCGCGTCGGTCGCCTTCTGCAATCCGCTCGATCCCGCGAAGCGCAAGTACGGCTCGCCCGGCCTGCCGCTCGGCATGCAGGCTCGCGTCGTCGCGCGCGACGGCAGCGTGCGCGGCAACGGCGAGCGCGGCGAGATCGAGTTGCGCGGCGACAACGTGATGCTCGGCTATTTCGAATCGCCGGAAGCGACCGCCGCGGCGATCCGTCCCGGCGGATGGCTCGCGACGGGCGACATCGGCTATCGCGACGACGATGGCTTCTATTTCATCACCGGCCGGCTGAAGGAGCTGATCATCAAAGGCGGTGAAAACATCGCGCCGCGCGAGATCGACGAGGCGCTGCTCAGGCATCCGGCGGTGCTCGAGGCCGCCGTCGTCGGCGTCGCCGACGAGAATTACGGGCAGGAGATCCTCGGCTGCGTCGTGCTGAAGCCCGGTGCGCAATGCAGCGAGGATGCGCTGCGCGAGCATTGCGTCGCGCAACTCGGCCGCTACAAGACCCCGCGTTATTTCCGCTTCGTCGACGAGCTGCCGAAGGGGCCGTCGGGCAAGGTGCAGCGCCTGAAGCTCGCGCGGCTCCTTTCGTAGGCGACGCCGGCGATGTTCATCGGACACTTCGGCGTCGCGATGGCGGCGAAGCGCGCCGCGCCGCGGCCGTCGCTCGGAACGCTCGTCCTCGCGGCGCAACTGGTCGACGGCGTGTGGCCCGTTTTCCTTCTGCTTGGC
Source organism: uncultured beta proteobacterium (assembly GCA_963798655.1). Taxonomy (GTDB): domain Bacteria; phylum Pseudomonadota; class Gammaproteobacteria; order Burkholderiales; family Casimicrobiaceae; genus CAVSMC01. Next base: position 117,765 of record CAWCUH010000007.1, on the reverse strand, counting down.
TTGGAGAAGGTCGCTATCGAGCCGGGCATCACGGCGGTCACTCCGCTGCTTTTCATCTCGTATCCGTACACGCACAGCCTCGTCGCCGGCATCGTGTGGGGGGCGCTGCTCGCCGGCAGCTATCTGGCTTTGCGTCGCGATCGCGCCGGCGCGGCCTGGATCGCGGCGCTCGTGCTTTCCCATTGGGTGCTCGACGTGTTGTCGCACCGACCGGACATGCCGATCTGGCCCGGCGGTCCGAAGATCGGCTTCGGCCTCTGGTATTCAGTGCCGGCGACGCTCGCCGTGGAGTTCGCCCTCTTCGCGCTCGGCGCGTGGACGTACGCGCACGTGACGCGCGCGCGCGACCGCCTCGGCAGCGCGCTCTGGTGGACGTTCGTCGGCGTGCTCGCCGTGCTCTATCTGATGGCGGTGTTCGGCCCGCCGCCGCCGTCGGTCGAGGTGCTCGCGATCAGCGGGTTGCTCGGATGGCTGTTCGTCGCGTGGGGCTACTGGATCGACCGCCATCGCGAGCCGGCGGCCGTCGTGCTGCGAGCGGCGCAGTCGGCATGAGCCGCTATCCGCGGTCGGGCCGCGCGGCACGCATGTGCACTTCGATCGCGCTCGCCAGCACATCGGGTCCCACGGGCTTGACGAAATGGGCGTCGAACCCCGCATCGGCGGCGCGCTTGCGGTCGTCCGACTGACCCCATCCGGTCAGCGCGCAGAGCAGCATCGCACGCGCCCAGGGTCGCTCGCGCAGCGCCCGCGCCGTTTCGTAGCCGTCGAGCGACGGCATGTCGATGTCGAGCACCGCGACATCGGGCCGGAAGTCGTCGGCGATCGCGAGCGCTTCGTATCCGTCCTTCGCGATGCGCGTCTCGTGCCCGATCAATCGCAATACCATCGCGAGGCTTTGTGCATTGTCCTCGCTGTCGTCGGCGACGAGGATGCGCAGCGCGCGAAACGCGCCCGGTTGAGCGCTCGCGGGCACTGCGGCGTGCTGCGGCGGAGGCGAGCAGGCTGCGAGCTCGATCGTGAACGTCGTGCCGAGGCCCTTGCCGTCGCTGCGCGCCTGGATCGATCCGCCGTGCAGCTCGATCAGCCTTCGCGCGACGGACAGTCCAAGACCCAGCCCCGCCGCGGCGACGCTGCTCGGCTCGCCGACCTGCATGTAGGCTTCGAAGATACGGTCAAGCATGTCGGGGGCGACGCCAACGCCGTTGTCGGCGATGCGAATGCGCGCGACTGCCACGCCGCCCGCACCCCGATCGTGCTCGAGCGTGACGGCGATGCGGCCTCCGTCAGGGGTGAACTTCGCGGCGTTCGACAGCAGGTTGAGCAGGACCTGAACGAGCCGTACGGGGTCGCCGTCGACGAATACCGGCTCGTCGGGCAGCGAGACGTCGAGCGACTGGTGCTTGCCATTCAGGTACGGTTGCGTCGCCTCGATCGCGTTGTCGATCACGGTCGCAAGCGCAACCGGCTGCCGGCGCAGCACGAGCTTGCCCTCATTCAGCCGGTGAACGTCGAGCAGGTCGTCGACGAGGCGCACGAGCGTCGCCGTCTGCCGGCCGATCACGTCGACCGAAAGCCGCTCGTCGTCGCCGAGCTGCGGCGCGCGCTGCTGCAGCACTTCGGCGGCGTTGCGGATCGAAGCGAGCGGATTGCGCAGCTCGTGGCCGAGCACGGCGAGAAAACGGTCTTTGCGCCGGGCATCCTTTTCGATCGCCTCGTGCCGCTTGTGCTCGGTGAGGTCGGTCATGATGAGCGTCACCGCGTCGACACCCTCGACGCGCTGCGCCGAGACTCCGACGGGAAGCCGCGAGCCGTCGGCGCGCACGATTGCAAGCTCGTGCAGTGCCGCGCCGGCGATCGAGCCGTCGAGCAGCGCGCGCACGAGGGCGGCATCGCCGTCGAGCAGCGGCGATAGCGGCTTGCCCAGCAGCCGCTGTCGCGACACGCCGGCCATCGAAGCGAAGCGATCGTTCGCATACAGCACGTCGCCATGCGCCGATACCGTCACGGCACCTTGCTCCATCCGATCGGTGAGTGCCCGGTACGGCCGGTGCGCGTCGCCGAGCAGGAGCACCTGGTCGCCGGCGACCACGCCGTCGATCTCGCCGTTGCGTATTGCGCGCAGCGCATTCTCCGCGTCGATCAGCGGATCGGCGCCCGAGAGGTCCTGCACGAGCAGCGACGCATGGCCGCTGCCGACGGACACCAGCGTGAATCGCACGGCGAGCGGCCGTTCGGCAGCGTCGAGCGACACGTCGAGCGACGAGTCGGCTACGCGCTCGCCGAGGAACGCGTCGAATCGACCGCGATCGAGCCGCGACACGAGATCGCGCAGCGGCAGCCCGAAAAGTTGCGACAGCGACCTGCCGGCCATCGTGGCGAAGCGGCGATTCGCGTACGCCAGAGCGCCGCCTTCCGAAACGGTGAGGGCGCCTTCCTGCACGCGCTCGAGCAGCGTGTGGTGACCCGGGCGCGCCGTCTCGAGCAGCACGAGCCTCGGCTCGGCGCTGTTGCTGCGCACGACGAACGCATCGACCTGCTCGTCGACGATCGCCCGCCGCATCTCTTCGGCGACCTCGAGTCGCTGGCGAAGGAGCGCGATCTCACGGTCGAGCCGTTGCTCGGAATCGGCGCGCATGTCGCCGGCGAGGCCGCTAGTTGCGGTGGCGCAGCTGCAGTCCGACGAGCGTGCGCTCCTCGTCGGACAGGTCGCCGATGATCTTGCGCAGCGGGGCTGGCAGCCGGCGGACGAGCGTCGGGATCGCGACGATCTGGTCGTCCTTTGCAAGCCGCGGATTCTCCATCAGGTCGATGACCTCGATGTGATAGCGGCCCGGCATGTGCTCATCGCAGATTCGCTTCAGATTCTTGAACGCCAAGACCGACTTCGGCGTCTGACCGGCCGTGTAGAGACGCAGCTCCCATTGCTCGGAATCCTCGGGGAGGGGGCTCTGCGGTGCGTCGCGCTCGTCGTGCTTGCCGTTGGCCATCGTTGTCGCGTCCATGTTCATTTTGCCGCCTTCCCGTCGCTGCCGCGTCGCTTCGCCGCCGCATTACGCTGCTGCGTGAGCGAGCGGGTTTGCGCGTCGTACTGCGCGCGAAACGCCTTCGACTCCTGCTCGACCGACTTCACCTCGTGCTCGAGCTCGGTGATCTGCGCCTGCAGCACGGCGCGCCGGCGCGCAAAATCCGCTTCGCGCCGCTGCATCTCCTGCTCGCGCTCCACCGCGGCCGCCTGCTCGCGCGCTTCCTGCGACGCGCGCAGCGACCCGGTGAGAACGCCCTCGGGACCGACGTACACGTCCTCGAGCTGGATGCCCCCGCTCGTGATCATGAACTCGCGGATCTGGTTCGAGTGCTTCATGCCGCGCGACTTGATCACGTACAGGCCACGGTTGCGCTCGCCGCCCGCCTCGATGTCGCGCAGGATGAGCCACGTGTCGATCAGCGACGACACGCCGGCCTCGGTCGCCTCGAGAGCGGAGCCGCCCGACGTGAGGTTCACGAACATCGCCGTGATGCCGTTCGCCTTGAGGAAGTCGATCAGCCGCAGCAACATCGCGGCAGCGTCGGTTTGCACGCCGGCGCTCGTGAAATTGCTGATCGGGTCGATGACGACCGCGCGCGGCGCGAGCTCGGCGACCAGACGGTGCACTTGGGCGAGATGCATCTCCAAGCCGTGCAGCGTCGGGCGCGCCGACTCGATGCGCAGCAGCCCGTCGCGCAGCCACTTGTCGAGATCGAGGCCGACCGAGCGCATGTTACGCACGATCTGGTCGCGCGACTCCTCGAACGACAGATACAAACAGCTTTCACCGCGCCGGCACGTCGCATCGGTGAAGTGCGCCGAGATGGTCGATTTGCCCGAACCCGCCGTACCGGAGATGAGCACGGAGGACCCGCGGTAATAGCCGCCGCCGAGCATCGCGTCGAGCTGTGCGATGCCGCTCGAAACGCGCTCCGAGCTAACGCGGTGGTTGAGGCCGAGCGAGGTGACCGGGAGCACCGAGATGCCGTGGTCGTCGATCAGGAACGGATACTCGTTCGTGCCGTGGCTCGTTCCGCGGTACTTGACGATGCGCAACCGCCGCGTCGACAGCTGCTGGTGCACGCGATGATCGAGGAGGATCACGCAGTCGGATACGTATTCCTCGAGGCCCTGCCGCGTCAGCGTGCCGTCGCCGCGCTCGGCCGTGACGACGGCGGTGACGCCCTTGTCTTTGAGGAAGCGGAACAGCCGTCGGACCTCGGAGCGAAGCACGGCCATGTTCGAGAAGCCGGAAAACAGCGACTCGATCGTGTCGAGCACGACGCGCTTCGCGCCGACCGAATCGATCGCGAGGCCGAGCCGCAGGAACAGTCCTTCGAGGTCGTAGTCCCCGGTTTCCTCGATCTCGCGCTTGTCGATATGGACATGGTCGAACGCGAGGCGACCGTCGCGCACCAGCGCGTCGACGTCGAAGCCGAGCGAGCGGACGTTCTGCGCGAGCTCGCTCTCGGTTTCCTCGAACGTGATGCAGGCGCCTGGCTCGTCGAACTCGGTCACGCCGCGTACGAGGAATTCCATCGCGAGCAGCGTCTTGCCGCACCCGGCGCTGCCGCAGACGAGCGTCGGACGGCCGCGCGGAAGGCCGCCGAGCGTGATCTCGTCGAGCCCGGGGATGCCCGTCAGAGCCTTCGGCAACGGTGCAGCGTTCGCCGCGCCCGTATTGGCCGCCGTCGCGAGCGCGGGGGCGTACCGAAGCGGCGCGTCGTTCGGCATGGCGATGCAGTGATCTTATCGACGCAGGGACGGCAATTGTAAGCCGTTCCCGCGCGTGGCGTGCGCACGCACCGACCCGTAAAAATTACATGATGTCCGCGATCAGCCGCGTCGAAGCATCCGCCGCGGCAGCATTCTGCGCAGCGTGTCGTCGCGCGCGACGAAGTGGTGCCACAGCGCGGCGGCGGCGTGCGCGGTGACGATCGCGACCATGATCCACGATAGCGTTTCGTGCAGGTCTTTCGTGGTTCGCGCGAGGTTGCGGTCGCGTCCTACGACGGCCGGCAGCGCGCCGCCGTAGAAAGCCGGATCTTGTCCGCGCGCCGAGGCGACGACGTACCCGACCGCGGGTATCACGATCGTCAGCCCGTACAGCGACGCATGCGTGAGCCGCGCGACCCATTGCTGCCACAACGGGCCGTACTCGAGCGGTGCTTCGTTCGAGATCTTCCACAACAGCCGAATGGCCACCAGCAGCAGGACCGTCATGCCGGCGCTTTCGTGCGCGGCGAGCATGAAGGCGCGGCCGGCGCTGTCGCGCGGGAACGCGTCGATCAACTGCACGCCGATCATCTGGAATGCGAGCAGCGCGAACAGCGCCCAGTGCAGCAGCTGCGCGCCGGCGCCGAAGCGTTCAACGGTATTGCGCCATCGCACGGTTGTCTTTCGTCGGAAGCGGTCATTGAGAAGACAGCCGCGCGGACGTCCGGTTCGAAGCGCACGCCGCCAGCATGTTACAAAACTTGTCGGCGCGCCCGTTTGCAAGCGTGCCCGGCGTTTCCGTCGGTATAGAATGCGACGCGCATTGCAGCCGCTCGATCGAGCGGCCGGCGAACGGGGCAACGAGGAACACGACGTGACGCGCCGAGCGACGCCGACCGGAACCGAGTCGCGGCGGACCCGCGGCACCCGCGCCGCGCCGACACCGACGACGCTCGCCGTCGTCGACATGGGCTCGAACAGCTTCCGTCTCGAGGTCGGCCGCGTCGAGGGCGACCAGATCTACCGGCTCGACACGCAGCGTGAGACGCTTCGCATCGGCGCCGGCCTCGACGCGCACGGCAACCTCACGGCGGAAGCGCGGCGCGCGGCGCTCGCATGCCTCGCGCGCTTCGGCGAGCGGCTCGCGGGCCTGCACGCGTCGGCGGTGCGCGCGGTCGCGACCAATACGTTCCGCGTCGCGCGCAATGCGAAGCCGTTCCTCGCGCAAGCTGAGCGCGCGCTCGGCTTTCCCATCGACGTCATCACCGGACACGAGGAGGCGCGGCTCATCTACCTCGGCGTCGTGCACGTGCTGCCGGCATCGCCGGAGCCGAGACTCGTCGTCGACATCGGCGGCGGCTCGACCGAGTTCATCGTCGGGCGTGGGGTGGATCCCGTCGCGCTCGACTCGCTCAAGATCGGTTGCGTCGGCATGACGCAGCGATTCTTCGCCGACGGCACGCTGAGCCAAGGTGCGTTCGCCGCGGCGGAAACGGTCGCGCGGGCCGAGATCGAGGCGATCGCGCGCGACTTCGGCCGCGCGAACTGGCGCGAGGCGTACGCGTCGTCGGGAACGGCGCTCGCGCTCGCGGAGATCCTCGAGCAGAACGGCTTCTCTTCGGGCGGCATTACACCTGACGGGCTCGCCCGGCTGCGACGGCGGCTGATCGCGGCGCGGCACGTGAGCCACCTCGCACTCGATGCGCTGAAGCCCCCGCGTGCGCCGGTGCTCGCCGGTGGCTTCGTCATCATGGCCGCTGCCCTCGCGGAGCTCGACATCGCGCGCATCAATCCCGTCGGCGGCGCGCTGCGGCTCGGCGTTTTGTACGACCTTCTGGGTCGCTCGGTCGAGCACGACGCGCGCGACGCGACCGTCCAGCTCTTCATCGAGCGCTACCGCATCGACCGCGACCACGCGCAGCGTGTCGCGACGATGGCCGTGCAGCTCTTTCGGCGCGCACGGCCGAACGCGCCGGCAGTTGCCGTGCAGCAGCTCGAATGGGCTGCGCTGCTGCACGAGACGGGATTCCCGGTGTCGCACACCGGCTATCACAAGCACGGTGCGTACATCCTGCGCAACGCCGACATGCCGGGCTTCTCCGCGCGCGAGCAGGAGCGGCTTTCGCTGCTGGTGCTCGGTTGCCGCGGCGCCCTCGACAAGATGGCGCCGCTGCTTGACAACGCAGAGTTGCGCGCGCAGCTATGCGCGCTGCGGCTCGCCGTGCTCTTTCATCACGCGCGGCGGGCGATCGCGCTTCCGCGGATCGGGCTATCGATGGACAGGCGGATCCGCTTCGACATCGGATCGCGCTGGCTTGCCGCGCATCCACTCACCGCGCACCTGGTCGCTCGCGAGGCGCGCGAGTGGACGGCGCTCGGTTACACGTGGCGCGGCGTTCGCTGAACGTTCAGACGAAGTCCGGTCCGATCACCGCGCGCAGCACGATCGAGTCGGCGCCGCCGCGCTCGCGGTTCGACAGCCACCAGACCGCGCTCTTGCGAAACGACCATTCGGCTTCCTCGCCGGTCATGATGAATGCAGCCACCTGACCGAGCGATGGCTGGTGGCCGACGACGAGCACCGGCTCGCGTGCGTCGGGCCAGTTGGCTGCGGCGAGCACCGCCGCGGCCGAAGCGCCCGGCGCGAGGTCGTCGATCGTCTTGAACTTGCGCCCGAGCGCGAGCGCGGTCTGCTGCGCGCGATCGGCCGGTGAAACCAGAATCCGGCATGTCGCGGGCAGACGATGGTCGAGCCACGCTGCGACGCGCTCGGCCTGCTTCAGCCCCTTCGCTGTCAGTCGGCGACCGAGGTCCGGCTCACCGGGTTCGGCCTCCGCATGGCGCCACAGGATCAGGTCCATGTCACTTCCGCTCGTGCGTCATCTGCAACGTTTCGATCAGCTCGGCCTGCGCGCTACGCACGCGCGCGCCACTGCGACGCGCGGGCTTGCGCCACGCGCCGTCGGAGCCAAGCTGCCACGCGTCGTGATTGTCGGCAAGGTACGTGGCCAGTCCCTCGTCGAACACGCGCTTCGCGAGCACCGGGTCGCGCACCGGAAACGCGACTTCGACGCGGCGAAAGAGATTGCGTCCCATCCAGTCCGCCGACGACAGCCACACTTCGGGGCTGCCACCATTCTCGAAATACCACACGCGGTGGTGCTCGAGAAAACGGCCGAGGATTGAGCGCACACGGATGCGCTCGGACAGGCCTTCGACGCCCGGCCGCAGCGCGCATGCGCCGCGCACGATCAGGTCGATCTCCACACCGGCCTGCGACGCGGCCGACAGGGCGCCGATCGCGCCTTCCTCGAGAAGAGCGTTCATCTTGGCGACGATGCGCGCCGGCTTGCCTTCGCGCGCATTGCGCGCCTCGCGCTCGATCATGTCGAGCACGCGCCTGTGCATCGTGAACGGCGCGAGCAGCAGACGTGAGAGCTTGCCCGCCTTTGCGAGGCTCGTGATGTGCAGGAACACATCGTTCACGTCGGCGCAGATGTCGCGGTCTGCCGTGAACAGGCCGAAGTCCGTGTACAGCCGCGCCGTGCGCGGCTGGTAGTTCCCGGTCGCAAGATGCGCATACGAGACGAGCCGGGCGCGGCCCGACGCATCGCGCTCGCGCCGGATCAGCAGCGCGAGCTTCGCATGCGTCTTGAACCCGAACACTCCGTAGACGACCTGCGCGCCGGCGCTTTCGAGCCGCTGCGCCCAGTCGATGTTCGCCTCCTCGTCGAAGCGCGCGAGCAGCTCGACGATGACGGTGACTTCCTTGCCGCGTCGCGCGGCATCGAGGAGCGCTTCCATCAGCGCCGAGTTGACGCCGGTGCGATAGACGGTCTGCTTCACGGCGACGACGTCGTCATCCTCGGCGGCGAGGCGGATGAACTCGATCACCGGGTCGAACGCCTGGTACGGATGGTGCAGCAGGATGTCGCCGTCGCGTATTGCACCGAGCAGATCGGGCGCGCCGCGCAGGCGGTCCGGCAGGCCCGGCACGAACAGCGGGAACTTCAACGCGTCGACGTCGACCTGATCCGCAAGCGACGACAGGCGAGCGATGTTGACGGGACCGTCGCATCGATAGAGATCGGCCTCGTCGAGGTCGAATTGAGCGAGCAGCAGACGCGCGAGCGGATCGGGACATTCGGCCGCGACCTCGAGGCGCACCGCAGCGCCGAACTGCCGTTGCACGAGCACGCCCTGCAGCGCCTGTCGCAGGTTCTTCACTTCTTCCTCGTCGATCCAAAGGTCGACGTCGCGCGTCACGCGGAACTGTGCGTAGCCGCGCACTTCGCGGCCGGCGAACAGCTCCGACAGATGCGCGTGGATCACCGAGGACAGCATGACGAACGCGTTGGCTGCGCCGCCGATGTCCGGCGGCAGCCGGATCACGCGCGGGAGCAGGCGCGGCGCCTTCACGATCGCGATAGCCGTGTCGCGGCCGAACGCATCGCGGCCGCCGAGGTCGACGATGAAGTTGAGGCTCTTGTTCGCGACCTGCGGAAACGGATGCGCCGGGTCGAGCCCGATCGGTGTCAGGAGGGGCCGCACGTCGCGCTTGAAGTAGTCGGCGACCCACGCGCGCTGCGCGTCGTTGAACGCGGTGCGCCGCACCAGCGTGACGCCGACCTCGTCGAGCGCGGGCAGCACGCTGTCGTTCAGCACACGGTACTGCTCGCCGATGAGGCGCCGCGCCTCGTCGCCGATCTCGTGCAGCAATGCCTGCGCCTGCACGAGCGTCATGCCCGCGGGCGGTGTCTTCGACCGTATCTGCTGCTTCAGGCCGGCGACGCGAACTTCGAAGAATTCGTCCAGGTTGCTGCCGACGATGCACAGGAAACGCAGTCGTTCGAGCAGCGGTATCTCGACGTCCTCGGCAAGTGCGAGCACGCGCCGATTGAACGCAAGCTGCGACAGCTCGCGGTTAAGCAGCAGTTCCTGGGGTACCTTCATCGGGGCGACGACGGGCGCGTAAGTAACCGCCGATTCGCGCGAACAGAGCAATCTGCGGGTCGATTATGACAGTGTTGTGACGCTGCCGCGGCCACCGCAGGGTAATCAGCGCCCGGCCGTGCCGAGCGAGCTTGATGAAGGAGAGCGCCGCGTCAACGGGTTGCGCGCGAGCTCGCGCGACCGCATCGTCGCGCACGAGTGTGGGCGGCGTTGCGTCGACCAGCGATCGCCGGTGCTGCAGCGGCGACTGCAGAACGCGGGGAACGCGGCCGCCTGGAACCGGTTGCGGACGCGCTGCGTGATGCGCCGACCGATGTGTCAGGAAGCGGTGCGCCGCCGCGCGTTTTTCAAGGACTTGCCGGAGGATGAACGCTTCGCGCCGCGTTTCGCCGGAACCTTCGTGCGCGGCGGTCGCGTCGTCGCACTCCTGCGAGTCACGTCGCTCCTGGCGTCGCGCCTGGTCGAGCGTTTGGCCTTCTTGTCGTCGGCAGGTTGATCCTGCGGCGTTGCGCGCTCTCGCTTGCGCTTCTTTTCGCCCCTGGCTGCATGCGCCTGCAGGAAATGCGCCGCGGGACCATCGGAGCGCAACTGTGCCCATGCCTGGTCCGTGTCGACTTCGAGCTTGCGCGCCTTGCGCTTCGATACGAGCGCCTGCCAAAGCCGGGCGAACGAGTCGTAGGTGAGGGTGAGAGAAACCGATTCGTTCATCGCATCTCCGGGGGATGTGCTGCGGCGTGGAAGATTAGCACGCTCGACAGGCGTTGCGAGGGCGCTCGCCGAGGCATCCGTCGCGGCAATCGCACATCGCACGGCGCGCTCGTCCATGCGTTCGCCGCGCGTCGGGCGGGGGCTAGCCATCGAAAAGTGGCGGTGTCATCGTGCTGCAACACAATGACGCTGATATTGCCGTTTCGTGTCGCCAGTGCGACAACCACACCGTTGCGGGGACTGGCATGGAATCGGGAAGCATCGATGACGGCGGACCGATGTTCGCCCCATCGCGTTCGTCTGCGCCGGGCGGCCTCGACCATCCGGGACAACGCGGCATGACGCTGCGCGACCATTTCGCCGGACTCGCGCTGCAAGCGCTGTGCGCGAGTTTCGACCCGTGCACGCGCACCTGCATCGACGCCGAGACGGCCAGCGCGACGGCGCAGACCGCGTACCGCCTCGCCGATGCGATGATCGCTGCGCGAATCGCGCGGTAGCTGGGGCCCTCTCTGCTGTCGCCGCGCACACGCCGGTTGCGTGCGATGCGGCACGGCGGCCGAGCAACCCACAAGCATTGCGCAAGAATGTGACGGATACATGACAGTTGCGAACGGCTTCCGGGGCGCGCGGCGACGTGTGCGTTGCGCTGCGCGGCAAAACGCAGAGTCGTCAGAGGATTGCGCGCGGTTGTTAAGTTTTGATGGCGAGTAATCGCTCAAGTCGCCTGTGGAGTGGTGCAATGAAGACCACGTTTACGCGGCGGAGGATGAGGCGATGTCACTGTACGAGACGACGGCTGAGGCGAGCGCCCATCATGAAGCAATCGATGCGCTGCCCGGCACCCGGGTCGCGCCCTCACCGTCACATTGCGCCATCCTCGTGTAACGCGCCCGTCACATTCGCCCGTTAACCTGGCGGGCATGTCCACTCCACGAGGTCGATCGATGCAAAAGCGTGTTGCGTCATCGTTGTTTGCGGCCGGCGCGTTCGCGCTCGCCCTTTCCGCGCAAGCCGCTGACATCACCGGCGCCGGCGCGACGTTCCCGTATCCGATCTACGCGAAATGGGCCGAGGCCTACAAGCAGAAGACCGGAAACGGGATGAACTATCAGTCGATCGGGTCGGGCGGCGGAATCGCCCAGATCAAGGCCAAGACCGTCGACTTCGGCGCCTCCGACATGCCGCTGAAGCCCGAGGATCTCGGCGCAGCGGGCCTCATGCAGTTCCCGGCGATCATCGGCGGCATCGTGCCGGTCGTGAACATCGAGGGTGTCGCGCCCGGACAACTGAAGTTCACCGGCGCCGTTCTCGCCGACGTGTATCTCGGAAAGATCAAGAACTGGAACGACAAGGCGATCGCCGATCTCAACCCTGGCATGAAGCTTCCGGCCGAGCTGATCACCGTCGTCCGTCGATCCGACGGCTCGGGCACGACATTCAACTTCACCGACTACCTGTCGAAGGTGAGTCCCGAGTGGAAGTCGAAGGTCGGGTCGAGCACTGCGGTGGCGTGGCCCGAAGGCGTCGGCGGCAAGGGCAACGAAGGCGTCGCCGCGTACGTGCAGCGGATCAAGGGCGCGATCGGGTACGTCGAATACGCGTATGCGAAGCGCAACAAGCTTGCGCACGCGCTGGTGCAGAACCGAGACGGCCAGTACCCGCAGCCGGACAACGCGACGTTCCAGGCGGCCGCTGCGTACGCCGACTGGGCGCATGCACCGGGTTACTACCAGATCATCACCAACTCCCCGGGCAAGGATTCATGGCCGATCGCGGCGACGAGCTTCATTCTGCTGCATACGAAGCCCGACAAGCCGCAGAACACCGCCGAGGTGCTCAAGTTCTTCGACTGGGCGTTCAGGAACGGCCAGAAGATGGCCGACGAGCTCGACTACGTGCCGCTGCCGGCGCCGCTGATCGCGCAGATCGAGCAGACGTGGACCGCGCAGATCAAGGACGCGTCGGGCAAGCTCGTCTGGAACTACTGATCGACGTTTCGGCTTCGATGCCGGTCGCGGGCGCGGGTCCGCGGCCGGTTTCCGTTCGGCGCAGGTATCATGGCGACTCCGTCGGTCACCGTACCGTTTGACAGCCCGATGAGCGTCGAGCGTGTCGCGCGGCAAGCGCGCGAGCCCGGGCCGTCACCGGCCCCGGTATCGCGCGGCCACTGGCAGGACCGGCTGTTCCGCGGCCTGACGATGGGCTTCGCGCTGACGGTGCTCGCGCTGCTCGCCGCCATCCTCGTCGCGCTCGCATGGTCGTCGGTCCCCGCGTTCGAGAAGTTTGGCGTCGGGTTCTTCTTCACCAACGTATGGGACCCGGTGAAGAGCGAGTTCGGCGCGCTCGCGCCGATGTACGGCACGCTGGTGACGTCGGGCATCGCGCTCGTGATCGGCGTGCCGGTGAGCTTCGGCATCGCGCTGTTCCTCACCGAAATGTGCCCGGCGATGCTGCGCCGACCCCTCGGCACGGCGGTCGAGCTGCTCGCCGCGGTGCCGTCGATCATCTACGGCATGTGGGGCTTGTTCGTGTTCGCGCCGGTGTTCGGTGACTATGTGCAGCCCGCGCTTGCGAAGCTCTTCAGCGGCGTGCCCGTGCTCGGCACGTTGTTCTCGGGGCCGCCGAACGGGATCGGCATGCTGACGGCGGGAATCATCCTGTCGGTGATGGTGATCCCGTTCATCTCGTCGGTGATGCGCGACGTGTTCGACGTCGTGCCGGCGCAACTGAAGGAGTCCGCGTACGGCCTCGGCGCGACGACCTGGGAAGTCGTGTGGAACGTCGTGCTGCCGTACACGAAGGTCGGTGTCGTCGGCGGCATCATGCTCGGACTCGGTCGCGCGCTCGGCGAGACGATGGCGGTGACGTTCGTCATCGGCAATGCGTACCGGATCAGCGCATCGCTGTTCGAGCCGGGCAACTCGATCGCATCGGCGCTCGCGAACGAGTTCAACGAGGCGGCGGACCCGGTTCATCGCGCGTCGCTGATCGCGCTCGGGCTCGTGCTGTTCGTGCTGACGTTCATCGTGCTCGCGCTGTCGCGGATCCTGATCGCGCAGCTGTCGAAAGCCGAAGGACACAAGACGTGAGCAGCCCAAGCGCCGCGCGCTCGCCGCTCTACCGAAGGCGTCTCGTCGTCAATCGCTTCAATCTGCTGATGTCGCTCGCCGCGATGGCGTTCGGCATGGCGTTCCTGCTGTGGATTCTCGCGCAGCTCGCGCTGGCCGGCTTCTCCGCGCTCGGCCCCGCGCTGTTCACGCAGACGACGCCGCCGCCCGGATCGTCGGGCGGGCTCGCGAACGCGATCGCCGGCAGCGTCGCCATCGTCGGTGTCGCGACGCTCGTGTCGACGCCGGTCGGCATCCTCGCCGGCGTCTATCTCGCGGAATTCGGACGCGACGGCTGGGTCGCGCGCGCGACCCGCTTCATCAACGACATCCTGCTGTCCGCGCCGTCGATCGTCATCGGCCTTTTCGTCTACACCGTTTACGTGATGCAGGTCGGCCACTTCTCGGGCTGGGCCGGCTCCGCGGCGCTCGGGCTGATCGCGATTCCGGTCGTCGTGCGCACGACGGAGAACATGCTGCATCTGGTGCCGTCGAGCCTGCGCGAGGCGGCCGTGGCGCTCGGCGCGCCGATGTGGAAAGTGATCCTGATGGTGACGTTGCGCGCGGTGCGCGGCGGGGTCGTCACCGGCGTGCTGCTCGCCGTCGCGCGGATCTCGGGGGAGACTGCGCCGCTGCTGTTCACCGCGCTCAACAACCAGTTCTGGAGCGCGAACATGAACCAGCCGATGGCGAACCTGCCCGTCGTCATCTTCCAGTTCGCGATGAGCCCGTACGAGGACTGGAAGTCGCTTGCATGGTCGGCGGCGCTGCTGATCACGCTCACGGTGCTCGTGCTGAACGTGCTTGCGCGCACGCTGTTCCGGCAACGGACGGTGCGCTGACGATGGACGCCCCGCTGCAGATGCACGTGTCCCCGCGCGCCGGCGACGTCGGCGACGCGCCGCCGCCGAAGATGGCCGTGCGTGAACTCGACTTCTTCTATGGCCGATTTCGCGCCCTCACCAGCATCCGCGTCGACGTCGCCGAGAAGCGCGTGACGGCCTTCATCGGGCCGTCCGGATGCGGCAAGTCGACGCTGCTGCGCACGCTGAACCGCATGTACTCGCTCTATCCCGGTCAACGCGCCGTCGGCGAGATCCGGTTCAACGGCGAGAACATTCTCGGCCCGGGCATCGACCTGAACCTGCTGCGCGCGAAGGTCGGCATGGTGTTCCAGAAGCCGACGCCGTTTCCGATGTCGATCTACGACAACATCGCGTTCGGCGTCCGGCTCTACGAGTCGCTGTCGGCACGCGACATGGACGAGCGCGTCGAATGGGCGCTGACGAAGGCGGCGATGTGGGACGAGGCGAGGGACAAGCTGAAGCAGAGCGGCATGGCGCTTTCCGGCGGACAGCAGCAGCGGCTCTGCATCGCGCGTGCGGTCGCCGTCAAGCCCGAAGTGCTGCTGCTCGACGAGCCGACGTCCGCGCTCGACCCGATCTCCACGGCGAAGATCGAGGAGCTGATCGCCGAGCTCAAGAACGATTACACGATCGCGATCGTCACGCACAACATGCAGCAGGCGGCGCGGATTTCCGACTACACCGCGTACATGTATCTCGGCGAGCTGATCGAGTTCGGCGAGACCGACTCGATCTTCCTCAAGCCGAATCGCAAGGAAACCGAGGACTACATCACCGGGCGCTTCGGCTGAGGCCGGCGAGCGACAGCACAGAATCCCATGGCCCAGCACACGATCAGGCAGTTCGACATCGATCTCGAGCAGATCCGCACCGGCGTGCTCGCGATGGGGGGGCTCGTCGAGAGGCAGCTCGAGCGTGCGATGGCGGCGCTCGAGGAGGCCGAGACGGTCGATCTTCTCGCAGCGCTCGGCGCCGACGAGCAGGCGATCAACCGCATGCAGATGGAGATCGACCAGCAGTGCACGCAGATCATCGCCAAGCGCCAGCCGGCGGCGGTCGACCTGCGGATGATCATGACGGTGACCAAGATCGTCAACGACCTCGAGCGCATCGGCGACGAGGTGAAGAAGGTCGCCTACAAGGCGCAGCAGACGCGCGACGCCGGCAAGCTTGCGCAGGTGCGCCACTACGAGGTCGCGCGCGCGCTCGCGACGGTACGCGGCATGCTGCAGGCGACGCTCGACGCGTTCGCCCGGCTCGATGCGGCGGCGGCCGCCGACGTGATCGGCACCGACGAGGCGGTCGATGCCGCGTTCCACTCGATCCTGCGCCAGCTTATCAGCTACATGATGGAGGATCCGCGCACGATTTCGGCGGCGATCGAGATCGTCTTCATCGCGAAGTCGATCGAGCGCATCGGCGACCACGCGAAGAACATCGCCGAGGCGATCGTGCAGGTCGTCAAGGGCGTCGACGTGCGTCACGCGTCGCCCGAGCAGATCCGCGCCGAGGTCGGTGAGCCGTGATGCCGACGATCCTCGTCGTCGAGGACGAGCCGGCGATCATGGAGCTTCTGAAGGTCAACCTGCTCGACGCCGGTTACGAAGTGCGCGAGGCGTTCGACGCCGAAGCGGCGCAGCGGATGCTCCGCCAATCGCTGCCCGACCTCGTGTTGCTCGATTGGATGCTGCCCGGACAATCGGGGCTCGCGCTCGCGAAGCAGCTGCGCGCCGATGCGCGCACCCGCGAGCTGCCGGTGATCATGGTCAGCGCGCGCACCGAGGAAGCGGACAAGGTCGCCGGGCTCGAGGCCTGGGTCGACGACTACGTCACCAAGCCGTTCAGCCCGCGCGAGCTGAAAGCGCGCATCAAAGCCGTGCTGCGCAGGCGCGCGCCCGAGGCCGCGCAGGACGTGCTCGAAGTCGGCGCGCTCCGGCTCGATCCATCGACGCATCGCGTGAGCGCTGGCGGGGCGCCCGTCGAGCTCGGCCCGACGGAGTTTCGCCTGCTGCGCTTCCTGCTCGCGCGCCCGGAACGCGTGCACTCGCGCACGCAGCTGCTCGATCAGGTGTGGGGCGACCACGTCTACATCGAGGAGCGCACCGTCGACGTGCACATCCGCCGGTTGCGCATCGCGCTCGAGCCGCACGGCTGCGAAGACATGATCGAGACCGTGCGCGGAGCCGGATACCGTCTCACCGCGAACCGCTGAGCGCGGTGTCGCAGGCGCCCGCGTCTGCTACGCTTTGACGCATGACGCCCGTGTCACTCGCCGCGCTGATTGCGCCGACGCTCGTCGGCGTCGGGACGCTCGTCGCATGGCTCGCGCTCGGAGCCGAGTGGGCGCTCGCGACGCTCGCGCTCGGGTCGGCGGTCGTCGTCGCGTATCACGTTCGACAGCTCGACAAGCTCGCCCGCTGGGCGGCGGGCCCGGCCGGCGCGCCGGTGCCCGAGGCGCGCGGCAGCTGGAGCGGGGTCTTCTCAGCGCTGTACCGGCGGATGCGCACGCGCGCGGCGGTCGAGCGCGAGCTCGGCCATCGCCTCGATCGATTCGCCCGTGCGGCGGAGGCGATCCCCGAGGGCATCGTCGTGCTCGATGCCGCGCATCGGATCCGCTGGGCGAACGCGCGTGCGCGTGCACATCTCGGACTCGACGCCCAGCGCGATCTTGGTCGGCCCGTCGTCAATATCGTCCGCCAGCCGGAAGTCATCCGTTATCTCGAGGCCGGCGACTTCGTCGACCCGATCGTCGTCGAGTCGCAGCGCGAGACGGGTGTCACGCTGTCGATCGTCATCGTGCCGTACGGCGACGAACAGAAGCTTTTGCTGTCGCGCGACGTGACGAGAATGGAGGCGGTCGCGCGCATGCGCAAGGATTTCATCGCGAACGTCTCGCACGAGCTGAAGACGCCGCTCACCGTCATCGCGGGATTCGTCGAGACGATGCAGGACCTCGATCTCGACACCCGCCAGCGCGAGCGATTCCTCGGTCTGATGAACGAGCAGGCGAAGAACATGAAGCGCCTCGTCGACGACCTGCTGACGCTGTCGGCGCTCGAGAACGAGGAAAATGCGCTCGCCGACGCACCGGTCGCCGTTGCGCCGCTGTTCGGCGAGCTCGCTGCACAAGCGCGCGCGCTGTCCGGCGGCCGTCATGCGATCGTTATAGACATCGCGGCGGCCGACGAGTCGGCGTCGATTTTCGGCGCGCGCGACGAGCTTGCGAGCGCGTTCGGCAACCTCGTGTCGAACGCCGTGCGCTACACGCCGGACGGCGGCACGGTGACGCTCGCATGGCGCATCGATGCGGACGGCGGCGGCCGTTTCTCGGTGGCGGACACCGGCATCGGTATCGCGGCCGAGCATCTGCCACGACTCACCGAGCGCTTCTACCGCGTCGATCGCAGCCGCTCGCGCGCGACCGGCGGCACCGGGCTCGGGCTCGCCATCGTCAAGCATGTGCTGTCGCGCCACCAGGCCGACCTCGACATCGCGAGCGAGCTCGGCGGCGGCAGCACGTTCACGGTCCGCGTGCCGTCATCGCGCGTGCGCCGCGACGCGGACCTGCTGGCGCCGTCGAATGGACCGCCAGCGCGCTCGGTGGAAACTACCAGTACGTGAGCGCCGCGGCGAACAGCGTTTTCAGATCCTCGCGCGACACGTCCTTCGGCGCGTTCTTGATCACGCGGTACTGCGGCTCGGCGCCGGTGGCGAGCGCATCGACGTGGCTCGCGTCGAAGCCGAGTGCCGTCAATCCGTTCGGCATCTTCGTCGCGCGCATCAGCTCGATGACGCGCTGCGCGAGAACCTCACCGGAATCGGCTGGCGTAGCGCCGCCAACCTCCGCGCCGAGCGCGCGCGCCGCGTTGAGATGCCGCTCCGGCGAGCACGCGGCCGTGTAGCGCCACACCGAGGGATTGTTGAGCACGACCGCCATGCCGTGCGGCACCAGCGTCTTGCCTTCCGGATAGCCCGGCACGTGCCACTCCTTCGTGAGCCCGGACACCGCATACGACAGTCCATGCGGCAAATGGCAGCCGGCCGCGTTGAACGCGATGCCGGCGAGCATCGCGGCGTACATCATCTCGGTGCGCGCCTCGACGTCCGACGCATCGTCGACGGCGCGCACGATGAACCGCCCGACGTTTCGCAGCGCCTCGGTCGCGAGCAGATCGGAAAACGGATTCGCGCCCTGCGACACCGGGCGGTTCACGCCCCGCGCGGGGTTGAGCCGTCGCGGATACGCGCGCGCGGTGAGCGACTCGAGCGCGTGGCTCATGCAGTCGAAGCCGGTGGCGGCGACGGCGTATCGGGGCAGCGATCGCGCGGTGTCGGGATCGATCAACGCGACCGTCGGAATCAGCCGGCGCGAGATGATGCCGGTCTTCGCGTTGATCGCGCTCAGCGTGAAGATCGCGATGCCGGTCGTCTCGCTGCCGGTGCCCGACGTCGTCGGACACGCGATGTGCGGCTTCACCGCGCCGGGCACCTTCTGGCCGGCGCCGATCGGCGCATTCACGTACGTCATGAATTCGGCTGGATGGCTCGTGTACAGGTTCGCCGCCTTGCACGTGTCCATCACCGAGCCGCCGCCGACGGAAACAAAGCCGTCGAAGCGCCCTTCGGCGGCGAAGCGTGTCGCATGCTGCAGCGACGCGTCGGTCGGCTCGATCGCGACGT
The DNA here is from genome assembly GCA_963798655.1 of uncultured beta proteobacterium. Lineage (GTDB taxonomy): Bacteria > Pseudomonadota > Gammaproteobacteria > Burkholderiales > Casimicrobiaceae > CAVSMC01. Next base: position 98,707 of record CAWCUH010000007.1, on the reverse strand, counting down.
CGTCGTAGATCGCGACGTCGACGCCCGCCTCGTGCAGTGACGCGAGCACTTTCGCGACGTGCTCGCCGTGACGCAGCCGCGCGTCGGTGAACAGCGCAACGCGACGCAGGCCGAGGTCGCGCGCGTTCGGGCCGGCTTCGGCGAGCACGCCGGAGCCGAACGTGAACGTCGGCATGCCGACGGTGAATCCGCGGTCGCTGCCCTCGACGGCGGCGAAATCGGCGTGACAGCAAGCCATTTCGACTCTCCTGATCCGTAACAGCGGGTTCCTCGCCGCCGCGCGACTCGGAACGACACCCGCCTATCGTAGGAACGACATCTGTCTATCCTACGTCAGCGAGGATGGCGTCCGCCGCCTTCTCGGCGATCATGACCACCGGCGCATTCGTGTTGCCCGACACCAATGTCGGCATGATGCCGCAATCGACGACGCGAAGCGCAGCCACGCCGTGCACGCGCAACGCGGAATCGACCACCGCGAGCGGATCGTTCGCCGGCCCCATCTTCGTCGTTCCCGACGGGTGGAAGATCGTCCCGGCCGTGTTCTTCGCGAATTCCAGCAGATCGTCGTCGCTCGCCACGTCGGCGCCCGGCCGATACTCGCCGGCGACATACGGGGCGAGCGCGCGCGTCGCGGCGAACGCCCGCGCAAGACGGATGCCGGCGACGATCGTCGCGCGATCGAGCGGCGTCGACAGATAGTTCGGCTGCATCGAGGGCGGCGCGAGCGGATCGGTGGAGCGGATGCGCACATAGCCGCGCGACTCCGGCCGCAGCTGGCACACCGACATCGTGAAGCCGGAGAACGTGTGCACCAGCGAGCCCGCCATGTCCGACGACAGTGTCGCGACGTGAAACTGCACGTCCGGCCGCGTCTGCGACGCATCGGTGCGCGCGAACACGCCGCCCTGGTTGATGCCGATCGCCATCGGCCCGGTGCGCGTCAGCACGTACCGGATGCCCATCGCCATCGTGCGCCACCACGAGCGCAGGACATCGTTCGTCGTGATCGGTTTCGTGCAGCGGAAGATGGCGCGCGCCTGCAGATGGTCCTGCAGGTTCTCGCCGACGCCGGCGAGCGGGTGCACAACCGCAATGCCGAGCTCGCGCAGCAGCGGCTCGGGCCCGATCCCGGAGAGCTGCAGCAGTTGCGGCGACTGCAGCGCACCGGCGGCGAGGATCACTTCCCGGTTCGCCACGACCTCGCGGGCGCTTCCGTCGCGACGGTACGCGACGCCGCGTGCGCGGCGACCGTCGAAGGTGATGCGCGTTGCGAGCGCGTTGGTCTCGACAGTGAGATTCGACCGTCCGCGCGCCGGCCGCAGGTAGGCGACGGCGGTGGAGCAGCGCAGGCCGCGCCGCGTCGTGAGCTGGTAGTAGCCGACACCTTCCTGTGACGCGCCGTTGAAGTCGTCGTTGCGCGGGATGCCGAGCTCGGCGCCGCCCTCGATCACCGCCTCGATCAGCTCGTGCTTCCCGCCGATGTCGGACGCCCACAGCGGCCCGTCGGCGCCGTGCCACGCGTTCGCGCCGCGGACGTTGTGCTCGAGGCGGCGGAAATACGGCAACACGTCGGCATACCCCCAGCCCCGATTGCCGAGCGCCGCCCAATGGTCGTAATCCTCCGGTTGTCCGCGGATGTAGATCAACCCGTTGATCGCGCTCGAGCCCCCGAGCGTCTTGCCGCGCGGCCAATACACCTCGCGGTCGTTCATCTGCGGCTGCGGATCGGTCCTGAAGCACCAGTTGACTCGCGGGTTGAACATCGTCCTGGCGTACCCGATCGGCACGTGGATCCACGGGTAACGGTCGGGCGGTCCGGCCTCGATCAGCAGCACCGAATGGCGGCCGTGCGCGCTCAGCCGGTTGGCGAGCACACACCCTGCCGAGCCGGCGCCGACGATCACATAGTCGAATACGCGAGAGGCGGACATGCGGGAATGGAGTGCGCGACGCCGCGGCAGCGCTCGAAGTTTAGCGAAAACGCTTTTTGCGCTGCCGTTTGCGGCCGGTGCGCGCCTTTTTGCCGCGTTTCCCGCGCTCCAGCGGAGCCGATGGCAGCGCGTTCATACGTACAATCAAAGGCTTGCCGCGAGAGCGGCCACGCGCGCGTCCCGGCGCTTCGGTTTGACAGCCCGACCGGGCAATTGCTACAATCGCACGTTTCGTCGGAGGGGTTCCCGAGCGGTCAAAGGGAGCAGACTGTAAATCTGCCGGCTCTGCCTTCGAAGGTTCGAATCCTTCCCCCTCCACCAGATCGTAGCTTGCGCGGGGCATCGAGGCGCGCCCGGGAGAAGAACATCGCGGGTGTAGCTCAATGGTAGAGCAGAAGCCTTCCAAGCTTACGACGAGGGTTCGATTCCCTTCACCCGCTCCACATTTCGATTCGCCGGGCAGTGAACAGCAGCCCATGTAGCTCAGTGGTAGAGCACTCCCTTGGTAAGGGAGAGGTCGTGTGTTCAATCCACACCATGGGCACCAAGGTTAGCGGGCAAAAGTACACCCCTACTTTTGCCCGGAGATGTCAGACCGCAATCGCGGGCAGAGCCCGTCGATTGCGGTAGTAAAAATCAACGAAGGAGCCGGAGAGACAGTCATGGCGAAGGGCAAATTCGAGCGGACGAAGCCGCACGTGAACGTGGGCACGATAGGGCACGTTGATCACGGCAAGACGACGCTGACGGCGGCGATGACGCTGGTGCTTTCCCGGAAGTACGGGGGGGAGGCACGCGCGTACGACCAGATTGACAATGCGCCGGAGGAGAAGGCGCGGGGGATCACGATCAACACGGCGCACGTGGAGTACGAGACGGCGAACCGGCACTACGCGCACGTGGACTGTCCGGGGCACGCGGACTACATCAAGAACATGATCACGGGTGCGGCGCAGATGGACGGTGCGATCCTGGTGGTCTCTGCGGCGGACGGGCCGATGCCGCAGACGCGCGAGCACATTCTGCTGGCGCGCCAGGTGGGGGTTCCGTACATCATTGTGTACATGAACAAGGCGGACATGGTCGACGACAAGGAGCTGCTGGAGCTTGTCGAGATCGAGGTGCGCGAGCTGCTCTCGAAGTACAACTTTCCCGGGGACAAGACGCCGATCGTGATTGGGTCGGCGAAGATGGCGCTGGAAGGCGACAAGAGCGAGATGGGGGAGGGGTCGATCTTCAAGCTGGCGGAGGCGCTGGACAGCTACATTCCGCAGCCCAAGCGTGCGATCGACGGGCCGTTTCTGATGCCGGTGGAGGATGTGTTCTCGATCTCGGGTCGGGGGACGGTGGTGACGGGGCGGGTGGAGCGCGGGATCGTGAAGGTGGGCGACAATTTGGAGATCGTGGGGCTGAAGGCGACGCTGACCACGGTGTGCACGGGTGTGGAGATGTTCAGGAAGCTGCTCGATCAGGGGCAGGCGGGGGACAACATCGGGGTGCTGCTGCGGGGGACCAAGCGCGAGGAGGTCGAGCGCGGGCAGGTGCTGGCGAAGCCGGGGTCGATCACGCCGCACACGAAGTTCAGCTGCGAGGTGTACGTGCTCTCGAAGGAAGAGGGGGGGCGGCACACGCCGTTTTTTCCGGGGTATCGGCCGCAGTTTTACTTTCGCACGACGGACGTGACGGGCAGTTGCGAGTTGCCGGCGGGCACGGAGATGGTGATGCCTGGGGACAACATTGCGATGACGGTGACGCTGATTGCGCCGATAGCGATGGAGGAGGGGTTGCGCTTTGCGATCCGCGAAGGCGGGCGCACGGTGGGCGCCGGTGTGGTCGCCAAGATCATCGAGTAATTCGTCGGCGAAAAGTGGAAACCTACTTTTCGCCGGATCGAGTCAGCGCGAAAAGCTCGGGGCGGCCTGTCGCTTTTCGCGGGGTAAAGAAGACGGAACGAAGAACCAGGAGCGTGCGGTACGCATCTCGGTTTTTCGGAAATGGCGGTTCTACGACGAAGTCGCGGGCTTGGCCCGGACTTCGTCGGAAGCTGATTCGATCGAAAGTAGGGTTTCACTTTCGATCGTTTCGAATTAGGCCAGTAGCTCAATTGGCAGAGCGGCGGTCTCCAAAACCGCAGGTTGGGGGTTCGATTCCCTCCTGGCCTGCCACGATGCGGGCGGTCAATCAAGCATGATGCTGGACAGGATCAAGATCGGGCTCGCGGTGGCGTGCATCATCGCCGGCGTCTGGGGTTATTACTACTTCGGCAACGCGGCGCTGGTGCTTCGCGTGCTGATGGTGCTCGGCGGGCTCGTCATCGCCGGCATCGTTGCGTACACGTCGCAGCCGGGCAAGGAATTCTTCGCCTTTGCGCAGGAGGCGTGGCAGGAAGCCGGCCGCGTGTCGTGGCCGACGCGCAAGGAGACGGTGCAGACGACCGCGATCGTCTTCGGCTTCGTCGTCGTGATGGCGCTGTTCCTGTTCGCGATCGACCAGACGCTCGCGTGGGTCGTGCACCTCGTAACCGGACGGACCGAAGGATGAGCAAGCGCTGGTACGTCGTGCACGCGTATTCCGGTTTCGAGAAGAGCGTCTCGCGCGCGCTCGCCGAGCGCATCAAGCGGTCGGACTTCGCCGATCAGTTCGGCCAGATCCTCGTTCCCGTCGAGGAGGTGGTCGAGATGAAGGGTGGGCAGAAGGCGATCTCCGAGCGCAAGTTCTTCCCCGGCTACGTGCTGGTCGAGATGGAGATGACCGACGACACGTGGCATCTGGTGAAGAGCACGCCGAAGGTCACCGGTTTCGTCGGCGGCACGGCGAACAAGCCGACGCCGATCTCGCAGAAGGAAGTCGACGCGATCCTGCAGCAGGTGCAGGAGGGCGTCGAGAAGCCGCGCCCGAAGGTGCTTTTCGAACTGGGCGAGGCGGTCCGCGTGAAGGAAGGCCCGTTCACCGACTTCCACGGCAACGTCGAGGACGTGAACTACGAAAAGAGCAAGCTGCGCGTATCGGTGACGATCTTCGGTCGCTCGACGCCGGTGGAGCTCGATTTTTCGCAGGTGGAGAAAGCGTAACGGGGCGGGCCAAAGTTTCGGTCGGCGCCTTGCGCCTCCCACGATACTTTGGCCCGAACGAAGTTTGCGCGAAAAGCTCGGGGCGGCCCTTCGCTTTTCGCGGAGCAAGGGCAACGAACGGGGAGGGCGCGACGGGCGCCCGCTAGCACCCACAGGAGAACGTCATGGCAAAGAAAGTCATCGGTTTCATCAAGCTGCAAGTGCCGGCGGGCAAGGCGAATCCCAGCCCGCCGATCGGCCCCGCGCTCGGCCAGCGCGGCTTGAACATCATGGAATTCTGCAAGGCGTTCAACGCGCAGACGCAGAAGATGGAGCCGGGCCTGCCGATCCCGGTCGTGATTACCGCCTACGCGGACAAGAGCTTCACGTTCGTGATGAAGACGCCGCCGGCGACGGTGCTGATCAAGAAGGCGGCGAAGGTCGACAAGGGCAGCAGCAAGCCGCACACCGACAAGGTGGGCAAGCTCACCCGCGCGCAGGCCGAGGAGATCGCGAAGACCAAACAGCCGGATCTCACCGCGGCCGACCTCGACGCCGCCGTGCGCACGATCGCCGGCAGCGCGCGCAGCATGGGCATCACCGTCGAAGGAGTGAAGTGACATGGCGACCGAAAAGCTGCCGAAGCTCTCGAAGCGGATGAAGACGGTGCGCGCCAAGGTCGATCACGCCAAGGCGTATTCGGTCGACGAGGCGCTCGCGCTCGTCAAGCAGACGGCCGTCGCCAAGTTCGACGAGTCGGTCGACGTCGCAGTGAACCTCGGCGTGGACGCGAAGAAGTCGGATCAGACCGTCCGCGGCTCCGTCGTGCTGCCGGCCGGCACTGGAAAGAAAGTGCGCGTCGCCGTGTTCACGCAAGGCGACAAGGCGAAAGCCGCGAAGGACGCCGGCGCCGACATCGTCGGCTTCGACGATCTCGCCGCCAAGGTGAAGGAAGGGTTCATGGATTTCGACATCGTCATCGCCTCTCCCGACGCGATGAAGGTCGTCGGCCAGCTTGGCCAGATTCTCGGCCCGCGGGGATTGATGCCGAATCCGAAGGTCGGCACCGTCACGCCGGATGTCGTCACCGCGGTGAAGAACGCCAAGGCCGGCCAGGTGCAGTACCGCACCGACAAGGGCGGCATCGTTCAGTGCACGATCGGGCGCGCGTCGTTCGAGCCGGAGAAGCTGAAGTCGAACCTGCTCGCGCTGATCGAGGCGCTGAACAAGGCAAGGCCGCAGGGAACGAAAGGCATCTACCTGAAGAAGGTGAGCGTTTCGAGCACGATGGGCGCCGGCGTGCGGGTGGATACCGCATCGCTCAGCCAGCAGCAAACAGCGCAGTAGGACGGGGGCGGAGAAGGGGTCCGGGAGAAAAAGCGCGGCGTGCATGCCTTCATCGCACACCGCATCTCGACCGGACGTTTTCCCCGCGCCGTCAAAGACCGCAGGAGCGAATGCTTAATCGCCGGGATCATTCGGCGTCCTGCGCAGATGGTGCACCCTCGTACGGGAATGATGGGTTCTCCTGGACGAAAGGTCACCGCAACGTGAGGAAGGCAGGAGCAGCGAGCAGTTGACGGGGTGGCAAGGCGCCGCGGAGCGAGCGACCGCAACGTACTTGATGGTACGTGAGGATCGCGAGCGAGCAGCAACGCAGCCACCGCGGCAATTGCGAAGCTGATCGTGACTTCCTCGAAGAAGGAGGTAGACCTTGGGTCTTAACCTGGAACAGAAGCAGGCGGTCGTCACGCAGATCGCGAAGCAGGTCGCGGGTGCTCAGGCCATCGTGATGGTCGAGAACCGCGGCATGCCCGTGGCCGCGATGACGCAGCTCCGGGCGAAGGCACGGGCTTCCGGCGTGTATTTCCGCGTCGTGAAGAACACGCTCGTGCGCCGCGCGGTCGCCGAGACGCCGTTCGCGCCGCTCGCCGAGAAGATGGTCGGCCCGCTCGCGTACGGCATCGGGCCCGACCCGGTCGCCGTTGCGAAGGTGCTGAACGATTTCGCGAAGGGCAACGACAGGTTCGTCATTGCGGGCGGTGCGATGCCCGGGCAGGTGATGTCCGCAAAGGACATCTCCGCGCTCGCGTCGCTGCCTTCGCGTGACGAGCTGCTCGCAAGGCTCGCTGGCACGCTGCAGGCGCCGATCGCGAAGTTCGTTCGCACGCTGAACGAGGTGCCCTCGAAGTTCGTGCGTACCCTCGCCGCCGTTCGCGACGCGAAGTCGGCCGCTTGACCTCATCACCCACTTGAAATTCAGGAGAACGACATCATGTCCGCAGTCCAAACCGAAATCCTAGACAAGATCGCCGGAATGACGGTCCTCGAGCTCTCGGACCTCATCAAGGCGATGGAAGACAAGTTCGGCGTGTCCGCCGCCGCCGCGGTCGCCGTAGCCGGCCCGGCCGGCGGTGGTGCAGCCGCCGCCGCTCCCGCCGAAGAGCAGACCGAGTTCACCGTCGTGCTGTCCGCGATCGGCGACAACAAGGTCAACGTGATCAAGGCCGTGCGCGAGCTCACGAGCCTCGGCCTGAAGGAAGCGAAGGATCTCGTCGACGGCGCGCCGAAGCCGGTGAAGGAAGGCGTGTCGAAGGCCGACGCCGAAGCCGCCAAGAAGAAGCTCGAAGAAGCCGGCGCCAAGGTCGAGGTGAAGTAAAGCGTCGAATTCGGTCTCGCAGCGGGCGGAACCAAGCCCGCGTGCAGAGGCCGAATCGAAGCGGTTCCGCAAAGACCGCTTCGATTCGTCTTCTGATGCGACTGCAGAAGGCAGGCATGGTCGGACGGAGCCGGCAGTAGCGGCGCCGTCGTCCGCCAGAGGTTGGTAGCGGCCAACCGCCAAGCCAGGGCGTGCAATGCGCCCGACGACCAGTCGATGAGCGGCCCGGCGCATCCCGTGCGCCTTCGAGACTTCCGGCATGTCGGCGGCCGGACTCGCGTGATTCGGAGAAGGTTAATGGCGATCGAAGCGACCCCATCGCAACAGTACTCATTTACCGAGAAGAAGCGCATCCGCAAGAGCTTCGCCAAGCGGGCGAGCGTTCTCGAGGTGCCGTTCCTGCTCGAGACGCAGCTCGCGTCGTACCGCGCCTTCCTGCAGGCCGACACGCCTGGAGATGCGCGCAAGAACGAGGGCCTGCAGGCCGCGTTCACGTCGATCTTCCCGATCTCGAGCCACTCCGGCAACGCGCGGCTCGAGTTCGTCAGCTTCTCGCTGCTCTCGCCGGCGTTCGACGTGACCGAATGCCAGCAGCGCGGCCTCACCTATTGCTCGGCGCTTCGCGCCAAGGTCCGCCTCGTCATCATGGACCGCGAAGCGGCGAAGGACACCGTCAAGGAAGTGAAGGAGCAGGAGGTCTACATGGGCGAGATCCCGCTCATGACCGAGAACGGCTCGTTCGTCATCAACGGGACCGAGCGCGTGATCGTCTCGCAGCTGCACCGCTCGCCGGGCGTGTTCTTCGAGCACGACCGCGGCAAGACGCACAGCTCGGGCAAGCTCCTGTTCTCGGCGCGCGTGATTCCCTACCGCGGCTCGTGGCTCGACTTCGAGTTTGATCCGAAGGATTTCCTGTTCTTCCGTGTCGACCGCCGCCGCAAGATGCCGGTCACGACGCTGCTGAAGGCGATCGGCCTCACCAACGAGGACATCCTCAAGCAGTTCTTCGCGTTCGACACGTTCCATGTCTCGGCGAAGGGCGTGCAGCTCGAGCTCGTGCACGAGCGGCTGCGCGGCGAGATGGCGAAGTTCGACATCGTCGGCAAGGACGGCAAGGTCATCGTCGGGCGCGACAAGCGGATCACGGCGAAGCACGTGCGCGAGCTGCACGAGCAGGGCGTCAGGAAGATCGCCGTGCCGGCCGATTACCTGCTCGGACGCACGCTCGCGACCAACGTCGTCGACAAGGAAACCGGCGAGATCGTCGCCAAGGCGAACGACGAGGTCACCGAGGACCTGCTGAAGAACCTGGTCGCGCACGGCGTCGAGACGATGCAGACGATCTACACGAACGATCTCGACCAGGGCTCGTACATCTCGCAGACGCTGCGAAGCGACGACACCCCCGACCAGCTCGCTGCGCGCATCGCGATCTACCGGATGATGCGCCCCGGCGAGCCGCCGACCGAGGAAGCGGTCGAGGCGCTCTTCCACGGCCTCTTCTTCTCCGAAGAGCGCTACGACCTGTCCGCCGTCGGCCGGATGAAGTTCAACCGCCGCGTCGGCCGCAGCGAGCTCAAAGGAACGGGCACGCTCACCAACGACGACATCATTGCGGTGATCCGTATCCTGGTCGAGCTTCGCAACGGCCGCGGCGAGGTCGACGACATCGACCATCTCGGCAACCGTCGCGTTCGCTCGGTCGGCGAGCTCGCCGAGAACCAGTTCCGCTCGGGTCTCGTGCGCGTCGAGCGCGCGGTGCGCGAGCGGCTGGGTCAGGCGGAAAGCGAGAACCTGCTGCCGCACGACCTCATCAACGCGAAGCCGATCTCGGCGGCGATCAAGGAGTTCTTCGGCTCGTCGCAGCTGTCGCAGTTCATGGACCAGACGAATCCGCTGTCCGAGATCACGCACAAGCGGCGCGTATCGGCGCTCGGGCCGGGCGGCCTCACGCGCGAGCGCGCGGGCTTCGAGGTGCGCGACGTGCACCCGACGCACTACGGTCGCGTGTGCCCGATCGAGACGCCGGAAGGCCCGAACATCGGTCTCATCAACTCGCTCGCGCTGTACGCGCGCACCAACGAGTACGGCTTCCTCGAGACGCCGTATCGCAAGGTGATCGATTCCAAGGTCACCGACGAGATCCACTACCTGTCGGCGATCGAGGAAGGGCAGTACGTGATCGCGCAGGCGAACGCCGAGCTCGACGACAAGGGCCGGCTGATCGGCGATCTCGTCTCGTGCCGTCATCACAACGAGTTCATGCTGTCGACCGCGGAGAAGGTCGACTACATGGACGTGGCTCCTGCGCAGATCGTGTCGGTCGCCGCGTCGCTGATCCCGTTCCTCGAGCACGACGACGCGAACCGCGCGCTGATGGGCTCGAACATGCAGCGCCAGGCAGTGCCGTGCCTTCGCGCCGAAAAGCCGCTCGTGGGCACGGGCGTCGAGCGCACGGCGGCGCTCGACTCGGGCACGGCGGTCACCGCACGCCGCGGCGGCAAGGTCGACTACGTCGATGCGAACCGCATCGTCGTGCGCGTGAACGACGCGGAGACGGCCGCCGGCGACGTCGGCGTCGACATCTACAACCTGACGAAGTACACGCGCAGCAATCAGAACACGAACATCAACCAGCGCCCGCTGGTGAGGATCGGCGACCTGATCGCGAAAGGCGACGTCATCGCCGACGGCGCGTCGACCGACATGGGCGAGCTCGCGCTCGGGCAGAACATGCTCGTCGCGTTCATGCCGTGGAACGGCTACAACTACGAGGACTCGATCCTCATCAGCGAGCGGATCGTCGGGCAGGACCGCTACACGTCGATCCATATCGAGGAGCTGTCGGTCGTGGCGCGCGACACCAAGCTCGGTCCGGAAGAGATCACGCGCGACATCTCGAGCCTCGGCGAAGCGCAGCTGTCGCGCCTCGACGAGTCGGGGATCGTCTACATCGGCGCCGAAGTCGAAGCGGGCGACGTGCTCGTCGGCAAGGTGACGCCGAAGGGCGAAACGCAGCTCACGCCGGAAGAGAAGCTCCTGCGTGCGATCTTCGGCGAGAAGGCGTCCGACGTGAAGGACACGTCGCTTCGCGTTCCGTCCGGCATCTCGGGCACGGTGATCGACGTGCAGGTGTTCACGCGCGAGGGCATCGAGCGCGACAAGCGCGCCGCGCAAATCATCGACGACGAGCTCCGGAGCTACCGCAAGGACCTGAACGACCAGCTGCGCATCGTCGAGAACGACGCGTATGCGCGGATCGAGAGAATGCTTCTCGGCAAAGTGGTCAACGGCGGCCCCAAGCGGATCGCGAAGGGCGCGAAGGTCAACAAGGAGTATCTCGACGGCGTGCCGCGCCACGACTGGTTCGACATTCGCCTCGCCGGCGAGGACGCCGCGCGCCAGCTCGAGGCGATGAAGGAATCGCTCGCCCAGATGCGCGTGCAGTTCGACCAGATGTTCGAGCAGAAGAAGCGCAAGCTGACGCAGGGCGACGAGCTGCCGCCGGGCGTGCAGAAGATGGTGAAGGTCTACGTCGCGGTCAAGCGTCGCCTCCAGCCGGGCGACAAGATGGCCGGACGCCATGGCAACAAAGGCGTCGTGTCGAAGATCGTGCCGGTCGAGGACATGCCGTACATGGCCGACGGCGTGCCGGTCGACATCGTGCTGAATCCGCTCGGCGTGCCGTCGCGGATGAACGTCGGCCAGATACTCGAGGTGCATCTGGGCTGGGCGGCGAAGGGACTCGGCCGGCGCATCGACGACATGATGAAGGCGCAGGCGAAGACGGCGGAAGTGCGCAAGTTCCTCGAGCGCATCTACAACACGACGGGCAAGAAGGAGAATCTCGCGAGCCTCGAGGACGACGACATCGCGCGTCTCGCCGAGAACCTCACGAACGGCGTGCCGTTCGCGACGCCGGTGTTCGACGGCGCGACGGAAGCCGAGATCAAGGACATGCTCGAGCTCGCGGGTCTTCCGCGCAGCGGACAGGTGACGCTCTTCGACGGACGCACCGGCGAGGCATTCGACCGCCCGGTCACCGTTGGCTACATGCACGTGCTGAAGCTGCACCACCTGGTCGACGACAAGATGCACGCGCGCTCGACCGGGCCGTACAGCCTCGTCACGCAGCAGCCGCTCGGCGGCAAGGCGCAGTTCGGCGGCCAGCGCTTCGGCGAGATGGAGGTGTGGGCGCTCGAAGCGTACGGCGCGGCGTACACGCTGCAGGAGATGCTGACGGTGAAGTCCGACGACGTGACGGGCCGCACGAAGGTCTACGAAAACATCGTCAAGGGCGAGCACAAGATCGAGGCCGGCATGCCGGAGTCGTTCAACGTGCTGGTGAAGGAAATCCGCTCGCTCGCGATCGACATCGATCTGGAGCGCTACTGATGCTCGTGTCGCCGTTTGAATCCACGCGCGCCATCGCAACATCGGAAAACACTCGGGAGTACGCATGAAAGCACTGCTCGATCTTTTCAAGCAGGTCACGCAGGAAGAGGAATTCGACGCGATCAAGACCGGCCTCGCCTCGCCGGACAAGATCCGCTCGTGGTCGTACGGCGAGGTGAAGAAGCCGGAGACGATCAACTACCGCACGTTCAAGCCGGAACGCGACGGTCTCTTCTGCGCGAAGATCTTCGGGCCGGTCAAGGACTACGAGTGCCTGTGCGGCAAGTACAAGCGGCTGAAGCACCGTGGCGTCATCTGCGAGAAGTGCGGCGTCGAGGTGACGCTCGCCAAGGTTCGCCGCGAGCGGATGGGGCATATCGAGCTCGCGAGCCCGGTCGCGCACATCTGGTTCCTGAAGAGCCTGCCCTCGCGCATGGGGATGGTGCTCGACATGACGCTGCGCGACATCGAGCGCGTGCTCTATTTCGAAGCGTACGTCGTCACCGATCCGGGACTGACGCCGCTCAACCGCGGCCAGCTCCTGACCGAGGACGACTATCTCGCGAAGCTCGAGCAGTTCGGCGATGACTTCTCGGCGTCGATGGGCGCCGAAGGCATCCGCGAGCTGCTGAAGGCGCTCGACGTTCCGCGCGAGATCGACCGCCTGCGCAAGGAGCTCGAGACGACGGGCTCGGACACGAAGATCAAGAAGATCGCGAAGCGCCTGAAGGTGCTCGAGGCGTTCCACAAGTCGGGCATCAAGCCCGAGTGGATGATCCTCGAGGTGCTGCCGGTGCTGCCGCCCGAATTGCGCCCGCTGGTGCCGCTCGACGGCGGCCGCTTCGCGACGTCCGACCTGAACGACCTGTATCGCCGCGTGATCAACCGCAACAACCGGTTGAAGCGGCTGCTCGAGCTGAAGGCGCCGGACATCATCGTGCGCAACGAGAAGCGGATGCTGCAGGAGGCGGTCGATAGCTTGCTCGACAACGGCCGCCGCGGCAAGGCGATGACGGGCGCGAACAAGCGTCCGCTGAAGTCGCTCGCCGACATGATCAAGGGCAAGGGCGGGCGCTTCCGGCAGAACCTGCTCGGCAAGCGCGTCGACTACTCGGGCCGCTCGGTCATCGTCGTCGGACCCCAGTTGAAGCTGCACCAGTGCGGGCTGCCGAAGCTGATGGCGCTCGAGCTCTTCAAGCCGTATATCTTCAACAAGCTCGAGACGATGGGGCTTGCGACGACGATCAAGGCGGCGAAGAAGATGGTCGAGTCGCAGGAACCGGTCGTCTGGGACATCCTCGAGGACGTGATCCGCGAGCACCCGGTGATGCTGAACCGCGCGCCGACGCTGCATCGACTCGGCATCCAGGCGTTCGAGCCGGTGCTGATCGAAGGCAAGGCGATCCAGCTGCATCCGCTGGTGTGCACCGCGTTCAACGCCGACTTCGACGGCGACCAGATGGCCGTCCACGTGCCGCTGTCGCTCGAAGCGCAGATGGAAGCGCGCACGTTGATGCTCGCGTCGAACAACGTGCTGCTGCCGTCTAACGGCGAGCCGTGCATCGTGCCGTCGCAGGACATCGTGCTCGGGCTCTACTACGCAACGCGCGACATGATCGGCGCGAAGGGCGAGGGCATGATGTTCGCCGATCTCGCCGAAGTTCAGCGCGCGTACGAGACGCGGATGGTCGACCTGCACGCGAAGGTGAGCGTGCGCCTGAAGCAGATGGTGGACAACGACGGCGGCGAACCGACGGAGCAGGTGAAGCGCTTCGAGACGACGGTCGGCCGCGCGCTGCTCTCCGAGATCCTGCCGGCGAATCTTTCGTTCGACGTGATCAACAAGCCGCTCAAGAAGAAGGAGATCTCGCGGATCATCAACGCGAGCTTCCGCCGCTGCGGCCTGCGCGAGACGGTGATCTTCGCCGACAAGCTGATGCAGGCGGGCTATACGCTCGCCACGCGCGGCGGCATTTCGTTCGCCGCCGACGACATGCTCATTCCGGCCGAGAAGGTCAAGATCATCGCCGACGCCGAAAGCCAGGTGAAGGAGATCGAGGCGCAGTACACGTCGGGTCTCGTGACCCAGGGCGAGCGCTACAACAAGGTGGTCGACATCTGGGGCCGTGCGGGCGACGACATCGCGAAGGCGATGATGGCGCAGCTCGGCACGATGGAGGTGACCAACGCCAAGGGCGAGAAGGTCAAGCAGGATTCCTTCAACTCGATCTACATGATGGCCGATTCCGGCGCGCGCGGCTCGGCTGCGCAGATTCGCCAGCTTGCCGGCATGCGCGGCCTGATGGCGAAGCCGGACGGATCGATCATCGAGACGCCGATCACCGCGAACTTCCGCGAGGGTTTGAATGTGCTGCAGTACTTCATCAGCACGCACGGCGCGCGCAAGGGTCTTGCCGACACGGCGCTGAAGACGGCGAACTCGGGCTACCTCACGCGGCGCCTGGTCGACGTCACGCAGGACCTGGTCGTCACCGAGGAGGACTGCGGCACGACGAACGGCGTCGCGATGAAGGCACTGGTCGAAGGCGGTGAAGTGATCGAGGCGCTGCGCGAGCGGATCCTCGGGCGCGTCGCGGCTGCCGACATCGTGAATCCGGAATCGCAGGAAACGCTGTTCGAGGCCGGCACGCTGATGGGCGAGGACGAAGTCGAGACGATCGAAACGCTCGGCATCGACGAGATCAAGGTGCGCACGCCGCTCACCTGCGACACGCGCTACGGTCTTTGCGCGAAGTGCTACGGCCGCGATCTGGGCCGCGGGCACATCGTCAACGTCGGCGAAGCGGTCGGCGTCATCGCCGCGCAGTCGATCGGCGAGCCGGGCACGCAGCTCACGATGCGCACGTTCCACATCGGGGGCGCGGCATCGCGTACCGCGGCGGCATCGCAGCTCGAGTCGAAGTCGGCGGGCACGGTGCGCTTCTCGCCGCAGATGCGCTACGTGACGAACGCGAAGGGCGAGCTGGTCGTGATCGCGCGTTCGGGCGAAGTGCTGATCCACGACGACAACGGACGCGAGCGCGAGCGCCACAAGGTTCCGTACGGCGCGACGCTGCAGGTGAAGGACGGCGAGCACGCGCGCGCCGGCAAGGTGCTCGCATCGTGGGACGCGACGTCGCGTCCGATCGTCACCGAGTACGCGGGCCGCGTGAAGTTCGAGAACGTCGAGGAAGGCGTTACGGTTGCGAAGCAGGTCGACGAAGTGACCGGCCTGTCGACGCTCGTCGTCATCGATCCGAAGCGGCGTGCCGGCTCGTCGGCGCGCGGCATGCGCCCGCAGGTGAAGCTGCTCGACGAAGGCGGCAACGAGATCATGCTGACCGGCACCGAGCATCCGGTGAACATCACGTTCCAGATCGGCTCGATCATCACGGTCAAGGACGGCCAGCAGGTGAGCGTGGGCGAAGTGCTCGCGCGGATCCCGCAGGAGACGTCGAAGACGCGCGACATCACCGGCGGCCTGCCGCGGGTGGCGGAGCTGTTCGAGGCGCGCTCGCCGAAGGACGCGGGCATGCTGGCGGAAGTCACCGGCACGGTGTCATTCGGCAAGGACACGAAGGGCAAGCAGCGCCTGGTGATCACCGATCTCGATGGCGTCGCGCACGAGTATCTGATCCCGAAGGACAAGCACGTCACGGCGCACGACGGGCAGGTGGTGAACAAGGGCGAGACGATCGTCGACGGCCCGGCGGATCCGCACGACATCCTGCGGCTCCTCGGCGTCGAGGCTTTGGCGCGCTACATCACCGACGAAGTGCAGGACGTCTATCGTCTGCAGGGCGTGAAGATCAACGACAAGCACATCGAGGTGATCGTGCGGCAGATGCTTCGCCGCATCCAGGTGCTCGAGCCGGGCGATACGCGCTTCATCCCGGGCGAGCAGGTCGAGCGTTCGGACCTGCTGGACGAGAACGACAAGGCGACCGGCGACGGCAAGCAGCCGGCGACGTTCGAGCACATGCTGCTCGGCATCACCAAGGCGTCGCTGTCGACCGACTCGTTCATCTCGGCCGCCTCGTTCCAGGAGACGACGCGCGTTTTGACCGAGGCGGCGATCATGGGCAAGAAGGACGATCTGCGCGGCTTGAAGGAGAACGTGATCGTCGGGCGCCTGATCCCGGCCGGTACCGGTCTCGCGTACCACAACGCGCGCCGTCGCCAGAAGCAGATGACGCCGGACGAGTTGCTCGCGCAAGCGAGCGAGGAAGCGGCGCAAGCCGAGGCGGCCGCGGCGGCGGCTGCCGCACCGGTCACGCCGGCGTCGCCGGAGGTATCGGCCGACGCTGCTTGAAAGAGGAGGGTCAGAGTGCACGCCGCCGCGCGTGCACTCTGACCCTCCTTGTCTTGCGCTAAGCGCGGTTCGCTTCGGCGCGCTTCAGCGCCTGGCGCAGCCGCTCGCGTTCACTCAGCACCTTGTTTGCGTAAGCGCTGGCGGGGTCGTCGGCCGATCCGTTGTAGAGCTGAAGGCCGGCTGCCTCGGTGCCCGCGCGGCGGATGTACTCGCGCAGCACCTGCGTGCCGACCTGGATGTTGACGCTTGGATCGAGCGCCGATCCCTCGCGGCTCGCGAGCTTGTCCTCATGGAACCGCGGCACGATCTGCATCAGCCCCACCGCCCCACCGTCGCTTTCGGCAATCGGATTGAAGCTCGATTCGATCGCCATGACGGCGAGGACCAGCAGCGGATCGACGCCGTTGCGGTTCGCCTCGCGGTACGCGGTGCGGACCAGCTCGACAGTCGCTCGGCTCGACACCCGGTAGCGCTTGGCGAGGATATCCGCGACGGTCACGAAATCGACGCGCGGGGGGACGGCCGCTCGGGCTGCCCGCTGCGCAGCCACCGGAGCTCGCAACGGCAAGGCGCCCGGCACGCCGTCCGATTCGGCCATCGTGCCGACGGGTACGGCGGGGGCCACGGCGAGCGCCGCAACCAGCGGCATCGCGAGCGTCGTGGCGCGCCAGAAGGCCTGGCGGGGCGAAATGCGGCGCCTCCCGACAATGAAGCGCGTGCGGATTACCGTCGTCACGGAGTCTCCTTTCTGGCGGGCGGTGGGCGCGTGCCGGTGGACCCAAAGCTAGGCAGCGCGGCGAACCGCCGTCGTAAGTGGGCGGCGTGAACGGGACCGCTATTCTAGCATAACTTGCTGTTTTTTAGCGAATCACGCTGCGGGCGAGCCACGGCGCCGTGGCTCGCCCGCGGTGCCGAACGCTTTCAGATCACCAGCTCGGCTGTCAGCGGGAGGTGATCCGACGCGAGCCGCGCGAGCGGGCTCGCATGGCGCGCGACCCGGGCGAGACAATTGGCAGGCATCACCCAGATGCGATCGAGCGAGAACACCGGGCGTCGCGACGGAAACGTCGGCGGGCAGCTCGTCGCGACGAAATGGGCGTGCAGCCACTTGAGCGGTCGTCCCCACAGGTACCACTCGTTGACGTCGCCCATCAGCAGCGTCGGATGCGGAACGTCGCGCTCCACGGCGGCGAGCAGGCGCTTCACCTGCTCGCGCCTCTCGCCGGGCCGAAGCCCCAAGTGCGTGCCGATCACGCGCAGCGGTGCCGGCCGCCCGACGTCGATGCACGCGTCGATCGCGCCGCGCGGCTCGTAGCCGGCGATCGCGAGGTCGAGATGCGAGACGCTGGTGACCGGGAAGCGCGACAGCAGCGCGTTGCCGAAATCCGAGCCGCGCTTCTGGCGCAGCGCGCCGCTGACGACGTGGTAGCCGGTCGCGCCCGCGAGCACGGTCAGGAAATCCTCGTGCTCCTGCGCCGAGGCGACCTCCTGCAGCGCGACGACGTCGGCATCGACCTCCTTCAGCACGTCGATGATCCGCGACGGTGCGTAGCGGCCGTCGACGCCGATGCCGGCGTGGATGTTCCATGTCGCCACCGTGACCGTCGCGGGCGAACCGATCGTGTCAATGGCCATCGGGCGGCGGAGGCGTCGGGCGCTTCGAGCGGGCGCCGAGCTTGCGATTCACCAGATAGGCGGCGGCGACGATCGCACCGGCGACTGCGGTGAGCAGCGCGAACGTCGCCGGGCCCGGATGCCGGATCGCGGCCGCGGCCCGGTCGACGAACAGCGCCACGAGAAGGGTGCCGGGCAAGAGGCCGATCAGCGTGCCGAGCAGGAAGTCGCGCCACCCGATGTGCGCCGCGCCGGCGACGATGTTGACGATCGAGAACGGCGCGAGCGGCAGCAGTCGCACGAACACCACCGCGAGGAGACCGCGTCGGGCGAGGCGCTGCGACAGCTCGTTCAGCCGGTGTCCGGCGAGCTTGCGCACCGTCTCGCGGCCCAGCCTGCGGCCGATTGCGTAAACCAGCGACGCCGACAGCAGCGCGCCGACGAGCGCGTAGAGCATGCCGAGCGCGGGCCCGAAGACGATAGCCGTAGCGGCAATCAGCAGCGTCAGGGGGAAAACGACGAGGCCGCCGACGACGTACGCCACGGGCACGATCAGCGGCGCGTACGCGTGGTTCGCGAGCGCCGCGCCTGCGCGGATGACCCGCTCGAGCGACAGCCATTCGTGCAGCGGCGTGAAGCGCCACGCGAGCGCGAGCAGCGCGAGCAGTCCGACGACGAGACCGAGACCGATCACCCGGGCGCGTGCGCCGCTGCGCGCGTCCTCACGCGCGACCAGCTCGCCGACGATCTCGTCGGCATCGATCGGCTGCTCCGGGTCGAGCACGCTGTGGTCGGGCACCAGCGCGTCGAGACTCGCGTCGATCGTCGTGTCCATCGGCGCGAGCCTGCGCGCGCCGCGCCCGAGCGCGGCGATCGCGCGGTGAAAGCCGCGCTCCGCAGCGACAGCCGCCGCGACGTCGGACGGCGCGCAGCCGAGGTGCTCGGCGAGCAGCCGGTTGCGCAAGCCGGCGATCGCCTGCTGGACGAGAGGGTCGCCGCGCGCCTCGATCGCGAGATTGCACTCGGTATCGAGGCCGAGCGAGCGATCGGACAGGTTCGCCGAGCCGACGGTCAGCAACTCGTCGTCGGCGATCAGGACCTTGCTGTGGACGTTCAAACAGCCGTTGCGCCCGTCGAGCCACGGCAGCACCGGGTAATAGAGGCCGTAGCGGAGGTGCGCGTCCGCTTCGCGAAGCATCCGGTGGATCCGCCCGCGCAACACGCCCATCGTCGAGATCTCGAGCCATCCGCTCTGCATGTACGGCGACACGATGACGATCTCGGGGCCGCGATCGGCCGATACGCTCCGTGCGAACGCTTCGGCGATGCGCTTCGAGGTGAAGTACTGGTTCTCGCAGAAGATCGAGCGGCGCGCCGCGGCGATGGCGTCGAGCGCGAGCGCGCGGATCTCGTGCACCCCGCAGCGCCCGTCGAACGCCGGCTCGGTGCGAGCGATCGCAACCTCGACATCGTCGAGCACCGGATCCACGCGGGCCGGCCACGGCGAGGCGTCGTCGGTGCGCGCGATGGACGCGCGCGGCGAATGTCCGGTCGCGCGGCGCCAACGCTCGCGCGCGAGCTCGGACAGCGCGCGCGCGCAATCGCCCGACACGACGGCGCCGACGTCGTGGAAGGGCGGGTACGGCTGTCCCGACTCGGTGCGCCGGCGCGGCTCGTCCCGCGCATGCGCGCTCGTGTCCCAGCGGACGCGCGTAAGGTCATAGCCGCTGACGAACGCGACGTCGTCGTCGACGACGACGAGCTTCTGGTGATGCGACGCGCCGGTCGGATGCCGGTCGTCGAGGCGAAACGCAAGCCTGCGGTGAGTGCGCCAATCGAGCTTGTACACCGGCAGCCACTCGCGCTCGAGCGCATAGAGCATCGCGAAATCCCACGACAGCACGTAACCGCGCACGTCGGGGCGCGACGAAACGATCGCGTTGAGGAAATCGCCGAGCGGCTCGGGCAATCCGTCGTTCGCGCCGCCCGGGACGAGCCGCATCCGGCTGTCGATGTCCCAGCCGAGGATGAAGAACGAATGGCGCGCCTGCGCAAGCGCCGAGCGGACGGCCGAGAAGTACGCGTCGCCGTCGACGAGAAAGGCGACGCGCGACGCGCGCTCGATGCGCCAGCAGTTGCGGCCCGGCTCGACCAGCGGTGGTGCGCCGGCGCGTGCCGGTTGCGTTCGTGGCGTTGCGGCGGCGAGCGAAGCGGAGTCGGGCTCGGTGCGCAAGGCGAGTGTCCGGAAATGCAAGACGACGCGCCGTCGCGGTCAGGGCGCCGCTCCATTCTCGGCGATGGCGACGCGGCGCGTCTGTCGGGCATGTCCGACACTCGTCACGCGCCGCAGCGGACGCCGGCGCGCCGCAGCTTGCGACGAGTCGCTACGCCGCGCGCGATAGCGGCGCGTCGACGTCGCCGGGATGCCAGATGTCGCGCACGACCGATCGCAGCGCGCCAATGATCGGCTCGTCCCGCCGCGCGCGCGGGTAGATGAATTGCAGCATCGTCGTGAGCCGCGTGTCGGACCAGATGCAGGCCTCGCCCGCGTGCTGCGCCTGCTGCGCGACGTCCTCGCGCAGCAGCGCGATGCCGACGCCGGCGACGACGAGCGAGCGCAGTACCGCCTCGTTGTCCGCTTCGACCAGCTTTGCCGGCGCACCCCCGCGCGTTGCGAAGAGCGAGGCCGCGAGCGCGTGATGCGTGCTGATCGGCGGCGGGATGATCCACGGCTGCTCGGCGATCGTCTCCCAGGTCGCGCCGTCGACCTCCTTGCGCCACGCGCCGGGCGCCGCGACGCGGTAGACGACCGTGCGCAGCGCGGTGGTGCCGACGTCGGGATGCACGCGCTCGCCGTAGTAGAAGCTCGCGTCGAGTGCCCCGTCACGCACCTTGTCGAACGCCGCGCCGGACACCTCGTGGTGGAGCTCGATGTCGATCAGCGGATAAAGCTCCGTCGCCCGCGACAGCAACTGACCGAGGCGAATGAAGTCGGGGTCGGACAGCGTTCCGACACGTGCGCGACCGCTCACTTCGCCCTTGAACGACGCGGCGGCGCCGCGCAGCGCCTGCGCGGCGGCGACCACCTTGAGCGCCTCCGGCAGCAGCCGATGACCGGCCGCGGTCAGCGCCATGCCCCCCGGGACCCGGTCGAAGAGCTCGACCCCGAGCTCGTCCTCGAGCGCCTTGATCTGCGCGGACAGCGCCGGCTGGCTGAGATGCAGGCGATCGGCCGCCCGGGTCAGATGACCCAGTTCCGCGACCGCGGCAAAGCCGCGTAGTTGATAGAGCTCCATGGTGTCCAGTGTAGTTGGACTTCAGTATAGCGGTTTTGTTGCGACGCAATATGGCGGCCGGTCGATCAGCGCGGACGATGACGTCGATCAACCGCGACGATTTGATTTCAGGGTCTTAGTGGCCGATATTGGTCTTGTGCAGCGCATCAAAAGTGGCTGCGCGCTTCCTCCAGAACCCGGAGACCCAAGTGAACCGAACGTTTTTTGTGATGCAGAACCCGATTGGCGGCATTTTCGATACGATGGCCCGAGGCTTGTCCGGAGCCGCGTTCCTGCCGTCGGCGGAAGCGGTTGGCACCGCCAAGGCCCAGGCTGCGCCGCCCCGGCCTACCCTTTGGGAGCGGCTCGACCGCTGGGCGTGGAACGCGGTGCAGAAGGAGCGCGAGGCCTACCTCGCGAAGGCGGCGAACCTCGTCGATCTCGAAGAGCGGATGCGCCGGCTCGATTCGTATCGCGGCCGCTTCTACTGAGTCGGCGCGGCCCTACCGCGGCGCACAAAGAGCGTTGACACTCCCGTGATAACGTCTTAAACTCGTAGTCTTTTCGCTTTTTGCCCACGGAAGCTTTCGTCGCGGGCAGAAATCCGCGTACCCCGGCCGTCGGCCCGGGCCAGGCGACCCCGCTGGAATCGAGCGCGTTGCGCGTCGCTTTCCCGGGGCTTGGCTCGCTGCCGGTCGACCGCGGCGCGAAACGGTGGCCCGGGCACACGTGTCCCGATCTTTCGGGGCGCGTCGATTGCGCGGGCCACTTTGATTTGTTGTCGAGAACGGCTTCGCATGAGCCTGCGGCCGGCGCAAGCAAGCCTGACGCCGCACGAAACGGAAAATTCGGATGCCAACCATCAATCAGCTCGTACGCAAGGGCCGCTCGCCCGTCGTGTCGAAGAGCAAGGTCCCGGCGCTGCAACAGAGTCCGCAGAAGCGCGGCGTGTGCACGCGCGTATACACGACGACGCCGAAGAAGCCCAACTCGGCGCTGCGCAAGGTCGCGAAGGTGCGGCTGACCAACGGCTTCGAAGTGATCAGTTATATCGGCGGTGAAGGGCACAACCTGCAGGAGCACTCGGTCGTGCTGATCCGCGGCGGCCGCGTGAAGGACTTGCCGGGCGTGCGCTATCACATGGTGCGCGGCAGTCTCGATACCGCGGGGGTCAAGGACCGCAAGCAGGCGCGCTCGAAGTACGGCGCCAAGAAACCCAAGGCGGCTTAGCTTCAGACGCGCGTAAAGGCTCAACGGAGACACCATGCCTCGTCGCAGAGAAATCCCCAAGCGCGAGATCCTCGCCGATCCGAAATACGGCTCGAGCGATGTCGCGAAGTTCGTCAACGTGCTGATGACCGCCGGCAAGAAGTCGGTCGCCGAGCGCATCCTCTACGGTGCGTTGGAGTCGATCGGGAAGAAGGGCGGCAAGGATCCGCTGGAAGTGTTCAACCAGGCGCTGTCGAACTCCAAGCCGATGGTCGAGGTGAAGAGCCGGCGCGTCGGTGGCGCGAATTTCCAGGTGCCCGTCGAAGTGCGCCCGGTGCGCCGCGTCGCGCTCGCCATGCGCTGGCTGCGCGAGGCCGCAAGAAAGCGCGGCGAGAAGTCGATGGGCGCACGGCTCGCTGCCGAGTTGCTCGAAGCGTCCGAAGGTCGCGGCGGCGCGGTGAAGAAGCGCGAGGAAGTGCACCGGATGGCGGAAGCGAACAAGGCGTTCTCGCATTTCCGCTTCTGAGCCCCCAACTAACGACGGTTATCGCGGAGAGGTCTCCGCGGCGAAATCCAGGCATCCGACAGTGGCTCGAACGACACCCATCGAACGGTATCGCAACATCGGCATCAGCGCGCATATCGATGCCGGCAAGACGACGACTACCGAGCGCATCCTCTTCTACACCGGCGTCTCGCACAAGATGGGTGAGGTGCACGACGGCGCCGCTGTCATGGACTGGATGGAGCAGGAGCGCGAGCGCGGCATCACCATCACGTCGGCCGCGACGACGTGCTTCTGGAAGGGGATGGACAACAACTACCCCGAGCACCGGATCAACATCATCGACACGCCGGGGCACGTCGATTTCACGATCGAAGTCGAGCGCTCGATGCGCGTTCTCGACGGCGCGTGCATGGTGTACTGCGCGGTGGGCGGCGTGCAGCCGCAGTCGGAAACCGTCTGGCGGCAAGCGAACAAGTACAAGGTGCCGCGGCTCGCGTTCGTGAACAAGATGGACCGCCAGGGCGCGGACTTCTTCAAGGTTCACGACCAGATGAAGGCGCGCCTGAAGGCTAACGCGGTGCCGATCCAGATCCCGATCGGCGCCGAGGAAAAGTTCGAAGGCGTCGTCGACCTCGTGCAGATGAAGGCGATCTACTGGGACGATTCGAGCCAGGGGATGAAGTTCGAGCTGCGCGACGTTCCCGCGAGCCTCGCCGACAAGGCGAACGAGTGGCGCGAGAAGATGGTCGAGTCGGCCGCCGAGGCGAACGAGGAGCTGATGAACAAGTACCTCGAGTCGGGTGAGCTCACGACCGAGGAGATCAAGCACGGTCTGCGCCTGCGCACGATCGCGGGCGAGATCGTGCCGATGCTGTGCGGCTCCGCGTTCAAGAACAAGGGCGTGCAGGCGATGCTCGACGCGGTGATCGACTACATGCCGGCGCCTACGGACATTCCGCCGGTCCGAGGCGAGCTCGAAAACGGCAAGGAAGGCCATCGCAGAGCGGCCGACGACGAGCCGTTCGCCGGTCTCGCGTTCAAGATCATGACCGACCCGTACGTCGGCCAGCTGATCTTCTTCCGCGTGTACTCGGGCGTCGTGAAGTCGGGCGACACCGTGTACAACCCGACGCGCGGGCGCAAGGAGCGCATCGGCCGCATCCTGCAGATGCACGCGAACCAGCGCGAAGAGATCAAGGAAGTGCACGCCGGTGACATCGCCGCGGCGGTCGGCTTGAAGGAAGCGACGACGGGCGACACGCTGTGCGCGCCCGATCACGTGATCACGCTCGAGAAGATGATCTTCCCGGAGCCGGTGATCCACGTCGCCGTCGAGCCCAAGACGAAGGCCGACCAGGAGAAGATGGGCATCGCGCTCAATCGCCTCGCGCAGGAAGATCCGTCGTTCCGCGTGCACACCGACGAGGAGTCCGGCCAGACGATCATCTCCGGCATGGGCGAGCTTCACCTCGAGATCCTCGTCGATCGGATGAAGCGCGAGTTCGGCGTCGAGGCGAACGTCGGCGCGCCGCAGGTCGCGTATCGCGAGGCGGTTCGCAAGCCGGTCGAGGTCGAGGGCAAGTTCATCAAGCAGTCGGGCGGCCGCGGCCAGTACGGGCACGTGTGGATCAAGCTCGAGCCGACCGCGCCGGGCAAGGGCTTCGAGTTCGTCGACGCGATCAAGGGTGGCGCGGTGCCGCGCGAGTACATCCCGGCCGTGCAGAAGGGCCTCGTCGACTCGCTGCCGAACGGCGTGCTCGCGGGCTTCCCGGTCGTCGACATCAAGGCGACGCTGTTCGACGGCAGCTATCACGACGTCGACAGCAACGAGAACGCGTTCAAGATGGCCGCGTCGATCGCGTTCAAGGACGGCATGCGCCAGGCGAGCCCGGTGCTGCTCGAGCCGATGATGGCGGTCGAGGTCGAGACGCCCGAGGACTTCATGGGCAACGTCGTCGGCGACCTGTCATCGCGCCGGGGCATGATCCAGGGCATGGAAGACAACCCGACCGGCAAGGTGATCAAGGCCGAGGTGCCGCTCGCCGAGATGTTCGGTTACTCGACGACGCTGCGCTCGCTGTCGCAGGGACGCGCGACGTACACGATGGAGTTCAAGCATTACACCGAGGCGCCGAAGAACGTCGCCGAGGCGGTCATCAACAAGAAAACGTGACGAACACTGGCTGAGGAAACCGGATCATGGCGAAAGGCAAATTCGAGCGGACGAAGCCGCACGTGAACGTGGGCACGATAGGGCACGTTGATCACGGCAAGACGACGCTGACGGCGGCGATGACGCTGGTGCTTTCCCGGAAGTACGGGGGGGAGGCACGCGCGTACGACCAGATTGACAATGCGCCGGAGGAGAAGGCGCGGGGGATCACGATCAACACGGCGCACGTGGAGTACGAGACGGCGAACCGGCACTACGCGCACGTGGACTGTCCGGGGCACGCGGACTACATCAAGAACATGATCACGGGTGCGGCGCAGATGGATGGTGCGATCCTGGTGGTCTCTGCGGCGGACGGGCCGATGCCGCAGACGCGCGAGCACATTCTGCTGGCGCGCCAGGTGGGGGTTCCGTACATCATTGTGTACATGAACAAGGCGGACATGGTCGACGACAAGGAGCTGCTGGAGCTTGTCGAGATCGAGGTGCGCGAGCTGCTGTCGAAGTACAACTTTCCTGGGGACAAGACGCCGATCGTGATTGGGTCGGCGAAGATGGCGCTGGAAGGCGACAAGAGCGAGATGGGGGAGGGGTCGATCTTCAAGCTGGCGGAGGCGCTGGACAGCTACATTCCGCAGCCCAAGCGTGCGATCGACGGGCCGTTTCTGATGCCGGTGGAGGATGTGTTCTCGATCTCGGGTCGGGGGACGGTGGTGACGGGGCGGGTGGAGCGCGGGATCGTGAAGGTGGGCGACAATTTGGAGATCGTGGGGCTGAAGGCGACGCTGACCACGGTGTGCACGGGTGTGGAGATGTTCAGGAAGCTGCTCGATCAGGGGCAGGCGGGGGACAACATCGGGGTGCTGCTGCGGGGGACCAAGCGCGAGGAGGTCGAGCGCGGGCAGGTGCTGGCGAAGCCGGGGTCGATCACGCCGCACACGAAGTTCAGCTGCGAGGTGTACGTGCTCTCGAAGGAAGAGGGGGGGCGGCACACGCCGTTTTTTCCGGGGTATCGGCCGCAGTTTTACTTTCGCACGACGGACGTGACGGGCAGTTGCGAGTTGCCGGCGGGCACGGAGATGGTGATGCCTGGGGACAACATTGCGATGACGGTGACGCTGATTGCGCCGATAGCGATGGAGGAGGGGTTGCGCTTTGCGATCCGCGAAGGCGGGCGCACGGTGGGCGCCGGTGTGGTCGCCAAGATCATCGAGTAATTCGTCGGCGAAAAGTGGAAACCTACTTTTCGCCGGATCGAGTCAGCGCGAAAAGCTCGGGGCGGCCTGTCGCTTTTCGCGTAGCACCAGCAACGAATTGAACCGAGCGCATCGGCGAGCGGTTGACGAAAGGCAGATATGCAAAACCAGAGAATCCGCATTCGATTGAAGGCGTTCGACTACAAGCTGATCGACCAGTCGGCGCTCGAGATCGTCGAGACGGCGAAGCGCTCGGGCGCGGTCGTCAAAGGGCCGGTTCCGCTGCCGACGAAGATCGAGCGCTACAACGTTCTCCGCTCGCCGCACGTGAACAAGACCTCGCGCGACCAGTTCGAGATTCGCACGCATCTGCGGCTGATGGACATCATCGATCCGACCGACAAGACGGTCGACCAGCTGATGAAGCTCGATCTGCCGGCGGGCGTCGACGTGGAAATCAAGCTTCAGTAGCGGCGCAAAGTACAACTCTACTTTGCGCCGGTACGGCAAGACAGCGCGAAAGGCTCGGGGCGGCCCGTCGCTTTTCGCGTAGCAGAGGCAACGAAACACCAAGTAACGCCGGCCCATTGCAGTCGGCACTCCGGGCGACCGGAGCAACGATAAAAGAGAGAAGCGAAATGTCACTCGGACTCGTCGGTCGCAAGATCGGCATGACAAGAGTCTTCACCGACGACGGCAGCGCCGTGCCGGTGACGGTTCTCGATGTCGGCAACAATCGCATCACGCAGATCAAGACGCCGGACACCGACGGCTACGCCGCGGTGCAGGTCGCGTACGGCAAGCGTCGCGCGTCGCGCGTGTCGAAGCCCGCGGCCGGTCACCTCGCGAAGGCGGGCGTCGAAGCGGGTGTCACGCTGAAGGAATTCAAGGTCGCGCCCGATGCGATCGGCGATCTCAAGGTCGGCGCGACGCTGCCGCTCGATGCGTTCACGGTCGGACAGCTCGTCGACGTCAGCGGAACGACGAAGGGCCGCGGCTTTTCGGGCGTCATCCGTCGCCACAACTTCAGCTCCAATCGGGCGTCGCACGGCAACTCGCGTTCGCACAACACGCCGGGCTCGATCAGCATGGCGCAGGACCCAGGCCGCGTCTTCCCGGGCAAGCGGATGGCGGGCCAGTACGGCAACGTCACGCGTACCGTGCAGACGCTCACCGTCGTTCGCGTCGACGCCGAGCGCGGATTGCTGCTCGTCAAGGGCTCGGTGCCGGGCGCCGACGGCGGTCACATCGTCGTGCGTCCCGCCGCGAAGGCGCCTGCGAAGAAGGGGGCCTGATCATGGCGGATCTGAAGCTGATCGGCGGCAACGGCGACGCGACCGTCGCGGGCTCGGACGCGCTGTTCGCGCGCGACTACAACGAGTCGCTCGTCCACCAGGTCGTCACGGCGTACCAGGCGAATGCCCGCAGCGGCAACCGCGCGCAGAAGGGACGCAGCGACGTCAACAAGTCGCACCGCAAGCCGTGGAAGCAGAAGGGCACCGGCCGCGCTCGCGCCGGCCAGGCGAACAGCCCGCTGTGGCGCGGCGGTGGCAAGATCTTCCCGAGCTCGCCCGACGAGAATTTCACGCAGAAGCTCAACCGCAAGATGTATCGCGCCGGGATCGCGTCGATCCTGTCGCAGCTGGTGCGCGAGAACCGCCTGGCGGTCGTCGACGGCATTGTCGTCGACTCGCCGAAGACGAAGCTCTTCGCGCAGAAGATCAAGTCGTTCGGCCTCGACGGCACGGTGCTGCTCGTGACCGACAAGCTCGACGACAACGTGTTGCTGTCGTCGCGCAACCTCGCCGACGTGCTCGTGCTCGAGACCCGCGAGGTCGACCCGGTAAGCCTGCTTCGCTTCGAGAACGTCGTTCTCACCAAGGCCGCGGTCGCGCAATTCGAGGAGATGCTGGCATGACCGCCGCGATCAGGTACAACTCGGAACGCCTCGCGACGGTGCTGCTCGCTCCGATCATCTCGGAGAAGGGCACGTTCATCGGCGACAAGCACAACCAGATCATCTTCCGCATCATCGCCGACGCGACGAAGCCCGAGGTCAAGGCCGCGGTGGAGGCGATGCTGAAGGTGGAAGTGAAGAGCGTGCAGATCGTCAACGTCGGCGGCAAGACGAAGCGCTTCGGCCGATTCACCGGCAAGCGGCGTGGCTGGAAGAAGGCGTACGTGTGCCTGAAGCCGGGCCAGGAAGTCAATTTCGCGGTGGGGGGCTAACAGAGATGGCGCTCCAAAAAGTCAAACCGACGTCGCCGGGCCGCCGTTCGCTCGTCAAGGTCGTCAATCCGGCGCTGCACAAGGGCCGTCCCGTCGATGCGCTGACCGAGAGCAAGAAGCGCGGGTCGGGCCGCAACAACAACGGCCACATCACGATGCGCCACCAGGGTGGCGGTCACAAGCATCATTACCGGATCGTCGACTTCAAGCGCAACAAGGACGGCGTCGCGGCGAAGGTCGAGCGGCTCGAATACGATCCGAACCGCAGCGCGAACATCGCGCTGCTGCTCTACGCGGACGGCGAGCGTCGCTACATCATCGCGCCGCGCGGCGTCGCGGCCGGCACGCAGCTCGCGTCGGGCAGCGAGGCGGCGATCAAGCCTGGCAACTGCCTGCCGCTTCGCAACATCCCGGTCGGCACCACGGTGCACTGCGTCGAGATGATGCCGGGCAAGGGCGCGCAGCTCGCGCGCTCGGCGGGCGCCGCCGTGCAGTTGCTTGCGCGCGAAGGGCTCTACGCACAGCTGCGTCTGCGCTCCGGCGAAATTCGCAAGGTGCACGTCGACTGCCGCGCAACGATTGGCGAAGTCGGCAACGAGGAGCACAGCCTGCGCTCGATCGGCAAGGCGGGCGCCAATCGCTGGCGCGGCATCCGGCCGACGGTGCGCGCATGGGCGATGAATCCGGTCGATCACCCCATGGGCGGTCGCACCAACGGCGGCGGCCATCCCGTCTCCCCGTGGGGCACGCCGACCAAGGGCTACAAGACGCGCAAGAACAAGCGCACCGACGGCATGATCGTCCGCCGCCGGCACGCTCAGAAGGGATAACCGAACATGGCACGCTCGATCAAGAAGGGGCCGTTCATCGACGACCATCTGCAGAAGAAGGTGGACGCCGCGCGCGCGGTCTCGGACAAGCGCCCGATCAGGACGTGGTCGCGCCGATCGACGATCACACCCGAGTTCGTCGGGCTGACGATCGCCGTCCACAACGGCAAGCAGCACATCCCCGTGTACGTGTCGGAGAACATGGTCGGCCACAAGCTCGGCGAGTTCGCGATGACGCGCACGTTCAAGGGTCATTCGGCCGACAAGAAGGTTGCCGCGCCGACCACCGGCCCGCGCGGCGCGCGCAAGTAAGGAGCCCGACATGGAAACCTCCGCAACGCTGCGCGGCGTTCGACTGTCGGCCCAGAAGGGACGGCTCGTCGCCGACCAGATCCGCGGCCTGCCGGTCGACAAGGCGCTCAACGTGCTCGCGTTCAGCCCGAAGAAGGGCGCTGTGATCATCAAGAAGGTGCTCGAGTCCGCGATCGCCAATGCCGAGCACAACGACGGCGCCGACGTCGACGAGCTCAGGGTCAAGACGATCTACGTCGACAAGGCCGACAACCTGCGCCGCTTCACCGCGCGGGCGAAGGGCCGCGGCAACGTGATCCTCAAGCAGACGTGTCACATCCACGTCGTCGTCGGCGACGGAAAATAGGGACCAGCATGGGACAGAAAATTCATCCGACCGGCTTCCGCCTTGCGGTGACGCACGACTGGACGTCGAAGTGGTTCGCGAACAGCAAGCACTTCGCGCCCACGCTCAAGGCCGACATCCGCATCCGCGAGTACCTGAAGAAGAAGCTCTCGCATGCATCGGTCGGCAAGATCACGATCGAGCGACCGGCGAAGAACGCGCGCATCACGATCCATAGCGCGCGGCCCGGCGTGGTCATCGGCAAGAAGGGCGAGGACATCGAGGTATTGCGCTCCGATCTTCGCCGGATGATGGGTGGCGACGTCGGCCTGAACATCGAGGAGATCCGCAAGCCCGAGATCGAGGCGCAGCTGATCGCCGACTCGATCGCGCAGCAGCTCGAGAAGCGGATCATGTTCCGCCGCGCGATGAAGCGTGCGATGCAGAACGCGATGCGGCTCGGCGCGCAAGGCATCAAGATCATGACCGCCGGCCGGCTGAACGGAGCCGAGATCGCGCGCTCGGAGTGGTACCGCGAAGGACGCGTGCCGCTGCACACGCTGCGCGCGAACATCGAGTACGGCTTCTCCGAAGCGCGCACGACGTACGGCGTCATCGGCATCAAGGTATGGGTGTTCAAGGGCGAGGTGCTCGCGCACAACGCGGAGCCGGCCGCGGCAACGCCGACCGCGCAGCCCGAAGCGCCGAAGCGGCCGCGTCGAAGCGGCGCAGGAGCAGGAGCGAAGCATGCTGCAGCCCAATAGACGCAAGTACCGCAAGGAGCAGAAGGGCCGCAACAAGGGCGTTGCGACCGTCGGCAACAAGGTTTCGTTCGGCGAGTACGGCTTGAAGGCGGTCGGCCGCGGCCGCCTCACCGCGCGTCAGATCGAGGCCGCGCGCCGCGCGATGACACGCCACGTGAAACGCGGCGGGCGCATCTGGATCCGCATCTTTCCGGACAAGCCGGTGTCGCAGAAGCCCGCCGAAGTGCGGATGGGCAACGGCAAGGGCAACCCCGAGTACTACGTCGCGGAGATCGTGCCGGGCAAGGTGCTCTACGAGATGGACGGCGTCGACGAGGCGCTTGCGCGCGAGGCGTTCGCGCTCGCCGCGGCGAAGCTGCCGATCCGCACGTCGTTCGTGCACCGGCTGGTTGGCTGAAGAGGTTGCAATGAAGAACTCCGAATCGAAGAAGGCGCTCGCGGCGAAATCCGCCGACGAGTTGAAGAGCGAGCTCGACGCGCTGCTGAAGGAGCAGTTCGGTTTGCGCATGCAGAAGGCGACGCAGCAGCTGACGAACACGGCGAAGCTCCAGCACGTGCGCCGGCAGATCGCCCGTGCACGCACGCTGATGCACCAGAAGGCCGCGAAGGCGTAAGGACCCGGGGCCCGGACAAACCCGACGAACAACAGGAGACCGGCGGATGGCACAGGACAAGGCAATCGTGAACGGGCGCGGCGAGATGCAGCCGCTCGACGGCAAGCGGCAGGCGGAGCTGTTGCGGGCGCTGGTCGACCGCTCGGCGAAAGGACCGCCGAGCGCGCGGCGTCGTGCGATCGCGCTCGCCGGCATTCGCATCGCGCGATCGGCCGAATCACAACGAGGAAAGGCATGACCGAGCAAACGCAGCAGGCGGCGCCGGGCGAGCAGGCAGCGCCGGCCCGCAAGGCCATCATCCAGACGCTGATCGGCCGGGTGGTGAGCGACAAGATGGACAAGACGGTCACCGTCATCGTCGAGCGGCGGGTGAAGCACCCGCTCTACGGCAAGGTGGTGACGAAGTCGAGCAAGTATCACGCGCACGACGACAGCAACGAGTTCAAGCCGGGCGATCTGGTCGAGATCCAGGCGTGCCGCAAGCTCGCGAAGACGAAGGCGTGGCGTGTGACGAAGCTGCTCGAGAAGGCGCGCGTGGTCTAGCTCGGGCTTGCGCGATGCGCGATCCCCTGTCATAATTTCGTGTTCGCCTGCCGCGGCAGGCGGGGCCTTGGAGCAATCGAGCGCCCGAACGCCGCGGAAACTCTCCCCGGGGACGCACGCAGCACAAAGCGCGTCCCCAGACGGGGTCCAAAACTGGCCGCGCGATGCAAGCAAGCGGCGACGATGCGGACCCGGGTCTTTTAAACCCGGCCGCGGCGGCGCCCCCGCGGAGTCAAGTTGGAGAAGTGAGCAATGATCCAGATGCAGTCGATGCTGGATGTCGCCGACAACACCGGCGCCCGGCAAGTCATGTGTATCAAGGTGCTCGGCGGCAGCAAGCGCCGGTATGCGCACATCGGCGACGTCATCAAGGTGAGCGTCAAGGACGCCGCGCCGCGCGGCCGGGTCAAGAAGGGCGAGATCTACAACGCGGTCGTCGTGCGCACCCGCCACGGCGTGCGCCGTGACGATGGCGCGCGCGTGCGCTTCGACGCCAACGCCGCGGTGCTGCTGAACGCGAAGCTCGAGCCGATCGGCACGCGCATCTTCGGGCCCGTCACGCGCGAACTGCGCACCGAGCGGTTCATGAAGATCGTCTCGCTCGCGCCGGAAGTGCTGTAGGAGAACGACGCCATGCGCAAGATCAAGAAGGGCGACAACGTCGTCGTCATCACCGGCCGCGACAAGGGCAAGCGAGGCGACGTCACGCGCGTCGTCGATGCCGGGCACGTCGTCGTCGCCGGCGTGAACACGGTGAAGAAGCACACGCGGCCCAACCCGATGAAGGGCGTGCAGGGCGGCATCGTGAGCAAGGACATGCCGATCCACGTCTCGAACGTCGCGATCTGGAACCCGGTGACCGGCAAGGCCGACCGCGTCGGCTTCCGCATGCTCGACGACGGGCGCAAGGTGCGCTTCTTCAAGTCGAACGGCGAGCAGATCGGAGCATGACGATGGCGCGCATGAAGGAGATTTACAAGAACGAGATCGTGCCCGCCCTCACCCAGCAGTTCGGCTACAAGTCGCCGATGCAGGTGCCGCGCATCACGAAGATCGTGCTGAACATGGGCGTCGGCGAGGCGACCGGCGACAAGAAGCTGCTCGACAACGCCGCCGCCGACATGACGAAGATCTCCGGCCAGAAGCCGGTCGTCACGAAGGCGCGCAAGGCGATCGCCGGTTTCAAGATCCGCGAAGGCTATCCGATCGGCTGCATGGTGACGCTGCGTCAGGAGCGGATGTACGAGTTCCTCGATCGCCTGATCACCGTCGCGCTGCCCCGCGTGCGCGACTTCCGGGGCGTGTCGGGCCGCGCGTTCGACGGCCGCGGCAACTACAACATGGGCGTGAAGGAACAGATCATCTTTCCCGAGATCGAGTACGACAAGATCGACGCGGTGCGGGGGATGAACATCACGATCGCGACGACCGCGAAGAGCGACGCCGAAGCGAAGGCGCTGCTCGCCGCGTTCAAGTTCCCGTTCAGAGGCTGACGAATATGGCGAAGCTCGCTTTGATCAACCGTGACGTCAAGCGCCAGGCGCTCGTCAGGAAGTACGCGAAGAAGCGCGAGGCGCTCACCGCGATCGTGGAGAACATGCGCATGTCGGACGACGAGCGGATGGCTGCGCGGTTGAAGCTGCAGCAGCTGCCGCGCAACGCGAATCCGACGCGGCTGCGCAACCGCTGCGCGATCACCGGCCGCCCGCGCGGCTACTTCCGCAAGTTCGGCCTCGGCCGCAACAAGCTGCGCGAGTACGCGATGCGCGGCGAGATCCCCGGCGTCGTGAAGGCGAGCTGGTAACCGTGTCGACCGGAATCAAGGTGAACGCATGAGCATGACCGATCCCATCGCCGACATGCTGACCCGCATCCGCAACGCGCAGATGCGCGAGGAGGCGGTCGTCGCGATGCCATCGTCGAAAGTGAAGCTCGCCATCGCCAAGGTGCTGAAGGACGAGGGCTACATCGACGGTTTCAAGGTCGCGGGCGAGGAGATGAAGCCGCAGCTCGAGATCGCGCTCAAGTACTACGCCGGGCGCCCGGTGATCGAGAAGATCGAGCGCGTGTCGAAGCCCGGCCTTCGCATCTACCGCGGCAAGCAGGAGATTCCGCGCGTGATGAACGGCCTCGGCATCGCGATCGTGTCGACGTCGCGCGGCGTGATGACCGACCGCAAGGCGCGCGCGACCGGCGTCGGCGGCGAAGTCCTCTGCATCGTCGCGTAGGAGAGATTCGATGTCGCGCATCGGCAACAACCCGATTCCCATTCCGCCGAAGGTCGAAGTGACGATCGCGCCGGAGCAGATCACGGTCAAGGGTCCGCGCGGATCGCTCACGCGCACGCTCGACGGCCGCGTGTCGATCGAGCGCGACGGCGAGACGCTCGTGTGCAAGGCGGCGAGCGTCGAGGCGAACGCGATGCACGGCACCGTTCGCGCGCTGGTCGCCGGCATGATCAAGGGCGTCACCGACGGCTTCGAGAAGCGTCTGACGCTCGTCGGCGTCGGCTATCGCGCGCAGGTTTCCGGCGACAAGGTCAACCTGTCGCTCGGCTTCTCGCATCCGGTGGTGCACACGCTGCCGCAAGGGGTGAAGGCGGAGGCACCGGTGCAGACCGAGATCATCGTGCGCGGCATCGACAAGCAGCAGGTCGGGCAGGTCGCCGCCGAGATCCGCGCGTACCGGCCGCCGGAACCGTACAAGGGCAAGGGCGTGCGCTACGCCAACGAGCGGGTCGTCATCAAAGAGACGAAGAAGAAGTAGTTCGAAGAGGCCACAGCATGAGCATGAACAAGAAGGAAGCCCGCCTTCGCCGCGCCAAGCAGACGCGGTTGCGCATTTCGTTGCAGCGCGCGACGCGGCTCGTCGTCAGCCGCTCGAACCTGCACATCTACGCGCAACTCGTGGCGGCGGAGGGCAACAAGGTGCTCGCGAGCGCGTCGACGATCGAGGCGGACGTGCGCAAGGAACTCAAGAACGGCGGCAACAAGGCGGCTGCGGCGATCGTCGGCAAGCGTATCGCCGACCGCGCGAAGTCGCTTGGCATCGAAGCGGTCGCGTTCGACCGCTCGGGCTATCGCTATCACGGACGCGTGCAGGCGCTCGCCGACGCGGCGCGCGAGCACGGGCTCAAGTTCTAGGGCCGGCGAAGGAACACGACACATGGCGAAGATGCAGCAGCGGGGGCCGCAGCAGCAGGACGATCGCGGCGACGGCCTCAAAGAGAAGATGATCAGCATCAACCGCGTCACGAAGGTGGTGAAGGGAGGCCGCATCCTGGGCTTCGCCGCGCTGACCGTCGTCGGCGACGGCAACGGCCGCGTCGGCATGGGCAAGGGCAAGTCGAAGGAAGTGCCCGTCGCCGTGCAGA
The DNA here is from genome assembly GCA_963798655.1 of uncultured beta proteobacterium. GTDB lineage: Bacteria > Pseudomonadota > Gammaproteobacteria > Burkholderiales > Casimicrobiaceae > CAVSMC01. The sequence continues at coordinate 63,392 of CAWCUH010000007.1, read as the reverse complement.
AGGCGATGGAGGAGGCGCGCCGCCGGCTGGTCAAGGTGAGCCTCAAGAACGGCACGCTGCATCACGCGGTGATCGGCCGCCACGGCGCGACCAAGGTGTTCATGCAGCCGGCGGCCGAGGGTACCGGCGTCATCGCCGGCGGTCCGATGCGCGCGGTCTGCGAGGTCGTCGGCGTCACCAACGTGCTCGCCAAGTGCCACGGCTCCACGAACCCGTACAACCTCGTGCGCGCAACGATCAACGCGCTCGAGTCGATCAGCACGCCTGCAGAGATCGCCGCCAAGCGCGGCATGACGGTCGAGCAGTTGAGCGAGGCGTGACGATGGCCGATGCGAAGAAGATCCGCGTGACGCTCGTGAAGAGCACGGCGAGCGCGAAGAAGTCGCACCGGGAAACGGTGCGCGGCCTCGGCCTCAAGTGGACGAACCACTCGGTCGAGGTCGTCGACACGCCCGCGACGCGCGGGATGATCAACAAGGTCGGCTACCTCGTGCGGGTCGTCGAGTAAAGAACTACGGAGCACGCGATGCGTCTGAATACTCTCAAGCCGGCAGCGGGCGCGAAGAAGGCGAGGCGCCGCGTCGCGCGCGGCCCGGGATCGGGCCTCGGCAAGACGGGCGGCCGCGGCCACAAGGGCCAGAAGTCGCGCTCGGGCGGGTTCCACAAGGTCGGCTTCGAAGGAGGCCAGATGCCGTTGCAGCGCCGGTTGCCCAAGCGCGGCTTCGTCTCGCGCGCACGCGACGACACGGCGGAAGTTCGCCTCTCCGACCTTGCGAAGATGCCGGTTGCCGAGATCGACCTGCTCGCATTGAAGGCAGCGGGCGTCGTGCCGTCGCTCGCGAAGGGCGCGAAGGTCATCCTCTCCGGCAAGCTCGACAAGGCCGTGAAGTTGACCGGCGTCGGCGCGACCAAGGGTGCGAAGGCAGCGATCGAGGCCGCTGGCGGCAGCGTCGCGTAATCGCGTCCGAATCACGCAAACGGAAAGATTCCCTTGGCCACCAGCAATCCTGCGCTGAAAACCGGTTCCCGGTACGCCGATCTCAAGCGGCGGCTGTGGTTCCTGCTGGGCGCGCTCATCGTCTACCGGGTCGGCACGCACATTCCGGTGCCGGGGATCAACGCGAACGTGCTCGAGGACCTGTTCCGCGACCAGCAGGGCGGCATCCTCGGCCTGTTCAACGTGTTCTCCGGCGGCGCGCTGCAGCGCTTCTCGATCTTCGCGCTCGGCATCATGCCGTACATTTCAGCGTCGATCATCATGCAGCTTTGCACGGTCGTCGTGCCGTCGCTCGAGGCGCTGAAGAAGGAAGGCGAGGCGGGCCGGCGCAAGATCACGCAGTACACGCGCTACGCGACGCTCGGCCTCGCGTTCTTCCAGGCGGTCGGCATCTCGATCGCGCTCGAGGCGCAGTCGGGACTCGTGATGTCGCCGGGACTCGGATTCCGCATGGTCACGGCGATCACGCTCGTCACCGGCACGATGTTCCTGATGTGGCTCGGCGAGCAGATCACCGAGCGCGGCCTCGGCAACGGCATTTCGCTGCTGATCTTCGCCGGCATCGCCGCCGGGCTGCCGCGCGCGATCGGGCAGACGCTCGAGCAGGCGCGCACCGGCGCGTATTCGATCCTGCTCGTGCTCGGAATCGTCGCGCTGATCGTCGTCGTCACCGCGTTCGTCGTGTTCATGGAGCGGGCGCTGCGCAAGATCCTGGTGAACTACGCGAAGCGCCAGGTCGGCAATCGCGTCTACCAGGGACAGAGCTCGCACCTGCCGCTGAAGATCAACATGTCGGGCGTGATCCCGCCGATCTTCGCGTCGTCGATCATCCTGTTCCCGGCGACGCTCGCGCAGTGGTTCGGCTCCGGCGAGAGCACGATCTGGCTGCGCGACCTCGCGGCGACGCTCGCGCCGGGCCAGCCGATCCACGAGATCCTTTACGCGGCGGCCATCATCTTCTTCTGCTTCTTCTACACGGCGCTGCAGTACAACCCGAAGGAGACGGCGGAAAACCTGAAGAAGAGTGGCGCGTTCATCCCCGGCTACCGCCCCGGCGACCAGACGGCGAAGTACATCGAGAAGATCTCGCTCAGACTCACGCTGATCGGCTCGCTGTATCTGGTGATCGTGTGCTTCATCCCCAACTTCCTGATCGCATGGAAGAACGTGCCGTTCTACTTCGGCGGCACATCGTTGCTGATCATCGTCGTGGTGACGATGGACTTCATGACGCAGGTCCAGGCGTACCTGATGTCGCAACAGTACGAGAGCCTGCTGCGCAAGGCGAACTTCAAAGGCGGGCTGCCGACGCGCTGACGGCATGGCGAAGGAAGACACGATCCAGATGCAGGGGGAGATCCTGGAAATGTTGCCCAATGCGACGTTCCGGGTGAAGCTCGAAAACGGACACGTCGTGCTGGGGCACATCTCCGGCAAGATGCGAATGCACTACATCAAGATCCTGCCGGGCGACAAGGTCACCGTGGAGCTCACGCCGTACGACCTGTCGCGTGCGCGGATCACGTTCCGGGCGAAGTGAGCGCGGAAAGCGAAGGGAAGAGAACATGAAGGTACTCGCATCGGTCAAGAAGATCTGCCGCAAGTGCAAGATCATCCGGCGCAACGGCGTCGTGCGCGTCATCTGCAGCGACCCGCGCCACAAGCAGCGGCAAGGCTAAACGGACTTCACGACAGGCTAAGACATGGCTCGTATCGCAGGCGTCAACATTCCCAATCATCAGCATGCGGAGATCGCGCTGACGGCGATCTACGGCATCGGCCGTCCGCGCGCGCAGGCGATCTGCAAGGCAGTGGGTGTCAAGGGCTCCGCCAAGATCAAGGACCTGTCCGATACCGAAATGGACAGGCTGCGCGAGCAGGTGCAGAAGTTCACCGTCGAAGGCGATTTGCGCCGCGAGGTGACGATGAGCATCAAGCGGCTGATGGACCTCGGCTGCTATCGCGGCGTGCGCCATCGCAAGGGGCTGCCCGTGCGCGGCCAGCGCACGCGCACGAACGCGCGCACGCGCAAGGGTCCGCGCAAGGCGCGGCAGGCATCGGGAAGACCCGCCGCGGCGAGACCCGCCGGCGCGAAGTAACATCGAGGACGAATAGAGCATGGCACAGCAACCCACGCAGAAGGCCGGTGCAGCGCGCGCACGCAAGAAGGTGAAGAAGAACGTCGCCGAAGGCATCGCGCACATTCACGCGTCGTTCAACAACACGATCATCACGATCACCGACCGTCAGGGCAACGCGCTGTCGTGGGCGACGTCCGGCGGCGCCGGCTTCAAGGGATCGCGCAAGTCGACGCCGTTCGCGGCGCAGGTCGCCGCCGAGAAGGCCGGCCGTGTCGCCGTCGAGCACGGCGTGAAGAACCTGGAAGTGCGGATCAAGGGGCCGGGCCCCGGCCGCGAATCGGCGGTACGCGCGCTGAACGCGCTCGGGATGAAGATCACGTCGATCTCCGACGTGACGCCAATTCCGCACAACGGATGCCGGCCGCCGAAGCGGCGGCGCATCTGATGCATTTGCGTGGATTTTTTGCTGAGAATCGACGGGCTCTGCCCGCGATTCTCGGGTAACTGAATCGGCCGAAAGTAGGTTTCTACTTTCGGCCGGGAGGGAACATGGCTCGATACATCGGACCGAAGTGCAAGCTCGCGCGACGCGAGGGCACGGACCTCTTCCTCAAGAGCGCACGGCGCTCGCTCGACTCGAAGTGCAAGCTCGAGACGAAGCCCGGCCAGCACGGCGTCAAGTCGGGGATGCGCACGTCGGACTACGGGCTGCAGCTGCGCGAGAAGCAGAAGCTGCGTCGCACGTACGGCGTGCTCGAGCGGCAGTTCCGCCGCTACTTCCAGGCCGCGGCCGGAGGAAAGGGCTCGACCGGCACGAACCTGCTGCAGCTGCTCGAATCGAGGCTCGACAACGTCGTCTACCGGATGGGTCTCGGATCGACGCGGGCCGAAGCGCGCCAGCTGGTCGGCCATCGCGCTATCACGGTGAACGGCAAGGTCGTCAACGTCCCGTCGGCGCTGGTGAAGTCGGGCGACGTCGTCGCGATCACCGAGCGCGCGAAGAACCAGCTGCGCGTTTCCGCCGCGCTCGAGCTCGCCGAGAAGGTCGGTTTTCCGTCATGGGTCGACGTCGACGTGAAGAAGATGGCCGGCACGTTCAAGGGCGCGCCCGACCGCTCGGAGTTCGGGCAGGACATCAACGAAAGCCTGGTGGTAGAGCTCTACTCGAAATAAACACACGCGGCCACGCGCCCTCAGGGCGCGCCAAGCAGGTCGCATATACCGCGGACGTTTTCCGCCGCAAGGTGCCCCGCACATGCAAAGCAATGTTCTCTTGAAGCCCCGGATCATCGACGTGCAGTCGACTTCGCCGTTTCACGCGAAGGTCGTGATGGAGCCGTTCGAGCGCGGCTACGGCCATACGCTCGGCAACGCGCTGCGCCGCGTGCTGCTGTCGTCGATGCCGGGCTACGCGCCGACCGAGGTGCGTATCACCGGCGTGCTGCACGAGTACTCGGCGCTCGACGGCGTGCAGGAGGACGTCGTCGACATCCTGCTGAACCTCAAGGGTGTCGTGATGAAGCTGCACAATCGCGACCACGTGCTGCTCAAGCTCGCGAAGAACGGCGAGGGTCCGGTCACCGCCGCCGATATCGAGCCCAATCACGACGTCGAGATCATCAATCCCGAGCACGTGATCGCGCATCTCACCGCCGGCGGCAAGCTCGAGATGGAGATCAAGGTCGAGAAGGGCCGCGGCTACCAGCCGGCCACCGCGCGCATCAAGCCGGAAGGCGGACGCACGATCGGCAGCATCCTGCTCGACGCGTCGTTCTCGCCGGTGCGCAAGGTGAGCTACGCGGTCGAGAGCGCGCGCGTCGAGCAGCGCACCGACTTGGACAAGCTCGTGCTCGACATCGAGACGAACGGCGTCGTCGAGCCCGAGCAGGCGGTTCGCTACGCTGCGAGCGTGCTGGTCGAGCAGCTGTCGGTGTTCGCCGACCTGCAAGGCACCGACCAGCCGGCGGCGGAGCGCGCGTCGCCGCAGGTCGATCCGATCCTGCTGCGCCCGGTCGACGATCTCGAGCTGACGGTGCGCTCGGCGAATTGCCTCAAGGCCGAGAACATCTACTACATCGGCGACCTGATCCAGCGTACCGAAACGGAGCTTCTGAAGACGCCGAATCTCGGCCGCAAGTCGCTGAACGAGATCAAGGAAGTGCTTGCGTCGCGCGGCCTGTCGCTCGGAATGAAGCTCGAGAACTGGCCTCCGGCGGGGCTGGACCGTCCGTGAAAAGTAACAACCTGCTTTTCACGGGAACGGCGACCTGAAGAATCGCTGGCTAACCCAGACGATTTTTCTTCGCAAAGGCAACGGAAAACCAAGAGCGTAGGGAACCACCATGCGTCACCGCCACGGACTTCGTAAGCTCAACCGCACGAGCAGCCATCGGCTCGCGATGTTGCGCAACATGACGAACTCTCTGTTCACGCACGAGATGATCAGGACGACGCTGCCGAAGGCGAAGGAGCTGCGCCGCGTCGCCGAGCCGCTGATCACGCTGTCGAAGGAAGCGACGCTCGCGAATCGCCGCCTCGCGTTCAACCGGCTGCGCGATCGCGACGTGGTGACCAAGCTCTTCGCCGAGCTCGGCCCGCGCTACAAGGAACGGCCCGGTGGCTACCTGCGCATCCTGAAGTTCGGCTTCCGCGTCGGCGACAACGCGCCGATGGCGCTGGTCGAGCTCGTCGACCGCCCGGGCGGCGAAAGCGACGCAAGCGAAAAAGCCGCCGCTTAATCGATCGCGCGGTTCATCGAAAGCCGGGTCGTTCGCGATCCGGCTTTTTTGTCGGCAACTTGCGGTAGCATCCGCCGATGGTCGTCGACACGATCCTCGTAACCGGCGGCGCCGGCTACATCGGCTCGCACGTCGTCGTGGAGCTCGCGCAGGCAGGCTATGCGCCGGTCCTTCTCGACAATTTCGCGACGAGCTCGAAAGCCGTGCTGCCGCGGCTCGTGCAGCTCGCCGGGCGTCCGATCGCGTGCATCGAAGCCGACGTTCGCGACGTCGGTGCGCTGCGCCGCGCGTTCCACGATCATCCGATCACCGGCGTCGTGCACTGCGCCGGCCTGAAGGCGGTTGGCGAATCGGGCACGCGTCCGCTCGCGTACTACGACGTCAATGTCGGCGGTGCGATTGCGCTCGCCGAAGTGATGGGCGAAGCTGGCGTCGCGACCCTCGTCTTCAGCTCGTCGGCGACCGTATACGGACAGCCGGAGCAGTTGCCGGTGCCCGAGGACGCGCCGCTTGCGCCCGCGAACGTGTACGGACGCACGAAGCGCATCGTCGAGGACTTCCTGCGCGATCTCGCGCAAGCGAACAGCAACTGGCGCATCGGCATCCTGCGCTACTTCAACCCTGCCGGCGCGCATCCGTCCGGCCTGATCGGCGAGGCGCCGATCGGCAAGCCGAACAACCTCGTTCCGCTGCTGTGCCGCATCGCGAGCGGAGAGCAATCGTCGCTCACCATCCACGGAACCGACTGGCCGACTGACGACGGCACCGGCGTGCGCGACTACCTGCACGTGCAGGATCTCGCGATCGGCCACGTCGCCGTGCTGCGCTATCTCGCATCGCATCCTGGCGCGTGCACGATGAACCTCGGCGTTGGACGCGGCCATTCGGTGCTCGAAGTCGTCAGCGCGTTCGAGCGCGCCTGCGGGCGGCGGATCACGCGGATGATCGGACCGCGGCGCACGGGCGATGTCGCGAGCTCGTATGCCGACCCGACGCTCGCCAACGCGTTGCTCGGCTGGCGCGCGACGCGCGGCCTGGACGCGATCTGCATCGACGCGTGGCGCTGGCAGAGAAACGGCGGAAGGTATTAGCGCCGCGCCTATGATGCCGCTCTGATCGCCTCTACCCTGATCTCTTCGGTGAGCCGTGCCTTCAATGCGGAGAACGCGGGCGTTGTCTTCAGCGTGTAGTGCCGCGGGTGCGGCAGGTCGACGGCGACGTCGCTCTTGATGCGACCCGGCCGCGCGCTCATGACGGCCACGCGCCCGGCGACGAAGATCGCTTCCTCGATGTCGTGGGTGACGAACAGCACGGTCTTCTGCTCGCTTTCCCAGATGCCGAGCAGCAGTTCCTGCATCAGCGCGCGCGTCTGGTTGTCGAGCGCGCCGAACGGCTCGTCGAGCAGCAGGATCTTCGGCTGGTTCGCGAGCGCGCGCGCGATCGCCGTGCGTTGCTGCATGCCGCCGGAGAGCATCTTCGGGTAGTGATTCTCGAAGCCGCGAAGACCCACGCGATCGACGTAATGCGCGGCGATCTCGTCCTGCTGCGCGGCGGGAACGCCTTTCTCGCGCAATCCGAAGCAGATGTTGCGTCGCACGGTGAGCCACGGGAACAGCGTGTACGACTGGAACACCATGCCGCGATCGGCGCCGGGGCGCGCGACCGGCGTGCCGTCGAGCAGCACGCGACCGGAGGTCGGAGTCTCGAGCCCGGCGACGATGCGCAGCAGCGTGGACTTGCCGCAGCCCGACGGACCGAGGATCGCGATGAAGTCGCCGTCGTCGACCGCGAGCGTCGTCGGCTCGAGCGCGATCGTTGGCGCGTGCCCGCGGCCGCCGGCGAACGTCTTGCTGACGGCGTCGATCGCGAGCGTCGTCACGAGGCGGGCTCGGCCTGCGCACCGCCAAACGAATCGTCACGTCGATCCGTCGGCCTCGCTGCGGCGATTCGCGATTGCTCACATCCGCCTGCGTTTGGCCGGGGTCCCTGCTCGCCGCTCACGCCGCGCTCCACGGAAAAAGCTTGTGGTTGCTCCACTTGAACGCGAAGTCGGACACGAGCCCGATGACGCCGATGACGATGATGCCGAAGATGATCTGGCCGGTGTTCAGCAGCGCCTGGCTGTCGGTGATCATGTGGCCGATGCCGCTCGACGCACCGATCAGCTCGGCGACGATCACGTACGTCCACGCCCAGCCCAGCACGAGCCGCAGCGTCTCGGCGATCGCCGGTGCGGAGCTCGGCAACAGCACGCGGCGCACGACGCCGCGTGCATCGGCGCCGAGCGTGTACGCCGCCTCGACGAGATCGCGCCGCGTCGCGCCGACGGTCACCGCGACCATCAGCACGATCTGGAAGAACGACCCGATGAAGATCACCAGCAGCTTCTGCATCTCGCCGATGCCGGCCCACAGGATCAGCAGCGGAATGAACGCCGAGGCCGGCAGGTAGCGCGCGAACGACACGAACGGCTCGAAGAACGCCTCCACCGGCTTGTACGCGCCCATCGCGATGCCGAGCGGCACTGCGGCAACGGCGGCGAGCACGAAGCCGCCGAGGACCCGCCACACCGTCATGCCGACGTCCCGGGCGAAGCCGTATTGCGCGAACAGCGCATAGCCTTCGCGCAGCATCGACGCCGGATCGGCGAGAAACGTCGGCGACACGAAGCCGCCGAACGTCGCCGCGCTCCATGCGGCGACGAACACGACGAAAAACGCGACCCCATAGACGACCTTGCGGGCGCGCGGAATCGGCGCGAGCGGCGTCATGCGCGAGGCCGGGCACGCAATTACTGGATGAACCGCGTGTCGGCGAGCGTCTTCAGGTCCGGGACCTGCTTGATGATGCCGATCTCGAGCAGCAGGTCGGCAGCGTCCTTGTTGAACGAGTTGAACTCGCCGGCGAAGAATTTCTTGTTCGCCGCGCGGTCCTGCCAGCGCAAGTACTTCTGCGACGCCTCGAACTGTTCACCGGTCTGCTTGACGTCGGCGCCCATGATGTCGAAGCTCTTCTTCGGCTCTTTCTTGATCATGTCGATCGCGTCGAAGTAGCTGTCGGCGAGCGCTTTGGCGGCCTTCGGGTTGTCGGCGAGGAACTTGGGCGTGCAGCCGAACGTGTCCATGATCATCGGATAATCGAGCGTCGTCGCGATGATCTTGCCGGCCGACGGATTCGAGCGCACCGTCGACAGATACGGCTCGTACGTCATCGCCGCGTCGTTCTGGCCGGCGACGAACGCCTGCGCGGCCGGGCCCGGCTCGAGATTGACGACCGTCACGTCCTTCGGCGACAAGCCGTTCTTCTTCAGGAACCACGCGAGCGTGAAGTACGGCGCGGTGCCCGGCGCCGACGCGGCCACGGTCTTGCCCTTGAGATCGGCGATCTTCTGGATGTTGTTGCGCACGACCATGCCGTCGGCGCCATAGCTCTTGTCGAGCTGGAAGATTTCCTTCGTCGCGACGCCGCCCGCGTTCCACACGATCCACGTCTCGACCGTCGTCGCGGCGCACTGGACGTCGCCCGACGCGATCGCGAGGTGGCGGTCCTTCTGCGGGATCTTTTTCAGCTCGACGTCGAGGCCGTGCTTCTTGAAGATGCCTGCTTCCTTTGCAAGCGTCAGCGGTGCGAAGCCGGTCCAGCCGGACAGGCCGATCGACACCTTCGTATCCTGCGCGACGGCGGGCAGCGTCGCGGCCAGCGCAAGGACGCCGGCAAGCACAGCGAGTTGGGCACGCATGAGGTTCTCCGGGTTGGCCGCGCCACCGGGGCGCGATGCCGGCGATTTTACCGCTTAGCGCTGCGCCTCAGCCGAGTTGCCGTCGTGGTCGTGCGCGTGAATCGCCGCGCGGATCCGTGCGAGCGTCAGCACGCCGACGATACCGTCGCGATCGTCGACGATGGCGGTCGCGTCGGCGCCGTTGACGAGAAGGATCGTGAGCGCCTCGCGCAGCGACGCGCGCGCATTGAGTCGCAGCGACGGCGTCGCCGCGCCGTCGACGCGCTCGGCGTACGTGCCGGCATTGAGCAGCGACAACCGCTTCAGCACGCGGTCGGAGCCTACGAACTCCTCGACGAATGCGTCCGCGGGATTGGCGAGGATCGCTTCCGGCGTGTCGTACTGCACGAGACGTCCCGCGCGCATGATCGCAATGCGGCTTCCCATCCGGATCGCTTCGTCGATGTCGTGGGTGACGAAAACGATCGTCTTGCGCAGCCGCTGCTGGATGCGCAGGAACTCGTCCTGCAGCTTCGCGCGCGTGATGGGATCGATCGCGCCGAACGGCTCGTCCATCAGCATCACGGGCGGATCGGCGGCGAGCGCGCGCGCGACGCCGACGCGCTGGCGCTGCCCGCCCGAGAGCGCACGCGGAAAGCGGTTGCGATAGCTGTCGGCGTCGAGCCCGACGAGCTCCAGCAGCTCGTTCACGCGCGTCGCGATGCGCGCGCCGTCCCAGCCGAGCAGCCGCGGCACCGTGGCAATGTTGTCGGCGATCGTCATGTGCGGAAAGAGACCGACCTGCTGGATCACGTAGCCGATCGATCGGCGAAGCTCGATCGCATCGACGTGCGTGACGTCGCGGCCCGCGACCTCGATCGTGCCAAAATCGGGCTCGATCATCCGGTTCACCATGCGCATCGTCGTCGTCTTGCCGCAGCCCGACGGCCCGATCAGCACGCACGTCTCGCCGGATGGGACTTCGAGCGTCAGCGAGTCCACGGCCGGCCGTGCCTCGCCGACGAAGCGCTTGGTGAGCGCGCGCAGCGCGATCATCGCAGGCCGCGCGGCGTCAATCGACGCTGCAGCGCGCCGAAAAACGCGTCGGCACCGAGCGAGAGCAGCGTGACCGGAATGGCGCCGACCAGCATCAGCGGCAGCGCCATCATCGCGATGCCGGAAAGGATGAACTGGCCCAGTCCGCCGCCGCCGATGAACGCAGCGAGCACGGCGCCCGACACCACCTGCACCGCCGCCGTGCGCAGCCCGGCGAAGATGACCGGCACGGCAAGCGGCAGCTCGATGCGCCGAAGCACGTCGCCCGCCGACATGCCCATGCCGCGGGCGGCATCGACGATGTCGGGATCGATCTCGCGCACGCCGGTGATCGTGTTCAGCAGCACCGGCGGCAGCGCGATCAGCGTGAGCGCGACGAGCGACGGAAGAAAGCCGGTGCCGAGCAGCGGCATCGCGAGCGCAAGCACCGCGAGGGAGGGCAGCGTGCGGCCGACGTTCGCCGCGTTCACCGCGGCGAGCGCGCTGCGCCTGCGATGCGCGAAGCGGATGCCGGCCGGAATCGCGATCAGCGAGGCGAGCAGCAGCGCGGCGAGCGACAGCGCGACATGAACGCCGAACGCCGCCGCGAACTCGACCGGGTGAGCGACAAGATAGGTCCACGCTTCGGCGAACATGTCAGTCGGGAAGGGCCGCCCCGACCGACTGACCCGCCCCTCGGGGGGCAGCGAGCGGAGCGAGCGTGGGGGGATGTTTCATCCTAGGCGCTCCGCGTCGATCGCAACGCGGCCTCGACGCGCGCGAGCGCAATGTCGGCCGCGACGGCGAGCGCGCATGCCGCGAGCGCGCCGGTCCAGATCTTCGGCGCATGGTCGGTCGCGATGCCGTTGAAGATCAGCGTACCGAGCCCGCCGGCGTTCACGTAAGCGCCGACCGTCGTCACGCTGATGACTGTTACCGTCGCGATCCGAAGGCCCGCGACGATCACCGGCAACGCGAGCGGCAGCTCGATGCGCGCAAGCACCTGCCGAGCGCTCATGCCCATTCCCATGGCCGCCTCGACGATTTCCGCCGGAACGTCGCGGATGCCGGTGGCGACGTTGCGCGTCATGATCACGAGCGAGAAGGCGACCATCGCTATGATCACGTTCGTCTTGCCGAGACCGGCGATCGGAATCAGCAGCGCGAGGAACGCGAGTGTGGGAATCGTGTACAGCGCGCCGGTGATCGCGAGCGTCGCGGCGAACACGCGCGGGCTGCGCGCGGCCCAGATGCCGAGCGCGAGCGAGATCGTTGCCGCAATCGCGAGCGCCGCGAGCGAAATGACGACGTGCTCGTACAGCGCGAAAGCGACCTGATCCCAGTTGCGGACGAACCACGTCATGCGAAGCCGCCCGCCGCGAGCATGCGCTCGATGCGATCGATGTCCGCGCCGAGCGGGCGGTCGTGGTCGAGCGGCGCGACTTCTTCGCGTGTGCGGCGGTAGACGGTGCGCGCGCCGGCGCCGAGCGTGTCGGCCGCTGTCCCGCGAAGATCGATCGCCTGCGCGGCGATGATGCATTCGATCGCGACGACGTAGCGGGCGCGCTCGACCATCTCCCCGAGCTTCTCGACCGTGCCAAGCGTCATCGGCGCGTGGTCCTCGATGCGCTCCGCCACCGGCAGGAAGTCGAGCGAGCCGGGATTCGCGCGCAGACGAATCTCGCTCCACAGCGCGGTCAGCGTCTTCTGCACGGTCGCAAAGCCGGACTCTGCGGGTCCGTGACGCGTCAACTGGAGCGGCAGCCCGGTCATCGCCGGCGACATGAACTTGATGCAGCGCTCGACGGCGAGCGAGGTCGTCTGCGCGAGCGCGATCGCCGCGGCGTCGAAGGCGAGCGCCAGCGCGGGAACGTGGAAGTTTCCCGTCGACAGCATCTCGCCATAGGCGGCGAGCACGAGCGGGCTTTCGCCGGATGCGTTCAACTCGAGCTCGACCTGGTCGCGCGCTTCGCCGAGCATCCAGTGAAGCGCGCCGTGCACCTGCGCCACGCAGCGCAGCGACAGCGGGTCCTGCACGCGGCGCGCCGCACGCTCGTCGAAGAGTTGCGAGCCTTCGAGCAACGCGCGCAGCCGGTCGGCGACGTCGACTTGTCCCGGCGCCGGCCGGGCGCGAACGACGCGAGCGTCGAGCGGGCTCACGTTTGCGCGAAACCCTTCGAATGACAACGCGACGGCGGCGTTCCAGTGGTCGAGCAGCGCGATCGCGTCGTGCAGCACCAGCGCGGCGCGGCCGACGGTCGCGCTGTTCGCGCTCACCAGCGCGAGCGCGTCCTTGGCGCCGAGCGCGATCGGTGCAAGCCCCGCACGCGCAAGCGCTTCGCGCCCGGGCAGCAATGCTCCCTCGACGTCGGCCTCGCCTTCGCCGATCAACGGCAACGCAAGATGCGAAAGCTGCGGCAGATCTGCGACACCGATGGAGCCGTAGCGCGGCACGCGCGGATGCACGCGCGCGTTGAGCAAAGCAATCAGCGCATCGACGACCGCCGGCGACACGCCGGCCCCGCCGACGCAGAGACTCGACGCGCGCGCGAACAGCATCGCGCGAACCGACGCTGCGTCGTACGCGGGACCGACGGCGACGGCGCGCGCGCGGATCGCCGCCGACTGGAATGATGCGAGATCCGACGTGTCGATGCGCTCGCCGACGTTCGCGCCGAGCGCCGAGTTGACCCCGTAGATCGGCGTGTCGCCTTGCGCGAGATCGTCGACGACGGCGCGCGCAGCCGCGAGCCGCGGCCGGGCTTCCGGCGCAAGCGCGACGTGCGCGCCGTCGCGCGCGACCGCGTTGGCGTCGTCGATCGTCATCCGTGCCGCACCGAGCGTGACCGTCACGTGCATGCCTCCCCAAAAACGAAACACCCGGCGCTGCCGGGTGTCGTCGTTGCGCGGTCGGCGCCTATTTGACGATGCCCTTCGACTTCAGGAAATCGTGCGCGACGTCCTTCGGCTCCATCTTCTCGCCGTCGACCTTGTAGTTCAACTCGGCCATCGACGCATCATCGAGCGACGCGGAAACGCGATTGAGCACGTCCGCCACTTTCGGATTCGCGTCGAGCACTTCCTTGCGCACGACCGGCACGATGTAATACGGCGGCCACAGGTTCTTGTCGTCCTTCAGCCGAGCGAGCTTCATCGCGCTGATCATGCCGTCGGTCGAGTAGCCGTTGACGACCTGTATCTGGTCGTTCTTCAGCGCCTGATAGCGCAGGCCGATCGCGAGCTGCAGATCTTCCTTGAAGTCCATGCCGTACTTTTCGCGCAGGCCGGGCAGGCCGTCCTTGCGGTCACGGAACTCGGGTCCTGCACCGAGCTTCAACTCCTTCGACACCTTCGCGAGGTCCGAATCGGTCTCGAGCCGGTACTTCTGCGCGGTTTCGGGACGCACGACGAGCACGTACGTGTTGTTGACCGGCGCCTGATTCAGCACGACGAGGCCCTTGTCGGCGTATGCGGCCTTCACCTTCTCGTACACGGCTTTCGGGTCCGTCATCGACTCCTGCTTCAGTACGGCGAGCAGGATCGTGCCGGTGTATTCCGGGTACATGTCGATCTGCTTTTCCTCGAGCGCCTTGTGCGCGATCAGCGTGCCGCCGAGGTTCAGCTTCTTCTCCGTCTTGATGCCGTTCGCTTCCAGCGCCTGCGCGTAGAGCTCGCCGAGAATGAACTGCTCGGTGAAGTTCTTCGAGCCGACTCGGATCGTCTGCGCGCTCGACGTCGCGGCCCCGAACAGCGCGAGCCACGCGAGCACGGCGATGGGGCGGAATTTCATTCGGTTCTCTCCTTCCAATGAGGGTCAGAGTGGAGTTTCGGTGCGGGCGCCCGGCATTCGTGAATCGCACTCTGACCCTCGTTGCGGCCGGCAACTCCACTCTGACCCTCATTTCACCGCAGGCCGCTCGCAGCGTCAATCGGCGTGGATGTTCGCGTCCTTCGCGAGGCGGATCCAGCGGACGGCCTCGGCGCGCTGCATCGCGGCGAACTCGGCGGGCGTGTTGCCGACCGGCTCGGCGCCGAGACCGGCGATCTTGTCGCGCACGTCGGGCATCGCGAGCGCGCGCACGACCTCGCCGTGCAGACGGTCGACGATCGCCGGTGGCGTGCCGGCCGGCGCGACGAGCGCGTACCACGACGTCGCGTCGAAGTCCGGGAAGCCTTGCTCGGCGATCGTCGGCAGCTCCGGCGCCGCGGCGATGCGCTTCTTCGTCGCGACGCCGAGCGCGACAACCTTGCCGGCGCGCCATTGCGGCAGCGCGGACGAGCTCTGCGCGAAGAACATCTGCACGTCGCCGGCGAGCACCGCGCTCATCGCGGGCGCGACGCCGTTGAACGGCACGTGCACGATGTCCACACCGGCCACGCGCTTGAAGAGCTCGCCGGCGAGATGCGGAATGCTGCCGTTGCTCGCCGACGCGTAATTCAGCACGCCCGGCTTCGATTTGGCGTACGCGACGAGCTCTTCCACCGTCTTCGCGGGCACCGACGGATGCACGACGAGCACGTTCGGCACGTCGGCGAGCACGGTGATCGGCGCGAAGTCCTTCGCCGGATCGTACGGGAGCTTCGGGTACAGCGCCGGCGCCACCGTCAGGTTGCCGACGGGCGCGACCGTCAACGTGTAGCCGTCGGGCGCCGCCCGGGCGCCGAGCTCCATGCCGATGTTGCCGCTCGCGCCGGCCTTGTTGTCGACGACGAACGGCTTGCCGAGCGACTGTGCGAGCTTGTCGCCGACGATGCGCGCGAGCACGTCGGCCGGTCCGCCCGCGGGAAACGGCACGATGATGCGCACCGGGCGATCCGGATAGGCGGCTTGCGCGACGGCGCCGCCGCTCGCTGCGCCGAGCGCCGCGGCGAGCGCTGCGGTGATGAAGGTTCGTCTTTGCATGCGGCCTCCGTGGAATGATGGGTGCGGCTACCGCAGTTCGGGGTAGCCGAGCTTGTCCGTCTCGCGTGCGTGAACCGCCAGTGCATCGTAGGCGGCCGCGTCGACGCGTTCGAAGCCTCGAAGCTCGAGCGCGGCGAGCGAATCGCGCAGGCCGCGCGCGCTGCCGGCGTCGACGAACGCGGTGGCGAGCCGTTCTCGCAGCGCCGCCGGCACCGACGCCGCCGCAACGAAGCACGGAATCGGCGTCGTCATCGTCGTCGCGACGACACGAAGCTGCGCCGCGGTGCGCTGCTCGTAACGGCTCAGCAGCGCGTGCCAATAGCCGTCGAGCGGGCCCGCGTCCACCGTGCCGTCGACGATCGCGTCGACGACGTTTCGCGGCGTGACCAAGGGCCCGACGGTCGATGCGAAGAAGCGTCCGCCGTGAGCGATCGCCGCTACCGCGAAGTGCCGCCGCGGCGCCTGGTAGCCGCTCTGCGAATCGACGAGCGTCCATCCGAAGCGCGTGCCGACGAGATCGTCGTCGCGCTCGAAGCGCGAATCGGTGCGCACGACGATGTCGCTTGCGTAGACCGGCGCACCGAAGCGCGTCGGCGCCGGCGCCGCGAGCGGGACCGGACGCATGTCGCCATCCCACGTCGCGAGCGGGTAACCGCACATCGCGACCGCGGCGAGATCACCTCGCCGCCACAGATCGGCAAGCAGCGCGGGTGCGGCGTGATCGACGATCGCGAGCTCGACGGCGGCGTGCGCGCCGACCCACTGCAATACGTTGCGCCAAAGCGCGGCAACGGTCGCGTTCACCGCGTACATCCGCGCGTTCGCGACGAGGGTCATCGGTCGGCCTCGCGCGCTCACCGGTAGCGCAGCGCCTGTCCGATGCCGAGCCGCTGGGCCTTCGCGAGCATCGCCGCGCCGAGCGCGATGTCGGACAGCGAAAGCCCGCGGTGCCACAGCAGGATCGTTTCGTCGTCGCGCTCGCGGCCGCGCTTGCGGCCGGCGACGATCTCGCCCAGCTCGGCGTGCAGCGTGCGCTCGCTCAACCTGCCGGCGTCGATGTGCGCGCGCAGCGATCCGAATTGCCCGGCCTTGCACTGGCCCCAGTCGTCGACGACGACCTTGTCCATGATGTCGGTGATGGACAGCTCGACCGCGCTCATCGTGCCGTACGGAACGACGAACGCGCCGCGGGCGATCCATTCGGTGCGCAGCATCGGTGCCGGCTCGGCGAGCCGCGACGCCTCGACGACGATGTCGGCGCCGCGCACGCACGATTGCCAATCGTCGGTGGCGATGACGCGCTTGCCCAGATCGTGCGCGAGACGCCCGGCGAACGCGCGACGGGAGTCCTCGCGCCGCGAATGCACGCGGATCTCGTCGAAGTCGAAAAGATGATCGAGCAGGCGCACGTTCCAGTACGCGGTGCCGCGCGCGCCGATGTGTCCCAGCACGCGCGAGTTTCGCCGGGCAAGGTGCCGCGCGCCGATCGCGGTGACGGCGCCGGTACGCATGTCGGTGAGGCCGGCCGCGTCGATGACGGCGAGCGGTCGCCCGGTCGACGGATCGAACAGGTTCAGCAAGCCCATCTCGGAGGGCAGGCCCGCGCGATAATTGTCGACGTAGTCGCCGACGATCTTGACGCCGGCGAGCGCGAGCGGCGCGACGTACCCGCGCAGCACGTTGAAATGGCCGTGGATCGCACCGCCGTCGTCCGTCTGGCCCGGCACCAGGTGCATTCGCGGCTCGATCACCGTGCGGCCTTCGCCCTGCGCGTGCAGTCCGGCATCGACGGCGTCGAGAATCTCGTCGTCGGTAAGCGCCAGCGCAGCAACGTCCGGCGCGTTGAGGTAGACGAGCGACAGCGCGGATTCGGTCATGGCAACCGGAAAGTCGAGTCGGGTCTCACTTTGCCTTATTCTCTCATCATGCATCGCCTGATCGCCCCCGCCGACTATCGCCGGATGCCGTGGAAAAACGGCAGCGGACGCACGACTGAAATCGCGGCAGGTCCGCCGGACGCGGCGCTCGACGCATTCGACTGGCGGGTCAGCATCGCGGATGTCGACGTCGCCGGTCCATTCTCTCGGTTTCCGGGCGTCGAGCGGACAATCGTGCTGATCGCGGGCAACGGCATGCGGCTCGCGTTCGGCGAGCGTCGCGTCGAACTTCGCACGCCGTTCGATCCGTATACGTTCGACGGCGCCGACGACGTCGACTGCACGCTGCTCGCCGGTCGCGTTCGCGACTTCAACCTGATGGTCCGGCGCGGGCGAGCGCGCGGCGTCGTCAGCGCCGTGCGCGACGGTGTCGGCGCACGCGTCGGCGCCGCGTCGATGCGAATCGTGTACGCGCACGGTGGCCCGGTGCGGGTCCGCCTGCGCGACGACGAGCCGATCACCGTCGCGACCGGCCATGCGCTCATCGTGAGCGCCGACGACGTCGACGATTCGAATATCGTCGTGGATGCGCCGCGGGCGCGCGATGGCGTCGCGCTCGTCGTCTCGATCGACACGCCGCGATGACGCTCTTCGCGGCCGACGCACTGCTGCCGTCCGGATGGGCGAGCGACGTTGCGATCGACATCGATGCGCGCGGCGTTGTCACGGGCGTGCAGCCGGGCGCGGCGCCCGGCGACGCCGAGCGCGTCCTCGGACCGCTCGTGCCCGGCGTGCCGAATCTTCACTCGCACGCGTTCCAGCGGGCGATCGCGGGACGCAGCGGTCGCGCGAGCGTCGACGGCGACAGCTTCTGGACGTGGCGCAACACGATGTACGCGTTCCTCGACCGTATCGACGGCGACGCGTTCGGCGCGATCGCCGCGCAGGCGTACGTCGAGATGCTGGAGGCCGGCTACACGTCGGTCGCGGAATTCCACTACGTGCACCACGATCCGGCGGGGCGCCCGTACGCGAACCCCGCCGAGCTGTCGTCGCGTGTGATCGGCGCCGCCGCGACCGTCGGCATCGGTCTCACGCTGCTGCCCGTGTTCTACGCGCACGGCGGGTTCGGCGGTGTGCCGCCCGCGCCCGGTCAGCGCCGCTTCGTCACCGACGTCGAATCGTTCGCGCGACTGCACGAGCGCGCAACCGTTGCAGCGCGCGAGCACGGTGCGGCGATCGGCGTCGCGGCGCACAGCCTGCGCGCGGTGACGCCCGATCAACTGCCGCACATCGTCGCGCTCGCCGTTGACGGTTCGCCCGTTCACATCCATGCCGCCGAGCAGACGAAGGAAGTCGACGACTGCGTCGCCTGGAGCGGCCAGCGGCCGGTGGAGTGGCTGCTCGAGCATGCGCGCGTCGACGCGCGATGGTGTCTCGTGCATGCGACGCACATGAGCGAGCGCGAGGTCGATTCGCTCGCCCGAAGCGGCGCCGTGGCCGGCCTCGCGCCGACCACCGAGGCGGATCTCGGCGACGGCACGTTCGCCGCGCGCGCGTACGTCGCCGCGGGTGGCGCATCGGGCATCGGCAGCGACTCGAACACGATCATCGATCCCTTCACCGAGCTGCGCACGCTCGAGTATTCGCAGCGGCTTCGCGATCGCAAGCGCAACGTGCTCGCCGTCGACGGCCGTCCGGTGGGCCGATCGCTGTTCGACGCCGCGGTTGCCGGCGGCGCGCAGGCGCTCGCGCAGCCGGTCGGCGCGATCGCCGTCGGCAGGCGCGCCGACTTCGTCGTGCTCGACGCGCGCGATGCGGCGCTTTGCGGGCAGCGCGTCGACGACGTGCTCGACGCCGCGATCTTCGCGCCCTGCCGGCGGCCGGTGCGCGACGTCATGACTGCAGGGCGCTGGCGCGTGCGCGACGGGCGGCACGTCGAGCGCGACGCGATATTCGCGCGCTATCGCCGTGTGCTGCGCGAGCTGTCATGAGCGCGACGTTCGATGTTGCGATCCGCAACGTGGAGCTCGCGACGTTCGCGAACGACGCGCCGTACGGCACGATACGCGACGGCGCGCTCGCGATCGCGGGCGAGCGGATCGCTTGGGTGGGGCGCGCGAGCGACATGCCGCGCGAGGCGACGGCCGCGCGCACGCTCGACGCCGGGAGCCGGTGGCTTACGCCCGGCTTCGTCGACTGTCACACGCACCTCGTGTACGCGGGCAACCGCGCGGGCGAGTTCGAGAAGCGGCTGTCGGGCGCGAGCTATCAGGACATCGCGCGCGCCGGCGGAGGGATCCTGTCGACGGTGCGCGCGACACGCGAGGCGAGCGAAGCCGACCTCGTCGCGCAGAGCCGGCCGCGGCTCGCCTCGCTCGCCGACGAAGGCGTGACGACGGTCGAGATCAAGTCCGGCTACGGCCTCGACACCGCGACCGAGTGCAGGCAGCTCGCCGCCGCAAGCCGGCTTGGTCGCGACGTCGGCGTCGATGTGCGCACGACGCTGCTCGCCGCGCATACCGTCCCACCCGAGTTCGCGGGCCGCAGCGACGACTATGTCGACGTCGTGTGCAGCGAGACGATTCCCGAAGTTGCGGGCCGCCAGCTCGCCGACGCGGTCGACGTGTTCTGCGAGACGATCGCGTTCAGCCCGGCACAGGCGCGGCGCGTGCTGCAGGCGGCGACGGCCCACGGCCTGCGGGTGAAGCTGCACGCCGATCAGCTGTCCGACTCGGGCGGCGCCGCGCTTGCCGCCGAATTCCGCGCGCTCTCTGCCGATCATCTCGAATGGACGAATGCCGACGGCATCGCGGCGATGGCGCAATCCGCCACGGTCGCGGTGCTGCTGCCCGGCGCCTTCTATGCACTGCGCGAGACGCGCGTGCCCCCGGTGGCAGCGCTGCGCGCGGCGCGCGTGCCGATCGCGATCTCGACCGACTGCAATCCGGGCACGTCGCCGGTGCGCTCGCTGCTGCTCGTTGCGAACATGGCATGCACGCTGTTCCGGCTCACGCCGGTCGAAGCGATCGCCGGCGTCACGGTGAACGCCGCGCGCGCGCTCGGCCTGCGCGACCGCGGCACGCTCGCCGTTGGACAGCGTGCCGATCTCGCGCTGTGGGACATCGACGAGCCGGCGGAGCTCGCGTACCGGATCGGCGGCAATCCGTGCGCGGGCATCGTTCGCCGCGGACGCGTCGTTCGGTGGAGCGATCGATGAGCCCGTGGACGATCGAGCGCGGCGACTCGCCGCTCGTCATCGACATTCCGCACGCGGGCACGCACGTGCCGGCCGACATCGAAGCGCGGCTCACGGCGGCGGCGCGCGCGCTGCCCGACACCGACTGGCACGTCGAGAAGCTGTACGCGTTCGCGCCGCGCGCCGGCGCGACGGTGATGGCGGCGACGCACGCGCGCTACGTCGTCGACCTCAATCGCGATCCTTCGGGCGCGGCGCTCTACGCCGGGGCCGACAACACCGAGCTCTGCCCGACGCGAACGTTCGCGAACGAGCCGATCTACGAAGGCGACATGCCGGGCGTCGATGAAATCGCCGAGCGGCGCGCCGCGTACTTCGACCCTTACCACGCGCAGCTCGCCACCGAAGTCGAGCGCGTGAAGACGCTGCACGGCTTCGCGATGCTGCTCGACGGACACTCGATCCGCTCGATCGTGCCGCGATTCTTCGCAGGCCGCCTGCCCGATCTGAACCTCGGCACCGCGGACGGCGCGAGCTGCGCGTCGTCGCTGCAGCGCGTCGCCCACGGCTTCGTCGGCAACGCGCCCGGCTTCTCGCACATCGTCAACGGCCGCTTCAAGGGCGGCTACGTGACGCGCCACTACGGCCAGCCGGCGCGCGGCATGCACGCGATGCAGCTCGAGATCGCGCAGGTGTGCTACATGGACGAGGCGCCGCCGTACCCGTGGGACGCGCAGCGCGCAGCCGCGCTGGTCGACGCGCTGCGCCGTCTCGTCCACGCGCTGATCGACTGGCGACCGGTGTAGGAGAGCCGCGCTTGACGCGGCCGGCGCGCGGTGCCAACAATGGCCATCCGCGCTTCATGGTTCAACCCCCGAAAGCCCTCAATGTCGATCAATACGCCGGCCGCGCGTCGCGACCTCGCATTTCACCTGCACCCGTCGACGAACCTCCGGCTCGTCCAGACCGAAGGTCCGCTCGTCATCGTCAAGGGCGACGGCGTCTACGTCTACGACGACGAAGGCAACCGCTACCTCGAAGGCATGTCGGGCCTGTGGTGCGCGTCGCTCGGCTTTTCCGAGCGCCGTCTCGCCGACGCCGCGCACCGGCAGATGCTCGAGCTGCCGTTCTATCACAGCTTCGCCGGCAAGGTTCCCGCCGTGTCGGCCGAACTCGCCGAGCGGCTCGTCGGCATCGCGCCGCCCGGGCTGGGGCGCGTGCTGTTCGCGAACTCCGGCTCCGAGGCGAACGACACCGCCGTGAAGCTCGCCTGGTACGTCAACAACGCGCTCGGCCGGCCGCAGAAGAAGAAGATCATCGCCCGCGAGCGCGCGTACCACGGCGTGACCGTCGCCGCGGCGAGCCTCACCGGGCTCGCGTTCGCGCACACCGATTTCGATCTGCCGATGCCGCGCTTCCTGCGCACCGACGCCGCGTACTACTACCGCGGCGCGCAGGCGGGGGAATCCGAAGAGGCCTACTCGGCGCGCCTTGCCGCGAATCTGGAAGCGCTGATCGTGCGCGAAGGTCCGGATACGATCGCCGCGTTCTTCGCCGAGCCGGTGATGGGCGCGGGCGGCGTGATCGTGCCGCCGGCGACGTATTTCGAGCGCATCCAGCCGATCCTGCGCAAGTACGACATCCTGTTCGTCGTCGACGAGGTGATCTGCGGATTCGGTCGCACCGGCAACCTGTTCGGCACGCAGACGTTCGACTTGAAGCCGGACATCATCACGATCGCGAAGGCGCTGTCGGCCGGCTACATGCCGATCTCGGCGAACCTCGTGTCGACCGCGCTCTACGAGGTGCTGCTCGCGCAGAGCGACAAGCTCGGCATCTTCGGCCACGGCTACACGTACTCGTCGCATCCGGTACCCGCCGCGGTCGCGCTCGAGACGCTGAAGATCTACGAGGAGCGCGATATCCTGTCGCATGTGCGAAGGCTCGCGCCGCGAATGCAGCAGCGGCTGCGCAGCTACGCCGAGCACCCGTTGATCGGCGACGCGCGGGGCATCGGGCTCATTGGCGCGGTCGAGGTCGTCCGCGACAAGGCGACGAAAGAGAGCTTCGATCCGAAGGCCGGCGTCGCCGCGCATCTCGTCCGCCGCGCGCAGCATCACGGCGTGATCCTGCGCAACATGCCGGGCGATATCGTCGCGTTCTGCCCGCCGCTGATCGTCACCGAGGGCGAGATGGACGAGATGTTCGCCGGCTTCGACAAGGCGCTCGCCGATACGTGGGCGATGGTGAAGGAAAAGTCGCTGGCCTGACGCGGCGCGCGCGATGACATCACACAAGAACGCGATCGTCACCGGCGCGAGCCGCGGCATCGGCCATGCGATCGCGATGCGTTTCCACGCCGAAGGCTGGCACGTCATCACGGTGTCGCGCACGCCGCCGCCCGACCTGTGCCCGTGGAGCCGGGAGACGCGGCAGCACTTCCTGCTCGACCTGTCGGATCTCGACAACGTCGCGCGCTGCATCGAGCTGATGCGGCCGCTCGTCGGCGGCACGCTGCACGCGCTCGTCAACAACGCGGGCGTCTCGCCGAAGAAAGCGGACGGATCGCGGCTCGATTCGCTCGAGACCGACATCGCGACGTGGCAGTCGATGTACAACACGAACTTCTACGCGCCGCTGCTGATGACGCGCGGCTTCGCGCACGAGCTCGCGGCCGCGCGCGGATCGGTCGTGAACCTGACGTCGATCGCAGCGACGCGCGTGCATCCGTTCGCAGGCTCCGCCTACGCGACGTCGAAGGCGGCGCTCTCGGCGCTCACGCGCGAGATGGCGCACGACATGGCGCCGATGGGCGTTCGCGTGAACGCGATCGCGCCGGGCGAGATCGACACGGCGATCCTGTCGCCGGGCACGCCGGCGATCGTCGAGCGCGACATCCCGATGCGGCGGCTCGGCACGACGCAGGAGACCGCCGACCTGATCGCGTACCTGTGCTCGGATCGCGCGTCGTACATCACCGGCACCGAGATCCCGATCAACGGCGGCCAGCATGTCTGACCCGATCGTCCGCTTCGTCGGCATCGGCAAGACGTACGACGGCGTCACGCGCGTCGTCGACAACCTCGACCTCGACATCGAGCGCGGCGAATTCCTGACGCTGCTCGGCCCGTCGGGCTCGGGCAAGACGACGACGCTGATGATGCTCGCCGGCTTCGAGGCGCCGACGGCAGGCGAGATCCTGCTCGAGGGCAAGCCGCTGTCGAAGCTGCCGCCGCACCGGCGTGCGATCGGCATGGTGTTCCAGAACTACGCGCTGTTCCCGCACATGAGCGTCGCCGACAACATCGCGTTTCCGCTGTCCGTGCGCGGGATCGCGAAAGACGACATCGCGCAGCGTGTCGAGCGCGCGCTCGACATGGTGCAGCTCGGCGGCTTCGGCGCGCGCAAGCCGGCGCAGCTCTCCGGCGGCCAGCAGCAGCGGATTGCAGTCGCGCGTGCGCTCGTGTTCGAGCCGAAGCTCGTGCTGATGGACGAGCCGCTCGGCGCGCTCGACAAGCAGCTGCGCGAGCAGATGCAGCTCGAGATCCGCCGGCTGCACCAGCGGCTCGGCGTGACGATGGTCTATGTCACGCACGATCAGCACGAGGCGCTCACGATGTCGGATCGCATCGCCGTGTTCCATCGCGGGCGCGTGCAGCAGCTCGATCGGCCGGAGCGCATCTACGAGCAGCCGCGCAACGCGTTCGTCGCCCGCTTCATCGGCGAGAACAACCGCCTCGATGGTCGGATCGAGGGCGTCGACGGGTCGCGCTGCACGGTGCGCATCGCCGGTGATTCGCTGATCGACGGCTCGCTCGCCGCGCCGTTGCCGGCCGGCTCGTCGGTCACCGTGTCGTTGCGTCCGGAGCGGGTGCAAATCGGCGGTGGCGCACATAGAATCGAGCCCGACGGGCATTGCCGCCTCGCCGGCAGGCTGCGAGAAGTGATCTATCTCGGCGATCACGTGCGTGCGCGCGTCGTGCTGCCGGGAATCGACGATTTCACGGTCAAGCGCCCGATCGACGAGGCGCACCGGCTGCCGGCGATCGGCGAGCCGGTCGAGCTCGCGTGGGCGCCCGAGCATTGCCGGGCGTTCGCGCGCGAGGACAGCGACGTCACCACGTAGAGGAGAGGACATGAAGTTCAGCACATGGAAAGTCGGCGCGATCGCGATGTGCGCGGCCGCGCTTGCCGCAACCGCCGCGGCGCGCGATCTCACCGTCGTGTCGTGGGGCGGCGCGTACCAGGATGCGCAGCGCGAGGTTTACTTCAAGCCGTTCATGGCCACGGGGACGAAGATGGCCGAGGAGAGCTGGGATGGCGGCGTCGGCACGCTGCGCGCGAAAATCCAGGGGGGCAACAACAACTGGGACGTCGTGCAGGTCGAGTCCGAGGAGCTGCTGCTCGGCTGCGAGGAAGGCCTGTACGAGAAGCTCGACTGGTCGAAGCTCGGCGGCAAGGACAAGTACCTGCCCGACGCGGTGAACGATTGCGGCGTCGGCGCCATCGTCTACAGCTTCATCCTCGCGTATGACGGCGACAAGATCAAAGGCGACACGCCGAAATCCTGGGCCGACTTCTGGAACACGCAGAAGTGGCCGGGCAAGCGCGCGCTGCGCAAAGGGCCGAAGACGACGCTCGAGATCGCGCTGATGGCCGACGGCGTCTCACCGAAGGACGTCTACAAGACGCTCGCGACCGATGCCGGCATCGAGCGCGCGTTCAAGAAGCTCGACCAGCTGAAGCCGAACATCGTCTGGTGGGAAAAAGGCTCGCAGCCGCCGCAGCTGCTCGCGTCCGGCGAAGTGGTGATGACCGACGCGTACAACGGCCGCATCGCGGCAGCGAACGACAAGGACAAGAAGAACTTCAAGATCGTGTGGACGAACAACCTCTACACGATCGACTCGTGGGTCATCATGAAGGGCTCGCCGATGAAGGCCGACGCCGAGAAGTTCCTGGTGTTCGTGAACGACCCCAAGAACCAGAAGAACCTGCCGCCGAAGATTCCGTACGGCGTCACGACGAAGGCGGCGACCGGCCTCATCGACAAGAACGTGCTGCCGAACCTCGCGACGGCGCCGCAGAACATGTCGTCGGCCGTGTACATCAACGACAAGTTCTGGCTGGAGCACCTGGACAAACTCAACCAGCGGTTCAACGCCTGGGTGGCGAAGTAGGTCGCACAATCGCATTCTCCGGCGGCCATCCGCGCATCGCGGAACGACCGCCGGCGCCACCGGCGTCTGCCGACAAATGAGCTGTGCGGCCGGCGCCGATGCTCGGTCTTCGAGTCACAGCAATAACAACAGGGGAGGCTCGCATGGCTGACGCGTTGCGCATGATTGCACGAGGGCTGATGATTTCACTGTTCGTTCCGGCGGTAAGCGCCGCCACGATCGAGATGACGTTCACCGCGACGAACTTCGCGCCACTGTTCGGCGCCGTGCCGCCGATCGATGATCCGGTCAGCGGCACGATCCGCTATGAAGCGGCGTCGATCAACGCACCGATCGATGCTCTGACGTCGGTGTCGCTGGTCATTGCCGGGCACATGTACACGCTGGCCGAAATCGGTTTCGACAACGAAACCGGCGTGAACTACATCGGAGGGCTCGTCGACGGCGTGCTCGGCTCGGGCAATTTCGAGGACGACTTTCAGATCGGCTGGGATACGGGGTCCCTCGTGCCGTTGACTCCTCTGCCGGCTTGTGGATACGTCCGAGTTTTCGCAGTTCGCCGTCGTCGCGGTGCCGGAGCCTGCGACGATGCCACTCCTTGCCCTCGCGCTGTGCGCGTTCACATTCGCCGACGCTCGGCGACGGCGCAGCCGGTGTTCCACGCGACCTGACGCCGTTTCGTGGCCACCATCGCCGACATTCCCGCGCTCTCTCCGGCGCCCGACGTCGGCCTTCGCCGCGCGCTTCGGCGCGCCGAGCGGCGCGAGCAGCTTCGAGCCGCAGCGCTCGTGCTGCCGCTGTTCGCGTTCCTGCTCGCGACGTTCATCGTGCCGATCGCCGCGATGCTCGCGCGCGGCGTGTTCGACAGCGACGTCGCACACATCCTTCCGCGCGCGTCGGCCGAGCTTCGGCATTGGGACGGCGAAGGCCTGCCGGCGGATGCGGCGTTTGCAGCGATGGTCGCCGACCTTCGCGACGCACGCGAGGCGGGAACGCTTGCGAGCGCGGCGACGCGGCTCAACTACGACGTGCCGGGGTTTCGCACGCTGATGTTCGTGAGCGCGCGTCGCGTGTCGAACGAATCGATCGGCGCGCCGCGCGAAGCATTGATCGCCATCGATCCGAAGTGGGGCGAGCGCGAGACGTGGGCGGCGATCCGCCGCGCCGGCGGTCCGGTGACCGATCTGTACCTACTGGCGGCGCTCGATCTCCGACGCGATGCCGACAACGCGATCGCACCGGCGCCCGCCGACGAAACGGTGTTCCGCGCCGTGCTCGGGCGCACGCTGTGGATCTCGGGCTTCGTCACGCTCGCATGTCTGCTGCTCGGCTACCCGGTCGCACTGTTCATCGCGCGGCAGCCGCCGTCGCGTGCGCCGCTGCTGCTGTTCCTCGTGCTGCTGCCGTTCTGGACGTCGCTGCTCGTGCGCACCGTCGCCTGGGTGGTGCTGCTGCAGCGCGAGGGGATCCTCAACAATCTGCTGATCTCGGTCGGCATCGTCACCGAGCCGATCCGGATGATCTTCAACCGCTTCGCGGTGTACGTCGCGATGGTGCACGTGCTGTTGCCGTTCATGGTGCTGCCGCTGTACGCGGTGATGAAGGGCATCTCGCCGTCGTATGTGCGCGCGGCGTCCTCGCTCGGCGCGACGCCGTGGACGGCCTTCCGGCGCGTCTATCTGCCGCAGACGCTTCCGGGCGTCGGCGCCGGCTGCCTGATGGTGTTCATCCAGGCGCTCGGCTACTACATCACGCCGGCGCTGGTCGGTGGCGCCGACGACCAGATGATCAGCTACTTCATCGCGTTCTACGCGAGCCGCACCGTCAACTGGGGCATGGCGGCGTCGCTGTCGATCATGCTGCTTGCGGCGACGCTCGCGCTGTACGCCGTATACGACCGCCTCGTCGGCCTCGACAAGATGCGGATGGCGTAGATGAGCGCGCGAGTCGCGGCGGCCGACATCGCTGACTCCGGGCGTGCACGTCCTAGCGGAGGCCGCCGTTGAGCGAGGGCAATCTCACGATCGGACAGCGCGTTTCGCGCGTCGCGCTCGCCGCAGTCACGGCGACGGTGCTGTTCTTCCTCGTCGCGCCGATCGTCATCGTCGTGCCGTTGTCGTTCTCCTCCGGCGCGTTCTTCTACTATCCGCTGCCGGGCTTCAGCCTTCGCTGGTACCAGGATTTCTTCACGTCGACGTTCTGGCTGCCGTCGCTGTGGAACAGCCTGCTCGTCGGCACGTCGGCAACGCTGCTCGCGACGCTGCTCGGAACGCTCGCGGCGCTCGGCATGTGGCGCGCGCGCTTTCCGGGCCAGGGCATCGTGCTCGCACTGCTGATCTCGCCGATGGTCGTGCCGGTGATCATCGTCGCCGTCGGCGTGTACTTCGCGTTCGCGCCGCTCGGCCTGAACGACGGCTACGCCGGCCTGATCCTCGCCCACACGACGCTTGCCGTGCCCTTCGTCGTCATCACCGTGCTCGCGACGCTGTCCGGCTTCGATCGCACGCTGCTGCGCGCTGCGGCGAGCCTCGGCGCACCGCCGATAACCGCGTTTCGCCGCGTGACGCTGCCGCTGATCCTGCCCGGTGTGCTGTCCGGTGCCGTGTTCGCGTTCGCAGCCTCGTTCGACGAAGTCGTCGTCGCGCTGCTGATCGCCGGTCCGGGCCAGCGCACGCTGCCGCGGCAGATGTTCGCCGGCATCAACGACAACATCAGCCTCACCATCACGGCCGCCGCGACGATGCTGATCGCGATCTCGCTCACGTTCATGGCGTTCGTCGGCTGGCTGCAACGGCGCGCACGTCTCGCGCAGGTCGCGTAATGCAGCGCATCTTCACCGCGTCGGGCCGGTTCGATGCATATCTGGTGGTGCACCGGCTCGCCGAGGCCGGCATCAAGGCGCACGTGTTCAACGAGCACATGTCGAGCATCGTCGGCGACGTTCCGCCGGACGTGGCGCTGCCGCAGGTGTGGCTCGACGACGACGCCGACCGCGAGCGAGCCGAAGCGGTGCTGCGTGCCTATCAGGTCGAGCGCAACCGCAGCGGCACGCTCGTGTGCCGCGCGTGCAGCGAGGAAAACCCGGCGACGTTCGACCTCTGCTGGAAGTGCGGCACGTCGCTGTAGCGAGCGCCGCCTCGCGCAGCGATCAAACGCGCCAGCCGCCGAGCCACGTCGGGCGCCGCCTCGCGCAACGATCAGCCGCGCGGCCGCGGCGCCACGCCGAGCGTCGCGAACGCGAGCGCGAGCAGCGCGGCCCAGCCGGGCCCGGGCGATCGCGGTCTCTCACCGAGCGAGGCGCTGCGACGGGTTGCCCGTGCGATAACCCCGCAGTCCGCGCGGTGGTTTGATTTTCGCTCCGGACACGATATCCGCAGAGCGACGCGTACGGCGTTGCGATGGCGAGCGCAGGGCCTGCGCCGCTGCCGAGCGGTACGAACCTCGCTCTGCGGTGCGCGTAGCGGGTGCGGCCGCTGGACAAGAAGTGCCGAACGCCGTGTCAACTCTTACAAAACCGATGCTGGTCGCAGCCGTGCTGACCGTCGCGTGCAGCGGTCCGGCGGACGCCGAAAAGCGCACGGTGTGCACGATCACCGTCAATTCGCCCGACGAGCAGGCGGCGCTCCGCCGGCACCTGCCGGAGCGCGAGTTACCGCTTCGTCGAGCTGGTCGAGCATGGCCGCAGCGATTGGCTCGAAACCGCATGCCGCAAGCAGGTGAGCTGCGACGTGCTCGTCGTCTCCGGCCATTTCAACGGGACCGATTTCTACACGACGCGGCTCGACGTGAACGACCATCTGCCGGTCGCCGAAATGGAGCGCGCGTCGTGCAGCGCGTCGTGCCCGGCGCTGTTCTCGCAATTGAAGGAGGTCTATCTTTTCGGCTGCAACAGCCTGAATTCCGAAAGCGGATCCACTCCGGCTGCCGATGTCGAGAAGAGCTTGCTGCGCGCGGGTTACTCGACGGCGGAGGCATCGCGCATGTCGCGCCAGCTCGGCACGCTGCACGCCGAGAGCAATCGCGACATCATGCGGCGAATCTTCGTCAACGTGCCCGTCATCTACGGATTCTCTTCGACGGCGCCGCTCGGGCCGCTCGCCGGCTCGCTGATCAACCGCTATTTCCAGTCGCGCGCAGGCGGCGAGTTCGCGAGCGGGCGGCCCAACCGGGGCTTGCTCGGAGCGTTCGCCGCGCACTCGATGACCGTCGTGTCGGGCGTGACGCCGTCCGATCCGCGCGCGGCGTACCGTGCGCAGGTATGTCGATTCGTCGACGAGCGCCAGCCGCCGGCCGAGCGGTTGCGCTTCATTCATCAGGTCGTCGATCGCGACGCGGCGGACGCGCGGATGTTCTTCGAGCGGATCGAGACGTTCCTCGCCTCTCTCGACGAGGGCGACAAGCGCGATCCGGCTTTCGTTGCGGCTCTCGACGAGATCGCGAGCGACGTCGCCGCACGCGAGCGATTTCTCGCGCTCGCCCGCGACGCGAGGCAGCCGCCGATTCGTGCGCGCATGCTCGACGTCGCGCAGACGCTGCGCTGGCTCACGCCGGACCAGCATCACAGCGAGGTCGTGCGCCTGATGGCCGACCTGCTCGCGCAGCCGCGAATGAGCGGCGCGGACGTCGATCTCGTGTGCGCGCTCGATGGAGCGCACGCGTACGACAACGAGCTCGGCAAGCTGCAGGCAGCGGCGCCGTCGGCGGATCGCATCGACCGCGCGGCGGCGTTCGCATGCCTCAACAGCGCCGGCGACCACGCACGCATGCTTGCCGCGCTCACGAGCACGAGCGACGACGAGCTGCGAATGGCCGAAGTGTATTTCTATCGCCGGCCGATCGACGACGTCAACGAAGTGCGCAGCGTGACGGCGGGCATCGCGTCGATGACGCGTCCCGACGCGCAAGTGCGCGCGCTCGACACGCTCGCGCGCTTGCATGTGACCGACCGCGACGCGCTCGCCGAGCTGGTGGAGCTCTTTCCGCGGACGGCGTCGGTTGCCGTTCAGCGTGCGATCGCCGGCATCCTGATCCGCGCCGATTACCGCGCGATCGCATCATCGGAAACGCTGAGCATGTTCCGCGACCACCGGCTGCGCTCCACCGACGGACAGGACATGATCGACATCCTGATCCGCCGGCTGCAGGCGTCGTCGTAAACGTACCGAGGCGAGGGTCAGAGTGGCAAGTGGACTCTGCCGCGCCGGCTGCACTCTGACCCTCGATCCGGTTTACTTCCCGAGACCGATGTCGGCTTTCATCTCGACGGCGAGCGCGTCGAGCGCGCGTCGCAGCTCGTCGTTCGCGACGGCGTCCGGCACGACGAGCAGCGCTTTCACGTTGAACAGGCGAGGCGCGGTCGCATCGTCACCGTCGACGATTCCAGTGGTTAGCTCATCGATGCTCACGCCGCGCTGGGCGAGAAGCGCCGACAGCTCGCGCACGATGCCGGGACGGTCGGGGCCGGTGAAATCGAGCGACACGGCGCGCCGTCCCGCGACGGGGGCCGGCGCGTCGCTGCGCTCGATCACCACGTGCACGCCCTGCGACTCGAGCCCGCGCAGCGCGCTCGCTAGCTGATCGGCATTTTCGGCCGGCACGTCGAATTGCACCATGCCGGCGAACTGCCCGGCGAGGCTTGCCATCCGGCTCCCCGCCCAGTTCGCGCCGAACCCGCGGGCGCGGTCGGACAGCAGGTTCACGAGGCCCGGTCGATCGCGTGCGATGGCAGTGACGACGAGCGTCGCCGATGCCTGCTTCGATCCGTCGCTGATCGACACCGTGCTCCTGATCTGAGGCGCCCGCGTCGCGAATCGCTCGTCCTGCGGATGCGCCGGCAGCGCTCCGTGCTCGGCCGCATAGCGGACGACGCTCGGCAGCAGCCGCAATCCGATCGGCGCGAGCGCGCGCTCCCACAGCTCGCGCGCCGTTTCTCCCTTGGCGACGAAGCACCAATCCTGCGCCGCCACCGACCCCGCGTCCCAGCCGTCGGCGAGGTGATACACCGAGCCGCCGGCGATCGGATCGCCCGACAGGATCGTCCATTCGATCGCCGCGATGCCGCGATGGCGCGGCAGCAGCGACGGGTGATAGCCGATGCCGCCGAGCCGCGATCGCGCGAGCGCTTCGTTGCTCACTCGCGCGTGCGTGTGCGCGGCGACGATCAGCCCCGTGTCATCGGGAATCGCTTCGCCGGCAACGACGTGAGGATCGGCGAGCACGTGCACCGGGATGCCGGCGGCGCTCGCGGCGAGCGCCAGCCGATCGTCCGCAGCCGGCGCAACGACGCGCGCGATGTCGACACCGTCGCCGCGCAGCGCGCCGAGCACCGACGCGCCGAAATAGCGCGAGCCGACGAGGGTGACTTTCATCTGCGCGATCACGACCCGCCTCGTGGGCTAGTGCCTGTTAACGCCACAATAGGCCGGTCCTTGGCTGGTTCCTCGCTGCAAGCACTGAACGAGCGCCCCGAACACGCCATCGGCGAGGATCGAATCGAGCCGCGTCGTCGGGTGCTCCGAGTCCCAGAACGCGTATTGCTGGGGATGCCGGCACTCGGTCGCGGTCGGATCGGGCGTCACGAAGCCCGTGTAGCAGGGCTGCGAGACATTCGTGAAACCGAAATGGCCCGGATGAAAGACGACGTCATCCAGAAGCGCGAACGTGTCGAAGACGATGATGTTCGGTCCGTCGATTTGCCGCAGCGCGGCCATCAGAGCCTGGTTGAACGCCGACGACAGCGCGCGACCGGCGGCGATTGCGTTCGGTCCGAGCGCCGTGACGCTCGGCACGACGCCGAAGTCAGGCGTGAGTGGTACGAGGATCGTCTGCGCACCGGCAGCCTTGAACGTGTTGACGACGTTCACGACACCGGCGACGGCGTTCTGCACGATCGGCGCGGCAGGTTGACCGTAGAACGCCGACGCGATCAGCGCATCCTCGAGATCGTTCGACCCCGCGAAGACGATATAGAGGCCCGTCGGATCGGCACCGTGCCGGTTGACGCTGTCGACGAACGCCTGGCGCTGGTCGTTGACGCTCCACTTGAAGAAGCCGCCCGGATACGGGCCCGTCGGCTGCCATGGGGGCGCTCCGCTGCGATCCTCCACACGGTTGTAGTCGATCCGTGCG
Organism: uncultured beta proteobacterium; assembly: GCA_963798655.1. Classification (GTDB taxonomy): domain Bacteria; phylum Pseudomonadota; class Gammaproteobacteria; order Burkholderiales; family Casimicrobiaceae; genus CAVSMC01. Next base: position 30,536 of record CAWCUH010000007.1, on the reverse strand, counting down.
CCGCCGAACGCGAAATTGGTGCCGCCCAGCACGGACGGCACAATCAAGGTGCGAAGCTTGATCGCGAGCCGGTCGACGTAGTTCGGACCGTTCGAAAAGCGGCCGAACCAATAATGCTGGGCATCGGGAATCGGCGGGGCGTGCACGGCAAGGCCGAGCAGGCCAGTAGCGATGAACAGATTGCCTTGATCCGACAGGCTGTCGCCGATCACGTAGACGTGCTTGAACGAAAACGGTGCGTTCGGCCCGGCTGATGCCAACGCCGGCGCGACGGCGAACGTGGTGAGCGCAATGAAACGAAGGATCTTTCTCGTCAGCACCTCGGGCTCCCTTCGGTGGTAGCGTCGTCCGTTGCGCGTTCGCCTTCTGCCGAAGCTTCGCGCCGTGCGCTGTAGTATGCAGCATCGGCCGCGCCGCACAAAGCGCTTCTAGTCCGGTGCCGCCTTCTCGTACGCCGGCTCGCTGAACAGCGACGCGACGGTCACCTTGCGGATGTCGCGCTCGTCCGGGACCCGGTACAGGATCGGCGTGATCAGCTCCTCGAAGATGCCGCGCAGGCTGCGTGCTCCGGTCTTGTATTCGATCGCGAGCTCGGCGATCTGCTCGAACACGCGGCGCTCGACCGCGAGCTCGACGCCCTCGATCGCGAAGATGTCGCGGAACTGCTCGTAGATCGAGTTCTTCGGTTCGACCATGATGCGCACGAGCGCGTCGCGATCGAGGTCGTGGAAGCGCGCGATCACCGGCAGCCGTCCGGTGAATTCGGGAATCAGCCCGAACGTGAACAGGTCGGTCGGCTTCACCCGCGTGTTGAGCCGGTCGAGGATGCGCTGACTGTCGTCCTTGGCCGTCGCGATGAAGCCGTAGTTGTGCGACTGCGACATGATGTCCTCGATGCCGACGAACGCGCCGCCGCAGATGAACAGGATGTCGGTCGTGTCGATGTAGCGGCCGGCCGACAGCTTCACCGGCGCGCCTTCCATGATCTTCAGCAGCGCGTGCTGCACGCTTTCTCCCGAAACGCCGCGCTGCTTGCCGTCGCCCGACCGCAGCTTGTCGATCTCGTCGATGAAAACGATGCCATGCTGCGCCTGCGCGATGTCGCCGTTCGCCTTGTCGACGAGCCGCTGCAGGATCGCGTCGATCTCCTCGTTCACGTAGCGCGTCTGCGCGATCGACGTCGCCTCGGCGGTGACGAACGGCACGTCGAGGCCGCGCGAGAGCGTTTCGCACAGCAGCGTCTTGCCGGTGCCCGAGGGCCCGATCAGCAGGACGTTGCTCTTGACGATCGCCATGTCGTCGCGGCGTGCCTTGTCGATCTTGCGGTAGTGCGAGTAGACGGCGACGGCGATCGTCTTCTTCGCATCGCCCTGCGCGATGACGTACTGGTCGAGATAGCGCACGATCGCGCTGGGCTTCATCGTCGAATCGAGCAAGGCGGGCCTCCGTTGCGGCTAGCGGCCGCCGGTCAGGAACGAGTGCACGGCGTCCGCTGTGGCGTGCGCCGATTTCACGCAATCGCCGACCGACACGCCACCGCGATAATTGGCGCAGAAGCGCAGGCCCGGCAGCCCGATCTCGGCGGTCTCGACGGCAGCGATGCGCCTCGAATGCCCGAGATCGTACTGCGGAATCGCCTGCTTCCAGCGGACGATTTCGCTCCACAGGGGTCTCGCCCGCGCACCGACGAGCGACGCGAGCTCGGCCGAGACGATCTCGGTCAGCCGATCGTCGTCGACGTCGACGCGCTCCGGATTGCGCCGGCCGCCGACAAACGTCGTCAACAGCACGGCATCGGACGGCGCGCGGCCGGCGAACATGCTGCTCGAGAACAGCGTGCCAAGCATCGCCCGGCGTTCCTTCTTCGGCACGAGGAAGCCGAAGCCGGCGAGCGGATTCCCGACATCGGCGCGGCGGTGTGCGGTGATGACGATCGCAACCGGCGCGTAGTCGATCTCGGCGAGCGCGGTCGACGCGGTTGGCGAAAGCCCATGCACGACCTGCGTTGCCGTGTACGCCGGCGTCGCCAGCACGACGGCGCGCGCATGGCGGACGATCGACGCGCCGTCGCGCGTTGCCTCGACGACGTAACGGCCGTCGACGCGCGCGATCCGCTCGACGCGGGCGCCGGTCGTGACGTTGCCGACTGAGCGCGCCAGCGCGTCGGTCATCGCCTGCATGCCCGACTTGAACGAAAAGCTGCGCGCAACGTTCTTCGCCTGCTCGCCGCGCGCACGCCGCTCCTTCGCGCCCTGGATCTGTCCTTTGATCAGGCTTCCATATTGCTGTTCCAGCGCGTGCAGCCGCGGAAATGCGGCCGGCACCGAAATGCGCTCCGGGTCGCCGGCGTAGATGCCCGCGACGAACGGATCGATCGCGTAGTCGAGGAACTCGGTGCCGAGACGGCGGCGAACGAAATCGGCGATCGATTCCTCCGCCTGCGCCGGCGCGGGGGCGATGAACGGCTCGCGCAGCAGCCGCAGCTTCGCGCGGAGCGAGAACGCGTTCGTGGTGAGAAATCGCTGAGGCCTGGTCGGCAGCGCGACGAGCCTGCCGTTGCGCACGATGTAGCGCGTGTCGGCCAGCGCGCTCGCATCGACGCGTTCCGTGTCGGCGCCGATGTCGCGCAGCAATTCGCCGATCAGCGGCGTCGTGTCGAGCGTGCTGTTCGGTCCGGTCTCGAAGAGGAAGCCGTCGCGATGGGTGGTGCCGATGCAGCCGCCGGCGCGCGTCGCGGCTTCGAGCACTTCGACGCGATGGCCACGCTTCGCAATGCCGAATGCCGCGGCGAGGCCGGAAACGCCGGCCCCGACGACGATTACGTCACGCAAAAGAGCGGGGTCCGGCTCCATACCGCGCGAGTATAGAGTCAGACCCCTCGATTCGCGTGCGGGGGCGGGCGTGCCCGCCGCCGCTTACGTTCGCTGCGCTGCGCTTTAGAACTGATCCTGCACGTGCGTCGGATCCACGATCTCGAACGCTGCGTTGCCCATCAGCTTCTTCGCGCCGCGGTTGTCGAGATATTTCGCGAGCTCGAGATCGACCTTCACCGGCACGTCGACACCGGCCTTTACCAGCGCCTGCCGCAGCAGCGCCTCGGCCTTGCCCGCGAACGCGACCGAGTCGCCCAGGTTGCGAAGAGCCTCGGTGGGGTTGTGGAATCCGACCGAGTTCTCGGCGCCGATGTAGATCGTGCGGTAGAACGCCTCTTCGTAGTAGTCCTTCGCCTTGTCGTAGAGCGCGGCGTCGATGTTCTTGCCGTCGGCTTTCGCCTTGTTGGCGACCTCGAAGAGCTTCGCCACGGTCGCCGTTGCATAGCCCGAGCGGTTGAGCATCGCCACGGTGCGCGCCTGGATCGCGGTGATCTGGCCCTTCAGCCAGTCGGCGCCCTCGGTGTGGCATTGCACGCATGCCTTCAGGTCGTTCTTGAGCGGGCTCATCACGCGATGGTCGGACACCTTGTTCACGCCGACCTTCGTGTACGGCATGTGGCAATCGCTGCAGGCGGCGCCAGCCTTCCAGTGGACGCTGTTGTTCGAGAACAGCTCGAACTCCGGATGGCGGATGAAACCGAGCTTGAAGCCGGTGACCTTCTGCGTCCATTCGGCATACGAGGGGTCGCTGCGGATCTTCTTCACGATGTCCTCGATCGTGATCGCGCCCCACTTGCTGTTCTGCCACGGGAAGAACAGCCCGACGGAGTGCATCTCCTTGTCCTTCGGGATGTTGTACGTCACGTGGCACTGGGCGCAGACGAGCGTTCTCTTCTCCTGGCGCGTCAGCGATTCGGGCTCGCGGCCGACGTCCTTCAGCGCCGCGGTCAGCGTGAAGTCGCGCGAGATCTTGAGCGACATGTCGTTGTTGTCGTGGCAGTCGATGCAGGCGACGCCGAGCGTGCGATGCTTCTCGGGAATCGTCGCGAGCACCTCCTTGTAAGGCTTTGCGTAGTAGTCGCGCCCCTGTGCCTTCTGCATCGCCGGCGCGTACGGCGTCTTGCAGCTCAGGCATACGCCGCCGGACTTGATGCGCGACGGATCGACCTCGAGCTGGTCGCGCAGCATGTACGCATGGCCCCGGGGCTCGTTGTACTCGACGCCGAAGCCCCAGCCGTTGAACAGCAGCGCGAGATACGGGAACTCGGAGAGCTTGTCGTACGTGACCTTGTCGGCGTCAAAGCCGCGCTTGTAGACGCTCTTTCCGACCGGTGTCGGCTCCTCCGTCTTCTTCCACAGCTCGTATTCGGTCGGATAGGCCTTGCCCCAGACCGCCGGATCGACTTCGTTCGCCGGAATGGTGACCGTCTTCACCGGCTCCGGCTTCTGTTGACCGCATCCGCTCAGGACCGTCGCGACGGCGAGCGCGCACGTCATCAATACGATATCCGCCTTGTTCATCTGCAAGCCCCTATCGCTTCGATATTTCGATCGGTCGGCCGCGCTTCGCGTCCGGATCATCCGGTTTCCATCGCTCCGCTGCGCCTGTGGATCAGTCGCCGGTGGCATTCCCAGCACTTGCGCGTCGTGTCGATCATCTCGACGGTCGAGCCGTGACAGCGGATGCAGTTCGCCTGCACGACGTCGTTGCCGTGCGCGCTGAGCCTGATGTCGTCTTCGTAGCGGCCCGAATACTGGAACGCGACATCCTTCATGCCGTCGATCGACTTCCACATGTAGTGCAGCGCGAGGTTGTCGTTCGGCAGATGGCAGTCGACGCACTGCTTGCGCCGGTGCGCGCCGGTGTGAAACCACGCCTCGTACTGACCCTCCATCGTGTGGCAGCCGGCGCAGAAATCGGGCGCTTCACTGCGCGCGAGCACCTGCGGCGGGCCGAGCACGGCGAACAGGGACACCAGCCCGGCGACGAGCGCCGCCGCGGCGACGTAACGTCTTCGTTTGCTCCACATGCGGGTTTGCATCAGCGGACTCGATCGTGTCGGAGCGGCGCTGCGAGCTGCGCGGCTTCGCGACCAAGTTTGAGTCGCGCTCGGCGTCGCCCTGTTGATGAATGTCAATCGAAGGCGGGCGCTGCGACCAACTGTCGCGACACCGAAACGCACGACCGCAATCGTGCAGGCGAGCTGCTACGGCGAAGACAATCGGCGCATGGCCGCGGTGCAGGAAATTGGCGTCGAGCGCGCACGGCGTTGCGATGGTCGGCGCGACGGTGAGCGAAGCCCGAGCTGCAGCAGCTCGATGCCGCCGGCATTCGCGCGACTGCTCATCAGCACCTCGAAAGGCGAACCATCGAATCGATCAGTTCGCCGACGTCGCGGCGCAGGTTGCGCCGCGCGGTTGGCTCATCGCGATGTACGTGCCGACGGCCGTGCGGCCGAAACATGCTGCCGCGGATGTCAACCAGGCTGGCCGGGCCCACGTTCGACGTCGGGCAATTTTACAACTCGATCCGTTACGCCGTTACCTACGGGGATTAACGCACTGGTTCTCAACGGAAAGAGCGCGACGGCATGCTTCCTGCATCGCGGCGCGACGCTCTCGGTGGAGGGACGCGTGTGCTGTCAGGCGACGGCGCGCGGCCCTAGCCGACCTTGGGGGAGAAAAAATGCGCAGTCGCACTTTACATCTGCTGGCTCGATGCCTTTTCGGCGCAGTCATGCTTCTCGGTATGGCGAGCCAGGCTGGCGCCAACCTTCTGGTCAATGGCGACTTCGAGACCGGAGATTTCACGGGCTGGACGCAATTCGGCGACATGTCGTTCTCCGGAGTCGACTCGCAGGCGCCGCAGGCGGGCACGTTCGCCGCTTTCTTCGGTCCGTTCGACAACGGCGGCATCTCGCAAACAATAGCGACCGCGCCCGGCGCGTCGTACCACGTCGACTTCTGGCTGCAGAGCGAAGCCGACGTGACCGGGAACTCGGCGCCCAATTATTTCGAGTTCGACTGGGACGGTGTCGCGCACATGACGCTGACCGACGCGCTGGCGACCGCGTACACGCACTATTCGTTCCTGCTTATGGCGACAGCGGCGTCGACCACGCTGACGTTCATCTTCCAGAATGCTCCGGCGTTCTGGGACTTCGACACGGTATCGGTAACGGCGGCGGCCATTCCGGAGCCGGGATCGCTCGCGTTGCTGGCCCTGGCTTGCACGCTGGTCGCGTTCGTCCGCAAACGCCGCGCGTGAGCGCGTAGCGACTCGGCGCAGAGCGAACTTCTGCGTTGACACAGGCATTCTCGTGGGGACAGTCAGGCGGCAGCGGGGTAAGGCGCGCGCTGCCGCCGGCGGGCGTTTGATGGTCTTCGCAAAGAAGGCACTGTAGAGTGCTCGACTGCCGGTAACGGCACAGTCGTCACATCGATATCCGGGGGGTGGATGATGGGATCGTTTTTGCGACGGGCAAGCGTTTTTTCCGCGATTGCCACGCTGGCATTTTCGCTCGCCGCGCCGGCTCAGGCGTCCGAGCTTGTGCGGATCCAGGCCGACAGTGTTTCCGTGCCGCCGGTCGGGCACCGCTCGATCGACTACGAGTACAGAACCGTGGTCGTGGTCTTCTCCGGCGACTCGGTGGCCGACGTGCAAAGGCGCCTGGGACGCACGCTCAGCCAGTCCGAGCGAAACGGCATCAGCGCCGCGCGCGCGGCCCAGCACGCCGCGATGAAGCCCCAGATCGAGACCCGAGGCGGTCGCGTGCTCGCGACCTACCACGCGGCGTTGAACGGCATCAAGGTGTCGATACCGCAGAGCCGGTTGCAGGAGCTTCGCTCGATTCGCGGCGTCGTCGCCGTGAAGCCGGTCGGCGTCTACACGCGAAGCAATGCGACGGGCGTCCCGCTGATCGGCGCGCCGCTGGTATGGCAGGGCGCGGCGCACCTGCAGGGACAGGGCATCAAGATCGCGATCATCGACACCGGCATCGACTACACGCACGCGAATTTCGGTGGACCGGGCACCGTCGCGGCCTACCAGGCGGCCAGGGCGACCGATACGGCGCCGCCGGATCCGTCGCTCGTCGGAGCGGCCGCGCCGAAGGTCAAGGGCGGTACCGATCTGGTGGGTGACGACTACGACGGCTTCAATGCCCCGATGCCCGACCCGAATCCCTTGGATTGCGAATTCACGAGCGGCAGCGTCGGCCACGGCAGCCACGTTGCGGGCACCGCCGCTGGGTTCGGCGTGAAGGCCGACGGCACGACCTTCGCCGGTCCCTACAACGCCGCCGCGTACACGCCGGGTGCGTTTCGCATCGGTCCGGGAGTGGCGCCGCAGGCCGATATCTACGCGATTCGCGTCTTCGGTTGCCAGGGCTCGACCGACGTCGTCACTGAGGCCATCGACTGGGCGGTCGATCACGGCGTAGACGTGATCAGCATGTCGCTCGGGTCGAACTACGGCGTCGTCGGCAATACCGACCCCGGCGATCTCGCCGAGGGCATGGCGGTCGCCAACGCGACCGCGGCGGGCATCGTGGTCGTTGCCGCGTCGGGCAACGCCGGACCGACGCCCTACATCACCAGCGTTCCGGCCGCTTACGAGGGGGCCATCTCGGTCGCCGCGACGGACGCGCTCGCGAACATTCCAGTGGCGACGCTCGCGCTCGCCGCCGGTCCTACGATCACCGTCCAAAACTCCAATAGCGGCATCTTTCCTAACGGCACCAGTTATCCGATCGTCGTTCTGCGCAACGTGAACGGCACGGTGTCGCTCGGCTGCAACCCGGACGAGTACGATCCCGCCAAGACCGGCGTCGATCTCACCGGCAAGATGGTGGTCACCCTGCGCGGCACCTGCGCGCGCACGTTCCGCGCCGGAGCGGCCCAGCACTTCGGCGCGGCTGCCGCCGCGATGATCAACAGCGCGGCGGGCTATCCGCCTTACGAGGGTCCAATTTCCGGTGGGGCTCCTACGCCGGCAGATGGGAACATCTACGAACCGGTGACGATCCCGTTCTTCGGCGTTCTTCCAGGCGATGCGACGGCCTTGACAGGTCCGGTGGGCGGCCCCGCGCCCGCGAGTGCGGTCGCCAACAACGCCGGCGTCCTGCCGAATCCGGGCTTCGAGAACGTCGCGAGCTTCTCGTCGGCGGGCCCGCGGATCGGCGACAGCGTGCTGCGGCCCGGCGTCACCGCGCCCGGTGTGTCGACGGTATCGACGGCGTCAGGCACCGGCAACGGTTTCGAGATCCTCTCGGGCACGTCGATGGCGACCCCGCACGTGGCCGGCGTCGCCGCGCTCGTCAAGCAGGCGAATCCGACCTGGTCGGTGGCCGACCTCCGCGCGGCCGTAGTGCAGACCGCAAGCCCGACGATGCTGCACGACTATTCGCCTCGCAACGAAGGCTCCGGACTGGTCCAGGCGCAGTTCGCGACCGCCACGCAGGCGGTGGCGCGCATGCCGGACGAGAGCGTGTCGTTCGGATTCGCCGATCTGCTGAGCGATTTGAGCGCGATGAGGCAGGTGACCGTGCACAACGCGGGTCCGAAGGCGGTGCAGTTCAACATCGCCGTGACCAAGAGCGTCGGGCCGGCCGGCGCCAACGTCGTCACACCGGCCTCGGTGATCGTCAACGGCAACAGCGACGCGACATTCCCGGTGACGTTGAACGTGCCCGCCGGTTCGATGGGTGACAGCACGTCGTTCCAGGACGTCGGCGGGTACATACAGCTCACGCCGTCGAACTCGCGGCTCAACGGCAACGTCAAGCTCTCCGTGCCCTACTATCTGGTCGCGCACAGCCGTTCGAACCTCGCGGCGAACCTTGCCGGGAACACGCTGAACTTCACGAACGCGGGTGGCGCCATCGCCGCCACGCCGGATTTCTACACGTGGGGTTTGTACCAGCCAACGGCGCAAGGGGTCACCCAGGCCGACGTGCGTGCGGTGGGTGCGGCGGTGGCGGGAGGCGACATCTTGTTCGGCATCAACACCCACAACCGCACGTCGACGACGCTCGCCTTCCAGGAATTCGACATCTGCATCGACACGAGCGGCGGGCCGGGGTTCACGCCGAACAAGGTGCTGATCGGCATCAACGCGGCGGCCTTCAGCTCGACGCTTCCCAATACGCTGTTCGCGACGGCCATCTTTCCGACCGATGCGAACTGCAACATCAACGCCGACGGCACACTGTTGTACGGTATCTCGCAGCCAACCGACAATTCGACGCTGCTGCTCGCGGCGCCCGCGGGCGCGGCCGGGCTGGGACTGACGGCAGGCGGCCCGCGGTTCAAGTATCAGATGTACTACTACGGCAGCGATGGCTTCGGAGCGAAGATGCCGGGAACAGGATCGTTCAACGCGCTCACGCCGGCAATCACCTTCAGCGGCCCGCCCACCGTGGCGCCGAACGGATCGGATATGGCGACGGTCACTGTCAACGCTGCGGAGCTCGCCCTGTCACCCGCGCTGGGTGCGATGGTGCTCGCGCCGGATAACGTGTCGGGAGCTAGCGAAGCGTTGCTCATCCCGGTATCGGCGCCCTAGTCTGATTGCTCGGCAGCGCAATCCGAGGCCCGGCGGGATGACCTGCCGGGCCTTTTTCTTTCTCGAGCCCGTCAGTCGACGCGCCCTCCGCCACGGTCAACCGCGCGGAGCCGGCAGGCCCTGTTCTGCGTGCGCGTCGCGTCGCGCTGCTGATCGACAGCCGGCGCGCAATACGCACCCGGATCGGCGACGAAGACGCAAGTCGATCGCATGCCGGGGTTGACGTTCATGTTGCGCCGGGCAGTGAGCTCGCTCTGCGCTGCCTGGCGGAGCGCGGCGACATCGGTCCGCTTCGTGGACCACGCGAGATAGTATTCGGGGCCGCCGCAGGCCTTCGCGCCGATCGCGATCGTCTTGCATTGCGCGTCGTTGTCGCAGGCACCATCGCCGATAAGAGCGATGATCGACTCGATCGACTTTCTTTCACCCTCGGACGCATAGTTGGCCGCGTGAGCGGGTCGCACGCATGCGAACGCGAGCGCGAGGCCCAGGAGAGCTACGATGTGCCGACGCGTTTCGCGAAACGATTTCATGGCACGGTCCGTTGCGTCCCGCTCACAGGTGCGTGCGGTACAGCCCGCCGCAATTGAACGCCCACGCCGGTCGCAGTCGATTTCCGCGCTCGCAAAGACAGGAAGCGCGCGCAATGCCAGGTGTTCCCCGGCAATATCGATTCTGACCCTCTGCTTCTTTTGAATCGACTCTGCTGCCGCTTTACTGGATCTTCTAGGGCAGAGCCTTGTCGATCACGACGGCGACGCCGCTCGCGCCGACCTTCACCGGCTGCGAGAGTCCTTCGAGGTCGCCGCTCTGCGGCATCGCCTGGCCGGACTTCGACACGCGCGCGCCGACGACGACCTCGGACTGATTGGAGAGCTTCGTCTCCGGCGTCATCGCCATCGAATCGTCGAATGCGAATTTCGCCGGCAGGTCCTTCACTTGCAGCCGGACGATCGCGAGCGGCATCTTCGGGCCCTGCGCGGCGCGCGCGAACACGAAGACGGTGTCGCCCGGCGCGGCCTTGCCCGCGACATCGGCGCCGAGCTTCACTTCGCCGGCCACTCCGACGCCCGCCAATGCGGCTGGTGCGGCGCTCGCCGCTGTCGTCGGCGGAGCAGCGGTGGTCGGCTGGGCGGCCTTGCCGTCGGCCGGCTTCGATGCATCGGCGAGCGCGACCTTCAATCCGCCGAGCTCGCGCGCCTCGGCGAGGCTTGCGTCGACCGATTGCGCCATCGGCGAGTCGGAGGGCACGGACTTCTTCATCCGTTCCCAGTACGAGATCGCCGTCGGGTAGTCCTTGCGATTGAACGCCGCCGTACCGGCGAGCGCGAGCGCCTTCCATTGCGTCGGATCGGCTTTCAACGCGCGTTCGATCAGCGTCGACGCCCTGCCGTCGAGCGTGCTGTCGACGACGCCGGCCGCGTCGGCGTAATCGGCGAGGATCTCGGCATTGTCGGGCACCAGCGCGCTCACGTGCTCGAACGCGCGCGCCGCCTCGGACATGCGGCCGAGCGAGTAATAGCTTCGCGCGAGCACGAGCCAGCCTTCGGCGTTGTTCGGCTCGTTCTGCAGCCGCTGCGACAGCTTCGCGATCATGTCGTCGACCTGCTCGCCGGTCAGCTGGTGCTGCGCACCGTTCGCGGCCGTCGTCGCGGCCGGATCGAACGCGGCGCGATTGCCGAGCGTGAAGTAGAGCGCGGCCGCGACGATCGGGATCACGACCGCGACGGCAACCGCGATCCTCGTGCCGCCGGGCGCGGCGGCGAGGGCGCTCGTCGACGCGGGGGTCGCCTGCGATTCCTCGATCACGCGCTGCTCGAGCTCGCGGCGCACCGTGTCGTACTGCTCGCGCGCCACCACGCCGGAGACGACGTCGCGATCGAGCTCGGCGAGCTGGTCGCGCAGGATGGCAACGTTCGACGCCTCGCGCACGACGCCGGGCGATGCGCGGCCGCGCAGCAGCGGCACGACGATCCACGCGCATGCGATCGCGGCCATCGCCGCGGCAACGATGATGAATACGGTCACGGCTTGTCTTCCGGTTGGTCGTCTTCGAGCAGTCGGCGAGCGCGCTCGCGCTCCTCGTCGGTGAGTGTCGGTGGCGCAGTCGTCGCGCGGCGCTTGCGCAGAACGCCGGCGAGCACGACGAATCCGCCGACGAGCAGCAGCGCGGGCCCGCCCCACAGCAGCGCGGTCGTTCCCTTGAACGGCGGGCGATAGAGGACGAAGTCGCCGTAGCGCGTCGTCATGAAATCGACGATCTGCTCGTCGGTCTTGCCGGCAGCGATCTGCTCGCGCACCTGACGGCGAAGGTCGGATGCGAGCTCGGCATTCGATTCGGCGATCGTCTGGTTCTGGCAGACGAGGCAGCGCAGCTGCTCCTCGAGCTTCACCGCGCGCGATGCGTACAGCGCGTCCTTCTCGGTGGGCACCGCGTCGGCGGCGCTCGCCGCGATCGGCGCGAGCGCGAGCAGCGCAACGAGCATCAGCCGCATCACGATTGCGCCTGCAGCTTTCTCACCAGCGGCAGGATCGTCTGCTCGAGCGCCTGCGGCGTGATCGGACCGATCTGCTTGTAGCGAATGACGCCCTGCTTGTCGACGACGAAGGTCTCCGGCACGCCATAGACGCCCCAGTCGATGCCGACGCGGCCGTCGCGGTCGACGACCGACGTCGTGTACGGATCGCCGTTCTGCGCGAGCCAGCCCTTGCCCGCCTTGGGCTCGTCCTTGTAGTCGAGCCCGATGATCGGGACGATCTTCGCCTTGCCGAGCTCGACCAGGATCGGATGCTCCTCGCGGCAGGACACGCACCACGACGCCCACACGTTCAGCAGCCAGACCTGGCCGTGCATGTCGGCGGTGCCGAGCGCCTTGTCGGGCATGTGCAGCTCGGTCAGCTTGAACTGCGGTGCCGGCTTGTCGATCAGCGGCGACGGGATTTCGCGCGGGTCGCGCCACAGCCCGACGAAGAGGAACGCCACCAGCGCGAGAAAAACGAACAGCGGAATGAGGAGCTTCTTGTTCATGGGCGTCAGTCCCGCGGGGCCGCCCCAAGGGACTGACTGCCCCCCGTGGGGGGTAGCGAGCGAAGCGAGCGTGGGGGGCGTGTCATTCTAGTCGGCCGCTTGCGTCGCGACAGTCGCCGTCGCCGCCGCGCGCTGCGTCGCATAGCGGTAGCGGCGATCGGACAGCGCGAGGAACCCGCCGAGCGCCATCAGGATGCAGCCGCCCCAGATCCACGTGACGAACGGCTTCAGGTAGACGCGCACGCTCCACGCGCCGCCGTCGATCGGCTCGCCGAGGGAGACGTAGACGTCGCCGCTGATGCCGCTCGAGATCGCCGCTTCGGTCATCGGCATCTGGCTCGAGAAGTACGTGCGCTTCTCCGGGAATAGCGTCATCACGTGCTCGCCGTGACGGCTCACGTCGATCAGCCCGCGCGCGGCCTGGTAATTGGGGCCGTTGCGGCTCGTCACGCCGTCGAAGCGGAACGTGTAGCTCCCCAACGTCAGCGTGTCGCCGACGTTCATCTTGACGTCGCGCTCGGCCTGGTAGCCGTTCACCAGCGTGACGCCGGCGATGAACACGGCGACGCCGAGATGCGCGGCGATCATGCCCCACCAGCCGCGCGGCTGGCGCGCGAGCTGCGCGAGGCCGCCGCTGCGCAGTCCGCGCACGCGATCGCGAACGACGACCACCGTCGATGCGACGATCCACAGCGACAGCAGCAGCCCGAACGACACGCCGAGGCGAAAATCACCCGCGGTGAGAGGCAGCAGCAGCGCGGTCGCGACGGCGACGGCGAGCGCCCATTTGAGCCGCTTCGCGATCTCGGGCAGCGACGCCTGCTTCCAGCGCGCGAGCGGGCCGATGCCGATCATGAACACCAGCGGCGTCATCAACGGGACGAACACGCTGTTGAAGTACGGCGGGCCGACGGAGATCTTGCCGAGCTTCAGCGCGTCGAGGAACAGCGGGTAGAGCGTTCCGAGCAGCACCGAGCCGCACGCGACCAGCAGCAGCACGTTGTTCGACAGCAGCGCCGACTCGCGCGACACGACGTCGAAGCCGCCGCCGCCGCCGACCTTCGGCGCGCGCAACGCGAACAGCACGAGCGAGCCGCCGATGACGATCATCAGGAACGCGAGGATGAACACGCCGCGGCGCGGATCGGTCGCGAACGCGTGCACGCTGGTGAGGACGCCGGAGCGCACGAGGAACGTGCCGACGAGCGACAGCGAGAACGCGCAGATCGCGAGCAGCACCGTCCACGACTTGAACGTGCCGCGCTTTTCGGTGACCGCGAGCGAGTGGATGAGCGCGGTGCCTACGAGCCACGGCATGAACGACGCGTTTTCCACCGGATCCCAGAACCACCAGCCGCCCCAGCCGAGCTCGTAGTACGCCCACCAGCTGCCGAGCATGATGCCGATCGTGAGGAACGACCACGCGAGCGTCGTCCACGGCCGCGACCAGCGCGCCCATGTCGCGTCGAGACGGCCGCTCATCAGCGCGGCGATCGCGAATGCGAACGCGACGGAGAAGCCGACGTAGCCCATGTAGAGCATCGGCGGATGGATCACCATGCCCGGATCCTGCAGCAGCGGATTGAGGTCGCGTCCGTCGGCCGCGGCGGGAATCAGCCGCTCGAACGGGTTCGACGTGAGCAGCAGAAAGAGCAGGAAGCCGGCGGACACGAGTCCCATCACGCCGAGCACGCGCGCGACCATCTCCTGCGGCAGGTGCTTGCTGCGGATCGACACCGCGAGCGTCCACAGCGACAGCATGAACACCCACAGCAGCATCGAGCCTTCGTGCGAGCCCCACGTCGCCGCGAAGCGGTACTGGACCGGAAGCTGCGAATTGGAGTTCGTCGCCACGTTGAGCACCGAGAAGTCGTTCGACACGAACGAGTAGGCGAGCGTGAGCCATGCGAACACGACGAACAGTGCCTGCCCGCGAGCCGCCGGACGGGCGAGCGCCATCCACGACGCGTTGCGCTGCGCGGCGCCCACCAGCGGCAGCGTGCCCTGCACCAGCGCGAGCAGCAGCGCGAGGATCAGCGCGAAATGACCGAGCTCGGGAATCATCGTCGATGTCCTAATATTTCAGCGTCTTCGCCGCCTGCTCGGCGGCGTTCTTGCCGTGCGCGTCCGCCAGTGCGGCGGCCGCTTCGGGCGGCATGTAGTTCTCGTCGTGCTTCGCCAGCACCTCGGTCGCCTTGAACACGCCGTCGGGCCCGATCGTGCCTTGCGCGACGACGCCTTTGCCTTCCTTGAACAGGTCCGGGAGGATGCCCTTGTAGAGCACGGGAATCGTCTTCGACGTGTCGGTGACCTGAAAGTGCACGGTGAGCCCGTCGCCCTCGCGCTTGAGACTCTTGTCGACGACCAGGCCGCCGATGCGGAACGCGCGGCCGTGCGGCGCCTCGTTCGCGGCTACCTGCGACGGCGTGAAGAAGAACACGAGGTTCGACTGGAACGCGTTCAGCACGAGCGCGACGGCGATCGCCAGCACGGCGACGCCTGCGCCGATCCACGCGAACCTGCGGTGACGGGCCTTCATTTCGATTCTCCTGCCGGCTCGAGCGGCGGCGGCATCTGCCTGGTTTCGGGACCGGACAACTGCGCTTCCTCGATCGCCGTCTGGCGTCGACCGCGCAGCATGACGACCTCGATCGCGATGACGAGCGCGGTGACGCCGTACGCGGTCCAGATGTAGAAGCCGTAGCCGCCCATGTTGAGGAATTCGGTCATGCGATCGCCTCCTTGACTGCCGTGCCAAGCGATGCGCCAAGCGTCGGCGCTCGATCGCGTTCGCCCCAGTCGCACCCTTGTCGCTGCGCGACAGGGGCTCCTGCTCCTCGGCTCACGCGATCGCCTCTTTCACCCACGCGCTGCCACGCTCGCGCTCGATCATGATCGCGCGAACCCGCGCGAGCGACACGGCGATCGTGTACGCCCAGGCGGCGAGCGCCATGATCAGCATGCCCGACAGCATGATCGACGCCATCTTCGAGCCGCTGGTGAGCGAAACGGATGCGCCCTGGTGCAGCGTGTTCCACCACTTGACCGAGAAGTAGATGATCGGGACGTTCACTGCGCCGACGAGCGCGAGCACGGCGGTGGCCTTGTCGGCGCGCCGCGGATCGTCGATCGCGTTACGCAGCGCGATGATGCCGAGATAGAGGAACAGCAGGATCAGCTCGGAGGTCATCCGCGCGTCCCACGCCCAGTACGTGCCCCACGTCGGGCGTCCCCACAGCGAGCCGGTCAACAGCGCGATGAACGTCATCAGCGCGCCGGTCGGCGCGAGCGATTGCGCCATCATCGCCGAGAGCCGCGTGTTGAACCCGAGCGCGAGCGCGCTCCAGAACGCCATCACGAGGTAGATGAACATGCTCATCCACGCCGAGGGCACGTGGATGAAGATGATCCGGTACGCCTCGCCCTGCTGGAAATCCGTCGGCGCGACCGAAAGGCCGATGTACGTGCCGATCGCCGCGAGCAGCGCGGCGACGCCGGCCGCCCACGGAACGATCTTCCCGGCGACCGGGTAGAAGCTCGCGGGCGATGCGTATTTGGACCAGTTGAGCGTCATGGTGAGGTCAGTCCAGCGCGATGCGAACGGCGGCGGCGGAGGCGAACGGCGCGCCGACGATCGCGATCAGCAGTCCTGCACCGAGCAGCGAAAGATTCGCGCCGGCGCCCAGTCCGAAGCGCGCGGCGTCGACCGCGCCGGCGCCGAAGATCAGCACCGGCACGTACAGCGGCAGGATCAGCAGCGCGAGCAGGCTGCCGCCGGCGCGCAGGCCGAGCGTCAGCGCGGCGCCGATCGCGCCCAGCAACGAGAGGATCGGCGTTCCGACCAGCAGCGCCGCAGCCAGCACCGCGAGCGATTCGGCGTCCATCTGGTATTGCACGCCCAGCAGCGGCGCCATCAGCGCCACCGGCAGCCCCGTCGTGAGCCAGTGGGCGGCGATCTTGCCGCATACCAGCGCGGGCAGCGGCGACGGCGAAAGCGCGATCTGCTCGAGCGTGCCGTCGGCGTAGTCGCTCGCGAAAAGCCTCGGCAGCGACAGCAGCGACGACAGCAGCGCGGCAACCCACAGCACGCCGGGCCCCATCGTTACCAGCAGCGTTTTTTCGGGTGTCGTCGACAGCGGAAACAGCGCGACGACAATGACATAGAACAGCAGCTGGACGCCCAGTTCCGCGCGCGAGCGCAGCGCGAGGCGCAGGTCGCGCGCGAGCGCCCAGCGAAAGCCGGGCAGCACCGCCGCCGTCGTCTCGATCGCGGGCGCGGCCTGTGCGGCGACGGTCACCGTGGCGTCCATCAGGCGAGCGCAAGCGAGCGGACACGCGATTCGGGCAGCCCGAGCGGCGCATGCGTGGCCGCCACGGCAATGCCGCCCGACTCGAGGTGGCGGCGAACCATGTCGGCCAGGAACGCGATGCCGGCCGTGTCGAGCGCGGTGACGGGCTCGTCGAGGATCCACAGCGGGCGCTTGAGCAGCGACAGCCGCGCGAGGCCGATGCGCCGTCGCTGGCCCTGCGACAGCACGCGCGCAGGAAGCTTGCGCCGCTGGCCGAGCGCCACGGCGTCGAGCGCCGCCGCGAGCGAACGCCGGTCCGGCGATTCGCCGGCGAGATGCAGCAGCGACGCGAGGTTCTCCTCGGCGGTCAGCTCGTCCTTCAGCGACGGCAGGTGACCGGCGAACGCGAGGATCGCACGCATCGCGCTCGCGAACGGCGCCATCGCCGCCCCGTTCCAGCGGACCTCGCCTTCGGCGGGCGCGGAGAGACCGGCGAGCATGCGCAGCAGCGTCGTCTTGCCGGTGCCGTTGGCGCCGGTGACGACCATCGCGTGGCCCGCGTCGACGCGAAACGACAACCCGGTGAAGAGCGTCGAGAATCCGCGGCGAGCAGCGAGGTCGTGGGCTTCGAGCATGAGGGCCGATGTGGCCGTTTTCGCCTAAAAAACAGAGCGAATTATAGCCACCGGAGCCGTTACATCCTTGCGTGCGGTCAAGGTGTCGCAGATGCACGGCGACTGGCGCACAAAATCGATGTACACCGGAGCTTCGTCGCAAGCCGTTGTGGCGACACGCGATTGCGCCAAGGCGCGACGCGCGGTGCATATCGGGCGCCGACTTCGCCGCCTGCTCGGGATCGACACCTGGTGCAGGGCGCGATCGCAACAGCCTGAATGCACGGCGCAAACGCGCGAATCACACGCGCTGGCCCGCTCCTTGCGACTTGATGCTCAGCAAAGCGGGGACAACACGATGACCACCAAACCAAGCGCCAGCATTCTCGTCGTCGATGACGAAGAGGTCGTGCGTCGCAGCCATCTGCGCGTGCTGTCGAGCGTGCAATGCGACGTGGAAGCGGTCGCCGATGGCGAGCAGGCGCTCAACGCGATGGAAGCGAAGCGCTACGACATCGTCCTGCTTGACCTGCGCATGCCGGGGATGGATGGAATGGCCGTGCTGAGGACGATGAAGGCGCGCTGGCCGGACAGCGAAGTGATCGTGATCACCGGCTACCCGTCGTTCGAGACGGCGAAGGAAGCGGTGCGCCTCGGCGCATTCGACTACCTCGCGAAGCCGCTCGCACCGAGCGAAGTGATCGACGTCGCGCATGGCGCGCTCGAGCGCAAGCACTGGGCGCTCCACCCCGACGAAGCGAAACAATCCCACAGTGGCGCCGCAAACGGCGACGCCGCATGAATCGAAGGAGAAATCATGACAACGCTGCGTAAAGTGCTGGTCGTCGACGACGATCCGGTGGTCGGCAAGAGCTTCCACCGCGTCCTGTCGAACAAGGGCTACGCCGTCGTCACGGCAGCCGACGGCGCCGAAGCGCTGGCGAAGATCGCTGCCGAGAGCTACGACGCCGTGTACACCGACATCCGCATGCCGGGAATGGACGGCGTCGAGCTCGCGCGCAACATCAAGGCGAACCGGCCGTGGATGCCCGTGGTGATCGTCAGCGGTTACGCGACGGCCGAGAACGAGGCGCGTGCGAAGGCGGCGGGCGTATCGGCAGTGCTGCACAAGCCGCTGTCGCCCGAGATGATCGAGGAGAGCGCGCGCGAGGCGATGCGCGAGAACGCCGAGACGCTCGTTGCGGCGCCGGCGGCTGAAGCTGCGCCGATCGGCGACATGCGACCGGCGGTCGCGCCGAAGCCGCGCATCGGCACGCTGAAGGCGCTCGGCCTGCTGCTCGCCGCGCCGTTCGCCGGTCTCGCGTACGTGATCGTGTTCCCGCTCGCGGGTCTCGTCACGACGATGGCCGTTGCGATCTGGGCGGCGTGCAAGCGGCTCGCCGAGCGTGTCAGCCACTTCGACACGTTTTCGAAGAACGTGCTGCTGTTCGCTGCCGCGCCGTTCATCAGCATCGCCTACGCGATCGCGCTTCCGTTCGTCGGATTCGGCATGCTTGCGTGGATCGGTGCCAGGAAGCTGCTCGGTCGGGCACACTGAGCGGACGGGAGCCCAAAGATGAGAGTCAGTTCAAGCAGGATGCGGCGGATGCAGGCGAGCGTGCTCGCGGCATCCGCCGCCGCGCTGTTCGCGTGGGCCGCGGTGTCGCAGGCGACGGTTGCGCCGATGCTCTCCGACGCCGACGCCGCATGCGTCGCGTGTCACGGCGCCGAAGGCATCACGAAGGAGCTCGCGAACGGCGACAAGCTCGCGCTCACCGTCGCAGGTGACGCGTTCGCGCATTCCGTGCACGCACCGATCGGCTGCGCCGGTTGCCACACGAAGGTCACGCTGCCCGATCACCCCGGCAACGTGAAGACGGCGAAGAGCGCGCGCGACTACGCGCTCGTGCAGGTCGAGGCGTGCCGCGCATGCCACGACAAGACGTTCAAGACGTACGAGGCGAGCCTGCATGCAGCGAAGCTGCGCGAAGGCAACGCCGGCGCGCCGACGTGCGCCGGCTGCCATCCGCCGCATGCGGTGACGCGCGCGACGTCCACCGACGGTCCCGACCGTGCGTGCATGGCGTGTCACGGCGATCCGACGGCACAGCATGCCGAGTGGTTGCCGAACGCCGCGCGCCATCTCGACGCCGTCGCGTGCTCGGCGTGCCACGCGCCGGGCGCGCTGCGCCAGGTCGACCTGCGGCTGTACGCGGCGGGCAAGCCGATCGTCGAATCCGCGTCGCTGCAGTTCGAGAAGCTCGCACGCGTCGCGGACGGCAACCACGACGGGCTCGATTCCGCCGAGTTCCGCACGCTGCTCGCGGGATTCGGCCGCAACGGCATGAACGTCACCGCGCGTGGGCATCTGCAGCTTCGCGATGCGAACCAGGCGCACGAGATCGCGGCGAAGCCGACGTCGGTCAAGGCGTGCGTCGACTGCCACAGCGAGGATGCGACGGCGTTCGAGAAGGTCACCGTGTCCGTGCTCGACACCGACGGCCGTGCCGTGCGCTACGACGCGCACAACGACGTGCTGCGCTCGGCGATGAGCGCCGAGACGCTGAAGAGCTTCTACGCGGTCGGCGGCACGCGCATCAAGCTGCTCGACGTGCTGCTCGCGCTGGGCCTCGCCGGCGGCATCGCCGTGCCGGCGCTGCACCTGATCATCAGGCGCGCAATGCGCTCGAAGAACGAAGGATCGAAATCATGACACGCGTCTACGTCCACCCGCTTCCGGTGCGCATCTGGCACTGGCTCAACGCGGTCGGCTTCATCGTGCTGATCGCCACCGGGCTGCAGGTCCGCTACGTCGACGCGCTGGGATTGATGTCGTTCCGCACGGCGGTCGACGTGCACAACTGGGTCGGCTTCGCGATGATCGCGAACTACGCGCTGTGGCTGCTCTTCTACCTGCTGTCCGACCGGATCACCGTGTACCACCCCGAGTTGAGCCCGTCGACGTACTTCAGGAAGATCCAGGCGCAGCTGATGTACTACGGCTACGGCATCTTCAAGGGTCACCCGAACCCGCATCACGTCGACGCCTACCGCAAGTTCAACGCGCTGCAGGCCATGACCTACCAGATCATGATGATGGTCGTCGTGCCGCTGCAGTTCTACACCGGCGTCGTGCTGTGGGATCTCGAGCGGTTCGCCGGAACCGTGCAGTTTCTCGGCGGCGTGCGCGTCGTCGACACGATCCATGTCGTGCTGTTCATCGTGCTGTTCGCGTTCATCTTCGTGCACGTGTACCTCACGACGCTCGGCCGCACCGCGAGCGAGCACGTGAAGGCGATGATCACCGGCTACGAGGAAGTCGACGAGAGCGAGGGTCAGAGTGGAGCTGCGGCGAAGGCCGCACTCTGACCCTCAGGACGACGAGACCGAGGGTCAGAGTGGAGTTGCGGAAGGCTGCACTCTGACCCTCGTGTTTTTCAGGCCGGGTCGGCGAACGCCGATCCGGCTTCGCCGTTGGCGCTTTCGGTCTCGCGCACGCGGATGCCGTGCTTCTTCATCAGCGCCTGGAAGTTCGCGCGCAGCATGCCCGCGCTCTCGGCGCTGTGGGTGACGTTCCAGCCGTTGCGCTTCAGCGCCTCGAGGACGAACGCCTTCTCGATCGGCTCGACCGACTTGTCGCGTGCCGCCTTCTTCACGCGCTTCAGCTCGTCGCCGGTGCGCGGCACATCGGCGCCGAGCGCCGGCCGCGCCTCGAAGATCGTCAGCAGATGCGCCTTGCGCAGCACGTTGTCGTCGGCGAGGATCATCGCGCGCTGGATCGCGTTCTCGAGCTCGCGCACGTTGCCGGGCCAGTCGTAGCTCGTGAGCACGTGCATCGCGCCGTCGGAGATGCGGTCGACCTTCTTGCCGAGCTCGTCGCCGAAGCGCTTGAGGAAGTGGAACGCGAGCGCCGGGATGTCGTCGCGACGCTCGCGCAGCGCCGGCGACTCGATCGGAAACACGTTGATCCGATAGAACAGGTCGTCGCGAAACGTTCCGGCCGCGACCATCGCCTTCAGATCCTTGTTCGTCGCCGCGACCAGGCGGAAGTTGGCGCTCTTCGATTCGGTGCTGCCGACCGCGCGGAACTCGCGCTCCTGCAGCACGCGCAGCAGCTTCGCCTGCGTCGACATCGACAGGTTGCCGATCTCGTCGAGGAAGATCGTGCCGCCGTCGGCGGCCTCGAACATGCCTTCCTTCGTCGCGACCGCGCCGGTGAACGCGCCCTTGACGTGACCGAACAGCTCGCTTTCGAGTAGCGTCTCGGACAGCGCGTTGCAGTCGACCGCGACGAACGGCTTCGCCTTGCGCAGGCTGTTGTGATGGATCGCGCGCGCGATCAGCTCCTTGCCGGTGCCGCTCTCGCCGGTGACGAGCACGGTGCTGTTCGTCGTCGCGCATTGCGCGATCAGCCGGAACACCTGCTGCATCCGCGGGCTCGCGCCGATGATGTTGTCGAGCCGGTATTTGGAGCCCACCTCGTGGCGCAGCGTCGAGTTCTCGCGCAGCAGCCGCCGGCGCTCGAGCGCGCGATTCACCGCGAGCCGAAGCTCGTCGGGCTCGAACGGCTTTGCGAGGTAGTCGAACGCGCCGAGCTTCATGCAGGCGACCGCGGTCGCGATTTCGGCGAGGCCGGTGAACATGATGACCTCGATGTCCGGATGCGATTCCTTGATTCGCTGCAGCACCTCGAGCCCGCCGATCTTCGGCATCATGATGTCGAGGATCACGACGTCGTAATCGGTCGACTCGACCTTGTGCAGCGCCTCCTCGCCGTCGCGCGCGGTGTCCAGGTGGCAGCCGCTGCCTTCGAGAATTCGCAGCGAGCTGCGGATGACGATCTCTTCGTCGTCGACGATCAGTATTCGCGCGCTCATGTGCGTGCTTCCGTTTCCGTTTCGAGTTCCGCGTTCTGCGGCGTGACCGGCAGGTAGACGTGGAACGTCGAGCCTTCGCCGACGACGCTTTCCACCTTGATCAGGCCGCCGTGCGCCTTGACGATGCCGTGGCTCACCGACAGCCCGAGCCCGGTGCCCTTGCCGACCTCCTTCGACGTGAAGAACGGGTCGAAGATCCGCTGCAGGTCCTTGGCCGGAATGCCGCAGCCGGTGTCGACGATCGCGATCTCGATCACCTCGACCGGCGTCGAACCGGGCTCGGGCGCGAGCGGCGACTTCGGCGCTCGCGTGCGGATCGTGATGCTGCCGCCGGCCTCGGTCGCGTGCTGCGCGTTCACCAGCACGTTCATCACGACCTGCTTCATCTGGTTCTCGTCGATCCAGAGCTTCGGCAGGTCGGGTTCGAGGTCCATCGTGATCGCCGTGTCGCGCAGCCGCGCCGACCGCTCGATGAAGCGCGCGACGTCGCAGACGAGCGCATTGACGTCGACGAACGTTCGCTCCGGCGCCTTCTGCCGTGCGAAGTCGAGCAGCCGGCGGATGATGCTCGCGCAGCGCTTCGTCTCGCGGATCACGAGCTCCATGTCCTCGGCGTCGGTCGACCCGGGCGGCATCTTGTCGCGGATCAGGCTCGAGAACGTGAGCACGCCGGTCAGCGGATTGTTGAGCTCGTGCGCGATGCCCGATGCGAGCAGACCCACCGCGGCGAGCTTCTCGCGCTGCACGCCCTCGGCCTGCGCAACGCGAAGCTGCTGCGTGCGCTCGTCGACCTTCTGCTCGAGCGTGTGCGCGGCGTCGCGAAGCTCGGCTTGCGACTTGCCGAGCGCGGTCATCATTGTGTTGAACGATCCCGCGACCTGGCCGAACTCGTCGGCGCTTCGCACCGGGATCGGCTGCTCGAGGTCGCCGCCCGCGAGCCGCTCGGCGCCGTTCTCGAGGTCGCGCAGCGGCTTGTAGACGAGCCGGTGCACGAGGACGCTCACGAACAGCGAGGCGAGCAGCACGAAGACGAGCGAAACGACGGCGATGCGCATCGCGCTCTCGCGCACGCCGCGGTCGATGTCGTCGAGCGAGTAGACGATGTCGACGACACCGAGCACCGACTGCTGCGACGTGTGCACGTGGCAGCCCGCGTTCTGGCACGACGGCTCGTTGCGGATCACCTGCATCGTGCCGAGCATCCGGCGGCCGTCCGCGGCGGTGAAGATGCGCGCGCGGTCGTCGTCGCCGATGCGCTCGCGCGGCTGGTCGGTCTGGTGGCACGACAGACAACCCTCGGCGCGGCTGTCGAGCGCAAGGCCGATCTCGCCTGCGTAAGTCGAGTCGATGATCGTGCCCCTCTTGCTGAAGATCCGGATGCGGTCGATCGTCTTGTCGCGCGCGACGTCCTCGATGATGCGGTGCACGTAGTCGGGCTTGTTCTCGAGCATCACGAAGTGCGTGCTGCGGATGATCACGTCGGAGAGCTCCGCGACGTGCGCGACCGCCGAGTCGAGCAGCTCCGCGCGCTGCTGGCGCACGATCAGCGCCGTGAACAGCGTCAGCGCGACGGTGAGCCCCAGCGCGAGATAGACGGCGACCTTGAACTTGAGCGTGTTGGGCGCAAAGCGCATGCGTTCGTCACGCCGGCGTAACGGACGGCGTGTCAGGGCCGATGCTATCCGGCAGCCCCGCGTAACGCCTTGATCCTCGTCACGCCGATGCGGCTTGCGGTCACGGGTCGCACGTTGTTGCGCGCACGCGACGCGCCGGCGCCGGTCGGTGGCCCGGCCGATCGGCCCGCGCGTCCCGGCGTATCATGCCGTTTGCCTCGCGTAACCGGTTCTCACTCTCATCATGACCGACGACAAGGACATCCGGCAGGCGTCGCTCGAGTACCACCGTCAGCCGCCGGCCGGAAAGATCGCGATCGCGCCGACGAAGCAGCTGATCAACCAGCGCGACCTCGCGCTCGCGTACTCGCCCGGCGTCGCCGCCGCGTGCGACGAGATCGTGCGCGACCCCGCCGAAGCGCGCTCGCTCACGTCGCGCGGCAACCTGATCGGCGTCGTCACCAACGGCACCGCGGTGCTCGGGCTCGGCAACATCGGCGCGCTCGCCGGCAAGCCGGTGATGGAAGGCAAGGCGGTGCTGTTCAAGAAGTTCGCCGGCATCGACTGCTTCGACATCGAGATCGACGAGCACGACCCGAAGAAGCTCGTCGACATCATCGCGTCGCTCGAGCCGACGTTCGGCGGCATCAACCTCGAGGACATCAAGGCGCCGGAATGCTTCTACGTCGAGCGCGCGCTGCGCGAGCGGATGAAGATCCCGGTGTTCCACGACGACCAGCACGGCACGGCGATCATCGTCGGCGCCGCGGTGCTGAACGGATTGCGCGTCGTCGGCAAGGACATCGCGAAGGTGAAGCTCGTCGCATCCGGCGCCGGCGCTGCCGCGCTCGCGTGCCTCGACCTGCTCGTCGCGCTCGGCGTGAAGACGGAGAACATCTTCGTCTCCGACATCGCCGGCGTCGTCTACGAGGGTCGCACGGAGCAGATGGACGACAACAAGGCGCGCTACGCGAAGCGCACGGACGCGCGCACGCTCGCCGACATCCTGCCCGGCGCCGACATCTTCCTCGGCCTCTCCGCGGCGCGCGTGCTGAAGCCCGAATGGCTGCCGTCGATGGCCCCGAAGCCGCTGATCCTCGCGCTCGCGAATCCCGAGCCGGAGATCATGCCCGAGCTCGCGAAGAGCGTGCGGCCGGACGCGATCATGGCGACCGGCCGCACCGATTATCCGAACCAGGTGAACAACGTGCTGTGCTTCCCGTTCATCTTTCGCGGCGCGCTCGACGTCGGCGCAACGACGATCAACGAGGAGATGAAGCTCGCGTGCGTGCGCGCGATTGCGGATCTCGCGATGGTCGAGCAGTCGGACATCGTGGCGACGGCGTACGGCATCGAGGATTTGCGCTTCGGTCCCGAGTACCTGATTCCGAAGCCGTTCGATCCGCGATTGATCATGCAGATCGCGCCGGCGGTCGCGAAGGCAGCGATGGAATCAGGCGTCGCGACGCGGCCGATCGCCGACTTCAACGCGTATCGCGATCGGCTGTCGCAATACGTCTACAGCTCGGGCCTGCTGATGAAGCCGATCTTCGCCGCGGCGAAGCAGTCGCCGAAGCGGATCGTCTACGCGGAAGGCGAGGACGAGCGCGTGCTGCGCGCCGCGCAGGTCGTCGTCGACGAAGTGCTCGCGAGACCGATCCTGATCGGCCGCCCGGCGATCATCGAGAAGCTGCTCGACAAGTTCGGGCTGCGCATGCGCCCCGGCAGGAACATCGACATCGTCAATCCCGACCAGGATGAGCGCTATCGCGAGTACTGGGGCGAGTACTACCTGCTCACGCAGCGGCGCGGCGTGTCGCAGGAGTATGCGAAGCTCGAGATGCGGCGGCGATTGACGCTGATCGCCGTGATGATGGTGCACATGGGCGCGGCCGACGGCGCGCTGTGCGGCACGATCGGCGCGTACACGCAACACCTGAAGTACGTCGATCACGTGATCGGGCTTCGCCGCGGCGCGCGCGGCTACGCGGCGATGAATGCGCTGATCCTGCCGAATCGAACGCTCTTCATCGCCGACACGTATGTGAACGCGGACCCGAGTCCCGAGCAGCTCGCCGAGATCGCGCTCTGCGCGGCGGAAGAGATCCGCCGCTTCGGCATCACGCCGCGCGTCGCGCTGCTGTCGCATTCGAGCTTCGGTTCGAGCACCCATCCCCAGGCGCGCAAGATGCAGGCGGCGCTCGCGCTGATCAACGCGATGGACCCCGAGCTCGAAGTCGACGGCGAGATGCATGGCGACGCCGCGCTGAACGAGCAGGTGCGAACGCGCACGCTGCCGGCGTGCCGTTTGAAGGAGGACGCGAATCTCCTGATCATGCCGACGGTCGACGCGGCGAACATCTCGTTCAACCTGCTGAAGACCGCGAGCGGCGGCGGCGTGACCCTCGGACCGATGCTGCTCGGTGTCGCGAAGCCGATCCATATCCTCACGCCGTCGGCGACGGTGCGGCGCATCGTCAACATGACCGCGCTGACCGCGGTGGATGCGACGACCACGAAGCAGGCGCAGTTGATCTAGATTTGCGACTCCGTGTTCGTCAGGCGTCTGCGACCGTCGTGAACTGCACGCTCTGCGATGGCCGCCCGCTGCGCGCAGCAACGACCACGCGAGCGGTGTGATCGCCTGGCGGCGGCGCGGCGATGAGCCGTTGCGCGCCCATGCCGATCGCCTTGCCGTCGAGCTCCCAACGGTACGAATCGTCGGGGAGCGGCGAGCCGTTCTGATCGAGCGCAGCCGCCCATAGCATCATCGGCTCGTTTGACACGAGGGTCGCATTGGGCGTCGGCGCGAGCACCGCGACTGACGGTGGCGCCGCCGGGATTGAAACGCGCCGGCTGTCGGCAGAGACTGTGTGGAAGCCGTCGTGCGCGAGCACGCGGAAAACGACCGCGCCTTCGGGCAGGCATTCCAGCGGAACATCGCGACGCTCGGTGTCGATCAGCGACGCGCAGGCGTTCCAGCTTTCGCCGCCATCCTTCGAGAACTGGACCGAGAAGCGTGCGGGGCGCTCCGTCGCTTCGCACGACCAACGGACGGCCATGGCGCGCCCACGCCGCGCCGCGGTGACGTTGGACACTCTCGGCCGTTTTTTGGGTGCATCGACCGCCCAGAGTTCGCGCGGTTCGCCGTCGGCCATGCCGTGGATCGCGATCCGGCCGCCGGGCGCGACGTCGCTGAGCAGCACCTGGAACGCGAACGTGTCGGGCTCACGCGCGCCCTGCTCGCATCCGCAGCCGAATGGCATGAGATTGAGTGCGGTGAGCCGGCCGCTCGCGAGCTCCTCCCCACGGTTGCCGTACAGCGTCGCGGTGAACGAAGTGCGTTGTCCGTCGACTATCGGCACGGCGGCGACGCGGATCACCGTGGCGTCGACCACGCGCCCGGCGCGCATCGAGCCGGTGATCGAAACGACCGGCCGGGGCTTCACCAGCCACCTGCGATCGACCCACGACGGAGGGGGATCGGGAATGTTCTTCCATTTCGGACGATACGGGTCCCAGATCTTGTACTTCGGCTCCAACCGGATCCGCGTTTCGGTGTTGCCGGCGACGAGTCGTGCGTGCTGGGTCAGAAAACGGAACGTGTACAGCGAGATCCACGGTGGGTTGCAATAGCCCATGAAATCGAAAGTGCTCGGCCCGAGCACCATCGGATTACGCAGATCGAAACCATATTCGCCGATGAGACCGCGCGGGGCCGCGGCCGCGTCATAAGGCTCGTAGGCCGGATAGTTCGGGTCAGGTCGGCCCGCGCTGCACGACGGCGCATGCGCGAGGCCGAGCGCATGCCCGACTTCGTGTGCGAACACGCCGCGGCCGTTCGAATCTCCGGTGCCGATGCCGCCGCCGCCGCAGCCCACGGTGGCTCCCATTGGCACGCCGACCGGCAGCAAACCGTAATAGACGACGTCCTGGCGATTGCCGTCGAGCGCTCGTACCGTGGCGAGGTGCGCCGTGAGGGCGTCCCAATTCGGCGTGCAGTTCGCGCTGGAATTGTCGGTGAGCGGCAACGACCACGTTGTTTGCCCCGCGCTTGAAAACCGA
The DNA here is from genome assembly GCA_963798655.1 of uncultured beta proteobacterium. Classification (GTDB taxonomy): domain Bacteria; phylum Pseudomonadota; class Gammaproteobacteria; order Burkholderiales; family Casimicrobiaceae; genus CAVSMC01. Next base: position 2,612 of record CAWCUH010000007.1, on the reverse strand, counting down.
GTGGTCGCTTCCACGGGGTACATCGCGAGCGCGTCGGTGGCGACAGCCTGCAACTGCGACATCGCCGGAGCAGCGAGCTTGATCGTTTTCCCGGCGGCATCCGGGCCGTTGTACGTGAGGAATATCCCTCGCACGGGCAGCCGCTGCATGTGCGTCACATCGATACGGATCCTGCGCGTCGCGATGACGCCGCTCGGCGGTATTCCGGTGTAGCGAATTTGCGCTTCGAGCTGCAGATGCCCGGCCATGGTGGCTGCCGGGATGAGAAAGTTCAGCGAACGTCCCAGAAACCGGCGCCGGTTGTCGTACGTCGCATTCGGGTCGGCCCACGCGGGAAACGTCGAAACGGGAGCCAGGATCACCGACGGTTCCCATCTGATCGGCGTGCCCTCGCGATACCGTGTGACGACCAGTTCACCCGTAATGTTCTGTGTAGGCGCGGCGACGCCAGGCACCAAGTAGACGCGGACGTAGGCAGCCTTGTACGGGACGAGGAGGAGCGAGTTATCCGGTGCCCGGTCGAGAGCGTCGGTCAAATGCTCGAACGCCCGGTAGTACTGCAGCGACTGCGTGACTTCGATACCCTCGATCGTCGTGTCGACGACGAAATTGGCGGGTGCGTCTGGAAACGGCATCTTCATCTCCCTCGGCGTCACAAACGTGGCGGATGATAGCGTTGCGAGCCGGCGCAGCCAAAACGAATATTCGACGCCCGCTGTGCCGCCTGATCCGATTCGCGGGCTGAGCGGAAGCACTGCCGGTACCCGTCGAGCGCTACGGTGAACGACGCCGCTGACGTCGAAATGCGGGTGCGTCCTACACGGGGCGGGCACGTTTTCGCGCATCCTTACGTGCTGGGGCGCCACGCGCGCAACGAACCCATCGCATAAGGAGATTGCACCATGGCCACCGCGCAACCGCCTGCCGAAATCGCTGCCGACGTGCTGGCCAAGATTCGCGACATCAGGATCGCGATGGTCACCACGCACGACATCGACGGCGAGATGCGCTCGCGCCCGCTGACGCTGATCGAGCTCGAGGACGACGGCACGATGTGGTTCTTCATCGAGCGCAAGAGCGAGCTTGCATCCGATGTCGCCGACGAGGCGCGGATCAGCGCGACGTTCGCGAATCCCGGCGATAGCTGGTACGTATTCGTGACGGGATCGGCGTACGTCGTGCATGATCCGCAGAAAGTCGAAGCGCTGTGGAATCCGATTTCCGCCGCGTGGTTCCCCGACGGTCCGCACGACCGCTCGCTCGGCTTGCTTCGCGTCGACGTCGATCGCGTCGAATACTGGAAGCCCGGCGCCGGCGGCAAGCTGATGCAGTTCGCGTCGATCGCGAAGGCTGCGCTGACGCGCCAACGCCCGAGGAACGAAGGCGAGCACGGCTCGTTCGCGCCGTAGCCACCCGCACGATCGCATTCGCGTCGCCATCCACGCGCGTGCTCGTCGCTTCCGAACGCTCATCGTCGTAAGCCGGCGCGCCTTGCGCAGCGCGCAGAGCGGGGCCCATGATCGCCCGCTGCGGCGCGAACCTCGCACCGCGACGCAGGGGAGGGCGCGATGAAGCGCAGAGCTTTCTGCATCGCCGTCGGCGCGGCGTCCGCCATCGCTGCATCGCCGATCCGCGCTCAATCGGCGCGACCGATGCGCCTCGCGTGGGTGTCGGTGGAGCGCGGCAACATGCCGTCGCCGTATCTCGATGCCTTTCTGAACGGCATGCGCGAGGTCGGCTACACGAAGGACAAGGACTTCGTGCTGCGGCCGTGGTGGGGCGAGGGCTCCGTGCAGCGCGTCGAAGCGATGGCCGGCGACATCGTGCGCGAGCGGCCCGACGTCATCGTGTCGCAAGGCGGTCTCGCGCTGCTGCCGCTCGTGCGCGCGAGCGTGAAGACGCCGATCGTGTTCACGTACAGCGGCGACCCGGTCGAGGCAAAGCTCGTCGACAGCTTCGCGCGCCCGGGCGGCACGATGACCGGCATCAGCTACTTCACGCTGGAAATCGTCGGCAAGCGGCTCGAAGTGCTGAAGGACATCCTTCCGGGCATCAAGCGCATCGCGTTCATCGCCAATCCGCAGCATGCCGGCGAGCAGAAGGAATTCGCCGCTGCACAGGTGGCCGCAGCCAAGCTTGGCATGACGGTTCGCTATTTTCCCGTGCGCAGCAGCGACGACGTCGAGAAAGCGCTCGGCGACATCGCGCGCAACCGCGACGAGGCGATCGTCGTGTTCGCGGACGCGTTCACGCTGAGCTTCGCGTCGCGGATCGCCGCGTTCTCGGTCGAGAACCGCATTCCCGCCGTCGACGGATGGGCGCCGTTCGCGCGCGAAGGCAACCTGCTCGTGTACGGACCCAATCTCGAGGATTGCTATCGCCGGCTCGCCGGTTACGTCGATCGCATCCACAAGGGCGCAAGGCCCGGGGATCTGCCGATCGAGCTTCCGACGAAAGTCGAGCTGGTCGTCAACATGAAGACCGCGAAGGCGCTCGGCTTGACGATTCCGCCTGCGGTGCTCGCGCGCACCGACGAGCTGATTTCGTAGGGCGTTTGACTGCCGATCTGCCGGCCGGGCGCCGAACGGCGCTGAGGTAAAATCATCGGCTCG
>CAWCUH010000006.1:0-4581 GCA_963798655.1 uncultured beta proteobacterium | reverse complement strand
GATATGCGCGGCGAGCGCCAGCACGACGAGCCCCCATACGATGACCGGGCCGCTCGGAAGGTCGAGCGCCGTCGAGGTCGCGAGTCCGATCCCGTAGCCGGCGGCGGCGATCGTCCAGCCCGCGGCGAGCCGCCCGCGTGCGAGCCCGCGGGTGGCGAGCGGCGGCACGATCAACGTCGCGAAGACGAGATAGACGCCGACGAGCTGCACCGACAGCGTCACCGCGCAGGCGAACACCACGTAAAAGCCCGCGCGCCCAAGCCGTGCGCCGATCGTGAGCCAGATCGCGAGCAGCAGCGCGGTCACGACGCCGGCGACCGCGAGCTCGCGCGGCGTAACCCACAGAATCTGGCCGACGAGGAGATCGCGCAGGTGCTCGCCGCCGTGCACGTTGCCGGCGAGCAAAAGCAGGCTGCCGGTGGCAGCCAGCACGAACGCGACGCCGATCACCGCCTCCTGCACGTCGGGCCACAACCGCTCGGTCCACGTGAGCAGCAGCGCGCCCGCGAGCGCGGCGACGAGCGCCGCAACCTGCACGGCGACGCCCTGCGGCTCGAAGCCCAACCGGTCGGCGATCAGCACCCCCGCACCGGCGATCTGCGCGACCGCGAGATCGACGAAAACGATGCCGCGCGCAAGCACTTGTGCGCCGAGCGGCACATGCGTCGCCGAGACGAGCAGTCCCGCGACGAACGCCGGCACGAGGATCGAGAGCTCGACGCCGTGCATGTTCATTGCAGGCCCTTCAGCAGCCGTCCGATCACGTCGTCGTAGAACGAGAACAGGTCCTTCGCCTGCGGCGATCCGCCCACCGTCGCCGGCAGCGCCACGATGGCGATCTTCGCGCGATCGGCGACCCACTGCGAAGCGCGGTCGCTCTCGTACGTCGTGCGCAACACCATGCGCGCCGGATGCTCGCGCAACGCCGCGAGCACGTCGGACAGATGCGCGGTCGTCGGCTCGACGCCGGGCACCGGCTCGAGCGCGGCGACCTCGTTCAGCCCGAGCCAGCGCTCGAGATAGGTGAATGCCTTGTGATGGACGACGATCGGCACGCCGCGCAGCGGTGCCGCTTCGCGCTCCCAGCGTGAGATCGCGTCGCGCATCCGTGCGTCGAACGCACGGTAACGCGCCTGGTACGACGCGGCGTTCGGCGGATCGAGCGCGGCGAGCCGCGCCGCGAGCGCGGGCGCGACGAGCGCGACGTTGCGCGGGTCGGTCTGGATGTGCGGGTCGCCCGCGGCGTGCACGTCGCCCTCGGCGCGGTCGAGCCGCGCCGGTTTGTCGACGAGCGTCACCGCGGAGGCCGCCTCGAAGTAGCCCGGCTTGCCCGGCTGCACGTTCGGATTGCCCGCCTGCTGCGTGACGAGCGGCAGCCAGCCAACCTCGAGCTCGCCGCCGGTCGCGACAACGAGATCCGCGCGCCGCACGCGCGCGATCAGGCTCGGCTTCGCCTCGACGTGGTGAGGGTCCTGCATGCCGCTCGTCGCGACGTATACGTCGACGTTGTCGCCGCCGAGTTCGCTCGCGAGCGCGCCCCATTCGGGCACGGTGACGAACACGTGAAGCGCCGCTTGGGCCGGCATGGCGAGCGCTGCGAGCGCAACGAGCGCGATTGACTTGACGGTCATCGAGAGCTCCTAGAACTTGTGGGCGCCGTGTGCGCCGAGCGTGAGGATGTACTGCAGGAAGACCTGGTTGTCGGTCACTTCGGGCCGCACCTTGCTCTGCGCGTATTGCAGGCGGATGCGGCTGAACTCCGACGGCGTCCAATCGACCATGAGGGAATAGCGCTGCGGATTGGAGTCGAGCGCGCCGAGCAGCGCCGCGTTCGCACCGTAATCGATGCTGCCCGGGTCGAGCCGATCGTAGCGCGCGCCGACACGCCACGCCGGCATGAACTGCCACACGCCCTGAACGTAGAAGCCGCGCTGCGTTGCGCTGTACGGCGCGGTCTGCGTGAGGCCGAGCGTGCCGTCCGCGTCGTACGTGAGATTGCCGTGCTCGCGGCGCCAGAAGTATTCGCCCTGCGCCTTGAAATTGGTCTGGCTCGCATTGCCGTTTGGCGCCCATTTCCAGACGAAGTCGGCGATCGCCGTATGGCTCGGTCCGGTGAACGACAACAACGCGTCGTTGCCGGCGGCGTCGAACTGCTGATATTGGCGATCCTGTGCGCGCGTCGACAGGTACGACAGCCCAGCGCGCCAGCTGTGGCTCTCGCCGATGTCGCCGCCGGTGTGCGCGTAGGCGACGTACGAGCCGATGCCGTTGCGGTTGCGTTGGTTGCCTGGAAAGCTGTCGCCGTTGCCGATCTCGGCGCCGAGCTCGAGGAACTGGTCGATCGGCGCGACCCATTTCACCTGCAGCCCGTCGTTCGCGTACTGGCCGCCGAGAAACGCCTCGTACGCGAGCGGCGCGTCGATGAAGTCCCATGCGTGCTGGTGCTGCTCGTTCATGTAGCCGAGACCGGAGAAGAAGCGGCCGAACTTCGGCACGATGCCGTAGGGCACCGCGGTGACGACGCCGTACGCTTCCTCCACCGAGACTTCGTTCTCGGGCGTCAGCGACACGACGAGATTGCCGGCGAAGAGGTGATCGACATTGGCCGAAATCGCGAGCTCGGACTCGCCGAGGCTCAAGCCGCGCCGTCCGGGACCGATCTCGCCACCGGCCGGAAAGCCCGCGATCCGATATTGATCGGGATCCTGTGACAGGTACGCGTAGCGGCCCTGCAGCACCGCGGAAATGGCGGGATTGAACGCGGCGATGCCCGATGCCGGGGATGCGGCGGCGGCCGACGGCGCGCTCGGCGTGGTCGCAGCCATCGGTTGCGCAGCGGGGGACGCTGCACCTTGCGCGGCGGCGGCCTTGGCCTCGGCATCCTTCAGTCGCTCTTCGAGCGCGCGAATTCTCGTTTCGTACGTGTCCTTGAGCTGGCGGATCTCGGCGCGGATCTGCGCGAGGTCCTCATCGCTCGCCGCAGCGGCGACGAGCGGAAACACCGATAACGCAAGCGCAGCAGCGCCGCGCGCAACGGACGATCGGGGCACGATGGCCTCCTCTCTCGAACGGAATGCATCAACGCCGGCGCGACGCCGGCGGGCGTTCAGACGAACTGGGCGTTGTTCATGCGCCCGGCAAACCACGCCCGGTACGCGCGCAAATCCGGATTGTGCGTCGTCGCGGACTCGTATGCGCGCTCGAGGTCCACGAACGCCTGGGACTTCTGCGTGCGCTTCTCTGCGGGCGCCGCCTTGCTCGCGTAGACCGCCGCAAGCCGATCGCGCGTGTCTGTCACCAGCGCGTTGAACGCGCCGCGGGCGCGTTCGATGCGATCGTGCTCGACGTCGAGCTTGGGGTCGCGCTCATGTGCGAGCCAGCGCTCGAGCCCGGCTTTCTCGACGGTCACCGCGTACGATTCGTTGAACGTCGTATCCCCCGGCACGTACAGCCGCTGGTGCGCGAGCTCGTGGAAAATCAGCCTCGCGACCGCTGTCTCGGGCCAGCGCACGAACGACGACAGGATCGGATCGTCGAAATAGCCGAGCGTGGAATACGCGGGAACGTGACCGACGTAGACGTCCTCGCCTTCCGATTCGAGACGACGCGCCTCGGCCTTCGCGCCCGTCTCGTTGATAGCCGCGGTAAGCGACACACCCGGCGATCGGAAAGCACCCTTCGCGAGGTGCGAGGGACAGCTGCGGCGTCGCGAACACCGCCCAGGTGACGAACGGCCGTCCGATGTCGGTATATCGCGTGTAGCTGCCGTTGACGATCCCCGCTGGCACAGCCCCGAGTTCTACATGAACGACGACAAGTCGCCGGTCGTGCAGCAAGCGGCGCCGCAGACGTCCTTCCAGTTCGGCACGGTCGACGGATACGTGCCGCGAACTGCCAGCTGCGTCGCTTGCCCGCCTCGTACTGCGCACACGCGTGCGCGCGCTGATGCGGGCGCCGGAAGCCCGCTAACGCACCGGCTTCGCGTCGACGAGTTGGTAGAGCAGGCCGTAGGAATCGTCCTTGACGACGACGAACCTCCCCGCGAGCACGATCGGCTCGATCGCGTAAGCGACCGGCTGCGCGGCCTTGACCTCGATGATCTCGTCGGGACCGGCGGGAAGGCAGAACGGACAGTGGGGCGGAACGGCGGAGATCAGGAAGTGGTGCTGATGGTCGCCAAGGTCCATCGGCAGCATGAATCCTTGCACGCGAACGTCCTTGCGGTCGAGCGCTGCGATCGCCGGATCGAACCTGGTGACCATCTTGCCGTTCTCGCTCGCCGGCTCGACCTTCGCGAGCGTCTTCCACGACACGACGCCCTCGCGTTCGGGCATCAGCTTCGAGGCGTAGTCGGCGGCGCTCGGCAGTCCTTGTGACGGAATGTTGGTCGTGAACGCCGCAGCGGGCGCGATCGCGGCGAGCGATGCGATCGCAATGAAAGTGCTAAGTGTTCGCTTCATCAGCCTTTCCCCGAAGCTTCGCTCGTAATGGGTTCGTCGCGATGTTCGTCGGTTGGTTCCGCGCGAGGCGCGTCAACAGCGGCCGGCGGAACGCGTCAAGGCCGCGACGCGGGTCGAACCG
>CAWCUH010000005.1:0-163592 GCA_963798655.1 uncultured beta proteobacterium | reverse complement strand
TGCTTTGGTGAGACGCCGGCGTAGCGCGAGCTCGTCAGTACGGTCACGACCTGTGCCTCCTCGGCTGGCGACAACGCGTTGCTTGGCCGACGATGCGGTCCGCAGCGACGATCGCCGGCCGCGGGGTCACCACGCCAGCGCTCGACGGTTCGAGCCGAGATGCCGAGGACGCGACACGCGGGCGCGAGACGTACGCCTGACACCTGCGCTTCCGAGATGAGTTCGAGGATCACTTTTCGTTCTGCCCGTTGGTGTCGTCGTCCTCGTCCTCCCCGTAGAGGGTCTCCACTTTTTTTTTGAGAACGAGCAGCGCCGCAGTTTCAGCCAGTGCCTTCTCCTTGCGAGCGAGCTCGCGCTCGAGCTGACGAATGCGCTTGATCGTAGACGTCGAGGCTCGTCCGCCCTCGTCAAGGGCAAGCCGCCACTGCTCGTAGTCGGCGAATTTCACCGCTTCGCGTTCGAGGTAAGCGGTCAGCTCCTTGCCATCGAGTTTCGAGCCTTCCGCGAGGACACGAGCCTTCTGCTCGACCGTCCATTCGCGTACGGCCGGCTTCGGTGTATCGGCCATAATCGGCACGCTACGCGCCTCCTCGAGCCAGCGCGATAGGTTCTGCTGCCGGACTCCTGTCTCTCGAGCCAGCTGCGATGCACTCACTGCGTTTTTCCCGGTGAGCCGCTGCACCATCTTCTGTTTGAAGGCCACGGAGAACGGCCTGCTCATCTCGTCGTCCAGTTCTCGCCCCTGCTGGGTTCAACTTCGAACGACGCGACAACTATCCTGGCACAGGGGGCCTAAGACATAGGTGACAACCTCGGGCCGAACGGGTTGTCCAGCGGTTGCAGGGTCTTCTGCTCCAGGTCGATGTAGCCCCAGATCGTAATGCATGAAGCTTACGATCCAGATGCCTTTGTCGACCTCCTTGATGCCGACGCGCTAACCGGCGACCACGTGAGAGAGGTTGATGCGCTTGCGGGGCATGCAGATGCATCCGCAAGCGGTGACCACGACGTCGCGGCTCTTAACGCGCGTTCCTGGCGGCAGCACGCCATCGACTCGCAGGAGTCCTCGCCGTTCAGCCGGTGACGGTCCCGAACCGCGTGGAACTCCGACCTTGATGACCATGCCCAATGCATCCGTAGGCCCGCGCCAAAGGTGAGCGCCGGCCATCGCCCTCTTGGGAAAGGAGCCCCGATATGAGCAGATTCCTTGTCTTGTACATTGCGCCCGCCGCGGTAATAGACGAATGGAAGAAGACTCCCCCCGAAAAGCGTAAGGAGGCGGAGGAGAAGATGATGCAGGATTGGAAGAACTGGATGGCGGATCACGCCAAGCTATTCGCCGACAAGGGCGCCGGTGTGGGCAAGACCAAGCGCGTAACGGCAGAAGGCGTCGCCGACACGAGAAACGACATCATGCTCTATGCCATCCTTGAAGCCGAATCGCACGATGCGGCCGCAAGGGCCTTCGAGGGCCACCCACACTTCGGAATCCCGCAGGCGTCCATCGAGGTCATGCAACTCAATCCGTTGCCGGGGACGCAAGGCAAGTAATCGGGACGCCATGGTCCCTGCCCAATACCGCGGGGCCTGGCCCGTCTGGCACGACGTATTGGCGCTCGGTCTACGCGATGACGGTAATTCTGCCGACGGCAGGGGCATCTGGACGCGCCACGAGTATCGGCTTGCAACAGCGAGTGATCGTTCGCTGACAACAGGGCCGGCACCATGGCGGCGCGGCTGTTTGCGGAGCACACCGGCGCTCCACTCTAATACCTGAGCAATCGTGTCAGCGTCAGCACGCTTTCCGCGTCCGGCAATTCGCGGATGGCGGTGCGCAGCTGCCGGCTGCGATCGTCACCGATCAGATCCTGCGTGAGCAGCTGGAACTTGGCTTCCAACTCCGTATCGCAGAGCGGATTCTCCGGATTTCCGCGCGGGTGTTCGATGGTGGTTCGAAAATCCCCGCGCGTCGTGCGAATCGTCACTCGCGCCATGGTCTTGGCGGGAAATTCACGATCGAGCGCATCGTCGACGGATACCCGAACCTTGCGCGCGAGACTCAAGATCGCGGGGTCGTGAATGCGCGCATCGGTGACTTCGGTCGGACCGATCCTGTCGTGCAGCAACGCGACTGCGAGCGCGAACTCGATGCTGAACTGGGCGGCTATTGTGTTGCTCGGTCGATCGTTCGCGAGGCGCGTCACCTCCCAGAACGTGTCGACCTGGACGTTCTCGATCTCTTCGCTTCGCAGTTGGTGCTTGCTCTTCAGCTCCAACGCCCCATCCACGGCAGCATGCGCCCAGCGGCACACGGCATACGGCTTGAAATACGTCTTGAGGATCGCCGATTCGCCGAGGTCGCCCAACCCGGCGACCAGCGCTCGCGTGTCCCAGCGTCCGGAGTAATCCAGGAAATCCGGAGGGCCGACGAAACCCTGTTGGGCAAGCAACGCGGCAGAGACGCCCGTCATTCCGCTCCACGCGATCGCTTCCTTGACCATCGCGTGGTTCGCCTGCAGTCCACCGGGCGGAAACGCACCGTGCGAACCGGCGGTGCCCAACGCCGACTGGAGCGTGGCGTCATCGAACTTGAGCAATTTGCCGGCGGCCGCGGTTGCTCCGAAGACGCCCCAGATACCGGTCGAGTACATCTTGTCCTTGTACCAGGGAACGCGCGCGCTGCTTGCCCGAACCGCCACTTCATAACCCGCCACCAACGCCGCAAGGAATTCCTTGCCGCTTGCCCCAGTCCGCTCTGCAACCGCCAACGCTGCCGGAATGACGCTGGCGCCGGGGTGCCCCATCGCCATCCTGTTGCCGTCGTCCATATCCAACGCGCTCGCATACGATCCATTGATCCAGGTCGCGCCCGCGACGTTGAGCGGCGTCTCGCAACCGATGACCGTGGCGTCCCCCGGGGCGAATTGCTCGCGCGCAAAGCGTGCGCTGATTTTCGCCATCGGGGTCGGGATCCCGGCGATGGCCACACCGACGAGATCCATGACACATCGCACCGCCTGCTCCTGGATCGGCGCGGGCAATGTATCCGCATCGAGTTGACAGACGAAGGAAACGAGCTTGCCGGTGGCCGACATCGTCACGCGCTCAGGGTGGCGTCAATCGCGTTTGCACGACAGGAATCGGCCGATATCGAACGCGGTGATCGGCGTCGGCGTCGCCCCGTCCATGATGAGCTCGCTCAACACGGCCCCCATCACCGGGCCGAGCTGGAATCCGTGGCCGGAGAAGCCGAACGCATGGAAGAGGCCTCGCGTCGTCCCGCTCGGGCCGATGACGGGTATGTTGTCGGGCATGATGCCCTCGATGCCGGTCCAAGTGCGGATGATCTGCGCATCGCGCAGGCGCGGCACCAACGCGATCGTCTGCCGGCTCGCATCGAGCGTGGTTTCAGCAATGGGACAGGCGCGGAGGCGCTCGCGGTCGGCGCTGCCGCGTCCGCCGCCGAATATGACATTGCCGCGCGGGATCTGGCGGACATAGAACCCGCCGCCGCAGACGCCGAAATTCGGCACCATGAAATACGGCAGCGGTTCGGTGACGCACATGTTCGGCGCGATCACGTCCTCCGGCACGCGCTCGCCGAAGCGCGCGGCGATCTCGTGCCCCCAGGCGCCGGCTGCGTTCACCAGCGTCGCGGCGCTGACGTCGATACCGTCCGCCGCGCGCAGGCGGAATCGCGCGCCGTCGTGCTCGATCGTCGTCACCCGCGTGTGCTCGCGGATGTCGGCGCCGGCCGCCCGCGCGGCGCGCGCAAACGCGGGCGCGACGAGCCGCGGGTTGGCCTGGCCATCGTCGGCGCACAGCGAGCCACCGAGCGCAACGTCGCCGAGAAAGGGATAGCGCGTGCGGATTTCGTTGCGACCGAGCAATTCGAGCTCGAGCCCGTAGGGGCGCACGGCCTCGCGATAGGCTTCGAGTTCGGCCATGTCGGCATCGGAGCGTGCGAGCTTGACGTGGCCACTCGCGACGAACTCGCAATCGTTGCCGACGATCTCGGCGAGCTTGCCCCACATTTCGCGCGAGCGCCGCGCGAGCGGCAGCTCGGCCAGGTCGCGGCCTTGCTGGCGCACGCCGCCATAATTGACGCCGCTCGCCTGTCCCCCGCACGACCCCTGCTCGATCAGGACGACGGTGGCTCCTCGCCAGCGCAGATGGAGCGCCGTCGAGCAGCCGGCGGTGCCGCCGCCGACGATCGCGACGTCGGCGGTGACATGCTCAGTCATGATGCAGCGCCGCCGCCATCGGAATCGGCTTGACCGGCGGCTGGCCGCGCAGCCTGCCGACGCGCTCGGGCGGCAGATTCAGCGTTGCGGCAAGCACGACGGCGGCGGCGGGCCCGCAAACCCGTCCCTGGCAACGTCCCATGCCGCATCGGCTGAATGCCTTGGCACGGTTGACCTCGTCGGCATCGAGCGCGCGCGCCGCGCGACGAAACTCACCCGCGGTCACGCTCTCGCAGCGGCAAAGGATGGTCTCGTCGGGCATATCGGCGGCAAGGTCGGCCGGAAAGGGAAAGGCCGCGTCCAGTGCGACGCGGAAACCGGCGATTTGCCGCAGGGCCCGCTCGAGCTCGGCCGAACGCGCGTTGCCTGCGTCACCGCCGCGATCCTCAAGGAGCGCAAGCGCCGCACGCTCGCCGGCGAGCTCGGCGGCGTCGGCTCCGGCAATGCCGCTGCCGTCGCCTGCCAGGTAGACGCCGCGCACGGGCGTGCGGCCGGTGACGTCGCGCTCGGGCAGGAACTGCTGCTGGACGCGGTCGTACGCGAACGGAATTTCGGCCAGATCGGCGAGCTGCGTCTCCGAGCTCAACCCGAACCCGAATGCGAGGGCATCGCAGGCAAGCCGGCGCTCATTTCCCGCCGCATGGCGATAGACGAGAGCCGACACGGCGTCGTTCCCTTCCGCCGCCACCGGCCTGATTCCGCTCGCGACGACGATGCCGCGCGCGCGCAGTGCGGCCACGTACCACAGGCCCTTGGCGAAGGTGCTCCCGCCGCGCATCAGGCCGCGCGCGGCACGACGCTTTGCGGCAAAAGGCGTGGTGTCGAGCACGGCGGCGATCCGGCCGCCCGCCTTGGCGTACTGATAGGCCACGAGGTAGAGCAACGGTCCGGTGCCCATGAAGACGATTCGTCCGCCGATGGCGCAGCCCTGGTACTTCAGCGCGATCTGCGCGCCGCCGAGCGTGTAGATGCCGGGAAGCGTCCAGCCGGGAAAGGGGATGATCCGATCGCGCGCACCGGACGCGATGACGACGTCGCGATAGGGAACCTGTTCGCTTCGTCCACGGGACAGACAGTGCAGCACGCCGGGCTTCAAATCCCAGACGAGCGTCTCCGGGCGGTAGTCGATGCGGCCGGCGAGGCCGTCGAACACCGTGTGGAGGCGGCGGGCCTTCGCCGCGTCGAAACCGTACAGCGAGCGATACGTCCGCGTGAAACCGGCGGGCGCGCGGCGATAGATCTGGCCGCCGCCCGCCGGCGCCTCGTCGATGACGATCGGGGCGAGCCCTGCGGCGGCGAGCGTCGCCGCCGCGCGGATGCCGGCCGGGCCGGCACCGATCACGATCGGTGGCTCATCACCCATTGTCGAGCGCACTGCGCGTGACGATGCGCATGCCTTCGGCGACGAAGCTCGTGCACGCGCGCAATCGCGTGCCGTCGTCGAGTGCGACCCAGCAATCCTGGCAGGCGCCCATCAGGCAGAATCCCGCGCGCGGCCCGTCGCCGAACTCCGACGATCGGAGTCGCCGCCCATGGGTCAGCAGCGCGGTCAGCAGCGTGTCTCCCGCCAACGCTTCGCAGGGGCGGCCGTCGATGAAAAGACGAACGCGCGGCCGATCGGTCTCGGCGAGACGTCGGAATTGGGGTGCGTCCATCAGAACATGTCCTCGAGCCGGCAGTTGACGAGCAGCTCGGCGACGACGGCGTTGTTCGGCAGTGCGAGGACGGTGGCCACCAGCTCGGCGAGATCGGCGGGCTGGATCATGTCGCCGCGAGGCACCGCCGTGACCTCGGCAGTCATGTCGGTGGCGACGAAGCTCGGGCAGATGGCTGTTGCCCGCACGCCGTCGTCCCAGCCAAGTCGGCGCACCGCGTGCGTGAGGGCGACGACGGCGAACTTGCTCATGGCGTAGCCGGCGTTGGCGTTCTTCACGCGCTTGCCCGACAGCGAGGAGAGATTGACGACGCGCCCGCTCCCCGATTTTCGGAGATAGGGCAAGGCGAGGCGGATGAGGCGGAGCGGCCCCTTGACGTTGACCTCCCACATCGCGTCATAGGCCGCCTCGTCGTCATCCTCGATGCCGGCGTCGAGCGCGATGCCGGCGTTGTTGACGAGAGCGTCGATGCCCCCGAACTGGCTTACCGTGCGCTCGACCCAGGCCTTGCAGCTCGCACGGTCGCGCGCGTCGAAAGTGACGACGATGGCGCGCGACTTGTCGAGCTCGCCAAACGCGGTGGCGAGCTTGCCGGCGTCGCGGCCGCCGAGGCTGAGGCGATAGCCCTTGGCGTGAAGGCAATGCGCCACCGCGAGCCCGATGCCGCGGTTGGCCCCGGACACCATGACGACGCGAGCTTGCGGCGACAGCATCGATGGGCTTCCTAGGTATTGTGCAGATGACAGGCGACGCCGCGCTCGTCGTCGATCTGCCGCCACTCGGGGTAGACATCGCGGCAGACCGGCATGACGCGCGGGCAACGCGTGTGGAAGTGACAGCCCGAGGGCGGATTCGCCGCCGAAGGCACCTCGCCCTCGATACGCAGCATCACCACCTTGTACCGCGGGTCGGGGACCGGCGAGGCGTCGCGCAGCATCCGGGTATAGGGGTGTAGCGGTTCGTCGAAGATCGCCGGAATCGGTCCGGTCTCGACGATGCGGCCCAGATACATGACCGCCATGCGCTGGCAGAAATAGCGCACCACGCCAAGGTCATGCGAAATGAAGATGAAAGCGAGCTTGCGGCGCTCTTGCAGCCGCTGCAGCAACAGCAGTATCTGCGCCTGGATCGAGACGTCGAGGGCGGAGACGGGCTCGTCGGCGATGAGCAGTTCCGGCTCGAGGGTGAGCGAGCGCGCGATGCCGATGCGCTGGCGCTGACCGCCGCTGAACTCGTGCGGGTAGCGCATCATCGCGTTGTCGGGGAGCCCGACCTCGGCCAGCAGGGCGTGCGCGCGCTCCTTGCATTCGGCCGACCCTCCGATCCCGTGAACACGCATCGGCTCGACCAGCGCCTTGCCGATCCGGCGGCGCGGGTTGAGCGAGGCGTACGGATCCTGAAAGATAATCTGCAGCTTGCGGCGCAACGCCCGCAGGCGCGCGTTGCTTGCCGTGACCACGTTCTCGCCCTTGAAGGTGATTTCTCCCGCGTCGGGCTCGACCAGCCGAAGCGCGGCGCGCCCGGCCGTCGACTTGCCGCAGCCGGATTCTCCGACCAGGCCGAAAGCCTCGCCGTCGCGAACGTGAAACGAGATGCCGTCGAGCGCACGGACGGTGAGCGTGCGCACCCGCGGGAAGCCGCGCTTGACCGTGAAGAACTTGCGCAGCCCGGTGACGGCGAGAACGCAATCAGGCATCGGGCGCCTCGCCCGGTGGGGCGCGCAGCCAGCATCGCACGTGGTGGTCGGGCGCGTCCGGAAGCGGCACCAGGATCGGATCGCGAGCTGTGCAGACCGGCTGGCGCAGCGGACAGCGCGGCGCGAAACGGCAACCCGATGGCATCGCGCCAAGCGCGGGAACCTGGCCGGCAATCGTGGACAGGTCGCCCGTATCGCGATCGACGCGTGGAATCGATCGCAGCAGAAGCTCGGTATAGGGATGGGTCGGGTGCGCGAAGAGTCCGTCCACCGGCGCGATCTCGACGATCTCGCCGGCGTACATCGCGGCGACGCGATCGGCAATCGAGGCGACGACACCGAGGTTGTGGGTGATGAAAACCATCGCCATGCCGTAGGCCGCCTTGAGCTCGGCGAGGAGCGCGAGAACCTCGGCCTGGATGGTGACGTCGAGCGCCGTCGTCGGCTCGTCGGCGAGCAACAGCTCCGGCCGGCAGGCGAGCGCCATTGCAATCATCACGCGCTGCCGCATGCCGCCCGAGAACTGGTGCGGGTAATCGGCAAAGCGCGCTCGCGCCGACGGGATCTTGACCTGGTCGAGCAGTTCGAGCGCCGCGGCGCTGGCCTCGCGGCGCCCCATGTCGCGGTGGTAACGCAGCGCTTCGGCGACCTGGAAGCCCACCGTCAGCACCGGGTTGAGCGATGTCATCGGCTCCTGGAAGATCATCGAGATGCGGTCGCCGCGAATCTTGCGCATCTCCTCCTCGTCGAGCGTCACCAGGTCGCGCTCGCCGAAGCGGATGTGCCCGCCGGCGATCCGACCGTTCGCCGGCGGCACCAGGCCCATGATGGACAAGGCCGTGACGCTCTTGCCGCAGCCGGATTCGCCGACGATCGCGAGCGTCTCGTTGTGCTGGACGTCGAAGCTCACGTCGCGCACGGCCGGGTGCCAGCCGCCGCCGGTGCGAAACGCGGTGACGAGATTTTCCACCGCGAGGATGGGCGCACCCGTCGCCGCGGTCACTCGCCGCCTCGCAGCTTCGGATCGATGGCATCGCGCAACCCGTCGCCGAGCATGTTGAGCGAGAAGACCACGAGCAGGATGGCAAGGCTGGGGAAGACCGACAGCGATGCGCTGTCGAGAATGTTCTCGAAGCCTTCGCGGATCATGCCGCCCCAGGTCGCCGTCGGCGGCCTGACGCCGAGGCCGATGAAGCTCAGCGAGGCTTCGATGCGGATCGCGGTCGCCAGCCAGAGCGAGCCCATGACCAGTATCTCGGCGACGATGTTGGGCAGGATGTGGACGGTCATGATGCGCAGGTCGGAATATCCGAGCGCGCGGCAGGCCTCGATGTAGTCGCGCTCCTTGACGAGGATCGTCGGCGCCCGCGCGATGCGCGCGAACGGCGCGATCGCGGTCAGCGCGATGGCGATCATGAGATTGGCCATGCTGGCGCCGAGCATCGCCACGACCATCAGCCCCATGATGAGCGACGGGAAGGAGAGGAGCACGTCCATCGCCTGCATGACCAGCATGTCGAAGCGGCCCCCGACGTAGCCTGAGACGATGCCGATGATGCCGCCGATCAGCATTGCGGCGAGGATCGAGACCGTACTGATGACGAGCGACAGGCGGGCACCCCAGAGCAGCCGCGAGAGTATGTCGCGGCCATAGGAATCGGTGCCGAACCAGTGCGCCGCCGACGGACCCTGCAGCCGCGCCAGGATGTCCTGATTGAGCGGATCGTACGGCGAGATGAGCGGGGCAAGGAGCGCGAGCGCGACGACGACGAGGAAGGTGACGAGACCGATCCACGACGTCGCGTTGGCATTGAAGGTGCGGATCAGCTGCTGCAGCGCGGACGAGGCATCGCGCGGCGCACCCGGCGCCAAAGCCGCGTCGCCGATCATCGGACGTGCCTCATTGGCGCTTCACCCGCGGATCGATGAAGCCGTACGTGAGATCGGTCAGCAGGTTCACCAGGACGATGGCGAAGGCATAGACAACCATCATCCCCTGCAGCACCGTGTAGTCGCGCTGGTTGAGAGCGCTGACGATGAGCTTGCCCAGCCCTGGTCGGTTGAAGACGATCTCGGTCAGCACCGAATTGCCGATCAGGATGCCGAGATAAAGGCCGACGACGGTCACGACGGGGATGAGGCCGTTGCGGAAGGCGTGGCGCCAGATGACGGCGCGTGTCGGCACGCCCTTCGCGCGCGCGGTGCGGACGTAATCCTCGCCGAGCACTTCGAGCATCGACGAGCGAGTCACCCGCGTGACATAGGCGGCCATGATGATGGCGAGATTGACGGCGGGCAGCGCGAGGCTGCGCACTCGCTCGACCGGATCGTCGAGCGACCCCGCGCTGATCACCGGGAACCAGCGCAGTTCGATGGCAAATACGAGCAGAAGCAGGATCGCCGAGACGAAGCCGGGAAACGAAAGCCCGAGCAGCGAGCCCATGCGGGCGACGTAGTCGACCCAGGTGTTGCGGCGCAGAGCCGACCAGACGCCCAGCGGCACGCCGACGAGCGTTCCAAGGACGATCGACGTCACCGTCAGGTCGATCGTGTACGGCAGGACGTTGAGCACTTCCTCAACGACCGGCTTGCCGGTCACCAGAGAGTCGCCCCATTCTCCGCGCACGGCGTTGAAGAGGAAGTCGAGGTACTGCACGCCGATCGGCTTGTCGACGCCCAGGCGGTGGCGCATGTTGGCAAGCGCCTCGGCGCTCGCCTGGTCGCCGAGGATCGTCTGTGCCGGATCGCCCGGCAGCACGCGCGCGAGCACGAAGACGATCGTGAGGACGGCGAACAGCGTCGGGACCGCCAGGAGCAGGCGCTTGACGATGTAGCCGAGCATTGGCCGCTAGCCGGATGCTCCCTTCCTCTCCCCGCGGAGAGAGGAGGGACGCGTCTCGATTATTGCGTGAAGTGCGTGCCCTCGTCGATGACCGGGCCGAGGCTCAATGACCCTTTGAGCGGGAAGCCGTAATCGAGCGTCGCGCGCCGGCCCCAGATCTGCGGCTGCTCGTAGATCGGGATTCCGCACACCTTGGCCATGAGCTTCTGCTGCGCTGTCTTCCACAGCGCCTTCTGCTTGCTCGAATCCGGCTCGACGCGCGCGGCGTCGATTTCGGCGTCGGCGTCATTGCAATGCGAGAAATTGGTCACCGCGGTCGGGGTGCCGACGATGCTGCGCCCCAGATAGAACTGCGTCAGATACGTATCGGCGATCGGGAAGCGCGCGGCGCTGTAATGCACGATCGGGCTCATGTCCTTGCGGATATTGGCGTGGAATGTGGCGTGCTCAACCACTTCCATGTCGAGGATGATGCCGACCTTGCGCAACTGCGCCTGGACCACTTCCATCATCGACAGCATGCCGGGCAGGTTGGTGTGGATGACATGGATGGTGAGCCCGTTCGGATGCCCAGCCGCCTTGAGCAGCGCCTTCGCCTTTTCCGGATCGTACGGCAGCAGCGGCACGTCGTCGCTCTGTCCGAGATAACCCGAGGGGACGATCGACGTCGCCGCGCGCGCGATGTCCTTGCCCTTGAATTGCACGATCTGGTTGCGGTCGATCGCGTAGGCGATCGCCTGTCGCACGCGAAGATCGTCGAGCGGCGGTTTGGTGACGTTGAGATAGAGCACCGACAGCTCTGCCGGATCGAATACGTCGACGATCACGTCTTTTTCCTTCTTCATCCGGTCGACCCAGGTCTGATCCTGTTTACCGTACGTGAGGTCGATCTCGCCCGAGGTGAACGCGAGATCGCGGCTCGCGTCGGAGAGGATGTAGCGGTAGACGATCTTTTCGAGCTTCGGCTTGCCGCGGAAATATTGCGGGTTGGCGACCAGCGACACCGACTCCTTCGATTTGTACTCGTCGAACATGAAGGGGCCGGTGCCGATCGGCTTCTGGGTGAATTTCTCGCCCATCTCCTCCGCCGCCTTCTTGCACACCATGTTGCCGCCCTGGTAGTTGATCAGCAGCCCGAGAAGGCTCGGCACCTGGTTCTTCAGCGTGATCCTGACGGTGTACTTGTCGAGCGCCTCGACCTTGTCGAAGTCCTTGAAGTCGCTCGAGAACGAGGAGCGTTTGGGATCGCCGGCGCGGGCCAGCGAGTAGACCACGTCGTCGGAGGTGAACTCGCCGTAGCCGTGATGGCACTGGACGCCCTTGCGCAGGTTGAACGTCCACTGCTTGCCGTCCGCGGATGATTTCCAGCTCTCGGCGAGATCGCCTTCCATCAGCGCCGGATCCGGATTGATCGTGCCCTGCTTCATCCTCACGAGGCCGTTGAACATCCAGTCGAACAGCACCTTGTCCGGCGTCGTTGCCGACAGATGCGGATCGAGCCTGCCCGCATCGATTGCTGCCATGCCGACGTTGAGGACCGTCTTGGCCGCGAGCGCCGGTAGCGCAACCGTCGTCACGACAAGAGCCGTTGCCAGCGCTGCAGCGCGATGGATCAGATGTGCCATGCGAACCCCGCCTTTCCAGTGAATTCCCCGGTGAGCCTCGCCGGATCGCGCATCGCGCGCAGAAAGATTCAGAATGACCTCGGTCCGGTCGACAGAGGCAACAGCGGCGACGTGCCTTGGCTTTCCCGCGGCAGCATACACCCAGACCTGTCGTCATTGGCCGTTCAGCGACGCACGATCATCGTGCCGGGCGTGGCGGCGATGCGCGTGGGAACCGACGGCGATGGCTTCGACATCTTGGCGTCGAATCGCCGGAGCACATCGTCGCGCATGATGGGCTGAAACGTGTACCCGGGCCGTAGCAGTCCTCGTTCCTTCTGCAGAAAGGCGAGCACCGTGGACGCCGAATGCACCCAGTTGCGCGCGCCCGACTCGGCGAACCCAGCGCCACCCGTCGAGCCGCGAGTGCCGAGCGGATGATCCTTCGAATCCTTGCCCATCCAGAAGCCGAGCACGACGCCTTTGTCTGCATGCCCAGGTGGGCCGGGAAGGAACAACAGCAGCCACACGTCGGAGGTCTTGCCATCCGCGTTGGTCGCCGTGCCGGTCTTGCCGGCGATCTCGCCGGCAAGATCGAACGGAAACGCAAGCGTGCGCTTCTTGCGCTCCTCGGGCTTCAACTTCCAGATCGCGTCACCGAGCGGATCCATGCCCGGGATCACGCCGCTCCTCACGCTCGCTGCGGTGCCGGTGGATCCGATGTCGAGCGGACTCTTCAAGAGCTCGATCATCGCTGCCGATACGGCGGGGTGCATGAGGCGCTCTTGTGCGGGACGGTTTTCGCCCTTGACATCGCAGTCCTTCGCGCGCCCTTCGTCATCGGTGTACAGCAGCGACTTGCCGTCGCGGCAGACGTCGTTCGCGAAGCGCGGCGTGACGCGAAAGCCGCCGTTGACAAACGCCGCCGTCGACGCCATCGACAGCGGATTCACTTCGGATGCGCCAATCGCGGTGGTCGGATAGGGCTGCAGAGGATGTTTCGGATCCCGGGGCATGCCCAAGCGATAGGTAAGGTCGATCACGTTCCTGATGCCGGCGCGTGCGCCGGCGCGCATCGCCGCGGTGTTGCGTGATTCGCCGAGCGCGATGCGGCAAGGAATGTCACCCCGGTATTCCGGCTCCGAGCGTGAGTGGAAGTTCTCGATCTTCTTCACGCCGCGCCCGCGCCCCAGCGGAACGAACACCGGCGCGTCGAGCACCGTGCAACGCTCGAGGACCTTGGCAGCGATCGCGTCCACGGTATCGAGTTGCGGTTCGGCGGCGAGCACCTCGTTGGTGAGTCGCTCGACCAGTCCCCCGTAGGTGAAGATCTTGAAGGTCGACCCCGGCTGTCGCCAGCCGGTCGCGATCACGTCGTACTTCAATGGGTTGAAATTGACATTACCGACTTCGGCGAGAACGTCGCCGGTGAAGTCGACCGCGAACGCGCCAGCGCGCAGCAGGTCGTTGTCCGAATCGTCCGGATGACGGGTGAGGTAGGTGCGAAGAGTCAGCTCGACCGCGCTGGCGAGGACGTCCTGGAGCGCGTCGTCGCGCGTGATCGAGATCGTGAGCCCGCCCCTGTTGATCGGGAAGCGATCCTTGTAGAGGATGCGCACGCGTTCGAGAAAGTGATCATGCGTCCCGCAGCCCATGCCCCGTGACAGCACATCCTTGCGAAGCGACTTCTCGACTTCGCCTGCCGCGCGCGCATGCTCGACGGCGTCGATGACGCCCTGGTCGAGCATCAGATCGAGCACGCGCATCGTGCCGCGCGCGGCTTCCGCCCAATTGGCATCGTGAATCTGGTCGCGCGTGCGCAGCAGCGGGTCGGTCGCGAACGATCGGTCGGGCAACGCCGGCTTGTTGATGAGCGCCACGATAAACGCGGCCTGGGAGAGCGGCAGTCCCTTCGCCGGCTTGCCGAAATAAGCGCGGCTCGCCGCTTCGATACCGTACTGACCGCGGCCGAAGTACGGCATGTTCACGTATTTCAGCAACAGATCCTGCCGTGAGAACGCGCGCTCGATCCGAAGCGCCATGACGATGTCGCCGATCTTTTCCGTCTCGGTCGATGCGCGGCCCGTGCCGCCGCGAAGGTGCTTGGCGATCTGCATCGTGAGCGTTGACGCTCCCGAGCGGCTCTCCATGAGAACACGCTTACCCAGCGCCCGCACGATGGCGGCCTTGTCGATGCCCTGGTGCGTGAAGAAGTTCTTGTCCTCCGACGCAAGAATGGCGCTGACGAAGAGCGGCGGGATGTTCGCCCCGTCGTTGATCAGGATGCGCCGCTCGGGCGACGAGATGCAGGCAACCGTCTTGAGATCCTCGTTGACGAGCACGGATTGCTGGGCAAAGTAGGCGCGGTCGCGCAACCGCGAGATCGCGTTACGGTCGATACGCAGATACGCATCGATCTCGCTTGCGTAGCGCGAATCGATCGCCTCGATGATCGATTCGAGCTCGAAATAGCCGACGACCGCCAGTGCCGCGAGCACTCCGAGCGCTACGAAAAAGCGCAGGACAAGCCGACCGATGAAGCGCACGACCGCCCAAGGCAACTGCATCAAGGTGACCTTGATACTGCTTCCGCTGGCGTCCTCCATGCTGGATTCCTTCCTCTAACTCGAGCGGATGTGGGCGGCCGCTCGCTACAGCGTCTGGAGAAAAGCAGATGCTGTACCAGAGCGCCCGTTGTGACCGTGCTTCGCCGAATGGGCCACGCCGAGGGCGTCCACAGCCGATCGGGGCTCGTTGCGGGAGGTGGGCTGCGTCACCCTAGTGCCGCGATTGGGCACCTGATACGCGGTTCGCGTGGCGGCACGCTATCCGTCGCGGGATAGCGGACCCGAATGCACGAGTACGGGGAAGAGTGTCAGGGTTCGGCCGGCGCGCCCTTCGGCGTTCGGGCGTCGCCCACTAGCGATCGGCGAGAAGCGAGTCGGCGGTTGCGCGCGCGACGATACGGCCCGCGCATTGTGCCAGCACGAGCGTCACGTTGCGCACTTCTTCGTCCGTAGGCGGCAGCGCACATCGGGCGAGATACTCGTACGTGAAGTCGAGCACGTCATCGCCGTTGCCGGTATCGAGAAACTCCATGCGCGCTTCGCCTTCGTCACCGAGTTCGACTCGCAGGGTATCGTTGTGCGCGCCGCGGCTTGTTGACGCAGCGCAAGGCCCATCAAGCGATACGGCCTTGACAAGGACCGGCGAAAGGCGTCGACTGAAAGCGCTCTGGCGATTCGGCTCGGGATGGATTCTCGAACCAAAGTCTGACAATCCGGTTGCCGCATCCGTGTTTCGCTGTTGTGCGCGCCCCGTCTGCGGGTGCACCTGAGGCGAACGGGCAGCGACCACCCTCGGCACACTGTCTTGAGGATTATCCCGAGCCGGGGACCCGGAGCAGACGACGAAGCTCGTCGCACGAGTCGCTTCGCGCGAAGTCGTGAAAGGAGAGCAGACCTATCGATGAGACTACCGACCGCATGACTCCTGAAGCCGGTCATCACGGGCCGGCATGCGTCACGGTGACGTGACGAAATGAAGCCACGCAAGTGGCAACCCTGTGAAGCCCTGCGAGCTTATCGCGGGGCTTTGCGTTTGTGACGGGCGCGCGGCGCGACCGTTGACTCGATGATTCGCCAGATCCCGCCCGCTTATCAGAAGTCGGGCAGTAACCCCGTGCTTGGTAGGGTCGCAACCTACTTCCATTTCGCGGCGCACGCGCGCCTGATGGACTCGTCCGCCTGGCGCATTTCAGGCGGGAGCATATCCAGAAGCCAGACGCGCAGTAGCTTCGAAAGGAGTCGGTCCTGTTCGTCCCAAGTGATCGGTAGGGCGCTCGGCGTTTTCGGCTGGTTCGACCAGCAGCGTCCCGTGACATAATTATTTATGCTGTGTTATAAATAACGCTGGCGGTTGGCCATGCCGACTGGATGATCAAATGATCAACGGTCGGGCGACGACTCGACCCGCACAATTTCGAACGGAACACGGAGGGCATGATGAAGCGTACTTTGCTTGCCGCGCTGCTGTTCGCTGGCGCGCTGATCGCAGTCGCCGCGCGCGCCGAAACGATCGTAATAGCGACCGGCGCCTCGGCGAGCTCGTTGCAGGGCACCACGCTGGCCGAGTTCACGAAACGACTTCAGGACAAGCTCGGCAAGGACTACGACGTGAAGTACTACGCCGACGGCCAGCTCGGCGACGAGAAGGAGCTCGTGCAGAAGCTGCGCCTGGGCACCGTCAACTTCACGTTGATCTCCTCGTACATGTCGTCGATCACGCCGCAGTTCGGTCTGTTCGACATGCCCTTCGTCATCAAGGACAGGCAGCACCTGCTCGCGATCGATCGCAATATCGTGCAGCCGGTGCTCGCGCCGCCGCTCGAAGGCAAGGGACTCAAGCTCGTCTCCACCTGGGAGAACGGCTTCCGGCAGATCACCAACAGCGTGCGGCCGATCAACGTGCCGGCCGATCTTGCCGGCATCAAGTTGCGCGTGCCTCCGGGCGTGTGGCGCGTGAAGATGTTCAAGGCGTGGGACGCCAACCCGACGCCTATGAACTACGGCGAGGTGTTCGTCGCGCTGCAGACCAAGGTCCTCGACGGACAGGAGAATCCACTCACCAACGTATGGGGCTCCAAGTTCTACGAGGTGCAGAAGTACCTGTCGATGACCAACCACCTTTACTCGCCCGCGTTCCTGCTCAGCGGTGCGGCGAGCTGGGCCAAGCTTCCCGACAAGGTCAAGCAAGCGGTGCTCGAGATCGCGCCACAGGTGCAGAAGACTGCGCTTGCCGAGGGCGCTCGGCTCGACGACGAGCTGCTCGGTAAGCTCAAGGCGAGCGGCATGGCCGTCAACACGGCGGATCGCGGCGCTTTCGTCAAGGCGAGCACGCCGATCTACGCGGAATTCGGCAAGGAAGTTCCCGGCGGCCAGCAGTTGATCGACAAGGCGCTCGAGCTCGCGAAATAGCGCTTGCGCCATGGACAGGGCGATGGCGAAGCTGAGCTTGGCCTTCGAGGTCGCGCTCGAGATCGTCGCGGTCGCGCTGCTCGTGACGCTGTTGACGATCGTCGTCGCGGCGGTCGTCCTGCGCACGGTCGGCAACTCGCTCGGCTGGTACGACGAGGTCGCATCGGTGCTGCTCGCATGGCTGACGTATTTCGGCGCGGCGCTTGCTGCGCTCAAGCGCGCGCATCTCGGCGTTCCCGAGCTCGTGCTGAGGCTGCAGCCAGGGTTGCGCGTGGCGCTGTTCGTGCTCTCCGAGCTCGTCGTGCTCGCCTTTTTCGGCGTCGTCACGGTATACGGCTTGCGCGTGCTCGACGCGGTCGCCTTCGACACGCTCACCAGCCTGCCGTGGGTACCGCAACGCATCGTGCAGGCGATCATCCCGATCGGTGGCGCGCTGTTCCTGTGCGCCGAGATCCTCAGCATGCCCGGGGCGCTCGCACAGGTGCGAGCAGGTGTCAATCGGGAGGCGCAGGCGCGCGAGGAGGCGATCGCGCACGCGCGCGCGACGCTCACCACGCACGCGGAGCGCTGAGGCATGGCGGGCACATTGGTGATTCTCGGCATGATCGCCCTCGTTGCGATCAACGTGCCGATCGCGATCGCAATCGGCGCCGTCGGCGTCGCCGGCATCGCGTGGAGCCTCGGCTTCGACGCCCTCGTCGAGGTCGCTCTGTCGCTCTACCGCGGCTCGACCAGCTTTCCGCTGATCGCCGTGCCTCTATTCGTGCTGGCCGGCGCGCTGATGAATACGGGTGGCATCTCGCAGCGGCTCGTCAACCTGCTCTCCGCGATGATCGGCTTCGTGCGCGGCGGTCTTGCCGTGGTGAACGTGGGCGTCAACATGTTCTTCGCCGAGATCTCCGGCTCGGCGGTCGCCGACGTGGCGGCAGTCGGCTCCGTCTTGATCCCATCGATGAAACGACGCGGCTATCGCAAGGAGTTCGCCGCGGCCATCACTTCGTCCGCGGGCTCGCTCGCGATCATCATCCCGCCGTCGATCCCGATGATCCTCTACGCGACGATCGCCGATGCTTCGGTCGTCAAGCTGTTCGTCGCCGGCGTGGCGCCGGGCGTGCTCGGCGGCCTTGGCATGATGGCGCTGTGCTACCGCTATGCGGTGCGGCACAACCTGCCACGCGAGCAGGCGTTCAGCGTTCCGCGACTCGTCGAAGCGTTCCGGCAGGCCGGCTGGGCGCTGCTGCTGCCGGTCATCATCCTGGGCGGCATCTTCGGCGGCATCGTGACCGCGACCGAGGGCGCGGGGCTCGCGGTGGTGGCGGCGCTGATCGTGAGCGGGCTGATCTACCGCGACCTGAACGCCCGCCAGCTCTACCGCGCCGTTATCGACGGCATCCTGCAAACGGCGACGGTGCTGCTCCTCGTCGCAACTTCCGCGGTTCTCGGGTTGTACCTGACGCGCATCCAGCTGCCGCAGGAGCTCGCGGCCGCGATCACGCACGTGACGCACGAAAAGTGGCTCGTGCTGCTGCTGCTCAACCTCTTCCTCCTCGTGCTCGGCATGTTCCTGCACAGCGCCGCGGCGATCATCCTGGTCGTTCCCATCGTGCTGCCGCTCGTGAAGGCGGTGGGCATCGACCTCGTGCACTTCGGGGTCATCGTGACGTTGAATCTCGCCATCGGTCAGCAGACGCCGCCGGTCGCGAGCGTACTCGCCACGGCGTGCTCGATCGCGAAGACCGACATGTGGAGCACGACGAAAGTGAATCTTCCGTACATCGGCGTGCTGCTCGTCGTGCTCGTGCTCGCCACCTACGTTCCGGTGTTCTCGCTCGGACTCGTCGACTGGCTATATCGATGAGGATCGATCGCGACGACGCATCGACCCATCGCGGCCGCGTCGACGAAGCGACGGTGCGGCACATCGCGCGTCAGACGCT
Organism: uncultured beta proteobacterium; assembly: GCA_963798655.1. Taxonomy (GTDB): domain Bacteria; phylum Pseudomonadota; class Gammaproteobacteria; order Burkholderiales; family Casimicrobiaceae; genus CAVSMC01. Next base: position 144,638 of record CAWCUH010000005.1, on the reverse strand, counting down.
GCCCGCGCAGGTCGCCGAACGCCTTCGCGACATGATCGCCGAGGACGCGCTGCGTCCGGGCGAGAAGCTCAACGAGATCAGGCTCGTCGAAACGCTGCACGTATCGCGCACGCCGCTGCGCGAGGGCATCAAGCTCCTGGTGAGCGAGGGACTCGTCGATCTCGTGCCGAATCGCGGCGCGTTCGTCGCCAACCCGGATCTCGTCGAGATCGAGGACATGCTGACCGCCCTCGGCGGGATCGAGGCGATCGCTGCCGAGCTCGCATGCGCCGCGGCAACCGACGATGCGATCGCCGGCTTGCGCGCGGTGCACGAGCGAATGCTCAAGGCGTACGCCCGGGGCGACCGGCTCGCGTATTTCAAGCTCAATCAACAGATCCATCTCGGGATCGCAGCCGCGAGCGGCAACGCGACGCTGCAACGGCTGCATGCCACGCTCAACGCTCGCCTTTATCGCGTGCGATTCTTGACGACGAGTCCGGAGCGATTGAGCAAGGAGCGCTGGGCGGACGCCGTCGCCGATCACGAGAAGATCATCGCCGCGCTCGAGCGCCGCGATGCGGTGGCTCTATCGCGGCGATTGAAACGGCATCTCGGCACCACGTGGAGATCACGGCTTTCCGCCAAGCCGGCGGCGCGCCGTTCAAGCAAATGAGGAAAGAGACGATGAAGCCGCGAATTGGCTGGCTCTTGGGAGATTCGAACGGCGTGGGGCCGGAGCTGTCGGCGAAGCTGCTGAGCAGGTCGGATATCGTGCGCAAGGCCGATATCGTGATCATCGGCGCATCGGCCGTGTGGCAGGCGGGGCAGCGCGCGGCCGGCACCGACGTGGATGTGCATACATGCAGCGACCTGAGCGCTGTGACGAGCCGCGACAAGCCGAGCTTCGTGCCGCTTCCAGTGCTCGACGCCGGCGAGATCACGCCCGGTCAGGCGACGCGCCGGGCGGGCGAGGCGGTGCTCGCGACCCTGAGCGCGGGCGCGCATGCATTGCGCGACGGCCACATCGATGGCCTTGTGTTCGCACCGCTCAACAAGCAGGCGATGCGCCTTGCCGGCCTGGCCGTCGAGGACGAGCTCGAATACTTCGCGCAGCAGCTCGATTACCACGGCGTTGTCTGCGAGCTGAACGTGCTCGACGGCTTATGGACCTCGCGCGTCACCTCGCATATTCCATTGCGCCGCGTCGCCGACGAGGTGACCATCGATGCCGTTTGCAACGGCGCGTACGTCATCTCCGGCGCGCTGCGCATGAGCGGTGTGACCAATCCGAGCATCGCCGTGTGCGCGCTCAATCCGCACGCCGGCGACGGCGGCACGATCGGACGCGAGGAGATCGACGTCATCGCGCCCGCCGTCGCGCGTCTGCGGGTCGAAGGCGTCGACGCGCGCGGACCGTTCCCGGCCGACACCGCCTTTCTCGTCGCGCGCAAGCAGCGATTCGACGCGGTGTTGACCATGTATCACGACCAGGGACAGATCGCGATGAAGACGATGGGCTTCGAGCGCGGCGTAACGGTGATGGGCGGCCTGCCGGTGCCGATCACGACGCCGGCGCAGGGCACTGCGTTCGATATCGTGGGCCGCGGCATCGCCGATCCGCAAGCATTGCAGCGTGCATTCGAGATCGTCGTCGACATGGCCGCAATGCGTGGCGACGACGCGAGGATGCGAAGCCGCTGAACGCCGCCGCCGCAAAGTCGGCGCGCGGTTGCCCGCTCGGCGCCGAGTAGCCGAGCCGACGTCGGCGCTCGCGTAGTGACCGGCCATCGAGTGGCTGGCGCAGCCGAGCACGCTTCACGGTCTTCCATCGCGCGGCGACCTACTTGAACAAGCGCGTGGCGACGGCGTTGCGTCGAATATAGTCCCAGTCGTAGGTAACGCCGAGGCCGGGACCGGTCGGCACCTCGACGCAGCCATCGGATCCGCAGCAATCGAGCTGGTCGGTATAGCCGTTGGTGTAGACAGGCGCGACCATGTTGGGGCAATCGGGGCCGACCAGCGCCAGCTCGTAGTAGTTGCTGTTGCGCATCGCCGACATCACGTGCCGGTGCGCAGGCCCGCATGCATGGACCTCGCAATCGAGGCCAAACGACTCGGCGAGATGCGCGATCTTCATGGCGCCCGTGATGCCGTGATCGTACTCGGGATCGACGCGCACGTAGTCGGTGCCACCGGCAACGATGAAATCGGCCTTGGGCTCGATGTCGCGCACGTACTCGGTGATCAGCAGCGGCGTCTTGATCATCTCGCGCAGCTTCTTGTGCGCAAACGCCGACTTGCCGTTGTCGCGGAACGGGTCCTCGTACCAGAAGTAGTTGCCTTCATCGCACGCACGACCGACGTAGAGCGCATCCGAAAACTTCCGAAGCTGACAGGCCGGATCGAGCATCAGCGTCATCCTGTCGCCGACCGTTTTCGCGACGTGCAACACGTTCTCGGCTTCGCGGCGTGCGTCGCCGTCGTTCCAGCCGTGGATCTTGTACGCCCGGAAGCCGAGCTCGTAGCACTGCTCGGCGAACGCCGCGTACGCCTCCTTGCTGTCGAGGCCGCCCTGATGGTCGCCCAGGTAAGTCGACGCGTAGACCGGCAGCCGCTTGCGGTAGCCGCCGAGGAGCTCGGACACCGATGCCCCGTATTTCTTGCCGGCGAGGTCCCACAGCGCGATGTCGAGCGGCCCGTGGCCCATGCCGGACCACTGGCGAATTTCGCGCTTGAGATCGTCGAACAGACCTTCGCGCGCCATCGCGTCGCAACCGAGCATGAACGGCGCCAGCATGTCGATTTCACCGCGGGTGCCGGGGCTCGCTACCCAGTTCGTCACGTATTCGCCGCGCAGCCCGTCGTCGGTCTCGATCGCGATGGCGTTCTTGACGACCTCGGTGGACGACCCTCGCCTGAAGCCGACCATCTGACCGACGCCCGCGCGCTCGATGTTGCGCGCCTGGAATTTGAAATCGACGACTTCGATCGTGCGTATCGTGCTCATCTGAGATTTCCCGATAAGGATTGAGGTCGTGCGACGGGCGTCATAACCCGAACAGCTTCGGCAACGCGAGACTCGTGGCCGGAATGTAGGTGATGAGCGCCAGAGCGACGACGAGTCCGAGCACGAACGGCCAGACTTCGCGCACAAGCGCATTGAGCGACACCTTCGCGATCGTCATCACGACGAAGAGCAGCACACCGACCGGCGGCGTGAGCTGACCGATGACGAGGTTGACGAGCAGGATGACGCCGAAGTGGACGAGGTCGATGTGCAGCGCGGTGAGCAGCGGCACGAGGATCGGCACGAGGATGATCATGACCGCGATCGTTTCCATGAACATCCCGGCGATCAGCAGCGCGACGTTGAGGATCACCAGCACCGCCCACGGCTCGTTCGTGACGGACTGGATGGCGCTGACGACGAGCTGCGGCGCTTGTTCGATGCCGAGGATCCAGCTGAACGGCGCAGCCGCGCCGGCGATGATGAGGATCACCGCAGTTTCGCGCGCCGTCGTGCGCAGGATCGCCGGCAGCTTCGTCCATTTGAGCGTTCGATAGACGAACAGGCCAACGATCGCGGCGTAGAACGCGGCGACGCCGGCGATCTCGGTTGCGGTGACGGCGCCGAGACGAAAGCCGACGATGATGATCACCGGCATCAGCAGCGCCCACAGCGCACGGCGGAATTCCGTCCACAGTGCCAGCAGCGAGAAGCTTCCCGACGTGGGATATCTGCGGACGCGCGCGAGGATGAAGATCACCGTCGACATCGCGCCCGCCATGATGAGGCCGGGGACGACTCCGGCGACGAACAGCGAGCCGAGCGAGACGTTCGACTGCCATGCGTAGAGCACCATCAGGATCGATGGCGGGATGATCGGTCCCAGCGTTCCCGCGCATGCTGCGACCGCGGCGCTGAACGGTCGGCTGTAGCCGCTGCGCTCGAGCTGGGGCACGAGCACGCGCGTCGTGGCGGCGGTGTCGGCGACCGAGGAGCCGGAGATGCCGGCGAGGAAGACGTTGCCGATGATGGCGGTCTGCGCGAGGCCGCCGCGTATATGGCCGACCATCGCTTTCGTGAAGCCGAACAGGCGCTCGCTGATCCCGGACTCGTTCATCAGCGAGCCGGCGAGCGTGAACAAGGGCACCGCGAGCAGTGGAAACGACTGCAGCCCCGCAAACACGCGCTGCGCGACGACGCTGAGCGGAATGCCTTCGTTCCAGATCGCGAGACCGGACGCCGCGATCATCGCGAGCGCGATCGGCATGCCGAACAGCAGCAGGACGGTGAACGTGATGAGGAGGATCGCCATCACTCGTCGACTTCAGCGGCGGCGGCGACGAGGTCGGCGGGCCAGAGCGTCTCGGCGATCCCGTCGAACACCGCGTGGCGGGCGATGTGCAGGCAGGAGAGAGCGGCGCCGACCGGAAGCGCGGTGACGGACCACGCAGCGGACACGCGCAGCATTGGCGTCTGCGTATCGAGCAGCGTCACCGTCTGATCGAATCCGAACCAAACGAGCCCGGCGAGCGTGACGAGCGTTGCGGTGGTGGCGATCGCGCCGAGCGTGAAGCGCGCGCGCAGCGGCAGCAGGATCAGCAGGGCGTCGATGCGCAGGTGCATCCGCTCGCGAAAGCCGCTCGCCAGACCGATGAAGAGCATCCACGCGAACAGTGTGACGATGACCTCCTCGGTCCAGATCAGCGGATTGGCGAGGAAATAGCGGAACACCACCGCCACGACCACGAGCGCCGCGATGACGCCGTGCGCGAGCGAGAGGAACACGTTCTCGCCCTTTGCGACGGCGTCGTCTACACGGCGCAGCCAGACCGCCCGCACAAGCGGGCCGCTCACTTGCCGCGAACGCGTGCAATTTCGGCGCGGAGCCGCTTCAGATTTTCCGCACCCCACCGCGTTTCGAGGCGGGCATAGGCCGGCTCGACCTTGGCCTGGAACGCCGCGCGGTCGGGCTCGTCGATCACCTTGATCTTGCCCGACTTGCGGATTTCCTCGAGCATGCTCTGCTCGCGGCCCTGTTGCAGCTGCGTGTTCTTGGCGGAGACGGCAGCGGCTTCATCGAGCAGGATCTTCTGGTACTCCGGCGAGAGCTTCGCAAACGATGCCTTGTTGATGACGATCGTGTTGTTCTGCAACATGTGGCGTGTCATCGACAGCACCCCCTGCACCTCGTAGAACTTGCGCGAGTAGATCGTCGGGATCGGATTCTCCTGGCCGTCGACGGTCTTCTGCTGCAGAGCGGTGTACACCTCGCCGAACGGGATCGGCGTCGGCGCTGCGCCGAACGCGCGGACCATCTCGACCCAGATCGGGCTTTCCGGCACGCGAATCTTGAGTCCCGCCATGTCATCGGGCTTGCGCACCTCGCGCTCGGTGAAGGTGAAGTCGCGCCAGCCCCAATAGAGGATCTTGGTCACCGGGACGATGTTGTGCTTGTCGCGCAGCTCGTCCCACAATGGCTCGAACGCGCTACCGCGCAACACCGCTTCGGCTTCCTTCCAGTCTTTCCACAGGAACGGGCCACTCGCCATTTCCATCGCCGGAACGAGCGACGACATCACCGCCATGCTGGGAGCCGACATGTCGAGCGCGCCGGACTTCACCTGCTGCACGAGATCGGCCTCCTTGCCGAGCTGCTCCGACGGATACACGCGAATCGTCACCGCGCCCTTCGTGCGCGTCTTCACGCGATCGGCAAGCTCGTTGAACATGTCGTTCGCGACCTCGCCCGGCGAGTTGGCGTGCCCGAAACGAAGCGTCTGTGCGGCGGCGCCGTCCGGCATCAGCAGGGTTGCGGCGAGCGCTGCGGCAACCGCTATAACTTTCAGCATTTGTTCAGTCCTCCATGCGCGTTGAGTTCCGACGTCAGGGGGCGAGCCGGCTCACACGGGCTCGCCGAGCAACTTTTCCTTCGACGTGCGCAGATGCTCGCGCATATGCGCCGAGGCGTCCTTCGCCCGGCCGGCGCGGATCGCCCCGAGAATCGCGGCGTGCTGCGTGCGCGATTCGTCGGTGTCCTGGTCACGGTCGATGTAAAGCCGCGACAGGTGCAGATGAATGCGCAAGTCCTCGTAGACCTTCATCGCCGGCTCGTTGCCGGTGCCGACGACGAGCGCGGTGTGAAACGCCGCATCGGCTTCGGAAAATCCGCGGTATCGCGCGTAGCGCTTGGAAAGCGTGCCGTGCTTCATCACGTCGAGCGATTCCTTCAGCACGGCGAGGGTTCCGGCAGGGCGGCGGTGCGCCGTTACGCCCGCGGCCCACGGCTCGATCACCAGGCGGAAATCGTAGAGCTGCTCGTAGTACTCGCGCGAAGGCATGTCGGCGACGAAGAATCCCACGAACGGCTCCGCGCGCGCGAGGCCCTCGGCCACGAGGCGCCCCAGCGACTCGCGAATCGGCGTCGAGCTCACCGAAAGCTCGCGCACGAGCGCATCGACGTTGAGCTTTTCGCCGGGGCGGTACGTGCGGTCGAGAACGCGCTCCTTGAGCAGGTCATGGACTTGGTCGAGGAGGGCGACGCGTTCGATCTTCGGGCGAGGCCGGGCCATTTGCCTGCATCATGCGCGATATATCGTGCACGATTGTGAGCCGCTGCTGCGCCGGATGTCAATCGGTGGGCATGCGCTCGCCGAGACGGTGCGCCGACGGCTAGCCGACGATCATTCCCCCGTTGACCGCGATCGTCTGGCCGGTGACGAAACCGCTCAGCCGACGGCAGGCGAGAAACAGATAGGCGCCGACGCACTCGCTCGCCGTTCCGCCGCGGGCAAGAGGCGTCGCGGCGATGTAGGCACGCCGGTCATCGTCGTCGCTGAAGCCTTCGTGTATCGGCGTTTCGATATACCCGGGCTGCACGCAGTTGACACGAATGCCGTCGCTTGCGAGCTCCTTCGCCATCGACCGCGTGAGCGATTCGACGCCCGCCTTGGCGGCAGCGTAGAGCGCGACCCCGCGCCCGCCGCCCGAGCGCGCTGCGACGGAGCTGGTGTTGATGATGGCCGGGTATCCGGCCTGCCGCAGATGGGGAATCGCGGCGCGTATCGAGTCGGCGACGGCGCGCAAGTTGAGCTGCAGTATCGCGGTGCCGACGGTGTCGTCGAGCATCGCCAAAGGCGTGCGCGTCATGGGCGAGCCCGCGACGTTCACCAGCAGATCGAGGCCGCCGAGGCTTGCGACCGCGCTCGATACCATCGCGCTCGCCGCACCGGGGACGCTGAGGTCGGCGCCGACGGTCATCGCACGCAACCCGCGGTCGCGTAACGATTGTGCAGACGCCGCCGCGGACTGCGCACGGCCGCCGTGGTGCATGCAGACGTGCGCGCCACATTCGGCGAGCGCTTCCGCCACGGCCGCGCCGATACCGCTGCTCGCCCCGGTCACCAGCGCGCGCCGGCCGGCGAGCTCGCCGAAGGCGCCAAGCCATGGCGTGGGGGAATCGGTCGAAGCGGTGGCGATTGACGTGCTGCTCATCGAAATTCATTTCGCGCGATGATCTTCTTGCTGCGCCAATGCGCGAGCGCGGCGGCGGAGCTACGAGCGCTCACGGTCGCCACCAAACCTCAAGCGCTGGGACGCTGACCGTGTTGGTGGGGATGATCGTCCGGACGAACTTCGCCGATTTGGCACCTTGCACCAGCGACGAATGACGCGACTTGCGGCAGATCAAGCTTCGATTCGCCGGCTTTGCAACAGCTTGTAGTGCCTGCGTTTCGAGGCGTCACGGCGCGAACCTCAGCGGGTCGCCATGAGCTCTAACTTTCCCGTCGCTCACGCCATCGGGCACGACGTTCGCTGCAGTCGGGGCGGAGCGCTCCCCAGGTGCTGCCTTCGTCAAGCGCCGAATTGATCCATGTCAACCCCGTACATGCGATTGCAGCGCAGTCCACCTTCCGAGCCAATAATGGCGGGCGTGAGGCACGAGGCAGCACGAGTGCTTGCATATCAGTGTGGCTGAACGTTGACCTGACGGAGCGACGGAATGGCGTATACGCATAAGGCGCGCGTCCTCGCCGCATTGCGCGGCGAGCTGGTGGATCGGCTGCCGTACGTGCCGCGCCTTGATCTTTGGTACCTCGCCAATTCAACCGCGGGCACGCTGCCGAAGCAGTACGTCGGCATGCCGATGAACGACATCGCGCGCGCCGAAGGCTGGCCGTTTCACCATCGCTTTTGCGACAACCAGCTCGACCCCGCGTATCAGCCGCTGTACCTGCATCGCGGGCTCGGCGTGTTCTACAGCCGCGATACGCCGTACGACGTCGTGTTGCCGAAGGACGTCGAAGTCAGCGTGCACCGAGCCGGTCCGCGCACGCGCGTCGAGTATCGCACTCCGCTTGGCACCGTCAGCACGATCACGCATTACGACGTCGATTCACAGCGGCATGGCATCACCAATCCGGCGGTCGTCGAGCATCTGATCAAGGCGCCCCAGGACTATGCGCCGGCAGGCTATCTCTTCGAGCACATGGATGTCGTGCCCAGCTTCGAGCGCTACCGGCGCTGGGCGGACGGCGAGATCGGCGACAACGGCGTGGCGGTGTGTGTCGGCTCGCTGGTAGCCTCGCCGGTGCACTGGATCCAGCACGACCTCTCGGATGCCACGCAGTTCTTCATCCATTACAAGGACCATCACGCCGAGATGCGCGGCCTCGCCGAACGGATCGCGCCTGTGCAGGAGAAGATGCTGAAGATCGTCGCCGAGTCGCCGGCGGACGTTGTCTGGTGGGGCTCCAACTTCGACGAGATGATCACGTTTCCACCCTATTTCGCGCAGGAGATCCGGCCGTGGATCCGCAAGGCCGCCGAAACGCTCGGCGCGGCGGGCAAGCTCGTGCTCTGCCATACCGACGGCGAGAACCGCGGGCTCATGGACCTGATCCGCGATTCGGGGATGCATGTCGCCGAGTCCGTCTGTCCCGCACCGATGACCAAGGTGAGTCTCGCCGACTATTACCGGCAGTGGAGCCCGCATCTGACGTTGTTTGGCGGCATACCTTCCACCGTCGTGATGCCGGGCACGAGCGAAGCCGATTTCGAGGCGTACATGGACGAGCTGCTCCGGGCGGTGGCGCCGGGACAGCGAATCGTCGTCGGCATCGCGGACGAAGTGCCGCCATCGGCCGTGTTCTCGCGCCTGCAGCGCATCGGCGAACGCATCGAGAAGGAGGGCCGCCTGCCGCTGCGAGCGGGCGCATTCCGTCCGCTCCCGAGCGCGCCCGCGCGGCCTCGACCTACCGACGCTGCGCTCACGACCGACCCCGGCGACGACGCTTACCGAGCCGTGCGCCAGGACGTCTTCAAGGGCAAGCACGTCGATATCAGGAAGCACGTGCAGGAGCTGCTCGATGCGGCGGTGCCGGCGTCGAAGATCCTCGAGCACGGACTCATCGCGGCGATCACGGTGGTTGGCGATCGCATGGCGGTGGGCGAGGCGTTCATTCCCGAAGTGTTGCTGGCGGCCCGCGCCATGACGGCCGCCGTCGACGTGCTTGCGCCGCATCTTGCCGCGAGCGGCGAGCAACAGCGCGGCAAGGTGCTTATCGGAACCGTCACGGGCGACATGCACGACATCGGCAAGAACCTGGTGGTGACGATGCTGCGCGGGGTGGGGTTCGAAGTGCGCGATCTCGGGGTCAGTGTCTCGCGCGACAAGTTCTACGAGCAAGTGCTGGCGTTCCAGCCCGATGTGCTCGGCCTGTCTTCGCTCCTCACGACGACGATGATGGAAATGCGCGCGATCGTTGATGGGTTGAACGAGCGACGCCTTCACGAGCAATGCAAAATCATCGTGGGCGGCGCACCGGTGAGCGAGGAGTTCGCACGCCAGATCGGCGCTGATGGCTATGCCGGTAACGCCGTCGAGGCGGTACGCCTGGTCAAGCGCCTGACGGCACAACAGCCGACGACGCTTACCGAGTAAGCTGGCGTACCGAGCGATGGACGCCGCGCGGCGTCCCGATTTTTGCGAGAGCGCTGGAACCACGGAGCAACGATGAGGCATCTGGACGACGCTGCGATCGAACGCTATCGCCGCGACGGCTTTATGGTCGTGGAGGGCCTGCTGGACGATGCGACGCGCGAGCAGATGAAGCAGGTGCTCGCCGCCCTGATCGAGGGCGCAGGCAAGGTGTCCACTCACGACGATGTCTACGACCTCGAGCCCACGCACTCGGCGGCCGAACCGCGCGTGCGCCGGATAAAGAAGGCTCACGTCGTCGATCCGGTATTCGCCGAGTTCATGCGTTCACCCGGTCTGCTCGAAGTGCTTTCGGCGCTGCTCGGGCCGAGCGGCGTTCGCCTGCATGGTTCCAAGCTCAACCTGAAGTCTCCGGAAGGCGGGTCACCGGTGGAATGGCATCAGGATTGGGCCTTCTATCCGCACACGAACGATGATCTGCTGGCAGTGGGCGTGCTTCTCGATGACGCGACCGAGCACAACGGTCCGCTGCTCGTCCTCCCCGGCAGCCACCGCGGTCCCACCTACGACCACCACGGCAGCGACGGCTGTTTTTGCGGCGCGATGGATCCGATGCGCGATCGACTCGACTTCGCAGCCGCGGTGCCGCTGATCGCGCCTGCCGGTTCGTGCTCGTTCCATCATGTGCGGGCCGTGCACGGCTCGGCACAAAATCGCTCTGCGGCCTCCCGCAATCTGCTGCTCTACGAGTTTGCCGCGGCCGATGCGTTTCCGCTGCTCGGCATTGCGGATTGGAACGACTTCAATGAGCGCCTGCTGCTCGGCTCGCCGACGGTGGTGCCGCGCATGGTGGATTGTCCGATACGGATGCCTTTTCCGCCCGCACGGAACCAGGGCTCCATCTACGAAAACCAGACGGCGCTCGAGAGCCGCTACTTCGATCAGCAGCCCGCGCGGCCCCGCGCGGCGCAGACCTGACCCGACATGCCAAGGAGGAACATCATGAAGCTCGCGTTCCGCACGACCCTGCTCACCGCTTGCCTGTTGCTCGCAGCTCCGACGTATGCGCAAACCACCCTCACGTTCGGCGGATCCGATGCAATCGGCTCCATTCTCGATCGCCAGAACCTGCGTTTCACCGCCTGCGTAAACGACAAGGCCGTCGGCAAGCTCAAGGTCAACTTCATTCAGGGCGAGCAGTTGGGCAGCGACGTGCAGGTGATCGAGCAGATGATGCAGGGCTCGGTGCAGCTTTACGGCGACGTGCTCGACTGGTATGCCAACTGGGTGAAGGATTACTCGATCCTCGCATGGGGCTTCACGTTCCGCGACGCGGACCATATGCAGAAGTTCCTGGACAGCCCGACGTATGCGGCGATGGCCGAAAAGCTGCGCAAGGAGCAGGGGCTGCGCATTCTCGCGGCGGCTCCGACGCAGCCGCGCATCCTGTTCACGAAAAAGCCCATCGCATCACTGAGCGACTTGAACGGGATCAAGATGCGGGTGCCGGAGATCAAGACGTACTTGACGCTCTGGGAGACGCTCGGTACGCGCCCGTCGCGGCTTGCCTGGGGCGAAATCTACCTGGGACTCAAGACCGGCGTGGTGGAAGCCGCGGAGGGACCGATCTCGTCGGCCTATTCGGCCAAGTTCCATGAAGCCGCGCCGTATGTCACCCGCACCGATCATCTGATGTCGTCCGCGCATATCACGATCAACGAGAAGGCGTACTCGGCGTTGCCCGCGGACATGCAGAAGCTTCTCACCGACTGCGCCGTCGATGCGGTGCAAAACACGCGCAAGGCCGCGCAACAGGAAACCGAGGATGTAATACGCAAGATGGCGGCGGAAGGCGCGAAGGTCTCCACGATCGACAAGAGGCCGATTCAGCAGCGCGCCAAGGAAGGTGTGGTCATGATGGAGAAGGACGGAGCCTGGACGCCCGGATTGTGGGATCAGATCCAGAAGCTCTGACATGCTCGCCGTCTACAAGCGCGTGCTCGACCGCATCGGTGCGGTCGAGCAGGGTTTCGGCGTGGCCCTCATCCTGCTCATCGTCGTCGCAATCAGCGTGCAGGTATTCACCCGTTATGCGCTGGGTCGCCCGATCGCCTGGGTGGAGGAGTCTGCAACGTACGCGTTCATCTGGTCCGTGTTCGTCGGCGCGAGCCTTGGCCTGAAGCGGAGCAGACACATCGTAATCGCAACCTTCGGTAGCCGAGTACCGCCGCGGCTAGCGGCGATCATGCGAATGGTGGTATGGGGCCTCGTGCTGGTTACGCTCGTCGTATTGATCGAGCAGGGCATAAAGGTGATGGGCGTCGAAGGTCGCTCCAAGACCATTTCGCTGCCGATCGAGCTTCCCCGGAGCTGGTTCTATTCGCTGCCGCTGACGCTGTCCGCGGCCTCGATGGCTTTCACGACGATCTATCTGCTGTTGCAGGAAGCATTGCTGGTGGGCAAGCATAGGGCGCGCGCTGCGATTCCGGTGGTACCGGTATGACTCTGTTGATTCTCTTCGGGCTGTTCGCCGTGCTCGTGGCGATCGAGGTGCCGGTGGCGTTCGCCATGGGTCTCGCATCGATCGCCACGATCGCGTTCACGCAACCGATCCCGTTGTCGATCGTCGTGCAGCGCATGGGCACGGGACTCGACAGCTTCGTGCTGATTGCGATCCCGCTGTTCGTGCTGGCGGGACATCTGCTCAACCGTGCCGGCATTGCCAATCGCATCTTCGCGTTCGCCACCGCTTTGGTAGGTCACATCCGCGGCGGCCTCGCCCACGTCAACGTACTGGCCAGCATGATCTTCGCCGGCATGAGCGGCGTGGCGCAGGCGGACGCGGCAGGCTTGGGCGTGATCGAAGTCGAGGCGATGCGCAAGGAAGGTTTCGATGTCGCCTTCTCGGCCGCGGTGAGCGCCGCGTCGGCCATCATCGGTCCCATCATCCCTCCATCGGTGATCATGGTCGTGTATGCCGTAATGGTGCAGGCGTCGGTGGCGGACCTGTTCCTTGCCGGATTCCTGCCGGGCATCCTGATGGGTACGGCACAGATGGTCATGATCTACTGGCTGGTGCGCACCGGACGCGTCGCTGCGCCGCCCACGCAGCCGATGTCGTACCCGTTGATTGGACGCACGTTCGTGCGCGCGCTCCCCGCCCTTGCCGCTCCGATTCTGCTGACCGTCGGGTTGTTGGCAGGCGTCGCCACGCCCACCGAGCTCGGGGCGCTCACGGTCATGTATGCGGTCGCGCTCGGCTTTCTCCAGCGCGAGCTCGCGATCAAGGACATTGCCGAAGCCGCGCGCGAGACGCTCGTCACCTGCGGCGTGCTCGTGTTCATCATCGCGTGCGCGGTGCCGTTCGGCTGGATCGTGGCGACATCGCAGGCGCCGATGAAGCTCGCGCTGTTCCTCACGTCGATCTCGGACAACAAGTTCGTGATCCTGGCAATCATCAACGTCGGACTGCTCGTCATCGGCTGTTTCATGGAAACCACGGCCGTCCTGCTGATCGCAACGCCTACGCTGTATCCGACGATCATGGCGCTCGGGATCGATCCCGTGCACTTCGGCATCATCATCGTCGTGAACCTGCTGATCGGCACGCTCACTCCACCGTTCGGCGTGATCCTCTTCATCATGATGGACATCGGCAAGCTCACGCTCGCGCAGATGTCCCGTGCGGTGCTGCCGCTTTACGTGCCGTTGTTCTTCACGCTGATCGTGATCACTTACTGGGCCGACTTCGTGATGTTCGTTCCCCGCCTGTTCAAGGCCGGTTGACCACGATATCGCTGCAAGCACGGGCATCAACGCCTTGCGCGCGACTTGCCGGATCGTGCGTTCGCGCGCGAACGCGACGCCACTCGTTTGTCGGGTGCCACGTCCACTTCGGTTCGCTCGAGCAGGTAGTCGAGCCCACCGACGCGATACCAGCGGTAGCCGTAGGCCTCCAGCACGACACTGTGCCGACCCTGCGCATCGGCACAGCTGTGATCTTCGGTCAACAAGTTCACGAGCAAGTTGCCGCGATCGCCCGCACCTGCGGCGAATCGAACTTGTAAGGGCTGTGCGCTGAAGTTGTGCAGCGTGAGCACTGAATTGTTCAGCCAGTCGTAGCGCAATCCCAGCACGGCTGGCGTCCCCGTGTCGATGATTGCGAAATCACCCCAGCCGATCTCCGGGACTTCCTTGCGCATCCGGATAATGCGCTCGGTCCAGTTCACCATTGAGTTCGCGTCGCGGCGCTGCTTCGCTACGTTGACCTGCGGGTAGCCATACGGGCCGTCGCTGATCACCGGCCGGATGGGCCGAGACGATTTCGTGAATCCCGCCTGGGGCTCCGTGGACCATTGCATCGGCGTGCGGGCGCATTCCCGCTCCGGCAGGTTGAGATCGTCGCCCATCCCGATCTCGTCGCCATAGCGGATCACCGGTGTGCCCGGAAGGGTGAACAGCAGGCTGTATGCCAGCTCGACGCGTCGTCGGTCGCCCTTGAGCATCGGCGCGAGCCGGCGCCGAATGCCGCGATCGTAGAGCTGCATGGATGGCTCCGGAGCGAACGCCGCGAAGACTTTCTTGCGCTGGGCTTCGGTAAGACGGCCGAGGTCGAGCTCGTCGTGGTTGCGCAGGAACTGACCCCATTGCCCGGTCTGCGGTCTGGGCTTGGTTTTCATCAGAGCCTGCAGCAGCGGGCGAGTGTCCGCCGAGGCGAGCGCATAGAAGAGGTTCTGGTTGACCTGGAAGTTGAACATCATTTGCATGCGGTCGCCGTCCTCCCCGAAGTAGTCGAGATCCTCGTTGGGCTTGACGTTGGCCTCGGCGATGATGATCGACGCGCCTTCACGCCATTGCAGGAACTCCCGCAGCTCCCGCAGCATGTCGAACTGCGACACGGGCTTGTCGACGTCGGCGCCCTTGGTGCCGATGAAAAAAGGCACGGCGTCCATGCGAAAGCCGTTGACGCCGAGCTGAATCCAGAACCCCATGATCTTGAGGATTTCTGCCTGCACGTCGGGATTCGACGTATTGAGGTCCGGCTGAAAGTCGTAGAAGCGATGGAAGTACCACGCCCTGGCGGTCTTGTCGTACGTCCACGTCGAAGACTGCACACCGGGAAAGACGACGCCATCCTTGCTGTGGCGGGGCTTCGTGGTCGACCAGACGTACCAGTCGCGATGAGGCGAGCGCGGGTCCGCGCGGGCGGATTTGAACCAGGCGTGCTCGTCGGACGTGTGGTTCACGACGAGATCGACGAGTACGCGGATGCCGCGCTGTTTTGCGCCGTGCGCGAACTCCACGAAATCGCCGAACGTGCCGAACCGCGGATCGACGGCATAGTAGTCGGAGACGTCGTAGCCGCCGTCGCGTCGCGGCGATGTCTGGAACGGCATGAGCCACAGCGTCGTGACGCCAAGCCCGTGCAGGTAATCGAGGCGTCGCGTGAGCCCTCGAAAATCGCCGATCCCGTCGCCGTTCGAGTCCATGTAGGTGGCGACGTCGAGGCAATAGATGATGGCGTTCTTGTACCAGAGATCCTTGATCATGGACTGGTGGACTTCCTCGAGTCGGAGCGATACGGCCGGCAGCCGCACGGTTCGATCATACGGGCACAATCGTGGGCGGCAACAGCCGTCTGGCGAGCTTCAACTTTTGGGTCGGCTATGTAAGACTGCATTCACGACAATCCGGTACGCCTGTCCGGCTTCCCGTCGACGTAGGAGGAGTCATGCGACCGCGCGCCCTGCTCGCCCTCTCAGTCCTGTTGTGCTCCACGGCCGCCGTCGCCGGCCTCAAGGAAGGCTACGAGGCGCTGAGCAAGAAGGACTACGTCACCGCCGCCAACGAATACCGTCCGCTGGCGGAACGCGGCGACCCCGAGGCTCAATACCGGATCGGACGGATGTACGAGTTCGGCAACGGGTATCCGCAGGACAAAGCGCAGGGCATCGCGTGGATCCGCAAAGCAGCGGCGCAGGGCCACGTCGACGCGGAACAGGAGCTGGGAGTTGTCTACGCGACCGGCGACGGCGTCAAGCAGGACAACGTGCAGGCGGTCGCGTGGTTCAGAAAAGCGGCCGAGCAAGGGGACGCGACGGCGCAGTACAACCTGGGGCTCTTGTACGCCAAGGGCCAGGGTGTAGCGAGGGACTATGCGCAGGCAGTCGACTGGTGGCGCAAGTCTGCGGTCCAGGGCAATGCCGACGCGCAGTTCAAGCTGGCAGTCGTCTACCACACCGGGCAGGGCGCGGCCCAGAATGAGGTCTTCGCGCTCGCCAACGCCACGATCGCCGCGCGCAACGGGGACAAGGAGAACATCGACTACCGGAATGAGATCGCGAAGCCGCTCACACCCGAACAAAGGCGCAGTGCCACCGCGCTGGCCGAAGCCTGGAAGGTCGGACAGCCGATGCCGGGCAGTGCTGCCAGGTCGGGTTCGCCGTCAAGCGCAACCGCGGCCGCCGTTACTGCGCCGGTGAAGACGCGCTGTTCGGCGACGGGATCGATGGGTGGCGAAAGCTTCACCGCCTCCCATTGCGTAGCGTCGCTGTACGGCGATCAGCGCAGTGTGGCGATCTGGTTCAACGAAGACGCGATCACCGCGCAGGAAGCGGAGAGCTTCCAGACATCGTCGTACGCCGATGGCACGAAGGGCGGCAGGCAGCGCACGATGGCCATCATCATGTTCTGCCCGGGCGGTGGCAAGGAGACAGCGTCTGCGGCCGCCGTCAAGTCGATCGACCTGAACACCAACCACGCGAGGTCGCCGATGGCGGGCATCCAACGTGTCGTTCAGGCGCCGACGGACTTCAAGGTCGAGAGGATGATCGGAGAAGTGAAGCCGGGAGGCGCGCTATCGGGCAAGATCGCAGGCAAGCTCGGCAAGACGACGTTCACGTTCGACTTCGAACTGAATCTACCGGCCAAGGATGCGTCAGCAGGAATGACTTGCGGCACGTAATGATCGGATAGCAGGATTATCTGGTTCGGCATCGGCGAATTCTCGAATGATCGTCATCATCGCCGCGCTCTTCGTCGGCATGCCGAGCATGACCGCACGTTGTCATGGCCCCGGGCGGACCTTGCGCGCGCTAGCGAGGCGCGTCGTACATTGGGCAGGCAAGGACTCGCAGCGCGTGTCCGGCGTGCAGAACGCGAATTCCCGTCAACCGATGCGCAAACGGCGACGAGCGGCTCACGCCGCCATCGCCGTCGCAGCCGCCGGTATGCCTGTCAGCCGCGTCGCCGCATCAACGCGAGCCCCGCAAGGGCGAGCACGAGCAGCGCCGCGGTTCCGGGCTCGGGCACCGTCACCGAAACGGCATCCAGAGAAATGAACCCTGGGTCGTCCCGGAAGGCGAACGAAATCGTCGACAGCGGCCCTGTGGCGATGAACGTCGCAGTGGCCGTGCGGAAATTCGCAATCGCCGGCGGATTGACGCGAGTGAATACCGGTATGCCGTCGATGAACGCAGTGAAGTCGGAGGGCGTTCCGCCATCCCACAGGAACGCGAACGACAGGGAGTAGGCCGTTCCCATCATCGTCGCAAAGCTTTGCGACAACGTGCCGTCGGCGCCTACCGGTCCGAGAAATGCGGAGCAGAATCCTTCGGCGACCGCCGGCCCCGGGCCCGGACATTGGACACCGCTGAATCCGCTCGGATCGAACAACGTCCATCCGGTGAAGTCGCCCTCCTCGAAGCCGCCATTGACGAGAAGGTTCGCGCTCGCGGGCGCTGCGAGACCGACGCTCAACACGAGCGCAATCACGGCCGCGGAAATCAAACGGATTGCGCGTCGATTGAAGGTATCCGCGGATGCGTTCATTGCCAGACCTGCCGTCATCTCCATGTCCTCCCCCGAAGTGAAGCAAATTTGACCGCGCCCCGTTCAAGCAAGAAGCGTGCACTTGTGCGACACAAATTGTTTTGCCAGAAGTATTCAAGACTTAGCTTTGGCGGCGAGGCGAGGCTCGTTGCATGATGTAAGAAAAATCGACATCGTTTGATCCCATTCCAACGTCGCGGTTTTTAACGCGATCGTGCGATGCATCGCGCGTGCGAGTGCGGCGGGGTTCGCCCCGTGAAGTCGCAATGATCGCCGACCCGAACGTATCGGAATTCGAGCGTGCTCGGCGCGCGTTCCTCGAACTTCACGTGCAACGTCGCAGCATTTTCGAATCTCGAAAAATCGCGCGGTTGTACTTGACAAGCTGAAAGCCCAAGTCGTAACTTCCTGCGTTCCAAGGGAGGAGCCCTATGCCGTCAGGTACGCAACGCGGGCATGCTTGGGTCTCGCTCGTGCTCTGTTCGGCGCTCGTCGCGACTCCCGCCGTCGCATCCGAGATCTTCAAGTGTCTTGCGAAAGACGGCTCTCCGCTCTATCAGAATTTTCCCTGCGGTATCGATTCGCTGGGTTCGTTGCCATCGAAGCCGAACGTCACCCAGCCGACGCCGACCGCCACTCCCCAGGCCGTCAAGGTGACGTCGACCGGCAAGTCGACATCGTCCAGCGAACCGCGCGTCGGCATGACGATCGACGAAGTGAAGTCACTGCTGGGCGAACCGGCCGAAATCGTCGAGGACGAACCTCGCGGCGGTCGCGTATCGATCTGGCGCTATGCGGACGGCAGAATCGTGCAATTCGACAACAAGCACCGTGTTTTCAAGTTGCAACCGTAAGGGGTCGGGCTCGTCGCTACGACGCAAGGACGTTTTGCAGCGATCGCGGATCAATGAAGGAGGAGCGAATGGACGCATCATCGGTTAAGGGTAGCGAAATGCGGGTTGCGGCGCTGGCAGGCGCCGTCGCACTCGCTTTGCTGGCTGGAAGCGCGCTGGCTGCGGTGACGCAGAGCGCCGAGAGGAAGAACATCAATCGGACGGGGCACACCGACTTGCAGGGTCGTCCCAGCTATCAGCCGAACGTGATCCAGTACCCGGACGGTCGCACGATCCTGTTCGTCGGCATGCACAGCGGCAACCCGCGCGGGCTGGTCGGCGCCTGCCCCAACAACACGCTGCCCAATCCGTTGCACGGCGGCGCATGCGAAAACAACGGGACGATGATCATCGACGTCACCGATCCCGCGAACCCGGTCGAGAAGTTCCTGATCCCGTCGCCGCCGGGAGGCCAGTCGCAAATGGCGCGCATGTGTCTCGGCTCGCAGCTCCCCGGCGGCACCGCCGGCAAAGTCTACCTGTTGCGCAACGTGCAGGGGGGCGCTTCGGCGGGCTACGAAGTGTGGGACGTCACCGATGTTTCGGCACCGGTGATGACGTCGGCGCTTCGCAACATCCGCTCGACGCACAAGGATTGGTGGGAGTGCAGCACGGGCATCATGTACGCCCCGGGCAGCAACAACGCCGCGAGCACGCCGGGCGGTCTTCCGCTATGGCGCCAATCGCAGGCGTTCCTCGTCTACGACTGGAGCAATCCCAACGCGGAGCCGATCCACATCCGCACGTTCGGCCTGCCGGGTGGACAGCCGGGCGGAACGGGTACGATACCCAACTCGCTGCATGGCCCGATTTCCGCGCACGACCACCCGAATGCATCGCAAAATCTCGCCCGCGGCCAGGATGTCATCGGCAACCGCATCTACGCGGCGTGGGGCGTGGGTGACGACGGCGTGATGACCATCATCGACCGCAAGAAGCTGCTTCCTGCTGCCTACGGGGGAACGTGGGTGCCGGCGACCGCTGACAGCGCGTACGCTCCGACCGAGGCGGAGTTGATCGGGCCGGACTCGCCGACCGTCGGTTACTACCTGATGTCGCCCGATCAAGGCGGTCACACGTCGATGCCCGTGTTCGGATTGAAGCCGAAGAGCTACGAGAAGTTCAACGAGTTCCAGACGCGTGACGTCGTGATTCTCTCATCGGAAGCAACGGCCGACGGTGTTGGCGGTCGCTGCAACGAGGCGCCGCACTGGAGCTTCGTCGTCGACGTGACGGTCGAAAACTCGATGACGGCGCCACCCGGCACGCGCGTGGAGCACGACCCCTACCAGGGGCCGATGGGTCTCGCGACGTTGATGGTGGATCCGCGCTTCGGCGAACGATATCCGCGCGGCAACTACTGTGCTCGCGGCGCGCGGTTCGGCGTCCACTCCAGCGAGGAGAACTTCAGCAATCCGATGTACGGCAAGCTGACGGCGATCGCGTATTTCAACGGCGGCCTTCGCATCTACGACATCCGCGAGCCGCAGTCGCCGTCGCAGGTCGCGTTCTACGTTCCGGAAGCGAACGCCAACACGGATCCGGACGGCTACATGACCAACAACGTCGAGGTCGACAATCGCGGCTACATGTACGTCGTCGACCGTAACGGCGCCGGCATGGACATCCTGCAGCTGACCGGATGCGCACAATTGATCGTCAACTCCAATGGCTCCTGTCCGCCCATCCAGTGACAGCACCTCACAAAGGCCGAACGCAGCAGCGCGGGAGCCATCCGATCTCTAAGGCTTGAGCGTCGTCACTGCACAATGGATCGGCTCGATGCGCCACGCATCGAGCCGTTTTTTTGGGCGGCGCCAAGTCGTCTCGACGCGCCTCGAACGCATCGGCAGTCGATGCGTTTCGCGAGCGTCATTGGCCCGGCCGCGATTGCTTCGAATTCGTTGCGGCGACGCTGCCGGATGGCGAAGGAGGCGCGGAGCCAGACCGTCTCGCCTTTTGGCGATTGTCTTGAGCGAACGATGCCACCGACTCGAGCTCTTCGCCGCTGGGAAGCGTGATCAGCGCCCTCAAGCGGTCTCCCTGGACCGGGACGACGCCCGGCGCGCTCAATCGATGCTCGCCGTCCGCGACCAGTTTCACCTGTTGGGCGGGATGCCGAGGCGAGATGACGGTCAGCGTTCCCTCGACTTTGCCGGTCTCGATCGGATTGCCGGCATCGTCGTGGACGTAGAGTTTGAGCGTTCCCTTCTCCATGACGAATTCGACGACGATCTCGTCGCTGCCTCGGCCGACGTTGCCGCCGTGCTCCGATTTGTGATCGCCGTGCGCGAGCACGAGCCCGGCGGCGAGCATTGTGATCGCCGATGCCGATACGATGGCGAGCTTGTTCACGGACTCCTCCTCATCGGCATCATTACAACGCGGTCGCGGACAAAAGTAAACGGATCGCTATCGATGCGGCCGATGGTTCCAGGTCCATGCGGCACTGGTCATGGCAGTTACTCGTCGGCGAGCTGCAGCTTGTTCGGCTGGCGGCGCTCGATCGACCACTTCAGCAGCGCCGCGCTGCGGTAGACGCCGTGCGCAAACTTGCTGTACGGCAGCGTCGCGAACAGCGCCATCACTGCACCGAGGTGCACGGACACGGCGACCGGCAGCGCGGCGGTATGCTTGATCAGCATGAGTGCGAGGCCGCTCGCTGCGGTGAGAAAGAGAAGGGCGATGAATCCGCGGTCCATCGGTCGTTGTGCCGGGTCCTGCGGCAAGGGATGGCGGCGCAAGTTCAGCCGGAACAGCCCGCCGGTGCCGACGACGAGCGCGATGCCGCCGACAATTCCGAGCAGCTTGGGAAGACTGCGGTAGTCGTACGGAGCGGGCCACGCGAGCAGGTAGTGATAGAGCGTGGCGACGCTGGTCGCTGCAAAGCACAGGACGAAGCCGTAGAAGGTCAGGTGGTGAAAGAGCCGACGCCGCTGCGTGAACCGGTCGTCCTCGTCGTTGCAGCCATCGCCGTGGCCGCCGTCGAGGTACTTGAGGCGAAGCGCGTCGCGTACGGTTTCCTCCACTGCATCGCGTGACGCCGGCGCAGGACGCTGATCGCGCCAGAAGCGGCGAACACCGATTGCCAAGGCGAATACGGCGAAAAGAAAGACGGGGGTGAACAGCGCCACCATCAGGTTGTGCGGAAAGATTGCGTAGAAGCTGCCTTCCTTTGCGCTCCACAGTGAACCATTGGTCGCTGCGGCAACGAACAGAAAGAGCGCGAGCGCGGCGGTCAGCGCCACCGCCAACGTCAGGCCGTTCCGCCTGTAGAGCTTCCCCATCGCCGGCGGCCACGCGTATTCCGAGTACGTTTCCCGCCGTACCCTGGCCATCGCCTGGGGTACGTTGACGGCGAATTCGTGCGGCGGCGCGTACTGGCACGCGTGCAGGCATGCGCCGCAGTTGTGACACAGATTGGCGAGATAGTTGATGTCGGCCTTGCCGAACTCGAGACGGCGCGTCATCGCCGGAAACACCGCGCAGAATCCCTCGCAGTAACGGCATGCATTGCAGATCGCGAGGACGCGCTCGACTTCGGCTTCATTGCCCGTCAATGCTCGCGTTGCCACCGCATTCGACCCCGCGCTGCCTCGCGCCAGCGCAGCGGCTTCGCGCGCGAGCGCCTCAGGCCGCTGCACGACCGTGCTCGTTCAGCGCCGCCAGCGCGGCCTGCGTGCCGGCGATGCGGCCGAATGCGGTGCCGATGCTCATGCCGACGCCTGCGGTGTAGCCCTTGCCGAGCACGTTGCCGGCCATCATTTCGCCGGCGACGAAGAGATTCGGGCTTGGACGGCCGGCGAAGCGCACCGCAGCCGTTTCGTCGACCCGCAGTCCCAGATACGTGAAAGTGACGCCGGGTCGTAGTGCGTAGCCATAGAACGGCGGCGTGTCGATCGGGCGCGCCCAATGCGTTTTCGCGGGGATCAATCCGATCGTCGTGCAGTCGTCGAGTGCCGTGTGGTCGAAGGTGCCGCAGCGGCACGCGGCGTTGTACCCATTGAGCGTCTGCATGAAACGCGCTTCGTCCAAAGCCAGACCGCGGGCGAGCTCTGGCAGCGTGTCGGTT
The DNA here is from genome assembly GCA_963798655.1 of uncultured beta proteobacterium. GTDB lineage: Bacteria > Pseudomonadota > Gammaproteobacteria > Burkholderiales > Casimicrobiaceae > CAVSMC01. Next base: position 121,917 of record CAWCUH010000005.1, on the reverse strand, counting down.
TTCATGCCCGGAAACACCGGCGGCATGAATCGACCCACCGCCTTCGCGTCGATGATCGAATACGCGATCTGTCCGGGCTGCTGCGCGACCAGACGGCCCCAGATCGCATAGCGCTTGGGCCAGAAGTCCTCGCCTTCGTCGTAGAAGCGCTCGGCGTCACGATTCAGCACGACACCGAGCGACACGCAGTCGATGCGCGTGCAGATGCCGCCGTCGTACAGCGGCGCGCGCGCGTCGATTGCGACCATGTGAGCCTGAGTCGGGTCACCGATCGTGTCCGCGCCGGCGTCGATCATGAAGCGCAACAGCGCGCCGGTGTTGAAGCGCGTTCCGCGGATCAGGAAGTTGTCGGCGGGACACTCGCCTCGCTCGTCGACGCCCCATGCCTCGCGCAGCCACTCCCGATTCGACTCGAAGCCGCCGGCGGCAAGCACGCAGCTGCGCGCTTCGATCCGCTCCTCTCCCGAAAGGGCCGCGACGAAGACGCCGTCGCGCAACTCAAGCCGGTCGACCGGCGTGTCGTAGCGCATGCGAACGCCGAGCCGCTCGGCGCTGCGGTAGTAGGCGTTGACGAGCGCCTTGCCGCCACCCATGAAAAAGGCGTTGGTGCGCGCCGTGTGCAGGGCACCGGACAGCGAGGGCTGGAAGCGAACGCCGTGGCGACGCATCCACGGCCGACAGTCGGACGAAGCCCGGATCACGAGGCGCGCGAGCTTTTCGTCGGTCGCGCCGCCCGTGACCTTCAGCAGGTCCTGCCAGAACTCTTCCTCCGGGTACGCGTCGACGAGCACATCCTGCGGGCCGTCATGCATGCACCGCAGGTTGCGCGTGTGCTGCGAGTTGCCGCCGCGCCATTCGCGCGGCGATGCTTCGAGCAGCATCACCGTGGCGCCCGCCTCGCGCGCCATCAGTGCGGCGCACAAGGCCGCATTGCCGCCGCCGACGACCAACACATCGGTCATGTTCAAAGTCTCCATGCCTCCATCGCATCGGCGCTTCGCCCGTCGAGCGACTGCTCAGGTGGCAAACGCTTCCGTCTGGCCGGGCCGGCGCAGCATCTTGTTCACTTCGTCCTGATGCGCGACCTCCTGCGCGATCATGTCGCGCGCGAATTCTTCGAGGCGCACATCCTGGTCGCGCGCGAGCGTGAGCAGCGAGTGATAGGCGTCCAGCGCCTCGCGCTCGTGCGCGAGCGATTCGCGCAGAATGTCGCCGATATCGTGCTGGTGAGATTCGAGCAGTGGACCGATCGAGAGGGACGGGTGCCCGCCGAGCCAGGTGACGAGCTCTCCGGCCGCGCGCGCATGCGTCAACGACTCCCCGGCGTTCTTCTGCAGCCACGATACGATGGGAATGCGATTGTATCCGTACACCATCAGCGCGTAGTGCGTGTAGCGAACCACGCCGGCGAGCTCGAGCTCCATGATGCGATTGAGCGTACGAAGCGCGGCATCCCTGTCCATGGCGTCCCCCATCGGCGAGTTTTGTGCCCTCACGCTACACGGCGCAGGGCACGATTTCCAGCGCCACGAAACGCGGCCTAGATCGGACTGCTGGGAAGCAGCGGATTCGGCATTGCCGTTTGCGAGCTGTGCAAGACGTTCTCGCATTCGATCCAGAGGGGCGCGCGGCTCGAAGCGGTTGCCGGAACCGTGCACGCCCATCCGACACCGGGCGGAAGCCGTTCAGCAAGCGGCGCTCCGCGCGATGATGGGGCAGTCGCTTCACATCGGATGCCGCGAGCGGTCAGGACGTATCAATGTGTCATCCGCCAGCTCTTCGACGATCGGGCAGGGCGCGTCGATGTGACAGCCGCGGACTAACCGGCTGAGCTCCGCGTGCATCATGCGAAGATCGTCGATGCGTCGCTCGATCTCGCAGAGCTTGCGCTCGGCAGCGCCGCAGGCAGTCGAACAGCTGCGGCCGTCCGCGACGTCGAGGAGCCCGGCGATTTCGTTGAGGGAAAACCCCAGGCCCTGCGCCCGCTTGATGAAGCGGATGCGCTTCACCACCGCCTCACCGTAGTGGCGCGTCCCGCCCAGCGGGAGCGGCGGCACCGCAAGCAGCCCGCGGCGCTGGTAATAGCGGATGGTTTCGACATTGACACCGGCCTCTCGCGCCACGCCTCCTATCGTCAAAAAATGAGTGCCCATCAGGGTTGACCTCGTACCACGGTACAGAGGTTAGGCTTTAGTCACTCGTCGGGGGTTCCCATGAAGCTGAACCGACTCTCGTCAGAAGAATTGTTGAAGGCGCTTGGTATCGGCGTTGCCACCGCCGTCGCCCTTTCGGCGCTCATGCTCGCGGCACAGAAAACCGGCGTCCCGCCGCTGCCGGAGCCACTCGGCCTCGCATTCGCGAGCAGGCTTCTGGGGCGCGAGTTGCCGCTGCCCGTGGGGCTCGCCTTTCACGTCGCTTGGGTGACGCTCTGGTCGGTCATCTACGTGGCTCTGTTTCGCGATGCGATCACCTTTGCGCGCGCGCTGGGTCTGGGGCTCGCGCTTTGGGCACTGGTGCTGATGGCGTTCTTTCCCTATGTCGGCTGGGGCGTCCTCGGGCTCGCCGTCGGCCCGAGGCTCGCGATTGCCTCGCTCGCGCTGCACCTGCTCTTCGCTCTGCTCGTCTGGGTACTCGCACGCTGGGCATTTCGACGGATGGACACGATGCTACAGGCGCGGCAAAGCGCATGAGCGCAAAGTTCTCACAATGTTCTGCAAGGAGATGCCGTCATGGTCATCCAGTTCGTGAAATTCAAGAGCGCCTTGTCCGCTGCCGATGTACAGCGCGTCATGAAGGAGCGCGCGCCGCGCTTTCGCGCGCTGTCCGGGCTGGTCCAGAAATACTATGGTCACGAGCAACAAACAGGCGAATTCACCGGGATCTATTTGTGGGACTCGGTGCAATCGATGCGCGAGTTCCAGCAAACGGAGCTCGCGCGCACGATCCCGGTAGCCTATGAGGTTGCAGGTGCGCCTCGGATCGAGATCTTCGACGTGCTGTTTCCGCTGCGCGGCTAGACTCGAGCGGCGCGATGAGCGCACCCGGCACGGCCGGTAGATCAGGCCATCGCCGGCGAGTCCGCGACCGGCGCGGGCGCGATATTCTGGTTCAGACGGAACACGTTCGTCGGATCGTACTTCGCCTTGATCGCGGCGAGGCGCCCCAGCTTGGTTCCATACGCCGCCTGCAATCCGGCGGGACCCTCGTCGCCGCCGAGATAGTTTACGTACGCACCCGGCGCGCTGTACGGTCGCAGCGCATCGAGCAGCTCGCGCGTCCACGCGATGTTCCGCTCGCTGTCCTTCGCATCGGACCAACCGGAAGTGATCACGATATTCCACGGCCAGTTGCGATGGCCGAAGGCGGTCGCCGCTTCGGGCACGCGGCTCCACGCGCTGTTGCCGTAGTTCTCCAGGATGATCACGGTACGCGGTGACGGGACGCGGGCGAAACGATCGACGACGATCTCGATGGCCGCGTCGTCGAGCGCCTTGAGGTAGCTCGACTTCCAGTAGCTGTGCAGGCCCGGCGGCCACAGGAAGTCCGCCATGCGCTGCGCCTCGTTGTATGGCGTGGGCGCGAACTTGTCGACCAGCGGCGGGCCGTATTCGCGCAAGCGCCGCAGGACCTTCTCGCCTTCTTCCACGCGGCCCGCGTATACGCCACCCAGACCCGCAACCGGGGCGCCGCGCATCGGTGCAGGCAGCGATGGATCGTCCGGCATGTGGAACAGAAGGGCGCCTTGCGTCGATTCCTCCGGCGCCACGGCTTCGAGATCGCGCCATCTGCGGATTGCGTCCGCCGCTGCACTGGCCGGATGGAGGACGATGCCGGCGAGCACGGTCCCTGCCGGATGCGCCTTGAATTCGAACGAGGTCACCACGCCAAAGTTGCCTCCGCCGCCGCGTATCGCCCAGAACAGATCCTCGTTCTCGCGGCTGTTCGCTTTGACGCTGCGGCCATCCGCGAGCACGACGTCGGCGTCCTGCAGGTTGTCGAGCGCGAGTCCATGCTTGCGGACGAGCCAGCCGAGGCCGCCGCCGAGCGTCAGGCCACCCACGCCGGTGATCGACACGAAGCCGCCCGTGGCGGCGAGGCCATGCGGCTGCAGGGCGTCATTCACCTCGCCCCAATTGCAACCGCCTTCCGCGCGCACCGTGCGTGCCGACGGGTCGACCGCGATGGCTTTCATCGCTGACAGATCGACCACGACGCCGTCATTGCACACGGCATATCCGGCGACGTTGTGGCCCGTGCCGCGTACGGCGAGCGGCAGGTTGTGCTCGCGTGCGAACACCACCGCTCGTGCCACGTCGTCCGCACCCATGCAGCGCGCGATCAGCGCAGGACGCCGGTCGATCGAGACATTGAAGACGGCACGGGCACTGTCGTAACCCGCAGCACCGGGTTGAATGAGCTCGCCCCGAAAAGCGGACTCGAGCTTGCGCATTGCGGAAGAAGTGATCATCGCGTCCAGCCTCCACGCCTGACGTGAATTCTGATCATACGACGAGCGTGGCACCCGCCCATAGAAGAAGGACCACGCCGGCGATCCTTCCGATCGCTTCCCCGGCCGGCGCCACCTTCTCGACGAGCACCAAAACCGTGAGCGCGGCGATCCACGCGACGTTCATCACGCCGCCGACAAAGAGCAGGGCCATCAGGATCCAGCAGCAGCCGACGCAATAGGCACCGTTGTGCAGTCCCATGCGCAGGGCACCTAACCAGCCGGGCCGCCAGTGTTGCGTCAGGAAGCCCATCGGACCGCGGCATTGGCGCAGGCATGCGCCCTTGAGCGGCGAGAGCTGATACACGCCTGCTGCGGCGAGCACCGCCGCCGAGAGCGGCGCGCTCCTGGACCACAGCATGCCCGGCGAGATGAGCCCGGCCACTACCAGAAGCTGCTGAGCGACCGCCGCAGCCACCGAGAACCCAAGCCACGCGGCGAGGTAGCCGGCGACGAGAAACGCGGCCGATGCATAGCCGGAAGAGCCCGACGCGCTCGCGTGGCGCAGCACGCGCGCGTACAGCAGGACGAACGGCGCGGCGCTCGGCACCATCATCGCGATCATCATCACCCACCACATGCAGACGATCAGCGCAATACCGAAATGCGGCGCGGCCATCGGCCCCATCGCCTCGTGCTGCAGGTGCGGGAACAGCGCGAGCCGCGTCATGGCGAGCGCGGACGCGCCCATCCCCGCGCCTTGCCAGACGTAGGCCCAGGCGAGCAGGGCGAGCGTGGCGAGCCCCGCCGCAACGATCGCCCGCTCTTGACGCAGCAGATGCTCGACGTCGATCACAGTGGCGCGCGATGCCGGATCGGTCCCTTGTTGTTCATGTGCAGGTGCGCGAACTGCGCATAGCTGTTCGAGAGCTCGAGCGGTATGTTGCCGCGCGAGCGGCTCGACGCCGATCCGACTTCCGCGATCTCGTATTCGAAGCCGTTCGGCAGGTCGATGCGCGCGCGGTGCTCGGCTCCCGTAACCGGATTGCGGATCGGCTTGCCGTCGAGCTCGAGCACGCCGTCGACACGCACCTTTCCCCGCCGCGCGTCGACATCGACGTCGAACTCGATCGGCGCGTAGATCGGATCGAACGCCTTCTCGACCGTCGTGGCGAAGACAGCGAACATCGTGGCGAACGGCTCGGTGTCCTGCCCCGACATGATTCTGAGCAGCGCCTGGCGCTGTTGCGGGTTCGCGCGCGAATCGACGACCGGCTGGCATTCGCCGCCGCCTTCGTGGATGGCTCCGGGCCAGCGGAACACCACGGCAAGCTTCTGCCCATCGAGTCGAACATCGCCGTAGTGGCCGCGATCGATCGCGAAGGCGCCCATCGCCTCGCAATTCCCCTTCGTGGGTCGTGCATTGAACTGGCAGGGGCACCCGTACGCGCAGTTGCAGTTGACCAGTTCCCGTCCTTCGATTTCCCAAGGCGTCATATGGGGTGTCCTCATGAAAGCGCGCCGCGGCATCATGCGTGCCACACCGGCGTGCGCGGTGGGCCGTGCGCCACCGCGGTCGCATACGAACCAATTGTCCGCACGGCGGTGGCCGATGCTTGACCGGATGTCGCGGAAACTTTGCCCGCTGTCGTCGATCTCTCTCGTTAGAGCCGGTTCGCACGCACCTCACCGCCTTCACCGGAGCAGGCATGAGCCAGGACGCGCTGTCGCACGTGCTGCGCGAAGTCCGCTTGCGCGGCGCGGTTTTCTTCCACGTGAGCGCTCGCAGCGAATGGGCTGCCGAGGCGCCCGCATCGAGCACGGTCGCACCGCTGCTGATGTCGGGCGTCGAACACGTCATGGAGTACCACGTGGTCGCGCGCGGCAGCTGCTGGGCCGCCATTCCCGACGGGCCCGCAACGCGCCTTGCAGCGGGTGACGTGGTGGTGTTCGCGCATGGCGATGCGCACGTCGTGTCGAGCGCACCGGGTCTGCGCGGCGAGCCCCCCGACCTGCGCATGTACCGCGACACGACGGACGAGGCGCGGCCGCTTCGCCTCGTTTACGACGGCAGCACGCATCCGTCGGCAGCGCCCGCGGGGTTCGATGCCGAGACGACCATCGTGTGCGGTTTCCTCGGCTGCGATTTGCAGCCGTTCAATCCGCTGATCGCGGCATTGCCGCGCCTGCTTCACCTGCCGGGCGCCGACGACGATGGATGGATCGCGCAATTCCTGCGTCGGGCCCTTGGCGAATGCGAGTCGCGCCGCCCGGGCGCCGAAGCGATGCTCGCGCGATCGAGCGAAATGCTGTTCGTCGACGCGGTCCGGCGCTATGTGGACGGCTTGCCGGGCGGGAGCGCGGGATGGCTCGTCGGCATGGGCGATCGCCTGGTCGGCCGTGCACTGACCCTGCTCCACGAGCAGCCCGCGCAGGACTGGACAGTGGACGAGCTCGGGCGGCGCGTCGGCCTGTCACGCTCCGCGCTGCATGAGCGGTTCGTGCACCTGGTCGGCGTTCCTCCGATGCATTACCTCGCGCAGTGGCGAATGCAGGCGGCCGCGCGCATGCTGCTGGAGACGAAGGCACCGGTCGCCGCGATCGCGCAGGACGTCGGTTATGACTCGGAAGCGGCGTTCACGCGCGCCTTCAAGCGCCTCGTGGGTCGGCCGCCCGCCGCCTGGCGGCGCGAGCGAACCACGGAGATCCGATGTTCGGCCGCCGACCGCCGCCGCGCCGAGCTCCACTAAAGGGCCGCGCAGCGGCGACCTACATCGATCGCCTGCGTTTGCCGCACAAAGCGCGCATCCGACCTCGCACCATATCGGAATGAGGCGTTTCGACGTGGATTCCGAGATTGCCTCGGCCTGCAAGGAAATGAAGTCGACCGCTTTACAAGCGACAGAGGATGAACATGCCTGCTTATCAAACGTTTTTCGAGTGGTGGTCACCGCGCCTGTTGAGTGTATTGCGTATTGTGACGGCGCTGCTCTTCATGATGCATGGCACTGCGAAGCTGTTCCAGATGCCGCATCAGGCGATGTTCGACGACCTCCAGCTGATGTCTCTGCTCGGGCTCCAGGGCGTGCTGGAAGCTGGAGGCGGGTTTCTGCTATTGATCGGGCTTTTCAGCCGACCCATCGCGTTCATCCTGTCGGGCGATATGGCGGTCGCGTACTTCATCGCACATTGGCCGAAGAACTGGCTACCGATCCTCAATGGCGGCGACCTTGCCGTGCTTTTCTGCTTTGTGTTTCTCTATCTGTGGGTGGCGGGTCCGGGTCCTTGGAGCGTCGATGCCCGGCTTCGCGCGAGCAGGTAGCGGGATCGGACGCTGTCCGGCCGGTTGGCAAGTGCAAGCTGAAGTCGCAGAACGAGGCAACAGCGGGTGTCACCCCGGCCTTCGGCGGTGACCCAGGATCGCGGGACACGCGGCGAGAGAGCTTCAGTCCGACGCGTAGGCGAGCGGGACAGCCGCTTCAGGCGAGAGCACGCGGAAGGTGAAGCTCTCCTGCAGGTAGAGACGCACCGTCGTCGCCGTGTGGTCCAGATATCCAATCGAAAAGTCCTGCCCAACGGTCAGCTCGAAATCGCCGCCCCGGACGCTGAGCACCGCCGCACCGTTGATGCCCGGCGCCCAGACGATGGGTCCCTCGAGCAGCCGCCGCACGTGCTCGATCACCGGGAATCCGGCGACCGTGCTCTTCGTGAGCCCGGTGTAGCAGCGAGGGCCCAGGGCGATCGCGTAGGGACCGGCCACGCCCGCATCGCGCAGGCGGTTTATCGCCTCGGCCACGACAGCCGGATAGGCCGCATAGTCCTCGCTGATCGTGCATTTGGCCGCTGCACTGCTTTGGGCGAGCCCGGTGATCCCCGCCTCGGGAAAGCCATGAAACACCGCGCGGTCCTCGGCGAGCGCCGCTTCGTGCGCGGCGCGGCGCACCGCATCGAGATCGGGATCGTGCGCGCCGCGGGCAACGGCTTCGAGCTCTTCGCGGGCGAGCTCGAACGGTGTTCGCAGCTCGACGAGCGGCTGCACCTTGCGTAGCCGCGCTTCGACGCCCGATCGCAGCGAACGCTCCAGGCGCTCGCCGCGTCCCAGCGAAACGGCCGAGCTTTCCCAGCCGAGCGGGCCAACGAAATCGACGAGCTTGCGGGCGGCGAGCGCTGTCTTCAGCGAACGCTTGGCTTCGGCCTCGATCTGCGCCCACGCGTCGTCCGAAACCGGTGCGAGGTGTCGAAGGAGGTCGTTCATCGCTGCCTCTGCTCGCGAAGGCTTCCGATGCCGAGCGAGGCGTCGTCACTCGAGCGCGCGGGGACCTCCGCGCTGCTCTCCAACGCGTGCTCCCTTTCCAGCACCGATTGCTCGATGAAGAGATAGTTGTGCAGATGCTCGTCGAGCTTCGTGTCGTGGCGTCGCAGCCACTCGAGCACCATCGCCGCGTGCTCTTTTTCTTCGTCGCGATTGTGCGCGAGTATTGCGCCGAGCTCGCTGTCGCGGGTCGCGTCCACGCGCTGGTCGTACCAGTCGATCGCTTCGAGCTCTTCCATCAACGAGGAGATCGCACGGTGGCGATCCAGCGTTTCCGCCTTCAGCACGTCGAGGCTTTCGTGGTAGCCGCTACTTGATCCAGGCATTGCGCTCTCCTTCCGATGATCGAACGAACCGTAACGCTTCGCGCCGCTTTGCACGACCTTAAGACGACGCAGGCTTCGTGGTCTGCCACCGAGCGCGCTCCCAGGCGCGTCGGCGCCCCCGGGTGTCACTGCGGGTTAATTGCATCGGACAGGCGGGCGTGCGCCGGAGAGATCGAATAGGAATGAGAATTAGTCGCATTATGAGCCGCCTCGACGCGCGCGACAAGCTGTCGTCGCGCAAACGCGTAGCCTTGATATGCGTCCGCCGCACCTTTGGCGGACGGTCGCGTGCCGTTTGCTTGCAAGTCCATTTCGCAACGCCTGGAGCCGTTCGAACATCGCTATGGCTCCAGGCTGACAAAATGGTTCGTTCACGCGCGCGATCGTCGACCTCCGGGTAAGCGGGGACGGGCGCTTGGAGTCTCGCGATCCAGGCGACGTGTGGAATTCCCGCGGTTCTCCGGACACCACGCCAACCCCGCATCGCTCCGTTCGAACTCGATTCCCGCACGCTCCACCGGCGAAAGCTACCGACATGCATCCGAACGTCAATAAGGGTCAACTGACCTGGATACTCGTGATCGTGGCAGCCGTCGCGCTGGGCGCCGCCACCACGTTCCTCGCACGGCCAACGAGCAAATCGCCGCCTCCGATACACGCGATCGACGAGATGGGGCACCTCGTCTCCATCAGGGTGAACGTGGCGGACGTCGTGGAGTTCACGGAAGAGCGTTCGCTCGGCATCCCGTGGACGTCTTGGCACCTCATGTACGGCGGAACAAAGGTCTTGCTGATCGTGAAGGGCGATTGCCTGGTAGGTACCGACTTGAGGGCCGCCAAATATGAAGCAGTCGATACGGTCGGCCGCAATGTAACGGTGATCCTGCCCGCGCCGACAGTGTTGCAGGCGCGTGTCAACCACGACTCGCCGGAAAACGGCGGATCACGTCTGTACGCGCTATCCAATCAAGGCATAGAGGCCATCATCCCGGGCGACAGCAACCGGACCAGGGCAATCGATGGCGCGATGAGAGTCGCCCAGGAAAGGGTGGAACGCGCCGGACGGGACGCGGAGGTCACGCGAAGCGCGAAGCAAGCGGCGGAAGCGGTCGTAAAGGCCGTGTTCAGCGCGACAGACTGGACCGCTCACATCAAGTGGCAGTAACGCGCTATCGCGCATTTTGTTGCAGGTCAAGCCCCGCCGACTCCATTGTTGTAGGCTCGCGGTTGCTGTCAAGGCAACGCTCCAAAGCGGGCCGCCTGTTCGACCGCGTCGATTGGCGAACGGCGGCGACGACGACTTCCTTATCGATAGCTTCGGCATGATGTGCGGCCGAATGGCGGCGTTGCTTTTGTACGAATCCAATGGTCCTGCCGGCGTTCACAAGCGGTCCAATTCCGGACGTTTCGCCGCTGCGGCGTTCGCAACGGGCGCGCGCGACGTCGCGGTCGCGCTTCTCGACGAGCGCGTCTCGCTCATGGGCACCGCACACGCCGCTGCGCCTTGCGGCGTGAATGCAGAGGCGGGCTGCGCGAACCTCGCATCCGACTTCGTGGATCGACGATGAGCGCGCTCGCCGGCACGGCGATCATCAGCGATCCCTATTTCTACGCGATCGCCGTGCCCGTCGTGCTGCTGAGCGGCATTTCAAAGACGGGAATCCCGGGACTCTTCGGCGGGATGGCAGTGCCGCTCCTGTCGCTCGTCGTTCCGCCGTTGCAGGCGGCCGCGCTCATGCTGCCGATCCTGTGCTGCATCGATCTCTTCGGACTCGCCGCCTTCCGCGGCGTCTACGACCGGCGCAACATGCCGATCCTGTTGACGGGCCTCGCGCTCGGGATCGTGATCGGCTCGCTCATCTTCACGCTAGTCCCCGGCGACCTCATGCGACTGACGATCGGCGTGATCGCGGTCACTTTCGCTCTCAACAACATCTTCGGCTGGGCGCGCAGGAGTTCGCCGGCCAGCGCCTCGTGGCCGCGTGGCGTGTTCTGGTCGAGCCTGTCCGGCGTCACAAGCTTCGTCGCCCATGCGGGGTCACCCCCAATCATGGCGTATCTGCTGCCGCAACGACTCGATCGAACGGTTTACGTCGGCACGACGGTCTGGTTCTTCTTCGCGTCGAACTACGCGAAGATCGTGCCGTATACGCTGCTCGGCCAGCTCGATCTCGGCAACCTCGCGACCGCGCTGGTGCTGCTGCCGCTCGTACCCGTCGGAGTGAAGCTCGGCGTGGTGATCCAGGGGAAGCTCGACGAAGCGATCTTCTACCGGATCAGCTATTGGACACTCCTTGTCATTGGCGCCAAGCTGCTCTACGACGGCACGGTCGGCTTGCTGCGATGAATCTCCCGTGCATTGGCCGGCGGCGCGCAGCGTCCGGAATGCGAAGTGAAGACGCGCGATCAGAACCGGTCATGTCCCAGCTGAAGCTCGTCGACGTGGCGTGAACTCGTGGCACGTTGGTGCAGAACGCGTCGTTGTTGGTACGATCTGTCGCCGTCGCCTCAGAGCGCAAGCCCACAAGGAGACTTCGATGTCGCTGCGCAGCCTGTTCGTCGTGCTGGTGATCCTGGCGCTCGCGATTTTCGCCGCCGTCAACTGGACCGCCTTCGTGCAGCCTACGACGCTTTCGCTCGTCCTCACGAGCGTCCAGGCGCCGCTCGGGCTCATCATGCTGGTCATCACCGGACTGCTTGGCGGGCTCTTTCTCGCCTACGTCGTGTACCTGCAATCGACGGTCATCCTCGAGGCGCGCCGAACCGCGCGTGAGCTCGCGGCGCAGCGGGAGCTCGCCGATCAGGCGGAGGCGTCGCGCTTTACGGAGCTGCGCACTTTCGTCGGGGAGCGCCTGCAGAAGCTCGAAGCCGATAACGAGCAGACGAGGACGGCAACACAGAGCAGCCTCGATCGGGTGCAGGAAAGCGTGCGCTCGGCGATCGAGCAATCGGGCAATACGCTCGCTGCGTACATCGGCGAGGTCGAGGACCGGCTCGAGCGCCGACTGGGAGACAGCCGGTGAGCAAGCCGCGGCATGGCGGCGACGAGGTTGGGATCTTGCCGTGCGCGACGCGACGATTCGCGCGCTCACGCGTCCGACTGCACGATCCAGCGTTTGGCTTCCTCGAGCTGCGCGTTCGGGAATGCGCGCACGGGGTGATGGAACAGCGGCGCGAACAGCCGCACCGCGTTGTTGATCCATTCGACGTCGGTCACCACCGCCATGCGGCCGAAGTCACCCCAGTGCAATGCACCGAGCTTCGCGTCGGCCCACATCGCGCCGGGCGTCATGCCCTCGAACTCCGGACCGAGGTAGAGCAGCAGGCGCAGCGATCGGTGTCGCTCGATGCGCCGCGCGACCTCGGGGACCAGCATGTCGCGATAGTCGTCGGTACCGATGCGGCCCGTTGCACGTACCGCGAGTACCTCCTTGGGGAAGCCTTGCATGACTTCGAACATCGCTTCGATCTCCTCGCTATGCGTCGTCCGGCGATTCGGCGGCTGCGTCGCCTCTACCGCGGCGCCGACTCGCGGCGCTTGATCCATGCCGCGATCGCGGACCATGCGAGCTCGAGCGTGCGCGAGCCCATGAACAGTCCGATGTGTCCGCCGGGCACCAGCCGCTTCTCGATCTCGTGCTTCGGCGTGCCGACGAGCTCCGCCGTGTTGAACACCTGCTCCTTGGTGGTGATGTCGTCGGCGTCGCCTGCGAGCAGGTAGACGGGGACCGTGATGTGCTGCAGCGAGATGACGCGTCCCAGCGCGACGAACGTGCCCTTGGCGAGGCGATTGTGCTTGAACAGATCGGCGATCGCCTCCAGGTACCAGCGTCCGGGAAGATCGATCGGGTCCTCGTACCAGCGCACCATTGCGTGCACGCGTTTCGTAAAGCTACCGGCCGCAAGCGCGGTCCTTGATTTCGCTCAAACAAGCGGCCGTTTCGCCACGCTCGTGAACAACCGTCCGTCTGCTCGATGCCACGTCGTACGGGTCGCTCGGTTGCACCACTCATGGCGCTCAATCGCGCTCAGAACGGCTCTAAGGCCGACTCACTTTGGAGATATGCGCTCGCCGCAGCCACCAATAGGCACCTGCGAGCATGATCGAAGTAAGCACCGCCATCGCCAGGAGCGAAACGCGAAGCCGCTCGAGTGCGGCGACGTCCGCCGACGCCAGGAGCGATCGAAGGACGCCGAAGGTGCCGAAGAAGTTATGAAACAGGATGGTTGCAATCGCGTCGCGACTGATGAAGAAGAAGCTGCCGGTCATAAGACCTGCACCGGTCAGCAGAGCCATCATCGACGGCGAGTTGAACGGTGCGCTGTGTGCGAAATGGTAAGAGCCGAAGAGAACGGCCGAGCCGAGTGCTGCCAGCGGCGTCGCCATACGCCGCGGGCCGAACGCCAGCAGGTCTTCCAGCGCGCGGCCGACCAGCACCCAGCAAACAACCACTTCAGCGGTCGAGACGACGAACACCTGCGAAAAGACGTTCGCGAGGACGACGACGTCCATGATCGGTGGTCGCTGCAGCAGGAACAGCGTGAATCCAAGCGCCAGCGCGGCGGTACTCGACAGCAGCGTGCGGCGCAGGGATCCGAAGCCGCTGCGTTGCAGCGAAACTGGCCCGTGCGTGCGATCGAGCCATTGCAGGAGCGCAACGCCGCCCGCGAGCGCGCCCAGCACGTTGACGCCCGCGGCGTATATCAACCTGTCGGCGATGGCCGCAGGACGCAGGAGCGTTTGGATCCGTCCTTCGAAGTACCAGGTCGCGATGGTCCAGGCAACGTAGAGCACCAAAGCGTAGAGAACCCTTGTACGCGCCGAATTCATGCACGTGTGGAACGGTCGATCGTGCGCGCTTTGCCGTCCCATCGAGCGGTGCCGAGGCGAGGGCCGAGCTTGCGCGCTCGGTCGCGTCTAACGCCTACGCCGTGCGGCGAGAAACGTTACTTCAGCGTGCTGCGCGGGGCGACTCTTTTCGGTTGATCCCGGCCTGGGAGGAGGCGGGCTGGCCTGCGATCTGCGATTGCGCCATGAACATGCGACGCTCGCCGCGCGACGTTGTCCGCGCGTCCGCGGCGTCCGCCGCGGCCTGTGCATCGGCTTCGCTCGCGTAGACGCCTCGAAACTCGGTGTCCTCTCCGAATCGCCGACGTGCCCCAGGCTTCGGAATCGCAACGTAGATTCCCGGAGCAAGGCCGCAGCCGTCGCGTCGCCAATACATGAATTCGTTGCCCGCAGCATCGACGAGCCGGCAATCGCTGACAACGATGACGACTTGCGATTTGCTCTCTCCGATCTCGTTCCACGAAGACATGCTCGGCGCTCCTTCCTCCGACCCGCTCCCTTCTGTATCATACACCCGGCAGCGCTCGAAGCGCATGCGACGCCGGCGGGCGACTGCCGGTCATCGCGATTCCTGTGCATCGCCGGGGGATCCGCCGCCTGTCGCTGTATTGTACCTCTTCGCCGCGCCGCCATCATCTGGCTCGGCAGGTTCCGGCGCCGCCGGCCGCACCCCGACAACGTGGAACGGCGATGCCTGGCTGTTCTTGTCGGCGCCCGCGTAAACGGTGACGTGCGGAAACGGAATCTCGATGCCGCGCTCGTCGAATGCGTGCTTCAGGCGGCGCAGGAATTCGCGCCGGACGTTCCACTGCTGGAGCGGCGCGACCCTGAAGCGGCAGCGCAGCACGACGGCGGAGTCGGCGAGCCGGTCGACGCCGGCGATCTCGAGATCATCGAGGATCTTCGGTGCGAAGAGCGCGTCGGTTCGCATCGTCCGGCCGACGTCGCGCATCACGTCGAGCGCTTCGTCGACGTTCTCGCGGTACGCAATGCCGACGTCGACGACCGCTTGCGCGTATCCGCGGCTCATGTTGGTCACGGTCGTGATCTGGCTGTTCGGCACGTAGTGGACGTTGCCGTCGTAGTCGCGCAATCGCACGAAGCGCAGCGTCACATCCTCGACAAGTCCCGATTTGCCGCCGACCTCGACGACGTCGCCGGTGGTGAGCTGGTTCTCCAGCAACAGGAAAAATCCGGTGAAGTAGTCCTTGACGAGACTCTGTGCGCCGAAGCCGATCGCGAGGCCGACGACACCGGCAGCACCGAGGATCGGCGCGATCGCGACGCCGAGCTCGCTCAATATCAGGACGCTCGCGATCAGCGAAAGCACGACCGACGTGATATAGCGCAGCACGCGGCCGATCGTCTCCGCGCGCTTGACTTGCTCGCGCTCGCCCAGCCGTCTCGAGATTCGCAGTCGCAACACGCGGATCATCCGGTTGAGGATGGCGTCCGCAATCCACGCGGCGAGCGCAATCAGCGTGACGCGCAACGCGATGATTGCGGGGCCGCTCCATTGCGCAAGCTGCAGCCCGTTGAAGCGCGCTATCCAGTCCTCCATGACCTTCCTTCCTCGCTCGTTGCTTCGGCCGACGCCTCGAACGGTTGAGCCGCCTCGCGTGGATCGGCGAGCGAGGCCGCGCTGAGCCCGGCGGTGGCTGTCGCGATTGCGCGCTCGACGGCGCCCGCGACCTCTTCGACCGGCGCCGGCAGCGGAAGCGAGTCCGGATTGAGGAACGCGTCTTCGCCCGCCGCGCGTACAGCGTCCAGCAACTCGGCGATGGAAACCTGCGCGAGGTCGCGCGACGGCAGATAGGCCGGCGGGTCATCGTTGCTCAGGCGGACCACGCCGGCGGCGGCGAGTGCGCCGAGCACGACGTCGACCGAATGCATTGGAATGCCCAAGCGGTGTGTGAGACGGTGCAGCGTCCACGGCGGCTCGCCGCGCACGAAGTGCTGTGCGATCAGTTGGACGATCGCGAGCGCGAGCCGCTCGCGCATGCGGTTGCTGAGCCGCGGCTCGCCGAGTTCGGCATACAGATATTCGGGATGCTGAAGATAGAACGCCACGTCGGCGCCGATCAGCAGCACGAGCCAGCTCACGTAGAGCCAGATCAGGAAGAGAACCAGGATGGCGAAGCTCGAATAGATCGCGGCGTAGCGCGCCGAGGAGACCACGAACGCGGCGAATATCCAGCCTGCCGACTGCCAGAGCACGCCGCCGACGATGCCGGCGACCAACGCGGGCACGACGCGCACTCGCGTGTTGGGAACGAATACGTAGAAGAAGGTGAAGGCGCCGATCACGAGCGCGTAGGGCGCAACCTTGCCGCCGGCGTAGACGAGATATCCGAGCGGCTCGATGGCGAGGACCGCCTGCGCCACCTGCGAGCTCAGCGCGGCAGCGGTTATGCCAAGCGCCGCGAACACCAGCAGCGGGCCGATCAGAAGCGCGCTCAGATAGCGGCTGAAGCGCTCGGCGAGGCTTCGCAGCTGCGTCACGTGCCAGATCGCGTTGAACGACTCCTCGATCTTCTGCATCAGCGAGATGACGGTGTAGATCAGCAGGACGAGCCCCACCGCGCCGAGCACGCCGACGTTCATGTGCTCGATGAATCCGATCAGGCGGCTGCTGATCTCCACGCCCTGCTCGCCGAGCGGGGCGAGGAGATTGTTGAGCAGCGGCTCGACCTGGTTGTGCACGCCGAACGCCTTCAGCACCGAGAAGGAGAGGGCGAGCAGCGGCACCATCGACAGCAGCGTCGTGTAGACGAGGCTCATCGTCCACAGCGTGAGTTCGCCCCGCACGACGTCGCGAACGAGCACGATCACGAGCCGCACGGCGCGCACGGCCCGCTTCTTCCACACGGGCAGCCCGCCGAGATGCGACGCCCAGATGTAGCGGTCGACGCGCTTCAACCAGTCGAGGAGTTCGAAAGCCATCGCAATGCAGCGTGGCGGACGCCCTACCGTGGCGCAGCGTCGCTACGCCTCGCCGAAGCGGCGCGGCGATCGGTCGCTCGACGGGTGCACGACACGGTGTGCCGCGCGCACCGCGCGATCGGGCCGGCGCTTCGTCGCGAGGCGTTCGCCGAACGGATCGGCACCGCCTCAGCGCCGTACGATCAGCAGGGCGACCAGCGCACCGACCGCGGCGCCGACCGCGGCGGCGCCGCCGGCGGTGCTCCACGGATTCTCGTGGACGTACCGGTCGGCGCGCCGTGCACTCAAGCGCGCCCGCCGAGTGGCCGTGTATTGAAGGTCGTCGAGACTGTCGCGTGCCCGCCGGATTTGACGCTGAAGGCCGACGACCGTTTCTCGATACCGCTGCGCGCCTTCGTCGCCGAGTGCGCTCAACAGCGCCTCGGACTGCGCGACCAGGCTGCGAAGCGTCGTGCGGACGTCGTCGTCGGATGCTGCGGACTTGGCTTCCATCGGCTGTCCTCCTGTTGAACCAGCGTTCAATTTAGCGCATCCGCACGTCGTGCGCGTTGACGTTCGTCATTTGCGCGCGGATGGCGGGCGCGTCGGCGCTGTGCTCGGATGGAGCAACATTCGCGTCGGTGGCCGCGGTCTCGTCGGGATCGGCCTCGAGATCGACGTCCTGCGCGGCGAGGCACAGGATGACGATCGGCAGGCGATCGAGCGCCGCGCCGATTTCCCATCCGAAGGGCGAGTAGAAGCGGCCGCCGTGAATGCGGAACGGCAGGAATACGAGCGAGCTCTGCGCGGATTCGCCGACGACCTGCTGCTCGTGCTGGCCGTTCGTCGTGACGACGTCGGCATCGATGCGGATCTCCTCGACACGCTCGCGCAGCACCTTGCCGTGCGTGCCCTCGGCATCGACCACATCGGCCGGTCCGAGCAGGCGGATGCGCGCGCCGTCCCATTCGCCGCTCAACGTCATCAGATAAGCGAGCAGAAGCATGAGCTCGCCGGTGGACGAGTCCTCCCACCACACATCGATCACGCGCTCGTTCGCCGGCGTCTGCTCGAGCGTTTGCCATTCCTTGGCATCGGCATCGAGCAACAGCAAATTACAGCCCAGGCGAAATGCGAGCGACACGTTGTGGCCGAACGCGTCGAGTCCGAGCGGTCGGTAGAAGGCGGCGCTCGGCTCCGGCCAGTTGACGACGACGGTGTTGATGCGAAACGGGCCGACGCCGGCGGATTGCACGATGGACGTGACCATCTGGGCAGTGTCCGTGCCGACGACGACCAGCGGCAGCGCCGACGACTTCTGAGCCTTGATTTCATCGGCGAGGGCTTCCTGCTCATGTTGATGATGCTCGATGGTGCCGATGTCCTGGCTCTCGATCATGCGTACGACGGTGGTCAGTCCTCCCCCTGCCTCCACCCACTGCGCGAATTTCAGCAGACGCGCACGGCGGGCAACGGAATCAGAAAAGAGAAGCAGCTGCGGCCTCCACGCCCGCGGGTGCTCGGCTTGCGCGTTGGCGAGCAGCAGATGCTCGCGTGCGACCTTCATGTGATACGCGCGCCGGCCGTCGGCCCAGGTAGCCGGCGCCGCCCGTGTTCGCAGGTACAGATAGATGGACAACACGATGACCGAGGCGACGATGCCCGCGACGACGTCGATCGCGAGCATCGCGGCGAAGCATGCGATCGCCGCGATCAGCGCGATCCGATAATCGAAGAACCGAAACGTGGGCCGGAACGACGGGCTTGCCGCGCGCGCCTCGAAATACGTCGCATAGTTCAGCAGTCCGTAGGAGACCAGGAAGAACATCGAAACGACGGCCGCGATGACGTTGAGATTGCCGATCGCGGCCACCGCGAGCGCGATCATCAGCGTGGGAATCACCGCGCGACGAGGATTTCCCGAACGCCGCGTCCCGGCGGCGAAGGGCGCAAGCAGCGGAAACACGCTGTCCTTGGCCAGCGACTGCAGGATGCGCGGGGCGCCCAGGAACGAGGCGAGCGCCGACGACAGCGTTGCGGCCATCACGCCGATGTCGATCAGCATCGGTACGCCGGAAACGCGCTTCATGGCGGCGAAATCGCCGCGCAAGACATCGCCGGGCAACGCCGCAGCCAGCAGTAGCGCGCAGGCGAAGTAGACGACGATCGAGACCGCGACCGCGGCGAGCACGCCGAGCGGAATGCTGCGGCCGGGATGCGCGAGGTCACCCGACATGCTGACGCCCTGCGTGAAGCCGGTGGCCGCCGGGAAGAAGAGGGCGAACGCCGCGCCGAACGTGAGCGCGTCGGCGGGCGCGGACCAGTTTGCGGCCAGAACGTCGGTGCGCCAGTGTTCGACCGCACCAACGGTAAACGCGGCGAGCGCGACCCGAGCGCCGCCATCACCCGTACTGGAAGCGCGTCGCGAGGTCGGCGCCGAGCCAGGCGAGAACGCCGAGCGCGCGATCGCGGCCATGGCGATCGCGTGCAACGCGAGCGAGCCGCGCAACGGCAGCAGCGGCGCGAGCGCCTCGGCGAAGCCGATGCAGTAGAAGCCGATCGACACCGCCTGCGCGAGGAAGACGACGACGCCGATCGCGCCGCCGAAGCTCAGGCCGAGCGTGCGGGAGATCAGGTAGTAGTCGCCGCCGCCCTTCACGCGCAGGTTGGTCGAAATCGCCGAGACCGAAAGAGCGGTCAGGATCGAAATGGCGTTTGCCGCGGCGATCACTATCAGCGCGCGCCGCAGACCGACGCCCCCCACGACATAACCAAGCCGCAGGAACAGCACGATACCGAGGATGGTGAGAATGCTCGGCGTGAACACGCCGGCGAACGTGCCGAGCGCCTTGCTGTTCGAAGACCGCGCAGACGGCACCGTGGCGTGCCCGGCGGCGATCATCGGCGCTCACCGTCAAAGGATGCTCCGTGCGCCGATCTCCGCGGTGCAACGCGCACGCTGGCCGCCGATGCTCTTCCGGGGTCGGGCCGCGCGATGCTGTAACATGACGCCGCCGATCGCGCGCAAAGCGACTTCGACAGGAATCGATTGAACGCCGCCGACGCTTCCTTTCTGCCTGCCTGGCCGCCGGATGTTGGTCCCCTCCTCGCGGTGGCCTTGCTGCTGATCATCGCTATCCTCGCGGGCGAAGCCACACGCATGTGGCTGCATGTCTCGCGCATCGTCGGCTACGTCGCGACGGGTGCCGCGCTCGGCCCGAACGCGCTCGGCGTCGTCGACGCGCAGACCGTACATCTGTTCCGTCCCTTTGTCGACATTGCCGTAGGCCTGTTGCTGTTCGAACTGGGGCAGAGGGTCGACCTCGGCTGGCTGCGCCGCAATCCGTGGTTGCTCGCGACCAGCGTGCTCGAATCGACGCTGTCCTTCGTCGCCGTCTATGCGCTGCTCGCGCTGATCGGCGCGCGGCCGGTCGTCGCGTCGACGATCGCCGTGTTCGCGATGGCCACATCCCCCGCGGTCGTCATGACCGTCGTGAAGGATGCGCGCGGGCAGGGACAAGTGACGGAACGTGCATTGCTGTTCACGGCGCTCAACACCGCCTATGCGGTTCTCGGGCTGACCGTCGTCTACGGATGGTTGCACTTTCAGCGTGCGGCGGAGTCGGTGACGACGCTCGCGCACCCGCTCTACATCGTGCTCGGCTCGATCGCGGCGGCAGCCGTGACGGCGGCAATCGCGCTCGCATTGCTGCGATTCTTCGGACGCCGGCCGGCGTTCCAGTTCGCCCTGGTCGTCGCCGTCATCCTGGCAGCTATCGCCGTCGCCGGCGCACTGCGGCTGTCGTTGCCTCTCACACTGCTGCTGGCGGGCGTGTTCATGCGCAGCTTCGACCGCCATCGCGCGTTCGTCTCGCTCGAGTTCGGCGAACCCGCGATGCTGTTCATCGTGATCCTCTTCGCCGTCGCCGGAGCGAGTCTCGAGTGGTCGGGGTGGCGCGCGGCCATCGTGCCGGCCGCCGGCTTCATTGCGGCGCGCTTCGTCGGGAAGGCGGTTCCGCTGTTCCTGCTCGCACGGCCGAGCGCACTCGCCGTGCGCAAGGCCTCGTTGGTCAACCTCGCGTTGATGCCAATGTCCGGAGTCGCGCTGCTGATGCTCGGCGAGCTGACGGCCTCGTTCCCCGAGATCGCCGGCGATGTCGCCGCCACGGTACTGCTCGCGACGGCGATCCTGACTTTCATCGGGCCGATCGCGGCCGAATTCGCGATCCGGCGTGCCGGCGAATCGGCGGAGGGCAGCTGAAGACATGTCGGCGCTCGAATTCAAGTCGTCGCTGCCGCTCACGATGGGCGTGGAGCTCGAGCTGCAGGTCGTTGACCGCAGAAGCTGCGATCTCACGCGTGGCGCTTCGGACATCATCGCGGTCCTTGCGCGGCGAGGAAGTCCCGGTGATGCGCGTCACGAGATCACCGAGAGCATGCTCGAGGTCAGCACGCGGGTGCACGAGCGGTATCGCGCGGTGCTCGACGAGTTGCTCGCCATTCGAGATGCCGTCGTCGACGCCGCCGACCGCGTGAACCTGCTCGTCGCCGGCGGTGGTGCCCATCCGTTCCAGCACTGGCCCGAGCGCTACGTCACCGACAAGCCGCGCTACCAGAAGCTTGCCGACGTTTACGGCTACCTCGCGAAGCACGTCACCATTTTCGGTCAGCACGTTCACATCGGCTGCACCGACGGCGATACGGCGCTTCGCCTGCTGCATTCGCTGTCGCGCTACATCCCTCACTTTCTCGCGCTCGCCGGATCGTCACCCTACTACCAGGGCGTCGACACGGGGTTCGATTCGGCGCGCCTGAATGCGATGGCGCCGTATCCGACGAGCGGCCATGCGCCCTACATCGTCTCGTGGTCGGCCTTCGAGGACTACTATGCGGAGCTTCACGGCTACGGCGTGATCGAAAGCATGAAAGACCTGTATTGGGACATCCGGCCGAAGCCGGAATACGGCACCGTCGAGGTCCGCGTGTTCGACACGCCGTTGATGGTGGAGAAGGCCGCGGCGCTCGCCGCGTACGTGCAGGTCCTGTGTCACGCCTTCCTCGCCGACCGCGCATCGTCGGACCCGCAGCAGACTTATGTCGTGTACCAGTACAACCGGTTCCAGGCGTGCCGCTTCGGCCTCGACGGCGACCTGGTCGACGCACGAACGCACACGCATCGTTCGATTCGCGAGGACATTCTCGAGACGGTGGAAGCGCTGGAAGGCGATGCCGAGGCGCTCGAGGCGGTCGATGCGATCCGTCACATCGAGCAGTGGGCGCGCGCCCGAGACAACGACGCGCGCTGGCTGCGCGAGCGCTACGCCCATTCGCAGTCGCTCGAGGACCTCGTCTGGAACCAGGCGCTGCGGTGGAGCGGGCGCGAGCCGCGCTCCGACGCGTGAGCCGTCACAACCAGACGCATGTCAGAGCATCTATCTTCCCGCCATCAGCGACCGCCGACGCTAAGAAGTTGCAATGCGCTGTTCCTCGATATCGATGGCACGCTGCTCGATTTCGCGGATAGTCCCGCGGAAGTGCAGGTCGATGCCGAGCTCCGCGCGATGTTGCCGAGTCTGGCGCGGATGCTGGGCGGCGCGATGGCGCTGATCACCGGTCGCCGAATCGCTGACGTGGACCAGCTGTTTCCGGGGCTCGATATCCCGGTCGCCGGCCAGCACGGCTGTGAACGTCGCGCAGCCGACGGCACGCTGCATGACCATCAGGCCGCGCTCTCCGGTTTCACGCGCATGCGCGACGCGCTGTCCGGATTCGCGGCCCGCCATGAAGGGCTTCGTCTCGAGGACAAGGGCCAGACGCTCGCGTTGCATTACCGGCTGGTGCCCGACCTCGCCGTTCAGGTCCGTCGAACACTGCGTGCTCAAATCGAGGAATCAACGGCCACCGGAGATTGGGAGCTGCAGCCGGGCAAGAACGTGCTGGAAGTGAAGCCGTCCGGACGAGACAAGGGAACGTCGATTCTCGAGTACATGCGCGAGCAACCATTCGCGGGTCGCCTGCCGGTGTTCGTCGGCGACGACGCCACGGACGAATATGGCTTCAGGGCGGTTGCGCAGTTAGGCGGCATCGCGGTGAAGGTCGGAAACGACCCGACCGGCGCACGCTTCTGCCTTCCCGACATCAAGGCGGTGCGCAACTGGCTGCGCGGCGCGCTCGAGTCATGAGTCGGACGTCGGCTTCCCAACGGCGGGCGATGACGCGGCTTGTGCGCGTCGCCGCTATCGGCTGGTGTCGAGGCCCGCGTCTTCCCGGGTGTTCCAATGCGCGCCGACAATGGGCTTCCCATCCATGCGACTGATGTTTCGCCTGCTGATTCCCCT
This sequence comes from uncultured beta proteobacterium, assembly GCA_963798655.1. GTDB lineage: Bacteria > Pseudomonadota > Gammaproteobacteria > Burkholderiales > Casimicrobiaceae > CAVSMC01. The sequence goes on along the minus strand of CAWCUH010000005.1, from coordinate 98,723 downwards.
CGCACTGGGGCTTGCCGCCATCGCATGGGCCGTTGTTCCCCTCGTCGACGAGCTTACGCTGAAGTGGTTCGTCCGCGACCTGGACATCCGCGCCCAGCTCATCGCGAGCACCATGCAGGAACCGTTCGGCGATCTTTTGAAGGACCGCGTGCGTGATCGCATCAAGGAGCAGCGCATTCAATCCTACTTCCACCGCATTGCCCTGGACGAGCGCGTGTATGCGATCGGGTTTTGCGAGGCGAACGGAACGCTCACCTACCGCACCGAGGGATTCCCGGCGGACGTTCATTGCGACCGCTCGCCGGGCGACGCGCAGGCCGGACGGGTGGTTCACCATCGCAGTGGCTCGCTGCACCTCGCGATCAGCCCCGTGGACGTCGATGGCAAGCGGGTCGGGGACCTGGTGATCCTCCACGACATGAGCTTCGTCGAGCGCCGCAGCGCGGACACGAAGCAATACGTGTTCCTGCTGTTCATTGCCATTCTGGCGGCGACAACGCTCATCGCGGGCGTCATCTTCCAGCTGTCCTGGCGCGGCTGGATTCGAGGCGTCAAGGGATTGATTCGAGGGCAGCGAATGGCAGCGCCGGAACAGCCACGCGCGCGCGAACTGCTGCCGCTCGCTCAGGATCTGCAGGCGCTCGTGCACGAGCTGAACGAGGAGCGCAAGGCGCGGGACGAGTCGCAGATGACGTGGGTGCCGGAGACGCTGCGCGAGATCCTGCGCGAGGATCTGCGCGGCGATGAAATCATCATCGTATCCAATCGCGAGCCTTACATTCACGTTCACGGCGACAACGGGATCGAGATACAGCGCCCTGCCAGCGGCGTGGTCACGGCGCTCGAACCGGTGATGCGAGCGTGTTCGGGCACCTGGATCGCGCACGGATCGGGCAGCGCGGACCGCGACACCGTCGACGCTGCCGATCATGTGCAGGTGCCGCCCGAGCATCCTTCCTACCGCATCCGTCGCGTGTGGCTCACCAAGGACGAGGAAGCGGGTTACTACTACGGATTTTCGAACGAAGGCCTCTGGCCGCTGTGCCACATCGCCCACACCCGTCCGACATTCCGGGCATCGGACTGGCAGAAGTACGTCGAGGTCAACCGCCGTTTCGCGGACGTGCTGGTTGAGGAAGCGAAGACGACCAACCCTATCGTGCTCGTGCAGGATTATCACTTCGCCTTGCTGCCGCGAATGATCCGCGAGCGGTTGCCGGCGGCGACGATCATCACGTTCTGGCACATCCCGTGGCCGAATCCGGAAGCCTTCGGCATCTGCCCCTGGCGCGCGGAGATTCTCGACGGCCTGCTTGGATCGACGGTACTCGGATTCCACACGCAATTTCATTGCAACAATTTCTTCGATACGGTTGCGCGCTACCTCGAAGCGAGAATCGACCGCGAAACGCTCAGCATCTCGTACCTGGCTCAGCTCACCGAGGTCCATCGCTACCCTATCTCGATCGAGTGGCCGCCGTCCGCGCTGGAGGACCAGCCGACCGTCGAAACGAGTCGGGCCGAGATTCGATCGATGCTGAACCTGCCAGCCGAGGCGAAGATCGGGATCGGCATCGAACGCCTCGACTACACGAAGGGCATCTTGGAGCGCTTTTCGGCGGTCGAGCGGTTGCTCGAGTTGGCGCCGCAGTTGATCGGGGCCTTCTGCTTCGTGCAGATCGCGGCGCCCTCACGGCAGAGCATCGGCGAATACCAGGACTTCGAAGCGAAGGTGCGCGCCTCGGCGCAGCACATCAACGACCGCTTCGGCAAGCCCGGGTACAACCCCATCGAGCTCAGGATCCAGCACCATGGACCGCGGGACGTCTTTCGCTATTTCCGCGCGGCGGACTTTTGCCTGGTGACGAGCCTGCACGACGGCATGAACCTGGTGGCGAAGGAGTTCGTGGCAGCGCGCGATGACGAGCGTGGCGTTCTCATTCTTTCGCTGTTTGCCGGTGCGTCGCGGGAGCTGGTCGATGCGCTGATCGTCAATCCCTATGACATCGAGCAAACGGCCGGCGCGATCCTCGTCGCCCTGCAGATGCCGCCGGACGAGCAGCGCGCACGCATGCGCGGCATGCGGCACCTGGTGCGCGAATTCAACGTGTACCGGTGGGCCGGTCGAATGCTGCTTGACGCCGCTCGTCTGCGTCAGCGACAGCGTGCGCAGAACCGCGTCGAGCCGGCTGTGACATCGGGTCCCAATCTAGCGACCGCTCAAACGTAGATCAGCTTGGATCGAGCAAGCGAGGCTCACGCGACGCGCGATCCTGCGCGCGCGGGCGCGCGATCCGGTTGCCAGACCGGTCCGACAGGCCTGTTCGAGTGCGGCGGACAGAGCCCGGCCGACCGATGCGCGCGAGCATGAGATCAGCCGAGCGCTGCAAGCGCCACTCACGTGCCACAGAACGTGCGATAGCGCGCCGTCACCGCGGCGGGTGCGGGCTCGGCAAATCGCGACGACGCGGGTGTCTCGTCGTACGGGCGTCCGACAGCATCGAGCAAGTGTTCGAAGGGCGCGAGATCGCTCTCCTCGGATGCGGCAAGCAGTGCCTCTTCCACGCGATGATTGCGGGCAATGACGATCGGGTTGACGCGGCGCATCGCCTCTGCGCGCTCGCGATCCTCGGTTCGCGTGTCGGGCTGTGCGCCGTCGCGCTCGCTCGCGCAACGGGCTCGCCAGCGCGCCAACCATGCATCGAGCGCTGGCGCATCGGCGAACAGCGCGCGCAATGGCGCTTCGTCGCCGCCTGCAGTGTCAGCCAAGCGCCGCCACGCGAGCGTGAAATCCACGCTGTCGGCGTGAAGCAAGCTCAACCAGTCTTCGACGAGGATCGCGTCGGCGGCGTCGTCGTCCGGGACGGCTCGGCGCAGCCCGAGCTTCGCGCGCTGTCCATGCAGCAGGTGTATCTGGTATTGCGCGGGAAACGCCGCGAGCACCTCGGTCGCGATTGCCACGGCCTGCTCGGCATCGTCGGATAGCAGAGGCAACAGCGTCTCGGCGAAGCGTGCCAGGTTCCAGCGCGCGATGTCCGGCTGGTTGCCGAATGCGTAGCGTCCCTCGTGATCGATGGAGCTGAACACCGCGGCCGGATCGTAGGCCTCGATGAACGCGCATGGCCCGTAATCGATCGTCTCGCCCGATACGGTCATGTTGTCGGTGTTCATCACGCCGTGGATGAAGCCCACGTTCATCCACTGCGCGATCAAGGCGGACTGACGATCGGCCACGTTCTTGAGCAGGCCGACGAATCGTTGCGGCGACTCGACGAGCTCGGGATCATGTCGTGCGATCGTGTACTCGGCCAGCCTGCGCACGCTTTGCGCGTCGCCGCGCGCAGCGTAGAACTGAAAGGTTCCGACGCGAATATGGCTCGCTGCTACACGCGTCAGAACGGCGCCGGGTAGCACGTCTTCGCGGTACACCGGCTCGCCAGTCGCTGCGACGGCGAGGCCGCGCGTCGTGGGGATGCCCAACGCGTGCATCGATTCGCTGACGAGCACCTCCCGAAGCATGGGGCCTATTGCGGCCTTGCCGTCGCCGCCGCGGGCGAACGGCGTGCGACCCGAGCCCTTGAAGGCGATGTCGCGTCGATGTCCGTCCCGGTCGACGACCTCTCCGAGCAGTAGCGCGCGTCCGTCTCCCAGTTGCGGCGAAAATCCGCCGAACTGGTGCCCGGCGTAGGCCTGTGCCAATGGTTCGGCGCCGTCGGGCACGGTGTTGCCCGCAAAAATCGCCGCCTTCGCCTCGGTGTCGAGCGAGGCGAGGTCGACTCCCAGCTCTTCGGCCAACGAATCGTTGACAAAGAGCAACCGCGGTGCCGGCACGGACGCGGGACGACGAGCAACGTAGAACCCCTCGAGCTCACGAGCGAAGGAATTGTCGAAGCGGAATGCAGTCGGTGCGCTCATCGATTCGTATGTTGCGCCATCGTCCAGTGTGCCATACCGGTTTCGCTGACCTTACGGTCATGACTGCGCGCCCGCTCGCGCTACGATATGAACAGAAAGGCGACGAGATTACGGGTTTCCGCAGCGGCTTCGGTAGAAGAATCGGACCATTTCCGCCCTCGCACGGATCTTTCGGGACGGCGACGAGCCTTGCACCTGCCGCCGACCTTGCGTGGCCGGCGCCGTGAGCTTCCTGCTCGACGCGGCTGACGGCGTGGCCGAAGGACCGTGTGGTTGTCGATACGCCGAGCGGCCGCGCAAGCAATTCAAGTCGACAGGAGGCTCGCTGCTATCGGCTGAGCAGACTGTTACCGACAGGGGGGCGGTGTTCCCCCGTACAACTTCGGCTCGGTCCCTCGCACGACGGCCGAGGATGGCCGGCGGCGCGTCGACGTTCTCGTGCGCGCGCAGGCGCCGTTGGCCGTTCGTCGGCGACATCGTGGGCGCCGTGCAAGTTGATCGCGAATTCTCACGGCGGCCGAGCAGACCGAGGGCGGCGTAAGTCGGGGTACGATTCGCAACGAACCTGGCGCGCCTGCTCGGAAGCCCCGGTGACGAACGTCAATCGTCCGCTATTCGAGCATCTCGACGATCTGTGGTGCAGGGCGATCAGCGCCGGTCGCCTCGGTCGCGCGCCTGATCCTGCTTACGAAACCAGTTCCAGCATTTGACCCGTTTGCACGGGCCTCCTGTGCCGGTAGGCAACGCAAGCCGCGTCGGAAGCGCGTTCATCCGCGTGCCTGCCGCAAATCGTCGGGTCTTCGTGCAGCCGTCCGCATGACGACGAGAGGCAGGCGCTCCGCCGTGCTGCGCATAGCTGCCGGATCGTACAGCTTGTAGTCACGCGCGCCGACGTCGCACCGAACGAGCGCGTGACGAACTCGCCGGAGCCGACGGCACCGTCGGGGATGGCCGGCTGGATCGGCGCGCTGCGCGCGTCGCGAAGTGACGTCGTGACACCGCGCAAGCTCGATCGGACGAGGCACGCCGGCGTGACGCACGGGCGCGGAGAGGCCCGCGCTCAAAGAGGCGCGCTCGATCGTTGCGGACCTGCTGCCACGCCGGACCGCGTTCGAGACCGACGATGCAAGAGCGCCTTCTATCGTCAGCGTTATGGCGCGCATGTCGAGCGCCGTGTCGCGGGCGATGCGGCGGGATGCTGGCGTCGCAAGATAACGAAGGTGCAGATCCGGACGCTTTTCAGCCGCCATTCGGGAGACGCTATTGTCGACGGATCCGATGGCGGGCGCGCGACCTTGCGCCGCGCGAGCAGCGGATGCGTGCCGAGCATCGACCGACCGTTGCGCCAGAGCGAGCTTCGACGTGAAGTCGGCGGGCGATTTGGGCCAGGCCGAGGACGCGGCTGCAGGCATCTGTCCCGCCGCAGCACGCCTTCGAGGTCGGCTCGGCTGATGTGCTGCAAGCCGAGCACGAGCGTGCGACGAGCTACCGGGCGCTTCACTTCGTCCGAGTGCACGGAGAGCTGGTTGCGAATCGCCGTTCGAATCAGATCGGTTCGGTTCGAATAGAAGCCCTCCTGGACGAGGAGGTCGATTTGACCGAGGTCAAGAAAGCCGAGGCGGACGTGCTGCACGAATGGCGAGAGAAGACCAAGTCTTTCGAACGCTGGGTCCGCCATCTGTACACCATCCGTGCACCATCTGTATGGATGGGTCATTAAGCCATGTTCGGTGCCGTGACGCAAGTACTCGGCGGACCGACGACTCCGCGAATTGAGGTGTGGAGGCGCGCCTTACCAGACCCGGCGCACGCGCCCGCCGAGTCACGGGCAGCAAACCTCAATCGCAGGGCAACATCGTGCGGCTATGCCGCGGCTCTTCGGCATTCGTCTGACAGGCGATAGAGCGCTTCCAGCGCGCATCGTCGAGCTCGCTCGTAAAGCGCGAATGGCTCGCCGACTGGCTCGGCGATCGCGCGGGAACACGGCCTCGCGGTGCTCGTCCGCTTCGCCGATCTCCGTGACGACATCCATGCCGCAGCGGACGGCAATGCGCATCTCGGCGCGTTCCCGCTGTCGGTGTATAGCCTTGGTAAAAACGTTGCGTCGTCGCTGCGGCGCGGCTGCAACGGCTGTCGAACGCCGCACGATGCAAGCTGCAGGAGAAGTCACTCCGACTCGGGGCCGGTCTTTGACGACATGAGAAGCCGAGCCAAGCGATTGGTCGATGAAAGAGCGCGGTGCAACGACAAAGTGCGAAGGAGCGAACGTAGGCGCCGATTCACCGGAATAGAAAGCCGTACCAGTCGATCCTCCGCGAGAGTCGCCAGAAAATGCGTTGCGAGCGCGCCGCGCGCGTTCTCGTTAAGATGTTGAGCAGTAACAGTCATGAGTGAGCGTCCGCCGGTGTGAGCAGCAAAGATAGCGGGCGTCCCCGGGCTAAGCAAATCAGCGTTTCAGATAGGCGGACTATGCCGAAGTCGTGCGCTGCGTGGGCGCGTCAGCGATGCGTGTCGGCGGCGTGAAACGGCATCACCCGCTATCGCGAAGCTGTGACGATGTCTTACCATCGCTCAACCACTTTGCGCGCCGCTTGCATGAGCGACCTTCGATGCATCGACAGCCGGCTGAAGGCGGCTTGGTCAATGTTGTCATCGATCGCCAAGCGGGAACGCAAGCGAGTTCAAGCACGACGATGTGCCATCGCGAGTCGCCAACGGCGCTTCGTCAGGCGCCGTTCGCTGCGCCCGGGGGCGTGTCGCATCCGATGTTATATTTCGCGACTGATCTCGCGCCGCGGGTCGCCGGACGTGCGGGCAACCGGGGAATTCCAGCCATGAACCGACTGATTCGATTGCTCGCGTCGTGCGTCGCGCTGGTCGCCATGCTGCTCGCCGACGCAGCCTGCGCACAGGTCGCCGGCAAGCTCGTGCTCTACACGTCGCAGCCCGACCGCGACGCGCAGCAGACGGTGGACGGCTTTCGGCGCAAGAATCCCGGCGTCGACGTCGAGATCTTCCGTTCCGGCACCACCGAGGTGATGAACAAGCTGATGGCGGAGATCGCCGCGGGTCAGCCGCGCGCCGACGTGCTGCTGATCGCCGATGCGCTTTCGATGGAACGACTCAAGGCGGCCGGTCAGCTGCAGCCGTACGCGGACGCCGACATCCGCCAGTTTCCCGCCGACGCGTACGACAAGGACAAGAGTTATTTCGGCACCAAGCTGATCACCACCGGCATCATCGTCAACAGGTCGGCGCCGATGGTGCCGAAATCATGGGCGGACCTGCTGCGTCCCGAAGCGCGCGGGCAGGTCGTGCTGCCGAGTCCGCTGTATTCGGGCGCCGCGGCGATCCACATGGGCGCGCTGAGCGCGGTTCCCGCGCTCGGGTCGGATTTCTACGACAAGCTCGCCGCCAACGGCGCGATCGCGCAGCGCGGCAACGGCGCCGTGCTCACCGCGGTTGCGGGCGGGCAGAAGATGTACGGCATCATCGTCGAGTTCATGGCGTTGAACGCAAAGGCCAAGGGCTCGCCGGTCGAGTTCGTCTTTCCCGCCGAGGGCGTGTCGATCGTGACCGAGCCGGTCGCGATCACGCGTGGTGCGAAGAACCTCGCCGCGGCGCGCGCGTTCGTCGACTTCGTGCTGTCGCGAGACGGACAGGAGCTCGCCGCCGCGCAAGGTTATCTGCCCGCCCGCAGCGACGTGACGCCGCCGCCCGGGATGCCGCGCGCGGGCCAGATTCGACTGCTTCCGCTCGACACCGCGGATCTGCTGCGCCGCGACGAGACGAACAAGAAGAAATTCGCGACGCTGTTCGGCGGCTAGCACGTGCGCAGCATGATGCGCGTCGCGGGGGGCGAGCGCTTTGCGTTCATCATGCTGTCCGCGCTGGTCGTGCTGCTCGCCGTCGTGCCGATCGCGCGCCTCGCCCAGGAGGCGATCGCGCCCGCGGGCCATGTCGACTTGTCCATCATTGCCGGCGTGCTGCAAAGCGCAGCGGTCTGGCGCGCCGCGGCGAACACGCTCGTCGTGTCGCTTGGCGGTGCCGCGCTCGCCGTCGTCGGCGGCGGCGCATTCGCGCTGCTCGTCACGCTGACCGACCTGCGGGCGAAGAAGCCGCTCGTGTTCTGCTTCATGCTGCCGCTGATGATCGCGCCGCAGGTCACCGCGCTTGCCTGGATCAACATGCTCGGGCCCAATAGCACGCTGCTCGCCGTGCTCGGACTCGCGCCGGCGCCCGGATCGGCGAACCCGCTGTACGGACCCGGCGGCATCATCGCGCTGCTCGGGCTCGAGCAGGGACCGATCGTATTCCTCGCCGTGCGCGCCGGGTTGCGCGCATTGCCGCGCGACCTGGTCGAGGCGGGGCAGGGCGCCGGCGCGCGCCCGTGGCGCATCGTGCGCACCATCGTGCTGCCGTTGATGGTGCCGAGCTTCGCCGCCGGCGGCATGCTCGCGTTCGTCGGCTGCGTCGGCAACTTCGGGATCCCGGCGTTCCTCGGCATCCCCGCCGGCTACACGGTGCTCGTGACGCTGATCTACCAGCGTCTCGCCGGATTCGGTCCCGCCGTGCTGAGCGAGGTCGCTGCGCTGTCGGTGCTGTTGTCGCTGCTCGCGCTCGCGGGACTTGCCGCCAACGGCTGGCTCGCGCGGCGCCGCGACGTGCGCGTGAGCGCGCTGTCGACCGCGGCGCCGCAATGGCCGCTCGGGCGCTGGCGGTTGTCGGTGGAGCTCGCATGCTGGCTGCTGCTCGCGCTGGTGCTCGCGCTGCCGTTCGTCGCGCTGCTCGCAACCGCGCTGGTCCCCGCGATCGGTGTCGCGCTCGATGCGCGCACGTTCACGCTCGCGAACCTCCATTTCGTCATCTTCGAATACGGCGCGACCCGCCGTGCCTTCGTCAACAGCGCGACGCTGTCCGCGGCTGCTGCCCTGATGCTGATCGCGCTCGCGGTGCCGCTCGGCTATTCGATCGTCATGCGGCGCGCAACGCTGCTTCGCGCCGTGAGCTTCACCGCCGAGTTGCCGTACGCGCTGCCCGGCATCGTGCTCGCGATCGCGATGATCCTCTGCCTGTTGCGTCCGCTGCCGCTGCTCGGCGTGAGCCTCTACAGCACCGTGTGGATCATCCTGGTGGCGTATCTTTCGCGCTTCCTGCTGCTCGCGCTGCGTCCGGTCACCAACGCGCTACGCCAGGTCGATCCGGCACTCGACGAGGCGGCGCGGATGAGCGGCGCGCGCTACGCCCGCCGCCTCGCGACGGTGATCCTGCCGCTCGTCGCGCCGTCCGCAGCCGCCGGCGGACTGATCGTGTTTCTGACCGCGTTCAACGAGCTGACCGTATCCGCGCTGCTCTGGTCGTCCGGTTCCGAGACTGTCGGCGTCGTGCTTTTCAGCCTCGAGCAGGCGGGCGATGTCGTATCGGCGGCCGCGGTCGCGGTGATCGCCGTCGTCGTGACGCTTGCGATGATGTTCGCCGCCAACTCGCTCGCTTCGCGCGTTGCGCCTGGAGTGCTGCCGTGGCAGCCGTGACGCTCGAGCACGTGGGCAAGCGCTTCGGCGACGTCGCCGCGGTCGATGACGTCTCGCTGCAGGTCGATGAAGGCGAGTTCATCGCCGTCCTCGGACCGTCCGGCTGCGGCAAGACGACGCTGCTGCGGCTGATCGCCGGCTTCGAGCAGGCCGATCGCGGAACGATTAGGGTCGGCGATCGCGTCGTCAGCGGTCCGGCCGTGCACGTGCCGCCCGAGGATCGGCACATCGGCATGGTGTTCCAGTCGTACGCGCTGTGGCCGCACATGAGCGTCGCCGAAAACATCGGCTATCCGCTGCGGGTGCGCAGGCTTCCCGCGCGCGAGGTCGCGCGCGAGGTCGGTCTCGCGCTCGAGGCCGTGCGGCTGCACGGGCTCGGCGATCGGCGTCCCGCGGAGCTCTCCGGCGGGCAGCGCCAGCGCGTCGCTCTTGCGCGCTGTCTCGCGATGAAGGCGCGCGTCGTGCTGCTCGACGAGCCGCTCGCGAATCTCGATGCGCATTCGCGCGCGCGGATGCTCTCGGAGATCGGTGCGTTTCGCGACTTCTCGCGCGCAACGCTGATCTACGTGACGCACGATCAGGCGGAGGCGCTCAGTGTCGCCGATCGCGTCGCGATGATGGAAGGCGGCCGCGTACGCCAGATCGCGGCGCCGCTCGCGCTGTACCGAACGCCCGATGACGCCGACGTCGGCCGCTTCATCGGGATGGGCGCGGTGCTGAGCGGCGACGTCACCGCGACGGGGCCCAATGGCTTCGCGACCGTCGCGATGCTCGGCGGCCGCTGGCGTGTGCGCGCGCGCAGCGGGCAGCCGACGGGGCCTGCCGAAGTCTGCCTGCGTCCCGAGGACCTTCGTGTCGGTGGCGACGCGCAGACGTTCGACGCGACCGTCACGCGCGTGCTCTACCAGGGGAGCCGCACGATCGTCGAGGCGACGCCACTCGCCGATCCGTCGGCGACGCTCACGCTGTCGGTCGACTCCGCCGACGCGCACACGTCGGGAAGCATCGTGCGCCTCGCGATCGTCGACGGCTGGGTGATCCCCAATCGATGAGACGCGCGTGCGTGCATCGATCGACCGCTCGCCCCGATGGATGAACGCGGCACGGTTCTCGTGACCGGCGCGACGGGATTCGTCGGATCGGCGATCGTGCGCGCGCTGCGCGCCGAGCATTACGCGGTGCGCGCGTTGGTGCGTCCGTCGAGTCCGAGAGCGAATCTGGATGGCATCGATGTCGACGTTGCCGACGGCGACATTCGCGACGCGCAGTCGCTGTCGCGCGCGATGCGCGGCGTTCGCTTCGTCGTGCACGCGGCCGCCGACTATCGACTGTGGGCGCGCAACCCGCGCGCGCTGATCGAGACCAACGTCGTCGGCACGCGCAACGTGATGGAGGCGGCGAGCGCTGCCGGCGTCGAGCGGGTCGTCCACACGAGCAGCGTCGCGACGCTGGCGCCGCGCCGGCGCGGCGAGCCCGCCGACGAAAGCGAGCGGCTTTCCGAGCATGACGCAATCGGGGCGTACAAGCGGAGCAAGGTGCAGGCCGAGCGTTGCGTCGACACGATGATCGCGCGCGACGGGTTGCAGGCGGTGATCGTTCATCCGTCCACGCCGATCGGCCCGCGCGACATCCGGCCGACACCGACCGGGCGCATCATCGTCGAAGCCGTGTCGCGGCGGATGCCCGCGTTCGTCGACACCGGGCTCAATCTTGTTCACGTCGACGACGTTGCACGCGGTCACGTGCTCGCGCTCGAGCGCGCGCGCATTGGCGAGCGCTACATCCTCGGCGGGCAGAACGTTTCGCTCGCGCAGATGCTAAGCGAGATCGCGCGGCTGGTCGGCGCGCGTGCGCCCACGCTGCGCTTGCCGCGGCGATTGGTCTATCCCGCTGCCTGGATCGCCGAGGCCGTTGCGTGCGTGAGCGGCCGCGAGCCGTTCGTCACGCGCGTCGGCCTGCGTATGGCGCGCGACCCGATGTATTTCACCAGCGCGAAAGCCGAACGCGAGCTCGGATATCGCGCGCGCGGCTATGTCGACGGACTGCGCGACGCGATCGCGTGGTTCCGCGCCGCGGGGTACGTTCGATGACCGCCGTCGCGATCGGCGCACTCGCCTGCGTGAGCTGGGTGTATTTGCTCGCCGCACGCGGCCGCTTCTGGCGCGCGCAGCCGCACGATGAACCGCCGCCGCCGCTTGCGAGCGGCATCGCCTGGCCCGCCGTCGCGGCGATCGTGCCGGCGCGCGACGAGGCCGACGTGATCGCCGGCTGCGTCCAATCGCTCGTGGCCCAGCGCTACGCCGGCAAGCTGTCGGTGATCGTCGTCGACGACGCGAGCTCCGACGCCACCGCCGAGAATGCCGGTCGCGCGGCCGCCGCGTGCGAAGCGAGCGAGCGGCTGACGGTCGTCGCCGCCTCGCCGACGCCCGATGGCTGGACGGGCAAGCTCTGGGCGCTCCAATGCGGCATCGCCTACGTGCAAACGTTACCGGATGCGCCCGACTACGTGCTTTTCACCGACGCGGACATCGTTCACGATCCCGACAGCGTGGCGCGACTCGCGAGCGCGGCACTCGCGCGATCGCTTGCGGTCGTATCGCTGATGGCCAAGCTGCGCTGCGAAAACGCGGTGGAACGCGCGTTCGTCCCTGCCTTCGTCTTCTTCTTCCAGATGCTCTATCCGTTCGACTGGGTGAACCGCGCCGAGCGCCGTGCAGCGGCCGCGGCAGGCGGCTGCATGCTCGTGCGGCGGGCGACCCTCGAGCGTGCCGGCGGGCTGCCTGCCGTGCGCGGCGAGCTGATCGACGACTGCGCGCTCGCGCGGCTGATCAAGCCGTTCGCGCCGATCCGTGTCGCGTTGTCCGAGCACGTGCGCAGCGTTCGCGCGTACGCCTCGATCGGCGACATTCGCCGGATGGTCGCCCGCAGCGCGTACGCGCAACTGCGTTTCTCCCCGGCATTGCTGGTACTCACGGTTATCGGCATGGTGCTGACATACATCGCACCCACGGCGCTCGCGATCTTCGGCACCGGTGTCGCTCGCGGTCTCGGCGTGCTCGCGTGGATGCTGATGGCGCTTGCATTTCAACCGACATTGCGGTTTTATCGCGTATCGCCGCTCTGGGGCATCGCGCTGCCGGCAATCGCCGGCGCGTATCTCGTGTTCACCATCGATTCGGCATACCAGTCGGCGCGCGGCCGGGCCGGCTTGTGGAAGGGTCGCGTGTACGCGGCTCGCGGCGTGCCGCGATGACACCGCATCGCGGCGCATCGTCGCACGGTCGCGCACGCCGCTCGATACCCGCGAACCGACGTGGCCGCGAGCCGGTCGAGCGCGGAAACGATGTCGCCGCGGCGCGACCGGTCGCGTCGGGAAGCTCGTTCTACGCGGCGATGCGGCTGTTGCCGCGCGATCAGCGTCAGGCGATGTTCGCGATCTACGATTTCTGTCGTTGCGTCGACGACGTCGCCGACGGAGCGGGCGAGCCGTCGACGCGGCTCGCGACGCTCGCGCACTTTCGATCCGACGTCGATTCGATGTTCGGGGGAGCGGCTCCGGCGCGCTTCGCGCGGCTCGCGCTCGCCGTCTCGCGATTCGGGCTGCCACCCGAGCCGTTCCACGCGATCATCGACGGCATGGAGATGGATGCCGGAGACGCGATCGTCGCGCCCGACCTGCAAACCCTCGACGTCTACTGCGACCGCGTCGCGAGCGCCGTCGGCCGGCTGTCGGTGCGCGTGTTCGGCATGCATGGCGACGACGCGGCGCAGCTCGCGGTCCACCTCGGCCGCGCGCTGCAGCTCACGAATATCCTGCGCGACATCGACGAGGACGCGGCTCGCGGTCGCGTCTACCTGCCTCGCGAAGCGCTGCGCGAAGCCGGCATCGCGGACACGAGCGCCGAGGCGATCGTCGCGCATCCCGCGCTCGGCCACGCATGCACGGCGCTCGCGACGCTCGCACTCGATCATTTCGCGCGCGCAAACCGCATCCTTGCGCGCCACCCGCTGCGCGTCGTGCGCGCGCCGACGCTGATGGCGAAAGTCTACGAAACGATCCTTCGGCGATTGGTCGCGCGTGGCTTCGCGCCGCCGCGGCGGCCGGTGCGCGCAAGCCGCCGCACGCTCGTCTGGACCGTCGTTCGATACGGGATCATTTCGCCGCGGTTGAGTGCATGAACGCATCGACGGCCGTCGCACATCGATGAACGGCGCGTCGCTGCCGGCGGACGTCGCGCGCGCGCTCGCGGCGCCGAGCGCCAGATCGATCCTCGACGATCGCATCGACCTCGCCGCGCGCGCGCTGCTGGCCGAGCAGCGCACGGACGGTCATTGGGTGTTCGAGCTCGAAGCCGACGCGACGATTCCCGCCGAGTACGTGCTGCTGCACCACTATCTGGGCGAGCCGGACGCGAGCGTCGAGTCGAAGATCGCCGTGTACCTGCGGCGAATGCGCACTGCGCAAGGCGGCTGGCCGCTGTACCCGGGCGGACCGTTCAACGTGAGCGCGAGCGTCAAGGCGTACCTCGCGCTGAAGGCGATCGGCGACGCCGAGGACGCCGGGCACATGCGCGAGGCGCGCGCGGCGATCATCGCGCACGGCGGACTGGGCGCGACGAACGTATTCACTCGAATCCTGCTCGCGCTGTTCGCGATCGTGCCGTGGTCGGCGGTGCCGATCATGCCGGTCGAGATGACGCTGCTTCCGCGCTGGGCGCCGTTCCACCTGTCGCGGATTTCGTACTGGAGCCGCACGGTCGTCGTGCCGCTGCTCGTGCTCGCCGCGTTGAAGCCACGCGCGCGCAATCCGCGCGGGCTGCGCGCGCCGGAGCTCTTCGCACCGTCGCATCCGCTGCATGCATGCGTGCGCGCGCCACACCAGTCGCGCATCGTGTTCGAGACCTTCGCCGCGCTCGACCGGGTGCTGCGCGTCGTCGACCCATGGCTGCCGTCGCCGATCCGGCGGCGTGCGATCGAGCGCGCGGTGGCGTTCGTCACCGAGCGGCTGAACGGCGAGCACGGGCTCGGCGGCATCTTTCCGGCGATGGCGTACAGCGTGATGATGTTCGACGCGCTCGGTTACGCGAGAGACGACCCGCGGCTCCTCGCCGCCCGCCGCGCGATCGACAAGCTCGTCGTGCACGACGGCGACGAAGCGTACTGCCAGCCCTGCGTATCGCCGGTGTGGGACACCGTGCTCTCGTGTCATGCGCTGCTCGACGTCGGTGACGAGCCCGCGCTCGCGCACGTCGCCGCGGCGCTCGGTTGGCTCGTGCGGCATCAGATCGTCGCCACCGGCGGCGACTGGGCCTTGCGGCGTCCGGCGACGGCGCCTGGCGGTTGGTGCTTCCAGTACGCGAACGCGCACTATCCGGATCTCGACGATACCGCGGCGGTCGTGCTCGCGCTCGACCGGTTCGCGCGCCTCGGGCGCGCGGTTCGCGACGCCGATTGGGACGGCGCGATCGCGCGCGGCCGCGCATGGGTCGTCGGCATGCAGAGCCGCAACGGCGGCTGGGGCGCGTTCGACGCGGACAACACGAGCGAGTATCTGAACAACATCCCGTTCGCCGACCATGGCGCGCTGCTCGACCCGCCGACGGCCGATGTGACGGCGCGTTGCGTCGGTATGCTCGCGCAGCTCGGCGGCGACGACGATCGCGGCGCGCTCGACGCCGGGCTCGCGTTCCTGCGCCGCACGCAGGAGCGCGACGGCAGCTGGTATGGCCGCTGGGGCATGAATTACATCTACGGCACGTGGTCGGTACTGTGCGCGCTCACCGCCGCGGGCGTCGATGGGCACGCACCGGAGATCCGGCGCGCCGTCGAGTGGCTCGTGTCGACGCAGAACGCCGACGGCGGATGGGGCGAGGGGGCCGAAAGCTACGAGCTCGGATATCGCGCTCACCAGCCGGCCGCGAGCCTGCCGTCGCAGACGGCTTGGGCGCTGCTCGCGCTGATGGCCGCGGATGCCGTGCATCATCCCGCGGTCGTTCGCGGCATCGACTACCTGCTGCGCACGCAGCAGGCGTCCGGTTGCTGGCGCGAGGATCGGTTCAACGCAACCGGTTTTCCGCGCGTGTTCTACCTGCGCTACCACGGGTACCGAAAATTCTTTCCGCTCTGGGCGCTCGCGCGCTACCGCAACCTGCGCGACGGCGCCGACACGAGCGTGCGCTTCGGCCTGTGAGCGCGCGCTCGCCGCGGCGCTTCGTCGTCGCAGTCACCGGACTCGCCGCCGAGGCGAGGATCGCGCGCGCGGCGGGCGTACGGGCGGTCTGCGGCGGTCTTGCTGTGACGCGTCTGACCGACGCGCTCGCATCCGAGATCCGCATTGGCGCCGCGGCGCTGATCAGCTTCGGCATCGCAGGCGCGCTCACGGCTGATCTCACGGCCGGCGATTGCGTGATTGGTCGCGCGGTCGCGAGCGGCGGCGTTCGCGTGCCCGCCGATTCGTCGTGGCTCGCGAGGCTTGCCGCACGGATCCCCGAAGCGCGCATCGGCGACGTCGCCGGCGTCGATTCGATCGTCGGCGACCGGTCCGCCAAGCGCGAACTTCATGTGACGACAGCGGCGTGCGTGGTCGACATGGAATCGCACGTCGTCGCGCGGCTCGCGCAGGCGCATGCGCTCCCGTTCGCCGTGTTCCGCGTCGTATGCGATCCGGTGGAACGCACGCTTCCGGCTGCGGCCGGCATCGCGCTAACCGAGGGAGGCCGCATCGACGTGCGCGCGGTGTTGCGCTCGATCGCGCGCTCGCCGGCGCAGCTTGCGCCGCTCACCGCCGCATCGATCGACGTGCTGCGTGCGCTGCGCGCGCTGTCACGTGCGCGCGGGCGTCTTGGCGACGGACTTGGTTATCCGAATCTCGGCGAGCTTCTGCTCGACGTGGTGTGAGTGCACGTACCTGGCGGGGCGCTGGCGCTCGAGCGGAATCTCGGGCGCCATCGCGCCGTCGGTGCGTACGCCGCGAAGCGACACCGCGAGGGCTTTCAGCGGATGGCGCACCGCGTCGTCGACGGCCGTCGGCTCGTATCCGCTGTGCACCATGCAATCGGCGCATTTTTCGTAGTGGCCGGTGCCGTACGCGTCCCAATCGGTGTCGTCCATCAGCTGGCGGAACGTCGGCGCGTAGCCTTCGCCGAGCAGGTAGCAGGGGCGCTGCCAGCCGAAGACGTTTCGCGTCGGATTGCCCCACGGCGTGCAGCGATAGCTCTGGTTGCCGGCGAGGAAGTCGAGGAACAGCGACGACTGGCTGAACGACCAGCTGCGGCGACGGTTGCGCAGGATGTCGCGAAACAGCGCCTTCGTCTGCGTACGCCTGAGGAAATGCGCCTGGTCGGGCGCGCGCTCGTACGCGTATCCCGGCGACACGGTGATGCCGTCGACGCCGAGCGTCATCGCATCGTCGAAGAATCGCGCGACGCGCTGCGGGTCGGCATCGTCGAACAGCGTGCAGTTCACGTTGACGCGAAAGCCGCGCTGCTTCGCGGCCCGGATCGCCACTGCCGCGCGCTCGTAAACGCCGGGTTGGCATACGGAGCGGTCGTGCATGCCGCGGTCGCCGTCGAGGTGCACCGACCATGCGAAGTACGGGCTCGGCTCGAAGCGCGCGAGCTTCTTCGGCAGCAGCAGCGCGTTCGTGCACAGATAGACGAACTTGCGCCGCGCGACGATGCCGGCGACGATATGCTCGATCTCCTTGTGCAGCAGCGGCTCGCCGCCGGCGATCGATACGACCGGGGCGCCGCATTCGTCGACGGCGTCGAGGCATTGCTGCACGGAAAGGCGCTGGTCGAGTATTTCGTCCGGATAGTCGATCTTGCCGCAGCCCGCGCATGCGAGGTTGCAGCGGAACAGCGGCTCGAGCATCAGAACGAGCGGGTAGCGGCGCCGGCCGGCGAGCCGTTGGCGCATCACATAGGCGCCGACGCGGGCGATCTGGCGCAATGGAATCGGCACGGGGTTTCTCGATCAGCCGGCGGCCGCGGACTTCGTGCGCCTCAGCAACTCGACCGGGAGTCGGAACGAGACGTTTTCCTCGATGCCGGGCAGAGTTGTAACCTCGCATGCGCCGAGGCGTACGAGCGCGGCGACGACCTCCTGTACCAGCGCTTCGGGCGCCGACGCGCCGGCCGTCAGCCCGACGGTTCGGGCGCCGCGCACCCACTCCGGCTCGAGCTCGCTCGCATCGGCAATCAGGTGGCTCGCCTTGCCGGATTCGACGCCGATCTCGCTCAGTCGGTTCGAATTGGAGCTATTCCTCGCACCGACGACGAGGATCACGTCGGCGAGCTTCGCGAGCTCGCGCACCGCGCTCTGGCGATTCTGCGTCGCATAACAGATGTCGCCGATGTCGGGCCCCACGATGTCGGTAAAACGCTTCTCGAGCGCCGCGATGACGGCGCGCGTATCGTCGACGCTCAGCGTCGTCTGCGTGATGTAGGCGACCGGCGCATCGCGTGGAAGGTCGATCGACGCGACGTCGGCCGGCGTCTGCACGAGGATGACTGGACCCGGGATCTGGCCGATGGTGCCCTCGACCTCCGGATGCCCCGCGTGGCCGACGAGGATCACCGTGCGGTGCTGTGCGACGTAACGCTTCCCCTGGCCATGCACCTTGGCAACCAGCGGACACGTCGCGTCGAGGACCTGCAGCTTGCGTTCGCGTGCCTCGCGCTCGACCGCCTCGGCGACGCCATGGGCGCTGAAGATCGTGCGCGCGCCGGCCGGCACCTCGCTCAAGTGCTCGACGAAGCGCGCGCCCTTCGCGCGGAGCGCTTCGACGACGTGGCGATTGTGGACGATCTCATGCCGCACGTAGACCGGCGGCCCGAAGCGCTCGAGCGCCTGCTCGACGATGTCGATTGCGCGGATGACACCGGCACAAAACCCTCGTGGCTGCGCGAGAACGACGCGCATGCGGCAAGCTCCGTCGGAATGGCCCGCAATCCGAAATCGCGAGCCGGCATGCACGTATGATCGCGCTTTCGCTCGGGAGCGACAAGCCGTGCGGACGTCAGGTTTGATCACCGACCCGCGAAACGCGCGACTGATCGCGCGACTCGTCGATCGCTGCGCGCGGCGGGCAGCCTGGGTCGCGCTGATCGCGGTGGCGCTCGCTGCTGCGTCGGCGATCTATACGGTCGGCCACTTCGCGATCGACACCGACACGGCGAAGCTGATCTCGCCCGAGCTGCCGTGGCGTCAACGCGAAGCGGCGTTCGACGCGGCGTTCCCGCAGCGCATGGACTCGATCGCGGTCGTCGTCGACGCCCTTACCCCCGAGCTCGCCGAGCAGGCAACGGCGTCGCTCGCGCAAAGGCTCGCATCCGATACGCGTCGCTTTCGCAGCGTGCGCCGTCCCGACGGCGGTCCGTTCTTCGAGCGCGAAGGGCTGCTGTTTCTTTCAGTCGACGAGCTTGCGCGAACGACGCAGCGACTGATCTCGGCGCAACCGCTGCTCGGGACGCTCGCCGCCGATCCGAGCCTGCGCGGCGTGATGGATGCGCTGTCGCTGATCGCCGCCGGCGCGCAGCGCGATCCGTCGGCGCTCGACGAGGTCGCGCAGCCCCTTGCCGTGCTTGCCGAAGCGTTCGATGCGGCGGCGGCCGGTGCCGCGGCTCCCGTTTCCTGGCGCACGATGATCGACGCTCGCAAGGCGGATCCGCACGAGCTTCGGCGCTTCGTCGTTGTTCAGCCCGTGCTCGATTACACGGCGCTCGAGCCGGGCGCCGCGGCGACGAGCGCGATCCGCACCGCGGCGCGCGACCTGGGGCTCGACGCGCATGCGGGCGTTCGCGTACGCCTCACCGGTCCGGTGCCGCTCGCCGACGAGGAGTTCAACACGCTCGAGCAAGGGGCCGGCGTCGATGCGGCGTTGATGCTCGGTGCGCTGGTGTCGCTGCTTTGGGTCGCGCTGCGCTCGCTGCGACTGGTGGCGGCGGTGCTCGCGACGCTCGCCGTGGGTCTTGCGCTGACCGCCGCGTTCGGACTCGCGGTCTTCGGACGCTTCAACCTGATCTCGGTCGCGTTCGCGGTGCTCTTCGTCGGCCTCGGCGTCGATTTCGGCATCCAGTTCTGCGTCGCGTATCGCGCGAGCCGCGTCGCGAGCGATGATCTGCGCACCGCGCTCACAAACGCGGGCGCCAGCGTCGGCAGCGCGCTCGCGCTCGCGGCGGCGTCGACGGCGGCGGCGTTCTACGCGTTCGTGCCGACGGCCTATGTGGGCGTGTCCGAGCTCGGCGTCATCGCCGGCACCGGCATGCTGATCGCGTTCGTTGCAAGCGTGACACTGCTGCCCGCGCTGGTCATGCTGCTCGGCGCGCCGGCCGAGCGGCGAGCGGTCGGCGTCGCCGCGTTCGAGCCGGTCGACGACGCGATCCTGCGCCATCGCCGCGCGCTCCTCGCGCTCGCGGCCATCGCCGCGGTCGCGAGCATCGCCGCGCTGCCGTGGCTGGCGTTCGACTTCAATCCTCTGCATCTGAAGAGCCCGACCGCCGAATCGGTCGCGACGCTGAACGATCTCGCGCAGGACCCGCTGACGACGCCGAACACGATCGACGTGCTGACGCCGTCGCTCGCCGACGCGGTCGCGCTGTCGCGGCGCCTCGCCGCGCTTTCCGAGGTCGACCATGCCCTGACGCTTGCCGATTTCGTGCCGGCGCAGCAGGACGAAAAGCTGTCGTTGATCGAGGATGCGGCGCTGCTGCTCGATCCTGTGCTGCACCCGGCGCACATCGCGCCGGTCCCGAGCGACGCGGAGCTGGTCGACGCGATGCGACGAGCGTCCGCTTCGCTCGCGCAGGTTCGCGCTGCAGCGCCGCCGATCGTCGCCGCCGCGGCGCGCCTCGCGTCGGCGCTGCGGCGTCTGGCCGACGGCACGCCCGCACAGCGTGAAGCGGCGCGCACGGCCCTCGTCCCGGGACTCGCGACGATGCTCGATCAATTGCGATCCGCGCTCACCGCCGGGCGCGTGACGATCGACGGCCTGCCGCCGGATCTCGTGCGCGACTGGATATCGGTCGACGGGCGTGCGCGCGTCGAAGCGTCGCCGGCCGGCGATGCCAACGACAATGCGACGCTCGCGCGCTTCGTCGACGCCGTGCGTCGCGTCGCGCCCGATGCAACCGGCGCGCCCGTGTCGATCCGCGAGTCGAGCCGAACGATCATCGGGGCGTTCGTGCAGGCCGGCGCGTGGGCGCTCGTCGCGATCGTCGCGATTCTCGCGCTCACGCTGCGGCAGCCGCTCGCCGTGTTGCTGACGCTTGCGCCGTTGCTTCTCGCGGCGCTCGCGACACTCGGCGTGTGCGCTCTCACCGGCTTCGCGCTCAATTTCGAGAACGTCATCGCATTGCCACTGCTGTTCGGCATCGGCGTCGCATTCGACATCTATTTCGTCGTCGCGTGGCGTTCCGGCCAGCAGCACGTCCTCGCGTCGAGCCTATCGCGCGCCGTGCTGTTCAGCGCGCTCACGACGGGAACGGCGTTCGGAAGCCTCTGGCTGTCGAACCATCCCGGCACGTCGAGCATGGGCAAGCTGCTCGTGTTGTCGCTCGCCGCGACGCTGCTGTCCGTGCTGCTGTTCCTGCCGGCGCTCTTGCGAAGCATCCGCGTGCGCAGCTGAGCGGCTAGCGCGATTGCGGCGTGCTCGCGCGGCTCTTCGCGTCGGTGCGCGCTTCGGACCAGTGCCACGCGAGAAGCCCGGGGAAGAAGACGACGGCATCGCGCAGCCGCCGCGCCGCCGCCAGCGCGAGCGTCGTCGTGCCGTCGAGGCCGGCCGCCGCGCCGATGACGACGAACGCGCCTTCCTGCACGCCGAGCGCGCCCGGCACGACGAACGCGGCACTGCCGATCGCCTGGATCAGCGCCTCGATCATCAGCGCATCGAGCAGTGTCCGCGGCTGTCCGAGGAAATACAGTGCGAGCCAGAT
This sequence comes from uncultured beta proteobacterium, assembly GCA_963798655.1. Classification (GTDB taxonomy): domain Bacteria; phylum Pseudomonadota; class Gammaproteobacteria; order Burkholderiales; family Casimicrobiaceae; genus CAVSMC01. The sequence goes on along the minus strand of CAWCUH010000005.1, from coordinate 77,344 downwards.
CTCGGCGCTGCCGGCGATCCAGCCCGCGCATTGCCACGCTGCGCACGCGCCGACATCGCGGCTTCGCGCGTAGATCGCGCGAATCGCGTCGTCGATGCGCAACGAGCCGGCGACGGCGCCCTCGAGGCGACCGGCGAACGCTCGATTCACCACACGCGTGAGCCAGCCGACGACGCCGATGCGCTGCACGTGCACGAACGCGATCCCGGCGGCGATCAGCACGGCGGTCGACGCGGCGACGCCGAGCGCAACCGTCGGGACCCAGCCCGGCGCGCACGACGATCGCGAGCGCGACCAGCGTGACCAGCGCCTGCGTGATCACCGAGATCGCCATGTCGGCGACGAGCGTCGAAGCCGCGTCGACGGCCTGGACGCTCCCGGAGCGCACGAGCCTGTAGGCGACGATCTCGCCGCCGATGCGGGCGACCGGCAGCAGCGCGTTGACCGATTCACGCAGCCATGTCGCCCACGTGAGGCGGCGCAGCGCTGGCTGCGCGTGCGGCGGAAACAGGCGCTGCCAGGCGAGCGCGTTCAACATCATGGGGACGACATGGACGACGCTTGCGAGCACGAGCCCGGCGCCGGCAGCCGTGACGAGGTGCACGATCGCCGCGATGTCGGAGCGCGCGAACAGCAGCGCGGCGAGCGCGAGTCCGGCGAGCGCGAACATGGCGCCGACGCGCTTCACGAGCTTCCGATATCGGTGAAGCCGCCGGTGCGCGCCTGCGTCGCACGCACGAGATCGGCGATGATTGGTGAAACCAGCGCGTCGAGCTCGTCGCGATAGCGGTAGCCGGGCGTTGCGCCGGCGAACGCGTCTGCGGTCGCGATGTGCATGTAGATTTCGCTGACGCCGTCGGGAAGCGCGCGCAACACGGCGGCGAGCCGCGGCTCGGTCATCTCCCCGGACCATTCGAGCCCGAACACGCGATCGGGTATCGCGATTGCCTGCCGACGCGCGCGCCGCGCGAGCAGCGCGATCCAGGGCGCCATCCGCCAGTCGCGAGCGTGACGTCGTCCCGCGTCGAGCGCATCGAGCGCGGCGGGCGCCTCGCGCGGCACGCGCAGCGCGCGCAAGCCATGGCGTCGTCCGACGCGGATCACCGCGGCGGCGACCGTCGGATGGACATGGAAATGATGGTGCGCGTTGACGTGATCGAGCGCGAGACCGGTGGCGGCGAACGCCGCGAATTGCGCGTCGATCTCGGCCGCGAGCTGCGCGCGCGCGCCGCGTCGCAGGAAGATGCGCGCGCCGAGCGCGGCCAGGTCGCTGCGCAGCCGCCCGGCGCTGTCGACGAGGTCAGGGATCTTCTGTGGCGGAAGCGTCGGAAGACCGTCGACCAGCACGAGATGCAGTCCGACGCGCAGCGAGCGCAGCCGCCGTGCGCGCTCGATCGCATCGGCAGCCGCCGGCCCGCTCACCATGAGGCTCGCGGCGGTCAGGATGCCGTTGGTGTGCGCGAGCTCGACGGCGCGGTTGATTTCCGGCGCGAGACCGAAGTCGTCGGCGGTGACGATCAGCGACTTCAGTGTGCGCTCTGCCGGCGCTCGCGCAGGAACTGGAAGAACTCGACGCCCTCGCGCAGCCGGCGCTTCATCATCTGCGGGCTTCTCACCATCTCGCCGACGATCGATGCGATCTTCGAGCGACGAAAATAGAAGCGGCGATAGAACGTCTCGACCGAGTCGAAGATCTCCGTGTGCGACAGATGCGCGTAGTGAAGCGGGGCGATCTGCACGCCGTGCGTGTCGACCAGCTCGGCGTTCGCGCTGTCGAGCCAGCCGTTCTCCAGCGCCTGCCGGTGCAGATACGTGCCGGGATAGGGTGCGGCGAGCGAAACCTGGATCGTGTGCGGGTTGATCTCGGTCGCGAAGCGGATCGTCTGCTCGATCGTTTCCTTCGTCTCGCCGGGCAGGCCGAGGATGAACGTTCCGTGGATCGTGATGCCGAGATCGTGGCAGTCCCGGGTGAAGCGGCGCGCGAATTCGACGCGCATGCCCTTCTTGATGTTGATCAGGATCTGCTGGTTGCCGGATTCGTAGCCGACGAGCAGGAGCCGCAGCCCGTTGTCGCGCATCACCTTCAGCGTGCCGCGCGGAACGTTCGCCTTCGCGTTGCACGACCACGTCACGCCGAGCCTTCCCAGCTCGCGCGCGATCGCCTCGGCGCGCGGCAGATCGTCGGTGAACGTGTCGTCGTCGAAGAAGAATTCCTTCACCTGCGGGAACGCCTTCTGCGCCCACGCGATCTCCTCGACGACGTGGCCGACGCTGCGCGTGCGATAGCGGTGTCCGCCGACCGTCTGCGGCCACAGGCAGAACGTGCAGCGCGACTTGCAGCCGCGTCCGGTGTACAGCGACAGGTACGGATGCTTCAGGTAGCCGATGAAGTAGCGCTCGATCGTCAAGTCGCGCTTGTACACCGGGCTCACGAACGGCAGCGCGTCCATGTTCTCGAGCACCGGCCGCGCCGGATTGTGCACGATGCGGCCGTTCGCATCGCGATACGAAAGACCCGCGATGCGGCTCCAGTCGCGGCCGTCGGCGACTTCCTTGATCGTGAAGTCGAACTCGTTGCCCGCGACGAAGTCGAGCGCCATCGACGCGCCGAGGCTTCCGCCCGGGTCGACAGCGACCTTGGCGCCGATCATCCCGACCTTGAGATCGCGATTGACCGACTTCAGCGCCTCGATCGTCTTCACGTCGGACGCGAACGACGGCGCGGACGTATGCAGCACCGCGAGGTCGTAATCGCCGGCGGTGCGGGCGATCTCGGCCAGACCGAGCCCGTGGGCGGGCGCGTCGACCAGCTTGCTGCGCTCGACCAGCGCGGCCGGCTGCGCGAGCCACGTCGGGTACCAGAACGAGCGGATCTCGCGACGCGCCTGATAGCGCGAGCCGGCGCCGCCGTCGAAGCCGTCGAACGACGGCGCCTGCAGGAACAGCGTTCGCATCACCGGTGGGATTCTCCGATCGCGGTCACGGTTGCGTCGGCACGCACGCGATACCGCCGACCGCGCCACGTGATGGTGTTGACGAAGAAGCTCGCCGCGAAGACCGCGAAGGAGACAAGGTCGCGCATCGGGCCGAGCCGCCAGCGCTTCGACGGCGAGCCCAAAGTATGATCGACGCGAAGCTCGAGGACAAGCCGGCTCGCGAGCGCAACCGCGACGCTCGCCGCGCCGAGCGCAACGCCGCCGAGCAGCGCCCAGCCGGCGAGCGCGAACGGCAACGGATGCGTGACGACCGATGCCGCATAGCCGAGCGGGCTCACCGCGCGAATCGTCCGCGCCCAGCGCAGCTCGTGGCCGATCAGTTCCGCCGCCGTGCGTTCCGAGCATGTGTGCGTGACGACGACGTCGGCGATCGCCACCCGCATGCTGTTCGCGCGCACCGCCTCGCCGATCGCATGGTCGTCGGCGAGATGATCGACGAACGCGGCGAATCCTCCGATCGCGGCGAGCGTCTCGCGGCGTAGTGCGATCGTCGAGCCGAAGCACGGCCGCGCGAGCCCGACCGCCACGCCGACGACGACGCTCGGCAGAAAATGGTAGTCGATCGCCATCGCGGCGAGCACGGACCACACGCCGGCGCGCGGCTCGCCGCGGTACAGGCACGTGACGGCGCCGACGCCCGGCGCGTCGAGCGCGGCGACCACGCGTCGCAGGTAGTGCGGCGGCACGCCGATATCGCTGTCGGCAAGCACGACGAGCGGATGTCGAATGTACGGCTCGAGCGCGACGAGCGTCGCAATCTTGGGATTGGCGCCGACGGCGGCAGCGCGCAACACGAGCTCGCGATCCTGTCCAGGTTGCTCGGACACGATCCGCCGCACGACGGCGGCCGCGTCGTCCGTCGCGTCCTCCGTGCCGAACACGACCTGGACGGGACCGCCGTAAGCCTGCTCGCAGAACGAGCGAAGGTTCTCGTAGAGCGCCGGCTCGCCGCCGCGCAGCGGCTTCAGCACGGTGACGCCGGGCAGCGCCGCGCGAGCGACGTCACGCGCGGCGCGCGCTCGCGCGACGAGCACCGCCGCGACCAGCGCATAGACGCTGCCGATGGCGGCGGCAGCGACGCACGCAAAGCCGATACAATCAAGCCACGCTTGCATACCTTCGCGCGGCCGTCGTGCCGCGAGCATCGTGGCTTTTCGACTTGCTCTCGTTCTCGCCTCGTGGATGACGCTCGCCGGCTGCGCGGGAATCGGCGTCGCGCCCGGCGGACGCGGCGACGACCCGCTGGAGCCGCTGAATCGCGTCGTGTTCGACGTGAACGAAACGCTCGATCGGCGCATCATCGAGCCGGTGGCGCGCGCCTACGTCGACATCGTGCCGGCGGTTGTGCGCGACCGCATACGATCGTTCATCGACAACCTCGCCGAGCCGCGCATCTTCGCCAACGATGTGTTGCAAGGGCGCGGCGACGCGGCCGGCATCACGTTCGCGCGCTTCTTCATCAACACGACGGCGGGCGCGGCGGGACTGTTCGATGCGGCGACCGATGCCGGCTACCCGCGGCAAAGCGGAGATTTCGGGCAGACGCTCTACACGTGGGGCGTCGACGACGGCCCGTATCTCGTGCTGCTGTTCTTCGGGCCGTCGAACATGCGCGACGCCGCAGGCCTGGGCGTCGATCTCTACACGACGCTCCCCGCGCACGTGTTCGGCGGCCGTGACGCCTGGACGATCGGCTTCGCCATTGGCGCGGTCGACGGCATCGACCTGCGTGCGCGCAATCTCGACGTCATCGACGAGATACGAAAGAGCGCGCTCGACCCTTACACGCATTGGCGCAGCATCGCGCGCCAGCATCGCGACGCGCAGCTGCGCGAGGCGCGCGGGCAGAACACGACCCCGGAAGAGCTCGTCGATCCGGCGGCAGAGCCCTGAATCATCGCGACGCGCGTGATCACGGTCGCGACGCGCGCGCGTCGAGCAGCCGGTTCGCCTGCTCGTCGAGCTGCGCGATCAGCGCCGCCGGTCCGCCGGACTTGAGGATCGCGGCGAACTCCGAGCGACGCGTCGCGAGCTCGCTGATCGTTCCGCTCAGGTAGACGTCGACGGCCTTCCACTCGTCGTCCGAACCGCGCATCAGGTAGTCGAGCTTCACCGGCTCGCCGCTCGACGGAACGAGTCGCGTTCGAACGATGCGTCCGGTGTTGCGCACTTCGGCGTCCGGCTGCACCTCGAAGCGCTCGCCGGAGTAGCCGTCGAATCGGTTGGCGTACGTCGCGATCGTCATGCGGCTGAAGCCGTCGACGAGGCGAGGCTGCTGGTCGGCCGGAATCGAGTTCCACTGCGGTCCGACGGCGATGCGCGTCATCGCCGGCAGGTCGAATGTCGCGCGCACGACGGGCGCAAGCCGGTCATAGCGGCCGCGCACGCCGAGACGTTGCGCGTCCTTCATCGTCGCGAGGAGCGCGTCGTAGAACGCGCGAATCGGCGTCACCGCCGGGTCGGAAGCCGCGGAGGCGGGAAGGGCGGCGAAAGCGATCAAGCCAGCGCATGCGAGCAGTATCCGGCGGCGAGTTGATTTCAGCATGCCGTGCGGCGGAAGAGAAGCGATCGGGGAAGCGGACGACGGGCGCCTGCCGAGCCGCATCGCAGTCTAGCGCATCGGTCGGCAACGCTCCGCGCGCATGCGCATCAATGCCCGGCGAACCGACACAGCGCAACGACGCGATGACCGCGCCGCTCGAGCCGCTCGCGCCCGCCGAGTTCGGACAGGTCGATGACGAACGCGCATCCGGCGACCGAGCCGCCGGCGAGCGCGACCAGCGACAGCGCTGCTTCGGCGGTGCCGCCCGTCGCGACGAGGTCGTCGACCAGCAATACCCGCTCTTCGCGCTCGATCGCGTCGCGATGCATCTCCAGCCGGTCCGCGCCGTATTCGAGGTCGTAGTCCTGGCCGAAGTTCTCCGCGGGCAGCTTGCCGCGCTTGCGGATCGGCACCAGCCCCTTGTTCAACGCGTACGCGACTGCAGCGCCGATGATGAATCCGCGCGACTCGATCGCGGCGACCTTGTCGAGCGCCGTGCCCCGATAGGCGTCGGCGATCGCATCGATGCTCGCGCGAAAGCCGCGCGCGTCCTTCAGCAGCGTCGTGATGTCGCGGAACCGGACGCCCGGCTTCGGAAAGTCGGGGACGGTCCGGATGAGCCGCGCAAAGTCGATCTGTTGCGTCATCGCACCTCCGTCGCGCGCGCTGCAACCGCGGGTCAGGCGCCCGCAGTTCGCGCCGTTTCGCCGCTTCGCGCGGCGGCGTCGCAGCCCGGGATGTTAATCTTGAGGGCGGACCAACCCGGTTCTATCGCTCGGAGCCCATCGTGCCTGGCCTGCTGCCCAACGTCGATCCCGAAGGCTTGCTCGAGTACTCGGTCGTCTTCACCGACCGCGCGCTGAACCACATGTCCGCCCGCTTCCAGGGCGTCATGCGAGACATCGCCGCAACGCTCAAGCGAACCTACCACGCGGAATCCGCCGTCGTCGTGCCGGGGAGCGGCACCTTCGGCATGGAGGCGGTCGCGCGCCAGTTCGCGACCGGGAAGAAGTGCCTCGTCATCCGCAACGGCTGGTTCAGCTATCGCTGGACGCAGATCTTCGACATGGGCCGGATTCCGGCGCAGGCGACCGTGTTGAAGGCGCGTCCGATCCGCGCCGGACGCGAAGCTCCGTACGCGCCGCCGCCGATCGAAGACGTGATCGCGGTCATCGCCCACGAGCGGCCGGACGTCGTGTTCGCGCCGCATGTCGAAACGTCGTCCGGCATGCTGCTGCCCGATACCTACCTGCGCGCGGTCGCCGATGCCGCACGCGCCGCCGGTTCGCTGTTCGTCCTCGACTGCGTCGCGTCGGGTGCCCTGTGGGTCGACATGGCCGCGACCGGCGTCGACGTGCTGATCAGCGCGCCGCAGAAGGGCTGGAGCAGCTCGCCCTGCTGCGCGCTGGTGATGCTGTCCGCGCGTGCACGCGCGGCGATCGAAACGACGACCAGCACGAGCTTCGCGTGCGACCTCAGGCGCTGGCTCGGCATCATGGAAGCCTACGAAAAAGGCGGACACGCGTACCACGCGACAATGCCGACCGATGCGCTGGCGAAGCTGCGCGATACGATGAAGGAGATCGAGCGGTTCGGCCTCGCGCGGGCGCGCGCCGCGCAACAGGACCTCGGCGCCAGGGTGCGCGCATTGCTCGCCGCGCGCGGGATGCCGAGCGTGGCCGCGCCCGGATTCGAGGCGCCCGGTGTCGTCGTCAGCTACACCGACGACAAGGACGTGCACACCGGCGCTGCGTTCATTGCGCACGGTATCCAGGCCGCCGCCGGCGTGCCGCTGCAATGCGACGAGCCGGCCGATTTCCGCACGTTCCGCATCGGCCTCTTCGGCCTCGACAAGCTCGCGAACGTCGAGCGCACGGTGCACAACCTCGAGCAGGCATTGGCGGGCATCGTCGCGCCCGCGCTCGCCGCTCGCTGAGCGACGCGTACGCGGCGCTCACGCGGCCGTGGCCGCCGTGTGATGCGTCGGCGGCCCGCGGACGCTGCCAGACCGGCGGGCGATGGCCGATGCACGCGCCTGCGGCACGCGTGCCGCGCGGCCTTGTGACGCGGGGCGAGCGCCCCCAGCTACGCCGCATGCCCTTCGTCACCCGTGCATTGATCATCGCCAACGTGGCGATGTTCCTGCTCGAGCAGGCCGCGCCCGGCTTCATCAACGCGCTTGCGCTGTGGCCGCTCGGCGCCGCGGCGGCGGGCGCGCCCGGCTTCGCCCCCTGGCAGCTCGTCACCTATGCATTCCTGCACGGTGGCCTCGTGCACCTCGCGTTCAACATGTTCGCGCTCTACATGTTCGGAGGCGCGATCGAGCTGGTGTTCGGCACGCGGCGTTACCTGATCTATTACTTCGCCTGCGTCGTCTCGGCCGGGCTCACGCAATTGCTGTTCGCCGCGCTCTCCGGCGGTCTGTATCCGACGATCGGCGCGAGCGGCGGCGTCTTCGGCCTGCTGCTCGCGTATGGCCTGTACTTCCCGAACAACCGCGTGATGCTGATCTTTCCGCCGATTCCGATGCGCGCGCGCACGTTCGTGTTCGTGTACGCGGCGATCGAGCTATTTCTCGGCGTCACCGGCACGCAGGAGGGTGTCGCGCATTTTGCCCACCTCGGCGGCATGCTGGGCGGCTTCGCGCTGCTGCGCTACTGGCCCCGCGCGCGCGGCGGCAATCGCATCATCCGCTGAGCCCGACGCCCGCCGTCGAACGCCGATCTCGGTGACGAAGAAGTCGAGCGGAATGTCGTGCCACTGCGGGTGAATCGTCGGCACGCGGGCGAGCTCGAATCCGACGCCGATAGTCGTCGGGCGCGGCTTCAGCACGGCCAGCGTGCGGTCGAAGAATCCGGCGCCGTATCCCAGACGATAGCCGTCGTCGTCGAAGCCGGCGAATGGAACGAGCGCGACGTCCGGCACGACTTCAGCGGAGTCGACGGGAACCGGGATGTCGTAGACGCCGGCGACCATCCTCGTCTGCGGCGTCCATTCGCGGAACACCATCGGTTGACGCGGCGCGACGACCACCGGTAACGCGGTGCGCGCGCCGCGCTCGCGAAAGCGCAGTATGAGCGAGCGCGCATCGTATTCCGCCTGGTAGGGCCAGGCGAAGGCGACGATCTTTCCGGCGACGTCGGGCAACAGCGCTTCGATGTGCGAATCGATCGCTGCATTCCATCGTGCCCGGTCTTGCGCGCTTGCCGCGAGCCGCCGCGCGACCAGCTCGGCGCGCAGCTGCTTACGCCAGCCCTTCAGTGTCTGCTCGTCCATCGGCCGGACAGTAGCAGACGGCGCCGCGTTACCCGCCCGGCCGCTTACGGCACGTCGGGACGCGGATCCGGGCTGACGAAGCCGTTGCGATTGGGCATCTGCACGCGCGGCAGCGTGCTCGCGTCCATCACGTCGTTCTTCGCGACGATGTTTCCCTCGCCGAGGATGTAGGCGACCACCGCGTACGCCTCGTCGTTGCTGAGCGATCCCGGAGCATTGAACGGCATCGCGCGCTTGACGTAGTCGAAGACCGTCGTCGCGTACGGCCAGTAGCTCTCGATCGTCTTCACCGGCGCCTTGGTCGGACCGTTGTTCACCAGCGTGCCGCGGCCTCCCAGCAGCCTGTCGCCAAGCGGTGTGCCCTGCAGCTTGTCGCCATGGCACGCGATGCACTTCGTCTGGTAGACCTTTTCGCCTTGGGCGTACGTTCCCGATCCCGGCGGCAAGCCGCGGCCATCGGCCGGATAGGAGAAGTAACGCGCGATCTCGTCGGCGGACGCGGTCGTGCCGACGGCGAGCTTCGCGCCGCTGTAGGCCGGCTGCGGAACGTCGCCGGTCGAGCGCGGTGTCGCGCAACCTGCGACAAGCGCGAGCGTGCAGGCGCTCACGGTGATCCACGCTGCTGCTCTAGACGTGAACATTGGTCACGCCTCCATTGGCATCCACGGCCCAGCTCTGGATGGCATTCAGGTGGTAGATGGAGCCGATCGGGCCGTTCAGCCCTCGGACGTCGGTCAGCTGCTTCAGCATCGGCTGAACGTAGCCGGTCTCGTCGGTCGCCCGGCTTTGCAGCACCGCCGGTCGTCCGTCCCACATCCACGGGAAGCGGAAGCGGGTATGGCAGATCGGGAGCACCGGCGTCTGCAGTTGCGCGTCGGCCCAGCTCTTTCCGCCGTCGGTCGATACCTCGAGTCGCGTGATCCTGCCGCGTCCGCTCCACGCGAGCCCCGTCACTTCGTAGAAGCCCGGGCCGCGAAGCTTCATTTCGCCGGACGGAAACGTGATGACCGACTTCGCTTCCATCACGAAGGTGAACTGGCGGGCGATGCCGTTCGCCATCAGGTCGGTGTATTTCGACGTCTCCTCGCGCGTCTCGTACGGAACGTCGCTCACCTCGAGACGGCGCAGCCACTTGATGTGCGTGTTGCCTTCCCAACCCGGCAGCAGCAGGCGGATCGGATAGCCTTGCTCGGGACGAATCGCCTCGCCGTTCTGGCCGTACGCGACGAAGGCGTCGTCGAGGCACTTGTCGAGCGGAATGCTGCGCGTCATCACCGCCGCATCGGCGCCTTCCGCGAGGACCCACTTCGCGCCGGGCTTCAATCCCGACTCGCGCAGCAGCAGCGCGAGCGGCACACCGGTCCACTCCGACGTGCTGGTGAGTCCGTGCGTGCCCTGCACGGTCTTCAGCGTCGGCTTGCTCCATTCGGTGAGGCCGTTGCCGGAGCACTCGATGAACATCGTGCGCGAGATCGACGGAAAGCGCCGGATGTCGGCCATCGAATATTTCTTCGGCTGGTCGACCATGCCGTGGACGAGCAGAGAATGCCGTGCCGGATCGATCGTTGCGATGCCGCCGTGGTGGCGCTCGAAATGCAGCCCGGACGGCGTGATGACACCCATGCCGTGCTCGAGCGGCGACATGGTCCACGACGACTCCTTCGTCGGCGTGCCGAAGCGCCAGCGCGCCTCGGTCGCGAACTGCGAGCGCGAGCCGTATCCGCCGTCGTCGTTGGTGGGCGTGCCCTGTTCCTTCGTCGGGTCGGCGGGAACGCGACGCTCGACCGCACCCGGAGGAGCGTTGGCGTTGACGATCCTCGGCAGCAATCCGCCGCTGCCGGCGGCGGCCACCGCCGCGGCGAGAAACGTCCGCCTTCCGCTGATGCGCGGCGGAGGCGCAACCGCTTCGGGCGCGTCGCGTCGCAGCGCAGCGAGATAGCGCTCCTCCGCTTCGACCATCGCTTCGATCTTGCGACGCGTGTTCTCGTCGCCGTAGGGATCTTCGGATCTCATGCGATTCCTCCCCCTCGTTTGATGAAACTGGAATGGCGCCCGATGCATTCTAAACAAATGCGGCGCCGGGTGAAGCAAAGAATGCGCGGCCCGCGCACCGTGTTTCAGACGGCCGCAAGCGTTTCGCGATGAAACACCGCCGGTGCGCGCACTTGCGCATGATTTTGCGCTGGCCCAGAATCCCCGCAGCAATCATCGATTTCGTGCAGAGGAGACATCTTCGCCATGGCCAAGAACGCCGCGCAGTGGGAGTCACCGCCCGCGTTTCCGCAAACCCATTTTGTCGATTCGCGCGTGTACACCGACAACGCGATCTTCGAGCAGGAGAAGGAGAAGCTCTTCCGGCCTTCGTGGATCATCGCCTGCCACGAATCGGAGATCGAGGCGCCGTTCGACTACCGCCTGTTCAACCATCCGGCGGGCGTGCCGCTGATTGTCGTTCGCGGCGACGACCAGAAGGTGCGCGCGTTCTACAACATCTGCCCGCACCGCGGCAACACGATCCTCTACGATCCGTCGGGCAACGCGAAGCGGATGACGTGCATCTTTCACCAGTGGTCGTTCGATACGCGCGGCAACTGCGTCGACATCTCGCGCGAGGAGCAGGGCTACCAGAAGCGCTTCTGCAAGGAAGACGCCGCGATGCGCGAAGTGAAGTGCGAGGTCGGCTACGGCGGCTTTGTCTGGGTCAACGTCACCGACGACTGCATGTCGCTGCGCGAGTTCATCGGCGGCGCGATGGACATTCTCGAGCCTTACATGGAAGAGCCGATGGAAGTCTTCCACTTCCACAAGGCGCACGTGCGCACGAACTTCAAGCTGTGGCACGACACCAACAGCGAGTTCTATCACGACTTCCTGCACTACTTCAATCGCATCACCGGCATGCTGCAGCCCGGCTATTTCGAGCGCCGCTATACGCCGTTTGCGAACGGCCATGCGACGGTCGGCTCGATGCAGATCCAGTACGACAAGTACGACGGCTCGAAGACGCGCGCCGTCGGCTGGCCGAAGATGGCGCCCGGCGGCTGGTTCATGGTCGACCTCTTCCCGGGCATGACGTACAACCTGCGCACGTCGGTGATGCGCATCGACACGGCGATTCCGCTCGGCCCGAACGAAGTCGTGATCGAGTTCCGCGGGCTCGGTCTCAAGCGCGACACGAAGGAGGAGCGCGAGCAGCGCGTGTTCGATCACAACATGATCTGGGGACCGTTCGGCCGCAACCTGCACGAGGACCTGCTCGCCGTGCACGGCCAGGGCCGCGCAATGCACGAAGGCACCGACAGCCGCTGGGTGCTCCAGGGCCGCGAGGAAAACAGCACGATCCACGACGAGGTCGGCATGCGCCACTACTACGCGGAATGGTCGCGACGCATGGGCCGGCCGTCCTACGATCCGATGCGCGAGGGCAAGAGCGAGCCCGTGCGCGTCGCCGCGTAAAGCCGATGAGCGCCATCATGGAGGCCGAGCAGCGGTCCGTGATCGAGGAGCTCGTCTACCGCTCGTGCCTCGCGCTCGACGCCCGGGACTACAAGGCGTTCCTCGCGCTGTGCGACGCCGATTTCCGCTACGCGATCACGACGTACAGTCCCGAGCTGCGGCGAGATCAGGTCTGGCTCGACCACGACATTGCCGGCATGCAGACGCTCTTCACGAACCTTCCGCGGCACAACAGCGACCACTCGCCTATCACGCGCCACGTGACCGTGTACACCGTCGAGCGCGGCGACAATCCCGACGTGAGCGTCGTGTCGGCGCTTCAGGTCTTCCGCACCCAGCTCGACGGCGGCGCGACGGAGCTCTTCGCCGTCGGCCGCCTTCACGACACGGTACGGCTCAGTGAAGCCGGAGCAAAGCTCGCGCGGCGCACGGTCCGGCTGGAGACGCGACAGCTCGGCTACGGCTACCACGTACCGTTCTAGCGCCGCTGAAAGCATGCGGATTCAGGTCAACGCCCGCAATCGCGGCTACGAGTTCGAGGCGCGGCCCGACGAGCGGGTGCTTCATGCCGGGTTGCGTGCCGGCATTGCGCTGCCCTACGAATGCGCGACCGGCACGTGCGGAACGTGCAAGGCGACGCTCGTCGGCGGCACCGTGGACGATGGCTGGACAGTCGCGCCAGGCAAGAAATTCGTCAAGGCCGAGCGTCGCGAGTTCCTGATGTGCCAGTGCACGGCCTGCGGCGATCTCACGCTGGAAGTCGACAAGTTCGTCCATGCCGCCGAGCCCGGCGCCTGCACGCCGGACGCGTGCGGCGGCGTGCTCCGTGCACCGCGCGAGCTCGCCCCCGACGTGATGGCGTTCAGCGTCGAGCTCGAGCGACCGCGCGACTTCGACGCGGGGCAGTTCGTGCTGCTGGCCCCGCCGGGCGTCACCGGATATCGAGCGTATTCGATGTGCAACTTCGAGCGCGGCGCCGGGCGTCTCGATTTCGTCGTCAAGCGCAAGCCGGCCGGAGGATTCTCGGAGTGGCTCTTCGGCGCCAATCGCGACGGCGAGCGAATCGGCGTGTTCGGTCCGCTCGGCAGCGCGACGTTCGACCCGACGCTCGCGAAGAACGTGCTGTGCATCGCCGGCGGCTCGGGCATCGCGGGGATGATGTCGATCCTCGCGCGCGCAAGCGCGGAGCGCCATTTCGAGCGCTGGCACGCGTGGGTCTTCTTCGGCGTGCGCCGGATGGTCGACGCGTTCTTCCTCGAAGAGCTGTCGTCGCTGCAGCGCGAGTTCCCGCACCGCGTGCAGGTCACGATCGCCCTGTCGGACGAGGACGTGCCGCCGTCGGCGGCGCAGGAGTGGCCGGCGCTCGGTTTCGCGCGTGGCTTCGTGCACGAAGTCACCGAGCGCGTGATGGCGGGCAAGTATCCGGACGTGCGAGCCTATGTCGCCGGGCCGCCGCCCGCGGTCGATGCGGCGATCCGCGTGCTGCTGCTGAAGGCAAAGCTCACCACGGACAACATCCGCTACGACAAGTACAGCTGAAGAGCATCTTCGTCCCGACATGGCGAGACAGGTTGTGTGCCGAGCTGCCGACGTGCCCGAGAACGGCCTCAAGGAGGTCGAGGTCGAGGGCGGGTTGAAGCTCGTCGTCGCCAACGCCGGCGGCGAGTTCTTCGGCTTCCAGGCCGCGTGTCCGCACCAGGATGTGCCGTTGTGCGAGGGCGTGTTCGACGGCTCGACGCTCACCTGCCACATGCATTTGTGGCAATGGGACGTGCGCACCGGCGCGCCGCTCGGCCTCGCCGAAGCGCCGCTGCAACGCTATTCGCTGGCCGTCGACGGCGATTCGCTCTATCTTGCCGGTTCCGCGTCGGCGCTCGACGTGGGCGAGATCTTCAACGGCATCGCCCCCGCAACGCTCGACGCGCTCGCCGCTCTCGCGCGAAGCGAGACGTTCGCGCCGGGAACGGTGCTTTACCACCCGGGAGACCCGGCCGACGATTTCTTCGTGCTCGATGCCGGACGCGTCGAATTCCTGGTCGGGCGCGGCGAGCGAACGGCTCCCGGCGGATTCATGCTGAAGAAGGGCGAAGTGTTCGGCTGGGCCGCGCTTCTCGATGGTTATCCGACGCGCATCGCGAGCGCGCGCTGCCTCGAGGAGTCGCATCTGCTGCGCATCAACGGCAAGGCGGCGCTGGACGTTCTGGATCGCGATTCCGCGGCGGGCTTCGTCGTGATGCGACGGCTCGCTGCGCTGATCGCGCGCTACCTGGCATCATCCGGAGCAAGGTGAGTGAAAGAGAAGGCCGAAGTAAAACACCGAGAGGAGAGGACCATGGACAGGAGGCGCTTTGCAGCAGCCGCAATCGCAGCGTTCGGCACGTGCCTGGCGCTGCCGGTGTTCGCGGCCGATATCGATCACGGCAAGCCCGGCACGCCGGTGAAGCTCGTCGTCGGATACCAGCCGTACTACACCGAGTCGTGGTCGGGATTGGTGATGCGCGGGAAGAAGTTCTACGAGAAGTACCTGCCGAAGGGATCCGAGGTCGAGTTCCAGGTCGGCCTGCAGGGCGCGATCATCGTCAACAACATGCTCGCCGGCAAGCAGTACATCGGCTACATGGGCGACATGCCGGCGATCGTATCGACGACGAAGCAGGACGTCGCCGACGTGCGCCTCGTCGCGACGGCCGGCCTTGGCTTCGACCAGTGCAACATCTTTCTCGCGCGCAACGACGCTCCGCAGTTCAAGGATTCGACGGAAGCGCTGAAATGGCTCGACGGCAAGACAGTCGCCGTACCGAAGGGCTCGTGCACCGACCGCTACGCGCAGGCGACGTTCAAGAAGCTCAACGTCACGCCGAAGGAATATCTGAACCAGAACATCGAGGTGATCACGTCGAACTTCCGTGCCGGCAAGCTCGACGCGGCCGTCATCTGGGAGCCGACGGCCTCGCGGCTCGTGCAGGAAGGGCTCGCTCGGCGCGTCGCGTCGGGCGCGAGCGTGCAGGAGAACGACGGCGGCTTCATCGCGATGCGCGCAGACCTGATCAAGCAGCGACCGGACGTCGTCAAGGCGTGGCTCGAGGCCGAGCTCGACGCGCAGCTTTTTCTCGCCGACCCGAGGAACAGCGCCGAGATCGTCAAGATGGCGAAGGAGCAGACAACGGGCTTCAGCGAGCGCGTGCTGTGGTATTCGATGTACGGCACGTACGACCCGAACGCCGGCGGCAGCGCGGTGCGCGTCTATCTGCCCTACGGGTTCACTCCGGAAGCACGCGAGCTGATCAACCGCGCGTCGGCGTTCCTGCACTCGATCAAGAGCATCAATGTCGAGAAGCTGCGCGCTGACGCGATCGAGCCGCAGTGGACCGAGGCGATCCTGAAGGAGCGCGGCCTGAAGGCGCCGATCGGCGAGGTGAAGGCACTGCCGAATTCGCAGGCGCCGAAGGAGTGATGGCTTCCGCACCATCGCCGGTCGTCGCTATCGACGACCCGGTCGCTGCGCTGCGCGAGGCGGCGCCGTTCCACGACGCGTCGGAGCGCTTTGTCCAACGCGTCGCAGCGCTCGCGCGCACGTCGAAGTTCAGCGCCGGCGATCGCATTTACGCGAGCGGTGACGCCGCCGACGACATCTTCGTCGTCGTTTGGGGCTCGGTCGAGCACACGTTCAAGCCGGAGGCCGGCGCGCGCGAGCCGCTGAAGCGCCTCGGCAGGGGCGGCATGTTCGGCTGGGCCGGCCTGCTGCTCGGTCAGACGGGACGCCTTGCAACCGTGCGAGCGGCGGAGCCGACGTACCTGCTGCGCCTCGACACCGAGCAGCTCGTCGCGCTGCTCGAATCCGAGCCGGTCGAAGGCCCGCAGGTCATGGAGCGCTTCGCGACGATGGTGCAGCGCGAGTTCACGCTGCCGTCGTTCCTTGCGCAGGTGCGCCGGCTCGCCGGGCCGCGCACCGAGGAGATGTCGAGCGCGAGCCTCACGATCTACCGGATGTCGCTGTGGCTGAAGAGCCCGCGTCCGTACCTGATGCTGCTGGGCTTCACCCTGTTTCTGCTGTTCTGGTACCTGGCCGTCGAAGTCTGGAAGCTGCCGCGCTTTCGCGAGATGCCGGGCGTCACCGCGGTGGTGAAGGAATGGCTGTCGCCGTCGCCGACGTACGGCCTGTCGATCTACACGCCGGAGTACTACCAGCACATCGGCATGTCCGTGTGGCGCGTCGCGCAGGCGTTCTTTCTCGCCACGGTTCTCGGCGTGCCGGTGGGATTGCTGCTCGGATGGTCGAAGACGTTCAAGGAATACGTGTTCCCGGTGTTCGAGCTGCTGCGGCCGATCCCCGTCCTCGCCTGGGTTCCGCTCGCGATCGTGATGTTCATCGCGACCGAGTCGGCGGTCGTGTACCTCGCGTTCCTCGCGTCGTTCTTCACCACGGCGCTCAACACGATGCTCGGCGTCGAATCGATCGACGAATCGTACGTGCGCGCCGCGAAATGCCTCGGCGCCAATCGACGGCAGGTGTTCCGCCATGTGATCATCCCCGGCGCGCTGCCGTTCATCTTCACCGGCTTGCAGATCTCGATCGGCGTCTCGTGGTTCTCGCTCGTCGCCGCCGAGATGGTGTCGGGGCAATTCGGACTCGGCTACGTCATCAACACCTCGTACATGATGGTGCGCTATCCGACGATCATCATCGGCATGGTGACGCTCGGCATCGTCGGCTACACGACGAGCGCGCTCGTGCGCATCGCCGGCGACTACCTGATGGAATGGCGCGTGCGCGAGCTCGCGCTCGCCGAGCGTTGACGATGGACATGAGGCGCCCGCCGTCGAGCTCGACCCGCGGACACATCCTGATCGAGGACGTCGTCAAGGTGTACGACTCCGGCGGAGCCGCGGTGCTCGCCGTCGACCATTGCACGCTCGAGATCGCGCCGGGCGAGATCTGCATGATCGTCGGTCCGTCGGGATGCGGCAAGACGACGCTGCTCAATGCGATCGCCGGCTTCCACGAGATCACGTCCGGACGCATCGTCATGGACGGCGAGGTGCTGTGCTCGACCGAGATGCCGAAGTCGAGTCCCGGGCCGGACCGTATCGTCGTGTTCCAGAACGGCGCGCTCTTTCCGTGGAAGAGCAACCTCGAGAACGTGATCTTCGGCCCCGTGATGCAGGGCCGTCTCGGGCGAAGCGAGGCGATCGACAAGGGCCGTGCGATGCTCGCGGACGCGGGCCTTTCCGGCGTCGAGCACAACTATCCCGGCGAGATGTCGTCGGGCGTGCGGCGCCGCGTCGAGATCGTGCGCGCGCTGATGAACGACCCGAAGGCGCTTCTGCTCGACGAGCCGTACCGCGCGCTCGATTCGCTCACCAAGAGCGTGATGCACGAGGCCTTGCTCGAGATCTACTACAAGAACAAGGTGACGATCTTCTTCATCACGCACGATCTCGAGGAGGCGATCTTCCTCGGCCATCGCGTGGTGATCATGACCACCCGGCCGTGCAGACCGAAGAAGATGCTCGCAGTCGACATCCCGCATCCGCGCGACTACAGCGTGCTCACGTCGAAGCGCTTCCGCGAGCTGATCGAGGAGACGAACGACGCCGTGCACGAGGAAGCGCTGAAGGCCTTCCAGGCCGGCGAGAAGGAGGGCTGACGGCGATGGCGACGACGCTTTCGGCGATCGTCACGCGCCGCAGCTTCTGGCGCGGTGCGGTTGCGATTGTCGCGTTCCTGATCCTGTGGGAGATCGGCTCGCGCTCGAAGACGTGGATGGCGCCGGAGTTCTTTGCGCCGTTGAAGAACGTCCTCGGCATGCTCGGGTTCAAGAAGGATTACCTGCCGTGGGTCGGCGCCGTACCTGCGCCGTCCGCCGTCCTCGTCTCGTGGGCGCACGTCGTCGGCGAGAAAGGCTACTGGCAGAGCTGGTACCTGAGCTTCTTTCGCGTCATGGGCGGCTTCATCAGCGCGATGGTCGTCGGCATTCCCGTCGGGCTGATGCTCGCGGTCAGCCGCTACACGCGCTGGGTCGCATTTCCGGTGTTCGAGGTGCTGCGGCCGATTCCGCCGCTCGCGTGGGTCCCGGCATCGATCATCTTCTGGCCGACGCAGGAGCTCGCGATCACGTTCATCACGTTTCTCGGCGCGTTCTACACGATCGTCATCAACGTGCTGGGCGGCGCGCGGTCGATCGACGTACGCTATTTCCAGGCCGCGCAGTCGATGGGGTCGTCGCGCTGGGACATCTTTCGCCGCATCGTCCTGCCCGGCACGCTGCCTTCGATCGTCGTCGGATCGGCGGTCGGCATGGGCATCACCTGGGAGGTCGTCGTCGCGGCCGAGATGATCTCCGGCGGCGGCGCGAGCGGCACGATCGGCTCCGGCGGCGGGCTCGGGTTCTTCATCTGGAACTCGTACGTCGGCGGCTCGTACGAGCAGATCGTCGTCGGCATGATCTCGATCGGTATCGCCGGGTTCGCATCGAGCGGGCTCCTGCGCTGGCTCGGCCGCTACGCGACGCCCTGGTTGAAAGCGCGATGAGCCAGGCGCCAGCCCGTCGTCCCGAGATCGTGCCCGGGGAAATCACGGTCCGCGGCGTTAGCAAGTCGTACGGCGCGCTCCACATGCGCAAGGAGGTCGTGCGCGACTGCACGTTCACGATCGAGCGCGGCAAGCTCACGGTGATGGTCGGGCCGTCGGGTTGCGGCAAGTCGACGCTGACGCGGCTGCTCGCCGGTTTCGAGCAGCCGACGCGAGGCGAGATCCTGCTGGACGGCGCGCCGATTGCCGGGCCGAACCGGGACCGGCTCGTGCTGTTCCAGGAGACGGCGCTGTTCCCATGGATGAGCACGTGGGACAACATCCTCTACGGTCCGCGCGCGCGGGGCGAGCTCACGCAGGAAACGCGCGCCTTTGCCGAGTTCCTGCTGGCGAAGGTCGGGTTGCAGGAGTTCCGCGACAAGTACCCCGGCCAGCTCTCCGGCGGGATGCAGCGTCGCGCCGAGCTTGCGCGCGCGATGGTGAACAACCCCAAGGTGATGATCCTCGACGAGCCGTTCCGCGGCCTCGACGCGATGACGCGCGAGCTGATGTGGGAGTACTACGCGCGGCTGTACGAGGAGAATCGGCGCACGAACTTCTTCGTGACGACCGATATCGACGAGGCGGTCTTTCTCGCCGACCGCATGCTGGTCATGTGCAACACACCGACGCACGTGCGTGCGGTGATCGACGTCGATCTGCCGCGGCCGCGCCGGTTCGCCGACCTCGTCGAGAACGACCGCGCGAACGACATCAAGAAGCACGCGCTGTCGATCCTTCACGCCGAGGCAATGCGCTCCTTCTCGCGCGGCTCGAAGGCGGCCGCCGACTTCGTCGAGGCCTACCTGAAGCGCGCAAGTCATTCATGACGGCGCGCGGCAACCGCGTGCCGCAACGCACGCAAAACACGCGCCGTAGGAGGCCTTGATGCCGTCGGACATCGAAATCGCGCAGGCAGCGACGCTGCAGCGCATCTCCACCGTGGCGCGCGAAAAGCTCGGCATCGGCGAGGAGCATCTCGAGCCTTACGGCCACTACAAGGCGAAGGTGTCGCTCGACTACCTCGATTCGCTGCCGCCGAGAAAGGATGCGAGGCTGGTTCTGGTGACCGGCATCAGTCCGACGCCGGCGGGCGAGGGCAAGACGACGACGACGGTCGGGCTGTGCGATGCGCTGAACCGCATCGGCAAGAAGGCCGTCATCTGCATTCGCGAGCCGTCGCTCGGGCCGGTGTTCGGGATGAAGGGCGGAGCGGCGGGCGGAGGTCACGCGCAGGTGGTGCCGATGGAAGACATCAACCTGCATTTCACCGGCGACTTCAGCGCCATCGCGCTTGCGCACAACCTGCTCGCGGCGGCGATCGACAACCACATCTACCACGGCAACGAGCTCGGGATCGACGTGCGCCGCATCGCGTGGCGCCGCGTGATGGACATGAACGACCGCGCGTTGCGCGAGATGGTCGTCGGCCTCGGCGGCACCGCGAACGGGTACCCGCGCGAGGACGGGTTCGACATCGTCGTCGCCTCCGAGGTCATGGCGGTGTTCTGCCTGTCGACGTCGCTCGATGACCTGAAGACGCGGCTCGGCAACATCGTCTGCGCGTACACGCGCGATGAAAGGCCGGTGCGCGCGAGCGATATCGGCGTGCACGGGGCGATGACGGTGCTGCTGAAGGACGCGCTCAAGCCGAACCTCGTGCAGACGCTCGAGAACAATCCCGCGTTCATCCACGGCGGCCCGTTCGCGAACATCGCCCACGGCTGCAACTCGGTGATCGCGACGGCCGCCGCGATGAAGCTCGGCGAATACGTCGTCACCGAAGCAGGCTTCGGCGCCGATCTGGGTGCCGAGAAGTTCGTCGACATCAAGTGCCGCAAGAGCGGACTGCGTCCGCACGCCGCGGTGATCGTCGCGACGATCCGCGCGCTCAAGTACCACGGCGGCGCCGAGCTCAAGGACATCAACAAGGAAGATCTCGGCGCGCTGGAACGAGGCATCGCCAACCTCGAGCGGCACGTCAACAACGTGCGCAATCACTACGGGCTGCCGTGCGTGGTGTCCATCAACCACTTCACGTTCGACACGGCGGCCGAGATCGAGCTGCTGAAGCGCAAGATGGCGCATCACGAAGCGCCGGTCGTTCTCGCAAGCCATTGGGCCGAGGGCGGCAAGGGCGCCGTCGATCTCGCGCGCGCCGTCGTCGAGCTGATCGAGCGCACGCCGGCCGATTTCAAGTACGTCTACGACGAGAGCCTGCCGCTGTGGGACAAGATCCGCGCGATCGCGACCAAGATCTACGGCGCGGCCGACGTGATCGCGGACACGAAGGTGCGCAACCGCATCCGGCAGCTGCAAAGCGACGGCTACGGCAACTACCCGGTGTGCGTCGCCAAGACGCAGTACTCGTTCTCGACCGATCCGCAGCTGCGCGGTGCGCCGTCCGGTCATGTCATCAACGTGCGCGATGTGCGGCTCGCGGCGGGCGCGCAGTTCGTCGTCATGATCTGCGGCGACGTGATGACGATGCCGGGACTGCCGAAGGTGCCCGCCGCGATGAAGATCGACCTCGTCGACGGGAAGGTCGTCGGGCTGTTCTGATGGAGCTTCTTCTTACGAGGCCGGCGGTCATCGCGCTCGCCGTTCTCGGCGCGTTGCTCGCGCTTTGCGCGTCGGTGCTCGGCGGCACCGGCAGGATTTCCGCGGCGCACGCGCGGCGCCTCAATGTCGCCGGCTATGTCGCCATGGGCGCGAGCATGCTGCTGTTCGCGGTCGCCGGCCTGCGCGCCGGGCCGTGACGCGCAGCCGCCGCGCTCACAGCGGCACGCCACGCGGCAGGCGTCGCAACGGGTCGTAGAACGGAAGCCGCGCCGTGCGCGCGAGCCGTCCGTCGGTCAGCCGCACGAGCGATCCATTGCAGACGCTCGGCGCGGCGAAGCCGAGCGCGATGCGGCGACGAAAGATCGGCGAGTGGCATTCGCTGGTAGCGTGCGCGGCCGGTAGCGATGACGACGCGACGCGATCGACGATCTCGAGCCCGACGAGCCGTCGCCGCGGCTCCGAGCGGCGCAACGTGACGAGCGCGCGACGGCCGCGAAAATGTCGGCCGTCGAGATCGACCAGGCGCTCGAGACGCAGTTCGACCGGATTCTCGCGCCCGGTGATCTCGCGATCGAAGAGCACGTAGCCCGATTCGATGCGCAGGCTGTCGGCGGCTTCGAATCCGGCGTCGGGGACGCCGAGTGCGCGCAGCGCGTTGCGAATGCGGATCGCATCGGTGGCCGGCACGACGATCTCGTAGCCGAGCTCGCCGCTGTAGCCGAGGCGGGCGACGATGCTCGCGACGCCGGCGACGCGCGCCTTCGCAAAGCGGAAGTAGGCGAGGGCGCGCACGACGCGCGCGTCGGCGATCTGCGCGAGGGCGCGACCGCTCGCGGGGCCCTGCAGCGCCAGCACGGCAAATTCCGGCGCGCGATCGCGAATGCCGACGTCGAAGCCGTTCGCGCACGCGTCGATCGCGGCGGTGTCGGTACGCCGGCCGGTGAACAACCACCACCGATCGCGCGCATGCTTCCACACCGTTGCGTCGATCAGCACGTTCGCATGCTGATCGAGCAGCAGCGTGTAGACGATGCTACCGGCGTCGAGCGTCGCGATCGACCGCGTCTGGATATCTGCGACGAATTCGGTCGCGGCAGGGCCGTCGACCTCGGTGAGGCTCATGAACGAAAAATCGAACAGCGCCGCGGCGCGTCGCGTGGCGAGATGTTGCGACGCCGCGCTCACCATGCGCGCACGAGCATCAGCGCGCCGACCGCGACGCACAGTGCGCCCGCGACGCGACGCAGCACGTTGGCGCTCACGGCATGCGCCAGGCGGACGCCCGCAGCGACGCCGACGAGCTCGAACCCGGTCACCCAGGCGGCGAGCGTGAAGTCGATTCGCCCGTCGTGCAGCGCGGCGAGCGAGCCGGACACCGAAGCGATGATCTGCAGCACCTGGCTCGCACCGACCGAGGCGAGCGGCGCGAACCCCAGGATCACCATCATCGGCACCGAGAACAACGGCCCGCCGGCGCCGGACAGGCCCGAGCCAAAGCCGGAAGCCGCACCGACGACGGCGAGAATCGCAAGGTCGGCACGTCCGCGGCCGTCGCGCGGAGCGCGCTCTTCACCGCGCGGCGGCACGAACACGTAGGCACCGGCGGCGACGATGATGAGCGCGATCGTCATCGCGAGCGATCGTGCCGCGATGTGCGTGGCCGCCGCGCTGCCGAGATAGCCGAACAGCACGGCGCCGATGCACACCGGCGCGGTGAGTCGCCAGCTGATCGAGCCTCGTCGCTGGAACAGCCACGTGCCGAACAGCCCGGTGAAAAGGAACGTGAAGAGCGCAGTGGCAGCCGCCGCGTGGATTCCGAGGCCGCCCAGGATCGCGAGAAACGGTATCAGCAGCACACCGCCGACGCCGACCGCGCCGATGAACAGCCCGACGAGCGCCGCCACCACCGCGAGTGCGAGAAGTTCGATCAGCCGGCGGCGAAGCTCGTGAGTTCGCTCGTGAGGAGCACCGTGAGCCGCTTCATCACCGCGTAGCCGAGCGTGTGGTCGCTCTCCATCAGCCCGTGCAAATCGGCGCCTGCGAGAGCGACGACGCTGCACGCGGTGAGACAGTAGGCGGACGCGATGCGGCGCGAATAGCCCTCGACGAGCGCGGCCCAGCCGAACACGTCGCCGCGGTGCATGAAATCGCCCGCCGACGTCTCGCGCTTGCCGAGCCCGAGCGTGAACCGGACCATGCCGTCGGCGAGGACATAGAAATCGTCGACCGGATCGCCGATCGTGTAGATGCGCGTGTCCTGCGCGTACGAGCGCACGCGGCCCAATGCGGCGAGGCGCTCGATCTGCGCGCTGTCGAGGCCGGAGAAAAACGCGGCGTGCGCGAGCAGCTCGCGCTCCGCGCTCGCGACGGACATTACTTCTTCTTCTTCCAGCCGGTCGTGTGGCTGAATCGCTCGAGCTCCTCGGGCTTCATGAAGACCGTGTGCTCCGGGCCGGGGTAACGCCGCGCGCGCACGTCATCGCGATAGTCGGTGAGGCCCTTTTCGAGGATCGGCACGAGGTCCGCATACATCTTGGAATGGCGCGGCGTGTGCTTTTCGTACAGATGGAACAGGTCCGAGCCGATGATGTGCACGCCGTGCGCGGCGTTGCCGGCGCCGAGGCTGATGACGGGCACCGGAAGCGTTTCGGCGAGCATCTGGCAGACTTCCGACGTCGTCACCTCGCACATGATCGAGAAGCAGCCGGCATCGACCATCGCGAGCGCGTCGTCGACCAGCTCCTTCGCGCGGTCGGCCGTCTTGCCCTGCGCAAAGAAGCCGCCGAGCTGCGCCATGCGCATCGGCGTGATGCCGATATGTCCCTGCACCGGGATGCCGGCCTTGACGATCGCCTCGATGTTCTTCGCGTGGTGCTGGTTGCCTTCACACTTCATCACCTCGGCGCCGCCCTGCGAGACGTACTTCGCCGCGTTGTCGACCGCCTGCATCGGCGACAGATGAAAGCTCATGTACGGCATGTCGACCATGCGCAAGCCGTATTTCGATCCCCGTTTCACGGCCTGCGCCATGAACATGACTTCCTCGAACGACACCGACGTCGTGTCCTCGTGGCCGAACAGCACCATGCCGCCGGTGTCCGACACGCACAGGATGTCGATGCCGACGCGGTCGGCGATGATCGCGGTCTCGTAGTCGTACACGGCGAGCTGGACGATCGGCTCGCCTTTCTTCATCTTGTCCATCAGCGAAGGGATGGTGACTTTCTTGCGCGCGGGCTGCGCTGCGCTCTGGGACTCGGCCATGTGCTCCCTCGGTGGTGATCAAGTGATTAGATAACAAGACACGCGCAGGAATGCAAGACCTGCAATGCGATGTCGAAGTCGTTCGTCGCGCGCTGTTTCAGAACGAAACCCGGCATTTCGCTGCGAAACAGCAATCACGAGCTCGCGTTCTGCGAGCGATTGAGACCCCATTGCCGCCGCCGCACCCACAACGCCTTGCGCCCGATCCCGAGCATGCGCGCGAGCTCGGTTTCGGTGTGCGTATCCTGGAAGCGCTCGATGACCGCGCGGATGTATTCCTCGATCGCGAGCGGCCGCGCCCCTCCGGGTAGCGGCACCGCGGCGCGCACCATCGGCAGCGCCGGTGCGACCTCGGCGAGGTCGCGCCCGGTGAGGACGTCGTCTTCGGCAAGGATGACGGCGCGCTCGATCATGTTCGCAAGCTCGCGCACGTTGCCCGGCCAGCCGTAGTTGTCGAGGAACGCGGAAAACTCGGCGTCGAAGCGGGGAGGCCGCTTGCCGAGCTTGTGCGCGCACTGTTCGGCGAAGTGGCGCGCGAGCAGCAGCCGGTCGGATCCGCGATCACGCAGAGGCGGCATGTCGATCGAGATGACGCCCAGCCGGTAGTAGAGGTCGCTGCGGAACTGGCCGCGCTCGACGGCCGGCGCGATATCGCGTTGCGTCGCGCCGACGTAGCGGATGTCGGCGCCGGACATCGGCTCGTCGCTCCTTTGCTCCAGCACATCGAGCAGCCGCACCTGCACGGCGGGCGCGAGCTCGGTGATCTCGTCGAGGAAGAGCGTGCCGCCGTCGGCGTCGTGACCGAATATCTCGGCTTCCTGCGTCTCGCGCGGCAGCATTCCGCAGTGAATCGTGATGAACGGCCCCTCGGCGCGCGCGCTTGTGTAATGGATCGCCGCCGCGGCGAGCTCCTTGCCCGTTCCCGACTCGCCGCGGATCAGCACGCTCGCGTCCGAGGGCGCCGCTTTGCGAATCAGCTCGAGCGATCTGCGCATGCCGGGACTCTCGCCGATCAGCGGTCGTGCACCGTACGCGCTCTTCTGATTGCGCTTGAGCACGGCGTTCTCGCGCGTCATGCGGCGCTCCTTCAGCGCGCGCGCGACGCCGTGCAGGAACTCGTCGTTGTCGAACGGCTTGACGATGTAATCGACGGCGCCGGCGCGCAGCGCCGCGATCGCGCTTTCCAGCGATGAAAAGCTCGTGATCATGATGATCGGCAACTCGGGCCGGATTCGGCGGATCGCGGCGATCGCGTCGAGGCCGGTGCCGTCGGGGAGCTTCAGGTCCGCGATCACGAGGTCGACGCGGGTGCGCCGGATGCGCTCGAGTCCCGCCTTGACCGTCCCCGCGCACACGACGGCGTAGCCTTCGCGCGTGAGCAGCAGCTCGACCACCTCCGACAATCCGGGATCGTCGTCGACGAGCAGGATGCGTGCGTTCATGTTCGTTCTCCGATCGAAGGAAGCACGACGTCGAAACAGGCGCCGCCCCCGGCGTGGTTCGAGGCGCGAATGCTGCCGCCGAGCTCGTGCGCGATTTCGTAGCTGATCGCGAGGCCGAGGCCGGTTCCCTCACCCGGTGCCTTGGTCGTGAAGAACGGCTCGAACATGCGCGGCAGCACGTCGTCGGGAATGCCCGGACCGCTGTCGCGTATCCGGATGACGATCGATCGCCCTTGCGCGTTCGCGTCCGCGTCGATCGCGCCGACCCCGTTCATCGCCTGCGCCGCGTTTTGCACGATGTTGAACAGTACCTGTTGCAGCATCGCCGGCCGCGCGAGCACGCGAGCGCCGGGCGCGCCGCGGTACGTCACGCGCACGCCGGCGCCGTGAGCGCCGTGGCGCATCAGCGCGATCGCCTCGTCCATCGCCGCGTCGACGTGAACCGCGACCGGCGGATCGCTGCCGACGCGCGAGAAATCGCCGAGCTTGCGCGTGATCGCGAGCACGCGCGCGATGTTCGCGCTGATCGATGCGAGGCCTTTCTCGAGCGTATCGGGCGTCACGCCGCGCTTCGATTGCAGGATCTGCAGCATCGAATGGACGGCCGCCAGCGGGTTCGACACTTCGTGACAGACGCCCGCGACCATGAAGCCGAGCGCGGCCAGGCGCTGGGTCTGCGCGTTGGTCGTCTGCTGGCTCGGCGATTCGTCTTTCATGCGGCGCGCATCGCAAGGCGCTTGACCGGGCGCTCGTCGATCGGCACGCACAGCAGCGCTGCCGCGACGGAGAGCGCGATTGCGGCGAGCCATACCGGCATGTACGTCCCGGTGGAATCGAACACGATGCCGCCGACCCAGGCGCCGACGAATGCGCCAAGCTGATGTCCGAGGAAGGTGATCGAGAACAGCGTGGACAGATACCTGACGCCGAAGATCTGGCCGACGATCGAGTTGGTGAGGGGAACCGTTCCGAGCCACGTGAACCCGACGACGGCGGCGAAGACGTACAGGCTCGGCGCGCCGAGCGGAAGGACGATGAAGGCGCTTATCGCCACGGCGCGAATCGCGTAGATCCATGCGAGGATCAGTCTCTTGCTGTAGCGCGCGCCGAGCACGCCCGCCGCATAGGAACCCACGATGTTGAACACGCCGATCGTCGCGAGCGCCTGCATGCCGGCGCTTGCGCTCATTCCGCGGTCGAGCAGATAGGCCGGCAGGTGCGTCATCATGAAGACCGTCTGCAGCCCGCAGACGAAGAAGCTCGCCGTGAGAAACCAGAAGCCTCGATGGGCGGCCGCCTCGACCAGTGCCGACACCATCGGTTGCTCGTCTTCCTCGCTCGCTCGATTGCCGCCGGCGAGCGCGGCGCCGAGCGGCACCATCAGAAAAGCGCCGACGGCGAGCACGAGGAGGGCACTCATCCAGCCGAACTCGGAGATCAGCGACTGCCCCCAAGGCAGCATCGCGAACTGGCCGAACGATCCGCAAGCGCCGGCGATGCCGACGGCGCGGCTGCGTTGCGATGCCGGAAACGCGCGCGCGACCACCGACAGCACGGCGCCGAAACCGGTGCATGCGAGGCCCGATCCGACCAGCAGCCCGGCAGCGAGGTCGAACGCGAGCGGGGTCGTCGAATGCGCCATCGTCCACAGGCCCAATGCGTACAGGATGCCACCTGCGAACACGACGCGCGCCGCGCCGAAGCGATCGGCGATCACGCCGGCGAGCGGCATCCCGAGGCCCCACACCAGGTTTTGCAGCGCGATCGCGAAGGAGAACACCTCGCGGCCCCAGCCGAGATCGACGGACATCGGCACCAGGAACAGCCCGAAGCTCTGCCGCGTGCCGATGGCCAGCAATAGAATGAGTCCGCCGCACGCGAGCACGACGGTCGGCGTGCGCCACGATGCACCTTTCAGGGCGAATCCTCCGGTTCGTTTTGCAGCGCCGATAGTCGCCGACATTGCGCCTCGCGGCAAGCCGCAGCGGCGGCTTGGCCGTCGCGATGCGCAGCCGGCGGCGTTCGCGATTTGCCCCTGTTCATAGTGCGGCATTAGTCGACCCGTTGCGATTTGCCGTCGCAGTTGCGAGCAGACCAAGGTTGCGCGACGGGAAGGCGCTTCGCCGCCGTGCGATGGAGTGACCGGCGTAGCACAATGATCGGCACTGCACGCACGGCAATCTGATGCGCCGACGAGGCGGCGGACAATGCAAGCTCAAAACTCCGAGATCGTGATCGCAGGCGATGCCGGCGCCGCCATTGCGCGCCGTCGTCATCAGATCTTTCCCGCACTGGCCGACGCGGAGATCGCGCGCATCGGCCGCTTCGGTGCGGTCCGTCGATATCCGAGCGGCGCGCGGCTGTTCACGGCGGGCGAAACGGGTCCCGGCATGTTCGTCGTGCTGAAGGGCACGGTGACGATCAGCGAGCGCGACGGGCTGGGCAGCGTCGTGCCGATCGTGCGGCAAGGGCACGGGCAGTTCATCGCCGAGGTCGGCCAGCTGTCCGGTGGCGTGGCGCTCGTCGACGGCGACGCCGACGAAGACGTCGAGGCGCTGCTCATTGCACCCGAGCAGCTGCGCGCGCTGATCGTGGCCGAAGCCGATCTTGGCGAGCGAATCGTGCGCGCGCTGATCCTGCGGCGCGTCGCGCTGATCGAAGCCGGCGGAAGCGGTCCGGTGCTGATCGGCGACGCGCAATCGCCGGAGATGCTGCGGTTGCAGAGCTTCCTCGGTCGAAACAGCCATCCGCATCACGCGGTCGATCCGTCGCACGATGCTGCGGCCGCCGCGCTGTTCGCCCAATACGGCGGCGCAACCGGCGACGTGCTCGTCGTGTGTCCGAACGCATCGACGCTTCTCACGCCTTCGGAGGATAAGCTCGCCCGTTGCCTCGGCATGATCGACACGGCCGTGCACGAGGAGCTGTTCGACGTCGCCGTCGTGGGCGCAGGGCCGGCGGGTCTTGCGACGGCGGTCTACGCGGCTTCCGAGGGGCTTCGCGCCGTCGTCGTGGATTGCCGCGCGTTCGGAGGTCAGGCCGGCGCGAGCGCGCGCATCGAGAACTACCTCGGCTTCCCGACCGGCATCTCGGGACAGGCACTCGCGGGCCGTGCGTTCGTGCAGGCGCAAAAATTCGGCGCCGAGATGCTGATCCCCGCGCAGGCCGCCTCACTCGAGTGTGGAAGGCGCGAGCACGGCAACGAGTTCAGCGTCGGGCTGACCGATGGCCGGAAGTTGCGCGCGCGCGCCGTCGTCATCGCGAGCGGGGCACGCTATCGGCGCCCGGCCGTCGAGCGGCTCGCCGAGTTCGAAGGTCGCGGCGTCTGGTACTGGGCGTCCGCGCTCGAGGCGAGGATGTGCGCCGGCGAGGAGGTCGCGATCGTCGGCGGCGGCAATTCGGCGGGCCAGGCGGCGGTGTTTCTCGCGTCGCAGGCGGCCAAGGTCCACATGCTCGTTCGCGGCGACGGCCTGGCGGCGAGCATGTCGCAGTATCTGATCGACCGCATCGAAGCCACGCCGTCGATCGACGTGCATTTCAACACCGAGCTCACGCAGCTTCACGGCGACGCGGCGTCGCGGCTCGTCGCGTTTTCATGTCGCGACCGCCGCAACGGCGCCGAGCACAGACATCCGGTGCGCAACGTGTTCCTGTTCATCGGGGCCGATCCGGAAACCGACTGGCTCAACGGCTGTCGCCCGGCGCTCGATGCGAACGGCTTCGTGCTCACGGGACGAGCCGCCGGTACCGCGGCCAACGGTCGCGAGCCCGCATCGCTCGAGTCGAGCGTGCACGGCGTCTTCGCCGTCGGCGACGTGCGCTCCGGCTCGGTGAAGCGCGTCGGCGGCGCGATCGGCGAAGGCGCCGGGGCCGTTGCGCTGATTCACAAGTACCTGTCCGAGGCGCGCTGAAGCGCGTCACGTCTTTCCTGCGAGGATCCTCCGATGCCCGATGACTGCAGCCATCTGAGCTACGTGCGCACCGACGAGGCCAACAGCGCCGGTTGCGAAGAATGCCTGGCGATGGGCGACACGTGGGTCCATCTGCGGCTGTGTCGCACGTGCGGCCACGTCGGCTGCTGCGACGATTCGAAGAACAGGCACGCGACGAAGCATTTCCACTCGAGCGGCCATCCGATCATCACGTCGCTCGAGCGCGGCGAGACGTGGAGCTGGTGTTACGTCGATCGGCTCGCGATGGAGCTTTGACGGCGGCAGCAGGAGAGCGTGCGGGCACGCTCGCCGGTCGTGCGGGGACAACCGATGAAGCGCGGTCCGGATAGCGGCGACTCGCCGTATGCGCGACACTTTGCATTTGCGCCTGCTGAACACTGGAATGGCGTGCTGGCCGGCCCCACGTTCGGGTTTCGGGCTCGATTGGCCAACCCGGCTCGTGGCTCGGCTCGTTCACCAACGATCGCACGGAGGATAGCGCATGGCTTCGCCGGCACCGGCGCAACCGAAGTCGCAGCCGAACCTGCCGCCGCGCAGGTCGTGGCTGATCTTCATCGTCATCCTGTTCGTCAACTACCTGCTCGTCCGGTACCTCTTTCCAGGTCCGAACGAGCCGCTGACGGTTCCGTACACGGTGTTCAAGCAGCAGGCCGCCGACGGCAACGTCGCGGCGATCTACAGTCGGGGAACGAGCATCGAGGGGCGATTCAAGAGCGCGGTCACGTGGCCGCCGCAGAAGGAGACGAAACCTGCGCCGGGCTCGAGATTGCCGCCGGCCGAGCCGCGCACCGCCGACACGTTCACGACGGAGCTTCCGGCGTTCGTCGATCCGGGGCTCGAGCACTTCCTGATCGAGCACAACGTCGAGATCAGCGCGGTGCCGATTCGCGAAGGCAGCACCGTCGCGTCGCTGCTTCTCGGCTTCGGCCCGGCGATCCTGATCATCGCGTTCTACGTGTGGATCTACCGCCGCGCCGCGCAGCAGGGCGGCGGCCTCGGCATGGGCGGTCTGATGGGCATCGGCCGCAGCAAGGCGCGCCGATACGACGAGACGACCGGGCCGCACGTCACGTTCGCCGACGTCGCCGGCATCGACGAAGCGAAGAACGAGCTGGTCGAGATCGTCGACTTCCTCAAGTCGCCGCAAAAATACACGCGGCTCGGCGGCACGGCGCCGAAGGGCGTGCTGCTGGTCGGAGCGCCCGGCACCGGCAAGACGCTGCTCGCGCGCGCGGTCGCCGGCGAAGCGGGCGTGCCGTTCTTCTCCATGAGCGCCGCCGAGTTCGTCGAGATGATCGTCGGCGTCGGAGCCGCGCGCGTGCGCGATCTGTTCAAGCAGGCTCGCGAGAACGCGCCGGCGATCATCTTCATCGACGAGATCGATGCGATCGGCCGCGCGCGCGGCCAGTTTGCGATCGGCGGCGCGAGCGAGCAGGAGCAGACGCTGCAGCAGATCCTGACCGAGATGGACGGCTTCACCGGGCGCGAGGGCATCATCGTGCTCGGCGCGACCAATCAGCCCGACGTGCTCGATCGCGCGCTGCTGCGGCCCGGACGCTTCGACCGCCGCGTCATCGTGAATCTGCCCGACAAGGCCGGGCGCGAGGCGATCCTCAAAGTGCATACGCGCAACGTGCCGCTCGCCTCAAGCGTCCGGCTCGACGAGCTCGCGGCTGCGACGCCGGGCTTCTCGGGCGCCGACATCAAGAACCTCGTCAACGAGGCGGCGCTGCTCGCCGCGCGCCGCGACCGGAACGACGTGCAGCAGAAGGATTTCCTCGATTCGCTGGAGAAGATCGTGCTCGGGCCCGAGCGTCCGCTGCTGCTCACGCGCGAGGATCGCGAGCGCATCGCGTACCACGAGAGCGGCCATGCGATTCTCGGGCTCGTCGTTCCCGGCGCGGATCCGGTGCATCGCGTGACCATCGTTCCGCGCGGCCAGGCGCTCGGCGTCACCTACCAGCGGCCGCAGACGGACCGTTACAACTATCCGGAGGCGTACCTGCGCGCGCGCATCGTCGGCATGCTCGGCGGACGCGCGGCGGAGGAGCTCGTCTATGGCACGCGGACGACCGGCGCCGAGAGCGACATCGAGCAGGCGACCGCGATCGCACGCAACATGGTCACCCGCTGGGGCATGAGCGACGCGCTCGGAATGGTGCAGCTCGCGCCTCGCCAGAATCCCTACCTCGGCGGGGCGCTCAATTACGGCAGCGAAAAGCCGTTCAGCGACGAGACCGCGCGGCTCGTCGACGAGGAAGTGCAGCGCATCATCGACGAGTGCCACGAGGATGCGAAGCGGCTTCTGCGCGGGCATCGGCTGGCGCTCGACGCATTGGTGAAGGCGCTGCTCGAGCGCGAGACGCTGGGCGAGCAGGAGATCCTCGAGGTGACCGGGCTTCCGCCGGCACCCGCCTTGCCGGGCACGCCACTCTCCGCACACGCGCCGGCGGAAGCGTCAGCGACGCAACCGGGCAGCGACTTCACTTCTCCACGGTGAATACGTGCGCCCGGACCCGCGTCGGTCACGACATCGGCGGATTCGTTCTCCTCGATCCGATCCCAGACGCGTTCGCGGCGCGCATCTCGCGGCACTCGCGCTCGAACCACCTGCGCACGATGAGCGTCGTCGCGACGAAGAAGACGATCGCCGCCACGATCAGCGCCAGGCTCACGTGCGTCCGATCCTCGAGCGCCTGCTTCAGCTGATGGCCGAGGATGCTCGTCGTGATCGTGCCCGGCAGGTGACCGATCAGAACGCCGGGCACGTAATGGCGGAGCTTGACGCGCATCGCACCCATCGCGACGCCGACCACGACGAACGGGGCAACCGGAACGATGCTGACGGCGAGCGTGGCGGCGATCCCGCGTTTGCGGATCACCGCCCGTACGTCGCGCAGCCGCGCCGTCATCAGGCGGTCGACGGTTTTCGCCGGCAGCGCCTGTCCGGTGAAGTACGCGGACACCGCCGACGTCAGCACGCCGGTCATCGCGAAGGCGAAGCCGAGCAGCGGACCGAAGGCGACGACGGCGAACAACGTGATCAGCGGGCGCGGGAACATGATGACGGCGCAGATCGGATACGCGGCGATCAGCGCGACCGGCGTCCACGGGTTGGCGGCAGCGGCGCGCGCGATCGCCGACACGCGCTCGGGCGTCGCGTACTCGGCGAGCGGCGTATAGCGCCACGCGAGCGCAAGGCTCGCGAGCACGACCGCGACGGCGCCGAACGTGATCCACCATCGGCGATGGCGCGGCCTGGGCATCTGCCGGTCCGCGCCGC
This sequence comes from uncultured beta proteobacterium, assembly GCA_963798655.1. GTDB lineage: Bacteria > Pseudomonadota > Gammaproteobacteria > Burkholderiales > Casimicrobiaceae > CAVSMC01. Next base: position 43,999 of record CAWCUH010000005.1, on the reverse strand, counting down.
GCGCGGCGGACGCCGTCACGGCGAGGCCCGGTCTTCGATGCGTAGTGGCGCGAGCGTGCCACTCGCGAGCAGCGCGATATCGGCCACTACGAGCACCATCGTGATTGCGGCGACGACGACGATCGCCGCGTTGATGCAGAACGCAACGTCCAGCGCGACGAACATGGCGACTCCTCGTTCCGGACCCCGGACGCAGACGTTGCGAGCGGAATCTGCCCATCGCGAGCAACAACCGTTCCCCGCCGCGGCACGCGTCAATCGCTTGATACGGCAGGACGAATCGTGCGCGCCTGCGCGTTGCGCGACGGCGCGCGATGTAAGCACTGCCAGTAATCGTTACATTGGTTCAAGCGTGCGCGATCCGTACCGGCTCACGCGGCTCGCTAGGCCGAGCGCGAGCGCCCGTCCTCGTCGCCGCGCGCCAGCCGCTGCTGCCAGATCGCGAGCAGGCTGTACGTGACGGCAAGGATGATCGGGCCGAGCATGACGCCGCTCGCGCCGAACGCGTACACGCCGCCGAGCACCGACACGAACACGACGACCGCGTGCGCGTGCAGGCGGTCCTTGACGACGATCGGCCTCAGCACGTTGTCGACGAGGCCGATGACGATCGCGCCCCAGGCGGCAAGGATCGCCGCCGAAACGAAATGGCCGGTGAGCCCGAGATAGATTGCCGTTGGTCCCCATACGAGCGCCGCACCGACCATCGGAAGGATCGACAGCACCGTCATCACCATTCCCCACAGCAGCGGCGCCGGCAGGCCGAGCCACCAGAACATGAGGCCCCCGAGCGCGCCCTGGATCGCCGACACGGCCAGCGTCCCGTACACCATGGCGCGGATGGCGTCGCGCACGTCGCGCAGCAGCATCCGCGTTTCGGCGGGGGCGAGCGGCAGCAGGCGCGCGATCGTCTGCAGGAAGCGGCGCCGATCGCGGAGGAAATAGAAGAGGAAAAACAGCGTGACGAACGTGCCGATCGCGGTGGCGAGCGAGCCCGATGCGAGACGGCGCAGCGCGTCGACGACGCTCACCACGGCGCGGCCCTGCGTGGCATCGTCGTGCAACTGTCCGCCGATCCAGCCGGTCACCGGCTCGAGCCACGGAAACGGCGCCAGTATCGATTTCCAGCGCTCGTTCGCCGCGATGTCCTGCAACGACTGCGCGGCAGCGAGCGCCTGCTGCGCGAGCAGGCCGCCGACGTAGATCAGCACGGCGCCGACGAGGATGGAGACGACGAGCGTGGACAGCGCCGCCGTGAGCCACGGCTGTCCGATCCGCCGCTGAAGGCGCGCATGCAGCGGTGCGAAGGTGACGGCGAGCGTGATGGCCCATGTGAGCGGCGCAACAAACGGAAGCACGATCAGCGCGCAGAGCCAGGCCGCGCCGAGCGTGAGCAGGGCGAGAACGAGCCACGGCAGCGCGTCGCGGCCGTCGGGGCTCATGGGCCGAACGCGCTTGCCGCGCGACGCGGGTCGCGTTGGCTCACCGCGCCGCCTCGCAAATTGCGAGCGCGGCGCGTGCGCGACGACGATCCGACTGGGCAAAGGTTGATGGCTGCACTGTGGGCGGACCGTCGCCCGCAACGCGAGTTCAGCGCGCCTGCACTGCCCGGCTGCGCCGCCCCGCGCTCGGCGGGGAACAGTCCTTGGAGCGTGCAATCAAACTGGGCAGACGCTGATCGAGAAGAGAACGCGGATGGCCAACGTTCGTCAGCGAGTGTTCGATCGGTTGGTGGCGCGTTCGGCGCCGTGAAGAAGTTACAAGGCGGCGCCGGTTGCGCCGCGTCGTCGGCAAATTACCAACCGACGCCGAACCGCGCGCGAGGTTCACGCGCGGCGAAACGATTTGTCGGGCACGACGCTCGCCCGCCGCCGCTGACGACGCGGCCGCGCGCTTTCCGCATCAGCCCGTGTACGTGCGAAGCTTCGTCACATCGACGATGCGCAGGTCGCGCCCGCGCACTTCGACGAGCTTCGCTTCGGCGAGGTCATGCAGGATGCGCGAGAAGTGCTCCGGCGTCACGTTGAGCCTCGATGCCACGACCGCCTTCGCCGCGGGCAGCGTCACGTCGACGCTCTGGGACTCGCCGATGTCGTCGCGCAAAAGGTAGCCGATCACACGCTGCGTCGCCGACTGCGAGTACGACTCGACGTCGCTCACGAGGCTGTGCAGACGCTGCGAGAGTCCGGCGAGCATTCGGCGGGCAAAGCCGGGATCGCGCGCGATCTCGTCGAACACGGCCTTCTTCGACACGTGAAGGATCAGCGAATCGGCGAGCGTCTGCGCCATGACGATGTACGGCTTTTCCATGAACATCAACGCTTCGCCGAACGAGTGTCCGGGGCCGACGATCTCGACGACCTTCTCGTTTCCGCTTGGCGTGACGAACGCGAGCTTGACCTGCCCGTAGAGCACGGCGTGCAGGCCGACGCAGGGATCGCCGCGGTTGAACAGGATTTCGCCGCGGGGAACGTGCAGTTCGATGGTGCTGGCGGCGATGCGGTCGATCTCGTCCGTCGCGAGTTCCTTGAACAGCGCCAGGTTGGCGAGGAACGCCTGGGTTTTGATCTTCGACGGGGGCATGGACGAGCGGTACGCGTGCGCGAGCGAGCGTACCATGCCCGTCACGCCGCGTGGAGCGGCAACCGGACGCCAACGCGAGCGGTGTGCGCCGTCGACAGCCTCGCCGGCTGACCGGTCAGCGGTCGGCGAGTTGAATCGTGATCTCGAACCGCGACGAGCGGCCGGGAGCGCTCGAATAGGCGTACCCGTTGCGCTGCAGGATCCGGAACAGCGGGATCGGCTCGCAGTCGATGATGACGGTCAGCGTGTCGCCGGGCCGAAAACCATCGATAGCATCCATCACGCGCGCGAGCGGCTCGGGCGGCTCCATGGCGCGCACGTCGAGCGTCTCGTGGCGCACTGCCCGTTCGTTTTGCATCGCGAAGGCCCTCAACGTCGACAACGCCATTGTCGCGATGCGCCCGCCGTCTTCCTTGACTCCGATCAAGCTATCGGCGCAGCGCGTGCGCGAGTTTGAGCGCCGCGGCGAACACGAGCATCGCGCCCGCCTGATGCGCCGCGGCGAGCGGCAGCGGCACGACATGGATCAGCGTGGCGATGCCGAGCGCGATCTGCACCGCCACCAGCGCCACGAGCGAACGGGCGCCGATGCGCACGCGCGGCGGCGCCCCGTAACGGTCGAGTCGCCACCACAGAAGCGGCACGGCGACCGCGAGCGTCCACGCGATCAGCCGGTGATCGAACTGCACGGTGGCCATGTTCCAGAAGAAGTTGCGCCACCACGGGTCGAGCATCAGGATCTCGGGCGGCACGAAGCTGCCGTTCATCAGCGGGAACGTGTTGTACGCGAATCCGGCGCGAATGCCGGCGACCAGCCCGCCGGTGAGCACCATGACGAATGCGAGCGCGGCGAGCGCGAACGCGTAGCGCTGCGCGGCACGCGCTTCGTGCGACGACGCGTGCGTGCGCTGCGGGTAGATCATCGACAGCGCACACCACAGCATCGCCGCAAAAATGAGGAATGCGAGGCCCAGATGCGCGGTCAGCCGGAACTGCGACACGTGCGGATCGTCGACCAATCCGCTCTGCACCATGTACCAGCCGATTGCGCCCTGCAGCGCTCCGAGCGCGAAGATCGCCGCGAGCGGCCTCGCATAACCGGGCGGGATGCGCCGACGCACAATGAAATATGCGAACGGCACGAGAAACGCGACGCCGATCGCGCGGCCGAGCAGCCGGTGCGCGTATTCCCACCAGAAGATCCGCTTGAAGCCCTCGAGCGTCATGTCATGGTTGACCTCGCGGTACTCGGGCGTGAGCTGGTACTTGGCAAACGCGTCCTGCCACTGCGCATCGCCAAGCGGCGGCAGCGTGCCGACGATCGGCTGCCACTCGGTGATCGACAGGCCCGAATGCGTGAGCCGCGTGACGCCCCCGACGACGACCATCGCAAACACCAGCGCGCAGCACGCGAGCAGCCACGCGATCACCGCGCGCGGGCGCTGCGTCCGGGCGGCCGCAGGCCGGTTCGCAACGGCCGATGTAAAGGCAGCGCCGATCGTCGAAGCGTTCATCGCGGCCATTCTGACACGCGTCGCAGGCGGTTCCGTGCGTGTCGGACGAGAGGGTCGTCATTTCTTGATTTGCCCGGGGCGCGGTGACCGCGCAGCGAATACGGCCGCGTTTTCTTGATGCACATCATTTCAGCGAGCTGCGCGCCACCCTTAGATTGCGCCGATCGGTGCGACAACTTGCCACCGGGCAAGCTGCGCCGGTGCAAATCCGCAAACGAACGAAGGAGCGCGCATGGCCCCCGCCAATCCGACCGGTCCGAAGCCCGGCGAGCCGATGCCGGCAGGCACCGCCGGCGCGGCCGTCGACGATCTCGACGACGAGCCGATCCCGGCAATGCAGCAGCTGCTCGACAACCCTTTCCTGCTGCTCTTCCTCGGCATCGCAATGCCGACCGTCCTCTACATCATTTGGGGCGTGATGGAGATCGTCGGCATCCCGGTCGCGAAATGACCGCGAAGAGGAGCGAGCACGATGAGCGCGATCCATCCTCCGTCCGTGCGCCTCTGGTGGAAGCAGCCGCTCGACCGCGTCGAAGGCACGTGGATCGTGATCGCCTTCGCGTGGTGCATGGTGCTGTTCTTCATGATGCCGTACTGGCACGTTTACGGTAAGCAGAACCTCGCGAACGAGGCGTACCGGACCACGCCGGAGCAGTACACGGCGAAGACGCAGGCGATGGTCGACAAGTACAAGGTTCGCGAGGAGACGGACCAGAAGATCCCCGTCGTTCATCCGCCCCCCGGCAGCGACGTCTACATCATCGCGCGGCTGTGGCAGTGGTGGCCGATCCTCGAGCTCGAGGAAGGCAAGACCTACCGGCATGCACCTCACATCGATGGACTAGCTGCACGGCTTCTCGCTGCAGCCCGAGAACATCAACATCGAGGTGCATCCGGATTACGAGCACGTGATGACGGTGACGCCGACGAAGGCCGGCACGTACTCGATCATCTGCAACGAATACTGCGGCATCAACCATCACACGATGGCGAGCCGGCTCTACGTCGTGAAGCCGGCGAAATAGGGGAGAGGCCACATGGCCGTGAACCGGATGTTCCGCACCTGCCCGACGACCGGGCTGCAGTCTATCACCAGGCGGCCGAGAAGCTGATTCGCTGGAACGCCGTCGCAGGCGTCGTGTCGCTGCTGTCGGCGGCATCCTCGCGCTTCTCGTCGTGCTCACGCGCTGGCAGGCGGTGCACCTGCTCCCGCCCGACAGGTTCTACCTGATGCTGACCGCGCACGGCCTCGACATGCTCGTCTTCTGGATCATCTTCTTCGAGATCGCCGTGCTCTACTTCGCCGGCTCTGACGCTGCTCGAGTGCCGGCTCGCGACGCCGCGCTGGGCTTGGGCCGCCTTCTGGCTGATGGTGATCGGCGCGCTCACGAACAACGTCGCGGTTTTCCGCGGCGACTCGTGCTGTGATGTTCACCTCGTACGCGCCGATGGGCGCGCATCCGGCGTTCTATCTCGGGTCTGATCCTCTTCGCGGTCGGCGCGCTGATTGCGCTGCTTCGTCTTCTTCGGCACGCTGGTCGTCGGCAAGAACGAAAAGACCTACAACGGGTCGATGCCGCTGGTGACCTTCGGCGCCGTCACGGCCGCGATCATCGCGGTGTTCACGATCGCGTCGGGCGCAATCATCCTGATCCCGACGTTCCTGTTGTCGGTGGGCCTGGTGAACGACATCGATTCGCTGATGTACCGCACCGATCTGGTGGGCGTTCGGCCACAGCTCGCAGCAGATCAACGTTGCTGCGCACGTCTCGATCTGGTACGCGGTGCGCCGCGATCGTGTTCGGCGCCAAGCCGATGTCCGAGAAGGTCGCGCGCGGCGCGTTCCTGCTCTACATCCTGTTCCTCCAGCTCGCGAGCGCGCACCACCTGCTGGCCGACCCCGGCCTCACGTCCAACTGGAAGATCTTCAACACGAGCTATTCCATGTACCTGGCCGTGCTCGCGTCGATGGTGCACGGGCTCACCGTGCCCGGTGCGATCGAGGTCGCGCAGCGCGAGAAGGGGTTCAACAAGGGCCTGTTCGAGTGGCTGCGCAAGGCGCCCGTGGGGCAATCCCGTCGTTCTCCGCGATCTTCATCATCGCTCATCGGTTTCGGCTTCCTCGGCGGCATCTCGGGCGTCATGATGGGCACCGAGCAGCTCAACCTGATCATCCACAACACGATCTACGTGCCCGGCCACTTCCATGCGACCGTCGTGATCGGAACCACGCTGGCCTTCATGGGTCTCACGTACTTCCTGATTCCGGCGCTGTTCCGGCGCGAGATGATGTTCGCCCGGCATGGCGAAGTGGCAGCCCTACCTCTTCGGGCTCGGCATGAGCGATTCGCCCTGTTCATGATGGGTGCCGGAACGCTTGGCGTGCCGCGGCGGCATTGGGATATGAGCTTCTCCGGCAATCCGCTCGCGTACGAGTTTCCGGGCACCGCTTACCTGATGATGGCGCTGATGGCGATCTGCGGTCTCGCGGCGATCGTGGGCGGTGCGATGTTCCTGCTCATCACCGTCTGCTCCGTGTTCTTCGGCAAGAAGATCACGACGCCCGGTTCAAGTTCGTCCGCGCGAAAGACGGCGTCGCGCCGCCGCCGCAACCGGTGGCCGTCGCGCTGACCGGCCATGGCACGGCATCGGCACGGCCGGCTTCGTCGCGCCCGGAACGTTCACGCTCGCGCTCGTGTTCCTCGTCGCGTTCGTGCTGTACTACTTCATCAACTGGAAGTACCTGTCCACGGTCTGGCCGCTCTGTTGAGGTGCGCATGAATCGACGACGTCGTTGGCGAGCGTGCGAAACCCCGACGGTGTCCGCGCGCGGGGCGCGGTCGCGATGTTCTTCGAGCTGTTCAAGCTTCGCATCGGAGTCGTCATCGGCTTCACCGCGCTCGCTGGGCTCGCGATGACGCCGGGACCTTCGCTCGACGCGTGGCGGGTGGTCGCGCTCGCGCTCGCGGTTACGCTCGCTTCGGCCGCCGCCGGCGCGTTCAACCAGTTCGTCGAGCGCGACCTCGATGTCACGATGAAGCGCACCCGCAGCGCCCATTCGTCACCGGACAGCTCGTCGCAGAGTCGCGCTGGCTTTCCGCGATCGTCGCGATCGCTGCAGCGCGCGTCGCGGTCGCGACGCTCGCTATCAATGGCGCGGCCGCTGCGTACACGTTCCTCGGTGCATTCGTGTACGCGGTCGTCTACACGGTCTGGCTCAAACGCCGCACCTGGTGGAACATCGTCATCGGCGGTCTCGCCGGGAGCTTTGCCGTCCTTGCCGGCGCGCTGCCGTCTTGCCCGCGACGCTTGCCGCCGTTCCGCTGATCTTCGCGGTCCTGCTCTTCCTGTGGACGCCGCCTCATTTCTGGAGTCTCGCCATCGTTTTCCGCGACGACTACGACGCCGCCGTGTGCCGATGCTACCGGTCGTCGTCGGCGACCGTGCGTGCCGCGCTCGCCATCCTCGCGCAGTCCCTCGCTGCTCGTCGCACTCTCGCTCGCGCCCTCGCTGCTCGGCATGGGCTGGGCTTTATCTCGCCGTCGGCGATCGGCGGCGGCGCTACTTCCTCTTCACGAGCCTGCGCCTCGTCTTCAGGCCTTACAGCCGCAACGCGCTCGCCAACTTCTTCGCCTCGCTCTTCCAGCTCACGCTGCTGCTTTCGCGGCTATCGTCGATTCGGCGCTGCATGCGCGAGCGCCTGCGCGCACGTTATCTCGCTGCGCTCGCGCGTATCGCGACTGGTATCGCGGCCGCGCAGGCGCTGCCGGCCGGCGCGCAACTCGACGCCCAGCGCGCGCTCGACACTCACAGCGCGCGATCGGACGCGCGCTCGGCGACTACGCGCTGACGGCCTCCGACGCGCACACGCTTCGCACCGTCTATCTGCGCGGCGAGCCGCTCGTCGTGTCGCTCGTCTACAGCGCTGCTTCCAGGCTTGCCCGTCACGACGAAGTTCCTCGGAGGCGCGTCGCCCAAGCGCAGCGCTCTCTCGGCGCCGCACGTTCAACGTGCTGACGATCCGGTTCAACCAGCCGTTCGACTCACCGACCGCGATGCGCGACTTTCAGCGCCGCCAGGGATCGACGTGCCGCACTGGACGTTCGCGTCGGCGAATGCGGCGACGATCGACGCGATCGCACGCGACGTCGGGTTCGTCTCGGCGACGAGCGCGTCCGGCTTCGACCACGTGACGCAGGCGACCGTCGTCTACGCGGACGCGCGCGTCGTGCGCCAGGTGTACGGCGAGTCGTTCGAGCTGCCGATGCTCGTCGCGCCGCTGCGCTAGATCGTCACCGGCGCGCCCGCGCCGGCGTACAGTGTCGCCGCCGTGCTCGAGCGCGTGCGCATCCTGTGCACCGTCTACGATCCGCGCTCCGGCAGGTACCGCCTGAACTATTCGTTGTTCATCGAGATCTTCGCCGGGCTGTCGATCCTCGGCACGACCGCGTCGTTCCTCGCGCGTGAGTGGCGGCGCAACCGGCGACTGCGTGCATCGTAACGCGCGTGCGACCGCATTGTCTGCCCGGCGGCCGAAGGGCTGCGCCACGCGCGAGCGCGGCGCGAAGGTGCTGCTCGCGGCGCGCGGGGCGGTGGGCTCGGTGCCGCAGGTCGAGATCGCGCTCGGGTCGATCGTGGCCGAGCGTCCAGGCCTCGCGTCGCATCAGCTGTCGCCCCAGGGCACCGGATGCTGCGGCGCGTCCCCGGCAGCGCCGCTTCACCGTGGCCATCACGACGTTGGCGGGGATGACTGCGGCTTCGCCGCGCTGCTCGGATTGATCACGCGAGCGACGGCGTCGGCCCGCACACGTCTTGATTCACATCATTCCGCGTCTCCGGGATGGCCGTTGAAGTCGTACCCGTCATGCACCTTTCGCAAGCGTGGTCTTCCCGATGCTGAGGCTGGTCCAGCGCGCCGGACAGACGGCGTTCCTCGCGTTCGAGCGTGCGTTCAACCGCGTGTTCGGCGACGAGCTCAACCCGTTCTACTACCTCGGCGCGATCGCCTACTTCCTGCTGTAGGTCGTCGTCGCGAGCGGGCTGTACCTCTATGTGTTCTTCAGCACCGGCGTGCAGGAAGCGTACGCATCGGTCGAGGCGCTGACCGCGCAGCGCTGGAGCGGCGGCCTGATGCGAAGCTTTCACCGCTATGCGTCCGACGCGATGCTGCTCGCGATGGGGCTGCATCTGCTACGCCACTACATGTTCGACCACTATCGCGGGTTCCGCTGGTTCTCCTGGATCTCGGGGCTGCTGCTGCTGTGGCTCGTCTACGTCTCGGGCATCAACGGCTACATGCTGCCGTGGGACACGACGGCTCAGTTCGTCACCCAGGCCACCACCAAATCGCTCGACCGGCTGCCGGTATTCGGCGGCGTGCTCGTGCGCAACTTCATCACGCCGGACTCGGTGAACGACCGTCTGTTCTCGCTGCTGTCGTTCCTGCACATCGGGCTGCCGCTGGGCGTGCTGGCGCTGCTGTCGATCCACACGCAACGGGTTCCCGGTGCGAAGACAAACCCCTCGCGCCCGGTCGGGATCGGGTACTCGCGAGCCTTCTCGCGCTGTCCCTCGTGAAGCCGGCGCTTTCCGGCGCCGCCGCGGACCTCGCCGTGTCGCCGACGACGATCGCCTTCTACTGGTTCTACCTGCCGGTGTACCCGCTGATCGACGCATGGGGCCCCGGGCGACTGGGCGTTCATGGGCTTGCTCACGCTCGCGCTCGCCGTGCTGCCGTGGCTACCCCCGAAGCACGAGTCGAAGCTCAGCCGTACCTGATGGTGCGTCCCGATAACCGCATCGTGTCGGCGCGCACCGCAACGATCCTCTAGTCGGTTCTGCGCGACGGCATCGCGTTTCCTTACGAGTGCCGCAACGGCGGATGCGGCCATTGCAAATGCACGATCGTGTCTGGAAGGGTGGAGCAGAGACCGCATCAGCAGAGCGCGCTGTCCATGCGAGCTCGCGGCCCGCATGGCGCTCGCCTGCAGCGCACGTCGCTCGGCGACATCGAGATCGTCTACGTGCCGAAGGCGCTGCCCGGCGTCTTCCGCGCGCGCGAGCTCTGCGAAGTCGTCGCGATGCGCCATGTCGCACCCGACGTGATGGTGCTGCGCTCGCGTCGAGCGAGGCGCCGCTTCGCTTCTACGCCGGCAGTACCTGAACGTGCTGCTCGACGACGCGCGAAGCGAGCTTTTCCTTCGCCACCGCGCCGCACGAGAATCGCGAGATCGAGCTGCAGATCCGTCGCATACCGGCGGCCGCTTCACGACGCAGTGTTCACGACAATGAGCACGGCGATCGTATCCGCTTCGAAGGGCCGCTCGGCTCGTTCTTCCTGCGCGAGGAGACCGACAAGCCGATCGTGTTCGTCGCCGGCGCGACGGGCTTTGCGCCGGTCAAGAGCATGGTCGAGCACGCGTTCCACGCCGTCATCAAGCGGCCGATGGCCCTCTACTGGGGCACGCGCACGCTCGGCGACATGTACGCGCGCGAGCTGTGCGAGCAGTGGGCGCGCGAGCACCCGAACTTCACCTTCGTGCCGGTGCTCTCGGAGCCGCGTCCGGAGGACCGCTGGACCAGCCGCACCGGGCTCGTGCACGAAGCGATCCTCGCCGATTTCCCGTCGCTCGCCGGGCATCAGGTCTACGCATGCGGCTCGGTCGCGATGGTCGAAGCCGCGCACCCGGCGTTTGCCGCGCGGGGACTGTCGCAGGACGACTGCTTCTCCGACGCGTTCAAGCTCGCGCCGCATCTCGCGCGCGGACCGACGCCGCGGACCTCGTCGAGCTGGGAGGTGCATGAGCGCGCCGGCTGAGAGCGCCGACAGCGGGGCGCCAGGTAACGCTGCGAGCATCCGGTGTCGCCGCGAGTGCCGACCCGCGGGCGACTGTGCGGAGGCCGAGGCATGAACAAGGTCGCGAGCTACGCGCTGCAGGGAGTCTGCTATGCCGCGTTCATGGGCGTCGTCTGGTACTTCTCGACGTCGCCCGCCTACGAGCATCTGCCGCCGGGTCAGGCGGTGGTGAAGCTCTCGCTCCAGCATGCCGGGCAGCGCAAGCAGGCGTGCCGCGAGCGCAGCGCGGAAGAGCTCGCGAAGCTCGCGCCGAACATGCGCGCGGCGACCGTCTGTCCGCGCGAAAAGCGCCTGTAGCCGTCGACGTGCGCATGGACGGCAAGCCGCTGTTCTCGGTCGTCGCGGCGCCGTCGGGGCTGTCGAAGGACGGCGCGTCGACCGTGTATCGGCGCATCGCGGTGGCCGCCGAGCCGCATCGCTTCGAGGCGCGACTCGTGGATACTCCGTACGGTTCCGGCGCGGTAGACGGTGCGCGTGACATCGACCTCCAGCCCGGCCGCGTGCTGGTGATCGACTACGACGCGAAGAGCAGCTTCGTCTTCCGCGGCTAGCGCGCAGCATCGCCGCCCATGCCTTCGTCAACGCGCGCGCCGCACCCGCGACCCGCCGATGCGCCGGCAGGCGTGCGCGCCGTCGCGGCCACCGCACTCGGCGCCGTCTAGCGTCGCTTTGATGCGGCTTTCGGCGCACGCGCGAACCCGTGGCGCAACCTCGGCGCACTCGGCTGGCTTCTGTTCTGGGTCGTCGCCGCGAGCGGCGTGTACGTCTACGTCGGATTCGACACGCGGGTCGACGGCGCGTACGCGTCCGTCGAGCGGCTGTCGTCGAACGCGTTGCCGCTCGGCGCCTTCGCCCGCGGCGTCCACCGCTACGCATCCGATGCGTTCGCGCTCGTCGTGCTGCTTCATCTCGCCCGCGAATGGGCGCTCGGACGCTACGCGCATTTCCGCCGCTTTTCGTGGACGACCGGCGTGGCGATGCTCGGCTTCGTGTGGCTGTCGGGGATCGGCGGCTTCTGGCTCGTCTGGGACGGCCTCGCGCAGTACAGCCTGGTCGCGACCGCGGAGTGGCTCGACGCATTGCCGTCTTCGGCCGCGCTCGCACGCAACTTCGACGTCGTTGCGAAGCTTTCCGACCGCTTCTTCTCGCTGCTCGTCTTCCTCCACATCGGCATTCCACTCCTGCTGCTCGCGCTGATGTGGCTCCACCTGCAGCGGCTGGCGCGGCCGGCGACCGTGCCGCCACGCGCGCTCGCGTACGGAACGCTCGCATCGATCGCGCTGCTCGCGCTAGCGAAGCCGGTCGCGAGCGCCGCGCCCGCCGATGTGGGCCGCGCGTCGCGCGACCTGCCGCTCGACTGGTTCTACCTCGGCGCGCATGCGTTCGCCGACGCCGCCAGCGCGAGCGCGCTGTGGGTCGTCGCGGCGTCCGGTGCCGGGGCGCTGCTCGCGCTCGCGTGGATCTCGCGCGAGGCGCGCGCGCCGCGGGCGCGCGCCGCGGTCGTCGATGTCACCAACTGCAACGGATGCGGTCGCTGCTCCGCCGATTGCCCGTACCTCGCGGTGACGATGACGGCACGGACGGACGGACGGCCCCACGCGCGCGTCGCGGTGGTCGATGCGCGCGCCTGCGCGGCGTGCGGCATCTGCGCCGGCGCGTGCCCGTCATCGACTGCGTTCCGGTCGACGCCCGAGCTCGTGACCGGCGTGGACCTGCCCGAGCGTCCGATCACCGACGTCCGAGCGAAGCTCGACGCTGCGCTCGCGGTGTGGGCCGCAGCGCCTGCGGACGGTGCGACGCGCGTCGTCGCGTTCGGATGCACCCGCGCGCTGGTCGGCGTCGGCGACGAGGCCACGGCGGCGATCGCTGTCACCTGCGCCGCGCAGGTGCCGCCGTCGTTCGTCGAATACGCGCTGCGGGCGGGCGCAGACGCCGTGCTCGTCGCCGGGTGCCGCGACGGCGATTGCGCGTTCCGCTTCGGCGACCGGCTGACCGCGGAACGCTTCTGCGCGGCGCGTGAGCCGCACCTGCGCCCGATCGTTCCGCGCGAGCGCGTCGCGCTCGTTTCGATCGGCGACGACCGCGCAGCGCTCGCGCGTGCGCTTGCGCGCCTGCGCGCTTCTCTTGCACCGCTGCCGCGGTTCGCCGCGGCGCTCCCCAAACGGATCGCTACTCATGCTGCCGACGCTCGCTGACACCTCGCTTCGCCTGAACGCCGGCATCCGAGCCGGCCGCTTCACCCTGGAGTTGCCGCGCGATGCGCGCGCGCGGCTCGCCTGCGGCTGGTTCGCGCTGTGCGTCGCGGCACTCGCCGCGTCGGGCGTGCTCGCGATGCTGCTCGTGCTGTCGCGCACACCGGGGCTCGCGCGGCTCTTTCCTGTCGCGAACTTCTTCCACGCCGCGCTGGTCGCGCACGTCGACCTCTCGGTGCTCGTCTGGTTCCTGTCGTTCGCCGGCGGGCTGTGGAGCCTGAACAGCACACAGCGCGCGCAGCCGCTCGCGTGGGTCTCGCTAGCGCTCGCTTCGCTCGGCGCGCTCGTGATCGCGGTGTCGCCGTTCGCCGGCGGCGCGCCGGTCATGTCGAACTACGTGCCGGTGATCGAAAGCCCGGTATTCGTGGCGGGCTTGTTGCTGTTCGGCGCCGGGGTCGTCCTGCTGGTATTGCGCGGACTGTTCCACTCTCCGCTGGTCGGCATCACGCTCGACGGCGCCGGCGCGTTGCGCTTCGGATTGAACGGCTCGCTCGTCGTCGTAGCGGTTGCGCTGCTCGCGTTCGCATGGTCGTACGTCGCCGTTCCGGCCGAGCTCGACGGCAAGGCGTACTACGAGCTCGTGTTCTGGGGCGGCGGCCACGTGCTGCAGATTGCGTACACGTTGGTGATGCTCGTCGCGTGGCTCGTGCTCGCCGACGCGATCGGCGCCGAGGTGCCACTGTCGCCGCGGGTAGTGGCGCTGCTTTTCGCCGTGGGTCTCATCGCCGTGTTCGCCACGCCGCTCGTCTACTACGCGTACGGCGTCACGTCGGTGCTGCACCACCGGCTGCAGACGTGGCTGATGCGCTTCGGTGGCGGTCTCGCCATCGCGCCGGTCGCGATTGCGGTGATGATCGCGCTCGTGCAGCGCGCGCGTCGGCCGCAGTGGGGTGCCGCCGACGCCGGCCCACTCGCCGCGTCGCTGATCGCATCGATCGTGCTGTTCGGCTTCGGTGGCGTCATCGGCTTCGCGATCCAGGGCAGCGACGTGCGCATCCCGGCGCATTACCACGGCGCGATCGTCGGCGTGACGATCGCGCTGATGGGCCTCGCCTACTGGCTGCTGCCGCGGCTCGGCTTCGGCGCACCGCCGCCGCGGCTCGCGACGTGGCAGGCGTGCCTGTACGGTGGCGGCCAGCTGCTTCACATCGTGGGTCTCGTGTGGTCCGGCGGCTACGGCGTTCAGCGCAAGGTCGCTGACGGAGCCTTGGTCGAGCGCTCGCTGGAGCAGGTCATCGGCATGGGCCTGATGGGCGCCGGCGGGCTGATCGCCATCGCCGGCGGCCTGCTGTTCGTCGCGATCGTCATTCGCGCCGCGCTCGCCCGGCCGCGATCGCCGGCTGCCGCGTGATTACGAGCGTCGCGGAGCACGACGAGGGCGCGCGCCGGTCGTACGGGTGGCTCGCGGCCGCGGCGCTGAGCCTGACGCTTGCGGTCGTAATGGCGAGCGCGTACTTGCGGCACTCGCAAGCCGACGCTCACTGCGAGCCGCGGCCGCAATGCTATGCGCGAGCCGATGTCGCCGCCGCTGACGTGCCCGGGGTCTTCGTGCGCGGTGCCCGGATTGTGCATCGGGTGTCGGCCACGGCGGTCGTTGCTGCGATCCTTGGACTTCTGCTGGTTGCGTGGACGCAGCGGCCAATATGGTTGCGCGAGGCACTGGTTGCCACCGCGGCGCTCGCGCTAGCCGGTGCGCTGGCGCTACTCGGCATTGCGACCGGTGGATCGAGATCTGCGGCTGTCGTGCTCGGCAACATGCTCGGTGGGTATCTGCTCGTTGCGCTGATGGCTGCCGCGTGGGAGTTCGGTCGCAGTTCGCGTTCGCCGGGACCGGGCGTGCGATTGGTCGCGCGGGTCGCCCTCGCGCTCGCCTTCGTCGTCGCGGCGCTCGGCGGTCTGCTGAGCGCAGCCAACGTGGCAGACGGCTTCGACGTCTCCCATCGCCTCGCGACGGTTGCGCTGATCGCGCTCGGCATGATCGTGGCTTACCGCATCCGACATGCCCGGTCGCGCCTTGCGATCGCGCTATCTGCGACACTGGCGCTCGCAGCTGCGCTCGGCGTCGCAGTCGCGCTCGTGCAGCCCGAGCCATTGCTGGCCGTCCTGCATAACGCGAGCACCGCAGTGGCGATCGCGTTGCTCGCGACGGTCAGTGCGCAAGCGCGCTGACCGCTACGCGTTCTCGATCACGCCGCGGCGCACCTGGTCGCGCTCGAGCGACTCGAACAGCGCCTTGAAGTTGCCTTCGCCGAAGCCTTCGTCGCCCTTGCGCTGGATGAACTCGAAGAAGACGGGGCCGAATACGGCATCGGAGAAGATCTGCAGCAGCAGGCGCTGCGTACCGCCGTCGGTCGAGCCGTCGAGCAGGATGCCGCGCGATTGCAGCTCGGCCACGCGCTCGCCGTGCGAGGGCAGCCGTTCGTCGAGCATTTCGTAATAGCGTGGCCGGCGGCGGGCTCATCAGCGGCACGCCGCTCGCGCGCAGGCGGTCGAGGCTCGCGACGAGATCGTCGGTCAAGAGCGCGATGTGCTGGATGCCCTCGCCGTTGAACTTCATCAGGAATTCCTCGATCTGCCCGGTCGACTTCGACGCTTCCTCGTTCAGCGGGATCCGTATGCGCCCGTCGGGCGCCGTCATCGCCTTCGACGTGAGCGCCGTGTATTCGCCCTTGATGTCGAAGTAACGGATCTCGCGGAAGTTGAAGATGCGCGCGTAGAAGTCGGCCCAGTACGCCATGCGGCCGCGGTAGACGTTGTGCGTCAGATGGTCGATCGTCGTGAAGCCGTGGCCCTTCGGATGCCGCTGCGCGCCGGGCAGGAACTGGAAGTCGATGTCGTAGATCGACTTGCCATCCTCGAAGCGGTCGATGAGGTACAGCGGCGCGCCGCCGATGCCGCGGATCGCCGGCAGCCGCAGCTCCATCGGCCCGGTCGGCATCTCGACGGGCTGCGCACCGAGCTCGAGCGCCCGCGCATACGCCTTGTGCGAGTCGCGCACGCGAAACGCCATGCCGCACGCGCACGCGCCGTGCTCGGCGGCGAAGTAATACGCGGCGCTCTTCGGCTCGCGGTTGACGATGAAGTTGATGTCGCCCTGGCGATAAAGCGCGACGTCCTTCGAGCGGTGGCTCGCGACATGCGCGAAGCCCATGCGCTCGAACACCGGCTCCAGCACGCCGGGCGCCGGCGATGCGAACTCGACGAACTCGAAGCCCATCAGGCCCATCGGGTTGTCGAAAAGATCGGGCATGCGATGCTCCTTGCCCCGCCGATCGCGAGGGAGGCGGCGAGTGCCGGTTGCAACATCGTACCCGACGCGCGCGTCGCCGGGCAGTGCGTCCGACAGCCGAAGCTCGATGAACCCGTGCGCGCGCTGCTCGCTGCGCGCGCGACGCTAGTGGCCGAGAAGGCGCTCGCGCCGGCGCTGGCAGATCATGCAGCGCGACGCCGACGGAAGCGCCTGCAGCCGCTCGTCGTCGATCGGCTCGCCGCAATCGACGCAGATGCCGAACGTCCCGCTGCGGATGCGCTCGCGCGCCGCGGCGACGTCGGCGATCTCTTGCAGGTAGTGGTCGATCATGCCGCTCTCGAGCGCGATTCGCGTGCCGCGGTCCGCGCGATCGGCGTCGTCGCTCGCCGGATCGTTCGTCTGCGCGTCACCGTCGGCGTCGAGGAGAGTGCGCTCGTCGGCGACGAGGTCGCGCAGCTGCCGCTCGCGTTCACACAGCGCGCGCAGGATCGGCCGCAGCCGGCGCTCGTGCACGCTGTTCATGTCGCCGCGCCCGCCGGCGGCGCAGGCAACGCGCCGCTGCGATGCGGTCGATCGCGTGTCGCGCCTGCGCGGGCGATGGGGGCTCGGCATCGATCAGTCATCCGCCATCGCCGGCACGAAGCGGCGGCCGCCGTCGTTTGCGCATGCGCTCATTGCTCGGACATCGACTTGCGCACGTCGGCGACCTTTGACGTCGCCACCGCGCTCGCCTGATTGCCGAAGCTGCCGCGAATGTACGTCAGCACATCGGCGATCTCGGCGTCGGTCAGCTTGTCCGCAAAGCCGGGCATCGCGAAGTCGTCGCTGCTGTGCGAGGTCTTGGCGCCGTGCGCCCCCTCGAGCACGATGCGCGCGAGCGACGTCGGATTGTCGGCGTGCAATGCGGTGTTGCCCTGGAGCGGGGGGAACACGCGCGACAGACCGGCGCCGTTTTCCATGTGGCAGCCGGCGCACTGATCCACATAGACGAGTCGGCCGCGGCTCAATACGTCCTGGTCGCTGGAAGCGCGCTGCGTCCTCTGCTCGTTGTTGCCCGGCAGATCCTTCAGGTACACGCCGATCGCGTGCAGGTCGTAGTCGTTCAGATGGCTCGTCGAATGCTCGACCACCTCCGCCATCGGGCCCATCGCGCGCGTGCGCTCGTTCGCGCCCGTCTTCAGGTAGTTCGCGATGTCGTCGACGGACCATGCACGCAGGCCTTCGCCGGCGGTCGGCCGAATGCTCGTCGCGAACCAGCCTTCTCCCATGCCGCCTTCGAACCGCTGGTCAGTCTTGACCGCGCCGAGGAAGTTCTTCGGCGAGTGGCAGGCGCCGCAGTGCCCGGCGCCTTCGACGAGATACGCGCCGCGATTCCACTCCGGCGACTTCCGGGAATCGGAGCGGTACACGCCGGGCTTGAAGAACATCGCGTTCCACGCGGCGAGCGATGGGCGCCAGCTCAACGGCCAGGGCAGGTCGGGCTTCTTCACCTCGTTTCGTACCGGCGCGAGCGTGTCGAGGTACGCCTTGATCGCGAGCACGTCATCGTGGCCGAGCTTCGTGTACCACGGATACGGAAACGCCGGGTACAGATGCTTGCCGTCGCGGCTCATGCCGTTGTGCATCGCGTTCCAGAAGTCGCCCTCGCTCCACTTGCCGATGCCCGTGTCGTCGTCGGGCGTGATGTTGCTCGCATAGATGGTTCCGAACGGCGTCGGAACGGCACGGCCGCCGGCGAACGGCTCTCCGTCTTCGCGCGTGTGGCAGGCGGCGCAATCGCCCGCGAAAACGAGGTAGCGGCCGCGCATGATCTGCGAGAACAGCGGCAGCGTGCCGTTGTGTTCGGCGAGCGATGCGCACGCACCGACGACGCAGGCGATGCCGACGAGTGCGGCGACGAGGATTCTTGGCTGGACGGTCATCGAAGCACCACGATATTCACGCGCTCACCAGCGGTCCCGGCTTCCTGATGTAGGTGCGCAGCGCGTCGGCGCCCCAGAAGGCGAGCGCACCCACGGTGCCGGTCGGGTTGTAGCCGGCGTTCTGCGGGAACAGGCATGCACCCTGCACGAAGACGTTCGGCACGTCCCACGACTGGAGGTGGCGGTTGACGACGCTCGTGCGCGGGTCGTTGCCCATCACCGCGCCGCCCGTGTTGTGCGTCGTCTGGTACGGGACGATCGAGTAGTGGCCGCTGCGCTGCTTCACATGATGCGAGCGCGCCTTCATCGCCTTCGCGATCTCCTCCGCCTTGCCGGTGACGAACTTCGACATCTTGTGCTCGTTGTCGTGGAAGTCGAACGTCATCCGCAGCATCGGGTTGCCGTAGGAATCGCGGTACGTTGGATCGAGATCGAGATAGGCGTCGCGATAGCTCATCACGCTGCCGTGCGTCGAGATGCTGACGCTGTGCAGGTAGTTCTCGGCGAGCGCGCGCTTCCACTTCGAGCCCCAGGTGGGCGTTCCAGCCGGAACGTGATGCTGCAGGATGGGCCGGCCGCCGGTCGTCCACAGCGCGATGTAGCCGCCACCGATGAATCCGTGCGGTCCGTGATCGAAGTTGTCGCCGTTGTAGTCGTCGATCACCTGCCCGAGCGCGCCGGCGCCCATGAACGGATTGACGAGCTCGTTCACGAATACGTCGACGCCCGAGGTGATCTGGTAGGCGTAGTTGCGCCCGACGACGCCGCTGTTCGCCTTCGGGTCGTACGGCGCACCGATGCCCGACAGCAGCAGCAGGTGCACATTGTGCTGCGCATACGCGCACAGCAGCACGATGTCGGCCGGCTGTTCGAATTCGCGCCCCGCGAGATCGACATAGGTCACGCCGGTCGCGTGGCGCTTGTCCGGCGTGAGGTTCACCCGCGTCACTTCGCTGTGCGTGCGAAGCTCGAAGCTGTCGCGGCCCATCAGCACCGGAAACACGCAGCTCTGCGGGCTCGATTTGGAGTAGTTGCCGCAGCCGAACCATTCGCAATAGCCGCAGAATGTGCACTGGCCCATCTGCACGCCGTACAGGTTTTCGTACGGCCCGGAAGTGTTCGCCGCAGGCGCGGGGAAAGGCTGGTGGCCTGTTTCGCGCGCGGCCTTCTCGAACAGCTGCGAGCCCATGCTGCGCTTGAGCGGCGGCAGCGGATACGGGCGCGAGCGCGGGCCTTCGAACGGATTGCCGCCGGACTGGATCTTCCCCTTCAGGTTGCCCGCCTGCCCGGACACGCCGCACAGGTACTCGAACTTGTCGTAGTAGGGCTCGAGATCGTCGTACGTGACGCCCCAGTCCTGGATCGTCATGTCGGCGGGAATGAAGCTCGCGCCATAGCGCTGCTGGACGTGCGTGCGGGTGAGGAAATCGGTGGGCAGGAACCGCCACGTCTGGCCGTTCCAATGCACCCCGGCGCCCCCGGCTCCCGCGCCGGGACGGAACGAGCCGAGGTGGCGCATCGGCAGTGCCGTCTGGTCCATGCTGTTGCGAAACGTCAGCGTCTCGCGCGTCGGCTGCTCGAAGATGCTGTTGCGTACCGCGTAGCGCAGCTCGTCCTGGATGTGCGTCGTGGCGAAGTCGGGAACCGTGTCGCGAAAGCCGCCGCGCTCGATCGCGACGACCTGGAGTCCCGCGTCGGTCAGCTCCTTCGCGAGAATGCTGCCCGTCCAGCCAAATCCGACGATGACCGCATCCACCTTTTGCAATCGCGTCGCCATGCTCATCCCTTTCGCAGCGCAGTGTCGCGCCCGGCGATGCTCACGAACGGCATGTCGTACTTCTTGCCGTACTGGTCGATCTCCGAGACATAGTTGTAGCGCGGGCCGGGAAAGCCGATGAGCTTCCAGCCGATGAAGTCGCGATTGCCGCCGTACATCGGATCGGCGAGGAAGCCTTCCGTCGTGTTCTTCACGAGCATTTCGAAGAACTGCCGCGCCGGCACGTTCGGCAGCTTCAGCTCGCCCTTGTCGATTGCGTCGAACAGCGCGTCCTGCGTCGCAGCGTCGAGCGCCGCGAACGACTTGCCGTGCTTGTCCTGCACGTGCCTTTCGATATCGGCGATCGCGGCGCGGTAGAGCTGCGCCGGCGTGAGCTTGAGCTGATAACCCTGCTCGTCGGTTCCCTCCCGCCACGGTCCCTGCATGTACCAGTCCTCGGCACGCCCGTAAGGGCCGGCGAGCTGATGGTTGATGAAGTCGGCGACGCCGGCTTCCTTCGCGCCGGGTCCGAGATCGTCGTTCGGGATGATGCGCGCCACCGCCGCGTCGATGAAGGCGAACTCCGCGTCGGTGAAAAAGACCTCCGGCGGCGATGCGTATTGGGGGTCGTGCGCGCGCGCGGGCGCAATGCTTTCGCGCAGAAGTTGCAGCGGCACGACGGCGACCGACGGCGCGAGCGCCGCGGCCGGCCCGAGGGCCGCCGCCTTGAGCAGATTGCGTCGTGAGGGCGAATGCATATGCGGATATTTTTTCCTGCAGCGTTTTCCGATTCGCTCGTGCCGCCGGCGACGAAGGAAGCAGCGCGCCCCGATGTCGGAGCAAACAGCGGGGCGCGCTTTCTTCCCCGGCCTCGCGCCGGCGCCCGTCCGGCAACTGGACATGTGAGCGTGGACGCACGATCGAAGTTCCGCGGATGCATTTGAACAAATGGATTGGGTGGTCAATCAAAACGCGCAGGGGTGCCGACGGCGCGCGATGCGACGGCACGGCGCTTGCTGCACACTGCGCGGTGATGCGACTCAAATCCGCGTTGAAGAGGAGACTTCGATGAAACACGCGTTCCACAACAGCGCGCTCGCGACCGCGCTTCTGTCGCTCGGCCTCGCATGCGGTGCGCATGCGCAGGGCACGTCTGCCGGCGGTCACGCCTCCGCGGCAAACTCGAAACCGCCGTCGGGCGCGGCCGCATCGACCAGCCCGGTGGCCGCAGCCGACCGCGACGTTCGCGCGCAAGGCCGCGGAAGGCGGCATGGCGGAAGTCGAGGCCGGCAAGCTCGCCGAGCAGAAGGCGCAGGATGCGCAAGTGAAGCAGTTCGCGCAGCGGATGGTGCACGACCACACGCAGGCGAACGATCGCCTGAAGCAGATCGCGGCGTCCCACGGCGTGAGCCTGCCGGCGCACCTCGACAAGAAGGGTCAGAAGGAGCTCGACAAGCTCGGCAAGCTGTCGGGTGAAGACTTCGACAAGACGTACATGAAGGACCAGGTCTCCGATCACAAGAAGGTGATCGACGAGTTTGAGAAGGAGGCGAAGTCCGGCAAGAACGCCGATATCCGCAATTTTGCCGAGAACACGCTACCGACTTTGAAAGAGCACCTGCAGCTCGCACAGTCGGCGCAGGAAAGCGTGATGTCGGCGAAATCGGGCAACAACGGCTCACGTCAATCGTCGAAGCAGTCGTCTTCCGATGCCGGGATGAAGGCTGCGAAGAAGGCGACGGGCGCGACTTATGTGACCGCCGAGAAGCAGGAACACATGCCGGTGCCGAAGACTGGCATGTAGCGCGGCCGGCGGCGGCGAAACGAGCAAGACGGTTGGGTCGTTTCGCGCCGCCCTGACGAATCGATCGCCATTCGCGAGCGGTTTGTCCCCGCTTGAGCGCGAGCTAGCTCGGGAGCGGTTTGTCCCCGCTTGAGCGCGCGAGCTCACCAGCCGCGTACGCCGAAGTCGGTCGCACTCAGTCCGAACAGGAGGGCGAGCCACAGGAAGCCCGCCGCTGCGACCAGCCGGATCACCGGGCGCCCGGTTCCTACGTGCATGAAGATCAGGACAACGAGAAGCGCCTTCAATACGGCGACGCCGAAATTGACCACGACGTTCCATCGACCCATCGACACGAACGAGCTGCCGCACGTGATCGCGAGCAGCACGAGCAGCGCGATCCACGTGAGGATGTCGTAACGGCTTTCGCGTCTCATGCGCGCGACACCAGGTAGAGGCACGGATAGAGGAAGATCCACACGACGTCGACGAAGTGCCAGTAGAGCCCGAGCACGTCGACCTGGTCGGCGAGCGCGTTCTCTCGGGCGCGCCAGACGCGCCATGCGAAGACCAGCACGAGCAGCACCCCGGCGGACAGGTGAACGAGGTGCAGGCCCGTCATGGCGAAATACAGGCCGTAGAAGTCGCGCGCGCCGGGCAGGTAGCGCGCGTCGAACGTGAAGTTGACGAGCGGCACGAGATGGTCGCGGTAGTCGAGGCCGTACTCGGTCAGCTTCAGCGCGGCGAAGACGATGCCGAGCGCTGCGGTCACGACGAGGAGCCAGGCAGTCGGCTTGCGCGCGCCGCTGCGCGCCGTGCCGACGGCGAGCGCCATGAAGAAGCTGCTGGTGAGCAGGATCGCCGTGTTCGCCGTGCCGAGCACGATGTTCGTGTGCCGGCTCGCGGCGGCGAACGCGTCGGGCGCCTGGATGCGGGCGATCAGGTACGCGAAAAACAGCGCGCCGAAGAACATGACCTCGGTCCCGACGAAGATCCACATGCCGAGCGTCGCCGCGCTCCGCTGCTGCGCCGCGTCCTCGAACTGCTCGGCGACCCGCAGCGCCGGCGCGTTTCGCACGATCGCAGCGTCGCTCATCGCCGACCTCGATCGCGCATCACCTGGTGCCCTCGCGAGCGTCGATGACGGCGCGCGATATGGTCGCTGGCCGGTAGGCGTACGGCGGCGAGTCGACGACCGGAACGACGTCGAAGTTGTGCTTCGGCGGCGGCGACGCGGTCGTCCACTCGAGTCCGGTCGCTTCGCGAGGATTCGGGCCCGCCGGCGCGCCCCGGAAGAGCGACCAGCCGAGATAGACGAGCGGCAGCAGATAGCCGAGCGCGAGGATCAGCGCGCCTGCCGACGACAGCACGTTCAGCGTCTGGAACTGCGGCGCGTACTCGTGATAGCGCCGGGGCATGCCCGCGATGCCGAGCAGGTATTGCGGAAAGAACGTGAAGTTGAAGCCGACGAACAGCAGGATCGCCGCGAAGCGCGCCCATGCTTCCGAATAGAGCCGGCCGGTGATCTTCGGCCACCAGTAATGGATGCCGCCGAGATACGCCGACACCGTGCCCCCGACCATGATGTAGTGGAAATGCGCGATGACGAAGTACGTGTCGGTCAGATACACGTCGAGCGCGAGCGACGCGAGGAAAAGGCCGGTCATGCCGCCGATCGTGAACAGGCCGATGAAGCCGAGCGCATAGAGCATCGGCGCACCGTAGCTCACGCTGCCGTGCCACAGCGTCGCCGTCCAGTTGAACACCTTGATCGCCGATGGGATCGCGACGAGAAAGCTCAGCATCGAAAACACGATGCCCGCGTACATCGCCTGTCCGGACACGAACATGTGATGGCCCCAGACGAGGAAGCCCAGCGCGGCGATCGCGACGATCGCGTACGCCATCGTGCGGTAGCCGAAGATCGGGTTGCGCGCATAGCAGGCGACGACCTCGCTCACAACGCCCATCGCCGGCAGCAGCATGATGTAGACGGCGGGGTGCGAGTAGAACCAGAACAGGTGCTGGAAGAGCAGCGGGTCGCCGCCGAGCGCCGGGTCGAAGATGCCGATGCCGGCGTAGCGCTCGACCGCGAGCAGCACGAGCGTCATCGCGAGCACCGGCGTCGCCAGCACGAGGATCAGCGACGTCGCGTACTGCGCCCACACGAACAGCGGCAAGCGGAACCACCCCATGCCGGGTGCGCGCATCGTGTGCGTCGTCACGATCAGGTTGATGCCGGTCAGGATCGACGAGAAGCCGACGACGAAGACGCCGGCGAGCACCCAGAACACGTGCGTGTTGGTGAACATCGTCGAGAACGGCGCGTAGAACGTCCAGCCGGTGTCGACGCCGCCGACGATCATCGCCACCAGCGCGAACGTCGCGCCGCCGACGTAGAGGTACCAGCTCATCAGGTTCAACCGCGGGAACGCGAGGTCGCGTGCGCCGATCATCATCGGCACGAGGAAGTTGCCGAGCGTCGACGGGATCGACGGGATCAGGAAGAACCACACCATGATGACGCCGTGCATCGTGAACAGCTTGTTGTACGTCTCGGCGCTGACGACGTCGCCGACGGGCGTCGCAAGCTCGAGCCGTATCAGCGTCGCCGCGGCGCCGCCGACGAAGAAGAACGCCGTGATGGTCAGCGCGAACAGAATGCCGATGCGCTTGTGGTCGTGCGTGGTGAGCCACGAGCGGATCGTGTGCCCCTCGTCGAGGTAGCTCGTGGGCGGCCGTGCGGCGCGCAGGGCGGCGCTGCCGTCGGGCAGCGCGTCGTTGTCGCCGCGGCTCGCCGCTGCCGTCGTCATCGGGGCCGCTCCGTGGTAGATGCGAGACTCTTGATGTACGCGATCACGTCGAGCATATCGTCCTCGCTGATCTGGCCGGCGAACGACGGCATGATCGGCTCGTATCCGGCAACGACTTCCCGCGTCGGCAGCAGGATCGAGTCGCGCACGTAGCGCTCGTCGGCGACGACCGTCGTGCCGTCGGTGAGGCGAACCGGACGGCCGAAAAGTCCCGCGAGGTTCGGCGCATGCACGGCGGCGTTCTCGCCGTGGCAGCCGCTGCAGCCGTATTGGCGAAACAGCGCCTCGCCGCGCGACGCCATGTCCGCGTCCGCCGTGCGCGGCGAGCCAGCTCTGGAAATCCTCCGGCTCCATCACGACGATGTCGCCGCCCATCCGCGCATGATCGGTGCCGCAGTACTCGGCGCAGAACAGATGGAAGCGGCCGGCCTTCGTCGCCGTGAACCACATGTCGGTGTAGCGGCCGGGCAGCACGTCCTGCTTGAGCCGGAACGCCGGCACGAAGAAGCTGTGGATCACGTCCTGCGACGTCATCACCAGCTTGATCGGCTGGCCGCGCGGAACGTGCAGCTCGTTGATCTCGCGCTGGCCGCCGGGATGCTCGAGCTTCCACATCCACTGCTTGGCGACGACGAAGATCTCCACCGCATCGGCCGGTGCATTGGCGCGAACGACGTAGAGCTTCGCCGCCCATCCGAACGCGCCGAAGAACAGCAGCAGCGGAATGAGTATCCACGCGATCTCGACGCGCTTGCGCGCGCGGGCCTGTGCGGCGGGCACATCGGCGGCGCGCGGCGCGTCGGAGCCGGCGCGATAGCGAATGCCGAACACGACCATCGTGACGAAGATCGCGATGGCGACCGCGCCGGTGACCGCGCTCACCGCGTAGAGCAGGTCATCGACGCGCGGCGCGATCGTCGCCGCCTGATCGGGAAGGCCCAGCCAGCTCATCGCCCGCGGTCTTTCTGCCGGCGCTCGCGCTGGCGCGCACGGACGATGAAGGCGCCGAGCGCGAGCAGCGCGGCGAGGCCCGCGGTACGCACGGCGTTCATCGCCGCGAACGAATAGCGGCCCGTGCGCGGATCGTAGTGAAAGCACAGCAGCCACGTTTGCGCGGCGCCCGATATCGGTGTCGGGGCGGGCAGGGCGGCAGTTGGTGCCGGCGTCCGCGTCGCGGACGGCATCGCGTAACGCGTCGGGCGCGAACGCTGCGCCGTAGAGCACGCGTACGATGCGTCCGCCGGGCGCGGCGACCGCGATGCCCGACGCATGCGCATACTGGCGCTCGCCGGCGTCGTACGCGTAACGGTACCCGAGCGCCGAGGCAAAGCGGGCGACCTCGCGCTCGCCGCCGGTCAGGAAATGCCAGCCATTGGCGTCGCCGACGACGGCGCGCTTCTTTGCGAGCGCGACCGGCGGCTTCTCCATCGGGTCGATGCTGACGACGACGACGTCGACGTCGCGCGCAGCGACGAGGCCGCTCGCGCCGAGGCCGGCCGCAACGCCGTTCAGCACGACGGTGCACAGGTTCGAGCAGCCGTAGTACGCGGGCACGATGATCGCCGGCCGCAGCGCGACCAGGTCGCCCAGGCTCGCGCGCCGGCCGTGCTCGTCGATGAACCACGCGTCGAGCGGCAGAGTGGCCCCGGCCGGCGGTGCGAATGCGACGCGCTCGACCGGCGGCGCCGCGCTCGCCGCGCGTGGCAGCGCACCGGGCAGCGACAGCGCAGCGAGCAGCGCGACGGCGCATGCGGCGACCCGCGCGCGGCGAGCGTCGATCATTTCGACGCCGCCCCGGCGCCACCGCGTGCCAGCAGCGCCATTGCGCGCTCGAGCGGAATGCGCGCGATGCCGTGCTCGCGATCGATCCAGCCGTAGCTATCGAGCATCCGGCGCTTCTCGGCGACGAACGCGCGCATCCGCTCGGCCGGATGCGCTTCGAGCTCGACGTTTCCCGCGACTGGCGGCGGGTTGCCGTAGTGCGCCGCGAACGATGACGGCGCCCCTTCGGTGCTCAGGTTCAACGCGGCGTAGGCGGCCACGAGCGCGAATCCGATCGCGGCGGCGATCGACAGCGCGCCGATCGCGATGCCGCGAAGGCTCAGCTGCTCCGGCATGTAGCGCGTACCTTCGGCGTCGCTGCGCGGCTCAGCCATGCGCCCTCGCTTCGCTGGACGCAGCAATGGCGGTGGGCGCAATTCGCTCGGCGATCGCGATCATGGCCGCGAGCCACAGGCCGCCTTGCGCAACGAGCGCCGCGAAATCGAGCCAGTGCAGCTCGAAGCCGGCCGTTCGCAACGATGGCACGGTGAGCCACAGGCTATCGAGCCACTGCCCGGCGAGTGCGATCAGGCAGACGACACCCAGCGCAACCCGGCTGCGCTTGATGCCACGGAACAGCATCGCGGTGAAAGGCAGCGCGAAATCGAGCACGAGCACGCCGAGCGCAAGCCAGCGCCAGCTCGTCGACACGCGCGGCCAGTACCACGCGGTGCCGTGCGGCAGATCCTCCGACCACACGATGAAGTACTGCGTGTACGCGATGTACGCCCAGAACATCGCGACGGTGAGCAGCAGGTTGCCGAAGTCGCCGTAGTCTTGCGCGCTCGCGCGCGGGGCCTCGCGCCGCCCGCTCGGATCGAGCGTGGTGAAGGCGACGGTGAACGATACCGCGGCGACGAACTGCGCCGCGCCGAGGCGAAGGCCGACCGCGGTCGAGTTCCAGTCGGGAGCGAGCGACGCCACCCAGTCGTAGGCGAACAGCGTCACCGTCGCGAGATAGACGAGCAGGCCGGCGACCGAGATCCGGCGCCGCGCGCGCACGTCGTCGGCGCCCGCGCTCGCGAGTCGCCGCTGCAGCGCGACGGCGAACGCGATCCAGACGGCGAGCCACACGATGTTACGCAACAGGAATCCCGGCACGTTCAGGAACCAGCGCTTCTGTTGCAGCACGTCGCTCGCCGCCACCGCTTCCGGACGCGCCCACTCGAACAGGACGGGCAGCCCGAACGCGAGCGGCAGCGCGAGCAGCGCGCACAGCGGCAGCGTCAGCATCGCGGCTTCGAGCGGTCGCCGCAGCACGAGACCCCAATGGCCGCCGGTCAACTCGTGGATCATCACGTTCATCATGCCGCCGAGCGCGATCGCGACGACGAACAACCAGCTCGCAAGCCAGCTCGCGAAGAACGTGCGCGGCTCGAACACGCCGCCGATCGCGCACAGGACGAGCGCGAGCGCGCCGACGATCCCCGCGCGGCGCGAGGCGAGTGGAAGGTCCTTCCAGCCGACGCTCATCGCGGCGCTCCCGGACGCTGCACCGTGGCCGTCGGCGGCAGCAGCAGCCGCTCGCGATCCTGATCTTCGAGCGAGGCCATGGTCGCGTGCTGGCTCAGCTGCAGCGCGCGGATGTAGCCGATGATCGCGAGGCGGTCCACGGGCGCGACGCGCGTCGCGTACGAGTGCATCGCGCCGTAGCCGTCGGTGATCACCGCGTAGAAATGCTCGTCCGGCGCATGGCGCAACCGGTCGATGTGGAACGACGGCGGATGCGGGAAGCCGCGCCGTGCGACCATGCCGTCGCCGTCGCCCGCGATGCTGTGACACGGCGAGCAATAGATGTCGAAACGCTCGCGGCCACGCGCGAGCGCCTCGGGCGTCGTCGTCGCGCGGAGCGAGATCGCCGAAGCCTGCGCGGCGGCCGTTGCGCGTCGGAGCTCCGGCCGGATCGTATCGAACGGCGTGGGCCGGGGCGCGGGCGCGATCGTGCCGAGGCGGCCGCTCGTCGTGCCGGCGAACGTGCCTTCGCTTCGCGCGAGCGTGCCGTCCGGCGGCGTGCGCGACGAGCGCCCGTCGGGCCAGATCGTGCTCTGCGCGAGCGGCTTGTAGCGCGGCTGGTCGTACATGTCGCGAAACGTCCGCTCGCAGCCGCCGAGCGCGAGCAGAGCGATCAGCGCCAGCATCCGCGCGCGCTTCACGCCGGCACCTCGATCACGCGGATCGGCCGCAACGCCTCGAGCAGCCGGCGAGCGACCACCTCGTCGAATGCCGGGTCGCTCGCGCGTATCGCGACGAAAAAGCGGTTGCGCGACGCGAGGTCGAAATGCGGGGTGTTGAAGATCGGGTGGTGCAGCCGCGGCAGGCCGTTCAGCACGAGCATGCCGATGAACGCCGCGAGTGCCGCGCCCAGCACGGCCAGCTCGAACGTGGGAATGATGAACACCGGCCAGCTGTTGAGCGGGCGGCCACCGCTGTTGATCGGATAGTCGAACACCGCCGTGTACCACTGCAGCCAGTAGATGAAGCCGCCGCCGGCGATGCCGCCGATCAGCGCGACGAGCGGCACCCTGTTGTGGCGGAAGCCGACCGCGTCGGAGAGACCTTCGACGGCGTACGGCGCGTACGCGTCGACGTCGGCATAGCGGGCGCGGCATTCGCGCACGGCGGCAATCAGCGCGTCCGGATCGGCGAACTCCGCCACGAGCGCGTACAGCGTCGATGAGTCACCCATGCGGAGCTCCGGCGACGATCGGCTTCTCGTGCGCTTCCTTGCGCAGCTCCGACATCGAGATCGCCGGCAGGAAGCGCAGGAACAGCAGGAACAGCAACGCAAACGCGCCGATCGACCCGGCGAGCGTCGCGAGGTCCCAGAACGTCGGGTAGAACATGTGCCACGACGACGGCAGGAAGTCGCGCTCGAGGCTCGCGACGATGATCATGAAGCGCTCGAGCCACATGCCGAGCAGCACGACGAGGCCGACGACGAAAAGGCCGATCGGGCTCTCGCGGACGTGCCGCGACCACAGCGCCTGCGGAATGATGACGTTGCACAGAACGACCGCCCACGAGACCGGCGCGTACGGTCCGGTGTAGCGGATGACGATCATCGCGATCTCGTAGCGGTCGGCGCTGTAGTACGCGTTGAACACCTCGACCAGGTAGCTGTACGCGATGATGAGCCCGGTGACGAGCATCAGCGTGCCCATCCTCGCCAGGTGGCGCACCGTGATGAAGTCCCTCAGCCTGAACACGGCACGCATCGGTACGGCGAGCACGATCGCCATGGCGAAGCCCGAGTAGAGCGCGCCGTCGACGAAGTACGGCGGAAAGATCGTCGAGTGCCAGCCGGGAACGAGGCCGTAGGAGAAGTCGAGCGACACGACGGTGTGCACCGAGATCACCAGCGGCGTCGCGAGCCCGGCCATCAGCAGGTACGCCGTTTCGAAGCGGCCCCAGTGGCGCGACTCGCCGCGCCAGCCGAGCGCGAACAGGCCGTACGCGACCTGCTTGCCGCGCGAGCGCGCGCGGTCGCGCAGCGATGCCAGATCCGGAATGAGCCCCATGTACCAGAACAGGATCGACACGATGATGTACGTGCCGATGGCGAAGATGTCCCACACCAGCGGGCTGCGCCACTGCGGCCAGACGTTCATCACGTCCGGATAGGGAATCAGCCAGTAGAAGAACCACGGGCGGCCCAGGTGCAGGATCGGCATCAGCCCCGCCATGGCGACGGCGAAGATCGTCATCGCTTCGGCGAAGCGGTTGATCGACGTGCGCCAGTGCTGGCGCAGCAGCAGCAGGAACGCGGAGATGAACGTTCCGGCGTGCCCGATGCCGACCCACCAGACGAAGTTCGTCAGCGCGAACGCCCACGCGACGGGCTGGTTGATGCCCCAGATGCCCACGCCCTTCGCGAACAGGTAGCTGATCGCGACGAGGAGCAGCAGCGTCAGCATGCCGCTGATCGCGAAGCCGACGTAGTAGCCCCAGTGCAGCGGCCGCTCGAGCACCAGGTCGGCGATCTTATCGGTGATGATCGCGCTGGTGTAGCGCTCGCCGCGCGAAGGCACGAGCGTGCCGGCGTCAGCGGCCATGGGTCGATCCCTCGTCGGTTGCATTGCCGCCGTGCGCGGGGCTCGGCCCGGGCCGCGACTTCGCGCTTTCGTCGCCGAGGTGCATCGGCTGATCGTCGACGCCGGCAGCGGGGTTGGTGATGCGCGCGAGGTATGTCGTGCGCGGCCGGGTGTTGAGTTCGGCCAGCAGCGCGTAGTCGAGCGGCGAGCGCTTGCGCCGGTTGACCGCGCTGTCCGGCAGCGCGAGATCGCCGAACACGATCGCGCCCGTCGGGCACGCGGCCTGGCAGGCGGTCACCACTTCGCCGTCGCGAAGCGCGCGGCCGTCGCGGTCGGCAGCGATCTTCGCCGTCGTGATCCGCTGCAGGCAGTAGTTGCACTTCTCCATCACGCCGCGCATGCGCACCGTCACTTCGGGGTTGCGTTGCGCGGCGAGGCCCGGAGCGTCGTCGGAATACTGCAGGAAGTTGAACCGGCGCACCTTGTAGGGGCAGTTGTTCGAGCAGAACCGCGTTCCAACGCAACGGTTGTAGACCTGCACGTTGATGCCCTGGGCGTCGTGGATCGATGCCTCCACCGGGCATACGGGCTCGCACGGCGCGTGCTCGCACTGCATGCATGGCACCGGTTGAAAAACGGTGCGCGGATTGGCGATGGAACCGGCGTAATAGCGGTCGACGCGAATCCAGTGCATCTCGCGACCGTTCATCACTTCGTCGCGGCCGACGACCGGGATGTTGTTCTCCGCCTGGCAGGCGATCGTGCACGTTCCGCAGCCGATGCACGCCGAGAGGTCGACGCTCATCGCCCACGCCAACGGTCCCATCGGCGGTGAGTCGTAGAGCGTGCGCTTGTCGCGATAGTGCGGCGTTGCGCAGGCTGTCGGCGTGCACGCTTCGGCTTCCTCCAGCGTGTACGTGCGCACGATGTCGCGGCCTTCCATCGAATGGTGCGTTTGCGCGCACGCGAGCGGCAGCCGCCGTCCGGTGCGCGCGACCGCGACATTGGCCGCAATCCACGGCGCGTCGCTCGTACGCAATGCATACCCGTTCGCGCCGAGCCCGTTGCCGACCGCTCCGGCGGCCGTGCGACCGTAGCCGAGCGCGAGCGTCACCGAGTCGTCCGGCATGCCGGGCACGATCCACGCGGGTGCGAACGCCGTCCGCTCGTCCACGCGCAACTCGATCTCGTCGTCGTTGCCGATGCCGAGCCGGCGTGCGAGCGCCGGCGAGACAAACGCCGCGTTGCTCCACGTGAGCTTCGAGATCGGCTTCGGCAGCTCCTGCAGCCACGCGTTGTTCGCCGACGATCCGTCGCCCGCGCGAGGGTCGGGGAAGAACGTGAGCTCGATCCCCGTTCGTGCAGCGGGAACCGCCGACGTGGGCTGCGCGGCGTTGGGCGGAGGCGCGCGCAGCCGCGCCGGCTTCGCGCCGGACGTCGAGCCGTCGACCACACCTTGTCGCAGCGACGCTTGCAGGAACGCCGCGAAATCGCCGCGACGCTGCGCATTCCAGTACGCATTGACGAGGTCGCGAGCGCTGCTCGTGATGTCGCCGGCAAACGCGGCGAACAGCTCGAGCGCCGATTTGCTGTCGTAGAGCGGCGCGATGCATGGCTGCTGCAGCGCGACGCTGCCGTCGAAGCTGCGCAGGTCGCCCCAGCTCTCGAGCGCGTGCGTCGCGGGGATTTGCCACTGGCAGGCGCGCGCCGTCTCGTCGGCGTACAGCCCGTGGTGGACGCGAAGCGCGACCTTCGCGAGCGCGTCGCCGAACCGAAAATCCGCGGGCGCCGTGTACGACGGGTTGGTGCCGCTCACGACGAGCGTGTCGACGTCGCCGCCGTTCATTGCGTCGACGAGCTCGCGCAGCGAAGCGAGATGATCAACCGGCCGCGCCGCGGCCGGAGCGATCTGCCACACCGTCGTTCCCGCGTTGCCGAGATGCTCGTTCATCGCGTGAACGAGCGCATGCACGGCCGGCGGCTGTCGATACCCGGCGGTGACGATCGACGCGCCGGCGTGCGCGCGCAGGTCGGCAACGAGAGCGCGCAGCCATGCGTCGGGCAGGATCGAACCACCTTGCCCGGCGCCGGGGACGCCGAGCGCGACGGCTATCTGCCGGGCTGCCGCCTCGATGTCGGACGCGCGCACCGGCAGCCGGTGATCGGCGTTGGCACCGGTGAGCGTCGGCGAGCATTCGAGCGCATACAGGCGGCTGCGCAGCGCGCTCGCCGCGTGCGCATGGCGCGTCGCGCTGAAGTCGAGCGCGTAGCGAACGAACGCCGGATTGTCGTCGAGAAAGTCGCCGTCGAGCGCGAGAACCGTTCGCGCGCGATCGAAGCGGTAGAGCGAGTCCAGCCGCTCGCCGTACGCGAGCTCGGCGCCCGCCTGCACGTTGTCGCGGTTCACCGGCTGCCACTGATGCCAGCGTGCGTTCGGAAAGCGCGCGAGCAGCGCACCGATCTGCGCATGCAGCGACGGCGAGGTCACCGTGCCGGTCAGCAGTCTCAGCCCGGAGCCGCCGCGTGCGGCGAGTGGCACGAGCCGCTCCTGCAGCAGCGCGAGGAACTCGTTCCACGTCGCGATGCGCTTGCCGTTGCGCAGCGTGCGCGATCGATCGGGATCCCACAGCTCGAGCACCGCCGCCTGGCGGAACACGTCGGTCGCCCCGCCGCTCGCCGGGTGCGACGGATTGCCCTCGATCTTCGTCGGCCGGCCCATGTTCGTCTCGACGAGCACGCCGATGCCGTAGCCGTCGTGCGGCAGCACCGACGCGTAGAACACCGGCTTGTCGTACGTCTGCTGCGCGGGGCCGCCGACGTAGGGGACGATCGGCTCGAGGTTCGTGCGTCCGCAGCCCGCCGTCGCGAGCGCGAGCGAGGCTCCCATGATCTTCATGAAATCGCGCCGGTTCAGCATCGAGGCCGCCAGCACCGCCTGCACGGGCGGCGTGCTTTCGCGCTCGACTTCGGCTTCGCCTTCCGCCTCGTCGATGCTGCGCCAGAAGCGCTCGCGTGCAAGCGCGGCGGCGCTGCGCGCCTCTCGCACCGCGACGGTGGCCGGCTGCGTTTTCGCGCTCGTCATCGCATTACCGGTGGCACGTCGAGCAGTCGGTCAGCTCGCGCGTCGAGCGCAGTGCATAGCGCGTGCGAAGCGCGGCGCCGCGCACGCGCTGGTCGGAAGGCGGCTGCCAAGCCATGTCGAAGATCTCGCGCGGCGCCCGAAGGTACGGTTCGGGATCGCGGTGGCATTCGAGGCACCACTGCATGTCGAGCGAGACGACGCGACGCATTAGCGGCATCTGATCCACGCGCCCGTGGCAGGTGCTGCAGCCGATGCCCTTGGCGATGTGGATGCTGTGGTCGAAGTAGACGAAGTCGGGCAGGTCGTGCACGCGGTTCCACACGAGCGGCGGGCCGCCCGCGTACGCCGCCCGCAGCGGCGCGAGCGGCGGCGCGTCGCTGAACAGCGTCCAGTGGCACGTCATGCAGGTTGCGAGCGGCGGAATCCCGGCGAACGCCGACGTCTCGACGGACGCGTGGCAGTAGCGACAGTCGATGCCGTCGTCGCGGACGTGATGCTGGTGGCTGAACGGCACGGGCTGCTCGATCGGATCGTTCTGCGGAGCGTCGTTTCGCGCGTTCACGCGGTAGACGATGGCGAGCGTTGCGATGCCGGCTGCGCCGGCGAGCAGGCCGATGCGGATCAGCAAAACGAACCGCCGGGAGAATACCTGCGACATGAGTGTGCGCTTGGAGTCTCGCTGCTCGCGAGCAATTTCGGGGCCGCCGGGCATGCGGCTGCGTTGCGCGAAGCATGGCGAGCACGGCACGAGGCGCGTGGGCTCGCGAAAAAACGTTTGCACGAATGCATTGCTGTCAAACGTACGGGTAATTCCTACACGCCAAGCGGTATTCGTCCGACAACCGATGTCGAATCGGCGGTGCGAGAGGACGGCACGGGAACCGCCCTGTTCGCCTGGCCTCCAATGACGAGAGGGCCTCAACACCGCTCGATTCGGCGCACCGATCGGTTGCGCCGGCGCAATGAACAGCCCGTCTGGAAGTCCACGGCGAACGAGCGAGCGCGCTGCACGAGCAGCAGAGCGCGCGCCTGTCGTCTTCACGTGAAAGGAGAACTCCATGAAAGCACCACGCAAATCGACGAGCATTGCTGCTGCGATCGCGCTCGCGCTGGCAGCAGGAGGTGCAGCAGGACAGATGAACCGGCCTGCGCCGGCGACCAACCCGCCGGCTTATCCGAGCACGAGCGCGAAGACGGATCAGCGCGCAGGCGACGAGGCGCGGGATGCGGTCGAGCACGTGAACAAGGCGCTGGCCGTCGTGCGCAAGATGGAAGCCGATCCGAAGGTGAACAGTCTGCTGAAGCAGGCGAAGGGTGTGTTCATCGTGCCCGACTACGGCCGCGCCGCGCTCGGCGTGGGCGGGCAGGGCGGCGCCGGCGTGCTGCTCGTGCACGAGAGCGGCAAGTGGAGCGGCCCGGGGTTCTACAACTTCGGCGGTGCGAGCATCGGCGCGCAGGCTGGCGTTTCCGCCGGGCAGATCTCGATGATCCTGATGGACGACAAGGCGCTCGACAGCTTCGCGCGCAACAACAAGTTCTCGCTGAACGCCGACGCAGGCCTGACGATCGTCAACTACTCGGCGCGGGCTCACGGAACCGCGGGTCGTGGCGACATCGTCCTGTGGTCGGACACCGAAGGCGCGTTCGCCAACGTGTCGGTGAGCGTGACCGACGTCAACTACGACGAGAACGAGACGCACGCCTACTACGGCAAGCCGGTGAGTGCGCACGATATCGTAAGCGGACGCGAGAGCGCTTCGAAGGCCGCGAGCCTCGTGAGCGCGCTGCCCGCGTAGACGATCCGCGGACTCAGCGTCGGCCGCGCCCGGTGGCGGCTGAGCGCGGCGCGCCGGCTCCGTCCGACCGCCGCGTGCCCAGCAGGGACGATGCTGGCACGCCTGTCGCTTGCGTCGTGCGGGCGCGAGCGGACGCCTCGCGCCCGCGACCACTCATGCCAACCCGGAACAAGCGCGACGAAGCGCGCGACGCGAAGAAGGTCGAGGAGCGGTCGGAGCTCCGTCCGCCCGTCATCTACGAGGTCGTGCGCAAGCGCGGCGACGAGGAGATGGCGCGGCCCAACACGTCGCTGTGGTGGTCCGGTGTCGCGGCCGGGCTTTCGATCAGTTTTTCGCTGCTCGCGCAAAGCCTGCTGCGGCTGCACTTGCCGGACGCGCCGTGGCGCGGGCTCCTCAGCAGTTTCGGCTATTCGGTTGGCTTCCTGATGGTCGTGCTGGGCCGCCAGCAGCTGTTCACCGAGACGACGATCACGGCGGTGCTGCCGGTGATGGCCGAATTCCGCGCCGCGAACGTCGCGCGCATGCTGCGGATGTGGGGCATCGTCTGGCTCGCGAACACGATCGGAACGCTCTTCGCGGCACTGTTCTGCACGTTCACGCCGGTCATCGAGCCGGGCCTTCGCACGGCGATGCTCGACGTGAGCGGCGAACTGATGCGCAACGGCTGGATCGAGATGTTCTTCAAGGCGATCTCGGCGGGATTCCTGATCGCAGCGATGGTGTGGCTCATGCCGAGCGCCGAGGCCGCGCAGTTCTGGGTCGTCGCGCTGATGACGTGGCTGATCGCCGCCGGCGGTTTCGCGCACATCGTCGCGGGCAGCGTCGAATCATTGATGCTGGTCGCGAACGGCCAGCTCGGGATCGGCGCGATGCTCGTCAACTTCACGCTGCCCGTGCTGCTCGGCAACATCGTCGGCGGCACGGTGCTGTTCGCGCTGATCTCCTACGCGCAGGTGATGCAGGAAATCTGAAGGGCGGACGACCGCAATGAACGACGTCGACTGGGCACACGTGCTGATGCCGGACACGCCGGTGCTCGAGATCTTCGCGCGCGGCAGCTTGATGTACCTCGCGCTGTTCGCGCTGCTGCGCTTCGTCCTCCGGCGCGAGACCGGCAGCCTCGGCATCACCGACCTGCTGGTGATCGTGCTCGTCGCCGACGCGGCGCAGAACGGCATGGCCGACGATTACCGATCGGTCCCCGACGGCCTGCTGCTTGTGGCGACGATCGTCGGTTGGAGCTACGTGCTGAATGTGCTCGCGTACCGCTATCCGATGTGGCGCAAGATCATCCAGCCGCCGCGCGTGCAGCTCGTTCGCGACGGCCACGTGCTGCGCAACAACCTCGCGCACGAGAAAATTACCGAGCAGGAGCTTCTGGCCGAGATCCACGGCCACGGCTGTGAGAACGTCGCGGACGTTCGTGCCGCCTGGATCGAGCCCGACGGTATGGTGAGCGTCATCAAGGCCAGCGCCGGCGACGCCGACGCTCCGCGCAAGCGGCCCGCGGGGTAGCGCGGGCCCGGCGAAGCGCGTCGAGACAACGGGTTCGGAGCCGGCGCGCCGCGCCCTGCCGTCAGAACACGAGCTTTCCGAGCATCACGCCGAACACGAGCACGATCAGGAAGATGATCACAGCGATGAAGAAGAGCACCTTCGCAATCGTACGCGCGCCGCTCGCGACGCCAGTGAAACCGAAAAAGCCGGCGACGAGAGAAACGATGAAGAAGATGATGGCCCACTTGATCATTGGTTGTCCTTGCCCGGAAGCCGATCGTTCGCGCGCGCCCGCGCGAGCGCCCTGGCGCACCGCCGCGGGTGCCGCCGCGTGCCGCGGCGGCCGTGGTATTGGAGCGCGCTCGCGGCGCGCCGTTCCCGACGAAGCGCTGCTGCGCGCTCGCCGAAATGGACGCGATTACCGGTCGAATTGCCCGCTCTTCGCTTGGCGCAGATGAAACCGGCTGGGCTCGCGTCGTGCGCGACCGATGCAGCGGCGGTGCCCGACGAGTACGCAGCGCCCTTCGTCGATGGCGGTTGCTGCGCAGTGTGAGCGCAGCGCTGCGCGGCCGCACGCTTGCTCGTGCGTTGCGTGCCTGCTAGCGATAGCCGGCCGCCTGCAGCTCGAACAGCTCCGCGTAGCGCCCGCCTTGCCGCAGCAGCTCGTCATGCGTTCCGACCGCCTCGGCGTGGCCGTCGGCGAGCACGACGATGCGCTCGGCCATCCGAACACTCGAGAAGCGGTGCGAGATCAGCACCGCCGTCTTGCCGCGCGTCAGCGCCTCGAAACGCTCGAACACCTCGAACTCGGAGCGCGCGTCGAGCGCCGCCGTCGGCTCGTCGAGGATCAGCACCTGCGCCTCGCGCATGTAGGCGCGCGCAATCGCGATCTTCTGCCATTCGCCGCCGGAGAGATCCACGCCGGTGCGAAAGCGCTTGCCGACGATCTGGTCGTAGCCGCGCGGCAGCCGCGCGATCACCTCGTCGGCCATGCTCTGCCGAGCGGCCGCTTCGATGCGCGCACGATCATCACGCGCGTCGATCCGTCCGATGGCGATGTTGTCGGCTGCAGTGAGGTGATAGCGGACGAAGTCCTGGAAGATGACGCCGATGTTCGAGCGCAGCGCGAACAGGTCGTATTCGCGCAGGTCGTGTCCGTCGAGCAGGATGCGCCCTTCGTCCGGGTCGTACAGGCGTGCGAGGAGCTTCACCAGCGTCGTCTTGCCGGCCCCGTTCTCGCCGACGAGCGCGAGCACTTCGCCCGCCTTCAGCGTGAACGTCAGATGGCGCACTGCCCAGCGCTCGGCGCCGGGATAGCGAAAGCCGACGTCGTCGAACACGAAGCCCTCGACGATGGGCACCGGCATCGCTCGCGGATTCGGCGGCGATACGATCTCCGGCCGGATGTCGAAGAACGAAAAAAGGTCATCGAGATAGAGCGCCTGCCCGGCGATCTGCGAAAAGCCCATCAGCAGGTTCTCGAGCAGCGTGCGCAGCCGGCGGAACGATCCCGCGAGGAACGTGAGATCGCCGATGGTGAAGTCGCGCTCGAGCGTCCGCCATACGATGTACGCGTACGCGACGTAGTAGGCGAGCGTGCCGATCGCGGTCAGCGCGCTGCCCCAGCCGGCGCGCCGCCGGGCGATCGCGCGGTTCGCCGCGTAGAACGCCGACGACAGCGCGCGATAGCGATCGATCAGGAACGCGTTCAGCCCGAAGATCTTCACTTCCTTCGCCGTTTCGACGCTCGCGCCGGTCTGGCGCACGTAGTCGAGCTCGCGCCGCTCGGGCGTGCGAGCGAAGTTGAGCGCGTAGCTCTGCGCATTGAAGTGCGCTTCGCCTACGAACGCCGGCACGAGCGCGACGGCGAGCAGTGCAATCAACCACGGCGCGTACAGCAGCAACCCGGCGGCGAAGCTCGCGATCGTCACGATGTCCTGCGCCTGGCTCAGCAGCTGGCCGATGAGCCCGATGCGTCCGGCGGCCTGCCGGCGCGCGCGATCGAGGCTGTCCTGCAGCTCGCTGTCCTCGAAGTCCTCCAGGTCGAGCGTCGCTGCGTGCGCCATCAGCCGCAGGCTCGTCGCGTTGCTGAACTGCTCCGAGAGCAGCGAATCGACGAGCGAAACGGCGCGGCCGAGCACGTCGGAGGCGACGGCGAGGACGAACTCGAGCGCAAGCAGCGCGCCGATGCGATTCAGCAGTCCGCGCGCGATCCAGTCGCCCACATCGCCGGCCGGCGCGACGGTGCGCACGAGCTCGACGACTTCGTCGATGATCAGCTTGCCGACGTAGAGCGTTGCGATCGGCAGCAACGCGCGCACGACCCGCAGCAGCGCCTCGGCGAGCGTCAGCCGCGGATTCGTCTGCCATACGAGCCGCACGAACGGGGGCAGGTTGCGCAGCGCGCCGAACCGCTCGCGCATCGACTGCGGCATCGGAGCGGTGCGCGTGTCGGCCGGCGCAGGTCCGCTCGCGCGGCCGCCCATCGTGTAGTGCTTCGGCATCGACGTCGTGGCGAGCGAGTGCGCTCGCGAGTCAGCGCGTCACGCGCGTGCGCGCGGCAGCGTAGCGCCAATGCGCGTGCACCGCCAGTTGCGCCATCGGCCGCCGATGACGCGTGCGCGTCAGCGACCTTCGTTGCGCGGAACGTCGCGCCGCGGTCCTTCGCCTCCCGCGCCTTGATCGTGGCCGCGCCCTTCGCCGCGCCCGTTCGCATGAGCCGCCGGTGGCTGCGGCGCACGGTTCGGCATCGCCTGATGCGCCTGGGGCGTCTGTTGCTGCGGCGCGCGGTTCGGCACGGCGTGCGGCGCGGTTTGATTGCGCGGCGCTTCGGCGCCGTCGCGTTGGGGGCTGCTACGGTCGCCCCGACCCTGGCTTCGCGCACCCGGCGAGCGGTTGAGATCGCCACGGATGCGCTGCGCCTGATAGTGCTCGCGCACGACCGGGTCGTGCGGCTGGTACTGATAGCTGCGTGAATGAAAATCGCGTTGCTGGTCGGCGCGTGGATAGCGATCGCCCGAATACTGGCGCTGATAGACCGGAAGCGGCGCACGCGCGGGGACGCTGCGGCGATCCCAGCGGTCCCATCCGCGATGACGGTCTTCCCATACGCGGCCCCAATGCTCGCCCCAGTGCGGCGGCGCATCGGCGTGCCAGCCGCGGAAATAGATCGGCGGCCGCCGGTAGTAGCGGATCGGCACGCGCAGCACGTACAAGGGCACCGAGTTGGGCGATACGACCTGCCACGGGCCGTTGTACCAGGTGCTTGCGTACCAGTTGACGCCGTCGTACAGCCAATACATGCCGTCGTAGAAGAAGTAGTTCGCATCGAGCTGCGGCGCGTAATACACCGGATAGCCGGGCACCGGCACGAGCTGCGGATATCCCGGCAGATTGATGCCGATGCTCAAACCGGGCACGCTCGCGCCGATGCTGACCTGTGCGTCGGCCGCGGAGATCGATGCGGCGGCAATCGCAAGGATGACGAAGAGCTTTCGCATGAGCGTTCCCTTTCGGCGTGGCGTCACAAAAACGCGCGGGCAGCGGATGCGGCGCCTTGAAGCGGATTGCGAGTCGCCCGCGCATTGAAAATCCTGCTTCTGGCATCCACAAATCGGCCCTGGATCGACCCGGTCCGACCGGACCCGGTTCCCGGTCCGCCCGTTGCGGCCGGACGTCATGCCGCTCGCTATTCTCGCCGCCATTGCGCGACGCCGCGTTTTTAATTTAAGCGGCCGGCGCGCGACCTCCGGGATTTGGCGGATACTGTGTCCCGACCGGAGGCTCGCGCCCCCGGCCGGTCCGCGAATCGCCGCGGTCCGACGGCCAAGGATTCGAATGCAGCCAAACTGCGAGCTTTTCGTCCGGCACCGGCCGGCTCCGTTCGATCGGCAGCCGGTGCTCGCGCCGTGACGGCGCTCTACGCATCGGCGACGATCCGCGATCGGTTCCTGAGTGCGCTCGATGCCGACGACCGGGCGCTGTGCAGCGAACTCGCGACGAACCTGACGGGCTGCTCGAATCCGCTGCCCGGCATGACCTGCAGCCAGCTCGGGCTGCCGTTTGGAAGCACCTACGGGTCTGCGGCGCAGCACGTCTTGTCGCTGTATTCGGCGAAGCAATAGCGATGCGAGCCGCTGCGGCGCCGCTCGCGCCACTGCCACGTCAACGTTTCTCGAGGAGCGAGCAATTGGTCGAAATCCTGGAATGCTTGAAGAAATAC
This sequence comes from uncultured beta proteobacterium, assembly GCA_963798655.1. Classification (GTDB taxonomy): domain Bacteria; phylum Pseudomonadota; class Gammaproteobacteria; order Burkholderiales; family Casimicrobiaceae; genus CAVSMC01. The sequence continues at coordinate 2,821 of CAWCUH010000005.1, read as the reverse complement.
GGTCAGCGGCTCGACATCGAGATCGCGAAGGAGACCGGAGTGCCGCTCGCGACAGTGCGTAACGGCCTTGCCGGTCTCGCGGCGACCGGCGCCGTCATCACCTGCAACCTGACACGCTTCGAGAACGGCAAGCGGCTCGACGCCTGGCAGTGCCGCGTGTCCGGCTACGTGCCGCCGCTCGCCGCCGGCCGCAAGCCGAAGCCGAAGCCATAGGCGACACGCCCGGGCCGCCGCGCCCGGCATAAACGTTTGCTATTGCAAGCGTTTTGCCTCATAATGTCGGGCGCGATCTTCAAGTGAGTGCTTGGTCCGAAGCGCCGCGTTCATTGCGGCGCTTCGTCTTAATCCCGTCGTCTTGATCTTCGCCCAACCGAGGGGCACCGCCCCTTTCTATCGTTCTCTTAGGGAATTTCAAGACATGGCAACAGGCACCGTGAAGTGGTTCAACGACTCGAAGGGCTTCGGCTTCATCACGCCGGAAGACGGCGGCAAGGATCTCTTTGCCCATTTTTCCGCGATCCAGGAGCAGGGCTTCAAGTCGCTGAAGGAAGGCCAGCGTGTCACGTTCGACGTGACGACCGGCCCGAAGGGCCAGCAAGCGTCGAACATCCGCTCGGCCGAGTGAGGCGCAGGGGGCATGTCGTTCACGGCATGCCCCAGGTCCTGCGAACAAGGCCCGGCATCTGCCGGGCTTTTTCTTTCCATTTTCGTTGAGGCACCCGATGGCGAAGGAAGAAGTACTCGAAATGAACGGCGTCGTCGCGGAAGTGCTTCCCGACGCACGCTACCGCGTCACGCTCGACAACGGGCACGCTCTCGTCGCGTACAGCGCCGGCAAGATGCGCAAGCACCATATCCGCATCATCGCCGGTGACAAGGTCTCGCTCGAGATCTCGCCGTACGACCTGAGCAAGGGCCGCATCACGTTCCGGCACATCGAGACGCGCGGGCCGGCGACGACACCGCAGCGCCGCCGCTACTGACCGCCGTCATCGTCGCGGTCGCGGGGCTACGGGGGTAAGCCGTTGATCGGCGGAACATCGCGCCAGGGATTGCGGCGGAATGCCGGGGGCGACGCCGAGCGACATCGGGATGCCGGTGACGTGGAAGTCCTCCTTGCCGCCGCAGCGTCTGCGCGGGCGCAAACCCGCGGCGACGCGAGCTCGACTCAGCGGCTCTTCCCCGCGTCCGTGCCTGCCCCGGAAAGCCCCGACGCGCGGATCAGCCGTCCCACGGTGAGCCCCTGCACGACGATCGAGAACAGCACGCAGGCGTAGGTCATCGCGATCAGCCGCTGCCGGTACGGCGTGTCCGGCAACGACAGCGCGAGCGCGACCGAGATGCCGCCGCGCAAGCCGCCCCAGGTCAGCACCTTCACCACGCGCCGATCGAACCATCGATGCAGCATCGGCAGCCAGGTGGGCAGCGCGACCGAAACAAACCGCGCGGCAAGCACGATCGGGATCGCGAGCAGCGCCGGGACCATGTGGGAACCGTCGATCGGCAACACGAGCATCTCGAGGCCCAGCAGCACGAACAGCAACGCATTGAGCATCGAGTCGACCAGCTCCCAGAAGGTGTCGACGCGCTCACGGGTTCGCGCCGACATCGCCATGCGCCGGCCGTGGTTGCCGATCAGCAGCCCGGCGACGACGATGGCGATCGGCCCCGACAGGCCTAGCGCCGTCGCCGCCGCGTAGCCGCCCATCACGAGCGCGACGGTGAGCAGCACCTCGACGTCATAGTTGTCGACCGAGCGCAGCATCCGGAACGCGACATAGCCGATCGCGAGTCCGAAGGCGGCGCCGCCGAGCGCTTCGCGCGCGAAGAACGCCGCGACATCGGCGAGGTGAAACGTCTGCTCGCCAAGCGCGATGGCGACGACCTGCACGTAGACGACGACGCCGACGCCGTCGTTGAACAACGACTCGCCAGCGATCTTCATCTCGAGCGCCTTCGGGGCGCCGACCGAGCGGATGATCGCGAGCACGGCGATCGGGTCGGTCGGCGAAATCAGCGCGCCGAACGCGAGGCACCAGACGAACGGGATCGAATGACCGATGGCGCCGAGCACGTAATACGTTCCGGCGCCGACAAGCACCGTCGACAGCACGACGGCAGCGACCGCGAGGAACGCCACCTGCAGCCTCTGCTCGGCGAGCGCGGTGATGTCGATGTGCAGCGCACCTGCGAACAGCAGGAAGCTCAGCATGCCGGTCATCAGCGTCTGGTCGAAGTCGACCGACGCAAGCGCCTGTTTTGCGACGGTGTCGAAGTGAATGCCGGCCTTGCCGAGCGCGAGCATCGCCACCGACATCGCGAGCGCGATCAGCATCAGGCCGATCGTGCTTGGCAGGCGCACGAAGCGATGATTGAGGTAGCTGAAGATCGCGGCGAGGCTCACGAGCAGCGCCGCCGTGGCGGAGAGCGTCACGGATACGATGTTACCCGACGCGAGCCTCGCGGCGCTCGCGGAACCGCCTTGCGCGCCGGAAGGTCGTGGCAGTTTAGCCGAGCACGACCGGTATTCCGCTCTGCCGTATCAGCCGGTGAAGGTTCCACCAGTAGCCGAACGGCGCGAGGTCGGTGGCCGGCGGCGTCGGGAAGACGACGCACTCGGCGCCAATCTCGGCGGCGAGCCGGGGAATCGCCTTCGCCGGATCGTCGAGGCGCACGTGGCACGTGGCAGTGACGCCTTGCCGTGCAAGGCGGCCATGATAAGCGCGCAGCAGCGCATCGGCCTGCTCGCGCTGCCACGACACGACGCGCGCGTATGCCCAGAACCGCAGCACCTGCCACGCGAGCACCGGCGGCGACGCGT
>CAWCUH010000004.1:0-1213297 GCA_963798655.1 uncultured beta proteobacterium | reverse complement strand
CACTGGCTGTGCGCGCGCCGACTGCACCAGGGCCGCTTCATCTGGGCGAGTTCGGAATCGTGCCCGCGACTGACGATCAGCACCGAGCAGTTGCAGGCGTTGGTGATCGGATTGCCATGGTGTCGCATCGGCGCACAGGCAACGATCCGCGTGGCGTGAAAAATGTTGTTGCCACACGAATCGATGTGGCACCATTTCAACGCATGCAGATGCACGATCAGCTCACTCGAATGGACGCGCAGCAACTGCGCGAATTCGCTGCCGGGCTGATCGAAACCCTCGCCGGCAAGGATCGGGAGCTGCGGCACAAGCAGCTCAAGATTGAGCAACTCACTCATGAGATGGCGCTGCTCAAGCGCTGGAAGTTTGCCGCGCGCAGCGAACAACTGCACGGCGCACAGGGGAGCCTCCTCGACGAGACGATCGACGCCGATCTGGAGGCGATCGCGGCGGAGCTCGCGACGCTAAGATCGGCGCAACCCGCACAAGCGCCTAAGGAGCAGCCCAAACGTAGCCCGTTGCCAGCGCACCTGCCGCGCGTCGATGTGCGCCACGAGCCGGAACAAACCGTGTGCAGTTGCGGCTGCGCGATGAAGCGCATCGGCGAGGACGTGAGCGAGAAGCTCGACTACACCCCGGGCGTGTTCCACGTCGAGCGGCACATTCGCGGCAAATGGGCCTGCGCGAAATGCCAGACGCTGATCCAGGCGCCGGTGCCCGCGCAGGTGATCGACAAGGGCATTGCGACCGCGGGCCTCCTCGCCCAGGTGCTGGTGGCGAAGTACGCCGATCACCAACCACTGTATCGACAGGAAGGCATTTTCGAGCGGGCGGGCCTTGCGATACCGCGCTCGACACTTGCGCAGTGGGTCGGTGTTTGCGGCGTGCGGTTGCAGCCGTTGGTCGATGCGCTGAAGGCTATGCTGCTCGAGCGAGCGGTGCTGCACGCCGACGAGACACCGGTGGCAATGCTGATGCCCGGCAAGGGCAAAACGCACCGCGCGTATATCTGGAGCTACAGCTCGACGCAATTCGACGGCGTGCACGCAGTCGTTTACGACTTCGCCGACAGTCGTGCCGCGGCACACCCCAAGCAATTTCTCGAACGCTGGTCGGGCAAGCTCGTTTGCGACGACTACTCAGGGTACAAGGGCTTGTTCGCCGACGGCGTGACCGAGGTGGGCTGCCTCGCGCACGCGCGCAGGAAATTCAGCGATCTGTGGGTGAACCACAAGAGTCCCTTGGCCGAGGAAGCGCTGAAGCTATTCGCAAAGCTCTACGATGTCGAGCGCGAAGCGCAGGAACTGAGCGCCGAGCAGCGACAGCGAATGCGGCAGCTGCAATCGCAGCCGATCGCCGACAAGTTGCGCGAATGGCTGCTGCTGCAACGGCAGAAGGCGACCGACGGAACGGCGATCGCCAAGGCCATCGACTATAGCCTCGGGCGTTGGAAGGCGCTGACGCGCTTCCTTGACGACGGCACGCTACCTATCGACAACAACTGGGTCGAGAATCGCATCCGCCCGATCGCGCTGGGGCGCTCGAACTGGTTGTTTGCGGGATCGCTGCGCGCGGGAAAGCGTGCCGCCGCGGTCATGAGCTTGATTCAATCAGCGCGGCTCAACGGCCACGATCCTTATCGGTACCTCAAAGACGTTCTCGAGCGGCTGCCCACGCAACCGGCGAGCCGCATTGGCGAATTACTGCCGCACGGTTGGATGCCGGCGACGCCTCCGAGCTGATTCCACGCATCATGGCAAGATGTGTTGCCCAGCCGCTTACCCCAGCCGGGGTGGAAGTTCAAATTGAAGTGACACGACGCTGCGCGCGCTTCGCGTGAAGCAAAAAGCCCCGGCACGATGGCCGGGGCTTTTTGCTTTGAAGGTGCCTGACGATGACCTACTTTCGCATGGGTAATCCACACTATCATCGGCGTGCTGCCGTTTCACGGTCCTGTTCGGGATGGGAAGGGGTGGTTCCGGCGGGCTATGGTCGTCAGGCGTTGATCGTTGCGCTCCGTTGGGGCGCATCGGGGGGAAGAAGTATTCAAGCGGGTTGGATTGTTCGCAAACGAACCGTTGCGCGCGAGTGCACACGGTTATGGGGTCAAGCCGCACGGGCGATTAGTACCGGTTAGCTCAAGGCATTGCTGCCCTTCCACACCCGGCCTATCAACGTGGTGGTCTGCCACGACCCTTCAGGGAGGTCAAGCCTCCGGGAGATCTCATCTTCAGGCGCGTTTCCCGCTTAGATGCTTTCAGCGGTTATCGCTTCCGCACATAGCTACCCGGCAATGCGACTGGCGTCACAACCGGTACACCAGCGGTGCGTCCACTCCGGTCCTCTCGTACTAGGAGCAGCCCCCGTCAAATCTCCAGCGCCCACGGCAGATAGGGACCAAACTGTCTCACGACGTTTTGAACCCAGCTCACGTACCACTTTAAATGGCGAACAGCCATACCCTTGGGACCGGCTACAGCCCCAGGATGTGATGAGCCGACATCGAGGTGCCAAACACCGCCGTCGATATGAACTCTTGGGCGGTATCAGCCTGTTATCCCCGGCGTACCTTTTATCCGTTGAGCGATGGCCCTTCCATGCAGAACCACCGGATCACTATGTCCTGCTTTCGCACCTGCTCGGCTTGTCAGCCTCGCAGTCAAGCTCGCTTGTGCCATTGCACTAACAGTACGATGTCCGACCGTACCTAGCGAACCTTCGAGCTCCTCCGTTACTCTTTGGGAGGAGACCGCCCCAGTCAAACTGCCTACCATGCACGGTCCCCGATCCCGTTCAAGGGATCCAGGTTAGAACCGCAATGACACCAGGCTGGTATTTCAACGTTGGCTCGACGAGAGCTAGCGCCCTCGCTTCATCGCCTCCCAGCTATCCTACACAAGTCCCATCACAGTCCAATGCAAAGCTACAGTAAAGGTGCACGGGGTCTTTCCGTCTTGCCGCGGGGAGATTGCATCTTCACAAACACTTCAACTTCGCTGAGTCTCAGGAGGAGACAGTGTGGCCATCGTTACGCCATTCGTGCAGGTCGGAACTTACCCGACAAGGAATTTCGCTACCTTAGGACCGTTATAGTTACGGCCGCCGTTTACCGGGGCTTCGATCAAGAGCTTGCACCCCATCACTTAACCTTCCGGCACCGGGCAGGCGTCACACCCTATACGTCGACTTTCGTCTTTGCAGAGTGCTGTGTTTTTGTTAAACAGTCGCAGCCACCGTTTCACTGCGGCCCCACTCGGCTCCGGTCGCGAGGACCTTCACCTACCTGGGGCGCACCTTATCCCGAAGTTACGGTGCTAATTTGCCGAGTTCCTTCTCCTGAGTTCTCTCAAGCGCCTTAGAATATTCATCCTGCCCACCTGTGTCGGTTTGCGGTACGGTCGCCCGGAAACTGAAGCTTAGAGGCTTTTCCTGGGAGCAGGGTATGGGCAACTCCGGAAGGACCGAAGTCCTCCTTGCGTCGTCGCGCCTCGGCTAAGCCCAGCGGATTTGCCTACCGGGCACGCCTACACGCTTGAACCGGGACATCCAACACCCGGCTTGCCTAACCTTCTCCGTCCCCCCATCGCATCTCCGGCCGGTACGGGAATATTGACCCGTTTCCCATCGACTACGGCTCTCGCCCTCATCTTAGGGGCCGACTCACCCTGCGCCGATGAACGTGGCGCAGGAAACCTTGGGCTTTCGGCGAGCGGGCCTTTCACCCGCTTTATCGCTACTCATGTCAGCATTCGCACTTCCGATACCTCCAGCAAGGGTTGCCCCTCACCTTCGCAGGCCTACGGAACGCTCTCCTACCATCGCACGTGCTTCACTAAGCGCGCTTCGATCACCGCGCGGGACCTGCAATCGCGCGCGAGACGATCTCGACTTTGATTGGCGCATTGCCGCTCGCGTCGATTCGACGCTCGCGTCAAGCGCGCTTAGTGAAGCACGTGCAATCCGCAGCTTCGGTGCACAGTTTGAGCCCCGTTACATCTTCCGCGCAGGACGACTCGACCAGTGAGCTATTACGCTTTCTTTGAATGATGGCTGCTTCTAAGCCAACATCCTGGCTGTCTGTGCCTTCCCACCTCGTTTCCCACTTAACTGTGTCTTCGGGACCTTAGCTGGCGGTCTGGGTTGTTTCCCTCTCGACCACGGACGTTAGCACCCGCAGTCTGTCTCCCGTGCTCACACTCTTCGGTATTCGGAGTTTGCTATGGCGCGGTAAGTCACAATGACCCCCGCAACCATGACAGTGCTCTACCCCCGAAGGTGAACGACACGAGGCACTACCTAAATAGTTTTCGGAGAGAACCAGCTATTTCCGGATTTGTTTAGCCTTTCACCCCTAGCCACAGCTCATCCCCTACCTTTTCAACGGGAGTGGGTTCGGCCCTCCAGTGAGTGTTACCCCACCTTCAGCCTGGCCATGGCTAGATCATCCGGTTTCGGGTCTACGCCTACCAACTAAAAGTCGCCCTGTTCGGACTCGCTTTCGCTGCGCCTCCCCTATTCGGTTAAGCTCGCTGGTAAACGTAAGTCGCTGACCCATTATACAAAAGGTACGCCGTCACCCGAGTTGCCCCAGGCTCCGACTGTTTGTATGCATGCGGTTTCAGGATCTATTTCACTCCCCTTCCGGGGTTCTTTTCGCCTTTCCCTCACGGTACTGGTTCACTATCGGTCGATCACGAGTATTTAGCCTTGGAGGATGGTCCCCCCATCTTCAGACAGGATTTCACGTGTCCCGCCCTACTTGTCTCGCGCCTAGTTTCACGTGCACCCCTTCGGATACGGGGCTATCACCCGCTGTGGCCGGCCTTTCCAGACCGCTCTCCTGAGGCGCACGCTACATCGCGACGGCTCATCCCATTTCGCTCGCCACTACTCTGGGAATCTCGGTTGATTTCTCTTCCTCCGGCTACTGAGATGTTTCAGTTCACCGGGTTCGCTCTGCTCACCCTATGAATTCAGATGAGAGTGACCCTTGCGGGCCGGGTTTCCCCATTCGGACATCTGCGGATCAATGCTCGTTTGCCAGCTCCCCGCAGCTTTTCGCAGGCTGCCACGTCCTTCATCGCCTGTGATCGCCAAGGCATCCACCACATGCACTTAGTCGCTTGACCCCATAACGCTGCGCACTCGAGAGAACAACAGAAAGCGGCGCGTCATGGCGCGTTTGCGATATCCCGTGCACCGACGGACTAGGCCGGCAGCACGGTCGATACAATCCAACCCTCTCGCGATGGGCGAACGCGCGCGCGCCGACAACACCTCCAACGGCGCACGAGCGTTTCGCGCGCTCGCGAGAATGCTTTACTTCTTCCCCGAATTGTTAAAGAACAACCGATAACCTCATGCCCGAAAAGAGCACGCGCAAGCGTCGCTTTCGCTTGCGTGTGATCTCTTGCCAAAAAAGCCTTCCCGCGCCCCCCTTCGCTTGCCCCCGCACGCAGGGCCCTGCCTCGTTGGTGGAGCTGGACGGGATCGAACCGACGGCCTCCTGCTTGCAAAGCAGGCGCTCTCCCAACTGAGCTACAGCCCCTTCGTCGCGCCGCTTGGTGATCGCCTGGTGGGTCTGGATGGACTCGAACCATCGACCCCCGCCTTATCAAGACGGTGCTCTAACCAGCTGAGCTACAGGCCCGCCGCTTGCCTCGTGGCTGCTCACGTGCAACCGATAAGTGTGGACGCTGAAAGCGCTTGCGGGCGGTTCCGAGAAAGGAGGTGATCCAGCCGCACCTTCCGATACGGCTACCTTGTTACGACTTCACCCCAGTCATGAAGCGTACCGTGGTAGGCGGCCTCCTTGCGGTTAGCCTACCTACTTCTGGTGCACCCCACTCCCATGGTGTGACGGGCGGTGTGTACAAGACCCGGGAACGTATTCACCGCGGCATGCTGATCCGCGATTACTAGCGATTCCGACTTCACGCAGTCGAGTTGCAGACTGCGATCCGGACTACGACCGGCTTTCTGGGATTGGCTCCAGCTCGCGCTTTGGCAACCCTCTGTACCGGCCATTGTATGACGTGTGAAGCCCTACCCATAAGGGCCATGAGGACTTGACGTCATCCCCACCTTCCTCCGGTTTGTCACCGGCAGTCTCCCTAGAGTGCCCTTGCGTAGCAACTAGGGACAAGGGTTGCGCTCGTTGCGGGACTTAACCCAACATCTCACGACACGAGCTGACGACAGCCATGCAGCACCTGTGTTCGCGTTCCCTTTCGGGCACCCCCGCCTCTCAGCGGGCTTCGCGACATGTCAAGGGTAGGTAAGGTTGTTCGCGTTGCATCGAATTAATCCACATCATCCACCGCTTGTGCGGGTCCCCGTCAATTCCTTTGAGTTTTAACCTTGCGGCCGTACTCCCCAGGCGGAGCACTTCACGCGTTAGCTGCGGTACTAGGGAATCGCTTCCCCAACACCCAGTGCTCATCGTTTAGGGCGTGGACTACCAGGGTATCTAATCCTGTTTGCTCCCCACGCTTTCGTGCCTGAGCGTCAGTCTTAGCCCAGGGGGTTGCCTTCGCCATCGGTGTTCCTCCACATCTCTACGCATTTCACTGCTACACGTGGAATTCCACCCCCCTCTGCCAGACTCTAGCCCGCCAGTTTCCATTGCCGTTCCCAGGTTGAGCCCGGGGCTTTCACAACGAACTTAACGAACCGCCTGCGCACGCTTTACGCCCAGTAATTCCGATTAACGCTCGCACCCTACGTATTACCGCGGCTGCTGGCACGTAGTTAGCCGGTGCTTATTCCGCCGGTACCGTCAAGAACCACGGGTGTTATCCGTGGCCTTTTCTTCCCGGCTAAAAGCGGTTTACAACCCGAAGGCCTTCTTCCCGCACGCGGCATGGCTGGATCAGGGTTGCCCCCATTGTCCAAAATTCCCCACTGCTGCCTCCCGTAGGAGTCTGGGCCGTGTCTCAGTCCCAGTGTGGCTGATCATCCTCTCAGACCAGCTACCGATCGTCGCCTTGGTAGGCCATTACCCCACCAACTAGCTAATCGGACATCGGCCGCTCCCATAGCACAAGGCCCTTGCAGGTCCCCTGCTTTCCTCCGTAGAGCATATGCGGTATTAGTCCGGCTTTCGCCGGGTTATCCCCCACTACGGGACACGTTCCGATGCATTACTCACCCGTTCGCCACTGACCCGAAGTTGCCCCCGGGCCCGTTCGACTTGCATGTGTAAAGCATGCCGCCAGCGTTCAATCTGAGCCAGGATCAAACTCTTCAGTTGAAAAGCTCGATCTCATTTGCAAAGTCACTCAATCGACGTTGACTCCACCCCCAGAAGCTTGACCCCCCAGAGGCGGCGTATTGCGTCGTGTGAGCACTTCTCGTGTCTCTTCTGCCCGCCCCCGCCCAAAGCCAGCCGAAACCAGCCCCAGGCCAAAGCAGGCGCCCGAAAACACCCCCAGCGCCCACACTTATCGGTTGTGATTTGTTAAAGAGCGGCACCCCAGAACTGCCGACTTGGTCGGCGAGGTGCAAAGAAGCGGAATTATACACCGGAACGGACCCCGGTCAACAGCCCCCGAGCATCCGGCTGCTGGCGGGGCTGCGTGCAGAGTCCCGTCGAGCGTCCGGCTGCCGGGGGGCGACCTCCGTGTAGCCTACGCATGCCGGTCGCCCCTGCTAAAATGCCGTTGGCATGGCCGCCAGGCTGGGGTCGCCGCGCGGCGATTCCCACGCCGGGCCGCTGTGCACCCCGGTCGCCCTTGGTGACTTCGACCGCTCTCATCATCAAACTCGCAGCGATCGGCGACGTCGTCATGGCATTGCCGATGGTCGCTGCGCTGCGCGCCGCCGATCCCGCTGCACGGATCACGTGGCTCGCCGGACGCGCCGCCGCGCCGCTGCTGCGCGGCGTCGATGGCGTCGACGAGGTCCTCGAGGCGGACGCCGCGGCGATCCTTTCCGGCGACCGTGCGGCGCAGGCGCGTGCGGTACTCGCCGCATGGCGCCTTCTCGGTCGCCGCCGCTTCGACCGCGTGCTGCTCGCTCACGCCGATCCTCGCTACAAACTGCTCGCCCGCTGGGTGCGCGCGCGAGATGTGCGCTGGCTCGGCGGCCGGGACGAGCGCCCGAACCTGCTGCCGTTTCGGCGCCATGAGGACGAATACGTGAGGCTGGTGACCGGCATCGACGACGTGCATGCGCAGCGCTTCGCGCCACCAACGGTGCATGCGACGCTCGATGCCGCGGTCGAGGTGCGCTTGCGCTCGCTCGCGGGGCGCCGTCTGATCGCGCTCGCGCCCGGCGGCGCGCGAAACAACGCGCGCGACAACCCGTTACGGCGCTGGCCGCTCGTCCGGTACGCCGAGCTCGCGCGAGCGCTCCTCGCGCGCGGCGATGCGGTGCTGCTGACCGGCGATGCGGGCGACGCCTGGACGCGCAGCGCATTCGCCGACCTCGCCGTCACCGACGTCATCGGCGAGACCTCGCTGCTCGGCCTCGTTGCGCTCTACGCGCGCTGCGCCGGGGTCGTCGCGCACGATTCCGGCCCGCTGCACCTTGCGCGACTGGCACGCACGCGCGTCGTCGGACTGTTCGGACCCACGTCGCCGTCGCTGTTCATCCGCGACGACGCGCGCACCGTCGCGTTGTGGCAAGCGGATGCGCTCGCGTGTGCGCCGTGCTACGACGGGCGCAACTTCGCGCGCTGCGACGACAATCGGTGCATGCAGTTGATCGGGCCGAAGTCGGCGCTCGCGCGCCTCGACGCGCTGCTCGCGAGTACCGCATGAGCCGGATCGCGCTCGTCCATGATTGGCTCGACACATGGGGCGGCGGCGAAGCCGTGCTCGCGGAGCTCACGCGCGCCTTTCCGCACTCGGACGTGTACACGCTCGTCGACTTCCTCGATCCGCGCGAGCGGGCGCGCATCGCAGCAGCGCGCATCGTGGCGTCGGCGCTCGCGAGCGCACCCGCCGCGAGACGCTGGTTCCGCTACGCCGCGGTGCTGCGGCCATCGCTGATCGAGCGCTTCGACCTTTCGGCTTACGATCTCGTGCTGTCCGACTCGCACGCGATCGCAAAAGGTGCGCGCAAGCGCGCGGGCCAGCCACACGTCTGCTACTGCCATACACCGGCGCGCTTCGCGTGGACGATGGAGGCGGCGTACACCGATGCATCGGCCGGCGGCTCGAAGTCGCGGCGCTGGCTGCTGCGCCACGCGCTCGCCCGGTTTCGGGAGTGGGACCTTCGCGCCGCTGCGCGTGTAGACCGCTTCGTTGCGAACTCGCGTCACATCGCCACGGCGATCTCGCAATGCTATGGACGCGCAGCGGACGTCGTGCATCCGCCGGTCGACGTGGAGCGATTCGGCCACGCGGCCGACGACGTTGGTGAGCATGTCGGCGAGTACTACATCAGCGTGTCGCGGCTCGTCCCGTACAAGCGCATCGATGCCATCGTCGAGGCGTTCCGGCGCTTGCCGCACCAGCGCCTCGTCGTCATCGGCGACGGACCGCAGCGTCGCGCGCTCGCCGCGCATTGTCCGGCGAACGTCGAGCTCACAGGCCGGCTCGACGATCGCGAAACCGCGGCTCGAGTAGCGCGAGCGCGCGCGTTCGTGTTCGCCGCCTGCGAGGACTTCGGCATTGCGCCGCTCGAGGCGCAGGCCGCGGGCGTGCCGGTCATTGCGTACGGACGCGGCGGTGCGCTCGAGACCATTCGCGGCCTCGACGATTCGCAGCCAACCGGCGTGTTCTTCGGCGAGCAGACGCCGCAGTCGATCGCCGACGCCGTAAACGCGTTCGAGGCCGCGCGCAGTCGCATCACCGCCGCCGCATGCCGCGACAACGCCGCACGCTTCGGCGCCGCTCGCTTTCGCAGCGAGATGCAGCGCATCGTCGACGAGACGCTCGCATGCGCGCCGGCCGAATCGACGGTTGCAACTGCCGCGTGACGATGGAGCGAAACCTCCTCAAGGACAACGCGACGCTGCTCGACGCGGTGCTGCGCGCCGTTGATCCGCTCTTCGTCGTGCTGACCGGCGTCGCCGCGTATCAGCTGTACTTCGGGTTCGAATCCGACATGCCCGGTCGCTACGTCGCCGCGCTGCTCGCCGTCGCGCTGTTCGCGTTGGTCGCGTTCCCGTCGCTCAACCTCTATCAGTCGCAACGCGGCATCAGCTTCGCGGAGGAGGTTCGCGGACTGTTCCTCGCATGGCTCGCGATCGCCGTCACCGGCGGCGCGTTCCTGTTCCTGACGAAGACGGGCACCGACTTCTCGCGCGCCTGGGCGCTGATGTGGATGGCCGGCGGGTTCCTCGCGCATACCGGTTCGCGCGCCGCCGTGCGCGGCGTGCTGCGCTACCTGCGCCGGCGCGGCCGCAATCTGCGCCACGTCGTCATCGTCGGCGCCGGCGGGCACGGCCGCGACATTGCCTCGCGGCTGAAGCACGCGCCGTGGAGCGGATTCAGCGTGCGCGGATTCTACGATGACGATCCGGTGCTTGCCGGCACGTCGATCGACGGCATCGTCGTGCTCGGCACCTGCGATCAAGTGTCGTCCGACCTCGCGAACCAGCCCGCCGACCAGGTGTGGATCGCGCTGCCGCTCCGCGCGGAAGTGCGCATCCGTCGGCTGCTCGAAGACCTGCGCCAGACATCCGCGCTCGTTCGCTTCGTTCCGGACATTCATGGCTTTCATCTGCTGCATCACTCGGTGACTGAAGTTGCCGGCATGCCGGTGCTGAACCTCACCGACTCGCCGCACTCCGGTGTCAATTCGACGCTGAAGGCGATCGAGGATTACGTGATCGCCGTCATCTCGCTGCTGCTGTCCGCTCCTCTGTGGCTGCTGATCGCGATCGGGGTCAAGCTGTCCTCGCCCGGACCCGTGCTCTACCGCCAGCAGCGCATTACCTGGAACGGCGAGCCGTTCGCAATGCTCAAGTTCCGCTCGATGCCCAAAGACAGCGAAGCGCACTCCGGTCCGGTATGGGCGAGGCAAGGCGAGCCGCGCGCGACGCGCTTCGGCGCCTTCCTGCGCCGCTACAGCCTCGACGAGCTGCCGCAGCTGATCAACGTGCTGCGCGGCGAGATGTCGCTCGTCGGCCCGCGTCCCGAGCGGCCCGAGTTCGTCGAGCGGTTCCGCCAGCAGGTGCCGGGGTACATGCAGAAGCATCTGGTTCGCGCGGGCATCACCGGCTGGGCGCAGGTAAACGATCTGCGCGGCGACAGCGACCTCGAGCAGCGGATACAATACGACCTCTACTACATCGACCATTGGTCGCTGTGGTTCGACCTTCGCATCATCGTGCTCACGCTGTGGCACATCCTGAAGAGCCGCAACGCCCACTGAGTTCCGAGACGAGCGCCCCCGCGGCGACGTCGCGCGCGCGTCCTGGTCGGACCGCGCTGCTGCTCGGTGTCGCCGCGCTCGGCGCATGCCTGCTCGCGTACCTCGCCTTCGCCGTCCCAGGCGCGTGGTTTCCGAGCGCGGAGCCGACCGCTTGGAGCGCGCGCGAGCTGAGGCTCGCCGAGGGCAGCGCGAGCATCGCCAACGACGAGCTCGTCGTAGGCGGCGTCAGCCCACGCTCGGGCATCGCGCTCATCACCGTGCAGACCGATATCCGCGCGCCGGATTATCCCGCCGTGGCGTGGGTCGCGGTGGACCTGCCCGAGAACGCCGAAGTGCAGATGATCTGGCGCAGCGACTACGCGCCGTTGAAGCTCAACGCGATCAGCGTGCCGGTTGCCTCCGGACGGCTGCTGCCGGTCGTCACCAAGGACGATCCCAATTGGGTCGGGCGCATCACCGGGCTCGCATTGTCGATTCGCGGCCCGTTCGCGCTGCCGGTGCGCATCCGCGGCGTAACGGCGAAGCCGATGGGCGCCCTTGAAGTGCTCTCCGATCGCATGCGCGAGTGGTTCGCGTTCGAAGCCTGGAGCGGCACATCGATCAATACGGTCGCCGGCGGCGCCGACATTCAGGATCTGCCGCTTCCCGCGCTGCTTGCCGCGTCGGTGCTCGTCGCCGCCGGCGCGTGGTTTGCATGGGCTCGGCTCAAGGGACGTGCCGCCGCGCTGCCCGCGGTGCTCGCCGTGCTGTTCGTTGCGTCATGGGCGCTGCTCGACGCTCGCTGGATGTGGAACGTCGGGCGACAGGTGCGCGAAACGGCAGCGCAGTACGCGGGCAAGGACTGGCGCGAAAAGCGCCTTGCGGCCGAGGATGGTCCGCTGTTCGCGTTCATCGAGAAGGTGCGCGCGAAGATGCCGGCGACACCGGCCCGAGTGTTCATGCTCGCCGACGCGCATTACTTCCGCGGGCGCGGCGCCTATCACCTGTATCCGCACAACGTCTGGTTCGATCCATACCAGAACGCCGCGCCGCCGCCGTCGCAGCTGCATGCGGGCGACTACGTGGTCGTCTACCAGCGCCACGGCGTCCAGTACGACGCTTCGCAGAAGCGCCTGCGGTGGGATGGCGGAGCACCGCTGCCCGCCGAGCTGCTGCTCGCCGACCGCGGCGCGGCGCTGTTCCGAATTCTCTGAATGGAAACGCTGCGACTCGCTGCCGGATTGCTGCTGCCCTGGGCGCTCGGCATCGCGCTCGTCGACGTCGTGCGACGGCGCGCTCGCGACGTCGAGATGCCGGGCGAGATCGCGTGGATCGCCGGCGCAGGCTATCTCGCAGGAGCGTTCGTTCTCACGTTGTGGATGCGGGCGCTGTCGCTCGCTCACCTGCGTTTCAGCGTCGCGTCGATCGCGCTGCCGCTCGTCGCGCTCGCCGCCGTGATGTTTGTCGTCGCATGGAAGCGCGACGGCGCTCGACTCGCGTGCGCGAGTGCGGACGCGCTGCGCGCGCTCGTTCGCTCGCCGGGACTCGCCGACGGCATGCGGACGATGTGGATGATCGCCGTCGCGTGGCTCGCGCTGCGGTTCGTGCTGCTCGGACTCGAAGTCGAATGGCAACCGCTGTACCCTTGGGACGCCTGGATCCAGTGGGCGACCAAGGCGCGGGTCTGGTACGAGCTCGGCCATCTCGCGCCGTTCACCTATTCGAGCGAGTGGTTCCCGGCGAACGGCGCGTTCTACTTCGACGCGTCGCCGAAATATCCGCCGACGGCCCCGCTGCTGCAGGTATGGGCCTGCTATGCGCTCGGCCGGTGGGACGACGCGCTGATGAACTGGCCGTGGTGGCAGTTCGCTGTCGCGCTTGCGCTCGCGACATACGGCGGCTTGCGACGACTCGACGTCGGCGCGATCGAAGCGCTCGCCGCCGCGTTCCTCGTATCGTCGCTGCCGCTCGCGAACGTGCACGTCGCGCTCGCGGGCTACGCCGACCTGCCGCTCGCCGCGTTCTACGCAATCGGCGTTCTTGCATTCCTGCACTGGAACGCGAGCCGCAGCTTCGCCGACGCGGCCATCGCACTGCTGCTGCTCGCCGCCTGCACGCAGACGAAGAACCCGGGAATCGCCTGGGCGGCAACGGTGGGACCCGCCGTGCTGATCGCGCTGTGGCCCAAACAGGGCCTGAAGCTCGCTGCCGCCGCGTCTTGCGGCGCGTTCCTGCTGTTCGCCATCCTCGCGCAAACGCATCCGGTGATCTTCGGGTACCAACTGCATCTCGATTACGCGCCGGAATGGAGCGCGCTCGTCGAAAGCTACCTGCTGCTCGGCAACTGGCACCTGCTTTGGTATGCGGCGATCGCCGCGTCGCTGCTCGCTTGGCGCGGCCTCCTTGTGCCGAGGCTCGCGCCGCTGACCGCGGTTGTCGCGGCCGGCACGCTCTTCCTGTTCTTCGTGTTCGGATTCACGACGGCGCGCGCGTGGGTGACCGAGCAGACGACGGTGAACCGTGCGACGCTGCATTTCGCGCCGGTCATCGCGATTTTTGCGGTGCTCGCCTTCCGCGAGTTTGCCGCACGCTGGTCGGCCTCCGTGCCGAGCGTCGCGCAGCAAAGCATCGCCGCCACGCCGCACGTGCCGGTCGCGGCGCCCGAGACGGCTTCCGCGCCTCGCGCGACGGCCTGAAGCAGCGACGGCCCGCTCGCGGCGCGACGCATGCTGGATCTCGCGAGCGTCACGCTGTGCTGCGTCGACACGGCGAACCCGGTCCTCGCACTGCGTGCCATCGAGCGATCGCGCTCCGAGGTCCGTTTCGCGCGAACGCTGTTCGTGACGACACCCGCGATCGGCGCTGCGGTGCCGCCCGATATCGATGTCGTCGCGATCGAACCGCTCGCTTCGCGCGACGCGTACTCGCGATTCGTGCTGAAGTCGCTGCTGCCGCACGTCGACACGGCGCACGTGCTGCTGATCCAGTGGGACGGCTACATCGTCAATCCCGCCGCCTGGGACGATTCGTTCCTCGACTGCGACTACATCGGCGCGAAGTGGTTCTGGCACGCCGACGGCATGCGCGTAGGCAACGGCGGCTTCTCGCTGCGCTCGCACCGGCTGCTCGAAGCGCTGCAGGACCCGCGCATCGAGCTCGTCGAAGCGGAGGATCTGACGATCGGCCGAACGTTCCGGCCGCTGCTCGAGCGCGAGTACGCGATCCGATTCGCGAGCGAGGCGACCGCGGACCGCTTCGCTTTCGAGGCGGCGTACCCGATCGGTCGGCCGTTCGGCTTCCACGGGCTTTTCAACTTCTGCCGCGTCGTGCCGCCGGCTGAACTGACCGCGCTCGCAACGCAGTTCTCCGACACGATCGCACGCTCGCCGCAAATCGTGGCACTCGCGAAGAACTGCGTCGCTCTCGGTCAGTGGCAGGCGGCGATCGCGCTCGCGCGACGAATGCTGGCAGCGTCGGCCGAGCACGCCGAAGCGCGCGCGCTGCTTGCGCTGGCCGAACGCAACGCGACGAAGCCGGCCGCCGTCGGACGCAACGATCCCTGTCCATGCGGCAGCGCTCGCAAGTACAAGCACTGCCATGGCGCGCTCGGCGCAAGCACGACGGTCGCCCGCGCGGTCGCCACGAACGCGACGATTCCGAGCGTTGCGCCGACGGCCGCACCGGCAATGGCTCCGCGGTCAGCCGATGCGCTCGTGCGCGACGCGATGAGCGCACATCAGCGCGGCGATTTCGATCTTGCCGAGAGCCGATACCGCGAAGCGCTCGCGCTCGCGCCTTCGCACGCTGTCGCGACGCATTATCTAGGCGTCATCATGATGCAACGCCAACGCCTCGACGAGGCGCTTCCGCTGCTCGAGCGCGCCGCACGCGGAGTCCCGCACGAACCCGAGTTCCACAACAACCTAGGCCTCGCGCTTGCTGCTGCCGACCGGCCGGCCGAAGCGATCGAAGCGTTCCGGCGTGCGCTCGCGTTGAAGCCGACGCACGCGATCGCGTCGAACAATCTGGGGCTCGCGCTGCAGGCGCTGAACCAACTGCCCGACGCGATTGCCGCATTTCGGGCGGCGCTCGCGCTGGCGCCCGAATTTGCGCAGGCTCGCTGGAATCTCGCACTCGCGTTGCTCGCGAACGCCGACTTCGCCGAAGGCTGGCCGGCGTACGACACGCGCCTGACGCTGCGCGAGCTGGGAGCGGGCACGCCACGTGATGCCGCGCCGCGCTGGGAGGGCGTCGCGCGGCGCGGCGCAACGCTCTTGCTCGCAGCCGAGCAGGGACTCGGCGACGCCATCCAGTTCGCGCGCTTCGCATCGACGCTCGCCGATCGCGGCATGCGCGTGATGCTGCGAGCGCCGCAACCGCTGGTGCGGCTGCTCGCATCGATTCACGGCGTCGACCGAACGCTCGGCGCGGGCGATGTCGCGCCGGCACACGACGCGTGGCTGCCACTGCTGTCAGTCGCCGGCGCGCTGGGCATCGACGCAGCATCGATTCCGCGCGACGTTCCCTATCTGCACGCCGACAGCGAACGGCGCGCACGCGCGGCACGTTTGGTCGCTTCGCGGCCCGGCCGCCTGCGCGTCGGGCTCGCATGGACCGGCAACCGAGAGCACGTCAACGATCGCCGCCGCTCGGTGCCGCTCGCCACGCTCGCCACGCTGTTCGACGTGCCCGACATCGCGTGGTTCTCGCTGCAGAAAGGCGACGCCGCGCTCGACGTCGCGACGCTCGCCGCGGCAAACGCGATGATGCCGTTGCCGATCGACGCCGATTTCGACGACACCGCCGCGCTCGTCTCGGAGCTCGACGTCATCATCAGCGTCGACACGAGCATTGCGCATCTCGCCGGCGCGCTCGCGCGGCCCACGTGGCTCATGCTGCCGTTTGCCGCCGACTGGCGCTGGGGGGTCGCGCGCGGCGATTCACCGTGGTACCCGACAATGCGGCTCTTTCGCCAGCCGGCGGTCGGCGATTGGGCTAGCGTCGTCCGGATCGTCGCCGGGTCGTTGCGCGCGCTTGCGAGCTGACGCGCGTCAGCTGCGCGAAAGCGCGTCGACGCCGTTCCGGGCAAGATCGGCGAGCGCTGTCGCCAGCGCATCGATCGGCGCCGCGTCGTCGAAGAGCTTCCCGTGCCCGGCGCGGATGCGTGCCGACATCGAATCGCGATAACGCCGGTCGAGCGCGAGCCGCGATGCGAGCGCCATGTAGTCGTCCTCGTCGCGCGCGACGAGCTCTGCCGCACCGGCGAGCTCGAGCATCGCTGCGCTTTGCCGCCCGCGCATGAAGCGGCCGGGCAGCGTCACCACCGGCAGGCCGCACGCGAGCGCATCGAGGCTCGTGTTGCCGCCTGACCAGTGCAGCGTGTCGAGCATCGCGTCGCAGACGGCGTTGATGCGAAGGTAGTCCGGATGGCTGCATTGCGGCAGCACGACGACCCGCTCGGCGCTGTCGACGTCCACGCGCGCACAGGCGGCTGCGAATCGCGCGAGGAACTTTGCCGTCAGCGCGGGATGCCGTCCTTCGAACAGCACGAGCTTTGCGCTTGCAACGCGCGCGAGCGCTTGCGCGAACAACGCATCGTTGTCGGGATGTATCTTGAACAGCGACTGCGGGCACAGCCACAGCGGCGCATCGTTCGGCAAGCCGAATCGGGCGCGCGCCGCATCGTCCGGCACGTCGGGGCGCGCATACTCGGTGCCGATGCCCGGCAGACGGACGAGCCGCTCGGTATAGTGCGCGTCGGCATCGGCCGGTTCCATCAGTGCGCACGTGAAGTACGCGTCGACCGTCGGATGGCCGGTGGTCACCGGATGTCCCCACGCTGCACACTGCACCGGTGCAAGACGCAGCGCCGCGAGCACGAACGACGTGCCGTCCATGCCAAGCTCCGGGTAGACGAGCACGTCCTGCTCGTCGGCGCGTATTGCGGGCGCGAGTGCCGAGGGCGCGAGCGCGGCGCCGTCGAACGTGCGCACGCGGTCCGCGTTGGCGCCGAGCGTCGCGAGAAATGCGTTGGTGCCGCGACGCAGGTTGTACAGCGTCACTTCGAAGCGTGCGCGATCGAGCCGCTCGATCCAGCGGCGGAAATACATGCCGACCGTCCCCTCGCTGAAGAACGCCGACGCGAAGCCGATGCGAATGCGCCGCCCGCCGATGTCGGAACGTGCGATCGGCTCGCGCGCTGCAGGCGCTACGCCGTCGATCGCGCATGCGATCGTCGCCGCGTAGCGCGCCTGCAGCTCTCGGTCGTCGCCGCCCTGATACGCGAGCAGGAAGTTCGACCAGCGGAGGTCGTCGAGGACATCGGCGAGCGGACGCCGTTGCGCGAGCGGCGGCAGCTGCGTCGCCAGCCGCTCGAGGCCCAGCGCATAGCGCGCTCGTGCATCTGCCACCGCGGCCGAATCGTCGTACACCATCGGCAGCGTCAGCTCGGCGCCGATCACCGCGCGCAGCGCGTCGGGCTTGCGCGCGCGCACGTCGGCGTACGCGTGCCGCGCGCCGTCGAGGTCGTCGCGCTCCGCGAGCGTGCCGGCGAGCAGGAACAGCGCGCCGCTGTCGCGCGGCGTGAGCTGCGCGGCGCGCGCATACAGCGTCGCCGCTTCGTCGATGTCGGCTCGCCCGCGCAGCAGTCCGGCGAGCGTCAGCATCGCCGCCACGAGGTCGGGCTTGAGTGCGATCGCCCGCCGCAGCGACGCCTCGGCGTTCACATCGTCGCCGAGATCACGCTGCACGGCGCCGAGATTGCTCCAGGCGAGCGCGTAGTCGGGCTGCGTCGCGACGGCGCGCGAGAACGCTGCCATCGCTTCGGCCGTGCGGCCTGCCGTGCGCAGCGCGTTGCCCTGATTGTTCCACGCCCGCGCGTAGCCGGGGTCGAGATCCGTCGCGCGGCTGAATGCAGCGAGCGCACCCGCACGATCGCCTGCGTCGCTGCACAGCAACCCGAGAGCGTTGTACGTTCGCGGGTCGGCGGGGTTCAGCGTCAGCGCGGCGCGCGTGTCGGCGATCGCGGCGGCGAGATCGCGACGATCCTCGCTTGCGCGTGCACGCAACAGCAACGCGCTGCGTCGTGCGCGGTCGTCGATTGCCCGCGACGCGAGGATCGAGTCGAGCAGTGTCTTCGCGGCATTTACATCACCGGCCTCGAGAAGCGCTTGCGCGCGCGCGATCCGCGGCTCGCTCACGGCGATCGGGTCGCAGCGAGCGCTTCGGGCGCCTTCGCCGAGAGCGCGGCGATGTACGCCCGCTCGAGCGATCGCGTGTGCGCGATGCGGTCGGTCAGCGGCGACTGCGCGAGCGCTGCACGTATCGCCGCCCGCACTTCGGCCATGAACCGCGCGTCGTTTGCCAGTCGCACGGCGACGTCGACATATTCGCGCCCGCTCGCGGCGATCGTCTGCGTCACGCCGAGGTTCGCGAGAATCGAATACCCGCTGCGCTCGCCGTGGCGCTTGCCGACGAGCGTGACGACCGGCACGCCGGCGTCGAGCGGCTCGAGGACGCCGTTGACGCCGCCATAAGGCATCGGATCGAGCACGAAGTCGACGATCGAGTAGCGCGCCTGGTTCTCGCCGTCGTTGCGCCCTTGCGGCAGAAAGAGCAGGCGATCGCCGGCGATGCCGCCCGCGGCCGCGAGTCGCTGGTAGAGAGCGCGCAGCGCCGGGTTGACCGGCGAGAACGCGAGCTTCGCCTGCGGCACGCGGACGAGCACCTCGCGCCACAGCGAAAGGCATCGGCGCGTGAGCTTCAGTCCGCTCACGAACGCGCCAATCACCACCGTGTCAGCGGCAATGCCGAGCGCCTCGCGCGCGAACGGATGAGTTGGCGCACGCTCCACGTGGCGGTACGGATACACGCAGCCGTCCATCGGCAGCAGCGCTTCGATCTGATAGGCCGCGTTCTCCGGAACATCGGCGTAGCGATCGGTCAGCTTGAAGTCGACCGTCGACATCCCGAGCGTTCCGGCGCTCGCGACGTGCGTGATCTGCACGCGCGCCGGCTTCAGCGCGAGGATGCCGGGCTTCGCGCCTTTCGTGTGCGTCGACAGATCGACGAGCAGATCGAGATCGTCGTCGGCAATGCGCAGCGCCGCATCGCGCTCTTGCAGGTCGGCGATGACGTCGAACTTGCGCGCGAGGCCGCGAAAGCGCTGCGTCCATCCGTCGTCCTGCATCGACAGCGAATAGAAATGGAGCTCGAAGCGCTCGCGATCGTGGTGCTCGATCGCCGACCACGCCATCTTGCCCATGACGTGATCGCGCAGATCGGCCGACAGGTAGCCGACGCGGATCTTTCCCGCACGCCGCGGCGACGTGCGCGGCAGCGGGTCGCCGTACACGTGCCGTGCCGTCGCGTCGTAGGTCTGCGCGCACTTCAGCAGCAGCTCCGGCTCGATGTCGAAGTACAGCAGCAGGTAGAGCAGCTGCTCGAGCGAATCGGCGAGCTCGATCTCGTTTGCCGCGTCGAACGCCTGGTTGCGAAGTCCGTCGAGATAGCGCTCGAGACCGGCGAAGTCGCCGGTGTACTGGCACACTTCGAGCGCCTGCACGGCGAGCGGCAACGCGCTCGGAAAGCGCTGCTCGAAGCGACGGAAGTTGTCGATCCATCGGTCGACACGGCCGGCGTCCAGCAGCACCTCGCCCAGATTGCGGTAAGCGGCGACGCGCGTCGGATCGCGCGCGATCACGTTTTCGTACGCCGCGCTCGCGGCATCCGCCGCGCCCTGGCGCTGGAACAGGACGCCGAGATTGAAATCGGCGTCGACGAGGTCCGCGCGAAACGCGAGCGCGCGCTGGTACGCGCGCGCGGCGTCGGCATCGCGCTGCTGCATCTGCAGTGCGACGCCGTGGTTGTAGTGCGTCTCGCCGTCGGTTGGCTCGATCGCGAGCGCCCGCTCGAACGCGGACGCGGCGGCGCCGCCATCGCGATGACCGAGATGCGCGTGGCCGAGCGCCCGCCACAGCGCGACATTGGCCGGCGCGCGCTCGAGCCCGTCGATGCACAACAGCACGGCACGCTCGGCGTCGTGCGCCGATGTAGCCGCCGCGGCAGCTGCGAGCCGCGCGTCGACGTAGTCGGGTGCGGCGTCCACGGCGGCGTCGAACGCCGCTCGCGCGGCTTCGGTGCGGCCGGCTTCCCGATGCGCGACGCCCGTCAGGTAGAGCGCGCTCGCGTGCCGCGGCATTGCTTCGAGCACCCTCGCGTAGCGCTCGAGCGCGCCGTCGAGATCGCGCTGCCGATGCGCGTGCACGGCATCGTCCCAGAGCGCCGCGAGCTGTGACGCGTCGAGCGGGCAGATCGCCGACGTGGCGAGGGCAGCGTGCCGCGCCCGAACCTCCTGCGCCAGCGCGTCGATGCCCGGCAGAACCCGATCGACCAGCGGCGGCCCATGCGGCGACGCGAGCGTCGCAACGGTGATCACGACGTGCGCGCACCGCTGTGCGATCATCGGCCCGACACACGCCGCATGCCCGGCGAGGTCGACCAGCACGTCGGCATCGAAAGCGGCCAACGCGCGTGCGCCGTCGACGCCCGGCGACGACGTCAGCGCAACGATCCGCGCGCCGCCCGAGTCGGCGACCGGCGCTAGCTCTTCCGCTTCTCCTGCGACAGCGATGACGATGTCGAAGTGAGCGCGAGGAAGAGCGAGCAGCATTCGCACGGCATCGATCGCCGCGGCATCCTCGCTCGGTGCAGCGACCAGCGCGATCACGCGCAGCCGGGCGCCCGCCGTGCGCAGCGGCCACAGCAGCGCCAGCGCGGCGCCGAAATGCTGTGCGCAGATTCTCGAATGGAGATGGGCGAGCGTCGCGGCGGCAGCCGGATCAGCGATGCTCGCCGCACGCGCGAGGCGGCGCAGCGCCTCGTGATCGCCATGGACATAGCCGCGCGCGGCCGCGGCGCCGATGATCGATCGTACGCCGCGGCCGCCGTGCTCGATCGCCTGCGCCACGAGCAACGCCGGCATCGCGGCGACCGCGTCGGCATTCGCCGCTGCAATCGCGGCAATCGCGCTGACGAGCGCGCGCCGCTCGGCGCTGTCCGGTACGCGATCGAGCGCGAGTGCGAGCGGCCCGGCCACCGCCGCGACCCGCACCAGCGACACGTCGCGCGTCAAAATGTTTTCGATGCGCTGCAGCGCCGCGAGCGCGCGCGCGCTGTCGCCGGCATCGGCGGCCGCGGTCAATGCGGCAACCGATTGGACGAGCTCGGCGCGGATTTGACCGGGCGCAAGCTGCAGCGCGCGCGCCGCCGTGGCGGCAGCCGCGGGTGCGTCGCCGGTCGCGAGGAGCGCCTCCGCGAGCGCGAGTTGCGGCGCGAGGTGATCGGGCGTGATCTCGGTCGCCTCGCGCCATGTCGACACCGCCGCCGGTATCCGGCCCAGTTGCCAGAGAACCTCGCCCAGATGAAAGCGCGGATCGGCCGCTCGCGGCTCCGCGCGCAACGCTCGCCGGTAGCAAAGCATCGCATCCACCGGACGGCCTTCCCACTGGTGCGTGCGGCCGCGCGCGAGCCACTGCGCATACTCGGGTGTCGCCATCAGCGCAAGCGCTCTCTCAGCGCAGCGACGAGCGGCGCCGGCGTGACGCGATAGAGCATCCGGCCGATCGCCGTGTGCCGCCAGCGAAGCGCCACACGAGCGATCGACGTGCCGACGCCGACACCGTCGTGCATCGGCGTATGAGCACTCGATGTGACCGTCGCGGTCGGCGTCGCCGCAGCATTGGCCGGCATGCCGGCACCGCGTGCGCCCGCCGGCGGCGACCACGGCACATAGCCGAGCGCATCTCGGAGCCGAGCGTTTGCGAGCGGCTCGGCGATCCGCGCAGGCTGGCGATCGAGCGCCGAACGATATCGTTGCAGTGTATGCGCAACCATCGACCGGACCGTCGGCTGGACCATCGAGCGCGCCCGATGCGAGGCGTCGTGAATCGCTTGCGGCGATGCGAGAACGTCGATAATGCGCTCGAGCATCAGCGCCTCGTCGCGCCACTGTTCGGGCGTCCAGACCCATCCCGCGCCGCTGTTGCCGACACGCTCGACGAGCGCTCCGATCGGCGGCACGATCGCCGGCATGCCGGCGGCCCATGCTTCCGACAGCGTCAGGCTGAACGACTCCGGCCCCTCGGACGGATAGGCAACCAGCGCGACGCGGTAGTGCGCAAACAGCGCCGGAAGATCGCGCGCATCGTAGCGGCCGTGAACCGTGAGCACCGCGTCGGCGCTTTGCCACGACGCGTGCTGGACGTCGAGATAGCCGATCACGACGAAGCGAACTCGCGCCCGGCGTTCGCGCACGAGCGCCGCGAGACGCTCGACGCGCCGCGCGCCCTTGTCGGGGCCGATGGCACCGACGATCGCGACCGTCGCAATGTCGTCTGCGGGAAGCACGACCGCCATGGACGGTAGAGCGGGGTCGCGCTCGCGCGGCGCATCGGCGTCGTCGCCACCGACTGCCCGCGCCGCGGGTGCCGCATGCGCGATGACATCGATGCGCTCCGCCGCGACGGGAAAGTAGCGCGTGAGCATGTCGGCTGCCCAGCGCGACGGCGCGATCAGGAACGCAGCGCCTGCAACCACCTCCGCGTGCCGACGCCGCCACTCCTCGATGTCGACCGCCGCGACCGCCGGCTGTTCGGCAAGGCATCGCGAGCACAACGACGGATCGGTCTCGCCACCGCAGAAGCGGCCGTCGGCGCGCGTGAGCGTCACCGTCGGGCACGCAAGCCACAGATCGTGCACGGTAATCCCGTACGGGAGGTCGAGTCCGCGCAGCGCGTCGACGAGGCCTTCGCGGCACGCCGAAAGATGATGGACGTGCACCACCGCGATGTTGAACGTCGACGCAATCGCGCCGACGAAGTCGCACCAGCGCTCGTTCACGCCGCGGACGAGCTCGAGCGCAGTCGCACGCTCGCCGTTGGCGTGGTCCTCGATGCGCCAGCGATCGCCGATTGCGATGGCGAGATAGTGGCGACACTCGCTTCGCGACGCCGCGATCAGTGCTCGTGCATGCTGCTCGGTGCCGCCGCCGCCGTGCAGCACGTGCAGCACGCCGGGGACATCGCCCGCATGCGCACGCTGCGCGATCAGCGCGGCATCGCGAATCGCTCGCAGCGGATCGGCCGCGATATACGCGCGAACGAGATCGACGTAGTGCGGATGGCGCGCGACGACGAGCGGAAGGTTGATCTCGCCGAGCTTTGCCTTCTCGGCTTCGAAGGAGCGACCGCCTACGTGGACGACGAACGCGTCGTCGCACAGCACGTTGCGCCATCCGGCGCGCGCCGCCCGCAGGCACAGATCGTTTTCCTCGCCATAGCCTCGGCCGAACGCCGGATCGAACGTGCCGATCGCATCGATCAGCGCGCGACGCACGTACATGCAGAAGCCGACGCCGGTCGGCAAATCGGGATAGGTCGGCACCGCCGCACGCGCGAGCGCCGAGCGCGCTCGCGCCGCCGCTTCGGCGTCGGGTGTGCCGTTGTCGACGCAGAATCGCGGATACGAGCAGATCTCGGCGTTGTTCGAGAACGGCGTGATGGTGCCGATCGACGGGTCCGATGCGGCGCAGCGCGCAAGGGCATCGAGCCAGCCGGGGGTGACGATCGTGTCCGAGTTGAGCAGCACGACATCCGCACGCGAGTGTTGCATGCCGCGGTTCGCCGTCTCGGTGAAGCCGGCATTGTGCTCGTTGCGAAACAGATGAACGTGCGCAAGCGACCGCTGCTCGATTTTGGAGAACAGCTTGGCGATCGCCGGGTCGGTCGAGCCGTCGTCGATCAGCACCAGACGGTAGTTCGACGTGTGCGCAAGAACGCTCTCGACGCAGCGCGCGACGTCGGCCGCGGCGTTGTAGATCGGCACGACGACGTCGATCGGATCGCGCACACCGGGTGCGCGCGCGACTGCGGCCCCGTTCATGCGCCGCGCAGCCGCTGCAGCGCGAGCTTCGCGCGAAGCACTGGCAGCCGCAGCCACCAGCCGAGGGACTGCCGGTGCGCGATGATGCGTTCCTGCGCCGCGAGCGCCGCGTCGAGGCGACCCTGATCCGCGACGAGCGCATCATTCTGGTCCTCGAGCAGCGCGATGCGCCGTCGTGCCTCGCGTACCTCGGCGTCACGCTGAACGAGCGCGTCCCGTGCGTTGATCAGCGCACGCTCCTGATCGACGGTGCGCACGCTTGCCGCGGTGAGCTCGGCGTCGCGCTGCTCGACGATGCGCTCGCGCTCGGCGACGAGCCGCTCGAGATGCTCGATGTGCGACGTTTGCCGGTCGAGCGCGGCGTCGCGCTCCTTGAGCAGCGCGTCTTGCCGCAACACCTCGCGCGCCTGCGCGTCGATGCGGGCGAGCTCCGTCTCCTCGCGATCGCAATAGAGCGACATGCGTGGTTCGGGCGACGGCAGCGCCGACGGCTCGGCCGCCGCGACGACGACGAAGTAGAGTGCCTCGGGCAGCGCCATCGCGGATACGGCCTTGCCGTCGCCGGCGATGGTCTCGACGTCGCCGGTGGCCTCTTCCGACCACAGAACCGACAGCAGCGCCGGAGACTGCCGATACCAGCGCAGCGCAGCGAAGTGCTTCGACAGCAGCGAGGCGAGATCGTCACGGTAGAGCTCGTGGCGATGAAACGGATTGGCGTACTCGCGCGCGTCGCTGTAGCGGCGCTTGTTGGGGGAGGACAGGATCAGCACGCCGTCGGGCGCGAGCACGCGGGCAAATTCGGCGAGCATCAGCGTCTGGTCGTGTGCCGATACGTGCTCGATCGTCTCGAACGACACGACGACATCGATCGACCGATCAGCAACCGGCAGCAGCGTCACCGACGCGGTGTCGAAGCGCACGTTGGGGACGCTGGAATACGCGTCGCGCGCCGCTGCGATGATGCCTGCATCGATGTCGATGCCGATTGCGCTCGCCGCCGACTGCGCCAGCAGCGTCGTGCCGTATCCCTCGCCGCAGGCGGCGTCCAGCACGCGCTTGGCGGCGACGAAGCGACGAGCGAACGCGTAGCGATGCCAGTGCTCGTACGCGATCTCGCCGGCGACGCCGGGAAGGAAACGTTCTCCGGTGAATTCGGCGGGATTGGACATGTCGGCGGCAGCCGGCGCACCGGCCGGAGCGCGGCCGGTCGATGAAATACAATGTCATTTTACCCGATCGGCCGGCCGCTGCCCGCTGCGGACCGACAACGACCGACAACTTACGCCATGCAATCGCCCGCGCTGCTCGATCGCGTTCACGCGCGCCGCTGGTTCTACGAGTTCGATCTGCCGGACGGCTCGGCGACGCCGTCGTACCTGCCCCCCGGCGTGGCCGGGATCCATACGACGCGCCTCGCAATGCTGTGGCAGGCGCTCGCGCCGCTGGTGCGCGACGGATACGACTCGCTCTCGGTCGTCGACATCGCGTGCCACCAGGGTTATTTCGCAACGCACGTCGCGCGCAAGGGATGCCGCGACGTGCTCGCCGTCGATGCCCGTGCCGAGCATCTCGCGGACGTCGAGCTGATCGCGCAGGCGTACGGCCTGAGCAACGTGCGCACGATGCAAGCCGACATCAACACCGTGCAGGCGGCCGCGATCGGCGAGTTCGACATCACGCTGATGCTCGGCCTTTTGTATCACGTCGAAAATCCGGTCGGCTTGCTGCGTCTTGCGCGCGCGCTCACGCGGCGTGCCTGCATCGTCGAGACGCAAGTGACGCCGAACATGACCGGCGTCGTCGACTGGGGCAGCTATCTGTTCCAGCGCCCGATGATCGGCAGCGTCGCGATCATCGACGAAACCGCGGAGACGCACGCGCCGGAAGCGGGCACGACGGGGATCTGCCTGTGCCCGAGCTACGAGGCGCTGCTGTGGCTGCTCGGCAAGGTCGGCTTCGCGCGGGTAGAGCGCATCGCCCCGCCAGAGAGCGCGTACGAGCAGCACGCGAGCGGGAAGCGCGTGATGGTCGTTGCGTATGCGTAGGCGAGCCCGGTCGCGGTCGACGCAGGCAAGCGCCGCGCGCCCGGTGAGTCAATCGCCGAACTCGTAGGCGCGCAGAAACGGGTACTGCTGCGCGCGCTGCGCGATCTCCGACACGAGGGCCGGCGGCCAGGAAACGCTGTCGCGCGTCCGCTTCGGTTCGGCGAAGATCACCCGCCTGCACGCGTCAGCGTAGCCATCCGGTTGCGGCACGCCGAGAAACTCGCAGACGCGCGCGATCTCGTTGCCGGGCGCCGCGACCATCCGCTCGTGCGCAAAGTGCTCGAGAGGCGCGTCGCCCCGCTCGGCGAGCGCCTGCGCCGCCTCGCAGTGCATGAAATACCAGCGCATCCTGTCGTACAGGCTCGCGCCGCTGCGCCGGTGCATCGTCGCGATCACGTCGAGCGGATGGCGCGTGCAGTGGACGAGCGAGACCGGGCAGCCGACGCGATCGGCGAGCGATGCGATCAGCGACCGGTCTCCGTGCATCAGCAGCAGCGACGGATTCCATACCTTGTCGGCGACGACGGCGATGTCGCGCCAATTCTTGTCGCCGGTCGAAATGGCGTAGAGGTACTCGTACGACGGGCGTCCGGTCGCTGCGTTGGCGAGCGCGTTGTCGATGATCTCGCGGACGATCTCCGCGCGATCGCAGCCTCTCCAGAAACGCTGCGATGCGTTGGTCTCGTTCGCGCACACCATCGCCGGATGCGCGTCGACGATCGAGCCCATGAGCGTCGTGCCCGAGCGGCCGTTGCCGACGATCAATGCGAACCGCCGAGGGGAAAGCGCCTTCTCGTCGCCAATGAACCGCATGTCGTTGCCCGATGCCCGCCAGACCCGTCGTCGCTGCGATGCGGCGGCGGCCGCAGCCGCTGCGCACCAGTGTCGGCCACCTGTAAAATAGCACGCCGACCCGCACCGGCATGCGAGCTTCGCAACCAACCTCGCGCAGCATTCATGATGCCGTCGACTCGCTCCCACCCGCCACGTTCGCCAGGCGATGCGCGAATGGATGACTACGTCGTCATCCGGGCGCGCGATCTGTCCAAGCATTACGAGCTCTACGCGCGCCCCGAGGACCGTTTGAAGCAGTCGATCGTGCCGCGCCTGCAGCGGTGGCTGCGGCGACCGGCAACGAAGTTCTATCGCGACTTCGCAGCGCTGCAGTCGATGTCGTTCGACATCCGCCGCGGCGAGACCGTCGGTATCGTCGGGCGCAACGGCTCGGGCAAGTCCACGCTGCTTCAGCTCGTGTGTGGGACGCTGTCGCCGACGGGCGGCTCGATCGAGGTCGTCGGCCGCGTGTCCGCGCTGCTCGAGCTCGGCGCCGGCTTCAATCCGGAATTCACCGGCCGCGAGAATGTGTACCTGAACGGCGCGATCCTCGGCATATCGCGCGAGGAGATGGACGCGCGCTTCGACGGTATCGCCCGGTTCGCCGATATCGGGCAGTTCATCGACCAGCCGCTGAAGACGTATTCGAGCGGCATGTCGGTGCGGCTCGCATTCGCAACGGCGATCAGCGTCGACGCGGACATTCTGGTCGTCGACGAGGCGCTCGCCGTCGGCGACGAGGCGTTCCAGCGAAAGTGTTACTCCCGCATCGAAGACTTCAAGAGCAACGGGGGAACGCTGCTGTTCGTCTCGCACAGCGCGCAGACGATCGTGCAGCTCTGCACGCGCGCGCTGCTGATCGACGCCGGCGAGCTGCTGCTCGACGGCGAGCCGAAGAACGTCACGCACCAGTACCAGCGTCTGGTCAATCTGCCGACGAGCGAAGCCGCTGCGGTTCGCGCGGAGATCGCGACGATCCGCGACGCGAACAGGCTGCCGGCGCCGCACGACGCAGCCGCCGCGCAACGCGACGCGCCGGTCGACGCCGAAGCGATGGCCGTCGAGTGGAGCGACGCGGCGCTGACGAGCGAAGGCTGGCACGACGCAACGCTCGTTTCCCAAACAACGGTGAGCTACGAAGGCACCGGGGCACGCATCCATGCCGTGCGCTTCGTCACCACCGAGCGCGCGCCGGTCAACGTGCTGGTCAGGGGGCGGCGATACCGCTATCAATATCAGGTCGACTTCACCGCGGATGCCCACGAAGTGTCGTTCGGGATGCTGATCAAGTCGGTCGCCGGCATTCATCTCACCGGAGCCAACACCGATCGAGCACGTGCGCGGCGGTTGCCGCTCGCGCGCGGCGGAGAGACGTTCGACGTTTCGTTCGAGTTCGCATGCGCGCTTATGCCCGGCGTGTACTTCACCAACGCGGGCGTCATGGGAACGGTGGACGGCGATCGGCGATTCCTGCATCGCGTCCTCGATGCGATCAGCTTCCGCGTCATCGACACGACGGAAACCCTCGACTACGGCTTCTTCAGCCTTGGTTGCGATGTCGACGTGCGCCGCCGCGTCGCAGCCGACGCCGACAAGACCGCGACGTAGCGCGTTGCAATGTCGTCAAGCGACCCGATCAGCCCGTATCACGACGAAGACGCGATCCGCGCCCAGGTCGGAAGCGGCAATCATCGCGCAACGGTCGGCGGACTCTGGGACGAGATCGGACGGCTGCAGCTCGAGTTCATGATCGGCGCGGGGCTCGCGCCAACGCATCGGCTGCTCGACATCGGTTGCGGGTGCCTGCGTGGCGGCCTGCATTTCGTCCGCTATCTCGAGCCGGGACGCTATTTCGGCACCGATCTCAACGCTTCGCTGCTCGATGCCGGGTACGGCGAGATCCGCGATGCCGGACTCGAGGCGCGGCTGCCGCCGGCGAATCTCGTGCAGGACGCCGAGTTCGCCTTCGCCGGACTCAGCCCACCGTTCGACTTCGCGATCGCCTTTTCGCTGTTCACCCATTTGCCGTTCAACGCGATCCGCGTTTGCGTCGAGCGCGTCGCCCCGTTGATGCGCGCAGGCGGCACGCTGTACGCGACGTATTTCGAGGTGCCGGAAGGCGAGCCCACGTGGCGCGAATCGACGCACGAGCCGGGCGGCATCGTGACGCGCGCGACGTCGGACCCCTATCACTATCACGTTTCCGACTTCATGCACGCCGCGCGCGGGTTGCCGTGGCAGCTGCGCGTCGTCGGCGCATTCGGGCATCCTCGCGACCAGCGGATGCTCGCGCTCCGGCGAACGTAGCGTGATCGATCAGCCGCCGGCCCATCGATCGCGAAACGCGAGCCGCGTCAACGCATAGCCGACGGGAACCATCACGAGGTTGACGACGAGCCCTGCCCATCCGGCGCGCATGCCGCCGTCGATCAGCACGTGCAGCAGCCACTCGCTCAAGCCGAGACGCGCGAGGCAGGCCGCAGGAAACGTGACCAGGTGAACGCGCCTCGGCGCCGCGCGGAACACGACGCGGCCGTGCAGCACGTACCCGATCGCGATTCCGACGGCGAAGGCGAGCGCGTAAGCGACGGCCGGTCGCAGGCCGCCCGCAAGCCCGCCGAGATAGAGCAGCTGCGATACGCCGGTGTTGATGCTGCCGGCAACGACATATCGGAACAGCCGGTACGGACCGGCGCGCTCGAGCAGGCGACGAACGCGAGTATCGCTCGCCGTCAAACGCTCTCGCTCCGCGCGCGAATGTTGGCGAACATCGGATTGCGCGAAAATCCGTGCCGGTACGACCAGCCCTGCAGCGTCGCCCGAACGACGCCGCCGCCGTAGACGATCGAGCGGCGCAGACCGATCGAGCTCGCCTGCGGGAAATAGGACGTCGGGCACGAGATCTCGCCGACGTTGAATCCGGCGACGATGCACTGGACGAGGAATTCGTTGTCGAACACGAAGTCGTCGGAATTGAGCTCGAGCGGAATCGACTCGAGCACGCGGCGCGAGTACGCGCGATAGCCGGTATGGTATTCGGACAGCTTCGCGCCGAGCATCGCGTTCTCGAAAAGCGTCAGCGCGCGATTGGCGACGTATTTCCACAGCGGCATGCCGCCGCGGAGCGCGCCGCCGCCGATGATCCGCGAGCCGAGGACGACGTCGTACACCGCGGAAGCGATCATCGCCGCCATCGGCATCACCAGCGCCGGCTCGTACTGGTAGTCCGGATGAAGCATCACGACGACGTCGGCACCGTCGGCAAGCGCGTGTGCATAGCACGTTTTCTGGTTCGCGCCGTAGCCGCGGTTGCGCGGGTGCACGACAGTGCGGATGCCAAGGCGGTCGGCGAGCGCGACGGTGTTGTCGGTGCTCGCATCGTCGACGAGGATCACCGAGTCGACGATGCGTGAGGGCAAGCCGCGGTATGTCTGCTCGAGCGTCGCTTCCGCCTGATACGCGGGCAGCACGACGCAGATTCGCTTCCCGTTCAGCACGTGCTAGCGCGGCCGCGGATGCGTGTCGAAGACGACGAGCTCGTCGTCTTCGTAGACGGGCACGCCGAATTGCAGGCGCATTCGGCCAAGGCAGGGCGCGAGGTCGGCGTACGCGGGGGCGGTATACCGGTTTAGCTTCTTCCATGCGAGCAGATCGACGTGCGCGCGATCCATCCAGCCCGGCTCGGCGAGCGTCACCGCGTTCGCGAGGCGAATGCCGGAGCTCGGCAACGCCTCGCCCGGTAGCGGCGGCGTGCAGTACATCGACAGTTGCGCGTTGAAAAGCCGCTGCCGATGGATCGGTTGCCAGCGTACGTCGCCGATGTAATAGCTCTCGAAGCCGTGGCCGGCGATCGCGATGCGCAGCGTGTCGGGCGGCAGCCGGCCGAGCGCTGTCCAATACGGCGAAGTCGGGATCCTGTCGACATACTCGCGCGTGCCGTTGGGCGACTTGCGGTAGTCGAACTGATAATAGGAATGCAGCGTGAAGTTGTTGGGTCTTTGCAGCAACTCCGCGTGCGGGCTGCCGACCAGCGTGCCCGCCGTTGCAAAGACGGCGAACGCCGCGCGCAGTGAGCGATTCGCAATCGCGTCGAACACGCGCACGGCGCCGCATGCGGCGGCAAGCAGCGCCAGCGGAAGGACGGGCAGAAGATAGCGGACGAGAACCACCGCGTGATTGAGCCACATCGGCTGCGTGGCGAGCAACAGCGCGAGCGTGGTGGCGAGCCCGACGAGCGCGAGCATGATCTCGGGTTTCAACGCCCGCCACATTGCGCCGGCGCCGACGAGCGCGAGCGCGCCCATTCCGACGACGACGAGCGGCGATGCGCTGCCGGCGACGATGTGCAGCGCGCCGATCAGCGTATCGAGCTCGACCGTATGCTGACCGATCTTGCCGCCGAGCGCCTGCGGATCGAGGAGCAGCGGCGGTGCGATCACCACGGCGAGCGCGCCTGCGAGCACGACGCCGAGCGCGAGCGAGCTTCTGACGCGCCGCCAGTCTCCGTCCGCGAACGCACGCCGCGCGTCCTTGCCGAACACCCATGCCAGCGGCGCGAGCAACAGCGGTCCGCTGGTGAGGTGCAGCCAGACGGCGCTCCACGTCGCGAGCCCGTAGAGCGCAGCCGTGCGCGCGCTGCGGGTCGCGTCCCAGCGCGCGAGCGCAATGATCGCCACGAAAGCAAGCAACAGCGTGATGGCGTAGGGGCGCGCGTTGCGGCTGTAGCTGACGAGGAGCGGCGACACGGCGAGATAGAACGTGAACGCGACCGCGATGCGCGGGCCGAGCCGCCGCCACACCCAGAGGCCGCCGAGCACGAGCGTCAGCAAGCCGCAGACGAGCATCGGCAGCCGCATCGCGAGCTCGTTCAAGCCGACCGTCGTCGCGAGCAGCCGATACAGGAGCGCGAGTGGAATGCTGTAATCGGCGTATCCGAACGTCTTGAGAAGCGCGGCATAGCCGTCGGTCGCCTGGATGCGGTCGATCGCATGCCACTCGTCGTCGGTGAGCCACTGAATGCCGATTTGCTGCAAACGCAGGAAGGCGCCGAGCGCGACGGCGACGGCGAACAGCACGACGGCGACGACGACATCACGACGCATGGCGACGAATGGCGTTCGCGCCGCGATGCGGCGTAGCGCCGCCGTCGCTTCGGCGGCACCTGCAGTCGTAGCGAGCAATCGCTGCTGCACGCTAGCCGGGCTTGCGCAACGTGTAATAGGCGTCCCCGACGGCGAGGTCGACCAGCGAGTACGGCTGCAGCCGCCGGTCGTATTCGACGATATCCGAGGTTCGCAGCGCGCCGCGGACGATCTCGTAGCCGTACGAGCGGAGCTGGTGCTCGAAGTCGCCGATGCGAATGCGGTTCAGCTCCTTGTAGAACCGCCAGTATTCCTCGCGCGGCGCGTCGAATCCCGAGCGGTCGATGCGCCGCGGCTCGGTGGCGAGCACGATCGCTCGCAGCGCGTCGTCGTCGAGCTTCAGATGCAGGTGCGGCTCGTCGGTGAACTCGCCGAGATGATTGCCGAACGCCGAGTAATAGAGCCCGGGGTTCACGAAGAAAAGCCCGCCCGGCTTGAGCACGCGCCACACCTCGTCGAGGGTGCGCCGGTAGCCGCCCTTCACATGCTCGACGGACCCCCACGACAGCACGACGTCGAAGTAGCTTTCATCGAAGGGCATCGCCTCGCAACTTCCCTGATGCAGTTCCAGACCATCGGGCAGGCGCGCGAGCGGCAAGCCCGCGCGGCGCGCGACATCGGGCAGGCGCCGCATGTAGTCGACGATGTCGACGGCGACGAGCTGCTCGGGCTGGTAGCGCAGGAAGAGCCCGAGATCGGTGATGCCGTCGCCGGCACCGATGTCGAGAATGCGGCCGCGAAGCTGCGGCGCGTTGTGCAGGAACTGCTCGGCGATCGTCTTCGCTGCATGACAGAAGTGGCGATCGAACCAGTCGTCGGCGCCCGCGCTCCATGAAAGCGCGGCGAGCCGCGCGCGCGTGTCGGCCGTCGCGGCGAATCGCAGCCATGGCTCGACGGGCTCGCTGCCCCGCTGCGCGATCGCGAACGGGACGATGCGCTCGGCGTAAACAGCATCGACGGTGCCTGCGGTGACGACGAGCTCGTAGCGTCCCGGCGCCAATGGCACGCACGCATCGAGGCGAAAGCGCCAACCGCCCGCCGGAAGCCACGGCAGCAACAACGCGTCCTGGTGCGTGTCGCGACCGAGCAGATGGCGCTCGTCGCCGGGACGGCGCACGAACGCGCGCAGCACCGGCCCGAACGCGACCAGACCGCGAACCTCGATGTCGATGTCGAGCGCGAAGCAACCGCCGGCATCGGGCGCCACGGAGTCCGGCCTCGTCTCGAGCACCGGTGCACGATCGGCGGGAAAGTATGCGAACGGCTTCACGTCTCGATGTCCGCACGCTCGTCGCTCGTCACCGAAACGAGATGGTTCGCGTACGGCCACATGTGCCACGCGGCGCTGTCGCGCACGATCAGCGCGCCAAGGCGCGCCGCGAGCGCGTCCGCCAGCACTTGCGGATCGGCGTAGATGCGCTCCGGCTCGATGTCGATGCGCCGGCGTCCGGTGTCGCGATCGACGGCTGCGCAGAACCAGACGACCGGCATTCGGCGAGCGCATGCAAGGCGCATCAGGCCGACGGGCATCGTGAACGACAGCTCGCCCGCGCGCGCGGCGATCGTCGTCCGCCCGCTTGCCGAGGGTGCATCGCACAGCGCGATCACCGACATGCCGGAGTTCCACGCGGCCTCGACCTGTGCGGCGGCGCCACCCGTATAGATCACCGGTGCGCCGGCCGCGCGTTCGACGGCACGCACCCGTGCATCGACATAAGCGAGATACGCGCGATCGGCGGCGAGAGCGTCGCGGTCGACGCGAAGCAGCAGAAATCGCGCGCGATGCCCGGCGCGACGCAGGTGATGCAACGCGCACAGGCCGGCGCCCCAGTGCGCCGACAGCGCGAGGAACGGTCCGCGGGCCGGCCACGCGCCCGATACATCGACGTTGCGATCGATCCAGCGCGTGCCGCGCGTCATCGACACGAACAGATCGCCGTTGTCGACGAACTGCACGAGGCGCCACTCGCGGATCCAACGATCGCGATCGATTTCCGGTGCGCGATCGGTCCACGGCAGCGCGCCGATGAACCGCTCCGCGTACGCAAATGCCGCCTGCTCGCACGCATGATGGACGCGATCGCTGCGCGCCGCGTGCGCCAGCAACGCAAATCCGGCGCGCGCCGGCAGTGCCGCCGCCGCGAGCGGCAACGCCCAATGGGTCAATGCGGCGGCCATCGATGCCGGTGTCCATCGCTTACAATGCGGTCAGCCTCGCGTC
The DNA here is from genome assembly GCA_963798655.1 of uncultured beta proteobacterium. GTDB lineage: Bacteria > Pseudomonadota > Gammaproteobacteria > Burkholderiales > Casimicrobiaceae > CAVSMC01. The sequence goes on along the minus strand of CAWCUH010000004.1, from coordinate 1,178,813 downwards.
CGTACTCATGCATCGCGCGCGCATCCTGACGTACCACTCCGGCAACGATCTCGACTTCCGGCAGCTGCCGGACGACCTCGAGAGCGCCGTCGCCGCCGGCTATCGCTTCGTGCCGCTGATCGCGCTGTCGCGTGCACTCGTCGAGCGAAAGCTCCACGCGTTGCCGGAGCGCGTCGCGTGCCTCACATTCGACGACGGCATCGACGCCGACTTCGTCGATCTGGATCATCCGCACCGCGGCTACCAGCCGTCGTTCTACCGGATCATGCGCGACTTCGCCGCTCGCCATCCCGCGGCCGGCGTGCACGCGACGAGCTTCGTCATCGCGAGCCCGCTCGCTCGCGCGACGATCCAGGAGCGCGACATGCTCGGCTATCCGTGGATGAGCGATCGCTGGTGGCAGCCGGCGCTCGACTCCGGCTACTTCCACATCGGCAATCACAGCTGGGACCATCTGAGCGCGACGCTCGACAACGTGCTGCAGCGCGACGACTGCAGGGGCACGTTCCGCTGCATCGACTGCGAAGCCGACGCCGACGCGCAGATCGTCAAGTCGCGACGGCTGATCGAGTTCATCGCGCCGAATCCCGGCACGGCGCTGTTCGCGTTTCCCTATGGCGAGCCGAGCGACTACCTGGTTCACGACTATCTTCCGAACCGCGCCGAGTCGCACGGCGTGCTCGCCGCATTCGGCGTCGGCACGGAGCCCGTTCATGCCGGCAGCGATCGCTGGTGCTTGCCGCGGCTCGTCTGCGGCGTCGACTGGAGCGCGCGCGACGAGCTCCGTGCGCTGCTCGACGCGTAGCGCTGTGTCATGTGCTCGGAATGACATCGCTGGCGGTCGCATGCCGGCTAGAACGGCCCGATCGAGCGGACATCGTCGATCAACGCCGCGCGCGCCGCCTCGGACAACGGCTTCATCCACCGCACGAGCATCCGCGGCGGTCCCGCCGGCGTGAAGCCGATGTTCAAGTCGTGCTGCCACTGGCGGGCATCCCCGCAGTAGCCGAAGATCGCGCTGCGATCGGTGAGCCGGGCGAATGTGTCGCGCAGAACGATCTCGCCGAGGCCACCCATCCCCTTGACGCATTCGCGCAGATCGTCGTTCGCCATCCGGTAGAAGTCGCCGTCGACGCAAAGCCCGCCGCATAACCAAGCGGCATCGCGAAACGCCATGTAGTGGATGTACGCGCCGACGCGCAGCTCTTTCCCGCTCGCTCGGTAGAGCGCCGCGAAATGACGCGGCACCGCCGGCGGCGGCGCGCCGAACGTGCGCTGGAACAGCGGACCACCGATCAGCGCGCCGTTTTCGACTTCCTCGATCGCGAGCTCACGGCTGACCACGGCCCATTGCGCTGCGATCCCGCGCGCTCCGGCTTCATCGACGTTCGTCGGCGCGGGGAGCTCAACGGACACCGGCATCGTCGCCCCACGCGTGCGCGAGTCGCACGAGCCCGAGCTCGCGCGCGTCGCCGGTAACGGTCAACTCGGTCTCGACCATATCGAACATGCGCACGCCCTCCGGGTCCAGCGCGTGCGCGCGAACGTGGTACTTGCCGGGCAGCAGCGACAACTTCGGAAACGACAGCCGAAAGGTGAAGCGGTCGGGCGCAACGCGCGACGGCGCGGTGCCGTCCATGTCGGTGCCCACGCCGTACACCGGCGTTCCATCGGCACGCAGGATGCCGATCATCACCGTCGGCACGCGCGCGTCGGGCGAATGCACGTCGCCCGACACGACGACGTCGTCGCCGATCGCGACGGTGGATGACGGCGACAGCCGAAGCGAGCGCACGCTGTAATGACCCTCGGCGGCGGCGACCGCCGCATCGCGCGGCTTCTTGGTTTGCGCCGCAAGCTCCTCGTGATACGCGAGATACGCCTGCGTCACGTCGCCGACGCCGCCATAACGCTCGACACGGCCTTCGCGCAGCCACAGCGCGTGCCGGCAGAGCTTCTGCACGTGATACATGCTGTGCGAGCACAGCAGCAACGTGCCGCCGTCGGCGAGGTAGCGCTCGATCCAGGCGACGCATTTCTTCTGGAACGATTCGTCGCCGACGGCGAGGACTTCGTCGGTGATCAGGATCTCGGGGCGCAGCGCGGTCGCGACGGCAAAGCCCAGGCGCACGACCATGCCGGACGAATAGTGCTTGATCGGGTCGCGGATGTGCTCGCCGATGTCGGCGAAGGCGATGATCTCGTCGCGCTTCGCCGCGATCTCCGACGGCGTGAGGCCGAGCAGCGCCGCCGCGAGGTCGATGTTCGCGAGTCCGGAATACTCGGGATGGAATCCGGAGCCGAGCTCGAGCAGCGCACCGACGCGACCGCGGACGTCGACCGTTCCGCGCGTCGGCTTGATCACGCCTGCGATGATCTTCAGCAGCGTCGACTTGCCGGCGCCGTTCTCGCCGATGATGCCGAGCGATTCGCCGCGGCGCATGCGCAGCGACACGTCGGCGAGCGCGCTGAACACTCGCGGAGCTGCATGGCCGCGCAGCAGATCGTAGACGAGGCGCAGCCGGCCGCCGCGCGATTCGATCTTCGCGTAGTCCTTGCAGACGCCGGCGAGCTCGACGAGTGCGCTCACTAGATGAAATCCTCGAAGTGCGGCGAGAGCCTGCGGAACACCCATCGTCCGCCGAAGAAGACGGCGAGCGCCGCAACGAGCGCGATCGCGTCGTTCCATGCGAACACGACGCGCCCGTCGAGCAGCGCATCACGCAGCCGGCCTACGATGTAGCTGAACGGATTCGCGGCGACCCACGGTCGCAGGTTCGGCGGCACGAGCGATAGCGGATACAGGATCGGCGTGACGTACATCAGGATCATCAGCAGCGGAATCAGCACGTGCTCGACGTCGCGCACGAACACCTGCAGCGCGGCGAGCGCAAGCGCAATGCCGGCAACGCCGATGCCGAGCAGCAGCCACAGCGGCACGGCGACGAGAAGGCCGGCGAAATGCACCGGCTCACCGGATAGCGAGAGCACGACGAGCACGGCGAGGTAGCCGCAGAGGTTGAGCGCGAAAGTTGCCGCGACGCACGCATAGACGACGAGCTCGTGCGGAAACGCGACCTTGCGGATCAGTCCCGCGTAGCTTCCGAGCGAGACGGTCGCTCTCTGCATCGCCTCCTGCGCCGCGAGCCAAGGCCACAGCGCGACCGCGACGAACGACAGGAAGCTCGCGTCGCCGAAGTTGCCGGTGCGGAACACCGTCGTGAACACGAAGTGATAGACGCCGAGCAGCGCGAGCGGATGCAGCAGCGCCCATGCGAGACCGGTGACGCTGCCGAGATAGCGCGTCGTGAGCTCTCGTCGGAAGAAATTCGCGAGCAGCGCGCGGTTGCGCGCGCGCCCGGCGCGAACGATGGCGGTCGCGGGCGCTTCGATCGTCGCCGGAGCCGTGGCCATGCGCGACAGGATAGCAGGCGGAGCAGCGAGGCCGCCGGCGCGTCGCAACAGCGTGCGTCAGCGCGCCGCGGGGGCGGAGCCGCGCACCGCCCGCTCGTTCGCCGGGTGAATGTAGATCGATTCGAGCGCCTGAACGTTCGGCTTGACGCCCGGGTCGCTGCCGATCGCGGCGAGCATTGCTTCGCGTCGGTCGGCGATGAACTTCTGCCGCAGTTGCGACATGATGGCGTCGCGCACGTCGTCAAAGCTCTTCTGCGTCGCCGGCTTGCGGCCCTCGAGCTTGATCAGATGCCAGCCGAAGCTCGACAGCACCGGCTCGCTCACGTCGCCGACGTCTTTCAATGCAAAGGCCGCTTGCGCGAACGCGGGATCGACGGTCGCACGCGTGAAGTAGCCGATGCTGCCGCCGTTTTTCTTGGCCGTCGGGTCTTCGGACACGCTTTTCGCGAGCTCGTTGAAGTCCGCACCCGCAACGATGCGCGCGTGCGCTTCGTCGGCGAGCTTCTTCGCCTCGTCGCTCTTGTGCTGTTGCGTCGAGAACAGGATGTGTGCGGCCGACACCTCGGCAGGCGACACGAACTGTGAGCGCTCGGCAGCGTAGATCTCGCGTGCGCGCGCTTCCCACTGCGCGCGCTTAGCGTCGAATTCCGCCCCCGCCTGCTCGTCCAGCCTGGCTTGGCGGACCTGTGAATACAGCCGGTCGGTCTCGAGCGCGAGCTTCGCCTGGACGTCGGGATCGCGATCCTCGCCGTTCGTGCGCGCCTCGTTCGCGAGCGTCTTTATCACCAGCAGCCGGCCGACGACCTCGGCGATGCGCCGCTGGCTGTTGACGACGCCGTCGCGCATCTCCGGCGGCAGTCGCGCCACTTCGAGGTCGAAGTCGCGCCTGGTCACTTTCGCGTGCGGACCTTCGATCAGCACCGTTTCGGGCGAAACCGTCTGCGCGGGTGCGGCCGGCGATGTCGGCTGCGCAAATGCGACGGATGAAAAGAACGCCGCCGCGAGGGCGAACGAGCGCCGTTTGATGAGCGATTGTCTATGCATGGCCCGCAACAAAAAGCCCCGCGAAAACGGGGCTGGAGGAGAAGGCAGCCGCGCGCTCGGCACGGCTGCGTAGGCGATCAACGCGGCGTCGTATGGTGAACCACCATGTTGCACGTCGTCGTCCCGCACGTCGGCGTCACTCCGTCGAGCGCCAGGTTCCGGAAATTGACGTAGTAGATCTGGCCCGCCTGCAGTTGAGCGACGCCGTGCGCACCGGTGCCAGCGATGTCGTAGAACAGATCTCCGGTGTTTCCGGCCGACCACGCCATCGGATAGTTGGCGCTGCTGGCGTCGACGATCCACTGTCCGAGACCGCGGAAATCGCACGGCTGCTTCGACAGCGTCACGATCCGGTTCGCGGCGCCATCGATATACTCGGCCCACTGAACGCGGCCCGCGGCGTTGATGGACGTGGCGTTCGCGGGAACCACGAGCCGCCCTACGAATACACCTGCGCCCATGAAACCGTCCGGATTCTGCGTGAAGATGGTGTCAGGCGTCGGCGGCCACGGCAGATCGACTTGCTCGACGCCCGCGCTCGCGTACTGGCCGCAGAAGCCGGTGGCAACCGTTTGTCCGGCGACCGTGAACATCGTCGATATCGGGGCCGCGCATCCAGCCGCGTTGCAGACCTGCACGTCGTAGATGTAATTGACCGGCGTGACGGCCGTGTTCGGCGGCAAAGTGTCCGTCTGGTTCGCCTGGTTGCCGCCGAAGTTCGCCGAGTCCTTGTGCCAGGTGAAGCTCGTGAACGGAGAGCCTGATGTGCAGGAAACGGCCATGCTGATGTTGCCGCCGCCCGACGGTACCGACGGCGGGCTCGGCGATGTGCTGATCGAGCAGCCGGACGGCGCCGTTCCGTTCGTCCACAGGATGCCGTAGCGCGTCGTGCCCTGGTTGCCGGCGCCGTCGCTCGCGACGACATCGTACCAGCACGTCATCGCGGTGCCCGAATTGACGACCGTCGCCGCAGCGTTCGCGGGCGTGGGCGCCGGACAGCCTTGCGGGCTGCGCGCTGCGACCGACCACGAATAGCTGGTCGCCGGGGTCGTGCAAACGGTCGTGAGCGTGACCGGCGTGCCGACCGGTACGATGTAGCCGCCGTTCGGCGCGATCGTGCAGCTCATTTGCACACAGCGAAGCAGGACGTCGCCATTCGTGCTCGGCGCTGCGTAGAACCGGCTGCAGACGGGATCGGTGTACGTGATCGATGCCGCGCCTGCGGTCATGCTCGTCGTGAGCGCGCCGCAGAGCGTGACGGCCAGGGAAACAGCGGCCGCGAAGGCGCCGATCTTACAGTTGCCAGTGCGCATCTTCGGGCTCCTCATTGCCACTTCACGCCATAGCGAAGCCAGCCGGTGTTCGGCGGATTCGCACCATCGGTCGCGATCGCCTCATACCAGCACGTTTGCGCCATGGTCGACGAGACTGTGACGGTCTGTGCCGTGTCGGCCGGCGGCCCGGGCAACGTCGCGGCGCACCCCACGGGGCTCTGCGGGCTCACCACCCACTTGTACGTGAGCACGGTCGGCGTCACCGGATTGGTGCAGTTCACGGTCACGTGCACGGCTCCGTTGACCGGCTGAAGGTACGACACGTCGGTCGTGACGCCACAGACCAGCTTGGCGCACTTCAGCGTCTGCGCGGGCGCCGCCGACAGGGGGTCGGTGTAGAACGCGGTGCACAGCGGATCCTGATAGCCGACGGTGCTGGCGGCCTGGGCGGTGGGCATCGCGACGATGGCCGAAAGGCCGGCAGCCGCCAAGCCCCCGATGAAACGGGGAACACTGAACATAAACGGGGCCTCTCCTTCGTTGTCCGCGCTGCCGTTTCGCGGACGTATTATCCACAACAAAAGTTAAGCGATTCTACGCCATTGTCATGCGCGATTTCAATAAAAAATCGCTCCCGCAGTCGAACGTGCTTCAGCGACCGACAGACGGACCCACGATTGCATCGTCGCTCAATCACTTGCACGGCGATGCGGAGAAAACAGGCGACATCCGCGCGCATTCCATTATCGTGCGCGACAACGTGTCGCGCCAGCGTCGTCGCCGACATAGTGTCATGCGCTTGCGCCGCGTCAAGCGCCGAGCGAAAAAAAGGCGGGACGTTCGTCCCGCCTTTCATGTACCACTTCGCGCTGGTTAGTGGATGTCGCGCGTGTACTTGTGCACGAACTGACCCGAGTAGTTCGACCGCAGCGTGCCCACGAAGTCGTTGTGGAACGTTTCCGTCGCGAAGCCGATGATCGGCAGACCGACGAACGTCGTGTTCACCGGGCCGGCCGCGCACGCCGAACCGGCAGGCGTCAAAACGTTGACCGTGCAGACCGTCGAGGCGCCGCCCACGAGCATGTGCTTGGCGGTAGCCGTCGCGTTCGGCGTGAACGACATCGCAAGCCAGCCGGCAGGGAACGACGTGCCGAGGTTCAGGTTGTTCTTCGAACCCAGGACGTTCTTGCCGTTGACCGAAATGATGTTCGCTTCCCAGCAGATCGAGTCGGTCGATGTCGGCGGCGGCGGCGAGAACGACGTCGACGTCTGGAGCGTCCGCTCTTCGCGGTCGTACTGCGTCACGCTGATGTCGTCGCACGAGCCGCTGTTGCCGTTGAAGTTGCGCATGAACAGGCGACCCGGATTCGTTGCCCGGACCGACCGGCACATAGAAGCCCTTCGTCGGCATCGTCAGCACCCAGTCGGTACCCGAGGCGGTCGCCGCTTCGACGACGAACTCGTTGTACACGTTGTTGTGCATCAGGACCGCGGACACCGGGTCGGCCGGGTTGTTCGGCGGAATCGCCGACCAGTCGGTGATGAACGTCTGCGTTCCCGTCGTGACGACCGACGTCTTCGGATTGACGTTGGCGAGGTTCGGCAGCACCGAGCCCGGCGGGTTCCACAGCGGCACAGCCGAGAAGTTGTCGAGCGCGACCGCGTCGTACGACAGATCCATGCCGAAGGGCACGTTGATCACGTGCATGCCGCCGAACAGGCCGCCGTTGCCCGCCACCGTCGCCGCGGACGTCGCGGCGTCGGAGAGACCGGTACAGGCCGGAACGCCGGACACGTGCGTCACCGAGGTGTACACCGAATCGGGATCCGGATCGGTGATGATGTTGCCCATCTCGATGATCTCGACGTAGCCCTCGCGCGTGCGGTCGAGCGATGTATCGGCGTTGTCCGCCGCGCTGCCCGTGTACGCGTAGTTCACGAACGGAGTCGCCGTCGCAGGCGTCGCGCCGACCTTCGGCGTCGTGCACGACAGATCAGGCGTGAAGATCGCCGCGCCGGTCGCCGTCGGGATGACGGCCGCAACCCAGACGTCCTTCTTCGACAGGTAGAGGTTGAAGTCGAGCACTTCGCGGGAGTTCTTGCCTTCCAGGAAGCGGACCTTCACGGCCTTCGCCGATGCGGTCGAATTGATGACCGTCAGCAGCGAGTTGAACGCCATGCCGGTCTGCGACTCGCGTACCGTGTAGTACGGATAGACCAGCGCCTGGCCGAGGCCGTCCGGGTTGACCGACACCGCTTGCGCGACGCCCGTCGCACCCAGCGCGCTCAGGCCAGCCAGCGCGGCGTACAGCGATTTCTTGTTGAACGTGTTCATAGTGGGTGATGACTCCTCTGTTCGCGAATTTAAAGTGATCACTTCAAACCAACAGCGCGTCGATGTTATTACAGCGTGCTCCTTTTGTCCAAACGATTCGGCTCCGTAGCGAAGCCCCCCTGTGTGAAAAACGCAACGGCTTATCGGTGCTCAATTCGGCCAGACATACCAGTATTCACCTCGGTCGATCACCCATGTTTCCGTTGCCGTCGTCCGTATTCCTTTGATGGTGTGGCCGGGGAACGGCGTCGCGTCGAACGTGATCCAGAGCTTCACCTTGCACGATTCCGCTGCGCACTGGACCGATTCCACCTCGACTCCGGTGACGCCGCTCCGGCGCAGCCGATCCCGATACTGATCCTCCGTCAACACCGCCTTCGAGGCCGGCGACAGCAGCGCGTACGATGAAGACACGTCGCCTTTGACCAATGCCGCCCAGCGCGCCTCGGCCCGCTTCTTGACCGCCGCCTGCTTCGCTTCGTCCGACGAGTCGGCCGAAAGCGTCGCGCATGCCGCCAACATCACCGCGGCGATCAGCGCGAGGAAGCGCGCCGAAAACACCGCAACCACCGCACGAGCGCCTCTGCGCACGCCAATTTCAAACGTCATCAGGATTGCCCTTTGTATGTTGCGAAGGTCAAGCGCCGCGTTGCGAACACCCGAGGACTGTTCGAAAACACGTGCGAATCGCCACGCAGCGCCGCAATCCTCGGGGCCAGACTAACCAAATCGCCCCCCACCGTCAATTGAGAGAAGAGGGCAAAAAAGCCCCTGTTGCGGGGCTGCAACAGGGGCCTGTCGCCGTTTAACGACGATTATTTTCGCGCTTCCTCTTGCTGTCGGGCATCCACGACGCTTTTCGGCACGTCATGGGGTCATTGCCGGGCCGCGGGCGGAGACGGATTGGCCGCAGCCGGCGCGGGAGCGGCCGGAGCCGGCGCGGGAGCGGCCGGAGCCGGCGCGGGAGCGGCCGGAGCCGGCGCGGGAGCGGCCGGCGCCTGCGGAAAGCCGCGCTGCATCGGCGTCAACACCGGGAAGATCTCGTCGAACATCCGCTTCGCCTTGTCGCCGGCGGTGGGCTCCGGCGTCTGCGACGTGACCGGGAACGCGAAGTCGAGCCGCTCCATCCGCCGCCGCAGGTCCTCGATGATCTCGGCGGCGCCCGTCTCGCCTTCGATGACGCGCGGCGTCACCATGATCACGAGCTCGACACGATTGATGTTGAGCGACTGGCTGCCGAAGAGCCCGCCGATCACCGGAATGCGCGACAGCAGCGGAAACCCCTCGGTGCCCGCGACGCGCGAATCCCTGATGAGGCCGCCCATCACCATCGTCTGGCCCGTCGGCACGGCGAGCAGCGTCTGCACCGAGCGCGTGTTGATCGGCGGCGCGTCGCACGGATTCTGCGTTGCGCCCGGAATGCTCACTTCCGCCTGCACGTCGAGCGTCACGACGCCGCTCGCGTTGATGTGCGGCGTCGCCTGGAACAGCACGCCGGTGTCGATGTACTGCGACGTCGTCGTCACCGCGTTGCTCACGTTGCCGACGATCGTCTGCTGGCAGATCGGGATGCGGTCGCCGACCTTGATCGTCGCCTTCTGGTTGTCGAGCGCGGCGAGCTGCGGGTTGGCGAGCACCTTCGTGTTGCCGTAGTTGTCCATCAGGTTGAGGATCGCCTGGATGCCGCCGGGATACTTCGCGCTGTTGATGATGTACGTGAAGTTCGCTGTCGACGGGATGCCGAGGCCAGGGCCCCCGGTGGCCGGCGGAATTGCAGGGTTGAACGGCGTGCTGCCGGCGAACAGCCCGGCGCTGCCGTTGCCCGAAGGTGCGAGGGTGCGGAACAGCGCCTCGACGCCGATCGACAGGTTGTCGTGCAGCGTCACCTCCGCCATCGTCACTTCCATCAGCACCTGGCGCTGCGGAATGTCGAGCTTCTTCAGCGCCTGCTCGATGATTCCGTACTCGGCCGGCGTCGCGACGATCAGCAGCGTGTTGTTGTCCTTGTCGGCGACGACCTGGAGATTGCGCACGATGCCGATGCCCTCGGCACCGCCGGCCGCGGCGCGGGCGGCGGCGAGCGCCGCCGCGGCAGGGTTCGTCGTTTGCGTGGGCGGCGGCGGCGCCGCGCCCGCGGGCGGCGTCACCTGCGTGCCGCCGAGGAACGACGGCGGCGACACGATCGTGCCGGCGGGCGTACCGGGCGCGACTGTCGGGGCGCCGGTCGTCGTCGCCTGCGTCGAGCGACCGGTGAACGCCTGCTGCAGCAGCGGGCCGATCTTGTCGGCGTGCTGGTATTGCAGGCTGTAGACGTAGAAGCGGACGCCGCCGGCCTCGCCACCGGCATGATCGAGCCGCTCGACCCATTTCTTCGCCTCGTCGAGATACGCGGGCTGCGGCGTGATGACGAGGATCGCATTCAGCCGCTCGATCGGGATGATGCGCAGGATGCCGGTGAGCGGACTCGTCCCCGGATCGCCGAGAGCGCGCGTGATGTCCTGCATCACCGTCTTCACGTCGGCGCTTTGCAGGGTGAACAGTCCGACCGACATGCCGGCCATCCAGTCGACGTCGAACATGTCGATCGTCTGCATCAGGTGGCGCAGCTCGCGCTCGGTGCCGGAGAGGATCAGCATGTTGCGAAGGTCGTCGACGCGGATCGTCTGCGCGTCCTTCGCGAACGGCTCGAGCACGCGCAGCATCTCGCGCGTGCCGACGTAGCGCAGCGGCACGATCTGCACCGAATAGCCGCCCGGAAGCGCACGCTGCGAGTTGCCGAGCTGCGGCGTGACGTTGCCGCGCACCGCCGCCGCCTGCGGCAGGATCTTGTAGATGCCGTCCTCCTTCACCATCGTCGCGCCGTTCATCCGCAGCAGCATCTCGAGCGTTGCCGGCAGCGAGTCGCGCGGAACGCCGGTCGTCGTGCGGATCGTCACCTGGCCGCCCACGGTCGGGTCGATCGTGTAGCTCTCGTTCAGGATGTCGCCGAGGATGTTGCGCACGACCTCGCGCAGGTCCGCGCCTTCGAAGTTCAGCATCACGCCGCCGGCCGCGGGCGCGGCCGCCGGGGGCGACGGCGGCGCCGGCTTCACCAGCGTGCCGGTACCCTTGTAGATGCGCGAGCGCGATTCGGCGTCCGACGGGCCCCGCGGCGCCGCGATGCCAGCCGCTGCGCCGGACGCCGAGGGCGCGGCGGGCACGACCGGCGCGGCGCGCTCCGACGACGGCTCGGCGATCCTGTTCGTCGACGTCGTCGCGCACGAAGCGAGCGCGACGGCGAGCGCGCTGACAAGGACGCGCGCGGGAAAGGGGGCTTCGATCATTCGCATTGTTGGAGGCTCGCGCGGTCAGCGCGTCCGATATTGATAACGCTGGTAGACGTCGTTCCACGTGGGCGATGCGGCCGGATTGCTTTGCGCCGGTGCGCTGACCGGCTGCGCCGGTGCGACTGGCGCCGCGCCGTTCATTCCGGCCGGGGGCACCGCGCCCGCCGGAGCCATCGGCGGCATTGCGACCTGGGGCGTTGCCGGCGCGGCGGCCGCCTGCGCCGCGCGCGCGGCGCGGCGGCGCTCGGCGAGCGTCTGCGCGACATCGGGCGTCGGCACGACGCCGGGCGGCGCTGCGGCGACCGGCGCGGGCTGCGCTGCAGCGGGCGCACCGGGAAGCGCCGCGTGCGGAGTCGGACGTGGATTGGTCGATACCCGCAGGACGAGCTCCTCGACCTCGTCGCCCATCGAGAGCTTCACGCGGTCGGGCTGCACATCGGCGACAACGATGCCGTTGACCGTGTCGCCCTGCCTCACATAGCGCGAGCGGCCGTTCGTCTCGCGCAGGAACGCGGTGTGCTTGCCGTCGACAATCAGCGTGCCGGTGAGCGAGAACTGCCCGCGGTGCATCTTCGGGGTCGCGGCCTGCACGACCAGTGCGGGCGCCGGCCGGCGCGTCGGCGTAAAGAGCGCGCGCTCGACGGTCTCGCGGCGCGCCTCGATGCCGCCGCTGATCGCGTACTCCGGCAGCAGCGACGTCACGACGGGCTTGGGCTCGAGGGCTGCCGGCGCCGGCGGCGTCTTGCGCAGCGCCTGGCCGAAGTCCGTCTCGTAGGCGACGACGGCGCACAGCGCTACCAGCGGCGCGAGCCACCATAGCGCCGCGCGAACGAATGCAGCGAGCGGTTTCATCGCGCGCCTCCTGTGTCGATCATTTTTTCGCCGCCTCCGGAAACGCGAACGACGACGCGTCGAGCTGCACGTTCAACTCGGGCTCCTGCCCGGGCGCCGGCTTGAAGCCGCGGAACGCGTTGAGCGGCCGCAGCGTGAGATTGTCCACGACGACGTAGGGCACCTGGGTCTCGAGCGAGTAGAGCACCTTCTGCAGGTTGGGCGTCGTCGCGAAGAACTGCACGGTGACGCCGATCTGCTTGAAGCGCCCTTCATCCCTCGTCGCCATGTTCTGGCTGGTCGTGATGCGTCCGCCGTTCGCCTCGATCGCTGCTCGCACGAGCTCCTGCAACTCGGCACCGGCAAGGTTCGGTGCCGTGTTCTTCAGGAAAAACCGCCGGCCATCACGCGTTCTCATCGTGTCGAGCGAATGCCGGTATTGCGGCGCCTGCGCGGCGACCGCGCGATATCGATGCAGCCGGTCGGTGAGCAAGCCGATCGCATTGTCGTAATGCCGGTGCAGCAGCACGACGGGCACCAGCACCAGCGCGAGCGCCGCGGCGACGGCGACGACGAGCAGGCCGACAGCGAGCGCGCGCTGCCGCGAAGGCGCAAGGCGTTCGATCGCGATGTTCATTGCTGCCCCGACGGCTTGTCGCTCGGTTTCGGCGCGTTTGCAGGCAACGGCTTTGCAGGCAGCGTGTTTGCAGGTGGCGCATTGCCGGCCGGCGTAGCGGCCGCCGGCTGGGACGCGGCAGCGTTTGCCACCGGAGTACCGCCTGCAGGCGTGTTCGCCGTCGACGTTGTTGCGGCGGGTCCGCTTGCGGCGCCCGCGTTCGCGGGCGGCGCATTCGCTGCGAGCGACGGCGCGGCCGCGACGGCGCCCGGCGGCGGCAGCGGCTTCAGTTGCGCGCCGAGGTCGAAGATCTCGCCGGGACCTGGCTGAATCTTCGTCGTCGGCGACCGCGGTGCGGCTTGCTCGAACAGCTTGGAATCCTCGAGCAGCGACACCAGCCGACCGGCGTTCGCGCTCTCGCCGCGCAACAGCACTTCGCGCTGCGCTTCCTTGGTGCTCCTGACGGTCGTCTTCATTTCGAGCTGCGTGAGCCACGTGTCGTCGGGCAGGAGCTTGGTGACTTCGTCGAGCAGCTGGGTCGTGCTCGCATAGCCGTACTTCTTCGCGAGCACGAAGTTGTAGTCGCCCATCTGCTGCTCGAGCTGGTCGCGCAGCATGTCGGCGGCGACGGCCTGCTGATGCGCCTCGTCGACCTGGCGGCCGAGCGCAATCGCATAGTCGCGCTTTTGCCAGATGGGCAGCAGCAGCGCGATCGCCGCGGCGATGCCGAGCAAGGCGACCGGCACCCACAACTGCCAACGGCGCCACCACGGCTGCTCGCCGCGCCCCGCATCGGGCAGCAGGTTGAGGCGGGCGACACGCGACGGATCGCCGCTAGACGGCGTTTCGGCCACCACGCCGACAACCCGAGCGCCGAAGCTTTCCGCCATGCGCGTCGCCTGGTCGACATCGGCGCGACGGGCCGCAGCCCAGTCGACGACGATCTCGCGCTTGGCGACGTTGCGCTCGACGACGTTCGCATCGAAATAGAGCTCTTCGGCGCGAAACGGCGTGTGACGGTCCAGATCGTATGCGAGCGCCTGCTTCAGGTTCTGCTCGAGCGCGGCCGGCAGCGCGAGCCGCTTTCGCAGCACCTTCGACGGTGCGAGGGCGACCAGAACGCCGGGCGTCGTCGCCGCGCCGCCGTAGGCCGCGAGCGGCAGCCGCTCGATCGCCGCGCGACCGGACTGCGCGAGCAGCGACGGGTCGCCGGCGAGGTCGACGCGCGCGGTCTCCACATACGCGAGGACGCCGTCGACGATGCGCGGCTCCCACAGCGATGCGCTCGCCGTGTCGAATTGAAGCACCGGGCGCAGACGCCGCCGTTGCAGCGCGGCGCGCGGGGCGGCGGGCACGAGCGCGCCGAGCTGGCCGATCCACCAGCGCCAGAACGCCGCGAGGCCGTATCGGTGCGCGCTGTCGCGCAGTCCTTGGCGCAGGCTAAAGCTTGCTGTTTCCATCGGGAGTCGTGCTCGACGCCATCGCGTCGGGCTTCGTTTCAAGGGGAGCCGCTCGCGTGCCCTCCTGCCAGAGGAACGCGATGAACGGCCGCCGCGGGTCCATCGACGGACGCACCGCGGCATCGCGGACGAAGGTTACACCATCGGCGAGCAGCGCCTCGGCGCGCACGCGCCAGACGGGCACCGGCGATGCCATGTAGGCCTGCGCCGGCGGGAACGGCGGCACCGGAAGGTTCTGCGCGAGCGCGTCGCGCCGCTGCTGCAGATAAGCGTCGACCGCTTCCGGCGTGACGCCCGGCATCGCGAGCAGCACGTCGCGCGGCGCGGTCATCGCGTTCACGCCGGGCTGACGCGAATACACGGTGAGCGAGCCGGCGACCTTGTTGTAGATCTCGGGCGTCATGCCGAGCACGCGGCGAAGCTCGCCGACGCTCTCGAAGCTCGCGTTCGCCGGCCCGTACTTGCGCTCCGCGCTGCGGTAATCGTTCGCCTCGGCGCCGTTCGGGCGGCGCAGGTCGTCGGGATCCTTCCAGTCGGCGACCGCCTCCACGATCCGCTGCGCGCTCTCCGCGTCGAGGCCGCCGACGTTCTGGAAGAGGCCTTTCAGCAGCGGCTCGGTCGCCGCGTTGAGATCGATCTTCGACGACTCGTCGATCGCCATGACGGAGATCGCGACGTCGCCGTCCTGCCATTGATGCACCTGCCCGTTGGGAACCCACGCGCCGGCGATGTTCCGTGGCCGCGACAGCTCGAACACCGTCCGTTCGACGGCGCCGTCGGCGGCTGCGCGCGCCTGCGCGACCGACATCGCGTTGCGCGCGGCGAGCGCTTCGCCGCGCATGCTGAACGCGAAGCTGCTGGCGATCACCGTCAACAGCACCGTGAGCCACAGCGCGGCGATCAGCGCGATGCCGGACTCGCGCGGTCGGCGCCCGCGGCGGTGGATGCCTGCGCGGATACGGGCGCGCATCACGTCTGCCCGACGCAGCGCTGCTGCACCGGTTCCCATTGGCGACAGCCGGCCTCGGGCGCACGCCTCGGCTCGACGACGAGCGGCGGCCACGCCGCTCCCTTCAGCGGGCGGATCGCGATGCGGATCAGCATCGGCAGCTTCTGCTTGTCGTCCCAGCGATCGTGCCACGTCGGCGACATCGCGTCGGCGCTTCCCGGGTCGCGGCCGAGATAATCGATACGGATCTCGTCGATGTCCTCGGCGAGCACCGAGCGCTGCGGATCGCGAAAGTCGATGCCGCTGGTCGAATCGAGATCCGGCACCATGCGCTCGAGCACCAGCCGCGAATGGTCGCCGTCCTTCGCGACGAGCAGGCGGAAGAAGTACACGCCGCCCTCGTCGACGCGCGCGGGCAACGACGCCGCGTAACGGATCTCGTCGTGCGCGCCCGAGAAGATGAGCGGCAGGTCGACGAGCTTGCGCAGCCGCTGCGGATATTGCGACGCGAGATGCTCGCGCAGGAATTGCTCGGTCTGCCGGATGTCCGATGTCTGCGCCGCCTTCGTCTCGCCGCTGTCCCAGCTGCGACCGGCGATGCGAAGCGACCCGAACAGCACGGCGGCCATCAGCGCGAACAGCATCAGCGCGATCGTCATCTCGAGCAGCGTGAACGCGCGGATTCGCCGCCTCGTTGCGCCGCGCCTGCGCGCCGACGAGGCGATTCGCTGCGCCGCCTGCGTCGGCGTGAGCCAATCGCGCGCCGACAGGCGCTTCGCGCTTCTGCCTTCGGCCGGCGCGCTCATGGCTCCTTCGCTCCGAGCTCGTGTCGTGGCGAGCGTGAACGTGCGCGGCGCGCCGTTCGGGCCGCTGAACGTCACGTCGACGACGATGCGCCACAGCCGCAACGGCAATGCGTCGGACGCCGCCTCGAGGTCCGGCGAAACACCGGGCGGCTTGTACTGCGCGATGTGCGCGACCCACGTCACCCTGCCGTCGTCCGCTGCGCCGTCCTTGGTGCCTTCGCGCAACGGCGGCAGCGACGCCTCGTCGAGCGCGCTCTGCGCGACCAGCGCGACGCGACTGTAGTCGTCCGCCGCGCCGGCGTTGACGAGCGCGCCGGAGAACAAGCGAAACAGCGCCGTCGCGACGAGCGCGAGGATCACGAATGCGACGAGCACTTCGAGCAGCGAGAAGCCCGACGCGCGCTTGGCTTGTCGTGCCGGCGCGCCGCCCGGCACGATTGCCGGGAATGCGGCAATGCAGCGTCGTCCGTTGCAACGACACTGGGTCGTCCGCGTGCGCGGGGACGACAACCGGCGCGCGCTGCGCGTCAATCATTGATCGCGACACGGCCGGTCAGCCAATCGATGTCGACGTCGAACTTGCGCTCGCCGGCGGCGACGGTGACGCGGCCGCCGTTGCTGCCGCCGTCGGGAAAGAAGCGGATCGCGCCGACCTGCGGCGTCGCGATGTCCGACAGCGCGCCGGTGAGCTTCATGTCGATGCCGCGCGGTAGCGCGTGCTCGCGCGGATCGCGGTCGACGCGAAAAACGCGCCGGTCGAGATCGTAGACGACGACCGTCTCGCGCTTGCCGGCGAGCGCCTCGCTCCGCGCGTAGCGCAATCCCGCGGCAACCTCGCGCGCGGCACCCTTCAACTCGGTGCTCGACACGCCGCCGCCGAACAGCGGCACGGCGATGCCCGCGATGATCGCCATCAGCGCAAGGACGATCAGGATCTCGAGCAGCGTGAGCCCGCGTGCGCGATGCGCGACAGCCGTCGATGCGCGCGACGCTGTCATTGCAGGCTGCTGATGTCCTTGTTCGGGCCCTCGCCGCCTTCCTTGCCGTCGGCGCCGTAGGAGATGATCTCGTACGCCGTGCCGTTCGAAGCAGGCGACGCGTACTTGTACTCGTTGCCCCACGGATCCTTGGGCACCGAGTTCTTCTTCCAGTACGGTCCGTTCCAGTTCGACACGCCGGCCGGTGCGCTGATCAGCGCCTGCAGGCCTTCCTGCGTCGTCGGATAGTGTCCGAGCTCGAGCTTGTAGAGATCGAGCGTCTGACTGATCTGGCCGATCTCGATCTTCGCCGCGTCCGCCTTCGCCTTCTCGCCCTTGCCGATGAAGTTGCCGGCGACGATGCCGGTGATCACGGCGAGCAGAACGAGCACGACGAGGATCTCGATCAGCGTCATGCCGCGTGCGCGACGACGATCGGCCGCGCGCGCCGATGCGTTGTTTGTCATTGTCACAGCCTCTCCGTTCTTCGTCCGCGCACGCCGATGAACCCGCTGCGCGGCAGGGAATTAGACCCGATTCACTGCACAAGTTCGCTCATGCTCATGACCCCGATCAGGATCGAGAACACGATGCCGCCGATCATCACGGCGAGCGACAGGATCAGCGCCGGCTCCAGCACGGCGAGAAAACGCTTCACCGCGATCTGCACTTCGCGGTCGTATACGTCGGCGACGCGCCCGAGCATTTCCTCCAGCCGTCCCGACTCCTCGCCCACGAGGATCATCTGCGTCGCGAGCCGCGGATACACGCCGGTCTCCGCAAGCGGCCGGCCGAATCCCTTGCCTTCGCGCAAGCGCGAGATCACGCCGTCGAGCGCGCTCGCGAGCACCGCGTTGGCGAGCGTCTCCTTCACGATCGCGAGCGCCGAGAGCAGCGTGACGCCGTTGCCGATCAGCGTCGCGAGCGTGCGCGAGAAGCGCGCGACCTCGACTTTGGTCGCGACGTCGCCGATCAGCGGCCAGCGCAGGATGCGCGCATCCCACTTCGCGCGCACGCGCGGCGTCGCGAGCCGTCGGCGGAAGGCGAGCACGAAAAGCACGACGCCCGCGAGGATCGCCCACCACCAGCGGCGCAGCCCGGTGCCGACGTAGACGACGATCTCCGTCGGCAGCGGCAACGCCTTGCCCGCCTGCGCGAACGTCTGCTCGAACTGCGGCACGACGAAGCCGAGGATCAGCATCAGCGAGGCGATCGCCACACAGATCAGGATCGTCGGGTAGATCAGCGCGCTCTTGACGCTTTCCCGCAATTCCTTGTTGCGCTCCTGCGTATCGGCGAGACGGCCGAGCACCTCGCCGAGCGCGCCGCCCGCTTCGCCGGCGCGCACGATGTTGACGTAGAAGCGGCTGAACACGTCGCGGCGCGCGTCGAGCGCCTGCGACAGCGACTTGCCGCCGCGCACATCGTCGCGAATCGCCTGCAGCAGCGAAGCGACCGGCACGCTCGGCGCGAGGCCGATCAGCACTTCGAGCGCGCGATCGAGCGGCAGTCCCGCGCGCAGCAGCGTCGCGAGCTCGCGGGTGATGGCGAGCAGGTTGTCGCGCGACACGCGCTTGCTCGCAAACAGTCGCGCACGCCGTTGACGGGGCGCGGCGGCCTGCCGTCAGCGCCGCCGATCCGGTTGCCGCCACCTGCATCGGCAGCATTCCCTGGTCGCGCAGCCGATCGACGATCTCGGCCTCGTTCGCGGCCTCGAGCTCGCCGGTGGCGACGTCTCCGGCCGAGTCGACGGCCCTGTACCGATAGATCGTCATCGACCGCGCCGCTATCCTTCGCGCGTCACGCGAAGGACCTCCTCGAACGTCGTCGTGCCGTCGACGCGCCTTGCGCAGCCCGTCTTCGTACATCGTCAGCATGCCTGCGCCGATCGCCTCGTTGCGAAGCTCGGTCGCGATCGCGTGCTTCATCACGAGGCTGCGCAGCCGGTCGGACATCGGCAGCATCTCGTAGATGCCGATGCGCCCGCTGTAGCCGGTCTGCGCGCACTGCGCACAGCCGCGTGCGTGATACAGCGTGATCGGCAACTTCGCGAACCGGTCGAGCCCGAGCTCGGTGACGACCTCCGGCAGCGCCGTGTAGGCCTCCTTGCAATGCGGGCACAGCGTGCGCACGAGGCGCTGCGCGAGAATTCCGATGACCGTCGACGTGAGCAGGTAATCCTCGACGCCCATGTCGAGCAGCCGGTTCACCGTCGACGGCGCGTCGTTCGTGTGCACGGTCGACAGCACGAGGTGGCCGGTGAGCGCGGACTGCACGGCGATCTGCGCGGTTTCGAGGTCGCGGATCTCGCCGATCATGATGACGTCCGGGTCCTGGCGCACGATCGAGCGCAGCGCGTTCGCGAACGTGAGATCGATCTGCGGCTTCACCTGGATCTGGTTGATGCCGGGCATCTGGTACTCGACCGGATCCTCGACGGTGAGGATCTTCACGTCGGGCTGATTCAGCTTGTCGAGCGCCGTGTACAGCGTCGTCGTCTTGCCCGAGCCCGTGGGGCCGGTGACGAGCAGGATGCCGTGCGGCTGCACGAGCACGTCCATGAACGCCTTCAGCGTATCGTCCCAGAAGCCGAGTCGGGTGAAATCGAGCGCGACGCCGCCCTTGTCGAGGATGCGCATGACGACGGACTCGCCGTGCATCGTCGGCACCGTCGACACGCGAAGGTCGATCTCCTTGCCCTGCACGCGAAGGCGGATGCGGCCGTCCTGCGGCAGCCTGCGCTCGGCGATGTCGAGGTTCGCCATGATCTTCACGCGCGAGATCACCGCGGCCGAGAAACGCCGCGGCGGCGATTCCACCTCGTGCAGCACGCCGTCGATGCGGAAGCGCACGACGAGCCGGTTCTCGAACGGCTCGATGTGGATGTCCGATGCGCGCGCTTCGAGCGCATTGGTGATGATGAGCGATACGAGCCGGATCACCGGCGCTTCCGCCGCGAGATCCTTCAGCTGCTGCACGTCGGCGTCGAACGACGAGATCGTCGCCGCTTCGCTGCTCGACGTCGCCGATGATCTGTCCCACCGCCGAGCGGCCCGTGCCGTACAGCCGCTCGAGCGCCGCCTCGAGGTCGGTCGGGATCGCGACCAGCGGGCGCACCTCGCGGCCGGTGACCATGCGAAACGCGCCGATCGTGTACTCGTCGGTCGGATCCGCCATCGCGAGCCAGAGCTCGTGCTCCTCCTCGCGCACCGGCAGCGCGCGCGACTCGCGCAGGAACCGCGCGGAGATGCGCTCCTCGAGAATCGGCAGCTCGGGATAGCCTTTGGCGTCGACGAGGGGCAGTCCCAGTTGCGCGGCGAGCGCCTCCGCGACGTCGCGCTGCGCCGTCAACCCGAGCGTGACCAGCAGTGCGCCGAGCCGCTCGCCGGACTCCTGCTGCAAGCGCAGCGCGCGCTCGAGACCCGACGCATCGAGCTTGCCGCGCTCGACGAGAATCTCGCCGAGTCGCTTTCTCGTGGCAGTCAACGGAATGGCGGCGTTCAACGGTGGCGTTGCTCGAAAATTGGGCGTCGATGATAGCACAGCGAGTGGCCGAACGACGCGTTCTCGCCGCAAGAATCAAGACGTTGCACGCGGTTTTTCGCCTGTTTCGTCGCTTGCCGGCGACGACTTCGTGCATGATTGTCGCCGCTTGGGGACAGACCGGAAAAACATGGTCTGTCCGCAGACTGCGTCGCGCCGAGTTTGGTTCCAGCTAGTGCAATTGCGCGAACGCCTTGTCCGCCGCGGCGATCGTCGCGGCAATGTCGTCGCTCGAATGCGCGGCCGACACGAAGCCGGCTTCATACGCCGACGGTGCGAGATATATGCCGGCGTCGAGCATCGCGTGGAAGAAGCGGTTGAAGCGCTCCTTGTCGCACGCCAGGACTTCGGCATACGAGCGCGGCACCGCGGGACTGAAGTACAGGCCGAACATGCCGCCGACGGCGTCGGCGCTGAAGGTTACGCGCGCGCGCTTCGCCGCAGCGACGAGCCCGTCGGTCATCGCGCGCGTCTTCCGTGCGAGCGACTCGTAGAAGCCGGGCGCCTCGGTGAGCGCGAGTGTGGCAAGACCTGCCGCGACGGCGACCGGGTTGCCGGATAGCGTGCCGGCCTGATAGACCGGACCGAGCGGCGCGATCTTCTCCATGATCGCGCGCTTGCCGCCGAATGCGCCGACCGGCATGCCGCCGCCGATCACCTTGCCGAGCGTCGTGAGATCCGGCGTGACGCCGCTCATGCCCTGCACGCCGCGCGGATGCACGCGAAAGCCGGTCATGACCTCGTCGAAGATCAGCACGGCGCCGTGACGATCGCAGAGCGCGCGCATGCCTTCGAGGTATCCGGGCAGCGGGCGCACCATGTTCATGTTGCCGGCGATCGGCTCGACGATCACGCCGGCGATGCCGTCGGGCTGCGCTTCGAACGCCGCTTCGAGCGCAGCGGGATCGTTGTATGCGACGACGATCGTCTCGTTCGCGATCGCCGGCGGAACGCCCGCCGACGACGGCTGCCCGAACGTGAGCGCGCCCGAGCCCGCCTTGACGAGCAGGCTGTCGCCGTGCCCGTGATAGCAGCCCTCGAACTTCACGATCTTCGAGCGCCCGGTGTAGCCGCGCGCGAGCCGGAGCGCCGACATCGTCGCCTCGGTGCCCGACGACACGAGGCGCACGAGATCCATCGACGGCAGACGGCGCACCAGCGTCTCGGCCATCTCGATCTCGATCTCGGTCGGCGCGCCGAACGACACCCCGAACTGCGCTCGCGTCTGAACCGCGCGCACGACGTCGGGATGCGCATGGCCGACGATCGCCGGTCCCCACGATCCGACGTAATCGATGTAGCGCTTGCCGGCGGCGTCCCAGACGTACGCCCCCTCGCCCTTGACGAGGAATCGCGGCGTGCCGCCGACGGAGCGAAACGCGCGCACCGGCGAATTGACGCCGGCCGGAATCGTGCGCTGCGCGCGCGCGAACAGCTCGTCATTGCGATCGGTCACTCGCGGCTCCTTCGCTGTCGATGAATGGACTACGCGCGCGGCGCAAACACGCGCGCGATCGCACGCGCCGCGTTCTCGACGTCGTCGGGCGTCGGCTCGCCGAACACGGCGCTGATGACCGCGACCGCGTCGGCACCCGCCCGCGCGAGCGCACCGGCGTTGCCGGCGTCGATGCCGCCGATCGCGACGACCGGCACGCCGAGCACGCGCGCGTTCGTGAGCAATGCGATGTCGGCCTTGCGCGCGTCGGGCTTCACCGACGATGCGAAGAAGCTTCCGAACGCGACGTAGTCGGCGCCGGCATCCACCGCCGCCTGCGCGCGCGCGAAGTCGTCGTAGCAGGACACGCCGACGATCCGATCGGGACCGACGAGCTCGCGCGCGGCGGCGACGCTGGCGTCGCGCTCGCCGACGTGGACGCCATCGGCGCCGACAGCAGCGGCCAGCGCCGCGTCGTCGTTGACGATGAAGAGCGCGCCGTGCGCCGCCTGCACGCGCGCGAGCGCGAGCGCCTGCCGGCGGCGGGTTGCCGCGTCGGCCGACTTGTTCCGATACTGGATCGCACATGCGCCGCCGCCGATCGCCGCCGTCACCCGGACGGCGAGCTCGGCGGTGTCGTCGACGTCGGGCGTCACCGCGTACAGGCCGCGCAGCCGCGTCGCGCGCGCACGGCGCAGTGCGAGCGACGACATGTCAATGGCTGTGCCGCGCATCGATGGCACGCGCAGGCGCGGCGTCGTCTTCGGTGGGGGCGGCGTCGTCGTCGCGCGCCCAGAACAGGCGGTCGGGAACGAGCTGCCCCATGCCCGGCCGAAACGCTTTCTCCAGCGTGTGCCACGTGTAATCCTGCGCCTCGTGCACCGCTTCGGACATCTCGAGGCCGTTCGCGAGCATCGCGGCGATCGCCGAGGCGAGCGTGCAGCCGGATCCGTGGAACGAACCCGCCAATCGCGGCCACGTGTCGCTGCGAACGACCCCGCTCTTCGCATACAGCGTGTTCACCACCTGCGGCGTCGGCTCGTGAGTGCCGGTGACCAGCACGTAGTGCGCGCCGAGCTCGATCAGCTTTTGCGCGCACGCGTCGAGCGACGGCGCGTCGTCGTCGTCCGGCGCGATCAGCCGTCGTGCCTCGATACTGTTCGGCGTGATGATCGTCGTCTGCGGCAACAGCAATTCGCGCATTGCGCTCGCCATGTCGTCGCTCGCGAGGACGTCGCCGCGCCCCGACGCGAGCACGGGGTCGAGCACCAGCGGAACGTCGGGATAGTCGGAGACGATCTCGGCGATCGCAGCGATGTTCTCGACGCTGCCGAGCACGCCGATCTTGAACGCGTCGACGGCAATATCCTCGAGCAGGCAACGCGCCTGGTCGGCGACCCATTCGGCGTCGAGCGCCTGCAGGCCCTCGACGCCGGCGGTGTCCTGAACGGTCACCGCGGTCAGCACCGACAGCGGATGGCATCCGATGCTCGCGATCGTGAGCAGGTCGGCCTGCATGCCGGCGCCAGCCGTCGGATCCGAGGCGGCGAACGTCAGTACGATGGGAGGATTACGCAGATCGGCGTCGGCCATGGCGGGACAGCGCGCGGCCGCGCCGGCGCGCGTCGGGCGGCTTGCTAGAATTGTGCGATTTTACTCCATCCGTCGATGCGCCCGATTCGATGAAGAAGTACATGTGCCTGATCTGCGGGTGGATCTACGACGAGGAGCTCGGCGCGCCGGACGAGGGCATCGCGCCCGGCACGAAATGGGACGACGTGCCGCCCAACTGGACGTGCCCCGAGTGCGGCGCGCGAAAGGACGACTTCGAGATGATCGAGCTATGAGAATCCTGCATACGATGATTCGCGTCGGCGACCTCGAGCGCGCCGTGCGCTTCTACACCGACGTGCTCGGCATGAACGTGATCCGCACGACGGACCGCCCCGAGCAGAAGTACACGCTCGCATTCGTCGGCTATGGCGACGAGAGCCGCGGCGCGGTGCTCGAGCTTACGTACAACTACGGCGTCGACACCTACGATGTCGGCAGCGGCTTCGGCCACATCGCGATCGAGGTCGACGATGCAGCCGCCGCGTGCGACGCGGTGCGCCGCAAGGGCGGCACCGTGACGCGCGAAGCCGGTCCGGTGAAGGGCGGCACGACGGTGATCGCGTTCGTGCAGGATCCCGACGGCTACAAGATCGAGCTGATCGAGAAGAGCGGCTAACGCCGGTCGCGCTCGTTGCCCGGCGTGCGCTGCGCGAGATCGAGCAGCGTCGCCTGCAGCCGGCGCGCGAATTGCGCGACGTCGCACAGCGTCGATTCGGCGACACGTGCACGCAGCGTCTGCCGCAGCGTTTCGCGCGCAGCGTCGTCGCGTGCAAGCGCGACTGCCAGGGCAACGTAGCGCCCGCCGTCGGTCGCGACGAATTCGGGCAGCCCCGCCGCATGCAGCAGCGAGGCGCTCTGCCGCGAGATCATCGAGTCCCCGAGTACGCAGACGAGCGGCACGCCCATCCAGAGCGCGTCGCACGTCGTGAGCCCGCCGTTGTAAGGAAACGGGTCGAGTGCGATGTCGACATCGCCATACTCGGAGAACATCTGCGCGCGCGGTGACGCCGGTCGCAGCTCCAGGCGTTGCGCGGCGATTCCAAGCGATGCGAAGTGCGCGGTGAACCGCTCGCGCACCTGCGCGTCGATGAAGGCGGCGTTCTTCAGCAGCAGCCGCGAACCGTCGACCTCGCGCAGTATCGCCGCCCACGACGCGCGCACCATGGGCGAGAGCTTCGAGAGCCGATTGAAGCTGCCGTAGGTGACGTATCCGCGCCGCGACGATGGCGACGGACCAATTGCGGGCGCATCCGGCGGCGGATAGCAAAGGCGCGTGGGCGCGAATCGCACGACCTCCTCGGTGAAGCGCTGCCGCGAGTCGGCGGGCGCCGATACGTCGTCGGCGAGGATGTAATCGACGGCATCGACGCCGGTGGTGTCGAAATAATCGAGCCACGACGCGATCACCGGCGCGGGCTTGCGAGCGATCGCGCGCAGCCGGTTGCCGGGACCATGTCCGGCGAGATCGACGAGGACGTCGATGCCGTCGGCGGCGATCGCCGCCGCGAGGGTCGCGTCATCGAGCGCGTGGACGTCGCGCCACGCGTCCACACGCGCGCGCAACCGATCGGTCAGCGCATCGGCGTAGCGGCCGTTGTTGTAGCAGTGGATCGCGAGCGACGAGCGGTCGAGCTGCTCGAGCACCGGCTCGAGCATCCACCCGACCGGCCCGGCGTGAAAGACGCCCGACACCAAGCCGACGCGGCGGCGCCTGCCCGCGGCACCTCGACGTCGCCCGGTGCGCATGCGCGGCATTGCTGCATGGCGCTGTGCCCATTCGCGGTGCGCCCGCAGCATGTCCACCGGACCGACATCGTCGCGATAGTGGAGGTTGACGAGCAGGTTGCTCTCGACCTCCGCGTAGTCGGGCCGCAGCCGAAGCGCGGCGCGATAGTGCTCCCGCGCGAGCTCGATCTCGGCGATATCGGTATACGCGATGCCTAGATCGTTGTGCGCGTCGGCGTCGTCGCGGATCGCGAGCGCGTCGCTGTAAGCCGCGATCGCTTCGAGCACGCGAGCCTGCCGATGCAGCGTGCGCGCGAGACCGAGCATTGCATCGAACGATCGCGGGTCGGCTTCGATCCAGCGCCGGTACGCGTCGGCTGCCGCGTCGAGATCGCCGCGCGCCGACTCGACGCGGGCGAGCGCCGCCGCGGCACGCCAGTATCGAGCGTCCGCACGCAGCGCATCGCCGAAAGCACGAGCGGCCTCGTCCAGACGCTGTGCGCGCTCGAGCGCCGACCCGAACGCATTCCAGCCGGGCGCGAACCCGGGATGCGCCCGCACGAGCGACGCGCCCTGCGCGATCGCTGCATCGACGCGGCCGGCATCGGCGAGCGCATTGGCGAGCGCAAGCACGGCCGGCGGCGATGGCGAGATCGCCACTGCGCGCTCGAGATGCGCGACGGCATCGTCGAAGCGGCGCTGCTGCGCGCAACAGATGCCGAGACCAAGCCACGCGTCGGCGTCGCCCGGGCTTTGCTCGGCAAGCGCGGCAAACGATGCGAGCGCGGCGTCGATGTCGCCGGCTCGAAGCGCTGCCCGCGCGTCGTCGACGAGCGGGCGTGCGCTCATCGCATTAGGGCCTGTTAACGCTATGGACGCAAACGCGTTGCACGGCCGAAAACGCCCAGCGCAAGGCGCGAAGGCGAAGCCGGGTCGGGCACCCGGCGAGACTTTGCAACGCTGAAATCGGCGTTTTCGGGAGCAACCCGAAGGGAACGGCCGGCTTGGGACGCCACCTTTTGTTGCTCTCCTCGCCAAGACCGCCAGTCTTGGTTTCGTCGGCTGCCGCGACTGGCGCCCCACGCCACCCGTTCACGTTTGTGCCCATAGCGTTAACAGGCCCTAGTCCAACGACGTGCACGCGATCACGCGGCGTCGCGCAGCAGCTCGCGGATGTCGTGCGCGAACACGTCCGGCCCCTGTCCGTAGCCGACGTAGACGCGCAGCCGGCCCTGCGGATCGAAGATGAACGTGCCCGCCGAGTGGTCCATCGTGTAGCTGCCCGGCGTCGCCCCCGGCTGCTTGCGATAGATCACCTTGAACTCCTTCGCCGTGCGCTCGATCGCCGCGGCGTCGCCGGTGAGCCCGAGAAACGCCGGATCGAATGCCGGCACGTATTCCTTCAGCACCTGCGGCGTGTCGCGATCCGGATCGACGGTGACGAACAGCACCTGAACGCGCGACGCGTCCGGACCGAGCTTCTTCATCGCTTCCGCGAGCTCGGCGAGCGTCGTCGGGCAGACGTCGGGGCATTGCGTATAGCCGAAGAACAGCACGACGGCCTTGCCGTGGAAATCGGCGAGCGTGCGCGGCTTGCCGTTCTGGTCGACCAGCGAGAAATCGCGGCCGAACTTGGTTCCCGTCACGTCCGACGCCATGAATTTCGGCCCGCTGTTGCCGCAGGCCGCAAGCACGGCGAGCACGATTCCGACGGCCAACGCGCGCCGCATCATCGCGCGTAATGATCGATCAGCAGCGCCGAGAAGAGCGCGGCGAGGTAGAAGATCGAGTACTTGAACGTCGTTCGCGCGAGCGCGTCGCTGTAGTCGCGGTAGAGCTGCAGCGCATAGCGCAGGAACGCACCGCCGAGCGCGAGCGCGCTCGCGAGATAGACGAGGCCGCTCATGCCGATCGCGAATGGCATCAACGTCACGGCGACCAGTGCGTACGTGTAGAGCACGATCATCAATCGCGTGTAGCGCGAGCCGTGCGTCAGAGGCAGCATCGGCAGCCCCGCCTTGGCGTAGTCGTTCGCGCGGTAGAGCGCGAGCGACCAGAAATGCGGCGGCGTCCAGACGAACACGATCAGGAAGAGGAGCAGCGCTT
This sequence comes from uncultured beta proteobacterium, assembly GCA_963798655.1. Classification (GTDB taxonomy): domain Bacteria; phylum Pseudomonadota; class Gammaproteobacteria; order Burkholderiales; family Casimicrobiaceae; genus CAVSMC01. The sequence goes on along the minus strand of CAWCUH010000004.1, from coordinate 1,151,358 downwards.
CGGGAGCGACACCGTTGGTCACCGCCGCCCAGCCGAGCACCGGCGGCATCGCGCCCGACGCGCCGCCGATGACGATGTTCTGCGGCGTCGCGGGCTTCAGCAGCACCGTGTACACGATGGCGTAGCCGATGAACGTCGCGAGTGTGAGCCACATCGTCAGCGGATTGACGAAGCGGTACAGGACGACGAGGCCGATCGTGCCGACGATCGCGGCGAACGCGAGCGTCGCGCCCGGCGTCACGTCGCCGTGCGGCAGCGGCCGGTGGCGCGTGCGCATCATCACCGCGTCGATCTTCTGCTCGACGAGGCAGTTGATCGCCGCCGCGGAGCCGGCGACGAGCGCGATGCCGAGCGTCGCCCAGAACACGAGGTGCGGCGGCGGCAGGCCGGGCGTTGCGAGGAACATGCCGATGATCGCGCAGAACACGATCAACGACACGACCCGCGGCTTGGCGAGGGCGAGGAAGTGCCGCAGGCGGATTTCGGCGAGCGCGAGCGTCGTCATCGAAGAGCGCGCATCGGCGCGAAAACATGGAATTTTAGCATTGCAGCGCGCGGGCTCATCCGACGCTCGACGCGCGCAGCACGCGTTCGAGATCCCTGGCGAGGCGCTTGATGTCCGGGTCGTCCGAGTAGCGCAGCACGAGATTGCCGAGCGGATCGACGAGATAGATCGCTTCGCTCGCAACCGGCAGCGCCGACATCGATTCGGCGTCGCCGTGCGCGACGACGAGTCCCGGGTGCTGCGCGATCAGCTCGGGCTGCGGCGCGTCGTTGCCGGTGAGCATCATCGCCCGGACGATGCGGTCCTGCTCGCGGCCCTGCATCGCGCGCGCCTGGCGCGTCGCGTACAGCATCCGCTCGCACGCCGCGGCGCAGCGGTCGCCTGCGGCGATGAGCAGCACCCAGCGCCCTCGCAGCTGCGCGAGGTCGAACGGCGTGCCGTCGAACCCGGACCCGTGAAGCGCCGGCGCGGGCGTCGCGAGCAGCGCGCCGTAGTTGACGCGCGCCTCGCGCGGGACCAGGTAGTACGCGACGTACGCGGCGACCACAGGTGCGACGGCGATGAATGCGAGCAGCGCCAGCGTGCGCCGGGTACGACGGTCGATGCGGGCGCGTGGCGAAGCGCTCGCGCCCGGTCCAGGTTGAATCGGCGAATCAGCCATCGGTCGCCCCTGCGCCCCGGCCGGCGCGCAATGTCAGCAATATCCAGATCGCCACGGCCAGCGCGGCAAACGCGTACCACTGCACCATATAGATCCTGTGCTGGTCCACCCCGAAGTCGGGAGCGGGACGATCGCGAACGAGCGCATCGCCCGGCGCCGCGGGCGCCGTCTGCTCGATCACGACGGGCAGCACGTCGACGCCGGTTGCACGCGCGAACCTCGCCGGATCGAGGTGCTGCCAAAGCGCGCCGCGGGACGGCTCGCTCGACAGCTCGAAATAGCCGGTTGCAGGAATGTTGATCCGGCCGCGCACGCTGACGCTGCCGGCGGGCGGCGGCACGTCGGGCAGCTCGGCACGCGTGCGACCCTGCGCGACCCAGCCGCGGTCGACCAGCACGCGGCGGCCATCGTCGAGCGCGAGCGGCGCGACGACCTCGTAGCCGGCCGTGCCCGCACGCACGCGATTGTCGATGAAGATCTGGCGAGGCGCGTCGAATTCGCCGGCGGCCACGACCGGCTGAAAGCGCAGCGCAGCCCAATCGCCGTCCGCATGCAGCTCGGCCAACCGCACCGGCTGAGCGGCGCTTGCGGCGTCGAAGCGCTCGCGCAACGCCTGCTTGCCGTGCATCCGGTCGCGCTGCCAGTTGCCGGCGCTGATGAACAGCGCGACCGCGGCGGCCGTGAGCGCGGCGTACCCGAGCCGCGACATCCAGCGCCGCGACGGCGGCGCCGCCGCGATCGTCGAACCCGCGGCATCCGTCATCGGCATGCTGGTCTAAACTCTTCACCGGACGACGGCCGATGGCCGAGCCGACAGGAATCCGCGAAGCGCATGAAGATCATCGTCATCGCCGGTCTGATCGCCGTCGTCGTGAGCCTGTTCTCGGCGCTCTACTATCTCTATCGCGACCGCGGCCACGGCACCCGGATGCTGAAGATGCTGGCCCTTCGCGTCGCATTGTCGGCAAGCGTCGTCGCATTCCTCGTGCTGTCGTACTGGATGGGCTGGATCGCGCCCGGCGGGCTGCGCTAGGCTTCGACGCCCGCGAGCGGTCGGCGGTTCAACGCCGCCGGACCAGGCGGCGCAAAAGGGAGCGGGCAGCAGCCAATTCCCGCCGCTAGAGCCAGTAGACCAGCACGAACAGCAGCAGCCAGACGACGTCGACGAAGTGCCAGTACCAGGCGGCGGCCTCGAACCCGAAATGATGGTCGGGCGTGAAGTGGCCGCGCAGCGAGCGCACGAGCATCACCGTCAGCATGATCGCGCCGATCGTGACGTGCGCGCCGTGGAAGCCGGTCAGCATGAAGAACGTCGACCCGTAGACGCCGGTCGACAGCTTCAGGTTGAGCTCGCTGTACGCGTGCGTGTACTCGTAGGCCTGGAATCCGAGGAAGCACGCGCCGAGCACGATCGTCATGAAGAGCCACAGCTTGAGCTGGCCCCGGTGGTTCGCCTTCAGGCCGTGATGCGCGACCGTGAGCGTGAAGCCGGACGAGAGCAGGATGATCGTGTTCAACAGCGGGATGCCCATCGCCGCCATCGGCGTGAACGTTTCCTTGATGTAAGGGCCGACCGTTGGCCAGCCGGCGGTGAACTCCGGCCAGATCAGCTTCGACGTGAGGCTGCCGAGATCGGGCACCGACACGTTGCGCACGTAGAACAGCGCGCCGAAGAACGCGCCGAAGAACATCACTTCGGAAAAGATGAACCAGCCCATTCCCCAGCGGAACGACGCGTCGACCTTCTGGTTGTAGAGGTGACGCTCCGACTCGCCGATCACGGTGCCGAACCAGCCGAACAGCATGAACAGCAGCGTGGCGAAGCCGGCGGCGAGCAGCCAGGGGCCGATCGCATAGCTGTTCATCCACGACGCCGCGCCACTCGCCATCAGCAGCAGCGCGAGCGAGCCGGTGATCGGCCAGTGCGACGGCGCGGGAACGTAGTAGTACGGCTTGGCCGCGGGTGCGGCGGTTGCTGCGGTGGTTGTGGCCATGGCGGGCGCTCTCTTTTGCGTGCTGCTTCTTCTTCAGCTTCGCGCGGCGCTCGTGCCGACCTGCGCGGGTTGGTTGCCTTCGACCTCGAAGAACGTGTACGACAGCGTGATCGTCGTCATGTCGGCCGGCACGTGGGGATCGACGACGAACACGACAGGCATCTGCCTCGTCTCGCCCGCCGCGAGCGTCTGCTTCGCGAAGCAGAAGCAATCGAGCTTGCGGAAATAGCCGCTCGCGTTCAACGGTCCGTAGCTCGGAATCGCCTGTCCCGTCACCGCGTGGTCGCTCGTGTTGACGACCTCGAACATCACCTGGCGGATCTCGCCCGGATGCACGGCGACGACCGGCTCGAGCGGGCGGAACTTCCACGCCATTCGCCGCACGTTCGAGTCGAACTCGATGCGCACGTCGCGCGTCGCGTCGATTTGCGTGTTCCTGACCTCGTCGGCGCGCGCGATGTTGCGAAGGCCGGTGACCGCGCAGATCTTGTCGTAGAACGGCACCAGCGCGTAGCCGAAGGCGAACATGCCGACGACGATGACGGCGAGCTTCGTCAGCATCGTGCGGTTCGCGCGGCGGACGTCCGCGACCGGCGCCGGTTCGCTCATGGCTCGCGGCGTAGCAGGCGGCCGATCGCAACGACGAGGAAGACCAGCAGCACGCCGCCGACGACGCCGAGCGACATCAGAGGCGAGCCGATGAGGCGCGACGCGATGACGCCGACGAAGAAGACGCCGGCGATCGAGCCGAGCGTGATGCCGGTGCGCAGCGCCGCTCGGCGGCGCTGTTGATCGTTGGCAGGTTCAGGACTCATCGGCTCGATATTCGAGCGCCGGCAACGTTTCTGCAGCCGGTGCTCGTATCGTCTCTACTTGACCACCGGCGGCGTTTCGAATGTATGGTATGGCGCTGGCGACGGCACGGTCCACTCGAGCGACGTGCCGCCTTCCCACGGCTTCGCCGGCGCCTTCGCGACGCCGACGCCGCGGATCGTCCTCACGACCGCGTAGAGGAAGATCAGTTGCGACAAGCCGAAGCCGAACGCGCCGATCGTCGACACCATGTTCCAGTCGGTGAACTGCTGCGCGTAGTCCGGAATGCGCCGCGGCATGCCGGCGAGCCCGAGGAAGTGCATCGGGAAGAAAGCGACGTTGAAGAAGACGAACGACAGCCAGAAGTGCCACTTCGCCGCCATCTCCGGATACATGTTGCCGGTCCACTTCGGGATCCAGTAATAGACACCCCCGAAGAACGCGAACAGCGTGCCGGCGACCATCACGTAGTGGAAGTGCGCGACGACGTAGTAGGTGTCCTGGAACTGCACGTCGATCGGCTGAATGGCGAGCACGAGGCCGGTGAAACCGCCGATCACGAACAGGAACAGGAAGCCGAGCGCGAAGAGCATCGGTGCCTCGAGGCTGATCGCGCCGCGCCACATCGTCGCGAGCCAGTTGAACACCTTCACGCCGGTCGGCACCGCGATCAGCATCGTCGCGTACATGTAGAACAGGATCCCCGCGACCGGCAGGCCGGTCGTGAACATGTGGTGCGCCCAGACGATGAACGACAGGATCGCGATGCCGGCGACCGCGTAGACCATCGACGCGTAGCCGAACAGCGGCTTGCGCGAGAACGTCGGGATCAGCTCGGAGATGATGCCGAACGCGGGGAGGATGATGATGTAGACCTCCGGGTGTCCGAAGAACCAGAAGATGTGCTGGAAGAGCACCGGATCGCCGCCCCCGGCCGCGTTGAAGAAGCTCGTGCCGAAGTGGCGATCGGTCAGGAGCATCGTCACCGCGCCGGCGAGCACCGGCATCACGGCGATCAGCAGGTACGCGGTGATCAGCCACGTCCAGCAGAACAGCGGCAGCTTCATCAGCGTCATGCCGGGTGCGCGCAGGTTGAGGATCGTCGTGATGATGTTGATCGATCCCATGATCGACGACGCGCCCATGATGTGGATCGCGAAGATCGTCAGGTCCATGCCCATGCCGTTCTGGATCGACAGCGGCGGGTAGATCGTCCACCCGGTGCCCGGCGCGCCGCCCGGCAGGAACAGCGAAGTCACGAGCAGCAGCGCCGCCGGGGGCAGCAGCCAGAAGCTCCAATTGTTCATCCGCGCGAACGCCATGTCCGGCGCGCCGATCTGCAGCGGGATCATCCAGTTCGCGAAGCCGACGGCGCCCGGCATCAGCGCGCCGAAGATCATGATCAGCCCGTGCAGCGTCGTAAGCGAGTTGAAGAACTCGGGATCGACGATCTGCAGTCCCGGCTGGAACAGCTCGGCGCGGATCGTGAGCGCCATGATGCCGCCGACGATGAACATCGTGAACGAGAACCAAAGGTACATCGTGCCGATGTCCTTGTGGTTCGTCGTCGTGATCCAGCGCATGATGCCGCCGGGATGGTGCGCGTATCCGTGCTCGTCGTGGCCCGGAATCGCGTGATCGTGGGGGATGCTGCTCATCGGGGTCTCCGTTTCATGTCATGCCGAGCGAAGCGAGGCGTCTGCTGTTCACCGACAAAGGCAGATCCTCGTCGCGCCGCTCCTCGGGATGACACCATGCGTCGCTCCGGCATCACTTTCTCGCCGCCTTGATCTCCGCCGGCTCGATTGCCTCGCCGGTCTTGTTGCTCCAGCTGTTGCGCGTGTACGTGATGACCGACGCGATGTCCGCATCGGACAGCTGTTTCCACGACGGCATCGCGGTGCCCGCCTTGCCGTTCAGCACGATCGCGATCTGATCGGCCTTCGGGCCGTTGACGACCTTCGAGCCGTCCAGCGCCGGGAACGCTCCCGGCACCCCCTTGCCGTTCTGCTGGTGGCAGTGCGCGCAGTTCGCGTTGAACACATCCGCGCCGTGCGCGATCAGCGCGGCCATGTCCATCGGCTGGTCGGCGTTCGCCGACGCGGCGCCGAGCTTCGACTTCTGCTCGGCGAGCCACTTCGCGTAGTCGTCCTTGCTCCTGACGTCGACGACGACCGGCATGAACGCGTGCTCCTTGCCGCAGAGCTCGGCGCACTGTCCGCGGTAGACGCCGACCTTCTCGGCGCGGAACCACGTGTCGCGCACGAAGCCCGGGATCGCGTCCTGCTTGATGCCGAACGCAGGGACCCACCACGAATGGATCACGTCGTTCGCGGTGATCAGCACGCGCACCTTGGTGTCGACCGGCACGACGAGCGGATGGTCGACTTCGAGCAGGTAGTTCGGGCCCTTCGGCTCGCGGCCATCGATCTGCGCGAGCGGCGTCGCGAGGCTCGAGTAGTAGCCGAAGCCTTCCTGCATGTAGTCGTAGTTCCACTTCCACTGGTACCCGGTGACCTTGATCGTCATGTCGGGCGCCGACGTGTCGTGCGCGGAAAGAATCGTCCGCGTCGCCGGAAACGCCATGAACAGCAGGATCAGGAACGGAATGACCGTCCACACGATCTCGACCAGCGTGTTCTCGTGGAATTGCGCCGCCTGGTGACCGGTCGATTTGCGGTGCTTGATCAGCGAATAGAACATCACGCCGAAAACGCCGACGAAGATCGCGCAGCAGATCCAGAAGATGAACTCGTGCAACCGCTCGATGTTCTGTGCGACCGGCGTGACGCCGTTCTGGAAGTTGTATTCCCACGCGGCGAGCGCCGCGCCGGGAAACACGGCGGCGGCGAGGGCTGCCAGTTGCCTCACCCGGTGCATCCCCGTCCGACCCGCGAAAGTAAGCGCCATGCTTGCCTCGGTTGCCTGTTGCGTTCGTATTGTGTGTTCCGCTTGCCCGTCAGCGCGCCGACGCGAGCCGGCGCAGCGTGCGCGCAATCTCCGCGCGCTGGTCGTTCGGCAGCGCCGCCCCGAACGGCACCGCCTCGCTGCCGAGTCGCACGACGCCGTCGGCGTCGGTCGCCACGACGAGCCACGGCCGATTCCACTCGTGCCGCGTTGCGCGCCCGCCGATCGACCGCTCGACGATGACGCGGTCGTCCGACACCGTCAGCCTTTCCCAATCCCCCGCACGGCGCTCGACGTACGCAAAGGCGACCGCGAGCACCGCGATCTCGATCGCCGAATACGGCAGCACGAGCCACGCACCGGCGGCAGCGAATCCGAGCGCGAGGCCGAACGACAGGGCGGCGAGCGTCGCGAACAGCATCCATCGCTGGCGCGAGTCGAGCGAGTTGTTCCGCCGCGACATCACGCAGTAGTGCGAAACCGCCGGGGGCGATGGAAGGTCTGCGCCGCTCATCGATTGCGCGGCACGGCGCCATTGAGGCGGGCGGAAAAAACGATTCCCTCGCGTGACGGCAGGGTTCCGCCCGCAGACCCAAGTGCGTCACGCCGGGTTGCTGCAAAGCCTGAAAATATTAACATGGATCAAACACACGTCGAAAGACGCGGGCAATGGCGCGCAAGTTGCAGCGCGAATGCGACTCATTGTCGCAGCGCCAGCAGCGCCACGGCGCGTTGCAGCCGCGCGGGCGCGTCGTCGTTCCAGCCGATGTCCGCCACCATCGGCGCCGCGAGCGCATCGGTGAGCGCGCGGACGTTTTCGTCGGCTGCCGGCATCGAGGGATCGACGCGATTCGCGATCCATCCGGCGAAGCGGACGCCGCGCATGCGCAGCGCAATGTCGGTAAGGATTGCGTGATTGAGGCAGCCCAGCCGCAGCGCGACGACGAGCAGCGCCGGCAGCCGAAGCGCGACGGCGATATCGAGCATGTCGGCGCGCGCGCCGAGCGGCACCAGCGCGCCGCCGGCGCCTTCGACGACGACGACATCGGCCCGCGCCGCGAGCCTCGCGTACGCAGCCGCGATGCGCTCCACGTCGATCGCCGTGCCCGACTGCGCCGCCGCGATGTGCGGCGCGATGGCCGGCGCGAACGCATACGGATTCACGTCGGCGAGCGGCGCATCGACGTTCGCGGCCGCGACGAGCGCGGCGACATCGTCCGCCACCCGTGCGCCCGGCTCGATGCCGGCGGCGACGGGCTTCATCACGGCCACCCGCCGCCCTGCCCGCGCGAGCGCCCGCGCGATCCCGGCAGCGACGAACGTCTTACCGACGCCGGTATCGGTGCCGGTGACGAACACGCCGCTTGCCGTTTGCGCGAGGGCGCTCATCGACGCCTCGGCTGGCGGTCGACACGCACGATCGCGTGGCCTTCGGGCGTGCGTTTTCGCTCGGCCTTCCAGGCGTGGCCGTAGACGACCTCGAACGTCGCCGGTATACGGCCGTCGTGCGCAAGCGCGCCGAGCGCGGCGAGCGCGCGTGCGAATCGACGCGGCCCGGTGAGCGCACGCGAACGTCCCGCCGCGGCGTTCGTCGCGCCGATCGCCTTCAGGTCGCGCAACAGCGCCATCGGCTGCGCATACGTCATCGTGATCGTTTCCATTTGCATGACCGGGTCGGAGAACCCGGTGTGCACGAGCAGGTCGCCGATGTCGTGCATGTCGATGAAGCGAACGACGTGCGGCGCCGCGTCGATCTGCGCGAATGCCGAGCGCAGCTCCTTCAGCGTATCGGGCCCGAACGTCGTGAACGTTATCAGGCCGCCGACGGCGAGCACCCGGTGCATCTCGGCGAGCGCGCCGTCGAGCTCGCCCACCCATTGCAGCGTGAGATTGCTCCAGACGAGCTCGAAGCTCGCCGCCTCGAAGGGCAGCGCGGCGACGTCGGCACAGACGAACGCGGGCTCGGGTGCAATCGCCGCTGCCCGCAAGCCCGCCGAAAGCCGAGCGAACAACGACCGGCGAACATGCGCCTTTGCGCGCGCTGCAGCGAGCATCGGCGGCGCGACGTCGACGGCGACGCGCGACGCGCGCGGGTAGCGCGCGGCCAACTCGCCCAGCGCGTCGCCGGTGCCGCACCCGGCGTCGAGGATCGACGACGGCACGAGCTTGACGACGTCGAGACGTTCCATCATTCGCGCACCCACTTCGCGTTGCAGCACGGCGGCCGCATCGTACGTGCGGGCGGCACGCGCAAACGCGCGGCGCACGGCGCGACGCTCGGGCAGCGACGGGTCAGCCGGGTCGGCCATCGACGAGTGCGTCGAACGCGGCGAGAAACTCGCGCGGGTGCGAAAGGAACGGCGCGTGCGCGGCGCCGCCGATGCGCACGAGCCGCGCGCCGGCTATCGCGCTCGCGAGCCATGCGCCCGCTTCGGGTGGCGTGAGCGCGTCGCGCTCGCCGGCGACGACGAGCGTCGGCACGCGAATCGCGCCGACGCGATCGCGCAGATCAGTCGTCGCGAGCACGTCGAGCCCGGATCGCAGCACCGCCGCCGGCGGCTCGCCGCGCGCGAACAGCTGCTCGCGCATCGCGGCGAGCGCGGCCCGGCCGTGCTCGCTGCCGTGGACCTGCAATGCGAGGAAGCGCTTGAGCGTCAAGCGATAGGCGACGCGCAGCTCGTCGTGGAAGCGGCGCAGCGTCTCGCCGTCCATCGCGTGCGGCCAATCGATCGTTGCGACGAAGCGCGGCGTCGCGCCGACGAGTCCGATGCGTCCGATGCGAGTGCGCGGGTCCATCGCCCAGACCATTGCGACCAGCGCGCCCAGCGACCATCCGACGACGTTGAGCGGCTCGTCTTCGCACTCGAAACGCGCCGCGATCGCGGCGACGATCGCAGCAAGCGTGAACGGCTGCACCGGCGCGCTGTGGCCATGCCCGGGCAGGTCCACCGCATGGACGCGAAAGCGCCGCGCGAGGAGCGCAGCCGTCGGCGCCCACACGCCGCCGTGCATCGCCCAGCCATGAAGCAGCACGAGCGGCGGACCGTCGCCCACGGACTCGACATGCAGTGCGCTCATGCCGTCGAGCCGGACGCGATATCGGCGAGCGCGTCGGATAACGCGTCGACGTCGGCGATGGAATGCGCGGCGCAAAGCGTGATGCGCAGTCGTGCCGTCCCCGCCGGCACCGTCGGCGGGCGGATCGCCGGCACCCAGAAGCCGCGCTGCCACAGCGCGTCGGCGAGCGCGACGGCAGCGCCGTTGTCGCCGACGACGAGCGGCTGGATCGGCGTTCGCGACGGCAGAAGACGCCACGGCAACGCGCGCATCCGCTCGCGCGCGCGATCGATCAGCGCGGCGAGATGCACGCGGCGCGAGGCGTCGTGGCGGATGATGCGCACGCTCGCGCAGAGCGCGGCGGCCAGCATCGGCGGCGCGGCGGTGGTGAAGACGTAGCTGCGAGCGCGCTGCACGAGCGTCTCGATCACCGCCTCGTGCGCGGCGACGAATGCGCCGGCGACGCCGGCCGCCTTGCCGAGCGTGCCCATGTAGACGACGCGCTGCGACTCGATGCCGAAATGCGCGAGCGCGCCGCGGCCCTCGCCAAGCACGCCGAAGCCGTGCGCGTCGTCGACGACGAGCCACGCGTCGTGCGCGGCGGCGAGCTCGAGCAGTTGCGGCAGTGGCGCGATGTCGCCGTCCATGCTGAACACGGCGTCGGTCGCGATGATCTTGCGTTTCGCCGCGGACGCCGCGAGCGCCGTGGCGAGACGCTCGACGTCGCCATGAGGATATCGAACGAGCTCCGCGCGCGAGAGCAGCGCGCCGTCGACGAGGCATGCATGATTGAGCCGGTCGGCGAAGATCGCATCGCCGCGGCCGGCGAGCGTCGTCAGTATCGCGAGGTTCGCGAGATAGCCGCTCGACAACGTCAGCGCGCGCGCGCCGCTGCACGGATGGACGAATTCGGCGAGCGCCGTCTCGAGCTCCGCATGCGGCGCGAAGTGCCCGCACACGAGATGCGACGCACCGGCGCCTGCGCCCCAGCGCTGCGCGGCGTCGCGCGCCGCGGCCACGACGATCGGATCGTTCGCGAGCGCGAGATAGTCGTTGCTCGCGAATGCGACGCGCTCGATGCCGTCGACGACGACACGCGAGCCCTGCGCCGATGCGAGCGTACGTCGAGTGCGCGCGAGGCCGGCGGCACGTCGCTCGGCGAGCGCTTCCTCGAGCGAGCCGATCAGTGCGCGAGCGCCGCGCGAATCGGGCTTGAATGCGCGCTCCGGCATCGATCGCAGGCGCGCACGGCGCCGCTTTAGGCGGCCGACAGCCCGAGCTTCTCGAACAGCGCGCGATCGGCGTCGATCTCGGGATTGCCGGTGGTGAGCAGCTTGTCGCCGTAGAAGATCGAGTTGGCGCCGGCGAGGAAGCACAGCGCCTGCACGGCATCACCGAGCTCGCGCCGCCCGGCCGACAACCGAACCATCGCGCGCGGCATCGTGATCCGCGCGGCGGCGATCGTGCGGACGAATTCGAGCGGATCGAGCGATCGCTCGCCTGCGAACCGCTGGTGCAGCGGCGTGCCCTCCACCTGCACCAGGTGGTTGATCGGCACGGACTCGGGATACGGCTCGAGGCATGCGAGCTGCGCGATCAGCCCGGCCCGCTGCCGCCGACTCTCGCCCATCCCCACGATGCCGCCGCAGCAGACCTTCAGACCCGCGCCGCGAACGCGCTCCAGCGTCGCGAGGCGGTCGTCGTAGTCGCGGGTGGTGACGACGTCGCCGTAGAACTCGGGGGCCGTGTCGAGGTTGTGGTTGTAGTAGTCGAGTCCGGCGGCCTTGAGCGCCTGCGCCTGTCCGTCCTTCAGCATTCCGAGCGTGCAGCACGTCTCGAGTCCGAGCGACTTCACGCCGGCGACCATCGCGAGCACCGGCGCGAGATCGCGCTCCTTCGGCCCGCGCCACGCGGCGCCCATGCAGAAGCGCGTCGCGCCGTTGCGCTTGGCGTCGCGCGCCGCGTCGAGCACGCGGTCGAGCGAGAGCATCGGCTCGTCGGCGACGGCGGTGTGATAACGCGCGGCCTGCGGGCAGTAGCCGCAGTCCTCCGGGCATCCGCCGGTCTTCACCGAGAGCAGCGTCGACAGCTGCACGCGCTGCGGATCGTGGTGCGCGCGATGCACGTTCTGGGCGCGGTGCACGAGCTCGCCGAACGGCAGTGCGAACAGTGACTCCACCGCGTCGACGGGCCACGGCGACGATGAATCGGATGCACGCGTCGTCGTGGCGCGAAGCGGGGTCAGTCGTTCGATCGATGGCATGGAGCTTCCGCGTGATTCAGGATCGGCAGGTCGCGGCCGAGTGTCGAAGCAGCCTTCGTCGGTTGTCAAATGCCCGAATCGAATCATTTGACAGGTTTGCTCGCCCCGCCCGAGGCGGCGAGCAATGACGCGGCACGCGACGGGCACTCGTTGCGCGTGCTGAACATCGTGCGGCGCGCGCTGCCGCAGCATTGTGCGCTGTGCGTCGGGCCGGCCGGCGACGCGTTGATATGCGCTGCATGCGAAGCAGCGCTGCCGCGAGTGCCGGCACCCTGTCCGCTCTGCGCGCTCGCGTCGTCCGGCTCCGTGTGCGGCGAATGCCTTGCACGACCGCCACCGTTCGGAGCCACCGTGGCCGCGTACATGTACGGGTTTCCGGTCGACTGCCTGTTGCAGGCGCTGAAGTACGGCGGGCGCCTCGCGCTCGCCGACTGGGCGGCCGCCGCTCTCGCAATCGCTGCACGATCGCAGGAGTCGCCGGATGCGATCGTCGCCCTGCCGCTTGCGCCGGCGCGCCAGCGCGAGCGCGGCTTCAACCAGGCGCACGAGATCGCCCGGCGCGTCGCTGCGCGGCTGCGCGTGCCCATCGGCGCGCCGCTCGCCCGCGTCGGCAACGCTGCGCCGCAGGCAATGCTGCCGTGGACGGCGCGCGCGAGCAACGTGCGCAACGCATTCGTCTGCGTGGGCAACGTGCGCTCGCAGCGGCTCGCCGTCGTCGACGACGTGATGACCACCGGGGCGACGCTCATCGAGGCCGCGCGCACGCTGATCGCCGCCGGGGCTGCGCGCGTCGATGCATGGGTCGTCGCCCGCACGCCGCCACCCGCATGACGCACAATGGCGGCGATGGCTACGCCGCCCGATTGCGCACCGCCGCTCGCCGTCGTGCTCGTGCACCCGGAAATTCCGCCGAACACCGGCAACGTGATTCGCCTCACCGCGAACACCGGCGCCGATCTGCATCTCGTCGAGCCGCTCGGCTTCCGCATGGACGACCGCGAGCTTCGCCGCGCCGGGCTCGACTACCATGAATACGCGCGTGTTCACGTCCACGAGGACTGGCGATCATGCCGGGCGGCGCTCGGCGGACGACGGCTGCTCGCGTTCACGACGCAGGGCTCGTCCAGCCTGTACAGCGTCGCCTTCGCGCGCGGCGACGTGCTGGTGTTCGGCTGCGAGACGCGCGGGCTGCCGCCGGCAATCGTCGACGAGTTCGCGCCGCGCGCGCGTGTTCGCATCCCGATGCAGCCGGGCGTGCGCAGCCTCAACCTTTCCAACGCCGTCGCCATCGCCGTCTACGAAGCGTGGCGGCAGACCGGCCTCGCCGGCGCGAAGAAATAGGGGACAGACCACGTTTTCGGCGCTGTCGGGCACGGCGTCGGGCGTCGCGAAAACGTGGTCTGTCCCCTATTTCATGCGCAGTGCGTTCATCACGAAGCGCAGCTCGTAGTCGCGATCGTCGATCGTCTGCCGGCGCGACTTGCCGTAACCGTGGCCGCTGTCGAAGTCCATGTAAAGCATGAACGGCGACACCTGGCCGACGTGATTCTGCACGGCAGCGACGAACTTCTTCGCGTGCATCGGATCGACGCGCGAGTCGTATTCGCCGGCGGTGACGAGCGTCGCCGGGAAATTGACGCCGTCGCGCACGTTGTGATACGGCGAATAGCGAAGAAGCCAGCGGAAATCCGCGTCGCGGTCCGGATCGCCGTACTCGGGAATCCAGTAGCGCGCGATCAGGAACCGGTGGTAGCGCACCATGTCGGTGAGCGGCACGGCGCAGACCGCCGCGGCGAACAGATCGGGACGCTGCGTCAGCATCGCCGCGACCAGCAGGCCGCCGTTGCTGCCGCCTTCGATCGCGAGCCGTGACGGCCTGGTCCAGCGCTCGCGCACGAGCCACTGCGCGACCGCGGTGAAGTCGTCGAACGTCGTCTGCTTGCGCGCATTCATCGCCTGCTCGTGCCAGCGCTCGCCGTACTCGTCGCCGCCGCGGATGCCGGCGTAGACGAAGACCCCGCCGCGATTGACGAACGTCGCGAGCGTGCCGATGTAGAACGGCGCGATGCCGACGTTGAAGCCGCCGTAGCCGTAGAGCAGCGCCGGGTTGTCGCCGTTGCGCTCGACGTCCTTGCGGCGCACGACGAACACCGGGATGCGCGCGCCGTCCTTCGCGTCGACGAACACGCGCTCGGCCTCGATCCTCGACGTGTCGAGCGGCGGGTCGTCGCGCCACAGCCGCTTCCATTCGAGCGAGGCGCCGTCGATCGCATACAGCGTATTCGGCGCGGTGAACGACTCGACGCGCGCGTAGACGCGGTTCGCGTCGACGTCGTAATGCGTGTCGACGACGTTGCCGAGCTCGGGCATCGGCAGCTCGCGCAGCCGCCTGCCGGCGAGATCGTGCACGAACACGCGCGTGAGCACGTCCTTCTTGTCGACGACGACGATCCAGTCGCTCGTCGCCTGGAGGCCTTCGATCACCGTGTCCTGCTCGGGCACGAGAAGCTTCCAGTCGCGCGACGCCGGATGCTCGTAGGTCGCGACCATCAGCTTCCAGTTCGGCGCGCCGTCGTTGGTGCGGATGTAAATGCGGTCCTTGCGGAACTCCGCGTTCGCCGTGTTCGTCTCGCTCGTCCAGATCGTCGTCGGCTCGACGCTCGAACCGATCGGCCGGATCTTCAGTGTGTTCGCGTAGCCGGCGCCCGTCTCGAACACCGTGACGTCGCCCTCGTCCGGTTCGTAGACGGCGCAGAACTCCTTCGCGTCCTTCATCGCGATCAGCAGCTCGTCGGCGCTGCGATCGCCGCCGAGCCGATGCCGATAGCAGCGCGCCGGCTCCTGCCGCGCGTCGGACTCGGCCGTTCGCGGCGACACGTACGCGTAGCGCTCGTCGCGGGCCCAGGAGAAGTAGCGCAGGCCGGTGACCACGGGTCCGATTTGCGCGCCCGACATCGAATCGATGATGCGGTAATCGCTGATCTCGGAGCCCTTCGCATACGTCGCGACGGCGAGCCTCGAGCCGTCGCGATTGGGCACGATGGGTCCGAGCGCCGTCTTCCCGCTCGCATCGAGCGCGACCGGATCGAACAGCAGCTTCTCGCCGCCCTTCGCGAGGCGCGTATAGAGCTTCGGTTGCGGCTCGCCGGTGAGCGTGCGCAGGAAGAACTCGCGCCCGTTGCGAAAGAACGGCGCCTGCGTGACGTCGCGATCGATCTGGCGCGTGATCTCGTCGCGAAGACCGGGCACCGGCGGCGCGTTGTCGTCGAGCCAGCGCAGCGTCGCGGCGTGCTGCGCCCTCGTCCACGCTTCGACCTGCGCGTCCTTGCCGTTCTCGAGCCAGCGGTAGCGGTCGGTCAGCGTGACGCCGTGCAGCGTTTCGACCACCGGCCGCGGCATCGTGGCGGGCGGTGCGAACGGCGATTGCGCGAGTGCTGCGCACGCGAAGCCCGAAGCGACGGCGACGATCGCGGCGCGCATGTTCGACTATTCGGCCTTCGGCTCGCGGCGCAGCAGCGCTTCGACCGCGGCTCGCGGCGTGATCGCGCCATTCAGCACTCGATGAACGGCCTCGCAGATCGGCATGTCGACGCCGTGATGCGACGCGAGCCGTTGCACGGCATCGGCCGCGCTGACCCCTTCGGCGACGTGGCCGAGCTCGGCAAGTATCGCGGGCAGCGTCTTGCCTTGCGCGAGCATCAAGCCGACGCGCCGGTTGCGCGAAAGATCGCCGGTGCAGGTCAGTACGAGGTCACCGAGGCCGGCGAGGCCCATCAGCGTCTCGCGCGCGCCGCCGAGCGCCGCGGACAGCCGTCCGGTTTCGGCGAGCCCGCGCGTGATCAGCGCGGCCCGCGCATTGTGCCCGTAGCGCAGGCCGTCGCTCGCGCCGGCGGCGATCGCGAGCACGTTCTTCACCGCGCCGCCGACTTCGACGCCGGCGATGTCGTCGCTCATGTAAGCGCGCAGCGTGTCGCCGCGAAGCAGCGTGGCGACATCCGCCGCGAGCGACGGATCGGTCGCCGCGACGGTGAGCGCCGTCGGCAGCCCGCGCGCGACTTCCTCGGCGAAGCTTGGCCCGGAGACGACGCCGACCGGCGCCGGCCACTGCGGTGCGAGGAGCTGGTGCGCAAGCGCCCAACCGGCCGGAAAAGCCTGCGAGGGCAGGACCGCCACGAAGCCCTTCGACAGCCAGACCAGCGGCGCGCGCGCACCGGCGACGGCCAGCAGGGTCGCGATTTGGGGCAACGCGGCGATCGGCGTGGCGGCGATCAGCAACGTCGCGCTTCGCGCCACCGACAAGTCGGCGCCGACGCCGAGCGCGCCGGGCAGCGCGATGCCGGGCAGATACCGTGCATTCTCGCGTGCGCTCGCGAGCGCGGCGGCCTGCGCCGGATCGCGGGCCCACAGCGTGACGCGCGAGCCGCTGCAGCGCACGAGATGAACGGCGAGCGCCGTGCCCCAGGCGCCCGCGCCGAGCACGACGACCGATGCAGTCATGGCGGGCGTGATGCGCAGGCGGGGCGCTCAGAGCCCGAAGATCTGCGTCACGCGAACGAAGCCCGTCTGGCCGTCGCGATGGCGGACCTTCACCCAGCCGGGATTCATCGTCGCGGTCGCCGACGTCACGGGCTCGGCGAGCTCGAGCAGCACGTTCTGCTCGGCGCGAAACGCGACCGGCGCCGCCTCTTCCGGCGCCGCGCGCACGTCGGCGACCGGTACGCGGACGACGACGGTGCGCCGCTCGGCGAGGTTCCTGCGCTCGACCCAGCCGATCGATCCCGACGGATCCCGCACCTTGCTCCAGCCTTCGAGCGGCACGATCAGCTCGACCGGCGTGTCACGGCCGAGCACGAAAAGCGGCTTCGCCTTGAGCGACGGCGCGTCGTAGAGCACGGCCGGCTCGCCGATCGCATAGAAGTCGGCGGCACTCGCGGTCGCGGCCAGCGCGAGGCCGATCGCTGTCGCGAGCGCCGTTCGCATCGCCTGAGGCGCGTCGCCGTCAGTTCGCGACGGCTGCCGGCTGCGCCTGCACCTGCGCGAGCTGCTGCTGGTAGAGCGCCTCGAAGTTGATCGGCGCGAGATGCACCGGCGGAAAGCCGGCGCGCGTGACCGCGTCGGCGAGCGTTTCCCGCGCGTACGGGAAGAGCACGGTGGGACAGTGGATCGCGAGCACCGGCTGCAGCTGGTCGGCCGGCACGCCCTTGATCGTGAACAGCCCGGCCTGCGACGCCTCGACGAGGAACAGCGTCGCGTCGCCGTTCTTTGCGGTGAGTGTGATCGTGAGCACGCACTCGTACATGTCGGGCTCGGCCTGCTCGGCGCGCGTGCGCAACCCGATCTCGACCTGCGGCGACTGCTGCGTCATGAACGACTGCGGCGCTCCCGGATTCTCGAGCGACAGGTCCTTCACGTAGATCTTGTCGATCGAGAACGTGACGCCGGATTCGCCGTTGGCGCCCTGGGGGTTCATCGGTTGCGTGTCGGCCATGATGCCAATCCTTCGCGGTACGAGGCTAAACGTGGAATTTTACCCGACCGGCGGCTGGCCCGCGGGTTCGTCCACCGCCTCGCCAGCGAGCATCGCTTCGAGCCTTCCCGCGCGCTCGAGCGCGACCAGATCCTCGTAGCCGCCGACGTGGCGATCGCCGATGTAGATCTGCGGCACCGTGCGCCGGCCCGTTTTCGCCATCATCGCCTGCCGTTCGCCCGGATCGAGGTCGACGCGGATCTTGGTGATCGCGGTGATGCCCTTGGCGCGAAGCAGGCGCTCCGCCTGAACGCAGTAAGGGCACACGGCGGTCGCGTACATCGTGATCGCCGGCGCGCTCATCGGCTATTTCTCGACCGGCAGACCCGCGTCCTTCCAGGCGCGATAGCCTCCATGCAGGTGATAGATCTCGGCAAAGCCCAACTTCGCGAGCGCGCCCCCCGCCATGCGGCTGCGGTTGCCGGACGCGCAATAGGCGACGACCGGCCGCGCCTTGTATTTGGTGAGCTCGCCGGCCCGGCTGTCGAGCTGCGACAGCGGGATGTGCAACGCCTTCGGCAGCCGTCCCTGCTGGTACTCGGCGGGCTCGCGCACGTCGAGGAGCAGCGCGTCGCGATGGTTGATCAGGTGCGTCGCATTGAGATTGCCGATTTCCTTCATCGGCGACAGGCGCCGCTGGACGAGCGGCCAGACGAGCATCGCGCCCGACGCGAACATGACGAGGATCAGCAGCCAGTTCTCGCGGATGAACGACATTGAGGGTGGAAGGCCGGGGAAACCGAAATGATAGCAAGAGCGGCGTGCGCGGACTTTTTGGCGGCGCCCACCGGCCGCAAAACGGAACTCGCTGCAGTTTTTACACCCCAACGGGGACGGCAGAACGTGCGCGCGTGCGCCACCCGGCAGGGGTTTGCACCCAGTGATCGAAACGAGACCCGAGCCGCCGGTCGGCGAAGCGCTGCCGGCCGGCTGGTGCCGCCGCGTCCGTGGCCGTGCAGCGCGCGGATGGCTCGGTTCCTGCGTCGTTCTCGGGCCTGCCGAGCGCCGCGTTTTCGATCGTTCGAGTGGCCGATCGCCGGACGCTTGGCAGCGTCGAATGCGAGCGTATACTGCTGCGACGGTACGGGGGCGCCGGTAATTCTTAGCGCATTTCCGGTGGGTCAACGAGAGCGGCTCGATTCGTGCGCACCGCGCGCGCGGCCGGAGGAAGAGCGATGGGCAATGGTTGGAAAAAGGCTGGGTTGATCGGGTTGGGCGCGGTCCTGGGCGTCCTGCTCTCGCTCAATTTCTCGGCGGTCGCGCAGCGCGAGCAGAAAACGCCGATCCCCTACGAGGATCTGCAGCTGCTTTCGGCGGTATTCGGCAAGATCAAGAGCGACTACGTCGAGCCGGTCTCGGACGAGAAGCTGATCAAGGAAGCCATCATCGGAATGGTGCACGGGCTCGACCCGCATTCCGACTTCCTCGACGCCGACGCGTTCAAGGAGCTGCAGGTCTCGACGCAAGGCAAGTTCGGCGGCCTCGGCATCGAGGTCGGCATCGAGGACAGCGTCGTGCGCGTGATCTCGCCGATCGAGGATACGCCGGCGTACCGCGCCGGCGTCAAGGCCGGCGACCTTATCGTCAAGATCGACGACCTCGCCACGCGCGGCATCGCGCTGTCCAAGGCGGTCGACAAGATGCGCGGCAAGCCCGGCACGTCCGTCGTGCTGACGATCGTGCGCAAGGAAGTCGACCAGCCGCTCACCTTCACGCTGCAGCGCGAAGAGATCAACGTCAAGAGCGTTCGCGCGAAGATGCTGGAGCCAGGATACGGCTACATCCGCATCAGGAGCTTCCAGGAGCGCACCGGCGAGGACCTCGCCCGGGCGATCAAGGATTTCTACAAGCAGGGCGAGCTCAAGGGCCTCGTGCTCGACGTGCGCAGCGATCCGGGCGGGCTGCTGAACCAGGCGGTCGCCGTGTCGGCCGCGTTCCTCGCGAAGGACTCGCTCGTGGTCTACACCGACGGCCGCACGCCCGATGCCCGCATGCGTCTTGCCGCCCGCCGCGAGGACTACACGCGCCGCGGCGAGGATTACTTCAAGGATCTGCCGCCCGGCGTGAAGAACGTGCCGATGGTCGTGCTCGTCGACGGCGGAACGGCGTCGGCATCCGAGATCGTCGCCGGCGCGCTGCAGGACCACAAGCGCGCGATGGTCATGGGTACGCAGACGTTCGGCAAGGGCTCGGTGCAGACGATCCTGCCGCTGTCGAACAACGCGGGGCTCAAGCTCACGACGGCGCGCTACTACACGCCGGCCGGCCGCTCGATCCAGGCGAAGGGCATCGAGCCGGACGTCTACGTCGACGATGGCCGCGACTCGCCGAACCGCATCCGTGAAGCGAACCTCGAAGGTCATCTCGAGCGCGCGAAGCAGCTCGACAAGACCGCCGGCAGCGCACCACCGGGCGCCTCCGCCGATCCGTCGCTGCAGCAGACGAAGGTCGCGCCATCGCAGCCGAAGGAAGGCGTCAAGGCCGAAGTCGGGCCCCCGCGCTTCGAGTTCGGCGCCACCGACGACTTTCAGCTCCATCAGGCGATGAATCAGCTGAAGGGCTTGCCGGTGATCGCATCCGCCAAAGCCGTCTCGGCGGAGGCCAAGACGCAGTAGGCTTGCCCGCGCTGTCCTGGTTCCACGCAACGCCCGGCTCCGCCGGGCGTTCTTTTTGCCGGCGCAGCCCCGGTTGCGGGTGCCTTTCTTGGCGACGCCGCGCGCACTCGTCGCCGGTACGCGCTGCGGCATAATGTCCGTTGCCATGGACGACGCGCAGCTCCTTCGCTACAGCCGCCACATCCTGCTGCCCGAGTTCGGCATCGAGGCACAGCAGCGATTTGCCGCCGCGCATGTGCTCGTCGTCGGCGCCGGCGGTCTCGGCGCTCCTGTCGCGCACTTCCTCGCCGCAGCGGGCATCGGCACTCTGACCCTCGCCGATCCGGATCGCGTCGACCTCACCAACCTGCAGCGGCAGATTCTCTATGCGACCGGCGATGTCGGCCATCGCAAGGTCGACGCGGCGCGCGCGCGGCTCGCATCGATCAATCCCGACGTGCGCATCGAAACGATTTCGGCGCGGCTCGGCGCCGACGCGCTCGCCGCGCTCGCCGAGCGCGTCGACGTCGTCGTCGACTGCTGCGACAACTTCGCCACGCGTCATGCGGTGAACCGTGCGTGCGTCGGTGCGCGCACGCCGCTCGTATCGGGCGCCGCCATCCGCTTCGACGGTCAGATCGCCGTGTTCGACGCGCGCGATGCCGACAGTCCGTGCTACCACTGCCTGTTCGGCGAAAGCGAGGACCTCGAGGAGATGCGCTGCGCGATCATGGGCGTGTTCGCGCCGCTCGTCGGCATCGTCGGCGCGACGCAGGCCGCCGAGACGCTGAAGCTGGTCGCAGGCGTCGGCGAAACACTCGCCGGCCGGTTGCTGCTGCTCGATGCGCTCGCCATGGAGTGGCGCGAAGTACGCGTCGCGCGCGATCCCGAGTGCAGCGTTTGCTCGCATGCCGAGCATGCCGCATGAACGCGCACCGAAGCGTTGCGCCGATACTCGCGGCGCTGCTCGCCGCGTCGTGGATCGCCTGCGCTGGCGCACAGAGCGCGGCGGGCAGCGACGCCGAGCAGCCGCTCGCACCGTCCGAATGGAGCGCGATCAAGCGGGTCGTCGGCGACCAGCTCGCGGCGTTCAAGGCGGGTGACGGCGAAAAGGCATTCGGCTACGCGTCGCCCGGCATCCACGCGCAATTCGGCGATGCGCCGACGTTCATCCGGATGGTGCGCCAGGGCTATTCGGCGCTGCTGAGCGCGCGCTACACCGAGTTCCTCGAAGGCGCGGTGATCGACGGACGCGTGATTCAACCGCTGCGGCTGATCGCGCGGGACAACAGCGTCGTCGTTGCGCTGTACACGATGGAAAAGCACGACGGCCGCTGGAAGATCGCCGGCTGCGTGCTCGCGCCGTCGACGGTGCAAGCCGTCTGACGGACATTGCGCGCTGCCCTGCCGCCGTCGCAAGCGCGCACACTCGGGAGCACCTCCCGATCGCGGCGAAGACGCGTTCAGGCGCAGTCGTCGCAAGCGGGTGGTTTGTGCGCGGCCAGTCGTGGGTTGACTGGCCGCCGCAAACCGGGTCCCCGCTCGACGACGTGAATTGCGCCGCCACGCGTCGAGATGCGACGGCCGGCGCTCGCACGTCGCGATGCGGCCGCTGGCAGTGTAAGTTGCGGTGCTAGCGGAACAAAAACGCCCGCTGCGCGTCCCAGCCCTCCTGCGGCGCGCGCTTGAATCCACTCTTCGCGTAGAGCTGCCAGCGGCCGAGCACGAACGCCGTCAGCACGTTCGCGTCCGCGCCCGGCTCGCCGGCCCAGCCGCCGTTTGCCTGCGCGATGCGCAACGACTGCCGCAGCGCCGCCTCGAGCCTTTCGTAGAGCTGGTTCATCCGCTGCTGCAGCCGCTCGTCCTCGTTCACCAGCGCGTCGCCGGTCAGAACGCGTGTCATGCCGGGATTCTTCTCGGCGAACGCGAGCAGCACGCCGATGATCTGTTGCGCCTGCGCGATGCCGTCCGTCGTCTCGCTGGCGATCTTGTTCACCAGCGTGAACAGCGTCGACTCGATGAACTCGATCAGCCCCTCGAACATCTGCGCCTTGCTCGCGAAATGGCGGTAGAGCGCAGCTTCCGACACCTTGAGCTTCGCCGCGAGCGCGGCCGTCGTCACCTTCTCCCCGCGCGGGCTCTCGAGCATCGCCGCGAGTGTCTGCAGGATCTGCAGCCGCCTTTCGCCTGGCTTCGCCGCCATCGACTCGCCTCCCCATGCCCGCCCGCGCGCCGCGCGGGCGAAGCCGCAAACTAGCAGCCGTTCGCCGGCCGCTCGTCCGCGCGAATCATTGTTCCGACACCTTCGTTCGTCAACACCTCGAGCAGCAGCGCGTGCTCGACACGGCCGTCGATGATGTGCGAGCTCGCGACGCCGTTCTTCACCGCATCGAGCGCCGAGCCGATCTTCGGCAGCATGCCGCCCGAGATCGTGCCGTCGGCAAACAGCCGGTCGATCTCCGTCGCCGACAGCCCGGTCAACAGATTGCCGAACTTGTCGAGCACGCCGGTCGTGTTCGTCAGCAGCACGAGCTTCTCCGCCTTCAGCGTCTCGGCGAGCTTGCCCGCGACGAGATCGGCGTTGATGTTGTACGCGATGCCGTCGGCGCCGACGCCGATCGGCGCGACGACCGGAATGAAGTCACGCGAGTCGAGCAGCTGGATGATCTCGGGATCGATGCGCTCGATCTCGCCGACGAAGCCGATGTCGACCGGCTCTTCGCCGTCTTCGGGTGCAAGCAGCATCTTGCGCGCATGAATGAACGCGCCGTCCTGCCCGGTGAGCCCGACCGCCTTGCCGCCGTGCTGGTTGATGAGCCCGACGATCTCCTGGTTCAACTCGCCCAGCACCATCTCGACGACGTTCATCACGCGCTCGTCGGTGACGCGCATTCCCCGGCGGAACTCGCTCTTGATCCCCATCTTCGTCAACAGCTCGCCGATCTGCGGGCCGCCGCCGTGCACGATCACCGGGTTCATGCCGACGAGCTTCAGCATCACGACGTCGCGCGCGAATCCGGCCTTGAGTGCGTCCTCGGTCATCGCGTTGCCGCCGTACTTCACGACGATCGCCTTGTCGTGGAAGCGCTGGATGTACGGCAGCGCCTCGGCAAGGATCTGCGCCTTGACGGCGGCGTTGACGGCGTCGATCGGCATCGTAAGCGGAGGTTTGGCGCGCACCCGCCGGCGCGCACCGTCGGCTGGACGGCCTCATTCTACCGGAACCGACGAGCGCGAATGTGACGCGGGCGCGCTCGTCGCCGCGAGTGAGCCCTCGCTGGAGCGAAACGATTGCCGCGTGTCCCTGCGCGTTTTTTGCTATCGTGCCCGCCATGTCGAGTCCGCTGTCCGACGCCGTCGATCCAGCGTCGATTCGCCGCGTGCTGGTAACCAAGCTTCGCCACCACGGCGACGTGCTGCTCGCATCTCCGGTGTTCACGACGCTCGCGCACGCCGCGCCGCATGCCGAGATCGATGCGCTCGTCTACCGCGAAACGCTGCCGATGCTCGCCCATCATCCGTCGATCGCGCGCATCCACACGGTGGACCGCCGCTGGAAGAAACAGGGCGTGTTCGCGCAGCTCGCCGCCGAACGCGAGCTGCTATCCGGCCTGCGCGCGCGTCACTACGATCTGCTCGTGCACCTCACCGAGCATCCGCGCGGGCTCGCGCTCGCATGGCTCCTTCGGCCGCGGCACGCGGTGACCCGCGAGCGCGGCACGCGGCGCTTGCGCGCGCTGTGGCGACGAGGGTTCACGCATTTCTTCGCGCTGCCGGCGCGCACCGAGCGCCACGTCGTCGAGCAGAATCTCGATGCACTGCGGCGCATCGGCGTGCAACCGCTCGCCGGCGATCTGCCGCTCGTGCTGCGACCCGGCGACGACGCCGTCGCGGCAATCGATGCGAAGCTCGCGCTCCACGGCGTAGCCGCGCGCGGCTTCATCCACGTGCATCCCGGATCGCGGTGGCTGTTCAAGTGCTGGCCGCCGGCATCCATGGCGGCGCTGCTCGATCGACTCGCGCTCGACGGCCATCGCCTCGTCATCACCGGCGCGCCCGATGCAGCCGAGCAGGCGCTCGTCAACGCGACGCTCGGCGCCACGCGACCGCAGACCCGCGCTGCAATCGTCGATCTCACGGCTTCGCTCGACCTTGCCGAGCTCGCTGCACTGACCGCGCGAGCGCGACTGTTCATCGGTGTCGATTCGGCGCCGATGCACATCGCCTCGGCGATGCAGACACCGTGCGTGGCGATCTTCGGTCCGTCGGGCGAGATCGCGTGGGGACCGTGGCAGGTGCCGCACCGGATCGTCGCGTCGGTCGTCCATCCGTGCCGCCCATGCGGCCTCGATGGCTGCGGCGGCGGCAAGGTGTCCGATTGCCTCACCACGCTGCCGGTGGACGCGGTGCGCGCGGCGGTCGTCGACCTGCTGGCGGCGACGCGAGGATCGACATGAGGCTCGCCGTCGTGCGCGCCGACGCGCGCCAGTACGCCGACGACGAGCGCCATTACGAGGATGCGCTCGAGGCGCTGCTCGAGCGCGACGTCGCGATCTCCGCGTTTGCGCCGGGACCGCTCGCGACGCGGCTGCAACTGATCGAGTCGAAGCCGGTGCCCACCGCCGGCGTCGGCGCGTTCTGGCGTTCGGCGAGCTTCGCGCACAACGTCTGCGAGGCGATTGCCGAAGCGCGCGCCGATCTCGTCGTCTCGCACGCGCTGGTCGAGTGCTGCGATGTCTACTGCTGCGACGACGGCGTGCAGGCGGCACGGTTTGCCGCGGCGATCCATGTGAGCGATCCGCGGTCGCGGCTTCGCGCCCGCACGAGCATCTCGATGCTGCAGCGGCTGCGAACCGAGCAGCGGCTGTTCGCGAGCCGATGGCTGCGCGCGGTCGTGTGCCCGTCCGAAAAGATACGCGACGAGCTGCAACGAACCTACGGCGTCGCCGACCACAAGCTCAAGGTGATCCCGCACGCCGTGGACACCGACATGTTCAATCGCGGCGCGCAGAGCGAAAGAACGGCGACGCGCGGCCGCTACGGAATCGACGCCGAGGCCGTCGTGTTCCTGTTCGCCGGCTCGCCGTACGAATGGCACGGGCTGCCGATCGCGATGGCGGCCCTCGCACAGCTTCCGGCGGCCGCGCAGCTGATCGTTGCCGGTGCCGACTCGCACGAAGCACGGCACCGGCGGCTCGCGCAGACGCTCGGCGTTTCGCAGCGCGTGACGTTCTGCGGAGCGCGCGACGACGTGCGCCGGCTGCTCGCCGCCGCCGACGCGTTCGTCTGGCCGACGCGCTACGACGCGAGCCCGACCGACGTGTTCGCCGCGATGGCATGCGAGCTTCCGATTGTCACGACGTCGGCGTCGAGCGCGGCCGAGGTCGCGCTCGCGCACGACGCCGGCCTCGTCTGCGCAAAAGCGAGTGCTGCCGACATCGCGTTGCAGATGCAGGCGCTGCTCGACGCACCGACACGCACGCGCATGGGCGGCAACGCGCGCTCGGCGATGCTCGCGCGCTCGCGCGCCGCGCTCACGCTCGCGCTCGTGCTCCTGTACCGCGATCTTTTCGAGCAGTCGCCGAAGCGCGCGAAGCGGCGCGCCGCGGCGCGCGCGGACGCCGCGCGCGACACCGGCAACGAAACGACGCAGCCGGCGGCCGACGCGCCAACCACGCAGGCCGATGCGGCCGGCGCGGAGCCGAGCGCACAGGCGGACACCCCGCCGCCGGAGTCGCCAGGCGGCGTGCGCTAGAATAAGGACCCTTTCGGCCGCCCGCGCGGCACACGAGCCGCGCACGGTGCCCGCGCGGCCTTCCTCGATGTCCGGCCTGTCGTTCTACCGCCGCCTGCTGCGCTACGTCCGTCCTTACCGCTGGACGTTCGCGCTCGCGCTGTTCGGCATGGTCGTCGTCGCGGCCGGCGACCTGTTGCTCGCATGGCTCGTGATCCCGATCGTGCGCGGCTTCCAGAACCCGGACACGGCGCGCACGTCGTGGCTTCCGCTGTCGATCATCGTCGTCTTCCTGCTGCGCGGCGTCGGCTCGTACATCTCGGAGTACGGCATCGGCTGGACCGGCTATCGCGTCGTCTTCGACCTGCGGCGCGAGCTGATCGCGAAGCTCCTGAAGCTGCCCACGCCGTATTACGACTCGCACTCCGCCGGCGTCGTGCAATCGAAGGTCGTGTTCGACGCGCACCAGCTCGCGAACGCGGCGTCGGGCACCGTGGCGAGCCTGCTGCGCAGCTCGCTCACGATCGCGGCGAGCTTCGGGTACCTGATCTGGCTCAACTGGCGCCTCACGCTGATGACGCTCGTCGTGATCCCGATCGTCGGCGTCGCGATCCGCTATTTCAGCCGCCGCTTGCGCCGCATCGCGCACGACATCCAGTCGCGCTCCGCCGAGTTGACGCGCGTGCTCGAGGAGCTGATCAGCGGACATCGCGTGGTGCGCGTGTTCGGCGGCGAGCGCTACGAGCAGAAGCGCGCGACCGAGGCGGCCAACCGGCTGCGCCGCACGCTGTCCAAGGAATCGTCGGCGACCGCCGCCGGCTCGCCGCTCACCGTGTTCCTCGCCGCGTGCGCGGTCGGCTTCATCATCTGGGTGGCGCTCACGCAGAACGAGGCCGGTCGGCTCGACTTCGCCATGTTCCTGTCGTACTGCGTCGCGCTGCTGACGCTGCTCGAGCGGCTGAAGGGCCTCTCCGGCATCAACGCGTCTATGCAGCGCGGCATCGCGGCGGCCGAAAGCATCTTCGGTCTGCTCGACCACGAGGAGGAGCCGGACAGCGGCACCGTCGTGCTCGATCGCTGCCGCGGCGATCTGCGCTTCGATCACGTTTCGCTGCGCTACCGCGATGCCGAGCGCGATGCGCTGCGCGACGTGTCGCTCACGGTTTCGCCCGGAGAGACGGTCGCGCTCGTCGGCGCGTCGGGCAGCGGCAAGACGTCGCTCGTCAACCTGGTGCCGCGCTTCTACGAACCGTCGGCCGGCCGGCTGTTCGTCGACGGCCAGGACATCACGACGCTCACGCTTGCAAGCCTGCGCGCGCAGATCGCGCTGGTCTCGCAGGACGTGCTGCTGTTCGACGACACCGTCGCGGCGAACATCGCGTACGGCGCCGCCGCCGGTGCGCCGCGCGATGCCATCGAGCACGCGGCCATCGCCGCGCACGCGCTCGACTTCATCCGAGAGCTTCCGCAAGGGCTCGACACGCCGGTCGGCACGAACGGCGCCAAGCTCTCCGGCGGCCAGCGCCAGCGAATCGCGATTGCGCGAGCGATCCTCAAGAACGCGCCGATCCTGATCCTCGACGAAGCGACGTCAGCGCTCGACAGCGATTCGGAGCGGCAAGTGCAGGCGGCGCTCGACCAGCTGATGGAGGGCCGCACGACGATCGTCATCGCGCACCGACTGTCGACGATCGAGCGTGCCGACCGCATCGTCGTGCTCGACCATGGTCGCATCGCCGACATCGGCACGCACGCGCAGCTCCTCGCGCGCGACAGCATCTATGCCAGGCTCTACCGGATGCAGTTCGCGCCGGCAGGCGCGGCCGCCGTGGCGAACGCTCGCGACGCGCGTCAGGAAGACAGCGTCCAGTCCGGCAGGTAGCGTCGGAACCAGCGCTCGAGGATCAGCAGCGCCCATAACCGCCCGGCGTGACGCCGGGTGCCGGCGCGGTGGTCGGCCACCAGCCGCGCCAGCGCGCCGCGACGGAAGATGCCGCGTCGATCGAGCCCGCCGGGTCCCAGATGCGCGTCGATCTCCGGCGCGAGTCGACCTTCGAGCCATTGCGACAGCGGCATGACGAACCCCTGCTTGCTGCGATGGACGATGTCGGCCGGCAGATACCGCTCGGCGACGCGCTTCAGCAGCCACTTGTGATCGCGCCCGCGAATCTTGTGCCGCGGCACGAGCCGCGAGCAGAACTCGACGACGCGATGGTCCAGATACGGCACGCGCGCTTCGAGCGAATGCGCCATCGTCGCTCGATCGACCTTCGTCAGCAGGTCGTCGGGCAGCCAGAACGACAGGTCGACGTGCAGCAGCTTGTCGAGATACTGCTCGGCATCGTTGCGCGCGAAGTGCGCGGCGGCGAGCTCGCCCGCATCCGCCGACCCGCGTGTGGCCGCCAGCATCGCCGGCGAAAGGAGCTGCGGCATCAGCAGCGCGTCGAACAGGTTCGGAATCGAGCGATAGCGCCGCGGCAGCGGCTCGGCGATCGCGCGCAACAGCCGGTCCTTGCGCCAGCGCGACGGCAGCGCCGCGATCACCGCACGGGCGGGCGACATCGGCGCGCCGAGCCAGCGCGTCAGCCGCTCCTCGGCGATGCGCTTGCGATAGTTCGTGTAGCCGCCGAACAGCTCGTCGGCGCCCTCGCCGGTCAGCACCACGGTCACATGCTTGCGTGCGTACTCGGCGAGCAGCATCGTCGGCAGTGCCGCCTGGTCGGCGAACGGCTCGTCGAACACGTCGACCCAGTGATCGAACGCATCGAGCACATCGTCCGCGCCGAGCATCACCGCGTGATGACGGCTGCGCAAGTGCGTCGCGACGCGTTCCGCCTCGCGGTGCTCGCTCACGTCGACGCCGCCGTCGAAACCGATGTTGAACGTGTCGACCGGCGCGCCGGTGAGATCGGTCATCAGCGCGGCGACCACGCCCGAGTCGACGCCGCCGCTGACGAAGGCGCCGAGCGGAACGTCGGCGATCAGCATTCCCTGCACCGATGCGCGCAGCTCGCGATCGAGCGCCGCTGCGGCGTCGTCGTCGGACAATTCGAGCTTCGGCTCGTAGCGCGGCTCCCAGTAGCGGCGTACGACGAGATCTTTTGCGCGAAGCGTCAGCGTGTGCGCCGGCGGCAGCTTTTGCACGCCAGCGAAGATCGTCGCCGGCCCCGGCACGAACTGGCATTCGAGATAGAGGCGCAACGACGAGAGATCGATGTCGCGTGCGAGGCCCGCGCATGCGCGCACCGCTTTCAGCTCGGAGCCGAACGCGAGCGTGCGGCCGTCCCACGCGTAGTGGAACGGCTTCACGCCGAGCGGGTCGCGCGCCGCGAACAACGTCGTGCTGCGCGCATCCCACAGCGCGAATGCGAACATGCCGCGCAGGCGCTCGACGACGCGCTCGCCCCACGCGTACCAGCCGGCGATCAGCACTTCGGTGTCGCCCGCGCTGCGAAAACGGTAGCCGCCGCGCGCGAGCTCGTCGCGCAGCTCGCGAAAGTTGTAGATCTCGCCGTTGTAGATGACGGCGACGGCCCCGTCGGCGGACTGCATCGGCTGCGGGCTGCCGGCGATGTCGATGACCGACAGCCGCCGATGCCCGAAATGCACCGGGGCGCGTTCGTGAAATCCCTCGGCATCGGGGCCGCGATGCGCAATGGCTCGCGTCATCGCCTCGATCGTCCGCGATGCGAGCGGCGCATCGGTGATGACGCCTGCGATGCCGCACATGAGCGTTCGCTTCCCTTATCGCCGCAATACCGAGCGGAACACGGTTTCCATGCGGTCGAGCATCGCATCGACGCCGAAATCGCGCTCGGCGCGCTCGCGCGAGGCGCGTCCAAAGCGTGCGCGCAGCGCCGGATCGTCGCGCAGCGTCGCGAGCCCGGAGGCGAGCGCATCGGCCGAGCGCGGCTCGACGATCAAGCCGGTGACGTTCGCCTCGACCGCCTCGCCGATGCCGCCGATCGGCGTCGACACGACCGGCACCGCGCACGCCATCGCCTGCATGATCGCCTGCGGCACGCCTTCGTCGCCGTACGACGGCAGCGCCAGGATGTCGAGCGACTGCATCCAAGGCACGACGTCGTCCTGGTGGCCGACGAAGCGCACGACGTCGCCGAGCCCGACGTCGCGCACGCGCGCCTCGAGCGGCTCGCGGTCGGGACCGCCGCCGACGACGAGCACCTGCCAGTCGCGCCACGCGTCGGGCTCGCGCGCGATCGCCTCGAACAGGTACACGTGGCCCTTCCATGCCCGCAACGTCGCGACGATGCCGAGCGCCGGACGCGCGGGCAGCGCGAGGCGCGCCCGTGCGCCGGCGGCGTCCGCCGGGACGAAACGCGTGACGTCGATGCCCGTCGGCACCGACGTCATCTTCGCGAGCGGT
This sequence comes from uncultured beta proteobacterium, assembly GCA_963798655.1. GTDB lineage: Bacteria > Pseudomonadota > Gammaproteobacteria > Burkholderiales > Casimicrobiaceae > CAVSMC01. Next base: position 1,120,916 of record CAWCUH010000004.1, on the reverse strand, counting down.
ACGTCGTTGTCGCGCGCGAGCTGCCGCCGTACCGCCTCGCCGGTCGTGACGATGTGCGCGTTGCCATGCATGTACAGCCATCGCGTGCCGATGCGGTTGCGCACCGTCGTCGACACGTGCCGCGTGCGCACGATCGGCGGCGCGCCGGCAAGCGTCGCGCACGCGATCGCGCCGAGCCAGCTATCCGTCGAGCTGTGCGTGTTGAGCACGTCGACGTCGCGGTTGCGCGCGAGCCATCGACGCAGCGCGAGCAAACCGCTCGGCCGCTTCTCGGTGAGGGGCAGTTTCACCACGGGCACGCCGAGCCGCTCGGCCGCAGGAACGATCGGCGCCTGTGCCGGCGCGAGCAGCGTCACCCGATGGCCGCGATCGAGAAACCCCCGCGACTCGGTCAGGATGCGCACCTCCTGGCCGCCCCACCCGCACGAGTTCTCCGTGTGCACGATCGACAGCGGCGCGCGATCGCAATCGGCCATCATCGGTTTGCAAGCGGCTTTCGGCAAGAGGCGCTGCTCCAGATAACTGCATCGATCATAGCGACCGCGGCCGCGACTGCGCGAGGCATGAGTATCGGCGCGCGCTCAAGCAATTCAAACTACAATTATCGGTTCGATCAGTTGCGAGCGCGTTGCCCTTTGCGAGAGCAGTCAATTCGAAGCTGTCACTGGTCAGCTCCCTTGTGCCGCGATGCCTCGCGAAACCGAGCCGTAAGCGACTCTTCGCGCGGTCGCGCGCCCCCGGGCGGCTGCTGATACTGCTGTTGATCGCCTGCGCTTGCCCACCCTCGTCGGGCGAAGGCGGCCGATCCGCAACCGCAACGTGCCGTGCTGCACCAGCTGCTTCCCGGCGACGCCACATGCTGGCGGGTCTCTTCGCGAAGCTGCGGCAGCAATCCTCGAGCTTCGATCGCTGGCGACGTCTTCGCCGACGATGGCGCTATTCGCCCAGCGTCCTTACGCGTCGAGGCGCATGTGTTCGCGCCGTCCGACGTATCGACGCTGCTGGCGCTCCTGCGGCTGCCTCGTCCGGACCTCGTCGTGCTCCCGCCGAGAACCGGTACTCGATCCTCGCCGCGGCGCTGGGCGCGCGGTGGATCGTCGGCTTCGAGCGCGACAGCCCGGCTTGGAAGAACTGGCTCGTCGACGAGTTGCGGCCCTACCCGAGCCATCCTGCCGCGTGGCCCGACATTGCGGCAACGCTGATCGACGGGCCGCCGCCGCCTCCGTTTCGTCCTGCCGACTGGCCTGCGCCGCCGGCCCGCGACTTCGCACTGCCGCCGCGCCCGTACTGTGTACTCCACATCGGCGCGCGGTCGCCGCTGCGTCATTGGTCGCCGGAGCGATGGCAGCGATTGGCGGAACTGCTTTGCGAGCGAGGTTACACGATCGCGTGGAGCGCCGGGCCGGGCGAGGACGCGCTCGTCCGTTAATGCGACCCGGAGGCGAGGTATCGATCCTTCGCCGGTCGTCTCGATCTGCCGCAGCTGTGGCGCCTGCTCGCCAACGGATGCTGCTCGTATCGCCGGACACGGGCGTCGCGCATCTCGCCAAGCTCGCGGGCGTTCCCAGCGTGACGCTGTTCCGGCCCGGAGCCGCGGGATCTACGGTCCCGGAAGCGGCTGGGCCCGGCATGCGTAACCGCCGTAAGCGAGAACAGTCGTGGCGACGTCGGCACTTGACCAGCACCTCGAGCCGCGCCTGCGGCCATTCGTCGGCGCACGCCACAGCGCCGGCAGCAGGCGCCACGGCGTCGCCGTTGGAGCGCCGCGCTCGATTGCTCGCATCACCAGCGGAGTGCCCTGAAACCCGCGCGACGCTCGCGCGAGCCTCGTACGCCGCCGACTGCCCGGCAGACGTTCGCGGATCGTGTAAGCGACATGCCGCAAGGCGCGCGCTGCGTATGCGCGGGATGGCGCTCGGTTGGCGCGATCGCGCGCGGTGCAACGCGTCGGCGCGCGCAGGTGCTCGCCGGAATTGCCGTCGCGGCCGGCCCGCCGCGATGCGCAAGGCGTGCGACGGTTATAATCGCGGCGCGCGATTCGTACGGCTCTCCGGCCGCGCGCCTTCCTTGCAATGATCCGCCACCCAATCGCCTCCGTCGCCCGCACGGCCGGTCGACGCCGCGCCGCGCCGCGCACGTACGCCGCTCGCTCGATCGCTGCGATTTGAGCCCGCGGCGGCGGCCGGGGCAGTTGCGCGACCGCCTTTTGGGCGACCCGTTCGAGCGCGCGCTGCACGCGGCGGCGCGCAACAGCCGCGCGCCTGATTCTATTTCTGGAATCGCGGGCTCGGCGACATCGCGCTCGGGCTCGTTCCGATGTTCCAGCGTTTGCGCGCGAATGCGTGCCGCGCACAGCCATCGAAGTGGTCACGCGGCCCGATCTCGCCGAAGCGTTCGCGCTCACCGACGCCGACATCGTCCATGTCGCGCCGTCCTCGTGCGGGACGACGCGCGCGATCGCCGCGGCGCTGCGCGGATGAACGTCGCGCTGCCGAGTGCGGCGATCGTTTTCGCGATCCCGATCCGAACCGCTGGCTCGCGAGCGCGGCGCGCGCATGCGCCGCGCTCAACTGGAACAGCGCGCTCGACACGCGCGCGCCGCGCGGTCCGACGCCGGCCGCCGTGCACTCGCCGTGCACGTGTCGACCGAGACCGCGCAGCACTACGGCTACACGAAGGACTGGCCGGCGCAGCGCTTCCGCGAGCTCTTCTCCGATTTCGCGCTGCGCGACAGCGCGGCGCGCTTCGTGCTGCTCGGCCCGAGCGACGGTCGCGTTGGAGCACCGAACGTCGTCGATCTGCGCGGGCGCACCGGCCTGATCGACCTGATCGCCTTCGTGCGCACGCGCTGCGCGGCCTGCTCGCGCCCGACGGCGGAGTGCTCAACGCCATGTATTGGCTCGACGCGATTTTCCGCTCGCGTCGTGTCGCTGTGGTCGGATGCGCGGCAAGGCGTGATCGAGCACGCGACGCCGTCGCCCAACCGCGACCTCGTTCACGTGCCGCTGGTCGGCGCGCATCGCGACGTCGCGAACGTCGGCGTCGATCGACGTCGTCGATGCCGCTCGCGCCGGTGCTGCCGCCGAGCTTGAGCTCGGCATCATCCGTCAGCGTTACACGCCCTTCGGCGGCGCCGAGCGCTTCGTCGAGCGGGCACTCGACACGCTCGTCGCGCACGGCGTTCGCGTGTCCGTCTACACCCGAAGCTGGCCGGACCATGCCGACCCGCGTATCGAGCCGGTCGTGTGAAACCCGTTCTACACCGGCGGCGTGTGGCGCGATGCGAGCTTCGCGCGAGCCGTTCGCCGCGCGCTCGCGCACCATCGCCCCGACGTCGTGCAGACGCACGAGCGCATCGAGGGCCGCGACGTCTTTCGCGCCCGGCGACGGAGTGCATCGCGCGTGGCTTGCCGAGCGCGTGCGCGCGCACGGCCGTGGCGAGCGGCTCGCGATCGCCGCGAATGCGCATCACCGCTACATCCTCAAGCCGAGGCGCGCGTGTTCGCCGATCCGGCGCTCAAGGCCGTCATCTGCATCTCGAAAATCGTCAAGGACGACGTCCGGGCGTGGTTCGACGTTCCGGAGGAGAAGCTCCACGTGATCTACAACGCCGTCGATCCGCGCGACTTCGGTCCCGGAGTGCGACAAGAGCGCGACACGATGCGTGCGCGCCTGCGCCTCGCCGCGCACGACGTCGCCTTCGTGCTGGTCGGCTCCGGCTACGCGCGCAAGGGCGTGCCCGTGGCGTTGCGCGCTCTCGCGCGGCTGCCCGACGAAGCGCGGCTGATCGTCGTCGGTCGCGACAAGAATCCGGCGCATTACGAGCGGATCGCGAGCGAAGTCGGCGTGCGCAGCCGTGTCGTGTTCGTCGGACCGCAGCGCGACGTGCGGCCGTACCTCGGCGCCGGCGACGCGTTCGCATTGCCGACGCTCTACGATCCGCTCGGCAACGCGGTGCTTGAAGCGCTCGCCTGCGGCCTGCCCGTCGTCACCAGCACACGCTGCGGAGCGGGCGAGCTCGTCGTCGCGCACGACGCGGGATTCGTCTGCGACGCAAACGACCATGACACGCTCGCCGCGCAGATGCGGCGGCTGCTCGAACCCGCTCTGCGAGCGAAAATGTCAGCGCGCGCCACCGAGGCGATCGCGGCGCTGACGCCGGACGCGATGACGGCGAAGCTGCTCGCGCTCTACCGGTCGCTCGGAGCCGCGGCGCTATAATCGCGCCGCCTTCGCGCGCGCCGCACATCCGGATCGCGCTTCCACGCATGTGCGGCATTAGCGGCCATCTCTCCTCCGGGCGCCACGCGCCGCGATCGCGAGCGATCGTGTTGCGCGCCGTGCTCGCGCCGCGCTGATGTGCGGGATCGCCGGCTACTTCGGGCGGCGCGCCGTGGCGCCGGAGACGACCGCGCGGATGATGGCGGCGCTGCGTCGGCGCGGGCCTGATGCCGAGCACACGTGCTTCTTTGGTACCGACTTCGAGCCCGGCCGCGCCGGGGCGCCGAACGCGCTCTTGCATACGCGGCTGTCGATCATCGATCCGCGCCCGGAGGCCGACCAGCCGATGGGCAACGAAAACGGCGACGTTTGGATCGTCTACAACGGCGAAGTGTACGACTGGGCTGCCGACGCCGCGACGCTCAAGGCCGCCGGCCGCGTCTTTCGCACGCGTTCCGACACTGAGTTCCTGCTGCATGCGTACGAGCATTGGGGCATCGAGTTCGTGCACCGGCTGCGCGGCATGTTCGCGCTCGGCATCCTCGATCTGCGCAAGCGCCTGCTCTACCTGGTGCGCGACCGGCTGGGGCTCAAGCCGCTCATCTATGCGCAGCGCCGCGATGGCTTCGCGTTCGCCTCGACGGTGCGCGCGCTGCTGCCTTGGCTGCCGCGTGACGCGCGGATGTTCTCGCCGGAAGGTATCGACGCCTATCTCGCCCACCGCACGATTCCGGCGCCGCGCACGATCGTCGCCGGTGTAGCGCGACTGCCGCCCGCGCACTGGTTGCGCTACGACCTCGCAACCGGGGACGTCGAGGGGCGCGAATACTGGCGGCCGGAGCCTTCGAGCGAGGCGTGGCTGCCGACGCTCGACGCGGCGATCCGGATGCGTACCGTCGCCGACCGCCCGCTCGGAATCTACCTCTCGTCGGGCGTCGATTCGAGCGCGATCGGATGCCGGCTCGCCGCGATGGGCTTCAACCGGCTGCAGAGCTTCACGGCAGCGTTTCCCGGGACGTCGTACGACGAGGCGCCGCGCGCGCGCGCGATCGCCGAGCGTCTCGGCTTGCCGAATCTCGCGATCGACATTCCGGACGGCATCGCGGCCGACTTCGAGCGCCTCGTCGCCGATCTCGACGAGCCGTTCGGCGATCCGTCCAGCGTGCCCTCGTGGTACCTCGCGCGCGAGACGACGCGGCACGCGAAGGTCGTGCTGAGCGGCGACGGCGGCGACGAGCTATTCGGCGGCTACAAGCGTTATAAGAAGCATCTGCGCACGCGCTGGCGGCGCGGGCTCGTGCTGCCGTGGCTCGCGGCGCCCGCGGCGATCGGCGGTCGCAGCTGGCAGCGCGTCGTCGAGGAGCTGCGGCTCGACTGGCGCTCGGCGTACGCGCTTCGCTTTTCGGGCTTCACGCCGGGCGAGCGCGCCTTCCTCGCGCCCGACGCTGCGTCGGCGCCGCATTACTGGCGAATGCCCGAGACGACGCGCGCCGAGCTCGCGACGCTGCTCGAGATCGACCGCCTCAACTACCTGCCGGAATACGTTCTGCGCAAGGCCGACCTCTGCACGATGGCGCACGGCCTCGAGCTGCGCGCGCCGTTGCTCGACCATCGCTTCGTCGACGCGGTGTGCGGTCTCGAACCGGCCGTGCGCTTCACTACGCCTGCGCGCAAAGTGCTCGCGCCGGCAATGCACGCGCTCGGCGATCTCGACCCTCTCTCGCGCAAGAAACGCGGCTTCAACCCGCCGCTTCGCGGCTGGCTCGAAGGCGATCTCGCGCCGCGCCTGCCCGGACTCGGCGCGCGGCTCGCGACGCTGTCGCGGGGACAGCTCGAGGCCGCACGCGTCGATGCGTTCGTCGCGGTCTGGCGACGCATGCCGGGTCTCGCCGAAAACGTGCTGGGCCTGCTGCTGCTCGACGAATCGCTTGCGCAGCTCGCCGCGACGGTCTGATCGTGGCGGCCTTGCTGCGCCCTTCGGGTATGATGCGCGTCCGGCGGCTGGCCGTGTCCCCACCTTCGCCCGCCCGCGTCTTCCCGCTGCTCTCATGATGCCCGCGTGGTTCGAGCGCGCCTGGCGCGAGCCTGGGCAATGCCGGTGCAGCGCTCGCTGCTGCTGACCGCGGCGATCTATCTCGCGCTGATTCCGGTGGCGGCGATGAGCGCGGCGCGATCGATCGCACTCGCCACCGCGGCGACGCTCGCGGTCGTCGTCATCGCGAACATCCGTCGCCCGGGAGTCGCGCCCATCCCGTCGCCGGGACCGCTGCTGCTCGCGACGACTGCTGCCTATCTGCTGTGGCAGCTCGCGTCGGTCGCATGGTCGACGGATCGCCAGTACACGCTCGGCGAGCTGCGCGGCGAGCTGATGTGGAACGCGCTCACCATCTTGATCTTCTACGTAGCGACGGGCGTGCCGCACGCGTGGACGGTGCTGCGCGCGACGGCGCTCGCGGGACTCGCCGCGTCGGCGCTCGTCTCGCTCGCCGTGCAGCTCGACATCGTCGCGTGGAACGGCACCGACTGGTACGGCAGCGTCGGATTCTTCTCGACGTACCTCGTCTGCATCGCGCCGCTCGTGCTGTCGCTCACCGGCCGCTCGACACGCGGCTGGGCGGCGGCCCCGCTCGTCGCGCTCGGCTTGCTCGGGCTCGCGCTTGCCGCCGCTCGCCACACCGACAACCGGATGGTCTGGATCGCGCTCGCGAGCGTGTTCGCTGTCGCATCGACGCTCGCGGCGCTGCGCTGGCAGGCGGCGCTGACGCGCTCGCCGTGGCGCTGGGCCGCGGCGCTTGCGGCCCTCGCAATCGCGCTCGGCGCGCTGTTCATCGACACCGCACAGCAGAAAGCGCTCAAGGACTTCCCGCCCGATACGTCGATCGCGCAGACGTTCATCGAGGATCCGCGCCTGCGCCTGTGGGAGGCGACCCGCGGAATGATTGCCGAGCGTCCGCTGACCGGCCACGGCCTCGGCCGCTCGATCGTAGCCGACGAGTTGCTCGGCACGCTGCGCGATCCGTTGCTCGTCCACGCGCACAACATGTTCGTTAGTCAATGGCTGCAGACGGGCGGCATCGGAGTCGCGTTGCTCTCCTCGCTGCTCGCCGCGCTGATCGCGCGTTACGTGTCGTTCTATCGCGCGACCGACGACCGCCTCGCGTTCCTCGGCGTCGTCGGCATCGCGCTGGTCGTCGGCTTCGTCGTGAAGAATCTCACCGACGACTTTCTGTATCGCGCTGCTGCGCGCGAGTTCTTCGCGCTGAACGCGATGATCGTCGGATGCGGGATGCGAATCGCGCGCAGGAAATAGGGGACAGACCACGTTTTTCCGCGTAGCGGCCTTGCGGAGAAAACGTGGTCTGTCCCCTATTTCGCTTGTCCCCCAATTTCGCTAGCGTCGGCGCGGCGCGCGCAGCGGCAGCGGCTCGGTGTCGCCTTCGACGGGTCCGGTCGGCAGCGGCTTGATCGGAGCGCCCGCCGGCGGCAGGTACTCCGGGATCCATGCCTTCAGCCGCGCGCGCACCTCGGCATCGTCGGCGGGCCGATCGCGCTCGCACCACGCGACCATCTGACCAACGGCCGCGCGATTCGCGTCGCGCGCCTGCGCGATGCGCACCTTCGGGTGGCGCGTCGGCAGCGTCGCCTCCTCGGATGCGAGGGGCTCCTCGAACAGCTTCTCGCCGGGGCGCAGCCCCGTGAACACGATCGGGATGCGATCGGGATCGGCGCCGGACAGTCGGATCATGTCGTGCGCGAGATCGACGATGCGCACCGGCTCTCCCATGTCGAGCACGAGGATCTCACCCCCCTTGCCCTGCAGTCCGGCCTGCAGCAGCAATTGCGTCGCCTCGGACAGCGACATGAAGAAGCGCGTGATGTCCGGATGGGTGACGGTCACCGGTCCGCCGCGCGAGATCTGCTCGCGAAAGCGGGGAATCACGCTGCCGGCGCTGCCGAACACGTTGCCGAAACGCACGACGACGAACTGCGTCGGGCCGCCGGTCAGCGACTGGCAGACGATCTCGGCCATCCGCTTCGACGCGCCCATCACCGACGTCGGGTTGACCGCCTTGTCGGTCGACACGAGCACGAACTTCTCGACCCGGGCAGCGGCCGCCGCGCGCGCGAGCACGTAAGTGCCGTACGCGTTGTTGCGGATCGCCTGCCACGCGTTCGCTTCCTCCATCAGCGGCACGTGCTTGTACGCCGCGGCGTGGAAGATCACGTTGGGCTTCTCGCGCGCGAGCAGATCGTCCACCAGCGCCGCGTGCTTGACGTCGCCGACGACGCTCGCGATCGGCAGCAGCGGAAAGTCGTCGGCGAGCGCCGTGCGGATCTCGTAAACCGCGGCTTCCGAGATGTCGAAAAGGATCAGCTTCGACGGCCGGAAGCGCGCGATCTGCCGGCAGAGCTCGGCGCCGATCGACCCGCCGGCGCCGGTCACCAGCGCAACGCGATTGCCGAGCCATTCGGCGAGTCCTGCATTGTCGAGCACCACCGGATCGCGGCCGAGCAGGTCGTCCAACTCGATCGTGCGGATCGTCGTCAGCAGCGATCGCCCGCTGATCAGGTCGTCGTACGACGGCACCGTCAGCGCCTCGAGTCCCGCGGCGGCGCAGACTTCGGCGGCCCGCCGGCGCACCGTGTGCGCAGCCGAGGGCAACGCGATGATGACCTTGCGCACGCCGTACTTGCGCGCGTAGCTCGCGAGCTCCGCGATCGGACCGAGCACCTGCACGTTGCGCAGCATCCGGCCGTGCTTTTTCGCATCGTCGTCGAGGAGGCCGACGACGCGCCATTGACGGCTGCGCGACAGCTCGTCGGTGAGGCGCGCGCCCGCCATGCCGGCGCCGAGCACCAGCACCGGCTCACCGAGCGCGGCGAGCGGGCTGTACAGCCGATGCTCCTTCCAGATCCGGTACGCGAAGCGATTGCCGGCCATGACGAAGATCAGCACGACCGGATAGAGGATCAGCACGCTGCGCGGCACCAGCGTCGCCTGTTGCAGCATGACGAGCACGACCGGAATCAGCATCGCGCCGAGCCCCGCGGCGAGCACGATGCGCTGCAGGTCGACCAGGCTCGCGAAGCGCCACAGGCCGCGATACAGCCCGAACGCGAGGAAGATCGCGCCCTGCAGCGGCACGATCCAGATCAGCGTCCAGACGATGTCGCCGACCATCGGCTCGCGCAAATCGAGATTGAAGCGAAGCAGATAGATCGCGACCCACGCGAGGGCAGCGGCGACGACGTCGTGCGAGAAGGCCAGCCAGGCGCGCCAGTTTGCGGGCTTTTTCATTGCACGGGCAAACAACGTTTGCGCCAATGATATTCGATGGCGGCGAAGAGCGCGGCGTGGACCGCGAGCCACGCCCCGGTGACGACCCAGCCGACCGCAGGTGACAGTGCGAGCGCGCCCAGCGCCGACAGCGAGGTCAACAGCATCAGAACGCCGAAACAGAGCAGGGTTCCGCGATGGCCGGCGCCGAGCCGATGCAGCCGCTGGTAGTAGTGCGAGCGGTGCGCGGAGAAGATCCGCTCGCCGCGCGCGACGCGCGACGCGAGCGTGATCGTCGCATCGCTCCAGAACGGCAGGAAGACGAGCACCGGAAGCCACGCCGGCCAGGCGCCGGCGAGCGATCCCGCGATGCTCCATGCACCCGCGAGAAAGCCGAGCGGCACGGCGCCGACGTCGCCCATGAACATCCGTGCAGGCGGCATGTTCACGGCGAGGAACACGAGCGACGCGGATGCGACCGCGTAGAGCGCGCCGGACGGCGCTCCCGCGTGCGCCGCGGCCGCGCCGAGCGCGCCGAAGCCGAAGAACGCCATCAGTGTCGCGAGGCCGTCGCTTCCGTCCATGAAGTTGTACAGGTTCGCCGCCCACACGATGATGAGCGCAGCGGCGATCGATGCGCCAACGCTTGTCGACGACGCGAAGCCGGACACGGCGAGCGCGGCGCCCGCGCCGTGCACGGCAAGCCGTACCCACGGCGGCACGCCGCGCCAGTCGTCGATCGCCGAAACGATGGCGAGCAGCAGGAATCCCGCGAGCCATGCCCTCGCCGCGATCCCCAGCGGCGGCGCGAACAGCGAAGCCGGCAGCACGCCGGCCCAGATCGCGACGCCGCCGACGCGCGGGACCGGCTCGTCGTGCAGCGAGCGCGCGTTCGGATGCGCGAGCGGCAGCCGCACGGCGATGCGTCGAAGCACCACGACAGCGAGCGCCGTCAACGCGGCGGAGACGAATACGGGCGCCGCTGCGCCCGCCAGTCGACTAGCCGCGTCGATCAATTCGATTCCGTATCGGTTCGCCGGTCATAGTGCCGCGCGTTCGTCGATTGCCGACCCGAATGCGCGACGCGGGCAATTTATCGAAATGGGCGCGAGACGCGGCAACGCGCGTCATCGCGGATCGAAACGCGCTGTTTTCCACGGCCGATCAGCAGCTTGGCGCAGAGTTTCGATGATAGACCTCAAGTGCCGATCCGACGGTCTGCCGGCGCCGTCGAGGCCCGTTCTGTCGCGTTTTAGCAACAGCAAAACGCACCCCCGGCACAGGTTCGGGCATTTCGTTGGCACCCTGTTCGGCCCTTTGGCACAATGGACTCAACTTCTCGACATTCATGAGAAGGTTCAGATGGCAAGCGCTGGCGTTCCGCTCGACTCCTTGCCAATTTTATCCCGTTAGAGGAGAGACTCGATGAACAAGAAGCTCGTCGCCCTCGCAGTCGCCGGCGCCTTTGCATTGCCGATGGCCGCGCAGGCGCAAACCGCGAACGTCACGCTATACGGTCGCGTCAATCTCGATTACGAGTTCGTCAAGGGCCAGCAGACGGATGGGTCGAACCCGACCATCAACCGGCTGAGCTCGAACTCGTCGCGGCTCGGCGTGCGCGGCGTCGAATCGCTCGGCGGTGGGCTGAGCGCGATCTTCCAGATCGAGAGCTCGATCGTCGCGGACGCCTCGGGCGGCACGCTCGCCGGCCGCGAAACGTTCGTCGGCCTGCAGGGCAGCTGGGGCACGTTCAAGATGGGCCGCTTCCTCGCCCCGTACGACGACATCCACCCGATCTTCGGTAACGTGCCGACGTTGACGACGTCGATCCTGTCGACCGCGTCGCTGTGGGCGCAAGGCTTCGCGGGCCAGCCGGAGAACGGCGGCTTCGACGACCGCATCCGCAACAGCATCCGCTACGATTCCCCGACGATCTCCGGCTTCAACTTCGAGGCGCAGTACGGCTCGTACGAAAACGCGACCCACGCCGGCGTGGTCTCGCTCGGCGGCTTCTACAACAACGGCCCGATCCAGGCCGGCCTGGCGTATGAACGGCACAAGGAAGTCCGCGGCAACAATCTCGATGACGACGCGATCTCGGTCGCGGGTGGCTACAACTTCGGCATGTTTCGCCTCGGGGCGGTGTACGAGCACCTGAAGTACGAAGTCGCCAGCGGCGACCTGAAGCGCGACCTCTGGGGCCTGAGCGGCACCGTCAATCTCGGTCCGGGACAGCTCTACCTCGCCTACATCAGGGCGAACGAGGGCAAGGGTTCGGCATCGGACGCGGCGCAGGTGGCCGGCCTCGTCCACGGCAACGATACCGATGCGCAGCAATACGAGATCAGCTACACGTATCCGCTGTCGAAGCGCACGCTGGCCTATGCCGGCTACGTCAGGATCGACAACAAGAATCGCGCGCAGTACACGTTCAACATCAACTCGTATTCGGTCCGGCCGGGCGGCGATCCGGGTGGCGTGGTGTTCGGTCTCGTCCACTTCTTCTAGGTCGAAGCCGATCGATCTTCGCTGCTGCAGCAAGCACTGGAAACGGGCGCTTCGGCGCCCGTTTTCATTGCCATCGCGCCTGGCGCGCTAGCGCTGATGTATGATCGATCGATGGTCGACGATCTCGTGCTCGGCTTCGATCGCGCGCTGCGCACGCTCGCCGGCGTGTCGACGAGCGTGCGGCCGATCCCGGGCGCCGAACTGCGCGACGCGACGATGCCGGACGCCGAGCGCCAGCACGCCGCGGGATTGATGCGCGTGAACCACACCGGCGAAGTGTGCGCGCAGGCGCTGTACGCGGCGCAGTCGCTGGTCGCCCGCGATCCCGAGGTGCGCACGCGCTTCGCGCAGGCTGCGCGCGAGGAGGAAGAGCACCTCGCGTGGACGCAGTCGCGGCTTGCCGAGCTCAACGACCGCGCGTCGTGGCTCAATCCCGTGTGGTATGCAGGCTCGTTCGCGATCGGCCTCGCGGCCGGCCTCGCCGGCGACCGCACGAACCTCGGCTTCGTCGTCGAGACCGAGCGCCAGGTCGAGGAGCACCTCACCGGCCACATGGAAGACTTGCCGCCGGCCGACATGAAGAGCCGCGCGATCGTCGAACAGATGCGCGACGACGAAGCGCGGCACGGCGCCATGGCACAGGCGGCGGGCGCCATCGATCTTCCGCTGCCGGTCAAGGGCCTGATGCGCGTCGCCGCGAGCGTGATGAAGACGCTCGCGTACCGGATCTAGGGCGACCTCTTCCAGTCGCGCAGCGCAGCGAGCCTCGCGGTGCGCACCCGCTGCGCGATGACGTCCGACAGCCCCGATGGGTCGCGCAACGGTTCCGCTGTCGTTGCGCGAGCGATTGAGCCGGCATCGACGCCGCGCACAACGCCAAGCGCGCCGCGCACAATGCGCTCCGGCGAATAGTCGCCGCCCTTCCCCGGGCGCGACAGCGCGTCCGCTCGGCATGCGGCAATGAGCGTGTCGAGCCGTTCGGGACGGCGCAGCGCATCGGCGGCGATCAGCAGATCGAGCAGCGTCGACGGGCGCAGCTCGGCCGCCCGGTGCACGATGCCGTGATATTTCGCGGCGAGTCGCGCCGCGTCGCGGCAGTCGACCGGCACTTTCAGCCGCTGCGACAAACGTTCGGCCAGCCGGACGCCGCGCGCCTCGTGCCCATGGTGATGCGGCCAACGCGGCGCGTCGCCTGTTGCCTTGCCGAGATCGTGCGCGAGCACGGCGTAGCGCGCGGGCAGCGCTAAGCGCTCGCGGGCGGCAAAGTCGAGCGCGAGCGCCGTATGCACGCCGGCGTCGAATTCGGGATGATGAACGATCGGCTGCGGCACGCCGTACAGCGCGTCGACCTCGGGCAGCACCTGGACGAGTGCGCCGCACTCGCGCAGCACCGACAGCATCCGCGACGGGTGCACCTCCATCAGCCCGCGCGAAAGCTCCTGCCACATGCGCTCGGGCGAGAGCTCGGCGAGCTCGCCCGACGCGGCGAGCTCGCGCATCAGCGCCTCGGTTTCGGTTGCGACCTCGAAGGAGAAGCGCGCGGCGAAGCGGGCGACGCGCAGCACGCGCAGCGGATCCTCGGCGAACGCCGCCGACACGTGCCGCAGCACGCCTGCGGCGAGATCGCGCCGGCCGCCGAAGGGATCGATCAGCGTGCCGTCGGCCGCGCGCGCCATCGCGTTGATCGTCAGGTCGCGGCGCGCGAGGTCCTGCTCGAGCGTGACGTCGGGCGAGGCGAAGAATTCGAAGCCGCGATAGCCGCGGCCGTGCTTGCGCTCGGTGCGCGCGAGCGCGTATTCCTCGCCGCTGTCCGGATGCAGGAACACCGGGAAGTCGCGCCCGACGGCCTTGTAGCCCGACGCGAGCATCGTTTCCGGGGTCGCGCCGACGACCACCCAGTCGCGGTCGACCACCGGCTTGCCGAGCAGTTCGTCGCGCACCGAGCCGCCGACGCGATAGGTCTGCACAGGCTGGCGCATGTGCGCGTGGCGAAGCGTCACGGCACGAGGCGCACGAGCGGCGTCAGCGGCCGCTGGTCACGCGATACGCGTCGTAGCGATCGTGCCACGCTTCGGGCGACAGGTACGACGGCGCGATGGCCTCGAGCGCCGTTGGCACGAGCTCGAACTCCTCCGCAAACGGGCCTGCGCACGAGCTGTCTTTCTGCATCGACGCGAGGTTGTCGCGCGACATCGGCGTGCCCGGCAGACGCTCGAGCAACGCCGCCTGCAGCTTGGCGAGGCCGCCCGACAACGGAACGATCGGCCGCGGCGAGCCGGTCGTCTTCGCGGCGTATGCGACAAGCTCGCGCAGCGTGTATGTCTTCGGCCCGCACAACGGGTATCGGCGACCGATCGTCGCGTCGAGCGCGAGCGCGCGCGCGAAGCAGTGTGCGACGTCGCCGACGTACACCGGCTGGAACTTCGCGTGCGCAGCGGCGAGCGGCAGCACCGGGAACGCGCGCGCGAGCCGCGCGAACAGATTCATGAACGAGTCTTCGCGGCCGAAAATGACCGATGGCTCGAAGATCGTCCAGTCGAGCCCGGACGCCATGACGATCGCTGCCGCTTCGCCTTTCGAGCGCAGGTACTTGCTCGGCCCCGCCGGATCGGCGTTGAGCGCGCTCATGTGAACCAGGCGGCGCACGCCGATGCTCTTGCAGACGGCAACCACGCTCCGCGCGAGCTCGACGTGCGCGCGCTCGAACGTGACGCCGCCGCTCTCGTTCAGGATGCCGACGAGATTCACGAGCGCCGTCGCCTCGGTCGCGAGCCGGCCGAGCACCGCGGGATCGCTGACGTCGGCTTCGACGACGTCGACGGTGGGCAGCGGCAGCAGCGCCTTCGCGCGCTCGCGATGGCGCGTGGGCACGACGACGCGCCAGTCGGCGTCGACGAGGCGATTGACGACGTGGCGGCCGACGAAGCCGCTGCCGCCGAGCACGAGCACCGGCGCGCGCGCCATGCCGGTCAGCCTCCCGCCGCGCCGCCGGGTCCGCCGGCCGCAGCACCTGCGCTGCCGTTCGCGGCGGTGCGCGCGGAAACGATGCCGAGCAGCGCCGACAGCGGAACGTGCGCCTGGTGCAGCTCGCGTGCGTAGAACACGGTGTTCGCGAGCACCTTCTTCACGTAGTCGCGCGTCTCGTTGAACGGAATCGTCTCGACCCATACCGCCCCTTCGAGCGGCGCGCCGACGCGCCACGCCTGCGCGCGATTCGGGCCGGCATTATACGCGGCGGCAGCGAGCGCAGCCGAGCCGTCGAGCTTGTCGAGCACGTACCTGAAATAGAACGCGCCGTACTGCGTATTGAGCCGCGGATCGCTGATGCGCGAGACGCTGAAGTCGTTCTGCCCCAGCTGCTTCGCGACCCATTTGGCGGTCGGCGGCATCAACTGCATCAACCCGACGGCGCCGGCGGAAGACACGATGTCGGCCGCGAAACGCGATTCCTGCCGTGCGATGCCGAACAGCAGCGCGGGATCGACCGCCTGCTCGCGCGCCGCGGCGACGAACTGCTCGCGATACGGCGTGAGGTAGCGCAGCGTGTAATCGTGCGACGACGACGTGCGCTCGGCGGTGTTGATCGCGCGATCGTAGAGTCCCTTGCGGCGCGCGTATTCGGCGGCGACGAGCAGCTCGTCGTCCGGGCGCCCGCGCACGATCGCGAACCACTCGCGTTGCGCCTCCGCGCGCAAGCCGAGCTCGGCAAGCTTCACCGCGCGCGACACGTCGCTGCGCGCACCGAACGCCGCGAGCGCCTCGGCGGCGGGCGGCGGCGGAGCGACGCTCGCCGACAGCGCGCGCCGTCCAATTGCCTCCGCCGCGAGCAATCCATAGAAGTTCGGCTCGTCGGCGAGACCCGCGAACAGGAGCTTCGCATCGTCGCCGTGGCCGTTCGTCGCGTACGCTCGCGCCTTCCAGTAGCGCCACGCAGGATCGAGCGCGAGCGAGGGCGGCATCGCGTCGATCGCGTCGGCGACGTCGCTCCACGACGCCGCGCGAAGCGCCGCACGCGCACGCCATGCATGCTGGACGTCGGACAGTGAGGCGCCGGCGGCCTCGCGATACCAGTCGTTCGCCTGCGGCAGCAGCTGTCGCGCCGCGTGGTACGCGAGCCGCGAATTGCCGTAGAGTCGATCGGCATCGGGCAGCCGCGAGCGGATCTTCGCCCATCCGGCACGAGCCGCCGCGGCGTCGCTGCGCGCGGCGCGCTCGAGCGCGTACAGCGCGAGCTCGCGACCGTCGGCGCCCTTCCAGCGGAACTCACCCTTCGCGAGAGCGCGTGCGGGATCGCGCTCGACATAGTCGAAATCGCGCGCGCTCAACCGATCGCCGGGCGGAAGCTCGACGCCGATGGCGTGCGCGAGCCGCGTGTTGCCCGCCTCGCTCGCGAGCCGAAGGCGCGCGCGACGGTCGTCGACGGTCAAATCGCCGCGCGCGATCAACGCCGCGAACAACGGCTCGCACGCGTCGGGCGTCGATTGGCCGGTGAACCACAACGCACGCGCCGCACCGAGCGCGGCATCGCCATCGCGCTGGCGGCGATATTGAATGCCAAGGCACGCGAGCTCGGTGTCCTCGCCGGCCGCCGGCGGATACTCGAGCGCGAACGTGCTCCACTGCGCGCGCCGTCCGAGCGCCTTCAGCCATTCGACACGGACGGCGTCCGCGAGCGGCGTGCCGGCGGCGTGCGCGACGAATGCGCGCACGTCGTCGTCGGCGGCAACCGGCAGCCTGAGCGACAGCCGCCAGTAGTCGACGTAGATCTCCAGCGGGTGACCGGCAAGCTTCGGTGCGATCAGGTCGAGCTTGCGTGCGTCGCCGCGGTCGAACATGGCCTTTGCGGCCAGGAAATCGGCGTCGGCCGGGGACAATGCGGCCGGCGGCTGCGCGACGGACACGGCGAACGGTCCGAAGGCGGCAAGCGACAGCAGCAATGCGGCGAAGGAGCGAAACAGCATGGTAGGCAATTGTCGACGACGGGCGACGATCGACGCAACGTTTTATCGACGCTTCCCGACGACACCGATGCTAGAATCCGGCGCGCGTCACGCCCAGGCCGATCGGCGGAGAAAAGCTCGATGTCCCAACGCAAGCAGCAGGCGCCGCTCGTCGGCCTCGTGATGGGCAGCGACAGCGATTGGGACGTCATGCGGCACGCCGCGGCTCAGCTCGACGCGTTCGGCATCGCGTTCGAGGCGCGCGTCGTGTCCGCGCACCGGATGCCCGACGACATGTTCGAATACGCCGAGGACGCCAAGCCGCGCGGGCTTCGCTGCATCATCGCCGGCGCCGGCGGCGCCGCCCACCTTCCCGGCATGCTCGCTTCGAAGACCGCGATTCCGGTGCTCGGAGTGCCCGTGCCGTCGAAGTATCTGCGCGGCGAGGACTCGCTGCATTCGATCGTGCAGATGCCGAAAGGAATTCCGGTCGCGACGTTCGCGATCGGCGAAGCCGGCGCAGCCAATGCCGCCCTGTTCGCGGTCGCGATGCTGGCGCTCGGCGATCCTGCGCTTGCGAAGAAGCTCGAGGCGTTCCGCATGAAGCAGACCGCCGCCGCGCGCGCGATGCGCCTGCCACCCGACGGATCGCGTCAAACTTGACCGCGGGTCCGATCGCACCCGGCGGTTGGCTGGGCTTGCTGGGCGGTGGCCAGCTCGGCCGAATGTTCTGCATGGCGGCGCAAAGCCTCGGCTTTCGCGTCGTCGTCGTCGACCCCGGCGTCGACAGTCCGGCGGGGCGCGTCGCCGACCGCCATATTCGCGCCGATTACCTCGACCCGGCTGCCCTCGCCGAGGTTGCGGCGCTCGCATCTGCGGCAACTACGGAATTCGAGAACGTGCCCGCTGCGGCGCTCGACTTCCTTGCGCGCTCGGCACGCGTCTCGCCGTCGGCGGCAAGCGTGGCCATCGCGCAGGACCGGATCAGCGAGAAGACGTTCCTGCAGGGCAATGGCTTCCCCGTTGCGCCGTTCGCCGTGCTGCGCACGGCGGACGACGCGGCGACAGCCGATCCGGCGCTCGTGCCCGGAATCCTGAAGAGCGCGCGCCTGGGCTACGACGGCAAGGGCCAGGTGCGGATCGCATCGCACGCCGACGTCGCGGCGCATTACGCGCCGATGGGCGGCGCGCCGGCGGTGCTCGAGCAGCTGATCGACCTCGCGTGCGAAGTGTCGGTGATCGTGGCGCGCAACGAGCGCGGCGAAACCGCGACGTGGCCGGTGGCGGAGAACCGCCATCGCGACGGCATCCTCGACGTGTCGATCGTGCCGGCGCGCGTGCCGGCGAAGCTCGCCGACGATGCGCGCGCGATGGCGACGGCGGTCGCCGAGCGCCTCGATTATCGCGGCGTGCTGTGCGTCGAGATGTTTGTCGCGCGCGACGGCCGGCTGCTGGTCAACGAGATGGCGCCGCGGCCGCACAACAGCGGCCACTACACGATCGACGCGTGCACGACGTCGCAGTTCGAGCAGCAGGCGCGCGTGCTCGCCGACTTTCCGCTCGGCTCGACGCGCCAGCACGATGCGGCGGTGATGGTGAACCTGCTCGGCGACCTGTGGTTCGAATCGCCGGACTCGCAGGCGACGCGCGAGCCCGACTGGATGCGCGTGCTGCGACATCCGCACGCGAAGCTGCACCTGTACGGCAAGAAGGAAGCGCGGCGCGGCCGCAAGATGGGCCACGTGACATGCGTTGCACCGACGCTCGACGACGCACTCGCGACCGCCGTCGCGATCCGTCGCGATCTCGGCATCGCGGCTTTCGACGGTCTCTAGCTCGCGGTCCCGACGACGCGGGTTTTCGTCTTCTTCGCCGGCTGCGCTTCGGTGCGCGTCGCGCCCGCCGGCAGCGCGTCGATGCGTGCATATTCCGGATCGTCGAAGCGGCAGCCTGCGCCGACGTACTCGATCGCCATGTCGGTCGCGTCGACGCCCCAGAACAGCGCGTCGCCGATCGCGAGCGTCGGGACGCCGAAGACGCCGCGCGCGATCGCTTCGTCGGTGTTCGCGCGAAGTGCCGCCTTGACGTCGGCGTCACCGATGCGCTCGTGCGCGGCGGGCAGGCCGAGGTCGCTCACCAGCTCGGCCCACTCGATCGGCAGATCGGGCAGCCGGCCGTCCCGCCAGACGAAACGGAAGATCCGGTGCACGGCGTCGGGCATGCAGTCGCACGCGATGGCAAGACGCAGCAGCGGCAGCGGATTGAACGGATGCTCCGGCGGAAACTTGAGCGGGATGCCAAGCTTCCTCGCCTGCCAGAGCACGAAGCGATAGGTGAACGTTCGCTTCGAGGCGATCTCGGCCGGTCCCTTGTGCGCGTTCGCGCCGAGCAGCGCCGCGAAGAGTACCGGACGGTAACGGACATCGACACGCGGCGGCAGCGACGCGAGCCGTTCGCTTTGCAGGTACGCGAACGGCGAGATGAAGTCGAAGTACCAGTCAGCGCGCGGCATCGGCGGCGTCCGGCGGAACGATGTCATCCCGGGCGCCGGGACGAGAGCGCTGCGCTCTGCGCCGTGCGAGCGCCGCGAGCACGGCGCGCTTCGCGTCGGCATCGAGCATGCTCCACGCGGCGATCTCGTCGAGCGTGCGCATGCAGCCGACGCAAAGGCCGCTCGCGTCGTCGATGCGGCACACGGAGATGCATGGCGTCGGCACGTGGTCGGCGTCCGTCGTCGAGCGATGCGATGCAGCCACGTCAGGCGGTTTGTCTCGCATCGAGCGCGCGTGCGACGCGCGACGCCGGCGCACGACCGAGGAACTGCGAAATGTGGCGCCCCGCGGCACGCAGCTTGTCGAGATCGATGCCCGTCTCGATGCCCAGGCCGTCGAGCATGTAGACGACGTCCTCGGTCGCGACGTTACCCGTCGCGCCCTTGGCGTACGGACATCCTCCGAGACCGGCGATGCTGGTGTCGAACGTCGCGACGCCCATCTCGAGACATGCGTAGATGTTGGCGAGCGCCTGTCCGTAGGTGTCGTGAAAGTGGCCGCTGATGTCGATCAGCGGATACACGGCGAGCGCCGCCTCCATCGCCGCCTGCGTCTTGCGCGGCGTGCCGACACCGATCGTGTCGGCGACGCCGACGTGCTGCACGCCGATCTCGTGCATCAGCCGCGCGACGTAGCCGACGGCGTCCGCGTTCACTTCGCCCTGATACGGGCAGCCGAGCGCGCACGAGATCGCGCCACGCACATGCATGCCGGCATCGCGTGCCGCAGCAACCACCGGACGAAAACGCTCGATCGACTCGGCGATCGAGCAGTTGATGTTCTTCTGCGAGAACGCCTCGCTCGCCGCACCGAATACGACGATCTCGTCGGCCCTCGCCGCCAGCGCGCCTTCGAAGCCCTTCATGTTCGGAACGAGCACCGAATAGACGACGCCGGGCCGGCGCGCGATACGGCTCATCACGCCGGCAGCGTCGGCCATCTGCGGCACCCACTTCGGCGAAACGAACGACGTCGCCTCGATCGCGCTGACACCGGCGTCGGCGAGCCGCTCGATCAGCGAGACCTTGATGTCCGCCGGCACGCTGCCTTTCTCGTTCTGCAGGCCGTCGCGCGGGCCGACGTCGACGATCTGCACGCGGTCGGGCAATCTCGGCTTCGTTGTCATGGGCGTCGTCTCGCTTCAATAGCCGCGCGCAGGGTCGACGCGCCCGCCGATCGTCTCGCCGCGCTCGAGCGCGCGGATCTTGGCGGCGACCTGCGCAACCGACGGCCCGATCAGCGTCGCCGCGGAAACGTGCGGCGTCAATGCAATCCCGGGATGATGCCAGAACGGATGCGCCGCGGGCAGCGGCTCGTCGCGGAACACGTCGAGCGTCGCGCTCGCGATATGACGGCGGTCGAGCGCATCGATCAGGTCGGCTTCGACGACGAGATCGCCGCGCGCGACGTTCACCAGATGCGCGCCCTTCGGCAGCTGCGCGAGCGTCGAGGCGTTGACGATGCCGGTGGTCTGCGGCGTCGACGGCAGCATCGCGACGAGCACCCGCGTGCGTTCGAGCATCGAGCCAAGTTCGCCGGTGCCTGAAAAGCATTCGACTCCGGACAGCGGCCGGCGTTCGCGCACCCACGCGAGCAGCGGGAATCCGAACGGAGCCAGCGCCGTGGCGACCGCACGTGCGAGCACGCCGAAGCCGAGCACGCCGACGGCGAACTCGTGCTTCGGCAGCCGCGGCCGAGGTGCCCAGCGCCGCTCGCGTTGCGCGCACGCATAGTCGCGCTGCTCGCGATACGCGCCGAGCACCGCGAGCGTCACGTATTCCGCCATCTGCTCGGCCATGCCCGCGTCCTCCAGCCGATAGATCGGCACGCCGCGCGGCAACGTCGGCAAGGAGATCATCGCGTCGACGCCGGCACCGAGGTTCACGATCGCGCGCGGCGCGTCGATGCGCTCGAAGAGCTCCGCCGTCGGCTTCCAGGCAACGACGTAGTCGGGATGCGGGTCGATGTCGGGCCATACGGTGATCGTCGCCTCCGGCAGCGCCGCGGCGAGCGCATCGCGCCATCGATCGGAATCGGCCCTCGCGGTGCGAAGCAGCAAACGCATCCGCAGCGGTCAGCTCGAGGCCGGCGTGCGAGCCGCCGGCACTGCTTCGTCCTCGACGTCGACGAGATCGGCGCCCTCGCCGACGCGATCGCCGACGGCGAAGTTGACGGCGCTCACCACACCGCCGGAGGGCGACGTGATCGTGTGCTCCATCTTCATCGCCTCGAGCACGATCAGCGGCGCGCCCTTCGCGACCGCATCGCCAGCCTTCACCATGACGGCGACGACGGTGCCGGACATTGGCGCCGTCAGGTGACCGCCGTGAGCCACTTCCTCGCCGGCGTGCGCGAGCGGGTCGACGAGCACGAGCCGCCGATGCTCGCCACCGATGAACACGTGGCGCTCGTCGCCGATCGCGACGACGTTCGCGCAATATTCGCCGTCGCCGGCGACAATCGCGAGCGACCGACCGCGACGTCGCGCGCGCACGTCGACGTCGGCGCCGCCGGCGCTCACCGAGTAGCCGTCGGCGAAGCGACGCACGGCGAGTTCCGTGCGCGCCGAACCGTCGTCGAACGTGAAGCGGATCGCGTGCGAAGCGCTGTTCGGCCACCAGGGATCGACGTCGTGCCACGGCGAACAGCGGTCGCCCGACGTGCTGGCCTCGGCAGTGCGTCGGCTCTCGAGCGCGAGGATTTCACCGATCGCGGCTGCGACGAGCACGCGCTGCGACGGCGGCGCCGGCGGCGGAAACAGCGCCGCGCGATTACGCTCGATGAGACCCGTGTCGACGCCTCCGCTTGCGAACGCTTCGTGTGCGACGACGCGCGAAAGAAGCGCCACGTTCGTCGCGACGCCGGCGATCTCGTACTCAGCGAGCGCTTCCGACAGCCGGCGCAGCGCCGCCGCGCGATCGTCGCCGTGCGCGACGAGCTTCGCGATCATCGGGTCGTAATGCGGCGAGATCACGTCGCCCTCGCGCACGCCGGTGTCGACGCGCACATCGGCGCCGGTGCGCGGCGCCACGAGGTGAACGAGCGTGCCGATCGACGGCAGGAAGCCGCGATCGGGATCCTCGGCGTAGATGCGCGCCTCGATCGCGTGTCCGTGCATCGCGATCTCGTGCTGGGCGCGTGGGAGCGTCTCGCCGGCGGCGACGCGAAGCTGCCATTCGACGAGATCGAGGCCCGTGATCATCTCGGTGACCGGGTGCTCGACCTGCAGCCGCGTGTTCATCTCCATGAAGTAGAACGCGCCGTCCTGCTCGGCGATGAACTCGACCGTGCCGGCCCCGACGTAACCGATCGCCTTCGCGGCGGCGATCGCCGCGTCGCCCATCTCCAGGCGCCGCTGCGCCGTCATTCCCGGCGCCGGCGCTTCCTCGAGCACCTTCTGATGACGCCGCTGCACCGAGCAATCGCGCTCGAACAGGTGGACGACGTTGCCATGCATGTCGGCAAATACCTGCATCTCGATGTGGCGCGGCGACGTCAGGTACTTTTCGATCAGCACGCGATCGTCGCCGAAAGCCGCCTTCGACTCGCGCTGCGCGGAGGCGAGCGCAGCCGCGAACTCGCCGGCACGCTCGACGATCTTCATCCCTTTGCCGCCGCCGCCGGCGCTCGCCTTGATCAGCACCGGAAAGCCGATGCGCGCGGCTTCGCGCACGAGAAGCGCCGGCTGCTGGTCGTCGCCGTGGTAACCCGGCACGAGCGGCACGTGCGCATCGGCCATGATGCGTTTGGCCGCGGACTTCGAGCCCATCGCCGCGATCGCAGCCGGCGGCGGACCGACGAACACGATGCCGGCGCGCGCACATGCCGCCGCGAACGGCTCGTTTTCGGACAAAAACCCGTAGCCGGGATGGATCGCCTGCGCGCCGGCTCTCTTCGCGATCGTGATGATCGCGTCGCCGTTCAGGTAGCTCTCGCGCGGCGGCGGCGGACCGAGCCGATACGCTTCGTCGCACGCGTCGACGTGCAGCGCCGCTGCATCGGCGTCCGAATACACGGCCACGGTGCGAATGCCCATCCGCCGCGCCGTGCGCGCGACGCGGCACGCGATCTCGCCGCGATTGGCGATCAGGATCCTGTCGAACATCACGGCAACGGCTGCGGCGGCGGACTGCGGCCGAACCGCGAGAATATGCGGCGCAGCAGCTGCCACACCTTCGGAATCAGCCAGATCGCGAACGCCACCAGCAGGACCACCGCGACGAGCGCCACGAGCGGATGCGCGAACGCGAGATAGAGCATCACGCCGACGCCGATGTCCTCGCCGAACGACGCCGCCCAGTTCGTGAACGGCTCGGGCGACGTGTTGATCAGCGCGCGGCCACCGGCCTTCGCGACGTGGCTCGACGCGGCGAGCGCGCCGCCGAGGATTGCCGCAGCCACGGACATCGAGGGCGACGCATCGCCGAAGACGCCCGCGGCCAGCATCGCGCCGGCTGGAATGCGGATGAACGTGTGCACGGCATCCCAGAGCGAATCGACGCCGGGGATCTTGTCGGCGAAGAATTCGATGCAGAACATGAAGCCCGACGCGCCGAGCACCCATGGGTGCGCCAGCACCTGCAAACCGTGCGGAAGATCGACCCAGCCGAGATAGCCCACGCCGCCGACGATGAACAGCACCGCGTAGAGGCGCACGCCAGACGCCCAGCCGAGCGCTGCCGCGAGCGCGGCGAGTTGCCACGTGTCGATGGAGTCGAGCGCGGCCGTCATGGCTCGAGCGACGCCGGCACCCAGGCTGCCGCGCGCTTGTCGAGGAACGCCGCCACGCCTTCCCTGCCTTCGGCCGACGCGCGAACGCGCGCGATCCGTCGCGCGGTGTCGCCGATCAAGCGCGCGTCGATCGGACGCCCGGCGACCGCGCGCACGAGCGCCTTCGCCTCGCGCTGAGCCTGCGGTCCGGCGAGCAGCAGCGCGCCGAGGAACTGGTTGATCCGCGCGTCGAGGTCGTCGGGTTGCGCGAGCTCGTGCACGAGCCCGATGCGATACGCCTCGGCGGCGCTGAACCGCTCGGCGGTCAGGAACAATCGGCGCGCGTGCCGCGCACCGATCGCCGCGACGACATACGGACCGATGGTCGCCGGGATCAATCCGAGCTTCGCCTCTGACAGCGCAAACATCGCCTCCGGCACGGCGATCGCGATGTCGCAGCACGCGATCAATCCGACACCGCCGCCATACGCCGGTCCGTGGACGCGCGCGATCGTCGGCTTCGACAGGTTGTCGAGCGTCGACAGCATGTTCGCGAGCGCCTTCGCATCGGCGAGATTCCGCGCGACCGAAAAGCCCGCCATCCGGCGCATCCAATTGAGGTCGGCGCCGGCGCAGAAGCTCCTGCCTTCGCCGAGCAGCACGACGGCGCGGACGGCGTCGTCGGCATCGAGCGCGGCAAGCGCGTCCGTCAGCTCGGCGATCGAAGTCTCGTCGAATGCATTGTGCACGGCGGGACGCGCGAGCGCGACGCGCGCGACGCTGTTGCGGATATCGAGCGCAAGCGTGTCGTACGCGGCGCGCACCGCGCGCCTTTGCGTGCGCTTCGTCGGCTTCGGCATGGGGTTCGCTACATCCGGAAGATGCCGAACGTCGTCGGCGCAATGGGTCGATTGAGCGACGCCGAAATCGCGAGCGCGAGCACGCGCCGCGTATCGGCCGGATCGATGATGCCGTCGTCCCACAGCCGCGCGCTCGCGAAGTACGGATGGCCCTCGCGGTCGTACTGCGCGCGGATCGGCGCGCGAAACGCTTCCTCGTCGTCGGCGCTCCACGTGCCGCCCTTCGCCTCGATCGCGTCGCGCCGCACCGTCGCGAGCACGGTGGCCGCCTGTTCGCCGCCCATCACCGAGATCCGCGCGTTCGGCCACATCCAGAGCATGCGCGGCCCGTACGCGCGCCCGCACATGCCGTAATTGCCCGCGCCGTAGCTGCCGCCGATGATCAGCGTGAACTTCGGCACCTGCGCGCAGGACACGGCGGTCACCATTTTGGCGCCGTCGCGCGCGATGCCGCCCGCCTCGTACTTCCTGCCCACCATGAATCCGGTCACGTTCTGCAGGAACACGAGCGGAATCCGCCGCTGGCAGCAGAGCTCGATGAAATGCGCGCCCTTCTGCGCCGACTCGGAGAAGAGGATGCCGTTGTTCGCGACGATGCCGACCGGGTAGCCGTGAACCCGCGCAAAGCCCGTGACGAGCGTCGTGCCGTAGCGCGCCTTGAACTCGTCGAGCTCGCTCGCGTCGACGATGCGCGCAATCACCTCCCGCACGTCGTAGGGCTTGCGGATGTCGGCGTTGATGACTCCGTAGAGCTCGCCGGCGTCGTACTTGGGCGGCGCCGGCTCCGCGACGTCGAGCGCGACGCTCTTCGCGCGGTTGAGATTGGCGACGATGCGCCGCGCGATCGCGAGCGCATGGTGGTCGTTCAGCGCGAAATGGTCGGCGACGCCGGAGACGCGCGTGTGCACATCGGCGCCGCCGAGATCCTCGGCGGTGACGATCTCGCCGGTCGCCGCCTTCACCAGCGGCGGACCGCCGAGGAAGATCGTTCCCTGCTCCTTGACGATGATCGACTCGTCGGACATCGCCGGCACGTAGGCGCCGCCGGCCGTGCACGATCCCATGACCACGGCGATCTGCGGAATGCCCGCAGCCGACATCGTCGCCTGGTTGTAGAAGATGCGACCGAAATGGTCGCGGTCGGGAAACACGTCGACCTGATTCGGCAGATTGGCGCCGCCCGAGTCGACCAGGTAGATGCACGGCAGGTTGTTCTCGCGCGCGATTTCCTGCGCACGCAGGTGCTTCTTCACCGTCATCGGGTAGTACGTGCCACCCTTGACGGTGGCGTCGTTGCAGACGATCACGCATTCGCGTCCTGACACGCGGCCGACGCCGGTGACGATGCCGGCGGACGCGATGTTGTCGTCGTACATACCGTACGCGGCGAGCTGCGACAGCTCGAGGAACGGCGATCCCGGGTCAGTCAGCGCGCGAACGCGCTCGCGCGGCAGCAGCTTGCCGCGAGCGACATGCCGCTCGCGCGCCGCCGCGCCGCCGCCCTGCTCGACTTCGTCGACTTTCGCGCGGAGATCGGCGACCAGCGCCGCCATCGCGTCGCGGTTGCGCGCGAACGTCGCATCGCGCGGATCGATCCTCGATTCGATCAGCGGCATGCGTGCGTCACGCCGAGGGCAACGGGTGGCCGGGCATCAGCTCGTACGGATGCTTCCAGCGCGGCTGCTCGCGGATGCGGTCGAGCCACGAGGCTACGTTCGGATATGTCGACCAGTCGACGCCGATCTCGTCGTCGAAGAACAGGTAGCCGCACGCCGAAATATCGACGATGGTCAGCCGGTCGCCGACGATGTAGTACCGGCCGTCGAGGTGCGCGTTCAGCACGCCCCAGGCGGCTTCGGCGCGCTTGCGGAATTCCGCCATCGCGCCCGGATCGGGGTTCTTCGTCAGCGCGCGCATGAACCGGTACGTCGCCGTGTAGCTCGTCAGCTTGTGGTTGTCCCAGAGCAGCCAGCGCAGCATGTCGCGCCGCTCTGCGGCGTCGCTGGGACCGAAACGGCGGAGCGTCTCGGCAAGATAGTCGAGAATCACGCCGGATTGCGACAGCCGGCCGCCGCGATGCTCGAGCACCGGCGCCTCGCCCATCACGTTGATCGCGCGGTACGCCGGCGTACGCGTCTCGCCGTTGAAATAGTCGACGAAGCGCGGCGTCCAGTCGGCGCCGCCAAGCTCGAGCGCAAGCGCCGCCTTGTAGCAGTTGCCGGACTGGGCGAAGCAATAGAGCGTGTATTCGGCCATCGTCTGCCCGGGTCAAAAGCCGCCGGTCGAGAGCCAGCGGTCGATCTGGTCGAAACGGTCGAGGCCCCAGAACGGCTCGCCGTCGACGAACACGAACGGCGAGCCGAACACGCCGCGTGCGAGCGCCTCGTCGACGTCGCGCTTCAGCAGGTCCTTGACCGCCGGATCGTCGACCGCTGCACGCACGCTCGTCGCGTCGATGCCTTCGGCTGCCGCGATCGACGCCGCGCGCTCGGCGTCCGAGATGTCGACGTCGTCGACAAAGTATGCGCGATACAGTCGCCGGGCCACGCGCTTCGCGAGGTCGCGATCCTTTTGCTTCAGCCACACGACGATGCGAGCGGGAGCCTGCGTCGCGATCGGAAATCGCGACGGAAGCGCGAACGCCTCGACACCGTGGAAACGGGCGCTGCGAAACATGTCGCGCTTCGAATACTCGCCCTTCAGCGGGAACGATGTGAGCGGTGCCGTGCCAACCTGCTTGAACGCGACGCCGAGCAGCATCGGCCGCCAGTCGACGCTGCGGCCGTGCTTCGCCGCGAGCGCATCGATGCGGTGCGATGCGAGAAAGCCGTACGGCGACGAGAAATCGAACCAGAACTCGATGGCTGAGGCCATGAATCACCTTGGGCGGCGAACGAGATTGCGGCCGCGCCCGGTCACGTACACGTTGCCGTCGTCGTCGACCGCGCGCCCTTCGACGGTGACGATGTCGCCGCCGAGCGAATCCTTGGCCTCGACGCTCGCGACCGTCCACTCGAGCGTCAGCGTGACGCCGGCGCGCACGGCGCGAACGAAGCGGAATTCGAAACCGAGCCCGAGCGCCTCGTGTGCGCGAGTGAAATACGTCGCGTCGAGTCCCATCATCAGCGCGGTGACATGCGGCCCCGACGCGATCAGCGTGCCGAACCGGCCTGCGGCGGCAGTCGCGTCGTCATGATGCAGCGGATTCGCATCGCCGCACACCAGCGCGAACGCGCGGATGGAATCGGCGTCGAACACGACGCGCCGCTCGAAGCGCGCGCCCGGCTCGATCGCGCTGTAGCGCGGCGATTCAACCGGCGAGCGCACGGCTGATGACGAGTCGCTGGATCTCGCTCGTCCCCTCGTAAATCTGGCACACGCGCACGTCGCGATAGATGCGCTCGACCGGAAAATCGGCGATGTAACCGGACCCGCCGTGCACCTGGATCGCCGACGAGCAGACACGCTCGGCCATCTCTGAAGCAAAGAGCTTCGCCATCGAAGCTTCTTTGAGGCACGGCTTGCCGGCGTCGCGCAGCGCCGCCGCGTGCCAGACGAGCTGGCGTGCCGCCTCGATCTCGACCGCCATGTCGGCGAGCTTGAACGCGATCGCCTGGTGCGCCGCGAGCGGCTTGCCGAACGACGTGCGCTCGCCGGCGTAGGCGATCGCCGCGTCGAATGCCGCGCGGGCCATGCCGACAGCCTGCGCGCCGATGCCGATGCGCCCCGCCTCGAGATTGGCGAGCGCGATCCGGTAGCCGTCGCCTTCGCGGCCGAGCAGGCAATCGGCGGGCACTTCACAGTCCTCGAACGCGATCTGCGCGGTGTCCGACGCGCGCTGGCCGAGCTTGTCCTCGATGCGCGCGACGACGTAGCCCTTGGTCTTCGTGTCGACGATGAATGCGGAGATGCCCTTCTTGCCAGCCGCACGATCGGTGACGGCGAACACGATCGCGACGTCGGCGTTCTCGCCGGTGGTGATGAACTGCTTGACGCCGGAGATGATCCAGCGATCGCCGCGCCGGCTCGCCCGCGTCGTGATCGCCGACGCGTCCGAGCCTGCCTGCGGCTCGGTGAGGCAGAAGCAACCGAGCCTTTCGCCGCGCGCAAGCGGCGCGAGCCAGCGCTCCTTCTGCGCGTCGGTGCCGAATGCGAGGATCGGCCCGCAGACGACCGAGTTCTGCACGCTGACGATCGTCGACGTCGCGCCGTCGCCGGCGGCGATCTCCTCCAGCGCGACGGCGAGCGACACGTAGTCGAGCTCCGCGCCGCCCCAGCGCTCGGGCACGACGACGCCCATCGCGCCGAGCGCGCCGAGCGCGCGCAACGCGTCGAGCGGAAACGCGTGCTCGCGATCCCACCTGGCGGCATTCGGCGCGAGGCGCTCGCGCGCGAACGCGCCGATCGTGTCGCGGATCGCCGATTGCTCGTCGCTCAGCAGCATGCGATCGCGCTCACGGTCGGCCTCCGCGCGGACGCCCGCTTCGCGCCTTGGCTTCGCCCCGCGCGCTCATCGGCGCTCGTCGAGAGCGAGCTTCGCGGCGATGCCGACGAATACCGTCGCGAGCACCCACCGCTGCGCGGCCATCCAGACCGGGCGCTGCCCGAGCCATCCGGCGACGCCGGCCGCGGTCAGCACGAACACGGTGTCGCCGACGACCGAGATCGCGATCTGCACCGCGCCCAGCACGAGCGACTGCGTGAACACGCTGCCGCGCGAAGGGTCGACGAACTGGGGAAACAGCGCGAGATAGAACAGCGCGACCTTCGGATTGAGAATGCTCGTGATCATGCCGTTGCGCAAGAGCCGGCGCGGCGGCTCCGGTGACAGCGTCCGCGGCTGGAACAGTCCGCCCTGCGCTCCCGGCCGCACGGCATCCCACGCGAGCCAGACGAGATACGCGGCGCCGGCCCAGCGGACGGCGTCGTACGCGACCGGAACCGCGATGAACACCGCCGAGAGCCCGAGCGACGCCGCGATGATGTGAACGGCGAAACCCGACGTCGTGCCGGCGAGCGACACGAGACCGGCTCCGCGTCCCTGGCACAGCGTGCGCGACACCAGATACAGCAGGTTCGGCCCCGGTGTGAGCACGAGCAGCACGCTCGCGACGGCGAACAGCGCGACGTTGTCGGCGCTCGGCATGAAAGTCTCCGCTACACCCGCTCGATCGCCATCGCGGTGGCCTCGCCGCCGCCGATGCACAGCGCGGCGACGCCGCGGCGCAACCCGCGCTTGCGCAGCGCGCCGAGCAGCGTGACCACGATGCGCGCGCCCGACGCGCCGATCGGATGGCCCAGCGCGCACGCGCCGCCGTGCACGTTCATCACATCGTGCGCGATGTCGTGCTCGCGCATCGCCGCCATCGTGACGACGGCGAACGCCTCGTTCACCTCGAAGAGATCGACGCTCTTCGTGCTCCAGCCCGTCCTGTCGAACAGCTTGCGAATCGCGCCCACGGGCGCCGTGGTGAACAGTCCCGGCTCCTGCGCATGCGTCGCGTGCGCGACGACGACGGCGAGCGGCGCGAGGCCGCGCTTCTCCGCCGTCGATCGGCGCATCATCACCAGCGCGGCGGCGCCATCGGAGATCGACGACGAGTTGGCAGCGGTCACCGTGCCGTCCTTGCGAAACGCGGGCTTGAGCAGCGGGATCTTGTCCGGCATCGCCTTCGCCGGCTGCTCGTCCCTGTCGACGACGACGTCGCCCTTCCTGCCGGGAATGGTGACCGGCGCGATCTCCCATCCGAACGTGCCGTCGTTGTTGGCGCCGAGCGCGCGCTCGAGCGACGACAGGGCGAACGCGTCCTGCCGCTCGCGCGTGAAGTCGAACGACGCTGCACAATCCTCCGCGAACGTTCCCATCAGCCGGCCCTTGTCGTACGCATCCTCGAGCCCGTCGAGGAACATGTGGTCGTAGACGGTCTGATGTCCCATCCGGTAGCCGGCGCGCGCCTTCGGCATCAGGTATGGCGCGTTCGACATCGATTCCATGCCGCCGGCGACCATGACGTCGTTCGTTCCGGCCGCGAGCAGGTCGTGCGCGAGCATCGCCGCCTTCATCGCCGAGCCGCACATCTTGTTCACCGTCGTCGCACCGGCGGAAAGCGGAAGCCCCGCCTTGATCGCCGCCTGCCGCGCGGGCGCCTGTCCCTGGCCGGCCGGCAGCACGTTGCCCATGATCACTTCCTGCACGTCGGCGGGCGCGATGCGCGCGCGCTCGACCGCCGCCTTGATCGCGACGGCGCCCAGTTCGTTCGCCGACAGCGACGAGAAGTCGCCCATGAAAGCGCCCATCGGCGTTCTCGCGGCGCCGACGATGACGATCGGATCGTTCAGCATGGCAGCCTCCATTCGGTGCTGGCCGTCATTCCCGCGAAAGCGGGGATCCAGCGTCTTTGTCGAAAGTCACTGGGTCCCCGCCTGCGCGGGGACGACAACCCAACATCATTTCGTCTCGTTGAACAATTCGCGGCCGATCAGCATGCGGCGAATCTCCGACGTGCCGGCGCCGATCTCGTAGAGCTTCGCGTCGCGCCATAGCCGGCCGGTCGGATAGTCGTTGATGTAGCCGTTGCCGCCGAGGCACTGGATCGCCTCGCCGGCCATCCACGTCGCCTTTTCCGCCGCGTAGAGGATCGCCCCCGCAGCGTCCTTGCGCGCGCGATTGCCCGTGATGTCGCCGCGATCGAGCGCCTCGCCGACCGCGTAGACGTACGCGCGGCATGCGCTCATCGTCGTGTACATGTCGGCGAGCTTGCCTTGCATCAGCTGGAACTCGCCGATCGGCTGATCGAACTGACGTCGCTCGTGCACGTACGGCAGCACCGCGTCCATGCAGGCGGCCATGATGCCGAGCGGCCCGCCGGCGAGCACGGCGCGCTCGTAGTCGAGACCGCTCATCAACACGTTGACACCACGCCCTTCGCCGCCGAGCACGTTTTCCGCGGGTACGGCGCAATCGTCGAACACGAGTTCGCACGTGTTCGATCCGCGCATCCCCAGCTTGTCGAGCTTCTGCGCCGTCGCGAAGCCCTTCATCCCCTTCTCGACGATGAACGCCGTGATGCCGCGCGGGCCCGCGTCGGCGTCGCTCTTCGCATAGACGACCAGCGTGCTGGCGTCGGGTCCGTTGGTGATCCACATCTTCGTGCCGTCCAGCACGTAGTGATCGCCTTTGCGCTCGGCGCGAAGACGCATCGACACCACGTCGGAGCCCGAGCCGGGCTCGCTCATCGCAAGAGCGCCGACGTGCTCGCCCGAACAGAGCTTCGGCAGGTAGCGCGCCTTCTGCGCTTCGTTGCCGTTGCGCCGGATCTGGTTGACGCAGAGGTTCGAGTGAGCGCCGTACGAGAGCCCCACCGACGCCGACGCGCGCGAGATCTCCTCCATCGCGACGATGTGCGCAAGATAGCCGAGAGCGCTGCCGCCGTACTGTTCGTCGACCGTTATCCCGAGCACGCCGAGATCGCCCATCTTGCGCCACAGGTCCGGCGGGAACTGGTTCGAGCGGTCGATCTCTTCGGCGCGCGGCGCAATCTCGGCGTGCGCGAACGCGCGCACAGTGTCGCGCAGCATGCCGATCGTCTCGCCGTGGGCGAACGTCAACGACGGGATATCGATCATCGGCACCTCGACTGCGGCATGTCAGCCATCGGCCTTCCCGTGCATCACCATCAACGTCTGCTGCATCAGCGCGACCAGCGCACGGCGCCCGGCACGCTCGGCGTGCACTTCGCCGCGCGTGATCGACAGCGTGCGGCCCGGCTTGACGACGAAGCCTTCGGCGACCAGCCGCTCGCCGTCGGCCGGAGCGAGCAGATTGAGCTTGAACTCGACCGTCAGCACCGAAGCCGTTTCGGGAAAGAGCGAAAAGCCCGCGTAGCCGCCGGCGGAATCGACAATCGCGCTGACGATGCCCGCATGCACGTAGCCATGCTGCTGCGACACCTCGGGTCGCGGAACAAGCACGATCGCGCAATAGCCCGGCTCGACGGTGGCGAGCTCGGCGCCGAGCAACGCCATAGCGCCTTGCCGCGCGAAGCTCGCACGCACGCGTGCCGCGTATCCCGCGAACGCGGGCTCGAACGAGCGTCGGCCGTGCACCGGTTGCGACATGAGGTCCTGGTCGTAGCAGCCGCGCAGGCTGCGAGCGATCGATTTTCTGTTACGTTTACGTAAACGTCAACTGCGCTCGCCCTGCGGGCTTTGCCTTTGGGCTGCCTCGGCGGTCGGCCCTTCGGCGGCGCTCGCCCGCGCGAGCCGCCGCCGGCAATCCTTCTCGATCGCGGCGATCTCGCGGAGCACGATCTCGATGTCCTCGCGCTGCTGGGTGAGCTGCTGGCGCCGCCGCTCCAGCGCGTCGACGAACTTCAGCAGCTGCGGCCGATCCCCGCGCCGAGAATCATAGAGATCGAGAATTTCCTTGATGTCGGTGAGCGACAGGCCAAGACGCTTGCCGCGCAGAATGAGCTTCAACCGCGTGCGCTCGCGGGGCCCGTACAGGCGGCGCGTGCCGAGCCGCTGCGGCGCGAGCAGGCCTTCGTCCTCGTAAAAGCGGATCGCGCGGGTGGTGAGCGCGAATTCCTGCGCAAGATCGGAAATCGACCACGTGCTCCGCGAGCGCAGCGCGCCGCGCTCGCCGGCGGCGTCGGCCCCGCCGCTGGCGGGCTTCGCACGCGACGCGGGCGCAGAGTGGGCGGGCATCGGAATCGCGGCGGCGCAATGCTGGTCGAACGCGTCTCACGATACCATAGTCGCTTGACAGGGCGTTTCGCATCACCGAGTATGTTGCGCCGCACAAAAGGCGCAAGAGCGCCGGGTGCCGCGAACTCCTTGAGCTCCGCCCGAAGGCCTGCCGCGACGCCGGCCGTTTCGCATGCGCATGACCGCACCGCTGCCCGCCGTCCTCGACTACGCATTCACCGCACCCCCGGCGCCGGGCGATGCGTGGCTCGTCGCGCCGGGGCTGCGCTGGATCCGCATGCCGCTGCCGTTCGCGCTCGATCACGTCAACCTGTGGCTCGCCGACGACGCTGGCGGTCATACGCTGATCGACTGCGGGATCGGCGACGCCCCGACGCGCGCGCTCTGGCAGACGCATTTCGCCACGACGCTGACCGGACGCGCGATCACGCGCATCGTCGCGACCCATTGCCATCCGGACCACGTCGGCAACGCGCATTGGCTTTCGACGCGCTTCGGCGCGCCGGTCGCGATGACGTACGCCGAGTACGCGACCGCGCACGCGCTGCGCGACCAGCACACCGGGTTCGACGTCGACACGACGATCGAGATCTTTCGCCGCCACGGCATGAGCGCCGAGCATCTCGCAACGATGGAGCGGCGCGGCAACCGCTACGCGCGCGGCGTGCCCGAGCTGCCGACGTGGTTCCAGCGGCTCATCGACGGCGACGAGATCGATTTCGGCGGCGCGCGCTGGCGCGTGCTCGAAGGCCACGGGCACTCGCCCGAGCACGCGTCGCTCTGGAGCGCGGAGCGCGCCGTCCTCATATCCGGGGATATGCTGCTGCCGAGGATCTCCACCAACGTGAGCGTATCGCCGATCAATCCGGACGACGATCCGCTGCAGCGCTTTCTCGACTCGCTCGGCGCGTTCGAGTCGTTGCCCGCGGACACGCTCGTGCTGCCGTCGCACGGGATCCCGTTTCGCGGCATCGGCGTGCGCGTCGCGCAGCTGCGCGCCCACCATCGCGCACGGCTTGCCGATCTCGATGGGGCGATCCGCACAGCGCAAGCGCCGATGTCGGCGCACGACGCCGTGCCGGTGCTCTTCGGCGGTCGCGAGCTCGACGCCCAGCAGCGCTTCTTCGCGATGGGCGAGACGATCGCGCATCTGAACCATCTGGTGCATGCGCGACGCGCCGAGCGCCACGTGAGCGCCGACGGCGCGATCCGTTTCGCCCCGGCATGACCGCGCATTCATTCACGCAAAGGTAACCGCCCATGGCAACACCCGTGACCACGACGAGCGACAACCCCGCTGCGACCGCCGAGCCAGCCGCCGCCGGCTACGATCCCGTCGCGCTCGCCGAATCGCTTGCGTCCGCCGCCGAGAAGAGCGCGAAGCTGATCGGCGACTTCGCCGCGCGGCAGGCGGAGACCGGCAAGACGATCGTCACCGACGAGCTCGGCGTCGGCAAGGCGTTCATGGAGCTCGCCGCGAAGATGCTGGCGAATCCGTACCGGATGGCGGAATCGCAGATGACCCTCTGGTGGGACTACATGAGTCTGTGGCAGAGCTCGCTGTTCCGCCTGATGGGCGCGCCCGCCGAGCCGGTCGCGGCACCGGCGAAGAGCGACAAGCGCTTCCGTCACGAGGATTGGGAAGAGCACGTGCTGTTCGACTATGTGAAGCAGAGCTACCTGATTGCCGCGCGCTGGCTGAACGACACCGTCGCAGCCGTCGAGGGACTCGACAGCGGCACGCGCAAGAAGGTCGACTTCTTCACGCGCCAGTACATCGACGCGATGGCGCCGTCGAACTTCGCGCTGACCAATCCGGAAGTGTTCCGCGAGACGGTCGCGAGTGGCGGACAGAACCTCGTCAAGGGGCTGCACAACCTCCTCGACGACATCGAGCGCGGCAACGGGCAGCTCAAGATCTCGATGACCGACCCGAAAGCGTTCGAGCTCGGCGTCAATATCGCGACCACGCCGGGCAAGGTCGTCTACCAGACCGAGTTGATGCAGCTGATCCAGTACGAGCCGACGACGAAGAAGCAATACCGGCGTCCGCTGCTGATCATCCCGCCGTGGATCAACAAGTACTACATCCTCGACCTGCGCGAGAAGAACTCGCTCATCAAGTGGTCGCTCGATCAGGGGATCACGGTGTTCGTGATTTCGTGGGTCAACCCCGACGCGCGGCTTGCCGACAAGGAGTTCGAGGACTACATGAGCGACGGCATGCTCGCCGCGCTCGACGCCGTCGAGAAGGCAACCGGCGAGGACGAGGTGAACGCGCTCGGCTACTGCCTCGGCGGCACGCTCCTCGCCGCGACGCTCGGCTATCTCGCGGCGAAGAAGGACAAGCGGATCGCAAGCGCCTCGTTCATGAGCGCGTTGATCGATTTCAGCGGCGCCGGCGACCTCGGCGTGTTCATCGACGAGGCGCAGGTGTCGATGCTCGAGAAGAAGATGAGCGAGCGCGGCTATCTCGAGGGATCCGAGATGGCGACGACGTTCAACATGCTCCGCGGCAACGATCTGATCTGGTCGTTCGTCATCAACAACTACCTGCTCGGCCGCGACCCGTTCCCGTTCGATCTGCTGCACTGGAACAGCGACGCGACGCGGATGCCGGCGAAGATGCACAGCTACTACCTGCGCAACATGTACATGCAGAACCGGCTGCGCGAGCCGGGCGGCCTCACGCTCGACGGCGTACCGATCGACCTGTCGAAGGTCGACGTGCCGACCTATTTCGTTTCCGCGATCGAGGACCACATCGCGCCGTGGAAGACGACGTACGCGGGACCGCAGATCCTTGCCGGAGGGTCGCGCTTCGTGCTGTCCGGCTCGGGGCACATCGCGGGCATGATCAACCCGCCGGCGGCGAAGAAGTACGGCTACTGGACGAACGAGAAGCTCGCCGATTCCCCGGACGAATGGCTCGCCGCCGCGACGCCGCACGAAGGATCGTGGTGGACCGACTGGCTCGAATGGCTGACGCCGCAGCTCGGCGCGCAAGTGCCGGCGCGCGTTCCCGGCAAGTCGGGAAAGCTCAAGGTGATCGAGCCCGCTCCCGGCTCATACGTGCGCATTCGTGCGGATGCGAGCTGAAACAGGCACTTCATGATGGCAACCGCTTCGCGCATTCTCCGAGCACTGGCGCGACGCGCACGCTGTCGATCGGCGGTAAGCCGGCGCTGAAAGACGGCGAGCGGGTGAAGCTCGCTCGACGAACGGCAACCGGCTCGGCCTGCTCGCGACCTAGCGCTGCTCGGGTTGCGCCGCGCCGCGTGGATTCGCCCCGGGATGCTCGCGCGGCGGTTGCCCCGCCGGCGCACTCTGCGGCGCGGCAGGCGGTGACGGCGGCGGCGGCACGATGCGAGGCGGCGGCGGGGCGATGCGAGGCGCCGGCAACGGCGCAAGCACGCGCGGCGCAGGCGCCGGCGCGGCAGGCACAGCGGACGGCGGAGGCGGCGGCGCGCCACGCGGCGCAGGCGGTGCGGCGGGCACGGCGGACGGCGGAGGCAGCGGCGTGCTCCGCGGCCTGGGAGTCGCTGAGGCGGGTGCACTCGACGGCGCCGGCAGCGGCGCAACGACCCGAGGCACAGGCGCGGACGGCGCAATGGCTGCCGGCGGTGGAGCGGGCGCAACCCGCGGCGGAGGCATCTGCCCGGGCTGACCACGCGGCGCTGCGCTCGGCGTCGGCGTGAACGCGCGCGACGGCGCGGCCGGGGCAGCGAGCGGCGGCGCAGGAGCAGCCTGCCGCGTGCCGAACGGCGACGCCGGGGACGCCGACGGCGCCGGCGTGACGAGCGTCGATGGCGCTGGAGCACCCCGACGCGACGATCCCTGATACAGCGCCGACGCAGGCGGCGGCGCGCCGCGAGTTCCGGGCCGCACGATCGGCTGTCCAACCATCAACGGCTTGATCGCTGGCGCGACGCCCAGCGCAGGCGGCGGCGCGGCCCCGCGGATCGGCACGCGGTTGTTCGCCACCGGCCGCGAGCCGGCGAGCGCCGAACCCGGCACCGCGGTGATCGCGCCAGGCACGCGCAGATTGGCATGGACCGCCGGTGGCCGGCGCGGACGCTCGGCGACGTTGACGGCATACGGGCGGTTGAAGCGAACCCAGCAGTCGTGCGAGCAGCGACCCCACCATGGCATATACGGCTCGCCCCAGGCGAGCGGCACCCAGCCATACACGGGCGAGCCGTAGCTCGTCGACAGCGACCAGCCGCTGCCGCCGTACCAGGCGACCAGCGCCGGCGCCCACTGCGGACGCACGACGTATTGCCCGGGACACCAACCCCAGCGGCCACGCTCGTGCACCCAGCGACCGTAATGCGACGGCGCGTAGCCCCACGGCGCGTCGTCGACCCAGGTGTAGCCGAAGCCGCGCACCCAGGTCCAATGGCCGAACCGGTACGGTGCCCAGTCGGCGAGCGCGACCGCCGGATACCAGACGGGACCGTACGTGGACGACGTCTCCCACGCGCCGTAACCGTCGAGATCGGCGTAGCCGACCATTTGCGGAGAGACGTAGCTCGCCGAGCGCGCGCGCTCGTAGCGGCGATCGCGGCCTGCGCTCCACGCATCGAACGTATCGATGCCGCCGCCATTGCCGACTTCGGCGTCCGCTGCGCCCACGCCGGCCACTGTGACGCGCTGTCCCGCCAACGCCTGCTGTTCGCTGCTCGCGAGCGCGACCGTTGCCTCGCCTTCGCGCACGACCAGCGTCGTCGTCTTGGCGTCGGGGTCGACGTCGATCCGATAGAGTCCTGCACGGAGCAGCCGCACCTGCGTGTTCGGCGTGTCGACATAGGCGACGTCGTTCCCGGGATCGAGCGCACGCACGCGAACGATGAGCCGGCCTTGCGCAACGAACAGCGCGACCTCGCGATCGTCGAGCCGCGACACGTGCACGCTGGTGCCGCCGGCGATTCGGAACTGACCGCCACCGTAGTCGATCTCGGCGCGACCGTTCGCCGCCACCCAGAGATTGTCGCCGCTGGTGACGGGCTGATTGAGGCCGATCGCCGTCCAATCGTCTGCCTGGTCCTCCGGCGCCGCGAACAGTTCGCCGGCGAAATCGGCGACACGCGCGACCCGACCGGGAAGGTCGTCGTCCTCGCCGTGCGCGCTCGCCGAGAACAGGACGACGAGCGCGAGCGCGGCAACGAGCAACGCACGCGACACGCAAGACGATCGATGCACGAAATCGGCGATCATGAAAGGCCACAACGGCTCGGCACGGCGCGCCGTTGACCCTCGCCGACGAATGCTCACGGTCGGCGGCGCGATCACGTATGGATTAAAATCGCGTACGAACGTCAGCACTTTCCAACAACACGCTTTTTCGGGAGAACCGCCATGCGGAGCTTCAAACGGACTGCGCTCGCCGCTGCACTCATGGTTGCGCCGGGACTCGCGACCGCGCAGTTCACCGGCGCCGTCGTTTTCGGCGACAGCCTGAGCGATGCCGGCCAGTACGGCGCGCGATTCACGACCAATCCCGGCCTCACCGCGGCCGAGTACGTGACGCAGGCATTCGGATTCGTGCTGACGCCGTCGTTCCGCGGCGGCCTCGATTTCGCGCAAGGCGGTGCACGCATCAATGCGCCGTCGCCGCTCATTCCGGCGAACGCGCCGAACATCTCGATCGCGCAGCAAGTCACGCAGCTTCTGAGCGCCGGGCCGCTCGATCCGAACGCGCTTTACCAGATTCAGGGCGGCGGCAACGATCTCGCAGTGCTCGGCGGGCAGGCGCTCGCCGGACAGATCTCGGTTGCGCAGCTTCAGGCGGGTTTCGCGCAGGCAGCGACGGATCTCGTCGCGCAAATCGGTCGGCTACGCGCGGCCGGCGCACGCTACATCGTCGTTTACAACCTGGTCGATGCCGGCAGGACGCCCGACGTCGCCGCAACCGGACAGGCGGCGCAGTTCACCGCGCTGTCCGACCTCTTCAACTCGACGATGACCGCCGGCATCGCGCAACTCGGACTCAACGTGATTCCGGTGAATTCGTTCCGGCTGATTCAGGAGGTGACGTCCAATCCCGCGGCATTCGGATTCATCAACGCGACGACGCCCGCGTGCACGACGTCTAGCGCAGTAAGTTGCACGCCGTCGACGCTGGTCGCGCCGGATGCCGCGCGGACGTACGTCTTCGCAGACGGCCGGCACCAGACGACCGCGTTCAATCAGCTGCTCGCCGCCGCGGCGGTCGCGACGATCCAGGCGCCGCAGCAGATGGCGATGCTGGCCGAAGCGCCGCTCGCCGCCGAGAAGGCGAACTTCCGCGCGATCGACAGCCGGATGCTGTCGTCCGTGGGGGCGCCGCGCCCGACCAACAAGACCGATGTCTGGGTTACGTACGACTACTCGCATCCGGACCTGAAGAGCGGCTTCTTCGAAGGCAACGCCGACCTCAACACGGTGAGCGTCGGCATCGACGCCAAGGTCTCCGACGCGCTGATCATCGGCGGCGCGTTCAGCTGGACCGAGAACAAGGGCGACTTCGGCAACGGCGGCTACAAGCTGAACGAGCCGAGCGGCACGCTGTATGCGGGCTACGGCATGGGGCCGTGGTACGTCGGCGGATCGCTCGGCGTCGGCGACCTCGACTTCAAGGACGTGCATCGGACGTTTCAGCTGAACGCGCTCACGCGCACCGAGAGCGGCGACACGCGCGGCACGCACCTGACCGGTCGCGTGCTCGGCGGCTACTGGTTCACGTACAACAACCTGCTGCACGGACCGATCGTCAAGTACACGTGGCAGGACATCAAGGTGCGCGCGTTCCAGGAGAACGGCAGCGACAGCACGGTTCTCGCGTACGACCAGCAGAACCGGCACTCGTCGATCGTGAGCGCCGGCTGGCAGGCGACCGGAACGCTCGGCAACGTGCGACCGTTCGCCCGCGTGCTGTGGGAAAACGAGCTCAACAACGGAGATCGCAACGTCACGGCGATCGTGCCGGGCATGTCGCGCTTCACCGTGCCCGCCTATCACGTCGACAGTGACTGGGCATCGTTCGACGTCGGCGCGGCGATGGATTTCGGCCGCTTCACCGGCTTCGTGTACGGCTCGGCGACCGCGGGCAAGAACGACGGCGACGCGTACGGCGTCACGATCGGCGTGCGCGTTCCGCTTTAGTCGCGCAAGGCGACCGGCTGACGGGAGCGCGTGCGCCGCGCCGGCCGTCGCGGGTGGTGCGGTCGCCGGGCGTCGTTGGGTCGACGCCTGCGGCCGCACCGGGAACCCGCAGGCGGGCGATTGCGGCGCCCCAAGCGACAGTCAGCCGATCGCGTCAGGCGACGTGAGCGGCTCTGCGCCGCACGTCGGCGAGATAGCGCATGCCGGCGATCGCGCGCGAGCCGTACCACGACGTCATCTCGCCATCGATCAGCATGACCGGCCGTGCGCGGCGCGCGGCGACGGCACGCGCGTCGCGCTCGCGAAACGCGTACGGCTCCGTTGACAGCAATATGCGCTGCGCGTCGGACCACGTCGGCGATTCGTCTTCGACCTCGGGATAGCGCACCGTCGCTTCGGCGGGGACCGTGTCCCAGCCGGCGAGCGCAAGCGTCGCGGCGATGTACGTGTCGCGCGCGACGCTCATCCAAGGCTTCGTCCAGATCAGGTAGAGCACGTTTTCCCGCGCGAGCGACCGCGTTGCGCTGACCAGCGCGTCGCGAGCGGCGCGATATTCGGTCGCGAGACGCTGCGCTTCGCGCTCGCGTGCGAACAGCGCGCCGAACAGCGCGTACAGCCGAAGATTGTCGTCCGGCTCGCACGGATGCGTGACGACGACGTTCGGCACGAACGCGCGCGCGGCGTCGACGACGGCTCGACGGTTCTCGTCGACGTTGACGACGACGTGCGTCGGAGCGAGCGCGACGAGCTTGTCGAGAGCGACGTCCTTCGTGCCGCCGACCTTCGGCACGCGCCGGACATGCTCGCGCGGATGCACGCAGAACCCGGTGCGCGCGACGACGTGCGCGCCGAGACCGAGCGAAAAGAGGAGCTCGGTCAGGCTCGGCACCAGCGATGCGATCCGTACGTCGCCGCCCGCCGGCCGGTGCTCGGTGCCGGCCCAGTCGACCAGCGCGCCGGCGCTCACCTCAGGGTGCGCGCGGCTTGCGCGGTGCGCGCGAGAACACCGCGTCGTAGAGCGGCCTCGGCAGCACGCGCAGCAGCCGGCCGACGATCGCCATCGGCCACGGCAGAACGTAGAAGCGCCGCCGGCGCTCGATCGCGCGCACGATGAGCCGCGCCGCCTCGTCCGCTTCAAGTATGAACGGCATTCGATAGGGATTGCCCGCCGTCATCGGCGTCGCGATGTAGCCGGGACACACGGTCACCACGGCGACGCCGGACCGCGCCATCTCGAGCCGAAGGCTCTCGAGATAGGAGATCGCCGCGGCCTTCGACGCCGAGTACGCCGCGGAGCCTGCGAGCCCGCGGAAACCGGCGATGCTCGCGATGCCGACGAGCGCGCCGCGATGCGCGGCTTTCATGGCGCCAACGAACGGCTGGAACGTGTGCACCAGGCCGAGAACATTGGTGTCGAAGACCGCGCGGAACGC
This sequence comes from uncultured beta proteobacterium, assembly GCA_963798655.1. Classification (GTDB taxonomy): domain Bacteria; phylum Pseudomonadota; class Gammaproteobacteria; order Burkholderiales; family Casimicrobiaceae; genus CAVSMC01. The sequence goes on along the minus strand of CAWCUH010000004.1, from coordinate 1,078,565 downwards.
CGCCGCGTCCTCGGCGTGCTCGGTGGACGTCCCGCGCGACACGCCGGCATTGCCGATGACGATGTCGGGCGTGCCGAAGCGCTTCATGAAATCGGCCGCGGCGGCAGCGAGCACGTCGGCGTCGCGGACGTCGCCCGGATAGGTCGCGTAGCGCGCGACCCGCTGCTCTGCGAGCTCCACGGCGATGCGCCGCAGCGCCTGGGGGCGGCGCGCGAACAAGCCGACGGTGGCGCCGGCACGCGCGTATTGCCACGCGAGCGCCGTACCGAGTCCCGACGACGCGCCGGTGATGAAGACGTTCAGGTCGGTGACACCGCGGTTCGCGTTACGTCTTCGGCCGCTCGGCGCGCGCCTTGGCGACGAGCGCGTTGATCACGCCCGGAATCGCCGCATGCGAGCCGGCCTTGTCGGGCGCGGTCACGTACTTGCCGTCGACGACTACCGTGGGCACCGACTCGATCCGGTACGCGGCCGCCTGCGACTTCGCCTTGTTGACCTTGCCGTTGATCGCGAACGAATTGAGCATGTCCTCGGCCTTCTTGCGATCGACGCCCTGCTTCGCGACCCAGTCGAGGAACGCCTTGTCGTTCGACAGGTTGATGTTCTGCTCGTGGATCGCCTTGAACACGAGCGGCGAGAGCCGGGCTTCGTCGCCGAGCGCTTCGAGCGTGTAGTAGATCTTCGCGAGAGTCACCCAGCTCGAGTTGAACAGCACCGGCACGCGGCGAAACGCGACGTCGGGAGGAATGCTCTTCAGCCACGGCTGCAGCTCGGGCTCGAGGTGCGCGCAATGCGGGCAACCATACGAGAAGAACTCGATCACCTCGATCTTGTTGCCCGTCTCGACCGGCTGCGGATTGCGCAGCCTCACGTACTGCTTGCCTTCCTCGACGCCCTGGGCCGCGGCGCCTGCGATCGCGAGCGTCGTCGCGAGCGCGACGACGAGCACCGCGGCAAGGCGGCGAAGTGGGCGGGACATCGGTTGCATCGTGCTATCTCCGTCGTGAGGCGGCGACAAAAGCTGATCGCCGCGATATGGGGTGCTGGCAAGGGCGTCGCTTGGGCTGCGTGTGAAGGCTCCGAGTTCCGCCAGGCCGACCGGCGTCGATCAGTATTTGATGACCGCGACGTCGAAGCCGCGCTTCGCGAGATCCGACTTCACGCGATTCAGCTCATCGGTGTTGTCGTAAGGTCCCAGCCGAACGCGATAGCGCGTGCCCTTCTCCGCTACGTCGGCTGTCTGCACCGATGCTTCCCATCCGGCGAGCGCGAGGCGCGCCTTGAGGTTCTCCGCCTCGCCCTCGCCGGCGAACGAGCCCGCCTGCAGCCAGAAACGATCCCCCGTCCTCGGCTGCACCTTGTCGGCCGACAGGCGCTCGTCCGCCTTGGCGAGCGTCGTCGCGTCGTGCTTCGCCGGCGGCTGCACCGCACGCTCGGCGGTCACTCGGTCGGGCGGCGGCTTCGACTGCAGCTTCGGCTCCTCGCCGCCGGGCAGGATCTTGTAGAAATCGAACCGGGGCTTGTCGCCGGCGGGCGCATCGGATCTGGCGATGCGTGAGCCTTCCTTCGCGTCGCGCCCTTGCGACGTCGCGCTTGGCTGGTAAGGATTGCCCGATCGCAGCAGATAGAAGGCGACGCCGACGGCGAGCGCGAGGCCGAGCGCCATGCCGATGAAGATGCCGAGCAGCGTTCCGCCCGCGCCTGACCTGCGGCTGCGCGGGCGCGACGGCGCAGCCGCGGCGCGGGCCATCCTCGTTCGATTCGCTCGTGAACTCACCGACGCAGCGTCCATCCGACGATCACATGTGCTCCGGCGCGGAAATGCCGAGCACGGCGAGCGCATTGCGCAGCACCTGTCCGGTCGCGACGACCAGCGCAAGCCGTGCACGCTTCAACGCCGGATCGTCGACGAGAAAGCGCTCGGCATTATAGTAACTGTGGAATTCGCCGGCCAAATCCTTGAGATAAAACGTGATCTGATGCGGCGCGAACTCGCGCGCGGCGCTCGCGAGCTCCTCTGGAAAATCCGCGAGACGGCGCAGCAGCGCCTGCTCGTAATCGCTCGCGAGGGGCGAGAGGTCGGCGCCGGCGAGCGCATCGGCGGCGGCGGCGAACGCCACGCCCGCCTGACGCAGCACCGCGCAGACGCGTGCATGCGCGTACTGCACGTAGTACACGGGATTCTCTTCCGACTGCGAGCGCGCGAGGTCGATGTCGAACGTGAACTCGCTGTCGGCCTTGCGCGACACCAGGAAGAAACGCACGGCGTCGCGGCCAACCTCGTCGATCAGCTCGCGAAGCGTGACGTAGCTGCCGGCGCGCTTGCTGATGCGCACCTCCTCGCCGCCGCGCATGACGGTCACCATCTTGTGCAGCACGTAGTCGGGGTACGCCTCCGGGATGCCGAGGCCCACCGCCTGCAAGCCGGCGCGCACGCGCGTGACCGTGCTGTGGTGATCGCTGCCCTGCACGTTGATGACGCGCGAGAAGCCGCGCTGCCACTTGGTGATGTGATACGCGACGTCGGGCACGAAGTACGTGTAGCCGCCATCGGACTTGCGCATCACGCGGTCCTTGTCGTCGCCGTAGTCGGTCGTGCGCAGCCAGAGCGCGCCGTCCTTTGCATACGTGCGCTCCGACGCGCGCAGCCTCTCGACGGTGTCATCGACGCGGCCGTCGGTGTACAGCGAGCTCTCGAGATAGTAGTTGTCGAAGCGCACGCCGAACGCGGCGAGATCGCGGTCCTGCTCCTTGCGCAGCTCCGCGACGGCGAAGCGGCGGATCGACTCGATGTCGCCCAGATCGTGGCCGACCTCGTCGAGGTAGCGCTGCGCGATCTCGCGGATGTACTCGCCGCGATAGCCGTCCTCGGGAAACGCGGCGTGCTCGCCGAGCGACTCCTGCGCGCGCGCGCGCACCGACACCGCGAGATTCTCGATCTGCTGGCCGGCGTCGTTGTAGTAGAACTCGCGCGTGACCCGCGCGCCCTGCCATTCGAGCAGGTTCGCGATCGCATCGCCGAGCGCCGCCTGGCGGCCATGCCCGACGTGCAGCGGGCCGGTCGGATTGGCGCTGACGAACTCGACCATCACGCGCTCGCCTGCGAGCGCGCTCGTGCGGCCGTAGCCGTCGCGTTCGGCGAGAATCTGCGCGACGACCGCCTGGCGAGCCTGGGCCGTCGCGCGGAAGTTGATGAAGCCCGGACCGGCGATCTCGTAGGCCTGCAGCGACGCGCCGACGTCACCGCGCGCGATCGCGGCGCCGATCTCCTCGGCGATCTCGCGCGGCTTGCGCCCGACCCGCTTCGCGAGCGCAAGCGCGATGTTCGTCGCGTAGTCGCCGTGTTGCGGCTGCTTCGGACGCTCGACGACGACCACGACATCGGCCGCATCGGGAAAGCGCGAGCGCACCTGCGTCTCGACGGCTTGCCGAAGGCGCGTGCGCAGATCCGTCATCGCGAGCGGGCGGTCCATGTCGAACCCGGGATTATACGGGCGACGATGTGGCCGCTCACGCGAGCGACAGCGGATCGACGTCGAGCGCCCAGCGCACTCGACGGCCAGGCAGCGCGTCGATCGCCGCGCGCCATCCGGGCAGGAATCGCTGCAGCGCCGCCCGCTGCTCGCTCTGCGCGAGAAGCTGCGCGCGCTCGAGTCCCGCGCGACGCGCGAGCGACGCCGGCACCGGCGCCATCACTTCGACCGGCAGCGCGAGCTCGCGCGCGTGCCCGACGCCGGCATCGCGAACCTGCGCGAGAAAGTCGTCGACGTCGCTGCGCGAGCCGGCTTCGGCGGTCACCAGCGCGAGATGCGAAAACGGCGGCAGCGACACGGCGCGCCGCTCGGCGAGCAGCGCGTCGGCGAAGCGGTCGTAATCGTGCGCAACGAGCGCCGCGTACAGCGGATGCGCCGGGAAATCCGTTTGCACCATCACTTCACCGGCGAGTTGCGCGCGGCCCGCGCGGCCCGCGACCTGAAACAGCAGCGCGGCGAGCCGCTCGGTCGCGCGGAAATCGCCGCTGTAGAGCGCGTTGTCCGCGCCGAGCACACCGACCAGCGTGAGCCGCGGGAAGTCGTGCCCTTTCGCGAGCATCTGAGTGCCGACCAGGACGTCGACGTCGCCGGCGTGCACGCGATCGCGCAGCGCGTGGAAGCTGCCCTTGCGCGACGTGCTGTCGCGATCGATTCGCGCGATGCGCGCCGCGGGGAAGCGCTCGGCGAGCGCACGCTCGAGCCGCTGCGTGCCGAAGCCGAGCGGTACCAGGTCGACGTTGCCGCACGTCGGGCACGCGGCCGCGAGCGATTCGGCGTACCCGCAATGGTGGCAGCGCAGCTCCCGCGCGTCGCGGTGAACGACGAGTCGCGCGCTGCAGCGCGTGCACTGCGCCTGCCAACCGCACGCCGAGCACAGGAGCGAAGGCGCGTAGCCACGCCGATTGACGAACAGCAGCGCCTGCTCGCTGCGCGCAATGCGCTGCGCAATGGCGTCGATCAACGGCGGCGCAACGCCTTCGTGCAGTGCGACGCCGCGCTGCGGCAGCAGTCGCACGCGCGGCAACGTTGCCGCCGTCACGGCGCGCGCGGCGAGGTCGAGGCGCCGGTAGCGGCCGCTGCGCGCATGCTGGAGCGTCTCGAGCGACGGCGTTGCGCTGCCGAGCACGATCGGCACGGCGCGCCGGCGTGCGCGCCACACGGCGACATCACGCGCGTGATAGCGCACGCCTTCCTGCTGCTTGTACGACGCGTCGTGCTCCTCGTCGACGACGATCATTGCGAGCCGCGGCAGCGGCACGAACACGGCGAGCCGCGTGCCGACGACGAGATCCGCATCGCCGTTCGCGGCGGCGGTCCAGTTTTCGCGCCGCTCGCCGGCGGCAAGGCCGCTGTGCAGCGTGACGACGCGCCGTCCGGGCAGCGCGTGCGCGATGCGCTCCTCGAGCTGAGGCGTGAGATTGATCTCGGGCACGAGCAGCAGCACCTGGCCGGCGGCGGCGATCGCCGCCCCGGCGGCATCGAGATACACCTCGGTCTTGCCGCTGCCGGTGACGCCGTAAAGCACGAACGCGCCGAACGCGCCGCGCGCGTTTCGGACGGCATCGGACGCTGCGCGCTGGTCTGCATTGAGCGCCACCGCGGGCGCCGCAGGTGCCACGCCGTCGCGCGGCGCCGCCGCGTGGCCGATTGCCCGTGCGGCGCGCCTGCGCGCGAGCGGCGGCAGCAGAAGCTCGTGCACGAGCCCCTGCGGCTCCTGGTAGTACGCCGCCACGAAGCGCGCGGCGTCGAGAACGTCTTCGGGCACGCGCGGCAGGTCGGCGACGATCTCGACGATCGGTTGCAGTCGCTCGCGCTCGATCGGCGTCGAGTCGCAGACGTCGACGACTACACCGACAAGGCTGCGGCGCGCGAGTCGAACACGCACCGCCATGCCGGGTTGCAGCGCGAGTCCCGCCGGAATCCAGTAGTCGAACGCGTCGGCCGCTGCGACGGGCAACGCGATGCGCGCGATCGTCATCGCGAGCAACCGGTCGTCGTCGCGCAGCGATGTTCCACGAGCTTACTGCGCGTCGCAGCTTGTTGCGCCAAGCAGTTGTTTTAGAACCGCACGCCGGCAATCCACAACGTCTGTGGATAACGTTGTGCGTAATTTGCGACGGCGCCCGCGCCGCTCGCCATCGTCATGCGCGCAACAGCGCAGGCGGCATCGAACGGCTATTTTTTTGGCCTGTTTCAACAAGGACTTGCGAAGGTCCAGCCCTTGCGCTTGCGCGCGTGCCGGATCGACATTCCTATTGACAAAGTTTTGTGCATAACCAGCACCGGGCGCCATCTCCCTTTGCCCGGTTGTCAAGCCATTCGTCGGCTCGCGGCCTACGGTTGTCGCAGCCGCCGGGACTCACGATGGACGGTGTCGACGAGCACGCCGACGTGCTCGGGCGGCGTCCGCGGGACGATGCCGTGGCCGAGGTTGAACACATATCCCGGCGCCGCACCCGCAGCGCGCACGATGGACGCGGCTTCCCGTTCGACCGTCGCCGCGTCGGTCAGCAGCACCAGCGGATCGAGATTGCCCTGCAGCGCGACGCGCGAGCCGACACGCCGACGCGCCTCGCCGATGTCGACGGTCCAGTCGAGCCCCACCGCGCACGCGCCGCACTGCGCAAGATCGTCGAGCCAGGCGCCGCCGCCCTTGGTGAATACGATCGTCGGCACGCCGGCCGGAATCGATTCCAGCACGGCGCGCATCGACGCGAGCGAGAACCGGCGATAGGCGGCGGCCGACAGCAAACCGCCCCACGTGTCGAAGATCATGACCGCGTCGGCGCCGGCGTCGATTTGCGCTCGCAGGTAAGCGGCAACCGCGCGCGCGTTGACATCGATCAGCCGCTGCAGCAGATCGGCGCGCGCGTACGCCATTCGCCGCACGGTGGCGAAATCGTCGCTGCCGCCGCCTTCGATCATGTAGCAGGCGAGCGTGAACGGACTGCCGGAGAATCCGAGCAGCGGGACGCGTCCGCCGAGCGCACGCTTGATCTCGCGCACCGCGTCGAACACGTACGCGAGGTCCGCCATGTCGGGCTCGGCCAGCGCGAGGATCGACGCCTCGTCCGCCGTCGTTCGCGCGAAGCGCGGGCCTTCGCCCTCCGAGAACTGCAGGCCGAGCCCCATGGCATCGGGGATTGTCAGGATGTCGCTGAACAGGATGGCGGCGTCGAGCGGAAAGCGCTCGAGGGGCTGCAGCGTCACTTCGGTTGCGAGCGCGGGCGTCTTCGCCAGCGTGAGAAAGCTTCCGGCCTTCGCGCGCGTCGCATTGTATTCGGGAAGGTAGCGTCCGGCCTGCCGCATCAGCCAGACAGGCGTGTAGTCGGTGGGCTCGCGGCGAAGCGCGCGCAGCAGCGTGTCGTTGGCGAGTGGGAGGGCAGTCATGACGGCAGCGGGCTTTCTTCGTTGCGCGAAGCGCTCAATGCGCGGCAGCGAGAGCGCGTCCGGTCAAGCGCTCGAGCACCGCGAGCGGCGAGCGCGAAGGGTCGTAGAGCGCCGACACGGGAAGGTGGATCGTCTGCTCGAGCATGTACTGGCCCGACATCGCCGCGTGCATCACCTGGTCGGAAAAGCAGATCCACGTCGTGCCGGGCCGGAAATGAACGATCTCCTGCGCGCAGCGGCGCTGGTAGTCGAGATCCGCCTTCGCACAGTCGTGCAGCCCGAGCATCAGATGGTCGTACGCGGTGCGCCGGCCCTTGGTGACGAATATCGCCGCAAGCGCCGCGCGCCTCGCCCGGCCACTGCCTGCGCACGCGCGACAGCAGCGACTGCGCCATCGTCTCGAACGGCTCGCCGACGCGCCACACGCGGTCGTCGGTCGGATTGACGTTGCTGAACACGCGAAGGATGCGCGCGCCGCCGTTCGGCCGCGACGGAAATGCATCGACATGCAGCCGGGCGTCGTCCTTGCGCCACGACACGTCGCGGCCGACCGCGGGCTGCGGGCGGTAGCTCGTGCGCGCGCTCTTCACGTACGGCGCATAGCGGGGGAACAGCGCCGCTACAAGCGACGCGGCCTGTGCGGCGAAGCGGCCGATCATCGCCGCAAGCTCGGCGCGATCGCGCGCATCGCCCGACGCGCCCCTCAGCGTCTCGCCGTCGACGCTGATGTTTTTCGCGCGGCCGTCCGACCACCGCGGCGACAGGAACCGGCGCTCGCGCTCGCCGAGCTCGAAGCGCACGTCCGGCAGCGCGACGACACCGCCGCTCTCGAGCGCATCCGCGGCCGCACGCTGCGAAACGGGGTCGAGCGCGGGTGTCCAGCTCGCGATGTCGAGCGTCGTGATCGCCGACATCGAACGTGCTAGCGGGGCAGCTCGGAGCGGCCCATCAGGTATTCGTCGATCGAGCGCGCGCACTGCCGTCCTTCGCGAATCGCCCACACGACGAGCGATTGTCCGCGGCGCATGTCGCCGGCAGCGAACACTTTTTCCGCCGACGTGCGGTAGTCGTCGGTCGACGCCCTCGCGTTGCTGCGCGCATCGCGCTCGACGCCGAACGCGTCGAGCACGTATTGCATCGGGCTCACGAATCCCATCGCGAGCAACACGAGGTCGGCCCGAAGCTCGAATTCGGAGCCCGGCACCTCGATCATCCGCATCTGCCCGTCGGGCGCCTTCTGCCACTCGACGCGTGCGGCGACGAGCTTCTCCACCTTGGCGTCGCGGCCCTCGAACCGCTTCGTGGCGACGGCCCAGTCACGATCGCAGCCTTCCTCGTGCGACGACGACGTGCGCAGCTTCACCGGCCAGTACGGCCACACGAGCGGCTTGTTCTCCTGCTCCGGCGGCTGTGGCAGCAATTCGAATTGCGCGATCGACGCCGGATGCTGCCGGTTCGACGTGCCGACGCAGTCCGATCCGGTATCGCCGCCGCCGATGACGACGACGTGCTTGCCGGTTGCGACGACCTGCTTCTGCACGCGGTCGCCCGCCACGATCTTGTTCTGCTGCGGCAGGAACTCCATCGCGAAATGAATGCCCTGCAGATCGCGACCGGGCACCGGAAGGTCGCGCGGCTGCTCGGCGCCCCCGGTGAGCGCGACCGCGTCGAACTCCTCGAGCAGCTGCGATGCCGCGACATCGACGCCGACGTTCGAATTCGGCCGGAACTCGACGCCTTCGATCGACATCTGCGCCATCCGCCGGTCGATCCAGTGCTTCTCCATCTTGAAGTCCGGGATGCCGTAGCGCATCAGGCCGCCGATGCGATCAGACTTCTCGAACAGCACGACATCGTGACCGGCGCGCGCGAGCTGCTGTGCGCAAGCCATCCCGGCCGGACCGGAGCCCACGACTGCAACGCGCTTGCCGGTCTTCACGAGCGGCGGAACCGGAACGACCCAGCCCTCTTCCCACCCCTTGTCGATGATGAAGTGCTCGATCGACTTGATGCCGACGGGATCGTTGTTGATGTTGAGCGTGCACGCGGCTTCGCACGGAGCCGGGCAGACGCGGCCGGTGAACTCGGGGAAGTTGTTCGTCGAATGCAGCACGTCGAGCGCTTCGCGCCACTGGTGCCGGTAAACGAGATCGTTCCAGTCCGGGATGATGTTGTTTACCGGGCAGCCGGTCTGGCAGAACGGGATGCCGCAGTCCATGCAGCGCGCGCCCTGCTTCGTTGCCGCGTCGTCGGCGAGCGTGATGACGAACTCGCGAAAGTTCTTCACGCGCTCGGCCGGCGGCAGCGCGACCTCCTGGATCCGCTGCAGCTCCATGAAACCGGTTACCTTCCCCATCGTCAGTCGCCCACCGCCGCCCGCTGTCGCTTCGGTGCAACCGCCCTTTCCACCGGCTGTCGCGCGTACATCTCGCCGAGCGCGCGCTTGTACTCGTTCGGAAACACCTTGACGAACCTCGTGCGCGCGACCGCCCAGTCGTCGAGCAGCGCAAGCGCGCGCGTGCTTCCGGTGTAGCGCAGATGGCGCTCGATCAGCTCGCGCAACAGCGGCTCGTCGGCGCGGCCGGCGTGGCGCAGCCGTCCCTTGCCTGCGCCGACGAGGTCCTTGTCGGCCTTCGCCTGCTCCGACTCGGTGAGCACCGGCTCGAGCGCAACCATCGACGCATTGCATCGCGTCGAGAACGTGCCGTCGTCGTCGTACACATATGCGACTCCGCCGCTCATGCCGGCGGCGAAGTTGCGGCCCGTCCTGCCGAGCACGACGACGGTGCCGCCGGTCATGTACTCGCAACCATGGTCGCCGGTGCCTTCGACGACCGCCGACGCGCCGGAATTGCGCACGCAGAAGCGCTCGCCCGCGACGCCGCGGTAATACGCCTCGCCGTCGATCGCGCCGTACATCACCGTGTTGCCGATGACGATGTTCTCTTCCGGCTTCGCCGGACACGTCGGATCCGGGTACACGACGATGCGCCCGCCCGACAGTCCCTTGCCGACGTAGTCGTTGGTCGCGCCCTGCAGCTCGAACGTGACGCCGCGCGCGAGGAACGCGCCGAAGCTCTGACCGGCAATGCCGTCGAACGCGACGTGGATCGTGTCGTCCGGCAGGCCGGCGTGACCGTGCTTGCGCGCGATCGTGCCCGACAGCATCGCGCCGACCGAGCGGTTCGCGTTGCGGATCCGGTGGGTGAGCCGCACCGGCTGCCTGCGCTCGATCGCCGCCGTCGAAGCCGCGATCAGCTGATGGTCGAGCGCGCGATCGAGCCCGTGGTCCTGCGTCTCGCAGTTGAATCGCGCGACGTCGCGCGGCATCGGCGGCTGGTAGAAGATGCGCGTGAAATCGAGCCCGCGCGCCTTCCAGTGCTCGACGCCCCTGCGCGTGTCGAGAAGATCGGAGCGTCCGATCAGCTCGTTGAACGTGCGCACGCCGAGCTGGGCCATCAGCTCGCGCACTTCCTCGGCGACGAAGAAGAAGTAGTTGACGACGTGCTCCGGCTGGCCGGTGAACTTGCGGCGCAGCGCCGGGTCCTGCGTGGCGATGCCGACCGGGCAGGTGTTCAGATGACACTTGCGCATCATGATGCAGCCTTCGACGACGAGCGGCGCCGTCGCGAAGCCGAACTCGTCGGCGCCGAGCAGCGCGCCGATGACGACGTCGCGGCCGGTCTTCATCTGGCCGTCGACCTGCACGGCGATGCGCCCGCGCAGCCGGTTCAGCACCAGCGTCTGCTGCGTCTCGGCAAGGCCGAGCTCCCACGGCGTGCCGGCATGCTTGATCGATGACACCGGCGATGCGCCGGTTCCCCCGTCGTGGCCGGCGATGGTCACGTGATCGGACTTCGCCTTCGCGACGCCGGCGGCCACCGTGCCGACGCCCACCTCGGAGACGAGCTTCACCGAGATGGACGCGTTCGGGTTGGCGTTCTTCAGGTCGTGGATCAGCTGCGCGAGATCCTCGATCGAGTAGATGTCGTGATGCGGCGGCGGCGAGATCAGGCCGACGCCGGGCACCGAGAAGCGCAGCTGGGCGATGTACTCGGAGACCTTGTGGCCCGGAAGCTGGCCGCCTTCGCCGGGCTTCGCGCCCTGCGCCATCTTGATCTGGATCTGATCGGCCGATGCGAGATATTCCGCGGTGACGCCGAAGCGCGCAGACGCGACCTGCTTGATGCGGCTCCTTAGCGAGTCGCCTTCCCGCAGCGCGATGTCGCTCACGATGCCCTCGATGCGGGTGGCGAGCGTCTCGCCCTTCTTCACCGGCTCGTAGCGGCGCGCGTCCTCGCCGCCTTCGCCGGTGTTCGACTTGCCGCCGATGCGGTTCATCGCGACGGCGAGCGTCGTGTGCGCCTCGGTCGAGATCGAGCCGAGGCTCATCGCGCCCGTGGCGAAGCGCTTGACGATCGACGTGGCCGGCTCGACGTCGTCGAGCGGGATCGGCTGCGGCGCGAGCCGGAAGTCGAACAGGCCGCGCAGTGTCTTCATCGACTGCGACTGGTCGTTGACGAGCTTCGCGTAATCGCGGTAGGTCGAGTAGCTTCCCGAGCGCGCGGCGTGCTGCAGCTTCGCGATCGTGTCCGGCGTCCACATGTGCTCTTCGCCGCGAGTGCGGTAGTGATATTCGCCGCCGGCGTCGAGCGCATTGCGCAGCACGGGGTCGTTGCCGAACGCGCGCGGCATGCAGCCGCGCCGCCTCGTCGGCGACCTCGAACAGCCCGATGCCTTCGATGTTGCTCGCCGTGCCGCTGAAGTACTTGTCGACGAACTCGCGCGTCAACCCGACGGCCTCGAAGATCTGTGCGCCGCAGTACGACTGGTACGTCGAGATGCCCATCTTCGACATCACCTTGTACAGGCCCTTGCAGATCGCCTTGATGAAGCGCTTCGCCGATTCCTTCGGGTCGACTTCGGGCACGTGCTCGTGCAGCGTCGCGAGCGTCTCCAGCGCGAGATACGGATGGATCGCCTCGGCACCGTAGCCGCCGAGCAGCGCGAAGTGATGCACCTCGCGCGCGGAGCCGGTCTCGACGACGAGGCCGGTGCTCGTGCGCAGCCCCTTGCGCACCAGATGCTGATGCACGGCGGCCGTCGCGAGCAGCGCCGGAATCGGCAGCAGCTGCGACGACACCTTGCGATCGGAGACGATCAGGATGTTGTAGCCGAGGTGGATCGCGTCCTCGGCCTCGGCGCACAGCGACGCGATCGCCGCTTCCATGCCGCTGCCGCCCCACGACGCCGGGTAGCAGATGTCGAGCTCGTACGCGTTGAACGCGCCGCCGGTGAACAGCGCGATGTGACGCAGCCGCTCCATCGCATCGGCGGTGAGGATCGGCTGCTGCGCCTCGAGGCGCATCGGCGGATTCGTCTCGTCGACGGCGAGAAGATTCGGCCGCGGGCCGATGAACGTGACGAGGCTCATCACGAGCTCTTCGCGGATCGGATCGATCGGCGGGTTCGTCACCTGCGCGAACAGCTGCTTGAAGTAGCTGTACAGCGGCTTCGCGCGATTCGAAAGCACGGGCAGAGCCGCATCGTTGCCCATCGAGCCGATCGGCTCCTCGCCCTGCGTCGCCATCACGGCGAGCACCATCCGCAGGTCTTCCTGCGTGTAGCCGAACGCCTGCTGGCGGTCGAGCACGGGCACCTCCGACGTGGGCGGCGGCGCGGGCTCGGGCAGCTTCTCGAGCGCAATGCGCGAGCGGTCGATCCACTGTCGATAGGGCTTCGACGTCGCGAGCGAGCGCTTCAACTCGTCGTCGTCGATGATCCGGCCCTGCTGCAGGTCGACCAGCAGCATCTTGCCCGGCTGCAACCGCCACTTCCTGATGATCTTTCGCTCCGGGATGTCGAGCACGCCGACTTCGGATGCCATGATCACGTAGTCGTCGTCGGTGACGATGTAGCGCGCCGGACGAAGGCCGTTGCGGTCGAGCGTCGCGCCGACCTGGCGACCGTCGGTGAACGCCATCGCAGCCGGGCCGTCCCACGGCTCCATCAGCGCGGCGTTGTATTCGTAGAACGCGCGGCGATCCTCGTCCATCAGCGGATTGCCGGCCCACGCCTCCGGGATCATCAGCATCATCGCGTGCGCGAGCGGATAGCCGCCCATCACGAGCAGCTCGATCGCGTTGTCGAACGACGCCGAGTCCGACTGCCCGTCGTAGATCAGCGGCCAGATCTTGTCGAGATCGTCCTTGAGAACGCTCGACGCGATGCCGTGCTGGCGCGCGCGGATCCAGTTGACGTTGCCGCGCAGCGTATTGATCTCGCCGTTGTGGCAGACGAGGCGGAACGGGTGCGCGAGGTCCCACGTGGGGAACGTGTTCGTCGAGAAGCGCTGGTGAACCATCGCGAGCGCCGACACCATCGACTCGTCGCGAAGGTCCACGTAGTACTCGCCGACCTGATGCGCGAGCAGCATTCCCTTGTAGACCAGCGTGCGCGTCGACATCGACGGCACGTAGAACTCCTTGCCGTGGCGAAGCTTCAGCGCCTGGATCGCGTGGCCGGATTTCTTGCGGATGATGTAGAGCTTGCGCTCGAGCGCGTCCTGGTCCATGTCGTTGGACCCGCGCGCGATGAACACCTGCCGGATCACGGGCTCCACTTCCTTCGTGCGCACCGACAGCCCGGCGTTGTTCGTCGGCACGTCGCGCCAGCCGAGCAGCATCTGTCCTTCGCTCGCGATCGCGCGCTCGATCTCCTGCTCGCACGCCACCCGCGACGCCGGCTCCTTCGGCAGGAACACCATGCCGACGCCGTACTGACCGACGGCGGGCAGCGTCAATCCCTGGCGGCCGCAGACGCGACGAAGGAACGTGTCGGGAACCTGGATCAGGATGCCCGCGCCGTCGCCTTGCAGCGGGTCGGCGCCGGTGGCGCCGCGGTGGGTGAGGTTGCGCAGGATCGCGAGGCCCTGCGTGATGATCGCGTGGCTCTTCTGGCCCTTGATGTGCGCGATGAAGCCGAGCCCGCACGCATCGTGCTCGTTCGCCGGGTCGTAAAGACCTTGCCGCGCCGGTGGCGCATGGCGGTGACCGCCGTGACCGTGTTCCACGTTGACCTCGCGTCGCTTCGGTGCCGCTTCGCGCGTGTTTGCACGGCGGCTTTCGCCGCGCGGCATTCGTGCGGCGAAACCTTTCGATTCTAGACACGTTGTTGCAATGCGGCAAGCAACGGCGGGCCGCATGCACGACAAACCAGCCTCAACATTCCCGAAGAACGGCCGATTTTTCCCCCTGTATAGCACTTGCGAAAGCGGCCTTGTTAGGCTTTAATCTCAACAAAGTGGGCTAGATGCTTGTTGCATCATTCAAAAAGACAAGCGCTCGACCCATCTTTTAGGACAACATCATCAGGGAAACCATCATGTTGGGACACCGTCCGACCGCCTGGCTGCGCTTCGTCGCCGGCATGTTCGCCCTTGCCGGCCTGCTCGCGCTAACCGCGTGCGGCGGAGGCAGCGGCGCACCGAACAACCCGTACGCGCCCGGACCGACGATTCCATCGCCGTTGACCGTGCTGCCGACCACTGCGACCGTCTACGCCAAGACGCCGGCGACACTCGCAGTCACCGGCGGCATTGGCCCGTACTTCGCTTTTTCGAGTAACTCCGCGGTGCTGCCGGTGGCACAGGTCGTCTCGGGCAACACGGTGCTCCTCGTCCCGAACGACGTGGCGGACAACACGATCGTCACCATCACCGTGCAGGATTCCGTCGGCACGGTGACCACGTCGACGATCACCGTCGCACCGGCGCCGCTGTTGCCGAACCTGGTGACGATCACGCCGAACAACGACTGCAGCGGCAGCCCGCAGAATCTCGGCGGCGCGATGTGCTCGGGCGGAACCGGCACCGCCGCGGTGCGTCTGACCGGCCCGGGCGGCGGCCCGCTGCCCAATCGGGCGGTGCGCTTCGACGTCGTGCAGGGCAACTTCGCGATCCAGAGCGCGAACCCGGCGACGCCGCTGGTCTCGACGCTGACCGTCGTGACCGATGCGAACGGCAACGCCGTTGTCGGCATCGCGATCCCGGTGAACGCAGCGACGCAACTCGCCGTGATCCGCGCGACCGACGTCACCACGCAGAACCACGTCGACGGCCAGTTCACGATCTCGCAGGTGACGGACGGCTCCGCGGTGCTGTCGGTGATCCCGGGCGGCACGACGACGATCACCGGGCCTCTGCAGAACGTCTGCTCGACCGGCGTCGACGTGTCGTTCTACATCTTCGGCGGCACGCCGCCGTACACGATCGCGTTCCCGATTCCACAGGCGATCACGCTGGTCGGCTCGCCGGTGTTCGCGAGTGGCGGTCACTTCGATGCGATCACCAACGGCGCCTGCTTCGACAGCATTCCGTTCGCGATCACCGACGCGACGGGACGCACGATCCCCGACGGGTCTTCGCCGCGGTTGACGAACGCGCCCGGGACGGCAACGCCGCCGGCCCCGGTCGCAGTGCCGAACGTCGTCGTCTCGCCCGGTAGCGTGACTGCGACGGGCTGCGCTGGCAAGACGTTCCAATTCACCGTAACGGGCGGCACGCCGCCGTACAGCGCCACATTGGCGTTGAACCCGGCGGTTTCGCCAGCGCCCCTGGTGTCGCCTAACCCGATCGGAATCTCCGGCGGCGTACTCAGCGTTTCGTTCGGCGAACCCGATCGCACCCGCGACGACTATCGGCACGCTGACGTTCACGGACTCAACGAGCCCGACGCAGAAGACGGCAACGGCCACGATCACCTGCAACTAAGCCGCAGCACGCACGACGCAAACGGCGCCCGCGGGCGCCGTTTGCTTTGACTCACCGTTCGTCAGCCGAACACGCCGGCGACGTCCGCGTCCGGCACGTCGGCGCGCACCCGCGCTGCGCCGATTGCGTCGAGCAGCACGAATCGCAGCGCGCCGTCGCGCACCTTCTTGTCGACGCGCATGAGATCGACGTAGCGCGCGGCGCCGAGCCGCGGCGCGTCGGCGGGAAGGCCCGGCGCGCGCGATCAGCGTGCGCAATCGCGCGACGTCGACGTCGCTCGCCATGCCGAGCCGCCGCGACAGCGATGCGGCGAGCACCATGCCGGCGGCGACCGCCTCGCCGTGCAGCCACTCGCCGTAGCCGAGCGCCGCCTCGATCGCGTGGCCGAACGTGTGTCCGAAGTTGAGCAGCGCGCGCTCGCCGGTCTCGCGCTCGTCGGCGGCGACGATCTCGGCCTTGATCCGGCAACTCGTCGCAATGGCATGCGCGAGCGCATCGGCGTCGCGACCCCGCAGGCGATCGATGTTCGCCTCGAGCCAGTCGAAGAAGCGCGCGTCGCGGATCGCGCCGTACTTGATGACTTCGGCGAGCCCGGCGGCGAGCTCGCGGTCGGGCAGCGTCGCAAGGGACGACGTGTCGGCGAGCACGGCAACCGGCTGGTGGAATGCGCCGATCATGTTCTTGCCGAGCGGGTGGTTCACGCCGGTCTTGCCGCCGACCGACGAGTCGACCTGCGCGAGCAGCGTCGTCGGCACCTGCACGAACGGCATGCCGCGCTGGTAGATCGCCGCGGTGAAGCCGACGATGTCGCCGACCACACCGCCGCCGAGCGCGATCAGCGTCGTGCGCCGCTCGGCGCGCGCTTCGAGCAGGCGGCTCACGAGGTCGGCGACGGTTGCGAGCGTCTTGCTGCTGCTCGCCGTCGGCGATGACGATGTCGCCGTGTCGACGCGCGCCGAGGCGAGCGCTGCGCGCAGCGGCTCGAGCCAGTGCGCGGCGACGATCGGATTCGTCACCACGATCGCACGGGGCTGCGCGAGGTGGGCCGCGATCAGCTCGCCGGCGCCGCCGATCAGGTCCGCGCCGATGTGCACCGGATAGCTGCGCTCGCCGAGCGCGACGTCGACGCGCAGCGTGGCGCCGCTCACCGGTTGACCGCGCGCAGCGGGTTGCGCTGCGCGCCCTCGAGCTCCTGCGCGAAGCGCGCAAGCACGTCGCGGTCCGACTCGACCACGCGATCGGCGATCTCGCGATAGAGCGCGTCGCGCTGCGCATACAGCTCGGCGAGACGCGCGAGCGGGTCCGCAGTGTTCAACAGCGGACGATTGCGGTTTCGCCGCGTGCGCGCGTGGACGGTTGCCGCCTCCGCGTGCAGATAGACGACCGTGCCGTTGTCGCGCAGCCGTCGCGCGGTTCGCCTCGCGGATCACGCAGCCTCCGCCGGTCGCAAGGACGACATTGGTTCGTGCGGTCACTTCGGCGATCACCGCTTCCTCGCGATCGCGGAAGCTCGCTTCGCCTTCAATCTCGAAGATCGTCGCGATCGTCACGCCGAGCCGATGCTCGAGCTCGATGTCGGCGTCGAGGAACGCCTTGCCGAGGCGACGCGCGAGCTGGCGTCCGAGCGTCGTTTTGCCCGCGCCCGGCAGTCCGATCAGGAACAGGTTGCCTCGATGCAGCTGCACCGCGGCATTGTAGTGGATCGTCTCGGCCGTCGCCCCCAAGGGGAGAACAGCCGAAAGACGCTGGGTCCCTGCGCGTTTCGCGGGACGACGAATGGGTTTCCAATCGCAGGCACTCTCGTGCCCTGCTCCTGGACCGACGCGGAGCGAGCGCCGCTCCCTTTGGTCGCTTAGCGTGCGCTCCGCGCAGTTAACGCTCACCGAACGCGCATCGGTCGCCGCCAGCGACCGATGCGTCTTTCACTTCACCGCGTTGATCGATTCCTTGACGACGCGCGGGGTGAGGAAGATCAGCAGCTCGGTCTTGTCGCTCGAGCGGCCGGTCTGCTTGAACAGGTAGCCGAAGATCGGAAGATCACCGAGCACCGGCACCTTGTTCACGTCGTTGCGGATCGTTTCCTCGTAGATGCCGCCGATGACCGCGGTGTCGCCGTTGTTGACGACGATCTGCGTCGTGACGTTCTTGGTGTCGATCGCCGGAACCTGGAAGCCGCCGCCGAGATTGATGAACTCGCCGACCGAATCCTTGCGCACCTCGACCGTCATGATGATGCGGTTGTCCGGCGTGATCTGCGGCGTGACGTCGAGACGCAGCACCGCCTTCTTGAACGACACGGTGGCCGGCGAGTTCGCCGAGCCGGGCGTCACGTACGGAATTTCGGTGCCCTGCTCGATGTGCGCCTTCTGGTTGTCCGCTGTGACCACGCGCGGGCTCGACACGACCTTGCCGCGATTGTCCGACTCGAGCGCGGAGAGCTCGAGGTTGATCAGGTTGCCGCTGCCGAGGTTGATCAGCGTGAGCGCGAGCTGGCCGGCGGGGTTCGGCACCGGCAGGTTCACGTTGAGCTGCGGATTGTCGGAGTAGCCGGCGGTCGCGATGCCCGACGCAAGCTCGAACGGCGTCTGCGTGCGGGTGTCGCGCACGATGCGGTCGCCTTCGAGGTGCACGACCGGCTGCGTGCTGAGCGTGCCGCCGCTGCCCGCCGCGTAACGCTTGCCGATGGTGAATCCGGTTTGCTGGCCGAAGCGCACGCCGAGCTGATGGCTGAACTTGTCGGTCGCGACGACGATGCGCGCCTCGATCACCACCTGGCGCACGGCGGTGTCGATCTGGCGGATCATCCGCCGCACTTCCTCGAGCTTGCTCGCGACGTCGGTGATGAACAGGATGTTGGTGCGCGGATCGACGAACGCGGAGCCGCGCTTCGACAGGAAGCGGTCGTGGCTACCTGCGGCAGCGCCGGCGCCACCGAGCGTCGCGCCGCCGGCGCTGCCGCCGACGGTGATGATGTTCAGGATGTCGGTCGACTTCGCGTAATTGAGCTGGAACGATTCGGTCAGCAGCGGCTCGAGATCGCCGATCTGCTGCTGCGCCTCGAGTTGCTGCTTCTCCTTCAGCGCAAGCTCCTCGCGCGGCGCGATCAGAACGACCGTGCCGTTCTTGCGCATGTCGAGGCCCTTCGTCTGCATGATGATGTCGAGCGCCTGGTCCCACGGAATGTCCTTCAGGCGCAGCGTCAGGCTGCCGTTCACCGTGTCGCTCGTGATGATGTTGAGGCCGGTGAAGTCGGCGATCACCTGCAGCACGGCACGCACTTCGACGTTCTGGAAGTTGAGCGACAGCTTCTCGCCCTTGTAGCCCTGGCGCGTTCCCTGCACGAGCTTGTTCGGGTCCTCCTGCACCGGCTTCACCTCGAGGATGAAGCGGTTGTCGGCCTGATACGCCGAGTGCTCCCACAGGCCTTTCGGCTCGATCACCATGCGCGCGTTGCCGCCCTGGTTGAACGTGTCGATCGACAGCACGGGTGTGCCGAAGTCGCCGACGTCGAGCCGGCGCTCGAGGTTTCGCGGCAGGTTCGTGCGGATGAAGTCGACGATCAGCGTGCGCCCCTGCTGGCGGATGTCGATGCCGGTGGACGGGTCGGAGAGATCGACGATGATCCGTCCCTCGCCGTTGCGACCGCGGCGGAAGTCGACGTCGCGCAGCGAATGCTGGACGTCGCCCGGGCGCGCCTCGGCGAAGCGCTGCACGACCTGCGTGCGCGAGTCGAGCTGCTCGGACTGGTCGAACAGCGTGACCAGCACCGAATTGCCCTCGACCTGCGTCTCGAACGTCTGCGGCTTGTTCAGGTTGAACACGACGCGCGTGCGGTTGCCGGCCTGCACGACGTTGAGGCTGCGCAGCGCGGCGTCGTCGATGTTGCGCTGATTCGCGCCAAGGCCGTTCACCGTGTCGGGGAAGTCGAGCGCGATCCGCGGCGGGCTCGCGATGGCGAAGCCGGCCGGAGGATTCGCCGGCGCGGCGCGCAGCGTGAACTTGACGATCGTGCGTCCCGACGTCCCTTTCGACACCGACAGGCCATCCAGGCTGTTGCCGGCTTGCGCGAACGCCGTCCCTGTGACCGCCAGCGCCAGCGCGGCAACGAGCCATGCGCACGCGGCGCGCATCAATCGCGCCCGCGCAGCGCCGGCGACAAGCCAACGGTTCGCGCTCATCTTCTGTTCCCCTGTGGAGTTCCCTGTGCCGTCTTCGTGTCGTTCTGCAAGAGCTGCAGTGTGCTCGATCGCTCGGTCCAGTCCCCGGAGCCATCCTGCACGAGCTCGCGCAGCTTGATTTCGTTATCGGTTACCGCCGTCACGACGCCGAAGTTCTGGCCGACGTAGTTGCCGGCACGGATCTGGTAGAGATCGCGCTCCGGCGTGCGCACGAGGCCGAACATCGTGCGGTCGCGCTGCAGCGTGCCGACCATGTTGAGCGCCTCGAGCGGATACGCCTCGAGCGGCTCCTTGCGTCTCGCCATGTCGGGCGCGAGCTTGCCGCCGCTCTTCGCCGGCTCGATCTTGCGCGGCTTGAACGGATCGGGCATGTCGAACGCGTTGTACGCGAACGGCTCGTACGGCTTCATCTGCGGAAGCGGATCGAGCTTGCCCTTGGAGTTCTTCCCCTGCTCGGCCATCCATGCACGAAGGTCCTGGTGGCTCTCGCCGCCGCAGGCCGCGAGCAGCGCGCTCGCGCAAACGAGGATCGCCCAGCGTCTCATTTCTTGCCCTTGCCTTCTTTCTTGTCCTTCGCTTCCTTCTGCAGGCGCCGCTGCTTCGCGATTTCTTCCTCGTCGAGGTAGCGGAACGTCTTCGCGACCGCCTCCATCGTCAGCACACCCTTGTCGTTCGCGATCGCGACGTCGTTCAGCGTGACGATGCGCGGCAGCTGCGCGACGTCGCTCGCGAAGGCGCCCATGTCGTGGTAGCTGCCGGTGATCTTCACGTTGATCGGCAGCTCGGCGTAGAACTCGGCGAGCCGCTCCTGCGCCGCCGGCTTGAACAACTCGAACGCGAGGCCGCGGCCGAGGCCGGCCTGGTTGATGTCGGTCAGCAGAGCATCCATCTCGGACTTGTTCGGCAGCTGCTTCAGCAGCGCGCCGAACGACTGCTCGATTTCCTTCAGCTGCTGCACGTAGAGGTCGAAGTTCACCGCCTTCGCCTTCTTCGTCGCATATTGCTCGCGCAGCTTCGTCTCCTCCTGCTGCGCGCGCTCGAGCGAGTCGTACTGGTCCTTCCAGTCGAGCAGCGCGCCGGCGCCGAGGATGCCGATGAACACGAGCGTCAGGATGCCGATCTTCGGCAGCAGCGGCCAGTTGCCGACGTCGCGGATGTTCAGACGGCGCAGATCGTCGAGCGTCATGCCTTCGCTCCTGCCTTGGCGGGCGCGGATGCCGGCGCGGCCTTCGCCGGCGCGCCCTTGCTCGCTGCCGACGCGCCTGCGGCATCGGCCGGCGGCGCCGCGCGCTTCACCCGCAGGTTCAGCGTGAACTCGTTAAGCCGCAGATCCTTCTGCGTCGGCGACGGGATCGACTTGATCTCGACGAGCTCCGGCTGCTCGAGCCACGGCGACGACTCGATGTTGCGCATCAGCGTCGACACGCGGGCGTTCGACTGCGCGTAGCCGACCATGGTCACCTTGGTGCCCGTCTGCTTGATGGACTTGAGATAGATGCCGTCGGGCAGCTGGCGGACCATCTGGTCGAGCAGGTGCACGCCCTCGGTGCGGTTGGTCTGCAGCGTTTCGACGACCTGTTTTCGCGCAAGCAGCGCCTGCGTCTGCTCGCGCAGCCGGTCAATCTCCTTGATCTGCTCGTCGAGCTTCGCGATCTCGGTCTTCAGCAGCTTGTTGCGGCTGTTCTGGTTCTCGATCTGCTGCGCGAGAACGACGTGGACGAGGCCGATCGTTGCGAGTCCCAGGATCGCGAGGCCCACGGCCACGGCGACGAACTGCCGCTGGCGCGCGACGCGCTTCTGCTCGCGGTGCGGCAGCAGGTTGATGCGGACGGTCATTTCGTGGCCTCCGCGCTCATTCGAAGCTCCGCATCGCGAGGCCGGTGGCGATCAGGAGCTGCGGCGCGTCCTGCGCGAGCTGGCGCGGCCGCACGCGGTCGGACATCGCCATGCCTGCGAACGGGTTCGCGACGATCGTCGCGACGCCCGCGCGCTTGGCGACGAGCTCGTCGAGACCGGGCAGCAGCGCGCAGCCGCCGGCGAGCACGATCTGGTCGACCTGGTTGTACGACGTCGACGTGAAGAAGAACTGCAGCGCCCGGGTTATCTCGAGCGCGAGCGTCTCCATGAACGGCTGCAGCACGTCGGCGTCATAATTCTCGGGCAGCCCCTGGTTCTTCTTTGCCGACTCGGCCTCCTCCGGCGAAAGATTGAACGCGCGCTGGATGTCGAGGGTCAACTGGTTGCCGCCGAACGCCTGGTCGCGCGAGAACAGGAACTGGTTGTTGCGAAGGACGTAGAAATGGGTGACGTGCGCGCCGATGTCGACGAACGCGATGTTCTGGTCGCGGCCGTTCGCCGGCAGCGACGGGCTGATGAGTCCGAACGCCTCCTGCGTCGCATAGGACTCGACGTCCATGACGCGCGGCTTGAGTCCGGCCGCCTCAGCGATGGCGACGCGGTCCTCGACCTTCTCCTTGCGCGACGCCGCGATCAGCACCTCCACTTCGTCGGGGTTGTTGACCGCCGGACCGAGGATCTGGAAGTCCAGGTTGACCTCGTCAAGGGCAAAGGGAATGTACTGATTGGCCTCGGCCTCGACGGTGAGCTCGAGCTCCTCCTCCTTCTGACCGGAAGGCACGATGATCTTCTTGGTGATCACCATCGCCGAGGGCAGCGCGAGCGCGACGTTGCGATTGCGGCTGCCGAGGCGCTTCCACGCGCGCTTCAGCGCATCGCTCACCTGGTCGAGGTTCGCGATGTTCCCGTCGGTGACGCAGTCCTTGGGCAGCGGCTCGATGGCGTAGCGGTCGAGCCGGTACGCGCCCTTGCCGGCCTCGCCGAGTTCGACCATCTTGATCGAGGTCGAGCTGATGTCGACCCCTATCAGCGAAGGGGCCTTCGCCTTGAAGAGGTCGAGCGTGGAACCGAGTTTTTCAGCGAGCATGGCGTCCCTGACCGCAATGCTGATAACTTACATTAAAGGTTGGCAGCAACTATGAATCTTGTCAAATTGTTCCGCCGGCTGGCATTAAAGTTGTTGCATCCGCGCCTATAATCGCGATCCGGTGCGCGGTCCGCCAAGTTTTATTCACCTATGCTAAAACGCTGGCTGCTCTACGTCGGATCGGTGCTGCTTGGTCTGGCACTCGTCGGCAGCCTGCTCGCGGCGTTCGTTCTGGCGCTGCTCTATCCGACCCTTCCCTCGCTCGACACGCTCACCGACTACCAGCCGAAAATCCCGCTTCGGGTCGTCTCGTCGGAAGGCGACCTGCTCGGCGAATTCGGCGAGGAACGCCGCTCCGTCATCGGCATCGGCGAGGTCCCGGATGTCATGAAAAGGGCGATTTTGGCCGCTGAGGACGAACGTTTCTATCAGCATGGCGGTGTTGACTACTTGAGCGTCTTGCGGGCTGCCGCGGCAAACCTGTCGGGCGGCGCCCAGCAAGGGGCCGGCACGATAACCATGCAGGTCGCGCGGAACTTCTTCCTCACGCGCGAGAAAACCCTCACGCGGAAGCTTCGCGAGGTGCTGCTCGCCTGGAAGATCGAGGCCAATCTAAGCAAGGACGAAATCCTCCAGCTCTACGTGAACCAGATCTACCTGGGCCAGCGCGCGTACGGCTTTGCGGCTGCGTCACAGATCTATTTCGGCAAGCCGCTCAAGGACGTGAGCGTTGCCGAGGCTTCGATGCTCGCCGGCCTGCCCAAGGCACCGTCGGCGTACAACCCGGTCAGCAATCCGAAGCGCGCGAAGACGCGCCAGCTCTACGTACTGCGCCGCATGCACGAACTGCGTTTCCTGACCGATGAACAGTACAGGGAAGCACAAAGTGCGCCATTGGTGATTCGGCAGGGCTTGCACGAAACCATGCCGACGCATGCCGAGTTCGTCGCCGAGATGGCGCGTCAAATCGTGTTCGAAGCGTATGGCGAGGACGCCTACACGCGCGGGCTCACCGTCTACACGACGATCCGCAAAGCGGACCAGGAAGCCGCGTATGCCGCTGTACGTCGGGGAGTGCTCGATTACGACCGCCGTCACGGCTACCGCGGTCCCGAGTCGTACGTGAGCCTGCCCGACGACCCGGCGGAGCGCGACGCGGCGCTCGAGCGCGTGTTCGCCGAGGCGATCGACAGCGAGGGCATCGCCGCCGCGGTCGTCCTGTCGGCGAGCGCGAGCGAGGTCAAGGCCCTGCTCGAGGATGGCGAGACGGTGAGCGTCACCGGCGACGGCCTCAAGTTCGCCGCGCGATCCCTCGGCGACAAGGCGGCCGCGGCAACCCGGATCCGCACCGGCGCGGTAATCCGGCTCGCCAAGGACGACAAGGGCCGTTACGCAATCGCGCAGCTGCCGCAGGCCGAGGCCGCCTTCGTGTCGGTGCGCCCCCAGGACGGCGCGATCTACGCGCTCGTGGGCGGCTTCGACTACGACCACAACAAGTTCAACCACGTGACGCAGGCCCTGCGCCAGCCGGGGTCCGCCTTCAAGCCGTTCATCTACTCGGCGGCGCTCGAGAAGGGCTTCACGCCGGCGACGATCGTCAACGACGCGCCATTCTTCGTGCCGGCCGCGCAGACAGGCAGCGATGACTGGGAGCCGAAGAACTACGACGGCAAGTTCGACGGACCCATGCGGATCCGCATGGCGCTCGCGAAGTCGAAGAACCTCGTGACCGTGCGCGTGCTGCAGGCGATCGGACCGGCTTACGCGCAGGACTACATCGCGCGCTTCGGCTTCGACCCGAAGCTCCATCCGGCGTACCTGACGATGGGCTTGGGGGCCGGTGCTGCGACGCCGATGCAGATGGTGGGCGCTTACTCCGTATTCGCGAACGGTGGCTACCGCGTCACGCCGTACCTGATCGCGAAGATCGTCGACTCGAAGGGCAACGTGCTCTCGGAGGCGACGCCGGCGGTCGCCGGCGACAGTGCCGAGCGGGCGATCGACCCGCGCAACGCTTGGATGATGACTTCGCTGCTGAAGGACGTCGTGCGGATGGGCACGGCGACGCGCGCGCTGGTGCTCAACCGCACGGACCTTGCCGGGAAGACGGGGACCACGAACGAGAACGTCGATGCATGGTTCTGCGGCTTCAACGCGCAGCATGTCGCCGTCGCGTGGATCGGCTTCGACCAGCCGCGCACGCTCGGCACCAACGAGACCGGTGCCATGGCGGCGCTGCCGATCTGGATTGCCTACATGCAGAAGGCGCTGAAGGGCGCGCCGACCGCCGAGCTGCCGATACCCGACGGTATCGTCCGTTTCAACATCGACGCGGACACCGGGCTGCGCGACGACTCGAGCCCACTCGGCGAGAGTTTCTACGCCGAATTTCCGCCGCGCGGCCGCGAGCAATCGTTCGCGCCCGCGGCGACCGGCACGCCGAACCGCGACATCCGCGACCAGCTGTTCTAGCGGACCCGATGGCGCGACGGGGCTCCTCGTCGTCTCGCGGCAAGCCGTTCGCCGATCCGTTCGGGCGCGAGGCGCAGGACCGCGCCCGCATCGCGCAGGTGGCCGCGCGGCTGATCTCCGAGCATGGCCTCACCGACTGGGCGCTCGCCAAACGCAAGGCCGCGCGTCAGCTGATGCTGCCGGACCACAGCGCGCAGCCGTCGAACGACGAGATCGAGGCGGCGCTCGCCGAATACCACGCACTCTTCGGCGGCGTTGCGCACGTCGAAAGCCTGCAGCGCAAGCGCCGCGTGGCGCTCGTGTGGATGCGCCGGCTCGCCGACTGGCGGCCGCTGCTCACCGGCGGCGTCGCCGCCGGCTGGGCGGGCCCGCATGCCGACATCCGGATCGAGCTCGTCGCCGACGACCCCAAGGCCATCGAGATCGCGCTGGCGGCGCAGGGCGTCGGCTATGCCGCGCGGCCGCCCGCGTCGTCCGAGCCTGGCGCCATGCGCGCGGCGGAGCTGCTGATCGAAACGTCGGACGAGGCGCTGCGACTGTCGATCCTCACGCCGCACCAGCGCCGGCAGCGTCCGCGACGCGACACCGATCCACGGCTCGACGCCGACGCGGTGGCCGAGCTGATCGAAGGCTGAGAGCCAGCGCGGGCCGAATCGGGCGGTGAGCGTCGGTCGGGCAGCCAGCGGCGGCGCTCAGCGCTCCGCCAGCCACTCCGATGCGGCGAGCGCGAAGTACGTGAGGATCGCGTCGGCGCCAGCGCGCTTGAACCCGAGCAGCGACTCGAGCACGCACGCGCGCTCGTCGAGCCAGCCGGCCTGGGCCGCGGCTTTGAGCATCGCGTACTCGCCGGACACCTGGTAGACGGCGGTGGGCACGCCGAACGTGTCCTTCACGCGGCGAACGATGTCGAGATACGGCAGGCCGGGCTTCACCATCACCATGTCGGCGCCCTCCTGCAGATCGAGCCACACCTCCCACAGCGCCTCGTCGGAGTTGGCCGGATCCATCTGGTACGTGTACTTGTCGCCGCCGCCGAGATTGCCCGCCGAGCCGACGGCATCGCGGAAAGGACCGTAGAACGACGACGCGTACTTCGCCGCGTACGCGAGGATCCGCGTGCGCTGCGCGCCCGCGTTGTCGAGCGCCGTGCGGATCGCGCCGATGCGCCCGTCCATCATGTCCGACGGCGCGACGATGTCCGCGCCGGCCTGCGCGTGGCACAGCGCCTGCCGCGTGAGCGCCGCGACCGTTTCGTCGTTCGCGACGTAGCCGCGCTCGTCGAGCAGGCCGTCCTGGCCGTGGATCGTGTACGGGTCGAGCGCAACGTCGGTCATCACGCCGAGCTGCGGAAAGCGCTCCTTCAATGCGCGCACGGCGCGCGGCACCAGCCCGTCACTATCCCACGCCGCCGACGCGTCGAGCGATTTCTGCTCGCGCGGGATCACCGGGAACAGCGCGATCGCCGGCACGCCGAGCGCAACGCAGCGCTCGGCGTCGCCCAGCATCAGGTCGAGACTCTTGCGCGACGCGCCGGGCAGCGAATGCACCGGCTCCTCGCGACGCGAGCCTTCGAGCACGAACACCGGATAAATGAAGTCGTCCGCGGTGAGCTTGTGCTCGCGCATCAGCCGGCGCGAGAAATCGTCGCGCCGCATGCGGCGCATGCGCTTGGCTGGGAACTGCCCTGCAAAACCCGGTTTCATGGCGCGCTCCGTCGCGGATGCAAGGAAAGCGTCGATCGTAGCGTCCGCCGGCGCTTGCGGGCAAAGCCTAGATCAACTCGCGTTGCCGAGCCACTTGTTCTGCCGCCCGACCTTCGCGAGCGCGTCGAACCCGTGCGCGCCCTGGCGCTCGGCGATCGACTTGAGGCGCAGCAGCAGCTCGGCCGTCGCCAGCGCATCGGCCGCGGCGTTGTGCCGGACGACGCATTCGATGCCGAACGCGGCGAGCCAGTCGTCGAGCCCATGCGCGCCGTAGCGCCGCGCCCGCGGCTCGAGCGCCGCGGCGAGCGGGGCGAGGTCGAGCCACGGCACGCGCGCGTCGTCGAGGCCTGCACGGGAAAATGCGCGACGCAGCACGACGCGGTCGAAATCGGTGTGGAAGCCGACGCGCGGCGAGTCGCCGGCCCAGTCGCGAAACGCCGCAAGCGCGTCGCCGGCGGGCACGCCGGCCGCCTGCGCCGCGCGACCGATGCCATGCAGCACGATGTTCGACATGCTCGACGCAGCGTCGCTGCGAAGCACGATATCGAAGCTGTCGCCCGGCAGGACGCCGCCGTCCGAGAAGGCGACGCCGCCGATCGCGATCAGCCGGTCGCGGTCCGGATCGAGCCCCGACGTCTCGGTGTCGACGACGACCCAGCGCTGCGCTCGCGCGGCGGGCTCGCCGCGGACGGCGCCGAGCCAGCGGGCCAGGCGCTCGATCATCCGGGATAGTCGAGCTCGAGCCGCTGCTGCAGCTTGCGCGCCTGGCGCATCGCTTCCTTCAGGATGCGGCGGTCGAGATCGGTCAGATCGCGCAGCGCGACGCGATTCGGACTGTCGCCGGCGGCGACCGAAGCGCCGCTTCGACGATGCTGCTCGCGCAAGCGCAGCAGCTGCACGTATTCGAACGCGTCGCACCACGAGCGGACCTCGGCGCTAGCCACGCCGCTGCGCTCGCCGGCCTGCAGGAAGCGCTCGACCGTGTTCGTCGTCGTGACGCCGTTCGCGAGCGCGAGGATGCGCGCGCCGTCCACGAACGGCGCCGTGCCGTTCATCTTGAGATCGATCGACTCGGCGCCCGTCGCATCCTGCGCGCCGGCGATCTCGCCGCGCCAGTTGAGCGGCGGCCGGTTCGCGAGCGCGTTGTCGGACATCTGCTTCAGGAATCGCGGATTGCCCTGTGCGCGCGCCGCGATGTCCTCGCGCAGCGCTTCGGCGAGCGGGGAGGCGCCCCACAGCGGCCGGAAGTCGAAGAAGATGCTCGCCGCGAGCAGGCTCGACGGGTCGCCGCGATCGATCCAGTTCGCGAACTCGCGCTTCCATTCGCCGAGGCTCGCGCACCAGCGCGGATTGCGCGCCATCACGCCGCCCTTGCACAGCGGATAGCCGCAGCGGTCGAGCGCCTCGTTCACCGCGGCGGCGAACGGCAGCAATCGCTCGCGCACGTTGGTCGGCCCGGCGTCGCCGTCGTCGAAGATCAATCCATTGTCCTGATCGGTCGCGATCGTCTGCTCGCCGCGGCCTTCCGAGCCCATGCCGATCCAGCAGACGGCGACGCCGCCGAAGTCGTACGTCGGTGCGATCAGATCGAGCACGCGGACCGTGAGCTGGTCGTTCAGGCTCGAGATCATCCGCGTGAGCTGCCCCGCCGCGACGCCTTGCGCAACGAGCGCATGCGACAGCGCGCGGATGTCGGCGGCGCACTGCTCGAGCGTCTGCAGATCGGCGGCGCGGCGCAGCGCCGATGCGATCTCGCGCACCGACAGCCGCTGCAGCGTGAACAGATCGCGCTCGGAGACGACGCCCGCGAGACGGCGCTCGTCGTCGAGCACGACGACGTGACGGATGCCGCTTCGCGCCATCAGCAGCGCGGCGTCGCCGGCCGTCGCCGTCGCCGCGAGCGTGATCGGCGGCGTCGTCATCACGTCGGCGATCGGCGTGTCGAGCGCGCGCTCGCGCAGCACGACGCGGCCGATGACGTCCTGGCGCGTGAACACGCCGAGCGGGCGCCGGTCGGCATCGACGACCGGCATCGACCCGATCCGATGCTCCTCCATCGTCGCGAGCGCCTGCGCGAGCGGCGTCTGCGGCGCGCAGGCAATCGGCGCCTGCCGCAGCACGCGCGCGAGCGGCGTCGACAGCCCGCGTTGCTCGGTCGCGCTCGCCGCGTACTGCGCCTGCAGCATCGCGCGTGAAAGATCGAGCAGATGGGCGAGGCGGCGCGTGCAGAAATCCTGGAACGCCGGCGACGACTCGATCAGCGCGTCGAAAACCGACACGGGAAACAGCAGACAGAACGTATCCTGCGTCGCCCGGTAGACGCTGGTGACGCCACGGCGCGACAGCAGCGCCCCGAGCGGAAACATTTCGCCGGCGGAGAGCTCCCAGAGCGCGTTCGCTTCATCCGGCCGAGCGCCAGGCCGCTCGCCGCGCACCGTGCCCTGGCGGATGACAAAACAATGCATCGGCCGGGAATCGGCGGGCGCGAGGATCTGTTCACCCGGTGCGAAGTAGCGCAGCTGGCCGCTGCGTACCACACGCTCGACATCGACGTCCGCCATTGCGGCGAAGGGCGCGTGCGGCTTCAGCGCCTGCTTCAGGCCCGCGATCACCGATGCCGCGGGCGACGATCCGTTCACCATGGCCTGCATAACCCCTTTCGACCCCGTGGCTTTCGTCACCGATATTTTTTTGAACTCTGCATGAGTGCGCCGGTCAATTCATGCGGACGGTTGTTGCGTCTCCCGCTTCCCTCCCTGAGCGGGTGCCCGCGTAGTGGTGATTCCCTACGCCGGGCGTTTAGGGCCTCGCGTCACTCCCCTTGACTGCGAGGCCTTTTCTTTTGCTGCGCCGGATTCGACATCGCCGAGCCATGCTCCGATCACCTGCTCGGCTTGTTCGACGCCGATGCGCCGTGTCGCGGAGAACGGCACGATGCTGACGAGTTCGGCCTGGCCCGCGAACGCTTCGGCGAGCGTGCGCTCGATCGCGCGGGCCGCCTCGCGCTGGCGTTGCGTGCCGAGCTTGTCCATCTTCGTCGCGAGCAGCAGCACCGGCCGGCCGCTCGGCAGGAATTGCGCGAGCACGCCGAGATCAAGATCCGCGACACCGTGCCGCGCATCGACGATCAGCGCGAGGCCGACAAGCGTCTGTCGCGTCGCGAGGTATTCGGCAACGAACGCCTGCCAGTGCCGCTTCAACTCGCGCGGCACGGCCGCGTAGCCATAGCCGGGAAGGTCGGCGAGCAGCGCGCCGCTCGGCAGTGCGAAGAAGTTGATCTGCTGCGTGCGACCGGGCGTCCTGCTCGCGAACGCGAGCCGCGTCTGATTCGCGAGCGCGTTGATCGCGCTCGACTTGCCGGCGTTCGAGCGGCCGGCAAACGCGACTTCCGGCGGGCCCGACGGCGGCAGCTGGTCGCGCTGTGCCGCCGTGCACACGAAGCGCGCCTGCTGCAGTGGATGCTTCACCGATGCGCGCCGGCCGACGGCTTCGCCGTGACGGGCGCTTCCGCTACAATGGAACGGTTTTGCATGTCGAACGCCGCGTGTGACTGCTGCCCTGTAGCAAACGGGCGGCGCGATGATCGTGCCCGCGGCCCCTCGAGGAGTGATCGATGCGCTTCGCCCGATTGCCCGTCACGTTTGCGCTCGCCGCGCTTTGTGCCGCGAGCGCCCTGGACGTGCTCGCGCAGCAGGCGGACGCGAAGCCGGATCTCGCGAAGGCGCAGACGACGGCGACGCAGGTTTGCGCCGCATGTCACGGGCCGGACGGCAACAGTCCGACGCCGGTGAATCCGAGCCTTGCGGGAATGCCGGCCGAGTATATCAGCACGCAACTTGCGCACTTCAAGGCGGGCATTCGCGTGAATCCGATCATGCAGGGCATGGCGGCGCCGCTCACGCCCGACGACATGCGCGCCCTGGGCGTTCACTTCTCGCAGCAAAAGCCGAAGGGCCTTGCCGCGAAGGATCCGGCGCTGGTGCAGGCTGGACAGAAGCTCTACCGCGGCGGCGACGCAGGCGAGGCCGTTCCGGCGTGCGCCGCGTGCCACTCCCCCGACGGCGCCGGCATGCCGAAGAATTATCCGCGGCTCGCGGGTCAGCATCCCGATTACACTTACGCGCAGCTCAAGGCGTTCAAGGCCGGCGAACGCGGCAACGATCCGCAAGGCAAGGACGTCAACGGCCGCATCATGGCAGCGATCGCCACGCGGATGTCGGACGCACAGATGAAAGCCGCGGCCGAGTACGTATCCGGCCTGCGCTGACATGCGACCGCCGCGATGACGCGCGCGACGATCGCCGCGCTCAGCATCTATCCGATCAAAGGCTGCCGCGGCGTCGCCGTGAACGACGCGATGGTGAGCGTGCGCGGCCTCGTCAGGGGAACGCTGCGCGATCGCGAATGGATGGTCGTCGACGCGCACGGCCGCTTCGTGTCGCAGCGCGAGCATCCGCGGCTTGCGCTGGTCGACGTCCATGCGCTCGACGACGGCGTCGCGCTGCGCGCGCCCGGAATGCCGCCGCTCGACGTCGTCGCACCGGCGGTCGACGGCGCGGTTCGCATGGACGTCGTCGTCTGGAGCAGCACGGTCGCCGCCATCGACGCCGGCGACGACGCCGCGCGCTGGCTCGCCGGATATCTCGGTGCGCCCGGTCGGCTCGTGCGCTTCGCGCCCGAGCACGTGCGCGCGTGCAATCCGGATGTCGTCGGCGCGAGCGGCGCGAACACGATGTTCGCCGACGGCTATCCGCTGCTCGTCATCGGCGAGGCGTCGCTCGCCGAGCTCAACCGCCGCCTTGCCGGGCGTCGAGCGCAAGCGCTGCCGATGAATCGCTTCCGGCCGAACATCGTCGTCACCGGCACCGAGGCGCACGACGAGGATCACATCAACACGCTCGAAGCGGACGGCGTCGTGCTGAAGCTCGTGAAGCCTTGCGTGCGCTGCCAGGTGACGACGACCGACCAGGACGACGCGAGCGCGGGCGACGAGCCGCTCGCCACGCTCGCCGGCTACCGGATGGACGAGCGCTTCGGCGGCGTCACCTTCGGCATGAATGCGATCGTCGTCGCCGGTGCCGGTCGCACGCTTGCCGCGGGTACCAGCGTGGCGATCGACTATCGGTTCTGAGCTTCCCCGCGTTCGGCCGTCAGATCGTCGGCGAGCACATGATGACGGCGTCGGGCCCGTAGCCCTCGGGCAGCCACGTGACGTCGTCGCGCAGTTCGTCACGCACGGCGATCTCGGTGGTGTAGCGGTGGTTCGTGCGCGTCGTGTGGAAGAAGCGCCACACAGGTCGCGTGTTCACGGGACACGCGCCGGTCATCGTGTTCGGCAGCTGGATGTAGAAGACGTTCGCGCTCTCTTCGATCCATGCGTCGCCGAAGCGCGCCGCCGTATCGGCGCACTCCTGCGGGCTGCCCGAATAGAAGTGCGAATCGCCGACCGCCGGTTTCAGATAGAAGCGACACACCGGGCTCGCGCCGGGCGGAGCGCTCGCGGCGTCGGGATAGGCGAGAAAGCGAAAGCCGGTGCGCACCCAGCCGACATGGACGCCGGTGTCGAGGTCGTTGATCTCGACCGGATTGGTCGAAATGAAATAGTGGTCGAGCGCCGCGTTGTAGAACTCGACGGCGGCCACCGCGCCGGTCGGGCTCGCGTCGTTCGGCGTCAGGTATTGCCGGACCAGCGGGAGCGCGACGTCGAGCCGGGAGAATTCGTCGGTGCCGCTCGGTGTCGTGCATGACGCCGAGCCGGCCCACAGACCGCCGCGCAACTCGTAGCCCGACGCGCTGTACGTGAACAGGCCGGAGCCGCTCGATCCCGGCTCGGTCGTGCCCTGCGTGTAGAGCATCGTCATGAACGTCGTGTTGCGCTCCACGCGCGGGTACAGGCCCTGCACGACGCCGCGGCTGTACTTCTTCAGGTCACCGTTCGGGTGATGCAGCACGATCGCCGTGCCGAACGTCAGCGGCTCGGCGCGCCATCCGCTGAACGCGACGCCGGCGGGGGGCGCCCGGTTCGCGCGGAGCAGCGACCAGTCCCAGTCGTCGCTGCGCCCGAGCAGCATCGCGCCGCCGGTCTGCAGCGCGTATGGCGGCACAGCGTGGTTGCCACACGAGACCGCGTCGAAGAACCAGTAGAAGTTGACCGTCGTCGCAAGCGCCTGCGAGTTCAGGCAGTGGTTCGCCGTGTAGAAATACGGCGTGTTCGACGCGGTCGAGTCGTTGACGAGCGTGCCCGAGCATTGATAGACGAACTGGTCGTCGTTGAACACGATCAGCGCCGTCGACTTCGCCGCGGCCGACAGCGCGGCGAGCGTCTCCGGCAAATCAAGTTTCACGCACGCGACGTCGACGTTGCAGCTGCCCGACGTGCCGATGTCGCTCAGGTCCTTCTGCGTGGGGTGGCGCAGCGACGCGCCGGCGAGCGCGAGATGCGCGATGCGATCGATCACCAGCGAGACAGCGCCGCGGTTGACACCGGACGGCGCGACGATTTCGATCGTTGCCGTATCGCCTTCGAGCACCGGCGACCAGTACGCGCCGTCGTTGATGGTCGCCCACGCGATCGCGTTCGCCGGCACCGCGAAGACTTGCGCGTCGGGCGCGGACCCGGCGAAGCGCAGCACCACGTCGGGATTCGACTCGCTCATCTCGAGGGCGACGCGAATGCCGGCGGCGCCCGGCGAGCGCACGTCGATGCGCGCTGCGTAGCCGCCGTCGCTGGTGGGCAGCCATGGCAGGGACGACGTGTCGATCGCGCGGTCGGCGAGCGGCACGTCGCGTGTCATCCCGATCGCGAGGCGCTTCGCCTTTTGCATCGTCGCGCCGGATCCGGATTGCGCCGTCGGCGCCGCATTCCGTTCGCGCACGGCGTTCCATTCGGCGGCGCTCGGCGGCGCCAGATCGATGATGCGCTTCGGTGCGTCGGCGCCTACGATGCGCGCGAGCGGTGCCGCCTTCGGCGTCGGCGCCGGCGCGTACGCGGCTGGCGGCACGGCGGTGATCGGTGCGGCGATCGCGATGGCAGCAGCGCCGACGACGATGCACGCGACGAACGATGCTAACGTCGACCTCATCCATTCTCCCCGAGTTGCGCGGATGCTGCGCACAAACGGCAGTTCGATCAAGGGCCACGTCAATCGTTCCGCCG
Organism: uncultured beta proteobacterium; assembly: GCA_963798655.1. Classification (GTDB taxonomy): domain Bacteria; phylum Pseudomonadota; class Gammaproteobacteria; order Burkholderiales; family Casimicrobiaceae; genus CAVSMC01. The sequence goes on along the minus strand of CAWCUH010000004.1, from coordinate 1,044,419 downwards.
ACATGCGTCGTCGAACGGCGACAAACAACGGAAGCTTTGTAACGAATCGTTGCGTCAACCGGCGGCAGCGCTCGCGATGCACTGCTCGAGCGCATCGCGCCACGGCGCGAGCGCAAAGCCGAACGTGCGCTCGAACTTCGTCGTCGCGAGCACGCCGTACGCGGGACGGCGCGCCGGCGTCGGGTACTGTGCCGTCGTGATCGGCATCACCTGCGGGCGCACGACATCGCCGATGATGGCGCGCGCGAATTCGAACCACGTCGCCTGCCCGCTCGCGCTCATGTGATAGAGCCCTGCGCGTTCCCCCGCTGCATCGATGCCGGCATCGACGATGCGCCGCGTCGCGAGCGCAAGCGAGCGGCACCAGTTCGGCACGCCGGTCTGGTCGGCGACAACGCGAAGCTCGTCGCGCTCGGCGGCAAGACGGCGCATCGTCAGCAGGAAGTTGCTGCCGCGCATGCCGTAGACCCAGCTCGTGCGCAGCACGAGTGCGCGCGCGCCGCTCGCGGCGATCGCCTGCTCGCCGGCGAGCTTCGACGCGCCGTACACGCCGAGTGGCGCCGTCGGCGCATCCTCGTCGTACGGCGCCGTCGCGCTGCCGTCGAACACGTAGTCGGTCGAATAGTGGATCAGCAGCGCACCGGCGCGCCTCGCTTCGTCGGCGAGGATCGCCGGTGCGCGCGCGTTGATCGCGTAGGCGGCATCGGGCTCGCTCTCGGCCTTGTCGACCGCCGTGTACGCCGCGGCGTTGACGATCAGCGCCGGCTTCGCCGCGCGTACCGTTTCGGCGATGGCATCGGCGTCGCGGAGGTCGAGCCTCGCGCGATCCGTCGCGACGACGCGACCGCGCGGCGCCAGCAGCCGCGCGAGCTCGAAGCCGAGCTGACCGTTCGCGCCGGTGACGAGGATCGTGTGGTCGCTCACGCGTCGTGGTCCCACGCTCATGGGACTACCCTGCGCGCTTCGCGCTTCCGAGCGATTCGCGCCTGGGGCAGCCCTACGCGCTCATGCGTAGGTCGCTGCATGCGCGAGCGGGAGTCCCGCGGCGTCCTTCGGTGCGACGATCGGCTCGCCGTCGAGCGGCCAGGCGATGCCGAGCGCGGCGTCGTTCCACTTCAACGTGCGCTCGTGCTCCGGGTACCAGTAGTCGGTCGTCTTGTACAGGAAGTCGGCCGAGTCGGACAGCACGACGAAGCCGTGCGCGAAACCGGGCGGGACCCACAGCATCCGCTTGTTCGCCTCGGACAGGACGACGCCAAACGATCGGCCGAACGTCGGCGACGATCGGCGCAGGTCGACGACGGCATCGAACACCTCGCCCGCCACGACGCGCACGAGCTTGCCCTGCGGATGCTCGATCTGGTAATGCAGTCCGCGCAGCACGCCGCGGCGCGAGCGCGAATGGTTGTCCTGCACGAACGTCGCGTCGATGCCGGCCTGCGCTAGCGTGCGCGCATTCCAGCTCTCGAAGAAGAAGCCGCGCGCGTCGCCGAACACCTTCGGCTCGATCAGCTTGACGTCGGCGATCGACGTCGGCGTGACGTTCATCGAACCGAAGGCTCGCGCAACATCGCGAGCAGGTACTGGCCGTAGCCGTTCTTCGCCAGCGCCGAGCCGAGCCGCTCGAGCGCGGCCGCGTCGATGTAGCCGAGCCGGTACGCGATCTCCTCGGGACACGCGATCTTCAATCCCTGCCGCCGCTCGATCGTCTCGATGTACTGCGACGCCTCGAGCAGCGATTCGTGGGTGCCGGTGTCGAGCCACGCCATGCCGCGGCCCATCACCTCGCAGTGCAGCTCGCCCCAGGCGAGATAGGCGTTGTTGACGTCGGTGATCTCGAGCTCGCCGCGCGCCGATGGCTCGAGCGATGCCGCGACGTCGCAGACGCGCTGATCGTAGAAATACAGCCCCGTCACTGCGTAGCGCGACTTCGGCTGCTTCGGCTTTTCCTCGAGGCTCACGACGCGGCCGGTCGCATCGAGCTCGGCGACGCCGTAGCGCTCGGGATCGGCCACCGGGTACGCGAAAACCGTGGCGCCCGCTTCGCGCGCATTCGCGTCGCGCAGCTGCTGCTGCAGATCGTGGCCGTAGAAGATGTTGTCGCCCAGCACGAGCGCCGACACATCGCGGTCGACGAAGCTGCGGCCGATGACGAATGCCTGCGCGAGGCCGTCCGGCGTCGGCTGCACGGCGTAGCGCAGGTTCAATCCCCACCGCGAGCCGTCGCCGAGCAGTTGCACGAAGCGCGGCGTGTCCTGCGGCGTCGAGATCAGCAGGATGTCGCGAATGCCGGCGAGCATCAGCGTCGACAGCGGATAGTAGATCATCGGCTTGTCGTACACCGGCAGCAGCTGCTTGCTGACCACCTGCGTGACCGGATGCAGCCGCGTACCCGACCCGCCGGCGAGAATGATGCCCTTGCGTGCCATCGCTCGCGTCGCGCTCAGGCGGCGCCTTCGGCGCGCGCCGCGTAGTTGACGTCGATCCAGCGCTGGTAGTCGCCGCTCGTAACCGACGCGAGCCAGGCCGGATTGTCCAGATACCAGCGCACGGTGCGCGCGAGACCGCTTTCGAATGTGTCCGCGGGCGTCCAGCCGAGCTCGCGACGGATCTTCGATGCGTCGATCGCGTAGCGCCGATCGTGCCCGGGCCGATCGGCGACGAACGCGATCTGCTTCGCGTAATCGCGTCCCGGCCGCAGCTCGCCGAGCACGCGCACGAGCGTCTTCACGACGTCGATGTTCGCCATCTCCGCGTTGCCGCCGACGTTGTACGTCTCGCCGGGCCGCCCCTGTGCGAGCACCGAGCGGATCGCCGCGCAGTGATCGCCGACGTAGAGCCAGTCGCGCAACTGGCCGCCGTCTCCGTACACCGGCAGCGGCTTGCCGGCGAGCGCATTGACGATCATCAGCGGGATGAGCTTCTCGGGAAACTGGCGCGGGCCGTAGTTGTTCGAGCAGTTCGTCGTCAGCGTCGGCAGGCCGTACGTGTGCTGGTACGCGCGCACGAGGTGGTCGGAGGCCGCCTTCGACGCCGAGTACGGGCTGTTCGGCGCGTACGCAGTCGTCTCGCGGAATGCCGCGTCGCCGGCGCCGAGCGAGCCGTACACCTCGTCGGTCGACACGTGGAGAAAGCGCAACGCGTCGCGCTCGGAACGTGGCAGCGCCGCCCAGTGCGCGCGCACCTCGTCGAGCAGGTTGAACGTCGCGACGACGTTCGTCTCGATGAATGCGGCGGGTCCGTGAATCGATCGGTCGACGTGCGTCTCCGCGGCGAAATTGACGACCGCGCGCGGCCGATGCTGCGCGAGCAGCGACTTCACGAGCGCGCGATCGCCGATGTCGCCGCGGACGAAAACGTGCCGGCGATCGGCCGCGAGCGATTCGAGGTTGCCGGCGTTGCCGGCGTACGTCAGCTTGTCGAGATTGACGACCGGCTCGCCCGATTGCGCGCACCAATCGAGCACGAAGTTCGCGCCGATGAAGCCGGCGCCGCCGGTGACGAGGATCATGTCGAGGTCGGAATCTGCGGATGCGGCGCGATGCCGCGGCCGGTCTCGCGAAGCCGGCGCGATTCTATCATCGACGCGATGCTATCCCGCGCCGACGCGGTAGTGGTCGCGATACCAGTCGACGAAGCGCTGTAGTCCATCGGCAAGCGGCGTACGCGGCGCGAATCCGGTCGCCGCGCGCAGTCGATCGATCGAGGCGAACGTCGCCGGCACGTCGCCCGGCTGCATCGGCTGGTAGTCGCGGATCGCGTCGCGGCCGAGGAGCCGCTCGAGCAGCGCGATGAAGTCCTCGAGGTCGACGGCGTCGCTGTTGCCGATGTTGTAGACGGCGTACGGCGCGCCGGCGGGCGGCGCCGGGCCCGGCGGCCGCGCGAGCACGCGCACGACGCCCTCGACGACGTCGTCGACGTACGTGAAGTCGCGGCGCATGCGCCCGTCGTTGAACACGCGGATCGGCTCCCCGGCGACGATCGCGCGCGCGAACAGCATCGGCGACATGTCGGGCCTGCCCCACGGCCCGTAGACGGTGAAAAAGCGAAGGCCCGTCGTCGGCAGCTCGAACAGATGGCTGTAACTGTGCGCCATCAGCTCGTTCGCCTTCTTGGTCGCCGCATACAGGCTCACCGGATGGTCGACGCTCTGATCCTCGGAGAACGGCAGCGCGTGGTTCGCGCCGTAGACGCTCGAGCTCGACGCGTAGACGAGATGGCCGACACGCGCGTGGCGGCAGCCTTCGAGCACGTGGCCAAACGCGACGACGTTGTTGCGCAGGTACGCGTCGGGATCGACCAGCGAATGACGCACGCCAGGCTGCGCGGCCAGATGGACGACCGAATCGAAAGCGGCGTCGCGAAAAAGCCGCGCGGTGGCAAGCGCATCGGCGAGATCGAGGCGCTCGAGCGCAAAGCCGTCGCGACCGGCGAGCTCGGCGACGCGGGCCTCCTTCAGCGCGACGTCGTAGTAGGGATCGAGGCTGTCGACGCCGGTCACACGGGCGCCGTCGTCGAGGAGCCGGCGCGCGACGTGCATGCCGATGAAGCCGGCGGCGCCGGTGACGAGCACGTGCGGCGAGCGCGTCACCGGGCCCACCGCGACGTCCTGGCGCAACGCGGCGCTCTCATCGGGGCCTCCGCGATGCACTCGTGCAGTGCGCTTTGCCGAGCGTCGGCCCCTGGCGACTCGCGCGCCGACGCCGCCTTCGGCCCTGGGCTTCGCCCGGCGCGCTCATCGCCCGCCTCCCGCCGCGAGCGCGCGCAGCTTCGCGTACTTGAGGAAGCTCGCGAACGCGCCGATCGCGATGTGCGCGAGGCCGGCGACGCCGTCGAGGAAGCCGAGCTTCACCACGTAGAAGCGAAGGAAGCGGGCGAGCGGCGAGACGACGAGCCGCAGCGCGCTCGCGCGCTCGCCGCGCGCGTGCATCGCCTGCGCCTGCAGCGTCGTGTAGCGGTTCTGCTTCGCGACGTAGGCATCGAGCGACTCGGCCGACTGGTGCAGCAGGTCGCCGTCGAGACTGCCGATGGCGCCGTTCGCGACGACGTGCTCGTGCACCGGATCGTCGCTCCAGCGCGCGCGGCGGCGATCGAACAGCCGCACGTTCCAGTCCGGATAGCCTTCGCCGTGCGCGAGCCAGCGGCCGAGGAAGCGGTTCCTGCGCGCCATCGTGTACGCGGCGGCGGCGGGGCTCGTGAGCGCGGTCGCGATGGACGCGGCGAGCTGCGGCGTCACGCGCTCGTCGGCGTCGAGACACAGCACCCAGTCGTTGCGCGCCTGCGCGACCGCGAAATTCTTCTGGCGGCCGAATCCTTCGAAGTCGTGCACGACGACCCGCGCGCCGCTTCGGCGTGCGATTTCCACGGTATCATCGCGGCTGCCGGAATCGACGACGACGACTTCGGCGGCGAGCCGCGCAGACGCAAGGCAATCCGCGAGATCGTGCGCCGCATCGCGCGTGATCACACAAAGGCTCAACGGTAGCGGCGGCGCCATGCGAGCGAGGGTCGCGGAGCGATCTGCTCCGCGCGACAAGGAGTTGCGCGCATTCTACCGAACGGCCGCATGAGCGCGATCCTCGTCGTGCGGCCGTCGTCGCTCGGCGATGTCGTTCACGCGCTCGCGCTCGTCGCCGACGTCAAGACGCATCGTCCGGGCATTGCGATCGACTGGGTCGCCGAGGAGGCGTTCGCCGCGCTGCCGGCGATGCATCCCGGCGTGCGCCGCGTGATCGGCGTCGCGCTTCGCCGCTGGCGGCGGCGGCCGCTCGCGATGACGACGTGGCGGGAGATGCGCGCGTTTCGCCGCGACATCGCGCGCGAGCGCTACGACGCGGTGCTCGATCTGCAGGAGCAGATGAAAGGCGCACTGGTCGCGGCGCTCGCGCGCGGCACGCGACACGGTCCCGATCGCGCGAGCATCCGCGAAGCGGCCGCAACGCTGTGGCACGACGTGCATCACGCGATCGATCCGGCGCAGCATTTCGCGACGCGCTGCCGGCTGCTCGCCGCCGCCGCGCTCGGCTACCCTGTCGAAGGAGCGCCGCGCTATGGCCTGGTCGCGCCGGCTCCGGCGGCCGACGACATCGCGCCGGCGCAGCCGTACGTGGTCCTGTTCCATGCGACGAGCCGAGCCGACAAGCGCTGGCCCGAGGCGAGCTGGCGCGCGCTCGTCGCTGCGCTCGCATCGGCGAGGTTCGCCGTGCTGCTGCCGTGGGGCAGCGACGACGAGCGGGCGACGAGCGAGCGCATCGCCGCCGCCAATCCGGGAGCGATCGTCCCGCCACGGCAGCCGCTTGCGGCGATCGCGTCGCTGATCGCGCGCGCGCACGCCGTCGCCGGCGTCGACACCGGGCTCGTTCATCTCGCCGCCGCGCTCGCGACGCCGACGGTTGCGCTGTTCACCGTGACCGACCCGAGGCTCGCCGGCGTCGCGATCGCAGGCGGCCACGCGCGCGACGTCGGCGGCAATGGGCGCGTCCCGTCGGTCGACGACGTGCGCTCGGCGCTCGGCGCGCTGATGCGCGCGCCATCGCGCTGCTGAGCCGATCGGTGCGCGCGCTGTACACGCTGCTGTGGCACGTCGCGCTGCCGCTGTTGCCGCTGCGGCTGTGGTGGCGCGCGCGCAAGGAGCCCGGCTACCGCGAGCACATCGGCGAGCGGTTCGGGCGCTACAAGACGCCGGCGCCGCGACCGCCGGTCGTATGGCTGCACGCGGTGTCGCTCGGTGAAACGCGCGCGGCGGCGCCGTTGATCGATCGCATCGCATCCGCGCATCCGACGGCGACGATTCTCGTCACCCACATGACGGCGACCGGCCGCGCGGCTGCGCGCGCCGCGTACGGCGATCGCATCGTGCAGGCGTGGCTGCCGTACGACGTGCCGTTCGCCGTTCGCGCGTTCCTCGCCCACTTCGATCCGGCGATCGGCGTGCTGCTCGAGACGGAGCTCTGGCCGAACCTCGTCGCGCTCGCTCGCGCGCGCGGCGTGCCGATCCATCTCGTCAATGCACGGCTGTCGCAGCACTCGGCGAGCCGCTATCGTCGCGCTTCAGGCGCAATGCGCGAGCTGCTGTCGTCGCTCGCGGGCATCGCCGCGCAGACCGATGCCGACGCCGCACGGCTCACCGCGCTCGGCGCGCTCGCGCCCGTCGTCACCGGCAACCTCAAGTTCGACGTCGCGATTCCGCCGTCCGCGCGCGCGCTCGGACGCTCGCTGCGCGAGCGCTTCGGCGCTTCGCGTCCGCTCTGGCTCGCAGCATCGACACGCGACGGCGAGGAGGCGTTGCTGCTCGATGCGATCGCGACGGGCGCGCTGCCGCCGCGCACGCTGACCGTCATCGTGCCGCGGCATCCGCAGCGCTTCGACGAGGTCGCCGCCTTGCTGCGCGGCGCGCGGCGCCGCGTTCGTCCGCCGCAGCGACGACGAGCCGGTGCCTGCCGAAGCGAGCTTCGTGCTCGGCGATTCGCTCGGCGAGATGCTCGCGTACTGCGAGGCCTGCGACGTCGCGTTCGTCGGCGGCAGCCTGCTGCCGCTCGGCGGTCAGAACCTGATCGAGCCGATCGCCGTCGGGCGACCGACGCTCGTCGGGCCGCACACGTTCAATTTCGACGAAGCGACCACCAACGCCGTCGCAGCGGGCGCCGCGATGCAAGTCGCCGACGCAAACGCGCTGGTGGAAGCGGCAGCGCGGCTGTTGCGCGACGACTCGGCGCGCGCCGCGATGCGAGACGCCGCGCTCGCATTTCACGCCGCCCACGGCGGTGCGGCGGACCGGCTCTGGAGGTGGCTCGCGCCCGCGATGAGCGCGGCGGTCGCTGACGCTAGCCGCGAAGCTCGCGGTTGACCGCCTCGACGTCCTGCTCGTTCAGCGTGCCGACGGCGGACTTCAACCGCAACTGGCCGATGACATAGTTGAAATACGCCTGCGCAAGATCGTGCCGCGTCTGGAACACGTTCTGCTGGACGGTGAGCACGTCGAGGTTCGTGCGCACGCCGACCTCCTGCCCGAGCTTGTTCGACTCGTACGCGACCTGCGCGGACTTGAGCGCCTGCTCGAACGCGGCGACCGATGCGACCGCGCTCACGACGCCGGCGTAGCCCGTCTGCGCGGTGAACAGTGCGTTGCGCCGCGCGACCTCGAGGTCCTGCCGTGCGCGGTCCTGCAACGCGATCGCTTCGCGGATCTTCGACTGCACGAAGCCGCCTTGATAGATCGGCACGGTGAACGAGAGTCCGATCGTGCCGGCGCGTCCGGTCGCGCCCGCGTCGAGCGTCGACGAGCCGTTTGCGGCGGAGTTGCCGAACGAGCCCACGACGTCGAGCGTCGGCAGGTTCGCCGCGCGCTGGCGCTCGACCTCGAGGGACGCGATATCGAAGTTCGATTGCGCGATGCGCACCTGCAAATTCTCGCGCAGCGCGAGGTCCACCCAGTAGTCGACGGTGTTCGGCTCGGGCAGCTTCGGAACGAAGCCCTGCCCGAGCTTCCTGAGTTCGCCGGGCGCGCGGCCGATGATCGCGCGAAGCGCGGTGAGCTTGTTGTCGAGGTCGTTGCGCGTCGCGATCTCGGTCGCGACGATCTGGTCGTACTTCGCCTGCGCTTCGTTCGTGTCGGTGATCGTCGCCACACCGACCTCGAAGTTGCGCTTCGCCTGCGCGAGCTGCTCGGACACCGCCGCCTTCTGCGCCTCGACCAGCTCGACGGTGTATTGGGCGAGCAGCACGTCGAAGTACGCCTGCGCGACGCGCAGGATCAGATCCTGCTGCGTCGTCGCGAGCAGGAAATTCGCCTGGTTGACGGTCACCTCGGCCTGGCTCAGCGCGACGTAGTTCTGCGGCCGGTAGAGCGGCTGCGACGCCGAGATCGTGTACTGGCCGGCCTCGTACGTTCTGCTCACGACCGTTGGCGGATCGGTATGGATGTTGGTGCGGAAATTGTTGATGTTCGCCGTTGCGCCGAACGCGACGTTCGGCAGCAGCGCCGCGCGCGCTTGCGGCACGCGCTCCTGCAGCGCCGTCCAGTTCGCGCGCGCCGAGGCGATCGTCGGATCGCTTCGCTGCGCCTCACGATAGATCTGCAGCAGGTCCTCGGCCGCAGCCGCACGCGCGAGCGCAGCGGCGAGCAGCAGCGCGACGGCGATCGAGCGTAAGGGAGCAATCATCGGTCCGGTCGTTGCGTGCGTATGTCGTTTCGTGGCGCGCGACGCGGTTTCAATAGCGCGGCATCGCAGGGTCCACGTCGGTCGCCCAGCGCTCGACGCCACCGACCAGGTTGCGCACGTCGTCGAAGCCGGCGCGCAGCAGGAACTGCGTCGCGACGCCGCTTCGATTGCCGTGATGGCATACGATCACCAGCGGCCGGTCGCGCGGCAGCTCGTCGAGTCGCGCAACGAGCTGACCGAGCGGCACCAGCGTCGAGCCCTCGATGCGGCAGTGGTCGAACTCCCACGGCTCGCGCACGTCGACGAGGACGGGCGCCGCGCGTGCGGCGTCGCCGCGCCAGGCGGCGAGCTCCTTCGGCGTGATCTCGGCAGTCAAAATTCGAAACGCGCCGGCGTCGGCGCGTTGACAAGCGGCGCAATCACCGTTTCGAACAGGTCGTCGGTCGTCACGGCGCCCGGCGCAACCCAGTTCACCAGACGCGCCGTCATCACCGGCGGCTCGCCGACGACGGCGAAGACGCGCCCGCCGGGCTTCAGCTGCCGCACCCAGTTATCGGCGAGCACCGGCGTCGAGCCGGTCAGCACGATCGCGTCGTATGCGCCGCTGCCGCAGCCTCGCGCTGCGTCGGCCTGCACGAGCTCGACGCCGGCGACGCTGCCTCGCTGCAGATTCGCGCGGCCGAACGCCGCGAGCCGCGGATTGATTTCGACGCTCGTCACCCGTGCGCCGATGCGCGCGAGCAACGCGGTCAGGTAGCCGCTGCCGGTGCCGATCTCGAGCACCGTCTCGCCCGGCTGGAGTCGAAGCTCCTGCACGACGCGCGCCTCCATTTTCGGCGTCCACATCGACTGGCCGTCGCCGAGCGGGATCTCGAGATCGGCGAACGCGAGCAGCCGGTACGCCGCGGGCACGAAGTCCTCGCGGCGCACGGCGAACAGCAGGTCGAGCACGCGCTGGTCGAGCACATCCCATGTGCGGATCTGCTGCTCGACCATGTTGAAGCGCGCTTGCTCGATGTCCATTGTCGGGGTACGCGATGCGATGCCCACACCGCGAGCGCGCCATTATCGCATGTCAGTCGGCGGCAGCCCGTTGCTCTTCGACGCCGTGGACGTGCGCGCGCGCGGTGCGACGCGCGTTGCGCCATTCCGCCAGCCGATCGAGCCACGTGTAGAGAACCGGCACGACGACCAGCGTGAGCAGCGTCGACGTGATCACGCCGCCGATGATCGCGCGTCCCATCGGCGCCTGCGTCTCGCCGCCGTCGCCGAGCCCGAGCGCGAGCGGCGTCATGCCGCCGATCATCGCCGCCGTCGTCATCAGGATCGGCCGCAGCCGCACCTGGCCCGCGGTGAGCAGCGCGTCGTGAAGGCTCGCGCCGGCGCGGCGCGCCCGGTTCGCGAAGTCGACCAGCAGGATCGCGTTCTTGGTGACGAGGCCCATCAGCATGATGAAGCCGATCATCGAGAAGAGATTGAGCGTCGTCCCGGTCAGAAGCAGCGCGAGAAACACGCCGGTGAGCGAGAACGGCAGCGAGGCCATGATCGCGAGCGGCTGCGTGAAGCTCGCGAACTGCGACGCGAGGATCAGATAGATGAACACGACGGCGAGACCGAGCGCCGCCATCGCCGCCTCGAACGATTCCTTCTGGTCCTTCGCCTGGCCGCCGACGTCGAAGCGGTAGCCCGGCGGCAGCTTCGTCGCTTCGATGATCTTCTGCACGTCCTTGTTCACGTCGCCTGATGGCCGTCCCTCGGCGTTCGCGTACAGCGCGACGCGCCGCTGCAGCTGCTGGCGCTTGATCAGCGGCGCGCTGGTCGACTCGACGATCTCGGCCACCTGGCGCAGCGGAACCATCCGCGCCTCGCCGTCCGGTCCCTTCTTGTTCGTCGTCAGGTACAGGTTGCCGAGGTCGGCGGACAGCCGCCGCTGGTCCTTCGGCAGCTGCACGTTGACTTCGTAGTTCTGCCCGTCCGGCGCGAGCCAGTAGCTCACCGTGTCGCCGGCGAGCAGCGGTCGGATCGTCGCGCCGACCTGCTGCACGGTGATGCCGAGCTCGGCCGCCTGGTCGTTGTTGAGCCGGATCGACAGCGCGGGCGTCAACGCCTTCTCGGAGAGCTCGAGGTCGGCGATGCCCGGCACCTGCGCGACCTTCTGGGCGAACTCGTTCAGCAGCCGCGTCATAGTCTGCGGGTCGGGACCGAGCAAGTTGACCCAGACGGGCCGGTCGAAGCCGAATGTCGGCTCGATCCCTGGAATCGGCTTCAGCGCGGCGCGGATCGAGCGCTCCACCTGCTTCTGCGAGCGCGAGCGCTTCGCGCGATCGGTGAGCCGCAGGTTGATCCGCGCGTAGTTGCGGCCCTCTTCGGTGCCGACGGTCGTGATCGCGAGCGCGACCTCGGGGATCGTCTTCAGCACGTCCTCGACCTGCCGCACCTTCGAGTCGGTGTACTCGAGGCTCGAGCCGACCGGCGTGTTGAGTCGCAACGCGATGAGCCCGGCATCCGCTTCGGGAATGAATTCCGTGCCGACCAGCGGCACGAGGCCGAAGCTCGCGGCGAACGTGGCCACCGCGATCGCGACGACGCTCTTGCGATGCGCGAGCGCCCATTCGAGCACGTCGCCGTAGACACGATGGATCCACTCGATCGCCGCCTCGACGCGATCCATGAAGCGGCCGAGCCACGGCACGCGCGCGAAGCGTGATCCCGGCGGATCGCGCCACACCGACGAGAGCATCGGATCGAGCGTGAAGCTCACGAACAGCGACACCAGCACGGCGACGGCGACCGTCAGGCCGAACTGGAAGAAGAAGCGGCCGACGATGCCGCTCATGAACGCGATCGGCACGAACACCGCGACGATCGCGAACGTCGTCGCCATCACCGCGAGTCCGATCTCGTCGGTCGCCTGTTGCGCGGCGGCGACGTGGCTCTTGCCCATCGCGAGATGGCGCACGATGTTCTCGCGCACGACGATCGCATCGTCGATCAGAAGGCCGATCGTGAGCGACAGCGCCATCAGCGTGAGGAAGTTCAGCGTGAAGCCGAACGCGTACAGCGCGATGAACGTCGCGATCACCGAGATCGGCAGAGTGAGGCCGGTGATCACCGTGCTGCGCCAGCTGTGCAGGAACAGGAACACGATCAGCACGGTGAGCAGCGCGCCCTCGACGATCGTCTGCTTGACGCGATTGACGCTCGACTCGACCTGATCGGCCGTCGAGTACGCGACGCGCAGCTCGACATCGGCAGGCAGGCGCGGCCGCAGCTCGTCGAGCGCCCGCCTGATGCCCTGGCCGGTCTCGACGATGTTCGCGTCCTGCGCCTTCTGCAGGTCGAGCGTGATCGACGGCCGGCCGTTGATGCGCGCAATCGAGTCGAGGTCCTTCTCGCCGTCGATGACGTCGGCGACCTGCGACAGGTACACCTGCCCGGCGCCCTGCTGCGCGACGATGATCCGCGCGAACTGCGCCGGATCCTTGATCTTGCCCTCGACGCGCACGACGGTGTCGCTCCTGCCGCTGGTGATGCGCCCGGCCGGGACGTCCTGGTTCGCCGCACGCACGGCGTTCATCACCTGGTCGACGCCGATGCCGAGCGCGTTGACGGCCGCGGGCTTGATGCGGATCAGGATCTGCCGCGTCACGCGGCCGTTGACGTCGATGCGCGCGACGCCGGGCACGTTCTCGAGCGCCTTGACGATGACCTGGTCGGTGAGCGATGTGAGCTCGCGCAGCCCCGCCGTCGGCGACAGCACCGCGATCTGCATGACCGCCTGCTGGTTCTCGTCCTGGATGCGGATCACCATCGGATCCCTGACGTCGCGGGGGAAGCCCGGCCGCACCTGCGCGATCTTGTCGCGGACGTCCTGCATCGCGCGCGTCATGTCGGTCGACATCCGGAACTCGGCGAAGACCTCGCTGCGACCCTCGCGCGAGTTCGAGCGGATCATCGACACGCCGGCGACCGTGTTGATCGCATACTCGATCGGCTTCGTCACGTCGTTCTCGACGACCTCCGGCGACGAGCCCGGATAGCTGGTGAGCACGAGCACGTACGGCAGGTTCACGTCGGGCATCTGCTCCACGCGCAGCCGGCTGTACGCGAACAGGCCGAGCACGGCGATGCCGACCATGAACATCGTCGCGAAGACGGGGTTACGGATCGAGACGCGGGTGATCCACATGGTGAACCTCGCAGTTCGTCATTCCCGCGAAGGCGGGAATCCAGCGGCCTGGTGCGAAAGACGCTGGGTCCCCGCCTTCGCGGGGACGACGTTCGGATGGCGCGTCATCAGCCCGACTTCGCCTGTTCGGCCGTCGACGCCCGCACGATCACCGCTGCGCCTTCCTTGAGGTTGTCGAAGCGCGACGCGAGCACCGGCGTGTCGGGCGCGAGCTCGGTGCGCAGCTCGACGCGGCCGCTCTCGTCGTCGCGCCGGCCGATGACGACGAAGCGGCGCGCGAGCTTGCCCTGCGCGATCGTCCAGATGTAGGTCTGTCCGGCCTCGGTACGCACGGCGGTCGAAGGCAGCGTCGGCACGTCCTTCTGCGCGGCGAGCGCGATGCGGCCGGTCGCGAACATGCCGCTGCGCACCGAGAGGTCGGCGTTGCGGATCCCGACGTACACGAGAAACGCGCGCGTGCCGGGCTCGGTCGCCGGATTGATGCGCTCGACGCGCCCATTGAAGCGGCGCTCGCCGAAGCCGTCGATGACGAGCTCGACGGGCATGCCGATCGCGAGCTCGGGGACGTCGACCGCGGGCACGAGCGCCTGCACCTCGAGGTCGCGCAGATCGACCAGCGTGATGAGCGGCGAGTCGAACGCGACCTTCTCGCCCGGCTGCACGTGCCGCTTGGCGACGGTGCCCGTGAGCGGCGCGATCACGACGGCGTCGCGCAGCGCGTTCCTCGCGATCGTCAGCTGCGCCTCGGCGGACTTCACGCTGCCGAGCGAGACGTTGTAGCTCGACTCCGAGCTGTCGTACGCGTTCTGCGAGATGAAGCTCTGCTTGAGCAACGCCTGGTTCGTCGAGCGCGTCTTGCCGGCGAGCGCGAGCTGCGCGCGCGCCGATTCGAGCGCGCCCTGGCGCTCGAGCAGCTTCGCCTCGAGATCGGCGGTGTCGATGCGGCCCAGCACCTGGCCTTCGCGGACCGGGTCGCCTTCGCGCACGAGGATCTGGCGGACGTCCCCGGACACCTTCGCTTTCACCGTGGCCTGCCTGACCGGCTGCAGCGTGCCCGAGACGGGAAGCCAGCGCGCCATCGGCTGGCGCTCGACGTGCGTCAAATCCGCCGGGCCGAACTCGAGCGTCACCAGCGCCGCACGCGCCTTCGCATCGGCTTCGGCCTTGCGCGCGGCGAGCCGCGCCGAAATGCCGGCCGCGAGCGCCGCCACGACGATGATCCCGGCGATCGCACCGACCGCGCGCCGCCGCGTCCAGAAACCCGCCATCCCCACTCCCCCGTCGTCCGGTCGACGACGCTCCGACCCCAGTCGAGCGGCCGCCGTGATGCGGCCGCCGAAATCGCGGCTCACCGGGCTTGGATGCGCCCGGACGCCGCCTCGGATTCGCGCGCCGTGCCCCGGCGTGCGTCAAGCGACGGAAGCTTATGGGACGCGCACACCGGCGACAAGCGCACTGCGACGGGCTGCGCCGTACGCCGATCGGATGCTCGGTGACGCGCCGAACCGTCGTTGAGCGGAGCAATGACCACGTCGTTTGGATTGACACCCGAAAGCCGTCGGCAAATAATTCGCGGTTGTTCTTGCCCCCTCTTTCCGGAGACACCCCCATGACGATTACCCGCAAGCTCGGCTTGACGCTCGTCGCGGCCGCGCTGGTGACGGCGTACGGCTGCAGCAAGGAAGAACCGAAGAAGACCGCCGAGGCGCCGAAAGCCGCCGCACCGGTGGAAGAGACGATCACCGTCAAGATCGGCCACGCGGGCCCGCTGACGGGCGGCATCGCGCACCTCGGCAAGGACGATGAGAACGGCGTCCACCTTGCCGTCGACCAGGCGAACGACAAGAAGATCAAGATCGGCGGCAAGCTCGTCAAGTTCGAGATGCAGAGCGAAGACGACCAGGCCGACCCGAAGATGGGTCCGACGGTCGCGCAGAAGCTCGTCGACGCCAAGGTCGTCGCCGTCATCGGTCACCTCAATTCCGGCGTGTCGATCCCCGCCTCCGCCGTGTACAACCAGGCCGGCATCCCGATGATCTCGGGCTCGGCGACGAATCCCAAGCTGACCGAGCAGGGCTTCAAGAACGTCTTCCGTACCGTCGGCCGCGACGACCAACAGGGTCCTGCGGTCGCCGCCTATATCGCGAACGAGCTGAAGGCGAAGAAGGTCGCGATCGCCGACGACGCGACCGCGTACGGCGAAGGGCTCGCGAACGAAGTCGAGAAGACGCTCAAGGCCGCCGGCGTACAGGTGCTGATGCGCGAGAAGACGAACGACAAGGCGACCGACTTCAAGGCGATCCTCACCAAGATGAAGGGCCGCAACCCCGACGTGATCTTCTACGGCGGCATGGATGCAACCGGCGGTCCGATGATCAAGCAGGCGCGCGAGCTCGGCATCAAGGCGCAGTTCGCGTACGGCGACGGCGCCTGCACGAGCGAGATGACGAAGCTCGCAGGCGAAGCGGCCGAAGGCATGATCTGCTCGCAGGCCGGCATCCCGACGCAGATGGCGTCGAAGGACTTCCAGGACGCGTTCACGAAGAAGTACGGCGAGGTGAAGCAGTACGCACCGTTCTTCTACGACGCGGCGAACATCGCGATCCAGGCGATGCAGAACGCGGACTCGACCGATCCCGCGAAGGTCATCACCGAGATCGCGAAGATCAAGTTCGACGGCGCAACCGGCCACATCGAGTTCGACGAGAAGGGCGACCGCAAGGACGCCGAGATGACGATCTTCGCCATGAAGAACGGCAAGGTCGAGCCGGTCGCGATCATCAAGGCGGGCAAGACGCAGATGCTCGCAAGCGCGGGCGCGCCGGCCGCGGCGCCCGCAGCAGGCGCGATGGCTCCCGCGGGTGGCGCAATGGCTCCGGCGAAGGACGACATGAAGAAGGGCGGCGAGATGGCGAAGGAAGCGCCGAAGAAGTAGTCGGCAGCCGTCGACGAAAGCGAACGGCGTCCCGAGGGGCGCCGTTCCTTTATCGGCATGTGCTTCAACACGGGGATTGCCGGCACACGCCGCACGCCCCACAATCGCCGACGCGAGACGGCTCGCCGCGACGGCGACCGACGGCCGGCCCGACTCGAACGCGCGTGGACATCTTCCTTCAGCAGTTGATCAACGGCCTGACGCTCGGCAGCGTGTACGCGATCGTCGCGCTCGGCTACACGATGGTCTACGGGATCATCCAGCTCATCAACTTCGCGCACGGCGAAGTCGTGATGATCGGCGCGATGGTCGCTTTCACCGTGATCAGCACGCTCGTGGGCATGCACACGGGCCTGCCGCCGCTGGTCATCGTCCTCGCCGGCGTGCTGATCGCGGTCCCCGTCTGCATGGCGGTCGGCTATGCGCTCGAGCGCGTCGCATACCGGCCGCTTCGCAACGCGCCGCGTCTCGCTCCGCTTATCACCGCAATTGGCCTCTCCATCATCCTCCAGCATCTCGCGCTGCTGGTCTGGAGCCGCAACCCGATCCCGTTTCCGCAGATCATCGCCGTCGTGCCGTACCACATCACGGGCACGGCGAACGGCGCGACGATCACCAACGTGCAGGTCGCGATCATCGCCACGTCGATCCTGATGATGGCCGGGCTGCTGCTTCTCGTTTATCGGACGAAGCTCGGCGTTGCGATGCGCGCGACGTCGCAGAACCTCGCGATCGCCGGGCTGATGGGCATCGACGCGAACGTCGTCATCTCGATCACGTTCATCGTCGGCGCCGGCCTCGCCGCGGTTGCGGGCGTCATGGTCGGCACGTACTACGGCATCGCGCACTATCAGATGGGCTTCCTGCTGGGACTGAAGGCCTTCTCCGCGGCGGTGCTGGGCGGCATCGGCAACCTGGGCGGCGCGATGCTCGGCGGCCTGTTGCTCGGCGTCATCGAGGCGCTCGGCGCCGGCTATATCGGCGATCTGACCAACCTGTGCGGCCTCGCGCCGTACTCGGCGACGATCGCCGAGCGCTGTCAGAGCGAGCCTTACCTCTCGGTCTTCGGCTCGAACTACCAGGACGTGTTCGCGTTCTTCGTGCTGATCGCCGTGCTCGTGTTTCGCCCGTCGGGACTGCTCGGCGAGCGCGTCGGCGAGCGCGCATAACTCCAGGCACGATGCGCACCTTTTTCGACACGCGCTCCAAGCCGGCCCTCGCCTGGGCCGGGCTCGCGCTGATCGCCGTCGCGCTCGTCGCGCTGCCGTTCGTGCTGGCGTCGATCGGCACGGCATGGGTGCGCATCCTCAACCTCGCGATGCTGTACGCGCTGCTCGCGCTCGGCCTGAACATCGTCGTCGGCTTCGCCGGCCTGCTCGACCTCGGCTACATCGCGTTCTACGCCGTCGGCGCGTACACGTACGCGCTGCTCGCGAGCCCGCAGTTCGACATCCACCTGCCGTTCTGGGTGATCCTGCCGATCGGCGCTGCGCTCGCGTGCTTCTTCGGCGTGATCCTCGGCGCACCAACGCTCAAGCTTCGCGGCGACTACCTCGCGATCGTCACGCTCGGGTTCGGCGAGATCGTGCGCATCTTCATGAACAACCTGTCGCAGCCGGTCAACATCACCAACGGCGCGCAGGGCATCACGCTGATCGATCCGTTTCGCATCGGCGGCTTCAGCTTCTCGGCGCGGCAGACGATCGGCGGCCTGGACTTCAGCGGACCGGTCAAGTACTACTACCTGCTCGTCGGCGTGCTGATCGTCATCGTCGTCATCAACCTGCGGCTGCAGGACTCGCGCATCGGCCGCGCGTGGGAGGCGATCCGCGAGGACGAGATCGCCGCGCGCGCGATGGGCATCAACACGCGCAACCTGAAGCTGCTCGCATTCGCGATGGGCGCGTCGTTCGGCGGCGTGTCGGGCGGCATCTTCGCGGCGACGCAGGGCTTCATCAGCCCGGAGAGCTTCGTTCTCGTCGAGTCGATCATGATCCTTTCGATGGTCGTGCTCGGCGGCATGGGCAACATCTTCGGCGTGATCGTCGGCGCGCTGCTGCTGTCGTTCGTGCCCGAGGTGCTTCGCTACACGGTCGAGCCGGTGCAGCTTGCCGTGTTCGGGCGCTCGATCATCGATCCCGAAGTGATCCGCATGCTGCTGTTCGGCTTCGCGATGGTGCTGATGATGCTGTTCCGACCGGCCGGGCTGATGCCATCGGCGGTGCGCAAGCGCGAGCTCGAGGCGGGCGCGACGGGAGCGGCGAAAGCGTGAGCGGTGCGCTGCTCGCCGCGGAAGGCATCTCGAAGCGCTTCGGCGGCGTTCACGCGCTCGCTGACGTAAGCTTCTGGATCAACCGCGGCGAGATCTACGGCCTCATCGGCCCCAACGGCGCCGGCAAGACGAGCCTGTTCAACGTGCTGACCGGCATCTACTCGGCCGACGCTGGCACGTTCACCTTCGACGGCGTGCCGCTCGTGGGACTCAAGCCGCACGAGGTGGCTGCTCGCGGCATCGGGCGAACCTTCCAGAACATCCGGCTGTTCGCGAACCTGTCCGCACTCGAGAACGTGATGATCGGACGGCACGTTCGCACGCGCGCCGGAGTCGCCGGCGCGATCTTCCGCGACGCGGCAACGCGGGCGGAGGAGGCGGAGATCGAGAAGCGCGCGTACGAGCTTCTCGACTACGTCGGGGTCGCGCGACGCGCGAACGACCTCGCCAAGCATCTCGCGTACGGCGACCAGCGCCGGCTCGAGATCGCGCGTGCGCTCGCGACCGAGCCGAAGCTGCTCGCGCTCGACGAGCCCGCCGCGGGCATGAACGCGACCGAGACGGCGTCGCTGAAGCGGCTGCTGGAAGGCATCCGCCGCGACGGCACGACGATCCTGCTGA
The DNA here is from genome assembly GCA_963798655.1 of uncultured beta proteobacterium. GTDB lineage: Bacteria > Pseudomonadota > Gammaproteobacteria > Burkholderiales > Casimicrobiaceae > CAVSMC01. The sequence continues at coordinate 1,025,241 of CAWCUH010000004.1, read as the reverse complement.
TCGAGCACGACATGAAGCTCGTAATGGCCGTCTGCGATCGCGTGCTGGTGCTCGACTACGGCAAGAAGATCGCCGAGGCGTCGGCCGCCGAAGTGCAGCGCAACGAGGCGGTCATCGCCGCGTATCTCGGCGGCGACGTCGCGTCGAGTTTGAAGGGCGCATGAGCGCGACGGCCGAAGGCAAGGCCCGAAGGGCGCGTCGTCGCGCGATTGCGCGCGGCCGACAACTCGGCACCCGAGCGCCGACGACGGTGCGGAGGCCACCCGCATGAGCGCGACGGCCGAAGGCAAGGCCCGAAGGGCGCGTCGGCGCGCGATTGCGCGCGGCCGACAACTCGGCACCCGAGCGCCGACGACGGTGCGGAGGCCGCTCGCATGACGACCGACGCACCGCTGCTCGCGCTCGACAAGCTCAAGGTCGCGTATGGCGGCATCCAGGCAGTCAAGGGAATCGACCTCGAAGTCGCTCGCGGCGAGCTCGTGTGCCTGATCGGCGCGAACGGCGCCGGCAAGACGACGACGCTGAAGGGCATCTGCGGACTGCAGCCGGTTGCGTCGGGCGCGATTCGTTACGAGGGCGACGACGTCACCGGCCGCCGCGCGTTCGAGCTCGTGCGCCGCGGCCTCGCGATGGTGCCCGAAGGCCGCGGCGTGTTCGGCGCGCTCACGATCGAGGAAAATCTCGCGATGGGCGCGTACGTGCGAAAGGACCGGCCCGGCGTGCGTGCCGACGTCGAGCGCGTGTTCACGCTGTTCCCGCGGCTCGCCGAGCGGCGCCGCCAGACGGCGGGAACGCTGTCGGGCGGCGAGCAGCAGATGCTCGCGATGGGCCGCGCACTGATGTCGAAGCCGCGACTGCTGCTGCTCGACGAGCCGTCGATGGGGCTCGCGCCGCTGATGGTGCAGAAGGTGTTCGAGACCGTGCTCGCCGTGTCACGCGAGGGCGTGACGATCCTGCTGATCGAGCAGAACGCGAAGCTCGCGCTCGAGGTGTCGCATCGCGGCTACGTGATGGAGTCGGGCGAGATCACGCTCGCCGGGCCGGCGAAGGAGCTGCTGCACGATCCGGCCGTGCGTGCGGCGTATCTCGGCGAGGCGACGTGACCGACGGCGAGCCGTCGCTGCCCGAGCCCGCCACCGTCCATCTTCTTCCGCGCGCCGTTCCCGTGCGGCATGCGTTCGCATGGTACGAGGAGGCGATGCGGTTGTGGAAGCGCGCGCCGGCCACGTGGGCCGTGCTCGCGATGATCACCGTTGTCGTCGAGCTCGCGCTCGACCGGCTGCCGGGCCTCGCGTCGCTGATCGGCAAGCTGGTGACGCCGCTGGTCGCCGCCGGCATGATCGTCGCCTCGCTCGCGGCCGATCGCAATGCGCGCGTGCGCGTCGTGCATGCGTTCGCCGCGTTCGCTGCGCCGGCGGGCGCTATCGCCGCGATCATGGCGGCGAGCGCCGTGACGCTCGCCGGCGAGGCCGCCGCCGCGTGGTGGATCGCGGACGTGAACCTCCTCGCGAGCGAATTCGACGCTTCGCCGCTTTCTTTTGTCGAGATCGTCGGCATCTATTTCGCGGGCGTCGCCGTGTCGTTGCCGTTCACGTTCGTGCCATTCCACGTGCTGCTCGAGCGAACCCGCGCCGCGGCCGCGTTCGCCGCAAGCTTCCACGCGTTCTCGCTCAATGCGCTGCCGCTGCTCGTCTACGGCGGCGTGTCGCTGCTGCTGCTGATCGTCGGCATCGCGTCGTGGGGTCTCGGCCTGCTGATCGCGCTGCCGCTGATCGTCACGGCGACCTACGCGGCATGGAAAGACATCTTTTCCGTGCACGCCGACATCACGGCGCCACCGGACTGAAGCGCAGCGACGAAAAGATTTCCGATCGGCGCTCGTCGGCCTCGACAGCGCCGGCGGAGCGTGACAAATTGACGGTTCGCCGGCGCACGAGCCGCATCGCGCAAGCGCCATCGAATCCGGTGGAGCGCCATGAATTTCGATCCGCTGCTGCTGTCGCGCGCGCAGTTCGCGTTCGTGATGTCGTTTCACATCCTGTTTCCGTCGTTCACCATCGGGCTCGCGAGCTGGCTCGCGGTGCTCGAGGGCGCGTGGCTCTGGACGCGGCGCGCCGAGTTCGACCAGCTGTTCAAGTTCTGGCTCAGGATCTTCGCCGTCTCGTTCGCGATGGGCGTCGTGTCCGGCATCGTGATGAGCTTCCAGTTCGGCACCAACTGGAGCCGTTTCTCCGAAGCGACCGGCAATGTCGTCGGTCCGCTGATGAGCTACGAGGTGCTCACCGCATTCTTCCTCGAGGCGGGTTTCCTCGGCATCATGCTGTTCGGCGCGCAGCGCGTCGGCAAGGGCCTGCATTTCTTCGCGACGCTGATGGTCGCTGCGGGAACGCTGATCTCGGCTTTCTGGATCATCTCGGCGAACAGCTGGATGCAGACGCCGGCCGGCCACGCCCTTCGCGACGGCGTGTTCTACGCGGTCAACTGGCTGCAGATCATCTTCAACCCATCCTTTCCGTACCGCTTCGTGCACATGGTGCTCGCCGCGTACCTGACGACCGCATTCGCCGTCGCCGGCGTCGCTGCGTATCACCTGCGCAGAAACCAGGCGCTGCCTCATGCACGGATCACGTTCGCGATGGCGATGGGCTTCATCGTCATCGTCGTGCCGCTGCAGATCATCGCCGGTGACCAGCACGGGCTGAACGCGCTCGAATACCAACCGGCGAAGATCGCTGCGGTCGAGGCGCACTGGGACACCGCCGAGACGCCCGTGCCGCTGCTGCTGTTCGCGATTCCCGACGAGCAGGCCGAGCGCAATCGCTACGAGATCGCGATTCCGTTCGCAGGAAGCGTCATCCTCACCCATTCGTTGACCGGCGGAATCAAGGGACTGCGCGATTTCCCGCGCGCGGACCGGCCGCCGGTCGCGATCCCGTTCTTCTCGTTCCGGCTCATGGTGGGGCTCGGCCTCGTGATGCTCGCCGTCGGCATCTGCGGCGTCGTGCTGCACTGGCGAAAGCGGCTGTACACGACGCCGTGGTTCCACCGCGTCGCGATGGTCACGGCGCCGATCGGCTTCATCGCCGTCATCAGCGGCTGGATAACCGCCGAAGTGGGCCGCCAGCCGTTCGTCGTCTACGGCGCGATGCGCACGGCGGACGCCGGCGCTCCGGTCGCCGGTGGCGCCGTCGCAGGCTCGCTCGCGGCGTTCATCATCGTGTACGCGGTGATCTTCGGGTCCGGCGCGTACTACATGCTGAGACTGGTGCGTCGCGGTCCGGCGGAGGAAGCACCGACCGAGGCGGCGACCCTCGCGTCGACATCGAAGCGGCCCGCGCGGCCGCTGTCGCTTCCCGACGAGCGTCTCGCGTAGCCGCCATGCTGAGCGAAGCGCTGACGCTGATCTGGTTTCTGATCATCGCATTCGCGGTGTTCATGTACGTGCTGCTCGACGGATTCGTGCTCGGCATCGGCATCCTGTTTTCGTCGATGCCGGGCGAAGAAGAGCGCGACACCGCGATGCAGTCGGTTGCGCCGATCTGGGACGGCAACGAGACATGGCTCGTGCTCGGCGGCGTGGGTCTGTTCGCCGCGTTTCCGATCGCGTACTCGATCATTCTTCCCGCGTTCTACATCCCGCTGTCGACGATGCTGCTCGCGCTCGTCTTCCGTGGTGTCGCGTTCGAGTTCCGCTTCAAGGCGACGACGCACCGCCATCGCTGGAGCATCGCGTTCGCGGCGGGATCGACGATCGCCGCGTTCGCGCAAGGGGTGACGCTCGGCGCACTCGTCCAGGGAATCGCCGTCGCCGATCGCCGCTTCGCCGGCGGCACGTTCGACTGGCTGACGCCGTTCAGCGCGTTCACCGGGTTCGCCGTCGCCGCCGGCTACGCGCTGCTCGGCGCCACCTGGCTGGTGATGAAGACCGACGGCGAGCTGCTGCAGCGCGCGTACCGTGCCGCAGCGGCGCTCGACATCGCCGTGCTCGGCGCGCTCGCGATCATCAGCGCCTGGGTGCCGTTCCTTTCGGCGCAGATCGGCGAGCGCTGGTTCAGCTGGCCCAACATCGCGCTGCTCTCGCCGGCGCCGTTGTTCACCGCGATCGCCGGATTCGCGCTGTGGCGCAGCGTTCGCGCGCGGCAGACGCTGCCGCCTTTCATCCTTGCAATGGCGCTGTTCTTCCTAGGCTACTCGGGGCTCGCCATCAGCATCTGGCCGAACATCGTGCCGCCGTCCGTCACGATCTGGGCCGCCGCGTCGCCACCGGAGTCGCAGCTGTTCCTGCTGATCGGCGTGCTGTTCCTGCTGCCCATCATCCTCGGCTACACGGCGTTCTCGTACTGGATCTTCCGCGGCAAGGTCGGCCGCGATTCGGGCTACCACTGACGATGCGCGGATTGCGCGCGGCGGTCGCACTCGTCGTCGCTTTTTTCGCGCTCCTCGCGCTGTCACAGAACGCGCTCGCCGCGGACGCAGGCAAGACGCTTCGCATCGCCTCGGCGGACATCGACACGCTGGATCCGCATCAATACAACGACCGACCGTCGTACGACGTCATATGCGCGCTGTACGAGGGGCTCTACGAATGGGATTACCTGCGCTCGCCTGCGCATCTCGCACCGGTCGCCGCTACCGCGTTGCCCGTCGTGAGCGCAGACGGGCGCACGTGGACGATGCACGTACGCCCCGGCGTGCGCTTCGGCGACGATCCCGCATTCGGCGGCAGGCCGCGCGAGCTGACGGCCGACGATATCGTCTACTCGCTCAAGCGATGGCTCGACCCGAACCTTCGTCGCGGCGGCTCGCCGGAGACGACCGACGTCATCGTCGGCGCGCGCGCCGTCGTCGACGCCGCGAGCAAGGCCGGCGGCCGCTTCGACTACGACGCGCCGATCGAAGGCTTGCGCGCGCTCGACCGCTACACGGTGCAGCTGAAGCTCAATGCGCCGAACTACCCGGTGATCGAGGCGTTCCTCGTCACCGGCGCCGTTGCGCGCGAGGTCGTCGAAGCGGCAGGCGGCGACATCCGGACGCGGGTTGCCGGCACCGGGCCGTACCGGCTCAAGGAATGGCGACGCGGATCGAGAATCGTGCTCGAGGCAAATCCGCAGTACCGGCCGACGACGTTCCCGCCTTCCCGCGACGCGCGCGATGCGCCGCTCGAGCAGGCGATGAAGGGCCGGGCGCTGCCGCGCATCGGCATCGTCGACATCAGCGTCATCGAGGAGGATATCGCGCGACTGCTCGAGTTCGACAAGGGCCATCTCGACTACGTGAGCCTGCGCGGCGAAGTCGCCAATCGCCTGCTCGACGGCGCCAAGCTCAGGCCCGAGTACGCAAACCGCGGCATCGCGCACCACGCGTTCGTCGCGCCGTACCTGACGTCGCTGTATTTCAACGTCGCCGATCCGGTGGTCGGCGGCATGACGAAGGAGCGCATCGCGCTTCGCCGTGCGATCAGGCTCGCGATCGACGCGCAGGCCCTCGTCGATGTCGTATCCGCCGGCAGTGCGATCCCGGCGAACCAGATGGTGCCGCCGGGCGTGGGCGGCCACGACCCGTCGCTGCCACCGCGCCAGCCGCACGATCCGGCCGCGGCGAAAGCGCTGCTCGACCGCTTCGGCTACACGATCCGGGACGCGTCGGGCTATCGAAGCGCGCCCGACGGCAAGCCGCTGACGGTGACGCTGTCCCTTCGCTCCGGCGCCGTTTCCCGCGAACTGTCGACGCTGATCCGCCGCAATCTCGACGCGATCGGCATCCGCAGCGATTTCCACGTAACGCCGTTCCAGGACATCGTGAAGGAGCTCGAAGGCGGACGCTTCCAGACGGCGTTCATCGCGTACGGCGGCAATCCTTCCGGCTATGGACAGCTGCTGCAACTCGACAGCCGTGCGCCGACGACGGTGAACGCGTCGCGCTTCAGGCTGCCCGAATACGATCGCGCGATGGACCGCTTCATGGCGAGTGCGTCAGCCGCCGGGCAGGCGGCCGCCGCGCGGCGAATGTACGAGCTCGTGCAGGCGTACGCGCCGACCGTGCCGCTCGTGTTTCGCATCGAGAACAACTTCGTGCAGCCGTGGGTCGACGGCTTCGCGCCGATGCGCTTCCAGACGTACTGGAAATATCTCGACGTCGATGCGGCGAAGCGTCAGGGCGCGCAACGTTAGCGCTTCAGTGCCGAATCGTGAAGCCGGCGAATCCGTCGGACACGGTCGCGTCGTGGCTTTCGACGTCGCTCACGCGCGCGCCGCGCGGTCCGTGGCGGCACCACGCGATCATCCGCTCGACCGCAGCTTCGTCGCCCTGCACCAGCGCCTCGACGCCGCCATCGCGCAGGTTGCGCACCCAGCCGGCGACGCCCTCGCGCTCCGCGGCCTCGACCGCAGCGTAGCGAAAGCCGACGCCCTGCACGCGGCCGCGGATCACGAGCCGCCGCGCGATGGTCACCCGCGGCGGCGCGCGTACATCAGCAGCGCGGCGACGGTCTTCACGTCGGTGATGTCGCCGCGATCGAGCGCCGCGAGCATCTCGTCGACGCTCATTTCGACCGCTTCGAGGAATTCGCCGTGGTCGAGCTTCGCGCCGACGTGCTCGAGCCCTTCGGCGACGAAGAATTCGATCGCCTCGGTCGAATACGACACGACGGTGTGCACGGTGCCGAGCCGCGTCCACGTTCGCGCCTTGTAACCGGTCTCCTCGATCAGCTCGCGCTGCGCGGTCGCGAGCGGCTCCTCGCCGGGATCGAGCTTTCCCGCCGGGAACTCGATCATCACGCGGTTCAGCGGATAGCGGAATTGACGCTCGGCGATCAGCCGGCCGTCGTCGACGACCGGCACGACGAGGACGGCGCCCGGATGCACGATGTATTCGCGCGTCGCGACGTGGCCGTCGGGCAGGCGAACGTGATCGCGGCGCACGTGCAGGAGCCTGCCGTCGAACACGCGCTCGGACGACACGCGCGTTTCGACGAGGTGATCGTCGACGTCGCCGTGATCGCGCTGTGGACGCGGATCGTCGGTTGCTTCGTCAGCCATCGGCCCAGTCCTTCGGTACGAGGAATTCGGTGTAGAGCGCCGCTTCGGGCGTGCCCGGCTCGGGCTTCCAGTCGTAGCGCCACGTGACGCGCGGCGGCAGCGACATCAGGATCGCCTCGACGCGGCCGTTCGATTGCAGCCCGAACAGCGTGCCGCGATCCCAGACGAGGTTGAACTCGACGTAGCGGCCGCGCCGGTACGCCTGGAAGTCGCGCTCGCGCTCGCCGTACGCGACATCGCGCCGCCGCCCGACGATCGGTGCGTACGCGTCGATGAAATGGTCGCCGACGCTCTTCACGAGCGAAAAGCAGCGATCGAAGCCGCCGTCGTTCAGGTCGTCGAAGAAGATGCCGCCGACGCCGCGCGGCTCGTTGCGATGCTTGACGTAGAAGTAGTCGTCGCACCACTTCTTGCACTTCGAGTGCAGGCCGTCACCGAACGGCACGAGCGCCGCGCGGCATGTGCGGTGAAAATGCACGGCGTCCTCGGCGAAACCGTAGTACGGCGTGAGATCCATGCCGCCGCCGAACCACCAGATCGGCTCGGGCTGCGCGCGCGTCGCGTGCGCGACGAACATCCGCACGTTCAGATGGACGGTCGGCACGTAGGGGTTGCGAGGATGCAGAACCAGCGACACGCCCATCGCCTCGAAGCTGCGTCCGGCGAGCTCGCGCCGCGCGGCGGTCGCCGACGGCGGCAGCCGCTCGCCGGTGACGTGCGAGAAATTGACGCCGCCGCGCTCGAGCAGCGCGCCGTCCTCGATCACGCGCGCGATGCCGCCGCCGCGTGAGCGTCCGCCGCGGCTTTGCGGCCTGACGCTCGCTTCGCTCGGGTCAGCGGCAGCCGAAGCTTCGCTTTCGTCTCGCGTCCACTCGTCGCGCAGAAACGGCTTGCCGTCGAGCGCTTCCAGCGCGGCGACGATCTGCGACTGCAGAGCGACGAAGTATGCGCGCGGCGCTTCGACGTCCATCAGCCGCGCCGCGGCGCGAGCGCCCGATGCCCGATGTCGTGGCGGAACTGCATGCCGGCAAAGCGGATGTCGGCGATCGCGGCATACGCGCTCTTCTGCGCCTGCTTCACGGAGTCGCCGAGCGCGGTCACGCAGAGCACGCGGCCGCCGCTCGTCACGACGCCGGCTGCGTCGAGCGCGCTGCCCGCATGGAATACCTTGCAGTCGGGATGCGTTTCCTCGTTCACGCGCTCCAGGCCCTCGATCGCGTCGCCCTTGCGCGGCGCATCGGGGTAGCCGGCAGCGGCAAGCACGACACCGAGCGCGGCGCGCCGGTCCCATTCGGCTTCGGCGCGATCGAGCGTTCCTTCGATCGCGTGCGCGAGCAGATCGACGAGATCGGACTTCAGCCGCACCATCATCGGCTGCGTTTCCGGATCGCCGAGGCGGCAATTGAACTCGAGCGCGCGCGGCGCGCCGTCGGCGCCGATCATCACGCCGGCATACAGAAAGCCGGTGTAGAGCATGCCGTCGCTCGCCATGCCGCCCACCGTCGGCAGCACGATCTCGCGCATGATCCGCGCATGCAGCGCCGGCGTGACCACCGGCGCCGGCGAATACGCGCCCATGCCGCCGGTGTTCGGACCTTCGTCGCCGTCGAGCAGGCGCTTGTGGTCCTGGCTCGACGCAAGGGGCAGCACGTTGCTACCGTCGACCATGACGATGAAGCTCGCCTCCTCGCCGACGAGGAAGTCCTCGACGACGACGCGCGCGCCGGCGCTGCCCATCGCGTTGTCGACGAGCATCGCGTCGATCGCCTCGATCGCCTGCGCGAGCGTCGTCGCGACGACGACGCCCTTGCCCGCCGCGAGTCCGTCCGCCTTGACGACGATCGGCGCGCCGCGCTGCTTCACGTAGTCGCGCGCTTCGGCGGCGTCGCCGAACGTGCGGTATCCGGCGGTCGGGATCCCGTGACGCGCCATGAACGCCTTCGCGAAATCCTTCGAGCTTTCCAGTTGAGCGGCCGCTCGCGTCGGACCGAAGATCGCGAGACCCGCCGCGCGGAACGCGTCGACGACGCCGGCGGCGAGCGGTGCTTCCGGTCCGACGACGGTAAGCGCGACCGACTGCTGGCGCGCGAACGCGACGAGCGCGTCGATGCCGGCGATGTCGACGTTCGCGACGCCCGGCTCGCGCGCGGTTCCGGCATTGCCCGGCGCGACGAAGACCTTGGCGACCCGCGGCGACTGCGCGAGCTTCCACGCGAGCGCGTGCTCGCGGCCGCCGCCGCCGATCACGAGGACGTTCATCGATTCATCCGCTCAGCATGGCGACGCGCGACGACGAAATCATCGCTGGCGTCGCGCGCGGATTTTACAGGATCGGCGGACCGCCTGAAGCCGCGCGGTCAATGGCGAAAGTGGCGAACCCCGGTGAAGACCATCGCGATGCCGCGCTCGTCGGCAGCCGCGATCACTTCGTCGTCGCGCACGCTGCCGCCGGGCTGGATCACCGCGATCGCGCCGTTGTCGGCGACGACGTCGAGGCCATCGCGAAACGGGAAGAACGCGTCCGAGGCGACGACCGAGCGCTCGAGCGAGAGGCCGGCAGCCTTCGCCTTGCTCGCCGCGATGCGCGTCGAGTCGACGCGGCTCATCTGCCCGGCGCCGATGCCGAGCGTGCGACCGTCGCCGCAGTAGACGATCGCATTCGACTTCACGTACTTCGCGACGCGCCACGCGAACAGCAGGTCGCGTACCTGCTCGGGCGTCGGCGCCTTCTGCGTGACGACTTTCAGCTCCGACGCGCGCGTTGCGAGCGCGTCCGCGGTTTGCACGAGGAAGCCGCCGCCGACGCGCTTGAAGTCCCAGCCGTCGGCCGCACCGCCTTCGGCCGGCATTGCGATCTCCAGCACGCGAACGTTCTTCTTCGCGGCGATCACGGCGAGCGCGTCGTCGGTGTAGCCGGGCGCAATCAGCACTTCGAGGAACTGCGCCGCCACGGCGTCGACGGTCGCGCCATCGACCGGCCGGTTGAACGCGATGATGCCGCCGAACGCCGAAACCGGATCGGTCGCGAATGCGCGGCGATATGCCTCGACCGGCGTTGCGGCGAGCGCGACGCCGCACGGGTTCGCGTGCTTGACGATGACGCAGGCAGCTGCGTTTTCGCCGGCGAACGCCTTCGCGCACTCCCACGCGGCGTCGCTGTCGCCGATGTTGTTGTACGAGAGCTCCTTGCCCTGCAGCTGTCGATATTGCGCGAGCGCACCGGGCGCCGGGCGGTCGTCGCGGTAGAACGCCGCGCGCTGGTGCGGATTCTCGCCGTAGCGCAAGTCCTGCACTTTCGCTGCCTGCAGGTTGATGCGGTCGGGAAACTCGACCGACGAGCCGTCGGCGGCCCGCGCCGTGAGCCAGTTCGAGATCGCGCCGTCGTAGGCTGCCGTATGCGAAAACGCCTTGCGCGCTAGCGCGAAGCGCGTCGCCGTCGACAGCACGCGACCGCTACGCGCGAGCTCGGCGGCGAGCGACGTGTAATCGGACGGATCGACGACGACGCCGACGTGGGGCCAGTTCTTCGCCGCGGCGCGCACGAGCGTCGGGCCGCCGATGTCGATGTTCTCGATCGCCTCGTCGAGCGTGCAGCCGGGCTGCGCGACGGTTTCGCGAAACGGATAGAGGTTCACGACGACGAGGTCGATCGGCGGGATCGCGTGCTGCTCGAGCGCCGCGGCGTGCGCTGCGATGTCGCGGCGCGCGAGGATGCCGCCGTGAACCTTCGGATGCAGCGTCTTCACGCGGCCGTCGAGCATTTCCGGAAAGCCGGTGTAGTCGCCGACCTCGGTCACCTGCAGACCGGCCTCGGCGAGCGCCTTTGCCGTACCGCCCGTCGACAGGAGCTTCACGCCGAGGCGATCGAGCGCGCGCGCGAAATCGACGACGCCCGTCTTGTCGGAGACGGACAGCAGTGCCTGCGTGACGGGAGCGGACATGCTGATCGCGGCGCGAAACGACGCGCGTTCGGGTTCGGGCGTCGCCGGACCCGCTACATGATCCGGTACTTCGAGAGCTTCGTGCGCAGCGTGTTGCGATTCACGCCGAGCATGTCCGCCGCCTGCGTCTGGTTGCCGTTCGCGCGATCCATCACCGACGCGAGCATTGCGCGCTCGACGTGCGAGATCACCATGTCGTAGATGCCGTGCGGCGGCTCGCCGTCGAGGCGGCGAAAGTACTCGTCGAGCGACTTCTCGACGCTGCGTGCAATCTCGTTGCTGCCATTCAAACGGACTGTCTTCTTCACGCCGCAAGGGCCTCCCCGCCCGATCGCCGATCCGGCCGCGACGCGGCGAATGCTGCGCGCGCATCGACGACGCCGGCTGCGGCCGGTTCGCAGTCGACGCGTTCGCTCGTCGCGGCGAGCCGGTCGAAAAAACGGTGTACCGCCGCGATCTGTGTCGCGGACGATTCCGTTGCATTGACTTCCCGGCGCAGGGCGTCACCGCCTGCCAGGTGCCTCGAATACCATCCGATGTGCTTGCGGGCGATCCGCACGCCAGCGGGCTCGCCATAGAATTCATAGTGCTCGTCCAGGTGGCGCGCGACGATCGCGCGCGCCTCCTCGACCGTCGGCGCCGGCAAGCGCGTGCCGTGCGCGATGAAATGCGCGATCTCGCGAAAGATCCACGGGCGACCCTGCGCCGCGCGGCCGATCATCAGCGCATCGGCGCCGGTGAGCGCGAGCACGTCGCGCGCCTGCTCCGGCGTCGCGATGTCGCCATTCGCGACGACGGGAATCGACACCGCCTGCTTCACCGCGGCGATCGTCCCGTATTCGACGGCGCCCGTGAACATGCACGCGCGAGTGCGGCCGTGGATCGCGAGCGCCGCGATGCCGGCCGACTGTGCGATCCGGGCGATGTCCACCGCGTTTCGCCGCGCCGGCTCGGGGCCGGTGCGGATCTTGAGCGTCACCGGCACGTCGACGGCGCGAACGACGGCGTCGAGGATGCGCGCGACGCGCGACTCGTCGGACAGCAGCGCCGAGCCCGCGGCGACGTTGCACACCTTCTTCGCCGGGCAGCCCATGTTGATGTCGATCACCTGCGCGCCGCGCTCGACGTTATAGCGCGCCGCGGCGGCCATCGTCGCGGGATCGCTGCCGGCGATCTGCACGGCGATCGGCTCGACTTCACCGGCGTGATCGGCGCGGCGGCGCGACTTCTCGGTGGCCCACAGCAGCGGATTCGACGCGATCATCTCGGACACCGCATAGCCCGCGCCAAGACGCTTGCACGACTGCCGGAACGGCCGATCGGTGACGCCCGCCATCGGCGCGACGAACAACGGGGTCGCGATCACATGAGGGCCGATCTGCATGCTGGGAAAGATGAAGTGCAACGGATGGCGCGAGGGGAATGAATTATACCGATTCCGATGCACCTGTCACATGCGTGTCATACAATTCGCCCGTGCGATTTGCATTGGCGCAACAGCGTCCGCGCATTTGTGTTGGCGGCTCGAATATTGCAAACGCGGCTGCGATCGACGCACACGCAATGCGGTGCGAATTCTTCGCGCGAGTGAGCGCCAACCCAACGAACGTGTATACGACAGCGTGCGGGCGCGGGCCGCGCCGTGCGTCAGCGAAGGCCGTTCAGCATCGTGCGCACGAATGCACGCTTCGCCGGCGCGCAGGCGTCGAGCAGCGACAGTGCAACGCCGCGCGGCCATCGCAGCGGCGCGGCGTTGCTGCCGAACAGAGCGACGAGGCCGTGCGTCAGCGCGACCCCGCCGAGCCGGTCGCTGCGCCGCGATGCCGTATAGCGATCGAGCATCGGGCGCGTGCCGATCGCCTCGCGCGGCGTGTCGAGCAGCATGCGTGCGAGCGCGTGCGCGTCTCGCAGCCCGAGATTCACGCCCTGGCCGGCGACCGGATGCAGCGTCTGCGCGGCGTTGCCGATCGCGATCGAGCGCGACGTCGCGGCAGCCGTCGAGAGCTCGAGCGCGAGCGGAAACGTCCGCCGGCTCGACGCTGCGACGACGGCGCTCGCGCGCGGTCCGAAGCAGCGCTTCAACTCGTCGACGAACGCCGGCTCGGTGAGCGCGACCAGCGCCTGCGCGCGCTGCTGCGTAACGGTCCAGATCAGGCCGTAGCGCTCGCCTTGCGGCAGCAGCGCGAGCGGACCTTCGGCGGTGAAGCGCTCGTACGCGACACCGCGATGCGGCACGCAGAGATCGAGCGTCGCGACGAGCGCCGCCTGCCGGTAGTCGATGCGATAGCGCGCCGCGCCGTCGATCGTGCCGCTGCCGTCGGCGACGACGGCAAGCCGCGCCGTGAGCGCGTCGGCGTCCGCCTGCTGCAAGACGCTCGCATAAGCGGGCGTGCCACCGACGCGCGTGACCGTCGCGTTCCAGCGAACGGCGACGCGGCGTGCGGCGAGCGCGGCGTCGAGCGCCGCCTGCAGCGCGCGATAGGCGACGACGTAGCCGAGCGCGGGCAAGCGCTGCTCGGCCGCGTCGAGTCGCGTCAGGCCGAAGCCGCCGGCCTGCGAGATGTCGATCGACGTGATCGGCGTGACGTCGGCTCCCGGCGAGGCGAGCGCGCGCCAGACGCCGGCGCGCTCGAGGATCAGCCGCGCGCCATGCGACAGCGCGATCGTGCGATCGCCGCGCGGGAGCTCGCCGCTCGCGCGCGCATCGAGCACGACGACATCGAGGTCCGAGCCGGCAAGCGCGAGGGCGAGCGTCGCGCCGACCGGCCCCGCGCCGACGATCGCGACGTCGTGCAGCATCTAACGCGCCGAGCGTCGCACGGACCGTGTCAGCGCGCGCATGCAGCCTCGACGTCGGCCACCGTTTTCGGAGTCGCGGCGGTGAGGTTGTCGACGCCGCGCTCGGTCACGAGCACGTCGTCCTCGATGCGCACGCCGATGTCCCAGAACGCCTCGGCGACGTTGTCGGCGCGACGGATGTACGCGCCCGGCTCGACGGTGAGCACCATTCCGGGCACGAGCTTCTGCGACGCGCCTTTCTGCTGGTAAAGGCCGGCGTCGTGGACGTCCATGCCGAGCCAGTGTCCGGCGCGATGCATGTAGAACTGCTTGTAGCTACCCGACTCGAGCGCTTCGTCGAGCGTGCCGGAAAGCAATCCCAGATCGATGAAGCCCTGCGCGAGCACGCGCTCGGCGACCTTGTGGTAGTCATGGAAGTCGACGCCGGGACGCACGGCGTCGATGCACGCCTGCTGCGCGTCGAGCACGAGCTGGTAGACGTCGCGCTGCGCTGCGCTGAAGCGCCCGCCGACCGGGAAGGTGCGCGTGATGTCGGAAGCGTAGCCCTGGTATTCGCAGCCGGCATCGATCAGCAGCAGCTCGCCGTCCTGCAGCTGCCGGTTGTTGTCACGGTAATGCAGGACGCATGCGTTCGGACCGCCGGCGACGATCGACGGATAGGCGACCGCCTGCGCGCCCTCGCGCAGGAACTCGTGCGCGAGCTCGGCCTCCACCTGGTATTCGTACCAGCCGGGACGGGTGTTCGCCATCGCGCGCCGGTGCGCCGCCGAGGAGATCGCGTTCGCGCGGCGCATCAGTTCGATCTCGTGCGCGTCCTTGACCAGACGCATCGCGTCGAGCGTGTCGCGCACGTCGACGATCTCCGATGGCGCGCTCACGCCGGTGCGCGCGCGGTTGCGCACCTCGTTCAACGCATCGGTGATCCGCCGGTCCCAGTCGGCGAAGAGGCCGAGCGGCGTGTAGATCGCCGGCCGATCGGCGGCGAGCTCGGGCAGCCGCTCGGCAAGCTCGGCGATCGGATACGCGTCGTCGAAGCCGAAGATCTCGCGCGCCGCGTCGGGCCCGTAACGAAAGCCGTCCCAGACCTCGCGCTCCGGATTCTTCGGCCGGCAGAAGAGCACGTGCCGATCGCCATCGTCACCGGCGACGAGCGCGACGACCGCTTCCGGCTCCGGAAATCCGCTGAGGTAATAGAAGTAGCTGTCGTGCCGGTACGGAAAATGCGAGTCGCGATTGCGCGCGACCTCTGCCGCGGTCGGCACGAGCGCGACGCCACCGCCGGACTGCGCGCGCATCCGTGCGAGCAGCGCGTCGCGGCGCTTGCGGTAGACGTGTCGTCGATGATCCATTCGGCACCTGCGAAAAGAGCGGGCCATTATAGGCGTTCCCGCCGCGAGCTCGCATGGCCGTGCGTCGCGCGCTGTAACATCGGCGTGATGCCGGTCACGCTCAGGCTTCGCCGCGCCGCCCGATGAACGCCGCATCCGACCGCGACCGCGTTTCGACGGCGCTCACCGCGCTCGCGGTGACGCTCGCGATCCAGGTGTACACGTCGCTCGCGCTCGCATCGAGCGCCGTGCTCGCACCGGAGCTCGCACGCGACTTCGGCGTATCGCCGCGATTCGTCGGGCTGTTCGTCGGCATCGTCTACGCGGCGTCCGCGCTCGCAAGCCTCGTGTCGGGCGCGTTCATCCTGCGCCACGGCTCGATCCGAACATCGCAGGTCTGCGTGCTGCTGTGCGCCGCGGGCGTCGGCTTCCTGCCGCTCTGCGCGGCGGTGCCGTCCATCGCGCTCGGCGCGATCGTCGTCGCGCCGCTGCTGATCGGCGCCGGCTACGGCCCGATCACGCCGGCGTCGTCGCAGCTTCTCGCGCGCACGGCGCCGCCGTCGCGGCGCGCGCTGACGTTCTCGATCAAGCAGACCGGTGTGCCGGGCGGCATCGCGCTCGCGGGCGCCGTGCTGCCACCGATAGCGCTTCTCGTCGGATGGCGCACGGCGTTCGTCGCGATCGCGATTCTCGGCGTCGCGATCGTCGCGCTGGCGCAGCCGTCGCGCGCGACGCTCGATGCCGACCGCGCCGGCGGCGGATCGCTGCGCCGCGCCGACCTTCTCGCGCCGATCAAGCGAGTGTTGACGACACCGGCGCTCGCCGAGCTCGCCTGGGTCGCGTTCACCTACGCGGCAACGCAGGTCTGCCTCACGAGCTTTCTCGTCGTCTATTTGAACGACTCGCTCGGCTTCTCGCTCGTGAGCGCCGGAATCGCGCTGACCGTTGCGAACGCCGGCGGCATCGTCGGGCGCATCGTATGGGGCGCGCTTGCCGATCGCGCGGTGAAGCCGCGCAGGCTCCTTGCCGTGATCGGCCTTTTGAGCGGCGCCGGGGCTTTCGCCACCGCGGCGTTCGCCGCGTCGTGGCCGATGGCGGCGGTGCTCGTGGTCTGCGCGATGTTCGGCGCGACGGCGATCGGATGGAACGGCGTGCAGCTCTCCGAGCTCGCGCGCCACGCTCCGGCCGGCGAAGCGGGCGCGATCACCGGCGCCGCCGGATTCATCGGCTTCGGCGGCGTCGTGATCGGGCCGCCGACATTCGCGCTGCTGTCGACGTTCACCAGCTATCGCGTCGGTTTCGTCGCGATCGGCGCTGCAGCAATGGCGTTCGCGTTGCGACTGCTGTTGAAGCATCGGTAGGTAAATGGAAGGCGTTTCCACGATGTGGTAACGTCCGAAGCCGGCATCGCGGCTGCGCGGCTCCGCTTCCAATCGCGACGAATACAATCGTGTGCTTTCGCCCGCGCGCGCCGCGCGAGGCCATGGAGGTTCGCCCATGGACATGAACCCCGACTACGATCCGCAGGAAACCAGCGAGTGGATCGACGCGCTCAAAGGCGTGCTTGCGAACGAGGGCCCGGATCGGGCGCATTTCCTGATCGAACAGCTAATCGGCGAAGCGCGCCGCGCCGGCGCGTTCGTGCCGTTCTCGGCGAACACCGACTACATCAACACCATCCCGGTCGAACAGCAGCCGAAGAAGCCGGGCGACGAAGCGATCGAGGAGACGATCCGCAACTACGCGCGCTGGAACGCGATGGCGATGGTCGTGCGCGCGAACAAGCACACGAACGTCGGCGGCCACATTGCGAGCTACGCGTCGGCGGCGACGCTCTACGACGTCGGCTTCAATCACTTCTGGCGCGGGATGAGCGACAAGCATCCCGGCGACCTCGTCTACATCCAGGGCCACTCGGCGCCCGGCATCTATGCGCGCGCGTTCCTGCTCGGCCGCTTCACCGAAGCGCAGCTCGACAACTTTCGCCAGGAAGTCGACGGCAAGGGCGTGTCGTCGTATCCGCACCCCTGGCTGATGCCGGATTTCTGGCAGTTCCCGACGGTGTCGATGGGCCTCGGGCCACTGATGGCGATCTACCAGGCGCGGTTCATGAAGTACCTGCAGGGGCGCGCGCTCGCGCCCACCGAAGGCCGCAAGGTGTGGTGCTTCTGCGGCGACGGCGAGATGGACGAGCCGGAGTCGATGGGCGCGATCGGCATGGCCGGCCGCGAGATGCTCGACAACCTGATCTTCGTCGTCAACTGCAACCTGCAGCGGCTCGACGGTCCGGTGCGCGGCAACGGCAAGATCATCCAGGAGCTCGAGAGCGACTTCCGCGGCTCCGGCTGGAACGTGATCAAGGTGATCTGGGGCACGCGCTGGGATTCGCTGCTCGCGCGCGACAAGACGGGGCTGCTGCGCAAGCGGATGATGGAATGCGTCGACGGCGAGTACCAGACGTTCAAGGCGAAGGACGGCGCGTACGTACGCAAGTATTTCTTCGGCAAGTATCCCGAGCTGCTCGACCTCGTCGCGGACTGGACCGACGACGACATCTGGGCGCTCAATCGCGGCGGCCTCGATCCGTTCAAGGTGTACGCCGGCTACCACGCGGCGGTGAATCACAAGGGGCAGCCGACGGTGATCCTCGCGAAGACGATCAAGGGTTACGGCATGGGCCACGCCGGCGAGGCGCAGAACATCACCCATCAGCAGAAGAAGATGGACATCGACTCGATACGCCGTTTCCGCGACCGCTTCGCACTGCCGGTGCCCGACGACGAGCTGGAGCACGTGCCGTACCTCACGTTCGCGCCGGGATCGAAGGAGCTCGAGTACATGCGCGCACGCAGACTCGAGCTCGGCGGCTATCTGCCGTCTCGCCGCCGCCGCGTCGAGCCGGCGCCGGTGCCGCCGCTCGCGACGTTCGAGCGTCTTCTCAAGAGCAGCGACGAGCGCGAGATCTCGACGACGATGGCGTTCGTGCAGATGCTGCAGATGCTGATCCGCGACAAGACGCTCGGCAAGCTGATCGTGCCGATCGTTCCCGACGAGTCGCGCACGTTCGGCATGGAAGGCATGTTTCGCCAGCTGGGCATCTGGAACCAGCTCGGCCAGCTCTACACGCCCGAGGACGCCGACCAGCTGATGTTCTACAAGGAGTCGCAGAGCGGCCAGATCCTCCAGGAAGGCATCAACGAGGCGGGCGCGATGTGCGACTGGATCGCGGCGGCGACGAGCTACTCGACGCACGGCGTGCAGACGATTCCGTTCTACATCTTCTATTCGATGTTCGGATTCCAGCGCGTCGGCGATTTCGCATGGGCGGCCGGCGACATGCGCTCGCGCGGCTTCCTGCTCGGCGGCACCGCGGGACGCACGACGCTCAACGGCGAAGGCTTGCAGCACGAGGACGGCCATTCGCAGCTCCTCGCCTCGACGATCCCGAATTGCGTGTCCTACGACCCGACGTTCTCGTACGAGGTGGTCACGATCATCCGCGAGGGCTTGCGCCGGATGGTCACCGAGCAGGAGGACGTCTTCTACTACCTGACGCTCATGAACGAGAACTACGCGCATCCGGCGATGCCGGACGGTTCCGCCGCGGACATCCTCAAGGGGATGTACCGACTGCGCGCAGCCGACAGGGGCAAAGGCAAGCGGCTGCGCGCGCAGCTGCTCGGCTCGGGGACGATCCTGCGCGAAGTGATCGCCGCGGCGGATCTGCTGCGCGAGGACTGGGGCGTCGACGCCGACGTCTGGAGCTGTCCGTCGTTCAACGAGCTCGCACGCGACGGCATGCGCGTCACCCGCGAGAACCTGCTGAACCCGACGGCAAAGCCCCGGCGTGCGCACGTCGAGCGGTGCCTCGCCGACACCGAAGGGCCGGTGGTCGCGGCGACCGACTTCATGCGCCGCTTCGCCGAGCAGATCCACGCGTACGTACCACGCCGCTACGTCGTGCTCGGCACCGACGGCTTCGGCCGCTCGGACACGCGCGAGCGGCTGCGTTATTTTTTCGAGGTCGATCGGCATTGGGTGACGGCGGCGACGCTGAACGCGCTCGCCGCCGACGGCGCGCTGCCCGCGTCGAAAGTGGCCGAAGCGCTCGCACGCTACGGTCTCGATGCATCGAAGCCTGCGCCATGGACCGTCTGACGTCGGCGAGGAACGGGCGATGACGATCGAGGTCAAGGTTCCCGATATCGGCGACTTCAAGGACGTGCCGGTGATCGAGGTTCTGGTGAAGCCCGGGGACGTCGTAAAGGCGGAAGACTCGCTGGTGACGCTCGAGTCGGACAAGGCGACGCTCGACGTGCCTTCACCGCGCGCCGGAACGATCCGCGACGTGCGCGTCAACGTCGGGGACAAGGTGAGCGAGGGCTCGCCGCTCGTGTCGATCGACGACGGCGCCGCGGCAGCCTCGGCGCCGCCGGCGACTCCCGCAGGCGCGACGACGAAGCCGCCGCCGTCGACCACCGCACCGTCTGCGCCCGCTAGCACTGCACCGACCGCGCCGGCGACCGACGTCGCCTTCGACGCCGCCGACGCCGGCTCGCGTCGAGCAGGCGGCCGCACCGGTCCCGTCAGCCGGGCCGATCGACGGCGCCGCATTCACCGGCGCTCACGCGTCGCCTTCCGTGCGCGCGTTCGCGCGCGAGCTCGGCGTCGACCTTTCGCGCGTGCAAGGCTCGGGACCGAAGAAGCGAATCCTGCACGACGACGTGCGTTCGTTCGTCAAGGGCGTGATGAGCGGCGCGAGCGCGGCGCCGGCCGCATCGGCGTCGGGCGGCACGCTGAACCTGTTGCCGTGGCCGCAGGTCGACTTCGCCAAGTTCGGTCCGGTCGAATCGAAGCCGCTGTCGCGGATCAAGAAGATCTCCGGCGCGAACCTCGCGCGCAACTGGGTGATGATTCCGCACGTCACCAATCACGACGACGCCGACATCACCGAGCTCGAAGCGCTGCGAGTCGCGCTCAACAGGGAGAACGACAAGAGCGGCGTGCGCGTGACGATGCTCGCGTTCCTGATCAAGGCGGCGGTGTCGGCGCTCGCGAGGTTTCCCGAGTTCAACGCGTCGCTCGACGGCGACAATCTCGTCTACAAGCGCTACTTCAACGTCGGTTTCGCCGCCGATACGCCGAACGGCCTCGTCGTGCCGGTCGTGAAGAATGCCGACGGCAAGGGCGTGCTCACGATCGCGAGCGAAATGGCCGAGCTGTCGGCGAAGGCGCGCGAAGGCAAGCTCGCGCCGGCGGACATGCAGGGCGGATGCTTTTCGATCAGCTCGCTCGGCGGCATCGGGGGCACGTACTTCACGCCGATCATCAACGCGCCCGAGGTCGCGATCCTCGGCGTCTGCCGTGCCGCGATGCGTCCGGTGTGGGATGGCACCGCATTCGCGCCGCGCTTGATGCTGCCACTGTCGCTGTCGTGGGACCACCGGGTGATCGACGGCGCCGCCGCGGCGCGCTTTCTCGCGTATCTCGGCGCGCTGCTGAGCGACATGCGCCGCGCGCTCCTGTGAACCGTGCGCTGGTCGCGGTCGCGATGGCGCTCGCAGCGCCGCTTGCGGCCGCCGACGAGGATCTCGTCACGATCCCGACGCGCGACACGTCGATCTCGTATCTGCTCGTGCAGGGCGCGGGGCCGATCAAGGCTGTCGCGATCTCGTTCGTCGGCGGCACCGGAATGATCGACATGGCGAAGCGCGCGCGCGAGAACCGGCTGCGATTCGGTCCGGGCGTGAGCTTCCTGATTCGGGCGCGCAACGATCTCGCCGGCGACGACGTCGCCGATGCGATCGTCGACGTTCCCGCCGACCGCCTGCCGTCCGGCCTCACCGACGCCATGCGCATGGCGCCGGATCACGCGCGCGACATCGGCGCGGTGATCGACGATCTCGGCAAGCGCTTTGCGCAGGCGCCCGTGTTCCTCGTCGGCACCAGTCGCGGTACCGTCTCCGCCGCCGCGCTGGCGGCCTCGCTCGGCGCACGCATTCGCGGCGTCGCGCTGACATCGGCGGTCACCGTCGCCGACCGCGGCGGCCCCGGGCTGTCGGCGTTCGATTTCTCCACGATCGACGTGCCGGTGCTCGTCGTCCATCATCGCGATGACGGGTGCCGCTCGAGCCCGTACTCCGGCGCCGCGCGACTTGCGAAACGATTCCCGCTGGTGAGCGTCGGCGGCGGCGATCCGCAGCAGTCCGACGCATGCGAGCCGCAATCGCCGCACGGCTATCTCGGCCGCGACGCCGCGGTGATGGGCGCGATCCGCGACTGGATGCTCGGGCACGAATTCGCGCGCGACATCCGGTGACGCGCAAAGCCGCGCCCGCCTCGTCGTGATGCTCGCTCGCGTGTATGCTGACCTGCTCCGGCCAACGTGGAGAGACCATGCACATCGTCTGGACCATCGTCATCGGTTTTCTGGCGGGGCTCGTCGCGAAGATCATCACGCCGGGCAGCGGTCCATCGGGGTTTTTCCTCACGGCGGCGCTCGGCATCGCCGGCTCGCTCGCGGCGACGTACATCGGACAGGCGATCGGCTGGTATCAGGCCGGCGAGACGGCGGGCTTCATCGGTGCCGTGATCGGCGCCGCCGTGCTGATCGTCCTCTACCACTTGTTCGCGCGCAGGAGCGCGTAACCGATCGGGAGCACACGATGGGATGGATCGATTTGCTCAACCAGGTCGCCGGCGGCTCCGGCGCGGAACGCCACTTCGACCAGCTCGCCGAGCACGCGCCGCGCGAAGTGCTCGGCCAGAGCGTCGCCGACGCGTTCCGCTCGGACAAGACCCCGCCCTACGAGCAGATGGTCGGCCAGCTGTTCGGCCGCTCGGATCCGTCGCAACAGGCGGGTTTGCTGAACCAGTTGATCGCTGCAGTCGGCCCGGCGCTGATGTCCGGCGCGGCCGGCGGCGTGCTTTCGAACGTGCTGTCACCGGGGGCGACGCAGGTCACGCCCGAGCAGGCGTCGAAGCTCGATCCGAGCCAGGTCGAACAGATTGTCGCGCACGCGCGGCAGATCGAGCCGGGCATCGTCGATCATCTGGGCCAGTTCTACGCACAGCACTCGACGCTGATCAAGACGCTCGGCGGCGCGGTGCTCGCCATTGCGCTTGCAAAGATGAAGGACCGCGTGCAGGGCTGATCGAGACATGACGCAGGACGAGCTGAAGCAGGCGGTCGCGCGCGAGGCGATCCGCTACGTCGAGCACGACGAGATCATCGGCGTCGGTTCGGGCTCGACGGCGAACTTCTTCATCGACGAGCTCGCGAAGATCAAGGGTCGCATCAAAGGCGCGGTGGCGAGCTCGGTAAAGACGGCTGAGCGCTTGAAGTCGCGCGGCATTCCGCTCGACGACTTGAACTGCGTCGACCGGCTTCCCGTCTACGTCGACGGCGCCGACGAAGTCACGGAGCACGGCGCGATGATCAAGGGCGGCGGCGGCGCGCTCACGCGCGAGAAGATCGTCGCCGCGGTCGCGCGCAAGTTCGTCTGCATCGTCGACGCGTCAAAGGTGGTCGCGCGGCTCGGCGCGTTCCCGCTGCCCGTCGAGGTGATCCCGATGGCGCGCAGCTACGTCGCGCGCGAGCTCGTGAAGATTGGCGGACAGCCGGTGCTGCGCGACGGCTTCACCAGCGACAACGGCAATGTCGTCCTCGACGTGTGGAATCTGGACATCGTCGAGCCGGCCGTTCTCGAAGCGCGTATCCGCTCGATGGTCGGCGTCGTCACCGTCGGTCTCTTCGCCGCGCGCGGCGCCGACGTCATCCTCATCGGAACCGAGAGCGGCGTGAAAACGCTGACCGTTCCCCGCTGATCGGCGCGACGTCCGGCGCATCGACGTGCGCGCCGATCGTGCACGCGAATTCCTCGAACGCACGCCGTGTCGCGCGCATGTCCGCCGCTGCGGCGATACGCTCGCGAAACTCGGGTTGCGAGAAGATCTGGGCGACATTGGCGAGCAATCGCAAATGCTCGTTCGCGTCGCCGTCGGCCGGAACGACGATGACGAAGAGCTGTGTCACGGGCTTGCGATCCGGCGCCTCGTAGGCGATCGGGTGTCGCGTGCGGATCAGCAGGGTTACCGGCTCTGCGATGCCGTCGATGCGCGCATGCGGCACGGCAACGCCGTGACCGAGCGCGGTGGTGACCGCCGCTTCGCGTCGCCAGAGCGCGCGCGCAACGATCGCGGCATCGACACCGTGAAAGCGCTCGAGCGTCGCCGCCGCCACGTCGAGCACCTCGGTCTTGTCGCGCGCATCGCAGTCGAGCAGCACGACCTGCGGGAACAGCCAGCGGCTCGTCCCCGCCGGCGCGCCGCGGTCGCCGCGGTTCATATCGTCGGCATCGGTCGACGCGGCGGCCCCCTCCTCGCTCGCTGGCGGATCGCTCGCGCTGTCCCGCGCCGCCACGAACGACGCACGCATCGCGCGCTGCTTGAATGGCTGGAGGATCGATGCGACGAGCTTCATCGGGCTGCGAGCCTGCCGCGGCGTGGCGGCGGGCGCCTGCAAGCGTACGACGGAACCGCGCAAAAAGATACGCGCCCGTCGCGCCGACCGCGCACCGCCGCGGTGCACGCGCTGCGATAGAATCACGCCATGACCGACCTGTCCGTCCCTTCGCGCGAAGCAATCGCCGATGTCGCCGCCTACATGCAACGGGTCGGTGAAGCGGCGCGTGTCGCGGCGCGCACGCTCGCACGCGCCGACAGCGAAGCGAAGAATCGCGCGCTGCACGCGATCGCCGCGGCGATCCGCCGTGACGAAGCCGCGCTGATCGCCGCCAACGCGCGGGATGTCGACGCAGCGCGCGCGAGCGGTCACGACGCGGCTTTCGTCGATCGGCTGACGTTGACGCGGGAAGCGGTCGTCGCGATGGCCGAAGGTGTCGAGCAGGTCGCCGCGCTCGCCGATCCGGTCGGCGAGATCTCGGAGCTGCGCTATCGTCCATCGGGCATCCAGGTCGGCATGATGCGAGTGCCGCTCGGCGTGGTTGCGATCATCTACGAGTCGCGGCCGAACGTCACCGCCGACGCCGCCGCGTTGTGCCTCAAGTCGGGCAACGCGACGATTCTTCGCGGCGGTTCCGAGGCGATCGCGAGCAACCAGGCGATCGCGCACTGCGTTCACGAAGGGCTGCGCGCGGCGGGCTTGCCGCAAACAGCGGCGCAGCTGGTCGCGACGACCGACCGCGCCGCCGTCGGTCACCTGATCGCCGACGAAGCGCACGTCGACGTCGTCGTCCCGCGCGGCGGCAAGAGCCTCACCGAGCGCATCGCGCGCGAAGCGAAGGTGCCGGTGATCAAGCATCTCGACGGCGTCTGCCACGTCTACGTGCACGCGGCGGCGAACGTCGACATGGCGATCCGCATCGCCGACAACGCGAAGACGCAGCGCTACAGCCCGTGCAACACGATGGAGACGCTGCTCGTCGACGCGGCGATCGCGCCGCAGCTCTTGCCGCCGCTCGCCGGTATCTATCGCGCGAAAGGCGTCGAGCTGCGCGGCTGCGATCGCGCGCGTGCGCTGGCACCGCCGATGAACGCCGCGACCGAGGCGGACTGGTCGACCGAGTACCTTGCGCCGATCCTGTCGGTTCGCGTCGTCGACGGCCTCGACGCCGCGATCGCGCACATCGCGCGCTACGGTTCCCAGCATACCGACGCGATCGTCACCGACGACTACGCCGCGGCAAGGCGATTCCTGCGTGAGGTCGACTCGAGCTCGGTGATGGTGAACGCGTCGACGCGCTTCGCCGACGGGTTCGAATACGGTCTCGGCGCGGAGATCGGCATCTCGACGAACAAGCTGCATGCGCGAGGCCCTGTCGGCCTCGAGGGACTGACCAGCCGCAAGTGGATCGTGCTGGGCTCGGGCCAGATCCGA
This sequence comes from uncultured beta proteobacterium, assembly GCA_963798655.1. Classification (GTDB taxonomy): domain Bacteria; phylum Pseudomonadota; class Gammaproteobacteria; order Burkholderiales; family Casimicrobiaceae; genus CAVSMC01. The sequence continues at coordinate 1,000,238 of CAWCUH010000004.1, read as the reverse complement.
ACATAGAAGCGACATTGCGTTGAGCAGCGCAGCGCGCTGTCATTCGACATACCGTTCGATCGCCTAGAACGATGTCCGGCACGGTCACGCTGTCGATCGCGACGAACACGGCGATCGCCGTCGCGAAAGGCTTCGGCTTCGCCGTCACCGGCTCGCCGACGCTGTTCGCCGAGACGATCCATTCGATCGCCGACGTCGGAAACCAGGCGCTGCTCAAGATCGGCGAGGTGCGCGGCCGCGGCCCGCCAAGCCATCGTCATCCGTTCGGCCGCGGCCAGGAGAAGTTCTTCTGGGCGCTCGTCTCCGCCGTCAGCGTCTTCTTCATCGGCTGCGCGGTGAACGTCTATCACGGCGTCCATGCGCTGCTCGAGCCGTCGGCCGTCGACCCGTTCACCGCGCTGGTCTTCGGCCTGCTCGCATTCTCGTTCGCGCTCGAGGCATGGACGTTCGCCACTGCGTACCGCGAGCTCGGCGGCATCAAGGGGTTGCGCGACAACCGCAACAACGTGACGGTGCTTGCCGTGCTGCTCGAGGACAGCGTCGCCTTGATCGGCATCGTGCTGACGCTCGTCGTCGGCGGCGCCGCCCGACTCGCCGGACCGAGCCCGATCTTCGATGCGGCCGTCGCGATCGCGGTCGGCGTGATGCTCGGCGCGATGGCGCTGTTCCTCGCCGCGATCAATCGGCGAATCCTGATCGACAGCGCCGATCCGCGGATCGACCGCGACGCGCAGCGCTGGCTTGCACAGCGCGACATCGAGGCGAGCGTGCATTCGCTGCTGCTCGACGACGATCGCGCGGTCGTGTTCGTCCACGCGCGCCACGACGTCCCGCAGTCGAACGTCGTCGGCGACGCGCTCGCACAGCACCTGCGCACGGCGCGCAGCGTGCACGTCCACGCCGTGTACTGGAAGCTCAGGCCGCCGGATTGATGCGCGGCAAGCGGCGCCCGCGCCACGCGAGCCAGGCGACCGCGGCGAGCGCAACCGCGAGCACCGGTATCGCGCCGAGGTTCATCCGCTCCCAGCCGGCGGACGACACCAATGCGCCCGACGCGAACGACGAAATGCCCATCGTCGTGAACATGATGAAGTCGTTCGCACCTTGCGTCTTCGCGCGCTCGGCCGGCGTGTACGACTCGGTCAAGAGCGTGGTCGCGCCGGTGTACATGAAGTTCCAGCCGACGCCGAGCAGCACCAGCGCGGCGAGGAAATGCGCGATCGTGTTGCCCGCCGTCGCCGCAACGGCGCAGCCGGCCATCAGCGCGATGCCGGCGACGATCACGCGCAGCACGCCGAAGCGCTTGATCAGGTCGCCGGTGAAGAAGCCGGGCGCGTACATGCCGACGACGTGCCACTCGATGACGACCGCCGCGGCGGCGTACGGATGCGCGCAGAAGCTCATCGCGAGCGGTGTCGCGGTCATCAGCAGGTTCATCAGCCCATACGACAGTGCGGCGGTCAGCGCGGCGACGGCGAACGTCGGCTGGCGGACGATTTCGGCGAGCGGACGACCGCGCGCGTGGCGCTCCTCGATCGTCGGCGCCGGCACGTGCACGCGCGACTGCACGGCGAGCGCGATCAGCGCCCACGCGGCGAGCAGCGCGAACGAGCCGACGAACGGCGTTGCGAACAAGTCTCTGCCCCATCGCGTCGTTTCGGGACCGAGGAAGCCGCCGACGATGCCGCCGGCGAGCACGAGCGAGATCGCCTTCGCGCGATCGGCCGGTGCCGCGATCTCCGCTGCGGCGAAACGGTATTGCAGCCCGATCGCGTTGTAGACGCCGATGACGGCGGTCGCCGCGCAGAACAGCGCGAAGCTGTGCACGGTGAGCGCGAGTGTGGCGAGCGCGCAGCCGCCGACGTTCACCAGCGCGCCGGTCATGAACCCGGTGCGCCGGCCGACGCGCGCCATCCACAGCGATGCCGGCATCGTCGCGAGCGCGGAGCCGAGCACGTAGGCGGTGGCGCCCAGCGTCGCGATCGCCTTCACGTCGGTGAGGCTGTAGCCGACGAGCGCCGACATCGAGATCAGGCCCGCCGAATTCGTCAGCAGCAGCGCCTGGCACGCGGCGAGGAGCGCGATGTCGCGATAATGCGTTCGGGTCGTCATGGCTTGCGCGGGCGCGCGCTTCGCACTATATCAGTGGCGATGCGCGACGAAATCCTGCGATTCTGGTTCGGGCCGACGCCTCACGTCGAGCGCGACGTCTGGTTTCGCAAGGACCCGGCGTTCGACGCGACGATCCGCGATCGCTTCGGCGCGGCGATCGACACGGCGCTCGCCGGCGGGTTCCTTGACTGGAACGCGACCGCGCAGGGCGCGCTCGCTCGCGTGCTGCTGCTCGATCAGTTCACGCGCAACGTCTTTCGCGACTCGCCGCGCGCATTCGCCGGCGACGCCGACGCTCTCGCCGCCGCGCAGGCGACGATCGACGCGGGCCTCGATCGATCGCTGGACGCGTACGAACGCTGGTTCCTGTACATGCCTTTCGTGCATTGCGAGGACCGCGCCGTCCAGCAGCGCGCCGTCGAGCTCTTCGCCGCGCTCGCCGCCGAGACCGGCCTCGACGGCCCGCTGCAATGGGCGCAGCGGCACGCCGCCCTCGTTCGCCGCTTCGGCCGTTTTCCGCACCGAAATGCGATCCTCGGTCGCACGTCGACCGCGGAGGAAGCGGAGTTCCTTCGGCAACCCGGCTCGCGGTTCTGACGAAGGGAGGGTCAGAGTGGCAGTACGTGCACTCTGACCCTCCGCTCGGAGCCTTTTTTCGCGGCGTGTAGAATCGCCCGCGATGGCGACGGCGCTCGGCATCCTGGGCGGGACCTTCGATCCCATTCACAACGGGCACGTCGAGCTTGCACGCGAGGTGCGCGACGCGCTCGGGCTCGCGGCCGTGCGCCTGATCCCGTCCGGCGATCCCCCGCACCGCGCGGCACCAGTCGCAACCGCCGCTCATCGGCTCGCAATGGTCGAGCTCGCGATCGAGGGCATCCCCGGTCTCGAGGTCGATGTGCGGGAGATCGAGCGACCGGGCCGCAGCTACACGGTCGACACGCTGCGCTCGCTGCGCGCCGAATCGCCGCCGCGGCCGCTCGCGCTGATCGTGGGCGCCGACGCATTTGTTGGACTTCCCACGTGGCACGAATGGCGCGAACTCTTCGCCCTCGCGCACATCGTCGTCGTTGCCCGGCCGGGCGTCGTGATCGACGACGCACTGCCGGAAAACCTTGCCGACGAGTGGTCGAAGCGGCATTTGCGCGACGGCGACGCTCTTGCGCAATCGCCGGCCGGCCACATCTTCGTTCAGGCAATCACGCCGCATCCCGTTTCCGCGTCGTCGATCCGCTCGGCGCTGGTCGACGGAAACATCGGCGCGGTCAAGAGTTTGCTGCCCTCTGCCGTTTTGGCCTATATTGAACGCAATCGTCTCTATCGATCACGACCGGATGCGACTTAACAAGCTGCAGAAAACCGCCGTCACCGCACTCGAAGACATCAAGGCCCGCGACATTGCCGTCCTCGACGTTCGCAAGCTAACCAGCCTGTACGACTCGCTGATCATCGCCAGCGCCGAATCGGCGCGGCAGGTGAAGGCGCTCGCCGGCCACGTCCGCGACCGCATGAAGGCCGCCGGCGCCACCATCATCGGCGTCGAGGGTGAGGGATCCGGCGAATGGGTGCTGATCGACTGCGGCGACATCGTCGTGCACGTGATGCAGCCTGCCGTGCGCGCCTACTACAACCTCGAAGAATTGTGGGCGCCGCCCGCCCCGAAGCGCCGCGCACCGGCCAAGGCGGCGACCGCGCCGGCGGCCGCGTAGCGGCCCGAGAGGGGACAGACCACGTTTTCCGGGCCGTCATTCGGAAAACGTGGTCTGTCCCCCATTAAGCTCACCCCCATCATGCTCGGTGCGCACGACCTCGGCTGGTTCGTCGTCGCCGGCCTGCTGTTGAACGTCACGCCGGGCGCCGATTTCCTCTACATCGTCTCGCGCGCCTCCGCGCGCGGCTTCCCGGCCGGCGTCTGGGCCGCGCTCGGCATCGCCGCCGGCTGCGTCGTCCATGTTCTGGCGGCGGCGCTCGGCCTGTCGGCGATTCTCGCCACGTCGGCGGTCGCGTTCGGCGCAGTCAAGCTCGTCGGCGCCGCGTACCTGATCTACCTCGGCGCGTCGATGCTGTGGAAGGAGCCGGCGGCGCTCGCGCACGCCGCGCCGGCGCCGGTCGCGTCGCGTCGCGACATCTTCGCCAAGGGATTCCTCACCAACGTGCTGAACCCCAAGGTGGCGCTCTTCTTCCTCGCCTTCGTGCCGCAGTTCATCGACGCGGACAGCCCGACGAAGCTCGGTGCGTTCGTGCTGCTCGGCGCGCTCTTCAACCTGAACGGCACGCTGTGGAACGTGTTCGTCGCATGGTCTGCGGCGCGCACCGCCGCGCGCGTTCGCGCGACGGCCACCGCGATGACGTGGCTCAGTCGCGCCGTCGGAGTCGTGTTCGTCGGACTCGGATTGAAGCTCGCCGTCGGGGAGCGATGAGGCTTCGCATCGTCGCGCTCGGCCAGCGGATGCCCGACTGGGTCGCCGCCGCCGTGCACGACTACGTGCGCCGGATGCCGCGCGATTTCGCCGTCGATGTCGTCGAGCTCAAGGCCGAGCCGCGCGATCGCGGCAAGCGCGTGGCGCAGGTGCTCGCCGCCGAGGCGACGCGCGTCGCTGCGGCGTGCAAGGGCTTCGCCCTGATCGCGCTCGACGAGCGCGGCAGCGCATGGTCGACGCGCGAGCTCGCCGAGCGCATTGCGCGTTTTCGCGACGACGCGCTGGACGTCGCGTTCGTCGTCGGCAGCGCCGATGGCCTCGCCGACGAGGTCAGGCGCTCGGCAACTGCGGTCGTTTCGCTGTCGGCGCTGACGCTGCCCCACGCGCTTGCACGCGTCATCATCGCCGAGCAGATCTACCGTGCCGCGACGTTGATCGCCGGACATCCGTATCATCGCGACTAGACCGATCGCAAAATCGGCTGCGCCACCCCATTGTGCGACGGTCCAGGCGCGTGATTCCTCGGGAGCCGCCATGAATGCATCTGCGTCGATCTACCTTGCGTCGAAGAGCTCGCGCCGGCAGGCGCTGCTGCGCCAGATCGGCGTTGCTTTCGACGTGCTGCTGCTGCGCGAGGCGTCGGGACGCGCGCCCGACGTGATCGAGGAAACAATGGATGGCGAGCCGGCGCGACACTACGTCGAACGCATCGCGCGCACCAAGGCGAGCGTCGGCTGGCAGCGGATGCAGCGGCGCGGCCTGATGCCGCGGCCCGTGCTCGGTGCCGACACCGAGGTCGTGCTCGAAGAGCGGATCTTCGGCAAGCCGCGCGACGCGGCCGACGCCGCGCGGATGCTGACTGCGCTCGTCGGTCGCACACACCGCGTGCTGACCGCGATCGCGTTGCACGCGCAGCACGACGTGGTCGTCGAGATTTCCAGCTCCGAAGTCACGTTCGCCCCGCTCAGCGCCGACGAGATCGTGCGCTACGTCGCAACCGGCGAGCCGGTCGACAAGGCCGGCGCATATGCGGTGCAAGGTCGCGCCGCCGCGTTCATCACGCGCATCGACGGCAGCTATTCGGGGGTGATGGGATTGCCGCTCGCCGAGACGGCGGCCGCGCTCGCGCGGATCGGCATGCCCGTGCTATAACGATTCCAACGTCATGCGGCCGCGAGCCCCGCTCGCGGCCGGCGCACGAGGATTCCCAAGCATGTCTCCACTTCCGTCCGATGAGCCATGAGATCCTCATCAACGTAACGCCACAGGAAACCCGCGTCGCGATGCTCGAACAGGCCGTCGTGCAGGAGCTGCACGTCGAGCGTGCGAGCGCCCGCGGTCTGGTCGGCAATATCTACCTCGCGCGCGTCGCGCGCGTGCTTCCCGGCATGCAGAGCGCATTCCTCGAGATCGGTCTCGAGCGCGCGGCGTTCCTGCACATCGCCGACATCTGGGAGCATCGGCAGAACGGTCACGGCGGCAGCGACACGCGGCCGATCGAGCGCATTCTGCACGAAGGCCAATCGCTGCTCGTGCAGGTGATCAAGGATCCGATCGGCACCAAGGGCGCGCGGCTGTCGACGCAGGTGAGCCTCGCCGGGCGGCTGCTGGTCTATCTGCCACAGGATTCGCACATCGGCATCTCGCAGCGCATCGAGGACGAGGCGGAGCGCGAGGCGCTGCGCGAGAAGCTCACGAGGCTGCTGCCGCAAGGCACGAGCGGAGGCTTCATCATCCGCACGATGGCCGAGACGGCCACCGAGCGCGAGATGCAGAACGACATCGAATACCTGACCAAGCTCTGGGGCGACTTGAACGCGCGCGCCCGCGAAGTGCCGGCGCCGGCGCTGCTCTACCAGGACCTGAGCCTCGCACAGCGCGTGCTGCGCGACATGGCGACGGAGGAGACGGCGCGCATTTACGTCGACTCGCGCGAGACGTTCGTGCGCATGCAGGACTTCGCGCGCCAGTACACGCCGGCGATCGTCGAGCGCATCGCGCACCACAACGGCGAGCGGCCGCTGTTCGACCTGCACGGCGTCGAGGACGAGATCGAGAAGGCGCTCGCTCGCCGCGTCGATCTCAAGTCGGGCGGCTACCTGATCGTCGACCAGACCGAGGCGATGACGACGATCGACGTCAACACCGGCGGCTTCGTCGGCGGCCGCAGCTTCGACGACACGATCTTCAAGACGAACCTCGAGGCCGCGCAGGTGATCGCGCGCCAGCTGCGGCTGCGCAACCTCGGCGGCATCATCATCATCGACTTCATCGACATGGAGAACGCCGAGCACCGCGCCTCGGTGCTCGCCGAGCTCGATCGGGCACTCGAGCGCGATCGTACGCGGCTCACGGTAAACGGCTTCACGCAGCTCGGCCTGGTCGAGATGACGCGAAAGCGCACGCGCGAGTCGCTCGCCCACGTGCTCTGCGAGCCGTGCCCGATGTGCGTCGGCCGCGGCGAATTGAAGACGGCGCGCACGATCTGCTACGAGATCCTGCGCGAGATCATGCGCGAGGCGAAGCAGTTCAACGCGCGCGAGTTCCGCATTCTCGCCTCGCAGTCGGTGATCGACCTCTTCCTCGACGAGGAATCGCAGAGCCTCGCGCAGCTCGGCGACTTCATCGGCAAGCCGATATCGCTGCAGGTCGAGACGATCTACACGCAGGAACAGTACGACATCGTGCTGAGCTGACGGCGACGACGACGCCGGGCCCGGCGCGCCCGCCGCGATCTGCGTAGCATTGGACGATGGCCGGATACTGGACGCGCTTCACCTCGTCGCTCGCGCGCCTCTTCCGCCGCGAGCCGACACCCGGACGCTGGAAGTCCGGCAGCAAGCTTGCGTGGTCCGGCTTCCTCGCGCTGCTGCCGATGCTGTGGCCGCGGCGCGAATACCGGCTCTACGTTCCGCGCGGCTTCAGCCGCCTTCGGCGGGCGCCGCTGTACGTGCTCTGCCACGGCTGCCAGCAGACGCCCGAGGAGTTCGCGCAGGGCGCCCGCGTGGAAGCGCACGCGGACGCCGCCGGCGCGCTGGTCCTGATGCCCCGGCAGAAGAACACCGCCAACGCCTACGGTTGCTGGAACTGGTTCGACGGTGCGACCGAGAAGGGCCGCGGCGAGGCGGCGATCGTCGCCGCTATGATTCGTTCGGTGCGCCGCTGGTACCGCGCCGACCCGCAGCGCATCGTCGTCGTCGGGATGTCGGCGGGCGGCGCGCTCGCTGCGGTGCTCGGCTTGCGCGCCGCGGGACTCGTGCGCGCGGTCGTCGTGCATTCCGGCATCGCATGCGGCGCGGCGGCATCCGCGTTCACGGCGATCGGCGTCATGCGCCGCGGCCCGGAAAGCGACGTCGAGGCAATCGGATCGTGCGCTCGCGCCGATCCGCCGCAACGCGTGCCGCTGCTCGCGATCCACGGCGAAAGCGACTCCGTCGTCAACATCCGCAACGCGGTCGCGCTCGTGCGGCAGTATCTGCGCTTTGCCGCGCATCCCGCGGTCGCCGCCGATCTCGTTCCATCCGCTGCGCTGCCGCTCGCTGACGCCGAGCGGCGCGACGTCGTCAACGGGCGACTCACGACGACGCGCGAATGGCGTATCGACGGACGCCTCGTCGTTCGCTACGTCGCCATCACCGCGCTCGGCCACGCGTGGAGCGGCGGCGACGACACGCTCGAGTGGAACGACGCGCAAGGCCCCGACGCGAGCGCGCTCGTCGTGCAGTTCGCCGCCGACGCGTTGCCGTAACATGGATGCCCGGTCGATGCGCAAGCGGAAGGACTTCCAATGCCGGTCAGCTCGATGAACCATTTCACGATCCTCACCGACGACGTCCCGCGCACCGTTCGCTTCTACGGCGAACTATTGGGCCTCGACGATGGCGAGCGGCCTCCGTTCGCATTTCCGGGCGCCTGGCTGTACGCGGGCGGCAGGCCGATCCTGCATGTGATCGGCGGAAAGACGCGCGAGGATCTGCGCAGCGGCGTCATCGATCACATGGCGTTCAGCGCGCATGGGCTGCGCGACACCGTCGCCAAGCTCAGGACGCGCGGCATCGACTACGACCTGCGCCGTCTCGTCGGCCGCGGCCAGTGGCAGCTCTTCTTCCGCGATCCGAACGGCGCGCGCGTCGAGCTCGACTTCGCCGCGGAAGAGGCGTCGCCCGACTGATGGAGGCGCTCGCGACGTTCGATCACCTCGTCGTCGCGGCGGCGACGCTCGCCCAAGGCATCGATTACGTCGTCGATCGCATCGGTGTGGTTCCGACGATCGGCGGCAAGCACGTCGCGATGGGAACGCACAACGCGCTGCTCTCGCTCGGTCCGCGCGCGTTCCTCGAGGTGATTGCGATCGATCCCACCGGCACGAAGCCCGCGCGCCCACGCTGGTTCGACCTGGACACCGTCGCGATGCAGGGCGATCTTGGCGAGCAACCGCGATTGATCCACTGGGTCGCGCGCAGCGACGACATCGAGGCCGCCGTTGCCGCATGTCCGCTGCCCCTCGGCACCGTGCACCCGTTTTCGCGTGGGGATTATCGCTGGCGCATCACGATTCCCGACGACGGCTCACGGCCGGGCAAGGGCGTGCTGCCGACGCTGATCGAGTGGGATGTGCCGACGCATCCCGCCGATGCGCTGCCGGCGTCGAACGTGACGCTCGCCCAGCTCGCCGCGTCGCATCCCGATCCGGCGCCGATCCGCGCGGCGCTGGCGAAGCTCGGCCTCGGCGACGCCGCGCACGTGACGTTCGATCGAGACGTCCGCTTGTGCGCGATGCTGCGCACGCCGCGCGGCGTCGTGACGATCTAGCTGCAACATCACGTCAACGCGCCGCGAGCGGCGATCGGCCATGTCCTTTTGGACGTGCCTGCCCCGAATGACGGAAGCGGCCTCAGCCCGATCCCGGCGTGCGGCCGGCGGCCTCGGCGGCGGCGAGCTGGCCGTAGACGACGCGGGCGACGGCGAGCAGTCGCGCGCGATCGAGACTGCCGGAGATCGCGTAGCCGCAGCGATCGTCGTCGATCCAGTAGAACACGCCGACGCCGCTCTCGGCGGCATACCGGAACGCCGTCTCGCCGCTCTTTGGCATGTCCCAGCGGATTTGCAGCGTGAGCCGCTGCTTGTCGGCGTTCTCGTACATCAGCAGCGCCGTCGGCTGTGCGCTGCCGGCGACGAGCCGTCCGCCGACGAGCGAAAAGCCGACGCTGGCGAGGTCGACCGCGTGCACCGGGTGGCCGAGGCGCTTGGTGAGCCACGTGTAGAGGCTCTTCTCCTCGTTCGCCCACACCTCCACCGGTCGCCGGGCGTCCACCGTGTACATCGCATGCGCGAGCGCGGCCTGGCGCGGAAACGATACCGGCGTCCCCTGCGACTCGAGCAACACGGTGCGACCGAACCATCCGATCGACAGCCCGACGACGAGCGTTGCCGCGATGCCGAGCGCGGGCGCGAGCCAGCGCGCCGGGGTCGTGCGCCTGGGTCGGGACGGCGGCGTCGCCGCATCGAGCAGACGCGACGGAACCGGCTCGGCGAGCAGCGGATCGAACGCGTCGCGCAGCGCGCTCGACATCGATCGGATGTCGGCGAGGCGCGCAGCGAGCGCCGCGTCGCGGGCGAGCGCCGCCTCGAAATCGGCGACGCGCTCGCGCGGCAACTGGGCGTCTGCGTAAGCGTGAACGTCGGCGTCGACGATGGGGCGCGCGCCCGTCATTTGACCACCCGAAGCGACGACGGCGGCGCGGCGACGAGGTTACGCAGCTTTTCCCGCGCACGCGAGAGTCGCGACATCACCGTGCCGACGGGCACCGACAGTACGGCGGCGATCTCCTCGTAGCGCATCTCCTCCACAGCGGCGAGGATCAGCACTTCGCGCTGGTCGGCCGGCAGCTTGCCCATCTGCTGGACGATCTCCATCAGCTCGACGCGGTCGAGCTGGTTCGCCCGCACCGGCGGCTCCCACGCGGTGCCGCCCTCGGCGTCGAGCGAGACGTTCGCCGCGTCGCGGCGCGCGAGCGCGAGCTGGTTCACGTGCACGTTGTGCATGATCGTGAACAGCCACGCGCGAAGGTCGCTGCCCGCGCGCCACAGGCGTCGCTTCTCCCATGCGCGGGCGAGCGTGTCCTGCACGAGATCGTCGGCGCGCGTCGTGTCACCGGTCAGCACGCGCGCGTAGCGGCGCAGCCGCGGGATCGCGGCGACCAGCTCCGGATGCGGCAGCGGGGGCGGGACGTCGCGGGGATCGGTGAACGGCACGTCGGCGGGTCGGTGATGCCGGGCGGGAGCCGGCGGCGGCGCCATGGTACTCCGGAGCATCGCCAACAGGCGGCGCCGCGATTTATTCCACGCCTGCCACCCGCTACAGCAGGAACAGCGTCGCGAGGCCGAGGAAGATGAAGAAGCCCCCCGAATCCGTGACAGCCGTGATCAACACCGACGAGCCGACCGCCGGGTCGCGGCCGAGCTTCATCATCGTGATCGGGATCAGCACGCCCATCATCGCCGCGAGCGCGAGGTTCAGCGTCATCGCGAGGATCATGACGAGGCCGAGATTGACCTGCTTGTACAGCAGCATCGCGACCACGCCCATGACGCCGCCCCAGACGAGGCCGTTCATCAGCGCGACCTGCAGCTCCTTGCGGATCAGCGTGCGCGCGTGCTCCGGGCTCACCTGTCCGAGCGCGACGGCGCGCACGATCATCGTGATCGTCTGGTTGCCCGAGTTGCCGCCGATGCCGGCGACGATGGGCATCAGCGCCGCGAGCGCGACGAGCTTCTCGATCGAGCCCTCGAACAGGCCGATGACGCGCGACGCGATGAACGCGGTGACCAGGTTGATCGCGAGCCACGCCCAGCGGTTCTTGAACGAGCGCCACACCGAGGCGAACACGTCCTCTTCCTCGCGCAACCCGGCCTGCGCGAGCATCTCGTCCTGGCCGCGCTCGCGGATGAAGTCGAGCACTTCGTCGACCGTCACCCGGCCGACGAGGCGATCGTTGGTGTCGACCACGGCCGCGGACACGAGATCGTAGCGCTCGAACGCGCTCGCCGCGACGTCGGCATGCTCGTGCTGCAGCAGCTTCACGACCGGCGGCTGCATCGCGTCGGCGACGATCCTGTCGGGATCGGTGACGATCACCTTCGCGATCGGCAGCACGCCGAGCAGCTTGTCGTCGCGGTCGACGACGAACAGCTGATCGGTCTGCGACGGCAGCTCGTCGAAGCGGCGCAGGTAGCGCAGCACGACGTCGAGCGTCACGTCGGCGCGAACGCTGATGTCGTCGAAGTCCATCAGCGCGCCGACCATGTCCTCGTCGAACGACATCGCCGCGCGAAGCTGCTCGCGCTCCTCGACCGGGAGGCTCTGGAACACATCGTCCAACACCTCCTGCGGCAGATCGGGCGCGAGCTCGGCGATCTCGTCGGCGTCGAGCGTCTCGGTCGCCGCGACGAGCTCCTCGGTGTCCATCGACTCGATCAGCGACTCGCGGACCGCGTCGGACACCTCGAGCAGGATCTCGCCGTCGCGCTCGGCCTTGACGAGGTCCCAGATGTAGAGCCGCTCGTCGAGCGGCAGCGCCTCGAGGATGAACGCGATGTCGGCCGGATGCAGCCGGTCGAGCGTGCGAACGAGCTCGGACTTCGTCCGCTGGTAGACGGCGCTTTCGGCTAGGTCGCCGGCCGCCTCGCCGGCGGTCGCGTCCTCGCGCTGCTCGTGAACGAGCCCTTCGACGAGCCGATGCCGGCGCAGCAGCGCGGTGACCTCGGCGAGCTCCTCCTGCACGCTCGCGCGCGCCTCGGTGCGCTCTTCGTTCGCATCGGCGAGGTCGGACATGGAAGGGGCGCGTCTTTCAAGGCGTGACGGATCGAACCAGACGTGCCGATTCTAAGGGAAAGCGTCGGCGCACCGCGCATTTTCACGGCACATCGGCGGCCGGCATCCGCGCGAGGATGATGGCGATCTTGCGATTGAGCCCCGGGGCGCCCTGGTTGCGCTCGTAGAAGCGCGGATTCGGCGCCATCGCCGCGAGCCGCGCGGCCTGCTCGGCGGAGAGCTGCGCGGCCGACACGCCGAAGTAGCGCTGCGCCGCCGCCTCCGCGCCGAACACGCCGTTGCCCCATTCGATGACGTTCAGGTAGAGCTCGAAGATGCGCTCCTTGTCGAGCATCGATTCGAGCATCACCGTGATCGCCGCTTCCTCGCCCTTGCGCACGTAGCTTCGCTCCGGCGAGAGAAAGAGGTTCTTCGCGAGCTGCTGCGTGATCGTCGAGCCCCCGGCGACGATGCGCCCGCGCCGCTCGTTCTTCTCGATCGCCCGCTCGATGCCTTCCCAGTCGAAGCCCTCATGGTCGACGAACTTCGCGTCCTCGGCGGCGATCATCGCGCGCTTCAGCTGCCTGGAGATGCGCGCGTACGGCACGAACCGGTAGCGCAACTGAGCCTTCGGGTTCCTCGCGCGCGCCTCGTCCATGCGCTGCGCCATGAACGCCGTCTCGCCGGGTGGATGCGTTCGATACCACGCGATGTGCAGTGCGATCCACATGATCCACAGCACGACGGCCGCGACGAGCGCGCCCACGGTCCACGCGACGACGCGTCCGAGCGTCGACGCTAACGCGCGGCGCGCGCGGTCGAAGCGCGGGCCATCGCGTGTCAGGCGGTCGCGTGCGAGCGCAGCAGCGCGTGAACGGCGCGCGTGTCGGGACGCACGCCGCGCCACAGGAAGAAGCTCTCCGCGGCCTGCTCGACGAGCATGCCGAGGCCGTCGGCGGTAGCCGCTGCGCCGTTCGCCTGCGCGAAGCGCACGAAGCGCGTCGGCGTATCGGCGTAGACCAGGTCGCACGCGAACGAGCCGGCTGCGAAGATCGTCGACGGCCACGGGATCGGCGACTTCTCGTCACCCTTGAGGCCGAAGCTGGTCGCGTTGATGACGATGTCGAACGCGGCGCCGTCCAGCTCGGCCGGAGCAAGCGCCTCGATTGGACCGTAAGCGGCGAAATGATGCGCGAGGCCGTCGGCCTTCAGCTGCGTGCGGTTGGCCACGACGACGCGGCACGGCTTCGCGTCGAGCAGCGGCTTCAGAATGCCGCGCGCGGCGCCGCCGGCGCCGAGCACGAGCACGCGCTTGCCGGCCAAAGCGACACCGTGGTTCTCGACGATGTCGTGCACGAAGCCGGCGCCGTCCGTGTTGTCGGCGACCCAGCCGTCGCCCAATCGCTTCAGCGTGTTCACCGCGCCGGCGAGCCGCGCGCGCTCGGTCGCCGCGTGCGCGAGCTCGAACGCGTCGAGCTTGAACGGCACGGTGACGTTGAGCCCGAACCCGCCGTCGCGGGCGAATGCCTCGACCGTCGGCGCGAAGGCGTCGAGCGGCGCGAGCAGCCGCTCGTACGCGATGTCCTGCCGCGTCTGCCGGGCGAACTCGGCGTGGATGATCGGCGATTTCGAGTGCGCGATCGGGTTGCCGATCACGGCATAGCGGTCGGTCATGGCAAAAAGCGGAGGAGGGTCAGAGTGCTTGGGAGGGGAATGAGGGTCAGAGTGCAGTTTCGCCGAGCATAGCAGCCCTCGCAGGCGCCGAAACTGCACTCTGACCCTCAATTCCTGCGTCGCACTCTGACCCTCACTTGTTATTCGCTGCGCAGCTCGTCGCCGCGGGCGAACGTCCATGTGCGCGTGATGTGCAGGATGTCGGTGTCGCGCTTGATGTCCGGCGGGAACGGCGCGTACGGCGCGCCCATCTCGACGATCTTCAGCGCCGCTGCGTCGAGGATCCTCTGGCCCGACGAGCGGTTGACCTCGATGTTCTCGATGCTGCCGTCCGACTTGATCGCGACCGTGACGAGCAGGTTGCCGTAGAGCTTCATCTGGCGCGCCGCCTCGGGATAGTTGACGTTGCCGACGCGCTCGACCTTCAGCCGCCAGTCCTCGACGTAGCGGGCGAAGCGATATTCCTCGGCGCGCGCGCCGACGAAGCGCCGCTTCGGCCGCTTCTGATACGTGTCCATGTCCTTCGCGATCTGCGCCTCGAGCCGCATCGCCTCGAGCGTGCGCTGCATCATCTCGTTGGAGGCCGGAAGCTCGCTCTTCTCGGTCGGCTCGGCGGCCGGCGGCGCGACGGCGACCGGCGTGCTCGAAAGCCGCGTCATCAACTCCTTCGCACGCTGCTCGAGCGCCGCCACCTGCTGCGTCGCGACGGTGATCTCGTTGTTCGCGCTTTCCTTCGGCAGCACCGGCAGCGGCGTCTTCGCGCGTCGGTCGGCGTCGGTGTTGCCACCGCCGTCGAGGTTCGCCTGCGCGAGGATGTCCGCCTTCGCGGGCTTCGTCTTCGACTTCGCATTGACGAGCGCGACCTCGAGCGGCGGCCCGCGGTCGATCATCTCCTTGAAGTCGAACGGCGCGAAGCGGATCGCGAGCAGCGTCGCGTGGACGGCGATCGACACGCCGAGCGCGTAGGCGAACAGCCGGCGGCCGCGCGGGACGTCGGCAACGCCGGGAATCGCGACGGGCGGCACCATCTCGACCGGCAGCGGATTGTCGATCACAAGTTGCGGCGTCGGCGCTCCGCTGTCGGGCTTGTCGCGTGCGGCGCGCGGCGCTCGCCGCTTCGCCGGCGGCTTCGGCGCGCCGTCGAGCGCCGGCACCGGCGTGAGCGTCGCCGTGCCGGCCTTGCGCGCACGCGGAGCACGCGCCGGCATCGCCACCGGCGCCGCACTGGCGGCGGGCGCAACTTCGTCCGGCGGGGCGCTGGTCGGCTGAACAGGACGTCGGGGCACGATTTCGATGCGGCTTATGACAACGGTATTGTAGGCGACCGCAAGCATGCTGTGGCGCCGCCCGTCCGCGCCATGACCGCGATCAAGCCCCCGGGCCGGCGTACCGGCATTCGAGCGTCGCCGCCAAGAGGTCGACGCGTCCGATCGCGACGCGAACGCGCGTCTCGGCGGGCAGCGAGGGCAGGTCGGCGAGGCGCACGACGAGCGGCAGCCGGTCGAAGCGCACCAGCGCCTCGCGGACGACGGTCGCCGTGGTTTCCTCGACGCGCTCCTGCAACAGCCACCGCAGGCACCAGTAGTGCTCCATGCGGTCTTGGAACTCGGCGTACTGCGAGTACGTCGCCTCGAAGTCGGCGAGCGCGGCGAAGAGCTCGGCGTCATTGTCGGCGTACGGCGGCCGCTCGCCGGTCGCGAGCGCGATCAGCTGCCGCTGGTTCACGAGATCGCTGTAGCGGCGCAGCGGCGAGCTCGCCCACAGGTAATGCGACAGGCCGAGCCCCTGATGCTCGGCCGCGCGCGTGCTCATCTTCACCTTGCCGCCGGACTGCGTGCGATACAGGCCGGGCGCATTCGCGTCGGCGAGCGTCTTGCCCCATGTTCCGTTGACGAAGATCATCAGCTCCGAGACGAGCTTGTCGAGCGGCGAGCCGCGCGGCCGCGGCACGATGTCGACGCGGCCCTTCTCGCCGTTCGCGCCGTCGGCGTCCCAGTCGACGTAGAAGCTGTAGTCGATGCGAGCGACGTCCGGCTTGCCGCGTGCATCGGCGAGACGCTGGGCAAGGCGCCACAGCGCGCGCAGCTCGCGGGTCCATGCCGGCTCGTCCGCCGACGGATCCTGCGCAAACGCGTCGCCGATCGCGTCGAGGCGCAGGTTCGCGGCGACGCGAACGCGCTCGAGCCGCATCTCGTGGCGACGCGGCGCACCGTCGGCGTCGATCTCGGCGTACAGCGACAGCGCCGGCGGCGTGCGGCTTTCGGCCAGCGTGAACGCGTCGACGACGTCGTCGGGCAGCATCGTGACCTTGCGGCCCGGCATGTAAACGGTCGAAAGCCTTGCGCGGGCGATCGCGTCGAGCGGGCTGCCGCGTGCGATCGCGAGTGCCGGCGCCGCGATGTGGATCCCGACCACATGGCCGCCGCCCGCGAGCGGTCGCACCGAGAACGCGTCGTCGATCTCGGTCGTCGTCGCGTCGTCGATCGAGAACGCCGCGACCTCGGCGAGCGGCAATCGCGGCAACGGCGGCAGAGCGCCCGACGGCGGAAACGACGTGCCCGCCGGAAACGCCTGCGCGACGAACGCGTCGTAGTGATACGCGTGCGTCGACGGAATGGCGCCGCAGGCTGCGAGCAGCGCGAGCGGGCTCGTACGCCTGCGCTCGCAGGCAGCGGCGAGCGCCTTCCATTCGAGCGACTGCTTGTCGGGCTTGTGCAGCAGCATCGCGAGCGCCGGACGCATCGCGTCGGGCAGGCGTCCGCCGGCGAGCTCGCCGACCCAGGCGTCGATCTGCGCCGCTTCGTGCTTCCTGCGCTCGACCGATGCGAGCGCCGCCTTCAGCGCATCGGGCGGCGCCTTGCGGTAACGGCCCTTGCCGCGCTTGTAGAAATACATCGGCGCCGACGCGAGCGCGAGCGCGACGGCCGCCGCTTCGGCCGGCTGCGGCGCGCGGCCGTGATATTCGCTTGCGAGCTCGTCGAAGCCGAACTCGTCGTCGGCGCAGACCTGCCAGAGGAAATCGGGATCGAGCTCCTGCGCCTGCCGCTGCGCATCGGCGAGAACGGCGATCGGCGAAGGCGACGCGAAGCGCAGCAGCACGGCGGCCGCCTTGATCTTCAGGCGCTTGCCGGATGCGGCCTCGACCTGCAGCGACGTGTCGTTGTCGGCGAGGACCGAGCCCGCCTTGAGCTGGCCGTCGTCCTCGAACAGGACGTTCATGGAAACCGACGCGAAGGAGAACCGCGCGACGCGCGGCGGGGGGCGCAATTATATCGGGCGCGCGCGTCGTGGCCGGACGGCGGCGCGGATTATCATTCCGGCTGTCCATCGCATCGACGAACAGGACCGACGAAATGACGAGCGCATTGCCCCGCGAATCGGTTCCCGAGCCGGCGAACCCCATCGGCTTCGACGGCATCGAGTTCATCGAATTCGCGACGTCGAAGCCGCAGGCGCTCGGCGGCCTGCTCGAGATGATGGGCTTTCGCCCGGTGGCGCGGCACCGCTCGCGCGAAGTCGAGCTGTACCGGCAGGGCGCGATGAACGTCATCGTCAACGCGCAGCCGGCCGACGTGCCGCGGATCGCGCAACCCGTCGAGAAGCCGGTGCTGAGCGCGTTCGCCGTGCGCGTTCGCGACGCCGACTACGCGTTCCGCCGCGCGCTCGACCTCGGCGCATGGGAAATTCCGGTGCGCGCGCGAGCGATGGAGTTGAACATCCCGGCGATCCACGGCGTCGGCGAGAGCCTCGTCTACTTCGTCGACCGCTACGACGAGTTCTCGATCTACGACGTGGACTTCCGGCCGATTCCGACCGTCGATCCGCGCCCGCCCGCGATCGCCGGCCTGCATTTCTTCGGCATCGTCCAGTACATCGCCGCCGGGCGCACGCCCGACTGGGTCGAGTTCTACTCGCGCCTGTTCGGCTTCACGCCGCTGCCGAACCGCGTGCGCTTCGGGATCATGCCCAAAGGGCTCGTGCTCGAAAGCCCGTGCCGCAACTTCTATTTGCAGCTGATCGAGCCGGAGTCCGAAGCGGCGGATGTGCCGTGGGACGAGCACCTGCAGCGGATCGGGCTCGGCACGCCGGACGTGGGCGCCGCCGTCGCTCAGCTCGAGAAGCGCGGCATCGAGTTCGTGTCGTCGGAAACCGTGCATGCCAACGAGCGCGGCGCGCTCACCAAGGCGTATCACGGCAGCGTGATGTTCGAGCTCGTGCACAGCGACATGCAGCCGGCGTCCGTGCGCAAATGAACTTCGCCGACTTCGGGATGGATACGGCGTCGCTCGCCGGAACGCTCGAGCAAAAGCTCGACGACATCGCGCGCGCCGGGTTCCGTCAGGCGATGCTCTCCGCCACCGACGTCGCCGGTCACGCCGCAGGCGCCGACGCCGGCGTGCGCGCGGTGCGCGCGAGCGGGCTGCGCATCACGGGCTTCGAGGCACTGCGCGACTTCGAAGGGCTCGACGGCCAGCTGCACGCGTACAAGGTCGACGTCGCCAAATCGATGCTCGGGCTCGCGCGCGACGTCGGCGCCGATCTGCTGATCGTCGAGGCGACGACGTCCACGCACGCGCGCGCCGACGTCGAGCGCACGGTGCGCGACCTGCGCAAGCTCGCGATGCTCGCGATTCCGCTCGGCATCCGGATCGCCTTCAAGCCGCGACCCGGCAGCCGCACAGCGTCCAATCTCGCCGCGGCGTCCGACGTCGTGTTTCGCTCGGCGTCGCCGAACCTGGGCCTCGCGCTCGACTCGTTCGACACGCTCGCCTCGCGCACGCCGGCCGAGGATATCGACCTGCTCGACCCGCAGCAGATCTTCGTCGTGCAGCTGTCGGACTTCATGTGGAAGGAGATCCGCACCGCGGCCGAGCAGGACGCGACGTCGACTCACTTCCGCGTGTTCCCCGGCGAAGGCGCGCACAGCGACGCGCTCGCGGGGTTCGTGCGCCAGCTCGACCGCATCGGCTACGGCGGCGACTACAGCTTCGACGTCTACAACGACGATTACCTGCAGATGCCGGCAGGCACCGTCGCCGAGCGCGCACGGCGCGCGGCCGAATGGCTCGGCGAGACGGTGTTGCGCCGCGCGCTGCCGGTGCCGAATCTGCAGCGACTGCGCGAAGTGCCGCGATGACGATGCAATACCGACGCCTCGGCGCGAGCGGCCTCGACGTGTCGGTCGTCTGCCTCGGCACGATGATGTTCGGCGATCGCACCGGTGAGCAGACGTCGGCCGAGATCATCGCGCACGCTTACGACGCCGGCGTCAACTTCATCGATACGGCCGACGCGTATGCCGACGGCGCATCGGAGCGCATCGTCGGCAACGCCGTGCGGCCGAATCGCGACCGCTGGATCGTGGCGACGAAGGCCGGCAACCCGCTGCCCTGGCTCGGCGGCGCTCCGCACACCGGCGGCTTGTCGCGGCGCTGGCTGATGCGCGCGTGCGACGCGAGCCTCGCTAGGCTCGGCCTCGACTGGGTCGACATCTTCTATCTGCACAAGGACGATGTGAAGACGCCGATCGCCGAAACGGTCGGTGCGATCGGGGACCTGATCCGCGCCGGCAAGATCCGCTATTTCGGCGTCTCCAACTACCGCGGATGGCGGATCGCCGAAGTCGTGCGCTGGTGCGAGCGACTCGGCGTGCCGCAGCCGGTGATCTGCCAGCCGTACTACAACCTGCTGAACCGGGTGCCCGAGGTGGAGATTCTGCCCGCGTGCAGTCACTACGGGCTCGGCGTCGCACCGTATTCGCCGATCGCGCGCGGCGTGCTGACCGGCAAGTACGCGCCGGGCGTCGGCGCGCCCGAAGACTCGCGCGGCGCGCGCAGCGACAAGCGGTTCATGGAGACGGAGTTTCGCGCGGAGTCGCTCGCGATCGCACACAAGCTTGCGCAGCACGCCGAGGCGAGCGGCCGCACGGTGATGCAGTTTGCGCTTGCGTGGCTCTGGTCGAACAGGATCGTCACCACCGTCGTCGCCGGTCCGCGAACGCTCGAGCAATGGCAACGCTACGTCGAGGCGATCGGCACCGCGTGGGGCGGCGACGACGATCGCCTCGTCGACTCGCTGGTGCCGCCCGGGCACCCGTCCACGCCCGGCTACAGCGATCCGCAGTATCCGTTCTTCGGCCGAATCCAATGAGGGTCAGAGTGCGTCCAGTGAGGGTCAGAGTGCAATTCATGCGGCGGCTCGCGCGATTGCACTCTGACCCCCATCTCCTGCACCAATTGCACTCTGACCCTCACTGGACGCACTCTGACCCTCATCCGATTTCGAGGGCATAACCGGGCAGCGGCGAGACCACGGCGCGCGTCGCATCGCTTGCGAGCAGCGCGCGAAACGCCGCGATCCGCGCGCTCTCGACCTGCTTGCGCCGGCAGACGAACAAATAGCGCTCGCGCGCGACGGGGACGAACGACAATCCGAATTGCGCCGCGGCGGCTGCGATGCCGAACGCGACGTCGGCGCGGCCCGCGGCCACCGTCGCCGCGACGGCGGCGTGCGTGAACTCCTCGCTGCCGTAGCCGGCGATTTGCGCAGCGTCGATCCGGTTTTGCTCGAGCAGCCGGTCGAACAGCATCCTCGTTCCCGAGCCGGCCTGGCGATTGACGAACACGAGCCGCTTCGCCGCGATATCGGCGACGCTCTTCACGCGCCTCGGATTGCCGCGGGCGACGATCAACCCCTGCTCGCGGCGAAGGAAGGGGATCAGCGAGTCGCGCGCCGCATCGAGTTGCGCGAGGAGCGCATCGCGGCGCGCGCGGCGAAGCTTCGCGACGTGGAATCCGGCGACGTCGACGGCGCCGCTCGCATACGCCGCCAGGCTCGCGGAGCTGCCCATGAACTCGAGCGCGACGCCGTGCGCCAGTCGCCAGCGATCGCGCAGTTGTGCAAGCGCGATGTCGTGGCTCGCAGCGACCTTGAGCTCGACGGCGCGCAAACGCCGCGACGCCGGCGCAGCGCGGATCGCCACCGACCAGCGCGGATCCGCGACAGCGGCGCTCGCCTCCCGATGCGCGGCGACGAGCCGCTCGCCGAGCGGCGCGAGCGTTGCACCCTTGCCGCGAGCGAGAACGAGCAGCGGCTCGCCGAGCAGCGTGTCCGCCTCTTCGACCACGCCCCATGCCGCTCGATACGAGAGCCCGACCTCGCGCGCCGCCGCGCCGAGCGTTCCATGCCTCGCCGCGGCGGCGACGAGCGCCGGCAGGCGCGCATCGACGTCGACATCGCCGCCGCGGCCGGCAATCCGCCAGACGATCGACGGTTTCAGCCGTCGCATTTATGCAATCTTCTTCATATTCGGCCGCCGCGGCGCTCGCGGCTACCATTCGACTTCTGATCGTAACTCAATATGCAAACAATTGCCTATAGTCGCACGCTGCGGTGGCCGCGGTGAACGGCACGGTCGCGCTCGCATTCGCCCAGGCGGCGCGAATGATCGCGCACGCAAACGCCGATCTCGTCGCGATCGTCGCGCTGTCGCTCGCCGTGAGCCTTTGCGCCGTCGCGATCGCGGCGATCGTCGCGCTGCCGCTCGGCGCCGCGATCGCCGTCACCGATTTCCGCGGTCGCCAGGCGATGATCGTCACGCTGAACGCGCTGCTCGGGCTGCCGGCCGTGGTCGTCGGCCTCGCGATCTACCTGCTGCTGTCGCGCGCCGGACCGCTCGGCGCACTCGGGCTGCTGTTCACGCCGCCGGCGATGGTGATCGCGCAGGCGGTGCTCGTCGCGCCGCTGATCGCCGCGCTCGCGCGCCAGGCGGTGTCCGACGCCTGGCGCGAGTATCGCGAGCAGCTGACCTCGCTCGGCGCCGGCACGCTCGCCGCGACGCTCGCGCTGCTGCACGACGTGCGCTTCTCGCTCACGACGATCGTGCTCGCCGCGTTCGGGCGCGCCATCGCCGAGGTCGGCGCCGTGATGATCGTCGGCGGCAACATCGACGGCGTGACGCGCGTGATGACGACGGCGATCGCGCTCGAGACCTCGAAGGGCGATCTTCCGCTCGCGCTCGGTCTGGGCATCGTGCTGATGGCGATCGTGTTCGTGCTCAATATCGCCGCGCACGTCGTGAAGGAAGTCGCGCAGCGACGTCATGGCTAGCCCGATCGCATCGCTGCTGCCGCTCACGCTCGACGGCGTGTCGTTCGACGCCGGCGGCCGCCGGATCCTCGATCGCATCGACGCGACGCTCGAGCGCGGCCCGCGCACCGTCGTGCTCGGCCCGAACGGCGCCGGCAAGAGCGTGCTGCTGCGGCTCTGCCACGGACTGCTCGCGCCGTCGGCCGGCGAAGTGCGCTGGTCGTCGCCGGACCGTGCACGCGCGCCGCGCAGGCAGGCGATGGTGTTCCAGCGGCCGGTGCTGCTTCGCCGCAGCGTATTCGCCAATCTGACCTTCGCGCTGAAGATCGCCGGCGTCGACGCCGACCGGCGCGAGCTTCGCACGTGGGCGGCCCTCGCGCGTGTCGGATTGAGCGCGTTCGCGCACCGACCGGCGCGCGTGCTCTCGGGGGGCGAGCAGCAGCGGCTCGCGCTCGCACGCGCGTGGATGCTCGAGCCCGAGGTGCTGTTCCTCGACGAGCCTACGGCGAACCTCGACCCCGGCGCGACGCGCGAGATCGAGGCCGTGGTGCAGTCGATCCACGAGTCGGGCACCAAGGTCGTGTTCGTGACCCACAACCTCGGCCAGGCGAGGCGCCTCGGCGACGAGGTGCTGTTCCTCGATCGCGGGCGGCTCGTCGAGCGCTCGAGCGTCGAGCGCTTTTTCGACCACCCGGCGACGGCCGAAGCCGCCGCATTTCTGCAAGGAGAATCGCCATGGCGTTGAACCGCCGAATGTTCGCCGCCGCGCTCGCGGCGCTTGCCTGCTGCGCGTCGATCACGCAGGCGCAGCAGCGCTTCATCACCGTCGCATCGACGACGTCGACCGAGCAGTCGGGACTGTTCGGCCACCTGCTGCCGGCGTTCACGAAAAAGACCGGCATTGCCGTGCATGTGATCGCTCTCGGCACCGGACAGGCGCTCGACGTCGGCCGCCGCGGCGACGCCGACGTCGTGTTCGTCCACGATCGGCCGGCCGAGGACAAGTTCGTCGCCGAAGGCTCGGGCGTCGACCGCCACGACGTCATGTACAACGACTTCGTCATCGTCGGCCCGAAGAGCGATCCCGCGAAGATCGTGGGCGCCGGGGACGTCGCCGCCGCGTTCAAGAAGATCGCCGCAGCGAAGGCGCCGTTCGCGTCGCGCGGCGACCGCAGCGGCACGCACCAGGCGGAGCTGCGCTACTGGAAGATGGCGGGCGTCGATCCCGAGAGCGGCAAGGGAAGCTGGTACCGCTCGACCGGCTCCGGCATGGGACCGACGCTCAACACCGCGTCGTCGATGAACGCGTACGCGCTCACCGACCGCGGCACGTGGCTCAATTTCAAGAATCGCGGCGAGCTCGCAATCGTCGTCGAAGGCGACAAGCGGCTGTTCAACCCGTACGGCGTGATGCTGGTCAATCCGGCGAAGCATCCGAGCGTGAAGGTCGCCGAGGGCAAGGCGTTCATCGACTGGCTCGTTTCCCGCGAAGGCCAGCAGACGATCGCGACCTACAAGATCAACGGCGAGCAGCTGTTCTTCCCGGACGCGAAGTCGTGATCGCACGGGCGGCGGTCGTCGCGATATCGCTCGCTTCCCTCGCGCATGGCGCGCTCGCGCAGCGGCCGCTGAAGCTCTACGCTGCGGGGAGCCTTCGCGCCGCGCTCACCGAGGTCGGCGCCGCATTCACGAGTGCCGGCGGGGCGCCCGTCGTCGGCGACTTCGGCGCCTCGGGCCTGCTCAAGGATCGTCTGGCCCAAAGCGAGCGCGCGGACGTCCTCGCATCGGCGAACATGGAGTATCCGCAAGCGCTTGCGACCGACGGCAAGGCGGGGCCCGCGAGAAGGTTCGCGCGCAACCGGCTCTGTGCGTTGGTCGCGCCGCGGCTTGGGTCGGTCACGCCTGAAAATCTGCTCGACCGGATGCTCGATCCGGCGGTCAAACTGGGCGCGTCGACGCCGCGCGAAGGCCGATCCAAGCTCCGGCGGGGCCACGCGCTCGAACGCTGCTCGCGAACGCGCCGACCGCCGCCTCACGTACTGTTACGCGATCACGTCGTCGAACAGGCACACGCCGAGAACGCCGCGCTCGCGACACGTCGCCGCGCCGGCCGAGTCCTGCCGCCACGGGTTCGGCGCGCCCTGACCCACGATCTCGGAGGTGTGATGAAGCTCTCGGCTCGCAACGTTCTGCCCGGCAAGGTGGTCGACGTCAAGCGCGGCGCAACGACATCGCACGTGCGCATCGACATCGGTGGCGGCACCATCGTCACCGCGTCGATCACCAACGAGGCCGTCGACGATCTTGCGCTCAAAGCCGGCGACAGCGCGTCCGCGGTGATCAAGGCGTCCGACGTGATCGTCGGCAAGTGATGCTCGCGTCGCTCGTACGGCTGCTGGCGGCGGTCGCGAGCGCGAGTTCGCCGCAGCAAAGCCTGCGCCATTAGAAGTGGGTACATACTCTCAACGTACGCCGCGCGGAATGATCGGCAAGCGGTACGATGTAGGGCGTGTCCTACAGGCCGACGTCCGACGTCCCTATGGGCGGCGGAACCATCGCCGGCCGAAGATGTCGCCCATGGGGAGCACGACACACGCCTTGGGAGGGGCTGGCACCGATCCGCAGCCGACATTGCGACGCCTCGCGCGCACGGCGAAGCTTTGCGTTGCCGGTGCCGCGATTCTGCTCGGCCTCGCGTCGGTCGGCGCGTCCACGTCGGGTGCACCGCTGAACGAGCGCGTCGTCGCGGTCTACGACTTCGCCGTCGTCGACCGTGCCGACCGCCTCGACCACGTCGTGGCGTTCGTCGCTTTCACGACGCCGTCCGGCACCGGCGGCATTGCCGTCCCCGACGCGCTCGTCGCGACCGCCGAGCACGTCGCCGGCATCGATCCGGGCACCGCGCGCGCGAGCGCGGAGCCACCGGCGCTTTCGTTTTCCTACGACGCGCGCAACACCGACATCGCGGACGTACTGCAGCGGCTGTCGGCAGCCGCGCCGGTGCCGGTGCATTTCGCGCTGATCCAGTCGATTCGCCCGGCGTATCCGTCGACCGGCGAGCCGATCGTCGTCGAGCCGCAGCGGCCGTAGGAAAACTTCTGATCGCGAACGCGCCGCGGGGGCGGCTACGCCGCAGCGCGCGGCGTATCTATTCGTTGGCGATCCCGTGTGGCACGTGGCCGGCGGGCACGTGCAGCGACGCGCTTTCGACGTGGCGCGTCTGGTCGTCGAAGAAGAAGTCGGGCGCCCACTCGCGCAGGAACGGTCCCTTGTCGAGACCGCCCAAGAACATCGCTTCGTCGACGTGGATGCGCCAATCCATCAGCGTGCGGATCGCGCGCGCGTGCGCCGGCGCGCTGCGCGCGGTGACGAGGATCGTGCGCAGCCGCATCGGCACCTTGTCCCGATCGTCGGCCTGCTGCAGTCGATGCAGCGCCTCGAGCAGCGGCTTGAAGGGACCGGGCGGCAGCGGTCGCGACACGTGCGCCGTCTCGTGCGACGTGAATGCGTCGAGGCCGCGCTCGCGATACACGCGCTCGGCCTCGTCGGCGAACAGCACGGCGTCGCCGTCGAACGCGATGCGCACCTCGTCGGGATGCGAGTCGGCGAGCGCCGACTGCACGTAGACGAGCGCGGCCGGAAATCCCGCGGCGAGCGCTGCGCGCACGTCCTCCGCGTTGGCCGACAGGAACAGGTTTGCGTTCAGCGGTCGCAGATACGCCCACGGCTCGCGACCGCGCGTGAACACCGCTCGCTCGATCGACAATCCGGCGCCCTCGACCGAGCGGAACACGCGCAGCCCCGATACCGGATCGTTGCGCGACAGGATGACGACCTCGACGCGCTTCGCGCCGTCGGCGTTGAAGCCGAGCAGCTTCTTCACCAGGTGAAACGCGATGCCGGGCTTGGCCGGCTGCTCGAGGCGCGCGAGCTGCAGCTGCATGTACGGCTGGTCGTCGTCGGCGCGGAAAACGGCGTTTTCCTCCTCGAAGTCGAACAGCGCTCGCGAGCTGATCGCGACGACGAGGCGGTTGGCAAGCGTTGCCATGCCGTCAATGGTAGCAACCGCGCGACGCGGCTACAAAGATGAATGCTTCGCGCAGAACGCCGCGCCTTCGGGCCCCGGCCCGCAGCGACCATCGGGAGCGGCCAGCGCGGCGTCGGAGGCGCAGCGATGGCGCGGCGTTCTCATGTCGCCCGAGTTGCGCATGTCGTGCGGGCTGCGCAGGTCGTCGCGAGCGTGCTCATGTCATCCTGCTCGCCGCTCCCGCGCGCCCTCCGCGCCGTCAAACGGATCGACACGCCGAGCGGTCGGCCTCGCCGCGGCGATTCGCGTCTGCTCGCATTCCGTCGTCGAGCTCGGCGAACACGGCTTGCACCTGCTCGACCGCCCAATCGAGATCGCTGCGCTCGATGACGAGCGGCGGCGCGAAGCGCACGACGGTGCCGTGCGTATCCTTCGTCAGGATGCCGCGCGCGAGCAGCCGGTCGACGATCTCGCGCGCCGTCACGTGCGTCGGGTCGACTTCGAGCCCGATGAAAAGGCCCTTGCCGCGCACCGCGCGAATCAGCGGGCTGCGAATCATCGCGAGATTCGCGCGCAGGTGCTCGCCGAGCTCCGCCGAACGCTCGATCAAGCGCTCTTCGAAAAGCACGGCGATCGCTTCGAGGCCGACGGCCGCCGCCAGTGGATTGCCGCCGAACGTGCTGCCGTGATCGCCGGGCGCGAACACGCGCATGACGTCGTGCGTCGCGACGAACGCAGAGACCGGCAAAAGGCCGCCGCCGAGCGCCTTGCCGAGGATCACGCCGTCGGGCCGCACGCCCTCGTGCTCGCATGCGAGGAAGCGGCCGGTTCGTCCCATGCCCGTCTGGATCTCGTCCGCGATCAGCAGCACGTCGGCGTCGCGGCAGATGCTCGCGCACGCGGCAAGATAGCCGTCCGGCGGCACGACGATGCCCGCCTCGCCCTGAACCGGCTCGACGAGAAATGCCGCCGTGTTCGGCGTGATCGCGCGCGCGAGCGCCGCGGCGTCGCCGAACGGGATGCGGCGGAAGCCGGGCGCGAAAGGCCCGAAGCCGTCGCGATAGTTGGCCTCCGACGAAAAGCCGACGATCGAAATGGAGCGGCCGTGAAAGTTTCCGTCGCAGACGATGATCTCCGCGCGCTCGGCGGGGATGCCTTTGACCTTGTGGCCCCACTTGCGCGCGGCCTTGAGCGCGGTCTCAACCGCTTCGGCGCCGCCACTCGACGGCAGCGCGCGATCGAGCTTCGTCACCTCCGTCAGCTTGCGCAGGAATTCGGGCAGGCGGTCGTTGTAGAACGCGCGCGACGTGACGGCGAGCCGCTGCGCCTGCTCGCACAGCGTCGCAACGAGACGCGGGTGCGCGTGGCCGTGGCTCACGGCCGAGTAGGCGCTCATCATGTCGAGATAGCGGCGGCCGCTCTCGTCCCACGCCCAGCTGCCTTCGGCGCGCGCGAGCACGACGGGCAGCGGATCGTAGTTGCGCGCGGCGTGGGCGCGCTCGGTCGCGATGGTGGTGGACCGCGACGCGGCATCGACGAGCGGCGCATCCGCCGCAGGAGAACGCGAGGTCATGCCGAGCTCCTTTTGAGAGTCGGGCACCGGAGCCGCGACGAAGCGCGGCGATGCCGGCGACTGACGCGGTGCTTTTGGCACGCGTCCCGCTGCGATGCGGGAAAGGTCAGCGGTAAACGATCACCGAAGACTTCGCCAGCTCATCGGCATTCTAGCCGGCGGTGCGCACCGGCGCGATCTGCACCGCAGCAACGGCGTCAATGCGTGCCGCGCTCGCGAACGACGGCGCGCTCGGCGTCGTCGTCGCTCGGCAAGGATGCGAGCTCGCCGAGCGTGATCGGCGCCGCGGGAAAGCGCTGCCGGAAATAGCCGACATCCGCGGGCGTGACGCCGCGCGTCTTCGCTATCAGCTCGGTCACGGTGAGCCCGCACATCCGGCCCTGGCAGGCACCCATGCCGCAGCGGACGAAGGCCTTTGCCTGATTGGGGCCGACGCATCCGAGCGCGACGGCGTCGACGATCTGCTGTGCGCTCACCTCCTCGCAGCGACACGCGATCGTCGGGCCCTCGGGGACGCGAAAAGCGTCGGGCGGCCGGTACAGCGTGTCGAAGAATGCGCGGCCGCGCTTCGCGATCGCAAGCGACTCCCGCTCGCGCGCGGCACGCGCGTCGCGCTCGCGCGCGTCGATTCGTCCGAGCCCGTTGGCGACGGCGAGCGCTGCGATGCGCCCCGATGCGAGCGCGGCACGCGCGCCGCTAACCCGCCGGCCGTCCCCGGCGATGTAGATGCCCGCCGCGGCGCCGCCGCCCCAGTCGTCGACGCGTGGCTCGAAGCACGCCTGCCGCTCGTTCCATCGCAGCGCGCATCCGGCAGCAAGCGCAACGTTGATGCTCGGAACGACGCCTTGATGCAACAGCAGCACGTCGGCGGCGATCGTCTGCGACTTGCCGTCGGCATCGAAGCGCACTTCCCCAAAGCGTGCGCCGCCCTCGGCTGCGAGCGCGCTCACGTGCTCGATCACGCGCGAGCGTGCGCGCACGTCGCGCACGAGCCGCATGCCTCTGGCGAAGTATTCGGAGCGCACGAATCCCCACGCGTACGACGCCGCTTCGGCGTAGCGTCCGCGCGGCGTCGTGTCGAGCACCGCTTCGACGGCGACGCCCGCGCGCAGCAGCTGCGACGCAGCGAGCCACAGCAGCGGGCCGCATCCGGCGAGCACCGTGCGCCCGGCCGGCACGATCGCGCTCGTCTTCAACAACGCCTGCGCGCCGCCGGCGGTCATCACGCCGGGCAGCGTCCAGCCGGGAATCGGGAACGGCCGCTCGTGCGCGCCGACGGCGACGATGACCGCGCGCGCGCTGACCGCTTCCGCGCGTCGTCCATCGGCGGCGCCGAACCCGACACCGAGCTCGACGAGATTATCGCGGCCCGGCGCGATGGACCACACGAGCGACGACGGCGCGTAGGTCGCACCCGACGAGCGAAACGCGCGCACCAGCGCGGCGCCTTCCCAGTATTCCTCGCCGAGGATGTCCGCAGTGGCGTGCGGCGATGCGTTGATCGCCCGGTAGACCTGGCCGCCAAGCGACGGCTGCTCGTCGAACAGCGTCACGGCGAGGCTCAGCTCGGCGATTAGCGTTGCCGCCGCGAGTCCGGCGGGTCCGCCGCCGACGACTGCGACATCGACGATTCGCCCCGGTGCGGTCACGGCGAGCTCTCGCGCGCGGTGTCGATTCGCATGCCGGGTACCACCGAGATCGCGCACGACTGCTGCGCCGGCCGACCGTCGATCGTCACCAGGCAATCGAAGCAGACGCCCATCAGGCAATACGGTCCGCGCGCGGCGCGGTGCACGGGGGTAGTGCGAAACGCGACGCGACCGGCGGCGAGCAATGCCGCCGCGACGCTGTCGCCTGCCCGCGCGACATACGGCTCGCCGTCGATGACGACCTCGACGCGCTCGCCGCGAGCGTCAGGCAGCCTGCGGAACATCGAAGCGCGACGAAGTGAACGGCGCGCACGCCGCAGGCAGCGAGCCTTCGAGCAGCGCGGGGGCGAGGACCAGCGCGTGAGCGGCGGCGAGCGTCACGCCCGAATGACTGGTGACGACGGCAGCGCCTGCGTGTGTCGGCGACTGCTGGTAGATCGGAAACCCGTCGGGCGTCATCACGCGCAGCGCGGCCCAGCTGCGCACGACGCGCGCGTGCGCGAGGTGCGGAAAGACGCGCGTGGCGCGCTCCGCCATCGCGGCGAGGACCGGGACATCGAGCGTGTCGTCGAACCCGCGCTCCTGCTGCGAGTCGCCGATCAGCACCGTCCCTTCGTCCGTCTGGCGCACCGTCTCCAGCGGAAATTCGAGAAACCGCTGCACGCGCTCGAGCACGACGATCTGTCCCTTGTTCGGCCGCACCGGCGCATGCACGCCGACCATCGCTGCGAGCGTCGTGTTGCCGAGGCCCGCTGCGATGACGACACGTTCCGTCTCGATGATGCCGTGCGCCGTCGACAGCGCGAAGCCGGTTCCGTGCGGCTCGATCCGCGATACCTTGTGCTGTCCGAGGTACGCGCAGCCCGCATGCACGAACACCGCATGCAGCGCATGCAGCAGCTTGAGCGGATTGCAATGCCCGTCGAGATCGGTCCACGTGCCGCCGGCGACGTCGCGACCGATCGCCGGCACGCGCGCGGCGATCGCATCGCGGTCGAGCACGTCGATCCGATAGCGCTCGAAGCCCGGCTGCGCGAGCGTTGCGCGCAGATGCTCGACGCGCGCATCGAGCTCGCGTCGCGAAAGGCACACCGACAAGCCGCCGCGTTGTGCGAGCGCGACGTCGATGCCGCTGCCCGCGGCAAGTGTCGCCGCGAATGCGGGCCACTCACGCGCCGATCGCTGCGTCCAGCTTGCGTACGGCGCAAGTCCAGCGCCTTTGCCCTGCACCCAGATCAACCCGAAGTTGCCGCGCGCGGCGCGAAACGCCACGTCGCCTTCGTCGAGGATCGCGAGCCTGCCGCCGAGCGTGCGCATGCCGAACGCAATCGCCGCGCCGATCAGGCCTCCGCCGATGATCGCGACGTCGTAGCGCCGCATCATCCGAAGCGAGGGTCAGAGTGCGGGTCCATCGGTGCATCGTACCGCTGTTGCGTCGGATAAACCGCACTCTGACCCTCGATCGCGAAGCGCACGATCGATGGAAGCTCGTCGTCGATGTCTTCCCATCCGTGCGTGCCGCCCGCTGCGACAAATTGCCACGCCCCGGCGTAATGAACGATCGCCTCGCGCCAATCGATCAGCTCGTCGCCCGAGCGCATCAGCAAGAGATAGCGATCGGCTCGCGTGATCCGATCCACGCGAAATCGCGCGAGGTCGTCGAAGTGCGAGGGCGTCAGTACCCATCGCTCGCCGGTGTAGAGGTTCTGCTGCTCGCCGAGATACGCGGCGAGTTGCACGTAGGGCCGGATCGCCGGATTGATCAGCACGGCGCGCGCGCCGTAGCGCTCGGCGAGCCACGTCGCGTAGTAGCCGCCGAGCGAGCTGCCGATGAACGCGAGCGGCGTGCCGCTCCCGAGGTTGGCGTCGATCCATTGCCGCACGCCGGCGATCGCGTCCGACGGCCATGTCGGCAGCGCCGGAACGTGCAGCCGCGGCGGATCGGCGAGCTTTGCGGCATACGCGACGACCTTTTGCGCCTTGACGCTCGCCGGCGACGAGTTGAGCCCGTGCAGGTAGACGATCACCGGCGCGGGGCCGGCTGTCACGCCGCGGCCTCCAGCGCCGCGACGAGCCTGCGATGAATGCCGCCGAACCCGCCGTTGCTCATGACGAGCACGTGGTCGCCGGGTCGCGCATTGCGAACGATATCGGCGACGAGCGTGTCGAGATCGTCGACGACGATCGCTTTCGCGCCGAGCGGCGCGAGCGCCGCCCGCGCGTCCCAGCCAAGATTCGCCGCGTAGCAATACGCGCGGTCCGCGGCGCGAAGGCTGGCGGGCAGCGCATCCTTCAGCGCGCCCTGCTTCATCGTGTTCGATCGCGGCTCGAACACCGCGAGGATGCGCGAGCGATCGCCCACTGCATGGCGAAGGCCGTCGATCGTCGTCGCGATCGCCGTCGGGTGATGCGCGAAGTCGTCGTAGACGCTGATGCCGTTCGCGCGCCCGACGAGCTCGAGCCTGCGCTTGACGCCGTTGAAGCGCGCGAGCGCAGCGAGGCTCGCCGAAACCGGAACGCCGGCGTGGCGCGCAGCGGCGATCGCCGCGAGCGCATTCAACTGGCTGTGGCGTCCGAGCTGCGAGAGCGCGAGCGTTCCCTGCGGGGCGCCGCCGAGCAGAATCGTGCCATCGACGCCGATCGTCCAGTGGGGACAGACCACGTTTTCCGCGTCGCGCGAAAACGTGGTCTGTCCCCCAAACTGCTCGACTTCGCTCCAGCAGCCGCGCGCGAGAACACGCGCAAGATGCTCGTCGCCGCCGTTGACGACGATGCGGCCGCTGCGCGGCACCGTGCGGACCAGGTGATGGAACTGCGTCTCGATCGCCGCGACGTCGGGAAAGATGTCGGCGTGGTCGTACTCGAGGTTGTTCAGGATCGCCGTGCGCGGCCGGTAGTGCACGAACTTCGAGCGCTTGTCGAAGAACGCCGTGTCGTATTCGTCGGCCTCGATGACGAAGAACGAGCTGTTGGTGAGTCTCGCCGACACGCCGAAGTCGACCGGCACGCCGCCGATCAGGAACCCGGGGTCGAGCCCCGCGCCGTCGAGCACGTGCGCGAGCATCGCCGCGGCGCTCGTCTTGCCGTGCGTGCCGGCGACGGCGAGCACCCAGCGATCGGCGAGCACGTTCTCGTAGAGCCACTGCGGGCCGGATACGTAGGCGCGGCCGGCGTCGAGCACGGCTTCCATCAACGGATTGCCGCGCGAGACGACGTTGCCGACGACGAAAACATCGGCGTCGCGGGCGACGCCGTCGAGTTGCGCCGCGTCGAAGCCTTCGGTCAACGCGATGCCGAGCGCCTCGAGCTGCGTCGACATCGGCGGATAGACGTTCGCGTCGCAGCCGGTGACGCGATGCCCCGCCGATTTCGCGATCGCCGCGACGCCGCCCATGAACGTGCCGCAGATGCCGAGAACGTGCAGATGCATGTCGACGATCAGTCGATGCGGCGCTGCGTCGCGTGCACGCGCCAGCCGGCGGCGAACCACACGAGCGTCGCCGCGTACAGCGCGAGCATCGTCGCGAATGCGAGCCGCAGCGCCGCCGCGGTGCCGAAGCCGAGCGCCGAGCGCGCCGCGTCGACGATCACGCCGATGCCCCATTGCGCCGCAAAGCTGCCGCCGAACATCAACAGGTTCATCGCCGTGTTCGCACGCCCGGCGAGCTCGTTCGGGAATCCCTGGTTCAGCACGGCGAAGCCGAGCACGTTGACGACGGCGCCGAGGCCATAGAGCGTCCACCACAGGTAGCCGCCCGGAACGCCGAGGACGATCACGCCGAGCATCGCCGCGTTGAGCAAGAAGCCGGCAACGTACAGGTGGCGCGGCTGGATGCCGCGCCGCGACAGTCGCGTGGCGAAAGCGCCGACGCATGCGTAGCCGCCGATCATCACGATGCCCATGACCAGCAGGTGCCGGGCTGCCGACGCGCGATCGAGCCCGTCGACGTCCATCAGGTACGGCACCGACCACAGTCCCTGGATCGCCATGAAGGACCCCATGCCGACGCCGGCGAGCGGCGCGATCCACCAGAAACGCGCGTGCGCGAACACGCTGCGGACGCCGGCGAATTGAGCCGCGATACCGGCCGACGTGGTCGGGCGCGCGATGTCGGGCACGCGCAGCCAGATCCACACGGCGACCGCGTAAGTGGCGGCAGCGAGCCCGACGAACAGCGTCCGCCACGAGACGTAGCGAAGCGCGAATTCGGTCGGCGCGGTCGCGAGCAGCGCACCCGCGCCCGCGGCGACCATCATCCATCCCGACAGCGATGCGTGCCGCTCGCTCGAGTACCACGTCGAGATCGCCTTCAGCGGCGCCATCAGGCACGTCGCGACGCCGAGCCCGATCAACGCCCGCGCGACGAGCAGCTCGCCGACGCCATCGGCGTACGCGAATGCGAGCGCGCCGCTGCCGGCGACGAGCAACAGCACCGGCTCGACGCGGCGCGGCCCGAAGCGGTCGAGCATCATCCCGGCGGGCACCTGCACGGCGCCGAACGCGATGAAGTACGCGCTCGTCACGAGCCCGAGCGCCGAAGGCGCGAGGTCGAGCTCGCGCACGAGCTCCGGCGAGATGACCGCGGTCACCGTGCGATAGACATACGACAGCAGGTACGCGGCAGCGAACGCGAAATAGAGCTGGCGGAACGGCAGCGCGCGTGGCGCGGCAGGTGCGTCGTTCGCCACCGAAGCGGCCGCGGAAGGGACGGCGCGGCTCACGTGCGGAAGATGAAGAACACGGCGCCCATCAGGCACGCGCCGGCCCACAGATAGTCGAGCTTGATCGGCTGCCCCATGTACCGCGCGGCGATCCACCACGGGCGGTCGGCCAAGTTCTTCAGATTGCCGTACCAGGCGAACGTCATGAAGAGGTTCGACACGGTGAGCAGCGCCGCGCAGGCGAGCGCAGGTGACGCAGTGATCGGTGCGAAGGACATCGGTCGGCGGCGCTGGACGTGACGAAGGCCCGCATTATCGCCGATGCCGCGCCGCGCTCCCCTGACGCCCATGGCATGCGAGACGAATCGAACGACCGGCGCGACGAACGCTACATCGCGAAGGATCAGGGCATCGTCGACACGGACATCGTGCTATGGCTCACCGTCGAATCGTGGCTCCATGAAGGGCTCCATCAACGATTGAGCGCCGACGCGAGCTCGCGACGATAGCGGCGAACGACGTCGTTGTCGGCGCCCAGCGCGTCGAAGATGCGCAGCATGCGCCTGCGCGCAGCGTCGTCGCCGGACCCGCGCTCGCGGCGCACGATCGCGAGCAGCTCGTCGAGCGCGCGCTCGTATTGACCGCGTGCGGCAAGCGCGTCGGCGTAGCGCAATTTCGTTGCGGTATCCGCCGGCTCGCGTGACGCCGCGTGCGAAAGCGCGTCGAGATCGCCCGACGCATCGGCCGCGATATCGAGCCGGGCCCTGAGCGATGCGAGCCGTGATGCATCGGTCACCGGCCGCGAGCGTGCGCGCTGCGGCGACTCGAGCTCGTCGATCAGCATTCGCGCGTCGTCGGTGCGGCCGAGCGCGAGCATCGCGTCGGCGCGAGCGAGCAACGCCGCTTCGTCGGCGGGGTCGATCGCGAACGCCTCGTCGAGCTTTTCCAGCGCGCCGACGGCGTCGCGCGTCTCCAGTCGCTTCCGCGCCTCGGCAACGAGCGCCGCGACCGGCGACGGCAGGTTCTTCTGCAGGAACTGGCGCACCGCCGCCTCGGGCAGCGTGCCGGTGAACTCGTCGGCGACCTTGCCGTCGATGAAGAGCTTGCAGTTCGGGATGCCGCGGATGCCGTAGCGCGCCGCGAGGTCGGGCTCCGCGTCGGTGTCGAGCTTCGCGAGCGTCAGTCGACCGGCGAACTCGGCGGCGAGCTTGTCGAGCACCGGCGCGAGCGCGCGGCACGGCGCGCACCACGCCGCCCAGAAATCGACCAGCACCGGCTTCTTCGCGGAGCCGGCGATAACCACGTCGTCGAAATTGCGGCGACCCACCGCCACCGCGTTTGCCATGACATTCACTCCTTCCGTCGTTTCGATTTGCTCCGTTGGCCGAGGTTCAGGCGGCCTGTGGAGCGAGCGGCATCGTAACCGTGAAGACGACGCCATGGCCGTCGTCGCGGTTGCGCGCCTGCGCCCGTCCGCCGTGGAACTCCGCAATGAGCCGCGCGATGTACAGCCCGAGGCCGAGATGCGGGCCGGCGCCGGCGCCGTCGCGGCGCACCGACACCATCGAGTCGAACAGCCGCGATTGCATGCCGTCGGGTAGCAGCGGACCGTCGTTGTCGACCGAAAGCCGCGCCTCGCCGTCGCTCGCCTCCACGCGAACGACGACCGGCGTGCCCGTCGCCGCGAACTCGACGGCGTTCGCGACCAGCTTGTCGAGCATCTGCGCGGCGAGCTCCGGCGCGCCGTCGACCGGCAGCGAGCCGCCGGGGGTTTCGAGCGCGATCGCACGGCCCGGATACGCGACGCGATAGCCGTCGACGCACGAGGCGACCAGCGCGGCAACGTCGAAGCGCTCGCGCTCATGCGTCGTGAGGCTCTGCTCGAGCCGCGTCGCCTCGGTCATCCGCGTGAGAATCTCCGACAGCCGGTTGAGCCCGCCCTGGGCGCGCTCGAGCGCCACGCGCGCATCGGCGGCAACAGGCTGCTGCGCGAGGTTGTCGAGCGAGCTGCGCACCACGGCCACCGGTGTGCGAAGCTCGTGCGACAGCCGGCTCGCCATGTTGCGCTGGTAGCTCGCGTACTGCGACAGACGCGCGATCGCCGACGAGAAGCTTCGCGCGAGATCGCCGATCTCGTCGCCGGCCTTGCTGCCTGCGAGCGGCCGCTGTGCGTCGCCCGCCACCCGGCCCTGCGCGTCGATCGCGCGCTCCGCGTCGTCACGCAGCGCGCGGATCCGCGCGGAAAGCCGGGACGCGAACAGCGTCAGCGCGAGCGTGCCGACCAGCAGCACGGCGATGACGATCGTGAACAACCGCTCGAACGCGCGGTTACGCTCCGCGAGCACGCGGTTCGTCGTCTCCTCGACGATCACCGCTCCGCGCACTTCGTCGCCGATCCATATCGGGTGCGCGGCAGTGACGATCGTCGCGCGACCATCCGCGGTCGGCCGCCGGTCGACGGTGAGGATGCCGGACAGCGCGCCGTCGACCTCGCGCGCGTCGCCGAGCGTGTGCGCGGCGCCTTCGTCGCTGAAGTCCTCGCGCGGCTGCGCGAGGACGAGCGCGTACAGGGGGTGCAGCAGCGTGCGCTCGACAACACGCAGAGCCGCGTCGACGCGCCCGGTCGGCTCGTCCGGCGATTCGGCGTGCTTCAGCGTGCCGGCACGCGCGAGCACGTTCAGGTTGCGATCGATGACCCAGATGCGCGCATCGGTGCGCGACAGCCCGTTCAGGATCTGCTCGACCTCCGCCACCGCACCCGGATGCGGCGTGGGCGGCGGCGCATCGACGCCGGCGGCCGGCTCGCGCTCTCGCGCGCGTCCTTCGCGCAGCGTCAGCGGCGAGACGAGCTGCACGTCGAACAACCGCGGCCGCTCGTGCAACGCGGTCGCGACCGCCTGCGCGGTGCCGGCGACCGTCTGCTGCTGCGCGTCGCGCAGCACGCGTTCGAGCGCGCGCACGTATTCGTAGCCGAGCCACGGCAGCGCGAGGAACACGGTGAGAACCAGCAGCAGCTGCGCGCGGATGCCGAGCGCGATGCGGGGAAGCCTCATGTCGGCCGACCTAACCGTCGGCCTCCGCAACGCCGACCGCATTCCTGCCGCGATGGGTCGGCCTCCACGCGATCGCGCGGCGACGCCCGCTTCGCGCCTTGGCTGCGCCCGCCGCGCTCACGCGTCTCTCCAGCGGTAGCCCATGCCGTACACGGTGTCGATGCGGTCGAACGACGGATCGATCGCCTCGAACTTGCGCCGTATCCGCTTCACGTGCGACGTGATCGTGCTGTCGTCGACGACGATCTTCGCATCGCGCATCAGGCTGTCGCGATCCTTGACATGCCCGGGGTAGCGCGCGAGCGCGTGCACCATCCAGAATTCGGTCAGCGTGAGTTCGACGCGCCGGCCGTTCCACTGCGCGGCGAGCCGCTTGCCGTCGAGCGTGAGCGCGCCGCGCTCGAGCACGTCGTCGGCGACGGCCGGCGCGGCGAGCAGGTCGCTGCGGCGGAACAGCGCCGCGATGCGCGCCGTGAGGTGCGGCAGGCTCACGTCCTTGGTCACGTAGTCGTCGGCGCCGAGTCGCAATCCGGCGACGACGTCGAAATCGGAGTCGCGCGCCGTGAGGAACACGATCGGCACCGTTGCGGACAGCGCGCGCAGCTCGCGGCACAGCGTGAAGCCGCCGTCGACATCGTCGCCAAGGCCGATGTCGATCAGCGCGAGATCGGGCAGCCGCGTGCGGAACGCCGCCAGCGCCTCGGCCCGAGTACCGTACGCGGCGACCTCGTAGCCGTGGCGGCGAAGAACGTCGCAGTAGTTGGCGCGCAGCGCCGGCTCGTCTTCGACGATCGCGATTCGGCGGCTCATGGATGCTCGGGCTCGATGTGCGAAGCGACGCGCCGACTATAGCGCAATGGCTCGCGCGTCGCCCCCGCGAAAGCGGGAATCCAGCCATGCAACGAACGCCACTCTCGTCCCCGCGTCCGCGGGGACGACGGACGTGCGCCATCTTTTCGCCACGATTGATCGCGTCGGTGCCGCCATTGCAGCCGTTCGTCGCCCGCGTCCGCGCCTCCAATGTGTGCTGAGGCGGTGGCGCGTCCTGCAACCGCCGGCAACCATCCCGCGAAACCCGCATGGAAGAAGAATCAATGAGCATCGAGCGCAGCGCTCCGTCCTTCACCCTGCGCGCCGTCTGGCGCGATCTGGGACGTTTCCTTTGCGAAGCGCTCGCTGCCGGGCTGATCGTAAGCCTCGCCCTCGCGCTCGCCGCGTTCATCGTGTCGACACAGGCGCAGGCGGCCGAAGCGTCGGGCAGCGGCGAACTGCGACTGCGCCCGGCGAACGGCGAGTCCGTGCTCGTCGCGCCGCTCGTTTCAACCGCCGTCGAGATCGACATCTCCGGCAACACGGCGCGCGCGAGCGTCACCCAGGTGTTCCGCAATCCGACGACGCAATGGCAGGAAGGCGTCTATGTTTTTCCGCTGCCCGAGAACGCCGCGGTCGATCATCTCGACGTGCGCGTCGGCAACCGCCGGATCGAGGGCGAGATCAAGGAGCGCGCGCAGGCGAGGTCGACCTACGAGCAGGCGAAGCACGAAGGCCGCAAGGCGACGCTCGTCGAGCAGGAGCGCCCGAACATGTTCACGACCAGCGTCGCGAACATCGGCCCGAACGAGGAAATCCGCGTTTCGATCGAATACCAGCAGACGCTGCGCTACGACGACGGCCGCTACCGCCTGCGCTTTCCGATGGTCGTGGCGCCGCGCTACATCCCGGGCGACGCGTCGGTAGTCGGCGTGCCGGGCGCCGGCGCGGGCGCCAACACCGACCGCGTGCCGGATGCCGAGCGGATCACGCCGCCGGTGATCGATCCGTCCCAAGGCAAGATCAACCCCGTCACGCTCACCGTCACGCTGAACGCAGGATTTCCGCTCGCCGAAGTGCTGTCGCCGTATCACCCGATCGACGTCGTCGCCGGCGCGGACGATCGCTATCACGTGATGCTTGCCGATGGCGCCGTGCCCGCCGACCGCGATTTCGAGCTCGTATGGAAGCCGCAGCTCGGGCGCGAGCCGGGGGCGTCGCTGCTGAGCGAAGTGCGCGACGGCAGGACGTATGCGCTGCTGATGCTGATGCCGCCGGCCGCTTCCGACGGCGCGCCGCGGCTCCCGCGCGAGGTCGTCTACATCGTGGACACGTCGGGATCGATGGAGGGCGCGTCGATTGCGCAGGCGAAAGCAGCCGTGTCGATGGCGCTCGATCGCCTGCAGGCCGGCGATCGCTTCAACGTGATCGAGTTCAACTCGGTGACGAGGACGCTCTTCGGCGCGCCGATGCCGGCCGACGCGGCGGCGATCGCGCAGGCGCGCACGTTCGTCTCGAAGCTTCGCGCTGGCGGCGGCACGGAGATGAAGCCGGCACTCGAAGCGGCGCTGACGCGCGACGCGGCGCCCGGCTTCGTGCGCCAGGTCGTGTTTCTCACCGATGGCGGCGTCGGCAACGAAGCAGATCTTTTCTCGATCATCGGCGAGCGCCTCGGCGACCGGCGGCTGTTCACGATCGGCATCGGCTCGGCACCCAATTCGCACTTCATGACGAAGGCCGCGCAGTTCGGTCGCGGCACGTACACGTACATCGGCGACGTGCGGGAAGTCGGCGCGAAGATGAGCGCGCTCTTTCGCAAGCTCGAAAGCCCCGTGCTGACCGACGTCGCCGTGAGCTGGCCGGGCAACACCGACGCGTTTCCGCGGCAGGTGCCCGACCTGTACGCCGGCGAGCCGATCGTCGTGACGGCCGCGCTCGATGCACCCGGCGGCGACGTCATCGTCAGCGGACGGCGCGGCGACACGCCGTGGCAGGCGCGCGTGCCGCTCGTCGCTGACGGCATCGAGCCCGGCATCGGCGTGCTGTGGGCGCGCGCGAAGATCGACGCGCTGTCCGACGCGATGGTAGGCGGCGCAAGCGAAACCGACATCCGTCCGGCGATCGTCGACGTCGCGCTCGCGCATCACCTGGTGAGCCGGTACACGAGCCTCGTCGCCGTGGACGTCACGCCGAGCGTGCCGCCAGGCACGCTGGTCACGACGAGCGCGGTACCGACGAACCTTGCGAACGGCATGTCGTACGACGCGGTGTTCGGCGGCTTGCCGCAGACGGCGACGCCGGCGCCACGGATGGCGCTCGTCGGGCTCGCGCTGCTGCTGATCGCGGCGGTCGCTTGGCGTGCGCGCGGCCGCCTTGCCGCGGTGTCGTCATGAGCCGCGGCTTCGCGACGCTGCGCGCGCTGCGGCGGTTTGCGGCCGCGCGCCGGCCAATTGCCTGCGCCGGCGCCGAGCGGGGAAGACCTGTCGGCCGGGATTCGCTGCGATCGCTCGCGCACGCTGAAAGCGAGGGCGCCGCGCCGGGCACCGAATGGCGGCCGTCACCGGCCGAGTCTTCCCCGCTCGGCGCCGCTTGCAAGCGCCGCAGCGACGTCGCCGTGCGCGCGCTCGGCGGTATCGCCGTCGCGTCGTTCGTGCTCGGCATGTGGCAGTTCGGCGGCGCACTGTACATCCATGCAAAGGCGGAAGTGGCGCAACTGCTGCTGCACGGCGCATGGATGCGCGCGCAGACCACCGGCGTCGCGAAACCGCCGTGGCCGTGGGCGGACACATACCCGGTTGCGCGGCTGGTCGTGCCCGCGCATCGCGTCGACGAGCTGGTGCTCGAGGGCGCAAACGGCCGCGCGCTCGCGTTCGGGCCAGGGCACGTCGAGGGCTCGGCGCGGCTCGGCGAGCCCGGACACGCCATCGTGTCCGCGCATCGCGATACGCATTTCCGCTTCCTGCGCGAGCTCGCGGTCGGCGACGAGATCGTCGTCGAGCAGCCCAACGGCGCGCGCGTCGTCTACCGCGTGAGCGAGATGGCGGTGCGCAGCGAGCGCGACCTCGGGCTCGTGCGGGACGTCGACGAGCCAACGCTATCGCTCGTCACTTGCTATCCGTTCGACGCGATGCGCGCCGGCGGCCCGCTGCGCTACGTGGTCACGGCGCACGCCAGATCGCGGCCGGCAACACGTGCCTAGCGGCGCGTCACGGCTCGTCGAGCCGCGTGGCGATCGACACCTCGGAGTGCAGCGTCCGGTGCACCGGGCATCGGTTGGCGATCTCGAGCAACTTGGCCCGCGCCGCGTCGTCGAGCGGTCCTTCGATCGCGATCACGCGCTCGATGCGGTCGATCCTGCCTTCCTTCGTCTCGCAGTCGGCGCAATCCGCCGCATGGATCTTTTCGTGACGCAGCGCGACCGACACGCGTTCGAGCGCAAGCGCCTTGTGCGTCGCGTAGAGGCGCATCGTCATCGCCGTGCACGCGCCGAGCGCGGCGAGCACGAGGTCGTACGGTGACGGACCGCTGTCCTCGCCGCCGGCATCGGCCGGCTCGTCGACGATCAAGCGATGCGGCCCGACGACGACCTCCTGCTGGAACTTGCCGACGCCGGTTTCGCTTACGCGCACGATGTCGCGCGCTGCGTCGGCGCCCGCCTGTTCGGCGATGGCGGGCAGGTAACGGCTCGCCCACGCGGCGAGCACCGTGCCGACGTAGCGGGCGTCGGCGCGGCGGGTGAGCAGGTGATCGGCATCGTCGAGCGATACGAAGCTCTTCGGATGCCTGGCCGCCACGAAGATGCGCGACGCGTGGTCGATCCCGACTTCGGTGTCGCGCGGCGAATGGAACACGATCAGCGCGCGTCCGAGCGTGGCGACGGCCGCCTCGATGTTCTGCGCCGAGATGTCGTCGACGAACGCACGCGTGATGCGAAACGTGCGTCCGGCGAGCTCGACGTCGGCCGCACCGCTCGCGTCGATCTCCGCGCGCTGCGCGGCGAAACGCCTGGCGAGATGCGACGGATCGCTCGGCGCGTTGATCGTCGCAACGGCGACCGCCTCCGCGATGCGCGATGCGGCGGCGAGCACGGCGGCGCCGCCGAGGCTGTGACCGACGAGGATCGACGGCGCCTCGCGATTCGCGCGGAGCCAGTCGGCGGCGGCGACGAGATCGTCGACGTTCGACGAGAAGCCGGTGTTCGCGAAGTCGCCGTCCGAGCCCCCGAGCCCGGTGAAGTCGAAGCGCAGCGTCGCGATGCCCGCATCGGCGAGCGCTTCGGCGACGAACGTCGCCGCGTGCGAGTCCTTCGAGCACGTGAAGCAATGCGCAAAGAGCGCGTACGCGCGCGGCGCCGCGCCGGTCGGCACATCGAGGCGAGCGGCGAGCGCATGCCCGCCGGCGCCCGCAAACTCGACCGCGGAGCTCGCGCGGCCCACGGCGCGTGGCTCGTCTTCCCGCTAGTTGGCCGGCCCGCTGCGACTGCCGATGTTGCGGGCGCGCTCGATCGCCTCGGGATCGACGGTGCGCACCGACGACGGCGCGCTGCGGTCGCGTATCGGGATGTTGCTGCCCGTACGGTATTCCTTCTCCTCGCGCGGCTGCGCTTCGGGCCCGGAGGGCGTCGCGCAGGCAGCGAGCACGGCAGTCGCGACCAGCGCCGCGGCAAGCGATCGAACCATCGTCTCGTTCCTTTCGTAGCGGATGTCTCGACCGGGACCTCGGCCGAGCGGCGATTGTATGTCAAGCGCGCGTGATGCGATGCGCCGCCCGGCGCCCGGCTCGCCCGCGACCTGTCAGCCGAACGACACGAGGAGCCCGCGAAGCGGCAGCTCGCCGTAATCGCTCGACCAGGTCTCGCCGCGCACGACCGGCCACGCGTCTGTGATCGTGCCGGTCGTCACGATTTCGGCGGCGGCGAGAGGCGCGAGTTGAGGATGCTGCGCGAGCACGTTCGCAAGATGCGCGACCGCCAGTGGCGGGCTGCCGAGCACGTTGGCTCCGACGCCGGTGTCGACGATGTCGGCGGCTTTGCGCAGCGTGACGTTGAACGTCGGCAGCATCTGCGCGATCGCATCGCGATTGGCCGCGTTGAGCGCGTACGGCGTTCCTACGACGAGCGCCGCATGCAGCCCGAACGCCGCCGTGCAATCGGCGGCAGTGAACTTCCAGTCGGGGAAATGACTTTGCACGATCTCGAAGCCGGCTGCGATCCACTCGGTGGCTTCGAGCACGGCATGCACGTCGGCTCCCGCGCGCACGGGCGCGGCGAGCTTGAACACGACCTCGGGCTCGATGCGCGGCTGCACGAAGCCGGCGAGGTCGAGCCGCGCGCGATCGCGCTGCGCATACGTGACCGTGTGCGACCACACGTTGGCGCCCATCGGCTGATACACGCCGTAGCGCGGCCAGATCGTGCGGTTGGTGAAGCCGATCTTGCGCCCTACCGCCCGCCAACCCTGCGCGAGCCGCCGCTGCTCGATCGCGTGCAGCACCTCGTACGCGGCGTCGACGTCGAAGCCGGGCGTCGCGGCGGCGATCGGCGGCAGCGTCGTCGTGCCGTCGAACGCGGCGATCAGCCGATCGCAAAGGGCGCGTCGCGTCGCCTCGTCGATCATCGGATCGAGCGGCGTCGCGCGATGCGGTGCAGCAGCGTTATGACGGCCGTCCAGGCGGCGAGCGCGATCACCATGCCGACGACGGCGGCGACCAGCGATGCGGCAATGCCGGTGAGCCCGATCGACGTGACGATCGCCCACGCGGCGACGCCGCCGACTGTCCCGCAGACGACGATCGCAACGATGCTCAGCGTGATCGGCACGGCTCGCGCCATCGAACCCGAACGACAACGATCGGCCGATCATAGCGCACGCGCCCGATTTGCCGCGCCGCGGCGTCGGAGTTATAACCGCTCGTCTCCGACCCCTTGCGATGCCGATGCGCTATCGCCCGATATCGAGGGCCGTGTGCGTGCTTGCGATTGCCGCGGCGATATCCGGCGCACGCGACGCGCTCGCGCAGACCGGCGGCCGCGACGGCGTGATCCGAACCGCCTTTCCCGTCGCCGAGTCGGGGTTCGACCCGCAGGCGGTGAGCGACACGTATTCGGCGGACCTGTGCACGGCGATCTTCGAGCCGCTGTACCGCTACGACTATTTCGCGCGTCCGGTTCGACTCGAGCCGGCGATCGCCGCGGCGCTTCCCGAGATCACCGACGGCGGGCGCACGTACACGATCCGCATCAGGCATGGCATTCGCTTCACCCCCGATCCCGCGTTCAACGGCAAGCCGCGCGAGCTGATCGCCGACGACTATGTGTTTGCGATGAAGCGCGTGCTCGATCCGAAAGTGCGCTCGTACTGGCTGTACATCCTCGAGCACCAGCTCGCCGGCGTCGACGCACTGCTCGCCGACGCGCGCAAGCGCGGGCAGCTCGATTACGCCGCGCCGATCGAAGGCGTCCGCGCGCTCGATCGCTACACGCTGCAACTGAAGTTCGTGCATCCGAACTACGGCTTCGCGCACTGGCTCACGACGATCAATTTCGTCGCCGTCGCGCACGAGGTCGTCGACGCGTACAAGGACGCGTCGAATCGCGTGATGGAGAATCCCGTCGGCTACGGACCCTACCGGCTCGCCGAGTGGCGTCGCAGCCAGCGCGTCGTGCTCGAGGCGAATCCCGATTATCGCGACGTCCGCTACCCGGAACCTGCGGCCGGCTCCGACGCCGCCGACGCAGCGATCGCGAAGGGCCTCGCCGGTCGCCGGCTGCCGCTCGCGAAGCGCGTCGAGGTCGCGATCATCGAGGAGGCGCAGCCGCGGCTGCTCGCGTTCCAGAACGGCGAGATCGACTACACGAGCGTGCCGTCGTCGCTC
Source organism: uncultured beta proteobacterium (assembly GCA_963798655.1). GTDB lineage: Bacteria > Pseudomonadota > Gammaproteobacteria > Burkholderiales > Casimicrobiaceae > CAVSMC01. Next base: position 955,484 of record CAWCUH010000004.1, on the reverse strand, counting down.
GCGAAGAACGTGCTCGACGGCGGGAAGTTGAAGCCGGAGCTCGCGAACAGGGATGTACGGCTGCATCGGGCGATCGAGCCCGCGCTCGCGTTCACGTTCTTCAATCTGGACGATCCGGTCGTCGGCGGCTACACGCCGGAGAAGCTCGCGCTGCGCCGCGCGATCGCGATGGCGTACGATCGCGACGCCGTCGTGCGCGTGCTCGCCAATGGCCAGCAGGAACCGGCGACGCAGCTCGCGCCGCCTCCGGTTCCCGGCCATGACCCCAGGCAGAAGCAGCGCGTGCCGCACGACCCGGCGGCGGCGCGCGCACTGCTCGATCGCTTCGGCTACAAGGACCGCGACGGCGACGGCTATCGCGAATTGCCGGATGGTCGGCCGCTCGTCATCGTCAAGGGGTCGACAACCGACGCGGCGGCGCGCGACGCCGACGACCTGTGGAAGAAGAATCTCGACGCGATCGGCATTCGCATCCGTTTCCTGAAGCAGAAGTGGCCCGAGCTGAACCGGATGTCCGAGGCCGGTCAGCTGCAGATGTGGAACCTCGGCTGGATCAGCAGCATTCCCGATGCCGACTCGTTCTATTCGCCGCTGTACGGACCCAACATCGGCACGTCGAACGACGCGCGGCTGAGGCTCGCCGACTACGACCGCGCGTACGAGGCGTCGCGCGCGCTGCCCGACGGGGCCGGGCGCTGGGCCGAGTTCCGCAGGATGGAGGAGCTCGTCGCCGCATACACGCCGTGGATCCTCGGAAGCTACGCCTACGACAACGTGCTCGTGCAGCCGTGGCTCAGGGGCTACAAGCAGAACATCTTCCAGCGCAATCAGTGGCAGTACTACGCTGTCGGGCGCAGCGCGCCGGCGCCGTAGGCCTTGCGCTGCGCCGTGCGTAGCGTTCCCGCGGGCACGCGAACGCGCAACGAGGGCTCCGCCGTACGCTGTAATTCTTGCAATCGCGCGGCGCTCGTTTGGCGAGAGGCCTCCGGCTCGTCGGACACCTGCGAGCGACCGTCGCTGGCAGCCTTCTTGCTCGCACCCGACGAGGGCGATGGAGGCGAACATGGTCTGGACGAACCCGACGCAGCTTTGGGGGTTGATCAAGGAATCGGTCAGCGGGTGGAGCGATGACTACGCGTCGAGCATGGGCGCGGCGATCGCGTACTACACGCTCTTTTCAGTCGCGCCGCTGCTGATCATCGTCATCGGCGTCGCCGGCCTCGTGTTCGGGCAGGACGCCGCGCAGGGCGCGATCTTCGACCAGCTGCGCGGGCTGCTGGGACCCGAGGGGGCGAGCGCGATCGAAGGGCTGGTCAAGAGCGCGAGCGAGCCGGCGAAGAGCACGATCGCGACGATCGTCGGTGTGGTGACGCTGCTGATCGGCGCGACGACCGTCTTCGCCGAGCTGCAGAACGATCTCGACCGCATCTGGGAGGTGCCGGCGGAGAAGAAGGCGAGCGGCATCTGGAATCTGATCCGCACGCGGCTGCTGTCGCTGGGCCTCGTGCTCGCGATGGGGTTCCTGCTCACGGTGTCGCTGGTGTTGTCCGCCGCGCTCGCCGCGTTGGGCAAGCTCTACGGCGGCTTCTTCGACAACTTCGAATGGCTGTTGCAGCTCGTGAACTTCGTCGTGAGCTTCGTCGTGATCACCGGTCTCTTCGCGATGGTCTACAAGCTGCTGCCGCGCGCGGAGATCGGCTGGCACGACGTCTGGATCGGCGCCGCGGTGACCGCGCTGCTGTTCGACATCGGCCGTTTCCTGATCGGCCTTTACCTGGGCAAGAGCAGCGTCGTGTCGGGGTTCGGTGCCGCCGGCTCGATCGTTCTGCTGATCCTTTGGATGTATTACTCGGCGCAGATCTTCCTGCTCGGCGCCGAGTTCACGTGGGCGTACGCGCACCGCTACGGCTCGCGCCGCAATCAGCAGAGCAAGACATCGGCGGCGCGGACCGCGACCAGCGACAGCGCGACGGGCCACAGCGCGACGGGCCACAGCGGGTTGAGCGATGCCGCGGCGGCGGCCGCTGCCGCCGCGTTCATGGCGGTCGACGTCGACGAGCTGCCGGCGCCGTCGAGCGACGAGATCGTCGAGGTGGTCCCGGCGGTCGAATACCGAAACGACACCGCGACGCGTGCAGCGCGCGCCGCCGATCGCCATCCGAGGCTGTCGCTCGCAGCGGCGGCCATCGGCCTCGCTGCCGCCGGCTTCGCCTATCGACTGATCACCGAGCGCCGGCGCGCAACGGTGCGCTAGTGCGAGGGTCAGAGTGCAGGCGTGCTCGCCGCTGCACTCTGACCCTCGCGCTAGCGCGGCGACGGGTGGATGTTGTCCACCCAGTGCACCTGCTCGGGATTCGGCTCGACGTTCGGAAGATCGAGGTTGACGACGACCGGCTCCTGGCCGCTGCGGCAAAGTACGCACGATAGCGGCTCGTCGTCGCTCGCGTTGATCTCCTGATGCGGCACGAACGGTGGAACGTAGATGAAATCGCCGGGGCCCGCTTCGGCGATGAATTCGAGCCGATCGCCCCAGCGCATCCGCGCACGCCCCGATATGACATAGATGACGCTTTCGACCGGGCCGTGGTGGTGCGCGCCGGTCTTCGCTTTCGGGTGGATGACGACCGTGCCGGCCCACAGTTTCTCGGCACCGGCGCGCGCATGCGTGATCGCCGCCGCGCGGTTCATGCCGGGCGTCTGCGCGGTGTTCGTGTCGAGCTCGTTCGCATGCACGACCCGCACGCCGTGCAGCCGCCACTTCGATTTGCCGGACGCTTCGCTCGCCATGCTGCCTCCTGTTGCCGGGACATGTTAGTCCGTGCGGCCGCCGCGCGCGAGCGCGCACCCGAAAACCCTTGCGCCAGCGCAAGGCGCTGCGCCTCGCCGGAAGCGTATTATGGAAGGTCTATTTCGTGGAGGACAGCATGAGCAACGGGCGTGAAGTGGTGATCCTGAGCGGCGTACGCACGGCGATCGGCGATTACGGCGGAAGTCTCAAGGACTTTCCCGCCGTCGACCTCGCGGCGCGCGTGATCAAGGAAGCCGTGGCGCGGGCGAAGGTCGATCCGAACGACATCGGCCAGTGCGTGATCGGCAACGTGATCCACGGCGAGACGCGCGACATGTACATTTCGCGGGTCGCGGCGTTGAACGGCGGGCTCCCGCAGGGCTCCGGCGCGATGACGGTCAATCGCCTCTGCGGCAGCGGCTTCCAGGCGATCGTCAGCGCGTCGCAGTACATCCTGCTCGGCGACATCGAGGCGGCGGTCGGCGGCGGCGCAGAGAGCATGAGCCGGGGCGGCTATCTCGCGCCGGCGATGCGCTGGGGCGCGCGGATGAACGACGCGAAGATGGTCGACATGATGGTCGGCGCGCTGACGGATCCTTTCGACACCGTGCACATGGGCATCACCGCCGAGGCGGTCGCGAGCAAGTGCGGCATCTCGCGCGAACAGCAGGACGCCTTCGCCGTCGAGAGCCACAAGCGCGCCGCCGCAGCGACGGCCGCCGGACACTTCAAGAGCCAGATCCTGCCGATCGAGCTCAAGAGCAAGAAGGGCCCGGTGACGTTCGACACCGACGAGCACATCCGCGCCGACGCGTCGCTCGAGGGCATGGCGAAGCTCAGGGCGGCGTTCGTGAAGGAGAACGGCACCGTCACCGCCGGTAACGCGTCGGGCATCAATGACGCCGCCGCGTGCGTCGTGCTGATGGAGCGACGCGCCGCCGAGCGCAAGGGCCTGAAGCCGATGGCGCGGCTGATCGCATATGGTCACGCGGGCATCGATCCGAAGATCATGGGACTCGGCCCGGTCACCGCCGTGCAGCGCGCGCTCGCGAAGGCCGAGCTCAAGCTCGACCAGATCGACGTGATCGAGTCGAACGAGGCGTTCGCTGCGCAGGCGCTCGGCGTGTCGAAGGAACTCGGAATGAACGCGGCGAAGGTCAATCCGAACGGCGGCGCCGTGGCACTCGGCCATCCGATCGGCGCGACCGGCGCGATCCTCACCGTGAAGGCGATGTACGAGCTGCAGCGCACCGGCGGGCGCTACGCGCTCATCACGATGTGCATCGGCGGCGGGCAAGGCATCGCCGGCATCATCGAGCGCATGTAGCGCGCGCACGGCGCGACAGAAAAACGCCGCGGCGGACCGCGGCGTTCTTTTTCGCTCGCTTGCGGCGGCGCTACAACCTGCCCACGAGGACGAGAATCAGCACGACGAGGACGATCGCGCCGACGACGCCGCTCGGCGCGTAGCCCCAGCCGGTGCTGTACGGCCACGACGGCAGCGCGCCGATCAGCGCCAGTATCAACACGATCAGTAATATCGTTCCGAGGCTCATCGCAGCTCCCGTTGCGCGCCCGCGGCCGGGCGCTCGGCAAGGTGCGGCCGGGTCGTCCGAAGGCGACCCGGACCGCGTGAGGCACGCGATCCAAAGCTGATCCGAAATCGGCGATGGTGGGCCTCATGCGATGTGTCGCACGTTCCGTGCCAGTCGGTTGAGGCGCGGCCGCTGGCGGCGCGCTCCTGCGCGAGCCCCGATCAGGGGCCGGGATTTCGTGCGCCGCGCGCGGCGGCACCGGCAATTTGTGCGCGCAGCGCGTGTACGTTTGTCCGCGCGCGAAACGCTGCGCGGCGTCAGTCGGTCGCTGCGAGGCGGACGACGTAGCCGCCGCTCTTCTCGTCGCGTCGCAGCGTGAGCAATCCGCGGCGCGCGGCCTCCTCCAGCATGCCGTTGAACGAGCGGAATCCGTAGAACGACTCGTTGAAGCCGGGATTTCGACGCTTGAGCGCCTGCTTCACCATCGATCCCCAGACGATCTCCTCGTCGCCGCGCTCGCTGATGAGCGCTTCGACCGTTTCGACGATCCGCTCGAGCGCCTCCTGCACGCGTTGCTCGTCCGTTTTCGTCGTTGCGCTCGCCGAGTCGCCCGGCGCCTGGGCGGGCTGCGACTCGACGATCGTCGCGACGTCGGCCGACGGCGCGACGTCCGCGGCGAGCCGCTTCGACGCACGCGCACCACGCGGCGACTTCGCTGCCTTGCCGGCTTTCGCGCCGTTGCTGTCGGCCTTGGCCGTCTTCTCGGTCTTCGCGCCGTTGGTCTCCGCCTTCGCCGCGCTCTTGCGCGAGGACGCGCGCTTCTTCGCGCGGACGAGGTCGTCGTAGAAGATGAACTCGTCGCAGTTCGCGATCAGCAGGTCGGACGTCGAATTCTTGACGCCGACGCCGATCACGACCTTGTTGTTCTCGCGCAGCTTCGAGACGAGCGGCGAGAAGTCCGAGTCGCCGCTGATGATGACGAACGTCTGCACGTGCGCCTTCGTGTAGCAGAGGTCGAGCGCGTCGACGACCATCCGGATGTCGGCGGAGTTCTTGCCCGACTGGCGCACGTGCGGGATCTCGATCAGTTCGAAGCTCGCCTCGTGCATCGGCGCCTTGAACGTCTTGTAGCGGTCCCAGTCGCAGTAGGCCTTCTTCACGACGATGCTGCCTTTGAGCAGCAGCCGCTCGAGCACCTTGCCGATGTCGAACTTTTCGTAGTCGGCGTCACGCACGCCGAGCGCGATGTTCTCGAAATCGCAGAACAGCGCCATGTTCGTCACTTCGTCCTTGGAAACCATCGTCATCCATGCGCGAGGAAAGGCGAATAGTCTCACACCGGCCGCAGCGCGCCGGGCGCGCGCCGCCCGCGGCCGTCAAGCAGGCAGCGCGATGCCGTCGGCGGTCGCGAGCAGGTCGGCGCGCAATCGCTGCACGAACTCGCCAGCGCTGGGCGATGCCGGTGCGCCGTGATGCTCGACGTAGTCGGCGACGACGTCGGGCACGATGCAGTCGAGGATCTGGATGCCGGCAGCCACGAACGCGTGAACGTCGGCGAACCCATCGTCGCCGGCGTCGACGTAGATGAACTGCGCGCGCTGGTGATGCGGCGCGAGCGTCTCGATGCATGCTTGCGATGCGGCAGAGAGCTCCGGCAAGCCGAGCGCGCCGCTGCGCTGCAGCGCTTCGACAAGCGAGTGACCGACGTCGGATTGCAGCGCCGACGCGGAGAGGCCCTTCGCGCGCAGGAAGGCTTTCAGCGCGAACTCGAGGCCCTGCGCGGCGAGGTGATACACGGCCTGCGACTCGCATGGGCGCAGCTTGTGCTGGTCGGCGAGAGCGCGCGCGACGCGCAGATAATCATGCGCGTACCTCCAGAATGCGAGCGCCGTCGTGCGTTGCGTTTCGTCCACGATCGTAGGGCCCATGCGAATCAGTCGATACCGCCGACCTCCCGCGCCGATCGGCAACACATCGACGTTTGTCTCGCGCGCGACGCGCGAGTTCCGGCATTTTTTCCGGTGCACGCGCAACCGCCTCACGCTGCAAGCTGCATGCCAGCCGGAGCCGATGCCGGTGTGCCCTGCGCGGCGTGCGCCTAGACGTCGGCCAGCCGCTCGAGCGCGCGCGCGAGCGTTTCTTCCTTCTTGGCGAAGCAGAAGCGAACGACGCGCGTGCCTGCCTGTGTGCGGCAGAACGCCGAGACCGGGATCGCGGCGACGCCGATGTCGCTCGTGAGCCAACGCGCAAATGCGTTTTCTGCCTGGTCGCTGATCGCGTCGTAGCGAACGCATTGGAAATACGTGCCTTCGCACGGCAGCAGCTCGAAGCGCGTCGACGCGAGCCCCGCCCGGAATGCGTCGCGCTTGCGCTGGTAGAACGCCGGCAGCTCCACGTACGGGCCCGGATCCGCGATGTACGCCGCAATGCCGTGCTGCGCCGGCGTGTTGACCGCGAACACCATGAACTGATGCACCTTGCGGAACTCGCGCGTCATCACGGCTGGCGCCATCGCGTAGCCGATTTTCCATCCCGTCGTGTGCAGCGTCTTGCCGAAGCTCGAGATCACGAACGCCCGCTCGGCGAGCTCGGGATGGCGCGCGATGCTCTCGTGGCGTGCGCCGTCGAACACGATGTGCTCGTAGACCTCGTCGCAGAGCAGCAGCGCGCGCGAGTGGCGCAGCACATCGGCGAGCCCGCGCATATCGTCGGCGCTCCAGATGCGGCCGGTCGGATTGTGCGGCGTGTTGATCATCACCAGCCGCGTGCGCGGCGTCACCGCGGCGGCGATGCGCTCGAGCGGTATCCGGTAGTCGGGCGGCTCCAGCGTGACCAGCACGGGCAGACCACCGGCGAGCTCGATCGCCGGCACGTAGCTGTCGTAGCACGGCTCCAGCACGATCACCTCGTCGCCCGGATGCACGCAGCAGAGCACCGCGGTCATGATCGCCTGCGTCGCGCCGGCGGTGATGGTGATCTCGCTGTCCCAGTCGTAGCGGCGCCCGTACAGCGCGTGCGTCTTCCGCTCGATCGCCTGGCGCAGCGGTGCGACCCCGGCCATCAGCGCGTACTGATTGTGCCCGCCCTGCATCGCCCGATGCACGTGCTCGATCAGCGCGGGATCGCAGTTGAAATCCGGGAAGCCCTGCCCGAGGTTCACCGCATCGTGCTCGACGGCGAGCGCCGACATCGACGTGAAGATCGTCGTGCCGACGTTCGGGAGCCTGGACGCGAACGGGGAGCCATCCGAACTGCGCGTCATCGCGTGCCTTCGAAGCGTTCGATCGCGCCGTGCAGCGGGTCGGTCTCGGCCCGGCGCACGCGAACGCGCCCGCGCGGGCGGAACTCGCCGTCCACGTCAGCGCGGCGCGAGCCGGTACAGCATCTCGCCGGCGCGTGGAACGACGAGGATGCCTTCATGCTCGCGACCCTTCCACGCGTCGACGTCGATCGTCGTCGGATCGCGGTAGCCGAGATTGATCCTGCGGCACACCGATTCCGCAATGGCGGTCGCGAGCGTGACCTTGACCCGCGGCGTCTCGATGCCGGTCGTGGCATCGTACGTGCCGAGGCCCTTCACGTGCGTCGAGTGCGCGACGACGCCGCCGGGATACTTCGCGAGCAGCGCCGGCTGCTTCACGAAGTAGTCGCGGCAGTGATAGCCGATCTGCTCGATGATCGCACCGTGCGTCGCGCTCACCTCGCGGATGTGCGGCGCGTAGATGACCACCTCGCCGCCGTCGGCCACGACCGGCTCGATCTTGTACATGCCCTTGCCGGCGGTCCATACGTCGGCGTACATCGGCGGCATGACGGAGAGCACCTGCTTCACCGGCTGATCGAGCCAGACGATGTGGCGCTTCGCCGAAAGCGCCGACGCCTGCTCCCACGCATGGCGCGCCGACCCGAAGTACATTCCCGCGAGGCCGGTCTGGGTCACCACCAGCGCGAAGCACGCCGTCGGCACGGTGACGAACGACGCCGCGCGATCGATCACCGCGCGCACCGGCGTGTAGCCGGCGCCGATCACCTCGAAGTTCGTGATGAGAGCGCCGAGCCAGTGCGTGAAGTTGATGACGTCCGGCCCCGCGATGCCGGGAAAGAAATACTTGTTGCCGCCGGAGAAGCCGACGACCTCGTGCGGGAACACCGGCCCGCAGATCACGAGCTGGTCGTAGTCGAAGATGCGCTTGTTCAGCGTCACGCTGACCGGCTGCTCGAGACGTCCGCCGGAGAGCGCGCGGATCTCCTCGGCGGAAATCTCGCCGATCTTCGCGAACGTCCCCGAATCGCTCCACTCGTGGTTGAAGATGCGCGACTCGCCGGCGCGGCCGTCGATGACCGGAGCGCCGACATGACGCGTGAGCTGCGCGTCGGTCATCGGCTGGTGCGTGCCGAGCGCGACGAGGAAATCGAGCGCCGTCGCGCGACCGGCGAGCGCCTCGCGGATCAGCGCGAACATCCGCGGCATCGGCATCGTCCGCGTGCCGTCCGGAATGATGAACAGCACGCGCTTGCCGTCCAGCGCAAGCGAGGCGAGACCGGCGTGCACGATGTCGCGCGCCTCGTCGTCGGTCAGAAGCCGGTCGGCGAATCCAGTCCCGTCCATGGCGTCAATCCTACACGCGGCGACGAGCGTCGTGCGCGGCCCGGTCTCACCGCGCGAGGCCGGATTTCCTGGATGCGGGTAAACTGCCCTCGCGCAGCGGCGCGCCGCCCGCGCCTTGCCGGCTGCCGGGACCGCGCGGTGAAATCGCAAGGGAGAGATCGTGGACCGCGAGCAACTGCGAATTGTTGCGCCGTCGCCGAAAAGGTCGAGTGCGCCGCCCGCGTTGTTGCGCGCGGGTCTCGACACGCTCGATTTCGGATTCGCGATCTTCGCAGAATGAGCGACGCTGCTGCGGTGACCGCCACGGCGCACGCCGGGCGGCCGGGGCATCAGCGAGGCGTTCGCCGGGCTGATAGCCGCGCCCCCGGCCGAGGTAAACTTCGACGATGAGTCAAGTCGCCGCCTCGAGCGAGATCGACATCCTCTACGGGCGCACGGGATTGCGCGTGCCGCTGCCGCGCGACGCGCAGCCGACCGTGATCGGCAAGGCGCCTCTCGCGAAGCTTGCCGATCCGCATGCCGCGGTGCGCGCGGCACTCGCGCAGCCGATCGACGCACCGCCGTACGCGTCGCTCGTGCAGGGACGAAGCAGCGCGTGCATCCTGATCTGCGACATCACGCGGCCGGTGCCGAACCGCCTGTTCCTGCGGCCGCTGATCGAAGGCTTGCTGCACGCGGGTGTGCCGCGTGAGCGCATCACCGTGCTGGTCGCGACCGGCCTGCATCGCCCGAACGAGGGCGACGAGCTGGCGGAAGTCGTCGGCGATCCGTGGGTATTCGACACGGTGCGCGTGGAGAACCACTTCGCTCGCGACGACGCGATGCACGTCGATCTCGGCGTCACGCGCGGCCGCGCGACGCCGGTGAAGCTCGACCGCCGCTTCGTCGAGGCCGACGTTCGCATCGCGACGGGACTCGTCGAGCCGCATTTCATGGCGGGCTATTCCGGCGGACGCAAGGTGATCGCGCCCGGCGTCGCCCATGCCGACACGATCCGCACGTTTCACAGCGCGCGCTTCATGGAGGACCCGGCGGCGAAAGAATGCATGCTCGAGCGCAATCCGCTGCACGAGGAGCAGCTCGAGATCGTGCGCATGCTGGGCGACGTCTACGCGCTGAACACGGTGATCGACGAGGACCGCGATCTCGTGCACGTCAATTTCGGCGAGGTGATCGCGAGCCATCTGCACGCGGTCGACTTCGTCGCGCACAGCGTCCGCGTTCCCGTCGGCCGCCGCTTCTCGACGGTCGTCACGTCGTCGGCGGGCCATCCGCTCGACAAGACGTACTACCAGACGGTCAAGGGCATGGTGACGCCGCTCGACATCCTGGAACCGGGCGGGACGCTGATCGTCGCGTCGGCGTGCTCCGAAGGATTCGGATCGGCGGAGTTTCGCGACGCGCAGGCGCCGGTTGCGCTCGCTCGGGCCGGACGCGTTCCTCCGGACGCTGCTCGCCAAGCGCTTCGCCGACATCGACGAATGGCAGACCGAGATGCAGCTGAAGTCGATGCGCGTCGGCCGCGTGCAGCTGTACACGACCGGCCTCGACGGCGAAGACCGGCGCTTACCGGCGTCGAGTCCGATCGACTCGGTCGAAGACGCGCTCGGCGGCGGCGATCGCGCGCGCTGGCGATCGAGCAGTCGCGGTGATTCCCGAAGGGCCGTATGTCGTCCCGGTCGTCGGCTGACGCCGCGGCGCTGCCGTCGCCGCGCTCGCTTGCGATCCATCTCGACCTGATCGGCGGCCTCGCCGGCGACATGTTCGTCGCCGCGATGATCGATGCGCTGCCCGCGCTCGAGCCGCTCGTTCAAGCCGAGCTCGCGAAGGTTCGGCCCGACGGCGGTGCGCTGCCGCGATTCACGCAGACGACAAGCGACGGACTTGCGCGCGCGCCGGATCGAGCTCGACCTGCACGCGCACGGCGAGCGCGATCGCACGCCGGTACCGCGTATTCGACGCTTCGCGCGCGCATCGCCGATGCGCCGCTCGCCGCCGTACGCGCGATCACGCGCTCGCGATCCTCGAATGGCTCGGCAGGCCGAAGCGCACGTGCACGGCACGCCGATCGAAGACGTGCATTTCCACGAGCTCGCCGACTGGGATTCGATGCTCGACGTCGTCGCTGCCGGATGCATCGCGGGCGCGCTCGACGGCGCACGCTGGAGCGCGTCGCGCGTTGCCGCTCGGCGGCGGTACGATTCGCGCGGAACACGGCGTGCTGCCAGTGCCGGCTCCCGCGACCGCGTGGCTCGCGACCGGTTATCGCATGGCGCGACGACGGCGTCGCGGGCGAGCGCGTCACGCCGACCGGCGCGGCGATCCTTCGTCATCTGGTCGCGCCATCGCACTGCGGCGGCCTGCGCGACGGCGGACGTCTCGTCGCCGTGGGTCACGGCGCAGGAACGCGTGCGCTCGACGGCGTGCCGAACATCGTTCGCGCATGGATCGTTCGAGCATGCGGCGGGCGCGTGCCGACTCGGTGAGTCGTCGGTGCTCGAATTCGACGTCGACGACATGACCGGAGAGGAAATCGCGTTCGCCGCGGACCGACTTCGCGCCAATCCAGGCGTGATCGACGTATCGATCGGCACGCGCAGCGGAAAGAAGGGGCGTCCGGTCGCTGATTTCCGCATTGCTCGTGCGGCCGCACGCGTTCGACGCCGTCGCGCACGCGTGCTTCGCCGAGACATCGACGCTCGGCCTGCGCATCCGTGACGAACGGAGGATGATCGTCGCGCGCACGGATGTCGCGACGTGCGTCGGCGACTCGGCGCTGTCGGTCAAGATCGCACGGCGTCCCGGCGGCGAGCGCACGGCGAAAGCGGCGCATGACGACGTCGCGCAGGCAGGTACGCTCTCGGAGCGTCGCCGCGCGCGTGCCGTCGGCGAGCAGCGCGCGCTCGAGGACGACGAGTGAGCGTCGACGCGCTGGCGAGGCTCGTTGCGGCGCTCGACGCGTATCCGTGCCTCGCGCTCGCAGTGAGCGGCGGCGTCGACTCGATGACGCTCGCGCACGTCGCGCATCGCCTTTCCCGCACGCGCGGACGACGATGTACCACGCGCACGGGCCGGCGGTGCCCAAAGCCGCCGGCGAGCGCGTCGCCGCGCACGCTGGTCGGCATGGCTGGAACCTCGTGACGATCGACGCGGGCGAAATCGCCGACGAGCGCTACCGCGCGAACCCGGTCGACCGTTGCTACTGGTGCAAGACGCATCTCTACTCGCGCATCCGCGCGGTGACGACGGAGACGATCGCATCGGGCACGAACACCGACGACCTGTCGGACTACCGGCCCGGATTGCGGGCAGCGAAGGAACGCGACGTCGTGCATCCGTACGTCGACGCCGGCATCGACAAGGCGACCGTCTATGCGATCGCCGCGTACCTCGGTCTCGATGATCTCGAGCGGCTGCCGGCGCAGCCGTGCCTGTCGAGTCGCGTCGAGACCGGCATCGTGATCGACGAGCGCGACCTCGCGTTCATCGACAGCGTCGAGCGCACGCTCGCATCGCGGCTCGGTCGCGAGCGCGTGCTCCGCTGTCGCCTGACGCACGCGGGTGTCGTAATCGAGATCGCCGATGTCGCCGACGCAGCACTCGCTGCGACAGCTCGCGAGGTCGCCCAGCACGCGTGTGGCGCGGCGGGTCGCACGTTCGCCGGCGTGCGGTCTTACGTGCGCGGCGCGGCATTCTTGAAGGCGCCCCCGGTTGGTTGAGTTCAAGCTCGACTGGGACCGCGGGCGGCGCACCGGAACGACCGAAGCGCTGCTGTGCGAGCCGAAATCCGTCGCGCAGATCGACGCGATCGTTGCGCACGCGATCGACGTGAAGCAACGACTGCTGCTCACGCGGCTCGGTCCGCGCAAGCACGCGCGGCTCGCCGCGGGCGTGCGCACGGCGCTCGACTACGAGCCGTCGTCGCGCACGGCGATTCTCGGCGGATTGCCGCAAGCGCGCGCGCGCGCTCGCGTCGCGATCGTCGCAGCGGGAACGTCGGACGTGCCGGTCGCGCGCGAGGCGTTGCGAACCCTCACGTTCGCCGGCGAGCAGCCGACGTTGATCGTCGACGTCGGTGTCGCCGGGTTGTGGCGCTTGATGGAGCGGCTCGACGAGATACGCCGCCATCGCGTCGTCATCGCGGTCGCGGGAATGGAAGGCGCGCTCTTCAGCGTGCTCGCGGGTCTCGTCGCGAGCCCGGTGCTCGCCGTGCCGACATCGGTCGGCTACGGAGTCGGCAAGGGCGGCCGCACGGCGCTGAACGCCGCGCTCGCGAGCTGCGCGTCCGGGCTCGCGGTGATGAACATCGACAACGGCTTCGGCGCCGCGCATGCGGCGCTGCGAATGCTGGGCCCGGCGCTATCGTTCGCCGATCATGGCGTCAAGGCGGATGATGCAGCCTCAACGATCGGCGATTAAATGAGTGGACCGCAACAACTGATTGTGGACTGACTCGGCACGATGGACGTGGCGGTAGCATTCGAAGACGTGTCTTCGGCACGCCCCGGCGGCAGTGGCAAGATCGGATCATCGCCGCTCCCATTTGCGCGTACTCCATCGGGTCGAACCATCGGCCGGCTTCCGCTTCAACGTCCACTCCAGAATGCGAGCAAGTGTCGCCTAGGCGAACGCCACGCCGCGTCTCGTGGAACTACCCGGCATCCGACGTACGCTCCCGCCGCCACGCCGCCGGCGGTTTTCCCACGAGGCGTTTGAATGCTCGCGCGAATGCCGCCTCCGACTCGTAGCCGACCTCCACGGCGATCGTGGCGACGGTGGACCGCGTTTCGAGCAGCATGCGCGCCGCCACCTGCATCCGCCACCTCGCGAGGTATTGCATCGGCGGCACGCCGATCAACTGGATGAAGCGCTCGTGCAGCGCCGAGCGGGACAGGCCGATGCGTCGGCCGAGCTCGTCGATCGTCCAGTCCTCTGCCGGCCGCTCGTGCAGCAGCGCGAGCGCGCGTCCGATCAGTCGATCGCGCATCCCGGCGAGCCAACCGACGCTACTCTCGGGTAGCGTGCTCGTGTAGCGCCGTACGGCATCGACGAACATCATTTCGCTCATCCGTGCAAGCATCGCTTCGCTGCCCGGCATTCTCGCGCGCGACTCGGCGACGGCCTGGTGCACGAACTCGGCGATCCAGCCTCCATCGTCGGGAGCGCGCAGGTGCAACAGCCGAGGCAGCGCGCTGATCAACGGATTGAACGGCTGAAGGTCGAGGCCGAGGAAGCCGCAGACGATCGTCGTCTCGGCGTCTTCGTCCGACGGCGCCGACGACCATGTATCCGCGCCATTGAACGCGAGACGCAGCGGCAGCCGTCCCATGGCCGCCGGATCGAACAGCCGCGGATCCGCGGCAGCGCCGCGCATGCCGGGTGCGCCGGAAACGACGTGCGCATCGCCATGAGGGAACATCACGACGTCGCCTGCGGACAGCTTCACGGCCGGCCCGGCCGGTATCGCGGCCCAGCACGTGCCCTTGGCGACGACGTGATACTCCATCACGTGCTCGACTCCACGCATCAGCAGCGGCGCGATCTCGCGCGACGCCGGCGCCTCCGCCGCCCATTCGCTGTTGCCGCTGATGTAGAAGAAGACGGCACCGCGCAAGCGGACGCCGCGCAGCACATCGGACAGCGTGTCCACGCTCATGCTCGGCTCGAGTCCTCGAGCGGCGCCTACGATGCGCCGAACGGCGCAGTGTACGTCGATGCGATGGCGGACGCGCAGGCAAGAGCCGGCGACGCCCGGTCAAGCGTCGAAATGAGCGCACGAGCACCATCCGTCGTACGCCAGCGACCCGCTCCACGAGGTCGCCCAACCGGAGAATGACGTGAACACGCTCACCTATCTCACGCTCGACAAGGATGTCCGCCAGCTTCGCCAGAACGATATCGACGCGCTCGCCGCTCAGATCAGCGGGGGCGTGCTCACCGCGGCGGACGGCGCGTACGACGACGCGCGCAAAGTCTGGAACGCGACGGTGGATCGGCGTCCCGCATTGATCGCGCGCTGCCGCAGCGAGGCCGACGTTCAGTCGGCGGTCCGCTTTGCGAGCGCGCACCGGATGCTCGTCAGCGTGCGTGGGGGAGGGCATCACATCGCGGGCAACGCGGTGGCCGAAGGCGGGCTGATGATCGATCTTTCGGCCATGAATGCGGTCGCGATCGACGCGCGCGGCCGCACGGCGCGGGTCGGCCCTGGCGCGCTGCTCGCCGATTTCGATCGCGCCGCGCAGGCGCATGCGCTCGCTACGCCGCTCGGCATCAATTCCACGACCGGTGTCGCCGGGCTCACGCTCGGCGGCGGCTTCGGCTGGTTGTCGCGCCGTTACGGCCTGACCATCGACAACCTGCTCGCGGCTCGCGTCGTGACCGCCGACGGCAAGCTGCGCGTTGCATCGGCGATGTCCGAGCCGGATCTGTTCTGGGCGTTGCGCGGCGGCGGGGGCAACTTCGGCGTCGTCACGTCGTTCGCGTTCCGTCTGCATCCCGTCGGCCCGGAGATCTACGCCGGCTTCGTCGTGTACCCGCTCGCGCAGGCACAACGCGTGCTGCGAGCGTGGCGCGACTTCACCGCCGACATGCCCGACGAGTTGACGATGTGGACGGTGCTGCGCAAGGCGCCGCCGCTGCCTTTCCTTGCCGCCTCGGTGCACGGAACCGACGTCGTCGTCGTCGCGCTCGCATACAGCGGAGACGTAGCGGCGGGACAGCGCGCCGCCGCGCCGGTGCTGCAATTCGGCGAGCCGGTGGGCAGCGCGTTGATGCCGATGCCGTACGCCGGCTTCCAGACCGCGCTGGACCCGTTGCTCGCGCCCGGGCATCGCAATTACTGGAAGACGCACAACTTCAGAAAGCTCGACGACGCGGCGCTCGACGTCGTCATCGACGCGGCGCGCACATTGCCGGGGCCGGAAAGCGAGATCTTCCTCGCTCATCTCGGAGGCGCGGCATCGCGCGTCGAGCCGTCGGCGACGGCGTACGCGGCGCGCGACACGCGCTATGTGATGAACGCGCACGGGCGCTGGAGCGACGCGCGCGACGACGAGCGCGTGCGCTCGTGGGCACGCCAGCTCTTCCGCAACATGGCGCCGCATGCGACGGGCGGCGGCTACGTCAACTTCCTCACCGAAGACGAAGCCGGCCGCGTCGAATCGAGCTACGGCATCAACTATCCGCGCCTGCAATCCGTCAAGCAACGCTTCGATCCGGACAATTTGTTTCGAATGAACATCAACGTCGAGCCGGCGGCTGCCCGCGCAAGGCGGTTCGACGCCGAACCGTCACGAGGTCCAACACCATGACCGCGACCGACTATCGCGGCTGCGAGGTCTCGGGCGCGACGCCGGCCGCGCTCGAAGCGTTCGAAACGGCGCTCGCGGCGTTCCAGAGCTGGCGCAGCGGCGCCGAGCAGCCGCTCGTCGCCGCGTTGCTTGACGCACCCCAATTCGTGATGGCGCACCTGCTGCAGGCATACCTTCACGTCGGCGGCCGCGATCCGGCGCGCATCGCTGCGGCGCGACCGCTGATCGCGCGCACCTCGCTTCTCGCCGCCAACGCACGGGAGCGAGCGCATGTCGCCGCGATCTCGGCGCTGATCGCCGACGACTACAACCGCGCGAAGGCGCTGCTCGGCGAAGTGCTGCGCGCGCATCCGCGCGACGTCGTCGCGCTGCAGGTCGTGCACGCGCTCGATTACGTGACCGGGGACGTCGCCCGCATGGCCGATCGCGTCCCGGCCGTCCTGCCGGCATGGTCGCGAGACGTGCCGGGCTTTCATGCGGTGCTCGCGATGCACGCGTTCGGCCTCGAGGAGAGCGGCGATCACGGGCGCGCCGAACGTTTCGCGCGCGCGGCGATCGGGATGAATGCGTTCGATGCGCGCGCCCACCACGTACTCGCGCACGTATTCGAGATGACCGACCGTCCCGACGCCGGCGTGCGATGGATGGAGGAGCACGTCGCATACTGGGCGGGCGACACGGTCGTCGCGACGCATGGCTGGTGGCACGTCGCGCTGTTCCATCTGGCACGCGGCGACGTCGATCGCGCACTTGCGCTTTACGACGCGCGGGTACGCGCCGATCGGTCGCATGCGATCGGCGACATGATCGACGCCTCGGCACTCCTGTGGCGCATAGAGCTGCAGGGCGGCGACGCCGGTGCACGGTGGGCCGAGATCGCATCGGCCTGGCTGCCGCACATTGGCGACGGCTTCTGCACGTTCAGCGATCTGCACGCGATGATGGCGTTCGTCGGCGCTCGAAACTGGGGCGCCGCGCACCGCTTGCACGACGAGCTCGAGCACCGCCAGGGCGCGAGCACGCGCCACGGCGCGACAACGCGCAGCGTCGGCCTTCCGGCATCTCGCGCACTCATCGCTTTCGGACGCGGCGACGACGTCGAAGCGATCAGCCTGCTCGCCGGCCTGCCCGCGATCGCGCACCGCATCGGAGGCAGTCAGGCCCAGCGCGACCTGCTGCACCTCACGCTGATGCAGGCTGTCGCAAACCTCGGCCGTCCGAAGCGCCCGCTGCGCATCGCGGCCTGAGACCTGCCGACGGCGCGGCGCCCGCGACCATGGCGGGGTCGGGCAGCGAAAAGCCCGGCCGCGGTGCGCAAGCACGCTAGTGATCGCTGCGAACGCGGCTCGTGCGCCGCACCTCCATCGCAGTGTCGCGTAGAGTGCGACGGGCTTGCTCCACGCGGCGGCGACCGTTGAAACGCTCGCGGACGGTCGCATCCAATTGAAATTCGCTTCGCGCGGGGCGAACGATGCCGACCCCGGGCTGGTCCAACGGGTGTCCGACAGTTATGACCGACGCATGGGCCGCCGACGGCTCGTCCGGCGCAAGTTGACGCTACGACGTCGTCAAGACCCGACAAGGAGCTCTGCATGTCCCTCTGCGCAGCGACATTTCGGCTTCATGGCGCGAAGACATTCATTCTCATCACCGCTGCTGCATTGGCAGCCTGTGCGACGACGGCGGGCGTTTCACCGTCGGCGCCCGACGCGTTGGTTCTCAACGCCCAGACGACGCTCAACAACTTTCTGCGCGATCCCGACCAGACGTGGGTGCAGCAGAACGATCGGTCGCGCGAAGGCGGTCGCTGATCGCGCCGCCCAACCTCCCGTGAAGGCCGGCTTCATCTTCGGGGGCTCCGGCGGCCGAGCCGTCATGGTCGCCAAGGACGGTCGCACCTGGATCGGTCCGGCCTTCTACGACCTCGCGACGGCGAGCGTCGGATTCCAGGCCGGAATCGAAATCTCCGAGGCGGTGATCCTCGTGATGACCGACAAGGCGTTCAATTCGCTGCAGTCGAGCTCGTTCAAGATCGGCGGCGATGCCAGCATCGCGGCGGGTCCGGTGGGCGCCGGCGCGAAGGCGGACGTCACGGCGGACCTGATTCCTCTCGGATTCCCGGTCCAGAAGGCGTTCTACGCCGCAGGGGACTATTTCGAGCCAACGGCGGCAACCGGCGTCGCATCCGAACAGCGACCGAGCACAGTCGCCATTGCACGGAAGAACGACATCCTCTCCTCCGGATATCGCTGATCCGCAGAGGAACCAAAGCTCGAGACGCGGCCACGCTCGACTACTCCGAACAGGACCTGAAAGCGCGGCCGGAGCGCACCGCACGTCGAGCCCAGGAACACGAATGTCGATTGTCGCGCGCGATAAGCCGCCAGAGGCTGCGGCGATGAGATAACGCCAATGAATCGACGTCGGCTGTCTCAGGCGAGATTCGGCGCGAGACGCGCGCGCGCCGCGTCGCGTGCGATCTTGGTGCGCATCGCATAGTCGGCGAGCTGATCGTCGCCGATGCGGCCGACGGCGAAATAGCGCGCGTCGGGATGCGAGAAGTAGAAGCCCGCGACGGACGCCGCGGGCAGCATCGCGCAGCTCTCGGTGATGCTCAGGCCGAGCGCGTCCGCTTGCAGCAGCGCGAACAGCGGGCCCTTCACCGAGTGGTCGGGACACGCCGGATAACCGGGTGCAGGGCGGATGCCGCGGTATTGCTCGCGCACGAGCGCGCCGACGTCGAGCGCTTCGTCGCTCGCGTAGCCCCAGAGCTCGCGGCGCACTTTCAAATGCAGCCACTCGGCGAACGCTTCGGCGAGTCGATCGGCCAGCGCCTTCAGCATGATCGCGCTGTAATCGTCGTGACGCGCGGCGAATTCGGCGAGCTTCTTCTCGATGCCGAGGCCGGCGGTCACGGCGAACGCGCCAAGATAGTCGCGCACGCCGGACGCCTTCGGCGCGACGAAATCGGCGAGGCACTGGTTCGGCTTGCCCTGCGGCCGTTCGTTCTGCTGGCGCAGGTTGCGCCACGTCACCGCGACGGTGCGGCGCGACTCGTCGGTGTAGATCTCGATGTCGTCGCCGACCGAGTTCGCCGGCAGCAACGCGACGGCGCCGTTCGCGGTGAGCCAGTGCCCGGTGACGATGTCGGCGAGCATCGCCTTGCCTTCGGCGAGCACGTTGCGCGCGGCTTCGCCGACGAGCGGGTCGTCGAGAATCGCCGGATACGCGCCCGACAGCTCCCACGCCTGGAAGAACGGCGCCCAGTCGATGTAATGCGCGAGCTGCGCGAGGTCGACGTTGCGAAGCTCGCGCCGGCCGACGAGCGCCGGCACCGGCGGAACGTAGCTGTGCCAGTCAGGCTGGAACGCATTCGCGCGCGCGGCGGCGAGCGATATCAGCGCGGGTCCCTTCTTCGCCGCGTGCTGCGCGCGAATCCTCTCGTAATCGGCGGCGACGTCGCGCACGAACGGCGCGCGCAGGTCGTCGGAGATCAGGCTGCTCGCGACGCCGACGGCGCGCGACGCGTCGGGCACGTACACCGTCGGACCCGCATAGTGGGGAGCGATCTTGACCGCCGTGTGCACGCGCGACGTCGTTGCCCCTCCGATCAGCAACGGGCGCGTGAATCCCTGCCGCTGCATCTCGCCCGCGACGTGCGCCATCTCTTCCAGCGACGGCGTGATCAGCCCCGACAGCCCGATCAGGTCGGCATTGCGCTCACGCGCGGTGTCGAGGATCTTTTGCGCCGGCACCATGACGCCGAGGTCGATCACCTCGAAGTTGTTGCACTGGAGCACGACGCCGACGATGTTCTTGCCGATGTCGTGCACGTCGCCCTTCACCGTGGCGGTGACGACGGTGCCCTTCGGCTTGCCGGCGTCGCCGGAGCGCGCCTTCTCGGCTTCGATGTACGGCACGAGATGCGCGACCGCCTGCTTCATCACACGCGCGCTCTTCACGACCTGCGGCAGGAACATCTTGCCGGCGCCGAACAGGTCGCCGACGACGTTCATGCCGTCCATCAGCGGGCCCTCGATCACGTGGATCGGCCGCTCGTATTTCTGGCGCGCTTCCTCGGCGTCGTCGACGACGTACGTCGTGATGCCCTTCACCAGCGCGTGCGACAGCCGCTCCTCGACGCTGCCCGCTCGCCACGCGAGATCCTCGGTCGCTTCCTTCGCCTTGCCCTTGACGGTCTCGGCGAACGCGAGCAGCCGCTCGGTCGCATCGGCGCGTCGATTGAGCACGACGTCCTCGGTGCGCTCGCGCAGCTCCGGCTCGAGATCGTCGTAGACGCCGAGCTGGCCGGCATTGACGATGCCCATCGTCATTCCCGCCTTGATCGCGTGGTAGAGGAACACCGTATGGATCGCCGCGCGCACCGGCTCGTTGCCACGGAAGCTGAAGCTCACGTTCGACACGCCGCCCGAAATCTTCGCGTGCGGCAGATGCGCGCGTATCCAGCGCGTCGCAGCGATGAAGTCGACCGCGTAGTTGTTGTGCTCGTCGATGCCGGTCGCGATCGCGAACACGTTCGGATCGACGACGATGTCCTCGGGCGGAAAATCGACGCGCGAGACCAGCAGATCGTAGCTTCGCTTCGCGATCTCGCACTTGCGCGCGAGCGTGTCCGCCTGCCCCTTCTCGTCGAAGCACATGACGACGACCGCGGCGCCGTAGCGGCGGACGAGCCGCGCCTGGCGCAGGAACGCGTCCTCGCCTTCCTTGAGCGAGATCGAGTTCACGATCGGCTTGCCCTGCACGCACTTGAGCCCGGCCTCGATCACGTCCCACTTCGACGAGTCGATCATCACCGGCACGCGCGCGATGTCGGGCTCGGAGGCGATCAGGTTCAGGAAGCGAACCATCGCCGCCTTCGAGTCGAGCATCGCCTCGTCCATGTTGACGTCGATGATCTGCGCACCGTTCGCGACCTGCTGGCGCGCGACCTCGACCGCGGCGGTAAAGTCACCGGCGAGCACCAGCTTCGCGAACGCGCGCGAGCCGGTCACGTTCGTACGCTCGCCGACGTTCACGAACAGCGACGCCTCGTCGATGACGAGCGGCTCGAGGCCGGCGAGGCGCATCGGGCAGCAGTCAGTCATCGCGGCGCGGGTTCGCCGACAATCACGCCGCCACCGGCTCGTTGTTGCATAACGACCTTGCGCGGCGGCACGCCGTTCACCGCCTCGGCGATCGCGCCGATGTGCGCCTCCGTCGTGCCGCAGCAGCCGCCGACGATGTTGACGAGCCCGCTTCGCGCGAACTCTTCGAGGAAGCCGGCCGTCTGCTCGGGTGTCTCGTCGTAGCCGGTGTCGACCATCGGATTCGGCAAACCGGCGTTCGGATAGCACGACACGAACGTGTCGGTCGCAACGCGCGCGAGCTCCTCGAGATACGGCCGCATCAGCGCGGCGCCGAGCGCGCAGTTGAGGCCGACGGCGAGCGGACGTGCGTGGCGCACCGAGTACCAGAACGCCTCGGTCGTCTGGCCCGACAGCGTGCGGCCGGACGCGTCGGTGATCGTGCCCGACACGATCGACGGCCAGCGCCGCCCGTGACGCTCGAACGCGGCGTCGAGCGCGGCAAGCGCCGCCTTCGCATTCAGCGTGTCGAACACCGTTTCGACGATGAAGAGATCGACGCCGCCTTCGGCCAGCGCGTCGATCGCCTCGCCGTACGCGGCGGCGAGCTCATCGAACGTGACGTTGCGCGCGCCGGGATCGTTCACGTCGGGCGAGATCGAGGCGGTGCGATTGGTCGGGCCGAGCGCGCCGGCGACGAAGCGCGCCTTGTCGGGCGTTTGCGCGCTCCAGCGGTCGGCGCATTCGCGCGCAAGCCGTGCCGCCGCGACGTTCATCTCACGCACGCGCGCCTCGAGCTTGTAGTCGGCCTGCGCGATCGACGTTGCCGTGAACGTGTTCGTCTCGATGATGTCCGCGCCGGCGCCGAGGTACGCGTCGTGGATCGCGCGAATGACCTGCGGTTGCGTCAACACGAGCAGGTCGTTGTCGCCGCGCACGTCGTGCGTGTGCGCGTGAAGCCCGCATGCCGGCGCGCCGCGGAAGTCGGCCTCGCTCAGCCGTTCGCGCTGCACCATCGTGCCCATCGCGCCGTCGAGCACGAGGATCCGTTGCCGCAGCAGGTTGGTCAGCTCCGCAGTGCGATCGGGCTGCATGGCTCGCGCTTTGTTTCGTAAACGATCGATTTTAGCATCGCACGCTCGCCTGACCGCTCGAGCGTGGTGCTTACATAACCTGGCCGCATTACGTCATAACCCGCTTCGCGCCGTCCGTATGCTATCGTTGGCTCGATCAAACCTCGCCCATGCTCGTCATGAAGCATCTCAAGCCCGCTGAAGCGCACGACTTCCTGCAATCGAATCCGCAGGCGGTGTTCGTCGACTGCCGCTCGGAGATGGAGTATTTCTTCGTCGGCCATCCGCTCGGCGCGCATCACGTCGCCTGGAACGACGGCCCGGACTGGGAGATCAATCCGCACTTCGTGGGGCAGGTGAAGAAGGTTGCGAGCATGAACCGGCCCGTCGTGCTGATCTGCCGCAGCGGACATCGGTCGATCGATGCGGGACTCGCGCTCGAGCACGCCGGTTTCAGCGAGGTCTACAACGTGCTCGAAGGCTTCGAGGGACCGCTCGACGACGAGCACCACCGCGGCAACGTCGGCGGCTGGCGCAAGGAAGGCTTGCCGTGGGAGCAGCTGTAGCGCGGTTGCGCGCGACCAGCTGAGCGCCGAAGCGCGCAATGGCGTTCGGACCGCTGGCGACGCAATTCCACGACGCGGCGCGCCCGCGCGCGTCGGGCGTCGAGGTCGAATGGTATGCGTCGCGGCTTCCCGACGACGCGGGGCCGATGCTCGATGTCATGTGCGGATCGGGTCGGCTGCTGGTGCCGCTGCTCGACGAAGGCTTCCACATGCACGGCGTCGATTCATCGACCGCGATGATCGGGAGCTGCGATGCGCGCCTGTCGGACGCCGGCTACTCGACGACGCTCTTCAGGCAGGACGTCTGCACGCTGAATCTTCCCTTTCGCTACACCGCCGCGCTCGTCGCCGGCGGCGCATTCCAGCTGATCGTCGACCCCCTCGCCGCGCGCAGGGCGCTCGAGCGCATCCGCGCGCATCTCGTGCCCCCGTCGCTGCTGCTCCTCGACCTGTTCGTGCCGCGGCAGGCGGAGAACCCGCCGGGCGCACCGGTCGTCGAGGCGCGCACGGTCGCCCTCGCCGACGGCACGCGCATCGCGCATCGCTCCGAGATGCTCGTCGACGGCGACGGGCATCGAATCGACACGAAGAGCCGCTTCGAGCGGCGGATGGGACCGGCGATCCTCGCGCGCGAGGACGAGACGGTGGCCATCACCTGGTACGACGAGGACGCGATCGTCGCGCTGCTCGGCGACGCCGGTTATCGCGATGTCCGCATCGAAGCGCCGGCGCACGCATCGGACGCCGACGCGCGCCGTTTCGCGCTCTGCGCGCGCGGCTGACGCATCCGCTTTACCAGCTGCCCGAGCTGCCGCCTCCGCCCGAACTGCCACCGCCGCCTCCACCGCCACCGCCACCGCCGCCCCCACCACCGCCGCCGGACGAGAATCCGCCGCCGCCGAACGCATACCCGCCGACGCTGCCGCCGCCCTTGCTCGACATCGTTGTCAACATCCTGCGATGCCAGTCGGTGTGCGCGATCACGATCTTCGCGATCGGATAACCGATGACGTAGGTTGCGAGCAGCACGAGCGCGCCGCGTACGCCGACGACGATGATCGGGAACATCGCCCAGAACGGAATCAGGAACACGTAGAGGAACCAGCCGACGCCCGGCGTCATGATGCCGACCCAGGTGAATATGCCGATGATGCCGAAGATGAACGCGCCGAGCAGGATGCGCATCGGCCACGGCACGTCGGGTTCCTCGATCTGCAGGCCATGCTTCGTTGTTTCGGGCGGCGCTGCCGGTGCTTCGCCGCCATCGATCACCGTAATGATCGCGTCGACGCCGGCGTTCACGCCGCGATCGAAGTCGTTCGCCTTGAACCCGGGCGTCATCACGTTGCGGATGATCCGGCTCGACGCGACGTCGGTGAGCGAGCCTTCGAGGCCGTAGCCGACTTCGATGCGCATCTTGTGATCGTTCGGCGCGACGACGACGAGCACGCCGTCGTCGATTCCCTTGCGCCCGAGCTTCCACGTGTTGAAGGTGCGGTTCGCGAACTCCTCGATGCTGTCGTCGCCGAGCGAAGGAATCGTCAGCACGACGATCTGGCGCCCGGTTCGCTGCTGATAATTCGTGAGCTTCGTCGACAGCGCATCGCGCGTCGACGCGCTCAGGATCTCGGCGTTGTCGACCACGGATCCCGACAGGTACGGCACGTCGGCGGCGAGCGCGAGCGCCGAGACGATCAGAAGCAGCGCGGCGACGAAAGCCGGCAGGCTCGTCCGGCGCGTCACGTGCGGGCTCCGCGCTCGATGATCGGATGATCGGACAATGCGTTCGTCGCGTCGGCGCGCGCGGCGAAGCCTTTTGCGACGAGCAGCGCCTCGGCCGCGCCGAGGCCCGCGCGAAACGCGTCGGCGTACCGGTGCGCGGCGAGCGGCGGCGTCATCGCGGCGATGACGCGAGACCAGTCGTCCCGACTGACGCGCTCGCGCAGACCGACATCGGCCAGGATCTCGACCTTGCGCTCGAAGCGTGCGACCAGGATCAGCACGCTGTCGCGGTCGCGCGTCGCGAACAGCTCGCGGCGCAGGAACATCGACTCGGCGTAGTGGCGCACTTCGGCGTCGCGGCGCACGTCGCGCAGGAACAGCCGCGCGAACGGGGGACAGCGCAGCGCCGCGATCGCGAGCGTTGCGCCGGCGCCGAGCGTCGCGGCGGCGGTCCACTGCGCGCCGATCCACCACGCCGGCGACAGCGCATCGGCAAGCACGGCGGCGAACGCGCCGAGCGAAGCGCCGAGCGCGAATGCCCGCCACGGCAGCTCGAGATACGTGTCCGCCTTGTCGATCAGCGCGACGACGACCTGCACGCCGGTCGACGCCTCGACCTGCGCGACGCGCGACTCGAGCCCGTCGAGTGTCGCTCGCTTCAACGCGCGCCGTCGAGCGTGACGCTCATGTACAGGGCGCCCGGCAGCGGATTGTCGTAGTACGGCGCGCACGGCGTGAAGCCGAGCGACGCGTACAGCGAGCGCGCGGCGCGCATCGATTCGAGCGTATCGAGCTTCAGCTCCCGGTAGCCGATCGCGCGCGCTTCGTCGATGATCGTCTGCGCGAGCCGGCGTCCCCACCCGGCCGCGCGATGCGCGTCGCGGACGAAGAGCCGCTTCACTTCGCCGGCGCCGGCAACGACGCGCGTATCGGCGCGCGACGCGCCGCCTATTGGCGCATCGATCAACGGGCGCAGCGCGATGCAGCCGAACGCGGCGCCCGGCTCGCCGACGACGAGCAGACGCCCATGCGGCGCAGCGTACGCGCCGGGGAGCGTCGCGAGCTCGTCGTCGAATCCCTGGAAGCAGAGGTCGTAGTCGAGCGAGCGAGCGTATTCGACGAAAAGCTCGCGCGCGAGCGCGACGTCCGCCGCCGACGTCGCGAGCCGGATGGCGGCCGTCGCGGCTCCGACGGCGATCACTTGTCGCAGGCGCCGAGCTTCACGTCGCCGCCCGGATAGGTGGGCGCGAGTTCGCGCAGCCGCGCGATCACCGCCGTCGACGGGTTACGGATCACGATCACGCTCGACGGAGGCTTCGTCGTGGCGGCGTCGACGCGCCGCTGCGTCAGCAGCCGGCCGAGCGCGAGCGGCTCCAGATCGGTGAGCGCGCGCGCGCGCTCGGTGTCGCCGAACGGACCCCATTCGACGCAGACGTCGGGCAGCGCGGCGGTCTTGTCGGGTCCGAGCGCAGCGACTTGCTGCGGCGTCAGCAGCTTGATCTTGTCCGGCTGCACCTGTTGCGACGTCTCGCCCGAAGCGCGGCCGTCGATCAGCGCGAAGACCAGGAACGTCGCATTCGCGAGCAGCAGCAGCAGGACCACGATTCGCATCGGCAGGATGGGTCAGGTACGCAGCGCGAGCTCGAGCACGCCTTCGAGCACCAGATTATCCACGACCTCGACGGGGGCGGTAAGCAGCGGTGCCACCTCGGCGGCGGCGCCGCCGGCGAGGAAGCAGCGGATCGACACGTCCGGCGAGAGCCGATAGCGCATCAGCTCGATCGCGCCGCAGATCGCGTGCATCGCGCCCGAGTAGAGCGCATCGGGCGTCGATGTCGGAAAGTCGCGAAATTCGCCGGGCGCCACCCGCAGCGCGTTCGTGTTGTCGGCGAGCGCGCGCAGCATCAGGCGCACGCCCGGCATGATCACGCCGCCGCGAAACACGCCTTCGGCATCGAGCGCGTCGATCGTCACCGCCGTGCCGGCATTGACGACGACGGCCGCCGTCGCCGCTCCGCCGGCGCTGAGCATCCGATGCCTCGCGGCGACCAGCGATGCCCACCGGTCGGCGCCGAGCTGCTCGGGTCGGTCGTAGCTGTTGACGACGCCGCCCGCCGACGCCGTCGCGTACAGCCATTCGGGCGCAAGCCGGAAGCGCGCGAGCTGCGCCTCGATGCGCACGCGCGTCGCCTCGCCGGCGACGTTCGCGCCGACGGCGCGCGACGGCCGCGGCAGGTTCTGCCAGTCGCGCAGCGCGAGCGTTCCGATCTCGTTGTTCGGCACGACGCCGAGAACGTGCCAGCCGTGCGGGCCCGCGAGCCCCCACTTCATCCGGCTGTTGCCCGCATCGATGACGAGGATCACAGGGTCAGATCCGATTTTCGGACCGGCGCACCGAGCGGCGGAGACAGCCCACGAAATCGGCTCCGACGCTAGTCGCGCAAAAGCCGCCCCGCGAGGACCGCGATGCGTTCTTCGCTACGCGCGGCGCAACGAGATCTCGCCGGAAAGAAAGCGCGCCCGGCGCGGTCCGTCGGCGAGCACGAGCGCGCCGCTCGCGTCGACGCCGGCGACCTTGCCATAGACGGCGGCGCCGTCGGGCAGCAGCAGTCGTACCGGCTTGCCCTGATAAGCATGGCGATGCTGCCATTCGGCGGCAAACGGTGCAAAGCCTTCGCGTCCGTATTGATCGAGCGCCGCGGCGAGCTCGACCAGCAGCCGGCCGAGCAAACGGTTGCGATCGAGCGACGGCCCCTTGCGGCCGGCCACCGTCGCGAGATCGGTCACCGGATGCGCGATGTCCTTGCGGATCGCCGCCGGCAGCCGGATGTTGATGCCGACACCGATCACCGTCGTCGTAGGGCCGAGCGCGTCACCGTTCAGCTCGACCAGGATACCGCCGAGCTTCAGGTGGCGATGAATCAGGTCGTTCGGCCACTTGAGCGCGATGCCGTTGAAGCCTTCCCCCTCGAGCGCGCGGATGACCGCGACGCCGACGGCGAGCGACAGCCCGGCGAGAAAACCCGCGCCCTGCTCGAATCGCCAGCCAAGCGAGAACGTGAGGCTGCCGCCGGCGACGGCTGTCCAGCTTCTGCCGCGCCGGCCCCGGCCAGCGCTTTGCCATTCCGCGGCGAGCGCGACGCCGTGGATGTCGCGCCGTTGCGCGCGGCGCAGGAGCTCGGTCGACGTCGAGTCGATCTGGTCGACGACCTCCACGGCGAGCGGCGACGCCGAGCCGTTTCGCGCGAAGCGGCCGATCGCGGCGGTCGCCGCATCCTCATCGAGGAAGTCGGGCGTTTCCAGGAGCCGGTAGCCGCGCCCCTTGATGCGCTCGAGCGCGAGACCGGCCGACTCGGCGTCCTTCAGCACCTGCGAGACGCGCGCGCGCGTGAGACCCACCTTCGCGGCGAGATCCTCACCGGAGTGGAACGCGCCGTCAGCAAGCTGGCGCAGCAGCGAAAATCCAAGGGGAGTAAGCACTAACAGACTTTGGTTTTAGCAAACCTTTGAATGGTAACAGATTCTGGAACGGAACGCATCCACCGCTCGGACATACCCGCATGTGCGGCCAAACGAGCGCTTTTGCAACGTCGCCATCACTGCGTTGGAGCGCGAAGCACGATCGCGATTCCCGCCACCGCGTACGCGCTTTGAGCGGCCGCGCGCGACTCTTCGCGCAGCGGGGGGCGAATTGTCCGCGCGCCACGCGCGGAATCGTCCGTCGTGCCGGACCCTGGTCCAAGCGCAATCTGGGAACCGTGCAAGGGACTTTCATGCAACAGCGATCGAAGGCTCCGCGCATATCTCAAACTCACGGAAGGAACGACGATGAAGAAGCTCTCGACCCTCGCCATGGCGGCGGCTCTGACGCTTGCAGGCACGGCCGCCCTCGCCGACGACAACAGCATGAGCCGGTTCGGCGGCGAGTCGTACAACGCGTTCGAAGCGGCGAACGTCGCAGGCCCCGCGGCGCTCGCGCCCCCGGAATCGCGCAAGCTCCAGGCGGTTGCCGACAACAGCATGAGCCGGTGGAACGGCGAGTCGTACCGCGCGTTCGCCGAAGCCACGAAGGATTCGGGCAAGCTGACCGCCGCATCGCTGCGACGGCCGAGTGCCGAACCGGCTGAACGGCCGCACGTCGTCCGGCTGCATGGACGCACGCCGACCAACCCGTTCAACGACGGCACCGCCTGACCGCACGCTCGGGAGACTCGCGGGACCGGCCGACTGCGCCGGTCTTCGCGCGTGGAATCCTCGTCAGCCCGACAGCAGTTCGACCGCCGTCGGATGCAGCGAGCGATCGCCGCACGCGACGACGAATCCGCCCTCCGCGCTCGAGCCGCCGGCCCAGTCGCTCGTAACTCCGCCGGCGGCGTCGACGATCGGCATCAGCGCCTGGATGTCGTAGGCCTGCAGCGACGCCTCGATGACGACGTCGATGAAGCCCATTGCAAGAAGGCAATACGCGTAGCAATCGCCGCCCCAGCGCACCAGCCGCGCACGCGACGCGATGCGGTCGAAGCGCTCGCGGACGGCCGGCGTGCGGAACATCGTCGGATCGGTGCAGGCGACAACCGCGTCGTCGAGGCTCGCGCAGCGACGGGTCGCAAGGCGCCTGCGCTGCGCGCCGCGGCGCCACTCCGCGATGCCACCCGCGGTCGCGCAGAACGTCTCGCCGACGTAGGGCTGATGACAGACGCCGACGATCGGGCGCTCGCCGTCGTTCAGCGCGATCAGCGTCGCCCAGTGCATCTGGCCGAGGATGAAGCTTCGCGTCCCGTCGATCGGGTCGATGACCCACGTGTAGTTGGAGCGACCCGGCTCGAACCCGTGCTCCTCGCCGCGAATGCCGTGATCGGGATACTTGCCGGCGATGCCGGCGCGGATCGTCGCTTCGGCGTCGCGGTCGGCGATCGTCACCGGATCGTAGCGTCCACCATCACCCTTGTCCTCGACGTCGATCCGCTGCCGGAAGTGCGGCAGGATCGCGTCGCCGGCGTCGCGCGCGAGCCGAATCGCGAACTCGAGATAGTCGGGCGCTGCATCGAGGTTCATGCGGCCCGAGTATAGGGTCAGAGTCGATTCAAAAAAATCCTGGCCATCGCCGAGAGCGCCAGCTTGCGAGCAGCGCCCGCTCGACGTCGCCGCTGATCACGTTCTTCCACGCGGCGTCGTTAGGGCGCGCGGCGAGCCACGCGGCAGTGTCAGCGAGCGTCTGAGCGAGCGGTCGTATCGACAGACCGGCGGCGCGGGCCCTGTCGGCGTTCGCCTGCATCAGTGCCCCATGCTCGGGGTCGCCTTGCGGGATCCACAACGGAAGGCCGACCCACGGATCGACGTTGGCGGCAACGAGGTGATGCTCGTCGATCCAACGCGCGCTCACGCCGCTCGCCGAGCGGCGCGCGAGATCGATCAGCGCCGCGACGAACGACGCCATCGTGAACATGCCGCCGGGGCTTGTCGCATTGAATGTGCCGGTTGCGCGCGCGTGGGCGAGATCGACGATCCAGGCGCCGAGATCGCGTGCGTCGACGAATTGCAGCGGCCGATCGGGCGGATTCGGCACGACCGCCGTTGGCGAGCGATCGCCGAGAAGCGCCGGCTGCGCAAAACGCGCCACCCAGTAGCCGAAGCGATCCGTCGGATCGTGCGGCCCGACGATCAGGCCGGGCCGCACGATGCATGCGCGATCGTCGAAAGCGGCCACGACCTCCCGCTCGCTCGACGGCCTTCAGTGCACCGTAATTCGGAAGAATCTCCTCCGTTGCCGGATCGGCGAGCTCGGCCACCGGCGCGGTTTCGTCGTATCCCGGGCGGCTCTCATCCGCGTAGACCGACAGCGACGACACGAACGTGTAGTGCACACGCGCGGTGCGAGAAGCCGGGCACCGGCGCCGACGATACGCGGCACGTAGCCGCTGGTGTCGACGACGGCATCCCAACGGCTTGCGTCCGTCAGTGCCTGCAAGCCCGGAGCAATGCGCGGGTCGCGATCGCCGATGCGATGGTCGACACGTCCGTGCCACGCGTCGGGTAGCGCAATGCGGCCGCGCGTGAACAGCGCAACCGCGTGCCCGCGGGCGAGCGCCGCGTCGACGATGTGGCGACCGAGAAAACGCGTGCCGCCGAGAACGAGAAGGCGCATGCATGTCATTCCCGCGTACGCGGGAATCCAGTGACTTTGAACGAGCGAGGCAAAGTGCCGGCGTTCCCCGCGGCGACGTCACCTGTGCGCACCAAAGGGCATCGGGCGCTACTTGCGCGGCACGATGCTCACGTGAGCGAGCGCCTCCTGCGCTTCGATCAAAGACGCGACGTACTTGTCGCCGAAGCCGAGCAGGTTCGCGTTGATGAGGCTCTGATGCACCGCCTCGCCGACGATCGCGGGCACCGGCAGGCTCTCGGCGAGATGCGTGTAGTAGCGGATGTCCTTCTGCGCGTTCACCAGCGTGAATTTGAGACCGTCGAGCGATCCGCTTTCGAGCATCTTGCCGACCATCATCTGGAAGATGCCGGAATTGACGGCGCCCGCCGAGACGATCGCGTGCAGCTTCTCGAGCGACGCGCCCGATTTGACGCACGTCGCGCACGCTTCGGCGGTCGCAGTCGCGATCGCCTGCGCGATGAAATTGTTGATGAGCTTGAGGATATGGCCGTGCCCCGGCGGGCCGGCATGGAAGATGTTCTCGCAATACGCCGAGAACACCGGCTTCAGCTGCTCGAACGTCGCTTCGTCCGCGCCGACCATCGTGTTCAGCCGTCCCTGCTCGGCCTCGATCGGCGTGCGCGCGAGCGGCGCGTCGACGAAACGCGTTCCCTTGCTCGCGAGCGCGTCGCGCAGTGCCGCGGTCAGCGACGGCTCGCTCGTCGACGTGTCGATGACGATCAGGCCGTCGCGCGCGACACCCATGATGCCGTCCTTCCAGTGGATGATCTCCTCGACCTGGGGCGCGCCGGTCACGCACAGGATGACGATGTCGGACGCCTTCGCAACGTCGGCATTGGTCGCGACTTCGCGCGCGCCCGCGGCGAGCAGGTCTTCGAGCGGCTTGCGGTTGCTGTGCGCGCGCACGGTCAGCGGAAAGCCTTTGGTGACGAGGTTCTTCGCGATGCCGTGGCCCATCAGGCCGAGTCCGATGCAACCGATGCGGGGTTTGCTCACGATATCCTCCGGTGAAGTGACAGTCTATTACGCTGTGAGCGGCGGCGTTCGCCGGCGCTCGAACCAGGCGAGCAGCAGCCCGCTGCCCGAGATGATGGCCATGCCGGCGAGCGTGAATGCGTCGGGGAAGTCGCCGAAGATGCCGAAGCCGAGCGCGATCGCGAACACCAGCTGCATATAGGTGAACGGCGTGATCGCCGATGCCGGCGCTCGCTGGAACGCGAGAATGAACATGAAGTGCCCAATGGTGCCGAACAGGCATGCGACGACCAACAGCCCGGCATGCGGCCACGACCAGACGAAGCCGTGCTCGACGAACGGCAGCACAACCGCCATCAGCAATGTGCCGCACAGTGCCGGGTAGAACAATGTCACGCGCGGGTCGTCGCCGCGAAGCTTGCGCGTCATGATCTGGAACACCGCGTACAGGCATGCGCCGAGCAGCACGAGCAGCGCCGCGCCGTGCAGGATCGACGCGCCGGGACGCACGATCAGCAGCATGCCGGTGAATCCGGCGGCGACGAACGCCCAGCGCGGCGGTGTGATCCGCTCGTCCAGGAAAACCACCGCGAGCAGCACGACGACGATCGGCGTGCCGAAGTTGATCGCCGTCGCATCGGCGAGCGGCAGCCAGCGCAACGCGGTGAAGAAGCACAGCGACGACACGGCGATCAGCGTGCCGCGCGCGATCTGCAGTCGCGGTTGTGCCGTGCGCAGCAGGCCCATGCCGAGCGCCGGTCCCCACCAGATGACGAGCGCGATCGCCTGCACGAGGTAGCGCGCGAACACGAGTACGGGCACCGGATAGCTGCGTGTGAGGTATTTGACGCACGCGTCGAGCATCGCGAAGCAGCCGACCGCGCCGACGATCAGCAGCACCGCGGTCGTCGGCAAATGTCCGGCGAGCGGAGCGGGCGCCGGCGCGTCGGTTGCAGGCTGCCGCGCGGCGGCGCTTCGCGGATCGTTCAATTCGGCGGCGATGCGGGTGGAGCGGGTGAAGGGAATCGAACCCTCGTCGTAGGCTTGGGAAGCCTCTGCTCTACCATTGAGCTACACCCGCGCGAACGCGCATTTTACGCGCATCGCGCGAGCGGCGATCCGATGCAGAGCCCGATGCCATTCGCTACGACGGCGGCGACGCCCGCGCGTGCGTCACCGGGATGCGCGGGCTCCGCGCGATCAGCATCAGGATTCCGAGCAGGATCAACAGCGACGGGATCAGCACGGCCCAGCTCGTGCGCATGCGATCGTGCACCGCCCACGCGATGCCGCAGCCGATCATGAACGGTCCGATGACGATCGACGACTTGGTGATGCCGTCGAACACCATCACCGCGACGCCGGCGAGCGCGAGGCCGGCGGCGACGATCCAGTCGACGTCCGGAAACCAGCCGAAGTGCCAGGCAAGCCAAAGCGCCCCGACGACGATCAGCATCACGGGCAGCGCGGCGTCTCTCATTTCGGGCTCGTGCGGTTCGTTGCGGAGCCGGCGATTTTACGCGGGTCGGTGGAGGCGAGCTCGCCGGCGCGCTCGCGACGCATCCGCGTCATGGTCGCGTGCTCGAATCGATGCCGCAGCGCATCACGGCCGCGCGCGGCACGCGGCAACGCCCTCGCGCGGCGCGTGCGGCCGTGCTAACGTGCGTCGCTCGCGGCGTTGCGCCGCATGAGCTCGTCGGGGGATAACGATGAACGTCGCTCGCTGTTTCACCGGGTTGCGCGCGCTCGCCGCCGGTGCGCTCGCGTTGCTGTTTGCCGCGCCGCTGGCCGCACAGGAAGTGACCGTGCTGTGCAATTACGAAGTGGACTGGTGCGAGGCGATGAAGGCCGCGTACGAGAAGACGACGGGCGGCAAGGCGGTGTTCATCCGCCGCACCGACGGCGAGAGCCTCGCGCAGATCCGCGCCGAGCGCGCGAATCCGCGCGCCGACGTCTATCACGCGGCGGAGTCGGCATCGGCGAAGGCGCTCGCGGCCGAAGGCCTGCTCGAAGCCTACAAGTCGCCGCGCATCGGCGAGCTCCACGATTGGGCGCAGCGCATTGCCGCCGACAACAATTACTTCCAGACGCCGATTTACACCGGTGTGCTCGGCTTCGGCTACAACACCGAGCTGCTCGCGAAGAACAAGATGCCCGAGCCCCGATGCTGGAAGGATCTTGCGAACCCTGCTTACAAGAACGAGATCCAGATGGCGAATCCGGGGTCGTCGGGGACGGCGTTCAACATGGTGTCGACGATCCTGCAGCTGATGGGCGAGGACGAAGGCTTCAAGTTCCTCGCCGCAATGAACAAGAACGTCAACCAGTACACGCGCTCGGGCAGTGCCGGCATCCGCGCGGCGGGCAAGGGCGAGACGACGATCGGCATCACGTTCCTGCACGATTCGGTCGCGCAAACCGTGCAGGGCTATCCGGTCAAAACTGTCGCGCCGTGCGAAGGCACCGGCTACGAGATCATCTCGTCGGCGATCATCAAGAATGGCCCCAATCCGGAAGGCGCGCGCAAATGGATGGACTTCGTGCTGTCGCCCGATGGCCAGAACGTCGCGCTGACGGTAGGCAAATTCCAGATCCCGTCGAACCGCAACTCGAAGATCCATCCGATGGCGCCGAAGCCGGAAGAGGTGAAGCTGATCAAGCTCGACCTCGACAAGTACGGCTCGAAGGAAGGTCGCGAGCGGTTGCTGTCGCGATGGGAGAACGAGGTCTTCAAGGCGCCCAAGTAGTGCCGTAGTCGCGGCGCATGCTGTCGCGCCGCCCGTCCGATCGGTCCGCAGCGCGCGAATCCGGCCGCGCATGGGTCGGTCTCGCCTGGATCGGCGTCGCTGCGTTGCCGTGGAACGCGATCGGCGGCCGCGGCTTCCTCGCATTCCAGTGGCTTGCCGGATACCCGCTCGCCCCAGGCTCGGCGCCGGCGCTCGTGCAGGTGGTCGCCTTGCATCGCACGTGGCTCGCGCCGCTGCTGGTGCTCGTCGTCGCGATGTCGTTCGTGTGGCTTCACGTTGGCTTCTCCGCGCGCACGCGCAGCAGCTTGCTGATCGCGGTCGGGAGCGCAGGTCTCGCATGGATCGCCGCGATCGCTCTCGCCATCGACATCCGCGGTTGGACGTGGGCGCCGCTCGCGTCCGCGTTCGGCGCATTGACCGGGCGACAGCAAGGGCTGGGCTACGGCGCGCTCATCGTTGCCGCAGCCATGCTCGCCACGCTCTGCAAAGGCCTTGCGCTTCGCGGCCTCGTGCGCGGCGACGCGTTCGTCGCGACCGCGCTCGGTGCGTCGATCGCGCTGGTGTCCCTGTTCACGCTCTACCCGCTCGCACGGCTCTTCATGAACGCGTTCGTCGATGCGTCGGGACGCTTCTCCGCCGCGGCGCTCGCCGCGCGCTTCGCTTCGGCCAGGATCTGGGGCGTCGGCGGCGTCGTCTGGAACACGATGCTGCTCGGACTGATGACGGCGAGCGCCGCGACGCTGCTCGCGCTCGCTTTGGTGCTGATCGTCACTCGATCGCGCTTTCGCGCACGACGCCTGATCAGCGTGCTGTCGGTGCTGCCGATGATCACGCCGCCGTTCGTCATCGGGCTCGCGCTCATCATGCTGTTCGGCCGCTCCGGCGCGGTCAACGCGATGCTCGAGTGGGCGTTCGACATTCGTTCGACGCGCTGGATCTACGGGCTTCCGGGCGTGTGGCTCGCGCAGACACTCGCATTGACGCCCGTCGCGTTCCTCGTGCTCGTCGGCGTGTCCGAAGGGATCGCCGCGTCGCTCGAAGAGGCCGCGCAGACGCTGCGTGCATCGCCGCTGCGCACGTTCGCGACGGTGACGCTGCCGCTGATGGCGCCCGGTATCGTCAACGCATTCCTGCTCGTGTTCATCGAAAGCCTCGCGGACTTCGGCAACCCGCTGCTGCTCGGCGGCAATCTCGAGGTGCTGTCCACCGCGATCTATTTTGCGGTCGTAGGCGTGCAACAGGATCCCGGTCGCGCATCGGTTCTCGCGGTCATCCTGCTCGTGCTGTCGCTCACGCTCTTCGTCGTGCAGCGGCGGCTGCTCGCGCGGCGCAGCTTCGTCACGATGGCCGGCAAGGGTGACAGCGGCCTGCGCGCGCCGCTGCCGCGCGCGGTGACGCGTATCGCAGCGGCGCTCGCGTTGCCGTGGGCGGCGCTGGCGGCGATCGTCTACGCGATGGTATTCACCGGCGGCTTTTTCGAGAAGTGGGGATTGAACCACGCGATGACGCTGCGCCACTACGTGACGGCGTTCGGTGTGTCGCTCGATGGTGGCGCCGCATTCACCGGAGGCGCATGGAGCTCGTTCACGACGACGCTCGCGATCGCGCTGACCGCGGCGCCGCTGACCGCCGCATTCGGACTGTCGGTCGCGTGGCTGCTCGAGCGGCAGCGCTTCGCCGGCAAGCGCGCATTCGAGTTCCTCGCGATGCTGAACTTCGCCGTCCCCGGCACCGTCGTCGGCATCGCATACGTCGTCGCATTCAACACGCCGCCGATCGAGCTTGCCTACAGCGGTCTGATCCTGGTCGCGTGCTTCGTGTTCCGCGACATGACGACGAGCCTGCGCGCAGGGCTCGCCGCAATGAGCCAAATCGACCCGAGCCTCGACGAAGCGTCCGCGACGCTGCGCTCGGCATCGTTTGCGACGCTGCGCCGGGTGATCGTGCCGCTGATCCGGCCGGCGATCGTCGCTGCGCTGATCATGAGCTTCGTGTCGGCGATGACGTCGATCAGCGCGGTGATCTTCCTCACCAGCCCGCGCTTCGACATGGCGACGGTCAACATCGTCGGGCGCGCCGAGGTCGGCGAATACGGCTACGCCGCCGCGTACGCTTCGGTGCTGATCGTGCTCATGCTCGCCGCGGTACGGCTGATTCGCCTCTCGTCGGCAAACGAAAGCTATCGCGTCGCGAAGCGGTCGTAACAGCGGCGATCGCAGCGCCGGCGACCGCTTGACGCAACAAAAAAGCCCGCACGTGCGCGGGCTTTTCTGCTTGCTTCGAGCGACTACTTGCCGACGTTCGCAGCGAGCTTCTGATCCACCGTATTCGTCCGCACGGCGACCTGCTTCGCCGGCGTCGCAGCCGCCTTCGTGACCACTGCCTTCGCCGCCGGAGCCGGCGCCGCGGCCATCGGCGCCGGATGTCGTCGCTGCCGACTTCGCCGGGTCGTAGTAGTCGCACGCCGCTGCGGTCGCCGGAACGAGCGCCGCCAATGCCAACACTACCCATACCGTCTTCATCACGACCTCCTCTGTCGGAAGCACGCAGCGATCAATGTGCGCGTAATGAGAATCGCTGTCAATGGCTGTCGTCATTCGAGCGCGACCGGCGCACCGCCTTTCGCGGATCGAACGCCCGCCTCGGCGATCGCGAGCGCGCGACGCCCGTCGTCGAGCCCGATCGACGGCCGCGCGCCGCTCTCCAGAGTGCGCACGAAGTCGTCGAGCTCGCGCTTGTACGATTCGTCGTAGCGGTCAATGAAGAAGTGCAGCAGCGGATCGCGACGGATGCCGTCCTTGCCGTGACGCTCGAGCGACGTCGGATGGTGATTCGTCGAGACCAACATCCCTTTCTCGCCGAACGCTTCGATCCGCTGGTCGTAGCCGTACGCGGCGCGAAAGCTCGAGTTGACGTGCACCAGGGCTCCGCTGCGCATCCGCAACTGCACCATCGCCGTGTCGGGATCGCGGTGCGGATTGTCCCGCTCGTCGAGCATGCACGCGACGCGCGCGAAGACCTCGACCGGCTCGTCGGCGAGCAGGAAGCGCAGCATGTCGAAGTCGTGGATCATCGTGTCGTAGAAGATGCCGTACGGCGTCGCGGCGACGGCATCCGGCGGCGAGATCCCGGGATCGCGGCTGGAGAGGATCAGCATCTCGGGGCGAGCGATCTCGCCGGCGCGAATCGCGTCGTGCAGCGCGCGATGCGTCGGGTCGAAGCGGCGATTGAACCCGACGAAGAACGGCACGCCGGTTCGCGCAAGCACGTCAGCACACGCGTCGACGCGCGCGAGGTCGAGGTCGACCGGCTTTTCGCAGAAGATCGCCTTGCCGGCGCGCGCCGCTGCGTCGATGATCGTCGTGTGCGTGCGCGGCGGCGTGCAGATCAGCACCGCCTGCACGTCCGGGTCGTCGAGCGCGTCGCCGAGCTTGCCGGTCGAGCGCGCGCCATGCTGATCGGCGAGCTTCGCGGCCGCGCCCGTGTCGACATCGACGATCCACAGGAGCCGCGCTCGCGCATGCCGCGCGATGTTCGCCGCGTGCAGCGGACCGATCAAGCCTGCGCCGACGAGACAGAACCCGATCAGCGCAGCCACCATTCATGCCCGCCCGCATCGCGATCGAAGCCGATGTCGGCCATCAGTCGTCTTCCGGAAGGAGGCCGCAGGCGGCGAGGTCGCGGCGAAGCTGCGCCGGCGAGCTGAAATGGATGCCCTGGATGCCGATCGCCGACGCGGCTGCGGCGTTGTTCGGCACATCGTCGATGAACACCGCCTGCTCCGGCCGTACGCCGTGACGATCGAGCAGGATCCGAAAGATCCGCGGATCGGGCTTGATGACGCCCACCTGTCCGGAGATCACGATGTCGTCGAACCAGCCGAGAAAGGGAAAGCGCGCGCGTTGCGACGGAAACGTCTCGGCCGACCAGTTGCTGATCGCGTAGAGCGGAACGTTGCGCCGCTTCAGCGTGCCGAGGACGTCGACGGCGCCCTCGATCGCGCCGGGAATCATCTCGTCGAAGCGCGCGCGCCACGCCTCGATCAGGTGAAGCTTGTCGGCGTGATGCGGCATCAGCTCGCGCGTGCCCTCGTCAAACGTGCGGCCGGCGTCCTGCCGCTCGTTCCACTCGTTCGTGCAGACGTTGGCGAGGAAGTGCTCCATCGCCTCCTCGTCGTCGAACAGCTTGCGGTACAGATGGCGCGGATCCCAGTCGATCAGCACGCCGCCGAGATCGAAGATCGCGACGCTTCGCCGCGAAGCCGCCAATTGCATGCGCCGAAGACTACCGCGGCGCGCGCTTGCGCTCGGGCAGCTTGATCATCACGCTGCGCAGGAACGCGACCGATTTCTCGACGCCTTCGAGCGCCGGCATCATCGGGTCCTCGTGTTCGATGCTGAACACGTCGTCGTAGCCGATCGCCGCGAGCGCCGCGACGAACTGGCGCCACCAAAGCTCGCCGTGACCGTAGCCGAGCGTGATGTAGTTCCACGCGCGCTCGGCGTAGCGGTCGCCGGGCGTCGTCTCGATGACGCCGTTCACGCCGGCGGCGAGCGGCTCGACGCGCGTGTCCTTCGCGTGAACGTGGTAGATCGCGCCGGGTAGCGCGCGCACCGCGGCGATCGGGTCGGCGCCCATCCACATCAGGTGGCTCGGATCGAAATTCGTGCCGACCGTTTCGCCGACCGCATCGCGCAACCGAACGAGCGTGCGCACGCTGTAGACGTTCTGATGAGCGTGCAGCTCGAGGCAGAGCTTGCGGATGCCGAGGCCGTTCGCGTACTTGACGAGATCGCGCCAGTACGGGAGCAGCACGTCGTCCCACTGGTAGCGCAGGATCTCGCGCGTTTCCGGCGGCCATTGAACGGTGATCCAGTTCGCGCTCGAGTCGCCCGCAGCACCGGGGCAGCCGGACATCATGACGACGCGCTCGACGCCCATCAGGCTCGCGAGCTTGATCGTCTTGCGCGTCACCGCGTCGTGCCTGCGACCGTGCTCGCCGGGATGCACCGGGTTGCCGGAACAGTTGAGCGCGCTTATCGCGATGCCGTGGTCGGCGAGCCGCGCCTTGAAGCTCCGGCGCTCGCTTTCGCTGTCGAGCATGCGGTCGAGGCCCAGATGCGGCGCTTGCGACCAGTTGCCGCATCCGAATTCGAGCATGTCGAGACCCAGACGCGCCGCAGTGGCGACGAGCGTGTCGATGTCGGTGCCGGGAAGACTGTCGGTGATCATGCCGATCTTCATGCGAGCCTCGAGAAAATTTGCCGCAATGCGCCCCTCACTATACCGAAGCTCGCTGCGCCTCGCGCGACCGGCCCCGCCGCGCTTCGCGTTTGGCGTTTGGCGTTTTTGGCGTTTGGCGTTTGGCGTTTGGCGTATGATTCGCGATTCGACGCTAGGGGTCCTGTTCGCGGCCGCGAACGGGTGAGATCAAACCCTTGGTACCTGTGCGGACAATGCCGGCGCAGGGAAGCGTTCCCGCCTTTCGCTTCTCGCCCGCATCGTTCCGCCCTCGAGGAGCGCCATGAACGCCAACGACCAGTATTTCGCGCGCGAAGCCAAAGTCGACTCCGCCGCCGTCGCGCCGCTGCCCAATTCGCGCAAGATCCATGTCGAAGGCTCGCGTGCCGACGTGCGCGTGCCGATGCGCGAGATCGCGCAGAGCGACACGCCGGCATCGTTCGGCGCCGAGAAGAATCCGCCAATCGTCGTCTACGACACCTCGGGCCCGTACACCGATCCGGATGCGGCGATCGACATCCGCAAGGGATTGCCGCCGCTGCGCGCATCGTGGATCGTCGAGCGCGACGACACCGATGAGCTCGGCGCTCCGACATCGGCGTACGGCCGCGAGCGTCTCGTCGACGCCGCGCTTGCAAACATGCGCTTCGAGCTTCTGCGCAAGCCGCGACGCGCGAAGAGCGGCGCGAACGTCACGCAGATGCACTACGCGAAGCGCGGCATCGTGACGCCGGAAATGGAGTTCGTCGCGATCCGCGAGAACCTGCTGCGCGAAAAAATGGTCGCGACGCAGCCGGCGATCGTCACGCGAGCGCACCGCGGACAGAGCTTCGGCGCGTCGATTCCCGAGTTCGTCACGCCGCATTTCGTCCGCGACGAGATCGCGCGCGGCCGTGCCATCCTGCCCGCCAACATCAATCATCCGGAAACCGAGCCGATGGCGATCGGCCGCAACTTCCTCGTCAAGATCAACGCGAACATCGGCAACTCCGCCGTCAGCTCGTCGATCGGCGAGGAAGTCGAGAAGATGACGTGGTCGACGCGCTGGGGCGCGGACACGGTGATGGACCTGTCGACCGGCAGGAACATCCACGAGACGCGCGAGTGGATCGTGCGCAACTCGCCGGTGCCGATCGGCACCGTGCCGATCTATCAGGCGCTCGAGAAAGTCGACGGCAAGGCCGAAGAGCTCACGTGGGAGATCTATCGCGACACGCTGATCGAGCAGGCCGAGCAGGGCGTCGACTATTTCACGATCCACGCCGGCGTGCTGCTGCGCTACATCCCGATGACGGCCAGGCGGATGACGGGCATCGTGTCGCGCGGCGGCTCGATCATGGCGAAGTGGTGCCTTGCGCATCACAAGGAAAGCTTCCTCTACACGCACTTCGAGGACATCTGCGAGATCATGAAGGCGTACGACGTCGCGTTCAGCCTCGGCGACGGCCTTCGTCCGGGCTCCGGCTACGACGCGAACGACGACGCGCAGATGGCCGAGCTCGCAACGCTCGGCGAGTTGACGCAGGTCGCGTGGAAGCACGACGTGCAGACGATGATCGAAGGCCCCGGCCACGTGCCGATGCACATGATCAAGCACAACATGGACGAGC
Source organism: uncultured beta proteobacterium (assembly GCA_963798655.1). Classification (GTDB taxonomy): domain Bacteria; phylum Pseudomonadota; class Gammaproteobacteria; order Burkholderiales; family Casimicrobiaceae; genus CAVSMC01. The sequence continues at coordinate 914,055 of CAWCUH010000004.1, read as the reverse complement.
AGCTCCGGCTGTGCGGCGAGGCGCCGTTCTACACGCTCGGGCCGCTCACCACCGACATCGCGCCCGGCTACGACCACATCACGAGCGCGATCGGCGCGGCGATGATCGGCTGGTACGGCACCGCGATGCTTTGCTACGTGACGCCGAAGGAGCATCTCGGTCTTCCGAACAAGACCGACGTCAAGGACGGCATCATGGCGTACAAGATCGCTGCGCACGCGGCCGATCTCGCCAAGGGGCATCCCGGCGCGCAGATCCGCGACAACGCGCTGTCCAAGGCGCGCTTCGAGTTCCGCTGGGACGACCAGTTCAACCTCGGCCTCGATCCCGACAAGGCGCGCGAGTTCCACGACGAGACGCTGCCGCAGCACGGGGCGAAGCTCGCTCACTTCTGCTCGATGTGCGGCCCGCATTTCTGCTCGATGAAGATCACGCAGGACGTGCGCGATTACGCGGCGAAGCAGGGACTGTCCGAGCAGGACGCGCTCGCGAAGGGCATGGAGACGAAAGCGGTCGAGTTCGTGCAGAAGGGCGCGGAGATCTACAGCAAGGCATGAACGAAGGGATTGTCGTCCCCGCGCACGCGGGGACGCCGTGTCGTTCGGCGGGTCGACGAACACTGGATTTCCGCCTTCGCGGGAATGACGATCGCGGCTCGAAATGACAACGACCGCCGGTCGCTGCTTCGATTCGGCCGGCGTGCCGATCCGCTACGTCGAGCTCGGCGGCGGCGAGCCGGTCGTGCTCGTGCACTCGTACACCGGCAGCTTCGACGAGCAGTTCGTGCGCACCGGCGTCGCCGCCGCACTCGCGCGCGAATGGCGCGTCGTCGGCTTCGACCTTCGCGGGCATGGCGGCAGCGGCAAGCCGCGCGACGCGGCGTCGTACGGCGTCCAGATGGCGCTCGACATCGTCCGGCTGCTCGATCATCTGCGCGTCGCGAAGGCGCACGTGATCGGCTATTCGCTCGGCGCGCACGTCGTCGCGCAACTGCTGACGCTGCATCCCGAGCGGTTCGCGAGCGCGGTTCTCGGCGGCGCATGCGGACGCAGGCGCTGGTCCGCTGACGACGATCGCCGCGTCGAGCTCGAGGCGGCCGAGATGCAACAGGGATCCTTGCGCTCGCAGATCGCGCGGCTGCGGCCCGCGGGCGCGTCGCCGCTGTCCGGCGCGCAGGTTCACGAGCGCTCGACGGACCGCCTCGCGGGCCACGATGTCGCGGCGCTCGCCGCGGTGCGCCGCTCCAATCGCGACCAGGTGATCACCGATGCGGCGCTCGCCGCCGTCGACGTGCCGGTGCTCGGTGTGGTGGGAAGCGAGGATCCGTACATCGATAGCTTCCGCACGCTCGCGCGCGCGATGCCGCGGCTTCGCCTCGTCGTCATCGACGGCGCGACGCACAACAGCGCCCCGGCACGGCCCGAGTTCGTCGATGCCGTTGCGGCGTTCCTGCGCGCGAACGCCGCGCCGTCGTGAACGGCGAAGTCCGCATCGGCATCTCCGGATGGCGCTATGAGCCATGGCGCGGCGTGTTCTATCCGCGCGACCTGCCGCAGCGCGAAGAGCTTGCTTACGCGTCGCGCAGGATGCGCACGATCGAGATCAACGGCTCGTTCTATTCGCTGCAGCGGCCCGAGTACTACGCGAGCTGGTACGCCGACACGCCGCAGGGATTCGTCTTCAGCGTGAAGGGCGGGCGCTTCGTCACGCACATGCTGAAGCTTCGCAACATCGAGGCGGCGCTCGCGAACTTCTTCGCATCCGGCGTTGCCAACCTGCGCGAAAAGCTCGGTCCGTTCCTCTGGCAGCTGCCTCCGATGCTGGGCTTCGACGGCGAACGGCTCGAGCGCTTCTTCGAGCTGCTTCCACGCGACAGCGATCACGCCGCCGCGCTCGCGCGCCGGCGCAACGCGAGGATGCGCGGCCGCGCTCGCCTTGCTTACGGCGAGAACCGGCCGCTGCGCCATGCGCTCGAGATCCGCCATTCCGGATTCCTGAACACTGCATTCGTAGCGCTGCTGCGAAAGCACGCGATCGCGCTGGTCGTCGCCGAGACGGCGGGAAGATGGCCGCTGGTCGAGGACGTGACGTCGGACTTCATGTACCTGCGGCTGCACGGCGACAGGAGGCTTTATGTCAGCGGCTACACGGCGCCGGCGCTCGCACGCTGGGCACAGCGCATCGGCGCATGGCGGGCGGGCGGCGAGCCGCCCGACGCGCGGCTGATCGATCCTCTCGTGCGCCCGCCGCCGCGTCCGCGCGACGTCTACTGCTATTTCGACAACGACGCGAAGGTCAAGGCGCCGCGCGATGCGATTCACCTCGCCCGATTGCTCGGCGCCCCTTAGCGGCTCTCGGTTGACTTACATCACGGCGGCGAGCGCGGCTCGCGGCGATCATGACGGCATGGATCCTGAGCCCGGTGCATTCGACACCGCGACGGTCGACGGCCCGATCGCGCCGCTGCTCGTCATCGGCATTGGCGATCCGGACCGCGGCGACGCGGCGATCGGACCACTGGTCGCACAGCGCGTCGGCGCGCTCGGCCTGCCGGGTGTGGACGTCATCACCGACGTCGACCTCGAATCCGGACACGTCCTCGACATCCTCGGCCGGCGGCACCTGGTGTTCGTCGAGGCGTCGAGCGACGCGACCGAGCCGTTCGATCTCGTCGCGCTGGCGGCTCGCGCCGACGAGCGAGCGCACGTGCAAACGATATCGCCGGCGGCGCTGCTCGACTTGTGCGCGCATCTCGGCGCCGCCGTGCCGCGATCGCAACGGCTCGTCGTGCGCGGCTATGCGTTCCAGCGGCGCGCGCCGCTGTCGGCGCAGGCAGTGCAAAACGTCGACGCGGCCGCCGCCATGCTGACGGCGCACGCTCGCGTGTTAACCTCGGCTGATTGACGCGCGCGCCGCCATGGCGGCGCCAGCTGCCTAAAGAGGTCGCCATGGCCGACGCGATCGCCGTCGTCAACGCCGGCTCGTCGAGCATCAAGTTCTCGCTCTACGTAGAGCGCGGTCGCGATCTCGCGCGGCTCGCGCACGGCGGCATCGAGGAAATCTCCACCGCCCCGCATTTCAAGGCGTTCGACGCCGGCGGTGCGTGCATCGCCGAGCGGCGCTGGCCCGACGGCACGCCGCTCGGACACGCGGGTGCCTTGCCGCACATCGCCGAGTTCGTGCGCGAGCAGCTCGGCGAGCATCGGCTGCGCGCCGTCGGTCACCGCGTCGTCCACGGCGGCGTCGACTACGTGACGCCGGTGTGCGTGGACCGCGCTGTTCTCTCCGATCTCGAGCGATTGAACCCGCTCGCGCCGCTGCACCAGCCGCACAATCTCGCGGCGATACGGGCGCTGCTCGACGCGGCGCCGGACCTGCCGCAGGTCGCATGCTTCGACACGGCGTTCCACCACACGCAGCCGGCGGTCTCGAAGATGTACGCGCTGCCGCGAGACATCGCCGAGCGCGGCGTGCGTCGATACGGCTTTCACGGTCTGTCGTACGAGTCGATCGCGACGTCGCTGCCGCACGTCGATCCGCACGCCGCCGCCGGCCGCACGATCGTGCTCCATTTGGGCAACGGCGCGAGCGCGTGTGCGCTGCGCGGTGCGCGCAGCGTCGCGACGTCGATGGGATTCACCGCGCTCGAAGGGCTGCCGATGGGAACGCGCTGCGGCTCGCTCGATCCGGGAGCCGTGCTGTACATGATCGACGAGCTCGGCATGGACGTGCATGCCGTCGAGCAGCTGCTCTATCAACGCTCCGGCCTTCTCGGCGTGTCCGGCATCTCGAGCGACATGCGCGTGCTGCTCGCGAGCGACGACGTGCACGCGAAATGCGCGATCGACTACTTCGTCTGCCGCATCGGCCGCGAGCTCGGCTCGCTCGCCGCGGCGCTCGGCGGCGTCGACGCGATCGTGTTCACCGCGGGCATCGGCGAGAACGCGGTGCCGATACGCGAGCGCGTGTGCCGGATGTCGGCGTGGCTCGGCGTCGAGCTCGATGCGATCGCGAACTCGGTGCACGGGCCGCGCATCTCGACCGCCACCAGTCGCGTCGCCGTCTGGGTGATTCCGACCGACGAGGAACTCGTGATCGCGCGGCACACGCTGGCATTGCTTCGCGCCGGCCAGGCGCCGGCGCATTGACAGCACCGGCGGCGTCACATTAACGTTCGAAGCACGTACGCCGGCCCACAGAAGGCGGCGGCGCCTTTGTCCCTTGGAGGAGGCTGCGATGGATCGTCGAACGTTCCTGCTCGCCACCGGCGGCAGCGCCGCCGCCGCGTTCTACGCGCGACATGCCGGCGGCACCGGCGTCCCGGCGGGCGCCGCCGAAAGCGGAACGCTCGAGACGACCGCCGGCAAGGTCGCGCTGATCAAGCGCGCGTTCCGGCCCCCGAATTACGAGACGCCGGTCGAGCTCTTCGATTCCGCGATCACGCCCAACCGCGCGTTCTTCGTCCGCTGGCATCTCGCGAACATTCCCGAAGTCGACGTGCAGAAGTGGCGGCTTCGGGTCGGCGGCGCAGCGGCGACGACCGCCGCGGAGTATTCGCTGGACGACCTGAAGAAGTCATTCCAGCCCGCCGAGCTCGTCGCGGTCTGCCAATGCAGCGGCAACCGGCGCGGACTCTCGGAGCCCCACGTGCCCGGCGTCGAATGGGGCTACGGCGCGATGGGCAATGCGCGCTGGAAAGGCGCGCGGCTGCGCGACGTGCTGCAAAAGGCCGGCGTGAAGAAGGACGCCGTCGAGATCGCCTTCGACGGTGCCGACTCCGGTGTCGTCGCCGGAACGCCCGATTTCCACAAGAGCATTCCGATCTGGAAGGCGCTCGACGAGAACACGCTCGTCGCCTGGGAGATGAACGGCGAGCCGCTGCCGCATCTGAACGGCGCGCCGGTGCGCGTGATCGTTCCGGGCTGGACCGCGACGTACTGGATGAAGCAGCTCGTGTCGATCGACGCGCTCGACAAGCCGCTCGAAACGTTCTGGATGAACACCGCATACCGCGTCCCGAAGGGCAAGTTCGCGTTCGCCGACCGCTTCACGACGCAGGAGAGCGACGCATCGACGCCGATCACCGAGATGGTCGTGAACTCGCTGATCACCAACGTTCGCGACGGCCAGCGAATCGGGGTCGGCCAGGACACCGACGTGCGCGGCGTCGCGTGGGACGCCGGCTACGGCATCCGCAGCGTCGACGTGTCGACCGACGGCGGCCGAACATGGAGCGCGGCGGATCTCGGCGACGATCTCGGCCGCTTCTCGTTTCGCACGTGGCGTTTTCGGCTGCGACCCGAGCGCGCGGGCGAACTCGTCGTGTCGGCGCGCGCGACCAACCGCCAGGGCGCGACGCAGACGTCCGAGCTGATCTTCAACCCGGCCGGTTATCACAACAACGTGATGCAGCGGATAACGCTCGTCGCGGCATGACGGAGACGGCGATGAAGCGAACGATCGTTGCAGGCGCCGCGCTCGTCGCGACCGCGCTGGTCGCGTACGCCGCCGACGAGTCGTCGGTCCAGTTGAAGCCGGGCGCCGGGCGCGACCAGGTCATCGGCTACTGCTCGACGTGCCACAGCCTCGACTACATCCAGTCGAACTCGCCCTTCATGAGCAGGCAGACCTGGGAAGCCGAAGTGCAGAAGATGATCAAGGCGTACGGCGCGCAGATCCCGGCGGCCGATCAGCCGAAGGTCGTCGACTACCTTTCGACGAACTACGGCGCGGCGGCGCCGAAGTAGCGGGGCCGCCGTCGGCGGCAATCTCGTCGCGCAACCACTGGCGGAACACCGCGAGCTTCGGCGAGTCGGCGAGCCGCGGCGGATAGACGAGGAACGTGCGATACGGCGAGCGCACGCTGATGTCGAACAGGCGCACCAGCACGCCGTTCACTAGGTCGTTGCCGAGAAGCGTCTGCCGGCCGAGCGCGACCCCCTGCCCTTCGGCGGCCGCCTGCATCATGTGCGCCGAGTCGCTGAACATCGGCCCGCGCGACGGCTCCGGCCAGTCGAGCCCGGCCGCCGCGAACCACGGCTGCCAGAACTCGTTGTCGCCGCGAAGCAGCGTGTAGCTCGCGAGATCGCCCGGCGTGCGCGGCAGTTTGCCGCCGGCGATGCGCGGGCTGCACACCGGGAAGTAATCGTCGTCGAGCAGGTGCTCGGCGATCACGCCTGGCCACTGGCCCGCGCCGTGCCGGATGCCGCAATCGACGTCGTCGTGGCGAAAGTCGGCGATCGCGCCGTTCGCGCGCACATCGACGTCGATGTCCGGGTGCGCCGCGATGAAACGGCCGATCCGCGGCAGCAGCCAGCGGGCGGCAAACGACGGTATGACGGTGACGCGGAGCTGGCGCGGATTGCGCCGCTCGCGCGCCTCGCGCATTGCATCGGCGATCTCCGCGAGCGCCGCGCGGAAGCGCTGCGCAAGCCGGCCGCCCTCGTCGGTGAGGCGCACGCCGCGACCGACGCGCACGACCAGCGGGACGCCGAGCTCGGCTTCGAGCGCCTTCAACTGGTGGCTGATCGCGCCATGCGTGACGAACAGCGACTCGGCGGCCCTGGTGAGGCTGCCCGTTCGCGCGAGCGCGTCGAGCGCACGCAGCGCAGGCAGCGAAGGCAGGTGTTCGGTCATTGCGACATATGAGCTGAATTCACATCATGCCGGCAAAACAAATCGTTTGTCGCCCGCACGGCACACTCCTAGACTGCAAGGCGTTACGGCGACCCGGCACGAGGCATACATGGCAAACCATCTCACGAATTGGACGCGCGAGGCAAGCGTCCCGCGCGCGCGGTCAGCGGCCGCCCCGCGCTTCGACCTGGACGGCGCGCTGATCGCGCTGCTGTTCGCCGGCCAGTTGTCCGCAGCCGTGCTCGGCGTTGCGGGCGTCATTGCGTCGCACGACGATCGGCCACCGACGGTCATCGCCGCGCATGTCCACGGCGGTCATTAAGCGTTGTCAACGTGCATGTGCGCAGCTGCAGCACAATGGCGGAACACCGTTCGCGAAAGCCGCCATGGACTATCGGTCGATCCTCGTGCACCTGGACAGCAGCGAACGCAGCAATCGGCGCGCGGCGTCTGCCGCCCGCCTCGCGCAGGCGTTCAACGCGGAGCTCGTCGGTGCGTATCTCGTGCCGCATGGGCAGCTGTCGCCGTTCGCCTCGGCGATGATGCCCGCCGATGTCGTCGCGTCGCGGCTCGCGCAGTCCGGCGACGCGCAGGCGGACGCCGAAGCGCGCTTTCGTGCGGCATGCGCTGGCGCCTCGCTGATGGCCGTCGAATGGCGCGCGCCGGCCGGCGACGCGCTCGACGCGGCGGTCATGCACGCGCGCTACGCCGACCTGACGGTTCTGGGACAACCTGCGCCTGACGACGCGCAAGCGGGCTTTGCGAGCGAGCTCGCGCACGCGGTGCTTCTGCAGTCTGGCCGTCCGGTGCTGTTCGTGCCGTTCGCCGCCGACCAGATCTCGCCGGGACGCGTCGTGCTCATCGCATGGAAGGACGCGCGCGAATCGGCCCGGGCGATCGCCGACGCGTTGCCGCTGCTCGCTGCTGCCGATCGCGTCCACGTCGTCACGGTGACGCCCGAGGCGTCGGTCGACGTGCACGACGCGCTGGTCGAGCGGCACGTGATCGCGTGGCTCGAGCGACACGACGTCGTCGCGAGCTTCCGCCGCGAGGTGGCGCCCGACATCGATGCGGGCAACCTGCTGCTGTCGCAGGCGGCCGATCTCGGCGCCGACCTGATCGTGATGGGCGGCTACAGCCGGCCGCGGCTCACCGAGCGCGTGCTCGGCGGCGTCACCCGCCTGATGTTGTCGTCGATGACCGTGCCGGTGCTGATGGCGCACTGACCGCTCCACCCGGCGTCGCCGGCGGCCGCGGCGGCACGGCGCTGCCCTGGCCTGTCAGCGCGTGGCGGATATCGCGCAGCTTCGCCTTCACCCGCGCGGCGTTCTCGGGGCCTATCCGCAACAGGATCTTCTGTCCCGATGGCAGCGCTTCGAGATCGGGGTCGGCGAATTGATAGAGCACGCGCGGCTGCTGGAGCTCGACCGGACCGGTGAGCTCCGGCGTCGCGAGCATCACGTCGATCGCGTCGACGAGCCGGTCGTTGAAATAGCCGTTGGGATACCCGAGATCGCGGTACGCCTGCTGAAACAACGGATAGAAGTACGCATAGACGGCGACGAGCTTGTGCGTGTCGGCCGACTCGAACGCGGTGACATAAGGCGTGTAGCGCGATGCGTCGGCGCCGGCGAGCGTGGGATGCGGGGCAGCCGTTGCGCCGATGAATCCGCCGGGCACGGGCTTCAGCGGCGACAGCTTCGCGGGGACCGTCTTGCGCGGTAGGTTGTCCACCGTCACGACGACGTTGCGAATCAGGTTCTCCGGTCGCACCAGCTCGGTGAACGGCACGCGGCCGATCAGGCGGGCCGCAGCGTCGCGAAACTCGGGGTCGCTCGCGTCGAGTGCCGGCAGCGGCGGCTTCGCCTCGGCCGTTGTCGGCGCCTGCTCGATCGGATGGCGAATCGGAGGCGGCGCTGCCGGCGCGAGAACCGGCGGAGCGCTGCGCGCCGGCGCCTCGAGCACCGGGGGTGCGGCCTCGCGCGATGAGAGCCAACGCCATGCGTAATAGCCGCCAACCAGCGTGCCGACGATCGCGAAGGACACGACCCAGGCAACCCGTTTCTGCATCGACTGCACCATCGCGTCAGTATCTCTTTCCGAATCGTGGGTCGATCGCGCTTCGACCTGTGTCGACGCAGCGGGTTCGCCTGAATCCGCGCAAGGCGCGCCTGCTGGACGATTCCAAGCTGCAATGATGGCCATCTCGGCCGGCGCGCACAAGATGCACGCCGGCGCGTCCGTGCTCGCTCACGCCGTATGCAGCACCCGCTGGCCGTGCTCGCGCGTCGCATGAAAGCCGAGGCGCGGCCAGCGCTCGATCGTCACCTGAAGGTTGTAGCGGTTCGTCGCGAGGAAAACCGGGTTTCCGTCGACGTCCGTTGCGATCGACGCTGCCTGCTCACGCTCGAAATGGCGCCTCGTCGCATCGTCGGGAAACGTGAGCCAGCGCGCCGTCGAGATCGAGGCCGCCTCGTAGAGCGCATCGACCTTGTACTCGGTCGCAAGCCGATGGGCGACGATCTCGAACTGCAGCGGCCCGACGGCGCCGAGCAGCAGCAAGTTGCTTTGCGCCATCTCGAATACCTGGATCGCGCCCTCCTCGCCCAGCTCCTGCAGCCCTTTTTGCAACGCCTTCGACTTCATCGGGTCGCGCGGGCGCGCGACGCGGAAGAGCTCGGGTGCGAAATACGGGATGCCCTTGAACGCAAGCGGCTCGCCTTCGGTGAGCGTGTCGCCGATCGAAAGCTGCCCGTGGTTGTGGATGCCGAGGACGTCCCCGGCGACCGCGTCCTCGCTCGCGACGCGCTCGTTCGCCATGAACGTGAGCGCGTTGCCGATCTTCATCTCGCGGCCGCTGCGCAAGTGGCGCAGCTTGATGCCCGGCGCGTAGCGGCCCGAGCAAACCCGGAAGAACGCGATGCGGTCGCGGTGCTTCGGATCCATGTTCGCCTGGATCTTGAAGACAAAGCCGGAGAACGACGGCTCGGTCGGCGCCACGACGCGCGCGCTGCCGTCGCGCGGCTGCGGCGGCGGCGCCCACTCGACGAGCGCATGCAGGATCTCGCGCACGCCGAAGTTGTTGATCGCCGAGCCGAAGAACACCGGCGTCTGCGTTCCGGCGAGAAACGCCGTCACGTCGAACGGCGCGCTCGCGCTGCGGATCAGGTCGACGTCGTGCCGCAGCGCGGGAACCTCGTCGGCGAAGAGCTCGGTGAGCCGCGGGCTGTCGATGCCTTCAATCGTCTCGACGTCATCCTTCACGCGCTCGCCGCCCGCCGTGAAGCGCAGCAGCCGATCGTGCAGCAGGTGATAGACGCCACGGAAGAACCTGCCCATGCCGAGCGGCCACGTGACGGGAGCACAGTCGATCGCGAGCACCGACTCGATCTCCTCGAGCAGCGCGAGCGGCTCGCGCACGTCGCGGTCCATCTTGTTCACGAACGTGATGATCGGCGTCGAGCGCAGCCGGCACACGTCGAGCAGCTTGATCGTTTGCGCCTCGACGCCCTTCGCCGCGTCGATCACCATCACCGCCGCGTCGACTGCCGTCAGCACGCGGTACGTGTCCTCGGAGAAGTCCTCGTGGCCCGGCGTGTCGAGCAGGTTGATCGTGTGGCCGGCGTAGTCGAACTGCATCACCGAGCTCGTGACCGAGATGCCGCGCTGCTTCTCGACCTCCATCCAGTCGGACGTCGCGTGGCGCGCGCTCTTGCGCGCCTTCACGGTGCCGGCGAGCTGGATCGCGCCGCCGAACAGCAGCAGCTTCTCGGTGAGCGTCGTCTTGCCGGCGTCCGGGTGGGAGATGATCGCGAACGTGCGCCGCCGCGCGACGTCGCGTTCGAGATCGGCGGCAATGCGGCTGTCGTTCATCGGACGTCGGAAACAAAAAAGCCGCCGGCCGGAATGGCGGGCGGCAGAACACACCGATTATACCAGCGCCATCGCCATCCCCCGAAGCTTGTCCCCGCATGTTTCAAGCGGGGAGCGGGAATCCAGCGACTTTGCGACCGAACACGCCGGGCCCCCGCGTTCGCGGGGGCGGCGTCATTTCTGCCCGCTCTCGTACATCGACGGCGTGACGCGCGCGCGGGCCAGATATTCACGCAGGTGCTGGATGTCCTGGCGGCCGAGCGTGTTGCCATGATGCGGCCGATGCAGGATGCCTTCGATGCGATTCAGCATCACGCGGATGCGGGCGCCGGACAGCGGCTCGATTTCAGCGCCGAGATGCGCGAGCAGCGATTCGATCTCGCGCCAGTGGATGTTGCCGCTGACCGGATCGTGGAAGATCGCGCGGACGAGCTGTTCGTGCTTGTGGCTCACGGCTGCACAGCGTTGTGCATGGCGTCTGCACAGCATACCGGACATCGGCGCGCGGCGCGAGCCGCCAGCCGGGCGTCCGATCGTCGCTCGCCGCGGCTGGCGTCCGACGCGAACCGCGCGCGACGTGCCGGGTCGAAACGCCATCCGCGCAGTAGGAGACACCGATGGGCCGCTTACCGCTCGCAATCGCTGCCATTGTCGTCGCCATGTCGACAGCCGCCGCGCGCTCGGCGCACGCCGAAGACATCGGCTGCACGTCCACGACGTTCCGCATCTTCGGCGCGAACGACCGCGTCTGTGTGATGGCGTTCGACGATCCCGCGATTGCGGGCGTGTCGTGCCATGTGAGCCAGGCGCGAACCGGCGGGGTCAAGGGATCCCTCGGTCTCGCCGAGGACCCGTCGCGTTTCGCCATCGCGTGCCGTCAGACGGGACCGATCGCGCTGCCCGACAAGCTGCCGAAGGAAGAGAGCGTGTTCAGCGAGAGCACGTCGCTGCTGTTCAAGAACACGAAGGTGATCCGCATGTACGACGCGAAGCGCAATACCCTCGTCTACGTCGCGATCAGCAAGCGCGTGATCGAGGGCTCGCCGATGAATTCGATCTCGACGGTGCCGGTCGCCCCCTGGGTGAAATAGCAGCGTCGAGAACCACGGGTCAGAGCCTGCGGCGCGACTTTCGAGCGCCTGCATTCACCTTGAGGCAGCGTCTGACCCGCCCTTCTCTTTCACTCGATCACGACGTCCGTCAGCTCGTCGTCGACGCGCCACGCGCCGCCTTCCTTCAGCAGCATCGCCTCGCCGGCAAGCTTGCCGGCCGACGACTCGCCGGTGATGACGAGCACTACCTTGTCGCCCTTGACGTAGGCTTTCGCGATGCGCACCGACTTGTCGGGGTGCTCGCGAGAAAGCCAACGGATGAAGCCGTCGACGTCGTTCTTCTTCTCGGCACCCGCCATCGTCTCGCGCAGGTCGGCCGAAAGCACTTTCTTCAGCGCCGCGCCGTCGCGCTTGCCGAGCGCCGCGTGATACGCGAGGTACGCGGCGCCGGGCGCGCCGCCGTCGGCGGCGAGCGGCGTGCCGTGATCGTCGGACAGAACCGGCAAGTCGAGCGTGACGTTCATCGCGCGCTCCTTCTCGGTGTCCTGCAGTGCGCCGGTGAGCTTGCCGTTCGCGAGCTTGACGCTCGACATCACGTCGCCGCTGCAGAACCCGCAGCCGTTCCCGGACGCGAAGTAGTACGACAGGCCGCGGTAGACACCGTCGGGACGAAACTCGAGGAACACGACGCCGGTGCGCTCGTCCTTGATCCGCTTGTCGAGCGCGAGACGACGGTCGTAATAGTCGGCGATGCCGTCGGTCATCTGGGCATTGGTGATCGCGACGATCAGCGCGTCCTTCTTGTCGAACAGCGACTTGCCGCGATAGGCGATCGCGCTCTTGATTTCCATCGTGATGCCCTGGCTGCGAAAGCTGCCGCTCGCCGTGCCGGGCACGTTCGCGCCGAACGCGGCCGCGCTCGCGAGCGCCAACGACAATGCGACGCCGATCCTCATCCGGGTTCTCCATGCGTGGCGGATCGCGATCATCGCACACGGCCGATCGGGTACCATCGCCGCATACCGCACCGCTCACCGGCGAATGCCCACCGTCCCGCGCCAGATCGCGCATCTCGACATGGATGCGTTCTACGCGTCGGTCGAGCTGCTGCGCTATCCGGAGCTGCGCGGCAAGCCGGTCGTGATCGGCGGCGGCAGCCGCTCGCAACCGGTCGAAGCGGCCGACGCGATCAGCGGCACCGTCGTTCGCACGTTCGCGACGCTTCGCAACTATGCCGGTCGCGGCGTCGCGACGACGGCGACGTACGAGGCGCGCGCGCTCGGCGTCCATTCCGCGATGGGGTTGATGAAGGCGGCGGCGCTCGCACCGGACGCGATCCTGCTGCCGGTCGACTTCGACGCGTATCGAAGGTATTCGCGAATGTTCAAGGCTGCGGTGCGCACGGTCGCGCCGCAGGTCGAGGACAACGGCATCGACGAGATCTACATCGATCTCACCGGCGTGATGCTGCCCGAGCACGACGCGACCAGCGACGACGATCCGTGGTGGCGCGCGCGCGACGTGGCAAAGGCAATCAAGGCGGCCGTGCGCGACGCAACCGGCCTCACGTGCTCGATCGCCGTCGCGCCGAACAAGCTCGTCGCGAAGATCGGATCGGAGCTCGACAAGCCCGACGGATTGACGATGATCACCGAGGCCGACGTCGAGCGCCGCGTCTGGCCGCTGCCGGCGAAGCGGATCAACGGCATCGGGCCGAAGTCCGCGGCGAAGCTCGAAGCGCTCGGAATCCATACGATCGGCGAGCTCGCGACCGCCGATGCCGCATGGCTCGTGCGCAACTTCGGCAAGACGCACGGCGCGTGGATGCACGAGGCGGCGAACGGTCGCGACGATCGGCCGGTGGTTACCTACAGTGAGCCGAAGTCGATCAGCCGCGAGACGACGTTCGATCGCGACCTGTCGGCGACGCGCGATCGCGACGAGCTGTCGCGCATCTTCACCGAGCTGTGCGAGGGCGTCGCGTCGGATCTCGCGCGCAAGGGGTACGCCGGGCGCACCATCGGCATCAAGCTTCGCTACGACGATTTCAGGACGCTCACGCGCGATCACACGCTCGATGCGCCGACCGCCGATGCGCGCGCGATTCGTCGCGCCGCCGGCGAGTGCCTCAAGCGCGTGCCGCTCGAGCGGCGGCTGCGCCTTCTCGGCGTGCGCGTCGGCTCGCTCGCGCCGGCCGTCACGCGGGAGCAATAAGTGCGGGTGCTATGCTGTTCGCACGCGACGATGCCGGATTCGCCGGCGTGTGAATCGATGCCGCTGACGCGTATCGCATGACGCTCCGTTCACGCATTCGTGGCCGTTGCCGCTCCTGGATCGCCGCTTGCGTGCTCGTCGCGCTCGCCTGGCCGTCGCTCGGCGCGCTGCCATGGCTCGCCGTCGCGCACAGCGCACCGGACGGGCCGCTTGCGCACTCGCGCGGCGACGGACACGCGCACCATCGGCATGTTGGGGCGTCGGAAATTCCCGGTAGCCCGACCCACCCTGCCGACCACGATTGCGCGCAATGCGAGGTGCTGAAGCATCTCGCGCGCTGTGCGACGCCGCCGGCCGCCGCACCGGCACCCCCGCTTCAGCTCGCGTGCCCGGTGCTGCCGGTCTTCGTCCAGACGACGCGGCGCGCTCGTGCCGTCGCGTATCTTCCTCCGGCCCGCGCGCCGCCGTTTTCGATCGCCTGACTGGTTTTGCTCGCCGGCTCGACTGCTGCCGGCGCTCGCCGCTTGCCGCGCGGCGAATGCCCCAGCACGCGCCGCTCGTCAGCAGTGATCGACACGGAGCATTCGCGATGAACTCGCTTCATTCAGCCTCGGCCTTGCCGTCCGTTGCCCGCCCGATAACCTCGCTCGCCTGCGCGCTCGCAACGCTCGCCGGCGTAACCACCTGCGATCCCGCGCACGCGCATGGCGTCGCCGGCAAGCGGTTCTTTCCGGCGACGCTCGCCATCGAGGACCCGTTCGTCGCCGACGAGCTTTCGCTGCCCACGTTCGAGCGGCGCAAGCTGTCCGCGTTCGGCGACGAGCCGGCGACGACGCAATCGGCGTGGTCGATCGACTACACGAAGCGCATCACCGAAGATCTCGCGATCGGCGTCGGCACCACGTATCTGCGCATCGCCCCCGAGGGTGCCGAAGCGCAGCGCGGATTCGACAACCTCGCGCTTTCGGCGAAATACCAGCTGTGGAAAAGCGACACGCACGAGGCGATCGTGTCCGTCGGCGTCGATTGGGATGTCGGCGGCACCGGCGCGAAGCGCATCGGCGCCGAGTCGTTCAGCACGATTACGCCGGCAGTCTTCTTCGGCAAGGGCTTCGGCGACTTGCCCGACGAGGCGAAATACCTGCGACCGCTCGCGCTCACCGGCGCGATCGGCGTCGGCTTTCCGACGCGCTCCGGCACGCAGTCCGTCAATGACGAAGGCGACGTCGAGACCGAGCGCCATCCGCACGTGCTGCAGTGGGGCTTCGCGCTGGAGTACAGCATCCCCTACCTGCAATCGTCGATCGCCGACGTCGGTTGGCGCTCGCCGTTCGATCGCCTGATTCCCGTCGTCGAGTTCGCGCTGTCGACACCGCTCGATCGAGGCGGCGGCGGCACCACGGGCACCGTGAATCCGGGCGTCGTATGGGCGGGTCGCTTCGTGCAGCTCGGCATCGAGGCGGTGATTCCCGTGAACGATCGCTCGGGCCGCCACACCGGCGTCATCGCGCAGCTCCACTTCTACCTCGACGACCTGTTCCCGTCGTCGATCGGCAAGCCGCTGTTCACGCGCCGATGAGATTCGTCGTTGCCGCGGCGGTAGCGCTGGTCGCGCCCGCCGCCGTCGCGCACGCGTTCCTCGACCATGCGACGCCGGCGGTCGGCAGCGAGGTTCACGGCGCACCGGCGGCGGTGACGCTCTGGTTCACCGAGCCGGTCGAGCCTGCGTTTTCCACGGTGAAAGTGCTCGACGGACGCGGCGCGCCGATCGATGCGTCGGACGCAGGCGCCGACCCGCGCGACCCGAGCGTGCTCCGCGTGACGCTGCGACCGCTCGCGCCGGGCACGTACCGCGTTGTCTGGCACGTGGTCTCCGTCGACACTCACGTAACGGACGGTGACTTCGCGTTCACCGTCGTGCCGTGATGCGAATGGCGGGCGCGCGTGTGAGCCGCGGGTGAGCACGCTCGTCTGCATTCGTGCGCTTCACTACGCCGCGATGGCGCAGGCGCTGGGCGCGCTTGCGTTCACGATGGCGATAGCGCCCGCGGGCGCTGACGACCGGGCCGCGCGCACGATCGGATCGCTCGCGCGCTGGTCGATCGGCGTCGCGATCGCCTCGTGGCTCGCGTGGCTCGTGCTGCAGGCGTCCGCGATGGCGGGCGTTTCGATCGCTGCCGCGCTTGCGCCGGCGACGCTCGCGCGCGTGGCCGCCCAAACGGCGTTCGGCCGCGCGTGGCTCGTGCGGCTCGGGCTGCTGGCCGTCGTCGCGCTGCTGCTGGCGCGCCGTCGGCCGCGCAGGGGCGCGCTGGCGACGGACGGCGTGGCGGCGACGCTCGTCGCCGCGATCGCGACCGCCACGCTCGCCGAGACCGGCCATGCCGCGGCCGCAATCGGTGTCGACCGGCCGATCCGCATCGGCGCCGACGCGATGCACGCGCTCGCTGCCGGCACTTGGCTTGGCGCGCTGTGGCCGCTCGCGATCGCACTCCGCTCGACGTCCGACCCGCATCGGATGCACGCGATCGCGCGGCGATTCTCCATCGTCGGCATCGCGTGCGTAGTCACGCTGATCGTCACCGGTATCGTCAACGGCGTCTACCTCGTCGGCAGCTGGCCGGCGCTGTTCGGCACGCGCTACGGCGAGCTGCTGGTTGCGAAGCTCGCGCTGTTCGCCGCGATGCTCGCGCTTGCTGCATCGAATCGGCTGCGCGCGACGCCAGGACTCGCACGCGCCGACAGCAACACCGCAGCGGCGCACATCGTTCGCAATGCCCGAGCCGAGGCGGCGCTCGGCGCGGCGATCCTCGCGATCGTCGCGGCGCTCGGCGTCACCGTTCCCGCCGCACACGACGAGGTCCGCTGGCCATTCGGCTTTCGCATCGCGTTCGACGCGGGGCGAGCGTCGATCGTGTCAGCGTTCCCGACGACCTACGCGAGGCCGCCGGTCCGCTACGACGTTTCGTCCGTTGCACGCGGCGCTGCTGTCTACGCCGCGCACTGCGCGAGCTGCCACGAAAGCGATGGCCGCGGCGAGCGCTTTGCCGCGGGCACGACCGCGCCGGCGCCGCTCGCGGCGGCGCACGTGCGCAGCCATCGCGACGGCGATCTCTACTGGTGGATCACCCACGGCATCGCCGGCACGCGGATGCCGGCGTTCGAGGCGACGCTCGACGAGCGCGCGCGCTGGGACGTCGTTCACTTCGTCGTCACGCTCGCCGCGGCGGCGGTGCTCGACACAACGAATGCAGCGGCGCACCGCATCGCCGCACCGCAGTTCACCTACCAGATCGATCGCCGACCGCAACAGGCCATCGGAACGCGCAACGCGTCAGCGACGCTGCTGGTGCTCTACACGCTGCCGCAGTCCCGCGAGCGACTGCTCGCGCTCGCGTCGGATCTGCCGCAGTTCGCTCGCGCACGGATGCGCGTTGCCGCGGTGCCGATGCACGAAACGGACACGCACGCCGACGCCGACCCGCGGATCGCGACCATCGCCGCGACGACGTCGAAGGACACCGTGCCCGTGTACCGACTGTTCGCCGCGCACGCCCCGCATGCGGAGTTCCTGATCGGCAGCGACGGGCGCTTGCGCGCTCGCTGGGATGCGATCGAGCTGCCGGCGCCCGCAGCGATCGTGCGCGACTTCGGCAGCGCACCGGCGGCAACCGCGGACGCGGGCGCCGCCGAGCACGATCACGCGCGCTGAGCGCGGCGATTCATCGGCGATCGGCGTCGAAGTGCCGCGAGCACGCGCGCGACGATGCGGTCGCAGCGCTCGCCGGCGAACTCGAACAGCTCGCGCTCTGCGACGTCGATGTCGCGGGCGAGCGAGTCGCGCAGCAGCGCGCGGGCGCGGAAATGCCGGGTGCGCACCGTCGCTTCCGGAATGCCGAGCGATTGCGCGGTTTCCTCGACCGACAGATCCTCGACCGAGCGCAGCACGAACGCCGCGCGCAGATCGGCGGGCAGCGCATCGACGTGACGCGCAATCAGCGAACCGATTTCGTTGCGCATGGCGGCCTGCTCCGGCATCTCGGCGTTCGTGTCGACCGCGTCGAGCGGCAGCTCGCCGTCGGCGAGCGGCGCGATCGGCACGACGTTGTCGCGGCGAGCGGTTCGCCGCAGCCGCGCGTAGCATTCGTTCAGCACGATTCGCGTGAGCCACGTCGACAGCGCAGCGCCGCCGCGAAACGAGCCGATCGCGCGGTACGCGGCAAGATACGCGTCCTGCAGCGCGTCCTCCGCCTCCCGGTCCTCGCCGAGCGTGGCGCGCGCGACGCGGTACAGGCGGCGGTTGTAGCGGCGCATCAGCCGCTCGAACGCACGGCGGTCGCCGGCGGCAACGAGCGCCGCGAGCGTCGCATCGTCCGGTTCGCTGAGCGGGTCCGGGTGTGGCAGGGCCATGGCGGGTCTCGGTGGACGGATGATGTCGACCGCTTAGATGGCGCATGTGTGGCGCGCGTTTCGGCGGTGTGCTCGCCTGTCGCTTGTCCACCGCGGCCGTTGCCGGTGCGTTATTGTCGCTCCCTCGCACGCCGCCACCGATGAAACCCGCCGCCCTGCCGCGCACGACCGCGGTCCGCCTGTTCGTGATCGTCGCCGCGATCGCCGCGCTCGGCGCCGGCTGCATGCAGCTCGAGTACAAGGAGCGCGAGCTCACGTTCCAGCCGAAGCGCGACGACGCCGGCTGGTTCTATGGAACGCCGACCGGCATGCGCGACCTCTATCTGCCCGTCGCCGACACGCCCGGCGCGCCGCGCATCCACGCGTGGTGGTGGCCGCAGGCGGACCCGAACGCGCCCGCGGTGTTCTACCTGCATGGTGCGCGCTGGAACCTGACCGGACAGCTTCGCCGCATCGAGCAGCTGCGCGGTTTCGGCTTCTCGGTGTTCGCGATCGACTATCGCGGCTTTGGCAAGAGCGACGGCGAGCTGCCGTCCGAGCAAACGGTCTACGAGGATGCGCGCGTCGGGTGGCGCTGGCTCGCCGCGCAGCAGCCGGACGGCTCACGTCGGTTCATCTACGGGCACTCGCTGGGCGGTGCGGTCGCCATCGACCTCGCGGCAAGCCTGGCCGATCGCGGCCCGGGCGCTCGCGGGCTGATCGTCGAGTCGTCATTCACGACGCTCGCCGACATCGCGACCGCCCTCACCTACGAATGGGTGCCGACGCGGATGTTGCTGTCGCAGAAGTTCGACTCGATCGACAAGATCCGTCGCGTCGACATGCCGGTGTTGATCGTCCACGGCGCCGGCGACCGCTACGTGCCGTCCCGGTTTTCCCAGGCGCTCTACGAGGCGGCGCCACAGCCGAAGAAGCTGCTGCTGATCGAGAACGGCGGCCACAACAACAGCATGTGGATCGGCGGCGACGAGTACCGCGCAGCGCTCGCCGACCTCTTCGGTCTCGGCGCGAGCGCGCAAGCGCAAGCCCAAGCGGCGACGCCGGGCCGGGCAGCCATCCTGCCCGCACGGCGCAGCGCGGCGCCCCGCTAGACGGCCGCGGCACGAAGCAAGCGCCCGGCCGTCCAAGCGCGATGGACTCCACCGTCGAACAGGCGGCGCTCTTCGACGCCGCGCCGCAACTGCCGCACGGCCTCGTCTATCGCCGCGATTTCATCGCCGCCGGCGAAGAAGCGTCACTGCTGGCGGTGCTCGCAGGGCTGCCGTTCCGCGAGGCGACGTACCAGCAATATCTGGCCCGACGGCGCGTCGTGCTGTACGGCAGGGCGTACGACGATCAGGAGCGCGGATGGCGCCCGGCGGAGCCGTTGCCGCCGGTGATCGAAGCGCTGAAGACGAAGGTCACGCGGTGGGTCGACGTCGCGCCCGACGCATTCGTCCATGTGCTCGTCACCGAATACCGGCCCGGCACGCCGATCGGCTGGCACCGCGACGCGCCGATGTACGGATTCGTCGTGGGCCTTTCGCTCGCGAGCGCATGCCGGATGCGCTTCCGTCCGCTCGACGAGCCGCTGACCCGGCACAACGTATTCGCGCTCGATCTCGAGCCGCGCTCGGCTTACCTGATGCAAGGCAGAATCCGCTGGGGATGGCAGCACAGCATCCCGCCGACCAAGGGATTGCGCTACTCGATCACCCTGAGAACGGCCGCCGACGGCGTGCGGTTCCCGGGACCGGCGTTCCGGCCATAGCGGAACGACGGCGCTAGCGCGCCGCCCACTTCTGCAGCCATACGCACCCGGCTGCGGCGAGCATCCAGCCGGCGCTCGCGATCGGCATCTGCGTGTAGACCATCCAGAGCGCCGCGTTGACGACGCACAGGAGGATCGCGAAAACGAGCGTAAGCGTGGTCATTCGTCGAGCGTCGGGATTGCGTCGGTCAAGTTTACGCTGCCGATGGCTGCCGTCTGTCGGCGTTTCATGCCGATGGCCCACTTCAACTGCGAAAACGCGCCCCTATCTACACGGAACGGGCGCGTCGTGCGCCCGGCATCGACACGAAGGAGGTAATCATGGCGACCGAAAGGCAATCGGGACAACAGAGTGGACAACGGTCGACGACGCCGACCGAGCAAGTAGGCGGCGCGGGATCGCAACGCGCGAGCGGGCGCGGAGGACGCGAGGGCAGCACGGATGTCCAGCGCTCGCAAGGCGAATACCAGCGGCGCGGCAGCTGGATGCCGACACGCTCGTCCGCCTTCGACGAAGGCCCGTTCCAGATGATGCACCGGCTCACCGACGAGATGGACCGGCTGTTCGAGAGCTTCGGCATGGGACGCGGGCTTTTTCCGTCGTTCGGCGCCACGCGCGGCGGCCAGGGCGGCGAGACGCAATCGCTTTGGATGCCGCACGTCGAGATGGCCGAGCGCGGTGACAAGCTCGTGGTGTCGGTCGACCTGCCCGGCATCAAGCGCGACGACGTCAGCGTGGAGGTCGACCAGGACGGCATAACGATCCAGGGCGAGCGCCGCCAGGAGAGCACGAGCAACGAGCGCGGGTTCTACCGCAGCGAGCGAAGCTACGGACGCTTCTTCCGCCAGATTCCGCTGCCCGAAGGCGCCAATGCCGACGCCGCGACGGCGACATTCCGCGACGGCGTGCTCGAAATCGAGATCGACAAGCCGCAGCAGGCGTCGAAGGGCCGGCGGCTGGAGATCCACGAACGCGGCGCGGGGAGCGGCAGCGCGACTCCGAGCGGCAGCGCGGGCACGTCCGGCAACCCGCCCGGCACGCACTGACGACGCCTCTACGATCGGCCTGCGGCGCGCGCGCTGATCAGCTGCGCGCAGCCGCAGGAACCGGCGTACGCGAACGCCGTCCACCACCACGCCGAAAGAAACAGCGCGGCGAGCACGCCGATGTCGAAGACCATCCACGGCAGGTGCGGGTCTCTCGCAGCCGCCGTATACGTGGTGCGGCCGCCGGTCGACAGCGCCGTCGCATGGAGCACGAATAGCGTCCACACGAAGCCGATCACCGGCAGCGCCATCAGTTCGATCCGCTCGCCGATCGAGAGGTAGAGCGCAAGCGCGAACGCGCCGCTCACGAGAATCCGTTTCGTCTGCTTGTCCATGCGGTGCGCCGAGCGACAGCGGCGAGCGGTCGCCGTACGCGGCCTCGCCTCGCTCGGAAAGTCTCCCTGAAATCGCCTCGGCCATAGCTCGCAACACACGCGCCAGCGACGCCCGGCCGAGGAGGCGAAGCGTGCCCGAACCGCCGCGATGGCGCAAGCGCACGCGCTTGCTGCAGATCAAACCGTTGCCACCGGTATGATTGCGCCGTATGCGGACGACGAATCCTCGACGATGACGCGGGAATCCCAATACGCGCGCTTCGGCAGCGGCCGCTCCGTGCAGCGGGTCGAAGACCGCGCGCTACTGACCGGTGCGGGCGCATTCGCCGACGATGTCTGCGTGCCCGGTCAGCTGCACGTGAGCTTCCTGCGCTCGCCGCATCCGCACGCGCGCATCGAGTCGATCGACACGCGCGCCGCGGCGACGATGCCGGGCGTCGTCGCGCTGCTGACCGGTGCGGACCTCGTGCGCGCCGGCGTGCAGCCGATCCCGAACTCGGCCGACTTCACGCGCGCGGACGGCTCGCCGACGGCATCGCCGCCGCATCATGCGCTCGCGGTGGACATCGTTCGCTTCGTCGGCGAGGCCGTCGCAGCAGTCGTCGCGCAGACGCGCGCACAGGCGCGCGACGCGTGCGACGCGATCGACGTCCGCTACGATGCACTGCCCGCGGTCGTCGACGTCGCCGACGCGCTCGCGACCGGCGCGCCGGCCCTGTGCGCGCAAGCGTCCGACAACATCGCGTGCGAGGCCCGTCATGGCGACGTCGCGGCGACCGCCGAGGCGTTTCGCCGCGCGGCGCACGTCGTATCGCTCGATCTGGTGAACCAGCGCGTGCTGCCGGCGCCGATCGAGCCGCGCGCGACGCTCGCGACGTACGACGACGCGACCGGCCGGCTGATGCTGCGCGTGAGCTGCCAGACGCCGACCGGCTTGCGCGACGAGCTAACCGGGTCGGTGCTGCGCATCCCGACCGATCGCGTTCGCGTGCTCGTCGGCGATGTGGGCGGCGGCTTCGGCATGAAGACGAACCTCTATCCCGAGGACGTCGTCGTCGCGCAGTTCTCGCGAACGCTGAAGCGGCCGGTCAAGTGGACGGCCGAGCGGATGGAGGAATGCCTCGCGGCGAGCCACGGCCGCGACGTGACGAGCAAGGCGGAGCTCGCGCTCGATTCGGATGGCCGCGTGCTCGCGCTGCGCGTGTCGTCGCTTGCCAACGTCGGCGCGTACGCGACGCCCGCCGGCGTCGTCATCCAGCTGCTGATCGGACCGTGGGTTTCGACGAGCATCTACGACATCGGCACGATCGACGTGCACGTGAAGGCGGTGCTCACGCACACGGCGCCGACCGGCGCGTATCGCGGCGCAGGCCGCCCCGAGGCGATCTACATCATCGAGCGATTGATGGACGCCGCCGCGCGAAGGATCGGCATCGACCAGCTCGAGCTGCGACGGCGCAACATGATCCGGCCCGAGCAGATGCCGTATACGAACCCGATGGACAAGACGTACGACAGCGGCCAGTTCGAGAAGGTGATGAACGAGGCGGTCGCGCTCGCGCAGTGGAATGCGTTCGACGCGCGCGGCGCAGACGCAAGCTCGCGCGGCAAGCTGCGCGGCCGCGGCATGGCGGCGTTCCTCGAATGGACCGGCGCCGACGTGTTCGAGGAGCGCGTGACGGTGAGCGTGCACGGCGACGGCGACATCGAGATCTTCTCGGCGACGCAGGCGATGGGGCAGGGTCTCGCGACGACGTTCGCGCAGCTCGCCGTCGACGTGTTCGGCGTGCCGATCGAACGCATCCGCATCGTCCAGGGAGACACCGACCGCGGCACCGGCTTCGGCAGCGCCGGATCGCGCTCGCTGTTCGTCGGCGGCTCGGCGGTGCGCGTCGCGTCGGAGCGCACCATCGACAGGGCGCGCGATCTCGCCGCCGACACGCTCGAAGCCTCCGCGAAGGACATCGAGTATCACGATGGCGTGTTCACGATCGCCGGCACCGACCGCAGCATCGAGTTGTTCGCGCTTGCGCGCGGCGAGCCGGAACGGCGGATCGTCGTCGATTCGACGAGCTCGGTCGGCGGGCCGACGTGGCCGAACGGCTGCCACATCTGCGAAGTCGAGGTCGACGCGGACACGGGGCACGTCGATGTCGTCGGTTACTGGTCGGTGAACGACGTCGGGCGCGTCGTGAATCCGATGATCGTCCGCGGGCAGCTCGAAGGCGGCGCCGCGCAAGGCATCGGCCAGGCGCTGTGCGAGCGCTTCGTCTACGACCGCGAGACGGGGCAGGCGCTGACCGCGACGCTGATGGACTACGCGATTCCGCACGCGGCGATGATCCGCCATTTCGACATGCGCACCGACGAGTCGACGCCCTGCCGCGTCAACGCGCTCGGCGTCAAGGGCGTCGGCGAGCTCGGAACGATCGGTGCGACGCCGGCCGTGGTCAACGCCGTTGTGGACGCCGTCGCTCGCGCCGCCGGCGACGAGCGCGCGCTCGCGCTGCAGATGCCGCTCACGTCAGAGAGCATTTGGCGCGCGCTGAACGCGCGCTAGTGCGGCTTCACGTCGACGTACGGCAGAACGCTGTTGAGGATCGGATGGCGCTTGTGGCCCTGCACCCAGGCGTGCGTGACGATGATCGTTCTCTGGTAGGCGCTCAGCACGGCGGCGCTGTCCGCCTCCATCTGCCGAGCCATCTCGCGAAACAGCGCGTTGCGCTCACTGCTGTCCGGTAGCTGCGCCGACTTGTCGTACAGCGCGTCGAACGCGGGCGAGCGATAGCAGCCGAGGTTCGTCTGGCCGCTGTTCGGGCCGTAGAACATCTGCATGAAGTTCTCGCCGTCGGGGTAATCGGCGATCATGCCGTTGCTGAACAGCGAGATCGTGCACGTCGTCTGCGCCTTGTACGTTTCGGCCGGCGTCATCGTTCTGAATGCAAGCCGGATGCCGATCCTGCGCATCGACGCATCCCATACCTGATCGCGATCGCGGGCAAACGTCCCGGGAAACGTGTTGCGCGTCAGCGTCAACGCGCCGCCGTCGGGGAGCCGCCGAAAGCCGTCGGCACCGCGCTTGTAGCCGAAGCGGTCGAGCAGCTTGTTCGCGAGCTCCGGATCGTACGGGATCGAGCTGCGGTACGCGGGATCGTGACCGGCGACGCCCGGTGGAACGAGCATCGGCGCGCGTTCGGCATTGCCGTGCAGCACCACGCCGATCTCATCGTCGGCGTTGTAGGCGAGCGCGATCGCCCGCCGCAACCCGATCTTCTCGCGCTCGAATCCGCCGAGCACGGGGTCGCGAAAGTTGAACGCGGTGAAAAGCACGCTGGGCAGCGTCACGCGATACATCGACAGTCCCTTCGCCTTCAGGTCCGCATTGAGATCGCCGCCGCGCATCGACGCCGCCTGGAAGCGCGGCAGCAGCGACACGACGTCGAGGTCGCCGCGCAGGAACGCGAGCCAATACGCGGCGTCTTCCTCGATGACGGAGAGCTCGATGCGGCCGATCTGCGGCATCGGCTTGCCGCGCATCTCGCGCACGATTGCTCCGTCGCGCGGATCCTCGCCGGCGACGAAGTCCCACGTGTACCCGCGGTAGTTCGGGTTCGCGTCGAGGATCGCCTTCGTGCCCGGCGACCACGACGTCAGCATGTACGGCCCGGTGCCGACCGGATGCACGGCGATGTCGTTGCCGTACGCGTCGACGACCTCGCGCGCGACCGCGCCGGCGCTGCCGTGCGCAAGCACGTAGATGAACCGCGGGTCCGGCTTTCGCAGCCGGAAGCGGATCGTGTAGCGGTCGACCGCGTGCAATCCGTCGATCTTGGCGTCGTAGTCGAAGCGTCCGCCCTTCTGCGCGGCCGCTCGAAGCTCGTCGAGGCCGACGAAGCGGTCGCGGAACATGAACTGGTACGGCGAATTGCGCGCCGGGTCCATGAAGCGCATGAACGCGTAGACGAAGTCCTGCGCGACGAGCTCGCGGGGAACGCCGTTGAACGCACGATCGGGCGCGAACAGGATGCCCGATCGCACGCGCACGTCCCATGTCTTTCCGCCGTCGCTCGATACCGGCATCGCCTCGGCGGCCATCGGCACGACCTTCACCGGGCGCGCGAGGTAATCGTAGGTGAGCAAGCGCTCGAAGATCAGCTCGAAAACGCTTGCCGCCGAGGCACTGGTCGCACCTGCCGGATCGAAGCCAGGCGGCTCGTCGGCGAGCGCTCCGCGCCAGACCTTGTTCCGGTCGGCGGCCGTTGCGCTCGACGCGACGACGAACAGCGCGAGCGCGACGATCGCAGTCACAGCGGTGCGCACGTTGCCTCCTTCATGCACGCGGCCACGCGGCCGACGCGGCCAATCATCGGCGCGTCGCGCGCACGACGCAAGCCGGCCGAGGGCGGCGCGGCGTACACTCGTCCCACTGCAACTCGCTTTGCGGCGTCATGACGCTTCGAGTGTCCCGTTTCGTCACCATCGGCGGCCTGCACGCGCTCGGCGGGCAGCTGTGCGAGGACTACGCGATCGCGCAGCAGCCGGACGACGGCGTCGCGATCGTCGCCGTCGCCGACGGGTGCTCCGGCGCGCGCGCGGACACCGACATCGGCGCGCGCGTGATCTGCCACGCGTTCGCGCATGTCAACGCGGGTCACGACGCGACGCGCAGCGGCCGCCTTCGCGACGACTTCGACGGCATGCTGGAAGCGACGATGCTGCAATTCGCGTTCACCGACGATCTCGCCGATTACCTCGCAACGCTCGTCGGTGCCGTCGCGACGCACGAGCGGGCGAGCGCGTGGGTGAGCGGCGACGGCGCGATCGCGATCCGCTATCACGATGGCCGCTTCGCCTTGACGTCTTACGCCTGGCGCGATGACGCGCCCTACTACTTCATGTATCGGCTCGAGCCGAGCGTGCGCGAGCGCATGACCGAGCGGCTGCGCGCCGACTGCCCGGGGGCCGTGCACGCGCAAGTCGTCGAGTTCACGGTTGACGACGACGCATCGCCGCGCATCGACGATCGCCGGCTCGAGGCGTACACGTTCGAGGAATTCGAGCACGGCCGGCGCATCGAGCTCGCGCCCGCGCGCGACGGCGTCGCGGCGCTCGCCGTGCTGACCGACGGCATCGCGAAAGTGGGCCGCCTCTCGGCCGCGGAAGTTGTCGCGCGGCTGCTCGCGCCGCGCGACGAGGCGACCTCGCTGCCCGAGCACGCGACCAGCGTGCTGCGCGAGTGGGCCGACCAGGGCCACGTTCCATTCGACGATCTCGCGTTCGCGTGCGTCGAATTCGAGGAATAGGGGGCAGACCACGTTTTCGCCGCACCGGCGCAAGTACGCTCATTCGAGCGGACCGCCGGCGAAAACGTGGTCTGTCCCCTATTTCGGCGTCGCGCGGCGTCGTGGCAGAATGTCCGCATGGCAGCGCAGGACATCGTTCTCGGGTTCGCGAACCGCAGCGACGCGGCGACCGTCGCGCAGCTCTCGCGCGAGCTGGTCGAAGCGGGACTCGGCTGGTCGTATCGGCGCGAGCGCATCAGCGAGCTGATCGGCGACGCCGACACGGTGGCGCTCGTGGCCCGCGAGCGCGAGCAGGTGGCCGGTTTCGCCATCACGACGTTCGGCGAAGAGCGCGCTCATCTCGTGCTGCTCGCCGTGCGCAAGGCGAGCCAGCGGCGCGGCATTGCGCGGCGGATGATCCAGTGGATCGTCGAGTCGGCGGCCGTGGCGGGCGTCGCGTCCGTGCACGTCGAGCTTCGCGCACACAACGTCGCCGGCATCGCGCTGTATCGCGCGAGCGGCTTCGCCGAAGCACTGCGCATGCCCGGATACTATCGCGGCCGCGAGGACGCGATCCGCATGGTGCGGGTGCTGCGCGCGCCGGGCACGGCGATCCAGCTGTGGCGCCCGCCTTCGCTCAATCGGCCATGAACGACCACGGCCCACGCGGCCGAATCGTAGGAGGAGGGAACGATGGGAAGGCATCTTGCTGCGGCGCTCGCCGCGTTGGCGTTCGCGCTCGTCGCCGTGCCGGCATCCGCCGCCAACTTCGGCCCGCGCTGGGTCGACGTGTCGCCGTTCGCGTATCTGCCCGACGGCGTCCGCTATCCGGAAGGCATCACCGCCGACCCGGTGAGCGGCGACATCATCGTCGGCACGTTCGATTTCGGCCCGAACACGAACAAGCTGCTGCGCTATGCGAACCACGGGGCGCTCGTGTCGTCGCACGATTTCGGCGGCACGCCGCTGCTCGGACTCGGCTTCGCGAACGGAAAGGTCTACATGCTGGCGTTCGGCGCGGGGCAGGTGCTTCGCATGCCGGCCAGCTTCGACGCCGCGACACCGGTCGAAGTGTTCGCGAACGTGCCGACAGTGGGCGCGCCGACGCCGCGCTCCGTGCCGAATCCCGACGGCAGCAACGACACGATCGCCTTCGGCTTCAGCGGCGGGGCTAGGGCGCCCAACGGCATGGTGTTCGATCGCTGGGGCAACCTCTACTTCTCCGATTCGTTCCAGGGGGCGATCTTCAGGATCACCGGTGCGACGACGTGCACGGCTCCGTGCGCGGTGACGCTCGTGTCGCACGACCCGCTGCTCGCGACCGCCGGCTTCCCGCCGTTCGGCGCGAACGGGCTCGCGGTCGATCCCGCCGCGACGACGCTCTACATCGCGAACACCGGCGACAATCGCGTGCTGAAGATGAACCTCGTCAGCAACGAGGTTTCGGTGCTCGCCGAGAGCGTGCACGGCGCCGACGGGCTTTTGCTGGACGACGCCGGCCGTCTGTGGGTCGCCGCGAACCAGGGCGACGAGATCGTCGCGCTCGACACGACCACCGGCCGCGTGATCATGCGCGCCGGACAGTTCGACGGCATCCGCTCCAATGGCGCGCCGCGCGGCCTGCTGTTTCCCGCCAGCATGGTGATTTCCGATGGCTGGATGTACGTGACGAACCTCGCGCTGCCGCTTACTTCCGCCGTCGGCGACGAGCCCGAGGAGGACGTCACGCGCTGGAGCGTTGCGCGCTTCCGGGTGCCTCGCGCGCACTAGCGCAGCGCGAATTGTCGCGTTGACGTCGCGGCGACGCGCATCCTAGTATCGGGCGGGTCGCTTCTGCGCCGCGCTGCACGCGCGGCGCGCTCGTACGTCGCCGGTGCCCGATGCAAACAGTGCGTGCGCTGCTGGGTTGCGGAGTGCTGTTCGCGTGTGCGGCTTGCGCCGCCGCGGATTTCGGCGTCGTCACGCTCGCCGACCCGGGGTCGCGCGTGCTGCGCGGCGCGACCTGGTACAAGGTCGCGCCCGGCGTGCGCGTCGAGGATGCCGACATCGTCGACGCCGGTGAGCGCGCGCAGTTGCAGATCGAGCTGCGCGCAGGATCGATCCTCAACGTCGTCGGACCGGCGACGCTGCAGATCGTGCGCACGAGCACGGCTGGCACGCCGAGCGTCGTCACGTTGCAGCGTGGATGGCTCAAGGCAGTCGCCAAGCCGCCCGGGCTTCGCATTCAGACACCGGCGGCCAACATCGGTCAGGCCGACGGCGTCATCGTGCTTCGCGCATCGACACCGCCCGAGCTCTTCGTCGAGAGCGGCGCCGCACGGTTGATCGAGGTCGGCCCGAACGGCGCCGAGGGCGTGGCGCACGAGGTGAAGCGCGGCGAGCACGTCACGCGTTCCGCCGACGAGCGCTACGCGATCGCTCCGGGTGCGCCGAAGGCGTTCGTCGACGCGATGCCGAAACACTACGTCGACGCACTGCCGATGCTTGCCGGCAAGCACAAGACGGCGACCGCGCCGGCGGTCGAGCGCGACATCAGCTACGCCGAAGCGCAGCCTTGGCTCGCGGGTCGGGACCGCGCCGCATTCGAAAAGCGCTTCGCGAGCCGCCTGCGCGACCCGGCCTTCCGGCGCGCCGTCGAGCCGAACATCGCCCGCTACCCGATGTGGGATAGGATGCTTCACCCCGACAAATACGCGCCGAAGCAACCCCCGGCCGCCGTACGCTGAGCGCGTGCCAGCGCCCGCGCCGATCGCCTTCGAAGGACGTCCATGAAGCTCATCTGGAAATTCAATCTGGTGCTGCTCGGCATCTTCCTGCTGGGCTTCCTGATCGCCGGCTACATCTCGTACAGCGCGCTGCAGGCGAACGCGCGCGAGGAAGTGCTGCAGAACGCACGGCTGATGATGGAAGCCGCGCTGTCTGCGCGCAACTACACGACGACCCAGGTGAAGCCGCTGCTCGAAACGCAGATGAACTACCGCTTCCTGCCGCAGAGCGTGCCCGCGTATGCGGCGACCGAGCAGTTCAACGAGCTGCGCAAGAAGCACCCCGACTACGCGTACAAGGAGGCGACGCTCAATCCGTCGAACCCGCGCAACCGCGCGTCGGACTGGGAGGCGGACATCGTCAACAACTTCCGCCAGACGTCGACGACGCCCGAAATGATCGGCGAGCGCGACACGCCGATCGGCCGCTCGCTCTATCTCGCCCGGCCGATGCAGGTGAAGAGCAAGGCTTGCCTCGACTGCCACAACACGGTGGAACAGGCGCCGAAGACGATGGTCGACCTCTACGGCCCTGCGAACGGCTTCGGCTGGAAGATGGACGAGGTGATCGGCGCGCAGATCGTGTCGGTGCCGATGGCGGTGCCGATCACGCGCGCGAACCAGACGTTCAAGGCGTTCATGGGATCGCTCGCAATCGTGTTCGCCGCGATCTTCGTGCTGCTCGACGTGATGCTCTACACGCTGGTGATCCGGCGCGTGACGCGCCTCGCGGGCATCGCGAATCAAGTGAGCCTCGGGCAGATGGACGCCGGCGAGTTCCGAACGCGAAGCCACGACGAAATCGGCGTGCTGACCGAGGCGATGGGGCGGATGAAGGCGAGCCTCGTGCAGGCGATCAAGATGCTGGAGGCGTGAGTGGCGAGCAGGGACCCCGCCGCGCGAAGCGCCAGGGGATGCGAGCGATCACGAATCGCCTCCGGGCGGCCGACGGCTCGGCGCATCGATTCACTCGGCAGCACGAAGGCCGCGGCGTGACACGCCCATGACGCCGGAGCGCCTTGGCAAGTACGAGGTCAAGAGCGTCCTCGGCAAGGGCGCGATGGGCATCGTCTACAAGGCGTTCGACCCGCACATCGAGCGATACGTCGCGATCAAGACGATCCGCAAGGACACCGTCGATCGCGATCTCGCCGCGCAGTTCATGGCGCGGTTCAAGAACGAGGCGAAGGCGGCCGGCCGACTGCACCACCCGAACATCGTCGGCGTCTACGAGTACGGCGAGCAGAACGACCTCGCGTTCATCGCGATGGAATACGTCGAGGGCACCGGCCTGCGCGAGTATCTCGACCGCAAGACCGAGTTCGACTTCGGCCAGCTCGTGTCGCTGGTGTCGCAGCTGCTCGCCGCGCTCGATTACGCGCATGCCGCCGGCGTCGTCCATCGCGACATCAAGCCGTCGAACCTGATCGTCAACGCTCGCGGCGCGCTGAAGGTCGCCGACTTCGGCGTCGCGCGCGTCGATACGTCGAACCTGACGGTCGCCGGCATGGTGATCGGCACGCCGTCGTACATGTCGCCCGAGCAGTGCATGGGCCGCGAGGCCGACGCGCGGTCCGACTTGTTCAGTGCCGGCGTCGTCCTCTACGAGCTTCTCACCGGCTGCAAGCCCTTCACCGGCTCCGTGGAAGCGATCTCGTACAAGATCTGCCACGAGGAACCCGAGGCGCCGTCGCGGCTTTCCGCGCTGCAACTGCCCGACGCAGTGGATCGGCTCGTGGCGACCGCGCTCGCAAAGGATCCGCAGACGCGATTCCAGAGTGCGCGTGCGTTCAGCGATGCGCTTCGCGACGTTTCGCAAATGAGCGTCGCGGTCGACGACGGCCTCGGAACGACGATCGTCAGCATGGGCAACATGCCGCTCGCGAAGCCCGTGCCGGTGTGGGACGACGCGACGCTCGACACCGCCGAGCACGAGCTCGCACGCTTCCTCGGTCCGGTCGCGAAAGTGATCGTGCGCCGTGCCGCCGCGCAGACGCACGACCGCGGCGAGCTCTGCTCGCTGCTATCCGAGAACATCGCCGACGTGGACACGCGGCGGCGCTTCGTCGACGCGTTCAGCAAGGGCGGCAACGCCAGGCCGCCGGGCTCGCCGTCCGCCGTCAAGAGCGCCGCGCGGGCGACGCATCCGTCCGAGCGTTCGGCAAGCGGCAGCACCGGCGGCTCGCACCCGAGCTCATCGGGCGTGCCGCTCGACGCGGCATTCGTCGACGACGTGACCGCGCGGCTCGCCACCTACCTCGGCCCGATCGCGCGCATCGTGACGAAGAAGGCCGCGCAGCGTGCGACGAGCCGCGCGGATTTCGTGCGCAGCGTCGCCGAAAACCTGGGCACGCAGGAGCGCGCTGCGTTCCTGCGCGAGATGGGCTTCGGCAACACGTAGCTTCGCTGCCGGCGTGCAAAACGCTGGGCGATCAATGCGCCTGCGAATGCAGTCCCCCGGGCTCCGACACCTGGGACACCGTGCGGCCGACCGTCGAGGCCTCCTCGCTTCGCGCAAGATCGCCGAGTGAAATGATGCCGACGAGCCGCTTGTCGCGGCTCACGACGGGCAAGCGGCGCACCTGAACGTCGCCCATGTTGCGCGCGACGTCGTCCAGCTCCTCGTCGTCGAAGCAGTACAGCACCTCGCAGCTCATGACGTCGGCGATCGTCGCGTCGTCGCTGCGTCCTTCCGCGACCGCGCGCACGACGATGTCACGGTCGGTGATCATCCCCACGAGCCGGTCGTTGTCGCCGACCGGCAGCACGCCGACGTCGAGGTCGGCCATGACCTTCGCCGCGTCGCGAACCGTCTGGTCGGGACTCGCGACGCGCACGTCGCGGCTCATCACGTCCTTCACCTTCATCGTATGCACCTCCTCGTTGATCGACCGAGCGGGACCCGCTCGCGACGAGGGACGCCGCACGCGCGAAGCACGGCCGGCGGCCCCATTCGGGCTCGGACAGCACGATGCCCGCGGCGTTCGACCCCGATCCGGCAAAGGCTGAACCGCAGTGGCACATCGGACGCACTGGCACGATCGATGCGTGCGATGGCGACGGGCACCCCGGCAAGTGCAGCACGGCGACGCCGGCGACCATCGCGCTATGAGGCGCGCGCAGGCGCGGGCCGGCGCAGATGCCAGTCCGTCGCACGCTGGAACGCGCGGCCGATGCGGATCAACGTCACTTCCGCGAACGGTGCGCCGACGAGCTGCACGCCAATGGGAAGTCCGCCGGCCGAAAAACCGCCGGGCAGCGACAGCGCGCAGCCGCCGACGTAGTTGACCGCGCGCGTGAACGCGGCGAGCGGAGTCGTCGCCTCGTCGACGTCGCAGAGCGGCGTCGCGACGATCGGCAGCGTCGGCGTGAGCAAGGCGTTGCGCCCGCGCATCCATCGCGAGAAGCGCTCGGCGATCCGGCGCCGCTCGGCAAGCTCGTCGATGTAGTCGGCAGCGCTCACCGATTTGCCGGCGAGCGTGCGGCTACGCACCCAGGGATCGATGTCGAGCGTGCCGTCGTCGATGTACGCGCGATGGACCGCGTACGCTTCGGCGGCGATCAGACGGCCGTTGCGCACCATCAACTCGTCGAAGTCGAGCGGCACCGCCTCCTCCTCGACCGTGGCGCCGAGCTCGCGCAGCAGCGCGACCGTGCGGTCGCGCACCGCGCGAACGTCGGTCGTCGTGTACGGCGGAAACTGCTCGGGCGGCATTGCGGTGATCCGCATGTTCTGTACGGTTGCCTTGCCACCGAGCGCCGCCTTTGCATCGAGCCGATGCCCCTCCATCGTCGAAGGATCGCGCACGTCGGCGCCCGACATCGCCGCGGCGAGCAGCCCCGCATCCTCGACGGTGCGCGTCAGCGGCCCGAGCGAGTCGAGCGTGGTCGACAGCGGCACGACGCCGTACAGGCTGATCAGCCCATACGTCGTCTTGAGCCCGGTAATGCCGCACAACGAAGCCGGGATTCGCACCGAGCCGCCGGTGTCCGAGCCGATCGCTGCCGGCACGAGACCTGCCGCGACCGCGACCGCCGATCCGCTCGACGAGCCGCCGGCAACTCGATGCGTCGTCATGTCCCATGGATTCCACGGCGCGCCCATCGGCTGGTTGCGTCCCCAGCCGCCGAACGCGAACTCGACCATGTGCGTCTTGCCGACTGGAATCATGCCGGCGACGACGAGCCTCTCCACCGCGGTCGCCGTAGTGCCGCTCATGCGGCCGAGCCAGCTCTTCGAGCCGGCCGTCGTCTGCCGGCCTTCGACGTGAAGCAGGTCCTTCAGCGCGATCGGCAGGCCGTGCAGCGGTCCGCGCACGAGCCCGTCGGCGCGCTCGCGGTCCGCCGCGTCGGCGCGCGCGAGCGCCTCGTCGCGGTAGACCTCGACGAATGCGTGCAGACGGCCGTCGAGCGCGTCGATCCGCGCGAGGCACGCCTCGACGATCTCGCGCGACGATGTGCTGCCGTCGGCGAGGAGCCGGGCGAGCTCGGTCAACGGCTGGAACGCGACATCGGCGGACATCCGGTCGTCCTCGGCTGCTCGCTTCGAACGCTACGCCTCGCGCCCGCGAAAGTCGACCGGATGCGCGCGCTCGAGCGCCTGCATTCCTGCGAATGAAATCGAGCGCGACGAGCTTGCGTCGCGCCCACGTCCGCTACACGGCGTGGCGAATCGCCTCGACCTCAGGGCGCCCGTCGCGTCCGACGACCGGCGCGTCCGACGCACGGTTGGCCATCGATGCAGTAAAGCTATTGACGTCATCATAACGTTAAATTTGATTAATGCAGCGGCGGCCCCGATCATCGGTCTATCACCGGTTTTGCCAACAGCAAAGGAGTCAATCCATGTCGCAGCCAACCCTGCAATCGCGCGAAGGCGGCCGCGTGCCCGACGTCGCCTTCCGCATCCGCCGTAATGGCGAATGGACGACCATCACGACGGCGGAGATCTTCGGCGGCAAGAACGTCGTCGTGTTCTCGCTGCCGGGCGCGTTCACGCCGACGTGCTCGTCGACGCATCTGCCCCGCTACAACGAGCTCGCGCCCGCGTTTCGCGCGCAAGGCATCGATACGATCGTCTGCCTGTCGGTCAACGACCCGTTCGTGATGGAGGAGTGGGCGAAGGACCAGGAGGCGGACAACGTGCTGCTGATCGCCGACGGCAACGGCGCGTTCACCGAAAGGATGGGGATGCTCGTCGACAAGTCCGATCTCAACTTCGGCAAGCGGTCCTGGCGCTATTCGATGCTCGTGCGCGACGGCGTCATCGAAAAGCAGTTCGTCGAGCCGCAGCGGCCGGGCGACCCGTTCGAGGTGTCCGACGCCGACACGATGCTCGCGTACCTGAACCCGCGGGCGCGCAAGCCCGATCGAGTCGCGGTGCTGACGCGCGACGGTTGTGCCTTCTGCGCGAAAGCGAAGCGGCTGCTGACCGACGCGGGCTACGACTTCGTCGAAATCCCGCTCGACCACAAGGTGCGCTCGCGCGCGGTCGGCGCGATCACGGGCGCAGCGACGGTGCCGCAGGTATTCATCAACGGGCGGCTGGTCGGCGACGCCGAGGACCTCGAGGCGCATCTGCGCAAGGCCGCGTAAGACTGGCCACGACAACGACTGTCACATGCACACCGTTCGCATCGCGGGCAAACCCGTGCCGCGGCTCGACGCCGACGTCGCCGTGATCGGCGCGGGGACGGCGGGCCTCGCCGCCTACCGCGCCGCCAAGGCCGCAGGCCGCCGCGCGCTCGTCATCGAAGCTGGTCCTCACGGCACGACGTGCGCGCGAGTGGGCTGCATGCCGAGCAAGCTGTTGATCGCGCCGGCGGAAGCGGTGCACGGCGTCCAGCGATTCGCGACGTTCGGGCTCGCGCTCGATGGCCGTGTCGCCGTCGATGGCAAGGCGGTGATGGCGCGCGTTCGCGCCGAGCGCGACCGCTTCGTCGGCTTCGTCACGCGTGGCGTCGATTCGATCGACGCGGCGGACAAGGTCCGCGGCCGGGCGCGCTTCGTCGATTCGACGACGCTCGCCGTCGACGATCGGTTGACGATCGCCGCGAAAAGCGTCGTCATCGCGACCGGATCGTCGCCGGCATACCCGGCGGCGTGGCGGGCGCTCGGCGATCGCCTCGTCACCAACGACAACGTCTTCGACTGGACCGACCTGCCGCAAAGCGTCGCCGTGTTCGGGCCCGGTGTCATCGGGCTCGAGCTCGGGCAGGCGCTGCACCGGCTCGGCGTTCGCGTGAAGCTGTTCGGTCGAGGCGGCGGACTCGGACCGTTGAGCGACCCCGAGGTGATCGCTTACGCGCGCAACACGCTCGCGAACGAGATCGACTTCGTCAACGACGCCGATGCGCTCGTCGCCCGCGACGGCGACGAGGTCGTCGTCACGTACCGCGACGCGCAAGGCGCACGGCGCGTCGAGCGCTTCGGCTACCTGCTCGCGGCGACCGGCCGCGTGCCGAACGTGCGCGGGCTCGGCCTCGAGACGACCGGCGTCGCGCTCGACGGCTCGGGCGTGCCGTTGTTCGATCGCAGAACGATGCAATGCGGCGTGGCGTCCATCTTCGTCGCCGGCGACGCAACCCACGACGTGCCGGTGCTGCACGAAGCGGCCGACGAAGGCCGGATCGCCGGCGACAACGCCGCGCGCTATCCCGACGTGCGGCCCGGGCCGCGGCGCGCGCAGCTTTCGATCGTGTTCTCCGATCCGCAGATCGCGATCGTCGGCGGCGGACTGCGTGCGCTGCGCGGCGCTGCATGCGTCGTCGGCGCCGTTTCGTTCGACGATCAGGGCCGCGCGCGCGTGATGGCGCGCAACCGCGGACTGCTGCACGTGTATGCCGAGCGCGCGAGCGGCCGCTTCCTCGGCGCCGAGATGATCGGACCCGACGCCGAGCACATGGGTCACCTGCTCGCGTGGGCGCTGCAGATGCAGCTCACCGTGGCGCAGATGCTCGACATGCCGTTTTACCATCCGGTGGTGCACGAAGGCATGCGCACGGCGCTGCGCGACGCGCAGGCGAAGCTCGCAATCGCGGCACCGGCGGCCGCGTGATCAGCCGCCCGACGCAGGCGGCAAGGCCGCGCGGTCGGCTGCCTCGCGCACGACCTCCTCCATCACGGTGTCGACGCCGTTGCGATAGTCGGCGAAGCGCCACGCGAGCGGCTTGTCCGGTGCGAGGCTTCCGGCCGGAACGTCGTACGCGAGGTTGAGCCAGAAGCAGCGCGCAAGGTCGGCCCACTGGCAGCCGCGGCCCCAGTCGTGATAGCCGGTTGCGAAAAAGACGAGGATCTTCGAATTCGGCAACTCGAGCGGCGCGCCACTCTCGGCCCAGAAGCGCTCGCGATCGCCGACGTGCTCGCCGACGACGACGGCGCGCGCGCCGGCGAAGTGCTTCGCGCGAGCCATCGTGACGATCGCCGCGGAAAACGTCGCGTTGTCGGTAACGATGAAGAGCTTGCCGTCCGCCGCGATTCGCCTTGGCAGCTCCTTGGTGAAGCGCAGCGTGTTCGTGTAGTCGCCGCCGCCGTTGAAGCGCAGATCGAGCACCGCGAAGCGCAGCGCACCCGGCTCGAGCGCGTTCACGATCGCGTCGAGCTGGTCGGTCAGCTCGCCGCGCTCGTCACCGACGACCTGCGTCAAGTGGATGTACAAGCCGTTGCGGTCGAGCTTGTGCACGAACACGCTCGCGTCGGGTTCGCGCAGCACAAGCGGCAGATCGGTGCGCCCGGCAAGGACGCCGCGCCACGGCGTCTTCTCGTTTGCCGCGCGCTGCGGCGCGAGGTCGCGCGTCGGATCGATGTAGCGGGCCTTCGGATCGGGCGGCGTCGCGTCCAGCGTCACGATGACGGTCTCGCCCGAATCCTTGCGCAGCGTGTACGTCGCACTATCGCCGCTCGTCCCGCGCCGCACGCCGGCGAGCGCCGCTGGCGAAACCATGAACAGAGGGCTCGTCGCCTTCGCGTGCTGCGGCGGACCGCCGACATAGGGCGTGAACGCGGCGAGCAGCTCCTGCGGCGGCGTGCCGTTGATCGCGACGACCTGCGCGCCCACGAGATCGGCATGCGCCTCGGTCGCACGCACGACGAACAACCCTTCGGCGAACCAGTCGAGACGAATCGGCACGCGATTCAGCCGTCGCAGTCTGCGGCCGACGGTCGTGTGCCCGTTGTCGGCCAGCGCGACGAGCCGTGACACCTCCATCTCGAGCTCCGATGGCGTCAACGTGCCGGCGCGCGCGAGCAATTGCGCCCGCTGCTGCTCGAAGCGGCGCGCGGCGTCGGCGGAGAAGCTGCGATCGAGCGCGAGCAGTTGCGCCAGCACGTCGAGGTCCTGCCGCGTCGCTTGCGCGCGGTCGTTGGGCGGCGGCAGCTTCGCGGCGAGCGGCACCGTATTGAAGCGCCAGTCGAGCGCCTTCAACGCGCCCCAGCCGAGCGCGGCGAGCGCCGCGCCGCCGCCGATCGCCGCGATTGCAATGCGCTTCACCCAGCGACGCTTCGACGCCATCCCTCTTCCTCTTGCTCGTGCAAGCCCGTTAGACGCCGGAAACCCGCCGCGCGGATTCGCCGACGGTGAGTTGCCGCTCGGCCGAGCGCCGCACGAGGCAGAATGGAGCCTTTTCGAGGGAGCGAACATGCGCCTCTTTGACCCGTACCGCGCCGCGACCGCCCGTTCGCTTCTGCTCGCTGCCGTCGCGATCGCCGGCTGCGCGACCGGGCCGTCGGACGGCACGCGTGTCGACGCCGAGTACGTGCAGCGCGTCATCGCGAGTCCCATCCGGACCGACCAGGACCGGCGGATGGACGCCGCGCGGCATCCGGCCGAGTTCCTTCCGTTCACCGGCGTCAGGCCCGGCATGCAGGTGCTCGACGTCTCGGCCGGCGCCGGCTACACGTCGCAACTGCTGGCGCTCGCCGTCGGCCCGAACGGCACCGTGTGGGCGCAGCGGCCGCAGCCGGGCGAGGCTTTGTCGAAGCGCCTCGCCGAGCATCCGCAGCCGAACCTCGTCGTCGCGCTCCGCCCGTTCGACGATCCGATCCCCGACCGGGCGCCGAGGCTCGACCTCGTCACGCTGATCCTCAACTACCACGACATCACGTACCTGCCGGTCGACCGCGCGAAGATGAACCAACGGATCTTCGCCGCGCTGAAGCCCGGCGGACATTACGTCGTCGTCGACCATTCGGCGAAACCCGGCTCCGACATCGCCGTCGGCAAGACGCTGCATCGGATCGACGAGGCGATCGTCCGCGACGAAGTTCGCAACGCCGGCTTCGTGCTCGAAGCGCAAGGCGACTTCCTGCGCGACCCCGCCGACACGCGCGAGGTATCGTCGGGCGACTCGAAGATCCCGACCGACAAGTTCGCGCTTCGCTTCGTCAAGCCGTGACGCGCGCGATAATGACGGCTTCGATGCCGCCCTGTTCGTCGAGGAGACTGCCTTGAACACCGCTTACCGCATCCGTGGCGTGCTCGCGCCCGTCGTCACCCCGTTCGATCGCGATCTGAAGCCCGACGCAACGCGGCTCGCGAAGCATTGCCGCTGGCTCATCGGGAACGACGTCGGCCTAGCCGTGTTCGGAACGAATTCGGAGGCGAACTCGATGTCGGTCGGCGAGAAGGCCGCGCTGCTCGATGCGCTGATCGAAGCAGGGCTGCCGCGCGAGCGGATGATGCCGGGCACCGGCTGCTGCGCGTTGACCGACACCGTCGAGCTCACGCGCCATGCGGTCCGTCGCGGCTGCGCCGGCGTGCTGATGCTGCCGCCGTTCTACTACAAGGGCGTATCCGACGACGGGCTGTTCGCGAGCTACAGCGAAGTGATCCAGCGCGTCGGCGACGCGCGGCTTCGCATCTACCTGTATCACATCCCGCCGGTGTCGCAGGTTCCGCTGAGCCACGCGCTGATCGAGCGGCTGCTCGACGCGTATCCGCAGCAGATCGCCGGCGTCAAGGACAGCTCCAACGACTGGAACAACATGCGGGCGATGCTCGAGCGCTTCCAGCCGCGCGGCTTCGACGTGTTCGCCGGCAACGAGCATTTCCTGCTCGACACGATGCGGCTGGGCGGCGCCGGCTGCATCTCGGCGCTCGCGAACGTCAACGGGGGGGCGATCGCGAAGCTCCATCGCGAATGGAGATCGCCGGAAGCGCAAGCGCAGCAGGCCGCGCTCGACGACGTGCGCGATGCGTTCGCGAAATTCCCGATGATCCCGGCGCTGAAAGCGGCCGTCGCCCACTTCACCAACGATTCGGCGTGGGAAACCGTGCGGCCGCCGCTGGTGGCGCTGAACGCCGATCAGCGGACGGCTCTGGTGAATACAGCGGCGGCGGAGCTGCACGCGACCATCGTCTGAAACGGCCGCAAGGCTCGCGCGGTTCGCTACCCGATTGCCGCACGACGGCGTCGGATCCGGCGATGTGGCAAAGGCGTCGCGCTCGACGCGAGTATCGCAAGGCGGGTTGACGCGGCGCTCGATGCAAGTCACGCGCCAGCGCAGCTCAACGCCATCGCGCCGCGCGCGGTGTTAGCGAGGGCCGCCCGCGGAGGCAAAGCGCCGGCGCGGTACGATAGCGTGCAGCGCCGCCGTCGCGCGTCACATTGCGTGCCGCCGGCGCGCATTGTTTCGTCGCCACCGGGAGACACCGCCGATGAGCATCGCGCTTCCGGCACTGTCGCTGCTCGAGACGCGCGTGCTCGGCGTGCTCGTCGAAAAGCAGCGCACGGTGCCCGACACCTATCCGCTGACGCTGAACGCGCTTGTCTCGGCTTGCAACCAGAAGACGAGCCGCGACCCGATCATCGACGCGAGCGACGCCGAGGTGCAGGCTGCGATCGACCACCTGAAGTCGCTGTCGCTCGTCGTCGAGTCGAGCGGCGGCCGCGTGATGCGCTACGCGCACAACGTCGAGCGCGTGCTCGGCGTTCCGTCGCAGTCGGCGGCGCTCCTCGCCGTGCTGATGCTGCGCGGTGCGCAGACGGTCGGCGAGCTTCGCATCAACTGCGACCGGCTGCATCGCTTCGGCGACCTGTCCGCCGTCGAGGGATTCCTGAACGAGCTCGCGGCACGCCCTGCGGGCGCACTCGTCGTCGAGCTCGGGCGCGCCCCCGGCGCGCGCGAGACGCGCTGGGCGCATCTGCTGTCCGGGCCGCCCGCAATCGCCACGTCCGGGGCGGCGCCGGCGCCGGCCGCCGGCGAAATCGTGACCGTCGGCGAAATCGCGGCGCTCAAAGCAAACGTCGCCGATCTGCAACGCGAGGTCGAGGCGCTGCGCGGCACGCTCGCGCGGCTTTGCACCGAGCTCGGACTCGGCAACGACGCGAGCGAGTGAGCGGCGCGGTGAGCGCTCAGCGCGCGACGGCGAAACCGCGCTGGTCGTCGAGGCCGAGCCGCGGCGCGAGCCAGCGATCGAGCGAGAGGCGTCCCGGGCCGTAGGTGAGCGGCACCAGGAGCAGCGTCCCCCAGAAGAAATGCTGCGCGAGCGCCGGCTCGAGCGTCGACAGCACGTGCCAGTACGAGATCACCGCCATCGCGTTGACAAAGAACAGCCCGAACGCGGCGAGGCGGGTGCCGAGCCCGATGACGAGGCAGATCGGAAAGACGAGCTCGCCGAACGTTCCGAGCACGGCAGCGAACGCCGGCGGCAGCAGCGGCACGTGGTACTCGTACTGGAACAGGGCGAGCGTCGCGTCCCAGTCGCGTATCTTCGTCAGGCCCGACATCAGGAACACCTTGGCGACATAGATCCGGATGCCGACATCGACGACGTGCGCGCCGGCGTTGGCGAGGCCGCGCCACGGCGTGAGCCATCGGACGAGCGGTTGTATCGACATGAAGGAGCTCCGTGACGGTGGGAGTGCGCCGGCTGGTCGTGCGAGGGCGCCGCCGCTTACCGATCCGGCAGCACGGCGTCGACGACGACGAGCGCGCCGACCCAATCGGCGAGGCGCGCATCGAGGTCGAACGCCGCGTCGATCGCCTGCGCGCGAGCGAGCGCATCGCCGAGCGTCCTTCGCTCGATGCACGCGGCGAGCAGCGCCGCATCGGCGGCGGCGAGCGCACGCACGCTGACGCGCCATTGCGCGCGCTCGACGAGCACGGCGCCGCCGGCGGCATCCCAGTCGACGTCGAAGGCGCCATCGTAGTCATGCTGGTGAATCTGCCAGAGCCGCGCGAGCGGCCACGGCGACTCGATGATCGCGCACGCCGGATGCAGCACGAGCACGACGTCGCCCGCGCGCTCGGGCTCAACCGTTGCGAGCTTGGCCACGTCGAACGGCGCAGCGTCCGCTGCGTAATGCGCCCGATGGACGCGCCAGTCGAGGCGTGCGACGTCGTGCAGATAGCCGAGATCGCGCGCGGGCTCGAACGCAGCGACGAAACCGGCGAAGCCTTCGCCATACTCGTTCAGGTCGCCGCTGGCCGACGGCGTCACCGCCGCGAACGCCCGTGCAAGGCCCTCGAAGAACGCGTCGCCGACGAGCTTCGCGACGACCGGATACGCGCTCGCGAGTGCCTTCACCGCGTTCGCCTGCACGTTGCCGCGGTAGAGGCCGAGACGCGCGCGGACGCGTTTGGGCGCGCCGTCGAACATCGACACGTCGACGTCGTTCACGTCGCGCGCAACGAGCGCGGCGGCGAATGCGCGCTCGAGCGTCGCGAGATCAGCCATCGACGTGCGCCGGCGTGCGCGCGGCGGCGAGACGGCGGCGCGCGCAGTCCGCTTCGCCGACAAGCACCGCGAGCGGCGGCACGTCGGTGTCCCATTCGATCAGCGTCGGCACGGCGCCGAAGCGCGCGATCGCGCGCTCGTAGAGCGCCCAGACGGCCGGCGCAACGCGTGAGCCGTGATCGTCGACGAGCACGTCGTCAGCGATCGAATGCCCGGCGAGATGAATCTCGGCGACGTCGCAGTCGGGCATCGCGTCGAGCGCGTGCGCGGCGTCGAAGCCGTGGTTGTGCGCGTTGACGTGGATGTTGTTGACGTCGAGCAGAACCGCGCAACCGCTGGCGTTGGCGAGCGCGGCGACGAAGTCGAGCTCGGGCATCTCGCTCGCGCGGAAGGATACGTACGACGAAACGTTCTCGATCAGGATGCGACGGCGCAGCCGATCCTGCACGCGCGCGATCCGCGCGCCGACGTGGGCGAGTGCGTCGCGCGTGTACGGAACCGGCAGCAGGTCGTTGAAGTGCCGCGAGCCGAGCGCGCCCCAGCACACGTGCTCGGACACGAGCGCTGGCTGCACGCGCTCGACCAGTCGTGCGAGGCGTGCGAGATGGCGCTCGAAACGCTCGTCGGCGTCGGCGCCGCCGAGCGCGAGTCCCACGCCGTGCAGCGAGATCGGATAGCGCGCACGAACGCGGTCGAGCACGCCGATGTCATAGCCGCCGTCGCCGAAGTAGTTCTCGCTATGGACTTCGAGCCAGTCGACCGGCGGCTCGCCGTCGACGAACGCGCGGTAATGCGGCGCGCGAAGCCCGATGCCGCAGGTGCCTGGAGCGAGCGTCATGGACAACGTCGTCGCCCCGAAGGGGGGAACCCAGCGTCGCTTGCGCGAAAGTCGCCGGGTCCCCGTGTGCGCACGGACGACACGCGTCGCTACGACTTCTTCACGTCCGGCGCCTTCATGCTGCCGCCGAGCTTCGTGCACGTGCCCGCCGCGACGAGCTTCCAGTCGGCCGGGTCGTTGTCCTTCTTCGACTGTCCGCTGCAAGCGTGCGTGCCGGTCGCGTTGGCGCAATCGTTCTGTCCGGCCTTCGACACGCCGTAGCACTTTTCCTTGCCCGCCGCGTCGGCGGCATTGGCGGCGCCGCCGGCGGCGCCGAGCGCGATCAGGCCGGCGAGCGCCGAGCGGATCAGCAGTTGCGAATTCATCGATGTATCTCCTTGATCGGTTTTGATGACGGGGCAATCCCCCGGCCGGTTTGTCGCCGCCGCGGGCGAGACCTTACGCGGATCATGCCGGTGAGCCGCCAAATGATACGGCAGCCATCGCGCGGAGCCTCGCCGCAGCGCGTGTTGCGCCAGCCCGCTGCGCGCGGATCGCCGCTGCTTCGAACGGCGCGCGAATTGCGGCGCGCTAGAATAGGCGCCCGGCCACCTCGCGAGCGGCCTTTTTTGTTGCGCGCCGCATGGATTCACCGCCGCTTTTCACCGCCCTCGTCCTCGGCCTCGTCGAAGGCCTCACCGAATTCCTGCCGGTGTCATCGACCGGCCATCTGATCGTCACCGGATCGCTGCTGCGCTATACCGGCGAGCAGGCGAAGATGTTCGAGATCGTCATCCAGGCCGGCGCGATCCTCGCCGTGTGCTGGGAATACCGGGCTAAGCTCGCGCGCGTCATTGCGGGCCTCGGGCGCGATCCCGCGGCGCGCCGCTTCGCGTTGAACCTGGTGGTCGCGTTTCTTCCCGCCGCCGTCCTCGGTCTCGCGCTCGCGAACAAGATCAAGGCGCTGCTGTTCGCGCCCGTGCCCGTCGCCTGCGCGTTCGTCGCCGGCGCGCTGGTGATCCTGTGGGCCGAGCGGCGGCAGAAGATGAACCCTGCGATGGTGCGCATCGACGACGTCGACGCGATGCGCTGGCCCGACGCGCTGAAGATCGGCTTCGCGCAGGCG
Source organism: uncultured beta proteobacterium (assembly GCA_963798655.1). Classification (GTDB taxonomy): domain Bacteria; phylum Pseudomonadota; class Gammaproteobacteria; order Burkholderiales; family Casimicrobiaceae; genus CAVSMC01. The sequence goes on along the minus strand of CAWCUH010000004.1, from coordinate 870,075 downwards.
TTCGCATTGATTCCCGGCACGTCGCGCTCGGGTGCGACGATCATCGGCGGCATGCTGTTCGGCCTGTCGCGCCGCGCAGCGACCGAATTCTCGTTCTTCCTCGCGATCCCGACGCTGCTCGCCGCGACCGCATACGAGCTGTACAAGGGCGGCGCGATGCTGAGCGCGGCGAGCGCGCCGGCGTTCGCCGTCGGCTTCGTCGTGTCGTTCGCTTCGGCGTTCGCCGTCGTGCGCTGGCTGATCCGCTACGTCGCGCATCACGACTTCGTGCCGTTCGCGTGGTATCGGATCGCGTTCGGCGTGGTGATCCTCGCCACTGCGTATCTCGGCGTCGTGCAGTGGGCGTAGCGACGGTCGGCGCGCACGCGCCGCGCCGGTGGGTGGCGCCGCTGCTCGCCGTCATCGGCGTGCTCGGCTTCTCGTTCAAGGCGATCCTGATCAAGCTCGCCTACGCGTGGCATCCGCTCGACGCGACGACGCTGCTCGCGCTGCGGATGCTCTACGCGTCGCCGTTCTTCGTCGCGATGGCGATCTTGGCAGGGCGGCGCGCCGATCACACGCTCACCCGCGGCGACGTCCGCACGCTCGCGTGGCTCGGCTTCATCGGCTACTACCTCGCGAGCCTGCTCGACTTCATCGGCCTCGAGTACATCAGCGCCGCGCTCGAGCGTCTCGTGCTGTTCCTGTATCCGACGATCGTCGTGCTGCTTTCGGCGCTGATCGCGCGCACGCCGATCACCCGGCGCGCGCTCGTCGCGCTAGCACTGTCGTACGCCGGTATCCTCGTCGTGTTCGCGCACGACCTGAAGGCGAGCGGCGAGCCGCGCGCGATCGCGGCCGGCGCCGGACTCGTGTTCGCGAGCGCGCTGTTCTACGCGTTGTACCTGGTGCAGGCGGGCGCGGCGATCAAGCGCCTCGGCAGCATGCGCTTCATCGCCTGGGCGATGCTCGCGTCGTCGGTGTTCGTGCTCGCGCAGTTCGCGTTGACGCGCCCGTTCGCGGCGCTCGCCGTGCCGCCGGCGATCCACGCGCTGTCGCTGACGATGGCGATCTTCTCGACGGTGCTTCCGACATGGCTCATCGCGGAGTCGATCAAGCGGATGGGCGCAAACGCGTCGTCGCTCGTCGGCTCGCTCGGACCGGTATTCACCATCGGGCTCGGCGCACTGATCCTGGGCGAGCCGCTGCACTGGATCCAGCTCGTCGGCGCGGCGCTCGTGCTCGGCGGCGTCACGCTGGTGACGCTGCGGCGCTAGAGCGCTTCGTCGCGAAGCTCGATCCAGACCGGCGCGTGGTCGCTCGCGCGCTCGCGTCCGCGATAGCCGGTATCGACGCGGCATTCGACGAGCCGTGCTCCGAGCCGCGGCGTGAGCAGCAGGAAATCCATGCGGAACCCGGCGTTGCGCGCGAACGCATCCTGGTTCACCCAGAACGTGTAGATCGTCTCGTCGGGATACAGCTGACGGGTCGAGTCGATCCAACCCTGCGCGAGCAGCCGCCGGTAAGCGTCGCGCGTCTCCGGCTGCATGACGGCGTCCCAGCGCCACGCCCATGGGTTGTAGATGTCGGCGTTCGTCGGCACGACGTTGAAGTCGCCGGCGAGCACGACCCGATCGCCGCTGGTCACCAGCGTGCGCGCGTGGTCGATCAGCCGCTCGAACCAGGCGAGCTTGTACTCGAACTTCGGTCCAGGCTGCGGGTTGCCGTTCGGCAGGTAGATCGACGCGACGACAAGTCCCTTCGCGCGGGCCTCGATGTAGCGGCTCTGCGTGTCGCCGGGGTCGCCGGCGAGTCCGCGGCGCAGCTCGCGCGGCGTTTCTCCCCGCGCGAGGATCGCGACGCCGTGGTGCGAGCGCTGACCGTGCCAGATCGCGCCGTAACCCGCCTGCTCGATCGCGCGCGCGGGGAACTTGGAGTCGTCGGTCTTGATTTCCTGCAGGCAGACGATGTCGGGGTGGGTCTCCGACAGCCACTCGACCAGCCGCGGCAGGCGACCGTTGACGCCGTTGACGTTGTACGTGGCGATCTTCAAGAGCGCTCCTTTCGGAGCGTGCGACAACGAAGTGTGCGCGCTGTTCGATACCCTGCGCGAACGTCGGCAAGGCGCACGCTGTCGAACGCTATAATTCCACATTGCGCGCACAGGTGCGCGGATTCATCGCGCAATCGACCATGGCTCCCGACACGCTCGAACGCTCGCTTCCGCCGCTGAAGGATGCATCGCTTCTGCGGCAGCAATGCTTTGTCGACGGTCAATGGATCGACGCCGACGATGGCGCAACGATGGCCGTATACAACCCGGCCAGCGGCGCACTGGTCGGCAACGCGCCGGTCATGCGCGCGAACGAGACCCGGCGCGCGATCGAGGCGGCCGCACACGCGCTCACGGCGTGGCGCACGAAGACGGCGAAGGAGCGAAGCGCGATCCTGCGCCGATGGTTCGACCTGATGATGGCGAACCAGGAAGACCTGGCGCTGATCCTCACCACCGAGCAGGGCAAGCCACTCGCGGAGTCGAAAGGCGAGATCGGGATCGGCGCCGCGTACGTCGAATGGTTCGCCGAGGAAGCGCGTCGGGTGTACGGCGACGTCATTCCGACGATCGCCAACGACCGCCGGCTGCTGGTGATCAAGCAGCCGGTCGGCGTCTGCGCGGCGATCACGCCGTGGAACTTCCCGTCGTCGATGATCACGCGCAAGGTGTCGCCGGCGCTCGCCGCCGGATGCACGGTCGTCATCAAGCCCGCGGAAGCGACGCCGTTCTCGGCGTTCGCGCTCGCCGAGCTCGCGCAGCGCGCCGGCTTCCCGCCGGGCGTGCTGAACGTCATAACGGGCGATGCGCCGGCGATCGGCGGCGAGATGTGCTCGAACCCGACGGTGCGCAAGGTTTCGTTCACCGGCTCGACTGAAATCGGCCGGCTGCTCGCGAAGCAGGTCGCGCCGACGGTGAAGAAGCTTTCGCTCGAGCTGGGCGGCAACGCGCCGTTCATCGTCTTCGATGACGCCGATCTCGACGCGGCAGCCGAAGGCGCGATCGTCTCGAAGTACCGCAACTCCGGACAGACGTGCGTGTGCGCGAACCGCTTCTTCGTCCACGCGAACGTGTACGACGCATTCGCGCTGAAGCTCGCGCAGAAGGTGCGGACGCTGAAGGTCGGGCCGGGCACCGAAGCGGGCGTCGTGCAAGGCCCGCTGATCAACGCGGACGCGATCGCGAAGGTCGAGGAGCACGTAGCCGATGCCATGGCGGCCGGCGCACGCGCGCTGACCGGTGGACGTCGCCATGCGCTCGGTGGAACGTTCTACGAGCCGACGGTGCTCGCCGATGTGACGCCGACGATGAAGATCTTTCGCGAGGAAACGTTCGGTCCGGTCGCACCGCTCATTCGATTCTCGTCCGACGACGAGGTCGTCGAGCTTGCGAATCGCACGGAGTTCGGCCTCGCCTCGTACTTCTATTCGCGCGACATTGGGCGCATCTTCCGTGTCGCCGAGGCACTCGAGTACGGCATGGTCGGTGTAAACACCGGCCTCATCACGACCGAGGTCGCGCCGTTCGGCGGCGTCAAGGAATCGGGGCTCGGCCGCGAAGGTTCGAAGTACGGCATCGACGAGTACGTCGAGATCAAGTACATCGCGCTCGGCGGCGTCGACCGCTAGCGCTAGCGGTCGGGCTCGTCGGCGTCGACCGCATGCTGCAGCGCGAGCTGCTGCGCGCGCTCCTGCTGCTTGATCGCCAGGTACTCGCCGCGATCGAGCTCGTGCAGCTGCTCGGCGTAGCGCTCCGTCAGATCGAACCATCGGGCAAACCGAGCGGCGCCGCGCGGCGCCGTCTCGGCGCTGTCCAGGAATGCCTGGATGGCGAGGAAGTTGCGCACGGCATTGCGCTCGACGATGCCGCGCACCCCGCCGACGTACTCCGGCTTGCCGTCGCCGTCGCGGCCGACGACCGAGAAGCCCTTCTTGCCGTTGCCGGCGCTCGCGAGATATGCGCGGGTGGCAAAACGGCTCGAGAGCGACGGACGATACGCGTAGCGCAGATGCACGAACGTCTGCGCGCCCGCGGGCATGGCCTCGACGACGATCGCATAGTCGTGCGTGTCGAGCGGTCCGGACGGCGCGGTCAGCTCGACGGCAAGATAGTCGGCGCGCATCGCCGCGACACGAAACGCGTAGCGCATCGGATGGGCGCGCTCGGGCGTCTCGAACCGCTTGCCGCCGCTGTAGAACGTCAGCGCCGTGCCGCGCGCGTCCTGCTTGTGCGTGCACGACTTGACGTTCAGATGCAGCAGCGCGATGTCGCACCAGTTGCGCGGCGACGCGAGGCGATCGGCCAGCACGTCGAAGCGCGCGTTGACCACGCCGTCGATGTCGCCCCGCATCAGGCCGGCATCCTCGGTGGACGACACCGCGAGCGACGGACCCGCGTCGCCGCGGCCGATCGTCGGTTGCCACGCCGCATACCGCGTCGCAAGCGCGTCTACGTCGGCGGCGTGCGCGGCCGCGCACGCCAGGGCGACGAGCGCCGCGGCAGCGAGCTCGCGCACGCGACGGGCGATCGGTGTCACGGGCAAAGCTCGTCAGAACGTCGGCGGATGGTTGTCGCCACCTTCGAACTGCGCGCCGCCGTCGACCGGCAGCGCGGGCTGCGTCGCAGGGCCGTCCGTCGGCAGCACGGCCGGCATCGGCACGTCCGACGCCACGGCGGCGGGGCGCGAAGCGATGTCGGCGGCGGTCGGCGCACCCGGCGTGACGAGCGCACGATTGGCGACGAGCGCGATGAAGCCGACCACGCAGACGATCAGCGCGGTCTTGATCCCGGCGGCGACGCGGGTCACGGGGTCGTCGTGGTGCGAGCCGATCGGTCGGGTGTCGTTCTGGGTCATTGCCTTCTCCTTCGGTGGCGGTTGCGGTAAAGCCACTGTAGGGAAGCCGGCAGGCAGCCGGGAGGGAGAAATCGCGGGCGGGAATGCCGAAAATTCACACTTCGGCGGTGGACTCATCGCCGCCGGGGGTTCTCGGCCTTGCGCGTCCGCCGAGCAGTGCCTCGCGGGGAGCCGGCCGAGCCATGCGCCACGGCGAGTCGTCGGCCTCGAGCGGCGATTCGCGATCGCTCGCATCCCCAAAGTGGCTCCGCCACTGGGGCCCCTGCTCGCCGCTCACGCCCTCGGCTTCCGCGTCCGCCGAGCCATGCGCCACGGCGAGTCGTCGGCATCGAGCGGCGATTCGCGATCGCTCGCATCCCCAAGTGGCTCCGCCACTGGGGCCCCCGCTCGCCGCTCACGCCCTCGGCTTCCGCGTCCGTCGAGCCATGCGCCACGCCGAGCCGTCGGCCTCGAGCGGCGATTCGCGATCGCTCGCACCCCAAGTGGCTCCGCCACTGGGGCCCCTGCTCGCCGCTCACGCCCTCAGCTTCCGCGTCCGTCGAGCCATGCGCCACGGCGAGTCGTCGGCCTCGAGCGGCGATTCGCGATCGCTCGCATCCCCAAGTGGCTCCGCCACTGGGGCCCCTGCTCGCCGCTCACGCCGCTACCAGGCGGGCGGAAGCTTCTTCAGGATCGTGATGGTTCGATCCTCGATCGCGAGATAGCCGCCGGCGACGAGGTCCTTCATCAGTCGGCTGATCATGTCGCGCGAGGCGCCGACGCGCTCCGCGATATCCTGCTGCGTCAGCCGCTCCGGAACGACCAGCCGACCGCCGCTGTCCTTCGCGAGCGATGTAAGCAACCGAACCAGCCGCCCGTACACATCGGAAAGCGCGAGGCTCTTGATGTTCGCGGTCGCATTGCGCGCCCGCTGGATCAGCTTCTCGATCAGATGCAGCGCGAAGTCCGGATGGGCAAGGACGAAGTCGCGAAAGTGCGCGCGGTTGACGATCGCGCACGTCGTCGGCTCGACGGTGATGACCGACGCCGAGCGCGGCGAGCCGTCGAGCGACATCTCGCCGAGGTACTCGCCGGGGCCGTGGAAGTCGAGCACGACCTCCTTGCCCTGCTCGTTGCTCGCGTAGACCTTCACCTTGCCCGTGAGCACGACGTACAGCGAGTCGCCGAGATCGCCCTCGTGGATCAGCACGGTGTTCTTCGGAAACGAGCGCACGACGCCGGTCGAGGCGATCTCGCGCAGCGTCGACGCGGCGAGAGGCGCAAGCGGATCCAAAGAGGTCATTGCAGTGTGCGCCGTCACGACACCGGCACCCGTCGTCGTTGTGCGATCCGCCATGCTAGCACCTATCGTTCTGCGAGGATTGCACGTGCCTTGAGCAGCACCGGCCGGTCGACCATGCTGCCGTCGACGGCTACCGCGGCACCGCCCGACACCGCGTCGGCGTCGACGACGCGACGCGCCCACGCGATTTCGCTCTCGCTCGGCCGGAACCCTTCGTTCACCGCCGGTACCTGCTTCGGATGGATGCACAGCTTGGCACCGAAGCCGAGAGCGCGCGCACGCCCGGTGTCGCGACGAAGCGCGTCGGCATCGTCGATCGACGCCGTCACGCCGTCGACGGGCGCCGCGATGCCGGCGACGCGCGACACGAGCACCAGTTGCGAGCGCGCGTGGATCAGATCGTCGTCGCGGATGCCGACGTCGGATTGATAATCGATCGAGCCGAACAGCAGCCGCTCGACGCCACGTGCCCGCGCGACGGAGAGGGCATTCCACAATCCGCGGGCCGTCTCGATCAGCGGCAGGACGGTACCCCGGTCGTGCAAGCGCGAGCGCACCGCGTCGATCGCCTCCGCCGACTCCGCTTTGGGCAGCACGACGCCGGCGACGCCCGGGCGCGCGCAGACGCGCACGTCCTCGTCGAACCACGGCGTGCCGACCGCGTTCACGCGCACGAGCACCGGCCGCGCCTCGGACATCCAGTGCGCGATCGCCGCGCGCGCGGCCTCCTTGTGAGCAGGCGGAACGGCATCCTCGAGGTCGACGATCACCGCGTGCGCACCCGATGCGAGCGCCTTGTCGAAGCGCTCCGGCCGATTGCCCGGCACGAATAGATACGAGCGGACGCTCATGCCGCGATCGCGCGCTTCTGCGCGACCATCAGGAAGATCGGGTACGTGCGCATCGATCCGGCCGCGATCTTGCGCATCGTGTACGCCGTAACGAAGCGCTCGACGTGCAATCCTCCCTCGGTCGCCGCCGTCGCGAGCGCTTCGCGATCGAATCCCTTGTGGCCGCCGAAGCCTTCGCCATGGAACGACCCGTCCTCGGTGTCCAGGTCGGCGATGCACAGGTAGCCCGATGGCGCGAGCAGTGCGGCAAATCGCCGCAGGATCGCATCGGTATCTTCGATGTGATGCAGCGTCATCGCCGTGCAGATCAAATCGAAGCGCCGCTCGGGCAGCGGATCGGCGAGGAGGTCGAGCTTCATCGGCCGCGCATGCGCGTCGGGCGACGCGGCGAGCTTCTCGCGCACGACGTCGAGCATGCCGTCGGAGAGGTCGGCGAGCGTGAGGTCGCCGATTCGCTCGCGCAGCCCGAAGCCGAGCAGCCCGGTGCCGCAGCCGTACTCGAGCGCGCTCATTGTCGGGCGCAGCGGCACGTTGGCGACGATCGCATCGGCGATCGCGCGTGCGCGCTCGACCTTCGTCGGATCGGCATCCCAGTCCTTGGCGCGCTCGTCGAAGCTCTTCATCGCGTCGATACCTCCAGCAATGCACCGATCTTCGCAACGGACGTGATGCGAAACACCGTCGCGCCGATCTGCTTCATCTCGTCCGCGCTCGCCGCGCCGCTCCATTGCGCGAGCCGCGCGGCCTTCTCCTCGATCTCGGCCCGCGACAGCGTGTTGCCGGGATCGCCCTTCGGCTCGTCGATGCGGCCACGAAATCGAATGCCGTCGGTCGTCTCGACGTCGACAATGCCGATCCAACGCGCCGGATATGCAGCGTCCACGTCGGCGTCCGGCACCATGCGCACGCGTTCTCGGAAAGCGATCACGCGCGGATCGCGCAAATGCCGGTCGAACTCGACGAGGCCGGCGCGGCGAAAGATCGCAATCAACGCGAGGACCGTGCCCATGGAGAACTTCGCCTGGTGCACCGTCGCCGGATCGGTAACCGGACCGAGCACGTCGATCGCCGCCTGGTGCACGTGCGCGGTAACGCGTGCGATCCGCTCGGGCGCGAGGTTGTGCGCGATCACGACCGACAGCAGCGCGTCGGCCGCAGGATGCGTATGCCGGCACGACGCGTGAAACTTGAACGACGTCTCCGCGAGCGCCCATCGCTCGCCGAGACGATCGGTGAGCTTCGCCGGATCGGCGTCGGTCGACATGCCGGCGCCCATTCCCTGCGGGCCCTCGAAGATGTGCTTCGCGCCGGTGAACCCGCGCTGCGCGAGACAAGCGGCGAGGAGACCGTCCGATGCCGCCTTCGCCGTGTGCAGCTGTTTCGAATCGGCCGCGTCACGCAGGAATTCCCACAGGCCCGCCGACTGCGTTCCGGCGGAGCCGAACGCGTTCCGCATCGCATCGGCCGACAAGCCGAGCAGGCGCCCGGTCGCCGCAGCGGCAGCGAGCGTTCCGGCGGTGCCCGTCGTGTGGAACACCTTGTAATGCGAGCGGCCGAGGAATTCGCCGACGCGAATGCCGACCTCGTAACCGGCGACGGCTGCGGCCACGAGATCGCGACCGGAGCTTCCGAGCTGCTGCGCGACGGCGAGCGCCGGCGGGAACACGACGGCGCCCGGATGGAACACCGAGCCGTTGTGCACGTCGTCCTGCTCGGCGTAATGCGACGAGGCGCCGTTGACCATCGCCGCGAACAGCGGCGACGTCGAGCGGCGCGAGATCAATACCTGCGAAGGGCCCTCGCCCGGTCCCATGTCGCGCGCGAAGCCCTCGATCGCCTCGACCGCTCGAGCGTTCTTGCCGGCGAGCGCCGAGCCGATCCAGTCGAGCAGCAGGTCTTCGGTCCGGCGCACGACAGCGCCCGGAATGTCGTCGAACGTGAGCGCGCTCGCGAATCGCGCGAGCGCTGCGCTCGGATGCGCATCGTCGCGTGCCATCAGATGACCCTGGTCGAGCGAAAGCGCTCGATCGCATTGTCGTCGAAGCCCAACTCGCGCAGGATCGAAGCTGTGTGCTGGCCGAGCGCCGGCACCGGATCCATCCGCGGTTCGAGCGTCGGCGGCACGCCGGGCGGACGCAGCGCCGGCACGGGCCCCGCCGGCGTGCCGACTTCGACCCACCGCTTGCGCGCGGCGAGCTGCGGATGCTGCCAGACGTCGTGCATGTCGTTCATGTGCGCGTTCGCGATGCCGGCGCGGTCGAGACGGTCGATCACCTGCTCGCCCGTCAACGGCTTGAACGCGTCGGCGATGATGCCGCGCAGCTCATCGCGCGCCGCGGTGCGCCGCGAGTTCGACCTGAAGCGCTCGTCGGTCGCGAGCTCCGGCTCTCCGAGCACCTTGTCGCAGAACACCGCCCATTCGCGCTCGTTCTGCAAGCCGAGCATGACGATCTTGCCGTCGCCGGCCGGGAACGGTCCGTACGGATAGATCGTCGCGTGCGACGCGCCGGCGCGCGGCGGCGGCTCCGCGCCGTCGAACGCGTAGTACAGCGGATAGCTCATCCACTCGACCATGCTTTCGAGCATCGACACGTCGATGGCGCAGCCGCGGCCCGTCTTCTCGCGCTCCATCAGCGCGGCGAGGATATTCGAGTACGCGTACATGCCGGCGGCGATGTCGGCGATCGAGCAGCCCGCCTTCGCCGGCTCGTCCGGCGTTCCGGTGATCGACAGGAAGCCGGACTCGCTCTGGATCAGCAGGTCGTACGCCTTCTTGTCGCGATACGGGCCGTCGTTGCCGTAGCCCGAGATGTCGCAGACGATGAGCCGCGGATTGCGCTCGCGCAGCGCGTCGTACGAAAGCCCGAGCCGCGCGGAGGCACCGGGCGCGAGGTTCTGCACGAGCACGTCGGCGCGACCGACAAGCGCGTCCAGCACGCCGCGTGCCTCGGCATGCTTGACATCGAGCGTCAGACTTTCCTTCGAGCGGTTGCTCCAGACGAAATGCGACGCGAGGCCGCGCACGCGCTCGTCGTAGCCGCGGGCGAAGTCGCCGACGCCGGGCCGCTCGATCTTGATGACACGTGCGCCGAGATCGGCGAGCTGGCGCGTGCAGAACGGCGCGGCGATCGCGTGCTCGAGCGTGACGACGGTGATGCCTGCGAGCGGGCGCATCGGGTGCTTTGCATTGAAGCCGTTAGTTTAACGCCGCGGCGTCGCTCCGAGCCGATCTGCGGCAGCGGTCGCTTCCGCTCGCGGTGCTCGCGGCCACCGGCGGGATACGTCAGCGTGATCGTTTCGCCAAGCGCACGGCCGAGCGGACGCGATCGTGTCGCGTTGCTACTTGCCTTCGACGGCCGCCTGCATGCCGGCGATCGTATCCTTCTTCACCCGCGCCGCCATCTCGTCCTGCACCGGCGACATCGCCTTCACCCACTGCTGCTTCTCGGCCGGCGTCGGCGTGTAGATCTCGCTCTTGCCGGATGCCTTGATGCCGGCGATCGCCGCCTGCTCGTCCTTCTCGGCGACCTTGTCGTTCAGCGTGGTGGCGTCCTTGATCGCGCCTTCGAGCGTCGTGCGGATGTCGGCCGGCAATCCGTCCCAGAACGGCTTGTTGACGACGACGACGTAGTTGCTGATCGTGTGATAGGTGAGCGTCACGTGCTTCTGCACCTCGTACTGCTTCTGCGTGTACAGATTCGACAGCGGCCCTTCGGTGCCGTCGATGACACCGGTCTGCAAGCCCTGATAGACCTCGGAGAATGCCATCGTCTGCGGCACGGCGCCGACCGACCTCATGATCGCGCTGTTCACCTTCGACGAGTTGATCCGCATCTTGAGTCCCTTCATGTCGGCGGGCACGTGGATCGGCCGGTTCGCGCTCATCACGCGAAAGCCGTTGTCCCAGAACGCGAGGCCGACCATCCCGCGCGCTTCGAGCTTCTTCATAAGCGCCTTGCCCTCGGCAGATCGATAGGCGCGGTGCACCGCTTCGATGTCCGGGAACAGGTAGGGGAGGTCGAACACCTCGAACTCGGGAATGCCCGCGGGGCCGAACTTTCCGGGCACGGGCGCCAGCATCTGCACCGAGCCGAGCTTCAGCGCATCGAGCTCCTCGGCATCCTTGAAGAGCTGGCTGTTCGGATACACCTCGACTTTGACGCGTCCCTTCGTGCGTTCCTCGGCGAGGCGCTTGAACTCGTTCGCCGCCTGGCCCTTCGGCGTGTCGGGCGCGGCGACGTGGCTGAACTTGATGACGATCTGCTGCTGGGCGGCAGCCGGACCGGCGAGCGCGAGCGCGAACAGCGCGCAGGCGAAGATCGACTTCAGCATGGCATGGGCTCCTTGTGGGTGTATCGATGCAGAACGGATTTCGAAAGGCATGTTCGCAATCAGCGTTGTGATTGCGCGCGGAGGCTCTTCAGCACGCGATCGACCATGACGGCGGACTGGCCCAGATAGTTGGCGGGATCGCAGAGCTCGTCGAGCGCGGCGCGGGTCAGATGGCGCGAGATCTCCGGATTGTCGGCGAGAACGTCGGCGAGCGGCCGCTTGTCGCGGATCGCATCGCGGCACAGGTCGTAGACGAGGTCGTGCGCGCGCTCGCGTCCGAGATGACGCCCGAGGCCCATCATCACGGCTTCGGACACGACGAGCCCGTTCGTCATGTCGAGCACCTCGCGCATCCGCCGCGCGTCGACCTCGAGGCCGCTCGCGACGAACCGCGCCTGCTTCAGCGCGCCGGCGGTCAGGCAGAACGCCTCCGGCAGCACGATCCATTCGATCTCCCACGGCCCGCTCGAGCGCTCGTGGTCGGCGACCATCGCATCGAGCAGCGCGGCCGTGTGCTGGCGCACGACGGATATGGCGGCATGAATGTAGACGCACGAGATCGGATTTCGCTTCTGCGGCATCGTGCTGCTCGAGCCGCGTCCCGGCGCGAACGGCTCGTACACCTCGCCGACCTCCGTCTGCATCATCAGCTTGACGTCCATCGCGAGCTTGCCGAGCGTTCCCCCGACGAGGCCGAGGAAGCACCCGACCTCGGCGATCGAGTCGCGGATCGTGTGCCAAGCGATCAGCGGCTGCGCGAGGCCCAGCTCCTTCATCAGCGCTGCCTGCGTTTCCATCGCGCCTTTCTCGATCGACGCGAGCGTGCCCGCCGCGCCGCCGAACTCGCCAACCAGCACACGCGGGCGAAGCTGCGCGAGACGCTCGCGATGCCGCTCGATCGCGCAGAGCAGCTCCGCCATCTTGAAGCCGAACGTGATCGGAACCGCCTGCTGCAGGTTGCTGCGACCCACCATCGGCGTGTCGCGATAGCGTCGCGCGAGGTCGGCCAGCGCTTTCGAGATCGCGGCGAGATCGCCTTCGACGAGCGCGAGCGCCTCGCGGATCTGGAGCACTGTCGCGGTGTCGGTGATGTCCTGCGTCGTCGCGCCCCAGTGGCAGTATTCGCCGAGCTTGTCGCGGCACAGCGCATTGAGCTGCGAGACGACGCCGAGGACCGGGTAGCCGATGCGCTCGGTCTGCTGCTTCAGCTTGTGCATGTCGATCTGAGCGATCGTGCAGTGCTTCACGATCTCGTCGGCTGCCTCCTGCGGGATGATGCCGAGCCGCGCCTGAACGCGCGCGAGCGCCGCCTCGACGTCGAGATACTTCTGCGTGCGGTTCTCGTCCGACCACACGTTGCGCATCGCCTCGTCGCTGAAGATGTCGCGAAAGATCGCCGAGTCGATGATCGTCGCTGCCATGGCGCTCCTTATCGGGGACAGACCACGTTTTCCGTGCGGAAAACGTGGTCTGTCCCCGTTTATGCGTTATGCGAGTTGAGCGTTCGCGTCCATCGCGAGCGCGCCCTCGTGGTCCATCGCCCACAGGCGCACGCTCCGCCGGTCCCCCGACGGCTGGCCGCAAACGTCGAACGGGTTGATGTCGAACAGCGGCCGCACGGCGCGGAACTCGTAGTGGGCTACCGTCGCCTGTGGCATCTCACGGCGCAGCAGATCGAGCAGCAGCGTCGCGATCAGAGGACCGTGGACAATCAGCCCCGGGTAGCCTTCGACTTCGGTGACGTATTTGCGGTCGTAGTGGATCCGATGGCCGTTGAACGTCAGCGCCGAGTAGCGGAACAACAGCACGTCGTCCGGGATCCAGCGCTTCTGCCACGGAGCCGCGGCCGGCGCGGCCTTCGGCGGCGCCGGCGCGTCGCCCGGCTTCGCCGCCTCGCGATACACGATGTCGTGGAACTCGACGATCGCCGGCGATGCGCTGTCGTTCGCGCTGATGTCGTGACGCACCTTGACGAAGACGAGCTCGCCGCTGCGGCCGCTCTTGCGCGTCACGTCGGCGATCGTCGAAACGCGCCGGATGCGATCGCCGATTCGCAGCGGCGAATGGAACGCGAGCTCGCTGCCCGCCCACATCCGGCGCGGCAGCGGCACCGGCGGCAGGAATGCGCCGCGCTTCGCGTGGCCGTCGGAACCGACCTCTGATTGTCGATAAAGCGGCAGGAAATAGAGCCAGTGCCACAGCGGCGGCAGTGGCGTGCCGGCGGGGGGGCGCCCGCAATCGCGATCCAGTGTCGCCGACAACGCGGCGTAAGGCGTCGCCGTCGCGACGTCGTCGACGCTCTCGCTGCGGCCGATCCAGCTTTGCAGTTCGGAGTATGCGTCGTGCGTCATGCAAAGATCCCGGAAGCGTTCAGAAAGAGCGTGGGAGTCCGAGCACGTGCTCGGCGACGTAGGCGAGGATCAGATTGGTCGATATCGGCGCGACCTGGTAGAGGCGCGTCTCGCGGAACTTGCGCTCGACGTCGTACTCGGCCGCGAATCCGAAGCCGCCGTGGAACTGCAGGCACGCGTTCGCAGCTTCCCACGAGGCGTCGGCAGCGAGCAGCTTGGCCATGTTCGCCTGCGCGCCGCACGGCTCGCGTGCGTCGAACAGCTCGCACGCCTTGAAGCGCATCAGGTTCGCCGCCTCGACGCTCACATACGCCTTCGCGATCGGAAACTGCACCCCCTGGTTCTGTCCGATCGGCCGGCCGAACACGACGCGCTCCTTCGTGTATGCGACGACGCGGTCGATGAACCAGTAGCCGTCGCCAATGCACTCGGCGGCGATCAGCGTGCGCTCGGCATTGAGCCCGTCGAGGATGTACTTGAAGCCCTTGCCTTCGTCGCCGATCAGGTTGTCGGCCGGAATCTCGAGATTGTCGAAGAAGAGCTCGTTCGTCTCGTGATTGACCATGTTCGCGATCGGCCGGACCGTCATCCCGTGCGACATCGCCTCGCGGATGTCGACGACGAAGATCGACATGCCATCGGACTTCTTCGCCACCTTGTCGATCGGCGTCGTGCGCGCAAGCAGGATCATCAGGTCCGAGTGCAGCACGCGCGAGATCCAGACCTTCTGCCCGTTGACCACGTAGCGGTCGCCGCTGCGCACGGCGGTCGTCTTCAGTTTCGTGGTGTCGGTACCGGTCGAAGGCTCGGTGACGGCCATCGACTGCAAGCGAAGCTCGCCGCTCGCGATCTTGGGCAGGTACTCGCGCTTCTGCGCATCGGAGCCATGGCGCAGCAGCGTGCCCATGTTGTACATCTGACCGTGGCACGCGCCCGAATTGCCGCCGGCGCGATTGATCTCCTCCATGATCACCGACGCCTCGGTGAGGCCGAGACCCGAGCCGCCGTACTCCTGCGGGATCAGCGCGGCGAGCCAGCCGGCCTTCGTCAGCGCTTCGACGAACGCGTCGGGATAGCCGCGCTCCTCGTCGATCCTGCGGAAATACTCGGGCGGGTATTGCGCGCAGAGATCGCGAATCGCGTCGCGGATGTCCTGGAAACGATCCAATGCCTGCAGCATTCGTCGCTCGTCGATTCGCGGCGCGCCGTCATTCCCGCGTTCGCGGGGACGACGTGCGCGCGCGGCGTATCTCGATCACGGCTTGAAGCCCGTCTCCCTGTAGATCTCCTGGATCACGTCCTTGCCGATCCGCGACTCGTTCTCCTTGTGCACCGACACCAAAGTCTTCTTCATCGCCGCCTTCTGCTCGGGCGTGAGCGTCAGGATCTCGGTCCTGCCGGACGCCTTGACCGCGGCGAGCGCGTCGTCGTTCTCCTTCTTCGCGATGTCGTTCGCGTACTTGGTCGCGTCCTTCATCGCGCCTTCGAGCGCCGTGCGGATGTCCGCCGGCAGGCCCTCCCAGAACTTCTTGTTGACGATCACCGCGTACTCGATGACGCCGTGCTCGGTCATCGCGAAGTACTTCTGCACCTCGTGCATCTTCTGCGTGTAGAAGTTCGACGGCGGGTTCTCGGTGCCGTCGACGACGCCGGTCTGCAGCGCCTGGTAGACCTCGGAGAACGCCATGACCTGTGGAATCGCGCCGAGCGCCTTGATCTCGTCGCCGAGGACCTTCGACGACTGGATGCGCATCTTGAGGCCCTTGTAGTCGTCGGGCATGCGCAGCGGCTTGTTCGCGCTGAAGTCCTTGAACCCGTTGTCCCAGTACGCGAGCCCGATGATCCCCTTCGACTCGAGCTTCTTGAACAGATCTCTGCCGACCTTGCCTTCGGCGACCTTGTGCAGATCGTCGTAGCCGTCGAAGATGTACGGCAGGTCGAACACCTCGAACTCGCGCACGCCGAGCGGACCGAACTTGGACACCGACGGCGCGAGCATCTGCACCGAGCCGAGCTGCAGCGCCTCCATCTCCTCGCCGTCCTTGAACAGCGAGCTGTTCGGATACACCTCGACCTTGACGCGGCCGTTCGTGCGCTGCTCGGCGAGTTCCTTGAACTTGTCGGCGCCCTTGCCTTTCGGCGTGTTGACCGCAACGACATGGCTGAACTTGATGACGATCGGCTGCTGCGCCGCCGTCGTGCCGGCGAGCGCGAGCGCCGCCGTGAACAGGATGCCCGCTGCAAGGCGGGAAGTGAGGTTGTGGATCATCGTTCCTCCAGTAAAGGGGCGACCAAGCGCCGTCTCGGCCGGTACACCGCTGGACAGTTTCTCCGCTCGCGCGGTTCCGGTCTGCTTCAATCGTGCTTGCGAACGTCGTCGATCACGCGCCCGTCGTTCGGCAACTCGCCGGGCGAGCGGACCGCGACGTCGCCGCGGAGCTTCGTCACGTCGCGGATGGTGGCAATGATAGCGTCGCGGTCGCCGCCGGGCGCGATCTCGACGTGCAGCGTCATCCGGTCGTTGCCGTCGGGATTGTCGACGACGAGCCGCGCGCGGCCGATGCCCGGATGGCGGCGAACGATCGCCGCGACCTGCGACGGATCGACGAACATTCCCTTGACCTTCGTGCGCTGATCGGCGCGCCCCATCCAGCCCTTGATGCGCATGTTCGTGCGCCCGCAGGGGCTCGCGCCGGGCATCAGCGCCGACAGGTCGCCGGTGCCGAAGCGCACCAGCGGATAGTCGGCGTTGTCGATCGGCGTGACGACGACCTCGCCGACCTCGCCGGCATCGACGGCATCGCCGGTTCCGGGGCGCACGATCTCGAGCAGCACGCCCTCATCGACGACCAGTCCTTCGCGCGCGGACGTCTCGTACGCGATGCTTCCCACATCGGCGGTCGCGTATACCTGATACCCCCCGATGCCGCGAGCGATCCACGCGTCGCGCAGGCTCGGCGGGAACGGCTCGGCGGACACCGTCGCCTTGCGCAGGCTCGGCAGCGCAATGCCCATCTCGTCCGCCTTCTCGAGGATGATGCGCAGGAACGACGGCGTGCCGACGTAGCCGTCCGGCGCAAGGTCGGCGATCGCCTGCACCTGCTGCTCGGTCTGGCCGACGCCCGCGGGGAAAACGGTGCAGCCGAGCGCGCGCGCGGCGGTCTCCATCATCGAGCCGGCCGGCGTGAAGTGGTACGAGAACGTGTTGTGGACGAGGTCGCCGCGGCGAAATCCGGCAGCGTGGAGCGCGCGCGCAAGACGCCAGTAGTCGGCGCGCGGTCCCTCGGGCTCGTAAATCGGGCCGGGCGACGCGAACACGTGCGCCGGCGCATCGCGCTCGCCACCCCAGCGCGTCGCGGCGAAGCCGCCGAACGGGCGCACCGCCTTCTGCATGTCGAGCAGCTCGGACTTGCGCAGCACCGGAAGCCGTGCCAGCGCCTCGCGCGACGTGATCTCGGCCGGCTCGACGTCGGCCAGAAGCTTCGCGAACGCCTTGGTTGCGCGCTTCGCGTGCGCAATCTGCCGCGGCAGCTGTGCGAGCAGCCAATGCTCGCGCTGCTCCGGGTCGCGCGTTTCCAGCGTGTCGAAGTGCGCGCTCATGCGAGCCAGCGCTTGCGCCGCCGATAGTGCTTGACGTCGCGGAACGACTTGCGCCCCGCCTTCGACAGCCCGAGGTAGAACTCCTTCACGTCCTCGTTCTGCGCGAGATCCTGCGCGGCGCCATCCATGACGACGCGCCCGGTCTCGAGGATGTAGCCATAGTGCGCATAGCGCAGCGCGACCATCGTGTTCTGCTCGGCGAGCAGGATGGACACGCGCTCCTTCTCGTTCAGGTCGCGGACGATCTCGAAGATCTCCTCGACGATCTGCGGCGCGAGACCCATCGACGGCTCGTCGAGGAGGATCATCGACGGACGCGCCATCAGCGCGCGGCCGACGGCGGTCATCTGCTGCTCGCCGCCCGACGTGTAGCCGGCGAGGCTCGCGCGGCGCTGCTTCAGGCGCGGGAAGTAGTGGTAGACCTTCTCGAGTGCCGCGTTGACCTCGGCGCGCGAGCCTTTGCGCGTGAACGCGCCGGTGAGCAGGTTCTCCTCGACCGTCAGGTGCTGGAAGCAGTGGCGCCCCTCCATCACCTGGCACACGCCCATCTTCACGAGCTCGTTCGCCGTCAGCTTGTCGATGCGCCGACCCTTGAACTCGATCGTTCCCTTGGTGACGTCGCCGCGCTCGGCGGCGAGCAGGTTCGAGATCGACTTGAGCGTCGTGCTCTTGCCGGCTCCGTTCGCGCCGAGCAGCGCGACGATGCCGCCTTCGGGCACGTCGAGCGAAACGCCCTTCAGCACGAGGATCACGTGGTCGTAGATCACCTCGATATTGTTGACCGACAGCAACGGCGCCGCGGGTGACGGCGCCGTCGGCAGAGCTGACGCAACGGAAGGGGTCATGGAGTGCGGGGTGAAATCCGCGCGGGGCGCCGGCCCCGCGCGGTCGTGCGAACGCTACATCGCCGCTTCCTTGCTGCAATCGCGCGGCGTGATGTTCTTCTCCTTCGCGTACTTCGATGCCGAGTCCTCGATCATCGAGCGGATCATCTGCTTGTCGGGCGCGATCCAGTCGGTGACGACCTTCCACTGGTTGCCGTCCCACGTCTGGAACTTCACGAGGCCGGACCCTTCGTGATCGGCGCACGAAAGCTTCAACGGAGGCATCATGCCGGACGCGTTGATCGCCTTGAGTCGCGCCTCGTCGAGGTTCAGATGCTCGATGCCCCAGCGGACCTGCTCGGCGGTCATCACCTTGCCCTTGCCGAAGTGCGCCTGGGCCGTGCGGATCGCCTCGACGGTGATGATGCCGTGCACGAGGCCGCGCACGTGATACACCGAGCCGATGCGATCGCGGTCCTCGAGATTGCCCTTGCCGGCCGCATACACGGTCTTCACGATGTCCTGCACCAGCGGCAGGTTCTTGCCGGCGACGTTGAACACGGCCGTCGTGTAGCCCTTGGCGGCATCGCCGGCCGGAATGACGTCCTCTTCCGATCCGGCCCACCAGACGCCGATCATCTTCGTGCGCGGGAATCCGATTTTGGCCGCGGCCTTGAGCGCCGTCGGGTTCATCACGCCCCACCCCCAGAGGATCACGTAATCGGGCTTGATCTGGCGGATCTGCAGCCATTGCGACTGCTGCTCGTTGCCCGGATGCGGCACGGCGATCTCGGTCAGCTCGAAGCCGTCCTTCTTCGCGTACGCCTGAAACACCGCGATCGGCTCCTTGCCGTACGCCGAGTCGTGATAGAGGTGGACGATCTTCTTGCCCTTCAACTTGTCCTCGCCGCCTTCCTTCTGCGCGATGTACTTGATCATCGCCGACGCCTGGCTCCAGTACGTCGTGATCGCCGGGAACACCCACGGAAAGACACGGCCGTCGGCGGCATCGGTCCGCCCGTACCCGATCGTGATCATCGGAATCTTGTCGGCCGCCACGCGGTCGATCAGGCTGTACGTGATGCCCGTCGACAGCGGCTGCACCATCGATGCGCCGGTCTGGCTCTTCTTCAGCCGCTCGTAGCATTCGACGCCGCGCGAGTTGTTGTACTCGGTCTCGCATTCCTCCCATGAGAGCTTGACGCCGTTGATGCCGCCTTCCTTCATGTTGATGTAGTTCATGTAGTCGATGTAGCCGCCGAAGATGCCGGATCCCCCCGCGGCGTAGGCGCCAACGCGGTACGACAGCAGCGGCACGTACTGCGTCTGCTGAGCCGACGCCGCGGCGGCGACGGCAGCGATCGCCAGGCCGGCGGCGATCGCGAATGCTCGATTGCGATGCAACATGGTTCCTCCTATCGATGCAGCATTGGGTTGAATGTCCGGTGGGCCGGATTCGAACCGCTCAGCATAGCGGAATCAGTGCGGGAATGGCCACAGCCGCAGCTTCTCCTTGCCGATCTGCCACAGCCGCGCGAGGCCGTGCGGCTCGACGATCAGAAAGAAGATGATGAGCCCGCCGAACACCATCAGCTCGAGATTCGATGTGATCGACGCCGGCAGCGACCAGCTGAACAGCGAAAACAGCGCTCCGTTCGCCCAGTGCACGGTCACGTTGAGCAATATCGGAAGCAGGACGATGAACGCGGCGCCGAGAAACGAGCCGACGACGGTGCCGACACCGCCGATGATGACCATGAACAGGATGCGGAACGACATGTCCAGCGTGAACGCTTCCGGTTCGACGGTGCCGAGGAACGCGAACGCGTACAGCGCGCCGGCGACGCCGCAGTAGAACGAGCTTATCGCGAACGCCATCAGCTTCGTGTGCATCAGCCGGATGCCGATCACCGAAGCGGCGACGTCCATGTCGCGCACCGCCATCCACGCGCGCCCGATGCTGCTTCTCGCCATGTTCTTCGCGGCGAGCGCGAGCACCGACACGATGCCCAGCACCAGCAGATATTTCCGGGCCGGCGTGTTGAACTCGAAGCCGGCGATCGTCATCTTTTGCGCGGTGATGACGCCCGAGGAGCTGTAGTTCGAGAACCATGGCACGCGCACGAGCGCCCAGACGACGAAGAACTGCGCGGCAAGCGTGGCGACGGCGAGGTAGAAGCCCTTGATGCGAAGCGACGGCAGGCCGAAGACGACGCCGACCGCCGCGGCGCAGCCTCCGGCGAGCGCAAAGGCGACAAGCAGTGGAATGCCCGGCACGCGGAGCACGAAGTTGTACGCGGCGAACGCGCCAACCGCCATGAACGCCGCCGTGCCGAGCGAGAGCTGTCCCGCATAGCCGGTCAGGATGTTGAGGCCGAGCGCCGCGAGCGAGAAGATCAGGAACGGGGTCAGGATCGCCGAAAGCCAGTACTGGTTGGCGAGCCCGGGAATGACGACGAACGCGAGCGCGAGCAGCGCCAGCATGACTCCGCGATCCTGCGGGATCGGAAAGATCTGTTGATCGGCCGCATACGTCGTCTTGAACTGGCCGGCTTCTCGATAAATCATCGGCAAGTCACCTTGTCATTGCGTGCGGGATGACGCTCACACACGGTCGATGTGCTTTTCACCGAAGAGCCCCTCCGGTCGCACCAGCAGGAACAGCAGCGCGATCACGTACGCGAACCATCCCTCGATGCCGCCGCCGACGGCGGGTCCGATGTAAACCTCGGCGAGCTTTTCGGACGCACCGATGATGAGGCCGCCGACGATTGCTCCGGGCACCGATTCGAAGCCGCCGATGATCAGCACCGGCAGCGCCTTCAACGCGGTGAACGTCAGCGAGAATCCCACGCCGTTGCGCGCGCCCCAGACGAGCCCGGACACCAGCGCGACGAATCCGGCGACCGCCCAGACGATCGACCAGATGTACTGCAACGGAATGCCGACCGACAACGCCGCCTGGTGATCGTCGGCAACGGCACGCAGCGCACGGCCGATGCGCGTGCGCTGGAAGAGCACGGCGAGCATCGCGACCAGCACGCCCGACACCACGGCGGCGAACAGATCGAACTGGCTGACGTTGATGTTGAAGCGGTCCATCAGCCACGGCAGCGGCACGTCGTCGATGCCGAGATCGAGCCCGCGCGACGTGCTGCCCCAGAACATCTGCGCGGCGCCCTCGAGGAAGAACGACAGGCCGATCGTCGCCATGAACAGCGTGATCTGCGCCTGGTTGGTGAGCGGCCGCAGCACGATGCGCTCGGTGAGCAGCCCGACGACGACCATCGCGGCGAGCGCCAGCGGCAGCGCGAGCCAGAACGCGACGTGGTATTCCTGCTGCAGTCCGACGAACGTCGCCGCGGCGAAGAACACCATAGAGCCCTGCGCGAAGTTGAACACGCCCGACGCCTTGTAGATCAGCACGAAGCCGAGCGCGACGAGCGAGTACATGATGCCCGAGAGCAGCCCGCCGATCAGCACTTCGAAAAAGAACGACATCGCTTCGCGCCGCCCCTAGTGCGTGACGCCGAGATAGGCGTCGATCACCGCCTGGCTCGCCCGCACTTCGTCGGGCGCACCGTCGCCGATCTTCTTGCCGTAATCGAGCACGACGACGCGATCGGAGATGTCCATCACGACGCCCATGTCGTGCTCGATCAGCACGATCGTCGTCCCATACTCCTCGTTCACGTCGAGCACGAAGCGGCACATGTCCTGCTTCTCCTCGACATTCATGCCGGCCATCGGCTCGTCGAGCAGCAGCAGCGAAGGCTCGGCTGCGAGCGCGCGCGCGAGCTCGACGCGCTTCTGCAGGCCGTACGGCAAGCGCCCGACCGGCGTCTTGCGGATGTGCTGGATCTCGAGGAAATCGATCACTTGCTCGACCTTGCGGCGATGCTCGAGCTCCTCGCGGCGCGCGCGGCCGACCCATATCGCCTGCTCGACGAACGACGCGCGCATCTTGAGGTTGCGGCCGGTCATGATGTTGTCGAGCACGCTCATGCCCTTGAACAGCGCGATGTTCTGGAACGTGCGCGCGATGCCGGCGGCCGCCGCCTCGTGCGGCACCATGCCGTGGCGCACCCTGCCGCGAAACGTGATCGTCCCCTGCTGTGGCCGGTAGACGCCGTTGATCACATTCAGCATCGAGCTCTTGCCAGCGCCGTTCGGTCCGATGATCGCGCGCACCTCGTGCTCGCGCACGTCGAAGCTCACGTCGGTGAGCGCCTTCACGCCGCCGAACGCGAGCGAGATGCGTTCGAGGCGCAGCAGCACGTCACCGATGGGCCGCGCGTCCGCCATCGCGCTTACGCCGCCTTGCGCGCCGCCTCGGGCGCAAACGTCTTCACCGTGATGATCCGCAGGTCGGCGGCGACCATCCCGGTGCGGCCGTCCTCGAACTTCACCTGCGTCTCGAAGTATTGCGACGGCTTGCCGCCGTAGAGCGCGTCGATGAGCACCTTGTACTTCTCGCCGACGAAATTGCGACGCACCTTGCGCGTGCGCGTGAGCTCGTCGTCGTCGGGATCGAGCTCCTTGTGCAGGATGAGGAAGCGGTGCACCTGCGCGGCGGCGAGCGCCGGGTCGCGCGCGAGCTCGACGTTGATCTGCTCGACGCACTGGCGGATCAGCTCGTGCACCGGCTCCTTCGCACAGAGGTCGGTGTAGCCGGAGTACGCGATGCCGCGCCGCTCCGCCCAGTTGCCGACCGAGCCGAAGTCGATGTTCACGAACGCGCAGACCTCGTCGCGGCCATGGCCGAACGCGACCGCTTCCTTGATGTGCGGGAAGAACTTGAGCTTGTTCTCGATGTAGTTCGGCGCGAACAGGTCGCCGCCCGCGAGCTTGCCGACATCCTTCGCGCGGTCGATGATCTTCAGCTGCCCGCCGTCGTCGAAGTAGCCGGCGTCGCCGGTATGGAAGAAGCCTTCGGCGTCGATCGATTCCGCCGTCGCGTCGGGACGCTTGTAGTACTCCTTCAGCAGCATCGGGCCGCGCACGAGCACCTCGCCGTCGTCGGCGATCCTCACCTCGACGTGCGGCGCCGGCTCGCCGACGGTGTCGAGCTTGACGTCACCGTCCGGTTGCAGGCAGACGTACGCGCACGTCTCGGTCGAGCCGTAGAGCTGCTTCAGGTTGACGCCGATCGAGCGGTAGAAGCGGAAGAGATCCGGGCCGATTGCCGCGCCGGCCGTGTATGCGATGCGGATGCGCGAGAAGCCGAGCACGTTGCGCAGCGGCCCGTAGACCAGCACGTTGCCGAGCGCGTAGAGCAGCCGCTGCACCGCGCTCACCGGCTTGCCGTCGAGAATCTCGGCGCCGCACGCGCGCGCGAGCGCCATGAACCGGTGGAACATGAAGCGGCTCACCGGCCCCGCGTCCTCCATGCGGATCATCACCTGCGTCAGCAGGTTCTCGAAGATTCGCGGCGGCGCGAAATAGTACGTCGGCCCGATCTCGCGCAGGTCGGTCATCGCCGTCGCGCCGGATTCGGGGCAGTTGATCGTGAAGCCCGCGACGAGCCACTGCGCGAACGAGAACAGGTGATCGCCGACCCACGCCATCGGCAGGTAAGACAGCACGCTGTCAGCCGCACCGAGCCGGTCGAACGCGCAGCCGCCCTGCGCGGCGGTGATGAATGCGCGATGCGTCTGCCGCACGCCTTTCGGCTTGCCGGTCGTGCCCGACGTGTAGAGCATCACCGACACGTCGTCGGCGCCGCCTTTCGCGACCTCGTCGTCGAAGTACGAAGGGTGCTCGCGATCGAACGCGCGACCCTGCTCGAGCAGCGCGTCGTACGATGCGATCCCCTCGTAATTGCGCAGCCCGCGCGCGTCGTCGTAGTAGACGTGATGCAGCGACGGCACCTGCGGCTGCGCCTCGAGCATCTTGTCGACCTGCTCCTGGTCCTCGACGATCGCGTACGCGATCTCGGCATCCTGCAGCACGAACACGAACTCGGCGGCCGGCGCGTCCTGGTACATCGGCACCGGGACGCCGCCGAGCGCCTGCGCGGCGATCATCGACCAGTACAGCCGCGGCCGGTTGTCGCCGATGATCGCGAGGTGCATCCCCCGGCGGAAGCCGTTCGCCGCCAGCCCGCAGGCGAGCGCGCGCACCTCGGCCGCGACATCGCGCCAAGTCCACGTCTGCCAGATGCCGAGATCCTTCTCGCGCGTCGCCGGCCGGTCGGGCCGGGCGGCCGCGTGCTGCAGCAGCAGCCGCGGGAACGTGTCGGGCGGTGCGTCCATCTCCTCCAAGCGGCTCGAAGCCGGATATTCTCGTCGCGGCGAGCGTCGCGTCCGCGGCGCCGATATTCTAGGTCTTATAGGGGACTGCGGCATCGTCTCTCGCGGCAGCCTCGGTCGCATCTTAATCCACGCCCCGCAGGCAGCCGACGATTGTCGCCGCAACGACGATTCGCCCGCCGCTGAGGCTACAATCCGTCGCACCGACTTTACGGCAGCCGGCTTTGGTCATGTTGTCATCCGCCCGACATTCGCCTCGCGCCGCGCGTGCGCCGACGCTCGCCGACCTGCTCGCCGCGAGCCCGTGGGTCCACGCGATCGACAAGCAGCTGCGCGCGCGCGTCGAGGCCGAGACGCTGACGCGTACCGTGCCGGCCGGCGGGCTCGTCTGCCGCAAGGGCGAGTCGGTCGATTACTGGATCGGCGTGATCGACGGCCTGGTGAAGATGGCGAACGTGTCGGCCGATGGCAAGCCGACGAGCTTCACCGGCATCCCGTCCGGGGGCTGGTTCGGCGAAGGATCGCTGCTGAAGGACGAGCCGCGCCGCTACGACATCGTCGCGCTTCGCGCGTCGCTGATCGCGTACGTGCCGCGCGCCGCGTTCATGGCACTGCTCGACTCGAGCGTCGCGTTCAACCGATTCCTGCTGCTGCAGCTGAACGAGCGGCTCGCGCAGTTCATCGCGATGGTCGAGCACGGCCGGCTGCTCGGCCCCGACGCGCGCCTCGCGCGCTCGCTCGCGGGGCTGTTCAATCGGACGCTTTACCCGTCGATCGGCCCGGCGCTGCCGTTGTCGCAGGAGGAGATGGGACAGCTCGTCGGATTGTCGCGCCAGCGTGTGAACCAGGCGCTGAAGACGCTCGAGGGCGCCGGCCTCGTGCGAGTCGAGTACGGCGGGGTCACCGTGCTCGATCTCGACGGGCTGCGAAGCTTCGAAGGCTGAACGCCGCCGCTCATCGCGACCCGGTCGGGCGAAGCCGCGATCGGGCGTTCTGGAGCACGTAGACGCTCGCCGCAGGGGGCTCGCTCGCATCGGCGAACGTGCCATCGGTCGCGAGCGCTCGACACATTGCGCGGAACGGCTCGGCGTCGCCCCAGCCTTCGACCAGCACGATCCAGCGCGGAACGAGATTGCGCTCGCCGCGCAGCTTCTTCTCGGCGGTTTCGACGGCGCTCGCCGCCTCGTCGGCGATCAGCAGATGGGCGCCGGCGACGCCCGGGGCGTTCACCAGCCGTTGCAGCGTGTCGTTCGCGGTCCGCTCGACATGAGACTTCGCGTGCGCGGCGTCGACGTCGTAGCGGAACGTCGCGACCAATCCGCCCTCGCCTTCGCCTTCGCTCGCCGCGACGCGGCACAGCGATCGCGCCACGTTGCGGAAGTGCAGGACGCTGGACGCGGTCCACGGCGTCGGCGCATTGAGCCGCGCAAGGTAGTCGCTGCCGGTGAGCGTGGCCGGCGCGTCGATTTCATAGAGATTGAAGAATTCCGGCGCACCATCGATCGCAATGTAGCGACGCCCGCGGAGGAATCCCGGGATGGCGACGCGCTCGGGCATGTGCTCGCGGCCGTGCCACGCGTAGAACTGGGCGCGTCCCTCCGAGGCGATGTCATGCCAGATCGCTACCGCCGCTTGACCCGCCAGGCTCATGCCGATCTCCTCGAAAGACTCCAGCGCTTGACTTTACCGCAGTCGGCAAGTCGCACGAGCCGCTGGCGTCGCCGGCGGCTCACGCCTCGTTAACGTCGGCGTCGATCCGCTGCTCGTTGCGTGCAAAATAGCCGCCTCGAGCAACGCAATCGATCGGATGGACGGACAATGACGACGCTGTTCCGCGACGCTACGGTGCTCGACGGCACCGGCGCCGCGCCCTTCCGCGCGAGCGTGCAAGTCGACGGAAACCGGATTGCGCGCATCGGCGAAACGATCGCGCCGCCGCCGGACGCGCGAGTCGTCGACTGCAACGGCGCGACGCTGATGCCCGGGCTCATCGAGCCACATGCGCACCTGAGCTTCGTCGACCAGGCGACGCCGCACGCATTCCATCAGCTCCCGGTGGAAGAGCATCTGCTCGCGACGCTCGCGCACGCGAAGCTTTATCTCGAACAGGGCTTCACCGGCTGCTTCAGCGCGGCGGCGACGAAGCCCCGGCTCGACGTCGTCGCGCGCAACGCAATCGCGAGCGGCCAGTTTCCGGGGCCGCGGCTCCTCGCCGCCAGCGTGCAGTTGACGGTCACCGGCGGCGTCGGCGACCTGCGCCAGCTGCATCTCGATCCTGGCGACGCGATGTACACGCTGCCGTGCGACGGACCGATCGAGTTCCGCCGTGCCGCGCGCGAAGCGTGCCGCGAAGGCGTCGACGTGCTGAAGATCGTGCCCTCGGGCGACACGTCGACGCCGGCAACGCCGTCCGTGCAAACGTTGATGACCGACGACGAATTCGCGGCGGTCGCGCAGGTCGCGCGCGAGCGCGGCAAGCGCGTCGCCGCGCATGCGCGCAGCGCCGAGTCGGTGAAGATGTGCGTGCGCCACGGCGTCGACGTCGTCTATCACGCGAGCTTCGCCGACGAAGAGGCGCGCGACGCGCTCGAGGCGGCGAAGGACCGAATCTTCGTCGCACCCGCGTTGTCGGTCACGTGGACGCGGTTGCACGAGGCCGGCAAGTACGGCCTGCCCTCGACCGAGGCGGCGCGCACGCGCATCGCGCGCGACCTCGACGCGACCGTCGAATGCATGCGCGACCTGCACGCGCGCGGCGTTCGCGTGCTGCCCGGCGGCGACTACGGCTTCATGTGGAATCCGCACGGCCGCAACGCGCGCGATCTCGCGCTCTTCGTCGAACTGATCGGCTTCACGCCGATGCAGGCGATCGTCGCGGCGACGAAATGGGGCGGCGAGCTGATGCGCATCGACGTCGGCCAGGTGCGCGAAGGCTTTCTCGCCGACCTGCTGCTCGTCGACGGCGATCCGCTCGCCGACGTGTCGATGCTGCAGGATCGCGCGCGGCTCGTCGCCATCATGAAGGACGGCGTCTTCCACAAGCAACCGGCGGGGCATTGAGATGGACTACGGCATTCGCGGCAGGCGCGCGATCGTTTGCGCTTCGAGCCAGGGGCTCGGCAAGGGTTGCGCCTTCGCGCTCGCGCGCGAGGGCGTGCACGTCACGCTCAACGCGCGCAACGCGCGAGCGCTCGAAGAGACCGCCGACGCGATTCGTCGCCAAACCGGCGTCGACGTCAGCGCAGTCGCGGCCGACATCACGACGCGCGAGGGCCGCGCCGCGGTGCTCGCCGCATGTCCGGCGCCCGACATCCTCGTGAACAACGCCGGCGGACCGCCGATCGGCGACTTTCGCGACTGGGACGAAGCGGCGTGGCAGAAGGCGGTCAACGACAACATGATCACGCCGATCATGCTGATCCGCGCCGTCGTCGACGGCATGATCGAGCGCCGCTTCGGGCGCATCGTCAACATCACGTCGCGCTCGGTCAAGTCGCCGCTCGCGCATCTCGGCCTGTCGAACGGCGCGCGCGCCGGCCTCACCGGATTCGTCGCCGGCCTCGCGCGCCAGGTCGCGAAGCACAACGTGACGATCAACAACCTGCTGCCGGGCCCTTTCGCGACCGACCGCCAGATCGACGGCCTGCGCAAGCTTTCGGCGAAAGCGGGACAGGACTACGACACGTTCGCGCGAGCGCGCATGGCCGAAGTTCCGGCCGGCCGCTTCGGCACGCCAGAGGAGTTCGGCAAGGCGTGCGCATTCCTGTGCAGCGCCGACGCCGGCTTCGTCGTCGGACAGAACCTGCTGATCGACGGCGGCGCGGTGAACGCGACGCTGTGACGGACACGACACCGCACGACGCCCGCGCATCAGCCTCGCGAGAAGACGCGAACGACCGTCTCGCGATAGTCGCGAAAGCCCATCCGCGCGTAGAGGCCGCGCGCGGTCGCGTTGGCGCTCATCACATGCAGGCACGGCGTCTCGCCGCGCTGCATCTCGCGCCGGATCAGCTTCTTCATCAGCCGGCGGGCGAGGCCGCGGCCCTGGAATTGCGGATGCGTGCACACGCCGCTCACTTCGCGCAGCGGGCTCGCGCAAAGCCGCTCGCCGGCCATCGCGATCAGTCGCGGCCCATCGAAGACGCCGAAATAGTCGCCAAGCTCGATCGTTCGCGGACCGAACGGTCCGGGAGCCGTCAGTGTCGCGAGCTCGGTCGCCGCCGCCGCGTGCTCGCGACCGAGCAGGACCGCATCGCTCGCGTCGTCGTCGGACGGCATGCGCTCGTTCCACACCATCTTGAACATCGTCGATTCGGCTTCGATGCGCCAGCCGGTCGGCACGGCGCCGGACCAGCCTTCGCAATACAGTTGCTCGCCGATGTCGCAATACGGCGCAAGCGCGTCGATGTCGGGGCGCTCGTTGTCCGCGAAGCCGGCGATCGGTGAAAGGCCGCGCGTGAATCGACGTGCGCCGCCCGCGCCGGTCGCAAAGCGGGCCTGAGCGCCGGAAAGCGCGAGCCAGACGATGTCGTCGAGCGCTTGCATCATCGCGGACAGCGGCTAGGGAATTCTCCTGCCTGACCCGCCGTCAGCTGACCGCAGCAGAACGAAACCCGTTCGTGTCGTCACGGGCGGCTCGTCGGCGTGCTCGCGCCGGTTCAGCGCGCCGTGAACTTCGGCGGCCGTTTGCCGAGGAACGCTTCCATGCCTTCGCGTCGGTCCTCGGTGCCGAACAGCAGGCCGAAAACGTCGGCTTCCATCGCGTTCGCGTTGGCGAGATCGATGTCCTGGCCGCGCTGTACGAGGTGCTTCGCCATCTTGACGGCGAGCGGCGCTTTCGCCGCCGCCATGCGCGCGAGCTCGAGGCCCTTGTCGCGCAGCCGAGCGGGCGGCACGACGTGATTGACGAGACCGATCCGAAGTGCCTCTTCCGCCTTCACCAGACGGCCGGTGCAGATCAGCTCGAGCGCCATCGCCTTGCCGACGAGCCGCGCGAGCCGTTGCGTTCCGCCGAAGCCGGGCACGATGCCGAGATTGACTTCCGGCTGTCCGAACACGGCGTTTTCCGACGCGACGACCCAATCGCACGCGAGCGCGATCTCGCAGCCGCCTCCGAGCGCGAAGCCGTTCACGAGCGCGATGACGGGAAACGGCGCGAGCTCGAGCGCGCGCAGCGCCGCGTGCCCTTCGAGGGCGAACTCGCGGCCCTGGATGCCCGACATGGCATTCATCGCGCCGATATCCGCGCCAGCCACGAACGCGCGCTCGCCGGCGCCGGTTATCATCAGCGCGCGGGTTTCCCTGTTGCCGTTCAGCTGCACGAGCGCGCGCGCGATTTCACCGAGCGCCTGCGGCGACAGCGCGTTCAGTTGCTTCGGCCGATTGATCGTCAGCAGAGACACGCCCGGCTCGACGGCGTCGAGCAGGATCGTCTCGAACTCGCTCGCGATGTCAGCCATAGGTGTAGAACCCGCGCCCCGTCTTGCGCCCGAAATACCCGGCCGCGACCATCTCCTTCAGCAGCGGCGCCGGGCGGTACTTCGGGTCGTTGAAGTCGCGATAGAACACGTCCATCACGGCGAGCAGCACGTCGAGCCCGATCATGTCGCACAGCGCGAGCGGCCCGATCGGATGATTGCACCCGAGCTTCATGCCGTCGTCGATCTCCTGCGCGCTCGCGATGCCCTCCGAAAACGCGAAGATCGCCTCGTTCAGCATCGGGCACAGCAGCCGGTTCACGACGAAGCCAGGCGAGTTCCTCACGACGATCGGCGTCTTGCCGAGCCGCTTCGCGAGCGCGCTCGCCGCTTCGACCGTCGCGTCGCTCGTCTGCAGCCCGCGGATCAGCTCGACCAGCGCCATCATCGGCACCGGATTGAAGAAGTGCATGCCGATGAAGCGTTCGGCGCGCTTCGTGCCGGCGCCGAGCTTGGTGATCGAGATCGACGATGTGTTCGTCGACACGATCGTGTCCGGCTTCGCGATGTCGTCGGCCTGCTTCAGGATCTTCATCTTGAGCGACTCGTTCTCGGTCGCCGCCTCGATGATGAAGTCGCAGCGCGCGAGCGCGCCGTAATCGGTCGTGCCGGCGATGCGTGCGAGCGCCGCATCCTTGTCGGCCGCGCTCAACTTCTCTTTCTTCACCAGTCGATCGAGGCTCGCCGACACCGCATTGCGGCCGCGCGTCACGGCAGCGTCGTCGACATCGATCATCGAGACCGAAAGAGCGGCGAGCGCGCACGCCTGCGCGATGCCGTTGCCCATCGTGCCGGCGCCGATGACGCCGATGTTTTGCGGAGTTGTCATGTTGATGAGGCCCGGAGAAGCGGAATCCGTGTTCGGCATTCCGAATGTCGCACGGCGAGCGTCGCACGCCGACACGTAACCTTGACCGACGACGCGGGAGGCGCAAGGCGCCGCCTGCCGTCGTCGGTCCGACGAGCCCAATTATCGCGCGGAACTATCCGCGCGCGTTACTTGACGAACGTGCGGCGCTTCGCCGCGTCGCCCGGCGCCTGCGCGGCGGCTTCGCTCGCAGCCCGGCGATCATCAGGTCGATCGCGTCGGACGCGGCGTGTGCGAGATCGTAGGCGCGCGGGTTGGCGATCCATTCGTGCATCAAGCCGACCACGGCGGCATGCACGAAGTGGGCGGCGAGGCCGACGTCGGTGTCGGCCGGCAGCTGGCGCTGGGCGACGGCGCGCTTGAGCACCGCCTCGATGCGCTTGCGCGCGCCGGTCGATTCCTGCTCGTGGCGGCATGCGTCGGCCATCTCGCCGACGAGCTCGCTCTTGTGGAAGATGATCTCGAAGAATGCCTGTGCGCGCGGCTCGGTCGCAAGATGCGTCAGCGCGCGCACGCACAGCGCCCGCAGCGTGGCGAGCGCGTCGGCGCGCGCATCGTCGGGCGCGCGCTCGAGCATCGCGTTCAGCGGGCTGGTCGCGCGCGCGCACATCGCGTCGAACAGGTCGACCTTGTCGCGAAAATGCCAGTACACCGCGCCGCGCGTGACGCCGGCGGCCGCGGCGATCTCGGCAAGCGACGTGCGGCTCACGCCGTGCTCGCGAAATACCCGTTCCGCCGCGTCGAGCAGCTGCTCGCGCGTCGCCGCGGCGTCCTTCTTCGTACGGCGCACCATGGTGGAGCGCGGCGCGGAAAACCATTCCGCCCCGGTGGTTGCAAACATACATGAATGTATGTAAAGTCGGCGCTTTCGTCAAGCGTCTGGCGCACGCAGAACAACAATTCCCCCACGGAGCCGCCGATGTCTCTCGTCTCGTCAACGCGCGTGCGCGCGAACGCGCGCACGCTGATCGCCGCCGCGCTGGTCGCTTTCGTCTCCGCCTGCGGCCCGTCGCAGCCTCCCGGCGGCGGCATGCACGGCTTCCCGCCCGCGCAGGTCGTCGTCGACAAGGTGCAGCCGACGTCGATTCCCGTCGTGTTCGAGTACGTCGGGCAGACGATCGGCTCGAAGGAAGTCGAAGTGCGCGCGCGCGTGGCGGGCATTCTCGAGAAGAAGCTCTTCGATGAAGGCTCACGGGTGAAGGCGGGACAGACGCTGTTCGTCATCGATCCGAAGCCGCTCGAGGCGCAGACCGCGGCCGCGCAGGCCGACCTTTCCCGCGCGCAGGCGCAGAAGGCGTGGAACGATCGCGAAGCGGCGCGGCTGAAACCGCTCGCCGAACGGCACGCGATCGGGCAGAAGGAAGCCGACGACGCGGTGTCGCAGGCCGAGCTCGCGGCCGCACAGGTGAAGGCCGCGCAGGCAAAGCTCGACGAGATACGGCTCTCCCTCGGCTACACGCGCGTCGTCGCGCCGGTGTCCGGCCTCACCAGCCGGTCGGTGAAGTCCGAAGGCAGCCTCGTCGCCGCGAACGAGACGCTGCTCACGACGATCTCGCAGATCGATCCGATCTGGGTGCAGTTCAGCGTCTCCGAGAACGAGCAGCTGAGATTGAAGCGCTCGATCGCGACCGGCGATCTGACGGTGCCGAAGAACAACGCGTACGACGTCACGATCGTGCTCGGCGACGGCACGGCGTTCCCGCGCAAGGGCCGCATCAACTTCGCCGATCCGCGCATCAATCCGTCGACCGGCACCTACGAGATGCGTGCCGAGCTTCCGAATTCGGACGGCGCGCTGCGTCCCGGCCAGTTCGTCCGCGTGCGCCTCGCCGGCGCGGAACGCCAGAACGCGATCGCCGTGCCTCAGGTCGCGGTGCTCGAGGGGCCGCAAGGCAAGTTCGTGTACATCGCGGGCAAGGACAAGGACGGCAAAGATGTCGCGCAGCCGCGGCCGATCGTCGCCGGCGATTGGGTCGAGCAAGGCGGCAACCGGTGGATCGTCGAATCCGGATTGAAGCCCGGCGACCCGGTGATCATCGACGGCGTCGCCCGCATCATGATGCCGGGGCAGCCGGTCGTCGTCGTGCCGCCCGGCGCAGCGGGCGCCGCGCCCGGTGGCTCGCCTGCTCCACCGCCCGCAGCCGCGCCGGCGGGCGCTCCGACGAAGAAGAGCTGACCGATGTTATCGCGCTTCTTCATCGACCGGCCGATCTTCGCGGCCGTGCTGTCGATCGTCATCACCCTCGCCGGCCTCGCGGCGATGCGCTCGCTTCCGATCGCGCAGTATCCGGAGATCGCGCCCCCTGTCGTGACCGTCGCCGCGTTCTACCCGGGCGCGTCCGCCGAAGTCGTCGAGCAGACCGTCGCCGCACCGCTCGAGAACCAGATCAACGGCGTGCCGGGCATGATCTACATGAGCTCGAACTCGGCGTCGAACGGCCAGCTGCAGATCCAGGTGACGTTCGACATCGGCACGAAGATCGAGGAGGCGGCGCTCGAGGTGCAGAACCGGGTGAAGCAGGTCGAGCCACTGCTGCCGCAGGAAGTGCGGCGGCAGGGCGTCAGCGTCGAGCGCGGCAGCTCGTCGTTCCTGCAGGTGATCGCGTTCTACTCGCCGGACGGCAGCCTCGACGATCTGTTCACGTCGAACTACGTGAAGTTGAACGTGCTCGACCCGCTGAAGCGGCTGCCGGGCACGACCAACGTGCAGATCTTCGGCGCGCACGACTACGCGATGCGCATCTGGCTGCAGCCCGATCGCCTCGCGAAGCTGAAGCTCACGCCCGGCGACGTGTTCGCGGCGGTGAGCGAGCAGAACTCGCAGTTCGCGCCCGGCAAGATCGGCCAGAGCCCGATCGCGAAGGGGCAGGATCTCGTTTACACGATCACGACGAAGGGCCGGCTGTCCGATGCGAAGGAGTTCGAGCAGATCATCGTGCGCGCGAACGCCGACGGCTCGTACGTTCGCCTCGGCGACGTCGCACGCGTCGAGCTCGGATCGAAGGACTACGAGTTCCTCGGCCGCTACAACGGCAAGCCGGCGACGCTGATCGGCGTGTTCCTCGCCCCCGGCGCGAACGCGCTCGACGTCGCGAAGCGCGCGCGCAGCGCCGTGGCCGAGCTTGCCACGCGCTTTCCGCAGGGACTGACGTACGCGGTTGCGTACGACACGACGCGCTTCGTCGAGGTGTCGATCCGCGAGGTCGTGAAGACGCTCGCCGAGGCGATGGCGCTCGTGTTCCTGGTCGTGTTCGTCTTCCTGCAGAGCTGGCGCGCGACGCTGATCCCGTTCGCGGCCGTGCCGGTATCGCTGATCGGCACGTTCGCCGGCCTCTACCTGCTCGGCTATTCGATCAACACGCTGACGCTGTTCGGCATGGTGCTCGCGATCGGCATCGTCGTCGACGACGCGATCGTCGTGCTGGAGAACGTCGAGCGCATCATGCGCGAGGAGCGCGCGGCGCCGCGCGAGGCGGCGATCAAGGCGATGCACGAGGTGACGAGCCCGATCATCGCGATCGTGCTCACCCTCGTCGCCGTGTTCATCCCGATCGCGTTTCTCGGCGGCCTCGCCGGCGAGCTGTATCGGCAGTTCGCGGTGACGATCGCGATCGCCGTGGTGCTTTCGGGCATCGTCGCGCTCACGTTCACGCCGGCGCTGTGCGTCGTCACGCTCAAGCGCGGCCACCGCGAGCCGGGCCGCTTCTTCCGCATGTTCAACCGCGGATTCGAGAGCGTGCGCTCGCACTACACGCACGGCGTCGCGTTCCTGATCCGGCGCGCACTCGTCGGCATCGCGCTGTTCGCGCTGATGGTCGCCGCGGCGATCTGGCTCTGGCGCGCCACGCCGGGAAGCCTCGTGCCCGACGAGGACCAGGGCTTCTACATCACGGCGGTGATCCTTCCCGATGGCGCGACGCTCGAGCGCACGTTCGACGTCGTGCAGCAGGTCGAAGCGGCCGTGCGCCAGAACCCGGCGAACCAGGACGTCGTCTCGTTCACCGGCTTCGACTTCATCGGCGAAGGATTCCGCAACAACGCGGCGACGATGTTCGTCACGCAGAAGCCGTGGGACGAGCGAACCGTGACGACGCAGCAGCTGGTCGGCGAGCTGTTCGCTCGCACGCAGGGCATCAAGGAAGCGCTCGTGCTCGCGTTCAATCCGCCGGCGATCTTCGGCCTCGGGACCGCGGGCGGCTTCGAGCTGCACCTGCAAAGCCGCGGCGACGGCGGCGCGAAGCGGCTCGGCGAAGTGCTGCCGGTGTTGCTGCAGAAATTGAACGCCGACCCGATGCTCGGCGGCGCGCAGACGCTGTGGCGCGCGAACTCGCCGCAGCTCTACGTCGACATCGATCGCGAGAAGGCGAAGAAGCTCGGCGTGCCGATCGATCAGGCCTTCGACACGCTCGCCGCGACGCTCGGCAGCGCGTACATCAACGACTTCAACAAGTACGGCCGCACGTGGCAGGTGCTGATGTCGGCCGAGCCGCGCTATCGCAACCGGCCCGACGACATCGGCGGCATCTACGTGCGCTCGAGCGCCGGCGACATGGTGCCGCTGTCCTCGCTCACCACGGTGCGCTACTCCGCGGGGCCCGATTCGCTCGAGCGCTTCAACGACCTGCCGTCGGTGAAGATCATCGGCCAGGCGGCGCCCGGCGTCAGCTCGGGCCAGGCGATCGCGCGTGTCGAGAAGATCGCGAGCGAGACGCTGCCCTCCGACATGAGCTTCGACTGGGGCGGCACGTCGTACCAGGAGAAGAAATCGGGCGGCGCATCGACGTTCGCGCTCGCCTTCGCGGTCATCATGGTGTTCCTGATCCTCGCGGCCCAGTACGAGCGCTGGTCGCTGCCGCTGTCGGTGCTGTTCGCGCTGCCGTTCGGCACGTTCGGAGCGCTCGCCGCCGTGCATTTGCGCGGACTGACGAACGACGTCTATTTCCAGATCGGACTCGTCACGTTGCTCGGGCTCGCGGCGAAGAACGCGATCCTGATCGTCGAGTACGCGATCTACAAGCGACAGGAAGGCCTGTCGGCATCGGCGGCGGCGCTCGAAGCGGCGCGACTTCGCTTCCGCCCCATCCTGATGACGTCGCTCGCGTTCATCCTCGGCGTGCTGCCGCTCGCGATCTCCACCGGCGCGGGCGCCGGCGCGCGTCATTCGGTCGGCACCGGCGTGATGGGCGGCATGGTCGCGGCGACGTTCCTCGCGATCTTCTTCGTGCCGCTGTTCTTCCGCCTGATCACCGAGCGGCGCATGCGCGAGAAGCGCACGCGCGACGAGCTCTTCGCCGAGGTCGAGCATGCGCGGCACGCGACGCGGCATACGCCGCCGACGCCCGCGCACGTGCCGGGACACACGCCCACGCCGGCGCACGACTATGGCGACGTTCCGCCGACGGGCGCACCGGGAGGAAGCCGTGCCGACTGATCTCGCGGCGCGCATGCGCCTGCGCGCATTCCCCGTCGTCGTCGCGATCGCGCTCGCCGCATGCGCCGTCACGCCGCCATCGCCGCCGCCCGCGCAGGACGTTCCGCCCGGCGACGCGGCGAACGTCGTCGCGCCGACGTGGTGGACATCGTTCGACGATCCGCAGCTCAGCGCGCTCGTCGACGAAGCGCTCGCGAACAATCTCGACGTCCGGCTCGCGATTGCCCGCGTCGACGAGGCGCGCGGGCTCGCCACGTATGCGCGCTCGCAGCTCTTCCCGAGCCTCGATCTCGACGCGCGCGCCGGCCGCAGCAGGATCAGCGGCGTCGGATCGACGCCGCTGCCGCCCGGCACGCCACTCACGGCGAACAGCTACGCCATCGGTTTGTCGGCAGCCTACGAGGTCGACTTGTTCGGGCGCGTCCGCTCGAACGTGGCCGCCGCGCAGCAGGACCTGCTCGCATCGCAATACGCGCGCGACACGGTGCGCATCGCCGTCGCATCGGAGACGGCACGCAACTACTTTTCGCTGCGCGACGTCGACGCGCAGCTGTCGGTGCTGCGCGAAACGCTCGTCACTCGAAACGAGACAGTGCGCCTGCAGGCGGACCGCTATCAGGCCGGCGTGATCGGCGAGCTCGATTTGCGGCAATCGGAAGCCGAGCGCGCCGCGGTCACGGCGGACATCGCAACGGCCGAACGCGCAGCGCGCACGTTCGAGGCGGCGCTCGCCGTGCTTGCCGGACGCAGTCCGCGCGGCGTGTTCGCAACCGACATTGCGCGGCCAGGGAGCGCGCCGCGCACCGTCGACAAGCTGCCCGACGTGCCGGCCGGCCTGCCGTCGGATCTTCTCGCGCAGCGGCCGGATATCCGCGCAGCCGAAGCGCGTCTCGCCGCAGCCGACTACCATATCAACGAGGCGCGTGCGCAGTACTTTCCGGCGATCTCGCTCACCGGCAACTTCGGCGGCGCATCGGCGGCGCTCGGCGACCTGCTGATCGCGCCCGGCCGCGTATGGTCGATCGCGGCGGCGCTGACGCAACCGATCTTTCGCGCCGGGCAGATCAACGCGCTCGTCGAAACGGCGCAGGCGCGACGCGAGCAGGCGCTGATCGGCTATCAGCAGTCGGTGCAGACGGCGTTTCGCGAGGCGCACGACGCCTTCGCCGCGCAGCGCTTGTCGCGCGATGCGCTCGTCGCGCTGACCGAGCGTCGCGACCGGCTCGCGCAGGCGCTCGAGCTCGCGCGGCTTCGCTACGACGCCGGCTATTCGCCGTTCCTCGAAGTGCTCGACGCGCAGCGCAACCTGCTTGCGGCGGAGCGCGCGCGAATCGACGCCGCGCGCGACCTTCGGCTCGCCGTGGTCGACGTGTATCGGGCGCTCGGCGGCGGCTGGCGCGCCGACGCCATCGCCCAGAAATAGCGAGCTCACGAACCGGAGGGTCAGCACGAACAGGAGGGTCAGAGTGCAATTTCCATTCAATGGCACTCTGACCCTCGTTTCTCGCACTCTGACCCTGCTTGCCGTGCCGGAGCTGCCCGATGTCACCATCTACTGCGAAGCGCTCGCCGCGCGCATCGCCGGGGCGACGCTCGAGCGAATCGATCTCGCAAATCCGTTCGTGCTGAGAACCGCCGTGCCGCCGATTGCCGATACCTTCGGCAAGCGCGTGGTCGCGGTGCGCCGGCAGGGCAAGCGGATCGTGCTGTCGCTCGAAGGCGATCTGTACGTCGTGCTGCACCTGATGATCGCCGGCCGGCTGCGCTGGCTCGCCGCGAACGCGAAGCCGCCCGGGCGGATCACGCTCGCGCTGTTCGTCTTTTCCACCGGACGGCTCGCGTTCACCGAAGCGGGCACCAAGCGGCGCGCCGCGTTGCATGTCGTGCGCGGCGAGACGGCGCTCGCGGCGCTCGACGCCGGTGGCATCGACGTCGACTCCGCGCCGCTCGACGCGTTCGCCGAGCGGCTGACGCGCGACAACCATACGCTGAAGCGCGCGCTGACCGATCCGAAGCTGTTCTCGGGCATCGGCAACGCCTATTCGGACGAGATCCTGCACCGGGCGAAGCTGTCGCCGATCGCGCTGACGAAGAAGCTCGCGCGCGACGAGATCGCACGGCTGCACGACGCGGTGCGCGGCGTGTTGCGCGAATGGACCGAACGGCTCCGGGAACAGGCCGGCGGCGAATTTCCCGGGAAGGTCACCGCCTTTCGGCCGGAAATGGCGGTGCACGGCCGCTTTGGGCAGCCGTGCCCGGTGTGCGACGCGCCGGTACAGCGGATCGTCTACGCCGAGAACGAGTGCAACTACTGCGCGCGCTGCCAGACCGGCGGAGTCGTGCTCGCCGACCGCGCGCTGTCGCGGCTGCTGCACAAGAGCTGGCCGCGCTCGATCGACGCGCTCGAATAGAGGGTCAGAGTCGACACTCTCCCCAATGGAGGGTCAGAGTGCACGTTCTCGAGAGTAGATCCTCAGGCCCACACGAGGCGGCTGCGCCGCACTCTGACCCTCGGCGCACGCGGCGGCGCACTCTGACCCTCGACTTACGTCACGTCAGCGTCGATTGGAGGAACGCCGTCGTCCGCGACCACGCGAGGTCCGCGGCCTGCTTGTTGTAGCGCGCGCCGCTCGTATCGTTGTTGAACGCGTGCTCCGCACCTTCGTACATGTAGAGCTTGTAATCGACGCCTGCGCTCTTCAGCGCCTGCTCCCACCTGGGGATGTTCGGGTTGACGAACGTGTCGTTGCCCGCGTAGTGCAGCAGCAGCTTCGCCTTGATCTTCGACACGTCGTCCAGCGGCGGGATCGGTCCGTAATACGCGACGGCCGCGGTGAGATCCGGCGCCGCCATTGCGAGCTGGTCGACCATGCCGCCACCGAAGCAGAACCCGATCGCGCCGACCTTGCCGTTCGAATCGGGCCGGCTCTTCAGATACTCGACGGCGGCGGCGAGGTTGCGCACACCCAGCGGGCGGTCGAACTTGCTGAACGCTTCGCGCGCCTTGTCCTCGTCCGGCGGCGTGCCGCCTTGCGGTGAGAGCAGGTCGACGCCGAGCGCCGTGTACCCTGCGAGCGCCACCCGGCGCGTGATGTCCTCGATGTGCGGCGTCAGCCCGCGATTCTCGTGCACGACGATGACCCCGGCGCGCTTGCCGCTGCCCTGCTTCGGCATCGCAAGATACGCACGCACATCGCCGTTCGCGCCCTTGTAGCTCATGCGCGACGTATCGAGCCGCGGATCGTCGGCTGCGATCGTCGCCGCGTTCGCGTAGTTGCTCTCGAGCAGCGGCAGCAGCGCCATCGCCGCCGCGCTGCTGCCGGCAAGCGTGATCAGCCGCTCGATAAACACGCGTCGCGGCAGCGGGCGATGCGTGTACTCGCTGTACAGCTCGATGATCCTGCGATCCATCGTCAGGTCTCCTGCGCGAAAGAAGCGGCGCGAGCGCGCCGCTGGTTCAGATCGATTCGGACGCAGCCGAAGGCGCCGGCTGCGACGCGCCGTCGCCGAGACGCGCGAGGCACGCGCGCAGGAATGCCCGGCGGTGGCGCTCGGGCGCCTGCGGCTGGTCGTACACCGACTGCGCCGCGCCGGCGAGGAAGCGCTCGTCGTCGTCGTCCTTGACGAACCAGCGCAGCGCGGGCGGAAAAGCGCGGATCGCCGCGAGGTCGCCGTCCAGGCGCGCGACGAACGCCTCGCGATCGAGGCCGTTGTCACGCGAGCGCGCGGCGTTGGCGATGAAGTCCGACGCCTCGAGGCACTCGTTCATCGTGGGAACGCTCGCGGCCGCCGTCGAAACGGCGACCGCCAGTGCAACCGCTGCGACGGCGATCGGCATGCGCATGCGCCACCTCCGCCGCCATTGTCGCGTGTCGGCACGCGTTCGCCATCATGCACTGCGGCAAATCGCTCGCCCGCTACGTTTGCTCGGGCTTCGACGCGCGCCGCTCGCGCTCGCGCCTGCCCGGTGCAATCGCGGATCTGCTCGGCGAAGCGCTCGGCTTCGGCATGCGATCGCCGCAACAGCCCTGCGTCGACGAGGCCCGTCGCCGGCTGCCCCCTACTGCATCGGCGGCTTGCGCAAATAATCCTCGCGGTCGGCCGAGCGCACGCTTACTTCGAGCCGGCGGCCGTCGCGCTCGAGCGTGAGCGGAACGGCGGTGCCCGCCGCGCCGAGGCCCCAGATGCGACGGAAGAGCTCCGGCAAACGATCGACGCGCTCGCCGGCGACCTCGATCACGCGATCGCCGGCGCGCACGCCGGCGCGCTGCGCCGGGCCCCGCTGCGCGATGCCGTGCACGATCAGCTTGTCGTCGGCCTGCGCCGTGTACATGCCGAGCCACGGCCGCGACGCACCGCGCCGCCGGCCGCGGTGCACGAGATCGTCCTGGATCGGATCGAGCAGGTCGATCGGCACGAACATGTTGCCTTGCACCGTGTCCTCGCCGACGGCTTCCTGCACGAGCAGCGAGCCGACGCCGACGAGCCGCCCGGCATCGTCGACGAGCGCCGCGCCGCTCCATTCCGGGTGCGCGGGCACGGTGAACAGCGCATCGTCGAGCACGTATTCCCAGTAGCCGGCGAACTCGCGCTTCGCGAGCAGGCGCGCAGTGAGCGCATGGGCACGGCCGCCGTGGCCGATCACGTACACCTCGTCGCCCGCTTCGACCGCCGCGATCGAGCCGCGCGCAAGCGCAGGCGCATCGATACGACCGAGCGGCATCACGAGACCGAAGCCGCTCGCGAAATCGTAGGCGAGCGGATAGCCCTGCACGACGCCGCCACGGTTCGTCGTGAGCCACACCGACTCCGCCTCGGTGATCAGATAGCCGATCGTCAGCACCAGCCCGTCACCGTTGATGACGATGCCGTTGCCGGTGCGCTCGGTGCCGAGGATCGACGCCGTGAACGCGTCGTCGGGAACCTCGGCGCGCAAAGCGACGACCGCGTCGAGTGCCGGCGCGAGATCGAACGCAAGCTCGTCGGAGTCGGGCTGCAGCGAGGGAGGGAACGACCAGTGCTCGGGGGTGGAAGCCATTGCGAACGGCGCGATCACGGCGCGCCGCGCGCGCGCCGAAACGGCCATCTTACGCCAATAACAACGTCATCCGGCCCAGCCGAGATGGCTCAGGAAGTCGCGCGTGCGCTCGGTGGTCGGCGCGTCGAAGATCTGTCCCGGCGGTCCCTGCTCGACGATCGCTCCGGCATCGAACACGGCGACCCAGTCGCCGACGCGGCGCGCGAACGACATCTCGTGCGTGACGACGACCATCGTCATGCCTTCGAGCGCGAGCTTCTTCATCACCTCGAGCACTTCGCCGATCGTCTCCGGATCGAGCGCGGACGTCGGCTCGTCGAACAGCATCACGTCGGGCTCCATCGCGAGCGCGCGCGCGATCGCGACGCGCTGCTGCTGCCCGCCGGAGAGCGCCGACGGGAAGTTGGCCGCCTTGTCGGCGAGGCCGACCTTGTCGAGCATGGCGTCGGCGCGCCGCCCCGCTTCGTCGGTGCTCTTGCGCAGCACGGTGCGCGGTCCTTCCGCGACGTTGCCGCGCGCGCTGAGGTGCGGAAACAGCTCGAAGCTCTGGAACACCATGCCCATCCGCTGGCGCACGCGGCGCAACGCGCGCGGATCGCGGGGAAGCGGCGATCCCTCGAACTCGATCTCGCCGCCGTCGAGCGTCTCGAGCCCGTTCGTGCAGCGGAGCAGCGTGGACTTGCCCGATCCCGACGGACCGATCAGGCAGACGACCTCCCCCGCGTGAACATCGAGCGACACGCCGGCGAGCGCGGCAAATGTCCCGTACCGCTTGACGACGTCGCGGTAGCGCAGGATCGCCGGCGCGCCGCTTTGCGTTCGCGAAGTCATCGGCTCACTCGGTGACGGCGAAGCGCCGCTGCATCCAGTCGACGAGCTTCGCCTGCGGATAGCCGAGCAGCCAGTAGATCGCCGCCATCGCGCTCAGCATCTCGAGCACGCGGAAGCTGTGCGCGCGAATCTGCATCGACACGTACGCAAGCTCGCTCACCGCGATCACCGACACGAGCGACGTGTCCTTGAACAGCGACACCCACGTGCTCGCGAGCACCGGCAATATCCGCCGCACCGCTTGCGGCAGCACCACGCGGGTGAGCGCCTGCGCGCGCGTCATGCCGAGCGCCATCGCCGCCTCGAGCTGTCCGCGGCGAATCGAGTTGATTCCGGCGCGAAACGTCTCGGCGTTGTACGCGGTGACGTTCAGCGCGAGCGCCGTGAGCCCGGTCGCGAACGGCGACAGCCCGGCGAGACCGGTCAGGATCGGAAGCACGTAGAACGCCCAGTAGACGACGAGGATCAGCGGCAGGTTGCGGAAGAGCTCGACGTACGCGGCGGCGATCGCGCTCACCGGCTTCCATCCGTAAAGCCGCAGCACGGCGACGACGATGCCGCCCGGCACGGCGATCGCCATCGTCGCGACGGTCAGCATGATCGTCGTGCCGGTCGCGGCGACGAGATCGTCGCGATGCTGCCAGACGACGCTCCAGTCGAATGTCACGAGCGACCGAGATGCGCGACGCGCCGGTAGACGAAGTCGACGCCGCGCGTCACCGGGAACAGCATCAGGAAATAGACGAGCATCGCGAACGTGAACACCTCGATCGGCTGGAAGCTCTGGCCGGCAAGCGTCTCCGACTGGCGCATCAGCTCGGGCACGGCGATCACCGACGCGATCGCCGTGTCCTTGATCGTCACCGACAGCAGCGAGCCGAACGCGGGCAGCATGCGCACGATGGCCTGCGGCATGACGATCCGCCGAACGATCTGCGCGCGCGACATGCCGAGCGCGAGCGCGGCGCGCGTCTGTCCGGCGCGCACCGATTCGACGCCCGCGCGAACGATCTCGGCGACGTACGCGGCGAGGTGGACGGTGAGCCCGATCAGCGCCGCGAAGAACGGCGCCATCGTGATGCCGGTGACGATCGGCAGCGCGAAGAACGTCCAGACGAGCACGACGAGCACCGGCACCGCGCGCATCGAGTCGATGTACAGGACGACGGCTGTGCGGAGCGGCCGCGGCGCGAACAGCCGCAACAGCGCGACGACGAAACCGAGCGCGATGCTCGCGACGCCGGAGACAATCGACAGCAGCAGCGTCACTCCGATGCCGTAGCCGAGGAAGCGCCAGTGATCGGTGATGACGGTGAAATCGAAGTCCATGCGAGCGCACGTCGTCCCCGCGAACGCGGGGACCCAGTGCCTTTGCCGACCAACGACGCTGGATTCCCGCTTTCGCGGGAATGACCACTTATTTCATCGTCTCGACGATCCGCGCCTCGTCTTTCTTCAGTTGCGGCTCGATCTCCTTCTCGACCGCGCGCGCCCACTGCAGGAACGCCGCCTGATTCTTGTCGACGGCCATGCCGACCGGCGCTGCCTTCTCCCTGCTGTCCTGACAGTTGTTCTCCTTCGGCAGCACGGCGAGCTGCTTCAGCTTGCGTCCCATCGCGACCCACGGCACGCGGTTGATCGGCACCGCGTCGGCGCGCTT
The DNA here is from genome assembly GCA_963798655.1 of uncultured beta proteobacterium. Taxonomy (GTDB): domain Bacteria; phylum Pseudomonadota; class Gammaproteobacteria; order Burkholderiales; family Casimicrobiaceae; genus CAVSMC01. Next base: position 826,393 of record CAWCUH010000004.1, on the reverse strand, counting down.
CGCCATCACCTCCTCGACCGGCGCGACGCCCGACCCCGCCACGCCGCGCAGCTGCGCCTTCGGAAAGCGCTCCTTCACCCAGCCTTCCTCGCCGCCACCCGTGTAGTACGCGATCGTGATATCGGGCTTGTTCAAGTCGTCGACGCTCTTCGCGTTCGCGAACTTCGGATTCGACGCGAGCCCGAACATGCACACGCTGGTCGTCGAATAGATGACGAAGTCGACGACCTTGAGACGATCGGCCGTCTCCGCGAGCGGCGTCACCGAGATGTCGACCTGGTTCGACGCGAGCACCGGCACCTTCGTCTCGTGGCTGACTGGCACTGCGTCGAGCTTCACGGCGAGGCGCTTCGCATATTCCTTCGCGAGCAGCCAAGCCGGGCCGCTCCACGGCTCGCCCTGTCCCGACGTGTTCTCGACGAGCCACGGCGCGTTCGCGAGCACGCCGACGCGCAGCACGCCAGCCTTTTTGATCGCGTCGATGCGCGGGCTCGCGCCGGGCGCCGGCACCGGCACGTCGGCCAGCGCAGGCAATGCGGCGAGCGCGACGAGCGCGGCGAAAATCGAGCAACGACGGTTCATCTGTTCCTCCTCGAAACGGTCGGTCGGCCGTGCGCCCGCCATGATTCTCCGCCGCTCGGCAACCTGTCAAACCGTCGTTGGGTTGACGCTTCCGCGGCTCGTCGGCACACATAAAGGTTGCGCTTGGCGCGGTCCTTGCCTAAACATGAATGACGAGGTGGCGCGAAAGCCGTCCACAGGCGCGCGCAGCCGCTGGAAAAGGGGAAGGGGGCACGGTGATGGACGGTCGGCGACGGTGAGCACGCCGCTGCTCGCACGAGCGCGAGCGCGCCTTTGTGCGGCGCTGGTCGCGGCGTCGCTCGTCACACCCGCTGCTGCGTTGGCGTCGATCGGCGTCAACAAGACGTTCGGTCCCACGAACGTCTCCGCCGGGCAGACTTCGACGCTGACCGTCATCCTGATCAACAACAACGCGACCGCCGCAACCGGCGCCGCGTTCACCGATGCGCTGCCCGGCACGGTCGTCGTCGCCGCCACGCCGAACGCATCGACGACGTGCGCCGGTGGCATCGTCACCGCGACGCCTGGTGCCGCCAGCTTCTCGTTGGCCGGCGGCAGCGTCCCGGCGGCGGTCGGCGCAACGCCCGGCCAGTGCACGGTGCAGGTCGACGTCGCATCGGCAAGCGCCGGGGTCTTCATCAACACGATTGCCGCCGGCGACGTCAGCTCGTCCCAGGGCACGAACCCGCAGGACGCGCAGGCGACGCTCACGGTGGCGGCGCTCTCCCCGGTCACAGGCACCAAGGGCTTCGGGCCGGCCAACGTTCACGGCAACGGCAACCCGTCGACGGTCACGCTCACGCTGACGAACCCCAACGGCATCGCGCTGACGAACGCCGCGTTCACCGATACGCTGCCAGCCACGCTCGCCGTCGCACCGGCGCCGAATGCATCGACGACCTGCGGCGCCGGCGCGGTGACCATCGCTGCGGCGTCGGCGACTCTTGCGGGAGGGACGCTTCCCGCGAACGCGAGCTGCACCGTCAAGTTCGACGTGATCGCGGCGAACCCGAACACGCTCGCCAACGCGAACGCGACGAACACGATCGCCGCGAACGCGCTCATCACCGCGCAGGGCGTTACCAACGCGGCATTCTCGAACACGATCCGCGTGCAAAAGGGCGCGAACATGCCGAAGACGTTCACGCCGTCCACGATCGCGAGCGGCGGCACGTCGACGGTCACGTTCACCGTCAACAACTTCAACGCGTCGACGCTCACCGGCATCGCGTTCACCGACAACCTGCCCGCCGGCATGACCGTCGCGGCGACGCCGAACGCGGCGACGACATGCGCCGGCGCCGCGGTCAGCGCGGTTGCCGGCGCGTCGTCGTTCAGCGTGTCGGGCGGCTCGCTCGCAGGCGTCGCGGTCAACGCGGGCATCATCAACACGTCGTGCACGGTCACGGTGAACGTCACGGCCAGCAACGGCGCGGCGAGCCCGATCACGCTGACCAATTCGCTCCCCAACCAGAATTTCGGTGGCGTGACGTTCGAGGGCCCGTCGGCGGTGTTGACCGTCAACGGAACGTCGAGCGTGACCGGGACGAAGGCGTTTTCGCCGGCGAGCGTGCGCCAGGGCGCGTCGACGACGCTCACGATCACGCTTTCGAACACGGCCGCGGTGCCGGCGAACATCAGCGCGTTCAGCGACAACCTGGCGCCAATGGGTGCCGGCATCACCAACGCCGGCGGCGCGACGACGACGTGCGGCGGCGCGATCACCGCAACCGCCGGGACGACGGCCATCACGCTCGGCGCCGGCAACGCGATCCCGGCGGCGGGCAGCTGCACGATCACCGCGCCGATCAACGTCGCGACGACCACGCCGACCGGCGCGCGCGTCAACACGGTCCCGACCGGCGCGTTGCAGACCGATCAGGGTAGCAGCCAGACGACGATCGTCGCCACGCTGACGGTGACGGCGGTGCTGACGGCGACGAAGGCGTACGCGCCGACGACGGTCGCGGCGGGGACCGACTCGCGTCTCACCATCACGCTGACGCGCGCCGCGAACGCGCCGGCGCTTTCCGGCCTCGCGTTCACCGACACGCTGCCGGCCGCGCACACCATTTCGTCGACCCCGAACGTCGTCAGCACGTGCGGCGGCACCGTCACCACCGGGACGAACACGATCGTGCTCGTCGGCGGAAGCCTCGCCGTTCCCGTCGGCGGCGGGGCGGCGAGCTGCACGATCGCGGTGAACGTGACGGCGCCGGTCACCGCCGGTTCCGCGACGAACTCGATTCCCGTCGGCGGCGTGACGAGCGCCGGAAGCTTCTCGAATCCCGCCGCGGCGAATGCGACGCTCACGCGCGCGATCACCAACGTCACGCTGAACAAGTCGTTCAGCCCGGCGACCGTCGCCGTCGGCGGCACGTCGCAGCTCACGATCAACATCCTGAACAACAATGCGAACGCGATCGCGCTCTCCGGCGGCGCGCTCGTCGACGCGCTGCCGCTCGGCATGGTGGTCGCGAACCCCGCCGGCACGTCGAACACGTGCGGCGGCGCGTTCACCGCGACGTCCGGCGCATCGAGCGTTTCGCTTGCGAACGGCAGCATTGCCGCCAACGCGACGTGCCAGCTGCGGTTCAACGTCGTCGCGAACGTCGCCGGCAACCTGATCAACACACTGCCGGCAAGCGCGTTCTCGTCGGCGCAGCATGTGACGAATCCGTTGCCGGCATCGGCGACGTTGACGGCGACGGGCAGCGCCGATCTGTCGATCACGAAAACCGACGGCACGGCGAGCGCGACGCCCGGCGGCACGACGACGTACACGATCGTCGCGCACAACAACGGCCCGAACGGCGTCGCCGGCGCGAGCGTCGTCGACACGCCGCCGGCCGCCATGACGTTCGTTTTGTGGACTTGCGTCGCGAGCGCGGGCTCGTCGTGCGCCGCCAGCGGCAGCGGGGCGATCAACGATGCAGTCACGCTGCTGAACGGCGGCACGGCGACGTACACGGTCAGCGCGCAGATCGCGGCGAATGCGAGCGGATCCATCGCGAATACGGCGACGATCGGTGCGCCGGCGAGCGTCGTCGACAGCAATCCCGCAAACGACAGCGCGACCGACATCGATGCGCTCGCCGCGGCCGTCGCGCTCGCCGTGACGAAGGACGACGGCAGCGCGACGTACACGCCGGGCGGCGGCGCGACGTACACGGTCAGCGTCGCGAACGCAGGTATCTCCGATGCCACGGACGTGTCGGTCAACGACACGTTGCCTGTCGGCGTCATGCTGAGCGCCAACGTTACATGCAGCGCGAGCGGCGGATCGGGCTGCGGCAGCGTAAGCGGCACGGCCGGGCAGTCGAGCTTCGGTGCCACCGGCGCCTACGTCGCGAGCGGCGGCACGCTCGTCTTCACCGTGCCGGTTGCGTTTGCAGCGTCGCTCGCGACCGATCCGCTGGTGAACAGCGCGAGCGCGAATGACGTTGCATCGGGTGCGAGCGCGAGCGGATCGGACAGCGACGCGCGCGCCGCGCTCGCGAACGTCTCGATCGTGAAGAGCGCGCCGGCCACCGTCAGCGCGGCGGCGTCGATCGCATACACGCTGACGATCGCCAACGCCGGCCCGAGCACGGCGAACGGCGCGACGTTCAGCGACAACGTGCCGGCCGCGATCACGGCGATCAGCGCGAGTTGCGGCAGCGCGATCGGCGGCGCGGCGTGCCCGGCTTCCGTGGGCGTCGCGGGCAACAGCGTGAGCGGAACCGTTCCACTGCTGCCGCCCGGCGGCAGCGTCGTCGTGACGATCAACGGGACGGCGCCGGCGAGCGGCACACTGTCGAACAGCGCGGCGGTGGCGCCGCCGGCGGGCACGACCGATCCGGACGTGACGAACAACACGAGCACGACCAGCACGACGATCAATCCGATCGCCGATGTCTCGATCGCGAAAGGCGCGGCGGCGACAGTCGACGCGGGCGCGACGATCACCTACACGCTCGCGATCGCGAACGCCGGTCCGAGCGCCGCGAACGGCGCGACGTTCGCCGACAACGTGCCGGCCGCGATCACCGCGGTCGGCGCGAGTTGCGGCAGCCCGAGTGGCGGCGCCGTCTGTCCGGCGCCGGTAAGCGTCGCAGGCAACGTGGTCGGCGGGACGATCCCCACGCTGCCGTCCGGCGGTTCGCTCGTCATCACGATCACCGGCACCGCGCCCGCAAGCGGCGTGCTGTCGAACACCGCGACCGTTGCGAATGCTGCCGGCATCACCGATCCGGATCTGGCGAACAACGCGAGCAGCGTCGTTTCGAACGTCACGCTCGTTGCCGATCTCGCGGTGACCAAGGACGACGCGAGCGCGACGTACACGCCGGGTGCAACGGCGACGTACACGATCGTCGTCACGAACGCCGGTCCGTCGGACGCGCAGAGCGTGACGGTCGGCGACCCGTTGCCAACCGGTGTCACGCTGTCCGCCGATGCGACCTGCGTCGCAACCGGCAGCGCAACGTGCGGCACCGTCAGCGGAACGAGCGGCCAGGCTGCGTTCGGCGCGAGCGGCGCAACGATCGCGGCCGGCCCGGCGAACAAGCTCACGTTCAGCGTGCCGGTCGCCTACGCAGCGGCGATGACGGCCGACCCGCTGATCAACACGGTCACAGCGAGCGACCCCGCGTCGCCGACGCGCGCGGCGAGCGACAGCGATACGCGTGCCGCGCAAGTCGCGCTCGGGACCGCGAAGACCGACGGCAGCGCGACGTACACGCCGGGCGGCACGGCGACGTACGTCATCACCGTGACGAACGCGGGACCCACCGACGCTGCGGACGTCACCGTCGCCGACGCGCTGCCCGCGGGCGTCACGTTGACGGCGCCGGCCGGCTGCGCGGCGCTCGGCACGGCGACCTGCGGAAGCGTCGTGGGCACGACCGGCGACACGTCGTTCGCTTCGACCGGCGCGGCGATCGCCGCCGGCGGCACGAACTCACTCGTATTCACCGTGCCCGTCGCGTTCGCGTCGAGCCTCGCAGTCGACCCGCTCGTCAACACCGCGAGCGCGACCGATGTCGCGACCGGCGCCAGCACAAGCGCGACCGACGCCGATGCGCGCTCGCTCGACGTTTCGCTCGCCGTCGCCAAGACCGACGGCAGCACGAGCTACACGCCGGGCGGCACCGCGATCTACACGGTCACCGTAACCAACGGCGGCACGTCGGATGCGCTCGCGGTGAGCGTGACCGACGCGTTTCCGGCCGGCGTCACGTTGAGCGCGGCCGTCACGTGCACGCCGTCGGGCAGCGCGAGCTGCGGTACGGTGAGCGGCAGTTCGGGACAGGCGGCGTTCGGCACGACCGGCGCATCGATCGCCGCCGGCGGCGGCAACGCGCTCACGATCGGCGCGCCGGTGGCATTCGCGGCGGGCCTCGCCGCCGATCCGCTGGTGAACACGGCGTCGGCTGTCGACGTTGCGTCGGGCGCGAGCGGCGCCGCATCCGACAGCGATATTCGCGCCGCGGCGGTCACGCTCGCCGTGACGAAGAGCGACGGCAGCGCGACGTACACGCCGGGCGGCGGCGCGACGTACACGATCACCGTCGCCAACACCGGCACCTCCGATGCGTTGAATGTCTCCGTCGCGGACGCGCTGCCGACGGGTGCGACGCTCGCTGCCGATGCAACCTGCGTGGCGATCGGCATCGCGTCGTGCGGCACGCTCGTCGGTGCGACCGGCGATGCGGGCGTGGGCGCGAGCGGCGCGACGATCGCGCACGGCGGCGGCAACGTGCTGACGTTCACGGTGCCGGTGACGTTCGCGGCAGCGATGGTCGCCGATCCGCTGATCAACACGGTGACTGCCACCGACGTGGCGAGTGGCGCAAGCGGTGGCGCGTCGGACAGCGACGCGCGTGCGGCGGCCGTCACGCTCGCCGTGACCAAGAGCGACGGCAGTGCGACGTACACGCCGGGCGGCAGCGCGACCTACACGATCACCGTCGCGAACGGCGGCGCGTCCGACGCACTGGACGTTTCGGTGAGCGATGCGCTGCCGGGGGGGGTGACACTGACAGCAAATGCGACGTGCGTCGCGAGCGGCAGCGCGACCTGCGGCAGCGTCGTCGGCAGCGCAGGACAGGCGAGCTTCGGTGCCACCGGCGCGTCGATCATGCACGGCGCGGCGAACATGCTCACGTTCAGCGTGCCAGTCGCCTTCGCGGCAGGCTTGACGACGAACCCCTTGGTGAACACGGTGAACGTCGTCGACGCGGCGTCGGGCGCGACCGCAAGCGCGAGCGACAGCGACGCGCGCTCCGCGGCGGTCAGCCTCGCGGTCACGAAGAGCGACGCGAGCGCGACGTACACGCCCGGCGGAACCGCCACGTACACGATCGTCGTGAGCAACACGGGCGCGTCCGATGCGCTCGACATCGCCGTCAGCGATACGCTGCCCGTCGACGTGCGGCTGCGCGGCGACGCGACGTGCGTTGCCGCCGGTGCGGCGAACTGCGGCACGCTCGTCGGCACGACGGGCGACACGAGCTTCGGCACTACGGGCGCATCGATCACGCACGGCGCCGCCAATACCCTCACGCTCCGCGCGCCGGTCGCGTTCGCCGCCGGCATGACGACGAATCCGCTCGTCAACAGCGTCAGCGTCGTGGACGCGGCGTCGGGCGCCGCGGCGAGCGCATCGGACACCGACGCGCTTGCGCCGATTGCCGACGTGTCGGTCTTCAAGGCCGGCGTCGCGAGCGTCGCTGCCGGCTCGGCGATCGTCTACACGATCACTCTTTCCAATGCCGGTCCGAGCGCTGCAAACGGCGCGACCTTCTCCGACGTCGTTCCGGCGAGCATCACGTCGCTCACCGCGAGTTGCGGCGGTGCGGGAGGCGGCGCCGTCTGCGGCGCGGTCAACGTCGTTGGCAACACGGTGACGAGCGTCATCGCCGCGCTACCGGCCGGCGGCTCCCTCGTGTTCACGATCGGCGGCATCGCGAACGCTGCCGGCGCCGTGACGAACACCGCGCACGCAAGCGCGCCCGCCGGCGTGAGCGACCCGAACCCCGCCAACGATACGAGCACGGCGCTCACGTCGGTGACGGCCGCAGCGATCGTCGCGCCGGTCGAGGTGCCTGCGTTGTCGCCGCCGCTGCTAGCGCTGCTCGCACTGCTGCTGCTCGCCACCGGTGCACGCGCACACAGACGGCGCTAGGCTTCCCAGTACACCTCGACCGTGTAGCCGTCGGCATCGCGACAGCGAAACGATGCCAGCGATTCGTCCTCGTACCACGCCTTCGCGATCGGCACGCTCGCCTGCAGCATCGACGTGTGCAGCGCACGCAGCGCGTCGAGCGAGGGCATCGCCACGCCGAAATGGAACCACGGCGGCGGCGGCGCCGGGTCGGCGTCGTGCATCAGCGCAAGCAGGAAGTCGCCCGAGCCCGACATGAAGGTGATGCCGTCGGCCTCGCGGCGCGCCGACAGGCCGAACCAGCGCCGATAGAACTCGACGGCGCGCGCGCGATCGCGCACATGGAGGTGCAGATGCGTGATGTCCATCGGATGTCATCCTCCGAGCGGCCGCGCTTCGGTAACCGCGGCATAGTAATCCCACGCCGGGTTCACGATGGATGAACGGCGCGCCCCTGGTTGTGCACGACGCGATGCGGCTCGCCGATCTGCGTGAGGCACACGCAGGCCGGCGGATGCGCGTGCACGATCGCGCCGACGTCGGCAGGAGGAAGCGATCGGTGCCCGGCAGGCGCGCGCTCACGTGTCCGAACGCGCTGGAAAGCCCGAGCCGCTCGATGACCCGGTTGGCAACGGCGACGTCGCGGCGAAGCGGCTGTTCGTTGTGCACGGGATGCCCGAAAGAAAGCGCGGCGGCCTGCGCAGCCGCCGCGCGGATTGCCTTCGCTGCTGCGCCTACTTCAGCTGGCCGCGGATCTCGCCGCCGGGATGCGCGGCGCTGTGCACGTTGAAGTACAGGTCACCGTCGTGCAGCGCCTTCATCTGGTCGGCGTTGAGCTTCGCGCCGGCCGGCGCCTTGAACGTGTCGCCCTCCTTCGTGAACGGCACGATGACCGGGCCGTTCTTGCCGGCGGCGCCCATGTGGATGTGCGCGGCCGTGCTCTGGATTCCCTTCGTCGAGACGCTGCCGCTGACCGCGCCGTCGTCGGCGACGGAGATCGTGCCTTCGCCGCTCGCCGACGTCGTGACCGGCGGCACTTCGTTCTGACCCGACAGATTGACCTTCATGTCCTTCGCGAGCGCGGCCCCGCTCGCGGCGAGCGCAAACATCGCCGCGGCGATTGCGGCCTTGGTGGTTCGGTTCATTCGTCGATTCTCCTCGTTGAGTGGGGTGCCCCCAGCCCGGAAGGCTGGGAGGGCGTGATGTTACGCGCGGAGCGCCCCGGGGTGAACAGGTCGCGCGCCGCGGGTATTCCGTGCGCACGGGCCTGCGCACCGTCCTCGTTGCATCGATGCGCCGGGATGTCGGCCTCGAGCGCCGACTCGCATTTGCCCGCATCCCCGATTCGCTACCCGCGACCTGGGCCCCTGTTCGCTGCTCGCGGCGCTACATGCTCCGCCGGTACTGGCCGCCGACGTCGAACAGCGCGTTGGTGATCTGGCCGAGCGAGCAGACGCGCACCGTGCGCACGAGCTCCTCGAACACGTTGCCGCCGTCGATGACGACCTGCTTCAACCGCGCGAGCGCGGCCGGCGCTTGCGCCGCGTGCCGCGCGTGGAACTCGGCGAGCCGCGCGAGCTGCGATTCCTTCTCCTCGGTCGACGAGCGCGCAAGCTCGAGCTTCGTGAGGACGCCGTCGCCGTGCGGGTTGCGGAACGTGTTGACGCCGACGATCGGATAGCTGCCGTCGTGCTTGCGGTGCTCGTAGTAGAGCGACTCCTCCTGGATCTTGCCGCGCTGATAGCCGGTTTCCATCGCACCGAGAACGCCGCCGCGCTCCGCGATCGCCTCGAATTCCTTCAGCACCGCCTCCTCGACGAGGTCGGTCAGCTCGTCGATGATGAAGCTGCCCTGGTTCGGGTTCTCGTTCTTCGCGAGCCCCCATTCGCGGTTGATGACGAGCTGGATCGCCATCGCGCGACGCACGCTCTCCTCGGTGGGCGTGGTGATCGCCTCGTCGTACGCGTTCGTGTGCAGCGAGTTCGCATTGTCGTAGGTGGCGATCAGCGCCTGCAGCGTCGTGCGGATGTCGTTGAATGCGATCTCCTGCGCGTGGAGGCTCCGTCCCGACGTCTGGCAGTGGTACTTCAGCTTCTGCGAGCGCTCGTTCGCGCCATAGCGGTTCTTCATCGCGACCGCCCAGATGCGCCGCGCCACACGGCCGAGCACCGCGTACTCGGGATCCATGCCGTTCGAAAAGAAGAACGACAGGTTCGGCGCGAAGTCGTCGACGTGCATGCCGCGCGCGAGGTACGCCTCGACGAGCGTGAAGCCGTTCGCGAGCGTGAACGCGAGCTGGCTGATCGGATTGGCGCCGGCTTCGGCGATGTGATAACCGCTGATCGACACCGAGTAGAAATTGCGCACGTCGTGATGGACGAAGTACTGCTGGATGTCGCCCATCACCTTCAGGCTGAACTCGGTCGAGAAGATGCACGTGTTCTGACCCTGGTCCTCCTTCAGGATGTCGGCCTGCACGGTGCCGCGCACGGTGGAAAGCGTCCACGCATGGATCTTGTCGGCTTCGTCGTCGGTGGGCTCGCGTGCGTTCTCGCACGCGAACTTGTCGAGCTGCTGGTCGATCGCGGTGTTCATGAACATCGCGAGGATCGTCGGCGCCGGGCCGTTGATGGTCATCGACACCGACGTCGCCGGGTCGCAGAGGTCGAAGCGCGAGTACAGCACCTTCATGTCGTCGAGCGTGGCGATCGACACGCCGGAATTGCCGACCTTGCCGTAGATGTCGGGACGACGGTCGGGATCGTTGCCGTACAGCGTGACCGAGTCGAACGCGGTGGACAGCCGCTTCGCCGGCATGCCGTCGGCGAGCAGGTGGAAGCGCCTGTTCGTGCGCGACGCATCGCCTTCGCCGGCGAACATGCGCGTCGGATCCTCGTTCTCGCGCTTGAACGCGAACACGCCGGCGGTGAACGGGAAGCTTCCGGGAACGTTCTCGCGCAGCTGCCAGCGCAGGATCTCGCCGTCGTCGACGAACTTCGGCAGCGCGACTTTCGCAATCCTGCTGCCCGAGAGGCTCGTGTACGTGAGCGCCGTGCGGATCTCGCGGTCGCGAATCCTGACGACGTACTCGTCGCCCGAATACGCGGCCTTCGTCTTCGGCCACATGTCGAGGAGCTTCTTCGCGCGCGCGTCGAGCTTCGCGTCGCGCTGGGAAATCAGATCATCGAGTGCCGCTCCATCGTGCGCTGCTTCATCGACCAGCATCGCCTTCACCGCACGCAGCTGCTGGCGCTCGCGCGCGAGCGCCGCCTGCGCGTCGGTCCATCGGTGGTAGTCGCGCAGCGTCTGCGCGATGTCGGCGAGATAGCGGACGCGCGCCGGCGGCACGATCGCGTGCTGCCCCGTCGAGGACCGCGTCTCGATGCGTGCGAGCTTGCCCTGCGCGAGCTTCAATCCGTGCTCGCCGAGCCGGGCGACGATGGCCTGATACAGCGCCGTGACCCCGTCGTCGTTGAAGCGTGACGCGATCGTTCCGAACACCGGCATCTCGTCGGCCGGCGTCTTGAACAGCTCGCGATTGCGCTGATATTGCTTGCGCACGTCGCGCAGCGCGTCGGCGGCGCCCTTGCGGTCGAACTTGTTGATCGCGACCAGGGCCGCGAAGTCGAGCATGTCGATCTTCTCGAGCTGCGACGCGGCGCCGAACTCCGGCGTCATCACGTACAGCGACACGTCGGCGTGCGGCACGATCGCCGCATCGCCCTGGCCGATGCCCGATGTCTCGACGATCACGAGGTCGAAGCCCGCCGCCTTGCACGCGGCGATCGCGTCGGGCAATGCGGCGCTGATCTCGCTCGCCGCGTCGCGTGTCGCGAGCGATCGCATGTAGACGTTCGGATGCGCGATCGCGTTCATCCGGATGCGATCGCCGAGCAGCGCGCCGCCGGTCTTGCGCCGCGATGGGTCGATCGACACGATGGCGATGCGCAGCCGGTCGTCCTGGTCGAGTCGAAAGCGGCGGACGATCTCGTCGGTGAGCGAGCTCTTGCCGGCGCCGCCGGTTCCGGTGATGCCGAGCACCGGCGTCGTCGTCTTCGCAGCCGCGGCGAGCAGCGCGTCGCGCGTCTTCGCGGGCAGCGTGCCCGCCTCCAGCGCGCTGACGATCCTCGCGAGCGCCCGCGTGCGCGCGTGGCGCTCGCCGGACGACAGCATGTCGAGCGAGGCCGGAAGGTCGTGCGCGAGATCGACGTCGCACGCGGCGACGATCTCGTTGATCATCCCCTGGAGGCCGAGCCGCTGACCGTCCTGCGGCGTGAAGATGCGCGCGACGCCGTAATCGTGCAGCTCGCGGATCTCGTCGGGCACGATGACGCCGCCGCCGCCGCCGAACACCTTGACGTGCGCGCCGCCGCGCTCGCGCAGCAGGTCGATCATGTACTTGAAGAACTCGACGTGGCCGCCCTGATACGACGAGACGGCGATGCCGTGCGCGTCCTCCTGCAGCGCGCAGTCGACGATCTCCTCGACGGCGCGGTTGTGCCCGAGGTGAATCACCTCGCAGCCGGTCGCCTGCAGGATGCGCCGCATGATGTTGATCGACGCGTCGTGGCCGTCGAACAGGCTCGCCGCCGTGACGAAGCGCACCTTGTTGACCGGCTTGTAGACGAGCGGCGGGCGGCTCGTGTCGTTCATGGCGAGGTCACGATGTATGCGGACGGCACCGGGCCCGGCACAGCGTACTCCTTTCGCCCCGGCGTCCGATGCCGGTACCGTACTTGACGTTTACGTAAACGTCAAGTACGGTGCCGCATCCCGTCGCCCCCATCCGGCGGCACGAAGGCGCGAGAAAAGGCGGCCGCAGCCGCCTTTCCCCGTGTGACAGCCTTTCAGCGCGTGACGCCGCGTCAGTACTTGTTCGACGCCGCGGCAATCTGGATGTTGTTCTGCACGGAAACCACGCCCTTCGTGTCCTTCGCGATCGACGCGGCGCGGTCCGCCTCGTCCTTGCTGCGCGCGGTTCCGGACAGCTTCACGACGCCGTTGTCGGTTTCGACCTTGATATGCGTCGCGCTGACGTTCTTCTCCATCGCCAGCTCCGTTTTCACCTTGGTCGTGATCGTCGCATCCGAGACGGCTTCCTTCGCGCTCGATGAGCTCATCGGCGCCGTCGACTTGCTCGACTGTGCCGTCGTCGGCGCCGTCGTCTGGCTCGGGTTCGTCTTGTTCGTGCCCCACGCGTAAGCCGCGCCAGGCGCGATCATGCTGCCTGCGACCAGGCATGCGATTGCGATACTTGATTTCATAGGCTTTGTCTCCTCATCGGGTTGCCGCGGAGCCCTTCGATCCGCTTCGACACGGCGTCGCGTGCGAGTACGTTGATTGCTACGACATACGTCCCGCATTCGCCGATCGGCCCAGTATCGACTGCCACGCCACCGGGCGACACAGGGCGCGATGACAGCCGCGCGTCAGACCTGTCTTACGGCGCGCCGACAACGCTGCTTCGTCGAGGGCGCACATCGCGTTCGCGGTGATCGCGCTGGCCGTGCTCGCCGGCGTCGCGCTCCGCGCTGTGGTGGACGGCACGGCTCGAAGCGCGCGCTCGGTCGCCGGATGACGAAGCGCCCGATGCGATAGAGTAGCCGCTTGGCTCCGAACGACACCCCGCCCCTGATCACGGTCTCGACCGCAGGCACGTCGAGCGCGCCCGTTGCCGACGTCGCGCGCCATCGCGGTCTCGCGGCGTTGATGCTGAACGTCGCGCACTCGATCGACCATCTGATGCTTTTGATCTTCGCGACCGCCGTCGGCGCGATTGCGGCCGACTTCGGCATCGCGCGCTGGGAAGATCTGATGCCGTACGCCGCCGGCGCATTCGTGCTGTTCGGGCTCGGCTCGCTGCCCGCGGGGCGGCTCGGCGACCTGTGGGGCCGGCGCGCGATGATGCTCGTGTTCTTCTTCGGCATCGGCGCGTCCGCGCTCGTCATCGCGACGACGCGCGGTCCCTGGCAACTCGCGGCGGCGCTGACGGTGATGGGCGCCTTCTCGTCGATCTACCATCCGGTCGGCATCCCGATGCTCGTGCAGGGCGCGGAGCGGCCCGGCGCGGTGATCGGCATCAACGGGCTCGCGGGCAACCTGGGCATCGCGTTCGCCGCTCTGTCGACCGGACTGCTCGTCAAGTATTTCGGCTGGCGGGCGGCATTCGCCGTGCCGGGCGCACTCGCGATCGCATGCGGCGTGGTGTTCGCCCGCGTCGCCCCGCGCGAGACGACGCCGCCGGGCAAGCGCGCGCCGCGCCAGATCGAGCTGCCGCCCTCGGTGCTCGCGCGCGTGCTGTTCGTCGTCACGCTGACGTCGACGTTTGCCGGGCTTGTCTTCAACTTCACCACCAACGGCAACGGCGAGCTGCTGCACGAGCGGATGGCGCGGATCACGTCGGATCCGGCGCTGCTCGGCGCGCTTCTCGCCGGTGTGTACGTCGTCGCGTCGTTCGCGCAGGTGATCGTCGGGCGCGCGATCGATCGCTATTCGCTGAAGCGTCTCTACCTCGGCATCGTGGCGGCGCAGGCGCCGCTGTTCGCGCTGGCCGTTCACGCGGACGGCTGGGCGCTCTACGCGCTCGCCGTCGCATACATGGCGTTCGTCTTCGGCGCGATCCCGTTCACCGACGCGACGATCGTGCGCTTCGTCGACGACCGGATGCGCTCGCGCGTCGCCGGCATCCGCTTGACCGTCGCGTTCGGCGTGAGCTCGCTCGCCGTCTACCTGCTCGGGCCGATCGTGAAGAACGCGGGCTTCGCCACGCTGCTGGTCACGCTTGCAGTGATCTCGGCCGGCACCGCGCTCGCCGTCTGCCTGCTGCCACGCGAGCAGAGGGTCAGAGTGCGCGTCCCCAAGCAAGGAGGGTCAGAGTGCGCACGCGAATAGAGGGTCAGAGTGCGCTTCCGGTGATAGGTCATCGGCCGCAAGCTAACCGTCACGACGCACTCTGACCCTCCCCCGCCCTACCCAGCACTCTGACCCTCTTCTCTGACCCTTTGCTCGTCCGGGCGCACTTTCGCCTAGGTCAACGGTCGAAACGTCCGGTCCGCCGTTTGTCCCTCTTCGCTACGCCCCTCGCCATGCCATCGACCTCACCGATTGCGAACGCCTTCCGCCTGCTGCTTGCCGCTGCGCTTGCCTTGACCGCGCTCGTCGCGCGCGCCGACCTGCCCGTCGGCATCACGCAGGGTCCTAGCGTCGAAGGGATCACCGAATATCGCCTCGCCAACGGGTTCACCGTCCTTCTGTTTCCCGACGCGACGAAACCTACGACCGTCGTCAACGTCACGTACAAGGTCGGCTCGCGGATGGAGAACTACGGCGAGACCGGCATGGCGCACCTGCTCGAGCACCTGATGTTCAAGGGCACGCCCGAGCATCCGGCGATCTTCCAGGAACTGGGCCGGCGCGGCATGCGCTTCAACGGCACGACGTCGTTCGATCGCACGAACTACTTCGAGACGTTCAACACGTCCGACGCGAACCTCGAGTGGGCGCTCGGCATGGAAGCCGACCGCATGGTGCACTCGTTCATCGCGCGCAAGGATCTCGACAGCGAGATGACCGTCGTGCGCAACGAGATGGAGATGGGCGAGAACGCCCCGCGCCAGGTGTTGATGAAGCGGATGATGTCGGTCGCCTTCGACTGGCACAACTATTCGAACCTGCCGATCGGCGCGCGCTCGGACGTCGAGAACGTCGACATCGGCCGCCTGCAGGCGTTCTACCGCCTCTACTACCAACCGGACAACGCGGTGCTGACCGTGGCCGGCGCGTTCGATCCCGACAAGGTTCTCGCGCTCGTCGCGAAGGACTTCGGCGCGATCCCGAAGCCGACGCGCATGCTTCCCGTTCTGTACACGAAGGAGCCCGTGCAGGACGGCGAGCGCATGGTCGTGCTCCGCCGCAACGGCGATTCGCAATTTCTCGGCGCGCTGTACAAGACGGTCCCCGGCGGCAGCCAGGACGGCGTTGCCGCCGAAGCGCTGGGCGATATCCTGACGATCGAGCCGGCGGGCAGGCTCTACAAGTCGCTCGTCGAGTCCAAGCTCGCGAGCTCGATCGACGGCGGCGCGTGGGCGCTGCACGATCCCGGCGTGCTGCTGTTCTTCGCCGAGATCCCGGCGAACCAGGACGTCGGCCCGGCACGCTCGGCGATGATCGACACGCTCGAGGACTTTCGCGACCATCCGGTCACCGCCGCCGAGGTCGACCGCGTTCGCGCGAAGGCGCTGAAGGCGCACGAGGATGCGATCAACAATCCGCAGCGGCTCGGCGTCCAGCTATCCGACGCGATCGCGCTCGGCGACTGGCGGCTTTTCTTCGTGCGCCGCGACGATTGGCGCAAGCTCACCGCGGCCGACGTGCAGCGTGTCGCCATGTCCTATCTGAAGCCGGCGAACCGCACGTTCGCCGAGTTCCTGCCGACGAAGGTCGCCGACCGCGCGCCCGAGCCGCCGGCGGCCGACGTGATGGCGCGCGTGAAGGACTACAAGGGCGACGCCGCCGTCGCCGCGGGCGAGGCGTTCAACCCGACGCCGGTCAATCTCGAGGCACGCACGCAGCGCTTCGCGCTCGCGAACGGGATGAAGGTCGCGCTGCTCCCGAAAAAGACCCGCGGCGGCACGGTGACGCTCGAGATCTGGCTGCACCAGGGCGCCGAACAGTCGCTCATGGGCAAGGCGACGGTCGGCTCGCTCGCGGCGGACATGCTGTCGCGCGGCACGACACGCCTCGATCGCCAGGCGTACGAGGACGAGCTCGACAAGCTCCGCGCGAAGCTGCGCATCGGCGGCGGCGCAACCGAGATCAGCGTCAACGGGCAGACGGTGCGCGAGAACCTGCCGGCATTGCTGCAGCTCGCCGCCGAGACGTTGCGCTCGCCGGCATTCCCTGCCGCGGAGTTCGATACGCTGAAGCGCGAGGAGCGCGCGCAGCTCGAGGAGGGCCGCAGCGATCCGCAGCAGATCGTCGTGCGCGCCGTCGCGCGGCAGGTGAATCCATACCCGCCGGACGACGTCCGCTACGAGCCGACGCTCGACGAGGAGATCGCGCGGCTCGACGCGACGACGCTCGACGCGGTGAAGGCGTTCTATCGGCGCTTCGTCGGCGGCAGCAACGGCGAAATCGCGATCGTCGGCGATTTCGACCCCGCCCAGATGCGCGCGCTGCTCGACAAGCTGTTCGGCGACTGGAAGAGCCCGTCGCCGTTCGAGCGCGTGCCGCACCCGTACCATGCGACCAGCGCCGCGGCGCTCACGTTCGACACGCCCGACAAGGCCAACGCGATGCTGTACGGCCGGCTCGCCGTCCCGCTCACCGACGTGTCCGACGATTTCGCTTCGCTGCTCGTCGCGAACCACGCGCTCGGCGCGTCGACCGAGTCGCGCATCAACGAGCGGGTGCGCGTGAAGGAAGGCTTGAGCTACAGCGTCGGCAGCAGGCTGCAACCGGCGACCATCGACCCGAACAGCACGTTCGTCGTGTACGCGATCTTCGCGCCGGAGAATCTCGGCAAGGTGAAGAGCGCGCTCGCCGACGAGCTCGCGCGTGCGGCTGCAACCGGGCTCACGCAGAAGGAAGTCGACGACGCGAAGCGCGCGCTGCTGCAGCAGCGGCGGATCGCGCGCGCACAGGATGGCACCCTCGCGGGATCGCTCGTGACGCAGGAATATCTCGGTCGCACCTGGGCGCAGTCGGCGAAGCTCGACGTGCAAATCGAAGCAGTGACGCTCGCGCAGGCGAACGCCGCCCTCGCGAAATACATTTCGCCCGGGCGCATCGCGTTCGCGTACGGCGGGGATTTCGAGCGGGTGGCGAAGGCGGCGTCCGCGGCGAAGTGACGGGCATCGTCGTTCGCGAGCGGCTCTCCCCTCGAGACCTCGCGTCGATCCTCGTTGTCGTCGCGCTCTGGGGCTTCGCGTTCGTGCCGATCCGCTGGGCGCTCGACGACGTTCCGCCGTTCCTGCTCGCCGCGTTGCGCTTCGCGCTCGCCGCGCTGCCCGCGGCGTTGTTCGTCGCGCGGCCGGCGATGCCGGGAATCGATCTGATCGCCTACGGATTCGCGATCGGCGTCTGCCAGTTCGGCCTGCTGTTCCTCGGCATGAAGCTCGGCATGCCAGCCGGGCTGTCGTCGCTCGTGATCCAGCTCCAGGTCTTCTTCACGATCGGGCTCGCCGTCGCGTGGCTCGGCGATCGGCTGACCCCGGTCAACCTGCTGGGCGGCGCCGTCGCCGCGCTCGGCGTGCTCGTGCTCGCCTACGCGAAGCTCGCCGCCGGCGCGAGCGCGACGCTCGTCGGCATGCTGCTCGTCATCGGCGCGGCGATCGCGTGGGCGACCGGCAACATCATCGCGAAGCGCGCCGCGTCGCGATATCGGGTCGACGGGTTCGCCGTCGTCGTCTGGTCGAGCCTCGTGCCGCCGTTGCCGCTCGCCGCACTGTCATGGATGTTCGAGGGCGGCTCGTCGGCGTTCGAGGCGCTCGCGACGGCGAGCATCCGGACATGGATCAGCGCGCTGTTCCTCGCCTGGGGGGCGACGCTGTTCTGCTACGCGACATGGAACCGGCTGCTGCATCGCTATCCGACGGCGCTGATCTCGCCGTTCGCGCTGCTGATTCCCGTATCCGGAATCGCGAGCGGCGTTGCTTTCCTTGGCGAATCGCTGAGCACGACGCAGGCCGTCGGCGCAATGCTCGTGTTCGCCGGACTCGCCGTGACCGTGCTTGGTCCGCGCATTCGCGCACGCATCGCCGCGTAACGCGCCCGGAGCGCCGCGGTGCCGGTTCCACCGGTCGCGGTTCTCGACGACAATGCACACGTCGCATCCCGCACGGCACGCACCTGCGCATGCAGATCGAAGTGAACGGCACCCGGCTCTGGTTCGACGTCGACGGTCCGTCGCTCGTGCCGATCGGCGCGACGATGCGCGAGCGACCGACCGTCGTGCTGCTGCACGGCGGACCGGGAAGCTTCGACCACTCGTACTTCAAGCCAAACTTCGCGCGGCTCGCCGAGATCGCGCAGGTCGTCTATCTCGACCTGCGCGCGCATGGGCGCTCGGCGCGCGAGGCGCCGGCCGCGTGGCGCCTCGAGACATGCGCCGACGACGTGCGCGCGTTCTGCGACGCGCTGTCGATCGCGCGGCCCATCGTGCTCGGCCACTCCCTCGGCGGCTTCGTCGCCATGCTCTACGGCGCGCGGCATCCCGGACACGCGGGCGCTCTGGTGCTGCAATCGACGCTCGCGCGATTCGACTTCGCGCGCACCGTCGACACTTTTCGACGCATCGGCGGCGACGACATCGCCGACATCGTCTCGCGCGTCTACGGCGGGCAGCGGCAATCGGTCAGCACGCAGCAATGGGCGCGATGCTGGAAGCTGTTCGGTCCGTGGGTCGTCGGCGACGACGAGCGTGCGCGCACGATCGTCAACGCCGAGCTGAACGCGCCGGGGCTCGCGCTGATGCGCACGTTCGACGTCGTCGATCAGCTTGCGCGAATCGACTGCCCGACGCTCGTCTGCGTCGGCGAGCTCGATCCGATCACGCCGGTGAGCGCAGCGCGCGAACTATTCGAAGCGCTACCGGCCGCGCACGCACGGCTCGAGGTAATCGAAGGCGCCGGCCACTTCACCTGGATGGATGCACCGGATCGCTACTGGCCCCTGCTGCTCGAATTCGTCGCCGGAGCGCGCCGGACTTGACACTTTCCACGATACTGGTTTAACAAACCGCAAGGAGTGGCAACGGAGCGTTCGAGATGCGCGCGTACATGGAACGTCTGAAGGCGAAGGGCGAATTGCTCGAGGTCGAACGCGAGGTCGACCCGAAGCACGAGCTCGCCGCGGTGACGGCCGCCGCGCATCGGCGCTGGGGCAAGCCGATCCTCTTCCACAAGGTGAAGGGCACGCTGCTGCCGGTGCTCACGAACATCTACGGGTCGCGCGAGCGGCTGGCCGAGATTCTCGGCATCGGCCCGTTGGAGTTCTGCCGGCAATGGAGCACGCTCGCACAGATCGCGAGCACGCGCGACATCGCGCTGCGGCCGCTGATGCGCACCGACGAGGCACTCGTCGATTGCAGGATGAGCGACCTGCCGCTGATCACGTACTCGGAACGCGACGCGGCGCCGTACTTCACGTCGGCGATGTTCCTCGCGCACGAGCCCGAAACGGGCGTGCGCAACCTGTCGTTCCACCGATCGATGTACGTGAGCGATCAGGAGCTGCGCTGCCGGCTCGCGCCGCGCCACCACCTGACGCTCTATCACGAGAAGGCGGAGAAGATGAATCGCCCGCTCGAAGCGGCGATGCTGATCGGTCCGCCGCCCACCGCGTTTCTCACCGCGGCGGCGCCGCTCGCCTACGACGAGGACGAGCTCGAGGTCGCCGCCAAGCTCGCCGGCGAGCCGATCGACATGCGGCCGTGCAAGCACATCGACCTGATGGTTCCGGCGTCGACCGAGATCGTCATCGAGGGCCGCTTCCTGCCGAACATCCGCCGCGACGAGGGACCGTTCGGCGAGTTCATGGGCTACTACACGCCGGTCGGCCAGAACGCGGTGTTCGAGGTGCTCGGCGTCACCCGCAAGCCGGACGCGATCTTTCACAGCATCCTGTGCGGCTCGTCGGAGGAAGTGCTCACGCTCGAGCTGTCGGTCGCCGCGAAGATCTTCGAGCGCATCAGCGCGGTGCTGCCCGGCATCGTCGACGTCACGTGCCAGCCGTTCGTGCTGCATACGGTGGTGAAGATCCGCCAGCAATACGAGGGCCACGGCCGTCAGGTGCTGCTCGCGGTGTTCGGAGCGGAGCCCACGTGGGCGAAGATCTGCACGGTCGTCGACGACGACGTCGACATCTACAACATGGACGACGTGATGTGGGCGGTGCTCACGCGCTCGCGCCCGGACCGGAACGTGATGATCATTCCCGACACCCCGTCGTTCTACCGCGATCCGCACAAGGATCACTGGGGCCGGATGGGCATCGATGCCACCGTTCCGTTCAACCGGCGCGCGGAATTCGAGCGCAAGCGCATTCCGGGCGCCGACACCGTCGACCTTGCCGCCTACTTCGGTCCATCGCAACGAGGAGAGTGAAGATGAAATGCTGCAGGATATTCGCCGCGCTGCTCGCGGTCGCACTGGGCTTCGCCGGGCACGCCGTCAGCGCGCAGGCGCAAACCGCGGGAACGCCGAAGAAAGTGACCTTTCTCACCAACTACGTCTTTCACGGCCGCCATTCGCCGTTCTTCGTCGGCGTCGACAAGGGCTTCTACAAGGACGCCGGATTCGACGTGCAGATCCAGCCCGCCACCGGCAGCGGCTTCGTGGTGACCGCCATCGACAGCGGCAAGGCCGATTACGGCATGGCCGACACCGGCACGATGATCCAGGCGATAGCGAAGGGATCGAAGATCAAGTCGTTCATGGTGTTCATGGACGTCAGCACCAGCGGCCTCGCGTCGCTCGATCCGTACCCGACGCTCGAGTCGCTGAAGGGCAAGAAGGTCGCCGCCGGCCAGACCGACAGCGCGCGCGTCACGCTGCCGATCCTGCTCGAGCGCCACAAGCTGCCCGCCGACTGGTTCGAATGGGTGACCGCCGATCCCGGCGTCTACATGTCGCTGCTGATGAGCGGCCAGACCGACCTCTTCACCGCGTCGATCGACGGCGACGTGCCGGCGCTGGAGAAGGTCGCGTCGACGCGCGGCAAGAAGGTCTACTTCACGTCGTTCTCGGACTGGGGCTACGACGTCTTCGGTTACGTGCTCGTCGCGAGCAACGAATCGCTCGCCAAGGATCCGGCGGCCGCAAAGCGCTTCGCGGAAGCGACGCGCAAGGCGGTGGAGTACTCGATCGCGCATCCGGAGGAAACGGCGCAGATCATGGTGAAGGCGAACCCGACGTTGAACTACGACACGACGCTCGCGCAGTGGCGGCAATCGATCAAGGCGATCGACACCGCGTACGTCAAGCAGCACGGGTACGGCGTCGCCACCCCCGATCGCGTGCAGAACTCGCTCGATTTCGTCGCCAAGGCGATGAAGCTCAATGCGCAGCTCGGCAAGGACGACATCTACGTTCCGGTGCTGAGCGGCCGCTAGCGCATGGAGGTGGTGCTCGCGATCGAAGGCGTCGGCAAGACGTTCGGAACCCGGGTCGCGGTCGATGGCGCGGCGTTCGACGTGCGCGCGAACGAGTTCGTCTCGCTCGTCGGCCCGAGCGGCTGCGGAAAGTCGACGCTGCTTCGGCTGGTCGCCGGGTTGATCCTGCCGACCGCGGGACGCATCGCGGTGCGCGGCAAGCCGGTGAGCGGACCGATCTCGGACGTCGGCATGGTGTTCCAGTCGCCGGTGCTGCTGCCGTGGCGCACGACGCTCGACAACATCCTGTTCGTCGCCGAGATCGGCGGCCACGGCGCGTCGCAGCACCGGGCGCGCGCACACGAGCTGGTCGAGCTCGCGGGCCTCGCGGGATTCGAGCACGCGTACCCGCACGAGCTTTCCGGTGGGATGCAGCAACGCGCGGCGATCTGTCGCGCGCTGCTGCTCAATCCGACGCTGATCCTGATGGACGAGCCGTTCGGCGCGCTCGACGTGATGACGCGCGAGCGGATGGGCTTCGAGCTGCAGAAGATCTGGAGCGTCAGCCGCAACACGGTGCTCTTCGTCACGCACAGCATCACCGAAGCGGTGCTGCTCTCCGATACGATCGTCGTGATGACGCCGCGGCCGGGCCGCGTGCACGACATCGTCGACGTCGATCTGCCGCGTCCGCGCGGCATCGACGTGCTGCTCGATCGTCGCTTCCTCGAACTGTCGGCCCGCGTGCGCGAAGGCATCGGCACGCAATGGGTCGGCGCATAGCGAACGCCGGTGGACACCCAGCCTCCGCGCGTTGCTCCGCCCCCGTCCGCCGTCATGCCCCGGTTGCGCTGGCGCGCGCTGCCGAACGGCGTGCGAACGCTGCTCGCCGTCATCGGCTTTCTCGCCGTCTGGCAATTCGCCGTGCCGTTGATCCACGTTCCGGACTACGTGCTTCCTCTGCCGACGGTCATCGCGGCGCGCTTCGCCGAAACGTTCGGGAGCCAGCTCTTCCATCTCGGCATAACGGCGTCGACGACGATGGCCGGGCTCGCGATCGCGCTGGTGGCGGGCGTGCTGCTCGCGCTGCTCGTCGTCTACGTCGACAGTCTCCGAAGCGTCATCCTGCCGTTTCTCGCGGCATTCAACGGCATCCCGAAGATCGCGATCGCGCCGCTGTTCGTCATCTGGTTCGGTCTCGGCATGGAGTCGAAGATCCTGCTCGCGTTCCTGCTCGCGCTGTTCCCGATCTTCGTCAACTCGCTCACCGGTCTCGGCGAGATCGAGCCCGACATCCTCGACCTGTCGCGTCTCGCCGGAGGCACGCGATACCGGATATTCACGATGGTGCGGCTGATGCACGCGACGCCGTACATCGCCGATTCGCTGAAGGTCGCGTTTCCGCTCGCGCTCGTCGGCTCGATCGTCGGCGAGTTCATCGGAGGCAACCGCGGCATCGGCTACCTCGTGCTGTCGGCGCAGTTCAGCCTCGACACGCCGCTCGTCTTCGCCGCGCTGTTCTCGATCACGATGTTCACCACGGTGGGCATCGCGCTGATCGGCTTTTTCGAGAACCGCTTCCTCAAGTGGCGGCCCTCGCAGCGCAGCCGATGAGCGACGATCGCCCGCTGTCGGGGCTGCGTGTTCTCGACTTCACCCGCGTGCTCGCGGGTCCGTACTGCACGGCGCTGCTCGCCGATCTCGGCGCCGACGTGATCAAGGTCGAGTCCCCCGCGGGCGACGACTATCGGCACATCGGTCCGTTCGTCGACGGCGAGAGCGCGCTGTTCCTCGCGGTGAACCGCGGCAAGCGCAGCATCGTGCTCGACCTTGCGCAGCCGGACGATCTGTCGATCGCGCTCGCGCTTGCGCGCTCGTCGGACGTCGTCGTCGAGAACTTCCGGCCCGGCGTCGCCGACAAGCTCGGCATCGGGTGGGATGCGCTGTCGGCGCACAACGCCTCGCTCGTGTACGCGAGCATCTCCGGCTTCGGCCAGACCGGTGCGCAGTCGGCGCGGCCTGCGTACGACATCATCGTGCAGGCGCTCTCCGGCATCATGGCGGTGACCGGTCAGCCGGACGGGCCGCCGACGCTGATCGGCGAATCGATCGGCGACGTCGTCGCGGCGATCTTCGCGTCGTGGTCGATCCTGGCGGCGCTGGTGGAGCGCGGCCGCACGGGCCGCGGCCGCCGGCTCGACGTAGCGATGCTCGACGCGATGATCGCGCTGCAGCCGCTGGTCGTCGCGCGCTATCTCGCCTCGGGTGTCGCGCCGGTGCGCGTGGGCAACCGCCATCCGCTGTCGGCGCCGTTCGGCGTCTTTCGCGCGAGCGACGCGTCGTTCGTCCTCGCGGTGCTGAACGACAAGCTGTTCACCGCTCTCACGACACTCATCGGCGCGCACGACGCGGCGCGCGACCCGCGCTTCGCGACCGACACGTTGCGCTCGGCGAACGAGCCCGCGTTGCGGGCGCTGATCGAGCAGTGGTCGATGCGTCGCACGGCGGCCGTCGCCGTCGATGCGCTGATGGCGGCCGGCGTGCCGGCCGCGGGCATCGAGACGATCGCGCAGGCGCTCGACTCGCGACAGGCGGCCGAACGCGATCCGTTGCAGCAAATGGAGCACCCGGTACTCGGCGCCATCCGCACGCTCGAGCAGCCGGTGCGCTTCGCCGGCGCCTCACGCGGCGGCATGGCGGCGGCGCCGATGCTCGGCCAGCACAGCGCCGAGATCCGCGCCGAGATCGCAGCCCGGGATTCACGTTGAACGACGACGTCGCCGTCGAGCACCGCATCCTGCTCGACACGATCGAGCGCTTCTCGCGCGAGGTTCTTGCGCCGATGGCCGCCGAGCTCGACCGCACGGCGCGCTCGGCCACGGTGCACCTGCGCGCGCTCGCCGACATCGGCATCATGGGCCTCAATCTTCCCGAGGCGCACGGCGGCGCCGGCGTGCCGGCGCCGGTGCTCTTCGATGCGGTGGCGACGATCGCGGGCGCGTGCGCCGCGACCGCTTCGATGGTGACCGCGCACTGGCTCGCCACCGATTCGGTGCTGATCGGCGGCGACGACGCGCAGCGTGCGCGCATGCTGCCCGACGCCGCGGCCGGGCGCGCGCTCGGCGCGTTCGCGCTGACCGAGCCCGGCGCCGGTTCCAATCCGGTCGACATGACGACGATCGCCGTGCGCGACGGCGACCGTTATCACCTGCGCGGCACCAAGCATTTCATCTCCAACGCGGGCGAAGCGCGGTTCATCGTCGTTTACGCGAAGACCGACCCTTCGGCGGGCGCGCGCGGCATCTCGGCGTTCGTCGTCGATCCGAGCGATGCGGGCATGCGCATCTCGCCGCCGGAGCGGACGATGGGCTTGCGCGCAGCACACGTGTTCGAAGTCGCGCTCGACTGTGACGTGCCGGCGGCCGATCGGCTCGGTACCGAAGGCTCCGGTTTTCGCACCGCGTTGAAAACGCTCGACGCGGGCCGACTCGAGATCGCCGCATGCTCGGTCGGCATCGCGCAGGCGGCGCTCGCGGCGGCGATCGATTGGACGCGCGAGCGGCGCGTCGGCGGCATGCCGATCGCCGAGTACCAGGGCGTGCAATGGATGCTCGCCGACATGGCGACCGACATCGCCGCTGCACGCGCGCTGGGCCACGCGGCCGCCGCGCAGCGCGAGCGCGGCGAGCGCTTCTCGCAGCACGCGTCGATGGCGAAGCTGTTCGCCTCGGAAATGGTCGATCGCGTCACCGACCTCGCGTTGCAGATCCACGGCGGCTACGGCTACACCGCCGGGCTGCCGCTCGAACGCTACGTGCGCGACTGCCGGATCTTTCGCATCTTCGAAGGAAGCTCGGAGATTCAGCGCAACATCATCGCCCGCGGATTGCTCAACCGCTGATCGGGAACGGCGAGAGGGCCGGCCAATGAACGCCATCGAAATGCGAATACGCTATTGCCCTCGGCGCAGTCCGAAGCCCGCGCCGATATCGCCATGACGTCCCCGCCCGACGCGCATGGCGTGATGCTGCTTCTGTTCGACGTCGCGCCCGAAGCTGCCGCCGAGCACGATCACTGGCACACGCACGAGCACATGCCCGAGCGGCTTCGCATACCGGGGTTCATGCGCGGCACTCGCTGGACCGCCGTCGATTCGGTCGCGCGCTATTGCGTGCTCTACGAGGTCGCCGCGCTTGCCGTGCTCGACTCCGCGGCGTACCGCGAACGGCTCGATCACCCGACGCCGTGGACCTCGGCCATGATGCGCAAGTACAGCGGCATGCGCCGGACGCTATGCACCGTCGAAGCGAGCAGCGGATGCGGCGTGGGCAGCACGGCGCTCGTCGTTGCTTTCGCGCCCGCGGAAGAGCGATCGGGAGATCTCGATCGGTGGCTCGTCGACGAACTGTTACCGGGCCTCGGGCAGCGCGCGGGCTTCGCCGGTTGCCACCTGTTTCGCAATGCGCTGGCCGCAACGATGACGCGCGAACAGACGATTCGCGGTCGTGACGCGACGGTGCACTCGGCACTCTTCGTCACCGGCTACGACAAGGCGGCCGTCGACGCGCTCGTTCGAGGCGAGCTCGCGCCGGACTCCTTCGCCGCCCATGGCGGCATCGCGGCGGGATACGAGGCCAACCTGTACGCGCAAGCGTATACGCTGTCGGCCGTCGATATCGGTGGCGTGCCGTGAAGGAGGCAAGAATCACAAACGCAGCGTATCAAACGACCGCCCAGCTTCCATTGATCAAGTGCCATGCGACATGGACGACGACGGATGCAGTCAGCAGCACGAACCACAAATACCAGAACAGACGCAGGATCGCATGCTCGCCCATGTGCGCCGATTTCGAGCGGATGAGCGTGGTGTACACGTCGCCATCGAGCTTTCGCGCGCTCGCATATCTGGCAATCGTGGCCGCGTCCCTTCGCGACAAGACGGCGAACAGGTCCTGGTACGTCGAGAAATGGTTATCGGGGAATCGGCGTGCCCATTCATCCTCGATGAGCAGCAGGTGCGTGTTGAACGTGTCGATGAATGCGCGTGACCGCAGGTCCACCCGCATGAAGTAATACGCGATCAAAAGCGGTGGGATCGCGATCAGCACGAATGCCGTCAGGCTCGCCATGGACAATTGGCCGATGGCCTCCCTCGCGGCGAGCCCGAACACGGCGAGGAACGCCGTTTGAATCGACAGGAAATAGGCGAAGCGCTTCTGTTTGAGGTCCTCGTAGAACTTGAGCAGCTCGTTATTGGCCTTCCACTCCTCCAGAAGCCGCGTTTCGGTGCTTTCCATCATTCAATCAACCTTGGCGGCAGAGGGCACTGGACAGGCAGCGGTAGCGGGTCTCGCCTGATGCTTGCGGACTCCGGGTCGATCGGCATGCGGGCGAACATGTCGACGTTCGACGCACCGATGTTGCCCAGCGGCACGGACACGCTTCAGTCGCGCGAATGCCGGGCCGCGAGTCTCCGCGGCAGCGAATGACTGGCGGTCATGCGGCGGGCTGTTGGCTTTCGCCCGCGCGCAAGGCCGGCACCGCCCCCTGATCGACAACGGGCAGCAAATCGCCCGCGCTGCGGCCGTCATCCGGACCGGGGCGATCCACGGCCGCATATTGGCTCAGCATCAGCCACGTCGGGAAGCCGCGGCTGAGCTCGCGCGGGCCCATCAGCCGAACGCCTTTGGAGCGCAGCGCTTCCTCGAAGGCGATATCGCCGAGCCATACGGCGGTCATCACGGCGAGATCGGCATCAACTTCAACGTCGGTTTCGATACCGGGGTCTTCGATGCACAGCTCCACCGCCGTTCGCTCGAGGATGAGCCAGAACACGCGCGACCCTCGATAAGCGCGCGGGATTCCGCTGAAACGGAAGCATACGACGACGCGGCGATCGGGCAGTCGTTCGCGATCGATACGGCGGCGGACATTCCACATGAGAAAGCCGGCGTCGAGGTTCGACCGCCGCACGCGCACGGTCCAGCGCTGGCCCCAACGCCCGAGCGCCTCGAGCGCCGGGCGGAATTCGCGACCTGCCGGCGTGAGCGTGTAACTGTGACCGCGCTTGCCGGGCGTCCGTTGCCTCGCGATGACGCCCGCGTCTTCCAGCTCGCGCAACCTTCGTGCGAGCAGCGCGCGCGACATCAGCGGGACGCCGCGATGGATCTGGTTGAAGTGCTCGGAGCCCGCGAAGAGCTCGCGAAGGATCATCGGCGTCCAGCGCCCGGCGAAAACTTCGCAAGCGACAGCGACGGGGCAGAACTGTCCGAATCCCGATCTCATGCGGTGAGCGTAGCCCGGCCCGGAAATGCACGCAAGTTCAGTTTTTGAACTAGCGCGAGGCAACCGTGCGGCAGATATTTCGACGCACGCTTCGCAAAGTCGTCTACGCATCACTCGCGAAGCGATGCGCACATCACTGCATCACGGAGGGAACGATGAAGGCTCTACGACAGGATGCGATCACCCACGTGCTCCGCGCGAAGATCGGCGGATACTTGAACAAAGCGCTGTTCTCGACGTTGCTGTGCGCGTGCACGGCCGCGGCGTTTCATGCAGCGGGCGACACGGCGGCGCCAGGCGACGCCGTCGTGCTCCGTTGGAATGAGATCGCCGTGGAGGCCGTCGGCGGCACACCGCCGTTCCCCTCGACGCGCGCGATGGCGATCGTCCAGCTCGCAGTGTTCGAGGCCGTCAACGCGATCACGCAACGCTACCAGCCGTACCTCGGCACGGTGACCGCGGCTTCCGATGCTTCACCGGAAGCCGCGGCCGTCGCCGCAGCGCACGATACGCTCGTGTGGCTGTTTCCCGCCCAGGCGACCCTCGTCGACGCCCGAAGAAGCGAATCGCTTGCAGCCATCCCGGACGGCCCGGCAAAAGTCCAGGGCATTGCAATCGGCCAAGCGGCGGCGGCGGCGATCATCGCCTTGCGTGCGAGCGACGGCTCGCAGGCTCCGATGTTCTACGCGCCGGCCAGCGCGCACCCGTACGAATGGCAACCGACGCCCTCGTGCACGAACCCTCCAGCCAACGGCCGGGGATTGTTCTTCCACTGGCAGTTTGTGCAGCCGTTCGGGATCGAAAGCTCGTCGCAGTTCCGTGCAAAGGCACCGCCGGCGCTGGTCAACGGCAGCTATGCGAACGACCTTGACGAGGTCGAAGCGGTCGGCGATCTGAGCAGCGCGCTTCGCCCAACCGACCGCGCCGAGGTGGCGAGGTTCTATGCTGCTCAGCCGCCGCATCGTGGCTGGAATCTCGCGGCGCGCGAGCTCGCCGCCGAGCGTGGCGCAGACGAAATCACGCGGACCGCACGCACCTTCGCGATCATGAACATGTCACTCAGCGACGCGCACGTCACCGTGTTCGAGTCGAAGTATCTCTACACGACGTGGCGGCCGGAAACGGCGATTCATCGCGCCGACGCGGATGGCAACTCTCGTACCGCCCCGAAGGCGAGCTATCAGCCGTACGTGCCGACGCCGTGCTTCCCGGGCTATCCCTCGGCGCACGGCGCGGGCGGCGGAGCCGCGCGGGCTGTGCTCGAGCGCATGTATGGGCGCAAGCACCACGACATCACGAACACCGATGCCGCCGCGCCGGGGATCGTGCTCCACTACTCGGACTTGCGTGTCATCACCGATGACGTGTCCGATGCGCGCGTCTACGGCGGCATCCACTTCCGTTACGACCAGGACGTCGGTGAGCGCATGGGCCTCGCAATCGGCGAGTACAACGACGAGCATCGGCTGCTGCCCCTCCGCGGAGCCGGCGAGCACTAATCAGTCAGCTCGACTCGCTCCGGGAACGGTTCGCGCCGCCGGCGGGCGCCGGTGGCGCGATATTCTGGTTCATGCGAAACACATTGCCCGGATCGAAGCGCGCCTTCAGCGCCACGAGTCGCTCGTATTTCGCTGCGCCATACGCCTGCCGCACGCGCTCCTGTCCTTCCTCCATCAGGAAGTTGACGTAGACCGCATGTCGGCTCGGCTCGAGCCGGTCGAACATGTCGCGCGCCCACGCCGTTTCGATCTCGTCGAGCGATTCGCCCGGCAGCCACACGGCGTTGATATTGATGTTGTAGCACGCGGAGCGATGCGAATACGCGGCATCGTTCTCACCGATGCGCCCGATCGCGCCGCCAAGGTGGAAAATGACCGTGAAGGATCGCGGTGAACGCATCGCGAGCGAACGATCCGTGATCGCGTCGATCACCTCGTCTTCAAGTTCCTCCAACTGCGTCGATTTCCAGTAGTAATGCCAGCCGTGGAGCACCGCTTTGTCGTTCGCCGACTGCTGCGCAACGTAGGCCCGCGGTGAGACGAGGTCGAGCAACGGCGCACCGAATGCGCGTAACGGTGCGAGCGCGCGCTCGCCGTCCACGATTCGTCCCGCCCATACCGCCGCAACTTGCAACACTTTGCGTCCGTGGAATTGCGACGGGAACACGGGAAGCGCCGGGAGCGTGCGGTACTGCACGATCGTCGTCAGCTCGTCGGGCGCCCCGCGCGCGAAATCGCGATAGAAGCGCATCACTTGCGGCGCATGCTCCATCGCCCAGACGATCGGGCCCGCGAGCAGCGTGGTTCCGATCTCGTGCAGCGTGAACTCGAAAGAGGTCGCGACGCCGAAATTTCCGCCGCCGCCGCGTAGCCCGAACAGAAGCTCGGCGTCGTCCTCCGCGCTCGCGCGCACCCGGCGGCCATCCGCCGTGACGACGTCGGCCGCGATCAGGTTGTCGGCGGTGATGCTGTGCTTGCGCATCAGCCAGCCGAGCCCGCCGCCGAGCGTGAGGCCGGCGACACCCGTATGCGAGACGATGCCGCCGGTCGTCGCCATTCCGAAGCGCTGCGTCTGCTCATCGAGCTCACCCCACAGCACGCCGGGCTCGACGCAGGCACGCAGTCGTTGCGGATCGACGCGCACACCTTTCATCGCGCTAAGATCGATCACCAGCCCGCCGTCGTTGACCGCGTGCCCGGCAACGCCGTGCCCGCCGCCGCGAACCGAAACGAGAAGATCGCGCTCGCGAGCGTGGCGGATCGCGGCGGCGACGTCGTCCGCGTTCGCGCACTGCGCGATGATCGCCGGTTTGCGGTCGATCGCCCCGTTCCAGACCCGCCGCGCTTCGTCGTATCCGCGATCGGCCGGCGTGAGAACGCGTCCTCGAAAATCGAGGAGCGCTCCGTGCGCTTCATGTCTCATTTCCGGGACTCCGTCCGGGCGTCGATGCGCGGCGACCGACATGCAAAGGTCAATGGCCGACACTGTAGGCGCGGGTTCGGGCATCGACAAGTTCACTTTCTGAACCTGACGGCGCACCGCCCGGTGGTGCACGCGGCGCTCGAAATATCCGCGTTCGGCTCATCGTCCGGCAAGGCGAAAGCGGGCAGCCCGCAGTGCTCACGGCCCTTTTGTACGCACGTCAGGGCGCGCGTACGGCCACGTCACCGTGGCGGCGGCCGACGGCCGTCAGACATGTCCGACACGGATGTGCCGGTACGGCGGACTGCGGCAAGACGGCAACGACGCCATGATGGACCTTTGGCCGCGTACGAGCCGCGCGGTCGCCAAGCGCTGGTAAGCACATGCGATGAGTAGCGAAATCGGAAAGGTCGTGCTGGTGGTCACGACGGCGTCATGGGTCGGCAGCGTGTCGCAGTTGGCGCACGCAGTCACCGCCGGTTCGTCTCGGTCCCGTGAGCCTCCGCGCGCCGCGCAGGCGGCGCCTGCGGTCAGCGAGGACGATGCGCGAGTGATGGCGCTCGTCGATGTTCCGGGCGGCTGGATCCAGGACAGCCACCTCGAGACCTACGATGGCCGCCGGGTATGGGCCGTCGCCGTTCGCCTGCCTCACTCGTTCCAGATCGTCGTCCTGCGATTCGACGCCGCGACCGGCGAGCGCATTGCGTCTCGCGACGAGTAGAGCGCGGCTCGCGCAACGTGCCGCTCGCGTATCAGCAAGACCAAGACACGCGAATGCTGCACAGGGTCGATTTCACGCGCGCACGTACCTCGCTCGAGACCACCGACGCGTTGGCCGATTTGCGCGTCAATACCACGGGAGCATCGGCTGGTAACCCGGCGCTGCCGTCAGGCCGCCGCCGCCAGTCAGCGTGACGCCGTTCAGCAGGTAGATCCAGTATTGCGTTGTCAACGCGTTGCGCCAGAGCAGGTCGCTCTTGCCGTTGCCGTCGAAGTCCGCGACGCCGACGATCGACCAGCCGGGCGCCGCGCCGGGCGGTGCCGCGCCGCTCGCGATCGCCGCGCCGTTCATGAAGTAGATCCACCGCGCGCCAGCGGGCGTTTCCCACAGCAGGTCCTGCTTGCCGTCACCGTCGAAATCGCCGACGCGCGTGAGCTCGTAGCCCGCGGCCGTCGAGAATCCGCCGCCGCCGGTGACCGTCGCGCCGTTCATGAGATAGACCCAGTACTGCGTGAGTGCGGCGCCGTTGCGCCAGATGAGATCGGCTTTACCGTCGCCGTTGAGGTCGGCCACTCCCACGAGGTTCCAGCCTGGCGCTGCGGCGGGCAAACCGGCGCCCCCGGCAACGCTGATGCCGTTCATGAAGTAGATCCACCGCTGGCCCGAGGCGTTCTCCCAGACGATGTCGGCCTTGCCGTCGCCGTCGAAATCCCTGATGAAGCGCGGCCCGTAGCCCGAGGTGACCGCGAAGCCGCCGCTGCCGATCACCGTGGCGCCGTTCATGATGTACACCCAGAACTGGGTCGGGCTCGCGCTGTTCTTCCACAGCAGATCGGCCTTGCCATCGCCGTTGAAGTCGCCGATGCCCGCGAGGACCCAGCCCGACGCTGCGCCAGGCATCGCCGTCGAGCTTTGCACGAGAGCGCCGTTCATCGTGTACGCCCACCGGCTGCCCGCGCCGTTGTCCCAGAGGATGTCGCTCTTGCCGTCGCCGTTGAAGTCACTCTTCGCCTCCGGCGCGAACACGACCGCCTGGCGGAAGTTCGCGACGGCGAACGCCGTATTGTTAAGCGCCTGGTGATTGTCGGCGCTCGAGTTCCCCATCGGCGCGCCGCCGTAGGCGAGCGCCGGGTTCGAGAAGTACTGGATGCGCGTGCAGTTCGTTCCCACGGCGGTGCACGCATCGTTGTACGCGAGGATCGTGCGCCAGTGCGCCGCCACGTTCGCGTACCCGTGCGCGTACGCGTACGGCGTCGTCGCCGTGTCCATGTACGTGTCGTGACGCGCGCCCATGTTATGGCCGAGCTCGTGGCCGAAGCTGTAATACCCGGTCGCGCAGCCGCGCGCGACGACCGAGAAGCCGTTCGACGCGAAGGCCGTGGAGACGCTCGTCATCAGCCACGCGATGCCGCAGTAGCCGCCGCCGTTCTCGACCAAGAGGCTCACGAGATCGGCACCGTAGGCGTTGCGAAGCGTGTGCACCTGGTCGATATACCCGTCGTTGCTGGCGGTCAGGCGGTCGAGATCGGTCCCGATGTCCCCGCTTTCGGCGTACGCCACCTCCACTGCATGCACGAGGCGCAGGCGCTGCACGATCGCGCTGTTCGCGTAGGCCTGGTTCGTTTCGGCGATGGCGAGGTTGATCTGATTCAGCATCTGGGCGGTTCCGCCGGCGGCGGCGCGTGTCGTGGCGGTGTACGGAACCATCACGTCGATCGTCGCGCCGGTGTCGCCCATCGCCTGCGGCGCGACTTCCGGCGCGAGCTCGAACCGCGGCGCGGGCACAAACGGCTCGTCGGGCGGGAACCGCGAATGGTCGAGCTGCTGCACGATCTGGGCGCCGCCGGCAACCGTGCGCACCTGATAGAACGCGCCCGGCAGCGTGATGTTGCCGGACACGATGCTTCCGTTGACAACGAAGATCGCCTGGCCGTCGGGCACACCGACAAGCCTCGCCACGTGGATGGTGCCGCCGTCGGCCGTCGAATCGGTGCTGACGACCTGCGCCTCGAAGCGCGCGTCGTCGAAGAGGTGGAGAATGAAGCGTTGCGCGGTGCCCGCAGCGGCGAGGCCCTGCAACGCCGCCACGTCGACCTGGATGGCCCGCTTGCGCGCGACGGCGATGTCGCTGAACGTCATCGGGGCGCTGAACACCGGGCTCGAGCGGATGATTTCCGGGACTTGGACTGACGCGTCAGCCGCCATCGCCGGCTTCGTGATGCTCAGCGCCAACAACAAAGCCAGTCCCGCTATCGAACTTCGCATGCGCATCCCCCTGTCCGATATCGCGCACCATGCCCGGAACGTTCGTCCCGGTGGTTGATCGAGTGCAGTGTTTCCTTGAACGGCTCGCTGCATGGTTGGTGCTGTGGATCCCGAGCCGTCGCTTTCAGGCGCCCGCGCAGAGCTCCTGCCGGCGAAGAGCGCACTCGGCATTCATATCGGCACTGCGCGACGCGAGCGCAGCGTCGGCCGCCGAATGGTCGAAAACCCGGGTTGGGCGAAGGTCTGAAGAAGCGCCTTGAAGCGCGGCGGCATCGAGAATTCCGCTGGCACGATTTGAGGCGCACCGGGGGCGCCATGGCATCGAAAGTCGGGAACGCCGATGCACGAGCTGCAACGTC
This sequence comes from uncultured beta proteobacterium, assembly GCA_963798655.1. GTDB lineage: Bacteria > Pseudomonadota > Gammaproteobacteria > Burkholderiales > Casimicrobiaceae > CAVSMC01. Next base: position 792,023 of record CAWCUH010000004.1, on the reverse strand, counting down.
TCGGCGGCTGGCGTTCGTCGGTGATGGTCGAGCGCTACGCGCATCGCGCGCCCGACCATCTCGCGACCGCTGAGAAGCGGATCGATTCGTTGCCCGGCGGTTACGATTTGGCTACGTCAGAAAGCACAAGGGGCTAACGCGAACGCCAACCCCTTGAGGTGTTTGGTAGGCCGTGTAGGGCCGCGCTGAACGGCGATATTGGGCTACACGTTATTCGCGCGGTCGAGCTGCTGCAGATTGCGTCGTGTAAGCGATCTCAATGTGCCCCGAGTGTGCCGCGTCGCGGGGTAGTATGTCTGCGGAAGAGTTTGTACGGCGGTGCGCCTCTATAGCGCGTGTTCAGCGAGTTGCGGTAAACCGGAGGACGAGGGCTAAACGCCTGTTCGGGACGAGAAAATCGCCGTGCTGTGCCGCGAGTTCGACGTCTCGGACGACCCCAGACGAGACCCTTAAGCCGAATGGCGGTCGGCGCTTGTATCGCCTACCGCCCCTTGCCCGCCTGCGGCTGCGGCTTCCTCCCCGGCGCCGGCTTCGGCGTGTACCCCGACAGCCGGCACTGCAGCGCCTCGATCGTCTTCCCGCCCTCGTAGCGCGTCAGCGAGCACACGACGACGGCGCCGGTCGCGCTCAGCTCGGCGAGACCGCTGCGCACCTTCGCGAGCGGCACGCGCATCTCCGCGGCGATCTCGAGGTCCAGCCGCTGACCGTACTTCTTGAGGCATTGCAGGACGTCTTCCTTCATAGCGCTCCCGTCGAATGCGGGCTCGGCGCCGTCCTCGGGGAGGCGACGAGCCGCTGAGATGAAAAATGCGAAGGGCCCGCGCGCAAACGCGAGCCCCTTGATTCATTGGTAGGCCGTGTAGGGATCGAACCTACGACCAACGGATTAAGAGTCCGCTGCTCTACCAGCTGAGCTAACGGCCCGGAAACAGGCGGGCGCCGCGACGCTTTGTGGGTGGCGCGGCAGCCGACAATTATAGCCCGGATGCGCGGTCGGCGGTACTGTCCCGGATTGTGTTCGCGTCGAGCCGCCGTTTTATGCTTCTCGACGTTGCGATGCGGTCGAAGGACCGCGGCGAGACGCTGCCAATCGCGACTTTCATTCGCGCATGAATGCCGTCACCGATCACCGGAGGGTGCTTGCGCGGCGATCGCGCGGTGATCCTCGTCGATGGCCGCAGCAAGCTCGCCGACCGCGTGCACGGTGAAGCGCTGATGCGCCGACGAGCGTCGGCGCACGCGAGCGGCGACGCCGCTCAACGGGGCGATCAGCGCGTCGATGCGTCGCGCGAATCGTCGTGTCGCCTGTTGACGGCCGTCGCGGAAATCGCCTTGCGACTGCTCACTTGCGCGCGGCGTATCGCGAGCAACGCCAGCTGTCGCGACGAGCTGAGTCGCGCGAACTCGGCCGCCGTCATCCGATGGAACTCAGCGGGCTTCGAAGGATTGTCGGCCAAGATCGAATGTCCTCGTCTACACCGCCGCGCGCACCGCGCGTCGCGCTCGCTGCGCCGGCGTCAAAAAGAGCCCCGAGACTTGCTCGGGGCCGAGACTCACCACCCACCAACGACTGCCGGAATGCCTCTCCGGTTCGATGTCAAACGTCACGTTGCAGCGACGCGCTTGCGCTCGCCGATGGCGAAGACCTTGCTCGGATTGTCGCCGGCCGGCTTCGCCTGCTGGCGTTGCTCGCGGCGGATGCGGGCGAACGTCTTGCGCAGGTCGGTGTTCGCGCTGGTCGTGTAGCGGAAGGAGCGATCGAGGATCGATTTCATGGTCCCTCGCGAAGGTGTCTGTGTCGTACGCGGCCTTGCGCTTCAACTATCAGCAAGACCCGTTCCTCGATCGACGAAGTCCAAGTGCTTCAGCGACTTGCGTGCGCCACGGCCTGCGCCACAGGACGGAACCGTAAATCCAACCGACACGTGTCGCGACGGCTCGGCATGACAGCTTGTAACGCACACGGGACAAAAACCGTGCGGGAGCGCGTCAAGGCATCGGAAACGGCCGGCGAATGGAAAGGTCCAAACAAGATCCGTTGACGGCGGCACCGCACCGAAAGGCGAATGACGGCTCGTCCTTTACAGGTTCACCGTCGCTCCACGATGCGCGTCCGCGCATCGCTGCAGTGATCGTCACGAGCTCTCGCAGGGTCGCTCATGAAGATCGCGATCAACCGCGCCGGGATCGCGGGTCCGACGCTTGCATACTGGCTGCGGGCGTCGGGTCACGAGGTGCTGCTGGTCGACGAGTCGTCGCGTCTTCGCAGCGGCGGCTACGCAGATCTCGCGCTTTGCGATGCGCGGCGATACGACGCTCTTTCTGTTCGCGTTTCGCGACGAGTATCTGGGCTCGTGCACGTTTGCGAGCGCACAGGACCGCAATTCCGCGCTCGCGCGAGTGTTCGCCGGCGTCGGCTGGGAATCTGCGCGCATCCTCACCGCGATGGAACATGTCGACGACGTCTACTTCGATCGCGTCAGCCAGATTCGAATGGATCGATGGACGAAGGGGCGCATCGCGCTCATCGGCGATGCGGGCGCCTGTGTGTCGCTGCTTGCCGGCGAAGGTTCACGGATCGGCGATGGCGGAAGCGTACGTGCTCGCAGGCGAGCTTCGCGCCTGTGCCGGCGATCATGCGGCGGCGTTCGCGCGCTACGAGCGACGCCTGATGCCGTTCGTCGAACGAAAGCAGAAGGCAGCGGCGAAATTCGCTTCTTCGTTCGCGCCTGCGACGCGCGCGGGCATCGCGTTTCGCAATGTCGCCACCGAGCTGATTCGAATTCCCGTCTTCGCCGATCTATTCCTCGGCAGCACCGTACGCGACGACGTCGAGATCCCCGACTACTGGGATGGAGGCGCCCCTCCGACGGGTGGATGACGGCCGCGGGCCGCCACATTCTGCGGATCCATTCGTGGCTCCGAATTCCCGCGAAGCCCTCCTCGAGCGGCGGCAGGCAGCACTGCTGACGTGGCGAGGCCCGGCGCTGATGCTGTTTGCGCGCACAGCCTGTGCCGTCGGAGCGCAAGCCGTTGTCGCAGCCGTGTTTGCCCTGCGGGCGTCGCCCACTCCATGGCATGACGCCGAACCGTGGCTGCCGGTGTACGGGACATTGATCGACGCCGGATGCCTGGCGCTTCTATGGCGACTCACGCGCCGCGAGGGAATCGGTCTGCTCGATCTTGTCGGCTTCGAGCGGACGCGCCTCGTCCGCGACGTGCTTCTCGGCCTGGCGCTTGTCCCGGCGAGCCTCGTGTTCGTTCTTGGCGGCATCTACGCGGCCGGTTGGCTCTTGTACGGGACGCTCACGCCGCCGTACCTCTTTGGGCGCTTGCCATTGCCGGCCGCTCTATATGGCGTGCTGGTGTGGCCGTTCATTTGGGGGCTGACCGAGCAGATGACCTATAACGGCTATCTGGCACCCCGCTTCCAGGTTCTTGGTCGGAGCACGAGCCTGGCGATCGTGTTGGTAGCGTTCAGCTGGTCGCTGCAGCACGCGTTCATGCCGTTGACCTTCGATTCGAAGTACATGGCCTTTCGCCTGGTGTCGTCGGTGCCGCAATCGATCTTCATAACGTCTTTGTATCTGCGATTTCGCCGGTTGGTTCCGCTCGCGATTGCACACGCGCTGATGGATGGTGCGAGCGTGCTGTTCGGCGTGCTTCTTCCGTTGATCAACGCATGATGGGACCGTTGCCGCGGCGTCTGTGGAGCTGATTGGCGTTCGGAAGAACTACGGCACTGCTCCAACGGCAGGCGGTCCGAACCAGGTGATCAGCGCGTCGGCGAGCCCCGGCTGATTCAGGTCTCCCACCCACGCCACATATCCGTCGGGCCGAATCAAAACGGCGGTCGGAGCAGCGACCGGCCCAAGTGACGGAAGCTCCCATGTACCAACGCACCTGGCGTCGACGAACTGAACCCGATCGGCCCATGGAGTGATGTCGAAGCCGCCGGGCTCACCGAGGTTGAGCAGCGCGGGCCGGGCATCGTGCAGCAAGCTGAAGACCCGCAGCGGGCCGTCGGCGGTGACCAAGTCGAGATCGGGCATGCGGCGTCCGAGCAGCGGGTGCCCCCCGCCTAAGTCGTAATGAATATCGAGACCGGACATCTGCGCAGCGACTCGTCTGCGTGGCTCGTCCATGCCGAGGAATTCGGAAACGGTGTCGCCCAAGGCCTTGGTGCGGTCGTCCGTACGACGAAGCGCAACCTGCGCCATCGTGTTGCGCAATACGCGCGCAGCGACCGGGTGGCGCTCGGCGTGGTAGGTATCGAGCAGGCTTTCGGGTGATGTCCGCTTGACCACCTGAGCGAGCTTCCATCCGAGGTTCACCGCATCCTGCACGCCGATGTTAAGGCCCTGTCCACCGATTGGAGGATGCACGTGCGCGGCATCGCCGGCGAGCAGGACGCGTCGGTCGCGGTAAGCGGCAGCCTGACGCGTCATGTCCGTGAACCTCGAGATCCACGTCGGACTGTGGATGCCGTAATCCGTCCCGTAGACGGCGACGAGCGCCTCGCTCACATCGCGCAGCGTGGGTTCGCCGTCGAGTCGCAGCTGCCGTTCGGTCAGCACGAGCCGGGCCGACCCACCCTCCGCCCTGGCGATCGCATGGATGCCGAGCGCATCGTGGTGAAATCCCCATTTCGGCTCTTCGTCCATCGGGGCTTCGGCGATCAGCCAGCTCATCGTCGGATCCCACCCCGCGAACTCGATGCCGGCCGCCTTGCGAATCACGCTGCGGCCGCCATCGCAGCCGACGAGATACTCCGCCCGGAGCGACTGACCGTCGGAGAGCGCGACGTCGACGCCGGCATGGTGCTGCGCGAATCGCGTCACTTCACGCCCGCGATGGATCGTCACCGCCAGCTCGCCGACCCATTCGGCAAGAATGCGCTCGATGTGATTCTGCGTGAGCCCGAGGACGTAGTTGTGGCGGGTGGGAAAGTCGCTGATGTCCAAGGGGATCATGTGAAAGCGCACGACCGGATATACCTGCCCCTGCGCGAGGAACCGATCGGCGATGCCGCGCTGATCGAGCACTTCGATCGTGCGCGAATGCAGACCGCCTGCGCGCGAGCCGATGAGCTCTGGGCTGGCGCGCCGCTCGACAATGGCGACATCGACCCCAGCCAATGCGAGCTCGCCCGCCAACATCAGCCCCGTCGGACCGCACCCGACGATAACCACCGCATGCTCGCTCATCGTGACTCTCCGATCGGCGTGAACAAGCTCGCGACAACCTCGCGCAACCATCTGCTCTTCGGGTCGCGCTGGAAGTTGCGGTCGTCGAAGATCGTCAAGCCGACCGTGACGCGCCACATCGCGCTCGCAACGTCGCGACACCGCGAGATGACGCTTGCACGTCGAACCGTCATGAGTATCCTGCGCGCGATCGGCAAGTCGGGCGCGTCGGGGCTGTCAATTGCTTGAGCGTACGAAGGACGAAAAGATCCGTCGGCCGAGCCAGTGGCAATCACGCAGCGCTACGACTGACAGCCACAATTTCAAGGTGATGGCCGGTGTCCCGCCGCAAACTTGAAACTAAACGACCAACGGACTATTTCGGGACCACGTTGACGTGTCCCCCGGTCGCAATCGTCCAACGCGCCGATCGTTCAAGTCCGCGCCCGCCCGTGCCCTTCGACCGATTGCTACGTTTTGGTCTACGGTCGCGACGAAGCGCGCGAGAGATAGCGCGCCAAGGCATTCGTCTATTGGTAGGCCGTACTGGATTTGAACCAGTGACCAACGGATTAAAAGAAGTAGGCTCCGTTGGAGCCGTTCGTTAAATCAAGCTCTTGCAGCACACGCCAACTCTCAAGAGCAGCCTCAGACAGCCCGAAACAGACTTACGAACGCCGCGTCGAGTTACGAAATCGCTACGCTGCTCCGGCAGTGCGCGAGCATCGGTGCAGTTGCACACCAACCGTTACTTCGGTGAGCACAGCATCACCGCGTCCGGACCGTAGCCTTCGGCGATCCAGCCCGCCGTCACCATGATGTCGCGCAACGTCCTGTCGGTGACGTAGCGATGGTTCGGGCCGTTACGAGTGCTATAAAGCCGGTAGACAGGGAGTAGCCCTTCGGCGCACTGACCTGTGGCCTTGTCCGGCTCATAGATGTAGAACGCGCTCCCCGTTTCGAACGTCCAAATATCCGGCCAGCGATCGATCACCGCCTGACATTCCGCCTGATCGGCCGTGTAGAAGTGCGCCGTGTAGCGAGCGCTGAAGAAGCGGCACACGGGCACCGTGTCCGCGTCATGCGGCGTGGCGTACGCGAGGAACGAGCCCGGCGACCGCGACCAGCCGTCGAAGTCGCCTGCTTCGAGACGGTCGATCTCGCCCTGCACCAGTGTGTTGAAGTAATGCTTTGTCCCCGAGTGGAAATACTCAATGACGAGCGTCGGAGGGACTGGTCCGGTGGGGACGCGCGATGACGCAAGCGCCGAGAAGAATCGCGTCGGCAACGCATACCAGGGACCGGAAAGGCTCGCGGCAGCGATCACGAATGCCGCCGGCGGTCGATCGCGATACGCCCCCTGCGCGCTGGCGACGCCGTTGATGTTCGTGATTGCCGTGTACTCGGCGGGAACCGGGCTGAGCAGTGTTTCGTATCCGTATGTATTGAATCCGCGGAATCCAAACTCGTCGAGCAGCACTGGCTTTCCTGTGTACGACGTCGGCCCGATGAAGAGCGCTAGGCCTGCGACGGGATTCCCGGCGGCATCGAGGGCGCGCACGCGATAGGGTTGCGGCGGTGTCGTCGAGTTATCGAATGCGATTTGCCGATCGCCGGATACGATCTCTAGACGCGAGAACGCCGGCTGCTGCGGGCTTTCGGAGACCGTGAACGTCCTCGATGCCTGCAACGCTGGTGGCCCAGACGGTGGCGAGCTAGCCGCGAGATAGAAGTTGACGGTGTAAGTACCGGCGGGAAGCGGCCCGATGAAAGCTGTCCCGCAACTCGGCGGAAGCGCGACCGCAAAGCTGTTGTAGTAGCCGTAGAGGGTGACGTCGATCGTGTTGCCCGTAACGGCCCCTGTCACGCGCTTCGAGATGAAGTTGCCGCGGCTTACGGTCAACTGTACCGTTTCGCTCGCGCTCGCCGACTGAGGCGCGACCGCGATCGGCGGCGGCGAATCGAGACACGTGCCGACACTGCCGGAGACGTTCGCGAGGCTTCCGCCAACGATCGAAAAAGCAGTTTGCACCCGCGCGACGAGCAGCGGCGACGGCGCCGGAGGCACGTAACCAGCGCTCCAAGTGAGCGAATAGTCGCCGTCGGCAAGCACTCCTAGATCGACCGGGGTGGTGAACGGTATCGGAATCTGAGAGCAAAGCAGCCACGGCAGCGTCGTATTCAGCTCTATGACTTGACCGGTTATCGTCACCTGCGGCAGGAAGTTTCCGCTGCACAGCGACTGCCCTGATGTCGCCGCGATGATGTGCGAGTCAGCGCGTTGGACGACGGATACCGTCCAGCCGTCTGCAGAGGCGTGCGCGGCCGCGAGCAGCGACGCGGCAACAAAGGAGAATGCGAGCCGTCGGGCGATCGCAACGAACGAAATTGCGCTCACGTCAATACAGCCTTCTTGTTGGCCGCGTTACGATTGATGTCTCGTCGAATTACCGTCCATCGCAGCGATGCGCTGCTACGTTGAAGGTTCCCGCAAGGCGGCTAGAGCAACAACGCCAAGCAGTATCGCGAGCGAACCTATGGCGGCTGGCGACAACACCGGGATGGGCTCGCCCACGCCGTCGACTTGAAATGAAGCGCTTGAGAGCAACTGGGGCGCACCGTACACGCCTGGGGCGGTTGCCGTCCGCATGCTGAATTGCACGTCATACGAACCGGCCGGCAGCGGCCCGATATCCACTGTGAAGCCATACGGGGGCGGCGGCACACCAATGAGGCCCGGGCAGGTCACGCTCGCTAGAATTTGGATCACATTGCCATTTGTGGCCACGGAGACCCCGTCAGTAGGGCTGACGGGATAGCAGATACGCCTCGTGTCGATCGTTATGTGAACGACGTCCGTTGAGGTCGGGTGTGCCGGGGAAATGGCGAACGTCGGCGACGGCGGCGGTGGCGGCGGTGGAAGCGGCGGACAATTGCCAGTGGGTAGCGTGAAGCGCGCGATTTGACTGAAGCCAGCGACCCAAAGATTGCCGTCGGGGCCAATCGTCAGTTGCCGACCACCATGAGGCATCGCGCATTGCATGAAGACTCCGGCTGTTGTAACGCGCGTTATGATCGGTTGGCTTTGTGTAAACCATAGGTTTCCATCGGGCCCTGTGACGATGCCCTCTGGCGACGCCAACGTCGGCGGAGCCGTAAATTCTGTGATCGATCCCGTTGTCGTGATTCGGCCGATGTCGTATAGGGCGATGATCCCATACCATAGTGCGCCGTCGGGTCCGCTTGTAATGCTGGTCGGATTGCCGGGTACGGGGAAACGTACGTACGCGCCAGCTGGCGTAAATCGGCCGATGCCCGAATAGAAGCCAATTTCGGTAAACCAAAGATTGCCGTCGGGCCCGACCGTGATCTCCCCGGGCCAGCCGCTCGTTGTAGACAGCGGAAACTCCGTGATGGCGCCGGAGGGCGTAATACGACCAATCCGGCGAGGCGACGACTCAGTAAACCAAACGTTGCCGTCAGGACCGGCGACAATTCCCGAAGGTGCGGCATCGGCGGCGAGTTGGTATTCAGTTATCACGCCCGCTGGCGTGATTCGCCCGATCTTGCCGACTAGGTTCTCTGTGAACCAAAGATTTCCGTCGGCTCCCAGCGTTATGCGACCCGGATAGGCGGCCGGGGTAGGTACGGGAAACTCGGTGATCGTGCCAGACGGTGTTATCCGACCAACTTTATTTCCCTGCGATTCGGTAAACCACAGATTCCCGTCAGGACCCTGCGTTATCGAAACTGTTTCGCTGGACGGAGTTGGAATGGGGAATTCAACGGTGGTTTGCGCGAATGCCAAGCACGACCACACCATGGCGGGTATTGCAAGCCATTGGAGCTTAAGAGCACTGTGCACGTGACCCCCGTAAAGACTCATCCCGCGCGGTTATGCCACGGACATCACCGATCAAGGGCTACATCGATTGCCCGCGATCATGTCAAGGTTTTCTCGACATCGCCATTGATCGACCTCAATCGAGCGACAGATCTATAAGTATTCCTGACGACGCTGCGACGCTACGTCGCAGGAATCCAGGTGGCTCCTGAAAGCTGCGACGCCCTTTAATGCTTGCTTTCATTGCATCGTCGCGACCGGATGGCCAGTTCGACAACTTTGATCACATCGTCAAGCAGGCGCGTCTCGCCGGCGAGACCCGCATGCGTTAGTCGAAGCAAAACCCAATCATCGAGACTGATTGGTTTCGAAATATCGACTGATACCTCGCACGCCTCGTGAAGGCGATCGGCGGCCGCACGATAGGCGATTGTTTCCTCAGACGTGAGCCGTAATCTGCCGGATTCGAGGTAATAGGGCATCGAAGGAGTGTAGCGCCATGCGGTCCATCAGCAAGCCGTGTACCAGGAACGCGTTCACCTGCCGAGTTAAGACGTACGTTTTTGGTCGTCTTTTCGGGTTGTCGGCTGCGCTCCGGCGGGCCACCATGGAGCCGTGCTGAGTGCGATAGCCCCATTCTTTTGCCGTCATTTCGCCTTGAACACCAGCGGCTCCGGCGCGATGATGATACTCACTTTGTGCAGGGAGCTAGCCACCCTGGCTGTGCGCTGCGAGCGGCAAAGGCAAGCCCGTAGTTATCGCAGCGATCCCGTCGGGATCGATGACACGTATGCTGCCACGTGCGATTGGCAAGCCGCAGAGAGAGAAGCTGTTGCAGCGAAGAGCACGACGTCAACCCGTATTGCTTCGTGCGCGCCGTCAAGGCGTAGCGGGTGAGTAAGCCGTAATCAGTCCGCAGGACTGCGCGGGTGTCGCAAGACGCTGAAGCGTAGCGATGGCCGTCCCCAGACGGTCGGAGAGTAGTTCGCCGCCCCTGAGGCGGTGGAGTCGAACGTGTGCCGTCGTCGAGACGGCCTGGCGGAAGACATCCCGCAAGCGGTAGCCCGGTGTTTCGTGCTCGACGCGAGCGCCGGGTTCTTCGAGAGGGACCGAGCGATGTTGTCTCGTTGCCTCGGTCGTGGACGCTAACGCGTCCGGAGCGACGCACCGGTTCTGCGCTTCACGCAGGGTCGGTGCGCCTCGTGCAACCTCAGCGTGGCGAGAGCGGCGCGACGACCATGCGCGGCTGCGACATTCGCAGTCGCGTGTCCCCGGCGATACGACGGGGACCCTCGCGTCGCTCACTACGCTGAGCCGTTGCCCCCAAGGGTAGCGCGTGCAGAGCAGCGCAGGCGCTCACCGCCATCTGAGCACAACTCAGGAGAGCGCCGCCAACGGAGCGGTGTGCGATGCGCGCGGCTAGAACGCCGCCCGCGTGAGGCGAGCCATCGAGCTCGCCGAGCGCGAAGTGGCGCTCAGCCGCTGCGCTCACGCACCGCGCGTTCGCACGCGACGCGCGTCGTTACTGCGGGCGCAACCGCACGCAGTGACGTACGCGCGCATCTCCCGCCGGCGCGCCCTGCGCACGTCCTCGCTTCGCGTGATGCAGGGTCTTCGATGTGCGTGACGGCCGCCTGGAGCGGCCGCCACGCGTCAGCAAGCCGGGAGGTGCAACGCCTCCCGCCGAATGATCCACGGAAACGGATCGAAGAGTCGCGCCTTAACGGCGCTCCAGTCGAGTCTTGGGTGAACGACTCGTCCGCTTTGCAGGGAGTGCAACGCTCCTCGCCGAATGATTCGCGTAACGGATCGACCGACGCGCCTTAACGGCGCTCCGTGAGCCCTGGGTCAATGGCTCTCACGATTGCGCTTCCCCGGGGAGGCGCGATCGCGACGCCACCAAAAGCGCCGTGCGGCGCTGGCGAAGAAGTGAAGCAACCGCACGAAACGGGCTGTGGTGTCCCGTGCTCGATTTTCCTCCTGCTGTCGCTACGGCGCGGCAGGCGAGCAGAAACACTTACCCGACTGGAACACGACACCACGACAGCAGCACCGCGGTTCAGCAAGAAGGCAGTACGAGCGCTTGCAGTCTTGTCCGTGAGGAGCGCCATGCGGGATCTGAACTATTCGTTGAAGCAGCTCTGCCATCGTAATCGCGATGGCAGCTTCGCTACGCAAGCCGATCGGGAACGAATCCTCGATCTCATCGCCGATCAGCTCGACGAGATGGGCTTCCATCACATGGACGCGCATAGCCTGAAGCCCAAGCACGTCGAGCGGCTCGTCGAGCGCTGGCTTGCGGAGGAGCTCGCGCCGGGCACGATCAAGAACCGCATGACGCAGCTTCGCTGGTGGGCGGAGAAGGTTGGCAAGCAGAACGTCGTCGCGCGTACGAACGCGGAGTACGGCATTCCGGATCGCGTCTACGTCACGAACGTGTCGAAGGCCAAGGCGCTCGACGTCGACCAGCTCGCGCAAATCCGCGACCCGTACACCGTCATGTCGCTGCGCCTGCAGGCGGAGCTCGGGCTAAGGCGCGCGGAGTCGATCAAGGTCGTCATGCAACGGGCCGACCATAGCGACCGGCTGGTGCTCAAGGACTCATGGTGCAAGGGTGGCCGCGAGCGCGAGATCCCGATCCTGCGGCTCGAACAGCGCCAGGTCATCGACGAGGCGAAGGCGCTCGCCAAGGGCAAGAGCCTCGTCGCACCGGGCTATGCGAAGTATTCGGACTATCTGAAGCACTTCCGCTACGAGTGCGAGCGCGTCGGCATCCATGGCGTGCACGGACACCGCCACTTCTACGCCCAGGCGCGCTACCAGGAGCTCGCCGGTTGGGCGTGCCCTGCGCGCGGCGGCCCGACGCGAAAGCAGCTCACGGCGAAGCAGCGCGAGATCGATCGCGAGGTCCGCCTCACCATCAGCCACGAGATGGGGCACGGTCGGACACAGATCGTCGCGGTGTACTGCGGTCGCTAATCACTCCGTCTCCGCCTGCCATGAACACGCTCGATCTTCAGGCTGCCGCGGCGTTCCTGCACATCCATCCGGTCACGCTGCAGGAGAAGGCAAGAGCCGGTGAAATTCCAGGCGCCAAGATCGGCAAGTGCTGGGTCTTTGTCGACGTTGACCTCATCGAACACATCCGCTCACAATACCCGCGGCGTGTGTTGCAGAGTGAACGCAAGGAGTTGCAGTCATGTCACTCTACAAACGCAACGACTCACCGCATTGGTGGGTCAAGATCAGCCACAGCGGAAGAACAATACAGCGCAGCACTGGGACTAGCGACAAATGCAAAGCCCAGGAGTACCACGACAAGCTAAAAGCGTCGCTGTGGGAGCAACAGCGGCTGGGCATCAAGCCTCGCCGGTCCTGGAAGGAAGCTGTTGTACGCTGGCTCGCAGAGACCTCGGACAAGGTCACGCATCAGGAAGACATCCGGAAGCTTCGCTGGCTCGACGCCTATCTCGGTGAATTGATGCTCGACGACATCACGCTGGACGTCATCGACCGCATCAAGGCGGAAAAGCTCAAGGTGGCGGGCAAGCCGACGGTGAATCGTTACCTGGCGCTGGTCCGTTCGATCTTGCTTCGCGCACGTAACGACTGGGAGTGGATCGACAAGGCGCCGAAGGTGAAGCTGTACAAGGAGGGCCCCGGCCGCGAGCGCTCGATCACGGCGGAGCAAGCCGAAGCACTGCTGCGTGAGCTACCGACGCATCAGCGCGACGTCGTGCTGTTCGCGCTGGCGACCGGATTGCGGCAGTCCAACGTCGTAGGCTTGGAGTGGTCGCACGTCGACCTCGCGGCTGCGCATGCGTGGGTCGGCGCCAACCAGTCCAAGAACCGCAAGCCAATCGCGGTGCCTCTGAACGCGACGGCGCTGGCGGTCCTGCGGCGGCAAATCGGAAAGCATCCGGAGAAGGTGTTCACGTACGCCGGCAAGCCGCTGGGTTGGGCGAATACGCTTGCGTGGAGGAAAGCCTTGAAGCGCGCCGGCATCGGGAATTTCCGCTGGCACGACTTGAGGCACACGTGGGCGTCTTGGCATCGCCAATCGGGAACGCCGACGCACGAGCTGCAACGTCTCGGCGGGTGGCGCTCATCGGTGATGGTCGAACGCTACGCGCATCTCGCGCCCGACCATCTCGCAAGCGCTGCAAACCGGATCGATTCGCTGCTCGGCGGTTACGATTTGGCTACGTCAGACGTCGCGTCGCCGCAAACGAATCAGGTAACGCATTGAGGCAATTGGTAGGCCGTACTGGATTTGAACCAGTGACCAACGGATTAAAAGTCCGCTGCTCTACCAGGCTGAGCTAACGGCCCGACGGGAATCGAAAATTATAGCGGACCTCGGGATGAGCCCTGTCGCTGCCGCTCGGAATGACAACTCCGAGTCCGCCCGCAAAGCAGCTCAGTTCGGCTCGTGCGTGAGGAACGGCGGCAGCGACGCGAACTCGATGCCTTCGTCGCGCAGAGACTGTGCCTCCTCGGCCGACGCCTGGCCGCGAATCGGACGCGCCGGCGTTTCCTCGTAGTGGATGCGGCGCGCTTCCTCGGGAAACTTGCGTCCGACGTTCTCGGTGTTGCGCACCATCTCGCGCAACTTGCGCACGATCTCCGGCGCGAGCGGCACCGGCGCATCGGTAGCGACTGTTTCGCCCTCGGGCGCTGGCGCAGGCGCCGCGGCGAGCGGCGCGCCATGCCGCGCGACGCGAACCTTCGACGCGGGCAGCACGGCGACGCCCGCTTCGTCGCACACCGGGCAGCGCACGAGCGAAGCATCGTTCTGGCGCGTGAAGTCATCCGCCGAGCCGAACCAGCCCTCGAAGCGATGGCCCTGCGCGCAGCCGAGGTCGTAGACGATCATGAATGTGTTAACGGCGCGGCACCGCCGGAGTTGACCCGGGGTTCGCGCTCGAGCCGCCACGTCTGGTAGCGCACCGCGAGCACGCAGCCGGCGATGATCGACGCGAGCGCGAGCGCCGAGCCGATCGCGAGCGTCGAGATGCCGGTCAGTCCCTGCCCGATCGTGCAGCCGAGCGCGGTGACGCCGCCGAAGCCCATCAGCACCGCACCGGCGACGTGATTCGCGACGTCCTCGACCGAGCCGAAGCCTTCCCAGCGGAACGTGCGCCGGGCGATCGCCATCGCAGCCGAGCCGACGAGCATGCCGAGCACGCCGGCGATGCCGAACGTGACGATGCGCGACTGATCGGTCCACAGCATCAGCAGCTCGAGCAGGTACGCGACCGGCGCGACGAAGCTGTACGACTCGGCGCGGCCGGTGTTCGTCGCGACGAACTTCTCCTCGAGCGTCGACGGATCCTCGGCGACGTAACCGAGATGCGCCGAGATGTACCAGCCGCCGACGATCACCGCGCCGATGACGAGGCCGCCGATGATGTACTCGCGTGTCGTGCGAAATTCACGATTGCCGAGCGCGAACAGCGCCACGCCCGCGGCGATGACGAACGGCAGCCAAAGCCGCGCCGCGGGAATGCCGAGCGCGGCCGCGATCGATGGCAGATCCGACGTGCGCGCGCCGATGACGCCGACGTCGAAGCGGATCGGGTCGAGCACGTTCGCACGGAACGGCGCGAACGCGCCCTTGAGCGTCATGTACGCGGCGATCGCGAGGAACACCAGCACGACGAGCGACTTCAGGTTGCCGGCGCCCGCGCGGATCAGCGTCTTGCTGCCGCAACCGGAGCCGAGGGTCATGCCGAAACCGAACAGCAGCCCGCCGACCAGATGCGACATCCAGGGAACGCGCTCGCCCATGTAGATGCTCTTCGACAGGTCGACGAGCCCGGCGAGCTGCAAGGCGCTCGCGCCGGCGATGGCGACGGCGATCGCCAGCAGCCACATGCGCATCCGGCGCCAGTCGCCGAAATTCGCGATGTCGACAACGGCGCCCATCGTGCAGAAGCTCACCCTCTGGGCGACGGCGCCGAAGACCGCGGCCAGCGCGAACGCGGCAAGCGCGACTTCGGCAGCGAGGGCGGTGGTATCGGTCACGGATACGATTATCCCATGCGAAAACAAGGCGTCCCCGATTACCGCGGATTAGGCCGGCGAAGCGCCAAACCCCGTTGCGCGGGCGCGCTCGTTCATAGCCGTCGAGCGGCTCATATGGCGCCGCCGCATCGGTCGGTCGGGAGACATCATGAACGTTCGCCAGTTTGGTAAGTGTGTGCTCGCTGTCTTGCTGTGCGCGACTGTATGGCCGGTGCTCGCCTACTACCCACCGCCAGGCCCTGCCGGCCGGCGCAAGGCTGGTCGACGTCGATGTCGTCGATTGGACCGATGGCCGGACGCTGACGGTCTATCGCGCCGACGGCCAGTCCTGGATCGTCGGAACGCCGGGGCACGAGTACTCGCTGCGACTGCGCAACCGGACGCCGGCGCGCGTCCTCGTGGTGGCGAGCGTCGACGGCGTGAACGTGATCAGCGGCGATACCGCATCGCCGTCGCAGTCGGGGTACGTGCTCGACGCGTACGGCTCGATGGAGATCTCGGGATGGCGCAAGAGCCTGCGGCGCACGGCGGCGTTCTACTTCACCGAGATCCCCGACTCGTACGCCGCGCGAACCGGCCGGCCGGACAACGTCGGCGTCATCGGCGTCGCCGTGTTCCGCGAGCGCGCGGAGCCGATGCTGCTGAACGAGCCGCGCGCGCAGCCGCTCGAGCCGGGCGCGACCAACGCGATGCCGGTGCCGAAGGCCGAACGGAGCGAAGCGGCGAGCGACGCGATGAAGCAGCGTGACCAGGCCGCCGCAGCGCCCGCACCGTCGCTCGGAACCGGTCACGGGCGCAGTGAATCGTCGAACGCGAGGGTCGTGCACTTCGAGCGCGAGCGCGCGACGCCGAACGACACGCTCGCGCTTCGCTACGACCGCTACGAAAATCTGCTGGCGATGGGCGTGATCGGTCCGCCGCCGATCGCGCGCTCGCCCGACCCGTTTCCGGCGCCGCCGCGCTTCGTCCCCGACCCGCGCTGAGGGTCAGAGTGAGCGGATCGAGGGTCAGAGTGGACTTTTGCGATCGACGCGCGAACACTCGGTTTCGTGCCGAAACAGCACTCTGACCCTCGGTCATTCGCGGCGGCGGCGTCGAGCGGCGACGAGGCGCGCATGCTCGCCTACGCGGCGGGCGACGCCGCGGCGTTCGACGCGCTGTACGCGAAGCACAAGGGCGGCGTCTACCGCTACCTGCTGCGCCAGTGCGGCGGGGCGGGCATCGCCGACGAATTGTTTCAGGACGTCTGGATGAACCTGATTCGCGCGCGCGCCGCTTATGCGCCGACGGCGAAGTTCACGACCTGGCTCTACCGGATCGCGCACAATCGGCTGATCGACCACTGGCGCGCGAGCGGGCAGGCGCAGTTCGTGTCGGCGAGCGCCGATGATGACGACGATCCGCTCGACGCCATCCCCGCCGCGCGCGGCGACGATCCGGAAGTGCGCGTCGCGTCGCGCGAGATCGGCGCCCGGCTCGGCCGCGCGCTCGCGACGCTGCCCGCCGCGCAGCGCGACGCCTTCCTGCTGCATCAGGAAGGCGGGCTCACGCTCGACGAGATCGCGCAGCTCACCGGCGCCGGCGCCGAGACGGTGAAGAGCCGGCTTCGCTATGCGCTCGCGAAGCTGCGCGCCGAGCTGGCAGACCTGCAATGACGACACGACCGCCCGACGACCTGCACGACGAACGCTTCGACGCCGCGTGGAAGCGCGCATCGCGCGAGGCGCCGCCGCGCGCGCTCGACGACGCGATTCGCGCCGCGGCGCGACGCGAAGTGGGCGCCCGCCCGCAGGATGTGGCCGCCGTGCGCGAAGCGACGCGGCCCGAGCGCTGGTGGTTTCCGCTCGCCGCCGCGGCGACGATCGGCGCCATCGCGATCGGCGTGCTGCAGCTCTCCACGCCGGATCGCCTCGGGTCCTCGGACGAGCAACGCGTCGTATCGGACACGCCGAAGGATGCGAAGGAGATCGCGCCGGCGAGCGCACCGTCGCCAGCGAAAGAGGCCCCGCCGATCGCGAAGCGCGAGGCATCGGCCGCGCCTGCGGCCGCGAATCCGACGGCGGCGCGGCAGAGCGACGAGCCGAGCGCACGCGACGTGCGCGCCAGAGCGGCCGCCGCGGCACCGCCGACGAGCGCCGTGGAGCGCGCGAATTCCGTCGAGCGCGCAAAGCCAGCCGCGCCGCAGCCGTTTCCCGCACGCGACGAGCCTCGCGCAGCCGACCAGGCGGCCGCGGCGAAGCAGAGCGCGAAACCGCAGGCGCAGGCGCCGGCGGCTGCGAAGGCGCTGCCGGCGGAAGGTGCAGGCAGCGCGTCGACATCGAGCGTCGAGATGAAGTCGCGCGCGGAGCCGCCGAGCGCGCCGGTCCCGTCGAATGGCGCGCTGGCCGGCGCGATCGCGCCGCCGTCGCCGCCGGCTGCCGCGGCGCCGATGGCGGCGCCTGCGCGGGCGGCGGCGCAGCTCGGGGCTCAGCGCATCGATGCCGTCGAAGCGCTCGCGAAGGATCGCGCGCAGATGAGCATCGCCGATTGGATCGCGCGGATGCGCAAGCTTCGCGACGAGCGCCGCGACGACGAGCTCGCGAACGAGCTCGCCGCGTTCCGCTCGCTGCACGCGGATGCCGACGCGCTGCTGCCGCCGGACCTCCGCGCGATCCGCGCGCCGGTTTCCCGCTAGCCCGTTACGCCGCTTTTCGGCAGGAACTTCAGCGCGACGCCGTTGTTGCAGTAGCGCAGACCGGTCGGCGGCGGGCCGTCGTCGAACACGTGCCCGTGATGGCCGCCGCAACGGATGCAGTGGTACTCGTCGCGCGCCATGCCGATCTTGTAGTCCTTCTTGTCCTGGAACACGCCGGGGATCGTCGTGAAAAAGCTCGGCCAGCCGGTGCCGCTGTCGAACTTCATCGCCGAGGTGAACAGCGGCAGCTCGCATCCGGCGCAGACGAACACGCCGGCGCGATGCTCGTTGTTGAGCGGGCTCGTGCCCGGATATTCGGTGCCCTCCTCGCGCAGCACGTTGTACTGCTGGGGCGTGAGCAGCTTGCGCCATTCCTCGTTCGGACGGCGCAGCATCGTGTTCGGACCCGGAAGGTTCACGCCGGCGGGAACGAAGTCGTGCCAGTTCGCCTGCAGCACCTGAACCGAGGCGACGGCGCCCTTCTTCTGCGCACGCGAGAATCCCACCGGAACCAGCGCGGCGGTGCCGATCAGCGTGAGGAAAAGGCGGCGATCCATCGTCGGTCTCCTTCGTGGCGTGCGATGCGATCGGTCGCTCGCGCCGTGCGGCGCCTTACAGCGGCAGCGCGCCACGTTGCCGATCGTCTCGCAGCAGCCTGCGGATCGGCGCCGGAAGCGCGGCGGCGAGCGCCTCGTCGCGTCCGAGCCAGACCGCGCCCGGCTCGCTCGCGTGGCGCGCGCGGCCGGTGACGCGAAGCCGCTGCGGGTGCATCGTCAGCTTGTAATGCGTGAACCCGTGCGCGATCGGCGCGAGCGGCTCGCTCGACGCGACGTCGACGCCGAAGCGCTCGCGACAGGCGTGCGCGACATCGGCGTCGAGCGCGACCTCGGGCAGGCTCCAAAGCCCGCCCCACACGCCGGACGCGGGACGCCTCTCGAGCAGCCACTCGTTCGCGCGCTCGACGACGAGCACGCGGACGTCGCGCTGCGGCAACGCCTTGCGCGGCCGCGCGGCGGGCAGCGCGTCGACACGGCCGGTCGCACGCGCGACACAGTCGGCGGCGACGGGGCAAGCGTCGCATTGCGGGTTTGCGCGCGTGCAGACGGTCGCGCCGAGGTCCATCAGGCCCTGCGTGTACGCAGCGATGTCGCCGCGTTGCGGGAGCAATTGCTCGGCGTGCTTCCACAGTTTTGATGCGACGCGGGCGTCGCCGGGGAAGCCGTCGACGCCGCGATGACGCGCGAGCACGCGCTTCACGTTGCCGTCGAGGATCGGTTGGCGTTCGCCGAACACGAAGGCGGCGATCGCAGCCGCGGTCGAGCGTCCGATGCCGGGCAGCTCGGCGATCGCATCGGCGTTTTGCGGGAACGCTCCGCCGTGGCGGTCGACGATCGCGCGCGCGGCGTCGTGCAGGTGATGTGCGCGGCGGTAGTAGCCGAGACCGCTCCACCGCGCGAGGACGTCGTCGCGCGACGCGGCAGCGAGCGCGCGGACGTCGGGAAACGCGGCGACGAAGCGCTCGAAGTACGGGATCACCGTCGCGACCTGCGTCTGCTGCAGCATGATCTCGGAGAGCCAGACACGATACGGATCGCGATCGCGCTGCCAGGGCAGGTCGTGCCGACCGTGCCGGCGCTGCCACGCGATCAGCCGCTGCGCAAACCGAGGGTCAGAGTGCTCGTTCGCCGCCGCAAGGCGAGGGTCAGAGTGCTCCTTCGCCGCCGCCTGCACTCTGACCCTCGCTTTGACCCTCGCTTTGCTCCCCCACCCACCCTCGCTTCTCGCTTAGCGGATGGCGAGGCGCTGGCGGGCTTTCGTCGCCGCTTCCGATTGCGGGTGCTTCGCGATCAGCTCCTCCAGCGTGCGCCGCGACGCGGTGCCGTCGCCCATCTCGAACTGCGACGACGCGATGTTCAACAGCGCGTCGGGCACCTTCTGGCTATCGGGATACGACGCGACGAGCTGGCGTTGCGAGGCGATCGCCGCGCGATAGTCGCGCTGCGCGAACTGCGCGTTGCCGAGCCAGTACTGCGCCGACGGCGCGAGCGGGCTTCGCGGATACGTCTTCACGAACGACGCGAAGCTCGCCGCGGCGCCGCCGTAGTTGCCCGCCTTGAACAGATCGAGCGCGCCGTCGTACGAGCGCTGCTCGCCGGACGCATCGACGGGCGGCGCGCCCGGCGCCGCAGCCGACGGCGGCGACAGCGAGCCGACGGCCCCCGGCACCGCGGCGGTCGGCGCGCTCGGCGCGGCGGCGGCCGCCGTCTCGAGCTTGCGCAGCCGCGAGTCGACGTCGACGTACAGGTCACGCTGGCGCTTGTTCGCCTGGTCGAGCTCGTAGGTGATCACCTCGAGCTGACCGTGCACCTTCGCGATGTCGCTTCGCATCTGCTCGACCGAGTTCAGCAGATCGACGAGGCCCTGCGCCTTCAGCTGCGTCTCGAGCGCCGCGATGCGATCCTCGAGCTCCTTCTGCATCTGCGTGAGGCGCACGTTCGTCTGCTCGATCCGCTTGCGCGCCTCGTCGTCATCGAACAGCGCGGCGCGCGCCGGCAGCGCGATCGCGAGCGTCGCCGCGAGCGCGCCGGCCGCGATGCGATGCGCGCGCATCGTCACTCGCCCGCGTAGACGATGTCGTCGCGGCGGTTCTGCGCCCACGCCGACTCGTCATGGCCGATCGCCTTCGGCTTTTCCTTGCCGAACGACACCGTCTCGATCTGGCTGTCGCGCGCGCCGAGCACCTCCATCATCCGCTTGACCGCGTCGGCGCGCTTCTGCCCGAGCGCGATGTTGTACTCGCGGCTGCCGCGCTCGTCGGCGTTGCCCTGGATCGTCATGCGCGCGGCGCCGTTGCCGGCGAGATAGCGCGCATGCGCCTCGATCAGCGGCCGGTATTCGTCCTTCACGCTGAAGCTGTCGAAGTCGAAGTACACGCTGCGCCGCGACAGCGGGCTGTTCGGATCGCGCAGCGCGTTGGCGCCGCTCATGCTGCCCGGCGCGACGCTGCCGCTCACGCCCGATTGCGACGAGCCGGACGTCGATGCGCCGCCCGCCGGCGCCGCCGACGTCGACGGCGTGCTCTCGCCGGTCGGCGCCGCCTCCTGGGTCGAGGGCTGCGTCTGGCAACCGGCGACGAGCACGGCGATGAACGCGACGAAGATCAGCTTGCGCATGGCACTTCCTCCGTGGTTGAACGTTGTGGATGCATGAATCGGATGTGCGTCTTCAGCGCAGCAGCGGTCCCCACGCCGGCTCGCGAACGTCGCTCGCTGCCGCGGTGAGCCGCTGCTTCACGCGACCGTCGATCGACACGGCCGCCAGCGTGCCGCGGCCACCCTCGTCGACCGCGTACAGGATCATTCGCGAGTTGGGTGCGACCGAGGGACTCTCGTCGTTGGGGCCGGGGGTCAGCACCTGGACCTGGCGCGTCGCGTAGTCCTCGAACGCGAGCTGGAAGCGGTTGCCGTCGCGGCGAACGAAGACGAACCCCTTGCCATCGGGGGTCGCGCGGGGCGAGACGTTGTAGCTGCCGTCGAAGGTCATCCGCTCCACGGCGTTGGTCGCAAGGTTCAGCCGGTAGATCTGCGGCGTGCCGCCGCGGTCCGACGTGAACAGTATGGACTGGCCGTCCGGGGTGAAGTTCGCCTCGGTGTCGATCGACGGCGAGCTCATGATCCGCTGCGAGCCGCTGCCGTCGGCGTTGATCAGGAAGATCTGCGAGCCGCCTTCCTTCGTCAGCGTGACCGCCATGCGACGCCCGTCCGGCGCCCACGCCGGCGAGCTGTTGCTGCCGCGGAAGTTCGCGACGACGGTGCGCGCGCCGGTCGACAGCGACTGGATGTAGACGACGGGCTTCCTGTTCTCGAGCGAAACGTACGCGATGCGCGAGCCGTCGGGCGACCACTTCGGCGAGAGCAGCGGCTCGTTCGACGAGACGATCGCCTGCGGATTCGCGCCGTCGGCGTCGGCGACCTGCAGCTGGAAGCGCGAGCCCTGCTTCGTGATGTACGCGATGCGCGTCGAGAAGATGCCAGGCTCGCCGATCAGCCTTTCGTAGATGACGTCGGCGATGCGATGCGCGGTGGCGCGGAACTGCTCGCGCGTCACCGTGTACGAGATGCCGGCGAGCGCCTGCTGCTTGACGATGTCGAGCAGCGCGAAGCGCACGTCGACGCGCCCGTCGGGCAGCGGCCGCATCGAGCCGACGACGACCGCGTCGGCGCCGCGCGCGCGGAAGTCGGCGACGCGGACGTCCTCGGCGCGTGCCGGACGCGGCACGATGCCGCTGTCGTCGACAAGCTTGAAGAAGCCGCTCCGCGCAAGGTCGGCGCCGACGATGCCGGTGATGCCGAGCGGATACGCGCTCTCGCCTTCGAAGCCGACGATCGAGATCGGAATCGTCGTGCCGGCGCCGCCGACGATCTCGATGGTGAGCTGCGCGCGCGCCGGCGCGGACGCGGCGAGCGCAAGAAGGGCGACAACGAAGAGTAAGCGGGCGAGACGGGCGATGCGAAGCAAAAAAGGTCCTCGGATCGTGTGCGGCGACGCGCCGGGTCGCGGCGCAAGCGAATGATTATAACGAAGCGACCGATCGAGCCGGGCTACGCGCGATTGGAGCCCAAAAGCCTGCGTCGGTTCCGTTGTCATTCGCGCGAGCGCGCGATTCGCGGCATTTCGTCGCCGATGAACGACACTGGGTCCCCGCGTGCGCGGGGACGACGACCAGCAACCGAGCGCGCGGCACGGTCGCTAGTGCACGGCGATCGTCGACGCGAGCCCGAACGCGTCGCGCAACGCGTCGGCCATGCGCCGCGCTTCGTCGCGGGTCGCATACGGACCGACGAAGACGCGATAGAGGCCGTTCAGTTGACGCACGCGCGGGTCGGCGCCGGCGGTGGAGATCTGCGACGACACGTGCGCGACGAAGTTCTGCGCGTTCGCATAGCTCGCGAACGCGCCGAGCTGCACGGCAAAACCGGTCGTCGCCGCCGCTGGCGCGGGCGGCGTGCTCACGGACGGCATGACTGCGGGGCCACTTGCCGGTGGCACGGTCGCGGCTGGCGGTGCCGGCGCCGGCGATACCATCGTCGCTTCGGCGGACGTCGTCATCGCGACGATCGGCGGCGTATCGGCGAGCGGCATCGTGACGACCGGCGGCAGCGGCGCCGCCGCGGCGATGATCGGCATCTCGCCCGGAAGGATCGCGTCGACCTGCACCTGGCCGCTGCCGTTCTGCGCGATGCCGAGACGATGCGCCGCCGCGTACGAGAGATCGATCACGCGGCCGGGAAAGAACGGTCCGCGATCGTTGACGCGCACGACGACGCTCCTGCCGTTCGCGACGTTGGTGACGCGCGCGTACGACGGCAACGGCAGCGTCGGATGCGCGGCCGTCATCGCGTACATGTCGTACACCTCGCCGATCGACGTGCGCTCGCCGTGGAACTTGCGCCCGTACCACGACGCGGTACCGTGCTCGCTGTACGGGCGTAGCGTCGTCGCCGGAACGTATTGGCGGCCGAACACCGTGTAGGGCCGATTGGCGAAGCGGTGCAGCGCCTCGGCGCGCGGCACCGCATCGGGGATCGAGTCGAGATTGGTCGGCGGATTGGCGCCGGGGCCGTCGTCCTTGTAGTAGCCGCCGCCGGACTTCGGCGGCGTCGACGGCTCGCGCTTCTGCGGCGTCGTCGTGCAGGCGGCGATCGCGAGCGCAACGAGCGCGATCGTGCTGCTGCGAGCGTAGAGCGGACCAGCCATGCTGGGCGCACAATCTACCACCGTTGCGACGATCGCGCTTCGCTTTTAAAACGCCATGCCGACGTATCTCTTCGCGTGGAATCCGAAGCTGTGGGACTGGCCCGAGCTGCCGAGGATGCGAGCGAAGCTCGCGCGGCGCGGCTTCATCGATTTCGAATGGTCGAGCGGACGCACGCGCGAGCTCGAGCCGGGGAGCCGCGCGTTTCTCGTGCGCCTCGGCGTGCCGCCGAAGGGCATCATCGGCTCGGGCGTGACGATGACGCGTCCGATCGCGGCACCGCATTGGATCGAGGAAAAAGCGGCGCTGGGCGTGACGACGAACTTCGTGCAGCTACGTCTCGAAACGCTGCTCGCCGCGCCGGCGATCAGCTTCGACGATCTCGCGAAGCCGCCGTTCTCGCGCTACCGATGGGCGGTGCGGCAGTCGGGGACGTATCTGCCGGCGCCGCTCGCCGATGCGCTGGAGAAGCTGTGGGAGACACGGCTTGCGTCCGCTTCGCCACGCGTCGCACCAGCAACGCGCACGCGGCGCGTTGTGAAACGCGCGCGCTAGCCGTCGCGATCGAGCGGGCTCACGACACCGCGGCCGCCGCGGTTCAGCACATGCGTGTAGATCATCGTCGTCGACACGTCGCGGTGGCCGAGCAGCTCCTGCACCGTGCGGATGTCGTAGCCGGATTCGAGCAGGTGCGTCGCGAACGAGTGGCGCAGCGTGTGCGGCGTGGCGGGCTTCGCGATGCCGGCGTCGCGCACGGCGACGCGCATCGCGCGCTGGAACGCCTGGTCGCCGAGGTGGTGGCGGCGGACTTCGCCCGTGCGCGGATCGCGCGAGCGCGCGTCCGCGGGAAACACGTATTGCCAGCCCCATGAACGCGGGGCGGCGGGATACTTTCGCGCGAGTGCGTCGGGGAGATGGACCGAACCAAACCCGGCGGCGAGATCCTGGACGTGCGCCTCGCGGATCACGGCGAGATGACGGCGCAGCGAGGCTGCAACGCCGTGCGGAAGCATCGTCATGCGATCCTTGCCGCCCTTGCCGTCGCGCACGACGATCTCGTGGCGCGCGAAGTCGACATCCTTCACCCGCAGTCGCACGCCTTCCATGATGCGAAGGCCCGCGCCGTAGAGCACGCGCCCAAGCAGCCGGTGCGTGCCGTGAAGGCGCGAGAGCACCTGCGACACTTCGTCGCGCGTGAGCACGACCGGAAGCCGCGCCGCGGTCTTCGCTTTCTCGACGTGATCGAGCCACGGCAGCTCAGTGCCGAGCACTTCTCGATAGAGGAAGAGCAGCGCGCTTTTCGCCTGGTTCTGCGTGGCCGCTGCGACGGTGCGCTCGACCGCGAGATGCGTGAGAAAGGCCTCGACGTCCGGAGCACCGAGCTCCGACGGGTGGCGCTTGCCCCGGAAAATGATGAAGCGTTTAATCCAGTCGACATACGCCTGCTCGGTGCGGATGCTGTAGTGCTTCAACCGTATCTTGTCTCGCACGCGATCGAGCAGGCGAGGCGGCGGCGATTCGTTTGCCGGCACAGCGGGCGCAGTCGCGCTAGCCGGCGTTGGTGAACCCACCGGGAAAGGGGCTTCGGTGCACATTCCGCGGCGTCGTTCGGACGCTCCAATGGTGATCGAAGCGTTGAATCGTCGCGCATTCCGCGCGGCCTCGCCATCGGCCGAATGGTCGATTACGCAGTCGGGTGACGCGATATTTACCGTCGTTAGGTTCTCTACTTCTCGTTAGATTTTGCGGCCCCGGATTTCTGTGTGAGGGCCGCTATCAACACCGTGAACTGCCCGTGTAAATCGGTCGTGCGGATGATGGCGAGAGGCCGAAAAAACTGCTAATTTGCGAAGCGTTGTTCGCGTGACGCATAACGCGAGCGTTAATGCGCTCACGCAAGTCAACGCTTCGCGAGAGAGAACCGGATTTCGGGGCCGCCTCGTCGCTTCGACGCGGTCCACCAATAAACCAGCGCTCGCTGCTTGCCAGCTCGTGCCATGCCAGTTCCTGCTGCGCAAAACCTAACAGCTCGTTCGACCGGACGTGCCGCCGGCATGTGCTCGCTTGCTGCGGCAATGCCGTGCAGGGCGGCACGCCGGTCAACTCGGTCTTGTTAGGCCGCATGGTCCGGCAGCGTCCCCCTCTGTCCGAATTCTTGGCGGCGCGCCTCGGTCCCGGATCGCCGGGCACGTGGGTCGCGCACATGTTTTCGCGCTCGTTCACCGCGCCTAGCTTCCGCGCATTTTGGCGCTATTGGAATCCCGTCTACGGGTACGCTCTGCTCTATTTCTGCTACATCCCTATACGAGCCTTTGCGCCAAAGACGCTCTGCCTTGTGGCAACGTTCGTATTCTCTGGATTTGTGCTTCACGACCTTCCGGTCTGGGCATTTGTGGATCACGCGGTACCGAGCGTCCCGTTTCCCGTTGTGACGGTTGCGTTTGCTCTGCTCGCGCTGCTCGTTCTTGTCAGCGAGAGCTTCGGGCTCACCTTGGGCCGTCTGCGTCCCGCAGCACGTATCGTCTGCCACGGGGGGGCAATTGGTGCTGCGTTTGCCGTTTCTGTATTCATGTTTCGCCTGATATACCGCCATGCGGCCTAACCACGCGGTCAACACGGACGCCCACCGGCGGCGCTTCGCGCCTTGGTGGTCGCCGGTTACCTTGATACGTTAGCCAACCGGCGCCATGGACAACCGTACCATGCAGCTTGTCGCCGTATCAGTTTTCTTGGCGTATCTTTTAGCCGCTCTGTCCCCGCTGCTTGTCGCTGCGCTGCTGGCGGTCGTTCGCGGTCGGGGCGTTCCTCGGCGCGCGCTATTTTTCTTCGCTGCCTCCGCTCTGGCTTACGGCTTCGTCGTGCTCGCGTGGGCCATATTCGTACTGCCAGTCAACTTGTTCTTCGTATACGTGGTGCCGACTCTTCACGCGAGCGAAGCAGCCGCTCCCCTGTGGGACATCCCGCTGTACCGCGTTGGCGAGCTTAAGCATTACGTTGCGCCGGTCGCGCTTCTCGCCGCTTCGTACTGGGTCGTCCTTTACCTGTGGCATCGTTGGCCAGCGATAGTGAGTGCGTTGGCTAACCCTGCGTTGAACCGGACCCCAAACGGCGGGGCTCCTTCGTCGCCCGCCTCTCGGGGCCGGTTAACTTAGACGTTAGGCCGCTTGCCCGCGCCCAATTGACCGCGTCATCAGTATTTGACACGATCGCCATGTGTACTTTGAGATCATCGGCGAGGTCTCAGGAGTTGAGACTATCGCCACAGGCTCGGGCATTCGTGAGCTTGCACGCCTGCGCAAGCGCTACGGGCGCGGCCGCTGGCGCAAGCGCAAAGGCGTCGCACGCGTTCGCCTTCCCGGCGGCGAAATCGTTTCCGCCGAGGTGCATTGGTACGAGGCTACTGGCATCGGCAAGCGCGAATTCAAGATCAAACGATTTCTCTGAGGTGTGCGGCAATGGCGAGCAAATCTAAAGCGTTGGCGGTATGCGTCAAGAACGAAGGCTATGCCGTCTCACTCGAGTTGCGAAAGCTGTATGTCCTTCTATCTGATGCAGCCGCAGCGAAACATGGTCAAGTTCGCGTGATCGACGAATCCGGAGAGGACTACTTGTATCCGCAAGAGTTCTTTGTCCCCGTTGAGTTACCGCAAGCACTGCGCCGTCGAGTGCTGCAAGCGGCCTAACCGCGCGTTCAACCGGACCGCTACCGGCGGCGCTGCGCGCCCGCCGAGCGGCCGGTTAACTTGGTTCCGTTAGCCGTCACGAATCGCATGGCAACGTTTAGCCTTGGCGGTACCGAGCGCGAGCGCATCGTGGTCGAGGTACTCGCCTACGAGCGGCCTCCTTCGGGCGAGTATCACGACGACAACTGGCTTCGTGTAAATGTGTTGGTCTCAGCAGGAGCATTCTCAGGCGGGTTCCACGCGGCGTTTCTCACCGATGAACTCGTTCGCTTCCGAGACCAAATGCAAACGCTGTATCGCACGCTTCGAGGCGAAGCAAATTTCCGCACTCTCGAAGAGCAACTCTTGCTGCGGTTGACCGGCAATGGCCGCGACGAAATTTGTGTTCGCGGTGTCGCGGTTGACATTCCGGGTACTGGGAACCGGCTCGAATTTGAGCTAATGCTCGATCAATCCCACTTGCAAAGCACCCTCGACTCGCTCAATGAGGTCATTGACCAATTCCCAGTTCGTGCCGGCTAACCATGACCCTGCCCCGGTTTCACGTACATCAGAATGTTGGTAACGTTCTGATGGACGGAGGGCGAGATGGGAAGGAAGGAGTCAGTTCCGAATCGGCGGTACACGGAAGAGTTCAAGACTGAGGCGGTCAGATTGGCGCTGTCGATCGGTGGCAACGCCGCGGCGAAGCGGTTGGGCATTCCGCAGTCGACCATAACGAATTGGGTTCGACGAAGTCGAGAAGGGGCATCGGCCCCGACCGCGGGCACGGCGGCACCGGTGAAGCGTCCGGTGTCGGAGCTGGAGGCCGAGAATGCGCGGCTTCGGCGTGAACTGGCCAGTGCCAAGCTGGATCTGGAGATCGTAAAAAAAGCGGCGGCGTATTTCGCGAAGGAGTCGCGGTGAGATACGCCTGGATCGAGCAGCATCGCGACGACTACGCGGTTAGCAGGATGTGCCGGCTGCTGGCGGTGTCGCGTAGCGGCTATCTGCAATGGCGGCGGCGCCCGCCGAGTGCGCGTGCGCAGGCCAATGCGCAGCTCGATGCGCAGGTGGCGGCGATGCACGCGGCGAGCAAAGGCAGCTATGGGCGTCCGCGCATCGTGCGCGGGCTGCATGAGCAGGGTCTGCGCGTGGGCCCAGAGCGGGTGCGTCGCAGCCTGCAACGACAAGCGCTGCGTCCGGTCTACAAGCGCCCCTATCGGGTGACGACCGATTCCAATCATCGCCAGCCGCTGGCACCAAACGTTCTCGATCGCCGCTTTGACCGTTGGAACATCAATCGCGCCTGGGTTTCTGACATCACCTACATCAGCACGGTCGAGGGCTGGTTGTATCTCGCTGTCGTGATGGACTTGTCCAGCCGCCGCATTGTCGGCTGGTCGATGAGCGCGCGACTGCATGCGGAGCTGGTCTGCCAAGCGCTGCAGGCGGCCTATTGGCGACGTAAACCGGGGGCGGGACTGATCATGCATTCCGACCGTGGCACCCAGTACGCGAGTGTCCGCTACCGCAAGCTGATTGCCGATTTCCGGATGCTGCAGTCGATGAGCCGCAAGGCCAATTGCTGGGACAATGCGCCGATGGAGAGCTTCTTCAAGACGTTGAAAGTCGAACGCGTCTATCAACTTCGATATGCAACCCGCGCTCAGGCGCGTCTCGACATCGTTGACTGGATCGAAGGCTTCTACAATCATCGACGCTTCCACTCGTCGATCGGGTATCAGATCCCGGCACGCATAGAATCACGACTCATGGCTGCATAGCCTGGTGTACGTCGAATCGAGGCAAGGTCAATTCGGCTGCGAGCCTTCGTCGAGCGCGAGAACCGGCGCTGTCCTAAACGTAAACGGTCACACCCGAATCGTCCGCGAAGGCTATTGGCGGCTTGAGAGCGAGCGTGCATCTACTGATATAGAAGAGCAAATTCCTCTACTGCTCGGCCGAGTCACCGACGATCTGGGGATTTGGCGGTCGCTCACTCTGCGCCATCGCGTCGATCTATTCTGCGGACTCTTCCTCGACGCAGATAACCGTGGCTTTGACCTTTCGCCCAGTGTGCTTCGGCAACTCGCCGACCGCGAGCTAAAGGTTGGTTTCGACATCTATGCTCCGGAATCGCCATCTCAAGCCGCCTAACCCGGCGGTCAACACGGACGCCCCGCATGCGCGGCTTCGCCCGCGCGGCGGGTCGCCGGTTACCTTAGTTCGTTGGGCGTCTTCCGGTCGCGTAGCGCTATACTGCGGGCGAGACCAACGTCACTCCCGACTTATGCAACTTACAGCCGTCTATCGTCGCGTTGCTGAAGGCTACATTGCCTTCGTCGAAGAGGTGCCTGGTGCAAATACGCAGGCGGCCACTCTCGATGAAGCCCGGTCGAGTCTTGTCGAAGCCGTGGAACTGGTGCTTGAGGCTAATCGCGCGCTCTCCGAGGAGTCCCTTCAAGGACAAGACGTAATCCGCGAGCCGATCGTTATCGCGGAATAATGAGGCGCACCGATCTGATCAGACACCTTGAGCAGCACGGCTGCACGTTTCATCGAGAGGGCGCGAAACACACGGTCTATGTCAATCGCGCAAAGCGCAAGTCATCGACCATTCCGCGCCATCGCGAGATCAACGACTTTCTCGCCCGCAAGATCTGCAAAGATCTCGAAGTTCCCGAGCTGTAAGACGCCCAACCACGCGTTCAACCGGACCTCCACCGGCGGGGCTGCGTCCGCGCCTGGCGGCCGGTTAACTTGGTCTCGTTAGGCCGCAACATTGACGCCGAAGCGCCGTTTGCTAGAGTGCTACGGTGAAGGTGCGCGAACTTATCGCCTTGCTTGAGGCCGACGGCTGGTTCCAGGTTCGAGTGAAGGGAAGCCATCGACAGTTCCATCACAGGGCGAAACCGGGCACTGTTACTGTTGCCGGGAAACCGAGCATCGATGTCCCGCCTGGAACGTTGAATAGTGCCCTGAAGCAGGCCGGGCTCAAGAAGCCGGAGTGACGACAAATGCGCTATCTCGTCGTAGTCGAAAAAGGTGCTTCCTCATACGGGGCATATGTACCCGATCTTCCGGGTTGTATCGCGGTTGGCGAAACACGCGAAGAGGTTCTTGCCACGATCCAAGAGGCCATCGAATTTCACTTGGAGGGGTTGAAGGAGGACGGTCAACCCATTCCTCCGCCCAGCTCGTCAAGCGAAGTCGTGGAAGTTGCGGCCTAACCGCGCTGTATGGACTTCCCCGGAAATGCAAGTAGTCGAGCAGTGACGATGGTTCAGACTGCAACTCTGTATCCGGCCGTGTTGGGTGATCGCTTCGCACCCGGGCCAACTTAGGTAACCGCGCGCTGCGCCCTCATTCGTTCAGCGGCCTCGTCGAGCGGCCACATGGTTAGCCAGGTGCGCGCAGCGTCGGTCTGACCGTCGCTCTAAGCTCGCTTTGCTCGCAGTTCTCGGATCGATCTCGTTACTCCACTGCAAGATGCGCGCGCAGCGGCTCGTCGCGGATGAGCAGCGCCCAGGCGAGCCGCGCGTGCTTGTTGGCCATCGCGACGAGCGTCTTGTGATAGCCGATGCGCGCGTAAGTCGTCGCGATCCAGGCGGCGAGTCGCGTTCGCCGCGCTGGCGCTACGCGCAGTGCCGCTTGCAGCGCCGAGCGCGCGCCCTGCACGAGCAAGGTTCGCAGGTAGGCATCGCCGCGCCGCGTGATGCGACCCAGCCGCGGCCTGCCGCCAGTGGAGTACTGGCGCGGTGTCAGCCCGAGCCAGGCGGCGTCCTCGGCGTGCAGCGAAACCACGCGCTTTGCCAAGTCGATCCCCACAGTAGTAATCTCGCCCATGACTTCCCCTCTCATTGATTGAACGTGCAAATTCAATCGTGGCACTTCGCTGCCGACCTGAGTAGGGGAAGTCCTTCCTATTCGTTCAACCGGGCGCTGCCGGCGGCGTCCTTCGGCGCCGCCGGCAGCGCCGGTTAACTTGGTCTTGTTAGGCGGCAACGCGAGCGTCGGCGCTACAATGGCACATGCCTGAGCTGAGCCGGTTTCTCGGCATCATCATCGCGATGTACTACCGAGAGCACGGGCCCGCTCACTTCCACGCGATTTATGGCGACTTTGAAATCACGGTGGAAATCGAATCGGGCCGCATCAACGGCAGCTTTCCGAAACGCGCGCATGCCCATGTACTGGAATGGAAAGATCTGCACCGGGGGGAATTGCTCGAGGCTTGGGCGCTTGCGCGCTCCAGTCAGCCGTTGCCTCACATTGATCCACTGGAGTAACCGCTATGCTGCCTCACGTCGTTGACGCCCGTTGGGTCGCTGGCCACGCTGTGTGGGTGCGCTTCGACGATGGCGCGGAGGGCGAGATCGATCTAACCAACGAACTTCACGGTCCGGTGTTCGAACCGTTGAAGAGCGTTGAGTTCTTCCGTCAATTTGTCGTGCACCCGGAGCTGAAAACATTGGTCTGGCCCAATGGTGCCGACTTCGCCCCAGAGTTTCTTCGCACATCCGTTCGGGTTGCCGCCTAACCGCGCTGTATGGACTTCCCCGGAAATGCAAGTAGTCGAGCAGTGACGATGGTTCAGACTGCAACTCTGTATCCGGCCGTGTTGAGTGATCGCTTCGCACCCGGGCCAACTTAGGTAACCGCGCGCTGCGCCCTCATTCGTTCAGCGGCCTCGTCGAGCGGCCACATGGTTAGCCAGGTGCGCGCAGCGTCGGTCTGACCGTCGCTCTAAGCTCGCTTTGCTCGCAGTTCTCGGATCGATCTCGTTACTCCACTGCAAGATGCGCGCGCAGCGGCTCGTCGCGGATGAGCAGCGCCCAGACGAGCCGCACGTGCTTGTTGGCGATCGCGACGAGCGTCTTGTGATAGCCGATGCGCGCGTAAGTCGTCGCGATCCAGGCGGCGAGTCGCGTTCGCCGCGCTGGCGCTACGCGCAGTGCCGCTTGCAGCGCCGAGCGCGCGCCCTGCACGAGCAAGGTTCCGAAGTGGTGCGCGCCGATGCACGCCTCCAAGGCGACCACGCACGTCGAGCGCTCAACAAACCAGTCGAGCGGCGCCTCGCGGCGCAGCGTCTTGCGCAGCGCCACCCGACCCGCGGCGTCCTCGGCGTGCAGCGAAACCACGCGCTTTGCCAAGTCGATCCCCACAGTAGTAATCTCGCCGATGACTTCCCCTCTCATTGATTGAACGTGCAAAATTCAATCGTGGCATTTCGCTGCCGACCTGAGTACGAGAAGTCCTTCCTATTCGTTGAACCGGACCGCTATCGGCGGCGCTGCGCGCCCGCCGAGCGGCCGGTTAACTTGGTTCCGTTGGGCGTCACTCATTCTCGCGGCGTACAATCGCGCATGGCCTCCGGAGAGCACATCGTGAAATTCGACATTGAGTCCGAACGAGAAGACGATGGCCGCTGGCTTGCCGAAGTGCCCCAGTTGCCCGGCGTACTGGCATACGGGTCGAGCCGCGATGAGGCGATGGCGCGAGCGGAAATCCTTGCCTTACGCGTTCTCGCCGAGCGACTGGAACATGGCGAGAGCGGGCCACATTCGATTTCTATCTCCGTCGCGACGTGACGCATTGGCCCTCGACCAAAGCACGCCGCGTCTATTCAGCGTTGCTCGGTCTGGGCTGGCGGCTTAAGCGGCAGTCCGGTTCGCATCGCACGCTAAGCCGCGAGGGTTGGCCTGATTTTGTTTTCGCCTTTCACGATGGCGAGGATATCGGACCGAAGATGCTTGCTCGCATCTCCAAGCACACTGGCCTCAAGCCGGGTGACCTGTAACGCCGTGACGCCCAACCACGCGTTCAACCGGACCTCCATCGGCGGGGCTTCGTCCGCGCCGGGCGGCCGGTTAACTTGGTCTCGTTAGGCCTCGCTCGGTGAGAACAACCGTGCATTTCGAGCTTCGCCAATCGATGCGCTTAGCAGCATCAGTTGGCGCCGGCCGCACGCTCGCTGCATGCCACCCATTGCGCACTTCGGCTGCTACACGCCGGCGCTGTTGTTCTTCTCGCCCGCTGCATCGCTTTGCCGCGACGTCACCTCCAGGCGCACGCTGTAGTCCCGTGCAATCGCAAGCGCCAGTTCGTTTGGGTCCCCCGCGTGCGCGGCTTCGCCTGCGCGGCGGGTCGCCGGTTACCTTCGTTCGTTAGGCCTCGCGGGCGGTTGCATCGCAAGTTGCACATTGCCGCGATTATACATATAATGTATGTATGCCGAGCACCTTCGATCCCCGCAAGGACGCGGCGAACCGGAAGAAGCACGGAGTCTCCCTCTCCGAGGGCGATGGCGTGCTCAACGATCCGTTCGCACTGACGATGGAAGATCTCTCCGCACAGGGGCGAACAACGCTTCGTCTCGATTGGGACGAACTTGTTCGGAAATCTTCGAGTTGTCGTTTATGCTCTCCGCGGCGAAGATGCACGAATCATCTCCGTGCGCAAACCGGAGCCGAAGGAAATCCGGACCTATGAAAAAGGAGTATGACTTTTCCAAGAGCAAGCGCGGCGTGGTCCTCGCGTCCGAGGGCAAGACGCGTATCACTATCTATCTGGACGACGTCGTAGTCGAGCGCTTCAAGGCCCTTTCTGAGAAGACTGGCAAGGGTTATCAAACTCTTGTCAATGAGGCGTTGCGTGCCCACCTCGGGGTCGACCAAGCGCCGCTCACAGCTACGGCGCTGCGGCGCATCTTGCGCGAGGAGCTCGCGCATCATGGCTAACGCTGGGCCTAACCTCGCGGTCAACACGGACGCCCCGCGCGCGGCGCTTCGCGCCGGCACCGGGTCGCCGGTCACCTTCGTCCGTTAGGCCGCAGGAGAAACTCGTGAAGCGCATTTGGACGATCATCGGGGTAGGCGATGTCCCTGGCAGCTTCAAGTGGTACCAGTCGCTGTTCGGTCAGCCGGAGACGCCTCCCCACCATACCTACTTTGGGCAACTCCTCGACTCGGATGGAACGGTCTTGCTCTGCCTCCACGAGTGGGGCGCCCACGAGCATCCATCGTTGACGAGTCCCGAACACGCGACTCCCGGCAACGGACTCCTCCTGTTTTTCCGGGTTGATGATTTCGACACGGCCTTGCGGAGGGCACGCGCGCTCGTCACTCGGCTCGAAGAAGAGCCCCATGTGAACCCGAACACTGGAACCAACGAGTTTTCGCTCCGGGATCCCGATGGGTATTACGTCACGATCAGCGCACTCTCCGCGGCCTAACCATTCGTTCGAGCGGGACGCCCACCGGCGGCGCTGGGCGCCCGCCGCGGCGCCCCTCAACTTGGTCTCGTTAGGGCGCAACTCGCCCCCGCCGTATCATTGAGGCGTTGCTGGGAAACCGCCGTGACCAAGCTGCTCGAGAAAGCATTGAATGAGATGGCCAAGCTGCCTTCGGCGGAGCAAGACGCAATCGCGGCTCTTGTGCTGGACGAGCTTGCCTCCGAGCAAAAGTGGAGCGAGCTGTTCTCACAATCGCAAGATTTCCTCGCCAAGATGGCCGAAGAAGCTCTTGCCGAGGATCGCGCCGGAAAGGCAAAGCCACTCTAGCCTCTCGTGCTCTCGCGCACTACAGAGGATTCCGCTCACTACCGGGAACTGCCCAAGCCGGTCCAAGACAAAGCCGCTTCGGCGTATGCGCTATGGTCTGCGAATCCTGGGCATCTCTCCCTTCGGTTCAAGAAGGTGCATGCGACACTGCCAATCTACTCGGTGCGCATCGATCGCGCATATCGAGCAGTTGGCGTGCTGAACGGCGACTCCGTCGTCTGGTTCTGGATCGGTTCGCATGCAAACTACGAGACGCTGCTTCGTGCTTTGTAGTCGCGGATCACTGTGGAAATCGAATCGGGCCGCATCAATGGCAGTTTTGCCACGTGCGCGCAGCGCCGGTCTGACCGTGGTCGTAGCTCTGCTTTGCTCGCAGTCTCGGAGTGTTCGGTTCAATTCGCTGCGGCGTGCGCGTGCAGCGGCTCGCGTCGCAGTGGCCCCGCGTTTTACCGTTGGGTACGGAGGCCGGGAGTTGAGTCCGGCCCTAACCGCGCGGTCAACCGGACGGTTACCTTGGTCTCGTCAGGCCATGCAATCCAAGCACCGGGCGCCTCTCACAATCCATCTGGCAAAGCGACCCCAGAAGCATCCCGATTCGGACACGCAGCCATCGGACACCAATCATCATGAGGCTTCTACTCACCTCCGCGGGCATCAAGAACGTGAGCATCCACGACGCCCTGGTCAAGCTCCTGGGCAAACCCATTGCCGACTCCAGCGCCCTGTGCATACCCACCGCGGGATACGGCTACCCCCACGGGAATCGTCCCGGCAACGCATGGCGATTCATCAGCGGCCGTGAACCGCAGTGCCCCATGTGCGAGTTGGGGTGGAAGTCCTTGGGGGTGCTGGAACTCACCGCGCTACCCAGCATCGGCGCAGAGCGCTGGGTTCCCTGGGTCCGCGAAGCGGACGTACTTCTGGTGAACGGCGGCGACGCCGTGTATCTCTGTCACTGGATGCGGCAGTCCGGACTCGCGGCGCTCCTGCCTA
Organism: uncultured beta proteobacterium; assembly: GCA_963798655.1. Taxonomy (GTDB): domain Bacteria; phylum Pseudomonadota; class Gammaproteobacteria; order Burkholderiales; family Casimicrobiaceae; genus CAVSMC01. The sequence goes on along the minus strand of CAWCUH010000004.1, from coordinate 756,318 downwards.
CGCTGGAGAGAACCGTCTGGGTAGGACTGAGTGCCGGAAGCATGGTGATGACACCTCGTGTCGGAGAGGATTTCGTCGCGTCGAAACCGTCGATCACCGGTGACGACATCACTCTGGGAGTCGTCGACTTCTCGATCTTTCCGCATCTGGACCACCCGGATATGCCCGAGAACACCATGGCCGCTGCGGAACGATGGGCAGCAGCGGTTGGAGGTCCCGCATACGCGATCGACGACCAAACTGCGATCAAAGTGGTCGACGGTATCGTCGAAGTAGTGTCCGAAGGGCACTGGAAACTACTTGCTCCAGAGCGCAAAGCCTAAGACCTCGATCACGAAAGTGCCGAACGGTGTCGAGCGTGAATTGAGCAGGCTTCACTGCGATATTGCGAACCCTGTGCACCCGTCGGGCGTTGCTGCGCTCATTAATTTGTCCGCATTGCCTCAAGTTGAATGTTACTGGGCGGGATCGTTGCCTCACCTGAAATGTTACTCGTGGGGGCGGATGCCAAAGTGATGCCTTCACGTCCAGGGAGGCACCGTGAACAAGAGAATGACCTCCGCGGCGCGCGCAGAGCTCGCCAATGCGATCCGAGCGCGGTACATCGCGGCCCCGGCGAAGGAAAAGCGCAAGATCCTCGAAGAGTTCATCGCCGTAACGGGCTACCACGAGAAGTCCGCGATTCGCGCGCTGAATAGTGCTGGGCCGTCCAGGCGCCGACAGAGTCGTCAACGGGCATCGCTCTACGATGAGGCCGTTCGCGCTGCGCTCATTGTGTTGTGGGAGGCATCCGATCGGGTATGCGGCAAGCGCTTGAAGGCGCTGCTTCCAATTCTGTTGCCCGCTCTCAACACAATGGACATTTGAAGCTCGATGAGCAGATACGACCGAAGGTCCTTTCGATAAGCGCGGCCACAGTCGACCGCTTGCTGCGCGTGCCGCGAACGACGGGGCGAACGAAGAGGCCTAGACGGGCTGAGCCAGAGCCGCGCCGTCGCATCAAGATGCGCACCTTTGCCGATTGGAATGATCCGTCTGCAGGCAGCATGGAAATGGACCTCGTTGCACACTGCGGAGCGGTCAACCGAGGTAGCTACGTTCATAGCCTGGTTCTGACCGACATCGCAAGCGGTTGGACCGAGGCCGCACCCATCGTTGTGCGCGAAAGCACTCTCGTGGTCGAGACGCTCGATCGCATACGCATCGGACTCCCGTTCGCCCTGCGAGCGCTGGATGTGGACAACGGTAGCGAGTTCGTGAATGACAGGCTGATCGAGTACTGCCTGAGTCACGGAATTGAGCTCACTCGATCCCGCCCGTACCGCAAGAACGACCAGGCATGGATAGAGCAGAAGAATGGAGCCATCGTGCGAAAGCTCCTCGGCTATCGGCGCTTTGAGGGTCTGGCGGCCGCTCGCGCGATCACGCGTCTGTACGGCGCATCCCGGCTGTTCGTCAACTTCTTCCAGCCATCATTCAAGCTCGCGTCCAAAGAGCGCGATGGCGCAAAAGTAACCAAGCACTATCATCCACCGCGAACGCCCTGCGAGCGACTGCTGCAATCGGACAGCATCCCGATGGCCGCCAAGAGCAAGCTGCGTGAGGTCTCGGCGAACCTCGATCCCTTGAAGCTTCTGGAGGAAATGCGAGCGGTGCAGGCTTACTTGGCCGCGCTGGCGGACGGTGAGACGCCGCCGCCGATGGTTTGCGAACCACCCAATCTCGCCGCGTTCGTGGCAAGCCTATCGAGCGCCTGGCGCATGGGCGAGATTCGTCCGACGTTTTCGATCGACGCCAAGCCGCGATATCTGCGAGGTCTTGAAACGACTCCCGCACAAGCTCCCATCGCTAGTGCCGCCGCAGCGCTGCCGGTGACGCCGCACGCCATCACTGTGCCCAAAACGTTGGTGCAGCTGCAACCCGTCTACGCCGAGCGTGGACAGGCCCGCGTCCAAGCGCTTCGCATGGTATGGCCGATCGTTTGCCGGCGACTCGAGAGCCTCCCCAACATCAATGTCTCGCAGCTTTTCGACGAGTTGTGCATCGAGTTTCCGGGGCGATTCACACCCAGGCAGTACAAGACGCTCTTGCGGCGTGTGAATCTGTGGCGTCGCGATGCTCGCGCGCGCGGCGTCGTCATCGGCTCCAAAACGTATCGACTGCACAGTGATAGACCGCGCGGCCGGCGCCTCGAGACTTTCAAAGATCATTGGGAAGAATGACGCGCTGTCTCGACGAGCACCGGATCAGACGTCACTCGAACTGCTCGTTGAGTTCCAGGCCCGCTACCCGCACGTACAGTTTGCACCAGCTGCACACACTCCAGAAGAAAGTGAAGACATGGCGACAACAGGCTGTCCAGCGGCTCATTCACGAGTGACGAGTAACATCCTTGTGAGCAGCTGTAACAAAATTACGTGAGCACACGTCAGAACGATGTCGCTTGACAATTAATTGGTTCCCACCTCCCAAATCCTGTTCGGAAACCGACTACCTCGCGCGGCGTGAGACGCAGCGACGCGCTTTGCCAAGTCGAGCCCTACGGTAGTAATCTCGCCCATGACTTCCACTCTCATCGATTGAACGTGCAAATTCAATCGTGGCACTTCGCTGCCGACCCCGAGCAGGGGAAGTCCTTCCGATTCTTCAACGGGCAGCGCCGATTAACCTGTTCTCGCCAGGCACGATCTCATGAGCGTTTTGCCACGTCTCGAGTGCGTCCTGATTTGTCCCCATTGCGGCGTCGCGGCCGTCGAGACGATGCCGACCGATTCATGCCTCTACTTCTACGAATGCCTGACCTGTCGCACCTTGCTACGGCCAAAGCCCGGTGATTGCTGCGTCTTCTGTTCGTATGGTTCGGTCAAGTGCCCGCCGATGCAATTGTCGTCCGGCTGCTGCGCGGGCGCGGACACTTCCGCGAAGTCTTCGCCACATGGCACGTGACCCGCCGGTTAGGACGCCCCGCCGGCAGCGCTCCGCCCCGGCGGTGGCTCGCCGGCTACCTTGATTTGCTAGCCGCGGAGCGTTGCTTGCGACGTCGTTTCCGGGACGAGGGAATCGCTGTTGTTCGTTGGCTCCCATGCGTCGGCGCGCGCCTGCTTCATGATCGCTGCGGAGCAATTCGCTACTGGTTCGCGCCGCCACGGCGTTCGGCTTCGTGGTCCTCGGAGCGGACACGTGGCTGGCTGGTCTTTTCGTGGCCAACGTCCGGTTCATTTGCGGGCTCGGATATGTCTAGCGCACGCGTCGCGGCGCGTTTCACCGCCTCCTGACCGCGCGGCGCGCGAGCGTCGCGGACTACATTCCCCGGGCGCGTGCCAAGACAATCACGAAAGGACACTCGATGAACAAGCTGCTCGCGATCGCCGCCGCGCTCGCCGGCCTGATGCCTCTCCACGCCGCAGCGCAGGACATGGCCGTCGCGCAGAAGTGGGCGAACGCGAAGGTCGTCAAGTACCGGGTCGATGGTGTGCACCAGGGGCGCGTCCCGGTCGTGCTGGGAGACTACGAGGGCAAGGCGGATGTCACCGACCGCGTCAGCGTCGAGTTCACGTGGGACGTGAAAAAGCGAAGGGTCGTTGGCACCGTGATGCTGACCGACGCGAAGACCGACGTCGTGAACCTCAGGTCCGATGGCACGAACTGCCCGCCGCCGACACTCAGGGCCGCGTACGAGCATTTCCACAGCGCGTCGAACTCGATCGTCGGCGATCTGATCGAGATCAGGGGGACGCGGACCTATCCGGCGGCGAGCGTGTCCAATTACCCGGCGAGCTGTTCGATGCGAGCGATCCCCGGCGGCAACCAGCAAGCGGTACTGCATCTCGGCACCGGCGTGGCGCCGGAGGTGCTCGCGATGCCGAACATGCCGGGATCGCCGGTCACGATTGCGGCCGATCGTAAAAGCTTCACGCTGAAGGGCGCCGAGAATTGGATGTGGACCTACACGCCGACCCTGGTGGAATAGGATGAGCGCGGGCGAATGCCCTGCTCGTGCCTGCCACGGTCGCGTTCAAGCACCCATCGAGGATCACGCCGATGAAACGGCTCGCCATTGGCTTGCTCAGCGCGCTCGGCGGGTACGTCGTTGCCGCGCTCGTCGGCTTCTTCCTGATTGATTGGTTGTCGTCCAATACACACGATCGCTCGGTCGAGGCGGCGATGACGAGCGCGTTCGTGCTGGGTCCGCTCGGCGCGGTCGTCGCCTTTGTTGCCGGAGTCCTTCTCGGCGGTCGAGCATCGGCTGGCGGAAGTCCGAAGGCCTAGTCTCGTGCTGCACCCGTTGCGGGCGTCAGGCCATCGGCAACGGCTCCGCTCGAAATCGGGAGACCGTCATGAATCATCGAGCCCTTCGCTTCTTCAGTCTTCTCGTGGTCGCCCTGGGCCTCGCGCCGGGGGCAGCGCACCTGCTGGAAATGCCAGTGAAGCTGGGCTACACACCCGAACAGTATTTCGCCGTCACCAGCACGCTGTATGCACTTTTCGGTTCCGTAGGCGCGGTCGTTCAGATCGGCGCGCTCGTCATCACCGGCGTGCTCGCATTTGTATCTCGCGGCCTTCCGGCGGTCCGTTTCGCTGTCGCGGCGGCCATGCTGCTGGCACTCTCTCTGCTAGCGTGGGGCACCCTCGTCGCTCCAGTCAACGGCCAATGGAGCGAAGCGATCAGGTCCGGCTCGCAATCGCTGCCGAAGCTCTATGCCGAGTTGCGCTTTCGCTGGGAGTACGGACACGCCGTCGCGTTCGCTCTTTGGCTCGCCGCGTACTGCTGCTTGCAGTGGTTCGCGCTCGGCGGCGGACCCTCGGCGCGGCGCGGCCAGCATGTCACCTGATCCCCATCGTTGGGCGAAAAGCCGGACACCGGTCCAGAGGCCGAAACAAACAGAGGCGCGACCATGTCGGACGTGATTCCTGAGGTAACCACGGAAATGTTGCAGGCCTTTGCCGACGCTTGGAATCGGCACGATCTCGATGCTCTCATGTCGTTCATGACGGACGGTTGTGTGTTCGAGGCCTCTGCAGGCGCTGACGTCTGCGGGACCCGATACGTGGGCCGCGACGCCGTGCGAGCGGGCTTCGCGGAGGTCTGGGCAACCTTCGCCGACGCCCAATGGGACAACGCGCGGCATTTCGTTCATGGGGAGCGAGGAGTGTCGGAGTGGACGTTCACGGGAACCCGGGCAGACGGCACCCGCGTCGAAGTCGATGGTTGCGATCTGTTCACCTTTCGAGACGGCAGGATCTGCTTGAAGAATTCGTACCGCAAGAACCGTCCCGCTCTTGGCACCTCGAAGCGTTGAGTCGGGCGCACTGATGACGCCCAACCGTGCGGCGCTCAACCGCAGCGCAGGTGCGCGCGGCTGCTTGCTCGCGCCGTCGGCGCGGCCCTCCGGTTACTGCTCAAGGTAGAATTTCGGCGAAGGCGGCCTGTAGCGGCCTTGGAGTTCTTGCTTCGACCGGTCGTTCTCCACTCTTGCCGGACTATCTTCTCTCGGACGTGAGATATGTCCGGAGCTCCCAGGACCGGAACATGAACAAGTCAGGCACGGGCCGAGCCGAGTCGGCATCGGATCTCATCTCGAACAGGATCGCCGAATTGCCGGACTGGCGCGGGGAAACGCTGAGCAACGTGCGTAAGCTCATCAAGGAAGCCGACCCGGACGTCATCGAGGAATGGAAGTGGAGGGGCACTCCGGTTTGGTCGCACGACGGCATCATCTGCACGGGCGAATCGTACAAGAGCGTCGTGAAGCTTACGTTCGCCAAGGGCGCGTCGCTGAAGGATCCGGCCCGTCTGTTCAACGCGAGCCTCGACGGAAACGTGCGCCGCGCGATCGACATCCACGAAGGAGAAGAAGTCGCCGCGTCGGCCTTCAAGGCGCTGGTTCGCGAGGCGGTCGCCCTGAACAGTTCCGGCAAGTCGAAGCGTTCGAACAACGCGAAGTCCTAGCGATGGTGGAGCGCGTAAAGCGTCCCTGTCGAGTCCGATGGTGAGCCCTGAAACGACGTTCTTGCTCGCAGTCGTCGTCGGGCTTGGCGCGACTGCGTTCATGGACGCCTGGTCACTCGTCCTCAAGCATGCATTTGGCGTTCCCTCGGCCAACTATTGTCTGGTCGGACGCTGGCTTCGTCATATGCCCGCAGGCACGTTCATGCATGCGAGCATCGCCGGCGCTGCGCAAAAACGTTCCGAATGCGCGGTGGGCTGGATCGCGCACTACGTCATCGGCATCTCGTACGCGCTCGTGCTGGTCGCCCTTGTCTCGGGTAGCTGGCTGGCGCGGCCGACCTTGTTGCCGGCGCTGCTGTTCGGCATCGGCAGCGTGCTCGTGCCATACCTGATCATGCAGCCGGCTTTCGGACTCGGCATTGCTGCGTCCAGAACGCCCGAGCCGGCGCAGGCCCGGCTGCGAAGCCTCATGGCGCACATCGCGTTCGGAGTCGGGCTGTATGTATGCGCCGCTGGCGTGAGCCACGTGCTTCGCCTTGATCGCCTGACCGCCTGAACCTGGGTCACGACATCCGCCGCCTTCCGCCGTGAGCGACGTCATCATTCGCGCAGCCTCGCCTGACGGCCGGGTGCCAATCCGACGAATGCTCGAGCTCGACGCCACTCGCGAGCCATGAGACTCGTCGTCACCGCAATGGCCGTTGTCATCGCCGCAGTCGGCTTGACGGGTCTCGCTTCGCCGACCACGCTACTCGATTGGGTGCGACCGCTGCTCACGCCGGGCGCGCTCCATGTCGTTGCCGCGGTGCGGATCCTCCTCGGCTTGGCGCTGCTCTATGTCGCCAAGGCGTCTCGCATGCCACGCAGCGTGCGCGTTCTGGGCGTCATCATTCTGGTCGCCGGCGTGCTGACGCCCTTCTTCGGCGTCGAGCGCTCGCAAGCCGTGTTCGGATGGTGGTCGGCGCAACCGCCGTGGTTCATGCGAATGTGGTCGGCGACAGCTGCGCTGTTCGGTTGCTTCGTGATCTATGCCGTTCGCCCGCGCAAGCAGCCCGACCCGACGTCGGCTCGTTAGTCCGCTCTGAAACTCGATGCGCCTGTGGACGTTGCATCCGGGGTATCTCGACGCGATCGGGCTGGTCGCGCTGTGGCGCGAAGCCCTGCTGGCTCGCGCCGTGCTGCGCGGCGACACCGACGGATACCGCCATCACCCGCAACTGCGGCGGTTTCGCGGATGCCGCTGGCCGCGCTCCGCGATCAACGCCTATCTCGTCGGCGTCCATTGCGAAGCCTCATTTCGCGGATACAATTTCACGCGTTCGAAGCTCGCGCGCGTTGCGATCGCTCAGCAGATCGTGACGACCGACGAGCAATTGAAGTACGAGTGGAGCTGGCTGCTTCGGAAGCTTCGGGTGCGCAATCCGGACGCCTGTCGGCGCCATCGCGGCGTCACGCTGCCCGCCGCGCATCCGCTGTTCCGCGTCGTACAGGGTCCAATTTGCGAATGGGAGCGCATCCGTGACGTATCCGCCGATTCCCGCGCTTGCGGAAATGCGCGCCGACGCTAGATTTAGCCTCGCCGCCGCTTATTCGCGACGACCCGAAAGGAACGCATCGCAACGCGGCTCGACGGCGAATTCGTCGTGTTCCTGATCGGCATGCGCATCAACAATCCATTGCTGATGCACGAATGGTGGCCGGTCGCGTATGCGGTGTCGCCGGGTGGTTACGAGAACATCTGCGTGAACATGCCGCCGTCCGGCCTGCCGAAGGCCGGTTCCGCCTACTCGGTCGCGCGCGATCGGCACAGCGCCGCGGCGCGACTGCGCGCCCGGTCGATGTGAAGCTCCTGTCGATCAGCGTCGGAGGACCGCGCGAGGTGCAATGGCGCGGCGCGCCGGTGCGCACTTCGATCTTCAAGACACCGGTGTCGGGCCGCGTGCATGTCGGCCGCAGCAACATCGACGGCGACCAGCAGTCCGATCCAGCGGTTCACGGCGGACCCGAGAAAGCCGTGTACGCCTACCCGGCAGAGCACTATGCCGCGTGGCGTCGCGAGCTGCCGGATGCCGAGCTGGGCTGGGGCGCATTCGGCGAGAACTTCACGACGCAAGGCCTGCTCGAAGACGACGTCGGCATCGGCGACCGCTACCGGATCGGCACGGCGCAATTCGTCGTCACGCAGCCTCGCATGCCCTGTTACAAGCTCGCGATCCGCTTCCAGCGCGTCGACATCGTCAAGCGATTTCTGCAAAGCGGTCGCAGCGGGTTCTATCTCGCGGTCGAGTGCGAAGGCGACGCCGGTGCGGGCGACACGATCGAGCGGCTTGCGCGCGACGAAAGGCGCCTGACGATCGCGGACGTCGTCGCGCTCTACGCGAAAGACGACGCCAATCAACCGATGCTGAGGAACGCGAGCGACCATCCTTCGCTGCCCGCCGCGTGGCGCGACTATTTTCGCAAGCGGTTATGGACGCCCGACGCCTGAAACGTGGAGCTCCGGGTGCAACGAAACACATGATCGATTGATCGGCCGGAGAAAGCGCAATGGCCAAACTTCGCGTGCAAAGCTTCGCCCTTTCGATCGACGGCTACGGCGCGGGTCCGAGCCAGGACCTGCAGCACCCGCTCGGCGTCAACGGGCCGGACCTGATGGAGTGGTTCTTTCCCACGCGCGTGTGGCGCAGCATGCAGGGTCACGGCGACGGGGAGACCGGCGTCGACAACGCGATGGCCGAGCAGGGCTTTGCCGGCATCGGCGCGTGGATTCTCGGGCGCAACATGTTCGGCCCGGTCCGCGGTCCGTGGCCGGACGAGAGCTGGAAGGGCTGGTGGGGCGACGAGCCCCCGTACCGCACCCCCGTCTTCGTGCTGACGCATCACGCTCGGCCACCGCTGCGCATGGCGGGCGGCACCGAGTTCCGCTTCGTCACCGAGGGGATTCACGCCGCGCTCGAGCAGGCGAGCGCCGCCGCGGGCGACCTCGACGTTCGCCTCGGCGGCGGCGTATCGACGGTCCGGCAATATCTTCGCGCCGCGCTGATCGACGAGCTGCATCTCGCGATACGGCCGGTGCTGCTCGGCGCGGGCGAGCATCTGCTCGGCGGCATCGACACGCGCGCGCTCGGCTACGAATGCTCGCCGTACGTCGCGGGCGAGCGCGCGGCGCACGTGGTGCTGCGCAGGCGCGGCTGACGCGGCCGGTTCGCGAAGCGCCATGGTGGGCTAGACGCCGATTCCCGAGCGCGACTTCCGCCCGCGACGCTCGAGCGGGGCGCCGATCTCGTGCGCCTTGCGCCGAAGCTGCCGGAGCGAACCCGGCGGCGGCCGTAGCCGCCCGGCGGCAGCGCAGTTCGCCCAAATCGATTACGCTAGCTACTTTCCAACCGAAGCCGGAGACACCCACTTGGCAAAACCCAACTACGCCTTCGCGAAACGCCAGCGCGATCTTGCCAAAAAGCAGAAGAAGGAAGCCAAGCGCCAGAAGAAGTCGGAAGCCGAACAGCCGGCACCCGCTGCCGGCGCCGAACCGCCGCCGCCGAGCGAGAAAGACGCCTCGGTCACGTAGGCGACTCGCCCCGCGCGTCACTGCCGTCGCGCGCTGCCCGCGCCGAGCGCCCCATGACCCTTGTCGCCAACGGGCTCGTAGGCCTCGTCGCGCTGCTGCACGCGTACTTCCTCGTCCTCGAGATGTTCCTGTGGGACAAGCCCGCGGGTCTGCGCGCGTTCGGGCAGACGATCGAATCGGCGCGCGCGTCGAAGGTGCTGGCGGCCAACCAGGGCCTGTACAACGGATTCCTCGCGGCGGGGCTCGTCTGGGGACTCGCGCTCGGCGCGGACGGAACCGCGGTGAAGCTCTTCTTCCTCGGCTGCGTGCTGATCGCCGGCGTGTTCGGTGCGGCGACTGCGAGCCGCAAGATCCTGCTCGTCCAGGCGTTGCCGCCCTCCCTCCCGTGCTTGCAGCCCTCCCGAGCAGCGGCTGAGCCGCAGCGGCGCTCGTGACAGCGGACGTCGGATGCTGATCGAAGGGCGATGCCACTGCGGAAACATCGCGGTCGCGCTCGAATGGCCGGGAGAGCGGCCGGAGATTCCTGCGCGCGCATGCGGCTGCACGTTTTGCACGAAGCACGGCGGCGTCTGGACGTCGAACCCCGCGGCAGCGCTGACGGTGACTGTCGGCGACGCCGATGCCGTGTCCGCTTACGCGTTCGGAACGCGAACCGCCACGTTCCACGTCTGCTCGCGTTGCGGTGCGGTACCCGTCGTCACCAGCGACATCGACGGACACGCGTACGCGGTGGTCAATGTCAACGTGCTCGAAAACGTCGACCCGGCATGGCTTCGGCGCGCCAGCGCGAATTTCGACCAGGAGGACCTCGGCAGTCGTCTCGCCCGCCGCAAGCGCAGCTGGATCGCCGATGTGCGAATGGCGACCCGGGCCGAGCCGCGCCGATGACGATTCGCATCGTGCGGCTCGGAACGCCACGCAGCAACGGCGAGGGAACGCGGATCGGCACCGTGCGTCGTCCGCCACGCGGCGTTGCGAAGAGCCGCTTCGCCGCCGACGACTGGTACGACGTGTGGTTTCCGACGCTCGCGCCGAGCGTCGAGACGATGAAGCTCGCGCAGCGCGCGGCGACCCCGGCGCAGTGGCGCGCATTCGTGCGCAAGTACCGCGCCGAGATGTCGGCGCCCGACGCGAGCCGTGCGATCGACCTTCTCGCCGCGCTGTCGCACACGGCGCACTTCTCGCTCGGCTGCTACTGCGCCGAGGAGAGCCGGTGCCATCGCTCGGCGCTGCGCGCGCTGCTGCTCGAGCGCGGCGCGGCGCTCGCCGCGTAGGGCCGGACGCTCTTCCGTCGGACCGACGTATACCTGCTGCAAAGCCTCGTCGCTCGGGCGAAGCGCGGTTCGAGCGCGAGCGCCCTCGTGGCGAGCGGCGGTGGCGCGGCCGCCGCCGCCAAGCGTCCGGTAAACTCGATCGGATGAGCGTTTCGCTTGCGAGTCCCGACAACCGCGAGCGCGAGAGCCTGTTCGTCGAGGCGGTGAAGCCGGCCGCTTGATCGGCGCAACCCCGGGAGGCGAGCGACATGTCTGAATCGAACGTGTTTCCGCTCGGAGGCGGATGCGATTGTCGTCTCGTCCGCTATCGGATGGAGATGCATCCGCTTTTCGTGCATTGCTGCCATTGCCGCTGGTGCCAGCGTGAGAGCGGCGCATCGTTCGCGCTGAACGCGCTGATCGAGTCCGATCGCGTGACGCTGCTCGGTGCCGAGCCGGAGCTCGTCGACACGCCCTCGCAAAGCGGCAAGGGGCAGAGGATCGCGCGCTGCCCGCGCTGCCGGATCGCCGTGTGGAGTCACTACGCCGGCGCCGGCACGGCGCTGCGATTCGTTCGCGTCGGAACGCTCGACGAGCCCGATCGTCTGCCGCCCGACATCCACATCTTCACCGCGTCGAAGCAGCCGTGGGTGGTGCTCCCGCCGGGCACGCCCGCCGTGCCGGAATATTACGACCGCAAGCAGCACTGGCCGGCGGAGAGCCTCGCCCGCCGCGACGCACTGCTTGCTCGAATCGCGGCGCAAAAGGCCGAGCCGGCGCCGCCGTCGTGATGCTGGGCGTCGCCATCGGCGTCTTCGCCTGCATCGGTGCGGCGCTCGCGTACGGCGCATTGCGCTGGCTCCTCGGCACGCGCACGCTGCGCCGCGCGATCGACGGCGCACGCGTGCCGCATGCGAACGCCCGCGTCGCGCTCGCAACGCTCGACACGCTGCCCGCTCCGGTACGCCGCTACTTTCGCGCCGCGCTCACCGACGGCCAGCCGGTCGTCGCGGCGGCGACGATCGACCACCGAGGCACCTTCGACATCGGAACGACGGCGCCGCAATGGCGACGGTTCACGTCGACGGAGCGCGTCGTCACGTCCCGCCGCGGCTTCGACTGGGATGCGCGAATCGCCGTGGTGCCCGGCATTTCACTGCACGTGCACGACGCGTACGCCGGCGGCGAGGGCGTGCTGCAGGCCTCGCTGCTCGGGCTGGTGCCGGTCGCGCATCTTCGCGGCGGTGCCGACATCGCACGCGGCGAGCTGATGCGCTTCGTCGCCGAAGCGGCGTGGTATCCGACGGCGCTGCTGCCCGGCGAAGGCGTCCGCTGGGAAGGCGTCGACGAGCGCTCGGCACGGGCGATCGTGCGCGACGGCGATATCGAGGTTTCGCTGCTGTTTGCGTTCGGCGACGACGGCCTCGTCGATCGCGTGACCGCGGAGTCACGCGCGCGCACGGTCGGACGCACCATCGTGCCGACGCCGTGGCGCGGCCGCTTCTGGAACGTGGGCGTGCGCGACGGCATGCGCATCCCGATGAGCGCCGAGGTCTCCTGGCTGCTCCCGGAGGGAGCGCGACCGTACTGGCGCGGTGCAATCGCAGCCATCCGGTACGAATTCGAGCCGCGGGCCGCCCGGTGATCGAAGCACGCCACGCCGTCGCGGCCGCTGCGAACGCGATCGCTCCGGCCATCGCACGAGCGGGGGCACCTTCCGACGCGCGGCCGGCGTCGCGTATCCTTGGCGTCCCGCCGCACCCCGACGCAGAACACGGAGGATTACCGATGGCCGCTTATGCGATCGTCGACATCGACGTCACCAATCCCGCCGACTACGAGGGATACAAGAAGGCTGCCGCGGCGAGCATCGCCGCGCACGGCGGTCGCTACCTCGCCCGCGGCGGCGAAACGGCGGTGCTCGAAGGCGACTGGAAACCGAAGCGGCTGGTGATCCTCGAGTTCCCGTCGATCGCGAAGCTCCGCGCGTGGTACGACAGCGACGATTACCGCGGCGCCCTTTCCATTCGCCGCCGCGCGGCGGTGTCGAGGTTCGTCGTCGTCGACGGCGTCTGAGCGCGACGCGATGAGCGCCGCCAACGACGACATCGCGACCGGCGCGAGCGCCCACTTCGCGATCGACACGGCAGCCGCACGCCTCGACGACACGTCGGCGGTGCGCTCGGTGCCGCTGTTCCGCCACGGCACGCTGCTCGTCAAGTACTACGCGCCGCGGGGCACCGACAAGCAGACGCCGCATACGCGCGACGAGATCTATGTCGTCGCATGCGGTACCGGCGTTTTCTTCGACGGCAGTGCGCGCAGACGCTTCGCGCCCGGCGACCTGCTGTTCGCCGAATCGGGCGTTTCACATCGGTTCGAGGATTTCAGCGGCGATTTCGGCGTGTGGGTGATGTTCTACGGGCCGGAAGGCGGTGAGCGCGATTGACGCGCACGAAGATTCGCCCGCGCGCAACGCTTCGACTGGTGAAGCCGTCGCTCGCCCGCCTGCCCTGGTACATCGCCGCGCTCGATCGCGGCTGGTCGTCGGACAATGTGCGCGGCCGCGACGCCGCGCGCGAGCAACTGCATGACATCGCGCGCGATACGCGGGCCTTCGTCGCGCGCCTGAACGAGCGCGATCCCGGCAATGCGCGCGTGAGGCTGCCCGACGGCTCGACGGCGGCGCGCCTCCCGGGCTTCCAGTTGTGGATGTGGGACGGCGAGTTTTGCGGCAGCATCGGCCTGCGCTGGCAGCCCGGCACGGCGGCGCTGCCGGCGCACGTGCTCGGCCATATCGGATACGCCGTCGTGCCGTGGAAGCAGAAGCGCGGCTATGCGACCACCGCATTGCGGCTGATGCTGCGCCGTGCCCGCGACGTCGGCCTGCCGCACGTCGAGATCACGACCGATCCGGACAACGTCGCCTCGCAGAAGGTCGTGCTCGCGAACGGCGGCGTGCTGTGCGGACGCTTTCGCAAGCCGGCCGCGTATGGCGCAAGGGACGGGCTACGCTACCGAATCGCACTGCAACCGGCCGCCCCGGGGCTACAGCTTCGGCGCACAGCACGGCATACTTGACCCTTTTTCTCGCCGGGCGCCACCCGCGCTCCGCGCGACCCACTGGGGACGCACAATGAAAAGAATGGCAGCCGCTTTCATCGTCGGCCTTGCGATCGCCTTCGCAGCGCCGTGCATCGCCGCCGACACACCGGGTGACATCACCGACATGCAGGCGCTGCGCAGGGCGGCCGGCGGCGACAAGCACGCGCTGGTCGAGTCCACGCTGCCGCTGACGCCAGCCGAGGCGAAGAAGTTCTGGCCGGCGTACGACGCGTACCAGCGGGCGCTCGAGGCGGCCGATCGCAGGCGCACCGTCGTGCTCGAAGGCCTGATCACGCGCGAGCGCGACGTGTCGAACCTCTACGCGAAACAGCTCGCCACCGAATTGATGGCGGCCGACGAAGCAGAGATCAAGGCGCGGCGCACGATGCAGAACCGGGTGATGCGCGCGCTTCCGGCACGCAAGGCGGCGCGCTACCTTCAGCTCGAGTCGAAGCTGCGCGCGCTGCAGCTCTACGACATCGCCGTCATGTTCCCGCTGATCCGGTAGCCGACGCGATGGCCGAGCGCTGCGAGCACTTCGCCGGACTCGAGCCCGCCGCCGCGCGGGCGAGCGTGTGCGAAGAGTGCGTGAAGATCGGCGCCAAGTGGACCGAGCTTCGCGTGTGTCTCGCGTGCGGCCACGTCGGCTGCTGCGAGGACTCGCAGCACGCACACGCGCTGCGCCATTTCGAGTCGAGCCGCCACCCGGTCATCGCGCCGCTCGAGAGCGAAAAGCCGTGGACGTGGTGCTACGTCGATCGCCGCTACTTCGAGCCGCTGCCCGGCGCCATGCCCGCGAAGAAGCCGTCGAGGCTCGCGTCGCTGCTGGGCCGGCTTGTCGGCCGATCCTGAAACGCGGGTGACGCCGATGAAGATCGACCGTATCGACCACCTCGTGCTGACGGTGCGCGACGTCGCCACGACATGCGCGTTCTACTCGCGCGTACTCGGCATGGACGTCGTCACCTTCGCTGGCAGCCGCAAGGCGCTCGCGTTCGGCGGCCAGAAGATCAACCTGCACCAGGCCGGCCGCGAGTTCGAGCCGAAGGCGCGGCAGCCCACACCCGGCTCGGCCGACATCTGCCTGATCGCCGCCATCCCGCTCGCGGATGTGATCGAGCATCTGGCCGCCTGCGCGGTGCCGATCGTCGAGGGTCCGGTCGCGCGCACCGGCGCCCGCGGGCCCATCCGCTCGGTGTACATCCGCGACCCGGACCAGAACCTGGTCGAGCTGTCGACCTACGAGCACTGACGCCGAAGTGCGCGTGGGTCTCATCTCGGACACGCACGGGCTGCTGCGGTCCGAGGCGCTCGCAGCGCTCGCGGGCTGCGAGCGCATCGTTCACGGCGGCGACATCGGCGACGCTTCGGTCCTCGAGCAGCTCGCGTCGATCGCCCCGGTCACCGCCGTGCGCGGCAACAACGATCACGGCGCATGGGCGCGCGCGATCCCGGAGACTGCCACGCTCACCGTCGATCGCGTGTCGATCCTCGCGATTCACGACCTCGCGACGCTCGCGCGCAATCCGGCCGCCGAGGGGATCCGCGTCGTCGTGTCCGGGCACTCGCATCGACCCTCGATCGTCGAGCGCGACGGCGTGCTCTACGTCAATCCCGGGAGCGCCGGACCGCGGCGCTTCTCGTTGCCGGTTAGCGTCGCGTCGCTCGCGATCGACGGCGCCGACGTGCGCGCGAGGCTGCTCGAGTTGCGCGTCGCGCTTCCCACGCGCACGCGAGCGCGGTTAAACTCGGCGCACGGCGCAGCCGCGAACAGTCGCGCCGCCGAATCGAGGGAGACGACGATGGGCAACCGCGACCGCCAGAAGAAGGAACCGAAGAAGCCCAAGCAGAAGAAGCCGAAGGCCTGACGGCTCGAGCCGCGAAGCGCACGCAGCACGTCGCGGCGCTTCGCGAAGGCAGTTGAAGCGCGCCGGCACCGTCGGCTGGGCCGCGCCGGTGTCGCCTGCGAACCTCGGCACATCGCAATGGGTAGGCGCGGACGTGAACGACGCGAAGCGGCACTGGGACGCGGTTTACGCGGCGAAGCCGCCGAACGCTACGAGCTGGTATCAGCCGCATGCCGAGCTCTCGCTGCGGCTGATCCGCGCGAGTGGCGTCGCACGGTCGGCGTCGATCATCGACGTCGGCGGCGGCGCCTCGACGCTCGTCGATGATCTCGTCGACTCGGGCTTCGCCAACGTCTCGGTCCTCGACGTGGCGGTCGGCGCGCTCGCAGCCGCGAAGCAGCGCCTGGGCAGCGAGCGGGCACGCGCGGTTCGCTGGATTGCGGCCGACATCACGCGAGCGCCGTTTGCCGCGGGGTCGTTCGACGTCTGGCACGACCGCGCGGTATTCCATTTCCTGACCGATCCGGTCGACCGGCGCGCCTATGTTCGCACGGTGATGCACTCGGTCAGGCTCGGTGGTCACGTGATCGTTGCAACGTTTGCCGAAGACGGCCCCGAGCGCTGCAGCGGACTTTCCGTCGTCCGCTATGAGCCCGGCACGCTGCACGCCGAGTTCGGCCACGCGTTCACGCTAGTCTCGCACGATCGCGAAGCGCACCATACGCCGATCGGAACGGTTCAGCAGTTCATCTATTGCTACTGCCGCAGAAGCACCCCATGAAGGCGGCGAGCGCGCTGCGCTGAACTCGCGGCGTACCGGCGCGTCCAAAAGGCTCGCCGCGCGATCCCGCGCCGCGGTCTCCCGGAAAGAAAGGAATACAACGATGCGAAATTCGTCGTCGCGCGCGCGCTCCCGCTCGCTGGTCAAGGCGACCGAGCTCGCGTTCGCTGCCCCGCAGGTCGTCGCGCTGCGCTCGCTGCAGGCGCTCGCGAGCGCCGGCAAGCCTGCGCTTCGCGATCGGCGCGAATGGATGCGGATGGGCACCGAAAAGGCGGATGCCTTCACCCGCTCGCTCACCGCAATGAACGCGCAGTGGATGCGCGCGGGCTTCGAGCTGCCGTTCGTGCTGATGGGCCCGTGGTGGAAGCTCTGGCTCGCCGCGTGGACGACGGTGCCGGGGCGGCCGATCCGCAATCGTGCGCTCGAGCGGCATTGGCAGCGCACGACCTGGCGCGCGTTCGACAGCGCTCTCGCGCCGGTGCATGCGACGGCGATCGCCAATGCAAGGCGGCTCAGCCGCGCCGGCCGTTAGACGGTAACCAGGATTGCCCGTCGCCGCGCTCCTCGCTTGCCCGTCGCCGCGCTCCTCGCAAATGGCAGGGCGCTTGTCACGCCGGGTTACGGCGCGGCGATCTCGCTCCGCGGTGCGCCGGATTCGACGCGCGGCATCCGCGGACGCTCGCGCAGCAGCTGGGCGAACTGCGCCGCGGGCAGCGGGCGAGAGAGATGGAACCCTTGCGCGACGTCGCACCCGTTCTGCGCGAGGAAGGCGAGCTGCGCGTGCGTCTCGACGCCTTCGGCGACGACTTCGAGGTCGAGCGTGTGCGCGAGATGGATGACGGCGCGCGCGATCGCAGCGTCGTCGACGTCGTCTGGCAGGTCCTTGACGAACGAGCGGTCGAGCTTCAGCGCGTCGACCGGGAAGCGCTTGAGGTAACTCAAGCTCGAGTAGCCGGTGCCGAAGTCGTCGATCGCGATGCGCACGCCGAGCGCCTTCAGCCGGCTCAGCGTGACGATCGCATCCTCGGCGTTGTGCATCGCCACGCTCTCGGTGATCTCGATCTCGAGCAGCGACGGATCGATCGCGTAGTCGCGCAGCGCCCTGTCGACGACCGTGCAGACCGTCTGATGCTGGAACTGGCGCGCCGACAGGTTGACGGCGACCGGCGTCGGCGCCATTCCGGCATCCGACCACGCGCGGATCTGCGCGCACGCCGAGCGCACGACCCATTCGCCGACGGGAACGATGAGCCCCGACTCCTCGAGCAGCGGGATGAAGCGCGCCGGCGGCAGCAGTCCGTTACCCGGCACCTGCCAGCGCAGCAGCGCCTCGCAGCCGACGATGTCGCCGCTCTCGATGCTCGCCTTCGGCTGCAGATGGAGCACGAACTCGTTGCGCTCGAGCGCGCGGCGAAGGTTCGATTCGAGCAGCAGCCGCTCGAGCGCGCGCTCGTTCATCGCGGCCGTGTAGAACTGATAGTTGTTCTTGCCGAGGCCTTTCGCGCTGAACATCGCCGCGTCGGCGTTCTTCAGCAGCGCGTCGGCATTGTCGCCGTCGCCCGGGCAGGCCGCGATGCCGATGCTCGCGGTGACGTAGACCTCGTGGCCGTCGAGGCGGAACGGCTCGGCGATCGCGTCGATCACCTTCTGCGCGACGAGCCCCGCGTCCTGCGATTGCGCGAGCTCGGCGAGCACGACCGCGAACTCGTCGCCGCCGAGCCGGCCGATGGCATCGCCGGCACGCACGCATGCTGCAAGCCGGCGCGACACCTGCTGCAACAGCTGGTCGCCGAACACGTGGCCGAGCGTGTCGTTCACGAGCTTGAAGCGGTCGAGGTCGAGGTACAGCACGGCGGTGAGCCATTGCTTTCGCGTCGCCTGCTCGAGCGTCTGCTTCAGGCGATCGACGAACAGCACGCGGTTCGGGAGTCCGGTGAGCGCGTCGTAATGCGCCTGGTATTCGAGGCGGTCGACGAGCTTCTGGCGCTCGGTCATGTCCTCGATCGTGCCCGCCACACGGTAGACCACACCGGCGGGGTTGCGCACGGGAAACCCGCGCACGTGAACCCAGCGGATCGCGCCGTCCGGACGAACGACGCGCAGCCGCTCGTCGAGAATCGCGCTGCGCATGCAGATCGCGGCGCGGAGTGCGCGCTCGCGATCGTCGGCATGCACGGTGTCGATCCAGTGGCGAGCCGCGCCGGCGAGCGAGTCGAAGCGCACGCCGCACAGCCGCTCGTACGCAGGGCTCAGGTAGACGAGCTCGCTGCGCTGCACGTCGACGATGAAGAACACCTGCTGGATGTGGTTGACGAGCTGCTCGAACTGCTCGTTGCTCTGCTTCAGTGCCGCCTCGGCACGCTTGCTCTCGGTGATGTCCTGCACGATCGAGATGCAATAGTCGACGTTGCCGCCGGCATCGTAGACGGGCGAAAGACTGCGCATCAGCCAGCCGCGCGAGCCGTCCTTGCGCAGGCATTGCGTTTCGAGCACGGACGATTCGAGCCGTTCGGCGATCGCCCGGTGGCGCGCCTCGAACGCGGCGTGCACCCCTTCGGGTACGGTGACGTCGCCGATCGCCATCGTCAGCAGCTCTGACGGCGTATAGCCCAGCATGTCGGCGAGCTTGTCGTTGACGCGCAGGAAGGAGCCGTCGACCGTCGTATGCGCGATGCCGACTGCCGGCTGGTTGAACGTCGCGCGATAGCGCTCCTCGGCCGCCTTGCGCACGGTGATGTCCTCGACCATCGTCGCGAAGTAGTCCGGCTTGCCCGCCGTATCGCGCACGAGCGCGACGGCGATCGACACCCAGATCGTCGAACCGTCCTTGCGAACGTTGCGCTTCTCGAATTGCGGCGCAATGCGCCCCGGCGCGCTGTCGAGAAGCATGCGGCCGAGCGTCTCGAGGTTCGGCCGGTCGTCGGCATGCGTCGTGTGGAAGACCGTCAGGTTCGGCAGCTCGTCTTTCGTGTAGCCGTGCATCTGGCAGAACCTCGCGTTCGCGCGCAGGAAACGGCCGTCGAGCGCGACGTGCGAGATGCCCACGGCGGCCTGATCGAACGTCGCCCGGAATCGCGCCTCGTTCCGCAGCAGCTGCTCGTTCGCCCGTCGCTGCCGACGCGCCGCCGCTACGAACAGCATGGCGATGAGGGCGAACACCAGCGTCGCCGCGGCGGATGCCACCACGTAGACGCTACGCCGCAGATCGAAGTCGGCGAGCACGTCACGCTCGTCGAGGCCGACCTGCACGACGATCGGGTAGCGCTCGAGCGTCCTGTAGCTGATGTAACGGCGTGCGCCGTCGAGACGGCCGGGGCCGAGAACGGTGCCGACCGGGCGTTCCCGGAGCTCGCGGTAGAAAGCGCTGTCGCGCAAATCGGTGCCGTGCTCGCGGGCCGCGCCGACGCGGCGCACACGGACGAATCCGTCGAGGCCGACCAATGCCACGACGCCGTTCGCCCCGACGTCGAACTTCGCGTACGAGGCCGCGAAATACTCCGGATCCACCGAAGCAACGGCGACGCCGGCGAACGTGCCGTCCGGCTTGTCGATGCGGCGCGTGACAGGCACGATCGTGTTGCCGGTCGCGCGGCCGCTCACCGATCGGCCGATATATACGGCGTCGCCCGGGTGATCGCGGTGGTACGCGAAATAGTCGCGATCGGCGACGTTGAATCGAGCGACCGGCGCGCTCGTCGCGACGACCTCGCCGCCCTCGTCGGTCACCACCAGGAGGTTGTACAGACCCGAAGCGATCGCGCCGTTGGCGAACAGCTGCTGCAGCGCAGGCGGCGCGCCGTGCAGCTCGTATTCGCGGATCACGAGCGCGAGCGTCTGCTCGACGTCCCCGAACGTGGCGTTTGCGTGCTGCTCGGCGGCGATCGCGAGGTTCGTCGCTTGTCGCCACGCGTCGGCGGCGGCGTTGTCGTGCTCGTGGCGGATACGCTCGGTCGTGACGATCCACAGGCACGCGACCGCGACGAGCGCGACAGCGACGACCGCACCGTCGAGCCGGGCGCCGCCGTGGCGCGAACGCACCCGGCCGAACAACGCCGAGACCGTCGAAGCCGAAAGCCGTGCTGTCACTGAGCCCATCCCGCCTGATGACCGGTATGAGCGCTAACGGCTTCGCCGTGGGCATATTCAATCGCAGTCGGCGATTGTTGATCCGCATCAAGCGGGCAGGCGCCAGCGACGATGAACACGTTGAAGAGTACGCCGCGCCCGGCGGTGTCGTCGGCCGCGGAGCGCGAGGCCGCGGCCGCGGTTGAACGAAGAGCGCAACACGCCTAACATCGATCGACGGCGGCGGGCGCGCCGCCGCCACGGAGCCTCGGACGCGGGGTCATGGAACCGCTGATGATTCTTGTCGTGCTGCCGGTGCTGATCGGCATCGTGTCCGAGCGTGTCTTCGCGGCCACGACGCAGGCGGCGCTGGCCGCTGCGATTGCCACCGCCGTTCTCGTGTTCGCGAGCCTGCAGTGGCTGGCGCCGGGCGAGACGTGGAACACGCTCGCCGCGCTGCTCGTGTCGCCGCTGCCGATCGCATTCGCACTCGGCGCGGTCGTCGTGTGCTGCGGCCGCTCGCATGCGCGACGCGACCGCCGACGCCGCGGCGCCGGGCATTGATGCCTGCGTGGGCCATCGGCGAGCGGCTCGCCGACGGGCGACGGCTCGCGCCGGCGGCCGAGCGCAACAAGGCGGCGATCGCGTGCGTGCTGCAGCGCGTGCTGCCCTCGCGCGGCACCGTGCTCGAAATCGCGAGCGGGACCGGACAGCACGTCGTCCATTTCGCGCGGGCGCTGCCCGATCTCGTGTGGCAACCGAGCGACGCCGATGAAGCGTACCGCGCTTCGGTCGCGCGGTGGATCGCGGCAGAGGGCGCTTGCGAACGTGCGCTCGCCGATCGCGCTCGACGTGCACGAGCGGCCGTGGCCGATCGCGTCGGCGGATGCGATCGTCTGCATCAACATGATCCACGTCGCGCCGTGGTCGGCGACGCTCGCGCTGTTCGCCGGCGCGCACGACGTCGTCCATGCAAACGCCACCGTGGTCCTCTACGGCCCATTTCGCCGCGGTGGCGCGCACACCGCGCCGAGCAATGAGAAATTCGATGCGTCGCTTCGCGCGCACGATCCGCAATGGGGCGTGCGCGACGCCGAGGAGGTCCTCGACGTCGCCGAGCGAGCGGACTTCGCGTGCGAGGAGATCGTCGAAATGCCGGCCAACAACCTCTCGCTCGTGCTGCGCAGCCGGAAGGCGGCGGGTTGACGCGCAGCGTTCGGCTGGTGCTCGGCGCGCAGGCGCTCTATTACGTCGTCACCGGCATCTGGCCGCTCATCAGCATGCGCACGTTCGAATGGATCACGGGGCCGAAAACCGACCACTGGCTCGTCTACACGGTCGGCCTTCTGCTCGCGGCGATCGGCGCCGCGCTGCTGACCGCGGTCCGCGTGCGCCAGGTCGGCGCGCCGATTTGCGTCGTCGCGTTCGGCGCGGCGCTCGCACTCGCGGCCATCGAGATTGTCTTCGTCGGCATGCATGTGATCAGCGCCGTCTATCTGCTGGACGCCGCGATCGAGCTCGCGCTCGCGTTCGCGCTCGCATGGACGCTCGTGCGCGCCCGCGACACCCGCTAGCGAGCGCGCTGCGGCACCTGCACCGCCGACGACGCCCCGGTGCGCTCGCGGTCGTCGGCAAACTTTGCGCATGCGCATGCGGAACCTTTGCCGGGCCGCGATTGCTCTAACCGGCCACGATGGACTGGATCGATACGCTGCAGTGGCCGGCCATGGTGGTCACCGTCGTCGCCGCGTGGTTCGTCGCGTCCCAATCGAAGCGGAGGCGCGAGGCCGGCTTCTGGTGCTTCCTCGCGAGCAACGTGCTGTGGATCGTCTGGGCGTGGCATGATGGTGCGTACGCGCTGATCGCGCTGCAGCTCGCGCTCGCCGCGCTGAACCTGCGCGGCGCACAGAAGAACGATCCGCAGGCGAGCGCCGAAGCGTCTCGTTGACGCAAGCGGCGCGGGAGAGGGACGCTACGATGTCGACGTACCGGGCGACCATCCGCTGGGACCGCGGCGAGGCACGCTTCGTCGACAACCGCTACAGCCGCGCGCATGCCTGGATCTTCGACGGCGGCGTCACCGTGCCGGCGTCCTCGTCGCCCCACGTCGTGCCCGCGCCGTACTCGGACACCAACGCGATCGACCCCGAGGAGGCGTACATCGCCTCGATCGCGAGCTGCCACATGCTCTTCTTCCTGTCGATCGCCGCCAAGCGGGGATTTCGCGTCGACCATTACGCTGACGCGGCGACCGGGACGATGGCGAGGAACGCGCAGGGCAAGCTCGCAATGACGCGTGTCGTGCTGCACCCGGACCTCGCGTTCTCCGGCGAGCGCCGCCCCGCCGCCGAAGATGTGGCGCAGATGCACCACGAGGCGCACGCCGAGTGCTTCATCGCGAACTCGGTGCACACCGAGATCGTCTGCGAGCCGCGCACGCGTTAGCGAGCCATGGCAGCGTCGTCGACCCACAAGCAACGCGCCAGCGCGCACCGCTGGTCGCAGCGGGTGAGCGAAACGAGCAACGCGCTCGATCTCGAGCATGGCGTGTTTGCAGGCGACGATCCCGCGGCCATCGCGCGGTCGCTGAAGCGTTCCGCCGAACGCAGCCGGCGGCGCAAGGCCGACCCGTTCCGTTCGGCGATGTCGATGCTGGTGTTCTACATCAATCGCGCGGGCGATCGGTTGCCGAGGCGTCGTCGCGCGCGTCTCGAGGCCGCGAAGGACGAGCTGCGCGCGCTCTACAAGCGCCCGAGGCGCTCGTCGCGATGACCGACATGCTCGTCAAGCTGTACGCGCTGCCAAGCGCGGGCGACGCGTGCGCGGCGCTCGCGCGTGAAGGCGTCGCGATCCGCCGCTCGCTCGTGCCCGAGAAACCGATCGTCGTCGACTGGGTGGCCGCGCGCTACCCGACGTGGATCGCCGAGGTCGAGACGGCCTTTGCGCGCGTGCCGGCCGCGTGCTTCGTCGCCGTGCGCGACGCTCGCCTTCTCGGATTCGCGTGCCACGACGCGTTCGCGCCGAACTTCTTCGGTCCATCGGCCGTCGACGAACGCGAGCGCGGCCGCGGCATCGGCCGCGCGCTGCTGCTCGCCGCGCTCACGGCGCAACGCGACGCGGGCTACGCCTACGCGATCATCGGCGGCATCGGTCCGTGCGCGTTCTACGAGAAGACCGTCGGTGCGGTCGCGATAGACGATTCGCAGCCCGGCGCCTACGCCGGCATGATGCGCGCGAGCCCCGCCAAATGATCCGCAAGCTCAAATCCGGCGAATACCGCCTCTACTCGCGCAAGGTCAATCCGAAGACCGGCAAGCGGCGCAACCTCGGCACGTTCGCGACGCGCGAAGAAGCGATGAAGCACGAGCGCGCGGTGCAGTACTTCAAGCGCCGCGGCTGAACGCGCATCATTTCGTCAGTTCGACCCACCGTTGCTCGCGCTGCGATGCGATGCACGCCTCGATGAACGCCATCGTGTGCGCGCCGTCCTCGATGCGCGGATACGGATACGACGGCGGCGCTTCGCCGAGCAGGCGCGCCATACGCTCGCGCGCAACTTCCGCGTAGATGTTCGCGAACGCCTCGCGCAGCCCCTCGGGATGGCCTCGCGGCGTATGGCCGAGCGCGACGATCTCCGGCGGCAGGAACGGGTCGCCGCGCGTGATGACGCGCGCGGGCTCGCCCTGCGGCGCGTGCGTCAGGTAGCTCGGATTGCGGTGCGACCATTCGAGCAGTCCCTTGTCGCCGTAGATCTTCAGGCGGATGTCGTTCTCGCCGCCGGCCGCCGCCTGCATCGCCGTGAACGTGCCGTGCACGCCGCCGTCGAGCTCGAGCAGCGCCGACACGTGGTCGATGAACTTGCGTCCCGGCACGACCGAGCCGACGTCGGCGCAAACGCGCGCGACGTTGCGGCCGGTCGCGAAGCACGCGAGATGCTGCGCATGGCAGCCGATAGCGCTCATGACGAGCGCGAGCCCGCTTCGCGCCGGATCGACGATCCAGCGCAGCCGGTTGGTCTGCGGCGCGTCCTCGATCCGCGTCGCCGTGCCGCTCTGGATATATTCGACCTGCACGAAGCGCAGCGCGCCGATCGCGCCGTCGCGCACCAGCATCTGCGCGTAGCGCGTCATCGGATACGCGGTGTACGCATGCGCGATCGCGAACAGCCGGCCGTTTCGCCTTGTCCGCTCGACCAAATCGCGCGCCTGCGCGAAGTCGTGCGTGACCGGCTTGTCGCAGACGACGTCGAGCCCGGCATCGAGCGCGGCGGCGGAGTACGGATAGTGCGTGTCGTTGGGCGACATGATCGCCACGGCCTCGATGCCGTCGCCGCGCTCGCGCTCGGCGGCGATCATCGCGGCGACGTCGCCGTAGCTGCGCTCGGCGGCGAACCCCATCCGCACGCCGGCGTCGCGCGAGCGCTGCGGGTCGCTCGAGAACACGCCGGCGACCGCTTTCCAGAGCTGCATGTATTCGGCCGCGCCGCGATGCATGCGGCCGATCCAGGAATCGGGGCCCCCGCCGACGATGCCGAGGCGAAGCGGCCGCCCGAAACGCACGCTGTAGTCGTCCAATCGAATCTCCGTGGTGTGCTCGCGACTGTACACGTGACGCGCCGATGACCCAATCGGCGCTTTGACCGCGGCCGGCGTGCGGCCCTATAGTTCGCCGACGATGAAGGAGACGCTGCGTCCCGGGCTCGCGCATCGGCTGCGCTTTCGCGTCGCGTCGGCGAAGACCGTGCGCGCGCTCTATCCCGAGGCGGCCGAATTCCAGGCAATGCCCGAGGTGCTCGCCACCGGCTACCTCGTCGGCCTGCTCGAATGGGCGTGCGTGCTCGCGCTGATGCCGCACCTCGACTGGCCGCGCGAGCAGACGCTCGGCACGCACGTCGACGTGAGCCACGAGAAGGCGACGCCGCCCGGCATGATCGTCACCGCCAGCGCGCGCCTCGCGAGCGTCGACGGGCGTCGGCTGCGCTTCGACGTCGAGGCCGACGACGGCATCGACGTCATCGCGCGCGGGTCGCACGAGCGCTTCGTCGTCGAGCGCGATCGCTTCGATGCCGCCGTGCGGGCGAAAGCCGCGCATGCGGCGCGCGATGCCGAATGAGCGCCGCCGCAGCGTGCGCCGGGTGCAGCCGATAAGCGACCGGCGGCGGCACCTGGGCGGCCGATCGGCGCTTCGATGAACGCGCGCAAAGCTGCCGCCGCGGCCGCCAGGCGCTCGGCGCGATGGCTCGACCGTGACGCGCGGCCGGCATCGCACCGCTACGTATTCGCGGTTGCGGTGACGCTGATCACGCTGGTCGCGCGTCTTGCCGGCTTCGACGTCGCGGACGCGCCGGTGCTGATCGTATTCGTCATCCCGATCATGCTGTCCGCGGTGGTCGGCGGCGTCGGTTGCGGCCTTGTCGCGACGGCGACGGCGGCGATCGTCGCGCCGTATTTCCTGCTGGAGCCGCAGTACAGCTTCGCTGTCGTGAAGCGCGCGAACACGCTGTCGTGGGCCATCCTGGTCGTCGTCGGCGTGGTGACGAGCGTGCTGATCGAGGCGCTCCAACGCTCGCGCGGCCGGCTGCGGGCCGCCGAGGAGCTCGCCGCGGTGACGCTCGCGAGCATCGGCGACGGCGTCATAACGGCCGGCGTCGACGGCCGCGTCACGTACGTCAATGCCGAAGCGCAACGGCTCACCGGCTGGACGGCCGCCGAGGCGCGCGGTCGCGGGCTCGCCGACGTGCTGCACATCGTCGATGCAACGACGCGCGCACCGCTCGACGACCCGGTGCAGCAGATACTGCGCGCACAAACGTCGATCAACCTCGCGCAGGGCGTGTTGCTGATCGCGCGCGATGGCCGCGAGCTTGCGATCGACGACAGTGGCGCGCCGATCCGCGGGCGCGACGGCGCCGCGCGCGGCGTGGTCATCGTGTTTCGCGACTGCTCCGCCCGCCGCGACGCCGAAGCGGCGCTGCGCGAAAGCGAGATGCGCTTCCGCTCGTACATCGAGGACTCGCCGGTCGCGCTGTTCGTCGCGTCGGCGCGCGGGCGCATCGTCGACTGCAATCCGGCCGCAAGCGAGCTCGTCGGTCGCTCCGCCGCTTCGCTTCGCGGCATGCGTGCGCTCGCGATCGTCGCCGCGGACGACCGGCACAATGCGGTGCGCGCGTTCGATGCGCTGCTCGAGCGCGGGCGCTACGCGGGCGAGTTCCGCGCGACGGGCCGCGACGCGGCGCCGCTGTGGCTGTCGGTGCGCGGCGTGCGGCTCGCAGACGGCAACCTGATGGCGTTCTGCAACGACATCACGCCGCGCAAGCGGATGGAAGAGGCGCTGCGCACGTCGCGCTCGCAGCTCGTCGCCGCGCTCCAGGCGGGCGGCATGGCGGCGTGGACGTGGGACGTCGCGACCGACCGGATCGACTGGGACGAATCGGCGACGCGCGCGCTCGGCATCGACGTCGCCGATGCGGCGAGCGCGACGCTCGATGCCGTGCTCGACGTCGTCCACTCGCTCGACCGCGACCGCGTGCGCTCGACGATCGCCGCGCTGTGCCGCGAAGGAACGCACGCGTCGGGTGAGTTCCGCGCCGTGCAGCGCGACGGCTCGATACGCTGGATCGAATACACGGCACGTGTCGAGCGCGGCGCCGAAGGGCGCGCGCTGCGCGTCGTCGGCATCAATCTCGATATCACCAACCGCAAGCGCGCCGAGGAGACGCAGCTGCGCTCGCAGAAGCTCGAGGCGCTCGGCACGCTCGCGGGCGGCATCGCGCACGACTTCAACAACATCCTGGTCTCGATCACCGGCAACACGAAGCTCGCGAAGAACGATCTTCCGCGCGGTCATCCGGCGCAGGAGAGCCTGGACGAGATCGCGCGCGCCGGCGCCCGCGCGGTCGACCTCGTGCGCCGCATCCTCACGTTCAGCCGCCCGTACGACCACAGGCGCGAGGTGATGGCGCTCGCGCCGGTCGTCGACGAGGCGCTAAAGCTCGTGCGCGCGACGCTGCCGGCGACGGTGAGGATCCGTACGCGCTTCGCGAGCGCGCTGCCGCGCGTGTCGGCCGACCCGACGCAGGTGCACCAGGTCATCGTGAACCTCGCGACCAACGCGTCGCACGCCATCGGCTCGCGCGGCGGCACGATCGACGTGCGCATCGACGATGTATCGATCGGGCCGGATCTCGCGAGCCACAACGCGGGGCTGCGCGAAGCACGCTACGTGCGCGTCGAAGTCGCCGACGACGGCGCGGGCATGGATGCGGCGACGATCGAGCGCATCTTCGATCCGTTCTTCACCACGAAGCCACAGGGGCTTGGCACCGGGCTCGGCCTGTCGGTCGTGCACGGGATCGTGAAAAGCCACGATGGCGCGATCAACGTGTACAGCGAGCCCGGGCGCGGCACGTCGTTCCGCGTCTATCTTCCCTCCGCCGACGCGGCGGGCGACGCAGGTCGAACGGCGGTCGTCGGCGCCGCGCGCCGCGCGCATCTGCTGCTCGTCGACGACGAGCCGTCGCTGGTCGTGCTCGTCTCGCGGATGCTCGAGCGCGCCGGCTACCGCGTGCGCGGCATGCCGGATGCGGCGAAGGCGCTCGCCGAATTCCGCGCGCACCCGCAGCGCTATGACGCCGTCGTCTCCGATCTCGCGATGGGC
The DNA here is from genome assembly GCA_963798655.1 of uncultured beta proteobacterium. Classification (GTDB taxonomy): domain Bacteria; phylum Pseudomonadota; class Gammaproteobacteria; order Burkholderiales; family Casimicrobiaceae; genus CAVSMC01. Next base: position 728,093 of record CAWCUH010000004.1, on the reverse strand, counting down.
GGCCTGTCGGGGTTCGAGTTCGCGCGCGCCGTGCTCGCGCTGCGGCCGGATCTGCCCGTCGTGATGACCTCCGGGTTCGTCCGCGACGAGGATCAGCGGACTGCGGCGCAGCTCGGCGTGCGCGCGCTGATACGCAAGCCGGACAGCGTCGAGGAGCTCGCGAGCGTGCTGGACCGCGTGCTTGCCGAGTCCGGCACGCTTGCCGCGCAGACGTCGCCGCTGGCGCCGGCCGACTGACCGCGGGGACGAGACGGCGAGCGTATACTGCCGCGGCCCGCGTGCCGCGGGAAGGAGCGCACGATGACGCTGTGTCCGATCGCGCTGGTCGCCGGTTGCCGGAAATGTCCCGCGTTCTCGCTCTGCCCGCTGAAAGGCGTGATCGGCGATTACAAGCCGAACGCCGACGACACGGCGCCGCCGCGACGCTCGGGCACGCAGACGCCGCGCAAGACCGACCGCAAGCGTTGACCGCCGGTCGGCGGGCGATGCCCTCGCGGCGTCGCGTTCTGATCCGGCGCAAATCCCGCGCGACGGCGGCCTCTAGAATGGCCGCCGGAGGACGGTTGCCCGAGGAACGACGATGAGCCACGCCGCGATCACCGGCTGGGGCAAGTGCATGCCGCCGGCGGTGCTGACGAATGCGGATCTCGCGCAGTTCATGGAGACCGACGACGCGTGGATCACGACGCGCACGGGCATCCACGAGCGGCGCGTCTCGCACGTGGCCGGCGTCGAACTCGCCCGCGTTGCCGCGTCGCGCGCGCTCGCATGCGCGGCGCTCGCTCCCACGGACATCGAGCTGATCGTCTACGGCAGCTGCAGCAACGACGAGCAGGTGCCGAACACGGCATCGGCGCTGTCGCTGCTGCTCGGCACCGAGAACGCGGGCGCGATGGATGTGAACAGCGCGTGCACGAGCTTTCTCTACGGGCTGTCGGCGGCATCGGCGCTGATCCGCACAGGGGCGGTGAAAAGCGCGCTCGTCGTCGGCGTCGAGCTGATCTCGCCGTTCATGGACTGGCGCAACCGCAACGTCGCCGTGCTCTTCGGCGACGGCGCCGCCGCCGTCGTGCTGCAGGCGAGCGACGAGCGCGACGGCGTGCTCGGCGAGAAGCTCGGCTGCTACGCGAACGCGCGCCACGCGCTGCGCGTGCGCGGCGCCGGCCTGATGTACGCGACCGGCGAGGTGACGTACGGCGACACGCAATGGGATTTCGACGGCCAGGAGATCTTCAGGCGCGCCGTCGTCGGCATGACGCAGGCGTCGAGCGACGTGCTCGCGAAATGCGGCCACACGATCGCCGATGTCGCGACCGTGGTGCCGCACCAGGCGAACCTGCGCATCATCGAGTCGGTGGCGAAGCGGCTCGGCGCGCCGATGGACCGCGTGTTCGTCACCGTCGAGCGCTACGGCAACATGTCGGCAGCCACGGTGCCGGTCGCGCTGGTCGAAGCGCTCGAGCAGGCGCGCATCGCGCCGCATTCGCTGGTGCTGACGCCGGCGTTCGGCGGCGGCCTCACGTGGTGCGCGCAGCTGATCCGCTGGGGCGCGCGCACGTCGCCCCTCGACGAGTCCGACGCGGCGCTCGCACCGTGCGATCGCAGCGCGCTCGATATCGTCATCGAACATATGCGCACGAAGGGGCTGCCCGGTCGCTCGACCGGCCCGCTGCGCTCGGCGCGCTTCGCCGACTCGTCCGCTTGACGACGCGCCTGCGGGCCCTCGACCGCGGCGCGCGGCGGGTCCATCCTATGCGGTGACGGCGGCGCGAGGCGCCCCATGAACATGCACGGAGGAGGATCAGCCATGGACGAGCAACTGCGCATCGCGGCGATCGAGTATCACCGCAGTCCGCGACCCGGCAAGATCTCGATTCAGCCGACCAAGGCGATGGTGAGCCCGCGCGACCTGGCGCTCGCCTATTCACCCGGCGTCGCCGCGGCGTGCGACGCGATCGCCGCGGACCCCGCCGAAGCGCTGAATCTCACTGCGCGCGGCAATCTCGTCGCCGTCATCACCAACGGCAGCGCGGTGCTCGGCCTGGGCAACATCGGCGCGCTCGCCGGCAAGCCGGTGATGGAAGGCAAGGGATGCCTGTTCAAGAAGTTCGCCGGCATCGACGTCTTCGACATCGAGCTCGCGGAGAGCGACCCCGACAAGATCGTCGACGCCGTCGCGATGCTCGAGCCCACGTTCGGCGGCATCAACCTGGAGGACATCAAGGCGCCGGAGTGCTTCTACATCGAGAAGAAGCTGCGCGAACGGCTGAAGATTCCCGTCTTCCACGACGACCAGCACGGCACCGCCATCGTCACGGGTGCAGCCGTGCTGAACGGCCTCAAGGTCGTCGGCAAGGACATCGGCCGGATTAGGCTCGTATGCTCGGGCGCAGGTGCGGCGGCGATCGCGTGCCTCGACCTGCTGGTCGGGCTCGGCCTCAGCCGCGAGAACGTCGTGATGCTCGACAGCAAAGGGGTCATCTTCGAAGGCCGGCGCGACGCCATCGATCCGAGCAAGGCGCGCTACGCAACGCGCAGCTCCGTCCGCTCGCTCGCCGACGCCTGCAACGGCGCGGACATCTTCCTCGGGCTTTCGACCGCCGGCGTGCTGAAGCCGGAGATGGTGAAGACGATGGCGAAGCAGCCGATCATCCTCGCGCTCGCCAACCCGACGCCCGAGATCATGCCCGAGGAGGCGAAGGCAGTGCGGCCGGACTCGATCATCGCGACCGGCCGCTCGGATTACCCGAACCAGGTCAACAACGTCCTCTGCTTCCCGTTCATGTTCCGCGGGGCGCTCGACGTCGGCGCGACGACGATCAACGAGCCGATGAAGCTCGCCTGCGTTCGCGCGCTGGCCGAGCTCGCGCACGCAGAGGCGTCCGAGATCGTCGCCGCCGCTTACCCGGGCGAGGACCTGACCTTCGGCCCGGACTACCTGATCCCGAAACCGCTCGATCCGAGGCTCATCGTCAACGTGCCCCACGCGGTCGCCCTGGCCGCGATGGAATCCGGCGTAGCGACGCGGCCGCTCGCCGACGTCGATGCGTACCGCCGCTCGCTCACGCAATACGTCTATCACTCGGGCATCGCGATGCAGCCGGTGTTCGAGGCGGCGAAGCGCGCGCCTAAGCGGCTCGTCTACGCGGAAGGCGAGGACGAGCGCGTGCTGCGCGCCGTGCAGGTCGTGCTCGACGAAGGTGTGGCGAAGCCGATCATCATCGGACGGCCGGAGATCGTTGCGCGGCGCATCGCGAAGCTCGGCTTGCGGTTGAATCCGGGCAGCAACGTCGACCTGATCGATCCCGACGACGATCCGCGCCACCTCGACTATTCCGCCGCCTATCACAAGCTCGCCGCGCGCGAGGGCGTGAGCCCCGAAGTCGCGAAGCTCGACATGCGGCGGCGGCCGACGCTGATCGCCGCGATGCTGATCCACATGGGCGTCGCCGACGCGATGATCTGCGGTACCGTCGGACAGTATCAGCGCCACCTGGTGAACATCCAGAACGTCATCGGCCGCGCGCAAGGGCGCTCGATCTACGCGGCGATGAACATGCTGATCCTGCCGCGGCGAGCGCTGTTCATCTGCGACACCTACGTCAACCCGGATCCGTCGCCGGAGCAGCTCGCCGAAATCACGCTGATGGCCGCCGACGAAGTGCGCCGCTTCGGCATCGCGCCGAAGGTCGCGCTGCTGTCGCATTCGAACTTCGGCAGCAATCCGACGGCGTCGGCGCGCAAGATGCGCCGCGCGCGCGAGCTTCTCGAAACGCTCGCGCCGGATCTCGAGTGCGACGGGGAGATGCACGGCGACTCGGCGCTGTCCGCGGCGATCCGCGAGCGCGAGTTCCCCGGCTCGCGATTGAAAGGCGACGCGAACCTGCTGATCATGCCGAACCTCGACGCGGCGAACATCTCGTACAACCTGCTGCGCACCGTGTCCGGCGAGGGCGTCACCGTGGGGCCGATCCTGCTCGGCGCCGCGAGACCCGCGCACATCCTGACGCCGACGGCGACGGTGCGCCGAATCGTGAACATGAGCGCATTCGCCGTCGTCGAGGCGGGCTCGATGCGCGAGCGCGCGCCGATGCAGGCGGCAGCCGACTGACGGCGCGCGGCGCCGCAGGCGCTACAGCTTCGGCTCGATGCGCAGCGCCTCGAGCCGGAACGCGATCAACTGCTCGAGCTGATTAAGCTCGGATTGCAGCTTCGCGCGCGCGGCGGCATCAGCGGTCGCGGCGATCGCGGCGCGCAGTCGCGCGCGCTCCTGGAACATCGCGATCTCCGGCGGCGCGACGCCGGCATCCTTGAGGATCTTCATCGGCATCCGCAGCGCTGCCGGCGTCGCGTCCCACGCCGCATCGTCGGCGAACGGCTTGCCGTAGTCCCTGGCGAGACCGAGCTCGCCCGACGCGGCGGCTTCCTCGATCTTGCGCGCGATCTCCTCGTCCAGCGTGCGCAGCGCCTGCGTCCGCTTGTCGGTAGCGCTCATGGCCCGGCGGCGCTCACGTGCTGACGAGCTTGCGGTGCGCCTGCACGCTCATCAGCACGCCGAGGCCGATGAACAGCGACACGAGCGCCGTGCCGCCGTACGACACTAGCGGCAACGGCACGCCGACGACGGGCAGCACGCCGCTCACCATCGCCATGTTGACGAACGCATACGTGAAGAACATCAGCGTCACCGCGCCGGCAAGCAGCCGGCCGAACAGCGTCGATGCGTTGGCGGTGATCAGCATCGCGCGGCCGACGAGCAGCAGGTAGAGCAGCAGCAGCACGGCGTTGCCGATCAGGCCGAACTCCTCGCCGAACACCGCGAAGATGAAGTCGGTGTGCTTCTCGGGCAGGAAGTCGAGGTGCGTCTGCGTGCCGTTGAGCCAGCCCTTGCCGGTGATGCCGCCCGAGCCGAGCGCGATCGACGCCTGCGTCGAGTGGTATCCGGCGCCGAGCGGGTCGCGCGTCGGGTCCATGAACGTGAGGATGCGCTCGCGCTGGTAGTCGTGCAGATGGGTCCACACGAGCGGCGCCGCCGCCGCGCCGACCGCCGTCAGCCCGATGATGATCTTCCACGACAGCCCGGCGAGGTAGAGCACGTAGAAGCCGGACGCCGCGATCATCAGCGAAGTGCCGAGATCGGGCTGCCGCTTGATCAGCACGGCCGGCACGACGATCAGCACGCCGGCGAACACGAAGTCGCGCCAGCCGATGCGGCCCTCGAACTTCTGGAAGTACCACGCGAGCATCAGCGGCAGCGCGACCTTCATCAGCTCGGAGGGCTGGATGCGCACGACGCCCAGGTTCAGCCATCGCCGCGAGCCGTTCACCACGGTGCCGAACAGCGCGACGCCGATCAGCAGCAGCACCGCGAGCACGTACAGCGGCACCGCGGCTCGCGCGAGCGTTTGCGGCGCGATGTTCGCGACGAACCACATCAGCAGCAGCGACAGCGCGAAGCTCGTCGCCTGCGTCGTGACCCGCGCGACGCTCTCGTCGGCCGCGGAGAACAGCGTGATCAGGCCGACACCGACGATCGAGAGCGCGCAGCCGAACAGCACGTTGTCTACCTTGCGCGTCAGGACTTCCCAGATGTGGGCGACCAGTCGCAGCATCAGTCGCTCTCGTCGGTGTCGCTCGCCGCGCCGGCCGGCGCCGGGCCGCTCTTGCGCTCGCCGGTCAGCCAGTAGTCGAACACCTGTCGCGCGACCGGCGCCGCGGCCTGGGCGCCGAAGCCGCCGTTCTCGACCAGCACGGCGAGCGCGATCTTCGGCTTGTCGACGGGCGCGTACGCGATGTACCACGCATGGTCGCGCAGCCGCTCGTCGATCTTGTGCTCCGAGTATTTCTCGCCCTGCTTCAACGAGAACACCTGTGCGGTGCCCGTCTTGCCGGCGGAGACGTACGTCGTGCCCTTGAACGCCGCCGCGCTCGTGCCTTCCTTCGGCACGCCGGCGAGGGCGCGCTGGATGACGACGAGGTTCTCCGGCCGCACGCCGATCGCGTGCGTCGGCTGCGGCTCGACCTGGCGCACTTCGCCGGTGGCGAGGTTCCTGATCGCCTTGCCGATGTGCGGCCGGTACGCGACGCCGTCGTTCGCGATGGTCGCGATCGCGTGTGCCTGCTGGATCGGCGTGAATGCGTTGTAGCCCTGTCCGATGCCCGCCGAGATCGAGTCGCCGAGATACCACTTGCGGTGCTCGTCGCGATAATTCTTGCCGGCGAAGCGCTGCTTCTTCCATGCGCGCGACGGCAGCACGCCGGTGAGCTCGCCCTCGATGTCGATGCCGGTGCGCTCGCCGAAGCCCAACTGCGACATGAACCTCGCCGTGTCGTCGATGTCGGTCTCGTTCGCGAGCATGTAGTAGTACGTGTCGCACGACGCGACGATCGACTTGTACATGTCGACGATGCCGTGGCCGCCCGGCTTGTCGTCGCGGAAGCGGTGCGCGGCGCCTGGTATCTGGAAGAAGCCCGGATCGTGGATCGTCTGCGCTGGCGTGCGCTTGCCCGACGTGAGCGCGCCGAGCGCGAGGAACGGCTTGATCGTCGAGCCGGGCGGGTAGGCGCCGCGCAGCGGGCGGTTGAGCAGCGGCTTGTCGGGCGAGTCGTTCAGCGCTTCCCAGTTCGCCGGGTCGATGCCGTCGACGAAGAGATTGGGGTCGAAGCCGGGCTTCGAAACGAACGCGAGCACATCGCCGGTCGACGGCTCGATCGCGACGAGCGCGCCGCGCCGATCGCCGAACGCGTTCTCGGCGACCTCCTGCAGCTTGATGTCGATGGCGAGCTGGAGGTTGTTGCCCGACGTCGGCGGCGTTCGCGACAGCGTGCGCACCGCGCGCCCGTTCGCGTCGACCTCGACCTCCTCCCAGCCGGTCGTACCATGCAGCTCGCGCTCGTACGAAAGCTCCACGCCGACCTTGCCGATGTAGTCGGAGCCCTTGTAGTTCGCCGTCTCGTCCCAGCTCTCGATGCGCTCGACGTCCTTGTCGTTGATGCGCCCGATGTAGCCGATCGCGTGCGACGCGACGTCGCCGTACGGGTAGTGTCGGAACAGCCGGGCCTTGATCTCGACGCCGGGGAAGCGGTAGCGGTTGACCGCAAAGCGCGCGACCTCCTCGTCGCTCAGCTTCGTACGCAGCGGCAGGCTCTCGAAGTTCTTCGATTCCTCGAGCAGCTTCCTGAACCGCTTGCGGTCGCGGGGCTGCACGTCGACGATTTCGGCGAGCGCGTCGATCGTCTCGTCCACGTTCTTCACCCGCGACGGCTGGATCTCGAGCGTGTACGCCGAGTAGCTTTGAGCGAGCACGACGCCGTTGCGGTCGGTGATGATGCCGCGGTTCGGCACGATCGGCACGATCGCGATGCGGTTCGTCTCGGCGAGCGTCTGGTAGTGCTTGTGCTGGATGACCTGCAGGTAGAAGAAGCGCGCGAACAGCCCGCCGAACGCGATGACGATCAGCGCACCGGCCACCGCGAGCCGACGCCGGAAGAGGAACACCTCGCGCTCGGCGTTGCGAAGCTCCGGCGCGCCGAAGCCGCCGTCGTCGTGCCGGCGGTGCCGTGAGCGGAAGAGCGATCGCGCCATGGTTCGCTAGGCGTCGTGCCCGCGCACGCGGGGACCCAGTGTCGTTCGTCGGAAGACGCTGGATTCCCGCCTTCGCGGGAATGACGAGCAATTCATCACAGTTCGGCGGGCGAGCGCGGCGGGCGCTGCGGCCACTGTAGCACCACGGACAGCGGCGGCCACAACAGCGCGCCGACGAGCGGCGGCAGCATGTAGCTCCACCGTGGCAGCGGCGCGCCGCCGACAAAGCGCACGAGCAGCACCAGCGCCGCGGTCAGCGCGAGCAGCACGGCGACCTGCACCGCCTGCTGCCACACCGGAAAGCGCAGCACGCGGCGGCGGAAATACTCGGCGGCATACGCAAGCACCGCGTACGCGAGCGCGTGCTGGCCGAAGAGCGTCGCGTCGGCGACGTCCATCACCAGGCCGACCCACCATGCAACGCCGACGCTCACATAGCGCGGCTCCTGGATGCACCAGTACAGCAGCACCAGCGCGAGGAAGTCGGGCCGCAGCGTCACCGCGATGCCCGACAACGGAACGAGATTGAGGAGAAGGCCGATCAGAATCGACAGCGCGATGAACCATCGCCGCGCCGGCAGCAGGATTTCCTCGGGCCGGGCCGGGGAGAGCGAGATGCCCGACAGCGCCATCATCCTCGTCGTCCTTTGCCCTTGCCGAGCCTCTTCGTGTCGGTTTCGACCGGCTCGTCCGGCCGGGACGGCAGCGCCGCGGAGCGGCCGAGCACCAGCAGCTGCTCGCTGCGGTCGACGCCCGCAAGCGGCGCGCAGGTGACGCGGGCGAACATCTGTCCGGTGTCGCGATCGAGCGTCGCGACCTTCGCCACGGTGAGCCCGGCCGGATACGTGCCGTCGAGCCCGGACGTCACGAGCACGTCGCCGATCTGGATATCGGCCGTCGGCGCGAGAAAGCGAAGCTCCGGCGGACGGCCGGCGCCCGCCCCGAACATGACCGAGCGCACGCCGCTGCGCTCCGACTTGACCGGCACCGCGTGGTCCTTGTCGGTGAGCAGCGTCACCTCCGACATGTAGGGCAGCACGCGCGTCACCTGCCCGACGACGCCTTGCGCGTCGATCACCGCCTCGCCCGCGAGGATGCCGGCGTCGGCGCCCTTGTCGATGAACAGTTTCTGCGAGAACGGGTCACGGCCGCTATAGAGCACGGTCGCCGTGGTCGCCGACCCCTTGTAGCGCGTGCGCAGGTCGAGTAGCGCTGCAAGCCGCGCGCGCTCCTGCAGGGCGAGCTCGAAGCCTTGCGCCTTGGGTGCCGTCTCGACCAGTTGCCGCTTCAGCTGCTCGTTCTCGGCGCGCAGCGCCGACACGCTCGTGAAATAGCCGGCGACCAGGCCGACCGCCTCCCCGGGAAGCTGCGCGGCGCGCTGCAGCGGGTACAGCGCGACCGATGCGACGTAGCGGACCTGCTCGAGGTAGTGGAAGCGCGTGTCGGCGAACAGCAGCGCGAGCGAGATGACGCCGAAGAATGCGAGCCGGGCGAGCGGCGACGGCCCGCGGTGGAAGAACGGCGGCGGGTCGACCGAAATGTGGTGCACTTGGTTACCGCGTTACGGCTTGGCAGGTCCCGTCGTCATTCCGAGAAGCTGAGCGGCCGCGCCATCCCGAGGAGCGAGGCGAACGACAAGGTGGCTAATCCGTGGTGAAGATCGTGGAGAGCTTTTCCATGTTCTCGAGCGCGCGGCCGCAGCCGCGCACGACGCACGTCAGCGGATCGTCGGCGACGATCACCGGCAATCCGGTCTCCTCCATCAGCAGCCGATCGAGGTCGCGAAGCAAGGCGCCGCCGCCGGTGAGCACCATGCCGCGCTCGGCGATGTCGGCGCCCAGCTCCGGCGGCGTGCGCTCGAGCGCGCTCTTGACCGCCGACACGATGCTGTTCAGCGGATCGGTCAGCGCCTCGAGGATCTCGTTCGACGACACGGTGAAGCTGCGCGGAATGCCTTCGGCGAGATTGCGGCCCTTCACTTCCATTTCCTTCACTTCCGACCCGGGGAACGCCGAGCCGATCGTCTTCTTGATCATCTCGGCGGTGGTTTCGCCGATCAGCATCCCGTAGTTGCGGCGGATGTAGTTGACGATCGCCTCGTCGAACTTGTCGCCGCCCACGCGCACGCTGCCCGAGTACACCATGCCGCCGAGCGAGATCACGCCGACCTCGGTGGTGCCGCCGCCGACGTCGACGACCATCGAGCCGAGCGCATCCGAAATCGGCAGGTCGGCGCCGATCGCGGCGGCCATCGGCTCCTCGATCAGGTAGACCTTCGAGGCGCCGGCGCCGAGCGCCGACTCGCGGATCGCGCGCCGCTCGACCTGCGTCGAGCCGCAGGGGACGCAGATGATGATGCGCGGGGAAGGCGAGAACAGCCGCGAGTCGAGCACCTTCTTGATGAACTGCTTCAGCATCTGCTCGGTCACGGTGAAGTCGGCGATGACGCCGTCCTTCATCGGCCGGATCGCCGTGATGTTGCCGGGCGTGCGGCCGAGCATCTGCTTCGCGGCGTTGCCGACTTCCTGGATCACGCGCTTGCCGTTCGGCCCGCCTTCCTGGCGGATCGCGACGACCGACGGCTCGTCGAGCACGATGCCCTTGCCGCGCACGTAGATCAGCGTGTTCGCGGTGCCGAGGTCGATCGCGAGATCGCTGGAGAAGTAGCCTTTGAACGATTCGAACATGTAGGGTCGGACCCTTGCCGCACGCGGTGGAAAACGTTCGAAAATCGGGGACAGACCACGTTTTCGGCGTCCGAAAACGTGGTCTGTCCCCAATATGACAATATGATACCTTATCGTGCTTTCCTCCGGCACCGCGTCATCGCGGCAGAGCCATGACGATCACCGCTGCCGACGTCCACCGCATCGCGGAGCTTGCGCGCATCGAGATCGACGCCGCCGAGGCGGACGAGGTGCGCGCGAAGCTCGCCGCGATCTTCGGCCTGATCGACGAGCTCGGCGCCGTCGACACCCGCGGCGTCGTGCCGATGGCGCACGCGCAGGACGTCGACCTGCCGCTGCGCGACGACATCGTGACCGAGACCGACCGCCGTGCGCTCTACCAAAGCGTCGCGCCTGCGGTCGAGGACGGCCTCTACCTCGTACCGAAGGTCATCGAATAGCCACGCTCGCCGAACTCTCGCAGGCGCTTGCGGCACGCGACGTGTCGAGCGTCGAGCTGGTCCGCGATGCGCTTGCGCGGATCGATCGCTTCGACAAGGTCCTGAACGCGTTCGTCACCGTCGACGCCGAGCGCGCGCTCGTCGCCGCGAAGGCCGCCGATGACGCGCGCGCGAAGGGCACCGCGTCACCGCTCGCCGGCATCCCGATCGCGCACAAGGACGTGCTGATGACGGCCGGCCTTCGCACGACGTGCGGGTCGCGGATGCTCGCCTCGTTCGTCGCACCGTACGACGCGCATGTGGTCGACGCGCTCGCGCGCGCCGGCGCCGTCAACGTCGGCAAGACGAACATGGACGAGTTCGCGATGGGCTCGTCGAGCGAGACGAGCTTCTTCGGCCCGGTGCGTAATCCCTGGAATCCGACGGTCGTGCCCGGGGGCAGCTCGGGCGGATCGGCCGCCGCCATCGCGGCGCGGCTCGTTCCCGCCGCCACCGGCACCGACACCGGCGGCTCGATCCGGCAACCGGCGGCCCTGTCCGGCGTCTGCGGGCTGAAGCCCACCTATGGCGTGTGCTCGCGCTACGGCCTCGTCGCCTTCGCGTCGAGCCTCGACACGCCGGGCCCGCTCGCGCAGACCGCCGAGGACTGTGCGCTGATGCTGAACGCGATGGCCGGCCACGACGCGCGAGACTCGACGTCGATCGACCGGCCGCGCGACGATTACACGCGGCTGCTCCGCGAGCCGCGCGGCGCGAAGCCGCTCGCCGGGATGCGCATCGGATTGCCGCGCGAATACGTCGGCGACGGCGTCGAGCGCGACGTGTCGTCGGCCGTCGACGCGGCGCTCGGCGAGCTGCGAAAGCTCGGCGCGACGACCGTCGACGTCGCGCTGCCCAACGTGCGCCTCGCCGTACCCGTCTACTACGTGATCGCGCCGGCCGAGGCGTCGTCGAACCTTTCGCGCTTCGACGGCGTACGCTATGGCCACCGCGCCGCCGCGTACGACGATCTCGCCGGCATGTACGCCAGGACGCGCGCCGAGGGCTTCGGCCGCGAGGTGAAGCGGCGCATCCTCGTCGGCACGTACGTGCTGTCGCACGGCTATTACGACGCGTACTACCTGAAGGCGCAACAGGTGCGCCGCCTGATCGCCGACGACTTCGTCCGCGCGTATCGCGAATGCGACGTCATCGTCGGCCCGACGGCGCCGAGCGCTGCGTTCGAGATCGGCGCCAAGTCGGACGATCCCGTGCAGATGTACCTGAACGACATCTTCACCGTGGCCGGCAACCTCACCGGCGCGCCGGCGATGTCGATCCCCTGCGGCTTCGATCGCCGCGGCCTGCCGATCGGCCTGCAGATCCAGGCGCCGGCGTTCGACGAAGCGCGCATCGCCGACATCGCGCATCGCTTCCAGCAGGCGACCGACTGGCACGCGCGCGTCCCTGAAGGCTACGAGCGATGAGCTGGGAGATCGTCGTCGGCCTCGAGACGCACGCGCAGCTCTCGACCGCCTCGAAGATCTTTTCCGCTGCGTCGACGGCGTTCGGCGCGCCGCCCAACACGCAGGCGTCGGCGGTCGACCTCGCGCTGCCCGGCGTGCTGCCGGTGTTGAACCGCGGCGCCGTCGAGCGCGCGATCCGCTTCGGCCTCGCGGTCGGCGGCACGATCAACCGGCGCAGCGTGTTCGCGCGCAAGAACTACTTCTACCCGGACCTACCGAAGGGCTACCAGATCTCGCAGTTCGAGATCCCGATCGTGCAGGGCGGCTCGATCACGTTCGCGACGCGCGACGGCGAGAAAACGACGCGGCTCACGCGCGCGCATCTCGAAGAGGACGCCGGCAAGAGCCTGCACGAGGGATTGGCGGCGCTTCGCCGCGGAATGAGCGGCATCGATCTGAACCGCGCCGGCACGCCGCTGCTCGAGATCGTCTCCGAGCCCGACATGCGCAGCGCCCAGGAAGCGGTCGCTTACGCGAAGACGCTGCACGCGCTCGTGCGCTGGATCGGCATCTGCGACGGCAACATGCAGGAAGGCAGCTTCCGCTGCGACGCGAACGTGTCGGTGCGCCGCGCCGGCGAGACGAAGCTCGGCACGCGCTGCGAGATCAAGAACCTCAACAGCTTCCGTTTCCTCGAAAAGGCGATCGTCTTCGAGGCGCGAAGGCAGATCGAGCTGATCGAGGACGGCGGCACGGTGCGCCAGGAAACGCGTCTCTACGATGCCGAGCGCGACGAGACGCGATCGATGCGCAGCAAGGAGGAGGCGCACGACTACCGCTATTTTCCGGATCCGGATCTGCCGCCGCTCGTCGTCGACGCCGCGTGGATCGAGCGAGTGAAGGCCGAGCTGCCCGAGTTGCCGGTGGCGATGAAGACGCGCTTCGAGTCGCAGTACGCGCTGTCGGCGTACGAGGCGGCGACGCTCACGTCGTCGCGCGAGATGGCGGCGTATTTCGAGGATACGGCGCGCGCGTTCGGCGGCGACGCGAAGATCGTGTCGAAGTGGGTGCTCGGCGAAGTGTCGGCCGCGCTCAATCGAAGCGAGATCGACATCGAGCGCGCGCCGGTGTCGGCCCTCGAGCTTGCCGAATTGCTCAAACGCGTCGCCGACGGCACGATTCACAGCCAGGGCGCGAAGAGCGTCCTCGAGGAACTGTGGAACCGGCCGCAGCGGCCCAGCGTCGCCGCTGACACGGGCGGGACCGCTCCCGCGCCGGTCGTCTCCGTGACGGCAACGGTCGGCGACATCATCGAGCGCAAAGGCTTGAAGCAGATCTCCGACGCCGGCGCGATCGAAAAGCTCGTCGACGACGTGCTTGCCGCGAACGCGAATGTGGTCGCGGAGTTCCGCGCCGGCAGGCAGAAGGCATTCAACTCGCTCGTCGGCAAGGCGATCGCCACGTCGAAGGGCAAGGCGAATCCGGCGCAGGTGAACGCGATCCTCAAGCGCAAGCTGGGCGCTTAGGGCGAGAAATCCGGCGCGGGGAACTTGCCGCATGGTCGCCCTGGTCCAACAGTCGCATCCGGTCCCAAGGACGAAAAAATGAGAGCAGTCTCATCGGTCGCCGCTGCAATAGGCCTCGCGGGCATGTCCGCCTGCGCATCGATCCCTCGCGGACCGGCGCTGACGTACGAGCAGTTGCTCCCGAACACGCACGAGAATCCGGTGTGGGCGCGCAGCCTTCCATCGTTGGCCCCTGCACCGCAGCCGGCGCCCGCGCCGCCACGCTGAGCGCCGTCAGACGATCAGCGCGGCGACGAATATCCCGACCATCGCGAACACGATCGCGACTTTCGCCGCGGTACCGAGAAGCAAGCCGATCCACGTCGCGACGCCGACGCGGCCCGCGCGGCGGAGCTGCCGGCGCGCGATGAATTCACCGATCGCCGCACCGGCGAGCGGCATGAACACGAGGCCCCAAAGGCCGGTAAAAATGCCGGCGAGCGTTCCGGCGGCGGCACCGACGATCGCGAGACGGCTCGCACCGGCACGCTTCGCGCCGAGCGCCGCCGCGGCGAAGTCGACGAGCCATGCGAGCGCCATCAGCACGGACAGCACGCCGACCGTCCAGCCGGACACGCGCGTGAAGTCGTCGATCCACGCGCCCAGCAGCGCGCCGGCGAACACCAGCGCAGCTCCCGGGATCGCCGGCAACACGGTGCCGACGACACCCGCGACGATCAGCACGACGACGACGATCCACAGCAAAGCCACGATCCGCTGATTGTCGGGCGGCGGCGCTCGTTCCGGCAAATAGTTGACAAAGTCCACTGATCGGTGGATTTTGTTCTCTATTCCCGAGGCCGCGCATGGCGGACGACGACGTCTCGCGGCGCATCGACGCGGTGCGCCGCTTCAACCGCTTCTACACGCAAAGAATCGGCGTCCTCGACGAGGGACTCCTCGCGAGCCCGTTTCCGCTGCCGCAGGCGCGCGTGCTCTTCGAGCTCGCGCAGCGCGACGGCGTCGCCGCCGGCGATCTCGCGCGTGACCTCGGAATCGACGCGAGCTACCTGTCGCGCATGTTGCGCGCCTTCGAGCAACGCGGCCTCGTGCGCCGCATGCGCGACGACGCCGACGCGCGCCGGCAGCCGCTCGCGCTCACCGCCGCGGGACGCAAGGCGTTCGCGACGCTCGACGCGCGCTCGCGCAACGAGGTCGCCGCGATGCTCGCGCCGCTCGCGCGCGAAGCGCGGTCGCGACTCGCCGCGGCGATGACGTCGATCGAGCGCGTGCTCGGCGCGCCCTCCGCTCCCAACGCGCCGTTCGTGCTGCGCGCGCACGAGCCCGGCGACCTCGGCTGGGTCGTCTCGCGGCACGGCGCGCTGTATGCGCAGGAATACGGCTGGGACATGACGTTCGAGGCGCTCGTCGCCGACATCGCGGCGAAATTCCTGCGCGAGTTCGACGCGACGAGCGAGCGCTGCTGGATCGCCGAGCGCGACGGCGAGCGCGTCGGCTCGGTGCTGGTCGTGCGCCAATCGGCGCGCGTGGCGAAGCTGCGGCTGCTGCTCGTCGAGCCGAGCGCGCGCGGGCTCGGGCTCGGCCGCGGCCTCATCGGCGAATGCGTGCGCTTCGCGCGGGCCGTCGGCTATCGCAAGCTCGTGCTGTGGACCAACGACGTGCTGCACACCGCCCGCCGGCTGTACGAGGACGCCGGCTTCGTGCTGGTGAAGTCGGAGCGACACGCGAGCTTCGGGCACGCGCTCGTCGGGCAGAACTGGGAGCTGACGCTTCGAGAGTCGTCGCGAACGCCTAGAACCGCCCCGCCTGGTAGTCGTCGACCGCCTGCATGATCTCCGCGCGCGAGTTCATCACAAACGGTCCGTACCACTCGACCGGCTCGCGCAGCGGCCGTCCGGCGATCACCAGCGCACGCGCCGGAGCGCCGTCCGCGGTGAAGCGCACCGTGTCGCCCGCGCCGAGATTCGCGATGCCGACGGCATCCAGCGCGCGGCCGTCGTCGAAGCGCACCGCGCCTTCGTAGACGACGACGAATGCGGCCAGATCGGCGCCAATCGGCTCGTCGAACGTCGTGCCGGCAGAAAGCGAAACATCGAAATAGCGGGCGTCCGTCGCTTCGGTCGCGATCGGACCGCGCGCGCCGCGTGACGTCGCGCCGGCGATCACCTTGACGCGCACGCCGCGCTCGCGCGGCTCGACCGGCATCGCGTCGCTCGGATGCTCCTGGTACGCCGGCGGCTGCATCTTCAGTCGTGCGGGCAGGTTCACCCAGAGCTGGAAGCCGCGCATCCGGCCGTCCTGCTGCTCGGGCATTTCGGAGTGCACGACGCCGCGCCCGGCAGTCATCCACTGGACGCCGCCCGCTTCGATCACGCCTTCGTGTCCGTGGTTGTCCTTGTGCCGGATGCGGCCGTCGAGCATGTACGTCACCGTCTCGAAGCCGCGATGCGGATGATCGGGAAACCCGGCGAGGTAATCCTGCGCCTCGGGGCTGTCGAAGTGGTCGAGCAGCAGGAACGGGTCGATCGACGGCACCTCGGTGCCGCCGCCCATCAGGCGCGTGAGACGCACGCCGGCGCCATCCGACGCGGCGACGCCGCGGGCGATGCGAACCGGGTTGCGAGCGGTCATCGGAAGCTCCTCTGGAACCGGATCCGTTCAGATGGGGGCGGCGTGCCGCCGCCGCAACTTCAGCGCGCCGTGCCGGGTGCCGCGAGCCGCTGCGCCTGCGCGTCTTCGGGATAGCGCTCGACGAAGCGCCGCGCAGCCCGCGCCGCGCCCGCCTTGTCGCCGCCGTCGCGGCGAAAGGTCACCGCGCCGGCGAGCAGATCGCGATCGTCCGGATGACGGGCGAGCGCCCGATCGACCTCGCGCACCGCGGCGCTCGTCCGCCCGTGCGCGCTCAGCGCGACGGCGTAGACGTAGGCGAGGTGCGCGTCCGCCGGTGCGAGTTGCGTCGCGCGCGCGAGCTCGCGCAGGCCCTCGCTTGCGCGCTTCATCCGCACGAGCGCGAGGCCGAGCGCGTGATACAGCGAAGGATCGTCGGGCGCGCGCGCGAGTCCTTCGCGCAGCACCCGCACGGCATCGGCGTCGCGATCCTGCATGCGGAATGCATCGGCGAACGCGACGTACGCCGGCACGTACGCGGCGTCGAGCGCGAGCGCCGAGCGAAACGCCGCGTCGGCGTCGCCGTTGCGGCGAAGCCGCGCATAGAACGTGCCGAGCGCGACGCGCGACTCGGGCCGATCGGCCGCGTAGCGTAGCGACGCTTCGTACTCGGCGGCGGCGCGTGCGAACGCCGCGTCGGACGCCGCGCCCGGCGCGTCGGCGAGCACGGCCGCTGCGTCGATGCGCAGCGTGCGCAGCGGGTCGCGCAGCAGCGGTGCCAGAACGGACCAGCGCTCCGACGCCGTCGCGCTCGCGAGCGCGGCGATGCTCGCGTGGCGCACCAGCGGATCGGCATCGCCGGCGGCGCGTTTTGCCGCATCGGTCGCCTGCGCCGACGGGAAGCGGGCGAGCGCCTGCACGGCGCTCGCCCGCGCGAACGGCGGCTGCGACAGATCGCCGGCGATCGCCGCGAGGTTGCGGCCCGCCTCGGCGGCGCCGCGCTCGGCGTACGCGAACGCCGCTGCATAGCGCTGCAGTCCCTGCGCTCGATGGCCGAACCAGCCGCGGATCGCGTCGTCGGCCCATTGCGCCGACTTCCTGGCGTGACACGCGTTGCATGCGTTCGGCGTCCCGAGCGCGATCGTCAAGTCGGGTCGCGGCACGCGCATGCCGTGATCGCGCCGCGCGTCGACGACCATGAAGGACGTCGCCGGCATGTGGCAGTCGACGCACCGCACGCCGGCGCCGTCGGCATGATGCCGATGCGAGGGTGCGTCGTACTTCGACGCGAGGTGGCATTGCGCGCACAGTGCGCCGCCCTGCGCGCGCAGCGCACCGCCATGCGGCTCGTGACAGTCGCCGCAGGTGACGCCGCGCCGGTACGCGAGGCTCTGCACGAATGTGCCCCATTCGAACACCTGGTCTCGCTGCTGGCCGTCGGCGAAATAGAGCGCAGGCTCGAGCAGCGAGGGCCGATAGAAGTCGAGCAACTGCTCGCCGGCGTGCCATCCTTCGGCGATCTGCGCGCGGCGCGAATGACACGGCGCGCACGTTTCGATCTCGGTGTCGGCCCGGCGCTCGATGCTGCGGGTCGCGTTTCCGGTTGCGGCATCGATCGTCCAGCGCGCGCGCTTGCGCTCGTCGAGCGCCACGGTGAGGCCTCGGGCCGCATCGCGGTTGTCGCCGCGCGCCCACGCGACATGCAGCGAGCCCGGTCCGTGACAGGCCTCGCACCCGGCGCCGAGCTCCGACCACGTCGTGCGGTACGTGTCGCTCGCCGCGTCGTAATTCTTGCGCACGTCGACCGCGTGGCAGTCGGCGCACATGAAGTTCCAGTTCTGCGCGCGCCGCGTCCAGTGCAGCTCGTCGCGGTGGTTGATCTTGTCGAGTGGATAGATATGGAACCAGCGCTCGCCGCCCCCCGCCTTCGGCCGTGTGTCCCACGCGATCGACAGCGCCTGCAGCTTGCCTCCGGCGAGCTCGACCAGGTATTGCTGCAGCGGATCGACGCCGATCGTGTACTTCACGTCGAAGTCTTCGACGCGGCCGCCGGCGTTGTCGGTGCGCGCGACGAACTTCTCGGCGCTGCGGAAAAACGACGACTCGACGCCGGCGTAGCGAAACTTCGACCCGTCGAAGCGCGCGCGAACCGTCGCGTCGGTCGCCGGCTGCATCGCATGCGCGTGCTGCGATCGCTGCCACGCGTCGTGCTCGGCGCGATGACACGCCGCGCACGCGGCGCTGCCCACGAAGCGCGCCTGCTGCGGAGCCGGTGCGCCGCCCGGGCGCCAGAGCAGCGCGACGATCGCGACGGCGACGATGGCAATCGCGCTCGCGATTGCAAGCGGTCCCCAGCGCGAGGCCGACGTGCGACCGACCCAGGCTTGCGCATTCGATCGCACGCGAAATGCAGCCGCGCGCCACCGATCGACGTGCGACGCCGGCGGCGGATTCGGCGCCGGCGCAACGAGCGGCGCCGGTGCGTCGTTGCTCGCCGCGCGCGGCTGCCGCGCGGAATCGTCGGCTGGCGGTTCGCTCGCGGCGGCGAGGCTTTCCGAAGCGGACTCGTTCGCTCCGGGCGCCGGATCGCCCGGCGGCAGCGGCGATGCGTCGTTCGGCACGCCGCCCGCTTGCACCGCCGCAGCGTCAGCAGCCGGCGGCGCTTTCTTCGCGGGCGACGCCGCACGCCGGGACGTGCGACGCTTCTTGGGAGACGACACGATCGTTTCGCAGCGACGGACGCTGCAATGTAACAGAGCGACGACGCCGAAAGACGGCGTGCGCTAGATGAGATCGCGCAGCAAGACGATCGCTTCGTTCGCGCCCTTCAGCTTGCGTTCGGGTCGCAGCCGCAGCTTCGTGCCAGGCGCGCCGCGCAACAGCGCGCGAGCGTCGGCGAGCGTCATCGATTTCGCCGGCTTGCCGTCTACTGCGACGATCACATCGCCGACGACGAGCCCGGCGGCCTGCGCGGGACTGTCGGCGACGACGTCGACGACGTCGAATCCGCGCACGCCGCGCTCGAGCCAGAGCCCGGCGCGCTCGTGCAGGTCGCGCTCGGCGAAGTGCGAATTCTTCTCGACGTACAGAGCGCTTCGCGCGTAATCGAACGTGACGTTGAACCGGCGCAGCACTCCGTAGCCGATGTTGCCGGCGAGCGCCGGGTCGGCGAACGGGCCGCGCGCATCAGTGGACAGGTACGTCACCGGCGCCTCGACGTCGATGCCCTGAAGCGCGAGCCTGCCGACGCGGGCGAGCAGCGCACGCGCGTGGCCGGCCGGGCCGGCGCCCGCGATCACCTCGCGCGTCGCGCCGTACTTCGCGACGAGACCGTGCCCGTCGACGAATGGCGCGCCGAGCGTGAGCGACGCGCGCGAGCCGGTGTCGACGTCGAACGCCCCTTCGATGCCGTCGACGCTCGCCCGCACCTGGGGGACGCGTCCGTGCAGCGTGAACGGGATGCGCACCGCACCGTCGGGCGGCGCGAAGCCGCGTCTCCGATACAGCGTGAGGATGTCGTGCTCGTAGTCGATGCGAACCGGTAGCCGGCGCACGATTTCGTAGCCGAGGATGCCGGCGACGTCGTCGCCTTCGACACGCCTCATGAGCGGCGCGAGATCGATCGCGGCGAACGGCTGACCCTCGAGCGAGACGCCGCCGATCTCGACGTGCGCGACGCTCACCATGTCCACGTCGCCGCTGCCGCGCCCCGGCTTCAAGCCGACCGCGGCGACGGCGCCTGGCAGCAGGACGCTCGCACCGCCCGCGTCGAACAGCATGCGAAACGGTCCCTTGCCGTTCAGCTTCACGTCGACGAACAGGTGGCCGTTGCGAACGATCAGCGGCACGTCGACTGCATCCTTGCCCGGAACGAACAGCACGTCGGTCGGCGCCGGCGGCGGCATCGCGAAGTCGACGTCGTCGAGCGGCACGTTGTACTCGATCGATACGACCGTGTACTCCTCGTCGTGCCGCGGGTCGCCGCGCGTCGTGCGCACGCGAAACGGCACCGACACGCCCTGCACGGTGCGGAAGTCGGCGTACACGTCGGTTCTCGTGCCCGCGGCTTCACTCTCGACGAGGCGCTCGATGCGGTGCGTCAGCATGCCGATCCACGCTTCGTAGGGGCGGCCGCCTTCGGGTGTGATGCGCACGACGTCGTAATCGATGCCGTCGGCGCGGTCGCTGCGCGCATACTCGATGCGCGCAGCCTGCCGCTCCGGATACCAGAACGCGAGCCGGTCACGGTAGGCGACGTTCACCGCCAGCTCCCGCGTGTCGGCGTCCGTTTCCACGCGCGCGTCGCCGGACGCGTCCTGCGACCATGCGGCAAGGCCGTCGTAGCCCTGGGCTCCCGATGCGGCGCCGATCTCGTAGCGCAGTCGCGAGCGCCCGGTGGTGAGCGAAGCCCAGCGCTCGACGGTGCCTTCGAGCGCGCCGGTCTTCAGCCTGACGCGCGAATGCTGCGAGCGCAGCGCATCCCACGCGGCGCCGCCGGTCGCCGCCTTGGCTTCGGCGAGGAGCCGCGCCGGGTCGGGCTGCTGCGCGAGCGCGGCGCTCGCAACGGCGAGCAGCGCAAGCGCGAGCGCGACGATCGCTGCAACGTGTCGGCCGGCGCGCATCAGTGCATCAGCGGCTTGTAGCGCGGGCGATGCGGCCGCGCGCCATCCTCGCCGAGACGACGGCGCTTGTCCGCTTCGTACTCCTGGTAGTTGCCCTCGAAGAACGTCCACTTCGACTCGTCCTCGGCGGCCAGGATGTGCGTCGCGATGCGGTCGAGGAACCAGCGATCGTGGCTGATGACGAGCACCGTGCCCGCGAATTCGGCGAGCGCATCCTCGAGCGCGCGCAGCGTCTCGACGTCGAGATCGTTCGACGGCTCGTCGAGCAGCAGCACGTTGCCGCCCTTCAGCAACGTCGCGGCGAGATGGAGCCGGCCGCGCTCACCGCCGGAGAGCTGGCCGACGTTCTTCTGCTGGTCGGCACCCTTGAAGTTGAAGCGGCCGAGATAGGCGCGCGACGGCATCTCGAAGCGGCCGACGGTCAGGATGTCCTGACCGTTGCTGATCGCTTCCCACGCGCTCTTGTCGTTCGGCAGCGCCTCGCGCGTCTGGTCGACGACGGCGAGCCGCGCCGTCGGGCCGACGACGATCTCGCCCGCGTCGGGCTTCTCCTTGCCGGTGATCATGCGGAACAGCGTCGTCTTGCCGGCGCCGTTCGGTCCGATGATGCCGACGATCGCGCCCGCCGGAATGCTGAACGACACGTCGTCCATCAGCAGCCGGTCGCCGAAGCCCTTCGACACGTTGCGCAAGTCGATGACGAGATCACCGAGCCGCTCGGCGACCGGGATGAAGATCTCCTGCGTCTCGTTGCGCTTCTGGTGCTCGTAGCTCGCGAGCTCCTCGAAGCGCGCGATGCGCGCCTTGCTCTTCGCCTGGCGCGCGCGCGCGTTGCTGCGCACCCACGCGAGCTCCGTCTGCATCGCCTTGATCCGCGCCGCTTCCTGCTTCGACTCGAGCGCGAGCCGCGCTTCCTTCTGCTCGAGCCACGAGCTGTAGTTGCCCTTCCACGGGATGCCGTAGCCGCGGTCGAGCTCGAGGATCCACTCGGCGGCGTTGTCGAGGAAGTAGCGGTCGTGCGTGACCGCGACGACGGTGCCGGGGAATTTCGAAAGATATTGCTCGAGCCAGTCGACGCTCTCGGCGTCCAGGTGGTTCGTCGGCTCGTCGAGCAGCAGCATGTCGGGCTTCGACAGCAGCAGCCGGCAGAGCGCGACGCGACGCTTCTCGCCGCCGGACAGCGTCGCGATGCCGGCGTCCCACGGCGGGAGACGAAGCGCGTCGGCGGCGATCTCCATCTGCACGTCGGAGTCGGCGCCGGCGGCGGCAATGATCGCCTCGTACTTCGCCTGCTCGCTCGCCAGCGCGTCGAAGTCGGCATCGGGCTCCGCGTACGCCGCGTAGATCTCGTCGAGTCGCCTCTTCGCGTCGAGCACGTCGCTCATGCCCTGCTCGACCGCCTCGCGCACCGTCATCTGCGGATCGAGCATGGGCTCCTGCGGCAGGAAGCCGATCCGCATGTTCGGCATCGGCACCGCCTCCCCCTCATATTCGCGGTCGACGCCGGCCATGATGCGAAGGAGGCTCGACTTGCCGGCGCCGTTCAAGCCGAGCACGCCGATCTTGGCGCCGGGAAAGAACGAGAGCGAGATGTCCTTCAATATCTGCCGCTTGGGCGGAACGATCTTGCCCACGCGGTTCATCGTGAAAACGTACTGAGCCATCGGAGATGCGCGCGAACGCGGAAAAAACCGCCATTATCGCAGACGCGGCAAGGGGGCCGCCATGCGGCGACTCGACGCGTCGGCGGCGGTGCCCGCGAAACTCCGGTGGACGGGGCGTCATTTTCCGCGAAAGCGGGAATCCAGCGCGTGACGAGCGACACTGGGTCCGCGCCTTCGCGCAGACGACATCATGCGATTGCTCGCGGGGACGACGAGCGGTGCTACTTCTTCGACAAGGGTCGAGCCGGCAGCTCGCTGCCCGGCGGCGGATACGTTGCAGACGGTGCGAGCGGCGGCGCGCTGAGCGCCGCTTCGGTCGCATCGGTGTTGCTCGTGAGCTCGCGCCAGCGCGCGAGGATCGAATCGTACCTCGCCTGCACGTTGACCGCCTCTTTCTTCTTCTGCGCGATCACCTCGTCCTGGCGCACGAGCTCGATGTCGACGGTCGTCGCCTCGCGCTCGACGGCGGCCGGGATCGCCTTGTCGCCGAACTCCGCCTTCTTGCGCGCGACGTCCGCCTGCCGCTTGCGCAGCTGCTCGCTGTACGCCTGTGCCGACTGGATCACCGCGTCGAGCGTCGAGATCGCGCGCTTGCGCGCGAGCTCGATCTCGGCCTCGCTCGTGTACGACTGCAGCAGCGCGCGGTTCCTGCGCGCGACGTCTTCCTTCTCGCGCGCGAGCTCCTTCTGCCGCACCTCTTCGAGCTCCCTCGCCTTGCGCTGCTCGGGCGTGGGGGCCGGTTCGACTTTCTTGACCGCGATCCCGTCGCGGTTCAACTCGACGCGGCCCTTGTCCACCTGGTCGGGGGGCATGCGATCGGTGTAATGGACGACGCCCTTGTCGTCGATCCATTTGTACGTCGTCGCCGGCGCGGCCGACGCTGCGGCGAGCGCCGCGAGCGCGATCATCACCCGCCAGGCCGTGCGCGTTCGGCGGGTGCTCGTACGGCGGGCGTCGACTGCGTACCGCATGCTGGCGTTCCAGTCGGCGCTAGCTCGCGCCGTATTGTTGACGATACGCGGACACCGCCGGCCCGAATGCCGCGAGCCGCTCGTTGCCGCCGATGAAGCGCATCACGTCGTCCAGCGTCGCAATCGCGACGACCGGAATGCCGAATGCATCGCGCACCTCGCGCACCGCGGACTTCTCGCCCTGCCCGCGCTCCATCCTGTCCAACGCAATCAGCACGCCAGCGGGGGTTGCCCCGTGGCGGCGGATCGTTTCGACCGATTCGCGGACCGACGTGCCGGCAGTGATGACGTCGTCGACGATCAGCACCCGTCCGGCGAGTGGCGCGCCGACGATCGTGCCGCCCTCGCCATGGTCCTTCGCCTCCTTGCGATTGAAACTGAACGGCAGAATGTGACCCATTTCGGCAAGCGCAATGGCCGTCGCCGCCGCAAGGGTGATCCCCTTGTACGCCGGTCCGTACAGCTGATCGGCCGCGACGCCCGACTCGAGCCACGCTTGCGCGTAGAAGCGGCCGAGGCGGCGCAGGCTCTCGCCGTCGTCGAACAGTCCCGCGTTGAAGAAGTACGGGCTCTTGCGCCCCGCCTTGGTGACGAATTCCCCGAAACGTAGCACGTCATGTGCCAGTGCGAACGCGAGGAATTCCTGTCGAAAGTCGGCCATCGGATGCGCGCCGCGGCGGAAAAGGCGAGCGCAAGTATACCGCCCGCGTGCTGCATCGATGCGAAGCGCGAGCCGCGCATGGCGCGCGCGGTAGACTTTCACGTTTCCGCAAGTCGATTGTCCGCGCATGCGAATCATCACGCTCAACGTCAACGGCATCCGCGCGGCCGCGCGCAAGGGGCTCGCGAGCTGGCTCACGCGCGGCGAGCCGTGGGACGTCGTGTGCCTGCAGGAGATCAAGGCCGCGGCCGACGACGTGCCCTCGACGATGCGCGCGCCGCGCCGCGCGCATGCGGCGTTCAACGCCGCCGATCGCAAGGGCTATTCGGGCGTCGCCATCTATTCGCGCAAGCCGCCGCGCCTCACCGTCGGATTCGGCTGCGACGAGTTCGATTGCGAGGGGCGCTACCTCGAAGCCGATTTCGGCGATGTCGCGATCGTCAGCGTGTACCTGCCGTCCGGCTCCGCGGGTGCGCATCGGCAGGCGTCGAAGTTCCGCTTCCTCGAGTCGTTCCTGCCGCACCTCGTGCACCTGCGCAAGCGCGAGCGCAAGGAGATCGTGCTCTGCGGCGACTGGAACATCGCGCACCAGCCGATCGACTTGCGCAACTGGCGCGCGAACCAGAAGAACAGCGGCTTCCTGCCGCAGGAGCGCGAGTGGCTCACGCGCGTGTTCGACGAGATCGGTTTCGTCGACGTGTTTCGCCGCGTCGATTCGCGGCCCGACCAGTACACGTGGTGGTCGAACCGTGGGGCGTCGTGGGCGAAGAACGTCGGATGGCGAATCGACTATCAGATCGCCACACCGGGCATCGCAGCGCGAGCAACGGCGGCCGCCATCTACAAGAAGCGGCGCTTCTCCGATCACGCGCCGCTGATCGTCGACTACGACTACACGCTTTGATCCGGATATTGAACCTCACGCTCGCGCGCGGCGCGAAGCGCCTGCTCGAAGGCGCGGGCGCGACGATCCACGCCGGGCATCGCGCCGGTCTCGTCGGCGCGAACGGCAGCGGCAAGTCGAGCCTGCTCGCCGCGATCCGCGGCGAGCTCGCGCCCGACGCGGGCGACATCGAGCTGCCGTCGTCGTGGACGATCGCGCACGTCGTGCAGGAAACGCCGGCGGTCGCAACGCCGGCGATCGAATACGCGCTCGACGGCGACGCCGAGCTGCGCGACGTCGAGCGCGCGCTCTCCGCAGCCGAAGCCGCGCACGACGCCGATCCGCACGCGAGCGGCGAGGCGCTGGCGGAGCTGCATCACCGCTTCGAGGCGATCGGCGGCTACGCCGCGCGCTCGCGCGCCGCGACGCTGCTCGCCGGACTCGGATTCGCCGAAGCGCGGCACGGCGATCCCGTGTCGACCTTCTCCGGCGGCTGGCGAATGCGCCTGAATCTCGCGCAGGCGCTGATGGCACGCTCCGATCTGCTGCTGCTCGACGAGCCGACGAACCATCTCGACCTCGACGCCGTGCTCTGGCTCGAGGACTGGCTCGCGCGCTATCCGGGAACGCTCGTGCTGGTGACGCACGACCGCGACTTCCTCGACGCCGTCGTCGACACGATCGTCCACGTCGACCGGCAAAAGCTTCGCACCTACGGCGGCAACTACTCGCAGTTCGAAGCCGAGCGGGCGCTGCAGCTCGCGCAGCAGCAGGCGGCGTACGCGAAGCAGCAGCGGCAGATCGCGCACCTGCAGGCGTTCGTCGACCGCTTCCGCGCGAAGGCGACGAAGGCGAAGCAGGCGCAGAGCCGCATCAAGGCGATCGAGCGGATGGAGCGTATCGCCGCGGCGCACGTCGACAGTCCGTTCGAGTTCTCGTTCCCGGCGGTGGACGCCGCGGCGCGGCAGATGGTTCGCCTCGAGCATGCAACGCTCGGTTACGCGGAGCGCCCGCCGGTGCTCGCAGGCGTCGACTTCAATCTGCTCGCTGGCGATCGCATCGGCCTGCTCGGGCCGAACGGTGCGGGCAAGTCGACGCTGCTGAAAGCGATCGCGGGGGAATTGCCGCTTTCGACCGGCAAGCGCCTCGCGGCGCCGAACCTCGCCGTCGGCTACTTCGCGCAGCACCAGGTCGATCAGCTTCGCGGCGACGACACGCCGCTCGCGCATCTCGCGCGGATCGATCCGCTCGCGCGCGAGCAGGACCTGCGCGATTTCCTCGGCGGCTTCGACTTCCGCGGCGACATGGCGACATCCGCCATCGGCCGCTTCTCCGGCGGGGAGAAGGCGCGGCTCACGCTCGCGCTGCTGGTGCGCTGCGCGCCGAACCTGCTGCTGCTCGACGAGCCGACGAATCACCTCGACATCGAGATGCGCGAGGCGCTCGCCGAAGCGCTGCAGGAATACGGAGGCACGCTCGTCGTCGTCGCGCACGACCGCCATCTGCTGCGCGCGACCACCGATGCGCTATGGCTCGTCGACGGCGGCCGTGTCGCGCCGTTCGACGGCGACCTCGACGACTATCGCGACTGGGTGCTCGCGCGCAATGGCCGCACAAGCGCCGACGAGCGTTCGACGAGCGAGCCTGCGCGCGATCGCAAGGCGGTGCGCCGCGCCGAGGCCGAGGCGCGTCAGCTCGCGTTCGAGCGTCGCAAGCCGCTGGCCGACCGTCTTGCGGACATCGAGCGCGACATCGACACGCTGTCGCAGCAACGAACGGAAATCGATGCGTGGCTCGCGTCACCCGATGCGTACGCGGCCGATGCCAAGGAAAGGCTCGTCGAGCGCATCGCACGCCAGGGCGATCTCACGTGGCGACTCGC
The DNA here is from genome assembly GCA_963798655.1 of uncultured beta proteobacterium. Classification (GTDB taxonomy): domain Bacteria; phylum Pseudomonadota; class Gammaproteobacteria; order Burkholderiales; family Casimicrobiaceae; genus CAVSMC01. The sequence continues at coordinate 701,120 of CAWCUH010000004.1, read as the reverse complement.
CCGGCTCGAGGACGAATGGCTCGACGTGAGCGAGGCGCTCGAGAAGATAGGGGACAGAAAATAGGGACAGACCACGTTTCCCGCGGCAGCATGAGAAATAGGGGACAGACCACGTTTTCCGCGGCAGCAGGCACAAGCGCGTCCGGAAAACGTGGTCTGTCCCTATTTCTAGCCGATGCGCGGGCCCGGTCGATAGAACAGGTAAACGGCGAAACCGAGCGTCTGTCGGCCCCAGCGCAGGTAGCCGTCGCGCCATTTGCGGATGCGCTCGAGCATCGCCGGCACGTCGGGATCCTCCGGCTGCTCGCGCGCGTAGCGCTCGATCGAGCGGCAGTACTTCCACTCGTACTCGTCCCACTCGTCGTCCGACGACGTGGCGGCGTGCATCGGGATCAGACCCGCGTCGACGGCGGCCTTGACGTTGCCGGCGTGGTCGGTGAATTCGCCCTCGTTCGACTGCAGCAGCGCGAGATATTCCGACGGCGGTCGCGTCTTCCAATAGCCGTTGCCGACGAGGATGTAGCCGCCGCTCGTGGTCCACTGCTTGAGCGTGCGGCACATGCCGGCCATGCCGCCTTCGATGCCGCCGGCGCCGAGCATCACCGACATGTGGAACGTCTCCGGGTCGGCGCGGAACACGCGGATGTCGGTGTCGTCGAGATGCAGCTTGCCGAGCGCGCCGGTCCACTCGGCACGCTCGCGCGCGGCGTCGAGCATCAGCGACGAGTTGTCGACCGCGATCACCGTGGAGCCGAAGCGCTCGATGATGCGCAGCGAGAGCTCGGCGCGTCCGCAGCCCAGGTCGAGCACGCGCGAGCCTTCGTCGAGCGGCAGCAGGTCGAGCAGGCGCTCGATCTTTGCCGCCGAGATCGGATTGCAGTAATCGTGGTCGCGATGTGCGATCGCGCTGAACTTCTGCGGGTTCATCGCCCCCCCTGAGGTCCGTTCCAGCGCGCCACACGCAAGAGTAATGCCATGCCGGGCAGCGCGAGCGCCATGCAGACGAGGAAGAACGCGAACCAGCCGGTCTGCTCGACGATCCAGCCGGTCGACGCGTTGATGACGGTCCGCGGCACCGAGAAAAGGCTCGTGAACAGCGCGAACTGCGTCGCCGTGTAGCGCGGGTCGGTCGTGCGTGCGATGAACGCGGTGAACGCGACGGTGCCGAGCCCGGCGCCGAGCGCCTCGAACGCGATCACGACGGCGAGCAGCAGCGGCTCCGGCCGGTGAACGTACGCGAGCCACGCGAAGCCGAGGATCGACACGAGTTGTACGACACCGAACGACCACAGCGCGCGGTCGATGCCGAGCCGAAGCATCCAGATGCCGCCGATCATCGCGCCGGCGAGGCTCGCGCCGATGCCGACGCTCTTCGCGATCACGCCGATCTGCGACAGCGAGAAGCCCATGTCGATGTAGAACGGCGTCGCGAGCGAGGTCGCCATGCTGTCGCCGAGCTTGTAGCAGAAGATGAACGCGAGCACGAACACCGCGTCCCGGGCGCCCTTGCGCGCGATGAACTCGCGGAAGGGCTCGACGATCGCCTCGGCGAGCGTGCGCGGTCGGCCGTGCACGAGCGGCGGCTCGTTCACGATCAGCGTCATCGCGATGCCGGGCAGCATGAACAGCGCGGTGATGATGAACACGTGCTGCCACGGCAGATGGTCGGCGAGGATCAGCGCGAGCGCGCCGGGAACGAAGCTCGCGATCCGGTACGCGTTCACATAGAGCGCGTTGCCGAGGCCGAGCTCGGCATCGGGGAGGATCTCGCGGCGGAACGCGTCGAGCACGATGTCCTGGCTCGCGCTGAAGAACGCGATCGCCGCGGCCAGGTAAGCAATCGTCCACAGGTCGAGCGCCGGGCGCAGATAGCCGAACAGCGGAATCGACACGAGCAGCAGCAGCTGCGTGGCGAGCATCCATCCGCGCCGCCGGCCGAGCATCGGCAGCGCGTAACGGTCCATCAGCGGAGACCACAGAAACTTCCACGTGTACGGGAGCTGGATCAGCGCAAACAGGCCGATCGACTTCAGATCGACGTGCTCGGTGCGAAGCCACGCCGGCAGCAGGCTGATCAGTATCCACAGCGGCAGCCCCGCGGTGAATCCGATGAAGATGCACGCGAGCATCCGCCGGTTGAACAGCGCTTCGCGCCACGTCGGTGCGCGCGCCGATGCCGCCTCGGCGGATGCGGCGGCGGGCGCGGTGGGCTCGGAAGCGGAAGCGCGCGGAGGGACGTCGCGCGCGGCGCCGTTCATCGCGCGATTGTACCGACGCGCGCAGACGGCGCTACGTTATGCGCCCGCGAGCGCGAGCGTCGCCTTGGGGTTGATCAGGTTCACGCGGCCGTTGCGATCGGCGCCCTTGATGATCAGCGCCTTCGCCTCGATGGCGGTCAACCCGGGATGAAGCGCGAAGAGCTTCGCCGCGAGATTGGTCACCTGCGGCGCCGCCATCGACGTGCCCGACAGCTTCATCAGCTCACCCCCGGGAATGGCGCTCTCGACCTCGAAGCCGTTCGCGTGCACGACCACGGTCCTGCCGAACGACGAGAAGCTCGTTTCCTCGCCCGCCTGATCGACGGCGCCGGCGGTGATCACGTTCGGCAGCTCGAAGCCCGCCGGAATGTATTCGACGAAGTCGGCGCTGTTGTCCTCGTTGCCGGCGCCCGCGACGAACAGGATGTTCGGCGCCGACTCGAACGCCGCTTTGAGCGCGTCGCGCTCGATCGCGAACATCTCGAGCGCCATCTTCTTGCGCTCGTCGGGCGACTTGCCGACGCCGTGGTACTCGAGCGCCTGCTCGTAGAACGTCGGCCCGTAGCGCCAGCTCATGTTGACGACACGCACGTTGGCCGCCTTGAACGCGTCGACGATCGTACGGTAGTTCGCGGCGACGCGCCGCGACAGCTCGAGCGTCGGCAGCGTCGGCTCGACACGGTGATTCCAGTGCATCGCCACCGGATAGACGCGCGCAAACGGATTGCCAGCGACGGCAATGCCGGCGACGTGCGTCCCATGCACGTAGAGCCCGGCGAGGCCGAGGTCTTCCTGGAACCCCTTGACCTGATCGGGCTTCATCTGCGCAACCAGCTGCTTCAGCTTGCGCGCGTCCTCGGTGTCGAGCGACGCGCGGAGGTCGAGCGCGCCCTTCGTGAGACCCTTCAACTGCGGCCAGCGCGGCGCCGCGTCGCCGAGATCGCGCAGCAGGTTCGGCGCCGGCCGGCCGGCGTCGTCGAAGGCGAGACCTTTCTGCGTCGCGGCATTGAACAGCGGCACGTCGACGCCCGAATCCCAGATGCCGACGACGACCGGTTTCGCGTTCGCATTCTCCGGCAGCGTCACCAGCCGCGACGACCAGCGGTCCGGCTTCACCGTCGCCACGGTATTGCGCTCGACGATCGGCGTGAGCGCCGCGAGCACGACATCGCGCGCCGGGATCACGTATTCGAGCTGCGCGCGCGCCGACACCAGCCCGGCAAGCGCGAACGCGCCGAGCTTCATGCCGGCGTTCCTCGCGGCCGGATCGAGCTGCGCGCGAAAGCTGCCGACGACGATGGTCGGCGTCGCGATCTCGAGCTGCCCTTTCTGCTGCTTCAGCGCGTCCTGCACGACGTCCCACGGCATCGCCGCGTAGCGCTTCGCCACCGCATCCCGAATCGCTGCCTGCTCGGCCGCCGCGCCGCCGCCGGCGAGCTTCGCCTGCGCAACGATCTCCGAGAGCACGCCGGCGGTCTGCTTGCCCGCCGGCTTGTCCTGCAGCTCGCGCAGCGCCTTCGCGTGCGCCTGCACCGCCGTCCAGTCGCCGCGCAGCATCGCGTACGACAGCAGCGTCTGCGTGAACGCGCGCAGCGTCGCCGTGTCCTCGATGTCGTAGCTCGCGAGATCCGCAGCGATGTCGCGCTCGAGCGCCTGCGCGACCGGCAGCAGCTCGGCGATCGGCGCCTCGAGCAGCTCGCTCGGCAACTTCGGCAGCGCGTACTCGCGGCGCGGCAGGTCCTCGGCACGCGTGATCTTCGGCTTGGCCGCGTTTTGCGCGAGCGCAGCGAGCGGTGCGAGCGCCGCGATCAGGCCGACGGCGACAAGGCGGGATGGGCGAATCGACATGACGGTCCTCCGGGCGCGGGAAGCGGGCGATTCTATACGGCGCGCGTGGTGTCCGGCGTCGATGCGACAGGGCGCCCGCCGCCGCGACGAAGCGCGGATCGCGGATCGCTAGCCGCGCGGGCGGATCCGATAGACGGCGAGCTCGCCCAGCAGGTTCGCGAGCGCGTGGACGGCGTGACCGCGCGCGAGCACGACGCGGTCCTGCACGACGATCCCGCGCGACGCGATGAAGCGGTCGAAGTCGGCGACCGTGCACAGATGGATGTTCGGCGTGTCGAACCACTGGTACGGCAGCGACTTCGACACCGGCATGCGGCCGCGCAGCACCTGCAGCCGATGCGACCAGTGGCCGAAGTTCGGGAACGTGACGATCGCCTCGCGCCCGACGCGGAGCATCTCGCCGACGATCTGCTCGACGTGGCGCATCGCCTGCAGCGTCTGCGACAGGATGACAACGTCGAACGAGCCGTTCTCGAAGCCGGCGAGCCCGCTTTCGAGGTCGCTTTGCAGCACGTTGATGCCGTGCTTGACGCTCGAGCGCACGCCGGCGTCGTCGATCTCGATTCCGTAGCCCTTCGCGTCGCGCTCCGCCGCGAGATACGCGAGCAGCCCGCCGTCGCCGCAGCCGAGATCGAGCACGCGCGCGCCGTGGCCGACCCAGCGCGCGATCGTCGCGTAGTCGGCGCGTCGCGTGATCTCGTCGCGCTCCGCGAGGCTCTTCTTGAGCGGTGCGCCGAGACGGAACGTCGAGTACGCGCGCACCTCGCGCTCGGCACGCTCGAAGTACGCGCGCACCACGGCATGGTACTGCGCATCGTCGAGCAGGAACGCGTCGTGGCCGTGCGGCGCATCGATCTCCGCGTACGACACGTCGCGCTTGCGGTCGATCAGCGCCTTGACGATCTCGCGCGAGCGCGCCGGGGGGAAGCGCCAGTCGGTCTTGAACGAGATCACGAGGAAGCGGCACGTCGCCGGCGCGAGCGCCTGCGCGAAGTCGCCGCCGGTGGCGCTCGCCGGGTCGAAGTAGTCGAGCGCCTTGGTGATGCGCAGGTACGTGTTCGCGTCGTAATAGTCGGCGAATTTCTCGCCCTGGTAGCGCAGGTAGGACTCGATCTGGAACTCGGGCGCGAACGAGAACTTGAGTCCCTCGCGCAGCTTGCGCCCGAATTTCTCGTCCATCTGCTCGTCGGACAGATACGTGATGTGCCCGATCATCCGCGCGACGCGAAGCCCGCGGCGCGGCTTCGTGTCGCGCGCGGCGAACTGGCCCTCGTGGAAGTCGGGGTCGGTGAGAATCGCCTGCCGGGCGACTTCGTTGAACGCGATGTTCTCCGCCGAGAGGTTCGGCGCGGCGGCGATGACGATCGCGTGACGGATCCGCTCCGGGTAGCGGATCGCCCAGCAGAGCGCCTGCATGCCGCCGAGGCTGCCGCCCATCACGGCGGCCCATTGGCGAATGCCGAGCCGGTCGGCGAGCTGCGCCTGAGCATCGACCCAGTCCTCGACGGTGACCAGCGGAAAGTCCGCACCCCACGGCTTTCCCGTCGCCGGGTTGATCGACATCGGCCCGGTGGAGCCGAAGCAGCTGCCGAGATTGTTCACCCCGACGACGAAGAAGTGCCGCGTGTCGATCGCCTTGCCCGGCCCGACCATGTTGTCCCACCAGCCGACGTTGTCCGGCTCGTCCTCGTAGTAGCCGGCGACATGGTGCGACGCGTTCAGCGCGTGGCAGACGAGCACGGCATTCGTGGCGTCGGAGTTGAGCGTGCCGTACGTTTCGTAGGCGAGCTCGTACTCGGCGAGCTGCCGGCCGCAGGCGAGCGCGAGCGGCCGCGTGAAGCGCGCGATCTTCGCAGTGACGGCGCCGGCGGACTGGCCGGACTGCGTCGCGGCGCCGATCTCCGTGCCGCCGGTCGTTGCGGCGAACGAGGTCATTCGGGCGTCGGAACCGGGAGTCGGCGGCGTGTCATGGCAATAAAAAACCCGACCGGCTTGTTCGCTCAATCGGGTTGGCTCGGAACGCTCTCCTTACCGCACCGCTTTAGCCGGATTTGTATCGCGCCCGCAAGCTGGTCCAAATCGGCGCACTGGCGAGTGTATCCGCTTCGAACGGCGCGGGGAATCCCGTGCGCGCATGGTTTCGCGCGCCTTCGCGCGCCGACGAGCGGTCGGGTCGGGGGCTGGCCGAGCTTTCATGACAATGGAATAATCGCGGCGCGCCGTGTCCAGGCGCCGTTCGCGCGGCGGGCGGCACCGTCGGCACGCCAAGCCGCCGGAGAAACGAGCAATGCGCCGTCCGTGGAATCTCGCAGTCGCAGTGTTCATCGCCGCAGCGCTCGCCTTCGGCGCCGGCGCCCGCGCGCAGAACGTCGCGAACGGCAGCCAGATCTTCAACAGCGTCTGCATCGCGTGCCATGGGCCGGCCAGCGCGAATGTCTACGGGATCGTGACGACGGGCGCGAACAATCCGGGGGCGATCCTCGCCGCCTGGCAGAGCGTCCCCGCGATGGGCTTCCTCGTCAGCAGCTACAACGCGCAGGACCGCGCCGACATCGCAGCGTACCTCGGCACGTTCCTGCCGCCGTCGGGCGAAATCCGCGCGTCGACGGCGGAGGTCGACTTCGGCGCACAGCCGGTCGGCACGCCGAGCGCGCCACGCACGGTGACCATCGCGAACTTCACCGGCAACGTGACGGTCACGGGCGTTTCGAACAATAACGCGGCCGAGTTCCCGATCGTCAACGACACCTGCACCGGCGCGACGCTCGGCGCGAACGGCACGTGCCGGCTCGACATCGGCTTCACGCCGGGCGCGGTCGGGCCGCGCGGCACGACGATCTCGATCGGCAACAGCGGCGTCGTGAACCCGGTGGCGCTGACGGCGATCGGCACCGGCTCGACCGCGCCGCCGCCGTCGGCGAACTACCAGGGCCTGTGGTGGAACGCGGCGGAATCCGGCTGGGGGATCAACCTCGCACACCAGGGCGACACGATCTACCTCACCTGGTACACGTACGACGCCACCGGCAAGGCCTCATGGCTCGCGATGCTCGCGAACAAGGATGCGACCGGCGCCTACGCCGGGGACATCCTCGAGGTGCACGGTTCGCCGTACAACGTCGCGCCGTACAACGCCGCCGCGAAGTCCGTTGCCATGGTCGGGACCGGCAAGCTGTCGTTCTCGAGCCCGACGACGGGAACGTTCTCGTACACCGCGAAGAGCGTCACGTCGACGAAGGCGATCACGAAGCTGTCGCTCGGCGGTCCGGTGCCGACCTGCGCGTATTCGCCGACACCGAATTTCGCCGCGGCCACCAACTATCAGGGCCTTTGGTGGAATCCGGCGGAGGACGGCTGGGGCATGAACCTCACGCACGAAGGCAACTCGATCTTCGCGACGTGGTACACCTACGACGTCGACGGATCGCCGCTGTGGCTTCTCGCGCTGATGACGCCGACGTCGCCGGGCACGTGGTCGGGCACCGTTCAGCGCGGCGTCGGGCCGCCGTTCGGCAACGGCTTCGATCCGACGCAGGTGCATCTCACCGACGTCGGCACGGCGACGATGACGTTCGGCAGCGGCAATTCCGCGACATGGAGCTTCGCTCTAGCTGCCGGCAGCGGGTCGAAAACGATGAGCCGCCTCGTGCTCGGCGCCGGCGGCACCGTCTGCCAGTAGACGCCGTTCGCGGGTTGCGCGCGGCTGCACGGCGCGCCCGTGCGGCGCACGCCTATAATCGCGCCACCGTTGCGTCGGCCGAGGCAACGCCCGAGCCTTGTCGCGTTGCGCTCAATGGACCCGCAGCACGCTCTGCAGGATCGACAGCATCACGACGCCGTCGCACGCGACTACGACCGCCTGGTCGTCGACTCGCGCCGCGTGCTGAACGACCGCGTCTTCGGCGAGATCGCACGCAGGCTGCCGGCGCACGGTGGACGGATGCTCGATCTCGGCGCCGGCACCGGCCAGATGACGATGCGTCTCGGCGCGAGGTTCGACGAGGCGGTGCTGGTCGATCACTCGGAAGGCATGCTGAACGAGGCGAAGCGGAACACGCGGTCCGCTCGCGACGCGGCTCGACTTCCACCACGGCGACGCGATCGATTACGTCGCGGGCGCGAAGCAGCGCTTCGACGTCATCGCAGCCGTCGGCTTCCTGCACCATCTCGAACCCGCCGACCTGCTGCGGGCGCTGCAATCGATACGCGCGGCGCTCGCTCGCAACGGGCTCGTCGTGATCGCGGAGCCGGTACGCACGACCGAGCCCGAGCCCCGGATCGTGCGGCGATGGAATCGGCCGGGAATCGCACGGCTGCAACGCTACCTCGAGCTCGCTCCGTTTCCGGACGAGGCGCCCGTCGACCTCGCCGCATTGCGAAGCGCGCTCGCGCGCGCGGCACTCGTGCCCATTTACGAAAGACGCGCGTGGGAATTGCTCGCACGCTACGGCGGCAATGCGATCGACCGGATGCTGATCGCGCTGCTCGATCGCCTCTACGGAGCGAACGGTGTCGTCTGGTTCGGCGTGTTGAAGGCCGCGTAGTCGGACACCCGCGGCTCACCGCGTCACCGCCGAGCGCCGGATCGCTCCGTCCGCGCCCACGACGATGTAATCGACGCGCTGATCGTTCAGGAACGGCTCGGCTCGCGCCTCGAGCAGCATCGCGATCGTCGCGAGGCTGCCGGCGACCACGCACAGCGGCGACAGCACGCTGACCGATTGCCAGTGCGAAACCGGGTAGCCGGTGCGCGGATCGAGCAGGTGACAGTAGCGGCGGCCCTCGATCTCGAAGTAGCGCTCGTAGTCGCCGCTCGTCGCGAGCGCGCCGACACCGAGCTCGATCGTCGCGATCACCGCATCGCGCTCGCGCGGATGCTTGATGCCGACTCGCCACGGCGCGCCATCGGCCTGAGGCGCGGCGGCGCGCACGTCGCCGCCCAGGTTCACCAGCGCGTTCGGCATGCCGCGGTCGGCCACGATCGCCGCGGCGCGGTCGGCCGCATATTCCTTGCCGATGCCGCCGAAATCGATCTCCATGCCGACGCGCGGAAGCCGCGTCGACGTGTCGGTCCACTCGACGTCGCGCCAGCCGACGAGCGCGCGCGCCGCATCGAGCGTCGCATCGTCGGGCAGCCTCGGCGGCTCGCGCCTGAAATCCCACGCGCGCCGCAGCACGCCCGACGTGACGTCGAAGCGGCCGTGCGACAGCGCGTGACACCGGTCGGCGTATTGCAGCAGCGCCGCGGTCTCGGCGTCGATCGCGACCGCCGCGCCGCCCGCTGCCCGATTGATGCGCGACGTCACGCTGTCGTCGCGGTAGCGCGAATACTTCGCTTCGATGCGCCGCACGTCGTCGATCGCCGCCTGCGCCGCCGCCGTCGCGCGTGCAACGTCGTCGCTCCATAGCAGCAGCTCGTGCTCGGACGCCATCGCGCGGAACGCGAAACGATGAAGCTGCATCCCTCGATTGTCATTCGCGCGAGGGAGGGAAGCCAGTGCCGCTCGATCGAAGGTCACCCGGTCCGCGTTGGAGCCTGCGCCGAGCGAAGCCGAAGGGCGGCGGACGACGGACGTCAGAACGTCTTCGACACGCCGGCTTCAATCCAGCGCGCCGAGAACGGCTCGAGCCCCGGACTTCCGCCGCCGCCGAGCCGCCAGCTCGAGCGCTGCCGGTAGAACGCGAAGGTGACGTCGGCGCTCCAGCCGTCGGCGAACGCGCGCTCGACGCGAAGCGCCGGCGTCAGCGCGCCGAACGCGGACAGCCGCGTGTCGGCGGTATACGGCTGACCCGCAACGAAGCCGGCGGGAAAGGGCGGATCGTGATAGAAGCTCGCCGCGCTCTGCGTGTAATAGCGCAGGCTCGGCGTCAGCGCGAAGCCCGCCGGCACCGGCTGGCGCCACGCGAGCTCGACCGCGTGCGAATCGACGCCGAACGAATCGTGCAGGTACCGGTACGACACGCGAAGCGTCGCGTCGTACGCCGGCACGTACTGGTTCAACCGCGTGAGCCACGCGAACACGCGGCGCGCGTCGGGACGCGTGTCGAGCGTCTTGTACGGATCGGAATAATAGCCGTGCCCTTGCGAATACGTGACGTTCGACTGCACCAGTGCGTTCACGTTGAGCGCCTGCGTCACGCCGAGCAGCAGATCGACGCTCTGGCGCGTCTTGCCGATCGCGATCAGGTTCTCGCTGTCGATGCGATCGGACGCGCCGCCGATCCCGAACGCGTACGTGCGATTGCGATCGTCGGTCGAGTAGCGCACATCGAGCGAGGCCGCGCGCGACAGGTAATCGTGCTCGCTCGAGACGGCAGCGCCGACGCCGATCGCCCAGCGATCGAGATACGCGGTGAGCTTCACGTCGCCGGCCTTGCGGTAATCGTGCACGCCGACACCCGACGCGCCGGACAGCGTGTTGTGGTAGAGCGGCGATGCGCCGCTCATCGCGTCGAACACGAGCGAGCCTTCGATCGCGAGCGTGTCGGACAGCGGCTTCAGCGCATAGAGCGAGGGGCTCGTGACGTCCATCCGGCGCGCGCCCGGCTGCCAGTCGCGATAGTCGAGATACTTCGCCTCGAGCACGCCGTGGTCGGGCGCCGATTGGCTCAGCGCCGTCGCGGGCAGCAGCCCGGGCAGCGCGAGCGCAGCGGCGAGGAGCGCACCGGCGGGCGTCGATGGCGCTCCCGACGGCGACTCGCGATGGCTCGCATCCCCAACTCGCTCCGCGAGTCGGGGCCCCTGCTCGCCGCTCGCGCCGTCAATTACATCCACATCCGCCTCCGCCAACACCGCTGCCGCCGGTGACGGCTTCCTTGCTCGCATAGACGTGATCGTCGAGCTTCGCGCCGAGCGGGTCGGCGCCGATCTGCATCTCGGGCTTCGCGAGCGTGCCCTTTTCCCACGGCTGCGGCGGCGCGTACGAGGCGCACCCGGCGAGCGTCGCGACCAGCACGATGACGATCGTTCGACAAGTGGCCATTGCGTTTCCCCGCGCGATGATCGCCGTCACTTCGCAACGAGCAGTGCGCGGATCTTCTCCTCCAGCGCCGCCGTCGCATCGTCGCGGAAGCCGAGCTCCACGTCGACGATCCTGCCGCTCGCATCGACGATGTACGAGCTCGGCATTGCGCGCACCGCGTAGGCGGACGGCGTCGCGCCGGCGGCGTCGTACACGACGGCAAAGCTCGCCGGCACTTGAGCGAGGAAGCGCTCGGCATCGGCGCGCTTCCTGTCGACGTTGATCGCGACGATCGCAAGACCGCGCGCGCCGTACTTGTCGTGCATCGCATTCATCCAGGGGAACGAGCGCTTGCACGGCCCGCACCACGAGGCCCAGAAATCGACGTAGACGACCTTGCCGCGCAGCCTGTCGAGCACGACGGCCTCGCCGCTCGCGGTGGGCAGCGAGAACGGCGGCGCGGCATCGCCTACGGCGGCAGCCGCGGCGACGTGCGTGACGAGCGCGAACGCGAGCCACACGACCCGGGCGATCACGTGGAGCTGCGGATGTCGACGGCACACGACGGTCGATAACACGACGCCGCGCCGCGCTATTCCGCCGCTCACTGGTTCAGCCGATCGAGCGCCGCGGCGATTTTCGCCGGATCGTCGATGCGACGCATCCGCGCGACCGCCGGGCTGATCTGGCGGCAATCGCTCACGAGCACGCGCTGCTTGATCTCCAGCAGATGCGCCGGATGCATGGAGAAGTTGCGCAGCCCGAGGCCGAGCAGCAGCCGCGTGAGTCGCGGCTCGCCCGCCATCTCGCCGCACACGGCGATGGGCTTGCGCGCCTTGTTCGCCGCGGCGATCGCGAACGCGAGCAGCTTCAGCACCGCCGGGTGCAGCGGATCGTACAGGTGCGCCACGGCATCGTCGGCACGATCGACGGCGAGCGTGTACTGGATGAGATCGTTCGTGCCGATCGACAGGAAGTCGAGCCGCGCGAGAAACGACTGGATTGCGAGCGCCGCCGCCGGGATCTCGATCATGCCGCCGACCTCGATTGCCGAGTCGAACGGAACGCCCTGCTCGCGCAGCGTTTCCTTCGCCTGCGCGAGCAGCGCGAGCGTCTGGTCGATCTCGGACACCGATGCGAGCATCGGCACCAGGATCTTGATCTCGCCGTAATGCGAGGCGCGCAGGATCGCGCGCAGTTGCGTGAGGAACAGCCGCGGCTCGGCGAGGCAGAAGCGTACGGCGCGCAGGCCAAGCGCCGGATTCGGCGCGACGCGCGCAAGACCGTCGAGTCCGTGCTTCGTCTTGTCGGCGCCGAGATCGAACGTGCGGATGACCACCGACTTGCCCGCCATGCCTTCGGCGACGCGCCGGTACGCGAGGAACTGCTCGTCCTCGGTGGGCAGGCCTTCGCGATTGAGGTACAGGAACTCGGACCGGAACAGCCCGATGCCCATTGCGCCGTTCTCGATCGCCTGGTCGAGATCCTCGGGCAGCTCGATGTTCGCGTTCAGCTCGACGCGCGATCCGTCGAGCGTCGTCGCGAGCTTCGTCCTGAACCGCTTCAGCTTCGCGCGCTCGACCTCGTGCTCGCCCTGCTTGTGGCGGTACTCGGCGAGCACCGCCTTGTCGGGATTGACGATGACGACATGATGCGTGCCGTCGACGATCAGCAGCTCGTTCTCGCGGATCAGCTGCCTCGCGTTGTGCGTCGCGACGACCGCGGGCACGTTGAGGCTCCGCGCGACGATCGCCGTGTGCGAGGTGACGCCGCCGACGTCGGTCAGGAACGCCGCGAAGCGGTGCTGCTTGAACTGGATCACGTCGGCCGGCGACAAGTCGTGCGCGACCAGGATCGTGTGCTGCTCGCCGTTCGTCGGCACGATCGCGCCCGGCTTGCCGAGCAGCCGCTTCAGCACGCGCTCGACGACCTGCACGACGTCGGCACGCCGCTCGCGCAGGTACGGGTCCTCGATCTGGTCGAACTGCTCGACCAGCACGTTCATCTGCTGCGTGAGCGCCCACTCGGCGTTGCAGCGCTGCTCGGCGATGATGCGCTTCGGCGCCTCGGCGAGCGTCGGATCGGTGAGGATCATCCAGTGCACGTCGAGGAACGCACCGAACTCGGCCGGCGCGTCGCCGCCGGTCATCGCCGTGTGCAGCGCCTCGAGATCGCGCTTGACGTCGTCGAGCGCGTTCTGGAAACGGGCGATCTCGGCGTCGACACGGCTCGCCGGGATCGAGTAGTGCGCGACCTCGAGCGTCGCATGCGACACGAGCTGCGCGCGGCCGATCGCGATGCCGCTCGATACGCCGATGCCGTGCAGCGCGAAGCTCGCCATGTCAGGGGCCGTGGCTTCGCGCGTGCGCCGGCACGCGCGTCACGATCCTTCGCCGAAGCAGTCGACGATCAGCGCGCAAAGCGCGTCGATCGCCTCGGACTCGTCGGGGCCGTCGGTTTCGAGCGTGACCCGCGCGCCTTTGCCGGCGGCGAGCATCATCACCCCCATGATGCTCTTCGCGTTCACCTTGCGGCCGTTGCGCGACATCATGACGTTGCTCTCGTACTTCGCCGCGAGTTGCGTGAGCTTCGCCGACGCGCGGGCGTGCAGCCCCAGCTTGTTGACGATCTCAACCTCGCGTTGCTGCATGAACCGGATCCGATTGGATGTGCAGCACGCCTTCGCAGCCGCCCGAGACGGCCTTCTTCACCATCATGTCGAGGCCGCGCGTGCGGTACGTGAACGCGCGCACGAGCATCGGCAGGCTCACGCCGGCGATGCCTTCGACGTGGTCGCTCTGGAGCAGCTTGCAGACGAGATTGCACGGCGTCGCGCCGTAGATATCGGAGAACACGAGCACGCCGTCGCCGGTGTCGAGGCGGCGCACCTGCTCGCGCGCACCCGCGAGCAGCAGCGCCGGGTCGTCGGTGGCGGCGACGGAGAGCACCTCGAACTGCGGAGGTCGCGTACCAAGCACATGGGTGACCGCCTTGACGAGACTGTCGCCGAGGTTGTCGTGCGCGACGATCAGGATGCCGATCATGGCGTGGCGCGCGGGGTCGCCTTCAATGGTAACACGGTAGAAAGTAGGGTTTCGGGCGCGCAATTGCAAGCTGCGTCATCGAGCGCGCGCGCCGTTCCGATTCGTGTCGCACGTCACGGAGGCGACGAGCTTGTCGGCGAACATCGCGGCGACATCGAAGCCGCTTTGCTCGGCGATCTCGACGAAGCACGTGGGGCTCGTGACGTTCACCTCGGTCAAGTAGCCGCCGATGACGTCGAGCCCCACGACCAACAAGCCGTCGGCGGCGAGCGTCGGGCCGATCGACGTCGCGATCTCCCGCTCGCGCGCGGTGAGCGGCTGCGCGACGCCGCGGCCGCCGGCAGCGAGGTTGCCGCGCGTCTCGCCTGCCTTCGGGATGCGCGCGAGCGCGTACGGAACCGGCTCGCCGGCGATCAGGATCACGCGCTTGTCGCCGTCGGAGATCGCCGGGATGTATTGCTGCGCCATCACCGTGCGCTCGCCGAGGCGGCTCACCGTCTCGACGATCACGTTGCGGTTCGGATCGTCGCGGCGCACGCGGAAGATCGACGTGCCGCCCATGCCATCGAGCGGCTTCAGGATGACGTCACCGTGCAGGTCGATGAACGCGTGCAGCCGCGCGGCATCGCGGGCGACGAGCGTCGGCGCGATGAAATCGGCGAATTTGGCGATCGCGAACTTCTCGTTGTAGTCGCGGATCGCGCGCGGCCGGTTGAACACGCGCGCGCCTTCGCGCTCCGCGATCTCGAGCACGTACGTCGCGTAGACGTATTCCATGTCGAACGGCGGGTCCTTGCGCTGCAGCACCGCCGCGAACGACGCGAGCGGACGCTGCACCGCCTCGGCGGCCTCGTACCAGTCGTGGTCGTCGTCCTTCAGCGTGAGAGCGACGGTCGACGCATACGTGCGGCGGTCGTCCCAGTACAGGTCGGCCGGACCGAGCGCATGGATCGAATGCCCGCGCGCGGCAAGCGCGCGCATCATCGCGATGCTCGTGTCCTTGTAGGCCTTGAGCGAGGGCAGCGGATCGACGATGAATGCGAAGTCCATGGCGGCCTGCCGATGCGGACCGCCATGCTACCGCAGTCGCGTCGCACCGCCGGGCGCGCAGCCGCGGTCGGCGCGACCCGAGGAAGCCGTTCAACCGCCGGGCGTTTCGCGCTTGTCGTCGGCGCCTTTGCCCTTTTCCGGACCCTTACCCTTCGCATGTTCGGTGCTGTCGCCGCGGGGCGGCGTAGCCGGGGCGCCGTTCGGCGAAGGCGGCGCGGCGCGCGCAGGTTGCGGCGACGGCGCCGCCCGGGGAGCTGGAGCAGCTTGCGGAGCCGGGGTCGGCGCCCGCTCGACAGGCGGGCCGCGCGGCGTCGGCGGTGCTGGCGGGGCGGCGCGTTCAACGGCGGCCGGCGGCGCACTGCGCTCGGGTGCCGGCGCTGCCGCCGGGGCGGCGCGTTCAGCGGCGGCCGGCGCATTCCGCTCGGGTGTGCGTGCCGGCGCTCGTTGCGGCACCGGCGTCGCGCTTCGCTCGACCGGTCCGGCCACCGCGGGCATCGGAGGCTTCGGTGCCGCAGGCTCGGGCGGGGGCGCCGAGCGCTCGACGGGCATCGTCGGCGCGACCGCTCGCGGCGGCGCGTTCTCGCGTCCCGGCGGCGACGCGCGACCGTTCGCATCCTGCGTCGAACGCTCGGCACCGGGTCGCGTCGCGCGTTCGGCGGGTGAGGCCGGTGCGGCGCGCGGCGTCGGCGCCGCTTCGCGCGGCGGCATCACGGGCGCCGGCGGCGTCGTGCGTTCGGCAGGCGCAGCGGTGCCGGGTGGCGTACGTTCGCTCGAGGGTTGGCGGCCCGGGCCCTTGCCCTCCGCCGGTCCTTTCGGCGGCTCGGGGGCCACCTTCGGTGCCTCGGCCCTCGGCGATTCAGCCGCTGCCTTCGATGCCTCGGGCGCGCCCTTCGGAGGCTCGAGCGCTGCCTTCGGCCCTTCGGCCGCGCCCTTTGGAGGTGCGGCAGCCGCGTTGGCGGTGTCACGCGGCGACTTCGCCGCTTCGGCCGCCGCCTTCGGCGCCTCCTGCTCCGACTTCGCTGCACTCGGTGGCTGCGCACCGGGCCTCGCGGAGGCGGTCGGCGCTCCGGCGCCGATCGGCGCCCCTGCCGTCGGAGGCGGCGGAGGAGCCGGCGCAGCGCCCGCGTGCGCCGGCGGCGGCGCTCCGGCCGCCCGCTCACGCGCGGCAGCCGGCTTGATCACTTGCACGGAGGCGACCGTCGCGGTGGCGGTTGCCGCATTGGGTGCGCTTGGCGTGCTCGCGGCCTTGCCCGGCGCGTTCGGGGCTCCGGCCCGCTCGGCCGGCGCGGACGGCGCCGCACCGGCTGCGCCGCGCGAGTTCGAGCCGGCGCGTGCGGCGCCAGGCTGCGCGGGCGCGAGCGCCTGCACCCTGAACGGCTGCGCGCCGTGCTGCCTCACCGCACGCTCGCGCTCGGCGAACGTCGGCGGCGCGGCTGGCGGTGCCTGCACGGCGACGACGCGCCGCGCGACGACCGCCGGGGGCGGCTTGGCGGCAGCCGCATGCACGACGACGCTCTGCCGGGTCGGCGCCACCGGCGCCGCGCCGGCGACCACCGGAGCTTGCGCGAGCCGCTGTGGCGGCAGCGCGACGAGCGCGCGCGCGACCGGCTGCGCCTGCACGACGACCGTCGACGGCACGGCGGTCACCGCCACCGGGTCGTTGCGATACGCGTAGCGGAACTGCGTGACGCTGATGTTCGTCACGTGCGCCTGCACGTTCACCGCCCGCGCGTACGCCGGCGACGTTTCGTACCACGGGATGTAGGGCTCGCGATAGGCGAGCGGAAACCAGCCAACGACCGGCGTTGCGCCGCTCGACGCCGATACGCTGAACCCGGAACCACCGACCCAGGCGACCAGCGCCGGCGCGTACACCGGTCGAGCCTGCACGTCGCCGGGCGCCCAGCCCCAGCGATCGCGCACGCGCACCCAGCGACCGTAGTGGAACGGCGCGAAGCCCCACGGCTCGTTGTCCACCCACGTCCAGCCCCAGGGCTCGAGCCAGATCCAGCGGCCGTCGCGATACGGCGCCCACGCCGCGTCGACGCGAGACGGGAACCAGACGTTGCCGTACTGCGAGACGTTCGACCACGTGCCGTACTCGTCCAGGTCCTCGTAGCCCGTCATGTCGACGGAAACGTAACGCGGCACGCGGCGATCGTCGCGCGCGATGCGCGCGAGGTAGAAGCGGTCGAAATCGTCGTCCCTGCCGAGCGAGTAGTAGCCGTACGACTGCCCGCCGTCGACGAACTCGACGACCTCGCCGCGCCGCACCTGCACGCTCGACTGGCTGCCGCTCAGTTCGGCTTCACCTTCGCGCACGATCAGCGTCGTCACGTCTGCGTCGGGGCGCACGTCGATCCGATACGTGCCGGGCGCGCGGATCAGCACCGCCGCGCCGGGCGTGTCGATCTCGTACGTGCCGCCGCGCACCATCGAGCCGATGTGCAGCGCGAGCCTGCCCTCGCCGAGTCGCAGCTGCACGTAGCGATCGTCGAGGTCGAGCACGTCGGCGCTTGTGCGCTCGTCGAGGCGCACGCCCGCAGCACCGATGCGGATCTCCGCGCGGCTGCGATCCGACGTCCAAAGGCGATCGCCGATCGTGATCGGACGATTGACGTAGGCGTCGGACCACTCGTCCTCCAGCCCGGCCGGCGTGAGCGACACCGAGCCGCTGATGAGCGACAGGCGACCGACGCGCGCGGGCGGATCGGCGAGCACCGGCAGCGCGACGACGCATGCGCAGACTGCGAGCAGCAACCTTCCAACGGCGGATGTCATGGCGTTCTCCTCAAGCGCGCGCATCGCGGCTCACGCCGCGGGCGCTGAGCGCTGCGGCTCGTCGACCAGGCGCGGCGAAGCGAGGGGATCGAAATCGATCCAGTTGCCGTCGCGGATCTCGCCTTCGGCTTGCTCGATGTTCTCGGCGCCGGTATCGCGCAAGGCATCGAGCGCCGCGCGCTCGCGCGACGGGTCGTCGATCGCGACGGCGACCATCACGCCCGCGGGGCGCCGCCACACCCTGTGCGGATCCTCCGCGTCGTGCGATTCCGACTCGCTCGCCGCGCCGGCGAGGCCGCCGACGTACGCGCCGACGCCCCTGCCGAGCGGGTGCGCCTCGGGGTCGGCGAACTCGTCGCCACCGATCGGAAACGTCGCGTGCCTGCCGGGCGCGCCGTTGAAGAAGACGGAAATCGCCTGCGCGCCGAAGCCGGCCTCGCGCAGTCGATCGGCTGCGAGCCCGGCTTCATCGAACGTGTCGTATTGGCCGGCAATGATGGTCGTCATCGTGGGATCTCGCGTTTCAGCGCATCGCGCGCACCGTGGCGTTGATCCTGCAACGCCGCGCCCAGCGGCGCTCCGGGTGCGAGGTTCGCGGCTCGCTCGGATGCGGCGCGCGCGGCTCCCTGGTCACTTCCTTCGGATCGGGCGACGGATGCGGCGGCTTCGGCTCGGCCGGAACCTCCGTCGGCGACGGCGTCGGGTGCTCG
Source organism: uncultured beta proteobacterium (assembly GCA_963798655.1). GTDB lineage: Bacteria > Pseudomonadota > Gammaproteobacteria > Burkholderiales > Casimicrobiaceae > CAVSMC01. Next base: position 682,467 of record CAWCUH010000004.1, on the reverse strand, counting down.
TGCTCGATACCGCGGGTCGGGTCGCCCGGCAACTGTGGCGGCGGATCGACGACCGTCGGCATCGTGGCGTTCGCGGGCATCATGGCGACGTGTCCCCCCTGCCGCCGGGCCGATGCGGGGTGGACTGATCGGCCTGGTCGCCGTCGCGGTCCGTCGTCGATCGGCGCGGCGTCGCCGGCTTCGCAGCAGACGGGTTCACCGACGAATCGGCGTCCGTGGCACGGCTTCGCGCCGACTCGACGCTGCGTCGCCGGTGCGGTGGCGCCGCGCGGTCGCGTTTGCGTTGCTCTTCCATTGAAGCTCCTCGAGCGTCGGAGGGTCGATTCGCTCGAGTCGCAACATCCATGCCGCATGCACGCGCCTGAATGGGCGCGCAAATCGGATACGCTTGCGGCAACCGCCTGTAAGTCTTGCATGCGCGGCGAAAACGCTTACACCGCGTCGCGCGGCAGAAAGGAGAAGGCTCGCGCGCGTCCGGGTTGATCCACGTCAACGCCGGCGGGATAAAGGTGCATATAAGATGCACCTACAATCTTCCGACGCTCGAAAGGGACCTTCGATGAAACCGACGCGTGCGCTCTGGCGGTGGCTGGGGCTTGTGTTCGTGCTGTCGTTCGCCGCACTCGGCTGGATCGGCCGCGAGATCTACCTCGCAGCGCCGCCGATACCGTCCGCCGTGAAGACGATCGGCGGCGAAACGCTCTATACCGGCGAGCAGATCCAGCACGGCCAGCAGGCGTGGCTCTCCGCCGGCGGGCAGCAGCTCGGCACCGTCTGGGGACACGGCAGCTATGTCGCACCCGACTGGTCGGCCGACTGGCTGCATCGCGAGGCCGTCGCTTACCGCGAGCTGGTCGCGAAGCGGCTGTACGCGCACTCGTTCGACGCACTCGACGCCGCCGAGCGTGCCGCCGCCGAGGCGGTGGTGAAGGAAGACCTTCGGCGCAACACCTACGACGCCGCCACCGGCGTGCTCGTCGTGTCGCCCGAGCGTGCGCAGGCGATCGGCAGCGTCGCCCGCCACTACGAAGGTCTCTTCGGCGACGAGCCGGCGCTCGCGAAGCTGCGCGAGCAGTACGCAATGAGCGACAACGCATTGCCGCGCCCCGAAGACCAGCGCGACATCGCGGCCTTCTTCTTCTGGTCGTCGTGGGCGGCGGCGACCGACCGGCCCGGCGAGACGGGGCTGTCGTACACGAGCAACTGGCCGCACGAGCCGCTCGTCGGCAACACGCTTGCAACGAGCGCGTCGATCTGGACGGTGGTCAGCATCATCCTGCTGATCGCGGGCATCGCGGGCATGGTGTGGTACCACACCGCGCATGCCGAACCGCCCGATCCCGTCGTTCCCGCGAACGATCCGCTGATCAACGCGGTCGCAACGCCGTCGATGAAGGCGACGCGCAAGTACTTCTTCACGGTGATCGGGTTGATCCTCGCGCAGATCGGCATGGGCGCGATCACCGCGCACTACGCCGTCGAAGGGCGCGCATTCTTCGGCCTGCCGCTCGCCGACGTGCTGCCGTACGTGGTCAGCCGCACGATTCACACGCAGTTCGGCATCTTCTGGATCGCGACCGCGTGGCTCGCGACCGGCCTCTACATCGCACCGCTCCTTTCCGGGCGCGAGCCGAAGCTGCAGAAGCTCGGCGTCGACGTGCTGTTCTGGGCGCTGATCGCAATCGTCGTCGGGTCGACGGCGTGCGGATGGCTCGGAACGCTGCAGCGCAACGGCGTCGACTTCAGCTTCTGGCTCGGCAACCAGGGCCTCGAGTTCACGAGCATGGGACGCGTGTGGCAGATCCTGCTGTTCATCGGGCTGCTCTTCTGGCTGTTCCTGCTGGGTCGCGCGCTGTGGCCGGCGCTCAAGCGCCCGTCGGAAACGCGCGGGCTGATCGCGATGGTGTTCCTGTCGGCGGCGTGCATCGGCGGCTTCTACGCGACGTCGCTCACGTGGGGTCAGCACACACACTATTCGATGATCGAGTACTGGAGATGGTGGCTCGTGCACCTGTGGGTCGAGGGCTTCTTCGAGGTGTTCGCCACCGCCGTCGTCGCGCTGATCTTCACGCGCCTCGGCCTCGTGTCGTCGTCGACCGCGAACCGCGCGATCGTCGCCGAAACGATCGTGTTCCTGTTCGGCGGCATCCTCGGCACGCTGCACCACCTGTACTGGACCGGCACGCCGACATCGGTGATCGCGGTCGGCGCGGTGTTCTCGGCGCTCGAAGTCGTGCCGCTCGCGCTGCTCGGAATCGAAGGCTGGAGGAACTACCGGCGCAGCCGCGCCGCGCCGTGGGTCGCCGCGTATCGCTGGCCGATCCTGTCGTTCGTCGCGGTCGGGTTCTGGAACACCGTCGGTGCCGGACTGCTCGGCTTCGCGATCAATCCGCCGGCGTCGCTGTACTACGTGCAGGGGCTCAACCTGACGCCGGCGCACGGTCACGCAGCGCTCTTCGGCGTGTACGGCATGCTCGGCATCGGGCTGCTGCTGTTCTGCCTGCGCGGTCTCTACGCACGGCAACTGCACGCCGATCGCTGGCTCGCGCCCGCCTTCTGGGGCTTGAACATCGGCCTCGCGATGATGGTGTTCATGTCGCTCGTGCCGGCCGGCATCTATCAGGCGTGGGCAAGCGTATCGCAGGGCATGTGGTTCGCACGCTCGCCCGAGATCGTCCATTCGAAGCTGATGGAAACGCTGGTGTGGCTGCGCGTCCCCGGCGACGTGCTCTTCGCCGCGGGTGGCATGTTCCTCGCGATCTATGCGCTGAAGCTGCTGCGGCGAACCGAGCGCGCGCCGCAGACCGCGGAGGTCGGACAGGTCGCCTAACGATCGAGCCGACGAAGGCGGCATCGCCATCGCGGTGCCGCCTTCCTTCTTTTCATTCACCGTGCCGACGAGCCCATGCGACTGACGACGTTCACCGACTATTCGCTGCGGGTGCTGATCTACGTCGCCGTGCATCCGCAGCGGCGAACGACGATCGGCGAGATCGCGACGGCGTTCGACATCTCGGAGAATCACCTGACGAAGATCGTCCACGCGCTCGGCAAGACGGGATTTCTCGCGAATGTGCGCGGACGCGGCGGCGGAATCGAGCTCGCGCGGCCGGCGGCGTCGATCAACGTCGGCGCCGTGGTGCGCGCGACGGAGGCGAGCGTGATGCCGGCCGAATGCTTCGATCGCGAGACAAACGCCTGCTCGATCGCGCCGCACTGCCGGCTTCGCGGCGTGCTCGCCGAAGCGGTGCGCGCGTTCGACGCGGTGCTCGCGAAGTACACGCTTGCCGATCTCGTTCACAACGAGCGCACGCTCGCGAAGGTGCTCGCGATGCCGATGCGCCGCGGCGCGCGCTGAGACGATGGCCGAACCGCGCACTCCGACCGGCGCACCATCCGAAGCGATGCCCGTCACCGACGCCCGGAAAGCCGGCGCGCGCGTCGATGCGCTGTCGATCGCGGATCGTCGCGCATCGGCCGCGCCCGATACGCCGACCGAGGACGCGCAGATCGCGCCGCTGTGGCGCCTGGGTTTCCGGCCGTTCTATCTCGGCGCGAGCCTGTTCGCGGCGTTGTCGATCGTGGTTTGGACAGCACAGTACGCGGGCTGGCTCGCCGTGCCGCTGCTCGCCGGCCCGCTCGCACATGCGCACGAGATGCTGTTCGGCTTCGCGTTCGCCGTCATCGCGGGCTTCCTGTTCACCGCGGCGCGCAACTGGACTGCGTTGCCGACCCCGCGCGGCACCGCGCTGATGGCGATCTTCGCGCTGTGGGCCGCCGGACGCGTGCTCGCGCTGACGCCGTACGCGGCGCTGTCCGCGATCGTCGACGCGGCCTTTCCGCTCGCGATCGCGGCCGGCCTCGCCGTGCCGCTGATCCGAAGCCGCAATCGCCGAAACTATTTCTTCATCGCGATCTTCGTCGCCGCCGGCGGCGCGGACGTCCTCGTCTACCTGGCGGCGAGCGGCATCGTGACCGCGCCGCCGTGGCTCGGCGTGCGCGTCGCGCTCGATCTCGTCGCGTTCGTGATCGCGGTCATGGGTGGCCGCGTGATTCCCATGTTCACCAACAACGGCGTGCCGGGCACCGGCGCTCGACGCAACGCGTGGATCGAGCGCGCGTCGCTCGGCGCGGTGCTCGCCGTGCTCGCCGCCGACGCAGCGGGGGCGGGCGGCGCACTCTTCGCGATACTGCTCGCTGCAGCCGCGATTGCGCACGGCGCGCGCCTTGCGCTGTGGCAGCCGCAACGCACGCTGCGCGTGCCGATCGTCTGGTCGCTGCACGCGGGCTATGCGTGGATTCCGATCCATTTCGCGCTGCGCGCGGCCGCCGAGCTCGCATGGGTGCCGCCGCCGGTCGCGACGCACGCGCTCACCGCCGGCGCGATCGGCGGCCTCACACTGGCGATGATGACGCGCACCGCCCGCGGGCACACCGGACTGCCGCTTCGCGCCGACCGGGCCGACACGACGTGCTATGCGCTCGTGCTCGTCGCCGCGATCGTGCGCGTGTTCGGGCCGCTCGCGCTGCCGTCCGCGTACGTCGGCTGGATCGTCCTTTCCGGCGCCTTGTGGTCGATCGCGTACGCGGTCTATTTCGTGTCGTACTGGCCGCATCTGACCAGCGCCCGCCTCGACGGAAAGGCGGGTTGACGACGCCGATGCGCGGGCGCGATGAAATGCCGCTGCCGGACACGATCACCGCATGGCAATGCGTCGGCTGCGGCCGCCTCGAGGCGCCGCGCAATTGCATCGGCATCTGCCAGGACCGCAGGGTCGAGATCGTCGGCGCGAACGACTACGCCGATGTGCGGTTCGCGCTCGACGAGGCCAACGAGCGGATCGCGACGCTCGAGGCGTTCGTCGAGCGGCTGTCTCGCATCACGCCGCGCGAAGGCGCGTGGAAGCAATGCTTGCTCGCACTGCAGGCCGACGCGCGCAAGGCGCTCGCTCGCCTGCACGAAGCGGTCGAAAGCTGATTCAGTTGCCGCCGCTCGCGTCGGCACGCACGACGCGAAGGAGCGTGATCGTGAAGCCGGGCACCGCGACGCCGCGCTCGATGTCGGCGAGCGCGCGCGCCGGCGTCTGCACCTTCGGATCGATCGCGAACGAAAGCCCGAGCGGCTCCGCCGCCGAGCGAACAGTGCCGGCGTCGACGCCGCGGACGCGGCCCGCGGCACGCCGCGCCTCGCGCACGACGACTCGTGCATCGGCGTTTGCGGTCATCGACGCGAATACGACGGCGTGATGGTGCCCGGCGGCCTGCGTCGCGACGTGATGGTCGTAGGTCGCGGCGATCCTGTCGTCGATGCACACGCCGCAGGCGCTCGCCGCGAACGGCACGAGCGCGACCGACAACGCAGCCAGGGCTCGCATGCTCATTTCGTCACCGCCGGCTGTTTGGTTGGCTGCGCGCCGGGCACGTCGGTCGCGGATTGCGTCTCGCGCGGCGGCACCTGGCCGGGAGCCGGCGCGGACGTCGTCCCGCCCGGCGGCAACGCCGTGCCCGGCGCGGCGGGCTGCGGTTGCGTCATCCCCTGCGGGCGTACGTTCGCGTCGGCCCATTTGAAGTACGCGACGTACTCGCGAATGTCGGCGTCGTTCAGGCCCTGGTTCGGCATCGGTATCTTGTACTTGTCGAGCATCTGCTTCGCCGCCGCGTCGCTCTTCAGCATCGCGTCGGGATCCTTCAGCCACCGCGCGAGCCACGCGTCGTCGCGCCGCTTGGTGACGCCGTAGAGGTCGGGGCCGACCTTGTCGCCGCCGGCGATCGAATGGCAAGCGAGGCACTTCGACTCGAACGCGAGCTTGCCGCGCACCGCCACGGGATCGGTGGGCGCCGCGGTCGCCGGGATGTTGTGGTGCTCGGCGTCGAGGCCGCCTTCCGGCCTGCCGCCCGCCGCAATGACGCCGACGGCGCCCTGCGATGCGTTCGCGAAATGATGGTCCACCATCACGTAGTTGCCGGCCTCGGGAATGACAAACTCGACGATGGCCGAGCTCGACGAGCCGAGCAGCACCGTTTGCATGCCGCGGAACTGGTTGTCGGGATTGCCGTCGATCCACACGCGGTCGAAGATCGTGCCGACGACGTGGAAGCTCGACGTGTTCGACGGACCGACGTTCAGCACGAACAGGCGCACGCGCTCGCCCGGTTTCGCCTCGAGCGGCTTGTCGACGAAGCCGTTGTAGCGCCCGTTGAAGACGGTGTACGTCGGCGCCTTCGAGCGCACGCGGTCGCCGTCGAGCACGTAAAGCGGCACACCGTCGATCTTGCGCTTCTGCGGGTCGAGCTTCGTGTACAGCTCGCTCTGGATGATCGCGTATTCGCGGTCGACCTTCGTCGGGTAGCCGTCGCGCGGCTCGACGATCATCATGCCGTACATGCCGGACGCGATGTGCTCGAGCACCATCGGCGTGCCGCAGTGGTACATGAATACGCCGGGATAGTTCGGCGTGAACTCGAAGCTGATCGTCTGGCCCGGCGCAATTGACCGGTACTTGTCCGACGGCGACACCATTGCCGCATGGAAGTCCATCGAGTGCATCATCGGCGCCGCGGTGACGCGAACGCCGGGCACGGGCTCGTCGGAGCGATTGGTCATCGAGAACTTGATGCGGTCGCCGACGCGCGCGCGGATGACCGGCCCGGGCACCTGATCGCCGAACGTCCATGCCGAGAACTTCACGCCCGGCGCGATATCGATGATCTTGTGCGTCGTGTCGAGCCGGATTTCCTTCACCGGATCGGGCACGAGCGGCTTCACCGTCGCGTCCATCGACAGCGCGCCGCCCTGCGCGAACGCTCCCGTGTGTCGCTCGCTCGACAGCACGGCCGCCGGCGGCTTGAAATCCATCCTGGAGGTGTCGTAGCGATCGTCGGCGCTCGCGCGCGGCGCCGCGGAGGTCCCGCTCGCTGGCGCCGGCGTTTGCGCCGCCGCGGCGGTGGGGGCGGCCTTCTCTTCGCTGCGGTTGCAGGCAGTCGCTGCGCATGCCACCGCGACCAGCGCGCAAACGGAACGGAATCGAAGCGTCATCGCGGTCCCCTCCACGGCGAAACTATAGTTTGAGAGGCCGAGACAGTGGCCCGCTGTTCGCGGTTCCTTTGACCGGCAAGCCTTTCGACGCCCGCCGTGCCGCGCAGCGTGCTAGGCGCGCAGGAAGCGCGCGAGCTCGGCGATGTCTTCGGGGAACATCTCGCGCGCCTCGAAATAGGCGAGCCGTCCCTCGCGCCCGATCACCCAGAGCGCGGGAATCTGCTTCGGCCTGCCGATCAGCGCCTGCCAGCGGGCATCGAACATCGCCGCGCGAAACGCGTAGCCGTGATCGCGCATGTACTTCGTCGCGTCCTCGTGGTGGCGGTCGATCGAAAGGCCGAGCACTTCGAGTCCCTGCGCGGCGTGCTCGCGATGCAGCCGGTCGATGTATGGATTCTGCTTCGCGCAGAACGGGCACCAGCTCGCCCACAGCTCGACGACCAGCACCTTGCCGCGCCAATACGAAGCGGGCACGCGCGTGCCGTCGAGCTGCACGACGTCCGGCACGTCGATGCGCGTGCCGAGCGCCGGGATCGCCGTGGCGCCGTCGATCGGTGTCTGCGCGCGCGCGAGGCGCCTCGTGGCGGCGGCGAACGCGCCGGCGGCGCTCACGACGAAACGGCGCCGGCCCGGCGTCATCGCGGCGATTCCCGCGCGTCGGCGGCGTCGGCCGTTCTCGCCCGCCAGAGCGCGACGGCGCGCTCGAACGCTTCGACATCCGCCGCGGGCACGGGCTCGCCGCATTCGTAGCAGGCGTTCGTCATCCGGTCGAACCAGCGGCAGCCGCATGCGTTGCACGCGAGCTCCGGCGCGCCGGACGGGTTGGCGAAGATCATCGGAGGAAGCTAACGGCACGCGCCGAGGAACGCAAGGCCGAGCGAGTCGATGAAGTCCTCGTAGCCCAGGTCCTGCAGCTCGTGCTTCGGCTTGAGCGCGTAGAACATCACGCTGCCGCGGCGAAGCGCGCGCTTGAGAACGCCGAGCGTCGCGGCCGCCTCGCTCGCGACCAGATCGCCCAGCGCCTCGTCGTCGGCGACGAACAGCAGGTCGAGCGCGGCATGCTCGAACCCTTCGAACCATGCGGCGCTCACCGCCATCGCGCCGTCGCACATCTGGAACGCGAGCATCGGTGCACCGCTCGCGCGCGCGCCCGCCTCCACCAATCCCGCGCGGCGCCGGCCGGCGCCGGGCGAGAAGTCCGCGCGCGCGACGAATCCCATCCGCGCCCCGTTCGCGAGCTCGGCGAGCGCGCCGCGGCGCTCGTCGAACAGCGCGCGCCAGCGCTGCGCGACGACCGCCAGCGCGTCGTCGACGACCAACGCGCTCACAGCCGCACTCCCAGCCGAAAGCCTTCGTGGATCGCCGCGTCGAGACCGCGCGGCACGAGCGCGTCGCCGCAGCCGTGGACCTCGTCGATCATCCATTCGAGCTCGTGAAAGAGCTGCTGGTTCGGCGTGCGCGGCGCCGCGGCGATCACCGTGTCGGCCGCGATCGTGCGCTCGGCGCCGTCGTGCGCGACGACGTGAACCGTGTCGGCGGTGACGCGGCGAACACGCGATTGCGTGAGCGTCGCGATGCCGAGCTCGTCGACCCACGTCGAGTGGCGCCACTTGAACGACGGGATCACGTCGCCGGCGATGCGCTTGTCCGCCTCGACGAGCGTGACGTTCGCGCCAGCGCTCGCGAGCTTCTCGGCGATCGCGAGCCCGATCTTGCCGGCGCCGATGACGACGACGTTGCGCCCGGCCGCGACGCGTCCGTGCGCGACGTCGAGCGCGTCGACGATGCGCTCGGCGCCTTCGATCGACGCGAGGCGCTCGCGGTCGATCCGCGCTCCGGCGGCGACGACCGCGGCGTCGAATTGGTGGAGCACGCTGCGCATCAGCTTCGGCGTGACGGCGGTGCCCAGGCGCAAGTCGACGCCGAGCTTCGCGGTCATCACGTCGTAGTGGCGCACGATGCTGTCGAGATCGTCGCGGCGCGCGAGGTCGTTCCGCGCGTACGCGACGAGGTTGCCGCCGATGTGGTCCGCCTTCTCGAACACGACGACATCGTGGCCGCGCGCCGCCGCGGTGATCGCGCATTCGAGGCCGGCAGGCCCGGCGCCGATCACCATCACCTTCTTCTTCACGGCCGCCGGCTTCGCCTCGTACCCGGGCTCGACCTCGTGGCCGAGGCGCGGATTCATCGTGCACGTGTACGGCAGGTCGCGGAACAGGCGCGACAGGCAATTGAGCGAGCCGACGCAGCGGCGTACCTCGTTCAGCCGATCCTCGGCCGCCTTGTGCACGAGATCGGGATCGGCGAGCAGCGGCCGGCACACCTCCCAGAAGTCGAACTCGCCGTTGCCGATGCACGCGTTCGCCATCACCGGGTCGGGCAGCCGGTTGCCGAACGCGATCGGCGTGTCGGGAAACATCCGCTTCGCGCGCGCCGCGAGATAGTTCCAGTGCCCCGGCGCGATGTCGCGCCCGATCGACGACTCCGGCGCCTCCTGCCAGCCGACGGTGACGCTCACCATGTCGACGCCGCAATCGACCGCCTGCTGCATCAGCTCGAAGCATTCGTCCTCGCTGTTGCCGCCCCAGCGGTCCATCAGCTCGGCGCCGTTCAGCCGCACGATCAGCGGATGGTCCGGCGTCGCCTGCTTGATCGCGTCGATCAGCTCGCGCATGAAGCGGCCGCGGTTCTCGATCGAGCCGCCGTATTCGTCCGTCCGCTGGTTGGTGAAGCGCGAGTTGAACGTCGCGAGCAGGTAGCCCATGAAGCTCGTGACCTCGGTGCCGTCGAACCCCGCCTTGACGGCGCGACGCGCGGCGTCCGCGTGCTGGCGCACCACGGCGCCGATCTGCGCGACGGTGATCTCGCGCGGCGGCCGGAAGTGCGGCAGCGTCTGCGGCACGATCGACGGCTGCAGGCAGTAACCGAGGTCGATCCCGCCGTAGCGGCCCGCGTGCAGGATCTGCTGGATCGCGATCGCGCCGGCGTCGTGGATGTAGCCGGCGATCTTCTCGAACTGCGGCAGGAACTTGTCATCGTAGATCGCGATTTGGCGGAAGTACGCCTTGCCTTCGCCGAGCGGATCGGGATACGCGCCCTGGTTGGTGATGATGCCGCAGCCGGTGCCGGCGATCACGCGGGTGCGCGCGAGCTCGCGCTCGCTCACGAAGCCGTCGCGTGTGTTGTAGTTCGACACGCAGCACGCGCCGTACTTGATGGTGTTCTTCGTCGCGAACCGGCCGATCCGGCCGGGCCGGAACAGCGCGGGCAGCTTCTGCTCGCCGGGTCTCATGTCAGGCTGCTCCTCGTCACGCGCGGGCGAGGGCCGCGCAAGCCGACGACGCTATCGGAGCGAGACGGCGCACGCCTCGACATGGATCAACGTTTCGCTACGGCGGCGCGCCTTGCGGATGCAGCGCCTCGTACGCGGCGGCGAGGTCAGGGTCGCGCGCGCGCACGTCGGCGTGGCTCACGCGACCGGTGCGACGAAGATAGTCGTACGCGAACGACACCGGGTCGAGCTCGAGCTTCGAGCGCACCGTCTCGTACCACTCGGTGCTTTTCACCGCCGCCTGCTGCAGCGCGTCCGACCCCGGCCGGCGCCGCCGCTCGAACTCGGCGAGCGACGCCGGCACGTCGAAGCCGCACGCGACGCAGGCGTCGAACAGCGCGATCGAATCCTGCATTGCGAGCCGCGTTCCCGACCCGACCGACGGATGCCCGGTGCGCAGCGCGTCGCCGAGCAGCACGACGTTGTCGAAGTGCCAGCGGCGATTGCGCACGATCGTGTAGCGGAACCAGGCCGAGTTGTTCGACACCAGCGGATGGCCGTCGAGATCGACAGCGAATACGCGCTCGCAGTAGTCGAGGCTATGCTCGACGCTCCCGCGGTCGAGCCCCGCATCTGCGAACGTTCGAGGATCGGTTTCGACGAGAAACGTGCTGTGCGTGCGGCTGTAGCGATAGGCGTGTGCGATCAGCAGGCCGTCGTCGCACTCGCGGAAGATCAGCGACAGCGGATCGAACGGCTGCGTCGTGCCATACCACGCGAGCCGGTTCGGCCGCTCGTCGAGCGACGGCCCGAAGCGCCCGGCGTAGCGCGTGCGAAGCGCGCTGGCGGCACCGTCGGCGCAGACGACGAGATCGCAGTCGTCGAACTCGGCGATGTCGGTGACGCGACGGCCGAACTCGATCGCGACGCCGAGCTGCATGCAGTGCTGGCGCAGCGCGCGCAGCAGATCGATGCGCGCCATCCGATGAAACGTGTTGTTCGCGAGCGTCACCGCGACGCCGCGATGGACGATGCGCATGTCCCGATGCACTTCCTGGTCGCGCGTCATCGCTTCGTAAAGCGCCGGTGCCGCGTCACGCACGAACGCCAGCGCGACGTCGGAGAACACGACGCCCCAGCCATACGTCGCATCGGCGCGGGCGCGCTCGACGATGCGCACGTCGTGCGCTGCGTCGTGACGCTTCAGCAGGTACGCGAAGAAGAGTCCGGCGGGACCGCCGCCGGCGATGCCGACCTTCATCGCGGGCTGCGCTGCGCCGCCTCGCGCGCGAGCTTCTCGGTGATCATCTCGCGAAGCTGGCGCTTCAGGATCTTGCCGACCGGCGACGTCGGCAGCGCGCCGACCACCTCGAGCCGCTCCGGCAGTTTGAACGTCGCGATGTTCTGTTGCTTGAGGTATGCGATCAGCTCGTCGAACGCGAGCGTGCAGCCGGGCTTCGGCACGACGAACGCGCATGCCTTTTCGCCGAACACGGGGTCGGGCATCGCGACGAGCGTCGCGACCTGAACGCTCGGATGCATATAGATCAGGTTCTCGACCTCCTCGCAGCTGATCTTCTCGCCGCCGCGGTTGATGAGGTCCTTGCGCCGCCCTTCGGTGTAGACGTAGCGACCCTGCTTGCGCACGATGTCGCCCATCCGGTAGAAGCCGTCGGCGGTGAACGCCTCGCGATTCTTGTCCGGCGCGTTGTAGTAGCCGCGGATCGTATACGGCCCGCGCGTGACAAGCTCGCCGTGCACGCCGTCCGCCACGTCGTTCCCGTCGTCGTCGACGACACGGATCTCGTCGTCGTCGAGCACCGGCGCGCCGGAGCTTTCGAGCACGAGCTCGTCGGGATCGTCGAGCCGCACCATGTTGATCAACCCTTCGGCGGTGCCGTATACCTCCTGCGGCACGCAGCCGAACGTGTCGCGCACGCGCGCGCGAAGCTCGGGCGCGAGGCGCGCGCCGCCGTTCTGGATCGCGCGAAGCGACGACACGTCGTGGCGCTTCGCCGCGCCCGAATTGAGCCAGTTCGAGATCAGCGGCACGACGGCGGCGATCGTCGTCACCCGCTCGCGCTCGACGAGACCGAACACTTCCTCGGGGTCGCCCGACGGCGCGAGCACGACCGTGCCGCCGTAATAGAACGCGCCGAGCATCCCCGGCGACGCGAGGTTGTAGTTGTGGCCGAGCGGCAGGATCGCGAGCAGCACCGTACGCTCGTCGAAGCCGCCGGCCGCGCCGCACGCGCGCGCATTGAGCACGTAGTCGTCGTGCGTGCGCGGGATGAGCTTCGACAGCGACGTCGTGCCGCCGGACAGGAGCATCGTCGCGACCTCCGATGGATCGGGGCGCACACCGGCGAGCCGCTTCGCGACGTCGGCGTCGGAGCGTGGCGCGTCGAGCATCGCCTGCAACGAGCGCTGGCCGTCGCCTGCCTCGCCGGCGACGAACACCGTGCGCAGCGCCGGCGCCGACGCCGCGAGCTCGCGCGCCATCGCCCGGTAATCGAAGTCCTTGATGCGATCGGGAATCACGTACGCGGTCGCGCCGGACGCGGCGAGGAAATGGCGCACCTCGCTGTGCCGATGCGCACGCAACGCAGTGACCGGGATTGCACCGATGCGCACCAGCGCGAGATACGCGTAGACGAATTGCGGCACGTTCGGCAGTTGCAGAACGACGCGGTCGAGCGCGCCGACGCCCGCATCGAGAAATGCGCACGCAAGGCGGTCGACCGTGCGCCCGAGCGCCTCATACGAGACGCGCTCGGATCCGTGCACCAGCGCGATCTTGCGCGGCAATCGCGCGATCGTGCGTCCGACCATGTCGGCAATCGTGACGCCCTGCCACAAGCCCCGCTCGCGATACCGCTCAGCGAGATCGGCGGGCCATGGCGTACAACCTTCGAGCATCGTTCCTCCCTCGGATCATCACAGCGTACGCGCGCGGCCGCGGAGGCAGCGGTACTCGTTCCATGTAAGCGCGATTACGATCAGGTCGACGATCGTCAGCACGAGCACCCACGCCGAATGCGTGTGCGAGAAGCGCAGCACCTGGTATGCGACGAAAGCGGCGAACGCGACGATGGCCACAGGGTAATACCAGATCCTCTCGCGCAACAGCCCGGCGACCAGGAACGTCTTGATCGCGCCGTGGCTCAGCAGGTACAACGCCGCAAAGTGCCGACTGCCGATCGACAGCCCGTTCGCCGCGGTCAGCAGGTGGCCCGCGACGAAGTCGCGCGGATCCTCGCTCAACTCGTCCTGCGTGAGCATCACGACGAGGCGCACGAACGCATCGGCGCTCACGAAGTAGGCGAGCACGCCGGCGGCGATCTCGAGCACCGAAAAGATGCCCTTGAACACGAGCGACAGCCGGAACGCGATGCGCAGCGCGGCGTCACGACGGGCGGGCATGCGCGTTTCTCGCAAGAAGTGGCGCCTCGACAGAAGACGCAGCGCGCGAGCGCTCGAGCATCTGCGCAATGGCGATGCCTTGCCACAAGCCGCGCGCGCGGTGCCGCGTGGCAACGTCCTTGCGCCATGGCGTGCAGCCGGCGAGCATCGTATCGGCGGACTACTGACAGAGCGTGCCGGCAGGCGCTGCGAACAGGTAGCGTGTGATCGGCTTGCTGCCTGCGATCGCGTTGACGTTGTAGCTCCAAACCGCCGCGTTTCCGTTCGCGAAGGCGAGCGTCGCCGTGCCGACGGCGGTCGCGGCGGGCGCGGGTGCGAACGGAGCCGCGGAAAACGGCGGACCGGCGAGCCGGAGCAGCGATCCCTTGAACGTGCCCGCCGCCGTGGAGTCCATCAGTGAGGCAAGCCACAGCGGCGAGCCGTCGATGTCGTACGTGTACCACGTCGCGTAGATGCGGTTGCCTTGATGCGAGACGTTGATGCCCCAGCCGTTCTCGCTTGCGTCCCACCAAAGGTCCTGGAAGTTCGTCGCCCCCGACAGGTCAGGCGCCGAGCGGTAGAAGCAGGCGGGCTGCGGGCCGAACGCGTATCGGGTGATCGGCTTCGACTGCATCACGTTCTTCGCCGTGTATGAAAAAGTGCCGTTGTCGGCGTCGGAGAACGCGAGCGTTCCGGCGCCGACGACCGACGAAGCCGGCGCAGGCGCGAACGGCAATGCGGAGAACGCCGGTCCATGCAACTCGAGGATATCGCCGGCGTACGTGCCCGCGGCGGTCCCCGACGCCAACATCGCGAGCCAGACCGGCTTGCCGCTCGCATCGTACGTGTACCAGGTGAGGTAGATGCGGTCGCCTTGGTGAGCGAGGTTCACGCCCCAGCCGGTTTCCGCGGGATTCCACCACAGCCCCTGGTAGTTTGCCGACCCGGGCTGGCTCAGCGCGACATCGTCGACGATGAAGCTGGTCCAGAGCGTGTGGTCGATCGTCGCCTTGAACACGAGGCGCACGGTTTGGCCGACGAAGGCCGAAACATCGTAGGCCGGGCTTTGCACCCAACCCGTCCTGTCGACGTTCGACAACGTAGCAAGCGATGCCAGCACTTCTCCGGTGGTCGCGCTATTGACGGTGACCGAAAGCGTGTCGAACGGCGATGCCGTGGTTTCCTGCGTGTCGACGCGATACCAGAAGCTGAGCGACGCCGGCCCCGCGCTGCCCAGCGTCAACGTCTGGTAAAGCGTGTCGACGCCGTCGTTGTACGCGCCGAACCAGGCGAACCACGAGCCGGTGTGTGCGAGCGCCGCGTCCCGATAGATGATCGGATAGCCGCCGGTCGAGGACTGGGTCCACGAAACGGCTCCCGATTCGAAGTCGGCATTGGCTACGATGTTGCTCGTGGCGGCGAGAACGGGCGCTGCGGCGACGGTCGCAACGACCGCCACGCACATGAGCCGGACAATCAGCGACCTCAAAGTTCCGCGCAGCGACGCTCCCCGCCGTGACGCGCACAGCGGATCGCGCGACAACGGCGCCGCCGGCGGCGGCATACGGTCTTCCAGCATCATGTCCTCCCCTTCATGTCGGAGCCGGCGCGATCCAATACGCGCCGTGCCCGATGATCACGGCGGTCGAAAGCGCAATGCCAGACCCGCTCGCCCCGGAAGGACCCGCGACGGGAACGTCCTCCGCGCGCGTGCGAGACAGGCGACCGCGTGGCACGCCCCGGTGCATCAGCCCCGCTTCGGGCGCCCCCGTGCCGGGTGACGCACCACAGTGCCGACCCCGCCGCGATACGAGGCGACGGTTTCCTCGGCCTGCGGACGAAACGGGTCGCGCACGATGACTCCGCCGAACGCCATGCCGTGCTGAAAGTCCTCGGACAGCAGGATCGCGCATCGCTGCGCCTGCGCGGCCGCGACCACCAGGCTGTCCCACCAGCTCACGCGATATCGACGCTCGATGTCGCGCCCGGCCGCGAGAAGCGGCACGTCGATCGGTTGCGGACGCCATGCGAAGAATGCGTGCACGTCGTCCCATGCATCGTCGGCCTCGAGGCCGGGCTTCAGCTTGCGCGTCGCGTTGACGTAGTACTCCGAAAGCACCTGCACGCTCGTGCGTCCGGTGCGCTCGCGCCACAATTGCGCGATCAGCGTCGCCGCGACGGCTCGTTTGGCCGGCTCCGCCGCGTCGCGCGCGTAGAGCAGGATGTTGGTGTCAACGAAGACGCGCTCGGTCATGGAGGGCGTCGCGCGTCGCGTAGCGTTTTCCGGCAGGCTTCAACACGGCGGGCTGTTTGGCGACATAGCGTTGCATCGCCGCCTCGTATTCCCGCGCTTCGCGCATCTGCTCATGAAGCAACTCGGCCACCATCCGCGACACGCTCATGCCGCGTTCGGCCGCGTGGACGCGCGCCCACGCGGCCGTTTCGCCGTCGAGGGTGATGGTGATGTTCTTCATCGTCGGGCGTTGAACCGGTAATCACACGGTTCCAGTGTAGCACGGATTTCGTGTCTTTTTGGCACTCGCAGCGCGCATGCGACGGCCGACTCTTCTCGATCATCCGGCGTTCCGCGGGACCGCCAATCCTTCGTCGGCGTCCTGCCGCTCACTCCACCGTGACGCTCTTCGCGAGGTTCCGCGGCTTGTCGACGTCGGTGCCGCGCAGTGCCGCCGCGTGATAGGCGAGCAGCTGCAGCGGAATCACGTGCACGACCGGCGACAGCAGCCCGGCGTGCTCCGGCAGGCGGATCAGGTGGATGCCGTCGCCCGGCGTCAACTTGCTGTCGAGATCGGCGACGACGTAGAGCTCGCCGCCGCGCGCGCGCACTTCCTGCAGGTTGCTCTTCAGCTTCTCGAGCAGCGCGTCGTTCGGCGCGATCGCGACGACCGGCATGTCGGCGTCGACGAGCGCGAGCGGCCCGTGCTTCAACTCGCCCGCCGGGTACGCCTCGGCGTGGATGTACGAGATTTCCTTCAGCTTGAGCGCGCCCTCGAGCGCGATCGGATAGTGCAGGCCACGCCCGAGGAATAGCGCGTGCTGCTTCTTCGCGAAGTGCTCCGCCCACGCGATCACCTGCGGCTCGAGCGCGAGCGCCGCCTGCAGCGCGGCGGGCAGATGGCGCAGCCCGCGCAGCCAGAACGCCTCCTCCTCCGCACTCAGGCGCGAACGCTGCTTCGCGAGCGTCAGCGCGAGCAGGAACAGCGCGATCAACTGCGTGGTGAACGCCTTCGTCGACGCGACGCCGATCTCGACGCCGGCACGCGTCAGGTACGCGAGCGACGTCTGCCGCACCATCGTGCTCGTCGCGACGTTGCAGATTGCGAGCGTCTTCGCGTGGCCGAGCGCCTTCGCGTGCTTCAGCGCCGCGAGCGTGTCGGCGGTCTCGCCCGACTGCGACACGACGACGACGAGTCCGGCGGGATGCGGAACGCTGTCGCGATAGCGGTATTCACTCGCGATCTCGACGGCGCACGGAATGCCCGCGAGCGACTCGATCCACTGCTTCGCGACCAGCGCCGAATAGTGGCTGGTGCCGCACGCGAGGATCAGCACGCGGTCGACGCTCGCAAGCGTTGCCGCGGCGTTCTCGCCGAAGATCTCCGGCACGATGGAGGAGATTCCGTCCAGCGTGTCGCTCACCGCGCGCGGCTGCTCGAAGATCTCCTTCTGCATGAAGTGACGATACGGACCGAGCTCGACCGACGAGCCCGACGCCTCGATGATCGTGACCGGCCGTCCCGCCGGCTCGCCGCGCGCGTCGTAGATCGTGTACTCGTCGCGACGCACGTCGGCGACGTCGCCTTCCTCGAGGTAGACGACGCGACGCGTGACCGACAGCAGCGCCGCGGCGTCGGATGCGAGGAAGTGATCCGATTCACCGATGCCGACGACGAGCGGGCTGCCGAAGCGCGCGCCGACGACGCGGCCCGGCTCGCGCGTCGAGATCACGGCGATGGCGTACGCGCCGTGAAACTCGGCGGTCGCCGCCTGCACGGCGCGCAGCAGGTCGCCGCCGCCCGGCCCGTGCCAATGCGAATGCACGAGATGCGCGATCACCTCGGTGTCGGTCTGCGTCTGGAATGCGTAACCCTCGCCCTTCAGCCGGTCGCGCAGCACTTCGTAGTTCTCGATGATGCCGTTGTGAACGACGGCGATCTCGGAGCTCGACACGTGCGGATGCGCGTTCGTCGGCGTCGGTGCGCCATGCGTCGCCCACCGCGTGTGCGAGATGCCCGTGGTTCCGGCGAGCTGCGACAACTGCGCCTGCTCGGCGAGATGCGCGACGCGCGCGGTGCTGACCAGCCGCTGCAGCCGGGGGTGCTGCGCCGTGCCGTTGATGACCGCAAGGCCCGTCGAGTCGTAGCCGCGATACTCGAGGCGGCGCACGCCGTCGATCAGCATCGGAACGATGTTGCGGCCGGAAGCCGCGCCGACGATGCCGCACATGATCAGTCCTTCGTGTTGCGTTGTTCGGTGGTGTTCACTTGTCCGCAGGCACCTTCAGCGCCTGGTCGCGCGCGCACACGGCGAGCGTCGCACCGGCCTTGCCGGCGCACGGAAAGTCGACGAGCACCGTCTGGTTGTACGACTCGCACTTCGAGCGACCATAGCCGTCGAGGCGCGTGCAGTCGTCGAGCGCGGGCGATTCGACGAAGTGACGCTCGCACGTCGCGCGCGCCGCGCCGGCGAAGTCGCCGCACAGCGCGGCAACGCGTGCGGATAGCTCGCATTTCGCGCGCTCGGCGGCCGGCTGCTTCGAGCAGTCGACGGCCTGCGCCGCGGCGAACGGGGCCGCGGCGCTGAGCGCGGCGGCGGCGATGACCATGACCGTGCGCGGTGTCATTTCTTGCGCGGCCGCTGCCAGCCCGGCTTGCTCACCTGCGGCACGCGCGACAGTGTCAGCGCTTCCGCCGGCGCATCGCGAGTGAGCGTCGTGCCGGCGCCAAGCGTCGCGCCGCGATGCACGGTGACCGGCGCGACGAGCTGGCAGTCGGAGCCGATGTGGACGTCGTCCTCGATCACCGTGCGATGCTTGTTGGCGCCGTCGTAGTTGCAGACAATCGTGCCCGCGCCGATATTGACGCCGCGCCCGACGCTCGAGTCGCCGACGTACGAAAGATGGTTCACCTTGCTGCGCGAGCCGATCCTCGATGCCTTTACCTCGACGAAGTTGCCGACGTGAACGTGGTCCGCGAGCTCCGCTCCCGGACGTAGCCTCGCGTACGGCCCAACACGGCAGTTCGGCCCGATCGCCGCATCGATCGCGTGCGTGAATGCCTCGATGCGCGTGCCGGGGCCCGCGGTGACGTCGCGCAGCACGCAATACGGTCCGATCGATGCGCCGTCGCCAAGCGTCACGCGGCCTTCGAACACGCAGCCGACGTCGATCGAGACGTCGTGGCCGCATTCGAGCGTGCCGCGGATGTCGATCCGATCGGCGTCGGCGAGCGACACGCCGGCCGCGAGCAGCGTGTCGGCCTGCCGCCGCTGCACGATGCGCTCGAGCGCGGCGAGCTGCGCACGATCGTTCACGCCGCGCACCAGCCGCTCGTCGTCGACGAGGATCGCGTCGATCGTCACGCCTTGCGCCGCCGCCATCGCGATCACGTCGGTCAGGTAGTACTCGCGCTGCGCATTGTCGTCGCGCAGAGCGGCGACCCAGCCGGCGAGCCGCGACGTCGGCGCGGCGATCATTCCGGCGTTCACCTCGTTGATCGCGAGCTGCGCGTCGGTCGCGTCGCGCTCCTCGACGATCGCGCGCACGTGACCGTACGGGTCGCGCACGACGCGGCCGAGTCCGGCGGGGTCGTGCATTCTCGCCGTCAGCAGCGCGAGGCGATCGGCGGCGGCGGCGTGCGCGAGTCGCTTCAGCGCTTGCGCGGGCACCAGCGGCGCATCGCCGATCAGCACGACGGTGACGCCGTCGGTCGACAGTCCGTTCAACGCGAGGCGCACCGCTTCGCCGGTGCCGCGCGGCGGATCCTGCGTGACGAACGCGACACCGAAGCGCTCCATCGCGCTGCGAACGTCGTCCTGTCCGTGGCCGACGACGACGGTGATCGCGCGCGGCTCCATCGACTGTGCGGCGCCAATCACATGCTCGAGCAGCGGCCGGCCCGCGAGCGGATGCAGCACCTTCGGCGTCGACGAGCGCATTCGCTTGCCCTGACCGGCGGCCAGGATGACGACTTGCACGGGTACGGCGGGCGTTGGCACGGCGGACGGATGCGCGCGGCGAAGGCGGGAACTACGATGATACGGCACTCGGGCACGCTCGCCCACGGCCTTGCGACGATCCGGTGCGTCGCGCGCGCCGGCGGCTCGCTTACGCGGGTGTAAACTCGACGACGGCAGGCGCGCGCGAGCCGACGAACGGATCGGTGAAGGCGACGCGCGCATGCAACTCGACAACAATTCTCCGGGGAGAACCAGCATGCGCATCTTTCATCGGCTGATCGGCGCGCTTGCGCTCGTCTGCGGCGCGACGCTTGCATTGCCGGCGTTCGCCGCGGACCCGTGCAAGAGCCGCGGCGAGCTCGACGTGATGTTCTGCGACGACAACGGCGACCTCGTCGCCGATGCGCCGAAGGACTCGAAGCGCTGGCGCAACCCGTCCACGATCGTCTTCACGTACACGCCGGTCGAGGATCCCGCCGTCTACGAGAACATCTTCAAGCCGTTCACGACGCACCTGTCGTCGTGCCTCGAGAAGAAGGTCGTGTTCTACCAGGTGCAGTCCAACGCGGCCGAGATCGAGGCGATGCGCTCGGGCCGCCTGCACGTCGCGGGCTTCTCGACGGGACCGACGGCGTTTGCCGTCAACCTGGCCGGCGCGATTCCGTTCGCGGTCAAGGGCTACGAAAAGGAGTTCCAGGGCTACAACCTGATCGTGATCGTCAAGGCGAGCTCGCCGTACCAGAAGCTCGCCGACCTGAAGGGAAAGAAGGTCGCGCACACGTCACCGTCGTCGAACTCGGGCAACCTCGCGCCGCGCGCGCTGTTCCCGGCCGAAGGGCTTGTTCCGGACAAGGATTACAAGGTTGTCTATTCGGGCAAGCACGACCAGTCGGTCCTCGGCGTCAATTCCGGCGATTACGACGCGGCGCCGGTCGCCTCGGATGTTTTCATCCGGATGGCGCACCGCGGACAGGTGAAGGAGTCCGACTTCCGCATCCTCTATCGCAGCCAGAAATTCCCCACGTCGTCGTTCGCCTATGCGCACGATCTCGATCCGAAGCTCGTCGACCGCATGCTCACGTGCTTCTACGACTACCGCTTCCCGGCGGACATGCAAAAGGCGTTCGAGGGCGCCGATCGCTTCTTCCCGATCAACTACAAGACGACGTGGGAGGTTGTGCGCGTCGTTGCGAAGGGCTCGGGCGAAAGCTTCAACAAGAGCGCGTTCGACGCGCTCGCGAAGAGCGAAGCGGAAGCCGCGAAGAAGAAATGAGCTGCGTGGTCGTTGCCGCGAGCGCGGGAGCCCCGCATGCTCGTCCTTGCCGCGATAACGACGCTGGATGCCCGCCTTCGCGGGGATGACGAGCGAGCGCTCTCTCGCTCCCTCATGCTTGCGATTCGCGGCCTGTCGAAGGAGTACATCGCCGGCACGCCGGTGCTGCGCGACATCGACGTCGAGATCGCCGCGCGCGGCATCACGGCCGTGATCGGCCCCTCGGGTACCGGCAAGTCGACGCTGATCCGCTGCATCAACCGGCTGGTCGAGCCGACCGCCGGAGAGATCGTCTTCGACGGCGTCGACATCGCGAAGCTGCGCGGGCAGCCGCTGCGGCATGCACGACGGCACATCGGCATGGTGTTCCAGGAGTACAACCTGGTCGAGCGACTGTCGGTCATGGAGAACCTGCTGACCGGCCGTCTCGGCTACGTCTCGGCGTGGCGCGCGTGGCGGCGCGCCTTTCCAGCGGACGACGTCGCGCGGGCATACGAGCTGCTCGACACCGTCGGCCTCGCTGCGTTTGCGACGACACGCGCGGACGCGCTGTCGGGCGGTCAGCGGCAGCGCGTCGGCATCGCGCGCGCCGTGATGCAGCAACCGAAGCTCTTGCTCGCCGACGAGCCGACGTCGTCGCTCGATCCCAAGACGTCGGTCGAGATCATGGACCTGCTCGCCGCGATCGCGCGCTCGCGCCACATCCCGGTGCTCGTCAACATGCACGACGTCGAGCTCGCGAAACGCTTCGCCGATCGCGTGCTCGGCATGTCGGCCGGCCGCATCGTGTTCGACGGCCCGCCGGCGCGACTCGTGGACACCGAGCTCACGCACATCTACGGCGGACAGCATTGGCTGCACTGAGCGCGACCGCGGCGCACGCCAATCCGTTCAAGCGCGGCCCGTGGGCGCGCATCGGCATTGCGCTGCTCGCCGCTTACGTCGTCTATGCGTGCGCGCAGATGGAGATCTCGTGGGCGCGCGTCGAGACGGGGCTCGAGAACGCCGCGCACTTCTTCTCGCGGCTGTTCCCGCCGAACTTCGAGCGCTGGGAGCTGCTCGTCAAGGGGCTCGCGGAAAGCCTGCAGATCGCCGTGCTCGCGTCGACGCTCGGCATCATGCTGGCGCTGCCCATCGGCCTTGCCGCGTCGCGCAACCTGATGCCGGCGTGGGCGACATGGCCGGCGCGCTTCGTCGTCGTCGCGTGCCGATCGTTCCATCCGGTGATCGTGGCGATCCTGTTCGTCAAGGCCGTCGGCTTCGGCGCGCTCGCCGGCATCCTCGCGCTCACCGTCGCGTCGATCGGCTTCATCGGCAAGCTCTTCACCGAGGCGATCGAGGAGATCTCGCCGAAGCAAGTGGAGGCGATTCGCGCGACCGGAGCGCCGTTCGCCTCGGTGCTCGCGTTCGGCGTGCTGCCGCAGGTGTTCTCGCGCTTCATCGGCTTCGCGACCTACCAGCTCGACTCGAACCTGCGCAACTCGACGATGGTCGGCATCGTCGGCGCCGGCGGCATCGGCGGCACGCTGTTCGCGGCGTTCCAGCGCTTCGACTACGACTACGTCTGCGCGATCCTGATCTCGATCATCTCGGTGATCATGGCAGGCGAGCTCGCCGCGACCGCCGTGCGCAAGATCTTCATCGAGAACATGACGCTCGCCGACATCGTGCGCCGGCGCGTCGCCGCCGTGCGCGTCGGCGCGCTCGAGGACGATTGATGGCGAGCGCTGCGCCCGCGGCCGCGGGCCGCCTCGAGAACCGTTGGCAGCGGTTCACGACCGCGCAGCGGCTCGCGCGCTTCGCGATCTATCTTGGCATCGTCGCGGCGATCGTCGCCTCGATCCGCACCGTCGAAGTGATTCCCGAGTTCCTCGCCGACGCGCCCGAACAGGTTGCCGATCTGCTGACGCGGATGTGGCCGCCGGACTACGCGCATTACCCGGACACCGTGCACGCGGCGATGGTCGAAACGATCCATATCGCGTCGCTCGGCACGCTGCTCGCGCTCGTGCTCGCACTGCCCG
Source organism: uncultured beta proteobacterium (assembly GCA_963798655.1). Lineage (GTDB taxonomy): Bacteria > Pseudomonadota > Gammaproteobacteria > Burkholderiales > Casimicrobiaceae > CAVSMC01. Next base: position 659,266 of record CAWCUH010000004.1, on the reverse strand, counting down.
TCGGCGTGCTGGCGGCGCACAACCTGGTGCCGTCCACGCCGGTCAACCTCGCTGCGAAGTTCGTGCTCGTCGCCTCGAGGAGCGTCAATTCGCTCGTCTGGGCGCTGCTGTTCGTCGGCATCTTCGGCCCGGGCGCGCTCGCCGGCACGCTCGCGATCGGGTTCCGCTCGATCGGCTTCGTCGGCAAGCTGTTCGGCGAAGCGCTCGAGGAGGCGCAGCCGGGACCGATCGAGGCGCTCGTCGCCGCCGGCGCGCCGTGGTGGTCGCGGATGACGTTCGGCTACTGGCCGCAGGTCAAGCCGGCGTTCTGGTCGATCGCGCTGTTCCGCTGGGATATCAACGTGCGCGAATCCGCCGTGCTCGGCCTCGTCGGCGCCGGCGGCATCGGCATGGCGCTCGACGCCGCGCTCAATCTTTTCCAGTGGGATCGCGTCGCCGTGATCCTCCTTGCGATCATGGTCGTCGTGATCGTGGCCGAAATCGTCGTGACGCAGGTCCGCCGCCGGCTGATCTGACGTGTCACCTGCGACGCCGACGCTTCGCCGGCGGCGAATCCGTTGTTGCCGGTTGCGCCGACAAGCGGGTTCTTTCGGTGAGCCCGGAACGACGTGGTGCGATCACGCCGTCGAGCGCGTCCTCGCGCGTGTCTTCGCCGCCTTCCTCGCCGCGGCCGACCGCTGCGCCGCTCCCTTGGTGCGTGCCGCGCGTTTCGCCGCCGCCGAACGGTCCGCCGCCGAGCGCCGCTTCGCCGCGCTCTTCGCCTGCTTCGACAGCGCGCGCGGCGAGGCGGCGGCGCGGCCTTCACGCTTCAGCGCGTTCTCGACGGCGCGCGATCGCTTCGCGGACACCGGCTTGCCGGCCGCCTTGGACGCCCGCTTCGCGCCGTAGCGCGTCTTCTCCTTCGCCTGACCCTTCTTCGGCGGCGGCAACTTCACACCGGCGCGGCGCGCCTTCGACAGCCCGATCGCGATCGCCTGCTTGGTCGAGCGTGCACCGTGCTTGCCCTCGCGGATGTGATCCATTTCCTCGCGCACGAACTCGCCTGCCTGCGTCGTCGGTGCCTTGCCTTCGCGCGCGTCCTCGTGCGCACGTTCGATCGTCCTTTTCTCGGGCATCGTCGTCTCCTCGATGGATGAGTGATGCACAAGAGCTGAGCAAACAACGTGCCGTGCCCGGAGCATGCCGTCCCCGAGCGCAGTCGAGAATCTGCTGGAAGGGTCGATGCTGCGCGAAGCCGGTTCGTCGCCCCGCTCGGAACGACGACGGTTGTAACGGTTACCGCGGCGACGTAGCGCTTTCGACCGCTTCGACGACGCCGGCGGCAGCGAAGCGGTCGATGTCGGCATCGTCGTAGCCGTGCTCGCGCAACAGCTCGCGCGTATGCTCGCCGAGCAGCGGCGCCGGGCGATCGACGCGCGTCGGCGTCGTGGAGAAATGCACCGGGCAGCCGAGCGATCGCGTGGGACCCGCCTGCGGATGCAGCGTCTCGACGACCATGCCGCGCGCGGCGGTCTGCGGATGCATCAGCGCCTCGCCGATCGAATGCACGGGCCCGACCGGCACACCGGCGGCGTCGAACGCGGCGATCCATTCGCCGGCGCCGCGCGTGGCGAGCACGGCGTCCATCCGTTGCGTCAGCGCATCGAGGTTTGCCATGCGATCCGAGTTCGTGGCAAAGCGCGCGTCGTCGCGCCACTCGGGATGCCCGACGACATCGGCGATCCGCTCCCAGTTCGCCTGGTTCGCGCCGCCGATGTTGATCCAGCCATCGGCGACGCGAAACGCCTGGTACGGCGCGGTCAGGATATGCGCGGAGCCGGTGCGCCCGGGCGATTCGCCGGTGGCGAAGTACGCCGCCGCGTGCCAGTACGTCTGCTGCAGCGCCGCCTCCATCAGCGACGTGTCGACCATCTGTCCTTCACCGGTGCGCTGCCTGTGCGCATACGCCGCAAGAATGCCGACGACGGCGAGAATGCCCGCGTTGATGTCGGCGACCGAGTTCCCCGTCTTCACCGGCGGACCGCCGGGCTCGCCGGTGATCGACATCAGCCCCGCGAAGCCCTGCGCGATCAGGTCGAAGCCGCCCCTGTCGGCGAACGGCCCTTCGCGGCCGTAGCCCGACACCGCGCAGTAGATGAGGCCCGGATTCTCGCGCGCGAGCACCTCGTAGCCGAGCCCCAGCTTGTCGAGCGTTCCGCGGCGATAGTTCTCGGTCAGCACGTCGGCGCGCGCGACGAGCCGAAGCAGGATCGCGCGGCCGTCGGGATGCTTCAGGTTGAGCGCCATGCCGCGCTTGTTGCGGTTGAGGACCAGGAACGGCGCCGACACGCCGTTCACGCGCGGCTCGCGATAACCGCGCGCGTCGTCGCCGCCGGGAAGCTTCTCCACCTTGATCACGTCGGCGCCCATGTCGGCGAGCATCATTCCGCACGTCGGGCCGGCCATGATCTGCGCGAGCTCGAGCACGCGCATGCCGGCGAGCGGGCCGGGATGAGGTTCGGGCGACACCGTCAGCGGCCCACGAACGACGGTTTCTGCTTCGCGAGGAACGCCGCGTAGCCGATGCGGAAGTCCTCGGTGTCGAAGCAATCGAAGCATGCGTCGTGCTCGTGCGGCTCGATCGCGCGGCCTTCGGCCAACCGTCGCGCGAACTGCTTGTGCCAGCGCGCCACCAGCGGCGCGCCATCGGCGATCCGCTGCGCAGCCGCGCGCGCTTCGGCCGCGACCTGGTCGTCGGCGACGACGCGCGTCACCAACCGCTTCTCCTTCGCTTCGCGGGCGTCGAAGATCCGTCCTTCGAGCAGGATCTCGAGCGCGACGTCCGCTCCGGCGAGCCGCACCAGCGGCGCCATCTCCGGATACGCCATGACGAGACCGAGATTCTTGATCGGCGCGCCGAAGCGGCTCGACTCGCCGCAGATGCGCAAGTCGCACAGCGACGCAATCTCGAGCCCGCCGCCCACGCAGATGCCGTGGATCTGCGCGACCAGCGGGTGGCGGCACGCGGCGAGCGCGCGCGCCGTGCGGTGCATCACGGCGCCGTACTCGATCGCCTGCGCCTTGTTCGAGCGCTCGTTGGCAAACTCGCCGATGTCGTTGCCCGGCGAGAACGCCTTCTCGCCCGCGCCGCGAACGAGCACGCAGCGAAGCGCGTCGTCGTTCGACAGCGCGCGCATTGCCTCGCCCAGGTCGCGCCACATCGATTTGGTGAGCGCGTTCAGCTTCTCGGGGCGGTTCAGCACGACGGTCGCGATCGGACCGTCGCGCTCGACGACGATGCTCATGGGGCGCCTATCGGTAGAAGAGGTCGACGAGGCCCAGGCCCGTGACCGGCACGTACGTGATCAGCATCAGGACTGCGAAGAGGACACCGATGAACCAGATGTTCACGCGCGTCACGTCCCAGATCGACGCCTTCGCGATCGAGCTCGCGACCATGAGTACGCTCGCCACCGGCGGCGTTTGCTGGCCGATGCCGAGGTTGATCGTGACGACCAGCCCGAAATGCACCGGATCGATCCCCGCGGCCTTCACCAGCGGCATCACGACCGGAACGACCAGAATGATCGCGGCGGCCGAATGCAGGAACATTCCGAGCAGCAGGAACAGCACGTTCAGCAGCGCGAGCACGACCCACTTGTTCTGCGTCAGCTCGGACACCGAATGCGCGAGCGCCTGAGGCGCCTGCACTTCGCTCAGGTACGTTCCGAGCAGCGCGCTCGTTGCGACCAGCAGCATGACGACGGCGGTCTGCACGCCGCCTTCGAGGATCGACTTGTAGAGGTGCGGCAGGTCGAGCTCGCGATAGATGGCGAGACCGACGAACAGCGCCGCGCAGACGGCGAGCGCTGCGCCTTCCGTCGCGGTCACGATGCCGCCGAAGATGCCGCCGAGGATGATGATCGGCATCAGGAACGCCCATAGCGCCTCGCGCGCCGTGCTCGCGACGCGACGCCATGCGAACGCGTTCTCGCGCGGCAGGTCGTAGCGGCGCGCGAACACGTACGCCATGCCCATCAGCCCGGCGCCGCCCAGAATGCCCGGCACGATGCCGGCGACGAACATCTGCACGACCGACGTCTCGGCCATGACCGCGTAGAGGATCATCGGGATCGACGGCGGAATGATGACCGCGAGCGTCGCCGCCGAGGACATCGTCGCTGCGGCGAGCGGCGCCGGATAGCCCTTCGCCTTCATGCCGGGGATCAGGATCGACCCGAGCGCCGCGACGCCCGCGACCGCCGAGCCCGATATCTCGGCGAAGAACATCATCGAGCCGATCGATACGCAGGCAAGCCCGCCGCGAACCCAGCCGAAGAGCGCGGACGCGAAGTCGATCAGCCGGCGTGAAATGCCCGACGCATTCATGATTGCGCCGGCGAGGATGAACAGCGGAATCGCGAGCAACGGGAAGCTCGTCGCGCCGTTGTACGTAACGACCGCGAGATTGGGCAGCACGTCGGCGCCGTGGCTCGCGACCATCGCGCCCAGCGCGACGACGCCGAGCGACACGGCGATCGGCACGTTGATCACGACGAGGGCGAGCACCGCCGCGAACAGCCCGAGCATCACCATGCGCGCGCCCCGTTCACTGCAACTCGTCCGCCGTGCTGACGCCTGCGGTGGAGCGACGCGCGTCCGCCAGCGTGATCAGCTCGACCAGATAAGTGAGCTCGGCGATCACGATGAGCAGCGCCGAGATCGGAATCACCGATTGCACGACGCTCATCGGGACGGCGGGGAGGCTGATCAGCGAATCGGTCGCGAGTATCGGCCAGATCCGCACGCCGACAGCGCCGAGCAGCACGAAGAACGCGATGACGATGATCTGCGCAAAGATGTTGAACGCGCGCCGCGCCGGCGGTGACAGCAGCTCGATTACCTCGGGGCACCCGATGTGCGCCCGCTTCACCGAAGCGAGCGCGGCGCCGTAGAACGTGAGCCAGGCGAGCAGGTGCGATGCGAGCTCGTCGTACCACGCGAGCGCGTGTCCGGCGAAGCGGAACGCGACGCCGATCGTCACCTCGACGAACAGCACGACCATCAGCGCCGCGACGAGCCATTCGAGCATGCGTCCGTAGCCCGCGCGAAATCGCGCCATCGCCGCGGCGACCGGCGGCATCGCAGCCGCCGGCGTCGTCGCGACGCTCACGCTCACTTCCCGAGCGCGACCGCGCGGTCGATCAGCTCCTTCGCGCCGGCGACTTCCTTGCCGAACTCGTCATAGATCGGCTTGCTCGCGGCGACGAACGCGTCCTTGTCGACATCGTTCACCTGCATGCCCGCCTGCTTCAACTTGCCGAGCAGCTCCTCGTCGTCCTTCGCCGCCGTCTGGTAGACGAACGCCTGCGTTTGCTTCGCCGTGTCCTCGAGCACCTTGCGCACGTCGGCCGGCAGCGCGTTCCACTTCGTCATGCCGACCGTGAGGTATGCGGGCGTGTACACGTGCCCCGACATCGACAGGTACTTCTGCACCTCCTGGAACTTCGCCGAGTAGATCTGCGTGAGCGGGTTCTCCTCGCCGTCCATCACGCCGGTCTGCAGCGCGGCGAACACTTCCGAGAACTTCATCGGGCTGGGATTTGCGCCGTACGCCTGGAACATCTTCACGCGCCACTTGCCCTCCGGCACGCGCAGCTTGATGCCCTGCAGGTCCGCGGGCACCTTGATCGGACGCTTGCTGTTGGTGATCTGGCGAAAGCCGTTCTCCCAGACTGCGAGCACCTTGAGGCCCTTCTTCTCCGCCGCCGGCTCGAGCTTCGGCCAGAAGATCTCCTTCTCGATGCGACCCATGTGCGCGCGGTCCTTGACGAGGTAGGGCATCTCGAACATGCCGAACAGGTCGACCTGCGAGCTCATCACCGTGGACGGCAGCGCCATGTCGAGCGTGCCGAGCTTCAGCTTCTGGATCATCTCGTTGTCGCCCCCGAGCTGGCTCGAGCCGTACGTGATGACCTTGGCCTTGCCGCCGAGCTTCGCGTTCGCGCGCTTCGCGAACTCGTCGGCGCTCTTCTGGAACAGCGAGCCGGGCTCGCCGACGTGGCCAAGCTTGATCTCGACCTGCGCGAGCGCCGCGGGCGCATGCAAGCCGAGCGCGGCCAGCGCTGCGCCGACGAGGAGTCGAACAGCGACGCGCCACGGCGCGCAGCAGCTGAAACGGCGATCAGTCTTCATTTTTCCTCCAAAAAGAGGTGCGAACGTCATCCCGAGCGGGAATAGGGGACAGACCACGGTTTCGCTGCAAAACGTGGTCTGTCTCCGCCTTTGCTATGCCGCGCGCACAAGCGCCGACGCTTCGGTCTCGGCAAGATAAGCCATCGCCGCGTCGACACCGCCGGCGCGATGCGGCACGCGCGCGAGCGCGAGCCCCATCTCGACACCGGCGAGCGTGCCGCAAAGCATCAGGTCGTTGAACCAGCCGAGGTGTCCGATGCGGAATACCTTGCCGGCCAGCTTGCCGAGGCCCTGCCCAAGCGACAGGTCGAAGCGCTCGAGGATCACTTTGCGCAATGCATCGGCGTTGTGAGCGTCCGGCATCATGACGGCGGTCAGCGACGCGCTGTATTCGGCCGGATTTGCGCACAGAAGTTCGAGGTCCCATGCGCGCACGGCTCGCCGCGTCGCTTCCGCGACCCGCTGGTGACGTGCGAACACGCGCTCGAGGCCCTCCTCGAACAGCATGTCGAGCGCTTCGTTCAGCCCGTACAGCAGGTTCGTTGCCGGCGTGTACGGGAAGTATCCTCTGGCGTTGATCGCGAGCATCTCGCTCCAGTCCCAGTACGAGCGCGGCAGCTTCGCGGACGCAGATGCGCCGAGCGCTTTCGCGCCGAACGCGTTGAACGACAGCCCCGGCGGCAGCATCAAACCTTTCTGCGAGCCGCCGACGGTGACGTCGACGCCCCATGCATCGTGCCGGTAGTCGATCGACGCGAGCGAGCTGATCGTGTCGACCATCAGCAGCGCCGGATGGCGCGCGCGGTCGATCGCCGCGCGCACCGCCGGCACGTGGGACACGACGCCGGTCGACGTCTCGTTGTGGACGACGCACACGGCCTTGATCGCCTGTGCGGAGTCGGCGGCGAGCTTCGCTTCGACGTCGGTCGCGCTCGCGCCGTGACGCCAATCGCCGGGCAGGAACTCCACGGCGAGACCCAGCCGCTCGGCGAGCCGCCTCCACAGCGTCGCGAACTGGCCGGTCTCCGCCATCAGCACGCGGTCGCCGGGCGAGAGCGTGTTGACGAGCGCGGCTTCCCACGCGCCCGTTCCCGACGCCGGATAGATGACGACGTCGGCGTCGGTCCTGAACACCTTCTTCATGCCGCTGATCACCGATTTCGTCAGCGCGGCGAACTCCGGCCCGCGATGGTCGATCGTCGGGTGGTCGATCGCGCGCAGCACGCGGTCCGGCACGTTCGTGGGGCCCGGGATCTGCAGGAAATGACGGCCGGACGGATGGCTGTTCAGGGCGAGCATGGCGGGCACCGTGCCATTGGTATACAAAATCGAATACTATAAGAGCGACACACCCTGCGCAACCGCCGCGCAATCGACCGTTCCGCCGACCTTGGTATACCAATGCCCGCACCGACGCTGACGTCGACGACGCTGCCGGCGTCGGTCGCCGAACGGCTGCGCGAGCTGATCATCGAAGGCGAGATCGTCGCCGGCGCGCGATTGAACGAACGCGCGCTGTGCGAGCGGCTCGGCGTATCGCGAACGCCGCTGCGCGAAGCCTTCCGCGTGCTCGCCGCCGAAGGGCTCGTTGAATTGACGCCCAATCGCGGCGCGCACGTCGTCGCGCTGTCCGAGCAGGACATCCGCGAGAGCTTCGAGGTCATGAGCGCGCTCGAGGCGCTGTCGGGCGAGCTCGCGTGCCGCAGAGTGACCGACGACGAGATCGCCGAGATCAAGGCGCTCACCTTCGAGATGCACGCCTGCCACGCACGGCGCGACCTGCCGGCGTACTACCGTTTCAACCGGGCGATCCACGAGCGCATCAACATCGCCGCGCGCAACCGGCTGCTGCGCCAGACGTACCGCACGCTCAACCTGCGCATCCAGAACCTGCGCTTCCGCTCGAACTTCGATGCGCGCAAGTGGGATCTCGCGATGAACGATCATCGGGCGATCGTCGCCGCGCTGGAAGCACGCGACGGTGCGCGGCTCGCGACGATCATGCGCACGCATTTGCGCCTGAAGGCCGACGCGGTGCTCGAGTCGCTGCGGCTCACGCCCGCGCACGCGCTGTCCGCCGCCGCGGGCGGCAGCTCATGAGCGCTCCGGCGCCGCGGCCGATCGTCTTTCACGCGCGCGACGGCGACGAGCTCGCTCGCCGCTTGCGCAGCGCCGTGCGCGGCGCGGTGCTGTTCGATGCGGCGTCGCGCGGCCGCTATGCGACCGACGCGTCGATCTACCAGGTCGAGCCGCTCGGCGTGCTGGTGCCGGCGAGCGACGACGACGTCGCCGCCGCCGTCGACGTCTGCCGCTCGCTCGAAGTGCCGCTGCTCGCGCGCGGCGCCGGCAGCTCGCAATGCGGGCAGACGGTCGGCGCCGCGCTGGTGATCGATCACAGCAGGCATCTTCGCCGCGTGCTCGACTTCGACCGCGACGCGATGAGCGTCACCGTCGAGCCGGGCATCGTGCTCGACGCGCTGAACGCGTACCTGCGGCCGCACGGCCTGTGGTTCCCGGTCGACGTCAGCACGTCGGCGCAGGCGACGCTCGGCGGCATGGCGGGCAACAACTCGTGCGGCTCGCGCTCGATCGCCTACGGCAACATGGTGCACAACGTGCTCGCGATCGACGCGCGGCTCGCCGACGGCACCACGGCGCGCTTCGGCGCCGAAGCGCAGATGGCATCGGCGCCGCCGCGCGTGCGCACGCTGGTCGAGCGGCTCGGCGCCATCGCCGCGCGCGAGGCTGATGCGATGGAAGCGAACGTGCCGAAGGTGATGCGCCGCGTCGGCGGCTACAACCTCGACGTGTTCCGCCCGCAGAGCGAGCGGCCGTATACAAGCGATGGCAGCGTCAACTTCGCGCACCTGCTCGTCGGCAGCGAGGGCACGCTCGCGTGGACGCGCGCGCTCACGCTCGCGCTCGCGCCGCTGCCGCAGCATCGCGCGCTCGGCGTGGTGAGCTTCCCGTCGCTGTACCGCGCGATGGAGTGCGCGCAGCACATCGTGAGGCTCGGGCCCTCGGCGGTCGAGCTCGTCGACCGCACGATGATCGGACTTGCGCGCGGCAATCCCGCGTTCCGGCCGATCGTCGACGGCGCGCTCGTCGGCGAGCCGGACGCGATCCTGCTGACCGAGTTCATCGGCGACGACGCCGGCGCGCCCGGGCGCAGGCTCGACGATCTGGTCGCGCTGATGGGCGATCTCGGCCTGCCCGGCAGCGTCGTGCGCATGAGCGGCGCCGCGGAGCAGAAGGCGCTGTGGGACGTGCGCAAGGCGGGCCTCAACATCATGATGAGCATGCGCGGCGACGGCAAGCCGGTGTCGTTCATCGAGGACTGCGCGGTGCCCCTCGAGCATCTCGCCGAGTACGTCGATCGGCTCACGCAGGTGTTCGCAAGGCACGGCACGCGCGGCACGTGGTACGCGCACGCCTCGGTCGGCACGCTGCACGTGCGGCCGATCCTCGACATGCGCCGCGACGGCGCGACGAAGATGCGCGCGATCGCCGACGAAGCGAGCGCGATGGTGCGCGAATACAAGGGCGCCTACTCCGGCGAGCATGGCGACGGGCTCGTGCGCAGCGAGTGGGTCGCGTGGCAATTCGGCCCGCGGTTGACGCGCGCATTCGAGGAAGTGAAGGACCTGTTCGACCCAGCGGGGCTGATGAACCCCGGCAAGATCGTGCGCTCGACGAAGATGGACGACGCGACGCTCTTTCGCTATCCGCCGGGGCATCGCACGCTGCCGCTGTCGCCCGCGCTCGACTGGAGCGCGTGGAACGTACAGGCCGATCCCGTCGCGGAAACGACGACGGCCCCGGGCACCGGCGGCGATCCCGCCGGCGGCTTCGCGAAGGCCGTCGACATGTGCAACAACAACGGCCATTGCCGCAAGTTCGACGCCGGCACGATGTGCCCGAGCTATCGCGTCACTCGCGACGAGCAGCACCTGACGCGCGGCCGCGCGAACACGCTGCGACTCGCGCTCGCCGGGCATTTCGGCAACGACTTCGCGTGCGAGGAAGTGCGCGACGCGCTCGATCTTTGCGTGAGCTGCAAGGGCTGCCGGCGCGACTGCCCGACCGGCGTCGACATGGCGAGGATGAAAGTCGAGTTCCTGCATCATTGGCAGCGAGCGCACGGCCTGTCGCTCAAGGACCGGGCCGTCGCGGCGCTTCCCCGCTGGGCGCCGTGGGCGGCACGCGCGCCGTTTGTCGCGAACCTTCGCGACGCGCTGCCCGGCGCCGCGCGCCTTTCGCAGGCGCTCGGCGGGCTTTGCGCAAAGCGCACGCTGCCGCGGTTTCGCCGCGACACCTTCCTGCGCGACCGCGCGCTCCCTCGCGACGCGGCGGCGGACGTCGTGCTCTTCGTCGACACGTTCAGCAACTACTTCGAGCCCGAGAATGCGCGCGCCGCGCTCGCCGTGCTGCATGCCGGCGGGTGCCGCGTCGAGGTCGCACGCGCTGCGGCCGACGACGACGAGCCGTCGCGGCCGCTGTGCTGCGGGCGAACGTACCTCGCGGGCGGGCTCGTCGACGAAGCGAAGCGCGAGGCGCGAAGGATGATCGCGGCGCTCGCCCCGCACGCCGCGCGTGGAGCTGCCGTCGTCGGACTCGAGCCGTCGTGCCTGCTGACGCTTCGCGACGAGTTCCTCGCGATGGGGCTCGGCGACGCCGCGCAGCGGCTCGCGTCGCGCGCGATGCTCGTCGACGAGCTCATCGGCGCACGCGCCGACGTTCGGCAACGGCTCGCCGCTGCGCTCTCACCGCTGCGCGAGAAGCGCGTGCTCGTTCACGGTCACTGCCATCAGAAGGCGTTCGACACGTTCGGCGCGACGCTCGCGATGCTGCAGCTCGTGCCCGGGCTCGACGTGCAGCCGATCGAGTCGAGCTGCTGCGGCATGGCGGGAAGCTTCGGCTACGAAGCGTCGCACTACGATGTGTCGATGGCGATGGCCGAGCTCTCGCTGCTTCCCGCGGTGCGCGCCGCCGCAGTCGATACGCTGATTGCGGCGGGCGGCACCAGTTGTCGCCATCAGATCGCCGACGGCACGCGCGCGCGCGGCGCGCGCGAGGCGCTTCACCCGATCCGCGTGCTCGCTCGCGCGCTCACGCCAACCAAGGAACCGGCATGACAGACCCTTCGACCGCCGCGCGCCTGCTGCTCGATGCCCGCAACACCGGCGCGCCGCTCGCCACGCTTCCGTTCGCGGCGCAGCCGCAATCGGCAGCGGACGCCTACGCGATCCAGGATGCGCAGATGCGCGCGCTCGGCCCGATCGGCGGCTGGAAGGTCGGCGCGCGCGATGGGGACGCCGAGCCCAACTGCGCGCCGCTGCCCGCGTCGGTCGTGCTGCGCTCGCCGCAGACCTTCACGCCCTTTCGCTTTCCGCTGCACCTGGTGGAAGCGGAGCTCGCGTTCACGATTGCGCGCGACCTGCCGCCGCGCGGCACGCCTTACGCGGCCGACGACGTCGCGAACGCGATCGCCTCGGTGCACGCCGCGATCGAGATCGTCGCTTCGCGTTACGTCGACTTCCGCGCGCAGCCAGCCTTCGCGCAGCTCGCCGACTTGCAGAACAATGGCGTGCTCGTCGTCGGCGACGGCCGTGCGAGCGACACGCGCGTCGACCAGCGTACGACGGCGGTGCGCATCGACGTCGCCGAGTCACCGGTGCTGCAGGTGACGGGCGGCAACACGGCGGGCGACGTGTTCCGCCTGCTCGAATGGCTGGCGAACCACGCGGCGGCTCGCTGCGGCGGGCTGCGCGCGGGCGAGGTGATCACCACCGGATCGTGCATCGGCGCGTACGCGGTGCCGCCGCAAAGCCGCGTGCGCGCGACGTTCGACGGTCTCGCGCCGGTGGAAGCAACCGTCTAGCCGGTTGCCCTGCACCCGGCGAGCGAGCGGCGTGCGCGCCGCTGCGGTATTCTGCCGCCCGTGACGATCATCGCGGTGTTCAACCAGAAAGGCGGCGTCGGCAAGACGACCACTGCAATCAACCTGCTTGCGGCGATCGCGCAGCGCGGCACGCGCCCGCTCGGCATCGACCTCGACCCGCAGGGCCACCTGTCGCACGCGTTCGGCGCGCACCCGCGGCTCGCCGACGACTCGGTGTACAGCTTCTTCGTCCGCCAGCGACCGCTCGCCGACGTCGCGACGATCACGCGCTCGGGTGTGGCGATGTGCCCGGCGCATCTCGAGCTCGCGAAGCTCGACACGCTGCTCGGCAAGGGCGTGAACGTCGTCACCCGGCTGCGCCAAGCGCTGCGGCACGATCACGCCGCGCCGGGTCCGGTGGTGATCGACTGCTCGCCGCTGCTGAACGTGCTGTCGCTGAACGCGATCTTCGCGTGCGATCTGATCGTCGTGCCGGTGTCGTGCGATTTCCTGTCGTTGCGCGGCGCGCACGAGGTCGAGCGGGCGCTCAATGCGCTGGAGCCGGTGCTGCGCAGGCGGCTGCCGCGGCGCTACCTGCTCACGCGCTTCGACGTGCGGCGGCGGATGACCGCGGACATCGTCGCGCGAATGGCCGAGGCGTTTCGTGCCGACGAGGTGTGCGCGACGCGGATTCGCGAGAACGTGAAGCTCGCCGAAAGTCCGGCGGTCGAGCTCGATGTCTTTCGTCACGCGCCCGGAAGCAAGGGCGCGCAGGATTACCAGTCGCTCGCCGACGAGCTCGCCGGCGCCGGCTTCATTGCCTGAGCCGCACGACCGCCGGCTCGCTGCCGCTGATGAGCGAGATCATCTCCTCGACGTCGAGCGTGTCGACGCGGCGAGGCACAGCCTGCGCGTTGCACTGAAGGATCTCGCACTGGTGGTACATCTGGCGCAGCCGCCTCTCGGCATCGGCCTGCGTCGCCGCCATGATCGTGATGTTGTCCACGCGCTGGCCGCTGCGCGTCTTGATGTTGAACCCGAACCGAATCATTGCGCTCGCCTCCCGGTGCCCCCGGCGCCTCGTCGCACGGCGTCTTTTGCGTCAAGCCTGTACGTGCGAGGGTTGGTATGATGCATCAAGAAATATGCCGAACCCCGTGCCCTCGACGGATTTTCCGATGAAAGGTGGCGTCGACGATCGTCGCGACCTCCCCGCAGCTGCACATCGGCGGGCCGACAACGTCGCGTGCGTTCCGCCGTGGCTGGCTTCGTTTGCGCGCGACACATTGAAAGTGAGCGCTGACATCGAGCTCGTTGCGACGGCCTTGTCCGGAGGCGTGTCGTCGGACATCTTTCATCTCGCGTGGCCCGGCGGCGATGCATGCGTCAAGCGTGCCCTTCCGAGGCTCAAGGTTGCCGCAGATTGGCAGGCGCCGGTCGAGCGCAACCGCTACGAAGTCGAATGGATGCGCGTCGCCGCGGCGACCGTCCCGCGCGCGGTTCCGGCGATCCTCGCCGAGGATTCGCAGGCCGCCTGCTTCGCGATGGAGTGGCTCGCCCCCGATCGCCATCCGGTGTGGAAGACGTTGTTGCGCGACGGCTCGATCGTCGTGTCGACGGCGGCCGCCGTCGGCAGCGCGCTCGGCAGCATCCACGCCGCCACCGCCGACCGGGCGGACGTTGCCGCGCGCTTCGCGAGCGACGAGATCTTCTACGCGATCCGCCTCGAGCCTTACCTCGACGCGACGGCGAAGCGTCATCCGGATCTTCGCTCACGCCTCGCCGCGCTGGTCGAAACCACGCGATCGACGAAGCGCGTCCTGGTGCACGGCGACTTCAGCCCGAAGAATATCCTCGTCGGCGCCGACGGTCCGATCATCGTCGACGCCGAATGCGCGTGGTACGGCGATCCCGCGTTCGACATCGCGTTCGTGCTGAACCACCTGTTGCTGAAGGGCGTCTGGCGGCCGCAGTGGCGCGCGCGTTACCTCGACGCGTTCGCCGCGCTCGTCGACGCCTATCGCGCGCACGTTCGCTGGGAAGCATGGCCCGCGCTCGACGCGCGCACCGCGGCGCTGCTGCCGGCGCTGCTGCTCGCTCGCGTCGACGGCAAGTCGCCGGCCGAGTACCTGACCGACGCGGACAAGCCGGCGGTGCGCGCGTTCGCCCACGAACTCATTGTTTCGCCCGCGCCGTCCGTCGAGACGATCGCGACGCGCTGGGGCGAGGCGGTGTGAAGACGACGATCGCCACGGTCCGCGCGCGGCGCGTCTGGGACTCGCGCGGGCGGCCGACCGTCGAAGCCGAAGTGACGCTCGCCGGCGGCGCATGGGGTCGCGCGATTGCACCGGCCGGAGCGTCGCGCGGCTCGCGCGAGGCGATCGATCTTCGCGACGGCGGCACGCGCTTCGGCGGCTTCGACGTCATGCGCGCGCTCGACAACGTCAACGGAGCGCTCGCGCGCGCGCTCGCCGGCCGCGACGCGCTGGATCAACCGACGATCGACGCGCGCATCGCCGCCGAGGACGCAACGCCGGACAAGTCGAAGCTCGGCGCGAACGCCACGGTTGCCGTGTCGCTCGCGGTGGCCCACGCGGCCGCTGCGGCGCAGGGGCTTGCGCTGTGGCGCCATCTCGCCGGGCGTCATCCGGTCACGCTGCCGCTGCCCGAGGTGCAGATTTTCGGCGGCGGCGCGCATGCGGGCCGGCGCATCGACATCCAGGATCTCATGGTGATGCCCGTCGGCGCATGGACGTGGAGCGACGCGCTCGCGATCGTCGCCGAGGTCTATCGAGCGGCCGGCGAGTTGATGCGCGACGAGGGCAAGCTCGCCGGCGTCGCCGACGAAGGTGGCTGGTGGCCGCAGTTCGATTCGAACGAGCAGGCGATCGAGACGCTGCTCCGCGCGATCGAGCGAGCGGGCGCGCATCCGGGCAGCGATGTCGCGATCTCGCTCGACATCGCGGCGAGCGAGTTCGGCCGCGACGGCGTCTACCGGCTCGCGCTCGACGGCCGCGCGCTCGACCGTTACGAGTTTGCGCAGCTTCTCGTCGGCTGGCTCGATCGCTATCCGATCGCGTCGATCGAGGATCCGTTCGCCGAGGACGACCGTGAGGCATGGGTCGCGTTCGCGCGCGAAGCCGGCTCGCGCGTGCAGATCGTCGGCGACGACTACCTGACCACGAGCGCGGCTGCGGTGGACGCGGCCGCCGCCGACGCCGCATGCAACGCCGTGCTGGTGAAGCCGAACCAGATCGGCACGCTCACCGAAGCGCTGGCCGCGCTCGAAGCCGGCAAGCGCGCGCGCTTCGGCACGATCGTGTCGGCGCGTTCCGGCGAAAGCGAGGACGTTTCGATCGCGCATCTCGCGGTCGGCTGGAACGCCGGACAGCTCAAGGTCGGATCGTTCGCGCGCGGCGAGCGGACGGCCAAATGGAACGAGGTGCTGCGCATCGAGGATGCGCTCGGCGCGGACGCGAAGTTCGCCGGCGTAGCGGCGCTGCCGATCGCATGGCCGCCAAAATAGGGGACAGACAGGGACAGACCACGTTATTCGCAACGGATCGCCGCGAAAAACGTGGTCTGTCCCCTATTTTGCGTCGAGGAGCACGTCGGCGACTTCGGCGAAGCCCGCACCCCCGCGCTGCTGCGTCACGTACGCGGGCAGCGTCGCGATACGGTCGGCGAAGTCGCGCACGTTGGCGACTCCGATCGAATGCGCAAAGTGGGCGAACATCGGTGCGTCGTTCGGCGAATCGCCGACGAACACGAATCGCTCGCGCTCGGCGTCGACGTCAATGCCGAAGTCGCGTGCGAACAGCGTGCGCGTCATCGCGAGCTTGTCGTAGCGGCCGAACCAGCCGTTCACGTGGATCGAGCTCACCTTCGCTGTAAGCCCGTGCTGCTCCATCAACGCAACGATGCGCTCGACGTCGGCGCGCGCGAGCGGCGCGACGTCCTCGCGATAGTCGATCGCGAGGTCGCTTTCGCGGTACGGCTGGTCCGACGCGAGCGCGCTTCCCGGAACCGCCGCCAGGATCGCCTCGCCGATCGCAGCAAGCTTCGCCCGATTCGCCGCGCGCGTGCGCTCGTCGTGCGCGAACGTTCGGTGGAGCCTTTGCTGTGCGCGGTCATAGCGCATCGCGAGCGCGCCGTTCTCGCCGACCACGGCAGCCACCGGCCACATGCGTGCGATGTGATCGCACCAGCCCGCGGGGCGTCCGGTGATCGGAACGACGATGAAGCCCGCGTCATGGAGCCGTTCGAGCGCGCCGTACGCGGCTGCCGTGAGCCTGCCGTCGGTCGTCAGCGTGTCGTCGATGTCGCAGAGCACGCCGCGCACCGCGCGCCGTGCGGCGCGCGGCATCGCCGCGAGCGGCTGCATCGGCGGCGCGCTCACGCGTCGACCTCCGAGCCGCTCGTTCCTCTCGCAAAGCCCAGGCGTCGCCCTCCCGCGATCGCGCGCCGACGCCCCCTTCGGGCCTTGGCTTCGCCCGGCGCGCTTCACGCGTACTGGGGCGAGAGCGCGGCGACGCACTGTCTCACGCACGCGTCGATGCGCGCGCGCTCGTCGGCCGCCATGCCGAGTCCGGCCTTTGATCGACGCCACAGCACGTCGTCGGCAGTGCGCGCCCATTCCTCGCGCACGAAGTAGTCGATCTCGGTCGACGACAGGCCGTTCGCAAAGATCTCGCCCAGTCCCACGATCGTCTTCGCATCGGCGAGAACGCGCTCGGCTCGCGTGCCGTGACGCGCTGCGATGCCGCGGACGACATCGCGCGGGAGCGCTGGATAACGCCGTTCCGCCGCATCGAGCCATGCGTCGGGGCCTCCGGGCGGAAGGCTTCCTCCCGGCAGCGCGGCATCGCGTGTCCACGCAGGCTTTGCGTGCGGGAAGAAGCGCACGAGCTCGTCGACCGCGTGCTCGGCGAGCTTGCGATACGTCGTGAGCTTGCCGCCGTAGACGGACAGCGACGGTGCGAGATTCGGCACCGAGTCGAGCTTCAGCACGTAATCACGCGTGATCGACGACGGGTCGCTCTTGCCGTCGTCGTACAGCGGCCGCACGCCGCTGTAGGTCCAGACGATGTCGCGGCGCGCGAGGGGTCTCGCGAGGTATGTGTTCGCGAGCGCGAGCAGGTAGTCGACCTCCTGCTCCGATATCTGCGGATGCTCGTACTCGTCGACCGGCACGTCGGTCGTGCCGATCAGCGAATAGCGGTCGAGGAACGGGATCACGAACACGATTCGCTTGTCGGCGTTCTGCAGGATGTACGCATGCTCGCCGTCGTGCACGCGCGGCACGACGATATGGCTGCCCTTGACGTGGCGCACGCGGTCGCGCGACGGTGCGCTGCCGAGCATGTCGCGCACGCTCTGCACCCACGGCCCGGCGACGTTGACGATCGCGCGCACGGTGACGTCGCTTCGCTTGCCGCGCTCGTTTGCGAGCGTAGCGACCCAATTCGCGCCCGCGCGGCGCGCGGCCGCGAGCCTCGTGCGCACGCGAACGTGCGCGCCGTGCTCGTACGCGTCGCGGACAATGGCAACGACGAGTCGCGCGTCGTCGACGCGCGCATCGGCGTACGCGAAGCCGCGGTCGAATTGCGGCTTGAGCCCTGCGCCCCATTGGCTGCCGCGCAACTCGACGCCGAACGACGCGTGCAGCCGCTGCCGATGACCGAGATGATCGTACATCAGCAATCCGGCGCGGATCATCCACGCCGGCCGCAGGTGCGGCTCGTGCGGCAGCACGAAGGTGAGCGGCCGCACCAGGTGCTGTGCCTGGTCGAGCAGCACCTCGCGCTCGATCAGCGACTCGCGCACCAGGCGAAACTCGTAGTGCTCGAGATAGCGAAGCCCGCCGTGGATCAGCTTGGTGCTCCACTGCGATGTCGCCGCGGCGATGTCGCCCTTGTCGACGAGCAGCACCGAAAGGCCGCGGCCGGCCGCATCGCGCGCGATACCCGCGCCGTTGATCCCCGCGCCGACGACGAGCAGGTCGTAGAGTGTGTTGTCGGGCGGCACCGATGTCTTCTCTTCTCGAAGCGACCGCACGCGATTGTACCGCAGCGTTCGCTCGTTCCCCTCGTGCGGGCGCAATGCTAAGCTCGATCGCTGTGAAGTTGCGCGAGGAGGTGTTCATGTCCGTCGTCCCCGACATCGCGGCGCTCGTCCCGCAGCTCGCGCAATGGCGCCGGCAACTGCATGCGAATCCCGAGACGGCGTTCGAGGAGCAGGAGACTGCCGCGTTCGTCGCCGAAAAGCTGCGCGCGTTCGGTCTCGATGTCCACACCGGGCTCGCGCGCACCGGCGTCGTCGCGGTGCTGCGCGGCCGCGACGGTGGCAAAGCGTCGCACGCGATCGGCCTGCGTGCCGACATGGACGCGCTGCACATCCACGAGAAGTCCGGCGTCGCGCACGCGTCGCGCAACGAGGGCCGGATGCACGCATGCGGTCACGACGGCCACACGACGATGCTGCTCGGCGCGGCCGCCGTGCTTGCGAAGCGGCGCGACCTCGCCGGCGACTGCTATTTCATCTTCCAGCCGGCGGAGGAGAACGAAGGCGGCGGCCGCGTGATGGTCGACGAGGGACTCTTCGAGCGCTTCCCGATGCACGCCGTCTACGGAATGCACAACTGGCCGCGGTTGCCGCTCGGGCGCATCGCACTGCGCGCCGGGGCGCTGATGGGTGCGTACGACATCTTCGAGATCGTCGCGACCGGCAAGGGCGCGCATGCGGCGATGGCCTACCAGGGCAAGGACCCGATGCTGTTCGCCGCGCATGCGATCAACGCGTTGCAGACGATCGTCGCGCGCAACCTGCATCCGCTCGACGCCGGCGTGGTGAGCGTCACGCAGGTGCACGCGGGCGACACGTGGAACGTCATTCCTCAGGAGCTCGTGCTGCGCGGCACGGTTCGCAGCTTCAAGCGCGAAGTGCAGGACCTGATCGAGCAGCGGCTGCGCACGATCGTCGCCGGCGTCGCGGCGACGTTCGACATGACGGCGAGCGTGCGCTACGAGCGGCGCTATCCGGCGACGGTGAATTCGCCGGCCGAGACCGATCATGCGGCGCGTGCGGCAGCCGCAGTCGTCGGCGACGCCAACGTCGTGCGCGACCCGATGCCCGAGATGGGCAGCGAGGATTTCGCGTTCATGCTCGAAAGAAAGCCGGGCTGCTATGTGTGGCTCGGTGCCGGCCGCGACGGCGACGGCGACGACGGCGGCCCGGGTCTGCACAACCCGCACTACGACTTCAACGACGATGCGCTCGCGATCGGCGCGAGCTACTGGGTGACGCTCGCGCGCCAGCAGCTCGCCGCCTGAGCGCCGTCGTTACGCCGACGGCATCAGCTTCTCGCGCCGCGCGTGCGCGAGCAGCTTCATCACCGCGGTGGACGCGAGCCGCGAGCGGACGTTGTCCGCGCGCGACGTGAGCACGATCGGCACGCGAGCGCCGAGCACGATGCCCGCCGAATCGGCGCCGGCGAGATACTGGAGCTGCTTCGCGAGCATGTTGCCGGCCTCGAGATCGGGCACGAGCAGGATGTCGGCACGGCCGGCGACCGGCGAGACGATGCCCTTCGTGAGCGCCGCCTGCACGGACACGGCGTTGTCGTACGCGAGCGGGCCGTCGAGCACGCCACCGGCGATCTGCCCGCGGTCGGCCATCTTGCACAGCGCGGCGGCGTCGAGCGTGCCGGGAATCTTCGGGTTCACCGTCTCGACCGCCGAGAGGATCGCGACGTGTGGCGCCTCGATGCCGAGCACATGTGCGAGGTCGATCGCGTTGCGGCAGATGTCGGCCTTGCACTCGAGGTCGGGTGTGATGTTGACCGCGGCGTCGGTGACGAGGAGCAGCCGCGGATACGTCGGCACGTCGAGCACGAAGACGTGCGAGATGCGTCGGGCCGTGCGAAGGCCGGTCGTTGCCGACACGACGGCCCCCATCAGCTCGTCGGTGTGAAGGCTGCCCTTCATCAGCGACTCGACGTCGCCCTTGCGCGCGAGCTTGACCGCCGTCTCGGCAGCCGCGTGGCTGTGCTCGACGTCGACGATGCGGTACGGCGACACGTCGAGGCCCGCTTGTGCCGCCGCGGCATGGATGCGTGCCGCCGGCCCGACGAGCACCGGCGCGATCATGCCGCGCTTCGCCGCCTCGACCGCGCCGGCGAGCGAGTCGCGGTCGCACGGATGCACGACGGCGCACGTGACCGGCGCGAAGCCTCCCGCGCCGAGAATCAGCCGCGCGAAGCCGTCGTTGCGACGCAGGATCAGCTCGGGCGTCGCAATGTCGTTGTACGCGATGCGCGACGTCGGCGCGCGCACGGTCGCGATGCCTTCGACGAGCACTTCGCCGTCCTGGTTGACGCAGCGGCAGTCGAAGTCGATGTAGTGCTCAGCCGGATACTTCGCGACCACGGCGATCTGCGCATCGACGCAGTCGCCGACGCGCACCCTGCCCGCGTACTTGAACTTCGTGCCGACGATTGCGCTGCCCGGTCCCGGCAGCCTGCGGTTGATCAGCCCGGCGACGAGCGCGATCGCCGCTGCGGCCTGCGCGTACGGTGGATGGCCGGCGTCGCGGCTCTTGATGTGATAGCCCTCGACGTCGCCGGCCGCGAGCGCGAGCGCCTCGATGTCCGTCGCGGTCAGCGTGCGCGTCGCCGACACGCTTGCGCCGATCTCGATCTCGTCGAATGTCTGGTTGCGGTAGTCCTGCAAGCGGCGCTCCCCGGCTTCTGTGTGCGCCCCGCGCAGTGCGGCTACGCGCGGTGGCGCATCTTGCGAATCGCCTCGAGCTGCGCGAGCGCGATCGCGAGCTCGGCCTCGGCGGTGGCGATCTCGGCGCCCGAGGTCTTGTTCTGCATCGCCTCCTCGGCCGCCTTCTTCGCCTCCAACGCCTTCGCCTCGTCCAGGTCCTTGCCGCGGATCGCCGTGTCGGACAGCACGGTGACGAGGTTCGGTTGCACCTCGAGATAACCGCCCTGCACGAAGACGAGCTCCTCCTCGGCCTGGTTCGGCAGCTTCAGGCGCACGGCGCCGGGCTTGATCTCGGTGAGGAGCGGCGTGTGCCGCGGGTAGATGCCGAGCTCCCCCTCGATGCCGGGAAGAACGACGAACTCGGCCTCGCCGGAGAAGATCTGCTCCTCGGCGCTCACCACCTCGACGCGAATCGTATGCGCCATGCAGCCTCCGCTATTGCAGCGTCTTCGCCTTCTCGAACGCTTCCTCGATCGCGCCGACCATGTAGAACGCCTGCTCGGGCAGCGCGTCGCATTCGCCGTTGACGATCATGTTGAAGCCCTTGATCGTGTCCTTCAGCGGCACGTACTTGCCCGGCGAGCCCGTGAACACCTCGGCGACGCTGAATGGCTGCGACAGGAAGCGCTGGATCTTGCGCGCCCGCGCGACGACGAGCTTGTCCTCCGGCGAGAGCTCGTCCATGCCGAGAATCGCGATGATGTCGCGCAGCTCCTTGTAGCGTTGCAGCACCGACTGCACTTTGCGCGTGCAGTTGTAGTGCTCGTCGCCGATGACGTTCGGATCGACCTGGCGCGACGTCGAGTCGAGCGGGTCGATGGCCGGGTAGATGCCGAGCGACGCGATGTCGCGCGAGAGCACGACGGTCGCGTCGAGGTGCCCGAACGTCGTCGCTGGCGACGGATCGGTGAGGTCGTCCGCCGGCACGTACACGGCCTGGATCGACGTGATCGATCCGGTCTTCGTCGACGTGATGCGCTCCTGCAGCCGGCCCATTTCCTCGGCGAGCGTCGGCTGGTACCCGACGGCCGACGGCATCCGGCCGAGCAGCGCCGACACTTCGGTGCCGGCGAGCGTGAAGCGATAGATGTTGTCGATGAACAGCAGCACGTCGCGGCCTTCGTCGCGGAAATACTCGGCGATCGTGAGGCCGGTCAGAGCGACGCGAAGGCGATTGCCCGGCGGCTCGTTCATCTGCCCGTACACCATCGCGACCTTGTCGAGGACGTTGCTTTCCTTCATCTCGTGATAGAAGTCGTTTCCCTCGCGCGTGCGCTCGCCGACGCCGGCGAACACGGAAAGCCCCGAGTGCTGCTTCGCGATGTTGTTGATGAGCTCCATCATGTTGACGGTCTTGCCGACGCCGGCGCCGCCGAAGAGGCCCACCTTGCCGCCTTTGGCGAACGGCGCCACGAGGTCGATGACCTTGATGCCCGTCTCGAGCAGCTCGGTCGACGGCGAGAGCTCCTCGAACGTCGGCGCGTCGCGATGGATCGACATCAGCTTCTCGGCGGCGACCGGGCCCGCCTCGTCGATCGGCCGGCCGAGCACGTCCATGATGCGTCCGAGCGTCTTGGCGCCGACCGGAATCGAGATCGGAGCGCCGGTGTTGATCACCTTCATGCCGCGACGCAGGCCGTCCGAGCTTCCGAGCGCGATCGTGCGCACGACGCCGTCGCCCAGCTGCTGCTCGACTTCGAGCGTGAGCCCGATCTCGTCCATCTTCAGCGCGTCGTAGATCCTCGGCATGTCCTCGCGCGCGAACTCCACGTCGACGACGGCGCCGATGCATTGCACGATGGTTCCTTCGTTCATTTCGCTTCCTTTGGGGGCAGGCCGCGTTTTCAGCCGCGGCCTGTGTCACTGAGATTCATCGGGGACGGAAAACGTGGTCCGTCCCCTAAACCGCGGCGGCCCCGCCCACGATTTCGGCCAACTCCTTGGTGATCGAAGCCTGGCGCGACTTGTTGTAGATGAGCTGCAGCTCCTGGATGATCTTGCCGGCGTTGTCGGATGCCGACTTCATCGCGACCATCCGCGCCGACTGCTCGGAGGCCATGTTCTCGTTCACCATCTGGAAGATCACGGCTTCGAGATAGCGGCGCATCATGCCGTCGAGCAGCGTGCGCGCGTCCGGCTCGTAGATGTAATCCCAGCTCGCATCGGACACCTCGGCGTGCACGTCGCCGGTCGCGCCATGGAATTGCTCCGGGATCGGCGCGATGCGGCCATGCCGCGGCTCCTGCTTCATCGTGTTGATGAACGTCGTGTAAAAGACGTGCACCTCGTCGACCCCGCCATCGACGTACTTGTCCATCAGCACCTTGACCGGGCCGACGAGCCGGTCGAGATGCGGCCGGTCGCCGAGCTGCACCGCCGACGACACGATATTGGCGCCGAGTCGCTGCAGGAAGCCCAAGCCCTTGTTGCCGATGGCGACGTAGTCGGCATCGATGCCCTTCGCCTTCCACTCCTTGTGCTGGTTCAGCGCGAGGCGCAGCACGTTCGTGTTCAGTCCGCCGCACAGGCCCTTGTCGGTGGTGACGACGATCGCGCCGACGCGCTTCACCACGTCGCGCTTGACGAGCAGCGGATGGCGGTACTCGGTGTTCGCCTTGGCGATGTGCATCGCGATGCGATACGCGCGCTGCACGTAGGGCCGCGACGCGCGCATCCGGTCCTGCGCGCGCTTCATCTTCGACGCGGCGACCATCTCCATCGCCTTGGTGATTTTGCGCGTGCTCTGCACGCTCTTGATCTTGTTGCGTATCTCTTTGGAGCCTGCCATTGCAACGATCCTTGGTTCGTCAGTACGCGCCGTTCTTCTTGAAGTCCTCGACCGCCGCGGCGAGCGCCTTCTCGTCGTCGGCGCTCAGGTCCTTCGACTTCTCGATCGAATCCATCACCGCGGTGTACTTGCTCTTCAGGTACGCCCGCAGCGCCGTTTCGAATGCGAGCGCCTTGTCGACCGGCACGTCGTCGAAAAAGCCGCGATTGACCGAGAACAGGGTCACCGCCATTTCGGAGACCTGCAGCGGCTGGTACTGCGGTTGCTTCATCAGCTCCGTCACGAGGCGGCCGCGGTCGAGCTGCTTTCGCGTCGCCTCGTCGAGGTCGGACGCGAACTGCGCGAACGCGGCAAGCTCGCGGTACTGCGCGAGCGCGAGGCGCACGCCGCCGCCGAGCTTCTTGATGACCTTCGTCTGCGCGGCGCCACCCACGCGCGAAACCGAGATGCCCGCGTTGATCGCCGGCCGGATGCCCGAGTTGAACAGATCGGTCTCGAGGAAGATCTGCCCGTCGGTGATCGAGATCACGTTCGTCGGTACGAAGGCCGTCACGTCGCCCGCCTGCGTCTCGATGACCGGCAGCGCCGTGAGCGAGCCGGTCCGGCCCTTGACGGCGCCCTTGGTGAACTCCTCGACGTATTGCTCGTTCACGCGCGCCGCGCGCTCGAGCAGCCGCGAGTGCAGGTAGAAGACGTCGCCCGGATATGCTTCGCGTCCGGGCGGCCGGCGCAGCAGCAGCGACACCTGCCGGTACGCCCACGCCTGCTTTGTCAGGTCGTCGTAGATGATCAGCGCGTCCTGCCCGCGGTCGCGGAAGTATTCGCCCATCGTGCAGCCCGAATACGGCGCGATGTACTGCATCGCCGCCGACTCGGACGCCGTCGCCGCCACGACGATCGTGTACGCCATCGCGTCGGTTTCCTCGAGCTTGCGAATGACGTTCTTGATCGTCGACGCCTTTTGTCCGATCGCGACGTAGACGCAGAAGAGATCCTTGCCCTTCTGGTTGATGATCGTGTCGACCGCGACTGCGGTCTTGCCCGTCTGGCGGTCGCCGATGATCAGCTCGCGCTGGCCGCGGCCGATCGGCACCATCGAATCGATCGCCTTCAACCCGGTCTGCACCGGCTGCGACACCGACTTGCGCCAGATGACGCCGGGCGCGACCTTCTCGATGACGTCCGTCTCCTTCGCCTCGATCGGACCCTTGCCGTCGATCGGCTGGCCGAGCGAATTGACGACGCGGCCGATCAGCTCGGGGCCGACGGGCACCGACAGGATCCGCCCGGTGCATTTCACCGGGTCGCCCTCGGTGATGTGCTCGTATTCGCCGAGGATCACGGCGCCCACCGAATCGCGCTCGAGGTTGAGCGCAAGCCCGAACGTGTTGCCGGGAAACTCGAGCATCTCGCCGGCCATCGCGTCGGAGAGCCCGTGGACGCGGCAGATGCCGTCGCTGATCGACACGACCGTGCCCTGCGTGCGCACCTCGGCGCCGGTGTCCAGGTTCTGGATCCGGCTCTTGATCAGCTCGCTGATTTCGGAAGGGTTCAACTGCATGATGTCCTCGCATCGCGCCCCGTGCCGCCGGCGCGTTCGTTCGTTGTGGTCAGGCGCGCAGGTGCGTCGCCATCGCCGCCAGCTGTGCTTGCACCGACGCGTCGATCACGCGATCGCCGACAACGATGCGCGCACCGCCGATCAGCTGCGGATCGACGCTGACGCTCGCTTCGATCTTCTTGTTGAACCGATGCTCGAGCACGGCCTTGAGCTCGGCGACCTCGCGCTCGTCGATCGGGAACGCACTCGTGATCTGCGCGCGCGCGACACCTTCGGCTTCGTTCTTCAGCGTGTCGAACATCTGCTCGATTGCCGGCAACAGCGCGATGCGATCGGCCTCGACGATGACGCGCACGAAGTTGCGGCCGTCCTTGTCGAGCGACAGCCGCGTGAGCTCGGGCGCGAGCACGGAGAGCAGCAACGCTTCCTTGTCGGCGGCGCTCAACCTCGGGTTGTCGAGCGTCGCGGCGATCTTCGGGTCGGCGATCACCGCACTCGCCGTGTGCAGCAGCGACGACCACGCCGGCATCGCGTTCGCGTCGCGAGCGAGCGCGAACGCGGCTTCGGCGTACGGCCGCGCGATCGTCGTCAGTTCCGCCATCGACGCCGTCCTACAGCTGCTGGCGAAGCTGCGCGAGCAGCTCGGCGTGCACGCGCGCGTCGATCTCGCGGTGGAGGATCTTGGCGGCGCCGGCGACGGCGAGATCGGCGACCTGGTCGCGCAGCGACTCCTTCGCGCGCGTCACCTCCTGCTCGATCTCCGACTTCGCCTGCGCGAGGATCCGATCGGCTTCCGCCTTCGCCTCTCCGCGTGCCGATGCGATGGTCTCGCTCTTCAGTTTCTCGCCCTGAGCGATGATCTCCGAGCTGCGCGACTTCGCTTCGGCGAGCAGATCCGCGACGCGCTTTTCGGCGCTCGCGAGGCTTTGCCGGCCCTGCTCGCCGGCGGCGAGCCCTTCGGCGATCTGCTTCTGCCGCGTGTCGACCGCGCGCATCAGCACCGGCCAGATGAAGCGCGCGCAGAACCAGATGAAGACGGCGAACACCACCGCCTGCATGATCAGCGTCAAGTTGATGTTCATGCTCGCCTCGTTCGCTTGCGCGGCGCCCTTGTCAGCGGACGACGGCGAGCAGCGGGTTGGCGAACGCGAACAGCATCGCGATGCCGAGGCCGATGATGAACGACGCGTCGATCAGGCCGAGCAGCAGGAACACCTTCGCCTGCAGCTGCGGCATCAGCTCGGGCTGGCGCGCGGCGCCCTCGAGGAAGCGCGAGCACATGATGCCGATACCGACGCACGCACCCAGCGCGCCGAGACCGATCATCAGACCGATGCCGATGCCGGTGTACGCCTGAATCATCGCGAGCAGTTGCAGTTTCGGATCCATCTTGTTTCCTTTCGTTGCGGATGGGGACGTTGGGTGAGCGGTGCGTCTAGTGATGTTCGTGCGCCATCGCGATGTAGACGACGGTCAGCATCATGAAGATGTACGCTTGCAGCGCGGCGATGAAAAGGTCGAAGCCCGACCAGAGCAGGTTGAGCACGCCGCTCAAACCCGCGCCGACGAGACCCGTCGCCGCCCACAGGCCGAGCAGCAGGAACATGATCTCGCCGGCGTACATGTTGCCGTACAGCCGCAGGCTGTGCGACAGCGGCTTCGACAGGTATTCGATCGCGTTGAACAGCAGGTTGATCGCGATCAGGATCGGCGCCGCCCACACCGGGCGCACGCCGAACGGCGAGGCGAACAGCTCGTGCAGCCAGCCGCCGAGGCCCTTCACCTTGATGTTGTAGAAGATCATCAGCGCGAACACCGACAGCGCGAGCGCGAACGTCGTGTTGACGTCGGCGGTCGGTACGCCGCGGAAGTGGTCCTGTCGCAGCACGTGCTCGTAGAACGCCGCCATCCAGTCGGCCGGCAGCACGTCTATCGCGTTCATGAACAGCACCCACACGAACACGGTCAGCGCGATCGGCGCAACGGTCCTGAGATCCTGGTGGAACAGGGTTCGCGCCTGGTCGTTGACGAAGTCGACGGCGAGCTCGACGAACGCCTGTCGTCTTCGACGGCACGCCGGTCGTCGCCCGGCGCGTAACGAGCCAGAGGAAGCCGAGCGTCAGCACGCCGAGCGCGATCGACACGGCCAGCGTGTCCCAGTGAACCGTCCAGAACCCGCCGCTCTCGTGCACTGGCTTCGCGAGGAACGTCAGGTGGTGCTGGATGTACTCGGTGGGAGAGTTGAACTCGGCCATCGGGATGCCTATTGGTTTCTTCTCGCGTCACGCAGGAGCAGGCCCACGCTCGACATCAGCACGGTCACGATGAAGGTGGCGAAGAATGCCACCGCCACGAGGTCCCGGTATTGAGTCAGCGCAACCCACAACTGCACGAAGATCACGACGATCTTCGCCGCTTCCGCCCGGAACATCGCGGCGAGGCCTTTGGCGGCCGACGTCGGACCGCGCGAGTCGAGGCCCACGCGCAGCACAAACGCGTAAACGACCGTCGCGGTCACGTTCACGAGCCCGCCCAACGCCGCCGACAGCGCCCCGTGCCCCCCCGCCCAGAGCCCGGCGATCGCCGCGATCGCACTCGTGACGACCGCCTGCCACCTGAGGATCGTGAGGTACGGCTTGTTCGACGGCGGCGGGTTCACGCGGGCACGCGACAGGGGAGGGAGCTTGGCGCGCGCTGGTCCGGCAAGAAGCAAACTTTCGAATTATAGCTGCGCGCACAACGCCGTCGCAACGGGAATGTTGCGTCGCAACGGAGCCCGCGACCGGGCGGCGGCCGCGCCGGCTAGCCGCCGGACAGCGCACCGACGATCATCAACTCGGCGCCGCCGGGAAGCGGCTCGCTCAACGCGTGCACTTGCCGTGCGTCGGCGAAGATCTTGATGTGCGGACGCACCGACCCCTGCTCGTCGACGATGCGAAAGCGCAGTCCGCGGAAGCGCTCGTCGAGCGCGCACAGCGCGGCGTCGACGGTCGCGTCGCCGCCGAGCGTCACATCGACGCGCGCGGCGCCGCCCGTGTAGCTGCGCAGCAGCCCGGGGATCAGCACCGTGACCCGAACGCCGACGTCGTGCGCGGTGTCAGGCACACTCGATCGCATAGATCTGCGGCAGGTGCTGCGCAAGCCGCTTCCACGTGCGGCCTTCGTCGCGGCTTGCCCACACTTCGCCGCTCGTCGTGCCGAAATAGACGCCGACGCTTGCCGCCGCGTCGGCGGTCATCGCCTGCCGCTTGACCGTCCACCACGCCTGCGCGGCCGGCAGCCCGGTCGCCTGCCGCTGCCAAGTACGACCGCCGTTGACCGAACGGTAGACGGCGGGCTTGCCGCCCGGCGACACGCGCGGCCATACCGAAGAGCCGTCCATCGGGAACACCCACAGCGTGTCGGGATCGCGCGGATGAACGACCATCGGGAACCCGATCGAGCCGACCGACTTCGGCATCGACGCGCCGATCTCGGTCCACCGCGTCGACGGGCGATCGAGCCGGTAGATGCCGCAATGGTTCTGCTGGTAGAGCCGATTCGGGTCGGCCGGATGCAGCCGCACGCAATGAGGATCGTGACCGAACTCCGGATCCGGATCCGGCATGAAATCCGCGCGCACGCCGCGATTGAGCGGCGCCCAGTCGGCGCCGCCGTCCTTCGACTCGAAGACTCCGCCGCCGGACATGCCGATGTAGAGATGGCGCGCGTCGCGCGGGTCGACGTTGATCGAATGCAGCTTGGCGCCGTCGGGCGTGCCGTCCTGATCGCCGCCGCACCACGCCTTGCGCTGCGGATGCTCGTTGAATCCGTCGACGCCCTGCCACGTCGCGCCGCCGTCGCTCGAGCGGAACAAGCCCTGTGGCGACGTGCCGGCGTACCAGGCGCCCGGCTCGCTCGGATGCGCCGGCGTGAGCCAGAACGTGTGATCGACGGTGCGCCCGCTTCCCGGCTTGAACGCGGGCGGCGTCGTCGCTTCCTTCCATGTGCGGCCGCGATCGACCGAGCGAAAGATCGTCGGACCGAGGTGCCCGGTGCGCGCCGCTGCCAACAGCGTCCTGCCGTCGCGTGGATCGGCGACGGCATGGTGCACGATATGGCCGAGAAAGGACGGCCCCGCGAGCGTCCACGCACGGCGCGTCGAATCGCCGGTGAGCGTCCACAGTCCCTTGCGCGTTGCAACCAGCAATTGGGTGCGCACGCTTGCCGCGCGCGATGCCGCGCTCGTCGCCATCGTCGAAGCCTTCCCGAAACCGGAACGCGCAACGCTACGCCGCTTGTCGAAACCCATCAAGCGCCGGGGTTGCAATCCGCGCAAAGGGCTGCAATTCTTCGAAGCTCGCTCCTTTTCCCCGATCGATTTCAAGGACTGCCATGACGATCAAGGTTGGCGACAGGCTGCCGTCTGGAACGCTGCACGAGTACAACGAAACGGAAACGCCGGGCTGCCCTGTCGGGCCGACGCCGGTGTCGGTCGACGAGCTCACGAAGAACAAGAAGGTCGTGATCTTCGGACTGCCCGGCGCCTTCACGCCGACGTGCTCGGCGAAGCACGTGCCGAGCTACGTCGCGCACATCGACGAGTTGAAGCGCAAGGGCGTCGACGAAGTCGTCTGCGTGTCGGTCAACGACGCGTTCGTGATGGGCGCGTGGGCGCGCGATCAGCACACCGGGGGCAAGGTGCGCATGCTGGGTGATGGCAGCGGCGCATGGACGAAGGCGCTCGGCCTCGAGCAGGATCTGTCCGCGCGCGGGCTCGGCGTCCGCTCGCAGCGCTACTCGATGCTGGTCGACAACGGCGTGGTGAAGACGCTCAACGTCGAGCAGGGCGGCAAGTACGAGGTCTCGGGCGCGGAGACGATGCTGACTCAGCTCGGCTGACGCCGCTCACGCTGTAAGACAAAAACGGCGGCCGCATCGGCCGCCGTTATCTCTTGCTTGCGGTGCGCTACAGCGGCGTGCCGTTGCGACGGCGCAGCGACACGAGCGCCATCGCGCCGACGAGCATCGCGAGCACGATCAAGCCCCAGTCGGTCAGCGTCGGGATCACCGTCGCCACGGCCGGCGGCGGAACGACAACGATCGGCGGAATCGCGCCGAACGACGTTGCGGCCGTGATCGTGACGCTGCCGCCGACCGCCGGTATCGTGCGGTTCTGCCACTCCAGCGCCGCGCCGTTGTCCTGGCAGCCGGCGGCGGTGATGTTCGACAGCGGCGCGCCGGAACCGATTTCGCTCCACACCGTGCTGTAGCCGCGCGCGGTGTAACGATCGGCGGGCGCCGGGTTCACCGGGATGAACAGGATCGTATACGTCGGCGGAATCGCGCAGTCCTGACCACCGACGGCACCGGAGCTGAAGAAAGGCACGCCGGAGTCCGAGTTCGCAAGGTAGATGTCGCCGCCGAGGAATGCGTCGAACGTCTGCGCGCCGCCGGAAGAGAAAACGAAACTCTTGCGGAAGAAGTTCTCGCCATTGACGTACGTGACCGTCATCGTGAGACGCAGCCCGCTTGCCGCCGCGTCTGCGACGACGATCACCGTGTAAGGGTCGACCGACGTGCCTGTTCCCGTGACCGCGCTGATCGACACCGGCGTCCACGGCGTGCGGGTACCCAGGCCACCGGTCGCGGTGCCGCCCGGGTGGTTGTTGAAGTCGGGCGCGTACAGCACGCCGGCGCTTCGCGCGAACACGCCCATGTCGGCGGTCTGCGCGGCGCCGCTCGGATAGAACTGGCCCAGGCCGGGCACGAGCGTCGTGAACACCTGGAACGACATGTCGTCGCCGATGTTGACCGTCAGCGGATTGCCGCTGATGGTCCTGAACACGGGTGCGGCAAGAGCGATCTGGCCGACG
This sequence comes from uncultured beta proteobacterium, assembly GCA_963798655.1. Classification (GTDB taxonomy): domain Bacteria; phylum Pseudomonadota; class Gammaproteobacteria; order Burkholderiales; family Casimicrobiaceae; genus CAVSMC01. The sequence goes on along the minus strand of CAWCUH010000004.1, from coordinate 628,239 downwards.
AGCGCCAGCAGTACGAACAGCAGGAACGCGGCTGCGCGTTGCATGGAATGAACCCCCTTTTGGATGCGTATTCGCCACAGCATCGGCGCCGCCCCAACGGAGCCGCGTGCTGCGATGCTGCAATCTAGCAGGTCCGCAACCGATTCGCGCGAAATACGAGGCGGCGAAGCGCGTTCGCGGCGTACGCTGTCGACATTTTGAGACAGTGCGGGCGGCGATCGGCGGGTTTCGCCGATCAGCGCAGCCGGGCGAGGATGCCGTCGAGCTGGTCGAGCGACGCGTACGAGATCACCACGCGGCCGGCGCCGTTCTTCTTCGGCTCGATCGACACTGCGGCGCCGAGTGCCTCTGCGATATCGTGCTCGAGCCGCACGACGTCGGCATCGCGCCCCGCGACCTGTTGTCGCGCGCGACGGCGAGCACCGTTTGTGAGCGCTGCGACGAGCTTCTCGGTTTCGCGTACCGAAAGCCGTTGGGCGACGACGCGGGCCGCCGCCGCAGTCTGCGCGCCGCCCGACAGGCCGAGCAGCGCACGGGCGTGACCCATGTCGATGGCGCCGTCGAGCAGGTAATCCTGCACGGGCTTCGCCAGCTCGCGCAAGCGCAGCAGGTTCGTAACCGCACTGCGCGAGCGGCCGACCGACTTCGCGGCCGACTCGTGCGTGAGCCCGAACTCGTCGATGAGGCGCGCGAGTCCGTTCGCCTCCTCGAGCGGGTTCAGGTCCTCGCGCTGGATGTTTTCGATGAGCGCGAGCGCGAGCGCCGCCTGATCGGGCACCGCGCGCACGAGCGCCGGCACGTGCGCAAGACCCGCGCGCTGCGCGGCGCGCCAGCGCCGTTCGCCCGCGACGATCTCGAAGCGGCCGCCCTCGACGGGTCGCACGAGGATCGGCTGCATGACGCCCTGCTCGCGGATCGACGCCGCCAGCTCGTCGAGCGACGCGTCGTCCATTCGGGTGCGCGGCTGATAGCGTCCCGGCCGCAGCCGGTCGATCGCGAGCGTCTGCAGCAGATCGCGCTCCGGACCCGCCTGCTCCGGTCCGGACAGCAGCGCGTCGAGGCCGCGGCCAAGGCCCTTGGGACGGATCATCGGCGAGCGCTCCGCGCTAAGCCGCTGCCGCCGTCGCGGCGTCGGTTTCCATCCGGCGCAGCATCTCGCCGGCGAGCGCGAGATAGGCCTGCGCGCCCTTCGAGCTCCTGTCGAGCTCCAGCGCCGGAACGCCGTGCGACGGCGCCTCGGCGAGGCGCACGTTGCGCGGGATCACCGTGCGGTAGAGCCGCTCGCCGAAGTGTCGCGACAACTCGGACGCGACGTTCTGCGCAAGCGTGTTGCGCGGGTCGTACATCGTGCGCAGCAGCCCTTCGATCTCGAGTCCCGGATTCAAATGCGCACGCACCTTCTTCAGCGTCTGCAGCAGGTCGGACAGGCCCTCGAGCGCGTAATACTCGCATTGCATCGGGATCAGCACCGAGTTCGCGGCGCACAGCCCGTTCAGCGTGAGCAGCGACAGCGACGGCGGGCAATCGAGCAGGATGAAGTCGTACTCGGTCGCGACCTCGCTGATCGCCGTCTTCATTTGCGACAGCGCCTCGGCGAGCGCGTCCTTCAATCGCGTTTCTCGCTCCGGCAGGTCGACGAGCTCGACCTCGGCGCCGGCGAGATCGCGATTCGCGGGAACGACGTCGAATCCGCCGGTCGGTGAAACGACGCGCACGTCGACGATCCGCTGCTCGCCGAGCAGCACCTGGTAGACGGTGCGCGCGAGCGCGCGCTTGTCGAGGCCCGCACCGGTCGTCGCGTTTCCCTGCGGATCGAGATCGACGAGCAGCACGCGGCGCTTCATTGCCCCGAGGCTCGCTGCGAGATTGACCGCGGTCGTCGTCTTGCCGACGCCACCCTTCTGGTTCGCGACCGCGATGATCTTCGGCATCGATCTAGGCGTGAGCGAGCACGATCAGGTGGCGCTGCGCGTCGAGGCCCGGCACGTCGATTCGCGGCGTCGCGATGACGCGTACCGCATCGGGCAGCTGCGCGATCTCCTCGTGCGGATGCACGCCCTTCATTGCGACCAGAATGCCGCCGGGCGCGACGTGGCGCAGCGCCGAGTCGACGAACGCAGGCAACTCGGCGAAGGCGCGCGAGATGACGACGTCGAACCGCGTGTCAGGCACGTACGCCTCCACGCGCTCGACGACGACGCTTGCATTGGCGAGCGCGAGCTCGATGGCCGCCTGGGTGAGGAAGGCCGCCTTCTTGTGGTTGCTGTCGAGCAGCACGACGCGCCACGCCGGCCGCGCGATCGCAAGCGGAATCCCGGGTACGCCGCCGCCGCTGCCCACGTCGAGCAGCGCGAGCGACTCCGTCGCGGGGAGGAACGGCAGCACCGAGAGGGCGTCGAGCACATGGTGCGTGACGATACGCTGAGGCTCGCGGATTGCCGTCAGGTTGTACGTCCGGTTCCACTTGGCGAGAAGATCGACGTAGCGCGACAGGCGCGTCGCGGCGTCCGCCGGGACCGCGACGCCGCGCTCGGCGAGCGTCGACAGTCCGTCGTCGAGCCCGTCCGCGACGATCACGCGGTGCGCCGTTCGCCGGCGCGGCCGGCATCGGCGGCGAAGCCGCGCTTCAGGTGAACGAGCAGCAGCGAGATCGCGGCCGGCGTTACGCCCGAGATCCGGGTCGCCTGCCCGATCGTTTGGGGTCGGTGCGCGTTCAGCTTCTGTTGCACTTCGGTCGACAACCCGCGAACCGTTCGATAGTCGAGCGTTTCGGGAAGGCACAGCTCGTGCTGCGCACGGTCGCGCTCGATCGCCTCGCGCTGCCGATCGATGTACCCCTCGTACTTCGCGTCGGTCTCGACCTGCATCGCAGCGGTCGTATCCGCCGGCGCATCGATGCCGGCGAGTTGCATGAGTGCCGTGTGGGAAACGCCGGGTCGCTTCAGCAGATCTAGAAGTGAGCGGTCACACTCGAGCGGCTCGCCAAGGACCCGGGTCGCGGCTTCCGGCGATACGTTGCGCGGCCCGACGGTCGTCAACTTGAGCCGTTCGGCTTCGCGCAGCATCGCGTCGCGCTTGCGCCCGTAGGCGTTCCAACGCGCATCGTCGACGACGCCGAGCCTGCGGCCCGCCTCGGTCAGCCGGCGGTCGGCGTTGTCCTCGCGCAGCTGCAGCCGGTACTCGGCGCGCGAGGTGAACATGCGATACGGCTCGCTCACACCGCGGGTGACCAGGTCGTCGACGAGCACGCCGAGGTAAGCCTCGTCGCGCCGCGGCCACCAGCCGGCATCACCGCCAACCTGGCGGCCGGCGTTGATGCCGGCGAGCAGACCCTGCGCTGCGGCTTCCTCGTAACCCGTCGTGCCGTTGATCTGGCCGGCGAAAAAGAGCCCGCCGATCGCTTTCGTCTCGAGCGTGCTCCTGAGCGCGGTCGGGTCGAAGTAGTCGTACTCGATCGAATAGCCGGGACGGACGATCTGCGCATCCTCGCAGCCCTTCATCGTCCGCACGAGCGCAAGTTGCACGTCGAACGGCAGCGAGGTCGAGATGCCGTTGGGATAGATCTCGGTCGTTGCAAGGCCCTCGGGCTCGAGATAGATCTGGTGCGCGTCGCGGTCGGCGAAGCGCACGACCTTGTCCTCGATCGACGGGCAGTAGCGCGGGCCGACGCCCTTGATGACGCCGGTGAACAGCGGCGAGCGGTCGAGGCCGGCGCGTATGACCTCGTGCGTGCGTGCATTGGTATGCGTGATCCAGCACGGCATCTGCCGCGGGTGCATCGCCGCCGAACCGACGAACGAGAACACCGGCGCCGGCTGGTCCCCCGGCTGGACGGCGAGCGCAGCAAAATCGATCGTGCGTCCGTCCAATCGCGGCGGCGTTCCCGTCTTGAGGCGCCCTTGCGGCAATGCGAGCTCGCGCAATCGGGCGCCCAGCGTGTTCGCGGGCGCCTCCCCGGCTCGGCCGGCTTCGTAGTGGCGCAAGCCGACGTGGATCAGGCCCGAGAGAAACGTTCCGGTCGTCAGCACGACGGCGTCGGCCTCGAAACGGAGCCCGATCTGCGTGACGACCCCGGTGACGCGCGCGCCGGCGCCGTCGCCGTCGAGCGTCAGATCGTCGACCGCCTGCTGGAACAGCGTCAGATTGGGCTCGCGCTCGAGCCGCGAGCGGATCGCCTGCCGGTAGAGGACGCGATCAGCCTGCGCGCGCGTAGCACGCACCGCGGGACCCTTGCTTGCGTTCAGCGTGCGGAACTGGATCCCGGCTTCGTCGGTGGCGATCGCCATGGCGCCGCCGAGGGCGTCCACCTCCTTGACGAGGTGCCCCTTGCCGATGCCCCCGATGGATGGATTGCACGACATCTGCCCGAGCGTTTCGATGCTGTGCGTGAGCAGCAGCGTGCGCCGGCCCATGCGCGCGCTCGCCAGCGCCGCCTCGGTGCCGGCATGGCCACCGCCGACGACGATCACATCGAAGTGCGTCGGAAAAAGCATTCGGGGGAGGTAAGCCGTGAAACGCAGCCGCCGCAAAAGTCCAAGGCATCATACCGGACCCCGCCGGCGGCACCAAACGTTCCACGTGAAACGCCGACGTCGTGTTTCACGTGGAACGCCAGCCGTCGAAACGCCGCGCCGTAGATCAACGGCTTACTGCGAAAGCAACCGGCTTCCCAATCGCTGCCGCTCCGAGCGCAGCGTCGCGGGCTGCTTGGGTCCGATGCGGTCGAAAAAGGCGTCATGCTCGAGCAATTCGCGCGACCACGCGCTGCGGTCGACGCGCATCACCTGCATGAAGCAGTCCTGCGGGAACGGCAGGCCCGTCCAGTCGAGATCCGTGTACGCGGGTTCGAAGCCGAGCGCCGTCTCGACCGCGTGACCGCGGCCGTGGCACCGCTCGACGATCCATTGCAGTACCCGCATGTTCTGGCCGAAGCCAGGCCACACGAATCGGCCGTCGTCACCCGTGCGGAACCAGTTGACGCTGAAGATCCTCGGCGGACGCGCTACGGTGCTGCCGATGCCAAGCCAGTGCCTGAAGTAGTCGCCGATGTGATAGCCGCAGAAAGGAAGCATGGCGAACGGATCGCGGCGGACTTCGCCGATTGCACCCGTCGCCGCCGCGGTCGTCTCGGAGCCCATTGTCGCGGCCTTGTAGACACCCTCCTCCCACGAGCGCGCCTCGACGACGAGCGGCATCGTGTCGCTGCGCCGGCCGCCGAAGATGAAGGCGTCGATGGGCACGCCTTCCGGATCGTCCCAATGCGGATCGAGCGACGGACACTGCATCGCGGCGACCGTAAACCGGGAGTTCGGATGCGCAGCCTTTCGCCCGCAGTCGGGAGTCCAAGATTTGCCTTGCCAATCAGTGACATGCGTCGGCGGGGCGTTTGTCATCCCTTCCCACCATACGTCACCGTCGTCGGTCAGCGCGACGTTGGTGAAGATCACGTTGCTCTGCAACATCTCCATCGCGTTCGGGTTCGTCTCGTATGAAGTGCCCGGCGCTACGCCGAAGTAGCCCGCTTCCGGATTGATCGCATGGAAGCGGTCGCCGTGCGGCTTGATCCACGCGATGTCGTCGCCGATCGTCGTCACGCGCCAGCCATCGAGGCCGGCCGGCGGTATCAGCATCGCGAAATTCGTCTTGCCGCATGCGCTCGGGAACGCCGCGCAGACGTAGGACTTCTGGCCTCGAGGGCTTTGGACGCCGAGGATCAGCATGTGCTCGGCGAGCCAGCCCTCGTCGCGGCCCATCACGGACGCGATGCGAAGCGCGAAGCACTTCTTGCCGAGCAATGCGTTGCCGCCATAGCCGGAGCCGAACGACCAGATCTCCCGCGTCTCGGGAAAGTGAACGATGTACTTGTGCTCGCGATTGGACGGCCAGGCAACGTCGGCCTTGCCCGGCGCAAGCGGCGCGCCAACGGAATGAACGCACGGCACGAACGCGCCGTCGCGCCCGAGCACGTCGTACACCGCGCGCCCCATCCGCGTCATGATCTTCATGCTCGCGACGACGTACGGGCTGTCGGTGAGCTCGATGCCGATGTGCGCGATGTGGCTGCCGAGCGGGCCCATCGAGAACGGAACGACGTACATCGTCCGCCCGCGCATGCAACCGTCGAACAGCCGTCCGAGCGTCGTGCGCATCTTCGCCGGCTCGATCCAGTTGTTCGTCGGTCCGGCATCGCTTTCCGACTCGCTGCAGATGAACGTTCGGTCCTCGACGCGCGCAACGTCGGAAGGATCGGACCACGCGAGATAGCTGTTCGGTCGCTTGTCGGGATTGAGTCGCCGAAGCGTGCCCGCGGCGACCATCTGCGCGCATAACCGGTCGTACTCGTTGTCGCTGCCATCGCACCATTCGATGCGATCCGGCTTGGCAAGCCTCGCGATGTCGCGCACCCATGCGAGCAGGCGCGCATGGCCAACGTGGTCGGGAGCGGACACCGCCGCGGCAAGCGAAGGAAGTGAATCGGCTGCGTTCATGCGATTGTTCGGAGTGGATCGTTCATCGAAAGTTCGTCGCGTGCGACCGATTGACGCATGCATCGCGTTCGCATCGCGAAACGGAAAACTCTAGCACGCGCGGGCCGCACGCGCAGTCGCGGTGCCGAGCGGCCGAGTGGCCTTACCGGTTCACCCGTGTCGCGACGATGAAGCGACGCCGAAACGCAAACAGCACTCGGCCGTCGCTGCGCGGCGCATACAGCCGCGCGACGCGCGCGCGGTAGTCGTCCACGAATGCGCGCGCCTCGGCGGCGTCGAGCGCGCCGGTGAACGGCGTCAGCGCCGTCGACGAGGTCCACGCGACGATCGGATGCTCGCCGTCGTTCGTCGGCTCGAGCACGTGCAGGTATTGCGTCGTCCAGATGTCGAGCCGCGACGCGTGCGGCGCGAGCCAGCCGTAATACGCGTCGGCGGGCGCGACCGGCGACTCGCGAACGCGGCTTGCGAGCTTCGATGCGAAGCGCGGCGAGCGCGCGACATCGAACAGCGCGACATGCGACGGGGCGCCGAAGTTGTCCGGCATCTGCACGGCGAGCGCGCCCCCTGGTGCGACGTCGCGCAGCAATCGTGGAAGCAGCCTCGCGTGATCGTCGAGCCAGTGCAGCGCGGCGTTGCTGTAGACGAGATCGGGTCGATCGTCGCCACGCGTCCACCGGGCGACGTCCGCCTCGATCCATTCGAACCGCGGGTCGCCCTTCGTTGCGTCGCGCGCGCTCGCGAGCATTGCCGGCGAGCTGTCGACGCCGACGATGCGCGCGCCCGGCCAGCGTGCGCCGAGAAGGCGCGTCACGTTGCCGGCGCCGCATCCGAGATCGACGATCAATCGCGGCGCGTCGAGCAACACGCGCGCCATCAGGTCGATCGCCGGGCGCCGCCGATCGTCGGCGAACTTCAGATATTGCTCGGGATCCCATGCCATGTTCGTCTCAGTCCTCATCGACGCCGCGGTCGCGGCGCCAGCGCCGTACGCGCGAAAAGAGCGGCGCGGTGGCGAGCAGCAGCACGACGACTCGCGAAACGTGGAACGCCGTGACCAGCGGCACGCCGAGCTGCAGCACTTTCGCCGTGATACACATCTCGGCAATACCGCCCGGCGCCGTGCCAAGCACGAGCGTCGCCGGATGCAATCCGGCAAGACGGGCGAGCGCGACGCCGAACGCCGCGGACGCCGCCATCGCGCCGACGACGGTCACGATGACCGACGCAACGAAGCGCGGCGCGCCGCGCAGGAAGTCGGGACGGAAGCGCGAGCCGAGCGCGCACCCGAGCAAACATTGTCCTGCGTTCGTCGCGAGCGTCGGCATTGCCGACAGGTCGATCTCGTTCGCGGTGAGCGGAATCGCGACCGCGAGCGATCCGAGCACGAACGGGTTGGGCACGCCGATCCACGTCGCGACGGCGCCGCCGATCGCGGTCGCGAGCATCAGCAGCGCCAGGCCGGCCGCCGAGAACGGCGTTGCGCCGGCGATGTACGCGTCCTCGCCACGAACGCCGGACAGCGCATACGCGGCGGGGAGGACGAGCACGACGATCAGGATGCGCATGCTCTGCGCGGCGGCGACGCGATCGACGCGCGCGCCGAAGCGCTCGCCGAGCACCGACATCTCGGCGGCGCCGCCGGGAACGCTCGCGAAGACGCCCGTCGTGCGATCGACGCCGGAAAGCGTGGACAGCGCGAGCCCCGCGCCGTAGCCGACCACGATCGCGAACAGCGCGCCGGCGACGAGCAACATCCACCAGCCGGCGACCTCGTGCACGACGTACGGCGTGAAGTACAGCCCGAGCGCGGTGCCGATGATCCACTGTCCGACCTGGCGCGCGCCGCGAGGCGCGATGATCGGCGTGCCGGCGACGCGCAGCGCGGCAACCGCGCACAGGGGGCCCAGCATCCAGGGCAGCGGCGTGTGCGCGCGGCTGCATACGTAGCCGGCGAGCGCGGCGACGGCGAGCGCACCCGCCCGTGCGCCGATCGGATGCCGCAGCACGCGCAGCGCCGGTTGCGACCGCGTCACCGCTTGCGCTTGGCGGCGCGCGCGCGAACGACGATACGAGCGCGCTCGATCGCGACGATGTCACGCCAGTCGATCGTGTCGCTCGCGCGCTTGTCGCCGGCGATCACGAGCAGCGGGAATACGTGAACGGCAGGATGATCCCCGAGAAGACGATCGCGTACTCGACGAGGCACACCGAGTCGATCCCTGTCACGACGATGGCGCCGGAGACGACGAGCATGGCGATCCACGCAAACGTGAAGCGCGGCGCCTCGCGCGCCTTGCCCCACGGCCAACCGCGGAACTGCGCGAGAATTGTACGCGCCCGACAATGTCCCTCTCGATTCGCCGCACCGGCGAATGCGAAGAACATGACCGCCGAACGCGACCAGCAACCCCGTCTCGCCGAACTTCGTCCGCGGCGATGATCCCGAGCGGTCGCCACCACATCAGGCTGCGATGGTAGACGAGGGACGCTCGCTACTTGCCGATGCAGAACCGCGAGAATATGACGCCGAGCAGGTCGTCGGCGGTGAACTCGCCGGTGATCGACGCGAGCGACTGCTGAGCCTCGCGCAGCTCCTCCGCGAACAGCTCGAGCGGCGGATGCGCCGACACGAGATGCGCCGCAGCAGCGTCGAGACGGGACCGCGCGGCCCGTAGCGCGGCGAGATGCCGCTCGCGGGCGATGAACGTTCCCCCGACATCTTCGTGCGCGCCGGCGGCTTCGAGGATCGCCCGGCGCAGCGCGTCGACGCCGTCGCCGGTCTTCGCCGAAAGGAAGACATGCGGACGGCCCTCGCGCTGCTCGACGCCGTGCTTCATCGGTGGCGATGCAATGTCGATCTTGTTGTGAACCACCATCAGCGGCAGCGACGGCGGCAACCGATCGAGAATCTCGCGGTCGGGCTCGGGGATCGCATCGACGACCGCGCGCGCATCGACGATGGCAATGACGAGATCGGCGCCGCCGACGGCTGCCCACGTACGCTCGATGCCGAGGGACTCGATCGGATCGTCGGTCGGGCGCAGCCCGGCCGTGTCGACGATGGTGAGCGGCACGCCAAGCACGTCGATCACCTCGCGAATCGGGTCGCGCGTCGTGCCGGGAATCGGCGTCACGATCGCGACGTCGTCGCCTGCGAGCCGGTTCAGCAGGCTCGACTTGCCGACGTTCGGGACGCCGACGAGCACGACGGTGACGCCTTCGCGCAGCAACGCGCCCTGCGAGGCCTGCGCGAGCATCCGTGCGAGGCGCGCACCGATCGCCGCGAGCCTGCCCTGCGCGTCATCGGCTCGCACGAAATCGAGGTCCTCTTCGGGAAAGTCGAGCGCTGCCTCGACGCGCATCCGAAGATCGATCAGCGCGTCGACGAGCGCGCGCACTTCGCGTGAGAACACCCCTGAGAGGCTGCGCGCGGCGGCTCGCGCGGCCGTCGTCGTTGCCGCGTCGATCAGATCGGCAACGCTCTCCGCCTGCGCAAGGTCGAGCTTGCCATTGAGGAACGCGCGCTCGGTGAATTCGCCGGGCCGCGCGAGCCGCGCGCCGAGCGCGATGCAGCGTGCAAGGAGCGCGCGCATCACGGCAGCACCGCCGTGACCGTGCAGCTCGAGTACCGGCTCTCCCGTGTACGAGCGCGGCGCAGCGAAATAGAGCGCGAGCCCCTGGTCGATCGGCTCGCCTTCGTCGTCGCGAAACGTCGCCACGCTCGCCTCGCGCGGCACGAGCGGTCGGCCGACGATGCGCTCGATCATCGCCGGCACACGCGCGCCGGAAATGCGCACGACGCCGATGCCGCCGCGCCCCGGCGGCGTCGCGATCGCCGCGATCGTGTCCCGGAACCGAGGGTCAGAGTGCAGGCTCACGTGAGCTGAGGGTCAGAGTGCGCTCGCGCCGACGCACGTCTCATCGGCGCCCACGACATCGAACAGCACTCTGACCCTCCGTCCGCGACCCTCGGTCGGTGCTAGCGCCGCTTGGCCGCCGCGGCCTTCGCTTCCTTCTCGAGCAGGCGGTTCATGTGCCACTGCTGGAAGATCTGGATGCAGTTGTTGATCAGCCAGTAGAGCACGAGCCCGGACGGGAAGAAGACGAACATCACCGAGAAGGCGATCGGCATGATCTGCATCACCTTCGCCTGCACCGGATCGGAGATCGGTGTCGGCGACAGCCTGACCTGCAGATACGCGGTTATCGCGTAGACGACGGGCAGCACGTAGAACGGGTCAGGCGCGGAGAGGTCGTGGATCCAGCCGATGAAGGGCGCGTGACGAAGCTCGACCGCGGACAGCAGCACCCAATAGAGCGCGATGAACACGGGAATCTGCACGACGATCGGAAGACATCCGCCGAGCGGATTGATCTTCTCGGTCTTGTACATCTCCATCATCTTGACCTGCAGCTGCTGCTTGTCGTTCGCGTACTGCTCCTGCAGCGCCTTCATCTTCGGCGCGATGACCTTCATCTTCGCCATCGAGCGCGCGCTCGCGTGGTTCAGCGGGTAGAACGCGCTCTTGATGAGGATCGTCATCGCGATGATCGACCAGCCCCAGTTGTGCAGCAGCGAATGCAGCCACTTGAGCAGCAGGAACAGCGGCTCCGCGATCACGGTGAAGATGCCGTAGTCGACGACGCGGTCGAGGCCCGGAGCGAGCTGCGCCAGGCGCTCCTGCTCCTGCGGCCCGGCGTAGAGCGGCACGTCGACGCGGCCCGTCTGTCCGGGCGCTATCGTTGCGACCGGCACTTTCACGCCGGCCGAATAGAAGCCGTTGTCGAGCTTCGACGCGTAGAACTCGCGCGCCACCTTGTCCGGCGGCAGCCACGCGTCGACGAAATAATGCTCGACCATGCCGATCCAGCCGTTGTCCGCGTTCTTCGTGTACGGCGGCTTTCGCGTCGGATCGCTCGCTTCCTTGTCGATCTCGGAGAATTCGATCTTCTTGAACTTGTCGGCGTCGTTGTAGACGACCGGGCCAACGTAGGCCGACGGCGCCATCGAGCTCTGCACGACCGGCGATTTCGTGTCGCGCTTGAGCTGAAAGTACGCTTGCGGCGAGATCGGCGCGCTGCCGGTATTGGTGATCTCGTAGCCGACGTCGATCATGTAGCTGGCACGGTGGAATGTCAGCACCAGGACGACCTTCTCGAACGCGCCGGCCGGCGCGGCGAAACGCACCTCGAGCGTGTCGGCGCCCGGCGCAAGCTCGCGCGGCCCCGGCAACGGCTGGTAGACCGTCGACACGTGATTCGGCAGCCCGGTGCCGATGAGCCCGCTCTGCGCAATGAGCAGACGCTCGGGCGTACGGAGCAACACGGGATACGGCTTGCTCGTGTCGTTCGCTTCGCGATGCTGAGTGAGCGCGTCGCTGAAAATGACGCCGCCGGCGGTGTCGATCTGGACGGTGTACAGGTCCGTCTTCACCGCCACGACCTGACCGCCCGGGGCTGCGGTCGGCTCTGCCGCGGCGCCTGGCGTGCCCGGCACGGCGGCGGCGGATGTCGTGGGCGAAGCCGGCGCTGCGGCCGCCGGCACGCCCGGAGGCGTTGCCGCAGGCAGATCGGGCGCCGGCTTCGCGGCCGTCGGCGGCGCGGGCAGCGCCGGACGGTGCTCCTTCTCCCAGTTCATGTACAGCAGGTACGCGGAGAAGAAGAAGATGACGAAAAGGATGATTCGCTGAGTTTCCATGAAGGTTTCGTTGGCTGCGCCGCGACCGCAACGCGCGGGTCAGGGCACCGGGTCGTAGCCGCCCGGGTGATACGGGTGACAGCGCAGGATGCGCTTCGCGGCGAGCCATGCGCCGCGCGCCGCGCCATGCCGCTCGAGCGCTTCCCGGGCGTAATCCGAGCAGCTCGGATAAAAACGGCAGTTCGCGCCGAGCAAAGGCCGCAGCGCGTACTGGTAGCCACGCACAAGCGCGATCAGGACTGCCCTCATTGTGGCGGGCGTGCGGGCGGGAGCGAGCCGAGCAGCCGCTCGGCCTCGGCCGCGACGCTGCCGAGCTCGCTTCTCGCGCAGCGGCGCCGCAGGCGCAGGATCATGTCGTAGTCGTCGATCGCAGGGCGAGCGCGTGCGATCGCGACCCGTAGCAGCCGGCGCAGCCGGTTGCGGTCGACGGCCAGCGGCAGCGCCTTGCGCCCGATGACGAAGCCGACGCGGCCGACGCCGGATCGCGCCGGCGTGCTGACGAGCTGCAGATAGTCGCCGTCACGGCGCCGCCCTGTGCGAAACAGTGTCTCGAATGCGCCGATGCCGGTCAGCCGGCGGGCGCGAGCGGCGCTCACTCCCGACACGGCCGCCCGGACGCTCGTCAGGGTGTCAGACGCGCGCGACCTTTCGCGCGCCGCGAGGCGAGTACGCGGCGGCCGCCGACGGTCTTCATCCGGGCGCGAAAGCCGTGCGTGCGCTTGCGCTTCACCACGGATGGCTGGTAGGTGCGTTTCATGGCTCGGGAACCTTGGGCGTCGAAAAAGCCTTACATTAGAGCGCGTTATTGTTACGCTGTCAACGATGGTCGATCGCGATCCCGACGGGTGCCCGCCGGATAGCGAGGGCACATACGGCTGTGGATAACTTCGCCGGCGCGGGCTAGAATCGGGCCTCGACCGGCGCCAGGCGGCGGCGAGCCCGACTGCGTTGTCACGGGTTTCGCTACGAAGACCGTCCCCCGCGCGCTCCCGATCTTTTCCGGCTGTTCCGGCTTTGCCGGTACCGACGCGCTCGCGCGAGCGGCGGCCCGTTCGATGAGCGGTTCCTGCATGACGTCTGTCCCCGCATTCTGGCAGCGTTGCCTCGACGCCTTCCAGGCCGAGTTGACGCCGCAGCAGTTCAACACGTGGATTCGCCCGCTCGCCGTGTCCGCCGATGACGGCGGCTACCGGGTGCTCGCGCCGAACCGGTTCGTCCTGCAGTGGGTCAAGGACCGGTTCGCACGACGGATCGAGCAACTCGCGGAGGACGGTGAGGGCCACGCGATCCCGATCTCGCTCGGCGTCGGCGCCGCCGAGGCGCCCGTCGCACCGCCGCCGTCGGCACTCCCGGCAACGGTTCGCCCGGCCCTGCACCGCGCAAGCGACGCCGGGCCGGCGGGCGGAACGACGCCACCCGCCGCGGCGCAGCCGTGGACGCCGGCCGCGCAGCCACCGCGACGCAACGACCCGACCAATCTCAACCCCACGTTCAACTTCAACGCGTTCGTCGCCGGCAAGGCGAACCAGCTCGCTCGCGCGGCCGGCCTGCAGGTCGCCGAGCATCCGACCTCCTACAACCCGCTGTTCGTCTACGGTGGCGTCGGCCTCGGCAAGACGCACCTGATCCAGGCGATCGGCAACCACATCGTCGGGACGAATGCGGCGGCGAAGATCCGCTACATCCACGCCGAGACCTACGTGTCGGACGTCGTGCGCGCGTACCAGCACAAGGCTTTCGACGACTTCAAGCGCTACTACCGCTCGCTCGACCTGCTGCTGATCGACGACATCCAGTTCTTCAACGGCAAGAGCCGCACGCAGGAAGAGTTCTTCTACCTGTTCAACACGCTGATCGAAGCGCACAAGCAGGTCGTCATCACCTGCGACACGTATCCGAAGGAAATCTCGGGCATCGAGGAGCGTCTGATCTCGCGCTTCGGCTGGGGCCTGACGGTGGCGCTCGAACCGCCGGAGCTCGAAATGCGGGTCGCGATCCTGCTGTCGAAGGCGGCGGCGGCCGGAATGAAGCTCGACGAGCAGGTCGCCTTCTTCATCGCGAAGCACATCCGCTCGAACGTGCGCGAGCTCGAAGGTGCGCTGAAGCGCGTGCTCGCGTACTCGAACTTCCACGGACAGGACATCACCCTCGCGGTTGCAAAGGAGTCGCTGCGCGATCTGCTCGCCGTCCAGAACCGCCAGGTGTCGGTCGAGAACATCCAGAAGACGGTCGCCGACTACTACAAGATCCGCGTGTCCGACATGCACTCGAAGAAGCGATCGCGAGCGATCGCACGTCCGCGCCAGGTCGCGATGGCGCTCGCGAAGGAACTCACGCAACTCTCGCTGCCCGAGATCGGGAACAACTTCGGCGGCCGCGACCATACGACGGTGTTGCACGCGTGCCGCCAGATCGCGAAGCTCCGTGACACGGTCCCGGAGATGAACCACGACGTCAATTTCCTGCTTCAGGTGCTGCGAAATTGAGCGCGCACAACGAGGTTGCTGCCCGGCCGCGCAAGGCGGTTTTCAACTGTCCAGGGGGCGTTCGGGCGGCTGGAAATCTGTCAGTTTTCGGTCTATAATTTGTTGATTAAGAAGCATCTGCCGGAAGCCTCCGAAAAGCTCCCAAACGATCCACGGTGCCGGCGCCGGTTATCCACAAGGGAATCCCTCGATCAACCCGCTGTTTCGCCGAACGGTTTGTGCGTTGCCCCCTGATATGCGCCGTCTCCTATTAACTGCTATTCGGTTTTAATAATGCAACTAAAGCAGATTCCGCGGGACGCGCTGCTGAAACCGTTGCAGGCGGTATCGGGCATCGTCGAGCGTCGACATACGCTGCCGATTCTTGCAAACGTTCTGCTCGAGCAACGCGACGGCCGCCTCTATGTGACCGCGACCGACCTCGAGATGCAGATCACCGCGCACAGCGATCTCGCGGGCAAGGAATCGCAGGCGGTCACGGTCGCGGCGCGCAAGCTGCAGGATCTGCTGCGCGCGCTGCCCGACGGCTCGACGCTCAACGTCGAGGCGGTGGCGAGCAAGATGACGGTGCGCGCGGGACGCTCGCGCTTCAATCTGCAGACGCTTCCCGCCGCCGATTATCCGCGCATCGGATTGAACGACGAGCAATTGCAGTCGCTCGAGCTGCCGCAGAAGAACCTTCGCGCGCTGCTGAAAAGCGCCGAGTTCGCGATGGCGCAGCAGGATATCCGCTACTACCTGAACGGCATGCTGCTCGTTCTCGACAACGGCACGCTGCAGGCGGTTGCCACCGACGGCCATCGACTTTCGTGGGCGAGCATCGGCGTGCATGGCGACTATCAGCGGCAGGAGGTGATTCTTCCGCGCAAGACGGTGCTCGAGCTGGGGAAGCTGCTGGCCGACGTCGACGATCCGGTCGCGATCGACATTCTCGCGAACCAGGTGCGCTTTCGCTTCGGCAACGTCGAGCTCGTGAGCAAGGTCGTCGACGGCAAGTTTCCCGATTACAACCGCGTGATCCCCAGCGGTCACGCGAAGCGTATCGACCTCGCTCGAACCGAGCTCCTCTCGGCGCTGCAGCGCGCGGCGATCCTGTCGAACGAGAAGTTCCGCGGCGTGCGACTGGTGCTTGCTCCCGGGCACCTTCGGATCATCTGCACGAACAGCGAGCAGGAAGAGGCCGAGGAGGAGCTCGAGGTCGCGTACGCCGGCGATCCGCTCGACATCGGCTTCAACGTGACGTACCTGCTCGACGTATTGCAGAACCAGGCCGCCGAGCGCGTAGAGCTCGCGTTCGGCGATGCCAATTCGAGCGCGCTCGTCACCGTGCCGGACCGCGACGACTACAAGTACGTCGTGATGCCGATGCGGATTTGACGGGCCGAGAATCATCCATGAGAGTCAACGGCGCCGACGACACTCCGTCGGCGCCGGCGCATTGAGCCTTACCGGCAGTCGAAAGGGAAGATGAATCCAGCACTGAACCAGAAGCTCGTGATAAACAATGGCAACGGCGCCGAATACGACGCGGGCAGCATCAAGGTCCTGAAGGGGCTCGACGCCGTGCGCAAGCGGCCCGGCATGTACATCGGCGACACCTCCGACGGCACCGGTCTGCATCACATGGTGTTCGAGGTTCTCGACAACGCGATCGACGAGGCGCTCGCCGGTTATTGCGACGACATCAAGGTCGTCATCCACGCCGACAACTCGGTATCGATCGTCGACAACGGCCGCGGCATCCCGACCGAGATCAAGGACGACGACGAGCAGAAGCGCTCCGCCGCCGAGATCGTGATGACGGAGCTGCACGCCGGCGGCAAGTTCGACCAGAACAGCTACAAGGTGTCGGGCGGCCTGCACGGCGTCGGCGTGTCCGTGGTGAACGCGCTGTCCGACTGGCTGAAGCTTCGCATCTGGCGCAATGGCAAGGTCCACCAGATGGAGTTTCGTCGTGGCGAGGCCGTCGCGCCGCTCGCCGTGGTCGGCGACACCGACCGCCGCGGCACCGAAGTGCATTTCATGGCGTCGACCGAGACGTTCACGCGCATCGAATATCACTACGAGATTCTCGCGAAGCGCATCCGCGAGCTGTCGTTCCTCAACAACGGGGTCGCGATCGAGCTGATCGACCAGCGCGACGGCAAGAGCGAGAACTTCAAGTACTCCGGCGGTGTGCGCGGCTTCGTCGAGTACATGAATCGCAGCAAGACGGTGCTGCACCCGAAGGCGTTCCACGGCATCGGCGAGAAGGACGGCGTCACCGTCGAGGTCGCGATGCAGTGGAACGACTCGTACGTCGAGAACGTGCAGTGCTTCACCAACAACATCCCGCAGCGCGACGGCGGAACGCATCTCACCGGGCTGCGCCAGGCAATGACGCGCACGCTCAACAACTACATCGAGAAGGAAGAGGTCGCGAAGAAGGCAAAGGTCGAGACGAGCGGCGACGACATGCGCGAGGGCCTGACTTGCGTGCTGTCGGTCAAGGTGCCCGAGCCGAAGTTCAGCTCGCAGACGAAGGAGAAGCTCGTCTCGTCCGAGGTGATGCCGATCGTGCAGGAAGTGGTTTCGGAGAAGCTCGCCGATTTCCTGCTCGAGCAGCCGGGCGATGCGCGGATCATCTGCACGAAGATCGTCGAGGCCGCGCGGGCGCGCGAGGCGGCGCGCAAGGCGCGCGAGTTGACGCGCCGCAAGGGCGTGCTCGACGGCATGGGCCTGCCGGGCAAGCTCGCCGATTGCCAGGAGCGCGATCCGGCGCTCTGCGAAATCTATCTCGTCGAGGGCGACTCCGCCGGCGGCTCGGCGAAGCAGGGCCGCGACCGCAAGTTCCAGGCGATCCTTCCGCTTCGCGGCAAGATCCTGAACGTCGAGCGGGCGCGCGTCGAAAAGCTCCTGTCGTCGCAGGAGATCATCACGCTGATCACAGCGCTCGGCACCGGCTTCGGCAAGCCGACCAACGGCGACACGAACGAGAAGGACGTATTCAACGCGGACAAGCTGCGCTATCACCGCATCATCATCATGACCGACGCCGACGTCGACGGCTCGCACATCCGCACGCTGCTCTTGACGTTCTTCTACCGGCAGATGCCCGATCTGGTCGAGCGCGGCCACATCTACATCGCGCAGCCGCCGCTCTACAAGGTGCGTCAGGGCAAGGAAGACATGTACCTGAAGGACGACCACGAGCTGAAGCAGCATCTGCTCAAGGTCGCGCTCAAAGGCGCCGAGCTCGCGCCGGGCGCCGATCGCCCGCCGCTCGCGAGCGAGACGTTTGCGAGCATCGCGCGCGACTTCCTGCTCGCCGAGGCGGTCGCCGAGCGGCTTGCGCGAATCGTGGACGCCGCGGCTCTGCGGGCCATCCTGTCCGGCGTGCGGATCGACCTCGCGAGCGCCGCCGGTGCGCAGCAGAGCGCCGAGGCGCTCGAAAGCGCGATTGGCGATCAAAACGTGCGCGTCGAGACGCGCGACGACGCGGCAACCGGCGCGCCGCGCATCGTCATCGTGCGCGAGCAGCATGGAGCCTTGCACGCGAGCGCGATCGACGCCGACCTCGTCGCGAGCGGCGATTTCGTGCAGATCGCCGCGGCCGCCGACGTCCAGCGCGACTTGCTGCACGCCGGCGCGCTCGTCAAGCGCGGCGACAAGCAACGCGCGATCACGACGTTCTCGCAAGCGCTCGAATGGCTGCTCGAGGAAGCCCGTGGCAGCGTGACGATCCAGCGCTACAAGGGCCTCGGTGAGATGAATCCCGAGCAGCTCTGGGAGACGACGATGGACCCGAAGGTACGTCGCCTCCTGAAGGTGCAGATCGAGGACGCCATCGCGTCCGAGGAAATCTTCTCGACGCTGATGGGCGAGCAGGTCGAGCCGCGGCGCGCGTTCATCGAGACCAACGCGCTCGGCGCGCGCAACCTCGACGTCTGAAGCGCTTGCGGCGCGCTCGCGTGCACGCGATGCTGTATCTCGCTTTCGCGGCGCTCGCGGCGGCGGGCGCCGCGCGATCGCTGGCGGCCGAGCCGGCGCCCGTTTCGAGACTGATCGTCAAGTTTCGCGCCGATCCGCAGAAGGCGGCGCTCGCGCAGAGCTCCCGAGTCGCCCGGCTCGCCGCGGACGCGGGCGTCGCGCTCATCCATGTGCGGCCCATGGCGCTCGGCATGGACGTCGTTCGCCTCGACGCGCCCCGGCCGATCGCCGAAGCGCGGGCGATCGCCGCGCGCCTCAATGCAAGCGCCGACGTCGAGTTCGCCGAGGTCGACCTGCCGGTGCATGCGCTTCGGGTTCCGAACGACGAGTTCCTGAACGCCCAGAACTACCTGCCCGACGGCCCGACCGGCATCGGTGCGTTCAGCGCGTGGGACGTGACGACCGGCAGTCCGGACGTCGTCGTCGCGGTGCTCGATACCGGAATCCGGCCGCACGTCGAGTTCACCGGCCGCCTCGTCCCTGGTTACGACTTCGTGAGCGAAACGCTGCGATCCGGGGACGGCGACGGCCGTGACGGCGATCCGTCCGATCCGGGCGACTTCGTCACGCAGGCCGATCTCGATGCCGGTCTCACGGGCGTCGACTGCCGCCCCGCGCACAGCTCGTGGCACGGCACGTCGGTCGCGGGGGTCATCGCTGCCAACGGCAACAACGGTCAATGGACGGCCGGCATCGACTGGGCCGCGAAGATCGAGCCGCTGCGCGTGCTCGGCAAGTGCGGCGGCTCGACGTCCGACGTCGTCGACGCGATTGCATGGGCGGCCGGCATTCCGATTGCCGGCACGCCGCAGAACGCCTATCCGGCGCACGTGATCAACCTGAGCCTCGGCACGCAGGCCGGCTGCCCGGCGTCTTATGCGAGCGCGATCAACGCCGCACTTGCGACCGGCCGCGTTCGCGCGATCGTCGCGGCGGCAGGCAACGAGGCCGGCGAGATCGGCGCGCCGGCAAACTGCCCGGGCGTGATCTCCGTCGTTTCGACGACGACGGACGGCCATCGCGCGCGCTACAGCAACTTCGGCGCGCTCGCGACGATTTCGGCGCCCGGCGGTCGCTACTCGCCCAACCAGCCCACCGACGGCATCTTCGCGTTGTCGAATGCGGGCGCGCAGGCACCCGGCGCCGACACGATCACCAATACCGGAGGCACCAGCTTCGCGGCGCCCATGGTGTCCGGCAGCGCGGCGCTCGTGCTCGCCGCCGCGCCCGATCTTGGCGCCGATCAACTGCGCGCGCTGCTCACGTCGACGGCGAAGCCGTTTCCGGCGGTATCCGACTGCACGAGCGCGACGTGCGGCGCGGGCATCGTCGACGCGGGCAACGCGGTACGCGCCGCCGTCGCCGGCGCGCCGCACGCCTCGAACTACGAAGGCCTGTGGTGGGACAGCGCCGAAAACGGCTGGGGCATCAATCTCGCCCATCAGGGCGATCAGATCTACCTGACCTGGTACACGTACGACGCGACCGGCAAGGCGTCGTGGCTCGCGATGCTCGCGCAAAAGAGCGCGCCCGGCGTCTACGGCGGAGACATCGTCGAACTGCACGGCCCGGCGTTCACCGCGAGCCCGTTCGCGCCTGCGCCGACGCCGCTCACCGTCGGCGCGGGCACGCTCACGTTCACCGACACGAGCCACGGCACGTTCGCGTACACGGCGAAGAGCGTCTCGCAATCGAAGTCGATCACGCGATATCCGTTTGCGGCTCCGGCTCCGGCGTGCACGTACAGCGGCGCACCCGACTTCTCGTCGGCGACCAATTACCAGGACCTCTGGTGGGACAGCGCGGAAAACGGCTGGGGCATCAACATCGCGCAGCAGGGTACGCAGGTCTACGCGACGTGGTACACGTACGACGTCGACGGCTCGCCGCTGTGGTTCGCGGCGCTGATGGACCAGAGCGCGCCCGGGCGCTTCAGCGGTACGTTGCTGCGCGTAAGCGGACCCGCGTTCGGTGCGCCGTGGAACGTGGCGGCCGTCGCGCCGGTCGGCGTCGGCTTGGCCTCGCTCGCGTTCTCGAGCGGCAACGCCGGCACATGGACGTACAGCGTCGGCGCGCTCACCGGCGTGAAGCCGATCACGCGCTTCCTCTTCGCGGCGCCGGCGGGAACGCTCTGTCGCTGAGCGCGGCGCGCTCAGCGACGGAAGAGCCAGATCAGCAGCGACAGCACGACTGACACGATCAGGCTGGTCATCAGCGGGAAGTGGAACGACCAGCCGTCGCGCTCGACGTGGATGTCGCCGGGCAAGCGTCCGAGGCCGAGCGCGGCGAGCCACGGCCACGCGAGGCCGACCACGACGAGCACGACGCCGGCGATGATCAGAAAACGTTGCATCGGTTCGCGCCGGCGTGCCCGCGGCAGCGACGGCTAGCTTCGCTTTGCGCCGCGCGCCGTCGTTCGTTTGACGCGCGTGCCGCTCGCGCGTTCGCTCGCAGGCGCCGGCTTTCCTGCCGCCGGCTTCGCCGTCGGGCGCTTCGTCGATGCGCTGGGCGCTCGCGCGGTTTTCTTCACCGTGCCGGCCGGCGTCTTCGCGGTTGCGCGCGACGTAGCCGCGACGCGACGCGGCGGCTCGCCGTCCGAGCGCGCGGCCTTCGCGGCGAGAATGCCCAGCGCCTCGTCGAGCGTCAGCGACGACATGCGCTCGCGGTCGGGCAGCGTCGCGTTGACGTCGCCGTGCTTGACGTACGGGCCGTAGCGCCCGGCGAAGAGCTCGATCGGCTTCTTGTCCTTCGGATGCGCCCCCAGAACGCGGATCGCCGCGGGTGCGCGCGAGAAGCGCCTCGATTTGCCCGCGCCCGCCTGTTTCGCCTCGAACTCGAATCCGATCTTGCCATCGGGCTGACGAACGAGGAACGCCGAGAACGGCCGACGCGTGCGCGACGACACGAACTGCAGCAGGTCGGTCCTGCCGCTTGCAAGCAGCTTCGCAATCTGCTCGCGCTCGATCGGCCGCTGCAGGATCGTCCGCCCGGAGCGGAAATCGCAGGTCCTGTCGGGACCGACGGCCTTTTCGCAGACGTACGCGTGCGGCGTCTCGAAGACGCTCGAGCGGCACTTCGGGCAGGCTCCAAGCGGCGACTGGCCGCTGAAATCGGGCGCTTCCTCGTCGCTGTCGTCGGCTTCGGGGAAGTCGAACTTCACTTCGTCGTCGTCGGTGAGCTTGATCGAAGCGGCGAACGGCCGCCCGATCTTGCTGCGAAAGCCCTCGAGCGGGCCGACGCGACGCTCGGTGAGCAGCGTCTCCACCTCCGGCACGTCGAGCTGGCGGCCGGCCATGATCTTCCAGAAGCCGAAATCGCAGGCCTGGCACTGGAACTTCTTGTACTTCTCGTGAACTTCGCCGCCGCACTTCGGGCAACGCGACTGGAGCGTCGCGAAGTCGCCGGGGATCGTGTCGCTCTCGTAGTTCTTCGCCTGCCCGACGATATGCTGCGTCATGCCGACGATGTCGTGCATGAACGTCTCGCGCTTCAGTTTTCCGCGCTCCATCTGCGCGAGCCGGAATTCCCAGTCGGCGGTGAGCTCCGGTGAGAAGAGCTCGGGCACGCCGAGGCCGTGCAGCAGCGTCATCAGCGAGAACGCCTTGGCGGTCGGCTGCAGCTCCTTGCCTTCGCGCAGGATGTATTTCTCGGAGATCAGCCCTTCGATGATCTGCGCGCGCGTCGCGGGCGTGCCGAGTCCCTTCTCGCGCATCGCCTCGCGCAGCTCCTCGTCCTCGATGAGCTTGCCGGCGCCTTCCATCGCGGAGAGCAGCGTCGCCTCGTTGAAGCGCGCCGGCGGACGCGTGCGATTGGCGACGACATCGACCGACTCGGTGGCGACCTTCTCGTTCGGCTTGACCGGAGCGAGCGTGGGCTCCTCGCCGGCCGCTTCCTTGCCGTACACCGCGAGCCATCCCGGCTCGACCAGCACCTTGCCTTCCGATTTGAACGGCTCGCCGTCGACGCGCGTGATCCGCGTCGTTACGAGAAACTCGGCCGCCGGATAGAACGCCGCGAGGAAGCGCCTGACGACGAAATCGTAGAGCTTCGCCTCGAGCTCGTTCAGATGCCTCGGCTGCACCAGCGTCGGGATGATCGCGAAGTGGTCGGAAACCTTCGCGTTGTCGAAGATGCGCTTGTTCGGCTTCACCCACTTCTGCTTCAGGACCTCGCGGGCGAAGCGGCCGTACGCATTCGAGTCGCCGAGCGCATCCATCGTCGCCTTCACGGTGCCGAGGTAATCCTCGGGCAGCGCGCGCGAGTCGGTTCGGGGATACGTGAGCGCCTTGTGCTTTTCGTACAGCGACTGCGCGAGGCCGAGCGTGGTCTTCGCCGAGAAGCCGAAGCGCCCGTTGGCCTCGCGCTGCAGGCTCGTCAAGTCGTAGAGCATCGGCGAGCCTTGGGTCGACGGCTTCGATTCCTCGCTCACGACGCCCGGCTTGCCCAGACATTTCGCGGCGATGGCGCGCGCCTTCGCCTCGTCCCATACGCGCTCGGCACGCGCGTCGGCATCGTCGTCGCGCTTCTTCCACCCCTCGTCGAACCAGCGGCCCCTGTATTCGCCGCCGCTCGCCGCGAACGTCGCCGCGACCTCCCAATAGTCGCGCGGCACGAACGCGCGGATCTTCTCCTCGCGCTCGACGAGGATCGCGAGCGTCGGCGTCTGCACGCGGCCGACCGTCGTGAGCTGGAAGCCGCCCGACTTGGAGTTGAACGCCGTCATCGCCCGCGTGCCGTTGATGCCGACGAGCCAGTCGGACTCCGACCGGCACACGGCGGCGTCGGCGAGCGGGCGCATCTCGGCGTCGCTGCGAAGGCGGGCGAAGGCGTCGCGGATCGCCGCCGGCGTCATCGACTGCAGCCACAGCCTCTGGATCGGCTTCGTCGAGCGCGCGTACTGGACGATGTTGCGAAAGATCAGCTCGCCCTCGCGGCCGGCGTCGCATGCGTTGATCAATGCGGCGACATCCTTGCGCTTGACCAGCTTCACCAGCGCGGCGAGGCGCTTCGCGTTCTTGTCGATCGGCTTGAGCTCGAAGCGCGACGGGATCGCCGGCAGATGTGCGAACGTCCACTTGCCGCGCTTGACCTCCTCGGCCTCGGGCATGCCGATCTCGAGCAGATGCCCGACCGCCGACGAGAGCACATGGCGATCGCTCTCGTAGTATTCGTCGTGCTTGGCGAAGCCGCCGAGAGCGCGCGCGATGTCGGCGGCGACGGAGGGCTTCTCGGCGATGATGAGCGACTTGTTCACGCGGCTTGGTGCGGTGCAAAGAGCGCCAGATAGTACCGAAGGTCCGTAAACGCAAGCAAGGAAACGTTCGCAGGACCGTGTTCGCGCCAAGCATGTGCACGTATGCGCGGGCACGGCAGCGCGGTCTGGCCGCGAGAGCGGGCGCTTACTCTACTCTTTGGTATCGACCGCCGGGCAACGACGCGACGCGCCCGGCGAGCTCGAGCGCCGTCAGTGTTGCGAGAACGCTGGACGCCGCGAGACCGCTTCGTGCGGCGATCGTGTCGCCGTCGGCAGGGCGCGTGCCCAAGGGCGACCAGCACGGCATGCGCGGTCGGGTCGTCGACGGGCGGCTCGCGCGGCCCGATCGTCGTCTGTGCCCGCAGCGACGGCATGTGCAATTCGTCCACGATGTCCTGCGCCGTCTCGACGAGCTTCGCGCCCTCGCGAATGAGCCGGTGGCAGCCTTTCGAGAACGGCGAGTGGATCGAGCCCGGCAGCGCGAACACGTCACGCCCCTGCTCCGCGGCGAGCCGCGCGGTAATGAGCGACCCCGACGACAGCGTCGCTTCGACGACGAGCACGCCGCGCGAAAGCCCGCTGATGATGCGATTGCGCTGCGGAAAATTCGACTTGAGCGGCGGCGTGCCGGGCGCGAACTCGGACAGCAGCAGCCCTTCGCCCGCGAGCGCATGCGCGAGGCCGCGGTTGCGCGACGGATAGATGCGATCCGGACCGGTGCCTACGACGGCGATGCTTCGCCCCGCCTGCGACAAGCCTCCGCGATGCGCGGCGGCGTCGATGCCGAGCGCGAGGCCACTCACGATCGCGAGGCCTGCCGCCGACAATGCAGCGGCGAACGCCTCGGCGTCGGCGCAGCCCTGCGGGGTGGCGTTGCGACTGCCGACGATCGCGAACGCCGGCTGCGCGAGCAACGCCCTGCGTCCCACACCGTAGAGCAGCGGCGGCGGCGCGCCGCATTCGAGCAGCGGCGCCGGGAAATCGTCGTCGTCCCATGCGACGAGCCAATGATCGGGCTGCGACAGCCATTCCACCGCCGCGTCGAACCGAGCCGGGTCGAGCCCGCGATCGAGTTGGTCGACTGCGGCCGGCGCGACGACGGCATGGCGCTGGCGCGGTGGGGCGGCGACCACAGCCTGCGCGCTGCCGAACGCGCGCAGCAGCGCGGCAAGCGGCGCGGCGGCCACGCACGCGAGGTTGAGGCGCACCCAGGCGCGGGCGCGCGCATCGACGATCATGGCGGAAACGGCGAGCGAGGGATCGACGGCGCGATGCTACTGCGCCGCGAGCCTCGCGTAATTAGGCCTCTCGGCCTGCCGGCCTCACGGCTTGCGGACGAAATCGCCGACGTTGACCGGATCGGTGGTGTTGAGAACGAGCGCGTATGAAACGCGGTCGAATACCCGGAAGACGAACATCAGCCCGGTGCGCTCGTCGGGAATCGACAGGTAATGCTGATCGCGACGAAACTTCGTCTGCTCGAGGAAGCGGATGATGTATTCGGGCTCCTTCGACGGGCGCGGGTCGGCGATCGGCGCGACGCCGCGGTAGATCGCGAGCACCGTTCCGATATCGATGCCATCCTGCTGCCCCTTGTCGATCGTCACGACCCAGCCGCGGCCCACCTCGATCGAGTCGCGTCCGGTCGCGATGATCCGGCCGTCGACGATGCCGGACGGCGGATGCGGCGCGTAGTTCAGCAACTGTTCGCGCGGGGGCGGCACCAGCCGGTCGCCGATGAAGATCTCCTCGATCGCCGACGCGATGCGCACGGTCGACACTTCGTCGAAGCGCTCGACGCGGGCGGTGCCGAGGAAGCGCTGCTCGTACCCGAGCACTTCGCCGGTCACGGGCGAGGTGAGCGCGCGGCCGGGCCGGTAGATATTCAGCACCTCGCCCTGCTTCGGGTCGAGGCCGGTGACATAGACGACGTCGTTCTCGCCGCGCACGACGCGGCGGTCGCGGCCGGCGACGATCTCCGGAGCGCTCGCGAGCCCGTCGGGGCCGGTGACGAGCGGCCGCGAGACGAAAGGCTCGATGTCGCTCGGAGGAATGCTCGGGATCGCCTCGGCCTCGAGCGGAAGCGCCCGCGTGCTCGGCGAGACGCGTATGGTCTCGCGCGCTCCGGCACGCTCGAGCGCGAGACGCGGGTCGCTGCCGCTGCGATCGAGCACGATGACGTCGCCCGGGTAGATCAGATGGGGGTTGTGGATCTGGTCGCGGTTGAGCCGCCAGATCTCGGGCCAGCGCCAGGGCTGCTTCAGAAACTTGCCGGAGATGCCCCAAAGCGTATCGCCGCGCTGAACCGTGTAGCGGTCGGGCGCCGTATCGCTGATCGCGGCGTCGTCCGCCCGAGCCGCACTGCAGACGACAACCAGGCAAGCGGCGGCGGCCGCGACGAAGCGAATTGCCGTGCTAAACTTATGACGCATAACGCCTCTCCGGATGGGGCGGGGCTTGCTAACGTCCTAAACCGCCACAAAATAAGCGCTTAGGACAGATTCTGCATGCCGAGTGTGCATTTTGCAAGCCGGACGTGAGTTTTCCCCGATGGCGCTGCTCAACATCCTCGAATACCCCGATCCGCGGCTGCGCAAGGTCGCGACGCCGGTCGCCGCGGTGACGCCCGATATCCAGAAGCTCGTCCGCGACATGGCCGAGACCATGTACGCAGCGCCGGGCATCGGGCTCGCGGCAACGCAGGTCGACGTGCACAAGCGGGTCATCGTCATGGACCTCTCGGACACGCGCGACGAGTTGCGCGTGTTCATCAACCCCGACCTCGTCGCCGCCGAAGGCGAAGCCGAGACCGAGGAAGGCTGCCTGTCCGTTCCCGGCTACTACGACAAGGTCGTTCGCGCCGCGCAGATTCGCGTCCGCGCGCTGAACGAGCGTGGCGAGCCGTTCGAGCTCGACGCGGACGGCATGCTCGCGGTGTGCATCCAGCACGAAATGGACCACCTGCAAGGGAAGGTCTTCGTCGACCGGCTCTCGCCGCTCAAGCGGGCGCGGCTCGGCAACAAGCTGCGCAAGAAGCAGCGGCTCGCCGGCTGATCGCGGACGCGCGCCGATGCGCGTCGGGTTCGCCGGCACACCCGCGTTCGCCGCGACGGCGCTCGCTGCGATCCTCGACGCGAGGTTCGACGTCACGCAGGTGCTCACGCAGCCCGACCGGCCGCGCGGTCGCGGTCTCAAGGTCGAGCCGTCGGCGGTCAAGGTGCTCGCCGAATCACGCGGGCTTCCCGTGCTTCAGCCGGCGACGCTGCGAAGCGCCGAGGCGCGTGCCGGCGCGCTCCAGGCATCGCTCGACGTGCTGGTCGTCGCCGCGTATGGGCTGATTCTGCCGCGCGAGGTCCTCGCGTGGCCGCGCGGCGGCTGCCTGAACATCCATGCGTCGCTGCTGCCGCGGTGGCGCGGCGCCGCTCCGATCCAGCGGGCGATCGAGGCGGGCGACGCGCAGAGCGGCATCACGATCATGAAGATGGACGAGGGCCTCGACACCGGCCCGATCGTCGAGAGCGTCCGCGCGCCGATCGGTCTGCGCGACACCGCCGGATCGCTCGAGCGGACGCTCGCCGACGCGGGTGCCGCCGCCATCGTGCGCGCGCTGACGCGTCTTGCGGCCGGCGCGGTCCTCGAATCGGCGCCCCAGCCGCCGGAAGGCGCGACGTACGCGGCGAAGATCGGCCGCGCCGACGCCGAGATCGATTGGGCGCTCGACGCCTTCGCGATCGATCGCAAGGTGCGCGCGCTCGACCCATTGCCCGGCGCGTTCACGGTGAGCGGCGCCGAAGCGCTCAAGATCTGGCGACTCGAGCCGTCGTCGTCGCCTGCCGCCGGGGCGGCGCCGGGGAGCGTGGTGGCCGCAGCGCGCGACGGCATCGTCGTCGCCTGCGGCACCGGGCTCGTGCGCATCGTCGAGCTGCAGCCGTCCGGACGGCGGCGGATGAGCGCAGCGGAGTTCCTCGCCGGGCATCCGCTCGCGCCCGGCGATCGCCTCGCCGCACGGGCGGCCTGACCGCGGGGCGACGATTGGAGCAAGCGCAACGCCAGGCGGCGCTCGCCGTGCGCCGCGTCCTCGACGGCGAGACGCTCTCCGCCGCGCTTGCGGCTGTCGCGACCGACGACAGCGACGCCGGCCGCCGACGCTCGCTCGTGCAGGAACTCGCCTACGGCACGCTGCGCCACTGGGGGACGCTCGACGCGCTGACCAAGCGGCTCGCCGCGAAGCCGTTTTCCGATCCGGCGCTTGGCACGCTGGTCGCCGTGGCGCTCTATCAGCTCGGGCATACGCGTGCCCCGGCGTTCGCGATCGTCGATCGCGCCGTCGCGTCGGCGGCGGTGCTCGTCCGGCCGGCGGCGAAGTCGCTGGTCAATGCGCTGTTGCGCCGCTATCTGCGCGAGCGGCACGCGCTCGACGCCGCCGTGCGCGCGGACCCGGTCGCGCGGTTTTCGTATCCGTCTTGGTGGATCGAGCGCGTTCATCGCGATTTCGGCGACGAGTACCAGGCGATCCTCGATGCCGGCAATGTGCGGCCGCCGCTCACGCTGCGGGTGAACGCGCGGATCACGACGCGCGATCGCTATCTCGGCGCTTGTGCGCAAGCGGGCGTCGGCGCGCACGCCGCGGGCGCGGAGGGCGTCATCGTCGAGCCGCCGAAGCCGGTGACGCAGCTTCCCGGCTACGCCGACGGGGCTTTCGCCGTGCAGGACCTCGGGGCGCAATGCGCAGCCGGCCTGCTCGGCGCGCTCGCCGGCCACCGGGTGCTCGACGCCTGTGCCGCGCCGGGCGGCAAGACGGCGCACATCGCGCAAACGTCCGGCATCGAGGTCGACGCGCTCGACTGCGACGAATCGAGGCTTGCCCGGGTGCGCGACAATCTCGCTCGGCTTCGGGTCGCCGGCGACAACGTGCGTGTCATCGCCGGCGATGCCGCCGACCCTCACGGCTGGTGGGACGGCCGGCCGTACGAGCGCATCCTCGCCGACGTGCCGTGCACGGCGTCCGGCGTCGTCCGCCGCCATCCCGACGGCAAGTGGCTGCGCCGCGAAAGCGACGTAGCGGCATTCGCACGAATGCAGGCGCGTATTCTGGACGCGATGTGGACGCTGCTCGCGCCGGGCGGGCGCCTGATCTATGCGACGTGCTCGATCTTTCGCGACGAGAACGACGCGCAGGTCGACGCCTTCTGCGAGCGCCACGCCGACGCGTTGCGCGAAATCCTCACCTTTCCGCCGGGCGCGGCGCATCGCGGCGGGCAGCTCTTGCCTTCGCCGCCGGCCGCGAGCCACAATCAGGACGGGTTCTTCTACGCGCGGCTCGCGAAGGCGTGACGGCCGGCCGGGTGCGCCGCAGGCAGCCGCGAGCGCCGGTCCGAGCGCGAAGCAGCGTGCGAGCTCCTGCGGCGTGCCGGCCGAGTATCCGGCGCCAACTTTCCTCCCTCGGGGCCCCCGGCATCGCCTTCGCTCGCTGCCTCGACGCCCGGTGTCGAGCCGTTGCGCGCGTCGCGCTCGCACTGGTGCTCGCGATCGCCGCGCTCGCGCCGGCCGCCGCGTACGGCGACACGATCCCGGTCAAGTACGCCGAGATCCGCGCCGACGAAGAGGCGTACGTGCTCAACGCCGAGTTCGACCTCACGATCAATCCGACGCTCGAGGAGGCGCTCCAGCGCGGGGTGCCGCTCTATTTCGTGCTCGACTTCGAACTCGTTCGCCCGCGCCGCTGGTGGACCGACGAAAACGTCAACTCGATGACCACGCAGTATCGAGTGTCGTTCAATGCGCTGACGCGTCAATATCGCGTGTCGAGCGGGCTGCTCGGGCAGACGCTCGACACGCTGCAGGAGGTCGAGCGGCTGCTCTCGCGTGTGAACGGACGTCCGGTCGCGCGGCGCGACGAACTCGTTCCCGGCGCGACGTATGAGGCCGCGGTGCGGCTCCGTCTGGACGTGAACCAGCTGCCGAAGCCGTTCCAGCTGAACGCGCTCGCCTCGCGCGACTGGTCGCTCACCTCCGACTGGCATCGCTGGACCTTCGTGCCGTGAGATTTCCGCTGACTGCGCGCAGTCTTCGCTGGATGCTTCTCGGCGGCGCCGGCCTCGGCGCCATTCTGCTGTTCCTGCTCGCAACGGCGTCGGCCAACACATCGCTGTTCGCCGGCCGCTACGACGTGCTTCTGATGCTGAACGGGGCGATGGTCGTACTGCTGATGCTGCTGGTCGCCTATCAGCTGCTTCGGCTTCGGCGCAGTCTGCGTCGCGGCGTATTCGGCTCGCGGCTCGCCGTGCGGCTCGTGCTGCTCTTCGCGCTCGTCGCCGGCCTTCCGGGCGCGCTGGTCTACGCGGTGTCGCTGCAGTTCCTCGGCAAGAGCATCGAGAGCTGGTTCGACGTGCGCGTCGACCGCGCGCTCGAAGGCGGCTTGAACCTCGGCCGGCGCACGCTCGACTATCTGCTGCAGGAGACGACGAACCGCGCATCGCAGGTCGCAGCCGCGCTCGCCGAGCCCGGCACGGTGCCGACGGCGGCGCGACTTTCGCGAGCGATCGAGCAGAGCGGCCTGTCGGACGCGACGCTCTATTCGACCAGCGGCGCCGTGCTCGCCGTCGCAGGGGTGGGCACATCGACGCCGGAGCCGCCGTCGGCTGCCGCGCTGCGCCGCGCGCGGCTGCAGCAGCCGACGTCGACGATCGAGCAGGCGTCGGAGGGATCTCTCGTGCTGAAGGTCGTCGTGCCGGTGAACAGCGACGACCGGCTCGAGCCGCTCAAGGTGCTGCAGATCGTCGAGCCGGTGCCGAAGTCGCTCGCGCAGGACGCCGAGAAAGTGCAGACGGGATGGAACGATTATCAGGAGATCTCGTTCTCGCGGCAGGCGTTGAAGCGCCTCTACTGGGTCACGCTCACGCTGACGCTGCTGCTCGCGCTCACGTTCGCGCTCGGCCTTGCCGTCGTGCTCTCCGAGCGGTTCTCGCGACCGCTCGGATTGCTCGCCGCGGGCACGCGCGCGGTCGCGCAGGGCGACTTCTCGCGCCGCCAGCCGGTGACATCGCGCGACGAGCTCGGCGTGCTGACCGAGTCGTTCAACACGATGACCGCGCAGCTCGACGACGCGCACCGCAAGGCCGAGGAGAGCCGCAAGGCAATCGAGACGACGCGCGCATACTTGGAGAGCATCCTCGCGAACCTGTCTGCCGGCGTGCTCGCGTTCGACGAGCGCTACCGGCTGCGCACGGCGAACGCGAGCGCGGCGGTCATCCTGCAGCAGCCGCTCGCCGAGCTCACCGGCGCAGCGCTCGCCGATTGGGGACGCCGGTTGCCCGCGCTATCGCCGTTCGCGGAACTCGTCGCCGAGGGCTTTCGCGCGAGTCGCGACGGCCAATGGCAAAAGCAGGCCGAGCTCGCCGTGGCGAGCATGACGCGCGTGCTGCTGCTTCGCGGATCGCGCCTGCCCGGCTCGCCGGTCGCCGGCTATGTCGTCGTGTTCGACGACGTAACCGATCTCGCGCAGGCGCAGCGCGACGCGGCGTGGGCCGAGGTGGCGCGCCGGCTCGCGCACGAGATCAAGAATCCGCTGACGCCGATCCAGCTCTCGGCGGAGCGGCTCGAGCTGAAGCTCGCGGGCAAGCTGGACGCTGCCGACCAGGACGCGCTTCGCCGCGGCACGCAAACGATCGTCGCCCAGGTCGCCGCGATGAAGCACATGGTCGACGATTTCGCCGTGTACGCCCGCCAGCCGCGGCCGGGCCGGATGCAGCCGGTCGACCTGGGCGGGCTCTTGCTCGATGTGCTCGCGTTATACGACAATCTGCGGTCGCACATCGCGCTTCGCCTGCCGCCCTCGCCCGTCGTGATCCACGGTGAGCCGACGCGGCTCCGCCAAGTGTTCCACAACCTCCTCCAGAACTCGATCGACGCGCAAGCCGACAGCGATGACCCGCAGTTCGAGATCACGCTCGTCGCGCGCGCGGGCGGCGACGGCGGCGAAGCGGTGCTGACGTTCTGCGACGCTGGGCCCGGGTTCGCATCCGACGTCGTCCAGCGCGCGTTCGAGCCGTACGTGACGACGAAGTCCAAGGGCACCGGTCTCGGCCTTGCCATCGTGAAGAAGATCGTCGACGAGCACGGCGGCCGCGTCGAGGTCGGCGCACGCGCGCCGCACGGCGCGCGCGTGGCGCTGTTCTTCCCGCTGCCCGCGACCGGCGGCGCGCGATGAGTACCGTTATCGCGGCAGCCAAGGACATCCTGATCGTCGACGACGAAGTCGGCATCCGCGAGCTTCTCTCCGAAATCCTGCAGGACGAGGGCTATCGCGTGTCGCTCGCCGAGAACGCGACCGAGGCGCGCGCGTACCGTGCCCGCAGGCAGCCGGCGCTCGTGCTGCTCGACATCTGGATGCCGGACACCGACGGCGTGACGCTGCTGCGCGAATGGGCGGCTGCCGGCCAGCTCACGATGCCGGTCGTCATGATGTCGGGCCACGGCACGATCGAGACCGCCGTCGAGGCGACGAAGATCGGCGCGTTCGACTTTCTCGAAAAGCCGGTTGGGCTGCAGAAGCTGCTCGCAACCGTCGCCCGCGCGTTGAAGACTGCGCAGACGAAGGAGCCGCGCCGTGTGTCGCTCGCCGCGCTCGGCTCGAGCGCCGCAATGCGCGACGTCGAGCGCCAGCTCGAGCAGATGCTCGCTGCTCGGCGGCCCGTGCTGCTGCTCGGCGAGCCGGGCGCAGGGCACGACATCGCCGCGCGCGCGCTGCAGGCGCCGGACGGCGCCTGGGTCGCGCTGCCGAACGGCGCGCGGCTTGCGGCCAATCCGCTCGCGCCGCTCGACGAGGCACGCGACGGCACGCTCTATTGCGGCGAGATCGGCCAGTACGGCAAGACCGAACAGAAGGGCCTCGCGTTCCTGCTCGGCAAGCTCGAGCGCGCGAACGTGACGCTTGTCTGCACGAGCGCCGAGCCGCTCGGCAATCTCGCCGCCGAAGGCCGCTTCGACGCCGCGCTGTTGTCGGCACTGTCGATCGGCGCCGTCATGCTGCCGCCGCTTCGCGCGCGGCGCGAGGACATCCCGGGTCTGATCGAGCGGTTCTGGCTGGAGATCAACGCGACGCAGCAGGACGCTCAGCACGCGGTGTCACGCTCGTTCGCGTCGCTCACGCCCGCGGCGATGTCGACGCTCGCAGGCGCGTACTGGCCGGGCAATCTCGATCATCTGCAGAGCGTCGTCGCGAACCTCGCGCTCACCGGCGGCGGCGACATCACCCCCGACCATGTGAAGCGTCTGCTCGGCGAGCCGGTCGCGCCGCATCACGCGGTCTCCCCGGAGATCACCGCACGCTTCTTCGAGTTGCCGCTGCGCGAGGCGCGCGAGGCGTTCGAGCGCATCTATTTCGAGCAGCTGCTCGGGCGGGAGCAGGCGAACATGAGCCGCGTCGCCGAGCGAGCCGGGCTCGAGCGCACGCACCTGTATCGCAAGTTGAAACAGTTGAACATCCGATTCGCTCGCCGCGGCGAGGAAGTCGTCAATGGCGGAGCGGCCGACGGCAACGGCAGCGACGTCTGACGTCGCCGATCCGGCATCCGCGCCCGCCGGCGGCGCGCCGGACGCCGACGCTCGCGACGCCCCCAAGCGGGTGCACCGCTCGCGCTTCGCCGCGCTCACGCTCGGCGCGATCGGCGTCGTGTTCGGCGACATCGGCACGTCGCCGCTGTACACGATGCGCGTGCTGTTCACCGGCGAGCACAAGCTGCCGCTCACGCACGACACCGTGCTCGGGCTGCTGTCGATCGTGTTCTGGGCGCTGATGGTCGTCGTCACGCTGAAGTACGTGCTGCTGATCATGCGTGCCGACAACCGCGGCGAAGGCGGGATCCTCGCACTGACGGCACTCGTCGCTCGCGGCGTCGAGAACCAGCCGCGCAGCCGGTGGTGGCTCGTCGGCCTCGGTATCTTCGGCGCTGCGATGTTCTACGGCGACGGCATGATCACGCCGGCGATTTCGGTGCTCGGCGCAGTCGAAGGCCTGGAGGTGATGGCGCCGGCGATGCATGCGTTCGTCGTGCCGATCTCGCTCGCGATCCTCATTGCGCTGTTCGCGATTCAGAAGAGCGGAACCGGCTCGGTCGGCATGCTGTTCGGCCCGGTGACGCTGGTATGGTTCATCGTGATCGCCGTGCTCGGCGCGATCCAGCTCGTCCCGCATCCGGAGGTGCTGCTTGCGTTGTCGCCGACGTACGCGATCGCATTCGTTGTCGCCAACCCGGGCGCGACGTTCCTCGCGCTCGGCGGCGTCGTTCTCGCCGTCACCGGCACCGAGGCGCTGTATGCGGACATGGGCCATTTCGGCGCGCGGCCGATCCGCGTCGCATGGGCGGTGATCGTGCTCCCGGCGCTTACGCTCAACTATTTCGGCCAGGGCGCGCTGCTGCTGTCGAATCCCGCTGCGATCCGCAACCCCTTCTACCTGCTCGCGCCGAGCTGGGCGCTTGGGCCGCTGCTGATCCTCGCGACGCTCGCCGCCATCATCGCATCGCAGGCGGTGATCTCGGGCGCGTTCTCGCTCACCCGCGCGGCGATCCAGATGGGCTACGCGCCGCGCCTGAAGATCCAGCACACGTCCGAGCGCCAGATCGGCCAGATCTACGTGCCGTTCATCAACTGGACGCTGCTGATCGCGGTGATCGCGCTGGTGCTCGCCTTTCGCCGCTCCGACGATCTCGCTGCCGCGTACGGCATCGCGGTCACGCTCGCGATGCTGATCGACTCGATGCTGATCTTCGTGGTCATGCGCAGAATCTGGCGCTGGGGCACGGCGATCGCAGCAGCGATCGCCGTGCCCCTCGCGCTGATCGACCTTTCGTTCCTCGCGTCGAACTCGCTCAAGATTCCCGAGGGCGGCTGGTTCCCGCTCGTCACCGGCGGCGTCGTCTTCACACTTCTCACCACCTGGAAGCGCGGACGAGCGGTGCTGATGGAAAGGCTCGCCGACGATACGATGCCGCTCGATCTGTTCATCGACAGCATCTCTGCGAGCCCGCCGCCGCGCGTGCCGGGCACGGCCGTGTTCCTCACGTCGTCGGGCAACCGCGCGCCCCATGCGCTGCTGCACAATCTCAAGCACAACAAGGTGCTGCACGAGCGCGTCGTCGTGCTGACCGTGCACACGCGCGACATTCCGCGGGTCGACCGCAAGGACCGCGTCGTCATCACGCCGCTGCCCGGCGCGTTCTGGACGATCGATGCGTACTACGGGTTCACCGAAGACCCGGACGTGCCCGCGACGCTCGAGGCGTGCGGCCGCTTCGGCTTCGAGTTCGACATGATGGACACGTCGTTCTTCGTGTCGCGGGAGACGCTGATCGCTTCGGTCGCGCCCGGCATGGCGCTGTGGCGCGAACGCCTTTTCGTCTCGATGTCGCGCAATGCGATCAAGGCGAGCGATTTTTTTCGCGTGCCGTCGAACCGTGTCGTCGAGCTCGGGACCCAGGTCGAGTTGTAGACGCCCGATGGAAAACGGGCCCCGGGGGCGGCTTCGCCGCTGCGGGGCCCGTGCCCTCCAGTGCCGCTGTTCTATGCCGCGGCCATCTGGGACTTCATCGTCTTCATGGCCTTGTTCTCGATCTGCCGGATGCGCTCGGCCGACACGCCGTACTCATCGGCGAGCTGCTGGAGCGTCGCCGGATTTTCCTCGGCGAGCCAGCGCGCCTCGATGATCCGCCGGCTGCGCGGATCGAGCTTTTCGAGCGCCGTGTGCAAGCCGGCGCTGCGGTTCGCCGCCGTCTGGGCGCGCTCGACGATCACCGCCGGCTCGTCGTCCGCGTCGGTGAGGTACGAGATCGGCGTGACGACTTCGCCCTCCTCGCCGGCGAGCGGCTCGAGCGCGATGTCCTGCCCGGTGAGCCGCATCTCCATCTCGCGCACTTCCTCCGGCTTCACGCCGAGCGCGCGCGCGATGTCCGCAGCCTCGCCCGTCGTCAGCGTCGCGGAGCTCGACTTCATGCTGCGCAGGTTGAAGAAGAGCTTGCGCTGCGCCTTGGTCGTCGCGACCTTCACCAGCCGCCAGTTGCGCAGGATGTACTCATGGATCTCTGCCTTGATCCAGTGCAGCGCGAACGACACCAGCCGAACGCCGCGCTCGGGGTCGAAACGGCGGACCGCCTTCATCAGGCCGACATTGCCTTCCTGGATCAGGTCCGCCTGCGGCAGCCCGTAACCCACGTAATTTCGGCTCACCGCCACGACCAGCCGCAGGTGCGAAAGCACGAGCTGGCGAGCGGCGTCGAGGTCGTCGTCACGCTGAAGCCGACGGCCGAGCGCTGTCTCCTGCTCGGCCGTGAGCAGTGGAAACCGGTTCACCGCCTGGATATAGTGATCCAGACTCCCAAGCGAAGCGGGGGTCGGGAACGCCAGTGCGGTACTCGTCATCGTGAATCTCCTGTTGGACGGGCCGGATCTTTCGGAGAGCGAGCGCTTCGGGGGCCCATTTTAGCACTCGGGTATTCAGAGTGCTAAGACGTACAAAGGTTCCCGACTGTTTTAGTCGGTTAAAGCGCTCCCTATGGTTGGGCGGCAGCGCAACCGGCAAGTTCAATCGGCGCGCGGTGTGAGCGCACGCTCGCCCGTTGTTTGGCTTCCCGTCAGCCCACCAGCGCGTCGACGAACTCGTCGGCGACGAACGGTTTCAGGTCATCGACGCCTTCGCCGACGCCGATGAAGCGCAGCGGGATCGGCCGCTGCTTCGCGATGGCGGCCACGACTCCGCCCTTGGCGCTGCCGTCGAGCTTGGTGAGTACGAGCCCGGTGAGCGCCAGCGCGTCGTCGAACGCCGCGACCTGGGCGAGCGCGTTCTGGCCGGTATTCGCGTCGAGCACGAGCAACGTCTCGTGCGGCGCTGTCGGGTCGGCCTTCTGGACAACGCGGCGGACCTTTCGGATCTCGTCCATCAGGTGCAGCTGTGTCGGCAGCCGGCCGGCGGTATCCGCGAGGACGACGTCGATGCCGCGCGCCCTCGCCGCCCCGATCGCGTCGAAGACCACGGCGGCCGGGTCGCCGCCGTGCTGAGCGACGACGGCGACGCCGTTACGCTCGCCCCACACGGCGAGCTGCTCGCGGGCCGCGGCACGGAATGTGTCGCCCGCGGCGAGCAGCACCGAGTACCCGTGCTGCTGCAGCAGTTTCGCGAGCTTGCCGATGGACGTCGTCTTGCCGGCGCCGTTCACGCCGGCGAGCATGATCACGAACGGCCGCTCGGCGCCGATGACGAGCGGCTTCTCGAGCGGTTCGAGCAGGTCGACGAGCGCGCCTTTGAGCATCATCTTCGGGTCGCCGTCGCCGCCGGCGCGCTTCCACCGCATGCGAAGATCGTCGAGCAGGTGCTGCGTCGCCGGGACGCCGACGTCGGCGGCGATCAGCGCCGTTTCGAGCTCTTCCAGGGTTTCGTCGTCGAGCTTGCGCCGCGCGAATGCGCCGCCGAGAGTGCCCGTCAGGCGCTCGCGCGATCGACCGAGTCCGTCCTTGAGCCGTTCGCTCCAGGACTTCTTCTCTTCGTCGGGAGTCTTGCGCTTGAAAAGGTCGAACATCGAAATTGCGGTGCGCGGGGTGGCGGCGGCGCGCGCAACAGGCTAATTTTAGCGCGCGCGGCCGGCACTGCTCGTCGCGCCCCGGAGCCGCCATCGCCCATTCGTCCTCCGCCACAGGCCGCGTGCGGATCATCGGCGGCGTTCACCGGCGCCGCGTGATCCGATTCCCGGCGTCGGGGACGCTGCGCCCGACACCGGATCGCGTTCGCGAGACGCTGTTCAACTGGCTCGGCCGCGACCTCTCCGGCCAGCGCTGCCTCGACCTTTTCGCGGGCAGCGGCGCGCTGTCGCTCGAGGCGGTGTCGCGGGGCGCCGCTCTCGCGGTCGCGATCGAGCGCGACCGCGCGCTCGCCGAGGCGATCCGCGACAACGCGCAGGCGATCGGCGCATCGGGCGTCGAAGTGCATGCCGCGGACGCACGCGCGTGGCTCGCGCGCGAGACGCGCACGTTCGATGCGATCTTCCTCGATCCGCCGTTCCAGGACGATCCATGGCCGTGGCTGCTGCCCGAGTGCGCGGCGAAGCTCACCGGCGACGGGGCCTTGTACGCCGAAGCGGCACGCGAGATCGCGCCGCCGCCGCCGCTGTCAACGTGGCGGCACGATCGCGCGGGGCAGGTGCATTATCATCTTTTCCGGCGGGCCCGCTGATGCTCAAAGTCGTCTATCCCGGCACGTTCGACCCGTTCACGCGCGGCCACGAGGATCTCGTCCGCCGCGCCGCGAACCTGTTCCATCGCGTCGTGATCGGCGTCGCCGACAGCGAGGCGAAGCGGCCGTTCTTCTCGACCGCCGAACGCGTGGCGATGGCGCGGGAGGTCGTCGCACCGATCGCCAACGTCGACGTGATGGCATTCTCGGCGCTGCTGATGGACTTCGTGCACGAGCAGCAGGCGCAAATCATCCTGCGCGGGCTGCGCGCCGTGTCCGACTTCGAATACGAGTTCCAGATGGCCGGCATGAACCGCAACCTGCATCCCGAGGTCGAGACGCTGTTCCTCACCCCGTCCGAGCAGTACATGTTCGTGTCTTCGACGATCGTCCGCGAGATCGCGAAGTTCGGCGGTGACGTCTCGCAGTTCGTCCACCCGGTCGTGAACGAACGCCTGAAGGCAAGGTTCAAACACGGCAAATAGCAGGTGCGTTTCGATGGCGCTGCTGATCACCGACGACTGCATCAACTGTGACGTGTGTGAGCCCGAGTGCCCGAACGAGGCGATCTCGCAGGGCATCGAGATCTACGTCATCGATCCCGACAAGTGCACCGAGTGCGTCGGCCACTTCGACAAGCCGCAGTGCGTGGAAGTGTGCCCGGTGAGCTGCATCCCGGTGAACCCGGACCGTATCGAGTCGCGCGACGCGTTGCAGCTGAAGTACGAAGCGCTGATGACCGCCAAATAGGGGACAGACCACGTTTTCGGCAAGCGATGCGCGGCTAGCCGCGCTCATGCTTGCCGAAAACGTGGTCTGTCCCCTATTTAGCCGTTTGCGGCGAGCGGCAGCGCGTCGGGCTGCTCGACGACGGCATCGATCGCCTTGACCTCGCGCTCGAGTGCGCGCAACTGCGCGGCCAGCGCGTCCTCGGCCTGGAGCAGCTCGGCGACCCGGTCCTCGAGCTCGCCGCTCGCGTGGTGGATCCGCTTGATGCTTTCCAGCCGGCGGCGAAGCTGCGCGTGATGCTCGCGCACCTGCGTCTCGAGCGGCGACATCACCGCCTTCAACCAGCTTTCGAGGTCGCGGTTGGCGATCTGGTAGACATGCTTCACGCGCGAGGCGACGGTCTCGAAGAAGCGCTTCATCAGCGCGAACTTCGCCTTGCTCACCATGTTCCACAGCGTGTTGAAGTGCTCGTTGTAGGCACGCTCGAGCCGATCGATCTCCTTCTGGTACTTGAGCATCGAGAACGGCGGCGGCGCAAAGCGCTCGAGTCCCTGCTCCTTCGCGAAGCGCGCGTACATCGCCTGCATCATCTCGTGGATCTCGCCGCACTTGATCGCGGCCTTGTCGAAGTCGCTGCGAATCGTCGCGAAGAAATCGTTCATCGCGGTGCGCACGCCCTTGGTGAACTTCCGCTCCTCGATCGTGCGCCGCGTGCGGCCGGCGTTCTTGCGCAGCGCCTCGAGCCCGATCACGTCGAACAGCGCATTGGTCTGGTTGGTGAATACGTTGCGCAGCGCCGTGTAGCGGGCAAGTCCGCGCTCGAAGAGCTCCTTCTCCTTGCGCACGCGCTCCATCATGTGCTCGACGACGTCGTGGTTCTTGCCCCGCAGCGCGCGCAGCTCGGCGAGCTGCTCGGCGACGCCGTCGCGGCGCGCGTCGAGCAGCGACGACACGCCATGGACGAGCGAGCGCACCTCGGCGCGCGTCGCGGCGCCGACGATGTCGCGCTTGGCCGGGATCAGCTTGCGCGACAGCGCGGACTCGAGCGCCGGAAGCCGGCTCTTCGCGAGCAGCGCGTCGTCGCCGTTGACCTTCGCGAGCAGCGCCTTCTGCGCCGACGCGGCGAAGACCTGCTGGCGCGGAACGTCGAGCAGCGACGCGGTGCTGCGAAGCTGCCGCTCGATCTCGGCGTCGACCTCCGCGGTGCTGCGCAGCTCGTCCCACAGGCCGTCGATCTTGTTCAGGATGACGATTCGGCCGGCCTTCTGCGTCGCGTCGTCGCCGGCGAGATGCTTGGTCCAGACGTCGTGATCGGTCTTCGTCACGCCGGCATCGGCGGCGAGGATGAACAGCACCGCGTGCGCGTTCGGCAACAGCGACAGCGTGAGCTCCGGCTCGGTGCCGATCGCGTTCAGGCCCGGCGTGTCGAGAATGACGAGCCCCTGCTGCAGCAGCGGATGCGGGAAGTTGATCACCGCATGGCGCCAGCACGGGACGTCGACCGCGCCCTCGCCGGCGACCTCGAGCGAGCTCATCACGTCGTCGTCGTCGTACAGTCCGTAGCGGCGCGCGAGATCGATCGGCACACGCTTCACCTGCGACACGCGGGACAGCGCCTCGCTCATCCGCTCGGCGGACGAAAGGTCGAGCGGAAGCGTCAGCCATTCGTCGGCGTAGTTCTTGAACTCCGCAACCGTCGCGTCCTTGAGCCGCGTCTCGATCGGCAGCAGGCGGATCGACGGCGGACGCGTCGCGTCGTACAGCAGCTCGGTCGGGCACATCGTCGTGCGCCCGGCGGACGAGGGCAGCAGGCGTGCGCCGAAGTCGGCGAAGAAGATCGCGTTGATCAGCTCCGACTTGCCGCGCGAGAACTCGGCGACGAACGCGACGACGAGCTTGTCCTGGTGCAGCCGCTCGAGCAGGTGTTGGACCTTGGCGTCGATCTGCGCGTCGGCGAGGTCCTGCTCTGCGAGCCACTGGTGCAGCGACGATATCGAGCCCGAAAGCCGGCGACGCCAGTCGCTGTAGGCCTCGAAGCGTGCCGCGAGTTCGCGCGAGTGGACCATCGGGGGCGGATGCGGCGCCGTCGTGTTCGCCGGGCCGGCAATGTAGCACAGCGCACAAGCAGGAGATGTGCCCGGCGGGGCGTACGGGGCAGGTCGGCCGCCAGAAGCGCAGGCGCCGCGCGCGCCACGGCAAGCGCGCGAGCGCAGGTGACGCGCAGCGTCAGCGCCGCTGGCAGCGCGGGCAGAAGGTCGTCGCCCGACCTCCCTGGCGCAGCGAACGGATCGGCGCGCCGCACACGCGGCACGGCTCGCCGGTGCGCCCGTAGACGAATGAATCGTTCTGGAAGTAGCCCGGCTCGCCGGCGCCGTTCACGTAATCGCGCAGCGTCGAGCCGCCCTTCGCGATCGCTTCGGCAAGCGTTGCGCGCACGGCTTCGACGAGCCGCGCGAGCCGCGGCTTCGAGATGTCGCGCGCGGGCGTCGTCGGCCGGATGCCCGCGCGGAACAGCGATTCGCTTGCATAGATGTTGCCGACGCCGACGACGAGCGAGTTGTCCATCAGCGCGAGCTTGATCGCCGCGCTGCGCCGCCGCGTTTCGCGATACAGATAGCCCGCGTCGAAGGCGTCGTCGAACGGCTCGGGTCCGAGCGTCGCGAGCAGCGGATGGCGTTCGGCGGGCGCGGGGAGCCACAGCAACGCGCCGAAGCGGCGCGGGTCGTGATAGCGCAGCGTCGCCCCCGAATCGAGGACGACGTCGACGTGGTCATGCGCTCGGCGCGGCGGCGGGCTGCGCTCGAAAGCGCGCAGGCTTCCCGTCATGCCGAAATGCATCAGCAGCGTGTCGGCGCCCAGCCGAAACAGCAAGTACTTGCTTCGCCGATCGAGCGCGTCCACCGAGCGCCCCGCGATGCGCCGCTCGAGGCCCGCCGGAACCGGCCAGCGCAGTCGCCGGTCGTAAACCTTCAGCGCGGCGAGACGATGGCCGACCACATACGGCGCGATCCCGCGGCGCGTGGTTTCGACTTCGGGAAGCTCGGGCATCGCGTCGGGACGCTTCACGCGCGGCATTGCGCGTTTGGTGCGCCGCCGAATATATCCTAAGATCGACATTCCGCCTCGGCGCCGCCGGCCGGCGGCCGCTCTCGCAGGACGACCCAGATGCCCGCTTCACGCCACACGCTCGCCGCCATCGCAGTCGCCGTCGCCGCGACGGTCGCGTCTGTCGCCGCGCTCGCCCAGGGCGCGCCCGACGCGCAGCCGCCGGCGCGACCGAGCCCGTTGTCGGCCGACACGATGTACAGGATCCTGGTCGGCGACATCGCGCTCCAGCGCGGCGAGCCCGCGGTGGCGGCGCGCGCGTATTACGAGGCGGCCCGCGACCTGCGTGACGCTTCGCTCGCGCGCCGCGCGACCGAGGCCGCGCTGGCCGCGCGCCAGCGCTCCGCGGCGATGGACGCGGCAAAGCTGTGGAGCGAGATCGATCCCGAGGCCGAGCGGCCGAAGCAGGTGCTTGCAGCGCTCGCGAACGCAGGCAGCGGCCGGTTGCCGGACGTCGGCGCGGACTCGAGCGAACTCGAAACCGCGCTCGAGCGCGCACTCTCGCAGGCGTCGGCGACGCCTGGCGCACTCGGCGAAGCGTTTCTGCAGCTGCCGCGGCTTCTCTCCCAGCAGGCCGACCGCGTCAGTGCGTTCAAGCTGCTCGAGCGCTTGGCAAAGCCGTATCCGACGCTTGCCGAGGCGCAGTTCGCACTCGCGCTCGCCGCCTTCAACGCCGGCGCGGCCGATCGCGAAGCGGCGCAGAGCGCGCAGCACGCCGTCGATCGCGCACTCGCGCTTCGCCCGGGATGGGAGCGCGCGGTGCTGCTGAAATCGGAAATACTGGCGCGAGCCTCGCCCGCCGACGCCATCCATTATCTCGAGGCGTTTCGCAAGTCCGAGCCGACATCGCGCTCGGCGGCCGGTGCGCTCGCGCAGCTCTACGTCGAGCAGAAGCGCTTCCCCGAGGCCCGCGGCGTTTTCGAGAAGCTGCGCGAGACCGACCCCGGCGATCGCGATATCCAGTTCGGCCTCGCCGTCATCGACATGCAGATGAAGGACTATCCGGCGGCCGAGAAGGAGCTTCTCGCGCTGCACGAAGCGCAATACGGCGAAGGCGGCGTCGTCGAGCTCTATCTCGCGCAGGTCGCTGAGGAGATGGGCAAGCTCGACGTCGCGATCG
The DNA here is from genome assembly GCA_963798655.1 of uncultured beta proteobacterium. Taxonomy (GTDB): domain Bacteria; phylum Pseudomonadota; class Gammaproteobacteria; order Burkholderiales; family Casimicrobiaceae; genus CAVSMC01. The sequence goes on along the minus strand of CAWCUH010000004.1, from coordinate 585,169 downwards.
AGCGCTACAAGGCCGTGCCGGCCGGCGACCGGGCGTGGCTCGCGCAGCTTCGGATCGCCGGAGTTCTCGCGAAGCAGGGCAGGCTCGCCGATGCGCGCGCGTGGCTCGCCGATCTTCCGGCGGTGACGATCGAGCAGCGCGTGCAGGTGCGCCAGGCGGAGTCGCAGCTGCTGCGCGATGCCGGCGACAACGCGGGCGCGTACGCGGTGCTCGAAAAGGCGCTCGCCGAGCATCCCGACGAGCCGGACCTGCTGTACGACATCGCAATGGTCGCCGAGAAGCTCGACCGCATCGACGTTGTCGAGTCGCGGCTCGGCCGGTTGATCGCGCTGAAGCCGGATAATGCGCAGGCGCTGAACGCGCTCGGCTATACGCTCGTCGATCGCACCGACCGCACGGCCGAGGGGCTCGCGCTCATCGAAAAAGCGCACCAGCTTCAGCCCGGCGATCCGTTTATCCTCGACAGCATGGGATGGGCGCACTACCGGCTCGGGCAGCTCGAGGAAGCGGAGCGCTACCTGCAGCAGGCGATGAGCGAGCGGCCCGATGCGGAGATTGCGGCGCACTTGGGCGAGGTGCTCTGGAAGAAGGGCGAGATGGATCGAGCTCGTGAAGTGTGGCAGTCGCAGCTCAAGGCGTCGCCGGAGAACGCGCTGCTGCGCGAGACGATGCGCAGGCTCTCGAACTGAGCTTCGCGCACCGGGCTCGGCGAAGCGTGCGTTGCATCGCGTCGATCGTCGTGGCCACGCTCGCGATCGCCGGTTGCGCGGTTGCGCCACCGCAGCCCGCCCCCGCACCGCGGCCTTTCGTCGACACGCCGTTCGCGCTCGACGGCCGGATGTCGGCCACGCGCGATCGCGAAGGCATCAGCGTCAATTTCACGTGGGAGCACGTGCCGCCCCACGATGAGCTTTGCTGTGTCGACGCCGCTCGGACAGATCGTTGCGCAGCTTCGCGGCGATGCGTCGGCGCACGCGGTCACGCTGACCCGCGCCGACGGGACGACCGAGAGCGCGGCCGACTGGACGACGCTCACGTCGCGCGCGCTCGGCTTTGCGCTGCCGGTGGAAGGGCTCGCCGCCTGGGCGCGCGGCGAGCCGCATCCCGGATCGCCGCATTCGAGCGAGACCGACGCCGCGGGCCGCACGACGCTGCTGCGCCAGGACGGCTGGGAAATCACGTACGACTATGCCGATCCGTCTGCGCGCGAGCCCAGACGCCTGCGACTCGTGTATCCCGGCGTCGAGTTGCGCATCGTCGCCGATCGCTGGCGCAACCCGTAGCCCGCCATGACCGATCGCCTCGTCGTTCCGGCGCCAGCGAAGGTGAACCTGTTCCTGCATGTCGTCGGGCGCCGCGACGACGGCTACCACGACATCGAATCGCTGATGGTCGCGCTCGATTTCGCCGACGTCGTGTCGCTCGAGCAGCGCGTCGACGGCGCGATCGCGCGCACGCGCGCCGTCGACGGCGTCGCGCACGACGACGACCTGACCGTTCGTGCGGCACGAGCGCTCAAGCGTGCAAGCGGCTGCGACGCGGGTGTCGACATCGCCGTGGACAAGCGGATTCCGCAAGGCGGCGGCCTCGGCGGCGGCAGCTCCGACGCCGCATCGGTCTTGATCGCTCTCAATGCGCTGTGGCGCTTGCACTGGCCACGCTCGCGGCTCGCCGATATCGGCGCCGGGCTGGGCGCCGACGTCGCGTTCTTCCTCGGGGCCGGACCCGCCGTCGCACGCGGCATCGGCGAGCGGCTGACGCCGGTGTCGATCGCGCCGATGTGGATCGCGCTGATCGTTCCGCCGGTCATCGTGCGCACCGCGGACATTTTCGCGGCGCGCGAATTGACACGCGCGAGCGCGTCAGCGAAAATGGACGTCTTTTCCGAGAGTTATGGCCGAAACGATCTGCAACCGGTCGCCGCGGCTCGTTACCCGGATATCGCCGAAGCGCTCGCGCGGCTCGCTGCGCGGTCGGACGCGGCGCGGATGACAGGGTCGGGGGCCTGCGTGTTCGCACCGTTCACCGTTGAAGCGGATGCCCGCGCCGCGTGCGATGATCGTCCCGCACGCATGAGCGGCATCGTCGCCCGAACGCTCGCGCGCCATCCGCTCGCAACGCTCGCATGACGCTCGGTCGGATTGCAACGTTCGACGCGCGCACGATTTCGCTTCGCTCCGCTGGGGAGTCGCCAAGCTGGTTAAGGCACCGGATTTTGATTCCGGCATTCGAGGGTTCGAATCCTTCCTCCCCAGCCCCTTCTGCACGGACAGGCCGCGTGACGAGCGCGGCCTGTCCGCGTTGAGGAACCCACCATGGCTTTCGAGCGGATGAGGATCTTCACCGGCAACGGCAACCCGAAGCTCGCCGAAGCCGTGTGCCGCCACCTGAACATCAGCCTCGGCCGCGCGGTCGTCGGCCGCTTCTCCGACGGCGAAGTGATGGTCGAGCTGCTCGAGAACGTTCGCGGACGCGAGGTGTTCGTGCTGCAGTCGACGTGCCAGCCGACCAACGACAATCTGATGGAGATCATGGTGATGGTCGACGCGCTGAAACGCGCTTCGTCGGCACGCATCACCGGGTGCATTCCGTACTACGGCTACGCGCGCCAGGATCGAAGGCCGCGCTCAGCGCGCGTGCCGATCACCGCCAAGGTCGTTGCCGACATGCTGCAAACGGTCGGGGTGCAGCGGATGATGGTGATGGACCTGCATGCCGACCAGATCCAGGGTTTCTTCAACATTCCGGTCGACAACATCTACGCGACGCCGATCCTGCTCGGCGATCTGTGGAAGCAGAGCTACGACAACCTGCTCGTCGTCTCGCCGGACGTCGGCGGCGTCGTGCGCGCGCGCGCGATCGCGAAGCGCCTCGACTCGGAGCTCGCGATCATCGACAAGCGGCGCCCGCGAGCGAACGTCTCCGAAGTGATGAACATCATCGGCGACGTGTCGGGCCGAACGTGCGTGATCATGGACGACATCGTCGACACCGCGAACACGCTGTGCAAGGCGGCCACCGCATTGAAGGAGCACGGCGCGACGAAGGTCGTCGCGTACTGCACGCACGCCGTGCTCTCCGGCGGCGCCGTCGCGCGAATCGGCGCGTCGGACATGGACGAGATCGTCGTGACCGACACGATTCCGCTTACCGCCGAAGCACAGGCGTGTCCGCGCATCCGCGTGCTGTCGTGCGCGCAGCTGCTCGCCGAGACGATGACGCGCGTGTCGAACGAGGAGTCGGTGAGCTCGCTCTTCACCGAGTGACGGCCGTTGCGCGCGTCCGCATAAAAACGCTATAATTCAACGCTTTTCCCGGTCGCTCCCTTCGTGGCGCGTCCGATGTCGCCAACCGCGGACGACCGCGCGCAACGCTTCGAAGCCGAGCGCGCAGAAGGCCGCAGACACCGGAGCGAAATCATGCAATTCGAATTCACCGCTTTTCCGCGCGCCACCGAGGGCCGCGGCGCGAGCCGCCGGCTCCGCCGCTCGGGCCGGGCGCCGGGCATCGTCTACGGCGGCACGAATGCGCCGACGCCGATCGAGCTCGACCACAACGCGCTGTTCCACGCGCTTCGCAACGAGGCGTTCCATGCGTCGATCCTGACAATGAAGCTCGACGGCGCGACGGCGAAGGTGCTGTTGCGCGACGTGCAGCTCCATCCGTTCAAGAACGAGATCCTGCACGTCGATTTCCAGCGCGTCGACGAGAACAGGAAGATCCACATGAAGGTGCCGTTGCACTTCGTCAACGGCGAGCAGTCACCGGCGGTCAAGGCCTCCGGCGCCGTCGTGAGCCATGTCGCGAACGACGTCGACGTGTCGTGTCTTCCGCGCGACCTTCCCGAGTACGTCGAGGTCGATCTTTCGGCGCTCGACATCGGCAAGCCGATCCACTTGTCCGAGCTCAGGATGCCGCCGGGTGTCTCGCTCGTCACGCACGGCAAGCTCGATCCGGTCATCGCGTCCGCCGTCGTGCCGAAGGCGCAGGTCGAGGCCGAGGAAGAGGCCGCCGCCGCTGCGGCTGCGGCGACGGCCGAAGGCGCCGCCGCAGCGCCCGTGGCCGGAGCGACGGCGCCGGCGGCGCCCGCAGCCGAGGCGAAGGGCACCGAGAAGAAGGACGACAAGAAGAAGTAGCCGCGCTCGGACGAGCCGCACACCGAAGGCCCGCCGGCGCAATCGTTCGGCGGGCCTTGTTGTTTGGCGCGGGCACGCGCATTTCGAAGCGAGCGATGACCCAACCGATAAGACTCGTCGTAGGCCTCGGCAATCCGGGCCGCGAGCACGACGCGACGCGGCACAACGCGGGCTTCTGGCTCGCCGACGCGCTCGCGGCGAAGCTCGGCGCATCCTTCTCGAGCGAGTCGCGGTTCCAGGGACACGTCGCGCGCGCCGGCGACGTCCGACTGCTGAAGCCGATGACGTACATGAACGTCAGCGGCCGCGCGGTATCGGCGCTCGTGCGATTCTTTTCGATCGCCGCCGACGAGATGCTCGTCGCGCACGACGAGCTCGACCTGAAGCCGGGCGATGCGAAGCTCAAGTTCGGCGGCGGCCACGCCGGGCACAACGGCCTGCGTGACATCGTCGGCCAGCTCGGCACGGCCGACTTCTGGCGGTTGCGTATCGGCATCGGGCATCCGCGTGATTCGGAATTCCCGCAGCAGCCCGTCGTCGACTACGTGCTGCGGCCGCCGAGACCCGAGGAGCGCGCCGGCATCGGCGCAGCGATCGAGCGCGCGCTCGATGCATGGCCGGCGATCGCCGCCGGCGAGTTCGAGCGCGCGATGACGGCGGTGCATACGAAGGACAAGGACACGAGAGAAAGCGAAACCAAGGGCAAGGGGTCGGCGACATGAGCCTGCGCTGCGGCATCGTCGGGCTTCCGAACGTCGGCAAGTCGACGCTCTTCAACGCGCTCACGCGCGCGGGCATCGCGGCGGAGAATTATCCGTTCTGCACGATCGAGCCGAACATCGGCATCGTCGAGGTGCCCGACGCACGGCTCGGGAAGCTCGCCGCGATCGCGAAGCCCGAGAAGGTCATTCCGGCGACCGTCGAATTCGTCGACATCGCGGGGCTCGTAGCCGGCGCGTCGAAGGGCGAAGGTCTTGGCAACCAGTTCCTCGCCAACATCCGCGAGACCGATGCCATCGCACACGTCGTGCGCTGCTTTGCCGACGACAACGTCGTCCACGTGTCGGGGCGTATCGACCCCGTCTCCGACATCGAGACGATCAACACCGAGCTCGCGCTGGCCGATCTCGCCGCCGTCGAGAAGCAGGTCGCGAAGGTGGAGAAGGTAGCGCGCTCCGGCGGCGACAAGGAGGCGCAGCGCGTGTTCGCCGTGCTGCAGAAGGTCGAGGCCGTGCTCGACCAGGGGCGTCCCGCACGCACCGCGGATCTCACGAACGAGGAGCGCGCGCTGCTCCGGCCGTTCTTCCTGCTGACGATGAAGCCGACGATGTATGTCGCGAATGTCGCCGAGAAGGGCTTCCACGCCAATGCGCTGCTCGACGCCGTCGTCGCGCACGCGGCGAAGGAAGGCGCGCCGGTCGTGCCGGTCTGCGCGGCGCTCGAGGCTGAGATCGCCGATCTCGACGGCGACGACAAGCTCGCGTTCCTCGCCGACCTCGGCGTCGACGAGCCCGGTCTCGACCGCGTGATTCATGCCGGATACAAGCTGCTCGGGCTGCAGACGTACTTCACCGCCGGGCCGAAGGAAGTGCGCGCGTGGACGATTCCGGTCGGCGCGACGGCGGCGCAGGCCGCCGGCGTGATCCACACCGACTTCGAGCGCGGCTTCATTCGCGCCGAGGTCATCGCCTACGACGAATACCTCGCGCACGAGGGCGAGCAGGGCGCGAAGGAGGCCGGCAGAATGCGCCTCGAGGGCAAGGAGTACGTCGTGCGCGACGGCGACGTCATGCACTTCCGCTTCAACGTATGACGACGCTGCGCTTCACGAAGATGCAGGGCTGCGGCAACGACTTCGTCGTGCTCGATGGCGTGGCACAGCGTATCGAGCTCACGCCGGCGCAGATCCGTGCGCTCGCCGATCGCCGCTTCGGCGTCGGCTGCGACCAGGTGCTCGTCGTCGAGCGTCCGCGGCACGACGGCGCGGACTTCCGTTACCGGATCTTCAACGCCGACGGCGGCGAAGTCGAGCAGTGCGGCAACGGCGCGCGCTGCTTCGTCAAGTTCGTCCGCGACCGCGGCTTGACGGCGAAGCGATCGATCCGCGTCGAAACGGCCGGGGGTCTCATCGAGCCGGCGCTCGAAGGCGATGGCGAGGTCAGCGTCGACATGGGCGTGCCGCAATTCGATCCCGCGGCCATTCCATTCGTCGCGCAGGCTGCGTCGATCGTCACGCCGCTCGACGTCGATGGCGAACGCGTCGACGTTTCGGTGGTGTCGATGGGCAATCCCCACGCGGTGCAGCGCGTCGACGACATCGAACGCGCGCCCGTCCAAACGCAGGGCCCGCGAATCGAGCGTCATCCGCGATTTCCCAATCGCGTCAACGTCGGCTACATGCAGGTCATCGATCGCGCTACCATTCGCCTGCGCGTATGGGAGCGCGGTGTCGGCGAGACGCTCGCATGCGGCACCGGTGCGTGCGCGGCAGTCGTCGCGGGAGTCCGCCGCGGCCTTCTCGATTCGCCGGTGTGCGTGCGCACTCGCGGGGGAACGCTGACGATTGCATGGTCGGGCGACGGCCGATCGGTGCGGATGACGGGTCCCGCCGAAACGACGTTCGAAGGCGAGTGGCGCCTTCAGCCGGTGTGAAACGAGCGATGCCCGACGAATCGACAACCGACGATCAAGCCAGGATCTCGCGAATGGACGCCAGCGCGGTTGCCGGGTACCTGAAGGACAACCCGCATTTCTTCGAGGAATACGCCGACCTCGTTGCCGAGATCTTCGTGCCGCACCCGCACGGCGGTCATGCGATTCCGATCGCCGAGCGGCAGATCATCGCGTTGCGCGAGAAGAACGGCGAGCTCGAGTCGCGTCTGCGCGAGCTGATCCGCTTCGGCGCGGAGAACGACGCGATCGGCGAGAAGCTGCACCGATCGACGCTCGCGCTGTTCGCCGCACCCGACCTCGAGACGACGCTCGCCGTGCTGTATCACAGCCTGAAGGAGGATTTCGGCGTTCCTCATGTAGCGAGCAGGCTCTGGGGCCGCGTGCCCGAGCAGTCATACCTGCCGGAGCTCGCGGCGACGAGCGTGGAACTGCGCGAGTACGCCGATCAGCTCGGCGCGCCGTACTGCGGCAGCTCGGCGCCGTTCGAGGCGCGCGACTGGTTCGATGCGGGCGATGCGTGCCGCTCGTTCGCGTTCCTGCCGCTGCGCACCGCGCAGACGTTCGGCATGTTGGGCCTCGCGAGCGCGGAGCCCGACCGCTATTACGCCGGCATGGGCACCGTCTACCTGACGCGGCTCGCCGAGCTCGCGAGCGTCGCGACGGCGCGATACCTGCCGGCGGCGTGAGCGACGAGCAGGGGCCCCGGCCGGTAGGCAAGGGGATGCGAGCAATCGCGAACCGCCGCAGCGAGGCCCACAGCTGCGGCTGTCGAATTGCGCCGCCGGTGGAAAGGCCGAGGGTGTGACTGCTCGCCGCCCGCCCTCGTCGAAGCGTGCATCGGCGCGCGATCCGGGCGAGGTTCGGGTCGCGCCGGCGAATGCGCAGCTGATCGAAGCCTTCGCGCAGCACCTCGCGATGCGTCCGGCGCACACGCGGACCGCGTACGTGAGCGACGTCGCTGCGCTCGCGCGGCTTTGCGGCGAGGCGCCGCTCGCGCGCGTCACGACGCCTGAGCTGCGCCGCTATCTGGCCGTGCTGCATGGTCGCGGGCTGTCGGGACGCAGTCTCGCGCGCATGCTGTCCGCGTGGCGCGCGTTCTACCGCTTCGCACTCGAGCGCGATACGACGATCGAGCAAACTCCGTGCGCGGGGCTTCGCGCGCCACGCTCGGCGCGACGCTTGCCGGCGGCGCTGTCGCCGGACGAAGCGGTGCGGCTCGTCGAGATCGGCGCCGACGATCCGCTCGCGCAGCGCGACCGGGCGTTGTTCGAGCTCGCCTACTCGTCGGGCCTGCGGCTCGCCGAGCTCGCCGGACTGGACGTCGATCGTGTAGACCTCGTGACGGGCGAGGTACGGGTGTTCGGCAAAGGATCGAAGGAGCGCATCGTGCCGGTCGGTGCGGGCGCACGCGAGGCGATAGCACGCTGGCTCGACGTCCGGCGCGCGCTCGTCGCGCCGGAGGAGCGCGCGCTGTTCGTCGGTGCGCGCGGCACCCGGGTCAATCGGCGGACCATCGAGCGCCGGCTCGCGTACTGGGCGCGCGCGCAGGGTCTCGCGCGCCACGTGCATCCACACATGCTTCGCCATTCGTTCGCGTCGCACGTGCTGCAGTCGTCCGGCGATCTTCGTGCCGTGCAGGAAATGCTGGGCCACGCGAGCATCGCGAGCACCCAGGTGTACACGCATCTCGACTTCCAGGCGCTGGCGAAGGTTTACGACGCCGCCCACCCGCGCGCGCGCCGCAAGCGCAGCCGCTGAGCGAGCCGCCGAACGGCAGGCGCAGGCCGCGCCGCCGCGTACCCTCGAAACGCGGCTGAAAACTGTTCGCATTCTCAATGCGTTAGCACGCGCCATTGCGGCGGCGTATGAGCGATCGCTCCCCTTGTCGGCCACAACTTCATCCGACGAACGGCCCGCGGAACGAGGCTCGGGCGCTTGCAAATTATGCCCTCGTCATGCAATCTCGCCATGCATTCGTCATAACCCGTTGTCATATTTGCAGGCACCGTCGTCGCCGGTGGCAGACCGGTCCGGCGGAATTGGCGAATTTCCACCCTCGCGCCGCAGGTGGGTCCGGGATTGCTTCCGGGGCGGCGTGACCGGCCGGCAGGCGTCGGCCGGCTCGGGACCAAGACAGATAAGAGGTCGTCATGCTGCAATCGCTTGGCCGCGGGCGCACACGCGCTTCGCAATCCCGTACGTCCCGCTGCGCGCTCTTCGTCGCGGCCCTCGTGAGCGCGGCGTCGTTCGCGCAGTCGGCATACGGCGCGATGGCGGCCGCCGTCGGCGTGTATCGGCCGGAAATCAGCAAATTCTTTCTGGACGGCAACTACGACCACGTCGCCGATTTGAAAGTCTCCGTCGGAAGCCCGGGCGATACCGGCCTGCTGTGCGACATCACCGGATCCGGCGCGCGTTCGCCCACGGTGTTCCGCGACGGCGTGTGGAAGTTCGACCCTGGCCGCGACGGCTCGGTCGACATGACGGTCAATTTTGGCGCTGCGGGCGACGTGCCGCTGTGCGCCGACATGAACGGCGACGGTCGCGACGACCTCGTGCTCTATCGCGGCGGCACGTGGTACGTCGCGACCGCGGCAGCGTGTGCGCCCGGCGTGTCGCTCTGCACGGCGGTCGTCGCCAACACGTACTCGTTCGGCCTGCCCGGCGACGTTCCGCTGGTCGCCGATTTCAACGGCGACGGCGCGCAGGATCTGGTGCTGTACCGCGCCGGGATATGGTACGTGTCGACGACGCGCACGAATGCGGTCGCACAAACGTACACGTACGGTCTGCCGACCGACATCCCGATGGCCTTCGACTACAACGGCGACGGCACCGTCGACCTTGTGCTGTTCCGCAACGGCATCTGGTACGTCACGACGACGCGCGTGAATCCCGTCACCGACATCTTCGGGTTCGGCGGCCTCGGCGACCGGCCGCTCTATTTCGGCCGCGGTGCCGTCGCGAACGGCGTCATCGACCCGGCGCGCCTGCTCCATCAGGCGACGTTCGGCCCGACGCCGGCCGAGATCGGGCGCGTGCAGACGCTCGGCATCACCGGCTGGATCGACGATCAGCTCAACACGCAGCCGAAGACCGACCTGCCGGTTCTCGCCGGATGGACCGGCGCACCGGCGAGCGCGCCGGGATGGTGGCCCCAGAGCGTGCCGCAACCAGCTGGTCAGCCCGCGTGCGTAGCGCCGAGCTACACCGGCCCGAACTGCCAGTGCAACGACATCTCGAGCACGACCAACCAGTGCCGTCGCGACAACTACACGATCTATCCGCTGCAGCGCGCGTTCTGGCGTAATGCGCTCACCGCGCCCGATCAGCTGCGCATGCGCGTCGCCTGGGCGCTGTCGCAAATCCTGGTGACATCCGCGCAGCAGGACGCGATCCAGTACGCGAATCGCGACTACCAGCAGTTGCTGCGCGACTACGCATTCGGCCGCTTCGAGGACCTTCTGTTCGCCATCACGGTGAACGGGTTCATGGGCAACTACCTCGACATGGCGAACAATCGCAAGGCGTCGGCAACGACGTCGCCGAACGAGAACTACGCTCGGGAGATCATGCAATTGTTCTCGATCGGGCTGTTCGAGCTGAACCCGGACGGCACGATCCTAGGCGACGCGAACGGCGAGCCGATCGCGTCGTACACGCAGACCGAGATCACCGAGCTTGCGAAGGTGATGACCGGATGGACGTACTTCCCGCGTCCGGGCGTCTCGACGCCGACGTGGAACGCGCCGGTCAACTACACGAACACCATGATCCCGTGCGAAAGCACCGCGCTCAACGGCTGCGGCGGCGCGACGAACTATCACGACACGACGTCGAAGACGTTCCTCGGGTTCACCGTGGGCGCGGGGCTTCGCGCCGACCCGGATTTGCGCACGGCCGTTTCGGTGATCGCGCAGCATCCGAACGTCGGGCCGTTCATCGGCAAGCAGCTGATCCAGCACCTGGTGACGAGCAACCCGTCGCCTGCGTATGTGGCGCGGATCAGCAACGTCTGGAACAACGACGGCGCGGGCGTGCGCGGCAACCTCAAGGCGGTCGTGCGAGCGATCCTGCTCGACCCCGAGGCGCGGGCGCCGCGCAATCCCGTGTACTCGAAGTTCGGCGCGCTGAAGGAACCGGTGCTGCTGGTGACGAACTTCCTGCGCGCGGTCGGCGCGTCGTCGGACGGCGTGTACCTGATCAACTCGCGTGTGACGAACATGGGACAGGACCCGTTCAATTCGGCGACGGTGTTCAACTTCTTCCCGGCGGATTACGTGATCCCCGGGTCGAACCTGTCCGGCCCGCAGTTCGGCATCCTCGACGCGACGACGTACTTCTCGAGGGTCAACTTCTTCTACAACATCCTCGGCTTCGGCGCCGCCAACGCGTGCGCGCCGGCTCCGTCGACCAATGTGAACCTCGGCACGTGCGCGCGCGACACGACGGTGATCGGGTCGACCGGGACGAAGATCGATCTTTCGATCGCCGCGGGCCTGTACAACAACGTGCCGGCGCTGGTCGATTTCGTTGCGAGCGCGTTGCTCTACGAGTCGCTGTCGCCGGCGTGGCGCACGCAGATCATCAATGCGGTCAGCGCGGTGACGCTGTCGGCGACGCCGACGGACGTGCAGAAATACGACCGCGCGCGCGCCGCGTACTACCTGATCGCGATCTCACCGAAGTACCAGACGGAGCACTGACATGAGCGGCCCGATGATCTATTCCCGGCGTAACTTCTTGAAGGGGGCCGGCGCCGTTTCGGCGATGTCGCTGGTCTCGTCGCTCGACTCGTTCGGCATCAGCGCGGCGTCCGCGCAGGGCGCGCCGGGTTACAAGGCGCTCGTCTGCGTGTTCCTGTTCGGCGGCGCCGACACGAACAACTTCGTGATGCCGTACACGAACTATGCCGCGTACAACGCGGTGCGCGACCCGTCGACCGGCATCAACATCCCGCAGGCGAGCATGCTGCAGATCACGCCGACGAACATGGGCGGCGAGATGTTCGGTCTGCATCCGAGCATGGGAGCGCTGCAGACGCTGTTCAGCACCGGCAAGATGGCCGTCGTGCTCAATACCGGCACGCTGCTCTACCCGACGACGCGCGCACAGTATCTCGCGCGAAGCGTGCAGTCGCCGTCGCAGCTTTTCTCGCACAGCGACCAGCAGCAACAGCTGATGTCGGACATCTCGGCGCCGACGCTCGCCGGAATCACCGGCTGGGGTGGTCGGCTGGCCGAGCGAGTGGCCGGCCTCAACTCACCGACGGCGACCCCGATGGCGATGTCGTTCTCCGGCGCGCAGACGTGGGGCAACGGCCCGGTGTCGCGGATGCTCGCGATGCCGACGGCGAGCGTCAACGCGAACTTCGGCTTTTCCGGCGACAGCGCGTCGATGAACGCGCAACAGCTCGCACGCGCAGCGGCGCGGACGGCGATCTCGACGGCGCTCGACTCGAACCAGATCGTGCAGGCGGGCCAGGGCACGGTGACCAACGCGATCAACTCGAGCGTGCTGCTGAACCCGGTCCTCCGGGCCGCGATCCCGTCGACGATCTCGACGCCGTTCACCGGTCTCAACTCGAGCATCGCGAACCAGCTAAAGACCGTTGCGGTGATGATCAACAACCGTGCGACGCTCGGCCATTCGCGGCAGATCTTCTTCGTGTCGGTCGGCGGCTGGGACACGCATACCGGACAGCTCAACGGACAGCAGAACCTGCTGAACACGCTCGTCCCGGCGATCAACGCGTTCTACAACGCGACGGTCAACATGACGGTGGCGAACGAGGTCACGACGTTCACGATGTCGGACTTCTCGCGCACGTGGAAGCCGAACAGCGGCGGCACCGACCACGCATGGGGCTCGCACCACATGGTCGTCGGGGGCAGCGTCCAGGGCAACAAGTTCTACGGAACGTTCCCCGACATGAAGCTCGGCGCCGCCAGCATCAACGACTCGGGCAGCCAGGGGCGCTGGATTCCGTCGATCTCGCTCGACCAGTACGGCGCGACGATGGCCAAGTGGTTTGGCGCAACACCGTCGGACATCGCGCAGGTCTTTCCCAACGTCGGCCGCTTCTCGACCGCGGACGTCGGCTTCCTCGCATGACGCACTTCATGGCGTAACCCCCCGGTTACGCACCCTCCGGAGCGCGCCCGTACGGCGCGCTCTTTTTTCGACCGTCGATGCGCAGCGGGACGCCGGCGAGCCGCGCGAACGTCGCCGCAGCGGCATCGCCGCTGGCCAGCGTGGCCATCGTCACGCGGTCGCGGCGTCGGCGCCCGCCACTTCGAGCTCCTCGATCTCGATCGCGGCGGCAAGCTGCGCGAGGCGCGCGATCACGCCGTACGCATAGAACCGGTTCGGCGCGCAACCCGCCGGCGCCGATGGATCGGGTATGCACGCGGTCTCGAACGCAAGCGGCACGAACCGTGCGCCCGGCGCATTCAGGTTCTCGTCCCTTCCGCGCTCGGTGTGCACGCGGTAGAAGCCGCCGACGACGAAGCGGTCGATCATGTAGATCACCGGCTCGGCGATCGCGTCGTCGATCGATTCGAACGTCGGCACGCCCTCCTGGATGATCACCGACGTGACCGACAGTCCTTCCTTCACCACCGCCATCTTGTTGCGCTGCTTGCGGTTCAAGCCGACCACGTCGTTCGCGTCGCGCACCGTCATGATCCCCATGCCGTAGGTGCCCGCGTCCGCCTTGACGATCACGAACGGCTTGTCGTCGATGCCGTACTGCGCGTATTTCTTGCGCACGCGCTCGAGCACGAGCTCGACGTTCTGCGCGAGGCATTCCTCGCCCGCGCGCTCGCGGAAGTCGACCTCGCCGCAGACGCCGAAGAACGGGTCGATCAGCCAGCGGTCGATGTCGATCAGCGCGGCAAACTCCTTCGCTACGCGCTGGTACGCCTCGAAGTGATGCGACTTCCTGCGGTTGTACCAGCCGGCGGCGAGCGGCGGCGCGATCGGCTGGTCGATGTCGCGCAGCACGTCGGGCACGCCGGCGGACAGGTCGTTGTTCAGCAGCACCATGCAGGGGTCGAAGCCATCGAGTGCGACGCGGCGACCTTCACGGCGAATCGGCTCGAGCGTCAGCGAATTGCCGTCGCCCGTGTCGGTCGGCGTCGGCCCCGTGATTTCCGGCAGCAGCGAGCCGATGCGCACGTTCATTCCCGCGCGACGGATGATGTCGACGAGCGCGGCGACGTTGCGCAGGTAGAACGTGTTGCGCGTGTGGTTCTCCGGCACGAGCAGCACGCCGCGCGCGTCGGGGCAGATTCGCTCCACCGCCGCCTGCACGGCCTGTACGCACAGGGGCACGAACGCCGGGTTCAGATTGTTGAATCCTCCCGGGAACAGATTCGTGTCGATCGGCGCGAGCTTGAAGCCGGCATTGCGCAGGTCGACCGACGCGTAGAACGGCACCGCGTGCTCCTGCCAGCGCGTGCGCAGCCAGCGCTCGATGTCCGGCATGCGCTCGAGAATGCGCCGCTCGAGGTCCTGCAGCGGCCCGGTGAGCGCGGTCGTCAGATGGGGAACCATGGCCGATTTCGCCGAAGGGGAACGTCGATTCTAGCCCACGGGGACGACGGCGGTCGGCTCCAAAAAAACGGGCGCCGTGTGCGGGCGCCCGGAAAGCCACTGAGGAGAAACTCTACTGCGCTCGCGGGAGCCATTGCCTCCCGCTTTACGTCGCGGCGCGCGGGAGGAGGCGCGCGCCGCAGCGTAATGGTCGCGGCGACGCTACACGCGGTACGCCGACTCGCCGTGCGAGCTGATGTCGAGACCTTCGCGCTCTTCCTCCTCGGAGACGCGCAATCCGATCACCAGGTCGACGATCTTGTACGAGACGAACGCGACGACACCCGACCACAGGATCGTGATGCCGACCGCCTTCGCCTGGATCCACAGCTGGGCGAGATACCCCGGATACTCCATCTTGCCGGTCACCCAGTCGGCGACGACGTTCGGTCCACCGAGGTCGGGCGACACGAAGATGCCCGTCAGCAGCGCGCCGAGAATGCCGCCCACCGCGTGCACGCCGAACACGTCGAGCGAATCGTCGACGCCGATCATTCGCTTCAGTCCGTTCACGCCCCACAGGCAGACGAGGCCGGCCGCGGCGCCGATGACGAACGCGCCCGGTATGCCGACGTTGCCGGCGGCCGGCGTGATTGCGACGAGACCGGCGACCGCGCCCGACGCGGCACCCAGCATCGACGGCTTGCCCTTCAACATCCATTCGCCGAACGTCCACGCAAGCACGGCGCACGCGGTGGCGAGGAACGTGTTCATGAAGGCAAGTGCGGCGGAGTTGTTCGCCTCCAGCGCGGAGCCGGCGTTGAATCCGAACCAGCCCGTCCACAGCAGCGACGCGCCGATCATCGTCATCGGCAGGTTGTGCGGCGCCATCGATTCCTTGCCGTAGCCGACGCGCTTGCCGATGACGATCGCACCGACGATGCCCGCAATGCCGGCGTTGATGTGCACGACGGTGCCGCCGGCGAAATCGAGCGCGCCCATCTGCCAGATATAGCCGGCCTTCGCGTTGGCCGCATCGACGACGCCCGCGGCCGTGTACGCGTCGGGCCCCGCCCAGAACCACACCATGTGCGCGATCGGCGCATACGCGAACGTGAACCACAGCGCGGCGAACAGCAGCACGGCGGAGAACTTGATGCGCTCGGCGAACGCGCCGAGGATCAGGCAGACGGTGATGGCCGCGAACGTCGCCTGGAACGCGACGTAGACGAGCTCGGGCAGCACGACGCCCTTGGAGAATGTTGCCGCCGTCGCGTCCGTCGCACCTTTGAGGAACAGCCGGTCGAAGCCACCGAAGAAGGCGTTGCCTTCGGTGAATGCGAGGCTGTAGCCGTACACGCACCAAAGCACGGTGATGAGCGAGAACACGACGAACACCTGCATCAGCACCGAGAGCATGTTCTTGGATCGCACCATGCCGCCGTAGAACAGCGCGAGCGCCGGGATGCTCATCATCAGCACGAGCGCGGTGGACACGAGCATCCACGCGGTGTCGCCCTTGTTCGGCGTCGGCGCGGGCGCCGCAGTCGCAGCGGGTGCGGCCGCAGCCGCAGGCGCCGGTGCGGCGGTCGGGGTCGCGGCCGGCGCCGCTGAAGCGGGCGCCGCGGCGGGTGTCGGCGTCGCCGCCGGCGCGGCTGCCTTGTCCTGTGCGAGCGCGGGCAGCGCCAAGGCGAGCGCGCCGGCAAGCGCGATGATTGCGAGCAATCGATTCATTTCGTTTCCCTCCGTTACAGCGCTTCGGCGCCGGTCTCGCCGGTGCGGATGCGGATGGCCTGCTCGAGATCGAACACGAAGATCTTTCCGTCGCCGATCTTGCCGGTGTTCGCGGCCTTCTCGATCGACTCGATGACGCGCTCGAGCAGCTCGGGCTTGATTGCGGCCTCGATCTTCACTTTCGGCAGGAAGTCGACGACGTACTCGGCGCCGCGATAGAGCTCGGTGTGCCCTTTCTGCCTGCCGAACCCTTTCACCTCGGTGACGGTGATCCCTTGCACGCCGATCGAAGACAGCGCCTCGCGCACCTCGTCGAGCTTGAACGGCTTGATGATGGCGGTGACCAGTTTCATGGGACTCCTCGGAAGCGCGGTTGCACCGCGTGGCTAGAACGTCTTCTTCACATAGACGACGCCGCGGTCCTTCGCGGTGTCGTAGCCGGTGAGATCGGTGTAGAACGCCGATGTCGCGTTGTTGCCGGTGTAGTAGGCGCCGACTTCGATGCCCTTCAGCACGCCGTCGGGCACCGTGTACGACGCGCCGAGCTTCCAGTCGTCGTACGACGCTTTGAAGTCGCCGCTGCCGTCATGACGCACGTCGAGATGACCGTAGTGGCCGATCAGCGCCCAGCCGGTATCGGGCACCGGATACGTCGCGGTGACATCGAGGTACCAGGTGCCGTCGGTCTTCTGGCCGTTCGGACGGATGCCGAAGTAGTCGTTCGACACTGTGTACGACGCCTTTGCGCTGATCCACTTCCAGCCGATCGCGCCGTACAGTTCCCACGTGTCGACGTTCAACACGCCGGGATTTTTCGATCCGGGGTAGTAGTAATAGAGCGTTCCGACGTCGTAGCTCCAGTCGTCACTGCCGGGAAACGTGTTCTTGTATCCGCCGTAGAAGTCCCACTCGAGGCTCGAGCGGTTGTACGCTCCGAAATCCTCGAGCCAGCTGATGTTCGAACCCCACGTGCCTGCATAGAAGCCGCTCGAGTGCGCGTAGTCGAATCCGCCTTGCACCGCCGGCTTGCCAGCCGTCTGGGCGATGCCTCGGAAAATGTATTCACTGAAGAGTCCGACGTTCGCGGTGAGCGTGTGCTCGGGCGTGGCGGCCGGTGCGGGTGTTTGTGCGAGTGTGATGCTTGTGGCGGATGCCAAGCCAATCATGGCGAGCAGTCGGGAAGCGGTGCAGCGTGCGGGCATTGTTGGAACTCCGGTTGCCTTGTGAGGAGAGGTGCAGCCGCTCTTTCAGCATTTGGTGTGCCACGACCGCCCTTACCAGCTATATCAATGACTTGGCGTCGGTATTGCGCGACGCAGCATCATCCGCGCTGGTCGGCCGCACCGTGCTGGTGCGCGCCGCACGGGATTGGCACAACGACGGCGCGAACCGCGCGGAGCCGGCTTTGCTAGACTCGATGGTTCACGCGCGATTCCGCGTCTTGCCGGAGACGAAGATGGCCAACTCCACCGCGTTCGACGAACTCGCGTCGCGCATCGCGAAGCTCTTCGAGAGCAGCCCCGCGAAGGATATCGAGAAGAACGTGAAGGCGATGCTCTCGAGCGGACTCGCGCGCCTCGACGTCGTGCCGCGCGCGGAATTCGAAGTTCAAGCGCAGGTATTGCTCAAGACGCGCGAGAAGGTCGAGGCGCTTGAGTGCCGACTGGCGGAAATCGAGGCGCGAGTCGGCGCAAGCGGGGCGTCGAACACATTGGCCGAAGGCGCGTCGACGAGCGTCCCGCCGACCTAGCATCCCGTCGGCCCGACGTACGCGCGAGCTTTATCGTCAACACCATGAACGCTCAGCACATATCGGCGGAATATGTCGTGCTGTTCGAGCGGTGCCTTATCCGCACGTAACGCCGGCCTCGAATGCCGGCTCGTGGCTGAATCTCCAACCGAATCTGGCGTGGGCGAAACCGAACACCGGCCTGCTTGGCGGCGGCTTGACACCGAGGATCTGCGCGCCCAACACCAATGCGGCCTGCGACTACGTTCCCGCGCTGGCGTGTCTTGACGACGATGTGAACGGCACAACTGTGATGCCGACGATCCCGGACGACAGCCCGTCGAGTGGGCCATTCTCCCAGGCGTACAACTCCGGCAATCCGCAGCACCAAGCAGCACACAAGCGCTGATGTGTGACGCAAATCACGGGTGGACGTCGATGATGTTGCCCAGCGGCGACTACCCGTCGTTGACCGGCGCGTGCGTCCAGTTCTGGTACAAGATCATCGATCGCAACGACGGTTTCGTCCGTCTGCCGTAGACCTTCGCAACTGAACCAAAAGAGCGCCCGCCCAGGGCCGCGCTTTTTTGACTTGCCTTCGACTTACTGTGGCGCCAGCGGACCCGGCGGCACGGCGCGCACCTTGAGCGTTGCGCACAGCCCTGCGTCAACGTCGCTTCGAAATAGTCGCCGCGCTCCTTCGCTGCGGCGAGGCTCGCGTCGAGCGCATCGCGCGCGCTCCACAGGTCGCCCTGCTCCAGCAGCGCGTGCGCCTGCACGCGCTCGAGCAACGACGACGCGGTGCACGTCTGCGCCGCAGCAGCGCGTCGCCGCCGAAATTCAGCAGGCCGCCGTCGTCGCGGTACGCGATCGCGAGCACCTCCTCGAAGCACGCGCGGACGATGTCGGTGATCTGCTCGGCGCCCTCGCGGCCCTTGCGCGCGAGTTGTTCCGACAGTTGCGTGAACCCCGAGATGTCGCAGAACACCGCGGTGCCATGCGAAGTCCGGAGTCGTTCAGCGCCGGGCGGGCATTCGGTTCGGTGATCATCGTTCAGCGGCGAAGCCAATAGCTGAGCGCCGATGATAACCGTACGCACGCTGGCGCGCGGCCGGGTGCGAAGAATCGCATCGGGATGCACGAATCTTCCCGCCTCGGCCATCCGGCGGAGCGCGCCGCGTCGAGCGCGTCGCTAGACTCGATCTCCCCTGCGTCGCTCGTGACCGTAGACCTTCGCTCATGCCCGTTGCCGTCGTGTTGTCGCGGGGCCTCGCCGGAATCGACGCTCCGCTCGTCACGGTCGAGGTCCATCTGTCCAACGGGTTGCCGGCCTTCAACCTGGTTGGCTTGCCGGATACCGAGGTGAAGGAGGCGCGCGACCGCGTGCGTGCCGCGCTCGCGAATGCGCAGTTCGAGTTCCCGGCGCGAAAGATAACGGTCAATCTCGCGCCGGCGGACCTGCGCAAGGAATCGGGCCGCTTCGATCTTCCGATCGCGCTCGGCATCCTGGCGGCGACCGCGCAGCTGCCCGCGCCGCCACTTGCGAACGTCGAGTTCGCCGGCGAGCTCGCGCTGACCGGCGAGTTGCGACGGATTCGAGGCGCGCTGCCGATGGCGCTCTGCGCGCGCCGGGATGGCCGCTCGTTCGTGCTACCCGCGGCGAGCGCGCAGGAAGCCGCGTTCGTTCGCGACCTGGTCGTGCTCCCTGCGCCGGATCTCCTTGCCGTGTGTGCGCATCTCACCGGCCGCACGCCGCTCGTGCCGCTCGCCGCAGGCCGGATCGCGAGCGCAAACGGCTCGGCGCTCGATCTCGCCGACGTGCGCGGACAAGCGCCGGCCAAGCGAGCGCTCGAGATCGCCGCCGCCGGCGCGCACAGCATGCTGCTTGATCGGCCCGCCGGGCACCGGCAAGTCGATGCTCGCGCAACGGCTGCCGGGATTGCTGCCGGCGCTCGGCGAGGACGACGCGCTCGCGAGTGCGGCGGTCGCGTCGCTCGCCGGGCGCTTCGACCCGGCGCATTGGGCGAGGCCGCCGTACCGTGCGCCGCATCACACGGCGAGCGGCGTCGCGCTGGTCGGCGGCGGCAGCGATCCGCGTCCGGGAGAGATCTCGCTCGCCCATCACGGCGTGCTGTTCCTCGACGAGTTGCCGGAATGGGACCGGCGCGTTCTCGAAGTGCTGCGCGAGCCGCTCGAGTCGGGCTCGATCCACATCTCCCGCGCCGCGCGGCAGAGCACGTTCCCCGCGCGCTTCCAGCTCGTCGCGGCAATGAATCCGTGCCCGTGCGGTTGGCTCGGCCACGCGAGCGGGCGCTGCCATTGCACGCCCGACCAGGTGCTGCGCTACCGCTCGCGGGTCTCGGGTCCGCTGCTCGACCGAATCGACATCGGCATCGACGTCCCGCCGGTTCCGGCCGAGGCGCTAGCCGCGGCTGCGCCCTGCGGCGAGTCGAGCGCGTCGGTGCGCGAGCGCGTTGCTGGGGCTCGCGCAATCGCGCAGGCGCGACAAGGCATGCCGAACGCGCTGCTGTCGACCCGCGCGATCGACCAACACTGCGCGCCCGACGCCGAGGCCGCCGCACTGCTTGCGCAGGCGCTTGCCCGGCTTTCGCTATCGGCGCGCGCGTATCACCGCATCCTGAAAGTCGCGCGCACGATCGCCGATGTCGATGGCAGCGACGGCGTGCGCGCGCCGCACGTCGGCGAAGCGATCGCGTACCGCCGCTTCGACCGGCGCGAGGTTCGCTCGAGCTAGGGCCTGTTAACGCTATGGGCACAAACGTGAACGGGTGGCGTGGGGCGCCAGTCGCGGCAGCCGACGAAACCAAGACTGGCGGTCTTGGCGAGGAGAGCAACAAAAGGTGGCGTCCCAAGCCGGCCGTTCCCTTCGGGTTGCTCCCGAAAACGCCGATCGCAGCGTTGCAAAGTCTCGCCGGGTGCCCGACCCGGCTTCGCCTTCGCGCCTTGCGCCGGGCGTTTTCGGCCGTGCAACGCGTTTGCGTCCATAGCGTTAACAGGCCCTAGTCAATTGCTCAACTCAAACGGTATACGCATTGGCAAGCTGTCGGGATTCAAGGCACCATCGGTTCAATCGCAGGCGGCGGCTTATACAATCGGATTCGCAGTGGCTCTCGGCTCGGTTCGCATTGGCATGTCCGCGGAATCTGCAATCCGCATGGGCCAAATTTCGGGTGCTGCCGCTGCAAATGCTGGTCAAATCCTTACGGAGCTTTTGGTGCCAGCTGAGCAAGGGTTCTCGCCGATGCCCTTTTCCTGCGGGCCATAGCGACGTGACGGCATTGGCATGAACTTCACTATTTGCCTGCTAGCCGGCGCATTGACAACGGTTCCGGTCGTGATCGTTTATCGATCTAGGCTCAGTGTGCATACGCGCCTTACCACGGCAGCGACCGCGCTAATGCGACGATTGATATACATCGGGCACGTTGCACTGGGTATTCTTTGTTTTGGTTTGGTGATCGCGGCAGCAAAGCTCCTTGGTGCGTACGCGCAGCCCGATTGGACAAGCGCGCCACCCTATATTCTGGGGATGGCCGTCGGTGCGTTGGCAGCTTGGCACAGCACACGTCATATTGGGCGCGGACAACCGTGAACCGCTCTTTGCCCTGTCGGTCACGGCAGGGTTCGCGGACATGCTCGCCGAGCGTCTGCGGATTTTCTGAGTAGTCCGTGGGCTTTCGTGCATTTGAGCCGGATGTGGACGAGTGCAACGCGGCCATGTCCGTGCGGCTGGCTCGGCCACGCGTGCGCGCGCCGCACGTCGCCGAAGCGATCGCGTACCGCCGATTCGACCGGCGCGAGGTTCGCTTGACCTAGGGCCCTTCAACCAGGCCTTAGCTGCGCCGCTGTCGCGCGACGCCGAAGCCGATCAGCGCGACGGCGGCGATCAACACGATCAGCGCGCCCTCGGTGAGCGTCGGAATCGCCGACGACACCGCCGGGCCGGCTGCCGGCACGCCGAGGAAGCCGCGCAGCTCCCCGGCCGGAAACGCCGTCGTGTGAACGTTCAGATACGACGTTCCGGCCGCGAGGCCGGCGGCGAGCGCGGCCTCGGCGCCGGCCGGCGTGCCGCCTTGCGCCGTGATGAACGCCGGATTCCAGCTGCTCGCCGACGTGAGGTCGAGCGTGTTGTCGTACGTGCCGGCCATCACGCCAAGCGGGAATCCGGGAAATGTCGGCGTGGTCGTCGCGACGCCCGCATTGCCGGGAGGCGCCGTGCAGCAGT
This sequence comes from uncultured beta proteobacterium, assembly GCA_963798655.1. Lineage (GTDB taxonomy): Bacteria > Pseudomonadota > Gammaproteobacteria > Burkholderiales > Casimicrobiaceae > CAVSMC01. The sequence continues at coordinate 563,115 of CAWCUH010000004.1, read as the reverse complement.
GGATGTGCGAAGCGGTCGTGCCGGCGGTCAGCCCGGAAAAGTTGACGACCACGCGCAGCGTGTGCGTCGCGGCGTCGTAGAACACCGTCGTCGATCCGCTGCCCGGCGAGGCGTTCACCGGATTCTCGTTCGCGCCTGCGAGCGCTGCGGTGTAGGCGAGCGGCGCCGCGCACACGGCGGCGGGCATCGCGAGAGCGAACGTCGTGGCGACGAGCAGGGCGAGACGGGTCATGAGCGGTCTCCGTTGTGGGCAACAGCGGACAAACATCGCCCGCGCCTGTCTCATTCCGCCTGACAGCGGCGCTGTTGTGCGCTGCGGTAGTATCGATGGTTCCCATGGATGTCGTCATCGACCCCGTCGCGCGGACCGATGCCGAGGCGCTGCCCGGCGAGGCGCCGCGCGTTCGCGAGATTCCGTACAACTACACGTCGTTCTCGGACCGCGAGATCGTCATCCGCCTCCTCGGCGCCGACCTGTGGCGGATGCTCGAGGAGCTTCGCGGCGAGCGGCGCACCGGCCGTTCCGCCCGGATGCTGTTCGAGGTTCTCGGCGACATCTGGGTGGTCGAGCGCAATCCGTACCTGCAGGACGATCTGCTCGACCACCCGCCGCGGCGGCGGCTGCTCGTCGAGGCGATGCATCACCGGCTGAACGAGATCGAGAAGCGGCGCACGGCGCTTGCCGCGGGCGCCGATGCCGATCCGGATCGCGACGCGAAGGTCGCGCGTCTGGTGCGCGCGGCGCGTCACGCGGTCGACCGCTTCGCCGCGTGGTTCCCGGCGGCGGCGGCGCTGCGCAAGCGCGCCGTGCGCGTGCTGTCGCGGCACACGCACAAGGACAACATCGCGTTCGACGGCTACGCGCGCGTCGCGCACGTGACCGACGCGACCGACTGGCGCGTCGAATACCCGTTCGTCGTTCTCCATCCCGACAGCGAGGACGAGGTGCGCGGCCTCGTCGAGGGCTGCATCGAGCTCGGCCTCACGATCATCCCGCGCGGCGGCGGCACCGGCTACACCGGGGGCGCGATTCCGTTGTCGCCGCGCTCGGCCGTGATCAACACCGAGAAGCTCGAGCGGATGTCGGCGATCGAGCCGATGACGGTCCCGGATCGCAATGAACCGGTTCCGACGCTCGATTGCGGCGCGGGTGTCGTCACCAAGCGCGCGATGGAAGCCGCCGAGGGTGCCGGCTTCGTGTTCGCCTGCGACCCGACGTCCGCCGACGCGTCGTGCATCGGCGGCAATGTCGCGATGAACGCCGGCGGCAAGAAAGCGGTGCTGTGGGGCACGGCGCTCGACAACCTGCTGTCGTGGCGGATGGTGACGCCGGACGCCGAGTGGCTCGACGTCGTGCGCCTCGATCACAACATGGGCAAGATCCACGACGCCGGGGAGGCGACGTTCGAGGTGCGCTGGCTCGACGCGAAGCGCGAGACGGTCAGGCGCACGCGCACGCTGACGATTCCCGGCGGCACCTTTCGCAAGGTCGGCCTCGGCAAGGATGTCACCGACAAGTTCCTCGCCGGCCTTCCGGGCGTGCAGAAGGAGGGCTGCGACGGCATCGTCACCAGCGCCCGCTTCGTGCTGCATCGGATGCCGCCGGCGACGCGCACTGTCTGCCTCGAGTTCTTCGGCACCGCGCACCAGTCCACGCCGGCGATCGTCGAGGTGAAGAACTTCCTCGACGCGCGGCCGCACGGCGCGATCCTCGCCGGTCTCGAGCATCTCGACGAGCGTTATGTGAAAGCCGTCGGCTACGCGACGAAGGCGAAGCGTCACGGCAGGCCGAAGATGGTGCTGCTCGGAGACATCGTCGGCGAGTCGGACGACGCCGTCGCGAAGGCGGCGTCCGAGGTCGTGCGCATCGCCAACGCGCGCGGCGGCGAAGGCTTTGTCGCGGTTTCGCCGGAAAGCCGTCGCAAGTTCTGGCTCGACCGCTCGCGCACGGCGGCGATCGCGCGGCACACGAACGCGTTCAAGATCAACGAGGACGTCGTGATCCCGCTCGAGCGCCTCGGCGACTACACCGACGGCGTCGAGCGGATCAACATCGAGTTCTCGATCGCGAACAAGATCGAGCTCTGCGACGAGCTCGAGCGCTTCTTCGCGAGCCCGGCGTTCCTGCAGTCGTGGGGACCCGACAACGACGAGCGTCCCGCGCAGGAAGTGATCGACGAGAAGCGCGACGACGCGCGCGCTCTCGTCGCCGCGACGCGCGCGCATTGGAGCGATCTGCTCGCGCGGCTCGACGAGACGTTCGTGCCGCTGCGCGACCACGCGACCGTCGTTTCGTGGAAGCGCGAGCTGAAAGGCCCGCTCGAGGAGCTCTTCGCCGGCTCGCTATGCGCGCCGGTGATCGCACGCGTGAATGCGATCCACGCGCGGGTGCTGCGCCGGCGGGTGTTCATCGCGCTGCACATGCACGCCGGCGACGGCAACGTGCATACGAACATCCCGGTGAACTCCGACGACTACGCGATGCTGCAGCAGGCGAACGCTGCGGTGGCGCGGATCATGGCGCTCGCGCGTGCGCTCGGTGGCGTCATCTCGGGCGAGCACGGCATCGGCATCACCAAGCTCGAATACCTGACCGACGAGGAGCTGGCGCCGTTCGCCGACTACAAGCGCGAAATCGACCCGCATGGCCGCTTCAACGCCGGCAAGCTGCTGCGCGACGCGGACACGCCGTCGGACCTGCGCAACGCGTACACGCCGAGCTTCTCGCTGATCGGCCACGAGAGCCTGATCCTAGAGGCGAGCGACATCGGCGGCATCGCCGACATGATCAAGGACTGCCTGCGCTGCGGCAAATGCAAGTCGCCGTGCGCGACGCACTCGCCGCGCGCGAACCTGCTGTACAGCCCGCGCAACAAGATCCTCGCGACGTCGCTGCTGACCGAGGCGTTCCTCTACGAGGAGCAGACGCGACGCGGTGTCTCGTGGCGCCACTTCGACGAGTTCTCCGACGTCGCCGACCACTGCACGGTGTGCCACAAGTGCAAGAACCCGTGCCCGGTCGACATCGACTTCGGCGACGTGTCGATCGCGATGCGCAATTTCCTGCGCCGCACCGGCAAGAAGCGCTTCAACCCGGGCACGAAGGCGTCGATGCTCTTCCTGAACGCGACCGACCCATCGACGGTGAAGCTCGCGAAGACGCTGATGATCGACGTCGGCTACCGCGCGCAGCGGCTCGCGTACCGCGTCGTCAAGGGCTTGGGCTATGCGCGCGCGCAGACCGCCCGGCCGCCGGCGACGACCGGCGCGCGGCCGCTGGTCGCGCAAGTCGTGCACTTCATCAACAAGCCGATGCCGAAAGGCGTGCCGAAGCGCACGGCGCGCGCGCTGCTCGACATCGAGGACGACACGATCGTGCCGGTGATCCGCGATCCGGCGAAGGTCACCGACGACTCCGACGCCGTGTTCTATTTCCCCGGGTGCGGCTCCGAGCGGCTCTTTTCGCAGGTCGGGCTCGCGACGCAGGCGATGCTCTACCACGTCGGCGCGCAATGCGTGCTGCCGCCAGGCTATCTGTGCTGCGGCTACCCGCAGACATCCGCGGGCAACCACGACAAGGGCCAGCAGATCATCACCGACAACCGCGTGCTGTTCCATCGCGTCGCCAACACGCTCAACTACCTCGACATCAAGACCGTCGTCGTGTCGTGCGGCACGTGCATGGACCAGCTCGCGAAGTACGAGTTCGACAAGATATTCCCCGGCTGCCGGCTGCTCGACATCCACGAGTACCTGCTCGAGAAGGGGGTCAAGCTCGACGGCGTCGACGGCGTGCGCTACCTGTATCACGATCCGTGTCACACGCCGATGAAGACGTACGCACCGCTCAAGGTCGTGAGCGAGCTGATGGGCGCGAACGTGCCGCTGAACGATCGCTGCTGCGGCGAATCGGGGACGCTCGCGACGACGCGGCCCGACATCTCGACGCAGGTGCGATTTCGCAAGGAGCGCGAGATGCGAAGCGGCGCCGACAAGCTGCGCGCCGACGGCTTCGCCGGCGACGTGAAGGTGCTGACGTCGTGCCCGTCGTGCCTGCAGGGACTGTCGCGCTTCGATGAGGACGCCGGCACGAAAGCCGATTACATCGTCGTCGAAATGGCGCGCCGGCTGCTCGGTGAAAACTGGATGGCCGACTACGTGGCCAACGCGAATCGCGGCGGCATCGAACGAGTGCTCGTCTAGCGCAGCCTAGCGCACCAGCACGTTATCCTGAGCGCAATGCGAGCGCGCGTCCGCCGCCGCGGTGCAGGCGGCTTGTGTCGCAATCGCTGCGTAGCTGTCCGGCGGAGCGTCGTGCAGCAGCCACGGCGTGCCGACGGCGAACGCGATGTACATGGCGCCGAGCGCGCACGCGCCGGCGGCGATCGAGCGGGTGCGCCCGCCCGCGCTGCGCGGCGCGCCGTTGGTGCCGGACTTGCGATCGGTGAGTGCGCAGCGAGCCATTTCGTTTCCTTGCCGGGCAGACCGGGCAACGGCCCGGCCCCGATGTAAAAAGCCCCGCAACGTTTCCAAGCTGGCGTGCCGGAGGCGCGCGGGGTGGAGGCAACGGTTGAGCCGACAGCTTCGACGTGTTCTTCTCGCGGGCGGCCGGCTTCGTGCCACTCGTCGAGCACTACGGTAAGCGTCCGCCAGCGGCGGCGCACGCGAGCAATCCCTGCCGCGGGTTCGTAATATTCACGCCGGCCGTGGGCCCGCCGCGCCCGCACGGCGGGCGGCGGCGGCCAAAGCGGAATCCGTGTGCTATAACGGGCCGGACCTTGCGCGAGGGTCCTCGTCCATGTTTTGCGCGTGACGACGGCCGTCGCCGCAGCCCCGATCGCCACGACGATGCCCGAGTCGATCTCTCCCGTGTTGATGCCGACGCCGGCGGCCCCGCCGCGTCCGCCCGGCGTGCCGGCGCTCGCATTCGCCGACGCCGAGGGCGTCAAGCAGTGGGCGAAGACGCTGCCGCTCACAAGCGTCGCGCAGGTCTACGAGGCCGTTCTCGGGCAGCTTCGCGCAATGTCGGCCGCGGAGTTCACACCGCGCGAGCGCGCGACGATCGCCGAGGTCATGCGCGACCAGGCCGCGCATTTGCACACCGAGCTCGCGCGCCGATATGCCGGCAAGCCGCAGCCCGCGATCGACCGTGAGCTCGAGGCCGCCGAGCAGGCGCTCGCGCTGTGGCAGGCGCTGTGGGAGCAGTACTCGGCGTGCCTCAAGCCGTTGCTCGAGGGCGACCCCGAGCTCGCCGGGGTCAAGCCGAAGCTGCTGCAGCGCGGCTTGTACGTCGGCAAGCAGCTCGTGCTCGTGCATGGCCTCGCGCGCCGGGTGCCGCCGCCGGCGCTGTGGCAGGAGCTGCACGCGTACTACCGGCTCGCCGAGATGCTCGAGTGCGCGGTGACAGCGGTCTCGGACGACCTGATCCCCAACGGCGTCGGCACGTCGTGCTACTCGATGTACAGCCACGCGCTGCTGCTCGCGCTCGCCGATCCCTGCGCGATGACCGTCAAGCAGATCGAGCTCACCGACCGCTGGCTCGCGATGTGGTCGCGCAAGGTGTTCCCGTACGGCGACCAGCGCGAATCCGAAGGGCCGGCGATCGTCGTCGACCTGGAAGGCAGCGGTCCCGCCGCGCTCGTCGCCGTGGCGCCGCGCAATGCGCCGTCGTCGATGCGCTTCGGATATCCGGGCAAGCTCGCGACCAGCGTGCGCGGTCGGCTCAAGCGGCTGCAAACCGGCGCGAACCCCGCCGAGCTGATGCTCGGCCATGAATGCAGCGTCGAGCAGTGCACGCACCTGCTCGGCCATCTCGACGCGCGCTGGTACCAGCTGCCGCGCAACACGGCCGCGCTCCCGCGTGCGGCCGTCGAGCTTTGCGCAGGCGGCATCCCGGGTGCCTATTTCCGCATCGGCGGGCGCACCTTCGATCGACAGGACGCGCTCGGCCGGCTGTCGTCGTTCCATGGCGCCCAGCATCTGCAGACGCTCGGTGCGCTGACCGATTACGACCGCGGCCGGGAGGACGCCGAGCGTACGCACACGTGGGAGCGCTGGCAGGGCGTCTACGAATGGCGCGAGGCGACGCTCACGCGCACCGGAGCCGGGCGCCATCGCTGGCTCCTCGAGCAGCTCGCGATCGTCCGCGACGACGAGCGGGTCCGCTTGGGCTGGGTATCGCGCGTGGCGTTCGGGCCGAAGGATGAGCTGACGGTCTCGATCAGGCTGTGGTCGGGCAATCCGAAGACGGTCGCCGTACGCCCGTACGCGATCGCGGTGTCCGAGGAGCCGCCGGTGCCCGCATTGCTGCTCGCCGAAACGCCCGAAGACAAGGCGTGCCTGATCGTGCCTCCGCGCACGTTCAATCCCAGCCGGCTGCTGCGCACGCTCGATGCCGGACCCGAGCGCAAATTCCGGCTCACGCGCCTCCTCCAGCGCGGCGCCGATTTCGAGCGCGTGGCGTTCGAAGAATCGGCCTAGGACGAGGGCTTAGGACGAGGGTCAGAGTGCGGTTTGCCAGGCGCCCCGACGCCGGCAATGAACTGCACTCTGACCCTTGGCAGGCACTCTGACCCTCGGGCGGCACTTGGCCGCCGCGACGAGGTCTCATCACGATGTCGAACCGCCTCGCGGGCGAGACGAGCCCCTATCTGCTTCAGCACGCGGACAACCCCGTCGACTGGTATCCATGGGGCGACGACGCGCTCGCGCTCGCCCGCCGCGAAGCTAGGCCGATCCTGCTGTCGATCGGCTATTCGGCGTGCCACTGGTGCCACGTGATGGCGCACGAATCGTTCGAGGACGAACGCGTCGCCGCCGTCATGAACGCGCACTTCGTCAACATCAAGGTCGATCGCGAGGAGCGTCCCGACCTCGACAAGATCTATCAGACGGCGCTCGCGCTGCTCACGCGTCGCTCGGGCGGCTGGCCGCTGACGATGTTTGTCACGCCGTCCGGCGCGCCGTTCTTCGGGGGCACCTATTTTCCGAAAGAGAGCCGTTACGGCGTTGCCGGTTTTCTCGACCTGCTGCCGCGCATCGCGGCTGCATACCGCGAGCAGGGTGAAGCGATCGCCGTGCAGAGCGCGCGGCTCGCCGACGCGCTTTCGTCGCTCGAGCCGCAGGGGGTCGATAGCGCCAGTGCTCCATTGCCGCGCAATGCGCCGGCGATCGCGCTCGAGGGTCTCGCGCGGACATTCGACGCGGTCGACGGCGGATTCGGCGGTGCGCCGAAGTTCCCGCATCCGACCGAGCTCGCGTTCTGCCTTCGTCGCTCCACGCGCGACGCCGACGAGAACGCGCTCGGCATCGTCACGACGACGCTAGCCCGGATGGCGGATGGCGGCATTCACGATCAGCTCGGCGGTGGCTTCTGTCGCTACAGCGTGGACGCGCAGTGGACGATTCCCCACTTCGAGAAGATGCTCTACGACAACGGGCCATTGCTCGCGCTGTACGCCGACACGTCGCAGGCGGCGAACATGCCGCGCTTTGCCGAGGTCGCGCGCGGCATCGTCGGCTGGATGACGCGCGAGATGCGCTCGCCCGACGGCGCGTTCTACTCGAGTCTCGACGCCGACAGCGAGGGCGAGGAAGGCAGGTTCTACGTGTTCTCGCGCGAAGAGGTGCGCGCGGCGCTTTCCGACGACGAGTACGCGGTTGCGGCGCCGCACTGGGGACTCGACGGCGCGCCTGACTTCGAAGGACATGCCTGGCACTTGCGCGTCGTCGTGCCGCTCGACGACGTCGCGCAACGACTGTCGATCGGGCTCGCCGACGCTGCAAGTCGGCTCGTCGGCGCGAAGGCCGCGCTGTTCGCGCTGCGCGAAAAGCGCGTGCGCCCGGGCCGCGACGACAAGATCCTCACGTCGTGGAACGCGCTTGCGATCGGCGGCCTTGCGCGCGCGTCGCGTGCGCTGGACGAGCCGCGCTGGGCCGATCTCGCGTTCGAAGCGGTCGATTCGCTTCGGCGCCGCGCGTGGCGCGACGCTCGCCTGCTCGCTACGCGCAAGGACCATCGCGCGCACCTGAACGCCTATCTCGACGACTACGCATTCGTGCTCGCCGCGTTGCTCGAGCTCATGCAGACACGGTTTCGCCTGACCGACTACCAATGGGCGCGCGAAATCGCCGACGTCCTGCTCGCGCAGTTCGAGGATCGCGAGCTCGGCGGATTCTTCTTCACGAGCCATGATCACGAGGCGCTGTTCCACCGGACGAAGCCGGGTCACGACGAAGCGACGCCGTCGGGCAACGGCATTGCGGCGAGAGCGCTGATCGCACTCGGCCATCTTGCCGCCGAGCCGCGCTACGTGGATGCCGGCGAGCGCGCGGTGCGCCTGTTCGCGTCGCAAATCGCGCAGTCGCCCGGTGGCTTTTCGACGCTGATCGAAGCGCTCGAGGACTCGATCGAGCCGCCGGCATCGGTGATGATCACCGGCGACCCGGACGTCGCGGCGCAATGGCAACGCGCGCTCGCGCGCCGGTATCGGCCTTGGCTTCGAGTGTTCGCCGTGGGCGAGGAGCCGCTGCCGCCGGAGCTCACCAAAGGCGCGCCGCCGGCGCGGGGCGCGCTCGCGTGGGTCTGCCGCGGGACGCACTGCCTGCCACCGGTCGCGCAGATCGACGCCGTAGAAAGCGCGCTCGCGGAGCGCGTCTGACGATACGCTAGAATCCGCGCTTTTCACGCCAACCAACGGAGACACGCAATGAAGATCGCATCCCTCGTCGTCGCGGCGGCGGTTGCCGGCGTTGCCACGCTCGCAAGCGCGCAGTCGCTGGACGACCTGCTGAAGAAGAACGGCTGCACCGCGTGCCACGCCATCGACAAGAAGGTCGTCGGCCCTGCGTACAAGGAAGTCGCCAACAAGTACCGCAACGACAAGAGCGCGCCGCAGAAGCTGTTCGACAAGGTCAAGAAGGGTGGCTCCGGCGTCTGGGGGCAGGTGCCGATGCCGCCGAATCCTCAGGTGAAGGACGACGAGCTGAAGAAGATCATCGCCGACATCCTCGCCCTGAAATAGCGTCCCACCGAGGCCGCCGATCAATGTGCGGTCGGACCTTTGTGGGTTAGAATCCGCACGTCCGTCCAGGAGAGCGCGTGCCGGTGAGCCGGGCGCCGCCGAAGGCGTAATCCCCGAGATCGCTCAGGCAAAGGGACTGGCGGACGGCGCGTGAACTGGAGAGCGGCCGCGCGATGCGCTATCCGCGTCGCGGCGGCCCACCGAAGGGGCACCCGATCGCAGCTTCTCGCGACCGGCAATCTCTCAGGTAAAAAGGACAGACGGGGCGAAGCGTCGATGCGCTTCGCCCTTTTTTCGTCCGGAGAAAGCGCGTGCCCGACATCACGCTGCGCAAGACGCCGCTCAATGCGATCCACCGCGCGGCCGGCGCGCGCATGGTCGACTTCGGCGGCTGGGACATGCCGGTCCATTACGGCTCGCAGATCGACGAGCACCATGCGGTGCGCAACGACGCCGGCATGTTCGACGTATCGCACATGCGCGTCGTCGATTTCAATGGAGCGGGCGTCCGCGGGTTTTTCCGCTACGCGATCGCGAACAACGTCGACAAGCTCGCGACGCCCGGCAAGGCGCTGTACTCGTGCCTGCTGCGCGACGATGGCGGCGTGATCGACGACCTGATCGTCTACTTCCTTCGCGAGGACTTCTTCCGCCTCGTCGTCAACGCGGGCACGGCCGACAAGGACATCGCATGGTTGCGGAGCCTTGCCGCCGAGCGGGCGCCCGGCATCGACATCGTGCCACGCACCGACCTCGCGATCATCGCCGTGCAGGGCCCGAACGCCCGAGCGAAGGTATGGCGGGCGCTGCCCGGCAGCGAAGCGATCAGCGCAGCGCTGAAGCCGTTCAATGCGACGACGATGCCGCACGCGTGGGGCGAGCTTTTCATCGCGCGCACCGGCTACACCGGCGAGGACGGCTTCGAGATCGCGGTCGCGGCCGCGCACGCGGCCGATCTGTGGAACGCGCTCGCCGCGGCCGGCGTGCGGCCCTGCGGCCTCGGTGCGCGCGACACGCTGCGCCTCGAGGCCGGCATGAACCTCTATGGCCAGGACATGGACGAGACGGTGTCGCCGCTCGTCTCCGGTCTCGCGTGGACCGTCGATCTTGCGAGCGCGCGCGATTTCGTCGGCAAGCGCGCGCTCGAAGCGGCGCCGCCCGACCGTCAGCTGGCCGGGCTCGTGCTCGAGGACAAGGGCGGCGTGCTGCGGGCCCATCAACGCGTGCAGACTGCGCGCGGCGACGGCGAGGTCACCAGCGGAACGTTCAGTCCGACGCTCGCGCGGTCGATCGCGCTCGCGCGCCTGCCGGTCGGGGTGAACGTGGGCGACGTCGTGCACGTCGTCGTGCGCGACAGACCGCTCGCGGCGCGCGTGGTGAAGCCACCGTTCGCGCGCCACGGCAAGGGCCTGCTGTGATGCCATCCATCGCCGTGCGCCCGCTCGTTCGCGCCGACGCGCCGGTGTATCGGGCGCTGCGCCTGCGCGGTCTCGCCGAGCATCCGGACGCGTTCACCTCCGACGCCGACGAAGAAGCGGCGAAGCCGCTCGCGTGGACCGAGCGGCGCATCGGGCCGAAGGCCGACGCGCCGCACGACGTCGTGCTCGGTGCGTTCGCCGCCGAGGGCGCGCTCGTCGGCGTCGTCGGCCTCGATGTCGATCCGCGGCGCAAGGTCCGCCACATCGGCCACGTGTACGGCATGTACGTTCCGTTCGAATCGCGGGGCATCGGCGTCGGTGGGCAGCTGCTCGGCGCGCTGATCGCGCGGGCGCGTGCCGTGCCGGGGCTCGAGCAGTTGAGGCTGACCGTCACCGACGGCAACGCGGCCGCGCGAACGCTCTACGAGCGCGCCGGGTTCCGCGCGTGGGGAACCGAGCGCGCCGCGATCAAGCTCGACGGCGTCGCGTGCGACAAGGTGCACATGGCGATGCGAATCGAATCCGACACATCTTCGGCAGGGGAGGCGCGATGAACGTCCCGACGGATCTCAGGTACACGTCCGAGCACGAGTGGGTGCGCAGCGAGCCGGACGGCACGCTCGCGGTCGGCATCACCGACCACGCGCAGGCGGCACTCGGCGACCTGGTCTACATCGAGCTGCCCGATGTCGGGCGCACGCTGAAGGCGGGCGACGCGTGCGCGGTCGTCGAGTCGGTCAAGGCGGCGTCCGATGTCTATGCGCCGGTCGGAGGCGAGGTCGTTGCAGTCAACGCCGAGCTCCCCGACGCACCCGAGAAGGCGAACGACGATGCGTACGCTTCGTGGTTCTTCAAGGTGAAGCCGTCCGACGCGGGCGAGCTCGCGAAGCTGCTCGACGCGAAGGCGTACGAGGCGCTGATTGCGGAAAGCTAGCAGACGATGAACGATTCACGTACCGCGGCGCCGCTTGCGTCGCTCGAGCAGCGCGACGACTTCGCTGCGCGCCACATCGGCACGTCGCCCGGCGACCAGCGCGCGATGCTTGCCGTGCTCGGCTATGCGTCGCGCGCGCAGATGATCGACGCGCTCGTGCCGGAGTCGATCCGCAGGCGCGCGCCGCTCGCGCTGCCTGACGCGCTGACCGAGGACGAGGCGCTTGCGCGCATCGCGACGATCGCAGCGAAGAACCGCGTGCTGAAGTCGTTCATCGGACAGGGCTATTACGGCACGCACACGCCGGCCGTCATCCTGCGCAACGTGCTCGAGAACCCGGCATGGTACACGGCGTACACGCCGTATCAGCCCGAGATCTCGCAGGGCCGGCTGGAAGCGCTGATCAACTACCAGACGATGATCGCGGATCTGACGGGGTTCGCGATCGCGAACGCGTCGATGCTCGACGAGGCGACCGCCGCGGCCGAGGCGATGACGCTGTGCCAGCGCGTCGGCAAGAGCCGCAGCCAGCGCTTCTTCGTCGCCGACGACGTGTTCGCGCAGACGATCGACGTCGTGCGCACGCGCGCCGCGCCGCTCGGCATCGAGGTCGTCGTCGGGCCGGCGCCGGACGCGCCGGCCGCCGGCGCATTCGCCGCGCTGCTGCAATATCCGGGCGCGAACGGCGACGTGCGCGAATACGCGGCACTCGCATCGGCGATTCATGCAAGCGGCGCTCTCGTCGTCGCGGCGACCGATCTGCTCGCACTGACGCTGCTCGCGCCGCCTGGCGAATGGGGCGCCGACGTCGCCGTCGGCTCGTCGCAGCGCTTCGGCGTGCCGATGGGCTATGGCGGGCCGCACGCGGCCTTCATGACGACGCGCGACGAGTTCAAGCGGCAGTTGCCCGGGCGCCTCGTCGGTGTCACCGTCGACGCGCACGGCAGTCCCGCGTACCGGCTCGCGCTGCAGACACGCGAGCAGCACATCCGCCGCGAGAAGGCGACGTCGAACATCTGCACGGCGCAGGTGCTGCTCGCCGTGATCGCCAGCATGTACGCCGTGTACCACGGGCCGGCGGGCCTTGCGACGATCGCGCGCCGCGTTCACCGTCTCGCTGCAGTCGCGAAGGCCGGCATCGAGCGGCTCGGATTCAAGGTGTCGACTCCGGCGTTCTTCGATACGTTCGTCGTCGATACCGGCCCGCGCACCGAAGAGATCGCCGCACGCGCGCTCGCGAGCGGCGCGAACTTCCGGCGCGTCGATGCGCGAACGCTCGGGCTTTCGTTCGACGAGACGACGACGCGCGACGACGTCGCGCTGGTGTGGTCGATCTTCGCCGGCGCAAGCGTTCCATTCGGCGTCGACGAGATCGACGCGACCGCGCACGACGTGATTGCGCCGGCGCTCGCGCGCACATCGTCGTTCCTCGCGCATCCCGTGTTCAATCGCCATCACAGCGAAACCGGGATGCTGCGCTATCTGCGGCTGCTTTCCGACCGCGACATCGCGCTCGACCGCTCGATGATTCCGCTCGGCTCGTGCACGATGAAGCTCAATGCGACCGCCGAGATGATTCCGATCACGTGGTCCGCGTTCGCGAACCTGCATCCGTTCGCGCCGAGCGATCAGGCGCGCGGCTACGCGGAGCTCGTCGCCGACCTCGAGCGGATGCTGTGCGCGTGCACCGGGTACGCGGCGGTGTCGCTGCAGCCGAATGCCGGATCGCAGGGCGAATACGCGGGACTGCTCGCGATCCGCGCCTATCACGCGAGCCGCGGCGAAAGCGGGCGCAACGTCTGCCTGATTCCGTCGTCGGCGCACGGCACGAACCCGGCGTCCGCGCAAATGGCCGGCATGCAGGTGGTCGTCGTCGCCTGCGATCGCGACGGCAACGTCGACCTCGCCGACCTCGAGGCGAAGGCCGCGCAGCATCGCGCGCGTCTCGCCGCGATCATGGTCACGTACCCGTCGACGCACGGCGTGTTCGAGGCCGGCGTCAAGCGCGTTTGCGACATCGTCCATGCCAACGGCGGTCAGGTGTACGTCGACGGCGCGAACCTCAACGCGCTCGTCGGCCTCGCCGCGCCCGGCGAGTTCGGCGCCGACGTCTCGCATCTCAACCTGCACAAGACATTCTGCATTCCGCACGGCGGCGGCGGTCCGGGCGTCGGTCCCATTGCCGTCGCCGCACATCTCGCACCGTTCCTGCCCGGCCATCGGATGCTGCCCGAGCGCGCGAGCGCCACCGGCGCCGTGTGCGCCGCACCGTACGGCAGCGCGAGCATCCTGCCGATCTCGTGGATGTACATCGCGATGATGGGCGCGCGCGGCCTCGCCGCCGCGACCGAGAGTGCGATCCTCGCGGCGAACTACGTCGCGAAGCGGCTCGACGAGCATTACCCGGTGCTGTATGCGGGACCGGGCGGGCTCGTCGCGCACGAATGCATCCTCGACCTGCGGCCGCTGAAGGATACGAGCGAGGTGAGCGTCGACGACGTCGCGAAGCGGCTGATGGACTACGGGTTCCATGCGCCGACGATGAGCTTCCCGGTGCCCGGAACGCTGATGGTCGAGCCGACGGAAAGCGAGTCGAAGGCCGAGCTCGACCGGTTCGTCGACGCGATGATCGCGATCCGCGAGGAGATCCGCGCCGTCGAGCAAGGTGTCGCCGATCGCGCCGACAACCCGCTGAAGCACGCACCGCACACCGCCGAGACGGTCGCATCGGACGCGTGGCCGCATGCGTACAGCCGCGAGCACGCCGCGTTCCCGCTTCGCAGCCTGCGCGGCGCGAAATACTGGCCGCCGGTCGGACGCGTCGACAACGTGTACGGCGATCGCAACCTCTTCTGCAGCTGCATCCCGATCGACGAGCTCGCCGGCGACGGCGCGCCGCCCGCGCCGGTCGCCGAAGCCGCCTGACGATGCGCGTGCGGGTGCTGGGCGACGTCTACACGGCGAGCGACGAGTCGGGCGACGCGTGCCGCTTCACCGTCGAGCTCGCGCGGCTCGCGAGCGCGCGCGCCGACATCCTGGTGGGCCGCAAGCCGGAGATCGAGTTTCCGTTCGCGACGGCGTAGCGCTCAGCTCGACGGCAGCAGCACGGCGACGACCAGCCGCCACGCACCGGCCGCCCCGCGCGCCCACAGATGCGCGTAATAGCCGGACGCGATCATGGAGGCGGGCGTCGCGGCGTACGCGCCGTACGTGTACGCGAGATCGCCGGACGATGCGATCGCGCCCCCCTGCGCCGTGAATGCGAACGCCGTGCCCGCAAGCCTCGCGAGATGCTCGCGTACGCTTGCCTCGCCGACGAATGGCGCGTGGCCGTCGCGATGCAGCCGGCCGTCCGGTGCGAACCACGCCGCATACCGTGACGCATCCACTGCGCGCGATTCGATTGCGCCGATCGCCGCGCGTCCGCTCGCCGCGTTGCCGGTTGCGTCGGCGAGCCGGGGTGAGCGCACGAGCGCCGACGATGCGACCGCCGATGGCGTGGAGATGCCGGCGTCCAGCGCGACGCGCCACGGTGCGCCTGCGTCGCGCCTCCACACCGAGAAATAGACACCGTCGCGGAGTGAACGTCCGCTCGCGCGATCGGTCAACGAGAACGGTCCGGTGGTGAAGCCGAAGTCGCCGGAAGCCGCGACGCCGGCCGCGGCCGGGCTCCAGTCGAGCGCGATCGGTTTCGCGTTCGGCGGCTCCGGTCGGGCGAAAAAAGCGTGCATCGCGTCGACCGGCTCGGGCTCGAACGCGATGCCATCGGGCGCGAAGTTCGCCGCGAACGCGGCGCGCAAGCCGGAGGATGCCGACATCGCCGCGAACGAACGCTCCGCCGCGACCAGCGACGAAAGCGCGGCATCGTCGTTCGACGGCACAACGCTCGCGCACGACGCGGCGACGAGCGCGGCCGCCGCGCTCGACGACCAACGCAACCATCCGATGAACTTCCAGATGCCGAGTCGACCCGCCGCAACGGCGCGCGCGAGCGCGACCGCTATAATTTCGATCTTGCCGGAGTCCCGTCGCGGACTCCCCGTATCGACGCCCGCCATGCTGACCCGCCTCTTTTTCGTCGCCGCGCTCACGTTGGCCGTACCGCTTGCCGGTGCAGAGGCCACCGACGGTCCGGCGTTTCCCGCGGCGGCGCTCGCGACGACCCAGCCGCCGCCGGGCATCGCCGCGGCGTCGTGGTTCCTGCTCGATGCGCGCAGCGGCCAGGCGATCGTCGCACAGAACGCCGACGAGCGCCGGGAGCCGGCGTCGCTCACGAAGCTGATGACCGCGTATGTCGCGTTCAGCGCGCTGCGCGACAAGGCGATCACGCCATCGCAGATGGTGCAGGTGTCGCAGACGGCGTGGAAAGCCGAAGGCTCGCGGATGTTCATCGAGCCGCGCAAGGCCGTGTCGGTCGACGAGCTGCTGCGCGGCATGATCGTGCAGTCGGGCAACGATGCGTCGGTCGCGCTCGCCGAGCTGATCGCCGGCAACGAAACGGCGTTCGCCGAGCGGATGAACGTCGAGGCGCGGCGGCTCAAGCTCACCAACACGCACTTCGTCAACGCGACCGGGCTGTCGAATCCGCAGCACTACTCGACGGCCGCCGACATGGCGCGGCTCGCCGCGGCGCTGATCCGCGACTTTCCCGACTACTACCCGCTGTACTCGATGAAGGAGTACCGCTACAACAACATCACGCAGCCGAACCGCAACCGGCTGTTGTGGATCGACCCGTACGCCGACGGCGTGAA
Organism: uncultured beta proteobacterium; assembly: GCA_963798655.1. Classification (GTDB taxonomy): domain Bacteria; phylum Pseudomonadota; class Gammaproteobacteria; order Burkholderiales; family Casimicrobiaceae; genus CAVSMC01. The sequence goes on along the minus strand of CAWCUH010000004.1, from coordinate 546,986 downwards.
GACCGGCCACACCGAGGCCGCGGGATGGTGCCTCATCGGCTCGGCGAAGCGCGGCGAGCGGCGACTGGTGGCCGTCGTGCTCGGCGCGGCATCCGACGCGTCGCGTGCGAGCGAAGCACAGAAGCTGCTGAACTACGGCTTCCAGTCGTACGACACGATCCAGCTCTATCCGTCCGGCAAGCCGGTGTCGTCGCTGCGCGTCTGGAAGGGCGGCGCGAACGACGTCGCCGCCGGCTTCGACAGCGATCAGTACCTGACGCTGCCCAAAGGCAAGGCGGAGAAGCTGCAGCTCACGCTCGCGGCAACCGAGCCGCTGGTCGCGCCCGTCGTCAAGGGCCAGCGAATCGGCGTCGTCAAGGTCGTGCTCGAAGGCAAGCCCGCCGCCGAGTTTCCGCTGGTCGCTCTCGCCGACGTGGCGCCGGCGAACATCGCCGGCCGCGCGTGGGACACGATCCGCCTGTGGTTTCGCTAGCTCACCTGACCCGAGGACCGCGATGACCGTCTACCTCAATGGCCGCTTCGTACCGCTCGAGGACGCGAAGATCTCGGTGCTCGACCGCGGCTTCATTTACGGCGACGGCGTCTACGAGCTGATTCCGGTGTACAAGCGCGAGCCGTTCCGCATGCCGCATCACCTGCGAAGGCTGCAGCGAAGCCTCGACGGCATTCGCCTCGCGAACCCTCACACCGACGCGCAGTGGGAAGCGATCATTCGCGAGCTCGTTGCCGCACAACCGTTCGACGACCAGGGCGTCTACTTCCAGGTGACGCGCGGCGTCGCCAAGCGCGATCACGCGTTCCCCGCCGGCGTCACGCCGACGGTGTTCATGATGAGCAATCCGCTCGCGACACCGTCGCGCGAGCAGGTCGAGCGCGGCGTGGCGGTGGTCACCGCCGAGGACAACCGCTGGAAGCGCTGCGACCTGAAGACGATCTCGCTCGTCGGCAACGTGCTGATGCGCCAGCTCGCGGCCGACGCGGGTGCGGTGGAAACGGTGATGTTCCGTGACGGCTGGCTCACCGAGGCGTCGGCGTCGAACGTTCTGGTCGTCGTCGGCGGGACGATCGTCGCGCCGCCGAAGGACAACCTGATCCTGCCCGGCATCACCTACGACGCGGCGTTCGAATTCGCGCAGCAGGCGGGTCTCGCGTTCGACGTGCGCCCGGTGTCTCGGGCGGAAGCGCTTGCGGCCGACGAGATGTGGCTCACGTCGTCGACGAAGGAAGTCCTCGCGGTGACGAGCGTCGACGGCAGGGCCTTCGCGAGCGGCAAGCCCGGGCCGGTGTTCCGAGCCGTCTACGACCTGTTTCAGCAGCGGAAGGCCGCGCTGGTTCGCGGGTAGCACAACGCAGCGACGGCTCAATCGCCGTCGGCGAGCGGCTGCGGAATCGCGAAGCGGCTGTGGTGGAACACAAGGCCGGTGCCGGGCTTGCGCTCGCAGTGCTCGACCTCGCCGATGAAGACCACGTGGTCGCCTGCCTTGAGCTGCGTATGCTGCGTGCACTCGAACCACGCGATGCAGCCTTCGATCAGGGGCGCGCCCGACGTGCCGAGCCGGTAGGGCACGCCGGCAAAGCGGTCGGCGTGCGGCCGCGAGAAGCGGCGCGCGAGGTCGGCCTGATCATGGGCGAGCACGTTCACGGCGTAGCGATCGGCCGCCTCGAATTCGGCGAGGTTCGCGGCCTTGTGCGCGAGCGTCCACGAGACGAGCGGCGGGTCGAGCGACACCGAGTTGAACGAGTTCGCGGTGAAGCCGACGAAGCGGCCGTCGCGGGTGCGCGCGCAGATGACGCTGACCCCCGTCGCGAGCTGCGCCATCGCGTCGCGGAATTGGCGCTCGGAAAACCCGAGCGCTCGGCGGGACTCTTTCGCGGACGTCGTCAAGGGGAGGGCCGGCGCTGCGGGAAGCGATTCGCGCCGCTGCGGCCTAGGATGGTAGGCAGCGCCACCGCAGGTGTCAAAGCGGCTTTCGGGCTCGTGCATTCGTGTCGGACACGCCTGATAGCGCCTGCCGCACGGGAATTGCTAAACTTGTCCTCCCGATGGCCGCGGCGCTAAGAAAACTCATAGAAAGCCGGTACGGCGGACGCGACTTGCCCGTCGCCGTCGTGCTGCCGGACGGCGGCCGCGTCGCGCTGTCCCCGCGGCCCGACCTCGAGGTCGTCGCCCGCACGTGGCGCGGCCTGAAGGCGCTGGCCGCGCCGGCTCTGGGAACGCTGGCGCGCGCGTATGTCCACAACGACATCGATTTCAGCGGCACGGCGCAGCGCGCGCTCGCCGTCGCGGAGGCGATGGTCGGCGACATCGCGCACGGTCGCGATGCCGCGTCGGCGCGCATCAAGCACTGGCTGCACCAGCGGCGCGGCAACCGGGTGAACATCGCGCATCACTACGACGTCTCGAATGCGTTCTACCGGATGTGGCTCGATTCGCGCATGGTGTATTCGTGCGCCTATTTCCGCTCGGACGACGATACGCTGGACGACGCACAGGCGCAGAAGCTCGACCACATCTGCCGCAAGCTGCGGCTTGCGCCCGGCGAGCGTTTTCTCGACATCGGCTGCGGCTGGGGCGGACTTCTGTTCTGGGCGGCGACGCACTACAACGTAGAGGCGACCGGCATCACGCTGTCGCAGAAGCAGTACGACTTCGTGCGGGCGGAGATCGAGGCGCGCGGGCTTGCGGGTCGCGTGCGCGTCGATCTTCTCGACTACATGAACCTGCCCGACGACGCCCACTACGACAAGATCGCGAGCGTGGGCATGTTCGAGCATGTCGGCGTCAAGCGCTTCGGCCGCTACTTCAGCAAGATCCACCGATTGCTGCGACCGGGGGGCTTTGTTCTGAACCACGGCATCACGCACAATCCGCTGCAGGCCCGCAGCCTGGGCAGCGGCATCGGCGAGTTCGTCGACGAGTATGTCTTTCCCGGCGGCGAGCTGACGCATGTCTCGAAGGTGATCGAGAGCATGTCGGCGTGCGGGCTCGAGGCGATCGACGCCGAGGCTCTGCGCGAGCATTACGCGAAGACGCTGTGGCATTGGACCCGTCGGCTGGAAGCGAACGCGGACGCGGCGCGGCGCGAAGTCGGCGAAGAGCGCTTTCGCGTCTGGCGGATCTACATGGCGGGCTCGGCGCACGCGTTCGATCGCGGGTGGCTCTCGCTGTGGCAGGTGCTCGCCGGACGGCCGCTGGCGGACGGCCGGCTGCCGCATCCGCTGACGCGCGAGGATTTCTACGCGCGAGGCTAGTGGCGGTGCGCGCCGCGCGAGCCTTGCGCGGTGCGGCATGCGGCCGCATATTCGAGCTTTGCGAGTACAGCCCATGCCCACCGTCCTGCGCACCCCGGAAGAATCTCCGCTCAAGTTCCCGACCGTGTTCCCCATCAAGATCATGGGGCGTACGCGCGACGGCTTCGCCCAGACGGTCGTCGCCGTCGTGCAGAAGCACGCGCCGGATTTCGACGCGTCGACGCTCGAGATGCGCGCGTCGGCCGCGGGCAACTACCTGTCCGTGACGGCGACGATCAACGCGACCTCGCGCGAGCAGCTCGACAACCTCTACCGCGATCTCACGTCGCACCCGATGGTCACGATGGTGCTCTGATGCGGTCCGCCGCGGATCGCGAGGATTCGCGGCGGATCGCCGTTCGCGCGCTCGGCCGCACCGACTACGAGACCGCGTGGCGCGACATGCGCGCGTTCACCGACGCGCGCGACGCAGCGACCGCCGACGAGCTGTGGCTGACCGAGCATCCGCCGGTCTACACGCTCGGCCTCGCCGGCCGGCGCGAGCACCTGCTGCGCGACAACGGCATTCCCGTCGTCAGGTGCGACCGCGGCGGACAGGTCACGTATCACGGGCCGGGCCAGCTCGTCGTCTACGCGATGCTCGACCTGCGGCGGACCCGAATCGGCGTCCGCGAGCTCGTCCGGACGCTCGAGAGCTGCGTGATAGACTGGCTCGCGACGCTTGGCGTTGCGGCGCACGGCCGCAGCGATCGTCCCGGCGTGTATGTGAACGACGCCACCGGCCGCGAAGCGAAGATCGCCGCGCTCGGCCTTCGCGTGCGAAACGGCTGTACGTACCACGGCCTCGCCGTCAACGTCGACATGGACCTCTCGCCTTTCCGCGACATCGATCCTTGCGGCTACGCCGGCCTCGCGGTCACGCAGCTCGCCGACGTCGGCGTCGCGACGGCCGTCGACGCCGCCGGACGCGCACTCGCGCCGCTACTCGCCGCGCGACTGCAGGTGCGCGCGCCGCGTGGCGAGAGGGTGTCCGCATGAGCGACGCGCGCGGCGTCAAGGAGCGCGGCGACGCGAAGACCGCGCGCATCCCGATCAAGGTTGTCGCGGCGGAGCGGCTGCGCAAGCCGGAATGGATCCGCGTGCGCGCGCCGTCGTCGCCGCGCTTCGTCGAGATCAAGCGCATCCTTCGCGAGCACAAGCTGCACACGGTGTGCGAGGAAGCGTCGTGCCCGAACATCGGCGAATGCTTCGGCAAGGGCACGGCGACGTTCCTGATCATGGGCGACATCTGCACGCGGCGCTGCCCGTTCTGCGACGTCGGCCACGGCCGTCCGCTGTCGCTCGACGCCGACGAGCCGGCGAATCTCGCCGCGACGATCGCCGCGATGAAACTTCGCTACGTCGTCATCACCAGCGTCGACCGTGACGACCTGCGCGACGGCGGCGCGCAGCATTTCGTCGACTGCATTCGCGCGGTGCGCGAGCGGTCGCCGGCGACGCAGATCGAAGTCCTCGTGCCCGATTTTCGCGGCCGGCTCGAGCGCGCGCTCGGCATCCTCGTCGCCGCGCCGCCCGACGTGATGAACCACAATCTCGAGACGGTGCCGCGCTTGTACCGGCAGGCGCGTCCCGGGTCGGACTATGCTCACTCGCTCGCGCTGCTCGCCGGGTTCAAGGCGCGATTGCCGGACATTCCGACCAAGTCGGGACTGATGGTCGGGCTCGGCGAGACCGACGACGAGATTCTCGCCGTCATGCGCGACATGCGCACGCACTCGATCGACATGCTGACGATCGGCCAATACCTGCAGCCCACGGCCGGCCACCTGCCGGTGCTGCGCTACGTGCATCCGGACGTGTTCGCGATGTTCGAGCGCGCGGCGTATGCGATGGGATTCAAGCACGCGGCCGTCGGCGCGCTCGTGCGCTCGTCGTATCACGCCGACGCGCAGGCCGAGGGCGTGCTGTAGCCCTATTTGCCGGCGGTTTGCGGCAGCGGCGCATCCTTCGGCCACAGCAGGAACAGCCGTCCCTGCTGTCGCGTGCGGCCCGCTTCGCGTCCCGCATCCTCACCGAAGCCCCAGAAGAAGTCGGCGCGCACGGCACCGCGAATCGCACCGCCGGTGTCCTGTGCGAGGACCAATCGCTCGAGCGGCTGGTCGGACAACGGGTACGTCGTTGCGATGAACACCGGCGCGCCGAGCGGGATCGCGCGCGGATCGACGGCGATCGTGCGCTCGCGCAGCAGCGGCACGCCGAGCGATCCGATCGGCCCGTCGATCGAAGCCTCGAGCGAACCGGCGGCGAACGGCGCGACCTCGCGGAAGAACACGTAGCTCGGATTCTGGTCGAGCAGCTCGCGCAACGCTTCCGGATGCCGGTGCGTCCAGTCGCGGATGCCGGCGAGCGATGCCTGCGACGCCGTCATCTCGCCGCGCTCGAAGAGCACGCGGCCGATCGCGCGGTACGGCTGACCGTTCTGATCGGCATAGCCCAAGCGCAGGATCGTGCCGTCGGCGAGCTGCACACGGCCCGATCCCTGGATTTCGAGAAAGAACGCGTCGACCGGGTCCTCGACGTAGGCGAGCACCTTGCTCGGCGGCGGCCGATGCCCGCTCTCGATCTCGGCGCGCGTCCAGTACGGCACCACGCGGCGTCCGTCGACACGCCCGCGCAGCCGCTTGCCGGCGAGGTCGGGGTACAGCGATACGAGATCGATCGCGAGAAGATCGTCGGGAGGCGCGTACAGCGGCACGCGAAAGCGCGCGTCCGCCGTGCGGCTTCCGATCAGCAAAGGCTCGTAATAGCCGGTGACGAGCCCGGTGTCGCTGCCGTCCGCGGCGCCGACCACGCGGTATGCGATAAAATGCGCTTCGAGGAACGCGCGCACCGCGCGCTCGTTGGCTGCGTCGACGCGCTCGGCGTCCGCGCACGTCGACGACCACGTCGGCTGCGTCGCTGCGTTCGCGACGAGCGCGTTGCAGCCGACTCGAAATGCGGGCCATGCGTCGCTTACACGGTCGGCGCTCCAGCCCGGCACCGCGGTCCAGGCAATCGGCTCGTAGCGCGCCGCGGCCGGGGTCGGTGCGGGCGCCGGCGGCGTGACGACGCACGCGGCGAGCGCTAGCGCGGCGACGACGGCGACAGCGAAACCACGAACGAGACCGCTCGGCACGATGGCCTGGATACTGCTGGAAGCGCTGGTCGCTCTTCTGATCGCCGTGCTCATCGTCTGGTGGACGCTCGGGCCGCGGCGGAAGCCGCCGCCCGACGATCGCTGAGCGCCATCAATGGAGCACGCGCGGCACCGAGAGCGTGAACGGCGGGATCGGTGCGTCGAACTCGCGGCCGTCATCGGCGCGCATCTGGTACGTGCCGCGCATCGTGCCGACCGGTGTCGGGATGCTGGCGCCGCTCGTGTACTCGTACGATTCCCCCGGCGCGAGATGCGGCTGCTGGCCGACGACGCCGAGTCCCTTCACCTCTTGCACGCGATGATCGCCGTCGGTGATGATCCAGTGGCGGCTCACGAGCGTCGCGCCGATCGCGCCGCTGTTGGTCAGCGTGATCGTGTACGCGAAGACGTACTGATGGCGCGACGGATCGGATCGATCGGCGACGTAGGCGCTACGCGGCACGACGGTGATCTCGTACTTCGTGCCTTCGGACATGACGAATGAATGCGGCGAGGGAGTCGCGGAGGATTATAGCGAAATGACCGACTATCGAATCGCACCGTCGCTCTTGTCCGCGGACTTCGCGCGGCTCGGCGAGGAAGTGCGCGCGGTCGTTGCGGCGGGCGCCGACCTCATTCACTTCGACGTGATGGACAACCATTACGTTCCGAACCTCACTGCCGGTCCGGTCATTTGCGACGCCATACGCCCGTACTCGAGCGTGCCGATCGACGTGCACCTGATGGTGAAGCCGGTGGACCGGATCATCCCGGACTTCGCGAAGGCCGGCGCGTCGATCGTGAGCTTTCATCCGGAGGCGTCCGAACACATCGACCGGACGATCGGCCTGATCCACGACTGCGGCTGCAAGGCCGGCCTCGTGTTCAACCCGGCGACGCCGCTCGACTGGCTCGACTACACGCTCGACAAGCTCGATCTCGTGCTCATCATGTCGGTGAACCCGGGCTTCGGCGGCCAATCGTTCATCGCGCATTCGCTCGACAAGCTGAAGGCGGCGCGGGCGCGGATCGACGCGCTCGAAAAGCGCACCGGCCGCAGCGTCATGCTCGAAGTCGACGGCGGTGTGAAGATCGACAACATCGCCGCGATCGCGCGCGCCGGCGCCGATACGTTCGTCGCCGGCTCCGCGATCTTCGGCACGCCGGATTACAACGCGACGATCGCGAAGATGCGCGCGGCGCTCGCATCGCCCGCATGAGCGCGACGCCCGGTGCGCGCATACCGGTGAGCGCCGTCGCATTCGACCTCGACGGAACGCTGCTCGACACGATCGACGATCTCGCCGCGGCGGTGAACGCGCTGCTGGCCGATCTCGGCTATCCGCCGCTCGACGGCGAGGTCGTGCGCACGTTCGTCGGCAAGGGCATGGCGAACCTGGTGCGCCGCGCGCTCGCACACGCGAGCGGCGTCGCGCCCGGAACGATCGACGACGTGCGGGTGAACGACGCGCTCGCGCGCTACGAGGACCATTACGCGGCGCTGCTCGGCCGCGCAACGAAGCCGTTCCCGCGGATGCTCGAGGGCCTCGACCGGCTGCGCTCGATGGGCCTGCCGCTCGCGATCGTCACGAACAAGGCGTCGCGCTTCGTGCAGCCGCATCTCGACGACGCCGGCATCGGCGCGTACTTCGACGTCATCGTCGGCGGCGACGAGCTGCCGACGAAGAAGCCCGATCCCGCGCAGCTCGTGCACGCCGCGACACGGCTCGGCGTTCCGATCGATCGGCTGCTGATGGTCGGCGACTCGATCAACGATGCGCAAGCGGCGCGTGCCGCCGGATGCCCGGTGCTTCTGCTGCCGTACGGGTACAACGAGGGCGGCCGCGTGCAGGACGTGGATGCCGATGGTATAGTCGCGACGCTCGCGGACGTCGCCGGGCGCATCACGCCGGTGCCGCCGCAACGCTGAGCGTCTTCCGATGACGACGAATTTCCTCATTGCGAGCATCGCCGCGCCGCGCGTGCGGCGATGGCGTGCGATCGACGGCCGCCGCTGGCGGCGCTAGTTGCGATCGCGCGCCGGCGTCGCGCGCAGGAAACCAAGCGACGCCTCCGCCGCACGAGCCTTCGGCACGAGCCTTCGTGAAGGTCGCGCGGATCGAACGAGACGCAAGCGTCATGACCGAAGCCGAATTCCACGCGCTCGCAGCGCTTGGCTACAACCGTGTTCCGCTCGTGCTCGAGTCGTTCGCCGACCTCGACACGCCGCTGTCGCTTTACGTGAAGCTTGCCGGACAGCACTACTCGTTCCTGCTCGAGTCGGTGGTCGGCGGCGAGCGCTTCGGCCGCTACTCGTTCATCGGACTCGCGGCGAAGATCCGCATCCGCGCGCGCGGCACGTCGATCGAGGTCGAGGACCGCGGCGGCATCATCGAGCGCCACGACGGCGATCCGCTCGCGTTCGTCGCGCAGTTCATGCGCCGCTACAAGGCGGCGCCTCGTCCCGGGCTTCCGCGCTTTTGCGGCGGCCTCGCCGGCTATTTCGGCTATGACGTCGTGCGCCACATCGAGACGAAGCTCGCGTCGGGCGCTCCGCCGCCCTCGCCCGATCTCGCCGACGTGCCCGACATGCTGCTGCTTTTGACCGAGGAGCTTGCCGTCGTCGACAACCTCGCCGGCAAGATCTATCTGATCGTCTATGCCGATCCGGCGCAGCCGAACGCGTACCGGGATGCGCACGACCGGCTGCAGCAGTTGCGGCGGAAGCTTCGCGAGCCGGTCGCGATCCCGTTCCAGACTGCGAGCGCGGTGACCGAGGCGCAAAGCGAAATCGGCGCCGACCGCTTCTGCGCGTCGGTGCGCCGCGCGAAGGAGTACATCGTCGCCGGCGACGTCATGCAGGTCGTGCTGTCGCAGCGTTCGAAGCGGCCGTTCGCCGCGTCGCCGCTGTCGCTCTATCGCGCGCTGCGATCGCTCAATCCTTCGCCCTACATGTTCTATTACGACTTCGGCGACTTCCACGTCGTCGGCGCGTCGCCGGAGATCCTCGTACGCAAGGAAGGCCGCACGGTGACGCTGCGCCCGATCGCGGGCACGCGGCCGCGCGGCGCGACGCGCGACGCCGACGACACGCTCGCCGCCGAGCTGCTCGCCGATCCGAAGGAGCTCGCGGAGCACGTGATGCTGGTCGATCTCGGGCGCAACGACGTCGGGCGTGTCGCGCAGACCGGATCGGTGAAGCTCACCGAGCGCATGGTGATCGAGCGCTACTCGCACGTGATGCACATCGTGTCCAATGTCGAAGGCACATTGAAGCCGGGCCTCACGAGCCTCGACGTGCTGCGCGCGGCGTTTCCGGCGGGGACGGTCAGCGGCGCGCCGAAGGTGCGCGCGATGGAGATCATCGACGAGCTCGAGCCGTCGCGACGCGGCGTGTACGCCGGTGCCGTCGGCTATGTGAGCTTCCAGGACGACATGGACACGGCGATCGCGATCCGCACGGCGCTCGTCAAGGATAGAACGCTCTACGTGCAGGCCGGCGCCGGGATCGTTCACGACTCGGTGCCCGAAACGGAGTGGCAGGAGACGCTGTCCAAGGCGCGAGCCATCATGCGCGCGGCCGAGATGGTGCAGCTCGGCCTCGACGCGGAAGCGTGAGCGACAAACCATTGAACGCGCCATGCCGAACGACGACATCAAGCGCTACGCCGACAACCTGCGCGACGAGCTGAACGGCGCGGCGCTGTATCGGGCGCTTGCCGGCGCCGAGCCCGACCCGTCGCGCAAGGATCTGTTCCTGCAGCTCGCCGACGCGGAATCGAAACATGCCAATCTGTGGCGCGAAAAGCTCGTCGCCGCGGGCGTCGACCCACCGGCGTTCGCACCGGACTTTCGCACGCGCCTGCTCGGCAGGATCGCGAAGCGCTTCGGCGTGCATTTCGTGCTGCCGACGGTCGCGGCCGCCGAGTTCGCCGACCGCAACAAGTACGCCGGTCAAACCGATGCGCAGGCGATCTCCGCCGAGGAGCGCGGGCATGCGGCGGTCGTGCAGACAATCGCCGAGCGCGCCGGGGGCGTGCCGGGTGTGGCGACCGGTGCCGACATCGCGCGCGCCGAGCCGTGGCATCGCGGCGCTTCGGGCAACAACCTGCGTGCGGCCGTGCTCGGCGCGAACGACGGCCTCGTGTCCAATTTCTGCCTGCTGATGGGTGTCGCCGGCGCGGGCACGGCGAACAACGTCATCCTGCTCACCGGGCTCGCGGGCCTGATCGCGGGTGCGTGCTCGATGGCGCTCGGCGAGTGGCTCTCGGTCACCAACGCACGCGAGCTCGCCGCAACGCAGCTCGCGCGCGAGGCGGAGGAGATCGAGCAGACGCCGCAGGCCGAGCAGCACGAGCTCGCGCTGATCTTCCAGGCGAAAGGCATTCCGAAGGACGAGGCGCGGCACATCGCCGCGCACGTGATGAGCGACAAGAAAAGCGCGCTCGACACGCTCGCGCGCGAAGAGCTCGGGATCGATCCCGCCGAGCTCGGCGGCAACCCCTGGAGCGCGGCCGGCACGTCGTTCGCGTTGTTCGCGTTTGGCGCGGTCTTTCCGATCCTGCCGTTCATCTGGGCGAGCGGCGCCACGGCGGTCATCGCGAGCGTCGTCGCGAGCGCCGCGGCTCTCGCCGCGATCGGCACGCTGACGTCGCTTTTCAACGGCCGCGGCGCATGGTTCTCCGCCGCACGCCAGGTTGTCTTCGGCTGCGTCGCCGCAGCGCTCACGTACGGCGCCGGTACGCTGCTCGGCGTGTCGCTGTCGTAAGTGCGCGGCGTGTAAGCAGCGAGCGGTCGCCGGATCGCAGTCCGATCCTACGATGCGAACGGCGCTCGTCCTACAGGCGCTGGCTTGCCGGTCATTGCATAGTGGAGCCACTTCAGGGAAACAGTCAGGAGGATCGTGATGCTCTATTGGGCCGCAGTGTTCTTCGTCATTGCGCTGGTCGCCGCGTTGCTGGGATTCACCGGCGTTGCCGTTGGGTTCGCGGCGATCGCGAAGATTCTGTTCATGGTGTTCCTGGTCTTGTTCGTTGTGTCGCTGATCGCAGGACTCATGCGGCGTACGCCGTAGCGCGCGCCTCGCATGACGCCGGCTCTCCAAAGGCCGGTTCGCGCCCCGCCTCGAGCGGGGCGTTTTCTTGGCGGGCGTCGCGGCTTGCGCGGCGCGCCGATCTCTAGGAAACTCGCGGCATGGCCGCGATAACCCGCCACCGCCCGCGCGTTCCATCTACCGTCGCTCGATGGCGGTAGCCCGCCTCGCCGTCTCCCTTCGCTGATTCCGCTCGCCGCCGGCGGACGCTCGCCCGAGCGCCGCGCGCGACGGATCCCAGCGCAAAAGCGCGCTACCGGATGCTTCGATGCTGCTGCTGATCGACAACTACGACAGCTTCACCTACAACCTCGCGCAATACCTGGGCGAGCTTGGCGCCGACGTCGCCGTCTATCGCAACGACGCGATCACCGTGAGCGAGATCGACGCGTGGCAGCCCGAGCAGATCGTCATCTCGCCAGGCCCGTGCACGCCGAGCGAGGCCGGCATCTCGATCGAGACGGTCCGCCGCTTTGCCGGCAGGATTCCGATCCTCGGCGTCTGCCTCGGCCATCAGGCGATCGGACAGGCGTTCGGCGGGCGCATCGTGCGCGCGCGAGCCGTGATGCATGGCAAGCTGTCGGCGGTCACGCACGACGGCCGCGGCGTCTTCGCCGGCGTGCCGAGTCCGCTGACGGTGACGCGCTATCACTCGCTCGCGATCGAGCGCGCATCGCTGCCGTCTTGCCTCGAAGTGACCGCCAGCAGTGACGGTGACGGCGAGATCATGGGCGTGCGCCACCGGAACCTGGCCGTCGAGGGCGTGCAGTTCCATCCCGAGGCGATCCTCACCGAGCACGGCCACGAGCTGCTGCGCAACTTCCTCGCGGCGAGCGCGCGCGAGGCCGAGCGCGCTCACTGAATCACGCAACGAACAGGGAACCGCGATGCCAATCACACTGCAGGAAGGGGTCCAGCGCACCGTCGAGCACCGTGAGATCTTCCACGACGAGATGCTCTCGCTGATGCGCAAGATCATGAGCGGCGAAGCGACGCCGGTGATGATCGCCGCGCTGACGATCGGCCTGCGCGTGAAGAAGGAAACGGTCGGCGAGATCGCCGCCGCCGCGCAGGTGATGCGCGAGTTCGCGACGAAGGTCGACGTGCCGAACCGCGAGCACCTGGTCGACATCGTCGGCACCGGCGGCGATTCGTCGCACACGTTCAACATCTCGACGGCGTCGATGTTCGTCGCCGCCGCTGCCGGCGCGCGCGTCGCGAAGCACGGCGGGCGTTCGGTGTCGTCGAAGTCGGGCAGCGCCGACGTGCTGGAGGCGCTCGGCGCGAACATCATGCTTGCGCCGGCGCAGGTGGCGACCTGCATCGCCGAGACCGGCCTCGGCTTCATGTTCGCGCCGAGCCACCACTCGGCGATGAAGCACGCGGCGCCGGTGCGAAAGGAGCTCGGCGTGCGCACGATCTTCAACATCCTCGGTCCGCTCACGAATCCGGCGAGCGCGCCGAACCAGCTTCTGGGCGTGTTCCACCCGGACCTCGTCGGCATCCAGGTGCGCGTGCTGCAGCGGCTCGGCAGCGAGCACGTGCTCGTCGTGTACGGCAAGGACGGCATGGACGAGGTGTCGCTCGGCGCGGCGACGATGGTCGGCGAGCTGAAGGACGGCGAAGTGCGCGAGTACGAGATCCATCCCGAGGACTTCGGCTTGTCGATGAAGTCCAATCGCGGCCTGAAGGTGTCCGACGCGATCGAGTCGAAGACGATGGTGATCGAGGCGCTCGACAACGTCGAAGGCACGCCGCGCGAGATCGTGCTGCTCAACGCCGGCGCGGCGCTGTACGCGGCGAACGTCGCGCAATCGATCAAGGAAGGCATCGACCGCGCGCGCGAGGCGGTCGCGAGCGGCGCGGCGAAGCGCAAGCTCGCCCAGTTCGTCAGCGCGACGCAGAAGCTCGCGACGCCGGCATGAAACCCGGTCGTCATTCCCGCGGACGCGTGAATCCAGCGACTTTCGACGAACGACGCTGGGTCCCCCCGGTTCGCGGGGACGACAAGCATTAGATGAGCGACATCCTCAACCGCATTGTCGCGACGAAGGCGATCGAGGTCGCCGACGCGAAGCGGCTGCGCTCGCGTTCCGAGATCGACGCGGCCGCGTGCGCCGCCGGTCCGGTGCGCGACTTCGAGCGCGCGCTGCGCGAGCGCATCGGCGCCGGCGACGCGGCGGTGATCGCCGAGATCAAGAAAGCGAGCCCGAGCCGTGGCGTGCTTCGCGCCGACTTCGACCCGCCGGCAATCGCGCGCTCGTACGAAGCCGGCGGCGCGACGTGCCTGTCGGTGCTGACCGATCGCGACTATTTCCAGGGCGCGCCCGACTATCTCTGCGCGGCGCGCGCCGCGTGCGCGCTGCCGGTGCTGCGCAAGGACTTCATCGTCGACGATTACCAGATCGCGGAAGCGCGCGCGCTCGGCGCCGACGCCGTGCTGCTGATCGTCGCTGCGCTCGACGACGCGCGGCTCCACGAGCTCGCCGACGCCGCGCGCGAATTCGGCGTCGCCGTGCTCGCCGAGGTGCACAACGCAGCCGAGCTCGAGCGCGCACTCGAGCTCGACGCGCGTCTGATCGGCATCAACAACCGCGACCTGCGCACGTTCGACGTGTCGCTTACGACCACGCTCGACCTGCTGCCGCGCATTCCACCCGAGCGCGTCGTCGTCACCGAGAGCGGCATTCTCGAGCGGCGCAACGTCGCGGCGATGCGCGAGCGCGGCGTCAACGCGTTCCTCGTCGGCGAGGCCTTCATGCGCGCCATCGATCCCGGCGCCGCGTTGCGCGCGCTCTTCGGCTAGAATCGGCGCGTTTGCCTTTCGCAGGATCCGGCCGTGTCGGCCATCGCTGCCGAGAACGTCAGCAAGTTCTGGACGACCGCACAAGGCCGCGTGAGCGCGGTCGACGGCGTTTCGTTCGCTTTCGACGAGGGAACGCTGAACGTGCTGCTCGGCCCGTCGGGCTGCGGCAAGTCGACGACGCTGCGCCTGATCGCCGGCCTCGAGCAGAGCGACGGCGGGCGCATCCTGATCGGCGGTCGTGATGTCACGAGGCGCCCGCCCGCCCAGCGCAACATCTCGATGGTGTTCCAGTCGTACGCGCTGTTTCCGCATCTGTCGGTCGGCGAGAACATCGTGTTCGGCCTCAGGGTGCGCGGCGTGCCCGGCGGCGACGTCCGCGCGCGATTGCAGCGCGTCGCCGATCTGCTCGGGCTCGCCGCGCTGCTCGAGCGAAAGCCGGCGCAGCTCTCCGGCGGCCAGCAGCAGCGCGTCGCGCTCGGCCGGGCGATCATCTCGCAGGCGCCGGTGTGCCTGATGGACGAGCCGCTGTCGAACCTCGACGCGCAGCTTCGCCAGGAGATGCGCAGCGAGATCCGCGCGCTGCAAAGGAAGCTCGGCATCACGATGGTGTACGTGACGCACGACCAGGTCGAGGCGATGTCGATGGCCGATCGCGTCGTGCTGCTCGATCGCGGCCGCATCGAGCAGAACGGCGCGCCGGTCGAGCTCTACGAAGCGCCGGCGAACACGTTCGTCGCGCGCTTCATCGGCACGCCGCCGATGAACCTGCTGCCGCTCGAGCACGCGCCGCGCGGTGACGGCGCCGTCGTCGCCGGCACGCCCGGTCCGATCGTCGCGCCCGCGGACTGCGCCGGCATGACGCTCGGCGTGCGGCCCGAGCACCTGTCGCTTGCCATCGATCGCGGTCTGCGGGTCGGCGTCGAGCGCATCGAGTACCTGGGCGGCGATTCGCTCGTGTCCTGCCGCGTCGGCAGCGCCGCGCTCGCGGCCCGTGTCGCCGGCGCCGTCGCTCTCGCGCCGGGCGACAGCGCCTGGCTCGTGTGGGCGCCCGGCGCACAACACTTGTTCGATCGCGACGGGCGACGTCGCGGCGATGCCGTTCGTCATCCGAGCGCAACGCTGATCGCGTAGCGCCCACCGATTTCATCGAGGGAGGAGAAGCCATGCTGCTCAAACGAATCGTGCGCATGCTGGGCGCGTTCGCCGCATTCGTCGCGACGCTCGCGCTCGCGCAGGCGCCGGTCGAACTGTCGTTCTATTACCCGGTCGCGGTCGGAGGACCGATCACGAAGATCATCGACGGCTACGCGGCCGATTTCGAGAAGGAGAATCCGGGCGTCAAGGTGAGGCCCATCTATTCGGGCAGCTACCAGGAGTCGATCACGAAGGCGCTCACTGCCGTGAAGGGCGGCGAGCCGCCGGTGCTGTCGATCCTGCTGTCCACCGACATGTTCTCGCTGATCGACGAGGATGCGATCGTGCCCTTCGACGATCTGTTCAAGACGGCCGACGACCAGGCTTGGGCGAAGAGCTTCTATCCGGCGTTCATGGAGAACAGCCGCACCGGCGGCAAGACGTGGGGCATTCCGTTCCAGCGCTCGACGATCGTGCTGTACTGGAACAAGGAGATGTTCAAGGAAGCGGGGCTCGATCCGAATCGCGCGCCGGCGACCTGGAAGGAGCAGGTCGAGTTCGCGCAGAAGCTCACCAAGCGCGACGCGTCGGGCAAGGTGACGCAGTGGGGCATCCAGATCCCTTCGTCCGGGTTTCCGTACTGGCTGTTCCAGGCGCTCGCGATCGAGAACGGCGTGCAGCTGATGAACGACGCCGGCACGCAGACCTATTACGACAAGCCGGAAGTGATCGAGGCGCTGCAGTACTGGGTCGATCTCGCGAACAAGTACAAGGTGCACCCGGAAGGCATCGTCGAATGGGGCACGACGCCGAAGGATTTCTTCGAGCGCAAGATGGCGATGATGTGGACGACGACCGGCAATCTCACCAACGTCAGGACGAACGCGAAGTTCGATTTCGGCGTCGCGATGCTGCCGGCGGGCAAGCAGCGCGGCAGCCCCACCGGCGGCGGCAACTTCTATCTGTTCAAGAAGACGACGCCGCAGCAGCGCGAGGCGGCGCTCAGGTTCATCAAGTGGATGACGACGCCGCAGCGCGCGGCGCAATGGGGCATCGACACCGGTTACGTCGCCGTTCGCGCCGACGCGTGGGACACGCCGGCGATGAAGCAGTACGTGGCCGGCTTTCCTGCGGCCGCCGTCGCACGCGATCAGCTGCCGTACGCCAAGGCGGAGCTCTCCACGCACGACAACCAGCGCGTGACGAAGGCGCTGAACGACGGCCTGCAGGCGGCGCTGACCGGGTCGAAATCGCCGGAGCAGGCGATGAAGGACGCGCAGCGCGAAGCCGATCGGTTGCTGCGGCCGTTCCGGTAGCGATGATCATCCCGAGCGCAGCGCGCAACCGATGACGCGCACCGCGCAGTGGGTTTACGGCTGGCTGATGCTGCTGCCGGCGATGGCGCTGCTCGCGCTGTTCACCCACTACCCGGCGATCGCGACTGCATGGCACAGCTTCTTCGCGACGCCGCGCGGAAGCCGTCCGCCGGCGTTCGTCGGCGCCGACAACTACCGCGGGCTCGTCGACGATCCGATCTTCTGGAAAGCGCTGTCGAACAACCTGTGGTACGCGGCGGGCACGATTCCCGTTTCGATCGCGCTCGCGCTGCTGATGGCCGCCTGGGTCAACGGGCGCCTCGCCGGCCGCGGCTTCCTTCGGCTCGCGTACTTCACGCCGACGGTGCTTCCGATGATCGCGGTGGCGAACATCTGGCTGTTCTTCTTCACGCCCGAATACGGTCTGCTCGAGCAGGTGCTCGGCGCGTTCGGTGCCGGCAGCCACAACTGGCTCGGCAGCAAGGGCACCGCCCTCGGATGCCTGATGGTCGTGACCGTGTGGAAGGAAGCCGGCTTTTTCATGATCTTCTATCTCGCCGCGCTGCAGTCGATGTCGCCGCATCTCGCCGACGCGGCGGCGATCGAGGGCGCTTCTCGCTGGTATTTCTTCCGCCGGGTCACGTTTCCGCTGCTCATGCCGACGACACTGTTCGTTCTGGTGAATGCGGTCATCAATGCGTTTCGGGTGGTCGACCACGTCGTGGTGATGACGCGCGGTGGCCCGGACAACGCGACCGAGCTGCTGCTGTTCTACATCTACGAGATCGGCTTCCGCTTTCTCGATTCGGCGTACGCGGCGACGCTGACGATCGTGCTGCTCGGCGTGCTCGCCGCCGCCGCGTTGCTGCAGTTCGGCTTCCTCGAGCGGCGCGTTCATTACCAATGAGACGCGAACGCGAAAGCGCACCGCACCGCCGATGAGCGCCGTCTACGCCGCGCGCGGCGTGGGCCGCGCGATCGAAACCGCGGGCGCGTGGCTGCTCGGCGCGCTGTGGGTGCTGCCGCTTGTCTACGCGTTCTGGACGGCGTTCCATCCGTCCGAGTTCTCGACGCACTTCACGCTGACGGCGCCGTTGACGCTGCAGAACTTTGTCAGCGCATGGCACGCGGCGCCGTTTGCGCGCTACTTCGTCAACACGATCCTGCTGGTCGCGATGGTGCTCGCCGCGCAACTTGTGCTGGTCACGCTCGCCGGCTACTCGCTCGCGCGCTTCGAGTTCCCCGGGCGTGGCATTCTCTTCGCGCTGGTGCTCGTGCAGCTGATGGTGATGCCCGACGTGCTCATCGTCGAGAACTACCGGACGATGACGACGCTCGGCCTCAAGGACACCATCGTCGCCATCGGCCTGCCGTACATGGCGAGCGCGTTCGGCATCTTCCTGCTGCGGCAGACCTTCAAGACGGTTCCGCGCGAGCTCGACGAGGCAGCGCGCGTCGAGGGCTGCTCGCCGCTGCAGGTGCTGTGGAAAGTGTACGTTCCGCTCGCGCGGCCCGTGTATCTCGCGTACGCGCTCGTCAGCATCAGCTACCATTGGAACAACTTCCTGTGGCCGCTGATCGTCACCAACTCCGTCGAGTCGAGGCCGCTGACCGTCGGGTTGCAGGTTTTCTCGGCGACCGACCAGGGCATCGACTGGTCGATCATCACCGCCGCGACGCTGATGACGACGGCGCCGCTGCTGATCGGCTTCCTTCTGTTTCAGAGACAATTCGTGCAGTCGTTCATGCGCGCCGGAATACGCTGACAATGATCCTGATCACGTGGAATGTTCAATGGTGCCGCGGCGTCGACGGCAACGTCGACCCGGGCCGCATCGTCGACACGGCGCGCTCGATCGCCGACTTCGACGTGCTGTGCCTGCAGGAAGTCGCCGACTACTATCCGGAGCCGCGGCTGCCGGGAAGCCGCGGCGGAAACCAGTTCGGCGAGCTCGCACGGCGGCTGCCCGGCTTCACGCCGCTCGAGGGCGTTGCGGTCGACCAGCCGGCCGAGCACGGGCGGCGCCGCCGCTTCGGCAACCTCATCCTGTCGCGGCTGCCGGTGCGCCAGGTCTACCGCCACCTGCTGCCGTATCCGTGCGAGCCCGGGCAGCCCGGCATGCCGCGAAGCGCGGTCGAGGCGGTCGTGGCGGCGCCGTTCGGCGATCTGCGCGTGATCACGACGCATCTCGAGTACTACTCGCAGCGCGCGCGCTTCGACCAGATCGATGCGCTGCGCACGGTCTACGCGAACGGCTACGCGCATGCGCTGCACGCGCAGGACACCGGCAGCGACGACGGCCCGTACGAGACGTTTCGCCAGCCGCGGGCGACGCTGATCTGCGGCGATTGCAACTTCGAGCCCGACTGGCCCGAGCATGCGCGGATGACGGCGCCGATCGACGGCGACGCGCCGCCGCTCGAAGATGCGTGGCACCTCCTCCACCGCGCAGCGGCGCACCCGGCGACGTTCAAGATCTACGAAAAGCAGGTGCCGGGCGAGCCGGAGAAGCATTGCGACCTGGTGTTCGTCAACGACGATCTCGCGCCGCATCTGCGTCGCATCGACGTGGACCAGAACACGCAGGCCTCCGACCACCAGCCGGTGATCGTGACGCTCGACTGACGCGTCAGCCGCGCGACACGAGCCCGCGCAGCCGCCGCAGCACCGGTCCGCGCCACGCGGCGAGCCGCGCGAGCCACGGCCGTGCGCCGACGTACCGGCGCACGTCGGGCCGGCTGACGACGAGCAGCGACTGGCTGCGCACGTACGCGTCGACCATCTGCGTGATCTCGCGTGGCGACGTCGTGATGCGCATCGCGCGCTGACGCTCGACGGCGTCGCGATACGCACGATCGAGCAGCTGCTGGCGGCCGGCGGCTTCCCGGGCGCCCGCGGGCACGCGGTACTTCGACGTCGTCTTTTCGACAAGCACGAAGTCGTCGTCCAGCGTGTAGCGCGTCCACAGGTTCCAGTCCTCGAGCTGGTCCATGTCCTCGGCGAAGCCTCCGTAGCGCTCGTAGAGGCTGCGATGGAACAGCACCGCCTGGATCGGCAGATAGTTGTGGTGCCACAACGTCAGCCGGTCGAACGGCTGGCGATGGCGCGTGGCGAGCCCGACCTCGGTGACGACGCCGCGCTCGCGATCGACGACCTCGCTCTGCGTCTCCCATCCGAGCGCGTACGCGCCCATGCGACCGGCCGCCGTGACCGCGTCGACGAGCACCTCGACGTGGTCGGCGAACAGCACGTCGTCATCGTCGAGAAAGTTGAGCCACTCGCCGCGCGCCATGCCGAGCGCGAGGTTGCCGGCGGTCGCGCGGCCGACGCTCTGTCCGGTGGCGCAATAGCGCACGGCAATCCTGTCCGCGAACGACTCGACGATCGGCTGCGATGTCGGTGCGCCGTCCTCGACGACGATCGCCTCGACGTTGCGCCATGTCTGCTGCGCGACCGTCTCGAGCGCCTGCGCGAGCCACGCGCCGCGACCGACGGTGCGGATCAGGACCGACACCAGCGGCTCCGCCCGCGCAGGCAGCTCGCGGCGCGAGCGGAACGCGACGAACGCGCCGTCGCGGCGCGTCTCGTAGTTCCATGCGTGGAAGTACGGCGCGAACGAAGCCGTCGGGCGTACGCGAGTCGCGACGAAATAGGGCCACGCGCGAACGAAACCGGCGAGCGCCTTCAGGAGTCCGATGCGCCGGCCGGGGAAGCTCTGCGGCGCGGCGATCTCGCCGCCGAGCAGCACGAGGCCCTTGAGCGTATCGCGCAGCCCGCCGAAGCGCGCGCGCAGGCACAGGTTCGACTGCACACCGCCGAAAACCTGCAGCGGCTTCACCTGCGCAGGCTTGTCGTAGGTACGATGGACGACGGCAAAGCGCGGCACGTAGCGAAGCCGATGACCGGCGGCACGCAACCGCCACGACAGGTCGACGTCCTCGCCGTACATGAAGATGCGTGGATCGAATCCGCCGACGGCCTCGAACGCGCTTCGCCGCAGCAGCACCGCGGCGCCGCTCACCCACGCGGCGGCGAGCGTCACCGGGTCGTACGCCTTCGGATGCTCGTACGGAATCTGGCGCATCTCCCACGCAGCGACGCTCGGCTCGTCGCGCTCGGCAAGCGCGATCAGCGGCTGAAGAACGCCCGGCTCGACGACGCAGTCCTGGTTCAGCGCGAGCACGAACGGCGCGCTGCCGCGTGCGACGTTCGCGTTCTGGCCCCGGCCGAAGCCGACGTTCGTGTGCGAGCGATAGACCTGGATCTTCGCGAAGCGCTCGGGCTCCCACAGCGCAGGCAGCGCGTCGATGCGCGCGGTGACCGACTCTTCCGGGCTGTTGTCGTGAACGAACAGCGACGCTTCGAGGCCTTCGATCTGCTCGGCGACGCTTTCGAACAGTGCACCGAGCAGCGCGAGATCCGGGCGGAACGTGACGACGCTGACGTCAACGGCGGTCACGGCGCGCTCGACTGAGCAGCCAGCGGCGGAGCGGCGCCGGCAGTGCGCTCAGCACGGCGTCGCGCGCGGCGACCTCGTTCCTGAGCGTTTCGATGTCCCGCTCGAGCTTCTGCGCCCACGCCTTCGCGTTGGCCTCGATGTCCGACGCCCAGCGACGGGTTTCGCTGAGCGCGTCACGCGCGTTGTCGAGCTCCTCGGCGAGGTTCAGCAGCTCGGCGCGGAACGCGAAGCCGTCGAGGTTCGCCGCGAGCAGCGGCGCGAGCGCTGCGCTTGTCGCGGAGTCTCCGCTTCCCGGCGCCGGCACCGCGAAGCGTTGGTAGAGGCTGTCGAGGGCGCGCGACATCGCGGCGATCGTCGGGATGCGGTCGTTGTCGTGGGGATCGATCTGCGATTTTACGCGCGCGCGCTCGTCCTCGCCTTCGGCGGCGAAGAGCCGTCGTATCAGCGCCGCTGCCATCGGCGCGTCGAAGCCGGCCGGAAGGCGCCAGCCGCCGCCGTGACGGGCGACGCGCTCGCCGAGCGCGCCGTGGTCGGGCACGATGACCGGCATGCCCGCGGCCCAGACTTCGGACAGCGTGTAGCTGAAGCTCTCCGGCAGCCGGTTCGGGAACAGCACGACTTCGGCGCGGTACGCGGCGAGCAGCGCGCCGACGTCGGCGTCGCGATACGCGCCGTGGACGAAATAGCGCGCGTCGCCGGCCCAGCCTCGCGTGATGCGCTCGTTCGTGTAGCCGATGACGACCACGCCGATGCCGCCCGGCCGAAGCTCGTCGGCGAGCGCCCCGATGAGCGCGCTGCCCTTGTGGGGACCGACCGCGCCGACGATCGCGACGACGTGCGCGGGAGCGCGCGCCGAGAATCTCGCCGGCGCATCGATTCGCCGTGCCGGTGCGTTCGTCGCGATGCCGGGGGCGACGTCGATCAGCATCGTGCCGGCGAAGACGCGCTCGGCCTCGTCACGAATGAACGCGGACGGCACGATCAGCGCCGCGATGCGCGAAAAGTCGGCGCGGACTTCCGCCGTCCAGGCCGGGTCGTGCTGCGGCATCGTTGGGGCGTCGAACGCCGAAGGCGCGACGAAGCCGACGTCGTGCAGCGTCACCACCGCGGGCAGCGCGTCGGCCATCACCCGCAAGCGCGCGCGCGCCGTGCGCTGCGCACCGTGCAGGTGGACGAGGCCGATCCGCTGCGCGTGCCGCCACGCGTCGATCGCGGCCGCCGCACCCGGCGTGCCGGCCACTCGCAGCGGCGTGAACGTGCGCTTCGCGAGATCCTCGATGACATCGATCGACTCGCCGACATGCCAGATGTAGTGGCGCCGCTGCGTGTTCGCGGCGGTGTCGCGGATATATCGATCGACGCCTCCGCCGAGCGCGGCGGTGACGTGGAGGATCGCCGAAGGCGACGCGTCGTCGGCCATCGTGACGAGCGACCGGTCAGCCGCGCCGGCGGAACACGAGATCGCGCACGCCGTGACCGAGCGCCACGCCGCGCGCTTCGAACTTCGTCTGCGCCCGGTACGCCGGCCGCGGCGCGAAGTCGGCCGCGGTGTTCTCGAGCGACGGCTCGGCAGCGAACGTGGCAAGCATCTGCTGCGCGTAGTCATCCCAGTCGGTCGCGGCGTGCAGGTAGCCGCCCGGCGCGAGACGGCGCGCGAGCGCGTGCACGAAGCCGGGTTGCAGCAGCCGGCGCTTGTGATGCCGCTTCTTTGGCCACGGGTCGGGAAAGAACACGTGAATTCCGGCAAGCACGCCGTCGCCGATCATCGCCTGCACGACGTCGACGGCATCGTGGCGGATCACGCGCACGTTCGCGAGCTCGAGCTCGCCGATGCGCTTCAGCAGGCTGCCCACGCCAGGGCCGTGCACGTCGACGGCGATGAAGTCGACCTGCGGCTGCGACCGCGCGATCGCCGCGGTCGTCTCGCCCATGCCGAATCCGATCTCCAGCACGCACGGCGCGCGCCTGCCGAAGACACGCTCGAAATCGAGCAGTGCGTGCGCGAACGGCAGCGAGAACTTGGGCGCGAGCTCGTCGAGCGCGCGCTGCTGCGCGGGCGACATGCGTCCCTGGCGCAGCACGAAGCTGCGGATCGGACGCCGGTGCGTCGTCCCGTGCGGCGCACTCACGGCGTCGTGACGCGCGACCATCCGAGGGCGCGGAGCGGCCGCTCGAGCGTGCGCGTCGCCGCGTCGGCGCCGACCGTGTACTCGACAACAACGGTATCGGCGTCCTTCCAGGTCGCCCGTGCGTCGGACCACAACTGCGCCGGCCGCCAGGCGAGCTCCTTGCGCAGCGATTCGCGCGTCACGCGCCAGACGGCGAGCTCGTTCGCGCACTTCGCCGCGCAGAAATCGGCGGTCACCATGCGCTGCCGATCAGGCGACGCGCTGGGTTCGGCCGGCAGGTCGAACACGCGGCCGTTCGCGCGCAACAGCAGCTTGAACGCGATATCGTCGCCGTCGGTGACGAACAGCAGAACCGCATTCAGCTCGTTCACGGAATCCCACAGGCTGTACGTGCGGCCGCCGCCGATCGCGTCGCTGTCGTTGAATGTCGCCGCACCGGACGGATAGAGCCGGACCTTGAGCGACGCGCCGTCGCGCGTCGCGAGCTCGGGCAATCGCCTGAGCTGCACCTGCTCGACGAGCCGCGCGCAATGCGCCGGGCCGTCGGCGTTCGCGCACAGCGTCGCGACCTCGTCGGGCGCCGGAGGAGCCGCGCGTGCCGCGCACGCGACCAACGCGGCGGCGATGAAGCCGCACGCGCGCAATCGGCGGATGGTCGTCAGGAGATGAGGCCCGACGTCGGCGAGCTCGGGGTGCCCGCGTAGAGCTTGCGCGGCATCCGGCCGGCGAGGAACGCCTCGCGGCCCGCGTCGATCGCGAGTCTCATCGCGCGCGCCATGCGCACCGGGTCGCTCGCGAGCGCGATCGCCGTGTTCATCAGCACGCCGCTGCAGCCGAGCTCCATCGCGATCGCGGCGTCCGACGCCGTACCGACGCCGGCGTCGACCAGCACCGGCACCTTGGCCTGCTCGATGATGAGCTTCAGGTTCCACGGGTTCAGGATGCCCATGCCGGAGCCGATCAGCGACGCGAGCGGCATGATCGCGACGCAGCCGATCGATTCGAGGTCGCGCGCGACGATCGGATCGTCGGACGTGTACACCATGACGTCGAAACCGTCGTTCACGAGCGTCTCGGCTGCCTTGAGCGTTTCACGCACGTTGGGGAACAGCGTCTGCGGATCGCCGAGCACTTCGAGCTTCGCGAGCTTGTGTCCGTCGAGCAGCTCGCGCGCAAGGCGCAGCGTGCGAACGGCGTCCTCGGCGCTGTAGCAGCCGGCGGTGTTCGGAAGGTACGTGAACTCGGACGGCGGCAGCGCGTCGAGCAGCGACGGCGCGTTCCTGTCCTGGCCGATGTTCGTGCGGCGGATGGCGACGGTCACGATGTCGGCGCCGGAGGCGACGACGGCCTCGCGCGTCAGCGCGAAATCGCGGTACTTGCCGGTGCCGACGAGAAGGCGCGAACGGTACGCGCGGCCGGCGACGACGAGCGGGTCGCCGGAGACGGCGGCGGCGTGCGGTGCGTTCATCGGCGAATTGTACCGCCGTGCGAAGGAGACTCGCCGGCCGCGCTAACCGCCGCCGACCGCGCCGACGATCTCGACCTGGTCGCCGGCGGCGAGCGCCGTGCCGGCGTAGCGGCTGCGCGGCACGATTTCGCCGTTGCGCTCGACGGCGATCCGTTTGCCCTCGAGCCTCAGGTCGCGGACGAGATCGAGGATCGTCGCCGAGGCGCGCAGCGAGCGTGCCGAGCCGTTCACGCGGACCTCGATGTTAGCGCTTACTTTCTGCATCGCTCGCATAGCGGCGGAAGACGGTGCGAAGAAACACAATCTGGTGCGAGAACCGCGTGCATGCCTCGCACAGACTCAAATGCAGGCGCAACTGCAGCCGCTCGACCCAGGACAGCCGGCGGTCCTCGGCCTGGCTCAGCAGCAGGCTCGCTTCCTTGCACGAGAGCACGTGTGTGAGCTTATGACGATTCATCGACGAGGGCACGCGTTGTCAGCGTCGTTCGGCGCTCTCGAACCAGTTTTGCTCGAGACAAAGGCGCAGCGCCATCCTCGCCCGGTACAGGATGACCCAAAGATTATTCGCCGTGATCGCCAATTCCTTACAGATCTCGTCGGTTTCGAGCTCCATCACCTCGCGCATCACGAACACGCGCGCGGTATTCGCCGGCAGCTTGTCGAGGCAAAGCTCCATCACGTCGAAGAACTGACGGCGATTGAGCGCGGTTTCCGGGTCGCCCCAGTCCGCCGGTGGCGCGTCCCACGCGCCGTTCTCCTTGAACAGCGCGTCGAACTCCTCGATGTCGAGATCTCCGTCGGCGTCGCCGAACGCCGCGACGGCGACCGGCGAGCGCTGCTTGCGCCGGATCGCGTCGACGATCTTGTGCTTGAGGATCCCGGTGAGCCATGTCTTCAGGCTCGACTTGCCGGAGAAGCCGCCGCCCGACAGTGCGGCGAGCAGCGTTTCCTGCACGACGTCCTCCGCGAGATCGGGGTCGCGAAGCTGCAGCTGCGCGACGCGCAGCAGATAGCGGCGGTGGGTCTCCAGGTCGGCGGCGAAGTCGGGCGCGGTCATGGCGAAAAGGAGCCGCCCGATGGTACCGCGGAAGTCGCGTGTCGGAGCGATCCTACAGGCGAATGGCGCCGGCGACCACTGTGCGGGCGCAGTGGCCGCCGCGACACTGGATGCCGGTTACTGTTTCTCGAGGGAGAGATCGATGCGACGCAGCGGAAACGTTCGAAGCGCGATGCATGCGCGCACACGGCGAGCCTCGCGGGCGCGGGTGCCGCTGTTCGCAGTCGTTGACATCGACAGGATTCCCGCGCGTTGCTTCGGCGATCCGCTCTGCGTCGCGGCGGCCGACCGGCGCTGCGAGAAGGCGTACGAAGCGCTGTGCGAGTCGTTGTGGCGCAACCGTCAGGTCGGCATCACGACCGTCGAGCTCGACGGCGTACCGCGTGTCGCGGCTCTGGTTCCGATCGGCGGCGTGCTCGCAGTGAGCCCGCTGCTGCGCGAATACACCGACGCGCTCGCCGACGGCCTGCGCGGCGCCCGTCGAGCGAAGCGGCGCGCGCAGCGCTACGACGGCGACGCGCAGGAGCGGCGCGCGGCCGCCTGACGCCGCTCGCCGGCGTGCGGGCGAGCGCCTCGCATGCAGGGCCGTCCAATGTCCGACGTCGGGTCCGAGACCGGCTCGCTGCTGTCGCACCCGGCGTCGTTCTCACTGCGCGTGCTGAAAGGTTTCCGCGCCAACCAGGGTTTGCTGCTCGCCGGCGCCGTCGCCTACTACGCGTTGCTGTCGCTGGTACCCCTGCTGATCCTCGTCGTCATCGTGCTGTCGAACTTCGTCGACGAGGCGCTGCTGCTGACGACGCTTGCGCAATACCTCGAGTTCGTCGTGCCCGGCCAATCCGGTGCTCTGCTCGACGAGGTGCGGCTGTTCATCGCCAACGGCAGTTCGATCGGGCCGCTGCTGCTCGTCACGATGGTGTTCTTCAGCGCGATGGCGTTTACCGTGCTGGAGAACGCGATGTCGGTGATCTTCTTTCACCGCGTCGCCGTGAGCCGCCGTCATTTCGTCGTGTCGGCGGCGATGCCTTATCTGTTCATCGTCTTTCTCGCGCTCGGCTTTCTCGTCGTCACCGTCGTCGCCGGCAGCCTCGCCGCGCTCGCGACGCGCGACGTCGCGATCTTCGGGCAGCTGCGCTCGCTCGACAAGCTGTCGGCGTCGCTGCTCTATTTGATCGGCGTTGCCGGCGAGATCCTCGTGCTGTCCGCGATCTACCTGGTGATGCCGGTCGGTCGGCTGTCGATGCGCCACGCGCTGATCGGCGGCGCGACGGCGGGCATCCTGTGGGAGATCACGCGCCACGTGATCGTCTGGTATTTCGCAACGATCTCGCAGATTCGGATCGTATACGGTTCGCTCACGACGGCGATCGCCGTGCTGCTCTCGGTCGAGATCGCGGCGATCGTGCTGCTGCTCGGCGCGCAGGTGATCGCCGAATACGAGCGCGCGCAGCGCCGTGCGCCCGACGTGCCGCCGAAGCCGCTTACGACGAGCGCGCCCGGAGCGCGGTGACGTCGGCGCGGCACGCGGGCGGCGCGGAGTCGCCGGCGAGCGCGCCGAACGTGCGACCGACCCAGCGCCCTGCGCGGCGCAGCGATGCGACGCCCGTGCGCAAGCGCCACGGCTCGAAGCTCGCGATGTACGCGATCGACAAGGCGAAGCCGAGCGCGCCGCACACGAGCGACGTCAATCCGAGAAACGGGAACGGCGTCGGCGCCTCCACCAGCCACAATGCGAGGCCGGCGAGCGCGCCGAGCACGAAGAACGATGGATGGCGTGCCATGGCGACATCGTGGTCGAACAACGCGCACCCGGCGATCGGAGCCTCGGCAGTCCACGCGTAGGCCGCTGCCTACGCGCGCACTGCACCGCGTGACAAGCGCTGCCGAGGGGCCGCGGTCGAACGCGTCGCAGCGGCTGCCGTCGATGCGCTCACGATGCCGTCGGCGCGTCGGCGGCGATCGCCGCGCTGCGCTGGGCCGGCAGCCACACCTCGACCGTCGTGCCGAGCCCCGGGCCGCCGGAAAAGCGCGCTTCGCCGCCGAGGGCCCGCGCTCGCTCGCGGATCGACGTCAATCCGTGCGACGTCGGATTGTGCTGCTTCGCGAGGTCGATGCCGACGCCGTCGTCGTGCACGCTCAGATGCCAGCGCTCGCCGTCGCGCGCGAGCGAAACCCGGACCTTCGACGCCTTCGCGTACTTGGTGATGTTGGTCAGCGCTTCCTGCGCGATCCGGTAGAACGCGATCGACAGCTCGGGGGCGAGCGTGAGCTGGGTGTCGTGCAACTCGAGCTCGCACGCGCAGCTCGTGCGCTTCGTGTACTGCTCGCACTGCCAGCGCAGCGCCGCGCCGATGCCGAGGTTGTCGAGCAGCGTCGGACGCAAATCCTCGATGATGCGCCGCTTCACCGCGATCGCCTCGTCGAGCGCTGCGCTCACGCGCGTGAGCCGCGTCGCCGTCTTCGGGTCCGTCTTCAGCCGCTCGCTCATCAGCTGAAGGTCGATCTTCGCCGCGGTGAGCGTTCCCCCGAGCTCGTCGTGCAACTCGCGCGCGACGAGCCCCTTCTCCTGCTCGCGCACGCGCTCGAGGAAATGCGAGAGCTCCCGCAGCTCGGCCGTGCGCGCCTCGACCTCGGCCTCGAGCTGGGCGCCTCGCTCGCTCAACGCGCTCGCAGCGCTCGCCTGGCGGCGCAGCTCCCGCCACAGGAAGATCGCACCGAATGTCATCAACACGAAGTTGAGCAGCGCGATCGCGAAGACGCCGAGCCTGATTGCAACCTGGTTCGTGCGCAGATCGTCGAGGCGCGTTGCGCGCACGCGCTCTTCCTCGCGCATCATGCCGTCGAGCGTGAGCCGCAGCGTGTCCATCGTGAGCTTGCCGAAGTGCGTCGACATCGCCGCCTGCGCGGCGGCAAGCCCCTGGTCGCGACGAAGCGCGAGCGTCGCGTCGAGCTCGGCCATCTCCTGCTTCGTGAGCCGCGCGAGGCTGTCGACCAGCGACGCCTGAACGGTGTTGTCCTTCACCCGATCGGCGAGCGCGCGGATTTCTCCGTCGAGCTCCTGCTTCGCCGCCTGCATCGGCGCGAGGTATGCCTCGTCGCCGGTGATCACGTATCCGCGCAGACCGGTCTCGGCGTTAACGAGGTTCAGCGCGATCCGCTCGATCGCCGACGTGCGCCGCTGCGCGTCGAGCACGGAATCGGCGAGCGAGCGGACGCGGTCGTAGCTCGTCTCGGCGACCCACAGCGCACCGAGGTTGAACACCGCGGCGAGTGCGAGCGCGATGTACCCGAGCTTCGCGAAGATCCGCGTCGGACGGCGGTTGCGCGATTCGGCTGCATTCGGGTTCATCGGCGCCGTCAGTGTAGGCGAGTCGGTCGTTCGGCGAACTGTAGGGCAAATCCTACAAAGGGGAAGGAAAAAAACTACAAACCGAATGAGCCGGCTGCCTACGGTTGCGCCCGGGTCGCAGCCCCACAATCGCCTCGTGGCTGAAAACGTCGGCCAGGCAGAAAGGGAACAATATGGACCACCGCTTCGACTCTCCGTTTGACGCTTCCCGCGACACAACGATCGACGAAGGCCAGACGGACCTCGAACAAGGCGCGATGATCGCGACGTTCGCGCGGCCCCCCGCACCCGCGCGCGGCCGTCGTGCCGCAGCCCGCATACCGCTGGAGGGCGACCATTCGTTCGCCGGCATGGTGGGCCGCTCCGAGGTGATGCGCCAGGTATTCGCGCAGATCGAGCGTGTGGGGCCGTCGGACACGACCGTCACGATCGTCGGCGAGTCGGGCACGGGCAAGGAGCTCGCCGCCCAGGCGTTGCACGATCTTAGCGCGCGC
This sequence comes from uncultured beta proteobacterium, assembly GCA_963798655.1. Classification (GTDB taxonomy): domain Bacteria; phylum Pseudomonadota; class Gammaproteobacteria; order Burkholderiales; family Casimicrobiaceae; genus CAVSMC01. The sequence continues at coordinate 517,257 of CAWCUH010000004.1, read as the reverse complement.
CGCGCCCAGCCGTTCATCGCCGTCAACTGCGGCGCCATCCCGGCGAACCTCGCCGAGGCGGAGTTCTTCGGCTTCGAGAAGGGCTCGTTCACCGGCGCCGCGCGCCAGCACTGCGGCCATTTCGAACGCGCCAACGGCGGCACGCTGTTCCTCGACGAAATCACCGAGATGCCGCTCGACCTGCAGGTCAAGCTGCTGCGCGTGCTCGAGATGGGCCAGATCGTGCGCGTCGGCGGCATCGAGACGATCGACGTCGACGTGCGCGTGATCGCGGCGACCAACCGCGATCCGCTGCAGGCGGTGCAGGACGGCCGCCTGCGCGAGGACCTCTATTACCGCCTCACGGTGTTCCCGCTGCGGCTGCCGGCGCTGCGCGAGCGCGGCGAGGACGTGATGCTGATCGCGCAGGCGTTCCTCGACTCGCTCAACGCGAAGTACGCGACTAGCAAGCGCTTCGGCGACGCGGCGATCGCGGCGATGCGCGCGGCGTCGTGGCCGGGCAACGTGCGCGAGCTTCGCAACAGCGTCGAGCGCGCGTACATCCTGGCCGAGAACGAGGTCATGCTCGAGTGCCCGGTGCATGCGTCGGCGAGCGCGATTCGCGTCGGCCCCGACGGCTGCCTGCGCGTGCCGCTCGGCTCGACCGTCGCACAGGCGGAGCGCGAGATGATTCTCGCGACGATCCACCACTGCGGCGGCAGCAAGCGCAAGGCGGCCGACGTGCTCGGCATCAGCCTGAAGACGGTGTACAACAAGCTCGCGGAATACGGCGCCGAGGAAAGCCGGCTCCGCGTCGCGAGCGCGAGCTGATTGGCAATGAATGGGAAAGCGCCGGCGCTCGCGCCGGCGCTTTCGTGCGCGCGATGAGCTCACCGATGAACGACAAGACGCTTTCCCCGCCTGCGAGCGCGAGTAGAATGCCCTCCATGGGCTTTGCGAAAAGACGCATCCTGATCGCGGATGACCACGCGCTGTTCCGCGCGGGCGTGCGCGCGCTTCTCGAGGAGCACACCGACTGGCAAGTCGCCGGCGAAGCGGGCACCGGCGACGAAGCACTGCGCTTGATGAAGAGCGAGGACTGGGACGCAGTGCTGCTCGACATCTCGATGCCCGATCGTTCCGGCATCGACATCCTGCGCCAGATCCGCCCGCACAAGCCGACGATGCCGATCCTGATCCTCAGCATGTATCCCGAGGACCAGTATGCGGTGAACCTGTTGCGCGCCGGCGCGACCGGCTATCTGACCAAGGACGCCGTGCCCGAACAGGTCGTCGCCGCACTGCGCACGCTGCTCGCCGGTCGCAAGTACATCAGCAACGAGGTCGCGCAGCTCCTTGCCGACGACGTCGACGGCGGCGGGCGGCCACTGCACTCGGCGCTGTCGGAGCGCGAGTTCCAGATCTTCTGCAAGATCGCCGCCGGCAAGTCGGTCGGCGACATCGCCGACGAGCTTCATCTGTCGAACAAGACGGTGAGCACCTATCGCGCGCGCGTGCTCGAGAAGATGAATCTTTCGAGCAATGCCGACCTGACCTACTACGCGATCAAGAACGGTCTCATCCAGTAACTGGGGAAGTCAAACGATGCTGGAACAGCACGCGCCCGACCCGGCTCGTCGCGACCCGCGCAAGGTCGGCGGCGACAGCCCGCAGCTTGCCCGGCCGCCGTTGCGCGTGTTTCTCGTCGAGGATTCGATCTCGGTGCGCGACCGGCTGATCGAGCTGCTCGCCGATCCCGGCAACGTCGAGATCGTCGGTTATGCGGAGAGCCAGGACGCGTCGCTCGCGAAAATGCGCAACGGCACCGTCGACGTCGCGATCGTCGATCTCAATCTGAAGGGCGGCAGCGGATTCGGCGTGATCGAGGCGATGCGCGCACAAAGTCCGAAGGCGCCGCCGACGATCGTCGTGCTGACGAACTACGCGTTCCCCGAGTACGAGGTCGCGTGCCGCCAGCGCGGCGCCGATTTCTTCTTCGACAAGTCGACCCAGTTCGGCGCGGTGAAGCAGTTGCTCTCGGTGCTGCGCGATCGCGCGCACTGATCGCCGCGCGCGCAACTGCAGTAATTTCACGCAGCGCCAGTAGATAGTGCAGCGGCCGCGCCCGCCGCGGTGCGCTCGCGCGCATTCAACCACGAAGATTCCGTCACTTAGGGGGAGCGGGGCGTCTGGCATGGAGGCTGCTGCTCATCCGACTCGGCGGCCTTGGCCGCCGCGGCACCTGTTGCCCAGCCGGGAGTACGCATGTTGCGCTATGCAGCCGTGTTCTTCGTCGTCGCGCTCGTCGCCGCGCTCTTCGGATTTGGCGGCATCGCGGCGGGCGCGGCTCAGATCGCGAAGATCCTGTTCCTAATCTTCGTGATCCTGTTCGTGGTGAGTCTCGTCTGGGGGCTCATCTCCGGCAGGCGATCGCCTTAAGAGAGGAGTAGCGAGCGATGACACACACGATTCCCGAAACGGAAGAACTTCGCACCGGCAGCGTGCAGATGAGCGAGACCGCCGACGAGCTTGCGAAGACGAAGGACGATCTCGTGCGCGAGTTCCGGACGCTGATCAACGAAGGCGAGGAGCTGATGCGGCAGACGTCGAACCTTTCCGGTGATGCGCTCGCCATGGCGCGCGAGCGCTTCCGCGCCCGGCTCGCCGACGCGCGCCTGCGCGTGAACGACCTGAGCGACGTCGCCCGCGCGCGCGGCCGCGAATACGTGCGGGCCGCCGACGATTACGTGCGCGAAAGCCCGTGGGTTTCCGTAGGGGCCGCCGCCGGGCTCGGGTTTCTCGTCGGCCTGGTCATCGCGCGGCGTTGACGATGGATCACGTCGAAGTCCACTCGGGTCCGGCAACCGGCTTCCTGCTCGCGGTTCGCCGCCTCGCGAGCGCGATCGTCGCGCACCTCGCCGCGCGCGGCGAGCTGTTCGCCGTCGAGCTGCAGGAAGAGAAGCAACGGGTCTTCGACGCTGCGATCGCGGCCGTCACGCTCGTGCTTACCGCCGTGCTCGCGCTGTTCTTCGCCGGCGTGCTGCTGATCGTATGGGCGTGGGACACCGACTGGCGCATGCCGGTCGCGATCCTGCTGCCGGTCGCGTTCGCGCTGATCGCGCTCGGCTCGTTCGCATGGCTGCGCCGGCTTGTCTCGCGCCAAACCGTGCTGTTCAAGTCCAGCATGCGCGAGCTTCGCCGCGACGCGGAGGAGCTCCGTGGCTGACCGGCACATGGCGCAGCGCGAGTCGCTCGCGCAGCGGCGCGATCATGCGCTCGCGCGCATCGACGTGCAGCGCACCGAGATCGCCGCGAACTGGCGAGCGTTGACCGGCATCGTCCGGGAACGCGAACGGGGTGCCGTGGCGATCGCGCAGGGCCTCGCGACGGTGGCTCGCATCGGCGGTGCGGCGGCCGCGATATGGATGGCCGGCCGGATCCGAGGACCGCGGCTCGTACGGCGCGGCATGATGCTGATGACCGCGGCTCGCACGGCAGGCAGGCTGTTGGCGCGCCGCAGCCGCGCACGAGGAAGAACATGGCAGAAGGCATGAATGCGGCGCCGGCACGGGGACCGCTCGAGCGCATCCTCGGTATCGACGAAGAGCGCGCAGGCGACCTCGCCAACCTGATGGCGGGCGATCTGTCGCCGGAGCGGCAGTCGGCGAAGTGACGAACGCCGCACCGGTGGCCGCGGCATCGCCCCTTCCGCCGCCGGCTGCCGACGCGGACGCTGTGCCAGCGCCGACCGCATTGATCGCCGACGCGGCCGCAGCGCCACATGCGGCGGCTGCCTCTCCGCCGGTCGCCGATCCGCCGTCCGCAGCGGCGGTCTCCGCCGACGCTCCGCGCGCGGTGCTGCGGCAGCTCTCGCCCGCGCGCGTCGCACTCGTCGGCCTGTTCGCGATCGCGGTAATCGGGGTTCTCGCGATCGGGCGCAACTTCTTCGCTCCCGTCGTCGGCGCAACGATGCTCGCGATGGTGCTCGCACCGCTTGCGGCGCGCCTCGAGACGCTGCGCGTGCCGCGCACGCTGGCCGCGCTGATCGTCGTCGCCGTCGTCGTCGCGGTGCTCTTCGTCGGCGTCGAAATGCTGATCGGCCCGCTCGCCCGCTTGCTCGACGAGCTGCCCACGATGCGCGAGCTGCTCGACAACCTGACGCGCCTCGCGACGCATCTGTTCGGGCCGACGTTCGGCGCCTGGCTGAAGGCGCGTTTCGCCGAGCTCGCCGCACAGCAGACAGGAACCATGTCGGCATCGCTGTTCGCCAACGTCGCCGGGGCCTCGGTGGGACTCGGCACCGTCTTCCTGTTGACGTTCTTCCTGCTCGCGAGCGGCGACATGTTCCTGCAGAAGCTGCTGCGCGTGCTGCCGCGAATCCGCGACAAGGTGAACGCCGTGCGCATCGTGCGCGCCGTGCAGGAGGAGATCAGCCACTATTTCCTGACGGTGACCTTGATCTACGTGGGACTCGGCACTTTCACCGGGCTCATCTGCTGGTACTTCGGCCTGCCGAACGCGCTGCTGTGGGGCGCCATCGTCGCCGTTTTCGAGCTCGTCCCGTACGTCGGGCCGCTTGCCAGCTTCACGCTGATCTCGCTCGCGTCGGTGGCGCATTTCTGGAACATCTCGCAGGCGATCGTCGTGCCGGCGCTGTTCGCGTGCGCCGCGATCGCCGAGGGGCAGCTGATCACGCCGATGATCGTCGGACGGCGCGTCGCACTCAATCCGGTCGTCGTATTCGTCGGGCTGATGTTCTGGGCGTGGCTGTGGGGCGTTGCCGGCATGGTGCTCGCGGTGCCGATGATGCTGGTGGCGAAAATCTGGGCCCAGAACACGCACGCGCTCGCCCCATGGTCCGAATTCCTCGGCCCCAACACCAGCAACGGAAACGGAAACGGAAACGGCAAGGGCTGATCGCACGCGAGCGGCGCACCGACATGACAGTATGTGGCGCCGCGAGCCTGCTCGCGCCATGATCAATCGGCCGGCACGAATTGGATCGCCCCCGCAGGCCATGATGGCCAGCAATCTTTTCTGTGGAGTACACAGTGCCGCGAGCGTACGATAGCCGTTGAACACCGATGACGACGCAAACGCACTCGCTTTCTCCGCTTCGGCTTCGACGACGCGCGCCGCGCCGTGTCGTGACGACGTCGTGGATCGTGCTGTGCTCGCTTGTCGGGTTTGCGACGCTCGTGTTCGTGCGGCCCGATGCATGGTACGCGAGCCTGTCGAAGCCCGATTGGACGCCGCTCGACTGGGTGTTCCCCGTCGTGTGGCTCGTGCTGTATGTGATGATGGGCGCGGCGGCGGCGCGCATCACGCGCTCGCGCCATCCCGACGCGTCGATTGCGCTGTCGTATTTCATCGTGCAGCTGGCGTTGAACGGCGCATGGCTGCCCGCGTTCTTCCGCTCGCGCGCGGTGCTCGTCGCACTCGTGGCGTCCGTGACGCTTTGGCTCGCGGCAGCCGCGACGTTGTGGCTGTTCCGCCAGATCGATCGCCGCGCGGCGCTGCTCTACGCGCCCGTGCTTGGCTGGGCGACGTTCGTGCTGGCGCTCACCGTGGCGATCCGGGGAATGAACTGACTCGCGCGCGGGCGTTTCGCCGCGCCTCGCACGCGCCCCGCCGTTCGGGCTTATCAACGTCGATCAGGCCGCCTGAATCGAGACGAACACCGACGCGCCAGCGCGCTGCCGTGCGCGCACGCCGTCGTCACGTTCTGCCCGCGTGCATTCGATCCGCTCGCGGCTGCTCACTGCGCTGACGCGTTGCCGGCACGGTTCTGGTTGCCGGGCTTTGCTTCCTGGCCGCCCGGCTCCTTCGACGCGGTGTTCGGCTGGTCGCCTTCCTTGGCGCGATCCGGCGTGTTGTAGTCGTTGACCTGGCCCTTCATCGGCATCTCGCGATCACGCTCCTGCGCGCTCATCGCCGAATGCGCGGAGGCATCACGACCCGTTTGCGACGTGCTCGCCGTGTTCGCGTCGCGTGCGGCCTTCGCGCTGTCGGCGGCGAGCGCCGAGTCGGCATCCGGCAGCGACGGATCGGCAGCGGACGCGGTCGACGCGACCGAGCTCCATTGACTTGGCGCGGGGGCCGCCGCCTGCGTCGTGCGATTCGTCTGCTCGCATGCAGCGAGCGAAAGCGCGGCGACCGCGGCCGCGGCCGCGCATCGTGTGAGCTTCATCTTTTCTCCTTGTGGGCGTGCGACGCCAAGTTCAGCACTGCTCGTCGTCGTTGAGCAGGCGCTCGAAGACGTCGGGACGCGCAAGCGCGATCGCAAACAATGCACCGATTGCCAGGAGCACGAACGCTTCCAGTACGCCGACGATTCGACCGACGGCGGTCGGCCCGGCTCCGGCCATCACCAAAGCGCCCGCGCCCGCGTACGCGAGCAGGAACGCGACCGTCGCCCAGAAGATCGGTGTGGCGAGCGGATGGCGGTACGGGTTTCGCGCAGACATCTCCAAACGGTACTTGCACCGGATGGCACACCGCATCGGACGCTCCGTGCACTTCTTGTAGGGACGGTCCTACGCGGCTCACAAAAAAAGGGGCGGACCAGCGGTCCGCCCGGAGTCCACCACGGTCTTGCGGGGACGAAGATCCCGCCGCCTTGCGGCCGACGGGAGGAGAGGCCCTTTACTTCGCGTGTCTCGCCTTCGCATCGGACACGCACGCATCCTTCGCGGCGCCGGACATCGAATCGCAGCGCTCGAGCGCAACCTTGTAGTCGGCGTCGCGCTTGTCCTCGACGGCGTCCCGCCGCACGGCGGCGACCTTCTCGGTTGCCTTCGCATCGGCCTTCGCCTTCACTTCGGCCGCTTTCGCTTCCTTGACGCAAACGTCGCGACCATTGCCCTTCATCGCGTCGCACTTCGCCTTCGCGACCGCGTAGTCCGCCTCGGCGGCCTCGATCCGCGCGTCGCGGCGCGCCTTGTCCGTGTTCTTGTACGCCGCTTCGGCTTCGGCACGCGCCTTCTTCTCCGACGCCTTCGCTTCGGCCTTGCACACGTCCTTGTCGTTGCCCGACAGCGAATCGCAGTGCGCGATTTGCGCCTTGTAATCGGCCTTCGCGCGATCCTTCGCCGCGCTGTAGTCGCTGCTGCTCATCGTGGCGGCGATCGCGATCGTCGGCACGGCGAGTGCGACGACGATTGCGTCAAGCAGGTATTCCGGTCGTTTCAGCAGTCGTTTGAGCATGGTTCCCTCTTCGCGGGTCAGATGCGCGACGTCGTCCGATCGCTCGCGCGGGCGCCCGTCGTTTCGGGCGTCCAGTCGTAATGGAGGTCCTCGAATTCGGTGATCTGGCGGTCGGCTTCGTCCTTCGAGAGCCCGTACAGCTCCTGGATGCGACCCGAGAGCTGGTCACGCTTGCCGGCGATCATGTCGATCTGATCGTCGGTGAGCTTGCCCCAGCGCTCTTTCAGCTTGCCCTTGAGCTGCTTCCAGTTGCCTTCGATGCGGTCCCAGTTCATCGGGTGACTCCGTTCATTGAGCTCGTCCGCGCGGCCCCATGCCGCGCTGTCCAGAGGAGGACGCTGCATTCGGCGTGCCAGCGGCGCATTTCGTGTAGCGACAACGTGTTACGCGGCGGTTTTGCCGGGTGTCGCGGCCAAAAACCGCCACGGCGCATGGAAGAACTTTCCATGCCCAAGCGACTGACCGGAAAAAGCCCGGAGCGAGCCTCAGGCGCGCAGCGGCTCGGACGCCGGCGCCTCGAGCGATTGCTGCGATGGTGCCGGCAGCGTGACCGTCAGCCGCTGTTCGTCGTCACCGGCGCTCCACTGCCATGTGCCGCCCGCCGAGGTCACCTGCTGAGAAAGTCGCGCGCGCTCTGCTTCCTGCGAAGCGCGGAGAGGGCTTTGCATGTGCTGCGTCGATTGAACATGCAGCACGACATGCGCGTCTTCGGCTGCGAGGCCGATTGCGCTCTCGCCTGGCGGACGACGGGAGCACAGCACGTCGAGCGCCCAGCTCGCCGCGCGAAAGATCAGCAGGGCCTGGGCGAGCGAGAGCGGCGGAGCGTCGTCGATCGATTCGCGCACCGTGCAGCGCTGCGCTTCGCGCACCGCGTGCGCGAGCGCAGAGAGCGCCGTCGGAAGGCCGAGACGCTCGAGCACGACGCTCGCGTCGGACGGCGAACCTCCGGAGCGCGCGCCTTCGATCGCCGAGCGCAGTGCGTCGATGTGCTCGCGCTCGGCGGAGCCGGCCGGATGCGATGCCTGCAGCATCGCCGCGCGGCGAAGCGTTTCGTCGATGAGCGTGTCGATGTCGATGGCGGGTGCCGCGGGCGGCGCCGGCCCGGCCGATGCCTTCGTCGCGCGCGCGGCCGGCGCCGCGGCCGGCACTTCGATCCGTCGCAGACGCAGCAGCGCCCACAGCGACAATGTGATGACGGTGAGGCTCGACAGAGCCGACAGCGCTTCCGTCGTGCGCGCGCGCTCCAATTCCTGCTGCCACGCGATCTTGCGGCCGGCAAGGTCCTGCCGCTCGTCGGTCTCGATGTCGTCGACGACGCGGCGGATCTCGTCGGAGGCCTCGTGACCGCGCGCGCCGAAGCGCAGGGCGAACGGCTCGTCGGGCGCGCTGCGTTTCTGCGCGATCGCGTGCTCGGACATTGCGATGCGCTCGGCGAGCAGAGCGGTCAACCGCTCGACGCGTGCGAGCTCCGCCGGCTCGTTGCGCAGCACGTCACGCAGCTCGTCGAGCCGGGCAGGCGCCTCGCGGCGGGCCGCGTCGAACGGCTGCAGGTAGGCATCGCTGCCAGTAAGCGCGTAGCCACGAGCGCCGCTCTCGATGTCGACGGCGGCGGTCGCGAACGCATGCAGCGCCGAGAGGACCTGCTGGCTCTGCGCGGTCGCGTTTCCGGCTGCGTCCAGTCGGGCGATGCGCCCGACAGTGATCCACGCCGAGCCGATCGTGTACGCGGCGGCGAGCGCAAGCAGCAGCGTGCAGAACAGGAAAATGCGGCGCGGCATGGGGCCAGGGGCGAGCCGCAGAGTGTCGGCGGCATGCAGCGCAGCGTCAAGCGCACCCCGCGGCGCATCCGGAGGTGGAGACCACAACGCGCGTAATGACTATCCGGGCAACCGGCCGAACGGTCATTACGGCAGAAGGGGAGTGCGCGCTGCGGTCTCCATCGCTCAGGCGAGCAAGGACGGTGCCATTGCCTTCGTGGCTCGTACGGCCCGTCGAGCGTGCATCGTGCGGCATGCCGCGACGAACAGGCTGAATAATTTCTAAGCGCCGAGCAAAAAAGGCCGCGCCGCCGAGGCCCGCGCATGCGAGACCAGGTGTAGTCGACGTCCGACAGTGTAATTGGCACGACACCGACATATGGCGCGATGCGCGATACCGACAATGCGAACAAGTGAACGCGAAGGCGGTTCACGAGTCATTCCCGTAAACGAAGCGAGGAGTACGCCATGTTGAACAAGCTTGCGGCACTGCTGGTCCTTGCCGGTTTCACGGCGCTCGTGACCGGCTGCAACACGGTCGAAGGCTTCGGTCAGGACGTCAAGGCGTCGGGCCGTGCGATCGAGAAGACGGCCGATCAGGCGAAGCCGCACTGAGCGCCCACGGCAAAAGCGTCCACGGCCGCCGCGGGCGGCCGTTGTTTTGCGATCTTTCGTAGGAGAGGCTCAATGAACAAGCAACCGCAGGACGACGAGCACGGCGAAGGCAACTACAAGGCGTCGCGCGAATTCAACAACGCCGAGAGCGAGTTCGTTCGCTCCGGCAAGGTCGACACGGCCGCCGGCAAGGCGGCGCCAAAATCGCCGGCCGAGGCGCGCGAGCTCGATGAAGCCGAGCGCAGGGCGCGTGCGCGCAGCAAGGGTGAAGACCCCGCGCTCACGCGCGCGTCGCCGAAGAAGCCCGGCGAAACGTCGGGCGGCACCAGCCGCTGACGCGCGGCGTGCGCGAACGGGGCGGCGATATGCCGTCGGAAGGGCCCGTTTGGCGGGCCCTTTTTCTTACGCGCAGGGCAAAAAAATGCGCGGCCGTGACGACCGCGCGCGAATGCCGGGACGAAATGCCGAGCGATTGCTCGGGCCTTGTTCTAGTAGCGGCGACCTTCGGCGTACGGCTCCGGGCCGGCCTGATGACCCGAGGAGATGCGGTTCGACAGATCGCCCGGCAGCGATGGATACTCGCCCGGATTGAACGTCCTGCAGTCACCGCGGAAGAACGCGTCGCTGCAGAACGTCCACGGCGCGCCTTCGACGCGCAGCGACGAGACGCGATCATTGAAGCCGGTCTGGTCGAGGTTGCGGATCGCGTCGCGGTCGACCGTCATCGAGCGGCCGCTGAAGTTGGGCCCCTCGTACAAGGTGACGCGCGAGCGGTCGTAGTAGCCGTGGCGCTCGTGGTCGCGATCCCAGTTGCGCGCGTGCCGCTCATCGCCCAGCGGACGCGCCGACGAAATCTCGTTGCCGATGCCGATCGCGCCGAGCGACGGATATTCGCCCGGACGCAGGCGTACGCACTCGCCGCGGAAATGAGCGTCGCTGCAAACGAGCCACGGCTCGCCGCGCACGATCACCGACGATGCGCGATCGTTGAAGCCGGTGCCGTCGAAGTTCTCGACGCGGTCTTGTGCCGTGAGCTGCCGGCCGCGGAAATCCTGGCGACCAAAGAACTGGATGTCGGCGGCCGCGGCCGACGCAATGGCGCCGAGCGCGAGGCCTGCGATAAGTGCGGTCTTGCGAGAGTGTCTCATGTCGGTTCCTTTCTTCCGCGGGGGGCGCGGACAGCGTGCGCGGGCGTCTGGCGCTCCGAGCGTTCGAAATGGCGGACCGCGTTTGTCCGCGCTTCGGTATCGACGCGGCCTTGCGCGACATCACGCTGCGCCTGGCGTATCACTTTCGAGCGCGCCCCGGATGCGATCTCCGGCGATTCGTCGCGCTCGTGCGGCATCAGCGGCGACGTTGGCGTCGGGTCGTCGGCGACGGGTCCGGCGACCGGCAATCGCTTGCCGGTAGCACGGCCCTGCTCCGTTCCGGGGATGTGATCTTTGGCCATCGTCGTCGAACTGCCGTTACGAGCAGCGCGAGCTTCGCCCGCCGAGGCAGCGTTGGTCGATGGATACAGCGTAGGTCCGGCAGCCCCGGGGGGCTGTCGGATCGAAAGCGGACTGGCTGTAGGCCCGGGTCCGACGCGCGGCGAGGGGGCGTCCCGATGTCCGGGAGAGCGGAATCCAGCTGCCGATCAGTTCGAATCGACGCTCGCCGCACGCTCGCGCGGCCGACGCTCGAACGCTTCAACTCCAATAGAGAATCCGTTCGCGGGCCGCATCGAGCGCGAGGAAGCCGCCCATCGTGACTCGCGCGCTGCCGTGCACCGGCGACACGCGGTGATAGCACCGACCTGAAGCGAGCAGGAAGAAGTCGCCACAATCCGTCGCGAACGCCTTGTGATCGAAAACGCGCTCGACGCCGTCGACGTCGGGTCGGCCGTTCGGTCCTTTGGGAACGTCGGTGTCGTCCGGCGTCAGGCTGTAGACGACCAGCTCACCGCCGGCGTCGGGCCGTTGCAGCGTGAACACCCAGCTCACCAGCGTCGTCGTGTCGAGTTGCGGCGCCAGCTCGCTGTAGAGCGCGAGGCGGTAGTGGTAGTCGTGATGCAAACCGATCTGCTTGCCATCGGCGAGACGACGCAGCGTGAACGGCGTGAACGGCCGGCCGTCGCGAGCGTGCGCGAGCGCAACCGGGCGTCCGCTGCCGGCACGGCCGATCGTGCGCTCGATCTCGCCGACCGCATCGAAGCCGGGGGGGAAAACGTCCGCGGTCTGCGTGCGATGCTTCGAAGCGCCCTCAAGATACGCAGCGAAGGATGCGCCGGTGGGCGCACTGTACGTCGGCGTCGCCGGCGCGTCGGTGCCGAGAATGTAGATGTCGTCGGGCGGCGCCACCGCGTTCGGGCGCGACCACGCGCGCGTCTGGTCGTCCATGGAGAGAAGCGCGGCGGCCGACGCGAGCGGGCGCACCGGCACGGCGTCACGCACGACAACGACGTCGACGCGGTCTTCGTACAGATCGTCGACCGCGCGCGCCAAGCCGGTGCTGCCGCCGGCATGCTCGCTCGACCGCACGACCCGCCGGTTGCTGCGCACGCTATCGTTGTCGGGCATGGAGCCTCCTCATCCGCGAGATGGTACTCGAGGCAACGGCTGTTTTCGTGCGCGGGCCTTGCGCTGGTCCGACTCGCAGCCCGGGCACGCGTGCGCTGCGGTATGCTTGCGCGGCAACGCTTCGTTGTGCAATCCGCGGCGCGCCGTAGCGCGCCTGCGCTCGATGTCATGCTGTTCCTGCTCACCAACCGCACGCGACCGAGCCTCACGCCCGCGCAGTACGGGGAGCTCGCCACGCTCGCGAAACGCTTCTACGCGTCGATACCGGACGGCGTCACCATCCGTGGCGAGTGGGCGGCGACGGACGGCTCGCACAACTACACACTGCTCGAGGCGCCCGACGAGGAGACGGTACGGCGCATCCAGGCGCCGTTTCAGGCCTTCACCGAAACGACGATCGTCGCCGTCACGCAGATTTCCGGCTGGACCGCCGGCTGACTGCGCGGCCGCTGCAGCGATTGGAAAGGGCCGGCATTGCCGGCCCTTTCGACGACGACGGGTGTCGGCTAACGCGTCAGGTCGCCACGCGCGTGCGGCGACGCGCGCGACCGGCGGCAACGGCGACCAGCAGGGCCAGCCCGACGAGCGCGAGGCTTGCAGGCTCGGGCACACTGATGACATTGCAGGAGCCCGTTCCCACGGCGATGCACGCGGTGCCGAGAACGACGTTCAGGCTCAGCGCATCCAGGCCGACGAAATTGCGCTGGAAGTCGGGGTCGGCGCCGAAAGCGAGGTTCGTCACGCCGTCAGCGGTGCCATGCAAGACGAAAGTGCCGAGAAGGAAGCTGTCGGCCTGGCCCGCCGCCAGCGTCGCATCGTCCAGGAGAGAAAAGGCCTGGATGCCGACATTGCCGGCGGTAGCCGTATCCATGAACAAAAAGTCGTCGACACCCGGGTTACCCAGGCTGAGCGCGTTTTCCAGAGCACCGAAATCGGCCATCGTCCAAGCCGCTGCGCCGCTCGAGAACAGGAAGTTGAGATCGACGGCGGACAGTATTTCGGCGCCCAGCCCGCTGATCGACACGTTCACGTTCAGGTCATCGCCGACGTTGATGTGCGTCGACGCTGGCGCGAAGGTGACCATGATGGCTGCGCTGGCAGGTACGGCGCTCACCAGAATGCCCGCGGCCAGCGCCAGGGCGGATAGCGTTTTCTTCATTTCCTGTACCTCGCTTGGTGGGCGCGCCGGCGTTCGGCCGGCGCGCTGTTGGGCCTGGCACTCAGTTCGTTGCGCAGCTCGCGCGGGTGCACCTCAGCGTGCAGTAGCGCACGTCGTTGATGGTGATCTTGCCGTCGAGATTGGCGTCGCGCAGATCGCCGGGAGTCGGCGCATGGCTGATACCCAGGCGGATCAGGGCGAGGTCGTCCGTGTCGACATCGCCGTCGCCATTGACGTCGCATACCTGCACGACCACCCCCGTGGCGCGCTGCAGAACGAGCAGCGCATACGAGTTGTGCGAGGCGTTGAACGAGTCACCCCAGCTGCCCGGAAACCCGCTGCAGGTGAACGACCCATTCGCGCATTGCATGTTGAGCAGCGTGTACGCGTAGTCGAAGTACTGGTTTGCGGCTTCCGCCGAGTAGAAGCCGACCCCGCCAGCACCAAAGAGCGCCGGCCGGGCCACCGAAGCCGGCGCGATGTTCACCTGACGCGCGTTGCACAACGCATCGGGCGGCAGGTTGCCAAGGTCATTCGGGCCGACGTTGCCGGGATTCGGCGCGACGCCACGCTGGCGGACCAACTCCATCGCCTTGAACGAGCTCCACAGGTAGTAGCCGTAGGAGGGCCCGGGCCACGAGTTGCCCATGCTGTCCAGATCGCTATAGCGGTAGTGGTTATGCAGCCACTGCATGTAGGCCTGCACGCCCGCATCGTTCACGTCGGCGCCGCCGAAGAGCTGGATGTAGATTCCCGACGAAGTTTGCTGCATCGAGGGCTTGTAGCCTTCGATCGGCGCGTGGTAGCCGTGGCCGCGCTCGGTGGCCGAAACGACGCCGCAGCCGCCGTTGTCCGACCCGGTGGCTGTGCTGGCCTGATAGACCGATCGCGTCAGCGCCAGCGCGGTGTCGATCTTGGCCGACCGGACGGCATCGGCGAACGTGTCGTCGGCGCTCTTGGACGACAGGTAGAACACCCGGGCGGCGTTGAGGCCGGCCGCGGCGAACTGGGTCGTCGACGAATCACGACAGAATGCATTGGTGTAGCACCAGTAGCCCCAGTACGTGTTGTCGTACCCCGACGACGCCGGGCAGCTTCCGGGAGTGTCCGTGCACTGGTTCGCGAGCGTGCGGTCGACCAGCGCGTCCATCGCCTGCTTGATGGTGTCGGTGGTCCCGAGCGTGCTCTTGTCAGGTCCGCCGGTCAGCGCATAGCCCGACAGCGCGAACATCCAGGCGCCGTCGCGGTAGGCGTAGAAGGCCGAGGCGGGAACCGTGTTCAGGATGTACGAGGCCGCCGATCGCAGCAGCGCCTGGTCGGCCGCGCTCGCGCCCGTATAGCCTTGCGGGGGATCGCCGGGATTGCCGCTCGCCCGCTTCTCGAGCAACGCTTCCATCGCGATGCCGGACGCGCCGTTCACGCCGAGACTGCTCGGATTGCTGAAGACGCCGTTGCTGGCGAGGTACGCAAGCCCCGTGTTGATCGCTGTGCTGACGTCCGTCTGGAACGGCGTGACCGCCTGCGCCGACAACGACAGGGTCCCGCAGAACGAAAGCGCTACAAATCTGCTGACTCTCAACATGTTCCCTCCGGCTATTTGACTCGGCACTGCGATACCCCCCGGTATCGCGGACGGCCAAGCGGATCGACACTCCGATGCAGCGCTTCCGCGGGTTCGCGATGGACCGCTCCGGCGGAAAAGTCGGCGCGGGGCGCTGCTCGCAACTTCGGTGCCAGCCACCAAAAGTTGCGCAAAAGCAGTCACGTACGAACGTCGCCTTGCAACCGCGTTCTTGCGAATGTAAAGATTCCCGACGAGCGGCGTGCGCTGAGTCGCATACGACGCGATGCAAAGCGTGCCTGCAAGCGGCGTGAATGCGCGTCGCTCGCTGGCGGAAGCGGCTCGCGCTGCCTTAGCATCGCGGGGTGCGCTATCGACCGTCCCTCTACGCCCGCTTGATCGTCGTATTGCTCGGACCGTTGCTGCTCGCGATGGCGGCAGCGTGGGCGATCGGCGTCGGCATCGTCACTACCGCGCTCGAGCAACGGATCGAACGTCAGCTGCGCAATGCGGCGGCGGTGCTGGCGACATGGGGATTGCCCTACACGCCCGAGTTGCTGCGGCGGCTCGCGTCGCTGCAGCAGTCGGATTTCCTGCTGCTGGATCGCGACGGTCACGTCGCCACGACGACGTCGGCGGCGGTGGGCGTCGCGGTCGAGCAGGCGATGGCCGCGGCGAGCGGCCGGCGATGGTCGAGTGCTACCACGCAAAGGCTGGACGCCCCCGTCCCGAGCATCGCGATATATCAACCGATCGACGCAACGCGGGATGCTCGCTACTCGGCGTTGGTCGCCGTCGCGCCGCTCGCCGACGCGCATGCGGCCGCCGAGCGCGCCGCGTGGTGGCTGGGCCTTGCGATGCTCGCCGCGAGCGCGATTCTGGGCGCCTTGCTGCTGATGCTCGTCCGCGGTATTACCCGGCCGCTCGCGCGGCTTGCCGCTTTCGCCGACCGCATCTCGGCGGGCGAGCGCGAGCAGCGCATCGACTTGCCGCGCGCCGACGAGATCGGCGCTCTTGCCGAAGCGCTGAACGCAATGATGCTGCGGCTCGGCGGCTACGAGTCGCGCCTCGCGTCGCGCAGTCGCATGTCCGCGCTCGGCGAGCTGTCGGCACGTCTCGCACACGAGATCCGCAATCCGCTGACCGGCGTCAAATTGCACCTGCAGCTGCTTGCGGAACGCGTCGGAAGCGTCGAAGCCGGCCGGATCGGCGGACTGCTCGTGGAGGTGCAGCGCCTCGAGCTGCTCGTATCGTCGACGCTGATGCTTGGCGGGGAACAGACGCCCGACCGAGTGCCGACGCGCCTTGGAGCGCTCGTTTCCGAGGTGCTCGAACTGATGGGCCCGTCGCTCGCGCATCGGGACGTGCGCGCGGAGGGTCGTTGCGACGACTCGATCGAGGCGGGCGTTGACCGCGCGCGAATGCGGCAGGCGCTGCTCAACCTGATCGTCAATGCAGCCGATGCGATGCCGCAGGGCGGTCGACTGCTCGTACGAGTGGAGCGCGGCGAAGCGCCGTCGCGGGCCGTGATCGCCGTCGAGGACTCGGGCCCGGGCGTCTCCGACGCCATCCTCGGCCGCTCGACCGACGCGCCCGTCAGCACGAAGCCATTCGGCCTGGGACTCGGTCTCGCGATCTGCCGCGACGTGGCGGCCGCGCACGGCGGCGAGCTGGTGATCGGGCGAAGCGACGAACTCGGGGGCGCGCGCCTCGCGATCGTGCTGCCGATGGCGGCCGCGACGCCCGTCCTCGCGATCGACGACTGAAGCGATGGCGCGTGTGCTCGTCGCCGACGACGAACGCTCGATCTGCGAGGCGTTCGTGCTGCTGCTCGAAGCCGAAGGACACGCGTCGCTCACCGCGTCCACCGGCGAGGAGGCACTTCGGGTCGTGCGCGCCGAGCGCCCCGACATGGTGTTCGTCGACGTGCGCATGCCGGGAATGGACGGTCTCGAAGTGCTCAGGGAGATCCACCGGGTCTCGCCCGCGACGCCGGTCGTGGTGATGACCGCGTACGGCAGGCTGGACACCGCGGCCGAGGCGTTGCGCAGCGGCGCGTTCGACTATCTCGGCAAGCCGCTCGACCTCGCGCAGATCCGGCAGGTGATGCGACGGGCGCTGCACGCGCCGGCGCCTGCCTCGAAGACGACGCAGGTCCCGCTTTCCGAAGCGGGTCCGAGACCCACGCTCGTCGGCCGGAGCCCGGCGATGCAGGAACTGTTCAAGCTGATCGTGCTGCTCGCCGACAACGACCTCACGGTGCTCGTCCAGGGCGAGAGCGGCGTCGGCAAGGAGCTCGTCGCACGCGCGATCCACGCGTCCGGCGCGCGCGCGGAGCAGCCGTTCGTCGCGATCAACTGCGCGGCCATCCCCGAGCAACTGATCGAGTCCGAGCTGTTCGGACACGAGCGAGGGGCGTTCACCGACGCGAAGTCCGCCCGTGCCGGCCGCTTCGAGGCGGCGGCGCAAGGCACGCTGTTCCTCGACGAGATCTCCGAATTGCCGCTGCATCTTCAGAGCAAGCTGCTGCGGGTGCTGCAAGAGCGCAGCTTCGAACGCGTCGGAAGCCCGTCGCCGGTGCCGTTCCGGGCGCGGCTCGTCTGCGCGTCCAATCGGGACCTGTCCGCCGCCGTCGCTGCCGGCGCGTTCCGTGACGACCTCTACCATCGCGTCAACATCGTCACGCTGCAGGTGCCGCCATTGCGCGAGCGCAGGGACGACATTCCCGAGCTGGTCCAGGCGCTGATCCAGCGGGCGAATCGCGAAGTCGGCAAGGCGATCACGTCGATCGAGCAGGCCGTCTTCGACCGGCTGAAGGAACGCGACTGGCCGGGGAACGTGCGCGAGCTCGAGCACGTCGTCAAGCGGGCGGTGCTCGTTGCGCACGGCTGCGTGCTCACGGTGCACGACCTGAAGTTCGACGACGACGGCGAAGCGGCGACCGGCGATCAGCAAGGCGTGCTCGAGCCGCTGCTCGGTTCGCTCGACGCACACGCCGCGCGGCTGCTCGAAGCGGCCGGCCGTGCCGACGGCGATGTCGGGATCTACGGGCTCGCGATCAATCGGCTCGAGCGGGCGTTCATTCGGGCAGCGCTCGCGGCGTCCGGAGGCAACCAGGTCACGGCCGCCCGCTTGCTCGGCATCAGCCGCAGCACGCTGCGGGCCAAGCTGCCGGGCTGAGCAGCGCTGTCCGATTTGCGGTCAGTTGCTGTCCGAATTTCGGTCACATTCAGAATCTTATAAATAACAATGGCTTGACGCAGGTCATCGAAGCAGGATACGCGTTTGCCGTGACGCGCATTCCGACAATGAGCAGGCGGGTCGACGGATACCGGTTTCGTGCAAGTGTCGGAAAGCTTGGACAAAATTCCGACCTCCGCATGAGGCACGGCAGTTGCTTTCGTCTTTCACCGGCATCCCGCCGCGGATGTCGCCCGATCGGCAGCCCCCCGACTTTTCTGCCGACCGGGTCTACCACTGCGCGGTCCCTCCCGCAAAGGTATCGCGGCGATATTCCCGACGGCCGTCGGCGCGAGCCGACGGCCGACGTCGCATAGCTTCGGCCGTACCTGCCTGTCACGGAGGAGGGACGCACGATGTTTCCAGGCGCGACATCCAGCCGGCGCGCGCGTTGTCGATTGCCCGCTGCGTTGCGGCACCGCTGTCCTAGCGGAACGTCTCTGCGATTCCAGTGATGACGCGTACGCTCGTACTGGACGTCGTGGGTCTCACCCCCGCGCTGCTGAAGCATGCACCGAACATCGGTCGCGTCGCGAAGCGGGGCGCAATGCGTGCGCTGACGACGGTCACGCCGGCCGTCACGACGACCGTGCAGTCGACGTTCGTCACCGGGACTCTGCCGCGCGAGCATGGCATCGTCGCGAACGGCTGGTATTTCCGCGACCTCGCCGAAGTGTGGTTCTGGCGCCAGTCGAACCATCTGGTGCACGGCGAAAGGCTGTGGGACGCGGCGAAGCGGCTCGATCCGTCGTTCACCTGCGCCAAGCTCTTCTGGTGGTACAACATGTATGCGGCGGCCGACTATTCGGTCACGCCGCGTCCGATGTACCCGGCCGACGGGCGCAAGCTGCCGGATGTCTACACCCACCCGGCGGAGCTTCGCGACGAATTGCAGCGTGAGCTCGGACAGTTCCCGCTGTTCCGATTCTGGGGGCCGGCGGCCGGCATCGAGAGCACGCGCTGGATCGGCCGCTGCGCGATGCGCGTCTTCGAGCTGCAACGCCCCACGCTGACGCTCGTCTACCTGCCGCACCTCGACTACAGCCTGCAGCGCTTCGGCCCCGACCATGCGGGGATCGCCGGCGAAGTAGCGGCCGTCGACGACGTCTGCGGCGAACTGATCGCGGCGGCCGAGCGCGCAGGCGCGCAGATCGTCGTGCTGTCCGAGTACGGCGTCACCAGCGTCTCGAATCCGATCCACGTCAACCGGGCGCTGCGCGAGGCCGGCTGGCTGCGCGTGCGCGACGAACTCGGTCGCGAGCAGCTCGACGCCGGCGCGTCGGACGCGTTCGCCGTGGCCGACCACCAGATTGCGCACGTCTACGTGGCGCCGCCCGGAGCTCGTGCGCGACGTGAAGGCGCTGCTGTGCAGCCTGCCGGGCGTCGAGCGCGTGCTCGACGAAGCCGGCAAGCGCGCACTCGGTCTCGATCATCCGCGCTCGGGCGAGCTCGTCGCGATCGCGGATGCGAAGAGCTGGTTCACGTATTACCACTTCCTCGACGACGAGCGCGCGCCCGACTACGCGCGTACGGTCGACATCCATCGCAAGCCCGGCTACGACCCGGTCGAGCTCTTCGTCGACCCGAAGCTGCGGATGCCGAAGCTGCGCATCGCGACGCGCCTCGCGCAGAAGGCGATCGGCATGCGATACCTGATGGACGTGGTCTCGCTCGATGCGACGCTCGTGCGCGGCTCTCACGGCCGGCCGACCGAGCGGTCGGAAGAAGGACCGCTGTTCATCACGTCGATGCCCGAACTGCTGCGCGCGGGACCGGTCGCGGCGACCGACGTGAAAGCACTGCTGCTCGAGCACGTCATGGCGGGCGCGGCGCCGATGCGAAAGCGCGCATGACGCCGATCGAACTGCTCGAACGATGGCTTGCCACGACGCTGCCGCAGGCGGGCGGGGCCTGGCTCGCGCAAGGCGCCGCGCGGTTGCGCGGCGGCGCAACCGATCGCGACCTGTACCTGCTGACGAGCATGGTGTCGCGCCATGTGGGACCGCAGCCGCTCGCACTCGGCGAGGCGGAGCTCGATGCTGCTTCGGTCGCGCGGCCGGGCTGGGATCCTCGCGATTGGACGCGCGACCAGGCGGCGCGCGTGTACCTGCTGCTCGCGAGCACGTCGGACGGCGCGGAGACGCTGCGCAGGCTCGACCGGCTCTGCAGCGCGGCCGATGTCGGCGAGCTCGTCGCGTTCTACCGGGGCCTGCCGCTCTATCCGGACCAGCCCCGGTACACGCTGCGCGCGGCGGAGGGCGTTCGCTCGAACATGCGCGTCGTCTTCGAGGCGGTCGCGCACCGCAATCCGTATCCCGCCGAGCAATTCAGCGAGCCCGCATGGAACCAGCTGGTGCTGAAGGCGCTGTTCATCGGCAGCGCGCTCGAGCCGATCGTCGGGCTCGATGCGCGACGCAATCCGACGCTCGCGCGAATGCTCTGCGATTACGCGCACGAGCGCTGGGCGGCATCGCGGCCGGTGCGGCCCGAGCTGTGGCGATGTGTGGGTCCGTTCGCGACCGGCGCGATGCTCGACGCGATCCGCCGCGTGGTGGACCGCGGAACGCCGGTCGAGCAGCAGGCGGTCGCGCTCGCTCTTCGCGATGCGACCGATCCGGAGGCGGCTCGGATGCTGCAGGCACATCCCGCGCTTGCGCGCAGCGCCCTCGACGCGAGTCTCACCTGGGAACGCGTCGCGGCCGCGCGCGCGTGAAGACGCGAAAACGGAGGAATTCATGCGATTCATCGACCCGCACATTCACATGAGCGCCCGCACCACCGACGATTACGAGCTGATGGCCGCCGCCGGCATCGTCGCGGTGATCGAGCCCGCTTTCTGGCTCGGGCAGCCCCGCACCCACGTCGGCTCGTTCATCGACTACTACGCGAGCCTCGTCGGATGGGAGCGCTTCCGCGCCTCGCAGTTCGGCATCCGCCATTACTGCACGATCGGCCTGAACAGCAAGGAAGCGAACAACGAAGCGCTGGCCGAGCAGGTGATGGACGTGCTGCCGCTCTTCCTCGGCAAGGAGGGCGTCGTCGCGGTCGGCGAGATCGGCTACGACGACCAGACGGACGCCGAGGACAAGTACTACCGGGCGCAACTGCAGCTCGCGCGGGAGCTCGGCATGCTGGTGCAGGTCCACACGCCGCACCGCGACAAGAAGCGCGGCACGTCGCGCAGCATGGACGTCGCGATCGAGATGGGCCTCGATCCCGCGGCGGTCGTCATAGACCACAACAACGAGGAGACGGTGCAGGAAGTGCTCGACCGCGGATTCTGGGCCGCGTTCACGTTGTACCCCGACACGAAGATGGGCAACGAGCGGATGGTCGAGATCGCGCGACGCTACGGCTCGAACCGCATCTTCATCGACTCGAGCTCGGATTGGGGCAAGTCGGATCCGCTCGCGGTGCCGAAGACCGCGCGCCTCATGTTCGAGCGCGGCATCGCGCGCGCGGACATCGAAGCGATCTGCTACGGCAACGCGCTCGCCGCGTTTGCGCCGAGCGGACAGATCAAGGAGGAGCACTGGCTCACGCCGACGCGGCGCGACGAGCGGCTGCTCTATCAGGGCAACTCCGTGCTGCGGGGCCAGGAGCCTCGCGTCGAAGACTTGCCCGCGATTCCGAAGCGCGACGAGCGCCTGCTGTTCGACTGACGCGCCGAAGCGCGGGCGCAGGGGAGCGACGATGAGCAGCGAGGCTTGCGACGGTGGCGGAACTGCCTGCGGCGGCGGTCTACCAGCAGGAATTCACGATCCGCTACGACTACCCGGTGTACTTCACCGAGGGTGTCTTCGACCGCGACAATCCAGTATTCGAGCAGGCGCTGTGCCGGCGCGAGGCAGGCAAGCGGCATCGCTTCGTCGCGATCGTCGACGCCAACGTGGCGGCGAGCTGGCCCGCGCTCGCGCACGAGATCGCGGCGTACGCGCGCGCGCGCGGCGACTCGATGGAGCTCGTCGCACCTGCGGAAGTCGTGCCGGCGGGCGAGCAGGTGAAGAACGACGCCGCGCTCGTCACGCGGCTGCAGCAGCGCCTCGGCGAGCTCGGCATCGACCGCCACTCGTACGTCGTCGCGGTCGGCGGCGGCGCGTTGCTCGACATGGTCGGCTTCGTGTCGGCGACGACGCATCGCGGCGTGCGTCACATTCGCGTTCCGACGACCGTGCTCGCGCAGAACGACTCCGGCGTCGGCGTCAAGAACGGCGTGAACGCATTCGGCAAGAAGAACTTCCTCGGGTCGTTCGCGCCGCCGCACGCCGTGCTGAACGACCTCGGCTTCCTGCGTACGCTTCACCCGCGCGACCGCATCTCCGGCATCGCCGAGGCGATCAAGGTCGCGCTGATCCGCGACGGCACGTTCTTCGAATGGCTCGAGGCGAATGCCGATGGGCTGCGCGAATGCGCGCCGGCGCCCATGGCGCGCATGATCCGCCGCTGCGCCGAGCTGCACATGCGCCAGATCGCGCACGGCGGCGACCCATTCGAGAGCGGTAGCGGGCGACCACTCGACTACGGCCACTGGTCGGCGCACAAGCTCGAAGCGCTCACCGCGCACGAGCTGCGTCACGGCGAGGCGGTCGCGATCGGCGTGACGCTCGACACGCGCTATTCGGCGCAGACCGGCATGCTCGCCGCCGGAGCGGACGATCGTGTCTACCGCCTGTTCAAGCGGCTCGGCTTCCACCTCTGGCATCCTGCGATGGATTCGCGCGACGAGCACGCGCGCCTGCGCATACTCGACGGCATCGAGGAGTTCCGCGAGCACCTCGGCGGCGAGCTGACCGTGACGATGCTGCGCTCGATCGGCCACGCGCAGGACGTCAACACGCTCGATCACGCGCAGATCGTCCGGGCGATGTCGTGGCTGCGCGGCCGCGAGGCCGGTGCATGAAGATCGGCTCGAGCCATCTCAGCTACTGCACGAACATCCACGCGGGTGAGTCGTGGGAGGAGATCCGCGCCAACCTCGAGCGCTTCCTGCCGCTCGTGAGGCGGCGCGTGTGCCCCGACAGCGCGTTCGGCGTCGGCTTGCGCCTGTCGGCGCTCGCCGTGAACGGGCTCGGCACGCCGCGTGCGCTCGCCGAGTTCATCGCCTTTCTCGAGCGCCACCGCCTCTACGTCTTCACGGTCAACGGCTTTCCGTACGGGCCGTTCCACGGCACCCGCGTCAAGGAGCACGTGTACCTGCCCGACTGGCGCGACGAAGCGCGGCTCGAATACACCAATCGCCTCGCCGACGTGCTGTCCGCGCTGCTCGCCGCGGGCGGCGAGCGCGAGGGCAGCATCAGCACGGTGCCCGGGGCGTTCAAGCCGAACGCGACGACGCAGGATGCCGTGGCGGCGATCGCCGACAATCTGGTCCGCCACGTCGCGCATCTGGTGGAAATCGAGCGCAGCACCGGTCGGCACATCGCGTTGGCGCTCGAGCCCGAGCCCTGCTGCCTGCTCGAGACGGTCGACGAAACGGTGCGCTTCTTTTCCGAGCACCTCTACGGCGAAGGCGCCGCCGCGCGCCTCGCATCGCTCGCTCGCATCGATGCGCAGCGCGCGCGCGATGCGCTGCGCCGCCATCTCGGCGTCTGCCTCGATTTGTGTCACGCCGCCGTCGAGTTCGAGGATGCGGCCGACTGCATGCACGCGCTGGAGCGCGCCGGCATCCCGATCGCGAAGATCCAGGTGACCGCGGGACTGCGCATCCCGCAGGTGACACCGCGTGCCGTCGAAGCGCTGCGAGCGTTCGACGAAAGCGTCTACCTGCATCAGGTGGTCGAGCGCGGCGCCGGCGCGCTGCACCGGTATGTCGACATCGGCGCTGCGTGCGCGTCGGATGCCTGGCGCGGCGGCGATCGCGAATGGCGAGTGCACTTCCACGTGCCCGTGTTCGTCGAGGAGATCGATCCGTTCTGCTCGACGCAGAGCTTCGTGCGACAGGCGTTGGCCCTGCACCGACAGCGGCCGCGCTCGCCGCACCTGGAGGTCGAGACGTACACGTGGGCGGTGTTGCCGCCGCGGATGCGCGACGTACCGATCGATGAGGCGATCGCGCGCGAGCTGCTGTGGGTACGCAAGGAGCTCGCGTGAATTGGCCGGTCGCGTTGAGGCTTGGCCGCATATCGAACCTGCCGACGGTGTGGACGGACGCGCTCGCGGGGGTCGTCATCGTCGGCGCGCCGACGCTCGACGCGCGGATGCCGTGGCTCGTCGTCGCGCTCTCGCTCTGCTACGTGGCGGGGATGTACCTGAACGACGCGTTCGATCGCGAGTTCGACCGGCGCTACCGGCCCGAGCGGCCGATACCGTCCGGCGAGGTCTCGGCTGTCGCCGTCTTCGGCGCCGGCTACGCGATGCTCGCGTTCGGCGTCGTGCTGCTCGCCTGGGTGGGATACGGGTTCGCCGATGGAACCGGCTGGCGGCCGGTCGCCGCCGGCCTCGCTCTCGCAGCGGCGATCGTCTTCTACGACACGCACCACAAGCAGAGCGCGGTGAGTCCCGTCGTCATGGGATTGTGCCGGATGCTCGTGTACGTGACGGCGGCGTACGCGTTTGCCGCCGATCCCCCGGATCGCGTCTACCTGATCGGGGCGCTTCTGCTCTGCTACCTGATCGGGCTCACGTACATCGCCAAGCAGGAGCACCTCGGGCGCATCGGCAACTTGTGGCCGCTGGCGTTCCTCGGCTTGCCGCTGCTCTGGGGCCTGCGGGCGTCGCTCGACGACGCGCTCGTCGCAGGCATCGGGCTCCTGTTCCTCGTCTGGGTGCTGTACGCGCTGTCGTTCCTGCGCAGACGACGGCCCGGCGACGTCGGCCGGGCGGTCGGCAGTCTGCTCGCCGGCATCTGCCTGTGGGACGCCGTCGTGATCGCCGCCCACGGTCGATGGCCGACCGCCGCGCTCGCGCTCGGCCTGTTCGCGATGACGCTGTTGCTGCAACGCTTCGTTTCACCCACGTGACGCCGTAGCGTCGCGCGCACGGAAAAGAGAGGAATCGCCGACATGATGACGCTCACCGGCTCGCCGTCGTTGAAGGTGCAGGTGATGTGCGAGGGCATCCGCTACACGGACGCGCTCGGCCGCGCCGCGCTGCACTCGATGCCGAACTACTACCCGTACCGGTTCAAGCCGGGCGAGCACGACCCCGGCGGCAAGGGCGTCGCGACTATTCCCTACCTGATCAACACCGAGGACGGGACCGAGATCCGCGTGCTCGGCAGCGGGGATTCGCCGTGGCACGTCCGGGGCGATCAGCAGCGCGGCTACGTGCTCGTGAACGACCGCAGCGATCACGAGGTGGCGATCCGGTTCGAGCCGCTGCAGCCATGGATGACGCAGAAGACGAACGACGGCCTGCCCTTCGCGCAAGCCGGCGTCACCACGCACGGCGACATGCTCGTAATCAACGTGGCGCCCGGCTGCGAGTACTTCCTGCACAAGCACGACGGCGTGTCGATGCGCTGCACGTTCTGCGCCTACGGCGCTCCCGACGAGCGCACCGCGCATCTCGGTCAGAAGGTCGGGCAGGTCGGCATTCCGACGCCGACGCTCGAGCGCATGCGCGAGGCAGTCGAAGCGGTGCTCGCGCAGACCGAGATCCGCCACATCTATCTGGTCGGCGGCTCGCTCACCGACGGTAACAAGGAAGGCGAGCGCTTCCTGCAGCTCGCGCGCTTCGTCAAGCAGATGAACACGCGCGGGATCCCGGTCGCGCTCGGCTCGGGCGCGTTGCCCGACGAGTGGATCGAGCGCTTCCACGCCGAGAAGCTCGTCCAGTATGTGTGCTTCAACCTCGAGATGTGGTCGGAGGAGCTGTTCGCGAAGGTCTGTCCCGGAAAGAACCGCTACGTCGGATATCGCGGGTGGATCGCGGCGCTCGAGACCGCCGTTCGCCTTTGGGGTCCCGGCAACGTGTATTCGGCGATGGTCGCCGGCATCGAGCTCGAGCCGGAGCACGGGCTCGAATGGGAAAAGGCCGCCCGCACAGCGGTCGAAGGCGCCGAGGACCTGTGCGGCCGCGGCATCATCCCGATCTACTCGCTCGTGTGGCCGACCGGGGGCCGCGACAGGCCGGACTATCACACGCGCATCCGCAGCTACTTCGAGATGCTGAGCGCGCGCTATCACGCGATTCGCCGCCGCCACGGGCTGCGGATCTCCGAAGGCTTCATGTGCCACCGCTGCGCGTACATGCAGCTCGAGTGCGACGTCGATCGCGCTGCGGAGGCGCTCGCGTGAGCGCGCACGCCGCGACGGCAGGGCGAGCGGCGGCGGACCCGTCGTCGATCGTGCGCCTGAGCACCGCGTACTGGGACAGCCAGGTGTTGCTCACGGCGAACCGGCTGCGCATCTTCGACATCCTCGCCGACGGCGCGAAGTCGGCGGAGCAGGTCGCCGCGGCGCTCGCCCTCGATCCGCGCGCGACGACGCTGTTCCTGCGCGCATGCGCGGGACTCGAGCTTCGTGCGCGACGCCGACGGCCGCTTCGAGAATGCTCCGGCCGCGGCGGCGTTCCTCGTTTCGTCGAGCCCCGCCTACATGGGCAACGCGATCCGCTACAGCGACCAGCTGTACGACACGTGGAAGAACCTCGAGGGCGCGCTTCGTTCGGGACGGCCCGCGCTCGCTGCCGACACCTACCTCGGCGACGATCCGGCACGAACGCGCACGTTCGTGCACGCGATGCATGGACGCGCGCTCGGCATCGCGCGCGCATTGGTCGCCGTGCTCGACTTGAGCGGCCGCCGGACGATGCTCGACGTCGGCGGTGGCCCGGGCACGTACTCGGTGCTGCTGACCGAACGCTTCCCCGGGCTTCGCTCGGAGGTGCTCGAACTGCCCGGCGTCGCCGCGATCGCGCGCGAGCTCGTGGCAGCGGCCGGCGCGAGCGAGCGCGTCACGCTGCGCGATGGCAGCTATCACAGCGCGGATTTCGGGTCCGGCAAGGATGTCGTGCTGATGTCCGGCATGTTCCATCGCGAGACGCCGCAGGCCTGCCGCAGCCTGATCGAGCGCGCAGCGCGCTGCCTCGTGCACGGCGGGCTGCTCGTCGTGAGCGACGTGTTCACCGACGAAGGCGGCACGCGGCCGCCGTTCGCCGCGCTGTTCGGCCTCAACATGATGCTGACGGCGCCCGACGGTGGCGTCCATTCCGATGCCGACGTGAAGCGATGGATGGCGGACTGCGGCTTCGACGACCTGCGCGTCGTGGCGCTTCCTCCGCCGATGCCGCATCGGGTCGTGCTCGGAGCGAAGGCGTGAACAAACGCCGGCGCGCCGTCGCAGCCGTCGCCGTCGCCACGGCGTCTGTGGCGACTGCACCGGCATTCGTGCGGCCGGCGTTCGCGCAGCCCGCTGCGGCGCCGGTCGGCGAGCTGAAGTCGCTCGGCGACGACCGCTACCAGATCGGATCGATCGTCGTCGACAAGCGCGCGCGCAGCTTCACCCTCCCGGGACGCGTGCACGCGGTCGACGTCCCGCTCGAGTATCTCGCGACGTCGCCGCGCGGCATGAAGGAATACGAGACGCTGCTCGAGTTCGACGCGACCGGCAGCGAGTTCAACCTCGCGTGCCTTCTGATCGGACTCGAGCGCGATCCGAATCTTGGGATCTATCAGCAGTTCAACCGGATGCAGCTCGTCGGTCCGCGGGTTGCGATCTCGGTCGCGTGGGGCGACGGAGCGAACCGGCGGCAGATGTCCGCGGCCGAAGCGCTGCTCAGTCGCGAGTCCGGCGTGAAGCCCGAATCGGTCGAATGGGTGTACACCGGCGCGCCCGCCACTCGACCGGGCGCTGCGTTCGCGGCCGACATGACGGGAACGCTGATCGGCGTCGTGCACGACCCGAATACGATCATCGAGTCGGTCGCCGCCGTCGGCATCGGTGCGTACGGCTCGGTGCGAGGCAACGCGGCGCTGCCTCCGGTCGGATCGCCCATCGCGCTGACTGTCGAAGTGCTGCGTGCGAAGAAATGATCGCATTGCGCATGGCTGTGCTCGCCGCGGCGACCCTGCCGGCGGTCGCCCTCTTCGGTGCGATGGGCTTGCAACCGTCCGCGCTCCGCGTCGCGGTCACGGCCAGCGTCGGCTTGCTTGCTCCGCTCTTCTGGCCAGGTGACGGGGACGACCGCGATTCGCACCGTGCTGCGCGTCGCCGGCTGGTCACTGGCGGCGACCTGCGTGGCGGCGATCGCGCTGCGATTCACCGGCAACGGCCAGACCTTCGCGCGTACGCTGCCGGTCTGCGGGATGCTGTTGCTCATCCTGCTGGTGACGAGTTCGGCGGCGGCGCGGCTCGAGCGTTTTCTCGGCAAGTCGCGCAACGCCGAATGCAGCCGCGAGACCGCCGGCCGCACGACGACGATCGCGCTCGCGCTTCTGGGGGCGCTGCCGCTGTGGCTCGGACCCGCGGCCGAGCTGCTCGCGTCTCGCGAGCCGTGGCTCGTCGATGCGCTCATCGGCGCGAGCCCGCTCACGCACCTGGCTGTCGCGAGCGGCAACGACCTGCTGCGCAACCCATGGTTCTACCAGCATGCCAATCTCGCCGCGCTGCGATTCTCGTATCCCGGCCTGACCGAGATCGCCCTGCTCTACGGGACGCTCGCCGTGACGCTCGCGCTCGTATCGCTCGTACCCGCGAAGCTGCGCCTTGCGAGAGGCGGCGTCCGTCTGCTGCCTGCGCTCAAGGAGCCCGTTTCATGACCACGGGTGTCTGCATGCCCGGGTGGAACCTTTTCGATTACGCAGGTGCGACAGGCGCGACCCGCGCGTGCAGGCCCGCAAATGCATGACCGCCGCAACCGGTCACGGCCGGTACCGTGATCGTCCTCGAGCGTGCGCGGCGTTGAAGCGCCGCGCCTTACGCTCAATTTCGATTGTCTTGGTAAAGGAGCAAGCCAGATGTTCAAGACCGTTCTCGTTGCATTGCTGACCGGCCTCGCGCTGACGACGCCTGCAGTCGCAAGCCGCCGACGACATGAACGCGCAGACGCGCGCCAAGGCGCAGCAGGCGCTCGACTCCGGGCTCAAGTTCCTCAGGAGCAAGCAGGCTCCGACCGGCGCCGTCGGCAACTCGGTCGGCCTGACGGCGCTGTGGGTGCGAGCGCTCCTGGAGAACCCGCGCGGCGCCGCCCAGGCGGACAAGCCGGGCGTCGAGCGCGCGGCGGCATTCATCGCTACGAAGGCGAACCCCGACGGCTCGATCGTCGAAATCAAGCACGACGAGGGCTACAACACCGCCGTCGCGATAACCGCGCTGATGCTCACGAAGGACGCGAAGTACGCGACGCTCGTCGCCAACGGGCAAAAATACATCGCGAAGCATCAGGTCGGCGAGGATCGGGGGTTCATGCCGGTCGACAACTGGTACGGCGGGCTCGGATACGGCGGCGACGAGCGGCCGGACCTGTCGAACACGTACATCGCGCTCGAAGCGCTTCGCAAGACGTCGTTCGATCCGAAGGATCCGGTGTGGCAGAAGGCGCTGATCTTCGTGAACCGCATGCAGAACCGCAGCGAGAGCAACGACCAGAGGTACGCGGCGAACGACGGCGGGTTCCTCTACTCGCCCGCGCACAACCCGCCCGAATATGGCGGCGGCACCAAGTCGTACGGAACGGTTACCGCGGCGGGACTCATCAGCCTGCTCTTCATCGGCGTCGACAAGGCCGACCCGCGCGTGCAGGCCGCGTACAAGTGGCTGTCGACGAATTACACGCTCGACAGCAACCCCGGGACGGATACGAAGGGCGGGCTCTTCTACTTCTACAACGCGCTCGCCAAGGTGATGTACGCCTACGGCGACAAGGAGTTCGTCGATGGCCGCGGTCAGCGCCACAACTGGCGCAACGAGCTCGCCGAACGGCTCGTCCTGCTGCAGAACCCCGACGGTTCGTGGACCAACAAGGAGTCGGCGCTGTGGTGGGAGGACAAGCCCGAGCTCGCGACCGCGTGGAGCGTGATCGCGCTCGAATACATCCTCAAGTGACGCTGTGTCGCGCGCGCCGTGGCTGCTCGTGCTTGCGCTCTGCGCGATCGCAGACGCGCACGCGCAGCCGCGGATCGACCTGACGGCGGCGCCCGCGTGGAACGGCTGGACTCGCCCGGGCCGCGCGACCGAACTCGACGTGCGCCTGCGCGCCAACGTCGCTACACAGGCTAGGCTCGAGGTCGTGGCGGGACGGCAGGTCGTGCGCGCCGACGTCGACCTCGAGCCCGGCCGGATCGAGCGGCTGCAGGTGCCGATCGCCTCCGCCGAAGAAGTCGTCGTGACTGCCGCTGCGCCCGGCGGGCCTTCGCGCCGGCTGGACGTGCGCATCGCGCAATCCGAGACTCCGCTGCTCGGGGTGGGCCTCGCGAGCGATCAGCAGCTGCGCCTCGAAGGCTTTCATACCGTCGCGCTCGCAGCGGACGACCTGCCGCGCAACGCGTCGGCTTACGCGAGCGCCGATGCACTCGTTCTGGACGGCCCGACGTTGCGCGCGCTCGATCGACGACAACTCGCCGCGCTTCTTGCGCACGCGGCGCAATGCGGACGCATCGTGTTGGTGAACGCAGACGCCGGCGTCCGCCACGTGCTCGACGGTGTGGATGCGTGCGAAGGCCGCGCCGTCATGGCGGCGGCCTCGGTCGAAGAGGCCGCGCAAGCGCTGAAGTCGTCGCTCGCGACGAGCGTCGCACCCGAGATCTCCGCCGTCGGCATTCGCGAGCTCGCCCAACCGGGTCGCGTCGCGTGGAGTCGGGTGCTCGTCCTCGTTGCCGCGTATTTCGCTCTCGCGGCATTCGCCTTCGTGCTGGTAAGGTCGGGGCCGATCGTCGTGCTGCTACCGGCGATCGCAAGCGTCGCGATGCTGATGCTGCTGCCCGCCATCCAACCGCCGGCGCAGCTATTCGTCTGGAGCGAAGCCGAGTCCGGCGCGTCCATCGCCCGCTACCACGCGTGGCAATTGTTCCCGGGGTTCGGGCGAGGTCACGCGCGTGAGCCGGTGCTGCCGCAGTTCGCGTCGGCACGTCCGTGTGAACCAGGCGAGCCGATGCGGTTCGACTTCGATGCCCGCCGTGATCGCCTGGCGTTCGCCGAATTCGACACGCGGCTGTTCCGGCAGGTTGGGTTGTGCTATTCGGGCATGCTTCCGCTCGACAGGGCAATCGCAGTCGAAGCACGGCCCGATGCATCGCTTGCGATGCGCAACACCGGACGAACGGCGTGGCCGAGCGGCGCGCTCGTCGCGAACGGCCTCGTTCACGACCTGCCGCCGCTCGGTCCCGGCGGCAGCGCCGTCGTACGCAACGAGGCGGGCAGGCCTCTTCGTGACGCGCCGACACGCATCGCAATGGCGCGGACCGCGGCCGATCGCGTGGCTGCCCTGTGGGAGTTGCGGCCGGGCGACGTGACCGCAATCGGGATGGAAGGGAAGGGATGGCTCCTCCTCACGGCGGCACGTCCATGAGCGCCGGCGGGCGACCCGGAACCCCGGCGCCGGAGCATGCGAGCGCAGGGTGGCCGGACCGTTCGTTCGCGATCGCCGGTGTCGTGGTCGCGGGCGCCGTCGCCGCATGGTGGCTCGGCAGCAGTCGTCTCGCGCTCGACCACGGCACCGATGCGGGTCGCAGCGCCGGGCTCGCGCTCAGTGCGCTGTGGCTCGTTCGCGGCGTCGCGTTGGCGGTGACCGGCATCCGTGCGGGCGCGCTCTACGGATGGCGGCCGGCCGTTCACGCCGGGCTCGCGCTGATCGCGCCCTCGTGGCCCGTCGTGGCGCTTGCGTGGTCCGCCGGCACCGCGCCGGCGACGCTCGTCGCGCTGGCGGAGCTTTCGCTGCTCGCTGCGAGCGCTGCGCTTCCGGCGGTCGGATTCCTGCTAACGCGGCTGCTGCGCCGCGCGGAGCTCGCGATCGTCGTCGGAACCGCCGGCGGGACGACTCTCGCGGCGGCACTGTGGTTCGTGTCCGCAGCCGCATGGATGCCGTTGCCGCGCTGAGCCGTCCATGCCCAATTCCGCAGTGCAATCCCTGATGGCCGCGGTGCGACGCCGGATCTGGCGGGGCGAATTTCTCGGCGCGGCTCGACTCGGCTTGTGGAGCACGGGCGCGACGATGCTGCTCGCCGCGGCGCTGCGCGTTGCATCGTTGCCGGTTCGCACGGAAATCGTGCTCCTCGTGACGGCCGTGCTTTGGGTTGCGCTGCTTGCGCGGGCGGGATTGCGTCGGCCCTCGGATGCCGCTTGCGCGCTGTGGGCGGACCGCCGCGCCGACGGGGCGTCGGCGTTCTCCACCTGGGTCGAAATGGGCCGCGGCGCGCAGACCGCGGCGCGCGAAGCGGCCGTGGCGCGGCTCGAGCACTGGGCCAATGCAAGGGCGCCGCACAGCCTGCGCCTCGTCGAGGAAACACCCGCATCCGCGCGCCTGTTCGCTGCGCTGTGTTTCTCGCTCGCATGCGCGGCGTTCGCGACGCTCGTCTTCATGATCCCCGACCACGCGCTATCGTCGCGATCCGCCGCGTCGCACGCGGCGAGCGTCGTCGAGCGACAGCCGCCGCAAGTCGAGCGGAACGTCGCGGAGGAAGTGGCCGGCGAGCTGACGAACGCTCTGCGTGGCGCCGAACCGGGTCGTGCCGATCGGGCGGTCGGGTCCTCGTTGGCGGCGGACGTCGTCAAAGGCGCCGATCGAATCGAGTTCGAGGCGGGCCGATCCGCAGCATCGAACGCCGGCGACCGCGGCAGCGCCGGAAGTCCGGCCGCGCGCGTGCCAGTCGACACCGTGGTCTCGAGCGTCGCAACGTCCGCATCCACCGCGCGGTCGAGTCATTCGGCCGGCGACAGTCCCGACAATCGGCCTGATGCCGGATTTTCGCGCCTGTCGCCAAGCCCGGTGCCGGCGCAAAGACGCGAGCTCGGCGCGCGAGGCTTATCATCGGCGACGCGAGCCGACATGGAGCAGCGCGCGACGTTCGAGGAGAACGACCCGATGCAGCAGACGGCGAACGCGCCGACGGATTACGCCGTGCCCGCCGCCACGTCCCCTGCGGCCGCGCAGACCGCGCGGTTGACCCCGAGCCAGGCTGCCTACGTACGAGCATGGATGAAGGCCACCGAACAGCGCCGTTGAGCGCGCAAGCCGCCGACGCGTACGCGCAAGCGCATCGCACGCTGCACGACGTGCGCGCGCTGCTCGACGGGGTCATCGTCGGTCAGGGCGAGCTCGTCGAGCACCTGGTGAGCGCGGTGTTCGCCGGCGGTCACGTGCTGATCGAGGGTCTGCCGGGTCTCGGCAAGACTCATCTCGCCAAGGCCCTCGCCGCCGCGCTCGGCCTGCAATGGGCACGCGTGCAATGCACGCCCGATCTGATGCCGGCCGACGTGACCGGCGCGGAGATCTACGCGAGCACAGCCGGCGCCGCGTCGCGCTTCGAGTTTCGGCCCGGCCCGATCTTCGCGCAGCTCGTGCTCGTCGACGAGATCAACCGCGCGACGCCGCGAACACAGGCGGCGCTCCTCGAGGCGATGCAGGAGCGGCAGGTGACGCACGCCGGCACGACGCACCGGCTGCCGGCGCCCTTCTGCGTGCTCGCGACGCAGAATCCGATCGAGCTCGAGGGAACGTACCCGCTGCCCGAAGCGCAGCTCGACCGTTTCATGTTCAAGCTGAACGTACCGTTCCCCGCGCGAGAAGCACTTCGCGGCATGCTGGACGTGTCGCTCGATGCCGAGCCTGCCGATACGCTGAGAGCGATCGCAGCGGCCGAGGACGTCGCGCGGATCACCGAGCTGTGCCGCAGCGTGCTCATCGCCGAGCGCTGCAAGGACGCGGCAATCGACCTGATCGTCGCGACGCAGCCGGAACGGGCGAGCGGCCGGGACGCGCCCGCGCAGCACATCCGATACGGCGCGAGCCCGCGAGCGCTGCAGGCGCTGGTGCGAACGGCGCGCGTGCGCGCGGTGATGGCCGGCCGCTCGCACGTCGACATCGACGACATCGCCGCGGTGGCGCTGCCGGTCCTGCGGCACAGGATCCTGCTTCGTCTGGAGAGCGAGCTCGGAGGATTCGATGCGGATTCGATCGTCGCGTCGGTGATCGAGCAATGGCGCGCGCGGGTCTGATGCGCGCCGCGCTGCCGGGCGAAGGCGAGTTGAACGCGTTTGCGCGCGCGGCCGCGCACCTGCTGACCGAGCGGCTGTCGCGAAGCACGGGGTCGCGCACCGTCAGAAGGCGCGCCGGCGTCGGCATCCAGCACCTCGACCACCGCGACTACACGCCCGGCGATGAGGTGCGCCACATCGACTGGCGGCAGACGGCGAGACGCCAGCGTCCCATCGTCCGCCGCTTCGAATCCGAGTCGGTATCCGACTGGACCATCGTGCTCGACGCGAGCTCGTCGATGGCGGCGCCGGGCGCGGTGAAATGGCGCGCCGCGTTGCACGCGGCCGCCGCGATGGCGTACGCGCTGCTCGAACTCGGCCATCGCGTCGGCCTGCTCGTCTTCGGCGTCCGCGTGCTGGCGCAATGTCCGTCGGGCCGCGGACCGCGCCACTACGCGGCGATCGCCCGCGTGCTGGCGGCGCTCACGCCGCCTGCCGAGGGCGAGCGCTCCGACCTCGGTGTCTGCGTGCCGTACGTTCGCGGCGCGGCTTCGGTGTTCGTCATCAGCGATTTTCTCGCCGACGACGAGATGCGCGGCGATCTCGCCGCGCTGGCTCAGCGCAGCACGGTGCTCCACGCGCTGCAGTTGACCGATGCCGCCGATACGAATGTGCGCGCGGCGATCGGCGAGGCGGACCTCGTCGACATCGAGACGGGTCGGCGGATGCACGTGACGCTCACCGACTCCGCTCGCAGCCTCGCGCTCGCCGAGCGCGCGGCAATGTCCCGGCGCCTGCGCGCCTTCTGCATGCGCAGCGGCATCGCGTTCACGGACTGGCAGGTCGGACGCCCGTGGCAGAACGTGCTGATCCGCCATCTCGTCGAGGCGCGGTCGATTTGCTGAGCTTCATTGCGCCCGGGTGGCTGTTCGGACTCGCGCTGCTGCCGCTGATACGCTGGCTGCATCGGCCGCAACGTCTGCCGAATCGATTGCTCGTCTCACGTCTCGCGCTGTGGCGCGAATCGGGCGCGCCGCGCTCCGCGGGACATGAACGGCGGCCGCCCGACTCCGCGTGGCGCCGGCGTGCGCTTCTCGCGGCGCTGTTCTTCGTCGCGCTCGCGGAGCCGCGCGTCGCGACGAGGCAGCAGCGCGTGACGCTGTGGATCGACGATTCGCTCAGCATGCTCACGCGCGAGACGCGTGGAACGAGGCTCGCCGAAGGCTTCGCGCAGGCGCGTGCTTCGCTCGGCGAATTGGCGGGCGCCGATCTCGAGGTGCGCACGCTCGGCAGACCGTGGCGGCGCTTCGCCGATCTCGACGATGCCACGTACGCGGCGATCGCCGGCGACGTGGGCGTCAGCACGCCGGCAGCCCCACCCGTTGCGCTGCTGCGCCCCGAGTCGCGCCACTGGCTGCTGACCGACGGCGCGCATCCGGCGCTTCTCGCGTGGGACGGCGAAACGCGCGCCGATCGCGTGATCCGCGTCGGCAGCGTCGCGCGCAACGTCGGAATCGAGCGGCTGTCGGTGCGCCGGGACTTGCTCGATCCGGACAAGCGAGACCTGCTCGTCAAGGTCACCAACGGAGGCTCGGTTGCGGAGACCCGCGATGTCGTCGTGTCGAACGCCTCGGACCCGATCGAGCGAAGCACCGTCGAGGTCCCGCCGCAAGGCTCCGTGCTCGTGCGCGCGTCGGTGGCGGCGCAGGCGCGCGTGGTCGCTTCGTTGCGCCCCCACGACGCGCTGCCCGAAGACGACGAGATCGTCCTCGACGTCGCGGGACTGCGCAGGCGTGCGGTGGCAGTCGATCCGACTTGCCCACCCGCGCTCGCCGCCGCCATCGCGGCACACCCGGGTCTCGCCGCTGCCGACACGCGTACGCCCCGCGTCGAAGCGCTGCTCGATTGCGGCGGGCCTCGTCCGCCGGAGCCGTTGCCGACCGTCCGGGTGCGCGCCGACCGCGTGGCGACGGCCATGCGCGGAGCTGCCCACTGGTCGGCGTCGGTAGCGCAGTCGCGTCGCATGGGCATCGACGCCGAGGCCTTTCGTGTCGCAGCGCATCTCGACGTCGCGCCGTCGGACGACGTGGTGCTCACGATCGCAGGCGAGCCCGTGATCGTGAGGCGGCACGCGCCGGCGCGTCTTGTCGAGACATCGCTCGACTTCAGCTCGGAAGACGCAACGCGTCGTCCCGGGATTCCGCTTCTCGTCGACCTGATGTTCGAACAGTTGCTCGGCGATGGGCTGCTGGAAGAGGTCGCCGTCGTCGACCGCGGCGCCGGATCGGCACGAGTCACCCCGATGCCGAAGGCCGACACGCGCGTGCACACGAGCGCTGCCGCACCGACGGCCGCAGGCTTGCGCGGATCGCAACGGCCGATGCTCGCTGCTGCGCTGCTGGTGCTCGTCTGGGAGCTGCTCGCGCTCGCGCGACAGCGCCGTCGAGCCGGCCTCGGCGATCGCGCCGACGCGCGATGAGACTCGCGTTCCCGAGACGGACGCTCTTTCGTTGGCGCGCGCGCCCGGCCCGATCGCGCACGTCGTTCGCGATCGTGCTGCAGGCGGCGGCGCTGTGCGCTCTCGCGCTCGCGCTGCTCGGCAGCTCGTGGCTCGATCCGCGCGGGCGAGCGCGTATGCTGGTTGTCGTCGATCGGTCGGCGAGCATGCCGCGCGGCGAAAGCGACGCCGCCGTCGCGCGAGTGTTGCAGCAGCTGGAATCGACTTGGCGTGCCGACGTGCAGCTGATCGAATTCGCAGGCCGACATGGCGTGCCGTCGACGCGGCTGGCCGACTCGGCGGCGGACCTCGATCCCGGCACGACGAATCTCGAAGGCGCGATCGACGCCGCCTTGAGCGTGCACGCGAGAACGCCGCTCGACGGCGTCGTCGTCGTGTCCGACGGCATGGAGAACGCGGGTGACACGCGACGCGCGCTCGCTGCCGCGCGCGACGCGCGCCTGCCGGTGCGCTGGGTCGCCGTCGCGCGCGCGCCGCCCGATACGCGCATCGCGGAAGTGCTCGTGCCCGACCGCGCGCGGGTCGGCCAGCCGATTCGCGCGAGCGTGCAACTTGCCGGCCGGCTCGATCGGCCGCTTCGCGTGCGCGCGCGAGCGGCCGCGCCCGGCGGCGAACAGCAGCAGGCGATCGCCGAGGCGGATTCGACAGGTCGCGCAAGCCTCGCGTTCGACGCGAAACGCAGTGGCGTGCTCGTCGTCGATGTCGCGGTCGAGGACTCATCGACCGGGCGAACGCTCGACGCGCTCGCGAACGCAGCCGCGCTCGACGTCGTCCCTCGCGGGCAGATCCTCTACGCGCAGGGTTCGGCCGGGCCTCTTTCGCACAGCTTGCGCGACGGCGGCTGGCCGCTCGACGTCGTTTCGTCCGTGCGCCTCGATGCGTACGCCGACGCGCTCGGCGGCTATCGAGCCGTCATTCTCGACGACGTTGCCGTGGCCGATGCGAGCCCTCGCTTCTGGCGCGCGCTCTCCTCGGCCGTGCGCGAGTACGGCGTGGGACTGATGGCGCTCGGCGGCGAGCGCTCGTTCGGCCGCGGCGGATATCAGGGCTCGGATCTCGAGTCGCTGCTGCCGGTGGCGTCGGAGCCCGCCGCACGGGTGCAACCGGCGAGCGTTGCGTTCGTCGTCGACAAGTCGGGCAGCATGGGCGAGGGAAGCGCAGGCGTGGATCGGTTTCAGCTCGCGCAGCGCGCGGTGCTCGAAACGGCGCGCGGGCTCACCGAGCGGGATTTCCTGAGTCTCGTCGTATTCGACGTCGCGGCGCGCGTGCTGATGCCGCTCGCTCCTGCGCGAGCGGCGACGCAGATGCTCGCCAGGGATTGGCCGGTCACACCCTCCGGTGGAACGCGGCTCGCGCCGGCGCTCGCGACGGCGCTCGACGAACTCGAGCGATCGAGCGGATCGCGACGCATCCTCGTGCTGGTCACCGACGGCTTCGTGGACGACGCTCCGCGGGCCGAGTTGCGCGCG
This sequence comes from uncultured beta proteobacterium, assembly GCA_963798655.1. Classification (GTDB taxonomy): domain Bacteria; phylum Pseudomonadota; class Gammaproteobacteria; order Burkholderiales; family Casimicrobiaceae; genus CAVSMC01. Next base: position 479,125 of record CAWCUH010000004.1, on the reverse strand, counting down.
CGGCTCGAGCGTGCGCACGTCGAGACGATTGCGCTGGCGGTGGGACAAGACGCCGACGTGAATGCGCTCGAGCGCCTAGTCGACGGCAACGGCGCGGTTGTGCGCGTCGACGAGGCAGCGGAGCTTCCGCTCGCCATGCGCTCGGCGATGGAGCGTCGTCGTGCGCGCATCGAGCGCGGAACGATCGCCGTGACGCAGTCGGACCTCCTGCCGTTTGCGCCGGGCCGCTTCGACGATTGGCCGGCGATCGCCGCGTACGCCGTCGCGCGCTCGCGGCCCAATGCGTCGGTGCCTGTGCAGACGGAGCGCGGCGACCCTGTTGTCGCTCTCCAGTCTTCCGGGCTCGGCCGAGTGGTCGCGGTGACCTGCGGGCTCGGGCGCTGGACCCCGCGATGGATGGGGTGGCGCGCGTGGCCCGAGCTCGCCGGCGGCCTCGCCGATTGGATCAGCAGCACGCCGACAGATGGAATGCTCGCGCTCGCGGTGTCCGATGGGCCCGCCGGACTGCAAGTCGATGCCGACGTTCGCGCGGCCCGCGGTTGGGCTGGCCCAGAAGGCGTCTCGATGGCAATGATCGCGCCGACGGGCGAAGCGCGGGTCGTTCACGGCGATTATGTCGCCGCCGGTCGCATGCGCGCGATGCTGCCGGACAACGGCGCGGGTCTGTACACGTTCGTGATCTCCACGGCGCTTGGCACGCAGCGCCTGGTGCATTTGCGCAGCCGTCGCGGCGAGGCGGAAACATGGGGAACGAATCCTGCGCTCGCCGACTGGATCAAGGCCGGCCTCGTCGGCGACTGGGATTCAACCGTCGCGTCGCGGTCTTCTCCAAGGTTGCGAGCTGACGGTGAACCCGATCGCTCGCTCATCGCGCTCGCGCTCTTGCTGTTCCTCGCCGGCGTGGTCGTCGACCGCGCGCCGGCGTTGCTCGCGGCGTTGACTGGCAGCGCGACGATCGGCCGCCTGTTGAAACGCCGCTGATGGCGCCGGCGAACCGGCGACGAGTCCAACGGCGTCACGCGCGGCATGTCGATGGGGTTGCCCGGCGGGTCGGCCGCGAACCTCGCCGGGGACGTGCCGAACAGAGGTTCGCGCGCTGGAATGGGGTAGCGAGCGAGGGACTCGAACCCCCGACCAAAGGATTATGATTCCTCTGCTCTAACCAACTGAGCTAGCTCGCCACAGCCCGCCATTATCGCCGATTGGCGTACGCGCGTCACGCCGGGCGCATCGCACGCGTGCAGCAGTGGGCGCACGAGCCCGTACAATCAGCGCGGATTCCGCGCGTCGCGCGGTGCGCCGTCATCGAGATGAACCGACCGAGCGAAGCGGGCGCCGTCCTCTTCAACATCAGCGCCGTCGAGCGCGAGACCGGCCTGTCGAAGGACGTGCTGCGGATGTGGGAGCGCCGTTACGGCTTTCCCAAGCCGGACCGCGACGACAACGGCGAGCGCGAGTACTCGCATGCCGATGTGCAGAAGCTTCGGGCAATGAAGCGGCTGCTGGACGTCGGCGTGCGGCCCGGCAAGATCATCGCGAACTCGTACGACGAGCTCGTGGCGCTTGCCGATGCGCGCGCGTCGAACCGGCGCGATCAGGCGCCGCTGCCGCTCGAGCGCGAGATCCTTGCGCTGCTCAGCGCGCACGACGGGCCGGCACTGTCGATCGCGCTCGCCAACCTGCTCATGAGGCAGGGACTGCAGGCGTTCGTCATCGACACGCTCTCGCTGCTGAACCGTGCGGTCGGCGAGGCGTGGATGCGCGGTGAGCTGCAGGTGTTCGAGGAGCACCTGTACACCGAGCAGCTGCAGGTCGCGTTGCGCACCGCGATCAATGCGTTTCCGCGCGCGAACGGAACGCCGAAGGTGCTGCTGACGACGTTCCCCGGCGAGCAGCACGGCCTCGGCTTGCTGATGGTCGAGGCGCTGCTCGTGCCCGAAGGCGCGCAGTGCCTGTCGCTCGGCACGCAGACACCGCTCGACGACATTCGCCGCGCCGCGATCGCGCACCGCACGAACGTGCTCGCGCTGTCGTTCTCGTCGGCGTTCCCGGTGCGCCAGGCCGGCGACGGTCTCGCGACGCTGCGCCGTCAGCTGCCGTCGTCGATCGCGCTGTGGGCGGGCGGCGAGATGACGCGACGCGTGCGCAAGACACTGCCCGGCGTCCAGCTCATCGCCGAGCTCGGCGGCACGCTGGCGGCGCTGCGCACGTGGCGCGCGCAAACGGCGGGCGACGCGACATGAGCGCGCTGCACAGGCGAGTTACGCAGAGCGGCAATGCGCGCCGGCATGCAGCGGCGCGCTGACGTCCGGCAATGGTGACGGCGCTTTCACTCGCGGCGATGATCGTCGGCGGCATCGCCGCTTATGTCGGCTGGGCGGTGATCGCGGTTTCGCACGGTGCGAGCGCGTGGTGGTTCGTCGTCGGCTTTCCGCTCGCCTGGCTCGCGGTGCCGTTCCTGTTCACGGCACTGTGGTTCGCGCTCGCATGGCGCTTCGGCGTGCGCGCGCCCGACGCGGTTCGGCTCACGCCGCGCGAGCGCGCGAGACTTTTCTGGGACGAGATGCGTGCACTGTCGCGCTCCGGCGTGCGCATGGTGCTCTATCGGTGGCTGATGCCGGATCCGCCGCCGGCGCCGGCGCGGCTGCCGGTGATGCTGGTGCACGGCGTCATGTGCAACGCGGGCATCTGGTACGGCTTTCGACGCGGTCTCGCCGCGCGCGGCATCGCGCCGGTCTACGCGCTCACGTACGGGCCGCCGCTCGCGTCGATCGAGCTGTTCGCCGAGCAACTCGCGGCGAAGATCGACGCGGTGCTTGCGGCGACCGGCGCACGATCGGTCGTGATCGTCGCGCACAGCATGGGCGGGCTCGTGAGCCGCGCGTATCTGCGCCGCTTCGGAGGAGCGCGCGTCGCGAGGCTCGTCACGATCGGCGCGCCGCACCGGGGCAGCCACCATGCGCGCTTCTTTCCGGGTCGAAGCCTCGCCGAGATGCGACCGCACAACCCGTGGCTCGAGGAGCTGAACGTCGAGCGCACGCGCGGCGTGCCGGTCGTCTCGCTATGGTCGTGGCACGACTCGATGGTGACGCCGCAGACGTCGTCGCAGCTCGACTGGGCGGAGAACGTCGTGCTCGCCGGCGTTGCGCACAATGCGCTGCTCGACGATGCGGACGTGATCGATCGGGTCGTGATCGAGATACGCCGCGCCGCGGAGACGGCGCGCGAGCCGACGCAGCGGCCTTCCGCGACGCAAACACTGCCTCGATAGGCCCGGTCGTCGGCCGCGGGCCCTGCTCCGGGTCGCATCCCCACGCGCTCCTCGCGCCCGGGGCACCTGCTACCCCTGCGCAAAGCCAGCGGCCTTCCGCGACGCAAACACTGCCTCGATAGGCCCGGTCGTCGGCCGCGGGCCCTGCTCCGGGTCGCATCCCCACGCGCTCCTCGCGCGCGGGGCCCCTGCTACCCCTGCGCAAAGCCAGCGGCCTTCCGCGACGCAAACACTGCCTCGATAGGCCCGGTCGTCGGCCGCAGGCCCTGCTCCGGGTCGCATCCCCACGCGCTCCTCGCGCCCGGGGCCCCTGCTACCCCTGCGCAAAGCCCTACCAGTGAATTCCCTGCGTCAGCTGCGCGAACGCCATCTGCTCGGGCGTGAGCTCCTGCTTGTCTCCTTCCTTCCTGCCCTGGGCAGCGGCGGAGTCGGGGAACATGTTGAACGCGGTGTTCAGCAGCACCTGCGTCAACTTGGGCGCGGCTGCGTGCGCGACCGCGCCGAAGATGCCGAGGCGAGTCGCGATCCGAACCGGCTTGTAGACGATCGCCTCGACCACCAGATCGGCCGCCTGCTCGGGTGAGAGCGTCGGCACGCTTTCGTACATCTTCGTGGGCGCGATCATCGGCGTGCGCACGAGGGGCATGTTGATCGTCGTGAAGCTCACGCCCTTGTCGAGGAATTCCGACGCCGCGCACGCGGAGAACGAGTCGAGCGCCGACTTCGACGCGACGTACGCCGAGAAGCGCGGAGCGTTCGACAGCACGCCGATCGACGAGATGTTGATGATGTGGCCGCGCTTCTGCTCGATCATCTTGGGCAGGAAGCCCATGATCAGCCGGAGCGCGCCGAAGTAGTTGAGCTGCATCGTCCGCTCGAAATCGTGGAAGCGGTCGAACGCGTTGATGACGCCGCGACGGATCGATCGCCCGGCGTTGTTCACCAGGTAGTCGCAGACGCCGTGCTCCTTCAGGACGCGGGCGACGAGCGCGTCGCACGACGCCATGTCGGAAACGTCAGCGGTGTAGATCCAGCATCTGCCGCCGGCGGCTTCGATCGCTTTCTTGGTCTCGACGAGCTTTTCCTCGCCGCGCGCGACCAGCATCACCTTCGCGCCGGCGCCGGCGAGCTTGAGCGCCGTCGCCCGGCCGATGCCCGACGAAGCGCCGGTGACGACGATGACCCTGTCCTTGACGCGCCCGGAAAGCGAGCGGTCGATGAAGAGATCCGGATCGAGATTGCGCTCCCAGTAATCCCACAGCTTCGCCGCATACGTTTCCAGATGCGGCACGCCGATGCCCGATCCTTTGAGCGCCTTCGTCGCCTCGCGGTTGTCGTAGCGCGTCGGCCAGTTGACGAACTGGAAGACGTCCTTCGGGATGCCGAGGTCGCTCAGCACGACGCGAATCATCCGCTTCACGGGCGCGAGCGAGCCGAGGCCGTACAGGATCGGCGCCGGTATGAAGCCGAACATCCGCGCGTTCACGCGCATCGTCATCTGCGGCGCGTGCGCGGCCTTGGCGAAGATGTTCAACACCTCGCCGATCCGGTGCGGCGCCGGGTCGGTCAGGTGAAAGCACTTGCCGTCCAGTGCGCGCTTGTGCGCGATGTAGTCGATCGCGTCGGCGACGAAGTCGACCGGGACGATGTTGATGCGCCCGCCTTCGATGCCGATCGTGGGCATCCACGGCGGCAGCATGCTGCGCATCTTCTGCAGCAGCTTGAAGAAGTAGTACGGGCCGTCGATCTTGTCGATGCAGCCCGTTTTCGAATGCCCGACGACGAAGCCCGGCCGGTAGATGCGGTACGGCACGTCGCACTCGCGGCGAACGACACCCTCGGCGTCGTGCTTGGTGCGGAAATACGGATGGTCGAGCTCCTCGGCCTCGTCGAACATGTCCTCGCGGAATACACCCTCGTACAGCCCGGCGGCCGCGATCGAGCTCACGTGGTGAAAGCAGCCGACGCCGATGCGCTCGGCAAACGCGACGGCATTGCGCGTGCCGTCGACGTTGGCTGTCTGCTGCGCCTCCGCGGTTGCGCTGACGTCGTAGATCGCCGCCAGGTGGAACAAATGCTCGACCTTGCCCTTGAGCTTGCGCGCGTCGGCATCGGAAACGCCGAGATGCTTCTTCGCGAGATCGCCAGGCACCGCGACGACGCGATCGGCGTCGGCGCCCCAGAACTCGCGCACCTCGTCGAGCTTCTTCAGCGAGCCCTTGCGCACGAGCACGTAGACGGGCTCACCGCGGCGCAACAGATTGGCGACGAGAAAGCGGCCGATGAACCCGGTCGCGCCGGTGACGAAATACGCCATCGATGTCCTCCCAACGAATGAAGCGGCTGCCGTCGCAGCCGTCGCGGGACGCAGCGCCGGGCTCGTGCGGCGGGCGCGGCGATTATACCGGCGCGGGTTTTGCGTTTAGTATGATTCGTCTAGCGAGCAGCGCCTACAATTTCATTGGACGCGCTGCGGCGTCGCGCCGCAAGGGGAACCGATATGCTGAAGAAGGCGAAGGCGCAAGCCGGCATCAAACCGATCGAGCAGGCGAAGGAGCTGTCGCAGGCAGTCCTCACGTCGTCGCATCAGATCTGGCTTGCAGGACTCGGTGCGTTCTCGCGCGCGCAGGAGGAAGGCATGAAGATGTTCGAGACGCTCGTGCAACAAGGCGAGCATCTCGAGCAGCGGACACGGCAGGCCGCCGCGGATACGGCCGGCGCGGCGAAGGCGAAGGCGAAGGAGGTCCAGCAGATGGCGGGCGGCACGTGGGACAAGCTCGAGCAGGTGTTCGAGGATCGCGTCGCGCGCGCGCTGTCGAAGCTCGGCGTGTACACGCAGAACGACGTGCAGCGGCTCGCCGATCGCGTCGACGAGCTCTCGGCGAAAGTCGATGCCCTGCTGCGCTCCGGCCGCACGGCTGCAGGCTCGGCTGCACCGCGGAACGCGAGCGCCGGCTCGACGCCGCGCAAACGCGTGGCCGTGAAGTCGCGCAAGCCGGCCAACGTGCGGCGCTCGCGCAAGAGCTCGGCGAGCTGACGTACCGGGTAACGGAAAAACGCGCCCCTGCGCGCGCGATCAGCCCGAACATGAACAAATGCCGCGGCGCTGTCCCGCGGCGGGAAAGGAAACCCGCCGGGCGCACCGGCGGGTGTCGCAGCGGGTTGACGTTGTCATATCGGGGCTTGCCGCGAGCAAAAACAGGACGCATGTCACCCTTCGGCTGATTCAGATAGCTTATTGACCAGCGATCAACGCTGGCCGACCAGCGGCATCGCCGTTCGAGCGCGGCTTCGTTGAACTGCCGCGGGTTAAAAAAAAGCCCGCCGGGGGCGGGCTCCTGTCCGGATCGGCGCAAGGCTTCTAGTCGCGATTGAGCCTGTCGACCTGCTTGATGTACTGCGTCATCGCGTCGTCGCGGCTCGTGCCCTTGAGCTTCGCCCACGCGTCGTACTTGGCGCCGCCGACGAAATCGAAGCCGCCCGGCCGCGCGCCGGTGACGTCGCCTTCGGTCGCCTGCTTGTAATACGAGTAGAGCTTGAGAAGCGTCGGGTTGTCCGGCTTCTTCTTCGTCTGCTTCGCCGCCGCGGCTGCGGCGTCGAAACGCGATTTGAGGTCGTCCTTCTTCGGTGCGCCCGCCATTGCGCGTCCTTCCGTTCGCGGCGACGATGCCGCGCGCTCGTTTGTGCTACTTTAACGCGAAGCCGAAAACGACCGCAACGCGCGTCGGCGCCGCCGCGCCGCGTCTCACGAACGACGGCTTGCCCGCCAGCATGGCTCACCCACCCCGCGAGAAAATGTCGTCGGTCGACACCGCGTGGCTGCGGATGGATCGGCCCGGCAACCTGATGATCATCTGCGGCGTGCTGCTGTTCGACGACCGCATCGAGCTTGCCGCCCTCAAGCGGACGATCGACGAGCGCTTCCTGCGCTTCGCCCGCTTCCGCCAGCGCCCGATGCAGGACGCGACCTCGGCGTACTGGCAGACCGACGATTCGTTCGATCTCGATCGGCACGTCATCGCGGCGACGCTTCCAGCCGGCAACGCCACGCGCGCGCTGCAGACGCTTGCGAGCCGTCTCGCGAGCCGGCCGCTGCCCGCCGATCGGCCGTTGTGGCAGTTCCACCTGATCGAGAATTTCGGTGCCGGGAGCGCGATCGTTCTGCGCATCCATCACTGCTACGCCGACGGTATCGCGCTGATCCAGGTGATGCTGTCGCTCACCGACGCCGGACGCGACGGACCGCCGGCGATGCCCGCGCCGCCGCGGCGCGAGCGCGCGGCGGAAGCCGACGACAATGCATCCGCGCTCACCGCTTCCATAACGAACGCAATGCAGACGGCGATCAAGGTCGCGACGACGCTGATCGAGAAGGGTGTCGAGCTTTGGCAGGATCCGGCGAAGGCGATCGCGCTCGCATCGCAGGGCTCGGCGCTGACGGCGGAGATCGGGAAGCTCGCGCTGATGCCGAGCGATTCGGCGACGCGTTTCAAGGGAACGCCCGGACCGCGCAAGAAGGTCGCGTGGGCGGCGCCGTTGCCGCTGTCCGAAGTGAAGGCGGTCGGCAAGGCGCTCGGCGCCTCCGTGAACGACGTGCTGCTCGCGTGCGTCGCCGGCGCGCTGCGCGAGTACCTCGTGGCAAAGGGCGACGATGCCGACGGCGTGACGATCCGCGCGCTCGTGCCGGTCAACCTGCGCTCGCACGACAAGGCGTACGAGCTCGGCAACCAGTTCGGCCTCGTGTTCCTCGACTTGCCGATCGGCATCGAGAATCCGGTCGAGAGACTGTACGCGGTGCGCGCGAACATGCGCGCGCTCAAAGGCAGCTATCAGCCGATCCTCGCGCTCGGCCTGCTCGCCGCAATGGGCGCCGGCCCGAGGATGCTGCAGGAGCAGCTGCTCGACGCGCTCGCGCGAAACGCGACCGCGGTGATGACCAACGTCCCGGGGCCGCAGCAGCCGCTCTACCTCGCGCGCGCGAAGCTCGAGAGCCTGATGTTCTGGGTGCCGCAGTCGGGCGACATCGGCATGGGCGTGTCGATCCTGTCGTACAACGCGGAAGTCCAGTTCGGCCTCATCACCGACCGCGGCCTCGTGCCCGACCCCGAGCGCGTCATCGCGCGCTTCGCGCCCGAGTTCGAGAAGCTCGTGCTGACCGCGCTGCTCTCGCCGCCGTGGCACGGCGACCTCGATCCGGCCGTCGCGGCGCGAGCGATCGCCGCTTGAAGCGGACTGACGGCGCGCCGATCGATCACGCGAGCGCATCGAAGGCGGGTGGCCGCCTTCAGCGCACGGGCGGTGAGCCGCTCATTCGACCTCGGAGCGCGCGAGCTCGACATCGAGGCGCTCCATCGCATCGGCGGGCTTGCACTTCGCCGCATCCTCGTAGAGCTTCTGCGCCTCGTCGATGCGCGCCTTGCCGTACAGCAGCAACAGCGCGTTCGCGTACTCGACGCGCGCGATGGCCGACTCGGGATTGAGCTTCAGCGCCTTGCCGAAGTGCTCGACCGCCGAGTCGCGCTTCGCGCCGTACGTCATCCCGGCGACCAGCGCGCCGACCTTGTCGATCACTTCGGCCTGGTACGCGCCGTACGCGATGTTCGCGTCCGCATGCTTCGGCTCGAGCTTCATCGCCGAGACAAGCGCGTCCTTGATCTTGCCGCCGAAGCCCTGTGCCAGCGCTTTCGCAACCGAGATGCCCTGGCCGTAGCGGCCGAGCGCGTACGCGTAGAGGTAGTGCGCATTCGCGTCCTTCGGTGCATCGCGCCGGCGCGCTTCGGCCCATCCGGCCGCTTCCTCGAACAGCTCGAGCTTCGCCTTGTCGTGCTTCTCGAGATAGTTGGCGTAGATCGCCTGCGCCTTCACGGCTGCGTTGATGGCTGCGCCGCCGGCGGCGCGGCCTGCGTCCACCGCCGCGGCGAACTCGCCGGCGTGGTACAGGCGCCACGCGTCGAGCGCCGAGGCATCCTTCGGCAGCGGCTCGGCGTCGCCGCGATGGAGCCGCGGCCACCGCTTCTTCAAGGCCGCCGCGTCGTACTGATACGACTTGTCGGCCTGCGCGAACTTCGCCCACTTCCTTGCCATGACTCCTCCGTCAAAGATAGCCGGCGCCCAGACGATCGAGCAGCGCCCGCGCGTCGCCTTCGAGGTACGGCGCGATCAGCGCCATGACCTGATACGCGGCGCGCCCCGCATCGAGCGCTTCACCGCGCGCCATCGGGCCGCTCGCGAGCCGCTGGAACGACATCCAGTAGGTCGACACCAGCACGACGTTCTGCGCGAGCGCCGCGAGCTCGTGCGCCGACGCCCGCATCGCGCCGTCGGCGACCATCGCCTCGCACAGGCTCGTGAAAGCCGCCGCCTCGCGCTGCAGCAGCTCGGCGAGACGTGCCGCCAACGCCCGGTTGCGCGAGGTAAGCTCGTCGATGTCGCGGTACAGGAAGCGATACTCGCCCATACGCTCGAACAGCACGTGCAGCAGCAGCCAGAGGTCCTCGACGTTCGCCGAGCGGCCGCGCGCCGCGCCGAGCAGCGGTGTGACGCTCGCGTCGTAGCGCTCGGCGAGCTCCCCGATGATGTCGTCCTTGTTGCGGAAGTGATAGTAGAGATTGCCGGGGCTGATGTTCATCTCGTCGGCGATGTCCGCCGTCGTCACGTGCGGCTCGCCGAGCCGGTTGAACAGCGCGAGGCTCGTTTCGAGGATGCGCTCGCGGGTGCGGCGCGGTCGCTTCCTTTCGGACATCGGGACGCTCGTTCGCGTGATGCGGGCCGAAGTTTAGAGTCGTCGCGCCGCGCTGGCAAACGGCGCGCTCAGTCGTCTGCCCGCGGGGGCAGCGCGAACCAGGCGACGACGCCCGCCGCGAGCAGCGCGAAGCCGATCCACAACGCCATGCGCCACCCGCGATTGCCGGCACGCAGTATCTCGGCGTCGGTTGCGTAAACCGTTTCGCACGCGCCGTTGCCGGTGTCGCTGCGCGTAATGCTCGTGCCGCGGTGGAAGGCGAAGCCGTGGTCGTGCGAATACTCGGCGAGGTAGCCGCGAAAGTGGATCTGGTCGCCGACGCGCGCGGAGGTCAGCGTCTTCGCGATGTGCGCGTCGTCGGCGAGCAGATGATTGTTGGACAGCGACGTCATGTCGAACGCCGCCCAGTCCTCGCTCGATCGGGTCTGCGCGTAGCAGACGAATTCGCCGCTCGAGAACTCGATGCGGCGATAGACGCCGCTCGCCGCGTTGCGACCCCAGACCACGCAGAGGTCGGTCACGTTGAGCTTGTCGTTCCACGCGGCGTGGATGTAGTCCCACCAGGTGTCGGCGTCGTGCTTGCTCACGACGAGTCCGTACAGGTCGTACGAGTACAGCGGGCGCACCGTGTAGCGGACGCCGCCGACAGTCGTGTCGAACGGCGCATGCTCGATTTCGCGCTGCAGCGGCTCCTGCGCGAGCGCCGGGTCGAGCTGCTCGGGCGGCGGCAGCGCGTCACGCTGCCAGCACGCGGCTGCCGCGAGCGACGCTCCGGCGACGAGCAACGTGCGCACGAGCGCCGACATCGGCGCGGGCTAGACGGCGCCGGCGATCCAGCGGTCGAGCTGGTCGAGCGTGTATGCGAGGTCGCGCGCGGTGTCGCGCACGCCGGTGTCGCGCGCCGCGCGCGTATGCAGCGGTCGCGGATCGCGGACGGCGTCGCGCACGCGCCGCTGCGGCTGCTGCAGCCGGTCGACGCGCAACGCGATGCCATGGCGCGCGAGACGCGGTGCGATGGCATCGGCGCGCGCGAGAAGGCCCGCCCGCGTCTTCGCGAACGCCGCCGCGCAGAGCTGCCTGCGCTGAGCGTAGCTGAAGATGTTCGCGAAGAACATGTCGGCGTCCTCGCGGTCCGGCTCGAACAGCAGGATCTCGGCGCGCGGATACTGCGTGCGGTATTTCTCCATCCCCACTTTCATGCGCGAATGGATGATCGCGCGAAACGTCTGCGACAGCACGAGCGGCAGGCCGCCCTGGTTCAGCTTCTCGATGCTCAGGTGATCGCCGGCGCGCGCGCGGCTCGCGTCGAACGGCACCAGCGGATTGACGCAGAGCAGCAGGTCGATGCCCTGGTCGAGCGCGACCGACGCGTGCAGCGTCTTGTTGAGCGCGCCGTCGACGTAGTGCTCGCCTTCGATCGACACCGGCGGAAACAGTCCGGGCAGCGCCGAAGACGCCTCGATTGCGCTCGAGATCGGCACGTGATCGCGACCGCGCGAGCCGAACGTCACCGAAGCGCCGGTGTCGAGGTTCGTCGCGACGAGAAAGAGCTTGTTCGGCAGCTTGCGGAAGTCGTTCGTGCGGCCGGGTGCCGCGAACAGCTGGCGCAGGAAGCGGTCGATCGAGCCGTTGTCGAACACGCCGGTCGGCATCGCGCGTGCGAGCACGGCGAACGGCTCCATCACGCCGTGCCGCGGGTGACGGACGTACTGTCCGAGAGCGCGCGCGATGAGCCGCGGAAGCGTCGCGAGACGCCGTGCGAACTCCGCGCACGCCGGCCGCAGGAACACTTCGGGTGTCAGCGCGGCGTCGACCTCGTCGTCGATGAACAGCCGATACATCTGCGACGGCGATATGCCGTTCGCAAGCGCGGCTGCGACGTAGCTTCCCGACGACACGCCGACATAGACATCGAGATCGTTGAAGTCGACGCCCTCGAGCGAGTCGGCGAGCGCGAGGAGCGCGCCGACCTCGTAGATGCCGCCGAGCGGCCCGCCGCCGGCGACCGCGAGTCCGATTGCGCTGCGCGGCTGCGCCGACGGCCGGGCGCGCGGCGCGCGCCCGGTGTTGCGTTCCGGCATCGGGTCCCCCTTGCGCTTGTCGAGCGCCGCCGGATAGTACTACGTCAGCGCTTCGTCGAAGCCTTCGCACGCGGCGTCTTGCGTGTCGCCGCCGTGCGTGCGCGGGACCTCTTCGCGCCTTTCACGGCCTTCGCGGCTTTCACCGCCGCCGCTCGCTTTGCCGGCGCCTTGACGAACGGCAGGTCGAGCTTCGGCAGCGACCGCGGCAGAGCGTTTTGCGCAAGCGTAACCGCCTGGTCGGCATAGTCGCGCACGGTGCGCTCGACGTTCGAGCGCGTGCTGCGCCAAACGTTGTTCGCACGCGTCATCGACGTTTCGATGCCGGATCCGACGAGCCGGATCGCGCGCGATTCGACGCTGTTTCCCTGTTTCACCAGCGATTTGAACACGGGACCGGCTTCGTTCTGCAGGAAGTCACGTGTGACGACCGCAGCGCCGAGGCCGGCGAGCCAGAACTGACGCGGCGCGGCGAGCGCCGCTTCGCGGTACGTCGAATAGGTCTTGAGCATCGGGGGTTCTCCTTTTGGACTCGGTTGGATGTCGCGTCGCGCCGAATCGTCCGGCGCTCGAATAAGAGCTTACGCAAAACGCCTAGACGAAACACACTAATCGAGCGTGTGGCCGTCAGCTCGCGCGCGTCGGAGCGAGCGTGTGGCGCAGGCCATCGGCGAGGCGCGCAACGATCGCGTAGATCGACAGCTGAGGGTTCGCGCCGATCGACGTCGGAAACAGCGACGCGTCGAGCACGTACAGATTCGCGAGGTGATGGTAGCGGCCGTTCACGTCGACCGCGGCGCGGCGAGGATCGGGCCCGAGCGGACAGCCGCCCATCACGTGTGCGCTGACGATCGGCGTCGCGAGCGGCGCGAGATCGAAGCGCGCGATCGCCGCGCGCGCATCGGCGAAGCTCGCGTGCGCTTCGCCGCCGCCGTGGATCGGCATCACGTTGCGTGCGCCGGCGGCGAACTGGATTTGCGCCATCGCAGCGAATGCACGCCGCACGCCGTCCCACACATAGGCGGACATCGGATAGTCGAGCACCGGCGTGCCGTCGTCGCGCAGCGCGACCGTGCCGCCACCGCTGTCGGCGTGGAAGCCGTCGCGCAGCAGCGCGATCAGCACGTGCAGATGCGGCAGCTCGCGCATCCAGCGCGAATGGGCTTCGCCGTGCCGCGGCAGCGTGATTGCAGCGAGGATCGGATGGATCGGCGGGGCTTCCAGCTTGAAACCGATCGGCCCGTCCGGCGCGACCGTGGTGAGAAAGTGATCGGAGTACACGCTCTGCGGCGCACCGGCGTAGCCGTCGACGCGCTCGGGCATCAGCGCGGCGGACACGACGGTCGGATGCAGAAACGTCCGCTTGCCGACGAGCTTCGACGGATCGGGGACGCGGCTTCGCAGCAGCAGCGCCGGCGTTCCGATCGCGCCCGCCGCCGTGACGTAAGCGCGTGCGCGGATCGTCACGCGGCGCGACGTCGGATGCACGCCGCTCGCATCCATCGCGACGCACGACAGCCGCGCAACGCGATCGCCGTCGACGTCGAACGCGTCCGCACGTGCACGTGTGACGAGCGTCGCGCCGCGCTCGAGCGCGGCCGGGATCGTCGTCACCAGCATCGACTGCTTCGCGTTGACCGGGCAGCCCATGCCGCAGTAACCGAGGTCGCGGCATCCGGCGACGTTGCGCCGGATCGACGCCGTCGGGATGCCGATCGCCGCGGCGCCGCGCGCGAGCGCGGCGTTGTTGGCGTTCGGCGGCACGTCCCACGGCCCGATCGCAAGCCGCCGCTCCATCCGCTCGAAGTACGGCGCGAGATCGGCGGCGCGCGAATCCCGCGAGGCCGAACTCGCGGGCCCAATGGTCGAGCGTCGGCTGCGGCGTGCGGAACGAGCTTGTCCAGTTGACCGTCGTTCCGCCGCCGACGCAGCGGCCCTGCAGGATGTTGATCGCCTTGTCGCGCGTCTTGCGCGCGGCCGACTCCTGGTAGAGCTGCGGATAGGCGTCCGCCTCGCGCATGCGAAAGTCGGCCGACGTCGCGAGCGGACCTTCCTCGACGACGACGACGCGCAGTCCGCCGTCGGCGAGAATTTCGGCGGCGGTGCCGCCGCCGGCTCCGCTGCCGACGATGACGACATCCGCCTCGAGCGCGAGATCGCGCTCGAGCTTCGACGCGTCGACGATCGTCCAACGCTGCGCGCTCGCGCTGTGATACGGATCGTCGAATGGCGGTCGTTCGCGCATCAGCCAAGCTCCGGCGGACCCGGATAGCCGATGGCCGGCCAGGCGTTCGTCTGCCCGTACCACGCGCCGAACACGAGCTGGTGCAGCGCGTCGTACGCCGATCGCAGCAGCCGCAGCCGGCTCGTGCGCCACCGTTCGAGGAATGCGTCGACATCGTCGCGCTTCGCGGCGGTCCATGGGGACGACAGGCCCGCGAGCGCGATCCGGGCCGGCGGAAACGCAAGCAGCGCGAACAACTGCCCGAGCTCGCGCTGCGACGCGGGAGGAAGGCCGTCGATCGCCTGGTGCACGGCCGCCGTCGTGTCGGCAATGGCCGCGGTGCGCCGCGCATCGTCCGCCGGCAGCATGCCCGCGAGCATGGCCGGGACGATCGCGGCGACGATCGCGCTCGTTTCGCTGTCGCGCGCAAGTGCTCGCGCGCCGGACGGTCGCGACCGCGATCGCCACCACCCGGCGAACCCGAGTGCGGCGCTGCCTGCGACGCCGGCGGCGATGAACGTACGGCGACTGACCATCGTCTTCACTCTAGACGTGCCGATTAGACGAAACAACCTAAAGCCCGGCCGGCGTGCGCGTGCATCGCACGTAGCGCGTCGGCTAGACTGGCGGCTGCGCGCTGATGTCCGTTCGATCGCGCAAGCGCATCATGACCGAGCCTGTGTCCGGCATCCCCGACTCTGCACAGCATGCGCTGCTGCATGAGCTCGCGCGCGTCTGCCGGCTGCATGACGAGCGGCGTGCGAATCCGATTCTTGCGGGCGCGCTCGAGCGGCTGGCGGCATGGCAGGCACTTCGCCTCGCGCAAACGTACGCGGATCTTGCGTCGCAGCCGCGCTACGCGAGCGCGATCGCGTTCTTCCAGAGCGACCTCTACGGCAGCGCCGACTACGCGCAGCGCGACGCCGATCTCGCGCGCGTCGCCCCGATGATGTCGAGGATGCTGCCCGCGCGCGTCATCGCGACGATCGCCCAGGCGATGGAGCTGAACGCGCTGTCGCAGGAGCTCGACCGCGCGGTGCTTGCGCGGCTGCCGCGCGCGGATGGCCATTTCTCGGTCGCCGAGTACTGCAAGGCGTATCGGCGCACCGGCAATCGGCCGGCGCGCGAGCGACAGATCCGATTGCTGGGCGAGGTCGGCGCCGCGCTCGATGTCTACGTGGCGAAGCCGCTGATCCGCGCCGGCCTTGCGATGATGCGTCGGCCGGCCCGGATGGCCGGCCTGTCGCGGCTGCATGATTTCCTCGAGCGCGGCTTCCATGCATTCCAGCGCATGGGCGGCGCGCGCGAGTTCCTCGCCGCGGTCGCCGAGCGGGAAAGCAAGCTGATGAACGACATCTTCGCCGGCGACGACGACCCGTTCGACGACCCGTACGAGCGGCCGCAGCGCGCGGTCCCGTCGGCGCAGTCGGCTTGCTGACCGCTACTTGCGCTTCGCGGGCGTCGAGAAGCGCTCGTCGAACTCGCGGTGCACCTCACGCTCGATGGCAGGCTTGATGGCGCCGAGCAGAAACCCGAGCGTGCATTCGAGCCGCACGTCGCTCGCACCCACGACGAGCTCGCCGGCGAGCCCGGCGCGCTCGAAAGCGCAGCGGTCGCCGTCCCACGTATAGCGAAGGCCGAAACGCTGCTGCAGGTCGGCGGCGACCTTCTCGGCTGCCGCTTTCGCAGCCTTGTGCGTCATCCGGTGGTGCTTGGTGATCGCGATCGTCGCCATCGGCGGCCAGTATAGCGAACGCGCGGTGTCGGACGGCGCCTCACACCCGTCGCACGCGGCGTCCGACTTCGCTCTCGCGCCGCCGGGTCCATTGTCGCTGAGTGTGCCGGAACGGCTTCAATGGCGCCGGCAATCACGTCAACGGAGAGCGACATGGCCGAAAGCACGTTGCTGCACACGCAGGACACGCCCGCGTCGACCGGCAAGGGACACGGCACCGGGGCGCTCGGACCGTCCGACTCGAGCGACACCGGAAGCGACATCCGCGGCGGACCCGGACTCAATCACGACGACGGCGTCGGACCGCGCACCGGCAGTACGTCGGACCCGGACGTCGACAAGGGCGCGGCCGACGCCGGCGCCGACATCGGCGACGCGGACCTCGACAGCGACTCGGATCGCTACGGCACCGGCGAGCGCGGCGCGGCCGGTCGCGATTCGGCCGAGCCCGCCGATGGGACACTTCGCACCGACGAGGACGAGCCGCTCAAGGGCGAGCACCTGGGCGACGACACCGACATCGCCGACGACACGCGCCGCCGCGGCGACGAGTGGCGCTGACAGCGCGGACGCGCCGCGGCGCCGGGCACGGGTGCGCTTGTAGGCGCCCGCGCATGATCGGGGCGCATTGCGCCGCGCGTTGCGTGTCGACTATCGCTTCGCCCCCTGCGCCCCGCAAGGCCTCCGCGCGAAGCAAGCGCTCGCTCGCACGCTGCCGGCACGGTCGCTGCTAGACCAGAGATTGACACCGGCCGTGTAACACCCTACATTAAAACAAACGTTTGATTTGGACGCGCGTTTCAGCGCCATGCGGTCACGTATGATCCCCATCCAGCCCGACGTCGGCGGCCCCGCCGGCAAAGTGATCCCGCTCGGCGAGGCGCGAGGCAGCGCCGCGACCAAGGAGCGCATCCTCGACACGGCCGAATCGCTGTTCATGGAGCACGGCTTCGAGGCAACGACGCTCCGCGCGATAACGACCGCCGCCGGCGTCAATCTGGCCGCGGTCAACTATCACTTCGGCAGCAAGGAAGAGCTGTTCGAGGCGGTGCTGACGCGCCGGCTCGATCCGATGAACCAGGCCCGCGTCGCGCTGCTCGCGCAGATGGAGAGCGACTGCGCGCCGCGGCCGGTGCCCTGTGACCGCATCCTGTCGGCGATGTTCGTGCCGGCGCTCGAGCTCGCGCGCGATCCGCAGCGCGGCGGCAAGGATTTCCTGCGCCTGCTCGGCCGCGCCTATGCCGATCCGGCGCCGTTCATTCGCCGCTTCCTGTCCGAGCAGTACGCCGCGATGATCGCGCGCTTCAAGACGGCGTTCGGGCGCGCATTGCCCGATCTTCCGCCGCGCGAGCTGTCGTGGCGGTTGCATTTCATCATGGGCGCGCTCTCGTACACGCTTGCCGGCACCGACGCGCTGAAGCTGATCGCCGAGCTCACGCCGGGCGAGTCGCCGAATGACGAGATGCTGTTGCGTCGTCTTGCGCCGTTCCTTCTCGCAGGTCTCACGTCACCGCTGCCGGATGTCGGCGACGCCGAACACGCGTCCGCCTGAGGAGATCCCATGATCGTTACCACGCTGTGGCTCATCGCCGTTCTGGTCGGCGTCGTCGCGCTCGCATACGTCAACGCATCGGGCGCCCGCTGGCTCGTCGCCATCGGCGTCGCGCTCGCCGCGTCGTGGGCGCTGCACGTGCTGCCGCCGTGGGCGAACGCACTCGCGACGCTCGCCTACGTGCTCGCCGGCATCGCGCTCGCCGTGCCGACGCTTCGGCGCAGGCTCGTGAGCGACGGCGTGCTCACCGCGTTCCGCAGGATTCTTCCGCCGATGTCGCAGACGGAGCGCGAGGCGATCGAAGCCGGCACCGTCTGGTGGGACGGCGAGTTGTTCTCCGGCAAGCCCGCGTGGAGCACGCTGCTCGCGACCGAGCGGCCGACGCTCACCGCCGAGGAGCAGCGCTTCGTCGACGACGAAGCGGAGACGCTCGCGACGATGGTTTCCGAATGGGAAACCGCGCACGTCTGGCGCGATCTTCCGCCCGCTGTCTGGCATTACATCAAGGACAAGGGCTTCCTCGGGATGAACATTCCGAAGGACTACGGCGGTCTCGGCTTCTCGGCTTACGCGCAGTCGCAGGTGGTGACGAAGCTATCCACCCGATCGGGGACGACGGCGGTCACGGTGCTCGTTCCGAACTCGCTCGGACCGGGCGAGCTGCTCGCGCATTACGGCACCGAGGCGCAGAAGCGCCATTACCTGCCGCGTCTCGCCAAGGGTCTCGACATACCGTGCTTCGCGTTGACGAATCCGTACGCGGGCTCCGACGCCGCGTCGATCCCTGACTACGGCATCGTCTGCTGGGGCGATCACGACGGCAAGCGCGTGCTCGGCCTTCGCGTCACCTGGGACAAGCGCTACATCACGCTGGGCCCGGTCGCGACGCTGCTCGGCCTCGCGTTCCGCGCCTACGACCCCGATCATCTCGCGAGCGACAAGGAAGACATCGGCATCACGTGCGCGCTGATCCCGACCTCGCATCCCGGCGTGGACATCGGGCGCCGGCACATGCCTCTGAACTGCGTGTTCCAGAACGGCCCGAACTGGGGCAACGACGTGTTCATCCCGATGGACTGGGTGATCGGCGGGCAGCCGATGCTCGGCCGCGGCTGGCGCATGCTGATGGAGTGCCTCGCCGCGGGGCGCGGCATCTCGCTGCCCGCGTCGAACACCGGCGCGGCGAAGCTCGTCGTGCGCGCGACCGGCGCGTACGCCCGCGTGCGCTCGCAGTTCAAGACGCCGATCGCGCGCTTCGAGGGCATCGAGGAGCCGCTCGCGCGCATGGGCGGCAACCTCTACATGATGGATTCGACGCGGATGCTGACCGCGACCGCGATCGACCTCGGCGAGAAGCCCGCGGTGATCTCCGGCATCGCCAAGCTGCACATCACCGAGCGCGAGCGGATGGTCATCAACGACGCGATGGACATCGCCGGCGGCAAGGGTATCTGCATGGGGCCGTCGAACTTCCTCGGCGCCGCGTACATGCAGATGCCGGTGTCGATCACCGTCGAGGGCGCGAACATCCTCACGCGCAGCCTGATCGTGTTCGGACAGGGCGCGATCCGCTGCCATCCGTATGTGCTGAAGGAGATCGCGGCGACGCGCGAGGCCGATCCCGAAAAGGCGTCGATCGCGTTTGACGCGGCGCTGTTCGGCCACATCCGCTTCGTGCTCGCGAACATGGCGCGCACGTTCGTCATGGGCATCACCGGCTCGCACTTCGTCGGCGTCCCGGCCGACGTCGCGCCCGAGACGCGCCGCTACTATCAGCAGCTCACGCGCTTCTCGGCGGCGCTCGCGTTTCTCGCCGACGTGTCGATGGGCGTGCTCGGCGGTGCGCTCAAGCGCAAGGAAAAGCTCTCCGCGCGGCTCGGCGACATCCTGTCGCTCTTGTACCTGTGCTCGGCGACGCTGTGGCGCTACGAGCGCGAAGGCCGCCAGCAGGCCGACGCGCCGCTCGCGCACTGGGCGATCTGGGACGCGATGTTCAAGGCGCAGAACGCATTCGAGGGCGTCATCTCCAACTTTCCGAATCGCGCGATCGCCGCCGTGCTGCGCCGCCTGGTGTTCCCGATCGGACGGCCGTACGTCGTGCCGTCGGATCGGCTCGGACACGAGGTCGCGCGGCTGCTGGTCGAGCCGTCGGCGACGCGCGACCGCTTGACGGCGGGCACGGCGCGCGCGAAGTCCGACGACGATCCGATCGGCGTGCTCGACCGCGCGCTCGTCGCCGCGGTGGCCGCCGAGCCGATCGAAGCGAAGATTCGCGCGGCGGTCAAGGCGAAGCGCTTCGACCCGAAGCTCGAGCCGGGCCAGAGCGGCGTCGCGCTCGCGCAGCGCGCGTGCGCCGCCGGCATTGTGAGCTCCGACGAGGCCGCTGCGCTCACGCTCGCGCACGAGCTGATGGTGCAGGTCGTGCGCGTCGACGACTTCGCGCAGGATCTCGGCGCGTCGCAGATGCGGCCCCCGGCGATCGGCGCGTCGAGCGGCGCCGCGACACCGTTGATCGAGCCGAAGCGCGAAGCTGCCTGATTGCCATGAACGAACCGATCTACATCGTCGACGGCGCACGCACGCCGTTCCTCAAGTCGCGCAACCGCCCGGGGCCGTTCTCGGCATCCGATCTCGCGACCGCCGCAGGACGCGCGTTGCTCGTGCGGCAGACGTTCGAGCCAGCCGAGCTCGATGAAGTGATCCTCGGTTGCGCGGCGCCGTCGCCCGACGAAGTGAACATCGGGCGCGTCGCCGCATTGCGCATCGGCTGCGGCCACAAGGTCCCCGCGTGGACGGTGATGCGCAACTGCGCGTCCGGCATGCAGGCCATCGATTCCGCGATCGCGAACATCCGATCCGGGCGCGCGAATCTCGTGCTCGCCGGCGGTGTCGACGCGCTGTCACGCGCGCCGCTGCTCTTCTCCGACGCGATGGTCGCGTGGCTTTCGAGCTGGTACGCGGCGAAATCGCTCGGCCAGCGAGCCGCGCTCGCGACGCGATTCCGCCTTTCGTATCTCGCGCCCGTCATCGGTCTCATGAAGGGGCTGACCGACCCGATCGTCGGTTTGCTGATGGGCCAGACGGCCGAGAACGTCGCGTACCGCTTCGGCATCACGCGCACCGAGATGGACGCGTATGCGGCGCGCAGCCACCGGCGCGTCCTCGCCGCGCAACAATCCGGCGCCTTCGACGGCGAGCTCGTTCCGCTCTACGACCGCAACGCGAAGGTCTACGCAATGGACGACGGCGTGCGCGAGGACTCGACGCCGGAGAACCTGGCGAAGCTCAAGCCGTTCTTCGATCGCAAGTACGGCAACGTGACCGCCGGCAACAGCTCGCAGGTGACCGATGGGGCCGCGTGGCTCGTCATCGCGTCGCAGGCGGCCGTCGAGCAATACGGCTTGCACCCGAAAGGCCGCATCGTCGATTCGCAGTGGTCGGGTCTCGATCCCGGCCAGATGGGCCTGGGCCCGGTGCACGCGGCGACGCCGATCCTCAAGCGCCACGGCCTCGGCCTGAACGACCTCGACGCATGGGAGATCAACGAGGCGTTCGCCGCGCAGGTGATCGGCTGCATCCGCGCCTGGCAGGACGACGACTATTGCAGGAGCGAGCTCGGCCTGCCCGGCGCGTTGGGCGCGCTCGACGAATCGAAGTTGAACGTCGACGGCGGCGCGATCGCGCTCGGTCACCCGGTGGGCGCGTCCGGCGCGCGCATCGTGCTGCATCTGCTGAACGTGCTCGAGCGCACCGGGGGCAAGCGCGGGATTGCTTCCATCTGCATCGGCGGCGGTCTCGGCGGTGCGATGCTCGTCGAAAGGACCTGAGATGAATGCGCCTCTCGAGGCGACAGCGGCGCGCGGCGAAACGGCGTTCGCGAACTGGACGCTCACGCGCGAGGCCGACGGCGTCGCGGTGCTCGCCCTCGACAAGTCGGGCGCGTCGACGAACACGCTCTCCGCGGCGGTGCTCGGCGAGCTGAACCAGGCGCTCGACAGGCTCGATCGCGATCCGCCCAAGGGCCTCGTCATTGCTTCGGCGAAGCCGAATGGTTTCATCGCCGGCGCGGACGTCGACGAATTCGCCGACGTGCACGGTGGCGACGAAGCGCTCGCGATCGTGCGTCGAGGCTGGGACACGTTCGAGCGGCTCGCGAACGTGCGCTATCCCACCCTTGCATTGGTGCGCGGGTTCTGCCTCGGCGGCGGACTCGAGCTCGCGATGGCGTGCCGATACCGTGTCGTCGTGGACGAGCCCGGCACGCGCCTCGGGCTGCCCGAGGTGATGCTCGGCATCGTGCCCGGCTGGGGCGGCATCAAGCGGCTGCCGCGGCTCGTCGGCGCACCGGCGGCGCTCGACATGATGCTGGCCGGCCGCACCATCGACGCACGGCGCGCGAAGAAGCTCGGACTTGCCGATGAGAGCGTGCCGGTGCGCATCATGGACAATACGGCGCGCGGCGTCTTGCGCGTGCTGCCGCCCCCGCGGACGTTGAAATTCCCGTTGTCGCTTTCGCTCGCACCGATCGCGCGTCGATTCATCGCGTACAAGGCGCGCGCGCAGGTCGCGAAGCGCGCTCGGCGCGAGCACTATCCGGCGCCGTACGCGATCCTCGACATCTGGCAGAACCATGACGGCAATGCGCTCGCGGTGCCACCCGCCGATCCGGCGTCGATTTCCTCGCTGCTCGCGAGCCCTACGGCGGCGAACCTGATCCGCGTGTTCAAGCTGCAGGAGCGGTTGAAGTCGATCGGCAAGGACAGCGACTTCCACGCGACGCGCGTGCACGTCGTCGGCGCCGGCACGATGGGCGGCGACATCGCCGCGTGGTGCGCGCTGCGCGGCTTGCGGGTGACGCTGCAGGACCAGAATGCCGAGCGGATTGCGCCGGCGATGGGGCGCGCGGCGAAGCTCTTCGCCGAGCGTCTGAAGGATCCGCGACGCGTGCGCGATGCATTCGATCGGCTGATTCCGGACGTCGGCGGCGACGGCGTTGCCCACGCCGACGTGATCATCGAGGCGATCTTCGAGGATCGCGACGCGAAGCGGGCGCTGTTCGCGGCCGTCGAGCGCAACGCGAAGCCGGCGGCGATTCTAGCGACCAACACGTCGTCGATCCCGCTCGAGGAGATCGCGTCTGCGATGGCCGATCCGACGCGCCTCGTCGGGCTGCACTTTTTCAATCCGGTCGCAAAGATGATGCTGGTCGAGATCGTCGTCGGCCGCGACACGCGAGAGGCGCTCGTTGCGCAGGCCGCGGCCTTCGTGCGCACGATCGACAAGCTGCCGCTGCCGGTCGCGAGCGCTCCGGGCTTCCTCGTGAACCGCGTGCTGGCGCCGTACCTGATGGCGGCGATGCGCGCCGTCGACGAAGGCGTTGCGCCGGAAACGGTCGACGAGGCGGCGCTCGCGTTCGGCATGCCGATGGGTCCGATCGAGCTTGCCGACACCGTGGGTCTCGACATCTGCATCGCCGTGGGAAAGATGCTCTCCCCTGACGCGGCGCCGCCGAGGAAGCTCGCCGATCTCGTCGCCGCCGGCCACCTCGGCAGGAAGACCAAGCGCGGGTTCTACGATTATGCGGGCGGCAAGCCGTCAAAGCGCGCACCGGGAAGCGTTCCCGCCGGCCTCGCGCAGCGGCTGATCGGTCCCTTCGTCGACGAGTCGCAGCGCGCGCTCGACGAGCGTATCGTCGCCGACGCCGACCTGGTCGACGCCGGTGCGATCTTCGGCACCGGGTTCGCGCCGTTCCGTGGCGGCCCGCTGCATTACGCGGCCACGATGCGGCAAGGCGGCGACACGTCCAGGGTGTAGGATTCCCGGCGCGAGCGGACGCGCCGCGGCGCGACGAAGCGTCGCAACCCGACCCCGGGCGCCGCCGCCTGGGAGGACATCGTGGAGAAGATCTGGCTGAAGCACTACCCGAAGGGTGTGCCCGCCGAAATCGACATCAACGAATACCCGTCGGTGCGCGACGTGTTCGAGGAGAGCGTCCGCGCGTACGGCCCGCGCAAGTCGTTCACGTGCATGGGCAAGTCGGTCACCTTCGCCGAGCTCGACACGTTGTCGGCCGCGTTCGGCGCATGGCTGCAGGCGAACGGCTGCAAGAAGGGCGCGCGCGTCGCGTTGATGATGCCGAACATCCTCCAGTACCCGGTGTGCCTCTTCGGGACGCTGCGCGCCGGCTGCACCGTCGTGAACGTCAATCCGCTGTACACGGCGCGCGAGCTCGAGCACCAGCTCAAGGATTCGGGCGCCGAAGTGATCGTCGTCGTCGAGAACTTCGCGCACACGCTGCAGCAGGTCGTCGCGCGTACGAAGGTTCGCCTTGTGGTGACGACGACGATCGGCGAGATGCTTGGCGTCAAGGGCCTCGTAGTCGACTTCGTGCTCCGGCGCGTGAAGAAGATGATTCCGGCCTACTCGCTGCCCGACGCCGTGCCTCTGTCCGACGCGCTCGCCGACGGCGGCAAGCGCGAGCTCGCTTACGTGCCGCTCGCGCACGACGACATCGCATTCCTGCAGTACACCGGCGGGACGACCGGCGTCGCCAAGGGCGCGATGTTGCTGCACCGGAACATCGTCGCGAACCTGCTGCAGGCGCGCGCGTGGGTGAAGCCGTTTCTCGCCGGCGACCGGCAGGAAGTGATCATCACGCCGCTTCCGCTCTATCACATCTTCTCGCTGACGGCGAACTGCCTCGTGTTCATGACGCTGGGCGCCGAGAACATCCTCATCACGAACCCGCGCGACATACCGGGATTCATCAAGGAGATGGGAAAGCACGAGTTCTCGGCGATCACCGGCGTCAATACGCTGTTCAACGCGCTGCTGAACAAGCCGGAGTTCTCGAAGCTCGACTTCAGGACGTTGCGCCTGACCCTCGGCGGCGGCATGGCCGTGCAGGAGGCCGTCGCCGAGAAGTGGAAGGACGTGACCGGCCGCCCGCTGATCGAAGCGTACGGGCTCACCGAGACTTCGCCGGCGGCGACGATCAATCCGCTCGATCTTGCGTCGTACAACGGCACGATCGGCCTGCCGATTTCGTCGACGGAGGTCATGCTGCGCGACGACGACGGCAGGGAAGTGCCGCTCGGCCAGCCGGGCGAGATCTGCATCCGCGGACCGCAGGTGATGAAGGGCTACTGGCAGCATCCGCAAGAGACGTCGAAGGTGCTCGACGCCGACGGCTGGTTCGCGACCGGCGATGTCGGCGTGATGGACGAGCGCGGCTACGTGCGCATCGTCGACCGCAAGAAGGACATGATCCTCGTGTCCGGGTTCAACGTGTATCCGAACGAGATCGAAGGCGTGGCGGTCATGCATCCCGGCGTGCTCGAGTGTGCGGCGGTCGGCGTCCCCGACAAGAAATCGGGTGAGGCGGTGAAGCTCTATGTCGTGAAAAAGGACGACAATCTCACCGCCGAGGACGTCCTCGAGCACTGTCGCCATCACTTGACCGCCTACAAGGTGCCGCGCGACGTCGAGTTCCGTCCCGATCTGCCGAAGTCGAACGTCGGCAAGATCCTGCGTCGTGAGCTTCGCGACGAGGCGCGCAAGAGGGCGGCTTGAGCGCGCCGCCCGAAGGCGTGGTGACGCTGCCGGCGGCGCAGCCGGCGCTTCGCGTCGTGCCGATGCCGGCCGACGCGAACCAGAACGGGGACATCTTCGGCGGCTGGATCATGTCGCAGGTCGACATCGCCGGCGCCGTGCCGGCGATGCGTCGTGCGCGCGGTCGCGTGAAGACCGTCGCCGTCAACGAGTTCGTGTTCAAGCAGCCGGTGTCGATCGGCGACCTGGTGAGCTTCTTCGCCACGGTCACGCGCGTCGGGCGCACGTCGATCACCGTGAAGGTCGAGGTCTACGCGCAGCGCAATCCCGACGACGTCGTAACGGTGAAGGTTACGGAGGCGATGCTCACGTACGTCGCGGTCGCGCCTGACGGCCGGCCGCGCGAGCTGCCTCCCGGCTGAGGCGTGCTGCCGCACAGCGCCGCGCATGCGACGAGAATGCGACAGCCGGCGAGCCAAAGCGGCTTCGCTTGCGCGCGTACAGCGCCCGTTCAGCGGGTGCGGTGTATAGTCAAAATGACTGCCGGCAGGGAGCCGGCGATCGCGTTTCCCACCCGCCACACCGATAACAATGGCGCGCTCCGCCTGCGTCATGCGTCGCGCGCCGCGAACGAACCACGAGGAGAGATGTGAGATGAACACGCCCTATCGTCGCACTCCGGTCGCCATTGCAATCGCCGCCGCACTTGCGTTCGCCGGCGGCAACGCGTACGGCTCCGCGTTCGGCCTCGCCGAGCAGGCCGGCAGCGGACAGGGCAACGCGTTCGCCGGCGGTGCCGCCGCCGCCGAAGACGCGAGCACCGTGTGGTTCAATCCTGCCGGCATGTCGCGGCTCGCGCGGCCCGAGGTCGCCGCGTCGTTCCACGTCATCACGCCGTCGATCAAGTTTCGCAACGAGAACTCGGTCGCCGCGGCGAACCAGCCGCTCGGACACGAAGGTGGCGACGCCGGCACGACGAACTTCGTGCCCAATCTCGCGCTGACGATGCCGCTGCCGAACAACTGGTCGATCGGGCTCGGCGTCAACGTGCCGTTCGGCCTCGTCACCGATTACGGCGATGGCTGGGTCGGTCGTTACCAGGGCATCAAGTCCGACGTCAAGACGATGAACGTCAATCCCGCGGTCGCGTATCGCTTCAACGATCGCGTGAGCGTCGGCGTCGGCGCCAACTACCAGCACATCGACGCAACGTTCACGAGCAGCGTCAACTACTCCGGCGGTCTTGCGCAAGCCGCACAGCAGGCGGCCGCGGCGGGTCTCATTCCGGCGGCGGCGGTGCCGGGGATCATCGCGACGACAGGCGGCCTCGACGCGAAAGCAACGATCGACGGCAGCGACGGCGCCTGGGGCTGGAATATCGGCGTGCTGTTCGACCTCGACCGCAACTCGCGCATCGGGCTCGCATATCGTTCGAAGATCAAGTACGCCGTCTCCGGCAACGTGAATTTCGACCTGCCATCGTTGCCGACCTTGCCGCCGGCGCTCGCGCCGGTCGTCGGAAGCCTTGCCAACGCAGTGAACGCGCAGCTCGTCGCCGGCGGCGTGAATGCGTCGATCGAAGTGCCGGACAAGGCGAACTTCTCGTACTTCCGCACGCTGAACGACCGCTGGGACATCATGGCGGACGTTCAGTGGACGGGATGGAGCAGCCTGCCGGAGCTGAAGTTCGTGCGCAGCAGCGGCACCGTGCTGCAATCGACCCCGTTCAAATGGGATGACTCGTGGCGCTACTCGGTCGGCGCCAACTATCACTACAACGACGCGCTGATGCTGCGCGGCGGCGTCGCCTTCGACCAGACGCCGATCAGCGACGAGTTCCGCACGGTGCGCCTGCCCGACTCCGACCGCTGGTGGCTGTCGGTCGGCGCGCAGTACAAGTTCTCGCCGCAGATGAAGCTCGACGCGGGGTTCACTTACATCTTCGCCGACAGTGTCAGCATCAACAAGACGGGTGATCCGCCGTCGTGCTCGTCGACTGCCACTTGCATCGGAGGCTACGGCCTCGTCAACGGGCATTACGACGCGAGCGTGACGATTCTCTCGGCGCAGTTCACCTATACGTTCTAAGCCGGCCGGCACCCCTTCCCGCGGCCGGCCGAAACGCCGGCCGCGGGCGTTTCGCCATCCGTGGCCGCGACACTTCGCCGCTCAGAGTTCCTCTCGATGACCGACAGCCGCTTGCTGGTGCGCAAGGCCGCCGTGCTCGGCGCCGGCGTGATGGGCGCGCAGATCGCCGCGCACCTCGTCAACGCGAACATTGCGGTCCTGCTGTTCGACCTGGCGGCGAAGGAAGGCCGACCGAACGCGATCGTCGACAAGGCGATCGCCGGACTGGCGAAGCTCGAGCCGTCGCCGCTTGCGGCCGCAGATCGCGCCGCGTGGATCGACGCGGCTAACTACGACACCGATCTCGCGTCGCTCGCCGATTGCGACTTGATCATCGAGGCGATTGCCGAGCGGCTCGACTGGAAACGCGACCTTTACGCGAAAATCGCCCCGCACGTCGCGCCCGACGCCGTGCTTGCGACGAACACCTCGGGGCTTTCGATCGCCGCGCTCGCGCAGTCGTTGCCCGCCGAGCTGCGCCCGCGCTTCCTCGGCGCGCACTTCTTCAACCCGCCGCGCTACATGCATCTGGTCGAGCTGATCGGGCATCCCGGCACCGATGCAGCGCTGCTCGACCGCGTCGAATCGTTCCTGGTCACGACGCTCGGCAAGGGCGTCGTTCGCGCGAAGGACACGCCGAACTTCGTCGCGAACCGTGTCGGCATCTTCTCGGTGCTCGCGACGATCGCGCATACCGAGCGCTTCGGCCTGCCGTACGACGTCGTCGACGCGCTCACCGGGCCGGCGATCGGCCGCGCCAGGAGCGCGACGTATCGTACGTGCGACGTCGTCGGCCTCGACACGATGGCGCACGTCGTGCAGACGATGCACGACACGCTTCCCGACGATCCGTGGCATCCGCTGTTCGACCAGCCGCCGGTGCTCGCGGCGCTCGTCGCGAGGGGCGCGCTCGGCCAGAAGAGCGGCGCCGGCTTCTTTCGCAAGGTCGGCCGCGAGATCCAGGTGCTCGACCCGAAGGCCGGCGATTACCGGCCGGCCGCCGGCGTCGTCGACGCGTCGGTGTCCGAGATTCTCGCGTTGAAGCATCCCGGCGAGAAACTCGGGAAACTGCGCGCGTCGCCGCATCCGCAGGCGCAGTTCCTGTGGGCAATTTTCCGCGACCTCTTCCACTACTGCGCGTTCCATCTCGCGGCCATCGCCGACAACGCGCGCGACGTCGACCTCGCGCTGCGCTGGGGCTTCGGCTGGACGATGGGCCCGTTCGAGCTGTGGCAGGCGGCGGGCTGGCGCGACGTCGCCGGATGGATTCGCGACGACATCGACGCGGGCCGAGCGCTCGCCCGCGTGCCGCTTCCGCCGTGGGTGTCGAGCGGCGTCGTGGCGTCCGGCGTGCACACGGCGCACGGCGCCTACAGCGCGTCGGCGAACGCCTTCCGGGCGCGCTCGACGCTCGCCGTCTACCAGCGGCAGCCCTACCCCGATCCGGTACTGGGCGAGCGCTACGCACAGGGCACGACGATCATGGAGACGCCGGCGCTGCGCATGTGGCGGCTCGACGGCGACGTCGCGATCGTTTCGCTCAAGACCAAGGCGAACACGATCGGCGAAGATGTTCTCGACGCGCTGCTCGCGGCGATCGAGCGTGCGGAGCGCGACCACGCGGGTCTCGTCATCTGGCAGACGACGGAGCCGTTCTCGCTCGGCGCGAACCTCGCCGCGGTCGAGCCCGACGTGCGCGCCGGCCGCTGGAGCGTCGTCGAGTCGGTGGTCGCGAAGTTCCAGCACACGTCGCAGCGGTTGAAGTACTGCCTCGTGCCGAGCGTCGCCGCCGTGCGCGGCATGGCGCTCGGCGGCTCGTGCGAGTTCATTCTTCATTGCGATCGCACCGTCGCCGCGCTCGAGTCGTACATCGGGCTGGTCGAGGCCGGCGTGGGGCTGCTTCCCGCCGGCGGCGGATGCAAGGAGCTCGCGGTGCGCTCGACGCGCGAGGCTGCGCGCGGCGCCGTCGGCGCGCAGGCCGATCACTTCCCGTTCCTGCGCTCGTACTTCCAGACGATCGCCACGGCAAGCGTGTCGAAGAGCGCGCGCAATGCGAAGGAGCTCGGGTTCCTGCGTCCGTCGGACGTCGTCGTGCCGAACGCGCACGAACTGCTCTACGTCGCGCTGCGCGAGGCACAGGCGCTCGCCGACGCGGGGTACCGGCCGCCGCTTGCGGCGCGCAACGTGCCCGTCGCCGGGACGACGGGCATCGCGACATTGACGATGCTGCTCGTCAACATGCGCGACGGCGGGTTCATCTCGGCGTACGACTTCGAAATCGGCCGGCGGATCGCGCGCGTGCTGTGCGGCGGCGAGCTCGATCCCGGCACGACGGTCGACGAGAGCTGGTTCCTCGCCCTCGAACGCGACGAGTTCATGGCGCTGCTGCACAACGGCAAGACGATCGAGCGCATCGTCCACACATTGAAAACCGGCAAGCCGCTACGCAACTAGGGGCGTGATGACGAAACCGCTGCAGGACGCCTACATCGTCGCGGCGACGCGCACCGCCGTCGGTCGTGCGCCGCGCGGCACGCTGCGCAACACCCGGCCCGACACGCTGCTCGCGCATGCGCTTCGCAGCGTGCTCGCGCAGGTGCCCGCGCTCGACCCGGCGCGCGTCGACGACGTCATCGTGGGCTGCGCGATGCCCGAGTACGAGCAGGGGATGAACGTCGCGCGCATCGGCGTGCTGCTGGCCGGTCTGCCGGTCAGCGTCGCCGGCATGACGGTCAACCGCTTCTGCTCGTCCGGATTGAACGCCGTATCGATTGCCGCCGATCGCATCCGCACCGGCGAAGCCGACGTGATGATCGCCGCCGGCACCGAAAGCATGAGCATGATCCCCATGCTCGGACGGCTCGCGATCAACGCCGAAGTCTTCGCGCGCGACGAGAACCTCGGCATTGCCTACGGCATGGGTCTCACCGCCGAGAGGGTTGCGCAGCGCTGGAACGTCTCCCGCGAGGACCAGGACGCCTTCGCGCTCGACAGCCATCGCAAGGCGATCGCCGCGCAGGCGGCCGGCGAGTTCGCCGCCGAGATCTCGCCGCTCGCCGTCGCGACGAGGACGCCGGATGCCGCGAAGGCGGCAATCGTGTCGCGCACGAAGCGCTTCGATCGCGACGAAGGTCCGCGTGCGGACACGACGCCCGAAGGACTCGCGAAGCTGCGGCCGGTTTTCGCGGCGAAGGGATCGGTGACCGCGGGCAACAGCTCGCAGATGTCCGACGGCGCGGGCGCGTCGATCCTCGTCGGCGAGCGGGTGCTACGCGAGCTCCACATGGCGCCGCTCGCGCGCTTCGTGTCGTTCGCGGTCGCCGGCGTCGCGCCCGAGATCATGGGCGTAGGGCCCGTCGCCGCGATTCCGAAGGCGCTGCGTTCGGCGGGCCTTTCGAGCGATGCGATCGACTGGATCGAGTTGAACGAGGCGTTCGCCGCGCAGAGCATCGCCGTGATCCGCGACCTCGATCTCGATCCGTCGAAAATCAATCCGCTGGGCGGCGCGATCGCGCTCGGTCACCCGCTCGGCGCGACCGGCGCGATCCGCACCGCGACGATCGTGCATGGCCTCAGGCGCCGAAAGCAGAAATACGGGATGGTGTCGATGTGCGTGGGCACCGGAATGGGAGCGGCGGGAATTTTCGAGGCGCTCTAGAGATGGAAAGAACAGGGAGATCGCAATGACCAGATGGTGCTTGCTCGCCGCCGCGCTGATCGCGCTGCCGGCATGGTGCGCTGAAGTCGCCGGCGTGAAGCTCGACGACAAGGCGAACGTCGGCGGTCAGGAGGTCGTGCTGAACGGCGCGGGCGTGCGAACGCGCGCGATCTTCAAGGTCTACGTCGGCAGTCTTTACCTGCCCGCGAAGGCATCCGATATCGCCTCCGTGCTCGCCAAGTCGCCGCGGCGCGTGCAGCTGAACCTGCTGCGCAGCCTCTCGCCGGATCAACTCGTCGACGCGCTGGTCGAAGGTCTGAAGGAGAACAACGGCGAGGCAGAGCTTGCGGCGGTGAAGGCACAGACGGATCAGCTGGTGTCGATCATGAAAGGGTTCGGCGACGTGAAGGAGGGCAATGTCGTCACGCTCGACTTCGTCGACGGCGCGACGAAGATCGGCTTCAACGGCGCCGCGAAGGGATCGATCCCCGGCGAGGCGTTCAACCAGGCGCTCACCAGAGTCTGGCTCGGCGAGCGGCCGGTGCAGGCAGACCTGAAAAAGGCGATGCTCGGCGGCGGCTAGCACCTGTACGGAAAAAGCGAACTTGCCCGATTTCTGGCCATCCTGCGGCTATCGATTGCTCGGCGTTGGCTCCGACGGCAGGCTCACGCTCACCGACGATTTCCTGCGCTCGCTGCTGCTGCGTCCCGAACTCGCGCCGATCCCCGAGTCGTGCGCCGCCGAGCTTGCGCTGCACGACCGGCTGATCGCCGCTCCGCGCGCCGCTGTCGACGCCGCGGCGCTGGCGGCGATCGCCGACGCCGACGTGCGCGACAACTACGCGATCTTCCTGCGCTTTCGCGGCCGGCTCGCCGCGGCGCCGTCGATCGAGGCCGCGTACATGGCGCTCTTCCGCGACGGCGTCGACGTCGCGCCGCTGCTCGTCCATCAGCTGACGCAGATCCTGTTGCGCCATATCCTCGGCGAGAATGCCGAGCCGCTGGAGGCGCGCGCAGCCGAAATGCTGTTCCGCACGCAACAGATCGCGATCGCGCCGGACGGTGCCGTCATGGCCGCCGATGCGCAGGCAGTCGAGCTCTATTCGACCACCGGCGGCTTCGGCAGCCTCGGCGAGCTGCTGCAGCAGAAT
The DNA here is from genome assembly GCA_963798655.1 of uncultured beta proteobacterium. Taxonomy (GTDB): domain Bacteria; phylum Pseudomonadota; class Gammaproteobacteria; order Burkholderiales; family Casimicrobiaceae; genus CAVSMC01. Next base: position 447,036 of record CAWCUH010000004.1, on the reverse strand, counting down.
CGCACGCCGCTTCGCACCGTGGACCTCGACGTGCTCGACGCGAACAACGCAGCCGTGTACTGGGAGCGCGACGAGCGCTTCGACATGGCGGTCAGTCTCAATCGCGGCCGGCCCGCGCTCGCCGCGCTGGCACGCGTGCTCGAGCGATGGATCCGGCACTTTCTCGATTGCGCGGTGTCGATCACGCCGCGACGCGAGATCGACGACAAGCGCTGGGTCTGGCATGTCGGCCTGGACGCCGAGGCGAGCGCGCTGTTGAACGACCTGTACAATCGCGCCGACGTCGATGACGAGCGGATGGCGCAGCTGCTGTCGCTGTTCGAGCTCGCGTTCGCCGAGCCCGCCGACATGCGCGCGCAGATCGCCGGCCGTCCGGTGTATCTCGCGATGGCGATGGACGCCGACAGGCGGCTCAAGCTCAAGCCGCAGAACCTGCTGCTCAACCTGCCGCTCGCGCGGCCGCAATGATGATGAACCGAACGACGATCGTCGCGCTCCTGATCGCGCTCGCCGGGTGCGCGCAGACGCCGGCGCCGCCGGAAAAAAAGGCCGCGGCCGAAGCGACGCCTGCCGAAGCGACGTCGGTGCAGCCGAGTGGGCCCCTTGCGCCGTTCGCATGGCTCGAAGGCTGCTGGCGCGGCTCGGTGAACCAGCGCGAGTTCGTCGAGCACTGGTTGCCGCTGCGCGGCGACCTGATGATCGGCGCGAGCCACACGGTGATGGACGGCAAGACGCAGGACTACGCGTACCTGCGTATCGAGCCGCGCGCCGACGGCGTCTGGTACGTCTCGCTGACGCCGGGCCAGCCGGAAGCGGCGTTCAAGCTCTCCGGCGCCGAGACCGATCCGAACAACGGCGACGTCACGTGGACGTTCGACAATCCGCGCGCCGGCTTCCCGCAGCACATCCGCTACCGCCGCGGCGGCGAAGGCTGGTTGTACGCGCACGTCGAGGGCGCGATCGACGGCGCCGAGCGCAAGGTGATCTATCCGATGCGCCGCATCGACTGCGGGACCGGCGAGCTGGTCTTCAAGTGACGAGCGCGGCGCTCGCGAGCTTCGAGCGGATGCTCGCCGCCGGCAAGGATTCAGCGCTGCTCCGCTATTCGATCGGCAACGAATACGTCAAGGCCGGCGACGCCGGGCGCGCGCTCGAGCATCTCGCGCGCGCCGTCGAGATCGACGCCGCGTTCACCGCCGCGTGGAAGCTGTACGGCAAGGCGCTCGCCGACGTCGGGCGCAACGCCGATGCGCTCGCCGCGTATCGGCGCGGCATCGAAGTCGCCGCCGCGAAAGGCGACAAGCAGGCCGAGAAGGAGATGCGCGTGTTCGCGCGGCGCCTCGAAACCAAATGAGGGTCAGAGTGCGGTTTCATGGAATGAGGGTCAGAGTGGAGTTTCCCATGAGGGAACAGTTGCCGCGTTTGCGGAAACTGCACTCTGACCCTCCTTTGGTCAACTGCACTCTGACCCTCATTTCGTGCTGACACTCATTTCGTGCAGCCGCGATTGGCGAGCGCGTCGGCGCGCGTGTTGCCGGGATGATCGTTGTGGCCCTTGACCCAGTGCCAGCGAACCCGGTGAAGCGCCGCAAGCTGGTCGAGCTCGCGCCACAACTCGGCGTTCTTCACCGGCTTCCTGTCGGACGTCTTCCACCCGTTGCGCTTCCATGTGTGGATCCACGTCTCGATGCCGTTCTTGACGTACTGCGAGTCGGTGTACAGATCGACATCGCTCGCGCGCTTGAGCGCCTCGAGCGCACGGATCACCGCGGTCAGCTCCATCCGGTTGTTCGTCGTCGCGGGCTCGCCGCCGCAAAGTTCCTTCTCCCGCTCGCCGCAAATGAGCAGCGCCCCCCAGCCGCCCGGACCGGGATTGCCCTTGCACGCGCCGTCGGTGTAGATCTCGACGGGGCCGGCCACTCAGCGGATCTCGGCGGGCGAGCGCTCGATGCACTCGCGTACCTGGCGCGGCGCGCCGGCGAGGCCGCGTTTCTTCCGCTGCCAGGCCGGCGTGATGACCCGCATGCCGAGCACGTTCTTCGTCGCGCGCAGGAAATACACGCCGCCGCCGATCGGCCACCAGCGGTCGCCGGCGGACTCGACGAAGCTCGCGCGGCGCAGCCACACTTCGTTCGTGAACGGCGGAACGTAGCAGTCGAGGCCGCCGCCGGTCACTTCGAATCCAAGGAGCTTCAGCCAGTCCTTCAGCCGATACAGCGCGATGAAGTTGCCGGTCCACGGCGGCGTGTCGCCGCGGCCGAAATAGCGGCGCGCGCCGAACAGCGAGAACGGATTGAAGCCGGCGATGACGACCTGCCCGCCGGGACGCACGGCGCGGTACGCCTCGCGCAGCATGCGGTGCGGATCCTCGGTGAACTCGAGCGCGTGCGGAAGCACGATCAGGTCGAGCGCGTTCTCCGGGAACGGCAGCCAGTGCGGATCCGCGAGCAGCGTCGCCGGCGGCTCGTAGTCGACCGTCCAGCGATCGGCGATGCGGCTCTGCGCGAGGTATCGATGTTCGGGCAGCCCGATCTGGATCGCGTGGAATCCGAAGATATCGGCGACGGTCCGATCGAACCACGCGAGCTCGCGCTCGACCGTGTAGCGTCCGAGCGACGTCGCGAACCAGTCAGAAAGTGTCGTTGACAGCGGCTCGGGCGCTTCGGAAGATGCGTCCATGGCAGCGATTATCCCGATCCCCGCGTTCAGCGACAACTATATCTGGGCAATCCGCGACGGCGGCCGTGCGGCCGTCGTCGATCCCGGCGACGCCGCGCCCGTCGAGTCGTGGCTCGCGCGCGAGCGGGTCGAGCTCTGCGCGATCCTCGCGACGCATCATCACGGCGATCACGTCGGCGGCATCGAAGCGCTCACCGCGGTGCGCGCCATTCCGGTGTTCGGACCGGCCGGCGAGGCGATTCCCCGGCGCTCGCGCGCGCTGCGCGAAGGCGACGCGATCGACGTTCCCGGCATCGGCCTGCGCTTCACGGTGCTCGACATTCCCGGTCATACCGCCGGGCATATCGCGTTCGTCGGCGACAACGCTGGGACGCCGATCGCGTTCGTCGGTGACACGCTGTTCGCCGCCGGCTGCGGTCGCCTGTTCGAAGGAACGCCGGCGCAGATGACGCACTCGCTCGGGAAGCTCGCAGCGCTTGCGCCCGCAACCGAGATCTACTGCGGACACGAGTACACGCTCGCCAATCTGCGCTTCGCGCGTGCCGTCGAGCCGCAGAACACGCGTATCGTCGAGCGCGAGGCGCGCGAGAAGGCGAAGCGCGATCGCGGCGAGCCGACGCTGCCGTCGACGATCGCCGACGAGCTCGCGACGAACCCGTTCCTGCGCACCGCCGAGCCGCCGGTGTTCGCCGTCGCCGAGCGTCGCGCCGGCCACCCGCTCGCCGACGCGGTCGAATCGTTCGCCACGCTGCGCGCCTGGAAGAACTCGTTCTGAGTCGGCAGCCGGCAAAGCGTCGTCGACCGGATCGGGCCGTCCGTCGTTCAGAACTCGGTTGACGCTGCGGTCCGCTGCCCCCTACCATCGCCGGAACCTTGTGCGCCCGCGAACGTTGACGATACGAATCGACCGCTATTGCATCGCCGTCGCAGTTGCGGCCTTTCTCGCCGCTGGCTGCGCGACGCCGCCTCCGACGCCCGAACCGCCGGCACGTCCGCTGGTGCAGACGGCACCCTCCGATCGACCCGTCGCCGTTGCCGCGGACGAGTCGCCGGCCGCATCGGCGCCGCCGCTGATCATTGCGCCGACGGCGGCGCTCATGAACCCGTTTCCCGAGCCGATCGCCGCAGAGCTCGAGTCGCTGCCGCCGGCGGCGGATGATCTGTGGGAGCGGATCCGCAAGGGCTTCGCCGTTGCCGATATCGACGACGACTACGTCGGCAAGTGGGAGCAGTGGTACTCGCAGCGGCCCGACTATGTCGAGCGGATGGTCGACCGCAGCCGCCGCTATCTGTACTACATCGTCGCCGAAGTCGAGGCGCGCGGCCTGCCCCTCGAGATCGCGCTGTTGCCGATGGTCGAGAGCGCGTACAACCCCGTTGCGCTGTCGACGTCGAGCGCGTCCGGCATCTGGCAATTCGTGCCGTCGACCGGACGTCACTTCGGCCTGAAGCAGAACTTCTGGTTCGACTCGCGACGCGACGTGATCGCGGCGACGGGTCGCGCGCTCGACTATCTGCAGCAGCTGTACGCCCAGTTCGGTGACTGGCAGCTCGCGCTCGCCGCGTACAACTGGGGCGAGGGCAACGTCGCGCGCGCAATCGAGCGCAACCAGCGCCTCGGCAAGCCGACCGACTACGCGAGTCTCAAAATGCCGAAGGAGACGCGCGAGTACGTGCCGAAGCTGCAGGCGGTGAAGAACATCGTGCGCGATCCCGACAAGTACGGGCTCGATCTGGCCGACGTGCCGGACGCGCCGTACTTCGCAATCGTCAAGACGACGCGCGAGATGGACGTCAAGCGGGCCGCCGATCTGGCCGAGTTGTCGCTCGAGGAGTTCCGCTATCTGAACCCGCAGCACAACCGCCCGGTGATCGCGGGAAGCGACGAATACACGATCCTGCTGCCGATCGACAAGGCGGAGCTGTTCGCGGCGAAGCTCGAGCTCACCGACCAGCCGCTCGTGTCGTGGCAGGCGTATCGCGTTCGCCCCGGCGAGACGCTGCCACAGGTCGCCGCCAAGTTCTCGATTCCGGTGGAGACGCTTCGCGCGGTCAACGGCATCGGTGCGAGGTCGCGCGTGCCGGCCGGGCACGCGCTGCTCGTGCCTTCGCAGCAGCCGACCGACACGACGGCGGAGTCGTTGCAGCGCGCGGTGTTCACCACGGTGCCGCAGGGCCGCACGTTCTACTATCGCGTCAATCGCGGCGACACCATCACGCGCGTCGCCGCGCGCTACGGCGTCACGCCGCAGGAAATCCGCAGCTGGAACGGGCTCTCCGAAAATCGGCTCAACGTCGGCCAGCAGCTTCGCATCACCAGCGATCTCGCGCCAAGCGCGAGCCGCGCGAAGCGCGCCGGCGGCAGGCCAGGCAAGGCGAAGTCGGCGGCGTCGCGCACGACGCCGGGCTCGGCCAAGCGTGGCGGGCGCAGCGGCGCGCGCAGGCCGACGGCGACCAGGCGCAACGGCCGGTAGCCGTGCAGAAATGAAAACAGGCGACGCATCGAGCGTCGCCTGTTTTTTCGTCCGCCTCAGATCTGTGGCGGACCTTGGTGCCGTCGAAGTTACTTCTTCGAGGCGCGCTTGCTGCTCTTGCGTGCGCCGCGCTTGGCGCCCTTCTTGGCGCCGCGCTTCGCGGCCTTCTTCGCGCCGCGCTTCGCGCCGCGCTTCGCGCCCTTCTTGGCGGCGCGCTTCGCACCCTTCTTCGCGCCGCGCTTCGCGCCCTTCTTCGCGCCGCGCTTCGCGCCCTTCTTGGCGGCGCGCTTCGCACCCTTCTTCGCGCCGCGCTTCGCGCCCTTCTTGGCAGCGCGCTTCGCGCCCTTGCGAGCACCGCCGCGCTTCGCGGCCTTCTTCGCGCCGCCCTTCTTCGCGGCCTTCTTCGCGCCGCCCTTCTTCGCGGCCTTCTTGCGCGTTGCCTTCTTCTTCGGCGCCGGTGTCGCGGCGCTCGGCGTCATCATCGACATCATGTCAGCCATTTCGGATCTCCTGTCTGAGTTACCTTGACTGTTATGTGGTTCTGTTTCGTCGCAGGCGGCGCCCGATTTGTCCTGGAACAGATGCACGCACTCTTGACAAATCGGCTGCTACCTGCTGGCTGAATTGTAGCCACGTTTTCCCGAATTGCAAGATTTCGCCGCCGATTCCGAAGCTTGCGAACGCGATTGTTGCGAATTCGCACATGCCGTTCGCGCGCAGTCTTGCGACCTCGCGCGTCACGTCGGCTGCAACGGAAATTCGCGCGCGAACAGCGCGTCGACGCTCTCGCGCGCTCGAGCGAGGTGCACGCGATCGCCGTCGACGATCACCTCGGCGGCGCGCGGGCGCGAGTTGTAATTCGAGCTCATGACGAAGCCGTACGCGCCGGCCGCGCCGATGGCGAGCAGGTCGCCTGCCGCGAGCGCGAGATCGCGGTCCGCGGCCAGGAGATCGGCGCTCTCGCACACAGGCCCGACGATCTGCCAGCGGCCGCGCGCGCCGTCGCGCGGGCGCACCGGTTGCACCGGATGCCAGGCGTCGTAGAGCGCCGGTCGGATCAGGTCGTTCATCGCCGCATCGACGATCGCGAAGCTGCGTTCGGCGCCCGGCTTGAGGTACATGACGCGGGTGAGCAGCATGCCCGCTTCGCCGACAATGAAGCGACCGGGCTCCGTCAGCAGCCGGTGCGTGCGCGATCCGCGGACGCGGCGCATCGCGAGCGCGTATTCATACGGGTCGACCGTCTCCTCGTCGGCGTAGCGAATGCCGAGGCCGCCGCCCAAGTCGACGTGATCGAGCGGGATGCCGGCCGCCTCGATGCGATCAGCGAGCGCGAACAGCTTCTCGGCCGCCTCGACGCATGCGCCGAGGTCGGTGATCTGCGAGCCGATGTGGCAGTCGATGCCGCGCACGGCGATGCCGGACAGTCCCGCCGCGCGCCGGTACAGCGGCAGCGCATCGGCGTACGCGACGCCGAACTTGCTTTCCTTCAGGCCGGTGGAGATATACGGATGCGTGCGCGCGTCGACGTCGGGATTGACGCGGATGCTGACCGGCGCGCGCTTGCCGAGGCGCGTCGCGACGCCGTTCAGCGTGTCGAGCTCCGGCTCCGACTCGACGTTGAAGCACAGGATGCCGGCGCCAAGCGCCGCTTCCATTTCGGCGGCGCTCTTTCCGACGCCGGAGAAGACGACCTTCGCCGGATCGCCGCCTGCCGCGATGACGCGCGCGAGCTCGCCTCCCGACACGATGTCGAAGCCGGCGCCGAGCCGTGCGAGCAGCGACAGCACGGCGAGGTTCGAATTCGCCTTCATCGCGTAGCACACAAGGTGCGGCGTGCCGTCGAACGCCGCGTCGAAGCGCCGGTACGCCGCCTCGATCGCGGCGCGCGAATACACGTAGCACGGCGTGCCGAACCGCTCGGCGATCGATGCGAGCGAAACGCGTTCGGCGAATAGCTCGCCGCCGTCGAGCGCGAACGCGCTCACTGTGCGCCTTCGCGCCGCGCGCGGCGCCTCACCCGGCGCTGCACGCTCACGGCTTCTTCGCGGAGTCGGCCGGTGCGATCGCCGGCGGCGGCTCGGATGGAAGGAGCGGCGGGCGCGCTTCGGGATTGCCCTTCGGCGCCGGCGTTCGCGCTGCCGCGGACGACTCGTCCGGCGGCAGCCGCAGCGGCCCTTTGATGCCGCATCCGGCGAGCGCGCCGATGACGATCAGCGCAACGGCGCGAGCGAGCGCGCTGGCGGCGAACTGACGTAACATGGCGACGAGGATCGTAGCACGCGCGATCCGCCGCACGAACCGGACATGCAAAGCGAAAGCGCGTTCATCGAAGCCACCGACGCGACGCTCGCGACGATCGGCGAAGCGCTCGACGAGGCGCTCGAATCGTCGGACGCCGACGTCGACTGGAGCCTGAACGACGGCATCCTCGAGATCGACGACGGCAGCGGCGGCAAGCTGATCGTCAATCGCCACGTGCCCAATCGCGAGCTGTGGGTCGCCGCGCGCTCGGGCGGATTCCATTTCGCGCCGCGCGACGGGCAATGGCGCGACACGCGCAGCGGTGCCGAGCTCGGCACGGCGCTCGCAGCGCTGTTGAAGTCGCAGGCCGGACTGTCGATGGCGCTGCCGCCGCTTCCCGCGCCTGCGTGAGCAGGGTCAGACTCGACTTTCCCCGACCGTCGATTCGGGTCGCAGGCCGACCGGAAAGTCGGATCCGACCCTCATGCTTCGAGCAGCGCCGTCCAGTCGTCGAGCGCGCGGCGCGCGCCGGCGTGCCCGGGATAGAGCGTCTCGACCAGGGCCCAGAATCGCGGCGAGTGGTTGAGCTCCGCGAGATGCGCGACCTCGTGCGCGATCACGTAGTCGGCGAGTGTCGGCGGCAGCTGCGCGAGCCGCCACGACAGCCGCAGCTCGCCGCGGTGGTTGCAGCTGCCCCATTCGCTGCGCGCGTTCGACAGCTTCACCGGCGGCGTCGCCGGTGCGACGCGCGCCGCATACTCGGTGACGCGCGGCATCGCGTAGCGCATCGTCTCGTCGCGCAGCCAGCCGCCGACGAACGATGCGATCTCGGCTTCATCGTGCGGCGCCGGATGGCGGACAGTGAGGTTCAGCAGGTCGGCCTGGATCACGCGCTCGCGCGCCGGAAACAGTGCGAGCGCAAGGTCGCGTCCCCGAAAGACGATCGGTGCACCGCTCACCCACGTGCGCGGAAGCGTCTCGCGTCGCCGCGCGCGCCATGCGGAGAGCGTTCGCACGATCCAGCGCGCATGCTCGCCGAGCGCCGACTCGATCTCGCGCACCGACGACCAGCGCGGCGCACGCACCGTGAGGCCGTCGAGGCCGATGTGCATGCCGATCGAGCGGCGGCGCGCGCGTACCAGTCGATAGTCGACCACATCGCCCGCGAGCGCGATGCGGCGCATCTGCCCTTCGCCCTGCGGCGGCTTGCCTCTGCCGATCAGCGGCGCGCGATCACGGCCGGCCAAGGCGCGCCACCTCGTCCTCGATCCATCGCTCCACCTCGGCGGTCAGCAGTTGCGGGTCCTTGCCTTGCGTCGCGATCGCAGGACCGATCGACATCGTGAGCGTTCCCGGCCGCTTGCCGAAAAGTCCCTTCGGCCACAGGTAACCGGCGTTGTGCGCGATCGGCAGGATCGGCACGTCGAGCATCGCCGCGAGCCTGGCGCCTCCGGTCTTGTATTTGGCGCGCGTTCCGGCCGCAATGCGCGTGCCTTCCGGATAGACGACGATCCAGAAGCCCTGGCGGAAGCGCTCGCGCCCCTGCTCCGCCATCTGCTGCATCGCGCTCGGGCCCGCCTTGCGGTCGATCGTAATCGGCGATGCGAGCGCGAAGCCCCAGCCGAAGAACGGAATCGACAGCAGCTCCTTCTTCGCGACGAAGGCGAGCGGCGGGAAGTAGAGATTCAACGCCAGCGTTTCCCACGTCGAGCTGTGCTTCGACATCAGCACATGCGGGTGCTGCTCGGGATGCGGCGGTACGTTTTCCGCGCCGATCACCCGCCACCGGATGCCGCAGATCCATCGCGCCGCGTACGCGTTCACCTTGCACCAGTGTGCGGCGATCCGGTACAGCGGCACTGGCGGCAGCCACGCCATCGCGAACATCGTGAACGCGTAGAGCGGCGTCACCAGCGCCTGGAAGAGCAGGAACGCGAGTGCGCGCAGGCTCGACACGCGGTCAGGCTTCAGCCGATGCGAGCAGCGCCGACGCCGCGAAGGCGAGGTCGGGAAAGATCAGCGTGTTCTTCGGGAAGCCGCCTTCGCGCAGCGTGCGCTCTCCCTTGCCCGTCAGCACGAGCATCGGCTGAGCGCCGACGAGCTCGGCCGCCTTGAGATCGCGCAGGCCGTCGCCGATGACCGGCACGCCGGTGAGGTCGACGCCGAAGCGGATGCCGATTTCCTTCAGCATCCCCGCCTTCGGCTTGCGGCACTCGCAGCACGCGTCGGCCGAGTGCGGGCAGTAGAAGATCGCGTCGATGCGCCCGCCGGCCACCGCGAGCGCCTTGTGCATCTTCTCGTGGATCGCGTTCAGCGTGCCGATGTCGAGCAGGCCGCGCGCCACACCCGACTGGTTCGTCGCGACGACGACACGATAGCCGGCGTGATTGAGCCGCGCGATCGCTTCGAGACTACCTGCGATCGACCGCCATTCGTCGGCCGTCTTGACGAACTCGGCGCTGTCGTGATTGATGACGCCGTCGCGGTCGAGCACGATCAGCTTGACCGCGCGCGTCTGCGCGATCGAGTCGGAGGCGAGCTGGACCATGCGCGGATGTCAGGCTGCCAGCTTCGAGATGTCGGCGACGCGATTCATCGTGCGCGCGACGCCGGCAAGCAGCGACAGCCGATTCGCGCGCACCGCCGCGTCGTCGCTCATCACCATCACGTCGTCGAAGAAGCGGTCGACGACGGGCTTCGTCGACGCGAGCGCCTGCAGCGCGCCCGCGTAGTCGCCGCGCTCGCAGCGCTGCTCGACCTCGGGCGTCAGTCGCGCGAACGCGCTGTGCAGGTCGCGCTCGGCGCCGTCGGCGAAGCGCTGCGGATCGACGCTTGCGGCCGCTTCGACGCCCGACTTGCGCAGGATGTTGACGATCCGCTTGTTCGCCGCGGCGAGCGCGGCCGCCTCCGGCAGCGCCTCGAACGCCTGCACGGCGGCGAGCTTCGCCGGCACCAGATGGATGTCGGCGGGTCGCGCGTCGACGACGGCGGCGATCTGGTTCGCCGTGTAGCCCTGCTCGCGCAGGTAACCGCGAAGCCGGTCGTACACGAAGCTCTCCAGCGGCTGCGCGGCGCGCTTCACCGCAGCGACCGAATCGAATGCGCCGAAGGCGCGCTCGACGAGCTCCGCCAGCGGCAGCGCGAGCGAACGCTCGACGACGATGCGGATCACGCCGAGCGCGGCACGGCGCAGGCCGAACGGATCCTTGTCGCCGGTCGGCTCGTTGCCGACGCCGAAGTGCCCGGCGAGGGTCTCTAGCTTGTCGGCGAGCGCGACTGCGTGTGCCACCGCGGATTCGGGCAACGCATCGCCGGCGAAGCGCGGCCAGTAGTGCTGCTCGATCGCCGCCGCGACATCGGCCGGCTCACCGTCGTGCTGCGCGTAATAGCGGCCCATCAGGCCCTGCAGCTCGGGGAACTCGCCGACCATGTCGGTGACGAGATCGGCCTTCGCGAGCATCGCCGCGCGATCGGCGTGCTCCGCGTCGGCGCCGATGCGCGGCGCGAGCGCTTTCGCGATGCAGCGCACCCGCTCCATCCGGTCGTATTGCGAGCCGAGCTTGTTGTGATAAACGACGCCGTGCAGCTTTTCGACGCGGCTCGCGAGCGGCGCCTTGCGGTCCTGGTCGAAGAAGAACTTCGCGTCGGCGAGCCGCGCGCGCAGTACCCGCTCGTTGCCCTGGACAATCGCCGACGGGTCGCTCGTCTCGATGTTGGACACGACGAGGAACCGCGAAACGAGCCGCCCGTCACCGCCGGCGAGCGCGAAGTACTTCTGGTTCTGCTGCATCGTGAGCACCAGGCATTCAGCCGGCACGTCGAGAAACGCCGCGTCGAACGTGCCCGCGTACACCGCGGGACACTCGACGAGCGCCGTCACCTCGTCCAGCAGCGCGTCCGGCATGATCGGCGAATCATTGCCTGAAGCGGCCCGCAAGCCGGCGACGATGCGCGCACGGCGATCGTCGAAGCTCGCGATGAGCTTGCCTTCCGCTGCGAGCGTTTCCGCGTAGGCGTCGGCGTTCGCGATCGCGATGCCGGTGCGCGACAGGAACCGGTGGCCGTCGGTCGTGCTGCCGGCGTGGAGGCCGAGAGCGGTAACCGCGACGATGACCTCGCCGTGCAGCGCGAGCAGCGAGTGCGCGGGCCGCACGAACTTCGTGTCGTTCCAGTAGCTGCCGAGGCGCGGGTAGCTCATCACCTTCGGGATCGGCAGCTTCGCGAGCGCGTCGTCGAGGGCCGCCTGCAGGCCGACCTGCAGCGCGCTGCCCGATGTGATCGAGTGGAGGAAGATCGACTCGGTTTTGCCGTCCGCTGCGCGCGCCAAGCGCTCGGGACCGTCGAACCCATGCGTCATCTGGTCGGCGAGGTAACCGCGGCCGAGCGCATCGAGCTTCCTGCGCAGCGCGAGCGTCGGGCTGCCGCCCGCATCGAGCGCCACCGACGCCGGCATCAGCCGCTGCGTGATCGGCTGGTCCGGCGAGCGGTCGAGCACGTGCGTGATCGTCGCCGCGAGCCGGCGCGGCGTTGCGTACGGCACGAAACGGCTTTGCGCACCGAGGAACCCGCGAGCGCGCAGGCCGTCGACGAGCGCATCGGTGAACGCCGCCGACAGCCGCGCGAGTGCCTTCGGCGGCAGTTCCTCGGTGAGAAGCTCGACGGCGAGCGTGGCGACGCTCATCGTGACTGCCGCAAGCGCAAGCCGCCGTCGCGCGGGCTCATGCGGCTTCGGCGTAGCTCGCCGGCATCGACGCGCGCTGCGAGGACGGCAGCATCGGATAGCCGCGCTCGCGCCGCGACTCGAGATAGGCGAGCGCGACGAGCCGCGACAGCGTGCGGATGCGCGCGATGTACGCCGCGCGCTCGGTCACCGAGATCGCGCCGCGCGCGTCGAGCAGGTTGAACGTGTGCGCGGCCTTGAGAATCATCTCGTAGCCGGGCAGCGGCAGCTTGGCCTCGAGCAGCCGTCTCGCCTCCGCCTCGAAGAGCGAGAACAGCTCGAAGAGCTTCGCGGCGTTCGACTGCTCGAAGTTGTACGTCGACTGCTCGACTTCGTTCTGATGATAGACGTCGCGGTACGACAGCCCGTCGGTCCACACGAGGTCGAAAACGTTGTCCTTGCCCTGCAGATACATCGCGAGCCGCTCGAGGCCGTACGTGATCTCGCCGGTGATCGGATTGCAGTCGAGGCCGCCGACCTGCTGGAAATAGGTGAATTGCGTCACCTCCATGCCGTTCAGCCACACTTCCCAGCCGAGACCCCACGCGCCGAGCGTCGGATTCTCCCAGTCGTCCTCGACGAAGCGCACGTCGTTTTCACGCAGATCGAAGCCGAGCGCGCGCAGCGATCCGAGATAGAGGTCGAGGATGGCGGGCGGCGATGGCTTCAGCACGACCTGGTACTGGTAGTAATGCTGCAGGCGGTTCGGGTTGTCGCCGTAGCGCCCGTCCTTCGGGCGCCGTGACGGCTGCACGTAGGCGGCGCGCCACGGCTCGGGTCCGAGTGCGCGCAGGAACGTCGCCGTGTGCGAGGTGCCGGCGCCGACTTCCATGTCGTACGGCTGCAGCAGCGCGCAGCCTTTGGCATCCCAGTAGCGCTGCAGCTGAAGGATCAGTTGCTGGAACGTGATCATTGCGAAGTGTCGGAAACTGCTCGAATTCTAGCGGGTTTCCGGCGCGCGCCTCCGCTCGCGTCGAAGTACGCCTTGATCGCCGCGGTGAAGCGCATGCGGCCGTGCCGGCGGCGCTCGATCAATCCGACCCGCCGCTCGATGTCGACGCCCGGCAGGCGGATCACCGACAGCGCGCCGTCGCGCGACCATTGGACGTTCGCGAGCATGGGCACGATGGACACGCCGAATCCCTGCCGCACGAGCTCGATGATCGCCTCCACCGAGTTCAATTCCATCGCGTCACGGACGGTGACGTTGCACTGTGCGAGCGCGCGCTTCACCAAATGGCCGGTCCACAGCTCGCGCTGAAAGCGGATGAACGGCGCGCTTCGCAGCGTGTCGAGCGGCCGCGAGCGCAGATCGAAGTGCGGCCGCCGCGGCACTATCATCACCATCGGCTCGCGGTAGAGCGGCGTCCACGCGAGGCGTGCCGGCAGCGGCCGCGGCGACTGCGCGACGACCGCGGCGTCGAGCTCGCCGTTCTCGACGGCGCGCGCGAAGTCGCTCGACAGGCCCGCGAAGAGCTTTACGTCGAGCGCGCGGTGGTCGCGCTTGATCGTCCACAGCGCGTCGGCGAATGCGCCCATCAGCGCGGAGACGATGGCGCCGATCGCAACCGCGCCCGACAGGTCGTCGGCGTCGCGGCCGGCGACGAGGACGTCGAAGCGCGCAACCAGATCCTCGATCCGCGGCACGGCGTTGCGGCCTGCGGTATTCAGCACGAGCGCGCGGCCGGTGCGGTCGAACAGCGTCTGGTCGAGCGCCGCTTCGAGCGCCTTGACCTGCAGGCCGACCGCCGCCGCCGTGAGGCCGATCTCCTTGCCGGCCGCGGCAAGCGTCCCGTGGCGCACGACTGCGAGGAACGTCTTCAGCGTTCTGAGCGATATCACCGGCGCGATCGACTGCGGATGGAGAGCATAAAGTTTTACTTTGTCTCAACTCAAATAATACTAGCTTTTCTTTGGCTCAAGCGGCGGACATAATCCGGCTTCTAGCTTGGGTCAGCCAAGGACGCCGCATCGCCATGGCGCACGTCAGAACCGAAATCGCATCCGGCCACGGCTTCGACCGCCGCTCTGGCGACGTTTCGCGCGCAGCGAAGCACGGCGTCCCGCGAAAGCACATCGCGGCGCCGCCGGACCGCTCGCCGAGCGCAGCGTCGCCGGCGCCGACGCACGAGTGCGGCCGCCATGTCGGCGACGGTCCAAACCGCCGCTGATCGACCCCGCGCCGACGCTCGACGCACGAAGCTCGCGCCGGTCGCTCGCGGTGAGCGTCTGGCGCGGGGGCGCCGACGGCGCATTCGCACCGTTCGACGTACCGCGCCTCGACAGCCAGACGGTTCTCGACGTCGTCACGTACATCCAGCGCCGGCTCGCGCCGACGCTCGCGTATCGCTTCGCGTGCCGCGTCGGCATGTGCGGGTCCTGCGCGATGACGGTGAACGGCGTCGCGCGCTGGACGTGCCGAACGCACGTGGCGAACGTCGCCGCCGCCGATCGGCTCGAAATCGCGCCGCTCGCGAATTTTCCCATCGTGCGCGACCTCGTCGTCGACATGCGCGATTTCTTCGACAAGTGGGCGCGCGCGCGAGGTCAGTTCAAGGGCCGTACGACGCGACGCGACGATTTCGCGCGCGTCGATCCGGCTTCGCGCCGGCGCGCCGCCGCCAATGCCGGGATTGAGTGCATCGGCTGCGGCGTCTGTCACGCGTCGTGCGACGTCGTCGGATGGCGCCCCGATTACCTCGGTCCCGCCGCACTGAATCGCGCGTGGACGCTCGCGAACGACGTGCGCGACGCGCAGCAGAGCGAGCGGCTGCGCGCGGTCGCCGGCGACGCCGGGTGCCACGCGTGCCACACGATTGGCGCATGCACCGAGCGCTGCCCGAAGTCGATCGCGCCGACGGCGGGCATCTCGGGACTGAAGCGGCTCGCCGCGCGCGCTGCGCTCGGAGGCGAGCTGTGACGGCAGCGACGCAGGCGAAGCTCTGGGTCTGGCAGCGCGCGAGCGCGCTCGTGCTCGCCGTGTGCGTCGTCGTTCATCTGGCGGTCATCATCTACGCGGTGCGAAAGGGCCTCACCGCGAGCACGATCCTCGAGCGCACGCGCGGCAGCGCGGGCGTCGCGGCGTTCTATGCGCTGTTCGTCGTCGCCTGCGCCGTGCACGTGCCGATCGGGCTTTCGGCGGTCGCGCGCGAGTGGCTCGGATGGCGCGAGCGCACGGCAAGCCTCGCCGCGCTGGTCTTCGCCGTGCTGGTCGCGGCGGCCGGACTGCGTGCCGTCTATGCCGTGGTGGCCGGATGAAGGCCGCCGACTCGTGCGCTCACCGTCATGCGTCGTATTGGGCGTTCGTCGTGCACCGCGTGTCCGGTGTCGCGCTCGCCGCGTTCCTTCCGCTGCATTTCTGGGCGCTCGGGCAGGCGCTCGACGGCGCGGCCGCGCTCGATCGCTTCCTCGTGCTCACCGACGCATCGCTCGTCAAGCTTTCCGAGTGGGTGCTCGTCGTGCTGTTGTCGTTCCATCTCGCGGCCGGGTTGCGGGTGATGCTGATCGAGTTCGGCGCGTGGTCGGGGCTGCGCAAGGATCTTATCGCCTACGGCGCGGCGTTCGCGCTGTCCGCCGGCCTCGCGTTCGCGCTGGCGCTCGTTGCATGAACGCGTCACTGGTCCGCCTTTGCCGATGAAAGTCGATCTCGCCGCCGTAGAGGAAGCGTCGAAAGCGCTCTACATCCGCGCGCTCAAGGTGCTGCCGCCGGACATCAAGGACGGCTTCCAGCGGCTCGCGGCAAGCGAAACCGTCGCTCGCGCGCAGGATGTGCTCGCGACGATGATCGCGAACATCGCGGTGGCCGAGCGCACCGACAACCTGCTCTGCCAGGACACCGGGCTGCCGATCTACAACGTCACGGTCGGGCGCGGCGTCGAACTCGACGGCCCCGCGCTGAAAGACGCGATCCGCAACGGCTGCGCGCGCGCGACGCGCGAGTATCCGTTCCGCTCGTCGGTCGTGCATCCGCTGACGCGACGGAACGACCAGACGTCGTGCGGCATCGAAATGCCGGTGATCCATATCGACTTCGTCGCGGCGCCGGACGTGCTCGAGATCGAGATGATCCCCAAAGGCAGCGGCTCCGAGAACAATTCGTTCCTGAAGATGGCGATTCCGGCCGAGGGCGTCGATGCGATCAAGCGCTTCGTCGTCGACTGCGTCATCGGCGCCGGCGGCAAAACGTGCCCGCCGACGATCGTCGGCGTCGGCATCGGCGGCACGTCGGAGCTGTGCGTCGCACTCGCGAAGCGTGCGGCGACGCGCGCGCTCGGCACGCACTGCGACGACGCGCAAGGGGCGAAGCTCGAAGCGGAGCTGTCGGACGCTGTCAACGCGCTCGGCGTCGGTCCGCAGGGATTGGGCGGCGACTCGACGGCGTTCGCGGTGCACGTCGAGCTCGCGGCGACGCACATCACGATGAACCCGGTCGCCGTCAACATGCAGTGCCACTCGGCGCGCCGCGCGAAGGCGACGTTCACGCCGACCGGCGTCACCTATGGTTTTTAGGATGAAACGACCCCCCAGCTCGCTTCGCTCGCCTCCCCCAGAGGGGGTGGGTCAGTCGCTTGGGGCGGCCCTGCGCGACTGGATGAAACGACCCCCCAGCTCGCTTCGCTCGCCTCCCCCAGAGGGGGCGGGTCAGTCGCTTGGGGCGGCCCTGCGCGACTGGATGAAACGACCCCCCAGCTCGCTTCGCTCGCCTCCCCCGGAGGGGGTGGGTCAGTCGCTTGGGGCGGCCCTGCGCGACTGACATGGCGCACCACGATTTGACGATGCCGATCAGCGAAGCGCAAGCGCGCGCGCTTCGCGTCAACGACACCGTGACGCTGCAACGCACGCTGTACGGCATACGCGACGCGACGCAGATCCACATGTTCGACCGCGGCCGCACGACGCGCTTCGACATGCGCGGCCACGCGGTGATCCACACGGCGCCCAACGTGCGCAAGGTGCCGAAGAGCGCGGCGTTCCCCGCCGGCTACGAGCCGCTGTGCGTCGGCACGACGACATCGGACCGCATGGAGCGCTTCACGCGACCTCTGATGCAGCAGCACGGCGTGCGCATCGTCATCGGCAAGGGAGGGCTGCGCGCGGATTCGCTCGCCGCGCTCGGCGAGCTCGGCGGCGCGTACCTCGCGATCATCGGCGGCACGGCCGCGCTCGAGACGACGTGGATCGACGCGATCGACGACGTCGATCTCGATGACCTGCATCCGGAGTCGCTGTGGAAATTCCGCGTGCATGACTTCGGGCCGCTGCTGGTCGCGATGGACAGCCACGGCGCGAGCCTCTACGACACGGTGAACGACGACGTGCGCGCTCGCCGCGCCCAGGTGCTCGCGCGCCTCGGCGTCAAGTCGCCGCCTGCGTGAAGCGCGTTTCCACCGACATCCTGATCCTCGGCTCCGGCGGCGCCGGCCTGTTCGCCGCGCTGCATGCGCACCAGGCGAACCCGGCGCTTTCGATCACCGTCGCGGTGAAAGGCCTGCTCGGCAAGTGCGGCTGCACGCGAATGGTCCAGGGCGGGTACAACGTCGCGCTTGCGTCCGGCGACTCGGTCGAGCGGCATTTCATGGACACGATCGATGGCGGCAAGTGGCTGCCCGATCAGGATCTCGCGTGGACGCTGGTGACGAAGGCCGTCGAGCGGATCCACGAGCTCGAGAACGAGCTCGGCTGCTTTTTCGATCGCAATGCCGACGGCACGATCCACCAGAAGGCGTTCGCCGGCCAGACGTTCGATCGCACGGTGCACAAGGGCGACTTGACCGGCATCGAGATCATCAACCGGCTCGCCGAGCAGGTATGGGCGCGCGACATCGGGCGGCTCGAAGAGCATCGTGCCGTCGAGCTGATCACGACGGCGGACCGATCGGCGATCACCGGCGTGCTGATGATCGACATGCGCACCGGCGAGTTCGTTTTCGTGCACGCGAAGGCGGTGCTGCTCGCGACCGGCGGCGGACCGACGATGTACAAGTTCCACACGCCGTCGGGCGACAAGAGCTGCGACGGGCTCGCAATGGCGCTTCGCGCCGGGCTCGCGCTGCGCGACATGGAGATGGTGCAGTTCCATCCGACCGGACTGCTCGCCGGCGCGCACACGCGAATGACCGGCACGGTGCTCGAGGAAGGGCTGCGCGGCTCCGGCGGCTATCTTCGCAACGGCGCCGGCGAGCGCTTCATGCACGACTACGACGCGAACGGCGAGCGCGCGACGCGCGACGTCGTCTCGCGCGCGATCTTCGCCGAGATGCGCGCCGGGCGCACGACGCCGCACGGCGGCGTCCACATCGACATGCGCCACCTCGGCGCCGACAACGTCCGTCGCCAGTTCAAGGGCATGGTGGAGCGCTGCGCCGACTGCGGCTTCGATCTCGCCGCCGGCCTGGTCGAAGTCGTGCCGACGGCGCACTACATGATGGGCGGCGTCGTGTTCGCGCCGGATTGCACGACCGAGCTCGCCGGGCTCTTTGCCGCCGGCGAGGACACCGGCGGCGTTCACGGCGCGAATCGGCTGGGCGGCAACGGGGTGGCGAATTCGACGGTGTTCGGCGGCATCGCCGGGGAGACCATGGGCGCGTGGGTCGCGCGAAACGACGTTCTGCGCGCGCCGGACGACGAAGCGATCGCGCGGGCGATCGCTCGCTGCGAAGCGCCGTTCGCACGGCGCGTCGGCGACGTCGAGCCGATTCGCGACGCGCTCTACGAAGGCATGTGGGACGACGTCGGCATCGTGCGCAACCGCGACGGACTCGGCCGCGCGCTCGCGAATCTCGAGGCGCTCGACCAACGGCTCGACGCGACCGGCATCGCCGACGGCGACCGAGCGTACAACCTGACGTGGCACGACTGGCTCAACCTCAAGAGCCTCGTCGCGGTGAGCCGGGTCATCGCGAACGCGGCGCTCGCGCGCGAGAACTCGCGCGGCGCACACTATCGCGACGATTTTCCCGCCTCGGGCGAGATCGCGACGTCGACCTACACGGTCGCTCGCGCCGACGGCGCCCGAATCCGCGTCGAGCACGCGCCGGTCGAGTTCTCTCGCGTACGGCCGGGCGAATCGCTGCTGCGCTGACGATCCCTACGGCAAGCGCCCCCCGCAACGAAGAGGCCACGCGCTTGCTCTCGGTGCGGCTTTAGTGCTCGCAGACGGACACCATGCCGAGCAGGCACGCCCTGCGCAGCATCGCGCGCGCGCGTCGCGCGTCGCTCGCCGCGCCTTCCCCTTTCGTCAGCATCGCTGCGAATGTCTGGCAGCTCGGCGCGAACGAGAGACTGCAGGCGCGCTCGTGGCCGGCGAGTGCGTGCGTGGCGTCCCGCGCGGTACCGACCCCGTAGCGGTACATGTCGGCCATCACGCCGCAGCCGTTGGCCGACCCGCGCTCGCATGCCCGGGCGAAGTTGTCGAACGCCGCCTTTCGATCCGGTGCCGTGCCGAGGCCGAAGAGCGCGGTCGAGCCGAGGATGTAGCAGCTGTCGGCGGCCCCGGCGTCGCACGCCAATTCGAGCTCGGCGCGCTGCCGTGGACCCAGCGCGCGCACGAGGTGGTCGCACGCCTCGGTCCTGCCGAGATCGCAGCCGCGCGCGAGCATCCGCACCGGCTCGAGCGCGTCGCCGCCGTCGCTGCGAGCGCGCGCGGCGACCCGTTCCGGCACCACCGCCGTGCATGCGAGCGTGTGGCCGTGGTTGCAGTCGTCGGCGTAGATCCGCGCGAGGTTGCGGCAGGCGTTGTGGCGGTCCTCGCTGCACGCCTGCTTCCAGAACGCCAGCGATTGGCCCGGAAATCCGTCGCCGACGAAGTGCGTGCCCGCCATCAAGGCGAACAGCGCGATCCACAGCCCCATGTACACGAAGTTCCGACCCGACACGTCGAGCGCCTGCAGCCGCGCGGGGATGAGCGCCGTCATCCACGTCGCGCGGCCCACGACGCGATCGATCGCT
Organism: uncultured beta proteobacterium; assembly: GCA_963798655.1. Taxonomy (GTDB): domain Bacteria; phylum Pseudomonadota; class Gammaproteobacteria; order Burkholderiales; family Casimicrobiaceae; genus CAVSMC01. The sequence continues at coordinate 426,972 of CAWCUH010000004.1, read as the reverse complement.
CGGACCGCGAGGTTCAGCAGTGGCACGCACAGCAGCTTGTCGTAGAAGCTCGGCGCACCGAGCCGCTCCAGCACGCCGTACATCGCGAACACGCCGGCGCCGTAGCCGATGCCGAAGAGGAAGCGGCCGAGATCCGTGCGCGGCGACGTGGCGGGGTCAGTCACGAGCAGGTGCAAGCCGAGGAACACCGCGATCGGAATGCCGGCGTCGAGGAACCAGTAGATTCCGGTCGCCGCCGTGTAGAGCGTTCCGAGCACGTAGAGCGCGAAAGCCGCACCGAGCGTGACGAGCGTCACCCGAAACAGCGCTTGCACGACCAGGCCGAGCGCGAAGAGTATGTAGAAGATGTACGGCGGGATCTCGAGATTCACGGCGATCTCGTTGCCCCAGGTGAGGCCGGTGTTTCCGGTGACGATCAGAGCAATCGAGAACACGAACAGCGTGAAGGCCGACGGGTTGAAGATATGGCTGGAACGGCCGTCCTTCTGCCAGCGGATGAATTCCTTGCCGAGCATCCCGAGCGCGATCAGCGCGAACTGCAGATAGAACCACTCGTCCTTGAACGTCAGGAACAGATTGGTGCTCAGGATGATCGGGACCGGCCCGAAGCCAAGCCGGTGGCGCTCGCCGCGCGACCACGACAGCAGGATGCCGAACGCGTAGGCGAACGCGATCTGGGCGACGATCAGCGGAATCTGGCCGTAGATGAACGGCCAGAACCACCCCCAGACGCCGTAGATCGTCGAATGCACGAGCATCTGCACCCAGTGCACGCGGATGACCTGGACCTCGTAGGCGAACGCGTCGGGCCCGTTGGGTGTGCGCACGAGCAGGTACGCGTACCAGGCCACGAGCAGGCCGCAGGCGCCGAAGAAGCTCGTCGCGAGAGACGGAACCGTCGCGATGCGATCGGAGAACGACAGCGCGAGCAGCGACGCGATGAACGGCAGCGGCAAGGCCAGCCGCAGCGCCGAACCATCGCGCACGGTTTGGGTCGCAGCAGGCATTTTGTCGACGACGTGATGGGGAATTGCGACGCGAGCGTCGCGAGTATCTGCGGAAGGCTGAAAGCGGTCAATCGCAGGTGGCGCTCGGCCGCCGCAGCGCGGCGGGATCGCTGCGTGGCCGCGCGCGCGTGGGCGTGGTGTCGGGCTCGCGCTGGCGCCCAAGGGACCGGATCCGGGGCGCGACGCGTACGATGATGCCGGGCAGCGCCGATCCAAAGGGGTGCGAATGGATATCGTCGGGGTTTCCAAGCTCGCGCGAAAACTCGCGCAGCCGTATCGCGTGACAGACGGCAGCAAGTTCCGCCTGAAGGACTTCGATCCGGGCGACACCGGGACGCTCAAGCGCGAGGACAAGCCGCATGCCGCCGAAGCGCTCGCCACGGGCAAGCAGGCACTCGCGGACCTGCAGGATCGCCTCTACGCGAGCAACACGTGGTCGGTGCTGCTCGTGTTCCAGGCGATGGATGCCGCGGGCAAGGACAGCGCGATCAAGCACGTGATGTCGGGCATCAATCCGCAGGGCTGCCAGGTGTACTCGTTCAAGGCGCCGTCGGCCGAGGAGCTCGACCACGACTGGATGTGGCGGTCGTGGCGCGCACTGCCCGAGCGCGGCCGCATCGGCATCTTCAACCGCAGTTATTACGAGGAAGTGCTTGTCGTCAAGGTGCACGCCGAGCTGCTCGCGCGCCAGAAAATCCCGCCGCCGCTCGTGGGCAAGTCCATCTGGAGCGAGCGCTACGACGACATCCGCGCGTTCGAGAGCTACCTTGCGCGCAATGGCACGCTGATCCTCAAGTTCTTCCTGCACGTGTCGAAGCGCGAGCAGAAGAAGCGCTTCCTCGAGCGCATCGACGATCCGTCGAAGAACTGGAAATTCTCGGCAGCCGACGTCACCGAGCGCGCGCACTGGAACGATTACATGAAAGCGTACGAGACGCTGGTGCGCGAGACGTCCGCGCCGCACGCGCCGTGGTACGTCGTTCCGGCCGACGCCAAGTGGTACACGCGCATCGTCGTGGCCGCGGCGGTCGCCGATGGTCTTGCTTCACTGCGCCTTCGGTATCCGAAGCTTGCGCCCGATCAGGTCACCGAGCTCGCGGCCGCGCGCAATACGCTGATCGCGACGCGCTGACGGTGCCGCGCAGCTCGCATCCGCCGCAGGTGCCGCGGGCGAGCGCGTGCGGCACGCGAGACGGGTGCTTCGCACGACGGCGAGTCACTTCATCACACCGAGGCGGCGCAGTACCGCTTTCGTCTGCTTGCGCACGCCCAGGCGCTCGAGCACGCCGCCGATCGCCGAGGACACGTTGTTGCCGGCCTGCATCGAGCGTGCGATCAGCGTGCCGCGCGCATCGTCTGGAATCAGGTAGAAGTATCCTTCCAGCCGCGACGTCGTGCTGAGCCGCTGCTTGTGCAGGTTGTCGCCGTTCCCGAAGTCGAACGCGGCGACCGCGCCGCCCGACGCCGCGAGGTCGGCGACGATCTCGGTGTGCAGGAAGATGCCGACGTGGCTCGACGCCCAGTCCGGGTCGTAGCCGATTTCCTGCGCGTGGAACGTCTTGCGGTACACGTGGCCGACCTGGAACGCGACCGGTTTGCCGTCCGCGTAGAGCACGTAGCTGCGAAACCATCCGAGCGCCGCCGTCTCGCCATAGCAGCTCTCGAGCGCCTCGGCCGCGCGCAGGCCGGCGCCGAGCAGCCGGTACTGGTACGTCTTGCGCGACACGTCCACCGCGTCGGATACGAAGCGCGGCACGTCGGTCGGCGTCGTGAAGCATCGGCTTTCGTAGCGTTGCGCGACGCGGGCGATGAAGCGCTTGCGGTTCGCGCGAAGATCGGCGCGCGTGCGCGATCCGAGTTGCGCGAGATAGGCATCGAAATCGCTCGGGATGTCAGCGAATCGGTGGCGATACAGGTTGCCGTTGCGCACGACGTGAAACCCTTCCACCGGCGCCGACGCGGCGGCGAGCAGGTCGAACAGCGCGGTGCCCTCCGCCACCGATTCGACGAACACGACGTTGTCGCGCTCCATGTCGCGCCTTACTCGGCGCAGCAGCGACGACATCAGCGCCGTCTCGCATGCGCGCTCGGATGCTCGCGCGACCGGGGGCGCGAGCGCGTTCAGCCGGCGCACGCGGCGCGCGAGCAGCGTCAGGTCGCCCAGCGCGAGCCGGACCGCCGACGGGTGCACGAGAAACGTCGCGAGGCCGGCCAGGCCGTCGGCCGTCTGCGCGACGTAGGCCCGCATCGTCTTGTCCGCTCCGGTGAGCGCCACCACCCAGCGCGGATCGTTGAACAGCGTCGCACGCTCGCCGAGCGGCCCGCGGTCGAGCGCTGCGCAAGCCCCGTACAGCGCGTCGGGCAGGGTCGAATCGAGCGCCTGCCACTGCGCGTCGCCGTTCATCGGACGGATGCGACGCGCAGCTTTGGCGGACTCGCCGCGCCCACGATCGCTGTGGTGAACAAGCGAACGCTCGTGATCTGCGGCGACGGCAACGGCTGTTCGTCTCGCACGTCCCCGGCTATGCTTCGCGCACGCATGCCTGCTCCGTTGAAGGACACTCGACCGTTCCGTTCGCGCCTGTTCGCGCCGCGTGTGCAGCACGCGCCAACCCGCCGTGTGCAACGCGTCGACGCGGGCAATCGCGACTCGGTCGACGCAACGGGACAGCGCGACGGCGGATGGACAGCCGAATTGTGCACGACTGCGCCGAGCGACGACGACTGGCAATCGATAACCGAAGCGCTCGCCCCCGACAGCCGCTTCGTGACCGCCGCCTGGATACGCGCGTGGGCGGAGAGCCTGCTGCCCGATCGCGCGTGGCGATTGCCGCTGCAGTTCTGGACGGTGCGCGATCGCGACGCGCGCTTGCGCGCGATCTTGCCCATCGCGGTCCAGCGCAAGTTCGGCATCGCCGTCGCCGCGCTCGGCGGGCTCTACTGGCCGTTTCGCGCGGTCGTCATCCCCGACGACGCCGTGAACGATGCGGCGTGCGCATTGGCGGGCGCGATCACTCAGTCGGCCCGCATGCTCGTCATGCGCTTCGGCCCGGTGCCGGAACGTTGCGCGGGCACGAGCGCGCTGATGTCGTCGCTGGAACGGCGCGGATGGCGAATCCGCTGCGCGCCGCTCGGCTACACGTTCGCGTCCGAGCTTCCGGCTTCGTGGAGCGCGTTCGAGCAGCAGCCCGGCGGACGGCTCGCGAAGAGGACGGCGTACTACGAGCGCAGGATCGGTCGTGACGGCGCGCTCGAAATTCGCATGTTCGGCGGCGCAGCCGAAGCGTCGTGGCCCGACGCGCTGCGCGACATCGCGGCGATCGAGCGCAATTCCTGGCAGCATCGCGCGGGCGGAGTGCCCCGGTTTGCCGGCGCGCGCCTGCAGGCGTTCTGGACTGCCGTCCTCGCCGACGCGCGATGCGCGCGCGCGGCCCGCGCCTGGCTGATGTACTTCGACGCCGAGCCGGCGAGCTTCTGCTTCTGTCTGGACAGCGGCGAAACGCGCTACGTCATCGCGAACAACTACGCCCAACGCGTGCGCGGGTACAGCACCGGATCGATCCTGTACCGCCACGTCTTTCGCGACGCCATCGAGTCGGCCGGGATTCGGCGCATCGACATCGGATTGGGCGACTCCGGCTACAAGAGCCGCTGGGGTGCGCGGCCGGCGCTGCGGCTGCTCGACTGGGTGGCGTTTCGACCGGGGTTGCGCGGACGCCTGCTCGAATCGGGCTACGCGCTGCGCTAGGACGCGTGCCGCCGCATGCGCCGAACCCACGCGGTAACGGTACGCACCGCGCCGTGGAGCTACGACGGCTGGATTGCGCGCAAGGACGTGGTGACCGCGGCCAGACTCGGGTGCTGCCTGATGGCCGCGCTGCTGCCGTCGCGGCTGTGGCCGGCGGCCGCGCGCCTTCTCGCGCGCGTGCACCTGAAGTTTCACGCCGGCGCCGTCGAGTTGCTCGCGGCATCGAGCGCCTGCGAGAGTTGCGGCGCCGCGTCGTTCGCGCACGAAGCGATCGCCGCCGACTACCTGTCGGACATCGGTGCGGTCGCGGAGGCGCTCCCGGGACGATCGGGCTGCGAGTCGCGCCTGGTCGGCGGCGACGTGCTCGCACGGGCGTTGCAGCGAACGCGCGGCGCGATCGTCTGGTACAGCCCGTTCGCCGGCAGCGATCTCGCGTCGAAGAAGGCGCTCGCGCTTGCCGGCTATCCGGTCACTCAGTTGAGCTCGCCGTTCCATCCGTATTCGCCGACCCGCCTCGGCGCGCTGCTGCTCAACCCGATCCGCTTGCGCGCGATCAACCGCTACACCGCGACGCGGGTGCTGGTCGTGTACGGCAACGCGCGGCCGGCACTCGACGCTCTGAAAGCGGTGCTCGCGGACAACGGCGTCGTGCTCATCACGGCGATCGGCGCCGGCCGGCATTCGCTGGCGTTCCCGCTGATGGGCGGAGTCGTCGAGCTCGCCGTGGGTGCTCCGCTGCTCGCTTGCGACAGCGGCGCTGCGCTCATTCCGGCGTTCACGCTGCCCGATGCCGGCGGAGGCTACCGCTTCGAGCTCGCACCCGAGTTGACCCCGCCGAGGTCCGCTTCGTCGCGCGAAGCCATTCGCGACTTGGCCGCGCGCTACGTCGACCTGCTCGAACCGGTGGTCCGCGCCCACCCGGCGCAATGGGAGGGTTGGTTTCACCCCGGAACGTGGATGCCGGCGAAATGACCGTGCCGAAGCGGGTCGACGTGCGGCGACGCTACGCGCCGCGGACGCTGCGCCACAGCAGGCTCGTGCCACCGACGACGAGCACAACCCAGATCGCCTGCACGATGCGCCGCGGCGCGAGCCGCGCGTGCGTTCTGCTGCCGACGTAGACGCCGAGCAGCGCGCACGGCAGCAACCACAGCGCAAGTCGCAGCGCATCGCCGTGGGCGTACAGGCCGACGCCGGTGAAGATCGCCAGGCGCGCGATTCCGCTCAGGACGATCAGCGCGCTCAGCGTCGCGCGAAGCGCTGTCGTATCGGGGATCCGCCGCGCGAGATAGACGGTGTACAGCGGCCCGCCGGTCCCGAACAGCGCGGTGAACACGCCGCCGGCGACGCCAAGGGGCGCCGCCCAGCCCGCCGCGATTTGCGCGCGCGCCGCCGGAGCGAACAGACCGAACGCCGCATAGGCGAGCACGAAAGCGCCCAGTACGCCGAGCAAGATTCGCTCGGGCGCGTTGACGAGCGCCGTCGCCCCCACCGCCATGCCGGCGAGCATGTACGGCACGATGTGCAGCAGCTCGCGCCGCGCCACGACGCGGCGGTTGCGCAGGCCGACCGTCAAGCCGGCGGTGAGATCGAAGATCAGCATCATCGGCACCGCGGTGCGCAACGGCATCAGATGCGCGAGCAGCGGCAATGCGACGATCGAGGCGCCGAAGCCGGTCAGGCCGAATACCGTGTAGCCGGCGACGACGACCACCGCGGCCGGCAGGATCGTCTCGATCGGCATGCGGGCACGCCGTCCGGCGTCAGTGCTGCATGCCCCAGCGGCGGACGGTGCGCGCCTCGATCGTGCGGAAGATCACGTTCTCGACGACGAGCCCGATCAGGATCACCGAGAACAGGCCGGCAAAGACGTTCGGGATGTCGAGCTGGTTCTTGTTCTCGTAGATGTACCAGCCGAGTCCGCCCTGGCCGCTGCTCACGCCGAACACGAGCTCGGATGCGATCAGCGTGCGCCATGCGAACGCCCAGCCGATCTTGAGCCCCGTGAGGATGCTCGGGAAGGCGGCGGGGATCAGGATCTTGGTCACGTACGCGATGCCAGTGAGGCCGTAATTGCGGCCCACCATGCGCAGCGTGTTCGACACCGACATGAATCCCGAGTGCGTGTTGAGCGCCACCGCCCACAGCACCGAGTGCACGAGCACGAAGATCAGGCTGCCCTTGCCGAGGCCGAACCAGATCAGCGCGATCGGCAGCAGCGCGATCGCGGGCAGCGGGTTGAACATCGCCGTCAGCGTCTCCAGCACGTCGGTGCCGATTCGCGTCGCGACGCCGAGCGCGGTCAACAGCGCGGCCGCCGCGATGCCGACCGCGTAGCCGAGCAGCAGCACGTTGAGCGACGTGCCGATGCGGGCGAGGATCTCGCCGCTCGCCACACCGCGGATGAACGCGACGTTGGTCGCGATGAACGTCGGGAACAAGAGGTCGTTGTTGATGAAGCGCGCACCGATCTCCCACGCGAGCGCGAGAACGATGAGGATCGCCGCCTTGCGCACCCAGCCGACGTTGTAGATCCGCTCGAACGGCGACAGCGGCTTCTCGACGACGCCGAACGCCGACGAATCGATCGGCTCGCGACGGATCTCGGGCCTCGCAACCAGCGCGCCGTCCTGCTCACTCATGGTGATGCGCCTCGTCTTCCTCGACCTCGTCGGCGAACAGCAGGTCGTGGATCTGCATCTCGAGCGCCTTCGACGTCGCCGGGTCGGCGTCGCGTGCTGCGCTCGCGAGCTCCGCCTTCACCTGCCCGGGATGCGGCGAGAGCAGCAGGATCCGGCTGCCGCACTTGATCGCTTCGGGAATCGAATGGGTGACGAACAGCACGGTGAAGCGCGTGTCGTCCCAAAGCTGAAGCAGCTCGTCCTGCATCTTTCGCCGCGTGAGCGCGTCGAGCGCCGCGTACGGCTCGTCCATCAGCAGGATGTCGGGCTCCATCGCCATGCCGCGCGCGAGCGCGACGCGCTGCTTCATGCCGCCGGACAGCATGTGCGGATGGTGATCGGCGAACGGCGCGAGCTTCACCTTCTCGATGTACTGCATGGCCTTTTCTTCGGCTGCCCGCCCCGACAACTTGCCGGACGATTCGAGCGGGAACATCACGTTCTGCTTGACCGTCTTCCACGGCAGCAGCTGGTCGAACTCCTGGAAGATCATCATGCGGTCGGGACCCGGCTTGTCGACGACGCGGTCTTTGAGGCGAATCTCGCCTTCGACCGGCGCGAGATAGCCGCCGACCGCTTTCAGCAACGTCGACTTGCCGCAGCCGGACGGTCCGAGCAGCACGTAGCGATCGGATCGATGCACCTGGAAGTCGACACGGTACGTCGCGGTGACGAGATGCTGCGTCGTCTTGTACTGCAGCGTGACGCCGCGCACGTCGAGCAGCGGTGCGGCTGCGGCGCTGTCGCTGTGCACGGGATGGCGGATCAGGCGCTTTCGTAGAGCCGCGTCAGCACGAACTCGCGATGGCCGAGCGCTTCGGCAGCGGTGAGGCGGCCGTTCGCCGTGCGCAGCATCGACTCGAGCGCCTTGTCGCCGGCCTGGTCGAGATTGATCTCGCGCTGCAGCAGTCCCGACACATCGACGTCGATGTGCTCGCTCATCGTGCGCACGGTGCGCGGATTCGCGCACAGCTTGATCACCGGAAGCACGGGGTTTCCGATGACGTTGCCCTGCCCGGTGGGAAAGAAGTGAACGACGAAGCCCGATGCGGCGCACAGCGTCACCATCTCGGCAGCCGCCGACGAGCTGTCCATGAACCAAAGCCCCGGCGCCGTAGGCATCTCGGCCTTGTCGATGACGCCGTCGACCAGGCACTTCCTGCCGATCTTCTGGATGTTGCCGAGCGCCTTCTCCTCGATCGTCGTGAGTCCGCCGGCGATGTTGCCCTTCGTCGGCTGCGAGTCGGACAGGTCGTTCGTCTTGTGTCGGTTCACGACGTCCTGGTAGCGGTTGAACATCGCCATGAACTTTTCGCGCACCGCCGGCGTGCGACAGCGGTCGGCGACCAGATGCTCGCCGCCCGTTATCTCGGTCGTCTCGCCGAAGACGAGCGTTGCGCCGAGCGGATAGAGCTTGTCGAACGCGTTGCCCACGGTGGGGTTCGCGCCGCAGCCCGACGTCGTGTCGGACTCTCCGCATTTGGTCGACACCCAGAGCTCGGAGATCGGACATTGCTCGCGCTGCTTCTCGGAGGCCCACTGCACGAGCTCGCGCGCCGCGCGCGACGCGCGCATGATCGTGTCGTGGTCGCCGTGCAGCTCGATGCCGAATGCCGCCACCGGCTTGCCGGTCTTGCGGATGCCGTCGGCGACCTTGTTCGCCCAGCCCTCCTCGATGCCGATGACGACGACGGCGGCAACGTTCGGACTGGAGCCGGTGCCGATCAGCGTGCGGAAGTGGAGCTCGAGGTCGGCGCCGAACTGCAGCCGTCCGTACGGATGCGGCAGCGCCATCGTGCCCTTGATGCTGCCCGCGACCGCTTCGCATGCGGCGTTCGAGATGTCGTCGACGGGAAGGACGACCACGTGGTTGCGCACGCCGACGCGGCCGTTCTCGCGGCGGTAGCCGAGGAAAGTGGTGTTGCGGTCGATCATCGAAGACCCTTTCTTGCCGTCATTCCCGCGAACGCGGGAATCCAGCGTCGTTCGTGGAAAGTCAGCGGGCTGCCGCTGTCGCGGACACGAGACGGTGCTACCAGCGCTTCGTCTTCACGTTGTGCACGTGCGCATGCTCGCCGGCGCGGATGGGGGCGACGACGCGGCCGATGTCTTGCCCGTACTTGTAGACGGTATCGCCGGTCTTCATGTCGGCGAGCGCGAGCTTGTGCCCGATCGGAATGTCCTGTCGCGCCGGCACCTCGATCGTGCGGTCGTCGTCCATGATCCAGCCGGTGAGGCTCTGCCCGGCGCTGACGCCCTCGACGACGACGACGCCGACGTTGTCCTTGGCGGCATGCAAAACGAAGTGAATCATCGCTCCTCCTTCGAACGGCGAAACATCGATGCTAGAACATCCGGCGGCGCGAAACCACCCGGGGCCTTATCGCGCATCTTCCGCGCCACGCTCGCCGGGCGCGTGCGCGGCGACCGCGGCGAGGTCGGTCGCGAAGAACGCGTCCGCACCGATCTCGTCGGCGAGACCGGTTCGCTCGAGCGCGTCCCCGAGCTGCAGCTTCACGCCGGCGAGCTTCAACGCCACCCCCTGCGCGCGCAGCTTCGCGTGCAGGTCGCGCAGCATCTCGATGCCGGTCGCGTCGATGTCGTTGATCGGGCTCGCCGCGATCAGCACCGTACGCACGTCCGGACGCAGCCGCTCGACGACGAAGCGCTCGAGCAGCGGCGCGGTGATGTACGTGATGGCGGCATCCATGCGCACGGCGAGCACGTCGTCGGCGACCTGCGGGAGCCCATGGTGAGCGCGCTCGCGCAGCGTGCCGTCCGGGTGCGGGCCGACCTCGATGATCCTCGGCCGGCTGCGCCGGTACAGGTACGCGATCAGCGACACGATGAATCCGGCGAACACGCCCCAGTGCAGGTACGGCACCGATGCAAGCGTGGCGACGAGCGTGACGAGCGCGATCGCGCCGTCGTCGCGCGACGTGCGCCAAAGCCGCACGAACACGGAGAAGTCGAGGAGGCCAGCGAGTGGCACGATGATCACCGCCGCGAGCACGGCGAGCGGCAAGTGGTACAGGTACGGCGTGAGCCACAGCAGGCACGCGAGCACGCACGCGGCCGAGAACAGCGTCGACCACGCGGTCTGCGCACCGACGTAGAGATTCAGCGCCGAGCGCGAGAACGATCCGCTGACCGGGAACGCGCTGCTCAATCCGCTCGCGATCTTCGCGAGGCCCTGGCCGATCAGCTCCTGGTTTTCGTCCCACAGCTCACCGCGTCTTCGCGACAGCGTCCGGCAGCTCGACATCGCCTCGGTGAAGCTCAGCAGCGCAATGATGACCGCAGGCGCGAGCAGCGCGCGGTGCGTGTCGAGGTCGAGCGACGCCGGCAGCGCGAGCGGGGGCAAGCCGCCGGGAATCGCGCCGACGACGGCGACTCCCTTGGCTGCGAGCCCGACGGCCGCGCTCGCGAGTGTGCCGAGCGCGCAGACGATCAGAACGCCGGGCAGCCGCCGCGCGAAGCGGCGCTGCACGACGAGCATGACGATCGCCGCGATGCCGAACACCGCGGTTTCGGCGACGATCGCCGGCGACGATCGCAACGCCGCAGCGGCATGCCCGAACCAGTGCACGTCGTGCGGCGGCGGTAGTCCGACGAGCACCGGCGCCTGCGTGAAGATGATGATCAGCGCGGCGGCGTTGATGAAGCCGCTGATGACCGGATACGAGACGAAGTTCGCGATGACGCCCATGCGCAGCGCGCCAAGCGCGAACTGGATGGCGCCGGCATAGATCGCGAGCCAGATCGCGAGGTCGACCCAGTGATCGGTCGCCGGCTGCGCGAGCGGCTGCAGCGACGCGAACGTGAGCAGGCTCGTCAATGCCACCGGGCCGACGGCGAGCAGCGGCGACGATCCCCACAGCACGCCGACGACGGCGGGCAACAGCGCCGCGTAGAGTCCCGCTTGTGGCGGCATGCCCGCGACCGTCGCGTAGGCGAGCGCCTGCGGCACGAGCACGAGACCGACGGAGAGCCCGGCGAGCGCGTCGCTGCGCAGCGTCGCCGCCGTCGGACGCGGCCAGCGCAGGAACGGCAGCATGCGGACGATCGATGCGTTCATCGCGATGGAGGCGGGCCCGGGCTACGTGCGGTCAGGCGCGCGTGTGCCAATGCGCCGGCGAGCACGACCAGCGCGGCGGCGACGGCGACCGCGTCACCGAAGCGGATGTACGGCGTCGATCCTTCGCGTCCGGCGATGCGAATCTCGAGCGCGCCGCGGGTGAACCACGGCAGCCGCGCGAGCTCGCGTCCGCGATGGTCGATGGCCGACGTGATGCCGGTGTTCGTCGCACGCAGCATCGGGCGGCCGGTTTCGAGCGTGCGCATCGCGGCGATCTGGTTGTGCTGCTCGGCGGCGAGCGAGTGGCCGTACCATGCGTCGTTGGTCGCGTTGACGAGCAGCGTCGCGTTCTCGGCCTGCGGACGGATGTCGCTGCCGAAGGCGTCCTCGTAGCAGATGTCGACGGCGACGCGCTGACCGGCCACCTCGAGCAACGGCTGATCGGCGTCGCCGGCGCTCTGGCTCGCGAGCGGGATCGCGAGCACCGAGCGCATGAACCAGCCGATCACCGGCTCGAGCGGGATCGTTTCCCCGAACGGCACCAGGTGGCGCTTGCGATAGAGCTGCGGCCGCGACGAGCCGAGCGTGATCACGCTGTTGTAGTAGCGCGGGTCGCTCGTGCCGGGCAGTGGCGCATCGGCGGTGAACACGCCGAGCAGCAGGTCGCCGCCGCGTCCGCGCGCGGCGAGCGCGAGTCGTGCCAGCACCGACTCGGGCACCTCGTCGACGAACATCGGGAACGCGCTTTCGGGAAGCACGATCAAGCGGCCTTGCGCCTGGCGGACGAGGGCCGTGTACAGATCGAACGTGCGCTCGCGGAACGCCGGGTCGAACTTGAGATCCTGCTGCACGTTCCCCTGCAGCAACGTGACGGCGAGCGGCTCGCCCGACGGGCGCGTCCATTCGACGCGTGCGAGCGCCGCGCCGGCGAGCCAGGGCAGCAGCGCGAGCGCAGCGAACGCCGCGGCGAGTCGCGGCCGCTCCCCGGTCAATGCGTCGAGCGCGAGCGCGCCGAGCGCGGCGATCAGCGCGCACGCGAGCGTCACCGTGAAGACGCCGCCGAGCGGCGCGAAGAACGCGAGCGCCGCCGGCGCGCCGGCAGGAATTTGCGAGTAGCCGAGCGACAGCCACGGGAAGCCGGTGAACACGACGCTGCGCAGCCACTCGGCGATCGTCCACGCGGCCGCCGTTGCGAGCGCCCGCGATACCGATCGAGGCGGCGTCCAGCGCACGGCGAGCCAGCCGGCGAGCGCCGGATAGAGCGCGATGAACGCGCACAGTCCAGCCGTGCCGGTCGCGGCGAGCACCGCCGGCATGTCGCCGAACGTGTGCAGCGCGACGTAGATCCACGACACGCCGGTGCCGAACAAACCGATGCCGTAGGTGTAGCCGAGCGCCGCCGCCTCGCGCGCCGTCGTCCGCTGCCACAGCGCGAAGAGCACGCCGATCGCGGCAATGCCGATGGCGGCGAGCGAGAACGGAGCGAACGCGAATACGCTTGCGACGCCGGCCGCGAGCGCGAAGGCGCGCGCGAGCCAGCACGAGCCCGTCATTCCCGCGCGCGGGAATCCAGTGTCTTCCGCCGAGCGACACTGGGTGCCGTGCGCTCCGCCAGAGCATGTCAAATCAGGCACTTCTCCAGTCGCGCGCCTCGATCGCGCGGCGACGCCCGCTTCGCGCCTTGCTTCGCCGCCGCGCTCACGAGTCCTACGCGGGACGACGAACGCCCCGTAATCATCGACCGACGTCCGCTTCGCCCGGCTGTGGCGGCGGCGGCTCGACCTGCAGCGTGTGCAGGCGACGGCTGTCGGCGCGCACGACACGAAAGCGGAAGCCGTCGATCGTCGTCGTCTCGCCGCGCTTGGGCAGGCGGCCGAAAGCGCGCAGCACGAGACCGCCGACCGTGTCGAACTCGTCGTCCGAGAACTCGGTGCCGAAGCGCTCGTTGAAGTCGGCGATCTCGGTTTGCGCCTTCACGCGGTAGCGGCCCGACGCCTCGGCGATGATGTTGTCCTGGTCCTCGTCATAGTCGTATTCGTCCTCGATGTCGCCGACGATCTGCTCGAGCACGTCCTCGATCGTCACGAGCCCCGAAACGCCGCCGTATTCGTCGACGACGATCGCGATGTGGTTGCGGTTCGCGCGGAACTCGCGCAGCAGCACGTTCAGCCGCTTCGACTCGGGCACGAACACCGCCGGGCGCAGCATGTCGCGCAGGTTGAAGTTCTCCGGATTCGCGTAGTAGTTCAGCAGCTCCTTCGCGAGCAGGATGCCGACGACGTCGTCCTTGCTCTCGCCGATCACCGGGAAGCGCGAGTGCTTCGTCTCGATCACCAGCGGCAGGAACGCCTCCGGGTCGTCGTCCTGCGAGATCACGTCCATCTGCGCGCGCGGGATCATGATGTCGCGCACCGTCATCTCGGAGACCTGCAGCACGCCCTCGATCATCGACAGCGCGTCGGCGTCGAGGAGCTTGCGCTCGAACGCGCCGCGCAGCAGGTCGAGCAGCTCCTCCCGATCCTCGGGCTCGCGCGTGAGGAACGCCGACAGCCGCTCGATCAGCGACGGCTTGCCGTCCTTGTCGTCGTGATCGATGACGCTCATCGTCGGCCGGACGCCGTCGCGCGCGCCGGCCGCGCATAAGGGTCGGCGATGTCGAACCGCGCAAGCAGCGCTCGCTCGCGCGCTTCCATCACGCGCGCCTTGCGCTCGGTATCGTGATCGTAACCTTGAAGATGCAGCATCCCGTGCACGACGAGGTGCGCGCAATGATCGGCGAGCCGCTTGTGCTGCGCCCGCGCTTCGTGTCGCAGCACCGGGGCGCAGAGCACGAGGTCGCCCGACAGCGGCATCACGTCATCGTACACGAAGGTGAGGACGTTGGTCGCGCGGTCCTTACCACGGTAAAGGCGGTTCAGCCTGCGGCCTTCGCGGGTGCCGACAAAGCGCATCGCGACCATCGCGTCGCGCTCGAGCGCCGAGCGTGCCCATCGGCGCAGCGCGACCGGTAGCGGCAGCGTGCCCGCGGCGACCGCATATTGCACCGAAAGCGTGAGCCGCGGCTCACGCCGCGCGCCGGGCGCCGTCACGGCGCGCCGTCAGCTCTTTCCGGCATCGGCCGCAGACGCGCGCTCGTAAGCGCTGATGATCTTCTGCACCAGCGGATGGCGCACGACGTCGGAGCTCGTGAAGCGCGTGAACGCAATGCCGCGCACACCGGCGAGCACGCGGTCGGCTTCGACGAGGCCGCTCTTCTGGCCGCGCGCGAGGTCGATCTGCGTGACGTCGCCGGTGATCACCGCCTTCGTGCCGAAGCCGATGCGGGTGAGGAACATCTTCATCTGCTCGGGTGTCGTGTTCTGCGCTTCGTCGAGGATGATGAACGAGTGGTTGAGCGTGCGCCCGCGCATGTATGCGAGCGGCGCGATCTCGATGGTTGCGCGCTCGAACAGCTTGCCGGTCTTGTCGAAGCCCATGAGATCGTACAGCGCGTCGTAGAGCGGGCGAAGGTACGGATCGACCTTCTGCGCGAGATCGCCGGGCAGGAAGCCGAGCCGCTCGCCCGCCTCGACCGCCGGTCGCACCAGCACGAGGCGCTTCACCGAATCGCGCTCGAGCGCATCGACGGCGCAGGCGACGGCGAGATAGGTCTTGCCGGTTCCGGCGGGGCCGATCGCGAACGTGATGTCGTGCTCCTGGATGTCCTTCAGGTACGCGATCTGGTTCGGCGTGCGCCCGTGCAGGTCCGCACGCCGCGTGCGAAGCAGCGGCATGCTGTCGTCGACGGCCGCCTCGTTCGCTGCCGCGCCGTGCTTCGCCTGCGTGGACAGCTCGATCAGCCCGAGCTGGATGTCGTCGACGGTCAGCGGCTTTTCGGCGCTCGCGTAGAACTTTCGCAGCGCTTCGGCGGCGCGGTTCGTCTGCGCCCGCGATCCGCTCAGCGTGAACGAGCCGGCGCGATGGTTGATGACGACGTCGAGCGCGGCTTCGATCTGGCGCAGGTTCGCGTCGAGCGGACCGCAGAGATTGGCGAGCGCGCGGTTGTCGAGCGGCTCGAGCGCGAGCGTGACGGAATCGGCGGGCAAAGGCGTGCGATTGGCGCGGAGGAAAGCGAGTCTGCGTCAAACGGACGGCCGGCGCAAGCGAGCGTCTCAAGCGAGGGTCAGAGTGCGCACGGGCGCACTCTGACCCTCGCTTTCGAGCACTCTGACCCTCGTTGTCCTAAACGCCCTGGCGGACGATCGGCGCCTTCAGCGCTTCGTCGAGCTCCGCCTGCACTTCAGCGAGATGCGCGCGCGCTTCCTTCGAATACGCGGCGCGCGGCTTCGCCTGCGCGGCGGCGATCTCCTGGCGCAGCGAGCGCGCCTCCTCGCGCATCAGCGAACGCGCGTCGGCGGGCATCGTCGCCGCCGGCTTCAGCAGCGCGGTTGCGATGCGCGCCGCATGCTCGCGCTGCAGGTTGCGGCGGAAGAGGTTGATGTCACGGCCGCTCTTCAACTCGCTCCAGATCGCCGTGTGCAGCGTCGTGTACAGCTCGGAGAGCTTGATCGACTGAGTCGCCGAGTCGACGCGGCTCGCGTTGTTGATCAGCCGCTGCGCCGTCTGCTCGCTCATCAGCTGGTTCAGCACGACGCGCTGCACGCCGAGCACGCGCTGGTCGATCGCGAAATCGAGCGGCGGCAGCGGGCGCCCGAGCTCCTCCGCGTCGAGCTGGTCGTAGAACGAGACGCTCGCTTCGCGCAGCAGCTTCGGCGGGATGCGGAAGCTCTCGGGCGAGAGCACTTCGCGCGTAACGAGATCGAGCGCCGCGCGCTGCTTGTCCGGTGCGACGGGCATCAGCGGCGCGCGTCCGGTGCCGGCGCGGTCGCGCAGCACCGTCAGCCCGCCGACGTACTTCACCGCCTGCGAGGCGGACTCCTGCGCGTCGGCGAGGCTGCGCACCAGGTTTCGCCGCAGCAGGCTGTACGATTCGCCGACCTTCAGCTCGCGCTGCTCGGTGCGCTCGAGCAGCTCGCGCGCGAGCGCGAAGCGCTTCTGCGCGTAGCCCAGCGGATTCACCGTCAGGTCGAACTGGTTGATCTCCGGGTCGAGGCCGCTGTAGAACGTCGTGTCGTCCATCGCGAACGCGAGCAGCGGCTCGCTCGACCGCTCGGCGATCTTCTCGAGGCCCGCTGCCTCCTCCTGCGGCGCGAACTGCGCGTACGCGTACTCGATCGCCCAGTAGTCGTATGGCCCGAGCGTAGACATCTGGAACTCGCCCTGCGACTCGGTCTTGAGCGCGATGTTCCACGGGTTGTAGTCCATCACCGAGCCCGAAAGGCCGTTCGCGCGGGTGAACTGCGGGTCGGACAGCTGCGCCTCCGTGTAGACCGTCGATGCGCGGAAGTTGTGCGTGAGCCCGAGCGTGTGGCCGACTTCGTGCATCACGGTTTCCTTCACCAGCCCGCCGAGGAAGCGCTCGGCGTCGGGTCCGTCGAGCGCGAGCTCGCCGCGCGCTTCGAGCAGCGCCATGCCGAAGCCCGCCTGCTCGGACGCCTGCGCGCCGAACTCGCACATCATCGAGTTCGGCGATCCGGCGAGCGCGCTCACCAGCGCGGACTCGCTCGCCGCCGGGGGCGCGGGAGCAGGCAGCGTTTCGGTACGCAGGTTGCGGAAGACGCGCATCCAGCTGCCGTCGATCGCGATGTCGGCGTCGAGGATCTCGCCGGTGCGCGGGTCGACGACGCGCGGGCCGATCGCGACGAACGACGAGTGCGCGTTCGCGATCCAGCGCACCGACGCTCGGTGCAGGTCGCTCGTGTCGTAGTCGGCGTCGTCGGGCTGCTGCTCGACGCGGATCGCATCCTTGAAGCCGATGCGCTCGAACGCCTTGTTCCACTCCAGGATGCCTTCGCGCACCGCCTGCCGGTAACGCTCGGGGATCGTGCGGTCGAGCGTATAGACGATCGGCTGCTTCGGCTCCGACATCGGCGCGCTCGGGTCCTTCTTCTCGAGGCGCCACCGCGCGACGTAGCGCTCGATCGGGACGCGTGCGACATCGTTGCTGAAGTCGACGCGCTCCACCCAGAAGTGGCCGATCCGCTCATCGACGAGCCGCGGATGCATCGGTTCCTCGGGCAGCGGTGCGAGCGTGTAGTGGAAGCCGAGGAACAGGCTGCGCGGATCGGGCACGGCCGACGGCACGCTGGGCGAGCGGGGCAGGCCCGCCGCCGACGCCGGTGCGAGCCGGGCGAGCGCGTAGTGGGCGCTGACGTCGATCGTCACGATGTCCGCCGCGACGCGCACCTTGCCGATCGACGAGTTGCGCGCGTCGAACCCATAGGGCTGATGGAAGCCGCGCTCCAGCGCCTGCGCCGCTGCCGGCATGTCGGTGAGGAACAGCGCCGATGCATCTATCAGCAGCGACTTGCGCTCGGGGTTCGGCTGCGAGACGACCGGCGCGGTCGCGAGCAGGCTGTCGGAGAATCCGTTGGAGACCGCCCGCGCTTCGGGCGTGTTCGGCTTCGCCGTGTACTTGACGTTCTTTGCGATCAACTGCACGGCGTTGCCGTGCTTGTGGAATATGACGACCTGCTCGACGCCGGCCGGCCAGCTCATCATTCCGCCGTACAACCGCTGCTCGCCAATACCCTGATTCAGCGCCGACACGAGGAAGTACGGCTTGTCGAGCTGCGACGGCTCGAGCTCGAGGTACACGCGGTCGTCGCGCTGCCACACGCGCAGCAGCCCCGGCATCTCCTTCGCGTCGCGGACGAAATCGGCGAAGGGCCGGGCCTGCCCTGCGACTGCGGCCGCCGCGGCCGCCGCTGCAACTCGCGCGGCGTCCGACGCCGACGACCCGGGATGCGCGGCGCGCCCCGGCGATTCGCTGGCGGCCGCCGCTCCTGCCGCGGCGGCGGCGGCCAGCCCGGCGGTGTCGCCGCCCGAGCCGGGCAGTGACGCGCAGCTGGCGACGGAGCCGACGACGACGAACGAAAGAGCAAGCGCGCACAGCAGATCACGACGGCGCGAGGGCCGGACAGGCACGGACATCGAATTCCCTCGAAAAACGGACGGTTGCGGCGGGCGATCGAATGGACAGCGGCCGCCTCAACGCGTTCTGAAAAAATTACACTATTTTTTCCGCCGGCGGGAGAGTTATTTCGCCCCGCAGCGAATGCGGATATGCAGCCGTGATGTACAAGTTGACGTAACGGCCGACGAGGCTCGGATCGCCCGCGAAGTTGACGACGCGGTTGTTGTCGGTTCGCGCGGCGAGCTCCCCGGCGCGCCTGGCGGACGGACCGGTGACGAGCGCACGCTCAATGCGGCCCACCATCGCATCGCTGCAGTCACGGTACTGCCGGTCCAGCACCGCATTGAGCCGCTCGAGCCGCGACTGCGTTTCGTCGGCGTCGACCGCGCCGTCGAGCTCCGCAGCCGGCGTGCCCGGCCGCGCGCTGTACGCGAAGACGAACGAGCCGTCGAACCTCGAAGACTCGGCGATATCGAGCGTGCGCGCGAAATCGTCGTCGGTTTCGCCGGGAAAGCCGACGATGAAGTCCGACGTCAGCGAAAGGCCCGGCCGCGCGGCGCGCAACCTGCGAACGATCGATTTGTACTCGAGCACCGTGTAGCCGCGCTTCATTGCAGCGAGCACGCGGTCGGATCCCGATTGCACCGGCAGGTGCAGATGCGAGACGAGCTTGTCCACGCGCGTATAGGTGTCGATGAGCCGCTGCGTCATTTCCTTCGGGTGCGAGGTCGTGTAGCGAATGCGCTCGATGCCTGGAACCTCGGCGATGTATTCCAGCAGCGTTGCGAGATCGGCGACGTGACCTGCGTCAAGCGGCGCGCGGTACGCGTTGACGTTCTGGCCGAGCAGCGTCACCTCCTTGACCCCATGGTCGGCAAGGTCGGCCACTTCCGTCAGCACGTCGTCGAAGCGGCGCGACACTTCTTCGCCGCGCGTGTACGGCACCACGCAGAACGTGCAGTACTTGCTGCACCCTTCCATGATCGAAACGAACGCGCTCGCGCCGTCGATGCGCGCCGGCGGCAGATGATCGAACTTCTCGACTTCGGGAAAGCTCACGTCCACCTGCGGCTCGCCGGTGTCGCGGCGCGCGCGTATCAGCGCGGGCAGCCGGTGCAGCGTTTGCGGACCGAAAACGACGTCGACGTACGGTGCGCGGCGAACGATCGCCGCGCCTTCCTGGCTCGCGACGCAGCCGCCGACGCCGATGATGAGGTCGGGTCGATCGCGCTTGAGCGCACGCACGCGGCCGAGATCGTGAAACACGCGCTGCTGCGCCTTCTCGCGCACCGAGCACGTGTTGAACAGGATGACGTCGGCGTCCTCGGGTCGGTCGGTCAGCGCGAGGCCATCGGAAGCGGCGAGCACGTCGGCCATCTTGTCCGAGTCGTACTCGTTCATCTGGCACCCGAAGGTGCGCACGTACAGCTTGCGGGGCATTGCAGGTCCTCGGAGCCGGTTTGAGCCGGGGGAGGCGGCGGAAGAAGCTGCAAAAAGTATAGCAGTGCCCGCGCTCGCCGGGTGCGGCGCGCGGCGTACAATCGCGCTCGCAGGTGTCCGTCGCGAATTCCTCGCGGCGGGTGAAACGGGAATGCGGTCACGCGCCTTCGTGCGCCATGCCGCGGCTGCCCCCGCAACGGTAGGCTGGTGCGGGCGCTCCATCGATGCCACTGCGCGCGACGCGCGCGGGAAGGCGGAGCGCCATGACCGGCGAGCCCGGAGACCGGCCTGTGCGACGGCGCGCGCGTCTTGCTCGCGCTCGTCGTCGTGAGCGTGCGGCGCCTGGCTCGATGCGCGCCGCTGCTTCGATCCGCCGTGCGAGGGGCACGGCGCACTCGGAGTCGGTTCATGCGCTTCCAATGCTTGCGTTCGCCGGCCGCGATCGCGGTCGCCTTCACTTTGCCTTCGTCGCTGTCCTCGCCATTGGCGCTCGCGCAGTCGGCGCTGCCGCCGGTCGTCGTGACCGCGTCGCGGACGATGCTGCCGTTGCCCGAACTGCTCGCCGACGTCACCGTCATCGGCACCGATGAGATCGCACGCGCCGGCGCCGGCACGCTGACCGACCTGCTGCAGCGCCAGTCGGGCGTGGAAATCGTGCGCAACGGCGGGCCCGGCGCCGTGTCGGGCGTGTTCCTGCGCGGCGCCAATACCGCGCAGACGCTCGTGCTGATCGACGGCCTGCGCGTCGGGTCGTCGTCGACCGGCGCGGCGACGCTCGAGGCCATACCGCTCGAGCAGATCGAGCGCATCGAGATCCTGCGCGGACCGGCCTCGTCGCTGTACGGCGCCGATGCGATCGGCGGCGTGATCCAGGTGTTCACGCGGCGCGCTCGCGAAGCGTTCTCCGCCAATGCGACCGCTGGCGGCGGCACGTACGACGCGCGAAGCGCGAGCGGCGGCGTTGCCGGCAGCGCATCGGCCGTCGCGTACGCGGTTCAGGTCGGCGCGCGCGCGAGCAGCGGCTTCAACGCCATTGTCGATCCGTCGAACTTCTCGTACAACCCCGACCGCGACGGTTATCGCAGCGCGAACGTCGGCGGCAACGTCTCGGCGCAATGGGCGAGTGGACAATTCGTCGACGTGCAGTACCTGCGCAACCGGTTGAACGCGCAGTTCGACGCCGGTCCCGACCACGACGATCGCACGATCACCGTGGTCGAGACGGCGCGCGTGGAAAGCCGCAACACGGTCGCGCCGTTCTGGACGTCGCGGCTGTCGGCGGGCGTCGCGATCGACGACAGCGTGTCGAAGACGGGCTTCGGCGATTCGCCCTTTCGCACGACGCAGCGTCAGTATGGCTGGCAGAACGACGTCGATCTCTCCAAGTCGACGGCGATGCCCGGCACGCTGAGCGCCGGCGTCGAGCGGCGCGAGGAACGCGTCGCGACCGACGCCGGGTTCGCCGTGACGGCGCGCGACACGAACGCGTTGTTCGCGATCTATCGGGTCTCGCTCGAGCCGCACTCGCTGCAGGCGAACGTTCGCCACGACGACTCGACGCAGTTCGGCGGCCGCACGACCGGCACCCTTGCGTACGGTTACCGGCTGTCGCCCGAATGGCGGGTGAATGCGAGCTACGGCACCGGATTCAAGGCGCCGACGTTCAACGATCTCTATTACCCGGGCTTCTCGAATCCGGCGCTGGTGCCGGAAACTTCGCGCAACGTCGAGGCCGGCATCGCGTGGACGCGCGCCGCCGGCGAACTGCAATTCGACGCGCGCGCGACGGCATACCGCAGTCGCGTGCGTCAGCTGATCGTGTTCGAATGCGACGCCGACTTCAACTGCGCGCCGCACAATGTCGCGCGCGCGACGCTGCGCGGCGTCACGGCGGCGCTCGGCATCCGCGCACAGCAGGGCACGAGCGTCGACGCATCGGTCGATGTGGCATCGCCGACCGACGACGAATCCGGGCGATTGCTGCCGCGGCGTGCGCGGCGTCACGCGGCGCTTTCGCTTGCACAGCCGTTCGGCGCCGCGCGCGTCGGCGTCGAGCTCGTCGCGTCGTCGCGTCGCTACGACGACGCAGCGAACAGCGTTCCGCTCGCCGGCTATGCGATCGTCAACCTGACAGCCGAATGGCAGATGACGCCAAAGCTCACCGCGTTCGTGCGCGCCGACAACCTGTTCGATCGCGACTACGAGCTTGCCGCGGGCTACGCGACGGGCGGCGCGACCGTGTTCGCCGGCTTGCGATGGCGAATCTGAACGCTGCGTTGGTCGCGCTCGTCGTCGCTGCGTTCGCCGCGACGGCGGCACAAGCGGCGATCGACGGTGCCGACGTCACCGGCACCACGGTGCGCCTCGCCGCGCGCGCTCGGCGCATCGTGAGCCTTGCACCGCACGCGACCGAGCTCGTGTTCGCCGCCGGCGCTGGCGAGCGCATCGTCGGCGTCGTCGCCGGCTCCGACTGGCCGCCGGCTGCACGCGCGCTGCCGCGAGTGGGCGACGTCCATGCGCTCGATCTCGAGCGCATCGTCGCGCTGCGTCCCGACGTCGTCGTCACCTGGCCGTACACGACGCCCGGGCAGGTCGAGCAGCTGCGTGCGCGCGGCATCGCGATCGTCGTCACCGATGCGCGGACGATCGAAGGCATCGCCGACGACATCGAGCGCATCGGCTCGCTCGCCGGCACCGACGGCGTTGCGCGGCGGGCCGCGACCGCGTTTCGCGCGAAGCTCGCGAGAGTACGGGCCGCCCACGCCGGCGCCTCGCGCGTGCGAGTCTTCTACGAGATCTGGGATTCGCCGCTTTACACGGTCGGCGGACGACACTTGATCACGCAGGCGCTCGACGCGTGCGCCGCGGACAACGTGTTCGCGCAGATCGCCCTGCCCGCGCCGGCGGTGTCCGTCGAGGCGGTGCTGGCCGCGGCGCCGGATGCGATCGTCGGCGCGTTCGACGACGCGGTGCCGCCGGCGTGGCTCGATGCATGGCGGCGCTGGCCGCAGCTTCCCGCCTCGCGCTACGGCAACGTCGCCACAGTCGACGCGAATCTGCTGCACCGGCCCGGCCCGCGATTCGTTGATGGCGTCGGCGAGCTCTGCACGGCGATCGACGCCGCACGCGTCCGAATGCGCAGATGAGGGTCCAGCGAGGGTCAGAGTGCGGTTCGCTGTTACGCAATCGCCGAGTGAGGGCGCGCGCTGGGGCGCCGAACTGCACTCTGACCCTCGCTTGGGCACTCTGACCCTCGCTCGGGTCAATCGGGCATGAAGGCGCGCGAGCGGCCGCTGCCGACGCTCATCAGCCGGTGCGCGAACAGCGATGACAGCGCGTCGTCGGTCAGCACCTGATCGGCGACACCGACCGACGCATGACCGGCGCCGAGCGCAATCGCATGATCGGCATAGCGCGCGGCGAGATGAAGCTCGTGCACGACCATGACGATCGCCTTGCCGCGATCGCGCGCGAGCGCCGCGAGCACGTCGAGCGCGGCGATCTGCTGTCCGAGATCGAGGTGTGACGCGGGCTCGTCGAGCAGCCACAGCGCAGGATCCTGCGCGAGCAGCGCGGCGAGCGCGACGCGGCGGCGCTCGCCGCCGGATAGCGTGCGAACGTCGCGCGACGCGAGCGCTTCAAGGCCGAACGCGCCGAGCGCGGCACGCGCCGCGTCGATGTCGGCGCCCGATTCCCACTGCCAACGCGCGACGTGCGGATGGCGGCCGACGAGCACGGTGTCGAGCACGCTCGCGGCGAAGAAGTCGAATGTATCCTGCGGCAGGTAACCTCGGACACGAGCGCGCTCGCGTGGTGACAGTACCGCGAGCGAGCGTCCGTCGAACGCGATCGTGCCGCCCGCCGGCGCCCGCAGGCCGGCGAGCGTGACGACGAGCGTCGTCTTGCCCGATCCGTTCGGGCCGACGATCGCCCACACCTCGCCAGGGCGAACGTCGAAGTCGACAGCGCCGCACAGCGAGCGACCGCCGACGCCGATTGCAAGGTCGCGTACCGAAAGTCGCGCCGGGTCGCTCATCACGATCAGCGAACGCCGCTTCGCGCGAGCAGCAACAGGAACACCGGAACGCCGATCAGCGCGGTGACGACGCCGACCGGCAGCTGCGCCGGCGCGGCGATGCTTCGGGCGAGCGTGTCGGCGAGCACGAGCAGCACGCCGCCGCCCAGTGCCGCCGCCGGCAGCAGCACGCGCTGATCGTTGCCGACGACGATGCGCAGCGCGTGCGGCACGATCAGTCCGACGAACGCGACACTGCCCGCGGTCGTCACCGCGACCGCTGTCGCAAACGCCGCGGCCCCATGCGCGAACAGCGTGACGCGCGGCACGGCGACGCCGAGCGCGGCTGCCGTTTCCTCGCCGCGTGCGAGCACGTTGAGATCGCGCGCGAAGGCAAGCGCGATCAGCGTGGCGACGGCGAGCGCGCCGAGCGCAGGCGCAGCGGCGGTCGCCGACGACAGGTCGCCGATCAGCCAGAACAGCATGCCCTTCACCTGCGCATCCGGCGCGAGTGCGAGCATCAGCGCGATCAGCGCGCCCCAGCCGGCGGCGATCACGGCGCCCGTCAACAGCAGGCGCGTCGACGTCCACGGCGTGCGGTCGCCGCGCGCGCGTGCGAGCCCGAACACGAGCGTCGTCGACGTGAGCGCGCCGGCGAATGCGGCCGGCGCGGCGAGCGCCGCAGCACCGGCGAGCATCGCCGCGAGCGCGGCCGCTGCAGCGCCTCCGGAAAGTCCGAGCACGTACGGATCGGCGAGGGGGTTGCGCAGAAGCACCTGCATCAGCGCGCCGGCGACCGCGAGCAGTCCGCCGGTCGCGAACGCCGCGAGCGCGCGCGGCAGCCGCAGCTCGCGCACGATCGACGCGGTCGTGCCATCGGCACCGCCGAGCGCGCGCAGAACCGTCGTCGCGTCGACGGCGACGCTGCCGACGGCGAGCGCGATCGCGAACGCCGCGAGCGCGAGCGCAGCGAGCACGCCAAGCGTCGCGGCGATCCGTGCCGGCGTGAGCGGTGTTGCGAACGTGGGCGTCGACATACGATCGAACAGTATAGGACCGCGGCCGGCGGGCACCGGCGCGGCGCCTATAATTCGCACGATGAGCAAGGCGTTCACACGCGAGCAGAACCAGGACGACGACGACACCGACGTCGATGTCGTGTCACCGCTGCCCACCGGCACGCGCAACTACATGACGCCCGGCGGCTTCGCCCGGCTCTCCGGCGAGCTCGATACGCTGGTGAAGAAGGAGCGGCCCGAGCTCGTCGCGACGGTTGCGTGGGCGGCGGGCAACGGCGACCGATCGGAGAACGGCGACTACATCTACGGCAAGAAGCGGCTGCGCGAGATCGACCGCCGCATTCGCTTCCTGCTGAAGCGGCTCGACGCTGCCGAAGTCGTCGATCCTCTCGTCCGGCGCGACGACGACTGCGGCGACCAGGTGTTCTTCGGAGCGACCGTCACCGTCGCGAACGAGCGCGGCGAAGAGCGCACGGTCAGCATCGTCGGCGTCGACGAGATCGACACGGCGCGCGGCTACGTGAGCTGGATTTCCCCGATCGCACGCGCGCTGCTGAAGTCTCGCGTCGGCGACACCGTCAGCGTGCGCACGCCCGCGGGTCTCGAGGAGCTCGACGTCGTCGATGTCACGTACAAGCCGCTCGCGACGAATCTCGCGCCGGCGAGCGGTTGACGGCGAGCGCATGCGCAACCTATAGTCGCGCGGATGGAACCACTGCAGCTCGACCCCGAACGCGATCTCGAGCGCGACATCGCGGCGCTCGAGCAAAAGCTTGCGACGATGCTGTCGCACACGCGTGCGCTGCGCATGGCGAATGAGGCGCTTCGTCGCGAGCTCGCAGCGGCGCAATCGCGCAACCACACGCTCGCCGCGCGCGTCGCGACGGCGCGCGAGCGGCTCGATGCGCTGCTCGCGCGTATCCCAGCGGCTGTCGAGTGACTGCACGTCCGGCCGCCGACGCCGAGCGCACCGTCACGCTCGACGTGACGCTGCTCGGCCGCGACTACAAGGTCGCGTGCAAGGAACGCGAGCGCCCGGAGCTTGTCGAAGCGGTCGCTCTGCTCGACCGGCGCATGCGCGAGATCCGCGCAAGCAGCAAGACCGGCGGAACGGAGCGCATCGCGGTGATGGCCGCGCTCAACCTCGCGCACGAGCTCCTGCGCGAGCGCAACGCGGCCGCCACGACGCCAACCGCCGCACCGGCGTCGATTGACGTCAGCGGCGCGCGGCGTAGAATCGCAAGCATGCATCAGGCGATCGATCACGCGCTCGCCGAGCAAGACAAGCTGTTCTGATTTGGAGATTGCATCGAGCGCGCAGTCGATCGCGCGGCATCAAGTCTTTGTCCCCTGCGGTGTTCGCGTTGGCCAAATACTCTTTGAACCAATGCTACGTTAGCGAGGTTGCCTAGGTCACATCGGGCTTGTGTGCGCTCCCAAGCGGAAGCGCCTGACGGCCCGGACCGGCGACCGGTCTTGAACCCAGGTTCAAGATGACGGTCACGTCGGCACAGGCGGGGGGCACCCTCTTCACGAATGCAGCGGCAGCGAACCTGCGGCTGCATTTGTTTTTACGACGGCTGAAACGGCTTCGCGCATGCGCTACTGGCTGATGAAGTCGGAACCCGACGAGTTCTCGATCGACGACCTCGCGAAGGTGCCGAACCGCTCGACGCCCTGGTTCGGCGTGCGCAATTACCAGGCGCGCAACTTCATGCGCGACGGGATGCGCGTCGGCGAGCGCGCGTTCTTCTATCACTCGAGCTGCCCGCAGCCCGGCATCGCGGGCATCGTCGAAATCTCGAAACCCGCGTACCCCGACGCGACGCAGTTCGATCGCAAGAGCCCGTACTACGACGCGAAGTCGACGCGCGCCGCGCCGCGGTGGCTCAACGTCGACGTCAAGCTCGTGGAGAAGACGCGGCTCGTCTCGCTCGCCGAGCTGCGCGGGCATCGCGAGCTCGCATCGATGCGCGTGCTCCAGCGCGGCAACCGGCTGTCGATCACGCCGGTCGAGCCCGCGGAATGGACCTACATCATCAAGCGACTGATGGCGCGTCCTGCCTGAGCTCGGCGTAGCCGCGCGCCTGCGCGAGGCTCGCGCTCGGCGTCACCCGTATCGCGCAGTACTTGAACTCCGGGATCTTGCCGAACGGGTCGAGCACCGGGTTCGTGAGGATGTTCGCCGCGGCCTCGTAGTAGCAGAACGGAATGAACACGGCGCCGCGCGGCGTGCCGGTGTCGGCGCGCGCCGCGATCGTGATGCTGCCCCGGCGCGACGCGACGTCGATCGAGCCGCCCGGCGCAACGCCGAGCTCGGCGAGATCCGCCGGATTGAGCGATGCGACCGGCGCGGGCTCGATCGCGTCGAGCACCGACGCGCGGCGCGTCATCGCGCCGGTGTGCCAGTGCTCGAGCTGGCGGCCGGTGATCAGCACCATCGGATAGTCGGCGTCCGGCCGCTCGGCCGCCGGAATGATGTCGGCCGGGACGAGTCGCGCGCGGCCGCTCTGCGTCGGGAACTCTTCGGTGAAGACGACGCGCGTGCCGGGATCACCTTCCTTTTCGCACGGATAGGTGACGGCGCTCTCGCGCTCGAGCCGCTCCCAAGTGATGCCGGCGATCGACGGCATCGCCTTGCGCATCTCGTCGAACACTTCGCGCGGATGCGCATACGTCCATTCGAGGCCGAGCCGCTTCGCCATCTCGACGACGATCCACAGGTCGTGCCGCGCATCGCCGGGCGGATCGAGCGCCTGCCGCCCGAGCTGCACCAGCCGATCGGTGTTGGTGAACGTGCCGGTCTTCTCGGGGAACGCCGAAGCCGGCAGCACGACGTCGGCGAGATACGCGGTCTCGGTGAGGAAGATGTCCTGCACGACGAGCATGTCGAGCTCCGCGAGCGCCTGGCGCGCATGCCGGACGTCGGGATCGGACATCGCCGGGTTCTCGCCCATGATGTACATGCCGCGGATCTCTCCGGCGTGCACGGCGTTCATGATCTCGACGACGGTGAGCCCGGCCGTCGGATCGAGCGGCACGCCCCACAGCGCTTCGAACGTAGAGCGCGCCTGCGCGTTGTCGACGCGCCGGTAATCGGGGTACATCATCGGGATCAGGCCGGCGTCGCTCGCACCTTGCACGTTGTTCTGGCCGCGCAGCGGATGCAGCCCGGTGCCCGGTCGCCCGACCTGACCGGTGAGCATCGACAGCGCGATCAGGCAGCGCGCGTTGTCGGTGCCGTGCACGTGCTGCGAGATGCCCATGCCCCACAGGATCATCGAGCCCTTCGACGTCGCGAACAGCCGCGCGACTTCGCGGATCGTTTGCGCGGGGATGCCGCAGACCGGCGCCATCGCCTCGGGACTGTAGCCTTCGAGGTTGCGCTTCAACGTCTCGTAACCGCTCGTTCGATCCGCGATGAACGACTGCGCGGCGAGCCCTTCATCGATCACCGTGTGCATGATCGCGTTCAGCAGCGCGACGTCGGTGTCGGGCTTGAACTGCAGGTAGTGCGTCGCGTGGCGCGCGAGCTCCGAGCGGCGCGGATCGGCGAGGATCAGCTTCGTTCCCTGCTTCGCCGCGTTCTTGATCCACGTCGCCGCGACCGGGTGGTTGACGACCGGGTTCGCGCCGATCAGCAGCACGACCTCGGCCTCGAGCACGTCCATCACCGGATTGGACACCGCGCCCGAGCCGATGCCTTCGAGCAGCGCAGCCACGCTCGACGCGTGGCAGAGCCGAGTGCAGTGGTCGACGTTGTTCGACCCGAATCCGGTGCGCACGAGCTTCTGGAATAGGTACGCTTCCTCGTTGCTGCCCTTCGCCGATCCGAAGCCAGCGAGCGCCTTCGACCCCCGCGTGTCGCGAATGCGCTTCAGCGTTCCGCCGGCGAGCGCCAGCGCCTCGTCCCAGCTCGCTTCGCGGAACACCGCGTGCCAGTTCGCCGGATCGACGGTGAACTCGGCGCTCTTCGGCACGCCGGCCTTGCGGATCAGCGGCCTCGTCAGCCGTTGCGGGTGCGACGCGTAGTCGAAGCCGAAGCGGCCCTTGACGCAGAGCCGGCTCTCGTTCGCGATGCCGTCGCGACCTTCGACGCGCACGATGTGGTTGTCCTGCACATGGTAAGTCAGCTGGCAGCCGACGCCGCAGTACGGGCATAGCGAGTCGACCTTCCTGTCGACCGCTTGCAGGTACGCGTCGTGCGCCGGCGCGAGCGCGCCGGTCGGGCACGCCTGCACGCACTCGCCGCAGGCGACGCACGTCGACGCGCCCATCGGGTCGTCGAAGTCGAACACCGGCTTCGATCCCGCGCCGCGGTACGCGTAGCCGATGACGTCGTTCACCTGCTCCTCGCGGCACGCGCGCACGCACCGCGTGCACTGGATGCATGCATCGAGGTTCACCGCCATCGCCGGATGCGAAAGGTCGGCGGCAGGCTGCGATCGGCGCGCAAAGCGCGGCGCGGCGACTCCCATCGCCTCGCACCAGCGGTCGAGCTCCGAGTCGGGCCTGTACGTGCGCTGCGGCATGTCGCAGGCGAGCAGCTCGAGCACGAGCTTCTGCGAATGGCGCGCGCGCGGGCTCGCGCTCTGCACGTCCATGCCCGCGGCCGGTGCGCGGCAGCACGACGGCGCGAGCACGCGCTCGCCCTTGATCTCGACCATGCAGCTGCGGCAGTTGCCGTCGGGCCGCATGCCGGGCTTGTAGCAAAGGCGCGGGATGCCGCCGCCGAGGCCGAGCCGGTCGGCGGCTTGCAGGATCGTCTCGCCGGCCGCGGCGACGACGTCGCGGCCGTCGAGACGAAACGCGATGCCTTCGGTCACTTCAACGGGCAGCGGTGCGTTCATCGTGGGCTCCGTGAATCGGCGAGCTCGTGCGGGAAATACCTGACGACCGTCGCGATCGGATTCGGCGCCGCCTGGCCGAGCCCGCAGATCGACGCGTCGGCCATCGCCTTCGACAGCTCGTCGAGCAGCGGCAAATCCCAGCGCGGCTCGCTCATCAGCGCGACCGCCTTGACCGTGCCGACGCGGCACGGCGTGCACTGGCCACACGATTCGTCAGCGAAAAAGCGCATCAGGTTCACTGCCGCGTCGCGCGCGCGGTCATGCTGCGACAGCACGATCACCGCCGCCGAGCCGATGAACGATCCGTGCGGCTGCAGCGTGTCGAAGTCGAGCGGAACGTCGGCGAGCGATGCCGGCAGGATGCCGCCCGAGGCGCCGCCGGGCAGATAGCCGTACAGGTCGTGACCCGGCAGCATGCCGCCGCAGAACTCGTCGACCAGCTCGCGCAGCGTGATGCCGGCCGGCGCGACGTGGACGCCCGGCTTCTGCACGCGTCCGGACACGCTGAAGCTGCGCAGGCCCTTGCGGCCGTTGCGTCCCTGGCTCGCGAACCAGTCGCCGCCCTTCTCGACGATCTCGCGGACCCAGAAGAGCGTTTCCATGTTGTGCTCGAGCGTCGGCCGGCCGAAGAGCCCCACCTGCGCGACGTACGGCGGGCGCAGCCGCGGCATGCCGCGCCTGCCTTCGATCGACTCGATCATCGCCGACTCTTCGCCGCAGATGTACGCGCCGGCGCCGCGACGAAGCTCGATGCGGGGCAGCGCTGCGGGCGGATCGGCCTGCAGCGCGGCGAGCTCGCGCGCGAGGATCTCGCGGCATCCCGCGTATTCGTCGCGAAGGTAGACGTAGATCGCGTCGATGCCCACGGCCCATGCGGCGACGAGCATGCCTTCGACGAAGCGATGCGGATCGCGCTCGAGGAAGTAGCGGTCCTTGAACGTCCCCGGCTCGCCTTCGTCGATGTTGACCGCGAGCAGCCGCGGCGCGGGCTCGCTGCGCACGATCTTCCATTTCCGGCCCGCGGGGAAGCCGGCACCGCCGAGGCCGCGCAGCGCCGACGCGTCGAGCGTCGCGATCAGCTCGTCCGGCGTGCGCTTGCCGGCGATGCAGTCGCGATAGAGGGCGTAGCCGCCGGTGCCCGTGTAGGTACCGTAATCGATGTACGACGCGACGTCGGGCTCGGTCACGTTGCCGGCGATCGCAGCGGCAAGCTTGTCGAGCGTTGCGTGATCGATCGGATGGCGTCCGACCACCGCGGCCGGCGCGCACTCGCAGCGGCCGATGCAAGGCGCGGCGACCACGCGGACATCGGCGCCGAACGCTCGCCTCGCGGCGTCGAGCAGCGCTTCGCCACCCGCCATCGCGCAGGAGAGCGTGTCGCAGACGCGCACCGTGATCCGCGGCGGCGCCGTGCCGCCTTCCTTCACGACGTCGAAATGGTGATAGAACGTCGCGACCTCGTACACCTCGGCCATCGCGAGCTTCATCTCGTCGGCGAGCGCCGCGAGATGCGCGGCCGACAGGTGCCCGTAGGCGTCCTGGATCCGATGCAGGAACTCGATCAGCAGGTCGCGTCGGCGCGGTGCGTCGCCGAGCAGCGCGCGCACCTCGGCTTGCGCGTGCACGTCGAGGGGGCGGCCTTTCGGATGCGCGCGCACGCCGCGGCGGCGCGACAGGCGGGACGTATCGACCACTGCAGGAGGATTCATTCGAGGGGCGCTCAGTCGAGAAAGTCGCAGTGCTTGTGCACGTGCGCGGCGAGGTCGAGCGAATGCTGGCGCACGAGGCGCTCGGCAAGCTCGGTGTCGCGCGTCTGCAGCGCTTCGATGATGCGCATGTGGTCGATGATCGAGCGTGTCGCGCGGTCGCTCTGCGCGATCGTCAGCCGCCGGATCGCGCGTACGTGCAGGAACAGATTGTCGATCGTCGTGCCCATCAGGTGCGAGCCCGACAGGCGGATGATCGACTGGTGGAACGCGATGTTCGCCTGCGAGTATTCCTGGATGTGCTCGGCCGGCGTCGAGTTGCGGAACTCGTCGAACATGCTGCGCAGCGCCGAGATCTCGAGGTCCGACGCGTTGTGCGTCGCGAGCCGCGCCGCCATGCTCTCGACGGCCGCCCACAGCTCGATCATCTCGACGATCTGCTTCTTCGTCTTGCGCACGATGAACACGCCGCGGCGCGGCTCCGTGCGCAGGAAGCCTTCCTGCTCGAGCAGCGTCATCGCCTCGCGGATCGGCGTGCGCGACACGCCGAGCGCCTGCGACAGCTGCCGCTCGTCGAGGCGGATCTCGTCCTTCTGCCCGTAGATGTCGGCGGCGAGGATCGCCTGCTTGAGCGCCTGGTACGCGCGATCGCGGAAGCTCTGGTTTGCGCCGAGCGGCTGCAGCGCCAGCGCCACCGCGGGCGCAGAGGGTTCGAGAATCGTCGACACGCGTTCCAGCCTTTCATTCGACCGCGTTTCTCGCCGGCGTCGCGGCGAGAGATTCGCGATCCGGTATGTTATATACCAGAACGATTGCCCGGCGCCAGTGCGATCCCCCGCTTTGCAGGCGAGGTCTTTTTGCACTGCGGCATAGCGTTGCAGGCCGTCGTCATCCGTAGCGGATCGATCGGCAGTGTTGACGCCGTTTGGTATATCACATACCGTAATGGCGGGGATTCGAGCCGCAACGCGATCGGCCGTGTGGAGGATTCGATGAAGACGGAGCCGCCTTGCCTGCCGCCGTCACCTCGTCGCGGCAACTTCGAAGCGCGCGCATCAACAGGGGCTTCGTGCCGTCCGACCGGCATCTCTTCAACGCCACGGCGCCGCGCAGCCTCCGTGCTCTTTTGACCTAGGGTAAATCAATGCTCGACACATCGACCAAGCCGGCGAGCGCGACGGCCAAAGACGCGCGCGACACGGCGGCGGGCGAGATCGC
This sequence comes from uncultured beta proteobacterium, assembly GCA_963798655.1. Taxonomy (GTDB): domain Bacteria; phylum Pseudomonadota; class Gammaproteobacteria; order Burkholderiales; family Casimicrobiaceae; genus CAVSMC01. Next base: position 394,195 of record CAWCUH010000004.1, on the reverse strand, counting down.
CGGCACGGCGCAGGAAACCGACGGCTTCCAGCTCGTCATCGACGCGCTGAAGCTCAATGGCATCGATACGGTCTTCGGCCTGCCCGGCATCCCGATCACCGACCTCACGCGCAGGTTGCAGGGCGCAGGCCTGCGCGTGATCTCGTTTCGTCACGAGCAGAACGCGGGCTACGCCGCCTCGATCGCCGGCTTCATGACGCAGAAGCCGGGCATCTGCCTCACGGTGTCGGCACCCGGCTTTCTCAACGGCCTGACAGCGCTCGCCAACGCGACGACGAACTGCTTCCCGATGATCCTCGTCAGCGGCTCGAGCGAGCGCGAGGTCGTCGACCTGCAGCAGGGCGACTACGAGGAGATGGACCAGCTCGCGATCGCCCGGCCGCATGCGAAGGCCGCGTTCCGCGTGCTGCATGCCGAGGACATCGGCGTGGGCGTCGCGCGCGCGATCCGCGCCGCGGTATCGGGCCGTCCGGGCGGCGTCTATCTCGACCTGCCGGCGAAGCTGTTCCCGCAAACGATCGACGCGGAAGCAGGAAGGAAGTCGCTGATCAAGGTCGTCGATCCCGCGCCGCGCCAGATCCCGGCGCCCGACGCCGTGCAGCGCGCGCTCGACCTGCTCAAGGCCGCGAAGCGCCCGCTGGTCATTCTCGGCAAGGGCGCGGCGTACGCGCGCGCCGATGCCGACATTCGCGCGCTGGTGGAGAAGACCGGCATCCCGTATCTGCCGATGTCGATGGCGAAGGGCCTGCTGCCCGACACGCACGAGCAGTCGGCGTCCGCGGCGCGCTCGTACGTGCTGCCCGAGGCCGACGTCGTCATGCTGATCGGCGCGCGGCTCAACTGGCTGCTTTCGCACGCCAAGGGCAAGACGTGGGGCGGCAAGACGCCGAAGGACTGGGGCGATCGAAAGTTCATCCAGATCGACGTCTCGCCGCAGGAAGCGGACAGCAACGTTCGCATCGACGCACCGATTGTCGGCGACATCGGCTCGTGCGTCGCGGCGATGCTCGGCGCGATCGGATCGAGCTGGCCGAAGCCGCCCGCCGAATGGCTCGGCGCGATCGCCGAGCGCAAGACGAAGAACATCGCGAAGATGGCCGAGAGCCTCGCGAAGAGTCCGACGCCGATGAACTTCCACAGCGCGCTCAACGTCGTGCGCGACATCGTCAAGGCGAATCCGGACGCGATCCTCGTCAACGAAGGCGCGAACGCGCTCGACTTCACGCGCAGCATCGTCGACATGTACAAGCCGCGCAAGCGGCTCGACGTCGGCACCTGGGGCGTCATGGGCATCGGCATGGGCTATTCGATCGCGGCCGCCGTGGTGAGCGGCGAGCAGGTGATCGCCGTCGAGGGCGACAGCGCGTTCGGCTTCTCGGGCATGGAGGTCGAGACGATCTGCCGCTACGGCCTGCCGGTGTGCATCGTGATCCTGAACAACAACGGCGTTTACCGCGGCGACGAAGTCAATCCCACCGGCGGCCGCGACCCGTCGCCGCTGGTGTTCGTCAAGGACGCGCGCTACGAGAAGATCATGGAGGCGTTCGGCGGCGCCGGCGCGCACGTCACCACGCCCGACGAGCTGCGCAAGGCGATGGAAGAGGCGATCCGCTCGCGCAAGCCGACGCTCATCAACGCGATCATCGACGAGAAGGCAGGCACGGAAAGCGGCCGCATCACGAATCTCAACCCCGCCGCGAAGAAGAAGGCGTGAGCGCCATGCGAGTCGCAATCGCGCTTTCGCAAGCGGCGGCGCTGCAGAGAGGAATGTAATGGGCAAGGCACTCGATGGCGTTCGCATTCTCGACTTCACCCACGTGCAATCGGGCCCGACGTGCACGCAGCTGCTCGCCTGGTTCGGTGCCGACGTGATCAAGATCGAGCGCGCCGGCGTCGGCGACATCACGCGCGGACAGCTGCGCGACATCCCGAACGTGGACAGCCTCTACTTCACGATGCTGAACCACAACAAGCGATCGGTCACGATCGACACGAAGAACCCCAGGGGCAAGGAAGTCCTCGAGCGGCTGGTGAAGCACTGCGACGTGCTGGTCGAGAACTTCGCGCCGGGCGCGCTCGATCGGATGGGGTTCACGTGGGAGCGCATCCAAGAGCTCAATCCGCGAATGATCATGGCGTCGGTCAAGGGCTTCGGTCCCGGTCCGTACGAGGACTGCAAGGTGTACGAGAACGTCGCGCAATGCGCCGGCGGCGCCGCCTCGACGACCGGCTTCGACGACGGCCCTCCTCTGGTGACCGGCGCGCAGATCGGCGACAGCGGCACGGGCCTGCACCTCGCGCTCGGCATCGTCGCCGCGCTGTATCAGCGCAACACGAGCGGCCGTGGACAGCGCGTTCTCGCGGCAATGCAGGACGGCGTGCTCAACCTGTGCCGCGTGAAGCTGCGCGACCAGCAGCGCCTCGAGCGCACGCACGTGCTCGACGAGTATCCGCAGTATCCGAACGGCACGTTCGGCGACGCCGTGCCACGCTCGGGCAACGCGTCGGGCGGCGGGCAGCCGGGATGGATCCTCAAGTGCAAGGGCTGGGAGACCGACCCGAACGCGTACATCTACTTCATCACGCAGGCGCCGGTGTGGGAGGCGATCTGCAAGGTGATCGGCCGCGAGGATTGGCTCACCGATCCGCGCTACGCGACGCCGAAGGGCCGGCTGCCGCATCTGATGGAGATCTTCGACAAGATCGAGGAGTGGACGAAGACGAAGGACAAGTTCGAGGCGATGGACTTGCTCAACAAGCACGACATTCCGTGCGGGCCGATCCTGTCGATGAAGGAGATCGCCCACGAGCCGTCGCTGCGCGCAACCGGCACCGTCGTCGAGGTCGATCATCCGCAGCGCGGCAAGTATATTTCCGTCGGCAACCCGATCAAGCTCTCCGACAGCCCGACCGAGGTGACACGCTCGCCGCTCCTCGGCGAGCACACCGATCAGGTGCTGGGCGAGCTCGGCTACGGCCGCGAGCAGATCGGCGAGCTGCGCGCGGCAGGCGCGATCTAAAAGCCGCACTGCGGCACACGAATACGAAGGAACAGCAGATGGCGCAGGAAAAGAGCGCGGTTCGGGCAGTTCTCGACAAGGCGAAGCGCGAAGGCCGCACGGCGCTCACCGCGCCGGAAGGCAAGGCGGTCTGCGACGCGTACGGCATCGCCGTGCCGAAGGAGGGCGTCGCGACGTCGGCTGCCGAAGCGGCGAAGCTCGGGAGCACGATGGGCTTCCCGGTCGTGCTGAAGATCGTCTCGCCCGAGATCCTGCACAAGACCGAAGCGGGCGGCGTGCTCGTCGGCGTCAAGAGCGCGGAGGAAGCGCAGCGCGGCTACGACACGATCGTCGCCAACGCGAAGAAATACGATGCCAAGGCGACGATTCTCGGCGTGCAGGTGCAGCAGATGATCGGCAGCGGGCAGGAGGTCATCGTCGGCGCCGTCACCGATCCGTCGTTCGGGAAGCTCGTCGCGTTCGGTCTCGGCGGCGTGCTGGTCGAGGTGCTGAAGGACGTGACGTTCCGCCTCGCGCCGGCGACGCGCGAAGAGGCGCTGTCGATGCTCGACGGCATCGCGGCCGCGGCGATCCTCAAGGGCGTGCGCGGCGCCGAGGCGGTCGATCGCGAAGCGCTCGCGACCGTGATCGTCGGCGTGTCGCAGCTGGTTGCCGACTTTCCCGAGATCGCCGAGATGGATCTCAACCCGGTGTTCGCGTCGGCGAAGGGCGCGATCGCCGCCGACGTGCGCATCGTCTGCGACTGGAATCCGCCGCCGGCGAAGTATCGTCCGTCGCAGGACGAGATCGTGCGCGCGATGAACCGCATCATGAAGCCCGACGCCGTCGCGGTGATCGGCGCATCCGCCGAGGAGGGCAAGATCGGCAACTCGGTGATGAAGAACCTGATCAACGGCGGCTACCAGGGGAAGATCTACCCGATCAATCCGTCGGCCGACGAGATCATGGGCCGCAAGGCGTACAAGAGCGTGAAGGACGTGCCGGGCGACATCGACGTCGCGGTGTTCGCGATTCCCGCCAAGTTCGTCGCCGCCGCGCTCACCGAGGTCGGCGAGAAGAAGATTCCGGGCGCGGTGCTCATTCCGTCGGGCTTCGCCGAGACGGGCAACGTCGAAGGCCAGCAGGAGATCCAGGCGATCGGGCGCAAGTACAACGTGCGGCTGATGGGGCCGAACATCTACGGCTTCTACTACACGTGGAAGAACCTCTGCGCGACGTTCTGCACCGCGTACGACGTCAAGGGCCACGCGGCGCTGTCGTCGCAGTCGGGCGGCATCGGCATGGCGATCATCGGCTTCTCGCGCTCGGCGAAGATGGGTGTGTCGGCGATCGTCGGCCTCGGCAACAAGTGCGACATCGACGAGGACGACCTGCTGACGTTCTTCGAGCAGGACGAGAACACGCACATCATCGTCCAGCACTGCGAGGACCTGAAGGACGGCCGCGCATTCGCCGAAGCCGCGAAGCGTGTCTCGCGGAAGAAGCCGGTCGTCGTGCTGAAGGCGGGCCGCACGAGCCTGGGTGCACGCGCGGCCTCGTCGCACACCGGCGCGCTCGCCGGCAACGACAAGATCTACGACGACGTGCTGCGCCAGTCGGGCGTGATCCGCGCGAAGGCGCTGCGCGAGATGCTCGAGTACGCACGGGCGATTCCGGTGCTGCCGACGCCAAAGGGCGAGAACGTCATCATCATCACGGGCGCCGGCGGTTCCGGCGTGCTGCTCTCCGACGCATGTGTCGACAACGGCCTCAAGCTGATGGCGATGCCGGACGATCTCGACAAGGCGTTTCGCAAGTTCATCCCGCCGTTCGGGGCGGCGGGCAATCCGGTCGACATCACCGGCGGCGAGCCGCCGAAGACGTACCAGAACACGGTTCGCCTCGGCCTGGAGGATCCGCGCATCCATTCGCTGATCCTGGGCTACTGGCACACGATCGTGACGCCGCCGATGGTATTCGCGAAGATCATGGTCGAGGTCGTCGACGAGATGAAGGCGAAGGGCATCCACAAGCCGGTCGTCGCCTCGCTCGCCGGTGACGTGCAGGTGGAGGAGGCCGCCGAATACCTGTTCGACCATGGCATCCCGGCGTATCCGTATTCGACCGAGATGCCGGTGATGGTGCTCGGCGCCAAGTACAAATGGGCTCGCGGCGCGGGTTTGGTATAACGTGTTGCGCTCGCGCCGCTCGAGTGCGCCGAGGCGAAGTGGTAGAGGTTTGAACAAGGGGTGGCTGCGCCGATGACCGGGCCGTCGAAGAGTCCGCATGGCACATAACGACATAGGAGGACGTATGAAGATCGGAGGAGTCGGTCGTGCGCTGGGCGCCGTAGTGATGCTTTGCATCGTGGGCGCCACGCCCGCTGCGGCGTGGGAACCCAGCAGGAACGTGGAATTGATCGTTCCAGCCGGCATCGGCGGCGGCGCCGGACAGATGGCGCAGCTGATCCAGGGCATCATTCAAAAGCACAACCTGATGCCGAGCTCGATCGTGGTCATCAGCAAATCCGGCGGCTCCGGCGCCGAGGGCTTCCTTTATGTGAAGAACGCGAAAGGCGATCCGCACAAGCTCATCATCACGCTATCCAACCTGTTCACCACGCCGCTCGCGACCGGGTCGCCCTTCTCGTGGAAGGATTACACCCCGGTCGCCATGATGGCGCTCGACGAGTTCGCGCTGTGGGTCAACACCAAGACCGACTACAAGACGCCGACCGCCTATATCGACGCCGTCAAGAAAGCGGGCGGCAGCGTGAAGATGGGTGGCACCGGCTCGAGGCAGGAGGACCAGATCATCACCGCCGCGATCGAGCAGAGGACGGGCGCCAAGTTCACCTACGTGCCGTACAAGGGTGGCGGCGAGGTGTGCACGCAGCTCGTCGGCGGACACATCGATTCTTCGGTCAACAATCCGATCGAATGCGTGGCGCACTGGCGCGCGGGCACGGTGCGCCCGCTCTGCGTCTTCGACTCGAAGCCGATGCCCTATCCGGAGAAGGTCACGAGCGACATGTCATGGCAGGACGTTCCCACCTGCAAGTCCCAGGGACTCGACATCGAGTACCTGATGCTGCGCGGGATCATGACGGCGCCCGGCGTCCAGCAGGACGCAGTCGACTACTACGTGGGCCTGCTCAAGAAGGTGCGCGACACGCCGGAATGGAAGGACTACATGGCAAAGGGCGCGTTCAACCAGAGCTTCATGACCGGTGCCGAGTTCAACAAATGGCTGACCGACGCCGCCGCCCGGCACCATGAGCTGATGGAAAAGGCCGGCTTCCTGAAGAAGTAGCAGCTGCCGTGGGGGGCGCCGTCGCGACGGCGCCCCCTATGTACTCGCCTGTCTCCCGCCCGTCTTTCACCCGTGAACGCCAAGCCCGCGGAAGGGCATGGTTCGGACAAACGCGAGGCCCTGCCCATGGCTGATCCCTCCGACGACGAGAAAGCATCTCGCGCCGTCGTTTCCCTGCGCACCATGAACATCGTTGTTGCCCTCGCGTTGATGGCGGTCGCAATGGTGGTGATGATCGCGAGTTACCGCGTTGGGGCCGGGTGGGCCAAGAACGTCGGGCCCGATTCCGGCTATTTCCCGTTTTATGTGGCGCTGTTCATGTTCGCCGCCAGCGGCGCCACGCTGATCCAGACCCTTCTGTCGCGCAAACCCGCCGATGAGGTCAGCTTCGTTACGCGCCGCCAGCTGAAGATGGTGCTGCAGGTGGTCGTTCCGATGACCGTGTTCGTTGTCCTGTCGATCTATATCGGCATCTACATCTCGACGTTCCTGTTCATGGCCTTCTTCATGCGCTGGCACGGCCGCTCTCCGATCTACAAGACTGTGTCGATCGCGATCGTGGTGCCGGTCCTGCTGTTCATCGTGTTCGAAGTCTGGTTCCTGGTGCCGCTGCCGAAGGGACCTTTCGAAGCCTGGCTGGGCTACTGAATGGACGCGTTCTTTTCGCTGATGCACGGCTTCGAGGTGTTGATGACGCCCATGAACCTGGGCTACATGGTCCTCGGCATCCTGTTCGGAGTGCTGCTCGGGTTCTTGCCGGGCGTCGGTGGAGCGAACGGCATCGCGATCCTGCTGCCGCTCACCTTCGCGATGCCAAACACCACCGCCATCATCATGCTCGCGGCGATCTACTGGGGCGCGCTGTTCGGCGGCTGCATCAGCGCGATCCTGTTCAACATCCCGGGCGAGCCGTGGTCGGTCGCGACGACCTTCGACGGGCACCCGCTCGCGAAGCAGGGGCGCGCCGGCGAAGCGCTCACGGCCTCGCTCACGTCGTCGTTCATCGGTGCGCTGATCGCGACGCTCGTACTGACGTTTCTCGCGCCGCTGGTCGCCAAGTTCGCGCTCGATTTCGGGCCGCCGGAATACTTCGCGGTCTACCTGCTCACGTTCTGCAGTTTCGTGGGCATGGGCCGGGGCTCGCCGCTCAAGATCATCGCATCGATGATGCTCGGATTCGCCTTCGCCTCGGTTGGCACCGATGAGGTGACGGGGGGCGTGCGCCTGACGTTCGGCACGACGACGCTGCTCACCGGGTTCCACTTCCTGATCGCCGTGATCGGCCTGTTCGGCATCGGCGAGATTCTGGTGACCATCGAGGAGGGGCTGCACTTCGAGGGCCAGAGCGCGAAGATGAATCCGTTCGTGGTGTGGCAGACGTGGAAGAAGCTGCCGAAATTCTGGCTCACCATCCTGCGCGGCACCGCCGTCGGCATCTGGCTCGGCGTCACGCCCGGCGGCGCGACGCCGGCCTCGTTCATGAGCTACGGCCTCGCCAGGCGCTTTTCCAAGAATCGCGACAAGTTCGGCACCGGCGAACTCGAAGGCGTGGTGGCTCCCGAGACCGCGGCGCACTCCGCCGGCACGAGCGCGCTGCTGCCGATGCTCACGCTCGGCATTCCGGGCTCGCCGACGGCCGCGGTGCTGCTCGCCGGCCTGCTGATCTGGGGCCTGCAACCGGGCCCGCTGCTTTTCGTCGAGCAGAAGGACTTCGTCTGGGGCCTGATCGCCTCGATCTATCTCGGCAACGTCGTCGGACTGGCGATCGTCTTGACGACCGTGCCGCTGTGGGCCTCGATCATGCGGGTGTCGTTCTCGATCATCGCTCCGATCATCATCGTCGTCTGCGCGATCGGCTCCTACACCCTCTCCAGCGCGCCTGCCGACCTCATCTTCATGGTCATGTTCGGCGTCATCGGCTACCTGTTCAAGAAGCTCGACTATCCGCTGGCGCCGATGGTGCTCGCCATAGTTCTGGGCAATCGCGCCGAGAGCGCGTTCCGCCAGGCGATGATCGGCGCACAAGGCGACCTGTCGGTGTTCTGGTCGAACGGCCTCGTCGCGTCGATCGTCACGCTCGCTCTCGCGCTCCTCTACTGGCCGCTGATGTCGGCGGCGGTCGACCAGTGGAAGGACCGGATGCAGCCGATCCGCCGGCGCCGGCGGGCCATGGCGGAGCAGGCGCACGCGGAGCCTACGAAGGGCGACGCGTCCGCGAAGCCGCCGGCCGAGCCCGAGTAGTGCCGCGCGCCTTCCACCGCTGTCACTCGTTTCCCGCGGAGGCGACCTCGAGGATGATCTTGCCGATGTGCTGCGACGACTCCATCAGCGCATGCGCGGCCGCCGCTTCGTCCAGCGGAAACACGCGGTAGATAACCGGCTTCAGGCGCCCGGCCTCGAACAGCGGCCAGACGCGCTCGCGCAGCGACGATGCGATCGCCGCCTTGCGCGCCGCCGGGCTCGCGCGCATCGTCGATCCGGTGACGGTCAGCCGCTTGTACATGATCGGCATCCAGTCGACGTCGACGCGGCTGCCCTGCAGGAACGCGATGATCACGAGCCTGCCCTCGATCGCCACGCAGCGCAGGTTCTTCGCGATGTAGTCGCCGCCGACCATGTCGAGCACGACGTCGACGCCGCGCTTGGCGGTGATCGCCGCGACTTCGCTGACGAAATCCGCGCTGCGATAGACGATCGCGTGATCGGCGCCGAGCGATTCGCAGGCGGCCGCCTTGTCGTCGCTGCCGACGGTCGTGATCACCTTCGCGCCAAACGCGTGCGCGAGCTGGATCGCCGCGAGACCGATACCGCTCGAGCCGCCGTGGATCAGGATCGTTTCGCCAGCCGCGAGACGCCCGCGCTCGAAGACGTTGTGCCAGACGGTGAAATAGTTCTCGCACAATCCGGCCGCTTCGAGCAGCGCCAATCCGCGTGGCGGCGCAAGGCAATGCGCGGCGGGCGCGGCGCAATACTCGGCGTAGCCGCCGCCCGGTGTCAGCGCGCAGATTGCCTCACCGATCCGCCAATCGTCGACGCCGCCGCCGACGGCCGCGACCGTGCCCGAGACTTCGAGGCCGATGATCGGCGATGCATCGGCCGGCGGCGGATAGGCGCCGGCGCGCTGGATGCAGTCGGGCCGGTTGACGCCGGCGTACGCGACCTTGATCAGCACCTCGCCGGCGCGCGGTGTCGGCACGGCCGTTTCGGCGACCGCCAGCACGTCGGGCGGCCCCGGCTCGCGCGCCTCGACGTAACGCATGCGTTCGGGAATGTTCGACATGTCGATTGGACGCGCGTCGCGGCGATCGCGTTTCAGAGCGTCACGAGACGCCCGCTCGCGCAATGCTCGCGCAGCACGTTCTTCTGCACCTTTCCCATCGCGTTACGCGGCAGCTCCGAGACGAAGTACACGCGCTTCGGCACCTTGAAGCTTGCGATTTCTCCCTTCAGCGCGCCGACGATCTGCTCGGCGGTCGGATGCGCGCCCGGCTTCGGCACGACGACCGCCGTCACCGCCTCGCCGAAGTCGGCGTCGGGCACGCCGACGATCGCACTTTCGGCGACGCCGGGCATCGCGTCGATCCGCTCCTCGATTTCCTTCGGATAGACGTTCAATCCGCCGCTGATGATCAGATCCTTCGCACGCCCGACGATGCGCACGTAGCGCTGCGGCGTCCACTCACCGACGTCGCCGGTGCGGAAGTAGCCGTCGTCGCTGAACTCCTCGCGAGTCTTCTCCGGCATCCGCCAGTAGCCGGCGAACACGTTCGGCCCGTGCACCTCGATCGCGCCGACCTCACCCGGCGCGCATTCGCGGCCGTCGGCGCCGAGAATGCGGATCGACACGCCGGGCAGCGGCGGCCCGACCGTGCCCGCGATGCGCGCTCCGTCGAGCGGGTTCGACGTGTTCATGCCCGTTTCGGTCATGCCGTAGCGCTCGAGGATCGACTGGCCGGTGCGCTCGCGAAATGCATCGAATGTCTCGGCGAGCAACGGCGCGGATCCCGACACGAACAGCCGCATCGTGCGCGCCGCGTCGCGGCCGAACGACGGCTCGGCGAGAAGCCGCGTATAGAACGTCGGCACGCCCATCATCACGGTGGCGTGCGGCAGCAGCGCGACGATTTCCTTCGCGTCGAACTTCGGCAGCCACAGCGTTCGCGCGCCGGCGAGCAGCACGCAGTGGATGGCGACGAACAGCCCGTGCACGTGATACACCGGCAGCGCGTGCAGCAGCACGTCGCCGTGGACGAAGCCCCATTCGCGCACGAGCGCGAGCGCGTTCGACGCCAGGTTGCGGTGCGTGATCATCGCGCCCTTCGAGCGCCCCGTCGTGCCGGACGTGTAGACGATCGCGGCGAGGTCGTCCGGCCTGGACACGACGGTCGCGAACGTGTCCGGCGCGTCGCGCGAGCGCTCGACGAGCGAGCCGCCGGCCGCGCCCAGCGTCAATACTTTCGCGGCCGGCGCAAGCGGCGCGATCACGCCTTCGGCCTCGGGGCGGCACACGATCACCCGCGGCTCGGCGTCGTCGAAAAAGTACCTGAGCTCGGAGCGCTGGTAGCCGGTGTTGAGCGGCAGGTAGACGAGGCCGGCGCGAAGGCACGCGAGGTAGAGCGCAACGACCTGCCAGTGCTTGTCGGTCTGCACGGCGATGCGGTCGCCGGTGCGCGCTCCCGCCGCCACGAGGGCGTTCGCGATGCGCGCCGACTCGGCCGCGAGTTCGTCGTAGTGAACGACCGGCCCATTGGGCACGATCAGGCATGGCTCCTCGACGCCCTCGGGAAAATGGCTTTCGAACAGCGCGTACAGGTTGGCGTTCACGACGGAATATCTTACATCCGTGTCGCCGGTCGCCGATCGGCCGCGCGTTGGACGCCGCGACAAGAGGCGTTAGACTGTGGCTCGCGTCTCGCGGGACGAGAACGGCACGCATCGTGCGAAGCCGGCGAGTGCGAGGCGCCGTATCGAACTTCTGGAGGAGATCAGCATGCGAATCGTCACGCAGGCCGCACTCGTGCTCTCATTCGCCGCGCTCGCGGGTTCCGCGACCGCGGTAACGCTGCGCGCATCGCATCAGTTTCCCGGCGGCAAGGGCGACGCGCGCGACGAGATGGTGCAGATCATTGCGCGCGACGCGAAGGCGGCGGGCGTCGATCTCGAGGTGCAGGTCTATCCGGGTGCCTCGCTGTTCAAGCCGAACGACCAGTGGAACGCGCTGGTGAACGGCCAGCTCGACATCTCGTCGTTCCCGCTCGACTACGCGAGCGGCAAGGAGCGCGCGTTCGGTGCGACGCTGATGCCGGGACTCGTGCGCAACCACGAGCGCGCGCAGCGGCTGAACGATTCGAAGTTCATGAAGGAGATCCGCGCGAAGATCGAGAAGGCCGGCGTGATCGTGCTCTCCGACGCGTGGCTCGCCGGCGCGGTCGCCTCGAAGAAGGCATGCATCAGGACGCCCGCCGACATGCGCGGCCAGAAGCTGCGCTCGGCCGGGCCGACGTTCGCGGCGATGTGGCAGGCAGCGGGCGCGTCGATCGTCTCGATCCCGAGCAACGAGGTCTACAACGCGCTGCAGACCGGCGTCATCGAAGGCACCGATACCAGCACCGGCAGCTTCGTCTCGTTCCGGCTGTACGAGCAGCTGAAGTGCATCACGGCCCCCGGCGACAACGCGCTGTGGTTCATGTACGAGCCGGTGCTGATGTCGAAGAAGAGCTTCGACCGGCTGAACAAGAAGCAGCAGGACGCGTTGCGCGCCGCGGGCAGGAAGGCGCAGGACTATTTCGCCGGCCAGGCGAAGGGCCTCGACGACGAGATGGTCAAGGTGTTCAAGGATCACAAGGTCGAGGTCGTCACGATGACGCCGGCCGAGTACGACGCGTGGCTTGACGTTGCGAAGAAGAGCTCCTACGAGCAGTTCGCGAAGGAAGTTCCCGACGGCAAGCAGCTGATCGACGATGCGCTGAGCGTGAAGTGATGCCGGCTCATGGCCATGTCGTTCCCGCGAAAGCGGGAGCCAGCGTCTTTGCAGATGAGGCCCGCTGGATTTCCGCTCTCGCGGCAATGACGACCTGATGGAGCCATTCGTCCGCGCGGTGCGCCTGCTGTCCAACGCGTGCGGCATCGTCGCCGCGCTGCTGATCGCCGCCGCCGTGGTCATCGTCTGCCAGATGGTGTTCGCTCGCTACGCGCTCGGCGAGAACACGATCTGGCAGACCGATTTCATCACCTACTCGCTGATCGCCGCGACGTTCGTCGGCAGCCCGTACGTGCTGATGATTCGCGGCCACGTGAACGTCGACGTGCTGCCGCACTATCTCGGCAAGCGCAAGCGCTGGTGGCTCGCGGTGTTCTCCTCGGTGCTGACGCTCGCGTTCTGTGCGGCGATAACGGCGCTCACGTTCGCGTTCTGGAAGGAGGCGTGGGACAAGAACTGGGTGTCGGACACGATGTGGCGCGCGCGGCTGTGGATCCCGTACGCGTCGATGCCCGTCGGCCTCGGACTGCTGACGCTGCAAAGCCTTGCCGACCTCGGCAACCTGCTGATCGGCCGCGAGCCGCCGTTCGGCATCCGCGTCGAAAGGACGGCGTGAGCCCGACGACGCAGGGCGCGATCGTGCTCGTCGTGACGCTCGCCGTGCTGCTGTCGGGCGCGCCGGTCGCGTTCGGTCTCGGCGCGATCGCGATCTTCTTCCTGCTCGCGTTCCAGGGTGTCGACGCGCTGCAGGTCGTCGCCGAGACGCTGTTTTCGGGATTGCACGACTTCACGCTCGTTTCGATCCCGATGTTCGTGATGATGGGCGCGGCGATCGGATCGTCGCCGGCGGGCAAGGATCTCTACATTGCCCTCGACCGCTGGCTCTACCGGCTGCCCGGCGGGCTCGTCATCTCGAACCTCGGCGCGTGCGCGCTGTTCGCCGCGCTCACCGGCTCGTCGCCCGCGTGCTGCGCGGCGATCGGCAGGATGGGCATCCCCGAGATGCGCTCGCGCGGCTATCCCGACGACGTCGCGACCGGCTCGATCTGCGCCGGCGGCACGCTGGGCATCCTGATCCCGCCGTCGATCACGTTCATCCTGTACGGCATCGCGACCGAAACGTCGATCGGCCGCCTGTTCCTCGCCGGCGTGCTGCCCGGCGTGCTGCTGACGACGCTGTTCATGCTGTGGACGGTGTTCATCATCCGCCGCCGCGGCTTCCGCGCGCACGCGGTCAACTTCCGCTACAGCTGGAAGGAAAAGTTCCAGTCGATCCCGAAAGTCGCGCCGTTCCTCGCGATCATCGTCGCCGTCATGTACGTTCTCTACGGCGGCGTCGCGACGCCGTCGGAAGCGGCCGGCGTCGGCGCCGCGCTGTGCGTGCTGCTCGCGATCCTGATCTACCGGATGTGGCGCCCGGTGCAGTGGTGGTCGATCCTGCGCGACACGACGCGCGAGTCGGTGATGATCCTGATGATCATCGCGGCCGCCGTGCTGTTCGGCTACATGCTGACGTCGCTGTACCTGACCCAGACGCTGGCGCAGGCGATCGCCGACGCGCACGTCAACCGCTGGGTGCTGATGGCGATGATCAACGTGTTCCTGCTCGTCTGCGGCTTTTTCATCCCGCCGGCGGCGATCATCCTGATGACGGCGCCGATTCTCTATCCGATCATCAAGACGGCCGGCTTCGACCCCGTGTGGTTCGGCGTGATGCTGACGATCAACATGGAGATCGGGCTCATCCATCCGCCGGTCGGGCTCAACATCTACATCGTGAGCTCCATCGCGCCCGACGTGCCGGTCACGCGCATCATGTGGGGCACGATCCCGTACGTCGGCTGCATGATCCTCGCGCTGGTGATCCTGTCCGTGTTTCCCGAGATCGCGACCTGGCTGCCCGACCGGCTGATGGGCGCGGCACACTGAACGGCCGATGACGTCGCTGCGCGCGCTCGCACCGGCCGATCGCATTCGAGCGATCGCCGACGGCGCCGATGCGACGCTGCTCGCGCCGGCGGGAGCGAGCCCGCATCTCGCGCGTTACGGCATCGCCGCGCGCGACGACGACGGCATCGTCACCGCGCGCGCGCAGGTGCACGCGATGCCGGTGCTCGTGGCTGCGCAAGACGAGCGTTTCATCGGCGGCAGCGTGGGCGCGCGCCACGCGACGGCGCTGGGCGCGCTGCTCACGCGCGCTGCGAGCGAGCGTCCGGCGGCCGTCGTGCTTCTCGCCGCGTCCGGCGGCGTGCGTCTGCACGAGGCGAACCCGGCCGAGCTCGCGCTCGCGCGAGCGCTGCGCGCGATGCTCGACACGCGCGCCGCAGGCGTGCCGGTGCTCGCGCTCGGCGTCGGCGACGTATTCGGCGGCGCGTCCGTCGTCGCGGCTGCCGCGGATCGGCTCGCGCTGCTGCCTGCAACGCGCTACGGCGTGTCGGGCCCGAAGGTCGTCGAGGCGGCGTCCGGCGTCGCCGAGCTCGATGCGAGCGATGCCGGCGCGGTCGACGCGCTGTTCGGCGTCGCCGCGCGCAGCGCCGCCGGCATCGCCGACGCACTGGCCGACGACGCCGACGTCGCGCGCGCGTGGATCGTCGCGTCGATGCGCGCCACGCTGCCGTTTTCCGAGTCGATCGCGGCGATGCACGCGCGCCTCGCGGTGCGCCTGGTCGATGCACGGCGCACCGACGCGTTCGCCGCATTGCCTGCGTCGGTGCCGGCATTCGCGCAGGCGAGGCGTGTCGACGCCGCCGGAACGCTGTGGAAGCTGCACGACGCCGACGTCTACCTGACGCGACCCTGCGGCGCGGCGGCGTTCGGACCGGCGAGCGCCTGGGCGCTCGACGACGCGTTGCTCGCGCGGCTCGACTGGGGATCGCCGCAAGCGGGCGCGACGATCGTCGTCGTCGAGGACTCGACAGGGCACGAAGCGACGAAGCGGGCCGAGGCGATCGGCCTGTCGCAATTCCTCGCGCATCACGCCGCGGTGCTCGCGCGGCTGCGTGCGCGCGGCCATCACGTCATCGGCCTCCTCGCCGGCAACGGCGCCGGCGCGGCGTTCTTCGCCAACGCACTGCAAGGCTCGCCGCTGTACGCACTCGACAGCGCGCGCGTCGTTGCGATGGCGCCGCAGGCGATCTCGCGCGTCACAGGGCTCGATGCCGGCGCGCTCGCCGCGCGCATCGACAGCGATCCGCTGGTCGGGCATCCGGTGCGTCAGTTCGCCGCATGGGGAGGCGTCGACGCGCTGATCGAGCGCGCGGACGCGCAGGCGATCGTCGACCTGGCGCTCGATCGCTAGTCGCGGTCGTCGTCGTCGTCGTGGGCGGCGCGCGCGAGGCGATCGCGCACGGCGAGCCACGCGTCGTCGTCGAGCGGCGGCGCCTCGACGACGATCTCGTCGGCGCCCGCCGCATCGAGCATGCGCAGGTTCGCATAAAGGTCGTGCGCGTACGCGTCGGCGTCGGACGGCGCGACGAGCCATTCGCCGGCGAAATCGGCCGGACGCGCGAGCGTGCGCGCGAGCACCGCAGGCGTCTCGTCGCGCTCGCCGCGGCGCTCGATCTCGGCGCGCAGCGATGCCGGCGCGGCGATCGTCGTGCGTGTGCGCGGCGCATAGTGCGACGCGAGCATGCCGGACACGCGGGGCGCCGCGCTTTGCGCGTCGCGAACGGCGATCGGCGCTCCGAGCGCGCGAGCGAGCGCGGCGGGTCCGATCGCCCCCGGACGCAGCAGCAGCGGCTCGCGGCCGACGAACGAAACGATCGTGCTCTCGATGCCAACGGTGCAAGCGCCGCCGTCGAGAATCATCGACACGGCGTCACCGAGGTCGTCGTGCACGTGCGCCGCGCGCGTCGGGGAAATGTGGCCGAAACGATTCGCCGACGGCGCCGCGATGCCGGCGCCATGCGCGCTCGACGCACGCGTGCGCGCAAACGCAGCAAGCAGCGCGCGCGCAACGGGATGCGAGGGCACGCGCAAGCCCACACTGTGCTGGCCGCCGGTGACGATGTCGTCGACGTGCGGCGCGCGCGGCAGTATCAGCGTCAGCGGGCCCGGCCAGAATGCGTCTGCGAGCGCTCGCGCAGCGATCGGAAATTCGTTCGCCCAGTCGGTAACCTCTTCCGTGCTCGCGACATGCACGATCACCGGATGATCGGCGGGCCGGTGCTTGGCGGCGAAGATGCGCGCGACGGCGTCGCGCGAGCTGGCGTCGGCGCCGAGCCCGTACACCGTTTCGGTCGGAAACGCGACGAGCTCGCCGGCAGCGAGCAGCTGCTGCGGCGCGCTCGATCGCGCTCGCTGTCGCGGGCTCTGACGTCGCGCGCTTCACGACCGGCGGCGATCGAAGCGACGCAGCGTTCTGCTAGAATCGCAGCCTTTGCGCATTGCGGCGGCAGCACGCCGCCCGCGGCGCGCGACGGTCAATCCAGGAGCGTTGATGAGCGAATTCCTGTTCACGTCGGAGTCGGTGTCGGAAGGCCATCCCGACAAGGTCGCGGATCAGATTTCCGATGCGGTGCTCGACGCGATTCTAGCGGAGGAGCCGACCGGCCGCGTCGCGGCCGAGACGCTCGTGTCGACCGGACTCGTCGTGATGAGCGGCGAGATCACGACGTCGGTCGGCCACGACTACGCGAAGATCGCACGCGACACGATCCGCCGCATCGGCTACAACGATCCCGAGCTTCGCTTCGACGCCGACGGTTGCGCGGTCATGGTGTGCTATGGACGCCAATCGCCGGACATCGCGCGCGGCGTCGACCATGCATCCGACGAGTACCTGAACCAGGGCGCCGGCGACCAGGGATTGATGTTCGGCTACGCGTGCGACGAAACGCCGGCGCTGATGCCGTTCCCGATCTACTACGCGCACCGACTCGTGCAGCGGCAGAGCGAGGTGCGCAAGGACGGCCGCCTGCCGTTCCTGCGACCCGACGCGAAGTCGCAGATCACCGTGCGCTACGTCGACGGCCGGCCGGCGGCGATCGACACCGTCGTGCTCTCCACGCAGCATCACCCGAGCATGAACGAGCGGCAGAAGGAGCTCGGCGAGGCGGTGATCGAGGAGATCATCAAGCCCGTGCTCCCGCCGGCGATGCTGAACGGCACGCGCTATCTCGTGAATCCGACGGGCCGCTTCGAGATCGGCGGACCGCATGGCGATGCCGGGCTCACCGGGCGCAAGATCATCGTCGACACGTACGGCGGCGCCGCGCCGCACGGCGGCGGCGCGTTCTCCGGCAAGGACCCGTCGAAGGTCGACCGCTCGGCTGCGTACGCTGCGCGCTACGTCGCGAAGAACGTCGTCGCGGCGGGCATCGCGCGCCAATGCCAGGTGCAGGTGTCGTACGCGATCGGCGTGGCGAAGCCGATGAACGTCACCGTCTACACCGAAGGCACCGGGCGTATCTCGGACGAGAAGATCGCGCATCTCGTGCAGGAGCATTTCGACCTGCGCCCGAAGGGCATCATCCGCATGCTCGACCTGCTGCGGCCGATCTACCAGAAGACGGCCGCGTACGGGCACTTCGGACGCGACGAGCCCGAGTTCACATGGGAGAACCTCGACCGCGTCGAGGCGCTGCGCGCGGCGACCGGCGTTCGCGGCGAGCGCGAGGCCTTGCGCGTTTAGCGTCGCGCGCAATCCCCTCGATGCACGACGACCCGCGCGCGCACATCGCGCACCGCCTTGCGCCGCGCCACGAGCCCGGCTGCTGGATCGGCGTCGTCGCGCACGCGATCGCAGCGGCCGTGCATGAAATCGAGGGCGCGCGTGTCGCGACACCCGACCACTACATCGGCGCCGCGTGGGCGCCGTTCGATGCGCTGCCGCCGCGGCTTCCCGACGTCGTGGTGATCGGCTCGCCGGCTGCGGACAACGCGATCGCGGAGCTGCTCGCCCACGTGCCGCGAGGCTCGAAGCTTTGGCTCGGGCGACGCGAAGACGCCGACCTCGCGCTCGCCGCCGACGTGCTGCTCGCCGCCGACGCGAACCTCGAAGCGTATCAACGCGCGGCGCTCGCAACGTTTGCCGAAGCGGACCGCGCGCGCGTGCGTGCCGACATCGCCGCGCGCTACACCGACCGCGACGACGCGTTCGATCGCTTCCGCGCGGCCGTCGTCGGCACGACCGGCGAGCGTCGTTAGCGGCATGGCGCTGTTCGATCCGTTCGAGCTGCGCGAGCTCGCGCTCGCCAACCGGATCGTCGTCTCGCCGATGTGCCAGTACTCGGCGGCGGACGGCTGCGCGACCGACTGGCATCTGATCCATTGGGGCCAGCTGCTGCTGTCGGGCGCGGCGATGATGACGATCGAGGCGACGGCGGTGACGCCCGAAGGCCGGATCACGCACGGCTGCCTGGGCTTGTACGACGATGCGAGCGAGCAGGCGCTCGGCGAGCGGCTTGCGCGCGCGCGCCGGCAGGCGCCGCCGATGCCGGTCGCGATCCAGCTCGCGCACGCCGGCCGCAAGGCGTCGTCGGCGCGCCCGTGGGAGGGCGGCGCGCTGATCCCGCCGCAGCGCGGCGGATGGCCGCCGCTCGCGCCGTCGGCGATCGCGCATTCCGACGGCGAATCGCCACCGGTGGCGATGGATCGCGCAGCGCTCGATCGAGCGCGCGATGCGTTCGTCGATTCGGTGCGGCGCGCCGAGCGCATCGGCATCGATGCGATCGAGTTGCACATGGCGCACGGCTACCTGCTGCACGAGTTCCTGTCGCCGATCGCCAACCGCCGCACCGACGCGTACGGCGGCTCTTTCGACAACCGCATTCGCTTTCCGCTCGACGTGTTCGACGCCGTGCGCGCCGCATGGCCGTCGTCGCGGCCGCTCGGCGTGCGTGTGTCGGCGACCGACTGGGTCGACGGGGGCTGGACGCTCGACGAATCGATCGAGCTCGTGCGCCGGCTGCAAGCGCGCGGCTGCGACTGGGCCGACGTCTCGAGCGGCGGCGTGTCGCCGAAGCAGAAGATTCCGGCGGAGCCCGGCGTCCATGTGCCGTTTGCACGAGCGATTCGACGTGCCACGGGCATCGCGACGATCGCCGTCGGGCTCATCACCGAACCGAAGCAGGCCGACGCGATCATCGCCGCCGGCGACGCCGACCTGATCGCGCTCGCGCGTGCGTTGCTGCGCGAGCCGCGCTGGCCATGGCGCGCGGCGGCGGAGCTCGGCGGCACCGTGCACGGCGTGCCGCAATATTCGCGGGCACTGACGAAGTCGATGGCCGGCGTATTCGGCGCTTTGAAGGCGGGCCAGCGCTGATGTCGGTGCGCCGATGACCCACTACCCGCCGATGCGGCGGATGGCGCAGGACGTCGTGTCGGAGTAGAATCGCAAGGTTTGCCGCATCGAACACCCCACGGAGCACAACGAAATGGCCGAACGTTCCCGCACCCGCCGCAACACGCTCGAGCGACGCTGCCTGCCGAAGTCTTTCAAGCGACTGTTCGTCGGCGCGCCGAAGGGCATCTTCAAGATGCTCGAGAAGATCAAGAAGGCCTGAAGTCTTCCGCACGGCGCGTTGTCCGCGCCGCGCACACCGGGGGCCGCGCGAGCGGCCCTCGTCGCTTGCATCACGCCGCCGCGATGCCGTTCGCCTATTACGCCAAGCTCTCGTCCGCGCGTCAGCGGATCTATCGCAAGAGCGACGCGATCACCTCGCTCGGTTTGCCGTCCGGCATCGACGTCGCGCACGCCGTGCGCGCGATCGCCGATGCGCTCGCCGCCGACGACCGCGCAGCGACGCAGTCGGCGTGTCAGAAGCTCGTCGACGCGCTGAGCGATGGCTATCGCGTGCCGCCGGTCAAGGTGCGCGTGCTTGCGCGCCGCCCGTCGGACGCGAGCGGCGAATTGCACGGGATCTACGAGCCGGAAGACGGCGCGAGGCGCGCGCGAATCACCGTGTGGCGGCGCACGGCGGCGAGAAAGCAGATCGTCGCTTTCCGCACGTTCCTGCGCACGGTCGTGCACGAAGTGTGTCATCACCTCGACTACGAGCTCTTCGCGCTCGAGGAGACGTTGCACACCGAAGGCTTCTACAAGCGCGAGTCGTCGCTCGCGAACGCGCTGCTCGCGGCCGTCGCAGCGAAATAGCGCGCCGACTGCGCGAGCGGGCTCGCCTCGAAGCCACCGCCGAGCGCGCGGATCAGCTGCACCGTCGCCGTGAGTCGGCGGCCCTCGATCGACAGCGCCGTGCGCTCGTTCGAAAGCAGCGCTGCCTGCAGCACGACGACGGCGAGGAAGTTCGCAATGCCGGCGCGATACTGGTTGGTCACGATCGTCACCGATTCGCGCGCGGCGCGCACGGCGTCGGCCTGCACCGCCGCCTCCTGCTCGAGGATGCGCAGCGCGGCGAGGTTGTCCTCGACTTCCTGGAACCCGGTCAGCACCGTCTGCCGATACGTCGCGACGGCGACGTCGTAGGCGGCGATCGCTTCCGTCGTCTGTGCGCGGCGAAGGCCCGCGTCGAAGATCGTCTGCGCGAGCGCTGGGCCGAGCGACCAGTAGCGGCTGGGCAGCGAGAAGAGCTGCGACAGCAGCGAGCTCTGAAAGCCGCCGGTCGCGGAGAGCGTGAGCGACGGGAAGAACGCCGCTTCGGCGACGCCGATCTGCGCGTTGGCCGCGGCGGTCCTGCGCTCGGCGGCTGCGATGTCGGGACGCCGCTCGAGCAGCTCCGACGGCACGCCGAGCGGCACGTCGGGATACGTCGGCGTCGTCGCCTGCGCGGCGATCGACACATCGGCCGGCGGCTTGCCCACGAGAAGCGCGATCGCGTGCTCGAGCTGCGCACGCTGGACGCCGGCGTCGATCGCCTGCGCCTGCGTCGACTTCAACTGGGTTTGCGCCTGCACGACGTCGGCGCGCGCGGCGACGCCGACGTCGTACTGGTTCTGCGTGAGCTGCACCGATTTCTGGTACGCCGCGATCGTGTCGTCCAACAGGCGGATCTCGGCGTCCTGCACGCGCAGAAGGAAGTAATCCTGCGCGAGCAGCGCTTGCGCGGAGAGCTTCGCCGCCTCGAGATCGGCGACGCTCGCCTGCACGTTGTTCCCCGCCGACTCGATCTGGCGGCGCACGCGACCCCAGATATCGGGTTCCCAGCTCGCGTCGAGCGCGACGTTGTAGCGCGTGCC
Source organism: uncultured beta proteobacterium (assembly GCA_963798655.1). Classification (GTDB taxonomy): domain Bacteria; phylum Pseudomonadota; class Gammaproteobacteria; order Burkholderiales; family Casimicrobiaceae; genus CAVSMC01. Next base: position 372,769 of record CAWCUH010000004.1, on the reverse strand, counting down.
GCCGCCGCTGCTGCCCGCACCCTGTGTGTTCGCGCCGCCCGTGCTGCGCGAGCCCGTTCCCGCGCGACTGACGTTGGCGGTTGCACCGACGCTGGGGAACAGCGCCGCCTGCGCCTGTTCGGTGATCGCGCGCGCCTGTCGAACGCGCGCTTCCGCCGCGGCGATCGTCTGGTTGTCGACGACGAGCTGCGCCTCGAGCGCGTCGAGCTGCGGATCGCCGAACACGCGCCACCATTCGCCGCGCGGCAGATGGTCCTGCGGCTGCGCGCGCTTCCAGCCTTGCGCCTCCTTGTACGCAGCCGGCGCGGGCGCGGGCGGCCGCACGTAATCCGGGCCGATCGCGCAACCGGCCATGACGGCGACCGCCGCGGCGGCGGCGAGCGTGCGCGCGGTGAGCTTCGATCGGTGCGTCGTCGCTCGCATCGTCGTCAATCCGCCGCGTGAACCGGCTCGGGTGCCGGCCGGCCACGCCGGCGCAGCGCGCGCGCGCGAAGCCGCAGCCGATCGAGATAGAGGTAGACGACCGGCGTCGTGTACAGCGTCAGCAGCTGGCTCACGATCAGGCCGCCGACGATCGAGATGCCGAGCGGACGGCGCAGCTCGGCGCCGTAGCCGCTTCCGATCGCGAGCGGAACCGCGCCGAGCAGCGCCGCCATCGTCGTCATCATGATCGGCCGGAAGCGCTTGAGGCACGCGTCGAAGATCGCGTCGCGCGAGTCGAGGCCGCGGCTGCGCTCGGCGTCGAGCGCGAAGTCGATCATCATGATCGCGTTCTTCTTCACGATGCCGATCAGCAGGATCACGCCGATCAGCGCCATGACGCTGAACTCGGTCTGGAAAAGCATCAGCGCAAGCAGCGCGCCGACGCCGGCGGAGGGCAACGTCGACAGGATCGTGATCGGATGCACATAGCTTTCGTACAGCACGCCGAGCACGATGTAGACGGTGAGCAGCGCCGCGAGGATCAGCCACGGCTGGCTGTCGAGCGACTGCTGGAACGCGCGCGCCGTCCCCTGGAAGCCGCCGCGCACCGTGTCCGGAACGCCGATGCGCGCCATCGCATCGTTGATCGCGCGCGTCGCGTCACCGAGCGAGACGCCCTGCGGCAGGTTGAACGAGACGGTCGACGCGACGAACTGCGACTGGTGGTTCACCTCGAGCGGCGTGTTCGTCTGCTCGTAATGCGCGATCGCGGACAGCGGCACCTGCGCGCCGCGCGCGCTTTGCACGTAGACATCGCTCAACGACTGCGGCGACTGCCAGTATTGCGGCGCGGCTTCCATCACGACGTGATACTGGTTCAGCGCCGAGTAGATCGTCGACACCTGCCGCTGGCCGAACGCGTCGTTCAGCGTCGTATCGATTGCACGCGGCGTCACGCCGAGCCGCGCCGCGGCGTCGCGGTCGATGACGAGCGACGTCTGCAAGCCCTTGTCGTTCACGTCGGTGTTGACGTCGACCAGCTCGGGCAGCTCGCTCATCGCCGCGCGGATCTTCGGCTCCCATGCGCGAAGCTCGGCGAGGTCGTCGGCCTGCAGCGTGTATTGGAACGTCGCCTGCGACTGCCGGCCGCCGATGCGGATGTCCTGCACGGGATTCAGGAACAGGCTCGCGCCCGGCTCCTTCGCGAGCTTCACGCGAAGCCGCGCGATGATGCGCTCGGCGCTTTCCTTGCGCTCGTTCAACGGCTTCAGCTGGACGAACATGATGCCGCTGTTGCGTCGCATGCCGCCGGTGAAGCCGACGACGTTCTCGACCGCGGGATCGGAGCGCACGATGTCGATGAACGACGCGAGCTTCGGCTGCATCGCCTGGAACGAGATGCTCTGGTCGGCCTGGATGAACCCGATCAGCCGGCCGGTGTCCTGCGACGGGAAGAAGCCCTTCGGGATGACGACGTAGAGGTAGACGTTCAGCGCAATCGTGATCGCGAGGAGCACCATCATGATGATGCCGTGGTCGAGCACCCATGCGAGGCTCGAGCTGTAGCCGTCGCGCATCGCCGCGAACGCGCGCTCGCTCCAGTTGAAGAGACGACCGGGTGGCCGCGCACGCCGGCGCGGCCGGCCGAGAAGCCGCGCGCACATCATCGGCGTCGTGGTGAGCGACAGCAACAGCGACACGAGGATCGCCGCCGACAGCGTGACCGCGAACTCGCGGAAGTAGCGGCCGACGATGCCGCCCATCAGCAGGATCGGGATGAACACGGCGATCAGCGACAGGCTCATCGACAGCACGGTGAACCCGACCTCGCGCGCGCCGACGAGCGCTGCCTGCATCGGCGTCGCGCCCGCCTCGAGATGGCGCGAGACGTTCTCGAGCACGACGATCGCGTCGTCGACGACGAAGCCGGTCGCGACCGTGAGCGCCATCAGCGAGAGGTTGTTCAGGCTGAAGCCGGCGAGGTACATGACGCCGAACGTCGCGACCAGCGACACGGGCACGGCGACGCTCGGGATCAGCGTCGCCCGGCCGTTGCGCAGGAACACGAACACGACGAGGATCACGAGGCCCACGGCGATCGCGAGCGTGCGCTCGACCTCGGTGAGCGACGCGCGGATCGTCGTCGTGCGCTCCATCATCACGTCGAGGTTGATTGCGCTCGGTATCGACGCGCGCAACGTCGGCAGCGCAGCGCTCACCGCGTCGACGGTCTCGATGATGTTCGCGTTCGGCTGCCGGCTGATGATGATCAGCACCGACGGCTTGCCGTTCGCGGAGCCGGCGTTGCGCACATCCTGCACCGAGTCGACGACGTCGCCGAGCTCGGTGAGCTTCACCGCCGTGCCGTTGCGGTACGCGACGATCAGCGGCAGGTAGTCGGCGGCTTTCTTCGCCTGGTCGTTCGCGCCGATCTGCCATCGCCGCTCGCCGTCCTCGACCGCGCCCTTCGGCCGGTTCGCGTTCGCAGCCGAGAGCACCGTGCGCACGTTCTCGAACGAGATGCCGTACTTGAACAGCGTCTGCGGATTCAGCTCGACGCGCACCGCCGGCAGCGAGCTGCCGCCGACCTGGACCTGGCCGACGCCGGATATCTGCGAGAGCTTCTGCGCGATGATCGACGAGCCGACGTCGTACATCTGGCCCTGCGTCATCGTGTCCGACGTGAGCGCGAGGATCATCACCGGCGCATCGGCAGGGTTCACCTTGCGGTACGTCGGATTGCTCGGCAGGCCGGTGGGCAGCAGGCTTCGCGCCGCGTTCAACGCCGCCTGCACGTCGCGCGCGGCGCCGTCGATGTCGCGATTCAGGTCGAACTGCAGCGTGACGCGCGTCGAGCCGAGCGCGCTCGACGACGTCATCTCGGTCACGCCGGCGATGCGCCCGAGCGCGCGCTCGAGCGGCGTCGCGACGGTGGCCGCCATCGTCTCGGGGCTCGCGCCGGGAAGCTGCGCGCCGACCGAGATCGTCGGATAGTCGACCTGCGGCAGCGGCGACACCGGCAGCAGGTTGAACGCGACCGCGCCGGCGAGCGCGATGCCGATCGTGAGCAGCGTCGTGGCGACCGGGCGCGCGATGAACGGCGCCGACAGGTTCACCTGCCGCTCGAGAACGTTGCGGATGCGAGGGGGCTCGGCCATCAGTCGTCGCCCGCAGCCAGTGCGTTACGCGTGCGGCGCGCCTCGACTCGGCGCGCGAGCCGGTCGAACGCGAGATAGATCACCGGCGTCGTGAACAGCGTCAGCACCTGGCTCACGATCAGCCCGCCGACCATCGTGATGCCGAGCGGATGCCGAAGCTCGGACCCGACGCCCCAGCCGAGCATCAGCGGCAGCGCGCCGAGCAGCGCCGACATCGTCGTCATCATGATCGGCCGGAAACGCAGCAGCGCCGCCTGCCGGATCGCCTCGCGCGGCGGCTTGCCCTCGATGCGCTCGGCGTCGAGCGCGAAGTCGATCATCATGATCGCGTTCTTCTTGACGATGCCGATCAGGAGCACGATGCCGATGATCGCGATCACGCCGAGATCGTGGCGCGAGATCATCAGCGCGAGCAGCGCGCCGACGCCGGCGGAGGGCAGCGTCGACAGGATCGTGATCGGATGGATGAAGCTCTCGTAGAGCACGCCGAGCACGATGTACATCGTCACGATCGCCGCGAGGATCAGCCACAGCTCGTTCGCGAGCGACCCCTGGAACGCGGCCGCGGCGCCTTGCAGCTGAAGCTGCGCGCTCGCCGGCAGGCCGATGTCGCGGCGGGCGGCTTCGATCTGCTTCACCGCCTCGCCAAGCGATGCGCCGGGCGCGAGATTGAACGAGATCGTCGCCGCCGGGAACTGGCCGACGTGGTTGATGACGAGCGGCGCCGAGCGCTCGCTGATCCGCGCGATCGATGTGAGCGGCACGACCTGCGCCGGCTGGCTGCCCGTCGACGACACCGCCGCGGTCGTGCCCGGCGGCGCGAGCGCGGCCGATCCGGTGCTGCCCGGCGCGTTCTGCGTCGGCGTGCCGCTGCTGCCGCTCACGTTGCCCGCGGGAATGTAGATGTGCGACAGCGCCTCCGGGCCGATCTGGAACTCGGGCTTCACCTCGAGCACGACGCGGTACTGGTTCGTCTGCGTGAAGATCGTCGACACGAGCCGCTGGCCGAACGCGTTGTACAGCGCGTTGTCGACCGCCGCCGGCGTGATGCCGTAGCGGCTTGCCGTTGCGCGGTCGATGTCGACGTACGCCTGCAGCCCGCCGCTCTGCAGGTCGGTCGCGACGTCGGCGAGCGTCGGCTCGCTGTCGCAGCCGGTCGACGAGCCGCGGCACCCACTGCTCGAGCTCGTCCGCGTTCGCGTCCTCGATCGTGAACTGGTACTGCGTGCGGCTCACGCGATTCTCGATCGTCAGGTCCTGCACCGGCTGCATGTACAGCGTGATGCCCTCGACGTCGGCGAGCCGGCGCTGCAGCCGGCGAATGACGTCCTCGGCGCGGCCGCTGCGCTCGGACAGCGGCTTCAGGTTGATCAGCATGCGGCCGCTGTTCAGCGTCGGGTTCGTGCCGTCGACGCCGATGAACGACGACAGGCTCTCCACCGCCGGGTCGTGCGCGATGACCCGCGCGAGCGCCTGCTGGCGCTCCGCCATCGCGGCGAACGAGATCGTCGGCGGCGCTTCGCTGATCCCCTGGATCGCGCCCGTGTCCTGCACCGGGAAGAATCCCTTCGGGATGACGATGTAGAGCACGACGGTCAGCACGAGCGTCAGCACGGCGACGATGAGCGTCGCGCGCTGGCGCTCGAGCACCCAGTCGAGCATCTCGCCGTAGCGCGCGATCACGCGGTCGAACAGCTCGCCGCTCCTGCGGTAGAAACGGCCCTGCCGCTCCGGCGGCGTATGGCGCAGGAAGCGCGCCGACATCATCGGCGTCAGCGTGAGCGACACGACCGCCGAGATCAGGATCGACACTGCGAGCGTGATCGCGAACTCGCGAAAAAGCCGCCCGACGACGTCACCCATGAACAGCAGCGGGATCAGCACGGCGATCAGCGAGAACGTGAGCGAGATGATCGTGAAGCCGATCTGCTCGGCACCCTTGAGCGCGGCGGCGAGCGGCTTCTCGCCGGCCTCGATGTAGCGCGCGATGTTCTCGATCATGACGATCGCGTCGTCGACGACGAAGCCGGTCGCGATCGTGAGCGCCATCAACGTCAGGTTGTTGATCGAGAAGCCGGCGAGGTACATGACGCCGAACGTGCCGACGAGCGACAGCGGAACCGCGACGCTCGGGATCACCGTCGCCGACAGGCTGCGCAGGAACACGAAGATCACCATCACGACGAGCGCGACGGCGAGGAAGAGCTCGAACTGAACGTCGTGCACCGACGCACGGATGGTGACCGTACGGTCGGTCAGCAACGTCAGATCGACCGCCGGCGGCAGCGTTGCGGAAAGCTGCGGCAGCAGCCGCTTGATCCGGTCGACGACCTCGATCACGTTCGCGCCCGGTTGGCGCTGGATGTTGACGATGACCGCGGGCGTGTCGTTCACCCACGCGGCGAGCTTCGAGTTCTCGGCGCCGTCGACGACGTCGGCGACGTCGGAAAGGCGCACCGGCGCGCCGTTGCGATATGCGATGACGACGGCGCGATACTCGGCGGCCGAGCGCAGCTGGTCGTTCGCGTCGATCGTCGATGCGCGCGTCGGGCCGTCGAAGCTGCCCTTCGCCTGATTGGTGTTCGCGTTGGCGATCGCCGTGCGGATGTCGTCGAGCCCCAGCCCGTAGGCGGCGAGCGCCGTCGGATTCGCCTGGATGCGAACGGCGGGCCGCTGCCCGCCGCTGATGCTGACGAGGCCGACGCCCGGCAGCTGCGAGAGCTTGGTTGCGAGTCGCGTATCGGCGAGATCCTCGATCTTCGGCAGCGGCAGCGTCGTCGACGTGAGCGCGAGCGTGATGATCGGCGTGTCCGCCGGATTGACCTTGTTGTAGATCGGCGGCGTCGGCAGGTCGGCCGGCAGGAAGCTGCCCGATCCGTTGATCGCCGCCTGCACTTCCTGCTCGGCGACGTCGAGCGAAAGGTTGAGGTCGAACTGCAGCGTGATCACCGACGCGCCGCCCGAGCTCGTCGACGACATCTGCTTCAGTCCCGGCATCTGCCCGAACTGGCGCTCGAGCGGCGCGGTGATCGACGACGTCGTCACGTCGGGGCTCGCGCCCGGATACAGCGTCACCACCTGGATCGTCGGATAGTCGACCTCCGGCAGCGCCGAGATCGGCAGCACGCGATACGCGATGATGCCGGCAAGCAGGATCGCGACCATCAGCAGCGACGTCGCGACCGGCCGCAGGATGAACGGACGGGACGGATTCATCGCGCGCGCGCCGGCATCAGCCGCCGGCCTTGCCTTTGCGCCGCTCGCCGCCGCCTTTGCCGGCGCCCTGCCGCGCGGCGCCGTCGCGCGCACTGACCCCCGGCGCCTGCTGCGCGACGCTGCGGTCGACGAGCTCCACGCGTGCGCCGTCGCGCAGCTTGTCGGCGCCGTCGACGACGACGAGCGTGCCGGGCGCGATGTCGCCGCGTATCTCGCTCGTCTCGCCGGTGACGGCGCCGACGCTGACCGGCGTTGCCTTCACCGTGTGGTCGTCGTTGACGCGGTAGACGAACGTGCCCGGGGCTCCGCGCTGGATCGCCGCGCTCGGCACCAGCGTCGCGTTCTCGTGCGTTTCCACGGCCATGCTGATGTTCACGAACTGGTTCGGGAACAGCACGCCGTCGTCGTTCGCGAACTGCGCCTTGAGCTTGATCGTGCCCGTCGCCGGATCGATCTGGTTGTCGATCGTGACGAGCCTGCCGGTCGCGAGCTTCACCTTGCCATCGCGGTCGTACGCGTCGACGGCGATGTTCGAGACCTTCTTCATCCGCTGCATCACGCGGCGGACGTTGTCCTCGGGGACCGGGAACACGACGGTGATCGGCTGCAGCTGCGTGATCGTCACGAGGCCGTTCGCATCGGACGCGTGCACCATGTTTCCCGGATCGACCTGGCGCAATCCGACGCGGCCGCTGATCGGCGCGACGATCCGTGCGTACGAAAGCTGCAGCTTCGCGCTGTCGATAGCCGCCTGGTCCGCCTGGATCGTCCCCTGCAGCTGGCGCACCAGCGCGGCCTGCGTGTCCACCTGCTGCTTCGCGATCGAGTCCTGCGCGAGCAGCGTCTGATAGCGCTCGAGGTCGACGCGCGCGTTGCTGAGCTGCGCCTGGTCCTTCGCGAGCTGACCGTTCGCCTGCGCGACCTGCACGTCGAACGGTCGCGGATCGATCTGCGCGAGCACTTGCCCGGCCTTGACGTTCTGGCCTTCGTCGAACGAGACGCTGACGAGCTGGCCGTCGACGCGCGGGCGGACGACGACCATGTTGCGCGGTACCACCGTGCCGAGCGCTGTCAGGTAGACATCGATGTTGCCCTCGCGCGCGGGCTCCGCGGCGACGGGCATCACGCGCGTGGCCGCATCGCCGCGGGCCTTGCCCTTCGACGCCTGCCCGGTCGTCGCCTGCGGCTCGGCCGATCGCCCCTGCCAGAACCAGACGCCGCCGACGATCCCGATCAGCGCGATGACGATCGCGGCGATCCACGCACGACGATGCGTGCGCGGCGAGTCGAGCGGCTGCGCGAGCGGATCCGACGGATCGAGCGGCTCTGCCGGATCGGCCCGCGCGAACGGTGGTCGTGCCGCTGGATTATTTTCCGATTCCGGTCGATCGTTCATCAAAGGAGTGGGCCGGCTGCCGAACCTTGGATTGTCCGGTTATGGCGCGGTTCGTTGCGCCGGAGTTGTAACCAACTGTATGGCGCGGCCGGGCCGGCGGAGGCGGGCGCCGCGGCACAGAACGCCGCGATTGTCGTAAAATGGCACGTTCCCGAGGAGCGTTGCAACGTCGGCCGTCGGCCGCCGCCAGGCTCGGGACTTCCATGCAACGGCGCTCGTTGAACCGTGGCTCGCCACGGGGCGACGAAGCCCGCCTTCATCGTCTCGCAGCGGGTCGCTCGACAAGGAGTGACTCGATGAACGCTGTGACCGAATCGCGCAAGTTCGCCGGGCCCGCCGAGCCCGATTTCCACGTGGCCGACCTCGACCTCGCCGACTGGGGCCGCAAGGAGATCAGGATCGCGGAGACCGAGATGCCGGGGCTGTTGGCGATCCGCGATGAATACGCGCCGGGACAGCCGCTGCGCGGCGCCCGCATCGCCGGCTCGCTGCACATGACGATCCAGACGGCGGTGCTGATCGAGACGCTGCAGGCGCTCGGCGCCGAGGTCCGGTGGGCGTCGTGCAACATCTATTCGACGCAGGACCACGCCGCCGCGGCGATCGCCGTGCGCGGCACGCCGGTGTTCGCATACAAGGGCGAGAATCTCGACGACTACTGGACGTACACGCACCGCATCTTCGAGTGGCCCGCCGGCAAGGAGGGCAGCGTCGGGCCGAACATGATCCTCGACGACGGCGGCGACGCGACGCTGCTCGTCCATCTCGGCGCGCAGGCCGAGGCCGATCCGACGTGCCTTGCACATCCGACCGGCGACGAGGAGCGCGCGCTGTTCGCGGCGATACGCCGCAAGCTCGCGCAAGACCCGACGTTCTACTCGCGGATCAAGGCGGGCGTCAAAGGCGTCACCGAGGAGACGACCACCGGCGTGAAGCGGCTCTACCAGATGCACAAGGAAGGCCGGCTCGCGTTCCCGGCGATCAACGTCAACGACTCGGTCACCAAATCGAAGTTCGACAACCTGTACGGCTGCCGCGAATCACTGGTCGACGGCATCAAGCGCGCGACCGACGTAATGATCGCCGGGAAGGTCGCTCTCGTCTGCGGCTACGGCGATGTCGGCAAGGGCTCGGCGCAGGCGCTGCGTGCGCTGTCCGCGCAGGTGTGGATCACCGAGGTCGACCCGATCTGCGCGCTGCAGGCGGCGATGGAAGGCTATCGCGTCGTCACGATGGACTACGCGTGCGACAAGGCGGACATCTTCGTGTCGGCCACCGGCAACATCGACGTGATCACCGTCGATCACATGCGACGGATGAAGGATCAGGCGATCGTCTGCAACATCGGCCACTTCGACAACGAGATCGACGTCGCGGGACTGCGCGAGTTCAAGTGGGAGAACATCAAGCCGCAGGTCGACCACGTGATCTTTCCCCACGGCAAGCGGATCATCCTGCTCGCCGAGGGCCGGCTGGTGAACCTCGGCTGCGCGACCGGCCATCCGTCGTACGTGATGAGCTCGTCGTTCGCGAATCAGGTGATGGCGCAGATCGAGCTGTGGAGCGAGGCGCGCGCGGGATCGAACAAGTATCCGGTCGGCGTCTATATCCTGCCGAAGCACCTGGACGAGAAGGTGGCGCGGCTGCAGTTGAAGAAGCTCGGCGCGATGCTGACGAGCCTGAGCGACAAGCAGGCGCGGTACATCGGAGTCGACGTCGCCGGCCCCTACAAGTCGGATCATTACCGTTATTGATACGCTGCTCAATCACGCCGCCCCGTCCGCTGCGTTGGACCGTCGTCGCTTCGCGCCAGCGAAGAACGCGGCGAACGGCGCGGCCGGTTGCAGCGAAACAACGAGTGGCATGCGGGAGGCTTGAGCGATGCGCATTGCCGTGATGGGCGCGGGCGGTGTCGGCGGCTATTTCGGCGCGCGGCTCGCGCAGGCAGGGCACGATGTCGCGTTCGTCGCGCGCGGCCGGCATCTCGCCGCGATGCGCGAGCGCGGCCTGTCGGTGCGAAGCGCGAACGGCGACGCTCATCTCGCGAACCCGCGTATCACTGACGATCCGGCCTCGATCGGCGCGGTGGACGTCGTCATGTTCGCGGTGAAGCTGTGGGACACCGAGGAAGCCGCCGCGCGATGCGTGGCGCTCGTGCGCGACGGCGGCATCGTGATCCCGTTCCAGAACGGCGTCGAGAGCGTCGATCGCATCGGCGCTGTCGTGGGGCGCAACCGCGTCGCCGGCGGCGTCGCGTACATCGCGGCGACGATCGCCGAGCCGGGCGTGATCGCGCATACGGGCACGATGGCGCGGCTTCGCATCGGTCCAACGATCGCGTCGCAGCAGCCGCGGGTCGACGCGTTCGCCGCAGCGTGTCGCGAGGCGCGCTTCGACGTCGAAGTCGTGGCGGACATCGAAGCGGCACTGTGGGCCAAGTTCTGCTTCCTCGCCGCGATGTCGGGCGTAACCAGCGTTGCGCGCAAGCCGATCGGCGTGATCCGCGACGACGCCGACATGCGCGCGGTGCTCGAGGCGGCGATCCGCGAAGCCTGGGCGCTCGCGCGCGCGCGCGGCGTCGCACTGGCGGACGACTACGTCGAGCAGCAGCTCGCGTTCGCCGACGGGCTGCCGTACGAGATGACGTCGTCGATGGCGAACGACCTCGCCGCCGGCAATCGACTCGAGGCGCCGTGGCTCTCCGGCGGCGTCGCGCGGATGGCGCGGGAATCGAACATCGCCGCGCCGGTCAGCGCGACGCTATACGCGGCGCTGAAGCCGTATTGTGACGGCGTGCGGAGGTAATCGATGCGATTGCTGCTCGTCTGGCTCATCAACGCGGCGGCGCTGTTCCTGCTGCCGTACATCATGCCCTCGATCCGCGTCGACTCGTTCTGGACGGCGCTCTTCGCGGCCCTCGTGCTCGGTCTCGTCAACACGCTGGTCCGACCGGTGCTCGTGCTGCTCACGCTGCCCGCGACGCTGCTCACGCTGGGCCTCTTCATCTTCGTGATCAACGGGCTCCTCTTCTGGGCCGTCGGCTCCTTCGTCGACGGATTCCATGTCGGCGGATTCTGGTCGGCGGTGTTCGGCGCGATCGTCTACAGCATCATTTCGTGGCTGCTGTCGGCGTTGCTGATGCCGAACCGCGATTCCCTGTGATGAGCGAAAGCGACGCTCGCACGCTCAGCTTCGAGTTCTTCCCGCCGAAGACGCCGGAGGGCGTCGCAAAGCTTCGCTCGACGCGCGCGCAGCTCGCGCAGCTCAAGCCGGACTTCTTCTCGGTGACGTACGGCGCCGGCGGCTCGACGCGCGAAGGCACGCTCGCGGCCGTCGTCGAGATGATCGGCGAGGGCTTGCCGGCGGCGCCGCATCTTTCCTGCATCGGATCCACGCGCGACGGCCTGCGCGACGTGCTCGCACGCTATCGCGCGCACAACATCCGCCACCTCGTCGCGCTGCGCGGCGACCTGCCGTCCGGGTCACCGGACGCCGGCGATTTCCGCTATGCGAGCGAGCTGGTGGCGTTCATCCGCGCGGAGACCGGCGACTGGTTTCGCATCGACGTCGCCGCGTATCCGGAGTGCCACCCGCAGGCGCGCAGCGCCACGGAGGACCTGGGCGCGTTTCGGCGCAAGATCGAGGCGGGCGCCGACTCGGCGATCACGCAGTATTTCTTCAACGCCGACGCGTACTGGCGTTTCGTCGACGAGTGCGCCGCGATGAACATTCGCGTGCCGATCGTCGCCGGCATCATGCCGATCGGCAGCTTCTCGAAGCTCGCACGCTTTTCCGACGCCTGCGGCGCCGAGATTCCGCGCTGGATCCGGCGCCGGCTCGAAGGCTTCGGCGACGACACCGCGTCGATCCGCGCGTTCGGCCTCGACGTCGTGACCGAATTGTGCGCCGGCCTGCTCGCTCGGGGCGCGCCCGGCCTGCATTTCTACACGCTGAACCAGGCCGGACTCACCACGACGATCTGGCAGCGTCTCGGCCTGTGAGCCTCGCGCGCCCGAACGCGCGGCCGCCGCGCTAGCTCGCGCCCGGTACGAAGCGCACGAGCTCGACGGTCGCGTGCTGGCTGCGGATCGCGCCGACGCCGTCCATCGATTCGCCCTTTTCGAGGTACTGCGCTTCCTTCTCCTCGCGCACGATGCCGCGCACCGCCGGCGCGTACCAGATCGCGTACGTGCAATCGGTCGGAAAGCGCCAGAACTCGTCGTCGTCGAGCCGCATGATCACCGTCATCCGGATCGCATCGAACGTGCCGGCCGGCGTGCTCACCTTCTGCCACCCGCCGACACGCACGTAGCGGTTGATCTCGCCTTCGCGCTTCGTCGTCTCGTTCAGGTTCCTGACGAACTGGCTCCACGTGCGTCCGGGCACGAGCGGGAATTCATAGCGCTGAAGCGGCCGCGCGAAGTCGCGCGTTTCGGCGTCGAACAGCGCGCCGACGCGCACGATGCCTGGCGCGGCGAGCTGCTCGACACGCGCGTTCGCCACGTTCGGCCCCGCCTGCGTCACGCGCACGCGGATGCCGTCGGCGCCGACGGCGGTGACCTCGTGCACTTCCTCCCAGACGACAGGACTGCGGAAGCCGTCCGTCGCCCGGTAAACCCAGCGGTCGCCGACGTGATAGCTCGGCGCTTCGACGGGCGGCCCCTGTGCGCCGCCGGGGGAATAGCCGGCGCACGCGGCCACGAACGGAAGCGCCGCGACGGCGAATGCGCGTCGCAGCCTGGACATCGAGACGTTCACTGGGTCCTCCGTGCGATGCGAACAGCGCCCGATGGCAAGCGATTCCGTGGCGACGACGCGCGGTCGCCGTTTCGCTCCAAGCCGGGCGCGTCGCGCGCTACGGCGCCGCGATCTCGAGCCTCGCGTCGTCGAACCACAGCGTGCCCGGGCCGACGAGCATCGCGCCGACCTCGACGGCATCCGCGTCGGCCGGGATCGCGAGCGTGATCGAATACTGCCGCCAGTCGCTCGTGCCCTTCACCGGCGATGCGCGCATGTGCTCGTACGCGGCAAGCGCACCGCCGCGAAACGCCTGCACGATCAGCGCGCCGCCGCCGGCGCCGCTTCCCGTCGCCGCGTCCTGCGTGCGCAGCCATGCCGAGAAACGCACGGTGCGGCCGCGAAGCGTCGCGTCGGACACGCGCTGCACGATCGAGCCGAACGGCTCCGCGGCGTCGCGCGCAATGCGAAGGCTCTTCGCCCCGGAGTGCTTGACCTGCTGGTCGACGACGAACCTGTACGCGTCGACGGTGACGTGCTGCATCGGCGCCCAGCCCTGCGGATGGCCGCTCGCGGACTGCCCGCCTTCGAATCCGGCGTTCGCGAGCGCGACATCGCGCGCGTCCGCTTCGCCGGCGCACCGAGCGGCCGACGCCGCAAGCGCCGCAATCACGAACGCGGCGATCGTCGCGGCGTGCGCCGCTCGCATCAATGCGGACGATCGGTGATCGCGCCCAGGCTCGCCGTAGACACGAGCCGCATGTACTTCGCGAGCACGCCTTTGGTGTAACGCGGCGCCGGAGCGCGCCAGCGCGAGCGCCGTCGCGCGAGCTCGTCGTCGGCGACGTTCAACTGGATCAGCAGCTTGTGGGCGTCGATCGTCACCGAATCGCCCTCCAGGACGAGCGCAATCGTGCCGCCGACGTACGCTTCGGGCGCGACGTGCCCGACGACCATGCCCCACGTGCCGCCGGAGAAGCGGCCGTCGGTAACGAGCCCGACCGACTCGCCGAGCCCTTGCCCGATCAGCGCCGACGTCGGCGCGAGCATCTCCTGCATGCCGGGACCGCCTTTCGGACCTTCGTAGCGGATGACGATCACGTCGCCGGCACGGATCTTCTTCGCGAGGATCGCCTCCATGCAGTCGTTCTCGGAATCGAAAACGCGCGCGGGCCCCGTGATCGACGGGTTCTTCAAGCCGGTGATCTTCGCGACGCAGCCTTCGGTCGCGAGGTTGCCTTTCAGGATCGCGAGATGGCCTTGCGCGTACATCGGCTTGTCCCACGGTCGGATCACCTGCTGGTCGGCGCGCGGCTCGCGCGCGACGCGCTCGAGCTCCTCGCCCAGTCGCCGGCCGCTGATCGTCATGCACTCGCCGTCGACGACCCCGTGGTCGAGCAGGATGCGCAGCACCTGCGGCACGCCGCCGGCGGCGTGGAAGTCGGTCGCGACGAATCGTCCCGACGGCTTCAACTCGCAGACCACCGGCACCTTGCGGCGCACGCGCTCGAAGTCGTCGATCGTCCACTCGACTTCGGCGGCGGCGGCGATCGCGAGGTAGTGCAACACGGCGTTGGTCGACCCGCCGGTCGCCATGACGAGCGCGATCGCGTTCTCGATCGAGCGCCGCGTGATGATGTCGCGCGGCTTCAGGTCCCTTTCGACGGCACGAACGAGCACTCGCGCGGACTCGGCGGCCGAATCGGCCTTCTCGGCGTCGGGCGACGCCATCTGCGACGAGCCGAGGACGCTCATGCCGAGCGCCTCGAACGACGAGCTCATCGTGTTCGCCGTGTACTGGCCGCCGCATGCGCCCACACTGGGGCAGGCGTTGCGCTCGATGCCCTCGTAGTCCTCCTTCGACATCTTGCCCGCGGTGTACGCACCGACCGCTTCGAACGGCGACACGATCGTGAGCTTCTCGCCTTTCCAGTACCCGGGCTTGATCGTGCCCGCGTAGACGAAGATGCCGGGCACGTCGATGCGCGCCATCGCCATCATGCTGCCCGGCATGTTCTTGTCGCAGCCGCCGACGCAGACGACGCCGTCCATCAGCTGGCCGTTCACGGCGACCTCGATCGAGTCGGCGATGACCTCGCGCGACACGAGCGAGTACTTCATTCCTTCGGTTCCCATGCCGATACCGTCGGTAACGGTGGGAAAGCCGAAGACCTGCGGCATCGCGCCAGCTTCCCTGAGCGCCGCCATCGCGCGGTCGACCAGAGGCTGGATGCCGGCGTTGCACGGGTTCATCGTGCTGTGTCCGTTGGCGACGCCGACGATCGGCTTGTCGAAGTCGGCATCGCCGAAGCCGACGGCGCGAAGCATCGCGCGGTTGGGCGAGCGGGCGATGCCGCCGGTGATGGTGCGGGAACGGCGATTGCTGGGCATTTCGGATTCCTCGAGCGAAAAAGCGCTGAAAATTCAGTGCGTATAATCGGCCAATTCTAGCGCAGCGCGCGACTCAGGCATGCTCGTTCATCCGCAATTCGATCCGATCGCCTTCACCATCGGCCCGTTCACGCTCGGATCGCTGACGATCGCGCTGCCGGTGCGCTGGTACGGCCTGATGTACCTCGTCGGCTTCATCCTGTTCGTCGTGCTCGGCAAGATCCGTGCGCGGCAGAACCTGCTGACCGGCTGGCATCCGCGCGATGTGGACGACATGCTGTTCTATGGCGTGTTCGGCGTGATCCTCGGCGGCCGCCTCGGATACGTGCTGTTCTACAAGCCGATGTACTACCTCGAGCATCCGCTCGATGTGTTCGCGCTGTGGCAAGGCGGGATGAGCTTCCACGGCGGCTTCCTCGGCGTGCTGGTCGCGCTGTGGCTGTTCGCGCGCCGGCGCGGCAAGCGCTGGCTCGACGTCACCGACTTCGTTGCACCGCTTTGCCCGCTCGGCCTCGCCGCCGGACGCCTCGGCAACTTCATCAACGGCGAACTGTGGGGGCGCGTCACCGACGTGCCGTGGGGGATGGTCTTCCCGCAGGCGGGACCCGAGCCGCGGCATCCGTCGCAGCTCTACGAGTTCGGCCTCGAAGGCCTGCTGCTGTTCGCGGTGCTGTGGACTTACACGCGCCGGCGGCGCCCGCTCGGCGCGGCGTCGGGGCTGTTCCTGCTCGGCTACGGCGTGTGCCGCTTCATCGCCGAGTACGCGCGCGAGCCGGACAGCTTCCTCGGCCTGCTCACGTTCGGCCTGTCGATGGGCCAATGGCTGTCGCTGCCGATGATCGCCATCGGCGCCGCGATGATGATCTGGGCATACCGGCGCGCCGACAAGTCGCAGCCGACGGTGATCGATCGCATGAAGTAGCGCTCTGTCGTCGCGGGCGGCGCTTCGCCACAGCGGAGGCGCAAGCGCGGAATCCGCGGTTCGACGGCGGGGGCGAGAAGCCGATTGCTCCGACGGTGAAGCGTGCGCCGGAACGAGGGGCTCGCGCTAATCGAGGCGTCGGTACCGGCCGTCGAACGTGCGCGACACCGCCGACATCGCATGCGCTTCCACTCGGCGGCCGACGTTGATCGGCAGCGCGAGCAACAGCAGCGCGATCAGGTCGCTCACGACGCCGGGGAACAGGAACAGCACGCCGGCGGCGACCCTGCGCCCGCTGTCGACCAGCCCGCGCAGCAGCGGCTGCTCGCCGTGCATCGCGGCGGTCATGTGCGAGCGGAAATTGACGCGTTCGTTGCGAAGCATCAGCAGGCCAGCCGTCATCGGCAGCGCGAACCAGATCCACACGGGAACGCCTGTCCAGCGCGCGACGCGCACGGTGGCGTAGAGATCGAGCAGCGGGAAAGCCAGTACAATCGCCAGAAGTACGAAGCGCATGGAGTCTCCTTGCCCGGCGAGGCGCTGCTGGTCCTGACGAACCTGCCCGACCGCGCGAGCGCGCTGTCGCTTGCGCGCGCGCTCGTCGACGAGCGCCTCGCCGCTTGCGTCAATATCGGCACGCAAGTCGATTCACTTTATCACTGGCGCGGCGAAATCGAAACTGCGCAGGAAGTGCCGCTGTCGATAAAGACGACGACGGCGCGCTATCCGGCGCTGGAGGCGGCGATTCGCGCGCGCCACCCGTACGAACTTCCCGAGATCGTGGCTGTCCCGATCGTCGCTGCGCTGCGCGAATATCTCGACTGGATCGATGCCGAAACCGCTCAACCGACGCGCGTCTGAAGCGGTGCTCGGCGCCATCCTGGCGCTCGCGCTTGCCCGCGACGTCGCTGGCGCGGCGCCGGATCTGCTGCCGCCGGAGCGGGCGTTCGCGTTCAGCGCGCGCGGGCTCGATCCGACGACGATCGAGGCGCACTTCGCGATCGCGAACGGCTACTACCTCTACCGCGACAAGATCCGCTTCACCGTCGAGCCGGCACCGCTCGCTGGCGCGCCGGCGTTTCCGCCGGGCAAATGGAAGGAGGACGCGTTCTTCGGTCGCGTCGAAACGTATCGCGGCGACATCGTTGTCCGGCTGCCGCTCGACCGCGCGGTCGCCGGCTCGCGTGTGATCGTCAAGGCGGAGTCTCAGGGCTGCGCCGACATCGGCGTCTGCTATCCGCCGCAGGTGCAGCGGGTGACGCTCGCGATGCCCGCCGCCGGCGCGCGCCCGGGCGATGTCGTCGAGGCGAACCCGGCCGGCAAGCGCTGGTTCCAGTGACGCGAGCGCTGACCACGCACGCGGCCATTTCGCGCCGTGCCGTGTTCGGCATCCTGGCGGCGGTCGCCGCGATCGTCGGGCTCGCCGCCGGGTTTCTGGTTGCGAGCGGCGTCCTGCCCGGCGCATCGGCGCGAGACGCCGGACCGCTCCTCGCGATGACGCTTCCCGACGCGGGCGGCAAGCCGCAACCGATGGCCCAGTGGAAAGGAAAGGTGATCGTCGTCAATTTCTGGGCGACGTGGTGCGCACCCTGCCGGGAGGAGATGCCGGAGTTCGTGCGCGCCCAGAGCGAACTCGGCGGCAAAGGCCTGCAATTTGTCGGCATCGCCGCCGATTCGGCAGACAAGGTCACGCAATTCGCGGAAGAGATCCACCTGAACTATCCGGCGCTGATCGGCGGCTTTGGAAGCATCGAACTCTCGCGCACGCTCGGCAATTCGGTGATGGCGCTGCCGTTCACGGTCGTCATCGATCGCGGCGGCCACGTGGTGCACACGCAACTGGGCCCGCTGCGCGAGGCGAGGCTCCGCGCGATCGTCGCACCGTTGCTCTAGAGTCGCGTCCGCGGCTCGCCCTCCACGCAGCGAACACGCTGCGATCTTCGGCTAACACTGGACAAGTTGCTGCGATCCGCGGCAAACTCTCGCCTCCGAGAGGCAGGCGCTCGGCATCAGGGCCGGCTCGATGCGTTACGCGTCGCCGCGCGTTCAGGGGACATCGATGGACCTTCGCAAGCTCAAGACGCTGATCGAGCTGGTCGAGACGTCGGGCATCGCGGAATTGGAGATACAGGAAGGAGAGGAGCGCGTTCGGATCACCCGCGCGCTCCCCGCCGCCGCATCGACGCACGTGACGCTGCCTGCGGCGGCATCGCCGGCGGTGGTCGCCGCGCCGGTGCAGGCGCCAGCCGCCGGAGCCCACCGGGCACATCGTCAAGAGCCCGATGGTGGGGACGTTCTATCGATCGGCTCAGCCTGGCGCGAAGTCGTTCGTGGAGATCGGTGACAGCGTCGCCGTCGGCGACACGCTGTGCATCATCGAGGCGATGAAGCTGATGAACGAGATCGAGGCCGACCAGTCGGGCGTCGTGAAGCAGGTGCTGGTCGAGAACGGCCAGCCGGTCGAGTTCGGCCAGCCGCTGATCGTCATTGAATGACGGGCGCCGTGACGCGCACGGTCGTAGCGCGCGGACGTAGCGGGACCTGCGCCACGCCGCGCGCATGCGCCGCTTCGAAGCCGCGAACGACCGCAAGCATGTTCGCGGGCGCCGCGTCGGCTTCCCGCTGATCTGATGGCCGCGCGCAACGGCAATCCGCTGTTCGGCAAGATACTGATCGCCAATCGCGGCGAGATCGCGCTGCGTGTGCAGCGCGCATGCCGCGAGCTCGGCATCAGGACCGTCGTCGTTCACTCCGAGGCGGATCGCGACGCAAAATACGTCCGCCTCGCCGACGAATCGGTTTGCATCGGGCCCCCACCGTCGTCGCACAGCTACCTCAACATCCCGGCGATCATCGCCGCGGCCGAGGTGACCGATGCGCAGGCGATCCATCCGGGATACGGCTTCCTGTCCGAGAACGCCGACTTCGCCGAAAAGGTCGAGCGGTCCGGGTTCGTCTTCATCGGACCGCGCCCGGACACGATCCGCACGATGGGCGACAAGGTGAGCGCCAAGGTCGCGATGATCAAGGCGGGCGTGCCCTGCGTGCCGGGGTCGGAGGGTGCGCTGCCGGAGGACGCGAAGGAAGTCGTGCGCATCGCGCGAACGGTCGGCTACCCCGTGATCATCAAGGCGGCCGGTGGCGGCGGCGGACGCGGCATGCGCGTCGTGCATACCGAGGCCGCGCTGGTGTCGGCGGTGGCGCTCACGCGTGCCGAGGCGCAGGCGGCGTTCGGCAATCCGGTCGTCTACATGGAGAAGTTCCTGACGACGCCGCGGCACGTCGAGATCCAGGTGCTTGCCGACGAGCACAAGAACGCCGTCTACCTGTTCGATCGCGACTGCTCGATGCAGCGGCGTCACCAGAAGATCATCGAGGAGGCGCCGGCGCCCGGCATCTCGGCGCGCGCGCTGATCCGCATCGCCGAGCGCTGCGCTGACGCCTGCCGCAAGATCGGATACCGCGGCGCGGGAACGTTCGAGTTCCTGTACCAGGACGACGAGTTCTTCTTCATCGAGATGAACACGCGCGTGCAGGTCGAGCATCCGGTCACCGAGCTCGTCACCGGCATCGACATCGTGCAGGAGCAGATCCGCGTTGCGGCCGGTCAGAAGCTTCGCTTCCGCCAGCGCGACATCGTGCGCCGCGGTCACGCGATCGAATGCCGGATCAACGCCGAGGATCCGTACACGTTCGTGCCCTCGCCGGGGCGCATCACGTCGTGGCACGCGCCCGGCGGTCCGGGGATCCGCGTCGACTCGCACGTCTACACGAACTACTTCGTGCCGCCGTACTACGATTCGCTGATCGGCAAGGTGATCGCGTTCGGCGACACGCGCGAGCAGGCGATGGCGCGCATGCGCATCGCGCTCTCGGAGATGGTCGTCGAGGGCATCAAGACGAACATCGCGCTGCATCAGGAGCTGCTGCTCGACAAGAATTTCCTGCTCGGCGGCACGTCGATCCATTACCTCGAGGAACGGCTCGCGAAGCGCAAGCCCGCGGTCGCGTAGCAGGAATGCCGTGGCCTACGTCGCCGTGCGCCTGACCACCGGTGCGGCCGAAGCCGACGCATGGAGCGACGCGCTGCTCGATGCCGGCGCGATGTCGGTCGACGTCGCTGACGCCGCTGCGGGCGCCGGCGACGAGCGGCCGCTCTTTGGCGAGCCGGGCGAGCGCGTGCCCGACCCCGCCGATTGGACGGCGACCGTCATCACCGCGCTGCTGCCCGAGCGCAGCGATGCGGGCGCGCTGCTGCAGGCAGCCGCGGGCGCGCTCGGCGCGTCGCTGCCGCCATACGAGACGTTTGCGGTGGCCGACGCCGACTGGGTGCGGGCGACGCAGTCGCAGTTCGCGCCGATCGAGGCTGCACCGGACATCTGGATCGTTCCTTCGTGGTGCGAGCCGGTCGAGGCGAGCGCGACGAATATCGTCCTCGATCCGGGGCTCGCGTTCGGCACCGGCTCGCATCCGACGACACGCCTTTGCATCCGCTGGCTCGCCGCGAACCTCCAGCGCGGCGCGAACGTGCTCGATTACGGCTGCGGCTCGGGCATTCTCGCCATCGTCGCGGCGAAGCTCGGCGCGGCACGCGTCGTGGGCGTCGACATCGACCGCCAGGCGATCGCGGCGAGCCGCGAGAATGCGCGGCGCAACCGCGTTCGCGCGCGCTTCACGCGGCCGGACGCCAAGGCGATGCGCGACGTCGCGAGCTTCGACGTCGTCGTCGCGAACATCCTCGCGAATCCGCTGCGCCTGCTCGCACCGGCGCTCGCGGCTCGCGTTCGCGCGGGTGGCCGCGTCGTGCTCTCCGGCGTGCTGGCGCAGCAGGCCGACGAGGTGATCGCCGCGTACGCGCCGTGGTTTAGAATCGCCGCCTGGAGCGACGACGAGGGATGGGTCGCGCTCGACGGCAGGCGCCACGGCGCGCAGCCTGCCTAGTTCGCCCGCCACGCGCGCAACAGGCCGCTCCGGACGACGCCCGCCGCGATGCAAGAAGAGCAATACACGCGCTGCCCCGGCTGCCGAACGATCTTTCGCGTCACCGCGCAGCAGCTTTCGATCCGCGAAGGCCAGGTGCGCTGCGGTCATTGCCAGACCGTGTTCGACGGCAACGCGAACATGATCTCGCTCGCGCCGCAGCCGCTGCGCGAGCCTGCCGACGGCGAAGCGGACGAGGCGGCGCTCGGTCCGCCGACGGTCACATTGCGCAGCGCCCAAGCGCTTCAGCCGGCCGTCACCGTTGCGCCCGCCGCTGTGCCACCGACGGCGGCGACGAAGCCCGACGAGGATATCGACGAGATCGCGTACGAGGAGCGCTTCGCCTGGTCGAGGCGCAAGAAGGAGCGGCGGGGCAGCGCGCTCGCCGCGGTGGCGGTGCCGCTGCTGATGCTGCTGCTCGCCGGCCAGGTCGTGTTCCATTACCGCGACTGGATCGCCGCGCACTGGCCGTCGGCCAAGCCGCTGCTCGCTCGCGCGTGCGAGCCGCTCGGCTGCGTGGTGCGCCCGTTGCGTGACATCAACGCGGTGTCGATCGACGCGTCCGATCTGCAGGCCGACCCCGCGCACCGGGGTCTGCTGGTGCTGACGGCGACGCTGCGCAACCAGGCGCCGTGGACCGTCGCCCATCCGCATCTCGAGTTGACGCTGACCGACTCCCAGGATCGCACCGTCGTGCGCCGAGCATTGTCGCCGTCCGACTATGCGGTGAGCGGCGCGAGCCTCGACGCCGGCATCCCGGCCAACGGCGAAGTGCCCGTGAAGCTCTTCATCGATGCGAGCGCGACAACGCAGTCGGGATATCGGCTCTTCCTCTTCTATCCATGAGCCAAGCCACGTGTCGTTGTGCATTGCAGCACCGCTCCGGAAACCCGCACGGAACACTGCACCAAAACAAAGCGACCGGCTCACGTTTCGAGCCAGTTTGGTGCGCAATGCCGCGACGGATGGCCGGAACGACCAATAAAGTGCGCTTTTTACCCTTCCGACGTATGGCATAGTTATAGCTATTGATGTTCCGGTTTTTTTTGCGTCGCACACGCGACGGCGTCCCGTACCTCTAGGAGAGCACCGCAAATGACCACCGCAGCCGACGTGCTGAAGCTCATCAAGGACAAGGAAGTCAAGTTCGTCGACTTCCGCTTTACCGACACGCGCGGCAAGGAGCAGCACGTGTCGGTCCCCGTCAAGGCGATGGGCATGGAGAAGTTCGAGGCCGGCCACGCGTTCGACGGGTCGTCGATCTCCGGCTGGAAGGGGATCGAGGCGTCCGACATGTTGCTGATGCCCGATGCGTCGTCGGCGTACATCGACCCGTTCATGGACGAGACGACGCTCAACATCACCTGCGACGTCGTCGAGCCGTCCGACGGCAAGGGATACGAGCGCGATCCGCGCTCGCTCGCCAAACGCGCCGAGGCGTACCTCAAATCGACCGGGATCGGCGACGTCGCGTACTTCGGTCCTGAGCCCGAGTTCTTCATCTTCGACGCCGTCGAGTGGTCGGTCGACATGTCGGGGTCCTACTGCAAGGTGTTCTCGTCCGAGGCGCCATGGTCGTCCGCCGAGAAATTCGACGGCGGCAACATGGGCCATCGCCCGGGGGTGAAGGGCGGTTACTTTCCGGTGCCGCCGGTCGACTCGCTGCAGGACATCCGCTCGGCGATGTGCCTTGCGCTCGAGCAGATGGGCGTCGAGGTCGAGGTGCACCACCACGAGGTCGCGGCGGCGGGACAGAACGAGATCGGCACCAAGTTCGCGCCGCTCGTGCAGCGCGCCGACTGGCTGCAGCGGTTGAAGTACGCCGTGCTCAACACGGCGCACGCGTACGGCAAGACGGCGACGTTCATGCCGAAGCCGATCGTCGGCGACAACGGCTCGGGCATGCACGTGCACCAGTCGGTATGGAAAGAGGGCAGGAATCTCTTCGCCGGCGACGGCTACTCCGGATTGTCGGACTTTGCGCTGTACTACATCGGCGGCGTGATCAAGCACGCGAAGTCGCTCAACGCGATCACGAATCCGGGAACGAACTCGTACAAGCGGCTCGTGCCGGGCTTCGAGGCGCCGATCAACCTCGCGTACTCGGCGCGCAACCGCTCGGCGGCGATCCGTGTGCCCTATGTATCGAGCCCGAAGGCGCGACGCATCGAGGTGCGCTTCCCGGACCCGACGGCGAACCCGTATCTCGCGTTCGCCGCGATGCTGATGGCCGGACTCGACGGCGTGCAGAACCGGATCCACCCCGGCGACCCGCTCGACAAGAACCTCTACGACCTCGAGCCGGAGGAGGCGAAGAAGGTGCCGCACCCGTGCGCGTCGCTCGACGAGGCGCTGAACGAGCTCGACCGCGACCGCGCATTCCTGGTCAAGGGCGGCGTGTTCACCGACGACATGATCGACGCCTACATCACGCTCAAGATGGACGAAGTCACGCGCTTCCGCATGACGACGCATCCGCTCGAATACGAGATGTACTACAGCCTCTAGGGTCAGGGCCGCGCATCGCGCGCATCGTGAGGGGCGGGCTCGAGAGGGCCCGTCCCTTTGCTTGTCGATCGCCCGCGCGTGCGCCCCGGATCGCTCGCCGGGATTTGCTAAACTCCCTCGCGTGATCGGTTCTTCGCGCACGCTTCCGGCCCTCGATGCCCTGAAATGGTGCCGGCAAGCGATCGCGATCGCGATCGTTGCGGCCGCAACGTCGCCCGCCGCCGGCGAGATCTGCAAGTACATCGACAGCGAAGGCAACATTCACTATTCCAACGTGCCGCCGGACAAGGGCTTCCGGCGGCTGTCGTGCACGCTCGGCGACGATTCGCCGCCGAAGCGCGTCGCGCCGAGCGCCCCGCCAGGCAATGGCAACGCCACCGGCAGCGCGCCGGCACGAGCGACGCCGTCGGCGCCTTCGCCGACGCCGTCCGGCTTTCCCCGTGTCGATGCCGAGACGCAGAAGGGCCGCGACGACGTGCGGCGCAAGGTGCTCGGCGACGAGCTCACGACCGAGGAGAAGCTGCTGGTCGAGGCGCGCAACGCATACGCCGACGGCGCGCCGCCGCCGCTTCCCGACGAGCGCACCGATGCGGAGAAGTACCGCCAGCGCATCGCGAAGCTGCGCCAATCGGTCGTGCTGCACGAGAAGAACATCGAGGCGATTCGCAAGGAGCTCGCGGCGATTCGATGACGCCGCGGCGCGCCGCGAACGATCGGCGCGGTTATTGCTAAAGCAACGCGGTCGACGACGCGCGCGCGAAGATCGCGCGCAATCCGCCGCTACACGCCCGCAGCGCACGTGAAACTCGGCTTCCTTCCTGGATTTTCCGACGTGAAGACGGGCGCGTACGCGGGGCTCGAGCTGCTCGCGACCGCCGTGGTCATCGTCGATGCTTCGCGGCGAATCGTCTATGTGAACCCGGCGGCGGAGAACCTGTTCGAGCTGTCGAAGAAGCAGCTGGTCGGACATCGACTCGGCGACGCGTTCACTGACAGCAGCGCGCTCGCCGCGGCGATCGACAAGGCCGTCGCGAGCGGCGCGTCATATACCGAGCAGGAGCTCGAGCTCGCCCCCGCATCGAAGCCGAGGCTGCACCTGACGGGCACCGTGTCGCCGGTCGACTTGCCCGACGCCGCGCTGATGCTCGAGCTGCGCCACATCGATCAGCAGTTGAAGATCGCACGCGAGGAGCGGCTGCTCGAGCAGCAGCAGGCGAACCGCGAGCTGATCCGCAGCCTCGCGCACGAGATCAAGAACCCGCTCGGCGGCATCCGCGGCGCCGCGCAGCTGCTCGAGCGCGAGCTCGACCGGCCGCCGCTGATCGAGTACACGCAGGTGATCATCGGCGAGGCCGACCGGCTGCAGTCGCTGGTGAACCGGCTGCTGACGCCGCATCGCCTTCCGACATACCGGCGCACGAACATCCACGAGGTGCTCGTGCGCGTCAAAGGCGTCGTGCAGGCCGAGTTTCCCCAGATCCCGATCGTCTGCGACTTCGATATCAGCCTGCCCGAGTTCGACGCCGATGCCGAGCAGCTGACGCAGGCGGTGATGAACGTCGTGCGCAATGCCGCGCAGGCGCTCGCCGGCACGACGGCCGGGCCGCAGATTCGGCTCACCACGCGTGTGGCGCGCTACGTGACGCTCGCACGCAAGCGCCACCGCCTCGCGCTCGCGATCGCGATCGCAGACAACGGACCCGGCGTGCCGGAGCCGATCAAGGACAGGATCTTCTATCCGCTCGTGTCGGGCCGCGAAGGCGGCAGCGGCCTCGGATTGACGATCGCACAGACATTCGTCGCGCAGCACGGCGGCGCGATCGAATGCGACAGCACGCCCGGCAGCACCGTATTCACGATCCTGCTGCCGCTCGAATTCGGCCGCGCCGGCGCCTGACCAGCCGACAAGGGAACGCATGTACGCATACGACAACGACGCGCCGCGCGGCAGCGCGATGAAGGCCGTGTGGATCGTCGACGACGACCGCTCGATCCGCTGGGTGCTCGAGAAGGCGCTCGCGCGCGAGGGCATCGCGTACAAGACGTTCGCGTCGGCGTACGAGGTTCGCCAGGCGCTCGCGCTCGCGCAGCCGCAGGTGCTCGTGTCCGACATTCGCATGCCCGGCGAGTCGGGACTCGCGCTGCTCGCCGACGTGAAGCAGCGCTTCCCGCACATTCCGGTCATCGTGATGACGGCGTACTCGGACCTCGACAGCGCGGTGTCGGCGTTCCAGGGCGGCGCTTTCGAATACCTGCCGAAGCCTTTCGATGTCGATCAGGCGCTCGCGCTGATCCGGCGCGCGACGGCGGAAACACCGGTGACGCCGCCGGCGAACGGCGCACAGCCGAGCGAGGCGCCGGAAATCCTCGGGCAGGCGCCCGCAATGCAGGAGGTGTTTCGCGCGATCGGTCGGCTATCGCAGTCGAACGCCACCGTGCTGATCACCGGCGAATCGGGCACCGGCAAGGAGCTCGTTGCGCGCGCGCTGCATCGCCACAGCCCGCGCGCCGCGGGTCCGTTCATCGCGATCAACACGGCAGCGATCCCGAAGGATCTGCTCGAGTCCGAGCTCTTCGGTCACGAGCGGGGCGCGTTCACCGGCGCGCAGGCGTCGCGGCGCGGGCGCTTCGAGCAAGCCGAGGGCGGCACGCTGTTCCTCGACGAGATCGGCGACATGCCGCCCGATCTGCAGGTGCGGCTCTTACGCGTGCTCGCCGACGGCGAGTACTATCGCGTCGGCGGGCATGCGCCGCAGAAGGCGTCGGTGCGCGTCATCGCCGCCACGCACCAGAACCTCGAGGATCGCGTGCGGCACGGCCTGTTCCGCGAGGACCTGCTGCATCGGTTGAACGTCGTGCGGCTTCGACTGCCGCCGTTGCGCGAGCGTGCCGAGGACATCGCGCCGCTCACGCGTCATTTCCTCGCCAAGAGCGCGCGCGACCTCGCCGTCGAGACGAAGCTGCTGTCCGATGCAGCGCTCACGGCGCTCGCGTCGTTCGCGTTTCCCGGCAACGTCCGCCAGCTCGAGAACATCTGCCATTGGCTCACCGTGATGGCGCCGGGCCAGCGCATCGAGCCGGCCGACCTTCCGCCCGAGGTGCGCGAGACCCCGTCGTCGCCGGCGGCGAGCGAGGCGTCGTGGCGCCACGCGCTCGATCGCGAGCTCGCGCAGGCGCTCGCGCGCGGCGAGCGCGCGGTCGGCGACCGTCTCGAAAGGGAGTTCGAGAAGACGCTGATCCTGCGCGCGCTCGCGCATACCGGCGGTCACCGGATGGAAGCGGCGCAGTGGCTCGGCTGGGGACGCAATACGCTCACGCGCAAGATCCAGGAGCTCGGACTCGAGCCCGAGCTGCGCAAAGGCGGTCCTGCGGCGAGCTGAGCAGCTAGCGCGGAGGTTGCGGCTGCGCCTTGGGCAAGCCGACGGCGGCGCGCGTCGCGTACCAGCGGCGGATGCGCGCACGCAGCGGCCGCTCGACGCCCCAAAACACCGCGACGGACACGGCGACGAGCAGCAGCGCGTAGACGTAGAACCGCCACGATGGCGCGAGCGGAGGCGCGTGTGCGAGCGCGCGCTCGTAGATCGTCGCGAACGGAATCTGCAGCAGGTACACGGCGTAGCTTGCCTCGCCGAGCAGCAGCAGCCACGGGTGCGCAAGCGCGCGCGCGGCTGCGCTTTCGTCGAGCGCGAGCGCGACGATCAGCAGCGCGAACAGCGGCGCGAGCGCCCCGTTGTTGAACGTGACGCGCAGTCCGATCGCGCTCGACAGCGCGCCTTCGAGCACGAGCGCGAGCGCGATCGCAGCGGTGGCGAGGATCCATACCGGCCCGGCCGTCGCGGCGGCGTCGCGCAGACGCGCGCGATGGCGGACGACCAGCATGCCGGCCGCCGCGCCGACGGCGAACGTCGACAGGTGCAGCAGCGGGTTGTAGAAGATGAAGTCGTGCGAGCGCGACGGATACCCACCGTACCACCGATTGAGCAGATAGACGTGCAGCGCCTGCGTCGCGAGCCACAGCAGCGCGGTCGAGGCGATCAGGCGCCGATCGCTCCACGCCGACGCCGCGACGACGAAGAACGGGAACAGCAAGTAGAAGAACGCCTCCACCGACAGCGACCATGCCGGCGCGTTCAGCGCGAGCGGATACGGCGGCAGCCACGCCTGCAGCAGTGACGCGGTGGCAAGCGTAGCCTTCACGTCGATGCCGCCTGCGCGCATGGCATCGATCAGCGGCAGCGCGAGCGCGAGCGCGTAGACCGGATAGATCCGCGCGAAGCGCGCGTTCCAGTACTCGAGCGTGTCGACGCGCCCGCCCGGCCGGTAGTGGACGACCGCCATGATGAAGCCCGACAGCACGAAGAAGTAGCTGACCGCGATCGCCTCGGTGAACACGAGACGGTCGATCGGCGCGACGTCGAACGGAAACACGCCGTGTCCGAAATGGAACACGACGACGGTCATTGCGGCGACGAATCGCGTGAACGTGAGCTGGTCGAGCCGTATCGACGTCACTGCGCGATGTCGACGACGACGGGCGCGTGGTCGGACGGCTTGTCGCCCTTGCGCGCGTTACGCTCGATGCGGCACGACGTGCAGCGCGCCGCGAGCTCGGGCGAAAGCAGCACGTGATCGATGCGAAGCCCCTTGTTCTTCGGGAACGACAGCATCCGGTAGTCCCACCACGAGAACGTGTCCGACGGCTGCTCGAACAGCCGGAAGCTGTCGGCAAGGCCCAGCGTGATCGACTCGCGGAACAGCGCGCGCTCCGGCTCCGAGCAGAGAACGCTATCCTCCCACAACGCCGGATCGTGGACGTCGCAGCGGTAGCCGGCCGCTTCGAGATCGAGCCGCGGGAACGCCACGTCCTCGAGCTTCGTTTCCTGCAGGCACAGCACGTCGACATCGCTCGCCGCGAGCCAGTCGAGCAGGCGAGGAAGGCGCAGCCGCAGCGAATTGATGTTCCAGGGCGCGAGCCGCATCGCTCGGCAGCAGAAGGTCGGGCCGCACGTCGCGGCGACAAGCGCGCGCCGGTGCAGCGCCGCCGCGAGTATACGGTGTGAGGCCCCGCCTCGCCTGCGGCCCCGTGTGCCGGAGCTTGCGCGGGAAAACGGCGGCGCGTCAGTTCTTCGGATAACCGCCCGGCGTTGCGGCGACTTCGTCGGTCTTCGTCGGTGTCGGTGGTGCTTCAGGCGTTCGCGCGGCGGCGGCACGGCGCGCCGGCGGCGTCTTCGGATAGCCGGCCTCGTCGAGCATCGCCTGCCACTTCGCTTCGTTGAAGCCCTTCGCGATCAGCTTGTCGCCGACCTGCAGCACCGGCGCCTGCATTTCGCCGGTCAGGTTCTTCAGCTGCTCGGCGCCCTTCGCGTCCTCGACGTTGACGGTCGAGAACGGCACGCCGCGCCGATTGAGGAGCCCTTCGGCGTTCTGGCACAACTCGCCGCACTGGAACGTGTAGAGCGTCACCGGAAAGCGTTCCATCGCCTGCTGCGCGGCGAGCGGAAGTTGGCTGTTCTCGATGAAATTCGCGCCGAGACGCTTCGCCTGCACGTCGCGCGCATTCGGCGGCGGCGCGCGGTCGGAGTAGATGATGCGGCCGTCGGGATCGACGTAGCGGTAAACCTGCCGGTCCTGCGCGGCGGCCGCCGACGCAAGCGCGGCGAGCATAACCGCACAGCAGACCGCGATTGGGGCGAAGGCGCGAGCCATGGTGACCTTTCGGCGGCTTTATGCCGGAGTCATACCATTATGCCGCAGAAGCGCTTCGAGTTGTGGGGCCCGGCCGCGGAAGGCGACGAACGACTCCATCGCCGGCCGGCTGCCGCCGCGAGCCAGCACCTCGTCGCGGAACTTCGCGCCGGTTGTGGGCGACAGCACGCCGTTCTCCTCGAACAGGCTGAACGCGTCGGACGACAGCACTTCCGACCACTTGTAGCTGTAGTAGCCCGCCGCGTAGCCGCCGGCGAACACGTGCGCGAACGATTGCATGAAGCGGTCGTAGCCGGGCCGCGGCACGACCGCGACTTCCCGGCGGACGTCGTCGAGGATCTGCTGCGGCGAGCGCGCGCCGCCGGGCACGCATTCGACGTGCAGCCGCATGTCGAACAGCGCGAGCTCGAGCTGGCGGACCATCGCCAACCCGCTCTCGAAATTCTTCGCCGCCAGCATTCGCTCGAACAGCGCTTTCGGCAGCGGCTCGCCGTGCTGCGGGCCATCGCCGGCATACGAGCTCATGTCGCGCACGACGTCCCAATGCCAGCAGAAGTTCTCCATGAACTGGCTCGGCAGCTCGACGGCGTCCCACTCGACGCCCTGCAGTCCCGATACACCCGCGACGTCGATCTCCGTCAGCAGCTGATGCAGACCGTGGCCGAACTCGTGGAACAGCGTCAGCACCTCGTCGTGGGTGAATGTCGCCGGCTTGCCTGCGACCGGCTTCGACAGGTTGCACGTGAGGTAGGCAACCGGATGCTGGACGCGCCCGCCGATGCGCCGCCGGTTGATCGCGTCGTCCATCCAGGCGCCGCCCTGCTTGCCCGCGCGCGCGTAGGCGTCGAGGTAGAACTGTCCGACGAGCGCGCCGTCGCGCGTGATGTCGAAGAAGCGCACGTCGGAATGCCAGGTGGCGGCGCTCGACTCGCGGATCGACACGCCGTAGAGCGTCTGCGCGACGCCGAAGAGCCCGCCGAGCACGCGATCCTCGGGAAAATACTGTCGCACCTGCTGGTCGGAAAACGCATAGCGCGCCGACTTGAGCTTCTCCGACGCGTAGGCGAGGTCCCACGCCTCGACCTTCACGAGGCCGAGCTCTTCGTGCGCGAACCGCGCAAGCTCGGCATAGTCGCGCTCGGCGAACGGCTTCGCCCGCGCGGCGAGATCGTGCAGGAACGCGAGCACCTCGGCGGCGCTCGTCGCCATCTTGGGCACCAGCGACAACTCGGCGTAGTCGTCGAAGCCGAGCAGTTGCGCCGCTTCGCGGCGCAACTCCAGGATGCGCGCGATCAGCGCCGTGTTGTCACGCGCGGGATCGAGACCGAGATCCGAGGCGCGCGTCGCGAACGCGCGATGCATCGTGCGGCGAAGCTCGCGGTTTTCCGCGTACTGCATCAGCGGCAGGTAGCAGGGCATGCGCAACGTGAGCTTCCAGCCCGGCTTGCCGTCGGCTTGCGCCGCTTCACGCGCCTCGGCGATGACGTCGGCGGGAACGCCGGCGAGATCGTCGCGCTCGGCGTAATGCGCCCAGTCGTTCGTCTCGTCGAGCAGGTTGTCGTCGAACTTCGATGACAGGCCGGCGAGCTCCTCGCGCAGGGCCTTGAGCCGCTCCTTCCGCGCATCCGGCAGCTCGGCGCCGCTCAAACGGAAATCGCGCAGCTCGTTCTGCACGAGCCGCTTCTTCGCCGCGTCGAGCGCCGCGTACTGCGGCGACGCCGCGAGTGCCCGATAGCGGTCGAACAGCCGCAGGTCCTGGCCGATCTCGGTGTAGAACGCGGTGACCTTCGGCAGGCACTCGTTGTACGCGTCGCGCAACTCCGGCGTGCTGACGACGGCATTCAGATGCGACACCGCGCCCCACGCGCGCTCCAGCGGGTCGAGCGCATCGGCGATCGGCTCGCCGACGCTCTCCCACGACGCGGGTCGCGCGTCGGTCGCAATGCTTTCGATCGCCGCGCGCGCGCCGGCGAGCAGCGTATCGATCGCGGGTATCACGTGCTCGACGCGGATCGCGTCGAAGCGCGGCAGTCCGGAAACGTCGAGCAGCGGGTTGTCGGCGTTCATCGTTGTCGGATTGAAGCTCGTTGCGCGTCGTGCGACGCTACGCCGACGTGCGCAGCGACGCGTCGAGATCGGCAAGGTCGGCCGGCGTGCCGACGTTCGCCCAGCGACCGTCGAATCGCTCGCCGCTCGCGATGCCGCGTCGGATCCAGTCGCGGAAGAGCGGCAACATTTTGAGCTTCGTGCGGCGCGGAAGTTCGGCGAACAGCGCGGTGTCGTACAGCGCGATGTTGCCGAACGTGAGCTTCGCTGTGCCGTCGAGCGCGAGCGTGCCGCCCGCGAGCGCGAAGTCGCCCTCGGCGTGGTAGTCGGGATTGGGCACCATCACCAGATGCGCGCGCGGCGTCGTCGCGTCGCGCGCCATCGCCGCGGCGCGCGGCAGCAGCGACGCGTAGTCGAAGCTCGTCCACACGTCGCCCGACACGACGAGCACCGGCCCGGCCGCGAGCAGCGGCAGCGCGGTCGCGATGCCGCCGCCGACTTCGAGCGGCTCGGGCTCGATCGACCATGCGATGCGAACGCCGTATCGCGCGCCGTCGCCGAGCGCCGCGACCAGGCGCTCGGCGAGATGCGCGACATTGACGACGATGTCGCGAAAGCCCGCGCGCTCGAGCGCCTCGATCTGCCAGACGACGAGCGGCTTGCCGCCGACCTCGAGCAGCGGCTTCGGCGCGGCATCGGTCAGCGGGCGCATCCGTTCGCCGCGGCCAGCTGCGAGGATCATCGCGCCGATCATCGCCCGCGGCGTGTCAGAGCGTGCGGCCGACGGAAGCAGCGCGGCCCTCGATGTCGTCGATCAGTCGCGCGAGCGGCGCGAGCTCCGCGTAACGCGCGCATGCGCGAGCGAGGTAGGCCGACACGCGCGGCATGTCGTCGAGGTAGCGCGACTTGCCGTCGCGGTGGAAGAGCCGCGCGAAAATGCCCAGCACTTTGAGTTGCCGCTGCACGCCCATCCACTCGAAGTCGCTCCAGAAATCGCCGAAGTCCGCGTGCACGGGCAGCGAAGCCTTGCGTGCACGCTCCCAGTAGCGCACGGCCCAGTCGATCTGCCGCTCCTCGTCCCATTCGATGTAGGCATCGCGCAGCAGCGACACGAGATCGTACGTGATCGGCCCAAGCACCGCATCCTGGAAATCGAGCACGCCCGGATTGTCGGCGCACACCATCAGGTTGCGCGAGTGATAGTCGCGGTGCACGTACACGGCGGGCTGCGCGAGCGAGCGGTCGAGCACGCGGCGAAAGGATTGCGCGAGCGCGTGCTGCTGCGACGGCGACAGCGACACGCGCAGGTGGCGCGCGACGTACCAGTCGGGAAAGAGCGCGAGCTCGCGCGCGAGCATCGCTTCGTCGTAGCGCGCGAGCTCGCCTTCGCGCGACGCGCGCTGCCAGCGAACGAGCGCGTCGATCGCGTCGGCATACAGGCGCGGCGCGCTCGCGTCGTTCAGCTCGGCGAGGTACGTGCGGTCGCCGAGATCGGTCAGCAGCAGGAAGCCGCGCTCCACGTCCGCGGCTAGGATTTCGGGCGCGTTGGCGCCGGCCTCGCGCAGCAGCGCCGCGACGTGCACGTACGGCCGGCAATCCTCCATCGGTGGCGGCGCGTCCATCGCGATCACCGTCGCGTGGCCTCGCCAGCCGGCATCGGGAACGGCGCGGAAGTACCGGCGAAAGCTTGCGTCCTCGGACGCCGGTGCGAGCGAGAACGCGCGCGAGCCGATTCGCGCGCCGATCCAGTCGGCGAGCGCGTCGAGTCGCGCGTCGGTGGACGGGGTGGATGAAACTGTTGCGGCGGGCATCGACGCGCGAGGTCGGGCTAGAATGCGCGAAGTCTATCAGCCGACATGCGCGCGATCGCTGACTCGCCGACGCGCGCGCCCCACGCCGCTTGCCGTCGCCCCAGCCGACTGTCCGTTTCCGCCGCGCGCCGGTCGCGCTCGCCCTCGCGCTCGCGGTGCAGGCGGGTGTCGGTGTCGCCGCCGACGACCTGCCGGTGCTTTCGCTCAAGCTCGCGCCGATACTCGTGCCGCCGCCGGCGCGAGCGCCGGCGAGCGCGGCCGCGCCGCAAGCGCCGAGCGCGGCGCCGTCCGCGTCCGCGGGTGTGCCGCTTCGGCTTGCACCGATCGACAGGGACAGTGGCGCGGTCTTCCTTCGCGCCGATCGCGTGCGTGGCGTCGGCGACAAATTCGTCGAGGCCGAGGGCCAGGTCGAGTTGCGCACCCGGCGCGACACGGTGCTCGCCGACTGGTTGCGCTACGACGTTGCCGCCGACGAAGTGTGGGCGAAGGGCAACGTGCTGCTGCGCAGGGGCATCGACTGGGTAACCGGCAGCGAGGGGCGCTACACGCAAGGCACGTCGCTCGGCTTCTTCACCGAGCCGCATTTCTTTCTCGGCGAGAACGGCGGACGCGGCAGCGCGGCGGAGCTGCGCTTCAAGGGCCCGGAGAAATACGAGGCGAGCGACGCCCGCTACACGACATGCGTCGCGCCGCGGCCGGACTGGTATCTGCGCATCGACGAGCTCGAGGTCGATCAGGCGCGCGCCGTCGGCATCGGGCACGGCGCGACGCTCAACTTCCTCGGCGCGACGATCGCCTATTCGCCGTGGGTGACCTTCCCGCTGTCGAACGAGCGCAAGTCCGGATTCCTCACGCCGATCTTCGGCTCGAGCGGCAATCGCGGCATCGAGGTCGCCACGCCGTATTACCTGAACCTCGCGCCGAACTACGACGCCACGGTGACGCCGCGGCTGATGAGCAAGCGCGGGCTCGGTGTCGCCGGACAGTTCCGCTACCTGTTCGACGCGGCGAGCGGCGAAGCCGACGTCGAAGTGCTGCCGCACGATCGCATCACCAACACCGACCGCTACGCGCTCGCGTACAAGCACAACCAGACGTTGCCGCAGGTGCCCGGCCTCTCCGGATTCGTGAACCTGAACAAGGTCTCCGACGACACGTACTTTGCCGATCTCGCCGACCGCATCGCGGTGACGTCGCAGTCGACACTGCCGCGCGAAGGCGGCGTCGGGTACAACCGCGGACCGTGGGCGTTCGTCGCGCGCGTGCAGAGCTTCCAGACGCTGAAGGACCCGGCGAATCCGGCGGTGCCGCCGTACAACCGGCTGCCGCAACTCGCTGCCGCGCTTGGCGATACCGAGCTCGCGGGCTTCGACGTGGCCGGCACGTCGGAGTACGTCGATTTCAGTCAGGCGGCGCTGCAGCCCGCCGGCGCGCAGCGCTTTTTCGTCTATCCGACGGTGAGCTGGGAGCGGCAGGGCGCCGCGTGGTTCTTTCGTGCGCGCACGGGCGTCCACCACCGCGCGTACTCGATCGATGCGACACCGAGCACCGGCGCTCCGGCGAGCCACATCGACATCACGACGCCGATCACGAGCGTCGACAGCGGCCTCGTGTTCGAGCGCGACGCCCAGGCGTTCGGCGAGCGCTTCGTGCAGACGCTCGAGCCGCGCGCGTTCTACGTCTACATTCCATTCCGGGATCAGAGCAGGATTCCCGTCTTCGACAGTGCGCAGGACGACTTCAACTTCGGGCAGCTCTTTAGCGAGAACCGCTATCTCGGCAACGACCGCATCGGCGACGCGAACCAGCTGACGGTCGCCGTCACGTCGCGAATCATCAATCCCGAGTCGGGCGCCGAGCGGCTTCGCGTGGCGGTCGGCCAGCGCTTCTACTTCACAGATCAGCGCGTGACGCTCACCGAGCAGCCGCGCTCGGCGAGCTCGTCCGACGTGCTGCTCGGCGTCGACGGCCGCTTGAGCGATGCCTGGGCGCTCTCCGCGCTGCTGCAGCACAACCTCGACACCGGCCGTGTCGAGCGCTACAACGTCGGGCTGCGCTACACGCCGGCGCCGGGCAAGATCATCGCGGCGAGCTACCGCTTCCAGCGCAACGTCACCGACATCCTGGGCGCGTCGTCGTCGCGGCTCGAGCAGGTCGACGTCGCGACGCAATGGCCGGTCGCGGCGAACTGGACGCTGCTCGGACGCTGGAACTACTCGATCGCCGACCGCAAGACGCTGGAGGCGCTGCTGGGCGTCGAGTACAATGCCGATTGCTGGGTGTTGCGCATCGTCGGCCAGCGGCTGACGACGACGTCGACGACGACCTCGTCGTCCGTCTACGTGCAGATCGAATTCAACGGTCTCGCCCGCTTCGGCACCAACCCGCTGGACCTGCTCCGCCGCAGCGTGCCGGGTTACACGCCGACCAACGACCCGACGCTGCAGCCGCGCGAGCGCGGCGATCCATTCCCGGAATACTGAGGTTCACCGATGAACGCTTCACTTTCCCGTTTCGCCGTCGCGCTGTTGCTCACGGGCTTCGCCGCCGCCGCGCACGCGCAGGGCGCGCCCGCCGCGCGGCCTCCGTCCACCGAGCTCGGCGTGCCGCTCGACCGCGTCGTCGCGATCGTCAACAACGAGGCGCTGACGCAGCACGAGATCGCCCAGCAGAAGCAGGTCGTTCTCGGGCAGATGAAGGCGCAGAACATCACGCCGCCGGCGCCCGACGTGCTCGACAAGCAGCTGCTCGATCGGCTGATCACCGAGCGCGCGCTGCTGCAGTACGCGAAGGAGACCGGCATCCGCGTCGACGACGTGCAGGTCGAGCGCACGCTCGCGCGCATCGCGCAGGACAACAAGCTCACGCTGGACGGGCTGCGCCAGGCGGTCGAGAAGGAAGGCGTGCCGTTCACGAAGTACCGCGACGACATGCGCAACGAGATCACGATGCAGCGGCTGCGCGAGCGCGAGGTCGACAGCCGCATCACGGTGACCGATGCGGAGGTCGACAACTTCCTCGCGACGATCAACGCGCAGACCGGCGGAGACACCGAGTACAAGCTCGCGCACGTGCTCGTGCTCGTTCCCGACCAGGCGACCGCCGAGCAGATCGACGCGAAGAAGAAGCGCGCGGAAGACGCGCTGCGCCAGCTCCAGCAGGGCGTCGATTTCAAGCAGGTCGCCGCCGGATTCTCGGACGCGCCCGACGCGCTGCAGGGTGGCGACCTCGGGTGGCGCGCGCCGGCGCGCCTTCCCACGGTGTTCGCCGATCAGGTGCGCGCGATGAAGCCGGGCGACGTGTCGCCGATCCTGCGCTCGGCGGCCGGCTTCCACATCGTGAAGCTCGAGGAGACGCGCAGCCGCAACCAGCCGACGGTCGTCGAGCAGACGCATGCGCGGCACATCCTGATCAAGGTGAACGAGGTGACGTCGGAATCCGACGCGAAGGCGAAGGCCGAGCGCATCCGCGAGCGGCTCGAGACCGGCGCCAAGTTCGAGGACCAGGCGAAGCTCAATTCGGAGGATGCGAGCGCGGCGAAGGGCGGCGACCTCGGCTGGATCTCGCCGGGCGACACCGTTCCCGATTTCGAGCAGGCGCTCTCGAAACTCAAGGTGAACGAGATCTCGCAGCCGGTGCGCACGCCGTTCGGTTTCCACCTGATCCAGGTGCTCGAGCGGCGCACGCAGGACGTCACCGCCGAGCGTCAGCGCGAGCAGGCGCGGCAGGCGCTGCGCCAGCGCAAGTCCGACGAGGCGTTCCAGGAGTGGGTGCGGCAGACGCGCGATCGCGCGTATGTCGAGATCAAGGCCGACGAGCGCGGCTGATCGGTTCGTCGCGATTCGTTCGCGCCAGCGCGCGAACGCACCGGGAAGCGCATCGCGCAAGCTGCAGCTCTTGGTCGCGAGAAAGCCGCTGACGAAGAAGATCTGTACGCCGAGCGCGCCTTTTATGCCGGCGACTATCGGGTCGATCGCGACGGGTAGAGCATGACGCGTTCGAGCCTCGCATCGGGCGCGTCGACCGCGAATGCGAGATCGAGCTTGAGCTGCACGACGATCGCGTCGCGCGATGTCCATTCGCGAGGCCAGGCGAGCGCGATCCGTGACGAGTCGGCGCCGGTACCGACGCGCCGCCATTCGCTCGTCGCATCGGCGCGCGCGTAGACGTTCGCGCGCGAAGGCTTGGCGCCGTCGGCAAATTCCACCACGGCGAGGTCGATGCGGCGCGGTCTCACCACGAGATCGTCCGGCGAAACGAGCGTTACATTGCCGTCGGCCGCCTTGAGGGTCAGGTAGCCGCGACCCGCCTGCAGGCCACCGTACTGCGCCGTCCATCCGTCGTCGTCGGCATGAACCGCCGATCCGAACGTCCACAGCCGGGCACCGATCGGTACGTCGGCGTGCGTGACCAGAAAATCGCGCATCGCGTCTTCGGCCGGCGTATTGCGCCACGCCGTGTACGGGACGTACCCGGGTTGTCCGG
This sequence comes from uncultured beta proteobacterium, assembly GCA_963798655.1. Classification (GTDB taxonomy): domain Bacteria; phylum Pseudomonadota; class Gammaproteobacteria; order Burkholderiales; family Casimicrobiaceae; genus CAVSMC01. The sequence goes on along the minus strand of CAWCUH010000004.1, from coordinate 334,990 downwards.
CGTAGATGCCGTTCGATCCGTTCCACGCCATTGCGGACACTTCGACCGCGCCATAGTTGAACATGTCGCGGAACGAGCGGTACGCCTGCGTGTAATCGGGCAGCACCGTCGGCCGCTTCAGATCCGTCGAGTTGTATTCGACGACCGCCCACGTCGGGTCCATCCGCCCGAACGTCGCGAACATGCTGTGCGGCTCCTCCATGCGCACGTGATTCTGCGCCGCTTCGCCGTAGATGATCACGCCGAGGTGGCCGTCGCGGGGGATCGCGCCTTCCACCGACACGCCCGACGTATCGTAATTCTGGCCGTGGCTTGTCACGCGGGTCGCGAACGGCTTGCCGCCCGGGTCGGGTGCGATGAAACCCTGTGCCGCGAAGATGCGCTCCGTCGGTATGCCCGCCTCGTGCGCCCATTGCGACAGCTCGTCGTAGTGCAGGTCGATCACGTGCTGACGGAACACCTGCCATTCCTGATACCACGGATCGTCCCAGACGATGGGCTGTCCCGGCAGCAGAGGTCCGCTGACGCCGGGAAATTCGCGCGGAGCATCGACGTCGTCCCACGACTTCCAGTGCTGGCGGGCAAGACGGTTCACCTCCACGAGCGTCAGCGGGTGCGGCCGCCGATACGCGGACAGATCGGGCGCACCGGGCTCGGGTTTGCCGGCATAGGGCCCGTCAGCGCGCAGCCAATGCCGGAACTGCACGAGCATTCCGGGGTTGTAGTCGAAGATCTTGAACATTCCGCGCTGCATGAAGAACGGATTCATGTAGCTGTCGGCGTCGAGCGCGATGCCGACGAAGAGGTCCGGATGCTCGCGAGCGAAGCGCGCGATCATGCGAGCGGCCGCTTGCAGATTGCGACGCTTGTAGTGGCGGACCTTCGCCGCGTAGACGTTGTACGTCAGCGTGCGGCCGAGCTCCGGCGAATGGGTCGAGCCGGGCAGATTCTTCAGGTAGTCGTCGGGGAAGACCTCGTTTTGCGCGGTCCACTGGCAGTTCGCGATGTCCTGCTCGAGATGGTCGTTCACGTCCCATTCCGGCGTGTCGCAGCTCGCATCGGCCCAGATGCCGCCGTTCAGGATGAACTGCACCGGCAGCCGGCGTGCGATCGAGTAGGCGATGACGCTGGCGAGGTTGTCGTCGGCGACCGGGCGATCGCCGCACTTTCGCGTCAGATCGAACGCGGGATCGAATTCCCAGTCGCCGTCGCGCCCGCGCGTGGTGCGCAAGTACAGGATCGGCACCGACACGCCGATGCGCTGCGTGCGCGACAGGTAGCCGCGGTATTGCGTGTCGATTTCGGCTGCGCCGCCGCGGGCGGCCGCCGACGTCATCATGAGGAACGTGAACGGCCACTTCGCGCGCGTCGGGCGGGCGTCGAGCAGGTCGCTCGAGCGATGCATCGCCGCCTGCGGGACGAGACTGCGTCGGCCGAGTTGCGATTCGCGGCCGTCGTTCGCGACGGCGACGATCGCGATTTCGTGCCGTATCGCGGCGACGCCGGCGAAGTCGTGATCGAACGCGAAGCCACCGTTCGCCGCGGCGGGATAGCCCGGCTTCAGCGCGGCGACGTCGGGACGCGCGAGGCCGTAACGCGCGGCGTGCGGCTCGCCGTCGATGCGCACCTCGACGCTGCGGATGCCGGCGCGGTCGAGCGCCCAGCCGCGCAACGCGACACGAGTCCCTTGGATCAGCTCGTCGGTCGGCGCATCGATCCAGCCGATCGGAACCGGCGACAGCGACGCTGCGGCGTCGGTCGCAACGGCGGTCGCCGCGGTTGCCGCGACCGGCGATTGCGCCGGCGGCGGGCCCGGCGGATGCGACGTTACCGCACGGAATTCGACGGCGGCGACGAGCGCCGCGACGCCAAGCAGCGCGACCAGTGCGACGGTCGCGCGCTTGCGCTCGCCGGGGGCTGCTACGTCAATCGTTGTCTTCGTAGACGTACGGCTTCTGCGGCACGCGCGCCTCGTCCATCTCGCGGCGCTGCGCGATATCGCGCGGGCGCTTGTCCCACCAGATCGCGCGCGCCTTCTTCTGCGCGACCTCGAGATGCGGCCTCTTCGCGATCAGGTCGCGGATGAATTTCGTATGGTCGGAGACGTACTTGCGGGAAGGCAGCATCATGGCGACGTCTCGCTTCGAGGTGAACCGTGGATTTTATCACTCGATGCGCGAGCTCCCGCGCACCGGGCGCCCGGTGACCAGCGGGAAGCGGTAGAGCCGGCATTCGATCGCGCCGTTCCACAGCGGCGTTCGCTGCGCCGGCTTGAGTCCGATCAGCTTCGCCAGCCGCAGGTCGCCGGTGAGCAGATACGCATCCCAGCCGGCGAATCGCTGCTTCAGCGCGTCGCCGAGCCTCGGATAGAACGCTGCCAGCGCCGCGTCGCCGTCGAGACGCACGCCGTACGGCGGGTTCGCGAGCAGCACGCCGTTCGCTGCAGGTGCATCGCGCAGCAGAACGTCGGCGACGTCGAAGCCGATCCAGCCGCCGACACCGGCGCGCGCCGCGTTCGCCCGTGCCTGCTCGATCGCTCGCGCATCGATGTCGCTCGCGAAGATCTCGACGCCTTCGGAGTCGGCGCGGACGCGGTCGTGCGCGCGCTGGCGCAGCCGCTGCCACGCGGGCCCGTCGAACCATGCGAGCTTCTGGAAGCCGAACGTGCGCGAAAGGCCGGGCGCGCGGTCGGCCGCGATCATCGCCGCCTCGATCGCGATCGTGCCGCCGCCGCACATCGGGTCGAGCAGCGGCGCGCCCGGCGCCCATCGCGACAGCGCGACGATGCCTGCGGCGAGATTCTCGCGCAGCGGCGCGCCCTCGGCGTCGCGCCGGTAGCCGCGCTTGAACAGCGCCTCGCCGGACGTGTCGAGATAGAGCGTCGCCTCGCGCTCGCCGAGAAACGCGTGCACGCGAACGTCGGGGCGCCGCTTGTCGACCGACGGCCGAACGCCGCACGCTTCGCGAAATCGGTCGCAGACGGCGTCCTTCACCTTCAGCGTCGCGAACTCGAGGCTCGCGAGCGGCGAGCGCGTCGCGGCGACGTCGACGCGCAGCGTGCGCTTCGCATCGAACAGCGTCGGCCAGTCGACGCGCTGCACCAGCGCGTAGAGGTCGGCCTCGTCGCGATAGCCGCCGTGCGCGACGCGCCACAGCACGCGGCTCGCGAGGCGCGACTCGAGGTTCGCGCGATACGCGAGGTCGAGCGGACCCGCGAACGCGACGCCGCCGTCGGTCGCCTCGACGTGCTGCGCATCGAGCGCGCGCAGCTCGTCGGCAAGCGGCGCTTCGAGGCCGCGCGGGCACGGCGCGAAGAACGCTTCGACAGCGGGCGTGGCGACCATTCGTGTCGTTGCGCTCAGAGCGAGCGCCGCCTTGCTATGCTGTGCGACGGCGACGACCGACGGCGGCGCGCATCTCGACCCGATCCCTGCAGGTTCGCTGGTTCAACGCGACGGCATGCGCGCAGGCCGGGTTCGCGCTCGCGGGCTTCGCACTCGAGCTCGCGACATTCTGGCCGGGGCTGATGTCGGTCGATTCGGTCGTGCAGTACGCGCAGGCGCGGTCGGGCAGTTACATCGATCAGCATCCGCCGGTGATGGCGTGGCTGTGGTCGCTGACCGATCGGATCGTTCCGGGTCCGGCGGGCATGCTGCTCGTTCATCTCGCGCTGCAGTGGGGGGGCTTGTGGGCGGTCGCCGAAGGCGCGCGCCGTCGCGGCGTGCGAGCGAGCTGGCTGATACCGGTCATCGGATTGCTTCCGTTCGTCGCCAACATCGCCGGAGTGATCTGGAAGGACGTCGGCATGGCGGACGCGCTGCTGTGCGCGGGCGGCGTGTTGTACCTCTCGCAGCGGCTCACGCCGCCCTGGCGCGTCACCGCGATCGCCGTCGCTTTCGTGCTGATCGGCTACGCGACGATGGTACGCGCGAATGCGCCGGCCGCGACGCTCGCGCTCGCCTGCTATGCGATCGCAGCAGCGCTGCCGCGGCTCCGCGCCACGCGCAGCATCGTCGGCGGCATCGTGCTCATCGCGCTCCTGCTCGGTGCACAGCAGATCATCGAGCGCAAGCTGCTCGATGCCGAACCGTGGCGGTTGTCGCAGCTGCTGATGCTTTTCGATCTCGCCGGCATCGCGTGCGGCGGCGGCGTCGCCGTCGACATTCCGCAAGCATACCGTGCCGCCGACTACAGCCCGGATGTACTGTGCCGCTCCTACAGCGCCGATCAGGCCGATCGCCTGTTCTTCTTTGCGCGCAGCGCGCTGCACACGTCGTTCGACGCCGACGCGTACCGCGCGCTTCGCGCGACCTGGCTCGCAAGCGTTGTGCGGCATCCGGGACCCTACGTCGCGCATCGCGCGCACGCGTTCGCCGGGCTGCTGGGGCTGCACCGGCCGAACGACGATGACCGGTATCTGCGGCAGCCGTTCATGCAGTCGAACCCCTGGGGCTTCGAATTCACGCCGAATGCGCTGTGGCGCGCGCTCGATGCCGCGGTGATCATGCTCGCCAACAGCGGCGTGTTCGCCGCGGGGCCGTGGATCGCGCTCGCGATCGGCGTGCTGGCGATCGCCATGCGGCGCGCACCGAGGACCGGCTCGTTCGAGGTCGCGCTGCTCGCCTCGGCGCTCATGTACGCGCTTCCGTATTTCGTTATCTCGCTTGCGCCGAACTATCGCTTCATCTACTGGACGGTGATCGCGACATCGGTCGCATCGCTGCTCGTGCTGCTGCGCACCGCGTCGCCGCGTCACCGCAGCAGCCGGCGGCGCGTCAACGCGAGCGCAACGTAATACGCGACGGCCGCGTACGCGAGCAGCACGGCGACGTGCAGCGGAATGTGCGCGGGCACGTGGCCGGCGAGCAGCGGCCGCGCGATGTCGATGCCGTGCTTCAGCGGCAGCAGGTTCGCGACCGCCTGCAACCCGGCGGGCATCTGCTCGACCGGAAAGAACACGCCGGACAGCAGCAGCATTGGCGTGAGCACCAGCGTGAAGAAATACGTGAAGAAGTCGTAGCCCGGGGCGAGCGCGTTCATCACCAGGCCGAACGCGCCGAACGTGAGCCCGATCAGGAAGCCGAGCGGGATGATCGCGAGCGCGAGCGGCGAGTGGACGTAGCCGAGCGCGGCGATCACCGCGAGGATCGCGCTCGTCGACACGACCGCCTTCGACGCGCACCAGATCCATTCGGCCAGCACGACGTCGTCGAGCGAAAGCGGCGCGTTGACGATCGCGTCCCACGTGCGCTGCATGAACATGCGCGAGAACGCCGAGTACATCCCCTCGAAGCTCGCGGTGAACATCGCGCTCTGGCAAACCATGCCGGTTCCGATGAACGCGATGTACGGCATGCCGTCGATCTCCGGGATGAACGCGCCGATGCCGTAGCCGAGCGCGAGCATGTAGAGCAGCGGGTCGGCGATGTTGCCGAGGACGCTCGCGATCGCGAGCTTGCGCCAGACGAGCAGGTTGCGCCGCCACACGGGCGCGAAGCGCAGCGAGAGCTCGGGCGGTTTGAAGAAGCGAAGGGCGGTCGTGGTGGTCATGGTCGCAGCTCCGGCGTCATTCCCCCTCCCGCATGTTTCAGGCGGGGAGCAGGAATCCAGTGGCTTTGCGTCGAGACGCTGGGTCCCCGCGTTCGCGGGGACGACAGGCGTTCAGTCCCTCAACTCTCTTCCGGTGAGCTTGATGAACAGATCCTCGAGGTTCGCCGGCCGGTGCAGGTAGCGCACCGACGGCTCGTGCGCGAGCGCCTCGAGCAGCGGCTTCGGGTCGTCGGCGTAGCAGAACGCCGTCTCGCCGGCGAGCTCGACGCGCTTCGCGAGCGCGCGGCCGCGCGTGTCGCCCCACGCGCGCGCGTCGTCGCCGTAAACCTCGATCACCTCGGGCTCGACGTGCGCGGCGATCAGCCGCCGCGGCGTGTCGCACGCGATCAGCGTGCCGTGGTCCATCACCGCGAGCCTGCTCGACAAGCGCTCCGCCTCGTCCATGAAGTGCGTCGTGAGCAGGATCGTCTTGCCCTGCGTCATCAGCTGGCGCAGGCCGTCCCAGATCAGATGCCGCGCCTGCGGATCGAGTCCCGTCGTCGGCTCGTCGAGCACGAGCAGCTCCGGGTCGTTGACGAGCGCGCGGGCGAGCGTGAGCCGCCGCTTCATGCCGCCCGACAGCGTGCGGATGCCGGCGTCGCCCTTGTGCGCGAGGCCTGCGAACTCGAGCAGCCTCGGAATGCGCGCATCGAGCAACGCGCGATCGAGGCCGAAATAGCGGCCGTAGACGCGCAGGTTCTCGGTCACCGTGAAGTCCGGGTCGAGGTTGTCCATCTGCGGAACGATGCCGACGCGAATGCGCGCGCGCCGCGCCGCCTGCGGCACCGGCTCGCCGACCATCTCGATCGTGCCGCCGTCCGGCTCGATCAGGCCGAGGCAGCAGCGCAGTGTCGTCGTCTTGCCGGCGCCGTTCGGCCCGAGCAGCGCGAAGCACTCGCCGCGCTGAATGTCGAACGTGAGGCCGCGGACGACCTCGAGGTTGCCGTACGATTTGCGCAGGCCGTCCACACGCAGCACGGCGTCGCCGGTCGACACAGTCGACGTCGCGCGCGCCGGTGAGCGCTCGATGCTCGTGTCCATCATGCACCGGGGACGACGGTTGACCGGCGCGCGTGCCACATGCCGGTGACCGCACGCTGCAGCTGCGGCAGGCGGCCGTGGAAGAAGTGCCCGCAACCCGGAAAGACGACCACCGGCACCTGCTGCGGGCGCGCCCAGTCGAGCAGGTCGGACAGTGGCACGACGTCGTCCTCTTCGCCGTGGACGACGATCGTGTCGTCGGGCACGCTCGCGACCGCGAAGCGCTTCACCGCCGGCGCGATCAGCACCAGCCGCTCGGCGTCGACGCGTTGCGCGACGCGCGTCTGCACGAACGCGCCGAACGAAAAGCCGGCGAGCGCGACCGGAAGCTCGCCGCCGAAGCGCGACTTCGCGTGTGCGAGCGCGGCCAGCGCGTCGTCGGTCTCGCCGTTGCCGTCGTCGAACGCGCCTTCGCTTGCGCCAACGCCGCGGAAGTTGAAGCGCACCGCCGCGTAGTGCAGCGCGAAGAACGTCTTCGCGAGCGTCTGCACGACCTTGTTGTCGAGCGTCCCGCCCTGCTGCGGATGCGGGTGCGCGATCAGCGCGACGCCGCGCGGCGATGCGCGGTGCGTTCAGCACGACCTCGAGCCGGCCGGCCGGCCCGTTCGCGACCACGCGCTCGGTCGTGCGCGGCGTCAAATGCGAAGCCGCTCGACGATCTCGCCGCCGATCACGTGCCGGTCGATGATCTCGTCGATGTCGGCGCGATCGACGTACGTGTACCAGACGGCATCGGGATAGACAACGAGCACCGGTCCTTCCTCGCAGCGATCGAGGCAGCCCGACTTGTTGATGCGGATTTCGCCCTTGCCGGAGAGGCCGAGCTCCTTGATCCGCTGCTTCGCGTACGCGGCGAGCTCGGGTGAGCCGCGATTCGCGCAGCACGCTTCCGGCGGGTCGCGCCGGTTGACGCAGAAAAAGACGTGCCGGCGGTAGTAGCTCATCGGACGGATTTCGCCGCGGGAGGACGCTCGGGCGAGCGCGTTGCGGTCGAGCGCAAATTATAGCGGACGCACGCTCGCCGCTCCCCAGCCCGGGCGGCCGGCGAGGGCGAACAGGAACGCGCTCGCCGCGAGCGGCCAGAGCATGAGCACCGTGCGCGTGAGCCCATTGAAGTTCAGCAGATGACCGTACGACCAGTTGAACAGCGACAGCGGCGCGCGCGTGGCGAGCAGATCGGGCGCGAGCAGCGTGACCAGCAGCGACGACAGCAGCGCCACCGTCGCGAGCGCGACCTGCGCCGGGCGCGGCGCCCAGATCGCCGTGGTCAGCGCGAGCGCGCCGCCGGCGACGCCGTACGATACGCCGGGCGACAGCCACTGCTGCCACGCCGTCGGCTTCAGCAGCACGGCGGCGGCAAGGCCTTTGACGATCAGCGCGGCGCCGACCAGCAGGAACACGCCACCGCCGACGTGGCGCCGCTCGCGCAGCAGCAGCGCGAGGAAGAGGCCGACGCCGAGCACCTGAAAGCCGCTGTGTGCCGCCGCGACGAGCATCGCGGCGACGTCGGCATCGGCGGCGGCGCCGCGCGCGACGGGCGCGAGCTGCACCGAAGGATCGAACATCGTCGCGAACAGCGGGATTGCGGGATTGACCTGCGCGGCGAGCCAGACGGCGAGCAGCGCGAGGCCCAGGTCGACGGCGCGGCCGGGCAGGAACCAGTGCGTGCGCATGCCGCGGATCGCGTCGCGCGTTCGCGGTGCGCGAACGAGCGCGGCGCCGGCGACGCCGCCGATCGCCGCGCCGGCCGCGTTCGACAGCAGGTCGATCGTGTTCGCGTCGCGCGGCGGCACGAACATCTGCAGCGTTTCCATCGCGAACGACAGCGCCGCGCCGGCAGCGAGCGCGATCAGCGCGCGGCGGCGCGGCGACGCGCGGCGCGGCACCAGCGCGACGAAGGCGCCGAACGGGATGTAGGCGAGCATGTTGATCGCGAGGTCGTAGCGCGTGAATCGCGGCTGCCACGCGAGCAGGAAGAAGCGCGCGTCGGCCGCGATCCAGGGACCGAACGGCTGCAGGCTCGCGTAGACGATCGCGAGGCCGTACAACAGCGCGAGGCAATGCGGCAGCAGCGATTTCGGGCGCGGCGTCACGTCGCTTCCGCGGTGCCCGGCGGCGACGCGAGGCGCTTGCGCATCAGCAGCAGCTCGCCGGTTTCGCCGATCGCATCGAACCCGGCCGCGCGGAACAGCGCTGCGGGCCCGTGGTAGTGATCGGCGGGCGTGGCGTTGGGCTCGCGCTTGAACGGAAACGCATCGACGATGCGCACGCCGCGCGCGGCGAACGATTCGAGCGCGCCGTCGAGCAGCGCCTTCGCAACACCGCGCCTTCGCCACGACGGAGCGACGACGAAGCACACGATCGCCGCCGCTGCGGCGAGCGGAACGTCGATCGCCGGGGCTGCGATGCCGAGCCGCGCCCAGCAGTGCGGCAGCTTGTGCCTCGGCTGCGCGTTGAGCCAGCCGACGACGTCATCGCCGGCGTACGCGAGGAAGCCTTCCATCTCGCCGACATCGATGCGCGCCGCCATCGCGACGCGGTTCTGCTCAGCCGTGAACGCGTCCCACGCGATCGCCTTCGGCACTTCGTAGAAGTGGCAGTAGCAGCGCGCCCAGTCGGGATTGTCGGCGAACGCCGGCCCGCGCTCGTGATCGAAAAAGCGCAGGAAGTCGTCGCGGCGACGCGGCGAGAGCCGCTCGACGCGCAGCGCGGCGCGGATATCGTCCATCGCGCCATGATCGTACGGCGCGCTTCGGCTGTCACGTCGCCGGACGTTCGAGCACGATCGCGTCGGCGACGAACGGCGCCGACGCCGCGTGCCGCTCGCCGGTCTCGCGGTAGCCGAGCGCTCGCCAGAACGCGAGCGCGCCGGCGTTCGTCTCGATCACCCCAATGCGCGACGTGGTGACCTCGGGCCAGTCGGCGAAGCGTGCGCGCACCAGACGCTCGAACGCGCGCCCGACGCCGCGCCGCTGCCACGGCTCGGCGAGCAGCAGCAGGCCGATCACCGCCTTCTCGCGCGTCGGGTAGCCACGGATCACGTCGGCGCAGCCGATCATCGCGTCGCCGGCGTAGAGGCCGTAAACGCGCTTGTCGTCGTATGTCTTGCCGGGAGGCAGCGCCGAGAACGTGCTTTGCGCTTCGGCGCCGGCCGGCGGATGGCCGGTGACCACTTCGAAATAGCGCGGCGCCGCCTCGAGCACGGACTGCAGCGCCGCCATCTCGGCCGGCTCGCCGCACAGCGTGCACAGCGCGAGGAGCGGCGCGCCGCCAGCTACTTCGCCTTGATCTCCGTCCAGAGCTTGTTGCGCAGCCGCCGCTGCGCCGTCGTCAGGTCCTTCAGCTGCTCGAGCTTCGCCTGGAACGCCGGCGGCGGAAACACCGCCGGGAGCTGCTTCAGCTCCGGCTTGATGTAGTTCATCGCGTCCTTGTTCGGGTTGCCCGAGCCGATGAGGTTCGTGAGCTCGGCGGAGTTCTTGCCGTCGAGCATGAAGTTGATGAACATGTGCGCGAGGTCGGGCCGCGGCGCGCTCTTGTGGATCACCATGTTGTCGACCGCGAGCACGGCGCCTTCCTTCGGGATGCCCTGCACGATGTGGAACGGGCGCTTCGCGGCCTGCGCGTCGAGGTTCGCCTGGAAGATGTCGTTCGAGTAGCCGTGGACGACCCAGATGTTGCCGACGGTGAGCTCCTTGATGTAGCTCGACGCGTTGAACGCCGCCCAGTAGGGCTTCGCCTTCTTCATCAGCGTTGCCGCTTCCTCCCAGTGCTTCGGATCGGTGTCGTTCGCCGAGTAGCCGAGATACTTGAGCGCCGAGGCGAACAGCTCGTTCGCGCTGTCGAGCACCGTGATCCGCCCCTTGATCTTCTCGAGCTGCTTCGGATCAAAAACGACCGCCCACGTGTCGGTCGGAATGCCGAGCTCCTTCGCCTTCACGTCGTTGTAGCCGATGATCGTCGTCGACATCGCGTAGGGCACCGAGTACTTGTTGCCCGGGTCGAACGGCGTGTCGAGGTACGCCGGGTCGACGTTCCTGATGTTCGGCAGCTTCGACTTGTCGAGCGGCAGCAGCTGGTTGCCGCGGATCAGCGCCTGCACGGCGTTCGACGTCGGCACCAGCACGTCGTAGCCCTTGGCGCCGGCGGCGAGCTTCGCGAGCAGCTCCTCGTTGTCGGAGTAGTACGTCTGCACGACCTCGCACTTGCACTGGTCCTCGAAGCGCTTGATGGTCTCGGGCGCGATGTAGTTGTTCCAGTTGTACAGATGCAGCTGGTCCTTCGCGCCGAGCGCCGGCACGGCGACGGCGAGCGCGACGACGAACAGCAGCAGGCGTTTCATGGGCACCTCCTAGTCGGAACGGAGCAGGTTCGGCGACAGCCGCGACGCTATCAGAATGAGCGCGAGCGTCAACAGCATCAGCAGCGACGACACCGCGTTCACCTCGGGTGTCACAGCGATCTTGATCATCGAGTAGATCTGCAGCGGCAGCGTCACCGTGCCGGCGCCGGCGGTGAAGAACGTGATAACGAAATCGTCGATCGACAGCGTGAACGCCATCAGGGCGCCGGCGATGACCGCCGGCATGATCAGCGGCAGCGTGATCCGCATGAACGCCTGCGCCGGCGTCGCGCCACAGTCGCGCGCCGCCTCGGTGAGGCTCTCGTCCATGCCGGCGAGCCGGGAGCGGACGACGATCGCGACGAAGCCGATGCAGAACGCGATGTGCGCAAGCGTGACCGACACCAGCCCGAGCGTGAAGTTCAGCAGCACGAAGAAGATCAGCAGAGAGACGCCCATCAGGATCTCCGGAATCGCGATCGGCGCGAGCACGAGACCGGCGAGGAGCTTCGAACCGTAGCGATGCAGCGCGAAGCCCGCCATCGTGCCGAGCCCCGTCGACACGGCGCTCGCCGTGAGCGCGATCACGAGCGAATTCGCGGCGGCCTGGATCATCTGCTCGTCGTTCGCGAGCGTGCGGTACCAGTCGAGCGTGAAGCCGACCCACTCGGCGTTCAACCGCGAGTCGTTGAACGAGTAGACGACGACGATCACGAGCGGCAGGTACAGGAACAGGTAGCCGAAGGCCGCCGCGGCGATCAGAGCGTAGGGTCGATGTCGGATCATCTCGGCGGACTCACGCGGTGCGCCGCGGCCGCGCGACCCACGCCGCGAGCGCGGCGATCACGAGCGCGCCGCCGGTCAGCACGATCGACAGCACGCTGCCGAACGGCCAGTCGCGCGTCTCGAGGAACTGCTGCTTGATCACGTTGCCGATCAGCGCGTCGCGGGTGCCACCGAGGATGTCGGGGATCGCGAAGATGCCGAGCGCGGGTATGAACACCAGCGCGGCGCCGGCCCACACGCCGGGCAGCGACAATGGCCACGTGATGCGCCAGAAGCGCTGCCATGTGCCGGCTCCGAGGTCCTGCGCGGCGTCGAGCAGCGCCGGGTCGTGCTTCTCGAGGTTCGCGTACAGCGGCAGCACCATGAACGGAAGGTGGACGTACACCAGGCCGATCAGAACCGCGAACGAGCTGAACAGCGGCTCGACCGGCTCGATCCCGAACGGCGTGATCAGCGCGTTCACCGCGCGCGTGAACGCCGACTGCGGGCCGAGGATGATCATCCACGCGTAGATGCGGATGAGGAAGTTGCTCCAGAAGGGCAGGATCACCAGCAGCATGAGGATGTCGCGGTAGCGCTTGGGGCTTCGCGCGATCAGCAGCGCGAGCGGGTAGGCGAGGACGATGCAGGCGAGCGTGGTGATCGCCGCGTAGACGACCGACTTGGCGAAGATCTCGGCATAGATCGGCTCGACGAAGAAGCGCTCGTACGCGTCGAGCGTGACATTCCACGCGCCGTCCTCGGTGAGCGGCGCGAGGCCGCCGAACTCACCGGGCACGCGCACCGACGCGACGACCATGATCAGCGTCGGGATCGCGAAGAACACGATCAGGTACGCGAGCGGCGGCGCGCTCGCGATCCAGCGTCCGAATCCGCGCTGCTGCCAGCCGGACGGCGTCGCGCCGGCCCGCTCAGCCGGCAATGAAATGTCCGGCATCGAAGCGCCACGCGACCTCGACCGGGTCGCCGACCTCGAAGAATTTTGCCCGGCCCGCGGCCGAATTCGCGAGTAGCGCCTCGATGCGCGCGCCGCCCGGCGTCTCGACCAGGTACACGGTGACGTCGCCCATGTAGAGGAGCTCGGCGACGCGTCCCGCGCAGTGGTTTTCGTCGGCCGTCTGCGTGACGCTCCCCGAGATGCGGATCTTCTCCGGGCGAAGCGCAAGCGAGCCCGCGCCGCCGGCGGCGACCGCCGCGCTGTTCTTCACCTTGATCGTGCCGAGCCCCGCCACGTCGAAGTCGAGCAGCGACGCGCCGTTCACCGCCATGGCCGTCGTCACCTTGCCGTCGAACAGGTTGCAGTGGCCGATGAAGTCGGCGACGAAGCGGCTCTTCGGGAAGCTGTAGAGCCGCGACGGCTCGTCGACCTGCTCGAGCCGCCCGTGATTCATGACGGCGATCCGATGCGACAGCGCGAGCGCCTCGGTCTGGTCGTGGGTGACGTAGACGAACGTGATGCCGACGCTCTTTTGCAGGTTGATCAGCTCGATCTGCATCTGCTCGCGCAGCTTCGCGTCGAGCGCGGCGAGCGGCTCGTCGAGGAGCAGCACGCGCGGCTTGGTCACGAGCGCGCGGGCGATGGCGACGCGCTGCTTCTGGCCGCCGGAGAGCTCGTGCGGATAGCGGTCGGCCTTGCCGTCGAGCTGCACGCCGGCGAGCGCGTCGCGCACGCGCGCGGAAACGTCGCCCGCCGCTGTTTTCGTCATTTGCAGCGGGAATGCGACGTTGCCCGCGACCGTCATGTGCGGAAACAGCGCGTAGCTCTGGAACACCGTGCGCACCGGGCGGCGCTCGGGCGGGTCGGACGCAAGGTCGCGGCCGTCGAGCAGGATGCGTCCGCCGTCGGGGAGATCGAACCCGGCGATCATGCGCAAAAGCGTCGTCTTGCCGCAGCCGGACGGACCGAGCAGCGTGAAGAACTCGCCGGCCGCGATCGCGAGCGAAACGCCGTCGACGGCGGTGAAGTCGCCGAAGCGGCGGGTGACGTCCTGGATTTCGAGCAGCGCCATTGGGCGCCAATGTCCCCGTTGCGGTTCTTTGGCGCTCCGGATTTTATAGCATTCGCTCGCGAGCGATCCGAGCGGGGCGCGCCTCGGCCGTTTGCTCGATTGCCGGCGTGCGCGCCGGCCGGCACGATAGCTGCTTACCTGACCGCGTGCGCACACTCGGCGGGGCTCGCCCATCGCCGCGCCGGCGCCGCCACAGGGAGCAGTAGTACAGTCGCGCCATGCCCGACTCGCCATCCAAAAACTCTCTGCTCGACCGCCTTCGACGGCAATCCGACGCGCTGCGCGACCAGCAGAGCGCCGTGCACCGGCCGCAGGAAGAGGCGATCAAGGAGATCGACCGGCGGCTGTGGCGTGCATTCAAGTGGATCGACGAGGCGCTGTCGCATCTCGAGGTGATCCGCCCGCACGTCGCGCACGATTTCGCGATCCCCGGCGTGCTCACGATCGCCGCGCCGCGCTACGACCGCGGCTTCGTGTCGTATCGACGCAAGCCGCTCGCCGGGCAGGATGTCATCGAGCACGTCGAGATGTTCTACCGGCTCGAGGGCGCGGCGCCGATCACCCTCAAGGTGCAGCCGCATTCGGCATCGCATACCGAGGAGCGCCTGCGAGCCGCGCACCTCGCGTACCACTACCAGACCGAGCACGACGAGCACCGCGTTGTCCGCTACGGCGTGTTCACGATCACGCCGGCGGTGACCGGCAGCGTCCGCTTCGAGCCCGACTACCGGCAGCAGGTCGTCGACGTGACGCTGCGCAACGTCGACCGCTTCGAATCGGTGTGCCTCGAGTTCGCCGCCGATTCGTTCGACGAGACGGCGCTGGAAGACTTGCTGCGCTTCATCCTCGGCGAGGCGAACACGTTCTTGCGCCGCGCGCCGCTCGCCGGCCTCGGTCGCCGTCCGGTACTCGCCGTCGCCAAGTAGCGCCGGCCGCGCTCCGGCGATTTCTGCCCGGCTGCGGCCGAGATCGCGCGCCGGTCAGGCGCCGGGCATCCAGACGATGCCGTAGAGCAGCAGCCCGGTCACGACGATCAGGAGCGCGGCGACAACGGCGAGCCATCGATTGCGGCCGCGCTGTGCTGCGGCGAGCGCCTTCAGCGCGACGTCCGACGCGGCCGGCGGGGCGAGCAGCCGCTGGTGCAGCAGGCGCGGCAGCTCGGGCAGCGCGGTGACGATGTACGGCGCCTCGGCGATCAGGCGCCGCTGCAGCGCTCCCCAGCCGAGTTGCTCGCGCATCCAGCGCTCGAGGAACGGCTTCGCCGTCACCCACAGGTCGAGCTCCGGGTCGAGCATCCGCCCGAGTCCCTCGATGTTGAACAGCGTCTTCTGCAGCAGCACGAGCTGCGGCTGGATCTCGACGTTGAAGCGGCGCGATGCCTTGAACAGCGACACGAGCACCTTGGAGAGCGAGATGTCCTTCAGCGGCCGGTCGAACACCGGCTCGCAGACGACGCGGATCTCGGCTTCGAGCTCGTCGACGCGCGTTCCCGGCGGCACCCAGCCCGACTCGATGTGCGCGATCGCGACGCGACGGTAATCGCGGCGGAAGAACGCGAGGAAGTTCTGCGCGAGGTAGCCCTGGTCGACGGGCGACAGCGAGCCGACGATGCCGAAGTCGAGCGCGACGTACTTGCCGAAGTTCGCCGGGTCCACGGCGATGAAGATGTTGCCCGGATGCATGTCGGCGTGGAAGAACGCGTCGCGGAACACCTGCGTGAAGAAGAGCTCGACGCCGGCGCGCGAAAGCCGCTTCAGGTCGATGCCGGCATCGACCAGCTTGTCGACGCGGCCGATCGGGATGCCCTCCATCCGCTCCATCACCATCACCTGCTCGCTGCAGTAGTCCCAGTAGACCTCGGGCACGAGCAGATACGGCGAATGGAGGAAGTTGCGCCGCAGCTGCGAGCAATTCGCGGCTTCGCGGGAAAGATCGAGCTCGTCGGCGAGCGTCTTCTCGAACTCGGCGATCACCTCGCGCGGGCGCAGCCGGCGGCCGTCGCGCCACAGCTTCTCGATCAGCATCGCGCCCGCGTACATCAGCGCGAGATCGTTGTCGATCGTCGCGCCGATGTTCGGGCGCAGCACCTTCACGGCGACGAGCGGCCCGGGCGTGCCGTCGATGCGGTCGGGCAGCTGCGCGAAATGCACCTGCGCGACCGACGCGCTCGCGATCGGCGCGCGCTCGAAGTGCTTGAACACCGCGTCGACCGGCTTGCCGTACGCGCGCTCGAGCGCGACGATCACCTGCTCGCTCGCGAACGGCGGGACGCGATCCTGCAGCTTCGCGAGCTCGTCGACGATATCCGGCGGCAGCAGGTCGCGCCGCGTCGACAGCATCTGGCCGAACTTCACGAAGATCGGCCCGAGCGCCTCGAGCGCGAGTCGCAGCCGCACGGCGCGCGGCGTCGACGTGTCGCGCCAGAACGTCGCCGCGCGCGCGAGCGGGCGCACCGCGCGAAACCGCTCGTGCCCGGTCAGGAATTCGTCGAGGCCGTATCGCAGCGAGACGAACACGATGCGGGCGAGGCGCAGCAGGCGCATGGCGGCGATTGTAAGGGAAGCGCTGTGCCGGTGCGCTCGCGGCCCGCGGTAGAATGCGAGGCAGGGAGCGTTACGTCATGTCGAGCGCGCAGTCCGCTTCGGCAGCCGACCAGCGGCGGCTCGTCGCCGCGCTGGCCGACGCCGCCGCGCATCGCGACGGCGAGCGGCGCGCGACGCTGATCGAGACGCACATCTCCTACGTGCTGCTGACCGGACGCCACGCGTACAAGATCAAGAAGGCGGTCGCGCTCGGCTTTCTCGACTTTTCCACGCTCGACGCGCGCCGGCGCTGCTGCGACGACGAGCTGCGGCTCAATCGCCGGCTCGCGCCGCAACTCTATCTCGATGTCGTGCCGATCACCGGCAGCATCGACGAGCCCCGCTTCGGCGGCGACGGCGAGCCGATCGAATACGTGGTGAGGATGCGTGAATTCGCACAGGACGCGCTGATGTCGCGCGCGCTCGAGCGCGGCGCCGTGTCGGCGGCTGACATCGACGCGCTCGCCGCCGTCGTCGCGCAATTCCACGAGCGCGTTGGCGTCGCTGCGCCGGACGGTCCCTACGGCGCGCCGGCGCACATTCTCGATTACGCGCTGCAGAACTTCGCGCAGCTTGCGGCGATTCCCGACGCCGCGCCGGAGCGCGACGCGCTCGACGCGCTCGGTGCATGGACGCGCCGCGAGTTCGCCGCGCGCGAGGCGGCGTTCGACGCGCGTCGCCGCGACGGGTTCGTGCGCGAATGCCACGGCGACCTGCATCTCGCCAACATCGCGCGCATCGGCGGTGCGATCGTTCCCTTCGACTGCCTCGAGTTCAACGCCGAGCTTCGCTGGATCGACACGCTGAGCGAGATCGCGTTCGTCGCGATGGATCTCGACGATCGCCGCCGCGTCGATTTCGGGCGCCGGTTCCGCAATGCGTACCTGGAGCGCACCGGCGACTACGCCGGACTCGCCGTCTGGCGCTTCTATTACGTCTATCGCGCGCTGGTCCGCGCGAAGGTCGCCGCGCTGCGCGAGCGCGAGGTCGCGCCCGGCCGCGCGCACGATGCGCTCGACACCGAGCTTCGCGGCTACGTCGACCTCGCCACCCGCGCCGCGGCGCCGTCGCGCGCCGCGATCGTCATCACGCACGGGCTTGCGGGATCGGGAAAATCGACCCTTGCGCAGGCGCTGGTCGAGGCGTGCGATGCGATCCGTATCCGCACCGACGTCGAGCGCAAGCGGATGCACGGGCTCGCGGCACCAGCGCGCAGCGCGTCGCCGCTGCAAGGCGCGCTTTACGCGGATGCGGCGACGCGCGCGGTTTACGAGCGCGTGGCCGAGCTTGCGAGCGCCGTCGCCGGTTCAGGCTCGATCGCGATCGTCGACGGTGCGTTCCTCGCGCGGTGGCAGCGCGATCGGTTGCGTGCGCTCGCACACGCGCTCGGCGTGCCTTTCGTCATCCTCGCGCTGTCCGCGCCGGACGAAACCTTGCGCGAGCGCGTGACGCGTCGATCGGCGCTTGGCAGCGACGCGTCGGAAGCGGACGAGGCGGTGCTCGATCACCAGCGGCGCATCATCGAGCCGCTCGGCGACGACGAGCGTGGCCGATCGATCGCCTGCGACGGCAGCGTCGCGCCGGACCGACAGCGCGCCGAAGCGCTCGCGCGCGACATCGCGGCGACGCTCTGATGCATTACGACGTATTCAACGGCGACGCCGACGGGCTGTGCGCGCTCGTGCAGCTTCGTCTCGAGCAGCCGCTCGCATCGTCGCTCGTGACCGGCGTCAAGCGTGACAACGCGCTCGTCGCACGCGTCGATGCGACCGCGGGCGACTCGCTCACCGTGCTCGACGTGTCGTTCGCAGTGAACGGCGCGGCGGTCGCGGCGCTGCTCGCACGCGGCGCGAGCGTCGAGTACTTCGACCATCATTTCGCCGGCGACGTCCTTTCGCACCCGCGGCTGCGCGCGCACATCGACACGGCACCCGACGTGTGCACCGGCATTCTCGTCGACCGGGTGCTTTGCGGCCGGCACCGCCGCTGGGCGGTCGTCGCCGCGTACGGCGACAGCCTCGACGCGCCGGCGCGACGGCTCGCCTCGTCGATTGCACTTGGCGGCGACGACGATCGCGCGTTATGCGAGCTCGGCCGCGCGCTCGCGTACAACGCATACGGCGACCGGGAAGCGGATCTTCTGATCGCGCCCGCCGCACTCTACCGCGCGCTCGTCCGCCACGCCGACCCGCTCGGGTTCGTTCGCGGCGACGCGCTGTTCGCGCGTCTCGTGGCCTCGCGCGACGCCGATCTCGCGCGCGCTCGTGCGATCGCGCCACGGCATCGACTGCAGCGGGGCGATGTCTACGTGCTGCCGGACGCGGCATGGAGCCGGCGCGTACGCGGCGCGCTCGGCGACGAGCTCGCGCGTGCGTCGCGCGATCGCGCGCACGCGGTGCTCACGCCGACGCCGGGAGGCTACGTCGTGAGCGTTCGCGCACCGCTCGAAGCGCCGCGGGGCGCGGACGCGCTGTGCCGACAGTTCGCGCACGGCGGCGGGCGCGCGGCGGCCGCCGGCGTCAACCTGCTGGCGCAGGCGGATCTCGAGCGCTTCGTCGCCGCGTTCGGCGCGGCGTTCTAGGTTCTGGCGTCAGCCGACCCGCGCGGCGAGAGCTTCGATCCTCGTGCCGAGCGCGTCGGCTCGCGCGGCGAGCGTCGCGACCTGCTCGACGAAGACCGTGAGCTCGATGCCGCGTGCGGCGACGCGCGCCTCGTCGGTTGCGTAGCTCGCGACGCTCGCGACGAAGCGCGACGCCGCATACGCCGGAAATTCGAGCATTGCGCGGCCGGCATCGGCCACGCGCTGCCCGGCGATCGGCCCGAGCGCGGACGCGAACGCCCGCTCGACGAACCACGGCAGCGTGTGGGCGAGCCCGGCGAGCGTCGCGGCGAGCTCGGCGTCGCCCTCGGCGCCGACGAGCTCGTTCCAGCGCGACGGATCGGCGAGAAACGAAGGCAGGTCGAGCGGCGAGATGCGCAGCGTCACGTCGGCCGACTGGTCCTCCGGCGGCGCAGCGAACATGCCGGCCGCGTCGACCGCGAGCGTCGTCGACAGCGGACCGACGGCGAGCGCGAATGCGCGGCCTGCGTGGCGAGCGAGCCGCTCGCGTGCCCAGGTCTCGCGCGAGAGCAGGTGATTGGCGAGCGCCGGCGCGATCATGCGACGGTTGTCACTCCGAACAGCGACGGCTCACGACGCCGGATTCGCGGTCATGACGCCTGCTCGAGCTGCTGGATGCCGGCGAGCAGCCACCCGGTCGAATCGTCGACCGGCTTCTGCAGGTTCCACACTTCGTCGAACGGCTGCGGCGTCGTCGCGCCGTCCTCGCGCATCAGGCCGTGGAAGCGCACGCTCGCGACGTGCATGTTGCCCTCGGTGGCAACCTCGATCACCTCGGCGTCGACGCTCACCGTGTCGCTCGCCTGATGCGTGCCGCGCGCAGCGAGATCGCGCTCGACGTCGGCGAGCATGCCCGGCGTCATCACGTCGGCGAGCGTCGCGCGGTCGCCGACGTCCCACGCCGACTGCAGCCGATTGAACTGCTGCTTCGCCTCGCGCGCGAAGCGCTCGACGTCGAAGCCCGGCGGGACGCGCGGCGACGCGACCGTTGCCGCGGCCACGGCGGCCGGAGCGACGCCGCCTCCCCATGTCGGGCCCACGTGCGTCTCGTAGCCGCGCGGTGCGACGCTATCGGGCGCTGCGTCCGTCGCGAAGCGCATCGGCGAAGACGGCGACGCGCGCCGCGACATCATCGAGCGCAACAGCATCACCGCGCCGACGACGACCAGCAAAACCAGCAGCAAGCTCGCGAATCCCTCGGACAAGCCGAAGTGCGACAGCAGTGCTGCGAGCCCGATGCCGGCCGCGATGCCGGCAATCGGTCCCAGCCAGCGCGACATGCCCGAAGGCTGCACGGCGGGCGTCGTCATCGGCGTGCGCGGCGCCACCGCCGACGGGTTCGCCGGCATCACCGGGTTGGACGCAGCGCCCGACGGCGTCGATGGCGCCGCCGACGGCGCCGGTGGCGTCATGCTGCGTTGCGAACCGAAGCTGCGACCGCCGCCCAGCCGCCGTGCGTCGGCGGCATCGGTTGCGACGAGCGTCGCGAACGCGAGCGCGAGAACGGCGAGTATCGAAATGCGTTTCACAGAACCTCCTCGATGCACGATGCGGCGTGCGTCAGAACGCGTAACCGAGATGAAGCGCGACCACGCCCGCGGCGAGATTGTGGACTTCGACCCGGTCGAACCCCGCTTGTTCCATCATCGCCGCGAGCGTCGCCTGATCGGGATGCATGCGGATCGACTCGGCGAGATAGCGGTAGCTCGTGGCATCCTTCGCGATCCAGCTGCCGAGGCGGGGGAGCACGTTGAAGCTGTACCAGTCGTATGCCGGCGCGAGCGGCGCCCACACGCGCGAGAACTCGAGCACGGCCGCGACGCCGCCGGGTCGCAGCAGCCGGCGCATCTCGACGAGCGCCACTTCCTTGCGCGTGACGTTGCGCAATCCGAACGCGATCGACACGCGATCGAACGAGCCAACGCGAAACGGCAGCTTCTCGGCGTCGCACTGCACCGCCGGAACGAAGTAGCCCTTGTTCAGCAGCTTGTCCCGGCCGACGTCGAGCATCGCGCCGTTGATGTCGGTCAGCACGACGCGGCCCGAGGCGCCGACGCACTCGGCGAAGAGCCGCGCCATGTCGCCGGTGCCGCCGGCGAGGTCGAGCACCTGCATGCCGGGCCGCGTGTGCGTCGCCGCGACGGCGAACCGCTTCCAGTAGCGGTGCAACCCCGCGGACATGACGTCGTTCATCCGGTCGTAGTTGCGCGCGACCGAGTCGAACACGCCGCGCACGCGCGCGGCCTTCTCGTGCTGGCCGACCTGCTCGTAGCCGAAATGCGTCGTTTCGTCGCTCATCGTCGTTGGGTGGCTAGGTCTTGTCGCGGCTCGCGCCCGCTGCGTCGATCCGCTGGAGATACCGCTGCCACAGCTCGTCCTGGCGCAGGCCAAGATCGTACAGATAGTCCCACGAGTAGATGCCGGTGTCGTGACCGTCGGAGAACGTCGGGCGGATCGCATAGTGGCCGACCGGCTCGACGTCGTTGATCGTCACGTCGCGTTTGCCCACCTGCAGCACTTCCTGGCCGGGACCGTGGCCGCGCACTTCCGCCGACGGCGAATAGACGCGCAGCAGCTCGTAAGGAAGCTTGAACGTACGGCCGTCGGAGAACGCGAGCTCGATCACGCGCGAGCCCTGATGCAGCTTGATTTCCAGCGGCGCTGGTGTGCTCATGACGTTCGCCGCGACGAGGCGAACCTTCAGGCTATCACAGATACGCGCGCCGCTGCCGCAGGCCCCCGCGGCGCGCTTTCCAATCAGAAGTTTGTCGTCGTCGTCGACGAAGCGTCGGGCACGATATCGAGGTTGCCGAGCCCGGAGAACACGTTGCGGTTCTTCGCTTCCTTGCCGTGCAGCTTGATCTCGAGGCGCAGGTCGTTCAGCGAGTCGGCGTTGCGCAGCGCGTCCTCGTAGCTGATGAGGCCGGCTTCGTAGAGGTCGAACAGCGACTGGTCGAACGTCTGCATGCCGAGTTCGCGCGACTTCTTCATGATGTCCTTGATGCCCGACACGTCGCCCTTGAAGATCAGGTCGGAGATCAGCGGCGAGTTGAGCATCACCTCGACCGCCGGCACGCGGCCGCGGCCGTCGCGGCGCGGGATCAGCCGCTGCGCCACGAACGCGCGCGTGTTGAGCGACAGGTCCATCAGCAGCTGGGCGCGTCGCTCCTCGGGGAAGAAGTTGATGATGCGGTCGAGCGCCTGGTTGGTGCTGTTCGCGTGCAGCGTGGCGAGGCAAAGGTGGCCGGTTTCGGCGAACGAGATCGCGTAGTCCATCGTCTCGCGCTCGCGCACTTCTCCGATCAGGATCACGTCGGGCGCCTGGCGCAGCGTGTTCTTGAGCGCCGTCTGCCAGCCGTCGGTGTCGACGCCGACCTCGCGCTGCGTGACGATGCAGTTCTGGTGCTCGTGCACGAACTCGATCGGATCCTCGATCGTGATGATGTGACCGTAGCTGTTCGCGTTGCGGTAGCCGAGCAGCGCGGCCATCGACGTCGACTTGCCGCAACCGGTCGCGCCGATGAACATCATGATGCCGCGCTTGGACATGATGATGTCCTTCAGCACCGGCGGCAGCCCGAGCTCCTCGAACTTCGGGATCGTGGTCGTAATGGTGCGCATCACCATGCCGATGCGGCCCTGCTGGACGAACGCGTTGACGCGGAAGCGGCCGACGCCGGGCGGCGCGATCGCGAAGTTGCATTCCTTCGACGATTCGAACTCCGCCGCCTGCTTGTCGTTCATCACGCTGCGCACGAGCTCGATCGTGTGCTGCGGCGTCAGCGCGGTCTTCGACACCGGGCTGATCTTGCCGTCGACCTTCAACGCCGGCGGAAAGCCGGCCGTTATGAAAAGGTCCGATCCCTTCTGCTTCACGAGCAGGTCGAGCAGCTCGTGGATGAACTTGGTCGCGCGTTCTCGTTCCATCGTGTCCCTCGCGGCTCGAGGCCCGCTGCGCCGGGCCGTCGCGCGCTAGCCTCCCATGAACAGATCCTTGTTCACCGCGCGCTGGCGCGCGTCGGCGAGGTTGATCTGGTTGCGGCGCACGAGCTCGACCAGGCACTGGTCGAGCGTCTGCATGCCGACCGACTGGCTCGTCTGGATCGACGAATACATCTGCGCGACCTTGCCTTCGCGAATCAGGTTGCGGATCGCCGGCGTGCCGATCATGATCTCGTGCGCGGCAATGCGTCCCTGCGCGTCCTTCGTCTTCAGCAGCGTCTGCGAGATGACGGCGACCAGCGACTCCGACAGCATCGCGCGCACCATGTCCTTTTCCGCGGCCGGAAAGACGTCGATGATGCGGTCGATCGTCTTCGCCGCCGAGCTCGTGTGCAGCGTGCCGAACACCAGGTGACCGGTTTCGGCGGCGGTCAGCGCGAGGCGGATCGTCTCGAGGTCGCGCATTTCGCCGACGAGGATGTAGTCCGGGTCTTCGCGCAGCGCCGCGCGCAGCGCGTTCGGAAAGCTCAGCGTGTGCGGGCCGAGCTCGCGCTGGTTGATCAGGCACTTCTTCGACTCGTGCACGAACTCGATCGGATCCTCGATCGTCAGGATGTGGCCGTACTCGTTCTCGTTGACGTGGTTCACCTGCGCGGCGAGCGTCGTCGACTTGCCGGAGCCGGTCGGCCCGGTGACGAGGATCAGTCCGCGCGGGCGGTTGGTCATCTCGGCGAAGATCTTCGGGCAGTTGAGCTCCTCGAGCGACAGCACCTTCGACGGGATCGTGCGGAACGCGACGGCGGCGCCGCGCTGCTGGTTGTAGGCGTTGACACGAAAGCGGGCGAGGTTCGGAACGCCGAAGCTGAAGTCGCACTCGAGCGTTTCCTCGTACATCTTGCGTTGAGCATCGCTCATGATGTCGTACACCATGGCGTGCACGTCCTCGTGCTCCATCGGCGGCAGGTTGATGCGGCGGATGTCGCCGTGGACGCGGATCATCGGCGGCAGACCGGCGGACAGATGCAGGTCGGACGCCTTGTTCTTGACGGCGAAGGCGAGCAGTTCGGTGATGTCCATTTACAATTCCCGGCGATCTCGCGCCACCCCGGCCGGGGGGCAAACGAGCGACGATGCAAAAGACGTACCAAAACCGGCACTTCCATGCCGACGTCATTGATTATGGTCCCTTACGAGAAGGCTCTGCAAGCCGTGCAGGCACGTATCGGCCGGGCGGCGCACGCGGCCGGCCGCGAGGCCGCGTCGGTGCGGCTCCTCGCCGTCAGCAAGACTTTTGCGCCTCCAGCGATCCGCGCGGTGCACGCGCTCGGGCAGACGGCGTTCGGCGAGAACTACGTGCAGGAGGCGCTCCCCAAGATCGAGTCGCTGGCCGACCTCGGTGACGTGGAGTGGCACATGATCGGGCCGCTGCAGGGCAACAAGGCGAAGACGGCGGCCGAGCGCTTCGCATGGGTGCACACGGTCGATCGCGAAAGGATCGCCGAGCGCCTTTCCGCCGCACGGCCGGCGTCGCTGCCGCCGCTCAACGTCTGCGTGCAGGTCAATGCGAGCGGCGAAGCGACGAAGTCGGGTGTGCCACCGGGCGGCGCGGTCGAGCTCGCAACGATCGTCGCACGTCTGCCGCGGCTCGCGTTGCGCGGCATCATGGGCATTCCCGAGCCGACCGACGATGCGCTGCGCCAGCGCGCGCAGTTCCGCGTGCTGCGCGAATGCTTCGACGCGTGCCGTGCGGCGGGTCTCGCCGTCGACACGCTGTCGATGGGCATGTCGGCGGACCTCGAAGCGGCGATCGCCGAGGGCGCGACGCTCGTACGCGTCGGCACGGCGATCTTCGGGCCGCGCCCGGTCGTCGGGTGAGGCGCATCGTCGCAATCGGCGGCGGCTTCGTGATCGATGAACGGTCGCGCTGCGCGCGCGCGCCCGAGGTTGCCCTTGACGCCGAGCCGCCCCGGTCGTGACACTCGCGGGCGGCGGGAATAACGACATGCAGACGCTCTTCATCGGCGGCGGCAACATGGCGACGGCGCTGGCCGGCGGCCTGATCGCGCGCGGCGCAGCGGCGTCCGCCGTGCGCGTCGTCGAGCCGCTCGCCGACCAGCGTGCGCGCATCGAGTCGCGATTCCGGGGCGTCGCGACGTTCGAGGCGCCGTCGCGCGACGCGGTGGCCGGCGTCGACATCGTCGTTCTCGCCGTGAAGCCGCAGCAGATGCGCGTCGCGTGCGAGGCGCTTGCGCCGTATCTCGCGGCGGGCGGCGCGACCGTTCTGTCGATCGCGGCCGGCACGCGGATCGCCGACATCGCGCGCTGGCTGCGAGCCGAGCGCGTCGCGCGTGCGATGCCGAATACGCCGGCGTTGATCGGCAGGGGTGTCTCGGGCGTGCATGCGCCGGCGGCGGTCGACGCCGCGGGACGCGCGCGCATCGAGGCGATCCTCGCCGCGGCGGGGGAAATCGTCTGGGTCGACGACGAGTCGATGCTCGACGCGGTGACCGGCATCTCGGGCAGCGGGCCGGCGTACGTGTTCTACTTTCTCGAAGCGCTCGAGCAGGCCGCGCGCGATCTCGGCTTCGACGCGCACGACGCACGCACGCTCGCCTACGCGACGTTCGACGGCGCGATCGCGCTTGCGCGGCAGTCGCCCGCCGATCCCGCGGCGCTGCGCGCGCAGGTGACCTCGAAAGGCGGCACGACGGAGCGCGCGATCGCGTCGATGGAAGCGGCCGCCGTCAAGCGTGCGATCATCGCCGCGGCGAAGGCGGCGGCCGACCGCGCACGCGAGCTCGGCGATGCGATCGCGCGCGACTGAGGACAGGGACGACTGATGCTCGACCAGGCGCTGCGCTTCATCTTCGACGTCGTGTTCGGGCTGTTGACGTACGCGTTCCTGCTGCGCTTCCTGATGCAGTGGCAGCGCGCGCCGTTCCGCAATCCGCTGTCTCAGGCGGTCGTCGCGCTGACCGATTGGGCGGTGAAGCCGCTGCGCCGCGTGCTGCCCGGATTCGGCGGCATCGACTGGTCGACGCTCGTGCTCGCGTATCTCGCGCAATACGTCTGGCTGATCGCGACGACGCTCGCGATCGCCGGCGGCCCGTGGAGCGCGAGCGCGTTCGGCTTTCTCGCGGTCATGGCGGTCCTCGAGCTGGTGAAGACGGCGATCTGGGTGCTGATCTGGATCGTCATCGCGCAGGCGGTGCTATCGTGGGTCGCGCCCGACGGGCCGTTCGCCGGGCTGCTCAATGCGCTGACGTTCCGGTTCCTGTCCCCGATCCGTCGCGTCGTGCCGCCGATCGGTGGCGCGCTCGACCTGTCGCCGCTAATCCTGATCGTCATCCTGCAGCTGATCCTGATCGTCCCGCTCGCATGGCTCGAGCGGACGGTCGCCGCCGCGATGCACTGATGTGGCGGCGCGAGGACGCGGGCGCGCTCGTGCTGACGCTGCACGTGCAGCCGGGCGCGAAGCGAACCGCGCTCGGCGGACTTCACGGCGACGCGCTGAAGATCCGGCTCGCGGCGCCGCCGGTCGACGGGCAGGCGAACGCCGAGCTGGTGCGCTTCCTCGCCGCCGAATTCGGTGTGCCGCAGCGTCACGTTTCGATCGTGCGCGGCGAGACATCGCGCCAGAAGGTCGTGCGCATCGAATCGCCGGCGAAGCGTCCCGACGAGCGCTGGCCGATCGCCTCCGACTAGCGAGCCGGTGCGCCGGCGAGCGCGTTCGACAAGCGCACGAAATCGGCGACCGACAGCGTTTCGCCGCGCACGCGGGAGTCGATGCCGGCGTCGTGCAGCGCCGCTTCGTCGGCGAGCGCCGACAAGGCATTGCGCAGCGTCTTGCGCCGCTGTGCGAACGCAGCCGCCACGACGCGGGCGAACAGCGCTTCGTCGGCGATCGCGGGTCGTGCCGAGCGCAGAGGCGCGAGCCGCGCGACCGCCGACTCGACCTGCGGCGCCGGGCTGAACGCACCGGCGGGCACGACGAATAGGCGGCGGATCGCAAAGCGCGCCTGCAGCATCACCGTGAGGCGGCCGTAGTCGGGCGTTGCCGGCTCGGCGGTCATCCGCGCGACGACTTCCCGCTGCAGCATCACGTGCAGGTCCGTGATGCGCGACTCGTACGCGGCGAGATGGAACAGCAGCGGCGAGCTGATGTTGTACGGCAGGTTGCCGACGATGCGCAGCGCGCTGCCGAGTGTGGCGAAGTCGAACGCGAGCGCGTCGGCGACGTGCAGCGTCAGCTGCTCCGCGCGAAACGCCGACGCGAGGCGCGCGGCGAGGTCGCGGTCGATCTCGATCGCCGTCACGTGCCCGGCGCGCTCGATCAGCGAGCGCGTGAGCGCGGCGAGCCCGGGACCGATCTCGACGACGTTGTCGCCGGGCTTCGGATCGACGGCGTCGACGATGCGATCGACGTAATGCGCGTCGGCGAGGAAGTTCTGGCCGAAGCGCCTGCGTGCGCGGTGGCCGTGCATCGCGTGCGGCGGCTAGCCGCCGTACGACATTTGGACACCCGCCGCGCGCTGCGCGAGCTCGATCGCGAGATCGACCGCGGCGAGGAGGCTGCCGGCATCCGCGCTTTTCGCGCGCGTCGCGTCCTCGGCGATATCGAGCGCCGTGCCGTGGTCGACCGACGTGCGCACGAATGGCAGCCCGAGCGTGACGTTGACGCCGCCGCCGAAGCTCGCCGCTTTGAGCACCGGCAATCCCTGGTCGTGGTACATCGCGACGATCGCGTCGTAGCCGCGCGCGTGCACCGGCACGAACACCGTGTCGGCGGGAAGCGGGCCGAGCGCGTCGGTGCCGTCGGCGCGCACGCGCGCGATCGCCGGCACGATGACGTCGCGCTCTTCGCTGCCGAGATGTCCGCCTTCGCCGGCGTGCGGATTGAGCCCGCACACGGCGATCTTCGGCGCCCGCAGGCCGAACCTCGCGCGAAGCTCGGCGTCGACGATCGCGATCGTCTCGGCAACGGCGTTTTCGGTGATCGCCGCCGGGACGTCGGCGAGCCGCAAGTGCGTCGTCACCAGCGCGACGCGAAGGCCGCCGCCGACGAGCATCATCACGACGCGCGGCGTGCCGGTGCGCTGCGCGAAGAATTCGGTATGGCCCATGAACGGGAGCCCCGCGTCGGCGAGCGCGCTCTTCTGCACCGGCGCGGTCACCAGCGCCTCGAAATCGCCGCCGGCGCACGCGTCGCACGCGCTCGCGAGCATCCCATACACCGCGTGCGCGTTGGTCGGGTCGGGATGACCCGGCCGTACCGGCGCGACGAGCGGCTGGTGCCACACTTCGACGACGCCGCCGGCCGGCGCGAACGACAGCGGATCGAAGTCCGCATACATCGGCGCAAGACCGATGCGCGCCGCGCGCGCGGCGAGCAGGTCGCGATCGCCGAGCGCGACGAGGCGCGCCGGCAGCGGACGTTCGCGCTGTCGCATCGCGAGCATGGCGACGATCTCCGGGCCGATGCCCGCCGGCTCGCCCGAGGTGATCGCGATCGTCGGACGGATCTTCATTCGCCTCGCCCGAACACGTCGGCTCGCGCGTGCAGCGCGGATCAGAACGTCTCGACCGTCACGCCCGGCTCGGCGCGCACGGCGAACGCGCCGTCGGCGTCGTCGACCGTCGCCTGCGCAAAGCCCTCGAGCCGCCGCGTCGGTTTGCCGAACACCCACAGCCGCTCGAGCGGGCGGCTCGCATCGATCTCGCCGGTGTGCTGGACCGCGCGCCCGAGCGGCAGCGCGAAGCCTTCGCGGCCGAACACCGGGAACTGATCGAGCGTCGCCTTGAACCGCACGACGCGTGCCCCGGCGAGCCGCTGCCGCGTGTTGAGGTCGTACCAGCCGCCCGGCGGCAGCGCGATGTCGACTTCGCCGCCCTCGCGCACGATCGGCGCGACCAGCAGCGAGTCGCCGCACATGAACTGCGTGTCGAAGTCGCGCGCGAGCGCGTTGCCGGGAAACGCGAGCGGCATCGCGCGCATCACCGGCAGGCCCGTCGCGATCGCCTGCGCGATGGTCGCCTGCAGGTACGGGATCAGCCGATAGCGGAACGCGAGCCATTTGCGCGCGATCGCCTCCGCTTGCACGCCGAACGCCCACGGCTCGCGCTCGCCGATGCCGTGCATGCGCATGTGCGACGCGAACACCGCCGCCTGCAGCCAGCGGACGTAGAGCTCTCCCGACGGCTGCTCGGAGCCGTAGAAGCCGCCGATGTCGGTCGCGTGATACGGCGCACCGCTCATTCCCCACGACAGGCCGCCGCGAATCGACGCCGCGAGCCCTTCCCAGTCGCTTTGCGGATCGCCGCCCCACTGCAGCGGATAGCGCTGGCTGCCGGCCCAGCCGGCGCGGCCGAAGACGATCGGCGGCCCGTCGTCCTTCAGCTGGAACTTCGCCGTCGCCTCGAACACGCACCGGTTGTACAGCAGCGGATAGATGTTGTGCAGCCTCGCGCCGACATCGCCGTTGAAGGCGACGGCGTCGTCGGGCACCTGCTCGCCGAAATCGCTCTTGATGACATCGACGCCGGCGTCGAACAGCGCCTTGTGCGCGTCGCGCCACCACGCGTACGCGGCCGGGTGCGTGAAGTCGACGATGCCGCTCTCCGGCAGCGGCGTCAGCGTCGCGCCGAACGGCGTCGAGGCGAACGCCGTGTCCCAGCGGAAGATGTACGGATCGCCATCGGCCGTGGCGAGCAGATAGCGGCGCGCCGCGAGATCGTGGAAGAGCTCCGAATGCACGGACACGTACGGGTATTCCCACACGCAGACGCGATAGCCGTGCGCATGGATGCGGTCGAGCGCGCGCTTGGGGTCCGGGAAGCGGCGCGGATCCCACTGGAAGTCGAAGCGCGTGTCGGTATTCCAGGCCGCGCGGCCGTCGAGCGTGATGACGTCGCTCGGGATCTTGCGCGCGCGCAGCTTCGCGGCGACGTCGGCCGCGTCCTCGGGCGTCTTGTAATAGGCGCGCGAGACCCACAGGCCAAGGCTCCACATCGGAACGCCGGGCGCGCGCCCGGTGAGCTCGGTGTACGCGGCGAGCACGCCTGCGGGATCGGGCGCGGCCAGCACGAACAGGTCGAGCGCCTCGTCGTCGACCATCACCGCATACGAGCGGTGCGACCAGTCGGGATAACCGACGCCGTGCGCGACGTACGCCGGCGTGTGCACGAACACGCCCCATGCGCCGTTGCCGCTGCCCGGGCTCCACGCGAACGGCGCGTTCTTGTAGGCGAGGCCGGTGTTGACGCCGAGCGCGTCGACCACCTGCGAGTGCACGAGCTGGCCGCGCTTGTTGAGCGGCCCGAATTTCTCGCCGAGCCCGTACACCGGCTCGCCGGATGCGAGTGCGAACGACGCCGTCCATTGGCCGCCCGAGCGCATGCGGCCGAACGTCGGCAGCCGCGTGAAGCCGCGGAAGTGCTCGTCGGTGATCGACTGCAGCACCGTCGCATCGCGATGCTTCAAGCGAACGCGCAGCGGTGCCCCCAGGAGCTCGAGCGCCGTGTCGCCGGCGGTGAATCGCCACACGCCGTTCTGCTGCTCGGTCGTGCACGCTTTGGTACGCGCATCGACGATGCCGTAGTCGGGACGCGTCTTCGCGCCGACGCGCAGGCGGAACGCCGACGGGCCGTAGCACGATACCTCGAGGATGTCGCCGGTCGACGTCGCGAACGACGCGCCCGAGGCGCTGGCGCCGAGGCTCTGCGGCGCGTCGAGCCGGAGGAATGACGAGGCGTCGAAATGCATCGCGTCAGCCGGCGAATTGCGCTTCCGGCAGTCCCGGCGTGTCGACATCCATCGCGAAGACGCCGCCGGATTGCGGGAATCGCGCGAGCTCGTCGTCGGGGCGCTGCTGGCGCGCCGTGGTGACGTAGAGCGTGCGAAGTTGCGGTCCGCCGAACGCGCACATCGTCGGGCACATCGCCGGCAGCGGATGCTCGGACATCACGCGACCATCCGGCGCGATGCGAACGATCTTGCCGCCGCGATAGAAGGCCGACCAGTAGCAGCCCGCGCTGTCGACGACGCCGCCGTCGGGGCGATCCGTCTCGCCGCGGAATTGCGCGAGCGTGCGCCGATTCGACGGGTGGCCGGCGTCGAGGTCGTAATCGTAGGCATCGATCCGGTGCGTCGGCGTGTCGGCGTGATACATCGTGCGGCCGTCCGGGCTCCACGCGAGGCCATTGCTGATGGTGAGGGCGCCGAACAGCTCAGCGAAGCGTAGCGCGCCGTCGAGCGCGTACAGAGCGCCGCTCGCCGTGTCGCGGCGCTCGTTCATCGTGCCGGCGAGAAACCGGCCGCGCGGATCGCAGCGTCCGTCGTTGAAGCGGTGATGCCGCGGGTCGTACGGCGCGTCGACGATCTTGCGCTCGAGCGTGCCGTCGGCGCGGGCGAGCCACACGCCGCCGCGGAGCGCGACGACGAAACCGCCGGAGCGGCGCAGCGCGAAGCATCCGATCGATTCGGGCATCGGCATCGCGACGTTCGTGCCGGTGCCGGGATCGAAGCGGTTGAGCGACGGTGCGTTGATGTCGACCCAGTACAGCGCCCTATCGGCGGCCGACCAGATCGCGCACTCGCCGAGACTTGCGCGAGCGTCGAGCACGCAGCGAAACGGCGAGGCGGTGATTTCGTTCATGGCAGCGAGGCGATCTGCATCGTACAAGAAAACGCGGCGCCCGGCGCCAGCGTCCGCGTGCCGGTCGCCAGTTCACCGCGCGCTGCGCGATTGAACGCATCGGTCATGTGCGTGACCGGCTCGAGCGCGACGAACGGGCGGCCCGGCGGCGCATAGACGACGAGGAACGCGCACGCGCGGTCGGCGCGGATCGAAGTCGAGCCGCCGCCCGCATCGGCGAGCGTCGTTTCGCCGTCCCAGCCCGCATACACGTTGTCGAGCGCGGCGTCGGCGATCGCGCGCGGCGGCTCGAAGCTCCAGGCGCCTTGCGCCGGCACGCATGCTGTCGGCAGCTGCGTCGCGTCGGTCTGCCAGACGCCATCCGCGCGGAATCCGAGCGTCGTCATCGCGTCGCGCGGCAAGTACGGATGCCAGCCGAGCCCGAACGGAAACGGCGAGTCGCCGACGTTGCGGATACCGAGCGTCAACGTGAGGAGCGCGCGCTCGCGATCGGCGGCGAGCGCGATCGATTGCCACGCGTCGAACGGCCACGGCCATGCGTGCGCTTCGTCGCCGTGCGGTCGATGCTCGAGCGCGACGAGCGCGGATTCGGCATCGTGCGCGACGACGCGCCACGGGCGCTGCCAGCCGACGCCGTGGATCGCGTGCGGATGCTCGCCGAAGTTGCGCGCGAGCTCGTACGTCGTGCCGCCGAACGCGAGCGCCGCGTTCGCAATTCGATTGGAGTACGGCACCAGCGGATAGCAGGCATGCGCGCGCACGTCGTCGTGCGCGCCGGCGGGCGCTGGCCGCAACACGTCGCGCGTTCCGTGCGTGAATGCGGCAATCGCGCCGCCGACTTCGGGTGCGAGCACGACGTGCGCATCGGCGGAACGAAGCTCGATGCGCATGGCGTCAGGACGCGAGATGCGAAGCGGAGCGACTGGCTGAAGCGGGCCGCGTCGGATGACTGCGTATCAACCTGGCGTCGATGCTCATACCGAAGCGGCTCATGAAACGCACGACGCACGACACTCCCGATAACTATCCAACTAACGAGCGGTAGGGGTCTCACCCACGACGCGAGCGTCTTAGCGATCCCTTGCTTTCAATGCTCACGTCTTCGCCGTCGCGCTCCGCCGTACGCTCGCCAGGAACTCGTTCGCGCGTCCGACCATCATCGCCATGTCGGAAGCGACGGCGACCCACGAAAAGCCGTATTGGAGGAAGCGCGCGACCTGCTCGGGCGTGCCGCCGACGATGCCGCAGGGCTTGCCGGCCTTGCGGCAACGGCGAGCGCCGTCTTCGAGCTTCGCCTGCACGTCGGCGTGTCCCATGTCGCCGAGATGGCTCATCGACGCCGACAGATCGGCCGGGCCGATGAAGATCGAGTCGACGCCCGGCACGGCGGCGATCTCCTCGAGCTGCCCGAGCGCCGACAGCGTCTCGATCTGCACGATCACGCAGACCTCGCTCGCTGCGCTGCGCGTGTAATCGGCCACGGTGCCGAAACGGCTCGCCCGATGCGTGCCGGCGACCCCGCGCGCGCCCTCCGGTGGATAACGCGTGCTCGCGACCGCGCGACGCGCTTCGTCGACGTTCTGCACGTACGGGAACAGCAGCGTTTGCGCGCCGCCATCCATCGCGCGCTTCACCATCACCATGTCGTTCCACGGCGGGCGCACGATTGCCGCGGCCGGCGTGCCGGCGATCGCGCGCAGCAACTCGACCATCTGCGGCGGATCGACCGGCGTGTGCTCGCAGTCGACGACGAGGAAGTCGAAGCCCACGCAGCCGAGTGCCTCGGCGGTCGCCGTCGATCCGCTCGAAAGCCACGTGCCCACCGGCGTCGCGCCGGAGGCGATCGCCCGCTTGAACGCGTTCACCGGAAGTTGCATGGCATCACTCCTTGTCGGGTGGAACGGGAACGCGCGGCACGACGTGCAGCGCGAGATGGCGGCCGATCGCCGCCGCCTGTTCGAGCGGCACGTTGAAGCGAAGCCACCCGTAAGCGGGCGTTCGAAACGTGAAGACGAGATGGCGGTTGTCCGCTGTCTCGTGAATCTCGAGTGCCGGCGCATCGACGGCCAGGATACGGCGGTCGGTCGGAGCGGCGAGCGGAACTTGCGGCGAAAGTTGCGCGCGCAGCAGGCCGAGGTTCGCGATGAGTGCCTCGACGTTCGCCGTGTCGGCGACGATCGTCTCCGCGCCAACGCGAATCGTGCCGTGCGTCGCATCGTCGGATACTTCGAACGAGATCTTCGGGATCTGAAGGTCGGTCATCGAGGCGGGGCAGCAAGCGGACGAGCAAACGATTCTAGCAGCCGGGGTGTTCGAGCGCGCTTTACGCGTTCGGCACGATGTGAAAGACTGCGCCCGAAAAGCGAGGGTCAGAGTGCTGTATCGTTCGTGTACAGCACTCTGACCCTCGTTTCCTGGAGGACGCGCGAGTGAGCGACGGCGACGCGACGACGGATGCGCGCTATGCGAGCCTCACCGGGCGCACGGTGTTCGTGTCCGGCGGCGCGAGCGGCATCGGCGCCGCGATCGTGCGCGCATTCGCCGCGCAGGGCAGTCGTGTCGCGTTCGTCGACGTCGACGACGACGCGGCGCGCAGCGTCGTGTCGGGCGATGCGATCCGCTACTCGCACTGCGACGTGCGCGACGTCGGCGCGCTGCGCGAGGCGATCGCGCACGCCATGGCGGCGCTCGGACCGATACGCGTGCTCGTCAACAACGCCGCGCGCGACGATCGGCACGCCTTCGACGCGGTCACGCCCGAATACTGGAACGACGCGCTCGCCGTGAACCTGCATCACCACTTCTTCGCGGCGCAGGCGGTCGCGCCACAGATGGCCGAGGCGGGCGGCGGCGCGATCGTCAATCTCGGCTCGGTGTCGTGGATGCGCGGGCGCGCCGGCATCGCCGCGTACACGACGGCGAAGGCAGCGATTCACGGCCTCACGCGGACGCTCGCCCGTGAGCTGGGCGATCGCAACATACGCGTCAATTCGATCGCGCCGGGCGCGATCGCGACCGCACGTCAGCGCAAATGGTTCACCGCGGAGCAGCAGCAGGCGCTCGTCGACCAGCAATGCCTCAGGTTCCGGCTCGGTGAGGATGACGTCGCGCGCGCGGCGCTGTTCCTCGCGTCCGACGATGCGCGTGCGATCACCGGGCAGACGCTCGTCGTCGACGGCGGCCTCGCACAGACGAGCGCGTTCGCGTAGCCGCCATGGCCGAAGTCGCGCTGCGCAACGTCGTCAAGGCGTACGGGGACACGCAGGTGATCCACGGCGTCGACCTCGCGATCCGCTCGGGGGAGTTCGTCGTGTTCGTCGGGCCGTCGGGCTGCGGCAAGTCGACGCTGCTGCGGATGATCGCCGGTCTCGAGCCGATCACCGGCGGCGAGATCGCGATCGGCGGCGTCGTCGTCAACGATCTTCCGCCACGCAGCCGCGATATCGCAATGGTGTTCCAGGATTACGCGCTGTATCCGCACAAGACGGTGTTCGAGAACATGGCGTTCGGGCTGCGGCTGCGCAAGCGCCCGGACGCCGAGGTGCGCGAGCGCGTCCGCCGCGCGGCGGACGCGCTGCAGATCACGCATCTGCTCGATCGCCGGCCACGCGAGCTCTCCGGCGGGCAGCGCCAGCGCGTCGCGATGGGGCGGGCGATCGTGCGCGAGCCGAAGGCGTTCCTGTTCGATGAGCCGCTGTCGAACCTCGATGCGCTGCTGCGCGCCGAGATGCGCGTCGAGATGAAGAAGCTGCACCAGGATCTGCGCAACACGATCGTCTACGTCACGCACGACCAGGTCGAAGCGATGACGCTCGCCGATCGCATCGTCGTGCTCTCCGCAGGCCGCGTCGTCCAGTGCGACACGCCGGACGGCATCTACCATCGGCCCGCGGCGAAGTTCGTCGCCGGATTCACCGGCTCGCCACCGATGAACTTCATCCGCTGCGTCGTCGGCGACGACGGCCGCGTGCTGCATCTCGCCGGCGGTGTCGACGTGCCCGTGCCGCAGCGTCGCGTCGCCGCGTGCGCCGCGCATGCCGGACGCGAGGCGGTGTTCGGCCTTCGTCCCGAGCATGTGACCGCTGCGGATGGCGCCGCTTCGTTCACCGTGCCGGCGCGCGTGCTCGTCGTCGAGCCGCTCGGCTCGGAGAAGCTCGCGCTGGTGAAGCTCGGGACGGGCGAGGACGCGGGCGAGATCACCGGCCGTTTCGCGCCCGACGCCGCGCTCGCGCCGGGCGACACGCCGCACGTCGCGCTCGCGCTCGACCGGTTTCATCTTTTCGATCCGCAGTCGGGCGTCGCGATCCGCGGCGCCGACTGGTAACGCGCTCACAAGCGAGGAGGAGTCATGAAGCTCGTGCAACGAACGATGCTCGCGGTGGCCATCGCCACGTTCGCGACGCTCGCGCTCGCGCAGCAGACGACGCTGCGCATCTTCACCGGCGGCCAGCAGCGACCCGACGTCATGCGCAAGATCGCCGACGAGTACCAGAAGCGCCATCCGAACGTGAAGGTCGAGATCGAGGTCGGCGGCGCGACGTCGGAGGCGCAGCAGCAGTACCTGTCGACGGTGCTCTCGGCGAAGGATCCGGTGCTCGACGTGATCCTGATCGACGTGATCCGTCCGGCACAGTGGGCCGCGCAAGGCTGGGCCGAGCCGCTCGACGGTTATCTCGGCGCCGACAAGCAGAAGCTGATGGGCTCGTATCTGAAGGCGTATGCCGACGCGGACCAGGTGGGCGGCAAGGTGATCGCGCTGCCGTACTTCGCGGATGCGCAGTTCCTCTACTACCGCAAGGATCTGCTCGAGAAGTACAAGCGGCCGCCGCCGAAGACCTGGGACGACATGATGGAAACGGCGCGCGTCATCATGGACGGCGAGAAGAATCCGCAGCTGCAGGGCTTCTCGACCGCGGGCTCGCCGATCGAAGGCACGGTGTGCACGTATCTCGTGCCGTTGTGGGGAGCGGGCAGCGATCTCACGAAGTCGGGCAAGCTCAATCTCGATGCACCGCAGGCGCGGCTGCCGTTCCAGCTGTACGGCCGCATGAAGCAGGCCGGCGTGCTGCCGAAGAACATCGCGGAGATTCCGACCGATCGCATCCGCATCGACATGCAGGCGGGCAACCTGATCTTCGCGATGAGCTGGGGCTACGTGTGGAACCGGCTCGAGAACGACGCCGACTCGAAGGTGAAAGGCAAGATCGCTGTGACGACGCTGCCGCACGACCAGGGCGGGCAGAGCGCGACGTGCATCGGCGGCTGGCAGCTCGCGGTATCCGCGTACTCGAAGAACAAGCCCGAGGCGGTGAAGTTCGTCCGCTACCTGTCGAGTCCCGAGGTGTCGAAGATGCAGGCGATCCTTGCCTCGCATCTGCCGGTGTTCCCGAGCGTGTACAAGGATGCCGAGGTGGTGAAGGCGAATCCATGGTTCGCCGACGCGCTGCCGGTGGTCGAGGGCGCGAAGTCGCGGCCGG
Source organism: uncultured beta proteobacterium (assembly GCA_963798655.1). Classification (GTDB taxonomy): domain Bacteria; phylum Pseudomonadota; class Gammaproteobacteria; order Burkholderiales; family Casimicrobiaceae; genus CAVSMC01. The sequence goes on along the minus strand of CAWCUH010000004.1, from coordinate 297,951 downwards.
TATCGGCGCAGTATCCGCAGGTGTCCGACGTGATCCGCAGCAACATGAACGCGTATCTCGCCGGCACCAAGACGACCGATGTCGCGCTCGGCGACATGAAGAACCGCCTCGCGGCGTTCTTCCGATGACCGTTGTCGTCCTCTGACGGTTGGGGGCCCAGTGACTTCGCAGGAGCGAAAAATGGGGACAGACCCCGTTTTCGACGATCGTCGCTCGCCCCTGCGGTTTGCGAAAACGGGGTCTGTCCCCGTTTTTCGCCGCGACCTCTCCGATCGCGCGCTCGCGTACGTGCTGCTCGCGCCGGCCGCGCTGCTGCTCGCGCTGATCGTCGTGTATCCGATCGCGACGCTGTTGTGGACCAGCCTCACCGCGGTCGACAACGCGAATCCCGCGGCCGGCGAGCATTTCGTCGGTGTCGACAATTACGTGCGCGCGATGGCCGACGACCGCTTCTGGGCATCGACGGCGCACACGATCGGCTACATCGTCGTCACCGTGCCGGGCGCGCTCGTCGTCGGTCTCGCGCTCGCGCTGCTCGCGAACCAGCCGTTTCGCATCCGCTGGCCGGTGCGTCTCGGCCTGCTGCTGCCGTGGGCGCTGCCGCTGGTGTTCGCGGGATTGATCTTCCGCTGGTTCTTCGAGTATCAGACCGGGCCTCGTGAACGACCTGCTCGCGCGCATCGGCGTCGAGCCGCTCGGATGGCTGTCCGATCCGGGCCTCGCGTTCGCGGCGATCGCGATCGCGATCACCTGGAAGTCGTCGTCGTTCATGGCGCTGATGCTGCTCGCCGGCCTGCAATCGATTCCGCGCTCGCTGTACGAGGCCGCCGAGGTCGACGGCGCGAGTCGATGGCAGCAGTTCGTCGAGATCACGCTGCCGATGTTGCGGCCGGCGATCGCCGTGGCGCTGATCTTTCGCACGATCACCGCGATCCAGACATTCGACATTCCGTTCGCGATGACCGGCGGCGGCCCCGGCGATTCGACCGAGACGCTCGCGATGTACGTCTACAAGACGACGCTCGACTTCCTCGACTTCGGCTACGGCTCGGCGCTCGCCGCGCTGATGTTCGTGCTGTCGATGGTCGTGACGTCCGGCTACCTGCGCTACACGCGGCGAAGCGCCGCGCGCGGTCCCGATGACTGACGCGCTGCCGCTTTCGCGGCGCGCCGTCGTATGGCTCGCGGCGATCGTCGTCGCCGTCAACGGTTTTTTCCCGGCCGTGTGGATCCTGCTGACGTCGCTCAAGACCGAGACCGAGCTGATCGCGAGCCCGATCACCTACCTGCCGCAGTCGCCCACGCTCGCGAACTACGCGACGGCGTTCACCGCGCAGCCGATCCTGCGCTTCATGTGGAACAGCTTCGTCGTCGCGTCGCTGTCGACGCTGCTCTGCGTGCTCGTGTCGGCGCTCGCCGCGTACGCACTGACGCGGCTCGCGCTCGCGCATCGCGGGCTGATCCTCGGCGTGCTGCTCGCGGTGTCGATGTTCCCGCTGATCTCGCTGATGGTGCCGCTGTTCAAGGTGATGCGCGAGCTTGGCCTGCTCAACACGTACGCGGCGCTCGTGCTTCCTTACGCGGTGCTGTCGATGCCGGTGTGCACGCTCGTGATGGCGAGCTTCTTCCAGGACATTCCGCCCGATCTCGAGTCCGCCGCGATGGTCGACGGCTGCTCGCGCGTCGGTGCGCTGTTTCGCGTCGTCGTGCCGCTGTCCGCGCCGGGCGTCTTCACCGCGGCGATCCTCGCGTTCGTCAACGCGTGGGACGAGTTCCTGCTGGCATTGACGCTGATGAACCGCGTGACGATGCGCACGCTGTCGGTCGGCATCACGCTCTACCAGGGCGAGTTTGCGTTTCCATGGCCGCTGATCTCGGCGGCGCTGATCGTCGCGATCGTGCCGATCTCGATCCTGATCGCGCTGTTCCAGGAGCGTGTCGTCGGCGGGCTCACCGCCGGCGGAGTCAAGGGATGACGCATCGGCGCTGTCGACTCGTATAGCATTGCCGGCTTCGCGGCGCGGCCGCGTCCCGGCTCCATCGATGAATCCCTTCTTCCGCTCGATCGCGGTCGCCGCGCTCGGCGCGTGCGCGCCGGTCGCGCTCGCTCAGCCGCTTCCGGTCGCTCCGGTGCACAACGTGCAGGACCGCTACTTCGGCGTCCCCGTCGACGATCCTTACCGCTACATGGAGAACCTGAAGGATCCGCAGGTGGCGCACTGGATCCGCGCGCACGCCGACCATGCGCGCAAGGTGCTCGACTCGATTCCCGGCCGCGCCGACATCCTGAAGCAGTTTCGCGCGATGGACGCCGCGACGCCGGCGCGACTGTCCGACGTGCAGCGGCTGCCCGACGGCTCGGTGTTCTACGAAAAGCGCAGCGCGAAGGACGACCAGTTCAAGCTGTATCGGCGAACGGGCTTCGCCGGCCGCGAGACGCTTGTCGTCGATCCCGAGCAGTGGCGCAAGGCGACCGGCAAGCCGCACGCGATCAATTACTACGCGCCGTCGCCCGACGGGCGCCGCGTCGCCGTCGGCATTTCCGAGTCGGGCAGCGAGGCCGCGTCGATCTACCTGTTCGATGCGCGCACCGGCCAGCGCATCGAGGGGCCGATCGATCGCGCCAAGTACGGCGGCGTGTCGTGGCTGCCGGACGGCAGCGCGTTCTTCTACAACCGGCTGCGCAAGCTGCCGCCTGACACGCCGCCGGCCGAGCTCGAGCAGTACACGCAGGCGTTCCGGCACAAGGTCGGCACCGATGCCGACGCGGACCCTGCGGTCGTGCAGCAGGGCACGCCCGGCATCTCGCTCGCGCCGATCGACGCGCCGTTCGTCGTCGTCACGCCGGGGTCGCGCTGGGCGGTCGCCGTGCTCTATGCCGGCACGCAGCGCGAGATCACGATGTACGCCGCGCCGCTCGACGACGCGATCGCGGGCGGCGCGCCGTGGCGCCGGCTGGTGACGCCCGACGACAAGGTGACGTCGTTCTCGGTATTCGGCGACGACGTCTACCTGCTCACGCATCGCGACAGCCCGCGCTTTTCGGTGCTGCGCGCATCGCTCGCCGGCAACGGCATCGCCGATGCGAAGACCGTCGTGCCGCCGTCGCAGCTGGTCGTCGAGGAGATCGGCGCTGCGCGCGATGCGCTGTACGTGAGTTCGCGCGACGGCGCGGTGCAGCGCGTGTCTCGCGTGCCGCACGGCGGCGCGCCGTCGGAGGTCCGGCTGCCGTTCTCCGGCTCGGCGTCGCTCGTGTCCGCCGACCCGCGCATCGACGGCGTGCTGATCGAGATGACCGGCTGGACGCGCGCGTGGCAGCTCTATCAGGCGCGTGGCGGCAAGGTCGCGAACACCGGCCTCTATCCGGTCGGCAAGTACGACCAGCCGCGCGATCTCGTGACCGACGAAGTGAAGGTGTCGAGCTGGGACGGCGCCATGGTCCCGCTGTCGATCGTGCACAAGAGGGGCGTCGCGCTCGACGGACGCAATCCGACGCTGCTCTACGGCTACGGCGCGTACGGCATCACCGAGTCGGCGATCTTCACGCCGACGCGGCTCGCATGGCTCGATCGCGGCGGCGTCTACGCGGTCGCCAACGTGCGCGGCAGCGCGGTCTACGGCGAGGACTGGTACAAGGCGGGCTACAAGGCGACCAAGCCGAACACGTGGAAGGACTTCATCGCGTGCGCGCAGTGGCTGATCGATCACAACTACACGTCGACGAAGAAGCTCGGAATCCTCGGCGGCAGCGCCGGCGGAATACTTGTCGGCCGCGCGATGACCGAGCGGCCCGATCTGTTCGCCGCCGTCGTTTCGGCCGTCGGCGTGGCGGACACGGTGCGCCAGGAGACGACGACGAACGGATATTCGAACATCGTCGAGTTCGGCACCGTCGCGAAGGAGGACGAGTTCCGCGCGCTGCTCGAGATGAGCCCGTACGCGCACGTGAAGGCGGGCACCGCGTATCCGGCCGTTCTGTTCACGCACGGCTTCAACGATCCGCGCGTCGACGTGTGGGAGTCGGCGAAGATGGCGGCACGGGTGATGGCGGCGACGACGAGCGGCAAGCCGGTGCTGCTCGATGTCGACTACGAGGCCGGTCACGGCATCGGCAGCACGAAGGAGCAGGTCTTCCGCGAGTACGCCGATATCTTCGCGTTTCTGTTCTGGCAGACCGGCACGCCGGGCTTCGCGCCCCGCTAGCGAATGAGCGAGGAGTCGAACGACAGCGACGCGGCCGCGAGCAGCGTGAACGAAGCGGCCGAAGCTCGCATCTTCTCGCCGCTCGACTTTCGCGCGGGCGCGCTGTCGATGCTGCCGATCGCCGTTGCGCTGACGCCGTTCGGCCTCGTGTGCGGCGTCGCGGCGGCGAACACCGGCGCGTCGGCGCTCGCGGCGCTCGGACTGTCGGCGATCGTGTTCTCCGGCGCCGCGCAGATCGTCATCAGCGAGCTGTACGCGTCGGGCGCGCCGGTGGTCGTCATGGTGCTCACCTGCCTCGTCGTGAGCCTGCGCCTCGCGCTGTACAGCGCCGCCGTCGCGCCGCATGTGCAGACGCTGCCCGCGCGCTGGCGCAACGGGCTCGCGTACGTCGTCACCGACCAGGTGTTCGGTCGCTCGATCCGGCGCTTGCACGACAGCGCCGACAAGGGCGCGGCCGCGTCGCATTTCATCGGCGGCGGCGCAATGCTCTGGCTCGGCTGGCAGGTGAGCGACATGGCGGGCTATTTCGTCGGACAGGCGATTCCCGCGGCATGGTCGCTCGACTTCGCCGTGCCGCTGTGCTTTCTCGCGCTGCTGGCGCCGCTGCTGCGCGAAGTGCCGATGATCGCCGCGGCGCTGGTCGCCGGCGTCGCGGTCGTCGCGCTCGCGGACTTGCCGATGCGTCTCAACGTAATCAGCGCCGGCATCCTCGGCATCGGCGTCGGCACCGCGGTCGACCTGCTGCGCGAGCGGATGCGGCGATGAGCGACACCGCGCGCCTCTGGCTCGTCATATTGATCGTCGGCGCCGGCAATTATCTGGTGCGGCTGTCGTTCATCGCGCTGCTCGCGAAGGCGACGATACCGTCGCTCGTGCGACGCGCGCTCCGCTTCGTCGGCGCGGCCATGCTGACCGCGCTCGTCGTGCCGATGGTGATTGGATCATCGGCCGCCGGTGTCTCGGCGGGCAATCCGCGCGTCGACGCGGCACTCTTCGCGGCCATCGTCGCCTGGCTCACGCGCAGCACCGTGTGGACGCTTGCCGCCGGCATGGCGGCGCTGTGGACGCTGCAGCTGATCGTCGGTCGCAGCGGCGGGTAGGCTACCATCGGGGTTTTCGCTTGCGACCGATCATGCGATTCGAAGGCACCGACAGCTACGTTGCGACGCCCGACCTGATGCTCGCCGTCAATGCGGCGATCGCGCTCGAGCGGCCGCTGCTGGTCAAGGGCGAGCCGGGCACCGGCAAGACGCTGCTCGCGTTCGAGATCGCGCGCGCGCTCGGGCGGCCGCTGCACCAGTGGCACGTGAAGTCGACGACCAAGGCGCAGCAGGGACTCTACGAGTACGACGCCGTGTCGCGGCTGCGCGACTCGCAGCTGGGCGACGAGAGCGTCGCCGACATCGCGCACTACATCAAGCGCGGCGTGCTGTGGGACGCGTTCGCGAGCGACGCGCCGGCCGTCGTGCTGATCGACGAGATCGACAAGGCCGACATCGAGTTCCCGAACGATCTTCTGCGCGAGCTCGATCGGATGGAGTTCTTCGTCTACGAGACGCACGAGACGATCGTCGCGCGGCATCGGCCGCTCGTCGTGATCACGTCGAACAACGAGAAGGAGCTGCCCGACGCGTTCCTGCGCCGCTGCTTCTTCCACTACATCCGCTTCCCGGACAAGGAGACGATGACGCGGATCGTCGACGTCCATTTTCCGGGCCTGAAGAAGGCGCTGCTCGCCGAGGCGCTCGAGGTGTTCTTCGACCTGCGCGACGTGCCGGGCCTCAAGAAGAAGCCGTCGACGTCCGAGCTCCTCGACTGGTTGAAGCTGCTGCTCGCCGAGGACATCCCGCCGGAAGCGCTGCGCAGCCACGACAAGAAGGTCGTCATCCCGCCGCTGCACGGCGCGCTGCTGAAGAACGAGCAGGACGTGCACCTGTTCGAGCGCGTCGCCTTCATGGCGCGCAGATAAATCGGGGACAAACCACGTTTTCCGCTCAAGCGCCATGCCACCGTCGCCGGAAAACGTGGTCTGTCCCCGATTTATCGAGCCCGTCGTACTCGCGGGCCGCCATGCGACGCTCGAGCCGCTCGCGCGCGAGCACGAAGCCGGCATCGCTTGCGCGGCCGCCGACGGCGAGCTGTGGAGCCTCTGGTACACGTCGGTTCCGGCGCCCGACAAGACGGCCGCATGGCTCGACATCGCGCTCGACATGCGCGAACGGCTCGGCGCGATGCCTTTCATCGTGCGCTCGGCCGCGCGCGGCGGCGACATCGTCGGCAGCTCGCGCTACTTCAACGTCGACGCGGCGAACCGGCGGCTCGAGATCGGCCACACGTGGTATTCGAGGAGCGCGCAGCGCAGCGCGATCAACACCGAATGCAAGCTGCTGCTGCTCGCGCACGCATTCGAGTCGCTCGGCTGCATCGCCGTCGAGTTCCGCACGCACTGGTTCAACCACCGCTCGCGCGAAGCGATCGCGCGGCTCGGCGCGAAGCAGGACGGCGTGCTGCGCAATCACCAGCGGATGCCCGACGGCAGCTATCGCGACACCGTCGTGTTCAGCATCATCGAGAGCGAGTGGCCGGCGGTGAAGAGACACCTGCAATGGCTGCTCGACAAGAACGAGGGTCAGAGTGCAGTTGGCCGCGGAACTTCACTCTGACCCTCGTTTAGCGGAGGGTCAGAGTGGAGCTCCCGCGCAGCTGCACTCTGACCCTCGTCCGTTGTGCTGATCGACTTCTTCCTGCATCTCAAATCGGCGCGCCTGCCGGTCTCGACGCGCGAGTTCCTGACGCTGCTCGAGGCGCTCGACGCGCGCGTCGTGTCGCTGTCGCTCGACGACTTCTACTTCCTCGCGCGCACCACGCTGGTCAAGGACGAGGCGCAGTTCGATCGCTTCGACACCGCGTTCGCCGCGTACTTCAATGGCGCCGACGCGATCTTCGACGTGCGCGGCGAGATTCCGGAAGAATGGCTGCGCAAGGAATTCGAGCGCCTGCTCGAGCGACGACGATCGCCGGAGGATCGAAGCGCTCGGCGGCTTCGACAAGCTGATGCAGACGTTCAAGGAGCGGCTCGCCGAGCAGCGCCGGCGCCACGCCGGCGGACGCAAGTGGATCGGCACCGGCGGCACCAGCCCGTTCGGCGCCTATGGCTTCAATCCCGAAGGCATCCGCATCGGCGACACCGGCGGGCAGCGCAGCGCGGTCAAGGTGTGGGACGAGCGCAACTTCCGCGATCTCGACGGCGACGTCGAGCTCAACACGCGCAATCTCAAGGTCGCGCTGCGCAAGCTTCGCCGCTTTGCGCGCGAGGGCGTGCCCGACGAGCTCGACCTCGACGGCACGATCGAGCGCACGGCGAAGAACGCCGGCTGGCTCGACCTGCATCTGGTGCCCGAGCGGCGCAATCGCGTGAAGCTGCTGCTGTTCCTCGACGTCGGCGGCTCGATGGAGCCTCACGTTCGTGCGTGCGAGGAGCTCTTCTCGGCAGCGAAGAGCGAGTTCCGCCATCTCGAGCATTTCTATTTCCACAACTGTGTCTACGATCACGTCTGGCGCAGCAACGCCCGCCGGCGCAGCGAGCGCGTCGCGACGTGGGACGTGCTGCGCACCTACGGCCCGGACTGGCGGCTCGTGCTCGTCGGCGATGCGGCGATGAGCCCGTACGAGCTGACGCAGCCCGGCGGCAGCGTCGAGTACACGAACGACGAGGCGGGCATCGTTTGGCTCAAGCGGCTCACCGAGCACTTCCGCAAGTCGATCTGGTGGAACCCCGAGGCGTTACGGGGCTGGGAGTACACACGCTCGACCCAGATGATCCTGTCGGCGATCGGCGCGCGGATGTATCCGCTGACGCTCGACGGCGTCGCACGCGGCATCGACGCGCTGCGCAGGTAAGGCCGGCGGCGTCGCCGCGCTAGTCGCGCTTGGCGGCGAGCACCGCCTCGAGCGCGCCGAACTCGACCGGCTTCACCAGGTGATGGTCGAAGCCGGCGTCGCGCGAGCGTTGCCGGTCCGCTTCCTGTCCCCAGCCGGTCAACGCGACGATCATCGCCGCCTTGCCGCACGCCTCGGCACGAATGCGCCGGCACGCTTCATAGCCATCGACTTTCGGCATGCCGATATCGAGCAGCATCACGTCGGGACGAAACTCGCGCGCGAGCGCGATCGCCTGCTCGCCGTCGTGCGCGACCCGCACGTCGTTGCCGAGGATCTCGAGCAGCCGCGCGAGGCTCGCTGCCGAGTCCTTGTGATCCTCGGCGATCAGCACGCGGCGCGGCGTCGCAGCGCCCGCGGGCGCCTCCGCGCGCATGTCGGCCTGCGGCGCGCCCGGCGGCGAGCGCGCCGGCAAGCGGACGCTGAACGTGCTGCCGCGCCCGGGTCCGTCGCTCGCCGCGGCAATCGTGCCGCCGTGCAGCTCGACCAGCCGCTTCGCGATCGCGAGGCCGATGCCGAGCCCACCGTGCGCGTGCGTGACACCGGAGTCGAATTGCTTGAACATCTCGAACACCGTCTCGACGCGTTCCGGCGGCATGCCGGCGCCATCGTCGCGGACCTCGACGATCGCCTGCTCGCCGTCGCGCGCAACGCGCACGCCGATGTGACCGCCTCGCTCCGTGTACTTCGCCGCGTTGTTCAGCAGGTTGGCGAACACCTGCGCGAGTCGCGTGAGATCGGCGTCGACGCCGATCTGCTCGTCCGGCATCTCGATGTCGAGCCTGTGGCCGAGCTCGTCGATCAGCGGTCGGCTCGTCTCGATCGCGCTCGCGACCGCCGCCTCGACATCGATCGGCTCGCGCCGCAGCTGGATCTTGCCGCGGCTGATGCGGTTCACGTCGAGCAGGTCGTCGATCAGCCGCACCATCTGACGCATCTGCCGATGCAGCATTGCGCGCGCGCGCTCGACCTCCGCGGCGTCGTCGCGGCGAAGGCTCATGATGGTGAGCGCGTTCTGGATCGGCGCGAGCGGATTGCGCAACTCGTGCGCGAGGCTCGCGAGGAACTCGTCCTTGCGCCGATCGGCGTCCTTGAGCGCCTGCTCGAGCTCCTTGCGCCGCGTGATGTCGATCACCACCGACACCCAGCCGTCCGGCCGATCGTTCGCCTCCTCGTACGTCGGTACGTACGACACGTAAAGCCACGGCTCGCCGCGGTCGGGCACGGCTACCTGCATTTCGAACTCCACCGTCTCGCCGGCGAGCACACGGTCGATGTAAGGGCGAAGCAGCGCGAACGCCTCGCTGCCGACCACTTCCTCGACCGGATGGCCCTCGATCTCTTCCGCGCGCAGGCCGCGCCAGTTCATGTAGCCCTTGTTGGTCCAGACGAACTTGAGGTCCCGGCTGCACCGCGTCACCAGCGCCGCCATCGTGTCGGTGACCGTCCGCAACTGGTTGCGTGCGTCGCGCAGCGCCTGTTCCTTTCGCCGCTCCTCGGTCACGTCGAAGCACGAGCCGATATAGCCCGCGAACGCGCCCGCGCCGTCGTACAGCGGCACGCCGTCGTCGACGATCCGGCGGTATTCGCCGTCGCGGCGACGCAGCCGGTATTCGATCGAGAACGGCTCGCGCGCGTCGAACGCCGCGTGAAACGTGCGCACGCAGCGATCGAGGTCCGCCGGATGCACGTTGTCGGTCCAGCCGCTGCCGATCTCCTGCGCCATCGGCCGACCGACGAAGTCGAGCCACGGCTGGTTGAACCACGTGCATTGCTTGTCGGCGCCGGACACCCAGATCAGAACCGGTGCGCTGTCGGCCATCCGGCGAAATCGCGCCTCGCTTTCCTGCAGCGCGACCTCGGTGCGCTTGCGCTCGGTGATGTCGATGACCGATCCGATGTAGCCGCGGAACGCACCGTCGTCGGCGAAGCGCGGCGCCGCGGCGTCGATCACCCAATGAGGGCTGCCGTCGCGCGCGGTGAGGCGGTACTCGATGCGGAACGGATCGCGGCGCTCCAATGCCGATGAATAGATCGCCTGCACGAACGTGCGGTCGATCGCGTTCACCGCGTCGAGCCAGCCGTTGCCGAGCGCATGCCCGGGCGTCTGTCCGGTGAGTTCGTACCACGAGCGCGACAGGAATGAGCATGCGCCGTCGGGCTCGCGCACCCAGATCATCACCGGCGCGTGGTCGGCCATCGTGCGGAAGCGCTGCTCGCTCTCGCGCACTGCCTGCTCGCCGCGCGCGGCCTCGATCGCGTCGGCGGCGTGCAGCGCGCACATGTCGGCGAGGTTCATCTCGTGCTCGCTCGGCACGCGCGGCGCGCGGAAGTACACCGACAGCACGCCGAGGATCTCGCCGTCGCGCGTGAGCACCGGCGTGCTGTGCACGGCGCGAAAGCCGGCCGCACGAGCGTTCTGGCGCAGCGAGTCGAACCGCGTGTCGGCTTCGACGTCGGCGACGACGACGCGCTCGCGCGTATGGAATGCCGTGCCGCTCGCGCCGGCCAGCGGCCCGGGGACAATGCGCCGGATCGGTGCGAGCGCCGCTTCGTCGAAGGCGACGCTCGCGCCGATGGCGAGGCAGCCGGAACGCTCGTCGTAGAGCGCCAGGAGCCCGTGCTGCGCGCCATGGAGATCGACCAGCGCCTGCAGGATCGCCTGCAGCGCCGGCGCAAGGTCGTGCGTGACGGCGAGCCGGCGTGAAAGCTCCGAGAGGCGCGTGAGCATCGCGACCTGCGTCGCGAGCTGGTCGCGCGTCGCCGCGAGCTCGTCGGCGGCGCGCTTGCGCTCGCTGACGTCCTCGCCGGTGCCCACGAGCAGCACGGGGCGGCCCGCCGCGTCGGCGATCGCGCGGCCGCGCGACACCATCCATCGCCATTCGCCGCTCGCATGCAGGAAGCGGAACTCGAACTCGAAATCGCGCGATTCGGCGATTGCGCCCTCGACGCTTGCGGCGACCAGCGCGCGGTCGTCCGGGTGGACCAGGTCGCGGAACGTCCGCTGGCCGCCGTCGAACGTGCCGGCAGGCATGCCGAAGATCTGCTCGAGCTGCGGCGACCACTGGACGGCGTCGCTCGCGAGATCGCGCGTCCACGTGCCGATGCCCGCGGCGTCGGTGGCGAGGCGCAGCATCTCCTCGTTGCGCCGGCGCGCTTCCTCCGCCTGCCTGCGCTCGGTGATGTCGACCAGCATGTTCACTGCGCCGACGAGGTCGCCGGCGGCGTCGAACAGCGGCTGCGGATGCGACAGCACATTGCGCCGCGTTCCGTCGGGACGCTCGAGGACGAGCTCGATGCCGTGCGGGGGTGCACGGCGCTCGCGCAGCGCGATCGCCATCGGAAACTGGTCGCGCGCGAGCGGCGAGCCGTCGGCGCCGCACACGCGACGCGGCAGCGCCCACAGCGAATCGCCGATCGCCGGCGTGCTGCCCCACAGCGCGACCGCCCCGTCGTTGAACATCGTGATGCGGCCCGCGGTATCGCAGGTGAAAACGGCGCCGGGAAGGCACTCGATCAGCGCGCGGTCGGTGCGCGCGGCGGCGCGCGCAGGCGTCGCGCCCGTCGTCGCGCCCGTCGTCGCGGCGTTACGCGCCGCGTGCTCGAGGTCGGCCTTGGGATAGACGCCGTTTTTCATGCGGCGGACATCGTGATTTCGCACGCGATGCGTCACTGTGCGCCGCGCGCGCGGTGCTTGCAACGGCGGGCAGGCATTGCCGTAAATTTTTCGTGCCGGGCCGCCGGCGGCACGCGGACGTCAGGCCGCGCCCAGCACCCGCTCGAGCACGGCGAGGTCGCTTGCCTTGTCGATGCAGTGGTCGAACCCGGCGGCGCGCGCGCTCGCGAGCGTCGCGTCGTCGAGCAGCGTGCCGCTGATCATCACCAGCGTCATCGCCTTCGGCGAGAAGCGCTCGCGCAGCGCACGCGCGACTTCGTAACCGTTGCGCTTCGGCAGGTTGATGTCGAGCACGACGAAGCGCGGTCGCCATTGCAGCGCGCGCGCAAGCGCCTGCTCGCCGTCGGCGGCCGTTTCGACCTCGCAGCCGAGGTCGGCGAGCACGTCCGCGTAGGTCTCCCGGACGGCGCGGTTGTCGTCGACGAGCAGCACGCGCCGCGGCGCGCCGGGCTTTCGCGCCTCGTCGCTCGTCGGCTGCGAGCCGTCAGCGGCCGATTCGTGCGCGTCGCTTGTTTGAAGCGTGACGGTGAACTCGCTGCCGCGGTCGGCGCCATCGCTCGTCGCTTCGAGCCGGCCGCCGTGCAGGTCGACGAGCTTTCGCGCGACCGGCAGGCTCATTGCGACCGAGCCCGCGCGAGCCGAGTCGCTCTCGCACTGCGCGAACGGCTCGAACACGCGCGGCAGGAACGCGGCCGCAATCCCCGCACCGCGGTCGCGCACGCGTATCAGCACGTCGTGATCGCGACTCTCGACGACGACGTCGATCTGCGAGCGCTCGTCGCTGTAGCGGCTCGCGTTGGCGACGAGCGTCGCGACGATCTGGGTGAGACGCGCTGCATCGCCGCGCACCCGGGGAGCCGTTGTCCGAATGTCGACACGAACGTCCTGCGCCTTCTCGTCGAGCGCCGCGCGGCATTCGGCAATCGCCTGCTGCACGATCGACGCGACATCGACCTCGGTGCTCGCGAGCGAGACTTCGCCGCGCATGACGCGCTCGGCATCCACCGCGCGATCGAGCAGCTTCAGCGACTGGTTGAGCGCCGAGTCGATCGTCTGCACGGCGGTCGCGACGATCGGATCTGCCGATGCGCGCTTGCGCAGCAGATGCGCGGCGTTTCGCACCGGTGCGATCGCGTTGCGCAATTCGTGCGCGAGCGGGCGCAGCGTCGATGAGGGAGCAGGGTCTTTCAAATGCGTGTCCGATCCATGGCGGCGATTCGAAGGTAGCAGCACGTACCGGCGGGCACAAGACACAAGAATACCGATAACGGGCCGCGCGGCGCGGCGTGGGATACTGGATCAAGGCCTCCACGGAGCGTGCGATGGAACGCTGGCGAGCCGCCATCGAGGCAGCGGTGCGCGAAGGGCAGGGGATTGCGACGGCGTCGCCAGCGCTGTGGAGCGATGCGGCGGCCAGTACGCTCAACACGACCGCGTTGCTGACGATCGGCGGCCGCCGCTTCTTCGTCAAGACGAACCGCGCCGATCGGGCCGCGATGCTCGAATCCGAAGCCGACAGCCTCGCCGCGATCGCGCGCAGCGGTGCGATTCGCGTTCCGGCGCCGATCGCCGGTGGCGTGATCGACGCGACGTCGTACCTCGTGCTCGAATGGCTCGAGCTCGGCGACGGCGGCCGCGATGCCGCGCTCGGCCGCGCGCTCGCTGCGATGCACCGCAACACCGGTCCGTGCTTTGGCTGGCATCGCGACAACACGATCGGCACGACGCCGCAGATCAATACGTGGAGTGCATCGTGGCCCGAGTTCTTCCGTGATCGCCGGCTCGCGCCGCAGCTCGAGCTGGCGGCCGAGCGCGGCCATCGCGGTGCGCTGCAACGCGACGGCGCACGCCTGCTCGACGTGCTGCCGGCGCTGCTCGCCGGCCACGAGCCCGTGCCCTCGCTCGTCCACGGCGACCTGTGGTCCGGCAACGCCGCACGGCTCGCGAGCGGCGAGCCTGTCGTCTTCGATCCGGCCGCCCACTTCGCGGACCGCGAAGTCGACGTCGCGATGAGCGAGCTCTTCGGCGGCTTCGGAGCCGATTTCTACGCGGCGTACGACGGCGCGTGGCCGCGCGCCGACGGCCATGCCCTCCGGCGCACGCTGTACAACCTCTATCACGTGCTGAATCACCTCAATCTCTTCGGCGGCGGCTACGGTGAGCAGGCGCGCACGATGATCGTCCGGCTGCTCGCGCAAGTGCGCTGAGTTGTCGTCCCCGCGGGCACCGGATTCCCGCTCGGAACGACGCCGCTGCATCCAACTTCCCGGCGCGACCGTATGTCGTCCACGGTCGGCGTTCGGGCGGGCGCATGGGGCGCCCAAGCGGGCGCGGCCGCGGGCGGCCGCTGCCGTGACGCCCGCGGCGACCGCCCTTCGAGGAGTCGCCAACATGCCAGCCATCACCCGATCGCCGCAGGCGCTCGCCCGCGCGTTCGCGCCGGCGCTCGCCGCCGCCGCGCTGTTTGCCGCGTGGACGCCGAGCGCGCACGCATCGAGCCATCGTGAAGCGCCGTTCATCGCCACGCAACCGCAGGTCGACGCGACCGATTTCTACATGTTCAGGAGCTACGAGCCCGGCCGCGACCCGTACGTGACGATCGTCGCGAATTACCTGCCGCTGCAGGATCCGTACGGCGGCCCGAACTACTTCAAGCTCGATCCGAACGCGCTCTACGAGATCCACATCGCGAACGACGGCGGCGCGCAGGAGAACCTGACGTTCCAGTTCAGATTCCAGAACGCGCTCGCCGACAACAAGCTCACCGTCGACGGCAAGCCGGTGTCGATCCCGCTCGCGATCAACGGGTCGGGCGACGTCAACACGGCCAACTCGCCGGCGCTCAACGTGCACGAGACGTACACGATCAACGTGATCCACGGCAACCGGCGCACGGGGACGCCCGCCGCGGTGACGAACCTGAGCACCAACACGACGACGTTCGACAAGCCGGTCGACTACATCGGCGACAAGACGATCAGCGACTACATCACCTACGCGAACCGCCACGTCTGGTACGCGCAGGTACCGGGATGCCCGGGCGTCGGCCGCGTCTTCGTCGGCCAGCGCAAGGATCCCTTCGTCGTCAACCTCGGCGAGACGTTCGACCTCGTCAACATCAAGTATCCGGCGACCGAGCTGCAGCCGTACGCCGAGTTCGCGACGGTCGACTCGCTCGCCGACGCGAACGTCACGTCGATCATCATGGAGCTGCCGATCGCGTGCCTCACCGAAGGCAAGGGATCGATCATCGGCGGATGGACGACGGCGAGCGTGCCGGCGACGCGCGCGCTCTCGGCCACGCCGGGCTCCGGCCTCGACCCGACGACGCAGACCGGAAGCTACGTGCAGGTGTCGCGGCTTGGCATGCCGCTGGTGAACGAAGTCGTCATCGGGCTCAAGGACAAGAACAAGTTCAACGCGAGCGAGCCGAAGGACGATGCGCAGTTCGCCGACTACGTGACCAATCCGACGCTGCCGGCGCTGCTCGAGGCGCTGTTCGGAAGCGCCGGCGTCAAGGCGCCGACGAACTTTCCGCGCACCGACCTCGTCGCCGCGTTCCTCACCGGCGTCGACGGCGTGAACAAGCCGGCAAACGTGACGCCGTCCGAGATGCTGCGGTTGAACACGTCGATTCCGCCGACGCCGCGCGGCATGCAGAGCCGCCTGGGCGTGCTCGGTGGCGACAACGCGGGCTTCCCGAACGGCCGCCGGCCCGGCGACGACGTCGTCGACATCGAGCTTCGCGTCGCGATGGGCGTGCTGTGCACGCTGAACCTCGGCGGCTGCCATCCGGCCGATGCGCCCGCGGGCGGCCTGCACTACGCCGACGGGGCCTACATCTACGACGGGTTTTTCGCGAACGGCTTCCCGTACCTGTTCGCGCCGCTGCGCGGATCGCCGAACGAGATGAACGCGATTCCGGTGTCGTCGGCGAAGTGATGGGCTTGCGGCTCCGCGACGCTTCGCGGAGCCGCTTGTTGGCGAAGTGATCGGGAAAAGATGATGCGTCTTCGAGGACTGTTGTGCGTCGTCGCGATGGCGCCGCTGATGATTGCGCCCACTGCGCTCGCGAAGCCGTTCGTGCCCGCGGAGGATTCCGTCGTGCTCGAGCGGCTTCCCGAGGCGAGCGACGCGACGCTCGCCGAATTGAAGCGCCTTCGCGCCGCCGCGTCGAAGCGGCCGCTCGATCTGACGCTCGCGACACTGGTCGCGCGCCGCTCGATCGACGCGTCGCGCCGAACCGGCGACCCGCGTTATCTCGGCTATGCGCAGGCGTCGCTTGCCCCATGGTGGACCGTCGCCGATGCGCCGCCGCCCGTCGCGCTGCTGCGCGCGACGATCCGGCAAAGCCGCCACGATTTCACGGGCGCGCTGGTCGACCTCGACCGGCTGATCGCAGCGCATCCCGACGATGCGCAGTCGCTGCTTACGCGTGCGTCCGTGCTCACCGTGCAGGGCCGCTATGCCGACGCCGAGCGCGATTGCGCGCGGCTCGCGCGGCACGCGCCGGCGATCGTCGCCGTCGCGTGCACCGCGGCTCCGGCCAGTCTTTCCGGTCACGCGGAGCGGGCTCAGCAGGCGTTGCGCGATGCGCTCGCCTGCGCGCCGAACGCAGACGCCGGCGTGCGCGCGTGGGCGACGACGATGCTGGCCGAAATCGCGCTCCGTCGCGGCGAGCGCGACACGGCGGAGCGCGCACTGCAATCGGTGCTCGCGATCGATCCGCGCGACGCGTACGCGCGAGCGGCCTACGCCGACCTGCTGCTCGACTCGGCGCGAGCGCGCGAGGCGGAGGCGCTGGTCGCCGGCTGGACGCGGCACGACGCGGTGCTGCTGCGGCTCGTGCTCGCCGAAGCACGGTTGCCCGACGCGGCGGCCGATTACGCCGCGCATCGCGCGGAGCTCGTCGCGCGGTACCACGCGGCGCGGCTTCGCGGCGACGCGCTGCACGCGCGCGAGGAAGCGCGTTTTCGGCTCGCGATCGAACGCGACGCCGGCAGCGCGCTCGATCTCGCCCGTGCGAACTGGACCGTGCAGCGCGAGCCGGCCGATCTTCGCGTGCTGGTGGATGCCGCGCTCGCGGCGAACGATCGTGCGGCGCTCGCCACTGCAAGGGAATGGATCGCGTCGACGCGGCTCGAGGACGTTTCGATCGCCGCGCGCCTGGGAGAGCGTCGATGAAGCGCGCGATGATCATGGCCGCGGCGCTGCTTTCGCTCGCCTGCACGGGAGCGCTCGCGCACAAGCCGAGCGATGCGTACCTGACGATCGTGCGCGACGGCGCGGCGCTCGAGGGCCGGTGGGACGTCGCGCTGCGCGACGTCGAGGTCGCGATCGGCCTCGATGCCGACGGTGACGGCGCGATCACGTGGGGCGAGGTTCGCGCGAGGCAGGATGCGATCGACGCGTACGTGCTGTCGCGGCTCGCCGTGCGCACCGGCGGCAACGCGTGTGCGCTGCGCGCCACCGCGCACTCGATCGACACGCACACCGACGGTGCGTACGTGGTGATCACGCTCGCCGGCGATTGCGACGAAGCGGCGCCCACGCTCGCGATCGACTACCGGCTGCTGTTCGACGTCGATCCGACGCATCGCGGCCTGCTGAACTACGTCGAGCGCGGCGAGACGCGCAGCGCGATCCTATCGGCCGACGCGCCGGCGGCGATCGTCGGCGGCGACACCGGCGGTGTGCTCGCGCAGATCGGCCAATACGTGCACGAAGGCGTCCGGCACATCTGGACCGGGTTCGATCACATGCTGTTCCTGCTGTCGCTGCTGCTGCCTGCGGTGCTCGTGCGCCGCGCCGCGCATGGCAGCCGACATCGTCGTTTCGCGAGTCGTTCGTCGACGTTGCGAAGGTGGTCACCGCGTTCACGCTCGCGCATTCGATCACACTGTCGCTCGCGGCACTCGGCGTCGTCGCGTTGCCTTCGCGGGTCGTCGAATCGGCGATCGCGCTGTCGGTCGTGCTCGCCGCGCTGAACAATCTGCATCCGATCGTCGCCAACGGCCGCTGGCTCGCGGCATTCGGATTCGGTCTGCTGCACGGCTTCGGCTTCGCCGGCGCGCTGGCCGATCTCGGCCTGCCGACGCATTCGCTCGCGCTGTCGCTCGCCGGATTCAACCTCGGCGTCGAGCTCGGGCAGCTCGCGATCGTCGCGGCGTTCCTGCCGATCGCGTATGCATTGCGCGCGACGTGGGCGTACCGTCGGGTCGCGCTCGCCGGCGGATCGGTCGCGATCGCGGCGCTCGCGTGCGCGTGGTTCGTCGAGCGCGCGTTCGATGTTCAGGTGTTCGCGGCGCTCGCAGCGGGCTGACGCGTACGCGCCGCGTACAGGCTCGCGAAATACGCAGCCGACGACAGCAACACGATCCACGTCGTCGCCGGCCAATCGGTCGCATACGCGAGCGCGATGCCGGCCCACGTGCAGCCGAGCGCCACTGCCACCGACAGCGCGAGGCCTGCCGCGACGCGGGGCGTGAGAGCGATGGCGGCGGCCGCCGGACCGACCATCAGCGTGAAGACGAGCAGCACGCCGACGACCTGCGCGCTTTCGGCGACGGCGATCGCGACGACGACCAGAAACAGCACCGACACGAGCCGCAGCGACACGCCCTTCGCGACGGCGAGCTCCGGTGCGAAGGTGGCGAACAGCAGCGGCCGCGACATCGCGGCGAGCGCGGCGACGCTCGCTGCACCCAGTGCCGCGAGCGTGCGCACCGACGCCGCATCGACGGCGAACACGTTGCCGAACAGGATCGCAGTCGCCTGCGTCGCGTGCGAACGGTAGAAGAAGAGGAACAGCACGCCGAGGCCCAGCGCGAGCGAAAGGATCACGCCGATCGCGACATCGCGGCCGCGCAGCCGCTCGCCAAGCGAGCCCATCGCGACGGCGGCGGCGAGCGTCGCCGCGAGCAGTCCCCAGAACGGAGCGAGTGCCGATGAGGCCGGCACCGGCTGCACCGGCGAAGCCGACGTGGCCCAGCGCATGGCCGGCGAAGGCGAGCTGGCGCAGCACCACGAAATAGCCGACCGCGCCAGCGACGACCGCGACGATCGCGCCAGCGGCGAACGCATTGCGCATGAACTCGTAGTCAAGCATCGTGACGGTGCGCGTCGGTGTCGTGCATGCCTTCGCCGGAGACGATCACGATGCGACCGCCGACGCGCACGACATCGATGTCCGCGCCGTAGAGCTCGGACAGCACGTCGCTTCGCATGACATCGTCGACGCTTCCGATCGCGCCGCGGCCATGGCCGAGGTAGAGCACGCGGTCCATCGCGCCCAGCAGCGGATTGAGCTCGTGCGCGGTGAACAGCACCGTCATCCCGAGCGACTGCTGCAACCGCTTGATCAGAGCGACGACGTCGTTCTCGGCGCCCGGATCGAGCGAGAGCAGAGGCTCATCGAGCAGCAGCAGCCGCGGCTCGCCGACGAGCGCCTGCGCGAGAAGCAACCGCTGGCGCTCGCCGCCGGAAAGTTCGGCGAGCGGCCGATCGCCGAGCGCCGACGCGCCGACCGCATCGAGCGCGCGATCCGTCGCTTGGCGCGCGTCGCGGCTCGCGAGGGCGATGCCGAAGCGGTGGCCGTCGCGCGCCGCGGCCACGAAGTCGCGCCCGCGCACGCGAAGATCGCCGACGTTCGAGCGGTGCTGCGGCAGGTAGCCGGCATTGGCGGTTGCCGCGCGTCGGCTGCGCGCCGTGTACGCGAATCGTGCCCGACACCGGCGGGAGCAGCCCGAGGATCGCGTGCAGCAGCGTCGACTTGCCGGCGCCGTTCGGCCCGAAGACGCCGATGAACTCGCCGTCGGCGATCGTCGCGGTGAGCTCGCGCAGCACGACGCGCTCACCGCGGGCGAGCGTCACCCGGTCGAGCTCGACGGCGCTCATCGCGATCTCTTCGACAGCGCGGCATCGAGCGCTTCGAGCTGACCAAGCATCCAACGCACATACGTCGTGTTCGCCGGCTCGGTTTCGTCGACGCCGACCACCGGCACGCCCGACGACGTGGCGAGCGCGCGCATCCGATCGGCGAGCGGCCCCGTCGTTTGCCGGTTGAAGATCAGCACGCGCACCAAACGGCGGCGCAGGTCGGTTTCGAACGCCGCGACGTCGCGCGGCGCCGGCTCGCTGCCGTTCATCACCGCGAGCTGAAAGCGTGCATTGCGCATGTCGAGGCCGAGCGCGTCGGCCATGTAGCCGAACACCGGCTCGGTGGCTGTAACCGGCGTGCCGGCGTAGCGGTCGCGCATCGACCGGATGTGCTCGGCGAGCGGTCGCATCGAGGCGTCGAACGCGGCGAGCCGCCCTGCATACGCGGCGCGATGCGCCGGATCGATGCGCGACAGCGTGTCCGCAAGAGCGCGCGCGAGCGCCGAGATCGCGGCGGTGTCGTACCAGACATGCGGGTTGTCGCCGCTGCGGCGCCCCGCGAGCCGTGCGACGTCGATCGTCTCGCGCGAGCGCGACGGCGACGCCGACGCGAGCTTCGTCATCCAGGCGTCGTAATCGGCGCCGTTGATCACCAGGATGCGCGCCTGGGCGACGGCCCGCGCCTCAGCCGCGCCCGGCGCGAACTCGTGCGGATCTTGCCCGGAGCCTGCCAGGATGCTGGCGACGCTCACGTCGTCGCCGCCAATCTGGCGCGCGATGTCGCCGTACACGCTTTCGGCGGCGACGATCGCGACCGGGGCCGCGCGCGCAAAGACCGCGGCGGCGAGCGCGACGAGCGCGACGCTTAGGCGAAGCATGCGGAGGGACCGGAAGGCCTTCGCCTTCGCGAGCCCGGCGGTCGGAACGGCACGGCTCGCGCCTCTTTGATAATGGGTTATCATTATCGTAACACCATCGGGGCACCTTCACCACCATGACCAACGAGCGCGCCACCCGCCAGCGCGACGCGATCCGCGCGGCGATCGAGCAGGCGGGCAGGCCGCTGTCGCCGCAGGAGATCCTGCGCGACGCACGCGGAAGCGTGAACCGCCTCGGGCTCGCCACGGTCTATCGCAACCTGAAGCGGCTCGCCGCCGACGGCGCGGTCCGTCTGGTCACGCTGCCCGGCGACGCACCGCGCTACGAGCTCACCGAGGCCGAGCACCACCATCACTTCCAGTGCACGCGGTGCCGGCGGGTGTTCGACGTGCCCGGCTGCCCCGGTGATCTGCGCCGGCTCGCGCCGCGCGGCTTCACGGTCGAGCATCACGATGTGACGCTGTACGGCCGCTGTCCGGGCTGCGCGAAACGCGGGGCGCGAATCCACGCATGATCCGCATCGAGCGGCTGCACTTCGCTTACCGAGGCGGTGCCGAGGTGCTCGTGCTCGACGAGCTGTTCGTGGCGTCCGAGGAGCAGATGCTGGTCGTCGGACCGTCGGGTTGCGGCAAGACCACGCTGCTGCACCTGATCGCCGGGCTGCTGGTCGCGACCGAAGGAATCGTCGAGGTCGACGGCCAGGATCTCGCGGCGCTGTCGCCGTCGGCACGCGACCGCTTCCGCGGTCGTCACGTGGGCGTCGTGCTGCAGCAGTTCCATCTGCTGCCCACGCTCACCGCGCTGCAGAACCTGCTCGTCGCGCAACGCATCGCCGGGCTTGCCGTCGACGGCGCCGCCGCGCACGCGATGCTCGCGGCGCTCGGCGTCGACGATCGCGCGCATGCGCATCCGCACCAGCTCTCAGTTGGCCAGCAGCAGCGCGTCGCTATCGCGCGCGCGCTCGTCAACCGACCCCAGCTCCTGCTCGCCGACGAGCCGACCTCGAATCTCGACGACGAGGCCGCGGCCGCGGTCGCCGATCTTCTGCTCGGCACCGCGCGCCGCGAGCACGTTGCGCTTGTTATCGCGACGCACGATACGCGGTTGAAGGCGCGCATCGCGCGCCAGCTCGCGTTGCCGCGTCGCGTCGCGAAGGCCGTCGCGTGAACGTCTTCCAGCTCGCGTGGAGCTACCTGCGCGCGCGGCCGCTCGGCACGCTTTTGAATGTGCTGCTGCTCGCGATCGGCATCGCGACGATCGGCTTCGTGCGCATCGTCGACCGCGAAGTCGCCGACAACCTGAACCGCGACGCCGAAGGCATCGACCTCGTCGTCGGCGCGAAGGGCAGCCCTATCCAGCTGATCCTCTCGGCGATCTACGAGCTCGACGTGCCGACGGGCAACGTGCCGCTGTCGGCGATGGAAAAGCTCAAGCACGATCGGCGCGTGCGCCGCGTCGTGCCGATTTCGCTCGGCGACAGCTTTGGCGCGTACAGGATCGTCGGCACGACGCCCGAGTACCCGGCGCTGTACGGCGGCGAGCTCGCGGCGGGGCGGATGTGGCATGACACATTGGAGGCGGTGATCGGCTCCACCGTGGCCGCGCGGTCGGGATTGAAGCTCGGTGGCCGCTTCGTCGGCTCGCACGGTCTCGCGCCCGGCGGACCCGTGCACGGCGACAGCGTCTACACGGTCGTCGGCGTGCTGAAGCCCACTGGCACCGTGCTCGATCGGCTGGTGCTGTGCAACACCGAAAGCGTCTGGCAGGTGCACGAGGGCAAGATCAGCGATCCCGACGAGCTCGAGGTGATGAAGCAGGAGCGCGAGGTCACCGCGCTGCTGGTCCAGTACGCGACGCCGCTCGCCGCGGTGACGCTGCCGCGCTACATCAACACCGAGACCAACATGCAGGCAGCGTCACCGGCGCTCGAGTCCGCCCGGCTCTTCCGCATGATCGGCGTGGGCGCCGACGTGATCCGCGCGTTCGGCGGCGTGGTGCTCGCAACCGCGGCGCTGTCGCTCTTCATCGCGCTCTACCACGCGCTCGCCGAGCGCGCGTACGACATCGCGGTGCTGCGCACGCTGGGCGCGCGGCCATCGACCATCGCGCTGATGATGATGATGGAGGCGCTGATGCTCGCGGTGCTCGGTGGCGTTCTCGGCTTGCTGCTCGCGCACGGTCTCGTCGCGCTGCTCGTCGCCTGGATCGGCGAGCAGGAAAGCGTGCGCCTTTCGGCAATGTCCTTCTTGGCGGCCGAGCTGTGGCTGCTCGTGCCGTCGTTCGTCGCGGCGGCGCTCGCCGCGCTGCTGCCCGCGTGGCGCGCCGCGCACGCGGACATCTCCGGCACCCTTGCGCGGCGCAACTGACGACACGAGGAGGTCCGTGATGATACGCGTCGTAATCTTGTGCGCGATTGCAGCGATGCTTCCGGCAATGTCGGCGCTCGCCGCCGATGCGCCGAAGAAGACGGCGGCGACGCAGCCCGCGCACAGCGCCGTCGATCCGGCGAAAGCCGCCGAGCACGAGAAGGCCGACATCGAACGCCACCGGAAGATCGCCTCCGCGCACGAAGCCGCAGCGAAATGCCTCGAGTCGGGCCGCGACGAGGATTCGTGCAACGCCGATCTCGCGAAGGCTTGCCGGGGCATCGCCTACGGCAAATACTGCGGCATGAAGCACCCGGAGTGATCGGCCTTATCATCGGTACCTGATGCACGCGCTTCGCACCGTCGCCGTCGCCGCGCTGTCGCTGCTGCTGTGTGGCATGCAGCTCGGCGCGCTCGTGCATCCGTATGAGCACGACGGCGAGCGCCTCGGCCGCCCGCACGGCGCGGCACTGCTCGTCCCGAGCGCCGACGCAGTCTGTCCGATCTGTGTGTCTTTCGCAGGCAGCACGCATGGGTCGCCGGTCGCCGAGCGTTTGCTCGCTCGCGCCGCCGTCCATGCCGCCGCGCATCGACGCCGACGTTGCGTCGTTCGCCGGTCGCCCGCCGGCGTATTACCGCTCGCGCGCCCCGCCTCCCGCTCCTCCGACGTTCGTCTGAACGCCCGCCGGCGTCGCGCCGGCGCAGCGGTCGCCTTTTACACGGACCGCGTGCCGGCATTCCAGGCGATCTTGCACGAGGAGGGCGACCACCTCCGCCGCTTCTACGCGCGCGTCGACAAGCTCGCGCGGCTGCCGAAGGCCGAAAGGGATCGCATACTCGATTCGTACGACGCGCGGGCAGGAAAGGGTGCCTTCGAGCCGCGCTGCAAGCTACGCGCGTGCGGCGTGCGGCAGTCTGCGGCAATTCGAACGATGGGCGCGTCGGACGGACACCGCTTGGTGTCCGGCTGTGCCCACGCTAAACTGTGCATCCGTGAATCTCGCGCCGTGACGGCGCCGCGGAGAGAATCATGAAAAAGACGCTCACCGCTTTGCTCGCCGCGATCGCGTCGCTCGCGTTGGCGCCCGCCGGCGCGTTCGACTCGAACATCCCCGCGTCGGGTCTTCCGAGCGCAATCGATTACGCGTCCCAAGTGCTTCCGGAGCGCGCCGGCGTCCTGTCGTGGCAGACGCTCGCGAAGGTCGAGCCGGTGAGCGACAAGGGTCGCATGATGCCGCGCTTCGACGCCGCCGTCCTCGCGCTCGACCGCAGCGACGTGCGCGTGCAGGGCTTCATGATTCCGCTGGGCTTGGGCGAGCGGCAGCAGCATTTCCTGATCTCGGCCGTTCCACCGCATTGTCCGTTCTGCATGCCTGCCGGCCCTGAGGCGATGATCGAGGTGAAAGCGAAATCCGGCATTGCCTATTCGATCGAGCCGGTCGTCCTCTCCGGCAAGCTGCTCGTCATGAAGGACGATCCTGAGGGGATGCTCTACCGGCTCGTCGACGCCTCGCAGATACGTTAAGCGCGCGTCATCCGCGGCCCGGGCGAGCCGAGCCAGTCAGATCGGGACGTTCAGCGCGAAGCGCGCGACGCGCTCGACCGCTTCGCCGACGGTCGAAACCCGCATCGACGCCGTCGACGCGCGCCGCGCCTTCGAGCCCGATGACGAGCTTTCCGAAGTGCAGTCCGAGCGCGACCTCGGACAGCGTGCCGTAGCTGTCGCCGATCGCGACGAGGCACAGCGCCGAGCGCGCGATCAGCGCGTTGCGCGCCTCACCGATGCCGGTCGCGACGACGACGCGCGCGTACGGGTTTGCGAGCGACGGATCGACGTCCGGCAACAGCCCGATCGTGAGCCCGCCGTGGCGCGCGGCGCCCTTGCACGTCGCTTCCATCACGCCTTGGCGTCCGCCGCAGACGATCGCCAAACCGATGTCGGCGAGCGCCGCGCCGGCTTCTTCCGCACAGGCGAGCTGCGCCGGCGTCGCGTCGCGTGGACCGATGACGCCGACCGGCACGCGGATCGGCGTGCCGCTTTCGCGCTGCAGCCAGCGCGCCGCGGCGATCGCATCCGCGGATTCGCCCGACGCGTCGTGCGCGAGGTTCCATGCGCGCGTCGCCGGATCGAATCGGCGGCCGCCCGCGTCGAACAGCGCGCCGCGCGCGCGATCGAGCCTAAAGGTGGCGCTCATGCCGTGCGCCGAACCATTCGCCGGTCGTCATGATCGCCGAGCACGCCGCCGTGATCAGCAGCGCAAGCGCGGCCGCCGCCGGGAAGTCGGAGCCGGTTTCCGAGATGAGACTGTAGAGTTGCAGCGGCAGGATGTTGAGTCGCGTCCCGACGAGCGCGAGCGCCGTGCCGTAGGCGCCGAACACCACCGCGGCGACGAGGCAGAACGCGGCGCCGATCGGCGCCGCGACCTGCGGCAGCATCACGTGACGAAACGCCTGCGCGGGCGTCGCGCCGAGCGACTCGGCGGCGGCGGATTGCGTGCGGTCGAAGTTGACGAGCACCGGCAGGATCGACATCACGACGCGCGGGATCAGGTAGTACGACGAGGCGAACGCGAGACCCACCGGCGTGAACAGGCCTTTGCCGATCGTCGCCGCGTCGAGGCCCGCCATCGCGAGCAACTGCGTGAAGAAGCCGGCGCGGCCGTACGCGAGGATGAAGCCGTACGCGACGATCAGGCCGGAGAACGTCAGCGGCAGCGCGATCACGAACGCGAGCAGCGTGCGCGTGCGCTCGGGCAATCGCGCGAGATGCATCGCGACCGCCACGCCGATCGCGGTCGACACCGTCGATGCGACGAGCGTGAGCAGCGCGCTGCCGGCGAGCGACGGCCAGAACGCGGGCAATGCCAGCACGCGGCCGAACGCGCGCGCGCCGTCGGACAGCGCATCGACGGCGAGCGCCGCGACGGGCACGCCGAAGAACAACGCGAGCAGCAGCGCCGCCGGAAGTGCCAGCAGCGCCTGCGTCGACGCACGCATGCGGCGTGGGCTATTGCGTTCCGGTCGCGGCCGCCCAGCCCTTGTCGATGTCGGCCTTCTTCGCCGCCGCCGCCTTCACGTCGAGCGGCTTCACTTGCGGCGCCGCCGGCAGCTTGTCGGCAACGCTGGCCGGCAGCTTCACGCCGGGAACGGACGGACGCACGAATCCCTGCGCGAAGATGCCCTGGCCGAAGTCGGTCATGATGAAGTTCAGCCACAGCTTGCCGGCATTCGGATTCGGGTCGTTCTTGACCAAGCTGATCGCGTACGGAGCGGCGGCGGACGCTTCCTTCGGGATCACGACGGCGACCGCGTCACCGAGCCCGTCGGTGTACTTCGCCTTGAGGCCGTCGTTCTCGTAGCTGATCCAGATCGGAATCTCGCCTTTCACGAACTGCGCGTACGGCGTCGTGCCGAGCACGCGCAGCACGTTGCCCGACTTGTGCAGCTTGCCGAGGTAGTCGAGGCCGGGCTGCACGTTGCTCATGTCGCCGCCGGTGCCGAAGTTCGCCGCGAACGCGAGCACCTGGCCTTGTCCGGTCGAGCGCGGATCGAGGTAGACGATCGTGTTCTTGTACTCGGGCTTCAGCAGATCGGCCCACGACTGCGGCACGTTCTTCACGAGCTTGGTGTTGACGACGAACGCGACGGTGAGCGAATGGATCGTGAACCACTTGCCGTCCGCGTCGCGGAACACCGGCGGCAGCTTGTCGAAGTTGACCGGCTTGAACGGCGCGACGACGTCCTTCGCGACGGCGTCGATCGCCGACGCGGCGAAGTAGTAGGCGGTGTCCGCCTGCGGCCGGTTGCGCGACTTGTCGAGCGCGACGACCGTCGCGCCGGAGCCCAAGTCGTTGTAGACGAGCTCGACTTCCGGATAGCGCTTCTTGAATGCCGCGAACTGCGCCGCCCAGTTCGCCCACGTGGGGCCGGTGTCGAAGCTCACCACGAGGCCTTCCTTTTTCGCCGCCTCGTAGAGCGCCTTCTCGCCCGGATAGAGCTCCGGTGAATCGTTGACCGTCTGCGCCGCACCGACGATCGCGAACGCCGCTGCCGCCGCGGCGAACAGCCATTGTGAAATCCTCATCGCAGCCTCCGTCAAGAAACCGGAAGAAACTGTACCGCATCGCGCGGCACGTGCACATGCACTATTTCGCCGCGCATCGCGGTGTCCATCTTGAGGCGGCCGTGCGCCACGGCGAGCTCGACCTGGCGGCTCGCGCCGAAAAAGCGGTCGTGCACGACGCTCGCGCCGAACACGTTTTCGCCGCTGCCGCCGGGCGCCGGCTCGACGCGCTCGGGGCGCACGAGCAGCCGCACGCGAGTGCCGTCGGCGATTCCGTGCGGCCCCGTCGCGATGCGCCCGAGCGGCGTGTCGACCGCGTCGGCTCCGGCGGCCGTGCCGTCGATGAGGTTCGCGCGGCCGACGAAGCTCGCGACGAACGCGTCGGCGGGCCGGTCGTAGAGCTCGACCGGCGTCGCGACCTGCACGAGCGCGCCGTCGCGCAGCACCGCAATGCGATCGCCGAGCGACAGCGCCTCGTCCTGGTCGTGGGTGATCAGCAGCGACGCGATCGCCTGCTGCTGCTGTATGCGTCGAAGCTCGTCGCGCATCGCGACGCGCGTTGCAGCGTCGAGCGCGGACAGCGGCTCGTCGAGCAGCAGCGCACGCGGGCGGAAAGCGAGCGCGCGCGCGAGTGCGACGCGCTGCTGCTGGCCGCCGGAGAGCTGCGCCGGCAGCCGCTCGCCGAGATCACCAAGGCCGACGAGGTCGAGCATCGCGTCGGCCCGTCGACGACGCTCGTCCGGCGCGACGTCGCGCACGCGCAACGGATACGCGACGTTGTCGCGCACGCTCATGTGCGGGAACAGCGCATACGACTGGAACACGATGCCGCACTCGCGCGAGCGCACGCCGGTCGAGGTGACGTCGACACCGTCGAGCTCGATGCATCCCGACTGCGGCGCAAGGAAGCCGGCGATCAGCCGGAGCAGCGTCGTCTTGCCGCAGCCCGACGGGCCGATGCACACGAGGAGCTCGCCGGGCGCGATGTCGAGCGTCACGTCGCGCACGCCGGCGTTGGTTCCCGGATAGCGAAACGTGACGCCGGCGAGGCGGACGGCGGGTTGCCTGCTCATCCTGCCGCCGCCGACAAGTGCGCGGCGCCGCGCGTCGACAGCGCGCCGGTGACCGATGCGGCGAGCGCGAGCGCGAGCAGCACGACCGTCGCCGCGCAGGCGAATCCGGTCGCACCGTAGAACGCCTGCAGCAAGACGACCGGATACGTGCGATTGAGGAAGCCGGCGACGAGGTTCGACAGCTGGAATTCGCCGATCGACAGCGCCGCGACGACGATGAGGCCGGCGAGCACCGAGTGGCGAAGCGCGGGCAGCACGATGTGCACGAAGCGCTGGGCGCCGCTGCTGCCGAGCGATTCTGCCGCATCCTCGAGCGTGCGCAGTCCGAGCCGCTGCATGTCGGCGAGGATCGTCTGCAGGAAATACGGCAGGCACAGCACGACGTGTCCGGCGATCAGCAACGCACGGCTGCCGAGCCACGGCAGCGCGTCGCTCGAGAAGACGAGGATGAAGCCGAACGCGAGCACGAGTGGCGGCAGCGCCACCGGCATCAGCGACAGCACGCGCGCAAGCGCTCGCACGCGCCTTCGCTCGGTGCGGTACAGCGCGTACGCGAGCGGCAATCCCGTCGCGACACACACGACGCACGTGGACGCAGCGACGATCAGGCTCGATGCGAACGCGCGGCGGAAGCTCGGGTCGGACGCAACCTCGACATACCACTTCGACGTCGCACCGGTCGGCAGCAGCGTGTTGAGCCACAGCTCGCCGATCGAGCCGACGACGAGCAGCGCGATGGGCGCTGCGAGATAGACGACGTACGCCGCTGTGACCCAGCGCGGAAGCATCGAGCGTTACATGCGGCCCGCAAACGTCGGGGCGATGACGGAGGTCGCTGCGAGCGCCGGTTCCTTGATCGTGATCCGCCACAGCGTGCGCGGATCGTTCGGGTCGGTCAGCGTCGCCGAATGCAGCAGCGACGCGTTGTCCCAGATGACGACGTCGCCGACGGCGTAGGCGAGCCTCAGCTGGTATATCGGCTGCGTCGCGTGCGCGGCGAGCCCGTCGAGCAGGTCGACCGCCTCGTCGTCCGGCATGCCAACGATGCCGAACGAGCTGCCCGACACCGCGTACAGCGCCTTGCGCCCGGTGACCGGATGCGTGCGAACGATCGGATGCGTGATCAGCGGCATCCTCGCCTTCTGCTCATCGGTCAGCACGGAGGCGACCGTGCGGCTCGACTCGTCCTGATCCTTGCGATTGCCGTAGTGATGAACGGCCACCAGCGTGTCGATGCGCGCCTTCATCGACGACGGCAAGCCTTCGTACGCGGCGTACTGGTTCGCGAACAGCGTGTCGCCGCCGTGGCTCGGCACCTCGATCGAGTAGAGCGTCGTCGCCCGCGCCGGAACGTCGAGGTACGAATAGTCGGTGTGGAAGTACGTTCCCGCGTCGGCGAGGCCGATCGGCCCGCCGCGGTCGTTGCGTCGGTTCGACAGGATCAGGATGTTCGCATCGGCCGGGTGGTGGAACTGGTCGATCACGTGCGGCTCGGGCCGTCCGAACCGGCGCGCCCACGCGACGAACTGCGCCGGCTCGAGCGATTGCGCGCGCAGCACCAGCACCTGCGCGGCGAAGAACGCGCGCTCGACGTCGGCGAACGCGTCGTCGGACAGCGGCCGCGACAGGTCGACGTCGTTCGTCTGCGCGCCGAAGCCTTCGGCGAGCGGCGTGGTTCGAATCGTCATTTCACATAGGCGGGCATCAGCACGCGCGGAAGCCACAGCATCAGGTCGGGAAAGAAGATGACGACGAGCAGCACCAGCAGCATCGGGATGAACAGGATCAGCGTGTCGCGCACGGCCTCCTTGATCTTGATGCCGCCGATCGAGCACGCGATCATCAGGCACAGGCCGTACGGCGGCGTGACGAGGCCGTAGGCGATCGATATTACGCCGACGATGGCGAAGTGGATCGGATGCATGCCGACCTTGTGCGCGAGCGGCGCCAGGATCGTGCCGACGATGATGATCGCCGGGATCGCGTCGATGAAGCAGCCGATGAAAAGGAATGCGGCTGCGGTGATGAAGGCGACGCTCGTGACGCCGCCGCCCCAGCTCGCCACCGCGGTCACGACGAGCTGCGGGATGTGGAACCACGCGAGGATCCAGCCGAACGCCGAGGCGGTGCCGATGCAGAACAGCGCGATCGCGGCGAAGCGCGCCGAATCGTACAGCGCGTGGCCGAGCTCCGCCGAGCCGAGCTTGCGGTACACGAACACGCCGAGCAGCATCGCGTAGATCACGGCGACGACCGATGCCTCGGTCGGCGTGAACAGGCCGCCGACGATGCCGCCGACGATGATGCCCGGCGTGAGGATCGGCAGGATCGCACTTGCGCACGCGCGACCGAGCTCGCGCAGCGTCGCGCGCGGGTACACCGGATAGTTGCGCTTCTTCGCGTACAGGTAGACGGCGACCATCAGTGAAACGGCCATCAGCAGGCCGGGCACGACGCCCGCGAGGAACAGTCCGCCGATCGACACGGAGATCACGCCCCCCCAGACGACCATCAGGATCGACGGCGGGATGATGACGCCCATCACCGCCGCGCATGCAACCAGCGCGACGGTGAACCGGGTGTCGTAGCCCTGCTTCTTCATCGCCGGGATCAGCACGCCGCCCACGCCCGCCGCCTCGGCGGTCGACGATCCCGAGATGCCGGCAAAGAGCATCGACACGAGCACGCTGACGTGCCCGAGGCCGCCGGGCAGGTGACCGACCAGCGCGCGCGACAGGCTGATGAGCTTCTCGGTGATGCCGGCGGTGTTCATCAGGTTCGCCGCCAGCATGAAGAACGGAATCGCGAGCAGCAGGAACGAGTTGTACGCCTTGAACATCTCGTTCAGCAGCTGGAACGGCGTCAGCCGGTCGTCTATGAAGAACACCGGGATGCATGCGAGGCCGAGCGCGAACGCGACCGGCACGCGCAGCACGATCAGCACGCCGAACACGCCGAACAGGATCGCGGCAACTTCGCCCGCGCTCACGCCACAGCCTCGCTTGCGCTCATCGTGCGTCCACGTAGAGCTTCACGTCGTCGACGAGGTGCTCGACGGTGAAGAGCACCCACACGATGCCGGCGAGCGGCCATGCGATGTACATCGTCAGCATGTTGATGCCGGTCATTTCCGATTCCTGGATCGAGCCGAACTGCGCGAACGGCACGCCGTACCAGCTGAAGATCAGCGCCATCGCGAGGACGCCGACGTGCACGATCATTCGCGCGAGCGCGTTGCCGCGAGCGGTCGCCGGGGTGGGCAGAACGTCGACCTCGAAATGCGTACCGTCGCGCACGGCGATGGTCGAGCCGAGCATGACCAGCCAGATCAGGCAAAAGCGCGCGACTTCCTCCGTCCAGATGTAGCGCGGGATGAGCTCGACGAAGCGCGACGCGATCTGCAGCGTCACCGGCACGATCATCACCGCGATCAGCACGGTGATGACGAAGCGAAGCACGCGGTAGATGCCGGCGTTCAGCGTTCGCATCGGCGGGCCTTAATCGGGGATGCGGGCAAACGAAGGCCGGCGCGGCGCGGTCTCGCACAGCGAGCCGCTCCGGCCGGCCGCGGACGTCTATCAGTGAATCGAATTGACCTTGTTCAGGATCGCCGTCGCGTCGATTTCCTTCGCGTACGCCTGCTTGACCGGCTCGGCGAGCTCGAGCAGCTTCGCCCGCTCGGTGAACGGGAACGTCTTGAGCTTGCCTTCCTTCTCGAGCTTCGCAAGCAGCGCCGAATCCTCGGACGACTCGATGTCGCGGCCGAGCTTGCCGGCTTCCTTGCCTGCCTTGATGATCGCCGCCTGCAGGTCGGCTGGCAGTTTGCGGAACGTCTTGCCGGCGATGCAGATGGGCCGCACGGTGATCGCGTGCTGGGTGAGCGAGATGTCCGGGCCGACCTCGTAGAACTTCATCGCGTTCAGGCCCGCCGCCTCGTTCTCGGCGCCGCCGATGACGCCGGTCTGAATCGCATTGTAGACCTCGTTGTACGCGATCACCGAAGGCTTGGCGCCGATCGCCTGGAACATCTGCGTCTGGATCGGCGCGCCCATCACGCGCATCGTGAAGCCGCGAAGCTCGGCCATGTTGCGGATCGGCTTGTTCGCGATGATGTTGCGCGTGCCGCCGCCAGCGTAGCCGATGATCATCACGTCGGCCTTCTTCGACACGTCGTCGACGATCGGCTGGAACGCGTCGGAGTCAAGCACCTTGTTCCAGTGGTCGAGGTCGCGGAACAGGAACGGCATGTCGAGCAGCGGCGCCGCCTTCGCGAACTTCGACATGTGCGCCGGCGACACGATCGCATAGTCGACCGACGTCCCCTGGCTCATGTACTGGAAGTAGTCGGGCTCGATGCCGAGCTCGCTGTTCCGGTGCAACACGAAGTTGATCGGCTTGCCGTAGTACTTCTTGACGAGCTCCTCGAACTTGAGCAGCGCCTTGTTGAACGGGTGGTCGTCGGCGAACTGTACGGCGCCGTGCAGCGTGATCGGCTGCTGCGCGTTCGCGCCGAGCGAGAGCGCGGCCGCACCGACCAGCAGCGTGCGCGCGAGCGTGCGGATGAGAGCCTTCATCGTGATGTCCTCCGGTTTGGAAATCGACCCGCGGCGTCCGGCTCGCGGCGCGTCCGGCTTCTGGTCTGGTGGTCAGGCCGGCGAGTAAACCGCGCTGGCGGCGCGCTGTCAATCGCCGGCGCTACTTCGGCGCGCGCGCGGTGAGCCCGCGCACCGGCGCGGTGACCTGCACGTCGTGCCGCTTGCCCGATCCGTCCTCGACGACGAGCGTGATCGGCACGGTGTCGCCATCGCGAAGCGGCTTCGCGAGGCCCATCAGCATCACGTGGTAGCCGCCTGGCGTCAGCGCCACCGGCTTGCCGGCGGGCAGCGCGAGCTTGTCGACGGCGCGCATCGTCATCACGCCGGCTTCGAGCTTCATCTCGTGAACCTCGACCACCTTGGCCGCCGGCGACGACGCCGCGACCAGCCGTGCGTCCGATTTCGAGACGAGCGTCATGAACGCGCCGGCCGCGTGCTGGCCGGGAACGGTTGCGCGAATCCATGCATCGGACACGCTCACTTGCACGGTCGCTGCAACCGCGGCCGCCGCGAGCGCCGTTCCAACGGCGGATCTGCACAGCCATCGAAGCGCCGATTGCATCATTTCCCGATTGTAACGGTCCGCGCGTCGCCAGCTCGATACAGCGCGAACGATGCGTGCCAAGCGCCTGTTCGCGCAGGCGCCCGACGGCGAAGTTTGATCTGGATCAAACATTGTCCGGGCCGTTTGGCGCTCTACAATGTATTGCGCTACCTTGTTTTTAAACCACAACATCTGGTAGTCATCGCCGTCGACGCGGAACTGGCGTCGCGCCCACCCCGAGGAGAGCCTTCATGCCGCATCCTGGCACGGCCGCGCCGCCGCTGCAGCCGTCGAGAGCCCGCTCGCCGCGACTTCCGGCGAAGGTCTGCAAGCGTGACGGACGCCATGCGGCGTTCGACCTGGCGAAGATCGCCTCGGCGATCGCGCGTGCCGGCGCCGCCACCGGCGAATTCGACCGCGCCGAGGCCGATCGCGTCGCCGAAGGCGTCGGTCGGGTGCTCGCGCATCGATTCGAGGACGGCGCGCCGCAGATCGAGCAAATCCAGGACGTCGTCGAGCACAGCCTTGCGTCTGCCGGCTATTTCGACACGGCACGCGCCTACATCGTCTATCGCGACCGTCACGCACGGCTGCGCGACCAGCGAAAGACGCTGGTCGACGTCGCGGCGTCGGTCGACGAGTACCTCGAGCAGAAGGACTGGCGCGTCAATGCGAATGCCAACCAGGGCTATTCGCTCGGCGGACTGATCCTCAACGTGTCGGGGAAGGTTGTTGCCAACTACTGGCTGTCGCACGTGTATGCGCCGGAGATCGGCCGTGCGCACCGCGACGGCGACGTGCACATCCACGACCTCGACATGCTCGCCGGCTACTGCGCCGGCTGGTCGCTGCGCCAGCTGCTGCACGAAGGCCTGAACGGCGTGCCGGGCAAGGTCGAGGCGGCGCCGCCGAAGCACATGTCGAGCGCGGTGGGCCAGATCGTCAACTTCCTCGGCACGCTGCAGAACGAATGGGCGGGCGCGCAGGCGTTCAGCTCGTTCGACACGTACATGGCGCCGTTCGTGCGCAACGACCGCATGAGCTACGACGCGGTGCGCCAGTGCGTGCAGGAGCTGATCTACAACCTGAACGTGCCGTCGCGCTGGGGCACGCAGACGCCGTTCACCAATCTCACGTTCGACTGGGTATGCCCGGAGGACCTGCGCGAGCAGATTCCCGTGATCGCCGGCTGCGAGATGCCGTTCGCCTACGGCGACCTGCAGGGCGAGATGGACATGATCAACCGTGCGTACATCGAGGTGATGACCGCCGGCGACGCGAAGGGGCGCGTGTTCACGTTCCCGATCCCGACGTACAACATCACGCCGGACTTCGACTGGGAGCATCCGAATTGCGAAGCGTTGTTCGCGATGACGGCGAAATACGGGCTGCCGTATTTCCAGAACTTCGTGAACTCGGAGCTGAAGCCGAACATGATCCGCTCGATGTGCTGCCGTCTGCAGCTCGACCTGCGCGAGCTGCTCAAGCGCGGCAACGGTCTCTTCGGCAGCGCCGAGCAGACCGGCTCGCTCGGCGTGGTGACGATCAACTGCGCGCGCCTCGGGTATCTGCACGCGGGCGACGAGATCGGCCTCTATCGCCGGCTCGACCAGCTGCTCGTCTGCGCCAAGGACAGCCTCGAGGTGAAGCGCAAGGTCATACAGCGGCTGATCGACCAGGGACTGTTCCCGTACACCAAGCGCTATCTCGGCACGCTGCGAAACCACTTCTCGACGATCGGCGTGAACGGCATCAACGAGATGATCCGCAACTTCAGCCGCGATGCCGACGACATCACCACCGACGGCGGCAACGCGTTCGCGCTGCGACTGCTCGATCACCTGCGCGCGCGCATCGTCTCGTTCCAGGAAGAGACCGGCCACCTGTACAACCTCGAGGCGACGCCGGCCGAAGGCACGACGTACCGCTTCGCGAAGGAGGACCGGAAGCGCTGGCCCGACATCCTGCAGGCCGGCACGCGCGAGCAGCCGTATTACACGAACAGCTCGCAGCTTCCGGTCGGGTTCACCGACGACCCCTTCGAGGCGCTCGCGCGCCAGGACCCGCTGCAGCGCAAGTACACCGGCGGCACGGTGCTGCATCTGTACATGAACGAGCGGCTGTCGTCGCCGCAGGCATGCAAGACGCTCGTGCGTCGCGCGCTCGAGCGCTTCCGCCTGCCCTACATCACGGTGACGCCGACGTTCTCGATCTGCCCGTCGCACGGCTATCTCGCCGGCGAGCACGAGTTCTGCCCGCGCTGCGACGAGGAGCGGCTCGCCGAGAAGCGTCGACGGCTTGCGGCCTAGCGAGTGTCGTCGCGAGCGCTGCCACGGTGTGCGTTCCTGTCAAAGGAGAAGTTGAATGAACACGATGACCGAAGCGAAGCACTTTACTGCCGATGCGACGCGCAGCGACGATACCACCGTGCGCCCCGGCCTCGCCGACGACGAGCGCCAGCGATGCGAGGTGTGGACACGCGTCATGGGCTATCACCGGCCGGTCGCGTCGTGGAACGTCGGCAAGAAGGGCGAGCATGCCGAGCGCCGCTTCTTCCGCGAGTCGCGCGCCGTCGCGCACTACTAAAGACAGCGCGATGCCCGACGGCGCGCCCGCGCTGCTGCAGCGCACGCTTCGCGTCGGCGGCGTCGTGCCGTTCACCGCGAACGACTTCCCCGGCCGTCTCGCGGCGGTCGTGTTCACGCAGGGCTGCCCGTGGCGCTGCGGGTACTGCCACAATCCGCATCTGATATCGGCGCGCGGCGGCGACGCGGCGGCAGAACGGGCATGGCCCGATGTGCTCCGGTGGCTCGACACGCGGCGCGGACTGCTCGACGGCGTCGTGTTTTCGGGCGGCGAGCCGACGGCGCAGCACGCGATCGTCGACGCGGTGCGCGATGTTCGTGCGCTCGGCTTCGAGGTCGGGCTGCACACCGGTGGCGCGCATCCGCGGCGGCTCGAAGCGCTGCTGCCGGTCGTCGACTGGGTCGGGTTCGACGTCAAGGCGCCGCGCGACGGCTACCGGGCGCTGACCGGCGTCGCATCGAGCGGCGAAGCCGCGTTCGAGTCGCTCGACCTGCTGCGCGCCTCGCGCGTCGATTTCGAGGTGCGCACCACCGTGCATCCGACGCTCACACCGGCCGCGGCGTTGCATTCGATCGCCGACGCGCTGGTCGCGCACGGCATCCGGGATTGGGTGCTGCAGCCGTTTCGCGCGAACGGCTGCGACGACGAAGCGGTCATCGCCGCAGCGCCGCGCGGCGCGACGATCGATGCCGGGCTCGTGGACGCACTTCGCGCGCACGGCGTCGAAGTGACGGTTCGCTGAGCGTACCGCTACCGGGCGGTCTGCGTCGCGGTGCCGTTACCACGGTTCCCGTGGTCATGTCGCCGCACGCCTCAGCCGCGTCGCGGTCGGCGCGCCGAGCCTGTCGGCAGCCTTTACATACGACGCGCTGGTGACGGAAACCGGGCCCTCAAGCCTTTGATGTTCAAGGGCAAACACGGCTGGCGTAGATTGTGCTGCGGGGGTGCTCCCACAAGCTCGCGGATGCTCCGGCGCCGCGAAGCAGCCAACCAAAGAGGGGACGTCCAATGAAGCGGCTACTCGATTGGCGCCATATGACGCTCGGGTTTGCGCTGGCGGCCGTGTCCGCTACCTCCCAGGCGAATCTCTTCGTCAATCCGGGCTTCGAAACGGGCGACTT
Source organism: uncultured beta proteobacterium (assembly GCA_963798655.1). Taxonomy (GTDB): domain Bacteria; phylum Pseudomonadota; class Gammaproteobacteria; order Burkholderiales; family Casimicrobiaceae; genus CAVSMC01. The sequence continues at coordinate 261,028 of CAWCUH010000004.1, read as the reverse complement.
CACCGGGTGGACCGCGCTGGGCACAGTGACGAACGCCCAGGCCCATTCGGGCTCGTTCTCGTTTGCCGGATTCTCGTCCGACAACGTCAGTCAGACATTCGCGGCGGTCGCGACGTCGTCCATCAGCGAGCTTTCGTTCTGGGGCAAGCGCGACGGCGGCCTCTTCGATGCGGTGGTGTTGACCTACAGCGACGCAACCACGGAAAACGTGTTGGTCAACATGATCGGCCAGGGCAACGACTGGACGTTCGTGAACCTCACCGCGGAACTCGACGCCGGCAAGGCGCTGGTAGGGTTCCAGATCTTCGGAACGACAAGCGGTCCGGCCTTTCTCGACGACTTCAATCTCGAGGCCGCGCGCACCGTCGCCGAGCCGTCGACGTACGCGTTGGCGGCGATCGCGTTGTGCGCGATCGGCTTCGCGTCGCGTCGGCGCAACGGCTGATCGCACGGGGCCGCGAAGCGCCGCGCGACCAGAACCTCGCGTCGCGCGTCGCGCGTCGGCCAGGCGTCGCGCCCGGCCGTTCGCCGCGTCAACCGAGGTTGCGCAACTCGCGCAACGCGACCGACAGCATCGGCAGGTCGAGCGCCGCCGCCATCTTCAGCTCGCCGATCAGCCGCTCGGCGCGCGCGAGCGCCGTCGCATGCTTCGCCCTCCAGCCGACGAGCACCGTCGCCGTGTCGCCGGCGCCGCCTTCGCTCAATGCGCGTGACGCGAGCGAGCGCGCGAGCGCCGAAAGATCGTCGCGCATCGCCGTGCGCGCGAGCGCGCGCCAGTGGCTGTCGGCCGGCAGCGCGCCGATGCGATCGCGCAGCCACGGCAGGCCCAGTCGATCGGAGAGCTCGAAGTACACCGACGCGACGATCGGGATCGGACGGCCGGTCGACGACGCGATCTCGGTGATGTCGAGCGCGCCGACGAGCGGCTCGAATGCGGCGACGCGCTCGGCGAGCGACCCGCCTGCGCCGGCCGCGACGAAGCGCGCCGCGACGGCCGATGCGCCGAAGCCGTCGCGCGCGCCGGCGAGCGCCTCGCGCACCGCGTTCACGCCCGCGCCGAACGCGTCGATCGTCGCCGCCATGTCGTCGGCGAGGCGCGGCGAGCGCAGGAACCAGCTCGTCGCGCGAACGATCGTGCGGCCGGTCTCGGTCAGCATGTCCGCCTGCACGCTATCGGGCACCTTGTTGTCGAGCGACTCGATCTCGTGCCACACCGGAACGAAGTCGAACACCTCGCGCGCGAGCAGGTACGCGCGAACGACCTCGGGCGCCGATGCGCCGGTCGCCTCGGCGAGGCGATGGACGAACGTCGCGCCGACCCGGTTCACCATGCTGTTGGTGACGTGCGTCGCGATGATGTCGCGGCGCAGCGGGTGGCGCAGCATGTACGCCGCGAAGCGCGTGCGCACGGCCTCGGGGAAATAGCGCGCGAGCGCCGTGGCGACCCATGCGTCGTCGGGGAGCGTCGAGGCGAGGAGCTCGTCGTAGAGCCACATCTTCGAGTACGCGAGCAGCACGGCGCTTTCGGGCGTCGTCAGTCCTTCGTTGCGCGTCCTGCGCTCGGCGAACTCCTCGTCGGAGGGCAGGTATTCGATCGCGCGATTCAACCGTCCGGCCTTCTCGAGGAAGCGGATGAAGCGCTCCTGCTGGTCGAGCAGCTCGGTCGCGCGGCGCTTCGCGACGGACAGCGACTGCGTCTGGAAATAATTGTCGCGCAGCACGAGCGCGGCGACATCGTCGGTCATCGACGCGAGCACGCTGTTGCGCTGCTTCTCGGTCAGCTCGCCGTCGGCGATCGCGAGACCGAGCAGGATCTTGATGTTGACCTCGTGATCGGACGTGTCGACCCCCGCGGAGTTGTCGATCGCATCGGTGAAGATCCGCCCGCCGCCGCGCGCGTATTCGATGCGTCCGAGCTGCGTGCAGCCGAGATTGCCCCCTTCGACGACGACCTTGCAGCGAAGCTCGCGGCCGTCGACGCGGATCGCATCGTTCGCGCGGTCGCCGACGGCGGCGTGCGTTTCGCTCGCGCTCTTGACGTACGTGCCGATGCCGCCGTTGTAGAGCAGGTCGACCGGCGCCTTGACGATGGTCTTCAACAGATCCGCCGGCGATAGCGCTTCGGCGTCGACGCCAAGCACCGTGCGCACCTGTGGCGACAACGGAATCGACTTCGCGCTGCGCGGCCAAACGCCTCCGCCGTCGGATATCAACTTCTCGTCGTAGTCGGCCCACGAGGAGCGCGCGAGCTTGAAAAGCCGCGCGCGCTCGGCGAGGCTTGCTGCCGGATCGGGATTCGGGTCGAGGAACACGTGCCGGTGATCGAATGCGGCGAGAAGCCTGATGTGCTTCGATTGAAGCATGCCGTTGCCGAACACGTCGCCCGACATGTCGCCGATGCCGACGACGGTGAAGTCGGTCGTCTGCGTGTCGACGCCCATTTCGCGGAAATGCCGCTTCGCGGATTCCCACGCGCCGCGAGCCGTGATGCCCATCGCCTTGTGGTCGTAGCCGACCGAGCCGCCGGAGGCGAACGCGTCGCCGAGCCAGAAGCCATACTCCGCCGACACGGCGTTCGCGTAATCGGAAAAGCTCGCCGTGCCCTTGTCGGCCGCGACGACGAGATACGGATCGTCGGGATCGTGACGGCGCACCTGCGGCGGCGCGACGATCGTCTCGCCGGCGCGGTTGTCGGTGAGGTCGAGCAGCCCGCGCAGGTACTCCTTGTAGCAGGCGATGCCTTCCTTCATGTAGGCGTCGCGATCGGATGCCGGCGGCGCCTTCTTCAGCACGAAGCCGCCCTTGGAGCCGACCGGCACGATGACGATGTTCTTCACCATCTGCGCCTTCATCAGCCCGAGCACCTCGGTGCGGAAGTCTTCCGGCCGATCGGACCAGCGCAAGCCGCCCCGCGCGACCTTGCCGCCGCGCAGGTGAACGCCTTCGAAGCGCGTGCTGTAGACGAAGATCTCGAACATCGGCCGCGGCTCCGGCAGCGCGGGAATCTTCGCCGGGTCGAACTTGAACGACAGGAACGAGCGCCGCGTGCCGTCCGGGTTCGCGCGCCAGAAATTCGTGCGCGTGGTCGCCTGCACCAGTGCGACGTATTCGCGCAGCACCCGGTCCTCGTTCAGATTGTCGACGCGGTCGAGCGCCGTCTCGATCGCAGCGAGCTGGCGCGCTTCGACGTTCTCCCCTTGGGGCATCGGCTGCGGGTCGAAGCGCAGCCGGAACAGGTTCACGATCAGTCGCGCGATGTCGGCGTTCGCTGCGAGCGTCGATTCGATGAACGCCTGCGACAGCGGGAAGCCGATCTGGCGCATGTAGCGCGCGTACGCGCGCAGCACGGTGATGTCGTCGGCGGCCAACCGCGCGGCGAGCACGAGCCGATTGAAGCCGTCGTTCTCGACGTCGCCGTCGAAGATGCGGCCGAATGCGTCCTCGAACAGCGCGTGCACCGAGTCGATCGCGATGTCGGCATCATCGGCGAGCGCGAGGCCGAAGTCGTGCATCCAGATCGTCGTGCCTTCCGCGCTCTGCGTGCGAAACGGATGCTCGTCGAGCACGCGCAGGCCCATCCGCTCGAGCATCGGCAGGCTGTCGGAGAGCGTCACCGGAGCGCCGCGTCGAAACAGCTTGAATCGCAGCGTGCCGGGCGCGGCCTCGAGCGGCCGGTACAGGCTCATGCCGAGCGGTGCGCCGTCGGCGACGCGCTCGAGCATTTCGACGTCGGCCACGGCGCGCCGTGCCGGCACGTCCTCGCGGTACGACACCGGGAACGCCGCGGCGAACCGCTTGTTGAGCGCGGCGCCGCGCGCTTCGCCCAGATGGTCGATCAGCGCCTGCGCGAGCTCGTCGTCCCAGCGGCGCGCCGCGACGGCGAGCTTCGCCTCCAGCGCGGCGACGTCGACGTCGGGAATCTTGCCTGGCGTCGTGCGCACGGTGATCAGGATCCGCGCAAGCACCGACTCGGACAGGAACACGCCGAATTCCGCGCTGGTGCCGTTGAACGCCTGCAGCAGGATCGTCTGCCATTTCAGGCGCAGGTCGGTCGTGTAGTTCTCGCGCGGCGCGTAGAGCAGGCACGTGACGAAGCGCTCGTAGGCGTCGCGGCGCACGAACAGCCGAAAGCGCTGGCGCTCGCCGAGATGCAGGATGCCGGTCGCGATCGCGAGCAGATCGTTCTCGCTGACCTGGAACAGCTCATCACGCGGGTATGTCTCGAGGATGTTCAGCAGCGCCTTGCCGGCGTGGCTTCCCGGCGCGACGCGCGCGCGAGCGACGACGTTCGCAACCTTGCGCCGAAGCAGCGGGATCGCGGCCGGGTGCGCGCTGTACGCGGTCGACGTGTAAAGGCCGAGGAAGCGGTGCTCGCCGATCACGCGGCCGTCGTCGCCGAAGCGCTTGACGCCGACGTAGTCGAGGTATCCCGGCCGATGCACGGTAGAGCGCGAGTTCGCCTTGGTCAGCACGAGCGGATCGGGCGAATGCGCGAGCGCGCGGGCCTGCGGCGGCAGCGCGGCGAAGCTGCCCGACATGCCGCCCGATGCGCCATCGCGCAGGATGCCGAGGCCCGAGCCGGCGACCGCCTTCAGCGCGTCGCCGCCGTCGATCGCCACGAGATCGTTGCAGCGATAGCCGAGGAAGGTGAAGTGGTTGTCGACCAGCCAGTCGAGGAATGCGCGCGCTTCGGCGAGCGTTTCGGGCGCCGTGCGCGGTGGACGCCGCTGCAGGTCCTGCGCGGCGGCGCGCATCGCAGCCGCCATCTTCGGCCAGTCGGTCGTCGCGCCCGCGACGTCGGACAGCACGCGCTCGACGTCCGCGGCGAGCGCGGCCATCGCCGTCGCGTCGACGATGCGATCGATCTCGACGTGCATGAACGATTCGCGGCGCTCGGGTTCCGGCGCCTCGCCCGGAGCGCGCACGTCGACGAGCGTGCCTTGCGCGTCGCGCACGACGGACAGGATCGGATGGATGAACAGGTGCAGCGTGAGACCGTGACGGTTCACCTCCATCGTGAGCGAGTCGACGAGGAACGGCATGTCATCGTGGACGACCTCGATCACCGTGTGCGTCGATTGCCAGCCGTGCTCGTCGAGCGTCGGGTTCACGATGCGAACGCGCGGCTGTCCCGGCTCGCGCTTGCGCGCGAAATTGAAATGCGACAGCGCGGCGCCGTAGAGATCGGCGACCGCGCGCTCGGCGAGATCCTCCGGCGCGACCTGGCGGAAGTATTCGCGAACGAAGCGCTCGATCGTCTCGCGCCGCTCCGGCGCGACGCGCTCGCGCACGAGTGCGACGACCGCCTCGACGCGCTCCGGCGCGCTCGACACGTTGCCTTCCATGGCCCCTCCGAGGCGTTCCGAGGCTACAAGGATGCCCGATTGCAGGTGCGGCGTCGAATGAGCGCGCTGTGGCAAAATTCGCGTTTCATGAGCGTATCGACCACGTTTTCCGAGCCGGCGCTTGGGACGCGACACGTTGGCGCAGCATCGCAGCGTCCGCGCGCGGTGATCGCGTGGCTGCTCGCGTGCTGCGCGCTGGTGTTCGCGATGGTCGTCGTCGGCGGCGTGACGCGGCTCACGCATTCCGGGCTTTCGATCACCGAGTGGCAGCCGATCGTCGGCACGCTGCCGCCACTTGGCGAGGCGCAGTGGCAGGATGCATTCGCCAAGTACCAGCGCACGCCCGAGTACCGCCAGGTCAATCACGACATGACGCTCGAGGGCTTCAGGCGGATCTTCTGGTGGGAATACGCGCACCGGCTGCTCGGCCGCGCGATCGGTGCGGCATTCCTCGTCCCGTTTCTCTATTTCGTTGCCCGGCGCCGCATTCCTGCCGGCTATGCGAAGCCGCTGGCGGCGATCTTCGTGCTCGGCGGCCTGCAAGGGGCGCTCGGCTGGTACATGGTGCAGAGCGGCCTCGTCGACGATCCGCGGGTATCGCAGTTCCGGCTGAGCGCGCATCTCGGCATCGCGTTCCTGATCTTCGCGGCGATGCTATGGGTGGCGATGTCGATCGGCTGTTCACGCGAGGCGCGGCCCGACGCGCACGACGCGCGCGCGACGCGCCGCTACGCGCTCGCGCTCGTCGCGCTCGTGTTCGTCATGGTGCTGTCCGGCGGCTTGGTCGCCGGCATTCGCGCCGGGTTCGCCTACAACACGTTTCCGTTGATGAACGGCGCGCTGGTGCCGCCCGAGATGTTCATGCTCGATCCGTGGTGGCGCAACTTCTTCTGGAACATGGCCACCGTGCAGTTCGATCATCGGCTGATCGCGCTCGCGCTCGCGATCGCGGTGCCGCTGCTATGGCGGCGGATCGATCGTGCGGACGCGCCAGCGCGTGCGCGGATCGGCGCGCGCGTCTTGCTCGCGTTCGTCGTCGTGCAACTCTCGCTCGGCATCGCGACGCTGCTGCTGGTGGTGCCGCTGCCGCTCGCCGCCGCGCATCAGGCGGGCGCGATGCTTGTGTTCGCCGCGGCGCTCAACGTCGCGCACGCGCTGCGCTAGCTCGTCGCGCGCTCGGGCTTCGACGAGCGCGTGACGACGACGACGGACATCGAGCGCACGTCGACCTGCGGCCCCGGCGACGCCACGTACGCGTCCGCGCTCTCGCCCGGCTCGAGCGTCGTGCGCGCCGAGCGCGCGATCCACGCGGCCGACGCGCCGACCGCCACGGCGACGTTGCGCAGCACGGCGCCGTCGCGTCCGCGCACGATGATGCCGATGGTCGCGGCGCCGGTAGCGCGCAGCTCGACCGATTCGCGAATCGCGCAGCCCGACGCGAACGCGCACGCGTAGCGGTTGAAGACATAGCCGGTTCCGGTGAACGCGAGCGGAACGCCGGCCGACGCGACGCTTCTCGCAGCGTCGGCGAACCGCGTCGGAAGCGCGTCGCTCGATTCGAGGCCATGGTAATGCGGACTGAAGATCGTCCAGCGGCGCTCGCGAGCGAACTGCATCCAGCTGCGCACGGCGTCGGTCGCCCGCGGATTGACGCGCCGGATCTCATCGGGCGACACATGCTGCTTTCCGTGCGCGAGCGCCGCGACGTACATCCGCACGTCGACATCCCAGTCGGCGATCGCGGCGGCGAAGCGTCGCGCGTCGCCGTACGCGTCGGCTTCGACGACGATGAGGCCCGCGGCGACGACGAGCGCCGCGATTGCGCGTAACGCCCGCGCGTGCGGCTGCCACGCGAGCAGCCGGATGGCGCACGCGCCGATCGCCGGGGACGCCATGATCTCGTGTCGCGTCGACAGGATTTCGGCGGGCGGGCGCAGCAGCGCGATCGCGACCGTGCCGAGCATCGAGAACAGCACGAGGCCGGCGAGCGCGTCGACGCGTCCACCGCGCAGCGCATCGGCAAGCACGAGCACCGACATCGCGGCGACGACGACGCCGACGTGGAGCGACGCGCGACCGCCGATCAGGGCGCCGCCGATGAGATGCAGCCACGAGACGAATGCGCCCGGTGCGTCGTCGCCCAGCCTCTCGAGCACCGTCGTCGCGAACACCGTGCGCTCGAGGCGGCCGAAGCGCAGCGCGATCCATTCGACGAGCGCGAACACGGCGATCGCGAGCAGCGCCGCCTGCGCCCATCGCCATTGCGACGCGTGCGCCGTCGAGCGGACGAAGATCACGCAGATCGCGGCGAGCACGCCGGCCGACGACGACGCGACCGACACCGCGGCGAGCGCGATCGCCACGACAAGCCCGGCGCGGTCGCGGCGGCGGTCGGCGACGACGATCGCGAGCGCGCCGGAGATCACCGACAGGAAGATGCCGAACTGAAATCCGAGCAGCAGGTTGATCCAGTGGCGCATCGACGCGACGGCGACGAACACCGCCGCGGCGAGTAACGGCCCAAGGCCTTCGCCGCGCGCGAGCCGGTAGAACATCGCGCCGAGCGCGATCAGCAGCGCAAGCGTCGCGAACGCGAACGCGCGGTACGAATAATCGACCCAAGGCCCGATCGCGAGCGCGATCAGCGACGGCAGCACGTAGATCTGATCGGCGTGGTTGAACGCCGTCGTGCGCAAAACCGCCGTCAATCCGCCGCGGTCGAATGCGAGCGCGCTCTGGATCCATTTCCAGCCATCGCGCAGCGGCATCACCGGCGCATTGGCGTAGACGTAGTGCACGAGCAATGCGGTCGCGGCGACGATGACGCCCGCGGCGACAGCGCGCGCGATGCGCTCGTTCAGCGGACTCGTCGAAGCGCCTGGCAAAACCGGGGTCGATCCTCGTTGAGCGTCCGGCCGGCGGCCGCCGCGTCGCCATTCTAGCGACGCGGCGCAATCGCGCAGGAAAACCGCACTGATCGAAAAGTTGCGCCAGCGCCCGCAACCGGCCATTATTGCCGATTCGGAAGTCAGCACCCAATAACATGCCCATGACCGAAACACGCAGCGAAACCCGCGTCGTCGACGAGCCGTTGAGCGACGCCGAACTCGACGAGCTCGAGGCGTTCCTCGCGTCCGATGCGGTGCCGCAGGACTGCATGGACCTCGAGATGCTCGACGGCTATCTCACCGCGATCGTCTCCGGTCCCGAATCGATCCAGCCGTCCGAATGGCTGCCGCAGGTATGGAGCGAAGGCGGCCGCAGCGCGTCGCCCGCATACGCGAGCAACGACCAGGCGCAGCAGATCATGGGCCTCGTGCTGCGGCACATGGTCGGCATCCAGCGCACGCTCGCCGAATCGCCGACGCGCTTTCGGCCGCTGCTCTACATGCCGGACGAGAACGCGCGCAAGAGCGAGCGCACGCCGCCGGAAGCAACGGCGTGGTGCGAGGGCTACATGGCGGGCGTCAAGCTGCGCGACGACGAATGGCAGCCGCTGTACGACGCGCCCGATGCCCGCGACTGGATCTTTCCGATCGAGGCGCTCGCATTCGGCGATCGCGACGACGATTTCACCGAGTGGGTCGACACCGACGAGAAGCGCGAGGGGCTGATCGACGAGCTGCCGGTCGCCTCGGTGCTGATCTACCGCTTCTGGCACGAGCGCAAGACGACGAAGGAGCGCGGCACGAGCGCCCGACGCGGCGCACTGCCCGATGCGGCGCGCAAGTCGCGCCAGCGGCTGCATTAGCTGACGCGTCAGCCGGCGTTTGCTTCGGCGGTCACGAGCAGCCGGCGGCGGAAGTAGAGCACCACGCCGATCGCGACAGCGACGGCAGCGCCGAGCAGCGCCACCGTCCACGCGCTCGGCCTGATGATCGCCGCCACTGCGCGATCGACGAAGATCACCGTCATGATCGTCGCCGGATAGATGCCGAGCATCGTGCCGAGGACGAAGTCGCGCATCTTCAGGTGCGACGCCCCGCAGACGATGTTGACGATCGAGTACGGCGCGATCGGCAGGTGGCGGATGATGAACACCGCGAGCAGTCCGCGCTTCGCGAGCCGTCGCGACAGCTCGTTCAGCCGGCGGCCGCCGATGCGGCGCACGGTTTCTCGGCCCAGATGGCGGCCGATCATGTAGCTCGTCATGCCGGACACGATCACGCCGACGCACGCGTACAGCGTGCCGAGCCACGGTCCGAACAGCACGCCGGTCGCGGCGATCGTCAGCATGATCGGGATCACGAGCACGGCGCCCACCGCGTACGCGGCGACGACTGCGAGCGGCGACCACCATTCGTCGCGCAGCTGCTCGCCGGCGTCGACCAGCGCGGACAGGTGCAGATATTCGGACAACGGCGTGTATTTCCACGCGGCGGCGATCGCGCCCATCGCGATGATCGCGAGCAACAGCGCGATCACGCGCGCGCGCACCGGTGCGCGGTCGTCGGCCGGCACGAGATCGTCGACCAGGCGGTCGGGATCAATGGGCCGCTCAGGGTCGATCACCGTGCGATCGGGAACGAGCGCATCGGTCTCGGGCGACAGCTCGCGCCGATACGGCATCAGCGAGCGGCCGGCGCCGCGCAGCGCGTCGATCGCGCCGATCAGGCTCGCGCGCTGCTCGATCTCGCGTGCGACGCGGGCGGGCGCGACGCCGAGATGCTCGGCAAGCAGCCGGTCGCGGATGCCCGCGATGGCGGCTTCGAGCCTTGGATCGCCGCGCGATTCGATCGCGATCGTGCATTCGGTGTCGAAGCCCATCGAGCGGTTCGACAGGTTGGCTGAGCCGATCGCCGCGAGGCGCTCGTCGACGACGAGCACCTTGTCGTGCACGTTGATGCACTCGGCGTCCGTCTCGCCGAGCACCGGACAGTAGGAGCGAAAGCGTCGCGCCCTATCGGCGGCCTCGATCCTGCGCTGCGCGCGCGCGCGCAGAACGCCCATCGTCGTCACTTCGAGCCAGCCGCTTTCCACGCGCGGGCCGACGTAGACGATCTCCGGCGGGTCATCGCCGGCGAGCCGCGCGCACATCGCGTCGGTGACAGCGCTCGACGTGAAATACTGGTTCTCGGCGAACACGAAGCGGCGCGCCGCCGCGATCGCGTCGAGGTGCAGCGCCCGGATCTCCTCGACCTGCCGGCGGCCGTCGTAGGCGGGATCGGTGCGCGCGATCGCGACGTCGACGTCCTGCACGTCGGGCGTACAGCGCTCGGGCCACGGATCGTGATCGAGCGACGCCGGCGCCTCGCGGAGCCGTTTGCCGGTCGCGCGGCGCCATCGCTCGCGTGCGAGATCGCCGAGCGCGCGCGCGGCGTCGCCATCGACCATCGCCTGCACGTCGTGCGTCGGCGGGTACGCGAAGCCCAACGGGTTCGTGCGCAGCGGATGATGCGCGCGGTGCTCCGGCGTATCCCAGCGGGTATGCGTGAGATCGAGGCCGCCGACGAACGCGACGGCATCGTCGACGACGACGATCTTCTGGTGGTGCGACGCGCCGACCGGATGCTCGCCGTCGAGCCGGAACTTGAGCCGGCGGTGCGTCTTCCAGTCGAGCTTGAACACGGGCAGCCACTCGCGCTCGAGCGCATACACCATCGCGAAATCCCACGACAGCGCGTACGTGCGCAGACCGCGGCGCGATGCCGTCACTGCGTTCAGGAAGTCGCCGAGCGGCTCCGGAAAGCCGTCATCGGCGCCTTCGGCGACGAGCCGCAGCCGGCTGTCGATGTCCCAGCCGATGATGAAGATCGAATGGCGCGCGGCGGCGATCGCCCGGCGCACCGTGCGGAAATACGCATCGGCGTCGATCAGCACGGACAGCCGATGCGCACGCTCGACGCGCCAGCAGTTGCGCCCGGGGACGAGCAGCGGTGCGAAGCGCGGATCGTCGCGCTCCGGTTGCGAACGCGGGGGTGCGTCGACAACGGACGGTGGGTCGCGCATGGCCACTCAGTGTGGCCGCCCGAACGCAACGCTGTCTGTAGTCCTCGCGCCCACAAGCGGCTGCGGCTGCGTCCGACACGGCGTGCGCGTCACGACGGCGGCGGCTGGCGCGCGATCTCCGCGTGCTTCTGCTCGAGATAGCCGGGCTCTTCGGCGAGCTGCGCCGGATAGCGCCGAGTGTAGGCATACCAGTGCCGCAGCCGCGCCTCGCGCTGCTCGCCGGCCGGCGCCGACAGCGAGGCGATGTACGCCTCGATCGCCGCGTAGTAGCGCATGACGTTACGCTCGAGCGCGCCGCGCAGGCCGCCGACATGCCGCGGCGTGCCGTCGGCGGCGTGTCCGACGACGGTAAAGCCGACCTTGTCGCGGGCGAACGTCGCTAGATACGCCTGCATCGCCAGGAGCGCCGGCGTGCCGTACTGCTGCGAGAACGCGAAGTGCACGATCGTATGCCCGCCGTCGAGCGGCGCCGCTTCGAGGTCGATCCGATAGTCGGTCGTGCCGAACGGCCCTTCCGCGGCGCGTAGCTCGACCCTCAGGAAATCGCCATTCGCCGCGCCCACGCGGTACGAGAACGTCACCGGGACGTGCGCGCCGCCGATGTCCACGGTGATCGACGCCGGGCGGTCCGACGGTCCGGCGATGCGGCAGGCCTCGATGTTCGGGTGCAGGATCAGGATCTCGCACCAGTCGCGCACGTCGACGAGCGTCGAGCGGACCCGCTCGAAGGGGAAGTCGAGCACGGCATCGATCGCGCCGGCGAAAGTGTCGTTGCGCTCGCTCGACTCGAGTCGCAGCGGCTTTCCGAACGGGCTATGCGCGAGGTTGTCGCGCAGTTCCGCGTACCGTGCGCGAAGCGCGGCGCCCGACGGACTCGCCGTCGCGGCGGCGGCCGTCGGCGTTGCGGCGATCGCGAGCACGGCCGCGCACGCGTACGCGAGCGTCAAGGTGCGAGGTGCGACCGTCATCCGCCAATGATCGTCGCACCACCGGCGCGCGCTCTGTCGGCCCGCAGTGCGAATACGTGTCGTCTGCGGGACGACACGCTGTGGGCAACGGCGCTCTCGCCGAAAGCGCACGGACCCGTGGAAGCCCTCATGCGGCGGAATGCCGCGCAGCTCGCGCTCGGCGCTGCCGCGCCTTTCCGTTGGGCGGAACGCACGATCGCGTGCACTCGTCCGACGATGTCGCCGGCCGCAGCGGCACGCCCGTCATGCGACAGCCAGCATGTCCCGCGTCCGCGGGACGTGCAGCATCCGAGCTTCGGCCGCCGATCGCGGATGCATAGCGGTCAGGAAAGCAAGCCTACTGGGACGCGTATGTCGGCACCGACGACGTCGTCAACATCGTCGCTGACGGCGGAAACCTGCGGCCAGATCACGTGCCGCACGGTCGAACCTCCGACGTCCTGCCCTGGCGCGATTGTGATAATTTACGCCGTTAGCACGCGAGAGTGACCCGGCGCTGGCCACCAGACCATGCGAGGCGCCCGCTCCGACCTCACGTGAACTCCATGCGTAGCCTAAGCGCGTTTGTCCTGTTGGCCGTCTACTGGCTGCTCTTGTCCGGCCACTACACCCCATTCCTCATCTCCGCGGGCATCGGTTCGGCGCTCGCGGTCGTGCTCTTCGGACGACGGATGCAACTGGTCGACCGGGAAGGGCATCCCGTCGACTTGTGGCGAATCGCGATCTTTTATTGGCCATGGCTTTTTAAGGAAATTGCGAAATCAGGCTGGAGTGTCTCCAAGGCAATACTTGATCCGCGTCTGCCGATCAGCCCGACGTTGATTCGCTTCCGGCCGTCCCAGCAAAGCGTGATCGGTCTGGTTACGCATGCGAACTCGATTACGCTGACCCCTGGCACGATTACCGTTGAGGCGAAGCCGGACGAATTTGTTGTGCACGCCCTTACGCAAGCCGGCGCCTCGGGGGTTGTCGGCAGCGAAATGGATCGACGGATCACCCGATTCGAAAGGCCGGGGTGATGTTCGCGGTAGCATCGGGTGCCCTCCTCGTCAGCCTGGCGCTCGTCCTCGTCAGAGCGGTCCTGGGTCCGACTGTCTTCGACCGCGTTCAGGCTGGGAACACAGTGGGTACGTTGGCGATGATGCTGCTCGCCGTCATCGGCTTTCTCACCGGACGTCCGGAGTTCCTTGACATCGCCATCACGTACGGCCTCCTGAACGTAGTCGGAACGATCGCGATTCTGAAATTCTTCCAGCGCGGCAATCTAGGTGATCCGGGCGGGGATGTGCAGCCATGACAATGGCGATTGAAATCGCCAGCTGGCTCTGTCTAGTCGCCGGCGGTGCCTTTTCGATAGTCGGTGCGATTGGACTGATCCGGATGCCCGACTTCTTTACTCGCATGCACGCGGCCAGTGTGACGGATACGCTCGGCGCGGGATTGCTAATCATCGGCCTCGTTCTGCAAGCCGGATTCACGTTGACTGCCGTGAAGCTGCTGCTGCTCGGGTTGCTCATTTTCTTCACCAGTCCAGCGGCGACACACGCATTGATCAAGGCCGCTTTCGCGCGTGGAATGCAACCTCTGCTCGCGCCTGGAGACGAGCCATCGACGCGTTGATCATCAATACGCTGCTGACGTTGATGGTCATCGTGGTGCTCGCGATGGCCGTGCAGCGGAATCTGTTCGCCGTTGTCGTCTTCGCCGGCATTTACAGTTTCCTGATGGCGTCGGTGCTCGTCGCGCTCGACGCGGTGGACGTCGCGATGACGGAGGCCTCGGTCGGAGCGGGCGTGTCGACGGTGCTGTTGCTCGGCGCGCTGTACCTCACCAAAGGCGAGGAGGCGAAGCCCGTTCGCAGACCAGCTGTGCCATTGTTGATCTCGATCGGCGCGGGTGCCGCGCTTGTCTACGGCACGCTTGGATTGCCGGCATTTTCCGACCCCGATGCGCCGATCCATACGCATGTAGTACCCCGCTACCTGAACGAATCGCTCAGGGCCACGGGCGTCCCCAACGTGGTCACTTCAGTGCTTGCAAGCTATCGGGGCTACGACACGCTCGGGGAAACGACCGTGGTGTTTACAGCGGGCGCCGGGGTTGTGGCGCTCCTGCGTCGCCGACGTCGTGACAAGGCACCACGATGAGAGGCGATCTCGTCCTGCGCGTCCTCGGCAAGCTGTTCATTCCATTCACGCTGCTTTTTGCGCTCTATGTGCAATTCCACGGAGAGCTGGGACCAGGGGGCGGCTTCCAGGCGGGCGTCATCATCGCCGCCGCCATCATCTTCTATGCGCTGATCTTTGGTTTGCCCGATGCCCGTCGGCTGCTACCGGACGCGGTGGTCGAGACGATGATGGCGGGCGGCGTGCTGATCTATGCGGGAGTTGGCGTTGCGGGCTTGCTGCTGGGTGGCCACTATCTCGACTACTTCGTGCTCGATCATGACCCGGTGCATGGCCAAGAGCGCGGCATCTTCTGGATCGAAGTCGGAGTTGCCGTGACGGTGTCCGGAGTGATGCTCAAGATCTTCTATATGTTCGCGGGACGCACGCACGATCCGGAGGATTGATGCCGCTGGCGAGTCACTACAGCTACGGGATCGCTATCTTCTTGATGATCGCGGGTCTCTTCATCACGATCGCCCGCGGCAATCTGGTGAAGAAGCTGATTGGGCTCGGAATCTTCCAGACCTCGGTCTACCTGCTCTACATCGCGCCCGGCAAGCTTATCGGGGGGACAGCGCCAATCGTTTCTGAAGCGTTCAAGACGTACTCCAATCCGCTGCCGCATGTGTTGATCCTCACCGCGATTGTCGTGGGGGTTGCGACGCTCGCTCTTGGTCTGGCGATCGTCGTACGCGTTCGCGAAGCCTATGGCACAATCGAAGAGGACGAAATCCTCGAGCACGATCGCGCTGCAGAACAACAATCGGCGCGATGATTTCCGAGCACTTACCGGCGCTCCAGGTGGTCCTGCCCCTGATGAGCGCGCCGCTCATCGTAGTGGTGCGTCGCGAACCATTCGCATGGGCCCTCGCGACCATCGTCAGCTGGATCGGGCTGGCGATCGCGGTCGAGCTCGCCGTGCGCACGGCCCAGTCGGGCGTCATCTCGTATGCAATCGGCAACTGGCCACCGCCGTGGGGAATCGAGTATCGCGTCGATCGGCTCAACGCATTCGTCCTGGTGCTGGTGTCGCTGGTCGGTGCGATCATCATGCCGTACGCGCGAACGAGCGTGGCGGCGGAGTTGCCGAGCGAGCGGCGCTACCTGTTCTACTCGATGTACTGCCTCTGCCTTGCGGGACTGCTTGGCATAACGATCACCGGCGACGTCTTCAATCTGTTCGTATTCCTCGAGATTTCGTCGCTGTCCGCTTATGTGCTGATCGCGCTGGGCCAGAGGCGGAGGGCGTTGTTCGCTGCTTTCCAGTATCTCGTCCTGGGCACGATCGGCGCCACATTCTACGTGACCGGCATCGGGCTGCTGTATCTGATGACCGGCACGCTGAACCTTGCCGACCTCGCGGTTCGCGTTGCGGCAGTTCACGAGCTTCGCCCGGTGCTCGCGGCGCTTGCCTTCATTACGGTCGGCATCGGCATGAAGCTCGCGCTCTTTCCACTGCATCAATGGCTGCCGAACGCGTATGCGTACGCGCCTTCGGTCGTGACCGCGTTCCTCGCGGCTACGGCGACCAAGGTAGCGCTGTACGTGCTGATGCGCTTCTATTACGTCGTATTCGGCAGCGCGCTCGTGTTTCAGACGCTACCTCTTGGCGAAATACTGCTCGCGCTTTCCGTTGTCGCCATCGTATCGATGTCGCTGGTGGCCGTCTTCCAGTCGGATCTCAAGCGGATGCTCGCGTATTCGAGCGTTGCCCAGATCGGATACATCACGCTTGGAATTTCGCTGACCAATACCGCAGGGCTGACCGGTGCGATTGCGCATCTGTTCAATCACGGCGTGACGAAAGGTGCGCTCTTCCTGCTTGCCGGCGGTGTTTCGCTGCGCTGCGGGGGAACGAGCTTTGCAGCGATCGCTGGGCTCGGCCAGCGGATGCCGATCACGTCGCTCGGGATCGTTATCGCAGGTCTGAGCCTGATCGGGATCCCGGCGACGGCGGGATTCACGACCAAATGGTATCTCGTCGTTGGAGCGCTGGAGCGAGGTTACTGGTGGCTCGCGGCCGTCATCGTCGCGAGCTCGCTCATCGCGGTCGCCTACGTCTGGCGCTTCGTCGAAGCGGCGTACTTGCAGGCACCAGGACCGGAAGCACCGCGCCGTGGCGAGATGCCGCTCGGCATGCTGCTGCCGACGTGGTTGATGGTGGGCGCCTGCATCTATTTCGGGCTGCGGACGTCGTTCAACATCGGCTTCGCGAGCAGCGCGGCGGAGCTCTTGCTTCATAGCGCGCGATGACACCCGAAGCGCTCATCGCCGCCGCACTCGTCGTGCCGATCGGCGCGGCGGCGCTGGTTGCGATAAGCGATCGGGCGCCGAATCTGCGTGAGGCGGTCACGCTGACTGCAGCAGGCGCCCTATTCGTCGCGATTGCGTCGCTGCTGCCGCTTGTGCTTTCGGGCGAACGGCCGAGCCTTCGCCTGCTGGAGATACTGCCCGGCCTCGCGCTGGAATTTCGCGTCGAGCCCTTTGGCTTGTTGTTTGCGCTGATTGCATCCGGTCTGTGGATTCTCAGCTCGTTGTACTCGATCGGATACATGCGGAGGAACGACGAAGCGCATCAGACCCGCTTCTACGTTTGCTTTGCGCTCGCACTTGCGAGCACGATCGGCGTTGCTTTCTCGGGGAACCTGCTGTCCCTGTTTCTTTTCTACGAGATGCTGACTCTCGTGACGTACCCGCTGGTCACGCATCACGGGGACGACGAAGCGAGGCACGGCGGCCGCACGTATCTCGGCGTGCTTCTGTTCACCTCCACAGCCCTGCTTCTTCCCGCCATCGTGGCTACGTGGATTTTGGCGGGAACACTCGATTTCATTCCCGGGGGAGTCTTCGCGGGGAAAATCTCGCCCTTCGCCGCGACCGCGCTGCTCGTGCTCTACATGTTCGGAATCGGCAAGGCAGCGATCATGCCGTTCCATCGCTGGCTGCCGGCAGCGATGGTCGCACCGACGCCCGTCTCGGCGCTGTTGCACGCCGTCGCGGTTGTGAAGGCCGGCGTCTTTTCGGTGGTGAAGGTCATTGTCTACACGTTCGGATTCGATGGCGCAGGTGCGAACTTCGCTTGGCTCGTCTATGTTGCGGGTTTCACGATTATTGCGGCGTCCGTCGTGGCGCTACGCGCCGACAACCTGAAACGCCGGCTTGCGTATTCGACGGTCAGTCAGCTTTCCTACGTGGTGCTCGCGGCGGCCATTCTTGCTCCGATTTCAATTGTCGGAGCGGCGTTGCATATCGCCGCGCATGCGTTCGGCAAGATCACGCTATTTTTTGCCGCGGGAGCCATCTACACCGCGTCCCACAAGACGCAGGTAAGCGAACTCGACGGCGTAGGACGGCGTATGCCCTGGACCCTCGCGGCTTTCGCCGTCGCGTCGTTGTCGATGATCGGCGTGCCGCCGACGGTGGGCGCGATCAGCAAATGGTACATCGTGACCGGCGCGTTTCAGGCGCAACAGTGGGTCGCGCTCGCGATCATCGTTGCGAGCACGCTGTTGAACGCGGGGTACTTCATCCCGATCGTGTATCGCGCTTTTCTGTGCGAACCAGCGGCAGTGGATGAAACGCATGGCGAGGCACCTTGGACGATGGTGGTCGCGCTCGTTGCAACGGCGGCGATGACAATCGTGCTGTTCCTCTTCGCTGACGTGCCGATCGCGCTGTCGCGCGGGCTGCTTGGAGGTTGACGGTGGAACGGCATCGGCTAACGCGCCCCGAGACCATCGGCAAGCTGTGGAAGGTATTTATCGCCGTGCTGGCGAGCGTCCTGTTCGCGGAGCTCCTAGTGGAGCATGAAGCGCGTTTCGACGTGGAGCGGTTGTTCGGATTCTATGCATTGTTCGGCTTCGCGGCCTGCGCGGCGTTGATCATCGTGGCGAAAGCCGTTGGCGTCCTTCTCAAGCGCCCCGACGCTTACTACGACGACGATTCCCGTGACCCCTGACCTGCATCCGGGTCTCGTGCTGATATGCGGCGCATTGCCGGTGGCACTGCTGCGCGGCCGGGCACGCAGCGCCGCGGCACTCGTCGTACCCCTCGTTGCTCTGGCGCTCGTGTGGACTGTCGGCGACGGCGTGATCTGGACGAGTCGGCTGGCGGGGTATCCGATCGTTCCATTCGCGATGGACAGGTTGTCGCGACTTTTCGCGACGATCTTTTCGTTGATGGCATTCGGCGGAGCACTGTTCGCGCTGAACCAGTCTTCTCGGCTCGAATTGCCAGCCGCATTCATTTACGCGGGAGCCGCGCTTGGCGTGACGCTTGCCGGCGACTTGCTGACGGTGTTCGTGTTCTGGGAACTCATGGCGATCGGGTCCACGCTCGTCCTTTGGAGCGCCGGCACGCACGGCGCTTACCGGGCGAGCCTTCGTTACCTGATGATTCACCTGACCGGTGGTGTGCTGCTGATGATCGGAGTCGCCGGGCATGCGCTGGAAACGGGCTCGCTCCAGTTCGTGGCGATGACCCCGCATGGGCTCAGCCAGTGGTTGATCCTCGCCGCGTTTCTCGTCAACGCCGGCGCGCCTCCGATTTCGGCCTGGCTACCCGATGCGTACCCGGAGGCCTCCTGGAGCGGCACGGTGTTCCTGTCGGCATTCACCACGAAGATCGCCGTCTACGCATTGATGCGCGGCTTCCCCGGCGCCGAGCCGCTCATCTACATCGGGCTTTACATGGCGTTCTATGGAATCATCTATGCGCTGCTCGAAAACGACGTGCGGCGCATCCTCGCGTACAGCATCGTGAACCAGGTCGGGTTCATGCTGGTCGCAATCGGTATCGGCACCGAAATGGCGCTGAACGGGGCGGCAGCGCATGCATTCACGCATATCCTATACAAGGCACTGCTGCTGATGTCGGCGGGCTCGGTGCTCTACATGACCGGTAAGCGCAAGTGCACCGATCTCGGCGGACTCTTTCAAAGCATGCCGATCACGGCGTTGTGCGGCATTGTCGGCGCGCTTGCAATCTCCGCGTTTCCGCTGACGTCGGGCTTCGTCAGCAAGTCGATGACCGTGCAGGCGGCGGCGGACGAGCACATGTTCTTTGTATGGCTCGTCCTTGGTGCGGCCTCGGCCGGCGTGTTTCTGCATGCCGGGATCAAGTTTCCGTGGTTCGTGTTTTTTCAGAAGGATTCCGGGCTGCGGCCCCCGGACCCGCCGCTCAACATGCGTCTTGCCATGATCCTGTTCGCCGTCCTGTGCGTGGGTTTGGGCATTTTCTACCAGCCTCTTTACCGGTTGCTTCCGTACCCGGTCAATTTCCAGCCCTATACGGACGCACACGTCGTTTCGCAGTTGCAGCTGCTTCTCTTTTCCGGCCTTGCTTTTTTTGTGATGCTCAAATGGCTGCAGCGGACTCTGACGATCACTCTCGACTTCGATTGGTTCTATCGGAGGCTTCTGGTTGTTGCACTGACGCGTATTGAACGATGGGTGACGGCGGCGAGTGATCGAATCGCGGCTAGGCTTCGCGATGGAGGTGCTCGTATCTTCGGTGCGGTGCGCCGCCTGCATGACTCGGACGGCGTTTTCGCACGCACTTGGCAATCGGGCACGATGGCGCTGTTGATGCTGATCATGCTGTTGACGTTACTCATCATCGGCAATCTCGTGTAGGCAGCCAGCACCCGCCCGGTCGATGGCGGGTTGGCGTCGGCAGAAAACGTGCCGAAACCGGTGGGAGTACGGGCCTTGTCCAGCGCTACTGAAATTCGATGCTGCCGATCGCGAACGCGTCTTGAAAGAAGCGCACGGACGCCGAACCTGATTGGGCCGGGATTTGCGGAAATGACACTTGCGCCGTAGCGCCTACGCCATTCTTGATGCGTTATTCGGCAGCAGGCTTCGGACTGCTCGAGCGAGCAGGGGCAGTACTCCGAAAATATCGACGATCCGCAAGTGACCGGTCGATCTCCCCGTCGGTTTTTCCTAGCCGATGTGTCCGATGACCCAGCCCGGGAAGACGATCAGCAGCAGCGACGGCACGAGGCAGAGCACGCTCGCGCCGAGCGCGAGGCTGCGTGACCCGAGCGCGGTGGGTGTCTTTTCGGCCGCACCCATGAACATGAACTGGATGACGCGCAGATAGAAGTAGATGCCGAGATAGCTGCCGATGAGGCCGAGCACCGCGTACAGCGTGTAGCCGGCGGCCATGACGTTCTTGAAGATCATGAACTTCGCGACGAAGCCGGGAAACGGCGGGATGCCGGCGAGCGAGAGCATCGCGACGCCGATCATCAGCGCGGCGTACGGATTGCGCGCGAACAGTCCCTTGAACGAGTCGAGCCGGTCCTGCTCGGCATCGCTCGCGCCGGTCGGCAGCGACGAGAACGCGAGGAGGTTCATCAGCGCATAGGCGAGCACGTAGAAGAGCACCGCCTCGAAGCGCCCCTCCGGCGCGCCGAGAAACGCGTAGTACAGATAGCCCGCGTGCGCGATCGACGAGTACGCGATCATCCGGCGAAAGCTCGGCTGCTTCATCGCCGTCAGGTTGCCCCAGACGATCGACACGAGCGGCAGCACGGCGATCAGTCCGACCAGCGGACCGGTGACGGTCGCCGTGCCGAACAGCCGCACGGCGGCGAGCAGCACGCCGGCCTTGACGATCGTCGCCATGTAGCCGGTGACCGGCACGCTCGCTGCTTCGTACGCGTCCGGCGCCCAGGCGTGGAACGGCACGACCGCTGCCTTGAGGAAGAACGCGACGAGGATCAGGATGACCGCGGCGCGCGTCATCAGGTCGGCCGAGCCCACGGCGGTCGCGAACGTGGAGAGCGCCATCGAGCCGGTGCCGCCGTAGAGCAGCGACACGCCCATCAGCAGCGTCGCCGTCGCGGCGCCGGAGAGCACCAGATACTTGAGCGCCGCTTCGACGCTGTCGGGCCGACTGAACGCGATCAGCACGAGCACGTACACCGGCAGCGCCATCAGCTCGATGCCGAGGAACAGCGTGAGGAAGGTGTCGGCCGACAGCATCAGGCACACGCCGTACAGCGACGACAGCACGAGCACGTGGAATCGCGTCGTGCTCAGCTCGTCGCGCGAGAGCAGCAGCACCGGGATCGGCGAGCAGCAGCACGAGCGCTTTCGCCGACAGGTCGGCCGGCGATACCGAGTACTGGCCGGGGAACGGCGTGCCGGCGTAGCCGCCGATGTTGAGCCATGTCGCGGCGGCCGCGGCGCCGGCGACGGCGACGAGCGAGATCGCGAGCGCGGCGCGCGAGTTGCGCGAAACGAGCTCGGCGACGATCAGCACGACGATGCCGGCGAGCAGCAGGTGCTCGGGCAGCATCCCGAAGAGGACGTCTTGAAAACTCATCGCAGAGCTCCGTTGGTCTGTACGGCGACCGCGTCGATGCCCTTCGCCGGCTCCTTCGGTGCGACCGGCGTCGTGCCGGTGCGGCTGGTCGCGACCAGTGTCTGATACTGCTTCGCGGCGAGCTCGGTCTTCTTCATCGCGTCGTCAGGAAAGACTCCCAGCCAGAACACGGCGGCGACGATCGCCACGAGGATCGCTTTTTCACGGAAGTTGAGGTCGATCAGCGGCTCGTGCGGCGCTTTCGCGACGCCGAACAGGAAGCGCTGCGCGAACCAGAGCATGTAGAGCGCGCCCAGCACGACACCGGTGACCGCGAGGACCGACATCGCGAGCGGAAACGACGCGCCGGTCGCGTGCTGCGACCAGCTGACGATTGAACGATCCCATCAGCACCAGGAACTCGCCGGTGAATCCGCTCGTCGTCGGCAAGCCGATCGCGCCGAGCGTCAGGATCATGAAGAACACCGAGTACACCGGCAGCGCCTTCGCGAGACCGCCGTACGCGGCGAGCTCGCGCGTGTGACAGCGCTCGTAGATCATGCCGACCATGAGGAACAGTCCGGCGGCGGTAAGCCCGTGGCTCACCATCTGCACGACGGCGCCCTGGATGCCGAGGATGTCGAGGCTCGCGAGCCCGAGCATCACGTAGCCCAGGTGGCTGATCGACGAGTACGCGATGATCTTCTTGATGTCCGTCTGCACGAGCGCGAGGCACGCGCCGTAGATGATGCTCACGACTGCGAGCGCCATGATTAGCGGCGTCGCGATCTGCGTCGCATCGGGAAACAGCGGGAAGCCGAGCTTCATGAAGCCGTACGTTCCCATCTTCAGCAGCACGCCGGCGAGGATCACCGAGCC
This sequence comes from uncultured beta proteobacterium, assembly GCA_963798655.1. Taxonomy (GTDB): domain Bacteria; phylum Pseudomonadota; class Gammaproteobacteria; order Burkholderiales; family Casimicrobiaceae; genus CAVSMC01. Next base: position 238,405 of record CAWCUH010000004.1, on the reverse strand, counting down.
CGCCGTCGGCGCCTCGACGTGCGCATCGGGCAGCCACGTGTGGAACGGCACCATCGGCACCTTGATCGCGAACGACAGCGCGAACGCCGACAGCAACAGTGTCTGCGCTCCGATCGGCAGCTTCGTCTTGTAGAGATCGACGAACGCGAACGACATCAGTCCGGTTTCGTTGTCGAGCGACCAGACGAGATAGATGACCGCGGCGAGCATCAGGATGCTGCCGAACGCCGTGTAGAGGAAGAACTTGAGCGTCGCGTAGATCCGCCGCTCGCCGCCCCAGATGCCGATGATCAGGAACATCGGGATCAGCATCGTCTCCCAGAAGATGTAGAAGACGAACAGATCCTGCGCGACGAACGTGCCGAGCATCGCGAACTGGATCAGGAACACCATCGAGTAGAAGAGCTTCACGTCCTTCTTGATGGCGGAGAACGCGCCGGCGACGACGAGCGGACCGAGGAACGCGGTGAGCAGCACCAGCAGCACGTTGAACCCGTCGAGGCCGATGTCGTAGTAAACGCCCCACGTCGGGATCCACGGCAAGCGCGTCTCGAACTGCAGCGTCGGGTCGCTCGCGTCGAACGCGTTGTAGAGGATCGCGGTGAGCGCGAGCTGCAGCAGCATCACGACGAACGAGATCGTCTTGACGCGCTCTTCCCTGTCCGCCGGCGTCAGCACGAGCAGCAGGATGCCGACGATCGGCAGGTAGAGGACGATGTTCAGCAGCGTTGCGCTAGCCATGGCGCCAGCTCCATGCGAGCGCGGCGACAAGACCGAGCATGACGAGGAATGCGTAGAGGTGGACGTTGCCGGTCTGCACGCGCCCGAGCGCTCCGGCGCTGCGGCGTGCGAGATCGGCGAGGCCGTTGAGCGACCCGTCGATCAGGAACCGATCGCCGAGGCGCAAAAAGACGCGCTCGGAGATCCACTGCAGCGGACGGCCGAGCACCGCGTCGTAGAGCTCGTCGATCCAGTACTTGTTGTACGAGAGTCGCCACAGGCCCGCGAAGCGCTCGCGCAGCCGCGTCGCGCGCTCGAGGCCACCGCCGAACACGAGCAGCGCGATGCCGATGCCGGCCGCGGCGATCACGACCGACACGACGAGAAGCGGCGTCTCGAAGTGATGCAGCTCTTCGGCGATCGCCGGAAGCGGCAGCAGCGGCTCGAGGAAGTGCGGCACGCCGACGAAGCCGCCGAGCGCCGACGCAATCGCGAGCACGACGAGCACGCCGGTCATCGACCACGGCGACTCGTGCAGGTGATGCTCGACTTCCGGCTCGACGCGCGAGCGGCCGAGGAACACGAGCCACAGCAGCCGGAACATGTAGAACGCGGTCATCAGCGCGGTCGCCGCGAGCACGACCCACAGTGCCGTCGAGCCGCCCTTCGACGAGCCGAACGCGTACCAGAGGATCTCGTCCTTCGAGAAGAAGCCGGCGAGCGGCGGGATGCCGGCGATCGCGAGCGTCGCGATCGCGAACGTGACGAACGTGATCGGTATCCTGCGGGCGATGCCGCCCATCTTGCGGATGTCCTGCTCGCCCGACATCGCGTGGATCACACTGCCGGCGCCGAGGAACAGGCACGCCTTGAAGAACGCGTGCGTGTAGACGTGGAAGATCGCGACGCCGTACGCGCCGACGCCGAGAGCCGCGAACATGAAGCCGAGCTGCGACACCGTCGAATAGGCGAGCACGCGCTTGATGTCGGTTTGCGTGATCGCGACCGTCGCGGCGAAGAACGCGGTCGCTGCGCCGATGCCGGCGACGATCGCCGACGCGTCGGGCGCATGCGATGTAGATGCCAGACATCCGTGCGACGAGGTACACGCCGGCGGTGACCATCGTCGCCGCATGGATCAGCGCCGACACCGGCGTCGGGCCGGCCATCGCGTCGGGCAGCCAGACGTGCAGCGGGATCTGCGCCGACTTGCCGGTCGCGCCGACGAACAGCAGCAATCCGACGAGGCTCGCCGACACGACGGGCGCGGGCGTTGCGGCGAACGCGGCGTTGATCGTGTCCATGTCGAGGGTGCCGAACGTCGCCCACAGCACGAACATGCCGAGCAGGAAGCCGGCGTCGCCGATGCGGTTGGTGATGAACGCCTTCTTGCCGGCCGCCGCGTTGACGGGGTCCTCGAACCAGAAGCCGATCAGCAGATACGACGCGAGGCCCACGCCCTCCCAGCCGACGAACAGTACCAGCAGCGAGCGGCCGAGCACCAGCGACAGCATGAAGAAGAGGAACAGGTTCAGGTACGCGAAGAAGCGCGCGTAGCTCCTGTCCTCGTGCATGTAGCCGATCGAGTAGATGTGGATCACCGAGCCGACGCCGGTGACGATCAGCGTCATCACCGCAGCGAGCCGGTCGAAATAGAACGCGACGTCGAGCGGCTTGCCGCCGATGACCGCCCAGCTGTAGACGTGATCGACGATCGGCGCGCCGGTTGCCGACAGTTGCGCGAACGCGACAAGCACGAGCACGAACGACGCGATCGGCAGCCCGCAGCCGACGACGTTGACGAAGCGGTGGCCCATCCGGTTGCCGGCGAGGCCGTTCGCGAACGAAGCCGGCGAGCGGCAGCAGGACGATCAGCGCGAGCAGGTGGTTCACCGCTCTATCCTTTCAGCGAGGCAAACGCGTCGGCGTCGAGCGTTCGCTTCTGCCGCACGAGCAGCAGCACGATCGGGATCGCGATCGCGATCTCCGCGGCGGCGACGACGAACACGAGGAACACGAGCACGGCACCCACGGCGGTGCCGGTCTGCTGTGCGAACGTCACCAGCGACAGGTTGACGCCGTTCAGCATCACTTCCATGCACATCAGCATGACGAGCAGGTTGCGCCGGACGATCACGCCGAGCAGTCCGATCGCGAACATCGCAACCGACAGCGACAGCAGCATCTGCAGCTTATCCATGGGTTTTCGCGCCGCCCTTGATCACGGTGAGGGCCGCGACGACGGCGGCGACGAGCAGCACCGACGTCACCTCGAACTGCAGCCAGTATTCGTTGAGGAACGCAACCGAGAACTCCTGCAGGCCGAAGAACGGCGTTCCGCTCGGCGGCGCGTAGAGGCCGTGCAGCAGCGCATACGCGAGCGCGCCGACGAGCAACACGCCGAACGCGATGCCGGCCACGGTCAGGCTTGAGAAGCGGCGGGGCCTTGCGCTCTCGCGCTGGTCGAGCAGCATGATCACGTAGACCATGAACACCATCACGGCGCCGACGTAGATCAGCACCTGGAACGCGGCGATGAAGTGCACGCCGAGCAGGCCGTAGATGGCGCCGAGCGAGATCATCGTCGAGATCAGCGACACGGCGACGCGCATCGGCTGGCGCAGCACGAGCATCAGCGCCGATCCGAGCAGCGCGAACCCGGCGAAGGCGTAGAGCAGCAGCGTGTCGAGGTTCGAAAGGAGCGATTCCATCGTGTCCTCAGTCGGCGGCGTCGACGCCGGCGCCGCGCGGCGGATACGGTTTCGCGACGTCGCGGCTCGGCTGCCAGCGAAGCAGCTCTTCCTTGCCGATCCACATCGTGCGGCGGTCATACGACGGCAGGTTCGGGACTTCCTTCACCATGCGGATCGCGTCCTCGGGGCACGCCTCGACGCACAGGCCGCAGAAGATGCAGCGCGAATAGTCGATCTCGAAGCGCGACGGGTACTTCGGGTGCGCCGGATCGGTCGGGTCGAACGCCGCCTCGATCTCGATCACCTTCGCCGGGCAGACGGTCGCGCACATGTTGCAGGCGACGCACTGCGGCCGGCCGTCGGGTCGCTGCGTCAGAACGTGCTTGCCGCGGTTGTTCGCGGCATAGTCGAATCGCGTCTCTTCCGGGTAGTACGTCGTCAGCGCGCCCTTGCGGCCGGTGACCCACTTGCCCATGTTGCGCATGAACACGCCGCCGGTGACCAGCAGCCCGCGGATGATCTCGAACACGTACGCGCGTTCCCACCAGCCCATTTCCATCCTGTTCCAGTACTGCTTGCGCACGTACGACGGTAGGACGGTGGTCTTCATGATTGCAGCAGCCAGACGGCGAGAACGGTGACGACGAGGTTCGCGAGCGCGACCGGGAACATGAACTTCCACGCGAACTTGAGCACCTGGTCGTAGCGGAAGCGCGGCAGCGACCAGCGGATCAGGATCTGGAAGCTGCACAGCAGGAACACCTTGGCGAGGAACGTGACGACCTGGATCAGCACGACGGCGCCGTGCGCGAGCGGAATCTCGTGGCCGCCGGGCAGCGCGAAGCCCGCGTCCGACAGCCACGGAAGATTGTAGCCGCCGAGGAACAGCGTCGCGAACAGCGCCGCGATGATCGCGATCTCGATGAACTCGGCGAACATGAACAGGCCCATCTTCATCGCGCTGTATTCGGTGAAGTAGCCGGAGATCAGTTCCGACTCGGCCTCGGGCAGGTCGAACGGAATCCGCTTGTTCTCGGCGACCGCCGCCGTGAGGAACAGCAGCGCGCCGAGCGGCTGGTAGAACACGCCCCAGGCGGGCAGCACCCCGAGCAACGTGCCGGACTGCTGCTGGACGATCGTCGTGAGATCGACGGTGCCGTAGATCAGGATCAGCCCGAGGACGGTCAGACCCATGACGAGCTCGTAGCTGATCATCTGCGAGCCGGCGCGCAGCGCGCCGAGCAGCGAGTACTTGTTCGACGACGACCAGCCGGCGAGCATCGCGCCGATGATCGACACGCCGCCGAACGCGAACACGATCAGCAGGCCGGCGTCGAGGCGCGCGATCTGCATCTGGTAGGTGCGGTCGCCGAACCAGCCGGCAAGCGCCGGAACGATCTTCGCCGGAACGAGCTGGCCGCCGAACGGAATCACCGCGAACACGAGCAGCACCGGCGCGAAGACGACCCACGGCGCGAGCGCGTACGCGAAGCGGTCGTAGGAATTCGGCCGCCAGTCTTCCTTCAGCATCATCTTCAGGCCGTCGGCCATGCCATGGAACAGGCCCCACCAGACGAGCTTGACCTGCGTGAACGGCAACCGCAGGTACGCGCGGTTCGCGCCGATCCGGTCCTGCATCACGGCCGACTGCTTGCGCTCGACCCAAGTGAGGATGATGCCGAACGTCATCAGCACGGCGATGCCGTAGACGATGTACAGCGCGTAGACGACGAGGTCTTGCGTCATACGGTGGCGACCTCCGCGACGGCGAGCGCTTCGAACAGCGCCTGCGCGTCGACGACCGACGGCTTCTTGGCAAAGCACGGCTCGAAGGCGCTGACGACGGCCTCGAAGTTCGTGTAGTGACCTGCGCGCTCGGTCTGGATGCTGGTCGGGAAGAACACGTCGGCGTGCCCGTTCTCGGGCGCGAGCCATGCATTGAGCGCGATCACCTTCGACTTCGGCGGCAGCTGCCCGAAGTCGAAGCCCTCGCCCCAGACGAGCACGAGGTCGGCGCCCGCGAGCGATACCGGAGCGTCGCCGAACAGCGCGCGCGCGCCGGTCGAGTTCGGGTTCTTGTCGGCGCGGATCAGGATGTCGTCCTGCACCGTTTCACCGGGCTGCGGGAATTGGTCCTGCTTCACGAACGCGGTGAAGCGCGAGCCGAGCGCGCGCTTGAACGCGGCTAGCTCCTCGTTCGACGCCCAGCTCGAAACCAGCGCGACCGGGTGCTTTGCCGAAGCGATCAGCTCACGCGCCGCTTCGACGGCGGTAGCCACGGCCACCGGCGTGCCCTTCTGCATCGGCTGCTCCGCACGGACCCGCTCGAAGATCTGCGCGAGATCGCGCGCCTTGTTGCACGTCCACGGGCCGTTGACGGTATCGTTCTGCAGCGGCGTCACGCGTTCGATCCGCTCGTTGTGACGCGCGTCCAGCGCGTTCAGCTTCCAGTCCTTCTTCCGGTGCCAGAGCTGCACATTGCAGCCGCGCGAGCATCCGGGGCAGACCGATCGCGTCGGCTTCAGGTACCAGACGCGCGACTGGTAGTGGAACGAATTGGACAGCAGTGCGCCGACCGGGCACAGGTCGACGACGTTCTCCGAATACGGGTCGTTCTCGAAGCTGCCGTCCTCGACCGGCCGCAACAGCGTCTCGTCGCCGCGGAACTGCAGCGCGAGGCTGTTCGACTTCGAGATCTCGCGCGTGAAGCGCACGCAACGCGAGCAGAAGATGCAGCGCTCGTTGTCGAGCGTGATGCGCTTCGACAGCGGGAAGAACTTGGTCGCGTGCAGCTTCGGATCGCGCGACGTCGACGGCTCGCCGTTGTACTCGTAGTGCGCGTCCTGCAGCATGCATTCGCCGGCCTTGTCGCAGATGCCGCAGTCGACCGGGTGGTTCAGCGTGATGAACTGCAGCGTCGCCTTGCGCCGCGCCTTGACCTTGTCCGAGTCGGTCAGCACGCGCATGCCTTCGGTGACCGCCATGTTGCAGGCGATCTCGACCCAGCCTTCGCCGCCCTTGTCGTCCTCGACCTCGACGCAGCAGATGCGGCAGTTGCCGTGCACCGACAGGTTCGGATGCCAGCAGAAGTACGGGATGTAGAAGCCGTTGGCGGTCGCCGCCTGCATGACGGTCTGGCCGTTCTCGGCGTGCACCGGCTTGCCGTTGATGAAGAAGTCAGGCATGCGCGAGCTCCGCCTCGAGGTTGCCGCCGCAGCGCGAGCGCTTTTGCTCGATGAAGTATTGGAATTCGTCGCGGTACTTGGCGATGATGCCTACCGTCGCGTAGCCGGCGGCGTCGCCCATGCCGCAGATCGTCGTGCCGTCGTTCGCGTCGGAGATCTCGACCATCCGCTCGATGTCCTCGAGCCGGCCTTGTCCGTCGACGATGCGGTCGATGATCCGGTGCAGCCAGCCCATGCCTTCGCGGCACGGCGTGCACTGGCCGCACGACTCGTGGTGGTAGAAGCGCAGCATCACCTGCAGGAGGCGCACCATGCACGTGCCTTCGGCGATCACGATCATGCCGCCGGAGCCGAGCTGCGATCCGACCTTCTTGAACGAGCCGTGGTCGTACGCGAGCCCCTTGATGTCGTCAGCGGTCAGCACCTTCGTCGAGATGCCGCCGGGGATGATGCATTTCAGCTTGCGGCCGCCGGTGATGCCGCCGCAATCGTCGTGGATGAACTTTTCGAGCGGATAGCCGTGCTCGACCTCGTAGACGCCGGGCTTCGCGACGTGGCCGGAGATCGACACGAGCTGCGTGCCGGGGCTCTTCGGCGTGCCGACCTTGCGGAACTCCGCCGCGCCGTCACGGATGACGCCCGTGATGTTCGCGAGCGTCTCGACGTTGTTGATGACCGTCGGACGCTGGTACAGGCCGCGCACCGTCAACCGCGGCGGCCGATTGCGCGGATAGCCCTTCTTGCCCTCCACGGAAGTGATCAGTCCTGACGCTTCGCCGCAGACGTACGATCCCGCGCCGCGATAGACGACGATGTCGAGCGCGAAGTCGGTGCCGTGGAGCGGCTTGCCGAGGTAGCCCGCTTCGTACGCCTCGTCCACCGCACCCTGGATGCGCCGCCACGGCAAGTCGAACTCGCCGCGGATGTAGACGAACGCGTTGCGCACGCCGAGCGCATACGAGCTGATCAGCATCGACTCGATGAGCAGGTGCGGCGCGTGCTCGAGGATCCAGCGGTCCTTGAACGTGCCGGGCTCGCCTTCGTCGGCGTTGCAGCAAAGGTAATGCGGCTGTCCGTCGCCGAGCTTCACGACCGACCACTTGCGTCCGACGAGGAACGCCGCGCCGCCGTGCCCGAGCAGGCCGGAGTCCGTCACCTCCTTCGTCACCTGCTCCGGCGTCATCGACGCGAGCGCCTTCTTGATCGTCTCGTAACCGCCGCGCGCGCGGTAGTCGGCGAGCGAATGCGACGTCGCCGTCATCGGGAAATTCATGATCAGCTGTCGGCCGGGCATGGCTACTTCGTCCCGTCGATCAGCGCGTCGAGTTGCGCGACCGTCGCGCTCTCGTGGTACGCGTCGTTCACGACGACGACCGGCGCCGTGCCGCACGAGCCGAGGCACTCGCAGGTGGACAGCGTGAAGCGGCCGTCGGTGGTCGTTTCGCCGGGCGCGACGCCGAGCTTGTTCTCGAGGTGCTCGAGCAGGCGCTCGGCGCCGCGCATCGAGCAGCTCACGTTGCGGCACACCTCGATGTGCACGCGCCCGACGGGCTGGCGGCGGAACTGCGTGTAGTAGCCGAGCACTTCCTCGATCTGGATCCGCGGCACCTTCAGGTACGCGGTCAGCTCCTCGATGTCGCTGTCGGCGACGTAGCCGCGATCCTCCTGGATGCGGCGCAGGCACGGCAGCACCAGCGACGGCTCGAATCCCGCGGGAAAGCGCGCCTTCATCTTCTCGAACTCGGGGATCAGATGCTTCATCGATCGCACTCCCCGCCGATCATGTTGATCGAGCCGAACGTCGGCACGACGTCGGCCAACTGGAATCCGTCGAGCATCTTGCTTGCGGCGCCCATGTGGACGAAGCTCGGCGCGCGCACGCGGCACTTGTACGGCATGCCGGCGCCGGTGCTGACGAGGTAGAAGCCGAGCTCGCCGTTCGGCGACTCGTGCGCGAAGTAGATTTCGCCTGCCGGTACTTTCGGTCCGTCCATCACGAGCTTGAAGTGGTTGATCAGCGATTCGATCTCGCCGTAGACGAGCGGCTTCGGCGGAAAGCTGCAGCGGCGATCGTCGGCCACGATCGGGCCTTCCGGCAACATCGCGGCGACCTGGCGCATCATGTGCACCGATTCGTCCATTTCGCGCATCCGAACGTAGTAACGGTCGTAGTTGTCGCCGTTGATGCCGACCGGCACCTCGAAGTCGAGTTCCGCGTATGCGAGGTACGGCGTGTCCTTGCGCAAATCGCGCGCAAGGCCGGTCGAGCGCAGGATCGGTCCGGTACAGCCGTACGAGATCGCATCGGCTTGCGAGATCGTGCCCACGTTGCGCATCCGGTCGATGAAGATGCGGTTGCGGTCGACGAGCTTGTGCACGCGGCCGACGAAGTCGGCGTACTGGACGAGGATATCTTCCATCCGCTCGAGCCAGCCGGCCGGCAGGTCGTGCGCGACGCCGCCGATGCGCCCGTACGAGTGCGTGACGCGCGCCCCGGTGAGGTTCGCGAGGTGCTCGTACATGTAATCGCGGATCATCACCAGGTAGAGGAACGCCGTCATCGCTCCGAGCTCCATCAGGCCGGCGGCGACGCACGTCAGGTGATCGATGACGCGCGAATACTCCGAGAGCAGCGTGCGCAGGTACCTCGCGCGCGGCGGGATCTCGACGCCCATCAGCTTCTCGACGGCCTCACAGTACGCGAACGTGTTGATGAGCGCGGAGACGTAATTCAGCCGATCGACGTACGGAATGAGGTTGTGCCAGGTGTGGCTCTCGCACTCCTTCTCGAAGCCGCGGTGCAGGTAACCGCAGTGGCAATCGGTGCGAACGACCTTCTCGCCATCGAGCTCGGCGACGATCTGCACGGTGCCGTGCGTCGCCGGGTGCGACGGCCCGATATTGACGATGACGCCGTGATCGGTCGTCGGCGTCGTGAACGCCGGGCGGATCGGATTCGGCAGCACGAGCGCGGGCTTCAGTTCGAACGGTGCGTTCACTGTCTCGCGCCTCGCACATCGCGATAGGGGATCAGCGGCTGCTCGCGATCCTTCGGATAGTCCTTGCGCAGCGGATGGCCGACGAAGCCCTCGTAGAGCAGCAGCGGTCGCAGGTCGGCGTTGCCGCGGAACGCGATGCCGTACATCTCGTGGCATTCGCGCTCCATGAACGCCGCCGAGCCGTACAACGGCGTCAGCGAGTCGACCGTCGGGTCGCGCTCGGCGACGCGCGTCTTCATCCGCACGCGGCCGAAATGCTGCGTCGAGTAGAAATGCCAGACGACCTCGAAGCGCTCGGGCGTGTCGGGCCAGTCGACGGCGGTGACGTCGAGCAGCAGGTCGAATCCGAATTCGCTCTTCAGCAGATTCGCCGTCGCGAGCACTTCGGCCGGCGCTACGCTGACGACGAGCGTGTCGTGGCTCACCGCGGTGTCGCGGGCGATGCCGGCGACGCGCTTTTGGACGCTTTCGAAAACGGCGGACATGTTCAGAAGTTCTTCGTGACGATCGGATGCTTCGAGCGCGCGATCAGGTTCTGCAGCTGCATGATTCCGTCGATGACCGTTTCCGGCCGCGGCGGGCAGCCAGGGATGTACACGTCGACCGGGATGATCAGGTCGATGCCGGCGAGCGCGGCGTAGTTCTGGTAGAAGCCGCCCGACGTCGCGCACGCGCCGAACGCCATCACCCACTTCGGCTCGCACATCTGCTCGTAGACCTTGCGCAGGACCGGCGCCTGCTTGTGGTTGATCGTTCCGACGACCATCAGCAGGTCCGATTGCCGCGGCGTGAAGCGTGGCAGCGCGGCGCCGAATCGGTCGGTGTCGTACGGCGACGAGCTCACCGCCATGAACTCCATCGCACAGCACGCGGTGACGAACGGATACGGAAACAGGGAGAACTTGCGTGCCCAGCCGACGAGCTCGTCTTTCTTCGTCGTCAGGTACTCGAGCGCGCCGGTTTTGCCGATTGGCGCCGACGACTTCACTGCGATCGGGAACGGGACGCTCGCCATGGCTTATTCCGAGACCTGCTCGATCACGCGCGAGCGGTAGACGTAGAGCAGGATCAGCACCAGCAACGATACGAAGATGCCGAACGTGGCGACCATGAATCCGTTCACCGGCTGCGCACCGAGCGCCCAGATGAACAGGAACACGGTCTCGAGGTCGAACAGGAGGAACACGATGGCGAGCGCGTAGTACTTGATCGGCACGGCCTTCACATTTACCGGGTCGGCGGGCGTGACGCCGCATTCGAACGGCTCGAGCTTCACCGCGCTCGCCACCGGTTTCGGGCCGAGATAGCGGTTCATCACGAGCGTGACGAACACGAAGCCGAGGATCGCGAGCAGGTAGAGCAGAAAGACGGAGTAGGCGCTCATCGCGGAAGGCGGCAGGCTGGCGCGGTTCGGGTTGATGTCGCGCTCAAGTTGAAGACTAGGCGGACGGCCGGTGCGGCGGCTTGACGCAGATCAACGGGGAAAACGCACTCGATTGCGGCGTGCAGAACGGCCGGCGTGCGCTTGACGTGGATCAACAGACGAAGCCGGGCAGTCTTGGGTTGCGCCGGGAAATCTGCTCTCAAACGCGACTGGCCAGAGCAGCTTCCCCGGTTTTGGCTCAAATCGACACGTTTAGGCGTAAAGCTCGTACTCGGGCTCGTACATCGTGGAGCGCACGTAGGCGACGACATCCGGCGGCGGCGCGATGCCGGCGAGCCCTTGCGCGAGCGCGACACGGGCGACGGCGGCGCCGATATGCGCCGACACGTCGCGCACCTGCGAGAGCGGCGGATAGAGGCTTCCCTGCGCGAGGTCGCCGGCGCTGACCCGCTCGGCGAGCGCTTGCGCGGCGGCGAGGAACATCGCGTCGGTGATGTGCTTTGCGCGCATCGCGATCGCGCCCAGTCCCACGCCGGGGAAGATGTACGAGTTGTTGCCCTGCCGCGGCACGTGCGTTCGTCCGGCGATGGTCACCGGGTCGAACGGGCTGCCCGACGCGAACAGCGCGCGCCCCTCGCTCCAGTCGTACGCCTGCTGCGCCGTGCATTCGGACTTCGACGTCGGGTTCGACAGCGCGAACACGATCGGCCGCGAGTTGAGCTTCGTCATCGTCTCGATCACCTCGCGCGTGAATGTGCCGCCGACGGCGGCGACGCCGATGATCGCCGTCGGCGCGACCGCGCGGATCGCGTCGATGAACGTCGCCACGGCGGCGTGCGAATGCGCGTACGGCTTCTTGTGCGTCGCGAGATCGGATCGGCTCTGCACGACGAGGCCCTTCGAGTCGACGAGCCAGCAGCGCTCGCGCGCATCGGCGATCGGCATGCCCTGGGCGGCCAGCGCGGCGACGGTGAGGTCCGCGATGCCGGTCGCCGCTTCGCCGGCGCCGAAGAACAGGATCTTCTGCTCCGCGAGCGACTGCCCGGTGACGCGAAGCGCCGAATAGATGCCGGCGAGGGCGACGGCCGCCGTGCCCTGGATGTCGTCGTTGAACGTGCAGATGCGGTTTCGGTACTTCTCGAGCAGGCGGAAGGCGTTGTGATTCGCGAAGTCCTCGAACTGCACGACGCAGCCGGGAAACACGTGCTGCGTCGCGGCGATGAACTCGTCGACGAGCTCGTCGTATGGGGCTCCGGTAAGCCGCGCGTGCTTGATGCCGAGATACAGCGGGTCGTTGCGCAGCGTCTCGTTGTTGGTGCCCACGTCGAGCATCACCGGCAGGCACTCGTTCGGATGCAGCCCGGCGAGCGCCGTGTAGAGCGAGAGCTTGCCGACCGGGATGCCCATGCCGCTGGAGCCGAGATCACCGAGCCCGAGGATGCGCTCGCCGTCGGTGACGACGATCATCGACACGTCGCGGTGCGGCCAGTTGCGCAGGATCTGCTCGATGCGGCCGCGGTCGCGCGCGGTGATGAAGATGCCGCGCGGACGCTGGAAGATGTGGCCGAATTGCTGGCACGCGAGGCCCACCGTGGGCGTGTAGATGATCGGCATCATCTCGTCCGGGTACGTCGTCACGAGCCGGAAGAACAGCGCCTCGTTGCGGTCGTGCAGCGCGGTGAGGAAGATGTACTTCTCGAGGTTCGACGACACGCGCTCGAAGTTCTCGCGCACGCGCGCCATCTGCTGCTGCTGCGTCGACACGTGCGGGGGCAGCAGCCCGCGCAGGCCGAGCGCGTCGCGCTCGGCTTCGGTGAACGCGGTGCTCTTGTTGAGCGTCGGGTCGTGCAGCAGCGAGAGCCCGCGCGGAAACCAGGCGGGGACGCGCTCACGCGCAAAGACCGGCTTTTCAGTGCTCATCGGTTGTTCTCCTCGGCGCTCGCTCGCGAGCGCGGACAAAATGGGTTCACGCTGCAGGTTCACCCTCTGCGTGTTCGTCGCGCAGCGCGAAGTCGCGGATGTTGCGGTCGGCGATCGCCTGGATGTGCGCGACGACGCTCGCGTCGTCGTTCGCTGCGAAAGGACGCGCGACCCGCTTCTGCAGGCTCAGGTACTCGGCTACTGGCACGGCTGCACGCAGCGTCGTGCGGCGGGTGATCCTTCCGTAGTGCGCCTCGAACAGCGGGAAGAGCCCTGATTGCACGGCGAGCCGAGCGATCGCGACGATGTCGGAGTCCTCGCAGCCCGAGCCGGCGGGGCACGGCGCATGGACGTGCAGATAGCGCGCGCCGCGCAGCGTCATTGCGGTGGCGACTTTGGCCCGCAGGTCGGGCAGGTCCGACACGCTTGCCGTGGCGACGTACGGGATGGCATGCGCCATCGCGATCACCGGCATCGTCTTGCCCGTGCGGCTCGCGTCGCCCGGCTCCTCACCGGCCGATATCGCCGACCGGCGCGCGGCCGCGGGCGTCGACGCGTAACGGCGAGCGCTTGCGTTGGTGCCCGCCTCGCTGTCGTAGCAGATGTAGAGCACGTCGTCGTCGCGGTCGAACATCCCCGACAGGCAGCCGAATCCTATGTCGGTCGTCGCCCGGTCGCTGCCCTGTGCAAGCACGCGCACGTGCGAGCGCCCCTGCATCGCGAGCGCTGCCGCGACGCCGCTCGCTACCGCGGCGACGTTGCCGCGAAGCGAGCGAACCCACGGTATCTGCCGCGACGCGCCGGGATGCGTCGTCGACGGCGCGTCGAGAAATCCGCTGGAGCTGATCGTGATGACGTGACCGTCGGCCGACTCGAGCGCGGCGTCCATCGCGCATCGCGCCGCGAGCGCTTCGCCGCAGCCCCGGCACGCGCCGTGATCCGTGCTCGAGGCGAGCGGCCGAGCGCCGCCGCCACCCCGAAGCGATCAGCGCGGGCGACGGTGCCGCTTTGCTCGGACTTGCCGTGTTGCGGCACGATCAGCTTCCTGCGAATGCGGGCAATGCCGCGTGAGCGCGAGCGTTCGGATGCCGAGCGCCGGCCGCTCCGGCGCTCGGTTCCGGGCACCGGCGCACACGCATCGAATGGAACGCCACCTGCATCGAACGCTCGCAATCAGGGATCGCCGGGAAAGGGCGCAAGGCGCGCGGCGCAGCCCTTCTTGCCATCGATCTAGCGCGTTCGGCATCCGCCCGCGCGTCAACCGGCATGGTGCGCCAAATCAACAGTGGCCGATTGACCTGAATCAAGCCGCACCGCGTCATGCTCCCAGCGGCGAAGTGGATATCGATTTCATCGCAAATCCGTGCCGACGTTTGCGCTACCGCAACTCGGTGCACGTCGAATTCAACAAGAATCGGGGGCGAGAGACAGGTGTGCGTCGTAACGACGCTGCCCGCACTCGCGGACCCGCTTGCATCCGGCTTCGGGCCGCAGCTCCATTCAACCCATCAGGGCGCTTCATGTACACGATCACCCGGCGCGAGGCCTTTTCGGACACGACTTTCCTGTGGGACGTCCTGGCACCCGACGTGGCGAGGGCGGCGCAGCCCGGGCACTTCGTCATGCTGCGCCTGCACGAGGGCAGCGAGCGGATTCCTCTGACGGTCGCCGACTTCGATCGCGACAACGGCACGGTGACGCTCGTCATCCAGGCGCTCGGCAAGACGACGCTCGACATGCGCGATCACTACAAGGCCGGCGACACGTTCGCCGACTTCGTCGGACCGCTCGGGCTGCCGCAGCACCTCAGTCGGGCCGGCCATGTCGTGCTCGTCGGCGGCGGATTGGGCGTCGCGCCCGTCTACCCGCAACTGCGCGCGTTCAAGGCGGCGGGAAACCGCACGACCGGCATCATCGGCTTTCGCGGCAAGGAGCTCGTGTTCTGGGAAGACAGGTTTCGCGAGCACTGCGACGAGCTGATCGTGTGCACCGACGACGGCAGCTACGGCAAGCCGGGCTTCGTCACCGCGGCGCTGCAGGAGGTCCTTCAAGGCGACAAGCCCGACCTCGTGATCGCGATCGGCCCGCTGCCGATGATGAACGCGTGCGTGGAGACGACGCGCCCGTTCGGCGTGAAGACGATGGTGTCGCTCAACGCAATCATGGTCGACGGCACCGGCATGTGCGGCTCGTGCCGCGTGAGCGTCGGCGACGAGATCAAGTTCGCCTGCGTCGACGGACCGGACTTCGATGGCCACCAGGTCGACTTCAAGGAGCTGATGCTGCGCCAGAAGCGCTTCAAGGGCGAGGAGTCAGCGGCGAACACCGACTACGCCCACGTGTGCCAGGTCGAGAAGGTGCTGTTCGAGCAGAACAAGAAGAACTACAAGAAGTACAAGGATCTCGCGCCGCACGCGACGCCGATGCCCGAGCGCGATGCGCTGGAGCGCTCGCGCAACTTCAAGGAAGTGAACCTCGGCTATTCGATGGCCGACGCGCTCGCCGAAGCCGAGCGCTGCATCATGTGCTCGAAGGCCGCATGCGTCGAGGGCTGCCCGGTGTCGATCGACATACCGGGCTTCATCCGGCAGCTGCTCGTGCGTGACATCGACGGCGCGCTCGCCGTCATCAACCAGTCGAACCTGCTGCCCTCGATCTGCGGCCGCGTCTGCCCGCAGGAGTCGCAGTGCGAAGCGCAGTGCGTCGTCGGTCGCAAGCTCGAGTCGGTCGCGATCGGCCGCCTCGAGCGCTTCGTGGGCGATAACGCGAAGCCGCGCAAGCCCGAGCCGCCGCGATTCGAGCGCCGGCTCGGCAATGTCGCGGTCGTCGGCTCGGGCCCGTCGGGTCTGGCGGTCGCCGCCGACGTGGTGCGCTACGGCTGCGACGTCACCGTCTACGAGGCGCTGCACGTCGTCGGCGGCGTGCTGCAGTACGGCATTCCTTCGTTCCGGTTGCCGCGCGACATCATCAACCGCGAGATCGAGACGCTCAAGTCGCTCGGCGTGAAATTCGAGACGAACAAGGTCATCGGCAAGACGTTCTCGGTGCCGCAGCTGATGAACGACATGGGCTACGACGCGGTGTTCGTCGGCGTCGGCGCCGGCGCGCCGTCGTTCCTCGGCATTCCCGGCGAGTTCGCCGGTCAGGTCTATTCGGCGAACGAGTTCCTGACGCGCGTGAACCTGATGGGCGGCGACAAGTTCCCGTACCTCGACACGCCGGTCACCGTGGGAAAGAGCGTCGTCGTGATCGGCGCCGGCAACACGGCGATGGACTGCCTGCGCGTTTCGAAGCGGCTCGGCGTGCCGACCGTGCGCTGCGTGTACCGGCGCACCGAGGCGGAAGCGCCGGCGCGCATCGAGGAGCTGCGCCACGCGAAGGAGGAAGGCATCGAGTTCTTCTTCCTGCATTCGCCGGTCGAGATCCTCGTCGACGACGACGCCAACGTGCGCGGCATGAAAGTGCAGAAGATGATGCTCGGCGAGCCGGACGAAAAAGGCCGTCGCAGACCGGTGCCGCTCGACGAGTTCGTCGAGCTCGAATGCGACACGGTGATCTATGCGCTCGGCACGAAGGCGAACCCGATCGTCACCAAGTCGACGCCGGGCCTCGAGCTCACCAAATGGGGCTACATCGTCGCCGACCCGTCGACGCAGGCGACCAGCGTGCCCGGAGTGTTTGCCGGCGGCGACATCGTCACCGGCGCCGCGACGGTGATTCTCGCCATGGGCGCCGGCCGCCGCGCGGCGCGTGCGATCGGCGCGTACCTCGCCGGCAACAAGACCAAGTGGCCGATCACGCAGGCGGACGCCGACGAATTCGTCGCGCCGACGCCGATCGGCGTCGCCCCCCAACCGAACGCTAGTGAGATCGCGCCATGAGCAATTGTCCACGCTGCCAGCGCCCGCTCGAAGACGAGGAGCCCTACATCTGCTGTGCCGGCATCGAGCTGCGCTGGCGCTGCACGTCGTGCCACAAGGTCGCCGAAGGCTTTGCCTTTCCCTACGGGCGCTGCCCGTATTGCAAGGGCAGGCTCGAGATGCTCGACCGACCGGTCGCCGGAACGTCGGCGGCCACCGAGGCGGTGCGCAAGGCGTTCGAGATCGAGCTCGGCGGCCGCGCGTTCTACCAGCGTGCCGCGCGCGACGCTGGGGACGAGCAGATGCGCGAGCTCTTCTCGCGCCTCGCCGCGATGGAAGACGAGCACATGCACACGCTGTCGCGGCGCTACCACGCGAATCTGCCGACGGCGTCCGACGATTACCAGATCGACCGCGCGGCGATCTTCGCCGGCATCGACCGCAACCCGGAGGACCCGGCGAACCTTTTCCGGATCGCGATCGCATTCGAGCATCGCGCGGCGGATTTCTTCACCTACGAAAGCGGAAGGGCGCCGCAGGGCTCGCTCGAGCGCGAGCTCTACTACGAGCTTGCCGCCGAGGAGCGCGAGCATGTCCAGCTGCTGACCACCGAGTTCCGGCGCTGGGAGACCGGCAAGGCCGGCATTCTCTAGCCCGAGCAGTCCAAATTCGCTGCACCAGCACCGATCACCGCGAAGAGACCACCATGAACGAACGTTCCCATGTGCTGGACGGCAACGAAGCTGCCGCACGAATCGCGCATCTGACGAGCGAAGTCATCGCGATCTACCCGATCACGCCGTCATCGACGATGGGCGAGCTCGCCGACGCGTGGTCGGCGGCGGGCCAGAAGAACATCTGGGGCCTGGTGCCGCAGGTGATCGAGATGCAGAGCGAGGCCGGCGCCGCCGGCGCGGTGCACGGCTCGCTGCAGGCCGGCGCGCTCACGACGACCTTCACAGCTTCCCAGGGGCTGCTGCTCAAGCTGCCGAACATGTTCAAGATCGCCGGCGAGCTCACGCCGACGGTGTTCCACATCGCGGCGCGCACGCTCGCGACCCATGCGCTGTCGATCTTCGGCGACCACAGCGACGTGATGGCCGCGCGCACGACGGGTTTCGCGCTGCTTGCGTCGGCCAGCGTGCAGGAAGCGCAGGACATGGCGATGATCGCCACGATGTCGACGCTCGCCTCGCGCGTGCCGTTCCTGCACTTCTTCGACGGCTTTCGCACGAGTCACGAGGTCAACAAGATTGATCTGCTCACCGAGAGCGAAGTGCGCGAGCTCGTGGACGAGGACCTCGTCAAGGCGCATCGGTCGCGCGCGCTCAATCCAGATCAGCCGATGTTGCGCGGCTCGGCGCAGAACCCGGACGTCTTCTTCCAGGCGCGTGAAGCGTGCAACACGTTCTATACGGCGGTGCCCGGCATCGTGCGCGAGTCGATGAAGCGCTTCGGGCAACTGACCGGGCGTCGCTACGGCCTGTTCGACTACCTCGGCAGCGCAAGCGCCGAGCGCGTGCTCGTACAGATGGGCTCGGGCGTCGGCGCGTCGAGCGAGGCGGTCGCGAAGCTCGTCGCTGCCGGCGAAAAGGTGGGCCTCGTCACCGTGCGTCTGTATCGCCCGTTCGATGCCGAGGCTTTCGTCGCCGCGCTGCCGGAATCGGTGCGCTCGATCGCCGTGCTGGATCGCACCAAGGAGCCGGGCGCGCTCGGCGAGCCGCTCTACCAGGACATCGTCACTGCGTTGTCCGAGGCGTGGACCAAAGGGCCGCTGCCGCGGGTCATCGGCGGTCGTTACGGCTTGTCGTCGAAGGAGTACACGCCAGCGATGGCGAAGTCCGCGCTCGACGAGCTGAAGTCGCCGCAACCGAAGCGACACTTCACCGTCGGCATCGTCGACGACGTCACGCACCTGTCGCTCAAGTGGGACGACTCGTTCGAGACGGAGACCGCGGGCGTCACGCGCGCCGTCTTCTACGGGCTCGGCGCGGACGGCACGGTCGGGGCGACGAAGAACACCGTGAAGATCATCGGCGAGAACACGCCGTTGCACGCGCAGGGCTACTTCGTCTACGACAGCAAGAAGTCGGGTGCGATCACCGTGTCGCACCTGCGCTTCGGCCCCAACCCGATCGAATCGACGTACCTGGTCCGGCAGGCCGACTTCATCGCGTGCCACCAGTTCGAATTCATGGAAAAGCTCGACGTGCTGGAGCTCGCGCGCCCGGGTGCGATTTTCCTGCTCAACTCGCCGTACGGGCCGGACGACGTGTGGTCGAAGCTGCCGCGCGAGGCGCAGCAGCAGATCGTCGACAAGAAGCTCAAGTTCTACGTCGTCGACGCGCTCGCCGTCGCCAGGCAGGCGGGGCTTGCCGGACGCATCAATACGGTGACGCAGGCGTGCTTCTTCGCGATCTCCGGGATCCTTCCCCGCGACGAAGCGATTGCGCGGATCAAGGATTCGATCCGCAAGACCTACGGCAAGCGCGGCGAGACGGTGCTCGCGCGAAACTTCGCCGCCGTGGATGCGTCGCTCGCCGCGCTGCGGGAAGTGAAGGTGCCGGCGCGCGCCGATTCCGAGACGACACGGCGCCCGACGGTGCCCCGCGCGGCGCCCGACTTCGTGCAGCGCGTCACGGCGATGATGCTGGAGGGCAAGGGCGACCTGCTGCCGGTGTCCGCGATGCCGATCGACGGCACGTTCATCACCGGCACGACGCAGTGGGAGAAGCGCAGCATCGCGCAGGAGATCCCGATCTGGGACGAAACGATCTGCACCCAGTGCGCGATCTGTCCGCTCGCGTGCCCGCACGCGGCGATCCGCATGACGGTGTTCTCGGCGGAGGAAATGAAACGCGCGCCGTCGACGTTCAAGGCGGTGCCGTGGGCGCGCAAGGACGGCGGCCCGCTCGACGGGATGATGTACAGCCTGCAGGTCGCGCCGGAGGACTGCACCGGCTGCGGCATCTGCGTCGACGTCTGCCCGACACGCAGCAAGCAGGTCGTCAAGCACAAGGCGGTGAACATGGCGCCGAAGCTCGAGCATCTCGAGGCCGAGCGCGCCAACTACGCGTTCTTCCTGAGCCTGCCGGAAGTGCGGCCGTCGTTCGACAAGATCGACGGGCTGCGCGGCTCGCAGCTGCGCATGCCGCTGTTCGAATACTCGGGCGCCTGCTCCGGCTGCGGCGAGACGCCGTACCTGAAATTGCTCTCGCAGCTCTACGGCGATCGCCTGATGGTGGCCAACGCGACCGGCTGCTCGTCGATCTACGGCGGCAATCTGCCGACCACACCGTGGTCGCGCAACGCCGAAGGCCAGGGTCCGGCGTGGGCGAACAGCCTGTTCGAGGACAACGCGGAGTTCGGCCTCGGCATGCGGCTCGCGGTCGATGCGCAGCGCGATCTCGCGCAGATGCTGGTGCAGGAGCTGCGCAGCGACATCGGCGACGAATTGGCCGATGCGCTCACCAAGGCGCCGCAGGACAACGACGAGCAGGTGAAGGAGCAGCGCGAGCGCGTGAAGCGGCTGAAGGCACTGCTCGCGAGGGTTTCGAAGCCCGAGGCCGGCCGGCTGCTCGCGGTGGCCGACAACCTGGTCCTGCGCAGCGTGTGGATCGTCGGCGGCGACGGCTGGGCGTACGACATCGGCTACGGCGGCCTCGACCACGTGCTCGCGTCGGGCCGCAACGTCAACATCCTGGTGCTCGACACCGAGGTCTACAGCAACACCGGCGGCCAGGCGTCGAAGTCGACGCAGCGTGGCGCGGTGGCGAAGTTCGCCGCGGCCGGCAAGTCGATCGGCAAGAAGGACCTCGGCATGATCGCGATGGCGTACGGCAACGTGTACGTCGCCCAGATCGCCATGGGCGCGAATCCGGTGCAGACAGTGCGCACGTTCCAGGAAGCGGCGTCGTGGCCCGGACCGTCGCTGATCATCGCCTACAGCCACTGCATCGCGCATGGAATCGACATGACGACCGGGATGAGCCACCAGCGCGATGCCGTGAAGAGCGGGTACCTGACGCTCTATCACTACGATCCGCGGCTCGGCATGGGCGGCGCCGACTTGCCGCTGAAGCTCGATTCGCGCAAGCCGACGCAGCCGCTCGAGCAGTTCGTGATGAAGGAGGGCCGCTACGCGATGCTCGCGCAATCGGATCCGGCGCGCGCCAAGATGCTGCTCGACATGGCGCAGCGCGACGCCAACGCCCGCTGGCAGCTCTACGAGCAGATTGCCGGCGTGCACCGCGTTGTTGCCGAGGTGGGCCGGCCCGCGGCGCTGGCACCGGCGGCCGGTGGCGACGGCAGCGACGCCGTGACGCCGGCGAAGTCGGACGGCAAATCGCCGGCGCCGCGCACCGAGGAGGCAGCGTCATGAGCGTCGATCTTCGCACCCGATATCTCGGACTCCAGCTTGCACACCCGGTCGTCGCATCGGCGTCGCCGCTGACCGGCTCGCTCGACAGCCTGAAACGGCTGCAGGATGCGGGCATCGCGGCCGTCGTGCTGCCGTCGCTGTTCGAGGAGCAGATCGACCACGACGAGATGGCGGCGCACGACCTGATGCTCTACGGCGCCGAGCTCTCGCCCGAGGCGCGCGGCTTCTTCCCCGAGATGCAGCAACGCGTCGGCGGCCCGGAAAGACATCTTCGGCTGATCGCCGACGCGAAGAAGGCGCTGTCGGTCCCGGTGATCGCGAGCCTCAATGGCCACACGCCCGGCGGCTGGACGAAGATGGCGCGCCAGTTCCAGGAAGCGGGCGCCGACGCCATCGAGCTCAACGTCTATTTCCTCGCGGCGAGCGTCGACGATACGAGCGCCGACGTCGAGAGCCGCTATCTCGAGCTGGTCGAATCGGTCACGCGCCAGGTGAGCGTTCCCGTCGCCGTGAAGGTTGCGCCGTATTTCAGCGCGATGGCGAACATGGCGGCGCGCCTTGCGAAAGCGGGCGCGTCGGGGCTCGTGCTGTTCAACCGCTTCCTGCAACCCGACATCCTGCTCGAGGACCTCGAGGTCGCGCCGCACCTGGTGCTTTCGACGTCCGACGAGGTGCGCCTCGCGTTGCGCTGGATCGCGATCCTGCGCGGCCGCGTGAATGCGAGCCTCGCCGCGACCGGCGGCGCCCACACGTCGGACGATGTGCTGAAGCTGCTGCTCGCAGGCGCCGATTGCGTGATGGTAGCGAGCAGCCTGTTGAGCAGGGGCCCGCCGCATGTCGCCACGCTGGTGCGCGGCGTGCAGGCATGGATGACGGAGCGCGAATACGCGTCGGTCGAGCAGATGAAGGGCTCGTTGAGCCAGCAGTCATGCCCGGATCCCGATGCGTTCGAGCGCGCCAACTACATGAAGGCGCTGACGTCGTACGCGAGCGAGTTCGCGTAGGTGACGCCATCGGGCGGTTCGCGCCACGACATCGAAACAAGGAGACAGCAAATGGCATTGATGATCACCGATGATTGCACGGCGTGCGATGCGTGCGTTGAACCATGCCCGAACACGGCCATTGCCGCCGGTTCGCCGATCTACACGATCGATCCCGCCAAGTGCACCGAGTGCGTGGGCGCGCACGACACGCCGCAATGCATCGACGTGTGTCCCGCGGATTGCATCATTCCCGATCCGGGTCACGCGGAAACGCGCGAGCAGTTGCAGGCGAAATACGAAACGCTGCACGCGTAGTCCCCGCGCCGCGGCGCCTCGCGATCGCGCCGGGCAGGCAATCGCAGCCGCCGGTCAGCGCACCGGCGGCGGAACGGTGCCGAGCCGGCGCATGATCGCCTCGGCCGTGGGGCCGGTGCGACGAGCTTCCTTCTCGCGCTGCAGCTCGCCGGCGACGACGTCGGCATTGAGGTCGAGAAACGTCACCTGCTCGAGCTCGTCCGCCTCGGCGTCCAGGAACAGCTGGCGCAGCGATGCGCGCGTGATCGCACGCCCGCCCAATCCGGCAATGACCGTGTAGCCGTTGAGCTCGATGCCCGACAGCGACTTGCGAATGCCGTCGGAAACGATGCCACCGAGGCCGACGGCGAGGCACTTTTCGAGCACGACGACGCGCTTCGCATGCTGCAGCGCGTCGCGCAGCGCGGCGAGCGGGAACGGCCGGAACGAGCAGATACCGACCGAGCCGATCCTGTGTCCGTCGTCGCGCAGCTCGTCGACGACGTCCTGCACGGTGCCGTTGACCGAGCCGAGCGCGACGACGATCGTCTCCGCGTCGCTCGAGTGATAGGTCCTGATCAGGCCGCCGGACACGCGTCCGAACTGCGCCGCGAACGCGGACGACAGCTGCGGAATGAGCTGCAGCGCACGCAGCTGCTTGTGATGCGCGAGATAGCGCACCTCGGTGAACGCGTCGGGGCCGACGATCGCACCCATCGTCACCGGCTCCTTCGGGTCGAGCACCTGTCGCGGCTCGAACGGCGGCAGGAACGCGTCGACCTGCGCCTGCGACGGGATGTCGACGCGCTCGAACGCGTGCGTGAGGATGAATCCGTCCATGCACACCATCACCGGGCACGAAAGCTCTTCGGTGATGCGGAACGCCTGCACGTGCAGGTCGGCGGCCTCCTGGTTCGTCTCGGCGTAGAGCTGGATCCAGCCGGCGTCGCGCATCGACATGCTGTCCGAATGATCGTTCCCCATGTTGATCGGCGCGCCGATCGCGCGGTTGCCAACGGTCATCACGATCGGCAGACCGAGCCCCGCGGCGCTGTAGACGGCCTCGGCCATGAACAGCAGGCCCTGACCCGACGTCGCCGTGTAGCTGCGCGCGCCGGCGGCCGCGGCGCCGATCGCGACGGACAGCGCGGCGAACTCGGATTCGACATCGACGAACCGGCAGCCGGCGAGCTCGCCTCGTGCCGCGAGTTCGCCGAGCGCTTCGACGATGTGCGTCTGCGGCGTGATCGGGTAAGCCGAGATCACCTGCGGGCGCGCGAGGGCGATCGCCTTCGCGACCGCGCGCGCGCCTTCGATCTGCTCAAGCATGCGCGACCTCCCGCGCTTCGGCCGCCGCCGCGTAAGCTTCGGCCGCCGCGGCGGTGTTCGCTTCGGCGAGCTTCGCCGCAAAACGGCTGCGGATCGCGGCGATCAGCGAATCGAGCCGCACGCACTCGGACAGCGCGGCGAAGGCGCCGAGCATCGCGGTGTTGGGCAACGGGCGTCCGACGTGTTTCATCGCGATCTCGACCGCCGAGACCGTGAACACGCGCCGACCGCGCAATTCGTGCGTGTGATCGGCGAGGCCGGGCTCGGCGAGCGTTTGCGGCGAGTTCACGATCGCGCAACCCGACGCGCGCAGCCCTTCGAACACGTCGACCTCGGCCAGCAGCGTCGAGTCGAGGACGATCAGCCCATCCGGCTCGATAACGGGCTCGCGCAGACGGATCTCGCGGTCGTCGATGCGGCAGAACGCCGAGACGGGCGCGCCGGCACGCTCGGAGCCGAAGCTCGGGAACGCCTGGGCGAAGCGCCCCTCGTGGAAGGCGGCAATCGAGAGCATCCCGGCAGCCGAGGCGACGCCCTGACCGCCGCGTCCATGGATTCGAATCTGGAACATCGCTTTGCCTGCCTGCACGCGAGCGCGCCGATCGCGCGGTCGTTCATGCTGCGCGCGCTGCTGCGGGAAGCCCATTGACGGAGGTCAACGGTCACGCGCAGCCGGACGAATGACTCGCACGACGCTTGTCGTGGCACACAGAGCCCGCTGTTATCAGCGCCTTCGCGCGCTATGGCCGGCATTTTCGACGCATCGCACAATGGGCCGTTGACTTGCGTCAAGACGTCCCAGGCACCCGAGAGCGAAGAATGTGTGCGTCTCCATTCGAGGTGAATCCATGGACGTTTCCTCGCCGCTCGTGGTCGGCGCGCGGCTTTCGGCCACGCGAAAGAGCCGTACGCCGGCGCGGCTCGATTTCGCGCAGAGCGCCACCGGCCTCGCGCTCGCGCTGTTCATGTGGGGCCACATGTTCTTCGTGTCGTCGATCCTGCTCGGCAACGACGCGATGTGGACCGTCGCGCGATTCTTCGAGGGGTACTTCTTTCTCGGGCACGCGTATCCGGGCGTCGTGTCGATCGTCGTCGCAGGCGTGATCGCGATGCTCGTCGTCCACGCGATGCTCGCCGTGCGCAAGTTCCCGGGCAACTACCGCCAGTTCCGCACGTTCCGCGTGCACATGCAGGGCATGAAGCACGAGGACACGACGCTCTGGTTCTGGCAGGTCGTCACCGGCTTCGCGCTGTTCTTCCTCGCGACGGTCCACCTGTACGTGATGCTGACGCACCCGGACCGCATCGGCCCGTTCGAGTCGGCCGATCGCGTCTGGAGCGACTTCTACTGGCCGCTGTATCTCGTGCTGCTGTTCGTCGTCGAGCTGCACGGGGGAATCGGCCTCTATCGGCTGTGCGTGAAGTGGGGCTGGTTCGGCGTCGCCGATCCGAACGCGACGCGCAAGCGGCTGAAGACGATCAAGTGGGCGCTGACGGTGTTCTTCGTCGCGCTCGGGCCTCGCCACGCTCGCCGCGTACATGAAGATCGGCTTCGATCACGCTCCGAAGTACGGCGAGCACTACACGCCGGCATGGGTTACACCGGCGCCGGCGAAAGCGGGGACGCCATGAAGATCGTCTACACCGACGTCCTCGTCATCGGCGGCGGCCTGACCGGGCTGCGGCTCGCCATCGCGGCGAAACGCCGCGGCCACGACGCGATCATCCTGTCGCTGGTGCCACCGAAGCGCTCGCACTCGGTCGCAGCGCAGGGCGGCATGCAGGCTTCGCTCGGCAACGTGATCAAGGGCCTCGGCGACAACGAGGACGTGCACTTCGAGGACACGGTGCGCGGCAGCGACTGGGGCGCCGACCAGCGCGTCGTGCGCATGTTCGTCAACACGTCGCCGAAGGCGGTGCGCGAGCTCGCCGCGTGGGGCGTGCCGTGGAGCCGCGTACGCCGCGGCGACCGCGACGTCATCATCAACGGGCAGAAGGTGACGCTGACCGAGCGCGACGAGGCGCACGGACTCGTTGCGCAGCGCGACTTCGGCGGCACGAAGAAGTGGCGCACCTGCTACACGTCGGACGGCACCGGACACGCGATGCTGTTCGCGATCAGCGATCAGGCGATCGGCGCGTCGATCCCGGTGCACGAGCGCACCGAGGCGCTCGCGCTGATCCACGACGGCGGCCGTTGCTACGGCGCCGTCGTCCGCGACCTGATCACCGGTGAGCTCTCCGCGTACGTCGCCAAGGCCACGGCGATCTGCACCGGCGGCGCCGGACGGCTCTACCGCGCGACGACCAACGCGGTGATCTGCGAAGGGATCGGCAGCGCGATCGCGCTCGAAACGGGCGTTGCGTCGCTCGGCAACATGGAAGCGGTCCAGTTCCACCCGACGACGATCTTCCCGGCCGGCATCCTGCTCACCGAAGGCTGTCGCGGCGACGGCGGCCTGCTGAAGGACGTCGACGGCCACCGCTTCATGCCGGACTACGAGCCCGAGAAGAAGGAGCTCGCGTCGCGCGACGTCGTGTCGCGGCGGATGGAAGAGCACATCCGCAAGGGCAAGGGCGTCAAGACGCGCTTCGGCGAGCACCTGTGGCTCGACATCACGCTGCTCGGCCGCGCGCACATCGAGAAGAACCTGCGCGAGGTGAAGGAGATCTGCCACTACTTCCTCGGCGTCGACCCGGCCGAGAAGTGGGCCGCCGTGCGCCCGTCGCAGCACTACACGATGGGCGGCGTGCGCACCGACCACACCGGGCAGAGCCCGACGCTCAAAGGCCTGTTCTCGGCCGGCGAAGCCGCGTGCTGGGACATGCACGGCTTCAATCGGCTCGGCGGCAATTCCGTCGCCGAGACCGTCGTCGCCGGCATGCTCGTCGGCGAGTTCATCTCCGACTTCTGCGATCGCCCGGACAACGATGTCAGCATTCCGACCGGCCTCGTGCGCGACTTCGTCGAGCGTGAGCGCGCGTCGCTCGACGCGCTGCTCGACGGCCGCGGCGCCGAGGACGCGGCGGCGCTGAAAGCCGAAATGCAGAACTTGATGACGTCCAACGTCGGCATCTTCCGCACCGGCAAGGAGCTCGAGGTCGCCGTGCAGACGCTCGAGCGGCTGCTCGCACGAAGCCGCGACGTGGGGCTCAGGTGCCGCTCGCCGGGGTCGAACCCGGAGCTCGTGCTGGCCTACCGGCTGCCGCGCATGCTGAAGGTCGCGCTGTGCGTCGCGTTCGGTGCGCTCACGCGAACCGAGAGCCGCGGCGCGCATTTCCGCGAGGACCATCCGCGGCGTGACGACGCGCACTGGCTGAAGCGCACGCTCGCGCGCTGGCCCGACGCGAGGGCGACGCTGCCGACGCTCGCGTACGAGCCGCTCGACGTCATGTCGATGGAGCTGCCGCCCGGCTGGCGCGGCTACGGTGCGAAGGACTACATCGAGCATCCCGACAGCGCAACGCGCGCAGGCTGCGATCGAGCGCACGCGCGCCGACATGGCCGGGCAGAGCCGCATCGACGTCCAGCGCGCGCTGATGGGCTACGAGGAGCTGTTGCCCGAGCGCTATCGCGGGCGCAACGAGCGGCTCGACGAGCTCTTCGAACAGGGGGCCGCAGCATGACACGCGACGACGCAGTCCACGCCGGCGCCGCCGTGGCGGCGAGCAAGACCGCCGTCGAGCGGCCGCGGCAGCTTCGCATCCACGTGCTGCGCTACAACCCGCAGCAGCCGCAGACCCCGGCGCACGTGCAGGTTTACCCGATCGACGAAGCAGCCGGGATGACGCTCTTCATCGCGCTCTCCGAGATCCGCGAGAGGCAGGACCCGTCGCTGCAGTTCGACTTTGTCTGCCGCGCCGGCATCTGCGGCAGCTGCGCGATGCTGGTGAACGGCCGTCCGCGGCTTGCCTGTCGCACGCTCACCAAGGACTTCGGCACGGACATCACGCTCGCGCCGCTGCCCGTGTTCGAGCTGATCGGCGACCTGTCGGTCAACACCGGCAAGTGGATGCGCGCGATGAGCGAGCGGCTGGAAACGTGGGTGCACGCGCAGCAGCAGCAGGTCGACCTCGCGCGCATCGAGCAGCGGATGGATCCGGAGCTCGCCGAGAAGATCTACGAGCTCGACCGCTGCATCGAGTGCGGCTGCTGTGTCGCCGGATGCGGCACGGCGCGCATGCGCGAGGACTTCGTCGGCGCCGTCGGCCTTAACAAGATCGCGCGCTTCCGGCTCGATCCGCGCGACTCGCGCACCGACGACGACTTCTACGAGCTCGTCGGCGACGACGACGGCGTGTTCGGCTGCATGTCACTGCTCGGCTGTCACGACGTCTGCCCGAAGGAGTTGCCGCTCGCGACGCAGATCGCGTTCATCCGGCGCAAGATGGTCGCGCAGGGGTTCAAGAAGGACTGACCGTCAACCGCACACGTCGCGGTTGAGCTTGCCGCGCGAGCGTGCCACCATCCTCCCCCCGCCCCGGGCATCGTCGCCCGGGGTGCGTTCTTGGCGAGAGGAGCGATGATGAAGCTGTACTATCACCCGGTATCGACGACGAGCCGTCCGATCGTGCTGTTCGCGGCCGAGTCGGGCATCGAGCTCGAATTGCAGGTCGTCGATCTGTTCACCGGTGCGCAGTACAAGCCGGAGTACGCGTCGATCAATCCGAGCGCGCAGGTGCCGGTGCTCGAGGACGGCAACTTCCGACTGACCGAGAGCTCGGCGATTCTGAAGTACCTCGCGGACAAGGCGGGCTCGCAGGCGTACCCGAAGGATCTGCAGAAGCGTGCGCGCGTGAACGAGCGGATGGACTGGCTGAACACCGGCTTCTACCGCGACTTCGCGTACGGGTTCCTGTATCCGCAGATCTTCCCGTTCATGAAGCGCGACGATCCAGTCGTGCAGGCAGGCACGCTCGCATGGGGCAAGGAGAAGGCGCACAAGTGGCTGAAGGTTCTCGACGAGAACATCCTCGGCCCGCGCAACGCCTACCTGTGCGACAACGAGATCACGCTCGCCGACTATCTCGGCTCCATCATGACGCTCGGCGGCGAGGCGATCGGCTGCACGTTCGCCAATTATCCGAACGTCTGCCGCTGGCTCGGCACGATGAAAAGGCTCGAGAGCTGGCCGAAGGTGAACGAGGCGTTCTACCAGTACGTCGTCGAGCCGAACAAGGACAAGACGTTCGTCGAGCTTTGACGATCTGAGCGGCGGCGCAACCGGCACCGCCGCTCGCCGTCCGCTTCGAATCGCAATCGCGATGCGGCGCAACGCCGCAAGGCGGGATGTTCGCCTGCACGCCCGCCGTCGCGCGGCGATTTGCGCGCAATCAACTTGCAGCCGGGACCCGGTTGCAGAATGGACCGGCACATCGGATTGCCCGCGTCGCGAAATCTGCGGGCTTAAGTGATCAGGCTCGGGCGATCGCGCCCGCCCCTGCCGTTCGAGGAGGGGTATACATGAGCACGCCCTCGCATGCGTTGACGCCGCCCGTCGGCGCTGCACGTCCGCTCGCGGCACCTGCGCCGCACCGATTCAACTGGCGAGCGATCACGCCCGTCGCCGTCGCGCTCGCCATCGCATTGCTGCCTGCGCCCGACGGTCTCGCGCCGCACGCCTGGTATTTCTTCGCGATCTTCGCCGGCGTCATCACCGGCCTCGTGCTCGAGCCGATGCCCGGAGCTGCAATCGGGCTCATCGGCGTGACCGCGGCGGCGATACTGGCGCCATGGGTGCTGTACAGCCCGGAAGAGCTCGCAAAGCCGGGCTTCAACGTCGGTAACGCGGCGCTCAATTGGGCGCTGTCCGGATTCGCCAACAGCACCGTGTGGCTGATCTTCGCCGCGTTCATGTTCGCGCTTGGATACGACAAGACGGGGCTCGGACGGCGCATCTCGCTCGCGCTCGTGCAGAAGATGGGTCGGCGCACGCTGACGCTCGGCTACGCGATCGCGCTCGCCGACCTGATCCTGTCGCCGTTCACGCCGTCGAATACCGCGCGCTCCGGCGGCACCGTGTACCCGGTGATCAAGAACCTGCCGCAGCTGTACGGCTCGATGCCGAACGACCCGTCGTCACGCAAGGTGGGCGGTTACCTGATGTGGACGGCGATCGCGGCGACGTGCGTGACGAGCTCGATGTTCATCACGGCGCTCGCGCCGAATCTGCTCGCGCTCGAGTTCGTGCGCAAGATCGCCAAAGTCGACGTCACATGGACGCAGTGGTTCATCGCGTTCGCGCCCGTCGGCATCGTGCTGCTGCTGCTCGTGCCGATCCTCACGTACTGGCTGTATCCGCCCGAGGTGAAGTCGGGCAACGAGGTCTCGGACTGGGCGCGCAGCGAGCTCGACAAGCTCGGGTCGATCTCGATCAAGGAGATCGTGCTCGGCGCGCTCGTGCTGCTCGCGCTCGCGCTGTGGATCTTCGGCGACAAGATCGGCGTCAACGCGACGACTGCCGCGCTCGTCGTCGTATGTCTGATGCTCGTCACGAACATCTGCGACTGGCAGGACATGCTGTCGAACAGGCAGGCGTGGAACACGCTCGCGTGGTTCGCGACGCTGGTAGCGCTCGCCGACGGCCTGAATCGCGTCGGCTTCGTCAAGTGGTTCGCGAGCTCTGTCGCGTCGCATATGGGCGGAGTCACGCCGCTCGTCGCGATGATGGTGCTGGTCGCCGTCTTCTTCTTCACGCACTACCTGTTCGCGAGCATCACCGCGCACACGACCGCGCTGCTGCCGGTGATGCTTGCCGTCGGCTCGACGATCCCGGGCATCGACATGCCGCTGTTCGCGATGATGCTCGTGTTCACGCTCGGCATCATGGGGATCCTCACCCCGTACGCGACGGGTCCGAGCCCGGTGTATTACGGCAGCGGTTACATCGCCGGACGCGATTACTGGCGTCTCGGCCTCGTGTTCGGCGTCGTGTTCGTCGTCGCGCTGCTCGCGATCGGCGTGCCGTACAACCTGATGCTGAGATAGCGCCGCTCCTCCCGCTCGGCCGAGCGGTGTAACATTGCGGCGGCCCTGACGCGGCCGGTCGCTCGAACGCGACCGGCCGCGTCCGTTCATTCCCTGTCGCACGCACGGGGATCACAGCGATGAAGATCCGGCGCGTCACCGCGCATCCGCTCGTTGCGCCGCTCGAGCGTCCGTTCGCGTTCTCGCAAGGCATCGTCGCACGGCGCAGCGCGACGATCGTCGAGATCGAGACCGACGACGGTGCGATCGGCTGGGGCGAGGCGTTTGCGCAAGGACTCGAGCCGCCGCAGATCGCCGCGGCGGCGGTCGAGCACGCGCTTGCGCCGCTCGTCGTGGGCTGCGATCCGCGCGACACCGAGGTGCTGTGGCACCGGATGTATCACGCGACGCGCGACTACGGTCGCAAAGGCAGCGTCGTCGCGGCGATCAGCGCCGTCGACATCGCCCTGTGGGATCTCGCGGGAAAGGCGTATGGCGTACCGGTACACCGCCTGCTCGGCGGAGCCTTTCGGCACGAGGTTCGCGCGTACGCGACGGGGTTCTACCGCGTCCCCGGCGGCGACACGACCGAGCGGCTCGTCGGTGAAGCGCGGCAGCGTTGCGCGGAGGGATTCGGCGCCGTCAAGGTCAAGGTCGGATTCGGCGTCGCCGCGGACGTTGCCGTCGTCGGCGCGATCGCCGAAGCCCTGCAAGGCAGCGGCGTCGCGCTGCTGATCGACGCGAACCACGCGTACGGCGTCGCCGATGCGATCGCGCTCGGCCGCGCCGTGGCGCCGTTCGGCGTCTGCTGGTTCGAGGAGCCGGTGGCGCCGGAGGATGTCGCCGGGTATGCCGAAGTGCGGCGCGCGCTGCCGATACCGATCGCCGGCGGCGAGAACGAGCACACCGTGTTCGGGTTTCGCGAGCTGATCGGCGCGCGCGCCGTCGACATCGCGCAGCCCGACCTCGGATCGTGCGGCGGCTTCACCGCGGCGCGCCACATCGTCGCGCTTGCGCAGGCGGCCGGCGTGCGCGTCAATCCGCATGTCTGGGGAACGGGCGTCGCGCAAGCGGCGTCGGTGCAGCTGATCGCCGCGCTGCCGGTCACGCACCACTCGATGGCGCCTATCGAGCCGATGCTCGAGTACGACTGTTCCGATCATCCGTTTCGCATGGCACTCGTCTCGCATCCGACGCTGGTCGACAACGGCGTCGTGCGCGTGCCGGACCGTCCGGGCCTCGGCATCGATGTCGACCGCGCGCTGCTCGCCCGCTACCGACCTTAGGATCGGAGTCGATCTATCATGAACGCGGTGACGGCCGGTCACGGCCACCGCAAGTCCACTCTGACCCTCCATTCGTGTTCGATTTCGGCCTCCTTCGTTCGCACGACGATCCGCTCGCGCCATTGCGTGCGCGCATCGCCGGGCACGCGCGCGTCGAAGAGCCGGCGCTCGTCCGCGCGCTGATCGACGAGGCGCGGCTTTCGCCGACCGAGCTTGCGCGCACGCAGGCGCTCGCGGCGAAGCTCGCGCAAGGCGTGCGCGACCAGCGTGCGAGTGCCGGCGGCGTCGACGCGCTGATGCACGAGTTCACGCTCGACAGCGCCGAAGGCGTCGCGCTGATGTGCCTCGCCGAGGCGCTGCTGCGCGTGCCCGACGCAGCGACGCGCGACCGGCTGATCCGCGACAAGATCGCGCGCGGCGACTGGCGCGCGCACGTAGGCAGCTCGCCGTCGCTGTTCGTCAACGCTGCGGCGTGGGGCCTGCTCGTCACCGGCCGGCTCGTCGACACGCGCGGCGAGGGTTTGGAGAGCGCGGTTTCGTCGCTGCTGCGCAAGGGCGGCGAGCCGCTGATCCGCGCCGGCGTCGACCTCGCGATGCGCGTGCTCGGCCGCCAGTTCGTCGCCGGTCGCACGATCCACGAGGCGATCGCGAACGCAAGCGAGCGCCGGGCACGCGGCTATCGTCATTCATACGACATGCTCGGCGAGGCGGCGCTCAGCACGCGCGACGCGAGGCGCTACTTCGATTCGTACGAGCACGCGATTCGTGCGCTCGGCGCCCACGGCGGCGCGCGCGGAGCGCGCGACGGGCCCGGCATCTCGGTCAAGCTCTCCGCGCTGCATCCGCGCTTCTCCCGGTCGCAGCGCGAGCGCGTGATCGCCGAGCTGGTGCCACGCGTCGCCGAGCTCGCGCGCCTTTGCAAGTCGCTCGATATGGGCTTCAACATCGACGCCGAGGAAGCCGATCGGCTCGAGCTGACACTCGATGTCTTGGCGGCGCTCGCCGCCGATCCGACGCTTGCCGGCTGGGACGGCCTCGGCTTCGTCGTGCAGGCGTACCAGAAGCGTGCGCGCTTCGTCGTCGACTGGCTCGTCGCGCTCGCGCGCCAGCATCGGCGGCGCCTGATGGTTCGCCTCGTCAAGGGCGCGTACTGGGACAGCGAGGTGAAGCGCACGCAGGTCGACGGCCTTGCCGATTATCCGGTCTTCACGCGCAAGGCGCACACCGACGTCTGCTATCTCGCCTGCGCGAAGGCGCTGCTCGCGGCGCCCGACGTCGTGTATCCGCAGTTCGCCACGCACAATGCGTTCACGCTTGCCGCGGTCGATGCGATCGGTGGCGAGGCAGACTACGAGTTCCAGTGCCTGCACGGCATGGGCGAGACGCTGTTCGATCAGGTCGTCGGAGCGAGCGGGCTCGGCCGCGCTTGCCGTATCTACGCGCCGGTCGGATCGCACGAGACGTTGCTCGCGTATCTCGTCCGGCGGCTGCTCGAGAACGGATCGAACACGTCGTTCGTGAACCGCGTCGTCGATCCCTCCGTCGGTATCGGCGAGCTCGTCGCCGACCCGGTCGCGCAAGCACAAGCCGACGCCGGCGCGCCGCATCCGCGGATCGCGAAGCCCGCAGACCTCTACCGACCGCGGTTGAATTCGCGCGGCATCGATCTCGCCGACGACGCAACGCTTCGCACGCTTGCGCGCGCGATGGAGCTGCCGGTCGAGCAAGCCGCGTATCCGCTGCTCGCCGGCGGCGAAGTCGCCAAGCGCGAGCCGCTCGATGTCGTCAATCCCGCCGACGCCGCCGATGTCGTCGGCCGTGTCGTCGAGGCCGCCGGCAGCGACGCTCGCGATGCGGTGCGCTTCGCGCTCGATCGCGGCGCTGCGTGGTCGCAACGGCCCGTCGACGCTCGCGCCGCGTGTCTCGAGCGCGCGGCCGATCTGCTCGAGGCCGATGCACCGCGGCTCTACGCGCTCGCGATTCGCGAAGCCGGCAAGACGCTCGCCGATGCGGTCGCCGAAGTTCGCGAAGCGGTCGACTTCTGTCGCTACTACGCGCAGCAGGCCCGCGAGCTGTGCGCGCAGCCGGGCGTCGTGCCGCGCGGCGTGATCGTATGCATTTCGCCGTGGAATTTTCCGCTGTCGATCTTCGTCGGACAGATTGCGGCAGCGCTTGCCGCGGGAAATGCGGTGATCGCGAAGCCGGCCGAACAGACGCCGCTGATTGCCGCAGCCGCCGTGCGGATGCTGCATCACGCCGGCGTGCCGGTCGCGGCGCTGCAGCTGCTGCCGGGACGCGGCGAAACGATCGGCGCAGCGCTCGTCGGCGATGCGCGCATTGCCGGCGTCGTTTTCACCGGGTCGACCGCGGTCGCGCGCGGGATCGATCGCACGATCGGCGCGCGCGGCGACGACGCGGTGCTGATCGCCGAGACGGGCGGCCAGAACGCGATGATCGTCGACAGCTCGGCGCTGCCCGAGCAGGTCGTCGTCGACGCGCTCACGTCCGCTTTCGACAGCGCCGGACAGCGCTGCTCGGCCTTGCGTGTGCTGTGCGTGCAGAGCGACGTCGCCGCGGCGATCGTCGCGATGCTGACCGACGCGCTCGCCGAGCTCGCCGTCGGCGATCCGGGGCGGCTCGCGACCGACGTCGGGCCGGTGATCGACGCCGACGCGCGTGACGCGCTCGAGGCGCACGTCGAGCGGATGCGCGCGGCCGGATTCGCAATCGTGCGTCGTCCGATGCCGCCGGGATGCGCGCGCGGAACCTTCGTCGCGCCGACGCTGATCGATCTCGGCGGCATCGAGGGCCTTGGCCGGCTCGACCGCGAGGTGTTCGGACCGGTGTTGCACATCGTGCGATGGCGTGCGGATCAGCTCGATGCGCTCGTCGATGCGATCAACGCTACGGGCTACGCGCTGACGCACGGCATCCACACGCGCATCGACACGACCGTCGATGCGATCGTCGCGCGCGTCAACGCCGGCAACGTCTACGTGAACCGCAACATCATCGGCGCCGTCGTCGGCGTGCAGCCGTTCGGCGGGCATGCACTGTCGGGCACGGGCCCGAAGGCCGGCGGGCCGCTGTACCTGCGACGGCTCGTTCGCGGCGTGGACGACGCGCCGCCGTTTTCGCCGACAACGGGCACGCGCGTGCTGCTCGAGCAGCGCATGCCGGGTCCGACCGGCGAAACGAACCTGCTTCAGCTGCAGCGGCGCGGCGTCGTCGGCTGCATCGCGTCGAGCGACCAAGCGCGCGCGCGGCAACACGCGATCGTCGCGGCCACCGGCAATGTCGCGCGCGACATG
Organism: uncultured beta proteobacterium; assembly: GCA_963798655.1. Classification (GTDB taxonomy): domain Bacteria; phylum Pseudomonadota; class Gammaproteobacteria; order Burkholderiales; family Casimicrobiaceae; genus CAVSMC01. The sequence continues at coordinate 203,090 of CAWCUH010000004.1, read as the reverse complement.
TCGGATGAGCAGGCAGCGTACGCCGAAGGCGTCGTCGCGCTCGTCGTCGACGACGCTCACGCGGCGCGCCGGGCGCACCGCGCGCTGGCGGTACGCGAGCGCGGTCCGATCACGCCGGTCATCCAGCCGGATGCAAGCGGCCGCTACGATTGGGCGCGACTGGTCGTCGAGCGGACGCTCACGATCAACACGGCGGCCGCAGGCGGCAATGCAGCGCTGCTCGCGCAGGCCGGCGACGTGCTTTAGCGACGGCGGACATGCGTCAGTTCGACGCGCAGGACGTACGTGCGGCGCTGTCGTGGCCGGTGATGCTCGATGCGCTGGACGCGGCGCTCGCGAGCGACGTCGTCGCGCCGCTGCGAACCTGCCTTTCGATCGAGGTGCCCGATGCACCGGATGCGACGCTGCTCATGATGCCCGCGTGGCGGGTCGGCGATCGCGTCGGCGTGAAGCTCGTCACGGTATTTCCCGGCAACGCCGCGCGAGGGCTGCGGTCGGTATCCGCCGTCTATCTGCTGTTCGACGCGACCGACGGGCGTCCGCTTGCGCTGCTCGACGGCGAGGAGATCACGGCGCGGCGCACGGCCGGTGCATCGGCGTACGCAGCACGCAAGCTCGCACGCCGCGACGCGCATCGGCTGCTGATGATCGGCGCCGGCAAGCAGGCACGAGGGCTCGTCGATGCGCATCGCGGCGTGCGTGCGATCGACAGCGTCGCCGTCTGGAGCCGCACGGCCGAGCACGCACGGACCTTCGTGCACGAGCTCTGCGATGCCGGCGTGCGCGCCGTTCACTGCGCGGACATCGAACGCGGCATCGGGGAAGCCGACATCGTGTCGTGCGCGACGCTTTCAACCGAGCCGCTCGTTCGCGGCGAATGGTTGCGGCCCGGCGTGCACGTCGATCTCGTCGGCGCGTTTCGCCGGCACATGCGCGAAACCGACGACGCGGCGATCGCGCGCGCGGACCTGCTCGTCGTCGACGAGCGCACGGCCGCGCTCGCCGAAGGCGGCGATCTCGTGCACGCGATCGCGAGCGGGGCGATCGTGCCGGGCGACGTGGCGTCGGACCTGCGCGATCTCGCGCGCGGTGCGCATCCCGGACGCACGCGCGACGATCAGGTCACGGTATTCAAGTCGGTCGGATTCGCGCTCGAAGACTTCGCCGCGGCGGCCGCGGTGCTGCGCAGCGCCGGCTGACCCGCGTCAGGCGAGACCATCGATCCCATGCGGTCCCGGCTCGGCGAGCATCGTGTCGAGCGTCGTGCGTCGACTCTGCGGGTAGCGAGCTGCGGCCTTGAGCATCAGCGCGATGCCGATCATCAGCGAGAAGCCGACGATCAGGCCCAGCTGATGCACGCGGACGAAAGCGAACAGCACGTCCCAGCGAATCGTCAGCGGACGTATCGTCGTCGCGGCGAGCACCGGCGTGACGAACATCATCCCGACGACGAGCGCCACAGCGACGCTGCCTGGCGTCCTCACCGGCGTGTTGTCATCCCGCATGAGCGGCTCCCCAGCGAATCGAAGTTCGATTCACTGTAAGGACCGGATGCCGGGAACCCGATCGGTCGAGACCTCATCCGCGTGTCGGAGATATCCGACGTCGTCGTGCGGCGACGCCGTGCCGGGCTGCTAGAGCTCGAAGTCGTCGGGCAGCAAGTCGTGCGTGTCGGGATGGCGGCGCATGTACGAAACGACGTACGGGCAATACGGCGCGAGGCGCAGGCGATGCTCGCGCGCGTAGCTGATCGCGGCGCGCACCAGCGCGCCGGCAATGCCGCGCCCCTCGAATTCGCGCGGCACTTCGGTGTGCGTCATCCGTATGACGCCGTGGACCAGCTTGTAGTCGGCGTGCGCGACCTCGGCGCCGAGGGTCGCCTCGAAGCGGTGCTGGTCCGGGTTGTGAACGATGGTGAGCGGAACGTCGGCCATGCGCCCATTATGCTACGCGACAAGCCGCCGGTCAGACGCGCATCAAACCGTTGCGCTCGACGAACGCGACGATTTCGCGCACGCCATCGCCGGTCTTCAGGTTGCTGAAAACGAACGGCCGCTCGCCGCGCATCGTCCGCGAGTCGCGAGCCATCACGTCGAGCGATGCGCCGACCATCGGCGCGAGATCGATCTTGTTGATGACGAGCAGATCCGACTTGGTGATGCCGGGGCCGCCCTTGCGCGGGATCTTGTCGCCCGCGGCGACGTCGATCACGTAGATCGTGAGGTCCGAGAGCTCGGGCGAGAACGTGGCCGCGAGATTGTCGCCGCCCGATTCGATCAGCACGATCTCGATATCGGGGAAGGCGCGCGTGAGCCGCGCGACCGCTTCGAGGTTGATCGAGGCGTCTTCCCGGATCGCAGTGTGCGGGCAGCCGCCGGTCTCCACGCCGATGATCCGCTCGGCGGGCAACGCCTCGTTGCGCACGAGGAACTGCGCGTCCTCGGCGGTGTAGATGTCGTTCGTCACCGCGCCGACGCTGTAGCGGTCGCGAAGCGCGCGGCAAAGCGCGAGCGTCAACGCCGTCTTGCCCGAGCCGACGGGGCCGCCGATGCCGACGCGAAGCGCCGGTGCGCGAACGCCGTTCACGAGCGGAACAGCCGCGAGTATTGCGTTTCGTGGCGGCTGCAAGCGATCGCGAAGCCCGGGGCGAAGTTGTGCCAGTCGTCTTCGGGCAGGTCCACTGCGCGCTGCGCGATCGCGTGCAGCCGCGTGCCGAGCGCGGCGAGGATTCGCTGGCCGGCGGATTGTCCGAGCGGAATCGACTTGAGCGCTGCCATGGTCTGATTTTCGCACCAGCTCCACAGATATCCGACGACTGCGGCGTCGACCGCGATGGCACTCGCGGCGGTGACGCCGGCCCATGCCACGGGAAAGGAGACGTCACCGGATGCCTGCAGCGCCGCCGGACGGGCGATGCCCGGCACGTCGGCGAGCATTCGCAGCAGCGAGTAGCCCATCTGCAGCGTTTCGGCGCGAAGCTCGGCGCTCTCGCGCGTCGCAACGTAGAGCGCGTCGAGGCGCATCGCTTCGGCCCATTGGCCAAGCGTCCATGCGCGATGCGCGCCTGCGACGAGCGGCGCATCGAAGACACCGATGCCGTGCTCGAGGAGTCCTGCGATCCAATCGAACGCGGCCGCTTCGTTTTCCACCCAACCTGCGTCGACCGCCCATTCGAGGCCCTGCGAATACGTGTAGGCGCCGACGGGCAGCGTCGGGCTCGCGAGCTGCAGCAGCCGCGACAGCGCGAAGGCATCGGAGGTCGCCGTCATTTGAACTCGTGGATCCGCGGCTTCGATCGATGCGGCCCGTGTCCGGGGTCGTGCAGGTCGTGCGCAACTTCGCCGTCGTGGCGGTGCGCCGCATAGGCACCGCCCTCGGGATCGAACGGCGCGTCGACCGGCGTCACCGTGCAGCCGAGACCGGCGAGCATGTCGGCCAGCACATGATCGCGCTGCAACCGCAGCACGCCGTCGGCAATCTCGACCGGGACATGGCGGTTGCCGACGTGATACGCGGCGCGCGCGACGTCGAGCGCACTCGCAGCCCGCACCTCGAGCAACGGCTCCGCCGCGGCGACGACTTCGATCACGGTGCCGTCCGCCACGGCGAGCTTGTCGCCGTCGCGCAGCACCGTGCCCGGCGGCAGCACGTAGCCGATCTCCTCGCCGGAGTCGAGCCGCGCGAGCAGGCGGCTCTTGCGCCGCGCGTCGAAGGGCAGCACGAGCCGCGCCGACGCAACGGCGCCGCGATCGGCGAGCGCGTTGGCGATTCGCATCGTCAGAACAGGAAGTAGCGCTGCGCCATCGGCAATTCGGTCGCGGGTTCGCAGACGAGCGCCTCGCCGTCGGCGCGCACCTCGTACGTTTCGGGGTCGACGTCGATCTGCGGCAACGCGTCGTTGTGCACCATGTCGACGCTTGCGCAGCGCGCGCGTGCCATGGACCGCGACGAGCGGCTTCGACAATCCGAGCGCCGCGACGGCGGGATTGTCGATCGCCGCCTTCGACACGAACGTGACCGCGCACGCGAGCGCCTTGCCGAACGCGCCGAACATCGGCCGGTAGTGCACCGGCTGCGGCGTCGGGATCGACGCATTGGGGTCGCCCATCGCGGCGGCCGCGATCATGCCGCCCTTGACGATCGAGCGACGGCTTCACGCCGAAGAACGCCGGCTTCCACAGCACGAGATCGGCGAGCTTGCCGGGCTCGACCGAGCCGACCGCGTGCGCGATGCCGTGCGTGATCGCCGGATTGATCGTGTATTTGGCGACGTAGCGCTTGACGCGGAAGTTGTCGTTGCGCGCGCCGTCCTGGGCGAGCGCACCGCGCTGCACCTTCATCTTGTGCGCCGTCTGCCACGTGCGGATGATCACCTCGCCGACGCGCCCCATCGCCTGCGAGTCCGACGACATCATCGAGAACGCGCCCAGGTCGTGCAGGATGTCCTCGGCGGCGATCGTCTCGCGGCGGATCCTCGATTCGGCGAACGCGATGTCCTCGGCGATCGACGGGTCGAGGTGATGGCACACCATCAGCATGTCGAGATGCTCGTCGATCGTGTTGACCGTGTACGGCCGCGTCGGGTTGGTCGACGACGGCAGCACGTTCGGCTGTCCGGCCGCCTTGATGATGTCGGGCGCATGGCCGCCGCCCGCGCCTTCGGTGTGAAACGTGTGGATCGTGCGCTCCTTGAACGCGGCGAGCGTCGTCTCGACGAAGCCGGACTCGTTCAGCGTGTCGGTGTGGATCGCGACCTGCACGTCCATGTCGTCGGCGACGGCGAGACAGTTGTCGATCGCCGCGGGCGTCGTGCCCCAGTCCTCGTGCAGCTTGAGCCCCATCGCGCCGGCGTGGATCTGCTCGCGCAGCGGATCGGGCAGGCTCGCGTTGCCCTTGCCGAGGAAGCCGAGGTTCATCGGAAACGCATCGGCAGCCTCGAGCATCCGGTGGATGTGCCACGGTCCCGGCGTGCACGTCGTCGCGAACGTTCCGGTCGCGGGGCCGGTGCCGCCGCCGAGCATCGTCGTGACACCGGACACCAGCGCTTCGTCGATCTGCTGCGGGCAGATGAAATGGATGTGCGCGTCGATGCCGCCTGGCGTGACGATCATTCCCTCGCCGGCGATGATCTCGGTCGCGGCGCCGATCGCGATCGTGACGCCCGGCTGGATATCGGGATTGCCGCTCTTGCCGAGAGCGGCGATGCGGCCGTCCTTGATCGCGATGTCCGCCTTGACGATGCCCCAGTGGTCGACGACGAGCGCGTTGGTGATGACCGTGTCGGCGACGTCGCGCGACGTGCGCTGACCCTGGCCCATGCCGTCGCGGATCACCTTGCCGCCGCCGAACTTCACTTCGTCGCCGTACACGGTGTAATCGCGCTCGACCTCGATCCACAGGTCGGTGTCGGCGAGGCGCACGCGGTCGCCGACCGTCGGGCCGAACATCTCGGCGTACGCCCGCCGCGAGATCTTGACGCTCATTCGAGCGGGCCGTCGACGAGGCCGCGGAAGCCGTGCACGACGCGATCGCCGGCGAGCGCGACGAGCTGCACCGTTCGCGTCTGGCCGGGCTCGAAGCGCACCGCGGTGCCGGCGGCGATGTCGAGACGAAAGCCGCGCGCTCGATCGCGATCGAAGTCGAGCGCGGCGTTCGTTTCGGCGAAGTGATAGTGCGATCCGACCTGGATCGGGCGGTCGCCGGTGTTCGCGACGGCGAGCGTCATCGTCGCGCGGCCGGCGTTCAGCTCGATCTCGCCGGGCTCGATACGAAGTTCGCCGGGGATCATGGCTGGGGACGAGGGTCAGAGTGCGCAACGCGCACTCTGACCCTCGTTTCATGCGCAACGCGCACTCTGACCCTCGTTTCATACGATGGGATTGTGCACGGTGACGAGCTTCGTGCCGTCGGGGAACGTCGCCTCGACCTGGATTTCGGGAATCATCTCCGGCACGCCGTCCATGACGTCGGCACGGGCGAGCAGCGTCGTGCCGAAGTGCATCAGATCGGCGACGCTGCGGCCGTCGCGCGCGCCTTCCATGATCGCTGCGCTGATCAGCGCAACCGCTTCCGGGTAGTTGAGCTTGACGCCGCGGGCCTTGCGCCGCTCGGCGACGAGCGCCGCGGTGAAGACCAGCAGTTTGTCCTTCTCGCGCGGCGTGAGCTCCATGGCTTCTCAGGTGTTCCAGATGCGCAACGGCGTCGCCGCACGCCCGGCGAGCGCCGGACGCAGCACGCGCCACAGTGCGCCGAACCACATTGTCGCGCGTTCGGTGTCCGGTGCAAGGCAACGGGCGATCAGCACGTCGGGCAGCGTCGTGATGCCGGCGTCGACACCGGCAGGCAGCGGCGCCGCGCGGCACGCGTCGACGATGTGGCGCGCGATCGTGCGACCGGCGGCGACGAGCGTCGCGCACACGGGATGTCGACCAAGCCCGGCACGCGCGACGAGCCAGCCGGAGCCGCCATCGACGATCGCGCGCTCATGCCAAAGAAGGCGGGCATCGCGCTCGATCACGGTGCGCAGCGCGACGCGGCCGTGCGTGAAGCGTTCTTGCGAGGCCGTGCGGCCGAAGCACAGCGCTTCCCAGCCGATGTAAAGAGCGTCCTCCGCGAGCGATACGCGTGTTTCGATGCTCGCGTCGACGCCATCGAAGAAGATGGACGGCTGCGGCAGCCACTCGACCACGGCGCCGGAACTGACGCCGATGGTCACCCGTTGTGACGCACGACGTTCATTGGCGCGGTACCACTTGCCCGCGCCGGGGGTGGTCAGCAGTGCGTGCGCGCCCGCCGCAGCGCGAACGTCGACCGCGAGAGCATCTCCGCCCGCGACACCCCCCGGTGGATGCAGCACGACCGCGTGGCATACGGCCGGTCCTTCGGGGAACAGCGGCTTCTGAACGCGAAGGGGACCGGTGTGCGCGCGGTGCTCGAGCAGCGTTCCGCCGCGTCGGTGGGCGAAACCCAGCGCGAGCGCGGCATGCCACGGCGAAGCGCGCGTGAGTTCGGCGGTTGCTTGAGTCCCAGGTCGCGGGGGGCCACGGTGGTTGCGCACATGATGCTCGTCCTCGGTCCGGTTGCGAGCGTCGCCGGCCCCGAGCGGTGTTGCGATCGCGATCCCGGACTGCCCCGGAATCGCGCCCTGCGTGCTACACCGCAAGCGCAGCCTTGACGCCGTCACGATCCATGTCCTCGCCGCGCCCTCGCATCACGATCTCTCCGCGCTCCATGACCAGGTAATTATCGGCCAGTGAGCGCGCGAAGTCGTAATACTGTTCGACGAGCAGGATCGCCATTTCGCCGGCCTCGGCGAGCGCGCGGATCGCGCGCTCGATGTCCTTGATGATCGATGGCTGGATGCCCTCGGTCGGCTCGTCGAGGATGAGCAATTTGGGTGCCATCGCGAGCGCCCTCCCGATCGCGAGCTGCTGCTGCTGTCCGCCGGACAGGTCGCCTCCGCGCCGGCGCAGCATCGAGCGCAGCACCGGGAACATGTCGAAGATGACCGGCGGAACGGCGGCGTCGCGCCGCTTGGTTGCGAGTCCCATCTGCAGGTTTTCGCGTACGGTGAGCCGCGGAAAGATCTCGCGGCCTTGCGGCACGTAGCCGATGCCGGCGCGCACGCGCGCGTGCGGCGGCGCGCGCGTGACGTCGGCGCCGCCGAACTCGATCGCGCCCGATGCCGCGGGCACGAGCCCCATCAGGCACTTGAGCAGCGTCGTCTTGCCGACGCCGTTGCGGCCGAGCAGCGCCGTCACCTTGCCGGCGGGCGCCTCGAACGCGACGTCGCGCAGGATGTGGCTGCCGCCGTAGTACTGGTTCAGACGCGAGACGGTCAGCATCGGCGCACGCGAATGGACGACGGTTGCACCGACATGGCGCGTGTCGTCGCCGCGCACGCGGGGACCCAATGTCTTTCGTCGAAAGACGCTGGATTCCCTCCTTCGCGGCAATGAAGCCTCTTAGCGGCCAAGGTAAACCTCGATCACGCGCTCATCGGCCTGCACGCTCGCGAGCGGTCCCTCGGCGATCACGCGACCCTCGTGCAGCACCGTCACCGTGCCGCCGAGCTGCTTGACGAACGCCATGTCGTGCTCGACGACCATCAGCGAATGCTCGCCGGCGAGCGACACGAAGAGCTCCGCCGTGCGCTCGGTTTCGTCGTCGGTCATGCCTGCCACCGGCTCGTCGAGCAGCAGCAGGCGCGGCTCCTGGATCAGCAGCATGCCGATCTCGAGCCATTGCTTCTGGCCGTGCGACAGCAGGCCGGCGGGACGATCGGCGTGCGTGTGGAGCCCGACGCGCGCGAGCGTGTCGGCGACGCGGTCGCGCACGACGTCGTCGACGGTGGCGGTGAGCGATCGGCGCGCCCGCTTGTCCGCCTTGCGCGCGAGCTCGAGGTTGTCGAACACCGTGTGGCGCTCGAAGATCGTCGGCTTCTGGAACTTGCGGCCGATGCCCGCGTGCGCGATCTGCGGCTCGGACAGCTTGGTGAGATCGAGCGTCTGACCGAAGTAGGCGCGGCCGGCGTCGGGGCGCGTCTTGCCGGTGATCACGTCCATCATCGTCGTCTTGCCGGCGCCGTTCGGGCCGATGACGCAGCGAAGCTCGCCGGCGTCGATCGTGAGCGTCAACGCGTCGAGCGCCTTGAAGCCGTCGAACGAGACGGTGATGTCCTCGAGGTACAGGATCACCCGATGCGAGAGATCGACCTGGCCGCGGCGAAGCACGTGCGCGAGGCCGGCCGCTTCCTCGTGCGCCGACTGCAGGTTCGGCGAGCGATTCATCGACGCGCCGGCGCGGCGAGCCGCCCGCGCCATTGCGCCCATGCGCCGACGATGCCGTTCGGCAGGTAGAGCGTGACGACGATGAACAGCGCGCCGAGAAAGAACAGCCAGTAGTCCGGGAAGCGGACGGTGAACCAGCTCTTCGCCAGATTGACGGCGAACGCGCCAACCACCGCGCCGATCAGCGTCCCGCGGCCGCCGACGGCGACCCAGATCGCCATCTCGATCGAGTTGGCCGGGCTCATCTCGCCCGGATTGATGATGCCGACCTGCGGCACGTACAGCGCACCGGCGATCGCGCACAGCGTCGCCGACAGCGTCCACGCGCCGAGCTTGTACCAGAGCGGGTCGTAGCCGAGGAACATCACGCGCGACTCGGCGTCGCGAATCGCCGTCAGCACACGACCGAACTTCGACGTGACGACGTAGCGGCACAGCGCCAGCGCGCCGAGCAGTGCCGCCGCGGACAGCGCGAACAGCACGACACGCGTCGAGGGCGCCGTGATCGCGATGCCGAGCACGCGCTTGAAATCGGTGAACCCGTTGTTGCCGCCGAACCCGGTGTCGTTGCGGAAGAACAGCAGCATGAACGCGAAGGTGAGCGCCTGCGTGATGATCGAGAAGTAGACGCCCTTGATCCGCGAGCGGAACGCGAAGTAGCCGAACACGAACGCGAGCAGCGCCGGCACGCTCAGCACGAGGACTGCCGACCAGAGGAAGTGATCGCTGCCGCGCCAGTACCAGGGCAACGCCTTCCAGTCGAGGAACACCATGAAATCCGGCAGCTCCATCCGGTAGCTGCCATCAAGGCCGATCTGGCGCATCAGGTACATGCCGAACGCGTAGCCGCCGAGCGCGAAGAACAGTCCGTGCCCGAGCGAAAGAATGCCGCCGTAGCCCCAGACGAGATCGAGCGCGACGGCGACGATCGCGTAGCAGAGGATCTTGCCGACGAGCGTGACGAAGTAGTCCGACAGGTGCAGCGGATGGCCGGCTGGCACGGCGAGATGCAGCAGCGGCACGACGGCGAACGCGAACAGCGCGAACGCCGCGCCGCCGGCGATCGCTGCGCGCGGCATCCGTCGTACCGTACGCAGCGCGAGCGGCACGCGCGCCGTCGCCGCAAGCGTCCTCGCCGTGATCAGGTCGGCCGGCGCGTTCATCAGGTCTCCGCGAAGCGTCCCTTCAGCGCGAAGAGTCCCTGCGGCCGCTTCTGGATGAAGACGATGATGAACGCGAGCACGACGATCTTCGCGATCACCGCGCCGGTCCAGCCTTCGAGGAACTTCGATGCGACGCCGAGTCCCAGCGCGGCCCATACGGCACCGGCGAGCTGGCCGACGCCGCCGAGAACGACGACCATGAACGAGTCGACGATGTAGCCCTGCCCCATGTCGGGGCCGACGTTCGAAATCTGCGACAGCGCGACGCCACCGAGGCCGGCGATGCCGGCGCCGAGCGCGAACGCGAGCGTATCGACGCGCGACGTCGGCACGCCGACGCAACCCGCCATCGCGCGATTCTGCGTCACCGCGCGCACGAACATGCCGAGCCGCGTCATGTTGAGGATCGCCCACATCGCGACGAGAACGGCGATCGAAAAGCCGATGATCACCATCCGGTTGTACGGCAGCACCAGGTTCGGCAGCACGGCGATGCCACCCGACATCCACGTCGGATTCGCGACCTCGACGTTCTGCGGGCCGAACGTGGTGCGCGCCGCCTGGATCAGCATCAGCGACAGCCCCCAGGTCGCGAGCAGCGTCTCGAGCGGGCGACCGTAGAGCTTGCGAATGACGACGCGCTCCATCAGCGCGCCGATCAGCGCCGCCGCGACGAAGCCGACGGGAATCGCGGCGACCAGATACCAATCGACGAGCGAGGGCAGCTTCGCGCGAAAGAACGCCTGCACCGTCCACGCCGAGTACGCGCCGACCATCAGCAGCTCGCCGTGCGCCATGTTGATGACGCCCATCACGCCGTACGTGATCGCAAGCCCGAGCGCGGCGAGCAGCAGCACCGATCCGAGCGAAAGCCCGGTGAACACGCGCCCGAGATGCTCGCCCCACGCGAGACGGCCGTCGATCGCGCGAAGCGACACGCTCGCTGCGGCGCGCACCGCATCGTCCGGCTCCGCGAACGCGTCGCCGTGCTTTTCGAGCAAGGGCAACAGCAGCTGCTTCGTGTTCGGATCGGCCGAGTCGCCGAGCGCCTTCACCGCCGCGAGGCGAACGGCCGTGTCCGGCGAGCCGAGCGTCGCCTTCGCTTTCGCCACGGCGAGCTGCGCCCTCACGTCGAAGTCGCTTTCTTTCGCGAGCGCTCGATCGATCAGCGGCAACGTGTCCGCGTCCGCGCTCGCCGCGAGCTCCTGCGCGGCTTTCAACCGCAGCTCGTGCTCGCGGGCGAACAGCCGCAGCCCCGCGGCCGCCGATGCCACCTCGCGTCGCACCCGGTTGTTGATCGTGATGCCGTCACGCGACGCCGGCGCGGGCTTGAGCTCGGTTCCGCTCGACGCGTCGATGACACGCTCGCCGTCGACGATGACTACGCGATCGCCGGCGACGTACAGCGCATCTTCGGAAAGCGCCTTCAGCACGGGTAGCGCAAGCTCGGGCGATGCCTGTGCGATCGCGACGATCGCGGCGATCTTCTCGTCCGAGTCGTCGGAGGCGAGGCGAGCGAGCACCGCCGGATCGAGCACCGCGAATGCGAGATTCGCGAATGCGAGTGACGCGAGCGCGAGCAAGAGGCGGAGGAGGCGCATGGCGTCAGGTCGTGGCACATGAAGGACACTGGGTTCCGGCTTTCGCGGGAACGACGGCTCGTGTGGTCGTCATGCCCCGGCGGGCGGGAACGACGGCTCGTGCGGCCGTCATGCCCGCGCGGGCGAATGCGACGAACCAGCGCTGCTCGTCATCCCCGCGTGCGCGGGGATCCAGTGTCTTCGCGGCCGCTCGACTCGATTACGCTTCCGGCACGTCCTTCTTCTTGTCGTTGCCCTGGATGTACGGGCTCCACGGCGCGGCGCGCACCGGGCCCTTCGTCTTCCACACGACGTTGAACTGGCCGTCGCCCTTCACTTCGCCGATGAACACCGGCTTCCACAGATGGTGGTTTTTCTCGTCCATCTTGATGTCGAAGCCGCTCGGCGCCTTGAACGTCTGCCCGCTCATCGCCGTGATCACCTTGTCGACGTCGGTCGATTTCGCCTTTTCGACCGCCTGCTTCCACATGTGGATGCCGATGTACGTCGCTTCCATCGGATCGTTCGTTACGACCTTGCCCGAGTTCGCGAGCTTCGCCTTCACCGCCCAGTCCTTGTACAGCTTGATGAACGCGTCGTTCTGCGGGTTCTTGAGCGACATGAAGTAGTTCCATGCGGCGAGATGACCGACCAGCGGCTTCGTGTCGACGCCGCGAAGCTCCTCCTCGCCGACCGAGAACGCGACGACCGGCACGTCGGTCGCCTTCAATCCGGCGTTGCCGAGCTCCTTGTAGAAGGGAACGTTCGAGTCGCCGTTGATCGTCGAGATCACCGCCGTCTTGCCGCCGGCGGAGAACTTCTTGATGTTCGCGACGATCGTCTGGTAGTCGCTGTGCCCGAACGGCGTGTAGACCTCCTCGATGTCCTTCTCCTGCACGCCCTTGCTCGCGAGGAACGCGCGCAGGATCTTGTTCGTCGTGCGCGGATAGACGTAGTCGGTTCCGAGCAGGAAGAAGCGCTTCGCGCCGCCGCCGTCCTTGCTCATCAGGTATTCAACGGCGGGAATCGCCTGCTGGTTCGGCGCCGCGCCCGTGTAGAAGACGTTCTTCTCGAGCTCCTCGCCCTCGTATTGCACCGGATAGAAGATGAGCCCGTTCAATTCCTTGAACACTGGCAGCACGGACTTGCGCGACACGCTCGTCCAGCAGCCGAACACGACGGCCACCTTGTCCTGCGTGAGCAGCTGACGCGCCTTCTCGGCGAACAGCGGCCAGTTCGACGCCGGATCGACGACGACAGGCTCGAGCTGCTTGCCCATGACGCCACCGTGCGCATTGATCTCGGCGATGGTCATCAGCGCCGTTTCCTTCAGCGCCGATTCGGAGATCGCCATCGTTCCCGACAGCGAGTGCAGGATGCCGACCTTGATCGTGTCGGCGGCGGTGGCGAAACCGGCAGTGAGGCCGGCGCTTGCGAGCGCGGCCGAAACGGCGAGCAATTTGAACAGCGAGCGACGCTTCATGGAACGAACCCCCTCGACGTGGAAGAACCCGGGTGTTCCGTTAGCCAATCGCGTGCCAAAGAATTTCTTGCGCGCCGTCAGGGTCTTATGTGAAAACGCCGGCGCTTGATGCCGGCGTTGAACCATTCGAGTGCGCGCGATGGTGCCGATGCACCGGCGCAGCGCAGCCGTCGTTCCCGACAGGCAGCGGTTTACGTTTCGACCGTGCTGGGATCGGCGCGCGACGTCGGCGCGCCTTCCACGAATTTCCTCGATCATCCTTTCATTGAACGCCGGGATGTCGTCCGGCTTGCGGCTCGTGACGAGTCCGCGATCGATCCCTTGATCGCACCCGCCTTTGGCGCAATGACGAGCGAAGGTCCGCTACGGGATCTGGATCTTCCCGCCGCCGCCGAGACCGCCCGGCGGAATCGCGCCCGCTTGCGGTATGACGATGGAGCTCGACTGCTGCCGGCGCAGCTCCTGCAGCTCGTGCATGGCCTGCTCGACGCCGACCTTCGCGGCAGCGCCGTACTTCGACACCGCTTCGGCGAGCGTCGTCGCCTCGATCTCGAAGCTGATCGGCAGCGGGCCCATCTGCGTCAGCAGCCGCGCTTCGCCTGTGTAGATGGTCGGGCGCGTCGTGTCGCCCGAGCCGTCCGCCTTGACGGGGACCATGACGCGAAGCGTGCCGAGCTTCGCGTCGGTATAGATCTCCTCGCGGTACAGCGACTGCGCGTCCATGCCGGCGTCGGCGAGTTGGGCAGCGGGATCGGTGGCCATGGCTAGCTCCAGAGGTTGTTGTCGTCGAATTCTAGTGGACGAGGTTCGCGCGAAGGCGCACCGACTGAACTGCGGGCGGCGCGTCCGCGACCGCGATGTCGACCGCCGCGAGGATCACATCCGCGCGCGGGAAATCGACGTCGGCCCAGACCAGGCTCCATGGCAGCGAACGCGGTCGTGGCACGCCGGCGGTGAGGTGGTCGGCGTTGATGAACCCGAGCAAATTGCCGCCGGGCGCAATCTGGTCGAGCGCGATCAGCTGGCCGTCGTTCCACGGCGAGGCGGCACCCAATTGCATGTGCAGCAGCGCGAGCAATGGCGACACGCGATCGGGATCGGGCACGGCCACGAGCGAATACAGCGGAACGCGAACGCTCGCCCGGTGCGCGGACCACCAGTCGCGCCGCGTTTGCGGCCTAAGATCGTCGAGCGCATCGCCCTGCGCCGCGGCGCAGGTCAGCAGCGGGTTCGAGGCGATCACGAGATCGTAGACGGCGCGCAGCCGGTCGGCGAGCGGACTGCCGTTGAAGGCACCGGCGACGCCGATCAGCGCGACGACGCGCGACGCGAGGTCGGGGCGGCGCACGATCATCTCGAGCGCGTCGGTGGCGCCTTTCGAGTGGCCGATGATGACGATCCGTCTTCCGTCGTCCGGCATCCGCTCGATCTGCTCGGCGATCATCTTCGCGTTCGCGGCGATCGAGTTGCGCCCGCCGACCGACAGCACGCGCGCGTCGAAGCCTTCGCGCCGCGCCTCGGCGACGACGTCCGAGAAGGACGCGATGCCGGGAAAGCACGACGCGAGAAACCCCGGCACGAACAGCAGCCGGTACGACGAGGGCGTCGCGGCCGCGGGTCGCGCGCCTTCGGTTTCGCCGGCGAATCGATGCAGCGCGCTCGCGCACTTGTCCGCCGCGCCCGTTCGAGCGCACAGCGCGGCGCGATACGGTCCGCGCAGATCGCGCACGTGCTGCCGGGCGAGCGTCGCGGCGAGCTCCGGCAGCGCGCTGCCGTCGCGCGGCACGGCAGCCGGCGCGGCGCAGCCGGCCGCGAGCATCGCGACCAGCACGATTGCGCGCAGGCGTCGGCGTGGCTGGCTCGGCAACGGGGTCACGACGAGGGTCAGAGTGATGTTTCGGACGAATCGCCGCTCGGCGTGCCGCTTGTCACGCGGGCGCGCAGCGCGCGAACCGCGCTCCCCACCGTCGTCAGCACCGGAATGCCGACGGCACGCTCGACCGCGGGCGCGGCGCGCGCCATGCTGAATTGCGCGAGCGCGACGACGTCGCAGCCCTGGGCGACGACGCGGCGCGCGGCGTCGGCAACGAGCGCGTCGTGCGCCCGCGCATCGCCCCGATCAAGCGCGTCGAGCGCGCCTTCGGCGAGCATCGGCAACACGGTGACGGTCGCGGGAAACTCCGCCGGCATCGTCGCGAGCGTCGGCGCGAACGACGCGACGAGCCCGACCCGGCGCGCGCTGCGCGAAGCGTCGGCGATCATCGCCTCGTTCGGCTTCAGCACCGCGATCGCCGGCCACTCCCGTTTCACCGCGTCGATGCACGGTCCGAATGCCGAGCACGTGAAGAGGATCGCTTGCGCACCGGTCCCGATGGCGTAGCCGGCAAGCGACAGGAAGCGCGCCGTCATCGCCTCGTCGATGCCGCCGGTTCGCGCCACGTCGGCGGAAAGGCTGTCGTCGAGCAGGTTCATCCGCACGCAGTAGGGCCATGCCCGGTCGAGCTCGGCATTGACCGGTGCGACGGAATGCGCGAGCGCGTGGATCAGCGCGATGCGAGGAAGGGACTCGGTCACGCCGACGCTCCGTCGCACGCGGCAGAAGGGCGCAGTTTCATGCTGGGGGACGCCGCCGGGCGCAATCGTTATACTTGCGCTCGGACGCTCGCGCCGTGCCCGGCCGGCGGGCAAACAACAATCATACTCGTATCGCCTATCGGGGAAGCCGGGTGGCACAGCGGGCGCTGCACGCGCCCGGCGCGCGCGGCAAATCTTTCGCTCGTTGCAGTTCAAAAGAGGAGGAAGCTCATGCACGTTCATCGAAGGACTGGCCCGACGTCGCGCGCAGCCGTGCTCGTCGCCACGATCGCCTGCGCACTGATGCTCGCGCCGACCGGCGCAGTCGCGCAGCAGAAGTTCGTCACCATCGGCACCGGAGGCGTCACCGGCGTCTACTACGCGGTCGGCGGCGCGATCTGCCGGCTCGTGAACAAGGACCGCGCGAAGACCGGCATCCGTTGCTCGGTCGAGTCGACCGGCGGCTCCGTCTACAACGTGAACGCAATCAAGTCGGGCGAGCTCGATTTCGGCATGGCGCAGTCGGACGTGCAGTACCAGGCGTACAACGGCACAGGATCGTTCAAGGAAGCCGACAAGGATCTGCGTGCCGTGTTCTCCGTCCACCCCGAGCCGTTCACGCTCGTCGCGCGCAAGGAGGCGAACATCCATTCGTTCAAGGATCTGAAGGGCAAGCGCGTCAACGTCGGCAATCCGGGCTCCGGCACGCGCTCGGCGATGGAGGAGTTGCTCGGGGCCGAGAACATGAAGCTGTCCGACTTCGCGCTCGCCTCGGAGCTCAAGGCCGACGAGCACGGTCCGGCGCTGTGCGACAACAAGATCGACGCGTTCTTCTACGGCGTCGGGCATCCGTCGGCGAACATCCAGGATCCGACGACCACCTGCGGCGCGAAGCTCGTGCCGCTGCAGGACCCCGCGGTGGACGAACTGGTGAAGAAGCATCCGTACTACGCGAAGGTCGCGATTCCCGGCGGCATCTACGCGAACAACCCGCAACCGACGCCGACCTACGGCGTGCTCGCGACGATGGTGAGCTCGGCGAAGGTTCCGGCCGACGTCGTCTACACGATCACCAAGGCGGTGTTCGAGAATCTCGACGAGTTCAAGAAGCTGCACCCGGCGTTCGCGCATCTCGACGCGCAGGAAATGATCAAGAACGGCCTGTCCGCGCCGATCCATGAAGGTGCGCTTCGCTATTACAAGGAAAAGGGCTGGGTCAAGTGACCCGCGCGGTCGACGCCGCCGCACTCGTCCAGGAAACCGACCTCGGGGGGCGCACGCCCTCCGGGCTGCCAGCGCGCGTGATCGCGTGGACGTGCCTCGCCTGGTCGCTGCTGCAGATCTGGTACGCGTCGCCGCTGCCGTTCATCTTCAATGTCTTCGTGCTGAACTCGACCGAGATGCGATCGCTGCATCTCGGCTTCGGGCTTTTCCTCGCCTACCTCGCGTTCCCGTTCGCGAAGCGCTCGCCGCGCAAGCACATCCCTTTGCAGGACTGGCTGCTCGCCGGCATCGCGGCGTTCTGCGGCGCGTACCTCTTCCTGTTCTACCGCGAGATCTCGACGCGTCCCGGCGAGCCGACGATGCTCGACATCGCGACCGCGGTGCTCGGCATGCTGCTGCTGCTCGAGGCGACGCGGCGCGTCGTCGGCCCGCCGCTCGCGATCATCGCGATGCTGATGCTCGGCTACGCATTCGCGGGGCCGCACATGCCGGACGTGATCGCGCACAAGGGCGTGTCGCTTTCGAAGGCCGTCTCGCACTACTGGCTCACGACCGAAGGCGTGTTCGGCGTCGCGCTCGGCGTGTCGGCGAGCTACATCTTCCTGTTCGTGCTGTTCGGCTCGCTGCTCGAGAAGGCCGGTGCGGGCAACTATTTCATCAAGGTCGCGTTCGCGCTGCTCGGCCACATGCGCGGCGGACCGGCGAAGGCGGCGGTCGTCTCTTCCGGGCTGATGGGCATGATCTCGGGCTCGTCGGTCGCGAACGTCGTCACGTGCGGCACGTTCACGATTCCGCTGATGAAGCGCGTCGGCTATCCGGCGCAAAAGGCGGGCGCGATCGAGGTCGCGGCCGGCGTCGACGGCCAGATCATGCCGCCCGTGATGGGCGCCGCCGCGTTCCTCATGGCCGAGTACGTCGGCGTGCCGTACTCCGAGATCGTCAAGAACGCGTTCCTGCCGGCGATCATCTCGTACATCGCGCTGTTCTATATCGTGCATCTCGAGGCGTGCAAGGCGGGCATCGCCGGCATCCCGCAACACGGAACGTACTCGGGCTGGCGGCGATTTCTCGGCGTGCTGATGACGCTCGCCGGCGTCGTCATCGTCGCGAACATCGTCTACTACCTCCTCGGGTGGATGCGGCCGCTGCTCGGCTCTGCGTCGACCTGGGTGATGCTCGCGCTGATCGCGATCGCGTACGTGCTGATCGTGCGCCAGGTTTCGAAGGAGCCCGACCTCGTCGTCGACGATCCGAACGCGCCGGTGCTTTCGTTGCCGCCGCTCAAGGAGACGCTTCTCGCCGGTCTGCACTTCCTGCTTCCGGTCGTCGTGCTCGTCTGGGCGTTGCTGGTCGAGGACCTCTCGCCGGGGCTCTCGGCGTTCTACGCGACGGTGCTGCTGATCGTCATCCTGCTCACGCAGAGACCGCTGCTCGCGTTGTTTCGCGGACAACCGACGGGCGCGGCGGTGTTCCGCGCCGGATTCGACGACCTCATCGAGGGCCTCGAGCGCGGCGCGCGCAACATGATCGGCATCGCGCTCGCGACGGCCGCTGCGGGCATCGTCGTCGGCACGGTGTCGGTCACGGGCCTCGGCCTCGTGATGACCGAGTTCGTCGAGACGATCTCGGCGGGCAACATCATCGCGATGCTCCTGCTGGTCGCGTTCATCTGCCTCGTGCTCGGCATGGGGATGCCGACGACGGCGAGCTACATCGTCGTGTCGACGCTGATGGCGCCGGTGGTCGTCGAGCTCGGCGCGCAATCGGGCCTCGTCGTGCCGCTGGTCGCCGTGCACATGTTCGTCTTCTACTTCGGCCTGATGGCGGACGTGACGCCGCCGGTTGGGCTCGCCTCGTTCGCGGCGTCCGCGATCTCGCGCGCCGACCCCATCAAGACCGGCATCACCGCATTCTGGTACAGCAGCCGAACGGCGATCCTGCCGTTCATGTTCGTCTTCAACCCGAATCTGCTGATGATCGGCATCGACTCGTGGTGGCAGCTGGTGCTCGTCATCGCCGCCGCGATCGCCGCGATGCTCGCGTTCGCCGCCGGCACGCAGGGCTGGTTCATCGCGCGAAGCCGCTGGTACGAGTCGGTGCTGTTGCTGCTGGTTACGTTCACGCTGCTGCGGCCGGGCTTCTGGCTCGACCTCTCGCTGCCGCGCTACCAGGTCGCACCGCCGCAGCAGCTCGCGCAACTCGCTGCGGCGGCGCCGCCGGGAAGCGCGCTGCGCGTGCGCATCGAGGGCACGACGCTCGAAGGCAGGGACGTGCACAAGACGGTACGGCTGCCGCTCGGCGACACAGGCGACGCCGCGCAGCGCATGGCGTCGTCGGGAATTCGCGTGATGGCGTTGCCGACCGGCGTGCAGGTGATGTCGGTCGCGCTCAACAGTGCGGCCTACAAGGCGGGCTTCGAGCAGGGCTTCACGATCACCGGCGTCGAGACCGAGCGCGATCGCCCGGCGAAGGAGTGGCTGTTCGTGCCGGCGCTCCTCGTGCTCGCCGTCGTGCTGTTGCTTCAACGCCGGCGCGCCGGGCCGCGCGCAGCGCCGCTCGCGGCGGCGGAAACCTAGCCGCGCTCGGGACGACCGCCTGCGCGGTCAGCGCGCCGGCGCCGATGCGATCGCCGCGTCGACCGCGGCGGCAAGCCGCGTGACGATCAGCTCGAGATGCTCCGATTCGACGATGAACGGCGGCGCAAGCAGGATGTGGTCGCCGTGGCGGCCGTCGATGGTGCCGCCCATCGGATAGGTCATCAAACCGCGCTGCAGCGCCTCGCGCTTCACCCGCGCATGGAGTTGCGCCTTCGGGTCGAACGGCGCCTTGGTCATCCGGTCCGCGACAAGCTCGACGGCATAGAACAGGCCGCGCCCGCGGACGTCGCCCACGTGCGGATGCTCGGCGAACTGCCTGTGCAGCCGCGCCTCGAGCTCGTGCCCGCGCGCGCGAACGTTGGCGAGCAGGTTGTCGCGCTCGATCACGCGCTGCACGGCAAGCGATGCCGCGCATGCGACCGCATGTCCGAGGTACGTGTGGCCGTGCTGGAAGAAGCCGCTGCCCTGCGACATCGCGTCGACGACGTGCTTCTGCGCAAGCGTCGCGCCGATCGGCTGGTAACCGCCGCCGAGGCCCTTGGCGACGACGAGCAGGTCCGGCGCAACGCCCTCCTGCTCGCATGCGTGCAGCGTGCCGGTGCGGCCCATTCCGCACATCACCTCGTCGAGGATCAACAGGCACCCGTGTCGATTGCAGACGTCGCGGATCGCCTTGAAGTAACCCGGAACGGGAACCAATGCGCCCGACGTCGCGCCGCCCACCGTCTCGGCGACGAACGCGATGACATGCTCGGGACCGACGGCGCGGATCTTATGATCGAGCTCGTCGGCGAGCCGCGCGCCGTACACCTCGGCGCTTTCGAACGCATGCTGCTCGCGATACGGATAGCACGCCGACACGTGGTCGACGTCGATCAGCAGCGGCGCGAACTGCGCCCGCCGCCACTCATTGCCGCCGACGGCGAGCGCGCCCAGCGTGTTGCCGTGATAGCTCTGGCGGCGCGCGATGAAGCGCGAGCGCTGCGGCTGGCCGATCTCGACGAAGTACTGGCGCGCCATTTTCAATGCCGCCTCGACGCCCTCGGACCCGCCGCTCACGAAGTAGACGTGGCTCATGCCGGGCGGCGCAGTGCGAATCAGCTGGTCGGCGAGCGCCTCGGCTGGCTGCGACGTGAAGAAGCTCGTGTGCGCGTACGCAAGCCGGTCCGTCTGCTCGTGCATCGCGGCGAGCACGTCGGGATGGCCATGGCCGAGGCACGACACGGCGGCGCCGCCGCAGGCGTCGAGATACTGCCTGCCGTCGGCATCCGTTATGAACATGCCGCGCCCGGATACGGCGACCGGTGGTGTATGGCGGAGACTGCGATGGAAGACGTGCGTCATGCGGGCCTCGCATTGGACTCGATCGATGATACGCCTCGTGCGCCGCACACGAGCGCGGCGCCGCCGCTATCATCGCGTCGATGAGCACGACCGAGCCGTCGCGCACGCGCGTCGCCGGCGTAGTGCGACATCCCGACGGCCGCTCGCGCTGCGCGTGGTGCGGCACCGATCCGCTGTACGTGCGCTATCACGACGACGAATGGGGCGTGCCGCAGCACGACGATCGCCGCCTGTTCGAGATGCTCTGCCTCGAGGGCGCGCAGGCGGGGCTCGCGTGGATCACCGTGCTGCGCAAGCGCGAAGGCTATCGGCGCGCGTTCGACGACTTCGACGCCGCGAGGATCGCCCGCTATACGCCGGCGCGCATCGAGCGCCTGATGCGTGACGCCGCCATCGTGCGCAATCGGCTGAAGATCCATGCGTTCGTCGCCAATGCGAACGCGTATCTCGCGCTCGTCGACGCCGGCACGGCGCTCGACGCGCATCTGCGGCAATTCAAGCCGGGCAAACACCGGCGTCCGCGGTCGCTTCGCGACATCCCGGCATCGACCCCGCAAAGCGACGCGATGAGCCGCGACCTGAAGGCGCGGGGATTCCGCTTCGTCGGCACGACGATCTGCTACGCGTTCATGCAGGCGGTCGGGCTCGTCGACGACCACCTGCCGGGATGCTGGGTGGCGACGCGCGAACGGGCCGACCGCTGAGCCGCCCGTACGAGCCGGCCGGGGCGGCCTGTGCCACAATGCGCGCCGACGACGTCCGACCCAGAGGAATGCCATGCCGAACATCGCTTCAGTGCTGCGCGAGGAATTTTCGAGGCTTTCACGCAAGGAAGCGCGCCGGCAGCTGGACGCGATCAAGCGCGCATCGACGCAATATCGCCGGCATATCGCCGCGCTGAAGCGCCAGGTGCACGTGCTCGAGCGACAGATGTCGGTCCTTGCGAAGTCGGTCTTCGACGGCCGGCGTGCCGCGCCCGCGGAAGGCGACGGCGCGACGCGCGTGCGCTTCGTCGCGAAAGGATTGCGCTCGCAGCGCGAGCGGCTCGGCCTGTCGGCAGCCGAGTATGCGAAGCTCGTCGGCGTGAGTGCGCAGTCGATCTACAACTGGGAGCGCGGCACCGCGCGGCCGCGCGCCGAGCAGATCGCGCAGCTCGCCCAGTTGCGCGGCATGGGCAAGCGTCAGGCGCGCGCCCGCCTCGACCAGCTTGGTGCGCAAAAGAGCGCGCGCAAGCGGCGGCGCAAGGCGTAGCGACGCGCCGACGCGGCGGCCGTCATGGCTCGCCGCGCCGTTTCGCCAATCGGTCAGCGATCCGCAAGTCGCTGGCGGCGACACTTCTCCTGGCGAACGACGAACGAGCGCTATCGCCGCGTAGCGAGGCGCAACCCTCCAGGAGACCGCCGTGCACAGCCGCATCGAAGCCAGCAACGACACCCGTGACGACGCGCCGAGGCGCGCGCCGAGCCTGCAGGCGCTCGCGACGCCGGGCAGCGGCGCGACGGTCTATCTGCATACCGTGCTGCCGACGCGCTGCCTGCCGAGGCCGGTCCGCCGTGACGACGATCAGTACCTGTACGTGCTGCACGGGGCGCTCGACGTCTGGGTCGCCGGTCGCCACGCGAGGCTTCGCGCCGGCATGTCGGTCGTGCTGCCGCGCAACGTCGTTCATCGTAGCGGCAACTTCGGGCGCGGGCCGGCGAAGCTGCTGATCGTCGCGACTCGGGGCGGCTGCGCCCCGGTGGTGCGCCGCGTCGATCGGCTCGGCGCACCGTGCGCCGAGGCCAGCGAGCGCATCGCGGCGGTGGTCACGCCGGCCGGCGTCGACGTCGTGTTCGGCTGACCCGCGGCTCGGACAGCCAGTCGCGGATCCGCCCGTAAACCTTCGGGTTGCCAAGCAGTTCGAGGTGGTGCGTGCGCGCGGCCACCCATTGACGCGAATCGCCGAAGGAGAGCGTTCGCCGACGCTCGCGGTGCCGGCCCAGCGCGCTGTCGAGCGGCACCATGCCGTCACCGATGAACGCGTGCACGGTGCCGGTCGTGGCGCCCGTCACGGCGCCGATCGCGTAGCAGTCGACGTCGGCTGGAAGCGGCACGCCACGGTCCCGCCGCTTCGCGCCGGCGCCGATGACGTTGCCATAGCGCAGGTCCGTTATGCCGGCGCTGCGCAGCTTTCCGAGCCGCGCGAGCGGTGCCGAATACTTGCTCAAGCCGAGAAGCGCGTCGATCCAGCCGCCGCCGCGTTCGAGCGGCGCACCGTGGTGCGGCGTGCCGATGAAGATCATCCGGCGAAGATGGCGTCGCCATTGGTGATCCGCGAGCTCGCCATGGCGGCACGCGCTGCGCGCAACCAGTCCGCCCATGCTGTGGCCGATGAGCACGAGCTCGTCGATTCGGCGCGGCCACGACCGGACGGCGCGCTCCAGGCACTCGGCGAACGCGCGCCCGTTCTGCGCGATCGCGCGGCCGCTGTTGTAGTGAAGGTAGAGCGGCGTGTAGCCCAGGTCGCGTGCGAGCGCGCCGCCGTAATCGCGACCGTTGCGGCGCCATTGCAGGTCGTTCATGCAAAGCCCGTGGACGAGCACGACGACCTTCGAGCCCGCGTCGGGTATCGCTTCGGCGATCCCTGCGGCGTCGTCAGGGAGCCGGATGCCGTCGCGTCGCAGGCACAGCTCGATCGCCAGCGGATTGCCGGTGTGCGCGAGGTAGTCGCCGACGACGCCGTTCAGCGCCGCGCGCAGCGCCTCCCGCGCCGGCGAATGCTGCCGCGCATGCCCTAGCGCGGGTGCGAGCTGCGAAAGCGCGGCGTCGATCCCGCGCCCGACGAGCGTCGCGACGCCGCGAACGCTCGCCGTAAACCAGTGCGCTGACACCTGTCGTGCGACTGCGCGCGGGATCGCCGCGCGGTCGATGAACGGCGGCCCCGATGTTCGAGTGCATCGCCTCGACGACGTTGGTCACGCCGCGAACACCGGCGATCGCGAGCCGGCTGATGCCGCGAAGGTCGTCGGCCGCCGCAGGAGGCTTGCGCATGGTGACGGCGTGGACCGTTTGGCTGCTGCCCGAAGGCTGGGCCGTTGAAAAGGCGAAAGGCCTTGATGCTTCAAGGCCTTTCGTCAGACCGGTGGTGGAGACGAGGAGGATCGAACTCCCGACCTCCGCATTGCGAACGCGGCGCTCTCCCAGCTGAGCTACGTCCCCAGAGCCGAAAATTATAGCGAAGCCGGAGCAGGCCGTAAACTGACGGCTGCGGCCGGCGCGGCCGCTTGTGCCGGGCGCCGGCCGGGCGCATCTACGCCCCCACGCATGCCGCCGATCCTCCGATGACCCAATTGATCCACCTGATCGAGCTCTACGGACTCGCGTTCGTGTTCATCAACGTGCTCGCCGTGCAGGCCGGCGTGCCCTTTCCAGCGTATCCGACGCTGATCGTCACCGGCGCGCTCGCCGCGATGGGGCACCACCACGTCGCGGCGCTGGCCGCGACCGCCGTCGCCGCGTCGCTCATCGCCGACTCCGGCTGGTACATCGCCGGCCGTCGCTTCGGCGGCCGCGTGCTGCGCATGCTGTGCCGCGTCTCGCTGTCCCCCGACACCTGCGTGCGGCAAACCGAAGGCATCTTCGAGCGCTACGGCGCGCCGTCGCTCGCCGTGGCGAAGTTCGTCCCCGGTTTCGCGTCCGTCGCCACCGTCATGGCCGGAGCCGTGCGCATCCCGGCGTGGCGCTTCGTGCTGTTCGACGCGATCGGCGCGGCGCTGTGGTCGGGCGTTCCCATCGCGCTCGGCTATGTCTTCAGTGCCGCGATCAACGACGTCATCGCCGTGTTCGACAGGATGGGCCACTGGGGATTGTGGGTGCTGGCCGCCGGCTTCGTCCTCTACATCGTCTACCGCTGGGTGCAGCGCCAGCGCTTCCTGCGCCAGTTGCGCATGGACCGCGTCACCGTCGCGGAGCTGCACGAGCTGATGTCGGCCGGACGCCTCGGCACCGTCGTCGACGTGCGCTCGCCGTTTGCGCAGGCGCTCACCGGTCGGATTCCCGGCGCGATAACCGTCGACGTGAACGACGTGCGCTCGAGCCTCAAGGCGATCGCCGCCCGGGGCGAGGTCGTCGTCTACTGCGCGTGTCCGAACGAGGCATCGGCAGCGAAGGTCGCGAAGGTGCTGGTGCAGAACGGCTTCAAGCGCGTGCGGCCGCTCGCCGGCGGCATCGACGCGTGGATCGCGTCCGGTTTCGAGGTCGAAGGTGGGCAGCGGATGGATGCTACAGTCGTCATCGAGGAGCCACGATGAACAAGGAAGCCATCACGTCGAAGCAGGCGCCCGGGGCGATCGGACCGTACTCGCAGGGCATCCGGATGGGCTACACGGTGTTCCTGTCCGGCCAGATCGGGCTCGACCCCGCGACCGGACAGCTCGTCGAGGGTCTCGAGGCGCAGACGCACCAGGTGTTTCGCAACCTGCGCGCGGTGATGCAGGCGGGCGGCGGCGAGCTCGACGACATCGTCAAGGTGAGCGTCATGCTCGCCGACCTCGGCGACTTCGCCAAGGTGAACGCGATCATGGCGAGCTATTTCCGCGCACCGTATCCGGCGCGCGCAACGTATCAGGTCGCCGGTCTTCCTCGCGGCGCGCGTGTCGAGGTGGAAGGCATCGCGATCCTGCATCCCGCCGATTCGATCTCGACGTCCGCCGGCACGCACGGGCGCCCGGAGCGATCCAAGGGGCAATAGCGTCATCCCGAGACGCATAGCGGCGAGGGACGTCCTTGCCGCGCGGCGTCAACGAACCGCAGATTCCCCGCCCGACACTGCCTGGGCTCGGAATGACACACGTTGAAGCGGCGAAGAAAAGCGCCGGGCGCGGTCTCGCCGACCAGCTCGTGCGGCTCGGGCTCACGCGCGAGCAGGACCTCGTGCTGCACATGCCGCTGCGCTACGAGGATCACACGCGCGTCGTCGCGCTCGACGCGCTCGCGCCGGGGCGCGAGGCGCAGACCGAAGGCACGATCGTGCGCACCGACGTGCAGTTCCGGCCGCGCCGCCAGCTCGTCTGCCTGCTCGAAGAGGCTGCCGGGCGCGGCAGCGCGCGCCTCGTGCTGCGCTTCTTCCATTTCTATCCGAGCCAGCAGAAGACGCTCGCGCCCGGACGCCGCGTGCGCGTGTTCGGCGACGTGCGCGAGGGTCACTTCGGCCTGGAGATCGTCCATCCGCAGTTCATGTTGATCGAGCCGGGCGCGCCGCTGCCCGACCGCTTGACGCCGGTCTATCCGACGACGGCCGGCCTCGGGCAGCAGACGCTGCGCAAGGTGATCGCTCGCGCGCTCGCGAGCGACGCGACGCTCGTCGCCGAGACGCTGCCGGCCGACATGATGTCGCGGCGGCGATTCTGGAAATTCGCCGACGCCGTTCATTTCCTGCACACGCCGCCGCCGCGCCTGTCCGAGCTCACGCGCGAGGCGCTCGACGCGCGCA
Organism: uncultured beta proteobacterium; assembly: GCA_963798655.1. Taxonomy (GTDB): domain Bacteria; phylum Pseudomonadota; class Gammaproteobacteria; order Burkholderiales; family Casimicrobiaceae; genus CAVSMC01. The sequence goes on along the minus strand of CAWCUH010000004.1, from coordinate 176,866 downwards.
CGCATCCGGCGTGGACGCGCCTGAAGTTCGACGAGCTCGTCGCGCAGCAATTGTCGCTGAAGATTCATCGCAAGGCGCGTGCCGCGCGCAACGCACCGGTGCTGACCGGCAATGGCGTGCTCACCGCAGCGCTGCTCGCGCGCGTGCCGTTCAAGCTCACGCGCGCCCAGCAGAAGGTTTGGCGCGAGATCGCGTTCGACCTGAAGCGTGCGACGCCGATGCAGCGGCTGCTGCAGGGCGACGTGGGCAGCGGCAAGACGATCGTCGCGGCGCTCGCCGCGCTGCAGGCGATCGAGTCGAATCGCCAGGTGGCGTTCATGGCGCCGACCGAGATCCTCGCCGAGCAGCACTATCGCAAGCTCGCGCAGTGGCTCGACGGGCTGCCGGTGAAGCTCGCGTGGCTCTCCGGCAGCCTGCCGGCGAAGAAGCGAAGGGCGGCGATCGACGCGATCGCGAGCGGCGAGGCGATGTTCGCCGTCGGCACGCACGCGCTGTTCGAAAGCGCTGTCGCGCTCGACCGGCTCGGGCTCGCGATCGTCGACGAGCAGCACCGTTTCGGCGTCGCGCAGCGGCTCGCGCTTCGCGGCAAGGCGATGGGCGAAGCGCATCAGCTGATGATGAGCGCGACGCCGATCCCGCGCACGCTCGCGATGACCTTCTACGCCGATCTCGACGTGTCGCTGCTGGACGAGATGCCGCCGGGACGCACGCCGGTCGCCACGCGGCTCGTCAACAACAAGCGGCGTGCCGAGGTCGTCGAGCGCGTGCGCACCGCCGTGCGCGACGGCCGGCAGGCGTATTGGGTGTGTCCGCTGATCGAGGAGTCGGAGAAGCTCGAACTGCAGACCGCCGTCGCGCTGCACGCCGAGCTCGAGGCGAAATTGGGGACAGACCACGTTTTTCGCGACGCGAATGGCGAAAACGTGGTCTGTCCCCGAATTCGCGTCGGCTTGCTGCACGGACGGATGAAGCCGGACGCGAAGGCCGAAGTGATGGCGGACTTCGTCGCCGGACGCGTGCACGTGCTCGTCGCGACGACGGTGATCGAGGTCGGCGTCGACGTGCCGAATGCGACGCTGATGGCGATCGAGCACGCCGAGCGCTTCGGCCTTGCGCAGCTGCACCAGCTTCGCGGTCGCGTCGGTCGCGGCGCCGCCGAAAGCACCTGCTACCTTCTGTTCGAGGAGCCGTTGTCGGAGACGGCGAAGGCGCGGCTCAAGGTGATCTACGAGAGCACCGACGGCTTCGAGATCGCGCGCGCCGATCTTGCGATTCGCGGGCCCGGCGAGTTCCTCGGTGCGCGCCAGTCCGGCGTGCCTCTGCTTCGCTTCGCCGACCTCGAGCGCGACACGGCGCTGATCGAGCAGGCACGCGATTTCGCCGACGAATTGCTTACGCGGCATCCCGAAGCCGCGCAGGCGCATCTTGGCCGCTGGCTCGGTGGCCGCGAGGAATTCATCAACGCATGAGCGCTAACCGGCGGGAACCGGCCGCCCGGCCCAGACGTGCGCATCGACGCGCCGGCACACGGCCGTCCACGCGTCGTCGCCGATGTTGTCCGGATGGACCTGCGTTGCGCGCCACGACCGCGCGAGCGCTCGCCGCGACTGCGGCAGCGCCGCGATTTCGCAATGCTCGGTCCACAGATCGGCCGCTCGCAGCACCATCAGGTAGGCACCGCGCTTCACGACGTCGCCGGCGAACTGCAGCATTCGCGCGCGGCTCGGAAGACGGAGCGCCGGATCGAACCGGCGGCTCGCCCACGGCGTGACATGCAGCGCGACGACGCTGTTCGCGACGTGCTGCGCACCGAACGTGTCGACCAGCGCGGCGAGCCGCGCATGCCAGCGCAGCCGCAATCCGGGCGGCGCCTCCGGGTGCAGCGCCGCGAGCGGCCAGCCGTCGCGATGGAACGCATGGTCGCTCGCCTCCGACGTCTCGTCGTAGCCCGGGTTCGCGAGCAGCATGACGACGGGCGCCGCCGTGAAGTCGCCGTCGTACGGCGATGCGCCGAGCTCGACGCGCAAGCGCAGGTCGTCGTGCGCGCTCGCGTTGTAGCCGCGGATCGCCGCGGCATCCTCGCTCTCGATGATGCCGGCGATGCGGCAGCGCTTCCCGACGGGCATCGCGTGCTCTTCCCTTGGCGTGCGGCGTTTGTGCAACGTCGAATCGTACGCCTTTCCATGCCAATGTCATCAAGCGCCGACTCGGCCGGACGGCCGAGACGCACGGTCGACCGCGCATCCGCCGTCGCGCGGGATCGCCTATCGTGCAGGCACGAGCCGGGCCGCAGCGGCCGCTCCTTTCCTGACGGAAATCAAAGTCTTGCTCTGGCCGCCCGCGCGCCGTACGCTAGAATGGCACCCGGACTGTTACACGCGACATGGCTCTCTACGCCCTCGGCCTGAATCACAGGACCGCGCCCGTCAACGTGCGCGAGCAGGTCGCGTTCGCGCAGGAGTCGCTCGGCCAGGCGCTGCGCGACCTGCTTGCGCGGCCGAAGGTGAAGGAAGCGGCGATCCTTTCGACCTGCAACCGCACGGAGGTGTACTTCCACGGCGGCGAGCCGCAGCCGGTCGTCGAATGGCTGTCCGATTTCCACCACGTGCCGAAGGATTCCATTTCCCCGTACGTGTACGCGCTGCCGAAGGAAAAGGCTGTTACGCACGCATTCCGGGTGGCGAGCGGTCTCGAGTCGATGGTGCTCGGCGAGCCGCAGATCCTCGGCCAGATGAAGCAGGCGGTGCGTCACGCCGAAGCAGCCGGGACGCTCGGCCTCGTGCTGAACCGGCTGTTCCAGCGGACGTTCGCTGTTGCCAAGGACGTGCGCACGAGAACCGACATCGGCAGCGCGTCGATCTCGATGGCGGCGGCGTCGGTGAAGCTCGCCGAGCGGATCTTCCCGTCGATCTCCGATCGCCGCCTGCTGCTGATCGGCGCGGGCGAGATGATCGAGCTCACGGCGACCCACTTCGCCGCGCGCAAGCCGAAGGCGATGACGATCGCGAACCGCACGCTCGAGCGCGGCCGCGAGCTCGCGCAGCGCTTCGGCGCCGAGGCGATCACGCTGACCGAGATGCCGGAGCGGCTTCCCGAGTTCGACATCATCGTCACCTGCACGGCGAGCACGCTGCCGATCCTCGGCAAGGGCCTGCTCGAGCGGGTCGTGAAGGCGCGCCGGCACTCGCCGGTGTTCATCGTCGACCTCGCCGTGCCGCGCGACGTCGAGCCCGAAGCGGTCGAGCTCGACGACGTGTTCCTGTACACCGTCGACGACCTGTCGAACATCGTCAAGGACAACCTGCAGATCCGCCGCGAAGCGGTCGTCGAGGCGGAGGAGATGATCGCCGCGCAGACCGACAGCTTCCTGCGCTGGCTCGAGGGCCGCACCGTCGTGCCGACGATCACTGCGCTCCACGGGCATCACGACGGGCTGCGCGCCGCCGAGCTCGACCGTGCGCTGAAGCAGCTGCGCAACGGCCAGGCGCCCGAGCAGGTGATCGAGCAGCTCGCGCGCGGGCTGACGAACAAGTTCCTCCATGCGCCGACGCATGCACTGAACACCGCCGGCGACGCCGAGCGCGCCGAGCTGGTCGCGCTGTTCGAGCGCATCTACAAGCTGCCTTCCGACGGCCATTAGCGTCGCCGGCATAAAGCGCGGCGCTGCGTGTCATTCCCGCGCACGCGGGAATCCAGCGTCTTTTCGCTAAAGTCACTGGGTCCCTGCGTTCGCGGGGACGACGATCGGCAATCATGAAACCCTCGCTGCAAACCCGTCTCGACCAGCTGTCGCTGCGGCAGGCCGAATTGAACGCGCTGCTGTCCGCGGAGGACGCCACGCGTGACCTCGATCGCTACCGTGCATGGACGAAGGAGCACGCCGAGCTCGATGCGGTCGTCGCGCGGTATGGCGACTACACGCAAGCGGCGTCCGACCTCGCGGCGGCGCAGGAGATGGCCGCCGACCCCGCGATGCGCGCGTTCGCCGACGAGGAAGTGAGCGCCGCGAAAGCGCGGATGGAACTGATTGCGGCCGATCTCGAGACGATGCTGCTGCCGAAGGATCCGAACGACGAGCGCAACGTGTTCGTCGAGATCCGCGCCGGCACCGGCGGCGACGAGTCGGCGCTGTTCGCGGGCGATCTTCTGCGCATGTACACGCGCTACGCCGAACGCAAGAACTGGAAGGTCGAGCTCGTGTCGGCGTCGCAGTCCGAGCTCGGCGGCTACAAGGAAGCGATCGTGCGCATCGCCGGCGGCGCCGCGTATTCGAAGCTCAAGTTCGAGTCCGGCGCGCATCGCGTGCAGCGCGTGCCGGCGACCGAGGCGCAGGGACGCATCCACACGTCGGCATGCACGGTCGCCGTGCTGCCCGAGGCCGATCCGATCGCCGACATCACGATCAATCCCGCCGACGTGCGCATCGACACGTTTCGCGCATCGGGCGCCGGCGGTCAGCACGTCAACAAGACCGATTCGGCCGTGCGCATCACGCACTTGCCGACCGGCATCGTCGTCGAGTGCCAGGACGATCGCTCGCAGCATCGCAACCGCGCGCAGGCGATGGCGGTGCTCGCATCACGGCTGCTCGACAAGGAAAGGAGCGAGCGAGCGCAGCACGAGGCGTCGATGCGCAAGAGCCTTGTCGGCAGCGGCGATCGCAGCGAGCGCATCCGCACGTACAACTTCCCGCAAGGGCGCGTCACCGACCACCGGATCAACCTGACGCTGTACAAGATCGACGCCATCATGGACGGTGACCTCGACGAGGTCGTCGACGCGCTCGCGCGCGAGTTCCAGGCCGAGCAGCTCGCAGCGCTTGCCGGCGGGACCGCCTGACCGCGACGATGCGAGCGGTCGAACGAACGGCGGTGGCGTCGGCATGGCTGGAGACGGCGCGGCTCGCGCTGCGAGACTTCGTCGCGTCGGACCTCGACGAGCTTGCGACGATGGAAGCCGATCCGCGGGTCGCGCGCTACGTCGGCGACGGCAAGCCGATGGCCCGCGCGGCGGCCGAAGCGGGCCTCGCGCGGATCCGCCGCTATTCGAAGCTCTATCCCGACCTCGGCGTCTGGCACGCGATGCGCAACGACACCGGCGCGTTCGTCGGCTGGTTTGCGCTCAAGTACGCCGGCAAAGCGGCCGACGTCGAGGTCGGCTACCGGCTGTGCCGCGACGCGTGGGGCAAGGGCTACGCGACCGAAGCTGCGACCGAGCTCGTGCGCTTCGGCTTCGACACCGTCGGGCTCGCGCGCATCATCGGCGTCACGCATCCGGACAACGCCGCGTCGCAGCGCGTGCTCGTCAAGGCCGGCCTGCGCGACGCCGGCTGGGGCCGCTACTACGAGCGCGACCTGCGGCTCTTCGTGGCGACGCGCTGCGAGTGGCGCCCGCGGCGATGATCGCCGTTCGCACGGCGCTCGCGCAGAGCGGCCTCGTGCCGATCGATGCGCAGGTGCTGCTCGCGCACGTGCTCGGACGCGATCGTGCGTGGCTCGTCGCGCACCGCGATGATCCGCTGGCACGTGACGATGCCGGCGCGTTCTTCTCGCTCGCGAAGCGCCGCCGCGACGGCGAGCCGGTCGCCCACCTGACCGGCGTGCGCGAGTTCTGGGGCCTCGCGCTGAGCGTCACGCCGGACGTGCTGATTCCGCGGCCCGAAACGGAGACGGTCGTCGAGATCGCGCTCGCGCGCTTGCCCGATGATCGCCCGCTGCGCGTGCTCGACCTCGGCACCGGTTCGGGCGCAATCGCGCTTGCGATCGCGCGCGAGCGGCCGCGCGCACGCGTGGTCGCGACGGACGTCGTCGCACCGGCGCTCACGCTCGCGCGCTCGAACGCGAAACGACTCGCCATCGCCAACGTCGAATTCGTGCGCTCCGATTGGTACGCGCAGGTCGCGCCCGAAGCGCGCTTCGATGCGATCGTCAGCAATCCGCCGTATGTCGCCGCGCACGACCCGCATCTCGCCGAAGGGGACCTTCGCTTCGAGCCGCGATCGGCGCTGGTGTCGGGCACGAGCGGGCTCGATGCGCTGCGCGTGATCGTCGCCGGAGCGCGCGAGCGCCTCGTGCCGGGCGGCGCGCTCGTCGTCGAGCACGGCTACGATCAATCGGAACGTGTGCGCACGCTGTTCGCAGCAGCGGGATTGGCCGATGTGACGACGGCGCGCGATCTCGCCGGCATCGAGCGGGTCGTCGCCGGACGCCTCGTCTAACGCGGGCCCGGCTCGTCGCGCTGCGCCGCTGCCTGTCGCAGCGCGGGTCGGCCGCGCTCGCGATTTGGCACAATCGCTATTTTTTCGGGCCGGAATACCCATGCTGATGACAAGACTTGCGGCGTTGGCGTTGCTGCTCGCGCTCGCGTCGCCCGCGTTCGCGCAAACGAAGCAGCGCGTCGACAAGGCGGCCGATCTTCCGCGCTTCACCTACAGGATCGACGGCAAGCTCGAGGATCTGGTTCGCGACGACGCGAAGTTCGAGCCGTTCGCCCGCGACGTTCGCCGCGACACCGAATCGGTGCTCGCGAATTACGAGATCACCGACAAGGCCGCGATGCGGCAGCTCCTCGGCGTGCTGGTGCGCCTCGACTGGCTCGACGGCCGCTACGACGACGCGCTCGCGCACACCGCGCAGGTGCGTGAGCTCGAGGAAAAGCCGGCCGACAAGCTGATGTCCGGGCAGACGATGCGTGCGATCGTCGCCGCCGAGCGCAAGACCGGCGGCCGCAACACGCCGGCGTATCGCGCGGAGGTCGCACGTCTGATCCGCACCGAGCTCGATGGCATGCCGTACGAGGTGATCGAAAACGACGCGAAGCAGGCGAAGATGGGCGCCGAGCTGATCGGCGAGGCGCTCGTGCTCGGCAACATCCGTGACGTGCTGCAGCCGACGGTCGACAAGGCGGGGTCGCTGTCGTCCGATCTCGCGCCGGGCATCGTGCGCGCGAAGTTCGCGCTCGCCGCCGCGCTGCCGCTCAAGGACGCGCTCATCGATGCGTACGGCGGCTATCTTTCCGCGCACAAGGTCGACAAGCCGGACATCTGGGCGGCGCGCAGCGTCGAGCTGAAGCCCGGCGCCGGCTACAAGCCGGTCGTGATCGCCGTCTGGGACAGCGGTGTCGACACGGCGCTGTTTGCGGATCGCGTCGTTCGCGACGGCGACAAGCCCGCCGTGCTCGCGTACGACCGCTTCGAGAATCCGGCGGCGGGCGAGCTCGCACCCATTCCCGCCGAGCTGCGCTCGCGCGTGCCGCAACTGAAGGCGCGGCTCAAGGGCTTCTCGGATCTGCAATCGAACATCGACAGCCCCGAGGCGAGCGAGGTGAAGCGTTGGCTGTCCACGCTGAAGCCGGAGGAATACAAGAGCGGCATCGAGGAGATCTCGCTCGCGGGCAATTACATCCACGGCACGCACGTCGCCGGCATTTCGGTGGCCGGCAATCCGTATGCGCGCATCCTCGTGTCGCGGCTCGAGTTCGACTGGCATCTGATTCCCGATCCGTGCCCAACCAAGGAGCTCGCGGCAAAGGGCGCCGCGAAGTACCAGGCGTTCGTCGATTTCATGAAGAAGCACGACGTTCGTGTGGTCAACATGAGCTGGGGCGGGAGCCTGAAAGGCGTCGAAAGCGGCCTCGAGCTGTGCGGCATCGGCAAGACGCCGGACGAGCGCAAGACGATCGCGCGCGAGTATTTCGACATGGACAAGACGGCGCTCGCGAAGGCGTTCGCGAGCGCGCCGCAGATCCTGTTCGTCACCGCGGCCGGCAACAGCAACAGCGATGCGTCGTTCAACGAGTTCATTCCATCGTCGATCGCGCTGCCGAACCTGATCACCGTCGGCGCCGTCGACAAGTCGGGCGACGAGGCGCCGTTCACGAGCTACGGATCGACCGTTGCCGTGCACGCGAACGGCTATCAGGTCGAGAGCGTCATTCCGGGCGGCGAGAAGCTCGCCGAGTCGGGCACGTCGATGGCGTCGCCGCAGGTGGTGAATCTCGCGGCCAAGATCCTGGCGGTGAATCCGGCGTTGAAGCCGAACGACGTGATTGCGATCATCAAGACGACGGCGGAAAAGAGCGCCGATGGTCGGCGCACGCTGATCAATCCCGCGAAAGCCGTCGCGGCCGCCGAGAACTCGCGCAGGTCATAGATCACCTAAAAGGAGGGTCAGAGTGCACCTTGTCTCTAAACCGCACTCTGACCCTCGACTCTGACCCTCGACTCGGATTACCGCGCCGCCGGCATCGCGACGCCGAGCTTCGACGCCCACGGCGCGATCGCCGGCAGGATCGTCGGATGCAGCACGACACCGTTTGCGCTTTGCTCGCGCCACTGCGCGAGCGCTCGCTCGCCGGGCATGCGCACGCGCTCGATGCCCGCGCGCGGCTTCGCCGCGTGGCACGCGTCGACGAGCCATTGCGTCTGGCGGGTGAAGGCATCGCGACCGGCGAACGCCGCCGGATCGATCACCTGAACGAACACCGTTGCGCCCCACCCTTCGTTCGGATCGGCGCGGCCGAACCCGGTGAGCCCCGCGGTCAGCGCTTCGATCAACAGCGCGAGCGCGAAGCCCTTGTGTCCCGCCTCGTGTCCGCCGAGCGGCAGCAGCGTGCCCTTCGGCTCGGTGAACAGCGCCGCGGGATCGTTCGTCGCATTGCCGTCGGCGTCCTGGATCCACGCGTGCTCGAGCTTTTCGCCCGACTGGTACAGCCGCCCTGTGAGCCCGTTCGTCGTATAGCTCGCTGAAACGTCGAGCAGGATCGGATCGCCCGCCGTCGGAATGCCGGCTGCGATCGGATTGGGTGTGTACACCGGCGACACCGCGCCGAACGGCGCGACGCTCGCGCCCGACGGATCCGAGCAACAGATGATCGACATCATGCCGGCGTCCGTCGCACGCTTCAGATACGCGGCGAGCGCGGCGATGTGATGCGAGCGCCGGATGGCGACCGTGCCGCTGCCGTATTCGCGGGCCATCACGATCGCGACTTCGAGCGCGCGCAGCGTGAGCCATGGGCCGGGCAGCCGGCCGCCATCCCAGGTTTGCGCGGCGGGTCGCGCCGTGACGATCGACGGCGCGCCGCTCTTCGCCATGCCGCCGCTGTCGAGCTCGCCGAGATAGCCGGGCAATTGCGCGAGGCCGTGCGTCGTGTGCCCGAACAGGTCGCCGGCGACGAGCACGTCGGCGACGTCGTGCGCGATGTCCATGCGCATGCCGACACGAACGAGCAGCGTCGTCGCGAGCTCGACGAGCGCCGCGGCCGGATAGCGAAGCTTCGACGGGGAACGGTCGTTCATGGCGAGGGCGCAATCATCGGGGATCATGCGAAGTTGACGTGCGCTCGGCTTTCTTCGACATTGTAGGGCCTGTTGACGCTATGGACGCAAACGCGAACGGGCGGCGTGGGGCGCCAATCGCGGCAGCCGACGAAGCCGAGACTGGAGGTCTCGGCGAGGAGAGCAACAAAGAGTGGCGGCGCAGGGCGCCCGTTCCCTTCGGGTTGCTTCCGAAAGCGTTCATCGCCGTGTTGCGAAGGCTCGACGGGCAGCCGGCCCGTCTTCACCTTCGCGCCTTGCGCTGAACGTTTTCGGCCGTGCAACGCGTTTGCGTCCATAGCGTCAACAGGCCCTGACCCCGTGCTGCCTTCCTCGCTGACCGTCAGCGTCGTCACGTACCGTCCCGACCGCGCGCTGCTCGATCGCTGCCTGCGCAAGCTCGCGCTCGCAATCGGCGCCGCGCAGGAGGACGGCGCGATCCGCACGGTTGCGCTCGCGCTGATCGACAACAGCGAAAGCCGCCGCATCGCCGAGAAGGTGATCGAGCTCGGCCGCGCGCGTTTCGGCGACTCCGGCGTGCAGATGACCTACCTGCACGGCCACGCGAACATCGGTTACGGCACCGCGCACAATCTCGTGCTGCACGGCACCGGCGCCGACTATCAGCTCGTGTTGAATCCCGACATCGAGCTCGATGCCGATGCGCTGCTGAACGCGGTGCGCTGGCTCGACGCGCATCCGGACGTGGGCGTCGCGGCGCCCGCGGTGCGCCGTGCCGACGGCACGCCCGACTTTCTTTGCAAGCGCTATCCGGCGATCTTCGATCTGCTGCTGCGCGGCCTCGCGCCGGGTTTGGGTCGACTCGTGTTCCGGCGTCGGCTCGACCGCTACGAGCTTCGCGACTACATCGATCCGGCGAGCGACAAGCCGGTGCTCGGCGTGCCCATCATGTCGGGCGCATGCCTGCTGGTGAAGCGCAAGGCGATCGACTCGACCGGCGGCTTCGATCCGAACTTCTTCCTGTACTTCGAGGACTACGACTGGAGCGTGCGGTTGAACAAAGTGACGCAGACCGTGTACCTGCCGTCGTTTCGCGCCGTCCACCACGGCGGGCACGCGGCGCGCAAGGGCATCGGCCACTGGTCGATGTTCGCCAGAAGCGGCGTTCGCTTCTACCGCAAGCACGGCTGGCGCTGGCTCTGAAATGGTCGTCGTCACCGGCGCGGGCGGCTTCATCGGTCACGCACTGTGCGCGCGCTGGACGATGCAGCGACGCACGCATCGCGCTCTCGTGCGCGCGATCGACCCGTCGCTTGCGGCGAAGCCGTCGCTCGTCGCCGTCGGCGATCTCGCGCACGGCGACGACGATGCGCTCGCGGCCGCGCTGCGAGGCGCGAGCGCCGTCGTGCACCTGGCCGCGCGCGCTCATGTGATGCACGAGGCGGCGGCGGACGTCGGGCGCGCGTATCGCGAATCGAACGTCGTCGCAACGCAGCGCATTGCGCATTTGGCGGTGCACGCCGGCGTGCCGCGCTTCATCTTCGCGAGCACGGTCAAGGTCCATGGCGAGCGCTCGCCGCGCGAGCGGCCGTTGCGACCCGACGATCCGCTCGCGCCGAAGGATGCGTACGCACGAAGCAAGCGCGACGCCGAGCTCGCGTTGCTGTCGGCGACGCAAGCGACGGCGACGGTGCCGATCGTGCTGCGGCTGCCGCTCGTGTACGGTCCCGGCGTCAAGGGCAACTTTGCGCTGCTGCTCGACGCCGTCGCCCATGGGCGACGCCTGCCGCTCGCGTCTGTGTCGGCACGGCGCAGCATCGCGTTCGTCGGCAACGTTGCCGCCGCGATCGAAGCCGCGCTCGACGCGCGCATGCCACCGGTGGGCGCGCACTTCGTCGCCGATCACGACAGCGTGACCGCGGCGGAGCTTGCGCGCGCGCTCGGCGATGCGCTCGGGCGGCCGGCGCGCCTCTACGCCGTGCCCGCCGCGCTGCTTCGCGTCGCGGGTTCCATGACCGGGCGCGGCGATGCCGTCGCGCGGCTGGTGACGCCGCTCGAGGTCGACACGTCGTCGTTCGCGGCGGCGACGCGCTTCGCGGCGCCTTACACGCTGATCGAAGGACTCGCCGCGACGGCGGCATCGTGGCAAGTGCATCGCGCGCTGTAGAGCAGGCCGTCCGCGCGCGACCCTTATAATTCGCGTCGAACGCCGCCATTTCGCATGCGAGCCTCGCTTCACCGTTCATTCGCTGTCGCCGCGCTGCTGCTCTGCGCGGGCGCGGCCGCGTTCGATCTGCAAGGTCACCGCGGCGCGCGCGGACTCGCTCCCGAGAACACGATGGCGGCGTTTCGCAAGGCGCTCGCAATCGGCGTGACGACGATCGAGACCGACATGGGCGTCACGAAGGACGGCGTGGTCGTCATCGCGCACGACCGCGACCTCAATCCCGCGATCGTGCGCGGCGCGAACGGCCTCTGGCTGACGGAGCGCGGGCCGGCGATCCACACGTTGACGCTCGAGGAATTGCGCGCGTTCGACATCGGTCGGCTCAATGCGAGGAGCGGCTACGCGAAGCAGTTTCCGCTGCAGTGGGCGAGCGACGGCGAGCGCTTCCCGACGCTCGACGAGTTCCTCGCGCTGGTGAAGCCGACGCCGGCGCGCATCGACATCGAGACGAAGATCGCGCCGAACGCCGCGGACACGGTGGATCCGCGCACGTTCGTTCGGCTCGTCGTCGAGCGCATCCGCGCCGCCGACATGAGCGCGCGAACGACGCTGCAGTCGTTCGACTGGCGCACGCTCGTCATCGCGAAGGAGCTCGCGCCGGACATCGAGTGTGCGTGCCTCACCTCGGAGGAGACGATGAAAAGCGACGCGAGCGGACGCTCGCCGTGGCACGCCGGTCTCGCGCTCGCCGATTACGGGGGCTCGATTCCGAGGCTCGTGCACGCCGCCGGTTGCGCGATCTGGTCGGCGAACGCGCCGACTATCACCCGCGAGCGCGTCGACGAGGCGCACGCGCTCGGTGTCCGGGTGCTCGCGTGGACGGTGAACGATCGCAGCGAGATGAACCGCCTGATCGACATCGGCGTCGACGGACTGATCAGCGACTACCCCGACCGCGCCGCCGAAGTGCTCGCCGGACGCGGCATCAAATGGCGATGAAGGACTCGGTGAAACGATGACGACACGAGCGAGCGGCCGGCGCACCGACGAGTTGCGGCATGTCGCGATCACGCGCCACTTCACGCGCCACGCGGAAGGATCGGTTCTGATCGCCGCCGGCGACACGAAGGTGCTGTGCACGGCGAGCGTCGAGGAGGGCGTGCCGGGATTTCTCAAAGGCGGCGGTCGCGGATGGCTCACCGCGGAATACGGAATGCTGCCGCGCTCGACCAACACGCGCACGCCGACGCGAAGCGGCCGAAGGCAAGCAGTCGGGGCGCACGCAGGAGATCCAGCGGCTCATCGGGCGCAGCCTTCGCGCGATCACCGATCTCGGCGCGCTCGGCGAGCGCACGATCCGTATCGACTGCGATGTCCTCCAGGCGGACGGGGGCACGCGCTGTGCGTCGATCACCGGCGCCTGCGTTGCGCTCTACGACGCGGTCGCGTGGTGCCGCGAGCGCGGGCTCGTCGTGGGCGAGCCGTTGCGCGACTTCGTCGCGGCCGTATCGGTGGGCGTCGTCGACGGCGTGCCGGTGCTCGATCTCGACTACGCCGAGGATTCGTCGTGCGACACCGACATGAATGTCGTGATGACCGGCACCGGCGGCTTCGTCGAAGTGCAGGGCACGGCGGAACGCGAGCCGTTCAGGCGCGCCGAGCTCGACGCGCTGCTTGGCCTCGCCGAAGGCGGCATTCGCCACCTCGTTGCCGCGCAGATGTCGGCGCTCGGCACGCTCGCGCCGCGCGTCGTGAACGTGTGACTGTGCGGGCACAGGCGATGACCGTGAGGCGGCTGCTTGCTGCCGCGGCGTTCGCGGTCGCAACGCAGGCCAGTGCGACGACGGAGTACGGGCCGCTGGTCATCGTGGCGCCAACCGTCTCCGAGGCATGGCCTGAATCCTCGGATACCGTCGAACTGGAGCTCGAGTTTTCCATCGGCCGCGGTGGCGAGCCGACCGGCGTTCAGCTTTTGTCCAAGCCAACCGCGTTCGACGCGGAACTGCTCCGCGCCATTGATTACTGGAGGTACGTTCCACCGTTCGCGAGCAGTTGCGCGTTGCAGGATCATCGCGTGACGCAACGCATACGCATGGAGCGCCGCGACGGCGGCGCTTCGATTGTCATTCGCGAGCCCGAATTGAGTTTCGCGTCCCGGCGCGAGCCGAGGCAATCGCCCGAGCCGGGAACGCATGTGACCGACGACCTTGGTCGAGAGCGGATCATCAGACGTTATTACGAATTGCATTATCCCGATCTGCGATTCAATCGTACCAGCAGAGCGCTTCTTATTGTCCAACTCGCCATTTCACCCAAAGGTGACGTCATCGACGTGAATGTGCCATTTTCGTTCCCCACGAATTTCTTCGAGGCGACGCTCGAGCGCAGGATCAAGAGCTGGCAGTTCGATCCGTTGTCCGACGGCGCGGACGGACGCGACGGCCGAATCTGCATGCAAATACGATTCGAAATCGAGAACGCCGACCGGCACATCGACTATAGATGATCTCGCGTCTCGTGCTCGCCTCGAGCAACGAAGGCAAGCTGCGCGAGTTTCGCCGGCTGCTCGCGCCGCTCGGCGTCGACGTCGTCGCGCAGGCCGACCTCGGCATCGGCGAAGCCGACGAGCCGCATCCGACGTTCGTCGAGAACGCGCTCGCGAAGGCGCGGCATGCGAGCGCATTGGCGGCATTGCCTGCGCTCGCCGACGATTCCGGCATCTGCGTCGCGGCGCTCGGCGGCGCGCCGGGCGTGCAGAGCGCGCGCTATGCCGGCGAGCCGAAGTCCGATGCGCGCAACAATGCGAAGCTGATCGATGCGCTTCACGGCGTTTCCGACCGTCGCGCGCATTACACCTGCGTGCTCGCGCTCGTCCGTCACGCCGGCGATCCCGAACCGATCATCAGCGAAGGACGCTGGCACGGCACGATCATCGATTCGCCGCGCGGCAGCGGCGGCTTCGGCTACGACCCGCACTTTCTCGACGGCGCAACCGGGCTCACGGGGGCCGAGCTGCCGCTCGAGCGCAAGAACGCGCTGTCGCATCGCGGCAAGGCGATCCGTGCACTGGTTGCGAGGCTCGAAAGCGAAGCATCATGAGCGTGTCGATACCGCTCGCCGCGTTGTCCGACAAGCCGCGCTTCGCCGCGCTGCCGCCGCTGTCGCTGTACGTCCACATCCCGTGGTGCCTGCGCAAGTGCCCGTACTGCGACTTCAACTCGCACGAAGCGCGCGGCGACGTCCCCGAGGCGCAGTACGTCGACGCGCTGGTCGCCGATCTCGAGCTCGCGCTGCCGTCGATCTGGGGCCGCAAGGTCGCGACCGTGTTCATCGGCGGCGGAACGCCGAGCCTCTTTCGCGCCGAATCGATCGACCGGTTGCTCGCGGCGGTTCGCGCGCGCGTTCCGCTCGCGCCCGACGCCGAGATCACGCTCGAGGCGAATCCCGGCACGTTCGAGCGCGACAAGTTCGCCGGCTTCCGCGACGCCGGCGTGAATCGGCTGTCGCTCGGCATCCAGAGCTTCGATCCGCGGCACCTCGAAGCGCTCGGCCGCGTGCACGACGCGAGCGAAGCGCGCGCCGCGGCCGCGGCGGCGCTCGCGCTGTTCGACAACGTGAACTTCGACCTGATGTACGCGCTGCCGTCGCAAACGCTCGACGAGGCGCGCGCCGACGTCGGCGAGGCGATCGATTTCGCGCCGCCGCATCTGTCGTTCTACCAGCTAACGATCGAGCCCAACACGCTGTTCCACCGCGATCCACCGCGCCTGCCGGACGACGACGCGGCGGCCGACATCGAGGACGCCGTGCATCGCGCGCTCGCGCGAGCTGGCTACGTGCACTACGAGACGTCGGCGTTCGCGCACCCGGGACGCGAGTGCCGGCACAACGTGAATTACTGGCGCTTCGGCGATTACCTCGGCATCGGCGCGGGCGCGCATTCGAAGATCTCGTTCCCCGACCGGATCGTGCGCGAAGTGCGCTTCAAGCAGCCGAAGCACTACCTTTCGCAGGTCGCGCTCGGCGCACCGGTGCTCGAGCAGACGCACGTCACGCGCGACGACGCCGGCTTCGAGTTCATGCTGAACGCGCTGCGCCTGACCGACGGCGTGCCGGCATCGCTGTTCGCCGAGCGCACCGGCTTTGCGCTGGCGTCGATCGGGCGCGAAATCGGCGAAGCGGTGGCGCGCGGGCTGCTCGATGCCGATCCGGCACTGCTGAAGCCGACCGAGCGCGGACGGCGCTTCCTGAACGATCTGCAGGCGATCTTCCTGCGCAGCGACCGCTCGCGCGACGCCGGCGGCAGCGCGCAGGGTATCGCCGCGCCGGTCGCGCCGGGCGCGAACGGCGCACAATGACGTCATGTCGACCGAACTCTTTCACCGGCCATTGCGTGCGATAGCTGCCGGTGAAGCGACGGCGCCGGCGTTCGCCGAGTCGCAGCTCGCACGTGTCGCAGCGACCGACGCAGGCATCGGCGCGTGGGCGCATCTCGATCCGGCGCACGTGCGCCACGAGGCGCAGCGCTGCGATGCCGCGCGTGCGCGCGGTCCGCTCGCGGGCTGCGGTATCGGCGTGAAGGACATCGTCGCGACATCCGATCTGCCGACGCGGATGGGCTCGCCGGTCTACGAAGACCATCGACCGCGCGAGGACGCAGCGTGCATCGCGCGGCTGAAGAGCGCCGGCGGCTTCGTGTTCGGCAAGACGGTCACGACGGAATTCGCGTTCATGCATCCCGGCAAGACGCGCAACCCGTGGAACGGCGAGCACACGCCCGGCGGCTCGTCGTCGGGATCCGCGGCAGCGGTGGCCGCGGGGCACGTCGCCGCGGCGATCGGCACGCAGACGAATGGCTCGGTGATCCGGCCGGCCGCGTTCTGCGGCGTCGTCGGGTTCAAGCCCACGACAGGCGCGCTGCCCTACGACGGTGTGCACGTGTTCAGCTCGACGCTCGACGCGCTCGGCACGTTTACCCGCAACGTCGCCGATGCCGCGTTGCTTGCATCGGTGCTCGCCGATCGCCCGCGCATTGCGCCGAGGGTCGCGCCGCTCGCGCATCCGCCGCGGCTCGGCTACCTGCCGGCGTTTCCCTGGACGCCGCTCGACTGCGATATCGACGACGCGTACGAAGCGGCAGTCACGATGCTGCGCAGCCGCGGCGCCGATGTCGTCGCGATCGCGCTCCCCGGCGACTGCCGCGACGCGCCGGCCGTGCTGCGCACGATCATGTTCTACGAAGGCGCGCAGCGGCTGGGCCCGCTGCAGCAGCGCGAGCGTGCGCGCCTGTCGGCAACGCTCAACACGGCGATCGACGCCGGCGCCGACATCTCGCGCGGCGACTACGAAACGGCGCTTGCCGCTCGCGATCGCGCAATCGCTTCGCTCGGCGCGTTCATGTCCGACGTCGACGCGGTCGTCTCGCCGCCGGCGCCCGGTCCGGCGCCGCACGGTTTGCAGGCCACCGGCGACCCTTCGTGCTGCACGCTGTGGTCGCTCGCCGGCTTCGCGGCGATCACGATACCGTGCGCGCTCGCGTCGGACGGCTTGCCGCTCGGGCTGCAGATCGCCGCGCCGGCGGGTGCCGACGACCGCGTGCTGTCGGTGGCCGCTTGGTGCGAGTCGAAGCTGCCCTTTCGCGGGCTCGTCTGACAGCCTCCGGACATGTCACCCCGAGGAGCCGCAGCGACGAGGGACCCGCCGTTCGACCGCAAGAGCAGATCGCTCGCCGCTGTCGCGATGACAGTCATCTGATTCATGAAGCGGGCGAAGAAGCACGCGATGTCGAAGGTACGCAATCCGCTCGCCCGCTCGCCGCTGCTCGGCAAGGGCGCCGCGCACGGCAAGACGACGCGCGCAAAGCGGCGCGCGGCGAACATCGCGACCGCGAAGCTCGCGCGCGATCCCGAGCAGGTCGAATGACGCTGTCGCGTCGCGATCTCGAAGCCGGCCGGCTGCGCGCGCTCTACGCCGCGGCCGTCGACGAGTCGCGCGCGCTCGACGACGAGCAGCTGTCGGCGTCGCTCAACGCGTGCCTCGCGCAGAAGCCGAAAGGCGCCGGCTGGTGGATCTTCGCGTACGGATCGCTGCTGTGGAATCCGCTGTTTCCGGTCGCCGAAATGCGCCCGGCGACGCTTCGCGGCATGCGCCGAAGCTTCTGCCTGTGGTCGCTCGCGACGCGCGGCACCACCCATATGCCGGGTCTCGTGCTCGCGCTCGAGCCGGGTGGCTCGTGCCGCGGGGTCGCGCTGCGGTTGCCCGGTCCGCTCGCGATCGACGAGTTGCACCTGCTGTGGCGCCGCGAGATGGTCGTCGGCTCCTATCGGCCGCGCTGGGTACGCATCGATGCCGAGGGCCGGCCGCTGGTCGCGCTCGCGTTCGTCGTCAAGCGCGACCACCCGCAATACGCAGGAAAGCTCGACGTCAACGCGCTCGCCGACGTCATCGGTCGCGCTTGCGGGGCGTTCGGCTCCTCGCTCGACTACCTCGAGCGCACGCGGATCGCGCTCATCGCGCACGGCATCGTCGATCCGTATCTCGAACGGGTCGCCGCAGCGGTCGCCGAGCGCTGCGGCACCCTGGCGGTTCCGGCGGCGGCCGAGCCGGGCGGTTGACGACCGTCAACGCGGCGCCGACGACGCTCCGCTAGAGTCGGCCGTTCCTTGGGAGGGCAGCATGGCGGTCGAACTGTACGGCAGGGTCGGGCACGTGTGCCTGATGTTCAACGATCTCGTCGATGGCGACGAGGCGGTTCAGTCGAACCAGTTCCTCGTCGTCGACAACGGCCACGGCGCCGTCATCGATCCCGGCGGCAACATCACGTACAACGCGCTGATCACCGCGCTCGCGCGCTTTTTTGCGCCGAAGAATCTCGACTGCGTGCTCGCGTCGCACGCCGACCCCGACATCATCGCGTCGGTGAACAAGTGGCTGGTGTCGAGCACCTGCAAGGTCTACATTTCCAAGGTGTGGGAACGCTTCCTGCCGCACTTCTGCGGCGTCGGCTCGGTCGCCCATCGAATCGTCGGGATCCCGGACAGCGGCATGCGCATTCCGCTCGGCCGCGCGCAATTGCACGCGGTGCCCGCGCACTTCCTGCACGCCGAGGGCAACTTCCAGTTCTACGATCCGATCGCGAAGATATTGTTCTCGGGCGACCTCGGCGCATCGTTTCCGCGCGCGGGCCAGCCTTTCGAGCCCATCGAGGATTTCAAGCGGCACATTCCGATGGTCGAGCCGTTCCATCGCCGCTACATGGCGTCCGGGCGCGTGTGCCGGCTGTGGGCCGGCATGGCGCGCGGGCTCGATCTCGAATGGATCGTTCCCCAGCACGGCCTGCCGATCAAGGGTCGCGCCGCATGCACGCAGTTCATCGACTGGGTCGAGGCGCAGAACTGCGGCGTCGACCTGCTCGGGCCGCAGCACTACCAGCTGCCCTGACGCGCGCGACCGACGGCCAACCCGGCCGCTCGGGTAGCAGTGGGGCCGATCTCGCGCGTGCGCAGGCGACCAGGGGTGCGCGTGCTCCGGCCGCCGGGTTCACGCGGGCATGCACCGAGCCCCGGCGTCACGAAGCTGCGTGTGCAACGATCGCCGCCGCGACGCAGCCGGTGAGCTTCTTCGCGTAGGGTACGTGCAGGAACTCGTTCGGCCCGTGCGCGTTCGAGTGCGGGCCGAGCACGCCGGTGATCAGGAATTGAGCGTCGGGAAAATGCCGGCCGAGCATCTGCATGAACGGAATCGTGCCGCCTTCGCCCATCGCGGCGGCCGGCTTGCCGTAAATGCGCGACGATGCGTCGTCGAGCGCGCGCTCGAGCCACGGCGCACCCGGCGGCGCGTTCCACCCCGTTGCAGCGGACTCCGATTCGAAGCGCACCGTTGCGCCGTGCGGCGGGTCGGCTTCGAGCAGTTGCTTCAGCGTGCGCGTCGCGTCGTCCGCGTCCACCGTCGGCGGCAAGCGCATCGACAGCTTGAGTGCCGTTCGAGGCCGCAGTACGTTGCCCGCGTCGGCCACCGGCGGCAGCCCGTCGGCGCCGGTGATCGACAGCGCCGGGCGCCACGTGCGGTTCAACAGAGCCTCGACGCGATCGCCTGTCATCGGTTGCGTCGACGCTGCGAACGGATACTTGCGAATCACGAGATCGCCGAGGATTTCGGCCGCATGGCGCGTCTGCTCGATACGCGCGGTCGGAATCGGCGCGTGGAATGGCGCGGGCTGCACGCGACCGCTCGCCGAATCCTCGAGGCGGTCGAGCAGCGCGCGCGCGATGCGAAATGACGAAGGCACGACGCCGCTCGCGTCGCCCGAATGAACGCCCTCGGTCAGCACGTCGACGCTGAGCACGCCGCCGACGAGGCCGCGCAGCGACGTCGTCGCCCACAGGCGCTCGTAGTCGCCGCAGCCGGAGTCGAGCCCGATGACGAAATCGACGCGGCCCAGCCGTGGCGCGAGCGCTTCGAGGTATGCCGGCAGGTCGTAGCTGCCGCTCTCCTCGCACGTCTCGATGAAGCCGACGCAGCGCGCATGCGGGATGCGCTGCGCATGCAGCGCGCGCAGCGCGGCGAGCGCGGCGAACACCGCGTAGCCGTCGTCGGCGCCGCCGCGTCCGTAGAGCTTGCCGTCGCGGTACAGCGGGTCCCACGCGCCGTGGCCCGGCTGCCAGCCCGTCATCTCGGGCTGCTTGTCGAGGTGGCCGTACAGCAGCACCGTTCGATCGGTCGAACCGTTGCCGGCGACGTCGAAATAGAGCAGCGGCGTGCGGCCGGGCAGCCGTACGATCTCGAGCGAGCGCAGCGCGACCGGCTGGCGCTTCACCCACGCCTCCGCAAGGCGGATGACGCGCTCGATGTGCCCGTTCGCTTCCCATCGAGGGTCGAAATGCGGCGAGCGCGCCGGAATGCGGATGTAATCGGTCAGCTGCCCGACGATGTCGTCGTCCCACTGGGCGGAAACGTCGGACAGCAGCCTGTCGATATCCATCGTGCTCTGCCTCGACTCACAGCGCGACGTGGCGTCCGCCGTCGACGTTGATCGTCTCGCCGGTCACGTAGGCCGCATCGGCGAGCAGGAAATGGACGGCCTTCGCGATGTCGTCGGGCGTGCCTTCGCGCTTCAACGGCGTGTGCGAGATGATCCTCTGGCGCGACAGCTCGTCGAACGTCTCGTCGTCGGGCCACAGCACAGGACCCGGCGCGACGGCATTGACGCGGATGTCCGGGGCGAGCTCGCGCGCGAGCGAGCGGGTGACCCCGACGAGCGCCGCTTTCGCCGTCGAATAGACGACGTAGCTCTTGAGCGGGCGCTCGGCGTGGATGTCGGTGATGTTGACGATCGCGCCCTGCGTCTTGCGCAGCGCCGGCGCCGCGGCCTGCGCGAGGAACAGCGGCGCCCGCACGTTGGTGCCGACGAGATTTTCCCAGTCGCTCGCGCTGATCTCGCCGACGGGCGTCGGAAAGAACGACGACGCGTTGTTCACCAGCGCGTCGAGTCGACCGAATGCGGAGAGCGTCTGCTCGACCATCGCCGGCAGTTGCGCGAGATCGAGAAGGTCGGCCTGGATCAGCGCGACCGACGCGGCGCGCGCATGGTTCAGCTCCGCCGACAACAGCCGCGCTTCGCCGGCGGATGCGCGGTAGTGGAGCATCAGGCGCGCGCCGTCCGCGTGAAGCCGGCGGCATATGGCCGCGCCAACGCGCTTGGCGCCGCCGGTGATCAGCACGACCTTGTCCTGCATGCTCGTTCGCGGATCGACGCTCGTGAGCCGGTGAGGCTGCTAGACTCGGTGCAATCTAGCACATCGACGTCCGAGGCGCTTCGGGCGCCGGCGCTCATGGCGATCAGCACGCTGCCGCTGCCCGATCCGTCCGCGCGCGAGCACAGCGAGCGCGTCGTCGCGCGCGTCTGCGCGGCGATCGCGCGGGCCGGCGACTTCCTTCCGTTCGACGCGTACATGCGCCTCGTGCTGTACGAGCCGGCGCTCGGCTACTACGTCGCGGGCGCAACCAAGCTCGGCAGCGGCGGCGACTTCACGACCGCACCGCAGATGACGCCGCTGTTCGCCCGCGCGCTTGCAGCGCAGGTCGAGGCAATCCTCGCCGTGACGCAGAGCCGCGACATCGTCGAGCTGGGCGGCGGCAGCGGCCGGCTCGCGGCCGATCTGCTGAACGCGCTCGCCGCGCGCGACGCGCTGCCGTCGCGCTACGCGCTTCTCGACGTGTCGCCGCAACTGCGCGAGCGCCAGCGCGCGACGATCGCACGCGATGCGCCGGCATATGCTCGCCTCGTGCAATGGATCGATCGGCTGCCCGACGCGATCGGCGGCGCCGTGCTTGCGAACGAGGTGCTCGATGCGATCCCGGTACACGTCGTTGCGCGCCATGATGGCGAATGGCGCGAGCGCGGCGTCGGTTGCGACGATGCTTCGCGCGAGCTTCGGTGGAGCGAGCGGCCGCTCGCCGACGCGCGGTTGCGCGACGTCGCGCAGCGCCGCTTTCCGCCGGACATCGCTTACACGAGCGAGATCAATCCGGCCGCCGAAGCGCTGGTCGAGGACATCGGCCGGCGGCTCGTCGCCGGCGCGGCGCTGTACATCGATTACGGATTCCCGGCCGCCGAGTACTATCATCCGCAGCGAAGCGAAGGCACGCTGATGGCGCATTACCGGCATCGCGCGCACGCCGATCCGTTCGCGTGGCCGGGCCTCACCGACATCACCGCGCACGTCGACTTCACCGCGATGGCGGACGCCGGCGAGCGGGCGGGCCTCGCCGTCGCGGGCTTCACGTCGCAGGCGGCGTTCCTTCTCGGTTGCGGCATTCTCGATGCGCTGTCCGCGCTCGGCGACCCGGCGTCGGTCGGCTATATTCGGGAAGCGGCCGCCGTGCAGAAGCTGCTGTCGCCGGCGGAAATGGGGGAGCTGTTCAAGGTGCTCGCGCTCGCGCGGAGCGGCGACATCGCGTGGCCCGGTTTCTCGCTCGCCGATCGGTCGCATCGACTTTGACAGGGAGAGTCGCAATGGATGCGCCGATCGCAATGCAGTGCCTGACAATGGGACGCCTCGTCGAGCGGCACGCGCGCTATCGACCGAATCACACGGCGGTGATCGTCGCGGCGCGCAATGCCGTCGAGCGCGAGATCCGGCTCGACTGGCGCGAGTTCGACGCGTACGTCAACCGCTGGGCGAACGCGCTCGCAGCGCTCGGCGTGTCGCGCGGCGATCGCGTGGCGACGCTGCTCGCGAACTCGCTCGAGCTGCTCGCGACGTACTGGTCGTGCGCGAAGATCGGCGCTGCGATCGTTCCGCTGTCGCCGCTGCTGACGGCGAGCGGTCTCGCGTCGCTCGTCGCCGACGCATCGCCGAAGGCTCTGCTGTCGTCCGGCGACAACCGCGCCGTGATCGACGAGCTCCGCGCGATGCCGCAGATGCGTGCGCTATGCGAGCGGATCGAGTGGGTGCTGACCGATGGCGATGCCGACGACGAGCGCAGCGGCTTGCGCGCATTCGGCTCGCTGGTCGGCAACGCGAGCGACGCGCCGCCGCCGGCGGTCGCGCAGGTCGGCGACCTGCTGACGCTGATGTACACGTCGGGGACGACAGGCCTTCCGAAGGGCATCCAGCACACGCACTTCATTCGCGCGATGTATGCGACGACGATGGCGAACGCGTGGCGGATGGCGCCGGAGTCGGTCGTGCTGCACTCCGGCGCGATCGTGTTCAACGGCGCGATGGTGACGATGTACCCGGCGTTCATGTGCGGCGCCACCTACGTGCTCCATCGCGCATTCGACGCCGACGCGTTCATCGCAACCGTCGAGCGCGAGCGTGTCACGCACACGATGCTCGTGCCGTCGCAGATCGTCGCGATCCTGAACGCGAAGACGTTCGACCCGTCGCGGCTCGTGTCGCTCGAGATGCTGCTCTCGCTCGGCGCGCCGCTGATGCAGGAGCAGAAGGAGCGGCTCAACCGCCTGCTGCCGAACCGGTTCTACGAGCTCTACGGGCTCACCGAGGGCTTCATCACCGTGCTCGACCGCGACGACGCGCAGCGCAAGACGGGCAGCGTCGGCGTGCCCCCGCCGTTCTACGACATGCGGATCGTCGGCGACGACGGCCGCGACGTCGCGCCGGGCGAGATCGGCGAGATCGTCGGTCGCGGGCCGCCGACGATGCCCGGCTACTACAACCGACCGGACCAGACCGCGGCGGCACTGCGCGACGGCTGGCTCTACACCGGCGACCTGGGCTACGTCGACGGCGACGGCTACCTGTACCTGGTCGACCGCAAGAAAGACATGATCGACTCCGGCGGCGTCAAGGTGTATCCGAAAGACATCGAGGAGGTCGCGAGCCGGCATCCGGCGGTGCGCGAATGCGCGGTGTTCGGCATACCGCACGACAAGTGGGGCGAGACGCCGGTCGCCGCGGTGCTGCTGCGCGAGTCGGATTCGATCGACGCCGAAGCGCTGCGCGAGTGGATCAACGCGCGCGTCGCGGCGAAGTATCAGCGGCTCGAGCGCGTCATCGTCATGGACGATTTTCCGCGCAATGCCGCCGGCAAGACGCTGAAGCGGGAGATGCGCGCGTCGTTCTGGCAAGGACACGAGCGCAAGATCTGAAACACCGGCATGGACGCCCCGCAACCACCACGCGTCGCGTCAACCGCGGACGTTTCGCCGCGCCAGCGTTACACGATCGGCGCCATCGCGGTCGCAATCGGCGCGTTCATCATCGCGATAGCGCTGCGGTGGATCGACATCGCGCCGACTCGCGGCACGCCGTACTGGATTGTGGGACTTGCCGGCTCGGTGTTCGCGCTCGCCGGTGTCGCGCTCCTGCTGCCGCGACGACGCTCGCGCGCGCAGGACGTGCTCGCCGCGCTGCTGTTCAGCGCGTTCGCCGCGATCGGACTGTGGGTCGGATTCGGTCCCGGCGAGCGCGAGTTCAGCGGCAGCATGTCGGCCGGGCCGATCGCCGTCGGCGGAACGGCGGGCGAAGGCATCGGGCGCGCGGTGTTCGGCGCGATGGGTATCGTCGTCGCACTGATTGCCGGCGTCGCGTGGCGGCGCGTGTTCCGACCGCGTGCGTCCACCGGCGCGCCCGCGCGCTGACTTCAGCCGGCCGAATCGATCGCGGGCCTCGCCCTAAGTCGCCTGTAAGCGATCGGTAAGCCCGCGGCAAGGCGCCGCAGCCATTTGGGTAGCGAGCATCGCTCGGCGCCGCCGAATCGGCGCGTGTTTCAGTTAAAAACGTTTCGCCGCAATGACTTGGGCGCGGCTAGGCGGTGCGCGGCCGCGGTCGGCGGCGCGCCGGCGGTCTCGTCGCGATTTCGTCAGCCATCGGCAAGGGCCGCATCCGCATAGTTCCTCCTGTCGTGACCGACGTGACGAGGAGTGCAGCGATGGGCATCCGTTCGTTCAACCGTGCAGGTGCGTTTCTGCGCAAGTCCGCGCCGTACCTGCTGCTCGAGATCCTGTTGCCGGGCGGGACGCTGTTCGCGCTGATGCTGCTGATCTACCAGCAGCGTCACCTGCTCGCGACCGAGAAGCCGCAGCCGCTGCACGTCGTCGCCGCCGAGGCGCCGTTGTGGCCGCAGCCGAAGCCTGCGCTCGCCGTTTGCCGCTGCACGCCGGCGCGCGCCGTCGTCGGGATCTGCGCCGCGGCGAACGACAACGACGCCGCGCTTCGCCGCGCCGCGTAGTCGCTCGCCCGTTTCGCTCCACCGACTCGCAATCCCAAGGAGGAATGCCATGCAAGCTGCAAAGACGTTGAACGCGCCCGTCGCCCTCTCGTTCGCGCCGTCCGCCACGACGTGGATCAAGCTCGCCGTCGTCTACTTGATCGCGGGCGTTGGCCTCGGCATCGCAATGGGCGCGAGCCAGAACTTCCTGCTCCGGCCCGTGCATGCGCACCTGAATCTGCTCGGCTGGGCGACGCTCGCGCTCGCAGGGCTCGTCTACAGCGTCTACCCGCTGCCCAAAGCCGGCTCGCGACGATCCATTTCTGGCTGCACAACACCGCGCTGCCTGTGATGATGGGCTCGCTCACGCTGATGCTGCTCGGTCACGCCGACGTCGTGCCGCTGCTCGCCGCGTCGGAGTTCGTCGCTGCTGCCGGTGTCATCGTGTTCGCGGTGAACGTGCTCAGGAACGTGCAGCCGGCCGCGAGGACGCAGCCGGCACGGTGATCCGGATCGCGAGCGTGACGCTCATACGGCCGACTCGCAGTAGATCGGTTCACCGCAAACGCCGCCACACCGAAAGTCCAGCCCTTGTCGCTCAAAGCTTGCGCAGGTACGCGAGCAGCGCCGGAACCTCGGCGTCGGTAAAGGGACGATCGATGACCGGCGGTGTGACACCCGGCTTGGTGGTAAGAAGAGGCGCAGCGGCGTTCTGGACTTCCACGCGCTTGAAGAACTGCTTGTAGTGCTCGAGCATTTCTTCGAGTGTCGCCGCAGTGTTGTTCATGAAATACGGTGCGGTCCGTGCGATTCCGCGCAGGTTCGGGATGTCCATGTGCTGAATGTCGCCGGGGCCGCCGGCCGCCGGATAACCGGTAAGTAGCAGGCGGCCCGGATCCGACGTCGTGATTCGAGTGACGCACGCGGGCTGCGGAGCGGGGCCGCCGCACGGCGTACCGCTCGGTGCAACGCCGCTGTTGGTGATCTCGTAGGTGCGCACGTTCTTCATCTGGCTCGGGCTGCACGGCGCGAATGCGAAGCGCGGGGGACTGACGCTGTCGACCGGCCGCGGACACGCGGTCGCGATGTCGTGATAGCGGACGATCGCGGTCGGCGTTCCCGGAGTGCCTTGCATGATCGGCGTACTGCCGCTCGGATGGCCGCTCTGGTTGCCGTGGCACTGCGCGCAGGCCCGGTTGAAGACCGTTTTCCCCGCCGTCTCCAGGGCATCCAGAACGGGGTCGGGATCCGGCAGCGCGCTCGTGCCGGCTGCGATCGCCTCCGCGAGTGCTTTCACGCTGGGCGAGGAGAACTGGGCGTTCTGAAAAGCCGCCAGGTCGTCCAGGAACCGTGCCGGCGGATCGAATTCAGTTCCGGCGTGACTGTGCAGCGCGCTGAGCGCCTGGTTTTGCAACGTGTCGAAGCGGCCGTCGAGCTGGTAGCCGCCGTTCTGGTTCGGGCCGCGCAACCATGTCGGCGCGACACCGTCCGGGCCGGTGATGCTGACGTCCAGGATCGACGGCACAGACCGGAAGACATCGGCGACAGTCTCGCTCGTCGGGCGAGCCGATGCCGGGCATGGGACCGCCGATCCACAATCGAGCAGCTTGACGTTCGCGGGCAGCGGCAGCGTGACCCGAACCAGGCCGTTCTGCGTCAGGTTCGTGAAGTCGTGGGCAGCCGCGCCGTTGACGCGAAAGTCATCGGCGTCGATCGCGCGGAATAGCGGATCGTCGACGCCCGTCGCGGCCATCTGGGCGAGCCTCGCTTGCGCGGCCGCAGGTGTCAGCTGGAAGTTCTCGGAATCCATGTGGCAGTCTGAGCACGCCCGGCCGTTGCCGGCGAGGCCCGCCAGCGTGCGATCGTGAAAGTTAGCCTTGCCTCGACACAACGCGGTGTCGACCGGCATTTGCGCCGCTCCGGTCGTGCACGCGTCGGGATCGACAGGGCCGAGCGCCGCGCCATCGCGGCCACCGCCGCACCCGCCGAGCAGGATGCTGCAGAGAAATGCGAGCGGCGCAATCAATTGCGTTTTGCGGTGATTCTGCACGTTTGCTCTCCGAGGCTCGACCTGACATGATCACAATGGCGAGATCGGTACCGCAAGTCATTTGCCACGTCTGAAGAATGTCTGAATAAGTCTGAATTGCACCATGTCTCCATCGCAACGCTATGCGTTTGGCGATTTCGTCCTGGAGAGGTCGCAGCAGCGCGTGCTATGTCGCGACGGCAGCACGCTGAACCTCACGCCTCGGCTGTTCAGCGCGCTGCTGCTGTTCGTCGAAAACGCGGGCGCATTGCTCGACAAATATGTGCTGATGCAGGCGCTGTGGCCGGATGTCGTGGTGGAGGAAAACAGCCTGAGCCAGGTCATATCCGGCTTGCGACGCGCGCTCGACGACGACTCCCACGACAGCCGGTACATCCAGACCGTGCCACGCCGCGGCTTCAGGTTCATCGCGACAGTGACCGAATTGCCGGATTCGGCAAGCGCCGGCCGCCCGCCAACGGCCGCCACCGAATCCGTAGTGTTCGCCGAGCCTCCGCTTCAGCTTGTCACGACAGCTGGCGCGGAGCCGGCGGTCGGGTCGCAGCGCGGCGGCGGTCGGCCCGTGCCGCACAGGCGGAGCTGGTTGCGCGTGACATTGGCGAGCGGCGTTATCGCGGCGCTGGGAGGCGCCGGCTGGCGGATATCGCGCTGGGCGTCGGTGGCCGGGGCTGTTCCGCAGCCATCGACACTGGCCGTCTTGCCTTTCAAGCCGTTGCTGTCCGATCTGCGGGACGAACTGCTCGAAGTGGGCATGGCCGACAGCCTGATCACGCGGCTTTCCACGGTGCCGGGGCTCGTCGTACGCTCGATAGGCTCGGTACGTCGCTATGCGGGGGCCGACCAGGATCCGCTGCGAGCCGCGCGTGATCTCGACGTCGCGTGGATCGTCGATGGCTCGCTGCAGCGGCGCGGCGACCAGTTGCGCGTCACCGCCCGCTTGCTCCGTGCCGCCGACGGAAGCGCGGCATGGAGCGGCGGCTTCGACGAGAAATTCACCGGGGTTTTCGAGGTGCAGGACATGATCTCGGCTCGCGTGGCACAGGTCCTTGCGCCCACGCTGGAAGCCTTCGCCGGTGCGCGTCCGCTACAGGCCGGGCTTGGCGGCACCCGCAATACCGACGCCTATCAACTGTACCTGGCCGCGGCTCGACACGCGCAGGACATGCGCGCGGAGGGCTTGCGCAAGAGCATCGATCTGTACAAGCAGGCGCTCGAATTGGACCCCGGCTATGCGCTCGCCTGGGTAGGACTGGCCGAAACGCATCGACGCAAGTTGTTCGGCGCCGACGCGCTGCCGGCAGAGGTGTTCGAACCGGCTCTCGTCGCCGTGCAGCGTGCGCTCGCCGCGGTGCCGAACCTCGCCGAAGCCCGTGTCGAAGAGGCATTCAAGCTCTATTGGTTCGACTTCGATTGGTCGGGCGCCGAACGCGAGTTCCGACGCGCGCTCGCATCCAACCCCAACATTGCGATGGCCCACTTCGGACTGGCGAGTTTGTTGTTGAACCAGGACCGGCCCGATGAAGGCTTTGCGCAGATGCGCATGGCCCGTGAACTCGATCCGATGTCGCCGGTGCTCAACACGCTGGAGGCCGCTTACTTGCTCGAGGCGGGCCATCGCGACGAGGCTCGGGCACGGCTCACTCGTGCGCTCGACATCGCTCCCGCGTTCTGGCTCGCGCATTGCACGCGGGGGCTTCTGCTACTTGCCGATCGGCAGCCCGACGACGGCATTGCCGAAATGCGGCGTGCGGTCGTCCTGGCGGACAGCAACTCGCGACCAAGTGCGTTGCTCGGCGTGTGCCTCGCGCGGCTCGGCCAAATCGACGAGGCACGCAGGATTCTGCGTCAGTTGCTTGATCTGGAGAAGACACGCTACGTGCCGCCAACCTCGCTAGCGTCCGTGCACGCCGCATTGGGTGAGGTCGAGCCCGCGCTCGATGCGCTGGATCGAGCATTCGTCACCCACGATACGCGGCTGACCTTCTTGAAGGACGACCCGCGGCTCGCCAGCCTGCGGGGTGAGCCGCGTTTTGTGGCGCTCATGCGCAAGCTGAAGCTCGATCGCTTTGGGCCCGGATTGGCGCCGCTTTGAGCCCTCCGCGCAACGGAGGCAATCGTCCGTGTCGTTGTTAGCGCGTAACGCGCGGTAATGGACAACTCATCGCATCGTTTGTGTATTGCATCGATGATGGACTGGGCCGAGCGCCATTGCCGGTCTTTCCTCGACGCGTCCCATCGTCGCCACCACCGCGCGCGCAGGTTGCGACGCACAGACGTGCAGCGCGCGTTACAGACGGCCGCGCCAGAATCTTGGCGCGGCCGTTTCGTATCACCAACGTTTTGAGAGCGGGTCGTGGACGCGACTTCACCGCTCTGTCAACGCAATCGCGCCTATGAGCAGATCATGCGGGCGGCGCCGTTGATGATGACGATGCGGCACGTCGAGTTCGTCGAATACGCGAGCGAGGTCACCGTGTCGACTCGCAGCAGCGCGTTCGGCATCTTGGTCAGCGGGTCGTTGAAGACGACCTCTCCGCTGCTGCCGTCCGGCCGGTAATAAACACGCGGTTCCTGCCCATCATAGAGACACACGACGGCGTGCAGGTTCTGCGGGTTTTCGCCTGCGATGGCGTTATTCAGGTAGGTCACCAGCTGATTGTTGATCGGCGTCGGCTCGTTCGATGGTTCCATTGACGGTCTCCTTGGTCAGATACAGCTCAGAAGTACAGCGCTACGCGGGCGAGGATCGTTCGCGTCGGTACGAAGCGGGCGGTCAGCGGCTCGACGGATAGGAAATTGGTCTCGCGCCAGGCGAAGGACCGGTCGAAGAGATTGCGCACCTCGACCGATAGCTCGCCCAGCCGCTTCGGCAGCCGATAAGCGAGCGCTAGGTCGGTGACGGCAAAGCGGCTGCGCTCGGTGTCCATGCCTTCGCTTCCCGCCGTTTCGACCCGCTGATAGACCAGATGCGTCGTCGCGCGCAGCGACCAGCCGGCGCGGAAAAGGCGCGCCTCGAGCGGCACGTCCGTCGTCGTGATGCGGCTCGGCAATCCGAGTGTCGCACCGACCTCGGAGTCGAGGCGCCATTGCTCGTGCTCGGCGCGCGCCGACAGCGCGACCCACGACGCGGGCAGCCACGCGACGTACGCGTTCGCCATTCGCTCGCGCGGCTCGAGGAAGAACGGGACATCGACCGCGTTCAGCGGATAGCGCAAGCGACGCCATGACGCGTCGGCTCCCGCATACACCGAGCTCGCGTGGCGGGCGTCGGCGCCGATCGCGTAGCGCTCGGAGATCGTTCCGTTTGCGTCGTCGGCGTACTGGCTGAACCCGAACACCTGCGTGGGCTCGAGCGTCTGGTTCGCGATCAGCGCCGGCTTCACCGATCGGAACGCCGCCGCGCGAAGCGTGAGCCCGTCGATGGGCTCGCTCATCACGCCGAACTTCGGGTTGACCCTGTTGATCTCGAGATTCGCCATCCGCTGGCGATCGTACGAGACGCCGACGAGCATCCGCGTTCGATACGGCAGGCCGAACGTGCCGTACACATAGGCATTGCTGCGGCGCGCCCTCGTGTCGGACTCGCAGCTGTCGAGCGGGCACGGCACTTCGCCGAACGTATCCGATCGCTGCTCGTCGAAGCCGTACCATCCCGCGCCGGTGACGAGCGACAGCGCGCCGCTGCGATGGATGTACATCAGCTCGGCCTGGTCGCCGTCGTCGGTGCCCTTCGACGTGAGATCGCCGATGTCGAACCCCGGCGTCAACACCTCCTCGCTGCGCTTGCCGTGCAGGTACGAGAAGAGCCAGTGCGAGTCGGGCGACGCGCTCGCGTGCACGCCGAAGCGCGCGATGTCATGCGTCACCTGCTGGCGAAACCCGGGGTCGAAGATGTCGGGCGCGCCGTACGAGCCCAGGTCGCCGTTGTCGCTGCGTCGATGGCGGAATTCGACCTGCACGTCGACCCCCGGCGTCGCGGTGAGCTGCGCCATCGCGTTGTACACGCGGTGCGTGATGTCGTTGTTCGGGCGGTAGCCGTCGGTGTGGTAATAGAACTGGCCGGCGCCGAACGACCACGGCCCCGATCGCGACGATACGGCGACGACATCGGAGCGCGTGTCGAGGTTGCCGCCGGCGAGCGCGACGCGCGCGTTCGGCCGCTCGCGATCGAACAGCGCGCTGTACTCGCCGTAGCTCGCCCGCAGTGGGCTGTCGCCGGCAAGGAACGTCAGGCTCCGGAACGTGGTTTCGGGCTGCAACGGCGCGAGGATCGCAGGCTGCAGCAACTGCGCCTGCAGCAGCTCGCTCACGCGGGTGATCTCCTGCCGGCGCTGCCGGCCGAACGCGTCGGCGAGAAACTGGTGGCCGGCCGAGCTCGCCGGGTCGGCCGCCTGCGCGCTCGCGGCCTCGGTCAGCGCGAGCTGATCGAGGCCGAGCTCGTCGAAGATCCATGCGAGGCTCACCGCGCGGGCGGCGCGGTCCTCGTCGAGCAGCAGCGTCGACCGGTACGGCGCGCGACGATCGTTGCGCTCGATCGATTGCTCCAGCTCGCCGAGCGCGTCGATCGGCCGGTTTTCGGTCTGCGCAAGGATCGACGCATAGAACCACGGCGTCGGGTCGACCGGATCGCGCTCCTTCGCGAGCTCGAATTGAGACGCGGCGAGCGCGTTGCGTCCCTCCTCGAAGTACGCCTTGCCGACGTAGCTTCGCAGGATCGAGCTTGCAGGATCGAGGCTTACCGCGAGCTCGAGATCGGCGCGCCCTTCGGCGAGCGCGTTCTGGCGAATCTTCGCGAGCCCCAGACCGAGGCGCGGCATCGGGTCGGCGGGGTCGGCAGCGATCGCGCGCTCGAAGGCTTCCTTCGCCGCGACGGTTTCGAGCCGCGCGAGCCGAGCGAATCCGAGGACCGTGTGTGCGCGGCCGGCATTCGCGTTGGCCGACTGCGCACGCTCGGCCGCCGCGACGGCAAGCCGGTGGCGACCGGCCGACATCTCGAGTTCCGCCACGCGCGACCACGCGAGCGCGTCGGCCGGCTGCAGCCGCGTCGCCTCCATCGCCGCGGCAAGCGCGTCCTCGATGCGCAGATGCGCCTGCAGTGCATACGACAGCGCAAGCCGTGCGGCCACCGACCGCTCGTCGAATTCGACCGCCCGGCGTGCGAGGTCGAGCGCCGCGTCCTTGCGGTTCTGCACGACCGCAACAACCGATTGCAACGCGAGCGCGTCGGCGTTGCGCGCATCGAGCGCGAGCGCGCGGTCGATGTCGCGACGGGCCTCGTCGACGCGGCCGACCCACAGGAGCAGGCTCGCGCGATACGA
The DNA here is from genome assembly GCA_963798655.1 of uncultured beta proteobacterium. Lineage (GTDB taxonomy): Bacteria > Pseudomonadota > Gammaproteobacteria > Burkholderiales > Casimicrobiaceae > CAVSMC01. The sequence goes on along the minus strand of CAWCUH010000004.1, from coordinate 144,377 downwards.
GAAGAAGCGCGCGTCGCGAACCGACGCATCGTCGCCGGACGGCGCAATCGCAGCGAGCGCGTCATCGAGCCGGCCCTGACGATACTGCGCCGCGGAGCGCGACGCGCGAGCCTCGATCGCCGTTCCGGCCGCAGCGGCATCGGGACCGGGCTCGACCAGCGGCGGATAGTAGAGCGCCCATTGGACGGCGTCGGCAGGCTGCGCGATCGCGATGCGCTTCGCGGGCGCGCCGCCGGCGGGCACGAGCGCCGACTCGCGACTTGCAAGGAGCAGCCGGCCGCCGGTATCGGTCGGCACGCGCGCATCGCCGCACGTCTGCGGCATCGTGCGCGCCGCTTCACTGCTCGCGAGCACGTGCCCCTCGAACACGTCGATGCGATCTTCGGTCGCCGCGTGGCCGATCGCGACTTCGGTGCCTTCGACCGTCGCGTTGACGAACGGCGTCACGACCCGCAGCGACTTCCGCGCGCGGCTGATGAAGTGCAGCTTGCCGGCGCACATTTCGAGCAGCGAGCCTTCCGCTGCATCGACCTTCGCGAGCGTGAGCGACGTTTTCTCGTCGAGCCGCAGCTCGATCTCGTTGCGCAGCACGATCGCCGCGCGGCCGCGATCGCCGACGCGCACGACGTCGCCGGTGCACAACTCGTCGCGGTACGCCGCAGGCAGCCAGTCGCCGCGCCCGGCACGGCGGACGTCGACCGCGCCCTGCACCGATGCGATCGTCGCCGCCGGCGGCGAGCACGGCGCGGGGCCGGCAGCGATTGCATTGGCCGCGACGCAGGCGACGGCGACGAGAAGCGCACTGCAGCGGATCGCAACGTGAGTCGGCAGGCTCATGCGTCGTTACTTGCCGATCAGGTGCACGACGCCGCGCGCGGCGGGGCGCACGGTCGCCGGGTCGGGCCGCTCGCAGACATTGAGGTAAAAGCGGCTGGGACCGTCGGTGGGCGCGCGCTCGAGAATCGCGCGAAACGCCGCGGCCGCCGCCTTCGTGTCGCCGCCGCGATAGCGGTCGAGCGCGTGCGTGAACGCGTCGCACATCCATCGCTCATCGTCGGTGGCCCGGTCGAGCGGGCGCATCAGCTCGTAGACCGTTGTCGGCGAAGAACGGCCCTGCAGCACGAACGCGCCGACGCCGCGCACGAGATGGCGTGTCGCGCACTTCGCCACCGCCTCGGACACGAGCACTTGCGTTGCGAGCCGCTTGTTGAGCGATTCGATGCGATGCGCGGTGTTCACCATGTCGCCCATCGCCGTGTACTCGTAATGGTGGATCGCGCCGATGCTGCCGAGCGCCATCGCGCCGCAGTCGAGCCCGATTCTCGTGTGCAGCGCCGGATGTCCCGACGCGCGGTTGAACTCGACGAGCGCGTCGACGATCTCGAGCGCGGCAGTGCACGCGCGCGCCGTCATGCCAGAATCCGGCTTCGGCGTCGCCCAGATCGCGAGCATCGCGTCGCCCTTGACGTCGGCGACGACGCCGTCGTGACGCTCGACCGGCGCGAACAGTGTCTGGTAGTACGCATTCATCAGCTCGCCCAACTGCACCGGATCCATCTGCTCGGAAACCGTGGTGAAATTCTCGGCATCGGTCGCGAGGCAGGTGCCGTAGACGAGCTTCTGGCCGCTCGCGACGCGGCCGACGTCGCGCGCGAGCTCGTCGACGACGTGGCCGGGCAGGTAGTGCTGGAACACGCGGCGAATGTGGTCGCGGTCCTTTTGCGCGCGGTAATGCTTCCACGCGGCCGACCATCCGAACCCGAGCGGCGCCTGGATGCACAGCGGCACGACAAGCGGCCACCATTGGGCATGCGCAGCGAATCCATGGACGGCTGCAGCGACGTACGCCGCGACGAGCGCCGCGAGCGCGACGGCGGCGCTGGCTGGCCGCAGGTGTTCGCAGGCGAGCGCGATCAGGACGCCCCACGCGACCAGCAGGCCAAGCAACGCGAGCGTACCGAGCGGCCGGATCGATCGGTGCTCGAGCATGTTGCCGAATGCCGTTGCCGCGATCTCCACGCCGCTCAGATCGAGACCGCTCTGCTGCGAGAACACCGTGTAGTAGTTGTCCTTCTGCTCGGGCTGCGCCGATTCGGAGAAGCCGACGAACACCGCCTTGCCGCGCAGGCCTTCGCGCAGCGCCGCCGCAACGTCGTCGGTGCCGACCAGCGCGTCGTAGGAGATCGTGCGAATCGTGCGCGGCGGCCCATAGAAGTCGAGCAGCGCGAACTCGCCGTCGCTGTGCGCGCGGGTCGGCGCATGCGGTGCGGCGCTGTCATGCCCGCGCGATGCATGGACTTGCAACGCCGCGACCGGGAACGTCGGCCGCCCGTCGGCATCGATGAATGTCCAGAAGCCGTCGACACGGGCATTCGATTTCGGCAGCGGGAACGGCGCAACTGCGCGCGCCGCTGCGGCAAGCGATGCAACGGGCGGCAGCACGTCGTCGACGATCGCGCTTGCATCGCCCGGCCCGGTTACGATGCGCCGGCGAAGAAAGCCGGACAGCACGACGTTGTCGCCATCCGCCAATGCGCGGGCAAGCACGTCGTCATGCGCTGCCGGTTGGCCGAAGAAGAGGTCGAACGCGACGACCGACACACCGGCCCGAGCGAGGCCGTCGACGAGCCGCGCGTGCATGTCGCGCGGCCACTTTGCGGGATCGTTCGGCAAGCCGAGCCGCCTGGACGCGTCGTGATCGATCGCCGCAACGACGACGTCGGCCGGCGCAGCGCGCGCCCCGCGGAGCGCAAACAGCCAGCCGAGGCCGAGATCCTGCTCGACCTCGTGGCCCCACGAGGTGAGCACCAGCAGCCAGGCGATCGCGCCCAGACACAAGCCGACACCCGCCGCTTGCACACTGCGCCGAACGGTCACGACGCTCCCTGATCGAGGCCGGCTGCTCCGTACCCGACCGATTGTGAGCGCGGGTCAGCGGGCCGTGTGACGACAGTCGCTCCGGCGGAGAACAAGGCCCTGCGGCCGCCCCGCCTTCGCGCGATCTTTGACTTGGCGTCCGGAGACTGTCAAGTACGAGCGGTGTTGCGGCTCGAGTGAAAATTCGCGTCGCAACGAACGCGCTTTGCCGGAGCGACGCCCGGCCCGTGGATTGGCGGCGCCGACCTGTTGTACGTCCGGGCCGCCAGCGTCGAAGCCATGTGGATCGATGGGATTCGCATTCGGCGCGGCGTGCGCAGGGCGCGCGCTCGAAGGGGCTGCGACTGATGTCGCCCGCTTGCGCCGCAACGCGATCTTCGCTCTGTGCTGCAGAGATGACGACGGTCTGGCAGCGCTCGGGATCTAGCGCGATTGCGCTCCGGGCCTTCCACCGGGATCAGTCCGGACACCGCGTAGAATATTCGCGATCCACGTACGCCGGTTGACGGGAACGGGCCGCGTTAGGCCCGGAGGCCGCGCTTGATCGATGACGTGACCGAATTGCTGAGGCAGGCGTCATCGGGCGACGGTGCAGCCGCGGACCGTCTCTACGCCGCGCTCTATCCCGAGTTGAAGCGCCTTGCGCGCGCTCATCTGTCTCGCGCGGGCACGCTCTCGCTGGATGCTCCGGCGCTGGTCCACGACGCCTACCTGCGCTTCAAGGCGCGCGGCGGCGTGACGTTCGCGGAGCGCCGGGTGTTCTTCGCCTACGCGTCGAAGGTCATGCGCAGCGTCGTGATCGACTATGTTCGCGAGCGCGGCGCCGCGAAGCGCGGCAGCGGCGAGCGGCACGTGACGCTGACCACCGGCTTGGCGGGGGAAATCTTCGATGCGAGCGGAATCGAGCGACTGCACGAGGCGATGAGCGCACTCGAACACGTCAGCGAGCGCGCGCACCGCGTCGTCGAGATGCGCTATTTCGGCGGCATGACCGACGACGAAGTTGGGGACGCGCTCGGCGTTTCGGTGCCGACCGTCAAGCGCGACTGGCGCACGGCACGCGCTTTCCTGCACGAGTACCTGCGCGATCTGCGATGAGCGACGCTCCCGCCCACACGACGACCGGACGATGGCGGGAGGCTCTCGCGTTGTTCGAGGCGTGGCTGGCGGGCAGCGACGCGGACAAGGCCTGCCTCATCGACCAAGTGCGCGACGAGACGCCCGATCTGCACCGCCGGCTGCAGGCGCTGATCCGTGCCGATGCAGAGGCGCAAGGCCAGGGCTTCCTCGCCCGTGACGCGCTGGCCGATGTCGGGCGCGAGGACGCGCGGCAAGGCCCCGACAATTTCGAGCTCGGTGGGCAGCGGCTCGGACCCTGGAAGCTGGAGCGTCCGATCGGGTCGGGCGGCATGGGCCAGGTCTGGCTCGCCCGCCGCGATGACGGCCTGTACGAAGGCCATGTGGCCATCAAGATGTTGCGCGTCGCCGTCGCCGACGGCGGCGCCAACCAGCGCTTCGCCCGCGAGGGGCAATTCCTCGCCCGCCTGACGCATCCCCACATCGCCCGCTTGCTCGATGCGGGATTCACGGCGGCCGGACAGCGCTATCTCGTCCTCGATTACGTGATTGGCGAGCGGCTCGACCGCTGGTGCGACGCGTGCAAGCTCTCCATCGACGCGCGGATCGGATTGTTCCTCCAAGTGTGCTCGGCGGTGTCGCACGCACACGCGAACCTCGTGGTCCACCGCGACCTTAAGCCCTCGAACATCCTGGTGCACGACGGCGGGGAGGCGAAGCTGCTCGATTTCGGCGTCGCCAAGCTACTCGACGCGACGCAGGATGACGCACCCACACAGCTGACCGCGCTGGCCGGCGCTGCGCTCACGCCCGAGTACGCGGCGCCGGAGCAGTTGAGCGGCGCGCCGATCACGATCGCAACCGATGTCTATTCGCTTGGCGTGATCCTGTACGGATTGCTATGCGGGCGGCCACCGTACGGAAACGACGGCGAGTCGCCGCTGCAGCGTGCGCGCCACGTCGTCGACACCGAGCCCACGCGTCTTTCAGAAGGTGTCGACAAGGCGGGCGCCGCCGCCGCGGCCATCGCCGAGCAGCGTTCGACGTCACCCGAGCGGCTTCGCCGGAACCTGTCGGGGGATCTCGACACCATCGTGGGCAAGGCGCTGAAGAAGGACCCGGCGCAACGCTACGCATCGGTCGACGCGATGGCGCAGGACTTGAAGCGTTATCTTGCGCACGAGCCGATCTCCGCGCGGCCGGACACGTTGGGGTATCGCGCCCGGATGTTCATGTTGCGTAACCGTCTTGCCGCGACATTGACCAGCGTTGCGCTGATCAGCGTGATCGGAGGCGCCGGCGTCGCGGCGTGGCAAGCGCACGAAGCGCGGCAGGAGGCCGCGATTGCCCAGGCCGAAGCCGCCAAGGCCAACGCGGTCAAGCAATTCCTCGTCGACCTGTTCGAGCAGGCGAACGGGGCGGTGCGCGCAGAGGGGGTGCAGGCCCGCGAGGCGACGATCAACGACATGCTCGCCGCCGGCGCGAAGCAGATCGACCATTCGTTGGCGACGCAACCGGCGATCCGCGACGAGATCTACAGGATGCTGGTCGAGCTCTACACCGATACCGGCGATCCCAAAGAGACGCTCGCCCTCGCGCGGAGCCGTGTCGCCGCGGCGCGCGCCGGCTTCGGCGCCGAAGACGCCCGCGTGGCTCCCGCCGAAGTGATGCTCGCCACCGTCTTGCTCAATTACGGCGAAAACGAGGAGGCGGCCAAGCTGCTCACGCACATTGAAGCCGTGCTCGATCGCGCCGGCGAGCGCACCTCGCTCGAGTGGGCGCGGATGCTGCTTGCCCAGGGTATGCTGGCGCGTGCCACCCATGCCCAGCCGCCGTGGCCGACGCACCCGGTGCGGCGCGCTGCCGACCTGCTGCGCGAACGCTACCCCGATGAGGAAGAGACCCTCTGGGCATTGAGGGAGGTCGCCAGAGCTGCCTGCAGCTATGGCAAGCCTGAGGAAGCGAGACTCGCTGCCGACGAGATGCTGCGCCGGACCCTCGCCCAGAAGGGGGCCGACAACCTTTTCGTCGACGAGGCGAACTGGTTGCTTGGCAGCCTGCTACTGAAGGGCGGCAACTCCGACGAAGCAATTCCGCTCCTCGAGCGTTCGGTGGCCGGTTTCATAAGGCACGTCGGCGAAAAGAACCCCAACGTCATCGTCGCGCGCTTGAACCTTGCCGAGGGTTACCTGACCAGCGGCCGGGCAGACGACTCGCAGCGTGCGTTCGAGGCGGCCCGGCAGGCGATCCTCCGCGATCACGCGGGCGACAAGCGACTCGACAGGCAAATCGCCAACACGGAGAAGGAACTCGCCGACATCGGCAAGGGAAAGCATCTGCGCTGCGGCACCTGACCGGAGCCGGTTGCGGCAGTCGCGAAGGACAGGCGGTTCGACCGTATTAACTGCCGTTCACAAAGATCAGGTGTCGTTCCGAAAGAGAGCATGAGCGGCGCCTATCGCCGCCGCGTTCGCCGCAGCGAGCCCATTGCCACGAGCGCCAGTCCGAATGCCATCGCAGCCAGCATCGCACTGGAAAGCGTCGGAATCTGCGCGCTCGGTGGAGAAGACGGCGGCGGCGGAGCGGTGCTCGTCCCTGTCCCGCTCAAGGCAACCGCATGGGGACTGCCCGGCGCGTTGTCGGTAATCGTGACTGCGCCGCTGCGCGGACCCGTGACCGAGGGAGCGAAAGTCACGCTGATCAAGCAGGTGGCCGCCGGCGCCAGTGAAGCGCCGCACGTATGCGACAAGCTAAAATCGCCGGAAGCCACAATGCTCGAGATCGTCAGCGTCGCGCCACCACTGTTGGTGAGCGACACCGTTTGCGGCGCACTGATCGAGCCAACCAGTTGATTGCCGAAGCTCAGGCTCATGCTGCCCAGGGTGACAGCCGCTGCGTCTGGCGCCACACCTGTTCCGCTCAACGCGACCGAATGCGGGCTCCCCGGCGCATTGTCGGTGATGCTGACCGTACCGGTGCGTGCGCCGAGAATCGATGGCGTGAACTTCACGCTGAGCGTACAACTCGCCGCCGGCGCGAGCGCGACGCCGCAGGTGTTCGTCTGCGCAAAATCGCCCGAAGCGGCGACGCTCGCGATCGTGAGCGTGGCGACGCCACTGTTGGTCAGCGAAACCGTCTTCGCGGCGCTGGTGGTGCCCACTACCTGATTGCCGAAATTGAGAATTGCGGTGTCGAGCGTGACCGCTGGGCCGCCGGCCGCGATGCCGTTGCCGCTTAGTTCCACCATGACCGGCGCCGCGTTGCTGTACAGGAACAGCTTGTCGGTGTCGCTGCCGGTGACGCTTGGGGTGAAGGTGACGTAGACATTACAGGTTGCCGTGGGCGCCAGCGTCTGACCCCCGACGCAAGCATCGCTGCCCGTTACCAGGGCAAAGTCGGTGCCGTCGGCGAAGTCCGCGAAGGGGGTGGCGAGGATGACGTTTGCGGTTCCCGTATTCGTCACAGTAAGGGTCTTCGCGGCGCTGGTCGTGCCGACCGCTTGATCGCCGAATGCTGCGGGATTAGGCGTTGCGGTGATGAAGGGTCCCGTGCCGCCGAAGCCCTTCAGCATCAGAGTCGCCGCCGCGGCATTGCTGGCGATGGCGACCGACGCGCTTCGCGGGCCGGAGGTGCTGGGCGTGAACGTGAAGCCGATGGCGCAGCCATGGCCCGGCACGAGTATCGTGCCGTCGTCGCAATTGTTGCCGGCGACGGTCGCGAAAGTGAAGTCGGACCCGGGCGGCAGCGTCGCGAACGGCGTGCCCAGCACGAGATTCGCGCCGCCGTTGTTGAAAATGCCGGCCGCGCGCAAGATACCGACGCCGAGCGGCACCGCTCCGAAGTCGACGGGATTGTTCTGCAACAACACCGACGGTACCGCCGGGCCGCTGATCGTCAGCGCAAAGGTCTTGGTGGCTGTGTGGTGGTCGGGACTCGTCAACAGGATGTCGAAGGTGAACGACCCCCCCGAGACGGGCGTTCCGCTGAGGACGCCCGTCACCTCGTCGAGCGCAAGACCTCCGGGCAGAACCCCCGTCGCCCAGGTGAACGGATGCAGGCCGGTGCCCGTGAACGTCAGCGTGTAGGGCGTGCCGGCCGTCGCCGCCGGCAACGGTGACGTGGTGGTGATGACGAGCCCGACCACGGCGTCGTCGTTCGTGATGGTGCCCTTGCCTCCCTTCAGGGGCAGCAGTGTTCCATTCAGCGGATTGCTCAACGCGATGCTGAAGAATTCGTTGGTTTCGTAGAACGTATCACCGACGATCTGCACGACGATCGTTTTGGCCATTTCGCCGGGTGCGAAGCTCAGCGTGCCCGAGACCGGCAGATAGTCGTTGTCGACGACCGTAGCCGTGCCGGCGACGGTCGTGTAGTCGACGGTGACGGTCTGCGCGCTTGGCCCGGACAACGTGACGTTGAACACCATGTCCTTGGTGCCGCTGTCGCCTTCGGCTACCGTCTGGCTATCGATCAGGATTTGCGGCGGCGGCACGGGGATGGGCGTCGGCCAGAACCGCGCGGTGCCATCGCCGCGTCCGACATCCGCGTCGTAGGGATCGGCCAAGATCGGAATCTTGACGCCGATCGCCGAGACACCGGCCGACGTAAACGGCGCCCGCAACAGGACGACCGGATCGGTCGTGTGGGAACCTTCTCCCGACAGCGCGGCGAGCTGTCCATCGGAGCTGATGTCGATGTCCTCGAACCCGTGCGTTACACCGGCAACAGCGAGGGCCAGCGTGTCGACGCTCACGGTTGCGCCGTAGGGTGGACTCAACGCGTAGACCTTGGCTGCCGCGAGGTCGACGATCAGGAGCTTGCTGCCATCCGGCGTGAAGACCGGGCTGTCCAGCGTCGCGCCAGCGATTGTCGCGACGTCGGGGACGCTCGCCGCGCTGAACGGCGCGTGGTAGATGCGGAGCGTGGCCTTGCCGTTGTCCGGCGACACCAACGTGGCGCCGTCCGGCGATAGCGCGATCGGACTGCTCGGTACGACACCGAACAAGTCGGGCGGCAGGGGCGTCACCGGAATCGTGAATGCGACCGAAGTGTAGGGTGGGTCGATAGCGACGATCCCGTTATGCAACGCGACGAATGCGCGACCCGTGGTGGCGTCGAACGCGATGGATCGCGTGTGATAAGTCGCGCCGAAACCGGGCAGCGCCACTGTGGTGACGGGCGCGGTATGGTCGAACGGCGCGCCGATAACCCAAAGGAGGGGTCGATTGGTGAGCGCAAGCACGTGCGTGCGCGCCGGATTGACGGCGAGCGTCCCCGTGCCGTTGTACATAATGCCGTCGATGACTGGAATCGTCAGCGTGTCGATTTCCGCGAGCGTCGTGGTGTCGAGCAAACGGACGTTCTGACTTGGGAGCTGCGACACCAGCACGCGATTCTGGGCGACGAACGCGAGTCCATGGGTATTGAGCGGAATGACCGTCGGCGCGATGAAGTTGCGTGCCGGCGCCGGCCAGCCGGCGCCGGCGTCCGGCATTACGAGAACCGGGCGGCCATGCGCCGGCGCGACGGGGTCAACGCCCGTGGTGACGACGAGCTCCTGCGCATGCGCCACCGTCACGTTGGCCGCGGCCAGAACCGCAGCCAGCGCGAAAGCGAGGGTGAGGCGTCCCCCAATCCGGCGTGCGATCGACGCTTTCATGTGCCCGTCGCTCCCAATGAGGCCAATACCCTCGGCACGGGTTTGGCACCCGCTGCATCGCTGGTATTCCTACAGGTAAGGACGGAATCGACAGGCGAAACGGATCACGCGGGGCGCGCGGGGACGGGCGCCGACCTTGCTGTGGCTTCCGAGGGCTCTCGACAGGGAGAAACTGATCCCTTTCGCGCGCCAGTTGCGTCTTTAAGGCTGAAGACGCCATTCGGTGCGCCGACTTGCCGGAGGACCGATCGTCACCCCCAGGAATGCCGGAATGACTGATGCGCACCCTGGTACCGGCCGCACGAGCTTCGCGCTGCGGGCAACGCGAGAGCCCGAGTGAACAACCGGCCGGCCGCTGCGCATTTGGTTGCCCCAAGACGATGGCTCTGATCGCGAGGACATCATGACGACCCTCTGCCGTTCGCTCTCTTGCGCGTTGTGTGGCTTGCTTGCCGTGACATCGGTGTCTTACGCAACGGTATCGCATCCGATGGACCCGCTCGAGGACATCGAGATGCTCGCGGCGGCCAACATCCTGCTCGCCGGCCACGCCGCGCAGCCGGATGCGATCTTCCAGAGCATCGAGCTGCGCGAGCCGCCGAAGGATGTGGTGCTCGCATTCCATCCGGGCGACCCGATCGCGCGCGCGGCGCAGGTGTTTTACCGGCAGAGCAAGAAGAGCTACAAGTCCACTGTCGATCTGACGCACGGCACGTTCACGCCGCCGGTGCTGATTCCAAAGAGTGATGGTCAGCTCGGGCTAACCATCACCGAAGTCTTCGATTTCTCGTTCGCGTTCCACGACCCGCAATTCCTGCATGCGCTCGCACGCCGCGGCCTCACCACGCCGGACCAGCTCGCGCACGTGTTCGTGACCCCGCTCACCGCAGGCTCGTTCGGCCTGCCCGAGGAGAACCGGCGCATCGTCAAGGCGCAGATGTATTTCACCGAAGGGGAAGGCATCAATCTGTATGCGCGGCCGATCGAGGGCATGCAGGCGATCATCGACCTCGACGACAAGGTCGTGTTGCAGGTGATCGACACGGGCGTGGTGCCGGTGCCGGCGATGACGCATGACTTTGACGAGGCGACAGTCGCGGCGCGCTACGGCCTGCGCGCGCCGATGAAGCCGCTGACCGTGAGCCAGCCCGAGGGTGCGAACTTCACGATGACCGGCAATTTCATCGAGTGGCAGAAATGGCGCTTCCACGTGCGCTTCGAGCGGCGCGCCGGAACGATTGTTTCGCTGGTCACCTACGACGGGCGGCCGGTGCTCTACCAGGGCTCGCTCGCCGAGATCTTCGTGCCGTACCAGGACCCGGACGCCAACTGGTTCTACCGCACCTACATGGATGCGGGCGAATTCGGGCTGGGCCTGCTGTCTTCGCCGCTCGCACCGGGCCTGGACGTGCCGTCGAACGCGGTCCTGGTCGACGCACTGGTGGCGGCGGCCATTCCCGATCCGACAGTTCCGGTCGTGCCGCTGCCGCTGCCCAAGGTGATCGGTGTGTTCGAGCGTCTCACCGGCAATCCGGCGTGGCGCCATTTCGAGCTCTTCTCAGGCGGCTTGTACGAAGGACGCGCCGACGTCGAGCTGGTGGTGCGCAGCATCGCCCAGGTCGGCAATTACGACTACATGATCGACTGGATCTTTTCGCAGAACGGCGTCATTCGCGTGGAAGTCGGCCTCACCGGCATCGATGCGGCCAAGGGTGTGCGCAGTGGAGTGCTCGGCGACCCGATGGGCTCGAGCGACACGCAGTTCGGCACGCTGGTCGCGCCCAGCCTGGTCGCGATCAACCACAGCCACCATTTCAACTTCCGCCTGGACCTCGACGTCGACGGGCGCAACAACAGCTTCATGCTGGGGCAGCTCAAGACAAAGAGTCTCGGCAACAATCCGCGCAACAGCGTCTGGGTGGTCGACGAGCAGCGCGTGAATCGGGAGCAGGACGCGCAACTCGACGACGACAACTCCATCTGGCGCGTGATCAACCCCAATCGCAAAAACGCGCGCGGCTACAACACCGGCTACATCGTCGAGTCGCACGCTAACGCGGGCCCGCTGCTGAAAGGGCCGGATTTCAAGCGCGCACGCTTCATCGGTCACAACCTGTGGGTCACGGCCTACGATCCCGACGAGCGCTACGCTGCCGGCGACACCCCGAACCAGAATCCGGGTGAACCCGGGCTGCCCCAATACATCCGGAACAACCAGAGCCTGGTCGACACGGACATCGTGTTGTGGCTGACCGTCGGTTTCCATCACGTACCGTGGACCGAGGACTTCCCGGTGCTTTCACGTGAGACGCTTTCCTTCGAGATCAAGCCGGCGCATTTCTTCGACCGCAATCCGGCGCTCGACTTGCGACGTGCGCCGTTCGAAGTCGTCGGACCCTGAGAGGTTCTGACGGCAGCAGTCGGTTTCGACGGCGTTCGTCGATCCGCGCATCGACCACCGTTCAAGCGGCTGCGTTCGCATGCCGTGCAACGCTGATTTCGGGTGGACGGAATTACCGCTCCGGGTCTATTCCGTTGAACAACTCGATGTTTGGGCGGCGCGGTATCACGGTGAATGCTGGGCAGCGAAAGGATCGATGACTGACGGCGTCTAGCCTCGGAACTTTCGCATCTGCAACAGCAAATTATCGCTCGCCGCTGTTGGCGCCCGAATACCGCTGGGAAGCCCAGGCCGCTATGCGTACGATCGACAGGCAGCTACCAGGTTTCTATCGCTTCCCAAGTCCGCGTATTGGGCGACGCGCTCCAACGCGGCGAGACGATCGTAGTCACGGGTCTCGTCCTGCAGGAATTGCTGCAAGGGTCTGCCGGCCCGAAGACGCGAAAGGACATCATTGACCGTTTTTCGGCGCTGCCGCTCCTGGGTCCAGAGCGGCTGGATCACATCCACGTTGCGGGGCTGCGCAATCGCTGCCGCGGTGCCGGCTTGCAGGTCGGCACGATCGACGCGGTGTCGCTGGCGATTTCCGGCGCGGCGGTGAGTGTTAACCGTTTGTGCGATGGGAGGTGCCCGCACCACACCCTCCGCCCGTTGTTTTGCAAGAGGATGAATGAATTCCCGCGGCGTCATCACGTGCGACTTCGCGGGACGATGTTCCAGCAGGAGCTTGTCGCCGGTAACCAGTACGCAATTCTTCCCACTTTCGGCAAGCGACCAGACGTGAGCGTCGTTCTTATCCGGCGCGCCATCGCGATGAGGGGGTTCGCGAACGATAGCGTTGGCTGCGAGAGCGGTCAGCAACGAATCCACCTCCTGCTTGCTCAAGCCGTGAAGCGCACGGATCTTCTTACGCAGGAGGACTTCCCGGTACACGGCGAGAAGAGCGGTGGAAAGCAGAAACGGAAATTCGCCTCGACACTTGCCATCCAGGATGCGCGCGGTCGGAGAGTCGACGTCCGCCGTCAATAGAGCCGCGACCACGACGTTGGTGTCGATGACCGCCGCGGGTGGCCTCATTTACGGCGTGCTGCGCGGGTTTCAGTCGTCGCGAGGTGGAGGGCATCGGCTTCGGTGGCGCAGCCCCGTGTTCGTCGACGAGGAGGCCACGCGCACCTGGGGTGTGCAGCGTGTCACGGCGAGCTTGCGTCCGATCGATTGCCGTCAACGGCGTGGCTACCGGGAAATTCCATTGCCGTTCACGGAGACGGTTTCGTTGGCTGGACTTGCAGTCCATACGCTAATCGCGTATAGTGGATCCGATGGTCTCCGTCGAGTTGACGCCGTTCGTCGCCTTCCGCGAGGAACACTGGACCGACGACGATCTACGCGCGCTGCAGAGCTTTCTGCTCGTTTCCCCCGATGCGGGCGACCTGATCCGTGGCGGGGCAGGTCTGCGAAAGCTGCGTTGGTCTGCCCAGGTCGCGGAAAGCGCGGCGGCGCGAGGGTCATCTACTATTGGCAGGTCCCCAAGTACTGCATTTACCTGATCTACGCATACGCAAAAGGCCAACGCGAGGATTTGAGCCGGCAACAGATCAAGATCCTAGGCGAATTGATGAAGGACCTGAAGGATGGATAAGCTGCATTTCGATCAGTTGGTAAAGGGCGTTCGCGAGATGAAGCGCCACATGGCTGGGAAGCCCGTGCGAGGGACGCGCGTCACCGAGCTCACCCAACCGGACGTCCGAGCGATTCGCGAGGCTGCGAAGATCAGTCAATCGCAGTTCGCAAAGCTGATCGGCGTGAACCTGCGTACCCTGCAGAATTGGGAGCAACGCCGCACGCACCCGACCGGTCCCGCGCGGGCGTTGCTCAAGATCGTCGCGTCCGACCCGAAGGCCGCGATCGAGGCGCTGCACGCCTAACGCGGGCACATCGGCCCGCCCCGGCGGGGAAAAAAACGCGCGAGCGGCCGGAGTTTGCCTGACGGCATCAGCGTATTCGCCGACTACTCCCCAGCGCGATCCAGTCGGTTGCTGTCAGGCGACACGATAAATTGACCCCCCTCGTGTTGCCTCACGTAATTTTGTTACCGGCTGCCTCACCAAGGATGTTACTCGTAACCTCATTGATGAGACGCTGGACAGCCTGTTGACGCCAGATGCTGACCCGCCTTTGCAGCGTTCTCAGCTGGCGCAAGCCGTACCGAGCCGGGTAACGAGCCTGGAATTCAACGAGCAGTTCCAGCGTGGTCTGATCCGGTGTCTCGTCAAGACAACGCGTCATCTCCTCCCAATGATCTTTGAAGATCTCTGGGGGTCGGCCCCGCGGCTTATCGCTGAGTCGCCGATACGTCTTTGGGCCAATGACGACACCGCGCGCGAGTGCATCGCGGCGCCAGCGATTGACGCGCCGCAAGAGCGTCTTGTATTGCCGTGGAGTGAATCGGCCAGGAAACTGTACGCACAATTCGTCGAAGAGTTGCGTGGCGTTGATGTTGGGGAGGCCTTCAAGGCGCCGGCATACGATCGGCCATACCATCCGAAGTGCTTGGACACGGGCTTGGCCACGCTCGGCGTATACGGGTTGCAACTTCCTCGGCGGCGGAGGTGCTGCAATCTCGGCGGGCGACACCGAAACCGCCATAGCGCGAGGAGCCATGCGCTCCTGCGTCGAAAGCCTTTCCAGACCTCGCAGATATCGCGGTTTGGCGTCGGCGGAGAACGTCGGACGGACCTCGCCCATGTGCCAAGCACTCGATAGGCTTGCGACGAACGCGGCGAGATTCGGAGGCTCGGAGATCATGGGCGGCGTCGTATCGCCGTCCGCTAACGCCGCCAAGTAAGCCTGTACCGCGCGCATCTCTTCGAGGAGCTTCAAGGGATCGAGACTCGCCGAGACCTCGCGCAACTTGGCCTTGGCGGCGATCGGAATGGTATCCGCCTGCAGAAGTCGCTCGTAGGGCGTCTGGGGCGGGTGATAGCGCTTGGTTACCTTGGCGCCATCGCGTTGCTTTGAAGCCAGCTTGAACGACGGCTGGAAGAAGTTCACGAACAGGCGCGATGCTCCGTACAGACGAGTGATGGCTCGAGCCGCGGCCAGCCCCTCAAAACGTCGGTAGCCAAGGAGCTTTCGCACGATAGCTCCATTCTTTTGCTCTATCCACGCCTGGTCGTTCTTACGGTATGGGCGAGACCGGGTGAGTTCGATTCCGTGACTGAGGCAGTATTCGATCAGCCTGTCATTCACGAACTCGCTACCGTTGTCGACATCCACCGCCCGGAGGGCGAACGGAAGGCCGATGCGAATACGCTCGAGCGTCTCGACCACCAGAGAGCCTTCGCGAACGACGATCGGAGCGGCCTCGGTCCAGCCGCTGGCGATGTCGGTCAGCACCAGACTGTGAACGTAGCTGCCTCGGTTGACGTTCCCACAGTGCGCCACAAGGTCCATTTCCATGCTGCCCGGAACCGGATCATTCCAATCGGCAAAGGTGCGCATCTTGATACGCCGGCGCGGCTCCGGCTCACTTCGTTTGGCCGTTTCGTTTTCCCCGCGTTGCGCGGCGCCCGTAACAATCGGTCGACGGTCGCCGCGCTCATTGACAGGATCTTCGGGCGGATCTGCGCGTCGAGCTTCAGATGTCCATTGCGCTCAAGCGCGGGCAACAGAATTGGCAGCAACGCCTTCAGCCGCTTGCCGCACACCCGATCGGAAGCTTCCCACAACACAATCAAGGCAGCGCGAACGGCTTCATCATAAAGTGATGCTCGTTGACGGCTTTGGCTGCGCTTGGAGGCGGCAGCACTGTTCAGTATTCGAATCGCGGACTTCTCGTGGTAGCCCGTGGCCGCGATGAACTGATCGAGGATCTTGCGCTTTTCCTTCGCTGCCGCTGCCGCATACCGAGGCCGTATAGCGTCAGCCAGTTCCGCACGGGCAACGGCCGTCATCCTCTTGTGCATGGTGCCTCCCTGAGCGTGGAGGCATCATCTTCGCAGCCGCCCCCACGGGTAACATTTCAGGTGAGGCAACGATCCCGACCGGTAACAATCTGGTTG
This sequence comes from uncultured beta proteobacterium, assembly GCA_963798655.1. Taxonomy (GTDB): domain Bacteria; phylum Pseudomonadota; class Gammaproteobacteria; order Burkholderiales; family Casimicrobiaceae; genus CAVSMC01. Next base: position 128,302 of record CAWCUH010000004.1, on the reverse strand, counting down.
AGCGGTGAGTGTCAAGGTTGTTGTCGCGTCAGTCATGCAGCGAGGCGATCTGGTGCACGTTCGGGGTTGAGCACGACGAGCTCGACGGGCGACCAGTTACGCGTGGAGCCGCTCCAACGCTCCGGGTTCGCGCGGCGCGCGCATTCGTACAGCTCGTGGCGGTTCGCCAGGACGGCGCGATCGCGTCCATGATGACGCTGATCGGGCGTCACGTAGCGGATCGCGCTGTGGCGGTGCGTGCTGTTGTACCAGTCAACGAAGCGAATCACCCAGCGGTTTGCGGAGGCGAGATCGGCGAAGGGCAGCCGGGGGTACGCTGGCGTGTGCTTGAGCGTGCGAAACAGCGCCTCTGAGTACGGGTTATCGTCGGACACATGCGGGCGACTGAAGGAGGGCACGACGCCGAGCCACTGCAGCGTCGAGATCATCGTGCTGCCGCGCATGGGCTTGCCGTTGTCGGAGTGCAGCACGAGGCCGCGCGGATCGACGTTGCCGTCCGAGCACGCCTGTTTCATCAGCGCAGCGGCCATGTCTGCCGACTCGCGCCGCGCGATGCGCCAGCCGACAATGCGACGGCTCCAGACATCCATGATCAGGTAGAGGTACAGGTACGATCCGCGCACGGTCGTCGGCAGCCAGGTGATGTCCCAGCTCCACACCTGGTTGGCTCCAGTCGCCTGGTGCACCGTGGCTGCGCGAGCCACGTGCGTGCGTTGCGTAGTCAGCTTCTTCGTGCGCAGACCGTGTCGGCGCTGCACTCGGTACATCGTCGCCTCCGACGCGAGGTAAAGCCCTTCGTCGGCGAGCTGAGGAACCAGCTGCTTTGGTGAGACGCCGGCGTAGCGCGAGCTCGTCAGTACGGTCACGACCTGTGCCTCCTCGGCTGGCGACAACGCGTTGCTTGGCCGACGATGCGGTCCGCAGCGACGATCGCCGGCCGCGGGGTCACCACGCCAGCGCTCGACGGTTCGAGCCGAGATGCCGAGGACGCGACACGCGGGCGCGAGACGTACGCCTGACACCTGCGCTTCCGAGATGAGTTCGAGGATCACTTTTCGTTCTGCCCGTTGGTGTCGTCGTCCTCGTCCTCCCCGTAGAGGGTCTCCACTTTTTTTTTGAGAACGAGCAGCGCCGCAGTTTCAGCCAGTGCCTTCTCCTTGCGAGCGAGCTCGCGCTCGAGCTGACGAATGCGCTTGATCGTAGACGTCGAGGCTCGTCCGCCCTCGTCAAGGGCAAGCCGCCACTGCTCGTAGTCGGCGAATTTCACCGCTTCGCGTTCGAGGTAAGCGGTCAGCTCCTTGCCATCGAGTTTCGAGCCTTCCGCGAGGACACGAGCCTTCTGCTCGACCGTCCATTCGCGTACGGCCGGCTTCGGTGTATCGGCCATAATCGGCACGCTACGCGCCTCCTCGAGCCAGCGCGATAGGTTCTGCTGCCGGACTCCTGTCTCTCGAGCCAGCTGCGATGCACTCACTGCGTTTTTCCCGGTGAGCCGCTGCACCATCTTCTGTTTGAAGGCCACGGAGAACGGCCTGCTCATCTCGTCGTCCAGTTCTCGCCCCTGCTGGGTTCAACTTCGAACGACGCGACAACTATCCTGGCACAGGGGGTGAGGCAACGCGGACAGGTTGCCTTAAGACGCCGCGCGCATCGAAAATTCGGGTGCGCTACGTGTGCACTGACAGCGCAAAGCAGCGCCGAAGCGAGGGCGCTTTGTCGAGTGGATCACCGAGACATTTGGCGCTCAAAATTTCAGTCGATTCAGTTATGTATTGGACCGACCGAGCAACGAAAAAAGACATGAAATGAATGAGTTGCCTTGGCGATTTGCCGTGGCCCCGATGATGGATCGGTAGGATTCACACTCAACATCAATCGGTTGAGATGCGGCGTGTGCAGGGCGTGTGCACGCACCCAGTTGGGTGGACTGCGCTGTGGTGCGCCAGTGCGAAATCAATAGACTAGTGGACTGTAACGGTTGAATGGGGAGTGATTCGTCGTGTTGGGATCGAAGTACTTCCACTTCACGGTTTTGGGGCTGCTTGTTGTAATGGCGGATGTAACGCATGAGTTTTCTCTTCAGGTCGGGCACCGAGGTGAACACCCCGCGGGCGATGACGTCGCGCTCGATCTTGGCGAACCACAGTTCGACCTGGTTGAGCCACGATGAGTAGGTCGGGGTGAAGTGCAGATGAACGTTCGGATGCGTCGCCAAGGAACTCGTCGACGCGCTTGGTCTTGTGCGCCGAGAGGTTGTCGGCGATGACGTGGATCTCTTTGCCACGTGGCTGGTTGAGCGACGATGTCAGTCGAGGAACGCAACGAACTCCGCCGAGGTGTGGCGCGCGGCGGTCTTGCCCAGCACCTCGCCGGTCTTGGTGTTGAAGGCCGCATACAGCGACAGCGTGCCGTGGCGGAAGTACTCGAAGCCGTGCCGCTCGGCACGTCCCGGCGAGAGCGGCAACACCGGATCCTTGCGATCCAGCGCTTGGATCGCCGTCTTCTCATCGACGCAGAACACCGCCGCATGCTGCGGTGGATTCAGATACAGCCCGATGATGTCGGCGGCCTTGGTCTCAAAGTCCGGATCGTTCGAGGCCATGTAGCCTTCGAGCCGATGCGGCTTGAGCCCGTGCTTGCGCCCACACTCGCGCCACCATCATGTGGCTGATGTCACAGCTGCGCTCGCGCCAGCTTGCGCGTGCTCCAGTGCGTCGAGCCGTCCGCCGGCTTGCGCTTGACGTCCACTCCAGGATGCGAGCCTCAACGCGCTCGCGTCACTTTGTGGCGCTGGCCCGCGTGTCGGCGAACAGTCCGGCCAGCCGCTCCGCCGCAAAGCGCTTGCTCCAGCGATCGATGAAGCTGTCCGTGCAGTCCAGCTTGTCGCGGATCTCGGCCCACGTGTGCCCGTCGGCGAGCAGCAGGATCAGCCGCGCGCGGCGTGCCGCGTCGGCACGGCCGGTTCTCGCGTCGCCTGCCGTTGCAGTTCCATGCGCTCGCTCTTGGTCAGTTTCATCGCGCCCTCCACAGGCACGATTATACTATCTATTTCAGCGTTACGGTCCACTAGTAAGCGGCCGGCGAAGTCATCTTGCCTGGCCGAGTTGCGGTAAGGAATATCGTGTCCACCTAGATTCTTGGTGGACACGTGGACACTTCGGAGGACGGCAACCTCGCTCGGCGGCGTCGGCGCACGCATAGCGCACAGTTCAAAGCGCAGGTGGTGTCGGCCTGCCGCAAACCGGGCGTATCGATCGCCGCGGTGGCCTTGGCCAACAGGCTGAACGCGAACCTGTTGCGCCGCTGGGTGGTGACAGCGGAACAGGCACAAGCAACGAAGCAGATCGAGACCGACAGTGCGGTGCCGACTCGGCCGGACGTCGAGACCGGTACGTTCATTCCGATCGCGGTGGAGCAATCTCTGGTCACGACGGCGCAGCCGATCACGATCGAGTTACGACGCGGCGCGACGCTGATCAAGGTCGGCTGGCCGTTGACCGCGGCGGCCGATTGCGCGGTCTGGTTGCGCGAGCTGCTGCGGTGATGCGCATCGACGCGGTGTGGCTCGCGGTGGAACCGATAGACATGCGCGCCGGAACGGAAACGGCACTGGCGCGCGTGGTTCGCGTGTTCGGCGAGGCGCGCGCGCATCACGCGTACCTCTTCGCCAATCGGCGAGCGAATCGCATCAAGCTGCTGGTGCACGACGGTATCGGCATCTGGCTGTGCGCGCGCCGACTGCACCAGGGCCGCTTCATCTGGGCGAGTTCGGAATCGTGCCCGCGACTGACGATCAGCACCGAGCAGTTGCAGGCGTTGGTGATCGGATTGCCATGGTGTCGCATCGGCGCACAGGCAACGATCCGCGTGGCGTGAAAAATGTTGTTGCCACACGAATCGATGTGGCACCATTTCAACGCATGCAGATGCACGATCAGCTCACTCGAATGGACGCGCAGCAACTGCGCGAATTCGCTGCCGGGCTGATCGAAACCCTCGCCGGCAAGGATGGGAGCTGCGGCACAAGCAGCTCAAGATTGAGCAACTCACTCATGAGATGGCGCTGCTCAAGCGCTGGAAGTTTGCCGCGCGCAGCGAACAACTGCACGGCGCACAGGGGAGCCTCCTCGACGAGACGATCGACGCCGACCTGGAGGCGATCGCGGCGGAGCTCGCGACGCTAAGATCGGCGCAACCCGCACAAGCGCCTAAGGAGCAGCCCAAACGTAGCCCGTTGCCAGCGCACCTGCCGCGCGTCGATGTGCGCCACGAGCCGGAACAAACCGTGTGCAGTTGCGGCTGCGCGATGAAGCGCATCGGCGAGGACGTGAGCGAGAAGCTCGACTACACCCCGGGCGTGTTCCACGTCGAGCGGCACATTCGCGGCAAATGGGCCTGCGCGAAATGCCAGACGCTGATCCAGGCGCCGGTGCCCGCGCAGGTGATCGACAAGGGCATTGCGACCGCGGGCCTCCTCGCCCAGGTGCTGGTGGCGAAGTACGCCGATCACCGTGTGCCACGAACGCGGCCTCCTCCGTAGTTGGGGGACGGCTGCGGTGCTTCATTGAAGATGAGGGTTGGCCCCTCGGAGCCGGTTTGCAGGAGCAGGCTTCAAACCACCTCAAGCTGCTGGGTAAAGAGCCTCGGTGGTAAGCGTTGAGGCAAAAGGCGCGGCTTGACCGCGTCAGGTGAGATTCAGAGAGACGAACGCAAGTGAACCGTCGACGAGTTGTCGAAACGTATTCAGATGGCGTCGAAACCGGGGCCGGTGGTTACCCCGGGATGAAGGTCGAGGGAAGCCTGCCGACTGCTCGACCGGCGCCCGGCATGTAGACGGCGTGACTCTGGATCAGGCTTCAGTGAGGAACGTGGGAACCTGTCGCTCCGATGCCAAGGGAGAAGTCCAAGCGGACAGCCTCCGCAAGGGCGAGAGTACCGATGCGGGGCACAGGGACGGAGACGCTCGTAGTAGGGACGAAGGTTCCGTAATGGGGCTGGACCGAAGGGGCGTCGTCGTTCAGCTTCGCTGTGCGCACAACCTGCGAGGGGATGATGCGCGGAGCTGAGGCAAAGCCGTTTGATATCGCCAAGCGTGAAGTGTGGGAGGCGTATAAGCGCGTCAAGGCCAATCATGGTGCGGCTGGAGTTGACGAGGTCACGATCGCCGAGTTCGAGCAGGATCTGAGCAAGAACCTGTATCGGATCTGGAATCGTATGGCTTCAGGCAGCTACCTACCGCCACCGGTCAAACGCGTGGACATTCCGAAGGGTGACGGCAAGACGAGGCCGTTGGGCATTCCAACGGTGGCCGACCGAATTGCACAGATGGTCGTCCAGCGCCGGTTCGAACCGGTTCTGGAGCCGGTGTTCCATCCGAACTCGTATGGCTACCGGCCAAAGCGCTCGGCACACGATGCCCTGCGCGTTGCACGCCAACAGTGCTGGCGCCACGACTGGGTGCTCGATCTCGACATCAAAGGGTTCTTCGACAACATCCATCATGATCTCTTGATGAAAGCGGTGCGTCGCCACACGACGAGCCGCTGGGTGGTGCTCTACATCGAGCGCTGGCTCAAGGCCGACGTGCGTATGCCCGATGGGACCGTCATGAAGCGGGAAAAGGGAACGCCGCAGGGTGGCGTCATCAGCCCATTGTTGGCCAACCTGTTCCTGCATTACGCCTTCGATCAGTGGATGGTGCGGCACCACCCCAAGGTGCCGTTCGAGCGCTACGCAGATGACATCATCTGCCACTGCGACAGTCGCGCCGAAACCGAGGCTCTGCGGGAGCAACTCCAGCAGCGTCTGGCGGTCTGTGGACTCGAACTACATCCGGAGAAGACCTGCATCGTGTACTGCGCCGATGCCAATCGGCGCGGCGACCACGCGGTCCGACGGTTCGACTTCTTGGGCTACACCTTCAAGCCCCGGCAAGCGATGAACCGGCAGGGAAGGCTGTTCACCAGCTTTTCGCCGGCCGTCAGCGACAAGGCGGGCAAGGCCATGCGTCACGAGATCCGTGGCTGGGGCCTGCAGCGACTCAGCCGCTATGACCTCGGCCAGTTGGATCGCGGTTTCGGCCGGTGCTCATAGGGTGGGTACGCTACTACGGATTGTTCCATCCATCGACCTTGCAACGCGCCCTGAAGCTCTGGATCTGCATCTGGTCCAATGGGCGCAACGCAAGTACAAGCGGCTGCGCAGTCACATCTCGCGTGCATGGGATTGGCTGGCGCAGTTGCGGCGCCGTGCCCCGACGTTGTTGCCATGTTGGGACCGGGCGATCATGACGGCCGGACGATAGGAGCCGGATGAGCCGAGAGGTTCACGTCCGGTTCTGGGAGAGCGCGGGGGCGCAATTCCCCCGCGCCACTCACCAACCACTGTATCGACAGGAAGGCATTTTCGAGCGGGCGGGCCTTGCGATATCGCGCTGACACTTGCGCAGTGGGTCGGTGTTTGCGGCGTGCGGTTGCAGCCGTTGGTCGATGCGCTGAAGGCTATGCTGCTCGAGCGAGCGGTGCTGCACGCCGACGAGACACCGGTGGCAATGCTGATGCCCGGCAAGGGCAAAACGCACCGCGCGTATATCTGGAGCTACAGCTCGACGCAATTCGACGGCGTGCACGCAGTCGTTTACGACTTCGCCGACAGTCGTGCCGCGGCACACCCCAAGCAATTTCTCGAACGCTGGTCGGGCAAGCTCGTTTGCGACGACTACTCAGGGTACAAGGGCTTGTTCGCCGACGGCGTGACCGAAGAGGGCTGCCTCGCGCACGCGCGCAGGAATTCAGCGATCTGTGGTGAACCACAAGAGTCCTTGGCCGAGGAAGCGCTCGAGCTATTCGCAAAGCTCTACGATGTCGAGCGCGAAGCGCAGGAACTGAGCGCCGAGCAGCGACAGCGAATGCGGCAGCTGCAATCGCAGCCGATCGCCGACAAGTTGCGCGAATGGCTGCTGCTGCAACGGCAGAAGGCGACCGACGGACGCGATCGCCAAGGCCATCGACTATAGCCTGGCGTTGGTAGGCCCGACGCGCTTCCTTGACGACGGCACGCTACCTATCGACAACAACTGGGTCGAGAATCGCATCCGCCCGATCGCGCTGGGGCGCTCGAACTGGTTGTTTGCGGGATCGCTGCGCGCGGGAAAGCGTGCCGCCGCGGTCATGAGCTTGATTCAATCAGCGCGGCTCAACGGCCACGATCCTTATCGGTACCTCAAAGACGTTCGAGCGGCTGCCCACGCAACCGGCGAGCCGCATTGGCGAATTACTGCCGCACGGTTGGATGCCGGCGACGCCTTCGAGCTGTTCCACGCACTGGCAAGATGTGTTGCCCAGCCGCTTACTCTTCGTCAAGAAGTGAGTTGCCCCCATCCATGCCTTCAGCGTTCCGAACGGATGCTCGACGGTCTGCCTTCGCAAACGTGCCGCCTCCGGCGTTCTATCCAGACGTTGTTGCATGTCGTCAACACCTGTTCGTGCTCCCAACGGATGATGCGCGATAATCGCTGGGCGTGCAGCGCGATTTGATCGGACAGCGAGGACACGCAGAAGGCCAATAGCGATGCAACCGCTGGTCGCGCTCGACGGTCGTCATTCGCCAGATGGCCCGCTCGCCAGCTGGACAACGATATTCATCGCGTTCAGCAATGTAGATGAAGTCGCGCTTGTCGAAACGTCCCTCGGCTCGGCTGTTTGAGGTAAGGGGTTTAGGCACGAGTGTCGTGATTCCGGCCTCGGCGCACCTGCGGATTTCCTCACCGTTGAAATAGCCACGGTCCGCCAGGACCGTTAGGCTGTCGCCGCCGATCGCGTCGCGCGCCAAGTTCGACATCGGTACGAGTTGCGAACGATCGTGACCGACGTTGGTAACCTCGTGTGCGACGATCATGTGATGGGTCGTGTTGACCGCTGCCTGCACGTTGTATCCGACGATACCCGTTCCACGACCGCTCGTTGCCATGGACCTAGCATCAGGATCGGTTAGCGAGATCTGCTGATCGGGTGCCTGGTCTACGCGGCTCGCGAGACCACCGCCCGCCGATGTGTTCCTGCGCCGCGCCGATCTTGGCCTTCAAATGCTCCACTCGCCCGGCCGGCAGCAAGCTCGGTTCGCGATCGGCGCGATCAAGGTCGTTTAGGTAACGCCCGATATTGTCCTCAAGTTGCTGCACCCGAGCCTTCAACTTATGCGGCGTGAAGTTTTTATCGCGGTTGTTGACCGCCTTGAACTTGCTGCCGTCGATGGCGACCATACCGTCGCCGAACAAGCCGAATTGCCGACTCGGTCGACGAACTCTCGGCATACGCGTTGGATTGCCCGCCCGTTGTCGCGCCGGAAATCAGCGATGGTCTTGAAGTCAGGCGTCAAGCCACCGGTCAGCCACATCAACTCGACATTGCGCTGCGCTTCTCGCTCGAGCCGGCGACTCGAAGGAATCCTATTGAGATATCCGTATATATAGATCTTGAGCAGATCCGCCGGTGGTGGGGGTCGCCCGGTCTGTGCCGGCTCGGCACGCTCGAAGCCCAGTTCAACGAGGTCCAACTCCGTAACAAACGCGTCAACCGCCCTCACCCGGGTTCTCCTCGCCGATATAGTCGTCCAGCGTTTCCGGCAGCAACGTGGTCTGGAACCTATCCCTACCTTCTACGTATCGCTTCATCCGCCTGGGTCGATTGACGTCGATACCTCAATATAGTCAACCGCCGCGTTTTCACACAGCCTCGGTCGATACCGGTCTGTGGGGATCTTCGGACGCGCGGTGAGCGCGCACCGATAGTCGACTCGTATGCGCTACGTGCCTTACGCCGCTTCCGGCGATCCGTGCGATTTCCCCGTATCGTTGGATGCGACGTGCGTGGAGCTCACGCGGACTCTGATCGCTCTCCGATCTGGTCGGTTGATCCTCATCGTCGCCGCACAGGTATCCAGCTGCGACCCGCTCTTCAATCCATCACGCTGAAAGCCGCACCTCGCGCTTCGCCAGGTGACGCATGGGAGCCGCGCCCGCCGAGCTGAGCTGACGTTCATCGTCCCCCAGAGCCTAGCGTGTCGTCCTGCTATGGTTGCCCGCCGTAAGCCTTTGGCCGCGATCTTCGTTCTGCGCATCGAGCTCCTACACATCGAGCCCATGATCTGGCGGCGGGTGCACGTCTCGACGGAGATCTCGCTGCTACGGCTGCACGATGTGCTCCAAGTCGTCATTGGGTGGACCGACTCGCACCTGCACAGCTTCGGCTTTGGCGAGGGCAGGTTCCCAATGCCGAGGATTTTGAAGACCTCAACATGCTCACCGAAAAAGGGCACAACCTCGACGGCCTCTTGGCCCATCGAATCCGAGAGTTCGAGTACGAATACGACTTCGGCGATGGTTGGGAGCATCGGATCATCGTCGAGGCCACCCACAAGCCGGTCGCCGACTGGTCGTATCCGCTATGCGTTGCAGGAGAGCGAGCCTGCCCGCCGGAAGATGTGGGCGGCCCACCGGGATATGAAAGATTTCTTGAGGCGATCGCCGACCCAAAGCATAGAGAGCACGACCACATGCTTGCCTGGGTTGGCGGCGTGTTCGATCCGGAGGGATTCGACATCAACGCCGTAATCGGGAGCTTCGCCGACGGCGTCTGTGATTGGCCTTTCGACTGGCTGAGGTCCGGCGGGAGTGTCAGGTCGAAGTTGCAGTCCATACGCTAATCGCGTATAGTCGATCCGATGGTCTTCGTGGAGTTGACGCTGTTCGTCGCCTTCCGCGAGGAACACTGGACCGACGACGATCTACGCGCGCTGCAGAGCTTTCTGCTCGGTTCCCCCGACGCGGGCGACCTGATCCGTGGCGGGGCAGGTCTGCGAAAGCTGCGTTGGTCTGCCCAGGGTCGCGGAAAGCGCGGCGGCGCGAGGGTCATCTACTATTGGCACGTCCCCAAGCACTACATTTACTTGATCTACGCATACGCAAAAAGCCAACGCGAGGATTTGAACCGGCAACAGATCACGATGCTCGGCGAATTGATGAAGGACTTGAAGGATGGATAAGCTGCATTTCGATCAGTTGGTAAAGGGCGTGCGCGAGATGAGGCGCCACATGGCTGGGAAGCCCGTGCGAGGGGCGCGCGTCACCGAGCTCACCCAACCGGACGTCCGAGCGATTCGCGAGGCCGCGAAAATCAGTCAATCGCAGTTCGCAAAGCTGATCGGCGTGAACCTCCGTACCCTGCAGAATTGGGAGCAACGCCGCACGCACCCGACCGGTCCCGCGCGGGCGCTGCTCAAAATCGTCGCGTCCGACCCGAAGGCCGCGATCGAGGCCCTGCACGCCTAGCCTGGGCACGCAGCTCCCGCGTCGAGCCGACCCTGCTCCGTCCGTTACTTGCGGGCGCTGATGCACGAGCAGGTACGGCTCGCGTGGCCGCGTTGTCGTAGAGGTGTAGTCCGTATTCGCGACTACGCCCCAGCGCGCTCCAGTCGGTTGCTTGAGACACCGCGCGGACCGAAAATTCGTGTGCGCTACGTGTGCACCGACAGCGCAAAATGGCGGCGCTCTGCGCGATGGGCTCGCAACCGTCAGAGCACGCGTCGAGCAAACTGCCCTCGAAAATTCAATCGATTCAAATAAGTATTGGACCGACCGAGCGAACAAAAGACCCGACAAATGAACGACTTACGATGGCGATTTTGCTGCGCCCCGATGATGGATCGGAATGATTCATTTTCAATATCAATCGGTTGCGAGACGGCGTGTGCAAATCGTGTGCACGCACCCGCTCAGCTCCACTACGTTCGCAGTACTTGCGGTGGATGTCCGGTCGGCGCATGAATCGTGATCGTCGGCGTGAAAGTGCCGGCTTCTTTATTCGATTTATCGGGGCGACGTCGACCTTCACGCTGTTCGCCCGCGGAGGACCACCGGCCAAGCCGCGAACGCTTGGTCGAGGTCTATGCGACAATTCCGGCAGCCCTTCTCGCCACCCGGCTGGAAGACCTGGTACGGTAGAAATTCCTAGCCGTGCCCCCGTTAGCGATGGACAACGCGCGGCGCACAATATCGGGCTCGACATGTCCACCGACGATGCCGATGCCACAACGATTGCCAGCCTGATCGTCGCCGCCGACGGTGGCGATGCGGCATCTGCGGAGGCGTTGTTCACGACCCTGTACCAGGAGCTGCACCGTCTCGCACGGCGGCAGCTTCGAGTGGGCAGCGCCGGCGCGTCGCTCGGCGCCACCACGCTGTTGCACGAATGCTACCTCGACATGGCGGGCCGTGCCGCGGCGTTTCCGGATCGCCAGCGTTTCATCGCCTACGCGGCGCGAGCGATGCGCGGACTGATCGTCGACTACGTCCGCGAACGCCGGGCACTAAAGCGCGGCGGCGAGTTCCACCTGACCGCACTCGATACCGATGTCGACGAGTCGGTGGCAGAGGTCGACGACACGGTTCGTCTGGGCGATGCCCTCGACCAACTCCTGGGAACCGATGCCGCGCTCGCCGAGCTGGTCGAGCTCAAGTTCTTCTGCGGCTTCTCGTTTGTCGAAATTGCCGCCATGCGCGGCGTATCGGAGCGGACCGTGCAGCGCGATTGGCAGAAGGCCCGGCTGCTGCTGCATCACGTCCTCTCGGAAGGTTAGGGTGTCGGGTTTCGCGCCAGGATTACGATACGATGATGCAGCGACCCCGGTGAACATGGACGCGATGACGCACACGCCGCGCGCCGCGTGAGGGCCGACGGAATGGACATAGGCCAACCGTGACCGGCATCGACTGGACCCGCTGGCAGAGTCTGAGCCCGCTGCTCGACGACCTGCTCGAGCTCAACCCCACGCGCCGCGCCGATCGCCTGGCGGAAATAGGCCGGGGCGACGCGCGACTGGTCCGCGAACTTGAGGCTCTCCTTGCCGAAGAAGGCGCGGTCGAGCGGGATGCATTCCTTGAAGGGTCGGCGCTGACGGGCGAAGCGACGCTCACCGGTCGGATTGTCGGCAGCTACACACTCGACACCCCGCTGGGCCAGGGTGGCATGGGTAGCGTGTGGCTGGCGCATCGCAGCGACGGCCGATTCGCAGGCCGGGTGGCAGTCAAGTTCCTTAATCTCGCGCTGGTCGCACGCAGCAGCGCCGAAAGATTTCGCCGCGAGGGCAACATTCTCGCCAAGCTCGCGCATCCCAACATCGCGCGCCTGCTCGACGCGGGTGTGGCCGATGGCGGTCAGCCCTACCTCGTGCTCGAACTGGTCGAGGGCCAGCCGATCGATCGCTACTGCGAAGCGCGCGACCTCGGGATCGAGGCGCGCATACGGCTGTTTCTCGAGGTGTTGGAGGCGGTCGAGTCTGCGCACCGCAACCTGATTTTGCACCGCGACCTCAAGCCCTCCAACATTCTCGTCAACAACGACGGACAGGTAAAGCTCCTAGATTTCGGCATCGCGAAGCTGCTCGGCGAACCGGCGGAGGCGACCGCGCTGACGCAACTCGCCGGCCGGGCGTTCACGCCGGAGTACGCGGCCCCGGAGCAGGTGCAGGGCAAGGAAGTCACGACTGCAACCGATGTCTACGCGCTTGGCGTGCTGTTGTATGTGCTGCTGACCGGGGGGCACCCGACCGCGGTGCCTACGCAGACGCAGGTGGAGCAGTTGCGCGCCGTGGTCGAGACCGAGCCCGACCGGCTTTCCGCCGCCGTAGCGCGAATGACGAACACGGATCCGGTCGCGCCGCTCGCGCCCTACGCCGACCGGTCGCGGTCCGCGCGCGCCCGCGCGCTGCGCGGCGACCTCGATACGATCGCGGCGAAGGCACTGAAGAAATCGCCTCACGAGCGCTATGCGACGGTTGCCGCTTTCGCGGACGACCTGCGCCGCTACCTGAACCACGAACCGGTCACGGCGCGCCCCGATTCGCGCGCCTACCGCGTCGGCAAGTTCGTGCGGCGGCATCGCCTCGGCGTGGGCGCGGCATCGGCGACGCTGCTCGCGCTGATCGCGGGCGTGATCGGCACCACCTGGCAGGCGTTCGAGGCCCGGCGCGAACGCGACGCCGCGCTGTTCCAGGCCGAGCGCGCGCTGGCTCAGGGGAACTTCGTCAATCTGCTACTGGGCGCGATCGGCGACGGCGATCGGCCGTTGACGCAGCGCGAGATCCTGGGTCGCAGCGTCGATCTCGTGGAAAGGCAATTCGGGACGCGCCCGCGGATCGCGATCGACCTCCTGCTGCCCATCGCCGGACACTACGTGACGCTGGGCGATACCGAGAAAGAGCTCGACGCGATGCAGCGCGCCGCCAGACATGCCGCGGCGCTCGGTGATCCAGAAGTCATCGCCGATGTCGCATGCAATACGGTGGACACGCAGGTTCGCCGGAACCGACTGGATCTCGCCCGTGCGCAGCTCGAGACCGCGCGCTCCACCTTGGCCGAAATCGCAAGGCCCGATCCGAATACGGTTATCGCCTGCCTGCGTGGCGAGATCGAGGCCGCGCGCGCCACGGGCGACACCGATCGCGCGATCGAACGCACGCGCGAGGGGCTAGCACTTGCCGAGCGCCTGGGTCGCACCAAGGGCAACACCTACCCGATGCTGCTGTCCTACCTGCGGGGCCTCTATCGCGACCGCGGCGACCTGGTGGCGAGCTTCGAGGTCACGCGGCGCATGCAGCGGCTGGAGGAGGAGATGGGCCGCATCGACACGGTCGAACACCTGAATTCTCGCTCCTACGAGGCAAGCATCCTTATCGACTGGGGCGAGTACCGCGCGGCTTGGCTGATCATGGATTCGCTGCTGCCACGGGGACGCAACACCACCACCGATGGCGAACCGCCGCCGTGGTTCGATGGCACGCGGGGAGAACTACTATTGCGCCTTGACGACTGGCAGGGTGCGCAGCGGGTGCTCACCTTCGCCGCCAAGCGGTCGCGTTTGCAGGGCAATGTCGATGGGGCACTCGCGATCGAATTCGTGCTCGCCCAGGCCTTACTCGCGGGAGGACGTCGCGACGAGGCCCGCCGCTTGCTCGCCCGGGTCGAAGCGGAAAGGCCGCCGGTTCCGGGGCGCTACAAGACGATCACGCCGGCGGCCGTGCGTGCGCAGTTGGCACTCGCGCAGGGGAGCGCCACCGACGCAACGCGCATTATCGAGGGCGAACTTGCGCGCATGGGTCATCCGGGCGCGAAGGATTCGTTTCCGCTGGCGGCCGCACTGCAGGTGGCTGCGCAGGTCCATCTGGCTTCGGGCGGCGGGTCGCGTGCGGAAGGCTACGCAAAGGCCGCCACGGAAGTCGCCGAACGCCTTGCGCGCGATCCCGCCGTCAGCGCCCACGTTGGCGAAGCGTTGCTACTGCTTGCGCAAGCGCAACGTCTGCAGCACAGGGACGCGGAGTCCGCCGCGACCGCGCGCCGAGCGATGCCCATCCTGGCGGCAGCCGGTGGGGACGATCACCGGCTGACCCGCGACGCGCGGGACCTGGCCGGCCACTGACCCTCGGGGTTCGAGGCGTCCCGCGCACAGCGCGGCGCCGGATTCGACCCTACAGGCACGCCCTACTGAGCTTTACGTAAATACATGACATCAGATCGGCAACTCGGCCTGCTTCCAGAACGCGCGGATCAATGCGGGACGGTGTTGCATGGATCTGAGTCGCCGAGTGGCGTAGCGTCTGACTTCGGCGATGGTGTCCCAGACACAGATTGGCCAGCTCACGCTGCTTGGCATAGCCGAACAGATACTCGACCGGATTGAGCTCCGGCGCGTAGCCGGGCAGGCGCTCCATGGCGATCCGTCTGACCCTGCCCCGGTTTCACGTACATCAGAATATTGGTAACTTTCTGATGAACGGAGGGCGAGATGGGAAAGAAGGAATCGGTTCCGAATCGACGATACACCGAGGAGTTCAAGATCGAGGCGGTCAGGTTGGCGCTGTCGACGGGTGGCAATGCGGCAGCCAAACGGTTGGGGATTCCGCAGTCAACCATGACGAATTGGGTTCGCCAGTGTCGTGAACAGTCGCCGGCTGCGGACGCAGGCGCGGCGGTAGCGGCGAAGCGTCCCGTTTCGGAGCTGGAAGCGGAGAATGCGCGGCTGCGCCGCGAGTTGGCCAGTGCGAAGCTTGATCTGGAGATCGTAAAAAGAGGCTCTATTGAATTCCGAGTGGGTTAGGCTGCATGCGGATTGAACACTCGGAAGTCGAGCTTTCCGGCGATGAGGAAGATCACCGTTCGGATCGTCGACAGCCGTCGGTAACCGCGTGCTTTGCGTTTGGCGGCTTGGAACAGCCCGTTCAGCGCCTCCAGGAAGCCGTTGGTCATGCGAGTTCGCGCCCAGGCGACGATGCCCTCCAGATGGTTGCGGATCATCTGGGCGAGCGCCTTCATCGGCTCGACCTTCGAGCGCATGACGTTCGTGCACCATTGCCGGAGCATCTCACGCACGACGTTGATCTGCTTGCGGTTGAGAATCTCACGCAGGTCTTCCCGATACTGCCAGGCGCGCGCCGTGCGTTTCGTCGTCAAGTTCGCGAGCAACGCCTCGAGGTCGGCTTGGCGCGCGTCGCTGAGCCTGCGGCGGTCTTTGAGCAGCGTCCAACGCAGCCCCTTGAGCTCGGATCGCGCTTCTGCTCGGCGCGCCGGGTCAGATCCAGGGCGTGTGAGGCATGCGCAATCACGTGAAACTTGTCGAAGGTCACGCTCGCGTTCGGGAGGTGTTCGGCCACGCCTTTGATATAGGCCGGCGACATGTCGATGCTGACGGCACCGATGGCCTGGGGCTCACCCCCATGCGCGGCCAGATCCGCTGCCAGGCGTTCAATGGCCGCCGCTTCGCGGGTCTCGGTCACGAAGATCACGGCACGGCGTGCGGTATCCGCCGCAATGGTCACGTAGTCGTGCCCGCGGGCCTTGGAGGTCTCGTCGATCGCCAGCTCCCGCACCGTGGAGTAATCCGCCTCGGCCAGCGCCAGCGCCACGTAGCGCTCGGCAATCGCCGCCACCCGGTGCCAGCTCTCACCGACCAGCCGCGCCACCGCCGCGAAGGGCATCTCCCGGCACAGGCACAGCACCAGGGCCTCAAACAGCAGCGTGAACCCGCTGAGCTTGCCGGCCCACGGCGGCTCGATCAGCCGCACCGAACCATCGGGCAGCTTCACCCGCGGCACCCGAACCTCGAGAACGCATTCGTGCTGGAAGAAGTTCAGATGGCGATAGCGCTTGAGCTGCGTGTCATGCACCGGGTGCTCGCCGGCAACCTCCGGATGGTTGAACCGACTGCCTGGCCGGAAATCCACTTGGATCGCCAACGTGCGCGCCTGCGCATTGAAATCTGCACCGGCCACAAACCACGGCGCTCCGATACCCAACGCCGTTTCGAAGAGCTTCTCGGTCATCCCCGTCAACCCTCCGGAATTACGACAAGGTCCCTGAGTCTACCCACTCAGATTTCAACAGAGGCTAAAAAAAGCGGCGGTGGGTTCAACCGATCACTGCAACACCACCAGGAGTTTATCTGCGGGCGTGTGAAATCCCAACGTCTTGCGCGGGCGCTGATTCAATCGTAGCGCGATCTTATTCAGGTCGGATTGGGAGTATCCAGAGAGATTGGTGCCTTTCGGGAAGTACTGGCGCAGCAGGCGATTGGTATTCTCGTTTGTACCGCGCTGCCAAGGGCTTTGAGGATCGCAGAAATACACCTTTACGTCAGTGGCGATCGTGAATCTCTTGTGCTCTGCCATTTCCATTCCACGATCCCACGTTAATGATCGCCGCAGCTCGGAAGGCAGCTTGCGCACCTGCTTACTCAACGCGGTGACGACTCTTGCAGTGTCCTTGCCTTCGAGCTTCACGAGCATCGTGAAGCGGGAATGGCGCTCAACGAGAGTGGCGATGTGCGTGTTATTCGAGCCGCTCAGCAAATCGCCCTCCCAGTGTCCAGGAATCGCGCGGTCTTCAACTTCTCCGGGACGTTGTCGAATCGATACCGCATCGACGATGCGCCCGCGCGGCTGGCCGTCGAGCGACTCGACGTAGTCGCGCACCACGCGGCTGCGATGCGCCGGCAAACCATCCCAGATGATCAGCAGCTTGCCTTTGATCTGCACCTGCAGCGCGTGCAGGAATTCAACAAGCTGCAAGCCCTTGATGGCGCCGTTGAAGAAGCGGAAGTAGATGCGCCAGAACGTGGCGCCGGCGATCAACGACAGCTGCTTCCAATTGAAGCTGTACTGCAGGATTGGCGCGCAGCCCTTGCGAGCCCAAGTCTTGACCCGTGTGGGTCGCTCGCTCAATCCCGATTCGTCGATGAAGACAATGGTTCTTCCCTGACGTCTGGCGTTTTTTTTAGCGCCGGCCAACGCTTGGTCTTCCAGGTCAAGATCGCCGCCTCGTCGCGTTGGATTGCCCGCCCGGTCGGCCGTTGACTTGAGAAGCCGAGAGCGCGAATGACCCGCCAGATGTGCACCGAGCTGAACGAGTGGCTAAATTCCCGCTTGATGAGTTTGCCGATGCGCGCCAAGGTCCACAGCTCGGTCGGAAAGCCGTTGGCCAACGCGCCAGCGACCAACATCTTGTTGAGCTTGGCTCGTTCGGCTGCGCTCATGGCTGCGGGGCGCCCCAACGGTTGGCGCCGCCAAGCCTGGGCGTCGTCGGCCACCATCTGCGCCCACCGCGATACCGTCTGGCGACTGACCTCGCAGCTGCGCGCCACCTCCGCTTGCACCACTCCGCGTGCCAGCATGCGCATACCGCGCCGCCGCCGACCTTCCAGTTTCTTGAAGTCCCGTTTGTACCGTTTCGTAGCCATTCGTGCGCCTCGAAGTCTGTCCATTTCGACTAACCCAACTTGGCGGATTCGCGTCGATTTCCGCGATTACTCAGATCGTCGCGTAGCGTAAGCGATTGGTTTTTCTGAGTGCGGTGCCGCGGGTTGTTACGGAACTGGCTGTAGTGAAGACCTTGCCTATGGCGGGCGGCGAAGTTATGTGGATAATCGGGCGCCGAGATGTTTCTGCGCGCGACGACTCGCAAGAAGGACGGCAAGGAGCACCGCTACTTCAGCGTGGTGGAGAATCGCCGCGCCAGCGGTGGACGCGTGCTGCAACGGCACGTGTTGTATCTGGGCGAGATCAACTCCTCGCAGGAGCTCGCGTGGCGCCGCTCGATTGAGGTGCTGGACGAGACGACGCGAGCGGCACGTACGCTGGCGCTGTTTCCGGAGGATCGTTGCGAGGGGGTCGTTGGCGACGATTCGATTGTGCGCCTGAAGCTTGCGCAGCTGCGCCTTGAGCGGCCGCGACAGTGGGGTGCCTGCTGGCTGGTGTTGAAGCTGTGGCAGCAGCTTGGCCTCGATGAATTCTGGGCGGCGCGGCTGGCACCATCGCGCAAAGGTACGCGCTTCGATCAAGTGCTGTTGGTGCTGGTGGCGTATCGGTTGCTGTCGCCGGGCAGCGAATGGCGATTGCATCGGCACTGGTTTGAGCGCAGCGCGCTGGGCGACTTGCTGGGTGCCGATGGCGCGCTGGCCGACATTCACACGCTGTACGCCTGACCCTGCCCCGGTTTCACGTACATCAGAATGTTGGTAACGTTCTGATGGACGGAGGGCGAGATGGGAAGGAAGGAGTCAGTTCCGAATCGGCGGTACACGGAAGAGTTCAAGACTGAGGCGGTCAGATTGGCGCTGTCGATCGGTGGCAACGCCGCGGCGAAGCGGTTGGGCATTCCGCAGTCGACCATAACGAATTGGGTTCGACGAAGTCGAGAAGGGGCATCGGCCCCGACCGCGGGCACGGCGGCACCGGTGAAGCGTCCGGTGTCGGAGCTGGAGGCCGAGAATGCGCGGCTTCGGCGTGAACTGGCCAGTGCCAAGCTGGATCTGGAGATCGTAAAAAAAGCGGCGGCGTATTTCGCGAAGGAGTCGCGGTGAGATACGCCTGGATCGAGCAGCATCGCGACGACTACGCGGTTAGCAGGATGTGCCGGCTGCTGGCGGTGTCGCGTAGCGGCTATCTGCAATGGCGGCGGCGCCCGCCGAGTGCGCGTGCGCAGGCCAATGCGCAGCTCGATGCGCAGGTGGCGGCGATGCACGCGGCGAGCAAAGGCAGCTATGGGCGTCCGCGCATCGTGCGCGGGCTGCATGAGCAGGGTCTGCGCGTGGGCCCAGAGCGGGTGCGTCGCAGCCTGCAACGACAAGCGCTGCGTCCGGTCTACAAGCGCCCCTATCGGGTGACGACCGATTCCAATCATCGCCAGCCGCTGGCACCAAACGTTCTCGATCGCCGCTTTGACCGTTGGAACATCAATCGCGCCTGGGTTTCTGACATCACCTACATCAGCACGGTCGAGGGCTGGTTGTATCTCGCTGTCGTGATGGACTTGTCCAGCCGCCGCATTGTCGGCTGGTCGATGAGCGCGCGACTGCATGCGGAGCTGGTCTGCCAAGCGCTGCAGGCGGCCTATTGGCGACGTAAACCGGGGGCGGGACTGATCATGCATTCCGACCGTGGCACCCAGTACGCGAGTGTCCGCTACCGCAAGCTGATTGCCGATTTCCGGATGCTGCAGTCGATGAGCCGCAAGGCCAATTGCTGGGACAATGCGCCGATGGAGAGCTTCTTCAAGACGTTGAAAGTCGAACGCGTCTATCAACTTCGATATGCAACCCGCGCTCAGGCGCGTCTCGACATCGTTGACTGGATCGAAGGCTTCTACAATCATCGACGCTTCCACTCGTCGATCGGGTATCAGATCCCGGCACGCATAGAATCACGACTCATGGCTGCATAGCCTGGTGTACGTCGAATCGAGGCAAGGTCAGCATAGCGAACGGTTGTCACTCATTTAGGTAATTCTCAGTAAGTCGATCGGATCCGCGAATCATTCGCATTTTCTGTCGTCTTGTCCCCGGCGTTTCCGATATGGCAATCAGAAGGTCGTTGCCGGTGGTGGGTCGTTCACGTCGCAACATCGACAGGAAATGCCCGATCGACCTACACAGGGAGGATCCAGCATGAACGTTCCATGTCCGAGTCGCTATCTGCGAATATTGTTGGCGAGTCTGTTCGCGTTCAGCATCCCTGGGGTCGCGGACGAGCGCACACAGCTGGAAAGGACCCAGGCGCCGAATATGCTTTCGTTCCCCAATCGCAGTGGTCTTGCGGCCAGTATCTCCACCGCGGGGTCGATTGACCTCACGGGTCCGTTTTTCCAGAGCTTAGGTACTAATGGACGCAGCTGCGGCAGTTGCCACCAAGCGAGCGATGGCTGGACGGTCAACCCGGCCAGCATCCGCGCGCGCTTCGAGGCGACCGGTGGAACCGATCCGATTTTCCGCACGAACGACGGCTCCACCTCGCCGGTTGCCGACGTGTCGACGGTCCGTGCGCGGCGCCAGGCCTACAGCATGCTGCTCAAGAAGGGACTCATTCGGGTGGGGATCGGCATCCCGGCCAATGCGGAATTCGACCTGGTCGAGGTGGACGATCCCTACGGCTTTGCGAGCGCCAACGAGCTCTCGTTGTTCAGGCGGCTGTTGCCGACGACCAATCTCAAATTCTTGAGCACCGTCATGTGGGACGGACGCGAAACGTTCAAGGATTCCAATTCGACCGATTGCATCCTTGGGACGACCAACTGTTTCGCTTCAATTCACTTTGACCTGTCTGACCAGTCGAACACCGCAACGACAGGCCGCGCACAGGCCCTGCTCGCGCTGACGAATGATCAGCGCGAGGTGATCGTGGCCTTCGAGACGGGACTATTCACTGCGCAGATTGTTGATGACGAGGCCGGACACTTGTCCGCGCATGGGGCGCTCGGTGGCCCGAGGCATCTCATGAGCCGGGACTTTCACTTCGGGATCTACGACGTGGTCTCCGGCGACTACCTCACGGGTGCAGTATTCGATCCGAACGTTTTCAGGCTCTACGACGCTTGGAACACGGGGCATCCCGGCGGTGACAATCGCGATCTCAGCGAGGCGCGCCGGGCGGTCGCCCGCGGCCAGACGCTGTTCAACACCAAGCCAATCCAGATCATGGGCGTCAAAGGATTGAACGACGACCTCAACGTTGCGCACCTGTTAGGCACGTGTACCACGTGTCACGACGCTCCGAACGCAGGTAATCACTCGATTCCGGCACCGCTGGACATCGGCTTGACCGACGCCGTGCGCCGCACGCCGGATCTACCGCTGTACACGCTGCGCAACAAGCAAACGTTGGAAGTGGTCCGGACGACGGATCCGGGACGCGCGCTCGTTACTGGTAAGTGGAAGGACATCGGCCGCTTCAAGGGGCCGATCCTCCGCGCGCTTGCGTCGCGTGAACCGTACTTCCACAACGGCTTTGCCAAGAATCTGAGGGCCGTAGTCGACCTTTACAACGAGCGGTTCAGCATTGGTCTGACCGACGATGAGGAAGACGACCTGATTGCCTTCTTGCTCACGCTGTGAGAGCGCATAGTCAATCGCAGGCTGCACGGCACCGTTCCGGAGGCGGCGGTGCAGGCGATGCAGGCAAAAATATCGAGGTGAACAGTAAACAATCAGCCGACTACGGCAGAAAGGTTCGACCAATGAAAAAGATCATCTTCGCAGCGACGCTTTTCTCATTGTTCGGCTGCGCTACGACGCAACAGAAGGAGCCAATCCAACAGGTTGAACTAACGCCTCAGACACTAGCGAGCCATCCGGCCGACAAACCTTTGGTCATAAACTTAACGCTTACCGGAACAGTGTACGACGTGGCTGACGACATTGATTACCGCCGTGTACGGGTTCTTCTTCCCCCGGGCGATATGCCGATGGGTGATCTGGCAAGGAAGCTAGGAATGACTGGCAGGAAATTTCTGTTGGGGTCATTTAGTGATTTGAGCGACCTGTATTTTGGCCCGTCACTCGACGCCGGTACTTCCTCCGCAACTTGCGGCGATTTGTTTTGCGAGTGCCAAGGTAAGAAGGATTGCAACGATCTGGACAGGGCCGGCGTGTGCTTCAAGACGAGTTGGGGTTGCGCAAAGATACCAGGTAGAGCGAACGGCTGCGTTTGCTTGAACAAGAAAGGGTTTTGAGGTAAATGCCATAGTCCAAAACCTCGATGTGAGAACGTTGCTCGAAAGGTGCTTCGCTCGGGAATGTTACGATGCGGCCATTCTTGTTCGATTGCACGAACGTTCCCGGTAGTTCGCGGCTTGCGCGCTGCTCGCCGCTGTTGAGCGAATTAGGGCGTGTTAACACTAATGGTCATGCTTGTGCGATACTGCGTCGATGGAGATCACCGAAGCGCAGTACCGCCTGATCGAGCACTGCCTTCCGACTCAGCGCGGCAACGTGAGCCTGTCCAATTTGCGAGTGTTGAACGCGATCTTGTACGTGGCCGAGCAGGGCTGCAAATGGCGCGGGCTGCCCAAGCGGTTCGGCAACTGGCACACGATCTACACGCGAATGAATCGCTGGTCCAAGAGCGGCGTATTGGATCGTGTGTTCGCGCAGTTGCAGCACGATCAGATCGTCCGCATCAAGATCGAAGCCGTGGCTTTGGACAGTACCGCGGTCAAGGTGCATCCCGATGGTACGGGGGCTCTAAAAAAAACGGACCGCAAGCCATCGGCAAGTCCCGCGGCGGATGGACCACCAAGATTCATATGGTTGCCGCGGATGCTCGAACAGCCATAACGTTTGCCCTGTCACCCGGCCAGGCCCACGACGCGCCCGAGGGCCGCAAACTGCTGCGCAAACTGGGCAAGCCGCCGTGGCCGCTGCATCTGCTGATGGACCGGGCATACGAAGGCGACGAGACGCGGCAGCTGGCGCTCGATCTCGGCTTCATCCCGGTCGTCCCGCCCAAGCAGAATCGGATCACGGCGTGGGAATACAACCGCGCCATGTACAAGCGGCGCAATGAAATCGAACGGCTGTTTCGCCGGCTCAAGGGCTTTCGACGCATCTTCTCTCGATTCGAGAAGCTCGACCTCATGTTCGTTGCATTTATCAACTTCGCGCTCATCGCCGATGGGCTGCGGATAGTGTGAACAGGCCCTAGTCTGCTTTGGAGAACACTGCCAGCTGCTTCGGGTCGTTATGTTGAGCTCAGCATAACCACCCCTATGCTCACCTCGGAACTATGCGCACTCGTCCTGGGTGCCAAGCGCACTGGCCCTCGACGCCAGGGTCATGTGATGGAAGTTTAGGTCCGGATAGTCTCGACTTTCGTCGCACACTCGTTTCATCGTCGCCTGGGTTCAAGGAGACAACGATGGACTCGACAACTCGTATCGAAACTCCTTCCGAGTGTCGCCAGCGCCCCCCCGACGGCGGCGTTATGCAGTACTGCAAGCGCTGCAAAACTATGCTCACTATGCTTCGACCTCAACGGGATCACTTCCGAGAGGCCGGTGCCCTTACTCAAGCCGCAGGTGCGCATAGTTCAGAAGTGAGCATAGGGGTCGAACTGAGACGTCGCGCGTTCGCCCGCTCGCGGCCAGGAGTGGCCAAATGTTGCTCGCAACTCCAAAGAAGCCGCCCACATCCTGAATACGGTTGGCTTCCTGGAGCATTGGCGTGCAGGCTCGCCAAGCAAGCAGGCGTCTGTTGGACGTGGCAACCTAATCCGCGCCGATGAGCACGCTGACATGAGCAGCAGCCGAACGGGCAAGCGCGGATAACGCATAGCCTCCTTCCAACAGCGAAACGATGCGCCCGTGCGCGTGGCGCTCGGCGACAGTTTTGACCTCATGGGTGAGCCAAGCGTAATCGCCCTCGACCCACATCAGGTGACTCATGTCGTCGTCGCGGTGCGCGTCGAAGCCGGCGGAGACGAAAACCATCTCAGGACGGAAGGCGTCCAGCGCGGGCAGCCAGTGCTTTGCGATGGCGTCACGCAGGGCGTCGCCGCGTGAATAACGTTCGAGCGGCACGTTGCACAGATTGGGCCCGGTCGGTACCTCGCCGTTGTAGGGATAAAGGCCGCGCTCGAACGTCGATACCATCAACACGCGCTCGTCGCCCGCAAAGATGTCTTCGCTGCCGTTGCCGTGATGCGCATCGAAGTCGATCAATGCCACACGCTCCATGGAGAATTCCGCAAGTGCATGGGCGATGCCCACAGCGGCGTTGTTGAAGAAGCAGAACCCCATGCCCGCAGCGCGGGTGGCGTGATGTCCCGCCGGCCGGACGTTGCAGAATGCAGCCGCGACCTCGCCTCGCGCCACGAGTTCGGTCGCGAGGACCGCCGCGCCCGCTGCATGCCACGCCGCGCTGAGGGTGTGCGGGTTCATCAATGTATCGGGATCGATGTGCAAGTAGCCCGAGGCCGGCGCGCCGGCAACGAGCTCGGCGATATAGAGACTCGTGTGCACGCGTTCGACCTGGGCTCGCGTTGCCGCCGGCGCCTCATACGGCACCATGAAATCAAGCAGCCCGTGGGCGAGCAGGTAATCGTTGATCGCGCTCACCCGCTCGGGACATTCGGGGTGATCCGGGCCCATTTCATGCAGCAGACTGCTGGGATGGGTGATGTAAGCGGAAAGCATGCTGCGGTCACCGGTCCGGCGCGGACCTGATGCGCTCCTGAAATGCATATAACTTACTGGCGCCAAGATGGCGCCACGAGTGGCTGTCAGAGCTGGCTCGGGAAAATGGGACTGGCGTTTAAGTGAAGGACCTGCTCTAATGGGCGAGGATATCGCCCGCAAAGGAGCAGTGCAATGAGAAGGCCGAGACGGAACCACACGGCGGCGTTCAAGGCGAAGGTGGCCTTGGCGGCGTTGAAGGGCGACAAGACGCTGGCGGAGCTGGCCGAGAAGTACGACGTGCACGGCAACCAGATCACGCAATGGAAGACGCAGTTGCTGGAGGGGGCGATCGGCGTGTTCCTGTCGCCGACCGAGAAGCGCGGCACGGAACACGGTCCCACGGCGAAGGAAATGCAAGCCAAGATCGGGCAACTCGCGTTGGAAGTTGATTTTTTGGAAGTCGCGCTCGGTCGCGTCGGCGATGCGTGTCCGCGCCGATTCGATTTTGACCCACCCTGCCGATTGAATATTGACCCGGGAATGGGCGCCGCAGTTGGAACGAGCGGCTGTGGATAAGTGTAGGTGAGTTGCCGATTATTGTATTCCTTCTCGTTGCGTGATCATGATCCGTTGCAGTTGCGCAAGCGATTCCGTTTCGAACGAAGCCCAAGTTTTGTTTCCTCGCGTGCCATGTGGCGCACGATGCCTGAATGGGTCGGGAAAGCGTTGCCTGGTCCCTAACATGCACGAATCGACCGCGTAGAACGCGCCAGGATCGATTTGTTTGAAGTGCCGAGGGGTTGAGTACCTCCTCAAATAGCTCGAGTTTGCATCCATAAGAAATTCCACCAGCGTTTAGATCTCTGGCTCCGGTGGTGGTGATTTCGGCGTCGCCCCCGCGCGCTTGGTTTGCTCACGCGACTTGATGCGCGACTTGGCCACGGCGCTGCTGTGCAGAAAGCGGTGGCTTTCATTGCCGGTTTCCACGATGTGGCAGTGATGCGTCAAGCGGTCGAGCAGTGCGGTGGTCATCTTCGCATCGCCGAACACGGTCGACCACTCGGCAAAGTCCAGGTTCGTCGTGATCAGAACGCTCGTGTGTTCGTACAGGCGTGAGAGCAGGTGAAACAGCAGCGCCCCACCGGCCTGGCTGAATGGGAGGTATCCGAGTTCATCGAGGATGACCAGGTCCATCCGCAGCAGACTGGTTGCGATGCGCCCGGCCCTGCCATGCGCCTTCTCCTGCTCCAGCGCGTTGACCAGATCGACCGTGGAGTAGAAGCGCACTCGCTTGCCATGGCGGGAAATGCCGGACACTCCGATGGCGGTCGCCAAATGCGTTTTCCCCGTGCCCGGCCCGCCGACCAGGACGGCGTTGTGCGCGTGTTCCGTAAACGCGAGCTCCGCCAGTTGCTGGATCAACTTGCGGTCCACCGGCGAGACCGTGAAGTCGAAGCCGGCCAGATCGCGATGCATCGGGAACTTCGCAGCGTGCATCTGGTGACTCACCGAGCGCATCGAGCGGTCCGTCAACTCGGCCTGCAGCAAGTGCTCGAGCAGCCAGCGCGCGCTGTCCAGTGCGGCATTGGTCCCTTGCTCGATGAGATCGGACCAGGCGAGTGCCATGCCGTGCAGGCGCAGTTGCTTGAGTTCGACCATCAAGTCACGCATGGTCGATCTCCTCGGCGTCGTCCTGCGGGCGCAGGCGGTCGTAGCGGGCGGTATTGGCCAGCGGTGGTTCGGCCACCTGCAACGTCGTGGCCGCGCTCGCCGGCAACGGCGTCGCGTTCAGCCGCGCCAGCACGTTGATCACATGCTCCACGCTGACGCGGCCCGACGGGGGCCCCGTCTCCAGCGCCAATTCCACCGCCACCAGCACCGCGTCGAGCCCGGCCGTCGGCACGATAGCCAGTACCTGCGCCATGACTCGATCGCCGCCGGCGTGGCGCAACAACGCTTGGCGCAACTGCTGCCGTGATCCTTCTGCTTTCGGGAAGCGACAAACGCCGCCAGAACGCCGAGATCGAGCGCGCGGTGGAGCTTTGGAACGATTGGCAAAGGAGAACGTGATGGGCGGCAAGTCGCGGTCGCATGAAGAAGCGACCATCGAGAGCTTTCAACGGGACGCCAAGTTCGCCGCCGAGTATCTCAACACGATTCTCGAGGAGGGCGACCAGCAGGAACTCATGGTGGCGCTCCGCTATATGGCCGAGGCGTTCGGTGGGGTGACCCGTCTCGCCGAGGAAGCCGAACTGAACGCGACCACGCTGTATCGAACGCTATCGCCGCAAGGAAATCCGGAACTGAAGAGCCTGCGCGCCTTGCTCAAGGCCATGGGAATGCGACTGGCGGTGCAGCCGCTAACGACGCCGGAGTCACGTTGATGGGGAAGCCTCGTTCGTTGAAGGTGGACGTCGATGCTCTTCGCAGCACGGATCAAGGGCCCGTCTTCAGTCGAGACGAGCCCGACCCAGACACTTACGGGAGCGACGAGAATTACGCGGTGCTGGAACGGGGGCTGGACCACATGGCTGGGAAGCCCGTGCGGGGGGCGCGCGTCACTGAGATGGCACAGCCTGACGTCCGGGCGATTCGCGAGGGCCGCGAAAATCAGTCAATCGCAGTTCGCAAAGCAGATCGGCGTAAACCTCCTCACCCTGCAGAACTGGGAGCAACGTCGCACGCACCCCACCGGTCTCGCGCGGGCGCTGCTCAAGATCGTGGCATCCAACCCGAAGGCCGCGATCGAGGCGCTGCACTGGTGTAGTTGGTATTCGCACTACGCCGCAGCACGCTCCAGTCTGTTGCCTAAGACGCCGCACGGACCGAAGATTCGTGTGCGCTCCGTGTGCACTGGCAGCGCGAGATGCCACTGCTCTGCGCCAATGGCATCGGTATCGTCAAAGGAGCCGTCGAGCAACCTGCCGCGCGAAACCTCAGTCGAATCAGTTACGTGTTGGACCAACTAAACAACGGAAAATGTCATGAAATGAAAGACTTGCGTTGGCGATTTGCCGTGGCCCCTATGATGGATCGGTAGGATTCACGCTTCACATCAATCGGTTGCAATGTGGCGTGTGCAGGGTGTGTGCACGCACCGGCTTCGTTGGACTACGCTCCACCGCGCCACGTTGCGGGCTCCACCGACGATCGCTGCTCGTCGACCATACATTTGCCTGCCAATGTTCGTTTGTGTAATCTACTGTGTAAGGAGCGACACATGGCGACGAATCTGGCCCTGGACCCGGATCTGATCGAACGCGCGCTGAAGGTGAGCGGTGAAAAGACCAAGAAGGCGGCCGTTACGCGGGCCTTGGAGGAGTTCATCACTCGTCGCAGCCAGAAGCGCCTGATCGACTTGATGGGAAAGCTCGAATGGGATGAGTCGTTCGACTACAAGGTCGAGCGCTCCCGCCGGTGATGCTGTTCGTCGATACGAGCGTCTGGTCGCTCGCGTTTCGCCGCGACCAGGTTTCTACCGCGCCTCAGGTTCGTGTACTGCGCGACGCGCTCGAAGGCGGTGAGACGATCGTGGTCACGGGTCTCGTCTTGGAGGAATTGCTGCAAGGATTTGCCGGCCCGAAAGCGCGCAAGGACATCATCGACCGCTTTGCGGCGTTGCCGCTGCTGGCTCCGGACCGGCGGGATCACATCGACGCAGCGGAGTTGCGCAATCGCTGCCGCCGCGCCGGCTTGCAGGTCGGTACGATCGGCGCCGTGATCGCGCAGCTTTGCATCCGCCACGACCTGATGCTGCTGACAACTGACAACGATTTCGTCCTTGCAGCGCGCCATTGTCCACTGCGCGTTTGGACGAACGCTGCAAAATAGTCATCGGCTTGTCGCCGTGCAGCGGTCCGAGCAACCCAGATATGGCATCTCTTTACGCTTCGATTGACAGCAATGGGCCAAGTGCTAATTTTGGCGGCCGCAATACTAAGGATGGCCAGAAGACCGGCTGGGGCAGTCAGGTTCGGCGCCTGAATGACGTCGGCTGGGTAACCTGCCATTGGCGCCGTCCGATCGAGTGACTCGTGTACCTTGGAACCTGTCGCGCGTTGGCGATCAGATCGGCAACTTGGACCGGCTCCGCTTGCGACGGCCAGCCAGGAACAGCTTCCACGGGGCGTCAACCTGTGGTTCCGAACCGGCGGCATAGAGCCGCCGCTCGGTGCCATCAGGTGAGCGCACACCGGTTGGCAGTAGCTCGGGTGTGATCCTGCTCCGCCCACTGAAGCAGCCGATCTAAAGGAATGCAAGAGACTCAAGTGAGGAACGCCAATGAGCAACACTGCTGCAGCCCCGGCACCTGTAAAGCCAATCAAAGACCCACAGCCGTCCGTCGATCGCATTGACGACCTCGCCAAGCGGATTCTCACCGGTGACATTTACCTGCCCAAGTTCCAGCGTGAGTTCGTGTGGGAGAGATCTCAGGTCATCGATCTTCTCGACTCGGTAGCCCGCAACTACCCGATCGGCAGCATCCTCCTCTGGCAGAGCAGGCAGGAGCTCCGAAGCGAGGGTCGGATCGCCGATCTTGAAATCGCCCAGCCCAAGCCAGACTACCCGGTCAATTACTTGCTCGATGGGCAGCAGCGGCTGTCCTTGATCTGTGGCGCTCTTTATTGGAAGGGAGGTGACCCAAGCAGCCCGTGGAACGTTGTCTATGACCTCAAGACAAGGTCATTCCTACACCTCGGCACGATGGACGAGCCGCCGCTTCACCAGATGCGCCTCAACCGCATCCCGGATCCGGCAACTTTCTTCCAGCACGTCGCGTTAATGGAGTCCTCGGGGCAGAAGGAGCTCGCTGAGGCCGCCAAGGAGCTCTTCAATCGTTTCAAGGACTACAAGGTTGCTACGGTAACCCTCGGCGACATGCCTTTGGCCGACGTTGCGCCGATCTTCGAGCGAATAAACAGCACCGGTACCCGACTGACGATTGTCGATCTAATGCGAGCAGCGACCTGGAGCCCAGAGTTCGACCTCGTCGACTCGATTGACGCAATCCGCGAGGTGCTCGCCGCCAAGTCGTTTGAAGGAATCGACCGCAAGGCGATCCTGCGTAACGTATCCGCAGCGGTCGGTGGCACGTTCACGGTGGAGAGCATTGACGAGCTTCGTAAGCTCAAGCCCGACGTGCTAAAGGCGGGCACCGCGGACACTGCCGAAGGCTACAAGAGTGTGAGTTATCACGCAATACTGAGCAGGTTTAGGGCTGTTTGATCACGCAAAAGTGAGCAGCCTGACAGACTCCGTGATTTGCGGAGCGACCTGGAGTGATTTGCGTGGAAACGATCGGCAAGATCCGACGCTGGCACCGAGTGGACAAGCTCAGCATCAGCAAGATTGCGAAGCGGCTGTCGGCGTCGCGCAATACGATAGCGAAGTACCTGGACGGCGAGGTCACCAAGCCGAGGTACAAGCAGCGCCCGAAGCGTGCCCCGGTGATGGGGGCGTGGGTGGAGAAGCTGGAGGCGATGCTGGCCGCGGATGCGCAGCGGCCGCGCAAAGAGCAGCGCACCGCCCAGCGGCTGCTCGATGGATTGGCGCAAGAGGGTTTCAGCGGCTCGTATCCGACGGTGCAACGCTTCGTCAAGGCGTGGCACGAGCAGCGCCGGCATAGCCCGGGCACCGTCTTCATTCCGCAGAGCTTCGCGCCGGGAGAGGCGTACCAATTCGACTGGAGCTACGAGATGGTCGACCTGGGCGGAGGGCCGACGCCGGTGAAGGTCGCGCATTTGCGCTTGTGCTACTCCCGCGTGTTCCTGGCGGTGGCGTATCTGCGCGAAGCGCAGGAGATGGTGTTCGATGCGCACTGGCGGGCGTTCAGCCTGTGGGGTGGCAGTTGCCAGCGCGGGATCTACGACAACCTCAAGACTGCGGTCGAACTGATCTTCACGGGCAAGGCGCGGCAATACAACCGCAAGTTCCTGCAGATGGCGAGCCACTACCTGATCGAGCCGGTGGCGTGCACGCCGGCGGCCGGGTGGGAGAAGGGTCAGGTCGAGAACCAGGTCGGTCATGTGCGGGAGAACATCTTCACGCCGCGGCTGCACTGTGCCGACTTGGCTGATCTCAATGCGCTGCTGACGCGGCGCTGCGTGCAGTTGGCCCAGGCGACCGCACATCCAGAGCAGCGCGAGCGCACCCGCTGGGAAGTGTTCGAGACTTCGGAGCGTGCCTTGCTGGTGCCGCTGGCGACCCCGTTCGAGGGCTGCGCCGAACGCGAGGTGCGGGTCAGTTCGACGGCGCTGGTGCACGTTGACCGCAACCGCTACAGCGTGGATTGCCGCTACGCCGGCAAGACGGTGTCGCTACGCGCCTACGCCGAGCGGATCGTGGCCGTGGCCGATGGCAACATCGTCGGCGAGCATGAGCGCAGTTTCGAGCGTGATCGCACCTTCTATGATCCTTGGCACTACGTGGCGGCGCTGGAGAAGAAACCCGGGGCGCTGCGCAACGGTGCGCCGTTCAAGGATTGGGTGTTGCCCCCGGCACTGCGGCAGATGAGAGAGCGGCTGGCCGCCAAAGCCGGCGGCGACCGCCAGTTCGTAACCATCCTCGCCACCATCGCCGAGGACGGCATCGAGGCGGTCAACGTCGCCTGCGAACTGGCGTTGGAGGCCAACGCCATCAACGACAGCTACGTGCTCAACGCGCTGAACCGGTTCAAGCCGCAGCCGACGGTGGAGGCCATCGTGGCGCCCGCGCGTCTGCAACTCAAGGAGGAACCCAAGGCCGACGTGGCGCGCTACGACCGGCTGCTGAAGAAACTGGCGGTGGCGGCGATCGCGGCGATGCCGATGTTGATGGCGGCGGTGTCTGAGCCGGTGGAGGTGCCTTGTGGAACGCCATGACATGCTGCTCAAGCTTAAGGCGCTGAAGTTGCACGGCATGGCGGCGGCCTTCGATGAGGTCATTGACGAGGGCATCAAACGCAGTCGCACCCCGTTCGACGTGCTCGGTCGGTTGCTGGCGGCGGAGGATAGCGAGCGTCACGCGCGTTCGATTCGCTACCAAATGACCGGGGCCAAATTCCCCGAGTATCGCGAACTCGCTACCTTCGACTTTGCCGAATCGCCGGTCAACGAGCAGCAGATCCGCACGCTGCACGACGGCGCCTTCACCGAGGAGACGCGCAACGTCGTCCTGGTCGGCGGACCCGGCACTGGCAAGACCCACCTCGGCTTAGCGCTGGCGATTCAGGCGGTCAAGACCCACCGGCGCGCACGCTTCTTCAACATCGTCGATCTCGTCAACCAACTCGAGCAGGAAAAGGCGGCCGGCAAGCAAGGTCGCCTCGCGCAGCGGCTCACACACTTGCATGCCGTCGTATTGGACGAGCTCGGGTACTTGCCCGTCAGCGCCAATGGCGGCGCGCTGCTGTTTCACCTGATCGCGAAACTCTACGAGCGAACCAGCCTGATCATCACCACCAACCTGTCGTTCTCGGAATGGGTCAAGGTGTTTGGCGATGCCAAGATGACCACGGCACTGCTCGATCGCGTCACCCACCGCTGCGACATCATCGAAACCGGCAACGACAGCTATCGCCTGAAGAAACGCAACCAATCCGCGCCAGGCAACCGCAAATCGAAGGAGAAAACCCTCACCCCCAACCCTTGAAACCTTATCCGGCCCTGCTCAGTTTTACGTGATCACACCTGCTCTGGTTTCGATGATCATTGACAGTAGCTTCCCTTGCGGCGGATCTGAACCCGCCAGTTGCCCGACGGAAGCTGCTTGAAGGTCGCCATTTCGTGTGCGCTACGTGTGCACTGGTAGGGCGAAATCGGGCGTATTTGGGCGTTTTTGAGTGCACACGAGCGGGGTAAAACGTGTGCAAATACGTATGAATGATAATGCTAAGTTGTTGAGAAGTAAAGAGCATTTACTCTGTGTCGCTCCCATGATGGATTGGACGGATCGGCACTGCCGGTACTTCCTGCGTCTGATTACGCGTCGCACCCAGCTCTACACCGAGATGGTCACCGCTCCGGCGCTGGTTCACGGCGACGTGCCGCACCACCTCGATTTCGACGACGCCGAGCATCCGGTCGCGCTTCAGCTCGGCGGCAGCGATCCGCGCGTGCTCGCCTACGCCGCCGCTCTCGGCGAGCAATGGGGCTACGACGAGATCAACCTGAACTGCGGCTGCCCCTCCGAGCGCGTGCAGACCGGAAGCTTCGGGGCCTGCCTGATGAGCGAGCCGGCGCTCGTTGCCGACTGTGTGAAGGCGATGCGCGACGCGGTGTCGATTCCGGTTACCGTCAAGCATCGCATCGGCCTCGATCGCGACGAGCGCTACGAGTTCGTCCGCGATTTCGTCGGCACCGTGGCCCAATCCGGATGCACGACGTTCATCGTGCACGCGCGCAATGCCGTGCTGAAGGGATTGTCGCCGAAGGAGAACCGCGAGGTCCCGCCGCTGCGCTACGACTTCGTGCACCGCCTGAAGAGCGACTTTCCCGCGCTCACCATCGTG
The DNA here is from genome assembly GCA_963798655.1 of uncultured beta proteobacterium. GTDB lineage: Bacteria > Pseudomonadota > Gammaproteobacteria > Burkholderiales > Casimicrobiaceae > CAVSMC01. The sequence goes on along the minus strand of CAWCUH010000004.1, from coordinate 95,324 downwards.
CTGAACGGCGGGATCGGCGACTGGCCGGCGATCGACGCCGAGCTCGCCAATGTCGACGGCGTGATGCTCGGTCGCGTCGCGTACCACGACCCGTGGATGCTGGCGCAGGCCGATGCGCGCGTGTTCGGCGACGCACGGCCGCCGCGCTCCCGCGTCGACGTCGTTCACGCGCTTGCGCGCTATGCCGAAGCGCAGATGCAGCACGGCGTGCCGCTCCGCGCTATCACGCGGCACGTGCTCGGCCTGTATCACGGCGTGCCGGGGGCGCGCGCGTGGCGACGCACGCTGTCCGACGCGGCGCGGCTCAACGTCGGCGGCCCCGAGCTGCTGCTCGACGCGATGCGCGAGGTCGAGCGCGAGGCGATCCTTGCGTGACGCAGTCGACGGCGCGAGCCGTCAGGCGAGATCGAAGAACGAGCGAATGCGCCGCACGAGCGCGGCGGCTGCGCTCGACGCGTGGCGCGCGCGCGCCGCGTCGTCGAGCGCGCGCAGCGTGGCATCGTTCTCGGCGCGTCGCTGCGCGACCGTGTGCGACAACGCGTCGACGATCTCCGGACGCGCCTGCAGCACCGAGTCGAACGCATCGCGCGACAGCCGATAGCAGAGCACGTCGCCATTGGCGACGATCGTTGCCGTGCGCGGATCGCCGGTGAGCAGGCCCATCTCGCCGAAATACGTAGGTGCGTCCAGCTCGCCGAGCGCTCGCCGCTCGCGCCGGCCGTCGTTGCCATCGCGCAGCACCTTCACGCGGCCGCGCGCGAGGACGAACAGCGAGTCGGAAGCATCGCCCTGCTGCGAGATCACGTCGCCGTCGAGGTAATGCGCATCGGTGAGCCGCGTCGCGAGCTCGCTGCGCTCCTCGTCGGTGAACGCGGCGAACAGCGGGATCTGGCCGAGCAGCCTGCTGCGCTCGCTCGTGCGCTGCGACGCAGCGTGCTCATGCTCGTCGACTACATCGCGTGGATGCATGATCACGCGCCGGGGCAGCGGCAGCTCGACATCGTTGCGCGCGAGCGCGGCGAGCGCGTGTGCGAGCACGCGGCCGTCGGTCTGCAGGTCGTCGTAGATGGGCTCGTCGAGCCAGAACAGCACTTCGTAGCGGATGCCGGCATCCTCGGTGGCGTCGACGAGGCACGCCGGCGGCGGCTTCTTCGCCACGTGCGGGATCTCCGCGCGCGCGAGCGCCTCCTCGACGGCGTGCACCACCAGCATCGGCGACGCCGAGTACGGCGCGCGGAACACGACGTGGCGGCGCAGCCCGATGCGCGCGTCGCCGCGGCGGCCGAGCACCGTCACCTTGTTCTTGATCATCTGGCCGTTCGGGATGATCACCGTCTCGCCGTCGTTGGTCGCCACCGCGACGCAGCGCCATCGGATGCCGACGATCTGGCCGGTCACGTTGTCGATGCGCACCCAGTCGCCGAGGCGGCACGTGTTGTCGAGCTGCAGCGCAATGCCGCCCCACAGATTGCCCAGCGTCTCCTGCAGCGAGAATGCGATCACCGCGGTGATCAGCGCGCTGGTCGTGATGATGCCGGTCAGGTTCACGCCGCCCACATGCATCCGGTAGATCGCGTATCCGACGAGCGCGAACGCGAACACGACGTCGGTGAGGATCCGCGGCATGTGGCGGCGCGCCAACAGCGCCTCGAACACGAACATCATCGCGACGCGGATCAGCGCGAGCGCGATCAGCGCAAGCGCGAACTCGCGCCCGGCGACGATCAGCGGGTCGCTCGTCGTCATGTCGCCGAAGCGCTCGATTGCGCCGACCATCGCGAGGCCGGCGATCAGCACGACGATCATCACGAACATCGCGCGCCGAAGCGGGCGGACGAACCACATCGTCGCGAGCGCGATCGCGATCGCGGCGGTGGCGAACAGCGTTGCGTCGGCGAGGGCGGGGGCGGGCATGGATTCTTGCCGGCGTCATTATAGGAGGCCTGCGCCGGGCGGGGGTCCGCGCCTCTTCGCGGCGCCGGCCCTTGACCCGCGTGGCGCTCAACGAAATACTGTCGCTGCCATTGGTCTCCTGATCAACGCTCGAGCCGGGCCCGCCCTCGGGCGGCACGGGTCGGCATCAACCTAGCGAGGCGTCGGCGCATCGCGTCGCGCACCGGCAAGCGACCCTATGCAGCGGTCCGATCCGATCATCGCACCGGCCGCGGCGACAACGGCGCCCGAGCCCGGCGTCGTGCTCGTCGTCGACGACCAGCCGGCGAACGTCCACCTGCTGCGCGACATGCTTGAAATCCACGGATTCGCGGTCGATACGGCCTACAACGGCGAGGAGGCGCTCGCTGCCGTCGCGCGTCGCTGCCCGGACATCGTGCTGATGGACGTCGTCATGCCGGGGCTCTCGGGCATCGACGTCTGCCGCAGGCTTCGCGCGGACGAGCGGTGCGCGGCGCTGCCGATCGTCCTCGTCACGTCGAGCCATCCGGACACCGAGCGTGTCCGCGGCCTCGAGGCCGGCGCAGACGACTTCCTCCCGAAGCCCGTCGCGAGTGCCGAGCTCCTCGCTCGCGTGCGCTCGCTCGTTCGCGTGAAGCGGCTGTTCGACCAGACCCGCGCGCAGGCAACGGAGCTCGCGCGACTCAACGGCAGCCTGCAGGAGCTCGTCGCGCAGAAGGTGGCGGAAGTGGAGCGGCTGTCGAAGTTCCGGCGCTTCCTGCCGCCAGCGGTCGCCGAGCGCCTTCTCGCCGACGACGCCGTCGATCCGCTGGTGACCCACCGCAAGGACGTCGCGCTCGTGTTTTTCGACCTGCGCAACTTCACGGCGTTCTCCGAGCGCTCGGAGCCGGAGGACGTGATGTCGTTGCTGCGCGAGTTGCACGGCATCGTCGGCACGCAGACGCAGCGGTTCTCGGGGACAATCGAGCGCTTCGTCGGCGACGGCGTGATGGTGTTCTTCAACGACCCGCAGCCCGTCGACGCGCCGTGCACGGTCGCCGCGAGCTTCTGCCTGGAAGTGATGCAGCGATGGCGCGAAGCGCAATCGCACCGCGTCGACGACGCGCACGGCGTCGACCTCGGCGCCGGTGTCACGTACGGCTACGCGACGCTCGGCGCCGTCGGCTTCGCGGACCGCGTCGATTACGGCGCCGTCGGCACCGTGGCCAACCTGTCCGCGCGCCTCTGCGCGGAGGCCAAAGGAGGCGAGATCCTCATGAGCGCACGTGTCGCGTCGCGTCTTCCGCCGGCGTTTCGGATGGAGCCGGCCGGGTCGTTCAATCTCAAAGGCTTCCGCGATCCCGTGGATGCATATCGGCTGCTCGGCATGACCGATGCCGAGCCATCGTCCGAAGCGCCGCCCCCACAATCGACAGGTGCCGCGTGATGCGCATCGAAACGTCCTGTCGCATGACGAGCCTCGCGCGGCTTGCCACGGCCGTGGCGCTCGCAGCGGTGCTGTGCGCGTGCAGCAGCCCGAGCGGCGACCTGCCGGTGTACAGCGGTGGCTCGCCGCTGGCACCGGGCGATCCCGCCTACGCGAAGGAGCTGCAGATCAAGTATTACGGCGCCGGCAGCGTGCTCCTGCGGCGAGGTCCGGACGCGATCGCGACGGCGCCGTTCTTCTCCAATCCGTCGATGCTGCGCGTCGCGTTCGGCGAGATCCGCTCGCGCCCCGACCAGATCGTGCGCTTCCTTCCTGCCGGCACGCGCGAGCTGGAGGACGCGTCCGCGGTGCTCGTCGGCCATGCGCACTACGATCATCTGATGGACATGCCGTACATCAAGGCGCAGTACGCGCCACGCGCGAAGATATACGGCAGCGCGACGATGCGAAACACGCTGCTCGCCGTGCACGCCATCGATCCCGCGGACATCGTGTCCGTCGAGGAGAGCGCCGGCGAGCCCGAGAAGCCCGGCAAGTGGTGGTATGCGGCGGACCATCGCATCCGCTTCATGGCCATCAGGTCGGAGCACGCGCCGATCATCCTGCACATCAAGTTCTTCGAGGGCAGCTATTCCGAGCCGCTGACCGAGCTGCCGAAGCGCGCGTACCAGTGGCGGGAGGGCGAGACGCTCGCGTACCTGATCGACTTCCTCGCACCGGACGGCAGCGTCGATTTCCGGATCCACTACCAGGACGCCGCGAGCAACCCGCCATTGGGCTTCCCGCCGCCGCCGGCCGATCTGGGCGACGGGCATCGCGTCGACGTCGCGATCCTGTGCCTTCCCGGTTTCGAGCAGGTCGCGAACTACCCGGAAGGCATCGTAAACTGGCTGCGACCGCGCTTCATCGTCGGCATCCACTGGGAAAACTTCTTCGCGCTGCTGCCGGACGACCCGAAGGAGTTGCGCACGGTGCCGACGCTTCACGCCGATCGCTTCATCTCGCGTCTTTCGGCGGTCCAGGGCGACGCGGTGTTCAAGTTGCCGGCGCCCGGAGCCTGGATGCGGTTCCCGCCTGCGCGCTGATCAGCCGAGGCCGTCCATCTTGCGCATCCACGGGGGATCGGGAATCGAGCGATCGCGATAAAACGCGGCAACGCGCGGTCGGCGCGATCCTCGCCAGCGCCGCGACGATCGGCTCGCGTCGAAGCTCACGCAGCGCTTCCGATCAGCCGCCGGATCTTCGTCACCAGCAACGAAAAGCTGACCGGCTTCGGCTCGAAGTCGTCGCAGCCGACGGCGAGCGCGCGCTCGCGGTGCTCGGCCATCGCGTGCGCCGACAGCGCGATGATCGGAATGCGCGCCGATGCCGGGTCGGCGCGGATGCGTCGCGACGCCTCCCAGCCGTCGATGTCCGGCAGATCGAGGTCCATCAGCACGAGATCCGGCTGCTCGCGCGCGGCGAACAGCATCCCGTCGGCGGCGTTCGACGCGACCAGCACGTCGAAGCCTTCGATCTCGAGGCGCGTCTTCAGCATCTCGACGTTATCCTCGTTGTCCTCGACGTAGAGGATGCGGTGCATCGCCTCACCGCCTCGCGTTCGCGGTGCGCGGCGCGTCGGCGCCTCGCGCGCGCTCGCATGCGCGAAGCGCCGTCGCAAGCGATTGCGCTGTCAGTGGTTTCGTCAGCACGTGCGCGACGCCGAGGTCCGCGCCGCGCGCAGCCTCGTCCTCGCTGGTCATGATCACCACGGGGATGCCCGACAGGATGGGATCGCTCGTCATCGCCGCGAGCACCGACCATCCGCTGATGTCGGGCAGGCGGGCGTCGACGAATGCCGCCGCCGGCCGCAGATCCCGCACCCATTGCAGCGCCTCGATGCCGCTCGCCGTCGCGACGACGCGTATCGCACGCGCGGCGAGATACGAATGCGCCGCTTCCTGCGCATGCTGATCGGCATCGGCCACGAGCACGAAGTCGACCGGCGAGGGCCCCGATGCGGCCGTCGCTGCGGCCGCATCCGCCGTCGCGGCATCGCCGTCGATCGCCATGGCGGGCAGTCGCGCGGTGAACGTCGATCCCTTGCCCGGCTCGCTATCGACGGTGAGCTTGCCGCCCATCATATGACACAGGCGGCGGCTGATCGCGAGGCCGAGCCCGGTGCCGCCGTAGCGGTGCGCGGTCGACGCGTCGGCCTGCGAGAAGTCCTGGAAAAGCTTCGCCATCTGATCCGGCGACATGCCGATGCCGGTATCGGCGACGGCAAGGTCGATCCATCTGCGCTCGCCGTCGTCGATCGGCGTCACCCGCAGCGTGACGCGGCCGTCGGTCGTGAACTTGCACGCGTTCGACAGCAGGTTGAGCAGCACTTGCGTGACGCGCTTGCGGTCGGCTCGGATCGGGTCGATCTTCACCGGCACGTCGAGCGCGAGCGTGTTGCGATTCTGCTCGGCGAGCGAGCGCGCGGTCTCGACGACGTCGGTCGCGAGCGCCGCGACGTCGGTCGGCTCGTACACGAGCACGATCTTGCCCGCCTCGATCTTCGCGAGATCGAGCAGCTCGTTGATCAGGTTGAGCAGGTGGCGTCCGGCGCGCAGGATGCGCTCGAGCGGCTCCTTCGCGCGCTCGGTGCCGAAACGCGCCGGGTGCTCCATCATCAGCTCCGAGTATCCGATGATCGCATTGAGCGGCGTGCGCAGCTCGTGGCTCATCGTCGCGAGGAACTGCGACTTCGTCCGGCTGCCGGCCTCGGCTTCCGCGCGGGCGCGCTCGGCGACGTCGATCAGGTGCAGGTTCTCGAAGCGGCGCGCAATCGACTCGTCGACGATCCTGCTGATGCGCCGGCCGAAGGTGAGCGCGGCAAGCAGCGCGATGATCAGCGGCACGCCGAGTCCGATCTGATGCGGCTCGCCGCTCATCAGCGCACGCGCGATGAACGGCGTGAGAACCAGGATCGGCAACGGATAGAACGCCGGCGCGAATATCGCGAGCGTCGGGATCGTCAGCGACGCGATCCCGAACAGCACCAGGCACAGGTAGACCTGGCTGATCAGCGATTCGGGAACGTAGAACAGCACGCCGGAGCTGCCCCAGATGCAGCCGGCGACGGTCGTCGCGACAATGTAGAGGCGTCCCCATTTCGCCGATTCCCGTGGCGTCGGCTTCGCGCGGAGGTAACGGCGGTAATGGAAGACGCGAATGCACTGATGAACGACGAGCACCGCCATCCAGCCGAGCAGCGTCGTGTGGTCGACTGCGTCCCACAGCACCCACAGCAGGAACACTCCGGCGAGCAGCGATGCCCCCGTCGTCGTCGGCGTGTACAGATACACCATGCGGATCTGCTCGGCGCGCACACGCGCGTCGGGACCGGACGTACCGTGCGGCGGCGGGGGCGCGCTGACGCTCATCGGTCGCGGTTCATGCACCGCCCGCGCCCGCGAACGCGCGCGGCTCGGCTCCGCCGACTCTGCGCGGCGCGAATACCGGCTTCGCCCCGAGCCACGGCGCAAGCGCGCGTCCGCTGCCGTCGGTCACCCTGAACGGCTCGACGATGCGCGCGCGATCCGACGCGTCGTCGAAATCGGCGTCCGACAGCGGTACGCGCTCCGGAGGCGGCGTGTCGGTGCCGGCGACATACGTGCGCAGCGGCGCGGGCCGGCGCGACATCAGCGTAGCCGCGAGGTCGGCGAGCTCGATCGCGGCCGGGAACCATCCGCCGCGCAGCGCGAGGTGCGGCACGTCGGCGGCCACGGTCGCGAGCCTGCGCAGCGCGCCGAACGTGCGCCGCTCGGCGTCCAGATAGCCGGCGATGAACTCGTCGACCGAGCATTTTCGTGGCCGCGCGACAAGCGTATAGCCGGCGAAGTCGCGCAACAATGCGTTCGGCAGGAAAGCCGGCAGCGGATCGGCCGCGAGCCGATCGAAGAACTGCGTACCCGGGATCGGCGACTCGAACGCGAGGAACACCGGCAGGTGCAGACCGCTGTCCGCGACGAGGCCGGGAAGCCGGCGCAGGTAGTCGGCGTCGTCGGTCATCGGGCTCGCGAGCAGCCCGGACGCGATGAGGATGCCCTGCGAGCGGCAGAAGTCGAGCGCCTCGCGCGTCTTGTGAATCACGTTCTGGAACTTGCGCATGTCCGCAATCGCGGCGGGATTGAAGCTTTCGAGTCCGACGAACAGCGCACGGCATCCCGATTTCGACATGGCGCGCACGAGGTCGCGGTTCGCGATCACGTTGAACGTCGCCGATCCGTACCAGCGAATCCGAAGCGGCGTGAGCGCCTCGCACAGCTCGCGCAGGAAGGTCAGGTTGCCACCGATGTTGTTGTCGCAGAATCCGACCAGCCTGCGCTTGAAATCGGGAATCATGCCCTCGAGCATGCGCTGGCCCGCGACGATGTGCGAGACGATCTCCGCGACCGGGCGCGCGCGGAACCGCGTGCCGAGCCCGGTCAGCACGCAGAAGCTGCACGTGAACGGGCAGCCGCGCGTCGCTTCGAGGCACAGCGGATGGTGTGCCTTGCCGGCGAGCAGGTCGAAGCGCGGCGTCACCGTGACGTCGGCATCCGAGACGACGCCCGTGTAGCGGGGCTTCAGCGCCCCCGCGCAGAAATCGCGGTAGACGTCGCGAACCGTCGGCTCCGGGTCGCCGACGACGATCGCGTCGAAGTACGGCTGGCATAGATCGGGATACGCCGATGCGAGCGGGCCGCCGAACACGATCTTCGCTCCGCGGCGCTGCCAGTAGCGCGCGATCTGTCGTGCGCGGTCGAAATCGGGATGCAGCGCCGAAACGAACAGCAGGTCGTAATCGCGCGCCCAGTCGGTGTCGCCGAACGTCTCGTTCCAGACGTCGATGTCGACGTCGGGCGGCAGCAGCGCGGCGATCAGCGGGCCGATCTGCGGTTGCAGCGAGAAGCGGTTCTTGCGCCCGCGCCTGTGATAGTCGACGAATACCGACACCACCCCCACTCGCATCTCGGCTCCCTCGCGTGCCGGTCGAGCAGCACGTACGAACGCATCGCGCGCGTAGCCCGGCGTTTGTCGTTGTTGGCTCTCGCCATGGTAGCAAAGGACTCGTGCGGCAACGTCCGCGCGACGCCCCGGCTAACCGGCGGGGATCGTCGAGACGTAGTCGCGCACGATGGTGTCGAAGCTCGTGTCCGCCCGCATGCCGAGCGCGCGTGCGCGCGCGGAGTCGAATCGCGGCGGCCACGTCGAGACGATACGCTCGATCGCGGCGTCGCGTTGCCACTTGACGCGGGCGGCAACGTCGTCCCCGGCGACGCGCCGCAGCGCGGCGACCATTTCGCCGACGCTCACGCAAAGGCCGGGCACGTTGACGGCGCGAAGCGGTCCGAACGCAGCGCCGTCGGCTTCGTGGCCGACGATCAGGTTGTCGACGACCGTGCGCGGCGACGTGACCCACATCGCCGTGTCGGCGCCGACGGGACAGATCGCCTCGACGCCGGCGAGCGGCTCGCGGATCACGCCGCTCGCGAACGACGATGCGGCCTTGTTCGGCTTGCCGGGCCGCACCGTCACCGTCGGCAGCCGGAGGCTGCGACCGTCGATCATGCCCTTGCGCGACAGGTCGTGCACGAGCAGCTCGCCGATCGCCTTCTGCGTGCCGTACGACGATTGCGGCGTCACCGGCGCATCGTCGGGGACCGGGTCGGGCAGCGGGCCGCCGAACACCGCGAGCGAGCTCGAGAAGACGAGCTTCGGCGGCGCGCGAAGCGCGCGACAGCGCTCGAGCAGCGCGCGCGTTGCGTCGAGGTTGACGTGCATGCCGACGTCGAACTCGGCTTCGGCCTGGCCGCTTACGACCGCCGCGAGATGGAACACGCTTGCGGTGTCGTCACCGAGCGCGCGATCGAGGATCGCCGGATCGGCGAGATCGCCGGCGATGCTTTCGACGCGCGAATCGGTGAAGCGCGGTGCCGGTGCGACGTCGAGCAGCGTGATCGCGCTCACGTCGCGCGAGCGGTTCTGCGCGTCGGTGAGCGCGCCGCGCTCGAGGATCGCGCGCGCAAGCCGCTGGCCGAGGAAGCCGGCGCCGCCGGTGATCACGATGCGCATGCGGTTCTCCGCGTGTCCGAGAGGTCCGACTATGATAGCCGCGATGGATGTCGACGTCTTCGGGCGCGACGGCTACGCCGTCACGCCTCGATTTCTCGCCGTAAACGCCGTCGCGGCGCTGCGCGAGCGCGCGCTTGCGCTCGACGCTGCCGGTGCGCTCGTGCGCGCCGCCGTCGGACGGGGCGCGGCGCGCACGTTGCGCAACGACGTTCGCGGCGATCGCATCGCGTGGCTCGACGACGCGTCGCCGCACGCAGCCGAGCGCCCGCTGATCGAAGCGCTCGCCAAGCTGCGCGCCGATTTGAATCGCGTCCTCTATCTCGGCCTCTGGGACTTCGAGGCGCACTACGCGATCTACGCGCCCGGCACCGTTTACACCCGGCATCGCGATCGCTTTGCAGGCGACACGACGAGTGCGCCGTCGCGCATCGTGTCCTTCGTCGTCTACCTGAACGCGCGCTGGCGCGCCTCCGATGGCGGCGCGCTGCGGCTGCACGTCGACGGCGATCGTCACGTCGACGTGCAGCCCGACGAGGGCACGCTCGCCTGCTTTCTCGCCGAGCGCTTCGAGCACGAAGTGCTGCCGGCGACGCGGCCTCGGCTCGCGGTGACCGGATGGTTCCGCGACCGTGAATGAGGGTCAGAGTGCACTTCGGCGAAAGTGCACTCTGACCCTCATTTCGGACTCTCATTTCGCCTCGGGCGCTACAATGACCGCTTACTCTGACCCTCCATCCGCATGGCCGGCGCCCCGAATCGTCTCGTCATCGCCACCCGCGAGTCGGCGCTCGCGCTGTGGCAGGCGCAGCACATCCGCGCGCGGCTCGCCGAGCTCTGTCCGACGTGCGAAGTCGTGCTGCTCGGGCTCACGACGACCGGCGATCGCGTGCTCGACCAGTCGCTCGCCGACATCGGCGGCAAGGGCCTGTTCATCAAGGAGCTCGAGCAGGCGATGCAGGACGGGCGCGCGGATCTCGCCGTGCATTCGCTGAAGGACGTCCCGATGGACGTGCCCGACGGCTTCACGATCGCCGCGATCACCGAGCGCGAGGATCCGCGCGATGCGTTCGTGTCGAACCGCTACCTCGATCTCGAAGGGCTGCCCGGCGGCGCGAGGATCGGCACGTCGAGCCTGCGCCGCGAGGCGCAGCTGCGCGAGCGCGATCCGCTGCTGCGCATCGAGCCGCTGCGCGGCAACGTGAACACGCGGCTGCGCAAGTTGGACGAAGGCCACTACGACGCGATCATCCTCGCCGCCGCCGGCTTGAAGCGGCTCGGCTTCGGCGCACGCATCGCGTCGCTGCTCGACCCGGAGGACAGCCTGCCCGCCGTGGGCCAGGGCGCGCTCGCACTCGAATGCCGCGCCGACCGGCCGGACGTCGTCGCTGCGCTCGCGCCGCTCGCGCACGAGGCGACGACGCTCGCGACCACCGCGGAGCGCGCCTTCTCGCGTGCGCTGTCCGGCGACTGCCACACGCCGCTCGCCGCCCACGGCATCTTCCTGCTCGGCGAGCTCTGGCTGCGCGGCTTGCTCGCGAGCCGCGACGGCCGCGAAGTGATCCGCGGCGAGCGGCGCGCGCCGGTTGCCGACGTCACGGCGGCGGAAGCGCTCGGCGACGACCTCGCGCGCGAATTCCGCTCGCGCGGCGCCGCGAACCTGACCACCGCCTGATGCCCGGTCCGCTTCGCGGCGCGGGCGTTCTCGTCACGCGTCCGGCGCGACAAGCGGGCGGCTTCGCGCAGCGGATCGCGGCAATCGGCGGCTCGCCGGTGATCTTTCCCGCGATCGCGATCCTCGCGCCCGACGACACGTCCGCACTCGCTCGCGCCCACGCCGAGCTCGATCGCTACGACATCGCGATCTTCGTGTCGGCGAACGCCGTCGAGTACGGTGCGACCGATTGCACGCGCTGGCCGCCGGCGCTCGCGACGTTCGCACCGGGACCGGGCACCGCGGAGGCGCTCGCGGCGATCGGCATCGAGCGCGTGCGCATACCGGCGACGACGCTCGACAGCGAAGGTCTGCTCGCGCTGCCCGAACTGCGCGACGTGGCCGGCAAGCGTGTCGTCGTGTTCCGCGGCGACGGCGGCCGCGAGCTCGTCGTCGACACGTTGCGCGAGCGCGGCGCGCACGTCGACACGATCGCGTGCTATCGGCGCGCCGCGCCGCAATCGGGCGCGAAGGGCCTCGACGACGCTTTCGAGCAGTCGCGCATCGATGCGGTGACGATCACGTCGAGCGAAGGCTTCGACAATCTGTGGCGCATCGTGGCGCCGGCCTCGCACGCCGCGTGGAAGGCGGTGCCGACATTCGCGCCGCATCCGCGGATCGTCGCGCGCCTGCGTGCAGCGGGCCTCGATGCCATCGAGACGGGCGGCGGGGACGCGGGCCTCATCGCCGGATTGCTAGAATGGTTCGCTGCGCATCCGACCACGAACAAGAGCTGACATGCCCAACGTCGACATCCTGGTGACGGCGCCGCTGCCGCCATTCCTCTACGATCCGCTGAAGGCCGATTACCGCTGTCACGATTACCACCAGTCGAGCCACAAGCCGGGGCTGCTCGCCGCCGAGGGCGCGCGCATCCGCGGCCTCGTGCAGGGCGGCGGCACGGTGACGCCGACGACGCTGCTCGACGCGCTGCCGAAGCTCGAGATCATCTCGGTGTTCGGCGTCGGCTACGACGGCGTGCCGGTCGACTACTGCAGGACCCGCGGGATCAAGGTCACGAACACGCCGGATGTGCTGACCGATGACGTCGCCGACGTTGCCGTCGGTCTCGTATTGATGACCGGGCGCGGATTCGGGGCGGCGGAGCGTTACGTGCGCGCCGGCGAATGGGGCAAGCGGCCGTTTGCGTTGACGGCGAAGCTCGGCGGGCGCACGGCGGGCATCCTTGGCCTCGGCCGCATCGGCAAGGCAATCGCCAAGCGGCTTTCGGCGATCGGCATGGAGATCGCGTACACCGGGCGCAGCGCACAGCCCGGCGTGCCGTACCGTTTCGTGCCGACGCTCGCCGGGCTCGCAGCGGCATCCGATTTCCTGATCGTCGCCTGCCCGGGCGGTCCGGCGACACGCAACATCGTGAACGCAGAGGTGCTGCGCGCGCTCGGCGCGAAGGGCACGCTGATCAACATCGCGCGAGGCTCGATCGTCGACGAGCCGGCGCTCGTCGACGCGCTCGAGGGCGGCACGATCAAGGGCGCGGGCCTCGACGTGTTCGGCGACGAGCCGCGCGTTCCCCAAGCGCTGATGGCGATGGACAACGTCGTGCTGCTGCCGCACGTCGGCAGCGCCACGCGCGAAACGCGCCAGGCGATGGGCGACCTGTGCAAGGCGAATCTCGACGCCTGGTTCGGCGAGAGAAAAACGCTGACGCTGATTCCGGAGCTTGCGGCTGCTGCTGCGTAGCGGTGTCGTCCCCGCGCACGCGGGGACCCGGTGTCGTTCGTCGAAAGTCGCTGGACTTGCGCTTTCGCGGCGATGACGGTCAGCAGCCGGCCACTGGCCGGCGTCAGCGTTGCGGCGTGCGCAGCACGAGGTACATCGCGGCGATGACGAATACGAGCGCCGTCCATTCGGGAACGCCGGGGCGCTCGCCGAGGAACACCATGCCGGCGAACACGCCGACGATCGGAACCGGCAGCGACGACATCGACGAAACGGCGACCGGCAGCGTGCGCGCGAGCGTGAACCAGGCCCAGTGCGCGAGCGTGCCGGCGAGGAAGATGTTGTAGAGGATCGCGAACCATGCGCGCGGCGACAGCGCTTCGGGCAAATGCGGCGAGAAGAACGGTGCGATGATCGCGAGCGGCACCCAGCCGAGCAGCAACATCCAGCCCGACAGCGTGTTCTGCGCGAGCGGAAGCTTCCATCGGCGCAGCAGCACCGTGCCGAGCGCCCACATCATCGCGGCGCCGAGAATCAGCAGCGCGGCGGCCGGCGTCCGCTGAAAGTGACGCACGTCTTCGCCGAGCAACAGCGCCATGCCGATCATTCCGAGCAACAGCCCGACGACCTTGCGGCCCGACAGCGGCTCGTGCAGCAACGGCAGCGAGAACAGGACCGTCCATATCGGCATCGTGTAGGCGAGGATCGCCGCGCGCCCGGCGGGAAGCTGCTGAAGGCCGAACAGCACGAAGCCGTTCCAGCCGGCGATGTTGAACAATGCGAGCACGGCGACTTTCGGCCACAGCGCGCGCGGCACGCGGATCGAGCCGCCCGCGACCTTCGCGACCGCGAGCAATCCGATCGCCGCGAACAGCAGCGTGATCGCGCGGAACGTGAGCGGCGGAACCTCGCTCACGCCCATCTTGAGCACCGGCCAGTTGCATCCCCAGATCAGCGTCAGGATCGCGACCGGCAGCAGCGCGCGCACGCCGATGTGCTCGCCGCCGACGACTGCGCGCGCGCCGGCGTCCGCTTCAGAGCGGCTCGCCATACTTGCTCTGATGCAGCGCGCGCGCCTGCGTCACCCATGCGTCGCGCCGGATGCGTCCGGGGAACTCGGGCAACCGCGCGTCGACCTCGTCGATGTCGCGCTCGGTCCAGCGCGCGATCTGCCGGTACGTCGCGATGCCGAGGTGGTAGAGCATGCGCTCGAGCACCGGTCCGACGCCGACGATCATCTTGAGGTCGTCGGGCGTCGTCGGGCTGTCGAGCAGCGGCGGCGGCGCATTGTTCTCGAGGTCGATCACGAGCTGACGATAGCGCGACGTCTCGGCTCGCTCGCCTGCCACGGCGTCCGCACATTCGGCGAGCGCGCTGCGCGCGCGATGCGCCTCGGCCTCGTAGCTTCGCACGAGCCTCGCGCGCTCGCCGGCGAGCGCTTCGTCGCAGCGGCGCCGGCGGCGATTCCAACGCAGCCGGCGACGGTGCTTCGGTCTTCGGCGTGCGCCGGACGCCGTAGGCCCAGCCCGCGGCAAACCCGACGGCAACGGCCACTGCCAGCGCGATCCAGATCACGGCTCGCGATTGTATGCGACTGCCGCTCGCCGGGCCAGCGAAGATGCCCCTGCTAGAATCAGGTGCGTCGCGCACACCGCCATGCAGGATCCCGAACCCTCCGTCGATACCGCGCGGCCCGCCGCGGCGACGCACGCGGGCAACGCGCGCGGTGTCCGACGTGGGTCCCTCCTGATCGTCATTGTCGTTGCGGCGGTCGCGCTCGCCGCCGCGTGGATCGACGCGCGCCGTCACACCGAAGCGCTGCGCGCCGAAGTCGCGCAGCGGCTCACGGCGATGGAATCGGCCGCGCAGGCGGCGAAGACGGCACAGGCGCAGCTCGCGAGCGACGTTCGCGATGCACAGGCGAAGATCGCGCTGCTCGAGACGCGGCTCGCCGAGTCGCAGGCGCAGCAGGGCGCGCTCGAGGCCCTGTATCGCGATCTCGCGCCCTCGCGCGACGAGATCGCGCTGACCGAGATCGAGCAGGTGCTGCTCGTCGCAAGCCAGCAACTGCAGCTCGCCGGCAACGTGCAGTCGGCGCTCGCCGCGCTGCAGCTCGCCGATGCGAAGCTGCAGCGGCTCGACCGGCCGCAGTTCCTCGCGCTTCGCCGCGCGCTCGCGCACGACATCGATCGGCTGAAGGCGGTGCCGTTCGTCGACATCAGCGCGATCAGCATCAAGCTCGACCAGGCGGCGGCCGCCGTGCCGACGCTGCCGCTCGCGCGCGACGAGCGGCTGCCGGCGCCGGCCCCCGAGGCGGCGCCCGCGGACACCTCGCCGTGGCGGCGCTTCATGCACGACGTGTGGAGCGACGTGCGCCAGATGGTGCGCATCGAAGTATCGGATCGTCCCGCTGCGCCGCTGATCGCGCCGACGCAGGAATACTATCTGCGCGAGAACCTGCGGCTGCGGCTCCTCTCCGCGCGCATCGCGCTGTTGTCGCGCGACGATGCGAGCTTTCGCAGCGATCTGACGGCCGCCGACGCGTGGCTCGCGAAGTACTTCGACGTGCGCGCGAAGTCCGTGCAGGTCGTGCATGCGACGGTGAAGCAGCTCACCGCCTCGCCGATGCCGACGGGGGCGCCGGATCTGTCGCTGAGCCTCGACGCGCTACGCGTATTGCGCCTCGCGCAGGATCGCGCGCCGCCGCACGCGCCCGAGCGCGCGCGCTAGGCGTCGTGCGCGTCCTCTTCTGGTTCCTGCTGCTCGCCGCCGCGGCCGTCGCCGTCGCGCTCGCGACGCGGCTCACGGCGGGCTATGTGCTCGTCGTGGCGCCACCGTATCGCGTCGAGATTTCGCTCAACCTGTTTCTGCTGGCGTTGATCGCAACGCTCGTCGGCAGCTACGCGACGCTGCGGCTGATCCGCCGTGCGCTCGATCTTCCGAACGAGGTGCGCGTGTACCGGCGCCGCCAGCAGGAAGCGCGCGCGCGCGCGAAGCAGGACGCGGCGATCGTCGCGCTGCTCGAGGGACGCTTCGGCAAGGCGCGTCAGTTCGCCGACGAAGCGCTCGCCATTCCGCGATCGTCCGGGCTCGCCGCGCTGATCGGCGCACGGGCCGCGATCGAGACGCGCGACTTCGCGGCCGCCGACGCACTGCTGTCGCGGCCGGACGCGCAGGTGAAGAGCCTCGCGGTGCCGCGCTACATGCTCGAAGCGGAGATGTGCCTCGAGCGCGGGCAGCCGCTCGAGGCGCTGTCGCTGCTCGCCGCGCTGCGCAAGGAAGCGGGCGCGCACACCGCGGCGCTGCGCCTGGAGCTGCGCGCGCTGCACGCTGCGGGGCGTCATGCCGACGTTCCCGCCGCCGTCGATCAGCTGGTCAAGCGAAAGGTGTACGGCGCCTCGGAAGGCGATCTGCTGAAGGCGGCCGCGCACGCCGAGGAGCTTCGCGCACGCGTGCACGACGCGGCCGGCCTGCGTGCGTACTGGAACAGGCTGTCGGACGCCGAGCAGCGGCAGCCGCGAATCGCGCGCGCCGCGGCGACGAGCTTCCTCGCGCTCGGCGGCGACCGCGAGGCGGCGGACATCTGCGCGCGGTGCCTCGAGCGACAGTGGAGCTCGGAGCTGGTGCTGCTCTACGCCGAATGCCGCGTCCCCGACGCGAAGCAGCTCGAGCAGGCGGAGCGCTGGCTCACGTCGCACAACCAGGACGCGGCGCTGCTCTACGCGCTCGGCATCCTGTGCCAGCGCCAGCAGCTGTGGGGCAAGGCGCAGACGTATCTCGAAGCGAGCCTCGCGCTCGACAATGCGTATCCGGCGCACGTCGCGCTCGGCGAGATGCTTGCGCGCCTCGGCCGCGCCGACGAGGCGAACGCGCACTTCGCGGCGGCGCTCAAGCTCGCGCTCGGCGAGCTCGGAAAATAGGGACAGACCACGTTTTCCGCGAGCGGCGTTCGGAAAACGTGGTCTGTCCCCTATTTCTCGGTCATCGCCGCGTACGTGAAGCTGTCGGCGAAGAACTCGTTCTCCGGCAGCCGGCGCGTTGTCGTGAAGCTCGTGCGCGCAGCGTCGATCATCGCCGGACCGCCGCATGCGTACACCTGATAGCCGGACAAGTCGTCGAAGTCGGCGAGCACCGCCTCGTGGACGAAGCCGCTGCGCCCGGGCCACGCGTCGTCCGGCGCCGGCTCCGACAGCACCGGAATGAACGTGAAGCTCGCGCTCTGCTGCTGCCACCGACCCGGCAGATCGGGCATGTACAAGTCGCGCTTGCTCCGCGCGCCCCAGTACAGCACGATCGGGCGCACGCGATCGATGTGATGGTGCAGCGCGTGCTCGATGATCGCCTTGATCGGCGCGAATCCCGTTCCGCCGGCAACGAAGATCATCGGCTTGTCGGAGTCCTCGCGCAGATAGAACGTGCCGAACGGGCCTTCGAGCCGCAGGATCTCGCGGCCCTTGTACAGCGTGAACAGCGGATCGGTGAACCGTCCGCCCGGCGTGTGCCGTATGTGCAGCTCGATCAGCGTATCGTCGTGCGGCGGGTTCGCGATCGAGAAGCTGCGCCGGTGGCCGTCCTTCAGGAGGAAGTCGATGTACTGACCGGCCAGATACTGCAGCCGCTCGTTCGCCGGCAGCTTCAGCTTGACGACCGCGACGTCGGCAGCCGGCTTGTCGATCGACTCGACGCGGCAGGGCATCCGCTTCAGCTGGATGTCGCCGGCCTTGCGCACCTCGCGCACCTCGATTTCGAGATCGCCGAGCGGCTTCGCGCAGCAGAAGAGCGCAAGGCCGCGCGCCTTTTCCTCGTCGGTCAGCGTCGACTTCTGATACGCGCCGTAGTCGACGGCGCCCGACAGGATCCTGCCCTTGCACGTTCCGCACGCACCGTTGCGGCACCCGTACGGGATCATCAGGTCCGCGGCCATCGCGGCCGCGAGCACCGTGTCGCCGTCAGCGCACGCGAACGCGTGATCGCTCGGCTTTATAATGACCTGGTGCGGCATATCGATGCCAGTGAAGACAGCTCGGGTGTGCTGAGGGTTCTGTTGATCGGCTGCGGGGACGTCGCGCTTCGCACCGCCGACTTGCTGCGCGGCCGCGCGCGACTCTACGGGCTCATGCGCCGGGCCGACGAAGCGCCGCGGCTGCGCGCTCACGGCATCGTGCCGATTCGCGGCGACCTCGACCGCCTCGCGTCGCTGTCGCGACTTGCGATGGCGCCGTTCGCGGTGCTTCATTTCGCGCCGCCGCCATCGGAAGGACTCGACGACCCGCGCACCCGGCGCCTGATCGCGGTGTTGACGCGCGCGCGCAGGATACCACAGCGCTTCGTCTACATTTCGACATCGGGCGTGTACGGCGATTGCGCCGGCGCCCGCATCGATGAGCACCGTGCGCGCCGCGCGCAGACGCCGCGCGCGCGCCGCCGCGTCGCCGCGGAAGTCCGGCTTCGCCGCTGGGCGTCGCGCTATGGCATCGTGCTGTCGATCCTGCGCGCCCCCGGCATCTATGCGTCGACGCGGTTGCCGATCGAGCGCATCAGGCAGCGCACGCCTGTCCTTGCGCCGGACGCCGACGTGTTCACCAACCATATCCACGCCGACGATCTCGCACGCACCGTCGTCGCGGCGATGTTCCGCGCGAAGCCCAATCGCGCGTACAACGTCAACGACGATGCGCAAATGAAGATGGGCGCGTGGTTCGACATGGTCGCCGACGCGTTCCAGCTCGAGCGGCCGCCGCGCGTGACGTGGGAGGACGCCGAGCAGCGCGTCGCGCCGATGCTGCTGTCGTTCATGTCCGAGTCGCGCCGGCTGTCGAACGCACGGATGAAGCGCGAGCTTCGCGTCCGCCTGCGCTACGGCACGCCTCAGCAGCTGCTGGCCGAGGTCGCGCCACGCGATCTGAAGCGCCAGCTGATGCTTCCGCTGTAGCGAACGCGCGATGGCGACGCCACAGCCCGAACCGACCGCCGGCGCGATGATGCAGACGCGCTCGCAGCGGATCGCCGCGCGCTTCGACGCGTACGAGCGGCTCATCCGTCTCGACAAGCCGATCGGCACGCTGCTGCTGCTGTGGCCGACGCTGTCAGCGCTGTGGCTTGCATCGTTCGGACGGCCGACGCTCACGCAGCTGATCGTGTTCGTGACCGGCACGCTGCTGATGCGATCGGCCGGCTGCGCGGTCAACGACTGGGCCGACCGCCGCTTCGACGCGCACGTCAAGCGCACGGCGAAGCGACCGCTCGCCGTCGGCGAAGTCGCGCCGTGGGAGGCGCTCGTCGTCGCCGCGGCGCTCGCGTTCCTCGCGTTCCTGCTGACGCTCGCGACGAACTGGACGACGGTGATGCTGTCGCTGCCGGCCGTCGCGATCACGATCGTCTATCCGTTCTTCAAGCGCTTCTTCGCGCTGCCGCAGGCGATGCTCGGCATCGCGTTCTCGTTCGGCATTCCGATGGCGTACGCGGCGGTGTACGACCGCAATCTGCCGATCGCGTGGTGGCTGCTCGCGATCAACCTGTTCTGGGTCGTCGCATACGATACCGAGTATGCGATGGTCGACCGCGACGACGACGTGCGGCTCGGCCTTCGCACGTCGGCGATCACGTTCGGACGCTTCGACATCGCGGCGACCGCGCTTTGCTACGCGATCTACGTCGGCGCGATGGCGTACATCGGCGTGCTGCGCCATCTCGGCTTGGTGTACTACGCGGGGCTCGCGGTGGCCGCCGCGCTGGCCCTTTATCACGTGTGGCTGATCCGCACGCGCGATCGCGACGCGTGCTTCCGCGCGTTCCTGCACAACCATTGGCTCGGGCTCGCGGTGTTCGCCGGCATCGTCGGCGACGCCGTCGTTCGCATGCACGCGTGGCCGCGGCTCTAGTGGCGCCGGGCGCGGCGCGACGGCGCGGCCTGCCGCCGGTGCTCGATCGCGCGACGCGCGTGCTGATCCTCGGCAGCTTTCCCGGCGAGGCGTCGCTCGCCGCGCGCCAGTACTACGCGCATCCGCGCAATCATTTCTGGCCGATCCTGTCCGCGGTATTGGAAGAGCCGCTCGCGGAAATGCCGTATCGGACGCGGCTCGCGCGCGTGCGCGAACGCGGCGTCGGCCTGTGGGACGTCATCGTCGCGTGCGAGCGGCGCGGCAGCCTCGACGCCTCGATCCGCAACGCCGAGCACGGCGAGATCGAGCGGGTGAAGCGCGAGTCGCCGAATGTCACGCTCGTCTGCTTCAACGGACAGACGTCGGGACGGCGCGAGCCCGCGTTTCGCGCGGCCGGCTACGAGACTCGGATACTGCCGTCGACGAGCCCCGCGTACACCAGACCGTTTGCGGAGAAGCTCGCCGCGTGGCGCGCGATCGCGCGCTCGCTAGGGTCAGACCCTGCCGAAACAGGGTCGGATCCTGCCTCGATGAGGGTGCCGACGCGGACCGCTTCGCGAAGCAGGCTCTGACCCTATTTTGCAGCTCGTTGCAAGGCTCTGACCCTATTTCGCCGCTTGTGCCCGGTTCTTCTCGAGCCATGCGTCGACCAGCGCTACCGTGGCGTCGACCGTATCGTTGCGCATGCCCTTCGCAGCCGCGACCTTCTGCACGAGGCGATCGGCGCGCTCGATCGCCGTCGCGCCGTTGGCAAGCGCGCGCGCGGCCGACGATGGCGTGACGAGCGACACAGCCGCGGCGGCGTACTTGTCGAACGGCACGAGATCGCGCTCGCTTGCGCCGAGCGCCTTGCAAACGTCGCCCACCCATTCGTAAACGGCGCGCGATGCCGCGACGTCGCCATGCACGGCGTCGCGGATCGAGCGCACGCCATCCTGCTGCACGCACCGATAGTTGCCCGCGAGAAGCATTGCCCATTTCGCGAACGGCACGAACAGCGACTCGTGCACCTTGAGCTTCACCGGCAGGTCGATGTAGTCGTCGCCGTCGCGAAAGCGGGCGAGCTCGATCTGGGCGGCGAGGTCGCGCAGCATCGCCGTGTGCGCCGGCGAGTCGAACCGCGCCGCCTTGAAGTTCGTCGCGAGCCGCACCTGCAGAACGTTGACGGGCGCGTCCGGCGGGCGGAAAGCCTGCGGATCGGGGCTGCAGAGCGTCATCAGCGCCGGGTCGAAGCTGTCCCAGACCGTCGGATCGGTGTAGCACCGGCGCAGCGCGTCGACGTCGACACCCGCAATGCGCGCGAGGTACGGCAAAGGCGGCATGTTCATGATCGACATGCATGGCACGTTCGCGCGCGCGATCGCGTTCAGCAGGTCGCGTATGTCGGGCGAGCGGTATTGCGGCTCCTGCATCGCGAGGGCGACCAGATCGTAGCGGGCGACGTCGATGCCGGCGGCGGCCCCGGCGGTGATGCGCCCGGGCAGCGTTCGCGAGTCGATCTCGTACGGCGCGTCGCGCCCCTTCACCGGGATGCGTACGCGCGCACCCTCGCGATTGATCAGCTGCGCCTCGGCGGGCAGGCAGACGAGCCGGGCGGCGTGACCGGCGGCGGCGAGCTTCGTCGCGAGCAGCGACCCGTACGAAGCGCCAAGGATCAGCGTGTTGTAGCGGCTGGGCATGGCAAATCTCCGGCTTTCCAGTCCCTGCGATCATGCGCGCCGCGCTCGCGCAGGGTCAAGGCGCACTGCGGCAAGCGCGAAGCAGTTGAAATCGCCGGCCGCGCTCACTACGATGGCCGCGTGCCAATCGCGGGAACTCCAAGCGTGCCGCCCGGGCGAATCGAGCTGCTGCAGTCCATGTCGATATTCGGCGGCGTGCGCGACGACATCGTGCGATTCATCGTGGACCGCGCACCGGCCGTCGAAGTTTCCGCCGGCGAGCTGTTCTTTCGCGAGGGCGATCCGGCCGACGCGATGTTCGTGCTCGAGACGGGTCGCGCCGCGATCGTCATGGGCGCGGATGAGCGCGTGCTGCGCACGATCGGCGCCGGTGACTGCTTCGGCGAGATGTCGCTGATCGATTTCGCGCCGCGAAGCGCGTCGGTGCGCGCGATCGGCGATTGCCGTGCGCTGCGGATCACGAGCGGCTGCCTGCACGACGTGTACCAGGCGGACGTCGAACAGTTCGCGATCATCGAGATGAACATGGGCCGCGAGGTGAGCCGGCGGCTGCGCGAGCTGCATGCGGCGTTCGACGCGATGCGCGCGCCGCCCGCGCCTTCGGGCTGACGCTCGACCGGCGCTGCGTCGGGGGCGGCGGGATGTCGTACGACCGCCAGGATCTTGCGTGGGTGCATCGTGACTGACGGTGTCGGGCCTCGACGTCACCGGGCCGGGCTGCGCCCCGTCCACGCGGCAAGCGCTCCGAGCGCCGCGGCGCCCGCAAGCAGCCACAGCGGGCCGTCCCAGGCGGCGGCGACGTCGCCCGTCGCGCGACCCCGGTCGAGCGCGTAGCCGGCAAGCGGTTGCAGCACGCCGGTGCCGAGGAAGATGCCGACGTTCGCGACCGACGTCGCGATGCCCGAGTGCTCGGGCCGGTTCGCTTCCTTCGCGATCGTCCACGACAGCGTGAAGCCGGGAATCAGCAACCCCATCAGCGCGAACCACGCGTATGTCGCGCCGGCCGCGAGCGGCGCATGCACGAGCCACGGCAGCCACGACAGCGCGTACAGCGTCGTGCACGCGCGCATCACCGCGCGGCGGTTGCGCAGCCGATCCGAGATCATGCCGACGGCGACTGCGCCGACGGCCACGGCGAGCAGCAACACGCTCGCGTGCTGCGCCGCTTCGACGCGCGTCATCGTATGGACGTCGATCAGGTAGGGCACCGACCACAGGCCGGCGAACGCGAGATAGCTGCCGCCGACGCCGACATTCACGACGAACGGTGGCCACGTCGCGCGATTGCGAAGCACGCCGCCGAGCGCCGCCTTCCAGCCGGCGTGATCGGCCACTGCCGCCGCGGGCATTGGATGCACGGGTGCGAATCCGAGATCCTCGGGACGGTCGCGAACTTTCCACCACGTCATCGCCGCGAGCAGCAGCGACAGCGCGGCGAGCACGACGAACACGACGCGCCACGACGTGAACGACACGGCCCATGCGAGCGGTGCACCGGCGACCACCGCCCCGAGATTGCCGGCGAACAGCGTCACGCCGTTCAGCGTGGCGAACCGGTTGGCCGCGAACCAGACGGCGCTGATCTTGAGGATCGAGATGAACGCGGTCGCGACGCCGACGCCGACGAGCGTGCGTCCGAGCGCCGCGACCTGCCATGTCGGCGCTATCGCGAATGCGAGCGATCCGACGGCGGCCACGAGCGCGCCCGCGCTCAGCAGACGGCGCGGACCCCAGCTGTCGGCCAGCACGCCGACCGGAATCTGCAACAGCGTGTAGACGTAGAAGTACGTCGCCGCGAGCGTGCCGAGCGTCGCGCCGCCGATCGCGAACGACTGCGCGAGCTCGCGTGCGATAGCCGCCGGCGCCGTTCGATGGAAGAACGAAAGCACGAAGCTCGCGAGCACGATGCCGAACACGACGCGACGAGTGCGCGCGAAGGCGGTCATCGCCGCATTGTAGCGGCGGCCGGGCCGGCCGCCGCTCGCCGCGATCTCAGTCGCAGCGCGACAGCGTCGTCGCCAGCGTGTCGCGCGTGATCGACATCGCCGACGGCTCGCCTCGCACGACGTACGAGAGCACGCCGCGGCCGTCGCCGAAAGCGAGCGTCGCGCGGCCGACTTCACTCACCGATACGCTGCGCGCATCGAACGGCGATGCGAGCGCCGAGCCGCGTGTTTCGTAGAGCGTGCCGGCGTACGCATTGGCGTCGGTGTGCTCGGCGGCCATGATCCGCCACACCGCGTTGCCCTGCACGTCGAACGTGAACCACGCCGCGACGACTCGATCGCCGGCGCGCGCGACGTGCAGTCCGCCGCCGAAGTCCGCGATCGCCGACGACGCGCTCGTCCACAAGCCGTCGAAGGGCGGCGAGGGCGAGCAGCCGCCCGCCGTATTCGCCGCGTAACTGCGCACGATCGTCTTGCTGCGCCACGTGCCGTCGACGTTGTAATGCAGCGTCGCGATGTCGGGCGCGGCGAACTCGACGACCGCCGGTCCGTACGCGACAAGCGTGAGCTCGGCGGCGGCCGGCGGAGCGAACGCACGCTGCAGCTCGCCGACGAACGTCGTCTGCGGCGCAAAGCCGTCGATCAGCGTCGACGCGTCCTGTGCGTGCAATGCGAGCCACATCGGCGAGCCGTCCGTGTCGTACGTGAACCACGTGGCGACGATCGAATCGCCGCGCGGCGCGAACGCGATCGCCGAGCCGGGCTCGGCGCCGCCGGCGCTCTCCCAGAGCCCGGCGTACAGCGCGTTCGCGGGCGCCGCACCGACCGCGTCCCACGACGGCAATGCCCGCTCGATCCGCGGATGCAAGCCGTCCTTCCCCGACGCGAACGGCGCTTCGGCGCTCGCGAGCGCCGCGCCTGCGCACAGCAGCGCGGCGCATGCCATCGAGGCGGCCTTCGTTGCCAGTCTGCAGTCCATTGAGGTCTCCTTGTTCGCGTCGACGCCGCGTGCGGACTCGGGCTAGACTGCGGGATCGACGCGTGACCCCACGTTACGGCGTCGGCGGGCCGGCGCACGAACGACAATGACGAAGCGCGGGGCCGCAATATTCATCATTCGCCGATGACCTACACGGACCTGCGCGACTTCGTCGCACAACTCGAGCGCCGCGGCGAGCTGCGGCGAGTGCGCGTGGAGGTCGATCCGCGGCTCGAGATGACCGAGATCTGCGATCGCGTGCTGAAATCGGCTGGTCCTGCGTTGCTGTTCGAGCGGCCGAAGGGCCACGCGATGCCGGTGCTCGGGAATCTTTTCGGAACCCCGCAGCGCGTCGCGCTCGGCATGGGACAGGAATCGGTCGGCGCATTGCGCGAGGTCGGGCGACTCCTCGCGTTCCTCAAGGAGCCGGAGCCGCCGAAAGGGCTGGTCGACGCGTGGCAGACGACGCGCCCGGTGTTCATGCAGGTGATGAACATGGCGCCGAAGGAGCGCCGCTCGGCGCCGTGCCAGCAGGTCGTATGGGAGCGCGCCGACGTCGATCTCGGGCGGCTGCCGGTGCAGACGTGCTGGCCCGGAGACGCCGGGCCCCTGATCACGTGGGGCCTCACGGTGACGCGCGGCCCGCAGAAGAAGCGGCAGAACCTCGGCATCTACCGCCAGCAGGTGATCGCGCGCAACAAGATCGTCATGCGCTGGCTCGCGCATCGCGGCGGCGCGCTCGACTTTCGCGATCACGCGCGCGCGAATCCCGGCGCGCCGTTTGCGATTGCCGTCGCGCTCGGCGCGGATCCCGCGACGATCCTCGGCGCCGTGACGCCGGTGCCCGATGCGTTGTCCGAGTACCAGTTCGCGGGCTTGCTGCGCGGCGCGCGCACGGAGATCGTCAAGTGCATCACGCACGATCTCGACGTGCCTGCTTCGGCGGAGATCGTGCTCGAGGGCTACCTGCAGCCGGACGCGAGCGATCCGAGCGGCTATGAAACGGCCGCCGAGGGACCGTTCGGCGATCACACCGGCTACTACAACGAAGTCGAGCGCTTCCCCGTGCTCACGATCGAGCGCATCACGATGCGCCGTGACCCGATCTACCATTCGACCTACACCGGCAAGCCGCCCGACGAGCCGGCGATCCTCGGCGTCGCGCTGAACGAAGTCTTCGTGCCGCTGTTGCAGAAGCAGTTCCCGGAGATCGCCGACTTCTATCTTCCGCCCGAAGGCTGCAGCTACCGTCTCGCCGTCGTAGCCATGAAGAAGCAGTACGCCGGCCACGCGAAGCGCGTGATGTTCGGCGTGTGGAGCTTCCTGCGCCAGTTCATGTACACGAAGATCATCGTGGTCACCGACGACGACGTCGACGTGCGCGACTGGAAGGAAGTCGTCTGGGCGCTCACCACCCGCGTCGATCCGGCGCGCGACACGCTGATCGTCGAATCGACGCCGATCGATTATCTCGACTTCGCATCGCCGGTGTCCGGGCTCGGCAGCAAGATGGGCATCGACGCGACGAACAAGTGGCCGGGCGAAACGCAGAGGACCTGGGGCACGCCGATCGTGATGGAAGCGTCGGTGAAAGCGCGCGTCGACGCAATCTGGAGCGAGCTCGGACTCTGAGCGACGGCCCCGAACGAGGCCGCAACGACCAGGGCAGCAAATTCACCGCGCGGCAGCCGCTCGGCACGGCGGAGCGCGACATTTCGGCCGCGCTATCGGCGCAGGCTGCCGACGATTCTCCACGCCGCCGTCGCAAACGACGCGATGCGAAGCCAGCGACGAAGCTTCGCCGGCCCGACCCGCCTCGCGGCGACACCGAGCAGCATCGCGATCAGCGGACGGCGCAGCGGCGACTCGCGCTCCGGCGCGGCGACCGGCATCAGCGCGTTTCGCACCGAGTGCGCGGCGAGCGTCATCCGCATCCGCTCGAGCGCGGCGCGCGCAGCAAGCTGCGCCTTGCGCTCCTGCCGTTGCGCGGCGCTCGCGCGGCTCATCGGTCCACTCGACGCCGCGCGCTCATCGATTGCGGAATTGCTCGGCGAGCCATTCGCGGTCGCGCTCGAGCTCGGCGAGCGTCGCCGAGAACGGCGGCGGATCGGTGCGCCGGCGCACGTCGAGACGCCAGAGCGCGACAATGCCGACGGCGAGGTGCGCCGCGGCGATGACGACGAGCGCCATCAACCGGTGCGTGTCCCAGAAGTACGCGACGACCAGACCGCATGCCGCGAGCCATGCCATCGCGAGCGCCGCGCCGGCGATCGCGAGCAGCACGATGCGCGCCTTCGCGTGCTCGCGCTGCTCGGCGAGCTCGAGTGCGGCGAGCTCGGCGCGCGTCTTGAGCAGCGCGACCGAGGCGGCCGCGAGACGGCCGAGCGAATCGCGCAGCCCGCTCGACGGCGCGCGCGGCTGCATGACCGGCTGCCGGCTAGCGGCCGCGGTTCATCAGCAGGCCGGCGACGAAGCCGACAGCCGCGGCAATTCCGATCGCCTGCCACGGATAATCGTGGACGAGATCGTCGGTCGCGCGGGCCGCCTGCTGCGCCTGGTCCATCGCCTGGCCTTGCAATTCCTGCAACCGCAGCTTCGCGTGCAGCAGCTTCGTCTCGACCTGTGAGCGCAGGTCTTTCGCCTTCTCGCCGCTCTCGTCGGCGGCGCGCTTCAGCATGTCCTCGGCCTCGCCCAGCATGCCGGAGAATTCATCGAGGATGTTATCGCGCGTGCGATCGTCGGTCATCGGTGATCCCTTTCTTCGTCGGGCGCGCTCGTCTCGGATGCGAACGCATTGGGAATCCGATTATAGCCGCGCTTGAATCCGCGCGCAGGGACGGAATCTAATGGGTCGCGATAACCTGTCGCTCGCCCGAGGAGGTGAAGAAATGGCCGAATTTTCCGCTCCCGACGCCACCCGCAGCGCCATTGAGCCGGCGCATCTGCCGACCGGGTCCGCGCTTGCCGTCTACGTGCTGTACGGCATCGCCGGCGTGACGTCACTCGTCTCCGCGGGGCTCGCGATCGCGCCGCTGTTCGGGTTGATCGGCTTCATCGGGCTCGTGATCGCGCACGTCAAGCGCCCCGAGGCGCGCGGCACCTGGCTCGAGTCGCACTTCCGCTGGCAGCAGCGGACGTTCTGGTTCGCCCTGTTGTGGGCGGCAGCCGGCTGGCTGTTCATGGCGACGGTCGTGCTCTTCTTCGTCGCGTTCGCGGTCTGGGGGCTCACCGCGCTGTGGATCGTCTATCGCGTGATCCGGGGGTTCCTGCGCTTCAACGCGCGCGAGCCGATGCCCGGCATGTGACGCATCAGAGCGACGGCTGCTCGCGCTCCTTCGTCCACGTCGCTGCGTTGCGGTACACCCATTGCACGAGCCCGTCGATCGCCGGCTGCGCGCGGCCGGCGTTCGGATGGTTGACGATCGCCGCGACCGCGAAGCGGCGGCCGCTCGCGTCGATCACGTACCCGGCGAGCGCGCGCACGCCGTCGAGCGTGCCCGTCTTGAGCAGCGCCTGTCCGGCGACGCCGCCGTCCTGGAAGCGGCGGGCGACGGTACCGTCGATCGCGGCGACGGCGAGCGAGCTTTCGAACTCGTCACGCACCGCGCTCGCATCGGCGGCGAGCAGCAGGTGCGCGAGGCCCACCGCGCTGACGCGCTCGCGGCGCGAAAGTCCGGAGCCGTTGTCGAGCACGAGCGCGGGCAGCCTGAGCCTGCGCCGGGCGAGCCATTGCGCAACGGCGCGGGCGGCACCGGCGGTCGTCGCCGGTGGACGCGCCGACGCGGCGGCAAGCGTCAGGAAAACCTGCCGCGCCATGACGTTGTTCGACAGCTTGTTCACGTCGCGGACGATGTCGTAGAGCGGCGGCGATTCGAGCGTGACGAACGGCGTCGCGTTGCGGGGCGCGCGTCCTTCGCGCAGCCCCCCGGAGAAGCGGCCCCCGGCGGCTCGGAAGTACGTCTCGAACATCGCATGGACATAGTGCGGGTGGTCGAGCAGCGCGATCCACCAGTCGCGCTCGCCGCACGCCGCCGGAAAGCTGCCCGCG
Organism: uncultured beta proteobacterium; assembly: GCA_963798655.1. Classification (GTDB taxonomy): domain Bacteria; phylum Pseudomonadota; class Gammaproteobacteria; order Burkholderiales; family Casimicrobiaceae; genus CAVSMC01. The sequence continues at coordinate 66,976 of CAWCUH010000004.1, read as the reverse complement.
AACGACACGACGGCGCTCGCTCGGCGATCGACGAACGTCGCGCCGGTCGACGCGCGCCAGTCGTTGCAGTCGCCGGCGGACACCCGCGGCGGTGCTCCGACGGATACTTCGGCGAGCGCCGGCTCGACGGCAAGCGTCGTCGCATCGCCGGCGGCATTCGGCGCGAGCGTGAGCTTCACCGCCTTGAAGTTCACCAGCAGCGCGTCGGGACCGACGTTGTACGGCTTCAGCGGTTCGCCGTCGAACGCCGCGGCGTCGTGAGGAGGCAGCGCGAAGTAGCTGCGGTCCTGCACGAGGTCGCCGTCGATCGCCAGCAGGCCTTTCGCGCGAAGCGCCGCGATCAGCGCCTGCCACTGCTCGACGGTGAGCTTCGGGTCGCCGTAGCCTTTCAGCACGAGATTCCCGTGCAGCACGCCGTCGACGATCGGCCCGTCGACGTACGCTTCGGTCTTCCACCGATAGTCGCGACCGAGCAGCTCGAGCGCGGCGAACGTGGTGACGAGCTTCATCACCGATGCGGCGCTCATCGACCGGTACGGCTGATGGCGGATCAGCGGCGTCGGGCTGTCGGTCCGCTGCACGACGATCGAGACGCTCGACAGCGGGACGCCGGCGTCGAGAAACGCGCGCGCGACGGCACGCGGCACCGCGGCCGTCGCTTCCAGCGCCGCGAGCGCAGCGGCGAGCGCGAGCACGACGATGGCGGGCGTCATGCGGCGTCGACGATCGCGCACGTGCGCTCGACCAGCAGTGCGAACTCGTCGTCTGCGGTCACGTACGGCGGCATGAAGTACACGGTTCGGCCGATCGGGCGCAGTAGCAGCTCGCGCTCGAGTGCCTGCACGAAGCACCAGCGCGAGAAGTCTTGACGCTCGCTGTCGACGTCGAACGCAACGATCATCCCCGCCTGGCGAAAGTTGCGTATACGCGAATGCCGCGCGAGCGGCTGTGCGAGCTCGAGCCAGCGCTGCGACTTGCCGCGATTGCGTGCGATCACGTCGTCGTCGCGGAAGATGTCGAGCACGGCGAGCGCGGCGGCGCACGCGAGCGCGTTGCCGGTGTAGCTGTGCGAGTGCAGGAAGCCGCGCGCGAGGTCGTCGTCGTAGAACGCGGCGTAGATGTCGTCGCTCGCGAGCACCGCGGACAGCGGCAGAAAGCCGCCGCTGATCCCCTTCGACACGCAGAGGAAATCGGGCGACGCGGCGGCCGACTGCTCCCAGGCGAACATCGTCCCGGTCCGGCCGAAGCCGGTCATGATCTCGTCGGCGATCAGCAGCACGCCGTGGCGGCGCGTGATGCGGCGGGCGAGCGCGAGGTAGTGCGGGTCGTACATCGACATGCCGCCCGCGCCCTGCACCAGCGGCTCGACGATCAGTGCGGCCGTCGTCGCGCCATGGCGCGCGAGGTGCGCGTCGAGCGCTGCTGCCGCGCGCTCGGCGGCGTCGCGTGCGCTTTCGCCGTCACGCCGTTGTGCAGGCGAGGGCACGACGGCGTTGCGCACGAGCAGCGCGCCGTAGGCGTCGCGAAACAGCGCGACGTCGGTCACCGCGAGCGCGCCGAGCGTCTCGCCGTGATAGCTGCCCGCGAGGCTCACGAAGCCGGTACGCGTTGGCTCGCCGCGATTGCGGCAGGCGTGCGCGGCCATCTTGAGTGCGATTTCGACGGCCGCCGCGCCGTCGGATGCATAGAACGCGTGGCCGAGGCCCGGCGGGGCGATCGCCGCCAGCCGCTCGGAGAGCTCGACCACCGGCCGGTGCGTGAAGCCCGCGAGCATGACGTGCTCGAGCTCGGCCAGCTGCGCGGCGATGGCGGCACCGATGCGCGGCTCGGCGTGGCCGAACAGATTCACCCACCACGAGCTGACCGCGTCGAGATACCGGCGGCCATCGAAATCGTAGAGCCAGGCGCCGCGGCCGCGTGCGATCGGGACGATCGGCAGCGTCTCGTGCAATTTCATCTGCGTGCACGGATGCCAGACGGCCGCGCGGCTTCGCGCGAGCCATTCGGCGCTGACGGCCGGCAACGGCGCGCTCATCGCGGGCGGAATGAACAGCGGCGCGGACTGTTCGCACACGAACCAGCCGGCGCGCCGCCGGCGGCGGTTGGCGAAGCGGGGCAGTGCGATTCGCGAGCCATCATGCGTGGGCGATTATACCGGCCGCTCGCTGTGCCGCGGTCCGCTCGCTCGTTGACGCTGCTCGCGGCGCACCCGACAATTCGTTCCGGTTAGTACGATTGGCAAGAGATCGATGTCCGACGAACCGTTGATGCCGATGCTGCGCGAGCTCGCCTCGTGCCAGCACGCGATCGCGCGCTACTCGGCGCGCCACGTTCGCGCGCTCGGTCTCACGCCGGCGCAGTTCGACGTCGTGGCGGCGCTCGGCGCATCGAGCGGCGTGACGTTGCGTCAGCTCTCCGAGCTCACGCTGATCACCAAAGGCACGCTGACCGGCGTCGTCGACCGGCTCGAGCGCCGCCAGCTGTTGCGCCGGCGTGCCGACCCGGCCGACGGCCGGCGCACCTGCGTCGAGCTCACGCCGAGCGGCCGGCGGCTGTTCGCGCGGGCGCTGCCGCGGCACGTCGCACATGTTCGCCGCGCCTTCGCGACGCTCGAGCCGGCGCGGCTCGAGCGCATGCGCCGCGACCTCGCGAACCTGCGCGGCGCATTCGCCGCTGCACCGCGATGATCGACGACTCGAAACGGTACACGCGCACCGCGATGGCGCTGCATTGGTCGGCCGCCGTGCTCGTCGTCGCGGCTTTCCTCGTCGGTCTCTGGATGGTGCCGCTCGCGATCAGCCCGCTCAAGTTTCGCGCGTACGCGTATCACAAGTGGATGGGCATCACGGTGTTCGCGATCGCGTTCATCCACCTCGCGTGGCGCGTCGTCCATCCGGCGCCGCCACCCGTCGCGATGCCCGAATGGCAGCGGCGCGCCTCCGAGGTCGTCCACGTGCTGCTGTACGCGCTGATGTTCCTGAGCCCGATCACCGGCTACCTCTACAGTTCGGCCGCCGGCGTGCAGACGGTTTATCTGAACGTGCTGCCGTTGCCTGATCTGGTCGGCAAGGACAAGCAGCTCGCCAACGCGCTGCGGCTCCTCCATGTGACGTTGAACTATGGCTTTGCCGCGTTGATCGCATTGCACGCGATCGCCGCGGTCAAGCACCAGCTGATCGACCGCGACGGCATGATCGACCGCATGCTGCCGCTGTCGCGCGGCGGCTCTTGAGGCAGGATTCCGATGCGTATCCTCAAATCGTTCGTGCCGACGCTTGCGGCGCTGCTGCTGTCCGCCGGTGCTTCTGCGCAAGGCGTGCTGATCGACAAGAGCGACATCCGCTTCGTGTCGAAGCAGATGGGCGCCAATGTCGAGGGGCGATTCCGCAAGTGGCGGGCGAATGTCGACTTCCGGCCGGCGGACGCGGCGCATTCGAGGGCGGACATCGAGGTGGACCTCGGCAGCATCGACCTCGCGAGCGACGACTCCGAGGACGAGGCGAAGCGCCCGCGCTGGTTCGATGTCGTGCAGTTCCCGGTCGCGAAGTTCACGTCGACGTCGGTGAAGCCCGCCGGCGCGAACAAGTACGACGTCGCCGGCCGGCTGTCGCTGAAAGGGTTCTCCCGCGACATCGTCGTGCCGATCACGATCTCGCGCGATGCGGCGGGCAACAACGTCGCGCAGGGCGAGTTCACGCTGAAGCGGCTCGATTTCAAGGTCGGCGACGGACAGTGGTCCGATCCCGACGTCGTTGCAAACGAAGTGCAGGTCCGCGTGCGGATGGTGTTGCCGCCGGCGCACTGACATCAAATTGGAGGTATGGCAATGAACATCCGGAACGCCGTTGCACTGACCGCGCTCGCCGCGGCATGTCCCGCGCTCGCGCAGGAGACCTACACGATCGATCCCGACCACACGGTGCCTACGTTCGAGATCGGCCACATGGGCATCGCGACGCAGCGCGGCAACTTCTCGAAGACCACCGGCACCGTCGTGCTCGACCGCGCCGCGAAGAGCGGCTCGATCGAGGCGACGATCGACACGTCGACGGTGAGCAGCGGATCGGCCCGCCGCGACGCGATGCTCAGGAGCGAGGACTACTTCGACAGCGCGAAGCATCCGACGGCGATGTTCAAGGCGACGAAGCTGCAGTTCGACGGCGACACGGTCGTCGGCGCCGACGGAGAGCTGACGCTGCGCGGCGTCACGAAGCCGGTGGCGCTGAAGCTCGCGAACTTCAAATGCCTGCCGCCGCAGGGCAACCGCAAGCCGGTGTGCGCCGGCGACGTGTCGACGGTCGTGAAGCTCACCGACTTCGGCATGCGCAAGCCGAACTCGCTCACCGACGATGTGCGTATCGTCTTCAGCGTCGAGGCGGTCGGCGCCGGCAGCTAGCGGCGCGTATGCGCATCGCGCCGGCGCTCGCGGCCATCGCGGTGACGTCGGCGGCCGCGTTCGCCGAACCCGAGTCGTACACGCTCGAGCCCGCGCACACGGTGCCGATGTTCGCGGTCGTGCATTCGGGGATCTCGACGCAGCGCGGGCTGTTCGGTCGGGCTTCCGGTACGGTGACGCTCGACCGCGGCGCGAAGACCGGCACGATCGACGTCGCCGTCGACACGACGTCGCTCGTCACCGGCGATGCACTGCGCGATCGGGTGCTGCGCGGCGAGGATTTCCTCGACGCCGGCCGTTATCCCGCGGCGATCTTCCGCTCGACGCGCGTCGTCTATGACGGCGATGCGCCGGTGCGCGCGGAAGGCGAGCTCACGCTTCGCGGCGTGACGCGGCCGCTGCGCATCGACATCGGCCCGCTTCGCTGCGGCGAGCAGTTCGTGACGCGGCGCGCTGTGTGCGGAACCGAGCTTTCCGCGTCATTCAAGCGATCGGCGTTCGGCATGACGGCGTTCGCAAACGAGATCGGCGACGACGTCGTGCTCACGATCCAGGCGGAAGCGCTGCGCGAGCGATGAGCAGAGGGTCAGAGTGCGGGGGCAGTGGAGTGGAGGGTCAGAGTGGACACCTGTGTGTGTCGCACGCCAGCGAAGGTATCCACTCTGACCCTCCACTGCTCCTGACGCTCGACGCGCACTCTGACCCTCGTTACGGCTTCAGCTTCGACTTCATCCGGTCCACCGCCGCCACAAGCGCGCGCGTGATGCCCGGCTCGCGCACCGAGTGCCCGGCGTCGGGAACGACGATGTGCTCGGCGCGCCGCCAGCCGTGCGCCAGCTCGTCGGCGCTCACCGGTGGGCAGACGATGTCGTAGCGACCCTGCACGATCGTGCACGGCAAATGCGTGATCCGCGGCAGGTTGCCCAGCAGCTGGTTCTCGGCGAGGAAGGCCCGATGCACGAAGTAGTGCGCCTCGATGCGCGCGATCGCGAGCGCGGTCGCGTCGTTCTCGAGCAGCGGGGCTTCCGCCGACGGCATCAGCGTCGAGCACGCCACCTCGTAGCGGTCCCATGCCTGCGCGGCCGGCACGTGCACCGTCGGATCGACGTCGGTCAGCCTGCGGTAGTAGTTACCGAGCAGATCGCCGCGTTCGGCGGGCGGCAGAAATTCGGCGAACGTTCGCCACGCCTCGGGAAAGATCGTTCGCATGCCGACCATGAACCAGTCGATCTCGCTCGGCCGCGCGAGAAAGATGCCGCGCAGCACGAGCCCGAGCGCGTGTGCCGGATGCGCCTCGGCGTACGCGAGCGCAAGGGTCGAACCCCACGAGCCGCCGAACAGCAGCCAGCGATCGATCCGCAGATGCTCGCGCAGGCGCTCGAGGTCCGCGACGAGCGCCGGCGTCGTGTTGGCGTCGACGCACGCGACCGGCGTCGAGCGGCCGGCGCCGCGCTGGTCGACCAGCACGATGCGCCAGAACGCCGGATCGAAGAACCGCCGGTGGTGCGGCAAACAGCCGCCACCCGGGCCGCCGTGCAGGAACACGACCGGGCTGCCGAATGGATTGCCGCACGTTTCCCAGTGCAGCACGTGCGGCGGATCGACGACGAGCCGCCCCGTCGCATGCGGCTCGATCTCGGCAAACAGCGCGGCGTCCGAGGCGAGATCGCGGGCTGAGCTTGCGGCGGCCATTGGAAAGGGTGCGACTGGAAATGCCGACGATCGTTCCGGCGCGTGTCGAGGGCAAGTATGCAGCAAAGCGGCCGACGTGAGCCATGCGCGGGCGCCGCGCGCCAAGGCGGCCTATAATCGAGCATCGTGGCCCGTTGACGAACGCTGCCGGCCGCGTTGCCCGTCCCTCTGTCATGCCCTGGTGGAAATCCCGATGAAACAGCGACTGACCGCGGAAGCCTGCCTGCCCGCGGACCGCGCGCATGCGACGCTCGTCGGGCGCATGTGGTCGCCGCAGGACGGCGGTCCCGTGCTCGTGGCAATCGTCGCCGACGATGTCGTCGACCTGTCGGGCGTCGCGCCGACGATGCGCGACTTGCTCGAGCTCGACGAGCCGGTCGCCGCGATTCGCGCAGCGACGGCAGCGCCGCGCGTTGCGTCCGCCGCCGACGCGCTTGCGAATTCGTCCGAGCGCGAGCGCGACGCGCGCCGTCCGTGGCTCCTCGCGCCGTGCGACCTGCAGGCGGTGAAGGCGTCGGGCGTGACGTTCGTCGAGAGCATGCTCGAGCGGGTCATCGAGGAGCAGGCGCGCGGCGATCCGGCGAAGGCCGAGAGCGTGCGCCGCGCGATCGTCTCCGTGATCGGCGACGATCTCAAGGCGGTGCGGCCGGGATCGCAGGAGGCGGCGAGGCTGAAGGACGTGCTGATCGAGCAGCACGCGTGGTCGCAGTATCTCGAAGTGGGCATCGGTCCCGACGCCGAGATCTTCACCAAGTCGCAGCCGATGTCGTCGGTCGGCCTCGGCGCGGACATCGGCCTGCATCCGAAGTCGCACTGGAACAATCCCGAGCCGGAGATCGTGCTCGCCGTCGACAGTCGCGGCCGCACGCTCGGCGCAACGCTCGGCAACGACGTGAACCTGCGCGACTTCGAGGGTCGCAGCGCGCTGCTGCTCGGCAAGGCCAAGGACAACAACGCCTCCTGCGCGATCGGTCCGTTCATCCGGCTGTTCGACGATCGCTTCGGTATCGACGACGTCCGTCGCTGCGATCTCGCGATGCGCGTCGACGGCGCGGACGGCTTCGCCCTCGACGGATCGAGCTCGATGTCGAAGATCAGCCGCGATCCGCTCGACCTCGTGTCGCAGGCGATCGGCGAGAATCATCAGTATCCGGACGGGTTGGTGCTCTTCCTCGGCACGATGTTCGCGCCGACGAAGGATCGGCTCGCGCCGGGGCAGGGATTCACGCACGTCATCGGCGACATCGTCACCGTGTCGACGCCGTCGCTTGGCGCACTGGTGAACCGCGTCGACATGTCGGACGCGATCGCGCCCTGGACGTTCGGCGCCGGCGCGCTGATGCACCATCTCGCGCGGCGCGGGCTGCTCGCAATGAAACCCATCGATTCCACTTTCGAGACGCTCGGCGTCTGAAGCCATGGCCAAACCGTACCTGAACTACATCGCGGGCGAATGGGTCGCCGGCGCGGGCGCGACGCTCGACCACAACCCGTCCGACATCGCCGACGTCGTCGGCGAGTTCGCGCAGGCCGACGCAGCACAGGCGCGCGAGGCGATCGCCGCGGCGAAGCGCGCGTTCCCGGCGTGGTCGACCGGCTCGATCCAGAACCGCGCCGACATCCTCGACCGCGCCGGCACCGAGATCCTCGCGCGCAAGGACGAACTCGGCCGGCTGCTCTCACGCGAGGAAGGCAAGACGCTGCCCGAAGGCATCGGCGAGGCGACGCGCGCCGGCTACATCTTCAAGTTCTTCGCCGGCGAGGCGCTCCGGCTTTGCGGCGAGAAGATCCCGTCGGTGCGCCCCGGGGTCGACGTCGAGGTCACGCGCGAGCCGATCGGCACCGTCGCGCTGATCACGCCATGGAACTTCCCGATCGCGATCCCGGCGTGGAAGATCGCGCCCGCGCTCGCGTACGGCAACACGGTCGTCATGAAGCCGGCCGACCTCGTGCCCGGATGCGCGTGGGCGCTCGCCGACATCCTCGCGCGCGCCGGATTGCCGCCCGGCGTGTTCAATCTGGTGATGGGACGCGGCTCGGTGGTCGGCGAAGTGCTGGTCACGCATCCCGACGTCGCCGGCATCAGCTTCACCGGCTCGGTCGAAACCGGTCGCGCGATCGCGCAGAAGGCGATCGGGCGGATGGCGAAGCTGCAGCTCGAGATGGGCGGCAAGAATCCGCTCGTCGTCGTCGACGATGCGGACGTCGCGACCGCGGTCAACTGCGCGACGCAGGGCGCCTATTTCTCGACCGGCCAGCGCTGTACGGCGTCGTCGCGGCTGATCGTCACCGCCGGCATCCACGATCGCTTCGTCGAGGCGATGAAGCAGAAGCTCGCGACGCTCAAGGTCGACGACGCGCTCGCACCGGGCACCGACATCGGCCCTGTCGTCGACGACAAGCAGCTCGAGCAGGACCTCAAGTACATCGACATCGGTCGCAGCGAAGGCGCGAAGCTCGCGCACGGCGGCGAGCGCGTGAAGCGCGCGAAGGACGGCTATTACCTCGCGCCCGCGCTGTTCACCGACGCGACGAACTCGATGCGCATCGCGCGCGAGGAGATCTTCGGTCCTGTCGCTGCCGTGATTCGGGCGAAGGACTACGATGACGCGCTCGCGATCGCGAACGATACCGAGTTCGGATTGTGCGCGGGGATCGTCACGTCATCGCTGAAGCACGCGTCGCACTTCAAGCGCAATGCGCAAGCCGGCATGGTGATGGTGAACCTGCCGACCGCGGGCGTCGACTATCACGTGCCGTTCGGCGGGCGCAAAGGCTCGAGCTACGGGCCGCGCGAGCAGGGTCGTTATGCGGCGGAGTTCTATACGAGCGTCAAGACGGCGTACACCGCACCGTAACGCTTGTCGTCGCCGCGAACGCGGGCGAGCCAGTGTCTTGCAATTGAGCTCGCTCGATTCCGGTCTCGGCGCGAACGACGATCAGACATGAAAACCGCGGCCTTGGCCGCGGTTTTCTTTCTTCTGCGAACGCGCATCGCGTCCGGCTTCCCTCGTTGTCCCAACGGCGCGCTTCGCTCGGCGAGCGCGGATCGACGCCGACAATCTATACGCAATCGGCGCCGCCTGCTTGATCGAACTCAAACGCGCGTCGTGATGCCGGCGTAGGGTCATTCACGCGGCGATGCGCCGTCCCTTGAACGCGATGACCTTCTGCTTCTGCTCGCCGAGCCCCTGGATGCCGAGCTCGACGACATCGCCGGCCTTCAAGTACACCGGCGTCGGTTTCATTCCGAGGCCGACGCCCGGCGGCGTGCCCGTCGTGATGACGTCGCCCGGCTCGAGCGTCATGTAGCGCGACAAATCGGCGACGAGCTGGGTGACGCCGAAGATCATCGTGCGGGTGTTCCCCGTCTGCCGCCGCTCGCCGTTCACGTCGAGCCACATGTCGAGGTTCTGCGGATTCTTGATCTCGTCGGTGGTGACGAGCCACGGCCCGATCGGGCCGAACGTATCGCAGCCCTTGCCCTTGCCCCACTGGCCGCCGCCGCGCTTGATCTGGTATTCGCGCTCGGACACGTCGTTGATCAGACAATAGCCGGCGACGTAGCGCATCGCATCCTTCTGCTGGACGTAGCGCGCGCGGCGGCCGATGACGACGCCGAGCTCCACCTCCCAGTCGGTCGACGTCGAATCGGGCGGCAGCATGATCGGGTCGTTCGGTCCGACGATGCACGTCTCGGACTTGAAGAACACGATCGGATTCTCCGGGATCGGCGAGCCGGTCTCCTTCGCGTGATCGATGTAGTTGAGGCCTATGGCGAGGAACTTTCCCACGCCCGTCACGCACGGGCCGAGCCGCGGGCGGCCCGGCACGAGCGGCAGCCGACGCGCGTCGAGCTTCGCGAGTCCGCGCAGGATCGCCGGGTCGAGCGTCGAGCCGCCGATGTCCTTGATCTTGCGCGACAGGTCGCGCAGCTTGCCTTCGCCATCGATCATGCCGGGCTTTTCCTTGCCGGCTGCCCCATAACGTACGAGCTTCATGTTCGTGCCTTCTTTTGGGTTGTAGACAAAGCGATGTGCGAGGGCGTCAGATCGTGATGCCGCCGTCGCAGTTGTACATCTGCCCGGTGCAGAACGCGCTTTCGTCCGACGCGAGGTAGACGACGAGCGGTGCGATCTCCTCCGGTTTCGCGAGCCGCCCCATCGGCTGGCGTGCAATGAACATTTTGCGTGCCTCGACCGGATCGGAGAACGCGTTGATCCGATCGCCGAGCGAAGGCGTGTCGACGGTGCCCGGCCCGATCGCGTTGCAGCGGATCCCCTTGGCGACGAAATCCGCCGCGACTGCCTTCGTGAGCCCGATCACCGCGGCCTTCGACGCGCCGTAGACAAACCGGTTCGGCAATCCTTTGATGCTCGATGCGACCGAGCTCATGTTGATGATCGACGCGCCGCGGCCGGTCCGCTCGAACTTCGAGATCATCTTCGGCAGCGCGCAGCGGATTGCCATGTACATCGCGCGCGCGTTCAGGTTGAAGCTGAACTCCCAGTCCTTCGGCTCGCATTGCAGGATCGTGCCGTTGTGCACGTAGCCCGCGCAGTTGAACAGCACGTCGAGCGGCGGCAGCGCATCGATCGTCTTCGCGACGGCGGCGTCGTCGAGCACGTCGAGCACGGCGGAAACGATGTTGCGCTCGCCGCGCAGCGCGTCGACGAGCTTCGGATTGACGTCGGTCGCGTGCACGGTCGCGCCTTCGGCCGCCATCGCGAGCGCGGTGGCGCGGCCGATGCCCTGGCCGGCGGCGGTGATCAGGGCCGTCTTGCCGGCGAGACGATCGCTCATGAGGGGACTCCAGTCGGGGACGACGAGCCGCGCCCGGTGCGGCGCACGGCGGAAACTTGGGATGACGCCGATGAAGTTTACGCCTGTCGTGCCGAGCGCGTCATGCGCAACCGCTGCGCGTCAGTCGAGCGACGGCGACACCGATCGTTCGGGATCGGCCCAGTCATGGTTGGGTATCAGCGGATACCAGCCGGGTCGGCCGGGATCGCGATCGTACGGATAGCCGCCCAGCTCGCGGTACAGCTCGTGATAACGCGTCATCTTGTCGCGGTCGAGCGCGACGCCGAGACCCGGCGCATCGGGCACGCGAATCGCGCCGTTGCGGTACGTGAGCTTGCCGCCTTCGATGACGTCGTCGGTCAGATGGTGATAGTGCGCGTCGGCGGCGTAGCCGAGGTTCGGCACGACGGCGCCCAGATGCAGCATCGTCGCGAGCTGGATGCCGAGCTCGCCGGAGCTGTGCACGGCGACGCCGAGGCCCATCGTCTCGCAGACGCCCGCCGCCTTGATGCACGGACGGATGCCGCCCCAGAACGTCGTGTCGAGCAGGATCACGTCGACCGCGCGCGTCACCACGTTCGACGCGAGCTGCTCGAAGTTGATGATGACCGTGTTCGTCGCCGTCGGCAGCGGAACGAACTCCTTCAATCGCGCGAGCTGCGGCATCCCCCAGACCGGATCCTCGAAATAGTCGTTGCGGATATCGAGGATGCCGCGGCCGAAGTCGATCGCGTCGGCGAGCGACAGCGCGCTGTTCGGGTCGTAGCGAAAGCGCTCGTCGGGCAGCGACGCGGCAAGCGCGCGATAGCACGCGAGCTCGTGCGCCGGCGGATAGACGCCGCCTTTGAGCTTGTGCACGCGAAAGCCGTGCGCCGCTTTGAGCGCGCGTGCGTGCGCGACGAGCTGCTCGGGCGTGCGCACTTCGCCGTGCCCGGTCCTCGCGTTCGCGTAGCGGAAGAACAGGTACGTCGCGAATTCGACGGTGTCGCGAACCTTGCCGCCAAGCAGCGCGTGCACGGGCACGCCGAGCTTCTGCCCCATGATGTCGAGGCATGCGAACTCGAGCGCGGCGTGCAGTTGCGTGCGATTGTTGTACAGGCTCGCCGTCGGATTGCAGATCGCGTAGCGCATCGACTCGAGCCGAAAGACGTCGTGGCCGCGCAGGTAGCCTTCGAGCGCGCTGAAGGCGCGGGTCGCATCCTCGCCGCCGCCGCCCATCTCGCCGAGGCCGACGTAGCCGTCCGCGGTTTCGACTTCGACGATCGTGCGAACGAAGCGTCCCCAGTGCGCGCCGTTGCTGTGCAGCAACGGCGCTTCGAGCGGAACGGTGACCGGTGTCGCGCGAATCGCGGTGATCGTCGTGGCGGGCATGCTTGGGCGCGCTGCGTGCGAAGACAGCGGCATTCTACGCCGCCGCTCCTCGCCGCATTGCCGCCGCGTACGTGCATGGACAGGCGGCGCATGCATCACGGGCCGCATCCGCCGCTCGCGCGGCCGCGGCGCGACGCCCGGGATTTCTCGCACGCTCGTCGCGCGAGCCGGGCGTGCTCGCGCGTGTCGCGCGCTACTGTTGGCGGCGAATCGTCGCGCGCGCGAATTCGTCGAACGACAGCATGCCGTCGTGATTGAGGTCGAGCTGGTCGAACACCCGGCGCGCCTGCGGATCGGCCGACGTGTCGCTCGTCGCTGCGCTCGTCGCGCCGGGCGCCGCCGCGGTCGTGCTTGCCGCGCCTGCTCCGGTGGTCGACGTCGACGTGGACGGCGCGCCCGTCGTGCCGGACGTCGTCGGCGACGTCGTCGCACCGCTCGTCCCTGTCGTCGGCGAACCGGTCGCCGAGGACGCCGCCGCCGCGGTGGTCGTGGCAGAGGCGCTCGCGTCGGCGAGCGGCGCCGAAGCGACCGGCGGCGGACCCGCCATGCCGTAGCCGGGCGCAGGCGGGGCACCGCTGTAGCCGGTGGCAGGTTGCGTTGCGCATGCGGTGGCGCCGACGCCGGCCGCCACCGCCATCAATCCTGAAATCACGGTTCGCTTCAATGAAGCTTTCATGGTGCTCTCCTCCTGGAGTTCGAGCGCCTCGCGCGGCGCCCGCGGCCTCGATGTCATGCAAGGAGCCTGCCCGCCTAACTGCTTGTCGCAGCGACGCTTGCGGGCGCCGATGATGAAAAACTTGCACGCAATGTACGACTTCTAGCGGCGGCGGCGACCTTGCCCCTACAATGCGATCGCCATGACGATGCCCGACGTCCCCCGCGTGGTCCCAGTGGTCCCGGTCGGCCGATGAGCTTGCCCGCCGACAGCCTAGCGCTCGTCGCCGTCGTGCTGCTGCTCGGCTTGAAGCACGGCCTCGATCCCGACCATCTGGCGACGATCGACGGGCTCGCACGCTGCAACGCGCTCGCGCGGCCGCGGCTGTCGCGCTGGGCCGGCCTGCTGTTTTCGCTCGGTCACGGCGCCGTCGTCACGCTCGTCGCGCTGGCGGTGGCGACCGTCGCGCGCGACTGGCAAACGCCGCCGTGGCTCGATCCGCTTGGCACCGCTGTGTCGATCGGCTTTCTGCTCGCGCTCGGGCTCGCCAATCTCGCCGCCGTGCTGCGCGCGCCGAGCGGCCGCGTCGCCCTCGTCGGTGGCCTTCGCGCGCGTCTGCTCGGCGGCCTCGCACGCAGCGGGCATCCGGCGATCATCGCCGCGATCGGTGCGGCGTTCGCGCTGTCGTTCGACACGATGAGCCAGGCGGCATTCTTTTCGCTGACGGGATCGAAGCTCGTCGGGTCCGCATTCGCGGTAATGCTCGGAATCGTGTTCACCGTCGGCATGATCATGACCGACGCGGCGAACGGAGTGTGGATCGCTCGGCTCGTCCGTCGCAGCGACGCCGCCGGTGCGCGCGCGTCGCGGGCGATGGGCCTCGCGATCGCGCTGCTGTCGCTCGCGATCGCGGCGTCGGGCGTCGCGCGCATCGCCATGCCGCTCGTCGACGAGCGCTTCGACGCCGGCGGTGCCTGGATCGGCGGCGCAGTGATCGTGTTCACCGCGGCGAGCTTCGTGCTGGCGCTGCGCTTCGCGCGCCTGCAGCCGAGCCGCCGCTAGCGATCGATTGTGCGGCCCGCGCCGCCGATGCTAGATTGCGCGTGCGCCGCGCGCGGAGCGAGCGCGCGATCCCGACGATGAAGCTTCAGCTGACCCTCGGCTGCTGGAACTACGACCGCACGCGCGCGCTCGCCGACGGACGCGTGCAGGCCGACGGCATCGATCTCGTCTATCTCGACATGCCCGTCGAGGAGACGTTCTTCCGCATGCTGCGGCATCGCGAGTTCGACGTCGCCGAGATGTCGCTGTCGTCGTACACGGTGTCGCTCGCGCGCGATCCGAAGCCGTTCATCGCGATTCCCGTCTTTCCTTCGCGCTTCTTCCGCCATTCGTCGATCTACGTCAATGCGGGCGCCGGCATTCGCGAGCCGAAAGACCTGATCGGCAAGCGCATCGGCAATCCCGAGTACCAGATGACGGCGCCGGTCTGGATCCGCGGCATCCTGCAGGACGAGTACGGCGTACCGGTCGACTCGGTGACGTACGCGACCGGCGGCGAGGAGGAGACCGGCCGCTGCGAGAAGCTCCGGCTCGACCTGCCGCCGAGCATCCGCGTCGAGCCCATCGGGCCGGCGCAGACGCTGTCGCAGATGCTCGCCGACGGCGACATCGCCGCGCTGCAGACGGCGCGGATGCCGTCGTCGTTCGTGCGCAATCCCGAGAACGTGACGCGGCTCTTCCCCGATTTCGTCGACGTCGAGCGCGATTACTTCCGTCGCACGCGGATCTTCCCGATCATGCATACGGTCGTCATTCGCCGCGATCTCTACGAGCGCTCGCCGTGGGTCGCGCAATCGCTGTACAAGGCGTTCGTCGCCGCGCAGCGCAGCACGTACGCGGACCTGCGCGAGACCGCGGCGCTGAAGGCGATGCTGCCGTGGCTCACCGCGCACGTCGAGGAGACGCGCCGGGAAATGGGCGACGATTTCTGGCCGTACGGGTTCGCGCCGAATCGGCACGTGCTCGACACGTTCCTGCGCTATCACCACGAGCAGGGTTTGTCGAAGCGCCGTCTCGCGCCCGAAGAGCTGTTCGCGCCGGAAACGCTCGAAGCGTTCCGGATCTGAGGCCGGCGCATGGACATCGCGGGCGCGCCGCCTGCCGTCGGCCACGCCCGCGCCGACCCGCGCCGCTTCGAGTGGAAATGGCTCGTGATCGGCGCGTGCGTCGCGCGCATGCTCTATCTCGCCGCGATGCCGCTCGCCTCGGTGCTGTGGCAGAGCGTTCGTTCGCCGCAGACGGCCGGCACGCCGGCGCAGCTTACGCTCGACAACTTCCGCTCCGCCTACTCGAGCGCGCAGACAGCGCGGCTCCTCGCGAACTCGCTCAAGTTCGCGTTCGGGGCATCGGCGGTCGCGTTCGTCGTCGGAACGCTGCTCGCGTGGATGAACGAGTGCACGAACACGCCGCTGTCGAACCTCGACGCGAAACTGCGCGAGCGGATGCGCTTCGAGCTGAAGCGGCTGCAGCGCGAGGTCGGCATCACGACCGATTCGCGGAGCGCCATGACGGCTCGCCGCGAAGGGCATCGAATCGCGCTATTTCCGATAGGTGCCGGGCTGGAAGCGCGGCGAATCGTTGCGCGAGCGCGAATGCTGCGCGGCCGACGAGCGGTGCTGCGGCCGCCTCTGTGACGCCGTTGGCGCGGGTTTGTTTCGCGGCGGCTGCTGCGCGGCGCGCCCCTGTCGCTGCAGGATCGGTTGTGCGCGCGCGTGCGGATCCGGCTCGAAGCCTGCGATCACCTCGCGGCGGATCGCCTTGCCGAGCAGGCGCTCGATGTCGCGCAGGAACGCGTGCTCGTCGACGCACACGAGCGAGATCGCTTCGCCGCTCGCGCCGGCGCGGCCGGTGCGTCCGATCCGGTGCACATAGTCTTCCGGCACGTTCGGCAGGTCGTAGTTGACGACGTGCGGCAGCTCTTCGATGTCGATGCCGCGGGCCGCGATGTCGGTCGCGACCAGCACGCGCAGATCGCCGTCCTTGAACTCGGACAGCGCGCGCGTGCGCACGCCCTGGCTCTTGTTGCCGTGGATCGCGAGCGCGCGGATGCGAGCGTCGTTCAGCTGGCGTGTCAGCTTGTCGGCGCCGTGCTTCGTGCGCGTGAACACGAGCACCTGGCGCCAGTCGTTGCGGCCGATCAGCTCGCAGAGCAGCTGCTGCTTGCGCTCGCGATCGACCGGGTGCACGACCTGCGCGATCACGTCGACGGTCGCGTTGCGCGGCGCCACCTCGATCATCGCCGGCCGGTCGAGCAGCGAGTCGGCGAGCGCCTTGATGTCGTCGGAGAACGTCGCCGAGAACAGCAGGTTCTGGCGTCGCTTCGGCAAAAGCGCGAGGAGCCGGCGGATGTCGCGGATGAAGCCCATGTCGAGCATCCGGTCGGCCTCGTCGAGAACGAGCATCTCGACGTGCGAAAAGTCGACGTTGCGCTGGCCGTGATGGTCGAGCAGACGGCCGGGCGTCGCGACGAGGATGTCGACGCCGCGCTTCAACTGCGCCGCCTGCGGGCCCGCGCCGACGCCGCCGAACACCGTCATCGACGTGAGCTTCAGATGCTTGCCGTAGACGCGCACCGATGCCTCGACCTGAGCGGCGAGCTCGCGCGTGGGCGTGACGATCAGCGCGCGCAGCGGGCGGCGCGAGGATCGAGATCCGTGCGTGGCGGCCGCGGGATGCTGGGCCAGACGCTGCAGCATCGGCAGCACGAAGCCGGCCGTCTTGCCGGTGCCGGTTTGCGCGCCGGCGAGCAGGTCGCCTCCCGCGAGCACGGCAGGGATCGCCTGCCGCTGGATTGGGGTGGGCGTGGAATAGCCCTGTTCGGTGACCGCGCGCACCAGCGCGTCGGACAAGCCGAGCGTAGAAAATGACATGACTGCCTTTTGATTTGCGCCGGGCTCGGCGCCACGATCAGGTGGCGGCCAGTCGGAGCCGGCGAGGTCAACCGCGGAAACTGCGAGGCGGGAGCGTCGAAATTGACTGCGGCTGAAGGACTGGAGTGACGCCGCGCCGGGATTGTACCATCTCACGCGGAGCGACGCTCGTCGACACGCGGCTCGCTCGGCGCCGCTTTCAAGGTCGGCGTGCTGAACGGCGCAGAAGCGCTGCGAGCCGATCGAGCCGCTCGCTCGCATAGGGAGGGACAACAGATGGCATTTCTGACTCGCGACGGCGCGCGGCTTTACTGGCGCGGCGACGGCGACCCGGCGCGGCCGCCGCTGCTGCTCGGCAATTCGCTCGGCACCGATCACGCGCTGTGGAATCCGGTGCTGAGCGCACTGACGCGACATTTCCACGTGCTGCGCTTCGACTTGCGCGGCCACGGCGCCTCCGACGCGCCGGCTGGCGAATACACGATCGAGGCGCTCGCGCGCGATGCGCTCGCCGTGGCCGATGCAGCCGGCGCGGCTCGCTTCTCGTACGCGGGGATTTCGATCGGCGGCATGATCGGGCAGTGGCTCGGCGCGAACGCGGGCGAGCGCCTCGAGCGGCTCGTGCTGTCGAACACGTCGGCGAAGGTCGATTCGTCGGTCTATGGCGAGCGCATCGCGAAGGTGCGCGCCGGCGGTACTGCGGCGGTCGCGGACGCCGTGCTGCAACGCTGGTTCACCGAGCGTTTCCGCGCGCGCAGCGACGAGCGGCTTGCGAGCGCGCGCACGACGCTCGAAGCGGTCGACCGCAACGGCTACGCTGGCTGCTGCGCGGCGCTGCGCGACATGGATCTGCGCGACGCCGATGCTCGCATTCGCGTGCCGACGCTCGTGATCACCGGCACGCACGATCTCGCGACGCCGAAAGCGCAGGGCGAAGCGATCGCGGCGGCGATCGCCGGCGCCCAACACATCGAGCTGCCGTCGGCGCACATTCCGGTGACCGAGATGCCGCAGCTCTATGCGCACACGCTGCTTGCGTTCCTCGCGAAGCCGACGATCGTCAGCGAAAGCGACCGTTACGACGCCGGGCTCGCGCGGCGCAAGGAGGTGCTGGGCGCGGCGTATGTCGAGGACCGGTTGAAGCACATCACGCCGTTCACCGCCGAGTTCCAGCAGATGATCACGCGGCTCGCATGGGGCGAGATCTGGACGCGCGACGTGCTCGACGATCGCACACGGCGGATGCTCGTGCTTGCGATCTGCGTCGCGCTCGGCCGCTGGGAAGAGTTCGAGCTCCACGCGCGCGCGGGCCTCGCGGCGGAGCTCTCGGAAGTCGACTTGAAGGAAATGCTGCTGCTCGCCTCGGTGTATGCGGGCGTGCCGGCGGCGAACACGGCCTTCCACAAGGCTGGGCAAATTCTCGCGGGCAAGTAAGTTGGAGCCCGCGGTTGGAGCGTCGCCGGCAAACACCGCCGTCGGCGCTCAACCGGTAACGATAGCGCGGAGCCCGCGATTGGAGCGTCGCCGGCAAAACACCGCCGTCGGCGCTCAACCGCACATGCAAGAAGCGACCGTGCGAGAGGCGGCGTCGCTTGTTTGTCGCGACGTCCGCTCCAACCGCGGGCGCCGTCGCATCCGAAGCGCTCGCTCTCCCATTGCGATTGAGCGGCGTCGCTCGCTTTTCGCGACGTCCGCTCCAACCGCGGGCTCACCGCATCCGAAGCGCCTCGGCCAGAGTGGTCTTACCACTTGACCACTTATTCGGACCCGTTCAAACTTCGTCGTTCGCCGCGCGCCCGCCTCGCGGCGCTCCGCTGCGCACGCGGCCCATGCCGATCCAGAGCATCGAACCTCGCCGGCTGTATCGGCAGATCGCCGACCAGATTCGCACGCTGATCCGCGCGGGCGAGTTCACCGCCGGCGCGCGCCTGCCGCCGGAGCGCGACCTCGCGCGCCAGCTCGGCGTGTCGCGGCCGTCGGTTCGAGAAGCGCTGATCGCTCTCGAGGTCGAGGGGCTCGTCGAGGTGCGGATCGGCTCGGGCATCTACGTGCTCGCGCCGGCGCACGCCGGTGCGCCGCGCGCCGAAGCCGCTGCCGGACCGTTCGAGCTGCTGCGCGCGCGCTACGTGATCGAGGGCGAAACGGCCGCGCTCGCGGCGAAATCGGCGAAGCGGCCGCAGATCGCCGCGATCGACGAAGCGCTCGCGCAGATGGACCGCGAGCTCGCTGGCTCCAGGCAGCCGCTCGAAGCCGACCGCGAATTCCATCTGCGCGTCGCCGAGGCGACCGGCAACGGTGCGCTGGTCGCCGTCGTCAAGATGCTCTGGGAAGAGCGCACCGGGCCGCTCTACCAGCAGCTCGAGCATCATTACGATTCGCCGCAGCTTTGGAACGCCGCGATCGCCGAGCATCGCGCCGTGGTCAAGGCGATTTCCGCGCACGACATCGCGGCGGCGCGCGGCGCGATGCAGCGCCATCTCAATCAGGCCTACAAGCGTTTCTCGACCGGATGGGACACGCTGCAGTGACGAACCACGTGCGCGCGTCGGCCGATGCGCGCCGCGACGAGGAGACGACGATGCTCGCATGCACGATCCACGGCAAGGAAGACCTTCGGCTCGATGCCGCCGCCGCACCCGAACCGGGTCCCGGTGAAGTGCTCGTGCGGCTTGGCGCAGGCGGCATCTGCGGCTCCGATCTGCATTACTACTTCGAAGGCCGCAACGGCAGCTTCATCGTCCGCGAGCCGCTGATTCCCGGGCACGAGGCGTCCGGCGTCGTCACCGCCGTCGGCGGCGGCGTGACGCGCGTGAAGCCCGGCGACAAGGTCGCCGTGTCGCCGTCGCATGCATGCGGCCGCTGCGATTTCTGCCGTCAGGGTCGCGAGCAGCTCTGCACAAGCATGCGCTTCCTCGGCAGCGCGAGCGTGTTCCCGCATACGCAAGGATTCTTCCGCGAGTACTTCGTGATGAGCGAGCGGCAGTGCTATCCGGTCGCCGGCGACGTGTCGCTCGGTGAGCTCGCCTTCGCCGAGCCGCTCGCCGTCGCGCTGCACGGCGTGCATCGCGCAGGCGACCTGCTCGGCAAGTCGGTGCTCGTCACCGGCGCGGGGACGATCGGCTGTCTGACGGTCATCGCGGCGAAGCTCGCCGGCGCCGCGCACGTCGCCGTGAGCGACGTGCTCGCGCGACCGCTCGACAAGGCCGCCGAGGTCGGCGCCGATCGCGTGATCCGCGCCGATGTCGAAACCGATGCGTTCGCAAAGCCGGCGTTCGACGTCGCGCTGGAGGTGTCCGGCAGCTTCGCCGCGCTCAAGTCGTGCGTCGCGGCGTGCCGCAAGGGATCGCGCATCGTGCAGGTCGGCACGCTGCCGCACGAGCCGCTGCCCTTCGTCGTCAACGAATTGATGGTGAAGGAGCTCGATCTCTGCGGCGCGTTCCGCTGGGGCATCGAGTTCGATTGGGCGGTCGACTACCTGTCGTCGCGCCGCGTCGACGTCCAGCCGCTGCTCTCCGCGCAATATCCGCTGTCCGACGCGGTCGCCGCGTTCCGCGCCGCCGCCGACAAGACCCGATCCACGAAGGTGCAGATCGTCTGCGCCTGATTTTTTTCACCCGCATCGAGGAGGAGACTCATGCAACAGCCACGCAGGATGTTCGTCGCCGCGCTCGCGGTCGCTCTCGCCGGCATTGTCGCCGCGGCACCGGCGTCCGCGCAGACCAAGCTCAAGTGGGCGCACGTGTACGAGACGAGCGAGCCGTTCCACAAGTGGTCGGTGTGGGCGGCCGATGAAATCAAGAAGCGCACGAACGGCAAGTACGAGATAACGGTCTATCCGGCGAGCTCGCTCGGCAAGGAAACCGACATCAACCAGGGCCTGCAGCTCGGCACGGTGGACATCATCATCTCGGGACTGTCGTTCGCCGCGCGCAGCACGCCACGCTTCGGCGTCGGCTACTACCCGTACACCTTCCGCGACGGCGATCATCTGCTTGCGTGGGCAAAGTCGCCCGCGTTCCGCGAGCTCGCCGACATGTATCGCGACAAGACCGGCATCCAGGTCGTCGCGATGACGTACTACGGAACCCGCCATTCGACGTCCAACCGCGACTTCAGGGACTGCGCCGGCATGAAGGGCCTCAAGATGCGCGTGCCCGACGTACCCGCGTACCTCGCGCTGCCGAAGGCGTGCGGCGCGAACCCGACGCCGATCGCGTTCGCCGAGGTGTACCTCGCGCTGCAGAACGGAACCGTCGACGCGCAGGAGAATCCGTTGACGACGATCGAGGCGAAGAAGTTCTACGAGGTGCAGAAGAACATCATACTGACCGGCCACATCGTGGACTCGCTCGCGACGCAGATTGCGCCGCACGTTTGGACGAAGCTCTCCGATGGGGAGAAGAAGATCTTCACCGACGTCGCGCAGGAGGCCGCGGCGCACGCGTCGAACGAGATCAAGAAGCGCGAGGGCGAGCTCGTCGACGAGTTCAAGAAGAAAGGGCTCAACGTGCACGACGTCGACAAGGCGAGCTTCCGCGACGCGATCCTGAAGTCGGTGTCGTTCGAGTCGATGGGCTACTCGAAGGCCGACTGGGACAAGATTCAGGCAATCAAGTGACGCATTCGTCCGGCAGCGGGCCGCGCGGCGGCCCGCGATTGGAAGCGAACGCGTCATCCCGAGAAATTCCAGATGAACAGCACCGCGGCGCCGTCTGAAGAGCACGTCCTCGACGCGGACGGCCACTTCCACGCGACCGACGAGCGGATCGACCTGTCGGTCTACGGGTTGGAGGACTGGTTCACGCTCGGCGTTTTCTGGCTGCTCGCGCTCGTCGTGTTCTACCAGTTCTTCACGCGCTACGTGCTGTCCGACTCCGCCGCCTGGACCGAGGAGATCGCGCGCTACCTGCTGATCGTGGTGACGTTCGTCGGCGCCTCTATGGGCGTGCGGCGCAACACGCACATCCACGTCGAATTCCTCTATCGGTACCTGCCGCCGCGCGCCGGCCGCGCGCTCGCCACGTTCGTCGACATCGTGCGCATCGCCTTCTTCGCCTACGCGACGTATCTCACCGCGCTGCTGGTGCCGCGCATGCAGAACCTGAAGATGACGATCGTCGATTTCCCGATGAGCTACGTCTACGGGCTCGTCGGCGTCGGATTCCTGCTGATGACGCTGCGCGCCGTGCAGGTCGCCGTGCGCCATTGGCGTCAGGGGTGGACGGTGCTCGAGCGTCCCGGCGATATCGAGGAGGCAACGGCGGCATGAACGGCGTACTGATCGGCGGCTTTCTCGCGCTCATGATGAGCGGGTTGCCGATCGCGATCGCGATGTGCATCGGGTCGCTTCTGTACATCTGGATCTCGGGAACCGCACCGCCGCTCACCGTCGTGCACCGGATGGTCGGCGGCGTCGACAGCTTCCCGCTGCTCGCCGTTCCGTTCTTCATCCTGGCCGGCAGCCTGATGAACTCGGCCGGCATCACGACGCGGATCTTCAACTTCGCGCTCGCGCTCGTCGGGTGGCTCAAGGGCGGCCTGGGTCACGTCAACGTCGTCGCGAGCGTCATCTTCGCGGGGATGTCGGGCACCGCGGTTGCCGATGCCGGCGGCCTCGGCATGATCGAGATCAAGGCGATGAAGGAGAACGGCTACCCGGTTCCGTTCTCGGTCGGCGTCACCGGCGCGTCCGCGACGCTCGGTCCGATCATTCCTCCGTCGCTGCCGATGGTGATCTATGGCGTGCAGGCGAATACGTCGATCGGCAAGCTCTTTGCCGGCGGCCTGATTCCGGGTGCCGTGATGACCGTCTTCATGATGGCGATGGTCGGCTGGTACGCGCACACACGGAAATTCGGTTCGGACCTCGCGTTCTCGTGGGGGAGGATGGGACGCGCGTTCATCGAGGCCGGTGCGATCGCCGTCACGTCGGCCGTTCTCTATTTCCTGTGGAAGGACGAAGCGCTCGGCGGCTTCGTGCGCTTCGGCATGCCGCTGATCGTCGTCATGGTCGCCGACAAGGTGTTCAGGTTCGAGGCGTTCATGGCGCTGCTGACGCCGGTGATCCTGATCGGCGGCATGGCGAGCGGTCTGTTCACGCCGACCGAGGCCGCGGTGGCCGCGGTCGCCTGGGCGCTGTTCCTCGGCCTCGTGTGGTACCGGACGCTCGACGTGCGGATGCTGATCAAGGTGTCGATGGACACGATCGAGACGACGGCGACGGTGCTCTTCATCGTCGCATCGGCCTCGATCTTCGCGTGGGTGCTGACGACGACCGGCATGACCGACCACATCGCCGGCGTCGTGCTGTCGATCTCCGACTCGCCGCTCGTTTTCCTGCTGCTCGCGAACGTTTTCCTGCTGTTCGTCGGCTGCTTCATGGAGACGATCGCCGCAATCACGATCCTCGTGCCGGTGTTCATGCCGATCATCGCGAAGCTCGGCATCGACCCGGTGCATTTCGGTGTCGTCATGGTGTTGAACCTGATGATCGGCCTGCTGACGCCTCCGGTCGGCATGGTGCTCTTCATCCTGCAGAAGATCGCGAAGATCTCGTTCGAGCAGACCGTCGAGGCGATTCTTCCCTGGCTGTGGCCGCTGCTCACGGCGCTCGCGCTGATCACGTATGTGCCGCAGCTCGTGCTGTGGCTGCCGAAGATCCTGTACCCATGACAGCCGTGATCCGCAGCGTCGAGATCCTGCAGGTCGACCTCGCGCCGAAGGTGCCGCGAAGCGACGCGATCCAGTCGTTCGTCCGGCAGGAAACGCCGATGGTGCGGATCGTCTGCGCCGACGGCAGCGAGGGCACGGGCTACACATACACGATCGGCACCGGCGGCTCGTCGGTGATCGCATTGCTGCGCGATCACCTGGCGCCGAAGCTCGTGGGCCGCGACGCCGACGAGATCGAGGCGATCTGGCGCGACCTGTTCTTCCACACGCATGCGACGGCGGTCGGCGCGATCACGAGCCTCGCGCTCGCGGCGATCGACACGGCATTGTGGGATTTGCGCTGTCGGCGGGTCGGCTTGCCGCTCGCGAAGGCGGCCGGCGGCGCGCAGCGCAAGGTGCCGCTGTATACGACCGAGGGCGGCTGGCTGCACCTGCCCGTCGCAGCGCTGGTCGAGCAGACGCTCGAAGCGAAGGCGCAGGGATTTCGCGGCGCGAAAGTCAAGGTCGGCAAGCCGCACCTGTCGGAAGACGTTGCGCGGCTCAACGCCGTGCGCGAGGGCGTAGGCGACGACTTCGAGCTGATGGTCGACGCGAACCAGTGCTTTACCGTCGCCGAGGCGATCCGCCGCGCGCGGGCGTTCGAGCCGCTTGGCCTCGCATGGCTCGAGGAGCCGCTTCCGGCCGAGGACATCACCGGCCACGCGGAGCTCGCGCGGCATTCCGCTTTGCCGATCGCGGTCGGCGAGTCGCTGTATTCGCTGGCGCACTTCCGCGAGTACCTCGAGCGCGACGCGTGCTCGATCGTGCAGGCCGACGTCGCGCGCATCGGCGGCATCACGCCGTGGCTCAAGGTCGCGCACACGGCGGAATCCTTCAATGCACCGGTCTGTCCCCATTTTCTGATGGAGCTGCACGTAGCGCTGTGTGCCGCCGTACCGAACGCCGCGTGGGTCGAATACATCCCGCAGCTCGACGACATCACGGCGTCGCGCCTCGCCATCGACAACGGCTACGCGATTCCCTCCTCGGCGCCGGGACTCGGCATCGAATGGAATCGAAGCGCCATCGACGAGCGCGCGCTCGCACGCGCGGTCGTCGGCCCCTGATCACGGAAACCACGATGCTCACTCGCGCCGCCCTTACCATCCGCCTCCATCCGAACGACGACGTCGTCATCGCCCGCGCGCAGCTCGTCGGCGGCACGTCGTTGATCGACGAGAACGTCACCGTCGCCGGCCTGATCCCGCCGGGCCACAAGGTGGCCACGCGCGCGATCGGCGCCGGCGAGCCGGTGCGCCGCTACAACCAGATCATCGGCTTCGCGAGCCGCGACATCGCTGCAGGGGAGCACGTTCACCTGAACAACCTCGCGATGGGCAGCTCGTTCGAGCGCGACTACGCGTTCGGCGCGGACGCCAAGCCCACCGCGTACGTCGACCGGCCGGCGACGTTCATGGGCATCGTGCGGCCCGACGGCCGCGTCGCCACGCGCAACTGCATCGGCATCCTGTCGACTGTCAATTGCTCGGCGACGGTGTCGCGCGGCATCGCCGAGCATTTCCGCGGCGCAGCGCTGGCGGCGTTCCCGAACGTCGACGGCGTCGTGGCGCTCACGCACGGTTCGGGCTGCGGCATGGATACGAAAGGCGAAGGGATGCAGATCCTTCGCCGCACGCTGGGCGGCTACGCCCGGCACGCGAACTTCGCCGGCGTGCTGATCATCGGCCTCGGATGCGAGGCGAACCAGGCGAGCGCGCTGCTTGGCGCCGAGCATCTCGACGAAGGCCCGCTGCTGCGCACGTTCAGCATCCAGGACACCGGCGGCACGTCGAAGACGATCGCGCGCGGCATCGAGATGATCGGCGAGATGCTCCCGCACGCGAATGCCGTCACGCGCGAGCCGGTGCCGGCGTCGCACATCACCGTCGGATTGCAGTGCGGCGGCTCGGACGGCTATTCGGGCATCACCGCCAACCCCGCGCTCGGCGTCGCGGTCGACCTGCTGGTGCGCCATGGCGGCACCGCAATTCTTTCCGAGACACCCGAGATCTACGGCGCCGAGCATCTGCTCACGCGCCGCGCAGTCTCGCGCGCCGTCGGCGAGAAGCTCGTGTCGCGTATCAAGTGGTGGGAGGAGTACACGGCGCGCGAGCGCGGCGAGATGAACAACAACCCGTCGCCGGGCAACAAGGCCGGCGGACTGACGACGATCCTCGAGAAGTCGCTCGGTGCGGTCGCGAAGGGCGGCACGACGAACCTCGTCGACGTCTACGAGTACGCGGAGCAGGTGAAGGCGAAGGGCTTCGTTTACATGGACACGCCCGGCTACGACCCGGTGTCGGCGACCGGGCAGGTCGCCGGCGGGGCCAACATGATCGTGTTCACGACCGGGCGCGGTTCCGCATACGGCTGCGCGCCGGCGCCGTCGCTGAAGCTCGCGACGAACACCGCGCTTTGGGTTCGGCAGGAAGAGGATATCGACTTGAATTGCGGCGCGATCGTCGACGGCGACGAGACCGTCGATGCGATCGGCGCGCGCTTGTTCGACCTGATGCTGCGCACTGCGTCGGGCGCGAAGTCGAAGAGCGAGCTGCACGGCTACGGTCAGAACGAGTTCGTGCCATGGCAGCTCGGTGCGGTGATGTGACCCGTGCTCGATTGACACGCGCAGGGGTGGCCCTTACGCTGGCAAGCCGAACAACCGGTGCCGGCTTCAAACAGGAGGAGTGCATGAAGGGAACGACCAGGCTCATCGGCGCGCTGTTCGCGGCCGTCGCCGTCGCGCTGTCGGCGCCGGCCTTCGCGCAGGAAACGCTCAACGTCTGGTGGGTCAAGGGCTTCTACAAGTCCGAGGACGACGCGCTTTTCGCCGCCATCAAGAAGTTCCAGGACAAGACCGGCGTCAAGGTCGAGCTGTCGCAGTATCCGGTGCAGGACATGATCCCGAAGACGGTCGCCGCGCTCGACGCCGGCACGCCGCCCGACGTCGCATACGCCGACGTGTACGACTTCCAGGTGACGGGCAAGTGGGCGTTCGACGGCAAGCTCGAGGACATCAGCGACGTGCTGACGCCGATGAAGGACCGGTTCCTTCCGAACACGGTCGAGACCACGAACCTGTACAACGACAAGGCAAAGAAGCGCGCGTACTACGCGTTCCCGCTGAAGCAGCAGACGATGCACATCCAGTACTGGATCGACATGCTGAACCAGGCGGGCTTCAAGCAAACGGATATCCCCAAGACCTGGAAGGAGTACTGGTCGTTCTGGTGCGACAAGGTGCAGCCGGCCTACCGCAAGGCAACGAGCTCGCGCAACTACGCGGTCGGCTTCCCCATGGGTGTCGACTCGAGCGACTCGTTCTACTCGTTCCTCACGTTCATGGACGCGTACAACGTGAAGCTCGTCGACGACAACGGGAAGCTGCTGCTCGACGACCCGAAGGTGAAGCAGGGCCTCATCCACGCGCTGACCGACTACACGACGCCGTACACCAAGGGTTGCACGCCGCCGTCGTCGACGTCGTGGAAGGACCCCGACAACAACGTCGCGTTCCACAACAAGACGATCATCATGACGCACAACGCGACGATCTCGATCGTCGCGAAGTGGCTCGACGACATGAACAACGAGACGCTTTCCCCCGAGCAGCGCGCGCAGGCGAAGAAGAACTACGAGCAGCTGATCGCCACCGCGGGATTTCCGAGCAAGCCGGACGGATCGAAGATGGTCTATCGTGCGGCGGTGAAGACCGGCGTCGTCTTCGATGGCGCGAAGAACAAGAAGCGCGCGAAGGAATTCGTCGCGTTCCTGCTGCAGGAGGACAACCTGACGCCGTACGTCGAGGGCTCGCTCGGCCGCTGGTACCCGGTGACCAAGGTCGCGGCGGAGCGTCCGTTCTGGCATGCCGACAAGCACCGCGAGTCGGTGTACGACCAGTTTCACGCTGGAACGGTGACCTTCGAATTCACGAAGAACTACAAGTTCACCATCGTCAACAACGAGAACGTGTGGGCGAAGGCGATGAACCGGGTCGTCAACGAGAAGGTGCCGGTGGACAAGGCGGTCGACGAGATGATCGCGCGCATCAAGCAGATCGCCGGCTAGCGTCGTTCCCGCGAGAGCGGGTCCCAGTGTCCTTTCGGGAAAGTCACTGGGTCCCCGCGTCCTCGTGGACGATGCTTTCAAACTCGGTTAGCGATGTCGACCGTCGCGCTTCCGCACGCAAAGCCCGCTCCCGCCGGGCCGGCGAGAAGGGGACTGTCCCCGTGGCAGCGCTGGGGATTGATCCTCATCTCGCCGTACGTGCTCGTCTTCCTCGTATTCGTGCTATTCCCCGTCGGCTACGGGATGTGGCTCGCGCGCCACCCGGCGAGCTACGAGCGGCTGTTCGAGGATCCGATCTTCGCCCGCTCGGTCGTGAACACGCTGGTGTTCGTGATCGTCGGCGTGAACCTGAAGATGATGGTCGCGTTGCTGCTGTCGGGATTCTTCGTGCAGGCGCGCACGTGGATCAAGTGGCTGTCGCTGCTGTTCATCCTGCCCTGGGCAGTGCCGTCGATTCCGACGATCCTGTCGATCCGCTTCATGCTGAATCCCGAGTGGGGACTCATCAATTCGCTGATCTTCCGCTTCACCGGCGCCGACGGGCCGAACTGGCTGAACGATCCGACGCTCGCGCTCGCGATCGCCATGCTCGTGCACATCTGGAAATCGCTGCCGTTCTGGACGCTGATCCTGATCGCCGGGCGGCTCGCGATTCCGGCGGAGATGTACGAGGCGGCGTCGGTCGACGGCGCGACGCGCTGGCAGAAGTTCCGCTTCATCTCGTGGCCGTCGCTGCAGACGCTTTACCTGACTTGCGCGATCCTGTCGATGATCTGGACGATGGGCGACTTCAACAGCGTCTACCTGCTGACCGGCGGCGGCCCGGCGGACTTGACGCACGTGCTCGCCACGCTCGGCATTCGCTACCTGCGCCTCGACCAGGTCGACCTCTCGATCGCCGCGATCGTCGTCGCGCTGCCGCTGATCCTGCCGCTCGTCTATTTCATGATGAAGCGCCTGTCGAAGTGATCCGATGACGCTGCGCAAAGTCACCACCGAAGCGAAGCTGCTGCTGATCGGCATTCCGGTGTTCATCTGGACGATGCTGCCGATCTATCACCTGTTCCTGTTCGCGATCTCGCCGAAGGACCAGGCGATGAGCGGCAAGATGTGGCCGGACTCGCCGACGCTGCACAACTTCGAGGTGGTCTTCCGCGAGCAGCACTACTACCTCAGCCACTTCTGGCTGCAGATGTTCAACTCGCTGGTGATCGCCGTCGCGGTCGGCCTCATCACGCTGTTCATCGCGACGTCGGCCGCGTTCGCGATCAGCCGCCTGAAGGTGCGCGGCGGCCGCGCGGTGATGAACCTCGCGCTGTTCACGTATTTCATCCCGGCGGCGTTCCTCGCCGTGCCGATGTACAAGACGATGGGCATCTACGGCCTGCTGAACAACCAGTGGGCGCTGATCCTCGCGATGGTGACGATCGCCGCGCCGTATTCGATCTGGGTGCTGAAGCAGGCGTCCGACAAGCTGCCGTACGAGCTGGACGAGGCGGCGAAGATCGACGGCGCGTCACCGCTGCAGCTCTTTCGCCTTGTCTACCTGCCGCTGATGATGCCGTCGATGGTCGCGATCGGCACCTACGCACTGCTGCTCGCGTGGAACGAGTACCTGTACGCGTTCCTGCTGCTGTCGCGCGACACCGACATCACGCTTGGCGTCGCGCTCGGCAACTTCCTCGCCGCCGACGACTCGCCGTGGGAGCTGCTGATGACGACCGGCTTGATCTACGCATTGCCGCCCGCGGCGATCTACTACGCATTCAAGCGCTACATGGTCGGCGGGCTCACGGCCGGCGCGGTCAAGTCATGAGCACACACTGATATGGCATCCGTATCGTTCAAGAACGTCGAGAAGGCGTACGGCGCGACGAAGGTGATCCACGGCATCTCGTTCGACATCGCCGACGGCGAGTTCACCGTGCTCGTCGGCCCGTCGGGATGCGGCAAGTCCACGCTGTTGCGCATGCTCGCCGGTCTCGAGGAGATCAGCGGCGGCACGATCGCGATCGACGGCAAGGTCGTGAACGACGTCGAGTCGAAGGACCGCGACATCGCCATGGTTTTCCAGAGCTACGCGCTGTATCCGCACATGACGGTCGCCGAGAACATGGCGTTCAGCCTGAAGCTGCGCAAGGCGGAAACGGCGATCATCGAGCAGCGCGTCGCGCAGGCGGCGAGGATCCTCAACCTCGATCCCTACCTCAAGCGCTATCCGCGCGAGCTTTCCGGCGGCCAGCGCCAGCGCGTCGCGATGGGACGCGCGATCGTGCGCGATCCGAAGGTGTTCCTGTTCGACGAGCCGCTGTCGAACCTCGACGCGAAGCTGCGCGTCGCGATGCGCGCGGAGATCAAGGCGCTGCACCAGCGGCTGAAGACGACGACGGTCTACGTGACGCACGACCAGGTCGAGGCGATGACGATGGCCGACCGCATCGTCGTCATGCACGACGGCGTCGTCGAGCAGATCGGCACGCCGCTCGAGCTCTACGACCGTCCCGGCAACCTGTTCGTCGCGCAGTTCATCGGCTCGCCGGCGATGAACGTCGTCGACGGCGTCGTGAAGCGCGCGAACGGCAGCGTATGGGTCGACGCCGAAGGCGCCCGCTGGCCGGTGCCGGCCGGCGCGCGCGCGACCGACGGGGAGGCGGTCGCCTACGGCATCCGGCCGGAGCACATCAAGCTCGCCGGCACCGGCGAAAGCGTGCAAGGCGAGATCGTCGTAATCGAGCCTACCGGCGCCGAGACCGAATTCGTGCTGAAGATCGGCGCGTCGCAGCTGCTGCTGCGCACGCACGGACGGCCCGCGGCAAGCCCGGGCGATGTCGTCGGACTCGCAATCGATGCGGCCGACGTGCACCTGTTCGATCGCAACACCGGCGCTCGCGTTGCGTGAGCGCTCGACGCGCCCAAGGAGCGGCGCGGCGCATGGGCTCACCGGCCTGATGTTCGCCGTCGCGCTCGGCGCCGCGTATGCGCTGTGGCGCGCGCGAACGCAAGCGTAGGCGGAATCGCATTTCAATCCCAACCTGTCGATTCGAGGTCATGAGCAACAATTCGATTTCCCGCAAGCTTCGCTCCGCCCAATGGTTCGGCCGCATGGACCGCGACGGTCTCGTTCACCGCTCCTGGATGAAGAACCAGGGCATTCCGCACGACCAGTTCGACGGCCGTCCGGTCATCGGCATCTGCAACACGTGGTCTGAAGCGACGCCGTGCAACGCGCATTTCCGCGAGCTCGCCGAGCACATTCGTCGCGGCGTGCTCGACGCCGGCGGCTTCCCGCTCGAGTTTCCGGTGATGAGCCTCGGCGAGACGATGATGCGTCCGACGACGATGCTCTTCCGCAACCAGGCGGCGATGGACGTCGAGGAGTCGATCCGCGCGAACCCGTTCGACGGCGTCGTGCTGATGATGGGCTGCGACAAGACGACACCTTCGCTGCTGATGGGCGCGGCGTCGTGCGACCTGCCGACGATCGGCGTCTCGGGCGGGCCGATGCTGAACGGCAAGTTCCGCGGCGAGGACCTCGGGTCCGGCACGCACACGTGGATCTTCACCGAGAAGCTCAAGAAGGGCGAGATGAGCATCTGCGACATGGTCGACGCCGAAGCCGGCATGTCGCGCTCGGCGGGCCACTGCAACACGATGGGCACGGCGTCCACGATGGCGTCGATGGTCGAGGCGCTCGGCATGGGCATGCCGACGAACGCCGCGATTCCGGCCGCCGACTCGCGGCGCAAGGTGCTCGCACGGATGGCGGGACGGCGGATCGTCGAGATGGTGAACGAGGATCTGCGCATCTCGAAGATCCTCACGCGCGACGCGTTCGAGAACGCGATCATGGTGAACGGCGCGATTGGCGGCTCGACCAACGCGGTCGTGCACCTGCTCGCGATCGCCGGGCGCGTCGGCGTCGACCTTTCGCTCGACGACTGGGACCGCCTTGGCCGCGAGATGCCGTGTCTCGTGAACCTGATGCCGTCGGGCCGTTACCTGATGGAGGACTTCTATTACGCCGGTGGGCTGCCGGTGGTGATGAAGGAAGTCGGCTCGTTCCTGCACAAGGACGCGCTGACGGTGAACGGCCACACGATGTGGGACAACGTGAAGGATGCGCTCAATTACGACACGAAGGTCATCACCCCGCTCGCGACACCGTTCAAGCCGCAGGGCGGCATCGCGGTGCTGCGCGGCAATCTCGCACCGAACGGCGCCGTGTTGAAACCGTCGGCGGCGACACCGGCCCTGATGAAGCACAAGGCGCGCGCCGTCGTGTTCGAGGATATCGACGACCTCAACAGGCGGATCGACGATCCGGCGCTCGACGTGCGCCCCGACGACATCATGGTGCTCAAGAACTGCGGGCCGAAAGGCTATCCGGGCTTCCCGGAGGTCGGCAACTTCGCGCTGCCGGCCAAGCTGCTGAAGCAGGGCGTGACCGACATGGTGCGCATCTCCGACGCCCGGATGTCGGGTACCGCGTACGGCACCGTCGTCCTGCACGCGTCGCCCGAGGCGGCAGTCGGCGGTCCGCTCGCGCTCGTGCAGAACGGCGACACGATCGAGCTCGACGTCGAGCGGCGGCTGCTGCAGCTGCATGTGAGCGACGCCGAGCTCGCGGCGCGCAAGTCGCGCTGGAAGCCGCTGCCGGCGCATTCGGATCGCGGCTGGGTCAAGCTCTACTGCGATCACGTGAACCAGGCGCACCAGGGCGTCGACCTCGACTTCCTCGTCGGCCAGTCGGGCGCACCGGTCGGCCGCGAAAGCCACTGAGCCCGAGTGAATCGAAAGGCGAGCGCAGCCGGCATCGATCGCTACCGGGGCGGCGCGCTGACTCGTCCTGCAATCCAACTCGTCGGGTATCGCGTGTGATCGATTACCTCAACCCCGGTGTCCCTGCATCGCTGCCGTGGCACGAGACGCCGCTGGTGCGTGCGACCGCGCGCTCGCTCGAGGGTTACGGTCGGCTCGTCGACGACCCGCACGATTGCGCGATCGAGATCGTGCGATGGCCGTCGGCGGGTCGCCGGCCGGTCGACCCCGATACCGGAGATCAGGGCGGGACCGCGGTCGGAACGTTCGAGTTCTGGTGGCGGGGCGACGCGATGTACGGCCGAAACAGCGCGGTGAACGACGAATACCTGCTCGGCTGGTCGCGCAACCCGGAGGACGCCGTCGGCGAGGATCGCGACGCGGCGCCGCGGGAGCGGCTGCTGCTGTGGCATGCGAACTATCACCCCGACGGAGGCCAGCTGTTCTTTCCGCTCGACGGCGCGCCGTTCGTCACCGCGCTCGCGCTGCCCGGCGACGACGTGACACCGGCCGATTTCGTGACCTTCTACGTCGACGGCGGCCGCGGTCTCTACATTCATCCGAACATCTGGCACGAGGCGGTGTTCCCGCTCGCCACGCCGTCGCGCTTCCACGACGAGCAGGGACGGGTGCACGCGCGCGTCAGCGTCGATTTCGCGCAGGAGTTCGGCGTGTTTCTTTCGATGCCGCTGTGCGCGCCGGACGATTGATGGACGCGGCGTCGTTTCACGGCATCTATCCGATCCTCTACGCGTTCTTCGACGCCGATGGCCGGCCGCAGCGCGAGCCGATCGTCGCGCAGGTAGAGGCGGCGGTGCGTCATCGCGCGCACGGCGTTGCGGTGCTCGGGCTCGCGACCGAAACGAACAAGCTCGACGTGCGCGAGCGCCGGCAGATCCTCGACTGGACCGCCGAGGCGCTCGCGGGCCGGCTGCCGCTCGCGGTCACCGTGGCCGAGCCGTCGGTGCATGGCCAGGTCGAGTTCGCGCGCGCGGCGAAGAGCGCCGGTGCCGCGTGGGCGATCCTGCAGCCGCCGCCGATCGCCGGCTATGCCGAACGCGAATACCTGCGCTTTTTTGGCGACGTCGCGGCGAAGAGCGATCTTCCGCTCGCCGTGCAGAATGCCGCGCAGTTCCTCGCCGCCGGCTTGTCGAACGCGGGTCTCGTCACGCTGAACCGCAACCATCCGAACGTCTGCCTGATCAAGGCCGAGGCGCCCGCGCACGTCGTCGAGCGGCTCGTCGCCGACACGGCCGGCGCCTGCCGCGTATTCAACGGCCGCGCCGGGCTCGAGATCGTCGATGCGCTGCGCGCCGGTTGCGTCGGAATCATCCCGGCGCCGGAGTGCTTCGACGTCCAGGTGGCGATCTACGAGCAGATGGCGCGCGGCGGCGGCGATGTCGAAGCCGAGCGCATGTATCGCGACATCGCACCGCTGATCGCGTTCATGATGAGCTCGCTCGACACGTTCATCTGCTACGGCAAGCGCATCGTCGCCCGCAGGCTCGGGCTGCCCGACGTGATCGATCGCGCGCCGTGCCTGCAGCCGTCGGCGTTCGGGCTCGCGATGATGGAGCGCTTCGTCGCCCGACTGCCGGCGCTCTAGCGGCCGTAGCGCGCGCGCATCGCGCGCGACTCGAACGCGAGCGCGCACAGCGCGGTTGCGACCGCGACTGCACCGAGGATCAGCGCGAGGCGTGCGTACGGCGCTCCGGTCGACTGCCTTGTCGCGAGAAGCGCAGCGAGCGTGCGCAGCCATTCGAGCGTGCCGAGCGCCAGCGCGACCTGCACGGTGCGCGCGGCCAACGGACGTCGCACGAACAGAGGCGCGATCGTCGCAAGCGCGATCGCGGCCAGCGCGAAGTCAGTGGACCGCCAGAAATGCGCGGCGAGAGCGGCGAGCGCGAGCGCGGACAACGACGTGAGCGCAGCGGTCAATCCGGGCTTTCCGCCGTGGCGTGCTAACGCGCGAGCGCGGCGAGATTCAGCATGCCCCGGGTCAGCGTGTCGGCGCCGGCCGCGCCGAGCTTGTCGCGCATGTCGGCCTGCGCCTGCTCCCACAGCGGCAGCGCGCGCTCGAGCGCACGGCGTCCCGCGCGAGTGAGCCTCACGAGGCGCTCGCGACGGTCCTCACCGGGGACGAGGTCGATCAGCCCGTCGGCGGCCAGCACCTTCAGGTTGCGCGACAGCGTCGTTTCGTCGCTGACGATCGTGCTTGCGATTCGCCGCGCGGTGACCGGCTCGAGCGCGAGCACCGCCCACAGCACGGCAAGCTGCGTCGCACGAAGGCCCGACGGCCGCAGGTGCTCGTCGTAGAGCTTCGTCGCTGCGCGCGCCGCCATCCTCGCGTTGCCGGCGAAGCACTCGAATCCGCGCGCCTTGTAGTCTTGGAGCCGAGCAGGGGGCAGGGGCATGGGGTCAATGCTTGCCTATGCATGTAATCCGGCCATTCTACCGCCATCGCGTGTCGCCGGGGTAATCGGCGCGGCCGGCGTCTGGGGTATGGGACAATGACGCATTCGCGGCCGCGGGTGCGGCCCGCGTGGTGTCCCCCTCGATGAACTCCCCTCACCCGCTTCGCAGCCTCGCTGCCGACCCGCGGCATATCGATGACACGCGGGTACGCGAAATCATGGAGCTCGCGCCGCCGGCGCACCTGCTGCGCGAGTTTCCGGCGTCGGCGGACGTCGTTCGCCTCACGTTCGAGACGCGCGGTGCGATCCATCGCGTGCTGACCGGCGAAGAGCGCAGGCTCGTCGTCGTCGTCGGGCCGTGCTCGATCCACGACCACGACGCGGCGATCGATTACGCGAGCCGGCTCGCCGGCCTCGCGCGCGAGCTCGCCGGCGATCTCGTCGTCGTCATGCGCGTGTATTTCGAGAAGCCGCGGACCACCGTCGGCTGGAAGGGGCTGATCAACGATCCTCGCCTCGACGACAGCTTTCGCATCAACGAAGGCCTGCGCCTCGCGCGGCGAATCCTGCTCGAGGTCAACGAGCTCGGCGTCGCCGCCGGCACCGAGTATCTCGACATGATCACGCCGCAGTACATCGCCGACGTGATCGCGTGGGGCGCGATCGGCGCGCGCACCACCGAGAGCCAGGTGCATCGGCAGCTTGCGTCGGGCCTGTCGTGCCCGGTCGGGTTCAAGAACGGCACCGACGGCGACATCGGCATCGCCGTCGACGCGATTCGCGCCGCCGCGTCGCCGCATCACTTCATGGGCGTCACCAAGGGCGGCCACTCGGCGATCGTGCACACGACCGGCAACGACGACTGCCACATCATCCTGCGCGGTGGCCACGAGCCGAATTACGACGCGGCGAGCGTTGCTGCCGCGTGCTCGGCGCTCGAGCGCGCGGGCCTGCCGCCGCGCGTGATGATCGACTGCTCGCATGCGAACAGCCGCAAGCAGCACGAGCGCCAGCTCGACGTGTTGCGCGACGTCGCATCACAGGTCGCGGCAGGGGAGCGACGAATCATCGGCGTCATGCTCGAAAGTCACCTGAGCGCCGGACGGCAGGATCTCGTGCCGGGCAAGCCGCTTGCGTATGGCGTCAGCATCACCGACGCGTGCATCGGCTGGGACGCCACCGCCGCCGCGTTGCGCGAGCTCGCCCGCGCCGCCGCCGCCCGCAAGTAGAGCAACAGAGGGTCAGAGTGCAATAGCAGGTGAATAGGGTCAGAGTGCGTCTGGCTGCGCGGCAGGCCATTGTCGCCACGGATGCGCGGCCGGCACGAGTACTCTGACCCTCGTCATCTCGCGAGCACTCTGACCCTCGTCATCTCGGCAGGCAAGCGGGTCCGAGCGGCTCGAAGCTCTTGTAGGTGAGCACGAACTCGCGGTGACCGAGCGCCTCGGACTTCGTGCGCGCGCCCTGGCCGACGGCGATCAACCGCTCGTAGACTTCGCGACCGACATCGGCAAGGCTCGCGCGACCTTCGAGCACGCGGCCGGCGTCGACGTCCATGTCGTCGCTCATCCGCCGGTAGGTCTCGGGATTCGCGCATACCTTGATCACCGGCGAGATCGCCGACCCGACGACCGAGCCGCGACCCGTCGAGAACAGGATCACGTGCGAGCCGCACGCGATGAGCTCGGCGATCTCGGCGTTGTCGTTGATGTTTGGAAATCCGTAGCGCACTTCGCCGTCCGGCACGACATCGAGCAGATACAAGCCGGGCGACGGCGGCTCGATCCCGGGCTTGACGATGCCCGCGATCTGCGACTGCCCGGACTTCGCGTACGCGCCGAGCGACTTCTCCTCGATAGTCGTGAGTCCTCCATCGGCATTGCCCGGCGCAAAGCTCGCATAGCCGAGCGTCGCGTAGTAGCGCGCCGCCTTCGCGACGCTCGCTTCGAGCTCCGGCGCCAACTCCGGTCGCGCCGCGCGCGCGGCCATCAGCCGCTCCATGCCGATCAGCTCGCCGGTTTCCTCGAAGATGGTGCGTGCGCCGTCGGCGACCAGACGATCGAACGCGATGCCCATCGCCGGATTGGCCGTCAATCCCGATGTCGCGTCGGAGCCGCCGCAGATCGTGCCGACGACGAGCTCGTCGACGCGCATCGGCTCGGTCGGCTGCGAATCGAGCACCGGCAGCGTCGCGTCGATCCATGCGCGTCCGGCGGCGATCGTCTTCGCCGTGCCGCCGACCGCCTGGATCGCGAGCGTCTCGACCGGGCGGCCGCACGCGGCGATCGAGCGCGCGAGCGCGCGCTTGTCGAAGCCTTCGCATCCGAGCGAGACGAGCAGCGCCGCGCCGACGTTCGGATGCGTGCAGAGCTTTTCCATCATCGCGAACGCGTACGCATTCGGATAGCAGCCGGAGAAGCCGATCAGATGCACGTCGCGATCGGCGTACGCGCCCGCTATCGCGCGCGCGACGTGATGCGCGCACTCGACGAGATATGCGACGACGATCACGTTGCGGATGCCCTTGCGCCCGTCGGCGCGCGCGTAGCCTCGCATCGCCTGTCAGCCGGGCAGCGTGTACGTCGGCAGGTAGTCGCTCGCGACGTTGTGCGTGTGCACGTAGTCGC
Source organism: uncultured beta proteobacterium (assembly GCA_963798655.1). Classification (GTDB taxonomy): domain Bacteria; phylum Pseudomonadota; class Gammaproteobacteria; order Burkholderiales; family Casimicrobiaceae; genus CAVSMC01. The sequence continues at coordinate 29,489 of CAWCUH010000004.1, read as the reverse complement.
CGGGAGCGATCGCGCGCGTCGCGCGTCCGATCGGGCAGCCGTACTTGACGATCGGCTCGCCGGCTGCGATCGCGCGCGCGGCGATCTTGTGGCCGACGCCGACGGCGCGCTCGACGTTGACGCTCGCGTCGCCGATCGTGACGATCGCACCGGCGGCAAGCGCGCGGATCGCGACGGCGACATTGTCGCCGCGCGCGAGCAACAGCACGTCAGAACTTGCCATAGCGATCGTAGGCTTCGACCGGATCCATTCCCGACACCAGCGCGCGGCGCATCTCGGTTTCGGTGGCGACCACTTGCTCCGTCTTGGTCACGACCTCCTCCGCGAGCGCGCGCGGAATGATGACCACGCCGTCGCGATCGCCGAGCAGGTAGTCGCCGGTCGTGATGGTGACCTCGCCGATCGTCACCGGCTCGCCGTAACGATCGGGAATCCAGCGCGCGACGATATCCGAGGGCGTCAGGAACGAGCAGAACACCGGAAAGCCGTGCGCGAGCACGAGCTCGGTGTCGCGGGAGCCGCCGTCGACGACGTAGCCCAGCACGCCACGCGCCGCGAGCGTCTGCGCGGAGAGCTCGCCCATCAGCGCGACCTCGTGATTGTTCGGCTGGCAGACGACGACGTGGCCGGACGGCGCTCGCGCAAGCAGCGTGCACCAGCCACGCAACGTATCGTCGCGCGTTTTCGTGCGATCGATGTGGCCGGCGACGGTCCAGACGGGGCCGGCGAGCTTCGTCGCCGGCGCGATCGCCTTGATCGATGGCGGTAGCACGATGTGCTCGTGTCCCATCTGGCGAAGCACGTCGTGGACGGCGCCGCTGTAGCAGGCGGCGAGGCGCTCGGTGAGAGAGGGCATGGCGTGGCTGACGCAGTGCGAATCGCCATGATACTGCGCCGCTGCGATGCAATTTCTTCATTCGCGCACGGCAATTGATCGCAACGCCCGCCGTAACGCGAGCGCAGGCCGTTGAATCGCAAAGGCGATCCACTGGTATGTGTCTTGCCGGGTGTTGCGTTCCGGCTCGAAGCGCCGTGCGCCGCCGTTGCGCGCGCGGGGCGGCCCCTTCTGCGGAAGTTCGAATGGCTCGTGTCGTCTGGAAAGGTGCAATCGCCTTCGGCCTTGTCAACATCCCGGTCGACCTGTATCCGGGCGCCCGAAGCACGTCGTTCGACCTCGACTGGATCGACAAGCGCGACATGTCGCCGGTCGGCTACCAGCGGATCAACAAGGTGAGCGGCAAGCCGGTGGCGAAGGAGGACATCGTCAAGGGCTACGAATACGAGAGCGGGCGCTACGTGATCCTGACGGACGCCGACTTCAAGGCGGCGAATCCGAAAGCGACGCAGACGGTCGAGATCGTCGGCTTCGTCGACGCCGGCCGGATCGAGCCGGCCTATTACGAGACGCCGTACCGGCTCGCGCCCGGCAAGCGCGGCGAAAAGGGCTATGCGCTGCTGCGCGACGCGCTCAGGGACAGCGGCAAGGTCGGCATCGCGCACGTCGTGCTGCGCACGAAGCAGTATCTCGCTGCCGTCATGCCGGTCGGCGACGCGCTCGCGCTCGAAATCCTGCGCTGGCACGACGAGATCCTCGACCCGGCGGAATTCGAGCTGCCGGAGTCGGGAACGAAGTCCGGCGTGAACGACAAGGAGCTCGCGCTCGCGAAGCGGCTGATCGACGACATGACGGAGAAATGGGAGCCGGAGAAGTACCACGACACGTACCGCGCTCAACTCGAGGAGGAGATCGAGCGTCGCGTGAAGGAGGGCAAGACGGAAGCGGTTGTGCAGCCGGCGCGCGAAGGCAGGGCGGCGCGCGGCGGCGCGCAGGTAATCGACCTGATGGCCGCACTGCAGCGCAGCCTCGAGGGAAAGCCGGCGCGAAAGAAAGCCGGGCCCACCGAGGAAAAGGCGCCGCCACGCAAGCGCGCCGCGTCGCGTGCTGCGTCGTCGCACCGTGCATCGACGCGCAAGCGCGCCTGATCGACCGCACGTGCGATCGCTGCGAACGTCGCCGCGCCAGGCGAGCGGCCCGGCAACAGCCCGACGCAAGAACGCGACGGTCTCGCGCGGACGGGGGGCGCGCGCACGCACCGCGGCGATACCCGACTTCATCGCGCCGCAAACGGCGATGCCGACGGTATGGCCGCCGACCGGGGAGGATTGGCTCTACGAGATCGACTTCGACGGCGAGCGCGTGCTCGCGCGCAACATGGCCGGCCGTGTGACGCTGTACACGGCGCATGGCGACGACTGCACGACGCGCTATCCGGCGATCGCTCGCGCGGTCGCGCAGCTCGGCGCCGGCGATGCGTGGCTCGACGGCGAAGCGGTGCTGGTGAACGACGAGGGCGGTGCGAGCGGCGACGACGAGCGTGCGCGCTATGCGCTGTTCGACGCGATGTTCATCGACGGCGAGGACCTGCGCGAGCGGCCGCTCGCCGAGCGACGCGAGCGGCTGTCGCGGCTGCTCGGCGATCCGGCGCCGGGGCCGCTCGTGTTCTCGGGCGAGCTCGCCGGCGACGGCTCGAGCCTGCTGCGCGAGGCGTGCGGGCTCGGTCTCGCCGGGCTGATCGCGAAGCGTCGTGGAGCGCCGTACGAAAGCGGCCGCGCGCGCTCGTGGCGGGAGTTGAAGTGCCGCGTGCGCGACGAGTTGCCCGTCGCGTCACGCGAGCCGGCGCGAGACAGACCGAGCGCACGCCCGCATGCCGCGCCGGTGAAGATCGCCGGCGTGACGATCACGCATCCCGATCGCCCGATCGCGCACGCGGACGGTGCGACGAAGCTCGATGTCGCGCGCTACCACGAGCGAATGGCGCCCTGGCTGCTGCCGCAGATCGCACAGCGGCCGCTCGCGCTCGTTCGCTGCACCGGCGGCGACATCGCACAATGCTTTTTCCAGAAGCACATGGGTCGCGAGCAGGGCAACGTCGGCGATCCCCAGGCGCCGTACGTGCTGCTGCCGAACCTGCGCGCGCTGGTCGAGGCGGTGCAAAACGGCGCTTTCGAGCTGCACACGTGGGGATCGAGCGCGAAGCGTATCGATCGGCCGGATCGGATCACGCTCGACCTCGATCCCGACGCGGAGCTGGCGTGGAGCGTATTTCGCGAGGCGGCCGGGCGGGTGCGCGCGTTGCTCGACGATATCGGCGTGCGCTGGTTCCTGAAGACGACGGGCGGCAAGGGCCTGCACTTCGTGCTGCCGATCGAGCGTCGCTATGCGTGGAGCGAGGCGAAAGCGTTCGCCGCCGCGGTTGCGCGGCATCTCGCCGCAACGTACCCGGACGTGTTCACCGCGTCGGCGAGCAGGAACGCGCGGCCCGGCCGCGTCTTCGTCGACTATCTTCGCAACGCCGAGGGCGCGAGCGCCATCGCCGCGTACGCGTTGCGCGCGCGCCCGGGGCTGCCGGTGTCGATGCCGATCGAGTGGAGCCTGCTCGACGACGACGTCCGCGGCGCGCATTTCAACTGGCGCAACGCCGTCGACGTCGTCGCGTCGCGGCGCGACCCGTGGGCCGACTACGACGCCGCGCGACAGCGCCTGCCGCTCGACGCGCTGCGCCGATTGACCGCGTAGCGCGTCAGAACTCTCCGCCGCGGCCGAGCCCGAACGCGTCCTGCACGCGCGCCTTGAAGCTTCGGCCCGACGTCACCTCGGAGCCGTCGGACATCACGATCAGGTATTCGCCGTGCACCTGTGGATGCAGCTCGCGCACGGCGTCGATCGCGACCGCGTGCGATCGGTGCACGCGCAGGAAGCGATGCGGATCGAGCTTCGCGACCAGCGCGGTCAGCGTGTCCTTGTGCAGATAGGGACGGTCGGCCCAGATGCGCACGTAATTGTCCTCGGCTTCCAGCCGGATGATCGACGAAACGGGAACGATCACCAGACGGTTGAGCGAGCGCACGGCGATGCGCGAGAGGTACGCACTGCGCTCGATCGCAGGCGCCATCGCGGCGCGCGACGGATCGCTCTCGGTCACCGCGCTCGCGATCGGGACGACGGTCGCTGCGTGCGCCTGCTCGTCCCGCGGGTCCTGTGCCGCGCCGGCGACGCCGCGCCATCCGCCGTCCGACAGCCAGCTCTGCCGCATGCTCACCTCGACCTCCGAACGGCGCCGCGCGCGTCGCGGGCGCCGGCGGATGGCCGCGCACCGCGTCGTGCCCGCCGCAGCGCCAGGCGATCGCTCCGGCGTACGGATCGGTCCGCGTCAGTTACTTGCATATGCAAGCGATGGCGAGACGATAGCCGCTTTCGACGGACGCTGCAAGCGAGGTTGCGACGTGCGGCGCTGAGCGACGCTGCGACGCAGCGGGCGGCGACGAAATGCGGCGGACGGCTCAGCGGCGGCGCGTGTAGCGGATCTGCCAGCGCAGTTGCCATGTCGCGCCGCCGTCGCGCGAGACTTCCCAGTCCCAGTCGAAGCGATCGCGCTCGATCGCGCGGAACACCATGCGCTGCTGCGCACGGCTGCCGTCGGCGAGCGTCGCGTCGCGGCGCAGGATCATCCGCTCGCCCGACATGCCGCCGGTGAAGTCGAGGTAGCTTCCGTTGTTGTCGACCCATGTCTGGCGCCAGAGCTGCGCCCGAGGATCCCAGACCGAATGGCTGCGGCCGCGGAACGTGCGCTCGCCGTCGGCGGCCTCGAATGTCTCGGCGACGACACAGCCGTCGAGGATCCGCTCGACGCGATTGGTGCCACGAGCCGGCTTGCCGTCCTCCGCCGTCCACGCGGCGTCCCAGTCGCCGATCCAGAAGTCGAACTGGTGGATCTGCGGCGCGGAGCACGCATCCGGCGCGGCCGCCCGCGCCCCGGCCGCGATGGCGCATGCGCCCGCTATCGCAATCGGCAATGCACGCCGGGTCGTCATCGTGGCGAGCGTAACCGCGCGTCCCGCCGCCGGCGCCATTGGCCTCCCTGGCCGGTCCGGCAATGGACTCCTCGCTAACCGGAGGCGGGCGCGGTCGCGAGCAGCGACGCGATCGCGGCAACGCCTTCGCGGATCTGCTGCGGCGTGAGGCTTGCATAGCCGAGCAGGAGCCCGGGGCGGGCGCTCGCCGCATCGGCGAAGAAGCACGACAGCGCGGTCAAATCGACGCCGGTCGCGCGCGCCCGCGCGGCGAACGCCGCGTCGTTCACCGGCGCGCTGAACTCGGCCAGCATGTGCACTCCGGTCTCGGTGTCGCGCAGCGTCATCCGCCCGCCCAGCCGCGCGGCGAACTCGCGCTCGAGCACGGCGCGCCGCGCGCGATAGAGCCGCGCCATGCGCGCAAGGTGCGCGGCGAAGTATCCATGGTCGATGAAGTCGTGGAGCACCGCCTGCGGAAGCGTCGGCATGCCGCCGTCGAGCGTCTTGCGCGCGGCGACGAGTCGCGCGACGAAGCGCACCGGCGCAATCAGGTACGCGAGCCGCAGCCCGGGGAACAGCGTGTTGGTGAACGTTCCGACGTAGAACACGCGATCGTCGCCCTGCGCCTGCAGCGGCGGCTGCGGACGGCCGGCGTGGCGGAACTCGTGGTCGTAGTCGTCCTCGACGATCCACGCATTGGCACGCGCCGCCCAGTCGAGCAGCGCGTGACGGCGTGCGAGCGACAGCGTGACGCCCGTCGGGAACTGGTGCGACGGCGTCACGTAGGCCAGGCGCGCGCGCGGCGCGAGCCGGATCGCCGACGCGACGTCGATGCCGTTCGCGTCGACCGCCACGGGCACGATGCGCGCGCCCGCGGCGGTGAGCGCCGCCCGGGCGCCGGGGTAGCCCGGATCCTCGATCCATGCGCGCTCGCCACGTTCGATCGCGAGTCGAACGATGAGCTCGAGGCCGATCTGCGAGCTCGCGACGACAATCACTTGCGACGCCCTGCAACGCACGCCGCGCGACGCGCCGGCGTACTGCGCGATCGCTTCGCGCAGCGGCGGATAGCCTTGCGCGTCGCCGCATGCGAGCAGCTCGTCGCCGCCGAGCCGAATCCGCTGCTGCAGCAGCCGCCGCCAGGTCGCCACCGGAAACGCATCGAGCGCCGGCGTGGCGACGGCGAACGGCTGCGCTCCGCCGATGCGCATCCAGCCGCCGGCGGCCGCGCGCATGTCGCGCGACACGGCGCTGCCAACGCCGAGCGCCCGTTCGGGCTGCGCGCAGCGCGCATAGCTTCCGTCGCCGACACGGCGCTCGATCAGTCCTTCGTTCTCGAGCGCCGAATAGGCCGATTCGACGGTCTTGCGCGCGATGCCGAGATCGACCGCGAGCGCGCGCGTCGCCGGCAGCCGCTCGCCGTCGCCGACCCGGCCCGTGCGGATCGCTTCGCGCAGCGCGCGCTGCAGGCGCAGGTAAAGCGGCGCCGAATGGATGCCGTGCGCGATGTGCGGCGCGATGTAGCCGGTGAGCGAAGAGATCATCGTCGAAGCGTGCCGCATGCGCGTGCGATTCTGCCACGCGCGCGCGGTTCGCCGCGTCGATCGCGCCGCTCGCCGTGCGAAGCCGTCGCTTCGCCCATTCGGCGTTGCGTTCGCGCCGTCGCTTCGTACACTTCGCAACACCGGGGTGTCGCTGGCACACACTTTCGTTGGGGACCCCCAGTCGCCTCCGAATTCATCGGCGCCCCGGCCCTCCGCTCGCGTCTCGCTCGAGTCGCGCTCAGCCCGGTTCAGCGAATTGCGCGCATTGCGTCGCCGCGCGCTCGTGCGTCGCGCGCGAACGGCGCACCGATCCGCGCCGTCGCGCGGTTCGCCTCGCGCGGCGCGCCGTTCGCCCACCGCGTGCATCGGTTCACCAACATGCCCTTGCGACCGTTTCTCGGCGACTCCTACGCTTCGTCGGTCATCGGACAACGACTCGTGGGGGGACCTCATATGAAAGCGATGAAGGCACGGCGGAGGAAGATCGTCGTCGCCGCGGGTGTCGCGGCCGGGCTGATCGCGCCGGCGGCAACGCCCGCCGGCGCGCAGGACATCCGCGTCGAAGTGACCGGCTCGAACATCAAGCGCGTCGAGGCCGAAAGCGCGCTGCCGGTGCAGACGATCACGCGCGAAGAGATCACGCGTTCCGGCGTGCAGACGGCGGCCGAGCTGCTCGACCGCATCGCGGTCAACAGCAGCACGCTCAACTACCCGCTCGCGCAGGCGTTCGCCGACAGCGCGCGCATCGGCTTCGCCGGTGCGTCGCTGCGCGGGCTCGGCTACCAGCGCACGCTGGTGCTGCTCGACGGCCGCCGCCTCGCGAACTACGCGCACGACGGAACGGCCGTCGACCTCGGCGCGATCCCGCTCTCCGCCATCGAGCGCATCGAGGTGCTGAAGGACGGCGCGTCGGCGATCTACGGATCGGACGCGATCGGCGGCGTCATCAACTTCATCCTGCGCAACGACTTCCGCGGCGCCGAGGCGTCGGCGTACTACGGCGACTCCCAGCAAGGCGGCGGCGGCGAGCAGACGTATTCCGCGACGATCGGCTGGGGCGATCTCGCGAAGGACAAGTTCAACGCGTTCGCCACCGCGAGCTATTTCCATCAGGACGCGATGTTCGGGCGCGAGCGGCCGTGGACGGCATCGTCGTACTACCCGGACGAAGGCGTCGACATCACTTCGGGCCGCACGTTTCCCGCCAACGTCAACATTCCCGGGGTCGGCAATCGCAATCCGGCGTTTCCCAACTGCTCGCCGTCGATCGTCGACGTGTTCTTTCCGGATCAGTGCCGCTTCGATCCCAATCCGTTCCTCGGCGTCATCCCGAAGACCGATCGCTACAACGTGATCGCGAAGGGCACGTGGGAGTTCGCGCCGCAGCAGCGGCTGTTCGGGCAGGCGACGTACACGCACAACGAGTACAACTTCGTGCTGCAGCCGGCGCCGATCTCGCTCGGCACGTTGTTCCCGAGCACCGGACCGGGCGCGCCCGGCTTCTTCCTGCCGGCGTCGAGCCCGTACTATCCGCACGCGTTCGCGCAGCAGTTCGGCATCGACGGCCAGCCGCTCAACGTCCAATGGCGGCCGTTCGACCTCGGGCTGCGCGACAGCACGACGACCTCCGAGCAGCTGCGCTTTGTCGGGGGCATCAAAGGCACGATCAAGAACTGGGACTACGAGGCCGCGTACAGCTACAACGAATCGAAGGACGTCGATCACCTGAACACCGGCTACTCGAGCCAGGCGGCGCTGCTGCCGCTGATCAGCAGCGGGCGCGTCAATCCGTTCGCGACGAACACGCCGGACATCATCGACGAATTGCACCGGACATGGCTCAACGCCGACGCGCGCAACTCGAAGGCGACGGTGAACGCGTTCGACGGCAAGGTCTCGGGCGATGTGTGGAAGCTGCCGGCCGGCCCGCTGTCGATGGCGCTCGGCGGGGAATTCCGCAAGGAGAAGCTCGACCAGAACTCCGCGCCGATCCTGTCGACCGGCGACATCGTCGGCTACGGCACCGCCAATCCGTCGACGAACGGCGATCGCAATGCGTATGCGTTCTTCGCGGAGTTCAATGCGCCGATCGTGAAGACGCTCGAGGGCAACGCGGCGGTGCGCTACGACCACTACAGCGACTTCGGCTCGACGACCAATCCGAAGCTTTCACTGCGCTGGCAGCCCACGCGCTCGGTGCTGCTGCGCACCGCGTGGGGAACCGGCTTTCGCGCGCCGAGCCTGCCGGAGCTGCTGACGCCGCAGGTGACGACCAACACGCAGGCGGGGCTCTCCGATCCGCTGCGCTGTCCGGTCACCCACGATGCGGTGAACGACTGCACGACGCAGTTCGTCAGCATCCAGGGCGGCAACCCCGACCTGAAGCCGGAGAAGTCCGAGCAGTGGACCCTCGGCATGGTGTTCGAGCCGATCGAAGGCCTGTCGATCGCGCTCGACGCGTTCAAGATCAACGTCACCGGGCTCGTCGGCATCCTGAACGCCGCGACGATCCTCGGCGACCTCAATCAGTACGGCCAATACGTCACGCGGGGCCCGGTCGACCCGAACTTTCCGAACCTGCCGGGACCGATCTCGAGCATCGTGACGACGAACGCGAATCTCGGCGCGACGAGGATGAAGGGCGTCGACGTCGACGCGCGCTATCGGCTGCCGAAGACGGAGATCGGCCAGTTCCGGCTTGCGCTGAACGGCACGTACTATCACTCGTACAACGTGCAGCAGCTCGACGGCACGTGGGTCGGCTTCGTCGGGACGTCGAGCGGCACGATCGGCACGATCAACCGCTGGAAGCACTATGCGACGGTGGACTGGGAGCGTGGTCCGTGGGGCGCCACGCTCGCGCAGACGTACGGCTCGGGCTACACCGACGCGTTCACCAACCTCGACAACGAGCCGCGCAGAGTCGGCGCCTACGAGTTGTACGACCTGCAGGCGCGCTATACCGGGTTCAAGAACACGACGCTCACCGTTGGCGCGAAGAACATCTTCGATCGCGCGCCGCCGTTCACCAACCAGACGTTCACGTTCCAGATCGGCTACGACCCGTCGTACGCCGATCCGCGCGGGCGCTTCTGGTACGGGTCCATCAGCTACGCGTTCAAGTAGCGCCGCGAGCGGTGAGCAGGGGCCCCATGGCGCGGCGCGCCATGGGGATGCGAACCTTCGCGAGTCGGCGCTTGCGGCCGACCGCTCGGCGTTGCGATCAATCAAGGCCGTGCGGAGGCCGCGCGTGTGAGCGGTGAGCAGGGGCCCCATGGCGCGGCGCGCCATGGGGATGCGAACCTTCGCGAGTCGGCGCTTGCGGCCGACCGCTCGGCGTTGCGATCAATCAAGGCCGTGCGGAGGCCGCGCGTGTGAGCGGTGAGCAGGGGCCCCATGGCGCGGCGCGCCATGGGGATGCGAACCTTCGCGAGTCGGCGCTTGCGGCCGACCGCTCGGCGCTCGAGTCATCAGGCCGTGCGGAGGCCGCGCGTGTGAGCAGCGAGCAGGGGCCCCGAGTCGCAAGCAGCGACTCGGGGCTGCGTAGGGCGCTCGTCATTCCCGCGCACGCGGGAATCCAGCGGCGTTGCGACGAAGTCGCCGAGTTCCCGCGCTCGCGAAGACGACGGCATTCAGAACAGATCGAGCTGCCGATCGTTCATCAGCGCTCGCGGCCTCGCTTTCGCCGGCGCAACCGGAGGTCGGAAGCGCGACGTGTCGAACGGCGCGCTCTCGCCGTTGAGTCCCAGCCGTGCTGCCGCGATGCGGAAGCGCTGCTCGATCAGGTCGGCGAACGCGCCGCGGCCGCGCATTCGCGCACCCCACTGCGATTCGTAGTCGCGGCCGCCGCGTAGCTGCTGCACGACGCTCATCACGTGCGCGGCGCGCAGCGGATAGTGGGCGTCGAGCCATTCGCGGAAGAGCGGCGCCACCTCGAGCGGCAGCCGCAGCATCACCCAGCCTGCGCCCGTCGCGCCCGCCTCGGCCGCCGCTTCGAGGATCGCCTCGAGGTCCTTGTCGTTGAGCTGCGGAATGACCGGCGCGACCATCACGCCGACCGGAATGCCCGCCGACGACAGAGTGCGCAGCGTCTGCAGCCGGCGATGCGGCGCCGCCGCGCGTGCCTCGAGCCTGCGCGCGAGCTCCTTGTCGAGCGTGGTGATCGACAGGAACACGCGCGCCATGTTCTTCGCCGCCATCGGCGCGATCACGTCGATGTCGCGCTCGACCAGCGCCGACTTGGTGACGATCGAGAACGGATGCTCGCAGTCGGCGAGCACCTGCAGCACCGAGCGCGTGACCTTCCATTCGCGCTCGATCGGCTGGTACGGATCGGTGTTCGTGCCGAGCGCGATCGGATCGCAGACGTAGCCGGGCTTCGCGAGCTCGGCGCGCAAGAGCTCCGCCGCGTTCGGCTTCGCGAAGAGCTTCGTCTCGAAATCGAGTCCGGGCGACAGGTCGTGGTATGCGTGCGTCGGTCGCGCGTAGCAGTAGATGCAGCCGTGCTCGCAGCCCTGGTACGGATTGATCGATTGCGAGAACGGAACGTCGGGCGATGCGTTGCGCGCGATGATCGTGCGCGACGGCACGATCGTCACCGTCGTCTTGAGCGGCGGTGGCGCATCATCGTCGTCTGCCGGCGCGAGCGGCGCCCAGCCGTCGTCGACCGCGACGCGCTCGTCGCGGCGGTAGCGATTGCCGGGATTGAACGTCGCGCCGCGACCGTGCTCGTAGGTCATGTCGGCGAAAGATGAAAGTCAACGGGTCCCCGCGTCCGCGGGGACGACACGCGACCTACGACGCGAGCTGCGCGTCGAGCGAGATCGAAGCATTCAGCACCCGCGACACCGGGCAGTTGGCCTTTGCGCCGTTCGCGATCTCGCTGAACTTGGCCGGCTCGATGTTCGCGACGCGCGCCCGGGTGATCAGATGCACCGCGGTGATCGTCCACGCGTCCTTCACCTTTTCCATCGTGAGCTGTGCTTCGGTGTCGATCGCCTGCGGCGAAAAGCCGGCGTTGCCGAGCGCGAAGGCGAGCGCCATCGTGAAGCAGCCGGCATGCGCCGCGGCGATCAGCTCCTCGGGGTTGGTGCCCGCGCCGTCACCGAAGCGCGCCTTGAACGTATACGGCGTGTCCTTCAGCGTGCCGCTTTGAACCGACAGCGCGCCTTCACCTTCCAGGGCGCTGCCCTGCCAGCGCGCAGATGCCTTGCGTTGCATGACGCCTCCTCGTTGTTTTTTGCCGGCCGGTCATGATTGTGGCGCGGAATCGGCCGAACGGCCAGCATCCCGGGAAGCCGGACCGTTGCGTTACCATTGTCGGCGGCGGAAAAACTACCGATGACCAAGCCGAAGACGCATCGCTTCGACACGCTGTCGCTGCATGCCGGTGCGCGGCCCGACCCGGCCACCGGCGCGCGCGCAACGCCGATCCATCAGAGCGCGTCGTTCGTATTCCGCGATACCGACCATGCGGCGGCGCTGTTCAACATGGAGCGCGCCGGCCACGTGTATTCGCGGATCTCGAATCCGACGTGCGCGGTGCTCGAGGAGCGCATCGCCGCGCTCGAAGGCGGCGTCGGCGCGATCGCGACCGCGAGCGGCCAGGCGGCGCTGCACCTCGCAATCGTCACGCTGATGGGCGCGGGATCGCACATCGTCGCGTCGCGTGCGCTCTACGGCGGCTCGCACAACCTGCTCGACTACACGCTGCCTCGATTCGGCATCGAGACGACGTTCGTCACGCCGCGCGACATCGACGCGTGGCGCGCGGCGATTCGCCCGCACACGCGGCTGCTGTTCGGCGAGACGCTCGGCAATCCGGGTCTCGACGTGCTCGACATCCCGCGCGTCGCCGGCATCGCGCACGAGCACGGCGTTCCGTTGCTCGTCGATTCGACGTTCACGACGCCTTACCTGATGCAGCCGTTCGCGCTCGGCGCCGATCTCGTCTATCACTCGGCGACGAAATTCCTGTCCGGCCACGGCGTCGTCATCGGCGGCCTCGTCGTCGACTCGGGCGCGTTCGACTGGGACGGCGGCGGACGCAATCCTGCGGCGAAAGGCAAGTTCGCGACGCTCACCGCACCGTACGCCGGATTCCACGACATGGTGTTCACCGAGGAATCGACGACCGCGGCGTTCCTGCTGCGCGCCCGGCGCGAAGGCATCCGCGATTTCGGCGCGTGCATGGCGCCGTTCACCGCGTGGCAGATCCTGCAGGGCGTCGAGACGCTGCCGATCCGCATGCAGCGGCACGTCGACAATGCGCGCCGGATCGTCGCGTTCCTGGTCGAGCATCCGTTCGTCGCGTCGGTCGGCTATCCGGAGCTCGCTTCGCATCCCGATCACGCGCTCGCGAAGGAGCTGCTGCCGAAAGGCTGCGGGGCGGTGTTCAGCTTCAATATCAAGGGAACGCGCGAGCAGGGACGCACGTTCATCGAATCGCTGCGTCTGTTCTCGCATCTCGCGAACGTCGGCGATGCGAAATCGCTGGTCATCCATCCGGCGAGCACGACGCACTTCCGGATGTCGGCCGCCGATCTCGACAAAGCGGGCATCGGCGAGGGCACGATCCGGCTGTCGGTCGGGCTCGAAGACGCCGACGACCTGATCGAGGACCTGTCGCGCGCGCTGTACGCGGCGGGCAAGGGCTGAATGCGCGTCGCCGTCGACGGCACGCAGGTCTACGCGTACACCGGCGGCCGTGCGTTCGACGCGGCGCGCCCGACGATCGTGTTCGCCCATGGCGCCGCACACGACCACAGCGTGTTCGCGCTGCAGTCGCGCTACTTCGCGCACCATGGCTTCAACGCGCTCGCGGTCGATCTTCCGGCGCACGGCCGCTCGGACGGCGCGACGCTCGCGTCGGTGGAAGCGATCGCCGGCTGGATCGGCGCGCTGCTCGACGCGCTCGACGTCGGCGAAGCATCGCTGGTCGGTCATTCGATGGGCGCGCTCGCCGCGCTCGAGGCGGCCGCGCGAATGCCGCGGCGCGTCGCCCGCGTCGCGCTGCTCGGTCCCGCCGTGCCGATGGCGGTGGGCGACGAGCTTCTCGAAGCGGCCGGCCGTGACGATCACCTCGCGTTCGAGTTGATCAACGGCTGGTCGCACAGCGCGGCCAAGCAGCTTGGCGGCAACACGGTGCCGGGCTTGTGGATGACCGGTCAGAACATGCGGCTGATGGAGCGATTGCGACCGCGCGTGCTCGCGACCGATCTCATGGCCTGCATGCTGTACGCGAACGGTCTCGAAGCAGCGGCCGCGGTACGCTGTCCGGCGCTCGTGGTCGTCGGCGCGCGCGACCTGATGGCGCCGCCGAAGAGCGCGCAGGCGCTGATCGGCGCGCTCGCTGACGTGCGGGTCGTCTCGTTGCCCGACACCGGTCACGCACTGATGGCCGAGCAGCCCGACGCGGTGCTCGACGCGCTGCGCGAATTCATCGGCCTGCCGCGATGACATCGGACGCACAGCCGTCGGCCTCGACGATGCCCGAAGTGCGCATCGTTCGCGCGAGCGCGCCGTTCGCGTGGCTCGCGGCCGGCGCGCGCGATTTCGCGGCGCATCCGCTGCCGAGCCTGTTCTACGGGCTGTGCTTCGCCGCGATGGGTTTTGCGATCGCGATCACGTTCCGCCATGCCACCGCGTACGTGTCGGCGCTCGTCAGCGGCTTCTTTCTCGTCGGGCCGTTTTTCGCGATCGGCCTCTACGACCTGTCGCGCCGTCGAGAGCGCGGCGAACCGGCGTGGCTGGCGCCGTCGCTCACCGCCTGGAGCGCGAACGCCGGCGCGATCGGCGTGTTCGCGCTCGTGCTCACCGTGATCCTGCTGCTGTGGGCGCGCGCGTCGCTGATCGTGTTCGCGCTGTTCTACACGAGCGAGATGCCGACGCTCGAGGGCTTCCTTGGCCAGGTTCTGTCGCTGTCGAACATCGAGTTCCTGTTCGCATACTTCTGCGTCGGCGGATTCTTTGCGCTCCTGACATTCGCGATCAGCGTTGCGCTCGCGTTCGTCGGGCTCGCGCTCGCCGTGCCGCTGGTCGGTCACGCGACGTGGCACGCGTACCGGGCGCTGGTGGAATAGCGCGTGGGCTGACGCGGTTGCGCTTTGATCTTCGATTCCACGTGCTGACCGAGGTGCGCACCGTGATCGATACCGACGCCGCAAACGCGACGTCGAACGGCGTCCATGCGCGCGTCGGCTTTCGCCCGGCGCGCGATTTCCGTCGGTTCGAACTCGTCGCCCCTTGAGCGCGCGTTTTTTCGTCGACGTACCGCTCGAATGCGGCATGACCGTCGCGCTGCCGCCCGCTGTCGCGCATCACGCGACGCGCGTGCTTCGGCTCGCTGCCGGCGATGCGATCACGCTGTTCGACGGCACCGGCGGCGAGTACGCGGCGACGATCACGTCGGTCGATCGCGATCGCGTCAGCGTCAATGTGGGCCTGTTCGATCCGATCGATCGCGAATCGCCGCATGCGGTGACGCTCGTGCAGTCGATCGTCGCCGCCGATGCGATGGACTGGGCGGTGCGCAAGGCGGTCGAGCTCGGTGCGGCGGCGATCGTTCCCATCATCGCCGCGCGCAGCAACCTGCCGCGAAACGGCGATCGGATCGACAAGCGCGTCGCGCACTGGCGGCAGATCGCGATCGCCGCAAGCGAGCAATGCGGCCGCAACCGGATTCCGCCGGTCGCCGATCCGCAGCCATTCGAGCGATGGCTCGAAGGCGAGCAGAGCGCCGCGAACACGGCGATGCTCGCGCCGGGCGCATCCCGCTCGCTCGCGTCGCTTGCCCGCGTGCGCAGCATCGCCCGCGTCGCCGTCGGACCGGAAGGCGGATTCAGCGACGCCGAGCTTGCGCATGCCGATCGGCGCGGCGTTGTGCGCGCGCACCTCGGCGCGCGCGTGCTGCGTGCCGAGACGGCAGCGGCTGCCGCGCTCGCGACGATTGCCGCCGTCGCCGGCGACGCTGCGTAAGTCTTCCGCTCGTGCAGGATCGCGGCGTTTGGCGTCGCTCGGATCGCCACCGCCGAGGCGGGCGGATGAAGCCCGCTCGGCGCGATCCGTCAGCCGGCGCTGCTCGGCGCGCTTCCCGGTCGCCTCAGGAACGGCACGAGGGCCGGCGTTCGCCGGCGGTAGTCGACGTACGCGGCCCCGAAGCGCTCGGTCATCCAGCGCTCCTCCAGACGGTACTTGCGCCAGAGTGCGAGCCAGGCGATGAGCAGGGCAAGCGCACCGCGCCATTCGCCGCGAGCGAGGGCCGAGCCGATGAAACCGGCGAGGAGTCCCGTGTAGATCGGGTGACGGACCCACGCGTAGGGGCCGCTCACCACGAGCTCATGGTTCTCCTTGACCGTCACCGTGCCGCTCCAGTTGCGACCGATGTGGAGTCTCGCCCATACGGCGAAGATCAGGCCGCACGCCGTGATCCCTGCGCCCAGCCAAAACGTCCACGGCCCCCACGGAAAGATCCTGCTGTTGAGCAAGGTGCCGGGCACGTGCCCGGCCCAAAGGAGCCAGACCGCAATGACCAGTGGAACGGCGTGCAGCAGGCGGGAGCCGAGCGATTCCTCGCGCTCCGCGGCCTTGACTTTCCACGAGACGGCCAGCCAGTACGCCGCCCAGGCGAGCCACATTGCCGGAAACAGATGCCGATAGACGAGTTGCACGCTTGTGAGCGAAGGAAGGAGTCGGGCGCCACTGCAACTGCATGTGACCTGGCGCGCGTACGCGGGGGAGAGACGCAGCGGCAAGCAACCTGGCTCGCCGCGGCGCAGCTACTTCGCCTTCGCCAGCGGATCCGCAGCGATCAGGATGCTGCAACGCACGCGCTCGATCAGCAGCGCGTCGACGTCGCCGCGCCACCAGCGCTGGGCGAAGCGCGTGCTGCGCGGGTGGCCGAGGATGACCAGGTCGATGTCCAGCTGCTGGACGACCTTGGTCATGATGTCGATCGGATCGCCCGACTGGAGCTGGGCGTGCACCCGCATGCCGGTGGCGGCCAGCTGCGCGCGCGCCTTCTCGAGATCCGCAGCGAGCGCGTCACGGCCGTCGTCGGCGGGCGGCTCGGCGACGAATTCTCCCGCGAGCAGGTAGATCGGCGGCGGGTGGAGGATGCCGACGAGGTGCACGTCGGCTTCGCCGGGCTTCAAACGCATGCACTCGTCGAGCGCGAGACGGCTCGCTGCCGAGCCGTCGAAGGCCACCAGAATCCGCCGGAACATGGTTACCTCCTCGGTGTGCGCATCGCCCACGCGGGAACGAGGGCCAGCGCGAATGCTATCGTAACCACGATGAAGCACTCGTGAAAGGCCGCGAGCGCGCCGCTGCCGTGGACGGCGAGACGCCATTCGAGCAGTACGGCGAGCATGTTGACGCCGGCGGCGCCGCCGAACTGGCGCACGAAGTTGACGGCCGACGATGCGTAGGCGAGCGTCGCGCCCTCGAACGGCTGCACGGCGCCGACGTTCAGGCCGGGAATGATCAGGCCGAGCCCGATGCGGCCGACGACGAGCATCGCGGCGAGCAGCCAGAACGCGGTGTGGGCGCCGCTCCACGCGAGCATCAGGCTCGACGCGGCGAACAGCGCGAGACCCGCCGTGACCACGTAGCGCGGGTCGATCCGATCGGTGAGACGGCCCGCCGCGGCGAGCGTGAGCGCGAGCGCGATGCCGGGCGGCATCAGCAGCCATCCGGCATCCGAAGCCGAGTAGCCGGCGATGTCCTGCACGAATACCGGCAGCAGATACGTCGAGCCGAACAGCCCGAGGCCGTAAGCGAACGACACCAGCGCCGCGGCGACGAACGAGCGCGTTTCGAACAGTCGCACGGCGAGCAGCGGCGACGCGGTGCGCATCTGCCAGGCGACGAATGCGGCGACCAGCATCGCGGTCGCGGCGAGCGTGGCGATCGCCGGCCACGACAGCCAGCCCGAGCGGTGCCCGACGACGGTGATGTTCAGCAGCGCCGTCATCGCGAGCGCGAGCAGCGCGAGCCCGATCCAGTCGAAGCCCGCGCGCGGATGCGTCCGATGCGTCTTGAGATAGCGCAGGCCCATCGCGATGCCGACGATGCAGAACGGCAGCGACAGCAGGAAGATCGAGCGCCAGCCGAATGCGTCGACGAGCGCGCCACCGACCGTCGGGCCGATCGCCGGCGCGAGCACGATGCCGAAGCCGTAGAGCGCCATCGCACGGCCGCGCTCGCGGGCCGGAAACACGCGGAAGAGCACGATCATCGCGAGCGGCTGCAGCACGCCCGCCGCGGCGCCCTGCGCGATGCGCGCGGCGATCAGCGCGCTTGCGCTCCACGCGAGCGCGCCGAGCAGCGATCCGGCGAGGAAAACGGCGAGCGATGCGACGAACGTGTGCCGCTCGCCGAACGCACCGACGAGCCACGCGGTCGCGAGCATCGTCGTCGTCGTCGCGGCGAGAAAACCGGCGGACACCCATTGCAGCGTGTCGTGGCCGACGCCCAGCTCGCGCATCATCGCCGGAAACGCGACGTTGACGATCGTCGCGGCGAGGATCGTCGCGATCGTGCCGACCATCACCGTCGCGACGACGAGCGGCCGGCTCACACGTGCGCAGGCTTGCCCGCGAATGCGAGCGCGACCGAGGCGAGCTCGTCCCAGGGATTGCCGACGCCGAGCCCCTTCGACAACGCGTCGAGGCGCGCGAGCGCGGCGAGCAGCGGTCCGATCGCGCTCGGCTTCACGCGGCGCGCGGCACGCTCGAGCGCGGCCTGCCGCTTGCCCCATACGCGCGCGTTGCGCACCGCCGACTGCAGCGGCACGCCGGCAGCCGACGCGGCGAGCACACCGGCGAGCGCGTGCACGTCCTCGGTGAGCTGCCACACCAGGAGCGGCAGGCCTTGCCCTTCCGCCTGCAGCACCGACAGCACGCGGAGCGCGCGCGCCGATTCGCCGGCGAGCCACGCTTCGGAGAGCTCGAACACGTCGTAGCGGGCGACGTCGGCAACCGCGCGCTCGATATCGGACTGCGCGAGCTCGCCTTCGGGCAACAGCAACGCAAGCTTCTCGATCTCCTGCCGCGCGGCGAGCAGATTGCCTTCGCAGCGGGCGGCGAGGAACGCAAGCGTGTCGGTCGGCGCGCGCTGCTTCTGCCGCGCGAGCCGCGCGGCGATCCACGCGGGCAGCTCGTCGCGATCGAGCGGATACACGGCGATGGCGACGCCCGCCGCGGCGAGTGCCGCGTACCACGACGACGACTGCGCGGCGCGATCGAGCCGTGGCATCGTCACCAGCAGCACGTCGTCGGCGCCGGGATTCGCTGCGTACGCTTCGAGCGCTCGCGCGCCCTCCGCGCCCGGCTTGCCCGACGGAATGCGCAGGTCGATCAGCCGGCGCTCGCCGAACAGTCCCATGGTCGCGTTCGCCGCGACGAACGCGTCCCATCTGAACCCTGGCTCGGCGACGAGCAGGTCGCGCTCGGTCGCGCCGGCCTTGCGCGCCGCGGCCCGAATGGCGTCGCCCGCTTCCATCGTGAACAGCGGCTCGTCGCCGTGAACGACGTAGACGGACGCGAGCGAGCGGGCGAGATGCGAAGCGAGATCCTTGCTGCGGATTTCCATGTGCGGGTCGCCGTTGGTCGTTCCCGCGCAACGCGGGGGACCCAGTGACTTTCGTCGAAAGACGCTCGATCCCCGCTTCCGCGGGAATGACAAGCGTCACGCCGGTTTCTTCGCCGCCTGCAGTCGCCGCACGATCTGCTGAACGGCGTCGGTCTGCATTTCCTTCAGCAGCCGCGCCTCCTGCGCCTCGCGCGCGAGCGCTTCGGACTCGTTGAACGAGTATGTTCGGCGGATCGTGATATCGCCGGCGGGCAGCCAGTCGCGGCCTTCCATGTCGCGCACTCGGAACGCGACGTACTTCGTCAGCGTGTACTCGCGCACGCGGCCGCCGCCGGACAGCGACAGCACCTGCTTGTCGTCGCCGTACGCGGTGATGTCGAGGATTGCCCGCGCCGACTCGGGCTTGTCGACCAGGCGCACGCCGCGTGCCCCCTCGAACGTGCGACGCAGCTCGACTGCGAGAATGCCGGCTGACGGCGCGTTGATGTAGAGCGTGTCGAACGGATATTCGACGTCGCCGCGCAGGTGGAAGCCGCACGACGCGAGTGTCGCCACCGCGCATGCAAGCACGAGCCGCCGCGCGCGATCAAACGACAACATTGACGAGGCGTCCCGGAACGACCTTGATGAATTTCGGCGCCGCGCCGCCACTGTGCTTCGTGACCTCCGGCGCGCTCGCCGCGCGAGACTTGATCTCCTCCTCGGTCGCGCTCGCCGGAACGGTGATCCTGCCGCGCAGCTTGCCGTTCACCTGCAGCACCAGCTCTATCTCGGTCTGCTCGAGCGCGCTCGCATCGACCTGCGGCCACGGCGCATCGAGCAGGTCGCCGAGCTGCGCCGCGAGCCCCAAATGGTTCCACGCCGTCCACGTCGTGTGCGGGACGACCGGGTAGAGCACGCGCAGCAGGATCGACAGGCCCTCGCGATAGAGCGCCGCAGCGCCCACCGCGGTGTCGGCGACCGCTTCGAGCGCGTTCAGCATCTTGTAGCCGGCCGAGACGACGGTGTTGTACTGCACGCGCTCGTAGTCGTAGTTCGCCTGCTTCAGCGCAAGATGGATCTCGCGTCGCGCGGTCTTGACCGCGGCATCCGCGTCGCTCCATGCGAAAGGCTGCTTCGCCGATTCGACGAGCTCGGCCTTGTCGTGCGCGAAATTCCACAGCCGTCGCAGGAAGCGGAAGCTGCCCTCGACGCCGGCGTCGGACCACACCGCCGACTCGTACGGCGGCCCGGCGAACATCACGAAGTGGCGCGCGGTGTCGGCGCCGTAGCGGTCGATCACTTCCTGCGGGTCGACGCCGTTCTTCTCCGACTTCGACATCTTGCCGACGCCGCCGTACTCGACCGGCCCGCCGTCGAGCTTCGAGCGGCCGCCGGTGATCCGGCCATCGGCGTCGAACGTCGCGTTGACGTCGTCCGGCGAGACGAACTCGACGCTGGCGTGCGGAAGTCGGCGCAGGAAGATGTGATTGAGCAGCATTCCCTGCGTGAACAGCCGCGTGAACGGCTCGTCGAAGCGCAGCATTCCCATGTCGCGCATCACCTTCGTCCAGAACCGCGCGTACAGCAGGTGCAGGATCGCGTGCTCGATGCCGCCGATGTACTGGTCCATCGGCATCCAGTAGTCGTTGCGCGAGTCGACCATCGTCGTCGCGTCCGGGCACGTGTAGCGCATGTAGTACCACGACGAGTCGACGAACGTGTCCATCGTGTCGGTTTCGCGCCGCGCGGCGCCGCCGCACGTCGGGCACGCGACGTTCACGAAATCCTCGCGCTTGTTCAGCGGATTGCCCGTACCGTCGGGCACGCAGTCCTCCGGCAGCACGACCGGAAGATCCTTGTCCGGCACCGGCACTTCGCCGCAACGCGAACAATGGATGATCGGAATCGGCGTGCCCCAGTAGCGCTGGCGCGAGATGCCCCAGTCGCGCAGCCGATACGTCGTCTGCTTCTCGCCGAGACCCATCGCCGCGAGATCGGACGCGACGGCGTCGACGGCCTCTTCGTAGCGAAGTCCGTCGTACTTGCCGGAGTTGACGCAATGGCCGCGCGTCTTGTCCTCGTACCACGGCTGGAACTCGTCGGTCGAGAACGTCTCGCCGTCGATCGCGATCACCTGCTTGATCGGCAGCCCATATTTCTTCGCGAACGCGAAGTCGCGCGCATCGTGCGCCGGCACGCCCATCACCGCGCCGTCGCCGTAGCCCATCAGCACGTAGTTGCCGACCCACACCTCGACGTTCTCGCCGGTCAGTGGGTGCCGGACGAAGAGGCCGGTCGGCATCCCCTTCTTCTCCATCAGCGCGAGGTCGGCTTCCATCACGCTGCCGCGCTTGCATTCGTCGATGAACGCGGCGAGCGCCGGATTGCGCTTCGCCGCGTGCGTGGCGAGCGGATGCTCGGCGGCGACCGCGCAGAACGTGACGCCCATGATCGTGTCGGCGCGCGTCGTGAACACGTACATGCGGCCGCCGTTGATCGGCTTGCCGTCGTCACCGGCGATGTCGTGCGGGAACGCGAAGCGCACACCGACGCTCTTGCCGATCCAGTTCGCCTGCATCGTGCGCACGCGCTCCGGCCAGCCTTCCATCCGGTCGAGACAGGCGAGCAGCTCCTCGGCGTAGTCGGTGATCTTCAGGTAATAGCCGGGGATTTCGCGCTTCTCGACAAGCGCGCCGGTGCGCCAGCCGCGACCGTCGATCACCTGCTCGTTCGCGAGCACCGTCTGGTCGACGGGGTCCCAGTTCACGACCTGCGTCCTGCGGTACGCGATGCCCTTCTCGAGCATGCGCAGGAACATCCACTGGTTCCACCTGTAGTAGTTCGGGTCGCACGCCGCGATCTCGCGCGACCAGTCGATCGCAAGGCCCATCGCGATCATCTGCTGCTTCATGGTCGCGATGTTGTCGTACGTCCACTTCGCCGGCGCCTGCCCGCTCTTCATCGCGGCGTTCTCGGCGGGCAGGCCGAACGCGTCCCAGCCCATCGGCATCAGCACGTTCCAGCCGTTCATCCGCAGGTGCCGGTACATGACGTCGTTGATCGTGTAGTTGCGAACGTGCCCCATGTGCAGCTTGCCGGACGGATACGGCAGCATCGACACGCAGTAGAACTTCCTCGCGCCCGGCTTCTCGGCGGCGCGATACGCGTCGGCTGCTTTCCACGAAGCCTGCGCGGCGGATTCGATCTTCGCTGGTTCGAACGGGGTCATGTCGACCTGCGCGCGGCGCCGGTCCGGCGCGGCGCGCCTCGTGTAAACCGTTGATTATACCGGCGAGCGCAGCGCCGCCCGGTGCGGCGAATCGTCAGCGTGGAGAAGCGGGCGCATCGGCGCCCGCGCGCGGATCCGCAGCGGGCTGCGGCGATGCTTGCGCGGATGGCTGCGCCGGCAGCGCCGTCGGCACCGGCGGCGGTGCGCTGCTCGACACAGTGCCGTCGCGCGGCGCTTCGTCGCGTGGCCCGACGCTGTCCGGCGCGGGCGCAGCAGGTTGCGACGGCGCGCTTTGCGTTGTCGGCGTGACGCTTGCCGGCGCGGAGGGCGTCGACGCGGAGGGCGTCGGCGCGGACGGCGTCGGCGCGGACGGCGTCGGCGCGGGTGCGGCGGGTGCGGCAACCGTGCTGCCCGCGGCCTTCGGCGCCGCCGACGGCAACGACAGCCGCGCGCGAATTGCGTTCGCGATGTCGGCCTGCGTCGCGTGCAGCCAGTCGGCGAGCGGATGCGCCGAGAAGAATTCGAAGTACACGAGCGGCAAGGCGAAGGCGATTGCGAGCGCGAGGGCGACAGCGCCTGCTGCACGACGCCGACTCGCGGCGGCCGCCATGTCTCGCGTCGCCGCGAGCCGCATTTCGTCGGGCGGCACGACGAACGACTCTCCGGGCGCCGCCTCGGGCGATGATGCTGCCGCAAACGTCGCCGCGCTCGTCGAAGGCGCAACGGCCGCCGGCGTTGCAGCACTCGTTGCAGCCGGGCGCCGCAATGGGATGCCGGGCTCGCTTCGGCCCGGTGCATCGACCCTGCGTGCGAGCGCTTCGGGCACGTGCGCGCGCTCGCCTGTCGTCGCGGCGATCGCGCCGCGCTGCTCGACGCCTTCACCCGCGACGAGTGCGACGCCGCATCGATGGCACGCGGGCGCGCCGACGTCGTTCACCGCTTCGCAGCTCGCGCACGGCGCGAGATGCAGCGGCGAGCCGCATTCGTTGCAGAACTTCGATCCCTCGGGATTGGCGTGATCGCAGAACGCGCAGCGCGAGCGGAGCATCGTCTTCGACAGGAAAGCGCCTTGCGGCACGGCGAATCAGCGGACGGTTAGACTACCGCACGTCGCTCGAAATGCAAGCCCGACGAAGCGGCAAGGCGGTGCGTCGAACATCGCGCGGTACGCGTTTCACGACACGAGATCGGTCGCGAACAACGCGTAGACGCCGAGACCGGCGAAAAGCAGCGCCGCGGCGATGCGGATCGCCTTGAACGGTATGCGCGCAGATGCTGCCTTGCCGATCAGCACGACGGGAACGTTCGCGAGCAGCATGCCGAACGTCGTGCCGAGCACCACACCGGCAAGCGATGGGAACCTGGCGGCGAGCACGACGGTCGCGACCTGCGTCTTGTCGCCCATCTCGGCGATGAAGAACGCGACGACGGTCACGCCGAAAACGCCCCAGCGCGATGCCGGCGGCGGCGCATCCTCGTCGAAGGTGTCCGGCTTCAGCGCCCAGGCGGCGACGGCGAAGAACGACAGCGCGACGAGCCAGCGCAGGATGTCATCAGGCACGAACGTGCGGAACAGGTTGCCGAGATAGCCGGCGAGCGCGTGGTTCGCGAGCGTCGCGGTCAGAATGCCCGCGATGATCGGCCACGGCTTGCGATAGCGCGCAGCGAGCACGAGCGCGAGCAGTTGCGTCTTGTCGCCGATCTCACCGAGCGCGACGACGGCGGCCGAGACGAGGAATGTGTCCATGCGGGGGGAAACGCCGCGCGCCACGTCGGCCGAGGCCGCCGGTCGGACGGCGGTGTACGTCCGTGCTGCCGGCTTGCAGCACGTCAAGGGGCGGGTACGGCAGGCCGGTAGAATTGTACCCGGGCGGGTGAGCCGGCCGGGCGGGCGGGAATGCCGCCTGCGCATCGGGTGTTGACCCGCACGAATCGAGCGCCATGCGAACGAGTCGACGAGCTTCGTGGATCGCGCGCGCCGCAATCGGCGTGGCGGCGGCGCTCGCGTTCGCGACGGTGTCGCTTGGCGCGCCGGTGAAGACGGAGAACGTCGAAGCCGAGCTCGTCGCCGAGCGCACGGCGATCGTCCCGGGCGAGCCGATTACCGTCGCGTTGCGCCTGAAGATCGCCGATGGCTGGCACACGTACTGGCGCAATCCCGGCGACTCCGGCCTGCCGACGACGCTCGCGTGGAGGCTGCCCGACGGCGTCGCGGCGTCGCCGATCGAGTGGCCGGCGCCGCGCGCGCTGCCGGCGGGGCCGCTCGTGAATTACGGCTATGCCGGCGAAGTGCTGCACCTCGTGACGCTGTCGCCGGCGAAGACGCTTGCGCTCGGCTCGCCGGTCGCGCTGCACGCGCGCGCCGATTGGCTCGTGTGTCGCGACACGTGCATCCCCGAGGGCGCGGATTTGTCGCTCGCGTTGCCTGTCGCGACAAGCAGCGCGCCCGATCCGGCGTGGAGCGCACCGATCGCCGCGACACGCGCCGCATTGCCGAAGCCGCTCGGCGGATGGAAGGCGAGCGCGAAAGGCGACGGTACGACGATCGCGCTGTCGCTCGCGCCGCCGCCCGGCGCGGCCGATCCGGGCGCGCTGCACTTCTTTGCGCACGCGCAATCGCGGATCGAGCCGTCGAAGCCGCAGGCGCTCGCCCGCGACGGCGATGCCTATGTGTTGACGCTGCCGGTGTCGAGCGAGCTCTCCGGCGCGTTCGGCAACCTCGACGGTGTCGTCACCGCGACGAACGGGATGAACGAGCCGGGCGGGGCGCGCGTGCGGGCGGCGACGATCGACATTGCGCTCGCGGGCAGCGTCGTCGCCGGCGCGAAGCCCGCGCTGGCGGCCGCGCCGGCGCTGAACCTCGCGCCTCCGCCGACCGCTGGCGCGAACATGAGCATCGCGGTCGCGATCGCGTTCGCGCTGGTCGGCGGGCTGTTGCTGAACCTGATGCCGTGCGTGTTTCCGGTGCTCTCGCTCAAGGTGATGGGCTTCGCGACGCATCACGACAACCGCGCGACGCTGCACGCGGAGGCGGTCGCCTTCGCGATCGGCGTCGTCGCGACGTTCGTCGTGCTCGGGCTCGCGCTCGCCGGACTGCGTGGCGCCGGCGAGCAACTCGGCTGGGGCTTCCAGTTGCAATCGCCGGCAGTCGTCACCGCGCTCGCCGCGCTTTTCTTCGTGCTCGCGTTGAACCTCTCCGGCGTGTTCGAGTTCGGTCAGCTGGCGCCGTCCGGCGTCGCCGGCTGGACCGCGCAGAATCGCACGCTCGACGCGTTCGGCTCGGGCGTGATCGCGGTGGTCATCGCCTCGCCGTGCACGGCGCCGTTCATGGGCGCGGCGCTCGGCTACGCATTGACCGGCGGCACGGCGACGACGCTCGCCGTGTTCGTGGCGCTGGGCGTCGGCATGGCGGCGCCGTACGTGACGCTTGCACTCTTTCCCGGGTGGCGGCGCAAGCTGCCGCGCTCCGGGCCGTGGCTTGCGCGGTTCAAGCAGCTGCTCGCCTTTCCGCTGTACGGCACGGTGATCTGGCTCGCGTGGGTGCTCGGTGCACAGCGCGACGTCGACGCCGTCGCGCGACTCTTGATCGCGCTCCTCGGCGTCGGCTTCGCGCTGTGGACGTGGCACATCGTGCGCACCGGTGGCGCGAGGCCGTGGGGCCTCGTCGGCGCGGCGGTGCTCGCCGTTGCCGCCGTCGTCGCGTGGCCGCTGCTGACATTCGAGGCGACGGCCGGTGAGCGCGCCGGGCGGACGTCGGCCACCGAAGGCTGGCAGCCGTTCTCGCCGACGGTCGTGAGCGAGCTGACGATGCAGAACCGGCCGGTGTTCGTCGACTTCACCGCTGCCTGGTGCGTCACCTGCCAGGTCAACAAGCGCCTCGTACTGAACACCGACGACATCAAAAGCGCGTTCGCGCGGCGAAACGTGGCGCTGGTGCGCGGCGACTGGACGCGCCGCGACGACGCGATCACGCGCGCGCTCGCCGCGCTCGGACGCAACGGCGTGCCCGTCTACGTGCTGTACCGGCCGGGCAAGGAGCCGTTGCTGCTGCCCGAAGTGCTGCAGAAGCAGACGGTGCTCGACGCGCTCGCGACGCTGGGTTGATCCGGCGCGGCAGGCGCCGCGATGCCCGATGCTAAGATGCCCTGTCGCGTCGGACGGCAGCCGATCGATCGCGTGCATCACCCAATCCCCCACCAGATCGCAACGAGTGCGTTCGCCTGCGTCGTCCTCGCGCTCGCGCTCGGCGGGTGCGCGCGCGACGGCAGCCGCCCGCTGCAGGGCTACATCGAAGGCGAATACGTTCGCGTCGCCGCGCAGTTCCCGGGCACGCTCGCGAAGCTGGCGGTGAGCCGAGGCGAGCGCGTCGACGCCGGCGCGCCGGTGTTCGTGCTCGAAAGCGAGAACGAAGCCGCCGCGCGCAGGCAGGCCGAAGAGCAGTTGCGCGCCGCCGAAGCGCGGCTCGCCAATCTGAAGACGGGCAAGCGCGCGCCCGAGGTGGAGACGGTCAGCGAGCAGCTGCGACAGGCGCAGGCGGCGCGCGAGCTGTCCACGGCGAACCTCAAACGCCAGCAGGATCTCTTCAAGGCGGGATTCGTCAGCCAGGCGGCGCTCGACGACGCGCGCACGGCGGTGAAGCGCGATGAGGCGCAGGTCGCGCAGCTCCGTGCGACGGTGGAGACGACGAAGCAGTCGACCGGCCGGCCCGACGAGATCCGCGCCGCCGAGGCCGAGGCTCGCGCGGCGCGCGAGGCGCTCGCGATGTCGCAATGGAGGCTCGCGCAGCGCGCGGTTGCAACGCCGAGCGCGGGCGTCGTGCACGACACGTACTACGTCGTCGGCGATTTCGTTCCCGCCGGGAGCCCGGTCGCGTCGATCCTGCCGCCGGGCAACGTGAAGGCGCGCTTCTACGTGCCGGAGACGGTCGTCGGCCAGTTGAAGCGCGGCGAGCGGGTGACGCTCACCTGCGATGGCTGCGGCGCGCCGATC
Organism: uncultured beta proteobacterium; assembly: GCA_963798655.1. Lineage (GTDB taxonomy): Bacteria > Pseudomonadota > Gammaproteobacteria > Burkholderiales > Casimicrobiaceae > CAVSMC01. Next base: position 2,302 of record CAWCUH010000004.1, on the reverse strand, counting down.
GAGGCGGAGATCGTCTTCATCTCCGATCGCGTCGAGTTCACGCCGCCGGTGCTCTATTCGAAGGAGAACCGCGCGAAGCTCGTCTTCCTCGTCGAAGCGAAGCCGTCGCTCGCCGACGCCGCGCGGCTTGCGCCCGGGCAGCCGGTCGACGTCGCGCTGCCCGCATCATGACCGCCGCGCACGATGCCGACGTCGTCATCGACGTTCGCGGCCTCAACAAGCATTTCGGCTCGCTGCACGCGGTGAAGGATCTCGCGCTCACGGTGCGCCGCGGCGAGATCTTCGGCTTCCTCGGTCCGAACGGCAGCGGCAAGACGACGTCGATCCGCATGCTGTGCGGCCTGCTCACGCCCGACAGCGGCGAGGGCACGTGCCTCGGCTACGACATCGTCCGCGACGCGAAGGCCATCAAGCGCGAGGTCGGCTACATGACGCAGCGCTTCTCGTTCTGGGAAGACCTGACGATTCGCGAGAACCTGCGCTTCGTCGCGCGCATGTACGGCCTCGACGGGCGCGCGACGCGCGTCGAGGCGGCGCTCGAAGGGACTCGGTCTCGTCGCCCGCGGCGATCAGCTCGCCGGCACGCTGTCGGGCGGCTGGAAGCAGCGGCTCGCGCTCGCCGCCTGTCTGCTGCACGACCCGCAGCTGCTGCTGCTCGACGAGCCGACGGCAGGCGTCGACCCGAAAGCGCGGCGCGACTTCTGGGAAGAGCTGCACGCGCTCGCCGCGCGCGGCATCACGGTGCTCGTCAGCACGCACTACATGGACGAGGCGGAGCGCTGCCACAAGCTGGGTTACATCCTGAACGGGCGGCTGCTGGTGCAGGGCACGGCGAGCGAGGTGATCGCGAGCCAGCCGCTCGTCACGTGGGAGGTCGCGGGCGCCGATCTTCCGGCGCTCGCCGCCCGCTTGCGCTCGCTTCCCGCCGTCGAGCAGGTCGCCGCCTTCGGCACGACGCTGCACGTCACCGGCTCCGATCGCGCATCGCTCGAGCAGGCGATCGCGCCGCTGCGCGAGGCGCCGGGCTGGCAGTGGCGCGAGATCGATCCGGGCCTCGAGGACGTTTTCATCCACCTGATGCGCGACGTCGATCGCGCGGCCGCGTCGTGACGAGCTTCTTTTCGTTCTCGCGCTGGCTCGGCATCGTCGGCAAGGAGTTCATCCAGCTCAAGCGCGACCGCCTGACGTTCGGCATGATCGTCGGCATTCCGGTGCTGCAGCTCGTGTTGTTCGGCTTCGCGATCAACTCCGACCCGAAGCATCTGCCGACCGCGATGCTCGATGCCGATCACAGCGAGTTCTCGCGCAGCATCGTCGCGGGGCTTCGCAACAGCGACTATTTCAGCATCATCGGCGAAGCGGCCGACGAGGACGCGGCCGACGAGCTGCTCGCACGCGGCCGCGCGCAGTTCGTCGTGACGATTCCCGCCGGCTTCTCGCGTGCGCTCGTGCGCGGCGAGCATCCGGCGGTGCTGATCGAGGCCGATGCGACCGACCCCGCGGCGACCGGCAACGCGATCGCCGCCGTGAACGGGATCGCGCGCACGGTGCTCTCGCGCGATCTCGTCGGACCGCTCGCGCCGCTCGCCGCGAGCGACGCGCCGTTCGAGTTCCGCATACACGCGCGCTACAACCCCGAGCAGATCACGCAGTACAACATCGTGCCCGGGCTGATCGGCGTCGTGCTGACGATGACGATGGTGCTGATGACCGGGCTCGCGATCACGCGCGAGACCGAGCGCGGCACGATGGAGAACCTGCTCGCGACGCCGGCGACGGCGCTCGAGGTGATGACCGGAAAGATCGTGCCGTACGTCGTCATCGGCCTTGTCCAGGTCACGCTCGTGCTCGCGCTCGCGCGGCTGATCTTCGGCGTACCGATGCTCGGCAACCCCGCAGTGCTGTTCGTCGCCGTGCTGCTGTTCATCGCGGCGAACCTGACGCTCGGGCTTATGTTCTCCGCGCTCGCGCGCAATCAGCTGCAGGCGATGCAGATGACGTTCTTCTTCTTCCTGCCGTCGATCCTGCTGTCCGGGTTCATGTTTCCGTTTCGCGGCATGCCGGGCTGGGCGCAGGGGATCGGCGAAGTCTTGCCGCTCACGCATTTCCTGCGCGTCGTCCGCGGCGTGCTGCTCAAGGGAAACGATCTCGCCACGATCGCCCCCGAGCTGTGGCCGATCGCCGCGTTCATGCTGGGCGTCATCCTGATCGGCTTGCGTGCGTTCAAGAGCACGCTCGACTGACGATCGTCGTAGCCGCGCGTCCACTTTTGCTTGGATGCCGTGTGCGCGACCGCTGACGG
>CAWCUH010000003.1:0-564802 GCA_963798655.1 uncultured beta proteobacterium | reverse complement strand
TTGATCTTCGGCCCCCGCACCGCGGGCAGAGCCCCTGCACGCGTTCGGGACGCTGTTCATCTGTACCGCGCGTCCTGTGCGCGGTCCGCGGCGATCTGCGGCTCGTACCTGTCGCCGACCGCGAGGAGCATTTCCTTCGTGTAGGTGAGATCGCCGCGCTGCTCGCCGTGGTACTCGAGAATGCGCGTCTCGACGATCGAATCGACCGGGCAGCTTTCCTCGCAGAAGCCGCAGAAGATGCATTTGGTGAGATCGATGTCGTAGCGCGTCGTGCGCCGCGTGCCGTCGTCGCGCTGCTCCGACTCGATCGTGATGGCGAGGGCCGGGCACACCGCCTCGCACAGCTTGCACGCGATGCAGCGCTCCTCGCCGTTCGGATAGCGGCGCAGCGCGTGCAGTCCGCGGAAGCGCGGGCTCATCGGCGTCTTCTCTTCCGGAAACTGCACGGTCACCTTGCGTGCGAACAGATGCCGGCCGGTGAGCCGAAGGCCCTTGAAGAGCTCGAGCAGCAGCCAGGTCTGGGCGAATTCGCGAAAGCGCGACCACATGATCGGCGGCCTCAATGGAACAGGTACGCGTAGCGCGTCTGCATCATGGCGCCGAGGAACGCGATCCACACGAGCGTGACCGGAATGAACACCTTCCAGCCGAGCCGCATGATCTGGTCGTAGCGGTAACGCGGGAACGTCGCGCGGATCCAGAGGAAGATCAGCAGGATGAACGCCATCTTCGCCGCGAGCCAGCCGATGCCGTCGCCGAGCGGCGCGACGCCGCCGATGGTGAAGTCGTTCAGCGCCGGCCACGGCGCGAGCCAGCCGCCGAGGAACATGATCGAGCACAGCGCCGCGACGAGGATCATGTTCATGTACTCGGCGAGGAAGAACAGCGCGAACGCGATGCCCGAGTACTCGACGTGGAAGCCCGCCACGATCTCCGATTCGCCCTCGGCGACGTCGAACGGATGGCGGTTCGTTTCGGCGATGCCCGACACGAGATACACGATCATCAGCGGGAACAGCGGGATGAAGTACCAGTACGCGGCGCCGCCTTGCTGGCCGCGCACGATGTCGTTCAGGTTGAGCGTGTTCGCCACCATCAGCACACCGACGAGCGCGAAGCCCATCGCGATCTCGTAGCTCACGATCTGCGCCGCCGAGCGCAGGCAGCCGAGGAACGCGTACTTCGAGTTCGACGCCCAGCCGGCGAGGATGATGCCGTAGACGCCCATCGACGTCATCGCGAGGATGTACAGCAGTCCCGCGTTGATGTCGGCGAGGACGAGATTGTCGGAGAACGGGATGACCGCCCACGCGGCGAGCGCGGGTCCGAGCGAGAGCATCGGCGCGATGAAGAACAGATAGCGGCTCGCGCCGGTCGGGACGACGATCTCCTTGAAAAGCATCTTCGCGACGTCGGCGAACGGCTGCAGCAGGCCGAACGGCCCGACGCGATTCGGGCCGATGCGCACCTGCATGTAGCCGATGACCTTGCGCTCGGCAAGCGTCAGGTACGCGACGCACAGGATCAGGGGGATCGCGATCGCGATGATCTTCGCGAGCGTCCACAGCGTGAACCAGACGTCGTTCCAGTTGATCATGCGCGCTCGACCCGAACGGGACCCGACAGCCCTTCGAGGCCGCAGGTCGCCGGATGCGCGGCCGCGATGCGCACGACGCCGGCCGGAACGCCGGCGTCGGCCACCGCGGTGAGCACCGCTTCGCCGCGGCCCTGCATCACTTTGACTTGCGTGCCTTCGTCGGCGCCGAGCTGCGCGAGCGTCACCGCGTTCATCCGTGCGCGCGGCGGCGCCGCGTCCGCGGTCTGCTGCAGCGGCGGCGAGCGGCGCGCGAGCGGATCGGCGAAGTAGATCGGCACGTCGGCGACGCGCTCGAACGCGCTGACGGAAGGAACCGGCGTCGCGATGTCGACGGCCGTCGCGTTGCGCAGCCGGCTCGCAATGTCGGCCGGCGACGGCAGCGCAGCCGCGCGCACCGCTTCGGCGCTGTCGAGCTCGAAGCCCGGCAGACCGAGCAGCGTCCCGAGCACGCGCAGCAGCTTCCACGCGGGTCTCGTCTCGCCGTACGGAGCGGTGACGCCCTTGAACGATTGCGCGCGTCCCTCGCAATTGACGAACGTGCCCGCCGTCTCGCTGAACGGTGCAACCGGCAGCAGCACGTCGGCGTAGTGCATGCCGTGACGGAACGGGCTCATCACGACGACGAAGTCGGCCTTGTCGAGCGCGGCGCGCGCAGCCACCGGATTCGCGCAGTCGAACTCCGGCTCGGCGTGCAGCACGATGTACGCGCGGCGCGGATCGTCGAGCATCGCCTGTGCGTTGAGACCGCCGCTCTGCGGGTGCGCGCCGGCGAGGTAGCCGCCGACGCTGTTCGCCGCTTCCGTCAGGCAGCCGAGCTTTGCGCCCACGATGCCGGCCAGTGCCTGCGCGAGCGCGAACAGTTGCGAGGCGTGCGGGTGCTGCTCGGCGGTGTTGCCGAGAAGGATCGCCTTGCGCTCGCCGCTCATCAGGCTTTGCGCGATCGCGCTCGCCTGCTCGGACGGCTCGATGCCGGCGAGCGCCGCCGGTGGCGCGCCGCCGGCCGCGTTCGCCGCCGCGACGACGATCTCGGCGAGCGCGCGCGGCAGGTGCGACGGCGGCGCGACGTACGAGCGATGCATCCGGATCAGCCAGTCATCGGCGACGGCATGCAACGAAGAAACCTGCGTGCCCTTCTTCGCCGCCTGCCGCAACCGCTGCGCGATCAGCGGATGGTCCTTGCGCAGGAAGCTGCCGACGACGAGCACGCGGTCGAGCGTCGTCACATCGGCGATCGGCATGCCGAGCCACGGGACGCCGTCCGATCGTCCGTCGCCGCGAAAGTCGGTCTGGCGCAGGCGGAAGTCGACGTTGTCGCTGCCGAGCGCGCGCACGAGACGCGCCGCGAGTGCCATCTCCTCGAGTGTCGAATGCGGCGACACGAGTGCGCCGAGCGCCGCTCCGCCATGCTTCGCGACGACGTCCTTCAGTCCCTTGACGACGGCGTCGAGCGCCGCGGGCCAGTCGACTTCCTTCCAGACCTTCTCGCCGTCGGCGCCGGCGCGCTTCACCATCGGCTTCGGGAGTCGCTCGTCGACGTCGAGCGCCTCGTACGAGAAGCGGTCCTTGTCCGAGAGCCAGCACTCGTTCACCGCTTCGTTGTCGAGCGGCAGCACGCGCATCACGCGATCGCCGCGCACCTGCACGATCAGGTTGCTGCCGAGCGAATCGTGCGGCGAGATGCTTCTGCGCCGTGAAAGCTCCCATGTGCGCGCCTTGTAGCGAAACGGCTTCGAGGTCAGCGCGCCGACCGGGCACAGGTCGATCATGTTGCCGGAGAGCTCCGAATCGACGGTGCGACCGACGAACGACACGATCTCCGAATGCTCGCCGCGGCCGATCATGCCGAGCTCCATCACGCCGGCGATCTCCTGGCCGAAGCGCACGCAGCGCGTGCAGTGGATGCAGCGCGTCATCTCCTCGGCGGCGATCAGCGGTCCGAGATTCTTGTGGAAGACGACGCGCTTCGCTTCGCTGTAGCGGGAGTTCGACGCGCCGTACCCGACCGCGAGGTCCTGCAGCTGGCATTCGCCACCCTGGTCGCAGATCGGGCAGTCGAGCGGATGGTTGATCAGCAGGAACTCCATCACGCCCTTCTGCGCGTTCACCGCCTGCGCCGAGTGCGTCTGCACCTTCATGCCGTCGGTCGCCGGCGTCGCGCATGCGGGCAACGGCTTCGGCGCCTTCTCGACCTGCACGAGGCACATCCGGCAGTTCGCCGCGATCGACAGCTTCTTGTGCCAGCAGAAATGCGGCACGTAGATGCCGAGCTTGTGCGCGGCGTCCATCACCGTGCTGCCGTTCGGCACCTGCACCTGCTTGCCGTCGATTTCGAGGTTCAGCATCGCGTCAGACGTAATCGGCGACCACGCACTTCTTGTGGTCGATGTGGTACTGGAACTCGTCGCGGAAGTGCTTGATGAAGCTCTTCACCGGCAGCGCGGCCGCGTCGCCCAGCGCGCAGATCGTGCGCCCGGCGATGTTGTCGGACACCGACAGCAGCAGGTCGAGATCCTCGTTGCGGCCCTTGCCGTGCTCGATGCGGTCGACGACGCGGTACAGCCACCCGGTGCCCTCGCGGCACGGCGTGCACTGCCCGCACGACTCCTCGTAGTAGAAGTACGACAGCCGCAACAGCGAGCGCACCATGCAGCGCGTGTCGTTCATGCAGATCACCGCGCCCGAGCCGAGCATCGACCCGGCCTTCGCGATCGAGTCGTAGTCCATGTCGGTCTTCATCATGATGTCGCCCGGCAGCACCGGCATCGACGACCCGCCCGGGATGCATGCCTTCAGCGGGCGGCCGTCGCGCATTCCGCCGGCCATCTCGAGCAGCGTCGCGAACGGCGTGCCGAGGCGCACTTCGTAGTTGCCGGGCCGCGCGACGTCGCCCGTCACCGAGAAGAGCTTCGTGCCGCCGTTGTTCGGCCTGCCGAGATTGAGGAACGCCTCGCCGCCGTTGCGGATGATCCACGGCACGGCGGCGAATGTCTCGGTGTTGTTGATCGTCGTCGGCTTGCCGTACAGACCGTAGCTCGCCGGGAACGGCGGCTTGAACCGCGGCTGTCCCTTCTTGCCTTCGAGCGACTCGAGCAGCGCGGTTTCCTCGCCGCAGATGTACGCGCCGAAGCCGTGATGGTTGTAGAGATGGAAGCTCCAGTCGGAGCCGAGGATGTTCGTGCCGAGCAGGCCCGCGTCGTAGGCTTCCTGCACCGCCTCTTCGCAGCGCAGGTACTCCTGCCAGATCTCGCCGTGCACGTAGTTGTAGCCGCGCGCGCAACCCATCGCGTACGCGGCGATCGCCATGCCTTCGATCAGCGCATGCGGGTTGTAGCGCAGGATGTCGCGATCCTTGAACGTGCCCGGCTCGCCCTCGTCGGAGTTGCAGACGAGATACTTGTCGCCGGGAAACTGCTGCGGCATGAAGCTCCACTTGAGGCCGGTCGGAAAGCCTGCGCCGCCGCGGCCGCGCAGCGCCGACTTCTTCACCTCGGCGATCACTTCGGGCGGCGGGACCTTTCCCTGCACGAGCTTCTTCAGCGCCTCGTAGCCGCCGCGCTGCACGTAATCGGCGAGACGCCAGTTCGAGCCGGTGAGGCCCGACATGATGATCGCGTCGGGACCGTAGTCGAGCAATTCGGCCGGCGCGTTCATCGCTCGCTCGTCTGCGCGGCCGCCGCGCTTTGGCGGAACTCGGCGATCAGCGCGTCGAGCTTGTCCGGCCGCATGAAGCTGCACATCCGCTTGTTGTTCACCAGCAGCACCGGCGCGTCGCCGCACGCGCCCATGCATTCGCCTTCGCGCAGCGCGACGAGGCCGTCGGCGGTGGTCTCGCCGAAACCGATGCCGAGCCGCTGCTTCAGATGCAGGGCGGCGGCGGTCGCGCCCTGCAGCGCGCACGGCAGGTTCGTGCAGATCGTCACCTTGTAGCGGCCGATCGGCTTCAGGTTGTACATCGCGTAGAACGTCGCCACTTCCTCGACGGCGACCGGCGGCATGCCGAGGTAGCTCGCGACGTCGACGATCGTCTCCGGCGCGATGAAGCCGTGCTCATCCTGCGCGATGGCGAGCGCGGACATCACCGCCGACTGCTTCTGGTCGGCCGGGTACTTGGCGACCTCGCGGTCGATGCGCTTGAGCGCTTCGGCGGAAAGCATCGTTTCAGCGGATGTAATAACCCGATACACGCCACACGCCGTCGGACTCGAGCATCCAGACGAGCTGCTCGACCGCGGTCTTGCCGTTGGCGAACCTGGAATCGAACTCGACGATCGCGTAATCGGCGGGCGGCGCGTCGGGAAGCTCGTGCGTGCGCGCGAACTTCGCCGGCTTGCGCGACGCGAGCTTGCCGTACGGCTTGCGAATGTCGCGCAGCCCACTGACCCATTTGGCTCGCGTGACGGAGCTTTTCAACGGCTTCGCCGCGTCGTCCCACAGCGGCGCGGTGTTGCCGCGATCGACGATCTCGAGCCACTTCTTCGCCGCGTCGACGGCCGACTTGTCGTCGGATACCGTCGCTTCCTGCTTCTCCGTCGCCGGGCAACTTCGGCGGCACCGGCGCTGCGGCGGGCGCCGCCGGCTGCGCGACTGCGAAGGTCGCGAGCGCGAGCGCCGCGATTGCGAGCATCGAACGCACTGGAGCGCGGCACGATCATTCCTCGGCCTCCGTGCCACCCAAGCGCATCGATCGGCCCGCCCGTCGGCCTCGGCGAACTCGCGCGCGGACGCGCCCTTCGGGCCTGCGCTTCGCGCCTCGCGCTCATTCGCCGTCCCAGTAATCGACGGCCGCGCCGGCGGGCGTCATGTGACGCAGCCCCTGCGAGAACACGCCGAGCTTGTTCGAGTCGGGATACTCGCAGACCTCCGGGTCCGTCATCGTGCTGATCGACAGATAGCGAAGCTCGGCGGCGGAGTCGTTGACGATCTGGTGCGCGGTGTCGGGGCCGCCGACCGGACAGCAAATGACGTCGCCGGCGCGGATCGTTCGCGTCTCGCTGCCGTAGCGAAGCGTGCCGGTGCCCGACAGCACGAGGAACATCTCCTCCTCGCCACGATGGCTGTGAAACGGACACGCGCGCTTGCCCGGCGGCACGATGTCGTACGAATAGCCGAGCTGCTTCGCGCCGACGAGGGGTCCGATGCGCGCGAATCGCGCCTCGAAGCGCTCGCCGTTCGAAAAGTGCCTGAGTTCGAGCTGGTCGAGGTTCACCACGCGCGCATCGATCAGGCGGTCGCTCATCGGTCAATCTCCCCGAACACGATGTCCTGCGTGCCGATGATCGCAACGACGTCGGCGATCATGTGGCCGCGCGACATCTCGTCGAGCGCGGCGAGATGCGCGAAGCCGGCCGCGCGCAGCTTCACGCGGTACGGCTTGTTCGCGCCGTCGGAGACGATGTAGACGCCGAACTCGCCCTTCGGATGCTCGATCGCCGCGTACGCCTCGCCTGGCGGCACGTGCATGCCCTCGGTGAAGAGCTTGAAGTGGTGGATCAGCTCCTCCATGTTCGACTTCATCGCCTCGCGCGACGGCGGCGTGATCTTGTGGTTGTCGATCATCACCGGACCGGGATTCGCGCGGAGCCACGGGATGCACTGCCCGATGATGCGATTCGCCTGCCGCATTTCCTCGATTCGCACGAGGTAGCGGTCGTAGCAGTCGCCGTTGGTGCCGACCGGCACGTCGAAGTCCACCCGGTCGTAGACCGCGTACGGCTGCTTCTTGCGCAGGTCCCACGGCACGCCCGAGCCGCGGAGCATCGGGCCGGTGAAGCCGAGCGCGAGCGCGCGCTCGGGTGACACGACGCCGATGCCGACGGTGCGCTGCTTCCAGATGCGATTCTCGGTGAGCAGCGTCTCGTAGTCGTCGACGTAACCGGGAAAGCGATTCGTGAAATCCTCGATGAAGTCGAGCACCGAACCCTGCCGGTTGCGATTGAGCTCCTTCATCGCGCGGTCGTTGCGCGTCACCTGCGCCGCGTACTGCGGCATGCGGTCGGGCAGATCGCGATAGACGCCGCCGGGCCGGTAGTACGCCGCGTGCAACCGCGCGCCGGACACCGCCTCGTAGACGTCCATCAGGTCCTCGCGCTCGCGGAAGCAGTAGAGGAACGTCGTCATGCCGCCGACGTCGAGCGAGTGCGCGCCGAGCCAGAGCAGGTGATTCAGGATGCGCGTGATCTCGTCGAACATCACGCGGATGTACTGCGCGCGGATCGGCACGTCGATGCCGAGGAGCCTCTCGATCGCGAGGCAGTAGGCGTGCTCGTTGCACATCATCGACACGTAGTCGAGCCGGTCCATGTACGGCAGCGACTGGATGTACGTCTTGTGCTCGGCGAGCTTCTCGGTCGCCCGATGCAACAGGCCGATGTGCGGGTCGGCGCGCTCGATCACCTCGCCGTCGAGCTCGAGCACGAGCCGCAGCACGCCGTGCGCGGCGGGGTGCTGCGGCCCGAAGTTCATCGTGTAGTTGCGGATTTCAGCCATGAGCCTTGCATGCAAAGCGACGGGCAAGCGTGCGCTGCAAGCTGAGCAAGTTGAAGATCGCGCCCATCGCTACTCGCTGTCCGCGTAGTTCTCTTCACGGATTACCCGCGCCACCAGCTCGCGCGGCTCGATCGTCACCGGCTGGTAGATCACGCGAGCCTGCTCGGGGTCGTAGCGCATCTCGACGTAGCCGGAGAGCGGGAAGTCCTTGCGGAAGGGATGGCCGACGAAGCCGTAGTCGGTCAGCAGCCGGCGGAGATCGGGATGGCCGGTGAACATGACGCCGTAGAGGTCGAACGCTTCGCGCTCGTACCAGTTCGCCGCCGGCCAGACGTCGATCACGCTCGGCACGACGGGAAAATCGTCGTCCGGTGCGAACGTGCGAACGCGCAGCCGCCAGTTGTTCGCGAGCGACAGCAGATGATAGACGACGGCGTAGCGCGGCCCGTCGTGTGCACCGCCGCCGTACACCGAGTAGTCGACGCCGCAGAGGTCGAGCATCTGCTCGAAGCGCAGCTCCGCGCGATCGCGCAGCAGCGTCATCGAATCGACCAGCCGCGCGGCCGGTACGACGACGGTCGCCTCGCCGAGCGCGACCGTCAGCTGCGTCGCGGCCTCCCCCAGCGCCGCCTGAACGTTCGCGGCGAGCGTCTCGATCTTCGTGGCCATCAGCGCGCGATCGTGTTGGTGCGCCAGATCTTGTTCTGCAGTTGCAGGATCCCGTAGAGCAGCGCTTCCGCGGTCGGCGGACAGCCGGGGACGTAGATGTCGACCGGCACGATGCGGTCGCAGCCGCGCACGACCGAATACGAGTAGTGGTAGTAGCCGCCGCCGTTCGCGCACGAGCCCATCGAGATCACCCAGCGCGGCTCGGCCATCTGGTCGTACACCTTGCGCAGCGCCGGCGCCATCTTGTTGCACAGCGTGCCGGCGACGATCATCACGTCGGACTGGCGCGGGCTCGGCCGGAACACGACGCCGAAGCGGTCGAGGTCGTAGCGCGCGGCGCCGGCATGCATCATCTCGACGGCGCAGCAGGCAAGACCGAACGTCATCGGCCACATCGAGCCGTTGCGCGCCCAGTTGATGACGCTGTCGAGCGTCGTCGTGACGAAACCCTTCTCCAGTACGCCTTCGATCGCCATTGCTATTGCCCGAAAGTGGCTGTCATTCCCACTCCAGTGCGCCCTTCTTCCATTCGTAGATGAAGCCGACGACGAGGATTGCAAGGAACACGAGCATCGCGACGAAGCCGGCGAGGCCGATCTCGGGCAGCACGACCGCCCACGGGAAGAGGAAGGCGATCTCGAGGTCGAACAGGATGAACAGGATCGCTACGAGGTAATAGCGGACGTCGAACTTCATTCGCGCGTCCTCGAATGCCTCGAAGCCGCATTCGTACGGCGACAGCTTCTCGGGGTCGGGCTTGTTCGGCGACACGATCGAGCCGAGCGTGAGCAGAGCGCCCCCGAGACCGAGGCCGACGACGATGAAGAGAAGGATCGGAAAGTATAGTTCGAGCATGGAAGCCGGCGAGCGCTACGCGCGCCTCACCGCCTGCGTCGTCGGACCCGCGCCGCGGCGCGTCGTGCCAAAACGGTCGTCCGGTGCTGCTTCGACAGCGGCGCGAGCTTTTCGACGCGCCGCGCGCTGCTCATGGTGCCGACGGGGAGACTCGAACTCCCACGGGTTGCCCCACTGCCCCCTCAAGACAGCGTGTCTACCAATTTCACCACGTCGGCATCGTCACTTCGGAACTTCACCGCTCTTCGATCCGGCCGGCTCGGCCGGCGTTCCACTCGCGGGCGCCGGAGCCTGCGGCGCGGCGGACTGGCCCGGTGCCGGCGTGCCGGGCACGGGCGTTCCCGGCACGTCGCTCTTCGGCGCCGGCATGCGCTCCATCACGCCCTGCGGGACGGCGCCGCGCGACGACGTCGCGCGCGACGTGGCGAACCACGTGAGGCCCAGGCTCGAGGCGAAGAACACGGCGGCGAGGACCGCCGTGGTACGCGACAGGAAGTTCGCCGAGCCCACCGCGCCGAACAGGCTGCCCGACGAGCCGCTGCCGAACGCCGCGCCCATGTCGGCGCCCTTGCCGTGCTGGAGCAGCACGAAGCCGCAGATCGCAATCGCGATCAGCACATGAAGCACCAGCACCACCGGTTCGATCCAGTTCATCCTCGACTCCAACACGCGCCGCGCGGCCCTACGCCGCGCCGATCGCGAGAAACTCGTCGGCCTTCAGCGACGCGCCGCCGATCAGGCCGCCGTCGATGTCGGGCATCGCGAACAGCGATTTCGCGTTGTCCGCCTTCACGCTGCCGCCATAGAGCAGCGCGATTCCGTCCGCCCCGGCCTCGCGCAGCCGATCCCGCAGCCGGGCATGTACCTGCTGCGCCTGCTCGGGCGTCGCCGTGCGCCCGGTGCCGATCGCCCACACCGGCTCGTACGCGACGACGATGTTCGCCGCTTCGCCGCGCACCGCGGCGAGCACCGCGTCCAACTGGCGTATCACGACCCGCTCGGTGGCGCCGGCGTCGCGCTCGGCGAGCGTCTCGCCGACGCAAGCGATCGGCGTGATGCCCGAGGCGAGCGCGGCTTTCGCCTTTGCGCCGACGACGGCATCGGCGTCGCCGAAGTACTGCCGGCGCTCCGAGTGCCCGACGATCGCATAAGCGCAGCCGAACTCGGCGAGCATCGACGCCGACACCTCGCCGGTGTACGCACCCGCCGCATGCTCGCTCACGTTCTGCGCGCCCCACGCGATCGGCGTCGACGACAGCGCCGCCTGCGCCTGCACGAGGTACGGATACGGGACGCACACGGCGAGCTTGCGATCCGGCACGGCGCGCGAGCCGGCGATCAGCGCCGAAAAGAGCTGCGCATTCGCTTTGAGCGCGCCGTTCATCTTCCAGTTGCCGACGACGAGCTTGCCGCGCATGGATCGACCCCGGAAAACGCGCCTCGCGGACGCTGCTTGCGCAAAACTCCGGGATTATACCGTGCCGCTCGCTGGCGCGGCAACGCGACGCCTCGGCCTGCTCAGGCGGCGGCGAGTCTGCGCAGCCGGCGCATCAGCACCGGCAGGAACCAGACGAGCAGCGTCAGAACGCCGAGCGTCGCCGCGACAGGCCGCTCGAAGAAGGCGAGCAGATCGCCTTCCGACTTGATCATCGACGTGACGAAATTCTGCTCGAGCATGCCGCCGAGCACGACGCCGAGAATCGCCGGCGCGATCGGAAACGCGTTGTTCTCGAGAATGAACGCCGCGAAGCCTGCGATCAGCATGACGCCGACGTCGAACCACGTGTTGTTGATCGCGAACGCGCCGACGACGCAGAACAGCATGATGATCGGCATCAGGATGCCGCGCGGCACGTGCAGGATGTTCTTCGCCGCCTTGATGCACACGAAGCCGAACGGAATCAGTATCAGGTTCGCCAGGATGAACAGCAGGTAGACGGCATAGATGTTCTGCGGATTGTTGATGAACAGCGTGGGTCCCGGATTCAGGCTCTTCATGTAGAGCACGCCGATGACGATCGCGGTGATCGAGTCGCCGGGGATGCCGAACACGAGCGCCGGAATCCAGGCGCCGGCGAGCGCCGCGTTGTTCGCCGAGCTCGCCTCGACAATCCCCTCGACATGGCCGGTGCCGTACTTTTGCGGCTCCTTCGACCACTTGCGGCTGATGCCGTACGCCATCCATGCCGCGATGTCGCCGCCGGCGCCGGGCAGCGCGCCGACGAGCGTGCCGAGCACGCTGCCGCGCAGGTGCTGCAACGGGTATTTCTTCGCGAGCCCCCAGACGCCCCTGAACACGTTGCCGACGCTCTTTCCCTCGACGTGCAGCTGCGGGTTCATGTCGACCGCGTAGCGGATCACTTCCGAGATCGCGAACATGCCGATCATCATCGGGATCAGCCCGACGCCGCCGAGCAGTTCGGTGCTGCCGAACGTGAAGCGGGGAATCGCCGCCGGATTGTTGAGACCGATCGACGCCACCAGGAGGCCGAGCAGCAGCGACACGAAGCCCTTGAGCGGCCGGTCCGACGTCATGAAGACCGCGCAGGTGAGCCCGAGCAGCACGAGCCAGAAGTACTCGAAAGAGCTGAACTTCAGCGCGAACTCGGCGAGCGTTGGCGCAGCGAGAATCAGCACGACGGTGCCGAACAGACCGCCGAACGCGGAGAACACGAGGCCCGCGCCGAGCGCCAGCTCCGCCTGCCCCTTGCGCGTCATCGCGTACGCCTCGTCGGTGTACGCGGCCGATGCCGGCGTGCCGGGCATGCGCATCAGGCAGCCCGGAACGTCGCCGGCGAAGATCGCCATCGCCGTCGCGGTGACGATCGCAGCGACGGCGGGGATCGGCGCCATGAAGAACGTGACCGGCACCAGCAGCGCGGTCGCCATCGTCGCCGTGAGACCGGGCACCGCGCCCACGAACAACCCGAAGGCGGCCGCACCGAGCATCACCACGAGGTTCAGCGGGTGGAAGACGAGGCCGAACGCCTGCAGCCACGCGTCGCTCATCGCGTCACTCGTGCGCGCTCGTCACCAGGCGAACCGTTCGAGCACGCCCCACGGCAGGGGCACGCGCAGCAGCTTGTAGAACGCGTAGTGGATGATCAGCGTGACGACGATCGCGAGCGGCACGACCCAGCGCGCGCGGACGCGGAACACGGCGAAGAGCGTCGAAAGGTAGAGCACGCTCGTGATCAGGAACCCGAGGCTGTTCACCACGGCGATGTACAGCACGTTGGCGGCGATCACGACACCGAACGCGACGAGCTGGCGTGGCGCGCGCGTCCACGCATCGAGCGACACCCACGGCACCGCTTCGCCCGCTCGCGCCCGCACACCCTTGACCACCAGCAGCGCGCCGCAGACCAGCAGCCCGACGGCGACGACGCCGGGAAAGAGCGCCGGCCCGTATTGCTGCCCGGGGATCGTCGGGAACGCGCGTATGTGCAGCAGGATCGCTGCGCCGAGCAGCACGGCGAACGCGCCCCACACGGCGTCGTTGAGCTTCATTGGACGCTTGACCGTCGTTCCCGCGGACGCGGGAACCCAGTGTCGTACGTCGACACACACTGGATCCCCTGCCCCGATTCAAACATTCGAGGGCAAGCCTGCGCGGGGATGACGCGGCTCTCTCCAATCGCGCTTCGGCTTCGCCTCGCGCGCTTGGACCCCCGCGTCATTTGACGATGCCGACCGCCTTCATCGTCGCGCCGAGGTCGGCGTCCGATTTCGCCATGAACTTCGCGAACGCGTCCGGCTCGGCGTAGATCACCCCGTAGCCCTGCTTCGCCATGAAGTCGGTGTAGTCCTTGCTCGCGGCGATCTTCTTCAGCACGGCGACGAGCTTGTCGCGCGCTTCGGCCGGAATGTTCTTCGGCGCCGCGATGCCGCGCCATGCGGCCATCTGCCAATCGCTGCCGGTCGCTTCCTTCAGCGTCGGAACGTTCGGATAGAGCCCCGCGCGCTTGTCGGCCATCACGGCGAGCGTCTTCACCTTGCCGGCATCGATCAGCGAGCGCGCCTCGGGCAGCGATACCGGGCAGATCTGCACGCCGCCGGCGACGAGGTCCTGCAGCCCGGGGGCCGCGCCGTTCGACGGCACCCACGCAACGCTCGCCGGATCGACCTTGAGGTCCTTCAGCATGCCGGCGATTGCGAGATGCCAGATGCCGCCCTGGCCCGTCCCCGACGCCTTGAACTTGCCGGGGCTCGCCTTGATCGCGGCGACCAGGTCGTTGACCGTCTTGTACGGCGCATCGGCAGCGACCTCGATGCCCGCCGGGTCGGCATTCACCAGCGCGATCGGCGTGTACGACGTGCCGTTGAGATCTGTCAGCCCTTGCCAGTGCAGCATTCCGATCTCGACCGTGATGATGCCGATCGTGTAGCCGTCGGGCGCGGCGCCGGCGATCGCCGCATGGCCGACGACGCCGCTGCCGCCGGTGCGATTGACGACGTTGACCGGCTGGCCGACTTCCTTCTCGAGCAGCGTTCCGATGATGCGCGCGGTGGCGTCGGTGCCGCCGCCGGCACCCCACGGCACGATCAGCGTGATCGGTCGCTCGGGATAGGCGGCCTGCGCGGCGGCGGCGAACACGAGCGCCGCGGTTGCTGACGCTCGAACGAGGGCCTTGGCGAAACGGTTCATGAATTCCTCCTGGAGTGGTGCGGTGAGCTTGCGCGCCGCGAAGCTGCGTGCGCGCGGCGGAGGGAAGCGAGTTTGGCAGCGCCGCGGGCGAGCGGTCAAGTGGTCAGGCCAGCGCGCTCGACGAATCGTTCAGGTGACACGCCGACATCCGGCCGGGCGCGATTTCGACGAGCTGCGGCGCGATGTCGCGGCAACGCGACATCGCGTACGCGCAGCGCGGATGGAAGTGACAGCCCGTCGGCGGATCGAGCGGCGAAGGGATCTCGCCCTTCACCGGCACGAACGTGCGCTTCTTCGGCTCGACCTTTCCCACTTCCGCGAGCAGCGCCTTCGTGTACGGATGGTTGGGGCGCGCGAACAGGTCGGCGGTCGTTCCCGTCTCGACGACGCGGCCGAGATACATGATGACGACGCGATCGCTGATGTGCTCGACGACGCCGAGGTCGTGGCTGATGAAAAGGTACGTCAGGTTGAGCGCGCCTTTGAGATCCATGAACAGGTTCAGCACCTGCGCCTGGATCGACACGTCGAGCGCGGCGACCGATTCGTCGCAGACGAGGAACTCGGGCTTGACCGCGAGCGCGCGCGCGATGCCGATGCGTGCCCGCTGGCCGCCCGAGAACTGGTGCGGGAAGCGGCGCATCAGCGTCGGGTCGAGGCCGACGCGATTCAGCTGCAAGCCCACATACTCGACCTTCTGCCGCGACGAAATCAGCCGGTGCACGACCGGCGCCTCGCCCACGATGTCCACGACGCGCATCCGCGGATTGAGCGCCGCGTACGGATCCTGGAAAATCATCTGCATCTTGAGCTGCTGGCGTCGCGCCGCGTCCGGCGAGAGCCGCGCGAGCGAGCGGCCCCGCCACAGTCGCTCGCCTTCGGTGAGCGGAAGCAGGCCGACGGCGAGGCGGCCCAGCGTCGACTTGCCGCAGCCCGACTCGCCGACGAGCCCCACGACTTCGCCGGGTTGCACGCGAAGGTACACGCGGTCCACGGCGTGCACGACCTCCTCGCGCACGTTCACGCCGACGATCCTTGCAATGCGTGCCGCGGCGTCGAGCGACTTCACGAAGCGCTTCGACGCGCCCTTCAGCTCGACCAGCGGCTCGACGCCGTCGGTCGACGCGGGCAACGTGCCGTCGACGGCGATCGGCATCATCGCGCGGTTCGCGGCTATGCGCCGAGCGCTTCGGCGAGCGCGGTCAGCGGATGATGGCAGCGAACGGCGCGTCCCTGCGCGAGCGCGCCGATCGTGCGCATCGCCGGCGCCTGCGCGCATGCTGCGCTCGCGCGCGAGCAGCGATCGCGAAACGCGCAGCCGGTCGGCACGTCGATCAGCGACGGCGTCATGCCGGGGATCTGCTTCAATCGCGTACCGCGCGCGCTGCGCGACGGCACCGAATCGAGCAGGCCCTGCGTGTACGGATGCGCCGGCCGCGTCAGCACGTCGTAGGTCGTCCCCTGCTCGACGATGCGGCCCGCGTACATCACGCAGACGCGGTCGGCGAGCCCCGCGACCACCGACAGGTCATGCGTGATCCAGATCATCGCCGCGCCGGTCTCGCGCGTGAGCTTCTGCATCTCGTAGAGGATCTGTCCCTGGATCGTCACGTCGAGCGCGGTGGTAGGCTCGTCGGCGATGATGAGGTCGGGATGGTTCAGCAGCGCGATCGCGATCGCCACGCGCTGCCGCATGCCGCCCGAAAACTGGTGCGGAAACGACTTGAGCCGCTCGTCCGGCGATGGGATGCCGACGCGAACCAGCGCCTCGCGTGCTTTGGCGAGCGCCGCGTTGCGCGAAACCTTGCGGTGCGCGGCAATCGCCTCGACCATCTGCACGTCGATGCGCAGCACCGGGTTCAGCGTCATCATCGGATCCTGGAAGATCATCGCGATCCGGTTGCCGCGCAGCGCCCTCATCTGCTCGGGTGACAGCGTCGTCAGCTCGCGGCCGGCGAGCGTGATCGTTCCGCCGACGACGCGGCCCGGCGGATCGACGAGCCCCATGATCGAATAGCCGGTCATCGACTTGCCCGAGCCCGACTCGCCGACGAGCCCGACGACTTCGCCCTTGGCGACGCTGAGCGAGACGTCGTCGACCGCCTTCACGACGCCGGCGCGCGTGAAGAAATGCGTGCGCAGGCCGCTCACCTCGAGCAGCGGCGTCGTGCTCATCGGCTTGTCGTCCCCGCGAAGGCGGGGACCCAGTGCCGTTCGTCGCAAAGACGCTCGATTCCCGCCCCCGATTCAATCGCTCGAGGCCAAGCTTTCGCGGGAATGACGGACGCGTTGCCGGGAAGACGCGCGTTCATTTCTGCAGCCTCGGATTCAGCACGTCGCGCAGCTGGTCGGCAACGAGATTGATGCTGACGATCGTCGTCAGCAGCGCGATGCCCGGAAAGAAGCTGATCCAGTATTTCCCCGACAGCAGGTACTGATAGCCGTTCGCGATCAGCAGTCCCAGCGAAGGCTCGGTGATCGGCAGGCCGAGCCCGAGGAACGACAGCGTCGCCTCGAGCGTGATCGCCGCGGCGACCTGCACGGTGGCGACGACGATCATCGGCGGCAGGCAGTTCGGCAGCAGATGCCTGAACACGATGCGCCAGGGCGGCAGCGCAAGACAGTGCGCGGCCTCGACATATTCCTTGCGCTTCTCGACGAGCGCGGCGCTGCGCACGGTGCGCGCGTAGTACGCCCACTGCACGGTGATCAGCGCGATGATCACCTTGCTCGTGCCCTGGCCGAGCACCGCGATCAGGATCAGCGCGATCAGGATCGCCGGGAACGACAGCTGGATGTCGACGACACGCATGACCAGCGACTCGCTACGGCCGCCGGCGTACGCGGCGATCAGGCCCGCCGCGAGGCCGATCGCGAGCGCGACGGCCGTCGAGATGACGCCGACGCTCAGGCTGATGCGCAGTCCGTAGAAGATCGCCGACAGCATGTCGCGGCCCTGGTCGTCGGTGCCGAGCCAGAACGTGCCACCGGTGAGCGACTTCGACCCCGGCGGCAGCCGGCTGTCCATCACGTCGAGCTGCGCGAGGTCGTACGGATTCTGGGGCGAGATGAACGGCGCGAGGATTGCGACGACGACGATCACGACGAGCACCGCGAGCCCGACGACGGCAACCGGGTTCGCGCAGAAGTCGCGGTAGACGCGCGCGAACGGCGTCTCGACGGCACGCGACCCGCTCGCCGGCCGCGGCGCGTCGAGGCGGGCGGAGGGCGTGCTCATCGTGCGCAGGCTCCGCTCACGGTCAGCCCTTGGCGTCGGCGAGCCGCACGCGCGGATCGAGCGCCGAGTACAGGATGTCGACGGCGAGGTTGATCACGATGAAGAACGTCACGATGATCATCAGGTACGCGACGATCACCGGCCGGTCGAGCACGCCGATCGAGTCGATCAGCAGCTTGCCCATCCCGGGCCACGCGAACACGCTTTCGGTAACGATCGCGAACGCGATCAGCGCGCCGAACTGCAGCCCGATGACGGTGACGATCGGTATGAGGATGTTGCGCAGCACGTGCACGCCGATCACGCGCGCGTTCGACAGTCCCTTCGCGCGCGCGAACTTCACGTAGTCCTGCAGCAGCGCCTCGTGCGCGCCGGCGCGCGTGAGCCGGATCAGCAGCGCGACGTTGAACAGCGCGAGATTGGTCGCCGGCATGATCAGATGGCGCCAGCCTTCGACCGACAGGAACGACACTGGGATCACGCCGAACAGGTCCACCGTAGGGCCGCGCCCGTTCGACGGCAGCCAGCCGAGCATCACCGAGAACACCATGATCAGCATCAGGCCGACCCAGAATGTCGGCAGCGAAAACCCGAGGATCGACGCGCCCATGATCGTGCGCCCCGCGATGCCGTTCGGCTTGAGTCCCGCCCACAGTCCGAGCGGAATGCCGAGCACGATCGCGATCAGCATCGCGGCGCTTGCGAGCTCGAGCGTCGCCGGCATCCGCTCGAGGATCAGCTGCAGCGCCGGTGTCGCATGGACGAACGAGCGGCCAAGATCGCCGTGCACCGCGCCGCTGAGAAAGCTCCAATACTGCTCGGGCAGGCTCTTGTCGAGGCCGAGCGCGGCGATCGCGCGCTCGCGATCGATCTGGTCGGCCTGCGGATTGATCAGGATGTCGATCGGGTTGCCGACGGCGTAGACGCCGACGAAGACGAGCAGCGACATGACGACGAGCACGACGCCGCTCTGCAGCGTGCGGCGGATGATGAAGACGAGCATTGGTGATTAGCGACCAGCGCGAGAAGCAAATGCGCGGCGCGCTCGGCGAAGCCGCGCCCGCGCCGCGCTATCCATCGGACGTTTTCAGGGCGCCGGTCCTTTCGCAGGCCGGAACTGCCAGGCGAGCGTGTACTCGTCGGTGCGCGGCGTGTACGCGATTCCCTTCTTCATCGCCCAGATCGTGAACTGGAAATGGATCGGCATCAGCCCGAGGTCCTCCATCGCGAGCTTCGTCGCGTTCTGCAGCATCACCTTGCGGTTCTCGTCGTCGACCTGCTGCAGCGCCTGCTCGATCAGATAGTCGACCTTGACGTTGCTGTAGCGGCCCCAGTTTACGGCGCCGAGGCCCTTGTCGCGGTTGAACGTCGCGAGCAGCGAGCGCAGCGGCGAGCTCGCCTCGCCGGTCGACGCACCCCAGCCGACCATGTGGAAGCTGAACTCCTGCTTCGACGCACGCGCCGAGTACGGCGCCATCGGCGCGGTCTCGACCTTCGAATTGATGCCGATGCGCGTGAGCATCTGCGCGACCGCCTGCACGATCTTCTCGTCGTTGACGTAGCGCCCCGACGGTCCGTGGATCGTCAGGTTGAAGCCGTCGGGATAGCCGGCTTCGTTGAGCAGCTTCTTCGCGCCTTCGGGATCGTATGCGTCGGCTTTGAGGCCCGGCACGAAGCCGAACAGCTTGTCGGACACGAGCTGCCCCGACGGGATCGCCTGCCCTTCCATCACGCGGTCGGCGATCGCCGGCCGGTTGATCGCCTTCGAGAACGCGCGGCGCACGCGCACGTCGGTGAGCGGGTTCCTGTCGACCGGCCTGCCGTCCTTGCCGGTGATGAACGGGCTCACGCGCTGCAGATGGTCGAAGTTGAAGTAGATCACGCGGTGCGAGATCTTCGAGGTCACCGTGAATTTCGGGTCGCCCTTGATCCGCGCGAGATCGGCCGTCGGCGGCTGCTCGATCGCGTCGACGTCGCCCGACAGCAGCGCAGCCACGCGCGCCGGCTCGTTCTTGATGATCTTGAACGTGACCTTGTCGTACGGCGCCTTCTCGCCCCAGTAGCTGTCGTTGCGCACAAGCTCGATGCGATCGCCGGACACGTAGCGCACGAGCTTGAAGCGGCCGCTGCCGACGGCCGCCTTGCCACTGTTGAAGTCCTCGGTCGAAGCGCCCGTCGCCGCCTTCTTCGACACGATGTAGATCGTCGACAGGTCGTTCGGCATCAGCGGATGCGGCGCCGCCGTCCTGAAGCGGATCGTGTACGGATCGACGATCTCGACGCCGACGATCATCTTCGTGTACGCCGTGAACGGCCCGGGGCTGTTCGGAACGTTCGGCACGCGGTCGAGCGTGAACTTGACGTCCTCGGCGGTGAGCTCGCTGCCGTCGGTGAACTTCACGCCCTTGCGCAGCTTGAATTCCCAGGTCGTCGGATCGATCGTCTTCCACGACGTCGCGAGCCCGGGAATCATCTTCGAGTCCGGGTCCATCTGCACGAGCTTGTCGAAGATGTGCTCGGCGATGTTGTTGTTCGGGAACAGGTTGAAGAAGTGCGGGTCGATCGACGTCACGTCGGCGGCGACGGCAATCCTCAACTCCTCGGCTGCGGCGGGTGCAGCGCCGGTGAAGAGCGAAAGCGCGGCGACAGCGACAGCGAGCGCGCGGCGAAAGGCGTGGTTGCGCATGGATGACCTCGGGTTCGATCTGACGACGGGAACGCGCCCTTGCCGGGCAGCCCGCGAGCGAGCCCCGTGCGACGCAACGGCAATCTAGCCTAGTTTTCCGGCAAGCGTCAAAGCGCAGGACGCGGCGTGCGATCGTGCCGCATCGCTTCGCGGCGAGTCCGCTTCGCAGGCCGGAACGTTGTTCGCGACAAGCGCGTCGAGCCGGGCGAGCGTCGCATCGTCCGCCGCTTCGTCGCGCGCGGCCCTCGCTCTTGCTTCGTCGGGCGCGAGCTCCGTGCCGTCGCGTTGCCATGCGCGCGCGCCGGCGAGCGTGCCGTGCTCGTATTCGACTTCCGAGCGCGGCCGGCCGTTGTCGTGCCATGAGCGGGTGAGTCCGTGCCTTCGGCCGCCCGCGTACGGCGCCTCGAGCTTGCGTGCGCCCTGCGTGCCGGCGAGGCGCGGCGCGTACCAGAGCGCAACAGTGCCGACCCTGCGCTCGTCGTCGTAGGGAACGACGGCGATGCGCGCGCCCTGCTCGTTCCAGAAGACGAACGTGCCGGTGCGCCGGCCTTTCGCAAGCGCGCCGGCGACGCGCAGCCGGCCGTCGGCACTGCGCAGCTCGTACGCGCCGTTCGCGAGCCCGTCGCGGCAGCCGACCGACACCTCGAACGATTCGGCGGCGGCGCCGATGCAGCCGCCGAGCGCGACGGCAGTCGCGGCGAGACGAAGCGCGCGCGCGGCAATCGGGCGCCGACGGCAACGGCTCAGCGCGCGCGCCTCGCCCACGCCGCGATCTCGCCGACGATGCCGCGGCGGAACGCGAGCACGCAGACGACGAAAATGACGCCGGTGATGACGGTCACCCATTCACCGAAGCCGGCGAGATAGTTCTGCAGGCCGATGATGACGAAGGCGCCGACGACCGGTCCGAAGATCGTCCCCATGCCGCCGAGCAGCGTCATCAGCACGACCTCGCCGGACATCGTCCAGTGCACGTCGGTGAGCGACGCGAGCTGGAACACGATCGCCTTCGTCGCGCCGGCGAGGCCGGCGAGCGTCGCCGACAGCACGAACGCGAGCAGCTTGTAGCGCTCCGCGTCGTAGCCGAGCGAGACCGCGCGCGGCTCGTTCTCTCGGATCGCCTGCAGCACCTGTCCGAACGGCGAATGGATCGTCCGGTAGATCAGCAGGAACCCTGCGACGAAGACCGCGAGCACCGTGTAGTACATCGCGAGCGGCTGCCCGAGGTCGATCAGCCCGAAGAGGCGACCCCGGGGCACCGCCTGAATGCCGTCTTCGCCACCGGTGAACGGCGCCTGCAGGCAGAAGAAGAAGATCATCTGCGCGAGGGCGAGCGTGATCATCGCGAAGTAGATGCCCTGGCGCCGGATCGCGAGCGCGCCGGTGACGATGCCGAGCAGCATCGCCGCCGCCGTGCCGAGCAGGATCGCGATCTCGGGCGTCACGCCCCAGTGCTTCGCCGCGTACGCGCTCACGTAACCGGCGCTGCCGAGGAACATCGCGTGGCCGAACGACAGCAGGCCGCCGAAGCCGATCAGCAGGTTGAACGCGCAGGCGAACAGCGCGAAGCACAGCGCCTGCATCAGGAACACCGGGTAGAGGCCGAGGAACGGAGCAACCGCGAGCGCCGCGAGCACGACGACCATCGCGATGCGCTCGCCGCGCGCCGAACGATTGACGGCTCTCGCGGTAAGCGGCACGTCAGCGCTCGCGGCCGAAGAGTCCGGCCGGCTTGATCAGCAGCACGATTGCCATGATGACGAAAATGACGGTGTTCGATGCCTCGGGGTAGAAATACTTCGTCAGGCCTTCGATGATGCCAAGGCCGAAGCCGGTGACGATCGACCCGGCGATCGATCCCATGCCGCCGATGACGACGACGGCGAACACGACGATGATGAGGTTCGCGCCCATCTGCGGCGCGACCTGGTAGATCGGCGCCGCCATGACGCCAGCGAGCGCCGCGAGCGCCACGCCGAAGCCGTACGTGAGCGTGACCATCCGGGGCACGTTGATGCCGAACGCCTGCACCAGCGCCGGATTCTCGGTGGCCGCGCGAAGGTACGAACCGAGCTTCGTGCGCTCGACGAAGAACCACGTCGCGCAGCAGACCAGCGCCGAGGCGAGAATCACCCAGGCGCGGTACTTGGGCAGGAACATGAAGCCGAGATTGAACGCCCCGGCAAATTCTTGCGGCAGGCGGTACGGCAGCCCCGAGCTGCCGAAGTAATTCGTGAACAGCCCCTGGATCACCAATGCGAGGCCGAACGTGAGCAAAAGCCCATACAGGTGATCGAGCTTGTAGAGCCGCGCGAGCATCGTCCGCTCGATCAACATGCCGACCGCACCCACCGCGATCGGCGCGATGACGAGCGACCACCAGTAGCCGAGACCCGCGTACTGCAGCAGGAACCACGCGCAGAACGCCCCCATCATGTACAGCGCGCCGTGCGTGAAGTTGATGATGTTGAGCAGGCCGAAGATCACCGCCAGCCCGAGCGACAGCATCGCGTAGAACGCGCCGTTGATGAGCCCGATCAGCAGCTGGCCGTAGAGAGCCTGCATCGTGAGGAACCGTCATTCCCGCGCACGCGGGAATCCAGCGTCTTGCGACGAACGCCACTGGATCCCCGCGTGCGCGGGGATGACGCATCCGTCTCCAATCGCGCGCCCGTCATGCGTCGCGCCCTTGGACGAATGCGTCACTTGACGAGAGGGCAACCCCCTTCCGCGAGCGGCCGGAACGCCTGGTCGGCGGGAATCGTCGCGCGCACCTTGTAGTAGTCCCACGGGCCTTTCGATTCGGACGGCTTCTTGACCTCGAAAAGGTAGGCCGGATGAATCTTGCGCCCGTCGGCGCGGATCGTTCCCTTGCCGAACAACGGATCGTCGGTGGGCATCTCCTTCATCTTCGCGACGACTTTCGTGCCGTCGTCGCTCTTCAGCGCCTCGATGGCCTTCAGGTAATGCAGCAACGAGGCGTAGACGCCCGCATGGACCATCGTCGGATAAATGCCCTTGTCTTTCGGCGCGAAACGCTTCGCGAACGCGCGCGTCTGGTCGTTCAGATCCCAGTAGAACGTCTCGGTCAGGATAAGGCCCTGCGCGGTGTTCAGCCCGAGCGAATGGACGTCTGTGAGGAACACCAGCAGGCCAGCGAGGCTCTGGCCGCCCTTGACGATGCCGAATTCAGCCGCCTGCTTGATCGAGTTGATCGTGTCGCCGCCTGCGTTCGCGAGGCCGATGATCTTCGCCTTCGACGCCTGCGCCTGCAGCAGGAAGGAGCTGAAGTCCTGCGTGCTGAGCGGCACTTTCACGTCGCCGATCACCTTGCCGCCGGCCGCCTTGACCACATCCGCGGTGTCGCGCTCGAGCGCATGGCCGAACGCGTAGTCGGCGGTGATGAAGAACCACGTGTCGCCGCCGGTCTTGACGATCGAGCCGCCCGTGCCGTGCGCGAGCATCCACGTGTCGTACGTCCAGTGCACCGTGTTCGGCGAGCACGCCTTGCCCGTCAGGTCGGACGAGGCCGCGCCCGAATCGAGAAATGCCTTACCCTTGTCCTTGGTGATCTGATTCACCGCGAGCGCGACACCCGAGTTCGGCACGTCGACGATCACATCCACCTTGTCGACGTCATACCACTGGCGCGCGATGTTGCTGCCGACGTCGGGCTTGTTCTGGTGGTCGGCCGATACGATTTCGACCTTGTATCCACGCTTTTCGATGCCCGAATCCTCGACCGCCATGCGTGCGGCCAGGACGGAGCCGGCGCCGGAAAGGTCGGCGTACAGGCCCGACATGTCGGACAGCACGCCGATCTTGATCACGTTGTCCGAGATCTGTGCGTGTGCCGACGCGGCACCGAGCGCCGCCGCGATTGCAAGCCCCAGAACGCATTTCTTCATGCCGCTCATCTTTCGCCTCCTACGTTGTCAAACACCCAGATAGTCGTGGAGCTTCGCCATGTTGGCGTCGAGCTCGCCGTTCGGAATCATGTCGACGACGCGCCCATGCTCCATTACGTAATGCCGGTCCGCCACGGTGGACGCGAACCGGAAATTCTGCTCGACCAGCAGGATCGTGAAGCCGGCCGCCTTGAGCTTCGCAATCGTGCGGCCGATCTGCTGGACGATCACCGGCGCCAGTCCTTCGGTCGGCTCGTCGAGCAGCAGCAGCCGCGCGCCCGTGCGCAGGATGCGCCCGATCGCGAGCATCTGCTGCTCGCCGCCGGAGAGCTTCGTGCCCTGGCTCTTCAATCGTTCCTTCAGGTTCGGAAACAGCTCGAAGATCTGCGCGAGCGACAGGCCGCCCGGTGCGACCTGCGGCGGCAGCAGCAGGTTCTCGGCGACGTTCAGGCTCGCGAAGATGCCGCGCTCCTCGGGGCACCATGCGAGGCCTAGCCGCGCGATGCGGTTCGGCGGCCACCGGACGATCTCCTGCCCGGCGTACTGCACCGAGCCCTCGCGATGCGCGACGACGCCCATGATCGACTTGAGCGTCGTCGTCTTGCCGACGCCGTTGCGTCCGAGCAGCGTCACGACTTCGCCGGCCTGCACGTCGAAGCTCGCGCCGTGGAGGATGTGCGACTCGCCGTACCACGAATGCAGGTCGCGCACCGCGAGCAGCGGTGTCGCATGCGAGGCGTCCCGACCCCGCGCGACCGCGCTGCGCTCGTCAGGCATGGACCTGTCCGAGATAGGCTTCGACGACCGCGGGATGCTTCGAAACCGCGGCGTAGTCGCCCTCGGCGAGCACCTCGCCGCGCGCGAGCACGGTGATGGTGTGAGAGAGGTTCGCGACGACCGACAGGTTATGCTCGACCATCAGCACCGTGCGGTTTTGCGCCGCCCTGCGCACGAGCTCGGAGATGCGCTCGATGTCCTCGTGTGTCATGCCGGCCATCGGCTCGTCGAGCAGCATCATTTGCGGGTCGAGCGCGAGCGTCGTCGCGATCTCCAGCGCGCGCTTGCGGCCGTACGGCAGCTCGACAGTCGGCACGTTCGCATAGTCATCGAGGCCGACGGCGGCGAGCAGCTCGTGCGCACCGGCGTCGAGCTCGCCGAGCGTGGCGCTCGATCGCCAGAACGCGAACGAGTCGCCGCGCTTGCGCTGCAGCGCGATGCGAACGTTCTCGAGCACGCTCAGATGCGGAAACACCGCGGAGATCTGGAACGAGCGCACGAGCCCTTTGCGCGCGATGGCGGCCGGGCGCTGACCGGTGATCTCGCGGCCGTCGTAGAAGATCTGCCCGCTCGTCGGCGTGAGGAAGTGCGTCAGCAGATTGAAGCAGGTCGTCTTGCCGGCGCCGTTCGGGCCGATGAGCGCATGAATGCTGCCGCGGCGCACCGACAGGTTGACGTTGCGCACGGCGACGAAGCCCTTGAACTCCTTCGTGAGCCCCCGGGTTTCGAGAATGAAGTCGCCGGCCATGGTCCGCGTCGAAAGGTCCGCCATTATGCACGACCCCGCGATGGCAAACGACGGGTAGCGGGGCGAGATGCCACTCCGATGCTGCGGGCGCTGCGTGCGCGCCCCGTCAGGACTTCAAAGACGATACGACAGGCGAAGCCGCTCCTGCAGTTGCTTCGCCTGGCGAAACGCCTCCTTCAGCATCCGCTGGTCGACATCGTGCAGCGCGTAAGGGTCGATCCGATTCTCGCTGCCGGAGGCGCCGCCCAGATGCTGCTGGCGCAGCCGCAGCATCTGCAAAAAGTGGAATGCGACGACGGTCGCATCGACGTGCCGCGCTTCGACGCCGAGCTTCGCTCCGGCCACGCGTAGCCGCGCCGCCGTGGACGTCTCCGGAATGCCGAGCGCGAGCGCGAACACGCGGGCGCAGTCGACGAAGATCCGCGTGCCGCGCGCCTTCACGTCGAACGTCCCCTTGACCGCCGGCTCGTCGTCGACGACGAACGCGCGAATCAGGCCGAGCGGCGGCTCGACGCCGAGCGCGTTCTGCACGAGGAATCGGAGGAAGACCGGATTGGCCGGCGTATAGGCGAACAGCCAGTCGCGAAGCGAGTCGGCGAGCGTCGCATCGCCGTGCAGCGGCCGGAAATCGAACACGATGTTCGCGTTCAGCAGCGCCTGCGGCGTCGGCTCCCGTATCCATGCGAGGAACTTTCTCTTCCACTCGTCGATCGACAGGCAGAGCTCGGGATTGCTCGCCATCACGTTGCCGACGCAAAGCGGAAAGCCGAGATGGTCGAGCGCGCCGTTCACGTCGCGCGCGAAGGCGAGCAGCGGCTCCCGCAGGCGTGCGGCATCGGCGTCGTCGGCCGCGCGGAACACGAGCGCGTTGTCCTGATCCGTCGCGAACGTCTGCTCCCCGCGGCCCTCGCTGCCCAGCGCGAGCCAGCACCAGTCGATGCCACGCAGGTCGTGACGCGAGAGCACGAGGTCGATCGCGCGCCGCGACAGCGCGTCGTTCAGCGCGGCGATCGTGCGCGTCAGCGGCTCGGCGGCAACGCCTTGCGCGAGCAGGTTCTGCGTGAGCCGGCGCAAGTCCTCGCCCGCGCGCGCGAGCTCGCCGACGTCGTTGGCGGCGAGAACGCCCTCGATTACCTGCCGCATCGACACTCGCGACAGCGCGAACAAATCGCGCTCGTTGACGACGCCGACGACCTTGCCGCTCTCGACGACGACGATCTGGCGAATCGCACGCTCGGCCATCACGTGCATCGCCTCGTAAGCCGTCGCCGACGCCGGCAGCGTGACGATCGGCGTCGTCATCGCATCGGCGACGGCAGCGCCGAGCGGCCGCTCCGGCAGCACGACGCGGCGCAGCAGGTCGACCAGCGTGAACATGCCGACCGGCGCACCGTCCGCGCCGAGCACGACGATGGTGCGCACCTTCGCGTCCGCCATCCGCTGCGCCGCCTCGCGCAGCGTGGCGCTCGCCGCACAGGTGACGGGCGGGTTGCGCAGCAGCTCGCGCAGCGGCTGCGTGAGCGTCTGCTGCTCCGCGGCGCGCTGCCGATATTCGGCGTAGAGGCTTTCGAGCGACTGCTTGAGCGTCTCGGTGATCGCCTGCGTGCAGAAGCTCTCGAATGGAGGCGACGCGCGGCGAAGAGCGACGAAATCGTCGCGTCCGAGCAGGTAGCAGGACGTGTCCTCGAGCGCGTGGAAGATCTTGGTCGTCGTGCCGCCTGCCGACAGCGCACCGATCGGGAACATTTCGCCGGGAGCGAGCGTGCGGTCGGGCTGTGCCTGCGTGTCGTTCGGCCGGCGCGCGACGAGTCCGCGCTCGACGATGTGCAGATGCGCAATCGGCCCGCTCTGCGCGGACAGGATCGTCGCGTCCTTGGCGAAGAACGCGCGCGTGAGCTTCGGCACGAGCGCGCGCAACGTCGGCTCGTCGATCCGATCGAACGGCGCGTGCCGACGCAGGAACTCGCACGTGGCGTCGACGTTCTGCAAAGGCGTGCTGTTCGGCATCCGCTCCAGCGTAATCACCGGCGGCGCGCGGCGCAACCGCTCCCCGTCGCGTCACCTGCGCCATGCGGACCGGCGCACTCGTTCGCCATGCGCAAACGGCCGCATCGAGCGGCCGTTGCGACAGTCGCCGGGCCGCCTCCCGCGGGCGCATGACGCTGCCCGCGGAAGACGACGACGCGTTGCGCTTCGTCAGTGGGCGGTGGCGACCTCCGCGCCGAGGCCGGTCTCGGACCGGATCTCCTGCGCATCGAACGCCTTGCGCTCGCTCTGCGCGCTTGCGCTCCTGTCGGTCACCGACGCGACGTAGGAGACGATGAGCACCAGCGGCAGGATGACGAAGGTCGGGAAGTCGTACGGGAAGATCGCCGGTCCCATGTCGAGCACCTTCGTCCACACCGTCGGACCGATGATCAGCAGGATGATCGAGCCGAAGATGCCGGTGTAGCCGCCGAGCACCGCGCCGCGCGTGGTGAGGCCGCGCCAGAACACGGCGAGCACCAGGATCGGAAAGTTCGCGCACGCGGCGATCGAGAACGTGAGCGCCACGATGTAGGCGACGTTCTGCTTCTCGAACGCGATGCCGAGCACCACGGCGAGGATGCCGAGGCCGATCACGCAGATCTTCGACACCCAGACTTCCTGCGCTTCGGTCGACTTCCCTTTCATGATGACGTTCGCGTAGATGTCGTGCGACAGCGCGGAGGCGCCGGCGAGCGTCAGTCCCGATACGACCGCAAGGATCGTGGCGAACGCCACCGCGGCGATGAAGCCGAGGAAGAAGTCGCCTCCGATCGCATGCGACAGGTATACCGCCGGCATGCTGCTGCCGCCCTTGAGTGCAAGGATGTTCTTGGTGACGTCGACGACGTACTCGGGCCGGTTGGCGACCAGGACGATCGCGCCGAAGCCGATGATGAACGTCAGGATGTAGAAGTAGCCGATGAAGCACGTCCCGTAGAGCACCGACTTGCGCGCGGCCTTGGCGTCGGCGACGGTGAAGAAGCGCATCAGGATGTGCGGCAGTCCCGCGGTGCCGAACATCAGCGTCAGGCCGAGCGAGATCGATTCGATCGGATTCGACTTGGCGCCGATCGGAACCACCGACTTCATGATCGCGTCGTGCTGCGGATGCAGCTGCACGGCATCGGAGAAGAGCTTCTCGAAGCTGAAGCCTTCGTGCGCCATCACGCCGATCGCCATCAGCGTCGCACCGCCGAGCAGCAGCGCGGCCTTGATGATCTGCACCCACGTCGTCGCCTTCATGCCGCCGAACGTCACGTAGATGATGATCAGCGCGCCGATGATGACGATCGAGACCCGGTAGGAGATCTGGGGCACGAGCGTGTGCAGCAGCTGGCCGGCGCCGACCGCCTGTCCGATCAAGTACCAGATGACGACGATCAGCGAGCCGATCGCGGCCATCGTGCGCACCGGGCCCTGCTTCAGCCGGAAGGATGCGACGTCGGCGTAGGTGAACTTGCCGAGGTTGCGCAGCCGCTCGGCGATCAGGAACAGGATGATCGGCCAGCCGACGAGCCAGCCGACCGAGAAGATCAGCCCGTAGAACCCGTTGAAATAAACGAGCGCGGCGATGCCGAGGAACGACGCAGCCGACATGTAGTCGCCGGCAATGGCGAGGCCGTTCTGGAAACCGGTGATGCCCCGTCCCGCCGCGTAGAAATCGGTCGCCGTCTTGGTGCGCTTCGCCGCCCAGTACGTGATGCCGAGCGTTATCGCAACGAAGATGATGAACATCACGACCGCGTGCCAGTTGACGGGCGTTGCGTCGGCTGCAGCGCCCGGCGCCTGCGCGTACGCGGCCGGGACGACCAGCGGCAGCGCCCAGGCGAGCGCGGCGGTGAAAGCACTCTTGGCCGTATTCATTTGGACGCTTCCTCGATGATTTGGCGAATGAGAGGGTCGAACGTGCTGTTCGCGCGACGCACGTAGATCCCGGTCAGCACGACGGATGCGACGATGACGGCCACGCCGACGACCATGCCGATCGGAATGACGCTCGTCGACGAGATCGGGCTCGTGAGGAATCCCGGAGCGAACGCGACGAGCAGGATGAATCCGAAATAGATGATCAGCACGAGCGCCGACAGCGTCCATGCGAGCCGGTCCCGCTCCTTGATCAGATGATGGTATTTCGGATTCCGCTCGATCTTGCCAGCCAGTGTTTCAGCCATGAAAACTCCCCCTTTCTAACGCGTGCGACGTCCAACGGCAGCGGCTCGAATTGCCGAGCCGCCATGTATGTGTGCCGATCGCATGCTCCGCTTCGCAGTCAGCGCAGGCGCGCTTGCGCGGCAAGCAGTCCGGTGTTCTGCCGGACCCAAAGCTCGTCCCACATTTCGGTGGCGCGCCTGTCGCGATAGACGAGCGAGCCGAGAATCACCGCGAGAAAGCCGAGCGGGATCGACACGAGACCCGGGTTGCGCAACTCGAACAACGGCTTCTCGAGGCCCATCAGCGACGAGCGCGCGTTGCCGATCGCTGCGATGCCCGCCTCGGCAGCCGCGATCGCGCTCCGCGACGCCGCGATGGCGCTCTTCGCATTCTCGCGCGACGCCGTGTTCGGTGCCGCCGCGAGGTCGCGATTGAGCCGCGCGACATTCGCGCTCTCGCTCGCGATGACCTGCTCGTGCGCCGCCCGTGCTGTCAGCGGGTACGCCATGTTCGGCGAGACGAGCAGCAGAACGATCGCCGCGAGCGTTCCGACGACGATCCCCGCGACGATGCCGCCCGTGTTGCAGCGCTTCCAGAACAGCGTCAGCACCAGGCACGGGAAATTGGCCGAAGCCGCGACGGCGAATGCGAGGGCCACGAGGTGCGCAACGTTCTGTCCCTTCGAAAGGATGCCGACGACGATCGCTATCGCGCCGACGACCAGCGTCGCAATGCGCGCGGCGCGCATCTGCTCGCGCGGCGCGACGTTCCCGTCGCACACCACGCCGACGTAGAGATCGTGCGCCATCGCCGACGCCGACGCGAGCACGAGTCCGGCCACGACGGCGACGATCGCCGCGAACGCGACGGCCGCGACAAAGGCGAGGAACAGGTTGCCGAGGATCGACTCGCCGCCGCCGCCGACGTATTGCGCGAGCAGCGGAGCAGCCATGTTGCCGCCGGTGTCGATCGAGCTGATCTGCGCGGGACCGACCTTCATCGCCGCACCGAGGCCCAGGAAGAGCGTCAACACGTAAAAGCCGCCGATGATCAGCATCGCCCAGATGACGCTCTTGCGCGCGTCCTTGGCGGTGGGCACCGTGAAGAAGCGCATCAGGATGTGGGGCAGACCGGCGGTTCCGAACACGAGCGCCATGCCGAGCGAGACCTGGTCGATCGGAGACTTGAAGTAAAGACCCGGCTCGAGGAAGCGCTGGCCGAGCTGCTCGGGCGTCATGCTGCGTGCGCCGTCGCCGAGCAGCGACGCAACCTGCGCCTGCACGTTGGTGTTGCCGACGACCGCCTGCAGGAAGTCCGGCAGGCTGAAGCCGTACGGCACCCAAACGAACATGACGAGCAGGATCGACGCGGTGACGAGCAGGATCGCCTTGATGATCTGGACCCAGGTCGTCGCGACCATGCCGCCGAACAGCACGTACGCGAGCATCAGCACGCCGACCGCCGCAACCGAGACCTCGTAGTCGATGCCGATCAGCGTCTTCACCAGCACGCCTGCGGCGACCATCTGCGCGGTCAGGTAGAACGTCGAAACGATGATCGTCGACAGCGCGCCGGCGATGCGCGTCGCCCTCGGATCGTTGCGGTATGCAAGGATGTCGGCAAGCGTGTACTTGCCGATGTTGCGGCAGGGCTCGGCGACGACGAGCAGCACGGTGATGTACGCGACGAGCCAGCCGACCGAGTACATGAAGCCGTCGAATCCGTACAGCGCGATCAATCCGGCGATGCCGAGGAAGCTCGCCGCCGACAGGTAATCGCCGGCGATCGCCCACCCGTTCTGCAGGCCCGACACGCCGCCACCGGCCGTATAGAAGTCGGCAACGCTCGCCACACGCTTCGCCGCGCGATAGGTCGCGTACATCGTGACGGCGATGATGGCGCCGAACACGGCGAACGCGAGCGGGCGCCACTGCACGGACACCGCGCCTTGCGCGAGCGCCGGCGTCGCGACCACCGCGAACGCCGCCGCGGCTCCGAGCGGAAGGGCCCGGGTCTTCATCGCAGTGCTCCCGGCTCGGTCTCGGCATCGCGGACGACGGCGGCCGCCAGCGGGTCGAACTCGGCGCTCGCGCGGCGGGCGTAGTAGAGCGCGATGCCCCATGCGACGACGAACTGCAGCAGCGCGAACGCCATGCCGACGTTCAGCGCTCCCCAGATGCGCACGCCGTAAAGATCGCGCACGTACGCGGCGCCGATCGGCAGCAGGAAATAGAAAGCCAGCGCGAACGCCCACAGCCCGAACAGGAAGGCATTCTTCCGGCGATGCAGCCGCCGGAAGCGCGGCTCGCCGCTGATTGCCTTCCAGCCGAGGCTCGTGTCGCCCATACCCGCCGCAGTCTCGCCGCGCGGCCTTACGCCAACCTTACTCCTCGGTTGGCGAACAGGCGAGCGGCCGGGTTCATTCGCGCCAGCGCGGCGAGCGCTTCTCGATGAAGGCGCTCACGCCCTCGGCAGCATGCTCGCCCAGCATGTTGCACGTGATGGCCGTGCTCGCGCTTGCGTACGCCTGCGCGAGCGGGCTTTCGATCTGCTGATAGAAAAGACGCTTGCCGGCGGCGACGACGGCGCGCGGCTTGGACACGATCGACGCCGCGATGCGCGCGACCTCCGCGTCGAGCTCGGCCGCCGGCACGATGCGGTTGACCAGGCCCCAGTCGAGCGCTGTCGCGGCGTCGATGAAATCGCCGGTGAACAGCATCTCGAAGGCGCGCTTGCGCGACACATTGCGCGACACCGGCACGGCCGGCGTTGCGCAGAACAATCCGTAGTTGATGCCCGACGTCGCGAAGCGCGCGTCGGCCGCCGCGACGGCGAGATCGCAGGCGGCGACGAGCTGGCAGCCGGCGGCGGTCGCGATGCCGTGAACGCGCGCGATCACCGGCTGCGGCAGCGCCTGCAGCGCCTGCATCGCACGGCTGCACCGCTCGAAGACCCCGCCGACGAACGCTTCGCTGCGGTTGGCCATCATCTCCTTCAGGTCATGGCCGCCGGAAAATGCGTTGCCGGCGCCGGCGACGACGACGACGCGCACCGACGGCTCGCCGGCGATCGCATCGATCAGCCGCTGCAGCTCGTCGAGCATCGCGAGCGAGATCGCGTTGAACTGACGCGGCCGGTTCAAGGTGAGCGTGGCGATGCCGTCGGCGTCGCTGCGCAACACCGGCGCTTCGGTGGCGGTGGCGGCGGCCGTGCGTTCGGGAGCGTTCATCGCTGGTTCTCCGCTATTCGATCGCCTGCGTCGACTTCGCCGACTCGCGCAGGATGAACTTCTGGATCTTCCCGGTCGACGTCTTCGGCAGCTCGCCGAACACGACACGTTTGGGCGCCTTGAATCGCGCGAGATGCGCGCGGCAGTGCTCGATCAGCTCAGCCTCGGTCACGCTCGCGCCGGGCTTCAGCTCGACGAATGCGCACGGCGTCTCGCCCCACTTCGGGTCGGGCTGCGCGACCACGGCGGCGGCGAGCACGGCCGGGTGCCGGTACAGCGCGTCCTCGACTTCGAGCGAGCTGATGTTCTCGCCGCCGGAAATGATCACGTCCTTGCTGCGATCCTTGATCTTCACGTAGCCGTCCGGCTGCATGACGGCGAGATCGCCCGAATGGAACCACCCGCCGGCGAACGCCTCCGCGCTCGCTTTCGCATTCTTGAGGTAGCCCTTCATCGTGATGTTGCCGCGGAACATGATCTCGCCCATCGTCTCGCCATCCCACGGCACCTCGGTCATCGTCTCGGGATTCATCACCGTCATGCCTTCCTCGACGGTGTAACGGACGCCCTGGCGGCCGTTGCGCTCGGTGCGACTGCCGATGTCGAGCGCGTCCCACTCGGCATGCTTCGCGCACACCGCCGCGGGTCCGTATGTTTCGGTGAGCCCGTAGATGTGCGTGATGTCGAAGCCGATCCGCTCCATCCCCTCGATCACCGCCGCCGGCGGCGCGGCGCCGGCAACGAGGCAATGCACGGTGTGCGCGATGCCCTCCTTCATCTGCGCGGGCGCATTGATCAGCGTCATGTGGACGATCGGTGCGCCGCAGTAGTGGGTCACCCGGTGCGTCCTGATCGCGTCGAGGACCGCCTTCGCCTCGACCTTGCGCAGGCAGACGTTGACGCCGGCGTTCGCCGCCATCGTCCACGGGAAGCACCAGCCGTTGCAGTGGAACATCGGCAGCGTCCACAGGTACACGGCGTGGCGCGGCATGCCCCAGTCGATGATGTTCGACAGCGCGTTCAGGTACGCGCCGCGATGGTGATAGACGACGCCCTTCGGATTGCCGGTCGTGCCGGACGTGTAGTTGAGCGAGATCGCGTTCCACTCGTCGGCCGGGTGCTTCCATTCGAATGCCGGATCGCCCTCGCCGATGAACGCCTCGTAATCGACGCGGCCGAGCCTCTTGCCGCCCGGGCCGAGCGGGTCGTCGACGTCGATCACCAGCGGCTTCTTGTCGACCATCGCGAGCGCGGCGGCGACCGTCGGCGAAAACTCGGTGTCGGTCACGAGCACTTTGGCCTCGCCATGGCCGAGCATGAACGCGATCGATTCGGCATCGAGTCGCGTGTTGAGCGTGTTCAGCACGGCGCCCGCCATCGCGACGCCGAAGTGCATCTCGTACATCTCCGGCGTGTTCGACAGCATCGCCGCAACCGTGTCGCCGTCGCCGATGCCGGCGCGGGCGAGCGCGGATCCGAGCCGGCGGCAGCGCGCATACGTCTCACGCCATGGGTAGCGACGATCGCCATGGACAACGGCGGGCGCGTCAGGATACGTGTAGGCGGTGCGTGCGATCAGCGACAGCGGCGTCAACGGCGTGTAGTTCGCCGCGTTGCGGTCGAGATCGCGGGCAAAGGGATTGTCGGCACGCATCGAAGGTTCTCCCGCCTGTCGTCGGAATCGTGCTTGAATGATACTGCGGGCGGCGCGGGCGACGTTGCTGCGGTTGCCGGGCGCGAGCCATTGCCGTATTCCGCCGCACCGATACGAGGAGTGACATCGTGGGCCACCGTCTTTCGAAAATCGTCACGCGCACCGGCGACGCGGGCACGACCGGCCTCGGCGATGGATCGCGGGTCGCCAAGGACTCGCTTCGCATCGCCGCCATCGGCGACGTCGACGAGCTGAACTCGACGATCGGCGTGCTTTGCAGCGAGCCGCTGCCGGCCGCGATCGCCGCATGTCTTGCCGGCGTGCAGCACGACCTGTTCGATCTGGGCGGCGAGCTGTCGATCCCCGGGCACACGGCGGTGAGCGACGAGCACGTCGCGAGCCTCGAGGACGCCGTCGAGGGATTCAACGCCGATCTCGCGCCGTTGAAGGAGTTCATCCTGCCCGGCGGCACGCGCCCGGCGGCGCTCGCCCACGTGGCGCGCACCGTGTGCCGGCGCGCCGAGCGCGCGCTGGTGCACCTCGCGGCGAGCGACGGCGTATCGGACGCATCGCGCCGTTACCTGAACCGGCTCTCGGACCTGCTGTTCGTGCTCGCTCGCGTGCTGAACCGCGCCGCCGGAAGCACCGACGTGCTCTGGAAGCGCGACCGCGGCGGCGCCTGACGCGTCCACCGGCCGGCACGCTGCGTACGAACACGCATGTCCACCGCACCCGCGACCGATCGCGCCACCGAGCGCACGGCCCGCCTCGCCGACCTGCTCGCGCGGACGGCGCTCGCCGACCAGGCGGCGTTCGCCGAGCTCTACCGGCTCGCGTCGCCGCATCTGTTCGCCGTCGCGCTGCGTATCTTGAGGGAGCGCGCAGCCGCCGAGGAGGTGCTGCAGGACGCGTTCGTCAACGTCTGGCATCACGCGGCGAGCTACAGCTCGGCCAGGAGCCAGCCGCTGACATGGCTCACGAGCATCGTGCGCAACCGCTGCCTCGACCTGTTGCGCAAGCGCGAGCTCGACACGGTGTCGCTCGCGCGCGATGACGACGATGCCGAGTTCGACATGCCTGCCGACACCCCGACCCCCGCCGAGATGCTCGTCGCCGGCGCCGATGCGCTCGCCGTGCGCGACTGCGTCGACCAGCTCGAAGGCGGCCCGAAGCAGGCGATCGCGCTCGCGTTCTTCCAGGGACTGTCGCATGGCGAGCTCGCCGAGCACCTGCGCCAGCCGCTCGGCACGGTGAAATCGTGGATCCGCCGGGCGCTCGAGAGGCTGAAGCGCTGTCTCGACGGCGCCGGGTTCGTCCAGTGAGCGCGACGGCGTGAACCTCGGCGACCCGGCCCGTGCCGCACGCCTCGACGCGCTTGCCGCGCAGTACGCGCTCGGTACGCTGTCGGCACCCGGGCGGCGCCGCCTGGCCGGCGCCGCACGCCGCGACGCGGCCGTTGCCGCGGCAATCGCTGCGTGGGAAAACCGGCTGGCGGGTTTTGCCGCCGGTATCACGCCGGTGACCCCGGCGCCGCGCGTCTGGGACGTGATCGAGGTGCGCCTCGGTCTCGGCGGTACGCGTTCGCCGGTCTCGCCGGCGCCCGCGCCGTGGTGGTCGACGGTCGGATGGTGGCGCGCGCTCGCGACCATCGGCTTCGTGCTCGCATTCGCATTCGGCGTCACGCTGTTCGCCCCGCTGTTCGAGCGTCCCGCCGAGCAGCTCGTCGTCGTGCTCGCCGCGCCGAACGCGCAGCCGGCGATGATCGTGACGGCCGAGCGCGGCAGCCGGGCGCTCAGCGTCAAGGCGCTCGCGCCGGTGCCGATCCCGGCCGACCGCACGCTCGAGCTGTGGATGCTGCCGCAAGGCCAGGACCCGCGATCGCTCGGGCTGATCCCGGCGGCGGGCGTCGCACGGGTGACGCTTACCGCACCGGTGGGCGCGGTGCTGCGCGGCATCCCGGCACTCGCGGTGAGCCTTGAGCCCGCCGGCGGCTCGCCGACCGGCAAGCCTACTGGCCCGGTGCTCTATACGGGCGCCGTCCAGCAGATGTATTGACGGGCGCAAAGACGAAGGGCCGGTCGCTCGCGCGATCGGCCCTTCGAGCCCGCCGTGGGGGACGACGGGCGGAGGAAGCGTTGGCGGCTCTACCCGCGATGCGCGGATGCAGCCGACGCGGTCGGCTGCGCAACGGCGGCGTCGAGCCGCTCGACAACAACGGTGACCCGCGGCGCGCGGCCGCCAATCGACGCATCGGCGGCGGCTGGCGCCGCGGACACCGCCGGCAGGACGACAGCGAGCGCGAGCGTTGCGACCGACGCCAACGCGGCAAAGCCGATCGCGGGCGTCCAAGGCGTGGTGTGCGGATAGCGCTTCATCGTGAATCTCCGTGGTGGCGCGAAATCGTTCTTTCTCGCTTCTTGATTGGATGCGGCGAAAGCAGGTTTCGGATTCGGCATCGATCTCGTGTGCGACACCATCCTAGGCAACGGCGATGACGCTCTCAAGGCG
The DNA here is from genome assembly GCA_963798655.1 of uncultured beta proteobacterium. GTDB lineage: Bacteria > Pseudomonadota > Gammaproteobacteria > Burkholderiales > Casimicrobiaceae > CAVSMC01. The sequence goes on along the minus strand of CAWCUH010000003.1, from coordinate 527,620 downwards.
CGCGCGACGAAACGCGGAAAAGGCGGCGCGAGCGACCGATCGGACGGATGAAACGGCCGCCGCCGTCGGTCAGCCGCGTTGCTTGGCGACCATCAGCGCCGCCGGCACGATGGGCCTGTCGACGGCGACGGCCGGCTGCGACGCGACGTCGACGCGCTCGACGACGACGGTCACGATTGCCCGCGCGTCACGCTTGGCGAGCGCGGCGTCGGCGGCCGGTTGCACGTCCATCCTCGCCGGCAGCACGACGGCGACGGCCATGACGACGGCGGTCGCCGCGACGGCAGCCAACGCGATCGCCGGTGCAAAGGGATTGTGCGCGTAGCGTTTCATCGTGATGCTCCGTGGTGGAATCGTCGGTTGTTGTTGGTTCGTCGATTCGATGCGCGCAGATGCCGTTTCGGATTCACGCGCCTCGCATCGATGAGCGCATCGTAGGCAACGACCCCGTCGGCCTCAACGGCGAAGCGACGAAGCGGAAGAATCGAGCGACGAAAGCGCCGTCGCGGCGACGAGCGGGAAGCGCGAGCGGCGGCGGCTAGGCGGAGAGCCTGCGGATGCGCTGGTCGATGGCGCCGAAGATCGAGCGCCCCGTCGAGTCGAGCATTTCGATTCGCACGCGATCGCCGAACTTCATGAACGGCGTCGCCGGCTTGCCGGCAAGAATCGTCTCCACGGTGCGCTGCTCGGCGATGCACGAATAGCCGACGCCGCCCTGCGCTGCCCGGCGACCGGGGCCGCCGTCTTCCTTGTTCGACACGGTGCCGGAGCCCACGATCGTGCCGGCGATGAGATCACGTGTCTTCGCCGCGTGCGCGATCAGCTGCGCATGCGTGAACGTCATGTCGATGCCCGCGTTCGGACGCCCGAACAGCGATCCGTTGAGATGCGAGACGAGCGGAAGATGGATTCGGCCGTCGCGCCACGCGTCGCCGAGCTCGTCGACGGTGACGGCGACCGGCGAGAACGCCGACGCCGGTTTCGACTGAAAGAAGCCGAAGCCCTTCGCGAGCTCGCCCGGGATCAGGTTGCGCAGGCTCACGTCGTTCACGAGCATGAACAGCCGGACGCACCGCTCGGCATCGCGGGCCGCCGTGCCCATCGCCACGTCGGCGGTGATGACGGCAACTTCCGCCTCGAAGTCGATGCCCCATGCTTCATCGGCGACCACGACGTCCTCGCAAGCGCCGAGCATGTGATCGGACGCCCCCTGATACATCAGCGGATCGGCCCAGAACTCCGCTGGCATCGTCGCGCCGCGTGCGCGGCGCACGAGCTCGACATGGTTCACGTACGCCGAGCCGTCGGCCCATTGGTACGCGCGCGGCAGCGGCGCCATGGCGTTCGCGGCGTCGAACGCTTGCGCGTGACGCACACCGGCGTCGCCGGCATCGAGCGCGACGGCGATCTCGGCAAGCCGCGGCGCGGCGCGATCCCAATCGTCGAGCGCCGCCTGCAGCGTCGGCGCGATGGAAGGCACCGGCATCGTGCGTGCGAGGTCGCGCGAGACGACGGCGAGCTCGCCGTCGCGCGTTCCGTTGCGAAGCGTCGCAAGCTTCATCGTCGCTCTCCTTCGCCGGCGTCAGCGGCGCTCACGATTCGAGCCAGTCGACGATCGCCGATGCGGCTTCGGCCGGCCGCTCCATCGTCACCATGTGACCGCACTGCTCGACCGCCACCAGCCGGCTGCCGGCGACGCGCCGGTGGATATCGACGTGCTGCTCGTACGTCGACCATGCGTCGTCGCGGCCGCAGAGCACGAGCGTCGGACCGTCGACGCGCGAAAGCACGTCCGACGCGTCGGGCCGCGCGATCAGCGCCGCGATTTGCGCCGCGAACTCGTCCGCCGTGTGCCGCGCGCACATGTCGAGAATCGCGTCGACGAGCGGCCGATCGTCGAGCCGCGACGGATGCACCATCGGCGTCGCCAGCCATTGCGCCGCCATCGCGCGCATGCCCTCGCGGCGCGCCACGTCGAGCAGCGCCATCCGCTTCGCGATCTCGCGCTCGCCCGCTTCGCCTTCGGCACGCGGCTGGCAGCCCGTGTCGAGCAGCGCGAGACGATCGACGCGTTGCGGCGCGCGGCGCATCACCTCGAGGGCGACGCGTCCGCCCATCGAATGACCGAGCAGCGCGAAGCGAGGCGGTGCGTCGCGCAGCACGATGTCGGCCATCGCGCCGAGCGACGATTCGCCTGCGTAGCGCGACACCACGCAGCGCATGCGCACCGACAGTGCGGGCATCAACGGCTCGAACGCCGCCCGATCGCACATCAATCCGGGCAGCATCAGCAGTGTCGGTTCGGCCATTGCGCGAGAAGAAAGGTTACGAGCGCCGATGCTATCATCAGCACGCCGCGCGACGCGACCGCGCACGCGGCGTCTCGGAGGCTCCAAATGGCAGACGACGGCGTCGGCGCGTTGCGCGTCGCGATGATCGGTTTCGGCGAAGTCGGCACGATCTTCGCGAAAGCGCTCGTCTCGCGCGGCGTTCGCACGATTGCGACGTACGACATCATCGCTCGCGATGCCGGACGCGCGCCGGCAATGCGCTCGCGTGCCCAGGGTGACGGCGTGGCGTTCGCCGCGACCGATGCCGAAGCGCTCGCCGGCGCGTCGCTCGTCGTGAGCGCGGTGACCGCCCGCGCGACGCTCGATGCGGCGCGCTCGGCGGCCGCGTCGATCGAGCGCGGCGCAGTATTCGTCGACCTCAATTCCGCTTCCCCGCGCACGAAGCAGCAATGCGCCGAGGCGGTCGACGCGGCCGGCGGCCGCTACGTCGAGGCGGCGGTGATGACGTCGGTGCCGCCATACGGAATCCGTGTGCCGATGCTGCTCGGCGGCGCGCACGCGCGAGCGGCGGCGCCGCTGCTCGAAGCGCTCGGCTGCTCGGTCGACGTCGCCTCCGACGAGCTCGGCGTCGCCTCCGCGATCAAGATGTGCCGCAGCGTCATCATCAAGGGCATGGAAGCGCTGTTCGTCGAAAGCCTGCTGTGCGCGCGCAAGCACGGCGTCGAGCAGCCGGTGCTCGCGTCGCTCGCCGAGACGTTTCCCGGCATCGACTGGCCAAAGCAGGCGACGTATTTCTGGAGCCGCGTGGCGAAGCACGGCCGCCGGCGTGCGGAGGAGATGCGCGAGGCGGCGGCGATGGTCGAAGACGACGGTCTCGCGCCGTCGATGGCGGCGGAGACCGCACGGCGACAGCAGTTCGTTGCCGATCTCGCGGCGAGCGGAGCGTTCACCGGCATCGCAGCCGACGCGGACTGGCGTGCGTACGCCGATCGCGCGCTCGAGCGTGTCGCGACGGCGAAAACGACGCTTTAGCGCGCGTCCGGAACGTTGCGCGTCGCGAGGAACGCGTCGAGCGTCTCGCCGCGCATCGACGCGTACACCTCGGGATTGGAGAGCTTCGCGACGCGCGCGAATTTCTCGAGCACGAAAAAGCAGACGCCGTAGCGCACGAGCCCGAGCCAGTCGCGCTCGCGCACGAGGTCACGCTCGGCCTCGGTGAGGCCGGCGGCGTCGAACGATTCTTCGGCATCGCGCCGATAGAGCTCGCGCGCCTCCGGCTTCGTCATCGACCAGAAGAAGCGATTGAGCCGCAGCGCGCGCACGCTCGCGCGGAGGTCGAACGGATACGTCCCCTCGATCGCCTCGATCCCCTCGAGTTGCGGATTCACGCTCGCGCCTCCGGCTCCTCGAACAGCACGACGGCCATCGCGGTCGTCATCGGCAGGTAGTAGCTCTGGTGCAGCTTGCGAATGCGGTTGGACAGCGCACCGCGCATCGCGAGCCACATGATGACTTCGACGCCCTCGGCGCCGCCACGCTCGACGTACTCGGCGTGACGCATGGAAGCGAGCGCCTGCGGATCGTGCTCGATCAGCGCGAGGAAGCGCATGTCCCAGTCGGTGTTGTTGAATCCGGTGCGCTCTCCGTGGATCTGGTGCGACAGCCCTCCGGTGCCGACGACGACGACGCGAAGATCCTCCGGATACGAGTCGACCGCGCGCCGCACCGCCTGCCCGAGCTTGTAGCAGCGATGCGCGGTCGGCAGCGGATACTGCAGCACGTTGACCTCGATCGGCAGCACAGCGCCGGGCCAGTCGGGCTCGTGCGGCCAGAGCATCGACAGCGGCGAGTTGCAGCCGTGGTCGAGCGGCCGGTCCTGGAACGTCGCGATGTCGAACTCGTCGTTCACCAGCGATTCGGCGACGTGGATCGCGAGGTCCGAGTGACCCTTGATCGGTGGCAGCGGCCGCTTGCCGGCGCCCTCGTCGGGAAGCTCGAACGAGGGACTCACGCCGAGCGCGAACGTCGGATAGAGATCGAAGAAAAAGCTCGTCGCGTGGTCGTTGTAGAAGAAGACGAGCACGTCGGGCGACGTCTCGGCGAGCCAGCGCGCAACCGGGTCGTAGCCTTCGAACAAGGGTGTCCACGTCGGATCGTTGCGCTTGCCCTTGTCGTAGGCGACGCCGATCGTCGGTACGTGCGACGTGCCGATGCCTCCAATGATCGTCGCCATCCGGTCTCCTTGCTCAATGTCGGTACGCCATCGCTCCAATGACATCTTACCCAACGCGCGGTTGCATCGCGCGCGGCGCGAGTTCCTCGATCAGCGCGACGATCGCCTGCTGGATCGGCGTCGCCGGCCGCTGCGCCGACGTCGCGATCGCGAGCACGCTCGTGAGCTTCGGCGACACGATCGGCCGCGCCGTGAGCCGGCGCGCGACCGCCTCGCCATCGAGCGCGCGCGGGGAAAGCACTGCATAGCCGTGACCTTCGGCGACGAGGTCGAGGATCGAGGGCACCGCATCGATCTCCATCGCCACCTGCGGTCGCAGGCCTATCGCAGCAAGCTTCGCCTCGACCAGCGCGCGGATCGCATGCGGCCGGCTCGGGATGATCAGCGGATAGCGCGGCAGGTCGCGCAACCGCACGCTCCTGCCCGCCCCGCGCCTTTGCGCGGGCTGGATCAGATGCAGCGGCTCCGTGAGCAGCGGTCGTGTCTCGATGTCCGCGGACACGACGGGGTTGTAGACGAGACCGACGTCGACGCGCCCCACGCGCAGCCACTCGTCGATGTATGCGGACAGGCCTTCGACGATGCCGAGCGACGAGGCCGGATACCGCCGCCGGAATTCGCGCACGGTCGCCGTGGTCAGATGACGTGCGACCGTCGGTGGGAGCCCGACGACGGCGCGGCCCACCGGGCTGCCTTGCGCTGCGTCCACGTCGCGCTTCGCGCGGTCGACCTGCTGCAGGATGCTGCGCGCGTGCTCGAGCAGCCGCCGGCCGGCATCCGTCGGCACGGCGCCGCGGCCGTTGCGCAGCAGCAGCGACTGGCGCAGCTCGACTTCGAGGCTTCGCACCTGCCGGCTGATCGCCGGTTGCGCGACATGGAGCAGCCGCGCCGCGCGGCTGAAGCCGCCGACGTCGACGACGTTGACGAAGTATTCGAGCTGCTTGAGGTCCATACGCGTTCGCCCGGGTTGTCATGCCGAACCGGCATAACTGCTAGTGTAGCAATGCCACTTCACGCTGGCGTGACGCCGGCGCAAACTCTCAACCGTTTCCTGGAATGTCAATGCAGATCGCCATCCCCTGCTGCCTGATGCGCGGCGGCACGTCGCGCGGACCCTTCTTCGTCGAGTCGGACCTCCCCGGCGACGCCGGCCTGCGCGACCGCGTGCTGCTCGCCACGATGGGCTCGCCCGACAGCCGCCAGATCGACGGCCTAGGCGGCGCCGACCCGCTGACGAGCAAGGTCGGCATCGTGTCGCGCTCGACACGGCCCGGCGTCGATCTCGAATTCCTGTTCGCGCAGGTGCTGATCGACGAGGCGCGCGTGGACACGACGCCGAACTGCGGCAACATGCTGGCCGCCGTCGCGCCGTTCGCGCTCGAGCGCGGCCTCGCGCGCGCGAGCGGCAACGAGACGTCGCTGCGCATCCTCACGCGAAACACCGGCATGCTGTGCGACGTCACGCTGCAGACGCCCGGCGGCCGCATCACCTACGACGGCGACGCGCGCATCGATGGCGTGCCCGGCACGTCGGCACCGATCGCGATCAATTTCCTCGATACGGCGGGCTCGGTCTGCGGGTCGCTGCTGCCGACCGGCCATGTCGTCGACGTCGTCGAGGGCGTACCCGTGACGTGCATCGACAACGGCATGCCGGTCATCGTCGTGCGCGCGCACGATCTCGGCCGCACCGGCTACGAGACGCGCGACGCGTTGAACGCCGACGGCGATCTCAAGGCACGGCTCGAGTCGATCCGGCTCGCCGCCGGACCGGCGATGAAGCTTGGCGACGTCGCGAAGAAGGTCGTGCCCAAGATGTCGCTGATCGCGCCGCCGCGCGCCGGCGGCAGCCTCGCCACGCGGACGTTCATTCCGCACGACTGCCACGCCGCGATCGGCGTCCTCGGTGCGGTCACCGTCGCAACGGCATGCGTGCTCGACGGCTCGGTCGCGCAAGGCGTCGCCGCGCTGCCGCCGGGCGACGTCAAGCGCGTTTCGATCGAGCATCCGAGCGGCGAATTCACCGTCGAGATCGAGGTCGACCCGGCGAACCCGCAGAACGTCGTGCGCGCCGCGCTGCTGCGCACGGCGCGGCTGATCATGCGCGGCGAAGTGCTCGTCCCCGCTGCCGTATGGGACGGCAAGACCGCGCAGCTGCGCGCGGCCTGACGCCGGAGCGAGAAAATGAGCGTCGTCATTCGCAACATCGCGCGCGCGGAAGCGACGGCCATCGAGCGGCTGGCGCCGTTCGGCGTCGCGACGATCCACGAGGCGCAGGGCCGCACCGGCCTCCTGAAGCCGTACCTGCGGCCGATCTACCCCCGCGCAACCGCGTGCGGCAGCGCGGTGACCGTGCTCGCGCATCCGGGGGACAACTGGATGCTGCACGTCGCGGCGGAAGTGCTCCGGCCGGGCGACGTCGTCGTCGTCGCACTCACCGCCGACAACGACGACGGCATGTTCGGCGAGCTGCTCGCAACGTCGTATCGCGCTCGCGGCGCGCGCGGCCTCGTGATCGACGCCGGCTGCCGCGACGTGCGCGCGCTCGCCGACATGCCGTTTCCGGTGTGGTCGCGCGCCGTCAACGCGCGCGGCACGGTGAAGGCTACTGCCGGCTCGGTGAACGTGCCGGTGGTGTGTGCCGGCATGACGGTCAATCCGGGCGATATCGTCGTCGCGGATGACGACGGCGTCGTCGTCGTGCCGCGCGATCGCGTTGCCGACGTCGCGGCCGCCGCGGCAGCACGCGAGCAGAAGGAAGAGGCGACGCGCAGGCGCCTCGCCGCGGGCGAGCTCGGCGTCGACATCTACGGCATGCGCGACGCGCTCGCGAAGGCCGGGCTCAAGTACGTCGACTGACACCGTGGACGCCGACTACCTGCCGTTCCATCCGAGCCCGTCGAGGCCGCGCTTCGCGCTTCCGCGAGGCGCCGTCGACGCGCATTGCCACGTGTTCGGGCCGGGCGACGTCTTTGCGTACGCGGCCGAGCGCAAGTACACGCCCTGCGACGCGCCGAAGGACAAGCTCTTCGCGTTGCGCGACTTCCTCGGCTTCGATCGCAACGTGATCGTGCAGGCGACGTGCCACGGACACGACAACCGCGCGCTGGTCGACGCGCTCGCGCACTCGGCGGGCCGCGCGCGCGGCGTCGCAAGCGTCGGGCGCGACGTAACCGACGCCGAGCTCGCCGCGCTGCATGCCGCCGGCGTGCGCGGCGTTCGCTTCAACTTCGTGCGCCGGCTCGTCGATTTCACGCCGCGCGACGTGCTGACCGACATCGCGCAACGCATCGCGCCGCTCGGCTGGCACGTCGTCGTCTACTTCGAGGCACAGGACCTGCCGGAGCTTGCGCCGTTCTTCACGACGCTGCCGACCACCGTCGTCGTCGACCACATGGGGCGTCCCGACGTGACGAAGCCTTGCGACGGACCCGAGTTCGAGCGCTTCGTGCGGCTGATGCGCGAGCATCCGAACGTGTGGACGAAGGTGAGCTGCCCGGAGCGGCTCTCGAGCTCCGGACCGCCGGCGTACGACGACGTCGTCCCGTTCGCGAGACGGCTGGTCGAGACGTTCCCCGGCCGCGTGCTGTGGGGAACCGACTGGCCGCACCCGAACATGAAGCATCACATGCCCGACGACGGCGCGCTCATCGACTTCGTCGCGCGGATCGCCGTCACTTCGCGGCTGCAATCGATGCTGCTCGTCGACAACCCGATGCGGCTCTACTGGCCCGAGGAGAGCGCGGTGCCCGTCCGGCGCGTGGGCGCGCGACAGAAGGCAACGCAATCATGAAGCTCTGTCTCGCCGGCGCCGGCGCGTTCGGCGTCAAGCATCTCGAAGCGCTCGCGAGGATCGATGGCGTCGAAGTCGTCTCGCTCGTCGGCCGCACGCTCGATGCGACGCGCGAGGTGGCGAAGCGCTTCGGCGTCGGTCACGTCACGACCGAGCTCGACGAGAGCCTCGCGCGCCGCGACGTCGACGCGGTGATCCTCGCGACGCCGACGCAGCTCCACGCGCGGCAGACGATCGCGTGCCTCAACGCCGGCAAGCACGTGCAGGTCGAGATCCCGCTCGCCGACAGCCTTGCCGACGCCGAGGCGGTCGTGCGCGCGCAGCGCGACACCGGCAAGGTTGCGATGGTCGGCCACACGCGACGGTTCAACCCGAGCCATCAATGGATCCATCGGCGGATCGCGGCTCGCGAGCTCGCGATCCAGCAAATGGACGTGCAGACGTACTTCTTCCGCCGCACGAACATCAATGCGCTCGGGCAGCCGCGCTCGTGGACCGATCATCTTCTGTGGCACCACGCCGCGCACACGGTCGACCTCTTCGCGTGGCAGGCGGGCTCTCCGGTCGTCGCCGCGCATGCAATGCAGGGGCCGATCCACCCGACGCTCGGCATCGCGATGGACATGTCGATCCAGCTCAAGGCAGCGAGCGGAGCGATCTGCACGCTGTCGCTGTCGTTCAACAACGACGGGCCGCTCGGCACGTTCTTTCGCTACATCGGCGACACCGGCACCTACGTCGCGCGCTACGACGATCTCTTCGACGGCAAGGAACAGAGAATCGACGTGTCGAACGTCGACCGGTCGATGAACGGCATCGAACTGCAGGACCGCGAGTTCACCGCCGCGATCGGTGAGCGCCGCGAGCCCAACGCGAGCGTCGCCCAGGTGCTGCCTTGCTATCGCACTCTGGCGGCGCTCGAGCGCCAGCTCGCCGCGGACGGCGCGTGAGCGCATGCGATTTCGGATACAGGGAGCAGCAGACCAAATGAAACGGGATTACGGCATTCCGGGCACGACGGTGTTCGACGGCGCGCTCGCGCAGAAGGGCTACGCGCTGAACGCGATGTGCTATTCGTTCAACGCGGCGGACAACCGCGCCGACTTCGTCCGCGACGAAGACGCGTACTGCCGCAAGTTCGGCCTGAGCGACGAGCAGCGCAACGCCGTCGCCGCACGCAACGTGCTTGCGCTGATCGCCGCCGGCGGCAACATCTACTACCTCGCGAAATTCGCCGGCATCTTCGGCCTCGACGTGCAGGACGTCGGCGCCCAGCAGACGGGCATGACCAAGGAAGCGTTCAAGGCGAAGCTCGTCGAGGCGGGGAGATAGCGATGGCGACGCTTGTCGGCGCGATCATGACCTCGCACGTCCCGGCGATCGGGCGCGCGATCGCGAAGAACCTGCAGCAGGACGTGTACTGGAAGCCGTTCTTCGACGGCTATCCGCGTGCGCGCGAATGGCTCGCGCAGGCGAAGCCGGATGTCATCGTCGCGTTCTACAACGATCACGGACTCAACTATTTCCTCGACAACCTGCCGACGTTCGGCGTCGGCGCGGCGCCCGAGTACCGCAACGCCGACGAAGGCTGGGGCATTCCGACGCTCGCGCCGGTGCGCGGCCACCAGGACCTGTCGTGGCACATCGTCGAAGGTCTCGTCGACGCCGAGTTCGATCCGGCGACATGCCAGAAGATGCTGATCGACCACGCGATCACGCTGCCGCTCGCGCTGTTGTGGCCCGGCGAGCCCAAGTGGCCGGTGCGCCTCGTCCCGATCACGATCAACACGCTGCAGTATCCGTTCCCGTCGCCGGCGCGCTGCCTCAAGCTCGGGCAGGCGGTCGGTCGGGCGATCGAGTCGTTCGACGAGGACGTGCGCGTGCTCGTGCTCGGCACCGGCGGGCTGTCGCACCAGCTCGACGGCACGCGCGCCGGGTTCATCAACAAGGCGTTCGACGAGCTCTGCATGGACAAGCTCGTGCACGAGCCGGCCGCGCTCGCGAAGTTCTCGGCGCTCGACGTCGTGCGCGAAGCCGGCGCGCAGGGCTTCGAGCTCGTCAACTGGATCGCCGCGCGCGGCGCGCTCAGCGGCGACGTCGCGAAGGTCCACGCGCACTATCACGTGCCGATCTCGAACACTGCGGCCGGTTTGATGGTGCTGGAAAACCGCTCGGCACCGCTTGCGCGCGCCGCCTGACCCAGGCGCGAGCTTCCGATGATCATCGATTGCCACGGACACTACACGACGGCGCCGCCGGCGCTCGAGGCGTGGCGCAAGCGCCAGATCGCGGGCATCGCCGACGCCACGCAGCGGCCGTCGCCGGCGGAGCTCTCGATCTCCGACGACGAGCTCCGTGCGAGCGTCGAGAACGCGCAGCTCAAGATGCAGCGCGAGCGCGGCACCGACGTGACGTTCTTCTCGCCGCGTGCGAGCTTCATGGCGCACCACGTCGGCGACTTCCGCGTGTCGTCGGAATGGTCGCGCATCTGCAACGACCTCGTGCATCGCGTGTGCAGGCTGTTCCCGCAAAACTTCGTCGGCGTCTGCCAACTGCCGCAGTCGCCCGGCGTGCCGCCGGGAACGTGCATTCCCGAGCTCGAGCGTTGCGTGGGCGAATACGGGTTCGTCGGCTGCAACCTGAATCCCGACCCGTCCGGGGGCCACTGGAAGGAGCCGCCGCTCACCGACAAATGGTGGTATCCGCTGTACGAGAAGATGGTCGAGCTCGACGTGCCGGCGATGGTCCACGTCAGCACGTCGTGCAACGCGAGCTTCCACACGACCGGCGCGCACTACATCAACGCCGACACGACGGCGTTCATGCAGCTGCTGACGTCGGATCTCTTCCGCGACTTTCCGACGCTGCGCTTCATCATCCCGCACGGCGGCGGTGCCGTGCCGTACCACTGGGGACGCTACCGCGGCATCGCGCAGGACATGAAGCGCCCGTCGCCGGCCGAGCTGATGGCGGACAACGTGTTCTTCGACACCTGCGTCTACCACAAGCCGGGCATCGATCTGCTGCTCGAGGTCGTGCCAATCGACAACATCCTGTTCGCGTCCGAGATGATCGGCGCGGTGCGCAGCGTCGATCCGGCCACCGGCCACCATTTCGACGACACGCGCCGCTATGTCGACGGCGTCGAATGGCTGTCCGCTGCCGATCGGCGCAAGATCTTCGAGGACAACGCACGGCGCGTGTTTCCCCGCTACAATCGCCAACCCGCCCGTGTTGGATGACGCGGTTCCGACGACAACGATCGCACGCCGAGGAGAATTTCATGCCGCACCGTTTCTTCGCTTCCCGACGCCGGCTCCTGCAGGGCGCGCTCGCCGCGCTCGCCGTGGGATGGCTGTCGCCGTCGATGGCGGCGGATCCGCTGAAGATCGGTCTGATCCTGCCGCTCACCGGACCGTTCGCGTCGACCGGAAAGCAGATCGAGGCCGCGTGCCGGCTGTACATGCAGAAGAACGGCGACACCGTCGGCGGGCACAAGATCGAGCTGATCGTCAAGGACGACACCGGCCTCGCGCCGGAGACGACGAAGCGCATCGCGCAGGAGCTCGTCGTGCAGGAGAAGGTGAACGTGCTCGCCGGCTTCGGCCTGACGCCTCTCGCGCTCGCCGCAGCGCCGGTCGCGACCGAATCGAAGACGCCGATGATCGTGATGGCCGCGGCCACGTCGATCATCACCAGCAAGTCGCCGTACATCGTGCGCACCGGCTTCACGCTGCCGCAGGTGACGGGTCCGATCGCCGACTGGGCCGCGAAGAACAACATCAAGAGCGCCGTGACGCTGGTCACCGACTACGGCCCGGGACTCGACGCCGAGAAGACGTTCATCAAGCGCTTCACCGAAGGCGGCGGCAAGGTGATCGAGTCGGTGCGCGTACCGCTGCGCAATCCCGACTACGCGCCTTTCCTGCAGCGCGCGAAGGATGCGAAACCCGATGCGCTGTTCGTCTTCGTGCCCTCCGGCGAGGGCGCGGGCGTCATGAAGCAGTTCAGCGACCGAGGATTGAAGCAGGCCGGCATCCAGTTGATCGGCACCGGCGACGTCGTCGACGACGATCTGCTGCCGAGCATGGGCGCGGTGGCGGTCGGCGTCGTCACATCGTTCCATTACTCGGCCGCGCACGATTCGCCGGAGAACAAGGCGTACGTCGCCGATTTCATGAAGGCGAACAACGGCATGCGTCCGAACTTCCACTCGCTGGGCGGCTATGACGGCATGCATGCGATCTACGAGGCGGTGAAGAAGACCAGCGGCGAGCCCACCGGCGACAAGCTGATCGACGCCATGAAGGGCATGAAGTGGATGAGCCCGCGCGGCCCGATGATGATCGATCCGGCGACGCGCGACCCGATCCAGAACGTCTACATCCGCAAGGTCGAGATGGTGAACGGCCAGCCGTGGAGCATCGAGTTCGAGAAGTTCGACAACGTCAAGGATCCCGGCGTCTAGCGGCCGTATCGGCCAGCGCATCAAAGAAAGCGGGCGAACGGCCCGATGGTCGCGAACTTCGTCGGCGTGCTGTTCGACGGCATCGCGTACGGCAGCCTGCTGTTCCTGATCAGCATCGGCCTCGGCGTCACCATGGGGCTGATGAACTTCATCAACCTCGCGCACGGCGCGTTCGCGATGCTCGGCGGCTACGTCTGCGTCGTCGCGATGACGCGGCTCGGCGTGCCGTTCCTCGCGACGCTGCCGATCGCGTTCGTCGCGAGCGCGCTCGTCGGCGTCGTGCTCGAGCGCACGCTCTACCAGCGGCTGTACAAGGCGAGTCACCTCGACCAGGTGCTCTTCTCGATCGGGCTCGTATTCATCTCCATCGCGATCGCGACGTACTATTTCGGCCCGTCGCAGCAGCCGGTGAATCTTCCCGACTTCCTCCGCGGGCAGGTGCACGTCGCCGGCATCGACCTCGGCACATACCGCATCTTCCTGATCGCGGTGGTGATCGCGCTCGCGCTCGCGCTCGGCTACCTGCTCGAGCACACGCGCTTCGGCGCGCAGGTTCGCGCATCGGTCGACAACGCGGTGGCGGCCGCCGGCCTCGGCATCAACGTCAACCGCGTGTTCGCCGTCGCGTTCGCGCTCGGATCGGGCCTCGCCGGCCTCGGCGGCGGACTCGGCATCGACGTGCTCGGCCTCGACCCGACGTTCCCGCTCAAGTACATGGTGTATTTCCTGCTCGTCGTCGCCGTCGGCGGCGCCGGCACGATCAAGGGAGCGATCATCGCGGCGATGATCCTCGGCATCTTCGACGTGACCGGCAAGTACTACGTGCCGCAGGTCGGCGCGTTCATCATCTACGTGCTGATGATCGCGTTGCTGATCGTCTTTCCTCACGGCCTGTACGGCCGGCGCGTGTAGCGGGCGCGGATGCACGACGCGACCGTTCGCGCTTTGCCGCCCGCTGCGCAGGGCACCGCCGTGCCGCGTGCGCTCCGCCTGCCGAACGATCGCTGGCGCGCGCTCGAGGTCGTCTTCTGGCTGGTGCCGGTCGTCGCGTTCTTCGCGCTGCAGAACTACCTCGTGCTCGGCAGCCAGATCCTGATCGCGGGCCTCTTCGCCGTCACGCTCGACCTGATCCTCGGATACGCCGGCATCGTCTCGCTCGGCCACGCCGCGTTCTTCGGCGTCGGTGCGTACACGGCCGGTTTGCTCGCCGTGCACGGCTGGGGCGAGCCGGTGAGCGGGCTCGTGGCCGCCGGCATCGTCGCGGCGATCGCCGGCTACCTCGCGAGCTTCCTCGTCGTCCGCGGCAGCGATCTCACGCGGCTGATGGTCACGCTCGGCATCGGCCTGATGCTGTGGGAAGCGGCGAACAAGGCCTCGTTCGTAACGGGCGGCGTCGACGGCCTTTCGGGCGTGACGATGTGGAAAGTGCTTGGCCTGTTCAGGTTCGACATCGCCGGGCGCACCGCCTACGTCTACTCGCTCGTCGTCGTGTTCGCGCTGTTCGTCGTCGCGCGCCGCCTCGTGCATTCGCCGTTCGGCTTGAGCTTGCGCGGCATCCGCGAGAACGTCCGGCGGATGCCCGCGATCGGCGCTCCGGTCGCCGCGCGGCTTCGCCGCATCTTCACCGTCAGCGCGGCGATGGCCGGCGTCGCGGGCGCGCTGCTCGCGCAGACGACGCAATTCGTGGGGCTCGACTCGCTGGGGTTCCCCCGATCGGCCGAGCTGATGATCATGCTCGTGCTGGGCGGCACGGGACGGCTTTACGGCGGCCTCGTCGGCGCGGCGGTATTCATGATCGCGCAGGATTACCTCTCCGGCATCAACCCGGTGTACTGGCAGCTTTGGCTCGGCATCCTGCTGATCGTCATCGTGCTGTTCGCGCGCGGCGGCATCCTCGGGGGCGCCGAAATGCTCGATGCGCGGCTTCGAGGCAGGCGATGAGCGCACGTGCGGCCCTGCGCACGCAGTCGCTCGGCAAGACGTTCGGCGCGTTCAAGGCGAACAGCGACGTGACGCTCACGTTCGCGCCGGGCGCACGGCACGCGTTGATCGGCCCCAACGGCGCGGGCAAGACGACGTTCATCAACCTGCTGACCGGCGTTCTGCGGCCGAGCGAAGGCGACGTGTTCCTCGGCGACGAGCGGATCACCGACCTCGCGCAGCACGAGCGGGTGAAGCGCGGCATGACGCGCACGTTCCAGATCAACACGCTGTTCGCCGGCTTGAGCGTTGTCGAGTCGGTGGTGCTCGCGATCTGCGAGCGGCAGCATCTCGCGGGCGTCTGGCACAAGACGGTGGCCGCACAGACGCGCGCAATCGACGAGGCGATCGCGTTGCTCGACACGCTGCGCCTCGCCGACGACGCCGACACGCTGACGCGCAACCTGCCGTACGGCCGCCAGCGGCTGGTCGAGATCGCGCTCGCGCTCGCGACGCAGCCGTCGATCCTGCTGCTCGACGAGCCGGCGGCCGGCATTCCGTCGGCCGAGAGCGCCGAGCTGTTCGGCGTCATCGCAGCGCTGCCGCGCGACGTGACGATCGTGTTCATCGAGCACGACATGGAGCTCGTGTTCCGCTTCGCAGAGCGCATCACGGTGCTCGTCGGCGGCAAGGTGCTCACCGAAGGCACGCCGACCGAGATCGCCGCCGACAAGCGGGTGAAGGAGGTTTATCTCGGCGAGGCGCAGCATGGCTGAGCTGCTCGCCGTCGACGCCGTCACCGCGGGCTACGGCGATTCGATCGTTCTCGAGGACGTATCGTTGGCGCTCGACGAAGGCGACAGCCTCGCTCTGCTCGGGCGCAACGGCGTCGGCAAGACGACGCTGCTCGTCACGCTGATGGGCTTGACGCGCCTTCGCGCCGGCACGATGCGCTGGCGCGGCGGCAATCTCGCCGCGCTGCCGACGCACCGCCGCGCGCACGCGGGCATCGGCTGGGTACCGCAGGAGCGCTTCATGTGGCCGTCGCTCACCGTCGACGAGCACCTGACGTCGGTCGGCCGCTCGGAACCGGCGGCCGGCTCGGCGGCGCCCCGCTGGACGCTCGAGAGGCTGTACAAGCTGTTCCCGCGACTCGAGGAGCGACGAACGAACTTCGGCAACCAGCTCTCCGGCGGCGAGCAGCAGATGCTCGCGATCGCACGCGCGCTGATGGTCAATCCGAGGCTGTTGCTGCTCGACGAGCCGATGGAAGGGCTCGCGCCGATCATCGTGCAGGAGCTGATGGGCGTGATCGACGAGCTCGTGTCCGACGGCGGCATGGCGGTCATCGTCGTCGAGCAGCACGCGCGGCTCGCGCTGTCGCTCACGAAGAGCGCGCTGGTGCTCGACCGTGGCCGCATCGTCCATCGCTCGGACAGCGCGACGCTGTCGCGCGATCCCGAGTTGCTGCACCGACTGGTGGCCGTCTCCGCCTAGAGTTCAAAGAGGACGAGCGATGAAGGCACTTGCGATCATCCGCGACGAGCACCGGTCCATCGCGGCGGTGCTCGAAGGGCTGCGCTACGTCGTCGACGAAGTCGGCAGCGGCCGCATGATGCCCGACTTCACGCTGATGGAGGCGATGCTTCGCTACATCGAGGCATTCCCAGAGCGGCTCCATCATCCGAAGGAAGACGGCTACCTGTTCCCGGCGCTGCGCCAGCGCCGCCCGGACATCGTGCCGGTGATCGACGTGCTCGAGCGCGAGCACGCGGCGGGCCGCGACGCGATCGTCGAGCTTGCGCGCGCGCTCGACGATTTCCGCGCGAGCGGCGCGCCCGGGCAATCCGAGTTTGCATCGGCGCTCGCGCGCTACATCGATTTCCACTGGAAGCACATGACGACCGAGGAGCAGCAGGTGCTGCCGGCCGCGGAACAGTCGTTGACGGCGCAGGATTGGGCGCCGATCGACGCCGCATTCGCGTCGAACGACGACCCGCTGGTCGGTGTCGATTCGACGCGCGAGATGCGCGAGCTCTTCCGCCGCATCGTGAGCCTTGCGCCGCCGCCGATCGGCGTCGGGCCGGATATCAGCAGGCGCCGTTAGCGCCTCGCGCGCGCATGGCGGACGAATCCCGGCCCCCGAAGCCCGCATCGGCATAAGGGCGGCGGGGGCCGGGATTCGTCCGCCGTTCGGCTCACGCAGTCAGCGCTTCGCCGCGAAGCCACGCCGCGCCGCGCGCGTAGAGGCGCTCGACTTCGGGGCCCTTGAGCGTCGGCATGTCGCGCTTCACCGTGAAGCCGATCTTCGTCTGCAGGTACGCGAGGTGCCGGTAGCCCTCGCTAAACTGCTCGAGCACGTCGCGATCGAGCGCGAGTTTCGCCGCCGGATCGACCGGGTCGAGCCGGTCCTTTTCGTAGATCGGCTGGCGCAGCACGATCGCCCAGACGTCGGCGCGCTTCTCGAAGAAGTCGTAGAAGCGGCCGGTGCAGACGACGTCGCAGGCGACGCCGTCGATAGCGGCGCGCTGCGAGATCGTCATCTTCGTCTGCGCGATGGCACGATCGCCCGCGACGTCGATCGACGAGCCGCCGAGGAAGTGCAGGATGCGCACGCCCTTTGTCGAAGCCCTCGCGGCTCACTTCGATGAAGCGTTGCGCGGAGCCCTGGAACCACGTCGCCATCATGCGGCCGTCGTCGTGCCAGACGCTCGCAAAGCGATGCCAGTCGCCGGCGTCGCGCCACACGGCCCAGTTCTCGACGACCTCGCGAATGCGAAGCCGCTCGAGCATCGTCGCGTCCATCGCGGGCCCTACCCCTGCTTGCCCGGGTCCTTCTGATCGGGAAACTTGTCGAACTCGACGTTCTGCAGCGTGCCGTTGACCTTCTCGACGCGGCGGATGTACACGGTCTGCACGATGTCGCGCGTTTGCGGATCGATCATGATCGGCCCGCGCGGGCTCGTGAGCTTCATGCCCTTCAGCGCGGCGACGAACGCGTCGGCGTCGGTCGAGCCGTTCGTCTTCTTCAGCGCCTCGGCGATCGCCGCCATGCCGTCGTAGCCGGCGCACGCCATGAAATTCGGATGCAGCTTCGTGCCGTTCGTCTCGACGTACGCCTTGAGGAATGCCTTGTTCTCCGGCGAGTCGTGCGCGGCGGAATAGTGAAAGCTCGTGATGAGCCCGATCGTCGGGTCGCCCATCGCAGGCAGCACGCCGTCGTCGGTCAGGTCGCCGGTGGCGATGATCCTCACGCCGGCCTGCTTCAGTCCGCGCTCGTCGTAGCCCTTGATGAACGCGATCGTCTGGCTGCCCGGCGGCAGGAACACGAAGACCGCGTCGGGCTTCTCGTCCTTGATCCGCTGCAGGAACGGCGCGAAGTCCGGGTTCTGCAGCGGCGTACGCACGCTGTCGACGATCGTGCCGCCGGCCCCCTTGAACGACTTGACGAACTGCGTCTCGGCATCGACGCCGGGCCCGTAGTCGGCGACGAGCGTGAACACGCGCTTGATGCCGTTCTTCGCCGCCCATAGCGCGATCGGCTGCGTGTCCTGCGGCAGCGTGTGCGACACACGGACGACGTACGGCGACTTCGTCGTGATGATCGACGTCGCGGCGTTCATGATGACCATCGGCTTCTTCGCCTCCGTCATCAGCGGCGCGACGGCGAGCGCGTTCGGCGTCAACCCGAAGCCGGCGAGCAGATCGACCTTGTCGCGCGTAATCAGCTCCTGCGCGAGGCGCTTCGCGAGATCCGGCTGCGCGCCGGTCGTGTCGCGGATGACGAGGTCGACCTTCTTGCCGCCGAACGTGTCGCCGTGCATCTTCAGGTACGTCTTCATGCCGTTCAGGATCTGCGTTCCATAGTCTGCGAACGGTCCCGAGAATTCGGCGAGAACGCCGATCTTCACAACGTTCTGCGCGCCCGCCGCGCAAGCGGCGAACGAGACACCGGCAACGAGCAGCAGCCGGGCGACGCGAATGAAACGGCTCATGAGGCGGATCTCCCTGGGTGCGAAACGGGACGCGCATCAGTATATCGTCGGTGCCTGTGCGCGGCCGATGCGTGCTAGATTCGCCGCGAGCCGCACCTGCCGGAGGACGCGCCGATGAAGCCGCTGGGAACGATGGAAGATCTACCGCAGGCGTACGTCGAGAGCCTGACGGCGAAGAACCTTTTTCCGCTATGGCCCAGCCTTCGCAGCGTCATGCCGGCGGGCAAGCCGGGCGCGCGCACGCAACCGACGCTGTGGAAGTACGCCGACGTGCGTCCGCTGCTGCTGCGTGCCGGCGAGCTCACGCCGATCGAAAAGGCCGAGCGGCGCGTGCTCGTGCTCGCCAATCCCGGCCACGGCCTCGCGAGCATGCAGGCGACGCCGGTCATCTACCTCGGATTGCAGTTGATCCTGCCGGGCGAGGTCGCGCCGAATCACCGCCACACGCCGAACGCGGTTCGCATCGTCGTCGAGGGCGAAGGCGCGT
This sequence comes from uncultured beta proteobacterium, assembly GCA_963798655.1. Lineage (GTDB taxonomy): Bacteria > Pseudomonadota > Gammaproteobacteria > Burkholderiales > Casimicrobiaceae > CAVSMC01. The sequence goes on along the minus strand of CAWCUH010000003.1, from coordinate 508,433 downwards.
TCACCGGCGTCGACGGCGAGAAATGCGCAATGCGCCGCGGCGATCTGATCCTCACGCCATCGGGCCGCTGGCACGAGCACGGACACGAGGGACGCGAGCCGGTGATCTGGCTCGACGTGCTCGACCTGCCGCTGATGTATTACCTCGAGGCGTCGTACGTCGAGGACGGCGCCGCAGTGGCGATCGAGCGCAATGCGCCGCACACCGACGCGCTGTACACGGCCGCCGGCCTCGCGCCGGCACCGGGCTTCGTGCGCAGCGAGGACCGGACGCCGCTCGTCCGCTACCCGTGGGAGCGCACGCGCAGCGCGCTCGAATCGCTGCACCGCTCGCGGCCGGCGCACGAGCCGCTGCAGCTCGCGTACGTGAATCCGGAAACCGGCCGCGACTGCTTCCCGACGATCGCGTTCACCGCGCTGATGCTGCGTCCCGGCGAAACGCGACCGCTCGGATCGCGCTCTGCCGCGCAGGTATTCCACGCGATCGAGGGCAGCGGCCGGCTGTCGATCGACGGTGCGAAGCTCGACTGGAGCGAGCGCGACACGCTGTGCGCGCCCGGGTTCGCCAGCGTGACGATCGCGAACGGCTCGTCGAGCCACCCGGCGTTCGTCGTCATCGCCGACGAGTCGCCCGTGCATAAGGCGTTCGGCATCTACCAGACGCGCGGCTGATGCGCGTCGCGGGCATCCACCTGCCGCCGCGCTACGGCGTACCGTTGCGCCCGTGCAGCAGGAAGCACGGCCGCTCGCTCAACCGCTCGTAATACGCTTCGACGGCGGCGAGCGGCGCACGCTGCATCGGCGTCATGAACCACCGATGGGTCGCGAGGCCCACGACGATGTCGGCGAGCGTGAACGACTCGCCGGCGACGTGGCCGCCGCTGCACGACAGCCGCTCGTCGAGGATCGTCATCTGCCGGTTCCACGCGTCGACGCTCGCGCCGATCATCACGGCGTCCGTGTGCTTCGGGCTCTTGCGTGCGAGCGCCCAGAATGCGTAGCGCCATGCGTTGTTGAGCTCCGTCGTCTGCCAGTCCATCCATTGATCGACGATCGCGCGCCGCTGCGGGTCGTCCGGCAGCAGATCGTCGCGCCGGTACTTCGCCGCGAGGTACCGGCAGATCGCGTTCGATTCCCAGAGAACGAAGTCGCCGTCGACGAGCACCGGCACGAGCCCGTTCGGATTGAGCGCACGGAATTCGGGCGCGTCGGTCGAGCGGAACCCCATGCCCCAATGCTCCTGCTCGTAGCGCAGGTCGAGCTCGCAGCAGAGCCACAGCACCTTGCGCACGTTGATCGACGACGAGCGCCCGAGGATCTTCAGCATGACGTCACACCTCGAACCGGCGCACGTAGCGCAGCCGCGCCTTCGCTTCCTGCTGCTCGCGGCTGCGCGCGGGCGAGCTCGTCTGCAGCGATGCAAGGAGGCTCGCCGAAACGGCAGCGATCGCCTCGACGGCGGCGTCGAACGCTGCTTCGTTCGCCTTCGACGGCTTGTTCATGCCGCTCACCTTGCGCACGAACTGCAGCGAGGCAGCGCGGATCTCGTCGTCGGTCACCGGCGGCTCGAAGTTGAACAGCACCTTGATGTTCCTGCACATGATTGCCTCAGCGTGAAAGCGCGAGGGCGATGCGATCGCCTGCGATCGTCATCGTCAGATCGGCCGGTCCATCGCGGCTGCATACAGGTCGAGCGGCTCGTCGTCGTCGGCGTGCAGCTTCACCGTGCGCTCGAAGCGGAACCCGAGCCTGTCGAGGAGCCTGCGCGATCGATCGTTGTCCTTCGACAGCATCGCGACGATGCGCCGAAGGGCGAGTACGTCTCGGGCGTACGCCATCACGGCGCTGGCCGCCTCCAGCGCGTACCCTTGCCCGCGATAGCGCGGAAGAAACGCGAATCCGATGTCGACTTCGTCGAACGTTTCGCGCTTGATCGGGCCGCACAGGCCGATCGCTTCTCCGCTGTGCTTCAGCTCCACGGCGTACAAGCCGAACCCGACCCGCGCGTACATCGCCACCGGCCCGTCGGCGATGTAGCGCCTTGCATCGTCGAGCGTCTTCACATCGCGCTGGCCGATGTAACGAATCCATGACGGATCGTTCACGAGCTCGAGCATGAAGCGCGCGTCGCCGTCGTCGAGCCAGCGCAGCCGCAAGCGCCCGGTCGACGCGAGTTCCAACGGCGACGGACAGCGGGGAGGATCGCGCGACGACGGGCAGTCGCGCTTCAGACGCCGCCCCAGACCTCACGCGCCGTGTCGACGCACAGCTTGAGCTTCGCCGCCTGCGTCTCGACGTGGATGTCGTTGCCGTGCACCGTGCTCGAGAACCCGCACTGGGGCGAAATGCACATCTGCTCGAGCGGCACGAACTTCGCCGCGTCGTCGATGCGCCGCTTGAGATCGTCCTTGCTCTCCATCCGGTCGAGCTTCGTCGTGACGAGACCGAGCACGACCGTCCTGTCCTTCGGCACGTGCCGCAACGGCGAGAAGTCGCCGGCGCGTGCGTCGTCGTACTCGAGGAAATAGCCGTCGACCTTCAACTCGTTGAAGAGCACTTCGGCAACCGGCTCGTATCCGCCCTCGGCCGCCCACGCGCTCCTGAAGTTGCCGCGGCACAGGTGAATGCACACCGCCATGTCCGCCGGGCGCCGCGAGATCGCCGCATTGATGAGCCGCGCGTAATGGCGCGGCAGCTCGTTCGGGTCGTCGCCGCGTGCGCGCGCTCCTTCGCGCATCTTCTCGTCGCACAGGTACGCGAGGTTCGTGTCGTCGAGCTGAAGGTACGTGCAGCCCGCCGCGGCGAGATCGGCGATCTCGTCGCGATAGGCGGCCGCGACGTCGTCGTAGAACGCGTCGAGATCGGGATACGCTTCGCGGCTGATTGCCTGCCGTCCGCCGCGGAAGTGCAGCATCGTCGGCGAGGGAATCGTCACCTTCGGTGTTCGCGTCGTCAGCGATTTCAGGAATTCGAAATCGCGCCGCTGGATCGGCTTCACGTGACGGATCCTGCGCGTGACCATCATCACCGGCGGCGCGAAGTCGATGTCGCCGTTGACGCGATGAAAGTGCACCGGGAGCCCGCCCTTGGTGTCGACGCCGTCGAGCTGCGTCAGGAAGTCGATGTGGAAGTACGTGCGGCGGTATTCGCCATCGGTGACGCCGCGAAGGCCCAGGTCCTCCTGGAACTTGACGACGCCGCGGATCGCGGCGTCCTCGGCGGCGCGCAGCTCGTCGGCGCCGATGGCGCCCGTGCGAAAGCTCTCGCGCGCATCGAGCAAGGCCTTCGGGCGCAGGAAGCTGCCGACGTGATCGGCGCGAAACGGCGGTGTGCTGCGGACCGACGTCCGCTCGGAAGCGAGGGTTTCGGGCATGACGGGCTCCAGGGCGATCGGGGGCGGCCGCCCAGACGGCGGCACGCGATGCCGGCATTTTACCGCGGCGGTCGAGGTCGGCTGCGCGAAGCGCGAGCGCTACGCGCGCTTCAACTCGTAGCCATCCGCGCGGTCTTCCATCTCCCAGCCGAGAGCCCGCAATTCGCCGCGCAGCCGATCGGCCTCTTTCCAGTCCTTCGCCTTGCGCGCCGCCGCGCGCTGCTCGGCGAGTGCGCGAACGTCGTCGGGAATTGCTTCGGCCTTCGGCTTCCAGTCGACCAGGCCGAGCCCGAAGACCGTGTCGAAGCGCGCGAGCGTGGCACGCTTGACCGGCTGCGCAAGCTCGCCGCGCAGCGTTTCCCAGCCGAGCGCGAGCGCGCGCGGCACGTTGAGGTCGTCGTTGACGAACGCGGTGAACTTCGCGACCGACTCCGCATCGGCTTGCGCCGCTGCATCGCCTGCAAGCGCAAAGAAGCCGTTGCGCATCCGGTCGAGCCCGGTGGCGGCCGCGTCGAGTGCATCCCAGGTGAAGTTCAACTGCGTGCGGTAGTGCGCGGTGAGGCACAGGTAACGATACGCGAGCGGATCGTAGCCGCGTTCGACCAGCGTCGCGATGCGCAGGAAGCCGCCGGCCGACTTCGCCATCTTCGCGTCGTTCGCGAGCAGGAAGTAGCCGTGCATCCAGAAGTTCGCGAGGCGCGTGCCGACCCGCGCCTCCGTCTGCGCGATCTCGTTCGTGTGATGGACGGGGATGTGGTCCTCGCCGCCGCAGTGGATGTCGAAGAAATCGCCGAGATACTTCTGCGCCATGGCCGAGCACTCGATGTGCCAGCCGGGAAAGCCGCGGCCCCACGGGCTTTCCCATTCCATCTGCCGCTTCCCGCCGGGCGGTGAGAGCTTCCACAGAGCGAAGTCGGTCGGATGGCGCTTTTCACCGACGTCGACGCGCCTGCCCGCCTCGAGTCCCGACTTGTCGAGCCGCGCGAGGTGGCCGTAGTCGGGCTGCTTGCTGGTGTCGAAATAAACGCCGTCCGACGTACGGTACGTGTAGCCCTTCTGCTCGATGTCGCGGATGAACGCGACCTGCTCGGCGATGTGGTCGGTCGCGCGGCAGAGCACGCTCGGACTCTCGATGTTGAGCGCCTTCATGTCGTCGACGAACGCATCGGTGTAGAGCTGTGCGATCTCCCAGGCCGACTTGCCGGTCCGCCGGGCGCCCTTCTCCATCTTGTCCTCGCCCTCGTCGGCGTCGGAGGTCAGGTGGCCGACGTCGGTCACGTTCATCACGTGTCGCACGCGGTAGCCGTTCCATTCGAGCACGCGCTTCAGCAAGTCCTCGAACAGGAACGTGCGGTAGTTGCCGATGTGCTGGTAGTCGTAGACGGTCGGTCCGCACGTGTAGACGCCGACCTCGGCGTCGCGTGCGAGCGGCTCGAACACGCGCAGCGTGCGCGTGTAGTTGTCGTAGAGCGTGAGCGGAGTCGTCATCCGCCGCGATTCTACCGAACGAGCGGCTTCGCCATCACGTAATCGTCCATCACGAAGCCGTGCCCGATGTCGACTTCGACGGCGGCGCGAATCGCGAAGCCGTGCTTTTCGTATGCGCGGATCGCCTGCGAATTGTTCTTGTTCACGTTCAGCACGAGCGTCGCCGCGCCGGCGAGCAACGCCGCCGACTCGACACGCGCGATCAACCCGGCGCCGACGCCCCGCCGCTGGTAGGCCGGCAGCACGTAAAGCTTGTCGAGCTTGACCTCGGCGGACGCGCCCGTCGCATACCACGCGGCGAAGCCGACGCGCTCACCCTCGGCGAGCGCGACCTCGATGCCGCTGTCGGGGCCGTCGACGAACTCGTCGAGCACACCGGTCGCATAACCGCGCTCGAGCATGTACTCGATCTGCTCGGTCGTGATGATGCCGGGATAGTGCGCGCGCCAGATCTCGCGCGCGAGGCGCTGCACGTCGGGGACGTCGTCGCGTCGAGCGCGCGTGATGACGATCGCGTCGGCCATCGTAATGGCGTCAAAGCGCAAAGGTTAGCACGCTCGGGTCGGGTAGAATCGGCGCCCGCGGGCGACTCGCGTGCCGCACGACGTGCCCGGCGCCAGCCCGATGCCCAAAACCCCTACCTCCGCTTCGCGTGGCGCGCTTGCCGCCATCGCCGCCGTTGCGGCGCTCGTCTGGTTCGCCGGCATCGGCACGCGCACGCTGATCCATCCGGACGAAGGACGCTACGCCGAGATCGCGCGCGAGATGGCGACGAGCGGCGACTGGCTGACGCCGCGTCTGAACGGGCTCAAGTACTTCGAGAAGCCGCCGCTGCAGTACTGGCTCACCGCCGCGGCGTTCGACGCGTTCGGCGCCGGCAACGCGACGGCGCGATTTCCCACCGTCGCCTCGACATTCGTCGCCGCGCTCTTCATCGGCGTCGTCGGATGGCGGCTCGGCGGCACGACGCTCGGCGCCGCCGCAGCCGCAGCGCTCGCAGGATCCGCCGGCTACGTCGTCGGCGGTCATGTGCTTGCAATCGACGGGCTACTGGCGGCCACGCTCGCGATCGCGTTCGGTGCGTTCGTGCTCGCCCAGCGCGACGGCGCCACGGCACGCGAGCGGCGCGCATGGATGCTCGCCGCGTGGGCCGCGATGGCGGCCGCGACGCTCGCGAAGGGCCTCATCGGCATCGTGATCCCCGGCGCAACGCTCGTGCTGTACACGGCGATCACGCGCGACATCGCGGTCTGGCGGCGATTGCATGTCGTCTCCGGCATGCTGCTCTATCTCGTTCTGGCGGCGCCGTGGTTCGTTGCCGTGTCGATCGCCAATCCCGAGTTCTTCCACTTCTTCTTCATCCACGAGCATTTCGAGCGCTACCTCACCACCGGGCACCGGCGCACGGGCGCGTGGTGGTACTTCGCGCCGCTGCTCGCGGTCGGCGTGCTGCCGTGGCTCACCATCCTTGCCGCAGGTGTCGCGCGCGCGTGGCGCGACGCAGTGCCGGCCGCGAACGGCTTTTCGTGGCCGCGCTTCGCACTCGTGTGGGCCGCATTCGTGTTCGTCTTCTTCAGCGCGTCGAGCTCGAAGCTGCCGGGCTACATCCTGCCGGCGTTTCCGCCGCTCGCACTCGTCGCGGCATGGCTCGCGACGCGAACAGCGGCACAGGCGCTCGCGCGACTCGTCGTGCCGCTGAGCGCCATCGGCGTCATCGTGCTGATCGTGCTCGGCGCAGCGTGGGAGCCGCTGCTGCGCCGCTTCGGATATCCGGCCGGCGTGCCGGACAACGTCGCGTCGTATGTCCAGTGGCTGGTCGCGGCAACCGCGATATCGGTCGCCGGCGGCATCGCCGCGGTCGTTCGCTGGCGCCGCGGCGCGAGCGCGCTCGCCGGCGTGCTGATCCTTTCACTGTCGACGATCGCCGCCGTGCAGGCCGCGCTGATCGGCTTCGACACGATGCGCACGACGCGCTCCGGCTGGGATATCCTGCAAGCCGCGCGCGCGTCCGGCGACTGGGTGCCCGCGGCGCCCTTCTACCAGGTTCGCATGTACGATCAGACGGTGCCGTTCTATCTCGGCCGCACGACGACGGTCGTCGACTTCCGCGACGAGCTTGCGCTCGGCCTCGACGCCGAGCCCGACAAAGGGGTCGCGCGCGTCGACGAGTGGATCGCGCGCTGGAACGGCGAAGCGCAGGCGTACGCGCTGATGCCCGCGCAGGACCACGAGACGCTCGTCGCGCGGGGCGTGCCGATGCGCACGCTCGCACGCGATGCGCGTCGCGTGCTGGTCGCTCGCCGATGAGCGCCGTCGCGTTCGCGTTCCTGTTGACCGGCGTGCTGCTGAACGCCGCCGCGCAGCTGCTGCTCAAAGCCGGCACGAACACGCTCGGCGTCATCACCGTGACCGCGCGACAACTGGTTCGGCCTGCTCGGGCGCGTCGCGACGCAGGGGCACATCGTCGCCGGCCTGTCGTGCTATGTCGTCAGCGTGTTCGTCTGGATCGTCGGACTCTCGCGCGTCCCGGTGTCGATCGCCTACCCGATGCTTTCGCTGGGCTACATCGTCAACGCGATCGCCGCGCATTACCTGCTGGGCGAAGCGGTCACGCTCGCGCGCTGGACGGGCATCGCGTTCATCGTGCTCGGCGTGTGGCTCGTCGCCCGAAGCTGAAGTGGCGGCGATGCTCAAGTTTGCCGGCCCGGACATCGACGACGAGACGATCGCCGGCGTCGCCGACGTGCTGCGCTCGGGGCACATCGCGAGCGGGCCCTGGGTGCAGCGATTCGAAGCGGACCTGAGCGTCTTTTGCGGCGGCCGTCCGGTGCGCGTCGTCACGTCCGCGACTGCGGCAATGGAGGTCGCGCTGCAACTCGCCGGCGTCGGCCATGGCGACGAGGTGATCCTCGCGGCGCAGAGCTTCTTCGCGTCGATGAACATGGTCGTCAAGGTCGGCGCGACGCCGGTGTTCGTCGACTGCGACCTCGTCACGCGCAATGTCGATGTGGCTGCCGTCGAAGCGGCGATCACGCCGCGCACGAAAGCGATCCTGCCGACGCACTGGCCGGGAACGCTCGCCGACATGGACGCGCTGTATGCGCTCGCTAAGCGACGGCGGCTTCGCGTCATCGAGGACGCGGCGCTCGTCATCGGCTCGCAGTGGAACGGCCGCAACATCGGTGCGATCGGCGATCTCGTCACCTTCAGCTTCCACCCGAACAAGAACATGACGTCGATCGAAGGCGGCGCGCTCGTCGTCAACGACGTGGCCGAAGCCGAGCGCGTCGACGAGCTTCGCTTTCATGGCATCCTGCGGCTGCCGGACGGCACGCGCGACGTGCGCTTTGCCGGCGGCAAGTTCAATCTGCCCGACGTCAACGCGCGGATCGGCGTTGCGCAGCTTGCACAGCTGCCGCGGTTTCTCGCGACGAGGCGGGCGCTGGTCGAACGCTACTTCGAGCGCTTCGCGTGCGAGCCGGCGTGCGTGCTGCCGCCGCGGCCGCGCGAGCGTGACGGACAGTCATGGAACATGTGGAGCGTGCTGCTGCCGCTCGACCGGATGACGATCTCGCGCAAGGCATTTCGCGATGCGCTCGCCGAGCGCGGCATCGCGACCGGCGTCTCGTACGAGGCGTTGCACCTGAGCACGCTCGGCCGTGGGCTCGGCCATGGCGACGGCGAGTTCCCGAATTCCGAGCGGATCGCGCGCGAGACGGTGACGCTGCCGCTCCATACGCGGATGAGCGCGAGCGACGTCGACCGCGTTTGCGCCGCATGCGCGCGAGTGATCGCCGACAACCATGAATGAAACGTCCGCCTCCGGTGCACCGTCGCTGTCGGTCGTCATTCCGGTTTACAACGAGGAGGCCGGCCTGCCGGCGCTCTTCGCGCGGCTCTATCCGGCGCTCGACGCGCTGCGTGTCACGTACGAGGTGATTTTCGTCAACGACGGCAGCCGCGACCGCTCGGCGGCGCTGCTGCGCGAGCAATGGCAGCGGCGGCCGGATGTGACGCGCGTGATCCTGTTCAACGCGAACTACGGCCAGCATCTCGCGATCGTCGCCGGCTTCGAGCGCTGTCGCGGCGAGCGCGTCGTGACGCTCGACGCGGACCTGCAAAACCCGCCGGAAGAAATCGGCAAGCTGCTCGCGGCAATGGACGCCGGTCACGACTACGTCGGCGGCGTGCGGCGCACGCGCGAGGATTCGTGGTGGCGGCGCGTCGCGTCGCGCGCGATGAATCGGCTGCGCGAGCGCATCACGCGAATCCGGATGACCGACCAGGGCTGCATGCTGCGCGCGTACAGCGCCGACATCGTCGCGGCCGTCGCGTCGAGCCGCGAGGTCAGCACGTACATCCCGGCGCTCGCCTACACGTTCGCCGCGAATCCGACCGAGGTCGACGTCGCGCACGAGGAGCGCGCCGCCGGCGAATCGAAGTACTCGCTCTACAAGCTGATCCGGCTCAACTTCGACCTCATCACCGGCTTCTCGCTCGTGCCGCTGCAGATCTGCTCGATGTTCGGCATGTTCGTGTCGGCCGCCGCGCTGATCACCTACTTCGTCGTGATCACGTACCGGATGTTCTTCGCGCCGGGCGGCTTCGCGTTCGCGCTGCTGTGGGACCGTGACATCCTCGCGTTCTTCCTCGTCGGACTGATCGTGTTCGGCATGGGAATCATCGGCGAATACGTCGGCCGGATCTATCAGCAGGTGCGCGAGCGCCCGCGCTACACGATCCGCGGCGTGCTGGACACGGCGGACTCGCCGCGCGAAACGCCCTCACGCGTGCGCGACCACGGCTAGCGTGACGCGCGCAGTCGTCTTCGCGTACCACAACGTGGGCGTCCGCTGCCTGAAGGTGCTGCTCGCGCATGGCGTCGACGTGCCGCTCGTCGTCACGCACGACGATTCGCCGGGTGAGACGATCTGGTTCCAATCGGTCGCGGACGCCGCGGCGGAAAACGGGATCGCGGCAATCAGGCCGGCGGACGCGAACGCTGCGCCGGTCGTCTCGCGCGTCGCCGCGCTCGCGCCCGACTTCTTGTTCTCGTTCTACTACCGCAGCATGCTGAAGGCGCCGCTGCTCGCCTGCGCCATGCGCGGCGCGCTCAACATGCACGGATCGCTGCTGCCGAAATACCGCGGCCGCGCACCCGTCAACTGGGCGGTGCTGCACGGCGAGCGCCATACCGGCGCGACGCTGCACTACATGACGGAGAAGCCCGACGACGGCGACATCGTCGCGCAGCAGGCGGTGCCGATACTTCCCGACGACATGGCGAAGGACGTGTTCGACAAGGTGACCGTGGCCGCGGAGATCGTGCTCGACGGCGCGCTGCCGGCATTGATCGCCGGGACCGCGCCGCGCATTCGGCAGGACATCGCGAAGGGCGCCTACTTCGGCGGCCGCAAGCCCGAGGATGGCCGCATCGACTGGGCGCGCGACGCGGCGACGATCCACAACCTCGTGCGCGCCGTGGCGCCGCCGTATCCGGGCGCGTTCACGACGATCGACGGTGCGCCGGCACGTCTGCTGCGAACCCACGTGATGGATCGCCACGCGCCTCCGACGCTCGCGCCGACGCTCGCGACGGCGCGCGGAGAGCTGCGCGCGCACTGCGGCGGCGGCGGCACGCTCGCCGTGCTCGCACTCGAGATCGACGGCGAGATCGTCGACGCGGCTACGCTGGTCGCTCGCTTCGGCAGCGCGCCGCTGCTGCTCGCGACCTGACCGGCAAGGCGGTCGCCTTAACGTAAAATAGCGCTTGCCGCGCGATTCGCGCGCGCCGATCGGCTTCCATGCGAAAAATCCTGATCCTCGGCGTCAACGGCTTCATCGGCCATCACCTGTCGAAGCGAATCCTCGCCGACACGGACTGGGACATCTACGGCATGGACATGCAGACCGACCGCATCTCGGATCTGATGTCCGATCCGCGCTTTCGCTTCTTCGAAGGCGACATCACCATCAACAAGGAGTGGATCGAGTACCACATCAAGAAATGCGACACCGTGCTGCCGCTGGTCGCGATCGCGACTCCGGCGACGTACGTGCGCGAGCCGCTGCGCGTGTTCGAGCTCGATTTCGAGGCGAACCTGCCGATCGTGCGCGCCTGCGTACGGCACAGGAAGCGCATCGTGTTTCCGTCGACGTCCGAGGTCTACGGCATGTGCCACGACGAGGCGTTCGATGCCGAGAGCTCCGAGCTCGTGCTCGGTCCGATCAACAAGCCGCGCTGGATCTATTCGTGCGCGAAGCAGCTGATGGACCGCGTCATCCACGCCTACGGCATGGAGCAAGGGCTCGACTACACGCTGTTCCGGCCGTTCAACTGGATCGGCGCGGGCCTCGACTCGATCAACACCGCGAAGGAAGGCAGCTCGCGGGTGATCACGCAATTCCTCGGCCATATCGTTCGCGGCGAGCCGATCAAGCTCGTCGACGGCGGCACGCAGAAGCGCGCGTTCACGTACATCGACGACGGCATCGCGGCGTTGATGACGATCATCGACAATCCCGCCGGCGTCGCGAGCGGCAGGATCTACAATATCGGCAACCCGCGCAACAACTACTCCGTGCGCGAGCTCGCGACGATGATGCTCGATCTCGCGAAGCGCTATCCCGAATATCGGGAAACGGCGCAGGCCGTGCGAATCGTCGAGACGACGTCCGCCGACTATTACGGCAAGGGCTACCAGGACGTGCAGAACCGCGTGCCGAAGATCGACAACACCTGCGCCGACCTCGGCTGGGCGCCGAAGGTCGCCATGGACGACGCGCTCGCGCGCATCTTCGACGCGTATCGCGGCCACGTGGCCTCGGCGCGCGCGCTGGTCGAATGACCCGAGCGAGGGTCAGAGTGCCCTTTCCCAACACTCGGCGCGCGCAAATGAGGGTCAGAGTGCAGTTTCCACGAGGGTGGACATACATGCGGCGACTGCGGGAGACTGCACTCTGACCCTCGTTTTCGCGCTGCGTCGACGCCCCATGTCCATTCTCGCACTCAAGATCGACGTCGACACGCTGCGCGGCACGCGTGAAGGCGTGCCCAACCTGGTGGCGCTGCTGAAGAAGCACGAAGTGGGCGCGACGTTTTTGTTCTCGCTTGGGCCCGATCATACCGGCCGCGCGATCAAGCGCGTCTTTCGCAAGGGCTTCGTCGGCAAGGTTCGGCGCACGTCGGTCATTCGCCACTACGGCGTTCGCACGCTGCTGTACGGAACGCTGCTGCCCGCGCCGGACATCGGCCGCCGCGCGGCGGATACGATGCGCGCGGTGCGCGACGAAGGCTTCGAGGTCGGCATCCATACGTGGGACCACGTCGGCTGGCAGGACGGCGTCGTCGACGCCGACGCGCGCTGGACGACGCGCCAGATGCAGCTCGCGTGCGACCGCTTCACCGACGTGTTCAAGACGCCGCCGGCAACGCACGGCGCCGCCGGCTGGCAGATGAATCCGCACGCGTTGCGCCTCACGCAGCGGCTCGGGTTCGACTATTGTTCCGACGGGCGCGGCAGCTATCCGCATTTGCCGGTCGCGAATGCCGAGCTGATCCGCTGCGCGCAGCTGCCGACGACGCTGCCGACACTCGACGAGATGATCGGCCTCGACGGCATCGGCGAGGACAACGTCGCCGCCCACCTGCTCGCACGAACCGGGGAACCGGCGCCGGCAGGCCATGTCTTCACGCTGCACGCCGAGCTCGAAGGGATGCGCCTCGCGCCGGCGTTCGAGCAGCTGCTGATCGGGTGGAAAGCGCAGGGGTGGCGGCTCGGCCCGACGCGAATGCTCTACGACACGCTGCAGCCGATGGCGCTGCCACGCTGCGAGGTGGGCCTCGGCACGGTCGACGGACGCAGCGGCGCGCTGCTCGTGCAGGGAGCCGAGTTCCTCGCCGACGTCGATCTCGCGCAAGCCGCATGAGTTGAACGAAAGGAAGACGATGTCCGCACCGAAGATCGCCGATTTCGAAGCGCCGTCGACGGCCGGCACGTTCCGGCTTTCGGACCAGAAGGGAAGGAAGGTGGTTCTGTACTTCTATCCGAAGGACAACACGCCCGGATGCACGACCGAAGGCGCGGCGTTCCGCGACCTGCACGACGAGTTCGCGCGCGCCGGGGCGATGATCGCCGGCGTGTCGCGCGACTCGCTCAAGTCGCACGAGAGCTTCAAGTCGAAGATGGGCTTTCCGTTCGATCTGATCTCCGATGCGGACGAGGCGCTATGCCGGCAGTTTGGCGTCATCAAGATGAAGAACATGTACGGCAAGAAGGTCCGCGGAATCGAGCGTTCGACGTTTCTGATCGGACCGGACGGTTCGCTCGTGCGCGAATGGCGCGGCGTGAAGGTGCCGGGACATGTCGAGGAAGTGCTGGACGTCGTTCGGTCGCTGTAATCGCGCGCCGGCGCGGATACCACAACGCATGCCGCAACAGCGGCTTAGCGCCTACCAGTGCTTGTGCCCGCGCATCGCGCGGTCTAGCATAGGTCGAGCGCGCGCCGTCCGACGCGCACCCGCGGTTCGCCTTGAAGGAGGCCCATGGTCGAGCGCAAGTCCCGCCCTACCCCGCTGATCCTCGAATCGCGCCCCGAATCCCGACACGCCGACTCCCGTCCGTCCGAATCCCGGCCGTCCCTCCGCCCCGCAAAGACCGCCGTCGCGCCGCGCACGCGTTCGGCAAGCAAGCTCTTCGTGCTCGACACGAACGTGCTGATGCACGACCCCACCAGCCTTTTCCGCTTCGACGAGCACGACATCTACCTGCCGATGCTGACGCTCGAGGAGCTCGACAACAACAAGAAGGGCGTCACCGAAGTCGCGCGCAACGCGCGCCAGGCGTCACGCTTCCTCGACGACCTCGTGTCGCACGCGCCGCACAGCATCGCCGCGGGCATCGCGCTCGACGAGCGCTCCGGCAAGGCCGCGACCGGCAAGCTGTTCCTGCAGACCGAGGCGATCACCGCGCAGCTGCCTGCGTCGCTTGCGAACGGCAAGACGGACAACCAGATCCTCGCCGTCGTCATGCACCTGATGCAGACGCACCCCGAGCGCACCGTGATCCTGGTGTCGAAAGACATCAACATGAGGATCAAGGCGCGCGCGCTCGGCATCGACGCCGAGGACTACTTCAACGACAAGGTGCTCGAGGACACCGAGCTCCTGTTCTCGGGCATGCGCGAGCTGCCGGCCGATTTCTGGGACCGTCACGGCAAGGGCATCGAGTCGTGGCAACAGGGCGGGCACACGTTCTACCGGATCACCGGACCGCTCGTGCCCTCGCTGTTCCTGAACGAGTTCGTGTACCGCGAAACCGCCGGCGAAGCGCCGCTGTACGCAATCGTGAAGGAAGCGAGCGGCAAGACCGCGGTGATCGAGACGCTGAAGGATTTCACGCACCAGAAGAACAACGTCTGGGGGATCGTCGCACGCAACCGCGAGCAGAACTTCGCGCTCAACCTGCTGATGAATCCCGACGTCGATTTCGTGTCGCTGCTCGGCCAGGCGGGCACCGGCAAGACGCTGCTGACGCTCGCCGCGGGGCTCATGCTGACGCTCGAGTTCAAGGTGTATTCCGAGATCATCATGACGCGCGTCACCGTGCCGGTCGGCGAGGACATCGGCTTCCTGCCAGGCACCGAGGAAGAGAAGATGAACCCGTGGATGGGCGCGCTCGAGGACAACCTCGACGTGCTGAACAAGACCGACGACGAAGCGGGCGAATGGGGACGCGCGGCCACACGGGACCTGATCCGTTCGCGCATCAAGGTGAAGTCGCTCAACTTCATGCGCGGCCGCACGTTCATCAACAAGTTCCTGATCATCGACGAGGCGCAGAACCTCACGCCGAAGCAGATGAAGACGCTGATCACGCGCGCCGGCCCGGGCACGAAGGTCGTCTGCCTCGGCAACATCGCGCAGATCGACACGCCGTACCTGACCGAGGGCAGCTCCGGGCTCACCTACGTGGTCGACCGCTTCAAGGGCTGGTCGCACTCGGGTCACGTCACATTGCAGCGGGGAGAGCGGTCGCGCCTGGCCGACCACGCCGCCGAGATTCTGTAGCGCGTTTTCGGTAGAATTTACCTGGCAGCCCGATCTCGGGCCGCCAAATCAATGGGCGCGATGCCATCCGTCGAGATCCTCGAACGCGCGGTCGCCGACGCGACGGCCGACGCAGAGCGCGCGCGCGCTCTCTGCGCGCTCGCCACCGAGCTCGCGCGCACCGGCGACGCGCGGCGTGCGCTCGCGCACGCGCGTGATGCGCGCACGCTCGCCGTGGCGCTCGGCGACGATGCGCTCGACGGCGCCACGCTGCATGCGCTCGCGCGCTGCCATTTCTACCGCGCCGATCTCGTCGCGGCGCTGGAGCTCATGCTCGACGCGCTGAAGGCCTACCAGCGGGTCGGCGACAGCGCGAGCATTGCGATCGCAACGGCCGGCGTCGGCCAGTGCCAGTACCGTCTCGGCGCGTACGAGGACGCGATGGTGTCGCTGACGCGCGCGCTCGGCCCGGCGCGCGAGCTCGGCATCGTCGCGCTCGAGATCAACATCGAGAACACGCTCGGCACGTCGATGCTCGAGGCCGGCCGCGCCGACGAGGCGGAAGCGCATCTCGCCAAGGGCGCGGCGCTTGCACGCGGCACCGACAACGCGGTGCTGCTCACGAAGCTGCTGCTCAATCGCAGCCTCGTCGCGAAGCGGCGCGGCGACGAGATGGCCGATGCGGAGAAAGCGGCCGCCGAGTACCGATCGGCGCAGGCGCTGGTCGAGCAGGCGCTCGAGCTCGCGCGATCGCTCGGCAACCGCTACGACGAGGCGTACTGCCTCGGGCAGTCCGGCACGATGCTGCGGCTGCTCGGCCGCCGCGACGAGGCCCGCGCGCGGCTCGAGGAAACGCTCGCGCTCGGCGAGGCGCTCGACGACGGACAGCTCGCCGCCGAGGCGCTGCTCGAGCTCGGCCGCCTCGACTCGCGCGAGGACGCGTTAGCCGAGCGGCGCTGCCTCGAGCGGGCGATGGAGCTCGCCGAGCGCGTGAACGCGCGCCGGCTCGTCGCCGACGCGAGCGAAGCGCTGTCCGCGCATTACGAGCGCGGCGGCGACTTCGCCGCGGCGCTCGAGCAGTACAAGCACTTCCACGCGGTGCGCGAGCAGGCGCTCGCAACGGCGCGCCTGCATGCGTTGCGTGCCGGCCAGCTCTGGATCGACTTCGAGCAGGAAAAGCGCGCCGCCACGCGCTACCGCGACGAAGCGCGCTCGCTCGCCGAGGACAAGGAAGCGCTCGCGCGCGAGGCGGCGGCGTTCGCGGCCGCATCGCGGCACGATCCGCTCACCGGCCTGCTGAACCGCCGCGGACTCGACGCGCAAGTCGACGCGCTGGTCTGCGCGAGCGAATCGCGCGGCGCGCCGCTCACGATCGCGCTGATCGACATCGACGGCTTCAAGTCGATCAACGATCGGCACTCGCACGCGGTCGGCGACGCCGTGCTGAAGCACGTCGCCGCCGCGATCGGCGCGCAATGCCGCGCGCACGACCTGCCGGTGCGCTACGGCGGCGACGAATTCCTCGTCGTGCTGGCCGACGTCGATGCCGCCGACGCGCTTCGCGTGCTGCAGCGCTTGAAGCAGGCGATCGATGACGCCGAGTGGGACGACGTGTGCGTCGGGCTTGCGGTGACGCTGTCGATTGGCGCCGCGGCGCACGCGCGGCAAGCGACGCTCGCGACGACGATCGCCGCTGCCGATCGCGCGCTCTACGCCGCGAAGGCGCAGGGACGCGATCGCATCGTCCTCGCTACCGGCTGAGCGGCGGTTCAGCGCTTGTCGCCTTTCGCCGGCGGCACGCTGTACGAGAAATCGAAGAGCTTCTTCGGCGCAACGGCTGGAAGATAGCGGCGCCCGATGGCCGCGTAACGCGCAAGTGCCGCGCCGAGCCGAGGATGCGCGCCGTGCGTCGATGCGAGCTCGATCAGCGTGCGAAGCCGCTCATCGTTCGACGGCTGCGCGGGGCGCGCCGCGTCGAGCAGACCCTGGAAGAAGAACGCGAAAACCGGGTCCGACGGCTGCTTCGTCGAGCCCTGCGCCAATGCGCGCTCGATGAACGCGCGACTGCTGAAGTCGCCGCCGGCGTACGACCGATCAAGGTAGCCGAGGTACGCGTCGAACGCATGTGCCGCTGCGTCCCATGCCTGCGCGAGGACGAGGCCCTCGCAGGCACGAGGCACGACGGCTTCGATGTAGCTCGCCTCGGCAACCGCGTAGCCGTCGGCCGCGCCGCAGAGTCGCCCGTCGCGTGCGAGCCGCGTGAACGTATCCGCGGCGGCCGCGACGTCCCCCTGCGCGAGCGCGAGCCCGGCATCGGCCGCGCGTGCCGGCCACACGAAATGGTTCGCCTCGAGAAAGAACACGGAGCCGAGCCGCGCGCAATCACGGCCGAGCTCGGCCGCACCGCGATACCACCGACGTGCCGACGCCGCGTCGCGATCGTGGTACTCGGCGAGCGCGCCGAGCGCGTAATACAAGTTCGGCAGGAAGTACGGCGCATGCTGGCCGAAGTCGGTCAATGTTGCCGCGGCGCGCAGCCGTTCAATCATCGCGGCCGGATCGGGAATCGAATCGCCGTATGCGTCGACGAGCGCGGCAACGAGTGCACGAGCCTTCCGCTGCGCGTCGGCGAAGCGCTCGGTCGCGATGCAATCGCGGACGTAGCGATACGCGTACCCCTGCCACACCGGCGACGAAGGCTCGTGCCGCCCGCATCGCCATTCGAGGTAATCGAAATACGCCGGCCGAGCGCCCGTGGTGTCGAAGTCGAGTCGTCGCCGAACGCGCGATGCCCAGAGCATTTGCCGCTCGCCGAACGTGCGCACGTCGACGTGCGCGAATCCGGCGGCGCGTGCGGCGTCGCCGAACGCCTGCCCGGAAAGCAGGAATCCGTGGAAGCCGGGCGCGAGCGCGGCGAGCATCGTCGACGACGTGTTCGCGCGCTCGATGTAGTCGATCGCAGGCGTCGTGAGCACGAGCACGCCGTCGTCGGCGACGAACGGCGCGAGCAGTGCGACGAACGCATTCGGATCGGGTACGTGCTCGATCACCTCGGACGCATACACGACGTCGAAGCGGCGGCCGGCAAGCGCTGCGCACTGCTGCACCAGCTCGCGATGGACGGGAATGTCGAGCATTCTCGCGCCCATCGCGCCGTAGTCGGCGAGCTCCACGCCGATCGCCTCGGCGTTCATCGCGTGCCGCCAGAAATCGACGGCGAACCCGAATCCGCAGCCGACATCGAGCAGCGTGCGCGAGCCGTCGGCGCGATCGACGAGCAGCGGCCAGATGGTTTCCCAGACACCGCCGCCCACTTCGACGTAAAAGCGCCAGAAGTCGTCGCGGTCCTGATTGAGGTCGCTGAAGTCGGTGATCCCGGGAGGATCGTAGAAGCCGCTGCCGCAGCCCGCGCAGCGCACGAGCGTGAGCGCAGGATGCGGCGGCGCGAGCGACGGCACGGTCAGTAGCGGCGCGTGCGGACCGCTGTTGCCGCAGACGCTGCAGCGGGCGGACAGCAATGGCGCGCGCTCGCCGCTCCACGCGATGTCGTCCGGGGCTGTCACATGCATCGCCGTCATGCTCGCTCGAGTGCGGGCTGGCGCTCGCGCGCCTCGACGAGATCGACCAGACGCCGCAGTGCCGTCGCATCCATCGTCTCGGCGAGGCCGCCGGACAGCGCGCAGACCGCGAAATCGGCGCCCCACGCATGAATCGACGGCGCGAACGGGTTGGGCGGAGGATCGATGCCCGTCGCCAGCGCCAGGTATCCGGTCATCACCCGATGCGCCTCGTCGCGCGGCCTCGTCGCCGACTCGTCGATCGTGTTCGCCGCATGCAGCCGATAACGGTACAGCGCGTCGCCGACGAACACCGGTTCGTCGCGCCACAACGCGCGCAGCGCGAAATCCCAATCGTGGTTGTAGCGCAGGTCAGAAAAGCCACCCAGCGACTGCCACAGCGCGCGCGAGAAGAACAGGTTGCCGCTCGACACGACGACGTTCATCGAAAGCAGGGCGAAGCCGATCGAGCGCTCATACGGTATGCCGGACAGCGCGCAGATCAGCGGATAGGCGCGCGCGTCATGGAGCAGATCGACGTCATTGCCGTCGGCATCGACGAACTCGACTGCCGAGAAGCCCCAGCTCGCACCGCTCGCCGCGACCTGCTCGACCATGGCCTCGACACGCCGCCGCTCGAGCGCATCGTCCGAATTGAGGATATTGACGAACGGCGCCGACGATGCGGCGATGCCCTCGTTGATCGTCGCCGCTGCGCCCCGGTTCGCGCGCGCGATCATCCGGTGGGGAAACGGCGAGCGCGCGAGCGCGCGGCGCGCGACCTTCGGCGTGCCGTCCGCCGAGCCGTCGTCGACCAGCACGATCTCGATGTTGCGATACGTCTGCGCGAACACCGAATCGAGTGCCTGCTCGATGTAAAGTTCGTGGTTGTACGCGGGAATGACGATTGCGACGCGCGGCGCGCGCTCCGCCACAGGGCGTCGGCGCGCACGATGCGACGCATACCAGCGCCGCTGGTGCACGAACTGGGCCTCGAGGACGCCTTTCGCGTTCGCCTTCGCGACGACGAGCCCGAGATTGTGCCGGTAGGTTACGAATCGCCAGCCGGTGACGTCCAGCGCGCGCATGATCAGCCGCTTCGCCTCTTCGTAATCGAAGCGCTCGTAGCGTATGACGCCCAGCATGTGCAGCGCGTCGGGCGCGTCGGGCGCGAGCGCGAGCGCCTGACGATAGAGCCGCTCCGCTTCATCGAGCCGGCGCGCCTGCTGCGCGGCGAGTGCCGCGCTCATGAGGCCCTGCACGTCGGCTTTCGGCGCTTCCACCTTTACCGTACCGACGCTTCCGCAGCAATGCTTGTAGCGCTTGCCGCTGCCGCACGGGCAGGGGTCGTTGCGTCCGACCGTCATCGGCTCAGCGGTTGCCATGCGCCGCCGCGATCTCGCGCCACCGCCGCACCGACGCAGGTTGACTGAAGCGCGCGTCGACGTCGGCATGCGCGTTCGCCGCAATGGCATCCCGCAGCGACGGCGACTCGATCAGCCGCTCGAGCGCCGCGATCCAGGCATCGGCGTCGTGATCGGCGAGAAGACCCGTGCGGCCGTCGACGACATCGTCGGTGTACGGCGCGACGTTGCCGTACACGCCGGCGATGCGGCAGCCGCCGTACTCGCGATACTTCACACTCGTCTTGCACGCGTCGAACGCGCTGCCGACGAGCGGCGCGAGCCCGATGTCCCAGTGCCGCGACATCTTGAACTCGAGATAGCGGTCGTAGTCGTCGACGTGCTGCAGCAGCGCGACGCCGGCAACGTCGGCGAGTGCGTCGGGCATCCAGCCGATGAACTCGAACGCGATGCGACCGGCGTAGCGCCGCGCGAGATGACGGACGACGGGCTCGAGCATTGCGGCGACGCTCGGCCGGCGCGATGTCGGATAGCCGATGCGAACGACGCCGTCGTTTCGTCGCGGCGCATCTGTGAGCAGCGCGTTCGCCTTGTCCGTGTCGAAAGGCGGATTCAGGTATTCGATGCGCGTGGACGGCAATCGCTGCGCGATCGCATCGCCCAGCCGCCTCGACATGACGACGGCCGCGCGCGCACCGCCGATGAATGCATCGAGCGTCTCGATCGTCGCCGGATGCGAAAAGAATCCCGCGAGGTGCGGATCGACGTCCGCGGTGAGCGCCCAGAAGTTGTCGTCGAGAAAGTACAGGTAGCCGATGCCGCGCTTCGCCAGATGCGCGGGCAGCCATCGATGCGTCGACACGCAAAGGCGCGAGAACAGCAGGTGCTCGCGGTTTGCGTCGGCGCCGAACAGCGTCGGCGGATAACGGATCTCGACGGCGCCGTGCGCGGCACGCAGCACGCGCGCGACGAGCTGCGTCGTCGGGATGTCGCCGTCGGCAATCAGCAGCGGACGGTGATCGACCGCGTGCGGGGCGACGGGGGCCGCGGCATCCGCGAGGCCGGCTTGCTGCGGCATGCGACTCAGTACGAGCCCGGCGACGCGAAGTTCTCGAATCGCGTGTATTCGCCGAGGAACGTCAGGCGCACCGTGCCGATCGGCCCGTTGCGCTGCTTGCCGACGATCACTTCCGCGACGCCCTTGTCCTGCGTGTCCGGGTTGTAGACCTCGTCGCGGTAGATGAAGAGAATGACGTCGGCGTCCTGCTCGATCGCGCCCGAGTTGTGGCTCGCGATGCCGTCGGCAAGCCAGCTGGACGGGCCGGGCACGGTCAAGTCGAACACTTCCTCCTCGCCGGCCGGTTCGATCGCGACGACACGGTCCCAATACAGGTCGGATTGCGCCCATTGCGCGATAAGCGGATCGTGCAGCAGCTCGGCATACGACGCGAGTGTCGAGCGGCTCGGCGCAAACCTGAAATGGGCCGTTCCTCCGTACGACGTTCCGCGCATCGTCGCCATCGCTCTTTGCGTGACGCCCGCACGCCCCATTGCAGCGCGCACTTGGGCGAAGACTTCGCGTGGCAGCGTATCGACGTTCGGATTCGGCGTGGTGTTGGCAAGAGTCGCACGCAACTGCTTGGCCGGTGCCATGCGAGGCCCGAACGACCCAACGTGTTCGATGAAGCGCAATTGCTGTTCCGCGCCGGCGATGTCGACGGTGTGGATCGGCCGCCCGCCGCGCTGAACCACTTCGCGCAGGCGAGCGACGATGCCGAAGCGCAGCAACAGCGCCGCCACGTCCGCGGCGAGCGCGCGGCAGCAGGTCGAGAAATACACGCGCGGCGAGCCTTTCGATCCCGCACCGCGGACCGATATCGATCCGTCGGTGGACCAGAGATGGCGCAACAGCAGGGCGACTTGCCGGTTGCGCAGCCGAAACACCTCGCGGGGCAGCCGCTTTTCATGCGAGCGCTGCCCGAAAATACCGAGCGCCTTCAGCCATGCGCCGACGCCGGCCGCATGCCACCGATTGCCGTTGCCGGAAATGAGGAGCTGATGCCAACAGCCTCGGCCGGCGATGCGCGAGACCGTGCTCCCCATCGCGACGGCTGCTTCGCGCACCGCGACGCTGTTGTCCTCCGAGGCCGTCGTGTAGCGCAGCGGCTGACCGCGCAAATAGCTGCCGTCTCCGACCAGCTGACCCAGCAGCACCAGAGCATGGTCCGGCCATTCGATCGCATCCGTCGGCTCGGGGACCGTTCGCGCGAGCGCGAGTCTGGAACCGGCACTGAACTCGTCGACGCGCCGCCATCCGTCATGCGCCAGCAGTCGATGATTGGCGGTGGCGTGCAGCGAGCGCCCGCTCGCGAGCGAAATCCGGAAGGTCGGTTTCACGCCCGTTCGCCAAATCATCTCGGCGCGCGCTGATCGCACCCTCTGTGATTCGTCGATGGCCCAGACATCGGGCGTCGTGCCGACCAGTTCACGGATCGGAACGCGCCGGCCGTCGCTCAGGCACACCAGCGTTTCGCCCGTGACGCACTCGCGAAGATCTGACATCACCGGCCGCTTGTTCGGACGCTGCTCGAGCGAGCGATTGAGCTGCGACAGCGCCATCACCGGGACCTTCAGTTCCTTCGCGAGCGCCTTCAGCGAGCGCGAGATCTCGGAGATTTCCGTCGCACGATTCTCGCCGCTCGACGTCGCCTGCATGAGCTGCAGATAGTCGACGATGACGAGACCGAGCTTGCCGTACGTCTTCGACAGGCGCCGTGCGCGCGAGCGGATCTCCATCGCGGTGAGCGCCGGCGTCTCGTCGACGAGAATCGGAGCTTCGTTGAGACGTCCGAGCGCGACGGTGAGCTTTTCCCAGTCCTCGTTCGCAAGACGGCCGATCCGCAGCTTCGACTGGTCGAGCCGGCCTACCGAGCCGATCAGGCGCATGGCGAGTTGCGCGGCGCCCATTTCCATCGAGAACACGCCGACCGGCAGCTTCGTGTTGAGCGCGACGTGCTCGCCGATATTCAATGCGAGCGCCGTGTTGTGCGTAACGACGTAGTCGTCGGTGATGTACGTTCGCGAGGAATGCGTGACGGATATGCATTGCGCTCGTGCCATCCGTGTCGGCACGATCGATGTGAACGTGGGCCGACGAAAACGGCGTGGCATGAGCGGTGTGCGCGTCTGTTTGTGCGAGAGCAGCAGCAGCGAGCGCGGGTCGCGATGATGAATGTTGACGACGTATGCCGGGCGGCCGGCGCGCCGAACGCCGTCGACGGTGAAATGCGGCATCTTGCGAGCGACCGTGCACCAGCCGCCGAGCGAGCGGACGAGCTCGACAACGTCCGATGCAAGACGCTCGCTCGTCGTAAGATACCGAATCGAGCCCCATGCTTCGACCCATCCGTCGGTGTCGAGCAAGCCCCGCAGCAAATCGAGTCTCGTGTTGCGATGGGCATCGAGATAGCTGCGCGGTATGAATTTTTCGTGGCTGCCGATGCCCCACAGTCCCATCGCGCGCAGAGCGAGCGTCATCGGATTCGCTTGCACGCCGTAGCGGCCGGCGACCCGCCCGCGGTGCTTCTGCACGACGCGCCAATCGTACGCACCGGCGTAGGCAAGCTCGATTTCCACCGGCAACCGTGCGCGCAAGCGAGCAAGCATTTCATCTGCCGCAGTGGAGAAGCGCGCCGTCGTTCCGCTCAAGTCGCCATCGCCGAGCAGCGCGCCCAGAACCCACGGATCGATCGGCAGCTCGGCGGCCGTTCCGAAGTCGCCGCTCGGGAGATCGATCCAAAGCCGGCCGCGATAGCGGACGCACCCGAGCATTGCGCGCAGCCGCGCCGTCGAAAGCACGCGCGGCGCCGCCCAGTCTCGATAGTGAACGCGCCAAAGATGCTCGTCGCAGCACTCGGTGCTGCGGCCGTCGGAGAACGTCACACGGTACAGCTGCCGTTCGCCTTGCGGAAAGATTCCGCTTACCGCCGACGGTTCACCGTCGATCGACGCCAACGCGTCGCCGACCGCGAGGTCGCCCATCCGCTTCCACGCCGAACGCGTCCTCACCTTCGCATCGAGCGGCTGCGCTTTCCCCATGCTCGGGCGTCCGGCGACGATGATCAGGTCGCCTTCCTGCAAGCCTGCCGTCATCCGGTCGAGATCGCTGAAGCCGGTCGGGATGCCGGTCACTTCGGACGGGTCGTCGCGGTTGTACAGCAGCTCGATTCGATCGACGACCTGCGCGAGGAGCTTCGGCAGCTCGGCGAACTGCTGCTGTCCGCGCGCGCCCTGCTCGGCGATGTGCAGCACCTTCGCTTCGGCTTCGTCGAGCACGTCGCGTGCGCTGCGACCGAGCGGGTTGTACGCGGAGTCCGCGATCTGCCCGGCGGTCGCAGCGAGCTGGCGCAGGATCGAGCGCTCGCGCACGATCGCCGCGTAGTGACGGATATTGGCGGCGGTCGGCACGTTCTGCACGAGCGCGCCCAGATACGACAACCCGCCGACATAATCGAGCTTCTGCACCGACGCGAGCGATTCCGAGACCGTCACGACGTCCGCCGGCTTGCCGTCGCCGAGCAGCCGGATGATGTGCGCATAGATCAGCCGGTGCGCCTCGCTGTAGAAATCGGGCTCGCCGAGCGCATCGCCGATGCGGTCGGCAGCTTCGTTGTCGAGCAGCAGCCCGCCCAGCACCGACTGCTCCGCCTCGATCGAGTGCGGCGGCAGCTTCAGCGCTTCGATTTCGCGATCGTCGGGCATCGGTGCGGAAAAAACGCCGGCGACCGCCGGCGTCGGGAGGTGTCGATTCTACCGCCGCGGCGATCGGTGCGGCATTCGCCGTTCGGGCGAGGCGCAACAAAAGAGAGGGCCGCGCGGGCCCCCTTCTCGGTGCACGACTAAGACGCCGCTCAGGCGCCGATCGCTTCGGCGACGACGGTGACCGTCACGTGCGCGACCACGTCGGTGTGCATCGCGATCGTGATCGGGTACTCGCCGACCTGCTTCAGCGGTCCGGACGGCATGCGGATCGACGACTTCTCGACCTCGACGCCATGCTTCTTCAGAGCCTCGACGATGTCGGCGTTCGTCACGGAGCCGAACAGGCGCCCGTCGACGCCGGCCTTCTGCGTCACGGACAACGCGAGCCCCTCGATCTTGGTCGCGAGCTCCTGCGCCTTCTCGAGGCGCTCCGCAGCCGTCTTCTCGAGCTCGCTGCGCCGCTCCTCGAGCAGCTTGATGTTCTCCGGCGTCGCGCGCTTCGCCTTGCCTTGTGGGATCAGGTAGTTGCGCGCGTAGCCTTGCTTGACCTTGACGACGTCGCCGAGATTGCCGACGTTCGCCAACTTTTCGAGCAGGATGATCTGCATGGCGCTCTCCGTCAGTGCAAATCGGTGTACGGCAGCAGCGCGAGGTAGCGCGCGCGCTTGATCGCGGTGGAAAGCTGGCGCTGGTATCGCGCCTTGGTGCCGGTGATCCGCGCCGGCATGATCTTGCCGTTCTCCTGCACGAAGTCCTTCAGCACGTCGATGTCCTTGTAGTCGATCTGCTTCACGCCTTCGGCGGTGAAGCGGCAGAACTTGCGCCGCTTGAACAGCGCGTTGCCCCGCTCGCGGCGCTTGCCGCCCTTCGCATCCTTGCCTTTGCCTCGTCCGACGGGTCTGGGCATTTCGTGGTCCTCTTCAGTCTCGGTTCGTCGATTCGAATTCGTTCACATGCAGCGCGAGCGTGACTCCGGTGCGGTAGCGGCGGGCGATGAAGCCGTGGCAACGCAGCGTCGATCCGGTCGCGATGCGGGCGAGCGCGCGTGCGGTGTCGCCGTACGCAACCGCCGCGATCTCGCACTCGACGTTGCGCTCGCCGCCCGCTTCGGGTTGCCGCGACGCGTGCCGCAGCAGTCCGTCGAACGCGGGGATGCCGGCCGGCGTGTAGCGCAACGGGCTCGCTTCGGCGAGCGTCGCGTCGAGCGTGACGCGGTTCACTCGCGTCGTGCGTCAGGCCGCCGGCTTCTCCGCCGCTTCGCGAGCGGGCTCGCGCACCGGCTCGCCACGCGGCTCGCGTCCCGTCTCGCCGCGGTCGCCGCGATCGCCGCGATCGCCGCGGTCTCCTCGGTCGCCGCGGTCGCGATCGCGCCCGTCGCGGCCTTCGCGCTTCTTCTCCTCGCGCATCATCGGCGACGGCGTCACGACCGCCTCGCTCATCGCGACGATCAGGTGGCGAATCACCGCGTCGTTGAACTTGAACGCGTGCTCGAGCTCGGTGAGCGCCTCGGCATCGCATTCGATGTTCATCATCACGTAGTGCGCCTTGTGGATCTTGGCGATCGGGTACGCGAGCTGGCGCCGGCCCCAATCCTCGAGGCGGTGGATCCGCCCGTTCCTGCTCGTGACCATCGCGCGATAGCGCTCGACCATGCCAGGCACCTGCTCGCTCTGGTCGGGGTGCACGATGAACACGACTTCGTAGTGACGCATGCAGAACGCTCCTTGTGGTCTAGAGTGGGGCGACGCCCGTTCGGTGAGCGCTCGCCGGCGGCCTCCCCGTCTGCAAAGCGGGTGAGGCAAGGGAACTCGCGATTATACGGCGAATCTCTTTGCTAAACAACCGGCTATGCCGGACGGCCCCACCGGCTCGATCTTTGTGCCCGGCGGCGCTCTAATGACAAACCGGGTGCACATGCGGAGCCGCTCGTTGGACCGGACTCGCCGGCATAGCGTCGAGCCGGTCAACACGCGACACGCTGGCAGGCGCTGCCCACCACTGGAGCTGAGAACATGCGCATCGAGACCGACAGCCTGGGCGAAGTCGAGGTGCCCGCGGACCGCTTGTGGGGCGCGCAGACGCAGCGCTCGCTGCAGTACTTCAACATCGGCGAGGAGCGGATGCCGCGCGAGCTCGTCCGTGCGCTCGCGCTCACCAAGAAGGCGGCAGCGAACGTGAACGCGAAATCGGGCCGGCTGCCGGCCGGGCTCGCGCGCGCGATCGTCGCCGCGTGCGACGACATCGTCGCCGGCCGCTATCCGGACGAGTTCCCGCTCCATGTCTGGATGACCGGCAGCGGCACGCAGCTCAACATGAACGTGAACGAGGTGATCGCGAACGTCTGCTCGCTCGCCGCCGGCGAGCCCCTCGGATCGAAACGACCGGTGCATCCGAACGATCACGTCAACATGGCGCAGTCGTCCAACGACATCGTGCCGACCGCGATGCACGTCGCCGCCGCCGAGGCGGTGGTCAACCGGCTCGTACCGGCGGTCATCGGCCTGCGCGACGCCCTTGCGAACAAGGCGCGCGACTGGGCCGACATCGTCAAGGTCGGCCGCACGCATCTGCAGGACGCGACGCCGCTCACGCTCGGCCAGGAGTTCGGCGGCTACGCATCGATGCTGACGTCGGATCTCGCGCGCGTCGATCACGCGCTCGTCGACGTCTACGAGCTCGCCGCCGGCGGCACGGCGGTCGGCACCGGCATCAACGCGCCGCCCGGATTCGATCGCGCGATCGCCGCCGAAATCGCCGCGCTGAGCGGGCTGCCGTTCGTGACCGCGGAGAACAAGTTCGCCGCGCAGGGCGCGCACGACGCGCTGGTCGCGCTGTCGGGCGCGCTGAAGACGCTCGCCGGCTCGCTGCACAAGATCGCGAACGACATCCGGCTGCTCGCGAGCGGGCCGCGCGCGGGCTTCGGCGAGTTGACGCTGCCGGCGAACGAGCCGGGCTCGTCGATCATGCCGGGCAAGATCAATCCGACGCAGTGCGAAGCGATGGCGATGCTCACGCTGCAGGTCGTCGCCAACGACCTCGCGGTGACGCTCGGCGGCGCCGGCGGGTTTCTCGAGATGAACGTCTACAAGCCGCTGATCGCACACAACCTGCTGCAATCGATTCGCCTGCTCGCCGACGGCTGCACCCATTTCCACCGTTATGCCGTCGAAGGGATGACGGCGAATCGCGAGCGGATCGCGAGCACCGTCGAGCGCTCGCTGATGCTCGTGACCGCGCTCACGCCGGTGATCGGCTACGACAACGCGGCGCGCGTCGCGCATCACGCGGTCGAGCACGACACGACGCCGAAGGAATCGGCCGTCGCGCTCGGGCTGCTGTCGGCGGACGATTACGAGCGCCTGGTCGATCCGAGGAAGCTCACGATGCCGTACGTCGCGGGCAGCCGATGAAGATCGCCACCTGGAACGTCAACGGCATTCGCGCGCGCGAGGCGCAGGTGTGCGAATGGCTCGAGCGCGAGCAGCCGGACGTCGTGTGCCTGCAGGAGATCAAGGCCGAGCCCGCGCAGGTGCCCGAGCGCTGCAGGCTCGCCGACTATCACGCGTTCTGGCATGGCGGCCGCGGCTACTCGGGCGTGTCGCTGCACGTGCGGCGAGCGCTTCTCGACGCCGAGCCGCACTGGAGCCACCCGCCGTTCGACATGGAAACGCGCATCGTGCAGATCGCGTTCGGCAACTGGGTCGTCGCGTCGGTCTACGTCCCCAACGGCGGCAAGGACTACGCGGCGAAGCTCAGCTTCTTCGAGGCGCTCGTCGCATGGGCGCGCGAACTGCACGACCAAGGGCGCGAGCTCGTGATCTGCGGCGATCTCAACATCGCGCGCCTCGTGATCGATGTGCATCCGAAGGAGCGCAAGGAGCAGATCATCGGGCAGCGTCCCGAGGAGCGGGAGCTGTTCGACGAGCTGCTCGGCGACCGGATGGTCGACGTCGGACGCGCCGCGGATCCCGACAACGACCGCTTGTTCAGCTGGTGGCCGCCGTGGCGCAACATGCGAGCGCGCAACATCGGCTGGCGCATCGACTACATCCTAGCGTCGAAACCGATCGCCGAGCGCGCGACGAGCTGCGTCGTGCAGTCCGACGTGGGCACCAGCGATCACGCGCCGGTGGTCATGATGCTCGCCTAGCGGTGTAAAGCAGAGCGCTGGGTGCCCGCGTTCGCGAAGACGACAAGCGTGTGACTGCCAGCGCTGCCCGATCGGCGCGTCAGTGCACGGCCGCCGAGCGCACGCCGGCGGCGATGCGCGCGAGTGCCGCTTCGCGCTCGGGCTTGGGCATCGCGGCGAGCTGCTTCACGCGCGCATAGAAGCGCGGCAGGTCGCCTCCCTCGGACGCGAGCAACGCCGCGAACGTCGGTACGCGATCGTTGTACAGACCCGACGCGGCGATGCCGGCGTTGTTCGCGCCGCTCGCGAACCAGCGGTCGAACGCGGGGCCCGCGCCCCAGGCGGTCTTCATTCGCTCGTATTCGGCGTGCATCGCAGCGAACTCGGCCGCCTTGCGCGCGCGCTTGTCCCCGTCGGGCGAGTGGCTCGCGTAGATCGTTTCCAGATGCTCGCGCGTCGTGCGCATCAGCGTGCGGAAATCGGCGCGCAGCTGCTGTGTGCGCGCAGCGTCGTCGACGAGTCGCGCGTACTCGACGGGATCGCGCACACGCTTTTGCGCGGCGAGCCATCGGCGAAGCCCTTCTTCCTCCACCGCGACGGCGAACGACTCGTTGAACGACGTGTCGTCCTTCACGTACACGATCTGGTGCGCGAGCTCATGGAAAAGCAGCCGCGCGAGCTCGATCTCGCGAAAGCGCACGAAGGTCGAGAGGATGGGATCGTCGAACCAGCCAAGCGTCGAATACGCGGGCACGCCGCTCATGTAGACGTCGTCGCCGCTCGCGCGAAGCCGCTCCGACTCGTATTTCGCTTCCTTCTCGTTGAAGTAGCCGCGATACGACACGCAGCCGGCGACCGGGAAGCACCACTCGCGCGGCTGAAGCGAAAGCTCGGGTGTCGCGAACACGTTCCAGACGACGAACGGCCGGCCGAGATCCGAGTAGCGCGTGTAGCTTGCGTTCTTCGGCAAGCCGAGCTCGCGGCTCGCGAACGCGCGGATGTCCTGTATGCGCGTCAGCCGATCCTTCAGCGACACGTCGTCGCTCGCGGCGACGACGTCGGGAATCGGCCTTGCGCGCGTCAGCAGGTCGATCTGCCCGCTCACGCCCTGCCAGTAGAACTCCGCATAGCTGCAACCGGCGAGTGCGAACGCCGCAGCCGCCGGCAGAATCCACCGCTTCATCGAGTCGATCATCGTTTCAAGTAGCGCTCGAGCCGCGCAAGGCCGTCGTCGATCTTCGCAACACCGATCGTATACGAAAACCTCGCGTGCGCCTGCGGCCGGTGGCCGCCGAAATCGACGCCCGGCGTGATCGCGACGCCGGCGTGAGCGAGCGCGTCGCGGCAGAACGCTTCGCTGTCCTCGGCGAAGCGCGAGCAATCGGCGTAGACGAAGAATCCGCCGGACGGCGTGACGGGAACACCGAAGCCGAGCTCGCGCAATCCGGGCACGAGCCGATCGCGCCGCGCCTGGAACTCGCGCCGGCGCTCCTCGAGCAGCGCGAGCGTGTCCGGCTCGAAGCATGCGAGCGCCGCGTGCTGCGACACCGTCGGCGGCGAGATGTAGAGATTCTGCGCCAGCTTCTCGAGGTCGCGCACGTAGCGCTCGGGCGCGACGATCCACCCGAGACGCCAGCCGGTCATGTTGAAATACTTCGAGAAGCTCGACACGACGAAGAGCTCGTCGGTCTGCGCGCCGGCCAGGTCGAGCGCCGAGCGAGGCCGACCGTCGTACGTGAGGCCGAGGTAGATCTCGTCGACGATCAGCCGGCCGCCGAGACGCTCGACGGCGCGTGCGATGCGCGGCATCTCGCCGTGCGGCACCGTCGTGCCGGTCGGGTTCGACGGCGATGCGATCAGGGCGGCCGCGGTGGCCGCCGTCCAGCGCCGCTCGATCGAATCGGCGCTCAATTGGTAGTTGACGTCTGCGCCGACGGGCACGCCGACGGGACGTCCCTCGAGCACGCGAACGAAGTGACGGTTGCACGGATAGCCGGGATCGGCGAGCAGCACCTCGTCGTCGCGATCGAGGATCAGCGCGAGCACGAGCAGCAGCGCTGCCGACGAGCCCGCGGTGACGACGATCCGCGACGCCGGGACGTCGACGCCGTAATGGTCGGCGTAATGGCGCGCGATCGCCTCGCGCAGCTCCGGCAGCCCGAGCGCCGACGTGTAATAGACGGCGCCACCGGCGATCGCACGCTGCGCAGCCGCCACGACGCGCGGCGGCGTCGGAAAGTCGGGCTCGCCGATCTCCATGTGCACGACGCTGCGGCCCGCGGCTTCGAGCGCGCGCGCGGCCGTCTGCACCTCCATCACGTGGAACGGCGCGATGTCGCGCAGGCGAGCGGCGGTGGCGATGCGGGGATCCATCGAACGGCGTAGCGACGTGCAGCCGGCAAAGCGGTATGGTAATGCCTCGCCGCCGAGCAGGGCTGACGCCGCTCAACATCGCTTCGTGCAATGAGGCTTTCCCGGAACGCTTCGAGTCGCCGCGCCGCACGCCTGCTCGTGTGCTCGGCGCTCGCCTGCACACCGCTCGTCGCCAACGCCGTGTACAAGTGCGCCGGCCCGACGTCGTCCCCGATCTACCAGGACGAGCCGTGCCCGCCCGGCAAGGAGCTGCGCAACTTCGACACCGATCCGCCAAACCTTTCCGTCATTCCGGGACGTGCGGCCGCGGCGTCGCCGGCGCCGCGCGACCGGCGCGAGGGCCGCGCAGCGCGGGAACCGAAGACCACGAAGGCGGACAAGCCCGCGAAGCTACGCGGCGATCCGGCCGAGCGCAAGCACGTGCGCGTCGGAATGAGCGAGGCCGAGCTGGTCGCGCATCTCGGCAGGCCGGATGTGACGTCGGGCAACCGCGCGAAGCGCACGCTGCGCTGGACCTGGCTTCCGGTTGCCGGCGACCCCGACACGATCACGACGGTGACGCTGGCAAACGGGTCGGTCACCGACGTCGATCGCAAGGTCGTGAAGAAGTGAGGGCACTGGTGCAGCGCGTGCGCCAAGCGTCGGTCGAGGTCGACGCTCGCATCGCCGGTGCGATCGGCGGCGGGCTGCTCGTGCTCGCGGGCGTTGCCGCCGACGACACCGACGACGATCGCGACTGGCTCGCACGCAAGATCGTCGCGATGCGCATCTTCGACGACGACGCCGGCGTGATGAACCGCTCGGTGCGCGAGGCGGGCGGCGACGTGCTGGCCGTCAGTCAGTTCACGCTGTTCGCGTCGACGCGCAAGGGCAACCGCCCGTCGTGGTCGGCCGCCGCGCCGCCGCAGATCGCGAAGCCCGGGTTCGACGCGTTCGTCGCGGCGCTCGGCGAGGCGCTCGGCAAGCCGGTCACCACCGGCGTGTTCGGCGCGATGATGCGCGTTGCGCTCGTGAACGACGGGCCGGTGACGATCTGGCTCGACTCGCGGGATCGCGAATAGCGGCGACCCCGCGTCGACTCAACCGCGGTCGATGCTGTAGCGGCCCGGACCGAAGGCGAAGAGCACGAGCATCGCGCCGAGGATCGACACGTTCTTCTGGAAATTGATCAGCTGCGACATGTGCATCTCGGGGGTCGCGTTCCAGAAGTTGTGGAAGATCGGCGTGATGACGACGAGGAACAGCGCGAGCGCGATCCCCGCCCAGCGCGTCTTCCAGCCGAGCACGATCGCGAGCCCGCCGCCGAGCTCGAACAGCACGGCGAACGCGGCGAGGACCTGCGGCATCGGCAATCCGACATGCTCGATGTAGCCGACGGTGCCGTCGAAGCCGGTGAGCTTGCCCCACCCCGAGATCACGAACATCGCAGCGAGCAGCACGCGCCCGACCAGCGCGGCGAGGTCGGCCGTCGACGTGAACCGTTGCTCTC
The DNA here is from genome assembly GCA_963798655.1 of uncultured beta proteobacterium. Taxonomy (GTDB): domain Bacteria; phylum Pseudomonadota; class Gammaproteobacteria; order Burkholderiales; family Casimicrobiaceae; genus CAVSMC01. The sequence continues at coordinate 475,852 of CAWCUH010000003.1, read as the reverse complement.
GTATGCCTTCCAGCGTCATTCCGGAGTCCATCTGAAGCCTCCAGGTAGTTAGTGACCAAGGTCGAACAAAAGGATTTCGGCGTGATCGCCGTTGTGGAGCTCGACTGCGCCCTCGTTCTCGATCTTCGCGGCGTCGCCGGCCGCGAGTGCGATGCCGTTGACGGCTACGCCACCGCGCACGACGTGCACGTAGGCGCGCCGGCCGGGCGCGAGCTCATGGCGAAGCGTCGGCGCGCCGTCGAGGATCGACGCATAGACGCGCGCGTCCTGCTGAATCGTCACCGCCGCGCCTGAGCCGCTCGGTCCTGCGATGAGCGCGAGCCGCCCGCGCTTCGCCTCGTCGTCGACGTGCGCCTGCTCGTACCCGGGCGCAACGCCGCGCACCGAGGGCTCGATCCAGATCTGCAGGAAATGCACATCCGAATCGGGCGACGGGTTGTACTCGCTATGCAGCACGCCCCGTCCGGCGCTCATCCGCTGCACGTCGCCCGGTGCGATCGTCGACCCCGTGCCCATGCTGTCCTTGTGCTCGAGCCGTCCTTCCAGCACGTATGACAGGATCTCCATGTCGCGGTGTCCGTGCGTGCCGAAGCCCATGCCCGGCTGCACGCGGTCCTCGTTGATGACACGCAGCGGCCCGAAGCCCATGTGCGCGGGGTCGTAGTAATCGGCGAAAGAGAAGCTGTGGAACGAGTCGAGCCAGCCGTGGTTCGCGTGGCCGCGCTCGGAGGCGTGTCGCAGAGTAATCATTCGAAAGTCCTGTACGTTCGCTGCTTGCCATGTTCGTCGATCGGTCCCCGGATCATAGGCTTGCGCCGCAGCGGATGAAAGCGAATAATTCTGCGTAAGATGATCAATTATTTCGAATGATGCTCTCGCTGGACGCCATCGCCGTTCTCGACGCGATCGACCGCCGAGGCAGCTTTGCCGCCGCCGCGGACGAGTTGCATCGCGTCCCGTCGGCCGTCACCTATCAGATCCAGAAGCTCGAGCACGAACTCGACGTGCTGCTGTTCGACCGGCGCGAGCACCGCGCGAAGCTCACGCCCGCCGGCCGCGAGCTGCTCGACTCCGGCCGCCGGCTGCTCGACGCGTCCGCGGCGATCGAGCAGCGCGTGCGCCGCGTGGCGACCGGCTGGGAAAGCGAGCTTGCAGTCGCCGTCGACACCATCGTTCCGTGGACGCGCGTGTGGCCGCTCGTATCCGCCTTCTACGCGAACTGCGACGCGAATGCGGCCGCACACACGCGTGTGCGTCTCACGCAGGAAGTGCTCGGCGGCGCGTGGGATGCGCTCGTCGACGGCCGCGCCGATGTCGTCATCGGTGCCGCCGGCGATCCGCCGCCCGGCGGCGGCTTTCGCACGCGCGCGCTCGCCGAATCGGTCTCGATGTTCGTCGTCGCGCCCGGCCACCCCCTCGCCGACGCGCGCGAGCCTCTTTCCGAAGCGACCATCGCGCGCCATCGCGCCGTCGTCGTCGCCGACACGTCGCGGCGTCTCGCACCGCGAAGCATCAGCATCGTCGCCGGCCAGCCGTCGCTCACCGTGCCCGACATCGAAACGAAGCGCATCGCGCAGCGGCTCGGTCTCGGCTGCGGATTCCTGCCGGTTCACGTCGCCGCCGTCGACGTCGCGCAGGGACGGCTCGTTGCGAAGCGGGTCGAGGCGCCGCAGCCGCCGGTTCGCCTGCATCTCGCATGGCGGGAGTCGCGGCCGGGCAAGGCGCTTGCATGGTGGATCGATGCAGTGTCGCGCGCCGACTGGGCGCTTGGCGCGCCGGCCGGGCCCGCGCCGCGCGCACGACCAACGTCGCGTCGTCTCAGGTGAGCAGCCGCTCGTATTCCTCGCGGACGACCCCATAGCATTCACATGCGGCGGCTTCGAGTCCCCCACGATCGACGACGCGGATGCGGCCGCGGGTGTACTCGATCACGCCGGCATCCTTCAACTTGCGCGCGGCCTCGGTGACGCCTTCGCGGCGCACACCGAGCATGTCCGCGATCAGCTGGTGCGTCATCGGAATGTCGGGCGTCTGGATGCGGTCGTGCGTCGCGAGGATCCACCGGCAAAGCTGCTGCGCGACCTCGTGGTGCCGATTGCACACCGCCGTCTGCGCCATTTGAGTGAGCACCGCCTGCGCGTATCGCAGCAGCACGCGGCGCACGTCGCGGCCGCGCTCGAAGTCCTGCACGACGCGCTGCGCCGGCGCGCGCACGCTCAACCCGGCGACCTGCACCATCGCGCGGCCGACCGTCGTGCCGCCGCCAAGATACGACGCGATGCTGACGACACCTTCGGGACCTACGAGCGCTGTCTCCGCGGAGCCGCCGTCCTGCGTCAGGTGGAGAATCGAGATGATCGCCGTCGTCGGGAAGTAAACGTACGGCAGCTCGCTTCCGGGCTCGTAGATCGAGCGACCGAATTCGAGCTCGACGATCTCGAGATGCGGACGCAGCCGCTCGAAGTCGGCCGCGGCGATCGCTGCGAGCAGATGGTTGTCGCGGGGCTTGCACGGCGTCGACACCTGGCGGCTCCTGCTGTGTCCCGAACTGACACCGTACGCGATGCGGCGGTGCGCTTCGACTCGCGCCGTCCGAAAACGAGGTAGGCTGTTCTCCGACGCGGGAAACCCATAAAGTATGTATTTCGTCGTACATACGGCCCCAAGCGCAACGGTTACGCTCGCCGATCCAAAAACCCTGCAATCGCACTGGAAAATCTTTCCGATGGCGACCGAAATAACGCTCCCGCCCGAACGCCTATTCGCGCTGCTCGATCGCCTGGTCACCGTGCGCATCGACATCGCACTCGACCTGGCGACGCACGACATCGAGCAGCTGCGCGAGCGGCTCCGTCGGACGGCGTCGCAAGTCGACATCGCAATCGCCGAATTGAAGGAGACGCTCGCCGCGCGCGGCGAAGAGCCGGGCGATCCCGCGTTCAAGCTGGGCAAGCCCGACCGCGGAACGTCGTTTCAGTAGCGGACCGCGCTGCGCGAGCGCGCGCGTGATCAGACGCGGTACGCCTTCTTCGCGAGCCCGTACGCGAGATCGGTCGCGAGATCGAACGCGTCGCCCTCGTCCAGGCGATATTCGACGACGAGCGTCGCGAGATGCCGGCACGCGACGCGCCGCCACACGTCGTGGCGGGCGGGAATCGAAAGAAACGCCCGCGTGTCGTCGTTGAAGCCCGCGGTATTGGCGTAGCCGGCCGTCTCGATCACCGTCGACAGGAATCGCTGCATCCCCTCGAAGCTGTCGTGGAACCACCACGGCGGCCCGAGCTTCAGCACCGGGTAATGGCCGGCGAGCGGCGCGAGCTCGCGCGCATAAGTCGTCTCGTCGAGGGTGAACAGGATGATCGAAAGCGCGCGCTCGTTGCCGAGCCGATCGAGCAGCGGCTTCAGCGCGCGAACGTAGTCGGTGCGCGCGGGGATATCGGCGCCCTTGTCACGGCCGAAATCGCGAGCGATCGCCGGGTTGTGATTGCGCAGGCTGCCCGGATGGATCTGCATCACCAGGCCGTCGGCGATGCTCATCTTCGCCATTTCCGTCAGCACCTGCGCTCGGAAGAGCTCCGCTTCGGCGGGACTGATCGTGCCGGCGAGCGCGCGATCGAGCAGGCGCTGGCATTCGGCGTCGCCGAGATCGGCGGTCTGCGCCGTCGGATGACCGTGGTCGGTGGACGTGGCGCCCATCGTCCTGAAGTACGCACGACGGTTCCAGTGCGCGGCGAGGTAGCCGCGCCACGTCGACGTGTCCTCGTGCGTGATCTCGCCGAAGCGGCGCACGTTGTCGCGAAAGCCGTCGAACTCCGGATCGACGACCGGATCGGGCCGGTACGCGGTGATCACGCGGCCCTTCCAGCCCGATGCGCGGATCTTCGCATGATGCGCGAGCGGATCGAGCGGCGACTCGGTCGTCGCGAGCGTCTCGATGCGAAAGCGCTCGAACAGCGCGCGCGGCCTGAACTCCGGCGTCGCGAGGCTTGCGTTGATCTGGTCGAAGATGCGATCGGCCGACTCGACGGTGAGCCGCTCGCGGATGCCGAACACTTCGGTGAGCGCGTGCTCGAACCACAACCGTGTCGGCGTGCCGCGAAAGAGCGGCCAATGCCGCGCGAACGTGTGCCAGATCCTTCGCGCATCCGTCTCCGACCGCGCGCGCCGTCGCGGCGCGCGATGCCGAGGTCCTCGAGCCGCACGCCTTGGCTGTACAGCATGCGGAACACATAGTGGTCGGGCGTGATCAACAGCGCCGACGCGTTCGGGAACGGCGTGTCGTCGGCGAACCATTGCGGATCGGTGTGGCCGTGCGGGCTCACGATCGGCAGGTCCTTCACCGTCGCGTACAGCGCGCGGGAGAGGCCGCGCGTGATTGCGTCCGCGGGAAACAGGCGGTCGGGCGAAAGTTCGAGCGGAATCATGCAAGCGCCCTCAGTGGGCGGCGGCGAACTGCGCGACGGTTGCGCCGGCACCGTCGGTCAACAGCGTCGAAAGGCTCTGCGTCACCGCATCGATGAAGCGCGGCTCGCGCGGAAGATCGTCGCCGAAGATGGCGGTGAGCGCGGTGAAGCCGCGCACGAGCGCGGCGGCGTCGCGGCCGTTCGCCTTCGCAACGCGGGCGAGCTCGCGCGCGAGCGGATCCTGCACGTCGATCGTTCGCCCCGCCTCGTCGACGCCCGTTGCATAGCGCATCCATCCGGCGACGGCGAGCGCGAGCGCGTCGATGGGCCGGCCGGCCGCGACGTTCTCGCGCACCGTCGCGAGCAGCCGCTGCGGCAGCTTCTGCGAGCCGTCCATCGCGATCTGCCGCGTCTTGTGCGGCAGCGCCGGATTGCCGAACCTCTCGACGAGCGCGTCGCGGTATGCGGCGAGATCGACACCGGCCGGCACGGCGAGCGTCGGCGACACTTCGTTCATCAGCGCGCGCATGAACGCGACGAACGCGGGCGCGGCGGCGACCTGATAGATGAACTCGTGCCCGGCGAGATAGCCGAGATAGGCGAACGCCGAATGGCTTCCGTTCAGCAGCCGCAGCTTCATCGCCTCGAACGGCGCGACATCGGTCACGATCTGCGCGCCGGCGCGCTCCCATGGCGGGCGCTCGCCGATGAACTTGTCCTCGATCACCCACTGCCGATACGGCTCGCAGACGACGGCGCCCTCGTCGTGCACGCCGAGCGCGGCGTCGTTCGCCTCGACGTCGGCGTGCGTCGTCGCCGGCACGATGCGGTCGACCATCGTTGCCGGGAACGACACGTGCGTCTCGACCCAGCGCGCAAGCGACGCGTCGCGCATCTGCGCAAAGGCAACCACGAGACCGCGCACCAGCGGCCCGTTGTGCGGAAGGTTGTCGCAGGTGAGCACGGTGAACGGCCGGCCGTGCGTCCGGCGCCGCGCATCGAGCGCCGCGACGATCAATCCGACCGCGCTGCCTGGATGATCGGGATCGGCGAGATCGTGCGCGATCTCGGGATGTGCCGGGTTCAACGCGCCCGTCGCCGGATCGTGGCCGTAGCCCTTCTCGGTGATCGTCAGCGAGACGATCGCGGTTTGGGCGGCGGCGAGACGGCGGTGCACGTCTTCGCGCTCGTCGCCGAGGAAGCGCGCCTCGAGGATGCTGCCGACGACGCGCCGCGCGATGCCCGAGCGGCTCTTCTCGACGATCGTGTACAGGCCGTCCTGAGGCGCGAGCGCGTCGCGGGCACCGGCCGTCTTCAGGCTCACGCCGCAAATGCCGAAGCGCGCGTGATCGACCTCGTCGGTGTAGAGCGCCTGGTGCGCGCGATGGAAAGCGCCGAGGCCGATGTGGACGATGCCGACCTGTTCCGGCCGCGACCGCGCGCGCCCGATCGTCGACGGAACCCTTGCGAGCATGCTCTGCGAAAGCCGGTCCATCGTCACGCCGCCCGCGGATGCTCCTTCACGCGACTCACGAGCTGCGTCGGATTGACGAAGCGCATCGCGATCAGCAGCCATACGAGCGTGACGGCCATGTAGATCATCGCCATCGCGTCCACCGACTGCGGCGCACGCACGCCGGCCGCGAACACCGCGTAATACAGCGCCACGACGAGCGTCTGCGAGTCCGGCCCGGCGGTGAGGAACGTGAGCTCGAACAGCGCGATCGTGCGCACGAGCACGAGCAGCGACGCGGCGAGGATGCCGGGGCCGAGCAGCGGCACCAGCACGTGCCAGAACATCCGCGCCGTCGACGCGCCGAAAACGCGCGCGGCCGACTCGAGGTTCGGGTCGATCTGCTCGATGAACGGCGTCATCACCAGGATCACGAACGGCGCGGCGGGAATGAGATTCGCGAGGATCACCCCCCAGATCGTGCCGGCGAGGTGCGCCTGATAAAGCACGGTCGCGAGCGGAATGCCGTACGTGATCGGCGGCACCATCAGCGGCAGCAGGAACAGCAGCATCAGCGCGCGCTTGCCGGCAAATTCACGCCGTGCGAGCGCGTACGCGGCCGGCACGCCGATGACGAGCGAGAGCAGGACGACGGACAGCACGACCTGCACGGTCACCATCAGGATGTCGGAGAGCTGGAACTCCTTCCACGCCGATGTGTACCAGCTCGTCGTGTAGCCCTGCGGCAGCCACGTGCCGAGCCAGCGACGCGCGAACGAGTTCGTCGCCACCGCCGCGATCATCAGGGCGATGTTGACGACGAAGAACGCCATCATGCCCCACAAGAGGCCGCTCCATACCCGATCGAGCCAGCGCGTCTCGATCGCGCGCGTTGCGGCGCGCGCGGGCGTTTCGAGCACGTCTGCACGCGTGCTCATCCCTTGCCCCCGACAACCGGACCCCGATAGAACACGCCGCGAAGGCCGAGCACGGCGGCGACGATGACGAGCTGCACGAAGCCCATGATCATCGCGACCGCCGAGGCGAGCGAATAGTCGTACTGCTCGAACGCCGCCTCGTACGCGGCGATCGATATGACGCGCGTCGGGCCGGCCGGCGCACCGAGCAGCACCGCGGACGGAAACACCGAGAACGCCTGCACGAACGCGAGACAGAAGCACATCGCGAGGCCCGGCGCGAGCAGCGGCAGGTAGATGTAGCGGAACTGCGCCGTCGAATTCGCGCCGAGCGTCGCGGCGGCGCGGGCGAGCACCGGGTCGATGCCGGTGATGTACGACAGGATCAGCAGGAACGCGAACGGGAAGCCGGAGATCACGAGCGAGATCAGCACGCCCCAATAGTTGTGCGTGAGCCGGATCGGCCCGTCGTACAGGTGGAAGAACTGCAGGAACTGCGACAGCCAGCCTTTCGGACCGAAGTACGTGAGCATCCCTTCGGCGATCAGCACCGTGCCGAGGGTGATCGGGATGACCAGCACCGTCGTCACGAAGCGCTGGTAGCCGGACCTCGTGCGCATCTTGTACGCGATCGGCAGCGCGACGAACACGTTCAGTATGGTCGCCGGCAGCGCGAGCCGCAGCGTCGTCCAGATCGTCGGCCACAGCCGCTCGTCGCTGAAGAACTTGCGGTAGTTGTCGGCGGTGAACGCGTCCTTCGGCTCGAACGACAACGCGAGCCCGTAGAGGAACGGATAGACGAACAGCAGGATCATGAACGCCGCGGCGGGCACGACGAGGAGCACCGCTCGATCGAACGGCGCGCGGGCGAGCGGCGGTGCAGCGGCAGCCATTCGTTTCAGCCCGGATAGACGAGCGCGCGCTCCGGCGGCACGTGCAGGCGCACCGTGTCGCCGACAGCGACCGGCACATGCGTGCGCACGTGCAGCCGCGTGCCGTCGTTGGTGACGACGTCGATCAGCGAGTCGCGGCCGCCGTACTCGACGACGTCGACGCGGCCGGTCAGCGTGTTGGACCCGCCGGGACCTTCACCGACGACGATCTCTTCCGGCCGCATGGCGACGAATGCCGGGCCCCGCGACAACGGCTGCTTGCGCATGCCGTGCATGCGCACGCCGTCGCGCGCGAGCAGTACGTGGCCGTCCTGCTCGCCCTCGACGCCGAACTCGACGACGTTGCGGTAACCCATGAAGCGCGCGACGTCGAGATTCGCGGGCTGCGCGTAGACCTCCTGCGGTGTGGCGACCTGCTGCACGATGCCATCCTTCATCACGACGATGCGGTCGGCGAGCGACAGCGCCTCGTCCTGGTCGTGCGTGACGTAGATCGTCGCGCGATCGAGCTCGCGGTGAATACGACGGATCTCGGCGCGCGTCTCGAGGCGCAGCTTCGCGTCGAGGTTGGACAACGGCTCGTCCATCAGGATCAGCGGCGGCTCGATGACGATCGCCCGCGCGATCGCGACGCGCTGCTGCTGTCCGCCGGACAACTGACCCGGCAGCTTGTGCTCCTGGCCCTTGAGCTGAACGAGCCCGAGCACGCGATCGACGCGGGTGGCGACCTCGGACGCGCCGACGCCGCGCATCCTCAAACCGAAGCCGACGTTCTTCGCGACGCTCATGTGCGGGAACAGCGCGTAGTTCTGGAACACCATGCCGAAGCCGCGGCGCTCCGGCGGCAGCGTGTCGATGCGAATGTCGTCGAGCCAGATGCTGCCACCCGACAGCGGCAGCAGGCCGGCGATGCAGTTGAGCGCCGTCGACTTGCCGCATCCCGACGGTCCGAGCAGGCAGATGAATTCGCCGCGACGGATCTTGAGCGTCATCTCGGCGAGCGCGTTGAACGCCTTGCCGCCGGCACCGGCGAAGCGGCGCGTGACGTTGTCCAGCCGAAGCTCGGAGAAATCGCGTTTCATGTCGCCGTCATTCCCGCGCACGCGGGAATCCACTGTCGTTCGTCACGAAGAAAGGTCTCTGGATCCCGCGTACGCGGGGATGATGCCTCCGTTTCCGATGGCGGCCCGTCCTCTCGGCGGGCCGCCATCGGGACGGCTACGTCACTTCTTGATCTTCGCTCCTACCTGCTGGTCCCAGATGCGGAACGCGTCGACCTGCGCGGCCGGCGGCAACGATTGCGTGTGCGGGAACTCGGAGAGCCACTTGTCGTACTCGGGGCGGCCGTACTCCTTGACCGCGTCCTGGCTCTCCTTCGGCGCCATCGACAGCGAGACATTCTTCACCGCCGGCCCCGGGTAGAAGTAGCCCTTGTCGTACGTGTACGCCTGCGCTTCGGGCGTCAGCAGAAACGCCATCAGGTCGAGCACCGCGGCCACCTTTTCGGGCGGCACGCCCTTCGGAATGACCATGTAGTGCGCGTCGTTCACCCACGTCATGCCCTTGAAAGGCGACACCTTGTAGTCCTTGGGCACGATGCCGAGGATGCGCGGATTGAGGTCCCAGCCGGTCATCGTCACCGTCATGTCGCGCGAGCCTTCCCCGAGCTCCTTCATCACCGCGCCCGTTCCGGTCGGGTAGTACTCGATGCACGAATCGAGATCCTTCAGGTACGCCCACGTCTTGTCCCAGCCCTTGACCGGATCCTTCGGGTCCTTGTCGCCCAGGATGTACGGCAATCCCATGATGAACGTGCGACCCGGACCGGAATTCGCCGGACGCGCGTAGATCAGCTTGTTGGGATTCGCCTTGCACCACGCGAGCAGTTCCTGCGGCGTCGTGGGTGCCTGCTTCACCTTGGCCGGATTGAACTCGAGCAGCGGGCCGGCCGGCATGAACGCGACCTCGATGCCGTAGTTCTGCGCGAGATCCTGCATCTTCGCCGCAGCCGGCTGATAGTTCTGCATGAGGTTCGGGAATTTCGGCGCGTATTCGGGCAGCAGCTTGATCAGCAACCCCTGCTCGATGCCCGCGGCGAGGAAGTCGGTGCCGGTGAGCACCATGTCGATGTCGCTGCGGCCCGCGCCCTGCATCGCCTTCAGCTTGCCGGGCAGCTCGGGCGCCGGCGCCTTCGTGAAGTTGAACTTGGACACGACCTTCGGGTGCTTCTTCGCGTATAGCTCGATCGCGTCCTGCGTCAGCGCGAGATTGCCGGCGACGTCGACGATGTTGATTTGCACCGGGTTCGTAGGCATCGGCGGCATCTGCGCAAGTACAGGCAGCGGGGCCATCGCGAACAGCGCGGCGGCCGCGGCCGTGCGCAGCACCGTGCGGCGCATGCGGCTTTGACGTGGAACTTTCATCGCTTCCTCCTGGGGTGGAATGCTCGGACGGTCGGCGCCTCGCGGCGGTTCTACGATCCCGCGCCCGTTGCGAATGCACATGCAGGGCTCGGGCATCACTCTAGCTCGGAAATGGCAGTGCGCGACGTGCCGGCGCGCGAGGCCCCGCGCGCAGGCGTGCCGGGCGCGGCGTCAATGCTGCGCTGGAACTCGCGTGCAACGCGGGCAAGGTGGCGTTGCATCGCTGTGCGCGCGCCGGCGGCATCGTGCGCCGCGAGCGCGGCGGCGATCGCCGCATGGTCGGAGAGCGTCTTCGCGCGAAGCCCCGCGGTGTGGAAGTGCTGCTCGGTCGCCGCCCAGAGCTTGCCGCGACGCAGGTCCCAGAGCGCAGCGACGGACAGCACGAGTGCGCCATTGCCCGTCGCCTCGGCGATCGCGAGGTGAAACGCGCGGTCGGCCGCGTCGCGCCGCACGGCGTCGTCGCCGTGCGCGCGCATCCGCGCGATCGTCTCGCGCAGCGCAGCCAACGCGGGCGCGCGGATCGTGCGCGCCGCGAGCGAGGCGACTTCGCCTTCGATCAACGCGCGCGCGGCGAGAATCTCGAACGGGCCGGGGGCATCGTCGATCGTCGATTGCGCGGGCTCGTCCGCGCGTGCCGCGCGCGTCGGCAAGACGAAGATGCCCGTGCCGATGCGCACCTCGACTGCGCCCGAGAGCTCGAGGCAGATCACCGCTTCGCGCACCGACGCGCGCGACACGCCGAGCTTCTCGGCGAGCTCGCGCTCCGGCGGCAGCCGCGACCCTGGCGGGAACTCACCGGCGGCAATCAGCGCGCCCAGCTGGTCGGCGATTTGCCGGTACAGCCGGCGCGGCTCCACCGCGACGAGCGGCATCGGTCCTCCGTGGCGACGTTCGTATTGCGGCGAGCCGGGCGCCGTCCTGCCCGCCGTTGCCTGCATCGTAGAGCCGCTTCCGGATGTGGTCAAGTGGCCTAACCACCGGACCGCGGCTCACCGCCGCGCGTCGTCAAGCCGCGGTGAAGCGGCCGGACTTGCCGCCCGACTTCTCGAGCAGCCGCACGCCGTCGATGCGCATTGCCCGGTCGGCCGCCTTGCACATGTCGTAGATCGTAAGCAGTCCGACGGTCGCTGCGATGAGCGCTTCCATCTCGACACCGGTGCGGTCCAGCGTTTCGGTGACGACTTCGATCGCAACCGCGCGCGCATCGTCGTCGAAGGCGAATTCGACGGCGACGCGCGTGAGCGGCAGCGGATGGCACAGCGGCACGAGTTCGGCGGTGCGCTTTGCTGCCATGATCGCCGCAACGCGCGCGACGCCGAGCACATCGCCCTTCTTCGCCGAACCGGCGCGGATCAGTTCGAGCGTCTTGCGCTGCATGACGATCCGACCGCCCGCACGCGCGAAACGCCTGGTTACATCCTTGCCGCCGACGTCGACCATGTGGGCCTGGCCCGACGCATCGAAATGCGTAAAATGAGCGTTCGTCGACGCCGCGTCCGCCGGTTGGTTGCGCCGGCGCCGCGCAGGTGACGACGCCGACTCGCGCGCCTTGCTACCGTTGCGCGCCACGACGACGCTCGATACGCATGCGGGTTCGCGTGAACTTCATGATGGCCCGACCATCTTAGCATCAGGTGTTTAGCATCCGTATCCGCCGCGCCATGTCCTTGCCCCGCGCATCCGCGCGGCGCGCGCTGGTCGCGCTCGTCGCCGCGGCGCTCGCTCTGCAGCCGGTCGCGCCCGCGTACTTCACGCCGGCATCGGCACAGTCGCTGCCGGATCTCGGCGACGAGGCGCAGGCGCTGTTGACGCCGTCGGGCGAGCAGAAGCTCGGTCTCGACATCGTCCACCAGATCCGCGCGTCGGGCGCGTACCTCGAGGATCCCGAGGTCAACGATTACCTGAACGAGATCGGCCACAAGCTCGTCGCCGCCCGTGTCGACAGCACGTTCGATTTCGAGTTCTTCGCGGTCAACGATCCGTCGATCAACGCATTCGCGCTGCCGGGCGGGTTCGTCGGCGTCAACACCGGCGTGATCCTGCTCGCACAGACCGAGTCGGAGCTCGCCGCGGTGCTCGCGCACGAGATCTCGCACGTGACGCAGCACCATATGGCCCGCATGGCCGCGAAGACACAGCGCTCGATGCTGCTGCCGCTCGCTGCGCTCGCCCTTGCGCTCGCCTCGACGCGCTCGAAGTCGTCGTCTTCGGGCGACATCACGCAGGCCGCCATCGCGTCGGCACAGGCGCTCGCGATCCAGAACCAGATCAACTATACGCGCGAGAACGAATACGAGGCCGACCGCATCGGCTTCCAGCGGCTGAACGCCGCCGGCTTCGACGTCACCGCGATGGCGACGCTCATGAAGCGGTTGCAGAGGGCGAGCGCGTTCGCCGACGGCACGGCGCCGTCGTACCTGCGCACGCACCCGATCACCTACGAGCGCATCGCCGAGGCCGAGTCGCGCGCCGCGAGTGTGCCTTATCGACAGGTCGAGGACTCGCTCGATTTCCAGATGGTGCGCGCGCTGCTGAAGAGCTATACCGGCACGCCGCGCGACGCGGTCGCGTACTTCGACAACGCGATCGCCGATCGCAAGTTCAACAGCGAAGTGGCCGTGCGCTATGGCCTGGTCGCATCGCTGCTGCGGGCGAAGAATTACCCGCGCGCGAAGAGCGAGCTCGCGAGGCTCGAGAAGAGTGCGCCGCCGCATCCGATGATCGACGCCATCGCCGGGCACGTGCTGATGGAAGGCGGCGACCTGAACGGTGCGATCGCCCGCTTCGACGCGGCGCTCGTGCGCTATCCGAACAAGATGCAGCTCGTCTACGACTATCCCGAAGCGCTGATCAAGGCGCACCGAGCCCGTGAAGCGGCGGCGTTCGTCGAGCGCGAGCTCACGCGCTTTCCGAACGACGGGCCGCTGCATCGGGTCGCCGCCGCGGCGTACGCGGAACTCGGCGCGCACATGCAGCAGTTCCGCCACCAGGGCGAGTTCTACGCGTGGCGCGGTGACTTGCGCGGCGCCGTCGGCCAGTTCGAGCTCGCGACCAAGCAGAAAGACGGCGACTTCTACCAGGCGTCGGTGGTCGAGACGCGGCTTCGCGCATTGCGCAAGGAGCTCGCCGAGCAGCAGGCGGCGCTCGCGAAGAACGGCTGACGCACGTCAGCGCCCGTCGCATCCAACCCCGCAGCATCGAGGCTACGGCGGCCGTCGCGCCATCGTCCGAACGGGCGATGCAGGCACGCCGTGTACTGCCGTTTCTGTCAGGTGCGCCGCTTCGTCGCGCAGCCTACCGTGTCGCCAGCGATCCATTGCGGCAACGCGCGACACGCGCACGGGGAGGCCCGATGAAGATCCTGGTCGTCGACGATCATCCGCTCGTGGTCGACGCGCTGCTGCAGCTGCTGCCGCAGCTCGACGCCGACATCGAAGTGCGCGCGGCAATGGACGCCGCCGAGGCGATCGCCATCCTCGACGGCGAGCCCGACGTCGAGCTCGTGCTGCTCGATCTCGCATTGCCGGGAACGCGCGGCCTCGACTTTCTCGCCGACATGATGCTCGACTATCCCGGCGTGCCGGTCGTCGTGCTGTCGGCAACGCATGACGACGCGACCGTACGCGCGGCGCTCGCCGCCGGCGCCCGCGGCTTCATCGCCAAGACGGCGAGCCCGCAGACGCTGCTCGCCGCACTCGCGCGGGTGTTCGACGGCGAAACGTACCGAACCGACGACGTCACCACGGGCGCCGAAGCGGACGGCGTGCACATCGCGTCGTCCGATCTCGGACTGACGGCGAGGCAGTCGGATGTGCTGCGCCTCCTCGTGCAGGGAAAGCCCAACAAGCTGATCTGCCGGGACCTGCGGCTGTCGGAAGGCACGGTGAAGGTTCACGTGAGCGCGATCCTGCGCACGCTCAACGTGCGCACGCGCACGCAGGCTGTCGCCGAGCTCGCGCGTCGCGGCATCAACGTCGACTCGCTCGTCGGCCGCCGATAACTCGCGCGCTTCTGCGCAGCGCACCATCGGCTCGGATCGCGATGACAACGACCGCTGCGGCCGCCGCGCTCGTCACGCGCGCCCGCGCCGACCTCGTCGAGACGCTGTACCGCCAATGGCACCGCACGACGCTGTCGATGGCGCTCGGCGCGACGCTGCTCTGCGTCGTGCTGTGGCGCGACGTCGACGCGGCTTCCATGGCGCTGTGGATCGGCGCCATCGTCGTGAACCAGGCTTGCCGCCGCGTGCTCGTTCGCCGCTACCGGCGCGCGCGGCCCGATATCGCCGCCGCGGCGCGATGGGGACGCCGATGGTCGATCGGCTCGGCCATCGCCGGCGCGCTGTGGGGCATCGCGGGCGTCGCGTTCTTCCCGTCCGCGCCCGCCCAGCAGGCGCTGCTGATCGTGTGCCTTTTCGGCGTCGCACTGGCGGGCCTGAACCTGACCGCGGTGTACAAGGCGTCGTTCTACGGCTTCGTGCTGCCCACGCTCATCCCGTTGATCGTGCGCGTCGCGCTGGAAGGCGGCAGCGTGCACCTGTTCACCGCGCTCGTCATGGTCGTCGTGCTCGCGTTCGTCCTCGCGTTCGGCCACCACCTGAACGACGTGCTGACTGCGTCGCTCGCGATCCGCTACGAAAACGTCGACCTGATCGGCGAGCTGACCGCGCGAACGCGCGAGGCCGAGGCGGCGAACCGCGCGAAGAGCCAGTTCCTCGCCGCGGCGAGCCATGACCTGCGCCAGCCGCTGCACGCGCTCGGTCTCTTCGCGGCGGCGCTGACGACGCGAGCGCGCGATCCCGACGTGCAGCCGCTCGTCGACAGCCTAAACGCTTCGGTCGAGGCGCTGGAAGCGCTGTTCGCGCAATTGCTCGATTTGTCGCGCCTGGACGCCGGCGCGATGACGCCCGAGCGCTGCGCGGTGCCGCTCGCGCCGCTGTTCGATCGGCTGCGCGCGGACTTCGGGCCGCTCGCCGCATCGCGCGGTCTCGCGCTCACCGTCGTTCGCACACGTCTCGCCGCGCACACGGATCCGACGATGCTCGAACGCATCCTGCGCAACCTGATCGCGAACGCGCTGCGCTACACCGAAGCGGGCGGCGTCGTCGTCGGCGTGCGGCGGCGCGCCGCTGCGCTTCGCATCGACGTCGTCGACTCCGGCGTCGGCATTGCCGAGGCCGACCGCGAGCGCGTGTTCGAGGAGTTCGTGCAGCTCGGCCGCGCGCGCCGCGGCGACGCGAGTTCGCGCGGCATGGGCCTCGGCCTCGCGATCGTGCGCCGGCTGTCGCGGCTGCTCGACCATCGCGTCGAACTCGCGTCGGTGCCCGGCCGCGGATCGCGCTTCTCGATCATGCTGCCGGCGAGCGCGCCGCGACGCGTTCGCGTCGATCCGCCGCTCGCAGCGTGCGCTGCGTCGGCCGTCACGCGCTTCGATGCGAAGCACGTCGTCGTGATCGACGACGACGCCGCGGTCGTCGCCGCGATGCGCGCGCTGTTCACTGCATGGGGCGCGCTGGTGAGCGGCGCCGCGGATGTTCGCGGCGCGATCGAAGCGCTGGGCGACTCCGAGCAAGGCCCCGATCTGGTTGTCGCCGATCTGCGGCTCGCCGGTGGCGCGTCGGGGGTCGACGCGATTGCGGCGATGCGCGAGCGCTGGCGAGCCGACATGCCCGCGCTGGTCGTCTCGGGCGACACCAGCGAGGCGGCCCGCGCCGAAGCCGGCGCGGCCGGCGTCACGCTGCTCGCGAAGCCCGTCGTCGCGGCGATGCTGCGCCGCGCGGCCGAGCGCGCACTCGCGGCTGCCTGACACCGCGCGCGTGGACGCGGCGACTGCAGCGGCGACTGCGACGCGGGCCCGCCGATCAGTGATTGACGTTCTGCACGCCTGAGAAATGAAGCGAAGCCACGCACCCGTTGCCGAGGCTTCCGTTCCAGTGACCCTCGATGCCCTGACCTGTCGGATGCAGCGCCTCGATCGTCGCCGGATGCGATCCGGCTGCGAAGGCCGGGCCGGCACAATCGGACTGTCCGTTCATCTGGTAGATCCTGCCAAGGTGGGACAACGGCCCCGAAAGCGCGCACACGACCCCGGCGTGATTGCTGTCGACGAAGCTGAACGTGAGTGCCGCCGACTCGTCGGCCACCTGCGTCACGACCAGTCCGTAGCGTCCGCGAAAGGCCGGGTCGTTCCCGCTCGGATCCGAGCATCCGCTGATCGATCCGGCCATCGAACCCGAGTAGTTGCCCGTCATGACATACGGCGTCAGCGTGAGCCGCTGCACCGGCTTGGTCACCGTGCCGACGCCGTTCACCGTGTACGTGAGCGTCGCGTGATAGCGATCACTCGGCACGAATGACGCAGTGCCGGCCGGGCCGATCGCCGAGCCCTGCCACGGCGTGGCGAAGTAGGTGCCGGTGCTCGCATACAGCGGACCGCTGTAGCCGCCTGCACCGTCGTCGGCGAGCAACGCCGTGTACCAGGTTGGCCGTCCGTCGGCCCCGTAGATGAAGAAGGCGATGAACTGCGTCGCCTCGCTCTGCACGAGCAGGAAACCCCATCCGGACTCTGCGGGGTCGAAGTACACATCGGTGTATTCGAGCGCTTCGGCGCGAGCTGCCGCGCCCAGCAGCCAGGCGATGACGATCAGGCGTTTCAGCATATGAGGTCCTCCTTGACCCACGGCGACGTCGTGAAGGGCGCGCGGCACCAAGGTCGCCGTGCGTGCGGCGCGCCCGTGCAACGCGGCCCGCCGGGCAGCTCCGGCGAGGCGACGCCCGGGCTCCCGGCGAAACGCGTTCTCCTGCGCCTGCATCAAGTGGCTATGACGCGGAGCGGAAGCGCGGGTTCCATGGCGATCGTGCGCCCGTCGTCGAGGCCTTTGGTCGCGCCGGGGGGAAGCGCGGCCGCACAAAAAAATAGACGGCGCGGTTTGGAGCCGCGCCGTCCTCGTGAGGCGAACTACCCGTTCAGCCGTTGCCTCGCCGCTGCAGCAGACGCTCGTGCATCCGCTCGCGGAACTGCTCGAAGCGCGCCATCCGGCTCTGGATCATCTGCTTCACGACCGCCTTCTGCTCCGGCGAGAACGTGTTGTAGAGCGCGAGCCACTGGTCGCGCACCTGCCGGCGCAGCGACTGGTTCTGTGCGCGCACGTCGTCCGACACCGCGGCGACGGCGCCGAGATCGGGCTCGGTCTTCGCGAGCTCGCCGGCAAGCGCGTCCTTCGTGCGCTGCATGTTGCTGCGCGCCGTCTCCATCGCCGCCTTGCTTTGCGCGACCGCCGTGTCGAACTGCGTCTGTTGCGACGTGTTGAGATTGAGTTGCGCCTTCGCATGCGCGATCAGGTGCCCGATGTCGGCGCCCTCGCCGTAGCCCGGGCCGTGATGGTGCCCGCGTCCCGGTTGCGCAAGCGCCGTGCCGGCGAACGTGAACGCGAGTGCGGTTGCGGTGATCGCCATCACGCGCCGCGATGTTGCAAATGTCTTCGTGCCTTCTGCCATGTCGCTTCCTTTCGGTGGGCCGTCGCGCGAGCAGCGCTATGGGCGGGGTTTCGACGTTTCGCTACGGTGCCGCGATCGGCGTTCGCGCGGCTCCCGTCCCGTTAGGGCAGCATTGTCACTCGCCGTTCGCGGCGCACCGCCCGCGATTGCAACGGAAGGTTGCGCTTTGCGGCCGACGTTACAATTCGTTACACCGGCGTCGCGGAGCGGTCGTTCCGCGCGCCGTCTAATGCGCAGATGGCCGCGAAGAATCCACCGCCGAAGATCCTCGTCGTCGACGACGACGTGCGCCTGCGCGACCTCCTGTCGCGCTATTTGGGCGAGCAAGGCTTCCAGGTGGCGACGCTGCCCGACGCACGCGATCTCGACAAGAAGCTGCAGCGCGATCCGCCGCATCTCCTCGTGCTCGACCTGATGCTGCCTGGCGAGGACGGCCTCGCCGTCTGTCGCCGGCTGCGCGGCGGCGGCGAATCGGTGCCGATCATCATGCTGACCGCCAAAGGCGAGGACGTCGACCGCATCGTGGGCCTCGAGATGGGGGCCGATGACTACCTGCCGAAACCGTTCAACCCGCGCGAGCTCGTCGCGCGGATCAACGCCGTGCTGCGCCGGCAGACCGAGCGCCACGCCGGCGCGCCGGTCGATGAAGGCCGCGTGCCGTTCGGCCGCTTCACACTGGACCTCGCGGCGCGCACGTTGTCCGACGGCGAGCAGACGATTCATCTGACCACCGGCGAGTTCTCGCTCGTCAAGGTGTTCGTCCAGCATCCGCGCCAGCCGCTCGCGCGCGAGAAGCTGATGCTGCTCGCGCGCGGCCGCGACCACGACGTGTTCGATCGCGCGATCGACGTGCAGGTGTCGCGGCTGCGCAAGCTGATCGAGCCGGATCCGGCGAACCCGCGCTACATCCAGACGGTCTGGGGGTTCGGATACGTATTCGTTCCCGGCGACGAGGCAGCCGCCGACGCCGGCGCCGAAGCGAAATGAAGCTGCGCCTGTGGCCGCGGTCGCTGTTCGCGCGCCTCGCGCTGCTGCTGCTCGCCGGTGTCCTGCTGTGGCTCGCGGCGACGGTGATCTTCTTCCATCAGGATCGCGCCGCGCTGCTCGCGCGCCAGTTCGACGAGACGCGCATCGTTCAGCTGCAAGCGGTGCGCGCGGCGCTCGAGGCCGCCGACGCGAGCGAGCGGCGCGAAGCGATCCGGCGCATCGGCCGCGAATACGGCGTTCGCATCGTGCCCGAGGACGAGCGTCGCGTATTCGGCGCCGGCATGCCGTTGCCGCCGCGCATCCAGGACTTCGAGCAGCGACTGCGCGAGCAGATCGGCGCCGGCACCGCGGTGCGTTTCTTCCCGGCGCGCAACGTCGTGCTGGTCCGCATGGAGGCGAACGGCGACGGCTACTGGATCGGGGTTCCGTTCGCGCCCCGGCCGGCGGCCGACGAGGCGCCCACGCGGGCGCTGATCTGGAGCCTGTCGCTCGCCGCGGTGCTGATCATTGCGGCGTTCGTCTTCGCGCGCTACCTCGCGCGTCCGCTGCGAGAAGTCGCGGCAGCCGCTGACATGGTCGGCCGCGGCGAAATGCCCCCGCCGCTGCCCGAGAGCGGGCCGTCGGAGATCGCGCAGTTGAATCGAGGTTTCAACCGGATGACCGAAAACCTGCGCCACCTCGAGCACGATCGCGAGCTGCTGCTCGCCGGCGTGTCGCACGACCTGCGCACCCCGCTCGCGCGGCTGCGCCTCGGCATGGACATGCGCAGCCAGGACGAGGCAACGCGCGCCGGCATGATCGCCGACATCGAGGAGATGGACCGCATCATCGGCCAGTTCCTCGACTTCGCGCGGAGCGACCACGAGGCGACGCGCGAGCGGCGCGATCCGAACGCGCTCGTCGCGCAATGCGTCGACCGCTATGCGAAGGCCGGGCGCGACGTGCGCTTCGTGGCGAGGTCCGCCGGCGAGATTCCGCTCAAGGCGACGGCGTTCATGCGGCTCGTCTCGAACCTGATCGACAATGCGCTCGCGTACGGGGCGCCGCCGGTCGACGTGACGACGTACAGCGACGGACAGCACTTCGTCGTCGACGTCGCCGATCGCGGGCCCGGCATTGCGGCGGCCGACGTCGAGCGCCTTAAGCAGCCGTTCACCCGTGCGTCGGCCGCGCGAGCGAGCGCGAGCGGCATCGCCGGGGCGGGGCTCGGTCTCGCGATCGTCGACCGCATCGCGCGGATGCACGCCGGTACGTTGGACCTGCTGCCGCGCGACGGCGGCGGCACGATCGCGCGCGTCGCTCTGCCGATGTCGGCGTGAGCTTGCGCGCGGGCTCAGCGGCGGCGCGTCGCCGTCCGTGACGTGTTGGCCGGCGTCTTCACGGCGACGGTGGCTGACGGTGCAGCGGCCTCGCTGGGGCTCGCGCACTTGCCGCCGGCGGACGCGAGCTGCTTCGCCAGCGCTTCGGCATCCTTCGTCCGCTGCTGCTTGTGCGCGACGTCGATCGCGCCGCACAGCGCGTCGGCATTGTCCGGGCTCGCGGCGAGCACGGCGTCGAACGCACTGCGCGCCTGCGGCAGCTGCTGAAGCTGCAGATGAAGCAGGCCGGTCTGCACGCGGCTGTAGACGTCGCGCTCGTCGAGCGCGCTCGCCTGCGCAAACGCCTTCAGCGCGGCTTCGGCGTCGTCGCGCGCCATTTCGATCTCACCGAGATTGCGCCACAGTCCCGCGTCGCGAGGCGAAAGCTCGGCCGCCTTCGATGCGGCTTCCGCCGCCTCCCGCATCTGATGCAAATTCGCGTAGCCGGCAGCAACCTCGTGCCAGGCGGCGGCATTCACCGGTTCCTTGCGCGTCCACTCGGTCGCGTACAGCACGTGCACGTTCCAGTTGCCCGCTTCGCGCAGCTGCTGGACCCTGGCGATCAACTGCTGCGTCGTGTCGTCGACGGCGGCGACCCTTTGCGGCGCCGCGGCCGGCGCCGCCGCAGCGGGCTTCGGCTGGGACGCCTGGGCGATGGGCGGCGGTGTGTCGGTCCGAAAAGCGACGGTTGCGGCGAGCACGACGATGAAACCGAGCAGCACCGCGCCGACACCGACGCCGACGCGGTACGGTACCTTGCGCACAAGGCCCGAAAGGCGGCCGCCGGGCGCGGACTTCTCGCTGCGCGCCGGCGATGCGGCGCGCGGCGTTTCGCTTCGTATCGGTGCAGCGGGCTTCGTCAGCGGCTTCGCGCGACCGGCTCGAAGCTCTGCGGCCCGTGCGCGCATATAGGCAGTTTTGGCCGAGTTTTTGTCGTCGCCGGCGGCCGCGAGCACCCGCTTCCACAGCGCCTCGTGGAGGCGCCCCTGCTCGAGCTCGCGTGCCGCTTCGATGACGAACTTGTCGACGACGGCCGCCGTCGATGTCTCGGCAAGACCGCGCGGCTCGTCCGCCGGCTCGCTTTTCGCGGGCGGCTGCTCGATCGGCACGAGCTCCAGTGCCTTGGCCGTGCTGGGCTTGGAATCCATCCACCAAATATCGCAAGCTTCGTACCAGACGCCGCATGCGTGATCATCGTGTCGTCGACAACGTGCGTTGCGTCAAGCGTCGTCACGCTCGCGGACGAGCGCCGCCGTCGCGATCGCCGCGATGCCTTCGCCGCGACCGGTGAATCCGAGGCGCTCGGTGGTCGTCGCCTTGACGCTGACCCGCGACACGTCGCAAGCGAGATCCGACGCGATGTTGGCTCGCATCGCGGCGATGAACGGCGCGAGCTTCGGCGCCTGCGCGACGATGGTCGCGTCGACGTTGCCGATCGCGTAACGCTCGGCGAAAACGAGACCCGCGACGTGGCGCAGCAGCGCGCGGCTGTCGGCACCCTTCCATCGGGGGTCGCTGTCCGGGAAATGCGCGCCGAGATCGCCGAGCGCGAGCGCGCCGAGCAGCGCGTCGGCGATCGCGTGCAGCAGCACGTCGGCATCGGAGTGGCCGTCGAGCCCGCGCGCGTACGGAATCGCGACGCCGCCGACGATGAGCGGACGCCCTGCGACGAGGGCGTGCACGTCGAAGCCGTTACCGATGCGAATGCTCATCGCGATAGGCGAGTCATCCGCCGTGGTCCTGCGCGGCCAGTATTGCCGCGGCGAGCGCGAGGTCGGGGGGAAACGTGATCTTCACGTTGCGCGAGCTGCCGAGCACGAGCCGCGGCCGCGCGCCCGTCGCCTCGACCGCCTGCGCTTCGTCGGTGACGGCGAGCGCGGCGTCGCGCGCCATCGCTTCGGCGAGCACGCGATAGCGGAACATCTGCGGCGTCTGCGCCTGCCACAGCCCGTCGCGCGGCTCGGTAGCACGTACACGCGGATGCGTTGCGCTGTCCTCGCGCTTCAGCGTGTCGGTGATCGGTATCGCGAGCAGCCCGCCGACCGGATCATCGGCGATCTCGGCCGAGAGACGGCGCAGCGCGTCGACCGGAACGCACGGCCGCGCCGCATCGTGCACGAGCAGCCAGTCGTCGTCGACGCAAACGCCAGCGAGCGCCGCGATCGCGTTCCTCACCGTTTCGGCGCGCGTCGCACCGCCGCATCGCAACGACTGCACGGCGATCCGCGGCGGCGCAATCGATTCGAACCGCTCGTCGTCCGGCGCGAGAGCGACCACGATGGCGGCGAAGTCGAGCGCTGCGGCGAGCCGCTCGATCGTGCGCGCGATGACCGGCCGCGCCATCAACATCGCGTACTGCTTCGGCTCGCCGCCGCCGAAGCGCGTGCCGCCGCCGGCGGCGGGGATCAGCGCGAACAGCCGGGGCGAAGGCATCATCGCTCGTCAGTTGCCGATCTGCTTCGCGAGGAATCGCTCCATCGCCTCGTAGAACTCGAACTGGTTCTCCTCGTTGCGAAAGCCGTGGCCCTCGTTCTCCTTGACGATGTACGGCACGTCGATGCCGCGCGCGCGCAGCGCCTTCACCATCTGATCCGATTCGTCCTTGTTCACGCGCGGATCGCGCGCGCCCTGCGCGATCAGCAGCGGCGCCTTGATGCGCTCGGCGTTGAGCGCCGGCGACGTGCGCTCGAGCTGCGCCTTGTCGGCGACCGGGTCGCCGACCATCGCCTGGAACATGACGATCTGCGGCCGCCAGTACGGCGGGATCGTCTTCATGAACGTGAACATGTTCGCGACGCCGACGTAGTCGACGCCGCACGCGTAGAGGTCCGGCGTCTTCACGAGGCCGGCGAGCGTCGCGTAGCCGCCGTAGCTGCCGCCGTAGATGCAGACGCGCTTCGGATCGGCGACACCGCGCTTCACCAGCCACTCGACGCCGTCGCTGACGTCGTCCTGCATCGCGAGGCCCCACTGCTTGAACGACGCCTCCCAGAACTTGCGGCCGTATCCAGTCGAACCGCGGAAGTTCATCTGCAGTACCGCGTAGCCGCGGCTCGCGAGGAACTGCACTTCGGGATTGAAGCCCCAGACGTCGCGCGCCCACGGACCGCCATGCGGATTGACGACGACCGGCAGTTCCTTCGCCGCCTTGCCCGGAGGCAACGTCAGATAGCCGTGGATCGTCAAACCATCGCGCGCCTTGTACTCGATGGGCTGCACGGCCGCCATCTTCGACTCGGGCAGCCACGGCTGGACTTCGCCGAGCTTCGTGAGCGTATCGGTCGAGCGCGTGTACAGGTAACGCGTGCCCGCGGTGCGGTCGCTCGACGCCGCAACGATCATCCGATCCTCGTCGTCGGTGCGCGCCTGCAGCGTGATCGTGTAGCCGGGAAGCTTCTGCCGCAAGGCGCGGTAGAGCTTCGCCGCGTCGTCGTCGAGATAGTCGCGATCGGGCTTCGACGTCGTGAACTCGACGGTCGCGAGGCGCTTGCGTGCGTACGACCAGGTGATGCCGTCGAGATCGACATCGGGCCGCTCGTAGAGCATCGCCTCCTCTTTCGCCGTCGCCGGGTCGACGCGCACGAGCACCTTGCGGTCGCGGCCGAGGTTCGACAGCGCGTAGAGCTTCGAATTGTCGGCGGAGAAGACGAGCGGCTCGAACGCATCGCGGAAGCTCGTCGTGAGCACCGACTTGAACCTGCCCGTCGCCGGATCGCGATACAGATAGCTCTGGTCGACGCCGTCGGTCGTCGTCGCGGCGCGGATCTCCCCCGCATGATCGGCGAACCACGCGGTGATGTT
Source organism: uncultured beta proteobacterium (assembly GCA_963798655.1). Taxonomy (GTDB): domain Bacteria; phylum Pseudomonadota; class Gammaproteobacteria; order Burkholderiales; family Casimicrobiaceae; genus CAVSMC01. The sequence continues at coordinate 452,121 of CAWCUH010000003.1, read as the reverse complement.
CCCCGGATTCTCGGCGATCGGCGTGAGCGAGCCGTCGCGCAGATCAAGCCGGTAGACGTCGAAGTACTCGGCATTGCGCTTGTTGAGCCCGATCAGCATGCGATCGGGATCCTCGCGAAAGTCGCTGATGACGATCGCCTTCACGCCCGGGTACGGCGTCACGTCGGTCAGCGACTTGCCGTCCTTGGAAACGACGACGACGTGATCGTTCTCGTCGCCGCCGACGTCCTTCAGATAGACGAGGCGCTCGCCGCCCTTCCAGAAGTAGTCGGCGATGTCGCGCTCCTTCTCCGAGGTCACGCGCAGCGGCGCTGCGTCGGAGCCCATCGGCTGCACGTAGATGTTGCGCCGGCGCTCCCACGGCTGCATGAACGCGAGCGTCTTGCCGTCGCCCGAGATGCGGAAATACGCGCGCTCGGGATTGCGGAAGAAATCACGCAGCGCAATGCGGCTCGCGTCGTCCGCGGCGGCGCACAGCGACACGGCGAGCAGCACGCAGCCGGCCACCGCTTCGAGCATCGTTGCAACCTTCATGTTGCCTCTCCCATCAGCCATGCGATCCGCTCCTCGTCGAGCGGCTTGAATCCGAGCCGTTCATAGAATCGCCACGCGCCCGCGTTGTCGCGATGGCACGCGGAGTCGATCCGCGTGACGCCCTGCACGCGCAGACGATCGGCGAGCGCGCGCAGCATCGACGCGCCGACGCCGCATCGCTGCCAGCCGTCGCGCACGACGACGTCGTCGAGCTTCGCGACGAGCGTGCCGCGCGACGTCGAGATGGCGTAGCAGACGACGCAGGCGCCGACGGCGATGCCGTCGCACGTCGCGAGCCAGACGATTCCGATATCCGGTCGCTCGACGAAAAGCTCGAGCGCGCGGGCGAGCGCGGGTGCGCCGCCATCGCCGTAGGCCGCGCTCGATGCGAGGTAATGGTCGTCGGCACGCAGAAATCGGGACAGCACTTCGAACGCCGCGTCGCGCGTGTCGGTGGTCATCGACGAGCATGAGATGCGGTCGACGCAACCTGCGTCATCGCGAGAGCAAGCGACGGACCTGCTTTTCATCGCGCGTCGCAAAAGCAGCCTGCTCGGCCTGCGGCCTCGCAATGACGAGGCCGGCGGCTTCGGGGCGTCATCCGCGCACCACGAGCGGCTCGAGCGCCGCACGAATCGCCGGAGGAACGGGCGCCGGTCGCTGCGACGTGCGATCGACCCAGACGTGGACGAAATGCCCGGTCGCCGCCGCATCGTCGTCGGCGCGGCGGAAAAGGCCGATCTCGTAGCGCACCGACGAATGGCCGAGCTTCGTCACGAGGAGACCGGCGTCGACGACATCGGGAAACGTGAGCGATCGATGGAACCGGCACATCGTTTCGACGACGATGCCGATCTGCGTGCCGTCGCGGATGTCGAGGCTTCCTGCATGGATCAGGTGCTCGTTCACCGCGGTGTCGAAGTACGAGTAGTACGCGACGTTGTTCACGTGGCCGTAGGTGTCGTTGTCCATCCACCGGGTCGGGATTTCGACGAAATATCGGTAGCGCCCGCGCCGCCTCGCGCCTGTGTCCGCAACGCTGTGGGTCGTCAACGCGAGCCCGCGCTACGCGTCACGCGCGCCGCCGACCATCCGCGCGTCGAGCAGCTCGATCCAGTGACGCACCGGCCGCTTGGCGCCGTTCGCGAGATGCGCGAGGCAGCCGATGTTGGCCGTCGCGATGATGTCCGGGCGACCCTCGTGCAACGCGGCGAGCTTGTTGGCCTTCAATTGCGATGACAGCTCGGGCTGCAGCATCGAGTACGTCCCGGCCGAGCCGCAGCACAGGTGCGCGTCGGCAACGGGCACGAGCTCGAGGCCGAGCGCCTGCAGGATCTCCTCGACGCGGCCGTTGAGCCGCAACCCGTGCTGCAGCGAGCACGGCGACTGGAACGCGACCTTCTGCGACCCGAGATCCATCGCGACCTTCGGAGCGATCTCCGGCCATTCGTCGGCGACGACCTCGACGGTGTCGCGGAAGAGCTCCGACACCTTCTTCGCCTTCGCCGCATACGCCGGATCGAGCCGCAGCATGTGGCCGTATTCCTTCACCATGACGCCGCAGCCGCTCGCGGTGACGACGATCGCCTCGGCGCCGCGCTCGATGTGCGGCCACCAGACATCGATGTTGCGCTTCATCAACGCGATCGCTTCGGATTCCTCGTTCAGGTGGTGCGGCAGCGCGCCGCAGCAGCCGCCTCCGGCGCGGATCAGCGTCACGCCGATACGGTCGAGCACGCGCGCCATCGCGGCGTCGATCGACGGGGCAATCGAATCCTGCACGCAGCCTTCGAGGACGAGCATCCTGCGCGCGTGCCGCGGCGCCGGCCACACGACGCTGCCGGCGCTTGCCGGCACCTGTTTCGCGAGCGCGCGTGGCAACAGCGGTTTCATCAATCGGCCGATCGTCATCGCCGCGCCGAACAGCGGCTTCGCGAGCAGCGTGCGGCGGATCGCCCACCGCTTCGCCTGGTCGGTGCTGGAGCGCTCGACGCGCTCGTCGACGATGCGCCGGCCGATGTCGAGCAGCCGCCCGTACCTGACGCCCGACGGGCATGTCGTCTCGCACGCGCGACACGTGAGGCAGCGGTCGAGATGCAGCTGCGTATGCGCGGTGACGTCGCGGCCTTCGAGCGCCTGCTTGATCAGGTAGATGCGCCCGCGCGGGCCGTCGAGCTCGTCGCCGGTCAGCTGGTACGTGGGGCACGTCGCCGTGCAGAAGCCGCAATGGACGCATGCACGCAGGATCGCGTCCGCCTCGCGGCCATCGGGGGTTTCGCGGATGAAGTCCGCCAGTGCCGTCTGCATCAGAGATCTTCGTACATGCGGCCGCGATTGAACACGCCCGCGGGGTCGAACGCGCTCTTCAGCCGCCGGTGGAGTGCGTGCATCGTCGGCGGCAGCGGATGAAAGGCACCGACGATCTTCGCCGACGAGCGGAACAGCGTCGCGTGGCCACCGTTCGACTCCGCCCAGCTGCGCACACGCGCCGCATCGGTGCGCTCGCCGGCGATCAGCCAGCGCAGCGCGCCGCCCCATTCGACCAGCTGCTCGCCGCCGAGATCGGCATACGGCGCGGAAGGCTTGACCGACAGCCGCCACAGCGACGAAGTTCCGAACGCGGGGGCGAAGAACGGATGCGTCTGTTCGCGCACGCTCGTCCAGAAGCCTTCGCCGTCGGCGTGCGCGGCGCCGCCCAGCTTTCGCTCCGCCGCTTCAACCGCTGGCGCGGCGCCGGACAGGCGGATCGCGAGCTTGCCGTCGTGATAGCACGTCGCCGACAACGGCAGCGGCTTGCCGCCCCACTCGTTTGCGAGGCGGATCGCCTTGTCGGCCGAGCAATCGATGACGCGTGTGGTTTCCACTTTCGGCCGCGGCAGGCACTTGAGCGAGATCTCGAGCAGCAGGCCCAGCGTTCCGAGCGCGCCGGTCATGAGCCGCGGCACGTCGAATCCGGCGACGTTCTTCATCACGCGACCGCCGAACGACAGATCGTCGCCGTTGCCGTCGAGCATGCGAACGCCCAGCACGACATCGCGCGCCGAGCCTGCGAACGGCCGTCGCGGTCCCGACAGGCCCGCGGCGATGCAGCCGCCCAGCGTGGCGCCATGGCCGAAATGCGGCGGCTCGAACGCCAGTATCTGGCCCGCGTCGCGCATCGCCGACTCGATCGCGACGAGCGGCGTGCCGGCACGCGCGGTGATCACGAGCTCGGTCGGGTCGTAGTCGACGATTCCGCACAGTTGCGCGCTGTCGAGCGGGTCACCCTGCAGCGTCTGCGCGTAGAAATCCTTCGTGCCGCCGCCGCGAAGCCGAAGCGGCGCGCACTTCGACGCCGCCGAGCGAATGCGCGACTGCCAGTCGGTGATCAGCGCGTCCGTCATCGAGTTCCGCTATCCGCGCGCGGCCGCGGCAAGCTTGTCGCGGTAGATGACGCGCGGCTCGTCGAGCTCGACGATTGCAGTTTCGGCAAGCGCGGCCCGCTCCCATTCGCGCAGATACGGATGCGCGAGGAGCGCCGCGAGATACTCGCCGGCAGCGCCGGCAGGCGAGACGCCGTACGTCTGGAAGCGAAAGGCGACCGGCGCGAAGAACGCGTCGGCGATCGATAGCGTTCCGCACAGGAACGCGCCGCCGCGGCCGAATCGGCGGCGGCCCTCGTTCCAGATCTCTTCGATCCGCGTGATGTCGGCGGCAAGCTTGCTCGACCACGGCCGCACGTCGACGCGCTCGCGAATGCACATCGTCATTTCGTCACGCAGCGCCGAGAAGCCCGCGTGCATCTCCGCGCAGACGCAGCGTGACCACGCGCGCGCGATCGGGTCGGTCGGCCACATGCCGGCATGGCGCTCGGCGAGGTATTCGGTGATCGCGAGCGAATCCCAGACGACCAGATCGCCGTCGTAGAGCGCCGGCACACGTCCCGACGGCGAGAAGCGACGGTTCGCGATGCTCTGCCCTTCTCCGGAGAGCTGCACCAGCGTCTCCTCGAACGGTGCGCCGCAGAGCTTCGCGACGAGCCACCCGCGCAGCGACCACGACGAATAATTGCGGTTGCCGATGTAGAGCTTGTACATTGGGGGACAGACCACGTTTTCGGTCGAAGGGACGAGCCACGTTTTCATCGAGCCGAAAACGTGGTCTGTCCCCTACGGCACCGTCTTGCCCGGGTTCATGACGTTGTTGGGATCGAGCGCTCGCTTGATCGCCCGCATCAGGTCCACCGACTCGCCCGCCTCGATCACGAGCGCCTCGAGCTTGTGCACGCCGATGCCGTGCTCGCCCGTGCATGTGCCGCCCATCGCGATCGCGCGCATGCTGACCCGCTTTGCGAGGTCCTCGGCCTTCGCGCGCTCGGCCGGGTTGCCCGGATCGAACAGCACGACGAGATGGAAGTTGCCGTCGCCGACGTGGCCGACGATCGGCGCGACGAGGCCGCTCGCATCGACGTCGGCCTTCGTCTCGAGCACGCAGTCCGCGAGCCGCGAAATTGGCACGCACGCATCGGTCGCGAAGCCCTGCGTGCCGGGCAGCAGCGCCATCGCCGCGTAGTACGCGTTGTGCCGCGCCTTCCACAGCCGCGATCGGTCCTCGGGCCTGGTCGCCCATTCGAACGCGCTGCCGCCGAATTCCGCGCAGATCTGCTGCATCGATGCCGCCTGCTCCTCGACGCCGGCGTCGCTGCCGTGGAACTCGAAGAAGAGCGTCGGCTTCTCGGCGTAGCCGTCGAGCTTCGAATAGCGGATGCATGCGCGCATCTGCACGTCGTCCAGCAGCTCGATACGCGCGACCGGAATGCCGTGCTGCATCGCGACGATCACCGTGTTCACGGCGCTCGCGAGGTCGCCGAACTGGCACACCGCCGCGGCGATCGCCTCGGGGACGCCGTAGAGACGCAGTTGCACTTCGGTGATGATGCCAAGCGTGCCTTCAGCGCCGACGAACAGCCGCGTGAGGTCGTAGCCGGCGCTCGACTTGCGCGCGCGCCCGCCGGTGCGCACGATGCGTCCGTCCGATGTCACCACCGTGAGTCCGAGCACGTTCTCGCGCATCGTGCCGTAACGGACGGCGTTGGTGCCGGATGCGCGCGTCGCCGCCATGCCGCCGATCGTCGCATTGGCGCCGGGATCGATCGGGAAGAACAGTCCGGTTCCCTTGAGCTCCGCATTCACCTGCTCGCGCGTGACGCCGGCTTGCACGCGGCAGTCGAGGTCCTCGCCGTTCACCTCGAGCACGCGGTTCATCTGCGACAGGTCGATGCAAACGCCGCCGTACAGCGCAGCGACGTGGCCTTCGAGCGACGTGCCAACGCCGAACGCGATCACCGGCACGCGCGCCGCGTTGCACAGGCGCACGATCGCCGCGACTTCTTCGTTCGTGTGCGGGAACACGACGACGTCGGGCGCCGCCGCGTCGGCCAGGCCTTCGCCGTGACTGTGCTGGTCGCGGACCGCGGCGCTTGTCACCGCGCGCTCGCCGTAGCGCTGCGCGAGCTCGCCGGTCACACGCGCGATCGTTTCCGCATCGGGACGCACGCGCAGCTCGGTCGGGTTCAACATTGCAGCCTCGGTCGCATCAATAGCGCGGCAGCTCGGGATGCGCGAGCTCGCCGCGATGGACTTTCATCTTGCCGAATTCCGCGCATCGGTTGAGCGTGGGCACCGCCTTGCCGGGATTGAGCAAGCCGTGCGTGTCGAACGCCGCCTTCACGGCGAGGAAGCGCTCGAGCTCGCGCGGGCGAAACTGCGTGCACATGCCGCGAAGCTTCTCGACGCCCACCCCGTGCTCGCCGGTGATCGTGCCGCCGACGTCGATGCAAAGCTCGAGCACCGCGGCGCCGAACGCCTCGGCACGCGACGCCTCGTCACCGACGTTCGCGTCGAACATGATCAGCGGATGCAGGTTGCCGTCGCCGGCGTGGAACACGTTGGCACAGCGGAGCCGGAACTGCTTCGACAACTCCTCGATGCGCAGCAGCACGCCGGGCAGCGCGCGGCGCGGAATCGTGCCGTCCATGCAGATGTAGTCGGGCGTGATTCGTCCGACCGCGGGAAAGGCCGCCTTGCGACCGGACCACAGCAGCAGCCGATCCTTCTCGTCCTTGGAGACGCGAATCGACGATGCGCCCGCTTCGGCGAGCACGCGCTTGATGTCCGCCATGTCGGCGGCGACTTCCTCCGGCGTGCCGTCGCTTTCGACGATCAGCATCGCTTGCGCATCGAGCGGATAGCCCGCGTGCACGTAATCCTCGACCGCGTGCGTCGCACGCTTGTCCATCATCTCGAGACCGGCGGGAACGATGCCGGCGCCGATCACGGCCGCGACGCCGGCGCCCGCCTTCGCGACATCGTCGAACGCGGCGAGCGCTACCTGCGCGAGCTGCGGCTTCGCGGTGAGCTTGACGGTGATCTCGGTGATGACCGCGAGCAGGCCCTCGGAGCCGTGGATCAGCGCGAGCAGATCGTAGCCTGCGCTGTCGAGCGCGTCGCCGCCGAGCTCGACGATCTCGCCGGTGATCAGCACGCCGCGCACGCGGCGCACGTTGTGCACGGTGAGGCCGTACTTGAGGCAGTGGACGCCGCCGGCGTTCTCGGCGACGTTGCCGCCGATCGTGCACGCGATCTGCGAGCTCGGATCGGGCGCGAAGTACAACCCGTATTGCGCCGCCGCCTCGGAGATCGCGAGGTTGCGCACGCCCGGCTGGACGACCGCCGTGCGCGAGATCGGGTCGACGGCGAGCACGCGCTTGAACTTTGCGAGCGACAGCACGATGCCCCGCTTGTCGGGCATCGCGCCGCCGGACAGGCCGGTGCCGGCGCCCCGCGCGACGACCGGGATGCGCGCCGCATGGCACAGCGACAGCACGGCCGCAACCTGCGCCTCGGTGTCGGGCAGCACGACGGCGGCCGGACGCTCACGGTAGAGCGTCAGCCCGTCACATTCGTACGGCCGCGTCTCCTCGTCGCTTGCGAGCAGCGCGGACGGCGGCACGATCGCCGCCAGCTGGTTGTAGACGATCGGATCGATCATTCGGGATCGTACCCTCGGTCGCACGGGCGGTGCATGGCCGCCGGCAGGGGTCGCCCATTATAAAGGTCCCCGCGGAAAGGCACGTCTTTCCGCTAGAATCCAGCGGTTCCGCCACGCGGCGGCAAAAGCCGCGGGCAACCTGTTCACCGCAACTGGAGAATCCGATGCGGATCGTCCGCCTGCTCGCCATCGCCGCGCTCTGCGGCGTCGCAACCGCTTTGGTGCCCGTCGCGCCCGCCGCCGCGCAGACGACGCTCAAGATGAATATTTCGGTCAGCCAGAACTCGCACTACGGCGTCGCCGTCGACACGTTCGCGCGCGAAGTCGAGCGGCGCACCGGCGGCCGCTACAAGGTGCAGAACTTCTACTCGGGCGCGCTCGGCGCCGAGCGCGAGTCGATCGAGGCGATCCAGCTCGGGACGCTCGATCTCACGATGACGTCGACCGGGCCGGTGCCCAATTTCGTGCCCGAGGTCGCGATCCTCGACATTCCGTTCCTCTTTCGCGACTACGCGCACGCGCGCGCGGTGCTCGACGGCCCGATCGGCCAGGACCTGCTCGCCAAGTTTCCGGCGAAGGGCATCGAAGCGCTTGCATGGGGCGAAAACGGCTTCCGCCACATGACGAACAGCAAGCATCCGGTGAACTCGCCCGACGATCTGAAGGGCCTCAAGATGCGCACGATGGAGAACCCGGTGCACATCGAAGCGTACAAGGCGTTCGGCATCATCCCGACGCCGATGGCGTTCACCGAGGTGTTCACTGCCCTGCAGCAGGGCACCGTCGACGGGCAGGAGAATCCCGTCTCCGTGATCACCGCGGCCAAGTTCGATCAGGTGCAGAAGTACATGACGATGACTGGTCACGTGTACTCCCCGGCGCTGATCCTGATGAACAAGGCACTGTGGGACAAGCTGTCGGCCGCCGACAAGCAGGCGTTCACGGACGCCGCGAAGGAGGCGGTGAAGGCTAACCGCGCGCGCATCGACGACGACGAGCGCAAAGCCGTCGCCGACCTTCGCAGCAAGGGCATGACGATCGTCGAGAACGTCGACAAGGCGAAGTTCCAGGCGGCGCTCGCACCTACATACACCGACTTCGCGAAGAAATTCGGACAACAGAACATCGACCGCATTCGCAACTACAAGTGATCCGGTTTGTCGTCCCCGCGCACTCGGGGACCCGGTGAGGTTCCCGGCGCAAGACACTGGATTCCCGCGCTCGCGGGAATGACATGGTCGACATGCGTTCGTTTCGCCGGGCGTTCCTCGCCGTCGAGCGCCGTGCGACGGCAATCGCGCTCGGCGGCGCTTGCGCGATGCTCGTCGCTGCTGCGCTGCTCGGCCTCTACCAGATTCTCGCGCGCTTCGTGCTGCATCAGCCGGCCGAATGGTCGGAGGTGCTGATCCGCTTCACGCTGATCTGGATGGTGTTCCTCGGCGTGCCGGCGGCTTTTCGCGAGGGCGCGATGGTGTCGGTCGACGTCGCGTACCGCAAGGGCGGCCCGGCGCTGAAGCGCGCGCTCGACGTGCTGATCGCGCTCGCGGCGCTGCTGCTGATCGGCGTGCTGATCCGCTACGGCTTCGACTACGTATGGCGCGCGCGCTTCCAGACGATCAGCGGCCTCGAGTCGCTGTCGATCAGCTGGGCGTATCTCGCGGTGCCGATCGGAGCGCTGTTCAGCGTGCTCGGCGTCGTCGCCGCGTTGATCGAGCCGCGCCGCCGCGAGCTCGACACCGCGCAGTAGGAGCGCCTCATGCCCGGCGCGATGTTCGCGACGATGCTGCTCTGCTTCGCGTTGAGCGTGTCGGTCGCCGTGTCGATCGGCGTTGCGAGCCTCGTCGGCGCATGGCAGGCAAACTTGAACCTGCTCGCCGTCGTGAAGGAAACGTTCGCGGCGATCAACAAGTTTCCGCTCGCCGCGATTCCGTTCTTCATCCTTGCCGGCAACCTGATGGAATCGGGCGGCATCTCGGCGCGGCTCGTCGAGTTCGCGAAGTCGCTCGTCGGCGGCGTTCAGGGCGGTCTCGCGGCGACGTGCGTGCTGACATGCATGATCTTCGCGGCGGTGTCGGGATCGAGCGTCGCGACGACGTTCGCAATTGGCGCGATCCTCGTCCCGGCACTGGTGAGGCACGGCTACCCGGTGAATTTCGCCGCAGCGCTGCAGGCGACCTCCGCTGAGCTCGGCGTCATCATCCCGCCGTCGATTCCGATGATCCTCTACGGCGTCTCGGCCGAGGTGTCGATCGGCGAGCTCTTCATCTCGGGCTTCGGGCCGGGGCTGCTGATCGGCGGCGCGCTGATGCTGTTCGTGATCGTCTGGGCGCGCGTCACCGGCCACGGGGCGAGGGATCGCGAAGGCCGGCTGCCGGTGCTCGTCGCCGCGCGGCGCGCGGCGTTCGCGCTCGCGATGCCGGTGATCATCCTCGGCGGCATCTACGGCGGCGTGTTCACGCCGACCGAGGCATCGGTCGTCGCCGTGTTCTACGCGCTCGCCGTCGGCGTCGGCGTCTATCGCGAGACGAAGATCGCCGACTTGCCAGGGGTATTGCGCAAGACGGTGATCTCGTCGGCGGTGATCATGTTCATCATCGCCAATGCCGGGCTGTTCTCGTATCTGATCACGCGCGCCGGCGTCCCCGATCGGATCGGCGCGTTCCTGGTCGACGTGCTGAAGACGCCCGCGCTGTTCCTGCTCGGCGTCAATGCCGCGCTGTTCATCATCGGCATGTTCATCGAGACGTCGGCATCGATCATCGTGCTCGCGCCGATCCTCGCCCCGGTCGCGCAGCATTTCGGCGTCGACCCGGTGCACTTCGGCACGATCATGGTGGTGAACCTCGCGCTCGGCATGATCACGCCGCCCTTCGGCGTGAACCTCTTCGCCGCGTGCGCCGTCGCGCGGATCTCGCTCGATCGCATCGTGCCGCGGCTGTTGCCGTTCGTGCTCGTCGTGCTCGGCTGCGTGATGATCATCACGTATATTCCGGTCGTGTCGATCGGCCTGCGCGACTTCGTCTATCACCGCTGATCCATGGCGCCAAAACCGCTGTCGGGAATGCGCGTGCTCGAGCTGGGCGCGCTGATCGCCGGTCCGTTCTGCGCGAAGCTCCTCGCCGAGTTCGGCGCCGACGTCGTGAAGATCGAGCCGCCGGGACAAGGCGACCCGCTGCGCAAGTGGCGTTATCTCGACGATGGCACGTCGCTGTGGTGGCACGTGCAGTCGCGCGGCAAGCGCTCCGTCGCGCTCGACCTGCGCAAGACCGAAGGCCAGGCGATCGCGAAGGCGCTCGCAGTGCGCGCCGACATCGTCGTCGAGAACTTTCGTCCCGGCACGCTGGAGCAATGGGGGCTCGGCTACGACGTGCTGTCGGCCGAGAATCCCGGCCTCGTCATGGTGCGCATCTCGGGCTACGGACAAACCGGTCCGTATCGCGAGCGGCCGGGCTTCGGCGTCATCGGCGAAGCGATGGGCGGCATGCGCTACGTCACCGGAACGCCCGATCGCCCGCCGTCGCGTGTCGGCGTGTCGATCGGCGACACGCTCTCCGCGTTGTATGGGGTCATCGGTGCGCTGCTCGCGCTCGAGGGCCGCCGCCACTCGGGACGCGGACAGATCGTCGACGTCGCGCTCTACGAATCGGTGTTCTCGGTGATGGAGTCGATGCTGCCTGAGTTCGACGCGTTCGGCGCCGTGCGCGAGCGCACCGGCTCGATCCTGCCCGGCATCGCGCCGACGTCGGCGTACCGATGCGCGGACGGCAGCTACGTGCTGATCGCCGCGAATGGGGACTCGATCTTCAAGCGGCTCGCGCTCGCGATGGGCCGCGACGACCTCGCGAACGACGAATCGCTCGCGCACAACGACGGCCGCGCGAAGCGCCAGCAATGGCTCGACGAGCAGATCGAGGCATGGACGTCGGCACGCGCACCCGCGGACGTGCTCGCCGCAATGGAGCGCGCCGAAGTGCCGGCGTCGAAGATCTACTCGATCGCCGACATCGTCGCCGATCCGCACTACGCGGCGCGCGAGATGATCCGCCGCATCCGCGTTGGCGACGGCACGTTGGCCGTCCCCGGCGTCGTGCCGAAGCTCGCCGACACGCCGGGCGATTTCGACGGCGGCGGTCCGGCGCTCGGCGAGCACACGGATGTCGTGCTGCGCGAGCTTGGTTACGACGATGCGCGAATCGCGCAGCTGCGCGCGCGGCGAATCGTTGGCTGAACCGTCTCGCAAGCTCTGAGCGAGCAGCTGATGACGGCCCACTGGAGACACTCGTCAGCGATACGAAAACATCTCGAAGGGGTCACCGGGCTGTAGGCGGCGAGCCACGCCGAAAGGCGTAGCATGGCCGGACCTTCCATTGGTAGACGACGCGATCTAATGATGGATCGGCGCAGGTTCCTCGGCCGCATTGCGGGTGGCCTCCTCGGCGCGCCATTAGCTGTGCGCGCCCAACCGGCCATGAAGACATATCGCATCGGGATTCTGGAGACGATACCCGCTTCTCGGAACGCCGCGAATCTCGACGCGCTGCGCAAGGGATTGCGCGAACTGGGCTATGTCGAGGGACAAAATCTCGTCATCGAATATCGATCCGCGGATGGTCGTGCCGAGCGGTTTCCCGAGCTTGCGTCCGAATTGGTGCGGCTCAAGGTCGACCTGATCGTGACCAGGGGAACCCCAGCCACCGAGGCGGCCAAAAACGCCAGCGAAAATACTCCAATCTTGATGGCGGCGATGCGTCCGCTTGTCGTGGCGGCGAGCCTTGCGCGCCCGGGTGGCAATGTTACCGGGGTGACGACCTTCAGCACCGAGTTGACGGGAAAGCGGCTCGAACTCCTCAAAGAGATGGTTCCCCGTCTGTCGCGAGCCGCCTTGCTTCACAACATGGGAAATCCGGCGGCCCCGCCCGAGTGGGAAGAAACGAAAAAGGCGGCCCGCTCTTTGCGTCTGACGGTCGAGCTCCTTGATGTGCGGAACGAAGTCGATCTGGACCGCGCATTCGAAATGGCAGTCCGGCAGCACGTCGACGCGCTGGTCATCGGGGCGGACGGCCTTACGCTGATGCATCAACAACGCATCGTCGATTCGGTGGCACGCATGGGGCTGCCTGCCACCTATCCCGCGCGGGAGTTCGTCGAGTCCGGAGGATTGATGGCCTATGGCGTGAACTATCCCGACCTCTACGTCCGGTTCGCGAGCTTCATCGACAAGATCCTGAAGGGCGCGAAGCCCGGCGAGCTTCCGGTGGAGCAGCCGACCAAGTTCGTGCTGTCGATAAACATCAAGACGGCAAAGGTGCTCGGCCTCGCGGTTCCGCAATCTCTACTGCTGCGCGCGGACGAAGTGATTCAGTGACCGAAACTTCCGACGTGTTCGTGGCTTGGTGTCCGGGTCTGGCACGGCGCAACGGCCGACAGGGTTGTCACCGGTCAGTCGCATCCGAGCTTCAGCGGTCGCTCGCGACGGCGGCTCAAGCCGCCAGGTATTCCGGCAGCTCGAGGTCATCTCGCAGCGAGCGGGCCAGAAGCGGCTTTGCGACGAACGGAAGGGCGAACGCATGCACCGCGAGGTTGCGCACGGCGAGCCCGAGGAAAGTCTCCGGCGCGAAGAAGCCGCGGAACCACACCGCGGAGTCTTGTTTGGCCGTTACGAACCCCCGCAATCGCCGTTCGTACGCAGCATAGGCGAGGGAGGCATCGCCGTTGGCGCGATGAAGCTCCCCGGCCAGGATGTACGCCTCGAGCATCGCGAGTCCGGTGCCTTCGCCAGCGAGCAGCGACGGGCAGGCCGCCGCGTCCCCCAGCAGGACCACGGATCCAGCGCTCCACCGCGGCATGTGGATCTGGCTCACCCGATCGAAATAGAAATCGACAGCGCCGTCCATGGCAGCGAGCAGCTCTGACGTCTCCCAGCCCGTATCGTCGAAGGCACGTCGGACAGCGAGCTGTTGTTGCTCGCGGTCCCGCAGAACGTTGGAGGCGGTGGGCTCGGGGCGCCAGACGAGAAGGACGAGCGTCTGATCGTCGCGCAACGACACGCGCCCGACCTGCCGGCCGCGCACCGTGTGCGAAACATGGGTCAGCTCGTCGCGATGCGGGTAGCCGCGGACACGAAAAGCCGCGATGTAGCAGCCGAGAAAATGTTCGAATTGGGATTCCGGGCCGAACGCCAGCGCTCGCACTGCGGAGTGCAATCCGTCCGCGCCGACGACCACGTCGAAGCGCTCGCGGGTTCCGTCGGAGAGTGTCACGACTGATCCGACGCCATTGCTTTCGACCCCGACTATCGAGACGCCGAAGCGGGCTGGGATTCCTTCGCACGCTCCGAAGAGTGCGCGGGCCAGGTCTGATCGCGCGATGCTGACGAAACGGCCGTGCAGCGCCTCACGCATCGGTGAAAGGTCCACGTGCGCCTCTTCGCGGCCGTGACGGTCGACCATACGCATCCGCTGCATCTCATAACCTCGTGCGCGCAGACTCGCGAGAATCCCCATCCTCTCGGCGATGGCGTAGCCGAGCCCCCAGAAATCGACAAGATAGCCGCCGGGGCGAAGAGCTGGCGCCTTCTCGAAAAGCGCCGGTTCGTGACCAAGCCGTCTCAGCCAGTAAGCGAGCGCCGGACCCGCCACACCGATTCCATTGATCGCGACGTTCACCGTTGACCTCATCCCGCAAGTAAGCTGACGAAATCCTGCAAGCGCGGACTTGCCATCGCAGAGCCTCCTGCCGGTACGAAGTCGCAGGATGTTTGCGGCTTCGATAAGAACCGCGCAAAGAGCCTGCTTACGGATTCCGCGGTATGCAACATGGACGCGATGAACGAATCGTTGGTTCCCGAAGACGTTTTTTCGGCTCTGGTCATTAGCGTTTGCCGCCGCCCGCAGGACATGGCCGCCTCCGTCGAGCGCGTCATTTTCTTGCCGGTCGGAGGACATGCCGGGCTTCGTATCGATCCTCGCCCGCCGCCGTTTCGCGCACGAGGAGAGGGTCGACGTGCCGCTGCTGCTCGCCATGACGCGTCGTGCCGTTGGATCTTCCATCCTCAATGCTTCCTGGGATTGCATGACTGCCCGTTGATCTTCAGGAACGTCCGACGCAACATCGTCCGACGGCTGAGCGGCGTTTCGCTCGCTCCCTTATCATCAGGAGGCGACATGAAGCAGTTGATCAGCGCAATCGCGATCTCGGTTGCGGCGTCGACGATGGCGGTCGGGGAGGCGACTGCGCAGTCGTAGCGTGCGAGGTCGGATGGCTGTTGAACGGAACACCCGCGGTCGCGGCGGTTCCTGTATCACGTCGAAGGCGATCAGCCGGTGTGGCTCGTCGATCGCAGGGACATCCCGCGACCGGCGCGCATGCGCATTTCCACTGGCTCGGTGACATGCCGGCCAGCGCCGGCGAGACGCGGAACGGGTATCTGCTCGAGCTTCAGGCCGTCAAGTCATTCTGTTTCATCCATCACGGCGGCACCGAAACCGGTACATGCGAGGCGCGCAACGGGGTCGCGGTCCGATCGGGCATCGACATAGCGACCCACCTGAACATCGTGGCGAGCGCGCCGTAGCGAGGCGGATGCAATGCCAGCCTGATCGTACGGCTGCTTTCGAACGGCTCGAAGGTCTGCTGAGGGGACATCACCGGTCAGTCGCATCCCGGGATTGCCTACGACCTCAGTGCCTGATCTGGCTCATCCGATACGCACGACGAAGAGCCGAAACGCCACGAACGACAGCAGCGCCGCGACGGCGATCGCCGTTGCCATCGGACGTGCCGTCCCGTCGAACGCGACGCCGACGATCTGCGCGACGGTTGCGGCGGCAAGGAACTGAACGAACGACAGCAGCGACGCCGCGCTTCCTGCCATGCGCGGAAACGGCGTCAGTGCACCCGCGGTCGCCTGCGGCATTGTCGCCATGAACGCGACCATGAACATGAACATCGGCACGACGATCGCCGCGGGATGATCGACACGCGCCCACGCGAGCGCTGCAAGGCCAAGTCCGGCAACCAGCATCAGCCAGGTTCCCCAGGCGATCAGCCGGTCGAGCCCCACGCGCACGACGAAGCGGTTCGCAACGGTTGCGCCGGTCAGATTGCCGAGCATCACCGTCGCGAACAGCGCGCCGAAGCCGCGCTCGCCGGTGCCGAGGCCCGACACGAAAACGTACGCGCTGCCGGCGAGAAACGCGAACAGCCCGCTCGACGTGAAGGCCGCAACGAGCAGATAGCCCACGTAGCGGCGCGATCGCAGCAGCGTCGCGAAATTGCGTGCGATCGTTGCCGGCCGAAGAGCTGCGCGGTCGCGCACGGCAAGCGTTTCGGGCAGCGCGAGCGCGACGGCGATCCACGCGAGCGCGCCGTACACCGCGACGAACACGAAGTTGGATTGCCAGCCGAACCAGACGTGCAAGTGGCTGCCGATCACCGGCGCGACGATCGGCGCGATGCCGAGCACCATCGCCATCGCCGACAGCGTCTTCGCGGCGAAGTCGCCCGAATGCAGGTCGCGCACGACGGCGCGCGGAACAACGCCGACGATCGCCATGCCGATTGCCTGCGCGAAGCGCGACGCGACGAGCATGCCGATCGAGCGGGACAGCGCGCACGACAGCGAAGCGACGACGAAGAGCGCCAGTCCGGCGAGCAGCGGCAAGCGGCGGCCGAAACGGTCTGACAACGGACCGGCGACGAGCTGCGCCGCGCCCCAGCCGAACATGTACACGGACAGCGTGAGCTGGACCTTGTCGGGCGTCGTGGACAACGCGCGCGCCATCGATGGCATCGAGGCCAGATAGATGTCCATCGCAAGCGGTGCGACTGCGATGAGCGCACCCAGCAACAGCGTCATGCCGCGATCGGCTGGCATCGGCATGCCGTTCGTGAAGCGGCGCCACGACGCGGCGCGTCACGCCGCCGGCGGTCCCTTCAGCTCGACGACGTTGCCGTCCGGATCCTCGATGTAGATCGACGGCCCCTCGCCGTCGGCGCCGTAGCGCGATTGCGTCGGCCCCGCGGCGATCGCGTGCTGCGCGAGATGGCTGCGGATCGACGTCTCGTCGAACGGATCGACACGAACGCAGAAGTGGTCGACATTGCGTCCTTGCGCACCGGGCGCCGCACCGCCGGCAGCGCCAAGCTTGCCGTCGAGCGGAACGAGGTCGATCATCGAGCGGCCCGCACGCAGCTGAATCAGTCCGAGGTTCTCCTGCCGCTTTTCGACCGTGCACCCGAGCGCGCCGCAGTAGAACGCAAGCGAGCGATCGAGGTCGCGCACGCGCAACACGACGTGGTCGATGTCGCGAATGCGGATCATCGAAACCTCAGATGCAGCGGCCGCCGTCGACTTCCAGGCAGGCGCCGGTGATGAACGACGCCTCGTCGGAGGCGAAGAAAACCGCGGCCGTCGCGATGTCGGACGGCTGCGACAGGCGGCCTAGCGGAATCGTGGCGACGAACTTCGAGCGCATCTGCGGCGTGTCCTCGCCCATGAACTGCGCGAGCATCGCCGTTTCGCCGGCAACCGGGTTGATGACATTCACGCGAATGTTGTCCGGCGCAAGCTCCGCCGCCATCGACCGGCTGGTGACGATCGCAGCGCCTTTGCTGCCGTTGTACCAGGTGAGGCCGGGACGCGGACGCACGCCCGCGGTCGACGCGATCGTCACGAACGCGCCGTTACGCTTGCGCCTGAAATGCGGCACCGCGTGCTTCGCCGTGAGGTACAGGCTCTTCACGTTGACCGCGTAGATGCGATCGAACTCGGCTTCCGCGACCTCGAGCATCGGCTGGTTGCGATGCGTCGTGCCGGCATTGTTCACCACGACGTCGAGATCGCCGTAGGTCGACAGCGCGAACGCGACAAGCTTCGCGACGTCGTCGTCCTTCGACACGTCGCCCGCGCAGGGCTTCGCGCGTCCGCCGGCCCGCTCGATGTCGGCGGCGACGCGCGCGGCCGTCTCCGTGTTGATGTCGTTCACGACGACGCGCGCGCCTTCCTGGGCAAACCGCCGTGCGATGCCTTCGCCGAATCCCGATCCACTGCCCGTAACGATCGCAATCTTGTTCGCGAGCCGCATCGCTTCGCTCATCCGTGCTTCAGCACGACGGTCTTCAGCGTCGTGAAGCCGTACAGCGCCTCGAAGCCCTTTTCGCGGCCGTAGCCGGAGTGCTTGACGCCGCCAAACGGAAGCTCGACGCCGCCGCCGGCACCGTAGTTGTTGATGAAGACCTGGCCGCTGCGAACCGCCTTCGCCATCCGCAGCTGGCGGCCTCCGTCGCGTGTCCAGATGCCGGCGACGAGCCCGAAGTCGGTGCCGTTCGCGATGCGCGTCGCGTCGGCCTCGTCGTCGAACGGCATCGCGGCAAGCACGGGCCCGAACACCTCGTCGCACGCGAGACGGCACGTCGGCGGCACGTCTTTGAGCAGCGTCGGCGCGACGTAGTAGCCCGATGCGGGCGCATCGGATGCGAGCGTGCCACGCGCGACGATGCCGATCTGATCGCGCTCGGCTTCGTCGAGGAACCCCTTCACGCGATCGAGCTGCGACGCGCGAATCAGCGGTCCGCAGTCGAGATCGGCCAGCGCAGGTCCGACACGAAGCGCAGCGAAGCTCGCTCCGAGCCTGTCGAGCACCTCGTCGTAGCGCGACCGCTCGACCAGCAGCCGGCTTCCCGCGCTGCATGTCTGGCCCGCGTTCTGCACGATCGCATTGACGAGCACCGGCAGCGCCGCGTCGACGTCCGCATCGGCGAAGACGATCTGCGGTCCCTTGCCGCCGAGCTCGAGCGTCACCGGGCAATGACGTTTCGCCGCTTCCTGCGCGACCCACGCGCCCGTGGGCGGCGATCCGGTGAACGAGATGTGATCGATGCCGGGATGCGACGCGAGCGGCGCGCCGGCTTCGCGGCCGAGGCCGGTCACCACATTGAGCGCGCCGGGAGGCAATCCGATTTCCGCCGCGAGCTCCGCGACGCGCAGCAGCGACAGGCACGCGTCTTCAGCCGGCTTGACGACGCACGCGTTGCCGGCCGCGAGCGTGGCGCCGACGCTGCGACCGAAAATCTGCAACGGATAGTTCCACGGAATGATGTGGCCGGTGACGCCGTGCGGCTCGCGCCACGTGAGCACGGTGAATTCGCGCGCGTAGGGAAGCGTGTCGCCGCTCAGCTTGTCGGCCGCACCGCCGTAGAACTCGAAATAGCGCGCGCACGCGGCGACGTCGGCGCGCGCCTGCTTCAACGGCTTGCCGCAATCGATCGCCTCGATCAGCGCGAGCTCGTCGGCGTGATCGGCGATCGCGCGCGAGAGCTTCCCGAGCAGCCGGCCCTTTTCCGCCGGCGCAAGCGCGCCCCATGCATGTTCGAACGCCTCGTGCGCCGCGTTGACGGCGGCGTCGATGTCGGCAGCGTCGCCGCGCGCGATCGCGGCGAACGGCTGTCCACTCGACGGATCGATCATCGGCAGCGTCTCGCCGCCCCGCGGCGCAACCCAGCGGTTGCCGATGAAATGCTGCGCGGGCGTTCGCACGGCGGCGCGCGCGTCGGTCGGGATCGGTGCGTTCATTGCGGCTCCTTCAACAGCAGATTGGGTGTCGTCCGATTTCACATCGGCCTGCCGGCATTGGGACCGGGCTTGAACTTCCACGCGAGCGTGTTCTCGTCGGTGCGCGGCGCGTACGTGATGCCGTCGCGCGTCGCCCACAGATTGACCTGGAAATGCAGCGGGATCACGCCGGTGTCGGCGATCGCAATCTCGGTCGCGCGCTGCAGATACGCTTCGCGCTTGATGTCGTCGACCGTCTGCAGCGCGTCCTCGGTGAGCGCGTCGACCTTCGCATTCGAATAGCGGCCGCGGTTCGCAGTGCCGTAGCCCTTGTCGCGGTTGTACGTCATCAGCAGCGCTTTGAGCGACGACGACGCCTCGCCGGTGCCGGTGCTCCAGCCGAGCAGCATGAAGCTGAACTTGAGATCGGTTGCCTGCGTGAAGTACGTCGACGACGGCATCGCGACGACCTTCGTGTCGATGCCCACGCGCGCGAGCATCTGCGCAACCGCCTGCGCGATCTTCGCGTCGTTCACGTAGCGGTTGTTCGGGGCGTGAATCGTGAGACCGAAGCCGTCCGGATAGCCGGCTTCGGCGAGGAGCTTCTTCGCGCCTTCCGGATCGTACGGCTCGACCTTCAGGTTCTTCGTTGCGCCGAACAGGAAATCGGGGATCAGCTGACCGGATGCAATCGCCTCGCCTTCCATGACGCGCTCGACGATCGCCGCCCGGTTGATCGCTTTGGACATCGCCTTGCGCACGCGCGGATCCTTCAGCGGGTTCTTCGCGAGCGGCTTGCCGGCCTTGTCGGTGACGAACGGCGACACGTCGCGATCGCTGTCCATGTGGAGGTAGATCAACCGGTCGGCAACCGTGCGAAACACGCCGAGGCGCTTGTCCTTCTTCAACTGCGCGGCATCCGATGTGGGCACCGCCTCGATCACCTGCACGTCGCCCGACAGCAATGCGGCCACCCGTGGCGCATCCTGCGGCAGCAGGCGCAGTGTCACGTGCTCCCACGGCGTCTTGCCGCCCCAGTAGCCGTCGTTGCGAACGAGCTCGATGCGGTCGCCTTTCACGTAACGCACGAGCTTGTACGGCCCGGTGCCGATCGCCGCCTTGCCGCTGTTGAAGTCCTCGGTCGACGCTTTCGCCGCGCTCTTCGAGACGATCATCACCTGCGTCATGTCGGAGGGCATCAGCGGATACGGCGTCGCGGTGCGCAAGCGGATCGTGTACGGATCGACGACGACCATTTCCTTGATCTGCTTCGTGTAGGCGGTGAACGGCGACGGACTGTTCGGCACGGTGGGCACGCGCTCGATCGACGCGACGACGTCCGCGGCGGTGAAGTCGCTGCCGTCGTGGAACTTGACGCCGCGGCGCAGCTTGAACTCCCACGTCAGCGGGTCGAGCGTCTTCCACTCGGTGGCGAGGCCGGGCACGAGCTGCGACTTCTCGTTGCGCTCGACGAGATAACCGAAGATGTGGAACGCGACGCTGTTGTTCGGCGTCACGTTGTGATAGTGCGGGTCGATCGCGGTGACGTCGGTCGCGAGGCCGATGCGAAGGTCGGCGGCGAACGCGTGACCGATCGCGGCGACGAAGAGCGTCGCAGCGGCGAGCCAGCGGAGCGGTGAGCGCGGCATGGGAACCCTTCGGTGGACGGATGTGTCGGTCCGAAAGAATAGCAAAAACGGGCAAAACCCTTTTGCCGCCGTGGCTGCGCAGTGCGCAAGCGTGACGAATTGTTTCGGGGGTCAACCCGTCCTTGAACACGGCCGTTGACGGCTCATGCGCTGCGACACCCGGGAGAGCGCCGGGGCCGCAGCCGGCCATCGAGAGCATTCAACCACCGAGGAGGTCCGCATGATCCGTCGCACACTGATCGCCACCGCACTCACCGCAGCCGCCGTCGCCACCGTGGCGTTCGCGCCCGCCGCATCGGCGCGCACCGCGTGGAACGTCACGATCGGTGCACCCGGCTTCGTCGTGAGCGCCGGGGAACCGTACGCCGCCCGCCCGGCATACAGGCCGTCCTGGAATCATCACCACTATCGCTATTACGCGCCGCCGGTCGTCTATTCGGCGCCGTATCCCGCGCCGTACTACGCGCCGCCGCGCGTCGTCTACCGCCCGGCCTATGTACAACCGCCGGTCGTGTACCGGCCGTACTACCCGTACTGATCGCCGAAGGGTCAGAGTGGACTTTTTTTCCACTCTGACCCTACCTGCTGTAGCGGATGCGATAGATCGCGCCCGCCGAGTCGTCGGACACGAGTAGCGAGCCGTCCGGCGCGACGAGCACGTCGGCCGGTCGACCCCACGCGCTTTCTCCCTGCAGCCAGCCTTCTGCGAACGGCTTGTAGCTGATCGCGCGCCCGTTGTCGTCGACGGTGACGAGCGTCACGCGATAGCCGATCTTGTGACTGCGGTTCCACGATCCGTGCTCCGCGATGAAGATCTGGTTGCGGTATTCCGGCGGAAATTGCGTACCGGTATAGAAGCGCATGCCGAGCGACGCGACGTGCGGCCCGAGCGGCTGCGCGGGCGGCGTGAACTCGCTGCACGCGTGCCTCGCGCCGAATTCCGGATCCGCGATCTTGCCCGCGTGGCAGTACGGAAAGCCGAAATCGAGCCCGGCGCGCGGCGCGCGATTGAGCGTGTCCGGCGGAACGTCATCGCCCATCAGGTCGCGCCCGTTGTTGGTGAACCACAGCACGTTGGTCCGCGGCTGCCAGTCGAAGCCGACGGAGTTGCGAATGCCGCGCGCGAAAACCTCGAGGCCGCTGCCGTCGGCGTTCATCCGCATGATGTTCGCGTAGCGGCTCCGATCCGGCTCGCAGACGTTGCACGGCGCGCCAACCGGAACGTAGAGCTTGCCGTCGGGCCCGAACGCGATGAACTTCCAGCCGTGATGCGTCTCGTGCGGAAACGCGCTCGACACGACAATCGGCTTCGGCGGATGATCGAGTTGCCGTTCGATATCGTCGAGCCGAACGATGCGATCGACGGCCGAGACGTACAGCGCACCGTCGCGGAATGCAACGCCGACCGGCATCTGCAGGCCCGACGCGATCGTGCGTACGCTCGCTTCGCCGCGTCCGCCTTGCGCCAGCGTGATCGCGTACACGCGTCCTTCGCGTGAGCCGACGAACAGCGTTCCCTGCGCGCCCCACGTCATCTCGCGCGCGCTCGGCGCACGCGCGACGAGCTCGATCGAAAAGCCCGCCGGCAGCTGATCCGGTCGAGCGGCAAGTCCTGCGCGCCGGCAAGCTGGCCCACGACGAGCAAGGCGGCGCTGCAACCGTGTCCAAACCTCGCTGCGATTGCGACGAGCGCGCGCATCGCGCTCCTCTCCGACGTGTATGCAACAGACGCTGTTCGACCGGCCGAGCGCGCCGTTCGTTCCAGCCACCGGATTGACAGCGAACGGGGCGCTGCCTATTCTCGCCCTGTCCTTCTCTCACGAGCGCCATCCGATCGGCGCACGATTCCAACCGCGCCACCATGAACGCCCCCGACACATCGTCGACGCTGTCGCAGCATGCGAGCGGCATCGACGCGCTCGTCGCGTGGCCGCTGATCCGCGAGCTCGTCGGCTTCGACACGACGAGCCGCGAATCGAACCTCGCGCTGGTCGAATGGGTGCGTGCCTATCTCGCGCGCCATGGCGTCGATTCGACGCTCACGTTCGACGACGATCGGCGCAAGGCAAACCTGTTCGCGACGATTCGTGCGCGCGACGGCAACGTCACCGAGCGCGGCATCGTGCTGTCCGGTCACACCGACGTCGTGCCGGTCGACGGTCAGCCTTGGAACACCGATCCCTGGTGCGCGACGCCGATCGGCGATCGCGTCCACGGCCGCGGCGTCACCGACATGAAGAGCTTCTCGGCCACCGCGCTCGCGCTCGTTCCCGAGTTCGTGCGCCGCGGCGTCGACGTGCCGCTGCATTTGGCGCTCTCGTACGACGAGGAAGTCGGCTGCATCGGCGTGCGCCGGCTGATCGCCGACATCGGCGCCCGCGGCGTGCATCCCGCCGGCTGCATCGTCGGCGAGCCGACCGGCATGCAGCTCGTCGTCGCGCACAAGGGCAAGCGCAGCTGGCGCTGCCGCGTGCGCGGCCACGAAGCGCATTCGTCGCTGACGCCGCTCGGCGTGAACGCCGTGCACATCGCGTGCGACATCGTCTCGTACCTCGCGCAGCGGGCGCGCGTGTTTCGCGAAAGCGCCGAACTCGGTCGTGACGACGCTTACGATGTCCCGTTCACCACCGTGCACACCGGCGTCATCCACGGCGGCACCGCGGTCAACATCGTGCCGCGCGACTGCTGGTTCGACTTCGAGATCCGCCACCTGCCCCTCGACGATCCGGAGCGCTTCTTCGCCGACGTGCGAGCGTTCACCGCGCGGATGCTGCCGGACATGCACGCGGTGGATCCAGCGACCTACATCGAGTTCGACAGCCTGTCGGCGCTGCCCGGCCTCGATGCACCCGACGACGGCGCGATCGCTAGGCTCGGACGCGAATGCAGCGGCAGTGTGGGCGTCGGAAAGGTTTCGTTCGGAACCGAGGCGGCGCTCTTCCATCACGCCGGCATCCCGACGTTGATCTGCGGTCCCGGTCACATCGCGCAGGCGCATCAGCCGAACGAGTGGGTGTCGGTCGACCAGCTTGCGCAATGCGAAGCGTTCATCCGCCGCCTCGCCGATCGCCTGTGCGGTACGACCCCGCACGATCGATGAACGCGCAGCCGCTGCCGTCGATCGATGTCGAGCTGCCCGACATCACGCCTTGGTCCGCCGGCAATGTCGGCGTGCCGTACGTGTGGAGCTTTGCCGCCGCGGCAGCGGGTCCGCACGTGCTGCTGCAGGCGGTGACTCACGGCAACGAGGTATGCGGTGCGATCGCGCTCGACTGGCTGCTGCGCGAGGGATTTCACCCATCGCGCGGCATTGTCACCGTGGTGTTTGCAAACTACGCCGCGTATTGCCGCTTCGATGCCGCCGATCCGTTCGCATCGCGCTGCATCGACGAGGACTTCAATAGACTGTGGGGCGAAGGCACCCTTGCAACGGCCCGACCGACGACCGAGGTCGCGCGCGCGCGCGCGCTGCAGCCGTTCTACGACCGCGCCGACTACCTGCTCGACCTGCACTCGATGACCGATCCGTGCCCGCCGCTCGCACTCGCCGGGCGGCGGCGCAAGGGACTCGAGCTCGCGAGGGCGGTCGGCATCCCGCAGCACATCGTCGTCGATGCCGGCCACGCAGCCGGCAAGCGGCTGCGCGACTATGCGGGCTTCGACGACCCGGCGAGCGCGAAGAACGCGCTGCTCGTCGAATGCGGTCAGCACTGGGAAGCGTCGTCGCCGCGAATCGCGACGCAGGCGACGTTGCGCTTCCTTCGCCACTGCGATGTCGCGGCGGCGGATTTCCTGCGCGCGCACCTCGACGGCGCCACGCCCCCGCGGCAGAAAGTAATCGAAGTGACGAACGTCGTCACGATCGAGAGCGAACAGTTCGCGTTCGCGCTGCCGGTGAAGGGGCTCGCCGTCGTTGCGCGCGCCGGTACGCTGCTCGCGCGAGACGGCGCCGTCGAGGTGCGCACGCCGTACGACGATTGCGCGCTGATCATGCCGACGCGGCGCCCGAAGGTGGGCGAAACCGCGGTGCGGCTCGGTCGCTTCGTCAGCTAGAGGCGCATCGCGGCGTCCTGCACGCGCATCGACCGCGCGCCGCTCATCGCTCGAAGTCGGGCAGTGGCTCGAGAGCCGCTTTCGCCACGGCGACGACGTCGGTGCCGACGGCGCCGCTCCAGCGCTCGACGACCGGCTGCACGGCGACGAGAAACGCCGCGCGCTGCGCCGACGTGAGGCGCGTCGACGTGACGCCGGAACGCGCAAGCTCGGTCACTGCGTCGTCCTCGCGAACGAGCGCGCCGGCTTCGGCCGCAGCCGTCTGCGCGGCCGAGCGCAACAGCGCGCGCGCTTCGTCGGTCATCTCGCGCCAGCGCGCTGCGCGCACGGCGAAAACCATCGCGTCGGCAAACGCCCCCCATCGCAGCAGCTGCTTCTGTCCGAGCGACGCGATGCGCATCGCCGCGAACGCTGGCGGCGCGCCAAGCTGTCCGTCGAGCGAGCCGTCGCCGAACGCGCGCTGCGCTTCGGCGAAAGGCATCGACGCGGGCTTGATCGAAAGCGCCGTTAGCGTTTCGACGACGATCCGCGATGCAAGAGCGCGCACGCGAAGTCCGGCGACGTCCGCCGGTGCGACGAGCGGACCTTTCGCCGTCGCAAGCGCCTCGTGACCGAGCGGCGCGACCGCGAGCAGCACACCGCCCGCGCCTTCGACGCGTGCGCCGACGATCGCCGTCAACGCGGCGTCGCCCGCCAGCGTCTCGATCGCGCGCGGCGTCGGCGCGAACCACGGCAGCGCGTACACGGCGAGCGCCGGCACCTGCGCCGACCATGCGAGCGCCGAGCCGACTCCCAAATCCGCCATGCCGTCTGTTAGCGCAGCGAACTCGCGCAGCGGATCGCGCTGTGCGAGCGTCGCGCCGGGATACACCTTCACGGTGGCCACGCCGGCGAGCCCGGCGTTCGCGATCTGCGCCCATCGCGCGGCCGCCTTGCCCAGCGGAAACGCGCTGCCGGCGACGACGGTCAGCTTCCATTCGGGTGGCGTCGGTGATTCGGCGCCCGACGGCTGCGCGCTCGCGCCGGTGCATGCGACCACGGCACCGAGCAGCACGAAACGAAGCGTCGAGTCTCGAGCGGACACGTCGCCATTCTAGCGGCACGCACGAGCGCTACTCGAGCGGCGGCGCATCGCGCACCGGCGCTTCGCGCCAATACCGTGCCGATTCGCTGCGCTCGCGACGCACCTCGCGCGACGCGCCGGGTGCAAAGCGCATCGTGACGGCACCGTCGTAATCGGTGCGATAGAGCGCCGAGCCGAACAATGCGTAGCGCTCGACGATGTCCGGCCGCGGGTGGCCGAAGCGATTGCGATAGCCGGGCGTGAACACCGCGACATCGGGTGCAACCGCGCCGATGAACTCGACGCTCGACGACGTGCGCGAGCCGTGATGCGGCACCACGAGCACGTCGGCGGCGAGCGGCGCGCCCTTGTCCACGAGCTCAGCCTCGCCGCGCGCCTCGAGATCGCCGGTAAGGAGCACGCTGCCGTACGCGGAATCGACGCGCACGACGCACGACAGATCGTTCGGCTTGGGCTTCGCAGCCCGGTAGTGGAGCGGCGTCGGCTGCAGCACCGTGAAGCGCACGCCGTCCCACGTCCACTGCTGGCCGGCTTCGCAGCGCAGGTGTCCGAGGGGATCGGCGCCGTCGCCGCTTCGCAGAGCGACAATGACGCTCTCGTACGGCAGCGACGAAGCGATCCATTCGATGGGCACGGTTTGCAGCAGCGTGCGCGCGCCGCCGCTGTGATCGCTGTCCTGATGGGAGATCACCATCGCATCGACGCGACGGATGCCCGCCGCCCGCAGATACGGCGCGATGATGCGCCCGCCGGCGTCGGCGTCGTCGCCATAGCGCGGCCCGGCGTCGTAGAGCAACGCGTGCGCATGCGTCGAAACGACGACGGACAGGCCCTGGCCGACGTCGAGCACCGCGAGATCGAAGCCGCCCGCCGGCGGCGCCTCGGGGCGCACCATCGCAAGCGGCGCAAGCCACAGTGCGCCGAGCGTTTTTGCGGGCACACCGCGCGCGGCGACGATCCAGGCGACGCCCGCAAGCGCGGCGACGATCGCCCATGACGGCGGTGCGTGCTGTTGCCAGACCGCGCCCGGTGCGTCGGCGAGCGCGTCGAGCGGCACCATCAGCGCCGAGAACGCGACGTGCGCGGCGACGAACGGAAAATCGAACGGCAGCGCTGCACCCATGAGCGCGAATGGCACGACGGCGAACGTCACAGCGGGAATGGCGAGCGCGTTCGCAAGCGGCGACACGAGCGAAACCTGCTGGAAGATCGCGAGCGTCATCGGCACGAGGCCGACGGTGACGATGAACTGCGCGTGCGCCGCGGCGCGCAGCGCCGCAGCGAGTCGGGCGCGCCACGTCGCTTGCCGCCGATACAGTCGCCCCGCGCCGCCGTAGAGCAGCAGCGCAACGGCTCCGAACGACAGCCAGAAGCCGGCGGCAAGTCCCGCCCACGGATCCCAGGCGAGCACGACGGCGAGCGCCCAGAGCCAGACGATCGCCGCGGTTCCCGGACGCGCGAGCCACACGCCGAGCGATGCCACGGCGAGCATCAGCAGCGTTCGCTGCGCCGGCACTTCGGCGCCGGCGAGCATCACGTAGCCGAACGCGGCCAGTGCGCCGGCGAGTGCGGCGACCTTGTGCGCGGAAACGCGCGCGGTGACGCGAACGCTGCGCCGAGCGAGCGTGAACGCGAATGCACCGGCAAGCGTGGCGAACACGGTGACGTGCAACCCCGAGATCGAGATCAGATGCGTAATGCCGGTGCGGTTGAACACGCGCCACTGCGCCTCGGGAATCGCTCGCTGGTCGCCGATCGCGAGCGCGACGATGACGCCGGCGTACCTCGCGTCGGGCAGCGCGGCGACAATGCGCGCGCGAACCGCCTCGCGAGCGCGCTGCACATAATCGATCGGCCGCCCCGCGAATGCGTCGATGCGTGCGTTGTCGTCGCCGCCGCGAACGTAGCCGGTTGCCCGCAGGTTCTGCTGCAGAAGCCACGCCTCGACGTCGAAGCCGTGCGGGTTGACGCCGCCGTGCGGACGCTTCATGCGAACGGCGATGCGCCAGCGCTCGCCGGCGCGAAGCAGCGGGACGGAGTCAACGTCGTCGCGGCGCTGTGGCGGATACCAGACGAGCGACACGCGCTTCGGCACGACTGCGTCCGCCGTTTCAATGCGCTCGACGGCAAATGCGAAGCGCGTGCCGCGCGGGCCGGTGTGCGGCAGATCATCGACGACGCCGACGATGTCGATGTCGACGCCTTCCCACTGCGGCGGCAATTCATCTGCGAGGCGCGCATCGGCCCGCAGCGCCGCATAGCCGAAGCCCGCGGCCGCCGCGCCGAGCATGACGGCGAGCGCGACGACGATCGACGAGCGCGTGCATCGCTGCGCGAGCCATGCCCACCCGAGCGCGACGGCGGCGCACGCAAATGCCCCGCCGGCCTTCGGCAATTCCGGCATCGCCTGCAGCGCGAGCACGCCCGACGCGAATCCGAGCAGCGCTGGGGGAACCATCCTGCTGGATTACCGCGACGATGCGCGTCGCGCCATCCGACGAGCGGACGATCGACAAACGCTCAACCGCTATGCTGGCATCGCCAACTCGCCCCACGAGTTGGGCTCTGCTCGCCGCTCAAACGGAGGGTCAGAGTGCAGCTTGTGCGAAGCTCCACTCTGACCCTCGGCTTTCCCAATTGCTCGCACCCCCAACTCGCTCCGCGAGTCGGGGCCCCTGCTCGCTGCTCACGCCGCGGCGTGAACCGCCGACAGCAGCTCGTGGTCGCGATACACGGCGTAGCGAATGCCGTCGCGCCCCATGCCCTTCACCTCGTGCATCAGACTGTCGGCGAGATTCGCGGCGTCGATGGGCCGCGGCGGCGCCGACTCGAACGCGACGACGCCGACCGAGAACGTGATCGGCCATCCGGCGATCGCCGCATCGACGCCGAGCGTCGCACGTAGTTGGTCGAGCACCCGCTTCACCGATGCGACGCGCGCACCAGGCATCAGGATCGCGAATTGGTCGCCGCCGAGCCGCGCGACGAGGTCCGTCTGGCGAACGGCGTTTTGCATCGTGTGCGCGAGCCGACGCAGCGCGCGGTCGCCGGCGTCCTGGCCGCCGCCTTCGTTGACCTGCCTGAAGTGATCGACGTCGAGGAACGCGAGCACGAACGGCTTGCCGTATCGCGCCAGGAGCAGATGGCAGTTCTTCAGGTGCTCGTCGAACGACGCGCGGTTCGCGATGCCGGTCAGCGGATCGGCGCGTGCGCGGCTGTGCTCGGTCGCGTCGCCTGCTTCGAGACGGTGCCTGCGATGGATGTCGTACAGCGTGCGCCGCGCGACGAACGCGAGCGGCAGCGTGATCGCGGCGACGATGACGACGAGCGAGCCGATCGCGTTGGTCATGAACAGGCGGTTGGAAGCGAACACCTCGCGCTCTTCCATGCTCGCGAACACCGCGAGGCCGGTAGCGGCGACCGGACGCACGGCGACGAGCTGACGGCGATCGTCGAGCGTCCGCCATTCGATCATGACGTCGACTTTTGCACCGATGACAGGCAGTGCCGAGTCCGCGTTCGCGCCGTTCGACAGGGCGGCCGTCGACGTGGCGCTTCGCGCGATGATGCGGCCGTCGTTGAATGCGACGCCGACCGTTCCCGCGCTCTTCGCGTGCATGTCGGCGTAGAGCGCAACCAGCCGCGCGGTGTCGATGACCGAAGCGACGAACCCGTCGAATTCGCCGCCCGCGCCTTCGAGACGCTTCGCCACCGGCACGACGTAGTGCTCGTCACGTCCGCCAACGCGCACCGGACGTTGGACACGCAGTTGCGATCCCTGGTGCAGCGATGCATCGGCCAGATCAACCGGCGCCGCGACATCCCAGAGCGATCGCTCGCCGCCGCGCGACGTCGATATCACCAGCCGTCCGCTGCGATCGAACACCGCGACGCCATGCTCGACGTCGTCACCAAGCTTGAACGCGTCGAACAGCGTTTCGAGCGGCACCGCCGCGAGGTTGCGTTCGTGCAGGCCCTTGACGACGCTCAGCGTGCGATCGATGCCGTCGAGCGTGCGGCTCACGTTGTCGGCGAGCACTCGCGAAAGATTGTCGAGCCGCGCGCGCGCCTCGGCGACGTCCGCCTCGCGATCGTTCGCGATCTGCACGACGGCCGTCGTCGTCAGCGCGGCGACCAGTACCGTCCACAGCAATGCGTACGGCCACAGCGCTCGGGCGATGGAGATCGAACCTGGCGGGGTCATCCCCGGTGAGGAGGCAACTGCTATGCCACTTCGCGCTCGCCTTGGCGGCGACGACTACCGGGCCGACGGACGGTTGTCTTCGCGCGAGCCGTTCAGCCCGCGTCGGAGCGCAGGATCATCTGCGTGCAGCGAAACAACGCAATCGGGCGTCCGTTGTCGCGGCGCGACACGACGGCGTCCCACACCTGCGTCGTGCGCCCGAGGTGCGCCGGCTTCGCGATGCATGCGATCGTGCCCTCGCGCGCCGTGCCGAGGAAGTTCGTCTTCAACTCGATCGTGGTGAAGTTCCCGCCGCCTTCGGGCAGGTGCGCGATGCAGCCGTAGCCGCACGCCGTGTCGGCGAGAGCGATGACCGTCGCCGCGTGAAGAAAGCCGTTGGGTGCCAGCAGCTCGGGCCGAATGTCGAGCTCGGCGACGAGCATGCCCTGCTCGACCGCTGTCAGGCGGAAGCCGACCAGGCCCGGCAAGTAGCCGTCGCCGCGTACGCGCAGCGCGTCGAGCGTGATGTCAGCGCGCAGCGCCATGTCTCACGGCATTCGGAGCGCACCGCTTGACGTCGTGGCGTGACGCATTGCGGCGTTGCGCGCCGACACAGGTCGGGCTGACAACGTGCACGCTACAACCGCTCGCCGACCCAGACGCGCACCGACTGCAGCGCCTTCGGCAGCTGCGCGGGGTCGTTGCCGCCCGCCTGCGCCATGTCGGCACGACCGCCGCCCTTGCCGCCGACCTGCTGCGCGACGTAATTGACGAGCTCGCCGGCCTTGACCTTCGCGGTGAGATCGGGCGTGACACCCGCGATCAGCGTCACCTTGCCGTCCGTGACCGACGACAGCACGATCGCCGCGCTCTTGAGCTTGTCCTTCAGCTTGTCCATCGTCTCGCGCAGCGCCTTGACGTCGGCGCCGTCGAGCGTCACGGCGAGGACCTTGGCGCCGTTGACATCCACGGCGCTCCCCGCGAGATCGTCGCCCGTCGACGCTGCGATCTTCGCCTTGAGCCGCGCGAGCTCGCGCTCCGTCGTCCGCGCGCTTTCCATCAATTGCGCGATGCGCGCCGTGATTTCGTCGACCGGCGCCTTCAACGTCGCGGCTGCCGCCGCGAGCTTCGCTTCCTGCGCCTGCACCCAGGCGAGCGCGTTGTCGCCGGTGATCGCTTCGACGCGACGAATGCCCGCCGCAACGCCGGTTTCGGACACGATCTTGAAAAAGCCGATGTCGCCGGTGCGCGAGACGTGCGTGCCGCCGCAGAGCTCGCGCGAGCTGCCGATGTCGAGCACGCGCACTTCGTCGCCGTACTTCTCGCCGAAGAGCGCCATCGCGCCGCCCTTCACCGCTTCGTCGTACGCCATCGTCTGCGCGTTGGTCGGCGCATTTTCGAGGATCTCGCGATTGACGATCGCCTCGACCTGGCGGATCTGCTCGTCGGTCATCGGCGCGTTGTGCGCGAAGTCGAAGCGCGTCTTGTCCGCATCGACGAGCGAGCCCTTCTGCTGCACGTGGCCGCCGAGAACCTCGCGCAGCGCCTTGTGCATCAGATGCGTCGCCGAGTGATTGCGCATCGTGCGCGCGCGCGCCGCGTGATCGACCTGCGCGGCGACGATGTCGCCGACTTTCAATTCGCCGGTCTTCATGACGCCGACGTGGCCGTACACGTCGGCCTGGATCTTCTGCGTATCCTCGACGGCGAACAGCGTCAGGCAGACGCCACCGCACGTGAGCTCGCCGCGATCGCCGACCTGGCCGCCCGACTCCGCATAGAACGGCGTCTGGTCGAGCACGACGACGCCCTGCTCGCCGCCGGCGAGCGATGCAACGGGCGTTCCTTCGCGGTACAGCGCGACGACGCGGCCTTCCGACGACAGCGTCTCGTAGCCGCGAAAGCGCGTCTTCGTTCCTTCGTAGTCGAGCTTGTCGCCCATCTTGAACTGCGACGCCGCACGCGCGCGCTCTCGCTGCGCGCCCATCGCGTGATCGAATCCGTCGACGTCGACGGCGACGCCGCGCTCACGACAGACATCGGCGGTGAGATCGAGCGGAAAGCCGAACGTGTCGTACAGCGTGAACGCCGTTTCGCCGTCCAGCGTCCTCTTGCCGTCGGCGAGCGCCTGCTCGAGGATGCGCATGCCGTTGTCGATCGTCTCGCCGAAGCGCTCCTCTTCCGCCTTCAACACTTCGGCAACGGTCGACTTGTGCCGGCGCAGCTCGGGGTACGCGTCGCCCATCACACGATCGAGATCGTCGACCAGACGGTAGAAGAACGGCTTGCGCTGACCGAGCTTGTAGCCGTGGCGGATCGCGCGGCGAACGATCCGTCGCAGGACGTAGCCTCGACCCTCCGACGACGGAATCACACCGTCGACGATCAGGAACGCGCATGCGCGGATGTGATCGGCGATCACTTTGAGCGACGGGCTCGCGAGGTCCTTCGAATGCGTTTCGCGCGCCGCGGCGCGGATCAGATCCTGGAACAGGTCGATGCCGTAATTCGAGTGAACGCCCTGCAGCACCGCCGCCAGCCGCTCGAGTCCCATGCCGGTGTCGACCGACGGCTTCGGCAGCGGATTCATCACACCGGTGTCGTCGCGGTTGAACTGCATGAACACGAGATTCCAGATCTCGATGTAGCGATCGCCCTCGGCGTCCGGCGAGCCCGGCGGGCCGCCCGCGACTTCCGGGCCGTGGTCGTAGAAGATTTCCGAGCATGGCCCGCACGGGCCGGTGTCGGCCATCTGCCAGAAATTGTCGCTCGCGTATTTCGCGCCCTTGTTGTCGCCGATGCGAACGCAGCGATCGGCCGGCACGCCGATCTCCTTCGTCCAGATGTCGTACGCCTCGTCGTCGTCCTGGTAGACGGTCGTCCAGAGCTTGTCCGGCGCGAGGCCGTAGACGTCGGTCAGCAGCTCCCACGCGAAGCGGATCGCGTCGCGCTTGAAGTAGTCGCCGAAGCTGAAGTTGCCGAGCATCTCGAAGAACGTGTGATGACGCGCCGTGTAGCCGACGTTCTCGAGATCGTTGTGCTTGCCGCCGGCGCGCACGCAGCGCTGCGCCGTCGTCGCGCGCGAATACGGCCGCTTGTCCGCGCCGAGGAAGACGTCCTTGAACTGCACCATGCCGGAGTTCACGAACAGCAGCGTCGGATCGTTCGCGGGAACGAGCGACGACGACGCGACGACCGCATGGCCGCGGTCGGCGAAGAACTGCAGGAACTTCGATCGGATGTCGTTCGCTTTCATCGGACAGGATGCGCGCGCATGCCACCAGCGCTCGTGCGGCAAAGTCTTTAATTTTAAGCGGAAAGCCTCCCGCGGCCAAATGCGCCCGGGCGCGTTGATGGCCGCGCGACGGCGTTCAGCTGTCCTCGTCGAGGCGCGCGCCGGCCGCACGCAGCACGCGATACGCGATGCCCGGCGAGTATCCGCGCGAAAGCAGGAAGCGCACGTGCCGCGCCTTTTCGCGGTCGTCCTTCGGCGGATGACCGAAACGCCGCTGCCACAACGCGCGCGCCTGCTCGAGCTCGTCGGCGCCGTCGAGGGCAGCGAGCGCATCCTTTGCGGCCGCGCCGGGGACGCCCTTCTCTTTCAGCGTGTGCGCGATCGCCCGCTTGCTGAATCCGCCGGCCTTCTGACGCACGACGCCGCTCGCGAAGCGCGCGTCCGACAGATAGCCGAGCTTTTCGAGCCGATCGAGGACCTCGTCGACTTCCGCGCGATCGGCGCCCGTCGCAAGCAGCCGGGCGCGCAACTCGGCGCGCGCGTATTCACGTCGCGCGAGCAGCGCGATCGCGCGCGCTTGCAGCGACTTCGCCGGCCGCGCGGGTTTCGACGGCCGGCCGAACGCCATCGTGTAACGCTATTCCTCGGGCGGCGGCTCGCCGCGCGCACGCAGCGCGCCGGGCACGGGAACACCGACCGCGGCGCGAATCTTGAGCTC
Organism: uncultured beta proteobacterium; assembly: GCA_963798655.1. Taxonomy (GTDB): domain Bacteria; phylum Pseudomonadota; class Gammaproteobacteria; order Burkholderiales; family Casimicrobiaceae; genus CAVSMC01. Next base: position 418,085 of record CAWCUH010000003.1, on the reverse strand, counting down.
GATCTCCTGCGCCATTTCCGGGTGCTCGCGCAGGAACTCGCGCGTGTTGTCCTTGCCCTGGCCGATCTTCTCGCCGTTGTACGCGTACCAGGCGCCGGACTTCTCGATGATGCGGTTGTTGACGCCGAGCTCGATCATCTCGCCCTCGCGCGAGATGCCCTCGCCGTAGAGGATGTCGAACAGCGCCTCCCTGAACGGCGGCGAGACCTTGTTCTTGACCACTTTCACGCGTGTCTCGTTGCCGATCACTTCCTCGCCGCGCTTGATCGCGCCGATACGGCGGATGTCGAGACGCACCGACGCGTAGAACTTGAGCGCGTTGCCGCCCGTCGTCGTTTCCGGATTGCCGAACATCACGCCGATCTTCATCCGGATCTGGTTGATGAAGATCACGAGCACGTTCGCGCGCTTGATGTTCGAGGTGAGCTTGCGCAGCGCCTGGCTCATCAGCCGCGCCTGCAGGCCGGGCAGCTGGTCGCCCATCTCGCCTTCGATCTCGGCCTTCGGCACGAGCGCCGCGACGGAGTCGACGACGATGATGTCGACGCCGCCGGAGCGCACGAGCATGTCGGCGATTTCGAGGCCCTGCTCGCCGGTGTCGGGCTGCGAGATCAGCAGGTTGCCGACATCGACACCGAGCTTGCCGGCATAGACGGGGTCGAGCGCATTTTCGGCGTCGATGTACGCCGCCGTGCCGCCCGCTTTCTGCACCTGCGCGACGACCTGCAGGCACAGCGTCGTCTTGCCGGACGCCTCCGGCCCGTAGATCTCGACGACGCGGCCACGCGGCAATCCTCCCACACCGAGCGCGATATCGAGCCCCAGCGAACCGGTGGACACCACTTGCAGATCGTTTTGAATCTGCGACTCGCCCATTTTCATGATCGAGCCCTTGCCGAACTGCTTTTCGATCTGCGCGAGCGCCGCTGCGAGCGCCTTGTTCTTGTCGTCCATCGGGGTAGTCCTCGGATCCAGGGGCATGTGTTCCTCTGTCAGGAAGAATAGCGGATCGTCGAACCCTCCCGCGGCTGCCGCCACAGCACACCAAGGCCCTGGGGCGAAAGGGTCAGTCGGCGCGATTATCGGATAGAACGATCGTTCGACGCAAGCGGCCGAACGGCCTAGCGCTCTGCCGCCGGGCGCAGCTGTTGCACGGCGTCCACGAGCCCCGCGATCGCTCTTGCCACCGCTGCCGCGCGAACCGCCGCGCGGTCGCCCGGGAAATGCCGCGTCTCGGTGCGGACCGGGCCGTCGAGCGCCGCCCAGGCGAAGCACACCATGCCGACGGGCTTGGCCGCCGTGCCGCCGCCGGGCCCGGCGACGCCCGTGATCGCCACGGCCGCGTCGGCTTCGCTTGCACGCAGCGCGCCGGTCGCCATTTCGGCGGCCACCTGCTCGCTCACCGCGCCGTGCGAGCCGAGCGTCGCATCGGACACGCCGAGCAGGTCGCGCTTCGCCTCGTTCGAATACGTGACGAAGCCGCGCTCGAACCATTCCGAGCTGCCCGCGACGTCGGTAATCGCCCCGGCGACGAGACCGCCGGTGCAGGACTCGGCCGTCGCAATGCGCAGCCCGCGCGACTTCGCCGCGTCGCCGAGCGCGACGGCCAGGTCGAGCGCGCTCATTCGTCGGCCTCCGATCCACCGCAGTCGATCACCGATCGCTGCGTCGGCCTCCGCGAACTCGCGCGGCGACGCCCGCTTCGCGCCTTGCCTTCGGCCGCCGCGCTCATTCGCACGCTCCCGGTCGGCCGCGATAGTGATACGCATACGCCGTCTCGAATCCGAATCGCCGGTACACGGCGAGCGCGCGGTGATTGTCGTCGTTCACTTGCAGATAGGCGTGATGCGCATTGCGCTCCCACGCCCACGCGAGCAGCGCGCCGACCACCGCGGTGGCGATGCCGCGGCCGCGCAGGTCCTCGGCAGTCGCGATGCTGCCGATCATCGCAAGGCCGTCGTCGATCGACGATTGCCCGACGGCGACCGGGCGTCCGTCGATCTCGGCGACGACCGCGCGCACCGGCAGCGGCGTCCGGGTGAGCCACGCGCGGCGCACCGCTCGCTGGCGTGCCGGCGTCCCCCGCAACGCGGCGAGCGCGCGCGAAAACGCGTTCGCTGAAACCGACATGACGTCGACGTCGCCGGGAATCGCGAACGACGGCGGCTGCTCGAGCGGCATGACCTGCACGAGCGTGTCGTCGAACGACTGGTAGCCGCGTGCCTCGAGCTGGCGATCGAGATCGGCCGGCGCGTCGAACGGCGTCAATCGGAACAGGCACGGCAGGCCGAGCCGCTCGTACACCGCCTCGCAGTACGCGACCTTGGCGTCGAGCGGCAGCGTCGAGCCGAAGAACGCCGTGACGCTGCGCGCGCGCTTCGTCGGACTGGGCGTGACGCGCAGAACCCATCCGTCGTAGAACAGCTGCCGCTGCACCGGTACGCAGTTGAAGCTCGCTTCCTCGACGCGGCGCGCATCGATGCCATGCACGTGCGCGCCGTCGTTCACACCAAGGCTCCCGCGATCCGCTGCACGACGGCGAACGCGACCAGCGTGTACGCGGCGGCGAGCACGTCGTCCGCCATCACGCCGAGGCCGCCCGAGAGCTTGCGCTCGACCTGGCGGATCGGCGGAGGCTTCACGATGTCGAATGCGCGGAACAGCACGAAGGCGAGCGCGACGCGCCACCACTCCAAGCCGACGAAGAACAGCACCAGCGCGAACGCAACCACTTCGTCCCAGACGATTGCGCCGTGATCGTCGTCGCCGAGCGCGCGGCCGGCAATGCCGCACGCCCAGATGCCGACGGCGAAGCCGGCGACCAGCGCGATCGCATAAGCCGCGTCGCCCCACAGCCGCAGAACGGCGGCGATCGGGATCGCGACGAGCGAGCCGAACGTGCCGGGCATCACGGGCGCAAGCCCTGCGCCGAAGCCGAGCGCGAGGAAATGCGCCGGATGCGCAAGCACGAACCGCCAGCCCGGACGCGGTGCGCTCGTCGTGTCGGCTTGCATGTCAGTCGGGAAGGGCCGCCCCGACCGACTGACCGGCCCCCCGGGGGGCCGCGAGCGGAGCGAGCGTGGGGGGATGTTTCATCCTAGTCGGGAACGGCCGCCCCGACCGACTGACCGGCCCCCGGGGGCAGCGAGCGGAGCGAGCGTGGGGGATGTTTCATCCTAGGGGCTCGGATCGGCGAAGTGGTCGAACGCGCGTGGGATCGTCAGCAGCGCATCGCCGCGCTCGTCGCTGATCGCGAGCCCGCGCTCCCCGGTGATCCAGCCGATGCGCGTCAAGGCCAACGCGAGATCGTGCGCGATGGCCGCGAGCGCCGGCGCGGCGGTCGGCGGCGCGGTGAACAGCAGCTCGTAGTCGTCGCCGCCGGCGAGCAGGCATTCGAGCGCGACGCTGCGCGCCGCGGTGGCGAGCAGTGCATCGAGTGCGTCCGAGCGCGGGATCGAAGCGAGCTCGATCGCCGCGCCGATGCGCGACGCATCGAGAATGTGTCGAAGATCGCCCGTGAGCCCATCGGAAACGTCGATCATCGACGTCGCGACGCCGCGCAATCGTTCGCCGAGCGCGACGCGCGGCGTGGGCCAGTCGAGCCGCGCGCGGCAGCGCTCGAGCGCGCCCGCGTCGAGGTTCACCCGACCATTCGCGGCTGCGACCGCGAGCGCCGCGTCGCCGAGCGAGCCCGATACGTAAATGTCGTCGCCGGCGCGAGCACCGGATCGGCGGACCGCCTGTCCTGCGGGCACCTCACCGGCAATCGTCACGCACACGTTGAGCGGGCCTTGCGTCGTGTCGCCGCCGATAACGTCGACGCGATGCGCATCGGCGAGCGCGAAGAGGCCGTCGGAGAACGCTTGCAGCCACTGCGCGTCGGCATTCGGGAGCGCGCCCGCAAGCAGCGCCCATCGAGGCGTTGCGCCGACGGCCGCCATGTCGGACAGGTTCACGGCGAGCGCCTTGTGGCCGAGCGATCGCGGATCGACGCCCGCAGCGAAATGACGGCCCTCGACGAGCATGTCGACCGACAACGCGATTTCCATCCCCGGCGCCGGCCTCACCAGCGCGGCATCGTCGCCGCCGGCGAGGACGACCGACGCGGCGCGCGGCGCGCGCGTGAAATAGCGCTCGATCAGCTGGAATTCGGACAGCGCTGCGCTCACGCGGCGATTATAGGCGCGGCGAAAAGGCTCGCCCCTTCAGCGCGTATCGATCGCGTCGTCGCGTGCGGCGGCGATCTCCGGCGCGCGCAGCGAGCCCGCGAGCCTGTCGAGCACGCCGTTGACGAACTTGTGGCCGTCGGTTCCGCCGTACGACTTCGCGAGCTCGACCGCCTCGTTGATCGCGACGCGGTAGGGAATTTCCAGCCGGTGCTTCAGCTCCCACGCGCCGATTACCAGGATCGATCGCTCGATCGGCGAGAGCTCCGCCGGCTTGCGGTCGAGCAGCGGCGCGAGCATCTCGACGAGCGCGTCGCACTCGGCGAGCGTGCCGCGCCAGAGCTCGTCGAAATAGGCGGCATCGGCTTTGGCGAATCCGGCCGCCTCGCCGAGCTGCGCGCGGATCGCCTGCGGATCGTTGCGCGACAGCTGTCGCTGATACAGCCCTTGCAGCACGAATTCGCGCGCGCGGCGGCGCGGCGTGATCCTCATGCGTCGTCGATCGCGTCGAGCAGGTTCGCGAGCTCCAGCGCAGCGAGCGCGGCATCGGCGCCCTTGCCCTGCGCGCGCGCGTTCGCCTGCTCTTCGGTGTCGGTGGTCAGGATGCCGTTGCCGATCGGAATGCCGAACTCGAGCTGCACGCTCGACACGCCGGCGGCCGATTCGTTGGCGACGATCTCGAAGTGGTGCGTTTCGCCGCGGATCACGGCGCCCAGCGCCACCAGCGCGTCGAAATCGCCGCTTTGCGCGAGCCGCTGCAGCGCGAGCGGCGTTTCGAGAGCACCCGGCACCAGGGCGACGGTGATGTCGTCCTCGGCGACGCCGGCACCGGTCAGCGCGCGGATCGCCCCCGCGAGGAGCGTATCGCCGATCGGGGCGTTGAACCGCGACACGACGATGCCGACACGACGGCCTTCGCCGCGCGCGGCGCTCGTCAGCTGTTTCACGGGCATCGCGCTCGATCCCTCACGCCTGCGCCGCGGCGGGCGGCTCGACGTACCCGGTCACTTCGAGATCGAAGCCGGTCATGCTCGGCATCTTGCGCGGCCGCGCCATCAACCGCATGCGGCCGACGTTGAGGTCGCGCAGGATCTGTGCGCCGATGCCGTAGTTGCGCAGGTCGACCTTGCTCGACACGGGCGGCTCGTCGGCGATCGCGCGCGCGCGAAGCTCCTGCGAGCTCTCGGGCCGGTGCAGCAGGATCATGATGCCGCGGCCGCTCTTTGCAATCGCGGCGAGCGCCGAAGCGACGTTCCACGAGTGGGACGCGCTGTGCACGTCGAGCAGGTCGACGACCGACACCGGCTCGTGGACGCGCACGAGCGTCTCGACATCGGGCGCGATCGGCCCGCGCACCAGCGCGAGATGCGTCGCATCGGTCAGCTTGTCCCGATAGACGACGAGGCGGAACGATCCGGCGTGCGTCGCCAGCGGCCGCTCGGCGATGCGCTCGATCAGCCGCTCGGTGCGGCTGCGGTAGTGAATGAGGTCCGCGATGGCGCCGATCTTGAGCTTGTGCTCGCGCGCGAACACCTCGAGATCCGGCAGGCGCGCCATCGTGCCGTCGTCCTTCATGATCTCGCACAGCACCGCGGCCGGCTGGAATCCCGCGAGCTGCGCGAGGTCGCAGCACGCCTCGGTGTGGCCGGCACGCGAGAGCACACCGCCTGGCGCCGCGACCAGCGGAAACACGTGGCCCGGATGCACGATGTCCGACGGCTTGGCCTCGGCTGCGCACGCGACCTTGATCGTGTGCGCGCGGTCGGCGGCGGAGATGCCGGTGGTGACGCCCTCGGCGGCCTCGATCGACACGGTGAAGTTCGTGCCGTGCATCGAGCGGTTCACCGGCGTCATCGGCGCGAGATGGAGCTGTTGCGCATGCCGTTCCGTGATCGGCATGCAAACCAGGCCGCGGCCGAAACGCGCCATGAAGTTGATCACCTCGGCTGTCACGCACTCGGCCGCAACGACGAGATCGCCCTCGTTCTCGCGGTCCTCGTCGTCGACGACGACCACGATGCGGCCGGCCTTCAACTCGGAGACGATCTCGGGAATCGGTGCAATCGGCATGGAACGGACCCGGCTTGCGCAGGAAGCCGCTATTTTACCCGTTGCGTCGGCGCGCCGGTTCAGCCGAGCAGCGCGAGCGTCGCGCGACTGAGCGCGCTGCTCGCGTCGGTGAAGTCCGACACGATGCTGAAGTGGTTGCGGCCGGGGACGATCAGCGGCGCGCTCGCGCCGGGCGGCCGCTGCACGGGCCACGCGTCCCACAGCGCCTGCGACTGGCGAACGAATTCGGACGTCTCGTCCGCACCGACCACTGCGACGAGCGGCGCATCGACGAGCGCGCGCAGATCGACCGGCGACATCCGCGCCGCCTCGGCGTCGTCGAGCTTCAGGTCGACGTTGTACTGCGACATCGTCAACGGAACGAGATCGTGGACGCCCGACAGCGACACGCCGCCGACGAACGGCGCGCGCTCGAAGCCGCGGGCGCGCCAGTCGGCGACGTACATCATCGCGACCAGGTGGCCTCCGGCGGAGTGACCCGTGAGCGCAAGGGGCGCCGGCGCGCCGTGGCGCGGCCCTTCGCGCGCGAGCCAGCCGACGACGGCGCCGATCTGCTCGACGATGTCCGCGATCGTGACCGTCGGACACAGGTCGTAGTTGATGTTCGCCACCGCAACGCGGCGCGAAAGAAACACCGGCGCGACGAAGCCGAAATCGGATTTGTCGAACGTGCGCCAGTAGCCGCCGTGGATGAAGGCGACGGTCGCTCGCGCGGGCTCGCGCGGCAGGAAGAGATCGAGCGTCGCCTTCGGCCCGCTGCCGTAGCGCACGTCGCGGCGCACGTCTTCGCTCGCGTAGGCCTCCGCCGATTCGCGCGTGTAGCGCTCGATCCAAGCGGGATGATCGGGAACTGCCGCACGGTTGTTGTAGCCGCGCTCGACGAACTCCGCGGTGTAGCGCACGAGCCGACCCGTCTAGCCGTGCAGCGGCGGCGCGATCTCGATCGACAGCGGCGCGAGGCCCGCGATGCGACCGTCGAGCCGATCTCCGGGCTGCAGCGGTCCGACGCCGGCCGGCGTTCCTGTGAACACGAGGTCGCCGGGCAGCAGTTCGTAGTAGCGCGACAAGAACGCGAGCGTGTGCGCGACGTCCCAGATCATGTCGGCGAGGTCGCCCTGCTGCCGGCGCTGGCCGTTGACATCGAGCCGTATCTCGCCTCGCGTGAGCAGGCCCGTCGTCGCCACCGGAGATATCGGCGCGATCGGCGCCGCTTCGGCAAACGACTTGCCGATGTCCCAGGGACGCTTCTTCTCGCGCATCTCGTTCTGCAGGTCGCGGCGCGTCAAGTCGATGCCCACCGCATATCCGAACACGACGTCCTGCGCGCGCTCGGGCGCGAGCAGCACGCCCGGCGTGCCGACGGCGACCACCAGCTCGAGCTCGTGATGGAAGTTCTTCGTCGCGAGCGGATAGTGGATGCGACCGACGGCAGGCGGCACGACGCAGACGATCGAGTCGGCCGCCTTGGTGAAGAAGAACGGCGGCTCCTTCGTCGCATCGCCCCCCATCTCCTTCGCGTGCTCGGCGTAGTTGCGGCCGACGCAATAGACGTGGCGGACGGGGAATTGGTGGTCGCTGTCGGCAATCGCAACCGAAGGGACGTTCCAGGGCGTGATGGCGTAGTTCATCGGGATTCGGCGGTTCACTCCGCGTCGGGTTGTTTTTCGGGAACGGCGTTCGCGAACGCGGGCAGCGCGAGGCATTCGCGCTCGATGCCCGTCAGCGTCGGATAAGCGGCGAGATCGACGTGGAGGCGACGCGCGTTCGCAAGTTGCGGCACGAGACAGATGTCGGCGATCGTCGGCGAATCGCCGTGGCAGAAACGTCCTGTCGCGCGGTCGCGAGCGAGCTGCGTCTCGAGCGCTTCGAGGCCGACGTCGCACCAGTAGCGATACCAGCCGTCCTTCTGTGCTTCGGCGACGCCGAGCGTCTTCGTCAGGTATTGCAGCACGCGCAGGTTGTTCAGCGGGTGGATGTCGCACGCAATCGCGAGCGCGAGCGCGCGCACGCGCGCTCGACCGTCGGCGTCGCGCGGCAGCAGCGGCGGCAGCGGATGCGTCTCGTCGAGCCACTCGATGATTGCAATCGACTGCGTCAGCACGTGGCCGCCGTCGGTGACGAGCGCCGGCACCAGCCCTTGCGCATTGAGCGCGAGATAGTCGTCCGCGCGCTGCGCGCCCTTGCGCAAATGCACGAACTGCCGCTCAGGCGCGAGGGCCTTTATGTTCAGCGCGATCCGCACGCGGAACGCCGCCGACGAGCGGAAGTAATCGTAGAGCTTCATAAATGCATAAATGGGGACAGACAAAACGAGGGTCAGAGTGCAGTTTCGGCCGGAGCCCCGCGACCCGACCCGCACAGCGACCGTCGAAACTGCACTCTGACCCTCGTCAGTTGAAGGCCTGGATTCCCGTCTGCGCGCGGCCGAGGATCAGCGCGTGGATGTCGTGCGTGCCCTCGTAGGTGTTCACCGTCTCGAGGTTCAGCAGGTGGCGGATCACGCCGAACTCGTCGACGATGCCGTTGCCCCCGTGCATGTCGCGAGCCATGCGCGCGATCTCGAGCGCCTTGCCGCACGAGTTGCGCTTCATGATCGACGTGATCTCGGGCGCCGCCTTGCCCTCGTCCTTCAGGCGTCCGAGGCGAAGGCAACCCTGCAGCCCGAGCGTGATTTCCGTCTGCATGTCGGCGAGCTTCTTCTGGATCAGCTGGTTCGCCGCGAGCGGCCGGCCGAACTGCTTGCGCTCGATCACATAGTTGCGCGCCGCGTGCCAGCACGCTTCGGCGGCGCCGAGCGCGCCCCACGCGATGCCGTAGCGCGCCGTGTTGAGACACCCGAACGGGCCCTTCAAACCCTGCACGTTCGGCAGCCGGCTTTCTTCGGGAACGAACACTTCGTCCATGACGACTTCGCCGGTGACCGACGTGCGCAGGCTGAACTTGCCCTCGATCGACGGCGCAGAGAGTCCCTTCATGCCTTTTTCGAGGATGAAGCCGCGGATCACGCCGTCGTCGGTCTTCGCCCACACGACGAACACGTCGGCGATCGGCGAGTTCGAGATCCACATCTTGCTGCCGCTCACCTTGTAGCCCCCGGCTGCCGACTTCGCGCGGGTGATCATCGAGCCCGGATCGGAGCCATGATCGGGCTCGGTCAGGCCGAAGCAGCCGATCCATTCGCCGGTCGCGAGCTTCGGCAGGTACTTGCGTCGCTGCGCCTCCGAGCCGTACGTGAAGATGGGAAACATCACCAGCGAGCTCTGCACCGACAGCATCGAGCGGTAGCCCGAATCGACGCGCTCGATCTCGCGCGCGATCAGGCCGTAACTCACGTAGTTGAGCCCCGCGCCGCCGTATTCGGGCGGAATCGTCGGCCCGAGCAGGCCGAGCGCGCCCATCTCGGGAAAGATCGACGCATCGGGCTTCTCGTGGCGAAACGCGTCCAGCACGCGCGGCGCAAGCTTCTCCTGCGCGTAATCGTGCGCCGTTTCGCGCACCATCCGCTCCTCTTCGGTCAGCTGCTCGTCGAGCAGCAGCGGATCCTCCCAAACGAATTTCGGCGCGGCGGTTTGCAAACGTTCGGGAGCGTTCATCGGGATTCCTTGCGCGGGCGGGCGCGGCAGGACGAAAGGCGGATTATGGCGCGCGGCGCAGGGCCGGTAAACGTCGCGGATTTCATCTGAATCAAGGTTCGGGCACGACGGCGGTCGCCTCGATCTCGACGCGCGCGCCCTCCTCGACCAGCCCGGCGACCTGAACCGCGCTCATCGCCGGGAAATGCTTGCCGATCACGTCGCGATACGCGGCGCCGAGCGCGCGCGCGCAGCCGAGGTATTCGTTCTTGTCGACGACGTACCAGGTCATGCGCACGATGTGCTCGGGCCGTGCGTCGGCGCACGCGAGCACGGCGACGATGTTCTCGAGCGCCTGCCGCGCCTGCGCGACGAAGTCGCCGTCGACGATGCGCTGCTCGGCGTCCCAGCCGACCTGCCCGGCGACGAACACGAGACGCCCGCGCGCGACGATGCCGTTCGCATAGCCCTTTGGCGCGGCCCAGCCGGGAGGCTGCAGCGTCCGCTGCCCGGCATGTCGCAGGGGAACTGTTTCGCTCATCATCTTTGCTCCTTGTCGATCTGGCGCAATCGGAACCGCTGCAGCTTGCCGGTCTCTGTGCGGGGCAGCGCATCGAGATATTCGATGGCGCGTGGATACTTGTACGGAGCGATCGTCCGCTTGACGAAGTCCTGCAGGTCGCGCGTCGTCGCTTCGCCTGCCGGCGTTCCGGGCTTGAGCACGACGAACGCCTTGACGATCTGCCCGCGCTCGTCGTCGGCGGAACCGATCACGCCGCACTCGACGACCGATGGATGCAGCAGCAGCGCCGCTTCGACTTCCGGTCCGGCGATGTTGTAGCCGGCGCTGACGATCATGTCGTCGGTGCGCGCCTGATAGACGAAGTCGCCGTCGGCGTCGACGACGTACGCGTCGCCGGTGTAGTTCCATCCGTCGCGGACGTACTGGGTCTGGCGGTCGTCGGCGAGGTAGCGGCATCCGGTCGGGCCCTTGACCGCGAGCCTGCCCACGTTACCGGGCGCGAGCGGCGTCCCGTCGTCGCCCATCACGCATGCGACGTATCCCGGGACCGGCCTGCCGGTCGCGCCGGGCTTCGCGTGCGCCTCGTCGTGCGAGATGAAGATATGGAACATTTCAGTCGCGCCGATACCGTCGATGATTTCGATGCCGGTCGCGTCTTTCCACAGCGCACGGGTTGCTGCCGGCAACGCCTCTCCGGCCGACACGCATTTGCGAAGGCTCGCGAGCTCGCCGCGCATCGCCTTGGCCTGCGCAGCCATCGCGCGATACGAGGTCGGCGCCGTGACCAGGACGCTCGCCTTGTGATCGGCGACCGCCCGCAGCAGCGCGTCGGGCGCCGGACGCTCGACGAGCAGCGTCGACGCGCCGATCCGAAGCGGAAACAGCAGCAGTCCGCCGAGCCCGAACGTGAAGGCGAGCGGCGGACTGCCGGTGAACACGTCGTCGGCCGATGCGCGCAGCGTCGACATCGGCCAGCAATCGCACGACGCCACCAGGTCGCGATGGAAATGCATCGTGCCCTTCGGCTTGCCGGTCGTGCCCGACGTGAAGGCGATCACGCAGGTGTCCTCGGCGGCGGTGTCGACTGCGGCGAACGTCGGCGGCTTGCGCTTCGCGCGCGCTTCGAGGCCGTCGCTCGCATCGCTGCCGAAGTACGCGATGCGGGTGAGCGAAGGACAGTCGGGCCGCGCGAGCTCGAGCTCGTCGGCGAGGCGAGCGTCGCACAGCGCATGCGAGACCTGCGCCTTGCCGACGACCTCGCAGAGCTCCTTCGCGCGAAGCAGCGGCATCGTGGCGACGACGATGCCGCCGGCCTTGACCACGGCGAACCAGCAGGCGGCCATCGTCGCGTTGTTGGGCGCGCGCAGCAGCACCCGGTTGCCCGGCACGAGGTCCAGGTCGTCGACGAGCACGCGTGCGATCCGGTTCGACTGCGCGGCGAGCTCGGCGTACGTCCAGCGGACGCCCGCGGGCTCGACGATCGCCGTGCGGGCGCCGTCGCCGCGATCGAGCGCGCGCTCGACGAGCTCGACCGCGCAATTGATTCGCTGCGGATACCGCAACTCGGGCAGCTCGAATATCAGATCGGGCCATTGGTCTCTCGGCGGGAGGTTGTCGCGGGCGAACGTGTCGACGTGAGCGGTTGCCGCCATGCAGGTCCTCCTCTGGTTACGCGCTAATGAGCGTCCGCGCGATCACGAGCTTCTGCACGTCCGTCGCGCCCTCGTGGATGCGAAGCGCGCGTATCCCGCGATAGAGCCACTCGACGATCGAGCCGCGGCGTACGCCGGGCGCACCGTGCAGCTGAACCGCCGCGCCGATCGCCGTTTGCGCGGATTGCCTTCTTCGCCGTCGCCTCGTCGTCATCGTCTGGCCTTCGCTGCTTGAGACCGCGTCCGGGGCGAAGCGTCCTCGTCGCCGCGGTTGCGCAGCGACGTCTTCAGCGCGCCGAGCAGCGCGTACAGCTCGCCGCGGTCCGCCGCCGCGAGGCCGGCAGTCATCTGCTCGATCCATTGCTCGTGCGCCTTCGCCATCGCGCCGAATGCCTGGCGCCCGGCGCTCGTAAGTCGCACGGCGAACGCACGTCGATCTCTGGCGATCGGCGCTCGCTCGACCATGCCTTCCGCGACGAGCTGATCGGTGATCGCGGTGACGTTGCCGCCGGTCACCATCATCCGGCGCGACAGCTCGCCCATCTTGAGCCCGTCGGGCGCGCGCTCGAGCTGCGCCATCAGGTCGAACCGCGGCAGCGTCGTCGCGAAGCGCTCGCGCAGTCGGCTGCGCACGCATCGCTCGATCATCAGCGTGCAGGTGAGAAGCCGCAGCCACAGGCGCAGCGACTCGTGGTGCGCGTCGTCCAGCCGCGATTCGGCGTCCGCGGGCGCATCGATCGTGTCGTGCACTGCGCTCATCCCGTGAGTACCTCGCCGCCCGCGACGGCGATCGCCTGACCGGTGATCGACTGCGATTCGGGAAGGCACAGCCACGCGACGGTTGCGGCGACCTCTTCCGGATCGACCAGCCGCCGCTGCGGATTGCGCGATGCGAGCTCGGCGCGCGCCTCGGCTGCGGTACGCCCCGTCTTCGAAACGATCTTCGCGACGGCGCGGTCGACCAGCTCGGTGTCCGTGTAGCCCGGACACACGGCGTTCACCGTGACACGGCTCGCGGCGAGCTCGAGGGCGAGCGCGCGCGTGAAGCCGATGACGCCGTGCTTCGCCGCGCAATAGGCGCTCACGTACGGATAGCCGACGAGGCCCGCGGTGCTCGCCACGTTGACGATGCGCCCGTGCGCGGCAGCGCTGATCGCCGGCAACGCCGCGCGCGTGCAGCGGAACACGCCGGTGAGATTGACGCGCAGCATCTCGTCCCACAGCGCATCGTCGGTCGCCGCGAACTTCGCGCTGTGCGCGACACCGGCGTTGTTGACCAGGATCGCGACGTCGGGGTGCATGTCGGCGAGGCGTGCGAGCGCACGATCGATCGACGCGCCGTCGCCGACGTCGGCGACGTGCCAGTCGCAGCGGGGGCCGAGCTCGGCGGCGGTCGCGGCAAGCCGCGCCTCGTCGCGACCGACTACCGATACCGATGCACCGTCCGCGACCAGACGCGCGGCGATCGCACGCCCGATGCCTCGGTTGCCGCCCGTGACGATCGCGTGCCGTCCTTCGAGCGGATGCGCATTCATCCGTTCGCCTCGGCGACATCGGCCGCCATCTGCGCAGCGCGTTCGAGATTGCGCTCGAGCTGCGTCTTGCCGGTCAGGTACTGCACGGGCCACGGCATGTCGCGATAGCCGAGTTGCGCGGCGGCGTGCAGCGTCCAGTAGGGGTCGGCGAGATGCGGCCGCGCGAGCGCGCAGAGATCGGCGCGGCCCGCCATGATGATGCTGTTCACGTGATCCGGCTCGAAGATCGCGCCGACCGCCATCGTCGCGATGCCGATCTCGTTGCGGATGCGGTCGGCGAACGGCGTCTGGTACATGCGTCCGTACACCGGCTGCGCGTCGCGCGTCGTCTGTCCGGACGAGACGTCGATCAGGTCGGCGCCGGCCCCCTTGAACATCGCGGCAATCGCGACGGCATCATCCGCAGTGTTGCCGCCGGGCGCCCAGTCGTGCGCCGAGATGCGCACCGACATCGGCCGGTCGGCGGGCCAGACGGCGCGCATCGCGGCGAACACTTCGAGCGGATACCGGCAGCGGTTGTCGAGCGAGCCGCCGTAGTCGTCCGTTCGCCGATTGGTGAGCGGCGAGATGAACGCCGCCATCAGATAGCCGTGCGCGCAGTGGAGCTCGAGCCAGTCGAAGCCGCACTGCGCGCCCCAGCGCGCCGCGCGGACGAAATCGGCTTTCACGCGATCCATGTCGTCGCGCGTCATCGCGCGCGGCAGCTGATTGCGCGCGCCGTACGCGACCGGCGATGGCGCGATCAGCGGCCAGGCGGGCTCGGGTCCGTCTCGCGGAATCGGCTCGTCGCCGCCGCCGCCTTCCCACGGACGATGCGTCGCGCCTTTCGGCCCCGCGTGACCGAGCTGCAGGCCGATCTTCGCCGGCGTGCGTGCGTGCACGTAATCGACGATCCGCTTCCACGCGTCGCGATGCTCGGCCTTGTACATGCCGGCGCAGCCGTGCGTGATCCGCGCGTCGGGCGACGGGCACGTCATCTCGGTGAAGACGAGACCTGCGCCGCCGTGCGCGCGGCTGCCCAAGTGCACGAGGTAGAAGTCGTCGGGCGTGCCGTCGCGGCACGAGTACTGCGCCATCGGCGAGACGACGACGCGGTTCGGGATCGTGACGCCGCGCAGCCTGAACGGCGTGAACATCGGCGGCACCGGCTGCGCCAGCAGCGCGCTCTTCTGCGCGAACCAGCGCTCGACGCCGGCGACGAATGCGCGATCGCGAAGGCGCAGGTTCTCGTGCGAGATCCGTTGGCTGCGCGTGAGCAGGCTGTATGCGAACTGCTCGGCTTCGAAGCGCGTGTAGCGATCGACGCTCTCGAACCATTCGGTCGAGTTGCGCGCGGCGTTCTGGATCCTCAGCACCTCGACCATCCGTTCGCGCTCGTACGTCGCGAGCGCGCTTCGCAGATCGGCGTTGGCGTCGATCGCCGCCGCCAGCGCGATCGCGTCCTCGAGCGCGAGCTTCGTGCCCGAGCCGACGGAAAAGTGCGCGGTATGCGCGGCGTCGCCGACGAGCACGATCGGCGCGCCGGCGTCCGCCTTCACCCACGTGCGATTCGCAATGCGCAGGAAATTGATCCACGCCGAGCCGCGCAGATGCCGTGCGTTCGTCATCAGCGAATGGCCGTCGAGATAGCGGGCGAACAGCCGCTCGCAGAAGGCGACCCCTTCGTCGGTCGTCATCCGGTCGAGACCGGCCGCGCGCCAGACGTCCTCCGGCGTCTCGACGATGAACGTCGAGGTTTCGCTGTCGAACTTGTACGCGTGCGCCTGGAACCAGCCCCACTCGGTCTTCTCGAACGCGAACGTGAACGCGTCGAAGAGCTTCCGTGTGCCGAGCCAGATGTAGCGGCACTTGCGCCGCTCGATCGTCGGGCCGAACACGTCCGCGTATTTCGAGCGCAGCGCGCTGTTGACGCCGTCGCTCGCGACGATCAGGTCCTGCGGGCCGAACGCCGTTTCGTCGGCGACGTCGGTCTCGAACACGAGCTTCACGCCGAGCGCTTCGCACCGCCGCTGCAGGATGTTCAGCAGGCGCTTGCGGCCGATGCCGCAGAAGCCGTGACCGCCCGACGTGACCGTGCGGCCGTCGAAATGGACGTCGATGTCGTCCCAGTGACAGAACGCGTCGGCGATCTGCGCATGCGTCTCGGCGTCGGCGCGCGCGAGATTACCGAGCGTCTGGTCGGAGAAGACGACGCCCCAGCCGAACGTGTCGTACGGACGGTTTCGCTCGACGACGGTGATGTCGCGCCGCGTGTCCGCCTTTTTCGCGAGCAGCGCGAAATACAGGCCCGCCGCACCGCCGCCCACGCATAGGATCCGCATCGCAGACCGCCTTCGCCGGCCGGGCCGGGCTGTTTCGACATGAATATATTAAGCTTCAAATAAATACTGTCAAGACCCCCGGCGGCTCGGTCATCCGGCTGAGCCGCCCGTCGAATGGCCGGCGGCGCCAGTCTGCGCGACGCTCGCGTCCGAACCGATGGTCCGAGGAGCGGCGATGAACAAAGGCTGGCGGAACGCCGCGCAGGCGCGGCCGCACGAGCGTGATCGAGCGCGCGGCACGACGCTCGTCGAGCTGTTGATCGCACTGTCGATCGCCGCGTTGCTCACGGTGATCGCGATGCCGGTCTATTACGGCTGGATCGCCGATTACCAGGTCGACAACGAGGCGCGGGCACTCGCGACGAGCATGTACGCAGCGCGCGCGGAAGCGATCAAGCAGGGGTATCGGGTGAACCTCTGCAAATCGATCGACGGGCGTACCTGCACGACGGGCGGCTCCTGGGATGGCGGCTTCCTGCTCCATGTCGACCGCGATCACGACGGCGACGTCGACGCCGACGAGCCGGTTCTGCATGCGGAAGGCCCGGCGCCGCGAGGCGTCTACGTGCGCGCCAACGCGCCGCTCGACGACTATGTTTCGTACACGGCGCTCGGCCAGGCGCGCAAGCTGAACGGCGCGCTGCAGATGGGCACGTTGCGCGTCTGCTTCAGCGGACGGTCCGAGGTGCAGGTCGTGCTCGCCAACAGCGGCCGCGTGCGCATCCAGAAAACGGCAATCCCCTGCCCTTAGCCGCCACCGACCGCCATGCAGCGAAACAGCGGCGCGTACCGAGGCCGGCCTCGTGCAGCGGCAGTTGTTGACCGGCGGCGGCAGGCCACCGCATTGGACGGCACCGCCCGTTCCCGGCTAGGGCCCACTGGTCGGGCGCGATTGCGACGCCCCTGAGCGGGCCTGACAATGCAGGCGTTCCAAAGGGAGGTTCACGTGCAAACGACCCCGCCGGCAGCGCGCCGGCAAGCTGGCTTCACGCTGCTCGAGCTGATGGTCGTCGTCGCGATCATCGGCATCCTCGCCGCGATCGCGACGCCGATGTACGGCGATTACGTGCGCCGGAGCAAGATCATCGACGCGACGACGGCGATGGGCGACATGCGCACGGAGATGGAAAAGTGGTTCATGGACAACCGCACGTACCTCGACGGCGGCGTGTGCCACGTGCAGGTGCTCGTACCACCGGGGAAGTTGATCAGCTACAACGCCAATCCCGCGAGCCATTTCGGGGCCGGCATCGCTTGCACGGCAACCACGTACACATTGACGATGACGGGCAAGCCGGGCGACATGCCGGGCTTCGCTTACACGCTGACCGAGCGCAACGACAAGGCGACGACCAGCGTTCCGGCGGGCTGGGCGCTGCCACCGGGACCATGCTGGGCGCTGAAGAAGGACGGTTCGTGCTGAAGCTCCCGCGGCGCTGCGACGGGTTCACCATCGTCGAGATGATGGTGGGGCTCGCGATCGCCGCGCTGCTGACGATCCTCGCGATGCCGATGTACACGGTCTGGCTCGCCGACTCGCAGATCCAGAGCGCCGCGGAGTCCGTTGCAAGCGGCCTGCGCTACGCGCAATACGAAGCGATCCGGCGCAACACCCAGGTCGAGATCGTCGTCAACAGCACGACGCTGACCGGCGGCTGGGACGTGATTCTCGTGAGCGACGGCTCGCGCATTCGCTCGGACGTTTTCCGCCAGGGCAGCGACCGCGTGCAGTTCGCGATGAGGCCCGCCGGCAACACGACGGTGACGTTCGGCGGGCTCGGCATGATCGCCGCGAGCAACGCCGACGCGAGCGCACCCTTCGATCAGGTGGACGTATCGATGGCTGCGGTTACCGGATCGCGCCGGCTGCTCGTCGTCGTCGGCGACCCGGGCATCGCCGGCGCGCGGGTGAAGATTTGCGATCCGGCGTGGCCGGCCGACGATCCCAAGGGCTGCCCGGTTGCGCTGGGCCCGTGACATGCAACGTTCGAACATCATGACCAAGATTCCTGCAACGCCATCGCACCAGTCGGGCTCGTTCCTGCTCGAGGCGCTCATTTCGGTCCTCATCGTCGCCTTCGCGATCCTCGGCTCGATCGGGCTGCTCGCCCGCTCGATG
Organism: uncultured beta proteobacterium; assembly: GCA_963798655.1. Lineage (GTDB taxonomy): Bacteria > Pseudomonadota > Gammaproteobacteria > Burkholderiales > Casimicrobiaceae > CAVSMC01. Next base: position 400,127 of record CAWCUH010000003.1, on the reverse strand, counting down.
CAGAACGTCGACGACGCGAAGTTCCGCGGCGAGGCGGTGTTCCTCGCCGACACGCTCATCGGCAACATGTGGATCGCCGACCGCACGCCGGGCAACCTCGTCGCGCGATTCGCCAGCGGCGTCGGCGGCGCCGGCTATGTCGAGTTCAAGACGCTGGTCGAGCAGCGGCTGCCCAATGCGACCGCGCTCACGCAGGAAGTCGTGGTGACTCCCGGGCCGACCGCTACCAGCAGCGACGTTGCGATCACGATCCGCTGGAAGGGCCCTGGCGAAACCGGCCCGATCGACGACTTGCACGCGCACCAGTACATGACCGCGGCCACGATAGGAGCGAACTGATGTCGCACGTTCGCCAACGCGGCGGTAACGATCGGCAGCGCGGCTTCGGCCTTGTCGAAACGATGATCGGCATCCTCATCGGCCTGCTGGTCGTGCTCGTGATTTACAACCTGTTCTCGGCTGCGGAGCGCTACAAGCGGATGACCGTCGGCACGTCGGACGCTCAGGTGACGGGCCTGTTCAGCCAGTTCATCCTCGCGCACGACGCGAGCCAGGGCGGTAACGGCTACTCGATCTCGGCCGCCGATCTCGTCGGCTGCCAGCTAACCGAGGCCGGGGTTCCCGACTGGACGCTGCGCCCGATTCCCGTGCTGATCACCGACCAGGGCAGCCCGGATGGTCAATCGGAAAGCTTCATCACGATCATGAGCGCCGCGCCGCGCGTCGTGTGGCCGGTCGACTTCACCGCCGACGCTGTGCCCGGCGCGGACTTCGTCGTGCAGTCGCCGACCGGCTTCTCGTCGCCGCCGCCGAACGTCACGCCCTACCGCGTCATCGTCATGGCGAACGACGGCAGCGGGCGCTGCACGATGACGCGAATCACCAACGCAACCGCGCCCGACGCGCAAGGGCGCGTGACGCTCGCGCACGACCCGGTGACGCTCACCTACACGCGTGCGGCTCCGGCGCGCCTTCTGAATCTCGGGCCGATGGGACTGTCGACGCGCGTCCAGTACGACATCTCGAACGCGCAGCTTCGCAGTACCGATTTGTTCGCGGCCGCGCCGGTCCCGAATCCGCTCGCGCAGAACATCGTGCTGATGAAGGCGCAGTACGGCATCGACACCAACAACGACCAGATCATCGACTGCTGGACGCCGGCGACGACGCCGGCGCTGAGCGGCGACCCGTGCGGCAACGGATTCGACTACAGCGACACCAACCTTCGCAATCCGTTGCTCCCCAACGCGCAGCAGGTGCTGAACAGCATCCTCGCCGTGCGCATCGCCGTCGTCGTGCGCAGCGACGAGCCCGACCTCAAGGATGCGTCGCTGGTCGCCGGCGTGCGCCCGCCGGTCGTGCTGTTCAATTGCGCGGCGAACGACGCGACCTGCCAGAGCCGGATCGTGCTGCCGCAGGCGGCCTGCCCGGCGCCGTACTACAACCCGCCGACGATCTGCGACTCGATCCGCTATCGCACGTACGAGTCGGTGGTCCCGCTTCGTAACGTCCTGTACGCCGCAACCCTGCCATGACCCGCGTCCGCCATACCGTTGTTTCGGTCGCCTCGTTCCGCCGCGAACGCGGCGTCGTGCTGTTCATCGCGCTGATTGCGATGGTCGTCCTGAGCCTCGCGGGCATCGGCTTGATGCGCTCGGTCGACACCGGCGTCGGCGTGTTCGGCAACCTCGCGTTCCGCCAGGCATCGGTCGCGCCGGTGAATCATGCGATCGAGACGGCCGTCGATGCGATCTACAAGTCGAAGCTGATCGCGAACCTGTACGCCGACGACCCGGCCAATCGCTATTACGCGACGCTCCAGCCGGGCGAGCATCCGAACGGCCTTCCCGCGATCCTCACGGGGGCCTATCCGCCGGCGCTCTACGACGGCGCGTTCGGGCACGAGACCGATCCGACGACGCTCCTCGAGGTGCGATCCATCATCGAGCGCGTCTGCATTGCGCCCGGTGCACCGACCATCGCCAATTGCGACCTGATGCCGCCGAAGGTTTCCAAGGCGGGGACCGACAACAAGTTCGATCCGCCGCCGCTTCCGCCGATTCCACATTATCGCGTCACGATCCGGGTCGACTGGCCCAACACCAATGCCGTGACGTACGCGCAGACATTGCTGCGCTGATGCGAGAGAAAGCTCAGGGAGAGCTTCCATGAAAAAAAGATCGCCTTGGCGCACCGCGCTGGTCCTGATCGTCTGCTGGTCGATGACCCTCAGCGGCATGATGCAGTCCGCCTTCGCCGCCACCTCGCTGGCCGACGCGCCGATCGGCGCGAAGGTCGCGGCGAAGCCGAACATCGTCTACACCGTCGACGACTCCGGCAGCATGAACTACGCGTACCTGCCCGACTTCGTCGTCGGCAACTACTGCCGCAGCGGCAACAACATCGCCGCGTGCAGCGCGATCCCAATCTTCAACAGCAGCTTCTATTGGCCGCCGGTGCTCGCGGCGGACTTCAACCGTCTCGCCTACGACACCAATATCAACTACACGCCGCCGAAGGCGTACGACGGCAACCCGATGACGTTCAACGTCGGCGTCGTCACCGATGCCCAGGGCAATCAGGCGAATTTCGCCAAGGTCCAGCGCGATCCGTTCCTGACGCCGGCGACGCAGGACAACCTGACCAGCAAGGTCAATGTGCTGCTCTACTGCAACACCGACTGGCCGCCCAACGTGGCGTTCGGCGACGCGAACGGCGAATACATGGGTGGCACCGGCGACTGGTGCCGGATCAACGGCACCAAGTACGACGCGTCCGTCGCGAGCGGCGCGCCCGCGGTTGCGGACGACTACAACTACCCGTACCAGGCGTCGGCGGGCGCGACATGGGGCACGCAGTATTTCTATCGCACGATCACGTTCAAGACGATCTGGTGCGACACGACGTCGCCGAAGTGGCCGCGAAACGGCGTGATCGTCGGCTGCACCGGCGCCGGCATACCGACGTGCGGCGGGCTGCCGTGCCCGATGGTCCCGCAAAAGTGCAACCAGAACGCGAAAACGTGCAATCCGATCGTCTTGAACCGCAACTTCACGCCGGCCGCGTGCAAGAACGTGCTGCTCGGCACGACCGACCCCGCCAACTATTGCAAGCCGAACGTCGGCGGTTCCGACGGCAACTCGCCGGGCACCGGCAACATCCCGGAATGCAACTCGTGCAAGTGCAACGCCGACTATCAGCCGGCCGGCGGCAAGTGCAGCATCAAGACCGGCGTCGCGTGCAACGGGCCGTACGGCGTGCTCGGCGGCGACCCCGCCGAATGCCCCGACCAGCCGCAGTCTCCCAATGGCTGCAGCGCCGGCAATCCCATCTACGGCGGGCCGGCGGCTTCAGCGGCGTGCAGCAGCGTCATGTGGGACCCGGCGGCCGGCGTCTACACGGCGACGACGCTGCTCTCCGACGCGAACGGCAACGGCGAAGTGTGCCGTCACAACAACCAGACCTACGCGGTCGGCGGCGTCGCCGGACCGTTCAAGTACCCGGCGAACCTCGCCGGCAATCCGGGCAGCTATCCGGCCGACGTGTACCCGGCCAACGCCGGGCTCGGCCAGCTCGGCAAGTTCAATCTCGCCGCGACGTCCGGCGGCTGCCCGGGCGTCACCAACCCGGTTCAGATCCCGCGCCACTACTACTCGATCGACTCGGTGCAGTTCTGCAACGCGACCGACGGAACGGTGAACGGTCAGTGGCGCGGCTTCGGCACGGGCGTCTGCCAGACGAAGAACGACTTCCTCACGTACAAGAACGTCCAGTACGGTCAGTTCCACCGCACCGATCTCGTCGTCGGGCGCACGTACAACTACGTCGACCAGGTCACCGGGCAGCCGATGACGCGCAGCTACGCGCAGGAGATCGTCAACTACGCGAACTGGTACGCGTATTACCGCACGCGCATCCTCGCGACGAAGACAACGTCGTCGATCGCCTTCTCGTATCTCGACGACACGTACCGCGTCGGCTTTCACGTCCTCGGGCCGGAACCGGCGCCATACGGTGCCGGCGGCGCGATCACGTGGACCGACGTCGACGACTGGGTGCTCGGCCTCGGCCAGCAGCGCGACAAGTGGTACACGGCGCTGAAGAGCGTCGCGCCGACGACGGGAAAGACGCCGACGGCGTCCGCGATGCTGCGCATCGGCAACCTGTTCGAGACCGGCGGCGCCGGTGGCCTGCCAGCGACGGTGAATGCGTTGCCCGGCGGAGCACAGGACCCGATCAAGCTGAGCTGCCAGTCGAACTACCACATCCTGTTCACCGACGGCTTCACCAACCAGGTCGGGAAGCCGATGGTCGCCGGCAATGCCGACGCCACCATTCCCGGCTCGCTGTCGATGGCGAGCATTCCCGACGTCGGGACGGATAACGTGATGCCGAACCTGCGCGCCGGCATCGGCGGCCCGTGGATGAAGCCTTTCGCCGAGTCCGGCCTGCCTGCGGTCTCCGACTCGCTCGCCGACATCGCGTCGTACTACTGGGCGCGCGATCTGCGACCCGCGATGAAGAACGACGTTCCCGCATCGTCGGGCAAGGACCCGAACGACAAGGACTACACGAAGGACATCGCGTGGTGGCAGCACGTGAACTTCAATGCGATCTCGTTCGGCTCGGAAGCCGTGCTCGACGCGACGAACCAGACCGCGGCGATGGCCGCCGTGATGGCGGGCACGAAGAACTGGACGGCGACGACGCCGAATCCGTGGGTGCCGACGAATCCGCCGGGCAATCCCTCCGGCGGCCCGAGCGCGATCGACGACTTGTGGCATGCGGCGATCAACTCGCGCGGCAAGTTCGTGTACGCGACGTCGCCGCTCGAGGTTTCGTACGGGATCGCGAACATCCTCGCCGGCATCCAGAACCAGCGGAAGTCGCGCGTCGGCAGCGTCTTCGAGAGCCAGATCCTCACCGCCGCGAACAGCTCGATCTACGAGGTCACGGTCGAGCCGGGTTGGGCCGGCGACCTGCTCAAGATCACGCTCGACCCAAGCGACGGAAGCGAAATCGGAACTGCGTGGCAGGCGTCCGCGCGGCTGAAAGCGCAGCTCGATCCTGTCGCGACCGGGCAAGCGGAGCCGTGGTTCACCAACCGGCGCATCGTGACGATGAACAGCGCGACGCTCGCCGGCGTGCCGTTCCTGCACAACAAGCTGTCGGCGGCACAGCTCGCGTCGCTCAGTCCCGATCCGACGACGCAGCAGAAGATGGTCGCGTACTTGCGCGGCGGCAACACGTTCACGCTGCCCGGCCCGACGACGGTCACGATCGAGGGAATCGGCATCGGGCAGTTCAGGCAGCGTTTCGGTCCGCTCGGCGATATCAGCAACGCGCAGGCGGCGTATGTCGGACCCGCGAACAAGCCGTACAGCGACCTCACCGATCCCGGCTATTCGGGTTACAAGGCGGCCTGGGGCGCGCGAAGCAAGCGTGTCGTCGGCGCGTCCAACGACGGCATGGTGCACGTGTTCGACTCGGCCACGGGCGACGAAGTGTTCGCCTATATCCCGAAGGCGCTGTTCCGCGGCGTCGCCGGCAACGTAGGCACCGAGGACGTCACCGCGTTGCAGGCGCTGACGTACCAGGACGGCGGCGTACCGATCTATCACCACCACTTCTACGTCGACTCGACGCCGCGTGTCGCCGACATCGACTTCACCAATGGTGGCGGCGACTGGCACACGATCGTCGTCGGCGGCCTCGGCAAGGGCGGCAACAGCTATTACGCGCTCGACCTGACCGATCCGGCCGCCGCCGACGAAACCGCCGCCTCGGCGAAGGTGATGTGGGAGTGGACCGACCCGGACATCAGATACACGTACGGGCGTCCGGTCATCGTCAAGGTGCGCGACTCCGGGTATCCGAAGGGTCGCTGGGTCGTGCTCGTCACCGCCGGCTACAACAACGTGAGCGGCCTCGGCAAGATCTTCGTGCTCGACGCGAAGACAGGAGCGAAGCTCTCGACGTTCACGACGACGGCGGGCAGCGGCGCCAATCCGAGCGGACTCGCTCAGACCCACGCGTTCGTGAAGGACCGGAGCAACCAGATCGCCGAGCAGATCTACGGCGGCGACCTGTTCGGCAACTTCTGGCGCATTGACGTCTCGACGACCGACTCGTACAAGGCCGCGGCGCCGGTGCTCTTCGCGAAGCTGTTCGACTCCGGAGGCGCGCCGCAGCCGATCACGACGGCGCCGCAGATCGAGATCGACCTGAACAACGGCATCGACCGCTACGTGTTCATCGGCACCGGCCAGCTGCTGCACCAGGACGACCTCACGATCCCGAACCCGCCGCAGCAGCAGACGATGTACGCGATCCGCGACGGCACGCTCACGAACATGCAGACGGCGGGACTTCCGATCGACCGCACGATGCTGCAGCCAATCAACGGCGACGGCGTCAGCGCGATCGCCGGCGGCGCGCCGAACGGCTGGTTCGACGATCTGCCTTCGGCGATGCCGGGCGCCGAGCGTGTCGTCGTCGACGTCAAGGCCGACGACAACATCGTCGTGTACATCGGCACGCAGAGCCAGAACGATCCTTGCGTCATCGCGCTTCCGGCAACCGCGTATGCGCGCGACTTCAAGACCGCGCAGTCGGTGATCATGGACGACACGAAGACGATCGTGAAAGGTGTGCCCTATCCGAATGGAGCTCTCGATCCCACGATCTATGCGCCGACGAACCCCGACGGAACGCAGGGCGACCTGAAGGGCAGCTTCTCGTCGGAAGACGTGAAGAACAAGAGCCAGGACTTCAGAAACCTCGTGACCGGTGTCGGAAGCCGACTGTCGTGGCGGCTGCTGAACGGAGAATAGGTAGGACGGCGCGCGAAACGGCCAACGTCGGAGCGGCGGGCGCGGCACTCCGCGCGTCGCTCCGCGCGCTGCCGCGCGCAACACTGCCGTGGGCACTTGCCGCATCGGCTTTGGTCCATGGCGGGCTGCTCGTGGCGCCCATCATCGGCAACGGCGGTGTATCGGGCTCGGATCCGTTGAGCCCGCTGCCGTTGCAGGTCGCGCTGGTCGCTTCGCATGACGTGGCATCGTCGGCGCCGGCCGACGTGCCTTTCGTGGCCATTCCGCTCGCTCATTCGGCGCCGCTGCCGCTCGCTGCGTTCGCTTCCCCCGAATGGCCGCGTGCGTCTGCCGCGCATCCGCCGGCGCGCGTCGGTGTTCCGCTCGACATAGGCATACGTGCACAACCGCTGGTCGCGATGGCGCGCCTGAGCGATGAGCTGCAGCGTGCCGAGCACCCGTTTCCGGCCGAAGTCGCGTGGCCGGTGCGCATCCGGGGCGACATCGAGGCGCACTACCCCGCCGGTGCGCGCGACGCCGGACGGGAGGGCACCGTCCTGCTGTGGGTCGTCGTCGATGAAACCGCGAAGATCGAAGAGATCAAGGTCGTCGAGGGCGATGACGAATTTGCGCAGGCAGCGATCAGCGCCGTCAACGCGGCGCAGTTCGCGCCGGCGTCCGAGGACGGAGACGCGTTGATCCGTTACCCGATCGCGCTCGAGTTCGAGTTCGTGCTGCCGCCGGCGAAGGCGGCCGTGGCGAGCGCGCCGCAATAGGCAACGCCGGTTGCTTCGCGGGCTCGGCCTTCCGCGCTGCCTGCGCTGATTGTCATGGCGAGCGGTCGGCCTCCGGTGCCGACTCGCGTTTGCGCGCATCCCCAAGTCGCTCCGCGCGACTGGGGACCCCTGCTTGCCGCTCGCGTCACCCCATGACCGGCATATGAAAGCCGGGCGCGGCGCTGCCGTCGTCAGGCCACCGCGCGGTAACGGCCTTGCCGCGCGTATAGAAGCGCACGCCGTCCATGCCGTGTACATGCAAGTCGCCGAACAGCGAGTTGCGCCAACCGCCGAACGAATAGAACGCCATCGGCACCGGGATCGGCACGTTGATGCCCACCATGCCGATCTCGACGTCCTCCTGGAACCGGCGGGCGGCGTGACCGGAGCGCGTGAACAGCGCGGCGCCATTCGCGTACGGATTCGCATTGATCAGCTCGATCGCTTCGGCGAGAGAATCAGCGCGCACGATGATCAGCACGGGGCCGAAGATCTCCTCGCGGTAGATCGTCATCTGCGGCGTGACGCGATCGAACAGCGTCGGCCCGACGAAGAAGCCCGACTCGTGGCCGGCGATCGCCGGCTTGCGGCCATCGACGACGAGCGTCGCGCCCTCAGCGACCCCCTTGTCGATCAGACCCGTGATGCGATCGCGCGCCGCGCACGTGATCACCGGTCCCATGTCGATGTCGGCGACGTGACCCGGCCCCGTGCGGATGCGCTTCGCGCGCTCGGCGAGCCGGTCGCGGATCGTGTCTGCCGCGTCGCCGACGGCGACCACCGCGGACACCGCCATGCAGCGCTCGCCGGCCGAGCCGTACGCCGCGCCGATGATCGCCTCCGCCGCGAACGTCATGTCCGCGTCCGGCATCACGATCGCGTGATTCTTGGCGCCGCCCAGTGCCTGCACGCGCTTGCCGTTCGCAGCGCCCGTCTCGTAGATGTACTTCGCGATCGGCGTCGACCCGACGAACGAAACCGCCTTGATTGCGGGATGCGCAAGAATCGCGTCGACCGCTTCCTTGTCGCCGTGGACGACATTGAACACGCCGTCCGGCAAGCCCGCTTCGGCGAGCAGCTCGGCCAGGCGCAGCGACGTCGTCGGATCGCGCTCCGACGGCTTCAGGATGAACGTGTTGCCGCAGGCGATCGCGACCGGGAACATCCACATCGGGACCATCGCCGGAAAGTTGAACGGCGTGATGCCTGCGCACACGCCGACCGGCTGGCGGATCGAATACGCGTCAACGTTGGAGCCGACGTTCTCGCTGTATTCGCCCTTGAGCAGATGAGGGATGCCGGTCGCGAACTCGACGACCTCGAGCCCGCGCGTGACCGAGCCTTCGGCGTCGGCGAGCGTCTTGCCATGCTCCTCGGTCACGATCTTCGCGATGTCCTTCTTGTGCGCGTCGAGCAGCTCGCGAAAGCGCATCAGCACGCGGGCGCGCCGAAGCGGCGGCGCCGCGCGCCACGCCGGAAACGCTTCGCTTGCCGCCTTCACGGCCGCGTCGACGTCGGCCGCGTTCGCGAACGGCACGTGGCGAACGACTTCGCCGGTCGCCGGGTTCGTCACTTCGCCGTAGCGCGTGGTTTGCGCGGCGACCGCGCGACCGCCGATCCACAGCGGCAGCCGTTGCAGCGTGGTGAGATCCATGTGTCCTCCTGTGTGCGCTTCGGCCGGAGGCCGGCGGCGCGCAATTACGCTTCGTGCAGCCGCGCGACGTAGCGGGCGACGAGGTCGACTTCCAGATTGACGCGCGAGCCGGGCTCGAGCGTGCGCAGCGTCGTCACGTCCAGTGTATGCGGGATCAGGTTCACGTGAAAGCGCGTACCGTCGACGCCGTTGACGGTAAGGCTCACGCCCTGCACGCCGATCGAGCCCTTCGGCGCGATGAAGCGCGCGAGCTCGCGCGGCGCGTCGATGTCGAGGCGCCAGCTCGATTGATCGGCAGCACCGACCGCCTCGAACGCGGCGACGGTGCCGATGCCGTCGACGTGGCCCGTCATCAGGTGACCGCCGAGCCGGTCGGCGAGGCGCAGCGCCTTTTCGAGATTCACTTCATCTGCTCCGTCGAGCCCGCTCGTGCACCGCAACGTTTCCGCCGACACGTCGAACGCAAGCTCCGCGTGCTCGCTCGCAACGACGGTGAGGCAGCAGCCGTTCACCGCGATGCTGTCGCCGATCGCGATGTCGTCGGCGTCGAACCGATCGGCAGCGACGACAAGGCGAACGCCGTCGCCGCGCGGCGTCGCCGACACGATGCGCCCGACCGCCTGCACGATGCCGGTGAACATCAGCCGCTCTCCCGCGCGCGCGCGACGATGCGAAGATCGTCGCCGACACGATCGACGCTCGCGATCGCCATCTGCAGGCGCGACGCGAGATCCGTGATCGGCGCACGCCGTGCGACCATTCCGCGCGCGGGATCGCCGATCAGCGACGGCGCGAGATACAGCAGCCATTCGTCGACCAGACCGTCCCCGACGAGCGCGCCGACGAAGCGCGGGCCGGCCTCCACGTGCACCTCGTTCATGCCGCGCGCCGCGAGCTCGCGCATCGTGCGCATCAGGTCGACGCGGCCGTTGGCGTCGGGGAACGCGAGCACCTCGACGTTCGCCGGCCACGCGCGATTGCGCGCCCCGGCGGTCACGATGATCGCGCCGTCACCGGAGAGCACTTTCGCGTTGGGCGGCGTCTCGCCGCGCACATCGACAACGATGCGCCGCGGCTGCCGCGGCGTGTTGATCGCACGCACGGTCAGTTGCGGATCGTCGACGCGCACCGTGCGGATCGCCGTCATCACCGCGCATGCACGTGCGCGAAAGCGATGGCCATCGGCGCGCGCGGCGTCGCCGGTGATCCACTGACTCTGTCCGTTGTCGAGCGCGGTGCGGCCGTCGAGGCTCGCCGCCACCTTCACGCGCACCCACGGCCGCCCGCGCGTCATCCGCGAGACGAAGCCCACGTTGAGCTCGCGCGCCGCGACCTCTTCGACGCCGAAATCCACCGTGATGCCGGCGGCGCGCAAGCGCTGCGCGCCGTGCGCGGCGGCCGGATTCGGATCGGCCATCGCGGCGACGACCCGTGCCATACCGGCTGCGATGATCGCGTTCGTGCACGGCGGCGTGCGGCCGGTGTGGTTGCACGGCTCGAGCGTCACATACAGCGTGGCGCCCCGCGGATCGCGACCGGCCGCCTTCGCGTCGGCGATCGCGTTCGCTTCGGCGTGCGCGAGCCCGGCGCGCTCGTGAAAGCCTTCCCCGATCACGCGGCCATCCTTGACGATCACGCAGCCGACGCGCGGGTTCGGCGTCGTCGTGTTGAGCCCGCGCTCGGCAAGCGCAAGCGCGCGCGTCATGAACACGCGGTCCGCTTCGGTGAATGCAGGCTCGCCCATGATTACCCGCTGCAACTCGAATAGGGTCAGAGCCTGTTTTCGATAGCGAAAGTAAACGGTCGTCGCAGCCGCGTCGAAAACAGGGTCTGACCCTATTTGATTCGGCGCTTCGGCGGCGCCTCGACTTCCTTCAGCGCGTCGCGAAAGTCGGAGACGTCCTGGAACGACCGATAGACCGAGGCGAAGCGGATGTACGCGACCTTGTCCAGCTTGTAGAGCTCCTGCATCACCATTTCGCCGATCTGCCGCGATGCGATCTCGCGCTCTCCGAGCGAGAGGACCTGCTGCACGACGCGATCGATCGCCTGGTCGACGAACTCGGTCGGCACCGGCCGCTTGTGCAGCGCGCGCTGGAAGCCGACGCGAACCTTCTCCACGTCGAAGTCGGAGCGGATACCGTTCGTCTTGACGACCTGCGGCAGCCGCAGCTCCACCGTCTCGTACGTCGTGAATCGCTTCTGGCATGCGAGGCAGCGGCGGCGCCTGCGGATCGAATCGCCTTGCTCCGAAACTCTCGAGTCGATGACCTGCGTGTCCCCGCTGCCGCAGAACGGGCACTTCATCCGTATACGGGGAGCTTGCGCGTGAGCGTCGCCACGGCTGCGCGCACCCGACCGATCGTGCCGTTGTCGCCCGGTGCGTCGAGCACGTCTGCGATCAGATGCCCGAGCTGCTCCGTCTCGATCTCGGTGAAGCCGCGTGTCGTGATCGCCGGGCTGCCGACGCGAATGCCGGATGCGACGAACGGCTTCTCGGGATCGTTCGGGATCGTGTTCTTGTTCACCGTGATGTGCGCCTGCGCAAGCGCAGCTTCGGCGTCCTTGCCGGTGATTCTCTTCGCACGAAGGTCGACGAGGAAGAGGTGCGAGTCGGTGCCGCCCGATACGACGCGAAGCCCGCGCTCGTGCATGACACGCGCGAGCACGCGCGCGTTATCGAGCACCTGCTCCTGGTAGCGGCGGAAATCGCGCTGCAACGCCTCGCCGAAGGCGACCGCCTTGGCGGCGATCACGTGCATCAGCGGTCCGCCCTGCAAGCCGGGGAACACGGCGGAGTTGAGCGCCTTCTCGTACTGCGCCTTCGCGAGCACGAAGCCCCCGCGCGGCCCGCGCAACGTCTTGTGCGTCGTGCTCGTAACGTAATCCGCGATGCCGACCGGTGTTGGATAGACGTCGGCGGCGATGAGGCCCGCGTAGTGCGCCATGTCGACCATCAGCAGTGCGCCCACGGCATCGGCGATGGCCTTAAAACGCTTCCAGTCGATCACGCGCGAGTACGCCGAAGCACCGGCGATGATCAGCCTGGGCCGGTGCTCGTGCGCGAGCCGCTCGACGGCAGCGTAATCGATCAGCTCCGTTTCCGGGATCGCAGCCCGTACGCGACGACCTTGAACCACTTGCCGCTGATGTTGACCGGCGAGCCGTGCGTGAGGTGGCCGCCATGCGGCAACGACATGCCGAGGATCGTGTCGCCGGGCTGCAGCGCCGCGAAGAACACCGCCTGGTTCGCCTGCGCACCGGAATGGGGCTGCACGTTCGCGCAATCGGCTCCGAACAGCCGTTTCACGCGCTCGCAGCGCGAGCGACTCGGCGATGTCGACATACTCGCAACCGCCGTAGTAGCGCTTGCCGGGATAGCCTTCGGCGTACTTGTTCGTCAGTTGCGAGCCCTGCGCGGCCATGACCGCCGGGCTCGCGTAGTTCTCCGACGCGATCAGCTCGATGTGGTCTTCCTGCCGCTGGTTCTCGGCGGCGATCGCGGCCCAGAGCTCGGGATCGGCCTGGGCGAGAGTGAGCGAGCGATGGAACATGGCGGGCGCCCGAGGGCGAGAAATGAACCGGTACGGAAGGCGCGCATTTTAGCATCCGGCCTCGTCGACGGACCGCTATAATCGCCGGGCTGCGCGCGCGGGATTGCGCCGCATGGCGACGCGCCGATTCTCAACGCCGTCACGGCCGATTCCTAGGGAGGCCCTCTGAACGCCCTGCTCGCCTTGTCGCGGCTGATCGACCGCATGACGGATCGCATCGGCCATGCGGTCTACTGGCTCGTCCTCGCCGCAGTGCTCATCAGCGCCGCGAATGCAACGGTTCGAAAGGCGTTCAACTACAGCTCGAACTCGTTCCTCGAGATCCAGTGGTACCTGTTCTCGGCGATATTCCTGCTCCTCGCCGGCTACACGCTGATGAACAACGAGCACGTGCGCATCGACATCGTCACCGGGCGACTGTCGCCTCGCACGCGGGCCGGCATCGACATTTTCGGCACGCTGCTGTTCCTGCTGCCGATGTCGATCCTGATCATGTGGCTGTCATGGCCGGTCTTCGTCGACGCCTACCAGCGCAACGAGGTGTCGACGAACGCCGGCGGCCTCATCATCTGGCCGGCGCGCCTGCTGGTCCCGGTGGGGTTCTTCCTGCTGATCGTGCAGGCGCTCTCCGAGCTGATCAAGCGCATCGCGTTCCTGAAGGGCATGATTTCCGACCCGAACGAGAGGCACGTCGAGAAGACGCCCGAAGAGGAGCTGGCCGAGGAAATCCTGCGCGCGCGCGGCGAGCAAGCGATCGCAACGGAGGTCGACAACGTCGCATTGCGCGGCAGAGGGGAAAAGCCGTGAGCGTGCCGAACGCTTCGATTGCCCGCTGTCGATTTGCGCGGCTCGTCACCGTTTCGTCGATGCGACCGGCGAGGCTCGCATGAGCGCCTTTCTGATCGCGAACATCGCCCCGCTGATGTTCGCTGCGCTGGTCGTCGTGTTGCTCATCGGCTATCCGGTGGCGTTCGCGCTCGGCGCCGTCGGCATCGCGTTCGGTCTTGTCGGCATCCATCTGGGGCTGCTGCAGCCGACGCTGCTGCAGGCGCTGCCGGAACGCATCTTCGGCGTCATGGCGAACGAGACGCTGCTCGCCGTGCCGTTCTTCACGTTCATGGGGCTCATCCTCGAGCGAAGCGGCATGGCGGAGGACCTGCTCGACACGATCGGGCAGCTGTTCGGACCGGTGCGCGGCGGTCTCGCGTATGCGGTGATCTTCGTCGGCGCGCTGCTTGCCGCCACCACGGGCGTGGTAGCCGCATCGGTCATCTCCATGGGGCTGATCTCGCTGCCGATCATGCTGCGCTACGACTACGATCGCCGGCTCGCAACCGGCGTCATCGCCGCGTCGGGAACGCTCGCGCAGATCATTCCGCCGTCGCTGGTGCTGATCATCATGGCCGACCAGCTCGGCCGGTCGGTCGGCGACATGTACGCCGGCGCGTTCATCCCCGGTCTGACGCTCGCGCTGATGTACGCGCTCTACGTGATCGGCGCGTCGCTGCTCAAGCCCGATTGGGCGCCGGCGCTTCCGCTCGAGGCGCGCACGCTGCGCGAGCCCGACGGCAGCTCGGGCAACCGCTCGCTGCTGGCGCTCACGCTGGTTTCGGTCGCCGCCGCGACAGCCTGGTGGCAGATCTACTACAACGACTACAACCCGGAGACGGCGACCGACGAGCGAATCGTCATCACGATGGCCGTCGGCGTCGGCGTCGCCTTCGTCCTCGCGGTTCTGAACAGGCTGCTGCGTCTCGGTCTGCTGTCGCGCATCGCCGAGCGGGTGACGTTCGTGCTGATTCCGCCGCTCGCTCTGATCTTCCTCGTGCTCGGCACGATCTTCCTCGGCGTCGCGACGCCGACCGAGGGCGGCGCGATGGGCGCGACCGGCGCGCTGATCATGGCGCTCGTGCGCCGACGCCTCACGGTGCCACTGCTCAAGCAGGCGATGAACACGACGGCAAAGCTGTCGACGTTCGTCGTCTTCATCCTGATCGGAGCGCGCGTCTTCAGCCTCACGTTCTACGGCGTCAACGGCCACGTCTGGGTCGAGCACCTGCTGACCGCGCTGCCCGGCGGACAGCTCGGCTTCCTGATCGTCGTGAACATCCTGATCTTCGTGCTTGCGTTCTTCCTCGACTTCTTCGAGCTGTCGTTCATCATCATTCCGCTGATCGGACCGGTCGCCGAAAAGCTCGGCGTCGACCTGATCTGGTTCGGCGTTCTGCTCGCCGTCAACATGCAGACGTCGTTCATGCATCCGCCGTTCGGCTTCGCGCTGTTCTACCTGCGCAGCGTCGCGCCCGCGAAGGAGTTCGTCGATCGCGTCACCGGCCGCAGGACCGCTCCGGTCACGACCGGCCAGATCTACTGGGGCGCCGTGCCGTTCGTGCTGATCCAGGTGGTGATGGTCTCGCTGATCATCGCGTTCCCGAACATCGTTTCGGGCGGCCTTGCCGGCAGGGAGAAGGTCGACATCCGCAACATCCACATCGAAGTGCCGACCGAGCAACTCGGGCCGGGCGGAAAGTCGACGGGCGGCGCGACCGAGCAGGAGGACGCGACGAAGGCGCTGCAGGATCTCTTCGGCGGCGAAGAGAAGGACAACACCGCGCCGCAGAACGCGCCTGATGGAGCGGCGCCGAAGGAACCCGGAAACAAAACCGTGATCGGCGCGGTGCGCGCTCCGCGCCAATAGCCAAAAAAGCGCGCCGGCGCGATCGCTCGCCCGGCGCGCTTCGCGCTCGTGCCTCGTTGCCGGCGCTTCGCCGCGCCGGCGGCCATTCACTTCTTGGCCGCGCCCTGGCCCATCCGCTCGGCGGCGATCATGAAGTTGTCGAAGCGGCTCTCGGCCACCGCGAACCACTCGACCTGCTCGCTGCGGAACTTCTTCCACGGCTCGTAGATCTTGCGGAACTTATCGTTCTTGGCCGCGATTTCCTCGTACGTGTCCCGCGTCGCCTTGTAGCAAGCGGCCAGGATTTCGTTCGAGAAAGGCAGCAGCTTGACGCCGTTGCCGATCAGGCGCTTGAGCGCCGCGGGGTTCAGCGCGTCGTACTTGGCCATCATGTCGATGTTCGCCTCGGCGCACGCCGATTCGAGAATCGACTGGTACTCCTTTGGCAGATCCGCGTACGCCTTCGCATTGACGAACAGGTCGAGCTCGGGGCCGCCTTCCCACCAGCCCGGATAGTAGTAGTACTTGGCGACCTTGTAGAAGCCGAGCTTCTCGTCGTCATACGGACCGACCCATTCGGCCGCATCGATCGTGCCCTTCTCGAGCGCCGGATAGATTTCGCCGCCCGGGATTTGCTGCGGGACGACGCCGAGCTTCTGCAGGGGCAGTCCGCCCGTTCCGCCGACGCGGAACTTGAGTCCCTTCAGGTCGGCGATCGTCTTGATCTCCTTGCGGAACCAGCCTCCCATCTGCGCGCCGGTATTGCCGGCGGCAAAGCTCACCATGTTGTAGTCCTTGAGGAACTCGTTGTAGAGCTCGCGGCCGCCGCCGTGCATCATCCACGCGTTCTGCTGGCGGTCGTTCATGCCGAAGGGGATCGCGCACCCGAACGCGAACGTCGGGTCCTTGCCGAAGAAATAGTACGGCGCCGTGTGGCAGCACTGCACCGTCGCGTTCTGCACGGCGTCGACGACACCGAACGGCGGCACGATCTCGCCGCCGGCGAACACCTGGATCTTGAACTTGTTGTTCGTCGCCTTGGCGACACGCTCGCTGATCGTAAGCGCGCCTCCGTAGATGGTGTCGAGGCTCTTCGGGAAGCTGGACGCCAAGCGCCAATTGACCTCCGTGCCGCCTGTTATGACGGCGGGGGCGGCAGGTGGCGACGTCGTCGTCGCGGGCGGCGCGTTTGCTGCCGGCGGCGCAGGCGCCTTGGGTTCTTCCTTGCCGCATGCAGCGAGCGCAACGGCAGCTGCCGTGACGCCAGCTTCCTTCAGAAACGAACGACGCTTCATCGCGTTCTCCTCTGCTTCTAGATCATGTCGGACGAGCCGACGATGGCCACCGTGTCACCGCGCGTTGATTTCCCAGAACGGCGCCGGCGCATCGCATCCCGCACCGCGCGTTCGCTCGGCCGGGATTCTAAGCCCAATTCCCGCGTTGCGCGTGCCTCTCGTCGGGAAGCGAAGTGGTACGAATCGAATCGATCACGGCGACAGCTTGCGCACCGCCGTGAACAGTCCCCACGCCCATCCCGCCTGGCGCTCGAGCGTCTGGGTGAAGCGAATCAGGTAGCGCGCGTTGCCGGTGTCGAGCTCGACCATCCCGCCGCCAATGAACTTGTCGTCGGGGCCGATCAGGCTGCGCTGCGCCGACTGCCTGTTCTCGGGATGAGCGGGCAGGTAGAGTCCGAAGAACGGGCGATCGGCGGCAGCCGCGGCGGTGCCGACCGCTGCCGGCGTCACCCAGCTGCGCAGCAGCACGCGGACGATGCGCCGCGCGATGATCTCGATGCCGACGGTCACTTCGTCGACCTGCTGGCGCTGCATCCGCCGCACGACGCCGAGCGCCCAGGCGTCGCCGTCCTTGAACGCGAGGATTTCGCCGAGCTTCGCCGGAGCCTCCCTCGCCGGAGCGAGCATCCGGCAGCCGCTGTCGCTGCGGTCGACCATCTTCCACGCGCTGCCGCGAATGCGCCGGGCCACCGATTCGGGGTTGACCACCGGATTCACCGACTGCGTCACTTCATCGAAGCTCGCGGCGACCGCCGGCGTACGGGCCGCTTCGGGCAGACGCTCGATCTCGGCGACCGCGCGGCACAGCGCCTGCAGGCCGACGACGACACGCACATCGGCGTCGGTCGCGAAGCGAGTGGCCCGCGGCGCGGTGGCAAGCGCATCCGGACCGAACAGCGCGGCGAGCCGCATCAACAGCAGCCGCTGCTCGCGCGCCGGCGGCTCGCCCGGCTGCGCCGTGTCCTCGTCCTGCTCGGGCAGCCAGCGCATCCGCTCGACGATGCGCGTGTAGACCGGACTGGCATCGAGGAACAGCACGCGACCGGCGGTGTGCGGCCGGTCGTGCCGGCGAAGACCCTGCGTCCCCGTCAAATCGACGAAGAAGCTGGCGCCGGTGCCCGGTGGCGGAACGAGCGTGAGCGACGGCGACCAGTCGTCGATCTGGCGCGCGACCCATTCGACCTGGTCGGGCGTGAAATTGCCCGAGTCGAGCCGCATCAGCAGCAGCGTCTTCAGGTACTCGTGCTCGACGCAGACCCCGGGCCGCGAGAACGCGCCGACACCGAGCACGAGCTGCTCGCGCTGCCAGCCGCGCATGCGCGCAAACTCGTAGAGCTCGTGGAATTCGCGCCATTGCGCCGGGATCCAGTGTCCGTAGCGAAACAGCCGGTACTTGCCGTCGAGCCCCTTGTAGTGCGCGAGGCGAACCAGCACCCAGGGCAGCAGCGCACGCCAGCGCTTGTTGTCGGCGCGCGGATAACCCGCGCGCAGCGTCATCGAATACGCCGACGAGAACGCCTTCACCAGGTCGAACACCGCATGCCACAAGCGGGACTCGACGCCGGTGCTCTTCTGGTAATTCGCTGCGTATTGCTGCGTGAGCTGAGCGATCACCGGCTCGAGTCGCGCATCGATCTTGAGCAGCGCCTCCACCTGCGACGGACCGACTTCCTTGCGCGTGCCGGGAAACGCGCTCACCAGATCGAGCGTCTCCTTCTGGATCGACATCGCGTCGCTTGCCGGCAGCGATGCGATCCAGCGCTGCGCGGTGCCGGCGCCGGCGAGCGGGTCGTTCAGCGAGCGCAGCCACATGAGCACGGGCGAAAGCATGTCGCGTGGCCGCCGCGAGCGCCTATTGCCCGGCGACCGTCATGCGGCCGATCAGAACCGAGCCGACGTGGCGCGAGCCGCGCCGATCGACGTCGCGGCCGATCGCCACGATGTCGGTGTACATCTGCTTCAGGTTGCCCGCGACGGTGATCTCCTCGACCGGATACGCGATCTCGCCGCCTTCGATCCAGAAGCCGGCCACACCGCGCGAGAAATCGCCGGTCACCGAGTTCACGCCCTGCCCGAGCTGCTCGGTGACGAGAAGGCCGCGCCCCATGCGACGCATCAGCTGCGCGAGATCCTCGTCGCCGTGCGAGACGACGAGGTTGTGGTTGCCGCCGGCGTTGCCGGTCGTGCGCATGCCGAGCTTTCGCGCCGAATAGCTGCTGAGGAAGTAGCCTTGCACGACCCCGCCCCTGACGACGTCGCGCGCAGTCGTGGCGACGCCTTCGTTGTCGAACGGCGCGCTGCCTCGCTGTCGCGGCAGATGCGGCTCCTCGCGGATCGACACGTGTGGTGCGAAAACCGTCTTGCCGAGCGAATCGAGCAGGAACGACGAGCGCCGGTAGAGCGCGCCGCCCGACACCGCGGAGACGAAGAAGCCGATCAGGTCGGCTGCTTCGGACGCCTCGAACAGCACCGGGCATTCGCTCGTGCCGAGCTTGCGCGCATTGAGCCGGCGCGCCGTGCGCTCGCCCGCCGTGCGGCCGACGAGCTGCGCCGGTTGCAGGTCCGTCGGCGCGCGCGCCGCGGTGTACCAGTAGTCGCGCTGCATTCCGGCGTCGTCGTCGCCGATCACCGAGCAGTCGATGTGATGGCGCGAGCTGCGATAGCCGCCGGCGAAGCCGTTGCTGTTCGCGTAGACGAATTCCGATTCGCCGCGCGACACGCTCGCGCCCTCGCTGTTCGTGATCCGCTTGTCGACGGCGAGCGCTGCGGCTTCCGCTTCGAGTCCGAGCCGGATCGCCTCGTCGACCGACAGGTCCCACGGATGGTAGAGGTCGAGATCGGGGATCGATTTCGCGAGCCGATCCGGATCGGCAAGGCCGGCCGCAGGGTCGTCCGCCGTGTGCCTTGCGATCGCGAGCGCCTTTTCGACCGTCGCCCGAATCGCGTCGGACGCGAAATCGGCGGTGCTCGCATGGCCGCGCCGTTGCCCCATATACACGGTGACGCCGATCCCCTTGTCGCGGTTGTATGCGATCGTCTCGACATCGCCCTTGCGTACGGTGACGCTCTGGCCGACGCCTTGCGACACGTCGGTCTCGGCGGCCGTTGCGCCGCCGGCCTTCGCGGCGTCGAGCACTTCCGCGGCGATGCGTTCGAGCTCCGCAGTCGGCAGCGGAAAGCGGCCGGCGGGCGCGGTGGGGGGTGGCGCGGTGGTCATGGGCGAGAGGCTATCGGCGAAGCTGAGCGCGGCGCGGCCGTCGACGGGCTCTTCACGCACGACGGACGCGTCCGCCGCAAGCGGTGGAAGTCCGTGAGCTATCATAACAAACGCCCCCTGATTTGAACGCGGCGCGCCGGTTCGCCGCGCCGCATCCGGTATCGATTCCGTGGCGAAGTCGCCTGACAAACCGAACGCTGAGACCGCCGTCGACGCAAGCGACGCGACGCGCCCGCCGTCGAAGACGCGGCGCAAGCTCGAGATGCACGCGCTGCAGGACCTTGGCGAAGCGCTGGTCGGGCTGGACGCCGCTCGCTTCGCGCAGCTCGCCGCCGAAGCGCAACTGCCGGACCCGCTGGTTGACGCGATCGTTCAAGCACGAACGATCACCGCGTGGGGTGGGCGGCGCAGGCAGCTGCAATACGTCGGAGCGCTGATGCGCGGCATCGACGCCGAGCCGATCCGCCGGAAGCTCGACGCCTGGGCGCAGCATCGCGGCGAGGATGCCGCGCGCATGCACGAGATCGAGCGCTGGCGCGATCGGCTGCTGGCCGAGCCCTCGGCGCTCGACGACCTCGTCGCGCAGCACCCGGGGCTCGACCGGCCGCACTTCCGCGCGCTGATCGCGCGTGCGCAGAGCGAGCGCGCACGCGGCGCGCCGCCGCACGCTTACCGCGAGCTCTATCGCGACCTCAAGGCACTGCAACGATGAATGAAGAAACGCTGTCGATCGGCCTCGTGTCGATCTCCGATCGTGCTTCGGCCGGCGTGTATCAGGACCAGGGCATCCCGGGGCTGCAGGAGTGGTTTCGCGCAGCGCTCGCGTCGGCGTGGACGACGCAGACACGGCTCATTGCCGACGACCAGCCCACGATCGAGCGCACGCTGATCGAGCTGGTCGACATCGCCGGATGCGCGCTCGTGCTCACGACCGGTGGCACGGGTCCGGCGCCGCGCGACGTGACACCCGAAGCGACGCTCGCCGTCGCGCACAAGGTGCTGCCGGGCTTCGGCGAGCAGATGCGGCAGGTGAGCCTCAAGTACGTGCCGACGGCGATCCTGTCACGGCAGGTCGGCGTCGTGCGCGGCCGCGCGCTGATCCTGAATCTTCCCGGCCAGCCGAAGGCGATCAAGGAGACGCTCGACGGCGTGTTCCCGGCGGTGCCGTACTGCATCGACTTGATCGGCGGACCGTACATCGAAACGCACGAGGCCGTGTGCAAGGCATTCCGGCCGAAATCAGCGATCCGAAAGTAGGGTCAGAGTGCGCGTGCCACGTCAGGAGGGTCAGAGTGCAGCTCGTCGTCTCAATCGTTTCAACGTGAAACAGCACTCTGACCCTCATCTAGGGTGCCACGCGCCGCCGTAGTACAGCGCGCGACGCGCAGACAGCGACGGACGTGAAGCGGTCGAGCTCATTGCGACGTTTCCTTGGCAGACGGGATGTGGCGCATCAGCGACGACGACACCGCGCGCGCGTATTCCGGTGCGACACGCGCGTCGATCACGCACAGCGCGCCCGCGTTGACGTGCGCCACGGCGGCGTCGAGCGCATCGGCGAGGGCGTCGGCCGACGACACGGGTCCGATGCCGATCGCGCCTTGCGCACGCGCAAGCGTTGCGAGGTCGATCGCCGGGTCGCTCATCCGCATGCCGATCCATCGATTCTCGATCGCACGCGAGCGCATCCGCGCGACGCGCTCCTGGTGCAGCTCGTCGTTGAAGAACGACTGGTTGTTCGCGACGACGATCAGCAGCGGCACGCGATAGTGCACGCCGGTCCACAGCGCCGTGAGCCCCATCAGGTAATCGCCGTCGCCGACGACCGCGACCGGAAAACGCCCGCTGCCGCGCAGCGCGAGCGCGGCGCCCACCGCCATGCCCGGACCCGAGCCGATGCCGCCGCCGCCGTCGAAGCCGATATAGTCGAGCGGATGCTCGAAGCGGCAATGCTCGCCGGGCCACGACAGCGGCAAGCGAATGTACGACGGACGATGCGGCGCGAGCCGCGCCACCGTCGTGCGCGCGAGATCGTCGATCGATATGAGCGCACCGCGGGGCGTGTCGATCGCCGGTGCGGGCTCGCTTCGCGCAAGCGGCGCCGGCGTGGCGGCGCACGGCTGCACGACGTCGAGCAATCGCGCGACCAGCCGATCCGGCGATGCGAGGATCGCGATGTCCGCCGGCGGCAGCGCGTGATAGTCCATGCTCCAGCCGTTGTGAACGTAGGGCTCGAGCGAGCAGTCGACGATCGTCGCGCGCGGCCATTCGCCGCCGCAAGCCTGCTTCACCGATCCGGCGAGATCGATCCAGTCGAAGCTCACGATGACGTCCGCGTCGCGAATCAGCGCGCCGGCTTGCGCACCGATGTACAAGCCCGGTGGATACGGATGCAGCGGGTGATGCGTCGGGAATCCGGCGCCCGTCTTGATGTCGGTGATGACCCGTGCGCCGACGCGCTCGGCGAGCTTCACGCGCGCATTGAATTGGTCTTCGTCGCGGGAAACACGGCCGATCATGAACAGCGGCTTCGACGCGTTCGCGAGCGCGCGTGCGACGTTGGCGACGGCGTCCGCGGGCGGATCGGCGGCAGCGGGTGACGCGAAACGCTCGAGCGCGGGCATCGTCACCGGCGCGGCGAGCGGCTCCTCCTGCAGCGTCGCGTCGAGATTCACGTACACCGGCCCGCGCGGCTCGGTCGTCGCGATCCGGTACGCGCGCACCATCGCTTCGAGCACGGCCGGCACGGACGCCGGCTGGTCGTCCCACTTCGTGTAGCCGCGCACGAGCGCGCCCATGTCGCGGGATGTATGAATCCAGTCGACCCACGGCCTGCGCTTCATCGCGTCCATCGGGCCGACACCGCCCAGCATGAAGATCGGGATGCGGTCGCACCACGCGTTGAAGATCGCCATCGTCGCGTGCATCAGGCCCACGTTCGCATGCAGCGCGACCGCCATCGGGCGCCCGGTGACGCGCGCCCAGCCGTGCGCGATCGCGACCGCGTGCTCCTCGTGCAGGCACAGGAGCATCTCGGGCGCGCGATTGCCGAGGTGGTTGACCAGGCTGTCGTGCAAGCCGCGGAAGCTCGCGCCGGGCGTCAGTGCGATGTAGTCGAAGCCGAGCGCGCGCAGCAGATCGGCGATTGCATCGCTGCCGAATGCCGTGGCACCTTTCGGCGGGTGCGCAGGGTCGTTCATCGGAGTGCGGGCGGTTGTGAAGCGAACTCGCGCTCGACGCGGGTCCAGCGGTCGAGCTCGAGCGCATCGTCGAGCAGGCGGCGGATGTCGGCCGCGTGCGGGTCGGGCGTCATCGTGCGCTCGCCGGTCGCATGGGCGCGAAGCTGCGCGAGCCCGTCCGCGATGGCGGCCGTCGCGCGAAAGATCAGCGACGCAGGATACGATACCTGCGTGAATCCGAAGGCGCCGAGCTCGGCGGGCGCCGGCCACGGCATGCCGGGCGTCTCGAACACAGCGGCCGAAAGCAGCGTCGCGCCGCGCAGCGACGCGCCGACCCTCTCGTACTCGGCCATCGTCTTCAAGCCGGCGACGAAAACGCCGTCGGCGCCGACGGCGAGGAAACGCTCGCCGCGAGCGATCGCTTCGTCGAGCCCGTGCACGCCGTACGCATCGGTGCGGCCGATGATCAGCGTATCGGCCGAAGCGCGCGCGGCGAGCGCCGCGCGAAGCTTCGCTTCGATCGCTTCACGCGACGAGACGCCCTTTGCGCTGTCGGCGCGCTGCTGCTTGCGCTCGCGCTCCTGGTCCTCGAACAGGATGCCGCCGACGCCAAGACTCTCGTAGAGCTCGACGGTGCGGACGACACTCTTGACGTCGCCGTAGCCGTCGTCGCCGTCGGCGATGAACGGCAGGGTGGTCGCCGCCGCGATGTCGCGCAGGCCGTCCACCATCTCAGCGAGCGCGGCGAGACCGATGTCCGGCAGCGCGTAGCGCGCGGCGAGCATCGCCGATCCGCCGATGGCGAACGCCCGGAATCCCGCGCGCGCGATGAGCCACGCGGTGAGCGCGTCGTGCGCGAGCGGCATCACCAGCGGTTGTTCACGCGCGAGCGCCTCGCGCAGCGTGGAACGACTCAACACGGCCTCCGCATGCCGGGAATGGCGTAGATTAAACGTGAGCGCAGCGTGGCGATAGGACAAAATTGCGCGACGCCACCCGACGAGCCCGATCATGATCGACACGCCGTTCCCGAACCAGCCGCCGCCGTACGCGGATCGAAACCTCTATCGCGACGACGTCGCGCTCGGCGAAGCGGTTGCCCTCGAAGGTGCGCGATGGGCCGAGCCGTCGCTCGTGGATTGGGGCGCGCGCATGGGCAGCGCGAGTGTCGCGGCGCTCGCCGATGCGGCGAACCGCCATCCGCCCGAGCTTCGTACGATCGACCCGCGCGGCGAGCGCATCGACACGGTCGAATTCCATCCGGTATGGCACGAGCTGATGCGCATTGCGACTGCCGCCGGCGAGCACTGCGCGCCGTGGGTCGATGCGCGGCCGGGTGCGCAGGTCGCGCGCGCCGCGATGTACATGATGCACGCGCAGGTCGAGAACGGAACGCAGTGTCCGCTCACGATGACGTACGCGAGCGTGCCGGCGCTGCGGCGCGCCGATGCCGAAGTGCCCGACCTCGAAGCGACGTGGCTCGCCGGGATCACCGCGCGCGACTACGACGCGCGCGAGCTTCCCGCCGGCGCCAAGCGCGCGCTGACGATCGGCATGGGGATGACCGAGCGCCAGGGCGGCAGCGACGTGCGCACGAACATCACGCGCGCCGAGGGCGACGGCGGCGGCGCTTATCGTGTGCACGGTCACAAATGGTTCTTCTCGGCGCCGCAGTGCGATGCGCACCTGATCCTCGCTCAGGCTCGCGGCGGGCTCACGTGCTTCCTCTTGCCGCGGATCCGTCCCGACGGCACGCGCAACGCGATCCGTCTCGTGCGCCTCAAGGACAAGCTCGGCAACCGCTCGAACGCGTCGTCGGAGGTCGAATTCGACGGTGCGCTCGCATGGCGTGTCGGCGCCGAAGGGCGCGGCGTGCCAACCATCCTCGAAATGGTCCAGCACACGCGGCTCGACTGCGTGATCGGCAGCGCCGGACTGATGCGCGCATGCGCGGCTCGCGCGCTGCATCATGCCGCGCACCGCATTGCGTTCGGCAACGTGCTGTCGCAGCAACCGCTGATGCGCGCCGTGCTCGCCGACATCGCGCTGGAAAGCGAAGCCGCCACCGCGGTCGCGCTTCGCCTCGCGCGCGCGTTCGATGCTCCGGCGGACAGCGCCGAGCATGCGCTTGCGCGCGTGGCGACGCCGGCGGCGAAATACTGGATCTGCAAGCGCGCCGCCGCAGTCTCGGCGGAGGCGATCGAGGTGCTCGGCGGCAACGGCTACGTCGAGGAGAACGGTCTCGCGCGCTTCTACCGCGAGGCGCCGCTCAACTCGATCTGGGAAGGCTCGGGCAGCGTAATGGCGCTCGACGTGCTGCGCGCGCTGGGCCGCGAGCCGGCGGCACGCGACGCGATCGCCGTCGAGCTCGCCGAGGCGCGCGGCGTCGATCGCGGCTACGACGCTTTCGCGGCCGCGCTCGACGCGGACCTTGCGCGCGAGCCGGACGCGGCGGCCGCGCGCGCCCTTACGCAACGGATCGCGCTCGCGCTCGGGGCGTCGCTGCTGATTCGCCACGCGCCGACGTTCGTGGCCGACGCGTTCTGCGCGACGCGTCTCGCGCCGGCGAGCTTCGGCGGCGCGGCGTTCGGCGCGCTCGGCGCGGGCGCCGACGCCGCCGCCATCGTCGCGCGCGCCCTGCCAGTGTAGTTATGAGGGTCAGAGTGCAGTTGCGGCGGTGAATGCCCGGCGGCAACTGCACTCTGACCCTCATTCGCGCTCATCCGCGCGCCGCTGGATCCTGCCGATAGAACGCGCGGAATTGCGCGTAGACATCCGGATATTGCGCCGCAAGCAGCATCGGTTCGGCGAAGAACACCTCGGAGAGCACGGCGAAGAACTCGGCCGGCGACTCGGCGGCGTAGGGGTCGATCGTCGTGTCCTCGTCGCGATCGACTCGCGCGCTGAAATCGCCAAAGGCGCTCATCAGTGCCGCGCGCCACGCTTGCGCCGACAGGCCGGCCGGCAGCGGAGGACAGCCGTTCGCGTCCCCGCTTCGCATGTCGATCTTGTGCGCGAATTCGTGCATGACGAGATTCATGCCGCACGCTTCCCAGTCGGCGGACGCCTCGACGTCCGGCCACGACAGCACCACCGGACCGCCGGGCATCGCCTCGCCTGCGAGCGGCGCGTCGTTGCGGTGGATCACGCCGGCTTCGTCTTCCCACTCCCAGCCCGGAACGAACTCGCCGGCATAGACGATGACGTTGTGCCAGCCGTCGTAGTAGCTCGAATCGAGATTGAGCACGAGCACGCACGCCTGAATCGCGATGACGACGCGCTGCAGCGGCGTGACCTCGTGGCCACCGGCGCCGACGATCGACTTCGCGTCGAGGAAGAGCACGACGAGATCGCGAAGGCGCCCGAGCTCGTCGTCCTCGTAGATCGCGACGAACGGCAACGCGGACACGGCGTCGCGCCACAGATCGTCGGGGATGGCCGCGCGACGCAGCACGCGCTCGCGCCGCCAGTTCGAAAGCGCGCCGAACATCGCGCTATTTGACGTCGCTCGGCGCGAGCTGCAGCTCGTCCGGCACGAGGCCATCGAGCAGCGACGGGGCATCCGCGGCAGGCACTGCGTCGACGAGCGGCACGGACTCTCCGGCGAGCAGCCGGTCGGCTTCATCGTGCGGCAGCGCCTCGACGTCGCGCAGCTTGCGCACGATCGTCGTGCTCTTGCCGCGCGCCTCGTCGATCGTGTTGCTCGCCTCCTGCAGCTTCCTCTGCGTCTTCGACAGAATCTCGGCGAAACGGCCGAAATCGGTCTTCACCGCGCCGAGCACGCGCCACACCTCGGCCGAGCGCTGCTCGATCGCGAGCGTGCGAAAGCCATGCTGGAAGCTCGACAGCAGCGCCCAGAGCGTCGTCGGACCGGCGATCGCCACGCGGTACTCGCGCTGCAGCACGTCGACCAGCCCGGCGTGCGCCATCGCCTCGGCATAGAGGCCTTCGGTCGGCACGAACAGGATTGCGAAATCGGTCGTGTGCGGTGGCGCGATGTACTTGTCGCGAATGTCCTTCGCCTGCGACTTGAAGAACTGGTCGAGCGCCTTGCGGCACGCATCGACCGCGACAGAGTCGGCGCGCTCGATCGCGTCCTGCAGCCGCTGCCAGTCGTCGAGCGGGAACTTGCAGTCGATCGGCAGCCAGAGCGGCGCGCCGTCCTGCGAGCGGCCGGGAAAGCGCACCGCATACTCGACGCGTTGTCGCGATCCGGGGCGCGTCTCGACGTTCTGCTCGTACTGCGCGGGCGTCAGCACGTCGGCGAGCAGCGCGCCGAGCTGCACTTCGCCCCACAGGCCGCGCGACTTGACGCTCGACAGCACACGCTTCAAGTCGCCGACGCCGGTGGCGAGCGCCTGCATTTCGCCAAGGCCCTTGTGCACCTGCTCGAGCCGCTCCGAGACGAGCTTGAACGACTCGCCAAGCCGCGTCTCGAGCGTCGACTGCAGCCTCTCGTCGACGGTCGCTCGCATCTCGTCCAGCTTTTTCGCGTTCTCGTTGCGCAGGACGTCGAGCCGCTGCTCGACCGTCGAGCGTACCGCCTCGAGCCGCTCGTGATTGGATTGGGTCAGGGTGTCGAGGCGCTGGCCGAACTGTCCGAGCGTCGTGACGAGCTCCATGCGGGCGCCCTGCGCGGCGGCAGCCTGCTCGCTGCGAGCGCCCGACAATTCCAGCTTCACGTCGCGCTCGAGGCGCCGAACGTTCGCGAGCACGGCGGCGGCGAGCGCCGCGATCGCGGCGAGCAGCGCGAGCGCGCCGATTGCTACCCAGACGAAGACCGGATCGGACATCCAGCGGACGAGTTTAGCACCGAGAACAGGCCCGCCGACGCGCGGTCAAACGAAGCGATTGCGGGACTTGCGTCGCCTCGATTCCGGACGCATCTTCCATTGTTGACAGGCCATCTCGGCGTCCCATCGATGAACCTGCATTTTCGCTCCAGCCGCTCCGACGTGAGGCCAGCGGCGGTCGCTGGGCTCTTCTACCCGGGCGACGAAAGCGTGCTCGCACGCGACGTCGACGCGGCACTCGCCGCCGCGAGGCCGCCGCTCGCGCCCGGCGTGCCGAAGGCGATGATCGTTCCGCACGCGGGCTACGTGTATTCGGGACCCGTCGCGGCGAGCGCGTACGCGCGGCTCGCACCGGCGCGCGACATCGTCAGGCGCGTCGTGCTGCTCGGTCCGTGTCATCGCGTGCCCGTGCGCGGCCTTGCGCTTCCCGAAGCGCGCTCGTTCGCGACGCCGCTCGGCCGCGTCGACGTCGATGCCGACGCCGTTGCCGCCCTCTCGGGTCTGCCGCAAGTGTCGCAGTTTGACGCCGCGCATGAGCAGGAGCACGCGCTGGAGGTGCAACTGCCGTTCCTGCAGCGCGTGCTCGGATCGTTCACCGTCGTGCCGCTCGTCGTCGGCGCCGCGTCGGCGCACGACGTCGCGCAAGTCATCGATCGGCTCTACGGCGGTCCGGAAACGTTGGTCCTCGTGAGCTCCGATCTGTCGCATTATCACGCGTACGACGACGCCCGCGCGATCGACGGCGCGACCGTGCAGGCGATCCTCGGACTCGGCTCATCGATCGATCACGAGCAGGCCTGCGGCGCCACGCCGATCGGCGGCCTGCTCGCCGTCGCCCGCCGACGCGGCCTCGAGGCGGAGCTGCTCGACGTGCGCAACTCGGGCGACACCGCGGGGGACAAGCGACGTGTGGTCGGGTACGCATCGTTCGCGTTCTGGGAAGGCGAGCGCGCGCACGGGTACGACGACGAGCATGGACGCACGCTGCTACGGCTCGCGCGCGCAGCGATCGCCGCGTCGCTCGGTCGCACCGTGCCGCCGCAGCCCGGCGCCGCATGGCTCGAGGAGCGCCGCGCGACGTTCGTCACGCTGCGCGATCACGACGAGTTGCGCGGCTGCATCGGCTCACTCGAGCCGGCTCGCGCGCTCGGCGCCGATGTCGCGCAGAACGCGGTCGGATCGGCGTTCTCGGATCCACGGTTTGCGCCGCTCACGATCGACGAGCTCGATGCGGTCGACATCGAAGTGTCGCTGCTGTCGACGCCGGCACGGCTCGACGTCCCGTCGCACCGCGAGCCCGTCTCCCTGCTCGTTCCCGGCCGCGACGGCGTGGTGCTCGCGCACGGCGAGCGCCGCGCGACGTTCCTGCCGCAGGTATGGGAGCAGGTGCCTGACGCCCACGATTTCCTCGCACAGCTGAAGCGCAAGGCCGGTCTTTCCGCCGACTTCCCCACCGAGCGTTGCGACCTCTACACGTACCACGTGCTCAAATGGACCGAGTCCGAGCTCGGCAAATCATGACGAACGACACGCCGGCCGCCGAGAGCCCCGCCGAAACGCTTCACGACGGACGCTGGTGGCACATGCTGGCGGACGGCCGCATGCAGTGCGATCTGTGTCCGCGCGACTGCAAGCTGCATGAAGGCCAGCGCGGCCTGTGCTTCGTACGCCGGCGCGTCGGCGACCGCATGTACCTGACGACGTACGGACGCTCGTCAGGATTCTGTGTCGATCCGGTCGAGAAGAAGCCGCTCAATCACTTCTATCCCGGCAGCCCGATCCTGTCGTTCGGCACGGCCGGCTGCAACCTCGCGTGCAAGTTCTGCCAGAACTGGGACATCTCGAAATCGCGCGAGATGGACACGCTGATGGACGACGCATCGCCGGCGACGATCGCGCGGGCAGCGAAGTCGCTCGGCTGCAAGTCGGTCGCCTTCACGTACAACGACCCGGTGATCTTCGCCGAATATGCGATGGACGTCGCCGACGCGTGCCGCGAGGCGGGCGTGAAGACGGTCGCGGTGACCGCCGGCTACATGCACGACGCGCCGCGACGCGAGTTCTACGCGAAGATGGATGCGGCGAACGTCGACCTCAAAGGCTTCACCGACGACTTCTACGTCAAGATCTGCGGCGCGAAGCTTTCGCCGGTGCTCGATACGCTCGCGTACCTCAAGCACGACACCGACGTATGGTTCGAAATCACGACGTTGCTGATCCCGGGCAAGAACGATTCGTCGGAAGAGCTCGATGCGATGACGAAATGGGTGGTGGAGGAGCTCGGTCCCGACGTGCCGCTGCACTTCTCGGCGTTCCATCCGGACTTCAAGATGACCGACATCGCCGCGACGCCGGCCGCCACATTGACGCGTGCACGCGACATCGGACTGCGCAACGGCCTGCGCTACGTCTACACCGGCAACGTTCACGACACCACCGGCGGCACGACGTTCTGCCCCGGCTGCCAGTCACCGGTCATCGTCCGCGATTGGTATCGGATCGAGAGTCACCGGCTCAGCGACGACGGACACTGCAAGAACTGCGGCACCGCCGTGCCGGGTCGCTACGAGCGGTTCGGCAAGGCGTTCGGGCCGCGACGCATACCGGTGCGCCTCGCAAAATAGAAATAGGGGACAGACCACGTTTTCCCGCGACTGCGGAAAACCGGAAAACGTGGTCTGTCCCCTATTTCTCGTCGAGCGCGAGCGCCGCGAAGCTCGCGAGCCAGTGACTGCCGAGATAATCGGCGTCCGCCATGCCGGCGAGCCCGGCGGCGAGATGCGCATCGGCGGCCTGTGCCAACCGGCCGATCCGCGCGTCGCCGAGCGGCAGCGCATGCGCGATGCCGCGAAAGCACCACGCGCGCGTCAGCGACAGTCCGTCGAGGTGCACGATCTGCGCATCGTTGCGGTCGCTGACCACCGGCGGCATGAACAGCGTCTGCGGCTCGCCGCGCGAAATGCCGGGAAGGAACCGCGCGAGCCAGGCGGCGAACGCGTCGGCGTCGAGGACCCGGCGCATCAGGTCTGCCTCCATCAGCACCGGCGAGAGGAAATCGGAGCCCGACGGCTCCCACGCGGCCGGCGCGCCGACGTCGTTCGCGAACCAGTCGCGCGCCTTGGCGATGCACAGCACCTCCAGCTCGGCGTTCGCGATGCTTCGCGCATAGTCGAGCGCAAACGCGACGCCGAACGCGCTGTTCGCATGCATGCCGTATCGGATCGGATAGTTCGCTTTCGGCAGGTATTTGCGGTAGCGGTCGACGAACGCCGCGGCGAGCGGTGCCAGCGCGCGCGACCAGCGCGCCGCGTGCGGATCGACGGCTTCGTTCAGCTCGGTCGCGAGCTTCAGCAGCCACGCCCAGCCGTACGTGCGCTCGAACGAGCGCGCGTCGGGTCGCGCGAGATATGCGCGTTCCGCCGCGATCGTCTCGAGCGTCAGATGCGCGTCGAACGTGGCGGCGATCGCATCGCGCTCGGCGAGCTGCGGACAGCGGCGCCGAAGGCGCGCGAGCAGCCAGTGCATGTGCACGCACGAATGCCAGTCGTAGCTGCCGTAGAACGCCGGATGCAGCTCGCGCGGCGTGCGCGCGTCCGCGGCCGACGCAAGCACGTGGTCGGGCTTGTTCGGGTATTCGCGAACGACGTTCGCGAGCGCGATCGCGGCGAACGTCGAAGCGTAATCGCGCAGGCCCGACAAGCCGCTACGCTTCGTTCACCGCCGCTTCCCGCGATGCCTTCTTGCGCTCGTGCTCCTTCAGGAAGCGCTTGCGGATGCGGATCCACTTCGGCGTCACCTCGACCAGCTCGTCGTCGGCGATGAACTCGACGGCGTACTCGAGCGTGAGCTGGATCGGCGGCGTCAGCATGATTGCGTCGTCCTTGCCGGACGCGCGGACGTTCGTGAGCTTCTTGCCCTTGATCGGATTGACGACCAGATCGTTGTCGCGGCTGTGAATGCCGATGACCATGCCCTCGTAGAGCTTTTCGCCGGGCGACACGAACATGCGTCCGCGCTCCTGCAGGTTCCACAGCGCGTAGGCGACCGCCTCGCCGTCCTCCTGCGACACGAGAACGCCGTTGCGCCGCTCGGCGATGTCGCCTTTGGCAGGCGCATAGCCGTCGAAGACGTGGCTCATCAGGCCCGTTCCACGCGTGATGTTCATGAACTCGCCCTGGAAGCCGATGAGCCCTCGGGCGGGAATCCGATAATCGAGCCGCGCCCGTCCGCGACCGTCGGACTCCATGTGCGTGAGATCGCCGCGGCGCGCGCCAAGCGCCTCCATGACCGCGCCCTGATGCGCTTCCTCGACGTCGACCGTCAGCGCCTCGAAAGGCTCGCACAGCACGCCGTCGACCTCGCGCGTCACCACACGCGGACGCGACACCGCGAGCTCGTAGCCTTCGCGGCGCATGTTCTCGATCAGGATCGTGAGATGCAGCTCGCCGCGGCCGAACACGACGAACACGTCCGTGTCCGCGGTGTCCTCGACGCGCAGCGCCATGTTGGTGAGCAGCTCGCGCTGCAGTCGGTCGCGCAGGTTGCGCGATGTGACGTACTTGCCGTCGCGCCCGGCAAGCGGCGACGTGTTCACCTGGAAGTACATCGACAGCGTCGGCTCGTCGACGGAAATCGGCGGCAGCGCCTCGGGGTTGTCGAGGGCGGCGAGCGTCGTGCCGATCGTGAGGTCGTCGATGCCCGTGACGAGCACGATGTCGCCCGCGTCGGCGGCATCGACCGGCACCCGCTCGAGGCCGGAGAACGCGAACACCTGTCCGACCTTGGCCTTCGGCGCGACGGCGTCGGCGGCAAGAGGCCCGTTCAGCACGGCGACGTCCTGCCCGGCCGCGATGCGGCCGCGACGAATGCGACCGATGCCGAGCCGTCCGACGTAGCTCGAATAATCGAGCGCCGCGACCTGAAACTGCAGCGGCCCGTCGACGTCGGCCTCAGGCGCCGGGACCGCCGAGATAACCGTCTCGAACAGCGGCCGCATGTCGGCGCCCTTGTGCGGCTTGTGCGCCTTCGCGACCTTCACGTCGAGCGTCGCCCAGCCGTCGAGCGCCGACGCGTACACGACGGGAAAATCGAGCTGGTCCTCGTTCGCGCCCAGCCGGTCGAACAGCTCGAAGGTCTGGTTCACGACCCACTCGGGTCGCGCGCCGGGCCGATCGACCTTGTTGACGACGACGATCGGCAGCAGGCCCTTCTGCAGGGCCTTCATGGTGACGAAGCGCGTCTGCGGCATCGGGCCCTCGACGGCGTCGACGAGCAGCAATACGCCGTCGACCATGCCGAGCACGCGCTCGACCTCGCCGCCGAAGTCGGCGTGTCCCGGCGTGTCGACGATGTTGATCCTTGTCTCGCCGTAGCGGATCGAGCAGTTCTTGGCGAGGATCGTGATGCCGCGCTCGCGCTCGAGGTCGTTCGAATCCATCATCCGCTCGACGATGTGCTGGTGCTTCGCGAACGTGCCCGCCTGTACGAGCAGCTTGTCGACGAGCGTCGTCTTGCCGTGGTCGACGTGGGCGATGATGGCGATGTTGCGAAGCGCGGGCATGCGGCCGATGGGCAAGTGAAAACGTTTGATGCTGCTCAATATTTTAGCATCGACGCACGACGTTTGACCGAAGATCCGCCGCTTTCATTTCCTATGCGCGGTCATGCCGCGCACATTCGACGTTGCACCCGGGTCGCCTCGCGCTGTTCACCGCGCTCGGCTATCTCGTGTTCGGCATCGCGGAATCAAAGGCTCGCTGTTCGTCGCGTTGTCAGCGCCGCTCGTGCATGCGCGCTGCTCGGCCGTTTGCCGGCGCTGCAGGCGCGGCTCGATGCGAGCGAGGAGCGCCTCGCCGCCGTGCTGTCGGCCGCTCAGGAAGGCGTCGCGATCCACGACGCGGACGAAGTACTCACGTTCGCGAACGAAGCGTTCGCGCGCATCCTCGCGTTGGCGATCATCGGCCGGCGTTCATCGAGATCCTGCGCAACGGCAAAACTCGGCCTTTCCGTGTCAAATCCACCGCTTGCATAGAAATTCTCACAATATTTCGCACACTCCGGTATAATGCTGTGCTTCGGGCGGCCGTTTCCGGTCACCGCCCAACTTTCCGCGACAGAGCACCGCCGCGGCATCCCAGGAAATCAGACGTACGCTGCCTGGACCGGAAACCGCGCTGCGGTAGGCCGCGACAGGAGCA
This sequence comes from uncultured beta proteobacterium, assembly GCA_963798655.1. Lineage (GTDB taxonomy): Bacteria > Pseudomonadota > Gammaproteobacteria > Burkholderiales > Casimicrobiaceae > CAVSMC01. Next base: position 365,973 of record CAWCUH010000003.1, on the reverse strand, counting down.
CCACCCTTGCACGCTACGAGCTTCTCCGAGCTCGGACTGCGGCCCGAATTGCTTCGGGCCGTGGACGAAGCCGGCTACACCACGCCGACGCCGATCCAGGCGCAGGCCATTCCCGTTGTTCTCGCCGGTCGCGACGTCATGGGCGGCGCGCAAACCGGTACCGGCAAGACAGCCGGTTTCGCACTGCCGATCCTTCAAAAGCTGTTGCCGCTCGCCAACGCGAGCCCGTCGCCGGCGCGCCATCCGGTTCGTGCGCTGATCCTCACGCCGACGCGCGAGCTCGCGATCCAGGTCGAGGAAGCCGTGCGCACGTACGGCAAGCACACGAACGTTCGCTCCACGGTCGTCTACGGCGGCGTCGACATCAAGCAGCAGTTGCCGATCGTTCGTGGCGGCGTCGAGATTCTCGTCGCGACGCCGGGACGGCTGCTCGACCACATCGAGCAGAAGAGCGTGCATCTCGGGCAGGTCGAGATCTTCGTTCTCGACGAAGCCGATCGCATGCTCGACATGGGCTTCATCCCGGACATCAAGCGGATCATGGCGCTGCTGCCGCCGACGGCAAAGCGGCAGAACCTGCTTTGGTCGGCGACGTTCTCCAACGAGATCAAGAAGCTCGCCGACGAGCTGCTGAACGCGCCGCAGCTGATCGAGGTCGCGCGGCGCAACACGGCTGCCGAAACGGTGGCGCAAAGCGTCTACAAGTGCCCGCAGGATGCGAAGCGCGCGCTGCTCGGTCACATCGTGCGCTCACGCGATCTGTGGCAGGTGCTCTGCTTCGTGCGCACGAAGCATGGCGCATCGAGGCTCGCGCGCCAGCTCGAGCGCGACGGGCTCGCGACGTCGGCGATCCACGGCGACAAGACCCAGATCGCCCGCCTCGAGGCGCTCGCCGCGTTCAAGGAAGGCAAGCTGCAGGTGCTCGTCGCGACCGACGTGGCGGCACGCGGTCTCGACATCGACGACCTTCCGCTGGTCGTCAACTACGAGCTGCCGCACGTCTCCGAGGACTACATCCACCGCATCGGTCGCACCGGCCGCGCCGGCGCGAGTGGTGAAGCGATCTCGCTCGTCGCGGCGGAAGAAGAGCGCTACCTCGCCGACATCGAGCGGATGCTGAAGAAGAAGATCACCGTCGCGGTGATCGACTTCGACTTCGATGCCGCAGCCGCCGCCCATCCGCGCGAATCGCGCGAGCCGCGGGGCGCGCGCGGATCACGCGAGGCGCGTGCGCCGCGCGCGGACGGCGTACGCGCCGCGCGCGCTCCCCGCGCCGACCGCGCTCCGCGGGCCGAGCGGACGCTGCGCGAATCGCCGGTCGACCGCGTGCCGCGCGAATCGCGCGCCGAGCGCGAGCGCGCGCGCGAGGAGGCGTACGCGAAGAATCCCGACCAGCCGCTACCAAAGCGTGCGGCGACGACAGCGACCGATTCGGCGCTCACGCAGGGCGCCCCCCACGCGCGAACGCCGCACGCCAAATCGCGGCCCGTTCCGGCGCTGCTGATGAAGCGGCCGAAGGAACCGGAGAGCGTGTAACGCGTTCGACGGTCGTTCCCGCGAAAGCGGGACCCAATGACGTTGCGCGACATTCGATCGTCGCGTTCGCGCGAACTGACGCGTTGCATTGCCCGCCCGCGTGGCGATCCGCGATAATGTGAAGCCCGCCGTCGGCACTGCGCCGGCGGCCCCGGGCTTCGCTTGACCACATCCTCCTCCGCCGCCCTCGCGATCGACGGCCTGACCGTCGAGTTCGTCACGACCGAGCGGCGCCTCACGGCGGTACGCAACGTCTCGTTCGAGGTCGCCCAAGCCGAAACCGTCGCGATCGTCGGCGAATCGGGTTCCGGTAAATCGGTCACCGCATTGTCGGTGATGCGTCTCGTCGAGCACGGCGGAGGCCGCATCGTCGACGGTCGCATCGAGTTCGCGCGACCGGGGGGCAGGCGAGTCGACCTCGCTACAGCGTCGCCGGCGACGATGCGCACGATCCGCGGCGCCGAGATCGCGATGATCTTCCAGGAGCCGATGACGTCGCTGAACCCGGTGTTCACCGTCGGCGAGCAGATCGCGGAATCGATTCGGCTGCACCAGGGCAAGGACCATCGTGCGTCGAGCGTCGAAGCGCTGCGCATGCTCGAGCTCGTACGCATTCCCGAGGCGCGCCGCGCGCTCGACCGCTATCCGCACCAGCTCTCCGGCGGCATGCGCCAGCGCGTGATGATCGCGATGGCGCTGTCGTGCAAGCCGGCGCTGCTGATCGCCGACGAGCCGACGACGGCGCTCGACGTAACGATCCAGGCGCAGATCCTGACGCTGATTCGCCTGCTGCAGCAGGAAATGCGGATGGCGGTGATCTACATCACCCACGACATGGGCGTAGTCGCCGAAGTCGCCGACCGCGTCGTGGTCATGTACCGCGGCGAGAAGGTCGAGCAGGGCAGCGTCGCACAGATCTTCTCCGCGCCGCGCGACCCGTACACCAAGGCGCTGCTCGCGGCCGTGCCGAAACTCGGCGCGATGCGCGGAACGGACGCTCCGCACCGATACTCGCTCATCATGGCGGACGGCACGGGCGCAACCGTTTCGCCGCGCGAAGACACTGCCGCGGCGCTCGTGGCAGGAACCGCGCCGCTCCTTCGCGTGCGCGATCTCACGACGCGCTTCCCGATCAAGTCCGGCATGTTCGCGCGCGTGCGCCAGAGCGTTCACGCGGTCGAGAAGGTGAGCTTCGATCTCGTCGCCGGCGAGACGCTCGCGCTCGTCGGCGAATCGGGCTGCGGCAAGTCGACGACCGGGCGCTCGCTGCTGCGCCTGGTCGACATCGAAGGCGGGCGCATCGAGTTCGAGGGCCGCGACATCGCCGCCCTGCCGCGCCGCGAATTGCGCCCGGTGCGCCGCGACATCCAGATGATCTTCCAGGACCCGTTCGCGTCTCTCGACCCAAGGCTCACCGTCGGCTTCTCGATCGCCGAGCCGCTGTACGTGCACGGCGTCGCGAAGGGGCGCGAAGCCGAGGAGCGGGTCGCGTGGCTGCTGCGCCACGTCGGCCTCGATCCCGATCATGCGCAGCGCTATCCGCACGAATTCTCCGGCGGCCAGCGCCAGCGGATCGCGATCGCGCGCGCGCTCGCGCTCAATCCGAAGATCATCGTCGCCGACGAGGCGGTCTCCGCGCTCGACGTGTCGATCCAGGCGCAGATCGTGAACCTGCTGCTCGATCTGCAGTCGGAGTGGAAGCTCTCGTACCTCTTCATCTCCCACGACATGGCGGTCGTCGAGCGCGTGAGCCACCGCGTCGCCGTGATGTATCTCGGCCAGATCGTCGAGATCGGTCCGCGCCGCGCGGTGTTCGAGAATCCGCAGCACCCCTACACACGCATGCTGATCGCCGCGGTGCCGGTGGCCGACCCGGCGCGGCGGCGTCGCGGATTGGAGCTATCATCGGACGAAGTTCCGAGCCCGATCCGCGCGGCGGGCGACGAGCCGCTCGTCGAGCCCCTGGTCGCCATCGGCCCCGCGCATTTCGTCGCACGCCATCGCGTGGGCGGCCGCTACTGAGCGCGATCCCGAATCCGTTTTCATCGCAACCCCACAGGAGACACCCCGATGAAGCCGCTGCTGCGTTCCCTCACCGCCGTCGCGCTCGCCGCGCTCGCCGCCGGCCCGGCGCTCGCCGCCAAGGACGTCGTGTTCGCCGTCGCGTCGACGTTCACGACGACCGACCCGTACGACGCGAACGACACGCTGTCGCAGGCGATGGCGAAGTCGTTCTACGAAGGCCTGTTCGGCTTCGACAAGGACATGAAGCTGATCCCGGTGCTCGCCGAGAGCTACACGGTGAGCCCCGACGGGCTCGTCTACACGATCAAGCTGCGGCACGGCGTCAAGTTCCACGACGGCACCGACTTCAAGGCCGACGCGGTAAAGGTAAGCCTCGAGCGCGTGCTCAATCCCGAGAACCACCTGAAGCGCTACGGACTTTACAACAACAACATCGCGAAGGTCGACGCGGTCGACGACTACACGGCGCGCATCACGCTCAAGACGCCGTTCTCGCCGTTCATCAACCAGCTCGCGCATCCGTCGACGGTGATGATCAGCCCCGCGGCGCTCGCGAAGTGGGGCAACAAGGACATCGCGTTCCACCCGGTCGGCACCGGACCCTTCAAGTTCGCCGAGTGGAAGGCGCCCGACTACCTGAAGGTCGAGAAGTTCGACGGCTACTGGCGCAAGGGCTATCCGAAGGTCGATTCGATCACGTGGAAGCCCGTCGTCGACAACAACACGCGCGCCTCGATGATGCAGACCGGCGAAGCCGATTTCACGTTCCCGGTGCCCTACGAGGTCGCCGACGTGCTGAAGTCGAAGCCCAACATCGAGCTCGTCGCCGCGCCGTCGATCGTGCTGCGCTACCTGTCGATGAACACGCAGCAGAAGCCGTTCGACAACGTCAAGGTGCGGCAGGCGGTCGCGTATGCGATCAACAAGGAGGCGCTCGCGAAGGTCGCGTTCAACGGCTACGCGACGCCCGCCGAGGGAGTGGCGCCGCAAGGCGTCGAGTACGCAGTCAAGATCGGCCCGTGGCCGTACGACGTCGCGAAGGCGAAGCAGCTCTTGACCGAAGCCGGCTACCCAAACGGCTTCGAGACCGAGCTGTGGTCGGCGTACAACCACACGACGGCGCAGAAGGTCACGCAATTCCTGCAGCAGCAACTGCAGCAGATCGGCATCCGCACGAAGATCACGCTGCTCGAGTCCGGACAGCGCGTCGAGAAGGTCGAGAGCTGGCAGGATCCGAAGACGGCGCCGGTGCGTCTCTACTACGTCGGCTGGTCGACGTCGACCGGCGAGGCCGACTGGGCGCTGCGTCCGTTGCTCGACGGCCAATCGTGGCCGCCGAAGCTCTTCAACACCGCGTATTACGAGAACAAGAAGTTCGACGCCGACATCAAGCAGGCGCAGCTCACGACGGATTCGGCGAAGAAGGCGCAGATCTACAAGGACGCGCAGCAGACGGCGTGGAACGATGCGCCGTGGGCTCCCCTGGTCACCGAGCGCCTGCTATCGGCGCACAACAAGAAGCTCTCCGGCGTGTACGTGATCCCGGACGCGTCGTTCAACTTCGTCGACGTCGATCTGAAGTAGCGTGTCGCGCTCCGTCGTCCCCGCGAACGCGGAGACCCAGCGCCTTTAGTGCGAAAGACGCTGGATTCCCGCGTTCGCGGGAATGACGGCGTGCCTGCCTGCCGTCGCCTTCGATGCTCAACTACATCGCCCGCCGTCTCGCCGGCCTCGTGCCGACGCTGCTGATCGTCGCGGTGCTGGTATTCCTGTTCCTGCACCTGCTGCCCGGCGATCCGGCGCGCCTTGCCGCGGGCCCCGAGGCGAACCCGCAGACCGTCGAGCTGGTGCGCAAGGATCTCGGGCTCGACCGTCCGCTGCCGGAGCAGTTCGTGCGCTTCGTCACCGGCGCCGTGCACGGCGACTTCGGCCGTTCGCTGCGCACGAAGCGGCCGGTCGCCACCGAAATCGCAGCCCGCTTCATGCCGACGTTCTGGCTGACGGTCACCAGCATGGCGTGGTCGGTCCTGTTTGGCCTGATCATCGGCATGCTGTCCGCCGTATGGCGCAACCGCTGGCCCGACCGCGTCGGCATGACGCTCGCGGTGTCCGGCATCTCGTTCCCGGCGTTTGCGCTCGGCATGGTGCTGATGCAGATCTTCTCCGTTCAGCTCGGCTGGCTTCCCACCGTCGGCGCCGACACCTGGAAGCACTACATCCTGCCGTCGCTCACGCTCGGCGCCGCGGTCGCGGCGATCATGGCGCGGTTCACGCGATCGTCGTTCGTCGACATTCTGGGCGACGACTACATCCGCACGGCGCGCGCGAAAGGGCTCGCCGAATCGACGGTCGTCGTCAAGCACGCATTGCGCAACGCGCTGATCCCGGTCGTGACGATGATGGGATTGCAGTTCGGCTTCCTGCTCGGCGGCTCGATCGTCGTCGAGGTCGTGTTCAACTGGCCCGGTCTCGGGCGGCTGCTCGTCGATGCCGTCGACATGCGCGACTACCCGGTGATGCAGGCGCTCGTGCTGCTGTTCTCGCTCGAATTCATCCTGATCAACCTGATCGTCGACGTGCTGTACGGCTTGATCAATCCAACCATCCGCTATCGCTGACATGGACGCCGGAACCGATCTCGCCGCGATCGCGCCGTCGCCCGAGCCGCCGCCCGACCCGGTTGCGATCGCGGCTGCCGAAACGGTGCGCTCGCCGTGGTTCGAGTTCTGGCGCAAGTTCCGTCGCCAGCGCGTCGCATTGATCGCCGGCATCTTCGTGCTGGTGCTCGTCGCCATCGCGATCGCCGCGCCGCTGATCGCGCCGTTCGATCCCGAAAGCTACTTCGACTACGACAGCCTCAACCAGGGTCCATCGGCACGCTACTGGTTCGGCGTCGATCCGCTCGGCCGCGACATCTTCAGCCGCATCGTCTGGGGCGCGCGGATTTCGCTCGCCGCCGGATTCTCGTCGGTCGCCGCCGGCGCTGTCGTCGGCACGCTGCTCGGCCTCGTCGCCGGCTACTTCGAAGGCTGGTGGGACCGCATCATCATGCGCGTCTGCGACGTGCTGTTCGCATTCCCCGGCATCCTGCTCGCAATCGGCATCGTCGCGATCCTTGGCGGCGGCATGTTCAACGTCGTCATCGCCGTCGCCGTGTTCAGCGTGCCGACGTTCGCACGGCTCGTGCGCGGGAACACGCTCGCGTTGAAGCACCTGACCTACGTCGAGGCCGCACGCAGCATCGGTGCTTCCGATGCGACGATCATTCGACGCCACGTCTTCCCCGGCACGATTTCGGCCGTCGTCGTCTACTTCTCGCTGCGGATCGGCACGTCGATCATCACCGCGGCGAGCCTGTCGTTCCTCGGCCTCGGCGCGCAACCGCCGACGCCGGAGTGGGGTGCGATGCTGAACAGCGCGCGCGCCGACATGATGGTCGCGCCGCACGTGGCGATCTTCCCGGCGATCGCGATCTTCGTCACCGTGCTCGCGTTCAACCTTCTCGGCGACGGCCTGCGCGACGCGCTCGACCCGAAGATCGAGCGGCGATGAGCGCGACGGGCGAAGCCCAAGCCCGAAGGGCCTGTCGTCGCGCGAGTCGCCGTAGGCCGACGCTCGACGTTTCGCGGCCAAGCTGGCGGACGCGGAGGCCGACGCGATGAGCACCCCCACGATCGGCGTTCTTCCCGCCGGACTGCGCGGCACGATCGCCGACGTCGCCGGTGTCACCGTCGGGCATTGCACGCTCGCGAGCGGCGAGCTGCAGACCGGCGTCACCGTCGTACGGCCGCACGCGGGCGATCCCTTCCGCGCGAAAGTGCCGGCGGCGGCGGTCGTGTTCAACGGCTTCGGCAAGAGCGTCGGCTTGCTGCAGGTGAACGAGCTCGGCGTGCTCGAAACGCCGATCGCGCTCACGAACACGTTCTCGGTCGGCGCGATCGCGACGGCGCAGATCCGCGCAGCGATCGCCGACAATCCCGGCATCGCCCGCGAAACGACGTCGGTCAATCCGCTGGTGTTCGAATGCAGCGACGCGTACCTGTCCGACATGCAGGCGCTCGCGCTAACCGACGACCACTACGCAATCGCGCTCGCGGCCGCGGCGGCCGATTTCGCGCGCGGCTCGGTCGGTGCGGGACGCGGCATGTCGTGCTTCGGGCTGAAAGGCGGCATCGGAACGGCGTCGCGCATTGCAACCGCCGGCGATCACGAGTTCACGATCGGCGCGCTCGTGCTCGCGAACTTCGGCCGCAGCGAAAGCCTGACCATTGCCGGTGAGCGCATCGGCCCGGCGATCGCGGCGCGACTGGCGAGCGCGCCGGTGCGCGACCACGGCTCGATCATCGTCGTGCTCGCGAGCGACGCGCCGCTCGATCACCGCCAACTGCGTCGCCTGGCGATGCGCGCGGCGGCCGGCATCGGCCGCACCGGCTCTTACTACGGTCACGGCAGCGGCGACATTGCGCTCGCATTCTCCACGGCACATGCGGTGCCGCACGAGCCGCCCGACACCGAGCTTGCCACGACGACGCTGGTCGAGCCGAAGCTCGAGACGCTGTTCGACGCAACCGCCGAGGCGACCGAGCAGGCGATCGTCGATGCGCTGTTCAGCGCGACGACCGTCAGCGGCTTTCGCGGCCACACGCGCTACGCGCTCGTCGACATCGCGCCCGACTGGGCAATGCTGTCGGCCGCGCCGCGATGATCGTGCTGGTCGGCCACTGCCGCGCCGGATTCGAGCCGGAAGCGGCCATCGACCTCGAGCGCATCGCTCACGCGGCGCGCACGAGCGCCACGCTCGACGCGCCGAAAGGACGCGGTTTCGTCGTCGCGACGCTCGGCGATGGCGAACGCACGGCGCTCGATGCAGCACTTGCAAACTCGGCGCCGGTGTTCGTGCGCTCGATGTTCGCCGGTCTCGGCCCGTGGCCGCTGTTCGATCGCGAAGCGCCGAGCGGCACGCGCCGTCCCGATCGCGTCGCTGCGCTGGTCTCGCTGCTCTCGCCGCTCGCACGCGCGCTGCCGTCGTCGCTGCGTGCGCCGTACGCCTCGTTGCGCGTCGAGATGCCCGACACGAACGAAGGCAAGGCGCTGTCGACGGTGAGCCGCGCCGTGAGCTCCGCCTTTTCGGGCACGCTGCGCGAGCGCGCGACGCTCGTCGACGACACGACGCGGCCGACGCTGCACGTGCTGTTCGCCGACGGTGCGACCGCGTACATCGGCGCGAGCGCCCCGCCGTGGCAGAGCGCGTGGCCGATGGGCATCGCGCGGCTTCGCATGCCGCGCGCTGCGCCGTCGCGCTCGGCGGTCAAGCTCGTCGAGGCGCTGCAGGCGTTCCTCGGCGAGGACGAAGCGCGGCTGCTCGCTGCCGGCATGAAGGCGGTCGATCTGGGCGCGGCGCCCGGCGGCTGGAGCTGGCTGCTCGCGCAGCGCGGCGTGCGCGTGACAGCGGTGGACAACGGCGCGCTCAAAGGCGAAGCCGCCGCCGACGCGCTGATCGCCCACGTGCGCGCCGACGGGCTGTCGTTCCGTCCGCGGCGCCCGGTCGACTGGATGACCTGCGACATCGTCGAGCAGCCGTCGCGCATCGCGGCATTGGTCGGGCGATGGCTTGGCGACGGCGACGCGCGCCGCTCGATCTTCAACCTGAAGCTGCCGATGAAGCGCCGCTACGACGAGCTCCGCCGATGCGAGGCGACCATTCGCGAAACACTGACGCGCGCCGGCGTTCGCCACACGCTTGCGTTCCGTCATCTGTACCATGATCGCGAGGAAGTCACCGGCTACTGCGCGTGCAGGGACTGACAGCGCGCTCGCGGCAGCACAATCGTCCGATGCCGTGGATCACCGAGCGATGAACAAGCGCACCGTCAATCGTTTCGAAGTCGCAGCGTGGATCCTGACCGGCGTCGGGCTCGTGCTCGTGCTCACCCTGCATGTGCTGCCCGCGCTGCTCGGCGGACTGCTCGTCTACCAGCTCGTGCACCTGCTCACGCGCGCGGTCATCGTTCGCCGCGTGGCGAGCGTCCGCGCGCGCGCCGTTGCCGTCGTCGTGCTGTCGATCTTCATCATAGCGCTCATCAGCGCGCTCGTCCTAGGCGTCGTCGCGTTCTTGCGCAGCGACGTGGGCAGCCTCGAGGCACTGATGAAGAAGCTCGCCGAGGTGATCGACCAGTCGCGCGCGCATTTGCCGCAGTGGATCGTCAACGATCTGCCGGCGGACGCCGACGCGCTGCGCATCACGGCGGTGACGTGGCTGCGCGCGCACGCCGCCGACGTCGAGTCGCTCGGCCGCGATGTGGGGCGCATCCTCGTGCAGCTCGTGATCGGCATGATCATCGGCGCCATGGTGTCGCTGCGAGATGTCGAGCCCGACGACGGATCGGGGCCACTCGCGAGCGCGCTGCGCGAGCGCGTTCGCCGCGTCGCCGACGCGTTCCGGCGCATCGTCTTCGCGCAGGTGCGAATCGCAGCGATCAACACGGCGATCACCGGCGTCTATCTCGCGATCGTTCTTCCGCTGCTCGGCATTCACCTTCCGTACGCCAAGACGTTGATGCTCGTCACGTTCATCTGCGGCCTCATTCCGGTCGTCGGCAACCTGATCTCGAACACGGTAATCGTGCTCGTCAGCCTGTCGCAATCGACGATGCTCGCGCTGACCTCGCTCGTCTTCCTGATCGTCATCCACAAGCTCGAATACTTCCTCAATGCGCGCATCGTCGGCACGAGGATCAGGGCACGCCCCTGGGAGCTGCTCGTCGCGATGCTGGTGATGGAGGCCGCGTTCGGCGCAGCGGGACTGGTCGCCGCGCCGATCTACTACGCGTACCTGAAGGACGAGCTCGCCGACCGCGGGCTCATCTAGAACCTGTTCACGCTATGGACGCAAACGCGAACGGAGTGGCATCGGGCGCCAATCGCGGCAGCCGACGAAGCCAAGAGCAGAGTTCTTGGCGAGGAGAGCAACAAAGAGTGGCGCCCGAGGCCATCCGTTCCTACGGCTGCTGCCGAAAAACGCCCATCGCTGTGTTGCTCGGGCTCGCCGGGTGCGCGACCCGCCTTCGCCCTCGCGCCTTGCGGTGGGCGTTTTCGGCCGTGCAGCGCGTTCGTGTCCATAGTGTGAACAGGCCCTAGTCAGTCCTTTCGAGTCGGCGCCGCGGCGCTCGCGATCGCCGCGGCGGGCGCGCGTTCCCGCGCGTAGTCGTAGTAATACAGCGCGTGAATCATGCGTGTCCGCTGGACGAAGCGGCGCAGCGCGTCCGGTCCTTCGGCAGCTTTCTCGCACGCGCGCTGCTCGACCGCACCGTTCGGCTTGTCGCACCTGCCTGCGGCGAACGCCGGGTGGGTCATCGTTGCGATTGCCGCGAACAGGGCGACGGGTGCGGCGGCGGAGTACGTGAATCGCTTCATGGCGACCTCCTGTCGAGGCGCCGTCCGGTGCGGCCGGAACGGCGTACGCTGCGCGTTGAATGACGCCCGCAGCATCGCGTCTGGGTTTGCGGGCAGGCTCAGCGCTCGGCTACGATCACCGGCGCGGTGTTCGCCGTCACGGCTGCTGAAGCGTCGTAGGCATGCGCCAGCGCGTCGATGAAGCCGATGCTCGCGATCGTGGCGGCGATCGCAGCCGCCGCGCACAGCGTGCGGACCTGCGTGGAGGACGGGTCGAATCGGGATTGCGGCGTGCGCTTCATCGTGTTCTCCTCGGGTTATTTCGTTGACCGTGGAAGCACGATGCGCCGGCCTCGCCGTTTCAGTCCTTGAGAGAGCTGAAACGTCGCCTTAAACGTTATGAATTTCGCGGGCGCGGCGTGGCAAGCGGCTCCGGGGCCCGGTATCCTTGGCTCGTCTTCGATGCCGTCGGAGGGAACCGTGGGGCACCCCTACCGCTTCGAGCGCTGCGAGATCCGGCCCGCCGAGCGCCAGCTGCTGATCGACGGCGTTGCCGCCGCATTGGGCGCACGCGCGTTCGATCTGCTCGTCGCGCTGGTCGAGCGCCACGAGCGCATCGTCAGCAAGGCGGAGCTCTTCGAGACGGTCTGGCCCGGGCTCGTCGTCGAGGAAAACAATCTGCAGGTGCAGGTGAGCAGCCTGCGCAAGCTGCTGGGTCCCAATGCGATCGCGACCATCCCGGGACGCGGCTATCGGTTCGTCGCCGCGCTCGACGGCGACGACGATCGATCGCATGCGGCCTCGACGCAAGCGCCCGCGCTCCCGAACAACCTGCCGCATGCGCGAACCCGCTTCATCGGCCGTGAATCGGCACTCGACAATTGCGCGCAATTGCTGCGCGACACGCGCCTGCTGACGCTGTCCGGCATCGGCGGCTGCGGCAAGACGCGACTCGCGCAGGAGCTTGCGCATCGGGAAATGGCGGCGTTCCCCGATGGCGTCTGGTTCGTCGACCTTGCACCGCTGCAGGAGGCGCAGCGCGTGCCGGCCGCCGTCGCGGCGACGCTCGGCGTGCAGGTCGGCCAGCTGACCGACCACCTGAAGGCGCGTCGTGCATTGGTCGTCATGGACAACTGCGAGCACGTGATCGGCGCCGCGGTGAAGTCCATTGCCACGCTGCTCGAGACGTGCGGCGCGCTCAAGATCGTCGCGACGAGTCGCGAAGTGCTCGGCACCGCGGGTGAGCAGGTGTTCGCCGTGCGCTCGCTGTCGCTGCCGACGACGAGCGATCTCGACGACGTACGCAATTCGGAGGCAGCGCGCCTGTTCGTCGATCACGCGCGGCTCGTCGTGCCGGAATTCGACGTCGACGAGCGCAACGCGGAGGCCGTCGCCGACATCTGCCGGCGGCTCGACGGCATCGCGCTCGCGATCGAGCTCGCAGCCGCTCGTGTGCGCGTTCTCGAGATCGATGACATTCGGGCACGTCTCGACGATCGCTTCCGCCTGTTGACCGGCGGCAATCGCGCGTTGCCGCGCCATCAGACGCTGCATGCCACGATGCAATGGAGCCACGACCTGCTGACGCCGGCCGAGCAGCAATTGTTTCGCGAGCTGGCGGTCTTCGCGGGAGGCTGCACGCTCGCCGCGGCGGCGTACGTCGCCGGTGACGATGCGGACGACTACGACGTGCTCGAGCGCCTGACCGCGCTGCACGACAAGTCGCTGCTGATGGTCGATCGCGACAGCGACGCGAAGCCGCGCTATCGGATGCTCGAAACCGTGCGTCAGTACGCGGAGGAACGGCTGAACGCCGCGGGCGAAGGCGACGAGGTCCGCACGCGGCATCTGCTGCACTACGTCGCGCTCGCCGCGAAAGCCGAGCCCGAGTTGCGAGGGCCGCGACAAGCGAGCTGGTTCGCGACGTTCCGCCACGAGCAGGAGAATCTGCTCGCGGCGCACGCATGGTGCGCGCATGCGCGAAATGGCGGCGAGCTCGCACTGCGGTTGACCGGCTCGTCATGGCGCTACTGGACTTACACGTCTCAGCCCGAGCGCGGATATGACCTCGGTGCGGCCGCGCTGGCGCTCGCCGGCGCCGAATCCGATAGCGTCGACCGATGCAAGACGTTGCACGCGATGGCGTTCTGCGCCTACAAGCTGGGCCGGTACGACGAGACCGAAGCATGCGCCGAGCGCTTTCTCGCGATAGCTCGTCGGATTGGCGAAACCGCACTGATCGTCGACGGGCTCCTGATGACCGGCCTCGCGCTCTACGTCAAAGGAAACCGGCCGCATGCTCTCGCGCGCTACGGCGACGCCTGCGAGCTGGCCCGCTCGGTCCGCGACGACGCACGCCTGATCTCGGCGCTGAACGGCCTTGGCGAAGTGCACCGCACCAGCGCCAACGGTGGAGCGGCCGAGCCGTTCTACGACGAGGCGGTAGCCTTGTCACGGGCACGCAGAGACCGCAGTGCCACTGCCAACGCGCTCACGAACCTCGCGAGCGCGCTGATCGCGACGGGTCGTCTCGCCGAGGGTCGTGCCGCGCTGGCCGAGGCGCGGTCACTTGCAAACGTTGCGGGATACAAAGGTCTGGTCGAATGCGCGACGGACGTCGCCGCCGGGCTCGCTTCGTCGCTCGGAGAGCATGCGATCGCGGCGCGGTTGCACGGCGCAGCACAGCGACAGCTGCACGAGGCGCGGATGCGCCATGACCCGGCGGACGACGCGTTCATCGGCCCGCGGATCGCCAAGTCCCGCGCGGCGATCGGCGACGCCGCCTTCGAAGCGGCGAAGGCGGAAGGCTGGAACCTCAGCTACGACGCCTCGATGGTCGAGCTCGATCGCTGGCTCGGCGTGAAGCCGTATCGAACGGCGCAAACGCACGACGAGCGCTCGCCGAAGTCGCAGCCTCCGAGCGGCGCGAACACCCGCCTGACCTAGCTGTTCACGCTATGGTGCCCATAGCGTGAACAGGCCCTAGCCGCGGCCGCGCCGCCGCTCGATCGCGCGCTCCGCCGCGCGAAGCAGCGCGTCGATCGCGAAGCCGACGATTCCGATCGCGATCATTCCCGACATCACGATCGGCGTGCTGATGTTCGCCTGCCCCTTGACGAGCAGGTAGCCGATGCCGCTCGAGGCGACGATCAGCTCCGCGTTCGCGAAATGCCAGACGACGTACTGCTCGATATACGGCGTATCGGCCGATATGCCGTCGACCGGAACGATCACTTTCATGCCGAGCATCGCCGCGGTGCTTGCGGTGTACAAGACGGCGCCGTGCGCGGCCGTGCCGACGACGACGACGGACGTGACGCCTTGTTGCCGCAGGAACTTCTCGAGATCGGCATTGCGAAACTTGTCGACACCCGGCGACACGACCGGCTCGTCGGCCGTCGGCGCGAGATCCTTCGGCAAATCGGCTGGCTTGCCGCCGCCGCCGAGACTGAACGGGACGGGCATGTGGACGGCGCGGGCAGCCTCGAGCAGCGGCTTGACCTCTGGAATCGACGCGACGCAGCGAGGCCGGCGCTCGGCATTGCACGTCTGCCGGTTGAAGTCGAGTGTCAGCAGCGCAGTCGTTTTCGGGTCGAGTGTGACGGGCTTGACCGCTTTCCTTCGTGCATCCGGATTCTCCCCGTGGATTTCACAGCACCTTGTCGCCGAATTTGCGAACGGCGGCATCCGACAGCGTCAGGCCGAGGCCCGGTTGCTCCTTCAACCGGAGCACGCCGTGCGAAATCTCCGGCGGGTCCTCGAACAATTCCGCCTGCAGCGGATCGCGTTCGGGGTCGGTGAACGACTCGACGATGCAGCCGGCGGGCGACGCCGCGACGATGTGCGCGTGAATGAAGCAATCGTGATGCGGAGCGACTTCGACGCTGTTCAGCTCGCACAGCGCGGCGAGCTTTCGTCCCTCGGTGAATCCGCCCATCATCGTGCAGTCGAACTGGAGGATCCGGATCGCCTGCTCTTCCAGCAGCGCTCGGCATCCGTAGCTCGTGAGCTCGCTCTCGCCGGCGGACAGCGGGATGCGCGTGCGCTGCGCGAGCAGCTTCAACTCGCGCCGGTCGTCGGCCCAGCGCACCGGCTCCTCGAGCCAGCGCGGCGCTAGCGGCTCGAGCAACGCGGCGCCTTCGGTCGCGGTGGCGAGATCCCAGCCGCGGTTGACGTCGACCATCAGATCGCAGTCTTCGCCGATCACCTCGCGCACGAGCGCGAGCCGCTCGATGTCTTCGCCGAGCGAAAGGCCGCCCGCCTTCGCCTTGAAACCGGTGTGGCCCTGCGCCTTCAGCATCTGCATCTCGTCGCGCAGCTCGGACAGCGTCTTGCCGTCGCGGTAGTACGCGCAGGTCACGTAGCACGGCACTTCGCTGCGGAATCCGCCGAACAGCCGGTACAGCGGCAGACCGGCGACCTTGCCGACGATGTCCCAAAGCGCGATGTCGACAGCGGCCGAAATGCGAACGATCGCTTCGCGCGTCCACTTGCGCTCGCTCGCGGCGCGCTGCCAGGTGAGCGCGAACAGCTTCTGGTACGTCTGCTCGGGCGCGAGCGCGTCGCCGCCGACGATCAGGTCGGCGATGCCGCTTCGCAGCGCGTGGATCGCAGCCTCGATCGGCGTGTAGCTCGTCGCGAGACCGATGCCTTCGACGCCGTCGTCGGTGCGTAGGCGCACGAGGATCTCGTTCGCGCGCGGCACGATGAAGTGGCTCACCCAGTGCGGGCGCCGCTCGTCCGGCGCGCGCAGGATGTACGCCTCAACGCTTTCGATCTTCATGTGGCGAGATTCTAACGCTGCGCGCGCGCTGCGCCGTTCGACAAATAGGGGACAGACCGCGGTTTTCGGCGGTCAGCGCGGAGCCGACAACCAAAAAACGTGGTCTGTCCCCTATTGCGATGCGCGCAGGCGTTCGAGTTGCGGAGCGAGCTTCGCGAGCGTCGCCTCGAATCCGGCAAGACGCGCGCGTTCCTGCTCGACGACGTCGGCGGGCGCGCGGGCGACGAAGCTCTGGTTCGCGAGCTTCGCCTTCGCCTTCGCCGCCTCGACTTCGATGCGCGCCTTCTCCTTGGCAACGCGCTCGATTTCCGCGGCGACGTCGATCTGCACGTCGAGCATGACGCGCAGCTCGTCGACGACCGACACCGGCGCAAGCGACGTCGGCAGATGATCGACGAGCGCGACGTCGGACAAGTCGCGCGAGCGCCTTGAGATACGGCACAAGCTCGCCGATGCCGGTCGTTTTGCCGTCGATCATCGCCGCGACCTTGTCGGCGGGCGACAGGTTCATCTCGCTGCGAAGCGACCGGCACGCGTCGACGAGCGCCTTCAGCGTCTCGACCTGTGCCGACGCCGCCGGTGCGCGCTTGTGCCTGTCGGCTTGCGGATACGGCTGCAGCGAGACCGTTTGACCGGTCTTTGCGGCGAATGGGGCGACCGTCTGCCACAGCTCCTCGGTGATGAACGGGATGAACGGATGCGCCAGTCGAACGATCGCCTCGAGCACGCGCACGAGCGTGCGCCGCGTGCCGCGTTGGCCGCTCTCCTCGGCGCGCGCGAGCGTCACCTTCGCGAGCTCGAGGTACCAGTCGCAGTACTCGTTCCAGACGAACTCGTAGAGCGCCTTCGCCGCAAGGTCAAAGCGGAAAGCGGCGAGCTGCCCGTTGATCTCTTCCTCGGCGTCCTGCAGCGCGCCGATGATCCACGCGTCGACGAACGACAGCGTCGCCGGCTTCGCTTCGTCGAGGCCGACGTCCTTGCCGTCGACGTTCATCAGCACGAAGCGCGCGGCGTTCCACAGCTTGTTGCAGAAGTTGCGATAGCCTTCGCAGCGGTTCAGGTCGAAGTTGAGCGTCCGCCCGAACGTCGCGAGGCTCGCGAATGTGAAGCGCACGGCGTCGGCGCCGAACGCCGGGATGCCGTGCGGAAACTGCGCGCGCGTGCGCCGCTCGATCGGCGCGCGGTGCTTCTCGAGCATCAGTCCGTACGTGCGCTTCGCGAGCAGCTCGTCGAGCGACACGCCGTCGATCAGGTCGAGCGGATCGAGGACATTGCCCTTCGACTTCGACATCTTCTGGCCTTCCTCGTCGCGCACGATCGCATTGATGTACACGGTGCGGAACGGCACTTCGCCGGTGAAGTACACCGTCGTCATGATCATCCGCGCAACCCAGAAGAAGATGATGTCCGGCCCGGTGACCATCACCGACGACGGCAGGAACGTGTCGAGCTCCTTCGTCGGCTCGGGCCAGCCGAGCGTCGAATGGCACCACAGCGCCGAGCTGAACCACGTGTCGAGAACGTCGTCGTCCTGGCGCAGCGGCTTCGGCTCGCGGCCGAGGTTGTGCTTCGCCTGCGCGAGCGCGTCGGCTTCGCTGCGCGCGACGTAGACGTTCCCCTCTTCGTCGTACCACGCGGGGATTCGGTGTCCCCACCAGAGCTGGCGCGAGATGCACCAGTCCTGGATGTTCTCGATCCAGTTGAGATACGTCGACAGCCATTCCTTCGGCACGAACTCGACGCGGCCGACCGCGCCGTCGCGCGGGCTCTTCACGCCGGCGTCCACGGCGGCGAGGCACAGCTCCTGGATCGTCTTGTCCGGAAAATACGGATGCGTCGACGGCGCCGGCGTGCGCATCGCGACGAACCACTGGTCGGTCAGCATCGGCTCGACGATCTCGCCGGTCCGACCGCAGCGCGGCACCATCATCCTGTGCGGCTTCGCGGCGACGACGAGGCCGGCCGCATCGAGATCGGCAAGCACCGCCTTGCGGGCGGCGTAGCGATCGAGACCGCGATATTGAGGCGGCGCGGCGTCGCTCACCGTCGCGTCCAGATTGAGCACCGCAATCGACGGCAACGCGTGGCGCTGGCCGATCTGCCAGTCGTTGAAATCGTGCGCGGGCGTGATCTTCACGCAGCCGGTGCCGAATTCCCTGTCGACGTAGTCGTCGGCGATCACCGGAATCCGCCGGCCGGTGAGCGGCAACTCGAGCTCCTTGCCGACGAGATCGCGATAGCGCTCGTCCGAGGGATTCACGGCGACGGCGACGTCGCCGAGCATCGTCTCGGGTCGCGTCGTCGCGACGGTGACGACGCCGTTACCGTCGACGCGCGGGTAGCGGATCTCCCACAGCGTGCCCTGCTCTTCCTCGGTGTCGACCTCGAGGTCCGATACCGCGGTGCCGAGCGTCGGATCCCAGTTCACGAGCCGCTTGCCGCGATAGATGAGCCCGTCCTCGTAGAGGCGCACGAACGTCTCGCGTACCGCGGCTGACAGACCCGCGTCCATCGTGAAGCGCTCGCGCGACCAGTCGCCCGACGTGCCGAGCCGGCGCATCTGCCGCGTGATCGTGGACCCGGATTCCTCTTTCCATGCCCACACGCGCTCGATGAACTTCTCGCGGCCAAGATCGTGGCGCGTCTTGCCGTCGGCCTTGAGTTGGTTCTCGACGACGATCTGCGTCGCGATGCCGGCATGATCGCTGCCCAGTTGCCACAGCGTGTTGTCGCCGCGCATGCGATGCCAGCGGATCAGCACGTCCATCAGCGTCTGCTGGAACGCGTGGCCCATGTGCAGCGTGCCGGTCACGTTCGGCGGCGGCAGCTGGATGCAGAACGGCGGCGCGCCGTTCCACGCCGGCTTGAACCAGCCGTTCGACTCCCACACCGGGTACCACTTCTGTTCGATCGAGCGCGGATCGAAGCTCTTGGCGAGTTCCATCGACGAAATCGTCTTGCGAAACGAAGAATTATAGCGGACCGGCAGTGTCATCCCGGCGCGCGCGGGATGGCGTTCTTTGCTGTGAAGCGCTGCCGTTCCGGGCGTTGTGGGGACGAGTGCGCGCGCTACGGTGCGGCGATCGCCCGCGTGTCACTCGCCACCCTGCCGCCACTTCTCGATCTCGCGCTCGATCGCCTCGGCGACGTAGGTGCGCAGCAGCTGCCCGACATGCTGATTGATCGTCGCGACGAGGTCCGCGCTCGCGCGGTCGACGATCGGCTGCAACCGCGCGGTGAGCTGCTCGCGCAGGCCGGTGTCGGTGAAGATGTCGATCCGCTGCAGCACCTGCATGCGGATCTCCTCGGCGAGCGATTCCCAGCGCTCGTCGTCGCCCGCTGGAACGACGACGCCGTCAAGGGGCTCGTGTCCCGCGACGAGGCCGCGCGCGCTCGCCACGACGGCGGCGGCGGACGGCGGCTCGAGCGATGGCGCGCTCGCTGCTTCGAGCTCGTCGAGCGCGAGCTCGTCGACGTCGTCCACGCTCGGCGCAGCGTGGAAGTCCGCTGGCGCCGTGATCTCGATCGGCGCATCGGCGTCGGCGTCTTCGCGAGGCGCATCGCCCGGTTGGTCGAACTCGACTTCTGCGGGAGCGAATGCGCCGGCAAACGCCGGGTCGGGCGGCGGCACGAAAATCACCGAGTCCGGCGGCAAGCCGGTGATGCTCGCCTCGCCGCGATCGACATCGAGCCATCGCGACGGCTCGCCGTCGTCCGGCGCCTCGGCAATCGTCGGCGCCTCGATTTCCTCGACCGCGTCGGTCAGCACCGGCACATCGTCGAGTGCGAGCACGGAGCGCGGCTGCTCCGGCGCAATCGGCGCGACGTTGTCGGCCGGCGGCGACGGCGTCTCCGCCGGCGCGCTGTCGACGTCGACCGTCTCGGTGAGCACGGGAATGTCCGCATCGATCGCTTCGGCGACCGGCGCGCGCTCGACGTGCGCGCGGTTTCGCCGCATCAGCGCGTCGGCCTGTTCGAGCAGCTCGCGCGCCGTGGGCATCGGCTAAGTGATCGCCGAGAGGTTGTGCGAGCGCAGCTCGTAGCCGCGCTCCTTGTAGAAGCGCCAGCGCGTTCGTGCTGCGGCCGCCGCGTCGTCGCCGGAGCCGACGATCTCGGCAAGCCTCTGGAAGCGCGCGAAGAACGGCGGCGCCTGCGGGTGCAGGCTCACGAGCACAGCCGCGGGTCCGTCGTGCTCGAGCACGTGATCGATGAGGATCGGCGTTTCCGCGGCGAGCGGGCTCGCGAGACGGCAATGCGGATAGAAAGCGGTGGCCGGCTGGCGCCACATCAGATCGTCGAGCGCCGCCGTCGCATCGGCGTCGGGCGTGAGCACGCGCACGCTGCCGAATTGCGTCCACGCCTTGGCGACGACGCGCGCCGCGACCTGCAGCGGCTGCGCGCAATGCGTGTAGAAATCGATTGTCGTCATCGCGTCACGCCTTTGCGCGTCCGCGTCGGCGGCTAGCCCGCGGATTCGTTTCCGAGCAGCCACGTCGTCAGCATCGGCACGGGCCGCCCGGTCGCGCCCTTGTCCTTGCCGTCCCGCCACGCGGTGCCCGCGATGTCGATGTGCGCCCAGTCGTACTTCTTCGCGAAACGCGACAGGAAGCACGCCGCGGTAATGCTGCCGCCGGCGCGCCCGGCGATGTTCGCGAAATCGGCGAAATTGCTGTTGAGCCCGTCCTGGTAGTCGTCCCAGAGCGGCATCGGCCAACCGCGGTCGAACGCGTCGTCGCCGGCGGCGAGCAGCGCGCGCGACAGCGTGTCGCTGCTGCTGAACACGCCCGATGCGACGTGGCCGAGCGAGATCACCATCGCGCCGGTAAGGGTGGCAATGTCGACGACGGCCTCCGGCTCGTAGCGCTCGGCGTAGGTCAGCGCATCGGCGAGAATCAGCCGGCCTTCGGCATCCGTGTTGAGGATCTCGATCGTCTGCCCGGACATGCTCTTCACGATGTCGCCGGGCTTCGTCGCACTGCCCGACGGCATGTTCTCGCACGCCGGCACGAGGCCGACGAGATTGATCTTCGCCTTGAGCTCGCCGATCGCGCGGAACGTGCCGAGCACGCTCGCCGCGCCGCACATGTCGAACTTCATCTGGTCCATGTCGAGACCCGGCTTGAGCGAGATGCCGCCGGTGTCGAACGTGATGCCCTTGCCGACGAGCACGAACGGCCGCTGCTTCTTCGCGCCTCCCTGGTATTCGAGCACGATGAAACGCGGCGGCTCGGCCGTGCCGCGAATGACCGACAGGAACGAGCCCATGCCGAGCTCCTCGATCTCCTTGCGCTCGAGCACGGTGACCTTGATGTCCGGCAGCTCCTTCGCGAGATCCTGCGCGACGCCGGCCAGGTACGCCGGTGTGCAGACGTTCGCCGGCAGGTTGCCGAGGTCGCGCGCGAGATCCATGCCGTGCGCGATCGCGAGGCCACGCGCCGACGCCGTTTCGCCGGCCGTCAGGTCCGAGCGCTGCGGCACCGACAACGTGAGCTTGCGCAGCGGACGGCGAACTTCCGTAGGCTGGCTCTTCATCTGCTCGAAGCGGTAGACGGCCTCCATCGCGACGATCACGGCGTGCTCGACACGCCATGCGACTTCGCGTCGCTTGACCTTCTCCTCGGTTAGATAAATCACCGATTCGTAGGAGCCGGTCTCGTTCAGCAGCTTCACCGCCGATTTCACGGCCGAGCGAAACTCCTTGTCTCGGAAGTCGCGCTCCTTGCCAAGCCCGACGAGCAGCACGCGGTCGGCAAGCGTGCCGCGCACGTTGTGCAGCAGCAGCGTCGAGCCGAGCTTGCCCTCCATGTCGCCGCGACGGATGATTTCGCTGATATAACCGTTCGATGCGCGGTCGATGAGCTCCGCGGACAGCGAAAGCTTGCGGTTATCGAACACCCCGACGACGACGCAAGCGCTCCGCTGCTTCTCGGGGCTGCCACTTTTTATGGTAAATTCCATCGCTGTCCCCTGACGTGCGAGTTTGGTTTCTTTGCCGTAGCGCGGCGTGGCCCGCATTATCGGCAAATCCGGCCAAAAAAGTCAAAATTCTCCCGGCGTCATGATTTTTCGCCGCAGCCTTGTACGCGAGTTGACGGCGACGGCGATCGGCCTGTTCGTCATCCTGCTCGCGATCCTCTTCACCAATCTGGTGCTGCGGCTGCTCGCCCGCGCTGCCGGCGGAGCTGTGGCGCCGGACGGGATTCTGCCGCTGCTCGGCTTCAACGCGCTGTTCTACCTCAATATCCTGCTGTCGGTCGCGCTGTTCCTGACGGTGCTGCTGACGCTGTCGCGCTGGTATCGCGACAGCGAGATGGTCGTCTGGATGTCGTCCGGCCAGGGATTGACGGCGTGGCTTCGACCGATCCTGTGGTTCGCGGCGCCGTTCCTGGTGGCGATCGTCGCACTGTCGCTTTATCTGTCGCCGTGGGCCGAGCAGCGCAAGCTCGAATACGAGCGTCAGCTCGAGTCTCGCGACGAGATCACGTTGATATCACCGGGACTTTTCCATGAATTCCGGCGCGCGAACCTCGTCGTCTTCGTCGACAGCATCAATACGTTCGATGGCACGATTCACAACATCTTCCTGAACTCGGTCGAGAACGGCAAGAACGTCATCACTGTCGCCCGCTCCGGCACGCTCGAGCAGACCGACGACGGCGACCGTTTCATCGTGCTGTCCGACGGCCGGCGCTACGAAGGCGACCCGGGCTCGAGCGACTACCGCGTCGTGGAGTTCGAGCGGCTCGGCCGGCGCATCGAGCCGGCGGAGCTGCGGGCGCTGCCCGTATCGAGCAAGGCGATGCCGACGCCGACGCTGGTCGCGATCGACGGCAATGTCGAGCGGGCGGAGCTCTTCTGGCGGCTGTCGGTGCCGATCGAGGCGATCGTGCTGACGCTGCTCGCGGTGCCGCTTGCACAGGTGAACCCACGGATGGGCCGCTCGTTCAACCTGCTCTCCGCGGCGTTCCTCTACATGCTGTACAGCAACTGCCTGAACATCGTGCAAAGCATGATCGCCCAGAACAAGCTCGACTTCTGGCTCGGGCTCGCGCTGCCGCACGTGATCGCCGTCGCGCTCGTGCTGCTGATGTTCGGGCGCCAGATGCGGCCGTTCGGTTTGCTGCGCCGCGCGCCGGCCGCTGCATGAAGACGCTCACCCGCTACATCGGCCGCGAGGTTCTGGGGGCCGTGCTGTTCATTTTCGCCGCGCTGGTGATGCTGTTCGCGTTCTTCGACCTGATCCACGAGCTGGGCGACGTGGGTCGCGGGGGCTACACGATCTCGAGCGCGCTGCTCTATGTCGCGCTGCAGCTGCCGTCGCGGATGTACGAGCTGTTCCCGATCGCCGCGCTGATCGGCACGCTGTTCGCGCTCGCGAACCTCGTGTCGAACTCCGAGTACACGGTGATGCGCGCGTCGGGCGCGTCGCTCGGACAGGTCACTTGGGCGCTGATGCGGATCGGCATCCCGCTCGCGATCGTCACGTTCCTCGCCGGCGAGCTCGTCGCGCCTCCCGCGGAGCGCATCTCGCAGGCGGTGCGCGCGGCCGCCACCGGCGATACGCCACGCTTTTCGGCGCGCCAGTTCGACTCGGGGTTCTGGTTCCGGCAGGAGCGCGCGATGGTCAACATCCGCGGCGTGCTGTCCGACCTCACGCTCGTCGGCGTGCGCATCTACGAATTCGACGACCAGTTGCGTCTCGCGGTGATGCGGGTCGCGGAGAGCGCGACGTTCGCCCGCGGCGGCCAGCTGCGGCTTGCCAACGTCCGCGTGACGAAGCTCGCTCCCGGCACCGTGACGACGACGCGCGAGGAGGCCGAGATGTGGAGCACGGTGCTGCGGCCGTCGCTGCTGACCGTCTACCAAGTGCCGCCGGAGCGGCTCGAGCTCAACACGCTGTGGGACAACATGCGCGTGATGGACGCCGGCGCACAGAAGGCGACGCGATTCGAGATCGCGTTCTGGAACAAGATCTTCTACCCGGCGGCCGTGATCGTGATGATGGTGCTGGCGCTGCCGTTCTCGTACTTTCAGCGGCGCGGCGGCGGCGTCGGGTTCCGCATCTTCGCCGGCACGATGCTCGGCTTGGCGTTCTTCCTGGTCGGCCGGCTGTTCACCAACCTCGGCGTGCTGAACGACTGGCCGCCACTGTTCTCGGCGGTGTTTCCGCTGGTCGCCTTCGTCGCGCTCGCCGCGCTGCTGCTGTGGAAACTGGAGCGCCGGTAAATGGGGACAGACCGCGTTTTTCCGCGGAAAACGTGGTCTGTCCCCTATTCGGCCGCCGGTTGCTCTTGCGCCGGCACGGCGTCGACGTTGGCGACCTTGCGCTTGTCCTTGCCCTTGGTCGCGAAGCGCACGTGACCGCCGACAAGCGCGTACAGCGTGTGATCCTTGCCCAGCCCGACGTTGATGCCGGGATGGATCAGCGTGCCGCGCTGGCGGGCGATGATGCTGCCCGCGCTGATAAGCTCGCCGCCGTACGACTTGACGCCGAGGCGCTTCGCTTGCGAGTCGCGGCCGTTGCGTGAGCTGCCGCCCGCTTTCTTGTGTGCCATTGCTTGAATCTCCGCTCTTTGCCGGATCGCCGCGCTCGGCGCCGGCGCCAGACGTTTGCGCTCGGTTGCGGCGTCAGCCGTCGATGCTGTCGATCGCGATTTCGGTGAACCCCTGGCGGTGACCCTGGTGGCGCCGATAATTCTTGCGCCGCCGCATCTTGAAGATCGTGACCTTGTCGCCGCGCCCGTGACCGACGACGGTCGCGCTGACCGTCGCACCGGCGAGCGTCGGCTGCCCGACACGGATCTCGTCGCCGTTGCCGACCATGAGCACCTCGCCGAGGACGAGCTTCGCGCCGACGTCGGCTTCCAGGAGCTCGACCTTGAGTTTTTCGCCCGGAGCGACCTTGTACTGCTTGCCGCCGGTCCTGATCACTGCATACATGTGCGCCGCCCCGAGAGATCGCTGCCGTGAGGAATCGATAATTATAGGTTATTTAGCGCTTTCCGGTCAACCGGTTACCCGGAATCGAACGTAGCCGCCGCGGCGGCGCGAGCATCCGTTGCCGATCGTCCCCGGCATTGCGTGCGATCAACAATGGCGAACTGTGCGGCATGACCCGCCCACGCCATCCGGTAAACTTTCGTCCCGCCCGACTCGCACCGACACGGCCCGTTCGACGAGCCGCCGTTCACGCGCCGCCCCTTTGCCGACCGCCCTGCTTCGCTCGCTCGCCGCCGACATGGCGGAAGTCGATGGCGCGCTTCGTGCGAGCCTCGCTTCCGACGTTGCACTCGTGCGCCAGGTCGGCGAATACATCATCCAGAGCGGCGGCAAGCGGCTGCGGCCGGCGCTGCTCGTGCTGTCGGCAAGCGCATGCGGCTATTCGGGCCGGCACCATTACACGATGGCCGCGGTGATCGAGATGATCCACACGGCCACGCTGCTCCATGACGACGTCGTCGACGAATCGTCGCTGCGCCGAGGTCACGCGACGGCGAATGCGACGTTCGGCAACGCCGCATCGGTGCTCGTCGGCGACTTCCTCTATTCGCGTGCCTTCCAGCTGATGGTCGGGCTCGGCTCGATGCGCGTGCTCGAGATCGTGTCCAATGCAACGAACGTCATCGCCGAAGGCGAGGTGCTGCAGCTCGTCAACGCCGGCGACGCGAGCCTCGACGAGGCGCGCTACCTCGGCGTGATCCAGCGCAAGACGGCGAAGCTGTTCGAGGCGGCCGCACAACTTGGCGCCGTGCTTGCGGGCGCGTCGCCCGAGCGCGAATCAGCGCTCGCGCGCTACGGCATGCATCTCGGCACCGCGTTCCAGCTGATCGACGACGTGCTCGACTATTCCGGCGAGCTGAACGCGATCGGCAAGAACCTGGGCGACGATCTTGCCGAGGGAAAGATGACGCTGCCGCTGATCCGCGCGCTCGCGGTCGCGAGCGCTGACGAGGCGACGCTGATACGCAACGCGATCACCGGACACCGGCTCACCGATTTCGCACCGGTCGTCGACGTGCTCGCGCGCACCGGCGCGCTCGACTACGCGCGCGAGCGAGCGCGCATCGAGAGCGATGCCGCGGCTCGATGCGTTGGCAGTCTCGAGCCGTCGCCGCACCGGGAAAGTCTGCTAGAATTGGCGACCTTCGCCGCCCGGCGTACGTTCTAGCAGCGCCGTGCGTGCGCGCCGCGCAAGCGGCTGTCCCACTCGGGGTGTAGCTTAGCCTGGTAGAGCGCTACGTTCGGGACGTAGAGGCCGGAGGTTCAAATCCTCTCACCCCGACCAAATTCGCCCGGCGAAAGTCGCGCTGGCCGCTGAACGGCGAACGCGGCCTGCGCTGTCCGCGTTGCCGTCAGCCGACTCGCTTGCGAGGCCGGTATTTCTCCGCGCAGCGGTGGATCTCGAGGTTCGTCGCGAACTCGAGACACACACGAGGATCGCTGCCCGCGTGCGCGGGCGTTGGCGTCTGCGACGTCGAATCCCTTGCGGCCGCCGCGGCGCCTGCCCCCTGCGCTGCGCGCGCGCCGTGTTCCGCGGTGGCTGTTTGTGCGTTCGCGAGCGTCCACGCGAGTGGCGCGGCCGCGACAGCAGCGACACGATCAGCGCTCGGTTCATCGGGTCACCTCCCATTGATTCGATAACGGCTGCTGCGCGCTGCGGTCAGCCGTCAACCGCCTCCGCCTTTGCCGTGGCCATTGCCGCTGCTCGCGCTCCCGGCCTGCGTCGTCGAGACACCGGCGGCCGTTCCGACCGGCATCAGCGTTCCGGACACGCGTGCAGAAGGGCCTGGCGAGGTGACTGTCGCATTCGAAGCGGCCACGTTGCCGCGCCCTTCGGGCCGCGTATCCGCCGGCGTCGACGCACCGCGGGCGTTGGTGACGCCGCTCGATGGGCGCGTCCGGTTGCTCGCCGCATCGACGGCGGTGGTCACACGATGGGACGTCACGCGCCTTGCAGTCGGCGTCTGCGAATCGGGCTTCGCGGCGACTCGCGACGGTGCCGACGCAGTGAATGCCGTTTGCGTCGGCGCCGCAGATGCTGGCCTGAGCGTGTCGGCTTGCGCGGTGGCGAGGCCGCAACAGAACGCAATGACGGCGAGGATGCGCGGATACGTCGTGGATCGCATGATGTCGCGGCTCCTTTCGTGCGTAAGGCCGGTGCCGACCAATCTCTGGCATTATGACAACGGCATAGGGAGCCCGCGCGACCGTCCGTCGGACGACTGTCACGCGCCTATAATCCGGCGCATTGCCGCGCCCGACGAGCGGCGAGAAGACCCGAGGAGATTCCGATGCTGAAGTCGTTCGTTGCCGCGCTAAGCGCGCTCGCGGCCGCGGCCGCATTTGCGCAAGCGGTTCCCGCCGGTTACCCCGCCGACTACGCGCAGACGATCGCCGCGGCGAAGAAGGAAGGCAAGGTCGTCATCTACAGCGCGCTCGACACCAAGGCAGCGCAACCGCTGATCAGGGATTTCAACGCGCTCTATCCCGACATCAAGGTCGAGTACAACGACATGAACTCGACCGAGATGTACAACCGCTTCATCGCCGAGGCGGCCGCGGGCCAGGGCTCGGCCGACGTCATGTGGAGCTCTGCGATGGACCTGCAGGTGAAGCTCGTCGACGACGGCCAGGCGATGCAGTACGCGTCGCCGGAAGCCCCGAAGCTGCCGCAATGGGCGGTCTACAAGAACGCGGCTTACGGCACCACGTACGAGCCGGCGGTGTTCATCTACAACAAGCGCCTGGTGAGCGCCGACGAGGTTCCGCAGGACCACGCGGCGTTCGCGAAGCTCATCAACACTAAGACCGACAAGTTCAAGGGCAAGGTGACGACGTACGACATCGAGAAGAGCGGCGTGGGCTTCATGTTCGTCGTGCAGGACACGAAGTACTTCGCCGGGATGCACGATCTCGAGAAGGGCTTCGGCGCGACGAGTTACCGGGTCTACTCGAGCACGGGCAACATGCTGGAGAAGGTGTCGTCGGGCGAGCATCTGCTCGGCTACAACGTGCTCGGCAGCTACGCGCTGGTGCGCGCCAAGAAGGACGCGTCGCTCGGCGTCGTGCTCCCGAAGGACTACACGCTGGTGCTGTCGCGCGTGCTGTTCATCGGCAAGGCGGCGCGCAACCCGAACGCGGCGAAGGTGTTCACCGACTACGTGCTTTCGCAGCGCGGGCAGAAGATGATCGGCAGCGATGTCGAGCTCTTCGCCGTGCGCAACGACGTCGATGCCGAGTACACGGCGGCCAAGCTCAACACGCAGCTCGGCCCGAACGTCGTGAAGCCGATTCCGGTGAGCTCCGAGATCACGTCGTGGCTCGATCCGAAGAAGCGGCTCGAGTTCCTCAACAACTGGAAGAGCACGGTCACCGCCAAGTAGCACGGCGCGCGCCGTGGCCGCCGTAACGTCAGCCGGCGTCCGGAGCGCGGCCCGCCCGTCGCTCACGCGGGCGCTGACGATCGCCGTCACCGCGACGGCGGTGCTCGCGCCGCTCGCGCTGATCGCCTACCAGAGCCTGCTCACCGCGCCGTTCTTCGACGCGCGCAAGAGCGTCGGCCTCGCCGCGTACGCGTTCATCTTTGCCGACGGCGATTTCTGGCAGGCGTTCGCGAACTCGCTGTTCATCGCGACCGGCATGACGGTGATCGCCGTGCCGCTCGGCGCGCTCCTCGCATTCGTGATGGAGCGCACCGACCTGCCGGCCAAGCGATGGCTCGAGCCGATGATCCTCGTGCCGAGCTTCGTGTCGCCGATGGTGCTGTCGTTCGGCTATGTTGTCGCCGCCGGGCCGGTCGGGTTCTACAGCGTGTGGGCGAGCGATCTCTTCGGCGGCGTACCGTGGGGCCTCTACTCGGTTCCAGCGATGGCGGTGATCGCCGGCCTGACGCACGTGCCGAACGTCTACGTCTACGCGTCGGCTGCGCTCAAGAGCCTCGGGTCCGACGTCGAGGAAGCGGCGCGCACGGCGGGCGCGTCGCCGTTTCGCGTCGCGACGACGGTGAGCCTGCCATTGATCATGCCGTCGCTGCTGTTCGCTGCGGTGCTCGTCTTCTTCCTCGGCTTCGAGCTGTTCGGCCTGCCGCTGGTGCTCGGCGACCCCGAAGGGCATCTGGTGCTGTCGACGTATCTGTACAAGCTCACGAACAAGCTCGGCACGCCGTCGTATCACCTGATGGCCGCGGTCGCGATGTGCATCGTCGGCGTGACGTTCCCGCTCGTCCTGCTGCAGCGCCGCCTGCTGCAGAATGCCCGCCGCTACGCGACGATCAAGGGCAAGGCAGGGCGGCTGCGCGACCTGCCGCTCGGCAAGTGGAAATGGCTTGCCGCCGCTTTGCTCCTCGCGTGGCTCTTCGTGAGCGTGATCGTTCCGCTGTCGGGCATCGCGCTGCGCGCGTTCGTCACCAACTGGGGATTCGGCGTCACGCTGCGCGAGGCGTTGACGCTCGACAACTTCCGCAGCGTCTTCGACGAGCCGACGCATACGCGCGCGATCGTCAACACGATTCTCATCGGCACGGTGGGCGGCGCGATCACCGTCGCCTGCTACACGGCGATCGGCTTCGCGACCCACCGTCGCAACGACGGCTGGTCGCGCTTCGTCGACTACCTCGTGCTGGTGCCGCGCGCGGTTCCGGGACTGCTCGCAGGGCTCGCGTTTCTGTGGGTGTTCCTGTTCTTTCCGCCGCTGACGCCGCTGCGCACGACGATCGTCAGCATGTGGATCGCGTACACCGTCGTGTGGCTTGCGTACGGCATGCGGCTCATCTCGTCGTCGCTGCTGCAGGTGTCGAGCGAGCTGGAGGAAGCCGGCCGCAGCGTCGGCGCGAGCCGCGGCCGCATCTCGCGCGAGATCACGCTGCCGCTCATTCGCCACGGACTGCTCGGCTCGTGGCTGCTGGTGTTCATGATCTTCGAGCGCGAATACTCGACCGGAGTCTACCTGCTCGCGCCGGGAACCGAAGTGATCGGCGCGGAGCTCGTCTCGCTGTGGCAGGGCGGCGCGATCGACGTCGTCGCCGCACTGTCGCTGATCAACGTGCTGCTCGTGGGCATCGGTCTCGCGCTCGCGCTGCGCTTCGGCGTGCGCCTGCGCGACTAGGGGAGCAAACGATGGCGGAGCTGACCGTCGACGACCTGCACCTGAGGTACGGCGACAACCTCATCCTCAAGGGCGTGTCGCTCACGCTCGAGCGCGGCGAGGTCGTCTCGCTGCTCGGCCCGTCGGGCAGCGGCAAGACGACGCTGCTGCGCGCCGTGGCCGGCCTCGAGGCGCCGTCGCAGGGAGCGATCCGCATCGCCGACAAGGCGCTGTTCGACAGCGTCGGCGGCATCGACGTGCCCGCCGAGGGTCGCAATCTCGGCCTCGTGTTCCAGTCCTACGCGTTGTGGCCGCACAAGACGGTGTTCGACAACGTCGCGTACGCATTGAAGCTTCGCAAGGTGCCCACGAGCGAGATCGCGACACGCGTGAAGAAGGCGCTCGACCAGCTTTCGCTCGGCCATCTCGGCGAGCGCTATCCGCATCAGCTATCCGGCGGGCAGCAGCAGCGCGTCGCGCTCGCGCGCGCACTGGTCTACAACCCGCCGGTGATCCTGCTCGACGAGCCGCTGTCGAACCTCGATGCGAAGCTGCGCGAGGAAGCACGCGCGTGGCTGCGCGAGCTGATCGTCAAGCTGCAGCTCTCCGCGCTCGTCGTCACGCACGACCAGTCCGAGTCGATGGCGATGTCCGACCGCATCCTGCTGCTGAACGGCGGCGTCATCGAGCAGCAGGGCACGCCGGAGCAGATGTACAGCGACCCGGCGACGCTGTTCGCCGCCGACTTCATGGGCAGCAACAACCGCCTCGCCGGACGCATCGCCCGCATCGAGAACGGCACGGCGCTGCTCGAAGGCGACGGGTGGTCGCTGTGGGGACGGCTGAAGAGCACCGCCGCGATCGGCGCCGACGCCGTCGCAATGGTGCGTCTCGAGCGCGTGCGCATCGCGCAGGCCGACGGCACGAACCGCCTCGCCGCCGAACTCACGACGTCGATGTATCTCGGCGACAAGTGGGAGCACCTGTTCCACGTCGGCGCGGCGCGTGTACGCGCGTACGGCGACCGGCCGCTTGCGGCGGGACGCCACTGGCTCGACGTGCCGCGCGACGCGGCGTGGGTGTTCTAGAAAGCAAAAGCGCGCGGCGAACCGCGCGCTTGGTTGCCGCTGAACCGCTCGGATCAGCGTTGCTTGCGACGCCGCGTGACCGCCGCGCCGATGAGCGAAGCCGCGATCAGCGCGAGCGTACCCGGCTCGGGCACCGCCGCGATCCGCAGATACGCACCGCCACCGTTGCAACACCCTTGGACGTTGAACACCGAGATCTGGTGCTGACCCGCCCCGAGCAGGATCGATCCGTGGCTCAAGCGCGCGTCCGCGTATGCGGCAAACGGATCGCTCACGCCTGTGTCCGCGCCCGTGTTCGGCACGGCGCTCGTCGTGAACAGCGAGACGCCGAAATCGAACGCTTCGAACATGTCGCCCTGATTGAACGCGTCGGTGATCTGCAGGATCGCCGGACCGGACAGCGTGAACGTGAAGTCGTTACCCGACGTCTGCGAACCCAAGTTCTGGCAGCCCGACGTAGCCGGACCGAGATCGTTGAAGCAGAAGCCGACCCACGTACCGTCGGGGTTGATAGCCCCAGCGTGCGCCGGCGAGGCCAGCGTCGCAGCGAGCGCGATCGCTGCGAGCGCGCCCAGAACCTTTTTGTAGTACCTCATCGTTTTGTCCCCTTGCCCCCGCCTACATGGCGGCTGCATCGGATAAGCACGGCGCGTACCAGACCGCTAACCGGTTGATTCGCCTCATTCGTACGGCACTGGCATGGCGTCGCTGTAAACGTTTCCGACTGTCACGTCATCGGCAACTTGAGCCCGTTCGCCTTCGCGACCGCGATCGCCTTCTCGTAGCCGGCGTCCGCGTGGCGCATGACGCCGGTCGCCGGATCGTTCCACAGCACGCGCTCGATGCGCTTGGCCGCGGCCGGCGTGCCGTCGCAGACGATCACGACGCCCGCGTGCTGCGCGTAGCCCATGCCGACGCCGCCGCCGTGATGGAACGACACCCACGTCGCCCCGCTCGCCGTATTGAGCAGCGCGTTCAGCAACGGCCAATCCGAAACGGCGTCGGAGCCGTCGCGCATCGATTCGGTCTCGCGGTTCGGCGACGCGACGCTGCCGGTGTCGAGATGATCGCGGCCGATGACGATCGGCGCCTTCAGCTCGCCGCTCGCGACCATGTCGTTGAATGCAAGCCCGGCGCGATGGCGCTGTCCGAGCCCGAGCCAGCAGATGCGTGCGGGCAATCCCTGGAACGCGATGCGCTCGCCCGCCATGTCGAGCCACCGGTGCAGATGCGCGTCGTCGGGAAAGAGCTCACGCACCTTGCGGTCGGTCTTGCGGATGTCGTCGGGATCGCCCGATAGCGCCGCCCAGCGGAACGGCCCCTTGCCTTCGCAGAACAGCGGCCGGATGTACGCGGGAACGAAGCCCGGAAAATCGAAAGCGCTCGCCACGCCTTCGTCGTACGCGACCTGCCGGATGTTGTTGCCGTAATCGAACGTCGGCACGCCCTGCGCGTGCAGCGCGAGCATCGCTTCGACATGCTGCCTGATCGACCGCTTCGCGGCGGCGACGAGCGCTTCGTGCTGCGACGGATCGGCCTGCGCGGCTTTCCATCGCTCGACGCTCCAGCCGGCGGGCAGATAGCCGTACACGAGATCGTGCGCCGACGTCTGATCGGTCAACAGGTCGGGGTGCGCGCCACGACGCACGAGCTCGGGCAGGATCTCCGCGGCATTGCCGAGCAACGCGATCGACGTCGGCGCTCGCTTTGCGCACGCGTCGCGCACCAGCGCGAGTGCGTCGTCGAGATCGCGCGCCTGACGATCGAGATAGCGCGTCGCGAGCCGCATGTCGATGCGGCTCTGCTGACATTCGATCGCGAGCATCGAAGCGCCGGCCATCGTCGCCGCGAGCGGTTGCGCGCCGCCCATGCCGCCCAGGCCGGCGGTGAGGATCCACTTGTCGGCGAGATCGCCGTTGCAGTGCTGGCGGCCCGCTTCCGAGAACGTCTCGTACGTGCCCTGGACGATTCCCTGCGAGCCGATGTAGATCCACGAGCCCGCCGTCATCTGGCCGAACATCATCAGCCCCTTGCGGTCGAGCTCGTTGAAGTGCTCCCACGTCGCCCATTTCGGCACGAGGTTCGAGTTCGCGATCAGCACGCGCGGCGCGTCGACGTGCGTGCGGAATACGCCCACCGGCTTGCCCGACTGGATCAGCAGCGACTCGTCGTCGTTCAGCTCGCGCAGCGCGGCGACGATCGCGTCGAAGCACTCCCAGTTGCGTGCGGCGCGGCCGATGCCGCCGTAGACGACGAGTGCCTTCGGATTCTCGCCAACTTCGGGATCGAGATTGTTCATCAGCATCCGCAGCGGCGCTTCGGTGAGCCACGACTTGCACGTGCGCTCGGTCCCGCGCGGCGCGCGGATCGTGCGCTCGGCGTAGCGCGTGCCGGGCTGCGCGGACCATTGCTTGGGATCGTCGCGATGCATCGATTGCTCCTTCGTTGATCGGCTAGAGCGCCATGCGCCCGGTCAGCGCGTCGGGTGCGAACGCGACGAAGTCGCCGCGCACGACGCGCTCCCGCATCCGCTCGAGATCGGGCGCGAACGCGCGGTCGCGCTCCCAGAAGGCGGCGCTGTCGCGCACCAGCGCCATTGCGCGGGCAAGCGGCGCGGACGTCGCGAGCGGACGACGGAGCTCGACTCCCTGCGCCGCCGCCAGCAGCTCGATCGCGACGATCGTCGCGACGTTGCCCGCGAGCGGCGCGAGGCGCGCCGCGGCGCCCGTCGCCATGCTGACATGATCTTCCTGATTGGCCGACGTCGGCAACGAATCGACGCTGCGCGGATGAGCGAGCGCCTTGTTCTCCGACGCGAGCGCCGCGGCGGTCACCTGCGCGATCATGAAGCCCGAGTTGACGCCGCCGTCCTCGACGAGGAACGCCGGCAGTCCCGACAGATTGCCGTCGATCAAAAGCGCGATGCGCCGCTCCGACAATGCGCCGATCTCGGCGCCGGCGATCGCGATCGCGTCGGCGGCGAATGCGACCGGCTCCGCGTGGAAGTTGCCGCCGGACAGCACGTCGCCGGTGCCCGCGTCGTCGACGAACACCAGCGGATTGTCGGACACCGCATTGGCTTCGATCGACAGCGTCGACGCCGCGTGCGCGAGCAGATCGATGCACGCGCCCATCACCTGCGGCTGGCAACGAAGGCTGTACGGGTCCTGCACGCGATGGTCGCTGTCGCGATGCGACGCGCGGATGGCGCTGCCTTCGAGCAGCCGGCGATAGACGGCAGCTGCGAGCGCCTGGCCGCGATGGCCGCGCACCGCGTGGATGCGCACGTCGAACGGCGTGTCGCTTGCGAGGCATGCGTCGACCGCGAGCGCACCGGCGACGAACGCCGCGGCGAGCGCGCGCTCGAGCGCGAAAAGTCCCGACAGCGCGAGCGCCGTGGACACCTGCGTGCCGTTCAACAGCGCGAGGCCCTCTTTCGGCGCGAGCTCGATCGGCGCGAGGTCGACGGCAGCGAGCGCGTCGCCGCCCGGCATCACGCGATCGGCGACGCGCGCCTCGCCTTCGCCGATCAGCACGGCGGCGAGATGCGCGAGCGGCGCGAGATCACCCGACGCGCCGACCGAGCCTTGCGACGGTATGCAGGGCAATACGGGCGCGTTCGCGAGACGCAGCAGCGCGTCGATGACCTCCCAGCGCACGCCCGAGTGTCCGCGCGCGAGCGCGCCGATCTTGAGCGCGAGCACGAGACGAACCGTCGCGTCGTCGAGCATCGGACCGGTGCCGGCGCTGTGCGAGCGCACCAGCGCGCGCTGGAGCTCGCTCAACCGTGCGTCGTCGATCCGAGTGCGGGCGAGCAGGCCGAATCCGGTGTTCACACCGTACACGGTGCGTCCGGATGCAAGCACGCGCGCGACCGCCGCCGCCGCCGCGTCGACGCGCGGCCTCGCGCCGGCGTCGACCTCGATCGTGCGCGGCGAAGCCCACAGGTCGCGCAGATCGGCGAGCGTGAAATGTCCGGGGACGATCCGATACGGCGACATGGCGTTGTGCGGCCGGCCAAATGTCGATTGTGCCTCAATCGACGCGCGCGGAGGCGAGCGCGGCGACACGGGGCGAACCGTATAATCGTGCGACACGACAGACTGGGAGGTCCGTTGGCAAGCTACGTCGAATCGATCGTCGGTGCCGGCGAGCGCGTGCTCTACGTCGGACACGTGAGCCTGTTCGCGATTTTGTCGGCGCT
The DNA here is from genome assembly GCA_963798655.1 of uncultured beta proteobacterium. GTDB lineage: Bacteria > Pseudomonadota > Gammaproteobacteria > Burkholderiales > Casimicrobiaceae > CAVSMC01. The sequence goes on along the minus strand of CAWCUH010000003.1, from coordinate 330,863 downwards.
CGTCGGCGGAACGTTGCTGATCGTCGTCGGCGCCGTCGCGGCCACGTTCAACCCGATCGCGGGGTTGCTCGCGATCGTCGGCATCGTGTGGATCGTCGCCGGCCTCATTCGGCGCGGCTCGACCGAGCTCGCCGTCACCAACCGTCGCGTCATCGCCAAGTTCGGCTTCATCAGCCGCAGCACCGTCGAGCTCAACATTGCCAAGATCGAGAGCGTGCGTGTCGAGCAGAGCGTGATCGGCCGGCTCTTCAACTACGGCTCGGTTTTCGTCACCGGTACCGGCTCGACGATGGACCCGATCCCGTTCATTTCGCATCCGATCGCCTTTCGCCAGGCGGTGCAGGCTGCGACCGACGCCGCGCAGGAACCGTCGCGTTGAACGACAAGGCCTCATCATCGGCGACCGGCAGCGCCGGCGTCGGTGCGCTCGACCGGCACACGCCGATGATGCAGGGGTGACAGCCTCATAGTGGAAACGGCCGTCTCAAAGGCTGCTGCCTACACCGAAACCTATACCGACGCCACCGTGAGCCATCGCGTAAACGAAAGAGCCGCCCGCAGGCGGCCCGCTGGCTCGGTGCTACGCTGTCACCGTGCTCTATTTCAACGTGATCGGCACGATCGCGGACGTCGATTCGACGACGCCAGACAGCCCGCTGCATCCGTCGCCAGTGCTGCTCGTCGAAACCGACGAAGCCATCGAGCGCATCGTGCTGCCGGAGCGCGCATGGTCAGGCCCGACTGACGTGCTGCAGATCGGGCGGCGCGTGCACGTCGCGGCCGAGTTAGAGTTCTTTCCGCGGCCGGGATCGCTGTCGGCCGGACGACCTGGCTTACCGGCGAGTTCGACGAGCAGGTCGAGCGTATTCTGCATGCGATCAATTTGGCGGCGGCGTGCGCACCCATACGACGTATCGCCGGAGAAAGACGGCCACGAGGGGAGCGCTCCCGTGCGTCGATAGCTCCGGACCGTTGCGGATGCAGGTACAGCGCCGGCCTGTCGAGCGGCGTTGGCTGGAACCGCGGCGGGCCGGCGGGCGTCGAGAACACACCGTAGGGCAGCACGCTGCTACGGGAAGTCAGCCCAAACTCTCGCGTCGGCGAATAGCGACAAGTGGCCGACGTTTGTTGTTGCTACATGCGGACGATCCAAACCGCTGTGAAGCCGCGCACTCGCGCCGAGGATCACGTCGCCATCCAATGCGGTGTGAGCAGCTGTGGGCTTACCGAGGTTGCGTACCAAAGCCCACAACCTACTCGCTTCATGCATTATCGCCGTAGCGATCGGAACGTATTCGGCGTGCGCGACGAGATCGTCTAACATCGTCAAGCTGCGTTGAGATTTCAAGCGCACGAGCTCACGGCGCAACTCGTAATCGCAGATTTCCGGCACCGCGAGTGTCCAACCGTTCTGCTCGAGTTGGGCAAGGTGCCTCGCACAGGCCACCGCTTGAGCGTCGCCGTGCGGATGCGTCAAGTATCCCAACACGCCCGTGTCGAGATACAGGGCCGGCATGTTTCAAGGAAATAGCTTGCGGGATGAGCTGCGGGCGGCATCCAAGCCGACCTTCAACGCCGCGAGCAGTTCGGCCTCTGCGTTGTTGTCGCCGGTCTGCGCTAACCAATTGTTAAGCAGCGGCGCCAAGGAGCTGCGCGCTTTGGGCGACTGCACTGCGAAGCTTCGGACATTCGGGGAACCGGTGGCGCCGCCGGGCATCCGAAAATACGCTGGGATGTACCGATCTGCCGACTGATACGCAATGGCCAGCCTCGTGTTCCGGCTTTCCGCAAACTCAAAGAGCCCTGCAGGGATTAGGTGCTGCGCGTTATCGGTGTCGAGAAATTGAAGCTCGGTCACTTGCCACCTCGCTTGAGAATTTCGGCTTGGGCGAGTTCCATCTGTTCGAGCTGACGTCCTAGCAAGCCGTGCACTCGCTTGGCCGTATCTACGCTCAGTATGACACCGCACGTAATAAACCGAATCGCGAACACTGTGTTGGGTTCCTGCGGGGGATCAGTGGCGATGACGTCGCCGATCGAGCCATCTGGAGCGACGGCGTGAGTCGTCGACTTCGGGATAGGCAACCGCTCTACGAAAAAACTCAACGCGATCTCCCCTTGCGGCGTAACTGCTCCGTACGCGCCGTTGGCATATTCGGGGTTGTACATCTCCGGGAAGATGTACTTGAATCGGACGCTTTGGTCGGCCATGGGGAATGTCCACAGAGGGCTCTTTCGGGGCGCAGTCTACCTTACTTGGGGCCGCCGGTCCCATGCCGCGCGTCAAGTGACACGGCGATAACCGCCTCCTGCAGACCACGCAGCTCGCGGCCGGTTTCGCGGGGCGGCTGGACGCCCACGGCGCCATTCTGCGTTCTTTCAACGCATTCAAGCGCCTCAACGCACGGCTTCGATGCCCCGCCGCACGTGAGACCTCGCTGCACTGCTTCGAGCGCGCGGTCGTACGCGACGTCGACGTCGACGCGCGGGAAGCCGAATACGGCGGCCAAGTGCCGATGGTGGATTGCGCAGCGCTCGGCGGGCGACAAGCCGTCAAGGATCGGCTCGACCGCCCGCGCGCAGGTCGCGTCGGCCGCAGCGACCATCGAGTCGAAGTCGCTCGTGCCGGACACGCCCATGTGAGCGGACTCGCGGATGTGCGTAGCCGCGGCCGTAGTCGGACGCGCACGCCATGTCTGAACGCGCGACGAGGTGAGAAAGGGTGCGCCGTACCAGCGATGACCGGATGCGTCGCGATGCCCTATCGCGATGACGCGCAGCCGGCCCAAGCGCTGGCCGATCATCGCGGCTAGTTGACGGCGTCGCTCGCGTCCGGCCCAACATCCGCACCGGTGCGGGTTTCGCTGGCGCCAAACGCGAACGCCAAGCGATCGACGAGCGACTCGATCTCGCGCTGATGCAGAGCTTCCATTTGCGCTATGAGCTCGCGCACCTGACGCCACGGAATCAGCGTGTCGTCGTTCATAGGTGCCAGCCGCGACAGATCGTTCATGGATCGGCCTCGGTGCGAGCAGCGTCGTCGATCAACGGCGCCGGGATGTGGCCAGGCGGTGCGCTATCGCGAACAGCAACCTCCGCATCGAGCAGCGCATTGCGCGTGTCCTGCGCAAGTGCTCGCAGGGTTGAGGCGCCGGGAAGCACCGACACGCCACGCTCGAACAGCACGTTAAGTTCGACGCCGAGAACGTCCTCGACTGCGGAGCGAGCCTTTGCGCTTTCCACCGGATCGCTGCCGACCATGCGAAAGGCCGTCCAGGCGCGGCGCACCTCGGCGAGACGGTACTCGCGCAACAACTGATAGCGGCGATCGCGCGGCGCGCTCCACCCGGTGTCAAGTTCGCGCATGCTCGGCTGAAATTGCTCGCTATAAGCGAGCGCCTCGTCGGCCTCGCGCTGCGGTCGGTGGAGTTCGTGAACCTCGGCCTCAATCGCCTTCGCGATCTGGCACTCGTCCATGTCGAGCTGCTGGTAAAGCTGCGCGCAATCCGATCGTTTCACGCGGCTGTCGCGCTTCATTTCCTCGAGCCGATCGAGCTCGCGCACGTGCTGATGAATGCGGGCCTTCAGCGGCTGCGATAACCGCGCGATGGCGGCATCGAGCTCCGCGTGGCGTGCCGCCTTCGCTTCGTCTGCGGCCATTTGCTTGCTACGCGTAGCCTGCGCCGGACAACACGATCGCGGCATGATTGCCGCCAGTGCCGACGCCGTCTGCAAGGAGCGTCCAATTGATGCTCGCGACGGCCCGCAGCGAAACGGTGTTGGTCTGAAGCAAGGAGTAAAGGCCTCCGCTGCTGCCGGGCGCATTCAGGGACGCCTCGCGGCTTACCAGAAAGTTGACGTCCTCGGCGGCGACAACCAGGCGATCCAGCGCAAGCAGCGCCACAACGCCCGCTGCCGCAGTCGTCACCATCGGGAGCGAGCCAAGCCGATCGCCATCGGTGAGTCGCAGCAGTCCGAATCGAGCGCGTGCTGGCGCGGAGAGTACCCAGACAGCGTTGCGCACGCCGATGCGGTCGGACATCGTCTTGACCATCGCCCCCAAGTCGCTCGCGACGTCATCGGCGCCCGATCCGCTGCTCGAAACGCTTACCGCATCGAAAAAGACTCCGGCATCTGCCGCGTCGTCGGCCGCATCGGCCGAGAACATTTTCGCGTCGATCACGCGCCCCATTTCGCGTTCAGAAAGCCGACGCATCAGCGCGACACCGTCGTCGTCCTCCACGAACGTGTCCGTGCCGAGGACGATCGCCGCCGCTTTCGTTCGCCGCAGGGATAGCGCGCCGATTTCTACGTCGCTGACCGGAATTTCGCCAGTCTCGGCGACGAATGCGCCGCCCATGGCTACGAGGACCTCGCGCGCCTCACGACGAAATTGGATTCGGTGATAGCCCGACAGCCCGCCGAGCGCACTTGCCGCGAATGCGCCCTCTAGGTATAGCGCGCTGGGACCGTTCCATGCCGGGTCGTGCGCGATTGCAGCTGCGGCCTTGACGTATGGCGCCAACTCGTCGCGCGACTCGGCTAGATACGCGACTTGCGCCTTGTTCTGTGCGCGCAGCAGCGCCCCCAGTGTGCGGTCTAACGCGGCGGCGTCAGAAATATAGCGCTCCATGTTGCATTTCCCCTTCGCTGGCAGATAGTCGAGCATTGAACGCGAAACAAGCGCGTCGTTGCGACGACTTACGCGCAAGTGGTCGCACTCCACAGAACGCCAGCGCGATCGCGACCGGCGCGCTCCACACGCACGCTGCCAAAGCGAGCGCCGCAGGCGCGGCCGAGTAGCCGCGCAAGGTCGGATGCGCACCAGCCGCCAACGACGCTGCGAGCACCCGCCATGTCGATCACGTCGAGCGCCGAGAATGCCGCGCCTCGGGTCGCGCTCGCCACGAGCGGCAGCAGCGCGCGCAGCAGCGTGCGCTCGTCGGCAGTGAGCCGGCCACGCATCAGTAGCTCGTCGATGTCTACACGAAGGCCTTCGACGTCGCGCGCGAGCGCTCCGATTGCCGCCTCGATGCGCGCGAGCGCGTCGCCGTCGCTCATCGCGACCGTTGCCGGCGCCCGCCACGCTCCGCGATGCGCGTCGCCTCTACCTGCTGCGAAGGCGTCAACGCGCGCCAGTAGGCGCGCAGCAGGTCGCCGCGAGAGAGCCGGAACGTCTGCAGCAAGCCTTCCGAGCGCGCCGGAGCGAACGGCCGGCCGAGCAGAAAATCGAGGATGCCGGGCGGGATCTCGCGCGGCGCCGCCAACGGCCGCCGGATGCGCGCGCGTTTAGTCGGCACGGAGGCACCCCAGCGCGTCATTGACAGCCTTCCAATGCCGTTGCGCATTCTCGGGCCACGCCGAATCGAAATCCGGCCACGGCGCGCCGCCGAACGCGACCGCGGCAAAGGGCGGGAAGAACGCGTTGTAGGGCCACTCCCTGACGATCTGCTCCTGCTGCTCGGTCCAAACGCGACGCGCCAGGTCGACGTGCAGTCCCTCAGGCATGCCGTCATCGCACAGCGAGCAGCCGATCAAGCACGAGCCCGCCTGCAGGTGATAGCGCTCGACGTCGCCCGCCTCGATTGGACGCAGCGCCAGTTTGACCCGCTTCGTCGGCACGATCAGCGATTTCCCGGCGGCCGGCCGACGTGCGGATGCGTCGGCACGATGTCGAAATTCAACTGCTTCATCGCCACCAGAAACCCGTTGCGCGCGTCGCGCTCGATTCGCAGCATCGGATGCGGCTTGCCGCCGACGGTCAGCCCCTCGGCCGCGATCGCCGCCGCTGCCTGCTCGGCCCGATCCCAGAGCCTTAGCGCGGTTTCGAGCAGGAGCTCGCCCGCAGGATCGTCAAGGCCGTATGCGTCGACCAGGGAGCGCCACAGGTCGGCCGCCGGTCGCGATAGGGACGACGGCACGCGGCGCCCCGGTGGTTTCAGCTTGGTGACGCTCATGGCAGACCTCGTTTTCTGAAAAACTCAATTTGATGCGGACGAAGGCGTGCGCCGGTCTCCGGGCGGGTCGACCTGCAAGTTCAAGCCTCCCCCCCCGGGGGGTCTGCGAACCTTGCAAGGGCCGTTGCTGGCCACCGGAGCGGCGGATTCGCGGCGCTACCTTTTCCGTTTTCGTTTCCCGGTTGGCTTGCGGACGATCGGTGCGTACGGGGCATCCGGGTGCGTACGCTGCGTACAACCCTAAGGGTTTTGTACGCATACGTACGCTTTCCCGGCTCTCTTGCCGGTGCGTACGCTGCGTACGCGGTGCGTACATACGCATGTACGCAGGGATGCTCACGACAGCCACCAAAGACCGTTGACGGTGCCGCAGACACCGGCCGCGAGAAGATCGTCGCGTGCGCGGTTGAACTTCTGGCGACGTGCCTCGGAACGCTGGCGGCGCTCCTTTGGGTCGTCGGTAGGGTCGATCGTGACGACGGCTTGGAAGCGCTCGCGCCACTCCTCGAGGGTGACGGTCTTTGCGCCGGCCGGCGCGGGGTGCTCCGTACAGCCTGACGCCTGACAGACCTGACGAACACACCGACTCGTCAGGCTCGTCAGGTACGTCATACATGTCATACGTCAGTCTCGTCAGGTTAAGAGAGAGGGTAGTAAACGCCTTGCTTCGAGTACGCCTTCCCGTGCCGCACGAGCGCATCGAGTCGATCGTGGGCGGACTGCCGCGAGATATTCCAGAACTGCGCGCCCTGCGTCGGCGTCATGTGCTTGGCTGACGACAGCACGTCGAGCGTCACCTGTTGCACGTTGCTAAGCCCGCTGAATGCTCCGACGAGCTCCCAACGCTGCGCGGCGCGGCGCAACTGAAACTGCGATTGATCGCGGTCCCAGAGCCGGCCGCCAACGTGCAGCACGGCGCCGTCCTCGTGGTGACGCATGACCGCATAGGCGTCGCACGCGGCGGTCAGTCCGTAAGTGCCGCTGATATCGTCGATCGGGTCGTCGCCTTTGGCCTTGCGTGTGTGATGGATTGCGACGATCGTCAGGCCCGGTCGCGCCTTCGTCATATCGTGCAGGCCAGAGACAGCCTCATAATCGGCGACGAATGCGGGCGTGCGCGCATCAGGAACGGTGCGCCACTTCGTAAGGCTGTCGATTACGACAAAGCGTGTGTCGGGCTTCGCGTCGAGCGCGCGATGCAATTCGACGATGCCCGCTTCCGCCCGCGGCCACTCGTAGAACATGAACATGTTGTCGAGCGCGTCGGGCGGGAAGTTCGCCATCTCGATCTTGTGGCGCGCGAGCCGTTTGCCTTCCTCGAGCGACAGGAACAGCGACGGCGAACGTACACAAGGCGCGTCGAAGAATTCAACGCCGCTTGCAACCGCCGCGAGCATTTGACGCGCGAGCGTCGTTTTGCCGAGTTTCGGACGGCCCGCCAGTAGCACCATGCCTTCGGGAATCCACGGTTCGCAGCGGTAGCGGATTGGGTCCATCTCGCACCTCAGCAAGTCGCCGGCAGATTCAAAGACGACGCCCGCATGCGCGCTCTTGTTGCCGTGCTCCTGCCGCGGGTCGGCGTACTTGCGGAAAGCGGAGCGCGCGATATCGGCGACTCTGGCGCGTCGTTCGCTCCATCGCTTCGAGTCACGCTCGCGCCATTCGCAGCCATCCAGCAGCCCGCCGAGTGCGGCCGCTACGTCCTCCGCGCAAACGCCGCGCGATACGAGACGAGCAGCGAATCGAACGAGCGCGTCATGCACACCCGCGGCGCCGGTGTGAACCGTGCGGCGCAAATCGTCGTCGGTCGGGCCTTGCGCTTTGTCACCTGGCGCCGCGTCGGCAACGCGATCGCCCCATTCCTCGAGCGCGGCTTCAGCCGCTCGCACGAGCTCGTGTGCCTTCGACTCGTCGATTGCGACAAGGTCAGCGCGCGGCACGTCGAGCAAGTCGCCGCCACCGTTCCAGGCATACGGCCGTCCGGTCGTCGGGTGCAGCGCGTAGGCGACGAATTGCTGACCTTCGCCGAGCACTTCGACGCGTGCCGGCGTGCCTGTCGTGCGCAGCGTATACGACGCGCTCGTGACCTTGCGAAAGGGCTTGTCGGTGCGCAGCACAAGCAGTTCGCGAGGGGCGTTGCCAATGCGTCGCGGCAGCTCCGCCGCGTCGCCGAGATTGAGTGCTTCGCGCACGGCGGCTTCCACCGCCGCCGCGGCGTCGGGACAGTCCACGTCGATATCCAACCCGATGACGTCGCCGGTCAGCACGCCGCAACCGTAGCCGGCGAACTTCGACTCGCAGCCGGCGGCGTAGGCGAAGCGCTGCCACTCGTCGAAGCCGGGGTATTTCTTGCCCGGTGCGATCGGCAGCGGCCGGTATCCGTTCGCCGCGAGCCGCGCTGCGGTCGCCGCGAAACTCGTTGCTGGCGGCCGGCTACTGGCGGTAGAGTTCATGCGCGCCGCCCTCAAGGCGCATCCCCGAGTCGCCGCCATTCATCGCGCCCGCGCCAACCGCGGGCGTTTTGCCGTCTGCGGCGCGGAATGCTTCGATCGCCGCAACGGCCGCATCGCTCCAACGCCCGCGCACTTTGCCGTCGACGAAGTCGACGATCGGCACGTACTTGATCTTGCCGGTGTCGTCGACGACGAGCTTGCGCTCGCGATCGATCATCGGTTTCGATGGCGGCGACACCCAGCGTTTGCCGTTTTTCTCGTGCAGCGTGCAGTCGGCGATAATCAGCCCGCTTTCGAGCTGCAGCGTCGCGAAGCCCTGCAGCGTGTTGCGCTCGAGCGTTTTGAACGCGGTGCATTTCATGGCGCAGCCTCGGCCTTCACCTCGTCTTTCGGCTTGCGCCGCTTCGCGCGGGGAAGCGCGATCGACGGCGGCAGGCCCCGGATGAATTGCTCGAACTCCGAGAGCGGCCAGCCGACCGCACGCGGACCGACCTGGCGCGGCCGCGGCAACGGGCAGATGCACATTTCCGGCTGCGCTAGCCAGTCGTACAGTGTGGAAATGCTGATGCCGAGCAGCTCGGCTGCTTCGGCGGGTCGGACGATGCGCTCCATGTGAGCCTCGCTCGTGAAATGACGATGCGAGGCTAGCCGGCACTAGACCGGCTGTGCGGTCAAGACTATGTCTTGCCGAAAATAGTTTTCCGCTTCACTCGACGAACCGTGCTTTCCGAGCTCGCCTTTTTTCCGCTCGACTGGCGGTCGATAGCCACCGTCTTTACGTGGCCTTGGCTGTCGCGTAATTGTTCGGCGATTTCCGCCGCGCGCTCGCCCGCGTGTGCCTTAACCGTGGCGGGGCCGCGACGCTTTAGCCGGCGGACAGTCTTGTCGACAGCCTCGTTATGCGCGAACACCTTTGCAAGCTGCTCGTATGGATCGAGCCCGCTTTCCTCCCACGTCTTGCGCATCTTGCGCAAGCCATCGAGCGCGCGGTTGAAGTCGTTGATGAACGCGACTGACGCCGTGACCTCTGGAGGCGACGCGGTCACGTAATCAATACGCGACCCTGGGGGAACCCGTTTGCGCCTGCTCATTTCGCCGCCCACTTCGCGAGCAGTGTGCCGAGTTTCGCCCACGCGGCTTTCGCCTCGCGATCGAATCGGTGGCGCGCGTAGATGTCGGTCGGGTTGCGCGTGGAGTAGTGACCGAGCACGCGGCGCACAACGTCGAACGGAGCGCCTTGCGCCTGCAGCAGCGTCGCGCTCGATCTGCGCACGTCGTGCGCCGTCCAATGCGCGATCGGGCACTTAGCACGCGCGTTGACGATTGCCCATACGATCGCGTGCTCGCGGATCGGCTTGTCGCGCTTCGACGGACTCGGAAAGACGAACGCCAAGCCGTTGCGCCGCGCGCGCAACAGCGCGATCGCAGGCTTCGACAGAAAGACCAGGTGCTCGCCGTCGCGCTTACGCTCGCGGATCGTCCATGTGGCACTTCGCAGATCAATGTCGGCCCACTTCGCGGAGCTCGCCTCGCCTGGCCGGCAGGCCGTGAACGCGATCAGTCGCAGCGCGTCGGCGACGTCGTCGGACAGTCCCGACTCGGGCAGCCAGCGCAGCAACGTCCTCCATTCGGCGACGGCGAACGCCCGAGACCGCGGAACGTAGCGCGATTCCCTCGGCGCTTTGACTGTCGCGGCCGGATTGACGCCCTCGGCAATGCGCTTCTTGTCGGCGGCATGCACGTACGCTGCGCGCAGCTCACGCAGCACGCGCCCTGCCGTGTCCGGCGCGCGGCCAGCGATGTCCTCGATTAGCGACTTGATGTCGTCGCGTGTGATCCTCGCCGCCTCGCGACGCCGCCATTGGCCGACGTCGTGCTCGAGCATCCGCTTGCGCTCGGCGCCGCGCTTCAGCTTCGCAAGGTGCTCGCCAGCGTAGTCTTCGACGAGCTTGCCTACGGTGTACGTGTCCTGCGACTCCGTTTCCGCGACCTCGGCGACTGCCTCGCGTCGCACGAGGCGCGGATCGTGGCCGTCGTCACGCGCCTGTCGGAGCTCGCGCACGCGCTGCCGGGCCTCGGCGATCGATAGCTTGCGCGCGTCGCCAATCGTGACCTGACGCAGCCGGCCGTCGTTTCCGCGGTACCGATACAGATATGCCTTCCGGTTGCGGTAGGCGACGACGCGCAAGCCGCGCTCATTGGCGTCTGCGAGATAATCGCCGGGCTGGAGCGATTGGATCGCTGCCGCCGTGAGCGGTCGCGGGCCCGGTGTAGGTCCGGTATAGGTTGAATTTGGGGACGATCGCCGCCGCCGCTCGCTTATCGGTGTCTGCACTGGCCCTCCCTCAGACCTACACTAAACCTATACTGACATTGTAGCCCCTATCGGAATCAAGTGTAGGTTATCGGAACGTACCGGAAGATGGCTCAGAGGGAAAACGACGTTTCAGCCGCCGATAAAGCGGCCGGCGTGAGGGAACACACGCCGATGATGCAGCAGTATCTCCGCGCCAAGGCGGAGCACCCGGACAAGCTGTTGCTCTACCGGATGGGCGATTTCTACGAGCTCTTCTACGACGACGCGAAGCGCGCTTCACGGTTGCTCGACATCACGCTGACCGCGCGCGGACAGTCGGCCGGCGCGCCGATCCCGATGGCGGGCGTGCCGTTTCACGCAGTCGATCAGTATCTGGCGAAGCTGATGAAGCACGGCGAAGCGGTCGCGATCTGCGAGCAGATCGGCGATCCCGCGACGTCGAAGGGACCGGTCGAGCGGCGCGTCACGCGCGTCGTCACGCCGGGAACCCTCACCGATGCGAACCTGCTCGACGCGCGGCGCGACAGCCTGCTCGTCGCGGTGAATCCGGGCAAGCATCGCTACGGCATCGCATGGCTCAATCTCGCGTCCGGCCGGCTGGTTCTGCATGAGGTGTCGCCGGCGGAGGTCGCCGCGACACTGGAGCGGCTCGACGTCGCCGAGCTGCTGATGCCCGATGGCGCCGACGTCGACACGATGCATGCGCGCGGCGTGCCGTCGCGCACGCTCGCGCCGTGGCACTTCGACGCTGCATCGGCGACGCGTGCGCTCGCGAGGCATTTCGGCACGCAGGATCTCGCAGCCTTCGGCGTCGACGACCGCGATCTCGGGCTCGGCGCGGCGGGCGCGTTGTTCGGCTACGCGAGCGCGACGCAGCAGACGACGCTCGCGCACATACGCGCCGTCGAATGCGAAGCGGCGAGCGAGCATCTCGCGCTCGACGCGTCGACACGGCGCAACCTCGAGATCGTCGCCACGCTGCGCGGCGAAACCGCGCCGACACTGTTGTCGCTGCTCGACACGTGCGCGAGCTCGGCGGGAAGCCGGCTGCTGCGCCAATGGTTGTTGCAGCCGCTTCGCGAACAGCATCGGGCGGTCGCTCGGCACGATGCCGTCGTCGCGTTCAGCGTCCAGCCGTCAGTGCGCAAGGCGTTCACGCAGGAGCTCGCGCGCACGAGCGACCTCGAGCGCATCGCCGCGCGCATCGCGCTGCGCAACGCGCGGCCGCGCGAGCTCGCCGCGCTCGCCGATACGCTGCAGCGGCTGCCGGTGCTCGCGCGCGCGATTGCGGGCATCGTCGCCCGTCATCCGGCGCCGATGCTGCTCGACTGCGTCGCCGCGCTCGCCGTCGACGAGCGCTGGCAGCAGCTGCTCGCGCGAGCGATCGCCGCCGAGCCGGCCGCGCAGATTCGCGACGGCGGGGTCATCGCGGCCGGCTACGACGCCGAGCTCGACGAGCTTCGCGCGATCGATGGCGGCTGCGGCAAGTTCCTGCTCGACCTCGAGGCGCGCGAGCGCGAAAGGACCGGCATCGCGAACCTCAAAGTCGAATACAACAAGGTGCACGGTTTCTACATCGAGGTGACGAATACGAAGGCCCCGAAGATTCCCGCCGATTACCGTCGCCGGCAGACGCTGAAGAACGCCGAGCGCTACATCACGCCGGAATTGAAGGCATTCGAGGACAAGGCGCTTTCCGCGCAGGAGCGCGCGCTCGCGCGCGAGAAGGCGCTGTTCGACGCGTTGCTCGGCGAGATCGCGCCGGCGATTCCGGCGCTGCAGGCGGCCGCGAGCGCGCTCGCGACACTCGACGTCGTCGCGACGTTCGCCGAGCGCGCCGAGGCGCTCGGCCTCGTGCGTCCGACGTTCGTGCCCGCGATCGGCATGACGGTACGCGCAGGCCGCCATCCAGTGGTCGAGCAGCAGGTCGACGAGTTCATCCCGAACGACTTGATGCTGCGCCCCGATCGCCGATTGCTGGTCGTCACCGGCCCGAACATGGGCGGCAAGTCGACGTACATGCGGCAGGCGGCCGTGATCGCGTTGCTCGCGTACAGCGGATCGTTCGTGCCCGCGGCATCCGCCGATATCGGCCCGCTCGACGCGATCCATACGCGCATAGGCGCCGCCGACGATCTTGCGGGCGGACGCTCGACGTTCATGGTCGAGATGACGGAGGCGGCGGCGATCCTCCATCGCGCGACGCCGCAAAGCCTCGTGCTGATCGACGAGATCGGCCGCGGCACGTCGACGTTCGACGGTCTCGCGCTTGCGTGGGCGATCGCGCACCAGCTCGCCGAGAAGAATCGCAGCCTTGCGCTGTTCGCGACGCACTACTTCGAGCTGACCGCGTTGCCCGCCGAGCTCGACGGCTGCGCGAACATCCACTTCGACGCCGTCGAGCACGGCGAATCGATCGTGTTCCTGCACGCGGTCGCCGACGGCCCGGCGAATCGCAGCTACGGCCTGCAGGTGGCGAAGCTCGCCGGCGTGCCGGCCGAAGCGATCCGTCGCGCGCGCAGCTATCTCGCGCGTCTCGACAAGTTCAACGCGGCGACAGCGACGCAGCACGACCTCTTCGCGCCGGCTGCCGATGCGACGGAGCCGACCGGCGATTCGTCGTCTGCGAACGCGAACGCGATCGCCGCGCAGCTTTCGGCGCTCGATCCCGACGCGATGACGCCGCGCGACGCGCTTGCGGCGCTCTACGAGCTCAGGAAGCTGCTCGGGTGACGTTCGAGCCGAGCGGCAAAGCGTCGCCGTTCAGTGATGGTGGTGCCCGCCGGCGCCGTGCACATGCCCGTGCTGGATTTCTTCCTGCGTCGCGGGCCGCACGTCGAGGATGTTGCACTCGAAGCGCAGCCGCTTGCCAGCCCACGGATGGTTGCCGTCCAGCACGACCTTGCCGTCGGCGATATCGGTCACGGTGAACACCGTCCCCGAGCCCGCCTCGGCGTCCGGCGAAGCGTACGCCTCGAACTGCATGCCGACCTTCACGTCCTGCGGCAATGCGGAGACCGGCTCGATCTTCACGAGCTCGGCATCGTAGTCGCCGAAGGCGTCGGCCGGCTCGACGATCACCGACAGCTGGTCGCCCACCTTCTTGTGCGACAGTGCCTCCTCGAGCTTCGGTAACATGCCCGAATGCCCGCCGTGCAGGTACGCGATCGGCTCCGACGTCGCCTCGAGCAGCGAGCCGTCCTTCGTCCCGTCCATTTCATACAGCTCGAACGTGAGCGTGACGACGGTGTTGGCGAAGATGTTCATGAAGGGACTCGAGCGGCGGACAGGACGCGTGCGACGGCGACGCGCCCCACACGGAATCGCGCATTGTACGCCACCGGTGCGACCTATAATCGCGCGATGCCGACGCCCGCCACGCCGTCGCCGACGTCCGCTTCCGCTGCCACGCGCACGATGCTCGGTGGCCGCGCGCCGTCGGCATTTCTTGCGCACTTCTGGCACAAGGCGGCGCTGCTCGTCCCGCGCGCGCTGCCCGACTTCAGCGATCCGCTTTCGCGTGCCGATCTGATGGCGCTCGCGCAGCGCGACGACGTCGAATCGCGCCTGGTCGTACGCAGCGGACGCGGCTGGTCGCTCGCGCACGGCCCGTTCAAGCGCAAGGATTTCGCCGGCCTGCCCGCGCGCGGCTGGACGCTGCTCGTGCAGGGCGTGAACCTGCACGTGCCGGCGGCCGATGCGCTGATGCGCCGCTTCGCCTTCGTTCCGTACGCACGGTTCGACGACGTCATGGTGAGCTATGCGGCGCCGGGTGGCGGCGTCGGTCCGCACTTCGATTCGTACGACGTGTTCCTGCTGCAGGTGAGCGGGCGCCGTCGCTGGCGCTATGGGCGCCAGGCCGATCTCGCGCTGCGGCCGCGGCTGCCGCTGAAGATCCTCGCGCGCTTCACGCCCGAGCACGATGCCGTCGTCGAGACGGGCGATCTGCTCTACCTGCCACCGAACTACGCGCACGACGGCGTCGCGCTCGACGCGTGCACGACGTACTCGATCGGCTTTCGCGCCGCCGGTGCCACCGAGCTCGCCACCGCGTTTCTCGATCATCTGCGCGACCAGATCGACCTGCCGGGACGCTACGCCGACCCCGATCTGAAGCATGCGACGGAGCCGGCACGCATCGCGAGCTCGATGCAGCGGCGCTACGCGGAGCTGATTGCGCGCGTGCGCTGGGACCGCGGCACGGTGTCGCGCTTCCTCGGCTGCTGGCTGTCGGAGCCCAAGGCCACGGTGCTCTTCGATGCGCCGACGCGACCGATGAGCGCAGCGGCGTTCGTGCGCGCGGCGCGCGCGCGCGGGGTGCGGCTCGACGCCCGAACGCAGCTGCTCTACGACGACACGCACGTCTACATCAACGGCGCGGCGAGCCGCTGGCCGGAAGCGGATCGCGCCGCGCTCGCGGCGCTCGCCAACCGGCGCTCGCTGCCCGCGACCGCCGTCGAGCCGCTCGCACGATCGACGCTCGCGCAGCTCCACGACTGGTACCGCCATGGATTCCTCGACACCGCCGCGCACTGATCCACCGCCGCAGCCCGAGCAGCGGATGCTGCTCACGCTGAGCGAGCAGGTTGCCGCGATCGATCGTGTGATCGATCTCGCGCACGAGTCGATCCGCGTGTTCGACCGCGACTTGTCCGACACCGGCTGGAACAGCGCCGCGCGCACGGAGCGGCTGACGCGGTTCCTGCGCGCGAGCCGCACGGCGAAGCTCGACATCATCGTGCACGACACGCGCTGGGTCGAATCGTCGTGCGCGCGGCTGACCAATCTGCTGCGAACGTTCGCGCACGCGATCACGCTGTATCGGACCGGGATCGAGGCGCGCGCGGTGATGGATCCGCTGGTGATCGTCGACGGCCGTCACTTCGTCCACCGGTTTCACGTTGACCGGCCGCGTGCGGCGCTTGCCATCGAGCAGCCGGCGGCGACCATGCCGCTAGCGACACGATTCGACGAGATCTGGGCCTCCGGCCAGCCCGGTCTGTCGGCAACGACGCTCGGTCTTTGATCTATCTCGATGTGCGCCGCACAATGCCCATGAATTAATAGGGGTTTTGTGTTAAAGTCAACGAGTCGACACCCCGGGCACGCATGCCGGGGGCCGATACCCCCTACCGACAGAAGGAAATCGTAATGAACAAGCTCTTGATCGTCGCCGCCGCATTCGCGTTCGGCGTGGCGGGCTGCAGCGAACAGAAGCCGGCAGCTCCGGCGCCCGCGCCTGCACCGGCGGTGACACCCGCGCCCGCTCCGGCGACCCGCGCCGGCTACCACCGCCGAAGCGCCGAAGGACACCGCTGCAATGGCGCCGGCTGCTACGCCTGCTGCCGCGCCTGCGGCTGCGCCGGCGCCGGCCCCCGCGGACGCGACGAAGGAAGCACCGAAGAAGTAACGCAGAAGGCACGCGACAAAAAGGCCGACCCAAGGGTCGGCCTTTTTGCATTCTGCCGGCGCGTCGCTACAGCGGGGCGCCGATCCGCTGGGCGACTTCGCGATAGTGCTCGATGACGCTGCCGAGGTCGCGCCGGAAGCGATCCTTGTCGAGCTTCTCGCCGCTCTTCGCATCCCAGAGGCGGCAGCCATCCGGAGTGAACTCGTCGCCGAGCACCAGGCCGCCGTGCGGATCGTCGGTCGGGTGGCCGAACTCGAGCTTGTAGTCGACGAGATCGATGCCCGATCGCGCGAACAACGGCTTCAGCACGCCGTTGACCTTGTGCGTGAGCGCTTTCATCTGCGCGATCTCGTCGGCGCTCGCCCAGCCGAGCACGCGGATGTGGTCGTCGTTCACCAGCGGATCGTGCAACGCGTCGCTCTTCAGGAAGAATTCGAAGATCGGCTCGGGCAGCCGTCGGCCCTCGTCGATGCCGTAGCGCTTCGCCATCGAACCGGCGCAGACGTTGCGCACGACGCATTCGACCGGAACCATCCTCATCGCGCGCACGAGCGACTCGCGCTCGTTCAGCACGCGAACGAGATGCGTCACGATGCCGGCCTCGGTGAGCTTCGCCATCACGAACGCGTTGATCTTGTTGTTCGTCTCGCCTTTGAGCTCGAGCTTCGCGAGCTTCACGCCGTCGAACGCCGACACGTCGTCGCGAAAATGCATGATCAGCCGGTTCGGATCGTCGGTCGCATAGACCGTCTTCGCCTTGCCTTTGTAGAGCTCGTTGCGCTTTTCCATGTCCGCTCCGAAATTGGGGACAGACCACGTTTTTGCGAATCGCCGCGGAAAACGTGGTTCTGTCCCCTATAAGTCGCGCCAGCCGAATCCCTGGTCCTGATCGGCGATCGATACCCAGTGCGGCTCGCAGCCGAGCGAGCGCGCGAGCGCCGCGCGGGCGAGCTCCGGCCGATTGTTCTGCTTCGAAAGATGCGCGGCGATCACGTGCTTCAGCCGCGAGCGGTCGAGCCGCGCGAGCAGCTCCGCGGACGCCTCGTTGTGCAGATGGCCGAAGCGGCCGGCGATCCGCTGCTTCAGCGAATGCGGATAGTCACTTTGCGCGAGCATGTCCAAGTCGTGATTGCATTCCAGCACGAGCGCGTCGCAGCCCGACAGCATCGCCTCGACGTGCGGCGTCGACGCCCCGATGTCGGTCAGCACGCCGACGCGAACGGCGCCGTCGCCGACGACGAACTGCACGGGCTCGCGCGCGTCGTGGGGAACGGCAACCGGGATCACGTTGAGATCGCCGATGGCGAAGCAGTCGTGGCTGTCGAAGCCGTAGACGCATTCGACGTCCTCGAAGCGATCCTCGGTCATCATCAGCGTGCCGAACGTCGCCCAGACGGCGATCCGATAGCGCGCGGCGAACGCCGGCACGCCGCCGACATGGTCGTTGTGCTCGTGAGTGACGACGATCGCCGCGAGCGAGTCGGGTGCAAGGCCGAGGCGCTGCAGGCGCAGCGCCGTGTCCTTCACGCCGAATCCGCAATCGATGAGGATACGCGTGCCGCCGGCCTCGACGACGAGCCCGTTGCCCTCGCTGCCGCTGCCGAGCGACGCGAAGCGCATCGGCAATCGGGCGCTACGCCGTCACTTGAGCTGCTCGCGCAGCAGCGCGAGGATCTTGTCGCCGCTTTGCGTCTTGTCCGGCCCGCCGTTCGGGTCCTGGACGAGCACGACGCTCTTCGGTCCGGACTCGTTCACCTGGATCCGGTACTGCTCCGGCTTAATCGACGTATCGCGCCAGAACATCAACTTCGACAACCAGTCGCTCGTCTTCGTCGTCGGCGCGTCCGGATCGGAGTAACGGACGAAGTAGAGCCCCTTCGAGCGGTCGCGGTCGACGACGGTGAAGCCGATGCGGTCGAGCGCGAGACCGACACGGCGCCACGCGCGGTCGAAATTGTCGTCGACGACGAGCTGTCGAACGCCGGTGGCTGTCTCGAGGCGTGCGCGATCGGGCGCGTTGTTCGATGCAATCACCGCCTGCACCGCCTGCTGCTCGGGCGTGCCGAAGCGAACCATCAGCCGCTGCAGGAATTCCGCTTCGACGAGCGGATCGGCCGGCACGACCATCCAGCGGAAGCCCGACGGCGACGAGTTGTCGATCTTGCCGGTAGGCATCTGCTCCATCCGCCGGCTCGACACGAAGATCTCGACGGTGCCCGGCTCGATGCCGCGCTCGATGCGCGTGCGGAACTTGTCCTGCTTGTACGTCGTGACGAAGAAGTCGCCGACCTTGCCGAGCGTGCGCTGGATTGCGTCGCGCGGAAGGTCGCCGCGATTCTCCGCCCAGTCCGTCTCGAGGATGCCCGCGGCGGGCTGCTCGACGGCGAGCACGAACCCGTTGTCCTGCCAGAACGAGCGCACGACGTTCCATGCGTTTTCGGGCGTCGTCTTCACGACGAGCCAGCGCTCGTTGCCGCTGCGCGCAAGGCGCGCTTCGCCGGCAGCGTTGGCGGCGATCTGGTCGCCGGCCTTCGGGCGCGCGGCGTTCTGCGCGGCGAGCCCGGACGCCGTCGAAACGCTGTAGCGGTCGTCGTACTGCGGCGACGTCAGGTCGGGCGGAATCTCGAGCGCCGGCGCCGTGGCGACCGACTTGTATTCGATGCGCTTGCCGTACGACGTCGTGATCGTTTCGCAACCCGACAACAGCGCCGTCGCGGCGAGCAACGCCACGCCCGCTCGCGCGAGCGCAGCCCAGTCAATGCACTGCATGCGTGACACCTTTGACCTCGAGGCAGCCGGCGTCGCGCAATGCGCCGCGTACGACCTCGTGAAACTGCGCCGACAGCGGCGTCAGCGGCAGCCGCAAATCGGATTGGATCATGCCCATCTCGGCGAGCGCCCACTTGACCGGGATCGGATTCGCCTCGACGAACAGCTTGCGGTGCAACGGCAACAGCCGGTCGTTGCGCTCGCGCGCCGCACCGACGTCGCCGGAAAGCGCCGCGCTGCACATGTCGGCCATGAGCTTCGGTGCGACGTTGGCGGTGACCGAGATCACACCGTGCCCGCCGACGAGCATCAGCGGCAGCCCGGTGATGTCGTCGCCGCTGTAGACGACGAAATCGCGCTTGCCCGCTGCGTTGAGCCCGCGGATCAGCTCGCTGCCGCGGCCGAGATCGGCGGTCGCGTCCTTGATGCCGACGATGCCGGGCACCTGCGCGAGACGCAGCACCGTCTCGTTGGCGAGGTCGGCGACGGTGCGTCCGGGCACGTTGTACACGATCATCGGCACGTCGACCTTTTCGGCGATCGTGCGGAAATGCCGGTAAAGCCCGTCCTGCGTCGGCTTGTTGTAATACGGGACGACCGAGAGGCAGCTCTGCACGCCGACGCTCTTCGCGTAGGCGGTCAGCTCGATCGCCTCGGTGGTGGAGTTGGCGCCGGTCCCCGCGACGACGGCGACGCGTCCGCGCGCGAACTCGACGGCGCTTCGGATCAGCACGCAGTGCTCGTCGAAGTCGACCGTGGGCGATTCACCCGTCGTGCCGACGATGACGATTCCCGCGGTACCGCTCGACACGTGCCAATCGATCAGGCGCGACAGCGCCGGCAGATCGAGCGCGCCGCCTGCGTGCATCGGCGTGACGATTGCGACGAGGCTTCCGGTGAGCATTGAATGGAGGGTCGGAAAAAAGCGGATTTTACCGCATTCGATGCGCCGCTACTGCCCGGGACGTGACGACTCGAGCAGCGGCGGCCACGGCCGTGCGCGCCCGACGGCCGCAACGCGCTGCACGACGGCGCCGCGCGCGCCGCCATCGACGATGCCTTGCTCGAACGCGACGATCGTCATCGCGCTGCCCGCCGCGCCGAGCAGCTCGTCCGGCGCAAGCAGGAACGCGGGATTCGACGGTCGTCCGTAAGCTTCGTTGCCGCGCGCGAACGTCTCGTAGATCAGAGCGCCGTCGTCCGCCAATGCGGCGATCAGCGGCCCGAGCAGCGGCCGGTGAAGGTAATTCGCGACGACGATGGCGTCGAAGCGCTCGCCGGCAAACGGCCATGCGGCGTTTTCGAGATCGGCGATGCGAGCGTCGATGCCGCGCACGCCGGCGAGCGATGCGATCGCCGCAGCGTCGCGGTCGACCGCGACGACGCGCGCGTCGCGTGCGGCGAACATGCGCGCGTGCCGGCCGCGCCCGCACGCGACGTCGAGCACGCGTGCACCCGGCGCAACGAGATGCGCGAAGCGCCGCACCCACGCGGACGGCGCAAGCGCGTCGTGCGCGGTGTCGTTCGAGGGTAACCGGGCGTCCACCGTCA
Organism: uncultured beta proteobacterium; assembly: GCA_963798655.1. GTDB lineage: Bacteria > Pseudomonadota > Gammaproteobacteria > Burkholderiales > Casimicrobiaceae > CAVSMC01. The sequence goes on along the minus strand of CAWCUH010000003.1, from coordinate 310,406 downwards.
TTTCGCCTTGCCGCGATGGCGGCCAGCCGACGCTGCCGGCTCGTTGATCGCCGCCGCTTCGGCCGCGATCCATTCGACGAACGCCTCGACAGCCGGCCGCCCGCGCGCATGCGGCGCCATCAGCACATAGTAGCCTCGCGCCGAATCGAACTTCTTCGGGAACGGTGCGACGAGGCGCCGATCGCGCAGCAGCTCGGCGATCATCGGCAACCGTCCGAGCGCGACGCCCTGTCCGCCGACCGCCGCCTGGATCACCTGGTCGTACAGCGTGAAGCGCAGCGACCCCGCGGGCTTGAGTCCCGGCTCGCCGTTCGCGGCGAGCCATGCACGCCAGTCGATCCACGGCGTGCGGCCTTCGGGATCGTCGAGATGCAGCAGCACGTGGTGTGCGAGATCGCTCGGCCGGCGCAGCGGCGTGCGCGGATCGCGCGCGACTTTCGGGCTCACGACCGGAAGCATGCGCTCACCGAACAAATGCAGCGCCCCGCTCGGCGCGCTCGCTTCCGGCATGTAGCGGATGGCGAGATCGACCTCACCGCGCGCGAGGTCGATCGGGCGGTCGTTCGCCGACACGTAGACTTCGACGTCGGGATGGCGCGCGCGAAACGCCGGCAGCCGCGGCACGATCCACAGCGATGCGAACGACACCGTCGTCGTGAGCGTGACGCCGGGCTCGCGATCGGTGTTGCGCACGCGATCGGCGGCGGCTGCGAGCGCGCGAAGCGTCGCCGCGACTTCGCGATGAAACGCCGCGCCGGCGCTGGTCAACGCGAGCGCGCGATGCCGCCGCTCGAACAGCGGCGCGCCGAGCGCCGCCTCGAGCGCCTGCACCTGGCGCGACAGCGCCGACTGCGTGACGAAAAGCTCTTCGGCCGCGCGGGTGAACGACAGCAGCCGGCCCGCCGCCTCGAACCCGCGCAGGAAGTCGAGCGACGGCATCTGCCGCAGCGTCTTATGCATGCGTGCAAGTCATGCGAATCATTCGCAATCAGCGTTTGAGCCGGCGCACCCCCGTCGCCAGAATCATAAGCGTGGGCGACGAGCCCTCGAGCCGCCGAGGCGTGGGCCTGGCGACGGCTCAACGATGCATTGTACGCATGAACGACGGAGGCAGCGATGGCATGCGACGGCTATACGAAGGTCTGGGATCTGAAGGCGGGCGAGCTGGTTCGGCTCGACGGAGCGCGCGGCACGACGCTGCGGGTGACGCGCGGCACGGTGTGGATCACGTTGCAGGATGACACGCGCGACGTCGTGCTCGACGCCGGCGACGTGTTCACGATCGATCGCGGCGGGCTCACGATCGTCGAAGCGCAGGGCAAGGCAAACGTCTGCGTGATGGGACGCCACGTCGACGAGCAGCGCGTGCTGCCCGCCGTGCGCGGGTGGCGTCCGCGTATGCCGCAATGGCTGCGCTCGCTCGACGCGGCGCGCCGGTTCGTGCCGTATTTGTAGCGGAAAACGTCTGGTGGAAGCGGGCGGCGCGATAGAAGCGTCGCGCTGCCCGCGACTTTGAAACGGGTCGGTGACGCGCCTCAGACGGGGACGGCGTCGACGACCTCGTCGCCCTTGGAGAACCCGATTTCGTTGCCGGACGCTACCACTCGGATCGTATCGCCGGCTGCGTAGTGCCCGGCAAGGATTTCCTTCGCGAGCGGGTTCTCGATCTGCTGCTGGATCGCACGCTTCAGCGGCCGAGCGCCGAACACCGGATCGAATCCCGCCTGCGCGACCACCTTCAGCGCCGCCGGCTGTACGTCGAGCCTGATGTCGATCTTCGCGAGCCGCGCCTCGAGCGCGCGCATCTGGATCTTCGCGATGTCGGCGATCTGCGCTTCGTTGAGCGCGTGGAACACGACGATCTCGTCGATCCTGTTCACGAACTCGGGCCGGAACTGCGTCTTCACCTCGGCCATCACGGCGAGCTTGATCACGGCGTAATCGTCGCCCGACATCGACTGGATCATCTGCGATCCGAGGTTCGACGTCATGACGATCACCGTGTTCTTGAAATCGACGGTGCGCCCCTGCCCGTCCGTCATCCGGCCGTCGTCGAGCACCTGAAGCAGCACGTTGAACACGTCCGGATGCGCCTTCTCGACCTCGTCGAGCAGGATCACGCTGTACGGCTTGCGCCGCACGGCCTCGGTCAGGTGGCCGCCTTCCTCGTAGCCGACGTAGCCCGGCGGCGCGCCGATCAGGCGCGAGACCGAGTGCTTCTCCATGAACTCGCTCATGTCGACTCGGATCAGGTGCTGCTCGGAGTCGAACAGGAACTCGGCGAGCGCCTTGCAGAGCTCGGTCTTGCCGACACCCGTCGGCCCGAGGAACAGGAACGAGCCGTACGGCCTGTTCGGATCGGCGAGGCCGGAGCGCGAGCGGCGGATCGCATCGGCGACCAGCCGAATCGCCTCGTCCTGGCCGACGACGCGCTTGTGCAGCGCCTCTTCCATGTGCAAGAGCTTGTCGCGCTCGCCCTGCATCATCTTCGATACCGGGATGCCGGTGGCGCGCGACACGACCTCCGCGATTTCCTCGGCACCGACCTGCGTGCGCAGCAGCTTGAACTTCGCCTTGCCCGACTCGGGCTTGGCCGCCGCCTGCTTCAATTCCTGCTCGAGCTGCGGCAGGCGGCCGTACTGCAGCTCGCTCATCTTCTGCCAGTCGCCGCGCCGCCGCGCCTCGTCCATCTGCAGCTTGATCTTGTCGATCGCTTCCTTGATGTGCGCCGAACCGGCGACCTGCGCCTTCTCCGCCTGCCAGACTTCGTCGAGATCGGCGTATTCGCGCTCGAGCCGCGAAATCTCCTGCTCGATCAGCTCGAGACGCTTGCGCGACGCCTCGTCTTTTTCCTTGCGCACCGCTTCGCGCTCGATCTTCAACTGGATCAGCCGACGGTCGAGCCTGTCCATCGCCTCGGGCTTGCTGTCGATCTCCATCTTGATGCGCGCGGCTGCCTCGTCGATCAGGTCGATCGCCTTGTCGGGCAGGAAGCGGTCGGTGATGTAGCGATGCGAAAGCTCCGCTGCGGCGACGATCGCCGGGTCGGTGATGTCGACGCCATGGTGGATCTCGTAGCGCTCCTGCAGGCCGCGCAGGATCGCGATCGTCGCCTCGACCGAGGGCTCGTCGACGATCACCTTCTGGAACCGGCGCTCGAGCGCGGCATCCTTCTCGACGTACTTGCGGTACTCGTCGAGTGTCGTCGCGCCGACGCAATGGAGCTCGCCGCGCGCGAGCGCGGGCTTCAGCATGTTGCCGGCGTCGATCGCGCCTTCGGCCTTGCCGGCGCCGACCATCGTGTGCAGCTCGTCGATGAAGACGATCGTGCGGCCTTCGTCGGCGGCGATGTCCTTCAGCACCGCTTTGAGCCGCTCCTCGAATTCGCCGCGGTACTTCGCACCCGCAAGGAGCGCCGCCATGTCGAGCGACAGCACGCGCTTGTTCTTCAGCGTCTCCGGCACCTCGCCGTTGACGATGCGCTGCGCGAGGCCTTCGACGATCGCGGTCTTGCCGACGCCGGGTTCGCCGATCAGCACCGGGTTGTTCTTCGTGCGCCGCTGCAGGATCTGGATCGTGCGCCGGATCTCGTCGTCGCGGCCGATCACCGGGTCGAGCTTGCCTTCGCTCGCGCGCTCGGTGAGATCGATCGTGTATTTCTTGAGCGCCTCGCGCTGCCCTTCGGCTTCCTGCGTGTCGACGTTGGCGCCGCCGCGCACCGCGTCGATCGCCGATTCGAGCGCCGGCCGCGTGACGCCGAGCTCCTTCACGATGCGGCCGGTCTCGCCCTTGTCGTCGGTCAGCGCGAGCAGGAACAGCTCGCTCGCGATGAACTGGTCGCCGCGCTTGGTCGCTTCCTTGTCGGTGAGGTTCAGCAGGTTCGTGAGCTCGCGCGACGCACCGATCTCGCCGCCGGTGCCTTCGACCTTGGGCAGCCGTGCGATCGACTGGTCGAGCGCCTTGCGAAGCCGAGGCACGGCCACGCCGGCACGGGCGAGCAGCGACGCGGTTCCGCCGTCTTCCTGGTTCAGCAGCGCCGAGAGCAGATGCTGCGGCTCGATGTACGCGTTGTCGTTGCCGAGCGCCATGCTCTGGGCGTCGGCGAGCGCCTGCTGGAACTTGGTCGTCAGCTTGTCGAACCGCATGGACATCCCCCATCGAACATTCGGATTTCTCCAGAAATGGGGGAACGCAGAGCCGTTTCAAGCCAAAAAGCGAGGGTCAGAGTGCAGTTTCGCGTGCTAGCATCGAGGCGCAGGCCCGTGTTGCGATCCGCGCGCCATGTCCGCGCCCCCGCCCCCCCTTCCTCCCTCCGAAAGCGAGCACGCCGCCACGCCTCGGAAAGCGACGTTCGGGCAAGTCGTTTCGGCGGTTTTCTGGAGTTTCTTCGGCGTACGCAAAGGCCGCGCCATGGAGCGCGACGCCGTCACGGTGAAGCCGCTCCAGGTCATCGTCGTCGGCGTCGTGCTTGCCGCGATCCTCGTCGTCACGTTGCTGTGGATCGTCCGGCTGATTCTCGCGAGCCGATGAGCCGATCGCACCGCAGGCATCGAATCGCGGCCGGGATGCTCGCCTTCGCGGCGGCGACGTCCGTCGTCGCTCAGCCGGTCAATTCGCCGCGCGGCGCGGCGATGTCGGCGACGTACAAGCTCGAATACGTCGACGCCGGCGGCCACCACGGCGCGCTCACGCTGCTCGCGATCGACGTCGCAGACGATCTCGCCGTCGTGCGGCTCGACCGCACCACCGAATTGTTCTTCGAGTTCGATCGCCGCGCCGTCGAAGGCCTCCTGCCGCAGGGCGAGCGCCTGTTCTCGCTCGGCAACCCGCTCGACCTCGGCTTCACCATCGCGTTCGCATGAAGGCGGCCGTCGTTGCCGCGGTCGTCGCGGCGGCCGTCAGCGCGCAGACGCTCGTGCAGGGCGAAGCGCAGCGGCTGGCCGGCCGCGGGCCGTACGTCACCCGCTTGATGCCGCCGGTGATGCGCATGCGCGAGGCCGATTCGCTGCCGCAGTTCTTCGCACGCACCGATTCGCTCAAGTCGGCGCTCGATCGAGCGCGCGAGGAAGAGCCCCCCGACGACGCGCTGTTGCCGTTCGCCTCCGACCCTTAGATCACCTCGCCGTCTTGACCGCGGCGAGCGCGGTTGCCGCCGCATCGAGCTCGCGCGACGTCGTCAGCAAGTCCGGACAAAGCCGCAGCCATTCGCCGCGCGCATCGACGTCGATGCCGCGCTCGCGCAGTCCGTCGGCCAGCCCGCGCGCGTTCGGGTCGCGCACGACGACGAACGCGCCGCGGTCGGCGCGCCCGCCGCCAGCCGCGATGCCGACATCGCGCAGCAATCCGACGAGCCGCGCCTGCAGCCACCACGAGTACGTGCGAAGCCGCGCAACGCCGACGGCGAGGGTGAACAGCTGCCCGGATCGCGCCTGGTAGAGCGGCAGTACGGCCGGCGTCGATTCGAGCCAGCCGTCGCCGCCGCGCGCAAAGCGGGGCGGGTCCGGCCGCTCGTACGCGAACGGCGTCTCCTTGGCGAACCAGCCGGTGTCGAGCGTGCGCAGCCCCGCGTCCAGATGCCGCGGATGCACGTAGAGGAAGCATGCGCCCGGCCCGCCGCGCAGGTATTTGTAGCTTCCGCCGACGGCGAAATCGACGTCGAGCGAGTCCAGCTCGACCGGCACGACGCCAAGCGAGTGGTAGACGTCCAGCAGCACGCGGGCGCCGGCGGCGTGCGCGGCAAAGACGATCCCCGGCAGATCGGCGAGCCGCTGCCCGGTGGTGAAGATCACTTCCGACACGACGACGAGGTCGACGCCGCGCTCGATCCTCGCAATGATGTCGCCGGTGTCGAAGCGGCCGTCGGCGCGCGCTTCGATCAGCGACAGAACGACGCGGCCGCGCCGCGCGTACTCACGCAGGATCACGTCGAGCGAGTCGAACTCGCCGCGGGTCGCGATCACGCGCACCGGCGCGTCGTAGCTGTTCAGCACGGCCCGCAGCCCTTGTCCGGCGCTCGTGCGCGGGATCACGCTGTCCGGACGGACGCCGCCGAGCAGCGACGCGATCCGCCAGCGAAACGCCGCCATTTCGGCGCTCCACGCGTCCCACGCGCCGCCCATCCGCGCGTACCACGCGGCGACGCCTTCCTGCACATCCGCGGCCATCGCGTCGAGCGGACGCCCGAGCGAATGGTTGGCGAGATAGACGCGTCCGCGCTGCGTGCCGAGCACGCGGGAGAACAGCGGCGCGACGTGCGCCAACACGCCGGCCTCGGTCAGCGGCCCCGGACCGAGCGCAGCGACGGCGCGAGCGATCGTTTCGGCAGTGCCGGCAGGGCCGCTCATGCGCGCGGCGTCGTCATCGCGGATGAATTTCGGTGCGCACGTCGATCAACTCGGGGAAGAATCGATGATCGAGCGCGCGCTTGAGGAATCCGACGCCCGACGATCCGCCGGTGCCGGGCTTGTGGCCGATGATCCGCTCGACCGTCTTCATGTGGCGAAAGCGCCACAGCTGGAACGATTCCTCGACGTCGACGAGCTTCTCCGCCATCTCGTAGGCGTCCCACCAGTGCTCGGGATCTTCGTACACGGTCTTGAACACCGCGACGACGGCCGCGCTGCCTTCGTACGGCTGCGCGAAGTCGCGCTCGATCCGATCGGCGGGCACCGGCAGGCCGCGGCGCGCGAGGTGGCGCAGGAACTCGTCGTACAGGCTCGGCGCGCGCAACAGCGCGACGAGCTCCGCATGCACCAAAGCGTCGTAGCGGAACACGTCGACCGAGGACGCATGCTTGTTGCCGAGCAGGAATTCGAGCGCGCGGTATTGCGCCGACTGGAATCCCGACGCGTGGCCGAGCGAGGGCCGGAATGCCTCGTACTCCGACGGCGTCAGCGTCTCGAGCACTGCCCACTGCTCGAACAGCTGCTTCTGGATCGACTTCACGCGCGCGAGGATCTTGAAGCACAGCTCGAGCTTGTCCTGCTGCACGAGGCGCACGGCGGCCTTGAGCTCGTGGATCGCGAGCTTCATCCAAAGCTCGGACGTCTGGTGCTGGATGATGAACAGCATCTCGTCGTGCCGCGCCACCGCGACGTCGGCGCCGGACAGCGGCTGCTGCGCGCTGAGCAGGCGATCGAGACACAGATAGCCGGCATACGTCAGCCGGTCGCTGAGATCGGTAACGATGCCGGGCTCGAGCTCGCGCGTGCTCATCGGAGGCGTCCTGCAGGCGACGGTCCAGTATACGACCTCGCGCCTCTGCTACCATCGCGCGCCATGTGGCGGTTCGCTTGCATGCGTTCTTCGGCCCTCGTCGCGCTCGCCGTCGCGCTCGCCGGCTGCGGCGCCGACCGCTCGAGCGAGCGAACCATGGCGCTCGCCGAGTGCCGCCTGCCGCACGTCGCGCTCGCGGCGCAATGCGGGACGCTGCAAGTGCCCGAGGACCGTGGCAAGCCGTCGTCGCGGACGATCACGATCGCCGTCGCCGTCCTTCCGGCGAACACGCTCAATCCGCGCGCCGACCCGCTGTTCGTGCTCGCCGGCGGGCCGGGACAGGCGGCTTCGCATCTGGGTCCGCTCGCGATGCAGCTCGTCGACGTGCGCAAGGACCGCGACATCGTGCTCGTCGACCAACGCGGCACCGGCCGCTCGTCGCCGCTCGAATGCGCGGCGTTCAAGCCCGACGACAGCGTCGACGCGGCGCTCGAGCTCGATCCCAAACCGAAGGCGCAGCGATGCGCGCGCGAGCTGGCCGCAAAGGGCATCGACGCCGCGCAGTACACGACCGCCGCATTCGTCGCGGATCTCGACGCGGTGCGCGCGGCGCTCGGTTATCCACGGGTGAACCTGTGGGGCGGGTCGTACGGCACGCGCGCGGCGCTCGAGTACGTGCGCCGTCATCGCGACCGCGTGCGCAGCGTCGTGCTCGACAGCGTCGCCCCGCCGTCGCTTCGCGTGAGCCTCGACGTCTGGCCGACGCGCGACGCGGCGCTGTCGCACGTGATCGACGCCTGCAGGCGGACGGCAAGCTGCGACGCCGCGCATCCGGATCTCGACGCGATGCTCGCGCGCGTGCGCGAGCGGCTTGCCGGCGGCCGCACGATCGCCGTCGCCGACCCGCGCACCGGCGCGACGCGCGAGCTTGCGCTGACGTTCGATCACGTCATCGGCGCGTTGCAGCCGTTCACGTACGCACCCGAGCTTGCGGCACTCCTGCCGGAGGTGATCGAGCGCGCCGCGAACGACGACTTCGCGCCGCTGTTCGCCGTGGTGTCGTTGGTGACGGCCAATCTGGTCGAGCAGTTGAACGCGGCGCTGCATTACTCGGTGACGTGCGCCGAGGACGTCCCGCGCGTGAAGCCGTCGGACATCGAGGCGCTCGCGAGCATTCGATCGCGCGATCTCGCGCGCCAGCTGATCGCCGTCTGCGACGTCTGGCCGCGCGGCCAAGTGCCGGCGGACGCGGCAACGCCGGTCGTGAGCGATGTGCCGGCGCTGCTGCTCGCCGGCGGGCTCGACCCGGTCACGCCGCCCTCGTACGCAGCCGAGGTGGCGCGCACGCTCTCGCACAGCAAAGTCGTCGTCGCCCGCGGCTACGGTCACATCGTCACGTCGCATGCGTGCGCGCCACGTCTGGTTGCCTCGTTCGTCGACGATCCGACGTTCGCGAAGCTGCCCTCGTCGTGCATCGGCTACCTCGAGCACAGCGCAGCCGCGCCGCTGTGGCCCGATCGACTCGCGCCGCAGCCGTGATCGACGTCGACCGCATCGCGAAGACGTTCGGCAAGCGCGGCGAGGTGAAGGCCGTCGACGGCGTGTCGCTCGTCGCGCCGGACGGCGCGATCACCGGCCTCCTCGGCCCGAACGGCGCCGGCAAGACGACGCTGTTGCGCATCCTCGCGACGCTGATCGTGCCGACGACGGGAACCGCGCGCATCGACGGCCACGACGTCGTGCGCGACCGGTTCGCCGTGCGCCGCTCGATCGGCGTTCTGTCCGATGCGCGGGGCCTGTATCCGCGCCTCACCGGCCGCGAGAACATCCGCTATTACGGCGAGCTGCACGGGCTGCGCGGCGCGACGCTCGACGCCCGCGTCGATCAGCTCGTGCACGCCCTCGGCGTCGCCGGCATCGCGCAGCGGCGCGCGCTCGGCTACTCTCAGGGCGAGCGGATGAAGATCGCGATCGCCCGGGCGCTCGTGCACGATCCGCAGACGGTGCTTCTCGACGAGCCTACGAACGGCCTCGACATCATGAGCACGCGCGCGCTGCGCGAGCTGTTGCGCGAGCTGCGTGCCGCGGGCAAGTGCCTGCTGTTCAGCTCGCACGTCATGCAGGAAGTGAGCGCGCTGTGCGACCGCATCGTGATCCTCGGCCGCGGCCGCGTTGTCGCCGAAGGCACGGCGGACGAGCTGCTCGAGCACGCCGGCGCGACATCGCTCGAGGAGGCGTTCATGCGCCTGCTCGGGTCCGGCGAAGGCCTCGCGGCGTAAGCGATGCGCGGCCCGACGACCGGCTCGCCGCTTGCCCGCATCGCGACGATCGCGCGCAAGGAGATGATCGACACGTTCCGCGATCGTCGAACCATCCTCGTCACGCTGATGACGGCGATCGTCGCCGGTCCGGTGTTCATCATGCTGATGGTGAACCTCGTCGCGCGACAGGCCGACCGCTCGCGCGAGCTCGTGCTGCCGATCTCGGGCGGCGAGCACGCGCCGGCGCTCGTCGCGTTCCTCGAGCGCCAGCAGGTGAAGCTCGTGCCGGCGCCGGCCGATGTCGACGCGAAGATCCGCGACGGCGACATCGACGTCGCGCTTGCGATCGACGCGCAGTTCGCCTCCGACGTCGCCAAAGGCAGGCCCGGCATCGTTCGCCTCGTGTACGACCGCTCACGCGATCGCGCGCGCGCGTCGATCGACCAGGCCGAATCGCTGCTGCGCGCGTACAACCGCGAATGGGGGCGCGGCCGGCTGCTGCTGCGCGGCCTCGCTCCGGAAGTGGCAAGTCCGCTCGACGTCGAGGTGCGCGATCTCGCGACGCCGCAGAGCGCCGGGTCGTTCGTGCTGTTCCTCGTCGCTTACTACGGCCTGTTCGCGGCGCTGATGGGCGGCATGGCGGCATCGCTCGACGCGACCGCCGGCGAGCGCGAGCGAATGTCGCTCGAGCCGCTGCTCGCGACGCCGGCGGCGCCGATCGAGCTTGCCGTCGGCAAATGGACGGCGATCGTCGTTCTGAACGCGTGCGTCGTCGCGCTCACGCTGAGCGGCTTCTACCTGACGCTGCGCTTTGCACCGTTGCCGTCGGTCGGCGTTCCGTTCCTGTTCGGTGCGCGCGAGCTCGCGCGCTTCGTCGCCGTGCTGATTCCGCTCGTCGCTCTGCTGCCCGCCGTGCTGCTCTATGTCGGCGCGCGCGGCCGCACGCACAAGGAAGCGCAGGCAAACGTCTCCGTACTGCTGTTCGTCGTGTCGATCGTGCCGGTCATCCAGCTGTTCCTGCAGCGCAAGGAGCCGCCGTGGCTGCCGCTGGTGCCGGTGTCGGGGCAGTACGCGCTCCTCAACCGCGCGTTGCGCGGCGAAGGCTTGCCGCTGGTCGATCTCGCGCAGTCTTACGTGGCGCCGGCGCTGCTCGCCGTTGTTGCGCTGATCGCGACGGCACGTCTGCTGTCGCGCGAGTCGACGCTCGCCGGAAGATAATTATCCGAGTTCCATCAGATCATGGAAGCGCTCGACGAGCGCGCGCACGCCGGCATCGCCACCGAGCCGCTGATACGGCGCGAGCGCCGCGCTCGATTCGTCGGACGCGGTCATCCGAGCTGCCGCATCACGGCGAGCGGCGGTTGGCGCAGCGTCGAGCGCGTGCCGAGCCATCCCGCCAGCGTGACGACGACCGCGCCGCCCGCGACGCCGTACAGCCACACCATGGCGTCGGCGCTGAACGGTATCTGGAACACGCGATCGGCGAGCAGCCAGCCGACGGTCGTCGCGCCGGCCGCGGCGAGCAGCCCGGCGAGCGCACCGAGCACGACGAACTCGGCGATCTGAGCCGCGGTGAGCTGAGCGTGCGAGGCGCCGAGCGTGCGCAGCACCGCGGCGTCGAACCTGCGCTCGTCCTGTGTCGCCGCGATCGCCGCCTGCAGCACCAGGATGCCGCCGGCGAGCGTGAACAGGAACACGAACTCGACCGCCTTCGCGACCTGATCCATGATCGTCTGCACCTGCTGCAGGATCTCGCCGACATCGATCGCGAGCACGTTCGGGAACCGCTGGACGAGCGTCGCAAGCCAGCCGCTCGTCGCCTCCGGCGCCCGAACCGCTCCGAGAAACGACTGCGGCATCGACTCGAGCACGCCGGGCGCGAACAGCGTGAAAAAGTTCGGCCGGAAGCTGTCCCAGTCCACCTTGCGCAGGCTCGTGATCTTCGCGCTGATCCGCGTGCCGCCGATGTCCCACGTCGTCTCGTCGCCGAGCTTGAGCTTGAGCGAGCGCGCGATGCCCTCCTCCATCGACACACCCGCCTCGGTTCCGCGCGCGGTGCCGAACCATGCTCCCGCGACGACGTGATTGGTCTTCGCGAGCTCCGACGCGTACGACAGATTGAACTCGCGCTCGGCGAGCCGGCGCGCTCGCGTGTCGGCGTACTGCGACGTGTCGAGCGGCGTTCCATTCACCGCGACCAGCCGCCCGCGCACCATCGGATAGAGCGGGATGTCGGCGCCAGTCGCGTCTCGCACCAACGCGCGCACGCCGTCGACCTGGTCGGGCAGCACGTTGACGAGGAAATGATTCGGCGCATCCGGCGGCAGGCTCGCGCGCCAGTCGCGCACGAGATCGTCGCGCACGACGGTGAGCAGCAGCAGCGCCATCAGACCGAGTGCAAGCGCGCCGATCTGCAAGCTCGACGCAAGCGGACGGCGGCGAAGATTGGCGAGACCGAAGCGCCACGTGACGCCGCGCTGGGGCAGCCGCTTCAACAGCGCAATCAGCGCGCTCGCAACGGCGGCGGCGGTCACCAACAGCGCCGCGATGCCGCCGACCATGATGGCGCCGGCCTTCGCGTCCTGCGCCTGCCACCCGATCAACAACGCGATCACCGAAGCGCCGAGCGCGTACGCGAACAATGCCGACGGCTTCGGACGCGGCAGATCGCGACGCAGCACGCGCAGCGGCGGCACGCTCGCAAGGGCGATCAGCGGCGGCAACGCGAATCCGAACAGCAGCAGCAGGCCGGTCGCGACCGCGACAATGCCCGGCATGACGCCCGGCGGCGGCAGGTCGGTCTTCGAGATCGTCGCGAGCAGCATGACGAGCAGTTGCTGTCCACCCAGCGCGATCGCGACACCGGCGAGCGTGGCGACGACGCCGAGCGCCGCGAACTGCAGCACGAACAGCGCGAGAACCCGCCGTTCGCGCGCGCCGAAGCAGCGAAGCATCGCCGAGGTGTCGAGGTGACGGCGCAGGTAGCGCGACGCCGCGAGCGCGACGGCCACCGCAGCGAGGACGACGGCGACCAGCGCGGCGAGGCCGAGGAACTTCTCGCCACGCTCGAGCGTCTGCCGCACTTCCGGCCGCAAGTCGCGCACGCTGTCCACGCGCTGTCCCGGCTTCACCGCCCGCTGCGCCCACGCGAGATAGTCGCCAAGCGCGTCGCGCTCGCCACGATCGGCGACGTAGAGCCGCCACGTCGCGCGGTTGCCCGGCTGCAGCAGATGCGTCGCCGGCACGTCGTCGATGTTGACGAGCATCCGTGGTCCCATCGACAGCAGACCCTGCGCGATTTCGGGCTCGCTCTGCACGATGGCGCCGACGCGCAGCGTCGCGTCGCCGAGCGCGATCGCATCGCCGACCGACACGCCGAGGCGCTGGGCGAGACGTGCATCGGGCCACGCTTCGCCGCGCGGCGGGATACCGGCTGCGGGACGGCTCCTGGTCGACGACGGATCCGCGAGCACGATCGCGCTGCGCAGCGGATAGCCGTTTGCGACCGCCTTCACGTCGGCGAGCACCGCCGCGCCGCCGCCGGGACGCTGGATCATGCTGTTGAACTTGATCGAGGGCGTTGCCTCGAGGCCGCGTGCGCTCGCCTCGCGCGCGAAATCCTCGGGCAACGGACGATCGGCGGACACGAGCAGGTCGGCACCGAGCAGCACGTTCGCTTCGCGCGTGAGCGCGCTCTTCACGCGATCGGCGAAGAAGCCGACGGTGCCCACGCTTGCGACCGCGAGCACGAGCGCGGCGACGAGCACGCGTAGCTCGCCCGCGCGCCAGTCGCGCGCAAGCATTCGCAGTGCGAGGCGCAGCGTCGCCATCACGCGCTCGGCCTCAGCCCAAGCGCCACCGCTCCGCGCTGCACCTTGATTCGGGGCCCCTCAGAGCGTCGGCCGCTCGGCTCCGCCTCGCTTAACGTCTTCGCTTCGCTCGACGTTAGCCTTCGCGCGACACGCCGCCACGCGTCGTGTCGTAGGCCGCTCACGCCACCACCCGATCGTCGCCGACGAGCCTGCCCGTGTCGAGCGCAAGTCGACGACGGCATCCCGACGCGAGCTTCGCGTCGTGCGTCACCAGCACGAGCGTCGTGCCGTGCTCGCGATTGAGGCGGAACATGAGGTCGGCGATCTCGGCGCCGGTTGCATTGTCGAGATTGCCCGTCGGCTCGTCGGCCATCAGCAGCTTGGGCTCGCCGGCGAACGCGCGCGCGATCGCGACGCGCTGCTGCTCGCCGCCGGAAAGCTGCTTCGGATAGTGCGTGGTCCGCTTCGCGAGGCCGACCCGATCGAGCCACCCGCGAGCGCGCGCGGCGGCGTCGGATGCGCCGGAAAGCTCGAGCGGCAGCATGACGTTCTCGAGCGCGGTCAACGCCGGCAGCAGCTGGAACGATTGGAACACGAAGCCGAGCAACCGTCCGCGCAGCGCTGCGCGAGCGTCTTCGTCGAGGTCGGCCAGCCGATGGCCGTCGAGCCAGATGTCGCCCGCGCTCGGTCGATCGAGACCGGCGAGCAGCCCGAGCAGCGTCGTCTTGCCGGAACCCGACGCGCCGACGATCGCGACCGACGCGCCGGCGTCGACGTCGAAGCTCACGTCATCGAGGATGGTGAGCGGCGCGTCGCCGCTCAACACGGTCTTGGACAGGCCGGCGGCACGAAGGATCGGCGAGGACATCGGGTCGGCAGGGCGCGAAGAAGCGCAGAGCGCCACCGCGCGCTGCAACGCAATCGCATGTTGGGGCACGTCGAACGAACGCAACCGGCGCGCCGGTCAGAAGCGGCCCGGATCGGCGACGTTGGGTCGCGCGTCGCTGCAAAACGCGTAAGGAATGCGATCGGTGTCCGGCGGCAGGCGCCAGTGATCGGGCAGCTCGTAGTCGTACGCGCGATCGGGCAGGTTCAGCAGCAGCGCCGGTGTGGCGCCGAGATTCTGCACGCCGTGCCAGACGCCGGGCGGGACGACGATCAGCATCGGCCGCACCGTGCCGCAGCGGAACACGTTGATGCGGCGCTCGGTGGGCGACCCGGCGCGCGCGTCGAACAGCACGATCTTCAGCAACCCGTAATTCGCGAACAGCCGGTCGGTCGCGCGCTGATGCACGTGCCATGCCGAAATGCCCTGTGGCTCGAGCAGCGCCTGGAACACCTGGGCGACCGTCGCTTCGGCGTCCCACTCGGCGCGCCAGACCTCGGTCAGGTAACCATTGTCCTTGGCGACGTTCTTCACCTCGCGCACGCGCACGCCGTCGATCAGCGCCTGCATCGGCTGCCAGTCGCGCGTGACGCTCTGGCGGTCCTGCACGCAGCCGTCGAGCGCGCCGTCCGCGGCCGACAAGCGCTCGCGCGGCGGCATGGGATCAGGTGCGTTCAAGCGGTACGTCGACCGGCGCTTGCGCGGCGGCAACTCGCGGCGACGCGCCTCGCTCGTCGCGAAGCGGCTGTCCGTCGATGTCGAGGCCGCGGCGCCGGTAGAGCTCGGCGATCACCGCGCCGCGTTCGGGGAGGAAACCCCATTTCTTCGGGAACTTCCAGTAGCAGTACACGCGCTCGGGATCGGCGCCGACGGCGAGCGCGACGCGTCCGATCGCGCGCATCGCAGCGGCCTTCAGCAGCGTCGCGAGCGGCAGCGCGCGCAGATGCGTCGGACGCGGATGCTGGAGCGCATCGGTCAGGCGGCGCTCGCGGAAGCGGGCATCGGCGGCGATCATCGCCGACACCCGTGCGTGCTCGTGCGATTGCCGCTCGGCGTACACGTTGCGCCGCGTCGTCGCCGAGATCACGACGACGCTCGCCGCGTTGGTCGCCACGAGCCGTGCGCCACCGCGCCACGCGCGCCACAGCCAGTCGCGCGTCGGATACGTGTAGACGCGATCGCGCCTTGCGAATGCGCCGACGCGCAGCGCGAGATCGTAACGAAACACCCAGGTGCTCGCGTTCGGGTGCATCGCAGCGTCGAAGCCGTGTGGATAGGCGCCGTTGATACGCCATCGGCCGTCGGGGTCATACTCGAGCTGCAGCGCGAACACGAGGTCGGCGCGCGAGCGTTCGAGCGCACCGATGCATTCGTCGAGATGGTCGGGCAGCCACAGGTCGTCGTGGTTGAGCAGCGCGACGTATCGGCCGCGCGCGAGCCCGATGCCTTCATTGGTCGGACCGGACTGGTCGCCGACGCGATCGATCTCCACATAGCGAACGCGCGGATCGTCGAACGCGGCGACGACTGCCGCGGTGTCGTCGGTACATCCATCACCGATGACCAGCAGCTCCCAGTCGCTGCGCGTCTGCGCGAGAACCGAGCGGATCGCGTAGGCGACGACGTTGCTGCGGTTGAATGTCGCAATGATGATCGAGACGGTAGGCACTCGATCGGCGTCGTTGTGCGACGTCCCCATTTCCGCGGCAGTCATGGCGCTGCATTGTAGCGGTAACCGTTACCGAGCGTTGCTGCACGTCGCCCGCTAAAATAGGTGCTCGGTCGGGAAAATATTCCATCAGCATGTTGCGCCGCCGCGTCGTTTTCCTGTTCGCGCTTGTCGTCGCCGCGCAAATTGCGATTTCCGCGTCCGTTGCAGCGCAACCAGCGCGTGCGCTGCTCGTCCTCGGCGACTCGATTTCCGCGGGCTACGGGCTGCCGGCCGGAGCAAGTTGGGTCGATCTGCTCGCCAAGAGGATCGCCAGCGGCCACCCCGGGTACCGCGTCGTCAACGCAAGCATTTCCGGGGACACGACGGCCGGTGGTCGCGCGCGCCTGCCGGCACTGCTGAAGCAGCATCGGCCGGCGATCGTCATCGTCGAGCTCGGCGGCAACGACGGATTGCGCGGCGGCGATCTCAGCGCGACGCGGTTGAATC
This sequence comes from uncultured beta proteobacterium, assembly GCA_963798655.1. Lineage (GTDB taxonomy): Bacteria > Pseudomonadota > Gammaproteobacteria > Burkholderiales > Casimicrobiaceae > CAVSMC01. The sequence goes on along the minus strand of CAWCUH010000003.1, from coordinate 294,074 downwards.
TCGACGCGATCATCGCGATGTCGCAAAGGGCCGGCGCGAAGGTGCTGATCGCCGCGATGCGCATGCCGCCGAACTACGGTCCGGCGTACGTGCGACAGTTCGACGAGCTGTACACGAGCATCGCGCACGATCGCCAGGCTGCGCTCGTACCGTTCCTGTTCGAGGGCTTCGCCGAGAGGTCGCAGATGTTCCAGCCCGATCGCATCCATCCGACAGTCGCCGCGCAGCGGATGATCCTCGACAACGTATGGCCGCATCTCGTGGCGCTTCTGAAATGAACGGCAAGGATCCGCGCCTCGATCCGCGCGTCGGCGTCGACGCGATCGCGCGCCACGCGTCTCGCATCGACGTGCGCAGCCCCGGCGAATTCGCGGTCGACCACATCGCCGGCGCGACGAACCATCCGGTGCTCACCGACGAGCAGCGCGCACGCATTGGCACGATGTACGTGCAGGGCTCGCCGTTCACCGCGAAGCGGCTCGGCGCGGCGCTGGTCGCGCGCAACATCGCCGATATGCTCGAGACGGCGTTCGCCGACAGGCCGCGCGACTGGACGCCGCTCGTCTATTGCTGGCGCGGCGGCCAGCGCAGCCGCGCGCTCGCGCACATGATGAACGAGATCGGCTGGCGCGCCGTGCAGCTCGACGGCGGCTATCGCGCGTACCGGCGCCACGTCGTCGCCGAGCTCGAGACGCTGCCCGCGCGCTTCGAGTTGCGCGTCGTGTGCGGTCTCACCGGATCGGGCAAGAGCCGGCTGCTCGACGCGCTCGCGGGCGAAGGCGCGCAGACGCTCGACCTCGAGGGCATCGCGCGCCATCGCGGGTCGCTGCTCGGCCACCGGCCCGATGCTGCGCAACCGTCGCAGAAGTCGTTCGACAGCCAGTTGTGGGACGCGCTCGTGCGACTCGATCCGTCGCGACCGGTATACGTCGAGTCGGAGAGCCGCAAGATCGGCGACGTGCAGGCGCCCGAGTCGCTGACCGCCGCGATGCGCGTGGCCGACTGCGTGCGCGTGGACACCCCGCGCGCGCTTCGCGTCGCGCTGTTGAAGGACGAATACGCGCATTTCGTCCGCGATCCGGCCGCGCTCGCGCAGCGACTCGCGCCGCTCGCGCCGATCGTGGGCAACGCCGCGATCGACCGATGGAACGATGCGGGCGCCGCCGGCGACTGGGACACGGTCGTCGGCGAGCTGCTCGAGCGTCACTACGATCCATCGTACGCGCGCTCGCTTTCGCGCAACTTCCCGCGCCATGGCGAGGCGCTCGTCGTCGCACCCGGCGGCGTCGATGAAGCGGCGTTCCGCGAGCTCGCGCGCGAGGTTCTCGCACACTACGACAATCCCGTCGACGCTGCCGAGCCGGCGTAATCGAGGCCCACGATGCCCACCTATTCGTACCGCCTCGTGAATGTCTTCGCCGAAAGCCGGCTCGCCGGCAATCCGCTGTGCGTGTTCGAGGACGCGCGCGGCATCGACGACGCGACGATGCAGGCGCTCGCGCTGCAGTTCAACCTGTCCGAGACGACGTTCGTGCTGCCGTCGTCGCGCGCGACGGCGCGCGTTCGCATATTCACGCCGACGTTCGAGATGCCCTTCGCGGGGCATCCGACGCTCGGCACGGCGCAGGTGGTTCGCGCGCTCACCGGCTGCGGCGACGCGCTCACGCTGGAGATGCGCGCGGGCATCATCGCGGTCGACGCCGACGGCGACGTATGGCGGCTTTCGGCGAACGCGCCCAAGCACCGCCCGTTCGATCTGCCGCGCGAACGCATCGCGGCGATGCTCGGCCTGCGGCGCGACGACGTCGCGCCGGATCCCGCGCGGCCACCGCTGTGGGTCGACACCGGCTCCGAGCAGCTCGTCATTCCGCTCGCCTCGGCCGACGCCGTCGCGCGCACGCAGCCCGATGCGAAGCGCTTGCTGGCCGACGGCAGCAACGGCACGCGCGCGATGGCGTACGTGTTCGCGCCGGCAGGCGAAGCGCACGCCGGCGGGCGGCAGCCGCACGTCGCGCGGTTCTTCTTCCCGAAGCACGGCGCGGTCGTCGAGGATCCGGGCACCGGGTCGGCGTGCGCGAATCTCGGCGGCTGGCTGCTCGCCGTCGGCGCCGCGCTGCCGCAACGGATCGCCGTTTCGCAGGGCGACGCCGTCGCCCGCCCTTGCCGTCTCGCGCTCGACGTGACCGCCGAGCGCGAGATTCGCGTATCGGGCCGCGTGATCGAGCTCGGCAGCGGAACGATCGCGCTGTAATTCCCGGCGACCGCCCGCTGTTTCGCGCCGCCGCGCAGCAGCCCGTCGGTCGCAATGGCCTGTCGAGGCAATTTACAACACTCTTCGGCCGTTCGGAGATCACTCGTTCTATATCAGTATGTTGCTTAGGTTGGTCCCGTCGTTGCTTGCAAGGCTTACTGGGTTCGACTCAAACCCGGGAGGAACGATGAAGACGACGTTGCGAGCCTTGAAATGCCTGTTGACGGCGGTTGGTGTCCTGCTCTGCGCGGCAACGGCGCGAGCGGATCCGATCAATCTCGATCAGTGGTACACGTTCGGATTCGGCGATGCCGGCAGCGCGCTCACCAGCGGCGCGGGCTTCGTGCTCGGCCAGCGCAGCATCGCCATCGGCGACCCGGCGTGGACGTTCGATTGCCCGCTGCCGCACTGCAAGCTGATTGTCACCGACGGTTTCCTGGCGGTCGATCAATTCGAGCTGTTCGACTTCGGCACATCGCTGGGTCTGACATCGGCGCCGAGCGGTGACGCGAACCACAGCTGCGACAACGACGAGCTGGCCTGCCTGGCCGACTCCGAGATGAGCCATGGCGTGTTCCTGCTCACAGCGGGCGCGCACAGCATCACGGGCCTGCACACCGCCGGCATTCCGGGCGCGGGATTCCTGATCCTGCGTGTTCCGGAGCCTTCGACGGTGCTGTTGATGGCGCTCGGCCTGCTGGCGATCGGTGCGCTGCGTCGGCGCGCTTGACACTCCGACCTGCGAACGCAAACGGCCGCCGATGGGCGGCCGTTTGCATTGGAACAGCCGTTTGTCGCGAAGGGGACGGCCTCAGCCGGGCGCGCCGGCGCGCGCGTCCCACGCGGTCAGGAACTCCTGCCAGTGTGCCGCGCCGTTCGCGGCTATCTTCTCGCGCACGATCGACACTTCCTTCGAATACTCGCCGGCGGCGAGCGTGCCGCGCATCTGCTGGAAGCGGAGGAACAAAAGGTACGTGTTCATGACGTCGGTCTCGCAATAGCGGCGCACGTCGTCGATGCGGCCGGCCTGCACGGCGGCGTAGACACCGGCGCCGCTCATGCCGATCTTTCCGGGAAAGCCGCAAAGACGTGCCATCGCGTCGAGGCCGGTGTACGCGCGCGGCTGGTACATCGCGAGCACGTCCATCATGTCGATGTGGCGCGTGTGATAGCGGCCGAGATAGTTGTTGTACCTGAACTCCTTGTCGTCGTCGCCCCAGTCCCAATAGCGAGGCGCGCAGACGCCATGGATCATGCAGCGGTGGTGGACGACCGGCAGGTCGAAGCCGGAGCCGTTCCACGACACGAGCTGCGGGACGTAACGCTCGATGCCATCGCAGAAGCGGCGCAGCAGCTCCTCCTCCGGGTCACCGGCATCGCCGAGCGACCACACGCGAAGCGTCGAGCCCTCGCGAAGCACGCAGGCGATCGCGACGATGCGCTGATACACCGGCGCGAGGAAGTCACTGCCGGACTGCGCCCGGCGCTGCTGGGTGAACCAGTCGAGCACCGCGCCGTCTTCGAGCGCAGCCGGAACGTCGTGCACGCGGCGAATGCCGACGATGTCGGGAATCGTCTCGATGTCGAAGACAAGCGTCGGCGTCATCGAAGCTCCCGCGTTCGCGTCAGTCAGGAAACACGCCGGTCGACAGATAGCGGTCGCCGCGATCGCAGACCACGAACACGATCGTCGCGTTCTCGACCTCGCGCGAGACGCGAAGCGCCACCGCGCACGCGCCGCCCGACGAAATGCCGCCGAAGATCCCTTCGTCGACCGCCAACCGGCGCGCGTATTCCTCGGCGTCCGCCTGCGAGACGTATTCGAGCCGATCGACGCGCGAGGCGTCATAGATCCTCGGCAGGTACGCCTGCGGCCATTTGCGGATGCCCGGGATCTGCGAGCCTTCCTCCGGCTGCGCGCCGATCACTCTAATCGCATCGCTCTGCTCCTTGAGGAAGCGCGAAACGCCCATGATCGTCCCGGTCGTACCCATCGCGGAGACGAAATGCGTAATGCGCCCGCCGGTGTCGCGCCAGATCTCCGGACCCGTGCCGCGATAGTGTGCAAGCGGGTTGTCGGGATTCGCGAACTGATCGAGGATCACGCCGCGACCTTCGTCGCGCATCTTCTCGGCGGTGTCGCGCGCAGCCTCCATGCCGCCGGATTTGGGCGTCAGCACGAACTCGGCACCGTACGCGCGCATCGACTGGCGGCGTTCGAGCGACAGGTGCTCGGGCATGACGAGGATCATCCGGTAGCCCTTCATCGCCGCCACCATCGCGAGCGCGATGCCGGTGTTGCCCGATGTCGCCTCGATCAGCGTGTCGCCCGGCTTGATGTCGCCGCGCTTCTCCGCCTCGCTGATCATCGAAAGCGCCGGACGGTCCTTGACGCTGCCCGCCGGATTGTTGCCTTCGAGCTTCGCGAGCAGGACGTTCGTCGTCTCGCCGGGCAGCCGAACGAGGCGCACGAGGGGCGTGTTGCCGACGCTCGCCTCGAGCGTCGGATAGTCGCGGGGGATGCGCACGTTCAAGACACCGTCACGAGCCCGGAATCGAAAAGCTGTTGCAAGGGGCCGTTACTTCTTCGCCTTGGCCGACGCGTCGGATGCCGCGGCAGACGCCGAGCACGACAGCATCAGGCTGGCGATGAAAAGCAGCATGCGATGCACGCCTTTGCACCTTGGGAAACGGACTGGAGGAGCAGCCAATGGTAAGGCGGGCCGGTCAGCACTCGCAAGCGCGAGGGTCGCGCCGTTCGACATATCGGGTCTCGAATGCGCGCCGTGACGGGCGCCGATGCCGCAACGGAAACGGCCCGCCGCATGCGGCAGGCCGTCGGCGAGCGCTGAATGCTCGTGCGGTCGCTAGCCGCGACGGCGCGACCAGCCGAGACCGGCGAGCGCAATCCCGAGCAGCGCGAGCGACGCGGGCTCGGGAACGCCGACCGGTGCGCCCGTCACGCGAAACGTCTGATCGACTCTCCATCCGGTCTGGTTCAGTTGCGCGGTGCCAACCGTGCCGTCGCTGAACAACACCGAAAAGAACGCGTGCGCGAGCGACGTGCCGACGTCGTCGATCGTGCCTTCGTCGATCACCAGCGGCACCAGCGTCGTGATCAGGTCGATGTCGAGGCCGCTGCCATCGAAGGTGTTGCCGGCCGCCACGCCGAGGCCCGACCACGTCGACGTCTGGTAGCGCCGGCCATCGGACAGGAAATCGGTCGGCGTCGAGCCGCCCGGATTGGCCGCCCCGTTCGAATCCCACGTCGCGATTCCGTCGCCGGCTGCGCCCAGGCTGTAGACGATGCCGACGATCGACTCACCCGCCGTCGACGCGTTGAGCACCGAGAACGACTGCAGGAAGTCGTTACCGAAGATCGTGATGCTCGCGATCGGCGTCGCGGCCGCCGAGCCCGCCAGCAGCAATCCGACGGCAACCGAAGCGATTCTGTTCAGCATGGCATCCCCTTGGCTATATCGACGGTTGGGACCGAACGACACGGTCGCATACGGACGACGCGCTATCGTGCAGGTGGCCAAGCAAGCAAATCTTGTGCGATCGCGAACTTAGTATTAAGGATCAGCGTGCTGCACCGACACCGGCAAGCGCGCGTCGCCAGGTCGTAAGGTTTTCCGACAACCATCCGGCGATGCCGAGCGCCGCTCGCCTGGAAGCGATCAGGCGGCCGAAGTGGCCAACAGGTGCTCGACGTAAGGCGGCACGCCGTTGCTCACCGTCGTCATCGGCGCCTTGTAGCCGGCGGCGCGCAGCCGTCCGAGATCGGCGCACGTGAAGCTCTGATACTTGCCGGCGAGCGCCGGCGGAAACGGCACGTACCGAATCGCGCCGGCCTCGACGAGCTCCGCCTGGGTGCGCGGCGCTTCACCGCAGGCCGCTCGCAGCGTGTTGATCGTCGCAACGGCGACCTCGTTGAACGTGGCCGCGGCGCCGCTGCCGATATTGAAGACACCGCTGCGCTCGCCATGATCGAGGAAATCGAGGTTCACCTTGACCACGTCGTCGACCGACACGAAATCCCGGCGCTGCTCGCCCGCTGCATAGCCACCCGATCCTTCGAACAGATTGACGAAGCCCTGCACGCGATAGCCGTCGAAGAAATGCAGCATGACCGACGCCATTCGTCCCTTGTGCCGCTCGCGCGGACCGTAGACATTGAAATAGCGGAAGCCGGCAATCTGCGCGGTGCGCTCCGGCAGCAGCCGGCGCACGTAATGGTCGAACAGCGACTTCGAATAACCGTAGATGTTGAGCGGCGCCTCGTTCGCGCGCTCCTCGCGGAACACCTTGCCTGCGCCGTAGACCGACGCACTGGATGCGTACAGGAACGCGACGTCGTTGTTCTGGCACCAGTCGAGGAGCGACACCGAGTAGCGATAGTTGTTGCGCATCATGTAGCGGCCGTCGCTCTCCATCGTGTCGGAGCACGCGCCTTGGTGCAGCACGGAGGCGATGTCGTCGTCGAAGTCGCCGTCGGCGAGGCGCAGCAGGAAGTCGTCCTTGTCGACGTAGTCGGCGATATCGCAATCGACGAGGTTGCGGAACTTGTCGGCGTGCTCGAGATCGTCGACGGCGAGGATTCGCGTCTCGCCGCGCGCATTGAGCGCCTTGACGAGATTCGAGCCGATGAATCCGGCGGCGCCGGTTACGACGGTGTACAAGGGGTTCTCCTCAGCGTCACAGCTCGAGATCGACGCGGCCGACGTTCGAAACCACGAACGGCACGCGTGGCGCGACGGCGCAAAGCAGCTCGTAGCCGACCGTCGACGCCGCGCTCGCGACGTCGTCGACAGGCAGCCCCTCACCCCACAAGACGACCGGGCTGCCGACCGTCGCTTCGGGGATGTCGGCGAGGTCGACGGTGATCATGTCCATCGACACGCGGCCCGCGATGCGCGCCTTCTTTCCGCAGACGAGCACCGGCGTGCCGTTCGGCGCATGCCGCGGATATCCATCGGCGTAACCGCACGCGACGACGCCGATGCGATGCGCACGCGATGCGGTATACGTCGCGCCGTAGCCGACGCTCTCGTTCGCCTTCAGCGTCTGCACGGCGATGATCTGCGAGCGCAGCGTCATCACCGGCTGCACCCCGATCATCTCCGCGGTGTCGTACGGGAACGGCGTCGCGCCGTACAGCATGATGCCGGGGCGCACGATGTCGCCGCCGACTTCCGCGTAGCGCAGGATCCCGGCCGAGTTCGCGATCGATCGCGGGTAAGGCAAGCCCTTGCATGCCGCGTCGAACGCGGCGAGCTGTTCCTTCACGCCGTCGTCCTCGTCGGCGCGCGCGAGATGCGTCATCAGGCGCAACGCAGCGACCGAATCGCAATGCGACAGCCGCTCGACCGCGGCACCGACCGCATCCGGGCGAAGGCCCAGCCGGTTCATGCCGGTGTTGACCTTGACGAACACCTCGACCGGACGCGACGGCCGAGCCACCTCCAGCATGCGCACCTGGTCGACGTGGTGAACGACGACGGCGAGGCGGCGCGACGCGATCTCGGACAGCTCGCTCGCCGCGAAGAAGCCCTCGAGCAGCAGGATTCGACGCATGTAGTGCGAGGCGCGCAAATCGATCGCGGCGTCGAGCTCGACCAGCGCCAGACCATCGGCGGCGTCGAGCGCCGGCAGCACGCGGGCGAGTCCGTGTCCGTATGCGTTCGCCTTCACGACCGCGAGCACTTGCGTGCCGGGTGCCTTTCGCTGCGCGTGCGCAAGGTTGCCGGCGAGCGCGGCAAGATTGATCTGGGCGAGCAGCGGGCGGGCCATCGTGGGGCTGTCGACGACAAACAATAATCGCTTCGCGCGGTGAGTGAAGCACGCGGTCGACGCGGCACGCGCGCGTCAATCGGCCCCGCGCAGTTCATGGTATAAAGCGCGGGGCGTGGGGAAGATGGCAAGAATTATACCCACGCCGCGTTTCCCGCCGACAAGCGGGTTCGGAGGACGATGAAGTCCGGCTTTTACATCATCATGGCGGCGCAGTTCTTCAGCTCGCTCGCCGACAATGCGCTGCTGATCGCCGCCATCTCGCTGTTGCGCGAGTTGCAGGAGCCGACGTGGATGACCCCGGCGCTCAAACAGTGCTTCGTGTTGTCGTACGTGCTGCTCGCTCCGGTCGTCGGCGCGTTTGCCGATTCGATGCCCAAGGGTCGCGTGATGCTGATCTCCAACGCGATCAAGATCGTCGGCTGCTCGCTGATGCTGTTCGCCGCGCATCCGCTGATCGCGTACGCGCTGGTCGGGTTCGGCGCGGCCGCGTATTCGCCGGCGAAATACGGCATCCTCACCGAGCTGCTGCCGCCGGAGAAGCTGGTCGTCGCGAACGGCTGGATCGAGGGCGCGACCGTCGCCTCGATCATCCTCGGCATGGGCGTCGGAGGCGCGCTGATCACTCAGAAGGTGTCGACGTATCTGCTCGGCTTCGACCTGCCGATCATCGACATCGGCGTCGAGACGCCGCCCGAGGCCGCGATCGCGGTCATCATCGCGATCTATGCGATCGCGACGATATTCAACTGGTTCATCCCGGACACCGGCGTCGATCACCGGATCGTCAGCGGCAACCCGTGGCGGCTGATCCGCGACTTCTCGCACAGCAACGCGCTGCTGTGGCGCGACAAGCTCGGTCAGGTCTCGCTCGCGACGACGACGCTGTTCTGGGGCGCGGGCGCGACGCTGCAGTTCATCGTGCTCGACTGGTCGAAGCATGCGCTCGGCCTGTCGCTGTCGCAGGCGACCGGCCTGCAGGCGGTCGTCGCCGGCGGCATCGCGATCGGCGCCACGGTGGCGGCGGCGGGCGTGCCGCTACGCCGGTCGGTCAACGTGCTGCCAGTGGGCATCGTAATGGGCGGCATCGTCATCGCGATGACGCAGGTCGACAACGTCGGCCTTGCGCTCGTGCTGATGGCGGTGATCGGCATCTGCGCCGGCTTCTTCGTCGTGCCGATGAACGCGCTGCTCCAGCATCGCGGCCACGTGCTGATGGGCGCCGGTCACTCGATCGCCGTGCAGAACTTCAACGAGAACGTCGGCATCCTGGTGATGGTCGGCGTCTACGCGCTGATGCTGCGATCGGGACTCGGCGTCAACGGCGCGATCGTGCTGTTCGGGCTCTTCGTGTCGGCGGCGATGGCGCTCGTGCTGCTGCGCTTTCGCAGCAACCAGCGCCGCTACGATTCGCTGCACCTGATCGGAATGGAAAAGCCGCATGCCCGCGCGGGCGCGGGCGGTGCCTAGCGGCCTGGCAGAACCTTCGCTCGCTTGCCTGTCGTTGTGCCGCGATGCACCGGCCCGACGATCTGCCCTTCGTCGAAAGAAGTTCGCGCGCCGCTCCGGATGACCGCAACGCGCTACAGCACGAGCGGGCGGTTCGCGATCTCGTTCGCGCGCGCGGTGCCGTCGCCCGGGAAGTGGCGCTCGAGCAGCGCATTGACCTCCGCCACGCCGGCGGCGAGGCCTTCGCCGAAGCGACCCTCGGCGAACGCGCGCTCCATCGTCCGGCAGATGGCGGTCCACGCATCGTCGCCGACCTTCGCGTGGATGCCGCGATCGGCGACGATCTCGACATCGCGATCGGCGATGAGAACGTAGAGCAGCACACCGCAGTTCTCGGCGGTGTCCCATATGCGCGCGAGCCCGAAAACCTCGAGCGCGCGCTCGCGCGGCGCGAGCCTCGCGAGAACGCGGGCGAGCGGCAACGAAGCCTCGATCGCGACGCAGACCTGACCGCGATGGCGCGCCTCACCGGCGGCGATCGCGCGCTCGATCGCGTCGAGTTGCGCCGGGGGAAAGCGCCGCCGCGCGCTCGCATGGTCGATCACGATGTGCCGTGCGAGTCGCAGCGCCGTGTCGCTCATCGCAGTCCTCCGCCGCATCTACCAGCTGCCCGACGAGCCGCCGCCGCCGAAGCCGCCGCCGCCGCCGGAGAACCCACCGCCGCCCCCGCCGAAGCCGCCGCCCCCGCCGAAGCCACCGCCGCCCCATCCGCCGGGCATGAACACGCCGCCGCGACGCCCCGACGCCAGCGCACCGAAACCGGAGAAGATCATCACGAGGAAGCCAATGATGCCGGCGACGACCGCGATCGCGAGCGACCCGATGACGAACCACGCCGCGGCGCCGATGACGCCCGCACCGACGGTTGAGCCGAGAAAGCGCCCGAAGATTGACCGCAGGATCGCGCCGACAAGCGGCACGACGATGAACAGCAGCAGCGCGATCGTGCCGATGTCGAAGCCGCCGACGCCGCGGCGCGCCTTGTTCGCCGGGCGAGGCGCCGCGAGCGGCTCACCCTTGCCGACGACATCGATGATGCGATCGACACCCGCGTTGAGCCCCGCCCCGAAGTTGTTGTCCTTGAACTTCGGCACGATGTCCTCGGCGATGATCCGCCGCGTCGTGAGATCGGTGAGCGAGCCCTCGAGACCGTAGCCGACTTCGATGCGGACCTTGCGGTCGTTCTTCGCGACGACGATCAGCACGCCGTTGTCCTGGCCCTTGCGGCCGATCTTCCACGCGTCGGCGACGCGAATCGAGTACGCCTCGATCGGCTCGGGCTGCGTCGAGGGAACGATCAGCACGGCGAGCTGATTCGACGTCTTCGCTTCCCAGTCGGCGAGCTTCGAGTCGAGCTGCGCGCGCTCCGCGTCGGACAGCGTTTGCGTGACGTCGGTGACTCGCGCGGCAAGCGGCGGTATCGGCGCGAGGCCGCTGCTGTCCGGGCTCCATTGCTGCGCGAGCGCGCCGAACGGAAGCGATGCGGCGAGCGCGAACGCGAGCCATGCGCCGAGGCGCCACAGAGGCGTCGTCGTCACGGCGCGACCTGCGCGTGGGCTAGGGCCTGTTAACGCTATGGGCACAAGCGTTTAACAGGCCCTAGTAGCCCTTCTTCAGCAAGTCGTTCGCGGGATCGGCCGGCTCGACAGCGGCAGTCTTGCCCGCGCTGCCCGCGTCGGACTTCGGCCCCGGGACCGCGGGCGGCGCCGACGGCCTCGGCGTCGCGGGGGCGGGTGTCACCGACGGCGGCGATGCAGACGATGGTGCCGAAGTCGACGGCGCGGGCGCGGGCCGGCTGAAGTCCACCGTCGGCGGACGGCTCACCGCCGCTTCGTTCTCGACGGTGAAGTTCGGCCGCAGCTCCATCTTGAACAGCATCGCGGTCAGGTTCGTCGGGAACGAGCGGACGGTCGTGTTGTACTCCTGCACCGTCTTGATGTAGCGGTTGCGGGCGACCGTGATGCGGTTCTCCGTGCCCTCGAGCTGCGATTGCAGATCGCGAAAGAGCGCGTCGGACTTGAGGTTCGGATAATTCTCGGCAACCGCGAGCAGCCGCGACAGCGCGCCGGTGAGCTGGCCCTGCGCCTCGATGAATTTCTGGAACGCGACCGGGTCGTTCACGAGCTCGGGCGTCGCCTTGATGGCGGTGGCGTTCGCGCGCGCGTTCGTCACTTCGGTCAGCACGCGCTCTTCCTGCGCTGCGTAGCCCTTGACGGTGTTGACCAGGTTGGGCACGAGATCGGCGCGCCGCTGGTACTGATTGACGACCTCCGACCATGCGGCCTTGATCGCTTCGTCCTGCCGCTGCAGCTGGTTGTAGCCGCAGCCTGACAGCGTGAGCGTCGCGACGACGGCGAAAAACGCGGCGAGCTTGCGAACCATATCGAACCTCCCGTTCGTGAAGGGCGCCGACGCGAGTGCCCGCGCTGAAGATAGGGGCAGCGGCCGCGCCGCGCAAGACCTTCCGCCCAAAAATGGACGATGCGACGGCGCTAGGCACCGGCCGCGGCCAGCGCCTGTCGCTGCATCGTCCGCCGCGCGAGCAGCAAATCCTCCCACGCGCGCGCCTTGTCCGGCAGCGTGCGCAGCAGGTACGCCGGATGGTACGTGACGATCAGCGGCACGCCACGGTAGCGGTGCACGCGTCCGCGCAGGCTCGCGATCGACGCGTCGCGGTCGAGCAGCGTTGTCGCTGCCGCCTTGCCGAGCGCGACGATGATCTTCGGCGCGAGCAGCGCGATCTGGCGATCCAGGTAAGGTCGGCACGCGTCGACTTCACGCGGCTCCGGATTGCGGTTGCCCGGGGGCCGGCATTTCAGCACGTTCGCGATGTAGACGTCGTCGCCGCGCGCGAGGCCGATCGCTGCGAGCATCGCGTCGAGAAGCCGGCCGGCCTGGCCGACGAAGGGCTCGCCCCGTGCGTCCTCTTCGGCGCCCGGCGCTTCGCCGACGAACAGCCATTGCGCGCGCGTATCGCCGACGCCGGGAACGCTGCGATTGCGCGTGCGACACAGGCCGCACGCCGTGCATGCGTCGACATCGGCATCGAGCGCTTGCCAGTCGATCGCGGCGATCCGCGCGAGCCGACGCTCGGCGTCCGACTGCCCGGTGCCACCGGCACGGTCGGCGGGGCCACCGGCGCGCACACGCCAAAGCGGGACAAGCCCGAGCTCGACCAGGATGTCGTCGCGTGAAGCCATCGGCTCAGGGTGCCGCGGGTAGCGGCGGATGCACGAGCGCCACGCGCATCACCAGCGCGTCCTCGCGCACGCCGTCGGCCGACGGCGGGTAATACGACACGCGGCGCGCGATCGCCTTGAAGCCTTCGAACTCGTAGAGCGCGATTGCCGCGGCATTCGACACACGCACCTCGAGGAACAGCTGCTCGGCGCCGAGACGGCGCGCATCGGCGACGAACCGACGCAACAGCGCGCGGCCGAAGCCGCGGCGTCGCGCGTCGGGGACGACCGACAGGTTGAGCAGTTGCGCCTCGCCGGCACCGAGCATCAGCACGCCATACGCGAGTATTCGACCTTCGAGCTCGCCCACGCGTGCGCTGTAGCCCGCGGCGAGCGCGTCGCGGAAATTGCCGACCGTCCATGGCGCGGCGTGGATCTGGGCCTCGAGCGCTGCCACATACGCGACATCCGCTTCTCGCAGCGGCCGCCACGCGAGCTGGAACGGCGACGTGATGCGCGCAGGCGACGCCATCAGAGCGCGACGCCGGCCGCGCGCTCGGCGCTCGTCAGCGCAACGCGATGGCGCACGTAGAGCGGCAGCGCATCGGCCGCGGGAACGCCGTCGCCGGCGGCAAGACGGGGCAACGCGATCGCCGCGATCGCCCGCGCCATCGGTACGGCGGCGTCGTCGACGGTTGCCGTGCCGAGCTGCGCAGCGAGCGTCGGATACGCGGCGAAGCCATTGCCCGCACCGCGCCAGCCTTCGCCCGGCGGACGCGGCGCCTCGGCCGGTGCAACGACCCTCGGCGCGAGCGCCTCGATGCAGTGCGCGCCGCGCCGCTCGTACGCGGCGAGGTAGATCTCGCGCATCCGCGCATCGAGCGAAGCGACGACGCGCTCGCCACCATCGGCGAACGCGATCGCTTCGAGCGTTCCTACCGGCACGACCGGCAAGTCCGCGCCGAGCGCGAGACCCTGAGCGACTCCGCACGCAATCCGAAGGCCGGTGAACGAACCCGGTCCCGCCCCGAACGCGACGCCGTCGATCGTCTGCAGCGTATAGCCGCATGCGGCGAGCGCACGGTCGACCATCGCCAGCAGATGCTGCGAATGCGCTTCGCGCGCATGCAATCGATCCTCGAACCAGCACGCGCCGTCGCCTGCGGCGACGCTGCACCACTCGGTCGACGTGTCGAGCGCGAGAATTCGCATGGCGCGATTCTACTTCAGCCGCATCGGTCGATGCATCGCGAAGGCGCGCCGGGCACCGTCTCACGCGACGGGTTGCGAGCGCCGTGTCGGCGGCGGGTAAAATCGTCTGCTTTTATCCGCTTCCGCTGACGACTCCACCGTGTCCCGCCGCGCGCACTCGCCGCTGACCGCGCCACCGGCCGCAGAGCTCGTGCCGCTCGACGTCGGCTCGCTCGACCAGGAAGGGCGCGGCCTCGCGCGCGTCGACGGGAAGGCGATCTTCGTCGAGGGCGCGCTCCCCGGCGAGCGCGTGCTGGCCGCGACGCTGAAGCGCAAGCCGACGTACGAGATCGCACGGGCCGAGACGATCGTGCGCGCGAGTGCGGCGCGCGTCGAGCCGCGATGCGATCACTTCAACGTCTGCGGCGGCTGCTCGCTGCAGCACCTCGATGCGAGCGCGCAGGTGGCGGCGAAGCAGCGCACGCTCGAGGACGCGCTGTGGCACATCGGCCGCTTGCGCGCGCAGACGATCCTCGCGCCGATCCACGGCCCGGCGTGGGGCTATCGTCAGCGCGCACGACTCTCGGCGCGCAATGTGCCCAAGAAGGGCGGCGTGCTCGTCGGATTTCACGAGCGCAAGTCGAGCTACGTCGCCGACATGACGTCGTGCGCGGTGCTGCCGCCGAAGATCTCGGCGATGCTGCCCGCGCTGCGCGCGCTCGTTGGGTCGCTGTCGATACGCGATCGCCTGCCGCAGATCGAGCTCGCCGTCGGCGACGATGCATCGAGCGGCGGCGCCGCGGTCGATGTGCTCGTGCTGCGCATTCTCGATCCGCTCACGGCCGACGACGAAACGCGGCTGCGCGAGTTCGCCGACGCCAACGACGTGCGCATCTACCTGCAGCCGGCTGGACCGGACAGCGCGGTGCCCTTCGTACCGGCGCAATCCGAACTCGCGTACTCGCTGCCCGATTTCGGTCTCGTGCTGTCGTTCTCGCCGACCGAATTCACGCAGGTCAACGCAGCGATCAATCGCGTGCTCGTGCGGCGCGCGATCGCGCTTCTCGATCCGGGGCCCGGCGAGCGGATCGCCGACTTCTTCTGCGGGATCGGCAACTTCACGCTGCCCATTGCGGTACGCGGCGCCGAGGCGATCGGCGTCGAAGGCAGCGCGGCGCTCGTGCGTCGCGCGCAGCAGAACGCCGAGCGCAATGGGCTGGGCGAACGGGCGACGTTCGTCGTCGCGAACCTGTTCGCCGCCACGCCGGAGGGCTTCGAACGCTTCGGCGCGCTCGACAAGGCACTGATCGATCCGCCGCGCGAGGGGGCCATCGCGCTCGTGAAGAGCCTGCCGGGCGACGGTGCTCCGGCGCGCATCGTCTACGTCTCGTGCAACCCGGCGACGCTCGCACGCGACGCCGGCGTGCTGGTGAGCGATCGCGGCTATACGCTCGCCGCCGCGGGCGTGGTCAACATGTTCCCGCATACCGCGCACGTCGAGTCGATCGCGCTGTTCGAGCGCTGAGCGCCAAAAAAAACGGGCGACCTGGCGGCCGCCCGAATGCTGTTGGTACTACGAACAGTTCAGTCGCGCTGACCCGAGAAGGCCATCAGCAGGTTGAGCAAACTGATGAAGATATTGTACACGTCCAGGAACAGTTTCAGCGTCGCCATCACGTAATTCGTCTCGCCGCCGCGAACGATGCTGTTCACGTCGTAAAGAATGTAGACGGAGAAGATCAGCACGGCGATGGCCGAGATCGCGACGGAGGCCGCCGGAACCTGGAAGAAAAGGTTCGCGAGCGACGCGACGATCAGCAGAATCAGCCCTACGAAAAGGAAGTTCGCGAGAAACGAGAAGTCCCGCTTGGAGACGGTGGCGATCCCTGCCATGACAAAGAAGATCGCTGCCGTCATGCCGCCTGCGAGCGCGACCAGTTGCCCGCCGTTGCGAAAGCCGGCTGCGACCGTCAGGATCGGCGTCAGAAATACACCGGATATGAACGTGAAGCCGAAAAGCGCGAGCACGCCCCACGAACTGTCGCGCAACCGCGTGACGACGAACAGCGACCCGAGCATCGCGCCGAACATCAGCAGCGGCGTCGCGATTGGGTGCGCGACGAACAGCGAGAAGAAGTTGAGCTGCATGCCGACGAACGCGCCTGCCACCGTCGGCAGCAACGACAGCGCGAGCAACCAGTACGTGTTGCGCAGTACGCGGCTCGGCTCGACCGCGACGGCCGCGCCCTGCCCCCGGCTCGCCACCGGGGCGCTTCCGTACGAGACAGGTTCGAAATTGCGATCCATCTTGCCTCCAGTCAGTGGCCTGATCGGGCCGGAACGAGTCGTTAGACTAACAGAAAGGTTTTCCGTTTCAACCGGATGGCTTTGAGCGCTTACCGATGTGCGTGCTAACATGCGGCCGATCGCAGCGAATTCAAGCGGTTGCGGTGAGGCACCGCGAGTCGGCGCCCATGGCCGCGAGCCGGCTCAACGGATGGGTGGCCGAGCGGTTGAAGGCACCGGTCTTGAAAACCGGCAGGGGTGCAAGCCCCTCGTGGGTTCGAATCCCACCCCATCCGCCAGCTACACTCTCGCCTGCTCCAAGAGGCGCGCTCGGTTCGGCACGCAAAAACCCGGCGAGCCACCCGACGCATCCTGCCATCGCGAAAAGTCGGAGACCCGCATGAGGACCCAAAGCATCGTACCGGCAGCCGTCACAACCGTCGTAGCGCTCGCCGCCCTGGCGGCGCTCGCAGCGCCCGCGCGCGCCGACGTGCTCGACGACGTGAAGACCCGCGGCGTCGTCAAGTGCGGCGTGACGCTTGCGGCGCCGGGCTTCTCCGCCGAGGACAACAGCGGCAAGCGCCAGGGCTTCGACGTCGACCTGTGCAGGGCGATCGCCGCCGCCACGCTCGGCGACGACACCAAGATCCAGCTGGTTCCGATGGACCTGAAGACGGCGTTCGCGGGCCTGCCCACCGGGGCGGTCGATGTCCTCACGCACCGTTTCACCTGGACGCAAAGCCGCGACGTCGGCGGACTCAAGTTCGCCAAGGTGATGTTCTACGACGGGCAGGGGTTCGCCGTCACGACGAAGTCGAAGGCGAACAGGATCGCCGATTTGAACAACGCCACCATTTGCACGGCGCAGGGCAGCACGTCGGAGCTCATCGTCGCCGACTACTTCCGCGCGCACAAGCTCAAGTACAAGATCGTCACCTTCGCCTCGCAGGAGCAGGCGTGGGATGCGTTCGTCGGCAAGCGTTGCGATGCCGCGATCAACGACCGCTCCGGCCTTGCCGCACGCCTGTCGAAGCTGCCGAACCGCGGCGACTTCAAGGTGCTCGCCGAGACGGTGTCGAACGAGCCCATCGGACCGATCGTCGCGCAGGGCCAGCCGCGCTGGGAAGACGTCGTGCGCTTCACGCTGAACGCGCTGGTCGCCGCCGAGGAGCTGGGCATCACGCAGGCGAACGTCGACGAGCAGCGCGGCTCGCAGAACCCCGATGTGCAGCGCCTGCTCGGCGCGAGCGGAGACCTGGGCGAGAAGCTCGGCCTCGGCAACGACTGGGCCTACAAGGCGATCAAGGCGGTCGGCAACTACGGCGACGTGTGGGACCGCAACGTCGGGCCGAAGACGCCGCTGCATCTCGAGCGCGGACGCAACGCGCTCGTGAAAAACGGCGGTCTGATGATGTCGATTCCGGTGCGCTGATCGTCCGGGCGCGCGGGCTCTCGCTCGCTGCGCGCCCGCGTGTTTCGCATGACGCCGCTTCCCCGCACGAAGCTGTCCCGCGCGGTCTTCGTCGAGCGGCTGCCCGGCCATGTCGGTCAGGCGCTGCTGCTTGCACTGATCGCGTGGCTCGCCTGGCACGGCGTCGCGAATTTCCTCGGCAACGTGCAAGCGCGTGGCCTGTCGATCGGCTTCGGCTTTCTGCACGCCGAAGCGGGGTTCGAGATCGCGCAGGCGCTGATTGCGTTCGGGCCCGCTTCGTCGTACCTCGACGCGGTGATCGTCGCCACGCTCAATACGCTGCTGGTGATCGCGCTGGCCGGCTTGTGCAGCACGCTGATCGCGCTCGTCGTCGCGTTCGGGCGCCTCGCGTCGCATCCGCTGATTCGACGCGTGTCGTCGCTGTACGTCGAGGTGTTTCGCAACATCCCGCTGCTGCTGCAGATCTTCTTCTGGTACTTCTCGGCGATGACGCTGTTGCCCGGCGTCGGCGACAGCATCGGGTTGGCGGGCGTGCTGCTCAACAATCGCGGGATGTTCTTTCCGCGCCTGCATGCGACGGCCGCCGGTGCGTCCGCGCTCGTCGCCGCGGTCGCCGCTTTCGCGCTGCTGCTCGCAATCGCGCGCCGTCGTTTCGCATCGGGCGACGTCGGCCGCGGCGGCAGGTTCGCAGCGATCGCGGTCGCGCTCCTCGTCGTCTGCATTGCGCCGCTTGCGCTCGTGGGCGGGGAGTTCTCGATCGACCGTCCGCAGGTGGAAGGCTTCAACGTCGCGGGCGGCTTCGCGCTGCTGCCCGAGCTCATGGCGTTGACGCTCGGCCTGTCCATCTACAACAGCACGTTTCTCGCGGAGATCTTTCGTGCCGGCATCTTGTCGGTGCCGCGCGGACAATCCGAAGCCGCGGCTTCGGTCGGGCTCAGCGGCATCCGCGCGGCGCTGTTGATCACGCTGCCGCAGGCGTTACGCGTCGCGCTGCCGCCGGCAGCCGGGCAATATCAGACGCTCGCGAAGGCGTCATCGCTCGCGGCCGCCATCGGCTATCCCGACATCATGCAGATCGTCGGCGGCACGATGTTGAGCCAGACGAGCCAGGCGCTGGAAGCGATGGCGCTCGTCGTGCTGCTTTACGCGACGATCAATCTCGCCATCGCGCTCGTCGTCAATCTCGCCAACTGGCGCCTGCTGCGGCGAGAAGGCCGCTGACGATGAATCACTTCGTGCGCGAGACGCTGATCGGTCCGCGCGTGCTGCCGGTCGCAGCGACGCCGCTCGTCGATCGCTGGCGCCGCGCGTGGTTCCCGACGTGGTCGATGGGAGTGCTGTCGCTCGCCATGCTGAGCGCGCTGATCGTTTTCGGCTGGCGCCTCGTGCAATGGGCGATCGTCGATGCGCACTGGCTCGGGAGCAGCAGCGACGCGTGTCCGGACGGCGGCGCGTGCTGGGCCTTCATCGTCGCGCGCTGGAAGCCGTGGCTGGTTGGCGGCTATCCGTCGGACGAGCTGTGGCGAGCGTGGGCCTGCTTCGTCGCGTTCGCGCTCTTCTGGACGTGGGTCGTGCGGCGCGCGCACGGCGCGAGCATGCAGCGCGTGCTGGTCGGCTTCATGCTGCTGCCCGTCGCACTGTCCGCGCTGCTGCTCGGCGGCGCGTTCGGACTGCCGTTCGTGGCGCCGACGCGCTGGGGCGGGCTGCTGCTGACGATGGTCGTCACGCTCGCGACGTTCGCGACCGCGCTTCCGCTGGGCCTTGCGCTCGCGCTCGGACGCCGTTCGCGCCTGCCGGTGCTTCGCTGGCTGTGCGCGGCGTTCGTCGAAGCCATGCGCGCGGTGCCGCTGCTCGCGGTTCTTTTCATCGCGGCGACGCTGCTGCCGATGTTCCTGCCCAATCGATGGAACGTCGATCTGTTCACGCGCGCGGTCGCGGCATTCGCGTTGTTCAACGCCGCGATGGCGGCCGAAGTTTTTCGCGGCGGCCTCCAATCGGTGGGGCGCGGACAGTTCGAAGCGGCGACGACCGTCGGCTTGAGCGATTTCGCCGCGATGCGCCTGATCGTGCTGCCGCAGGCGGTGACTGCGGTGGTGCCTGCGCTGGTGAACATCATGATCGCCGTGATCAAGGAGACGACGCTGCTCTCGGTGATCGGCGTCAACGATCTGCTGGGCGCGGTGGAGAACGGCGCCAAGTCACCCGACTGGATGGGCCCGCCGAACATCCTCACGTCGGGTCACGTGTTCCTCGCGTTCGCGTATCTCGCCGTCTGCTACGGCCTGTCGCGTTACAGCCGGCGGCTCGAAGCCCGCCGCTAGCGCAACGGCAAGCTGCGATGTCGACGACGACTGCTGTCCCCGACGAGCGAGCGGGCGTCGTCGTGCGGATGGAAGCGATCAACAAGTGGTATGGCGCCTACCACGCGCTGCGCGACATCGACCTGCACGTCGCGCCGGGCGAGCGCGTCGTCGTGTGCGGGCCGTCGGGCTCCGGCAAGTCGACGCTGGTGCGCATCGTCAACCTGCTCGAGCCCTTCCAGCTGGGCCGCCTGCAGGTGTGCGGCGTGCGCGTCGGCGCCGACGAGGTCACGCGGGCCGCCCGATCGGCGGTGAACCGGCGCGTGAGCATGGTGTTCCAGCAGTTCAACCTGTTTCCGCACATGACGGTCCTGCAGAACCTCACCGTCGGTCCCGTCTGGGGCAGCGGCGTCGACCGCAAGGAGGCGCACGAGCGCGCCGTTCATTATTTGCAGCGCGTCGGGCTGATGGATCAGGCCGGCAAGCATCCGGCGCAGCTCTCGGGCGGCCAGCAGCAGCGGGTCGCGATTGCGCGCGCGTTGTGCACGCGGCCCGAGCTCGTGCTGTTCGACGAGCCGACGGCGTCGCTCGACCCGGAGATGGTGAACGAGGTGCTGCAGACGATGGAGAGCCTCGCCAACGAAGGCATGACGATGATGATCGTCACGCACGAGATGCGGTTCGCGCGCCGCGTGGCGGACCGCGTCGTCTTCATGGATCAGGGACAGATCATCGAGACGTCCGCCCCCGACGCATTTTTCGACAGGCCGCAAAGCCCGCGCCTTCGATCGTTCCTCGGCCAGCTGCTCGCGCATTGAGCGCGCTTTCAAGCGCAGGCGATGACGTCGCGCAGGCGCCGCGTCGGTCGTCAAATCGTCATTTGAACGCAAACGCAAGCTGCACGTACGAGGTTCGCCCGCGCGGATCGGCGTAGGCCGGCTCGTATCCGACCTGGAAGCTGAATGGTTGGTTGGTGAACGGCGGCGCGCGGTCGAACAGATGCTTCACGCCGAGGACGACGGTGGTGTTCTTCCATCCGGTGTAGCGCCCCTGCAGGTCCCATAGTTCGTACGAGGACACATCGCGCGGCGGGACGAGCGGCCGCCCCGAGCCGTCGACATTGGCGTCGTGATACCCCGACTGGAACGTCTGCCCGAGCGTGCGCCCCACGCGCCGTAATCCCATCCCAACGCGACGCGGTGCTTCCAGCGGGGAATGGGACCGTCCAGCACGCCGAGGTTGTGCCCAGGCCGGAGGTGTAGTTCGTGCCATCGGCTGCTGCGCCCAATCGATGACGTAGGTGCCATTGAGCGTAAAGGTGAAGCGCCCGGCCGCCGTAGCCCGCTGCGCCAGTTGATGTCGATGTCGATTCCCGAGGTGCGCAGCGTGCCGAGGTTCTCGTTCACGAGCACGATCGATTCGATGGGGCCGGGGAGCGCCGGATGAGCGGGGTCGGTCGGACCGCGGACGACGCGGCCCGGCGCGAACCGGCGTAGTCTCCGAACAGCGTCGACTCTGGAAGCGGCGCGATCACGTTCGACTTGGTGATTCGCCAGTAGTCCACGGTGAACGACAACCCGGTGGGGCCCGAAGACCACGCCCGCATTGAATGCCGCGACGTCTCGGGTGAGCTTCGGTGCCGCCGCCCAACGCCGAGAAGATGCCGTCGCAGTCCTGCTCCGCGCCTGTCACGGGACACCGAATCGGATCCTCGTGTGGCCGCTGCCATGGATGACGGGCGTGAAGAGGTCGGGGAGCGTCGGGGCGCGGAATCCCGTGCCCCAGCTACCGCGCACGACCAGCGCGCGCACCGGTTGCCAGCGAAGCGCGAATTTCGGATTCACGGTGCCGCCGAATCGCTGTAGGGTCATAGCGCGCCGCGAGCTGCGCTTCGACACCCTTGGCGAGCGGCAGGATGGCCTCGACAACAATGCGGTCACCGTGCGCGATCCCGACAACGACTGACCATCCGTGAAGGTTCCCGCGACGTCGCCGGAGATAAATGCGTTGGCGAACTCGTTGTCGAGCGTCTCGCGACGCGCCTCAGCGCCGAGCGCAATGGCCATCGGCCGCCGGCAACTGAGAGTCACGCGAGATCTCGCGTCGCCCAGCAGCGTGGGGCACGCGCATGATGGAGATCCCCGGTGATCTGGCGTCCTGCAGCAGCCGATCGCCGGCGGGACCGGAGGGGCCGAGGGATTTCGAGGCCGCTCGCGAGCGCGGCGGTGAGCAACTCGCGCGATACGTAGCCGCGCACGAAGTCGTCCGTCTCGTGCTGCGGCGTAGCTCACCGCTGCGCTGTAGCTCCAGCCGGCCCACGTGCCCTCGCGCCGATCAGCGCCCGCCACGCATCGGTGGGAGCGTCGGTGCGTGCGCCGAGCGGGACGGTGCGGTAAGACACCAGGTCGTCGCGTGCGAACCCTGTACATCGAGCGCGGCTGGATAAAACGGCCCGTCGGCCGGATAGATCGCCGGGATGATCCGGACGGCGTGGGCGTCACGGCATACCGATTCGATGCGCGCTTAAGAACTCCGCGAAGATCTGGTTCGCGGAGTCGATGGCGAAGGTGCGCGTCCGATCGCGCTCGGCGCTCGGCCGCGGCACGATGTCGATGAGGCTCGCGTAGTCGAACAGGCAGATCGACGGACCGTCCGACAGCGCGAGCGTGTCGGCGGCGCGCAGCCGGTCGCGTACGCCGGATTCAGCAGGCCCGGTGTCCGATGCGCGGCGCGACGACGATGTTGGCCGGAAACGTGAATCGACTGAGCCAGTTCACCCCTTCGTCCGGATATACGCAGGCGGCTGAACGGGCGCTGGTCGCCCGCAATGGCTGGTCCTGCGGTAATCCACAGTGCGAAGACGTGTAGCGATCCTTCGCAAGATCGCCCCATCCCGCCGTCAGCGTCGCGGCCGTTTGGTCACCGCCGCCGGCTCGGTCCACGCACCGTAGCCGTTGACCTCAACGCCCTGGTAATCCTTGCGCAGGAGAAATTGACCACGCCTGCGATTGCATCTTCCCATAGATGCCGAGCGCCGTCCTTCAGACTCGACGCGGTCGACGGCGGCGAGCGGAAGGCGTGAGGTCCACGTAGCGCCACTGAAGGCATAGTTCGCCACGCGCCGGCCGTTCAGCAGCACGAGGTGGAGCCGTCGCCGATGCCGCGCAGTTCGCGCTCGCAAGACCGGCCGGTCGAGCGCCATGAGAGCTGTCGTGAGCCGGCACATTGGCCGAGACCCTGCTCATGAGATCGGCCGCCGTCGTGCGCCGCTCCGGCAATCGCCTCGCGGGTGATCACTGCACGGTAGCAGCGCCTCGGTATCCGTGCTTGAGTGAGCCAGTGACCTCGATCCTGACTATCGAGGCGACGTCGCGCCCCTCGTCCGCCAGCGCGCACGTCATCAGCGGCGCCAACAGCGCTGCGCACGCCGTGCAGCGTCGCTTCCGAAGGCGCAGCCGTACAGTCAGACGGAAGTCGCACCATGGTCCTTCGCATGGCTCACACGACCGGAACAGGTGGGCAGCGCTTCGCTCACCTGCAGCGTCTCCTTGCGATCCTTGAACTTCACACTTAAACAGCCACCGATATCGCGAACGACGCCAGCGATCGCGTTGACGTTGATGACGGTGCCACGATGGATCTGCCAGAACATCGCGGGTCGAGATCATCGATGAGCTCGCGGATGGGCCTGCGAATCAGCGATTCCTAGCTCGGCGTGACGACGAGCGTGTACTAGTTGTCCGACTGGAAGTAGCAGACCTCATCGATGGTGATGAACGCAGCTCCTAACCCTGCGTAGCCTTTTCCCAGCGGTTGTTTTCCTTGCGTCTTGCGTCTGCGTCATCGCGCTCAGTAGTCTTTCTAGTTTCGCCTTCTTCTTTTCGACCTTGTCCTTGAGGCGCGCGATCGTCGCCGCGAGTCGTGCAGTCTAGAGCGGTTTCTTCTCGTAGTCTTCGTCGCCTTGCTCGTTGGCTGCTTCCGCGTTCTGTTCTTTGGCCTTGTTGTACTCGTCTTTTCACCGCCCTCTGCGTGCCGGCGTCGTCCAGCTCGTCTCTCTTTATCTGGTTGTCGAGGTCGAGTCGTTCGTTGCGTCGTTCCGTGGAGTCGCAGCGCGTCGTTGCCGTCCTGCGCCTCGGCGTCGTGTCCAGCTCTGTCCACAGTCGCGCCAGCTTTTCCTTCAGCTCGGCGCGCTCGTTCTGCTCGTCTTCAGCGTTCAGTGCCGTCGTTGTTTTCTTGGTGTATCTCCATGCAGCTTCTGCGACCGTCGGTTGCGGACTCGTCGAGCTCGGCTTGCGTGCCGTTCAACGCTGTCAGCCGATCGCGCAGCGTATTGTCGACGGTGCCGCGCAGCACTTCAGCTTCGTCTCTCTGTTCGAGCTTTTGCGTTGCGCTCGCGCGACTGCTCGATCGTCGCTCGCTCGCGCAGTGTGGTAGACATATCCGTACAGCGGCGTTGTGCGAGCTTTCTCTAGAGCGGCAGCAGCAGCATCAGGGGTGCGAGCGCTCGCAGCGGCGGTGTCGCATTCGTCGGTGTCGGCGAGCTCGCGTCGCGAGTCGACATTCTCTAGCCAGGAGCGCTCTAGCTCTAGCTCCTTCTCTGCTCGGCCGCGGTTCGCGCTGCGCAGCATCGCGGCTCGCTGGTAGTTGTTCAGTTCGTCGAGCTCGCTATCAGCCTCTCGCGCATCGTTTTCGTAGAGGTCTCTTACCTTCTACATAGTTTGGTATAGGTAGCCGTGTTCTATCCGCTTGGAGCGTCTGCAGTTCGCTCTCTTATGCTCTTGGCTTGTGCGCTGTGTCGCAGCCTCGCTTCGTGCAGTCTCTCTTCCGCTCGCGCTTCGCGTCGGTCGTCGTAGTCGTGGTGTCGATGTCGCTCTCTAGCTTTCTCTCTTTTTCTTTTTGCCGCGTATAGAAGACTCATAGATTGATCGACATCTTCTTGCTATATCTCGTTCTGCTGCTGGTTGTCGTCTCACAGCAGTTGCGTTTGCGCAGTTTCGTCTGCTCGCCGCCGATCGCGGCGATCTCTACATCAGCGCTGTTTGTATTTTTTGGCGAGCTTCGCGTTTCTTGTTTTTTTTTATAGGCGAGTGACAGCTACAGAGAGATAGTTATATCTCTGCGTTTGGTTTTTTTCGTTTTTTTTTCTTTTTTGCGATCCGGTCGTAGCTGTATTAGAACAGTTCGTTCAGATATATCTTCTTTTCTATTATCGTCGCATCTTCTCTCTTCTAGTGAGATAGCTTTCCTCGCAGCGATCTAGTCGTCTTTATTCTTTTCGTTTTTTTTTTTTTGTTTTTAGCGTCGCGATCTATGTCTTTTTTTTCTTTCTTTGTTTTTTTCTTCTCTTATGGTCGATCACTGCGATCTCGCGTGCGTGTTTCTCTTTTAGTCTCAGCGTTTTCCTCTCTTCTTTCATTCTCTTACCTATCTCTCTTTTGTCTATATCTTATCCTTTCTCTCCTCTTCTTTTTATCTTCTATCTTTTTCCTCTTCTCTCTCTTCGCGCGTCTCCATCTCTTTTCTTTCTCTCTTCTCTTCTCTCCTCTCTTAGCTTCTTCTTCCTTTCTTTTTTTTTCTCTTCTATCTTTATCTTCTTCATCTTCTTCTTTTTCGGGACCTCTCTTCTATTTGTATCTCTTATTTTTTTCTTCTTTTTGTGTTCTTTATCTCTTTTCTTTTCCTTCATCTTCTTCTCTCTCTTCGTTTATCTCTTTTCTCTCTTTTCTCATCTCTTCTCTTTTTTCTTTTCTTTTGTCTAGCTTTTTCCTCCTTTTCGTCTTTCTGTTACTCTCTTCACTTTCTCTATCTTGTTGTACATTATTGCTCTCTATCTGCGCCTTGTCGCTTATCTTCTCTTCCACCTTTCGCTGCTCTTAGCTATCTCTATCCTCGTCTAGCTTCTCAGCTTTCTCTCTCTGTCTTTTCTCTCTCTCTTTACATTAGACTTATCTACTTCTCTCTCTCATCTCTTAGCTCTTCCTCTTCTCCTCTTACATTGCTATCGTTGCTCTCATCCGTTTTCCTCTTTTCCCAGTTCCACTCTTTTTCCTTTCCTAGCTTTACTATCTTTCTCTCTTCTCTCTCGTCTATTCTTCATCTATCTTTATCTCTTATCGCATACTCGCCTCGTAGTTCCTCTATTTATATCTTCGTTCTCTGCTAGCACTATCTTAACGCCTACCAGCATCCCCCTATCTTTTAGTCTCATCATCGATCAGCCTTTCTATCTATCTTCGCGCAGTATCGTTTAGTTTCGCCGCAACGCGTTGACCACGCAGACCGCTAGCTAAACATCGACTCCTGCCTGACAGGCCCTGCAGCCATTTCCGCGAGCCGTGCCGGATGTTGTGTCACCGCTCTCATATCTACGTGCGATTCCTGTGGCAGTTTCGGTATCGTTGCCCGCCGCCTCCGACTACATCTATTATTCCCAGTGGACTGACTTTTTGGCGATGACGTGTGCAGCGGTGCCGTGCATTCAGCTACATCTACGTCTGGTTGGACGTCTGCCCAATGTAGCGTCACTTCCTGCCGTGCTATTTCACGTGATCTGCGTTATCTTCTCCAACCTTCCATAGCTGCTTAGCTCTGCTCATCTATTTTTTTACTCATCTCTCCTTCTCTCTTTTCTCCCACTTCTTCTTTTCCTTTACCCTTTCTCTCTTTTCTCTCTCTTCTCATTACACCCTCTACTCCTTCTCTCTCCTTTGCCACACGCGCCCGCCGCGCGCCGCAGCGTTCCCAACGGACGTGCGCGATCGTCCGCGGCGACTACGCGTCGCTCGTCCCTGGCGGCAGCGGAAACTCGAACTGCCCGGTCTCGAACAGCTCGATGCACGCGTCGACGACCGCCGCGTCGAGGCCGATGCCGCGAGTGCGCCGCAGCTCGTTCATCGCCGCGTCGATTCCCAGCGCCGCGCGATACGGGCGATGCGACGACATCGCCTCGACGACGTCGGCGACGGCGATGATCCGCGCCTCGAGCAGTATCTGGTCGCCCTTGAGCCCGCGCGGATAGCCGCTTCCGTCCATTCGCTCGTGATGCTGATGCACCATGTCGGCGATCGGCCATGGCAGGCGGACGTCCTTGAGGATCTCGAATCCGATCTCCGTATGCAGCTCCAGCAGCTCGCGCTCGGGGCGATTGAGCTTGCCGGGCTTGCTCAGTATTTCGGCCGGGATGCGGATCTTGCCGACATCGTGCACGATCGATCCGAGATGAAGTCCCTGCAGTTCGGTTTCCTCGAGCCCGACCCGCCTGCCGATCGCCGTCGCGAGCGCGGCGACGCGGCGCTGATGCCCGGCGGTGTACGCGTCGCGCATCTCGATCGTCGATGCGATCGCCTGGATGCTCGCTTCGAGGTTCGAACGCAGCGTCGCGTCCTGCGCGAGCTGGTCGGCGATGCCGCGATCGCGCTCGCGCCGCGCGCGCAGCGCGAGCACACCGAACGAGATGACGCCGGCGAGCTGCTCGAGCAGCGCCAGCTCGTCGGTGTCGAACGCAGCGGGATCGTCCGCGTAGACGGACAGCGCACCGAACGCACGCTCGCCATCGATCAACGGCAGCGCGGCGTTCGCCCTGAAGCCGCGGGCGAGCGCCTCGTCCTTCCATTCCGGCACGTCGCAGTGTGCGATGTCGTGCATGACTTGCGGCTTGCCGTCGCGGATGGCGATCTCGACCGGCCGAGCGGTTTGGGCGCGGCTCCAGCACGGCTTCGTGCTCGCGAGCCAGTCGGCGTCACCGCCGGCCGACGCGGCGACCGCGATGCTTTGCTCGGCGTCGTACCGGGCATAGCCGATCGAAGCCGTCTTGTAACCGCCCTCCTTCACGAGCACGCTGCACGCCGCCTGCAGCAGCGCCGGCTCCGTTTGGGCGCGCATGACGGCCACGCTGCCCGCCGACAGCGTCAGGTGCGCGCGGTTCGCGCGCGCCAGTGCGCTCGCGAGCTTCTTCCGTTCGGTGATGTCGATCGCGACGCCCACGGCCTGCTGCGGCTTTCCGGCCGGATCGCGAACGACGCCGCCGCGGATTTCGAGCCAGTGCACGCTGCCGTTGCGGTGAACGACGCGAAACTCGGCATTCGGCACCTTGCCTTCCCTGTTCGCCTGCACCATCGACTTCGCGGCGATCGGACGATCGTCCGGATGCATCGCCTCGAACAGCAGCACGGGACTCTGCTCACCGCGCAACACGGGCAGGTCGAGCAGCCGGAAGATGCCGTCCGATCCGGTATACCTGTTCGTTTGCAGGTCCCTGCTCCAGATGCCCATCTGCGCCGCCTCGAGCGCGAAGTTGAGCCGCTCTTCGCTCGCAAGCAGACGGGTGAGAAGCGCCGCCGCACCGTCGGCGACTTGATGCCGCGGCGCCGTGACGTCGCGCGCCCCTTGCGATGCGTCGTTCGCGTCGCTCAGCGGCACGACATGCCCCGGCGCATGCGCGCCTGCGTCCGATGCGTGCGCGTCGACGCCGTCGAGCCCCGTCGCCGACGCGCCCACGCGCGTTCGTCGTCGACGGGTTGCTGGGGCGAAGCGCGCACCGCGCCCTGGTGGATTCGCCGCTGCGGGATCGACGTCGGGGGCTGTGCGAGCTTGCGCGCCGTGATGTCGCGCAGCACGAGCACGAACGTTCCCGGCCGATGACGGTGCATCGTCGCTTCGTACCACTGTCCGGAATCGGGCTGCGAGAACTCGACGACGATGCCCTTGCCGCTGGCAGCGACCTTTGCCGCGGATGCGAGGAGGCTGACGTGCAGCCGCAACGATACGTCGCTCGACGGCTGGTTGATCAGCTGCTGCGGCGCGCGGCCCGCATGACGCGCGAATGCCGCATTGCATTGCCGATAGGCGAAGTCCACAGCAACGTCATGGTCATACGTAAGCTCGCACAGCGCGACCGCCTCGGGTATCGCTTCGAGCAGCTCCGCGTCCGGCGCGTCGCGCCGGGTGCCGATGTCGAGGCCGAGCTTGCGCAGCAATCGCGGCAACAACGGCGCCGGTTGTGCATCGTCGTTCGATACGTGAATTGCGTCCATCCGCCGTGCCTCCGTCGAGCCCGCCCGCCGCGTGCGCTGATGGCAACAGGCAAGCGCGCCCGCTTGCGAGCGTCTATTCGGGGTTTACGGCACGATGCGCGAAAGGCGCTTGATCTGCGTCACGGGCCAGAACGATGACCACATCGCCGATGTGGCGTATCGGCCGCTCGCGACAGCGTCGCGTAGTACGGACCGTTGGCGATGCTCTGGGCCTCAACAGGGCTTGCAGCCAGTCGAAACAATCCTGCTACGCCTGTGCGACTGCGCATAAAGGTCAAGTCCCCTGCTTGCTGGAAATTCGAGAGCCGGATGTGGGGTTGATCGGCTGAGCAGCCGGCGCGCGGCGCGCACCGAATCGCTCGTTCAGCTCGTTGCGAGCAAGTTCAATTGTCGCAGCGCGAATTCCGTGATCCGAATGCCACGCCACGACTCCAAGGCGCGCAGCATTGCGGCGGATATCTTCATCACGGCGCGCTCGCCGAAAGGCCGAAAGCGTGCGGGATGACCTTCGAACGCCGGCGCTCCTCGCCAAACAGCTCGAGAAGATTGGTGGTCATATCGCCTTCCGATGTGCAAGCGGTAACTCGAGGAGGCACGCCGTGGCTGCCGGCAGCTCACGCTCGTAGGTGCGCATGAATTCGTCGCGCAACATTTCAGCGAGCTTTGGACTGGCCGCGGTGTACGCGCTCCACGCCGCAGATTTAACCTCCGGCCACTTCTCCGCCGGCATCTTCGCCTCGAGGTTGCGCATCTTGTGCGCGAGGCATCTTTGCCGCAGCGAACGCGGAAACGATTCCTCCACCGCTCGAATCAGACCGGGTGCACCGTCGCTGCTGGCCAGCAGCGGATCGCACAGATTGCGATTCTTCAGATCGCGCAGGGAGTCTCGACAACTCGCCGTATCCTCCTTCGTCCCCGCCGCTCGGCAATGCCATCGACGAACAAGTAGATCACTTCGAATTCGGCCAGAGACGGGCGAGCAAACGCCTGGTAGTCTGCCCACAGTCGTTCGGTCACCGCCGATACCGCCGAGCGCGAGAGCACCGAAGACCCCGACTCATCGCGAAACGCCGCTTCGATATCTCTCGTGGACAAGACGGCACTCCTGAGATCATGAACACCGCACTATCTCCACTGATGAAGATACCGAAATCCTATGCAAGACATATACCAGTTATTAACGAGACGGCACACTAGGATGCACGTAGCAGGCGACGTTTTCGAATACCCACCCCAGCTTCCCGTTGCCGAGCTCGCTCCAGTCGATCGTGTAGAAGTGATCGCCGCCGGTGGCGTTCCAATACCGGTATAGCGGAATTGTTTGGCTACTCGCCTGAGCGTGGACATATCCTGCGACGCCTTCGTAAAGCCAGCCGAATTTTCCGGCGCCAAGCTCGCTGAAGTCCGTCGTGTACATGTGATCGCCAACCTGCGCATTGAAGTAGCGATAGAGAGGCGTCGTACCGGGTACCGCCGATAGGTGGACCCGGAACGCGACTGCCTCGTAAGCCCAATCGGCATTGCCAGGGCCGAGCTCTGCCCAGTTAGTGGTGAAGAAATGATCGAACAGCGGGGCGCTCCAGTAGCGATGCATCGGCGCCGGCACATCGGTCTCGACACTTGTCGCATCGAGCATTTGCCGGATATTCGGACGGGCTCCGATGTGCTCAGTCGCCGGAAACTGGGCACCGTCCTGTTGCGGGGACCCGGTGGTGCGCAGCATCGATCGCATCTCTGCCGGTACGAGCGGCGTTCCGCTCGCTCGCAGCGCTCCTTGCACGCATCCGAGCGCGCCGACGACGATCGGCGATGCACTCGACGTACCGAGAAACGATCGGTGTACCAGGCGTTCATGCTCGCAACCGCCCTGCAGATCCCCGTAACCCGTCGTCGTAACTTCGAGGCCCCACCCCTGGGTGTCAATCGCCGACCCCCAGTTCGAGAACACGAGCCGCGATCGGTCGACGTCGCCCGCCGATCCGTGCGTTCCCGGAGGGGGCGCGCCTGCACCGACGAGGATGGAGCCCGAGTCCCGGGTACCGCGGCGAAACGGATTGCTCCAAGCGGCGGAAAACCGCCCGGGGCCATGTCATACAGCGCGTCATCCAGGTTCTCGCCGCCATTGCCCGCTGCGGCGACTACGATGATCCCCTTCGCCGTCGCGTAACGGATGGCGTCGAAGTCGTCGGGCCACCATTCGATCGGAATGAAACCGAGTTGATCGGGACGGTCCTCGAAGTTGTACCGGGGGCCGGCGCGATGCAACTCGACCAGGATGATATCGCCGGTGCCGAGCCGGTCGGCCGCTTGGTGGATTGCGCTCGCCGAGCTCAAGCCGAAGAGCGATATCGCGCTCACATCGGCATCGGGACAGATGCCCTT
This sequence comes from uncultured beta proteobacterium, assembly GCA_963798655.1. Lineage (GTDB taxonomy): Bacteria > Pseudomonadota > Gammaproteobacteria > Burkholderiales > Casimicrobiaceae > CAVSMC01. Next base: position 262,719 of record CAWCUH010000003.1, on the reverse strand, counting down.
TACGCCGACGCCATCGCCGCTGAAGACGCCGAGCACGGCCGTGCCGTGATTCACCCAACCTAAGTCCGTGGTCGGCGTTCCACCGACGACACCGCCTTGGTTGGCAACCAAGTCCTCGTGCAGGAAGTTCCAGGCGCCTTCGACGTCGATGATGCGAACACCGCTGCCGCGTCCTCCGGGAACATCCACGCATATCGCGCGTCGACCCCACCGGGCGCCGCATCGAGATAGCCCTGCCGCGAGCTGAAGTCGGGAGTCGACGGCGGCGCTTCGGGCACTCTTGCCACCATCTCGTTGAGCGCGGGCGGATACACCGGCGGCTTGACGTATGCGGCGGCAACCCCGGCTGACGCGGCGAGCACTGCTGCAAGCGCGTCGAGCCGATCGTCGGCAGCGTGAACGCGGTAGTAGTTCCAGAGCTTCGGCACGTCAAAACCCGACGCCCTCGCTATCGCCGTCGACGCGGCCGCGAGCTTCTCTTCCCTCGTCGCGAAGAGCGGCGAAATGACCGCGGCGGCGGCATTCAGGGCGTCTGTGATTTCCGCTACGGGATGACCCGTCAGCGATTCGACTCCGCGTGGCGATGCGCGCAAAGATATTTCAGAGTTCGCAACGACAATGAGCTCGCGCCCTGGCGTGCTTTGTATTGGCATCGTAGCGGGTCATTAGCTTGGTCAGGGAAGCGCTTCGCGTGGCTTGACGTATGCCGCATCAACCGATGCGCATCTTCGCACTGCGGCGGTGATCTGCGCAATCGCATCGTCCGGGACTTCGATCGTAAAGTAGCGGCTCAGCCGTGCATCGGTACTGTCGGGATGCAGCTTATGCAGAGAGCTCGCATAGCGGCCCGCCGCACGCTTCATATCCTCCACTGTCGAGGCGACATCGGCGTTGTCCTTCACTAGAATCGTGATCGATCGCGTCATCGACTGCTCCGCCGGGAAGCGCCCAACGTCGCAGGATTCCAATTCGGCGATCCGTCTCGGCGGCGATCGAGCATGCATTAAGAGGAAGGACGTTCTTCGGCGGCCGTAACTCTAGAATCTATCTCAAATTCGTTTCGGAGCATTGTGAGGCTTGCGAGTTCCACGTAGTACTCCCAACGAACGATAAGGCGCTACTCGTGTAACGACGCCGGAATGACCTTGCCTCGATTTCACATAAACTGGGCCTACGCGGCTCGCATAGATTGCTCGTACTGGACCGGTGATCGATAGTCGAGTGCCGAGTGCATGCGCCTTCGATCGTAGAAGCCCTCTTCCAGTTCACGATGTCCGGGCGAGCCTGGTCTCGCGTTTCGCATCGCTGTCCATACACAGGTTCGACCCTCAGTGTCTTGAAGAAGCTTTCCATCGGCGCGTTGTCCCAGACGTTGCCTTTGCGGCTCATCGATTGCTGCATTCTATACTTCGCCAGATCACGTCGATAAACGTCACTCGCGTACTGCCCCCCGCGATTCGAATGCGCGATCAACCCGGGTCGCGGCCGGCGCCGGAAAAACGCCATCGCCAGTGCGTCACACACGAGCTTCGCCGGCACCCGCGCGGCCATCGACAAGCCGACCACGCGCCGGCTACCCAGGTCGAGCACGGCAGCGAAGTAGAGCCAACCCTGCGCCGCCGCGATGTAGCCGATGCCGGAAATTCGGACACGGTCCACTTGCTGTGCCCCGAACTATCCATCGACCAAGTTCGGCGCCGGTGGCATGTCGTGCGCCGACCGCGTGGTCTTGCGATACGTCGCTTGTAGACGGAGCGTAGGCCCTGCACCGCCATCAACCGGCGCACGCGCTCATCGACGACATGTTTAGCGCGTTCGGTCAGCGCCTTCCATAACCGCGGCCGTCCATACGCGCGGCCGTTCACGGTATGAATCACGCGCAACTGCGCACCGAGCTCGTCATTGCGACGTTGCCGCAGCGAGGCGGGACGTCGCAGCCACTGCGGATACCGGGTGCGCGACACACTCAGAGCTCGGCAATCCTCGACACGGCGTAACGTTCGCTTTGGCTTTCGATCCAGGCGTACTTCACCGCAATCCCTTCGCGAAGTACGCCGCCGCCTTTCGGAGGATCTCGTTGTCAACTTTCAGCGACGCAACTTCACGGCGGAGTCGCGTAATCTCGGCTTGCGCTTCGCTCGCCGGCTGACCTTTGCCGCCACCCGCACTCAACCGAGTCTCGCGCTTCATCCATTATGGATGCTCGAGATTGGCATATCGAGGCGTTTCGCCGTTTCCGTGATGCCGACCTCATCTGCCAGCTTCACAGCGTCCGTCTTGAACTCCGCCGTGTACATCGGGTCGGGACGTCTGTTCCTCTGACCATTTCCGTTCTTTTCGCACACCTCTACCATTTCAATTCCTGGTGCACGTCGAAACGAGACAGGGTCAGTCGCCGCGTACCACGCCGCCCGGTTCGTCGTGCCGTACACGTACAGCGTGACGTACATCGTGTCGGCCTGTTGCGCTACGTTCAGCCCCCAGCCGGACTCCGCGGGATCCCACCACAGATCGGTGAAATCGGTCGCCGCGGCCGGGCGCAGCGTCGCGATCGCGACTGCGATCGCAGCAGCGATGTTGCGTGCGAGGTTCATCGATCATCTCCTCAATCAAGACGGCTCAATCGTGAACGAGCGAGCATGGCGCTCGCTGTTCATGCCTCTCACTGCGAAGCGCGCGCCCCGACGCCTCCGTCAGCCGTGCGCTTCGACTTGCTTGCGTGTCCCGCGGAACTTCGACCTGCGCGTAGCGGTTCTCGGTGCCACGCCGCGGCGCTCGCTCGCCGTGCGCTTCGAGCGATCGCCAAGCGACGCCTGCAGCGCGTCTTCGAGCGTCGGCCGCTGCCTCGCTGCGCGCCCCGCCGCACGCGACAGCCGCTGCAGCAGGCGCAGAACATACGGCTCGAGGCCGCGCAGTCCTTTGACCGGCCGGCGCGGCTGCACGCGCGTTGCGCCGCCGTCGCGATACGAATCGAGCACGCCCGGATGCACGTAGCTCTTGCGGCAGACGGCGACGGTGTTGCCGAGCACTTCGGCGGCACGCTGCAGCGCGTCGTTCACCGAGCGCACGGCATCGCGATCGCAGGTCGGCGCCGCGGCGCTCTTCAGCGCTCCCGCCGCGATGACCGTCGCGCCCCAGGTGCGAAAGTCCTTCGCCGTGTAGTCGTCGCCGCAGACTTCCTTGAGGTAGTCGTTGACGTCGGATGCGCCGATGCTGCGGATCTCGCCGTCCTCGTCGACGTACTGGAAGAGCTCGTAACCGGGAAGATCACGGCAGCGACGCACGACGCGGGCAAGGCGCTTGTCGGACAGCAGCACGTCGTGCTCCTTGCCCGCCTTGCCGCGAAAGCGAAGACGGATGCGATCGCCGTCGACGTGCACGTGACGGTTGCGCAGCGTCGTGAGCCCGTACGTGTGATTCTCGCGCCGATAGCGCTCGTCGCCCACGCGCACGAACGTCGTGTCGAGCAGGCCGACCATCGCCGCGAGCACCTTGCGTCGAGGCAGGCCGGCCATCGCGAGATCGCGCTCGACTGCCGAACGCAACGCCGGCAGCGCTGCGCCGAAGGCGGCGAGCCGCTCGAACTTGTTGCTGTCGCGCTCCTCGCGCCAGTGCGGATGGTAGCGATACTGCTTGCGCCCGCGCGCATCGCGTCCCGTCGCCTGCAGATGTCCGCGCGGGTCGTCGCAGATCCACACGTCGGTCCATGCCGGCGGGATCGCGAGCCTTGCGATTCGCGCGAGCTCGCGCGCTCCAGTCACCTTCTGGCCTTGCGCATCGACGTATTCGAAGGCACCGGGCTTGCCGGTTCGGCGAAGACCGCGGTCGCCGTCGCGCGAGTAGCGCAGGCCCGCGGACTCGAGCACGGCGTCCAACTCGGGCGGCGGCGCGGAGGTCGACGTCGTTCTCATTCGAGCAGGGCGCGTGATGATCAAGGGCGAGACGAGCGTAGCGCCTCGCCCTTGCAACGCTTGTCCGCGAACCGCCGATTCGCCTGTGGGATAAGCCTCACGCTGCGAAGCCGGGTCGCGACCCGCGCCATTGAGCGCTCGACGTGCCGCCGCCGGACGCGCGCTGCGTCGCGATGGCGTCGCCGGGCCGACTTTGCACGCTGATTGAAATGTTTGCCGAGGCGACGACCGCGCGAGCGCGCAAGGCTCCGACGTGCGCGGGAATGGAAAGTGCTAACCACGACGCTCATCGCGCGCCGGCGATCGCCGCGCGCTCCACTTTTCGCCAAAGGACGACGATGCAGATGACCAAGCACACACGCGACAACGAACCGGCCGGCGACACCGACACGCTCGATGAGCCGAAGCCGCCGTTTCCGAAGCAGCATCAGGACCAGCCGGGTCTCGAATCGAAGCTGCAGCCACGGCCGCGCTATCAGGCCCAGCGCTACAAGGCGGCGGGCAAGCTCGAAGGCAAGGCCGCGCTCGTCACCGGCGGCGATTCGGGCATCGGACGCGCGGTCGCCGTTCTTTTCGCACGCGAGGGCGCCGACGTGGCGATCGCCTATCTGCCCCAGGAAACGAGCGACGCCGAGGAAACGCGCGACGTGATCGAGCGCGAAGGACGGCGTTGCCTGTTGCTGCCGGGTGACCTTACCGACGCAGCGTATTGCGATCGCATCGTCGGCGACACCGTTCACCACTTCGGCAAGCTCGACATCCTGGTTTCCAACGCCGCGCACCAGAATCGCAAGCCGTCGCTCGACGAGCTGACCGACGACGAGCTCGAGCAGACGTTCGAGACGAACATCTACGCCTACATTCGGCTCGCGCGCGCGGCGCTGCGGGTCATGGACGAAGGCGGGGTCATCATCGCGACGAGCTCGGAGACGGGCATCATCGGCTCGGCGAAGCTGCCCGACTATTCGGCGACCAAAGGCGCGATCAACGCGTTCACCAAGACGCTCGCGCAGAACCTCATCGAGCGAAAGATCCGTGTCAACGCGATCGCGCCCGGCCCGGTGTGGACGCCGCTCAACCCGAGCGACCAGGGCGAGAGCGAGGAGCGCGTGTCGAAGTTCGGCGAGCAATCGCCGATGGGCCGGCCGGCACAGCCGGAAGAGCTCGCGCCGGCGTACGTATTCCTCGCCTCGAACGCAGACTCGTCGTTCATCACCGGGATCGTTCTGCAGGTCATGGGAGGTGAGACCACCGGCGGCTGAATCTCCTTTGGAGCAGCTACACGCGCTGCGGTAGGTTCTACACTCCGCCCCAAAACTTGCCGATAAGGCGCCCTTCGAATCAGCCGTTTGCAATACCGGCGGCCTTCGGAACGGAATTTGCGTAACGGCCGGTGCACGCAAGTCCAACCGAGGGGACGCCCCATGCCGCACGCCTTGATCGTCGACGACGACGAAATTTCGCGCCGCACGCTCGCCGAACTGATCGGCCGCGACGGCTTCACCACCGCTGTCGCATCGACGCTCGCTGAAGCGCGCGCACGCTTCACGCCGGTACCGGACCTGGTGCTCGTCGATCTCTGCCTGCCCGATGGAAGCGGCATCGACCTGCTCACCGAGGCCGACCTGCCGAAATCGAGCGACGTCGTCGTCATCACCGGCCACGCGAGCGTCGAGACCTGCGTCAAGGGCATGCGGCTCGGCGCGCTGGATTACCTGACGAAGCCGCTCAGCGTGCCGAAGCTACGGAGCATCCTCGCGCGCGTTTCGCTGCCCGAGCGCGATGACGACGCTCCGCACGACCGGCTCGGAGAACTGATCGGCGCGTCGCCGTCGATGCGCAAGCTCTTCGACGAGATGAAGCGGATCGCGCCGACCGACGCGACGGTGCTCATTGTCGGCGAGAGCGGGACCGGCAAGGAGCTCGTTGCGAAGACGCTGCACGAGCTCTCGCAGCGGCGCGAGCGGCCGTATCTCGCGGTCAATTGCGGGGCGGTGTCGCCGAACCTGATCGAGAGCGAGCTCTTTGGCCACGAAAAAGGCAGCTTCACCGGTGCGTTCCGACAGCACGTAGGCTTTTTCGAGCGCGCGCACGGCGGCACGCTGTTCCTCGATGAAGTGACCGAGATGCCGGCGGACCTGCAGGTGCGCCTGTTGCGCGTGCTCGAATCGCGCACGGTGACGCGCGTCGGTGCGACCGACGTCATTCCGATCGACGTGCGTGTCATCGCCGCGACGAACCGCGATCCGTACGAAGCGGTGAAGAGCGGGAAGCTGCGCGAGGACCTGCTGTACCGGCTGCAGGTAGTGCCGCTGCAGGTGCCACCGCTGCGCGAGCGCACAGGCGACATCACGCGGCTCACGTTGCACTTCCTCGACGCGCTGAACGAGCGCGGCGCGACGACGAAGGCGTTCAGCCCGGCGGCGCTCGCTCGCATGGAACGTTACGACTGGCCCGGCAACGTGCGCGAGCTCTACAACGTCGTGCAACGCGCGTACATCCTCGCCGACGGCAAGGCGATCACGCAGCCGGTGCTTCAGCGCGAAACGGTGCTCGGCTCGGTCCCGCCCGCGGCAACCGGCATTCGCGTGACGGTGGGCGAAACGCTCGGCGACGTCGAGAGGCGGCTGATCCTGCACACGGTGAAGCAATGCCGTACGCAGGAGGAAGCAGCGCGGATGCTCGGCATCAGCACGAAGACGTTGTACAACAAGCTGCGCTCGTACGAAGCGGGCGCAAGATGGCGGCGCACGGCGTCGGTCGTCGACATGCCCGTCGTCGCCTGGCCGAAGCCGATCCAATAGCCGTCGAAAAAAGGGCACGCCCGGGAGCACCGGGCGTGCCTTCGAGGCTACTGCAGCCGCTATTCCTCCTTGCGTCGCGACGTGCTCGAGCTGCCGGAACCGCTCGAGCCCGACGAGCCGGACGTGCCGGGCGAGCCCGGCGTACCCGAAGACCCGGACGTCGTCGAAGAGCCGCCCACGCCGCTTGTGGAAGCGGCGGAGCCCATCGACGCAGAGCCGCTCGATCCCGACGAGCCTTGACCATACGTCGACTGGCCCGACGACGATTGTCCCGAAGCGCGACCCTCGTCAGACGATTCCTCGTCGGAGCCGAACAGCGCCTGGAAGAATCCGCGCTTGACGCGCACGCGGTTCTCGATGTCCTTCACGCCGGGGATCGAATCGACCATGTCCTCGATCGCATGCTTCTGCCAGCGCTCGGGCACCGTCCCCTCGATGATCACGCAAGCCTGCCGAACCTCGACCGACACGTCGCTCGCGTCCACGTCGTCGCGCTCATACAGCCGCTCGCAGACGTCCTCTTTCACCCGCTCGTCCGAACGCTCCCATCCTTTCGGGCCGCGCCGCTGCGGCTGTCCGCCGCGCTGGCCGTACGGGCCCTGGCCCGACTGGCTCCAGCCGCCTTGCGATCCGAAGCCCTGGCCTCGTTGCGACCCGTATCCGCCTTGCGATCCGTACTGGGAACCCGAGCTGTAGCCGCCCTGAGACCCGTACTGCGATCCGCCGGAGCCGTAGCCGCCTTGGGAGCCGTACTGCGAACTCCTGCCGTAGCCGCCTTGCGACCCATACTGCGATCCGCCGGAGCCGTAGCCTCCCTGCGACCCGTATTGCGACCCCGAGCCGTAGTCGCCCTGCGATCCATATTGCGAGCTGGAACCGAAGCCGCCTTGCGATCCGCTGGACGAACCGTAGCTGCCCGGGGAGCCGTAGCCCTGCCCGCCCTGCGAGCCGTAGCCATGTCCGCCCTGCGAGCCGTAGCCTTGTCCGCCCTGCGAGCCGTAGCCTTGTCCGCCCTGCGAGCCGTAGCCTTGTCCGCCCTGCGAGCCGTAGCCTTGTCCGCCCTGCGAGCCGTAGCCTTGTCCGCCCTGCGAGCCGTAGCCTTGTCCGCCCTGCGAGCCGTAACCGCCCTGCGAGCCGTAGGCTTGTCCGCTTTGCGATCCGCTCTGGCCGAACTCCTGGCCGCCGTACTGACCGCTGCCACCGTAGCGACCGCCGCCATAGCCTCGCCCTTGGCCGCGGCCCCATTCGCCACCGCTCGAGCTCCCGTAGGAGCCCGACCCGCTGCCGCGCCCGTACTCGCCCGACTCCTGGCCACCCCGCGCGCCGCCAAATTGTCCCCAACTCTCGTCTTCGCCCCAGCGACCGCTCGATCGCCAATCGCCTTGCGGGCCGGCCTCGCCGCCGCGACGCGGGCCCTCCTCGCCTTCTCCGTTCTGTCCTCCGTAACGCTGATCCCCTTCGTCACGCGACCATCCCTGGTCACGTCCTCGTTGGTTGCTTCGTGTTGGCATCGATGAATCTCCTGTGTGGTCGACCCGCTTCCCGCGAAGCAAATCGTGGCGACACGGTTTGCAAGATGCGTGCCCCATGCGCATAGCTCTCGCCGACGCAACGCGCATCGACGAAGACGGAAAGTGTTTCTTGTAACCGTTTCGCGCCGTCTGCTTTTCACGCGACGCATTTGTTCGCTGTCGAACACAAAAGAAAACGGCGGCCGGAGCCGCCGTTGTCGTTCGAATCGCTCGACGGTTATTGCGTTGCGCGGTCGGCGTCGACGAAGCCCTTGCCGTAATAGGCGTCGTTGCCACGAGCCCCGGCGTCGACGGCGCTGCGCTCGAGGATCGTCCGCACCTGCGACGACGTCGCATTCGGATAACGCTGTTTCACCAGCGCTGCGACGGCCGACGCGACCGGAGCCGCCATGCTGGTCCCTGCACGCCACGCGTATCCCGACGGCGACGTGCTCAGCACCATGTCGAAGACCCAGCATGGCCGCGTCAATCCCGCGACAGCGCAGTCCTCATCGCCGGCGTATGACACGTCACCGCCAGGCGCCGCGACGTCGATCGCCGAGCGTCCGAAATTCGAGTACGACGCAAATCGCGTTGCATCGCTCGCGCCTTTCGCCCAGCCGGACGGACCGGTGGCCGACACGGCGATCGCGCTTCCCGATTCGGCAGGGACTTCGATCAGGTTGGCGCCATCGAGATCGGTCGCGTCGTTGCCTGCGGCCGCGATGACGACGGCACCCTTGCGAGTCGCGAAGTCGACCACCTTGCCGAGCGCATTCAGCAAGCGTCGGTTCTTTGCGTTGTTCGGGATCGTCGCGCCGAGGCTCAAGTTGATCACGTCGGCATTCGCGTTGCTCGCGGCCATGATGCCGCACAGCAGGTCGGCGAAGCTGCCTTCGCCGTTGTGCGCGACCTTGACGCCGACCAGCGTCGCGTTCGGCGCGATGCCGAGCGTGCCGCCGCTGCCCAACGCCGCCCCGATGATGCCGGCGACGTGGGTCGCATGCCAGAAATCGCCGACGTCCTCGTCGAAGGCGTATCCGTTAACGCACGACGTCGAGGCATTGCGGTCGATGTTCGGCGCGAGCGCCGGATGCGATGCCGACAGCCCGCCGTCGACAATCGCTACCCGCACGCCTTGCCCCGTGTAGCCGCGCTGCCATGCCGACGAAGCGTTCACCGCGCGCGGCGCCCACTGGAACGCGTACAACGGATTGCCCGCGGGAACCGCCGCCGTGCCGTTCTGCAGCAGGTGGATGTCGAGCAGGTGGATGTCGAGCAGATGGATGTCGAGGAGGTGGATGTCGAGCAGGTGGATGTCGAGCAGATGGATATCCAGCAAATGGATATCGAGCAGATGGATGTCGAGCAGATGGATGTCGCGCGGCGTGAACAGCGCTGGCTGCTGATAGAGCAGGTGGATATCCTGATCGGCGAAGGAAATATTCGCGTCGCGCGAGACCTTCGACAGGAACGATGCGTCGCTCGATTCGACGATGCTGACGCCCGATGCTGCGTGCGAACGAACCACCGCGCCGCCCGCGGCGCGCACCGCGGCATCCTGCGCGGCGCCCCATGTCGATGCCTGAACGATGTAGCGTGCAGCTTGCGCGTTGAACGCAAAAGCGACTGCGACCGCCGCCAGCGATGCGGCAATCCACGTCTTCATGATGTCTCCCTGAGTCAACCCGTCTGTGTGGTTGTGGTTGTGCCCCTCGTTGCGGGGGCTACCACGCGTACACTACAGAGACGCCGGCATGACTTCAAGGACTGGATTGAAATAGTTGCAGCGGTTGTTGCGCCAGCGCAAAAGGCACTGCGGCGCAATGTCGCGAACGAGCGTTCGCGGCGTCAGCGAAGCATCAGGACGATGGTCGCGACCAGCAGCAGCACGATGACGACGCCGACGATGCCACCGATCGCGAGCAGCGTGTGCCGCGTTTCCCCCTGGAAGACGAGCAACTCGTCCGCCAGTTCGGCCAGTTGCGCATTCGTCGCGAGCGATCCGAGCGCCGGTGCCTCCTCGTCGAGCTGAGGAACGGCCGCAGCCTGCGGCACGGCGATCGGCAGGATCATCGTGAACCCGGCGACCGGCAGGATCCGCGCGCGCCGGTTGTCCCAGACCTTCGTGCGCGTGCCGTTCACCTGCGCATAGCCGATTCCGCGTGTCTTCGTCGCGCCGATCCGCTCGCCCGCCTCGACGAAGAACTTCGAAGGCAGCCCGCCGGAAAGTGCGACGTCGAGCAGCGCCGCGAACTTGCGCGACTCGAGCGAAACGTCGATCTGGAATTTCGCCGCGGCGTCGGCGCCGCCCTTCGCCGCGCCCGGAACGAACAGCAGCGTGCCGACGCTGCGCGCGCGGCTGCGCGAGGGGTTCAGTCGACGCTCGCGGATGCGCAGCGAGCCGGCGAGCGCATCCAGCGTGCCGCCTCCGGTGAGTGCGATCGTCTCGCCGGGCGCGACGGCAACCTTCATCACGAGCAGCGTCTCGCTTCCGTCAGCGAGCACGAGACGCGCCTTGGTCGGCTTGAATCCGATCAGCGCCATGGGCTCAGCGCGCTTCGCCGCGTGGCTCGCGCCGGGCGCGAGACCAGCGCGCAAGGCCGCGCGCGCAGCCTCGGGCGGCACGTTGCGCGTCATGGCGCGAATCCAACAGCGCCGCTCTTCTTCTGGTGGCGCACCGGCCGTCGCTTCCTGCGGCGGCCAAGCGGCCACCGCGTCCCCCGCGGGCCATCCCCATGTCCCGCGCTCCCGCGCGACCGCGAAGCCGCAGCCGCGTTCCTGTCCTGCCGCCGATTACGCGAGCGGCACGACCCTTACGATCTCCTCGGCGGTTGTGACTCCGGCGCCGACCTTCATCGCGCCCGACACGCGCAGCGGCTTCATGCCGTCTTTGTAGGCCTGATCGCGCAGCACGCGATCGTCGGTGTCAGGCTGCACGAGACGCCGCAGCGCCGGCGTCATCAGCATGATTTCATAGAGCCCGATGCGCCCGTAGTAGCCGGTCATCCGGCATTCGAGGCAGCCGACGGGACGCATCACCTGCGCCGGCTTCTCGCCGCGCCACGGCGCGGTGATCGCGCGCCAGGTGTCGTCGTCGGGCGCATCGCCGAGCGTCTTGCAATGCGGGCAGAGCGTTCGCACCAGCCGCTGCGCCATCACGCCGAGCAGCGTCGAGCTGATCAGGTACGGCGGCACGCCGAGATCGAGCAGGCGCGTGACCGCCGTCGGCGCATCGTTCGTGTGCAGCGACGAGAGCACGAGGTGACCGGTGAGCGCCGCCTGCACCGCCATGTCGGCGGTGTCACGGTCGCGAATCTCGCCGACCATGATGATGTCGGGATCCTGCCGCAGCAGCGTGCGAACGCCGTGCGCGAAGTCGACGCCGATCGTCGGATGCACCTGCATCTGGTTGAACGCGGGCTCGATCATCTCGATCGGGTCCTCGATCGTGCAGACGTTGACCTCGGGAATCGCGATCTGCTTCAGCGACGAGTAGAGCGTCGTCGTCTTGCCGGAGCCCGTCGGCCCGGTGACGAGGATGATGCCGTTCGGCTCGCGGATCATCCGCTGCCAGCGCTCCTGATCGTCCGGGCCGAGCCCGAGCTCGACGAAGTCGCGCACGAGCACTTCGGGCGTGAAGATGCGCATGACGATCTTCTCGCCGAACGCCGTCGGCATCGTCGAAATGCGAAGCTCGATCTCCTTGCCGTCCTGCGCAACCGTCTTGATTCGGCCGTCCTGCGGCCGGCGCTTCTCGACGATCTCCATCCGCGCGAGGAGCTTGATGCGCGAGGTCATCGCGACCAGCACCGGAATCGGAATCTGGTAGACCTGGTGGAGCACGCCGTCGATGCGAAAGCGCACCAGACCCGCATCGCGGCGCGGCTCGACGTGGATATCGGACGCACGCTGCTCGAAAGCGTATTGCCAGAGCCAGTCGACGATGTGAACGACATGACTGTCGTTCGCGTCGAGCACACCGCGCTGGCCGAGCTCGACCAGCTGCTCGAAGTTCCGCGCGAGCGACAAATCGCCCTTCGAGGTCTCTTGCGCGCGCTTCATCGAGCGCGCGAGCGTGAAGAACTCGCCGAGATAGCGGCGGATGTCGAGCGGGTTCGCGAAGACGAAGCGGACCTTGAGCCGCAGGATCTGCTCGAGCTCGTCGGCCCATGCGCGAACGAACGGCTCGGCGGTGGCGATCGTCAGCGTGTCGCGGCTGACGTCGACCGGCAGGATCCGATAGCGCTCGGCGTACGAGATCGACATCGTCTGCGTGACCGCGCTCAAGTCGATCTTGAGCGGGTCGATGTGCCGATACGGCACGTCGAGCTTGCCGGCGAGCCACTCGACCAGCCATTCGAGGGTCATCGCCTTGTGCGGCGGGCTCGGATGGCGCCAGCGGCGGTCGGCGATCATTTCCAGCGGATGGTCGAAGCGCGCCGTGCGGCTTCGCGACAGCTGCTCGGCTTCCGCCGCCGCCACGAGGCCGTCGGCGACCATCAGTTTGAGGATGTCCTCGAGGCGCAGCCGCCGATCGGCCGATGCTGCGAGCGCACCCGGCGCAGGGGTCGTGACGGCGGATGCGGGCGTGGCCATCCGTCGAATTTACACCGAGAACCGCCGCCGCGTCAGTGCAACGCGCGGCTCTGCTCGGCCGACGCGTCGCGCGGTCCGACGAACGGCGCTACGATCGAGCGATGACTGCAAGCCTCGATGCCCGCATCGTCGACATCACGACGCTCGCCGTCGATGCGATCGTCAACGCCGCGAACGAGACACTGCTCGGGGGAGGCGGCGTCGACGGCGCAATTCACCGTGCCGCCGGCCGCGGCCTTCGCGCCGAATGCGCGGCGCTCGGCGGCTGCGCGACCGGCGACGCGAAGATCACCGCAGGCTACAACCTGCGCGCACAACATGTAATCCACACGGTCGGGCCGGTCTGGCGCGGCGGAACGCACGGCGAAGCGCAGCTGCTCGCGTCGTGCTACCGGCGCTCGCTCGAGCTCGCGAGCGCGCACTCGATCGCGCGCATCGCATTCCCCGCGATCAGCTGCGGGGCCTTCGGCTATCCGCTCGCCGAGGCGGTCGCCATCGCGGTGCTCGAGGTGCGCGCGTTCGTCGAGCGGCCGACGTCGATCGCCGAGGTCGTCTTCGCCTGCTTCGACGAATCGGTGCTCGCACACTACCGGCACGCGCTGGACCAACGAGGGTCAGAGTGCAATTCGAGCCTCGGCTCGCGGACTCGGTGAACTGCACTCTGACCCTCGATGTTCACGCCTCTTCGCCGGGTCCGGGCGCTTTCACGTCCGGCACCTGAAAGACTTCGCGCAGGTACGCGACATACGACGGGTCGTAGTCCATGGTCTTCGTCGGCTCGTCGCTGATCTTCGCGACCGGCTGGCCGTTGCAGCGCGTCATCTTGATCACGATCTGCAGCGCCGCGACACCTACGTCGTTGGTGAGATTGGTGCCGATGCCGTACGCCGTCTGCGTGCGACCGCGAAAATACTCGAACAGCCGGATCGCCAGCGGAACATTCAGCGAATCCGAATACACCATCGTCTTCGTGCGCGGGTCGATGCGCATGTGCTGATAGTGCGCGATCATCTTCTCGCCCCACTCGAACGGGTCGCCGGAGTCGTGGCGCACCCCGTCGAACAGCTTGCAGAAGAAGAGGTCGAAGTCGCTCAGGAACGCGTCCATTCCGCAGACGTCGGTCAGCGCGATACCGAGGTCGCCCCGATACTCGCGCGCCCACGTGTTGAACGCGAACACCTGCGAGTCGCGCAGCCGAGGCCCCACCGCCTGGCACGCCTGCAGGTACTCGTGCGCCATCGTGCCGAGCGGCGTGAGCCCGTGGCGCAGCGCGAGGTCGACGTTGCTCGTGCCGACGAACTTCGGCCCGATGCCGCGCTGCAGCGTCGCGATCACCTCCTCCTGCCAGCCCCGGGAGAAACGCCTTCGCGTGCCGTAGTCGGCGATGCGAAACGCGGGGTCGGGCACGCCGTTGATCGTCTCGATCTTGGCGGCGAGCCGTCGGCGGCCTTCGGCGAGATCGCGACGCGCGTTCACATTGCGGTTGTACACCTCGCTCACGATCGCGAGGACCGGCACCTCGAAGAGGATCGTGTGCAGCCACGGCCCCTTGATCCTGATGTCGATCTCGGGCGGCGAGCCGGCGATCGGCGCGACGTCGATGAAGCGATCGTCGAACTGGAAGAGCTTCAGCAGGTCGACGTAATCGCTCTTGAAGAAGCGCCAGCTGCGCAGGTAGTCGAGCTCGTGCGGCTCGAAGCGCAGCGAGCACAGCGCACGGATCTCGTCGCGGATCTCGCCGACGTACGGCGTGAGGTCGATGTCGGCGTCGCGGCACTTGAAGCGATACTCGACCTGCGCGGCGGGAAAATGATGCAGCACGACCTGCATCATCGTGAACTTGTACAGGTCGGTGTCGAGCAGCGACTGGATGATCATCGCGGTGGACCCGCCGGCGTGCGCCGATGCATCCGCTCGATGTTACCGCTCGTGGTGCCGCGCGCCAAACAGGATGCGCTCGCTCGCGCAGCGCGGCCGCGCCCGGGGCGGGGACGAGCAAGCCGAGCTCGCGGCGTTGGAAAGATCGGGCTGTGCGGCAATTCGGCTCGCGTGGCGGATTCGTAAGCGCGGCGAGTATACGCGCCGCTCGACCGTTCATTCGCGGCGCGCTTGGCGCGGCGTATCATCCGGCCACCGTTGCCCGCGAAGCCGCGACATGCTGATCAGCTGCGTTGTCTACCAGAACGGCCGCAAGCTCGCTGAAATCGCGAAGGAGGACATCAGCGAATACGTCAAGCGCCCCGATTGCTTCGTCTGGGTCGGGCTGTTCGATCCGGCCCCCGACGAGATGGACCAGATGGCGGGGGAGTTCGAGCTGCACCCGCTCGCCGTCGAGGATGCGCGCAAGGGCCATCAGCGGCCGAAGATCGAGGAATACGACGACTGCCTGTTCGTCGTGCTGCACACGGTGGAAAGCGCGAGCGAGGAGGCGGGCGCCGAGCTGTGGACCGGCGAGGTCGACGTGTTCGCCGGCGCGAACTACCTGTTGTCCGTCCGTCATCGTACGAAGAAGAGCTTCATGGACGTGCGCGCGCGCGCCGAGCGCGAGCCGGACCAGCTTCGGCGCGGACCGGGCTACGTGCTCTACGCGCTGATGGACGCCGTCGTCGACCGCTACTTTCCCGTGCTGGGCGAGCTCGAGGCCGAGCTCGAGCGCGCCGAGGAGGAGCTGTTCGACGAAACGTCGAGCCGGGCGAAGATCGCCGCGCTCTATGCGCTGAAGACGCGATTGATGACGCTGCGCCACGCGGTGACCCCGCTGATGGAATCGATCGGCAAGCTCTACGGCGGCCGCGTGCCGCCGATCGCCGCCGGACTGCAGGATTATTTCCGCGACGTCTACGATCATCTCGCGCGCATCAACGCGGAGATCGAGAGCATTCGCGAAATGGTGACCACGGTGATCCAGGTGAACCTCGCGCTGATCGGACTCTCCGACAACGAGGTGACGAAGCGCCTCGCCGCGTGGGGTGCGCTGATCACCGTCCCGACGCTGATCGCCGGCATCTATGGCATGAACTTCCGCCACATGCCGGAGCTCGAGTGGGCGATCGGCTATCCGCTCGCGATTGCCGCGATGGTCGCCGTCGACGCGCTGCTGTTCCTGCGTTTTCGCCGCGCCGGCTGGATCTAGATCATTCACCGGGCGCGTTGCCGCCGCCCTCGTCGGCGACGACGCGCACCGGCACTCGGCGCTTCGACGGCGGCGCCACGGGCCACGTCGGCTGCAGCGTCACGTGATCGATGCCGAAGTCGCGCGCCAGCAGCCGCTGCGCCGATGCGAGCGCGCGCGGCCATGCGGCGGCGGCGACGAGCGTCACGTGCGCCGACAGCGCAGCGCGCTCGGCGCTGACCTGCCAGACATGCAGATCGTGCACGCCCGTGACGCCGGGCAGCGCCGCAAGCGCACGACCGATCGCGTCGTATGACAGATGCGCCGGCACGTGCTCCATCAGCACGCCGGTCGACTGGCGCAGCAGCGCGAGCGTCGAGCGCAGGATCAGCAGCACGACGGCGATCGACAGGATCGGGTCGATCGGCATCCAGCCGGTGAACTTCACGACGGCGCCGGCGACGAGCGCCGCGACCGAGCCGAGCAGGTCGCCGACCACATGCAGCAGCGCGCCGCGCGCGTTGATGCTGGTCGTCGCCGCGCGCGACAGCAACCACGCGACGGCGACGTTGATCGCCATGCCGACAAACGCGACGCCGATGACGACCCCGCCCGCGACCGCCGTGGGCGCGAGCAGCCTCGCGACCGCTTCGACGGTGATCCACACGACGAGCGCGAGCATCGCGAGCGCGTTGACGAATGCGGCGAGCACTTCGGCGCGCGCGTAGCCGTACGAGGCGCGCTGCGACGGCGGACGGCGTGCGAGCGACTGCGCGAACAAAGCGACGACGAAGGCCGCGGCGTCGGTCGCCATGTGTCCGGCGTCGGAAACGAGCGCGAGCGAGCCTGAAAGCCAGCCGGCGATCGCCTCGATCACGGCGAACCCCGCAGTGAGCGCCAGCGCGAGCCACAGCGCGCGCGCCGTGGCGCTCGGCGCATGATCGTGCGCGTGCCGATCGCCGGGCGCGTGGTCGTGCGCGGCGCGCGCTGAGGGAGTGGGCTTGTCCATGACGCCGCCTGCGAAGCGGCACTCATTGTCGGACGCGGCCTCGTGCCGCGCAACCGCGCTCGCGTTGCTACATCTGCTTGAACCGGTGCGCGAATGCGCGGCTGACCGCGAGCGTCTCGTCGCGCGAGCGCAGCTTCACGCGCACGCGGCCCGCGAGGTCGCGCGATGTCGTCTCGATGTGCTCGACGTTGACGATCGTGCCGCGATGAATCTGCCAGAAGCGGTCGGGATCGAGCTGCGCGAGCAGCTCCTTCAACGGCGTGCGGATCAGCGCCTCGCCTTCGGCGCAGAACACGCTCGTGTACTTGTCGTTCGCCTCGAAATAGCAGACGTCGCCAACCGCGATCAGTCGGACGTTGCCGCCGACGGCCGCACGCACCCACGCGAGGCGCGGCGCCGGCGTGAGCGTCGGCAGGTGCTCGCGCAGCAACGCAAGCGCCTGCGCCACCTGCGCCGACGCCTCGTCACGCGACACCCCGGCGCGCGCGCGGAGCCGCTCGCGCAGACGATCGACCGTCGCCGCAAGCCGCTCGTCGGTCACGGGCTTCAGCAGGTAATCGACCGCGGCGCGCTCGAACGCCGCCACGGCGTACTGGTCGTAAGCGGTGACGAAGACGACGTCGACGCCGCGAAGATCGCGCGCGACGTCGAGCCCGGTGAGCCCGGGCATCCGGATATCGAGGAATGCGATGTCGGGCGCTTCGGCGGCGATGAGCGCCTTCGCTTCCGGTCCGTTGGCGGCGACGCCGGCGATCGCGAGCTCGGGCCAGACGACGGCGAGCCGCTCGCGCAGATAGCGCGCGAGATGCGGCTCGTCGTCGGCGATGATCGCGGTGGCGACGGCGTCGTTCATCACGTCAGCTTGCAGCGGCGATCGGCAGCGAAACGATGACGCGCGTGCCGCTCGGCGTGCGATCCTCGATCGTGAGCGACGCCGCGGCTCCGTGCAGCGCGTCGAGGCGCGCGCGCAGGTTGCGCAGCCCGAGACCGGTCGACGATGCGTCGCGCAGCTCGCGCACGCCGAGCCCGGTATCCTCGACGACGAGCTCGAGTCGCCGACCATCGCGGCGAGCCGTGACGTCGACGCGGCCGCCGTCGACCTTCGGCTCGAGACCGTGCTTCACGGCATTCTCGACGATCGGCTGCAGCAGCATCGGCGGCGCGGGCAGCGCGGCGACGTCGGGGGCGATATCGATCGACCACGAAAGGCGCGGCCCCATGCGCACGGCGAGGATGTCGAGATAGGCGCCGACGAGCTCGGCCTGCCGTCCGAGCGTCGTCGCGGCGCTGTCGGACGCTGCGGCGCGCAACAGCTCGATCAGCCGGTCGAGCATGTGCTTCGCCGCCGCCGGGTCGGTGTCGACGAGGCTGATCGCGTTCGCGAGCGTGTTGTACAGGAAATGCGGCTCGATCCGCGCTTCGAGCAGCGCGAACTTCGCGAGCGCCGCCTCGCGCTCCGCCGCGGCGACGCGCGCGCGCTCGCGCTCGAACGCCGCCTGCGCCTTCGCGGCCCGCTCGCGCGGCAGGAAAACGGCCAGCAGGACGCCCGAGATCAGCGCGGTGATCGCCGTGATGGACATCATCGTCGCCGGGGTCATCGACATCACGCGGCCGGAATCCCAGGCGAGGATGCGCGCTCCGATCCACCAGCCGACGAACACGCCGAATACCGGCACGACCGCGTAGTACAGCGCGCGGATCACCGTGCGCTGCCGGCGGATCGCGGGGAAGACCCAGTCGCCGACGACGAACTCGGCGTGAATGATGAAGCCCATGCAGTTCGCGAGAACGAAGATCGACCATGCGAAGCGTCCCCACGCGAACGTCTCCGGCGATCTCGGCGGATCGAGCGCAATCGCGAACAGCGCGAAGATGCCGCTCATCAGCGCGTTCCACACCGCCGTGTAGGCGAGGTCGCGCGGCAGGCTCGGCCTCAGCCGGCGGAAGATCGGAAAGATCTCGAGCGGGTGGTGTATCGGACCTTCGCATCGAGGCGGCGCGGCAGCGGCGGTCGTCTTGTCGGGCATGGCCTATTGCGTCGGGGTCGAAAGCCGTATCGTTGCGACCGCCGGCGACCGGGGGAAGCGGCGTACGACGGACAGCGGCCGGCGGTCGCCGGCGGCCGCCCGCATGCGCGAACGGTATCCGGCAATGCGACCGCCGGGAAGGGCCGCGACAAGTGAGCGTCAGGCGTCGAGCCGCACCGGTCCTTGCTGATCCGGATTGCGGCCGCGCTTGTCCGCATAGAACGACGCGATGCGCGCCATGTCGAGCGATGCATCGCCGGTGAGATCGATGTAACCGCCGATGCCGACTCGCTTGCACGGATAGTCGATGAACGCGAGGCCGAGCGGCACGGGCACGGCGTGCGCGAGGTGGTAGAAGCCGCTCTTCCAGTGCGCGGTATGGCTGCGCGTGCCTTCGGGTGCGATCGCGAGACGAAAAACCTCGTGCCGACCGAATTCGCCGCGCATCCGCTCGATGAAGCCGGTGTGCTCCCGGCGGTTCACCGCAATGCCGCCCAGACGCACGAAAAGCGGCGCGAGCGGCGTAGAGAACAGCGAGTCCTTGGCGACGAAATGCACGCGCAAGCAGATCGCCCACTTCGCGAGCAGGCCGACGATGAAATCCCAGTTCGACGTGTGCGGCGCGAACACGACGACACAACGCGCCGGCATCGGCTGCGCCAGCACGACCGACCAGCCGGCGCGGTGCAGCAGCCACAGCGCAACGCGCGCGAGCCCGCCGTACGCACGAACGACGTCGGATGCGGGCGGGACGATGCGTTCCAATGAATCCACGGGTTGGCGGTACGGGCCGCGGTCCGTCGCCGCGCGCCCTCGCAGCGTCGAGTCTAGCAGCCTCGCACCCCACGCTAAAATGGCGTCATGGCCAGGACCGCTCGCGCGCTCGCCGAACGCATCGATGCGCTGCTGCCGCAGACGCAGTGTCGCGGATGCGGTCATGACGGCTGTCGTCCCTATGCGGAAGCGATCGCCGCGGGCGAGCCGCTGAACCGCTGTGCGCCGGGCGGCACGACGACGATCGTCGCGATCGCGACGCTCACCGGCCGCGAGGCATTGCGGCTCGACGACCGGTTCGGCAGCCAATCGGTGCTCGCCCGCGCGCGCATCGACGAGTCCCGCTGCATCGGCTGCACGCTGTGCATCGACGCGTGTCCGGTCGACGCGATCATCGGCGCGCCAAAGCAGATGCACTCGGTTTTTGCCGCGTTGTGCAGCGGCTGCGCGCTGTGCGTCGCGCCTTGCCCGGTCGACTGCATCGACCTGGTGCCCGCAGGACGGCGGTGGAGCGCAGCCGACGCACGGGCGGCGCGCGTGCGATTCGATGCGCGCAACGACCGCCTTGCCGCGCGCAGCGACCGCGCGAAGCGCGCCTCGGCAGCGGCTATGGATGCCGAGCGGGCGCAGCGTCGCGAAGCGGTCGCGCGCGCGCTTGCGCGTGCGCGCGCGCGGCGGGCCGCGCAAGGCACGATGCCGCGATGATCGCCGCGAGCGGATGGCGCCGAGCCTGCGGCGTCGCTGCACTGGCCGCGGCCGCCGTCGCCGCGGCCGCAAGCGTCGATTTCGCGTCGACGCTCGATGCACTGTGGGACTACGGGAAGCCAGCCGAATCGGAGCGCCGGTTTCGCGCCGAGCTCGCGCGCTGGCCCGAGGATTCGGCGGAGCGTGCCGAGGTCCTGACGCAGATCGCGCGCACGCAGGGCCTGCGCCGGATGTTCGACCAGGCGAACGCCACGCTCGACGCCGTCGAACCGACGCTCGCGACCATGCCCTCGCATGTGCGCGTGCGCTACCTGCTCGAGCGCGGCCGCACGTTCAATTCGTCAGATGCACCCGAACGCGCCGTGCCGCTGTTCGAGCAGGCGCTCGACCTCGCGCGCCGCGCAGGCGACGACTTCTACGCGATCGACGCCGCGCACATGCTCGGCATCGCGGCGCCGGCGCCGCAGCGGCTCGACTGGAATCTGCGCGCGCTCGCGATGACCGAGAAGACCGCCGACGCGCGCTCGAAACGCTGGCTCGCATCGCTGTACAACAACATCGGCTACACATACCAGGAGCGAGGTGATTTCGCGACGGCGCTCGACTACTACCGCAAGGCTCTGCCGGCATGGCAGGCACGCGGCGACGCCGATGCCGTGCGTGACGCGCAGTGGATGATCGCGCGCGCCCAGCGCTCGCTCGGTCAGCTCGACGACGCCGAGCGAACGCAGCGGGCGCTGCTCGCCGAGTACGACAAGCTCGGAACGCCCAGCGGTTACGTGTACGAGGAGCTCGCCGAGATCGCGATGGCGCGCGGCGACACGAGCGCCGCGAAGACCTGGGCGGCGAAGGCGTACGGCGTGCTCTCCGCCGACGCCGGATTCGCCGCCGACAACGCGCAGCGCCTCGCACGGCTCGCGCAGCTCGCCGGCATCGACGCTCGCGATACGAAGGCTTCCCGATGAACCCTGCGAAGCGCCGCGCCATCTTCGAGCGGCTGCGCGCGGCGAACCCGCATCCGAAGTCCGAGCTCGACTACACGACGCCGTTCGAGCTGCTGGTCGCCGTCGTGCTGTCGGCGCAGGCGACCGACAAGGGCGTGAACAAGGCGACGGCGAAGCTTTTCAGGGTCGCCAACACGCCGGCTGCGATCGCGAAGCTCGGCGTCGAGGGGCTCACTCGCGTACGTGCAGTCGATCGGTCTCTATCGCAACAAGGCGAAGAACGTCGTCGCGCTTTCCGAGATGCTGCTGCGCGACCACGGCGGCAACGTGCCGCGCGATCGCGACGCGCTGACGAAGCTGCCGGGCGTCGGCCGCAAGACGGCGAACGTCGTGCTCAATGTCGCGTTCGGCGAGCCGACGATCGCCGTCGACACGCACGTGTTCCGCGTCGCGAATCGAACGAACCTCGCGCCGGGCGACGATCCGCAGGAAGTCGAGCAGCGGCTCGAGAAGTTCACGCCGGACGAATTCAAGCTGCACGCGCACCACTGGCTGATCCTGCACGGCCGCTACGTCTGCGTCGCGAGACTGCCCCGGTGTCCCGAGTGCGTGATCAACGATCTGTGCGAGTATCGGCACAAAACGCCGATGCTCGCTGATTGAAGCGGCGATGTTCACGCCGACGCGCGACGAGACCAGACGGTTCCTGGCCGGCGCATGGACGAAGTTTCGCGCGTCGCAGCCGCTGTCGCCGCTCGAGCAGATCGCCGCGGACCTGATCGTGAAGCACCCGGAATATCACGCGCTGATCGAAGACACCGAGCGGCACCTCGACCGCGACTGGAAGCCCGAGGCGGGTGAGGCAAACCCGTTCCTGCACCTGTCACTGCACCTCGCCGTGGCCGAGCAGCTGTCGATCGACCAGCCGTCGGGGATTCGCGCACAGTTCGAGCGGCTGCGCGCGAGCCGCGTCAGCGAGCACGAGGCGCTGCACGCGCTCGTCGAATGCCTCGGCGAGGTGATCTGGCAGTCGCAGCGGACGGCGACGCCGCTCGACGCCGCCGTTTATCTTGCCTGCCTCGAGCGGCAGCGGTGACGCGCGCTCAGTGTTCCTTGGCGCTCACCGCCGCGGGCAGCGAGCCGTAGTACGCGGCGACGTTGTCGATGTCCTGCCTTGAGAGGCCCGCAGCGAACCCCGCCATGATCGGATTCTTGCGCAGTCCCGACTTGTAGTCTCGCAGCGCCTTGGCGAGATAGTCGGGATGCTGCCCCGCAAGCTTCGGATAATCGGGCGATACGCTCTTGCCGTTCTCGCCGTGGCACGCGGCGCACACTTCCTTCACCTTCGTGTGACCGGCGTTGATGTCGGCGGCGTTCACCGCCGGCACGACAACGACGAGCGCCAGCGCTGCAATGATTCGCATGGGATGCATCGTCGCCATCCTCACTTCGACGCCGTCTGTACGCCGCCCTGCGCGTAATACGCGGCCAGGTTCGCAATGTCCTGGTCGGACAGCGACGACGCGATCGCCTTCATCGACGGGTGGCTGCGGTCGCCGGCACGGTACTCGCGGAGCGCGCTCGCGATATAGGCCTCATTCTGCCCGGCGATCCGCGGCACGTGGTAGACCTCCGGGAACGCCGTGCGCCAGCCCTCGATGCCGTGGCACCCTTGGCACATCTGCGTTTTTTCGCGGCCCTTGGCGGCGTCGCCGACTGGCGCTGCGGCAGCCGACGCCGCGGCAGCTGGCGCTGCGGCGGCTGGCGTCGCGGCCGGCGCCGACGCCGGCGTCTGGGCCAAGGCGAGCGTCGCGCCGAGAGCTGCGGCAAGAAGCAGGAGTCGAGTCATTGAAGTCGCGGTGCTTGTTCGATGTTATGGGACCGGGGCGGAGCGCGATGCGCAAAAGCCCGCGATTCTAGAGGCGGCGTGGCGCCGGGGTCAAACCGGGCGGCACGCGGGCGGCGTCATCGCTCGAGGTACTTCAGCTTGTCGTGGACGTCCTTCCACTCGTCGGCGTCGGCCGGCGCCGGTTTGCGCTCGATGATCGGCTTCCATGCCTTGGACAGTTCGGCGTTGAGCGCGATGAACGGCTTCTGGTCGGCCGGCACGTCGTCCTCGGCGTAGATCGCCTCGACCGGGCATTCGGCGACGCACAGCGTGCAGTCGATGCACTCGTCAGGGTCGATGACGAGGAAATTGGGCCCTTCGCGAAAGCAGTCGACCGGGCAGACGTCAACGCAGTCGGTGTACTTGCAGCGGATGCACGTCTCGGTGACGACGTAGGTCATGGGGCCGGCGGCGCGGGGAAAAGTTGATTTTA
The DNA here is from genome assembly GCA_963798655.1 of uncultured beta proteobacterium. Lineage (GTDB taxonomy): Bacteria > Pseudomonadota > Gammaproteobacteria > Burkholderiales > Casimicrobiaceae > CAVSMC01. The sequence continues at coordinate 239,002 of CAWCUH010000003.1, read as the reverse complement.
GCAAACGGCGACCCCAGCTTCGGGTTCGACGGCACCGCCGAGCTTGCGGGCAGCGGTGCGTTCGGCTACCGTTGCCTGGCGACGGTACCCCGCGGAACCGTTGCCCGCGCCCCGGAGCCCCAAGAGGATTTATGAGCGAAAACATCCAGCACATTTCCGACGACACGTTCGAGCGGGAGGTCCTGCAGTCGCAAACGCCGGTGCTCGTCGACTACTGGGCGGAATGGTGCGGTCCGTGCAAGATGATCGCGCCGGTGCTCGAGGACGTCGCCAAGAGCTACGCCGGGCGATTGAAGGTCGCGAAGCTCGACATCGACGCGAACCCCGACGTGACGCAGAGGTTCGGCATCCGCGGCATTCCGACGCTGATCCTGTTCAAGGGCGGAAAGCCCGCGGCGCAGAAGGTCGGCGCGCTGTCGAGGTCGCAGCTCACCGCGTTTGTTGAGAGCAACTTGTCCGGTGACGCCGCCGGCGCCGCGTCGAAATCGTAACGCGCGGCGTTTGTTGACAGCAACCTCCAATCCCGCTACCCTCGTTTTGCCGTTGCGCCGGGCGCCCAGCATCAGGGACTCCGGCGGCAACCCCGCTTCCGGCGCCGCCTGACGTTTCAGGCGAGTGATTTCGGCGCCCCCATCCCGGTGATTCCGTAGAGCGGCCGAAAGCCGCCTTCGCCGTTCCGGCACGCTCCCATCCGCGCCATGCACCTCTCCGAACTGAAAACCAAGCACGTCAGCGAGCTTCTGGACATCGCGAATTCGATGGAAATCGACGGCGCGAACCGGATGCGCAAGCACGATCTGATCTTCGCGCTGCTCAAAACGCACGCGAAGAAGGGCGAGAGCATCTACGGCGACGGCACGCTCGAAGTGCTGCCCGACGGCTTCGGCTTCCTGCGCTCGCCCGACACGAGCTACCTCGCCGGCACCGACGACATCTACATCTCGCCGTCGCAGATCCGGCGCTTCAACCTCCACACCGGCGACACGATCGAGGGCGAGATTCGAACGCCCAAGGACGGCGAGCGCTATTTCGCGCTGGTGAAAGTCGACAAGGTCAACGGCGAGCCGCCGGAGGCCTCGAAGAACAAGATCCTGTTCGAGAACCTGACGCCGCTCTTTCCCGACGAGCCGATGGTGCTCGAGCGCGACATCAAGGCCGAGGAGAACATCACCGGCCGCGTGATCGACATCATCGCGCCGATCGGCAAGGGCCAGCGCGGCCTGCTCGTGTCGTCGCCGAAGTCCGGCAAGACGGTGATGCTGCAGCACATCGCGCACTCGATCGCGGCCAATCACCCGGACGTGATGCTGATCGTGCTGCTGATCGACGAGCGGCCCGAGGAAGTGACCGAGATGCAGCGCACGGTGCGCGGCGAAGTGGTGTCGTCGACATTCGACGAGCCGGCGACGCGCCACGTGCAAGTCGCCGAGATGGTGATCGAGAAGGCGAAGCGGCTGGTCGAGCACAAGAAGGACGTCGTGATCCTGCTCGACTCGATCACGCGGCTCGCGCGCGCGTACAACACCGTGGTTCCGGCGTCGGGCAAGGTGCTGACCGGCGGCGTCGATGCCAATGCGCTGCAGCGGCCGAAGCGCTTCTTCGGCGCCGCGCGCAACATCGAGGAAGGCGGATCGCTCACGATCATCGCCACCGCGCTGATCGACACCGGCTCGCGGATGGACGACGTGATCTACGAGGAGTTCAAGGGCACCGGCAACATGGAGATCCACCTCGACCGCCGCATGGCCGAGAAGCGCACGTACCCGGCGATCAACGTCAACCGCTCCGGCACGCGCAAGGAAGAGCTGCTGCTCAAGCCCGACGTGTTGCAGAAGATCTGGGTGCTGCGCAAGGTCCTCTACCCGATGGACGATCTCGAGGCGACGGAGTTTCTGGTGGACAAGGTCAAGGCGACGAAGAACAACGCGGAGTTCTTCGAAAGCATGCGTCGCGGATAGGCCGAGCGAGAACTCCGCGCATCCGCCTTCCGGGTCCCATCCCCGCTCGCTTCCCGCTCGCGGGGCCCCTGCTCCGCCGTCCGGCGTCGCAGTTCTTCGAAAGCATGCGCCGCGGTTAGGCCGAGCGAGAACTCCGCGCATCCGCCTTCCGGGTCCCATCCCCGCTCGCTTCCCGCTCGCGGGGCCCCTGCTCCGCCGTCCGGCGTCGCAATTTTCCGGCGTCCTTGAAACGTCGCCAACAAGGCCGCATGTCGTCGAATTGCCGGGGAACGTCGAAAAAGGGCATAATGCTCGATTGACCCGCGACCGGGTGCAGGGATATCCCCAAACCACGCCGCCGCGGCGGGCCCCTAGGCCCGGAAAGCGAGGACGCGATGAAAGAGAAGATCCATCCGAAGTACGGTGAAATCCAGGTCACGTGCAGCTGCGGCAACACGTTCGCGACGCGCTCGACCGTCGGCAAGCCGCTGCACGTCGAAGTCTGCTCGCAGTGCCACCCGTTCTACACCGGCAAGCAGAAGGTCATGGACACGGCGGGCCGAATCGACAAGTTCCGCCAGCGCTACGGCACGAAGAAGCCCGCCGCGGCCGCCTGAGCCCATTGACGCGAGCGCGGGGTCCCGACGTCCGCGAACAGAAGGCAGCTGCGGCTGCCTTTTTTGTTGGCGTTGTTCTGTCGTGAGGATTGTTGATTGCATGTACGACCGCTTTCCGCAGGCCCCGCATTTTAGAAACGGCCGGGGTTGACAGGGCCAACGGCGTGCCGTATACTTTGCCATATACAGCGGAGGTGACATGACCCGCACCGCAAAAGTCTTCTTCACCAATCGGTCGCAAGCAGTGCGACTCCCGAAGGACTTTCAGTTCAACGCGACGGAGGTCTTCATCCGCAAAGAGGGAGAGGACGTCGTGTTGTCCCCCCGCCCACTGAGCTGGGACGGCTATCTGGAGCACGGCCGGATTGCGCCTCCCGACTTCATGGACGGCGTCACCGACTTGCCCGTGCAAGAACGCGCGTAGCGGAGTCGTGCGGTGTATCTGCTCGACACCGATATCTGTTCGTACATCATGAAGCGCACGCATCCGCGGCTCATCGCGCGCATTCGCCAAGTGCCGCTGGCGGACCAGGCCATGTCGGTAGTGACCTTGGCGGAACTGCTGTTCGGAGCCGCGCGCAATCCCGCCAGCCGTGGGGCAGTCGAAGACTTCGTGCGCAACCTGGAGGTTTTGGAACTCACCGCCGCCGTCGCCGAGCACTACGCCGACATCCGCGCCAAGCTGGAACGGGCCGGACGGCTCATCGGTGCCAACGACCTCTTCATCGCCGCGCATGCACGCGCTCTCGATGCAACCCTGGTAACCAACAATGCGCGGGAGTTTGGCCGTGTCCAAGGCTTGCGATGCGAAAACTGGGCTGCGTGAAAACAACACAAGAAGACGAGTCTCGACAATCAGGCTTGCTGCGCACGCGGCGTCGTCACGACTATTCGTTCTCGACCCTTGCGGCCGGGTTTTGCTGTTCAGGTTCACTCGCAAGAGCGGCCCTCCGGCCGACAGGGAGCTTTGGGCGACCCCCGGCGGGGCGCTCGAGCCGGACGAAACCGCCGCCGTTCGGGTACTGAAGGAAGAGACCGCTATCGGGGTGTGCGCCCCCGGGCGGCAGAGGTTGCATGGCGCGAATTCGACATCCATCACGACCCGCGGCTAGGCGTCGCCAGCACGCACGACGTGCGGGGCACCGCGCCCTTTCCCCAACGCCTCGTGAATCGGGCGCCGAGCTAACTTGACGACTCGACTGGACACTGGCCCAGCGGTAGCCGGCGGCAGCGGCCTGCCGTGAGGGCGCAATCAACAATCCTTACGAACAGCGCCGTTTTGTTATAACCCAGCCTCAATGCTCCATTACGCGACCCGCCCCGTCGATTCGACGGCCGATGCCGACACGTTGTCGCCGTCGCGGCCCTATCGCGCGCTGAAGCAACTCGGGCTCGCGCTGTTGTGCGCGGCGTGGGTTGGACTGGGCCTGGTCGGCCACGATCCGTGGAAGAGCGACGATGCGACGGCGTTCGGCGTCGCCTGGGACATCATGCGCGGCGGCAGCGTCCTGCAGCCGACGCTCGCCGGCGAGCCCTACGTCGCCACGCCGCCGCTCGTGCAGGCGCTCGCCGCGACCGCCGGTGCGGCATTCTCCCCGCCGCTCGCGCCGCACGACGCGGCGCGGCTGGCCACCGGATTGTTGCTCGCAGTGACACTGTGGCTGCTGTCGCTTGCCGCCGTCGAGCTGCACGGACCCGGGTGGCGCTGGCTGCCGCCGCTGCTGTTCGCCGGCTCGCTCGGGCTCTGGGATCGCGCGCATCAGCTGTCGCCGGAGCTCGGCGTCGTCGTCGGCGTCGCACTCGCCCTGTACGGGTTTGCGCTGGCGCTGCGGCGCCCGATCGTCGGCGGTGTGGCGCTCGGGCTTGGCGTGGCGGTCGCCTTCGTGTCGCGCGGCCTGATGGGCCCACTGTGGATCGGCGTCACCGCGATCGTGTTGCTCGCCTTCGGCACATGGCGCACGCGCAGCTATGCGATGAGCGTCGGCGTCGCGCTCGCCGTCGCGCTGCCATTGAGCCTCGCGTGGCCGCTCGCGCTCGCCGATGTCGCGCCCGATCGGCTCGCCGCGTGGTGGGCAGCCGACGGACTGTCCGCCTATTTCACATCGATCGGCCCCGGCGGCAGCGATCCGCTGTATGCGCTGAAGAACCTGCCGTGGTTCGCGTGGCCTGCGCTGCCGCTCGCGCTGTGGACGCTGTGGATGCGCGCGCGCGGGTTCAACGGCGGACTTGCGCATCCGGCGGTTCAGCTGTGCGCAACGCTCGCCATCGTCTCGATTGTCGGCGTATCGACGATGGCCGATCCGCGTGCGACTGCGCTGATGCCGGTGCTCGTGCCGCTGGTGCTGCTCGCGTCGATCGAGGTCGACACGCTGACGCGCGGATTCTCCGCCGCGTTCGACTGGTTCGGCATCCTCACGTTCGGGCTGCTCGCGCTCGTCGTCTGGATCGTCTGGTTCGACGCGTATCTGTACGGCATGACGCCGAACGTCGCGCGGCTGTTTCGCGACGTCGAGATCGGCTATCAGCCGCCGTTCCACGTGCTTGCGTTCGGCGTGTCGCTGTTCCTCACGCTGCTGTGGCTCGCGCTCGTACGGCCGGCGCGCCGCTCCAATCGGCGCGCGGTGCTCAACTGGACGGCAGGCATGGTGCTCGTATGGGGCCTCTACACGACGATCTGGCTGCCGTATCTCGATTCGCGCCGCAGCTACCGCAGCGTCGCCGAGTCGCTCGCCGTCGCGCTGCCGCACGAGGGCTGCGTCGCGAGCCGTCATCTCGGCGACGCGCAGCGCGCGCTGTTCGCCTACTTCGCAACGCTCACGACGATCCGCGAGGAAGTGAATCCGGACAACACGTGCCGCTATCTGCTCGTCCAATACGGGCGCCTCGTCGACAAGCCTGCCGAGGAGGGCTGGTTCGCCGTCTGGGACGGCCGCCGTCGCGGCGACGACACCGAGCTCTACGTGCTGTACCAGAAGAACCCGTCGCAGCTGAAGCCGCTGCGCTGGCGCCTCGCCGGCGTCCCGCACCCATGAAGTTCGTCGACGAGGCCACGATCGACGTGATCGCCGGCGACGGCGGCAACGGCGCGGCGAGCTTCCGGCGCGAGAAATACGTACCGCGCGGAGGACCGGACGGCGGCGACGGCGGACGCGGCGGCAGCATCTGGGCGCTCGCCGATCGCAACGTCAACACGCTGATCGAATATCGCTACGCGCGCATCCACCGCGCGAAACGCGGCGAGAACGGCCGCGGCGCCGACCAGTACGGTCGCGGCGCCGACGACATCGTGCTGCGCGTTCCGGTCGGCACCGTGATCAACGACGCCGACACGGGTGCTGCGATCGCCGACCTCGCGACCGACGGCGCGCGCGCGCTGCTCGCGAGGGGCGGCACCGGCGGACTGGGCAATCTGCATTTCAAGTCGAGCACGAACCGCGCGCCGCGACAGTCGACGCCCGGCGAGAAGGGCGAGCAGCGAAAGCTCAAGCTCGAGTTGAAAGTGCTGGCCGACGTCGGCTTGCTCGGCATGCCGAACGCCGGCAAGAGCACGTTCATCCGTGCGGTGTCCGCGGCGCGCCCGAAGGTCGCCGACTATCCTTTCACGACGCTCGCGCCGAATCTGGGCGTCGTTCGCGTCGATGAAAATTCGAGCTTCGTCGTCGCCGACATCCCGGGGTTGATCGAAGGCGCCGCGCAGGGCGCGGGGCTCGGCCATCAGTTCCTGCGCCACCTCGCGCGAACGCGACTGCTGCTGCACATCGTCGACATCGTGCCGCCGGATCCCGACGCCGACCCGGTGCGCGACGCGAAGGCGATCGTCGCCGAGCTCGAGCGCTTCGATCCGCAGCTCTACGCAAAGCCGCGCTGGCTCGTGCTGAACAAGCTCGACCAGGTGCCCGAGGAAGAGCGCGCCGCGCGCGTGAAGGCGTTCGTCAAGGCGTACCGCTGGCAAGGCCCGGTGTTTGCCATCGCGGCGATCAACGGCGACGGCTGTCGCGACCTCGTGTTCGCGATCCAGCGCTGGCTCGCCGCGCATCCGGTGCACGAGCCGGCACCGGCGACCGACGACAGCGTCACACCAGGCGCCGCATGAGCGCGCCGCTCGCCGCCGCGCGCCGCATCGTCGTCAAGGTCGGCTCGACGCTTGTCACCGACGAAGGCCGCGGACTCGACCATGCGGCGGTCGCGCGCTGGGCCGAGCAGGTCGCGCAACTCAAGCGCAGCGGCCGTCAGATCGTGCTCGTGTCGTCGGGCGCGATCGCCGAGGGCATCAAGCGACTCGGCTGGTCGAAACGCCCGAAGGCGATCCACGAGCTGCAGGCCGCCGCCGCCGTCGGGCAGATGGGGCTCGTGCAGGCGTACGAGGCGGCGTTCGCGCAATTCGGCCTGCGCACGGCGCAGGTGCTGCTCACTCACGAGGACCTCGCGGATCGCCGCCGGTATCTCAACGCGCGCTCGACACTCACGACGCTGCTCGCGCTCGACGTGATCCCGATCATCAATGAGAACGACACGGTGACCACGGAGGAGATCAAGGTCGGCGACAACGACACGCTCGCCTCGCTCGTCACGAATCTGATCGAGGCCGACGTGATGGTGCTGCTGACCGACCAGCCCGGCCTGTACACCGCGGATCCGCGCAAGCATGCCGATGCGACGCTCGTGCGAGAGGCGCGCGCGGGCGATCCCGCGCTCGAGGCGATGGCCGGTGGCGCCGGCAGCGCGCTCGGCCGCGGCGGAATGCTCACCAAGGTCCTCGCCGCGAAGCGCGCGGCGCGCTCCGGCGCGTCGACCGTCATTGCGAGCGGCCGCGAGAGCGACGTGCTGACGCGGCTCGCCGGCGGCGAGCCGATCGGCAGCGCGCTCGTCGCCGAGACGGCGGGTCTCGGCGCGCGCAAGCAGTGGCTCGCCGACCACGTGCAGCTCGCGGGCCGCGTCGATCTCGACGCCGGCGCCGTGCGAGCGCTCGCGCACGACGGCAAGAGCCTGCTGCCGATCGGCGTCGTCGCCGTGGCCGGCGAATTCGAGCGCGGCGAGGTGATCGGCGTGTTCGCGCCCGACGGCCGGGAGATCGCGCGCGGACTCGCGAACTACAGCGCGCACGAGACGTCGCGTATCCTGCGCAAGCCGTCCTCGGAAATCGAAGCGATCCTCGGCTACGTCGACGAGCCGGAGCTGATTCACCGGGACAACCTCGTCCTGCTTGCGTAGCATGCGAGCGCCGATTGCACCGCGCGCAAGACTGCCGATCGAACACTTCAACGCAGCCGGCGACGCCCGAATGCGGCGCCAGCGCGCCTGACGCCTCGGAGAAGCGCAACGATGAACCTTGCTGAGCGCATCAAGAACATCCTGCTCGCCCCGAAGGCCGAATGGCCGCGCATCGACGCGGAGCCGTCGACGACGCAGTCGATCTACACGGGCTACGTGATGGTGCTGGCGGCGATCGCGCCGCTGCTCGCGATCGTGCTCACGCTCGGCGCCGCCGCGGCGGCGGCGATCGGACAGTATCTGCTCTCGCTCGCGATGACGTTCGTCCTCGCGTACGTCGCCGACGCGCTCGCGCCGTCGTTCGGCGGCGGCAAGGACTTCATCCGCTCGCTGAAGCTCGTCGCGTACAGCTGGACCGCCGTATGGGTGATGGCGGGTCTCGCCGTCGTGATCCCGCGCGTCGCGCCGCTGCTCACGCTCGCCGCGATGATCTATGCGCTCTACACGTTTCACGTCGGCGCGCCGGTTCTCGGCCGCGCGTCGCGCGAGAAGGCAACCGGCTACACGATCGTCGTCGCGCTGTGCGCGTTCGCCTTCGCGATCATCGTCGCGTCGTTGCTGATGCCGACGCTGTTCGGCACGTCGATGATGGGCGGCGGCAGAACGTGGATATGATCGATCCGGCTAGTCGTTGGTGGTCGGCGTCGGGTCGGCGTACGAATCGGGCATCGCCGGATGCGCGAGGCCGTACAGCCGCTCGCGGCGTGTCTGCGGCCGCTGATGCAGATAGCGCTCGAGCTCGGTGAGCGCGCGCCGGTACACCTCGCGCTTGAATTCGATGACCGTGTCGAGCGGCACCCAGTAGTCGTGCCAGCGCCACGCGTCGAACTCGGGATGCTCGGAGGCGCGCAGCGACACGTCGGTGTCGCGGCCGACGAGCCGGATCAGATACCAGATCTGCTTCTGCCCACGGTAGCTGCCGCGCCACTCGCGCTTGATCCAGTGTTGCGGCACTTCGTAACGCAGCCAGTCGCGCGTGCGGCCGAGAATCCTGACGTGTTGCGGCTTGAGTCCGACCTCCTCGTGGAGCTCCCGGTACATCGCCTGCTCAGGCGGTTCCCCCGGATTGATGCCGCCTTGCGGAAATTGCCACGAGTGTTCGCGTACCCTCTTGCCCCAAAAGACCTGATTCTTGCCGTTGACGATGACGATGGCGACGTTCGGGCGATAACCGTCGCGATCCAGCATCGCGGTCACCCCAAAACAATGAGTTGCGGCGATTGTTTCACAGTTCGACGCGAATGCCTAGCCGATCGCCTGCACGAGCCGACGCGCAGATGCGCGTACCGCGATCGCTGCGCGCGATGCATTCATGCAGCGCGTGAGCGCCGCAACAGCGCGTCGACTCGTCGTCCGCGCGTCGATCAGCGCGGCGACTCGCGCGGAACCGCGCGCACCACGAGCTTGCGGTCGCGACGGACGAGCGTGATGTCGAGCGCGCGTCCGATCGCGTCCGCCCCAAGCGCGCGCTGAAGTGCATCGACGTCGGCGATCGGCGCGTCGTCGACGGCGACGACCAGGTCGCCGCGCGCAATGCCGGCGCTCGCCGCCGGCGAGCCGGGCTCCACCGCGTCGATGCGAACGCCGGTCGGCGCCGGCAGATCGAAATGGCGGACGACGCGCCGCGCGATCGGCACGCCGACGCCGCCGACGCCAAGCCACGCGCGGCGCACGCGACCGTCGCGGATCAATGCGACGACGACGCGCTCGGCCGTCGAAGCGGCGATCGCGAAGCAGATGCCTTGCGCCGGAAGGATCACCGCGGTGTTGACGCCGACGACGTCGCCGCGCGAATCGACGAGCGGCCCGCCGGAGTTTCCCGGATTGAGCGCCGCGTCGGTCTGCAGCACGTTGTCGATCAGGCGGCCGCTCTGCGCGCGCATCGAGCGGCCGAGTGCGCTCACGATGCCGGCGGTGACCGAATGCTGGAATCCGTACGGGCTGCCGATTGCGATCGCGACCTGGCCGACGCGAACGCGCGTCGAATCGCCGAGTCGGCAGTACGCAAGATCATGCGCGGCGATCTTCAGCAGTGCGAGATCGCTGTCCGGATCGTCGCCCACGATGTCGGCCGGCACGATGCGCCCGTCGGGTAGCGTCACCTCGATCGCCGCCGCCGTGCCGGCGACGTGGCTGTTCGTCAGCAGGTAGCCGTCGGGCGTGATCACGAAGCCGGAGCCCGAGCCCTGATGCGACGGCCGCCGACCGCGCGGCTTCTTCTCGACTCGCAGGTGCGCGACCGCCGGCGCGACGCGGGCGACGGCCGATGTCACCGCCTCGGAATAGGCGTCGTGCAGCGGCGCATCCGGTGCAGAGGGCGCAACGTCGACGGTGGTGTGCGCATCGGCACCTTCGACGGGGACAAGCCGGGCGCCGGGAATATCGCGGACGGAATCGAGCGGCATCTGCGGCAGATGGCTGCCGCGGGCGCGCGTTTCAAGCGATGGAGCTGCGGCGCCGTCGTTCGGCTACTGCGGGTGCGCCGCCACCGTGCTCAACCGGCGCACCGCCTCGCCAATGAGCTCGTAGAGCGCGTAATAGCTGTCGGTGAGGCCGCTTACGCTCGGCACGAAGTCGAGCAGCGTGCCGTCCGTTGGCGGCGGGATGCCGGTCGGCGCCGCGATCGTCGCGATTCCCGCGGCGGCGAACTCCGCACGCGCGCGTGGCATGTCGAAGCCGTGTCCGATCAGCACCACGCGATCGACGCCATCGGCTTTGAGCATGGCCGCGCTCATCTGCGCGTTCTCGTGCGTGTTGCGCGAGCGGTCCTCGACCCAGCGCACGGCAACGCCGAACTCGTCCTGCAGCGCGTCGCGCATCAGCGACGCCTCGCTCGCGCCGCCGGACAGGCCAACGCCGCCGGACACGAGCACCGGCAGCGACGTCTGCTTGGCGACCCGCGCACCGTAGCGCACGCGCTCGAGCGTCAAACGCGCGAGCGTGTCGCCGCCATACTCGGGCGCGTGGCGACGAATGCCGCCGCCGAGGATGACGATCGCGCGCGCGCCGTCCACCTGAGACGCATCGAAGGGCGCGCCCGCATAGACCGCACGCAGCAGCAGCACACCGATCGCCGGCATCGACAGCAGCGCGAGCGCGACGACGCCGGTCAGCGCGAGCGCACGGCCGGCTCGCGGCCGACGCCCCATCAGTGCAAGACCCGCGACGGCGACGATCAGCAGCGCCGCCGGCGGAAGAACCAGCGCCTTCGCGAACGACCGCCACCAGAACGGATCGGCGAGCGACGCGTCGATCACGACGCCGCGCGCCCCTAGCGCGCCCGTTGCATCAGCGCGCGCAAGTGCGACGCGGGAACCGCGTACGTGATGCCCGACGGCTGCGTCAGCGCGGCTTCCTTCGTGCCCTTGACGAACACCATGTTGACGACGCCGATGACATCGCCGCTGGCCGGATCGAGCAGCGGGCTGCCGCTGTTGCCCGGATACGCGGTCGCGTCGAGCTGGAACACCGGGAACGCTCCGCTCGCGAGGCGGCGTATCGTCGCCGCGTCGAGCTGCGATGCGCTGCGCTGTGGAATCGCGATCGGCGTGATCGCCGAGACGATGCCGCGATGCGTCGCCGGATAAAGACCGATCACGGCGCCGATCGGGAATCCGGTGAACATTACGCTGTCGCCCTCGCGCACGGTGTCCGCATCGCGCAGCTTCAGCGCCGGCAGCGCAGGCCCGGTGATGCGCAACAGCGCGAGGTCGGAATCCGGGATCGACGACGATCTGGCGCGCCTCGCGCATCTGCACCCGCTGCTTGCCCTCTTTCGCCGGCGCCGGCAGCACGACGGCGAGCGACTCGGAATGTGCGGAGTCGAGGATGATCGGCAGCACGTGCGCGTTGGTCGCGATCAGCGTGCCGTCGCCGACGACGAAGCCCGTGCCGTGGAAATCGAACGCCGGCGTGCGCGTGCGCTCGAACGTGCCGACGGCGACGATCGACGGCTTGACGCGCTCGATCGTCGCGCTCATCTCGGCCGCCGATGCAACGGCGGCGGACACGATCGTCGCGGCAATCACGCTCGCCCCCACGACAGCATCGAGACGCAGCGCGCGCATCGCCGCTTCAGCGCGCGCGCGCGCCGGCCGACACGACGAGCGGCGACGGCTCGACGACGACCGCCGGATCGTACGGATGATAGTGGCTGCGAAACCAGCCGAGCACCTTGCGCACGTATTCGCGCGTCTCCGGATACGGGGGCACCCCTCCATATCGATCGACGGCACGCTCGCCGGCGTTGTAGGCCGCGACCGCGTAGACGACGTCGCCCTGGTAATACGCAAGGAGCCAGCGCAGGTACGTGAGACCGCCGCGCAAGTTCTCGCCGACGTTGAATGCCTTGCGCACGTTGAATCGCGCTGCAGTTTCCGGAATCAGCTGCATCAGTCCGCGCGCGTCCTTGTCCGAATGCGCGTTCGGCTCGAAGTTCGACTCGGCGGCGATGACGGCGAGCGCGAGCCGCGGGTCGATGGCGTAACGTTGCGCGGTGCGCGTGACGAGATCCGCGATCTTGCGCTTCGGCGGCGTCAGCTCGGCGAACGGATCGACGTCGGCATCGGCATCGGCTTCGACGCGGGCGAGCGTGCCGGTGTCGGGCGTCGACGACCATCGGGGCGTCCGCCGCCGTCTGCATCAGGCACTCGGGCAGCGTCCCGCGAGCGGCGCCGATCACGCCGGCGAGCCGATGCGCTTGCGCGTTGCCGGCGGCGGCCGCCTGCGTGAGCAGCGCGCTCGCGATCGCGTCGTCGCGGGCGACGCCGCGGCCGTTCGCGTACATCCAGCCAAGCCCGAACAGCGCGTCCGCGTCGCCGGCGCGCGCCGCTTCGCAGTACAGCGCCGCCGCGCGCAGCGCATCCTTCGGCACGCCTTCGCCGTGCTCGTAGGCGACCGCCTGCGCGACCAGTCCAGGCGCATCGCCCGGCGCCTGCGCAAACGCGGCTCCGGCGACCACGCCGATCAGCAGCCACGCCATGCCCGCTGCGCGCGCGGCGAACTCGCGACGGCTACGCGACACCGCGTATCCTCCCCGTCAGCGCGATCGACGCGCCGGGATTCGCCTCGTACCACGGCAGCGCTTCGGCGAGCCCGGTGTGCACGTCGTGCGTCGGCTCGTAGCCGAGGAGCCGTTGCGCCTTGCCGATGTCGGCCTGCGAATGACGGACGTCGCCCGGCCGGAAAGCCTCGTGAATCGGCGGCGCGATCGCGAGGTCCGGATGGCGCGCGGCAATCTCCGCTCGCAGCATCGCGTGCAGCTCGTTCAGCGACAGTCGGCCGCCGACGGCGACGTTGTACACCTCGCCGATCGCATGATCGTCGGCAACCGTCGCTGCAAGGAGATTGGCCTGCACGACATTCGCGACGTAGCAGAAGTCGCGCGTCGTTTCGCCGTCGCCGTAGATCGACACCGGCCTGCCCTCCAGCATCGCCGCGACCCAGCGCGGAATGACGGCGGCGTAGGCACCGTCCGGGTCCTGGCGCGGTCCGAACACGTTGAAATAGCGCAGCCCGATGCAGGGAAGCGCGTAGCAGCGGCCGAACACGTCGGCGTAGAGCTCGTTCACGAACTTGGTGACCGCATACGGCGACAGCGGACGGCCGATCGCATCCTCGACTTTCGGCAGCCCGGGATGATCGCCGTACGTCGAGCTCGACGCGGCGTAGATGAAGCGTCGCACGCCGGCGTCACGAGCGGCAACCAGCATGTTCAGCGTACCGGTCGCGTTGGTCGCATGCGTTGCGAGCGGGTCGGAGATCGAGCGCGGCACCGAGCCGAGCGCCGCCTGGTGCAGCACGACGTCCACGCCGCGGCATGCGCGGCGCGCGAGCTCAGCGTCGCCGATGTCGCCCTCGATGAACGTGTGGCGCTTCCAGGCATCCCCGAGCGCATCGGCGACGGCGTCGAGGTTGCGCCGGTGGCCGGTCGCGAAGTTGTCGACGCTCACGACGTGCTGTCCGAGCGCGAGCAACGCCTCGGTCAGGTGCGAGCCGATGAAACCGGCGCTGCCGGTGACGAGCCAGCGGCGCGGGCGCGCGCTCAGCGCGGCGTGCGCGGCGGCGAGCGCGGACGGCAGATGCGCGCGGCTCGTCACAGCCGCCATACGTTGACGCCGAGCGCGCGCAACGCCGCCGCGTCGGCCTGGCATTTGACGTCGACGTACAGGCCGCCCTTCTCGAGCTTGCCGGCGAAGTCGGCGAGCGGCCGCTCGCGGAACTCGCGATGCGCGACGGCGGCAACGATCGCATGCGCGCGCGGCAGCGCGTCCCAGTCGACGAGATCGACGCCGTACTCGTGGCGCGCCTCGGCGACGTCGGCGATCGGATCGTGCACGTGCACCGACGCGCCGTACGACTGAAGCTCGTGCACGACGTCGATCACGCGCGAGTTGCGCAGGTCCGGGCAGTTCTCCTTGAACGTGAGGCCGAGCACGACGACGTTCGCGCCCTTGACCGGAAAGCCCGCCTGGATCATGTGCTTCACCGTCTGCTCGGCGACGTACTTCCCCATGCCGTCGTTGATGCGGCGGCCGGCGAGGATCACCTGCGGGTGATAGCCGAGCTTGTCGGCCTTGTGCGTGAGGTAATACGGATCGACGCCGATGCAGTGGCCGCCGACGAGTCCCGGACGGAACGGCAGGAAGTTCCACTTCGTCCCCGCCGCCTCGAGCACCTCGGTGGTGTCGATGCCGATCTTGTGGAAAATCAGCGCGAGCTCGTTCATGAGCGCGATGTTCAAGTCGCGCTGCGTGTTCTCGATGACTTTCGCCGCCTCGGCGACCTTGATGCTCGACGCCCGATATACGCCGGCGTCGACGACGGCGCCGTAGACTTCCGCGACACGTTCGAGCGTCTGCGGCGTGTCGCCCGACACGACCTTGGTGATCCGGCGCAGCGTGTGCTCCTTGTCGCCGGGGTTGATGCGCTCCGGCGAATAGCCGACGAAGAAGTCGCGCCGCCATTTCATGCCCGAGTGCTTCTCGATCACCGGGACGCAGATCTCCTCGGTGGCGCCGGGATACACGGTCGACTCGAACACGACGATCGCACCGCGCTTGAGGTTACGGCCCACCGTTTCGCTCGCACCGAGCAACGGGGCGAAATCCGGTTGATGCGCATCGTCGACCGGGGTGGGCACGGCGACGATGATGAAGTCCGCCTGCTTCAGCGCCGCCGGGTCGTCGGTGACCGTCAGCCGGACCGCCGCCTCGAGATCGGCGGACGATACTTCGCCGGTCGGGTCGACGCGGCGCCGATACGCTTCGATCTTCGCCGCCGACAGGTCGTAACCGATCGTTGCGCACTTCTTGCCGAACTCGACGGCAAGCGGCAAGCCCACGTAGCCGAGGCCGACGACGGCGAGCGTCCGGGAAGCCGTTGCATTCATGTCGTTCGGTGCATCGCTTGCACGTGCACGTGATCGTTTAAGGAGTCGAGCATCGACATTCGTGGGTCGCTCAAAGTTCGCTGCGCAACTTTTCGGCTTCGCTCTTCAGCGGCGCCCCGCGATCGGACGAGGTGACCGCGTCGAGCTCGCGCTTCGCGCCGCTGCGATCGCCGGTCTTGATCAGCGCCTTCGCATAGTGAAAGCGGATCGACGGATCGCCCGGCGCGAGATTCGTCGCCATGCGCAACAGCTGAACCGCCCGCGCTGCGTCGCCCTGCTGCAACACGACCCAACCGAGCGTGTCGATCACGTTCGGGTTGAACGGCGCCTGCCGGTACGCATGCTCGGCGACCTCGCGCGCCTTCGGGTCGCCCGCTTCGCCGAGCGCCCACGCGAGGTTGTTCAGCATCAACACGTTGTCCGGGTCGTTGTCGAGCGCGACCTGGTAATGCGCGGCGGCGCCTTTCCAGTCCTTGCGCTGTTGCAGCTGCTGCGCGAAGTACGCATGCATCGTCGCGTCCTTCGGGTGATCCTTCATCCAGCGGTCGCCGAAGGCGCCGGCTTCGGCGTCGCGGCCGGCGTTGTGCAGCGCGACCATGTAGCGCACGGCGAGCATCGGCGACGGATCGCGCGCGAGTCCCTCCTTCGCGACGGCGGCCGCCTGCGGCCACTTCGTCTGCTGCGCGAGGAGCTCGGACTCGAGCAGGTAGCCGAATGCCTTGTCGGGCTTGTCGTGCTGCAGCGTGCGCGCCTCGGCGATCGCGGCGTCGGGACGACCGGCGATCAGATAGGCCTTGGCGAGGCCCACCCATGACTGCGCGAGCTGCGGGTTGATGGCGAGCGCCTTTTTCGACGCGTCGATCGCCGAGTCGTAGTCCTTCGCCATCGCGTACGCATTGGCGAGCTCGAGCAGCGCGGTCGGATTCTGCGGCGATGCCTGCACGAGCCGCTTCAGCGTGTCGATCGCCGCGTTCGTTTCGCCGGATGCGAGCTGCGCGGCGGCAAGCGCGTTGATGACCTGCGGCTCGTTGCGCAGCGTCGGCACCGCCTGAGCGGCCTGCGCGGCGGTCAGCGCGGACTTCGCGTCGCGCATCTTCAGGTAATGCGAGACCAGCGCGGTCCGCGCGCGCGCCGAATCGGGATTGGCTTCGACGGCGCGGTCGAGCGCCGCCCTGAGCTCGGCGCCCGACCCGCCGCTCATCGCGATCAGCTCCGCGACGGCGAGCAGCACCTGCTCGTTCTTCGGCTCCTTCACGAGCAGCGCCTCGTAGCGCTTGCGCGCGACATCGGCCTTGCCGTCCAGCACGTCGAGCAGCGCGAGGTTGTACACGGCGGGGAAGAAGCTCGATTGCGCGTCGAGCGCCTTGTCGAAGCTCTTGCGCGCGTTCGCGAAGTCACGCTTCGCCATGTAGACGACGCCGCGGACGAACGGGCCTTGCGGCCCCGACGGTTGCTTCTTCTCGATCGTCGCCGCGATGTCGAGCGCCTTGTCGAACTCCCTGCGCCGCAGGTGTGCGCTCAGCAGCGCCATGTCGGCCTGCGTGTTCGACGTCTCCGACTGCGACAGCGATTCGAGGTCGCTCATGCCGCGGCCGACGTCGCCGGTCGCGAGGCGCAGCTGCGCGAGCCGCACCTCGCTCGCGACATTGCCCTTATCGACGGCGTTCGCGCGCTCGTAGAGCTGCGCAGCCTTCGCGGCGTTCGCCGTCTGCAGATAGCCCTCGCCTGCCGCGCGCAGCAGCGCGGGATCGTTCGGCGCGCGCCGCAGCGCCGGCTCGAGCACCTCGAGCGCCTGGCCGGCGCGCCCGGTTTGCAGGTACAGCGACGCGAGCGCGCGCGCGGCGCCGATCTCGCCGGGAGCCTTCGCGACCACGCGTCGCAGCGAGTCCTCTGCGGCGGCATACTGCTTCAGATCGAGGTTCACGAGTCCCGACAGGTAGAGCGACGGCAGATGGTTCGGTTGCGCCGCGAGCAGCTTCTGGACGAGATCGCGCGCACGCGCCGAATCGTGATGGGCGAACGACGCGAGCGCGTCGGCGTACACGGTGCGAAAATCACCGGGCGCGATCTTCTTCATCTCCTCGACCACCGCCGCCGCGCGGTCGTCCTGTCCAACGCCGATCAGCTTCCCGACGAGCGCAAAGCGCGTCACCATGTCCGAAGCGTTCGCCTTGGCGGACGCGTCGAGCAGGGCGATCGCCTCGGCCGGCTTGCGCTGCGCGCGCAGGATCTCGGCCTTCAATACCGACGCCTCGGGATTGGACGGCGAGGTCGCGAGCGCCTTGTCGAGCAGTGCGATCGCGCCCGGCAGGTCGTTGCCCTGCGTCAGGATGCCCGCCTTCGCCACGAGTGCCTGCACCGAGTCCGGTTTCGCGGCGAGCGCGGCGTCCGCGACTGCCGTCGCCTTGTCGAGCTCGCCCAGCGACTGCCATGCGACCGCAATCAACGTGAGGACCTGTGCCTGCGCAGCGGGGTCGGAGAGCTTCGCGTTGCCGAATTCGTCGACCGCCTTGCGAAACTGGCCCTGCGCGACGACTGCGCGCACGAGCACGGGCAACACGTCGTTCTCCGGATACTTGCTCGCGAGCGCCTTCCTCGCCTCGGTCTCCGCAGACGCGGGATCGCCGCTTTCGAGCAGCGCCCGTGCGAGCAAGAAGCGCGCTTCGCCGCTTTCCGGCGCGCGTTGCAGCGCGTTCTTGAGCTGGATGGTCGCGGCCGGGTAATCGGCCTTGTCCATGTAGGCCCTGGCCGAGCTGATGAGCGCGGTCGGATCGTTGTTACTGCATGCGGCAATCAGCCACGCAATGGCCAGGGCCGCAGCGGCACGACGGAGGATTCGCAGATGCATGTCGGTTCGACCTTCGGTTGACTCGATACGGGCGCCCGCGCCGGCTACTTGAGGCCGAAGCGATGCATGAGATCGTACAGCGTCGGGCGGCTCACGCCGAGCAGCTCGGCGGCCTTGCTCAGATTGCCGTTGACGCGACCCAGCACGCGCAGAACGGCGTCCTTCTCGGCTTCGTCGCGGGCCTGACGCAGATTGAGCATCGCCGGCTCGGCGGCCGCCTCGGCGTCGAGCCCGATGTCGTCGCCGCCGATCATCGACGTTTCCGCCATGATCACCGCGCGCTTGATGACGTTCTCGAGCTCGCGGACGTTGCCGGGCCACGCGTGCGCCTCGATCGCCGCGACCGCATCGGGCGCAAGCGACATCGTGCCGCGGCGCTGCTCCTCGGCGTAGCGGCGCACGAAGCCGTGCGCGAGAAGCGCCGCGTCGCCCTTGCGCGCGCGAAGCGGCGGAATGCTGACGACGATCTCGGCGAAACGGTAATACAGATCCTCGCGGAACTTGCCGGCGGCGATCTGATCCTTCAGGTCCATGTGCGTCGCGCAGACGATGCGCACGTCGACGGGAATCTCCTGCCGCCCGCCGATGCGCTCGATCACGCGCTCCTGCAGGAAGCGCAGCAGCTTCGCCTGCAGCGGCGTCGGCAGGTCGCCGATCTCGTCGAGAAAGAGCGTCCCCTTGTGTGCGGTCTCGATCTTGCCGGGCGTCTGCTTCACCGCCCCGGTGAACGCGCCCTTCTCGTAGCCGAAGAGCTCGCTCTCGAGCAGCGTGTCGGGAATCGCCGCGCAGTTGATCGCGACGAAGCGGTTCACCGCGCGCGGCGACAGATCGTGAAGCGCGCGCGCGAAGAGCTCCTTGCCGGTGCCCGATTCGCCGAGGACCATCACGGTGGCCGACGTCGGCGCGACCTTCTCGATCGTGCGGCAGATCCGCTGCATCTCGGGATCGCGCGTGATGATGCCCGCCATCGCGACCGACGGCTGCACCGACTGCAGTCTCCGGTTCTCCTCCTGCAGGTCGTGCACGCGGAATGCGCGATCGATCGTCCAGCTCAGAATCTCCGGCTCGAACGGCTTCGTGCAGAAATCGTGCGCGCCGAGCGCGATCGCCTTCAGCGCGTTGGCACGATCGTTCTGCCCGGTGAGCACGATCACCTTCGTGTCCGGGGCGAGCGAGTGGATTTCCTCGAGCAGGTGCAGGCCTTCCGTGGGGTCGTCCGGCTTCGGCGGCAGCCCGAGATCCATCGTCACCACGGCGGGCTCGAAGCGGCGAAGCTGCGCGATCGCCGAGTCGCGGTCGCTGGCGACGACCGTTTCGTATTGATCGAACGCCCAGCGCATCTGCTTCTGCAGCGCAGGGTCGTCCTCGACGATCAGCAGCGGCCGGCGCGTTTCGCTCATGCGGCGGCCGTCCGTGTCGCAACCGCGGCCGGCGACGCCTCGACCGCCGGCAGCAGCACGCGCACCCGCGTGCCGGCGTTCGGAGCGCTGTCGACGAGCATGCGCCCGCCCAGCGCCGCGACGTATTGCATGCTCTCGTAGACCCCGATGCCCATGCCGGCTGCCTTGGTCGTCTCGAACGGCTTGAACAGCCGCTCGCGAATGAAGTCCTCGCTCATGCCCACCCCGGTGTCGCCAACCTCGATTCTCGCAAAGTCGCCGTCGCGATCAAGCCGGACCGTCACGCGGCCGCCGCCGGCCGTCGCGTCGAGCGCGTTCTGCACGAGATGCCCGATCACGTGATCGAGTCGTTCGTCGTGGCCGAGCGCGACTACGCCTAGTTGCGAGGTCGAGATCGATCGGATGCCCGCCGGCCTTGGCCGCGCAGACGCGCCGAACGGTCGACTCGAGGTCGATCGGCCGCGGCTTGTCGACCGGCGTCGTGCCGGCGCGAAGCTGCAGCATCAGCCCGTTCATCCGGCCAACGACATTCTCGACTGTTTCCAGCATGTCGCGCTGGAATTCCGGATTGTCGCGGTGGCGCTCGGCATTCTTGAGCATCAGCGACAGCTGCGCGATGAGGTTCTTCAAGTCGTGCACGACAAACGCCGACATCCGGTTGAACGCATCGAACTTCCTCGCCTCGAGCAGCGCCTCGGTCGCGCGGATCTCGCCCAGGTAGCTCGCCGCCTGCCGGCTCGCCGTCTTCAGCAGGTCGAGCACCTCCCAGTCGATGTCGATCTCGGTGCGCGGCGTCGTCAGCACGACGAAGCCGATCAGCTCGCTGCCCGAAGCGAGCGGCACGACCAGCCACGCATCGCTGGCCGCGGCGAGCCACCGCGGCAGCTCGAGGTCGGGATAGCGCGCCGCATCCTCGACGTATTCGCGCAGGTCGATTACCCAGCCGGTGCGCTCGAGAAACGAGGGCAGCGATCCGCCGCGCGGCTCGATGTCGTCCGCGCTCGCCTTGTTCCAGCGCGCCGCAGGGACGAAACCGCGCGCGCCGTCGATCAGCCACAGCGCGCCGGACGGACTTTCGACGAGGTCGGCAAGCGCCATCACCACCCGCTCCTGCAGGCGCTGCACCGACGACTCGGTGGCAAGCGTGCGCGTGAAGCGCAGCCATTCCTCCCGGTAGTCGTAGCGATACGAGAAGAAGTGCTTGCTCACGAAGACCTTGAGCCGTGCACGGAAGCGACCGGAGCCGATCACCAGCGCGCCGAGCAGCAGCGCGGCGAACACGATCTCGATCGACAGCGCGCGTCCCCAGTCGCCGCCGATGTAACGAATGACGTAGCCGGCGCCCGCGACGGCGAGCAGGAACGCGCCCGACACGAACAGCGCCGTCGTGTGGAAGACCGCGCCGCGCGACACGTGCATCTCGATCGCCCAGCCGGTGTTGCGCGCCGTCGACACGGCGATGAACGGCACGACGATCGCGGTGGCGATCGCGCGCGCCATCCAGATGTCGGCGTCGAGACGGCCGAACAGCATCGCGTCGGCGAACACGAACAGGTCGAACGCGAACATGCCGGCGAGGCCGATCGCGAGCGGCCGCAGCCCCCAGCGCGCCTGCGCGTGGGCGCGGCGGATCAACTGCTCGACGAGCATCAGGCCGAACACCGCGAGGGCGAGGCGCACGCCGAAGACGTCGCGGCTCGCGAGGCCGGCTGCGTTCGCGAGCGGCAGCGAATCGGACAGCAGGAACCCGGCACCGAGCAGCAAGGCAACGAGCGCAACGGTCGGGCGGCGGGACGCGGGAACCGTCGCCGACAGCGGCGCTGCGTCAGCGCGGCCGCCGTGGAGGAGGCTCCCGACGAAGAGGAACCACGCCGCATAGCGCGCGATGTCGGCGGCTTCGGCACCGATCCTCGCGGCGACGAAACCGGTCGACGCCACCGCAAGCGCCGAGCAGCGCCCAGACGGTCGTTGCGAGAATCGCCGCAAGCAGCAGCACCGCGCGTCGATTGCGCCGCCAGCCGACCAGCGTGCGCAATGCGAACGCCGCGTAAACCAGAGCCGCTACGCCGTAGCTCCATGCGGCGGCGGTACTGAGCATGCTGTCGGTCACGTTAGCGGCACAGGGAAGCGATACGGAGCAGTCTTTGACGGTGCGACCGAATGTCGCACCGTACGCGTTCGCCGCGACCGGGACCGCCGCGCTCGCGCCGTCCAGTGTGGCGGGCGCGACCGGCCGCGCACGCTACCGCGCGCCCTCTCCCAGCAGGACGACGCGGATCGTCTCGAGCAGGATGACGAGGTCGAGGACGAGCGTATGGTTCTTTACGTAGAAGAGGTCGTATTCGAGCTTGCGCACCGACTGCTCGACCGTGGCACCGTAAGAGTATCGCACTTGCGCCCAGCCGGTGAGGCCCGGCTTGACGCTGTGGCGCACGGCGTAAAAGGGGATCTGCTCGGTGAGCATCGCCACGAACTCGGGGCGCTCGGGTCGGGGCCCGACGAAGCTCATCTCGCCGCGCAGCACGTTGACGAGCTGCGGCAGCTCGTCGATGCGGAACCGGCGCAGCACGCGGCCGACGCGGGTGACGCGTGCGTCGTTCGCCGTCGCCCAGGCGGCGTTGCCGTCCTTCTCGGCGTCGCGCGCCATGCTGCGGAACTTGAGCACGGTGAACGGCTTGCCGCCGAAGCCGACGCGCGCCTGCCGATAGATGATCGGTCGCCCGCCTTCGAGCGCGATCGCGAACGCGGCGATCGCCATGATCGGCATCGTGAGCACGAGCAGCACGGCGGCGACGCAAAGGTCGAACAGGCGCTTGATCATCGTGCGAAGCCACGTCTGCCGATAGCCGTCGCCGTAGATCAGCCAGCTCACCTTCAGCGACTCGATCGGCACTTGCCCGTGCACGCGCTCGAAGAAGCGCGCGAGGTCTGTGATCTGCACGCCGGCGAGGCGGCAGTCGAGCAGCGCGCGCAGCGGCAGCACACCGCCGCGCTGCTGGCGCACGGCGACGATGATTTCGTCGATGCCGAGCGCCTTCACGGTGTCCTCGAACGCGCCGGCCATCGCGATGACGCGCGATGGCGAGACGACCATGTCCTGCACCTTCTCGAGTGCGTAGAAGCCGACGAGTCGCAAGCCCGGCGGGTGGGTCGCGGCGAGCGAGGCTTCGACGAGCCGCGCCTCGGGTCCGGTGCCGAGCACCATCACGCGGTGCGGGAGCAGCATCGCGACCATCGGCAGCACGATCACGTGGCGCACGAGAAGCAGGCTGCCGAACGCGAACAGCACGACGACGCCGAGATGATCCTGGAAAAGGAAGCCGCCCGGCAGGCCCTCGGCGATCAGGTAAGCGAGCGGAACGCCGATCGCGGGTGCGAGCAGCAGCCGCAGCACATACGCCGAGGCGGAAATTTTTTCATGTCGGCGGTAGATGCCGAACGCGCCGTTGAGCGACAGCATCAGCACGGCGAACGCGAACGCCGGCGCCGCGCTCGTCGACAGCGGCTTGCTGCCGCCGGCTTCGACATAGATGACGACCATGCCGGTGATGAACAGCCATGACAGCTCGACTGCGAGCTGCAGCAGCGTCGCGACCGACATGTTCTGGCGCAATAGGCTAAACATGCGACTTATCGTTCGTCGGCAGACGGTTGCGACGCCGCTCGTTGCGGCGCGAACCTCGTGATATGTTGTTGGGCATCCGCTTCGAGTGGCCGATCGGGTCGACATTATCCGTCATCGATGTCGCACCGTGACCGTGAAAACCGCGTGAATATTCGGCATCGCTTCAGCGGCTGCTTGCAGTCATCGCGTCACGCGACGTTCGGTGGCTGGCAATTCCCGACGTTGATTCCACGCGGCCGCCGCGACGCGCATTCACGATGAGCAGCGCGAGAAAATGCTCGCATGCTCAGCGCGGATGCCGAAATCGAGCCGACAAACGGCCGCAAATCGCCTCCCGGCGCCGCCATTGCGCGACGACGATGGGAAAGGGTTTCCGAAAGCGACGCCTGTTTGCGCCTGCGGACGGCTCGTCATGCACTATTTGCGAACACATGCAAGAAGGCGCACACGTTGTCGTCTTCAGCGCGTCGCGCAGCGAGTCGGCGAGTGAGCGCATTTGACAAGGCCGGGGCGTTCCTGCTCGCGTTGCGCAAAGGTTGCGACGCGCATCGTGTGCCGTACGCGAGCGCGCTTCCGCGCGCGCTGCGTCTCTACGTGACAGGCAAGTTCTCGCGCAAGGAGATTGTCGGCTACGCGCTGTACGCGCCGTCCATTACAGCGACGATGCCGGTGCTGATCAGCAAGGAGCGCTCGCTCGAGCGGCTGGGTCGGTTCAATCCGCCGGCGTTGCAGCATCTGACCGAGAACAAGGACGAGTTCTACACGCTGTGTCGTGCGCACGGTCTGCCGATTCCGGCAACGTACGGCTGGACCATCGACGCAAGCCGCTATGACGCCGATGGAGCGCCGGTCGACGGCACGTCGGCGTGGGCCGATTATCTTCGCGGCCGGTTACCGGAACATTTCATCGTCAAAGACCGCGCGGGCGCCTACGGCTCCGGCTTCGCGGCATTCCAGCGCGTCGGCGACGCGTTCCGCGTTGTGTCGAACGGTACGGTGCTCGATGTCGGCGGCCTCGTCGACGCGCTCGCGCGCGCAGGAGGGTCGGAAGGCGTCGTGATCCAGGAGCGGCTGTACGATGCGGCCGCCCTCTCCGCGCTGTGCGGGCGGCGCGGCTTGCAGACGATGCGCGTGAACACGCTGCTCGGCGCCGACGGCGAGGTTTCCATCCTGTTCTACATGATCAAGATCCTCGCGGGACAAACGCTGTCCGACAACTTCTCGATGGGCACGACCGGCAATCTCATCGCGTTCGGCGATGATCGCGGCGTGCTTCGGGGCGCGCTCACGATGCACGCCTGCGGATCGGGAATCACGGTCGTTCGAGCGCATCCGGCCACGGCCGTCGCCGTTCGACGGATTCGCGCTCCCCCACTGGTCAGAGGCGATCGACCTCGCGAAGGCGGGCCAGCGCTGCTTTCCGATGCTGCCGACGCTCGGCTGGGACGTCGCGCTGACCGACGCAGGTCCGCGCATCGTCGAGGCGAACGCACGCTGGGACCCGCCGCTCTACGCGCCGTTCCTGATGAGCGCCGAGCACTGGACGGCAATGTTCGGGCACCGCGACGACGACTGACCCGGCCGGCGGGCCTGCCGCGTCCCGCACAAAAAGCTCGGGCCCGGACGTTGGCGTCCGGGCCCGAGTTCGAGGAGCGGTTGCTACGCGGTCGTCAGATCGAGCGGCGACGCACGAAACCGACGCCGACGAGCAGCGCGAGGCCGAACAGCGCGAGGCTGCCGGGCTCCGGCACCTGCCGCTGCAGGGCGCTGACCGTTGCGTACAGTCCGGCGGTGTTGTTCTGGTTCTCGATCGTCAGGAAGTTGTCGAGGATCGTCACGCCGTCCTGCGAGAAACCGAGGATGTCGAGCGTGTACTGCACGCCATCGACGAGAAACACGCTCGATCCGACATTTGAATCGATCGTGACCCTGTCGGCGCAGCCGTTGATGTTCACGCCCTGATGGTTCGCGCCGCCGTACTTGCACGGATTGGCGTTGTTGTCCGTTTCGTCGTGTGTCAGGTCGAACAGGAACGCAAGGTTGCCCAGCGGGTTGCCGTCGACCGTGACATCGGCGGTGATCCGCAACTGGATCGACTGCAGCGTGGTGCCCGTGATCGGGAAATTCAGGTGCTCGAACGTTCCGAGCAGCTGGGCCGCCGCGACCGGCGGCGGATTCACCGTGAAATTGACGGGACCCCCGACGTCGGTGAAGTTGTACCCGCTTCGCGCATTCGCCGGGTTCGCCGGTGTGCCCCAGCGGGCGGTGCTGAGGTTCATGCCAACGCCGGTGGCCGCATTGTTGATCGTGACGGTCGGGACGTCGTTCAGCCACACCCCGAGGATGTTCGACAGCGAGACCAGCGACGCGTACGCCGGGGTCCCGACCACGACCAGCGCGGCGACGGCAAGAGCTTTTGTTAGTTTCACGGTTCCTCCCCTGCATGGGGCGGTACGCCCCGGGAACCGTAAAGCAAGGGGCTTGCCACGATATGAATCGCATTAAAATCAGTGTCTTAGGCTTAGATTGCTCGCGTTAGTGTAAAATATATCGACACGCAAGAACCGCTCCAATCAATCGAGGTCCGGTCGAGGCTCGATTTCAGCGGGTCGATTCTGCCGGCTTCTCAGCCGGCGTCGTACGCGGTGCACGGTCCCACCAAGAAATCCCAAATCGATGTATCTAAGGGCCTCGCGGCGATCACGAGCGCGTAGCCCGCGCGCGAGTTCGCGCGCGATAGCTTCGTCGCCAGCCGCACGCGCCGCGAGCAGCATGCCGAGGACATACTCGGCCTCCGAGTGAGACGCCATCTCGCGTATCCGCCGGAGGTCGCCGAGCGGCGGGAACGGCCCCGTGGTCCCGCACAGACGCAGCGCGGTCATCGTGCGCAAGCATTTCGGACAATCGCCGCAGTTCGAGTTCGGATGCTCCCAGCAGACGATCACATTCTCCAGAAACTCTGGCCTGCCGGCGACGACGCGGGTCTTTTCGAATCGTCCGACCGACGTGTCGTCGTGGACGATGTCGGTGGCCCCGTTCGAATATCGATAGTCGAGGACGGGGTGCGAACCGGCAGGTCCAGGATATGCGGCGGAGTGACCGGACGCGAGGTAGCAGCGACGCAGTCCGAGCAGAAGACCGATCGAGGCTAGCGTAGCCCCGTACACCAGCGTGCGACTTACGCCCAGCGCGAACAGAAACCGGCTGTGATTGGTTTCCACGGGGACGAGCGTCTTGCCGACGCGCTGCGCGAAGCGGCCGTTGCGTTCGATGCTTGCGGCCATTTCGGTGTCTGACAGCGTGTGGTCGAATCCAAACACCAAAAGGAGCGCCTCGATTTCGTCGAAGTGCGCGATGAGGCTGTATGAGGAATCGATGCCACCTGCGTAGCCTAGTCCGACGAGGCCTGTCGATGGCGCAGGCTCGTAGAGCGAGGCGTCCACGCGTACCGGGCTCAGGCTCGGGTTCCAGCTGGCCCAGATGCGCTGGATGCCGTCGAGGTTCGACGCAAGCCGTGAGGAGACCGGCAGATCCTCGGGGAACTGCAACGGCGCGCCGGCCCGCATCGCGGGCGCAAGCGCGCACAACAGCAGTGCGTCGCCGACCGCCGAACGCGACACGCCGGACGCCTCGGGCACACGGAAGTACAGCGGCTGTCCGGCGCAGCGTGCGGCGACTTCGATACGATGGCCCGCGATCGCGTCGACGCGAACATCTTCGATGCGCATCGTCTGATGCTGATTGGCGGCCATTCCGATGATTACGCGGCGAGCAGCTCGCTCAATGCACGGTTGAGCGGCGTGGGCAACAGGTTGCCTCCGACGTTGCCTTCGACGATGACCGGTCCGCGCGTTGCGATGCCGATGTCCCAGTGAATCATCGATTGCGGACGGAAGACGGTCGAGGCATGGCGCGTCAGTGCGAGCACGTCGTCCCAGACCGGGATGCGAAAGCCTACGATCGGGGACCCCGTCGCGGGGTGACGGTCGACGCGCTGGAGAAGGTCACCGGACACGGACCGCGCAAAGGCTTCGGTGATGCGCCCGGTTTTCGTGTCCACCGTGCACCAAAGATTGCCCGTCGAGCCTTTGTCGAAATTGTCGACGACGTGGCGGCCGTTGATCGACTTGAACACGGTCGCGATGAT
Organism: uncultured beta proteobacterium; assembly: GCA_963798655.1. Classification (GTDB taxonomy): domain Bacteria; phylum Pseudomonadota; class Gammaproteobacteria; order Burkholderiales; family Casimicrobiaceae; genus CAVSMC01. Next base: position 211,767 of record CAWCUH010000003.1, on the reverse strand, counting down.
CTCCGGGGGCGCGCCGACGCCGGCGAGCGTAACGATCCGGCATGTGGACAAGGCATGCGAGCCCGTCAGCTCCGCCACCGCCGGGTGCGCATGCAGTCTTTCCTGCACAATCGCCTTGTGCGACGTCCGGCCCAGTCCGAGCGAGTAGTGCGAATAGTCGGTTGCGAATAGATTGGCATCGGCCTGCCGGCACAGGAATTCGTACAGCTCGTCGGCGGTGAACCGGGTCCCTTCGTGATTCACGTAGTCCTCTTCCACGCGACGAAACGCGGAAAGCCCCTTGCCGAGAAGTCCGAGCGCGGGCTTGACCACGAATTCCGGCGGCAGCGCCCGAACGAACGCCGTCCACTCCTCGCGTGCCGACAGCACACGGCCATCGGGAGTCCAGCCCGACGGCAAGTCGAACACGGCAAACAGCCGCGGCACGGGAATACCTGCGGACGAGCACAGCGAATAGAACACCGACTTGTCTGCGGTGGCGCACAGGTAGCTTTCGAGTACATGCCTCGTGCTGAGCTCGATAAGCTCTTCCTTGGACGCGTGGCGTGCAAGCGCCGCGTCGGACAGCAGCGGGTTCAGCAGATCGTTGAAGCGGATCTCGTAAGGCGAGAAGCGGCGCCGGCGGTAGAGCTCGACGAAGCGGCGCAGCGACGCCGCGAATCCGCAGCGGTACATCACCGACGAATGTCTGATCGCACTGAATGCGTGCACGACGCTTGCGAGCTTCGGCATTAGCGCTGCTCCCCTCGCGCGGCCTGCCCGGATCGCTGGCCCGACGGCACACCGCGCCGCTGCGAACCGCGCCGATAGGGTCCGGCGCGCCGCGTCGATGATAGCTCAGCGCAGCGCCGGGTCCGGTAGCGCCGCCTCGGCGCGCACCCGGCGGATCGGATCGGCACGCCACGGCACGTGGATCTCGAAGACCGTGCCGACACGATGCCAGCCGGCCTTTTCGCTGACCCGCAGCGACGCCGTGTTCGTCCACCAGATGCGGCTGTAGATGCGCGAGAAGTCTTCGCTCCTGAGCCGCGCGGCGCTCAACTGCTTGAGACACGTGGCCAGGCCTTTGCCCCGCTCGGACTCGGCGGTTACCAGATGCATCGATGCCGCCTCGCGCTCGTCGAGGGGCCAGAAGGCGTGCTCGCGATACCGTGTGCCGTGCCAGATGCACTGCACACATACGGGAACCCCATCGTCGCGCGCGATCGCGAACAGATAGGATTCGGGCCCGCCGTACGACGCGCACGCGCGCAGTTCTGCGACGGCGCACGCCTCGAGGTCGGCCGCCGATACCTGCACGAAGCGGTAGCCCGGCGGCAAGCGCGTGTGCGCCTCTTCGCCAACGACTTCCTCGAGCGAGCGCGCATACACGCGAAAGCACTGGTAGTCGATGTTGCCGCGGCGCATCAGAGCGAGCATCCGGCGCGCGACGCTCGACTCGCCGAGACCGGACATCGGCGTGCTGGCGCGCCCTGCGGACCGCGTGCGCGAATGCCTTCCGGCGGGCTCGTGACTCATGTTTAGGCTGGATGAAGCAAGCCCCGCTACTGCGGGAAGCACGCTGCGTGGGGGACATGCTCCACGCGCGCGATCGCTGCGCAGTCTACGTTCGAAACACCGACGCTACAAGCATCGTGCAGGAGGCCGGCAATCATTTCCAAAAAAATCCGCGCAAGTCGCGCGTGTGTCCATTCTGCTTTGGCTTGGCGAGCGCTCGGGCTTGGTCCGTCGCGCCGGGGGAACCGGCGGCTCACGCCGTGAACGTGAGCGGCCGCTGCGAGCGCCGCCGCTAGTCGACGCCGACGCGCGGCGCCGGCAACACTGCGCCCGGCAAGGGGATCGCGACGCGAGGCGGCCTCTCGCGTGTGTCGAGCGTCAAGCGCCATGGCCGCCGGCGGCGCAAAGGATTGATCTCGATCACCGTCGCGATCTGCCGCCAGCCCGCTCGCTGAAATGCCCGCAGCGACGGCGTGTTCGAATGCCAGATGCGCGCGTAGATCCGGTCGAATCCGACGCTCAGCATCTGGGCCGTGGCATGGGCGATCAATCCCGTCGCGACGCCGCGCCCGCGCATGTCGGCGCGCGTGACCACCTGCACGAGCTTCGCCTCGCCGCCGCAAAGGGTCCAGAAATTGCGGTCGCGATTGTAGCGATCGGCGAGCCAGAAGAAGCAGAGCCCGACGATGGCGTCCCCGCTCGTGCAGGCGAAGGCATGCGAGCCTTGCCCCAGGTAGACGCGTTGCGCACGTATCCACGCGTCTTCGGACTGCGCGAGGACGAGCGGGTCGGCGTCGCCGAACGCGAACGTCGGCGCGTTCAGCGCGACCCGCCCCGCCGCCGTCGAAACGCGGTAGATGCGGAATATCGAATAGTCGCCGAGCACGAGTCTCGCGAGCGGCTTTCGCGACGACTCTGGCGAGCGACTTCGCGCGCTGCTTCACGGGGCTGCGCGCCGACACACTGTGGCCGACGAACTAGAGGCGGCGCAGGAAACGCTTGAGGCGCGCCTTGAGCCCGAGGCGATCGAGGATCTCGCCCGCGGCGATCGACGCGCGGTCGAATGCGCGGTGCAGCGCGATCCAGAAGCGCGACGAAAGCGACGCGCGCAGATAGCAGATGTCGGCGCAGGCCGTCGCGTGCGTACCGAAGAATTTCTTGTGCTCTCCCTGGCCCTCGGTGAAGTCGAGCGCGCGAAAGCGCTGCTCGTCGAACAGCGACTCGAACGCGAGATACTGCAGCACCGTTCCGGGCGACAGGTCGGCATGCTGCGGATCGTAGCCGAGGTAGCTGTACAGCAGCACACCGTCCGTCGCGGGACAGCACAGATACGCGATCGGATCGTCGCGCAGGAACAATATGTAAGCGCGCACATTGTCGTCCACGGCGAGCGCCTTCAGACGATCGACGAACGCGGCGTCCGCGGGAAGCCCGGCGTCGAGCAGGCGCTCCTGGTAGGTGATCGCCGAAACCCTGCGCGCCGTCTGCACGAACGTGTCCATGTCGTCGGCGCTTTTGTAGACGCGAAGCGCCGAGCCGTCGCCGAGCTGCTGGAATTGCCGCACCTTGCGGCGCAACGTGCTGCGCGATTTGGCGCTGAATTTCGACAGGTAGCCGTCGAACGTCCCCCGAAGATCGGTGTGGTAGCGCTGGTAGCGGCCGAACACGTAGCGCAGCACGCCGTCGTGCGCGGCGAGCTGCGGCAGCGCGTCGCGCACCGGATGCGAGCGGGTGACGATCGCCTCGACGTCGCGGCCGAGCCGCTCGAACGGCGGCCGCGGCTGTTCCGGGTCGTCGGTCAGGTCGAAAAAGTGCTCGGCGAGGACGACGCTTCGGAAGCGCTTGCGAAACAGCGCGATCTCGCCGAGGCGATACGTCAGGACGAACGGCGCCGGTTCCCAGCGCGGCGATTCGACGCTCAAGCGCGCGCAGTCGGCGAAGCGGTCAATAGAAACGCGACGCGAGCTGCTGTATCTGGCGGATCGCGGTTCGCGAGCGCGACGACACGGACACGGCAGGATGACCGGCTCGCGGCACGACCGAGCGATCGATGTCGGCGAAATGGCAGCTCTCGAACCGCTCGGCGTTGTCGGCGAGGTGCGCGCACAGCCGCTCGAAGCGATCGGCGAGGAGCCGCTGCGGCGCGGAGCCGCCACGCTCGAGCGCGTCGACGCGGACGAACTCGAACGAGTGAAGGACGATGACCACGGCGTACCATCCGTTCGCATGGGCGTGGTCGAGCACGCCGCGGAACTCGCCGAAGCTCGCCGCGCACACGTGCAGCGGACGCAGGCCGGCCGGAGGCCTGTCGACGAAGCTCGTCACCGGGAACTCCCAGACACCCTCGATCAGCACCGGCTGCGTGTACCCGGCGCGCGACTCGGCGTCGAGGTCCGGGAACGACGAGACGAAGCCCGCGTTGAGGCTGCTGTCGAAGCCGATGCCGTTTTGCGCCAGCGCTCGCAGCGTCGCCCGGCTCGCTCCCCAGCTCCCGGCGCGAAACGCGCGTATCGGCGGCGCGCCCGCTTCACGAAGGCGATCGATCCCCGCGCTCACCAATGCGGCCTGATCGGGCTCGCGATAGCCATGCAGCAGCGGACCGGCGAACTGCGGAAGGCCGCGGCAGCGGCGATCGGTCAGCCATTCGGGATGCAGGTGAAGGCCGACCTCCTGACCGTGGCTCGTCACCGCCGCTGCGAGCTCGCGCAGCGGCGCGATGCCGAGCGCGAACGAGAACAAGGGCTCGACGAAGAATGTAGCCTTCAGGCCCGCATTGGCGAGCGTTCGCAGCTGGTACGGCACGCCGAGCGATTCACCGCCCAGGCCTTCGCCGTAGAGGTACGCGGCGATCTCGCGTTCGCAAAATTTGTCTTCGGCGAGCGGCGTGTGCGGCCAACCCGGGGAGCGGGGCCAAACCTCGGTATCGACGGTGATGAAGATCTTGACCATGGCGCTTCAGGAACCGCTCGGCGGATCGACGTCGCGGGCAGTCGATTACACGGCAAGATACGCGCCGCAGCAGCCACGTCGCGGGCGCGCTAGGCCCGGCCGCTCGATCGAGCGGCGGATGTTCCAGCATTCGCGCGCGGCTGTCAAAACCAAAACGACGAACGTTCAGGGTGGAACAGGTACTGACCCGCTTGAGCGGCGCAGTCGCTCGCGCCCGCATGCCGCGCCGGCTTCGCGAGCTCATACGACTCGCGCGCGAGAATCGCAATTGGTACGCGAGCCGGATAGGCGCCGGCATCGCGACACCGCTGTTCGCATTCTATCGTCCGCTCCTTCGCCGCGTCGCGTTCATCGGCGTGACCGGCAGCTGCGGCAAGACGACGACGAAGGAGCTCATCGCCGGCGTGCTGTCGAGCCGTTTCAGCGGCACGAAGACGCACGATACCTACAACCAGCCCTGGCACATCGTGTGGAGCATGTTTCGGGCGATGCCGAATCACCGGTACGCCGTGCACGAGATCGGTGTCGGTCGGCGCGGTCAGCGCGACGTGTTCGAGAAGACGCTCGCGCTCGTTCGTCCGCGCATCGGCGTGGTGACGAACATCGGCACCGATCACATCAGCGCGTTCGGCACGCAGCAGGCCATCGCCGAGCAGAAGGGGCGCCTGGTGGAGGTATTGCCGAAGAACGGAACGGCGGTACTCAACGCCGACGACCCGCTGGTGCTCGCGATGGCCCAGCGGACGTCGGCGCGCGTGGTCACCTACGGGCTTTCCGCCGCAGCGTCGCTGCGCGCGCGGAACGTCCGCTGCCAGTGGCCCGGACGCTTGTCGTTCACCGTGGTTCACGACGGCCATGCGGTCGACGTCGACACGCTGCTTTGCGGAGAGCATTGGGTCGGACCGGTGCTCGCGTCGATCGCCGTCGCGATGGCGCTCGGAATGTCGCTGGAGGACGCCGCGCGCGGACTCGCCGGCATCGCTCCGTTCGATCGCCGGATGGAACCGCGCCGGCGCGCCGACGGGGTGACCTTCGTCGTCGACGACGCCAAGGCGCCGCTGTGGTCGTTGCCCGCGGCATTCGATTTCATGAAGCGCGCGGCGGCGAAGCGCAAGGTGATCGTCGTCGGCTCGATTTCCGACTACGTCGGCAGGAGCTCGGACACGATCTACCGCGGTGTCGCGACGCAGGCGCTCGACGTGGCGGATCTGGTGCTGTTCGTCGGCTCGAAGGCGACGAAGGTGTTGAAGGGACGCCCGCACGTCAAGGGCGCTTCGCTGCGGGCGTTCTACAGCCTGACCGACGCGCACGCATACCTCGAATCGGTGTTGCGATCGGGCGACCTGGTGCTGCTCAAGGGAGCGCCGAGCGACGATCTCGGCACGCTGATGGAACGCCGCGAATGCTCGCGCGCGACCGACGAGGCAGCGTCGGTCGGCGAAACGCGCGGCACGCCGGCGGAAGCGGAGGACGGCGCCGCATCGTTCGCGATCATCGGTCTCGGCAACCCCGGCGCGCACCACGCCGGCACGCGACACAACGTCGGCGAGGCGGTCGTCGACCGCCTCGCCGCAGTCCTGAATGCCCGGTGGACCACGGCGGAGGGCGCCACCATCGCCACCGTTCGCGACGATTCGACGACGGTGCACCTGATCAAGCCGCTGGTCGCGATGAACCTGATCGGACCCATTGTTCTGCGGCTTGCCCGGGAGCTTGGCTTCAGCCCGGGCCATTGCGTGCTGGTGCACGACGAGGTCGGGCTGCCGTTCGGGACGGTGCGTGGCAGACTGAACGGCAACGACGGTGGCCACAACGGCGTGCGCTCGGTGCTCGAGGCCTTCGGCCGCACCGACTTTCGTCGCGTCAAGGTCGGCATCGGACGTCCCGCGCAGCAGGATCGCCTGGCCGATCACGTGCTCGGCGCATTCGAGCCTCACGAGCAGGCGGCGGTCGAGAGCCTCTGTGCCGACGCGGCCGAGCGGGTGCTGTTGCTGATGAAGGAACGCGCGGCGACGACGGTGAACTAAGCACTTCGCGCTTTACCCTTCCGGCGAAACATGAGGCTCGGACAGCTTTGGTTGGCGGTGCTTGCCGTGGCGTCCGTCGCTGCACGCGCGACGGTGCCGGATCCGTTCGCGCTCTACGACGGCCGGGACGGCGCGACCTGCGGCAGCTTCAACGCCGGCGGCCAGCTCGCCTGGCATCATGCAATGGGGGACTGGCGCGACGCAGACGGCGTCAAGCAAGGCCCGCGTCCGTTCGCCACGAAAAGCGTCCGCGTCGGCGCGAAGCCGCCAAGCGTCGAATGGGACGTGACCTCGCTGCTGCGCGCCGAAATCACTCGCGGCAAGACGCGAGCGTCGATGTTGCTCGCGGCGTTGGACAAGAGCGCCGGAACGGTTGTCTTCTGGAGCCGCGAGGCCCCCGCCGTGGAGTCGCGCCCGCAACTGCTCGTCGAGCTTGCCGGCGGTTCACGGCTGGAGCTCGTCGCGGCCGCCGACGCCACGCTCGACTGCTCGACGGCGTACGCCCTTGGAACACGGCCGGATGTCGTCGTCGGCAGCGGCTCCCGAGGCGTGCTGGAGTTCGACCTCTCGTCGCTCGGCGGGTCGTCGATCCGCCGCGCCGTGCTGAGACTCACCGCTTCCGCCGCGCGCGATGCACCGACGAGGATCGCGGTGTTCGAGCTCGACGGGGTCAGAGGGCCGCCACGCGAGGAGCAGATCGTCGGCCTCGCCGCCCGTTATCCGCGGGACCGCGGCATCGGAACCGATCGCGACGTCGTGTTCGCGACCGATTTCGAGTCGTCTCACTGGCGCAGCGAATGGAGCTACGTCAGCGAGTCGAGCCACGCCGACACAGTGTCGCGCGACGACGCCAACCGCTTCGAGCCGCTGCTCGGGCGAGCGCTGAGAACAACCATTCCGGCGGGGTCGACGCTCGGCCTCGACATGGGCTTCGACTTCAAGGACAAGCTCGGCTACGAACCGGAGGAGATCTATTTCCGGTACTACCTGCGATTCGGCGAGGATTGGAATCCGGTGGTCGATGGCGGCAAGCTACCGGGGCTTTCCGGGACGTACGAGAGGGTCGGTTGGGGAGGACGCCGGGCCGATCCGATGAAAGGCTGGTCGATGCGCGGACACTTCAACCGCGCGCCGTCGCCCGGCCAACCCGATGCACGGGCTTCGTCTCCATCGGCACGTATGCGTACCACGCCGACATGGAAGACGTCTATGGCGATCACTGGCACTGGATGCGCGATGCGCGCGGCGTGCTCGCATCGCAATCGCTGGTACTGCGTCGAGCAGTATTTCCGCGTCAATACGCCGGGCGCCCGCGACGGCGTGATGCGCGCGTGGATCGACGGTGGGCTCGCGTTCGACAAGAGCGACATCCGGGTGCGCGAGACGACCACGCTCAAGATCGAGCGCGTATGGATGAACGTCTACCACGGAGGCACGAAGCCCACCGACCGGCCGCTCGATCTCTACATCGACAACGTCGTCGTCGCGAAGGCTCCGATCGGGTGCATGCGCCGCGAGTAGCGCAACCCGCTCACCGCTTCACGAGCGTCGCGAAGATCCAGCCTTGCAGGAAATGCAGCGCGTCGAATCGCCGCAGCAAGCGCTCGTAGCCGCTCGCGAGCAGGAACAGCGCGCCGCTGAACATGAAATAGCTCGGGTACTGACCGAGGTAGCGGAACGATTCGACGTCGAATCCCGCCCGCCGCGCCCACTTCGCGACCGCGCGGCGCGTATTCGTCTTGTACGCCACCGGAAAGACGTCCTTTTCCTGCCTGCCCTCCGTCTTTGACACGATCCATGGATGCAGGCGATTCGGCACGGCCATCGCGATCAACGCCGCGTAGTCCCAAAGGTTGCCGGTCAGGAATATGAAGCGCCCGCCGGGCTTCAGGATGCGATACATCTCCCGGTAAACGTCGTCGGGCCTCGTGATGTGCTCCATGACGCTGCGGCACATCACGATGTCGACGGAAGCATCGGCCACGTCGATCCGCCCGAGATCGTTGTTCAGAAGCTCGATGCCGTCGATCGGCGTGGTGAAGTCGACGAGGTCGACGCCGATCAGCCTGCGGGCCCTGCCGCGAAATTTGGCGAGTACGGGCGCGGTGCGCCCGCAACCGGCATCGAGCAGCGTGTGCTCGGGACGCAGGTGCCGCTCGACCTCGCGCTCCAGCGTGCGATAGGGATGTTCGTCCGACCCGAAAAAGCGCTCCTTCAGGCGTTGAGCGCGAGACCATTTCGTCTGACCGGATGCAGTACGCGTGGGGCTTGGCGTCACGTTGGCAGGTCTCCTGCGTCAGGTAACTACGGGAGCGCGCTCTGGCAAGAGCCGAAGCCGCATCGATCGGGGTGATGGTATGTCGCGGTCGTCGAATTCGCCATTGCGATTGAACGCGCCGCGCGTCATACGCCCGGAAAAGCGCTGCTTTATTGGGTCTGACAACCCGATGGGATATCGAGCGGGCAAGCGACGATACGACGGCCGGGTTTGCCGTTCATCCTCCAAAAGTTGCCGGGCGGCAAGCCGGACTGAACATGCTGTTGGCAAGTAACGGTTCGTTATGCTAACGTCATAGCTCCGATGGGAGCGCGCTGGCAACGCGACCTTACACACCCGGTCGGCAAGTCAATTTTTCGAGCAAAACGGGACCGCATCCGGGTGGCGCGCGGACAGCATCTATGCCAACGTCATAAGAAATCGGAATCGACATGCGCAGACGCTCATTCCTTGTTCGCACATCGGGGCTCAGCGGCGCCGTTTTCGCGCGCCGCACGCTTGCGGCACTCATTGCGCCGGCCGCGATCGCCGCAAGCGCTCAAACGCGCAAGTCACGGGCCACGGCGAAGGCGGCCCGCAGCGCGCAAGCAGCGGCTTCGACGCTCGACATCCCGGAGCGCACGGTGGTGGCGTTGCAGGTCGCCGATCGCGGACGCGGCATACCGATGGGCATGAAGCACACCGTGTCGGTCTACCATCCGCGCAGCGGCAAGATCTATTTCACCGGCGGCGACTTCAGCGGCTCCGCCTACGACGGCTCGTACCGGCAGGACACGTTCTCTCTCGACGTCGCGGCCCGCTTCGCCAGCCCTGCGAACCAGAACGCCGGGTGGACGCTGGAATATCCGTACGAAGGATACGGCGGAGCGAGCGTCCAACCCAAGCATCCCGACACCATTGGCTTCATCTGGGACAGCCGCCGCAACGTGTTCTGGATGCTGTCCGGGCTGATGGTCGTCACGCCGAACAACCCCCCGCGCTCGGTCACGTTCCCGAACGGAGCGGTGGAAACGGATCGGCATGCCGACGACGCGAACTTCCTCTATTTCCGGGTAATGACGTTCGATCCCGAGGCCGCGCCGTCCGAGCGCTGGAAGGGCACGCCGTACCTGTGGGCGCAGAATTCGGACGGCACGCAACCACCGGCACAGCTCACCGGGCAGCCGGATCACCGTCACGGCGTCTACGACCCGGTGCACGACGCGATCCTCGTGCCGATGGCGGTTCGGTCCGGCAACCTCGGCGTGTTCGACTGCTCGAGCGGCACGTGGACGTACCAGAACGTGGGACTCGGCGGTTACACGGGTTCGCAGCGCGGCAATCATGTGGTCGCCGACCTCGCCGCGCGAAAGGTATATCACGTCGCGACGAAGGGTCCGAATTACCCGGATGCGGCGAGCAGCGCGCATCTGATCGCGTTGGACATGGATTCGCCGTACCGCTCGTACGACCTCGGGCCCGTGCCGAGGCTGCCGACAGTCAATCCGTACGAGATGTGCTACTTGACGTGGGATTCGCTGAATGAAGTGCTGCTGTACGTGCCGTGGACGATTCCCGATCTCAGTCCTCCGCAACAGAATTTCTCGACCACGCAGGGCATCTCGGAGCTGTACGCTTACAAGCCATCCACGCGTTCGTGGGAAACGATTCACGTTGTGACCGACCCGCCGGGAACGTATTTCACGCTGCGCTCGGCGGTGTACAACCCGGGGCTCAACGCGCACGTGTTCACGGGCGGCGTGAGTGACGTCGACCCCAACAACAAGTTCTTCCTCTTTCGCTACAAGTCGGCGCCCGCGTGGCTCAGCGGCAAGCCGGTCAACGAGTGGATCCCCGTCTCGGGTACCCAGCTCAAAGACTCGGATCTCTCGGCGCAGATCGCCGCCGGCCTGACCAACGCAGCGCGTCAGAATATCGGATACGGATATCCCGGCGCCGGCATCATGGCGTTCAGCGGCGGCGCCTTGAAGCCCTCGACGAGCGAGCTTCTGATCACCGGGGGCGGCGGCGCCGGCGCCTGGGCGGGCAACGACGTGCGATCGCTGAAGCTTTCCGACGACGTTCCCCGCTGGACCACCGTCGTCGCGCCATCCAACGCGTCCGCGGTGTGGTCCAACGTCACGGGCAATCCCGAGAAAGTGCCGCATGCGTACATGAAGGACGGCAAGCCGAACGCTCGGCACAGCGCCTGGGAGCCGATCTACAACGCTGGTCGCAACGCGCTGATGCTGTTCGGATGCGCACAGGATTGGGAGACGGACCAAGGGTCCTGGGGCTATGTGGAGAGCGCCGATCTCACGCTCGGCCGCTGGAACCCGCCAGGAACGCATCCGAACGCACCGGGCACGGCGGCAAGCGGCTTGTTGGAGTTCCTGAACCCGCGCTGGGTCGTGAGGCACCCGAACACCGACGACGTCTACTTCTCGCATCAGAGTTCCATCTGGCGATGGACGTCGGCCACGAACAGCTGGGGACCAACGTCGCATATCAGCATGTCCGCCGCGTCGTGGGGCGGCAGCGGCGCCGCGGCGCTCGATCCGGACACGAACACGATCGTTCAGCTTCAATGGTTCGGCTCGGCGTTCAAGCCGGTCACGTTCGATCTGGTCGCGCGCACGTACCGCGTGGGCGCGCTTACCGGCGCGTACGCCTCGGCGCTCGGGGCCGCTCCACTGGTGCCGGGCAACGTGGGCAAGGCGGGCTTCGTTTACGATCTCGGGCTGCGCATCTTCCTTCTGTACCAGGATGATGGCTATCTCTACAGCATCGTCCGCGTCCCGAACAGCGACGACTACCAGGTGAATCGGCTGGCGCTTGGGGGCACTCCTCCGCCGGCATACCTTGTTTCCGGCGTTCGCGGCGGTCCGTACGACGTCGCAGGGATCTATGGCCGGATGCAGTACGTGCCGAAGCTCGGTGGCGTGGTGCTCGTCGTATCGCCCGATCAGCCCGCCTACTTCATCCGGACGACGACCGCCAGCGTCCCGACGACGACTCCGCCGCCTCCGGCAGCAGTCGTCGCGCCGAGCGGAGTATCGATCACGCAGACGCCCTCGGGCGCCGTCGCCGTGGGCACGGTCGTTACGCTCGCCGCGAGCTGCGCTGCGGGCTCGCCGCCGATCACTTACCGCTGGTCGACCAGTCAGACCGGAGCGCAAATCACGATGACCGCGTCGGCAACATCGACGGTCACGGTGACGGCGTCCAACAGCACGGGCACGGCGGCGACGAGCGTCGTCGTGACCGTTGCGCCGGCACCACCGCCGCCGTCGGCGGTTGCGCCGGGCAATCTCACGATCGTCGCCAACCCGAGTGGACAAGTGCAGCCCGGAACCCCGGTGACGTTGACCGCTTCCTGTGGCGTCGGCACGGCACCCATCGCCTACAGCTGGACAGGAGGATTGACCGGACCTCAGATCACGGTGAATCCGTCGCTGACCACTACATACGCGGTCACCGCGAGCAACGTCGCGGGCTCCGCTCAAGGTAGCCTCGCCGTGTCGGTGAGCGCTGCCGTCTCCCCAAGCAACGGCGTCAACTACGAGGGCTTGTGGTGGAGCAGCCCGCCCGGCTCGGAATCCGGATGGGGCCTGAATGTTTCGCATCAGGGCGACACGATATTCGCTACGTGGTTCACGTACGACGAATCGAACAATCCCCTTTGGCTCACCCTCACCGCAACGCGCACACCGGCCGGAACGTTCACCGGGCCGATCCACTACATGACGGGCCCGGCGTTCGATTCGCCGCGCTTCGATCCGAGCCGCGTGAGCCGTACCAGCGTCGGTTCGGCCACGCTCGCGTTCTCCGGGCCGACGGAAGGTATGTTCTCGTTCACAGCGAACGCGATGACGATGTCCAAGCCGATCGTCCGAATGGAGTTCGCGGCCCCAATGCCGAGCTGCGTGTTTTCGGGGGCGCCAAGTGCCAGCAGCGGCAGCCACCAAGGCTTGTGGTGGGCCGATCCGCCGGGATCCGAGTCGGGTTGGGGCATCAATCTCAATCACCAGGGCGACATCATCTTCGCGACCTGGTTCACGTTCAACCGCGACGGCACGCCGCTTTGGCTGACGACGACTGCGCGCAAGAGCGCGGATGGGCGCTTCACCGGCCCGCTTTACCAGACGAGGGGCTCCGCCTACGACGTGGCGCAATACGACACGACGAAATTCGCCGTCGCTCCAGTCGGTAACGCGACGTTCTCGTTCATCGACTCGAACATGGCGATGTTCGGGTATGAAGCGTTCAACGTCGCGCAAACCAAACGAATCACGCGCACGTTCTTCGCGACGCCGGTCAGCGCCTGTTCGTGAGCGGGGTAAGCACGGCACGCATCAGCGCGCCGCTGCTTCGCCAGCCAGCCGCTCGAAGATCGCGGCCAGTTCTCCCGTCAGGTGTCTTCGATCGAAACGGCTTAGCCGCGCGAGGTCGGCGCGGCGGTCGGCAAGCGTGCCGCGGCGCCAATGGTCGTAGATTTCCGCGAGCACATTGACGAGCGCTCCGTCATCCGCGGGATCGACGGCCCAGCCGCCCATCGTCTCCCGGATGATGTCCGCCGAGGAACCGGGCGGCACGGCGGCAAGCACGGGCCTCTGCGCGCGCAGGTACTCGAAGAGCTTTGCCGGGACGAGCCCCTTCGTGTCCTCGGACGCCTGCAGCAGCAGCAGTACGTCCGCCTCGGCCAATGCATGCAGCGCTTCGTCGTACGACACGCGAGGCAGGAAGGCGATGTTGTCTCCGAGTCCCGAGTCGGCGATGCAGCGTCGCAATGCTGCGGCGTCGGCGTAAGGCCCCGCGCCCAGGAACCGGAATGCGAACCGGGAGGCGTCGACTCCGTGGTTGGTTGCCGCAAGACGCAACGCCCGGAATAGCGGGCTCGGATCGCGAAACGAGGGATGGATGGCGCCGGCGTGGACGATCGTTAGCCGGTCGGCCGATCGTGCCTGCATTTCGGGCAGGGCCACGAAGTCCGCCTCGTCGAATCCGTTCATGATCGTCACGAACTTCGCCGGCTTCTCGGCGGGATAACGACAACGAAGCAATTCACGCAGATGGTCGGTCGTCGTCGTCACGCAGCTGCAATTGCGCACGACAGCGCCCTCGAGCGAGCGGTCGAGCGATCGGAACAGCCGTCCGCTTGGCGCGCCGATCTCCGGCACGTCCTCGTACCACGGATCGCGAAAATCGGCGACCCAGGGTCGCCCGGACCGCCGAGCGAGCAACAGTGCGATCAGCTGCGCGGTTGCATGCGGACTCGTGGAGTACACGAGGTCATAGGGATCGGCGCGAAAAATGCGGCGACCCGCTGCGACAGCCCACGGAAGCCAGCCGATCCATGGGTCGGGCAGTGCAGTCAGCGCGAGGTACCGGCCCGCGATCGACACATGACGCTTGGTGTTCACGTAGCGCGTTCTCACGACGCGCACTGAGGAGGGGATCTGGTCCAGCAGCCGGCCGTCGACGACCGTGTACGCGCTCGGCTCCAGCGTCAGAACCGTTACGCGCCAGCCGTATTCCGGAAGGTATCTCGTGTACTTCAAGCTGCGGAGCACACCGCTGCTGCTCGCCTCCGGCGCGTAGTGAAATGCCACGAAAAGCGCGTGTCTTATGTACCGCCCTCCGATGATCGCCTCTTTCCCGACCTCGAGCGCTTGCGGGGATCGATTCGCTTGTTCCGGTTCCGCTCATGCGCCGCGTGGACCATTGCGCGACATCCGCGACCTACGCGCAGCGGGAGCGTGCACGCATTATGTTATATTTCGCGACCGCGCACACGGTATCCGTGGAAATCGAGGATCGTCTGATGGATTCGACACGCCGACCCGCGCTTCGCGCCGACCGCGGCTCGGCGTACGTCGCGATATTCGCGGTATCGCTCGCATTGGGCAGCGCGTCGCTGCGAGCAAGCCAGCTTTACGACAACGACTTCTATTCGGCTCGCCATACGGCCGATGGCGCGAGATTGCTTGCGGAAGTCGAGCGATTCCACATGGGCCCCGGCCGTGAAGCGATGCGCGTTGGACGCTATCCCGTCGCCTCGCGCGAGTTCGACTTTGTGTTGCGCGCGTTTCCCAATCATCCGCAAGCGCTTCTCGTGATGGGAGAGCTGTGCTCGCGATGGAAGTCTCCCGTCTGCGCAACGCAATTGTCGCTGAAGCTCGAGAAGGCGGTCGCGATCAATCCGTCCGCGTCGGGCACATTCGTCGCGCTGGGCGCGGCGCAGCAGCGGCTCGGCGAACCGAAAAAGGCGATCGAAAGCTACCAGCGCGCCCTCGAGCTCGAGCCCGACTCGGTCAACGCCGAGTACGACCTCGCGCTCGCCTATTGCGACACCAAGCAATACGATCTCGCGAACGAGCACGCACAGCGGGCCTACGCGCTGGGCGCAACGCTGCCGGGACTGCGTGGCAGGCTCGTCAAGGCGGGCAAGTGGAAGCCTCTCGACCTCGCGCAACACCCGGGTGCTGCGCCCAAGTCCGCGGAAGCCCTCGGCGAAGCAGCTGCCAAGTAGCGTACGAGCATCGTTGCGCGCCGCTCGTTCGCGGAGTGCCTGATCGTTTCCGGTGGTCCACCCGAGCGCCTTGCCGACTCACCGCCAAGGCAGCATTGACGTGCTGACGGTCGACGAGTCGGACTTCCCCGCCCTCGAACCTGAATGGAACGCGCTGACGGCGCGCATGTCGGCCGGCTTGGTGTTCCTGGAACACGACTGGTTCTCCGCCGCTTGGCAATGGCGGCGACGCGATTGCGAGCTCGCGGCGTTGTGCTGCCGACGTGACGGTCGGCTCGTGGCGGCGCTACCGCTCGTTGGCGCTCGCCGCCGCTGGGCCGGCACGGCCATACGGGAACTTCGCTTCCTGACCGTTCCCGATACCCAGCATTGTGACTTCATCGCCGACGATCCCGATGCGAATGGCTGCGCAAGCGCGCTCGCCTCTTATCTGTGCCGGCGCGCACATGATTGGGACGTCATGTCGCTCGACTATCTTGGCGATCATTCACGCACGCTGTCGGCGCTGAAGCCGGAGCTCGAACGAGCAGGACTTCACTGCGTCACGCTTTCGGCGCCGGGCAATCCGTATGTGGCGCTCGATACGTCGTGGCAAGCGTATTACGCGACGCGCAGCCGCAGCCTGAAGAAGGCCAACAACCTCGCGGCCAACCGACTGCGCAAGGCAGGGAACGTCGAAGTCCGATGGCTCGAACCAGGCACCGGCGACGCGGCCGACGTCGCGCGCGCCATCGCGAGCGTCACGGAACTCTCGTCGCGCAGCTGGAAATCGGCCACGGGCACGTCGCTCGACCAGGAGGCGCCGCAAGCCTTCCTCCGGGAGCTGTCGCTGCGTGCGCATGCCCGCGGCTGGCTTTCCATCTGGACTCTCACGCTCGATGAGTCACCGGTCGCGATGGAATATCAGCTGGTCGACAAAGGCAACGTGTACGCGCTTCGGTCCGACTTCGACGCCGCGCTCGAGCAGTCGCTGTCGCCCGGGTCGTACCTCAACCGCCACATCATCGAGCAACTGTTCGGACGAGGTCTCAAGCGCTATTACATGGGGCCGGGACGCAACGCGTACAAGCAGCGCTGGCAGGACGGAGCAGATCCGGTGCTGCAACTGAGGGTCTACGCGAACAGCCTTCGTGCGCAGGCGCTGCGCGCGTGGGAGCGGGGGCTCAAACCCGTCGCGCGGAAGCTTCGCGACCACGCGCATGCCGCCGTCGGCCGCGGCGCGCACGAAAGACGAGCCGAAGCGATGCCTCCCAAATGAGCGGTGTGTACGGTTGGTTCGGCCAACCGGTGGGCGACGCGCGGACGATCCTCGCGCGCATGGTCGCCACCGACACGTTTTCCGATCGCGCCTCGGCCGATACATTGATGGCTGCTGCGAATGATCTCGCCGCCCGCGGTCCCCGCGGCACCGTCCTCGTGTACGAGGAGGACGGCGTCCGCCTCGCCACCTTCGGGCACCCATCGACCAAGGGTGCGCCCTGCGTGTCTTCGCCCGACAACGACGTCGCACGCCGGTTCCTGGAAGACTATCGCAAGCGCGGACCCGACGCCCTCGTGTCGCTGCAAGGCGACTTCTCACTTGCCCTGTTCGACGAACGGCAAAACCGCGCACTGCTGGCGATCGACAGGATCGGCATCCGGAATGTCGTCTACGCGATCGCCGGTCGGGTCATCGTCTTCGGGCCCACGTGCGACGCCGTGAACGCGCACCCCCTGTGGGCCACCAGGAAGATCCGGCCGCAGTCGATCTACAACTATGTGCACTTCCACATGGTGCCGGGCCCGCACACGATGTTCGAGGGCGTCCAGCGCCTCGAGCCCGGGCAATCGCTCGTGTTCGACGGCGAGCGGCCGGCGGCGCGACGCTTCTGGCAGATGTCGTTCGAGGAAGATCACACCGAACGGTTCGAGGTCGTCAAGCAGCGGTTCCGAGAGGCACTTCGCACCGGCGTCGGTGCTTTTGTGCTTCCCACCGGCTGCGGTACGTTCCTGAGCGGGGGCACCGACAGTTCGACGGTTTCAGGCATCGTCGGAGAAATCACCGGAACGCCGGCAAAGACGTTTTCCATCGGGTTCGACGTGCATGGGTATGACGAGATGGAGTACGCGCGAATCGCCGCTCGGCGCTTCGGCACCGAGCATCACGAATATTACGTCACACCTGCGGACACGCTGGCTGCGTTGTCCGTCATCGCCGACGCCTACGACGAGCCGTTCGGCAACGCATCCGCCGTGCCGACGTTCTTTTGCGCGACGCGGGCTCACGACGCAGGCATCACGCGAATGCTTGCAGGCGACGGCGGCGACGAGCTGTTCGGCGGCAACGCCCGTTACGCGCTTCAGTACCAGCTGTCGCTTTACCAGCACATCCCGAAAGCGTTACGCGAGATCGTGCTCGAACCGGTTGTACTCAACCTGCCGCGCAGCCAGAGGCTCACGCTGCTGCGTCGGGCGCGCGGTTACGTCGAGCAAGCGCGAAAACCGATGCCGTCGCGATACGAGACCTACAATTTGCTGGACCGTCTCGGCGCGGACAACCTGTTCGACGCAGATTTCCTCCGCTCGATAGATCGCGACGAGCCGTCCGCGATGCTTGCCGACGTCCATCGCGCTGCGGGAGCGCGCAGCCTCATCAATCAACTGCTCGCGATCGACGCGAAGTTCACCCTGGCCGACAACGACTTGCCGAAGGTTACCCGCATGTGCGACGCCGCCGGGGTCGACGTCGCGTTTCCGCTGCTGCATGAAGCGGTGGTTGCCTTCTCCCAGACACTGCCGTCCGACATGAAGCTGCGGCGAACGAGGCTGCGCTATTTTTTCAAGGAAGCTTTGCGCGATTTTCTTCCTGTCGAGATCATCAACAAGTCGAAGCACGGCTTCGGGCTGCCAGCGGGCCAGTGGCTTCGCGACTATGCCCCGCTGCACGAATTCGCCGCCGACGCCCTTTCCGATCTGCGCAAGCGCGGCATATTCAGACCCGAAATGCTGGACGCACTCACGCGGAGCTGGCTCCAGGAGCACGCCGCGTATTACGGCACGTTGGTTTGGGTCCTGATGATGCTCGAGCTATGGTTCCGGAGGCACGCCAAGTGACGGTGGCTGCCGCGCGCTTCGCGCCGGTAGTGCGCGGACACGCCGCTCGGGTGAAACAAGTCTGAGCCGGATGGTGCGCCCGGCCGATCAGAACCACTTTCGCGCTTGAACGATGAACGAATGGCTGCCCAGGAGGCCGACGAATGGGAGCGCGCGCAGCATCCAGCGGCCGACCGCGGTCTCGATGAGCCACTGAAGGCGCGGCCAGGAGCCGGGAAGAATCGGCAGCCAGTGCACCCGCACGTTATCGAAGCCCAGAGCTTCTATCGACTTGCGCACGCGCGACGGCGCCTCGTAGCGCAGGTGAATCGGCCGGCCTTTGATCTTGCGCTTCAGGAGCTCCGCCGCATGAACAAGGCAGCGGACGTTCAACGCGTCGATCCACAGCTCGCCGCCCGGACGCACGGTACGCGCGAGTTCCCGAAGCGCAGGTCCGCTTTCCGCCAGCGCCTGCAAGACGCCGAAGCACAGCACGCCGTCGAAACTGGCTTCCGCGAAGGGCAATGCGTTCACGTCGCCGACGATGTACTGCGCACCGCAGTGATCGCGGGACCATGCCTTCTGCACAGTGACCAGCAGATAATCGACGCCGACGACCTCGTGACCGCTCTCGTGCAGAAGCCGCGTGTAGGTACCGGCTCCGCAACCCGCGTCCAGCCAGCGGCCGCGCGGGCGGCTCGCCTTCGAGAGCCCGGCGAACCGCCGAAGACGTGCGGCGAGCCCTGTCTTGCTCCATCCGGCGATCCCGGCGTCGTCATCATGGAGCTCGGCGAACTCGCGAAACCGCTCGCGCCAGCGGGCTTCGAATGCATGGCGCTTTGAATTCGCCGTTTCAACCGACACTGCCGAGCTTTCCGGCGGACGGCGCGCCGATACCCGGCGTTGCCGGCACGGGCGCCGTCGCCGCCGCGCTTTCGCGCCGGACGACCACGTGCGTCAATACGAGAAGCGCCATCAGCAGGTAGGGATAATCCCAGTACTCGAGCGCGAGGAATGTCCCGCCAACCCAGTATCCGACGAGACTCACCTGGATCATCGCTGCCAAATCCTTCGCCCACCGCCACTCGGGGCGGTTCCGCGTCTCGTGTATCACCTTCGCGCCTATGCGCCACGTCGTCAGCCAGAACAAGATGAACAGCCCGAGTCCGACGAATCCGTGCTCGGCCAGAACGCCGAACCAGATGCTGTGCGCATCGAAGACCTTCGTCGGGTCCGGTGCGTACAGCGCGTACGTTTCCGGCTGGAACACCTGGAAGCCGCCTCCGGCAACGGGTCGGTCCTTTGCGAGGTTCCACGCAAACTGCCACGTATTGAGTCGGTTCTCCGCGGAAGCATCGCCCTGATAGTTCTGGATGGTGTCCATCCTAGCGTGCCAGGCTCCTGGCATCATCGAAAGGAACAGCGGGACGAGCGCGACCAGTGCGATCGCGACGATCACCTTGTTGCGCCCCTTCAGCCAGAATACCGCCGCCATTGCAGCCAGCGCGAGCAATCCGCCCCGCGAGTAGGAACCGAGCACCGCGATGGCGACCAGTGCCATGCAGGCGCCGAGCACCCAGCGCAGCCAGCGCTCCTGCGCCTGCATCTGGATCCAGCGCATCATCGGCAGCGTCATCGTGAGCGCCAGCGCGATCTCCGTGTTGCCGGCGATGAAGCCGCCGTCGGGCCCGAGCACCATCCCGACGCCGCCGCCGGCGATCGTGTAGATGCCGCCCTTGATGCCGAAGAAGGCGATCGAAAAGACGCTCACCCAGATCAGTGCCTTGATCCGTTCGCGCGTTTGCATCAGCGCAAGCGTTATGAAGATGAACAGCTGGATCTTCGCGACCTTCTCGAGTTGAGGCCAGGCGTGTGCCGGGTACATCGCGAACAGCGTCGTGGCGACCATCCACAAGTCAAACGCGATCAGAGCGATGACCGGTGCGTTCAATGGAAGTCTCTTCGGCTCACGCGAGATCAGCATCGCGACGATCGTGACGATCCCCGCAATGAAAGCGAACGGGAAATCGTGCGCCCAGCCGAACGCAAGCCGGTGAGGATTCATCAGCCCGATCCACGTCCAAAGCAGCACACCCCAGTCGGGATGCGCGAGCACGAACGGCAGAATGCCGAAGAAGACGATTGCAACTGCTATATCTCTCATCTCTTCACCGTGCTCTCCTGTGACCTTGACAGCGACATTGCTCGGCCCTGCCCTTTCGAACTCACGCTTCCGGCCTTAGCCGCCTGCGATGGAGCGGCTAGCATATCCAAGTTCGAGTGACACGCGAAGCGCTTGGTAACGTACAGGTTGTTGACGCTCGTGCGGCTATCCGCCGCCGGGCCGTCGGAAGGCCGTTGCATTGCGCGCGGCGCCACCGTCGTCTGCCTTCTATAATTCTTGCATGATGCGCAACAAGCCGCTCCACCGTCCTTATCTCCTCGGGAATCCCGCTCCGTGAAGCTCAAACTGGTCGGGCACGCGAGCCTGCTCGCTACGCTCGGCGATGTACGGGTGCTCTCTGATCCGTGGTGGGTCGGGCCCTGCTTCGGCGCTCAATGGTGGCTCTATCCGCCCGCCGACGTTCCGAGCGTCGAAAGCGTCAAGATCGACTACGTCTACGTATCGCACGGTCACCATGATCACTTCCATCCGGCCACGCTCAAGTCGCTGCCGCGCACGTTCCGCGTCCTCGTGTCGAGCGAGATCGCACTTGCACGGCCGCTGCGCGAGCTCGGATTCGAAGTGGTCGAGGTGCAACCGGACAAACCGTTCGAGCTCGCGCCGGGCTGCACCTGCTCGATCTGGCCGACGTACGCTGACGACACCCTGATGATCATGAGCGATGGACGCGAGGTCTGCGTGAACGCCAACGACGCGCTGCATTCGGCGCCGATCGACGTACGCGCCCGCTTCGTCGACCGAATCCTCGCCGGGTTTCGGCACGTCGATACTTTCTTCTGTGGATACGGAACGGCATCGCACTTCCCGAACTGCTATTCGATTCCCGGAAAAATGGCTCGCGAAACGGCCGCCGCTCGCCAGCACGCGTTCAACGAGAACTGGGCAGACCTCGTCCACAGGCTCAAGCCGAGTTACGCGTTTCCGTTCGCCGCGGACGTCGTACTGCTCGAGAGCGACCTGCTGGCGATCAACGAAGCGGTGCACAACAACGAACGACCCACGTCGGTCTACGAGGCGAAGTATCGAGACAAGGCGGTGACGGTGATCGATGCCGCACCCGGATTCGAGATGGAGGACATGCGAATCACGTGCGACGTTCGCCGCAGGCCGCTCGACGCGGCTGCCCTGCGAAGGGAATACGCCGCGCAGATCGAGCGCGCCAACAACTACGGTCGCGTTTCACGGGAAATCGTGGACGAAGTCTACCGGCTGGTATCGCACAACGCGCAATTGCTCGACACATACCTGAGGGACTTTCCCGGCGATTACCGCTGCCTCGTACGCTTACGCGCGTGCCGGACGGGGATCGAAGTGTGCAAGTCGGCGTCCGGAATCGAGATCGCCGTCGTTGACGCCGACGACGCTGTCGCGGCTTCCTACGACCTCACGTATACGACCCGAGCACACTACTTGCGCGCAAGTCTCACCACAGAGTTCGGCCACGAGATCCTCTGGGTTGGATCGGGCGGAATCTTCCGCTACGCGCGGCGCCAGGACGTCAAACGTGCGCTTCACCGTGAGCTGATGCCACTGATGTCGAATTACGAGCACGCCGCACTGCCGCGCCGGTCCGCCCCGAGCACCGCACACCGCGTCAAGCGGGCATTGCGGCGGATCATCAAAGGCAAAAGCGCCGACCTCTATGATCTCGAAGCATGGACGGTTTACGCGACCGGGCGCTGAAGCATGGTCGAAAGCGCCGGCGATCCCGCTCTGCGTTCATGACGGTATAGAGAGGCCGGTCTCACTTCGCTCTCGGTCCCCTCGAAGGCGGGGCAGCAGCGGATGGGCCGGGTCGCACGAACTCGCGCGTGAGCTCAACGACCTCGTGCACCGTGCGTCGATTCGCATACCACGATACCGCCGTGTACGCCGCTGCCCCGGCGACAATCAGCGTCAGCAACGAGAGCCACCCGGCTGTATGCGACGGCATGACAAGCCTTGTGCCGAGCACGGCAGTGTACATCGCGAGCGCGCAACCGGCGTTGGGTGCAACTGCGCGCCAGAATCGGTGGTAATCAACCCCGGTCACCGGCAGATTCCGCCACATGTTCTGCACGAAAACGATCGGCGACGACAGCAGCCAAGAAAGTGCGACTCCCATGATGCCCCACCGGGTACCGGCAACAAGCAGCGGAGCCGTGACGATCACGGCGAACGCGACGTTGCGCAGCACGCAGTCGGAACGCCCGAGGCCCTGGACCGCGTTCGCGACGATCGTGTTGACCAGCCGAAGCGGCATGACGAGCGCGAGTATTTGAAGCGGCAGCGCCGCCGCGGACCAGCGCGGTCCAAGGATCGCTTCCACGATCTCCGGAGCGACGCTCGACAGCCCCCAGAAGAGCGGAAATGCAACAAAGCCGAGAACGCGCGTCGCCATCAACAGGACTTCCGACACCTTCGAGAGGTCGTGCTGGATGCGCGCGAACGTCGGGAATGCGAGCTGGTTGATCAGCGCCGAAAGACGCTGGTTCGGCATCGACGCGACGTGCATTGAAACCGAATAGATGCCGAGGAGTTCCTTTCCGAGCCACTTGCCGACGATCAGCACGTCGGCCTGATTGAAAACGTACCAAAGGAACTGCACCGCCGTCATGCGTCCGCCGAACGCGAGGAGCGCGCGCATGCCGCCAAATG
Source organism: uncultured beta proteobacterium (assembly GCA_963798655.1). Classification (GTDB taxonomy): domain Bacteria; phylum Pseudomonadota; class Gammaproteobacteria; order Burkholderiales; family Casimicrobiaceae; genus CAVSMC01. Next base: position 188,611 of record CAWCUH010000003.1, on the reverse strand, counting down.
CGAAGCTCGGCCAACGCCACCACGGCCGCAGCACGACAAGGCCGATCGTGCGCAGCGCGGTCGTGACCAGGGTGCCGGAGACGAGCGCCCACACGCCAAGGCCTGCGACGGCAAGACCAAGCACGACGAAACTTCCGACCACCGTCGACGCGAGATCCACCAGCGAGCGACCGCGAAACGCCATCTGGCGATCGAGCATCGCCGATGGAATAATCGAAACGGCACCGATCGGGAACTGGAGTGCCAGTACGCGGATGACTGCCGCGAGGCGTGGTTCGTCGAAGAACAGGGCCATCGCCGGCGCCGCCGCGATGAGAGCAGCGGTGATCGCCAGACGCGTCAGGATCACGACGCCGAATACCTTGCGTAGCTCGCGCTCGCCGATGTCCGCGCGCTGGACGACCGCCGGACCGAGCCCGAGCTCGGCGATCATGGCGAGGAAGGCGACGAAGATCGTCGCCATCGCAAGCAGGCCGTAGTCGCTTGGCGACAGCAGCCGTATGACGACGAGCGTGATCGCCCACGTGAGCACCTGTGCGGCGAGCCGCGCGCCGACGGTCCACCGCAGTCCGGACATGGCGCGGGCGCGCAACGTCATGCGAGGCCGGCTCCTATCGCGTGACGTGGGCGAACAGAATCGGCGACTCGTGGTTCGCGTCGTGCATCTCGACTACTTGCTCCACCGCGAAGTGCCGCGCGAGGAATGCGTGCAGCGTTTCGCGGCGGTAGACGATCACGTGCTCAGGTTCCGCGATCGGGCCCAGGCAGCGGTCGGGCACGAAGATGAACGCTTGTCCGCCCGGTCGCAGCACGCGACGGATCTCCCTGGCGAACACGTTGCGGCGAACGATATGCTCGAGCACCTGCGAAGCGATCACCACGTCGAACTCGCCGTCCGGATAGTCGATTCGCGGCAACGTGCCTTCCCGCGCATGAATGCCCTCTCCCTTGAGCCGTTCGACGGCGTATCGCGATATCTCGAGCGCGTACAACGTCGAATAGCCTCTGCGCTTGAGCTCGCGAAGTATGCTGCCGGTGCCGCAGGCCAGATCGAGCACCTTCATGTCCGGCCGCGTGAGCGAGCAGATCATCTCCACTTTCGTCGGCCATTGGCGCGACAGATCGTCCCACGTTTGCGCGAGCATCGCGTCCCAGTGGTCGCGACTGTTGCCCTTGAAGCCAAGGTTCACCGCGAGGTGATACGCGAGCGGGAAGAGCCTCGACAGATAAAGCCTCACTCGCCAGGGCACGACGCTCATGGCGAACGAGGCGCGAGGCAAGGCCGACAGCGATTCGCTTCAGGTCGCAGCTTCACGACGTAACGAAACTCGCCCGAGAGCTCCACCGCAATGTGCGGACGTTCGACGCGCAGCCGCTCGATCCTCGCGGCTGCCACCATTTGCTTTGCCTGACCCCGCGAGGCGGTCGACGCTCGAACACGTCACGTGGTGGTGACGAAAGAAAACGGCGCGCGACACCGCCCAGGCCGACGGACTGCGCGTCGGCCCGCGTCATGGCGTGCACGGCTTGAGCGAGCGCACGCCGAGCGCCCGCGCGTAGACGTCGAACAGCAGCGGACGCACGCGCACCCACGTGTATCGCTTCGCGCACTCGAGCCCGGAATGCCGCATCGAGTCGCCGAGCTGCGGGTCGCCGAAAACGCGCAACACCGCGGCCGCCATCGCTTCAGGATCGCGCGGCGGCACGAGCAGCGCGGTCACGCCGTGCTCGACCATGTACGGAATGCCGCCGGCGTCAGTGCTTACGATCGGCACGCCGCTCGCGAGGGCTTCCAGCAGCGAGACCGGCATGTTATCGACCGTCGACGGGTTCAGCGCCACGTCGACTTCGCGGTAAATGTCGGCCACGCGCTCGTTGTCCAGCCGCCCGGTGAAGCGAACCGCTGCGTCGATGCGCAGCTCCCGGCACAGCGCCTGGAGCGCCGCGAGGCGTGGTCCCGAGCCAGCGACGATCAGCGATGCGTCGGAATGCGTGTCGCGGATGCGCGCGAACGCGCGCAAGGCGGTTGGAATGTCGTAGATGTCCTCGAGGTTGCGCGCGACGAGGATCCGATGGCCTTTCGCCGTCGATGTGCCGGGGTGGAATCGCTCGAGGTCCACGATGTTCGGCACGATCTCGGCGATGAAGCCGAAACGACGGAAAGTCGCTTGCAGGAATCCGGACGGCACGACGACCAGCCGTGCCAGCCGCATTGTCGGCTTCACCAGGGCCGCTTCACGTTCGAGGAATGCTTCGGCTTCGCCGCCGCGGTAGTTGACGATGACCGGCACCCGTCGAATCCACGCGACCCATATCGCCGGCGCCGCGCACAGATGCCACGCCCATCCTGAGTTCGCCATGATATGGAAGAGATCGACACGCCCCGCGGTGCGCCAGAGGCGAAACAGGTACGGCACCAGCCGGAACAGCGCGCGGACCCCGCGCACGCGCTCGATCCGCGCCCAGCGCGACGGCGCATTGACTTGGACGACCTCGACGCCCACACCCGCCTGGGCGAGCAGGCGCGCAAGCTGGCGCGTCTGGTTTGCCATGCCCCCGGACGGCGGAGGCAACGGCCCGACCAGTCCGACCACGATCGATTCGCGGTTGCTCATGTGCTCGCGTGCGTACCCGCCTGGAGCAGCTGATACGCGAGCGCCAAGACGAGCGCAGCCGCCATTGCGAGCAGCGCCAGCAGACGCCGCCGCAAAGCGAACATTCGTCGAATCGATGCTGCATTCGTTGCGGTCGGCAGCAGGCGGATGCGGGGCTGAAGGGCCAACATGTTCGCGGCGAAGTGCGCGAGCAGCTTCGATACCTGCCCGGTAGCCTTCACCACCGGGTGCTCGTAGTACGACAGCACGGCGTTGCCCCAGACGAGATACCAGTGATCGAGTCCACGGCGATAGTAGTCCACCGCCTTGTGCGTGTGGACGAAGCCCGGCCGGCCGGGGCCGTTCGGCCGCATGATTGCGTTGCCGCGTCGCCCGAGCAGCGCCTCGCGGTATTCGAGCACGCCGAGCGGCTCGCCGTCGCCCGCGTCTACGACGTGAAAATTGTTGAACACGTCGAGCATGAGCCAGCGCCGGCGCGTTCGATCGTACACCTCGACCACGGTATGCCCGTGACCGCCGAACTCGTCGAACGAGAATGCCCATTGGCGCGCGCTCAGGCCGCCGGCATGCGCGAGCGCGAGATAGACCTTGACGAAGTCGGCGCAGTACCCGTATCCCTGCCGGATCTTGCGGTAGGTGGTCAACGGATCGTCCTGGACGGCGCCGCGGTCGCCCGCGTGCTCGACGAGGTGATTCGCGAGCGCGAGCGCGGCCTTCCAGTCGTCCTGCGATCCGATGGCGAGCTGCGATACGATCGCCTGAAACGCCGGACCCGCTGGCCGTTGCTCGGCGTGGTAGCCGCGCGGATACGCTGGCGGCGACCAGATGAAATCGTGCGCGGAGCTCGGTTGGAGCACGAGCGCGTTACGGAGCCGCACCGCTTCGGTGGGCCGTCGAGCCCACCAGAGCAACCTCGCGATGACGAGCGCGAGCGCTGCGGCGTTCAATGCGACTGCCACACGCATGCCGTCTACCCGCACTCCGGCTGGAAGCGCGGACGGAAGTCGATGGCATCGCGATTGCGCGATTCGCGCTCGCCCAGCGGGCACAACATGACGCCGTTCGCGTCCTTCTCGTCCCGCCGCGCGCGCCCGACATGCGCGAAAGGGCGCAGCGACGCGCTCTGGTCCACGCTTCCCCTCGGCGTCGACGGCGCGCAGGCGCATGCGAGCAAAACTTCGCTTTTCCCCATCGCGTTCGCGACCTCATCGGCCACGCTCTCGCGACTCGACCGCGCGACTTCCACGACCGGCTTCAAAATGTCCTCCTCGATCACCGGCGGATGTGCGCCTCGCACGTCAGGGTTGTGTGGCCGTTCACCAATGGCCCACCTTTGCGGCCGCGTACGCGCGATAGCGGTCCGCAAGGTACGAATGTAGCAGTTGCCTGCCGGTGTAAGTGCGCTCGAACTCCGCCCTGTCGACGATCGCGAACCACGCGAGGGAACCTCCGGTGTAGACATCACGCCAGCGGACCCTGCGATACATTTGCCGAAGCCGTCTGGAAAGGGGTAGGAGGCCAGCGGCCTGCACTGCTCGAACGGCGTAACGCGCAACGATCCCTCGATCGCGGTTGGCTTCTGTGACCGGCAACGCCTGTCGTAGGCGCACAAAGTCGAAATAGAGCCGCCGGCCGACGCGCAATTGCAACCGTATCCTAGCCCAAAAATCCATCAGCTCGTGGTCGAAAAGCGGCATCCGCCAGTCGAAGCCGAAGTGCTCGTACACACGCACCGAATTGCATATGAACTTTGCCTGGCGCTCCTGCAGGTCCCATCGCTCGAAAGCGTCGGCTGCCGTCTCTGGTGCACAATCGGCGAGAGCACCGACGATCGCTTCGATCCTGCTGTCGAATACCCGGCGAAGCTCGTCGCGCCGCTCTGTCGGCCAGTCCCAAAGCGAGTAGTGCACGTCCTGCAAAGTATCGAGAAGCGAGCGGCGCGTAATCGCAGCGTGTCTTCCGAACCACTTCGGGATATGGCTACCGGCGAGAAAATCACCGGAATGGCCCGGCACGAATACGGCTTCGGGTGCCAAACGGCCCTGTTGTTTCAGTTCGAGCACGGCGGGCCAATCCTGAACATGAGGAACCGACGACAAGTTGCCGGCATCGCCGAAATAGCGCTCGAAGCTGTCGGTGCCGATCCATGTGCGCCACCTTTCGCTGGAGTACGGAACAAACTCCCACCTGTAACCCAGATAGGCAGCCACTTCGCGCGAAATTTTCGACTCCCAGTGGTCCTTCGCACCATAGCTATAACAGGTAACTTCGCGAACGCCCGCGTCGCGAAGCGAAGTCGCGATCAGCCTCGAGTCGTATCCGCCGCTAAGGGGAAGGATCACCGGCCTTCCGTCCAGCGACGCCTTCAGACGCTTGAACACACGACCATGCACGGCATGGAGGCGCTCGACAAGATCTGCAACGTCGGAGTCCAGAAAGTCATCGTGATGGAGGACGTAGTAGGCCTGCCGGCTTGCTTCGCACCGAAGTGGCGCTAGACGCACCCATTCTCCTGCCTGAATTTGCGATATGCGTGGGTGAAGCGTACGCGATCCCGTCACGTACCCTGTCAAACGAAATTCGACGTCGTCGGTGTCGTCGATTCGACTGCTCGTCGCGGACGAACAGAGAGGCTCAGCGCGGTCACTGAGCCTCCATGTGTTGTCATCGCGCACGTAGAATATCGGGATGCTGCGGATGCGGTCGACTGCAGCGAGTACGTGATCGCCTCGCACACTGACCACCGAAAAACAACCGTTCAGCTGACGAAGCGTATCGATCCATTGGACGTCCGACTCGCAGCTGTCGAAGAGCGAAGCAATGTCACCCGCCGCAAGGAAGCGCTCGCCCCGATGAGCGTGCCCACGCGCGCGCGACGTACCGCTCGTATGCCAACCGGGCGAATACAAGTCAACGCGTATCATTGAACGGTGCGTGTTGCCGGTCGCTGCGTGAATGATTCGTGGAGCCGGCCGCCACGCACGCCCCAAACAAGCTCGTCGTGCCCTCTCGCCCACACATGGCGTCGCGCCGTCTCCAATCCGCGTTGGCGCAACGAGGACCGACGTCTGTCGACATCACTGCGGCGATCATGCCGCAGCAAGTGCCACCCGTCTCGACAAGCCGCGTGCGAAGCGGAACGCCCACAAACCGGGTGTACGCCCCCAAGGAGTAAAGCGAGGCAATTCGTAAGCCGAATCGCCGACCCGAGCAGCGCCAACGACAGTGGTAACGGCGCCAAGGAACCCCAGCCCGCGCACCATGTCGACGTGGCTTGGCCCGTAATCGACGCCCGGTCTTCCGTTCGGGTACGCGAATACGCGGATCGCCTGCCGGACAATCGCAGCGAGTGTATCGCGGCCGTCTGCCATTTCGCGTCTCGCCGCAGCCTCGTCAATCCGTAACAGGATCGGATGCGTCACGGTGTGCGCACCAATGTCCATGCCTGCAGCGGCAATTGCTTGCAGCTGCTCGGTCGTCATCATCAGATCGACCGGCGCAGCCGGTGACGATGCGGCGATTGCATCCGCTAGCTCCTGCCGTTTTGCGCCAGGCAGGTACTTGAGCCTCGACAAGATGACCGATATGGCGCTTCGCCGCTCATCCAAGCTCCCTATGCGATATGCGTCCAGACCGAGAGATGACAAATTGAGCTCCGGGCCAGGCGCCGCGCGGACTGCTTCAATGACGCTGTCGTTCCACATGCGGCCACCATTCAGAAATCCCGTGGCGACGAAGAACGTCGCTGGAAGACCCAGTCGCCGCAAAATCGGCATCGCCACAGTCGCATTGTCGGCATATCCATCATCGAATGTGATGGCCATTGCACGGGCCGGCAAGGACCGCCGCTGTAGATGTGAAATACCTTCGTCCAACGGCAGTACGTTGAACCAGGTCTTGACCCAAAGCATTCGTTCCAAGAACGCCGCCGCGTCCAACACGTTCGGGTACAGCGCGTCGGGCTGAGCGTGCACGCGGTGAAAAATTAGAATGCTCAGCCGCCCCCGAGCGCCTCCCGGAGACAACACGTCCAAGACGTGTCGCATCCACGCTTGGGCACGCCGCGCTTGGCGACCGCCATCGCTCGGCGCGAGCCGGTCAGCGACGCCCATGTTCGATGACCGGCAGAATGACAAACGATAGGCCAGGAGTGACGCACACGGCAGGCGCTGCCACGACGCGGCGTCGCAGGCTCTCCATTCTCGCGCTCTCGAATTCGTCGTCCGGCGTTGCGAAGACAACGAATCGGGACAGAAATCCAAGCGCGCTTCCGACACGATGAGCGAACTGAGCCCAACGGCGCTTGATCGCGCTGACGACGATGGCGCTTTGTACGCGAACAGCCTGCGGCAACGGAAGCGTCAAACCAACGAGGCAGGCTGCCGACGCAACAGGCCTCGCGGAGTTGAGCTCCACTGTGACGCGCATGCCGCCTACCAGCACAGTCCGTGATACTCGCCGCGCAGCGCATCGGGGTCGGTCATGCCAACCACGTCGAGCACGATCTGCCCTGCCCGTACATGCGCGGCGAGCGTGTCGAACACGCGCTGGTCGTGCAATCCGACGACGATCAGGTCGGATCCGGCGATCACGTCGACAAGCTCGCTCTTCAGCAGCTGGCCGAGGTGCGGTACGCGCTCCTCGATGAAGCGGCGATTGGCGCCGAGCAGGTTCGAAAGATGCACTTCCGGATCGTACACGAGCACCGACAGGCCCTTGCCGATGCAATGCTCGGCGAGGATCACCAGCGGGCTCTCGCGCAGGTCGTCGGTGCCCGTCTTGAACGAAAGCCCCACGAGCCCGATGCGGCGCTTTCCGGACGCAAGAATCTTGTCGATCGCGTGCTGCAGATGGTCGCGGTTCGACGGCAGGATGCCGGCGTGCATCGGCATCTCGACGTCGCGCGTCTTCGCGAGGTACATCGTCGCTCGCAAGTCCTTCGGCAGGCACGACCCGCCGAACGCGAAGCCGGGCTTCAGGTACGCGGGCGAGATGTTGAGCTGCCGGTCCTTGCACACGAGCGACATCACCTCGAACGCGTCGACGCCGAGCGCTTCGCACAGGCGCGCCGTTTCGTTCGCGAACGTGATCTTCAGCGCGTGGAAGTTGTTGCAGCAGTACTTGACCATCTCCGCGGAGCGAACCGACGTCGCGATGAACTCGCAGGGAAGGTGGCCGAAGAGGCGGCGCAACACTTCGACGGGCCCGTCGTGATTCGCGCCGACGATGGTGAACGGCGGCTTGTCGTAGTCGCGGATCGACGAGCCCTCACGCAGGAATTCCGGCTGGAAGCACAGGTGAAAATCGACGCCGTCGCGCTTGCCCGACTCGCGCTCGACGATCGGCCGCAGTACGTCCTCGACCGTTCCGGGCACGAGCGTCGAGCGGAATACGACGACGTGCGCCTCCTTCTTGTCGCGCAGCGCGCGGCCGACGTCGGCGGCGAGCCGCAGCATCGCGCCCTGGTCCTGGCTTCCGTTCGGCGCCGACGGCGTGCCGACGCAAACGAGCGAAATCTCGCTCTCCGCGATCGCGCGGGCGACATCGGCTGTAACCGTCACGCGTCCGGATCGCGCGACCTCGCCGACCAGCTCGACCATGCCCTCCTCGACGACCGGCGTGCGCCCCTCGCGAATCAGCGCGAGCTTCGCCGGCTCGATGTCGACGCCGACGACGCGGTGGCCGTCGCGCGCGAGACAGGCGAGCGACACCGCGCCGACGTAGCCGAGACCGAAGATGCTGATGTTCATCGAATCCTTTCGTTTTGTTTCGTTCAGTTCGCCTGCGCGGCGAGGCGGGCGCTGCGACCGCGCGGGTAATCGCCGATGCAGCGCTCGATGATTGCGTCGAGTCGGCGCATCGAGCTCGGCCACGCATGATGCGACAGCATCCGCTCGCGGCCGGCGCGCGCAAGCCTTTCGCGCTCGCCGCGATTGTCCATGATGCGAAGGATTGCCGCCTCGTACTCGGCTGGCGTGCGCGCGACGATCATGTGCTCGCCGTCGAGCGCGTCGACGCCGCCGGCCGCGATCGCGCTCGTCACGACCGGGACGCCGAGCGCCATTGCCTCGAGAATCTTGTTCTGCGTGCCGCGTGCGATGTTGAGCGGCGCGACCATCAGCGCGGAGCGGCGGACGTACGGCCGCACGTCGGGCACCGAGCCCGTCACCGTGACGCCCGCCATGTCGCCGAGCTTGCGCACCGCCGGCGACGGATCGGCGCCGACGATGACGAGCTTCAACTGCGGACGCCGCGCCCGCAACCGCGGCAGCGTGTTCGCGCAGAAGTCGAACATGCACTCCTGGTTCGGGTAGTAATCCATGCGCCCGATGAACGAGATCGTGTCCGCGTCGTACGGCTCGCCGCCCGGCGTGAAATAGTCGCTGTCGACGCCGTTCGGAAACCAGTCGGTCGAAGCGCCGGTGCCGTAGCTTTCCAGCGTCTGCCATTCGGCGCGCGTCGTCGCCGTGCAGACGTCGAAACGGCGTGCGAGCCGCTTTTCGAGCGCGGCCATCTTCGCGCCTTCGAGCCGATAGCCGAGCGAGAGCGGGAATGGCTTGTAGCGCGCGTACTCGATCCACTTCTGCGAGTCCATGTCGCCGAAGTCCATGATCTTCGGCGTGCCAGCGTGATGCGCGACGTACGGTGCGACCGACGAGCAATGAACGAAGATCAGGTCGAACGCTTCGGTCGCGAGCAGCGAGTCGATCCGCCGCGCCATCGCCGACGAGCGGAAGTAGCCGACCGACGACGGCGAGAGCGTCGGCAGCCGGGCGACCATCCGCAGCGCCTGCAGCGGCTCGCGCACCGTATGCACGAAAAAGCGCGCGCAGTGCGGCGCGATCCCCTGCGCTTCGGCCGCTTCCTGGTCGGAGCGGGCGAGCGAGCACACGGTGACGCGATGCTGCTCGCTCAGGTGACGGATCATGTTGAACGGACGGATCTTGCCGCCGCGCTTCGGCGGATACGGGAACCGGTGGCACAGGTAGAGGATGTTCATGCGGCGAGCTTCGTGAGCTCCGCGAGCTCCGCCGCGACGTCGTCGGGCCGCCTGCGGTCGACATAGACGCGGTTCCAGATCTCGAGGTTCATCAACGCGAGCAGCCGCTCGGTGCCGTCGACACGATTCGCATCGTGATCGGCGATCAGCTTCTGCACGGGGCCGGAGCGAAACAGACCGCGCGCGGCGATCGTCGACGGCGACAGCAGCGCGCGCAACATCGGCGCGAGATCGCGCTTCAACCAGGCACCCATCGGCGTGCCGAAGCCGCGCTTGCGCCGATTCAGTATGTCCGGCGGCAGCAGGTCGACGAGCGCGCGCTTCATCACGTGCTTCAGCTCGCCGTTCGCGATCTTCACGTCGGCGGGAATCGCCGCGGTGAGCTCGACCAGCTCGTGATCGAGCAGCGGCACGCGGCATTCGAGCGACGTCGCCATCGTCATCCGGTCGGTGAGCGCGAGGAGATCGTCGGGAAGCTGCGTGTCCGCGTCGACGACGAGCATCCGGTTCAACGCGTCGTCGCTGTCCGCGCCGGCGAACGCGGCGACGATCGCATCGTCGCAAGCGGCGGGATGGCTCATCAGCGACGCGATCTCGTCTTGGCCGAAGACCTGCAGGTACGCGCTGTAGCGCGCCTGCGGCGACAGCTCGGCGGACGCGAGGAACGCCTTCGCGTAGCGCGCGAGATTCAGCAGCGGCGAATGGCGATCGGCCGGAAGTCGACGGCCGGCACGGATCGCGAGCGCGCGCGCCCACGCCGGCAGCGCCGCGAAGCGCTGCGAAAAGTGGTCGCCGAGGTAGCGACGATAGCCGCCGAGGATCTCGTCGCCGCCCACACCGGACAGGATCACGGTGACGTCCTGCCGCGCGAATTTCGACACGAGATACGTCGTGATGAACGCGGTGTCGGCGATCGGCTCGTCCAGGTGCCATGTCAGCAGGGGCAGCAGCGAGACGACGTCGGGCTTCACGACGATCTCGCGATGATCGGTTGCGAAGCGCTGCGCGATCGTGCGTGCATACGGCAGCTCGTTGTAGTAGTCGTCGGCGACGCTGCCGTCGAAGCCGATCGAATAGGTCTTCACCGGGCCGCTGCTGTGCCTCGACATCATGCCGACGACGGCGCTCGAATCGATGCCGCCGGAAAGGAACGCGCCGATCGGCACGTCGGCGACCATCTGCATGCGGACGGATCGCTCGATGCCGTCGCGCACGCGCTCGGCCCATTCCGTCGCGCTGCGGCTCTTGTCGATGCGACCGCCGATGCGCCAGTACCGGTGCTCGCTCACGCGGCCGCCGTCGACGCAGGCGATCGTCGCCGGCGGCAGCTTTCGAATGCCCTTGAAGATCGTTCGCGGCGCGAGGACGTAACCGAGGTTGAGATACCCGGCGACCGCATCGGCGTCGAGCTCCGCCGCGATCCACGGCAGCGCGAGCAGCGCCTTCGCCTCGGAGGCGAACGCGAACCGCCTGCCGTCGGTCCACGTGTACATCGGCTTGATGCCCAGGCGATCGCGTCCGACGACGAGCCGCCGGCGCTCGGCGTCCCACAATGCGAAGCCGAACATGCCGTTCAGCCGCTCGACGAACGCGTCGCCCATTTCGCGGTACAGCGGCAGGATCACCTCGCAGTCCGAACGCGTCGCGAACGCATGTCCGCGCGCGGAAAGCTCGGCGCGCAGCTCGCGATAGTTGTAGATCTCGCCGTTGCAGACGAGCCACAGCTTGCCGTCGGCGCTCGCGAGCGGCTGTGCGCCGCCGTCGACGTCGATGATCGAAAGCCGTCGCATGCCGATCGCGCAGGCGCCGTCGGCGTGAAGGCCGTTGTCGTCCGGCCCGCGATGGACGATCGCATCGCTCATCCGCGACACGAGTGCCGCGTCGATGCCCTCGCCGCGAAGATCGATCAGACCGTTGATGCCACACATGCGCCGGCTCGCTACGCTTTTCGACGCGTACGCTCGCGCCGTGCGGCGGCGCTCGCGTACACGTGCTCATACCGTGCGACGCTCGCCGCCCAGTTGCGCTCGGCCTCGACGTAGCGCCGTCCGTTCGCCGCGACGCGCGGCCATTCGCCGCGTCGAGAGAGCACCGAAACGATCGCGTTGGCGAGCGCGTCGACATCGCCCGGGGGGAAGAGGAAACCCGTGTCGCCGTCGCGAACGAGCTCGCGATGGCCGCCGACGTTCGACGCGAGCACGATCCGGCCTTGCGCCATCGCTTCGAGCGGCTTCAACGGTGTGACAAGCTCGGTCAGCCGCATCGAGCGCCGCGGATAGACGAGCACGTCGATCAGGTCGTAGTAGCGAGCGACGTCGTCGTGCGGCACGCGCCCGGTGAACACGATGCGGCCCCCGACGCCGCGGCGCGCCGCACGCTCGCGCAGCGCCGCTTCCTGCGGTCCGCCGCCGAGCAGCAGCAGCGCGAGGTCGGCGTTCGTCTCCGCAAGCCGCGCGAACGCATCGACCAGCAGATCGAGGCCCTCGTAGCCATAGAATGAACCGGCGAAACCGAGCACCGTCTTGCCGCCCAGACCGAGCGACGTGCGCAACGCCTCGTCGGCGACGCGTCCCATCGTGAACCCGTCGATGTCCACCGCGTTCGGAATGACGGTGATGCGCTCGGCGTCGACTCCGCGTTGCGACAGCTCGCCGCGCAAGCCTTCGCAGATCGTCGTCACGTGATCCACGCTGCGCACCGCCACGGTTTCGAGCCATCGCGACAGCTTGTAGCGCGCGCCGGTCTCGCTCGCCGTGCCGTGGTCGGTCGCCGCATCCTCCCACAAGGCCCGCACCTCGTAGACGACCGGCACGCCCGCTCGCCGCGCCGCCCACAACGCCGGAAAAGCGTCGAGGATCGGCGAGTGCGCGTGGACGACGTTCGGCGCGTGCGAGCGGATCAAACCGGAAATTCGCTTGCGGGTCGCCGCCATCTGCCGCGCCAGCGCATACGGCGTTCTCGATTCGACGATCGACGCCGGCGCGGATGTGCGGTGAAACGTGAAGCCGTCGACGTTTTCCTCGAGGCTTGTCGCCACCCCCTGCTTCGGCGACGTCAACTGCAGCGTCTGCCAGCCGCGCGCGCGCTGCTCGCGCAGGATCGCGAGCGTGCGAAACGCGTAGCCGCTGTGCACCGGCGCCGAGTGGTCCAGCACGTGCAGGATCCGCAACGTCACACCGCGACTGCGAGTCGGTCCGGCTCGCGGCCGGCGTCGACTGCCGTGCGCAGGAACGCATCGAGCATCATCAGCGTCCACAGCGGCGCGCTGTAGTCGCGCGCGCCCGACTGATGCGCGTCGACGAGCCGCTTCAACTCCGCCGCGTTGAACCAGCCGGTCTCGGCGAGGCGCCCGCCAGTCAACGCGTCGCGAACGCGGCGCCGCAGCGGGCCGCGGAACCATCCGGCGAGCGGCACGGCGAATCCCATCTTCGGCCGGTAGAGGAGCTCGCGCGGCAGCAGCGGCTCCATCGCCTTCTTCAGCAGGTACTTGCCTTCGCCGTCACGGATCTTGAGCGTCGGAGGCAGCGTCGCGAGCCATTCGACCAGTGGATGGTCCATCAGCGGCTCGCGCACCTCGAGCGAGTTCGCCATCGCGGCGCGATCGACCTTGGTGTTGATGTCGCCCACGAGATAGGTCTTGAGATCGAGATATTGCACGAGCGCGAGCGGCTCGAAGCCTTCCGCGCGCTTCGCGTGTCGATGGAATGTCTCCCCGGCGTGGTAGCCCGCGAGCGTGCGCTTGAACGGGTCGCTGTAGAGGCGCGATCGAAGATCGTCGCGCAGGATCGACATCGTGTGGAAATAGCCGTCGACGGCGTCGCGCGCGAGCGACTGCAGCGTCGACTTCGCGCGGAACATGCGCGGTGCCCAGTCGAGCTTCGGATAGACGCGGCCGAGCTGACCGAACAGCGGCCGCCGCACGCCGGCCGGCAGCAGCGCGCGCATCCGCTCCTCGGCCATCTGGAAGCGGTAGCGGCGGTAGCCGCCGAAGCTCTCGTCGCCGCCGTCGCCCGACAGCGCGACGGTGACGTTGCGCCGCGCGAGCTCGCAGACGCGAAACGTCGGAATCGCCGAGCTGTCGGCGTACGGCTCGTCGTAGATGCCGGCGAGGCGGTCGATCAGGTCGAAATCGTCCGCGGCGACGCGCTCGACGCGGTGGTTCGTCCGATAGCGGTCGGCGACCTGTTGCGCGAACGCGGCCTCGTCGAACGCCGGATCGTCGAACGAGATCGAGCACGTGTTCACCGGTTCGGACGACAAGCCGGCCATCGTCGCGACGACGGCGCTCGAATCGACGCCGCCCGACAGGAACGCACCGAGCGGCACTTCGCTGATCAGCCGCAGGTTCACCGACTCGGCGAGCCGTGCGCGGAGCCCGTCGAGCGCATCGGATTCGTTGATCGACGCGTCCGGCGCGAAAACGACGTCCCAGTATTCGCGCTGCGCCGGCAGCGTGCGGTCGCCGACGCGGATCGCGACCGTGTGCGCCGGCGCGAGCTTCATCACGCCGGCGAACACGCTCTTGGGCTCCGGCACGTAGCCGAGCGCGAGATAGTCCTCGATTGCCGAAGGATCGATCGTGCGCGGGAGCTCGGGCGATTGCAGCAGCGCCTTGAGCTCGGATCCGAAGAGCACCGTTCCGCTCGCGAGCTGCGAATAGTAGAGCGGCTTCACGCCGAGCCGATCGCGTGCGAGGAACAGCGTCTGGCGGTTGCGGTCCCACAGCGCGAACGCGAACATGCCGCGGAAGCGCTTGACGCAATCCTCGCCCCACGACTCCCACGCGTGGACGACGACCTCGGTATCGGACCGGGTGCGAAAGCGGTGACCCAGCGCGACGAGCTCAGGCACGAGCTCGCGGAAGTTGTAGATCTCGCCGTTGTAGATGACGACGACCGAGCGGTCCTCGTTCCACAGCGGCTGCTGGCCGGTTGCGACGTCGATGATCGACAGCCGCCGGTGCGCGAGGCCCACGCGCGGCTCGACGTGGAGGTCGCCGGCGTCCGGTCCGCGGTGATGCAGCGCGTCGTTCATCCGAGCGAGCAGCGCGCCGTCGACGGTCGGATCGCCGAACGGCTTGAAGATGCCGGAGATGCCGCACATGGCGTGCCGTCCTATTCGACCGTCGCGCGGTGCGCGCGCGCCGCGCCGCCGCTTCCGCGCGGCGCGCGCCGCTCGATCTCGCGCTGGTAGAGATCGGCGTAGCGGCGAACCATGCCCGCGAGGCCGTATTCGCCGAGCGCGCGAGCGCGCGCGGCGCGCGCCATGCGCACGCGGCGCTCGTGCGATTCGCCGATTCGGCGCATCGCGCTCGCCATGGCCTGCGCGTCCCTCGGCGGCACGAGCTCGCCGACATCCGGCGTCACCAGCTCGACGTTGCCGCCGACGGCGGTGGCGACTATCGGAACGGCGCACGCCATCGCCTCGAGCAGCGTGTTCGAAATGCCTTCGGCGAGCGACGGCAGCACGAACACGTCGAACGCCGGCAGAAGATCGGCGATGTCGGAACGCTCGCCGGCAAGCCACACGAGATCGCGCACACCGCCTTCGTCGATGACCTGCTCGAGCGGCGCGCGCAGCACGCCGTCCCCGACGATCGCGAGCCGGTAGCGCGCGCGCGCCGCCGCGTCGTTCGCGACGGCGGCGACGAACGCACGCGCGAGCGTGACCTGATCCTTGACGGCGGCGAGCCGGCCGACGGTGCCGAAGAGCACGAGACGCTCGTCGCGGAACGCGGCGTGCGGAAACGTCGCGCGTCGCTCGCGCGCCGGCGCGAAGCGCTCGCAGTCCACACCGTTGCAGATGCGCTCGATGCGTTGCCGGCCGATGCCGACCCGCTCGACGAGGTAGCGCTCGATGGGCTCCGACAGCGCAACGTATCGATGGACGAGCGGCGAATGCAGCCGCCGCAGCATGGCGTAACGGCGGCGGGTGCCGTCGAGGTCCACGGTATCCCAGCCGTGCTCGCCGTGGATGCGCACCGGCACGCGAGCGAGCGCCGCGGCGAGCTGCGCCTCGAGCGACGAGAGGTTGCGCGTGTGGACGACGGTCGGAGCGAGGTCGCGAAAGGCACGGTACAGCGAGCGCTGGAACAGCAGCGAATTTCCCGGGGGCTTCCCCAGCGCGACGATCGGCACATCGGCGCGGCGGATCCGCTTGGCGAACTCGCTGGCGTCGGTCATGCAGACAATGGCGTGACGGAACAGATCGACGGGCAGATGGTTGATCAGGTTCACGACGCCGTTCTCGAGGCCGCCAACCGCGAGCCGATAAACGACGTGCACGATGCGTGGCCGCATCATCGCGCGAGCGTGCGCAATCGCTGCGCGAGCAGCGGCTTGAGCGCCACCGCCGCCTCGCGCGTCATGTCGTCGAGGCCGGCGGGAACGGCAGCGGTATCGGATTCGATGCGCGCATAGACGACGACGATCGCGCCCGCGTCGCCGCGGCCGAGGAGCCGGGAGCGCGCCTGCAGCAGCTTCGCGCGCGCGGCTGCTCGCCGTGTACTCGCCGTCGACCCAGTACCAGCGGCGCGCGACGATCCTGCCGTCGACGAACCTCATCGCCTGCTCGTCGAACGCGAGCGGAGCACCGCTGCACGTCGATCTCTCGTCTTGCATCCGAGACGGTGTAGCCGGTGTGGTCTTTCCACGAATTGACGAGCACGTTGGTCGAGCTGACGAGCTTGCTCTCGGCGTCCTGATTGAAGTAGAGGGCCACGTACAGACCCGCCTCGTCGCCGCCCCTCCTGTACGTCTCGGCGATCGTCGCGCGCGGCGGCAGGAATTCCGGCGTCCATGTCACGATCGGCTTGCGCATCGCCTGCCAGCCCGGACAGCGCCGGCGCGCTCGTGTCGACATGCCCGCGGAAATCCGTCTCGTGCAGCAGGCGGATGGCGGCCGCCGGCGCCGCCGTGAGCACGAGCGCGACGACGAGCGCGCGCGACAGCGAAAGGCGCCGCCCGGCGCGGTCACCGGCATTGGCGTCGTCCGGCTCTTCGGGCGCAACCTCGTCGTCCTCTCGCCACAAGCTGCCGGCCCAGAACAGCAACAGCATCACCAGGCCGAAAAAGATCCATCCGTAGATGATGTGGTCGATGCCGACCGCGAGCTTGTTGTTCGAAAGATGGCCGATCATGACGATCGTGTATGCCCGCAGCCAGTTGGCGATGATCGGCACGACGATCGACGCGACGACGAATGCCGCCCTGCGCAGCGGCGAGCGGTATGCGATGTACGCATAGAGAGCGCCGACGGTGAGCGATGCGATCAGGTAGCGCAGGCCGCTGCACGCCTCGATGACCGACCACGCACCGGTCGGGATCTGGAACGTCATGCCCTCGCGCCATACGGGGACGCCGCTCGCGCGGAGCGCGGCGATCGTGAAGTTCGCCGTCCACTCGATCAGTGTCGGCAGCAGGAACTCGCCGATCGGCACGGCGAAATAGAGGAACGCGAGCGGGAACAGAAGCATGCGTGCGACGCGGGGCCCGACGAGCATCGAGATGCCGACGATCAGCATCGTCACCCATGCGAAATGCCGCGCGGCCAGCACATCGGCGAGCTCTCCCGCGAACCACAGCGACCCCGCGGCGACGAGCGCGACGATCGCCCACGCCGGAGCGGCCGGAGAGGGCTCGATCTGCGCGAGACGCGCCCGCTGCCGCCATACGAGCCACGCCGAAATCGGGAACACCAGGAAGCCGTGCGCGAACGTTTCCGACCGGTACCAGATCGATACCATCGACACGACAGTGTCCCGATAAACCGCCAGCAACCACAACGCGTAGACGGCGAGCGCAATCGCGGTCGACTGCCATGCGCGCGGCCTCGACAGCACGAGCGATGCGGAGCGATACGTGTCCATGTCGACGGGGCGCGAGTCAGCCCAACGCGCGCACGATGTGCGGGCCGAGCGCGTTCGCGAGCGGCAGCGGCAGCCGCCGCCACAGCGCGATGAACGCGCGGTACTTCGGATTCGCCGGGTTGTTCTGAGGTATGCCGCCCGCGCGCAGCAGCAGGTACTCGTAGGCGAGCGGCGTCGGCTCGAAGCCCCAGTTCTTCTTGAAGTCGAACGAGCCCGTCCCGCGCTTGCTGCGGCCGTAGTCGAATACGCGCAGGCCGCGCTCGCATGCGCGGCGCATCAGCTCCCAGTACTTGAAGTCGTTCGCCGCGAGGTCGCGCGCCGCGGTGGTGTCGCCCGCGTAGTACGGCATCACGGTGTCCTTGAAATAGAACGACAGCACGCTGCTGACGGGCGTGCGTTGGGCGTCGACGACGGTCAGGATCTCGCAGGCGTCGCCGAAGCTCTGCCGCAGGCGCTCGAAATAGGCGCGTCCGAGCGGCGGCGTGCCGTGCCGGTGCTGGTTGTCGGCATAGAGCGCGAAGAAGCGATCGACCGTGCCGTCGATCTCGCTCGCGAGGCCGTTCTTGATGCCCTTGCGCACCATCGCCCGCTGCTTGCGCGGGATCGCGAGCATGTTCGCCTCGACGCCGGCCGAGATGTCACGGCGGAACGTCACGTACAGGTCCTGCCGAGGCCAGTCGCTGCGCCGGGGCTCGACGTTCCGCAGCTCGAGATGCGCGACGCGCAGCACGCGGGCGCGTTCGGCCGCGGCATCGACCAGCGCGCACTCGACCGCCGCGTCGTCGGCGAGCGCTCCGCCGTAGACGGCAAAAGGCAGCGATACCAGTGCGTGACCGAACAGCACGCTCTTTGTCTCGGCGAGGGGCAGGATGCCTGCGATCTCGCCGTGGCGCTCCGCCACCAGGTAGTGCGTGCGATGGCGGAAGACGCCTTCGAGGATCGCGCGCCAGCCGACTCGGTGAAAGAACGTGGCACCCGGCGAGCGGTCGACGAACGCATCCCAGCGCGCGGCATCGTCGACGCGGAAATCGCGCACCGAGATCGGATCGGCGGCGTGCGTGAGCCGATCGATGAGCGCAGCCGACGTGTCCATCAGTGCGGCTCGCCCAGGCACACGCGATCCGCGCGATCCCAGCGGAAATCGGAGAGCAATCTGCGCAGCCGCGATTCCATCCGGTCGAGGTTCAGATAGTGGCGGAATCGCGACTTCAATGCGATGCCGTCGACGCGCGGCTGCTCGGGATCGATCTCCCAGGGATGGAAGTAGAACATCGCCGACCTGCGATCGACGTCGTTGATCCGCCGAATCGACCATCGCGACACACGGTAGGGCAGCAGCCGGAAGTAGCCGCCCCCGCCCGCCGGCCAATTGCGATCGAGCACGCGCACCGTCGCGACCGGCACCTCGAGCAGCCCCGGCCGGATCTCATGGGCGAAGCGCGGCGCGTCCGGCACGCCGTAATGGTCGTGACGGATCGGGTAGATGCTCGAGCTGTAGCGATAGCCGGCCTTGGCGATGCAATCGAACGCCCACGAATTGGCCGGACCGACCGAGAAGCTGGGCGCGCGGTAGCCCCGCACCTCGGTGCCCGCGACGTCCTCGAGCACCGCCTTCGCGAGCCGGATGTCGGCGAGGAACGAGCCCTCGCTCTGCTCGCTCGCGCGACCGTGCGCGAAACCATGGCTTGCGAGCTCATGCCCGGCATCGACGATGCGGCGCACGAGCGCCGGATAGCGCTCGGCGATCCATCCGAGCGTGAAGAACGTCGCTCGCGCCTCGTGCGCCGCGAGCATCTCGAGGATGCGCTCGACGTTGCGCTCGACCCGGCACGGCAGCCGTTCCCAGTCGGCTTCGCGGATCCGTGCGGCGAATGCCGACACCTGAAAGTAGTCCTCGACGTCGATCGAAAGCGCGTTGACGATCGTCGCGGTGGCAGGCAGATCGTCGAGCTTCATCGCCGCGTCCTGTCAGGCCGCCACGCGCGCCGCGAGCCACGCCGATAGATGAGCGGCAATGCGCTCGCCGGCGTGGCCGTCCCAAAGCTCCGGCACGCGGCCGTGCTTGCCCCCCGTCGCGACGATTTCGTCGACGCACGCGAGCACGCGCGCGCGGTCGCGCCCGACGATACTGTTGGTTCCCTGCTCGACGGTGATCGGCCGCTCGGTGTTTTCGCGCATGGTGAGGCACGGCACGCCGAGCGCCGTCGTCTCTTCCTGGATGCCGCCCGAATCGGTGATGACGATGCGCGCGTTGGCGAGAAGACCGAGCATTTCGAGATAGCCTTGGGGTGCCATCAGCGCGATCGGGCAATCTGCAAGCATAGCGGCAAAACCATGGCGCTCGATGTTCGCCCGCGTGCGCGGATGCACCGGCCAGACGAGCGGCAACCGCTTCGACACGCCGGCAAGAATTGCGAGCGCCTGCGACAGCGCCGTCGGCTCGTCGACGTTCGACGGCCGATGCAGCGTGACGACGCCGAATCCCTGCGCCGCTTCGACGAGCGCGATGTGCGCACCGCCGCGCGCGAGCGTGTCGCGCGGCGCGATCGCGCGCGCACGATGCCGCAGCAGCGAGTCGATCATCACGTTGCCCACAAAGTGAACGCGCTCGAGCGCGATGCCTTCACGCGCGAGGTTTGCCGACGCGCCGCGCTCCGTCGTGTAGAGCAGATCGGCGAGCTGGTCGGTCAGCACGCGGTTCACTTCCTCGGGCATGTCGCGATCGAAGCTTCGCAGCCCCGCCTCGACGTGCACGACCGGCGTGTGCTTCTTCGCGGCGACGAGACTGCAGGCGAGCGTCGAATTGACGTCGCCGACGACGACGACCGAGCTCGGCTTCAATTCGTCGACCACCGGCTCGAAGCGGCGCATGATCTCCGCGGTCTGCACGGCGTGCGTGCCTGATCCGACTTCGAGGTTGAGGTCGGGCGGCGGCAACTCGAGATCCTTGAACAACCGCTCGTTCATCTCGACGTCGTAGTGCTGACCGGTGTGGATCAGGACGACGTCCGGCAGCTCGGGGCGCGCAGCGAATGCGCGCACGAGCGGCGCCATTTTCATGTAGTTGGGCCGAGCGCCGACGACGCAGGCGAGCGGACCTCGGGTTCGCAGGGTCTCGCCCATCGCCAAGGGAATCAGTGCCCCGCCGGCGTTCCGGGCTTGGTCGCCTTGTCCGGATGCAGCAGGTTGTGCAGCAGATCGACGGCTGCTCCGACGGTGCGATCGAGGCGGTCGATGCGATCCTCGATGCGGCGGAAATGCGCGCGCCACGACGCCAGTTCGGCGGCGGTGGCGGGCAGCTCGGAGGTCGCCGCGGTCCCCTCCGCGGCGTCCGTCGTCGCGAGCGGAGCGCGCACGGGCGCAAGCACGCTGCCGTCGCCGCCGAGCTCGTCGGAGATCTCGCGCGCGATCGCCTGCGCGTCGACGCGCTCGATCACGTGCTTCTCGCCGAGGAAGCCGGCGAGCATCAACCGGTTGCACAGCGTGTTGATCCGTCGCGGGATGCCGGCCGTCGCTTCGTGAATCAATTCGAAGCACGCGGGCGTGAAGCGCGGGTCGTCCTTCCAGCCGACGTGATGCAGCCGATGCAGGATGTAGCCCTCGGTCTCGTCCTTGTCGAGCGGGCCGAGGTGATACGACGCGATGATGCGCTGGCGCAGCTGCGTCATCTGCGGACCGCGCATCATCGCGCGGAGCTCGGGCTGGCCGACGAGAAAGCTTTGCAGCAGCGCGCGCTCGCCGAGCTGGAAGTTCGACAGCATGCGCAGCTCCTCGATCGCCCGCGCGGTGAGGTTCTGCGCCTCGTCGACGATCAGCAGCGCGCGCTTGTTCTCCATCGCGAGCTGGCACAGGAACGCCTCGAGCGATGCGAGGATCACCGCCTTGTTCACCGTCTTCACCGGCAGCCCGAACGCCACGCCGACGGCGCGCAACAGATCGTCGGCGTCGAGCTGCGTGCTCACGATCTGCGCGGCGATGACCTTGTCGCGGTCGAGCGTCTCGAAGAGGCTGCGCACGATCGTCGTCTTGCCGGCGCCGATCTCTCCGGTGATGACGATGAACCCCTCGCTCTGGTACACGCCGTACTGCAGATAGGCAAACGCGCGCTTGTGGCCGCGGCTGCCGAAGAAGAACGCCGGGTCGGGGTTGAGCTGGAACGGCTTGCCGGTGAGACCGTAGAAGGTTTCGTACATGTCAGCGGAAGAAGTGCGTGATGCCGACGTAGCACGCCCGCTCGGTGCGCTGTTCGGCGACCTCGAAGCGGAACTCCTGGTAGCGCGCGCCGGCGTAGATCGACGTCGACGCGGAAAGCTGCTTCGTCAGCACGGCGAGGAAGGAAGCTTGCTTCGTTGTCTCGGGAAACGCGTCGTTCGGCGTGCGGTACGGTAGTAGTTCACGTGGGTGCTCAGCACGAGCGACCCGCTGATGTTGTGCGTCCACGACACGTCGGCACCGGTCTGCGTGTTGTTGTTGAGCGCGCCGAGATCGGGCGGCAGCGGCACGCCGCCCGCACTGATCGGCTCGGTCCGCAGGCGCCAGACGCTCAGGAACACCGAATTCTGGGCACCGATGAGACCCACGCGGCCCGCGGCCCGCTCCTCCAGGAAGATCTGCTGGTTGTAGAGGTTCAGCGGCCCGCCGAGTACCACGGGCAATCCGCGGTCGCGCATGAAATTCAGCACGAAGTCGGCGCGCTGGATCGGATCCGGAATGCGCGACGCGAACAGCGAATCGAGCAACAGCGGCACGAAGGCGCCGGCGGGAAGCGCTGCCAGTTGCTGCGGAAAACTGGTAACGCGCCGAACGGCCGACAGATTCCACACGGTGAGCGGCGTGCGGTGGTCAAGGCTGAACTGATACGACGAACCGAAGAAGCGGTGCTCCCATCCGGCATCGAGGCGCGTTCGCTCGGTCGGCCGCCAGCGACCGCTCACGCCGTAAGTCACGTTGCTGTAGTCGGTCAGCGGGTAGCGGTTGTTCTCGTAGCCGAGCGAGGCGGAAAGCTCGTAGCGTGAGTCGGGCCGCCAGATGCCGCGGCCGCGGCCGAGTTCGGTGATCTGCGATTGCTGGCCGGTGAACTTGACGTCGGTACGCTCGTAGTCGAGTGCCCATCCCAGAGGAATCGCGGCCCGCGTGACGTTCGCGAGCAACTGGTTGGTGTACGCGCCACTCAACGAGATCGGCGCGTTGCTGAGGTTCGTCCAGGTGTTGTTGTCGCGAACCTCGTACTGCAGATTCCCGTACGTCCTGCGCACGTACGGGGATATCGAATAGCTCTGCGACGTGTACTGGTTGCCCGGCTGATTGATCGAGCTGACGGATCGCACGCCGAACGGCGAGAAGTAGTCCTTCGCGACATGAACGGACGCGTCGACGAAGAAGAACCGCTCGACCGCCTCCACGGACCCCGCCAGTTCGACGTCGGGCACGACGCGGTCGTACCCGTTGCCCTTCGCGTAGAACTGGATCGGCGCCGAAATGAAACCTGCAAGCGACGTTCGCGTGCCGCGCTCCGAGATGCGCAGCGAGGGGATGAGCTGCGTCACGAAGTCGCTTTTGCGGCTCGAGTCGGGCTCCAGCCGCACGTTGTCGGTGTACGTCTCCTCGACCGTAATCGACGGCAGCAGCGTGAGCGCGCGGCGCTGCGACCGCTGCTCGGGTGTACCGTAACGTGGCGGCGTGCCGGATGGCGCCTCCGGTACGCCGGGCGGCTGACCGAACAGGTCGGGGGCAACCGTCTGCTGCGCAAGCGCACGCGGCGGCAAGCCGACCGCAATCGCGGCTGCAGCGAGTGCAAGGGGCGCTGCGCGCCAGGCTCGAGAACGAACGGCAGGCAATCGCGTCGCTGCTCGCGTAGCGGCGCTATCGCGCGGGCTCGTCCGCGTAATAGCCATAGTACGCGCCGACCTCTGTCTGGTTGGCCTTGTTCAGCATCATCATCACGATCTCGCAGCTCTCGATCGTCGCGAGCGCCTGGTTCACCTGGTTCTGCGAGGTCGAGTCGGCGGCGACGACCATGATGATCTGGCCCATGTTCGTGGCGAGGACACGCGCCTCCGTCGTCGCCAGGAGCGGCGGCGAGTCGAAGATGATGATCCGGTCCGAGTAGCGCGCAGCCAGCTCTCGCAGCAGGCTCGCCATTTGCTCGCTCGCGAGCAGTTCGGTCGCGCGGCGATGGCGTGAGCCCGCCGGAAGCACGGAGAGCTTTGGGACATTGGTCTTCGCCAGCGCGTCGGCGATGTCGATGCTGTCGCTCGTAAGCACGTCGAGCAGCCCGGGCTCCTTGCGCACGCCGAGCAATTCGGGGATTGCCGGGTGGGCGACGTCGCCGTCGACGAGCAGCACGGTGTTGTCGTATTCCATCGCAACGCTCATCGCGAGGTTCACGGCGGTGAACGTCTTGCCTTCGCCGGGCAGCGCGCTGGTCACCATGACGAGATTTCCGCCGCGTACCGTGGGCGCGCCGTTGCTGCCGCGTGCGTTGCGGATGATCGGCCGCTTGATGACGCGGAACTCATCGGCGATCTGGGATTTCGGAGCGTCCGGCGTGACGTACCCGAGTTGTCGCAGGCGGTCGAGATCGATCTCGACCACCGGCGTCGTAGACGTGTCGACAGTCGACGGCTCGACTCGCGGGCGCGCCGCACCTCTCGTCCGATCGGGCAGGACGGGTGGCGATGCGGTCTCGAGCGCGCGTACGACCGCTTCTGGTGTCGGCGCACCGAACGGCGCGGAACCGCTCGCCGTCGGGTTGGAGGAAGCTTCGGGCAATTCGGCGCCGGCGCGACGCAACTCCTCGAGCCGCTTGGCCGCCTGTTCGATCAGGCTCATCGATCGCTCCTCATACGATGCGCGCAGAGATTATGGCCAGTACGAGCACGGCGGCGAACGAGGCGACAAGTCCGCTCAGTCCACCTGCGAACAGGTACGCACGTCGCCGGCGCATGCGTTTGAACGCCGCGCTCGGCAGCATCGACACCAT
Source organism: uncultured beta proteobacterium (assembly GCA_963798655.1). Classification (GTDB taxonomy): domain Bacteria; phylum Pseudomonadota; class Gammaproteobacteria; order Burkholderiales; family Casimicrobiaceae; genus CAVSMC01. The sequence goes on along the minus strand of CAWCUH010000003.1, from coordinate 164,147 downwards.
GCCGAGGATCGGCCGCCTGGTCGCTTCGCGCAGCACGCGCGAGTCGTGGAACGTTGGCATCACCTGGCTCGCGACGAAGCTCGCGGCGAGTCCGAACAGAACTGCGGCGGCGAACGCAGCCGCGAGCAGGAGCACGCGATTGGGCGCGACGGGGTTGGGCGACACGCGCGGCGGATCGATCACGCGGAATTGAGCGCCGCCGGCGTCCTGCACGCCCATGCCCATCGCAGCCCCCTCGCGCCGCGCAAGCAGGTTCTCGTACGTCTTCTTCTGCACGTCGTAATCGCGATTGAGTTGCGCGAATTCGGCTTCGACCTTCGGCACGAGCTGCGCCTGCGCCTGTAGCGCACGGTACTTGGCATCGTAGCCAGCGACCTTCGCGCGCGCTGACGCGACATTCGCCTCGGCGTCAGCAAGCGACAGCCGCAGTTGCTGGAACACCGGATTGCGGTCGATTTGGGCAACCGGCGTCGGACCCGCCGCCTTCTTGCGTGCTTCCAGCTCCTCTTTTCGCTGGTCCTCGAGTTGCGCAATGATGCGCTTCGTCGCGACCACGTCGGGATGTTGATCGGTGTACCTTCGCTGGAGGTTGTCGACGTCCTTCTTCAACGCGTCGATGCGCGCGTCGAGCTCCGGAAATTCCGTGCGGCGCGTGTCCGGCGCCTCGGGCATGATCGTCGGCACCTCGCCCGCCAACTCCTTCTTGTATGCGTCGCGCGACTGTTCGGCCGCCTGCAGCTCGAGGCGGGCCGAGTCGAGATCGGATCGCATTTGCGAAAGTCGCCCGAAATAGTCCTGCCCGTCGCGCTCGCCGAAACCCATGTTCTTGAGCCGAAATTCCTTCAGCCGATTCTCGGACCGCAAGCAGGCTTGCCTCATAGTGCTTGATCTGCTCGTCGAGGAACTTGACCGCGGAGCGCGAGTCCTGCTGCTTGTCGCCAAGGCTCGACTCGACGAAGATCGCGAGCAGCGATTGAACGACCTTCCGCGCACGGTCGGGACTTGGATCGCGATAGCTGATCACGTACAGGTTCGTCGCGTTGGAAGAAGTACCGCCGCCGCTGAGCTTGATCGTGGACGAAACCTGGTCGATCAGCGCTTCGCGCTCCGCGTTGCCGCTGACTTTCAGGTCGAGGTCGGCCATGCGGATCAGCTTCTCGACGTTCGGCCGGCTGATCAGCGTGCGACTGATCAGGTGCACTTGCTGGTCGACGTTCGGCTGGATCGCGAGGCCCGCGAGCAGCGGCTTCAGCAGCGATTCGGTGTCGACGTAGACGCGCGCGCTCGCTTCATAGCGCTCGGGAATCTTGTAGACGACCGCAACTCCGACGATCGCGCCGATCCACGCTGCGGTGAGGCCGATCCAGCGGCGATGCCACATGCCGCGGAGATTGTCCAGGACCCGTTGCAAGATCTCGTTCATGTTTTTCGTTCCGTTGCCGCGGTCTTGTCCGCAGGATTGCCTAGAACCAGCTTTGCGGGATGATCACGATGTCGCCGGGTTTCATCTCGACGTTCGCCGAAATGTCGCCGCGCTTCACCAGATCCTTGAGCCTCACGCCGTACAGCTTGCCGCCCTCGGCGGGACGATAGATGCGTGCGGCGTTGCCGTCGGCGAAATCGGTTAGACCGCCAACGGCGATCATCACGTCGAGCACCGTCATGTTCTTGCGATACGCGAGGATCTGCGGTCTTGCGGCCTCGCCGGTCACCCGCACCTGCTCGTCGTACGGGCCGACGAAGTTGGTCACGACGATTGTCACGACCGGATCGCGAATGTACTTGACGAGCGCCTTCTCCATGTCGCGCTCGAGCTCGCTCGGCGTCTTGCCGAGCGCGGGAAGGTCGTCGATCAGCGGCGTCGAGATCTTGCCGTCGGGCCGAACGGGCACCGTCATCGAGAGTTCGGGATTGCGCCAGACGATGACGTTGACCACGTCGAGCGGGCCGATGTGATACGCGTAATCGGTGGTGGCCGCGTCGCGTGGTGCCGGCGGGTAGTCGGCGCTGGCGCAACCTGCGAGCGCAAGCGCCGCGCCGACGAGCGCGGACCCGGCGAATCCACGCACGGCTACCCTGACGATGTTGCCGAAGAGCGACTCCATGCTACCTCCCGTATCAGGCCAGCGAAATCCGAGCGTTGAATGTTAGCACCCGCGCACGTCATTCCGCCGGACCCGCAAATCACACCCGACTTGCCTTCGAAAATCGCGGTCCGCGGTGCATGCGTTTGCGAGATGCCGCTGGCGCACGGGGCATCGATTGTGCGTGTTTGCGCGCCCTTCGTCACCGCCGTCGGTCGGGACCAACGCAGCGGTCAACACGAAGGCAACGCTCCGTGCCGCATCTGTGTGATCGGACTTGCAGCGCTGGCAGCCGCAAGCGAAGTTCGACCTGCGCAGTCACGGGCAAAGCATTCCCGACAACGCGCGCAGCAGCAATTTCGTGCAGTCGCATTTTCTTTACACCACGCCGCACCAATCGCGCATTGCGCACACTAGCGCGTTGTCGTCGGAAAAATTTACAACAGTTGTAGTCACGCGGTGTCGTGAACAGGTTTTGCCAAAGAAGTCAGTCCCTTACGGCATTGGCTTGCGGCTTGCTCTGATGACTGCCGGGAGGGTTCAAAATGAGATTCATTGCGACGCTGTTGGCGGTCGGTGTGTATGCCCTATCGACGTCGGTTCATTCCGCATCCGTCACCGTGCATTGGGACTCGTCGATCTTCGCACCGCTCGGCGCGCAGCCGGTGACATTCAGCACCGATGCCGGGGCACACACGCGAAATACATCGGCAGGCCGGTTCCAGGGCACGGTCACCGCGTCAACGTTGCCTGCCGGTACGTTCGTCGATAGCACGTCCGACTTCTGGGCCTACTGCGCCGACCTTGCCCAGTTCCTGAGTCCAGGCGGCACTTATCAATACACGGTCGGAGCATCGAGTACGCGCACGCTCGACTGGCTGGGTGCCGTGAATTCGGTGCTTGGATCGGGCGTCTACGCATGGCTGCACCCCGGCAACTCCCAGGCAGCCGCCGCAATCCAGCTCGGCATCTGGGAAAGCATCTACGATGCGTCCGGCTGGGATCTCGCCGCGGGTAGCTTCCGTGCGTCGGGATTCGACGCGGGGACAGCCGCGCAGTACGCCGCGTTTCGCGCTGCCGTCGAGAACTCGGCGACGGCGGACTTGAGCAGTACCTACGTGTTGCAGCTCGTGAACGACAATGTGCAGGACGTTATCAGCGGCCGACGTCTGACCGTTCCGGAGCCGGCATCATTGCTGTTGTTCGGTCTTGGCGCCGCGGTGGCAGGGTGGTCGTCGCGGCGCAAGCGTTAGCCGTTCTGTTCGCGAATTCGACACGGGGCCGTCCGGCCCCGTTTTTTTGCCCGCGCACCGGGCGCTTGTAAGCCTCTGTAGGTCCCCTTCGTACAACCGTTCGAGGCGAACGTCCAATAGTGGGCGCCCGGCCGATCCGGTACGGTGTCAAGCATCGACCGCGGCAAATGGCCGCGCCCCTTGCGAGGGATGTCCGATGAGCGACCTTCTTGATCTGCACCGAATAGCGACCGACGCCGATTACGTGCTCGCGCTGGATGAGCTCGAGCAGCTGATCGACGTCCCGGAGGCGACTCGAAACGCGCGCGCATGCGAGCTGTCGGCATTGATCGCCGAGTATGAGGGCCGCGTCGCTTCAGTCCTCGTGCAGGCGCTCAAGAGCCGCGGCGCCCTGCGCTGAACCGAATCCCCCCGGTTGCGACTCGACCCCGACGACCGGCGTAGCCGCCGGCGTCCGAGCCGCGCCACCCCGCAGTGCTTTCGGCGGGCCTTCGCGGCCCGTTTTTCTTGGCCGCTTTGCGCTCGACCGTCGGCCGGTGCATGATCGCTGCGGTCGCGGCCGACGAACGGCACGCCGGCATCCCGATGAGCACCCCGACGCTCGCATCGACCACGCGCGCCGCCGCCGAGCCGGCAGCGAAGCGCTGGGCATGGCTGCCCGCGCAGGGCACGCCGAAGTATTACGCGCTGCTCGGCGGGATCGGTCTTTTCGTGCTCGGCCCGCTCGGCGGCGTCACGGCGTCGTACATGAACTTCTCGATCGGATTCTTCGTCGGCGGGCAGGTCCTCGCCGGCATCCTCGGATCGACGGTGACGTACGGCTACGGCGCCGAAGGCAAGCACGGCGCGAACTACATCCAGACGATCGCGGCGTCCGTTGCCGGCCTCTCGGCGATGGCGGTGCTGATCCAGGCGATGGTTTGGCTCGGGCTGCCGCAACCGCCGGCATGGCAGCTCGTGCTCTACCTCACCTGCATCGGCATGTTCGGCGCCGGCGTGGGCATGCTCTATACGCCGGTGCTCGTCGATCGGCTGAAGCTCGTCTACCCGTCGGGACTCGCCGTCGCGACCATCCTGCGCGCGCTGACGGACCCCGTGCTGCTGCGACGCTCGATCGGCAAGCTCGGCAGCGGTATCGGCGTCGGCATCGCGAGCGGGCTTGCCACCGACAAGGTCGCGACACTCGCGGCCACCGGCTTCAGCGCGTCGACGTTCGGCGCGGGCATGATCGTCGGCGCGCGCATCGGCATTCCCGCGCTCGTCGGCGGACTGCTGAGCCAGGCGCTGAAGCCGTTCTTCGTGTCGATCGGCTGGCTGCAGCCGACCGATCCCTTCCGCAAGATCACGTTCCTGATCGCGCTCGGCACGATCATGGGCGCGGCGATCGTCGATCTGGTGGTGATCTTCGCGAAGGCGATCTCGCACGCCCGCGGCGCCGCTGGCGGAGGCGAGCGCGTCCAGCAGGCAGACTGGCAGCGCGTCGACATCGGACGCCTCGTCGCTTGGGTGCTGTTCTGGGGCACCGGCATCGTCGTCGTCGGGTCGACCGTGATGAACGTGCCGGTGCTCTACCTCGTCTTTGCGCTCGGGCTCGTGTTCGTGTTCGCGATGGTGAACGGCATCTCGGTCGGCATCAGCGACAGCAATCCGATCTCGTCGGCGTTCGTCGTCACCGTCGTGCTGTTCGCCTCGATCGGCCTCAAGAGCCCCGGCATCGGCCTGCTCGCCGCGTCGATCCTGCTCGTCTCGACCAGCATCGCGTGCGACATGCAGCAGGATCGGTCGACCGGCTGGCGGCTCGGCACGAACCGGCGCATCCAGTTTCGCTTCCAGGTCGCCGGCGTGGTCGTCGGTGCGATCCTTGCCGTGCTGTTCGCGAAGTTCTTCATGTCGGCTTACCCGCCGCTCACGCTCGACCAGACGATGCTGCCCGAAGCGCAACAGCCGAAGGAATGGACGTCGGCGATGACGTACAAATTCGTCGGCGCGCTGCGCAGCCTCACCGACGACAAGCCGTACCAGCGAACGGCGATCTGGGTCGGCGTCGGCCTCGGCCTCGCGATCGAGCTCGCACGAAAGCTGCTGCGCGCGAGCGAGCGGTATCGCCGATTCGCGAAGGCGAGCCCGACGGGACGCGCGAGCGACTTCGTCATCGACGCCGTCCTGCTGCCGTCCCCGTACGCGCTGTCGTTCGGCGGTTTCGTCAACATTCCGACGTCGTCGTGGTTCGCGGCGGGCAGCGTCGTGTCGAGCTTCATCGAAACGCTCGCGCACCGCCGCCGAAGCAAGGCACAGTCGCCCGAGGCGCACGGCAACGAGCTGCCCGCCGACATGAGCTCGACGTCGCTCGTCGGCGGCGGCCTCATCGCCGGCGACGCGCTCGCCGCGCTCGGCATCGGCCTCGTCGGCCTCGTCGGCACGCTCGCTGCCGGCCGCTGAAACAGACCACGTTTTTCGTCGCGCGAGCCAAATAGGGGACAGACCACGTTTTTGGATGGCTAACGGCGACGTTTCATCTTCGCGCAACGAAAAAACGTGGTCTGTCCCCTATTTCGAAAAAACGTGGTCTGTCCCCCATGGCGACGATCGGCACCGAGCGCGTCCTGTCCGTCCATCACTGGAACAGCACGCTCTTCAGCTTCACGACGACGCGCGACCCGGCGTTCCGGTTCGACAACGGTCATTTCGTCATGGTCGGTCTCGCAGTCGACGGCAAGCCGCTGATGCGCGCATACAGCATCGCGAGCGCCAATCACGACGAGTTCCTCGAGTTCTTCAGCATCAAGGTCGCGCACGGGCCGCTCACATCGCGCCTGCAGCACCTGAAGGTCGGCGACGAGGTGCTGGTGAGCCGCAAGGCGACCGGCACGCTGACGGTCGCCGACCTGCTGCCCGGCAAGCATCTGTACCTGCTCGGCACGGGAACGGGACTCGCGCCGTTCCTGTCCATCGTCAAGGACCCGGAGACGTATCACCGCTTCGAGAAGATCGTGCTGGTGCATGGGGTTCGTCAGGTCGACGAGCTCGCGTATCGCGACGTCATTACCGAGGAGCTGCCGGCGAACGAGTTCTTCGGCGAAAACGTGCGCGACAGGCTGGTCTACTATCCGACGGTGACGCGCGAGCGATTTCACAATCAGGGACGGCTGACGGACCTGATACGCAGCGGAAACCTGTTTGCCGGCGTCGGACTGCCGCCGCTCGACCACGCGGTCGACCGCGTGATGGTGTGTGGCAGCCCGTCGATGCTGAAGGACATGTGCGCGCTGCTCGACGAGCTCGGCTTCACGATGTCGCCGCACATCGGCACCGCCGGCGAATACGTGATCGAGCGCGCGTTCGTCGAGCGGTGAGCGAGGGACGCATGGCGATGAACACGCAATATTCGGACGTGGAGCCGCCGCGCGCCGAGATCGACGCCCTGCAAGGCGCGACGCTCGTCGAGTTCGGCAGCGCGTATTGCGGCTATTGCCGTGCGGCGCAGCCGCTGATCGGCTCGGCGCTCGCCGATCATCCCGGCGTGCGCCACATCAAGATCGCCGACGGCAGCGGCCGGCCGCTCGGCCGCTCGTTCAAGGTGCGCCTGTGGCCGACGCTGGTGTTCATCCGCGACGGCAATGAAGTCGCCCGGCTCGTCAGGCCGCAGGACGCCGCCGCGATCGCGCAGGCGCTCGCGCAGGTCGATCCGCGCTGACCGCGGCTCCCCCATCGGCCGCCCGTGCCTGTGGCGGGCCACCCGCCGCGCGTCGAAGAAAGTTGCGCTGGCACGTGTCGATTCGGCATGCCGACGTTCGACTAGACCGGCAAACGCTCGCACCGCAGCTCGCGCAAATCCCTGCGCAGCCGCAGCGAGCGCCCGTTCGACCGTTTCGCAATGGAGACCGCCATGGCCCAGCTCGACACCTACCTGTTCTTCGACGGCACGTGCGCCGAAGCGATGCGTTTCTACCAGCGCGTCCTCGGCGGCAAGCTCGACATGATGACCAACGCGCAATCGCCGGTGGCGGACCAGACGCCGCCGGGCAGCGGCGATCGCATATTGCACGCGCGGCTCGACATCGGAGGACGGCTGTTGATGGCGTCCGACGCGATGGTCGGCAAGCCGTACGAAGGCATGAAGGGCTTCTCGCTGTCGCTGATCTTCGCGACGCCGGACGAAGCGAAGCACGTGTTCGACGCGCTGGCCGACGGCGGACGCGTCGTCATGCCGCTCGACAAGACGTTCTGGGCGGACGCGTTCGGCATGCTCGTCGACCGCTTCGGCACGAGCTGGATGGTGAACGCCGGCATGAAGCCGGGCTGAGCGCTAGCGTCGGGCCGCCTCGCGCAGCGGCTCGTCCTCGGCGAGCCGCGCGAGCCATGCGCCGGCTTCGCGAAACGGCTTTCCGCTTCGCTCGGCACGGCAGCGGATGTAAGCGCCTTCGATGGCGCTCAGCAGCAGGCCCGCGTACGACGCCGCGCGGCGGCGGTCGCGAAAGGCGAGATTGCGCGCGATTGCGTCACGGTAGCGCTCGAGCGCGTTTGCGACCGCGGCGCGCAGCGGCTCCACGTCGCGGTCGAGGTCGAGGCAGACGGTGCCCGCCGCGCAGCTCTCGCCGAACTCCGCCTGCTCGATGCGCGCGGCGAAAGCCTCGAACAGCGCGCGCACCTTGCTCGCGGGACGCCGCCTGCCCGCCATCGCGGCGTCGATGAACGCGACGACGCGCGCGGAGTAGCGAGCGAGCGCCTCGTCGGCGATCTGCTGCTTTCCGCCCCGAAAGAAATGGTAGACCGATCCTTTCGGCGCGCCGCTCTCGCGCACGATCTCGTTGATGCCGGCGCCGGACAGGCCGGAGCGGCGAAGCAGCGTGATCGCGGCGTCGAGCAGGCGCTCGCGCGTGCCGCGCGGCGACGGGTATCGTCATCTTGACGCTCCAAGTAGACCGGTCTATATAGACTACTCGCCAACCGCCGCGGGGAGAAGATCGATGACCGACGCCATCGCAACGCCGCCGCTGACGCTTCGAGGCGTGCGCGCGCGTGCGGTCCTGCTCACGCTCGAGCGGCCGATCGTCGCACGCATCGCGACGATCGCCGAGTGGCCGCTGATCCTGATCGACCTCTACACCGACGAGGGAGTCGTCGGCCGCAGCTACCTCGAGCCCTACACGGTCAAGGCGATGAAGTATCTGATCCCGGCGCTGCACGATTTCGGGCAGGCGCTCGCAGGCAAGCGCGTTGCGCCGGTCGAGCTCTACGCGCTCGCGCGCAAATCGCTGCACTTCGTCGGCTATCAAGGCTTGTCGATGATCGCCGTATCCGGGCTCGACATGGCGGCGTGGGACGCGCTCGCACAGGCAGCCGGGCTGCCGCTGTGCGTTCTGCTCGGCGGCACGGTCGGTCCTGTCGCCGCGTACAACAGCAACGGACTGTGGCTCAAGCAACCGGCCGAAGTCGCCGCCGAGGCGATCGAGCTGCGCGATGAAGGAGGATTCCGCGCGCTGAAGCTTCGGCTCGGCCGCGATCGGCTGCGCGACGACATCGCGACGGTCGCTGCGGTCAAAGAATCGCTCGGCGACGACGTGCAGCTGATGGTCGACTTCAACCAGGGCTTCGCGATCGGCGACGCGCTCGCGCGGTGCCACGCGATCGACGATCTCGGCCTCGCGTGGATCGAGGAGCCGATCGCCTACGACAACTTCGCCGGCTACGCGCAGCTCGCCGCGGAGCTCTCCACGCCGCTGCAGATCGGCGAGAACTTCTACGGACCGCACGACCTCCAGCGCGCGCTGCAGATGAAGGCCTGCGATTACGTGATGCCGGATTTCATGCGCATCGGCGGCGTGACCGGCTGGCTGCGCGCCGCAGCGATCGCCGGCACTGCCGGCGTGCCGATGTCGACGCATCTGTACCCGGAGATCGCCGCTCACGTGATGCGCGTCACCGAGACCGCGCACTGGCTCGAATGGCAGGACTGGGCCGATCCGATCCTGCAACGGCCTTTCGCCGTGCGCGACGGCGCGTTGCACGTCCCCGACGTGCCGGGCGTGGGCCTGCAGTGGAACGAGGACGCCGTCGCCGCGCATCGCTGCGAGCTTTAGCGCCGCGGCAAGGGGTCTGCCGCGCGGCGACAACGCGGTTCATCGACGCGCACGTGGCGCGCCGACGATGTGGAGCGAGCATGGATGAAGTCATCATCGTCGGCGCCGGCATTTGCGGTCTCGCGCTCGCGCTGAACCTGCATCGGCGCAACATCGCGTGCACGGTGTACGAGCGCGCGCCGCAGGTGAGCGCGCTTGGCGTCGGCATCACGCTGTTGCCGCACGCGATGCGCGAGTTCACGGCGCTCGGCGTCGGCGACGAGCTGCTGAAAGCGGGCATCGAGAACCGCTGGAGCTCCTTCTACAACCGCTTCGGTCAGCTGATCTACCGCGAGTCGCGCGGCAGGTTCGCCGGATATGCGCATCCCGAGGTGGGCATCCACCGCGGCCGCCTGCAGATGGTGCTCTACCAGGCCGCACTCGACGAGCTCGGAGAAGAGCGAATTCGCACGAATCACACGTGCGTGGGCATCGAGCAGGACGCAACCAGCGCGAGCGCGCTGATGCAGCAGACGACGTCGGGCGATCGGTTGCCGCCGGCCAAGGGTGCGGTGGTGATCGCGTGCGACGGCGTGAACTCGACGATCCGCAGGCAGCTCTATCCGAACGACAGCGTCGCATTCGCCGGCATCAACACATGGCGCGGCATCACGCGGCGCAAGCCGATCCTCGACGGCCGTACGTACCTGCGCGTGGGCTCGATCCTCACCGGCAAGATGGTCGTCTATCCGATCGCCGACGACGTCGACGGCAGCGGCAACCAGCTGATCAACTGGATGGCGGAGATCAAGCAGCAAGGCTTCGACAAGAACGACTGGAACAAGCCGGGCAAGCTCGACGATTTCCATCCGATCTACGCGACGTGGAAATTCGACTGGCTCGACGCAAGCGCGCTGATTCGAGACGCCGATTCGATCCTCGAGTATCCGATGGTCGACAAGGATCCGGTCGACCGCTGGACGTTCGAGCGCGTCACGCTCGCCGGCGATGCCGCGCATCCGATGTACCCGCGCGGCTCGAACGGCGCTGCGCAGGCGGCGATCGACGCGCGCACGCTCGCCGACACCCTTCAGCGCGAGGCGGATCCGCGCGCGGCGCTTGTCTCGTACGAAAAGGCGCGCTTGCCGGCGACGGCGCAGGTGGTGCGCACAAATCGTGAATTTCCGCCGGACTTCATCAACATCAAGGTCGAGCAGCTGGTCGGCGACAAGCCGTTCGACGATCTCGACCGCTACATCACGCAGGACGAGCTGCGCGCGCTGTCCGATCAGTACAAGCGGATCGCCGGATTCGCGGCTCCGAGCGCCGAACAGGCGAGCGGCCCGCGTTGACGTGCGGGCACGACCCGCCGCCGTACGTCAAGCGCGGCGCACGTGTCCCTCGCTGCCGGCTCGCATGGCAGCGCGTCGTTGACGCGTGTCATGCGCTCCCGCGGATTGCAACGCTTGTGTTGACGGGGGTCAATCGACGCGGCGGGCGGGCGGCCTACGCTCGCGTCGTCATCATCGAAGCAGGACGACGCCGTGGGCGCCCCGGAATTGGAATACGTTGCGCGCGAGACACCGCTGCCCTTCGGCGGAGATCGCGAAGCGGGCACCGTCACCGCCACCCTCGAAGAGATCCGCTACGCGGAGCTGCTGCGCGCACGCCTGCGCCAGGCGCTGCTCGCCGATCCGGCACCCGCTGCATCGGCAGTGGGGCCCGGTTTTGGGGAGCCGGCACCTTCGGCAAAAAGGTGGCCTTGACAATAGTTGCCTAGGCATATATAGTGCGAAGCATGACGCCTGTTCGCACCGACGAGCTGCGCAAGGAAGCACGGGCCGCTCCGAAGATCGGCATCATCCGGCTGGTTCACCGCCTGCGCGTGGAACTCGTCGACGCGCTCGACCGCGAGCTCGCGAAGTTCGACATCTCCGCGCCGCAGCTGATCGTGCTCGCCTCGGTCGCGAACAGCGAGGCGGACTCGGCGTCGGCGTTGTGCAAGAGCATCTCGTACGACCCCGGCGCGATGACGCGCATGATCGACCGGCTGCAGCAGAAGGGCCTCGTGCGCCGCGTGCCGAACCCCGACGACCGGCGGGCGATGAATCTCGAGTTGACCAGCGCCGGCCGCGCGCTCTACCCGCAGCTTCTCGCGGCGAAGGAAGCCGTGCAGGCGCAGTTCCTGCGCGGTTTCGGCGACGACGACGTCCGCACGCTCGAAGTGCTGCTGAACCGGATGCTCGACAATCGTTGAGCCCTTTTTTTGTGCTGATCGTTGCCTAGGCATCTACAGCCGCAGCAAATATTGCAATCGACAATCATCGAATCGAAAGCCGCCCATGAGCTCACGTAAGTCCGCCGCCGCCGCGTGGGTCGCAAGCCTGGCGTTGCTCGCCGGTTGCGCAAGCACCGGCGGACTCGCGCCGCAGTCGACGGTGCGCGGCGCGAACGAACTGAGCGCGCAGCGCACGCTCGCCGACGCACGCGTGTCCGACGCGGCGTGGCCCGCGCGCGACTGGTGGAAAGCGCTCGGGGACGCCCAGCTCGACGCTCTGATCGACGAAGCGCTGGCCGCCAGTCCGACGCTCAACGTCGCCGCCGCGCGAACGCGCACTGCAGTCGCGCTCGCCGAGGCGAGCCACGCCGCACTGTTGCCGCGCATCGACGCCGACGCATCGGTGACACGCGAGCGCTTCTCGTCGAACGGCAGCGCGCCGCCGCCGCTCGGCGGCAGCACGCAGACATCCGCGCAGCTTCAGGCGACGCTCGCCTGGGAGATCGACTTCTGGGGCAAGAACCGCTCGACCTACGAGGCGGCGCTCGGCGCCGCACGCGCCGCCGAAGTCGATGCGTATGCCGCGCGGCTCGCGCTGTCGACGAACATCGCGCAGGCCTATGTCGCGCTCGGACGCGCGTACGGCGAGCTCGACGTCGCGCAAACGACACTTGCCGAGCGCGAGCGGATCCACGCGTTGACGCGCGATCGCAACGCGGCCGGCATCGACTCGCGACTGGAGGTCAAGCAGGCGGAATCGGCGATCCCCGCGACGCGCGAGCAGATCGCGCAACTCGGCGAGCGGATCGCGCTCGCGCAAAACCAGCTCGCGGCGCTGCTCGGCACCGGGCCGGATCGCGGGCTCGCGATCGAGCGGCCCGCGGCGAGCGCGCTCGCGGCGATTTCTCTGCCGTCGACGCTGCCGGCTGAACTGATCGGCCGCCGGCCGGACGTCGTCGCGCAGCGCTGGCGCATCGAGGCGGCGCGGCAGCGACATCGCGTCGGCGAAAGCCGAGTTCTACCCGAACGTGAACCTGATCGCGTTCGTCGGTCTGCAAAGCTTCGGCGTCGGCAACCTGCTGAGCGCGGCAAGCCGCTTCGGCGGTGCCGGGCCGGCGCTGACGCTGCCGGTCTTCGACGCCGGCCGGCTGCGCGCGAATCTCGCCGGCAAGGACGCCGCCTACGACATCGCGGTCGAGCAGTACAACCAGACGCTCGCCGACGCGATGCGCGACGTCGTCGACCAGCTCGCGTCGCTGCGAAGCGTCGCCGAGCAGCGCGCGCAGCAGCAGGCCGCGCTCGCCACCGCGCGCGAAGCCTACGAGCTCGCGCTGCTGCGCTATCGCGAGGGCCTCGGCAACTATCTGCAGGTCCTTTCCGCCGAGCAGCCGCTGCTCGCGCAGCAGACGCTCGACGTCGATCTTCGCGCGCGCGAGGTCGAGCTCGACATCCATCTCGTGCGCGCGCTCGGCGGCGGCTACGAGCCGGCGGCCGCAATGGCGGGCATCGGCTCCACGGAGGGCGAGCAATGACGACGCTCACCTGCACGACATGTGACGCGCCGGGCCCGGCACGCGTTTCGAAGCGCACGCCCGGCGCGCGCGCCGCGACGATCGCGCTCGCGTTCGCGGCGCTTGCGCTCGTCGGCTACGGCGAGCACTGGATGCTCGAAAGCGCGCCGGCGGCGGGCAGCGAGCTCGTCGCCGCGACGACGGCGATCGACACGATATACGCCTCTTCCACGTCGGCGTTCGCCGGTGCCGAACGCCCGGAAATCACGAGGGACACGAGCCATGAATGACGCAAACGACACTTCGACCACGCCGCGCAGCGCGCGCAAGCGCTGGCTCGCGATCGTCGTCGGCGCTTTCGCGCTGATCGGCATCGCATACGGCGCGTACTGGGCGCTCGTGCTTCGCTACGAGCAGTCGACCGACGATGCGTACGTCAGCGGCAACGTCGTCCAGATCACGCCGCAGATCGCCGGTACCGTCGTCGGCATCGGCGCGGACGACACGCAATTCGTCAACGCAGGCCAGACGCTCGTCGAGCTCGATCCGGCCGACGCTCGAATCGCGCTCGAGCAGGCGGAGGCGAAGCTCGCGAAAAGCGTTCGCGACGTGCGCGGACTCTTTGCGACGACCGCGCAGCTGCAGGCGCAGGTCGACGTGCGAAGCGCCGACGTCGCGCGCGCTGCCGAGGACCTGCAGCGGCGCGAGCGCCTCGCGAGCTCCGGCGCGGTGTCCGGCGAGGAGCTGCAGCACGCGCGCGACGCGATGGCGACGGCGAAGGCCGCGCAGAACGCCGCGCAGCAGGAGCTCGCCGCGAACCAGGCGCGCGTCGAGCGAACGACGGTGGCGAACCATCCCGACGTGCTCGCGGCCGCCGCGCAGGTGCACGACGCGTATCTCGATGTCGCGCGCACGAAGCTCACTGCGCCGGTGTCGGGCTACGTCGCGAAGCGCTCGGTCCAGCTCGGCCAGCGTGTCGCGCCGGGCGCGCCGCTGATGGCGATCGTCCCGCTCGACCAGGTTTGGGTGGACGCGAACTTCAAGGAGGCGCAGCTCGCGTCGATGCGCGTCGGGCAGCCGGTCACGCTGAAAGCCGATCTGTACGGCGGCAAGGTCGAGTACCACGGCAGCGTCGCCGGATTCGGTGCGGGTACCGGCTCGGCGTTCGCGCTGCTGCCCGCGCAGAACGCGACCGGCAACTGGATCAAGATCGTCCAGCGCGTGCCGGTGCGCATCGCGCTCGACCCGCGCGAGCTCTCCGCGCATCCGCTGCAAATCGGCCTTTCGATGCAAGTCGACGTCGACACGCACGGTCGCGGCGGCGAGCGGCTGCCGCAGGTCGCCGCCGCGCCGATCGCGCGGACGGCGAATTCGGCCGACACGGTGGATGTCGACGCGAAGCAGCGCGTCGCGGCGATCATCGCGGCGAACGATCGCGGTGGTGCCGCGACGCGCACGCCGGTTGCCGGCTCGGAGCGGCCGCGCACCGCGTCGGGCTCGCTCGCACACGCCGCGGCCGGGCACCGCGCTGCCGGCACATCGACGTTCTAGTCGCACGGCGCCGCATCGATGAGCAACGATCCCGACGCGCGCGCCGACGCGCAGGCGCCGCTCACCGGCGCAGCGCTCGCGCTCGGCACGCTCGCGCTGTCGCTCGCGACGTTCATGAACGTGCTCGACACGTCGATCGCGAACGTGTCGATCCCGGCGATCGCCGGCGATCTCGCGGTCTCGCCGGACCAGGGCACCTGGGTCATAACGTCGTTCGGCGTTGCCAACGCGATCTCGCTGCCGCTGACCGGCTGGCTCACGCAGCGCTATGGCCAGGTGCGCCTGTTCGTCGCGTCGGTGCTGCTGTTCGTCATCGCGTCGTTCCTTTGTGCGCTCGCGCCGACGCTTGGGCTGCTGATCGCGTTCCGCGTGCTGCAAGGCGCGGTCGCCGGTCCGATGATCCCGCTGTCGCAGTCGCTGCTGTTGTCGAGCTATCCGAAGGCGAAGGCCGGGACGGCACTCGCGCTGTGGGGCGTCACGACGCTGGTCGCGCCGGTCGTCGGGCCGCTGCTCGGCGGCTGGATCACCGACAACATCTCGTGGCCGTGGATCTTCTACATCAACATCCCGGTCGGCATCGCGGCGGCGTTCGCCACGTGGCTCATCTACCGCCCGCGCGAGACGGCGACGCACAAGCTGCCGATCGACGGCGTCGGCCTCGGCTTGCTCATCGTGTGGGTCGGCGCGCTGCAGGTGATGCTCGACAAGGGCAAGGACCTCGACTGGTTCGGCTCGACGCAGATCAGGATCCTCGCGATCGCCGCCGTCGTCGCGTTCACGCTGTTCATCGTGTGGGAGCTGACCGAGGAGCATCCGGTCGTCGACCTGCGCCTGTTCGCGCGGCGCAATTTCTGGACGAGCTCGCTCGCGATGTCGCTCGCGTACGGCACGTTCTTCGGCAACGTCGTGCTGCTGCCGCTGTGGCTTCAGCAGTACATGGGCTACACGGCAACTGATGCCGGCATGGTGCTCGCGCCGGTGGGCGTGCTCGCGATACTGCTGACGCCGCTCGTCGGCCGCACGGTGCACAAGGTCGACCCGCGCGTGTTCGCGACCGGCGCGTTCGTCGTGTTCGCGCTCGTGCTCTACATGCGCTCCGAGTTCAACACGTCGGCCGATTTCCGCACGCTGATGATCCCGACGATCATCCAGGGCGCCGCGATGGCGATCTTCTTCATCCCGCTCGTGACGCTGAGCCTGTCCGGACTCGCGCCCGACCGCATTCCGTCCGCGTCGGGCTTGTTCAACTTCGCGCGCATCACCGCTGGCTCGTTCGGCACGTCGATCGCGACGACGCTGTGGGACCATCGCGCAACGCTGCACCACGCGCAACTGGTCGAGCGCCTGAGCGTCGCCGATCCGACCACGAGCCAGACGCTCGCGACGTTGCAGGCCGGCGGCCTCACTCCCGAGCAGAGCTACGCTGTCGTGAACCGGATGATCGACCAGCAGGCGTTCATGCTGTCGGCGAACGACGTCTTCTATGCGTCGGCGCTGCTCTTTCTCGCGCTGATCGGCGTCGTGTGGCTCGCGCGTCCGGTGCGCGGTTCAGCGAAGGCGAGCGACGCGGCCGCCGGCGCGCACTAGAGAGGCGCGGGAGAGAGTTGCTCAGTCGGGATGACAGCGCGCTACGCCGTCGGCGCAGGGAGCGCTCGGTCGAGGCGCCGCTGGCGCCGGTGGCGGACCAGTGGATAGACGAGCGCGACGACGACGAGCGCCATGACGACGCCGCTGATCGGCCGCATGAAGAAGATCGTCCAGTCGTTCTGATAGCTGATCATGCTCGTCATGAACGCGCTCTCGGCCTGCCCGCCGAGGATCGCGCCAAGCACCATCGGCGCGATCGGGAAGCGCAGGCGCTCGAACAGGTAGCCGACGATGCCGAAGATCACGATCATCCACAGGTCGGTGATGTTATTGCGCGCCGAGAACGCGCCGATGAAGCAGAACAGGACGACGAAGGCGGAGGTCGCCGCCTCGGGCAGGTACAGCACCTTGATCAGCGCCTTGATCGCGAAGAAGCCGAGCAGGCACATGCCGATGACGCCGAGGAACAGCGACGCGAAGATTGCGTAAACCATTCCCGGTTCGCTCACGAACACCTGAGGTCCCGGCTGAACGCCATGCAGCAGGAACGCGCCGAGGATCACCGCCGTCGCGCCGCTGCCCGGTATGCCGAGCGTGATCAGCGGCACCATGTGGCCGGCGACGGTCGCCGTGGACGCGGTCTGCGGCGCGACAATGCCTTCGGCGATGCCGGTGCCGAGCAGCTTGCGCCGCTTCGAATATTGCGCCTCGGTCCCGTACGAGACGAACGACGCGATCGTCGCGCCGGCGCCGGGAATGATGCCGAGGATGATGCCGAGGACCGAGCTGCGCGCGAGCGTGTTGCGGATCTGCCAGGCTTCCCGGAAACCCGGGAAGCGCGTCGCCACCTTGCCGCCGGCCTGCACCGGCGGCGTTCTGAAGCCCTGCTCGAGGCGCACCAGCACCTCGCCGACGCCGTATGCCCCGACCATCACCGTCAGGTACTCGATGCCGTCGACGAGCATCGGCACGCCGAACGTGAAGCGCTCGGCGCCGTAGATGCCGTCGACGCCTACCGTCGCGATCATCAGGCCGAAGAACAGGCTGATGAAGCCGTTCACGACGGACGCGCCCGACAGCGCGACGACGCTCGTGAGCCCGAACAGGATGATGGCGAAGTATTCCGGCGTGTCGAACTTGAGCGCGAACTTCGCGAACGCCGGCGCCATCGCGACCGCGGCGAGCGTCGACAGGATGCCGCCGTGGAACGCCGCGAACAGCGTCCAGCCGAGCGCCTTAGCGGGCTCGCCGTTGCGCGCCATCACGTAGCCGTCCCACAGCAGCGGCACGTCGAGCGGCTCGCCGGGAATGCGAAACAGGATCGCCGTGAACGCGCCGCCGTACGTCCCCGAGATGTACATCGCGGTGAGCAGGATGATCGACGGGATCACCGTCATGCCGTAGGTGAACGGCAGCGCGAGCACGACCCCCATCACGAGCGTAAGCCCCGGCAGCACCGCGACCAGCATGCCGACGACGAGGCCGACGACGAGCGAGAGCAGGTTGACCGGCTGGAAGACGGTCGCGAACGCGCCCAGGAACGACGTGGCGATGTCGAGCATCGAGACCGCGTCAGCGAATGCCCATCACGCGCATCAGCAGGAACGTCACCTGCGAGAACGGCTCCTGCCCGAGCGGCAGCGACACGTAGACGACCTTCATGAACACGAACATGAATGCGAGGCTCCCGATCACGCTCGACACCACGACAGCGAGCGGCCGGCGAAAGCCGCCGATCCACATGAAGGCGGCTAGATAGCCGAGCGTGCACAGGAAGAAACCGACGTGCTGGATCAGCAGCACGTAGGCGATCGTGAGCACGATGCCGGCGACGATCAGCCGCGGGTACGTCGGCGTCGGCTCGTCGCTCGCCTGCGGCTCCGCGGCCTCGTCGATGATGCTGCCGAGCACGCCGCCGACCTGCTCGTCGTCGAAGAAGAGCATCTTCACGATCTGGTACGCGCAGGTGAGCATCGCGAGCGCGAGGATCGTCTTCGGCCAGAAGTCCGGACCGATGCGGCCGCCGGGCGCGATGAAATCGATGCGCTTCGCCATGACGAACAGCGCGATCGAGATCGCGAGCACGACGACGTAGGGCAGCGTGCGCCGCGCGCGTGCGCGCAGCGCCGCGCCGCCCGACGCGCCGTTGGCCGGCGCGGCGCTCATTTCTTCGCCATCGTCTGCGCGGCGATCCTTTTCATCTGATCGAGGTCCTCCTCCATGACCTTCTGTGCCTGCTGCGCCGGGAAGTAGCTGTCGTCGGTCGACGCGTACTGATCCTTCAGGTACTGCTTGTACTCGGCGCTTGCCGCGACCTTCGCGAGCGCGTCCGAGATCACCTTGATCTTCGCCGGATCGGTGCCGGCCTTCACGATCACCGCGCGCCGCTGCGGCAGCGTGATGTCGTAGCCGAGCTCCTTCGACGCGGGAACGTTCGGGAACACGTCGAAGCGCTTTTCCGAGAAGACGATCACCGGCTGGATCTGCTTGCTGTCAATGAAGCTGCGCACGTCGCCGAGCTGCTCGTACAGCAGGTCGGCGTGGCCGCCGAGGACCGCCGTGTAGCGCTCGCCCGGATTCGCGAACGGAACCGAGATCAGCTTCAATCCCTTTCCGATGAAATAGTTGACCGTGATGTCGTCGGGGCTGCCGAAGCCGGTGACGGCGACCTTGAGCGCACGCGTCTTCGCCTCGCGCTCGACGTCGGGCCACGTCTTCAGGTTGCCGTTTGCAGCAGTCATGAACGCCGACGGCTGCTTGATCATCAGCGCGACCGGGATGATGTCCTTCAGCGACCACCGCGTGCTCGGCGTCGTCGCGAGCAGCGCGTACGTGTCCCACGTCATGACCGAGATCGAATAGCCGTCCGCCGGCGCCGCGAGAAGCTTCGCCATGCCGGTGTTGCCGGTCGCACCCGGGACGTTCACCACCGGGAACGACGTGTGCAGGTCCTCCTCCATGATCTTGCCGGCCTTGCGCGCCACCTGATCGGCGCCGCCGCCGGGACCCCACGGCACGATGAACTCGATCGGCCGCGACGGATACTTGTCCTGCGCGATTGCAACGCAGGCTACGATCGCAGCGACGCACGTCGCGAGCACGACCGTCGCGCGCTTACGCCAAGCCGGGAATTGCATGGTCTTCTCCTTTGTCGTTTCGAGGCGCGCGCGTCGCGCGCCGCGGTGCTACGCGGTGATCCGCAACAGCAGCTTGCCCTTCGTGCGCCGCGCTTCGAGCCACCGATGCGCGTCGGCTGCCTGCTCGAGCGGAAGCTCGCGATCGATCGCGACCGCGAGCTCGTTCGCGCGGTACAGCCGGAAAAGGTCGTCGGCACGCTCGCGCAGCTCGGATGCAGACGAAATGTAGTCCGCGAGGTGTGGCCGCGTAAAGTAGATCGAGCCGGCCTCGGCGAGCTCGAGTGGCTCGATCGACGCGACGAGTCCCGACGCGCCGCCGTAATTCACGCACAGCCCGCGACGCGCGAGGCTGCGAAGGCTGCGCGAGATGGTGTCCTTGCCGACCGCGTCGTACACGACGTCGACGCCGCGGCCCTCGGTGATTCGCCGCACCTCGTCGCGGAAATCGACGTCGCGATAAAGGATCACGTGATCGGCGCCGCGCTCGCGGGCGACCGCGGCCTTGTCGTCGCTGCCGACGGTTGCGATCACGCTCGCCCCGCATCGCTTCGCGAGCTGGATCAGCAGCTGGCCGACGCCGCCGGCGCCCGCGTGCACGAGGCATGTGTTGCCCGGCGCCAGCCGATACGCGGAGTGCGACAGATAGTGCGCGGTCAATCCCTGCAGCATCAGCGCCGCGGCAATCGGCGTCGGAACGCCGTCCGGAACGCGCACCAGTTTCGCCGCCTGAACGCACGCGTACTGCGCGTAGCTGCCGCGCACGATGCAGTACGCGACGCGATCGCCGACGCGAAACCCGTCGACAGCGTCGCCCACCGCGTCGACGACGCCGGCGCCTTCCATGCCGATCGTCATCGGCAGCGGCGTCTGGTAGGTTTGCGAGCGCGCGTACCGGCCGCTTCGCATGTAGACGTCGATGAAGTTGACGCCGGCGTATTCGAGCTTCACACGCGCTTCGCCGGCGCGCGGCGAGGGCACCGCGACGTCGGCCACCTTGAGCGAGTCGGGACCGCCGAACTGAGCGACCTGGACCGCCTTCATCGAGGGCTCGCCGGGGCGGTTGCGCGCGCGAAGTCGACACGGTGGCGCTCGACGCGGTCGTGATCGAGCGTCGGCGCGTAGCGCGGCACGAGCACGATCGCACCGGCGTCGAAGCGCAGCGGCAGCTCGAGCAGGCCGCCGCGCGTCTTCAGGAATCCGTTCATCTCGCCGGCGTTGTCGATCGTGCGCGCGGCGACGCACGCCTCCATCCAGCAGCCGAGATCGCATGCCACACCGTTGCCGAGCACGGCGCGCATGCCGAGCGCGCCGATGCGCGCGATCGCCGCTTCGAGCCCGTCGACCGTGACGAGCTTCATCAGCTTCAGCTTGATGTAGCTCGCCGCCCGAAGCTCGGCGGCGCGCTCGATGTCGGCAAGGCCATAGATCGACTCGTCGAGCATCATCGGCACGCTCGCCGCACGCGCCACGGCAAGATGCGCGTCCCAGTCGCCGGCGGCGCACGGCTGCTCGAACAGCTCGATGTCCGCGGGATCGAGCGCATGCACGAACGTCATGCCCTGATCTGCCGTGTAGCCCTGGTTCGCGTCGATCCGAATGCGGGCGCGGCCGGCGAGCGCGCGCTGGATCGCGCGAACGCGCGCCGCATCGCGCGCGGCGTCGAAGCCGACCTTGACCTTGATCGTGCGAAATCCGGCGCCGAGCAGCGCCTCGACTTCGGTTTCGATCGCCGGCTCGTGTTCCGCATTCAGCAAGCCGAGCAGCGGCACGCGCGTCGTGCGCTCGAGCGCGAGCGCCGGATGGCCGCGCAGCATGTCGAGCGCCGTGCCGAACGCCGTCGCGGTGAACGGATGGCGCTCGGCGAGCGCCGCGATGCCGGGGTTCGCGCGCGACTCGTCGGTGGCCACGATGCGCTGCGCGAAATCGCACGCGACGCGAAAGCTGTCGTCGATCGTCTCGTCGGTGTAGCCGGTGAGAACGGTCGCTTCGCCGAGTCCTTCGCGGCCGTCGCCGTCGACGATGTCGACGATGATCGTGTCGAAGTGATCGATGGGACCGAAGGCGAGCTTGTACGGCGTCGCGAGCGGCACGCGGAGCCGGTGAACCTCGACGCGCTCGAGCGCGCTCATGCCCATTCGTCCGGCAGCAGCTTGGCCACGGGCTCGGACATTTCGTAGACGCTCTGCACGGCGAGGTCGCGACCGAACGCGAGCCGATCGCGTTCCGCGCGCTTGCGCAATCGCTCTTCGTGGATGTCCATGACATCGCGCGGATAGGGCATCAGCCCGGGATCGAGGATGCGCAGCATGCCGTCGACGTCGCGCGCCGGCAGCACGCGGCTCCTGCAATGACGATTGGGCGACCACGGCACGTCCATCACGCCCGCCTCGAACGCGCGCACGGTGCCAACCGCCGCGTCGCCGTCGCCCATCTCGAGCACCTTGTCGACGATCGCACGGACCTCGCGCTCGATCAGCGCCTTCTCCTGCTCGAACGCCGGCAGGCCGTCGAGCCGGATGTCGCGCGCGAGGTAGATCGCCATCCGCGTCATGCGCAGCCCTTCGGCGTTCGCCTGCGGCGTCGGAATGCCGAACGCCTCGTGCGTCGACTTCGTCGTGACGCTCGCCGCGCCCGCGATCGCGGCGAGCGTGCCGCCGTAGCTGATCAGCGCCGCTGCCTGCGCCTCGTCCTGCGGCCATGCGCTCATCCAGTGCAGCAGCGTGACCGACGTGAACACGTCGCGATAGCCCTTCCGCGCGAGATAGTCCTGGCACAGCGCGCCGCAGACGGCGACGGCGGCGGCATCCTGCGCGAGATGCATCGTCTCGCCCATCTCCAGGCCGTAGTTCGTCACGCCCTGCGCGGCGGCGAGCAGGCAGTCGAGCACGCAGGTCGCGATCGCGATCGACGGCGGGATGTTGGTGCCGGTGAGGAAGCCCGGCTGGCGGCGATGCAGCTCGACGCCGTGCTCGCCGTACATCGATGCGAGCCGATCGAGGTACTGGTAGTTGCGGATGCCGTCCTCGATCGACAGCTCCTTGATGTACGACGTCGTGTAGGCGATGCCCGAGCCGAGATACCCGGAATAGCCACCGGCGAACGCGATCTCGCTGGTGAGCTTCGGCATCGTCGTGCCGGTGAGCATGATCGCGGGCTTGTCGATGGCGCCGATCAGCTCGCGTGCCTTTGCGACGCCGTAGTTGACGATCGGATAGCCGTTCAGCATCGAGCGGCCGAGCCGCTGCGATTCCTCGATGCCCTTCTGCGCGAGCTCCCAGCGCTCGTTGCGCGTGTAGCTGTCGGTCGTCGTGGGCACGATGTCGGCGTGACCGTCGCGGTCGAGCGTCACCATCAGCTCGCGCTGCATGTCGAACGTGCCGAAGCCGCCGCGCGGCTGCGTGAGGCAGCGGCGCTCGGCGACGGCGCGGCGCATCACCGGCCCGAGCTGCTTGTGCGGCGGCAACGCACGCTGAATCGCGACGGCTTCGTCGAAGTCGACCGCCTCGCCAGTCGGCCAGCGTGCGAGGTTGTCGCGGCGCATCCGCGCGAATTCGTCGTTGCCAATGCGCGCCTCGGACAACGGCTTGCGCGTCGCTTCAGAGGAGGAGCGTGCGTTCAACGGAAGACGTCCGGTCGATCGGTTCGAGGTTCGCGAGCGCAAGCTCGAGCGCGGCCTGCGGGTCGACGCTCGCGAGCAGACCGCAGGCATACAGCAAATAGTGGCGATCGAGCAAGAGCTTCGGCGCTTTCGGCCGCAAGGAATGCGGGTCGGCCGCGTCGGCGAGCGCCGTCTCGAGCACCGCGCGCGCCGGGGCGGCGTGCACGAGCGCACCGCCGGTGCCGATGACGGCCGCGACGGTCGACAGGTCCTTGCCGTGCTGGACGGCGATCGGACCGTTGACCGTGTAGACGGTGTCGACGCGGCCGCAATGGCGCGACACGGCGCTGCGCACGGCCGCACGCGCGAGCGCCTGGTCGAGCGATCGCTCGTCGGCGGTCTGCGGCAACCGCTCGACGTCGGCAGCGAGCGACGCGATCAGCGCGCGCACGCGGCCCGCGTCCATGCGCGCGTCGGCGGCGATCGAGTCGATGCCCGTATCGTCGACGATCGTCGCCGCGTTCTGGCGCATGCCGAGGTCGCCTTCGACGGTCCGTTTTACCCGCGGCTCCGGCAGCCCCTGCACGATCACGCCTGGGGCGCTCGGCTCGCCGGCCGCCACCGAATGCACATCCGTCGTCGCGCCACCGGGATCGACGACGAGCAGCGGACCGAGCCCCGCGACACCGTCGCATCCATCGGCGATGAGCTGCGCGGCGTCGAGCACCGCCGCCGGTGTCGGCATCAGCACGCGGTCGAATTCGGCCTGCGCGCGATCGATGCCCTTCGCGTGCACGATGCGCTCGATGAAGACATCGCGTATCGCGGCGCGCGCCGGCTCGATGTCGAGCACGTTCAACTCCGGCATCACGTTCGCGGCGGCGATCACGTCCTTGCCGGCGAGCGCAGCGAGCGCGTCGTCGGCCGCGCTGCGATTTCCGGCGAGCACGATCGGGCACGCGAGCGCACTGCGGCCGATCGCGTGCGCGTTGTGCAGGATCACGTCGCGATTGCCGCCGTCGGTGCCGCCGGCGAGCAGCAGGATGTCGGGCGCGAGGGCGACGATGCGCGCGAGGTCGTCGCGTGTGAGTCGATAGGCGAACGTGCCGACGAGCTTCGCACCGGCACCGAGCGCCGCGCGCCGCGCGGCTTCGGCGGTGAGCTCGCGCACGAGGCCGACGGTCACCATCCGCAAGCCGCCGGCAGCGCTGCTCGACGCGAGCCGATACGCGAAGCGCGGCAGCGTGCCGACGCGACGCTCGAGATCGTCGAGGCTTGCCCGCATGCCGATCATGATGTCCGTGGTCACCGTCGACGGTCCCTGTCCGGACCCGAGCAGGCGCCGCGCGTCGACATCGACCGCGCGCAGCTTCGTGTACGTGCTGCCGAAGTCGATCAGCAGCGCCGCCCGCATCACGTCTCGCGCTCCGAATGCCGGCGTGCGGCGAGATCGTCGGCGAGCCAGGCGAGCACGGCTTCGATGCGGGTGCCAGGCGGCGCCGCGCGATCGAACCCCATATCGACGAATCTTCTCTCGACCTCCGGCCACGCCTGCTTGCCGACGACCAGATTGCCGCCGACGTAGAGCAGGATGTCGTCGAGCCCGGCTTCGACGCACAGCTCGCGAAAGCCGCGGCAATCGAGCTCGCCCTGGCCGTACAGCGACGACACCAGGATCGCATCGGCGCTCGTCTCGATCGCCGCCTTGACGAAGTCGTCGGCCGGCGTGAGCGCGCCGAGCGCCACGACCTTGTAGCCGGCGCTCTCGAGCGCCATCGAAAGAATGCGATTGCCGACGATGTGCGTGTCGGAGCCGATGACGCCGGTGACGACGACCGCGCGAGGCGCGCCGACACTTGGCGGTAACGCACCCCTTTCGCCATGCGGAGGCGAGACCACCGGCCGACTCCTTTCGCAACTCGCTCGCTCGTATCGAAGGTCGACACTATACAGATCGCGACGTATAGTTGGCCGCTCGCACGCTGCGGAACGCGCCATGACCGACGACACCGAAAAGATCGAGATCCACCGCGGCCTGAAAGGCGTCCACTTCGACCGCTCGCGCGTCTGCTTCATCGACGGCCGCGCCGGCGAGCTGCTCTACCGCGGCTATTCGATCCACGATCTCGCCGAGCGCTCGACGTTCGAGGAGACGTGCTATCTGTTGCTGCATGGCGAGCTGCCGAGCGCGGCGCAGCTCGATCATTTCGGCGCGGAACTGAAGGCGGCGCGCACGCTGCCGCCGGCGGTGCTCGACGTCGTCCGCTCGCTCGCCTCCGCGCATCCGATGGACGTGCTGCGCACGGCCGTTTCGGCACTCGCCGCATTCGATGCCGACGTTGCCGACAACTCGCCGGCCGCGACGGTGCGCAAGGGCGTGCGACTCGCGTCGCAGGTGCCGATGATCGTCGCCGCGCACGATCGCATACGCAGCGGCGCCGACCCGCTCACGCCCGATCCGTCGCTGTCGCACGCGGCGAACTTCCTCTACATGCTGAAGGGTGAGCGGCCGACGCCGGCGCGTGCGCGACTGATGGACACCGACATGATCCTGCACGCCGAGCACGGATCGAACGCGTCGTCGTTCGCCGCGCGCGTGGTCGCCGGCACCGACGCGAACCTGCATGCGGCGATCACCGCCGCCATTGCGGCGCTGTCCGGTCCCGCGCACGGCGGTGCGGCCGAGAACGTGATGCGAATGGCGCAGGAGATCGGCGATCCGTCGCGCGCGGCGGATTACGTGAAGCAGAAGCGCGCGAACAAGGAGCCGGTGATGGGCTTCGGTCACCGTGTCTACCGGGCGGAGGATCCGCGCGCGCGCCACATGCGCGCCGGCGTCGAGCAGCTGTCGCGCGAGATGGGTCAGCCGCAGTGGTACCAGATCCTCGCCGCGCTCGTCGACGCGATGAAGCCGTACGCGCGCCACGGCGTCAACGTCAACGTCGATTTCTACGCCGGCGTCGTCTACTACTTGAACGGCATCGCCGAGGACCTGTTCGTGCCGATCTTCGCGATCGGCCGCGTGCCGGGCTGGACCGTGCAGGTGCAGGAGCAGATGGAGAACAACATCCTGATCCGGCCGCTGACGCTGTACAACGGCCCCGCGCCGCGCGAGTACGTGCCGATCGAGCGCCGCTAGACGAGCGAGAGCACCAGCGCCGTCGTCGCGACGATGTCGTCGACGCTCGCGCCGCGCGAAAGATCCGACAGCGGCCGCGCGAATCCCTGCAGCACCGGTCCGAACGCCTTCGCGCCGCCGAGGTACTGCACGAGCTTGTAGCCGATGTTGCCGGCATCGAGGTCGGGGAACACGAGCACGTTCGCGCGGCCGGCCACGTCGCCGACGCCGTCCTTCAGCTTCTTCTGCGCGACCGCTGCATCGATCGCCGCGTCGGCCTGCAGCTCGCCGTCGATCGCGAGCGCGGGCGCACGCTCGCGCACGATGGCGAGCGCGCGCTTCACCTTGTCGACGCGCGCATGCTTCGCACTGCCGTGCGTCGAGAACGACAGCAGCGCGACGCGCGGCTCTTCGCCGAGGATGCGCCGGCAGGTCTCGGCCGACGCGAGCGCGACGTCGGCGAGCTGCTCGGCGTCCGGGTCCGCATTGACGGCGCAATCGGCGAACACGAGCGCGCGCTCGGCTGCGAGCATCACGAAAAAGCTCGACGGCGTCGTGATGCCCGGGGCGAGGCCGACCGTCATCATCCCCGCCTCGATCACGCGCGCCGTCGGGTGCGCGGCGCCGGCGACCATCGCATCGGCATCGCCGGCCTTGACCATCAGGCCGGCGTGGAACAGCGGCTTCGCCGCGAGCCGGCGCGCGATCGCGGGCTGCACGTCGGCACGCCCTTCGACATACAGTGCGGCGTACGCGTCGAGCCGCGGGCTGCGCGCGGCGTCGACGAGGATCGGCTCGGCGAGCCGCGCGTCGCGCAGCCGCTGCGCAGCGGCGACGATGCGCTCGTCGCCCGCTTCGGGAAAGGCGACGCGCAAACCGCGGCCTCGGATGCGCTCGCGGCAGCGCTCGATGACGCTCGTCATCCGCGCGCGGCGAGCAGCGATTCGTCGGCGAGGCTTTCGATGCCGCGCGCCGCGACCACCTTGCGCTCTCGCGCGTACGCCTCGTGGTTGCGGTCGACGTCGTCGAGGCGGTACGCGTAATTGACCATCATGCCCGCCGAGCGCTGCCAGCCGCCGGCGGACGTGTCGGCGAGCCAGTTGATGCGCTCGAGGCGCGCGCCGTTGCCCAGATGAAAACGCTCGACCGCGTCGACCGGCTCCGCTCCGTTCTTCGCGCACAGCAGGTAATGCGCGCACAGACGCATCAGCTCGCGTTGCACGTCGGCGATCGTCGTCGCGTCGTGCAGCAGTCCGGGCGCTTCGAGGCGCGCGACGAGCGGCGCGAGCTCCTCGTGCTCGCGCGCCGCGCCCTGCAGCCAGTCACGGAAGCCGGGAATCGGCGACAGCGTCGCGAACGTGCGCAGCCGCGGGAATTCGCGTCCGAGGTCCTCGGCGACCTGCTTGATCAGCGTGTTGCCGAACGAGATGCCGCGCAGGCCCGGCTGGCAATTGGTGATCGAGTAGAACATCGCGCAATTCGCCGCCGCCGCATCGAGCAGCGGAAGGTCGGGGTCGAGCAGCGGCTGCACGCTCGCGCTCATGCCCCGCGTGAGCGCGACCTCGATGAAGATCAGCGGCTCGTCGGGCATTGCCGGATGAAAGAACGCGTAGCAGCGGCGATCGGCGCCGAGGCGGCGGCGAAGATCGTTCCAGCCCTGCATCTCGTGCACCGCCTCGTACTGGATCAGCTTCTCCAGCACGAGCGCCGGCGTACGCCAGTCGATCCGCTGAAGCACGAGAAAGCCGCGGTTGAACCATGACGCGAGCAGATGCGCGAGATCGGCCTCGATGCCGGCCCATTGCGGCCGCTCGGCGAGCGACGCAAGCACGCGCTTGCGCATGCCGACGAGGAGCGCCGTGCCTTCCGGCGCCGCGTTGAGCCGCCGGAACAATTCCTGCCGCGGCGGCTCGACCGCGTGCTGCAACCGGATCAGGTTTTGCTGCGTCGGCTCGCGTCGGTACGCGTCCGCGATGCGACCGACCGTTTCCGGATCGGGCGAGAATTCCTTGACCAGCAGATCGAAGAAGGCCTCGCCCGACGGCTCGTCGAGCGAGGCGTACGCCGAGGTCGCTTCGCGCGCGAGCCGCGCACCGGAAACTTCTCCGCGCTCCGACAGCAATGCGTGACACAGCTCGATCGCCTTCGCGGCGCTGCGCAGGGTCGCCCGCGTCGGCTTCTCCGGCACCGTGCGCGACGCCGGAACGAACACGCGCTTCAGGCTGAACAGCGACGGCGGGATCATTGCCGCAAACCATATCACAGCGGGCGACGATCGGTCGCCGCGCACAAGTTTGTCGCCGAGTAAATAGCGCGCGCGCCGTTGCAAATTTTCCCGGCAGCACCGGCGGCGCGGTCACGACCGCCGCTCGATTGCGAGCGCTTCGACTTGGCGTTCTAGCCCGGGCCAGGCCGATCGCCGGCGCGCTTGGCCGCGGCGTGCGCGACAGCGAACGCGCGATGCTCGTCGCCGCCGTACTCGTCGTACGCGTTGTTGAACGCCTTCAGGAACGCTTCCTTCTGATGCTCGTTGTACTGGTCGGTCTGCGCCTTCGGCAGGTCCGAAATGCTGTGATAAGGCATGGCTTGCTCCCGTCGCTGGAGGTGGCCCGGATCATCCGCGGGCGCGACCTGACTTCGTTGCGCCGCGGACGCAAACATGCGAGCAGCATCCATGCCATGGCGCGAGCGCGCGCGTGGCATCGAAGGCAACGGCGCCGAGCACGTCAGCGCGAAGTCGTTCATTGCGTGCGACAGCCGACCGTCGCGATCAGGCGCGATTGATCAGCACCAGCACTTCGGACGGGCCGACGTCGCGGATGGCGATGAAGCTCGCGCCGTCACGCGATTGCACCGGCACGCGCTCGCCAATCGCATGCGCGCCGCTGTACGGCGTACCGGACTGCGACGCTTCGTGCGCGGCCTGGGCGGTATTCGCGACGACGACCAGCGACGGCGCTTGCGTGCCCCACGGCGCGCCTGGCGCGTCGGCGGCGTTCAGCGTCGCGTCGACGACGACGTCGGCGCCGCGCGGGGCTTCGCCGTTGCCGTTGACGACGCACAGCGCTTCCTCATCGTCGAGAATGCGCGACCACGCGATCAGCTCGCCCGCGGCCGCGGCCGCGAACGGCCGGCCGAAGTTCGATATCGGCCGCGCGTACATGCGCCCGCAGCGAAGCACCGGAAACCGCTGCCGCGCACGTGCGAGATGCGCGATGCGCACGAACGCCGCGGATTGCGGATCGAACGCGTGTGCACCCGACGTGCCGAACGGACCGAATCCCGGCAACTCGGCATCGCGGGCGCTTGACTCGTCGCCGACGCCCGCGGCGCCGGACCGGCGCGGATGCTCGGGGCCGAACATCGCTTCGCGCAGGTACTTGTCGGGCGGCGGGTCGCCGGCGTTGTAGTCGGGCAGATACTTGTCGCGCTCGCTGCGCTCGGGACCGGCGAACGCCTGCTCGCTGCCGTAGTAGATGCACGGAATGCCGAGACCCAGCATTTGCAGCGCGACCCCCGCAACCACCTGGTGATCGCTCGCCGCGTCGCTCGAGAATCGCACCTTGTCGCCCGACACATGGTCGTGGTCGTCGAGTATCGACACATGCTGGCGTCCGGCGTTTCGATGCGAGCCGAGGTCGTCGTCCCAGGTGCGGACGAAATCGAAGTACGCGTGCGGCGGGGCGAGACCTTTCGCGACGGCGTGCAGCGAGCGTCGCGACGCGCCGATGTCGAGCGTCGCATTGAGATTCGTGCCGAGCACCTCGCGATAGCGCTCTGCGCTGCGGTCGTCGCCGGCGACTTCGCCGACGAGAAAGAAGTCCGCCTTGCCGAGATTGGCCGCGTATTCCTTGATCGCGCCGCAGAAGTTGCGCCCTGTCTCGGCGTCGACGTGCTTCAGCGTGTCGATGCGAAACCCGTCGCAGTCGGTGAGCGCGATCCAGTACTTGTAGCAGCGCGCGAGATCGTCGAGCGCGCGCGAGCCGTCGTAATTGACGTCGCGCAGGCCGACGAAATCGGTGCGCCGGAACTCGGCGTGCGGATCGTCGAAGTCGCCGGCGCCGAGGCTGCCGGCGCCGGCGCGCGTATAGACGTCGTCACGCTGCAGCTCCTGCGGCCACACGCCGTCGTCGCCGTCGCCGATCGCATCGGCAAGACCGCCACCGCCGGTGCGCCAGCGGCCGCGCGCGTAGAACGCCGGCCACGGCCGGTAAGGCGGTTGATCGACGTCCGCTTCGTAAACCCAGTTGTTGCCGGTGTGGTTGAAGATGACGTCGATGATGACGCGAAGTCCGGCGTCGTGCGCGGCGTCGACCAGCGCGACGAGGTCGCCGCGCGATCCGAAGCGCGGGTCGACGTCGAGGAAATCCTGAATCGCGTAGCCGTGATACGTGTCGTTCGGCCGTCGCTGCCGGAACACCGGGCCGAGCCACAGCGCCGTCACGCCGAGCTCGCGCAGATACGCGATCTTCGACCCGACGCCTGCGATCGTGCCGCCCTGCCAGCGTTCGCCGCCCGACTGCGCCCAGCGGTCCCAGCGGAAACCGGGTGGACGCGCCGACGCGCGATGCGCGGGATCGACGCGCGGCCGCGTGTGCTCACGACCGTCGCTGAAACGATCGGGCAGCAGGAAATAGATGATCTCGTCGCGCCAGTCCGCCGGCGACGGGTGATAGCGCTCTCGCCGCGGCAGCGCGACGTCGCGGATCGACGAAGGGCGCTCGCTCGCGAGCTGCGCCTGCTGGAACGACGACGGCATGATGGAACCGTACGCTACGACGTCACAGATTACGCGCGAGCCGACACGGCGACAATGCGAACATTCACCAGGAAACGCGAATGCCGGAATATCTTGCGCCCGGACGCTACGGTGGCCCGACCATCGCCGGCGTGCGCGTGCTGCCGCCGATCCGATTCGGCGGCTACCTGATGGCGCTCGTCAACAGCGTCGGGTGATCTACGGCATCTGGCGGTCGGCGAAGCGCTGATCGTCCGTCGGCTCGCTCGCGAGCGCCTCGTCCGCTTCGCTCGCATCGTCGGCTTCGTGCTCCCAGCTGTAGCGCGCGGGCGGCAGCAGGTCCGTGCGCCGGTAGGCGATCGCCATCGCGACGCCGATCAGCGCGGCGGCAAGATGCGTCTGCCACGAAACGCCGTATCGGATCGGCAGCACGCCCCAGATCAGCGCGCCGTACATGAAGCAGACGACGAGCGACGCCGCGATCGCGCGGCGGTCGCGACGGATCAATCCGCCGACCAGCACGTAAGCCGCGAGGCCATACACGATGCCGCTTGCGCCGATGTGCACGCCGCCGCTCGCGAAGAGCCACACGGCGATGCCCGGACCGATGTAGACGGCGGGCAGGACCTTGAACGCCGAGCTCGGATAGAGATAGAGCAGCGCGGCCATCAGCACGACCAGTGGCGGCGTGTTCGACAGCAGATGACCGAAATCGGCGTGCAGCAGCGGCGCGAGCGCGATGCCGATCAGGCCCGATGCGTCGCGGGGCCGTATCCCGAATACACCCGCATCGACGTCGGTGAGCGCGTTGGTGACGTGGACGAACCAGAGGAAGGCGACGAAGCCGAGCGCGAGCTTCACCGCCAGGCGAAAATTCTCGCGCGCGCGCTCGCTGCGGGTGTACGACGGATCGGGCGTGTGGAATTGCATGGCGTCGTCGCGCGAGATCGGCTCGCGTTGCGCACGATATGGAGCGAGAGCGCGCGCGCTTCAAGGGCCGCGCGGCGGCCGGCGCCGCCGCGCCCGCGGCTCACCGGCGCGAAGACGCTCGATTCAGCGCGACGGCAAGGCTGTCTCGAAGCGATCGCGGCCGGCGAATTTCGCGCGGTACAGCGCAGTATCGGCCTCGTTGATCCATTCGTCGACGTCGGCGGTGTCCGCCCGCGCCTCGGCCGCGCCGATGCTGATCGTGCAGCAAAGCTCGGGCGCGCGCTCGAATCGCGCGGCGTCGAGCGTTTTTCGAATGCGCCGCGCAAGCTCGTCCGCGCCGTGCAGCGTCGTGTCGGGCAGCACGAGCAGGAATTCGTCGCCGCCATAGCGCGCCGGCGTGTCGGCGCCCCGACAGCACTGATCGAGCGTTTCCGCCACGCGACGCAACACGTCGTCTCCGCGCGGATGGCCGTAGCGGTCGTTGATCGCCTTGAAGCGATCGATGTCCGCGATCATCAGCGTAGCGGGCCGGCCGGTGCGCGAATGGCGCGCGAGCTCGCGCGCCGCGACGTCGCGCGCTTCGCCGCGATTGGCGAGTCCGGTGAGGCCGTCGGTGCGGCCGAGCTCCTCGAGGCGCCGGTTCTGCTGCGTCACGCGCTTGCCGAGCGCGTACATCATGTTCGCGACGGCCATCGGATAGACGACGACGAACGGAATGCAGGCGAGGATCACCGACGTCGGCGACGACGGATCGAAGGGGAAGCCGAGCGCCGCCGAGACGAGCGCGCAGGACGCGAGAAGCGCGATCGACGTGCGCGCCGCGAACGCCGCGCCGCCGACGCTCATCTTGTCCATCGTGAGCATCGTCACGAGCAGCGCGCCCGCAACCACGTTGAACTGCATCACCGCGAGCCACGCGCCGCCTGCCGCGGAGTCGATCGTGAGATTGCGCAACTCGGCGCGGCGCGGATCGTCGCTTTGCAGCGCGATCAGCGCCGCGGCATGGGGCCACGCGAGGCCGTTCAGCGCGAGCAGCATCCACAGCCACGTCGGCTCGCGATGAAGCGCGAGCACCGATCCGACCGCGACCGCGCCCAAGCCGAGGCCGATCGTGCGCAGCCGGTAGACGCGGCGCACGAAGCGCTGGTGACGCGCACGGCGCGCGTGATCGTGCGAGGCGTTCGCGTCGGGCGCGGTGAGCGGCGACGGCGCGGCGAGCGGCGACGGCGCATCGGCGACGGCGCGGGGACCGCCGGGCAGTGGAAGCGTGCAGAGCGCCGATTCGAGTTGTTCGTGCGGCATGGCGGATTCGTGCGACGAGCGGCTGGAGCCGCGGCGCCCGACGTGCGGTTTCGGCGAGCTTCTGACCGCCACCGGCACGAAGGCCACGCGCGCTCGCGTCCAACGCGGCGTGCGCCGGTACCGTTGCAATGACCTTGCCAATGCCGGACGCGACGGCGCGGTGGAGCCCACCGATATCGCGTCGGGTTGATCCAGATCAAACGCGGGCGAGCCCGCGGCGTGACGACGAACGGTTAGGAAGCCGGCACGTCCTGCCGCGGGCGCGGCCTTGCGCGCTCGTGCAACCGCGCCCAGTCGTCGTCGATCTCGGCCTGCAGCCGGTCGATGTCGGCGTCGGACAGGTGACGATAGCGTCGCTGCAGCTGCAGATACTCGCGCAGCGGCCGCGGCTTCGATTCGTGATTCACCGTGTAGCGGCGTCCGTCCTCGACTTCGTAAAGCGGAAACGCGCCGCATTCCACCGCGTAGCGCGACGCCTTGATGCCGGCGTCGTCGGGCAGCCCCCATCCGTCGAGGCACGGGATCAGCAGCGTGATGATCCGCGTTCCGTGCATCGACTTCGCCTTCTCGACCTTGCGAATCAGGTCGGGCAGGAAGCCGACGCTCGCCGTCGCGGCGTACGGCACTTCGTGCGCCGCCATGATCTCGATCAGGTTCTTCTTCTTCGACGTCTTGCCGGCGGGCGTCGAGCCGGTGCGCGCGAAGTGCGGCGTCGACGACGACTTCTGCGCGCCCGTGTTCATGTAGCCTTCGTTGTCGAGACAGATGTAGATGAAGTTCTCGTTGCGCTCGGCGGCCGACGACAGGCACTGGAAGCCGATGTCGTATGTGCCGCCATCGCCTGCGAGCACGACGACGTGCGTTTCGCGCTTGCCCTGCGCGTCGAGCGCGCGCCGCAGTCCCGTTGCCGCCGCGGCGCTCGCCTCGAGCGTCGGCTGGTAGACCGGTATCTTCAATCCGCTGTACGGCTGCGGACCGGCGATGATCGCCATGCACGACGGCGGAATCACGGCGATCGTATCGGCGCCGAGAACGCCGAGCACGTGGCGCACCGACAGCGCGTCGACGCAGCCGGGACACGCCGCGTGTCCCGAGCACAGGATGTCTTCGTGTCGCGCGTCGAGCGGCTGCATCGTCACCTCACCCATAGGGATTCCGGCGACGGCTCGCTCGCGCTCGCACGGCGCACGAACTCGACGACGTTCTGCGGCGCCACGTTGACGCCGCCTACGCCGGCGAGATACCCGTGCAAGCGCGGCGCGGCGCGAACCCCGTAGAGCGCCGCACGAAGCTCCTGATGCAGCACGCCGCCGTGACCCGGCGAATAGTTGCGATCGAGCACGAGCACGTCGGGCACGCCGGCGAGCGCGTCGCGCAGCATCGCCACGGGCAGTGGCCGGAAGAGCCGCACCTTCAGCAGCCCGACGCGATCGCCGGCGTCGCGCATCGAGTCGACGGCATCGCGGACGGTGCCGCACATGCTGCCCATCGCGACGACGACCATTCGTGCGTCGTCGCAGCGATAACGCTCGATCACGCCATAGCCGCGCCCGGTCAACGCCTGCCAGCGCGCGTCGGCATCGACGGCGATTCCGGGCACTTCGCTCATCGCCCCGGCGATCTGCTGCCGATGCCGATAGAACATGTCCTGCGTGACGACGTTGCCCCACGACTCGGGCTTCGACGTGTCGAGCCGGTGCGCGGGCGCGTACGCCGGCAGGAACTCGTCGACCACGCCCTGCGCGGGCACGCGAACGGGCTCGAGCGCATGCGAGACGTAGAACGCGTCGAGATTCACCATCGCCGGCAGCAGCACGTGCTCGGCGACGCGAAACGCGTGCAGCGTCGTGTCGAGGGCTTCCTGCGCGCTTTCGACGTAGTACTGGATCCACCCGGTGTCGCGCTGCGCGAGGCTGTCGGTCTCGTCCGGCCAAAACGCCCACGGCGATGCGAGCGTGCGGTTGATGTTCGCCATGACGATCGGCGCGCGCGCCCCGCTCGCGTAGTGCAGGAGCTCGTGCATCAGCAGCAGAC
Source organism: uncultured beta proteobacterium (assembly GCA_963798655.1). Taxonomy (GTDB): domain Bacteria; phylum Pseudomonadota; class Gammaproteobacteria; order Burkholderiales; family Casimicrobiaceae; genus CAVSMC01. The sequence continues at coordinate 128,967 of CAWCUH010000003.1, read as the reverse complement.
CCTGCGAGGCGGTCGCCGTGAACACCCGGACGCCCGCGAGCGAGGCCGGAATGCACGCCGCCATCACCGAGTGCTCGGATTCGGGCGTGATCAGCTCGGCGTCGAACACGCCGCTCGCCTGGAACTCGGTGATCTTCTCGAGCACCGGCGTCTGTGGCGTGATCGGATAGACAGGCACGACTTTCGGCCGCGCGAGCCGCGCCGCCCACGCGACGGCGTGGTTGCCGGTCAGAAGCATCGGCGTTTCGCGCGCCGAGTCGTCGCGGGCGTTCATAGCGACCGCTTGCAACGACACAAAGGCACGCTCATCGCCGCTCCTCGATCATCTTCATCGAGCCGGTCGGACATTCGGCGACGCACAGGCCGCATCCCTTGCAGTAATCGGTGAGCACCGCGTAGCCGCCGTTCGTCCGCCGGACCGCGAGGTCGGGGCAGTAGACGACGCAGTTGTCGCAATGGATGCACGTGCCGCACGAGAAGCAGCGCTGCGCCTCGGCGGCGGCGTCCGCCGCGTCGAGTCCGAGCTGCACTTCGTCGTTGCTCGCGATGCGCCGCGCGACGTCGAGCCTGCGCTCGGCGGCGCGCGCCTGCTTCGCGTAGTAGTAGCCGTTGATCGCCGATGGCGTGACGATGCCTTCGGCCTGCGCTTCGCCGTCGCGCGGCGTTCCGCGCAAGTCGGCGTCGATCGCCTTCGCCGCACGCTTGCCCATGCCGATCGCTTCGGTCACGAAGCGTGCGAGGCTCGCGACGTCGCCGCCGGCGTACACGCGCTCGGCGCTCGTCGCCTGGCGCACGTCGATTCGCAGCAGCGCACCCTCGCCGTCGAGCGCGGCAAGCGGCGCGATGTCCGGATCCTGGCCGATCGACGGAACCACCGCATCGGCATGCAGCTCGAACTCGCTGCGCTCGATCGGCATCACGGTGAACTCGCCGCGCCGCGCGCCGGCTTCGAAGCGGACGCCGACGCAGGTGAGCACGACGCCGCCGTGTGCCGGTACCGCCGCGCTCACCATCGCCCCTGCGATGAGCGCAATCCCCTCCTCCCGTGCTTCGGCGACTTCGTCGCGCTGCGCGGGCATCTGCTCGATGCTCTCGAGCGCGACGACGGTGACCTCGTGTCCGGCACGGCGCGCCGTGCGCGCGACGTCGATCGCCGCGCTGCCGCCGCCGATGACGACGACACGCGCGCCGAGTGCCGGCGCCGCGCCGGCGCTCGCCGCGGCGAGGTAGCGCGCTCCGTCGACGACGTACGGCCGTGCATAATCGAGCGCCGGCAGTCGTTTCGACTGCGATGCTCCGATCGCGACGTAAACCGCGTCGAACTCACGGCGCAGACGATCGAAGTCGGCGGCTGTAGCGATCGCCTGCATGCACGCGACGTCGATGCCGAGCGCGACGACGCGCGCGATCTCGGCGTCGAGCACCGGCCGTGCGAGCCGATACGGCGGGATGCCGTAGCGCATCAAGCCGCCGAGCTCGGACTGCGACTCGAACAACGCCACGCGGTAACCGTTGCGGCGCAGATGAAACGCGGCCGACAGCCCGGACGGTCCGCCGCCGACGACGGCGACGCGCTCGTCGCGCGTGACATCGACCGGCGCGAACGTCCAGCCTCGCGCGATCGCGTGGTCGCCGACATGCCGCTCGAGTGCGCAGATCGCGACCGATGCGTCGAGGGCCGCGCGGTTGCACACCGCTTCGCACGGATGGTGGCAAATGCGCCCGGCGATCGCAGGAAACGGATTGTGCCGCGTCAGGATCTCCCACGCGCCGCGCAGATCGCCGTCGCGCGCGCGTCCGATCCAGTCGGCGATGTCGCCGTTCACCGGGCACGCGGCGTGGCACGGCGACGGTGCATGGATATGCTCCGGCAGCGCAGCGCGCCACGTGCCGGTCCGGAACACCTCCGTCGTCCCAGTCGTCCACGTCGTCGGGATCACGCTCATGCGATTGCCGTTTCAGCGAGCAGCGCATCCACCGATCGATAGGCCTCTTCGCATGCGGCGATGTTTTCGTCGACGAGCTTCGGCGCTTCGTCGGCGAGCACGCGCGCGAGCACGCCGAGCGCCGGCGCACCGACCGCACGCACGAAGCCGCCGAGCAGCGCCGAGTTCACGACGCGGCCGAGGCCGTGACGGCGAGAGATCGCGATGCCGTCGACGGGAACGACGCGACGGCCGGGCAGCGCCTGCGCAAGCGCGTCGCGCGTTCGCGTCGAATTGACGACGATCAGCGTGTCGGCGTGCGCGGTGTCGAGAAGGCGCCCGTCGAGGAGGCTCGCGTCGAAGCACAGGATCGCGTCGGCGCGCTCGATGTCGCAGCGTACGCGTATCGGCCGCTCGTCGACGCGGATGAACGACGTCACCGGCGTGCCGCGCCGGGCGCCGCCGTAGCTCGCGAACGATTGCACCTGCCCGCCCTCGGCGAAGAACGCCGCCGCGAGCAGATTGCCGGCCGTCTGCGCGCCCTGGCCGCCGCGGCCCTGGATGATGATCTGCAGCAAAGCCGCCTCCTCCTGTCGCTTCGGCGCGGAACACGAGCGTGCGTGCGCTGCTGCCGGCGCGAGAGTCCGGCCATTGTTCGCCGCGGGCGCAGCGAAATCTTTGGTACAGGTCAAGGATTGCGCGACTGGACGTCGCGGCATCCCATGACTCGCGACGTGCCAACGCGTCGAAGCCGGAGGGAAATCGTCGGGTATCGGCATCGCGCGCGCGACCCGCGGCCGTTGCGCGCGACGGTGAACGCGGCCGCAGCTGAACCCGTTTGCGTAGCATGACCGGCGGCGGTACGCTTTTCGCTACGCCATGCACGACCTCCCGAACCTTGCGATCCTTGCCATCGGCGTGCTCGCCACGTCGTTTTTGTCCGGCATCTTCGGCATGGCGGGCGGCATGGTGCTGATGGGACTGCTGCTCGCCATTATGCCGCTCACGGCTGCGATGGCGCTGCACGGCATCACGCAGATGGCGTCGAACGGCTGGCGAGCGTGGGTGTGGCGCGCACACGTCGGCTGGCGGGTTGTCCTGCACTACGCGATCGGCTCGGCGATATCGGTGGCGCTGTTTACGCTGCTTGCGCTGCGGCCGACCAAGGGCCAGTCCGTATTGATCCTTGGGCTCACGCCGTTCATCGGCCTGCTGCTCCCGGCGCGCGCCCGATTGACCGTCGTGCGACCGACGCATGCGGGGATCGCAGGGCTCGTCTGCATGGCGCTGCAATTGCTCGCCGGCGTGTCGGGGCCGCTGCTCGACGTGTTCTTCGTGCATTCCGGCCTCGGCCGGCGCGGGATCGTCGCGACGAAAGCGGCCGTGCAGACGCTGTCGCACGCGCTGAAGATCGCGTATTTCGGCACGCTGCTCGCCGTGGAAGGGGGCGACCTGCCGGCGTGGGTCGCGATGACCGCGGTGGCGCTCGCGCTCGCCGGCACGCACGCGTCGCGAGGCATCCTGCAGCTGATGAGCGACGCGCAGTTCATCACGTGGAGCCGGCGGATCATCGTCGCCGTGTCGACGGTGTACCTGCTGCAGGGCACGCTGATGGTCGTGCGCGAGGCGCGCGCCTCGGTGCCCGATTGCGCGGGGCGAGCGTGCGCGCAACACAGCGGTTGACGGAGGTGACGATGCAAGCGCAACAAGCGCAACGAACGGCGTTGAACGATGCGCTCGACGCGCTCGCCGCGCGACTCGACGCGCGCCTTCGCGAGTTGAGCGACGAGGTCGCGCACTACCCGACGCCGATTGCGCGCTGCGACGAGCAGCTGACGAAGCTGATCGAGCAGCGCGCCGAGTGCCTCGCGCGGCTGCGCGCGCTGCGCGCGATCGCAGAAGGCAATGACCTCGCGCGGCTCGATGCGACGCGCGCGTTGCTCGCGCGCTATCCGCTTCCGGAAGACGCCGACGAGGCGGCGCTCGTGTCGACGCTGCGGGCGGCGGCGTCTACGGATTGCGCGCGCTGACGAACCACGTGCTCGACGGCGCGAAGACGCCGCCGGCGCGCTCGTAGCGCGATAGCGTTTCGCGCAACGCCGCGACGACCTGCGGCCTGCGCTTGTCGCCTTCGTCCTGCGCGAGGCGAATGATCTCGCCGGCCGGCCCGAGCGCCATCGCGAACTCGATCGCCTCGGCAAGGTCACGGCCGATGCAGATGTCGGCGTCGAAACGCTCGAAGGCGATCCGATCGTAGCCGGCGCCGTGCAGCATCGCGCTCACCATGTCGGCGCCGGCCATCGAGAACGGTCCCGGCCCGCAGTGGACCTGGTCGGTGTCCTCGTGCGAGACGACGGGCACGATCGCCTTCACGCACACTTCGGCGTCATGCACCCACGGATTGTCCTCGCGCTGCCGCCAGACGATCATCGTCAGCGACCCGCCCGGCTTCATCGCCTTGCGCATGTTGCGCAGCGCGGCGCCCGGCATGTTGAAGAACATCGTGCCGAAACGCGAGAACACGCGGTCGTACGGACCGCGAAGATCATCCGACTGCACGTCGGCGACGAAGAACGATGCGTTCGATACGTCGTGCTCGCGCGCGTCGCGCTCCGCCGCGGCGATGAATCGCCCGGCGCAGTCGACGCCGACCGCGGCGCCTTCGGGCCCCACCTGCTTCGCGATCAGCCGCGTGCTGTCGCCGAACCCGCAGCCGACGTCGAGCACGCGCGTGCCGCGCGGATGAAAATGTCGCGCGAGCGCCTCGTCGCTGTGCGCCGACAGTCCGTCGATCAGCAGGTGCTTGAAGCGCAGGAACTTGTCGAACAGCACGCTGTTCCACGCCTCGACCACAACGTCGTTCATCGTGCTCACGCGACCCTCTAGCGCGCGCGCTGCATCGCCGGCCGTGCGTTGCAGCGTTCGAACCACGCCGCGGCGCGCGGATAGGCGTCGATGCGCACGCCGAGATACGCGCCGAAGCCGAGCCAACTCGATGCGGCGATATCGGCGAGCGTGAAATCGCCGAGCAGGTAATCGCGACCGTCCAGGCGCGCGTCGATCGCGTGCATGCAGCGCTCGAACTCCGAGCGCTCGTATTCGGCGGCGGCGCGGCTCTGATCGGCGGGCTTGTACGAGAACGGCGTCGCGAGACCGTGATACGCGTACTGCATCATGTGCGGCCCGAGCTCGGTCATCGACCACACGGTCCAGGCGATCGCGTCGGCGCGCGGCTGGCCGCCGGCGGGCCAGAGCTTCTTCCCGACGCCGTACCGCTCGCCGAGATGGATCAGGATCGCGCCGGACTCGAAGAGCTTGACGTCGCCGTCGACCAGCGCCGGCACCTTGCCGTGCGGGTTGATCGCGAGATACGCGGGCGCGCGGTGCTCGTTCTTGCCCGCGTCGAGCTGCATGTATTCGTAAGCGACACCGAGCTCCTCCAGCGCCCACGCGATGCGCGTGCCGGAGCTTTGCGGCCACGAATAGAGCTTTGTCGCCATCGTCGTCTCCTCCGCCCGGATCGAAGTGCGCGAATTTAGCGCGCAAGCGATGAGCGGTCAACGCGCCAAGCTCGCGCGAAGCGGGCGTCGTGCCGCGCGATTTGTCGACGAATCGGCCCGCGCCCGCCTTGCGCACGCGCCGCAATTGGTGTTGACTCGCGACGATCGCAAGTCCGGCAAGCCTCGCCGGCAACAAATGAAACACGATGGGCGACATGCTGAATCCCGATCTCGAGATCTTCCTGAAGCTCGACGGCATCGACGGCGAGAGCACGGTGCGTGGGCACGAAAAGGAAATCGTCGTCCGCTCGTACGACCAGTCGCTCGCCGCGACCGTCTACCACGGCGGCGGCGGCGGCAGCGGCACCGGCAAGACGACGTTCTCGCCGGTTCGCTTTCGCAAGGATGTCGACGCCGCGTCGATACCGATGCTGCTCGCGTGCGCGTCGGGTCAGCACATCGCGCACGCGAAATTCACGTTCCGGCACACGGCGAGCGCGTTCGAGTTCTACAAGGTGACGCTCGACAGCGTGCTCGTCACGCACGTTGCGCAGCGCGCGGGCACCGGTGAGCACTATCCGCTGTCGTTCGACGCGATGAACGCCGGTGCTCCGGACGACGGGTTCCTCGACGAGGTGACGCTCGAGTTCGCGCGCATCCACTGGGAATACAGGAGCGAGCATCCCCACGCCGGCCATCCGGCCGCGATCACCGGCGGCTGGGACGTCGAGGCTTACAAGAAGATCTAGCTACAGCCCGAGCTCGGCCAGGAAGCGGTCGACGTTCGGCGTCCACAGCCGCGCGCCGCGCGCGAGCAGCTGGTGGCCGTCGGAATGCGGCACCGGCGAGGTCATCACGAACTCGGTATGGCTGCCGCCACCGGCGAACGCGCGATGCCATGCGCGCGGCCATTCGGGCCCCCAGAACAGGTCGTTCTCGGCGTACAGCCAAAGGCTCGGCACGTGCGTCGTGCGGCCGTATTCCGCCAGCAGGTCCTGCATGTCGGCAGACCCGCAGCTGTGCTCGGGCGAGCGCTTGCCGTGCCCGCCGGTGCCGCCGGCGAAATTCACGTACGCGGCGACGCCCTCGGGGTTCGTCGCGGCCGTCGCGATCGACGCGAGACCGCCCATCGACGTGCCGGCGAGCACGATGTGCTTCGCGTCGGCCCACGGCTGCTTGCGGACCCAGCCGAGCGCCGCGAGCACGGCGTGCGCCGCGTTGTTGGCCGAGCGCGCGAAGTCCGGCCGGCCCCAGCAGTTGCCGAACACGTCGTAGCCGACGCCGGCGTTCTCGCGGTCGGCACCCCCGGTCTCGCCGTAGCCGGGACGTATCGGCGCGACGACGGCGAACCCCTTCTTCAGCCAATAGCGAATGTGGCCGTGCGGATCGGGAAGCTTCGTGTTGCTGCGCTCGGCCTCGGTGCCCGAGCGCCCGTGCGAATAGACGAGCACCGGGAACGGTCCGTCGCCTGCCGGCAAGAACACGCCGGTCACCATGGCGAGCGGCGCACCGTCCTCGGTGAGCGCAATGCGCACGACCTGCGACGCAGCGTCGGCGGCGTGACCCTGCAGTGGCAGCCAGGCCAGCGCGAGGGCTGCAAGTGCGCTCGTCCATCTTCGTTTCAGCGACATCCGATCCTCCCCGTGCGCCGGGCGGCGCAGCCGTTGCGCTTCGTCACGAGCGCTTGCAAAGTGAACGCGGCGAGCGGGCAATCGCAGCCGCTCGGAATATTCCTACCCTCGGGCAACGCATCTTCCCAAGGCTCGACGCAGCGAATGATGATCCCGGTCAAGCGGCGTTCGCCGATAGGCGCCGCGGCGGGGCTTGCCGATACTGTCACTGACGCGGCGCCCCGTCGCGAACAAGGCAGACGACGATGACACCCGAGCTCCAGAAGATTGCCGAAGCGCTGTGGCAGAAGATCGTCGCGTCGTTCCCCGACGCTCCGCGCAATGACGTCGCGCCATACGCGACCGGCGTCGAATGAGCGAGGCTAGCGTTTCATCCGGTTCGATGCGCAATTTCGCCGTGCGCTCGAGCAGCGTCGGCGATTCCATGCGGTCCGTCCACGCGGCGAAGTCGCCGCCGGGCCCGCGCCAGCGAAGCTCGTCGACGTCGCTGAACAGCGCGGCGTCGCTGCGAAGCGTCGCGAGGCGCTTGAAGAGCAGCGCGGCGTGCCTTCGATCGCCGAGCACCTGCGGGGGGAAATCCTCGATCGCGCCGTAGCGGTTGAGAAGCTGCGCCGCGGTGACCGCGCCGATGCCGGCGATGCCCGGATAGCCGTCGGCCGCATCACCAACGAGCGCGAGATAGTCGGGAATCAGCGGCGGCGCAACGCCGAACTTGGCGCGAACGCCGTCGGCATCGAGTCATCTTCTTCGCCCGGCGATCCATCTGCACGACGCGATCGCCGCTCACGCATTGCGCGAGATCCTTGTCGACGGTCCAGATGCACACCTTGTCGACGCGCGCGTCCGCCGCCGCGATTCGCGCCGCCGACGCGAGCGCGTCGTCGGCTTCGAGCTCCACCATCGGCCAAACGGCAACGCCCATCGCGGCGAGCGCGTGCTCCAGCGGATGGAATTGCGCGAGCAGCGCCGGCTCGATGCCCTCGCCCGTCTTGTAGCCCGGCCACAGCCGGTTGCGGAACGACTCGATGACGTGGTCGGTCGCGACGCCGACGTGCGTCGCGCCCTGCTCGATCATCTGCAGCACCGTCTGCAGCACGCCGACAACGGCGCCGAACGGGCGATCGTTGCCCTTGTTGAAGCGGCGCAGTCCGTAGAAGTGCCGGAACAGCTCGTACGTGCCGTCGACGACGTGAACGACCATGCAATCGGGCCGGCGGCCGCGATGGCGGCGCCGGCGGGTCAATCCTGAATTCGAGACTGCCGCGATGCTAATGCAAACCCGCGCCGCAAGCGAGAGCAGCATCGTGCACGGCGCCTGCGCCGCTGCGCGCTTGACCCGCCCGTTCAACGGGGGCAGCATCGTTGAGCCCGAACATGGCGTCACGATGACCTCAGCGCTCGACCCTGCCGGCCGCGTGGCCGCGGCACGCGATCGCCGCGCCTGCACAGCGGACGCGCCGTGCCGCCGATGACAAGCGGCATCTTCATCAGCTACCGCCGCGACGACGCGCCGGCCTACGCGGGACGCCTGTACGACCGCCTCGCATCGCACTTCGGCAAGGCCCGCGTGTTCATGGACGTCGAGGGCATCGAGCCGGGCACCGATTTCGTCGATGCGATCGAGCGCGCGGTCGGTGCGTGCGACGTGCTGATCGTCGTCATCGGTAGCCGGTGGCTCGCGCCGGGCGCGGACGCCAAGCGCAGGCTCGACGATCCCTCCGACTTCGTGCGCATCGAGACGGTGACCGCACTCAGGCGCAACATCCGCGTCGTTCCGGTGCTGGTCGAGGACACGCCGATGCCCAGTGCCGACCAGATGCCGGCGGATCTCGCGCCGCTCGCACGACGGCAGGCGGTCGAGATCAACCATCGCCAATGGGACGCGACCAGCGGTGAATTGATCGACACGCTCGAACGCATTCTCGGCGGTGAGCAGGCAGCGATCGCCGAGCCGCGACGCGAAGCCGTCGCGTCTGCCGAACGCGCGATCCCTGCGCGCCGCGCGCGGCCGTACTGGATCGCCGGCGTCGCAGTCGTGATCGTGCTCGCCGTGCTGGCCGGGTACTTCACGCCGTGGCGCGCATCGATCGATGCGTCGCGATCGGCGCAGGCACCCGCGCCCGGCGTCGCAGCGCAACTCCCCGGCACGGTGGCGGCCGACACGAACGCGTTGCCGACGATGCGTGAGGGCGCTTCGACGTCCGCGCAATCGCCGACAAACCCCGCGACGAACGAGTCGGCGCCGGCGCCGAAGGTTGCGGCAGCGGATTCGCCGGCCAATGCATCGGAGAAATCACCGCCCGCGGCGACGAGCGCGATCGAAGCGCCTGCACATCGGCCGTCGAAATCGACGGCCTCGGCGCCAGCGCCGTCGATCGAGACCCCTGCGAAGCAGGCGCCGAAATCCCCGCCCGCTGCGACGACGGCCGCCGAATCAGCGACGAAGCACCCGCTGAAGCCGTCGACTGCGGCGACAACGACGCCGGTCGAATCGCCTGGCAAACCGGCGCCGAAATCGTCGGCGGCGCCGATTCCATCGCCGGCTGAAGCAGCGAGCACGCAAACGCCGACATCGGCCGCTCCAGCGGCGCCGGCAACAACGCCGCATCCGCCGCCGTCGGAATCGCAGCGCGTCGCGACGCTCGCGCCGCGGATGCCCGCGCTGCCGGCGAAGTTTCCGCATGTCGGCGACCGCTGGCAATACCGCGCGACGAGCGTGTGGAAGAACGTCGAGCCGCGCTCGTACACGTACCAGGTGCGGCAAGTGTCGGAGCGCGAAGTGACGGAGACGATCGCGATTGCCAATGCGGCGAAAGCTCCGGTGACGCAGGCGATCGGCGCCGCCCCACGTTTTGTCGAATGGCGCGGGGACGGCTATTACCTGGTCGAGTTCAACCCGTTCCTGCAGAGCTTCGACGACCTGCGCCCCGGCGTCGAATGGAAGCGGCTCGCGACGCCGAACGCCGATCCGTTCTATTCGAACTGGTACGGCCACGGCCGCGTCGTCGGCTGGGAGAGGGTAACGGTGCCGGCCGGGACGTTCAATGCGCTTCGCGTCGACCTCGACAGCAGCCGCAAGGCGACGGCGAGCCTCGCGATGCAGGGCGCCGAGCCGGTGCGCATCGTGCACGTTGCCTGGTACGTGCCGGACGCGAAGCGCACGGTGAAGCAGGTGCGAACCGTGTTCTCGGCGTCCGGGCGCAAGCTCGACGAGGACACCCTCGAGCTCACGAGCTACACCGTGCAATGAGCGCGGCAGGCGGGCGGCCGCGCCCGCACCGCCCCCCACCGCCCCACGCCGCGTCGCCGATCAGATGGTGAAAGGCGACTGCTTCGCGAACGCCTTGTCGGGTGCGCCGACGGCGTAATAGTTCGGCGTCTGATCCGGCGGCATCAGGTTGACGATCGCCCGATGGAAGCGCGGATACGCTTTGCCGAACGCGCCGTCGTGCCAGACTTCGAGCAGCCGCGACGTGAAGAGACCGTTGAAGTCACCGTCCGACGACGTCTGGTTGTCCTGGCATCCGGAGATCAGGATGACCGATGCGCCGATCGAATCCGCGGAGGCCGCCTTCGGTTTCACCGCCGCCTGGATGTCGTCGTAGAACTTGCGATGCGCGCGATAGACGCGTAGCGCGACGTCGCGCGGCATCGCGCGGTAGCGCGGCGGCGCGCCCTCGCTCGCCGCCACCGGCTTTGCGCGGTAGTACATGTCGCGCGCGACGGTGCCGCTGTGGCACGAGTCCGACAGCATCAGCACGCGCACGCCGGCGCGCAGCTTGCCGAGCGCCGCGTAGAGCTCGTCGTCGACGAGCTCGCCGTCGTACAGGCACCAGGTTTCGTCCTTGCGATCGTCCTCGTCGCCGTTGGTGTCGGGCACCTGGCCGCCGTGGCCCGAATACGACAGCCACAGGATGTCTCCCTTCTCGAGCTTCGCGGCGGCGTCCGCGAGCGCCTGCAGCACCGCGTGCCGCGTCGCCTTCTTCGTCAGCAGCTTCGTCGTCGCGAAGTCTCTCTTGCGCGCGATCGCCTCCATGTCGTCGGCGTCCGCCTCGCACGCAACGAGCTCGCCGCTCCAGCCCTGGTAATGACCCGCGTCCACCGCGTTCAATCCGATATGCAACGACATGCCTTTTGCCATGATGCCTCTCCTCGTTTTGCCCTTCGCTGTCGTCACGTCACCTTCGGCGCAAGCAGCGAAACGGCCATGCCCTGCCCTTCGCCCTCCGGGAATTGCGCTGTGTAGCCGTACTTCTGCTGCATTTCGGCGCTTCCCCAGATCTCGTTGTAGCGGGTGCGATAGTTGAAGCTCACCGTCGGGCGCTTTCCGCCGTGCTTGACGATGCGCGCGACCGCCTGCCGGTCCGGGTGACAAAAATGCGCGCCGTTCGACGACACGAGATACCGTGAGCAATCGAGCAACTCGAGCAGCTCGACGCTCGTGTTGTTCTGGCTGCCGTGGTGCGCGAGCTTGAACGCCGCCAACGGCAGCCGCGTCTCACCGCGCTGCTTCAGCAGGCGCCGCAGCGATTCCGCGAGGACCGGCGCGTAAGCGTCGGCGCCGAACAGCACCGCGGCGCCGGCATACTGCGCGATGAACGCGATGCTCGTGCCGTTCGGCGCACCGGCGTCCGCGGAAAAGGGCTCCGCGGCGAGCGCATCGACATCGGTGGACGTCGACGGCTGCCCCTTGAGGAAGCGGCTGTAGTCGATCCGCGAGCCGGGCTCGAGGCCGTAGCGCTGCAGCTCGCGCGTCCATACCGGCGCGAGCTTCCTCAACTCGGCCGGCCGCGGCGACAGCAGCGTGAGCGTCATCCCGCCGGGCAGCGTGCATACGGGCAGCGGATCGTCGGCGACGACGATCGCGTCGCCGTCGCGCCATGCATTCCACGGCAGCTCGAGATCGCGGATGGCGGTGGAAAACATCTCGCCCTGCCGGGCACCGAGCTGGCCGGAAAGGTGGCGCCAGCCGTTGAACCAGACGTCGCCGAAGCGCAGCCCCTGCTTCACCGCGCGCATCAGAGGCAGCGCTCCGCCGATGTGGTCGGCGTCGATGTGCGTCATCACGAACAGCTCGAAGCGCCGTTCGCTCGTCGCAAGCGCATCGATCCGCCGCGCGAGCCGCGGCGCCGTCGACTGCGTGCCGCAGTCGATCAGCAGCCGATGACAAAGCTTCCCGTCGCCATACTCGATCCACAGCGCGTCGCCGTGCTCGGCCGGCAGCATCTCGATGTCGAAGAACGCGCCCTCGTGGCGTGCGCTCGTCGCTGCCGCCGCCGCGTGGCCCCCGCTGCGACGCCTCGCTGCGTCCGTCGGCGAACCTCTTTCGGCGTCGGTGCGCGCGGCGACCGCGCGTGCCGACGTCGCAGCCGGCGCGTCGCGCGCCGACGCGATCTGCGCCGCTTCGTCGCCGGTCGCTTGCGCGTGATCCGCCGGACGACGTGCCGCCGTTCTCCGGCTCGAGGAGGCGGATCAGCTCCTTCGCCGCATCGACCAGCGCACTCCACGCAGCGCGAGGCGCCGCGCTGCGCTTCGCGAGCGCGCGCTCGAAACGCGCATCGCCCCACCAGTCGACGTAGCGGCGAAACTGCCTCAGTGTCGACGTGACCGGCGAATAGTCGCGGAACGGATACGCATCGATCAGCCGGCGCGCATGCTCGACCGCGGCATCCCGCAGCTCACGCTGCAGCGCGGGCGTGACGCCGTCCTCGGCGAGTCGCAGCAGATAGAGCTCGGCGAGGCTCGCGTGGGCCCACGCGCGCTCCTCGAGGCTCGTGTGCGCGCAGTACAGGTCGGCGCACAGCTTCGCCGTCGTCCACTGCCCCTGGTCGGCGTACTTCGCGAGCACCGCGGCGAGCGAAACCGACTGCACGAGCACCCAGTGAAGCGTCGCGACGCGCTGCACCGTCCTGCCGTCGTTCACGAGGAGCCGCCGCACCGCTTCGCTGTAATCGCTGTACGACTGCTCGAGCAGGTCGAATGGATCGTCGAGCTGCGCACTGCTGTCCGGCGCCCGCGCCGCGAGCGTGAACGCGGCCTGCGCGAGGCGCTTGCGCGCGCTCGCGCGAAGTCCCAGGCATTCGACGGCGTACTGCCCGTCGAACGGCATGCGGCGCAGCGCGTTCGCCACGCCGTCGCGCAGCACCTGCAGCGACTCGTCGGACTGCGCGGCCACCGCCCGGTCGATCCGCTCCAGTGCTGCGTTCATCGCACGGCGCGTCTGCTGATAGCGCAGCCCGTCGAGCTGCTCGCCCAGCGAATGCGGCAGCGCCTCGTACACGACGAGGCTCGCCCAGTCGTGCCACATCGCCGTGTACCGCGCGTGCAGCTCGGCGCGCGCCCGCTGCAGCAGCAGCAGCGGATGCTCGCCCCACAGCAGCCCCTGATAGAGCGCGCGCACGAGCGGTACGGAGCCTTCCATGCTGAGCGGGAACTGCGAGGCGACGACGAGCGCAATGCCCGCCTGGTGCAACGCATGCGCGAAGCTCGCTCCGGGAACGGCGACCGTGCCGACGTTGGCGCTGTCGCAGCCCGCGACGCTCACCACGGCCGGGCGGTTCACGCGATCTTCGCCGACCGAGATCAGCGCGCTCGCGAATCGCTCGCCGGATACGACGTCGGCCGAGCCGTCCTGGCCGCGCAGAACGAGGCCGTACGAACCGCGCGACGTCTCGTCCTCGTCGCCGTGCGCGAGGATGTGCACGTGCGTATAGGCGACGCTCTGGCATTCGTGGAGCACGTCGGCAAGCGTCGGGTCTTCGAGCACCGTGAGGAGCTCGCCGATCTGCTCGCCGCCGCTCGTCTTGACGCTCTTTACGTCGTGCGGGCGAAACGGCTCGATCGACGCCGTCAGCGCCTCGTAGTGCTCGTCGTACGGAACGACATCGCGCGCCGCCGATATGAACAGGATGCGCGGCGTTTGCGGCCACACGACGCCTTCCGGCGAGACCGTGCGGATGTTGCGCGTAAGACACACCGGCGGCCGCGTCTGCACGGCGAGCCAGCTCTCGGCGGTCGCCGCCGGCCCCACCGGCACCTTGGCGAGCTCGAACGGCAGGTGCGCGAGCTCCGAAGCCGACAGCGTGAGCCGCAGGTGCACGAGCGTCGCCGCGCGGTCGGAATCGACACTGAGCGCACCGGGCAGGCCGGGCACCGCGCCAAGGATCCGGCCCATGTCGACGCCGATATCGTGGAGCATCGCGAGTCGATCGGCGGGGTCTCCGGTCTCATAGCGCAGCTCCTTCAGGCGCCGCTCGAACGCCGCCTGCTCGTACGGCACCGAGACGACGCCGGCGCCGGCATCGCCGCACACCGCGAGATATGGAGTCAGCGGCGACAGCAGCTGGTTGTGCGGCGGTCCCGCACGCAGGAACTCGGCGTTGACGGTTCGAATCCGGATCGGGTCGGTCATCGCGACGCTCATGCGGCGAGCGCCGGCTGCGGCCCGAGCGATGCGGCGGGCGCGACATCGTCGACGTACTCGACGTCGGGCGGCAGGCGCTTGCAGTAGTCGCGGCCGCGCTCGCGCGCGGCGACGTGCACGAGCGAGCCGGGCGGGATCGTGCGCCGTCGATGCAGGTTCATCCGCCATCCTTCGCGCTCGTGCGCGGCATCGAAGTGGCGCTTGGGCACGAATTCGGCGATGTGCCATGCGCCGGTCAGCGACTCGTGCGCGGCGGCGTTCGCATCCGGCTTCACGTCCGCGTCGCCGTCATCGCCGAGCACCCGGTGCCGCTTCGACGCGCTCACGACCAGGCCGGCCGCCTCGGCCTCGCAGAGCATCCAGCGCAGCGCGATTTTCGCGAGCCCGCTCTGCGCTTCGGGATAACCGCCGCCGACGTCGCAGTGCACGCCCGGGAACCACACCTGCTTCACATCCCGCGGTCCGTGCGCCTTGCCATCGTCCGGCGCTCGCCACAGATGATTGCGGAAGAACGCGCGCCGCTCGTCGATCGCGATCGCATGCCGGCCGATGTCGATGCCGGGATTGTTCGCGATGTAGGGCAGCTTCAGCGGATTGGCGATCCAGCCGACGGAGCTCACCGTGTCGAACACGCCGACGAAGTTCGCGCGGCATTCGATCGACATCGTCGCCTTGAACTCGCGGGCGAGCGCGAAATACTCGTCGACCGCCGCTGCGTGGTGCGACATGCCGCGCGGCGCACGCTGGAGGCCGCTCATCATCCGCGTTGCATAAGGAACCAGCGGCTCGTTGCCGGCGCGGATCAGCCCGTACAGATGCAGCAGCGACGCGACGGCGCGCACCGTGTACGCACCCCGGCTGAATCCGAACAGGAACAGGCGGTCGCCTGCGCGGTAGTGGTTCATCACGAACACGTAGGCATCGCGAACGTCGTCGGCGAGCCCGTAGCCGACGGCCATGCCGAGAAGCTTCGTCACCTTGCGCGCGAGCGGCGTCAGCGCCCCGGCCGGCTCCATCGTGCCGAGCCCGGGATGGTAGTACGCGAGCTGGCGCTCGGGCTCGTGCTCGAGCACCGAATGGAGCCGCACGACGTTCGTGTTGTGCTTCGCGAATTCGTTCGCGGTTCCATCGCAGCAAACGACGATGTTCCTCGGCGCCATCGGTTCCTCCGTCGCGTAGCGTTCAGTCGTCGAGCAGCGTCCGTGCGTCGAGCACGATCGCCTTGAAGCCCCAGGCCTTCGCGGTGTCGACGAGATGGCCGGTGCCGCCCGGGCCGTCGGCCTCGCGCTCGGCGTTGTACAGCGCGATCAGCGTGAGATTGCGCGCATCGGCCGCGATCGCGTTGAACATCATCCACAGGTTGTTGCGCTGCCATACGTCGTAGCCCGTCTTGTCGACGAGCCAGTCGGGCAGCGCCTCGCTGTCCTGCAGCACGCGCGTGTCGAGCCGCGAGCACAGCGCCTCGTAGCGCGCGACCCACTGCGGACCGCCTCGCTGCACCGATGCGGCGAGAAACGGCCGCTGCGGCAGCGCGAGATAGAGCTGGCTGCGGACGCCGCAATCGAGGCACGCTTCGTGGAACAGCACGTCGCTGCCGCACGCGCCGCCCGCGATCGCGAGCGACACGCCGCCGTCCTGCCCCGCCTCCTCCGCGAGCGCGTCGCGAATCAGGCGCCGCGCGCTCGCTTCGGCGCGCTCCGTCGGCGGAAAGCGCATCGCATCCTTCGCCCTTGTCGGCGGATCGACCATGTGCCCCGTGAACAGCACGACGCGCGCGCGGGGCGGCGGCGCGCCCACGGCGGCGAGCATTTCGTCGATCGCCTGCAGCGCGGCCGTGGCGCCGGGCTCGAACAGCCCGACGTCGCGATAGATCTCGATGTTGCGCCGCGTCGCCTCGATCGCGAACTGATCGGCGTCGGCAAGCGCGCGCCGGTACGCGTCGGCGACGCGCTCGGGATTGTCGGCCGCGGTGAGCAACAGCAGGTCGGCCTTGCTGTTGGCCGCCCACGCGTCGAGGCTCACCGGACGTCCGACGACATCGTCGACGCCGAGCGCGATCTGCAGCAGCGCGGTGATACGCGCGATCGCCTGCCGGTCGCGCCGCGCTCCGTCGTCGGCCGCGCGCGCGTCCTCGAACCGTGCCTGCCAGATGTCGGGCATCCGCTGCGCGAGATCGGCGCGCGTCTTCAGCAGGCCGAGCGCGTTCACCGCCGGATAGTGCGCGTCGAGGTTCTGTCGCAGCGCGTTGAGATACGCATCGATCGCCGAATCGAGATGCCCGGAGCGCAACGCCTGCCGCGAGCGCTTCTGCGAGTCCGCGCCCGCGGCGCGTACCTCGTCGCTCCAGCGCGTCTTCGCGTTGCTGCCGAGCAGCGCGTACGCTTCGGCGCGATCCTGCGCGCGTTGCGATGCGCCGAGCGCGCGCTGTATTGCCTGGTCCGATCGCGTCAGCAGGTCTTCGCGCGCCTCGACGCGCTCGTTCCTCGCAAGCCGCTGGTAGAGCGTTCCGAGGCGCTGGTTCGCGTTGAGATCGGCGTCGTCGAAGCGGCGCAGCGACTCGAACGATTCGCGCGCACCGCGAAACGCCTTCAGCTTGAACTGCGCTTCGCCGACCAGACGCAGCCCTTCGCTCTGCCACTCGAAGCCCTGGACTTCGTATGCGAGCAGCCGCAGATCGCCGCGCTGGCCGGCGCTGCGCGCGCGATCGACCTCGTCGCGAAAGCCCTGGGGCACCGTGATCAGGTCGGCACGCGGATGCGCTTTGAGCTTCGGCAACAGCGCGAATACCGGGCTGTTGTGCTCGTTGCTCGCGAGCGTCGATCGCAGCGCGTCGGCCAGCGCATCCACACGCTCGGCGGGCTTCGCCGCGTCGTACGTGAAATAGCGGTCGGTGGCGAGATCGAACGGGTAGGCGCGCGGCGCCGGATCGCAGCGCATCATGAACGTCCATCGGTCCTGCAGCCCGTGGCGGATGCCGAGCTCGTAGAAGGCGTTCGCGTTGTCGATCGACACGTCGGCGATCACCACGTCGGCCGTGACGAGCCGCTGGAACATGTCGTTGCGAATGTTGCCCTGCCTGATCACTTCCTGCGTCGTCGCGCCGCTCACGGCCACGCCATGCGCCTGCGCGAGCCGCGCGAGCGCCGGCTGGATCAGCTCGGCGTCGACGCGCTCGAAGTCGATGCCTTCCTTCGTTCCGAAGGGACGAACGACGAAGACGCGGATCGCAGCCATCGATGGTTCATCCGCGCGTCAGATGGGCCGCGCGCGTCGCTCGAGCGCGCGAAGCAGCTGCGCCGCGGCCTTGCGCTCGGCTGCGCTCGCGCGCTCGACGTATTTGCGCAGCACGAATCTCGCCTGGTCGTAGACCGAGCTCCAGCGCCACCGCGCATCGACGCGCTTGTGCAGGTCGGCGAAGCTCGCTTCGATCGCCGGCCGGGCATCGGCGAGATTGCCGCGCGCGAGCGCCTCGTACATGTCGAGCTCGGCAAGCGCGGCGATGCTCCAGAAGTCCGGGTGCTCGCGCACCGTCGCGGCCAGTTCGTCGCGCACCGCAGCGATCGTGCCGTTGTGCACACGCCGGCGCTCGCTGCCCGCGTCGAGCACGAGCTTCCCGGCGATCACGTTGATCGCCGGATAGAACACGCCCGGCAGCCGCGCCTCGCGGCCGAGCCTCTCCGCGGCCGCGTAGTGCTTGGCCATCTTCGCGATCGCGCGCGCCTCGGCTTCGTCGTCGCCTGCTTCGGCTTCGATCATCGCGAGGCGCTTGAACGCGGACGCGCAGAGGCTTTCGCGCTCCATCGTCGGTTGCGCCGCCGCGAGCTGCTGCAGGTTCGGGATCGCCGCCAGGACGAGCGAGCGCGCCTCGTCGATCGCGCACGCGAGCTTGTCCCTGGCGCGCGTCGCGCCGCCGACCGCCGCTCCTCGCGTCTTCTTCGTCGCGCGTCGGCCGCGAACCGCCGCGCTGCCCGCAGCGTGTTCCGCGCGATCGCCCAGCATGCGCGCCGCGTGGACCTTTTGCTCGGCAAGCCGCACGCGTGCATTGTCGAGCTGCTCGCGCGCTCTGAACGTCGCCGTGCCGTCGTTCGCGGCGAGCGCCTTCTCGTACCACGCGATCGCGCCGCTCCAATCGTCCGCTTTGGCGCGCGCGCGGGCGAACGCCTCGGCGACGTTGCCCATCGTGCCCCACTTCGACGCGAACCGGCTTTCGAGAAATCCGAGCTTGCCGCGTTGCTCGTCGGGATCCGCGTGCTGGAACTCGCAGCGCACGGCGATCGCATCGAGCGCGACGACGAGCGACGACGGCGACGCGATGCCGGCGAACTCGTCCGCCGGCGACACGATCGGCCGCTGCGCGTCCGCCGCTTCGCGTCGCAACACCCAGTCGGGATCGCCATAACACTGGTACGCGGCCCACGTGTTGCCGCCCATCCGCCACGCGACTTCGCGTGCGCGCGACACCGCGTCGATGAACCGCTTGCCGCGCAGCAGCTCGTTGTAGAACGTCGTCGCGAATGCGCCGGCCGCGTCGTCGTCGACCGCCCATCCGGCGGCGATCACGCAGCGCACCCCGATCCGGATCAGCTCACCCGCGACGGTCGCCGCGAAGCGCGGGCGATCATACGGCTGCAGCAGCTGGCGTCGATCCGGCGCCGCAAGATGGCAGCAGTTGACGAACACGAGCTCGGGCACGACGCGCATCGTTCGGATCTCGCGCGGACCGAGGAAGGAATTGTCGGACAGCACGACGCCGCCCGGATTCGCGACGCGCTGCGGCGGATCGCCCGGGCGCAGCGGCTTCGGCCCCGCGAGCTCCGCGGGCGCGCCGTGACCGGCGATATGCACGATGCGCCAATCGCTCGCGAGCAGCGTGTCCATCACGACGGCGGCGCTCGCGCCGCTGTTGTCCACGTCGTCGCGCGCGATGAGCGGCGTCACCGCGCTCGCCGACAACGCCGTGGCCAGGCTTTGCGCGACGTCGCTCGCCTCGGCGATGGCGCCGGGCAGCGGCGGATATCGGGTCGGATCGCATTTCGGCGCGCCGATCACGAGCACCCGCGCGTCGGCGAGCGCATCGACCGGCTGCGCCCGGAATTGCTCGGTGCGCAGCTTCCGCAGCAGCTTCGTGCGAATCGACCACGGACGCGGATCGCTCGCACCGCGCGTGCCGCTGTCGGTGTCGAGCAACTCCCATGGAACGCCGGCGGTGCCCGGGTCGAGCTCCATCACGATGTCGGTCGTGCCGCCGAGGAACGGCTCGAGCTCGAGGGGCACCAGCAGCTGGAACAGCGTGCGGCCGATGCGCGCATCGCGGTTGTCGGCATTCGATGCGCCGAGCACCAGCGCGTCGAGCAGCGCGCCTTGCGTCGCCTGCGCGCGCACCTCGGATCGCGCGCGCCGCGTGTCGAGCGTATAGGCGACTTCGGTCGCGCCGTCGGCGTCGAGCCGCGTTTCCACGGTGATGAAGTCGTAATCGGCGCCGCGATAGCTCGCATCGGCCGGGCGCGCGAGACCGCCGGTGCCGATCGCGACGACGTCGTCGACGACATAGCGGCTGGGCGCCGAGGCGGCCTGAACCTGCAACGCGCGCCACGCTTCGCTCGCGCGATCGAGATAGAGCTCGATCAGGGACAGCCGCGAAACCTGCGGCCATGCTCGCTTGTCGGCATGCTCGCGCGACTGCGCGCCGCGCTCGAGCAGCGCGTTCTGCTGGCCGATGCGCTGGTTCGCCTCCCACACGCCCTGCGCAATCAGCTGCGCCGATTGTCCCGGCGACATCCGCGTGCCGCCGCTGCCGATCAGCGTCGCGGCGAGCTCGAACTGCAGCGCAACGTCGGCGTCCTCGGTCAGCCGGCGCGACCATTCGATGACCGCCTGTCGAACCGTCGACGCGAGATCGCTCGCCTGCAGCTTCCCTTCGTCGCCGAGGCCGACGACGATCACCGCTTCGGGACGCGGCATGCGCCACGGGTTGTCGGCGATCGCGCGACGTGTTGACGAACACCTCGTTCGCGCCGACGGTCTCGGGATAAGCGCCGACTCGGAGCGACGTCTGCATCCGCTCGCCGATCAGGCGATCGACCGCCTTCTCCGCCCCGGTCAGTCGCAGCGAGCGGTAATGGCCGATCATCAGCGGCTCGCGCACGAACATCACGTCGCCGTTGACGACGCCGACGTGCAGCGCGGGACCGGCGGGCGCGGCGGCGCCGCGCTCAGCCACGGGCGGCGCATAGATCTCGCGCTCGCTCTGCGGCGGCACCGCGTTCGGCCGCTCGCGCGACGGACGGCTTCGCACGCGCACCTCGGCCGGCGCGACCGCGCCGCGGGGCGCGACGGGTTCGGCGAGCGGCTCGAGCTGCGTCGTGTCGCCTCGCTCGAGCAGATCGAGATAGCCGCCGTACGCCGCTTTGGCATCCGGAAGATTGCCGTGCTCGCAGTCGATGCGCCACGTGCGCACGCCGGGCAGCATCGCGCTCGCGCGCGTCACGCGGCCGTCGCCGCTTTCCGGCGCGTCGAGATAGAACAGGCCGTCCTCGCCGACCTCGAAGCCATCGGGCGTGAACCGCGCCTTGCCGACGACGAGCAGCAGCTTGTCCGTGAACGCGGACAGCGCGCGCGCAACCTGATCGTCGAAGCGCCTGCGCAACGCGATCGCGCGATCGAGCACCGGCTGCGTCGGCACGCCCCATTGGTAAGGCGTCGCCTGCAGCGCATCGCGATGCCAGTAGTTGTACTGCTGGACGCGGCGCAGATCGTCGTCGGCGAGGCGTTGCCACGTGGCCTGCGTGCCGAGAGCGAGCGCAGGATCGAGCAATCCGCGCTGCAGCTGCAGGAACCCGGGCAGCTCGGCCATCATCTGACGCGCCTCGTGGTCCTGGAACGGCGCGCCGAACGCGACCAGCGTATTGCCGAACGTGTCGTCGCCGGAGAGCACCTGCATCGGCGCCCACGAGCCGCCGTTCGGCGTTCCGAGCATCAGCATCCGCGCGCCGGCATGCGCCATCATCCGATCCCACACGCCCGGCTGCTCGAGCTGCATCGCGCGCGCGACGAGACCGCCCATCGAGTGCGCGACGATGCGCACCGGCTGGCCGCTCGTCTTGCGCGCATCGAGCGCGGCTTCAATCGCTGCCGCGAGCCGCCGCCCTTCGTCCTCCATCGGCCGGCGCCAGTCGTACGCGAACGCAATCACGTCGTGCGTCGCCGCCAGGAACTCGACCAGCCGCTCGTACGTGCTCTCGATCGGTCCGTCCGGCTCGACGCCGTCCGGCTGAACGGCCTTGTACTCGAGGCGGCGAAGGCCGTTGACGATGCGCCAGCCGAGCCAGATGCGCTTGCCGCCGACCTTCAGATTGCTGCCGAGAATGCCGGGCAGCACGAACACGGCGGGCTTGTCCGGAGACGGCGCACCGGCGCCGCGAAGCGCGGCGCGCGTGCCCGTCGGCGACTGTCCGGCCCACGACAGCGGGCCGATCTGCCGATACTCGACCGGCGCGTCCAGCACGAGCGCGTCGACGATCGCCTCCGCCGTGCGCTCGTTCGCGAAGTACGCGAAATGCGTGACCTTGCCGCCCTGGTCGAGCACGAACGTCGCGCCGTCGGCACGCGGAGCGCCGCCGTACATCGAGCGCGTCTGCACGATCAGGTCGTTGTCGGTCCAGTAGAACGCGTCGGCCATCAGCGTCTTGAGCCACGACACGACGGAGTCGCCCTCGATGTCGCCGGCGACGACGCGCAGCTCGCCGGGAAGCGGCTCGTCGACGGCGTGCAGCCACTGCACGAACGCGCTGTCCGGAATCTGCGCTTCGAGTCCGGGCAGCAGGCTTTTGTCCTCGCGCCGCTGCGCGACCTCGCCGATGAAGTCGACGATTTCCGGCGCGACCGGAATGCCGGCGAGCTCCAGCGTCCACTTGAACACCGACAGGTACGCGTCGAGACGCCGCGATGCGAGCAGCGTGCCGCGCGCGGGGCACGCGACGCGCACGACGCGCTCGACGCGGATGCCGCGCGCCCTCACGAGCTTCGCGAGCTCGTCGAGCCGCGCCGCGTCGGGCGTGTCCGCGAAGCGCTTGCGCTCGCTGTGCGCGCCCTCGGGATCGGCGCACACGCGCGCGAGCGCCTCGGCGACGAGGCCGCCGCGCGAATGCGTCAGCAGATGGACGCGGGCGCCTGCCGGCAGCGCTTGCGCGAGCGTCAGCGCGTTCGCGATCGGGCTCACGCCGAGCGTGCGGTGGTCGAGCGCGTACACGCGTCCCCGATAGCGCTCGAAGAGGCGTTGCACGCGCTGCGGATGGTGCGTCCAAAGGTTGCCGAACGAGCTCAGCGTCTCGACGAACGTGCCGTGGACCAGCACGAGCATCGGGCCGTCGGCCGCCGGAACGCTGTCGAGCCTCGCGCCGCTTCCCTTGAGCCGCGTGAGCGCGTCGGGCGCGAGCGCGTAGACGCCCTCGTCGACTTGCGCGTCGACCCGCTTGACGATCTCGGTGGCGGCGAGCGTCGCCGCACGGTCCTTCGCGAGTCCGGTCACGATGTCGATGCCCGTCGCGACGACATCGCCCATCGCGCCACGCATCGCGCCGCGGGTTGGAATGCCGCGATCGAGGCCGCGCCATTGCAGGCGCAGCGGTACCCGCACTTCGGTCGGAAGCGGTTGCGTCGCACCTCGCGCGCCGCGTGTGCGCGGCACGTCGCCTTGCGCGAGCAGCAGATCGCGCGCGGTCTCGGGGTGGAGCATCAGCGACGGACCGTTCGCGATGTGGATTACGACGACATCTCGGCCGGGAATCGCTTCGAGCCGGTTCTCCACCGCCGCATCGCGTTGCACGCCGAGTCGCACCGACGCCTTGACCCGGCCGGCGGGCGCGCCGTCGGGGGCGACCGCTGCACGCGACGCGGCGCCGACGACGACGACGCCCGGGACGACGAAGACGATCGGGGAAACGGCATCAGCGGCCATCGCGGGGCCCCTCGTTCGATCCGTTTGCGTCAGGCGGCGATCGCCGCGATGTCGGCGACGATGCCGACGGCGGCCGCGGCAGCGCCGATGAACGCGACGACGTCCTGCAACTGCGCGAGATCGCCGGCGAGGTTCGCCGTCGCGCGCGCGAGCTCGGGCCGGCGCGCCTCGAACGCTTCGTTCAGCGCAGCGAGCTTCGCATTCTCGAGGTCCTCGATCGCGAGACCGGCATTCGAGATCGCGCGCGCCCGCGCTTGCCGATCGGCGAGCGCGAGCGCGGAAACCTGCGACTGCGACATCGCGGTAAGCCGCTTCACGACCTTGCTCAACACGTCGATGCTGTCGTCGATCTGCGTGAGCGCGTCGGCAAGCGCGGCGGCGCCCGTGACGGCGGGAGCGCCCCGCGATCGGCGTACGGGCAACGGCAGCGCGGGCGCGGCGGCACGCTTCTTCGCGTGCGGTCGCGTCTTCGGCGCGGCGCGCCGCTTGCCCGAACGTGGCGTCGTCATCATCGCCTCACTTCGCGCGTTCGGCGGCGTCGAACGCACGCACGACGGCGCTGAACTCCTTCAGATCGGCGAGCATCAACCGCATCGACGCAGGGTCGCCCTGTCCGGACATCATGTCCTCCCATATGCTGCGCATGTACGCCGCCGCCGCGCGCGCCTTGTCGAACGCCTCGACGTAGAAGCGCGAGCGGACCCATTGACGGCGGTCCTCGATCCATTGAGCACCGAGAATCGCCGTGCCGTCGGCATACGGAGCGGCGACCTTTTCGTCGTGCATCCGCTGCAGCGCGCGCTCGTATTCGTCGCGCACCGGCTTCACCAGCGTGCCGAGCATCATCTCCTGCCATGCGAGCTGCCAGCCGATCACCTGCTTGTCGCGCTCGAGCGCCTCGCGCACGCGTGCGGCCACCGCAGCTTTGACGCCGATCGTGCCGAGCTTCTGCACATAGCCGAGCTGATCCGGGGTGAACGCCGTGCCCGAGCCGCCGGTCGCCGTGTTGACGTCCTCGATCGCCGCGCCCAGGCTCTTGAGCGCTGCGCCGCCTTCATCGGGCAGGTTCGACGTCGCGAGCGCGTTCAGGCTTTCGAAGTACGCGCGCGTCAGACGAACGTTGTTGCGCAGCTGCGCCGTCTCGCGCACCGTCTTCATTGCCCGCGCGTCGTACTCGGTGATCGTCGTCGGCAGCTCGCCGACGAGCTGCGCGTCGATCTTCAGCGTCCGCGCGTCGAGCGCGAGCCGCGAGTTCGCATCGATTCGCGTGACGAGATAGACGTCGAGGAAATCGCCGACCGCGTCGGTGTAGTCGACGCCCGCCTTGCCGAACGTCGCGGCCTGCTGGATCGTCTGCGTCGCGCAGCCGCAAAGAAGCAGGACCGAGGCCGCGAGCGTAAGAGCGCACCGGAAATGCCGCATCATTGCGTCGCGTTTGAACACCACATGAACAGGGTCGACGTAGTAGACAAACAAACATTCGGATCGTCAAGGGGCAGTTGAATATTCGCGGACGGTGTCTTGTCGAGCGCAAAGCGCTGTTTCGCTTATTGCTTTAGCATCCGAGTCGGTGATCAACCGGTGAATCGACCGCCGTCGGTTCACGGTTCGAAATGAAGATCTTCCTAAGCTACGCGTCCGAAGACCGTGCAATCGCGACCGCGACCGAGCTCGCGCTGCGCGCGCAGGGCCACGAGGTGTTCTTCGACCGCGACACGCTGCCGCCGGGCGAGGAGTACGACGCGCGCATCCGCGACGCCATCGAGCGGGCCGACCTGTTCGTGTTCCTGATCAGCGTGCACGCGCTCGATCGCGGCAGCTACACGCTGACCGAGCTCGACATCGCGCAGAAGACGTGGAAGCGTCCGGCGGGCCGGATGCTGCCGGTGCTGTTGCAGCCGATGCCGCTCGAAGCGATTCCGGCCGTGCTGAAGTCGGTGACGATGCTCGAGCCGCAGGGCAACGTTGCGGCATCGGTCGCCGACGCGGTCCACCGCATCGCGCAGGCGAGGCGGCGACGGCTGGCGAAGGTCGCCGCGCCGTTGATCGTCGTCGCAGCAGTCGCGGCGATCGGAGGCTGGATCTGGACGACGCACGCCGGCGACGGCGCGAGCGTCGTGTCCGTTGCCGCCGGGACGTTCACGATGGGAAACGACGACGATTCGCCGCGCCGCGACGTGTACGTCGACGCGTTTCATCTCGATCGGTACGAGGTCTCGACTGCGCGCTACCGCAGGTACCTCGACGCGACGCGATCGCAGCCGCCTGATGGTTGGGAGGACGTCGACGCCGCGAGGGACGCCGATCTGCCGGTCGTCGGCGTTGCCTGGAACGATGCCGATGCCTACTGCCAATGGGCCGGCAAGCGCCTGCCGAGCGAGGCCGAATGGGAAAAGGCGGCGCGCGGCACGGATGCGCGCACGTTTCCCTGGGGCGATTCGCCGCCGACGGCGGACCAGGCGAATTTCGCCAGCGCCGCGACCGACGCATACCGCGGCGGGCTCGCGCCCATCGGCACGCATCCGGCGGGCAGGAGCGCGCTCGGCATCGACGATCTCGCGGGCAACGCCGCCGAATGGGTCGCCGACTGGTACGCCGAAGGTTTTTCGCCGAGCGATCGGCACAACCCGAAGGGCCCGGCGAGCGGCACCGGCAAGGTGATCCGCGGTGGCGGATGGCACGATCCGGCCGAGCGGATCAGCGCGACGCGGCGCTTCTTCGCCGATCCCGCGACGCGCAGCGACGACGTCGGGTTTCGCTGCGCGCGCAGCGGATGAGCGCAACCGCTTCTGCCCGCGCGCCGCGCGTCAACCGATCAGCACCGTCGGCGCGCCGGTGGCGATCGCGTTGGTCCCGGTTGCCTCGACGATGGCGTCACCCTGCCGTGCGGCCGCGCGACCGCCGATCGAAACGGTCGCGCTCGCGACGACGACGACACCGCCGACATGCGCTCGCGTGCCGTCGACGAGCGGACACGCGTGATGGTCGGCGCCGCCGCGGCCACGCCGGGCGCCCGCCGATCATGACCGTCGCGCATCCCGGCCCCGGGCCGAGCACGCGTTCCATGCTCGGTGATGTCGCCAACGCGCGCCGCCGGACGTCCCATCGCCTGCTCCTCTAGTTCAGGTTGATCAACGCCCCGCGCAGCGTCAGCGTTGCGCCAGCCTTGATGTCGAGCGCGCCGCTCGACTCGATCGACACCGACGGTGCCTTGATCGTCACCTTGGCGATCGAGGTGATCTCCACCACGCCGGTCTTGCCGTCGATGCGCACGCGATTGCCCTTGTCGTCCTGCAGGCAAAGCGCGCGCGCGTCGATGGGGCCGCGCTTTGCATCGTCCGATGCGCTCGCCTCCGGCGGCGCGTCGACCGCGTTCCACAGCGTGCCGATCACGAAGGGCCGGCGGACGTCCTCGCGCTCGAACGCGACGACGACCTCGTCGCCGACGTCGGGGATGACGGCGAAGCCGTGAGTCCTCGCCGTGGTCGGCATCGCGAGGCGCGCCCAGTGCGTCGCCGCCGGATCGTCGTGCCACGGATAACGGACCTTGACCCGACACAGCCGTTGCGGATCGTCGTTGTCGACGACGACCGCCGTGGCGACGCCCTTTGCGTTCGATGACATGGCTGCCTCCCGTTCGGTGGCTCGATTCGCGGCGCGTGGGCTAACTCGCTCGCGCCGACGCGTCGAACGCGGCTGGCGCATCGGGATAGAGTCGGCCCAGCGCTTCGCGCGCGGCTTCGGCGATCACCGGGCGCAATCGCGCCTCGATCGTCGCTCGATCGCACGTCGGCTCGCGTTTCGCCCAGATCGCGCCAAGCCGGTCGCGGCGTGCATCGACGATGCCCTGGACGAGCGTCGTCCAGAACGGCGGGTACTCGGTCTCGATCCAGTCGCCGCGGCCGCGACCGTAATGCGCGACGGCGAGATAGCGCAGCAGCGCCGAGACCACGAGGCCGGACAGCAGCGCATCGTCCCAGCGCACGACCGAGCCCGATTTGCCGCGCGCGAGATTGACGCCGCGAGCGACGCCCGCGCCGCCGAGCGCGCCGAGCACGGCGCCGGTCAGCATGCCGGCGCCGAACGTGAGCCCGCCGGTGGCGAGATCCGTGGCGAGTCCGGTCAACGCGCCCGACACCACGCCGCCCATCATCGCGGCCTTGCCCTCGCTGATCGGCGCATCGAGCACGGCGCTCGTCGCGAGCCGCGCGAGCACGTCGCCCTTCGCACGGCCGTCGAGGCCGTGCAGCGCGATCACCTCGTCCATGCTCCGGCGCAACGCGTCGTCGAGACGCGCCGCCATCGCATCCGCCGCGCGCGATCGCGCGCGATCCGCGTCGTCGCTGCGAATACCGAGGCTGCGCCCGAGCTGATGCAGCGCGCCGCCGGCTGCGGCTCCTGTCAGCGGCTCGACATCGCAGGCCGCGGTCGCGACGGGCGCGGCGAGCGCCGCGATCGCCGCGTCGAACTGCGCGAGGCGCCTCGCCTGCCACGCGTCGACGAGCCGTCGGTACGGCACGCGGCTTTGCGCGGGCAGCGCGTCGGCGACGAGATCGAGCAGCACGATCTCCTGCACCCAGCAGCGCGCGAATGCGTCGAGCGCCGTCGTCGCGCGCACGATCGGATGCGCGGCGAACGCGTCGCGCCACACCGCCTCGTCGGCCCGCTCTTCGTCGCGCGGCCGCGGGCGACCGGTCTGGTTCACGAGCGCGATCACCGGCTTGCCGATCCAGTGCAGGATTTCGAGCTCGTGACGCAGGTAACCGGCGTCGGCCGGCGTCTCGGACGCGTTGACCAGATACAGCACGACGTCGGCCCGATCGCGGACGTTGCGCACGATCTGCTGCGCCAGGAAGAACGGACGGTCGCGGAATCGATCCCAGACCTGCGTGAGGAACCATCCGATCGGATTGCTCTGCTGCGCAAGCCGGCGCGCGAGGCGCGCGCTGTCGCCGAATCCCGGCGTGTCCCACAGCACCAGCGCGTCGCCTTCCGGCGTTTCGATCAGCGGGTAGCACGTCGCTTCCTGTGTGACGTGCTGCGCATCGCGCACCGAGCCGACGTCCTTGCCGACCAGCGTGCGCGCGAGCGTCGTCTTGCCGGCATTCGTATGCGAGATCAGCGACAGCGCGATCGTCGTTTGCGCTTCGGCGGTCATTGCGCGCTGCCGGCGAGCGCCGCGTCGAGCGCGGCTTCCGTCTGCGCGAGATCGGGCGCCGCAAGGTCGACGAACACCGCCGGGACGCCCGCCTCGTTCGCGATCTCGCGCCACGCCGCGCGGCGATCGGACAGGCGCGCCGGCTCGCTGCGCCAGCGCGCGGCCCACGACGCTTCGTCGATCAATGCAACGAGCGCCTCGGCGCCGTCGTGTTGCCGCGCGAGCCGCGCGAGAAACGCGCCGTGCACTTCACGCTCCGGCGTGGCACTCGCGTTGAACAGCGCGACGAGCGTCGTGCCGACCGCCGGCTGCGCCGACCCGGCGTGCTCGTCGTCGGCGCCGTAAGCGACGGGCTGCGTGAGCACGATCGCCGCGCTGCCGCCGAACGCTCGCGCGACGACCGCTTCGAGGCCCGCCACGCTGGACGCGCTCGGCGCGTAGCTGTAGGGAACGACGCGCACGCGCGCCGGACCGCCGCGATAGCCGCGCAGCAGCCGCTGGAAATACGCTTCTTCGATAGAAAGCGCAATGTGCGCGGCGCGGTGGCGCTCGACGATGCCCGCGAGCAGAGCGAGCAGCAGCCGCGGCACGATGACGATGAGGGCGACGCTCGCCGCGATCAGATGCACCCAGCGCGCCGCGTTCTCGCCGGCAGGCGCACGGATCGCGGCGACCGCGTCGAGCGGCGGGATCGCGATGCCGGTGACGAACGCGCCGGGCGCGTACACGAACGCGACGATCGAGCGCACGGCCGACGCATCGAGGAACGTGCTCTCCCAGCTCGCGCGATACTCGAATGCGAGTCCGCGCACGTACAGGCCCGCGATCACGCCCAACGCGAGCGCCGCCGCGGCGACGTGCAGGATGCGCGCGGAGCGTACGGCGTAGAGCGGCGTCGACCGCCGCGCCCAGTCGTCGACGAATGCAACGAGCGCGCCGCGTATCGCACCCGCGCGCCGCGGCGGCGAGGCGCCGGCCGCAACGCGCGCGATCGCGCGGCGCAAAGGACCCGGTGTCGCCTCGTCGCCATAGCGCACGACGTAGCCGACGACGATCGCCGCATAGACGACGACGTTCCAGATCAGCAGCCCGAGCACCGGCGGCGCGAGGATGTTGATCCGCTGCGCGCTGCCGACCTGATCGACGAACACGCCGAGCGCGAACGCCGCAACGACGACCGCGACGCCGAGCCACGGCCGCCAGCGCATCGCACGCAGCGTGTGCGCGAGCGCGGGATGCCGCGTGCCGAGCCGCTCGATCGCGAGCGCCGCACGGCGTGCGAGGAACGTCTGCGGCGGGGCGTTGGCGCCGACGACCTCGGCCGCCGCGCGGCTCGCCCACGCGCGATCGTCGTCGCTCCACAGCGTGCGCGCGGCGTCGGCGGTTTCGATCGCGCGAAGCGCCGAGACCTCGAGGGCAGCATGCTCGTCCACGCGTCAGCGCCGCCGTGTCAGCCGGGCTTCTTGGTGAGACGCGCCTTCAGGTCCGCGAACGGCTGGTGCGTCGCCGGCGCCGGTGCGCGCGGCGCCTCGGGATCGCGGCCGTGCTCGGTGATGAAGCGCTGATGCTCGTTCTCGTGGCAGTACGTGCACAGCAGCTCCCAGTTGCTGCCGTCCTCGGGATTGTTGTCGTGGTTGTGGTCGCGATGATGCACTTCGAGGAGCCGAAGGTTCGCGTGCGTGAACTCGCGGGCGCAGCGTCCGCAGACCCACGGATAGATCTTCAGCGCCCGGTCGCGATAGCCCTGCGCGCGCTCGTCGCGAGCGCGGCGCGCGTCGGCGACGATGCGGTCGAGCCGGGCGTGATCGGGTCCGCTCTTGTGCGTCGGCATGTCGGCTTCCTGCAGGTCGGTCGGTGAGCATCTTAGCGCTGTCGCGCACGACGCGGGTCGCTCGTCGCTCGCGGGCGCCCGGCGTACACTCGACCGCTCGCGACAACGAGGAAGGACCGCTCCATGCCCGCATCGAACACGCCATCGACGGCAGCGCCCGTCTGGCTGATCACCGGATGCTCGTCGGGCATCGGCAACGAGCTCGCGCGGCAACTGCTCGAGCGAGGCTTGCGCGTCGTGCTGACCGCGCGCGATCCGCGCAGCGTGCGCGCGCTTGCCGACGCGCATCGCGACACTGCCGTTGCGGTCGCGCTCGACGTGACGGACAACGCGCAGATCGGCCACGCGGTGGCCGCAGCCGAGCGCGCGTTCGGCGCGATCGACGTGCTGGTGAACAACGCCGGATACGGCTACTACGCGCCGATCGAGGAAGGCGACGATGCGGCGGTGCGCACGATGTTCGACGCCAACTTCTTCGGCCTCGTCGCGCTCACGCAGCGCGTGCTGCCGTCGATGCGCAGGCGGCGCAGCGGCTGCATCGTCAACCTCTCGTCGGTCGGGGGCATCGTCGCGCATCCCGGCTCGGGCTTCTACGCGGCGACGAAGTTCGCCGTCGAAGCGGTGTCCGAGGCGCTGTCGAAGGAAACCAGGCCGCTCGGCATTCGCGTGCTGCTGGTCGAGCCCGGTCCGTTCCGGACGCGTTTCCTCGACAATTCGCAAGGCGATCGCGGGGTCGGCATCGCCGACTACGAGCAAACGGTCGGCGTGCGCCGCACGGCGGTGTACGCCGGCGCCGGCAAGCAGCCGGGCGACCCGGCGCGCGCCGCGGCGGCGATCATCGCCGCCGTGCAGTCGCCGTCGCCGCCGCTTCGCCTCGTGCTCGGCGCGCAGGCGCTCGGACACATCCGCGCGAAGCTGCAATCGATGACGCAGGAGATCGACGCCTGGGAGGCGACGACGCTCGCCGCCGATTTTCCGCAATAGCACGCGCGATGGCGGTCTCGTACGGCCTAACCGCGCGCGGTGCCGTCGAACGCCGCCTGCAATGTGCCGATGTCGAGCTTGACCATCTTCATCATCGCGTCCGACGCGCGCTTCGCCTTCGCTCGATCGGGATCGGACATGAGCTTGGCGAGGATCGTCGGCACGATCTGCCACGACAGCCCGAACCGATCCTTCAGCCAGCCGCACGCCTCGGCGGAGCCACCTTCCAGCAGCGCGCTCCAGTAGCGGTCGATCTCGGCCTGGTCGTCGCAGTTGACGACGAACGACACCGCATGATTGAACGGGTCGAGCGGCCCCGCGCTCATCGCGACGAACGGCTGGCCGAACAGCTCGAAATCGACGATCTTCACCGATCCCGGCGGGCCGCTGGGCGACTCGCTCGGCAGCGCGGTCACGTTGTTGACGCGCGAGTTCGGAAAGATCGACGTGTAGAACGTCGCGGCCTCTTCGGCCTCCTTCGAATACCACAGAAAGGGCGTGATCTTCTGCATGGAACCTCCGTTGTCGATGGGGACGTGCCCGCGGGCGATGCATAACTTCGAAAACGCGCCCGCCCAGGCGTTCCACAGGCTGGTCGAACGAAGGCACGCCGAATCGACACCCGCCGTGCGTCGAGCGACGCCGCGAGCGATGGCCCAGAGGCGGCGTCAGCCATAGAGCGCCGCCGCGGCGCGATGGCTGTCGCGGATCTTGCCGCGCAGGTCGTCGGGTGCCAGCACTTGGACGTCCGCGCCGTGCTTGAGGATCTCCGGCACGAGCTCGCGGTCGTCGCGGTACGGCAGCTCGAGCACGTAGCGGCCGCTCGTGTCGAACGTGCCCCTCTGCTCGGGATGCCAGACTTCCGACGCAATCCAGCGCGCGCGCTCGGCGGTAAAGCGCAGCTTCGCCCATCGCACGCTGGTGCCACGCACGATTCCGTAGCCGGTTGCGAGGTAATCGTCGAGCGTCTTCACCGGCACCTCGCGCGCCGTTTCATCGAGCACGCGCACGCTGCGGATGCCGTCGAGCGCGAAGTTGCGCAGGTCGTTGCGCAAATGGCACCACGCGTCGAGGTACCAGTTCTCGCGATAGTGGACGAGCCGTTGCGGCGACACGTCGCGCTCGGACGTCGCGTCGCTGCTGCGCGCGTAATACTCGATGTGCAGCCGCTGGCGCTTGAACGTCGCGCGGCCGATCTCCTCGAAATGCTTCAGCGCGAGCCTGCGCGGCGCGAACGACAGCAGCCGGATCCGCCGGCGCACTTCGGCGGCGGATGCCTCGCCGGTTCCAAGCATCGCGGTGAGCCGAGCGCGCAGCGGCGCGATGTGCGGGCCGATGAGCCCGCCCTTGTCGAGCGACGACAGCAGATGCTCCATCATGACCAGCGCGAACGCCTCGGCCTCGTTGAACCACAGGCCCGGCAGCTCGTAGCGGCGGCCGCCGGCGGTCTGCCTGCCGTAGCGGTAACCGCCGGCGGCCGCGTCCCAGACGACCGGCGCGCTGAAGCGGTCGCGCATGTATTCGAGATCGCGCTTGAACGTCGCGGGCGACACCTCGAGCTCGTCGAGGAATGCCTGCCGGGAAACGACGCCGCGCTCCTGCAACAGCTGGTCGATGCGATAGAAACGCTCGGTGCGGTCCATGACGGCATTATCGCATGGGGTGGCTCACGAATTGAGCCACAAAAACGCGCTTCGCGTCGCGCGTTGCGGCGCAGCAGCTTTCGATCCCGCGATCGCTTATCGCGCGTCGGCGTACTCGCGCAACCAGCACAGCGTGTTGACGAGCTCCATCTCGTCCGGCGTGCCGCACTGGACGTTCAGCAGATCGGGGCACGCGACGACGATGGCGAGGCACCTCGCGCGCGATACCGCGACGTTCAGGCGGTTCCTGTCGTAGAGGAATCCGATGTTGCGCGGCAGGCACGCGCCGTTCGACGTCGTCATCGACACGATCACCGCCTCCGCTTCCTGCCCCTGGAACTTGTCGATCGTGCCGACGCGCGCGCCGGCGGGCAGCATGGACCTCAGCAGATTCACCTGGACGTTGTACGGCGCGACGACGAGCAGGTCGTCGGCGCTGATCGGCTTTTGCCTGCCGTCCTTGTTCATGCAGCGCTCGCCAAGGAGGCTTTCGTAGATGCGCTTCACCACCGCCGCCTCGGCTTCGCTGCGCTGCCGGCAACCGTCGTGCTGGACGGGGATGAAGCGGATGCCGGTTGCGGCCAGAGCTTCGTGCGCCGACGCGCCGAGCACGATCCGCTGGTTGCGATTGCGCGGATCGGAGAGCAGACGGCCGTCGTACACCGCGTCGGAGATGAAGCGGCAGATGCCGTCGTGCATCCGCCACGATGTGCCGAGGAAGATGCCGCGCTCGTCGCCGACGGTCGAGCGTCCGTCGAGCAGATAATCGAGCGACGATTCGCCCGAGCGGCCCGGATGCACGCCCTGGATCGGCTGTCCGAGCTGCATCTGGTCGCCGAGCAGCACGAGATTGCGCGCCGATGTTCCCATGGCGACGAGATTCGCGAGCGCGACCTGCCCCGCTTCGTCGACGAACAGATAGTCGATCGACGCTTCCATCTGTGGATCGGCGAACAGCCACGCGGTGCCGGCGACGAGATCGCAGCCGCTTCCGGACACGGCGTCGTTGTGCTCGACGTCGGCGATGAATTGGCCGTCGAAGCGCGTATCGTCGCCGCTCGCCTTCTTCACGCCACGAAAGGCGACGCCCTCCGTCTTCGCGCGCCGCTCCACCGCCGTGAGCAGGTTGTGAATCACCTTGTGGCTGTTCGATGTCACGCCGACGCGCTTGCCGCGCCGGATCAGCTCGACGATCAGCTGCGAGCCGATCGTCGTCTTGCCGGATCCGGGCGGTCCCTGCACGAAACAGGTAGCTGTCGTCGAGCGCGAGCGCGGCGGCGAGCGCCTGGTCGAGCAGGCTGCCGTCGCCGGACAACACGGGCAAGCCCGCCGAGCGCCCGCTGATCCGCGGTGCGTCGCGGCGAAGCAATGCGCGCACCGCGGCGTAACGACCGTCGTCTGCGATCAGCGAATCGGCGAAGCGCCATACGGCCTCGCGCAGCACGTCGTTCCCGATCGGGCCGCGGGGGCCGATCGACAGTGCCTGCGGAACCGGGACCTTCGAACCGGTCTTGATGCGCACGATGCCCGCCGCGCCGTCGAGCGCGACGATTTGGCCGAGCCGCGCCGACGTGTCGGTACGGTAACAGTCGCTTCCGGCACGGAGCTTCGTCTGCTGCTCGGGGAAGCCGAACGTGTACACCAGTGAACGATTTTCCTTTTCGGGCGGGCGTTCGGCCGACCGGCGCAGCCCGCCCAGGCATTCGATATCGTCGATCAGATCGTCGTCCGTCATGTCGCGGCGCGCGTACATCGCCCACCATTGCGGCTTGTCGGCGCGGCGATGGAAGTCGAGCAGATCGAACACGAGCTCGCGCACGTGCTCATCGACGCCCCACGCATCGCGATCCTCCGGCAGATTGCCGAGCAGCGCGCCGCGATACGTCTGCAGCGCGGACTCGACCCGGGCGATCCGTTCCGACACCCGCGGCGCCTCGCCCGCGTCATCGGCGGGCCGCTCGCCCGCGTACCACGGCAACCCCTGCGGTCGCCGCCGCAGCAGCCAGTCGCGCAGCAGGTGCGTCGAGCGGCAATCGTCGTCGTTGTAGCGCTCGATCTTCTCGAGCTCCGCCGCATCGCGCGTTTCGCGCCAGCGCTCGTAGTGGACGATGCTCGCCCCGGCCGTCCGGATGTCGCCCTCGCGCGGCGGCATGTAGAACGTCTCGATGTCCTTGATCGAGTAGCCCGCCGTCGACGCGCGCAGCGCCTCGCACACGACGCGGTACAGGTCGACGAACGTGCCGCGGCGCAACAGGTCGTCGACCTCCGCTTCGCGCGCGCCGTGCAGACACATCAGTCGCTTGAGCGCCGTCGGCTCGTAGTGCGCGTAGTGGTAGATGTGCATGCGCGGAAAGCGGCGCATCCGCTCGGCGAAGAAATCCATCAGCGCCTCGAACGCGGCGCGCTCCTGCGCGCGGTCGTGGCCCCAGAGCGCCCTGAAGCGCAGCGCGCCGCGCGTCGTCGACGAAACGCAGGCCGAACAGATACTCGAGCCCGTCCGGCTCGAACGGGTCGCCTTCCATGTCGAAAAACACGTCCCCGGCGTCCGGCTCCGGCATCCGGTAGAAGCCGCGCCTTGCCTGCGGATCGAGCTCGATCGGCTCGGTGCGATGCTTGCCCGTGCGGCGATACGCAAGCTGCAGCGCCGCCTGCGAGCGCAGTTTCGCGACGGTCGCCGCGGGCGGCTTGCCGAACGCCGCGACGTCGTCGACCTGCGCGAGCGCCTCGAGCGTCGAGACGCCGGCCTCGCGCAGCCGCTCGATCTGGTCGCGGCGAATGCCGGCGACCTGGTTCAAATGGTCGTCTGCCATCCACTGCGCGGCGCAGACGTCGCGCCACGTGCACAGTTCGCAAAACGAACAGTGCTCCGGATACGTGCCGTTAGGATGCCGGCCGACGAACGCGACGAAGCGATCCCGCACGAGGCGGAAGTAGCGCGAGTAGTTCGCCACGCGATACGTGTGCGCGACACCGTCGCCCAGCACGACGTGCATCGCCGCCGGGTCGACACCCTGCTCGTGCGCCAGCAGGTCGGAATAGAAGCAAAGCTGAACGATGAACTTGGCCTTCTCGTTGCGCGCGAGCTTCGTGTCGACGACTTCATAGCTGTACGCGCCGAGCGCCGACGGCCGCTCGACGCGGCGCAGGAAATCGGCGACACCGAACAGCGGCCCGGACAACAGTGCCGCCTGGTAGATGACGTCGCAGCCTTCGCGCATCGCCCGCCGCGTCGCTTCGGCACGCGCGTCGGGTGTGCCCTCGCTCGCGATCCGCGCGACGCTCGACGCGGAGGCCTGCAGCGACTCGAAGTAGCGCGCTTCGTGCGCGAGTCCCTTGTGCTGCACGAGCACCGCTGCCTCGTCGTCCTGCGCGCGCGGCAGCGGCGTGACGAGATCGACGAGCGCGAGCGACGTGGCGTGCTCGCATTCGAGGAACGCGACCACGTCGCCGGCCGAATACAGCGTCTTGCCGCCGCGCGTTTGCATGCGGCCTCAGCCCGCTTCCGCTTCCAGCTCCGGCACCTGCAACGCGCGCGGCAGCGCCTCGACCTGGTCGACCTGCGCGATCTCACGCCCGTCGGGCACGGCTTCGAGCTGCTTGAAGCGGCGCGCGGAGACGAGCACGCGCGTTTCGAGCGAGGCGACGGCCTTGTTGTACGCGCCGACCGCTTCGCCGAGGTTCCTTCCGACCTTGCCCCAATGCGATGCCATCACGGCGATGCGCTCGTGCAGCTCGCGTCCGAGCGCACTGATCTCGTGTGCGTTCCGCGCGAGCGCCTCCTGCTTCCAGCCATAAGCGATCGCGCGCAGCATCGCGATCAGCGTCGTCGGCGTGGCCGGGATCACTTTCTCGCCGACGCCGAACTCGATCAGCTCCGCATCCTGCTGCAGCGCGGCCGAGAAGAACATCTCGCCCGGCAGGAACAGCACGACCAGCTCGGGCGTCGTGTCGAACTGATCCTGGTACGACTTGCGGCCGAGCCGCGTCATGTGATCGCGCACCTGCCGCGCGTGGTCGACCATCCGTTGCCGGCGGATCTCGTCGTCGTCCGTCTCCACCGCCTCGAGATACGCGGTCAGCGGCGTCTTCGCGTCGACGACGATGCGCCGCCCGCCCGGCAAGCGAACGAGCATGTCCGGACGCAGCCGACCGTCATCGCCGGCGACGCTCGCCTGCTCGACGAAATCGCAGTGCTCGAGCATGCCGGCCATCTCGACCACGCGCCGCAGCTGCAGCTCGCCCCAGCGGCCGCGCGCCGCCGGCTGGCGCAGCGCCTTCACCAGATTCGACGTTTCGCGACGCAGATCGCCGTGACTTTCCGCGAGCGCGCGCACCTGGCTCGTCAGCGCCTGGTACGCGCCTTCGCGCACTTTCTCGATCTCGTGGATGCGCCCGTCGAGCTTGTCGAGCGACAGCCTGACCGGCCCGACGAGCTCGTGGATCGCCTGCTGGCGCTTCTCGAGTTCGCCCTGCGCGCCCTGCTGGAACCGGCCGAGCGTCTCGCGCGCGAGATCGAGGAACGCGCGGTTGTTCGCCTGCAGCGCCTGCGCCGACGCTGCGCGAAACGTGCTTTCGAGCTGCTGCTGCGCACGATCGAGCAGCGCGAGCTTCTCGCCGAGCTTCGCGCGCTCGCCATCGAGCTCCGCGGCGAGCCGCGCGTTGTCGGCGTTGACCTGCGCGCGCTCGCGATCGACCTGCTGCGCGGCGCGGCGCGACTCGTCGACCTGCGCGTACAGCTGCGCGCTGTCGCGCTCGAGACGCTTCGCGTCGGCGTCGCGCGCGGCGAGCCGTTCCAGCAGCGTGGCGCGCTCGCTGTCGGCGGACGCTTTGCCGAGCTCGAGCGCGGCGGCGATTCGCGGGCGCAGCAGCAGCGCGACGGCGCCGCCGCCGGCGAGAAGTCCGGCAATCAGTGCGAGGACGATATCCAAAGCGTGCTCCCGATTCGATGTGAGAATACCGCGTGCGCATCACATGCGAAGTGCCGGGCGGGACGACGGACCAGGCATCGCATGAAAGAATGATGCGGCTCGGCAGGCTCACCGCGTGAGCCTGGGTCGGCGAACGAGCGTTCGCCTGCGCTTCCGGTATCCCGCTTGGCACGATTGCGGGTCGGCAGCGACGGAACGAATCGACACGATCGGCGTCCTCGATCCATGAACCGTTCCGCGCCGGCCGCAGCGAACATCATCGAAAGCTCCGTGCCCGCGCGGCTCGACGCGCTCGCGTGGGCACGCTTCCATACGCTCGTCATCGTCGCGCTCGGCATCACCTGGGTGCTCGACGGTCTCGAGGTGACGCTCGCGGGCGCTGTGTCCGGAGCGTTGAAGGCAAGCCCGTCGTTGCGCCTCGACGACGCGCAGGTCGGCATGTCGGCGAGCGCGTATCTCGCCGGCGCGGTGCTCGGCGCTCTGCTGTTCGGCTGGCTCACCGATCGCTTCGGCCGCAAGCGGCTGTTCTTCGTCACGCTCGGCGTTTACGTGCTCGCGACGGCGGCGACTGCGCTGTCCGCCGATTTCGCGATGTTCGCGATTTGCCGCTTTTTCACCGGCGCGGGAATCGGCGGCGAATACTCGGCGATCAACTCGGCGATTCAGGAGCTGATCCCGGCGCGCTATCGCGGCCGCACCGATCTCGCGATCAATGGCAGCTTCTGGCTCGGCGCCGCCATCGGCTCGGTCGGTTCCAGCGTGCTGCTGCAGCCCGGCGTTCTGCCGCTCGACGTCGGATGGCGCGCCGCGTTCGCGATCGGCGCCCTGCTGGGCATCGCCATCCTGTTCCTGCGCGGATTTCTGCCCGAAAGCCCGCGCTGGCTGCTGCTGCACGGGCGGGTCGACGAAGCCGAGCGGATCCTCGCCGCCGTCGAGCGCGACGCCGGCGCGAGCGACGGCGATCGGACGCCGCTGTCGCCGCCGCTTCGACTGCGCGTTCGCATGCGCACCGTGAGCTTCGCGGATCTCGCGGTCAGCCTCTTCCGTCATTACCCGCGCCGAGCGGTGCTCGGGCTGGTGCTGATGACCGCGCAGGCATTCTGCTACAACGCGATCTTCTTCACGTACGCGCTCGTGCTCGATCGCTTCTACGCAGTGTCGCCCGAACACATCGGGCTGTATCTGCTGCCGTTCGCAATCGGCAACTTCATCGGTCCGCTCGTGCTCGGCCGTCACTTCGACACGTGGGGCCGCCGGCAGATGATCGCGGCGACGTACGCGATCTCCGGCCTGCTGCTGGGCGGCACCGCGGTGCTGTTCGTCGCCGGCATGCTGAGCGCGGCGACGCAGACGCTTGCATGGTCGCTCGTGTTCTTTTTCGCGTCCGCCGCGGCGAGCTCGGCGTATCTCGTGGTGAGCGAAAGCTTTCCGGTCGAGGTGCGCGCGCTTTCGATCGCCCTGTTCTACGCGCTCGGCAC
This sequence comes from uncultured beta proteobacterium, assembly GCA_963798655.1. GTDB lineage: Bacteria > Pseudomonadota > Gammaproteobacteria > Burkholderiales > Casimicrobiaceae > CAVSMC01. The sequence continues at coordinate 89,510 of CAWCUH010000003.1, read as the reverse complement.
CGGAATCGGCGGCATCGGCGCGCCATGGCTGTTCGGGGCGCTGATCGGAACGGGCAGGCCGACCGCGATCGCCGCCGGTTACGCGCTCGGCGCGCTGCTGATGATCGTGGCCGCCGCGGTCGCGCTATGGCTCGGCATTGCCGCCGAGCGCAAGCCGCTCGAGGAAGTCGCACGGCCGCTGTCGTCGGTCGACTGACCTGCGAGACACGGCGCGCGCACTGCGCCATCACGCCGCCAGTTCGGCTGCAACAGGGGCCGGAGCCGCGTCCAGCAGCTGCTGATGGGCGACGAGCGCGGCGAGGTGGTACGCGTCGCGGCTGCGCGAGCGGCTCTTCACCATGACCATCGAGCCGTCGGCGCGAAACAGCATCGCGCGCAAGCCCGCGAAGTCGCCGTACGCCATCAGCTCCTCGTTCCACGGCGTGTTCCTGAACACCGAGCGGATGTGCTCGACCCGCGCGGCGATGTCCTCGTTTCGCTTCGAGCGGCGCCATGCCTTGATCTCCGGGAACATCAGCACGAGGCTCGTCGCGCGTCCGCTGTCGACGACCTTGCGCAGCTCCCAGTTCACCCATTGCGTCTTGCCCGAATACATGATGATGAGCTGCGCATGCTTCATCCAGTCGAGCACCTGCGATTGCCACCGATCGTCGGCGAGCAGCACGCGCGCGGCGCCGATCTGCGGCACCGATTCCTTTGGCGAGCCGATCGCGATGAACGGGCCGAAATGAAGGAAATGGTTGGCAAGCCGCGTCTCGAGCGAGAAGTCGAGCAGCGCCCGGCGCGAATCCCCGTATTGCTGCTTCGCGTCGTCGTCGAACGATCGCAGGAACAGGATCGGCGGCCGCTTGTCCGCTGCAAGCAGCGAATCCGCGCTCATCTGGAAGTATCGCCGCGCGCGCACGAGCAGGAAGAACGCAAGCAGCGTCGCCTGGTCGACGAGGCGCATGACGTTGGTCGCCGTCTGCGTATCGGCCGGCATCGGCGCGACAATGACGCCCAGCAGCAGGATCGCGCCCGCAGCGGCGAATGCGATTCCGCGCGGCCGATTGATCCGCTGCATGTGCGTCGCTTCGATCGCCGTCGCGCCGCCGTGCCCGGCGAGCCGCGCGAGAAGGTCGGTGAGCGGGACGCCGATCGGCTCGATGCGCATCCGGCGCAGCAGCAGCACGCACACGAAGCTCGGAAGCGCGACACCCGCGATGGTCAGCGATCCCAGGAGCCCGAGCAGCAAATCGACCAGCCCGTCTTCGCCCGGTTGCTCGGACCAGACCGCGAGCGTTGCGAACGCCGCAAACGCAAAGAGGATCGCCAGCAGCGGAAACACCCACAGATACGCGCGCCACACGCGCGGGTCGATCACGCCGACATGTCGCCAGCCGGTGTAGGCCGCGAAGCCCATCGTCACGCTCATCAGGCCGTTGACGACCAAGTCGTCGCCCTTGCCCGAAGCGAGCCCCGTGACAATGCCGGTCACGGCCGCGATAGCGGCAAAGCCGCACATGACGACCAATACGTAGTCGCTCAGGCGCAGCACCGACAGCGCGCGCGCCGCTCCGCTGATGTCGATCTCGGTGATGCGGGCGCTATCCGCGCTCGCGCCCGCGTCGGCTTGCCCTGCGCGAATGGTGGACAAGGGCTCCTCCTGGATGCGATTTCGTCGATCGACCGGCCCGCCGAAGGCTGCACGCACTCCGGCTCACGACGCGCCATCCTGGCATTACAGGTCGACACTCGTATCCGCCTTGCGCCACCCGCCAATCTCTACCAATCCGCTTGACAGCATCCGCTCCATTCTGTCTATTGTGCGCGCCGGCGCGAACGTCCCGGAACGCGCGCTGCCGGTTGACGCCGATACGCGGGCGCCGGTGTAGACGTGCCTATCGGCTCGAGGAGGCACCGTGGTCGATCGTTCGTATCCCGGCGTTTACATCGACGAGTCCGGCACGGCGGGCGCGATTTCCGGTGTCGGCACCAGCACCGCCGGCATGGTCGGCGTCACCGACCGCGGCCCGGAAGACGCTCGACTCGTCACGAGCTATCGGCAGTTCACCGAAATGTTCGGCGGCGGCGGTGGCGCGCCGGCGGCGGACGTTCAGGCGCGATGGACGCTCGATCCTGCGGCCGGCGGTCAATGGTGGCATCTCGGATCGGCCGTCAGCGGCTTTTTCGACAACGGCGGAGAACGGCTGTACGTCAAGCGCGCGGCCATTGACGATCCGGCGTCTGTGCGTGCGGCCGATTTCGTCAGTGCGCTCGACGCGTTCGAGAACTTCGACGCCGTTTCGATCCTGCTTGCACCCGGCATATGGTCGGCGCAAGTGCGGGCGGCGATGATTGCGAAGTGCGAAGCCGCACGCCGCTCTTTCGCGGTTCTCGATGCGCCAGCCGGCGCCGACATCGAGCAGCTGAAAACGTTTCGCGCGGAGCAAGACAGCAGTTTCGCCGCGCTCTACTACCCGTGGCTCGAGGTGCTCGCGCCGGGCACGGGACGGCGGGTCGCCATACCGCCGTCCGGGCATGTCGCCGGCGTTTTCGCGCGTATCGACCGCGAGCAAGGGGTCTTCAAGGCACCGGTCGGCGACATTCGCGGCGTCGAAGGCCTTGCGCGCAAGCTAACGCAATCCGAGGCACAAGCGCTGAACGCCGAAGGCATCGACACGCTGCGCGTGTTGAACGGCATCGTGCGCCTCTGGGGCGCGCGCACGCTCGGCGGCGGCGAGTGGAAGTATGTGAACGTGCGCCGCCTGCTGGCCTTCGTCGAGCAATCGATCTTCGAAGGCACGCGATGGGTCGTCTTCGAACCGAACGGCGAGCCGTTGTGGGCACGCGTGCGCGACGCGATATCGGACTTCCTGCGGGTTCGTGTGGCGGCAGGGCGGATTGGCCGGCTCGACGCCGGAACAGGCATTCTTCGTTCGCTGCGACCGTACGACGATGACGCAGGACGACATCGACAATGGACGCCTGGTCTGCGAAATCGGCCTCGCGCCGCTACGGCCCGCCGAGTTCGTCATCGTGCGTATCGGCCAGTGGACCGCCGGTCACGCACCGCCGGCCGGTGGCAGCGACGGCGACGCATCGAGCGGTCCGCCGTATATCGCGTTACGCTCGATGGACGATCGCGCGCTGCTGGGCCAGGCGCTCGCCACCGCGCCGCGCGCCGGAAGTCCGATTCTTCTGACCGGCGCGGACCGCAATGGCCGGGGCGAGGTCGCGCGCGAGCTCGCGCGCCTCGTTCAGCTGCCGCTCCACCGGATCGACCTCGCGCGCGTCGTGAGCAAATACATCAGCGAGACCGAGAAGAATCTCGGCAGGATTTTCGGCGCCGCTGCCGATGGCGATGCGCTGCTCTTTTTCGACGAGGCGGATGCGCTGTTCGACAAGCGCACCGACGTCCACGACAGCCACGATCGCTACGCCAACATCGAAACGGCGTACCTTCTGCGACGGATCGAAACATTCCGCGGAACCGCGGTCCTCGCGACGAACCGCCGTTCGGATATCCCCGCGACGGTGCGCCGTGCCGCTCGGTTCGAAGTCGCGGCGCCGGAGTCGACTGTCGACGCGACGGAATCGCTTCCCGACCTGTCGTCGGGTGTCGATGTGCAAATCACGTCGATCAACCTCGCCGCGATCCAAGCGCTTTACTTCGTGGCGATGCTCGAGGAACTGCAGCTGCTGCGAGTCGTCGATCGCCTGGTGGAGCTGTTCATGCAGGGGGTGCTGCCGCTCGGCGCGAACGCGGCCGGAGCGAGGCTGTCCGACTATTGGCAACGCGGCCCGAGCCGATCGTCCGACTCCGAGCGTCGCGACCTCTATACGCGCGTGTTCGGCATGCCAGGCGGCGGCGACGGCACGACGCCCAATCGCGAATTCGATGCGCTATGGACGCGGTTCATTTCCGCGGTGGCCTTGTGGAGCGGGCAGCACCCGCCCGACGACGACACGCTGCGCGCTTCGGCGCGCGAGCTCGCCGTCAATCTGTCGTTGCACGGATGCGCGCTGTCGCTGTACGCAGCGACCGACATCGGTGAAACGATTCGCGACGCGATCGCGATCCTGCGCGACACCGACGTGCAGGCCGCGTTCGGCGCACGCGATATGTGGCAGGTCGTCGATGCCGTCGCCACGCGCGAGCTCGGCGGAGCACGTTCGGCCGCGCGCTACAGGACGATGGCGGCCGCAGGCGCGACGGTGATCGCATGGCTCGCGACGCATCTCGAACGACTGGCCGCGCCGTCGAAGGTCCCGATGCTCGAGCTGTCGGAATCGCCGCTGAAGCCCGGTGTCGGACTCGGCGCAACACCGCTTTCCCGACCCACCGACGCCGATCTCGTCGTCGCCTGCGCAAGGTGGCTCGAAGCGGCCGCCGTGGCGCCGAGCGACGCCGGCGTGTCGGCTCCGACGAGAGCATCGCTCGCGGATGCCGTGCCAGCCGACCTGTCCGCCGACGTGCGGGCGATGCTGGTCAACGTCGGCGCGGGTGCGCCGTCGCGTTGACGAAGCGCTTGTCATTCGTGCACTCCTGCGCTCACCGCTTCGCGACCAGCACCGACTTCGCCTCGTTGCGCACGTACGGGTCGGGATCGCTGTCGGCGAGCTGGCGAAGCAGCGCGAGCGGCAGGTTTGGCGCATAGCGCGCGGTCCAGCACACGCGCACGAGCGCGTGACGCACGCGCGCGTCGGGCTCCTGCGCGAGACGCGGGGCGATGATGTCGAGCGCGGGACCGCCCCACAGCCCGAGCGCCTGCAGCGCGTCGGCCGCCTCCTTGCGCACGTCCGCCTCGCGATCCTCGGTTGCGAGGCGTGCGAGCGCCGGCGCGATCGTCTTCTCGACCTGCGTTCGCCACGCGCTCGCGCGCGCCTGCTCGGTGCTCGTCGGCGGCGTGTCGGCGACCCGCCCGAGCGCGCTCGCGGTGCCAGAGCGCAAGTCGGCGTCCGGATGCTGAAGTAGCGTGACGATCTTTGCGAGGACCGGCGACGCCGCTTCGTGATAGTCCGCGAGCGCGGCGACGACCGAGCGGCGCACCGACACCTGCGGATCGTCGAGCAGCGCGGCGATGCGCAGCGGATCGCCGTCTTGCACCGGCACCGCGTCGAGCGCGCTCGCGATCGCGATCTGCACGCGCGGCGCCTGCGCCTTATACGTGGCCATCAGCGCGTCGAAGCCCGGCCGGCCGCCCTGCTTCGCGAGCTTGTCGAGCAGCGCGCTCGCATCGCGCTCGAGCTCGTTGCGCGCGATCGCATTCGACGGCCGGCCGCCGCTGATCATCTCGAATGCGCCGAGGTTCGCGCGAAGATAGTCCCCGAATGCGAGCGCGGAATCGGGATGGAGCGCGCGCGCCGAATAGAACGCTATGAACCGGTCGGGAGCGTGGACGAGGCGCAATCGCGTCGAGCGCAAATCGGCTTTCGGCACGCCGAGCGCCGCAAGCGCGCCGACGACCGGATACGCGACGTTGGGATCGGGATCGTCGAGCCGGGCGCGCAACACGGGCTCGGCCGGTGCCGCTTTCTGCTCGAGGTCCCAGAGCACGCGCGCGGCCGCGCCCGCAAGCGCAACGTCGGAACCCGGCTGCAGCCACACGATCGCGGCCGACACCGCCGCCGCCGGATCCGCCGTTGAAAGCTCGCGCAACGCGGCGACCCGTTCCGAACTGCTGCCCGCATTGATCTGGCGCAGCGGGCGCGCGCTGTCGGCGGCGCCGGCGGTCGAAGCGATCAGCGCGAACAGCACGAGCCACGGCGATCTTCGCATCGCGCCCTCCATTGGCCGCGTTTGAAAATTGGCAGCGTGACGATCGACCGCGCTACGCACCACGATCGTCGCGGCCGATGCTGTTCGCCCACGACAGCGCCTGCGCGAGGCAACGATTGACGTCGCCGGCGTGCAGGCCGGGCCATCGCGCGAGCATCGCCTCGACCTGATCGATGCGGTTGCCTTCGAGCAGCTCGGCAAGCGTCAGCAGGTCGCCGAGTGCACCGGCATGCTCGCAAAGCGCTGCATGCACCGGCACGCTCAACGTCAAGCCGGCGACGATCTCCTCGATTCGCTCGCCCAGAAGCGCCGGCGTGAGCGAGAGGATGCCGATCATGAACGCGTCGTCGGCGAGTGCCTTGTCGCCGGAGCCGACGCGTTCGGCAAGAAGCTCCATCAGCCGTCCGCGCGTCGCGGCGAGCTGAAGCAGCGGGTTCGCGCGCGTGCCGGCGTCGGAGGTGTAGAGGAGGAGCTGCAGCCAACGTTGCAGTTGCCGCCGGCCGAGGATGGTGATCGCGTGATGCACCGAAGTGATCTTGACGATGACGCCGGCGCCAACCGAATTCGTGAGCCGCAGCAGATTCAACGCGAGCCCGGGCTGCTCCTTGAACACGGCTTCGATCTGCGCGTTCTCGGCATCGCCGATCAGGAGATTCATCAGCCTCAGCAGCGCGCGCTGCGAATGGTCGAGGCGCTTGCCTTCGATCAGCGCCGGCTTCGCGAAGAAGTAACCCTGGAAGAGGTCGCAGCCGAGGTCGCGGCAATGCCGCATCTCGGCACGTTGATCGACCTTCTCGGCGAGGACCTTCTTGCCGAGCGCCTTCGCGTCGCGCACGACGTGCGCAAGATCGTCCGGGCTGATCGCCTTGATGTCGAGCTTGACGACGTCGATCCAGCGCAAGAGCGGCGCATACGATGCGTCGATCCTAACGACGTCGTCGAGCGCGAGCATGTAACCCATCGCCTTGAGCTCGGCGCAGCGCTCGACGACCTCGGCAGTCGGGACGACCGTCTCGAGGATCTCGAGCGCGACGGCGTCCGTGGGCAGCAGCTCGAGCGCGTCGGAAAAGAGCATGTCCTCGTCGACGTTGATGTAGGCGCGATACGCGCCGACCACGTCGCGGATGGAAAGCTCCGAGAAGACGTTGCGGATCACCGACGCGGTCGCCGCGCGACCGTCGCTGAAGCTCGCTGCATTCTGACGGCCGCCGCGAAAGAGCAATTCGTACGCGACGAGCTGCTGATCGCGGTTGAGGATCGGCTGCCTGCCGAGGAACGTGTCGCTGCGAAGATCGTCGGTCACGATGACGTGTTGCGATTGCGATTGCGATTGCGATTGCGAGCGGCGAAGCGCAGCGCGCCAAGTCTAACGGATCGCGAGCGTATGCGCGTACAATTCGACATGCGGTTCCCGATGCGACAAGCGTCCGGAGCCGCGGTTTTTTGCCGCCCGCCCCCCGTCTCGAATCGCCAACGTGAACCGCAAGCTCGTCGCCGAAATCTACGATCTCGCGTGGCCGGTGCTCGTCGCGCAGCTCGCGGTGATGGCGTACGGCGTCATCGACACGGTGATGGCGGGCCGTTACGCGACCGACGACCTCGCCGCGGTCGGCATCGGCTCGGCGATCTACTTCAGCGTGTTCGTCGCGTTGATGGGCATGCTGCTCGCGTTGACGCCAATCGTCGCCCAGCTGCTCGGCGCGGGCCGCCACGGCGAGATCGGCGAGCAGGTGCGACAGGCGATGTGGCTCACGCTCGCCCTTGCGATCGTATCGATCGTCGTTTACTCGAATCCCGAGCCGTTGCTCGCGCTGGCCGACGCGCCGCCGGCAGTCGCCGCGAAAGTGCGCTCGTACCTCGCGATCGCCGCGTGGGGCGCACCCGCGGGCCTCGCGTTCCGGCTCTTCGCGAGCTACACGATGGCCGTGTCGCTGACGCGCATCATGATGGCGCTCAACCTGATCGGTCTCGCGCTCAAGATTCCGCTCAACTGGATGCTCATCTTCGGCCACTGGGGCGCCCCCGAGATGGGCGCGTCGGGGTGCGCGCTGTCCACGGCGATCGCGAACGGGGCGATCTGCATCCTCGCGTGGATCCGCTGCGCAACCGCGCCCGAATACCGCGCGCACCGCGTGTTCGCGCACTGGTCGTGGCCGCGCTGGCGCGATCAGCTCCACCTGGTCGCGCTCGGTGCGCCGATCGGCGGAACGTTTCTCGTCGACGTGACCGCGTTCACGTTCATGGCGCTGTTCGTCGCGCGCCTCGGCGCCGTCAATTCCGCCGCGCACCAGATCGCGGCGAACGTCGCGGCGGTGATCTACATGCTGCCGCTCGCCACGGGCAACGCCGTCGGCGTTCTCGTCGGTCAGGCGATCGGCGCGCGGCGGTTCGCCGTCGCGCGCTCGACGGGCATCACGGGCATCGCGCTCGCGCTCGGCTTCGCGCTCGCCACCGCCGCCGTGCTCGTCACCGGCGCGAACGTCGTGGCCGCCTTCTACACGATCGACCCGCAGGTGCGCGCCGTGGCCGCCGGGCTGCTGACGCTTGTGGGCGCGTATCACCTGTTCGACGCGACGTCGGCGGTCACGGTCAACGCACTGCGCGGCTACAAGCGCGCCGTGGTGCCGTTTCTCGTGAACGTCGTCGGCCTGTGGATCGTCGGTCTCGCCGGCGGGTACGTTATCGGCCTCACCAACGTGCCTTCGCTGTCCGCGCTCGGAATGACGACGCCGCTCGGCGTGCGCGGCTTCTGGATCGGTGCGATCGCGGGGATGTGCGTGGCGGCTGCGGGGATCTTGTTCTACTTCGTGCGAGTCAGCGCGGGCGGAATCGTCGCAGCGCGGGGGAAGGTCGTAGCGGCTCGGTGAAGCCCATGCTCGTCATGCGCCGCCCGGCAAGGGCGCCTCCACCGGCACCAGCTGGTCGTCACGAAGCGCCGACCAGAACGCCGGCGGGATCGGCAATTGCGCGAGGCGAACATTGTCGTCGACCTGGGCGGCGCTTCGCGCGCCGGCGAGCACGCAGATCACCGCGGGGTGCGCCAGCGGAAACTGCAACGCTGCTGCGCGCAACGGCACCGTATGCGCTGCGCAGAGTGCCTCGATCGCCGCCACGCGCTCGACGATCGCCGGGGGCGCGGGTGCGTAATTGAAGTACGGCACGCTGCCGTCGCGCGGTTGGGCGCCCGTCGCGAGGATGCCCGAGTTGTACGGACCGCCGACGACGATTCGCACGCCGCGACGCAAACAATCGGGCAGCAGCTGCGGCAGCGCCGTCTGATCGAGCAGCGTGTAGCGGCCGGCGAGCAGCAGGTAATCGAGATCGGCCTGCGCGAGCGCGTCGATGCACACATGCCAGTCATTCACGCCGAGACCGAAGCCCGCGATCGCGCCTTCGTCGCGCAGTCGCGCGAGCGCGCGGCACGCGCCGTCGATCGCCTCGCGAAAGCGCTCCGGCTGCGCATCGCCATGCGTGGCAACGTCGACGTCGTGCACGTAGACGATATCGAGGCGCGCAACGCCGAGGCGCTGCAGGGTGTCGCCGATCGAGCGCAGCGTGCCGTCGTACGAGTAGTCGAATCGTTGGCGAAACGGCAGCACGTCCACGTAGCCGTGCTGGTTGCACGGTGCGCCGGCATCGGGAATGAGCAGCCGGCCGACCTTCGACGACAGCGCGTACGCATGCCGCGGCACGTCGCGCAGCGCCGCGCCGACGCGATGCTCGGACAGCCCGTTGCCGTAATGCGGCGCGGTGTCGAAGTAGCGAATCCCGCACTCGAATGCGCGGCGCACCGTCCCGATCGCCTGTGCATCGCGCATGCCGGCGTAGAGATTGCCGAGCGGCGCCGCCCCGAGCGCGAGCGGGGCGGCGCGCAATAGCGAATCGACGCAGTCGCGAGAGCCGGTCACGTCGCCGATCGTCGATCGTCGGTTCGAACGACCCTGATCATAAAGTAGTTGCACCGTACCCGTCGTGGCTGGCCGCGATGTGGCGGGCGCGGCCGTTCTACGCCTGCACTTCCCCGAGCAGGCGCATGGCGGTTCCGCAGCAGATCTCGTGACGCTCGTGCCCGGTCAGCCGCGGCACGGCCGCGAGCGTGTCGAGCGGATGATCGTCGGCCATGTCGAAAGGCGCATCGGTGCCGATGCAGACGTGATCGGCGCCGACGAGGTCGACAAGATAGCGCAGCGCCTGCGGATCGAAGACGAGGCTGTCGAAATACAGACGGCGCAGCAGCTCCTTCGGCGCGCTGCGCGAGTGCTGTCGGGCCTCGGTACGGACCTTGTGGCCGTGCACGAGCCGGCCGATCTGATACGGCGCGAAGCCGCCGCCGTGTGCGAGGCACAGCCGGAGCTCGTCGAGCTCGTCGAGCGCGCCGCTGAACATCAGGTTTGCGAGCATGACCATCGTGTCGAGCGGATTGCCGATCAGGTTCGTCAGGTAGTAGCACTCCAGACCGCTCTTCGCGCCGACGTAGTACGGGTGCGCGAACACGAACAGCTCGAGCTCCTGGGCCCGCCGCAGCACCGGCCGGAACTTCGGGTCAGCGAGCTGCACGCCTTCGATCGACGTTCCGATCTCGATGCCCTTGAACCCGTACTCGCGCGCGATACGCTCCATCTCGTCGATCGCGGCGTCCGGATGCTGCATCGGGATCGTGGCCATGCCGCGCAAACGGCGAGGCTCGGCAGCAACCATCTCGGCGATGCCTTCGTTGACAAGTCGCGCCGCCTTCAACGCGAGGTCGGCATCGGCCCAGTAGTAGAACATCGGCGGCGCCGGCGAGATCACCGAGATGTCGATACCCTTGCGATCCATCGCGTCGAGCTTGGCGTCGACGTCGTGGAATTCCGCGAACAGCGGATACGCGTATCCCTGCTGATGGACGATCCTGCGCGCGGCACCTTGACCCTCGATGCGCGCCGCGAGCTCGGAAGGCGCGCTCGCGATGCGCTCGACCATGAGCGCCGGGATGACGTGACTGTGGACGTCGATGCACTTGCTCATCTCGGCTCGCCGCGAATCTACGACTTCACCGCGGTGAGGTCGACCTCGACGCGGCAGCCGGGCACGAGCAATCCGCTGACCTGAATCGTGGTACGCGGCGGCGGCGACGGGAAGAACTCCTTCCACACCTGATCGAAATGATAGAAGTCATCGAGCTCGGTGAGGAACACCTGTGACTTCACGACGTCGCGAAGACTCGATCCGGCCGCCTCGAGCACGCTGGCGAGATTCCTCAGCACGTAGCGCGTCTGCTTTTGTATGTCGGAACCGTAATAGGGAAACGCCGGATCCTGCCGCGCTTCCGGCGGTATGCCGGTCGCGTGGTGCGAGGCGAGCTGGCCCGCGACGTAGACCGTTTCACCGGCGACGATCGCCTGACTGTAGTGGCCCATCGGGTTCGGCGACTTGTCGGTGGACACGACCGAGCGTGCCACGCGCCGGTGTACGGCGGTGAGATCGATCTCGATCCGGCATCCGGGCACGAGCAGGGCGCCGACCTGAACGGTGGTACGCGGCGGCGGCGACCCGAAGCATTCGCGCCACACCGCGTTGAACGGTGCGAAATCGGCGAGATCGGTGAGGAAGACCTGTGCCTTCACGGTGTCGGAAAAGTCGAATCCGGCCGCTTCGTACACGCTTCGGATGTTCTCGAGCACGTAACGGGTCTGGCGCTCGATGTCCGATGCGTAATACGGAAACGCCGGGTCGCGGCGTGCCTGCGGCGGCACGCCGGTGCGATAGTCGGACGCGATCTGCCCCGCGGCATAGAGCACGTCGCCGGCCATGACACCCTGGCAGTAATGCGCCATCGGCGCCGGCGCCGACGACGACGTCACGACCCGCCGCTGCGCGCTGCGCTGCACGCCGATGAGATCGATCTCGACGCGGCAGCCGGGCACGAGCAGGCCGCTCACCTGTACGGTGGTGCGCGGCGGCGGCGAGGGGAAGAACTCCTTCCACACCTGGTCGAAATGGAAGAAGTCGTTGAGGTCCGTGAGGAACACCTGCGACTTCACGACGTCGGCGAGGCTCGAGCCCGCGGCCTCGAACACGCTCGCGAGGTTCTGCAGGATGTAGCGCGTCTGCTTCTGGATGTTGGAGCCGTAATGGGGAAACGCCGGATCCTGACGCGCCTCGGGCGCGACGCCGGTCCTGTAGTCGGACGCGATCTGGCCCGCCGCGTAAACCGTCTCGCCGGCGAGCACGGCCTGGCAGTAATGCGCCATCGGCGTCGGCGCGCCGGGTGTGTGGATGACTTCGCGCTTCATTTCGACTCCCTTCGGAAACGAGGCCACCCTAGCCGCCGAGATACGCGCGGTGCACCTCGGGATGCGAGACGAGCTCCTTCGCCGGACCTGACAGCATCACGCGGCCGGTTTCCAGCACGTAGGCGCGATCGGCGAGGCGCAGCGCGAGCGCCGCGTTCTGCTCGACGAGCAGCACCGTCGTGCCTTGCTCCCGGATGCGCGCGATCATCGTGCCGATCGTCTCCACCATGATCGGGGCGAGTCCGAGCGACGGCTCGTCGAAGAGCATCAGCTTCGGTCGCGACATCAGCGCCCGCCCGATCGCGAGCATCTGCTGCTGGCCGCCGGAGAGCGTACCGGCGAGTTGCCGGCGCCGCTCGAGCAGCACCGGAAATGTCTCGAACACGCGCGCCATGTCCGCGCGCACCTCGCCCGCGTCGGCGCGCAGGAACGCGCCGAGCTCGAGGTGCTCCTCGACGCTCATCTGCGCCCAGATCTTGCGCTCCTCGGGGCAATGCGCGATGCCGAGGCGCACGATCACGTCGGGCTCGGCGTTCTGGATCGCCCGCCCCTGGAACGTGATCGTGCCGTTGCTCGGCGACAGCAGGCCGGAGATCGTGCGCAGCACCGTCGTCTTGCCGGCGCCGTTGGCGCCGATCAGCGCGACGAGCTCGCCCTCGTTCACCGTGATCGACACGTCGTCGAGCACGCGCGTGAGGCCGCGATGCAGCGTGACGTTATGGAGCGACAGCATCGCTGCGCTGCTCGACGCCAAGATACGCCTCGATCACCCCGGGATCCGCGCGCACGGCTTCCGGCGTGCCCTCCGCAATCTTGCTGCCGTAGTTGATCACCATCACGCGGTCGGACATGTTCATCACGACATGCATGTTGTGCTCGACGAGCATGATCGCGAGCCCGCGTGTGCGCAGGTCCGCGATGACGCGCATGATGTGCGTGCTCTCCTGGTGATTCATGCCCGACGCCGGCTCGTCGAGCAGAAGCACCGCCGGCTTCGCGGCGAGCGCCTGCGCGAGCTCGAGCAGCCGCTGGTCGCCGTACGAGAGCTGGTGCGCGGTGAGGTGCGCCTTGCCGGCAAGGCCGACGGTTTCCAGCGCTTCGCGCGCCCGCGCGCCCGGATCGGGGTCGCCGCGCGCGAGCGCGCCGGCCGCGACACCGACCTGCAGCGGCAGCTCGCCGAACACCTCGGTCTTCTGGAACGTGCGCACGACGCCGAGCTGCGCGATTCGGTACGCGGGCGAGCGCGTGATGTCGGCGCCGCGCAGCGTCACGCTCCCCGTGGTCGGCCGCACCCGCCCGGTGATGACGTTGAACAGCGTCGTCTTGCCGGCGCCGTTGGGACCGATCACGCTGAAGACTTCGCCGGCGTTCACGGCGAAGTCGACGTCGGACAGCGCCTTCAGGCCCCCGAAGCGCACGGTGACGCGGCGGCCCTCAAGCAGAGCGGGCATGACGCGTGCGCCAGCGCACCGGCACCAGGTGCTCGACGAGCGGGAAGATGATGCCGCGCGGCATGAACAGCGTCGCGACGACGAGGACGGCTGCGAAGATGATCATCCGCCACTGCGACGCTTCGCGCAGCAGTTCGGGCAGGAAGGTGAAGACGACCGCGCCCAGCGCGGGTCCGATCAGCGTCCCCTTGCCGCCGAGGATCACCATGATCAGCAGGATCGTGACCCACGAGAAGTTGAACAGGTCCGGGCTCACGAAGCCGACGTAGTGTGCGTACAGGCTGCCCGCGGCGCCGGCGATGCCGGCGCCGACGACGAACGCGATCATGCAATAGCGGAACGCCGAGATACCGAGCGATTCGGCGAGCGCCTCGTTCTCGCGCACGAGCACGAACGCCTGCCCGACGCGCGAGCGCACGAGGCGGCTGCAGCCGATGAACGCAAGCGCCGCGGCGACGACGACGACGTAGTAGAAGCGCTCCTTGGACGCGACATCGACGGCCCCGATGCCGGGAACGTACAGCGGGGGAATCCGCAGTCCCGGCAGGCCCATGAAGCCGCGCGTCACGTCGACCCAGTTCGTCGCGACGAGCTTCATGATCTCGGAGAACGCGACGGTGATGATGATGAAGCGGTGGCCGCGCGTGCGCAGGATGACGAGCCCCAGCAGGAACGCGGTGAGCGCCGTCACCGCGGCCGCCGCCGGAATGCCGACCCACATCGACCATTTCAGACGCAGGAACAGCAGCGCGGACGTATAGGCGCCGAGCGCGAAGAACGCCGCGTGCGCGAGCGACAACTGGCCGACGTAGCCGACGATGAGATCGAGGCTGATCGCCACGATCACGAAGATGCCGGAGACGACGAACAGGTGCAGGAAGTACTCGTCGCGCACGACGGTCGGCACCGCGAGCAGCACGACGAGCGCCGCCGCGAGTGCGACCGGACGCCGGAGCGCGTCACGCACGCTTGAACAGGCCTTCCGGACGGAACAGCAGCACGAGAATGACCGCGAAGAAGCCGATCGCGTCCTTCCAGCCGCTGGACAGATAGCCGGCGCCCAGCGCTTCGGCAAGGCCGAGCAGCAATCCGCCGACGATCGCGCCGACGAAGCTTCCCATCCCGCCGAGGATCACGACGACGAACGCCTTCAGCGTCACCACGCCGCCCATCGTCGGCTCGACCGGTATGAAGCCGCCGAGCACCGCGCCGGCGGCCGCCGCGAGCGCGGCACCGAAGACGAACGTGACCATGTAGATGCGGTCGATGCGGATGCCGACGAGCGCGGAAGCCTCTCTGTTCTGGAAAGTCGCGCGCATCGCCTTGCCGATCCGCGTGCGGCGGATGACCAGATGGCCGGTGACGATCAGCGCCGCTGTCACCGCCATCGAGAACAGGTACAGCGGAGTCGTGTAGATGCCGGCGAAGCTGAGCGGCTTCTCCGGGAACGGCGTCGGGATCGATTGCGGCTGCGGGCCCCAGAGCAGCAGCGCGACGTTTTCGAGCAGGATCGAGAGGCCGATCGTCACCAGCGTCGTCGTCATCGTCGGCGCATCGCGCAGCCGCCGGAAGATCGCATGCTGAAGCACGACCGCCAGCGCGACGACGAGTGCTACGGCGAGCGGCAGCGCCGCGAAGTAGTTGAGGCCGATCAGACTGACCAGGTAGAACGCGAGGAAGCCGCCCAGCATGTAGAACTCGCCGTGCGCGAAGTTCGCGATGTTCATCACGCCGAAGATCATCGTGAGGCCCATCGCGATCAACGCGTAGGCGCACCCGACCAGCACACCGTTGAACAGGTGCTGGCCGAGGATCGCCAGTTGAACCGACACGCCGCCTCAGGGCTTCGCGATCGTCGCGGTCTTCACCACGTGCGGCACGCCGTTCTTCGACCTGCGCCGCGTACACCGTCTGCCCGTACGCCTGGTGCTTCTCGCTGAACTTGATGTTGCCGACGAGGCCGTTGTAGTCGGTCTTCTCGAGCGCCTCGCGGATCTTCTCGGGATCGTCCGCGCCGGCGCGGCGGATCGCGTCGACCATGATGTGGATCGCGTTGTGTGCCGCCCCGGCGAACTTGCTCGGGTTGTCCTTGAGCTTCTGCTGGAACTCCTTGACGAACGCCTCGTTGACCGGGTTGTTGATCGTGTAGACGTATTCGACCAGGCCGATGACGCCTTCCGACGCCGGACCGGCGAGCTTCAGGTAGCTGTCGCTCGTCCACGAGCCTTCGCCGATCAGCGGCACGGTGACGCCCAGCTCGCGGATCTGCTTCGACAGCGCCGCTGCCTGCTGCGTATTGGCGGCAAGGATGATCGCGTCCGGGTTCGCCGCCTTGATCTTCGTGATCTGCGACAGGAACTGCAGGTCGCTTTGCTGGAAGAACTCCTGCGCCACCACCTCGCCTCCGGCCTTCTGCAGCGCAGCCGGATACGACGCCACCATCGAGCGGCCCCAGTCGTCGTTGAGCGTGAGGAAGGCGAAGCGCTTGCCGTGCACCAGCGCCGGCAGCTCGCCGCCGAACGCGTTGCCGAGCATCGGCGTCGTCGCGACCGCGCGGAAGAAATACGGGTTCCCCTGCTCGGTGAGCTGCGCCGCGGTCGAGATGCCGGTGATGTGCGGAATCTTGTACTTCTTCGACACTTCCATCATCGCGGCGGTCGACGTGCTGCAGAATGCGCCGAGCAGCGCGACGACCTTGTCGCGCACGACGAGCTTCTCGGCCGCGTTGACCGACTGCGCGGGATTGCAGGCGCCGTCCTCGACGATCAGCTCGATCTTGCGACCGAGCACGCCGCCCTTCGCGTTCATGTCGTCGACGAGCATCTTGACCGTGTTCACGTAGATGTTGCCGTCGTACGCGACCGGCCCGGTGAGAGGCTGCACGACGCCGATGCGCACGGTTTGCTGCGCGGACACGAGCGGCGCGAGCGCCGCGCCCACCATGGCTGCCACGAACAGTTTCAGCGCTTGCATGATGAATCCTCGTAGTTGGGTCTCGAGCGGGCCGCCGTCTGCGCGCGGCGGCGGAGCGTGCGATGCTGCCGAGCACGGGCCCGATCCGGCTGCGGCGCGAACGTTGCCACGGCCGATGATATACGACACGATGCAACCTGTATAACAACGGAACGCCGCGAATGGGGCGCCTGCTGCTGCGACACGCCGACGTCGTATACACGTGCGACGACGCCCGCCGCTCGTTCCGCGACGGCTTCGTGCTGATCGACGGCGAGCGCATCGGCGCGGTCGGGCCCGAGCCGGCGCCCCGCCTCGACGCGGACGACGAGATTTCGATGGCCGGCTGCATCGTCACGCCGGGACTCGTCAACGTCCACCACCACCTGTACCAGACGCTTACGCGCGCGGTGCCGCGGGTGGCGCGCGCGACGATTCTCGACTGGCTGCAGGCGCTCTACCCGGTCTGGGCCGAAGTCGATGCCGACGCCTATTACTGGGCGGCGCTCGCCACGAGCTGCGAGCTCCTTGCGTCGGGGTGCACGACGAACGCCGATTTTGCGTACCTGATGCCGGAATCCGACGGCGAAATGGCGGCCGAAGAGATCCGCGGCGTGCGCGAAGCCGGCATCCGCTTCGTGCTGGTGCGCGGCGGCATGCTGACGATCGAGGCCGATCTCGCGCAACGGCTGCGCCCGGCGATGGGAGAGCGTCTCGATCGACTGGTCGACCGCGAGGAAACCCTGTTCCCCGCGCTCGAGCGGACGATCGCCCGCTATCACGACGTCGCGCCCGGCGCGATGCTGCAGGTGGCGATCGGCCCCACCACGGTGACCTATGCCGAGCCCCGCTGGATGCAACGCTTCGCGCAGATCGCGCGCGCGGCCGCGTGCGGCCTGCATGTCCATTTCGACCCCCGCCCCGACGAGCGTGCGCTCATGCGCGCGCGCGGCGGGCGCCCGATCGACGTCCTGCGCGACGCCGGATGGCTGCACCCGCGCACGTGGCTCGCCCACGCAACGCTTGTCGACGACGTCGACCTGCGCGCGATCGCCGACGCCGGCGCGAGCCTCGCGCACTGTCCGCGCTGCATCGTGCGCCTCGGCAAGAAGATCGCGCGCGTGGGCCGCTGGCGCGCGCAGGGCATCAACGTCGGCATCGGCGTCGACGGCGCCGCGAGCAGCGACATGAGCAACATGCTGAACGAGATGCGACTCGCGCTCGTGCTCCATCGCGCTGGCGGCGACGACGATTCGCAGACGCCCGAACAGTGGATGACGCCGGACGACGTGCTGTGGATGGCCACGCGCGGCGGCGCGCGCGCACTCGGCCGCGACGACATCGGCCAGCTCACGCCCGGCAAGGCAGCCGACGTGGCGGCGTTCCCGATGCGGCGGCTGGGACATGCCGGCGCGATAGCCGACCCGCTCGGCGCGTTGCTGCTTGCCGGCAGCGATCCCTACGCGGCGCTCACGATCGTCAACGGTCGTGTACGGGTGCGCGACGCACACATGGTCGACGTCGACGAGACGCGCGCGCTCGACGGCGTCGACGCCGCGGCGGCGCGACTGCTCGCCGCCGCGCAGGCTCGCACCGGCGTCGACTACCGCCGGTACGGCTGAGCTACTGGCGGGCGACGCGCTGCGTCGCATGCGCCATCGACACCGCGTCGTCGCGCAGCGTGTCGAGATGGCTTCGCATATGCTGTCCCGCCGCGACCTCGTCCATCGCGAAGATCGCGCCCAGGATGCGCTCGTGCTCCGTCATCGTGAGCGACATCAGGCCGGGGTGAAACGTGGCCTCCCGGCGATACGCCTCGAGCCGCTTGCCGAGCTGCAGCGTCCGGCCCGCGAGATAGCTGTTGTGGCTCGCCGCGTAGACGCACTCGTGGAATCGCGCGTTCGCGGCGTAGAACGCGTCGGGGTCGTCCGTCTGCGCGGCCTTCGCGCATGCGTCGTGCGCAGCGGACAGCAGCCGCCGATCGTCGGCGGTATGACGGCGCGCGGCGAGCGTCGCGCACGCCGCTTCGAGGAACGCCATCGCCTCGAACATCTCCGCGAGATCGAGCAGCGTGAGCCTCGCGACGAACGCGCCCGCGTGCGCGCGCAACTGGATCAGGCCCTGAGACGCGAGCTGCTGCAGCGCCTCGCGCACCGGCGTGCGCGACGCGCCGTGATGCGCAGCGAGCGCGTTCTCGTCGAGCTTTGTTCCGGGCTGAAGTCGTCCCGAGACGATCGCGCGCTCGATCGCCTGCCGAATGCGATCGGTCCTCGTCGTCGCGACATGGCCGGCCACGGCGCGATCCTTCGACCGCGTGCTTTTTCTGGTGCTGGTCGGCATGCAGCTCGCTTCCGGCGACGTTTGACAGCGGCGAATTGTATGCGTAACAATCGCCACTGTATACAGCGCGCCGCGGGGTCGACGTGGAACTGCAGCTTCAGGGCAAGACGGTGCTCATCACCGGCGCGTCGAAGGGCATCGGGCTCGCGGCCGCACGCGCGTTCGCGGCGGAAGGTTGCGACCTCTGCCTGACGGCGCGATCGGGCGACGCGCTCGCGAGCGCGCGCGACGAGATCCGCAAACGCCACGATGTTGACGTGCAGGTGCACGCGACCGACCTCGGCCGCAGCGAGAACGTCGTCGATCTCGCGCGCCGCTGGCGCGACGTCGACATCCTGATCAACAACGCCGGCGAGATACCGTCCGGACCGATCGAGTCGTTGAGCGAGGAGGACTGGCGTCGCGGCTACGACGTCAAGCTCTTCGGCTACATCCTGCTCACGCGCGAAATCTATGCGGCAATGAAGGCGCGCGGCTCGGGCGTCATCATCAACGACATCGGCAACTCCGGCGAGAACTGGGACGCCAACTACATCGCCGGCAGCACCGCCAACGCCGCGTTGATGGCGTTCACCAAGGCGCTCGGCGGACAAAGCCTCGACTTCGGCGTGCGCGTGGTCGGCGTCAATCCGGGGCCGGTCGAGACCGAGCGCATGGTGAAGATCAACAAGCGTCGCGCGCTCGACTGGTACGGCGACGAGAGCCGCTGGGAGGAACTGCGCGAGAAGTATCCCGGCGGCCGGCCGGCGAGCCCGGATGAAGTGGCCGACCTGATGGTGTTCCTCGCCTCGCCCCGCGCCGGCTACATCACCGGCGCGATCGTCACCATCGACGGCGGCATTGCCGCGCGCGGCTCGATCATCAAGGAACGGAGCGTGCGCACGTGAAGCCGTTCGAGATCCGCAATCGGCATTTCGACCGGCTGTTCAACACGCCGGGGCTGATGTGGCTCGGCCAGAACACCAACCACTTCCCCGTGCATCCCGCCGTGCGGCAGGCGATGCTCGATTCGATCGACGCCGAGGAATTCCACGCGTACGCGCCCCCGGCGGGCATGGAAGAGCTTCGCGAGCTGATCCGTGCCGACCTCGGCTTGACCGATGCATCGGTGCTCGTCACCGACGGCGCCGTGGAGGCGCTCTACATCGCCTGTCACGCGTGCAGCGAGCCCGGCGGCACGTTCGTCACGACCGATCCCGGCTGGAAATGGCCGATGCATTTCGCCAAGGCGTCGGGCGCGCAGGTGATCGAGATCCCGATCTACGGACGCGAGCACGACTGGCGGCTGTCGCCGGCGCGGCTGCAGGCGGCCGTCGACGAGCGCACGCGCATCGTCTATCTCGTCGACCCGAACAACCCGCTCGGTGTCTGCTACACCGCGGCCGAGATCGAGGCGTTCGCGGCCATCGCGCGGCGCGTCGGCGCGTATTTCGTCCACGACTGCACGTATCGGGACTTCGCCGATTCGCATACGCTCGCCGCGCGCTTCTATCCGGAGCGGACGATCACCATCTACAGCTTCTCCAAGTGGCTCGGACTTGCCGGTCTGCGCGTCGGCGCGCTCGTCGCATCGGCCGACGTGATCGAGCGCATCGCGGCGGCGCCGCCGAACAACCTCGGCTCGAACGTGGTATCGCAACGCGCGGCGATCGCGGGACTGAAGGTGAAGCGCGAGTGGATGCCGCAGGTGAACCGGCGTCAGCGGCGCAACCAGGCCGAGATTCACAAGGCGGTCGCCGGCGTGCCCGGACTTCACGTCGCCGTCTATCCGTCGCAGGCGAACTTCCTCGTGGTCGAATGCATCGACGCCGGCATCACGCCGGAAGCGCTGTGCGCGGCCTATCATTCGAAAGGCATCATGATCCGGCAAGGCACGTATCACACGCCGAAATTCGGGCATCGGTTCGTCAAGGTGGCGACGACCGTGCCCGAGCCCTGGGCCGATGCGTTCTGCGCCAACCTGCCCGACATGGTGGAGCGCGCTCGCGGTCTGCGCGACGTCGGACCGCTGTTCTAACGGAGGCGGCACGTGGCTTACGCGCAAACCGACGACGGAGTTCGGCTCTACTTCGAAGAGGCGGGAAGCGGCACGCCGATCGTGTTCGTGCACGAATTCGGCGGCGATCACCGCAGCTGGGAGCCGCAGATGCGCCATTTCGCGCGGCGCCACCGCTGCGTGACGTTCGGGGCGCGCGGCTATCCGCCGTCCGACGTGCCGGACAGCCGTCGCAGCGTACTCGCAGCCGCGCGCCGTGGAGGACATCGTTGCGGTGATGGACGCGGCGGGCATCGATCGCGCGCACGTCGTCGGCTTGTCGATGGGCGGCTTCGCCGCGCTGCACTTCGGCCTCGACGTGCCGCAGCGCGCGCGGTCGATCGTCGTCGCCGGGGCAGGCTACGGCGCCGAGAAGCAGTACGAGGCGTACTTCCGCGACGTGTCGGCGGACGTCGCACGACAGTTCGAAACGCAGGGCAGCGAGCAGTTCGCGAAGACGTATTCGCTCGGCGCGTCGAGAGTGCAGTTCCAGAACAAGGATCCGCGCGGCTGGCGCGAATTCGCGACGCAGCTCGGCGAGCACTCGGCGCGCGGCTCGGCCAACACGATGCGCGGCGTGCAGATGCGCCGTCCGTCGCTCTACGATCTCGAAGAGCGCTTGCGCGCGATGCGCGTCCCTACGCTGGTCGTCGTCGGCGACGAGGACGACCACTGCCTGCAGCCCGGCATTTTCCTGAAGAAGGTGATCCCCGCCTGCGGCCTGCTCGTTCTGCCGAAGACAGGGCACACGACCAATCTCGAGGAGCCGGAGCGTTTCAACCGCTTCGTCGACGATTTCATCGCGCTCGCCGAAGCGGGTCGATGGACCGAGCGTGATCCGCGCGCGACGCCGGCGCAGATCATGAAGACGTCGTAGCGCAGTGAACGCGCGCGAGCGATGAGCGCGACGCCCGCATCCCGAATCGACGCCGACCGGCTGTGGCAACGGCACATGGCGCTCGCCCGGCATGGCGCGCGAGCCGACGGCGGCGTCGATCGGCAAGCGCTGTCGGCCGCGGAGCGCGCCGCCTGGAACGAAGTCATCGACTGGGCACGAGCGCTCGGGCTTGACGCATCGACCGATGCCGCGGGCAACCTGTTCCTGCGCCTCGCCGGCGAGCAACCCGACGCCGCTCCCGTGCTGTCGGGATCGCATCTCGACAGTCAGCCCACCGGCGGCAAATTCGACGGCGTTTACGGCGTGCTGGCGGCGCTCGAAGCCGTCCAGGCAATCGTCGAATCGGGCACCCGCGTGCGCCGCTCGATCGAGATCGTCGCCTGGATGAACGAGGAGGGATCGCGCTTCGTCCCCGGCATGACCGGCTCCGCGACGTTTACCGGGGCGATGCCGCTCGAGCGCATGCTCGCGATTCGAGACGCCGGCGGCCTCGCCATGCGCGAGGGCCTCGCCGAGCTGCACGCCGGGTTTCCCGGGCTCGCGCAGCAGCCGCTCGGACGTCCGATCGCGGCCTACGTCGAGGCGCACATCGAGCAGGGACCGATTCTCGAGCGCGAAGGCTATCCGGTCGGCGTGGTCACCGGCATTCAGGGCAAGCGAACGTTTCGCGTCACGGTGCGCGGCGAGGAAGCGCATGCCGGCACGTCGACGCGCCGCGAGCGCAAGGATGCGCTGCTCGCCGCGATGCGCATCATCCAGGCGCTCGCCGCGGTAATGCACGACGAGCACGACGTGGTTCGCTTCACGGTGGGCAGGCTCGACGTCATGCCGAACGCGCCTTCGGTGGTGCCTTCCGAGGTCGTGTTCTCGATCGACTTGCGCCACGTCGACTCCGACATCCTGACGCGCCTCGGCGACTGCATTGCCGGGATCTGCACGAAGCATGCGCCGCCGTGCAGCGCCGAGGTCGTCGAGCTGACGACGGCGATGTCGCTGCATTTCCCCGATGCGATGACGCGGCTCATACGCGACACAGCGCGCTCGCTCGGCATCCCGGCCATGGACATCCATTCCGCCGCCGGCCACGACGCGCGCTTCCTCCACCGCGTGTGCCCGACCGGCATGATCTTCGTGCCGTGCGCGGGCGGCATCAGTCACAGCCCGCGCGAATCGGCGAAGCCCGAGGAGCTCGCCACGGGCGCGCGCGTGCTCGTCGATACGCTGGTCGCGCTCGCGAACGCCTAGCGATGGCCGCAGGCGACG
Source organism: uncultured beta proteobacterium (assembly GCA_963798655.1). Classification (GTDB taxonomy): domain Bacteria; phylum Pseudomonadota; class Gammaproteobacteria; order Burkholderiales; family Casimicrobiaceae; genus CAVSMC01. The sequence continues at coordinate 66,535 of CAWCUH010000003.1, read as the reverse complement.
CGCAATCCGAACAGCGGACCAACGAGTTCGGGCAACCGCTCGGGCCCGCCCTTCCCGGCTGGCGCGAGCGCGAGCCGCCGGCGAGAACGCCGATGCACGGTCGATGGTGTCGCATCGAACCGGTGAGGCACGAGCATGCGGCGCAGCTCTGGCGCGCCTATGACGAATCGCCCGACCAGCGCGACTGGACATACCTCACCGCCGGACCGTTCGCCGACGCCGTCGCGTTCGAGCGCCATGTCGAGCGGATCGCGAAAAGCGACGATCCCCTGCACCACGCGATCGTCGACGCCTCGACCGGCGATGCGGTCGGCACGGCGGCGCTGATGCGCATCGATCGCGCGAACGGCGTCATCGAAATCGGCTCGATCGCGTATTCGCGCAGGCTGCAGAACACGACGGCGGGCACCGAGGCGCTCTACCTCTTCATGCGCCGCGTCTTCGACGAGCTGGGCTACCGCCGCTTCGAATGGAAATGCGACGATCTCAACGCCCCGTCGCGCGCGGCGGCGCTTCGGTACGGCTTCACGTTCGAGGGCGTCTTCCGGCAGGCGGTCGTGTACAAGGGACGCAGCCGCGATACCGCGTGGTATTCGATCGTCGACCGCGATTGGGCACGGCTGCGCGACGCCTACGAGCGGTGGCTCGCACCCGAGAACTTCGATGCCGCCGGGCGTCAGAAGCACCGGCTGGCGGCCCTCGTTGCAGCCGCCCGGTAAGCCTCGCCGCCGCGCGTCTCAGCCGGCGTCTGCCTGCTGCGCGCGGTACCAGGCGAGGAGGTCCTCGCCGTTCCAGTGGAGGACGCCGTCCTTGCCGTTGACGTAGTCGTAGACGGCCTCGAGGTACTTGATGCGGTGAGGCTGCCCGCTGATGTACGGATGGATCGCGATCGCCATTACCTTCGCGCGCTGCGCGCCTTCCGAATGCAGCCGGTCGAACGCGTCGATGCAGCGCTGCAGGAAGTACGGCGACTCGTGATGCTGGACGATCATCATCGTGATGTCGTTCAGCTCGACGGTATACGGCAATGTCAGCAGCGGTCCGTTCGCGGTGGAGATCGTCGTCGGCTCGTCGTCGTACACCCAGTCGCCGATGTACTTGACGCCTGCGGCAACGAGCAGCTCGGGCGTTTCGTACGTCTCGGTGAGGCCGGGACCCAGCCATCCGACCGGGCGCTTGCCGGTGAACCGCTCGAGCGTGTCCATCGAGCGCGCGATCATGGCGGCCTGGTCCTCGACCTTGTGGATCGGCATCTGCTCGAACGCATGCCCCATGAACTCCCATCCGGCATCGCGGCATGCCGCGGCGACCTGCGGATAGTCGAGGCAGACGCGCGCATTGATCGACAGCGTCGGCCGCAAGCCGAGTCGATCGTAGAGCGCCTTGAAGCGCCAGAAGCCGACGCGCATCCCGTACTCGTGCCAGCTCCAGTTCGGCACGTCGGGCAGCAGCACCTGGCCCGTCGGTGCGGGCAGAACCTGCCGCGCCATCGCCCGCGCGATGTCCCACACTTCAAGGTTGACGATCGTCCATACCGCCACCCGTGCGCCGCCGGGCAGCTTGAGCGGCGCCCGCTCGACGATGGGGCTGTAAGGAACACGTTCACGGGGAAGCATCGGAAGACTTCCTGGCAGGATGCACGAGCGGCGACACGCCGCGATGTCCGATGGTATCCGATGCGCCGTCGAATCGTCGCGTCGCGTCATGCGCGAGGATCGTCTGCCGGACGCCGGCATGCGCTGCAAGGCGCAAGAACTTCAGCAGACCCGCTGCGAAGCGAGCCGTTAGGATTCGACTTCGATCAGCGCGAGGCGGTCGGCAACAGAGGAGTTGCGGGCTGAACGGAACGGGGCGCCGGGCCGATGCCTGTCTCCGCCGAAGCCTTCAGCACGTCGAGGCCGAGTGCTCGAAGCGCATGAATGCTCCACGGTGATGCGAGGAGCGCGGCCGGTGACGGCGCCGCTTGCGCATCTCGAACGTCCAAAGCGATCCATCCTTCGTGCGCGCTGTCTGGATTGCCGACAAGCCAGCGGTGCGTGCTAGGCGCCGCTAGTCCAAATGCCACACTGGCAATCGGAGTAGGCGGGTTCGCTGTCAAAGTATTCGTCGATTCGAGCTGCGGCTCCGCGTATACGCTCACGAGTAGAGGTTGGCGATCCGAGGGCGCTGGCGGCGATACGTCGGACGGTTGCGAGTCCGGTGGAGAGGCAACTCCTCCCTGCAGGATGTCGAAACAGGCAGCGCCGTGCTGAAGCATCGTGCGCGTCGCGCCGGCCGGCTTTTGCGCTTCGAGCGCGGGATCGAGGCGCGCGCAACCAGAATTGGCAGCGAACGTCTTCAGCTCCGACCAGTCGTCGCTGGCGGCAATGGGCTCAGCGGCTTCCGAGAACAGGCGCCAAGCTCTTCCCGCGACGGACACTTCCCTGCCTCCCGAGGCCGGCCATGTCGGAACAACCTTCGCCTGCCGCACGGGACCATCGTGCCCCGTTTTCAGCTCGTTGCGAACGAGGGTTGCTGCAGGAGTGCTGCGTGAGGCTTGCCCGCCGCTTGCCGTCAGCTCCGTGACAATGAGGTCCGGCACCAGCGACAGCAGTTGTACATTCGCCGCGATCCCGCCCTTCGGATCGCGTTCCCAGTTGACCCGGTACAAGTTCACGTAGTCCGGGCTTTGCGTCGTTCCCTTCAATGCTACGGCGAAATGGCTGATGTCGGCGTCGAAAAGCAGGGCCGGATCGAGGTACGCCGGCAAGGAGTAGGAAAGCGCGGTTGCCGTGCACTGCGAGTTCTTCCACGCGGCGCTATACAGTCGCAACTCGCCGTCCCGGTCGACCGTCGCCGGGACGAAAATGCCGCGGTCGGCTTCCTTCCCGAGAAATAAGCTACCCGTACGGTTTGCCGCGGCGCCGCCGCATTGCGCGTCGACGCGTTTCGGCTTGACTACTTTGTCACCCACTTTGACGGGATCGGTGAGCGTCGGCCACACCGCTGTCGTGAGCAGGTTGCGAAACGTGCCTGCGACGACGGGTTCCGACGACGTCTTGTTGAGCACGCCTTTCGTCGACTTCACCGGCGGCACCCAGTCAAACCAGTCCAGAACGCGATTTGTCTTGATGCCCAAGATGCTCTCACCGGCCTTTGCCTCGTCGACCAGCCTGGCGGCATCGACAAACGTGCGAAGTCGCTCGGTTGCCGGAACGTTCTGCGCGATTCCGGCCTGGCGCCGTTCGACTTTCGATCGCGCGTCGGCGAACTTGTCGATGCTGTGCATGGCGGGGAGTTCGACGAAAACGGCAAATCCGGCGATGCCCGCAAGGAAGAGCGTCGAGCCGGCGGCGCTCCAGGCTGCGACGCGATTGCGGGTGGCGACCGCGCGAGCTCGTTCGAAAGCCGCTTCCGCTTGCAACCTTCGCGCCTCATCCTCCTTCTGCTGCGCGTCCGCTTTCAGCTGCAACATCTGACGCTCGCGCTCGGCTTCGAAGGCCTTTTCCTTGAGAGCGTGCTCCCGCTCCGCAGCATCGCGCTTTTCGCGCTCGATCTTCGCGAGACGCTCGCGCGAAGCGGCTAGGAACGCGTCGACATCAGGTTCGATCTTCGCAAGGCGCTCTCCGTCGCGATACTGAAGCAGTACCCGGAACCAGTCCTTGCGCTCGTCGTGCGACTGAAATATTTCGTTCAACCCTGCGGCGTCCACACGCTGCTGCTCGGACGATTCGAGCAGGAACTTCTCGTCGCATTCGACTTTCCACTGCGAGCATTTGCGCAAGACGGCGACAAACTCGTCGAAGCGATCGGCCTCCGCGTCGATCACTTTGCGAAAACGGTCCCATCCACGGATGAACGCCTCGTGCGATACCTTGACGGTGACGCGATCCGGATTCTCGTCATCCCAGAACATGTAATTGACGGTATCGAGAAATCCGCGATCGAGCATTCTGTGCAGCTGATCGCGCGGCTGCGGCACGCCCGGCAGAAGCCGCGGATCGTCGACGTCGACGCGCTGCTGGAAATACATGCCGTTGTTCGGGTCCTTGTACGCCAAGTGGCGGAGGACGATCTCGATCTGCGCTCGTTCTTCCTGTGAGTGCTCGCGGTACGTGAAGTCCGCCCAGTTCTCGAGGCTCGCCCTCAGTGTGTTGAGCGCTTCGTGCCCGCCGAGCCAGCCATCCGTCCGATCGCCGTCCGGCAGGACTGCGTGCTCGAGATCCTGCTCGCTCACTCGTTCGGGAACGTCGCCGGCCTGCAGATTCTCCCGCGCGCACGCAGCCCGCCACATGCGGGCGAGAACATGCTGCAGAAGCGGAAGGTGATCGGCATCCCAGGCGATGCTGCCCGCGTCCTGCACCAAACGCTGAACAACGGACTCATCAAAGACGACGTCCGACGCGACAGCGTGTTCCTGGTCGTCCTTGCGCTGCAGCAGGCGCAAGTAGTACTTGGCCGGGCCCACAATCGCATCGCGCAACTCCTGCGCGTTTAGACGCCGTACGAGATACAACGACTCGTTGATTGCATCGGGCAGTTCGAGATAGGCCGCGCAATCGGACAGGTGCTCGCTTCGCATCGTTATGACGACGAAGCAGCGCTCGTGCGGGTTGAAGAAGTGGTCGATGACCGCCTCGACCATCAGCTGGGCATCGTTGTTTCCGTGGTTGTTCGGATGGAACAATTCCTCGAACTGGTCAATTACGAAAAGAAAGCGAGCATCCTCCACGTCGGGACCGACTTGCGCGAGATCGCTCGAGTAGACCTTCACGAGCCGCGCAAAACCCGATCCTTGCCTGAACACCGTCGCGATTTGGCTGCGCCGTTCGGCTTCCTCTTCGGGACTGTCCAGCGGCTTGAGCGAATGCGAAAACTTCCAAGCGAGCCGAGTGACCGGCGTCTGGTCTGCACGCAAATCTTTCGCGCCACCGGTTTGGCCGTCGAGCGGCGGCTCTTCGTGCGGTGTCGTGCCGGGAGTACTTACCACGGGGATCCAGTACGAACCCGCGTCGGGAATGCCATATCCACGAAGACTCGGTACGACGCCGGCGCGTACCAGCGACGACTTGCCCGAGCCCGAACCGCCGACCACGGCGACGAAGTGCGTCGCCTTAAGCCGGCCGACGACTTCCTTCACCTGGCTCGCACGACCCATTAGCAGCGGCGCCTCGTGGTCGAGGAAAGGACGAAGTCCCGGATAAGGCTCCGTAGGCAGTCGCAGCGCAGCCGTGCGTGTCAGAACGTCCATAGGCAAACCTGATTGGTGGGAATCAACCGCCGCGCTTGCGCACGAGTACGCCTTTCAGGAATTTCGCGAGCATCGGTGCATCATCGGCAAGCACCGTTGCGCTGCCATCGCTTCGCGTCGAGAAGCGCACGACGGGCCAGTTGTTGATCGTCGAAGAAACCGGCTGATCGGTTGCCTTCTCCATCAGATATGCAACGAGCCCCGGCGCGAAATGCGGTCCCGAAAGCTTCGGCTCGACCTTGCTGATCTGCGCGGCCAGCGATTCGGGCGTCTTCTTGCCCCACAACAGCACGACGCCGTCGGCGTCGTCGAGCATCGGACGGGCTTCGAGATCGGTCATCGGCAGACCGGTCGGACGAAGCAATATCGGAGGCTCGACCTGCTCCAGCGCGACGACCTGATCCCAGCTGGTGGCGATCTGCTTGCCGAGCGGCTCCCAATACTTCTGTTGCTCGGCGATCGACTCGATATAGATGCGCACCAAGTTGCGTTCCTCCGCTATGGCCATTCCCTCCGACGACCCCGTGCTGATGGGATACGTGGGAACGAAGGTTTCGGCGTCCACTTCCTGGTTGATTTTCGCAGCCAAATCCTCCCGAAGACGAAGGAAGCGCTCGAAGAAGTCGTTCAGCACGACAGCCTGCTTTTGCCGCGTGTTGTCGACGTAGATCTTGATCGGCCAATTGCGGTTGTCGTCCCGGAAGAACGGCATCCAGACCATCTCCACGTTCGGAAACAACTCTTTCCACGTGGGCCGCTGCGTCAGGCGCTCGATGGCGTCCTCCGACATGGCGATGATGTAGAAGCGTTCGCGGAATCCCTTGTCTCCGTGGAGATCCCGGAAGTGCTTCAGCTCCTGCAGGCACCATTCGGACAGCAGGTACTTGTCGTGAACGAACACGACCATCGCGTACGAAAGCGCGATGTTCTTGCGAAGACCGTCATTGAGCGGACCTTGAATGGGACCGTTCTTGCTGCTCAAGTGAACCGGGGGCACGCGTATGCGGAGGCGCGGGCCGAGAGCCATGTCGAGCTCGTCGCTGAAGCTGCTAATCCACCAGTTCCAGGCCTTGTCGTCGTCATGTGCGTAACTGATGAACGCGCTGTAGCTGTAGCTCGAGAACGTCCGCTTCCGCACTCCGGGTTCGGGCGTCGCGTCCAAAACCGCCGTCGGAATGCCCGCGTCGTTCGCCATGGAGAACCCTTACGTGCCTGTGTTGATCGGAGTGGCGGGCTCGATGTTCGGCCGCCGAGAGCAAGCGGGCTGCGAGGGCGCCGCAGTGCCTGCCGCTGCGGCCGCCCTTTCGATGGAATCCAGCACGATGTCGAGCGGTCGCTGGATCATCGAACGGCAATAGAGCGTCTCCGTGCTCTCGAGGCTACCGTTCTCGTAAAGCTTGTTCGCGGGCGATCCGCCGCCGCAATAATCGAAGTATGCGCAGCGCTCGCGGCAGCTGCGGTCGCCACTTCTCACCGCTGACCACAACCGGTCGAACAGATCGCTGCCGGTCGATGCCAAATACCCGGTGCCCGCGACGTTACCGAGAAAAAAATCTTGAAATTCGACGCTCGGCTGTCCGAGGAGCTCGGGCGAGAACGTCGAGAACCGCCCATCCCATGCGACGCTTACAATCGCGAACGGGATCGTTTGCGGGTTGTCCGGCAACAGCTCCCCGCGCCAGCGATAGCGCGGAGCACCACGCGCTATCACCTGATAGGCGTGGACGAGCTCGCGCACCTGGTACTCGCCGCCCGAAGCGTGCATATGGGCCAGCATGCGTTCGAGAAACGCGCGGTGCGCGTGCTCTCGGCCGCTGATGCTCGACGCTCCGTGGCAGCCTTCCGCTTCGTCGAAGTTGAAGCCGATCTCGTGAATTTCCGTCGCCACGAAGAACGCATGAATCGCGTCCGCATGACGGAGCGCGTCCGCAGTGACGACGGCAATCGCGTGAAACGCAACGCCGTTGCGCCGCAGCGTTTCCAAACCGCGCACAACGCGCTGATGTGTGCCCTTGCCTGCACGCGTGCGGCGATGAGCATCATGCACGAAGGCGGGGCCATCGACGCTTACGCCGACACGCACGCCGTGCTCGACGAACAAGCGACACCAATCGTCATCGATCAGCGTCGCGTTCGTCTGCATCGAGTGACTGACCACCGTGCCGGCGGGGAGTGCTTCACGAAACGCGCGGAACGCCTCTTCGTAATACGCGGGCGGCAATACCAGCGGCTCGCCGGCGTGCCAAACAACCGTCAGACTATCGGCGACAAGGTCGTCGTCGACCAATCGCTCGGCGACTTGCCGGACCGTAGCGATGCTCATGCGCGCACGGTTGTTGCGGTCGGGAAGATAGCAATAGTCGCAATCGATGTTGCAAAACGGCGTCGGCTGCAACACGAGCAGACGCGTGCGCAGGCGGGGTTCGAAATCAACAGCGCAGATCGGCGTGTCGACGCGGCACCGCGCGCGCCAAGCGTCACTAAGGCGGCGGGTGAACCGGAGCGGGGCGATTCGTTGCATGAGGGGCCGCCGAAAAGACCCTGCAATGGATCGATTTACCGGTTGAACCAGTTGGCCCAGTTACCCCAATTGTTCCAGTTCGGCCAATTGCCCCAATTGCCCCAATTCTGCCAGCAGCACTGCGCGAGCTTCATTGGCTGGACAGTGTGCTGCATGCCGAAGTCGTGGGGGGCGAGGAGAACGTCGCGCGCCGCGAGCACGCGTTGTTCGAGACGTTCCCGATCGGTCGATGCCGAAGCGCTGCCGGCGTGCAACCCAGCAAACAGTGCCGAGATGCCTATCAGGCCGATCAGCGCACGCCACCGACGCCCGAGTCCTCGGACGCGCGCGGCGATTCCATATCCGGCGCTGCCCCCGTGTATGCCTGCCCTCATGCCCGGCCTCCCTTGGTCTTGCATGTGAAACTGTAGGGCACAACGAGCGGAAAGCTTCCGCCATGAGAAGCCGTTTGTCAACGTGATTTTCCGCGTTTGGAACACGCTCGCCCTCGCCGGCCCGAGCCGCGCCACGGCTTCGGAAAGGAGGCGCCCGAGAGCGGTCCGTGAACGCGGCGAAAGGCACAACCAGCAGCGCTGCGTACGTGTTCGATTGAACTCCGCCGCGATGCAGCACGAGCGAGGCGATGGACGCTCGCGGATCACATTACGTCGCGCCGAGCGTTCTGGGCCTGGATCGAGCCGCGTGCGCCGCTAACTTGCGGACCGCGCGAAGAGTGAGAACCTGGATGAGATTTTGCGACATGCAGGCCGCTGTTCGGAGACAACGGTGATCATTGACGATTGCATCGACGGCTTATCGCAAATTTTCTTCGGTGTACAGCGTCAGCTCGAGCAAGCGCTCGAGCAGTTGATCCTGCGCAATGCCGACGAAGTTCTTGAGCACGAGCTCCTTCGCGAACAGCCGGCAGATGTAGCGAAGCTTCAGCATCTTGTTGCGCGCTGCGTAGACGAAGTCGCGGTGGCCGTTGTTGATGACGACGAGATTGCGCTCGGCGTCGAAGCGCGAGCGCCACAGCTCGCCGGCCGCCTTGTGGAACGTATAGCCGGGAAGTCCCTGATAGGTCGAATCGCCGCTGCCCGTCCTGGCGACGAGCGAGGCGCTCACCGTGATCTGCGCTTCTGCCCTGCACACGATGTCAGCCTGCGTGACGACCACTTCGACGCGTGCGAGCCCCGGCTCGTTGCCCGCTTGGAACGTGGCGATCTCGCCGTCGATCGGCTCGAGCGTTCCCTCGCCTTCGAGCACCTTCCACGCGAACGTGAGATTCTCATCGACGGATCTGCGTGCACGGTCGCGAGCGACGGCGCGCAGCGCGCGCGTTCCACCGACCTCGACGACGCTCGACGTCGGCGAGATCACGACCGAGAACAGCGGACCCGCATAGTCGAAGAATTGCCGCTGGGGCTCCGAGTCTTCCCCGTATTGCGGCGCCTCCATCGAGACCGCTTGTTCTTCCGGCTGCGCCGCCGCTTCGCCGGGTGCGCCTTCCGCCGTCGTCCGCGGCCGACGCTTGCCCTCGCCACGATGCAGATCGAACCAGTCGTACTCCTCGGCGGGCAGTGCGAGCAGCGCCTCCTTGAGCGCGCCCTGCACGGAGCGCAATACGTCGCGGCTCGCGCGCTCCTCTTCGGCACGCTGCTGGTCCTCGATGATCTTCGCAAGCCGCGCTTCCAGCGGCGCGAGCTCGTCGGCCAGGCGCGCAAGCGCCGCGTCGTGAATCACACCGAGCCGCGTTCCCGGCGTCAGATTGAGGAACGGCGCGTCGACGATGCCCTGCACGTAGCCGCTGGTCCACGGCATGCGCGCGAACGCTTCGAGCTCGGCGAGGTTCTCGAGCACCCGCGTACCCGAGCGGTAGAGCGACACCGCATTCGCCGGCGAATGCGCATGCAGGTAGAGCTCCGCGTAGACCTCGCGTTGCGCCGGCACCGTCTCGTCGAGCTCGTGCAGCAGCCGCCCCTCGAACTCGCGCGGCTCGACCTTGAACTCTGAGCGCGCGGTGCGATCGACGACGCGAATCGCAACGCCCGAGTGACGGATGCGATCGCGCAGCTCGGAAGCGAGATACCACTGGATCTTCTCGCCGCTGAAGTTCTTGATGCCCGGCAGGATGCCGCGGATCAGCACTTCGGTTCCAGGCTCGGAGAAGAGCGTCGGACGCTGCGTGATGCGATAACTCGGGTCGCCCTTGCGCAAATGCATCTGCAAAGCGCGGCCGTCGTCGCCGGCCGATGTGAGCAGCAGCTCTTCGCCCAATGTCCAGAAGCTCAGCAGGCCGATGCCGAACTCGCCCTGCAGGCCGCGCGTGCCCTGCGTCTTCAGTCGTCGCTTGATCGAGTCGCAGACGTGCGTCGCGACGTAGTGAAAATCGGGCTCGCCCTCGGCGTTCCTGCGCACCCCCTCGCCGTCATCCTTCACGCGCAGATAATGCTGGCCCTTCTCCTTGCCCCGCGTGATGACGATCGTCTTCGCCCGCGCATCGATGCTGTTCTCGACGAGCTCCGCCACCGCCTTCAGCGGATTGCTCTGCGACAACGCGATGATCGTGATCGCGTTCCAGTGATCGCCGATGCGAAGATTGCCGCGCGATCGCGTTGGGGCGGTCTTTTCGTTGCGAGAGGGCATGCGGTGCAAATGGTGAACTTGCGCTGATCGACCGGACTAGATCCGTTGCAACGCCGGCACCGTTCCCTCGTTCAACGTGTCGAGATGGCGGGTGTAGACGAATATTCGGTTGCGGCGTCGACCTGTTGCCTCCCGAGCGATCCCGAGCTCCCGCAATTTGTCGAGTGCCGCCGTTACCGTGGGGATGGTAAGCCCGGTCCCGCACGCCAGTCAGACTATCGAGCTCCTCTCACTGCTGCCATTGAATCGAGCAGCGTGATTAGGGCGTCATATTCCACGGGCTTCACCAGGTGGCCGTCGAACCCCGCTTCGTGCGACCTGCGACGGTCGTCCTCCTGCCCCCATCCTGTCAGCGCGATGACGATGGTGTCGTTGCCGCCCGGTTGCTCGCGGATTCGGCGGCAAACTTCGTAGCCGTTCAGCATCGGCAACCCGATATCCAGCAGTACGACTTCGGGGCGGTCCTTTGCTACGGCCTCGAGCGCCGTGTGCCCATCGTGGGCCGTGAAGGTCTTATGGCCGGTGATTTGCAACAGCACCGCAAGTGAGGCGGCGGCGTCTTTGTTGTCGTCGACGATCAGAATGCGCCGAACGTGTGTCGGATCGTGCGCGGAGGGTGCCGTCGCGTGGCGCGCCGCGTCGGGTCGCGCGATCATGATGGGCAGGCGAACGGTGAACGCGCTCCCGCGCCCCTCTCCCGCGCTTGTGGCCTCGATCGACCCGCCGTGCAACTCGACCAGCCGCTTCACCAGCGTCAAGCCAATGCCAAGGCCTCCTTGCGAACGCTCCAGCGACCCATCGATCTGCACGAACATGTCGAAGATGCTACCCAGCTTTTCCGGCTGAATCCCGATGCCCGTGTCCTCGAGGGTGACGACGGCGTCGTCTCCTTGACGTCTCGCCGTCACCATGATCTTTCCTCCCCTGGGTGTGTACTTGCAACTGTTGTTGAGCAAGTTGCCGAAAACCTGTGTGAGGCGCACCGGATCGGCGTGCACGTACAGAGGCTCCGGCGGCACGACCACGTTTATGTCATGGCCCGCACTCTCGGCCAGCGGCCGGCAGGCTTGAAGCGCTTGGTCGATTACCGAAGCGAGCTCAACCCGGCTCTTGCGCAGATCGATACGGTCGTGCGTGATGCGGCTGAGATCGAGAAGATCGTCCACCAGCCGGACCAACTGCCCCAACTGCCGGTCCATCGTATCGAGAGTTTGCGAGACCCTCTCACGACTGCCGGCGGCGCGCTTCAGAATTTCCAGCATGTTGCGCAACGGAGCGAGCGGATTTCGCAGCTCGTGTGAAAGCGTCGCCAGGAATTCATTCTTGCGGCGGTCGATTTCGGAGAGATCCGCCGCGAGCTTGCGCAGGTCGTGCTCCAGTCGCCTTCGCTCGGTGACGTCCTGGCTCACCGTTGCGAAGGCGACCGACTGGCCCCCGGCGTCGACCAATTTCAAGACCTTGTAGGCCATCCATTTGGCCTCCTGCGTCCCGAAGTGCCGGAAGCGGATCTCGATTTCGCCATGGCCCGTCTGGTTCACCGCCGGGAAGAACTCGTCCATGATTCGCGGTTGATCTTCCGGGAAGAAGAATTCGCGGACGTGCGTATGGCGCGCCTGCGCAAGGCTGTCCAGTCCCACCATCTTCAACCCGGCCGGGTTGACATAGAGCGGGACGCCTTCGATATCGCAAATGCCGATAAAGTCGGTGCTGTTCTCGACCAAGGTGACAAACTTCTCCCGTTCGGCTTCGGCGACCTTGCGATCGGTGATATCGGTCCCCATCGGGGCCAGGAACAAGATGCGGCCCGCATCGTCCCTGATAGGAAGAATGATGACGTCGGCCACCCGCCAGCTACCGTCTGCAAGGAAGTACGGTACCTCCGCACGAAACGTTCTGCCGGCTGCGGCTTCGGCGGATCCCGCCTTGATGCGGTCGACCAGTTCCGCCGACGGCGTCCACCACGGGCCCTCCCAAAAGCGCTTGCCGATGATCTGGTCTCTCGCGTAGCCGCAGCCTTTCCAGGAGAGTCGGTTCGGCTCGAGAATCGTCCCGTCCACGTCCATGATGCCGGCGAACAATGCGCCCTGGTCGAAGAATGCGCGGAACTTAGCGTTCGCGGCCGCCGCTTCCGCCAGCAATTGCCGCTCGCGCTCCTCCGCCTGTCGCTGACGGGTGACGTCGCGTACGATCTTCGACGCTCCGACGACGTTGCCTGACAGGTCCTTGATAGGCGAGATCGTAAGCGAGACCATAATGAGCTTGCCGTCGCTTCGCAGCCGTTCAGTCTCGAAGTGCTCGATTCGTTGTCCAGCCTTGAGGCTTGCAACGATCCTGTCTTCCTCCGCGATGCGCTCGGGCGGAATGACCAGCGAGATGTGGCGCCCGATAGCCTGTTCGGCCGGGTACCCGAATAGACGTTCGGCGGCCGCGTTCCAGCTTTGAATGACTCCGTCGAGCGACTTGCCGACGATCGCGTCATCCGATGACTCGACGATCGACGCCAGCCGGCGGGCGGCGAGCAGCCGGTCGGCCGCATCCTTCTCCCAGCGTCGCCTGTCGGAAATGTCTCGAAAGATCAGGACGCAGCCCGACACCAGGCCGTGTTCGTTTCTTATCGGCGCGGCACTGTCGTCGATGGGTCGCTCGACGCCACTTTTCGCGATGAGGATCGTGTGGTTCGCGAGCCCGACAACGCCGCCTTCGCGCAACGCCCTGGTCACTGGACTCTCGGGCGGCTCGCGGCTTTGCTCGTTGACGATCCGGAACACCGTGTCGAGCGGCTGCTTGAGCGCTTCCTGGTGCGACCAGCCGGTCAAGCCCTCGGCGACGGCATTGAGGTAGGTGACGCGCCCTTCGACATCGGTGGTGATAACGGCATCCCCGATGCTGCTCAACGTGACGCGCATCAACTCGCCGCGTTCGCTCGCCCGCATCTGCGCGAGGCGCATCGCCTCGCCGATTCCGATGATTAGCGAACACGTGAAGGCGTACGCAACCAGCCCGACAATATTCTGGAAATCAGCGAAACCGATTCTGCCTCGCGGTTCGATGAATAGGTAAGCGCAGGCAAGATAGCCGAAGGCCGCAACGAGCACCGCGGGGCGGTAACCACCCACCCACACCGCAAAGGCGACGGCACCGAAGAGGGTGACCACTGGCAAGCTATTCCCCATCAGCGGATCGAGCAACCAACGCAGGAGCCACGCCGCGGCAAGGGCAACGATCGCCATCGAATAGATTGTCACCGGGCGTTGCACGCGTTTTCCTCGAGGGATTGGAGCCTAACGGAGGCCAGGGGCCGAGACGACGCTCGCCCGTTGCCAAACTTATGCGCGCCGTCCGGCTGAGGGGGAATATAAGCCCTATCGCGACACGTCCACACGAAGCTAGCCGATTGCGTGTTGGCGACCCTACGAACGGATCGACGGTCCGGACGTACCAACGATATCACCGCGGCTCCCCCAGCGGACATGGCGAATCCGCGATCCGGTTAATGCGAGCCGGTCCTGCGTCGCTCGCATAGCAGCGGGGAACTCGTGTCCGGTCGAAGCGCACCGGTTCGTGATCGCATGGCATAAGTGCGCGAACCCGTACCCGTGCCGCCGGCCTTCCGTATCCGCGACTGCGTGCTGACCCGTACGATGAGCTTGGTCACAGGCGCCGGACAATTCGTCGTCGTCGTCGCTCTGGTTTATTTCCTGCTTATCGCCGGTGACACATTTCGAAGGACGTTGTTGCGAATCAGCGATGACACGCTTTCCAACAAAGAGGTCACGGTGCAGATGCTGGACGAAATCGACACTCAGATTCGCGCTACTTGCTCGTGCAACTCGCGACAAGCGCTTTGCTCGGCGTTGTCGCCTGGCTGGCGCTGCTTGCTTGGGGGCGGCGGTGGGGGATTTGGTGTTTGCTTCTGGGTGTCCCGATCATGACGGCCATCAAGGCGGTGTGCGATCGCGTCGATGGCCTTCTACCAATCGGCGCGTTTCCGGGAAATGGGCGGCCTTTGCAGTGAGGTCGATCCAAGGTCCCACGCCCTCTTGGTGCGCGTTCGATTGTTGAATGTCTCGATGGCATCGAAGATTTCGTCAAGCGCAAGCTCGGTGGCGCCGACATAGCATCCTTTTGCTGCCCACCGACCAATGGCCGTTTCGCAGCATCCCTCGAAACCACCGCCATTTTCCGAATCGAACCGCCGCGGCTGATCGAGTAGGATTTCAGCTGTGACCAATACTTATTTTCCGTCAATTGATCTACTCTTGACGTCACGTCGTTCCTCGGCCTTCCCCATGACTGGGCTACAAGCACAACTTCGTGATCTCTCCCCCGCGGTCCTCGCGGGGATGCGACGCGGAATCGAAAAGGAAAGCCTGCGCGTGGCATCCGACGGCAGCCTCGCCATGACGCCGCATCCGCGGGAGCTTGGCGCTGCGCTCACTCATCCGCACATCACCACCGACTTCAGCGAGGCACAGATCGAATTCATCACCGGCGTACATACGAGTGCCGACGCCTGTCTCGACGAGCTCGACGATCTTCATCGGTTCGCCTACCGTCATCTCGGCGACGAGATGCTCTGGTGCGCGAGCATGCCGTGTGACTTGCCCGAAGAGGATGCGATTCCGATTGCGCACTACGGGCGATCGAATATCGGCCGGGCAAAAACCGTGTACCGCATCGGACTGTCGCATCGCTACGGCCGACGCATGCAGATGATCTGTGGCGTCCACTACAATTTCTCGCTGCCCGACGATGCCTGGCCGGTGGCGCAATATCGCGACGCCAACTCGGCATACTTCGCGCTGATTCGTAACTTCCGGCGCCGCGCGTGGCTTCTGCTTTACCTCTTCGGGGCGTCGCCTGCGGCGTGCGCGAGTTTTGTCAAAGGTCGTCCGCACGAGCTCCGCGAGCTCTCGCCCGGGACGGTGTACCTTCCCTACGCCACGTCGCTGCGCATGGGTCGTCTCGGCTACCTCAGCGACGCCCAGGAAGCGCTCGCGGTCAGTTATAACGATCTCGAGAGCTATGCCGCCTCACTCGACGCGGCGCTCACGCGGCCCCATGCACCGTACGTGGAGATAGGCATCCGCGATGGTGACGACTATCGCCAGCTTGCGACAACCCTGTTGCAGATCGAGAACGAGTTCTACAGCACCATTCGCCCCAAACGGGTGGTCCTGCCCGGCGAGCGGCCGCTGCGCGCGCTGCGCGAACGCGGCGCGCAGTATGTCGAGGTGCGCGCCATGGACCTCGACCCGTTCTCCCCGATCGGCATCACCGCGCAGACCGCGCGCTTCCTCGACATCTTTCTCCTGCACTGCCTGCTCGTGGAAAGCCCGCCCGATACACCCGCCGAGATCCGGGCCGTCGCACGCAACAAGGTGAAGGTTGCCGCGCGCGGGCGCGAACCGGGACTGGAGCTCGAGCACGCCGGTAGCAAGGTGACCCTGCATGAATGGGCGCAAACCGTGCTGGCCGAGTGCGCTCCGATCGCTGCTGCACTCGACGCGGTCCACGGCACCGGCGTGCACCATCAGGCGCTCGCGGCCGCCAACGTGGCTTTGGAAGATCCCGCATCGCTGCCCTCGGCACGCGTCCTGCGGGAGATCACCGAGCGGTTCGCCGGGTCGTACTTCGATTTCGCGCACGCGTACTCGCTTCAGCACAAGGGCGTTCTGCGGCGACAGCCGCTGGCTGCGTCAATCGAGAGTCGTCTCGCCACGATGGCGCAGGAATCGCTCGACAAGCAGCACATGATCGAGGCCAAGAACGAGCCGCCGTTCGAAACCTACCGACAGCAATACCTCGCAACTGCGTCACTGCGAGCGCGATGACCAACCGATGGTGCTGGCGACGGCCGTGCGCCAGCCGAGGCGCCTCCAGGTCTCGATGAGCTGTTCGAGGCCTACCCGGCGGATTCACGTCCCGTACCGAACGAACAGAAGAGGCGCGCGAGCGGGCGGCTGAAAGCCAGCAAGAGCGCGCCGGCGACGGCGAGCAAGGTCGCCAAAGGCACGCAGAATTGGTACCAGTACGTCGGACGTTGATCGAACGTCATGTAGGTCCAGACGATATCGAGTCGATCTCTGGGCCAATACACCATTAACGAGGGGACGAAGAGGATCACTGCCGCAGCAAAACACATGATCGCGAGCCGCCGAAGAACCTTGGCGAGACGCTCTCGGTCGCGCTCTCCAGCGGACGGCTCTCCATCTGTTGCCGCCATCGGCGACTCGGCACCGCACGACAGGCAGACGAGCTTTCGCTTCGCCGAATCCCTGACGGTTCGGCGACCGCAAGCCGAGCAGGCAAAGGCGCTCGAAGCTTCCATTGTCGGGGCTATCCCTAGCCATTTCGAGTCTGGGCGATCAACCCATACTGCACCTCGGTGCATTTTGCCGCTATGCGAAAGGTCAATTTGACCGTTCATCGGCACCGCGGAGCGGTAAGGCCGATGCGTTCTGGAGGACCGCTATCGCCACCTCCGCGAAGGACGGAGGCGCCTAGCCCGGTGACACCATGGACGATGACCATGCGCGGGGCGGCGCATTTGAACATGGCCGCAGGTCGGGACGTCAGCGCATTCGCCTTCTCGAACGTTAATCGCGCGGCCAGCATTGGGTTCGTATACATCCGGGGGGTCGTGCTCGAAGCGCTTCAATCTGCCTTTACCGCCAACCAGCTCGTGTCGGGCGGCGTCCTGCTGGCGGCGCTCGGGCTCGCCGCGATGTGGCTGCGCGAGTTGCCGGTCAAGGTCGCCGGGTGGGGAAAGCATTTTTTCGTGACGACGCTCACGGCCGATAGCCGCGACGACCTGATGTTCCCGGCGCTGATCGAGTACATGGACAGCCGTGAGGCACTGCGCCGTATCAACAATTTCACCGTGCGCGCGGCACGTCAACAGGGTTCGTCCTACCAGAGCCTGCACGACGAGCTACAGCAAGGCGGCCGGCCGGTTCCGATGTTCTCGCCTGGCGAGGGTTTCCACGTCTTCGTGCTCGACGGCCGGTTGATGTGGATGAAGCGCGAAGTGCAGGTCGGGGCGACTGTCGTGGAGAAGATCACCCTGTCGACGCTCGGACGCGACAAGGCGCCGTTGGAGACCCTGGTCCACGCGGCGATGGCGCATCGGATCGAGCGCGAGCTGAACCGGATCGCGATCTACGTACCCAGCCCGTACAACAACGAGTGGACGCGCGCGCGGCTCGGCAACAACCGCAAGCTGGACTCGGTCGTGCTGAAGGACGGACAGAAGGAGGCGATCACCGCCGACCTGCAACGCTTCTTCGCGGCCCGCGAGCGCTACGAGACCCTCGGTATCCCGTGGCGCCGCGGATACCTGCTCTACGGACCTCCGGGAACGGGCAAGACCTCGCTCGTCACGGCGCTTGCCTCAGAGCTTTCGCTCAACGTCTGCGTGCTCTCGCTCGCTTCGCCCAACGTCACCGACGAGAAGATCGGCAACCTGCTCGCGAGCGTGCCGCGGCGGTCGGTGATCCTGATCGAGGACGTCGACGCGTTCTTCCAGCAGTGCAGCAAGACCGACATCGGCGTCAAGGTGACGTACTCGGGTTTCATCAACGCGCTGGACGGAGTGGCCGCGCACCAAGGCTCGGTCGTCTTCCTGACGACCAATCACCCGCAGCTCATCGACGAGGCGGCGATTCGTTCCGGACGCGTCGACTTCCGGCTCGAGCTCGGCTTGTGCGACCGGAGCCAGCTCGAGCGAATGCTCCTCAAGTTCTTCGACGATTACCCGGCTGCCGCGCGCTTCGCCGACGTCGTGGCGCCTAATCGCTGGTCGCCGGCACAGGTACAGGAGCGGCTGCTCAAGGCGGCAAGCGTCGACGAGGCGTTGCGGCTCTTTCCCACGCGCGCGGGGATGGACTGCGACGGCACGCTGCTCCGGGCGGCTTAGCGCGTTCACCTAAACTGCACAAGATTCAGCAGGAACTGTGTTCGTTTCGTGCGGCAAATTCGCCGCAATGGAGGCGCCACGGCGGACCGCAGGAACTCGCGATATTCTTCATGCTCGCGATCACCCAGCGTGCGGCGCCATTTCAAAGATTGACATGAATCAATCTGCGCTCTCTGTGTTCGCCCATCCTTCAAAAACGTTGCTAGTCAGCACCGGTTTGATGCTTTGGAAGTGCCGTGGGGCATTCGCGGACCGCGGACACATTGCGTAATCGACTTTTCACTGGGAGCATTCATGGGACTGATGGACTTTGTCAAAGAAGCCGGGGAAAAACTTTTTGGGCACGGGCAGGCGCAAGCAGCCATGACCGAGGCCAAGGCTGATCCGAACAACGACGCGAAGATTCAAGCGGCGAACTCGGCGGCCGCCGATGCCATCATTGATTACATCAAATCGCAGAAGCTATCGGCGACCGGACTGACCGTCACGTTCGATGGCGCGACGTCAACAGCGTCGGTCTTCGGCGTCGCACCAGACCAGGCGACCAAGGAGAAGATCGCGCTGTGCTGCGGCAACGTCGCAGGGGTGGCGAAAGTCAACAATATGATGTCGGTTGACCAGAGCGCACCCGAGGCGACCTATTACACCGTCGTTCCAGGCGACACGCTGTCGAAGATTTCGAAGGCCAACTATGGCGATGCGAACAAATACATGGCGATCTTCGAGGCCAACAAGCCGATGCTAGCCGATCCCAACAAGATCTATCCGGGGCAGGTTCTGCGCATCCCTCCGCTCTAAAGCAATCCCCGCGGAATCAAACCGCCAACTTTCTGGAGTATCCGAATGAGAGTAATTCTTGCATCGGTCGTCATTGGCCTCGCACTGACAGTTTCCGCCGCTAGCAACGCTCAAGCGCCCGCCGGCTCGACCGGTGAATGCAAGGACGGCACGTACACGAATTCAGCATCGAAGCGCGGTGCGTGCGCCGCTCACGGCGGCGTCAAGGATTGGTATGCCGCCGCGGCGCCCGCCAAGTCGAGTTCTATGTCATCTGCACCTGCCGCCGCAAAGGCTGCGTCGCCGGCGATGGCTGCAGCGGGACCGGCGCCCTCGGGGTCGACCGGGCAGTGCAAGGACGGAACGTACACAACCGCGGAGTCCAAGAAGGGGGCGTGCGCCGGTCACGGCGGCGTCAAGGATTGGTACGGCAGTACGACTGCGGCGAAGGCTAGCGCGGCACCAGCCGCACCGGCTGCGGCAAAGGCGCCCGCCAGCCCCGCAGCTGCGGCAGCGCCCGCATCGGCCGCCAAGACTTCAACTGCACCGAGGGCAGCTGCGCCGGCGGCCGGCGGCGGACCCGGGCAAGTCTGGGTCAACACCAACACCAAGGTCTATCATTGTCCCGGCGACAAGTACTACGGCAAGACCAAGGCGGGCGAGTACATGACGGAATCCGCAGCCAAGGCCGCCGGCAATCACGCCGACCACAACAAAGCCTGCAGTTGAGCGTGTGACGAGTTTCACCATCGAATGGCGGACCTATATCGGGTCCGCCATTTGTGTGCGTTCGTACATAAGCCGATGTGCGGACGTCTGCTTCGGGGCTTCGAGACGCAGGCGACAGCCTGAGAGCTATGGTGAACTTACATCGATTTTTACGGCGATCTCCAGCGCTTCTTCACTCGGATTCAGAACCGCGGAAGTAAAACGTAGGATCTGGCCGCACCGAAATCCGGAATGCCTTTGAGTCTCCTACACGCGCCGCTTGGCAATGATCCCCCAGACAAAGAGAACGACAACGGCGCCGACGACCGCGCCGATCAAACCGGCACCCTCGCCGGGTGCGTACCATCCAAGCGCTTGGCCGAGATAGCTCGCAACGATCGCTCCCACGATGCCGAGGATCGTCGTCAACACGAAACCCGAGGGCTCGTTGTTGCCCGGCATAATGAACTTGGCGATCAGGCCGGCGACAAACCCAATGACGATCGTCCAGATGATACCCATGGCTTGCTCCTATGAGGGGTCGGTGACTGCTGAGCCAATACACAAGATACACCCAACAGTCATGCGTGCGACGTACGACACTGGTGCCGGAACTTGTTCGATGCCGCCGATTTGATCTACTCAGGATTCGAGGAGAATGAAATGAGCCGCGGAATGCCGTCCATGGTTGCACTTTTGGGACTTCTCGCCGTCGCGGGTTATCAGAATCGAGACAAAATCGCCGAAGTGCTCGGCGGGCTGAAGCGAGAGCCGGGCGGCGCACTCGGCCAGGACAATCAACAGGGCGGTCAGGGCGGCGTGCTCGGTAGTCTGGGTGGGCTCCTGGGCGGAGCGAGTGCGGGCAGTGTGTTGAGCGGCGGGCTTGGCGAACTGGTCGAGCGCTTCAAGCAGAAAGGCCACGGCCAGGCGGCGGATTCCTGGGTCAGCCGAGGTCCCAATCAACCGATCGGCCCGGATCAGCTCGAGCAAGCGATCGGCCCCGACGTGCTGAACACGCTTTCGCAGCAAACCGGGCTGTCGCGGGAAGAGTTGCTGTCCAGGCTGACGCGGGAGGTACCCGCAGCGGTAGACAAATTTACGCCGGACGGCCGACTGCCGACCGAAGACGAGGCGTCGCGGCTGATCTAACCACTCAACTAGGGCCTGTTCACACTATCCGCAGCCCATCGGCGATGAGCGCGAAGTTGATAAATGCAACGAACATGAGGTCGAGCTTCTCGAATCGAGAGAAGATGCGCCGAAAGCCCTTGAGCCGGCGAAACAGCCGTTCGATTTCATTGCGCCGCTTGTACATGGCGCGGTTGTATTCCCACGCCGTGATCCGATTCTGCTTGGGCGGGACGACCGGGATGAAGCCGAGATCGAGCGCCAGCTGCCGCGTCTCGTCGCCTTCGTATGCCCGGTCCATCAGCAGATGCAGCGGCCACGGCGGCTTGCCCAGTTTGCGCAGCAGTTTGCGGCCCTCGGGTTATTCACTACTTGGTGACGCCGTCCAGGTTTCATCGAGGATGGGCCCACCCGCCTACACGCCGCTGCCTCCGGGGTCGTCGTCCTCGTCGTCCAGCTCGATCGCAGCCGACGGCGGCAACTTCGCGATGATCGCCTCGATCATCGCAACGTGCTCGGCCTCTTCGTTGCGAAGTTCCTCGAACAGCGCCTTGACATCCGCCTGTCTCACGCTTGGGAGGACCGCGTCGTAGAACGCGAAAGCCTTCCTCTCGGAGGACAACGCCACCTGGAACGCCTGCAGCTGGGACATGTTCCAACGAGGTGCCCCGAACTCGGGGGCCTCCACATCGAAGATATCGTCCAGCTTGACGGTCGGCTGCGTATCGCCAAACAGTGCCAGCCGGCGCTCGGCGAGCTGATCGCCGTGCTTCTTCTCGTTGACGGCCATCGATTGGAACGCCGAGCCCGCGTCGTCGGGATCGCGGCTTCCGAGTCGTTTGGCGAAATGCGTGTACCGCTGAAAGGCTTCGACCTCGATCAGATGGGCGAGATCGAGGGCGTCCATCAGTGTGAGTTTGGAAAAATCGACTTTGGCTGCCATTGGGTCTCCAGCTGCAGTGCAACGCGTCCGTCACCCGGGCGAAAGGCTCGCTTCGTGAATCGGAAATCGGGATCACTGTTCTTGTAAGCAACACCGGTATCACCACATCGGACTCGCATTTTGAACCTAGATGTGAAGTTTCAGGACGTTCATTCGACCGGGCGAGCCGAGAACGCCCATATCGAAAGCTCAACATCAAGCTCCGCGACGAATGCGAGTTTGCCCAGAGTCGCAAGCCGACCATCGAAACGCGTATTCTTGACCGCGGACTCCGAGCCCGGCTCGTACTAAAACGGATGTCAGGTCGGACCCACTATAATTCCGAGCAAGGTACCGAGTCGTCGCGGCGTCGCCGGGAGAAGAACGTGGAGTTTACGAGTCGCAAGGTTGCCGACGTCGTCCTGGCCGCTCCCGCAGGCCAGATTGATCATCCCAACGCGATGAGGTTGCAGCAGGCATTGGCGCCCTTCGTGGACGATGCATCGCCCGAGCGCATGCAACTGGTGCTCGATTTCACGGCTGTTGAATACATCAGCAGCATGGGGCTGCGCGTCCTCGCCGTGGCGTCCAAGGCGATGCGCGCTCGCAATGCCGCCTTCGCAATCGCGGGGCTGCAGCCCGCCGTCGAGGAGATCTTCGACATCGCGCGCTTCCGGCTGGTCATGGACATCTTCCCGTCCGTGCGCGACGCGCTAGCCGCCGTGTCACCCTCCGCCGCGAAGGCGTACGACGCGGCCCCGACGTGAAGCGTGTCCGTTTTTGGGGCACACGCGGATCGCTTCCAGTCGCCCTCACCGCGAGCAGCGTTCGCGAAAAGGTGATCGCCGCGGTGCGAGGGGCGGGCGGCCGCAGCTTCACGTCGGACGACGAGGTCGAGGCGTACGTGGATGGCCTGGGGTTCGCAGCATGGGGGACGTTCGGCGGACACAGTTCGTGCGTCGAACTGGTCACCGACGGTCCCGATTATGTGCTCTGCGATCTCGGCACCGGCGTCCGACCTTTCGGCCAGAGCGTGGTCGCCCGCCACGGTGCGGCGCCGCAGACGT
This sequence comes from uncultured beta proteobacterium, assembly GCA_963798655.1. Lineage (GTDB taxonomy): Bacteria > Pseudomonadota > Gammaproteobacteria > Burkholderiales > Casimicrobiaceae > CAVSMC01. The sequence goes on along the minus strand of CAWCUH010000003.1, from coordinate 43,639 downwards.
TCCACGTCTTCATGTCCCACTTGCACTGGGACCATATCATGGGGTTTCCTTTCTTCGCGCCAGCGTACCGGCCCGGCAATCGCATCCTTATCTACGGAGCGCATGAAGCGCTCGAAGCGGCGCTGTGGCGCCAGCAGGCGCCGCCGTCGTTCCCAGTCGACTTTTCAGCGCTCGGTGCAAGCATCGAGTTCATCCGGCTGGAGCCCGATCGCGACTACGCGCTCGCGGGACTCACCGTTCGGTTGATGCTACAGCGGCACTCGGGTGATTCGTATGGCTATCGCTTCACGGCGTCGGACAGGACCGTGGTCTACTCCACCGACTCGGAGCATACGTTGGGCGATCTTGCCGAGACGCGGCGTTTCGTCGAGTTCTTCCGCGGCGCAGACCTCGTCGTCTTCGACGCAATGTACTCGCTGGCCGACTCGATCTCGGTCAAGGCGGACTGGGGGCATTCGAGCAACATCGTCGGTGTCGAGCTCTGCCACATGGCCGGCGCTCGCCATCTGTGCCTGTTCCACCACGAACCAGTGGAGAGCGACGAGGCAATCGCCCGGGTGCTGGCCGAGACCCAGAGGTACGAGGAGCTCGCGCGGCGCGACAAGGCGAGGGCACTGCGCGTCTCGGCGGCGTATGACGGGATGGAAATAGAGCTGTGACCGCGCCCGTGGTGGCGTGGCCCAAAGCGCTCGGCCGCCGCGGGATCACGCTCCTCGGCGTTGCGCTGCTCGGTGTGCTGACCGCGGTGGTGGGCTTCGGACCAAGCGGAACCGAGCGCCTGCAGGCGGCGTGGTTCGATGCGTACCAAATCGCGATGCCACGTCAGGTCGCGTCGATGCCGGTCATCGTCGTCGAAATCGACGAGCGCAGCCTTGGGCGACATGGCCAATGGCCGTGGCCGAGAACCCTGCTCGCCGAGCTCGTTCGCGATATCGAGCGTGAGAGTCCGGCCGCAATCGGCCTCGACATCCTGATGCCCGAGCCCGACCGGCTCTCGCCGGAGCATCTGTTGCAATCCGCACGGCGGCACGATCCAACCCTAGCGAGACACCTCGACACACTGCCGTCGAACGACAGCGTGCTGGCGAGCGCGATTGCCGCAGGCCCGCTGGTGCTGGGATGGGCAGGCACGCCCGACGCGACCGGGGCCGAGCCGCTCGCACCGCCGATCCTGCTGGTTGATCGAGCTCACGACGCATACGCGCCGCTCGGCGTCGCGGCGAACGTGCCGCGCTTCGGCGGAGCGCTCACGAACATTCCGGAGCTCGACCGGGCAGCCGCCGGACATGGCGTCCTTTCCGCGGGCTCCAGCGAAGACGTCATCCGGCGCGCGCCGCTCGTGGTCCGCATTGGAGATCGTCTCGCTCCGTCGCTCGCCACGGAAATGCTGCGCGTCGCACTGGGCGCGCGCGACATCCGCCTGCATGCCCGCGGGGCCGACGTCGAGAGCGTCGACATCGGCACGCTCACGTTGCCGACTCCGCCGGACGGCCAGCTTCGCCTCCATTACGCGAAGCGCGACGGGCGCCGCAATGTCTCGGCTGTCGATGTGCTGGAGGGCCGCGTCGATCCGGCACGCTTCGAGCGCAAGATGGTGCTGGTCAGCGTCACCGGGCTCGCTTTGGTCGATTACGTGCAGACGCCGCTCGGCGAGCGCATGCCGGGCAGCGAGGTCCACGCTCAATTGCTCGAGAACGTGTACGACCAGGCTTGGCTCAGCCGACCGCGGTGGGCGCCGGCGCTCGAGGCCACGCTCTTCGCGACGCTCGGCCTGCTCCTCGTCTACGCCACGCCGCGCAGGAGACCGGATTACGCGGCGCTGGTCGCCGCGGCCTGCGTGGCGTTGCCGCTCATCGCCGGCGTCGCGGCGTTCGCGTGGCGCCGAATCGTATTCGACGCGGCGGTTCCCGCAGTTGGTCTGCTGCTGCTGTTTGGTGTCCTGGTCGTGCTCACGCTCGCGGAAGCGACGCGACAGCGCAAGGCGCTGGAGCGCACGGTGCGGCAGCAGCGAGAGCAGGCCGCGTACATGGCGGGCGAGCTCGAGGCGGCGAAGCGCATCCAGGTCGGCTTCCTTCCGCGATCCGATGCGCTCGCGAACGATTTGCGTGCGGAAGTTGCAGCGAGAATGGCGCCGGCGCGCGAGGTCGGCGGTGACCTCTACGATTATTTCCGCCGCGACGACGACCGCCTGTTCTTCCTCGTCGGCGACGTCGCGGGCAAGGGATTGTCCGCGAGCCTGTTCATGGCCGTGGGGAAGGCGCTGTACAAGAGCGTCACGATGCGCGATCGCGAGGCCACCATCAGCGAGATCATGCAAGCGGCGAACGGCGAGATCTCGCGTGACAACCCCGAGATGTTCTTCATCACGGCCGCCGCCGGCATCCTGGATCTCGAGTCGGGCATGCTCGACTACTGCAACGCGGGTCACGAGAACCCGGTTGTGCTGAGCCCGATGCACGGCGAATGCACGCGACTTGCGGAGGGCGGCGGGCCACCACTGTGCACGGTCGACGACTTCGCTTACCGCGGCGGCCGCCGGCGGTTGCAGTCGGGCGAGTTGATCTGCGTCGTCACCGATGGCGTCCCGGACGCGCAAGATCCCGCCGGAGCTCGTTACGGAATCCCCCGACTGCTATCGCTGCTCGCGCGCCTTGCGCGTCCCGGCGTTACGGCGCGCGCGGTTGTCGATGCCGTCTGCGCCGATGTCGAAGCGTTCGCCGCAGGCGCGGAGCCCGCGGACGACCTCACCGTCCTCGCTTTGCGCTGGAACGGTGGACGCGCCTCCGCGGGAGAGGCACCATTGGAGTCGGCACGCATCAGCGGACAATGATCTCGACTCGGCGATTGCGCGGTTCGGCGACCCCGTCGAGTGTCATCACGGCTGGCGCGCGCTTGCCGCGCGAGATTGCCTGCACGTCGCTCGCGGCGACGCCGGCGGCGATCAAGCGCGCGCGCACGGTCTCGGCACGGCGCAGTCCCAACGCATCGTTGAGCTGGTCGTTGCCGATGGCGTCCGTGTGTCCCACGACGAGCACGTCCGGCACGGGGCGTCGCGCCACCTCCGCCAGCACCTTGTCGACGAGCTGCTTCGATTCCTCGGTGAAGTCGTCCTTGCCCTCGATAAAGTAGAGCACGAAAGTCTCCGCATGAATCGGCTGCGCCGCGAGTGCCGGCCCGAAACGCGCTTGCACATCCTGGGGACTGGACTCGAACGCGCTCACACCCACGGCCTTCACGTTCGCGGCCGCGTACGGCCGGTCGAGCACTACTTCCGAGTCCCCTTGCCGTACCGTCACCGCCGTCGGCTTGCCGTCCGCTTCGGGCAGCAGGACGACGGTGGCCTTGGTCGCGCAACTGCCCATCAGTACCGTCGCCGCCAACGCAGTGAGAATACGGGCGGCGACTCGCAGCCGCTCACTCATTGGCGGCTACCGCGAACGATGTGCCGCGCACGCCGAGGATGGCCGTCGGCGTACGCACCGTCATGCCGTCCGGCGATTGTTTCGCGATGCGTCCCGAGATGACGGCCAGCGTTCCTTTGTTGAGCGCTGCGTCGAGGCGTCCCTGGTTGGTCGTCGGATCGAACGCGTAACGATCGAGCACGAGGACGGAATCGGGCCCGGCCGACAAGAGCGAGTCGTCATCCATCGTGACGCCCACCGAACCGTCGTCGCCGGTCCGGATCGTGTCGGAGGCTTGCACGCGCATGCCGACCGAACCGGGGAACATGACGCCCGCTCGCTCGACCGCGACCTGTCCCCGCGCCACTTTGATGCGGCCGATGTCCACTGCGCGGGCCGGGATGGCCGCGGCACATATGGTAGCCGCCAGCATCGCACAGCAAAACCATTGCAGCGGATGCGTCATCTTGGCGTCCCGGCACGCGGCCAGTTTTCAACGATGCGCGTATTATGCGAGCATTCCGCGCGGTGCACATCGCCTGATGCGATGATTCGCCGAGCCGGTACAACTCGCGTCGCAATCCACTTGGCGTCCTCCCTGCCTTCCGGCGACGTAATGGAATTCCCGGCGCGTTTTGCCGCGGTGACCGACACGGCCGAATTCGCACTCGGGTTCTGCGAGCGCAACGGCATCGCCCGACAATCCGCGCTGCGCCTGCGTTTGATCATCGAGGAACTGTTCGCCAACTCCATCCAGCATGGTTATCGGGCCGAATCCGACACCCCGATCCGCATCGAACTCGCCGTTATCGAAGGCTACCCCACGCTGAAGTATGAGGATTCCGCGCCGCCCTACGATCCGCTGACTCAGGTGTCTGCGCTCGCGTCACGCGACATCACACCCCTCGACTCGCCTCCGGCCGATGGCCTCGGAATCTTCCTGATCGGCAATCTTGCGTACGGCGCGCACTACGCTTACGAGGATGGTCACAATCTGCTCTGGCTGGTCATGCGACCCGACGTCCCGGCAGAGGTGCGCGATGCACAGGGCACGTCGACGCGCACGCCGCGTCGATAGAGCGCCGATGCTGCGGAAGGCGACAACGCACACTTCAAGTCGACCTTCGATTACTTTCCGCTAAACGCTCTGACGCTCTTGACCCCGCAATAAATCGCGCCGTCCAGGTAGCACACGCCATCCGTCGCGGTACGTCACCCGTGTGTCGCTTGATGTCATTGCTTCGAAGTGTTCGCTCTACGGATTCTGGCGGAGAGGGCGGGATTCGAAACCGTGTTACCGCCAGGCTGGATGCGGGTTTCCGGGTTTCTGTGACCAAAAAGTGACCAAACGAAATGCGAAATTTTTCGGCGATCTGTGGATAACTGCCTGCGATTTCCGGCATTGCGGACCATCGGTCTTGGTCCGAACGACGCACGTCACCACATTTGTCAGTCCAACGTTGCCAAGAGCTTCATGAAGTTCCGCTTGGCCTTCCACGCCAGTCGCACCTCGACGAGTTCCTGCTTGAAGACGGCGTCCTGGCTATGGGCGGCGCGTAGCTCCTGTATCGCCTTGACGATTTCGAATGCCGGCGGCGATTTCCAGCTACACCAAGAGCATCTCTGCCAGCGACCGCGGCGAGTAGATGGTTACGCCCTGAATCGTTCGGCCGTACAGAGCCCCGAAATGCGTGCGATCGCCAGTGACCAGCGCGGTGCAGCTTTGGCGGATGGCCGCTGCCAGTACCGGCCGATCCTTGGCCGGTAACGGCAATGACGCTTCGAGCGCAGTGTCGCTGCGCTGCGCACCCGCCGTCTTCATGCGCGACAACAGTCTCTCGAGAGCGACAACGCGGTCCGGCGCTTTGGCAACGAGGTTTCGGCGCGCTTCTTCGATCACGTAACCATCCACGCAACACTCGTGGCCGGACTTCTCGAGTAGCGTCAGCAGCTGGTGGACCGCGCCGTCAGACTTCGCCGCGGAAAAGAGCACATTCGCATCGAGAAAAATGCGCATCCGCCGGCGACTAGCGGGCGATTTTCTTCGGACGGCTCCGGCGGTTCAGGACTTTGGCCAGTTCGGCCTCGGCCTCGTCGAATTCGCGGATTCGCTTCTCGGTGTAGATCTCGACTGGCAAGGTCACCGCCGGACGCAAAAGCAATCCTTCCGGCGTCGTCTCGGCAATGAGCTGGTCGTCGGCCCTGAGGCCCAACGCTCGGCGAAGCTTCGCGGGGAGCGTCACCACGCCGCGATTGGTAAGGGTAAGGGTAGCCTTCATAATTGCAGTTTAACGGAATTACTGGATTTCTGCAAGCTTGGGTGCGGTCGGGAGTCGGCAAGCAGGACGCGCGCGCGAGGCTTCTTTTAGCGTGGTGGGATTTGGTGTTGACTTTCGCAATGTAAGACGTTATCTTACTCCGCATGAAGACGACTGTTTCTACGAAGGGCCAGCTTATATTGCCCGCCGAGATCCGGCAGAGGGACAACATCGAGCCTGGCCAAGAATTCGAGGTCGAGCGTATCGATCGTGGCGAGTATCGCCTCCTGCGCCGAGAGCCCCCTCCCAATGAGGGGCTCGTCGATTGGCTGCTGGCGTGCCCGGAAAAAGGCTATTTCGTTCCTATCGAATCCGAATCGACCGATACGCTGTGACCTATCTGGTCGATGCCAATGTCCTGAGCGAGGCCACCAAGCCGGCCCCCAATTCCAGCGTAATCGAGTGGCTGCGGCACAACGAGCGCGCGATAGCGGTAGACCCAATAATTCTGGGTGAGATTCGCCTCGGCATTCATCTCCTACCTGTGGGGAAGCGACGTCGTCGACTGGAAATCTGGTTTGATGAGGGCGTCGCGAGAATCGTCTGCGTTCCATGGGATGCGCTGACGGGTCTTCGATGGGCAAAGCTTCTGGCTGAACTGCGCAAGGCGGGTGAATCGCTGCCGATAAAGGACAGTCTGATCGCAGCGACCGCGCTCGTTCACGATTTCATCGTCGTCACCAGAAACACGCACGATTTCAGAAAGGCACACGTGAAGGTGCTGGATCCATTCGCGTGACGTCATCGCCGACCCGAGGTGCTCTCGACTCCCGGGTAGCTCGCGCTTGCGACACGATCCAAAGCCGGATTTCGGAGTCCTCGAGTGAAAGCGGCCGGCGAAGAACCGTCTCGGAACGACTCGCCCTCCGCTGCGCGGGACCCGGTCGTCACTGAACTCGCGAAGGCGGAGTTGGACCTCGAGCGGATCGAAGCGCAGCGCAGTGCGGCGAACTCCGATTGCTACCAGTAGTAATGGTGCGGCTTCTTCGCGAGCGGAAATGTCGGAGCGTCTTCATAGTCTGCGAGCTCCATCGTGCGCTTGACGAGGCGCCGGACCTCCTGGCGTTGCGGGCGGGTCATCATTGCCCGGATCCACCAGGACGGTGTCGCCTGCCATCTCCAATCGGCGCCGAAATGGCGTTCCTTCGCCTTGTTCCCATGGTGAAACGTGCGTGCCATTAGGCTTCTCCTCAGGTGATTGCACCTAGGTGAAGCCGTCCTCCTCATATGCGCTGAACATCGGTCAATCCTTCAGGGAAAATCGCAGATCGGATGCAGTTTCAGGCGGTCGACAAAGTGCCGGAAATTGTCGAGCAATCATGCCGAGAGCTTTTCTTCGAGCCACACGTTGATCAGAGACTGGTAGGGGACGTCGCGCGCAGCCTCGTCCTTGATTCGCTCGAGGGTATGAACCGGCAGCCGCAGCGAGATGCTTTGGGTTTTACCAGCGCGCGAGCGCTAGAATCGTACCATCGCCAACATGCTCGACCTCGTGATCCTTGGAGGCATATGCGTACTCCTATGCCAATTGTCGAGCAGATCGAAGTGCTGCGCGGTTACCTCCGCACATTGCAAGCCGACTGCAATCGTGCAATGCGAGAATCCGACACGCAATATCGCAAGCGCAGGGTGTGTCCCTTTGCCGAGCAACTCCGGTGGCGCCGGATGCAGAGCGCGTGGGAGTTGCGGGACGTTGGCAGTGCCTGTCTTGATGAACTCCGACACGCTCGCGTTCTATCGATTGCAGATTTTCTCCCCGGCGACCAGATTACGATGGAGGTCGTTCTGAAAGGACACGAGCGCCCACCAGAGCGTTATTTGATTAGCGACGTTATCTGGTCAAAGCGAGACGAATACCACTATGAGGTGTGGCGGCTCACCAAAGCAGGCAGGCCCTACGAACGTGGCGGGCAGACTTGGCTGTGAGTTATCACGCAATACTGAGCAGGTTTAGGGCTGTTTGATCACGCAAAAGTGAGCAGCCTGACAGACTCCGTGATTTGCGGAGCGACCTGGAGTGATTTGCGTGGAAACGATCGGCAAGATCCGACGCTGGCACCGAGTGGACAAGCTCAGCATCAGCAAGATTGCGAAGCGGCTGTCGGCGTCGCGCAATACGATAGCGAAGTACCTGGACGGCGAGGTCACCAAGCCGAGGTACAAGCAGCGCCCGAAGCGTGCCCCGGTGATGGGGGCGTGGGTGGAGAAGCTGGAGGCGATGCTGGCCGCGGATGCGCAGCGGCCGCGCAAAGAGCAGCGCACCGCCCAGCGGCTGCTCGATGGATTGGCGCAAGAGGGTTTCAGCGGCTCGTATCCGACGGTGCAACGCTTCGTCAAGGCGTGGCACGAGCAGCGCCGGCATAGCCCGGGCACCGTCTTCATTCCGCAGAGCTTCGCGCCGGGAGAGGCGTACCAATTCGACTGGAGCTACGAGATGGTCGACCTGGGCGGAGGGCCGACGCCGGTGAAGGTCGCGCATTTGCGCTTGTGCTACTCCCGCGTGTTCCTGGCGGTGGCGTATCTGCGCGAAGCGCAGGAGATGGTGTTCGATGCGCACTGGCGGGCGTTCAGCCTGTGGGGTGGCAGTTGCCAGCGCGGGATCTACGACAACCTCAAGACTGCGGTCGAACTGATCTTCACGGGCAAGGCGCGGCAATACAACCGCAAGTTCCTGCAGATGGCGAGCCACTACCTGATCGAGCCGGTGGCGTGCACGCCGGCGGCCGGGTGGGAGAAGGGTCAGGTCGAGAACCAGGTCGGTCATGTGCGGGAGAACATCTTCACGCCGCGGCTGCACTGTGCCGACTTGGCTGATCTCAATGCGCTGCTGACGCGGCGCTGCGTGCAGTTGGCCCAGGCGACCGCACATCCAGAGCAGCGCGAGCGCACCCGCTGGGAAGTGTTCGAGACTTCGGAGCGTGCCTTGCTGGTGCCGCTGGCGACCCCGTTCGAGGGCTGCGCCGAACGCGAGGTGCGGGTCAGTTCGACGGCGCTGGTGCACGTTGACCGCAACCGCTACAGCGTGGATTGCCGCTACGCCGGCAAGACGGTGTCGCTACGCGCCTACGCCGAGCGGATCGTGGCCGTGGCCGATGGCAACATCGTCGGCGAGCATGAGCGCAGTTTCGAGCGTGATCGCACCTTCTATGATCCTTGGCACTACGTGGCGGCGCTGGAGAAGAAACCCGGGGCGCTGCGCAACGGTGCGCCGTTCAAGGATTGGGTGTTGCCCCCGGCACTGCGGCAGATGAGAGAGCGGCTGGCCGCCAAAGCCGGCGGCGACCGCCAGTTCGTAACCATCCTCGCCACCATCGCCGAGGACGGCATCGAGGCGGTCAACGTCGCCTGCGAACTGGCGTTGGAGGCCAACGCCATCAACGACAGCTACGTGCTCAACGCGCTGAACCGGTTCAAGCCGCAGCCGACGGTGGAGGCCATCGTGGCGCCCGCGCGTCTGCAACTCAAGGAGGAACCCAAGGCCGACGTGGCGCGCTACGACCGGCTGCTGAAGAAACTGGCGGTGGCGGCGATCGCGGCGATGCCGATGTTGATGGCGGCGGTGTCTGAGCCGGTGGAGGTGCCTTGTGGAACGCCATGACATGCTGCTCAAGCTTAAGGCGCTGAAGTTGCACGGCATGGCGGCGGCCTTCGATGAGGTCATTGACGAGGGCATCAAACGCAGTCGCACCCCGTTCGACGTGCTCGGTCGGTTGCTGGCGGCGGAGGATAGCGAGCGTCACGCGCGTTCGATTCGCTACCAAATGACCGGGGCCAAATTCCCCGAGTATCGCGAACTCGCTACCTTCGACTTTGCCGAATCGCCGGTCAACGAGCAGCAGATCCGCACGCTGCACGACGGCGCCTTCACCGAGGAGACGCGCAACGTCGTCCTGGTCGGCGGACCCGGCACTGGCAAGACCCACCTCGGCTTAGCGCTGGCGATTCAGGCGGTCAAGACCCACCGGCGCGCACGCTTCTTCAACATCGTCGATCTCGTCAACCAACTCGAGCAGGAAAAGGCGGCCGGCAAGCAAGGTCGCCTCGCGCAGCGGCTCACACACTTGCATGCCGTCGTATTGGACGAGCTCGGGTACTTGCCCGTCAGCGCCAATGGCGGCGCGCTGCTGTTTCACCTGATCGCGAAACTCTACGAGCGAACCAGCCTGATCATCACCACCAACCTGTCGTTCTCGGAATGGGTCAAGGTGTTTGGCGATGCCAAGATGACCACGGCACTGCTCGATCGCGTCACCCACCGCTGCGACATCATCGAAACCGGCAACGACAGCTATCGCCTGAAGAAACGCAACCAATCCGCGCCAGGCAACCGCAAATCGAAGGAGAAAACCCTCACCCCCAACCCTTGAAACCTTATCCGGCCCTGCTCAGTTTTACGTGATCACACCTGCTCTGGTTTCGATGATCATTGACACTTGGCTAACACCTTCAACACGGATACGCATTGCGAAATGTGAAGACGTGCTGCCGGTGGACACCCAGCGGCAATGCGCGGCTTTTCGGAGCCAGGCAGACGTACTTCTTGAAGGAGCCCGGGATAAAGGCGACATCGAACATCTCCTCAAATGGGTTCAGGAGCGACGCGCGCGAGGCTTCTTCTAGCGGGACAGATGTCCCGCCACAAGAAAGGAGCGAATTTCCGTCAGGCCACCGAAGGTTAAATCCCTGTTTGCGCTGAATTCGCGAGTTGCCATCGAACGTTCGTTCGAGTAAAGTCACGCGTGTCTCAGCATCGTCGCTGCTTGGTTCTCACCGCTGTAGGTTTTGAATGGTCCAACGCATGGAAAAAACTGATGCTACGGCTGATGTAGGTGTTAGCACGTCGGGCATGCCTCATCGCGTGCACGTGGAGGCGCAGGCCGACCACCTAGAATCGCTTTCACGTGCAAAAACGATCAACGCGTTGGCGGAGCTCGTATGGAACGCTCTCGACGCCGATTCCGATCTCATCAATATTACGATCAAAGACAATCCCCTCGGTACGCCCATCGAAATATACGTTGCCGACAACGGCAGTGGCATTCCCATGGAGGAGGCCGAGCGTGCGTTTGGGAATCTTGGTGGCTCCTGGAAGCGTAACCGCGAATCTACAGCACGGTTGCACAAGCGCATGCACGGGCGCGATGGGAAGGGACGGTTCAAAGCGTTCACGTTAGGACGCTATGTTGTGTGGGAAACCGTGTATGACGATGCTTCGGGAGAAAGATACAAGTATGCGATCAGAGGAAACGCAAGCAATCTGCGCGACTTTGAAATCGGCGTCCCCGAGCCAGTGTCGAAAAATACGGAGCGCGGAACTACTGTGCGCGTCACCGGCGCAACGGACTCGCTTAGCGTGCTAGCCGTCGATGGCCCAGCGATCAACCAGCTGGCTGAGATATTCGCGATATACCTTAAGGACTATCCTGGCACGCGGATCCTGCTGCGTGGGGATCGCGTGGATCCAAAGACGGTTCAAAAATCGCTCACGTCTATCGAAATGCCGTCGTATTCGGATGCTGAAGGCAATCTCGTTCGTGCGTATCTTGACGTGATCGAATGGAATTTTGCAAAGAAGGAGCGAAAGCTCTGCCTGTGCGATGCGGAGGGATATTCACTACATGAGATCGAGGCGGGGATACGACCCGGTCCCGGGTACAACTTCACTGCGTACTTGCGATCTGATTACATCGCCCGTTTGCATGAGAAGAACGCGCTCGTTCTCGACGAACTTGAACCGCAAGTGACACGCCTTACAGCCACGGCGCGTGACGGACTGCGAGCGTACTTTCGCAGGCGCAAGGCTGAATCCGTCTCCGAGTTAGTAAGACAATGGAAAGAGGAAGGCGCGTACCCATTTACTGAGGATCCAGCCGACGTTGTTGAGAAGGCACGTCGGGAGGTCTTCGACATCTGCGCTCTAAATATCAATGAGTATTTGGATTCCTTTCGCGAAGGTGTAAGCAAGGATCGACAATTTACCCTGCGAATGCTTAAGACAGCGCTGGATGAAAATCCGGAAGCGCTAAAGCGAATCCTCACCGATGTACTCGATTTGCCCAGGGAGAAGCAGAATGAGCTCGCTGAACTTCTCGAGGCGACAACCCTGACATCAATCATCGAAGCAACTAGGACGATTACCGAGCGGCTTCGATTCCTGGCTGGACTTCAGGAACTTCTGTTCCATCCTGCCGCCAAGGCGTCACTGAAAGAACGTACCCAGCTGCACAGAATGCTGGAGGCAGAGACGTGGATTTTTGGCGAGGAATACTTGCTGACGAGTAGCGATGAGAATCTCAACACCGTGCTAGGCAAGTACCTGGCTCGGCTGCGTCCTGAGTCAAAGCGATTGCGAAAGCGTGTACGGCGCGATGACGGTAAGAGGCCGTGATCGATATGCTGTTAGCGCGCGAAGTGCCGTGCTATGCCCAAGCCCGTCATGAATACCTCGTCGTTGAACTCAAGCGACCTTCGCAGAAGATTGATCTCGCCGTTAAAGCCCAGATCGAAAGTTACGCGTTGGCCGTTGCAGCTGATGAGCGCTTCGATGCAAAAAATACCTCGTGGACGTTTCTTGCGGTGTCAAACGAGATAACACCCGAAGCGCAGAAGACGCTTAGGCAAATAGGGAAGCCCGTGGGCTTCTTTCACGAAGAGAGCAACATCCGCGTTGGTCTAGCCACGTGGGCCGAGATCATGAATGCAAGTCGCGTGCGCCTAGATGGATTTCGCGCAAAGCTTGATTACATGGCGACTCGGGATGAAGGCATTGCGCTGCTTCATGCAAAGTATAAGAAGTACCTGCCGGATTCGTTCCCATTTCCGGACCTCCGTGTCGCCGTTGCGAATGTCTAGCTGGCTACGGGCAGCGGAGCTTGCCGATCTAGGAGTTTTTCAAATGGCATCCAAACCCGATTTTGTTGTTTTCTCTCCTGATCACAAGGTGTTGTTGGTCGTCGAAGTCAAAGGAACTCCGCATTCCGACGACAAGTGGGCGGCTCAGTTGCGACGTAACCTCTTGATGCACGGCGCACTGCCCCGCGCACAATACTTTCTGCTCGTCCTCCCTGATCATTTGTACCTCTGGTCAGATGGTGACGATAGCGAAGTCGTTCTGCCGAATTTTCGCGCAGACACGAATAAAGTGCTTGATAGATTCCTAAGATCTGGTTGGGACGGGTCTAGTCGAGACCATGCTGTTAGCGGACGCGGGCTGGAGCTAGCGGTGGAATCCTGGCTCAGAGAGCTAACGTCCGGCGATGAGTCTGTTGCCGGCGAGGCTGCTGGAAACGAATGGCTGCGAGAGTCAGGTTTAGGAGAAAAGCTCCGTACCGGCGTAGTTGCCACTGAAGCTTCTCTGTGATCACTTACGTTGAGTCCAACTTCGTTCTTGAGTTGGCCTATCGTCAGGAAGACAGTGCGAGTTGTGAAGCGCTTTTGGATCTGGCAGAACAGCGACGGATGCAACTCGCAATACCCGCTTACTGTTTCGGTGAGCCGTATGAGCGCATGGTACGGCGTGACAGGCAGAGGAGAGAAGTTCATCGCCGGCTGGCCGAGGAGCTGCGTGAGTTAAGTCGATCAGCGACGTATTCCGCGTCCGCGGCCGAGCTAGCGAAGTTGACTGGCCTCCTCGTCGACGCCGGTGACCAAGAAATGAACCAACTGAACTCAGTTCTCGCGCGACTGCTCGAAGTCGCGACGTTGATACCTGTTGACCGGGATAAGCTGAAGGCGGCTCTTACCCTTCAGCGGGATCTCGGCCTTAGTCCACAGGACTCAATCGTGTACGCGTGTGTGCGATCGAGCGTGGTAACGGCGCAATCCGAGCAATGCTTCATCAACAAGAATGTGAAGGACTTTTTGATTCCTCAGATCGAAAGTGAGCTGTCGGCTCACAATTGTCTACTGATACCGAAGTTCGCCGATGGTTTAGCTTACGTTCGCAGTCGACTTCCAGAACTTCCATGAATTGCGTGTCGCCTCATTCAAACGCATTGATACACACCTGCACGGGTGCCTGACAGCCCCACGGGATCTTGGCGCCAAAAGATATCAAGGCCGTTTTCGCTGCGGGGTTCGACATGCAAAGGTCCGCGGGCCGGGCTAAGACCGGCAAGCTTTCCACTCCCAAGGCGACCGGCCGATGCGTTTGCGGAGACGTGAAGTTCGAGATCGACTATCCCGCATTCTGGGCCTGGCACGACCATTCCGATGCCAGCCGTCGCGCCCAAGGTTGCGCCTACGCGACGTACGTGGGTACGTGGCGCAGCCGATTTCGCGTCTTGCAGGGATCCGAACGCATCACGCGGTTCGACGAACCGAAGACGCGCGCAAAAAGAAACTTCTGTGCCCGATGCGGGACGCCCGTATTCTACGAACGCGCGAGCGCGCCAAAGTGGGTGAACATCCCCCGCGCATTGTTTTCGGGACGCACGGGCCGTGAGCCGCGCTACCACTTATCCATCCAAGAGAAAGTGGATTGGGCTTATACAGGAGAGCCTCTGGCGCCGCTGAAGGGTTACCCCGGAGTGATGTGGGTCCGGCCAAAGCGGAAGAAAGGCGTAGAGCTGCCCGAGGTATTGTAACCAAGTACGTTATTCAAATTGACCGTTCGTCCTGAGCTTGTCGAAGGGCAACGGTTGATACTGGCGCCCTTAGGCGGGCCGATCCGCAGCGGAAGCGAAGTCTTGGCCCTCGGAGCGACCGGACCCCATTGCTGACACCGTTTCGATTGGATTTCCCGATAGCGGACGGTCGTCACCGACAGCAACCGGACCGCTCATCGCCCGATCTCGGTTGGTTTGGGGGCAACGACGATTTGTCCATCGCTGCCAGATAGAATCGGGGTCGCGGTGCATCAGAGCGCACTCCGACGTAATCCGTTTGCGTCGTTCCATTTCAGTCGAAAACGCGCTTTGGGGCTGGGCTTTCGGGATCGAGTCGCACTGTATGCACACTCCACTGCGACTACAGTGCGACTTGACCCTTCTCCCAACCCAGCCAGCACGGTCCAAGGCGCACTACGGTCGCACTCCAGCGCGATGCGACCGTCCTGAACACGGCCCGATCTCAATCAGATTAGAACCCGAGGGAATCACACCCCCCGCCAATGTCAAGCCTGGCGCGGCGTTGCGTGGCGTTCCGGCCGCGAAGGAAACCTGTTCGGGCACCAATTAGGACGAATCTTGTTTGTCAAGCCGACTTTGCCACGTCGCTCTTGACGCGTTCATCGCGCTCGTTATACTCATGACGCTGCTTGTTCCTGTTCATCGCGAACAGATCTCGGAGATGAACGCCGAGCGTTGCGGGCGATAACCGCCTCACGCAGTTCCGGGCCTTAAGAGCCCGTATCTCAAGGTCGCGGTAGCGGCCTTTGCCACCGATCCACGAATCGCCGCCTTTAGAGCGCGATTCGCATCAGCGATGGGCCAGACCCGTCGCTGCATCGACCCGATCGATGCCGACCGTTTGCTTCTCGAAGTTGTTTCTTCCGTAAGCGTCCGGTGAGGGCCGTCTGTTCAGGCGGCGGCTGATCGGCCACGATCGGCGGTTCGTGGCCGCCGGGCTAGGTGTCCACCTATTTCCTAAGCGGACACCTATGAAGCGGGAGACGGTCGCTAGGGCGAAGCGATTGGGTGGCTATCGGCGGCGTCACAGCGCCGAGTTCAAGCGAGCGGTCGTTGAGGAGACGCTGCAACCGGGCGCCTCGGTGGCGGCGATCGCGCTCGAACATCGCCTCAACACCAATCTGCTGTTCAAGTGGCGGCGCGATCAGCTACGGGAACTGGCGCGGCATGCGCCGCCGCCGACGATGTTGCCAGTGATGATCGAAACGTCGTCAACACACGCCGATAACTCGCGGCAACGCGTCACGGCGGGCGTCATCGAGATCGAACTGGCGGCGGGTCGCATTCGGCTCAAAGGCGCGGTGGACGTCGAGTCGTTGCGTGCGGTGATCGATCTGCTGCGGCAATGATCGCGTTACCCGCCGGCACTCAGGTGTGGCTCGCCGCCGGGGTGACCGACATGCGCAAGGGCATGGACGGACTTGCCGCGTTGGCGCAGACGGTGCTCACACAGAATCCGTTTTCGGGTCACGTGTTCGTGTTCCGCGGACGGCGCGGCGATCTGGTGAAACTCGTGTGGTTCGACGGCGACGGCATGTGTCTGTTCGCGAAGCGGCTCGAGCGCGGCCGCTTCGTGTGGCCGCAGGCAACGAGCGGATCGGTGTCGTTGAGTGCCGCGCAGCTCTCGATGCTGCTCGAGGGCATCGACTGGCGACGGCCGCAGCGCACGTGGCGACCGGAGGTGGCTGCGTAGCGATCCTTGCGTTGTCGTAAAGTCGACCTACACTGCGTACGTGCCGATCACGCCACCGCTGCCGCCGCTACCCGATGATGTCGAAGCGCTCAAACAGCTGGTGCTCGAGCAGCGCGCGAAGCTCGCCGCGAACACGATCGAAATCGATCAACTGAAACTTCTGATTGCGAAGCTTCGCCGGATGCAATTCGGCCGCTCATCGGAGAAGCTCTCGCGCGAGATCGAGCAACTGGAACTGCGCCTCGAGGAGCTGCAAACCGCGCAGGCGCAAGCGTCAACGCTCGAGGAACTCTCGGCGCAGCCGGAGCGCGAGAAGCCGGTACGCAGACCGCTGCCCGAGCACTTGCCGCGCGAGCAGGTCGTGCATCAGCCGGCGTGCGCCTGTCCGGATTGCGGCGGAGCGCTGCGTCGTATCGGCGAGGACGTGAGCGAAGTGCTCGAATACGTGCCCGAGCACTTCAAGGTCGTGCGCCATGTGCGCCCGAAGCTCAGCTGCGCGAACTGTGAGCGCATCGTGCAAGCAAGCGCGCCGTCGCGGCCGATTGCGCGTGGACTGGCCGGGCCGGGGCTGCTCGCGCACGTGCTGGTGGCGAAGTATGCCGATCACCTGCCGCTGTACCGGCAGTCGCAGATCTATGCGCGCCAGGGGATCGATCTCGATCGCTCGACGCTCGCCGACTGGGTCGGTGATTGCAGTCGCTTGTTGACACCCTTGGTCGATGCGCTCGGCCGCTACGTAATAGCAGCCGAGAAGCTACACGCCGACGACACGCCGGTGCCGGTGCTCGATCCGGGACGCGGCAAGACACGCACTGGTCGGCTGTGGACGTACGTGCGCGATGACCGGCCGAGCGGCAGCACCGATCCGCCAGCGGTGCTGTTTCGCTATTCGCCCGACCGTAAGGGTGAGCGCGTGCAAGCGCATCTGAAAAGCTTCAAGGGCGTGCTGCAAGCCGACGGCTATTCTGGCTTTGACGAGCTCTACGTCAACGGCGACATCCTCGAAGCCGGCTGTTGGGCGCACGTGCGGCGCAAGTTCTACGACTTTCACGAGACAACGCAATCGCCGGTTGCTGCCGAGGCGCTAGGCCGCATCGGCGAGCTCTACGCGATCGAAGCGGACATTCGCGGCCGATTGCCCCAAGAGCGCGCCCGTGCGCGCGCTACCCGTGCAGCACCGTTGCTCGACGAACTCAAGGCTTGGCTCGAGGCGCAGCTCGCCCGCGTGTCGAAGAAGTCCGAGCTCGCCGTTGCGATTCGCTACGCGCTATCGCGCTGGGTCGCGCTGACACGCTATCGCGACGACGGCCGCCTCGAGATCGACAATAACATCGCCGAACGAGAGCTGCGTGCCGTGGCCTTGGGGCGCAAGAACTATCTATTCGCCGGCTCCGACGCCGGCGGCGAGCACGCCGCGGCGCTCTACAGCCTGATCGGAACCGCGAAGCTCAACGGCATCGACCCCGAAGCGTACCTGCGCCAGGTGCTGGAACGCATCGCCGAGCATCCGATCAATCGGGTCGACGAGCTTCTGCCTTGGGACATGTCGGCTGACCAGCAGCCCGACAACCGCCTCGCAGCCTGATTCACCAACATCCCGTCAAGACGGTCTTGGCCGGACGCTTACTTTCTTCCTGCGTACGAGTGATGCGCTCGATGTGAGCGCTCGGCGTGGCGTCGCGTTGCCCTTGAGGCTTCGCACCCACTGCTAAGTACGCGAACGATCAGACGGCCTGGTGGCAGGGCCGAGGATGCGATCGTGGAAGAGACATCCCCCACAGAACACCGGAATTCCGGATCCGAGCACTGACTCGGATGCCGCGCTGGCGTTTTTGACGCCGTCGCGTCCGCCCTGATGGCGGAAGTGCATGCCTTGTAGAAATACGCGGCACGCGCTGCTCGCACGTTTTTAAGCTCGCCGATCGCCTTGCGCGATAGACCTCATCCACTTCCGAACGCCCGCGGGGCTCTCGCGTTCCGGATTCACACAATGCCCCCGCTTCGAAGTGCCCACGGTCAAGCGCTTCGCTCGCGTGATAGCACCCGGCCGGACTATCTGCTCGCGTTCTGGCAGCGACGCGGCGTAACCATCATAGGAGACGACGATGCCATCGCTCGATTATTCGCAAGCTGCACCCGCCACGGCCCGCGCCGCGCGCGCCACCCTTCGCACCGTACGCCCGTGCCCATTCGCCGCTTATCGCACGGGGAGGCTCGCATGAGCAACAACTCTAATTGGAAACGCAAGCTTCAGGACCTGATCAACGAGCACAACCGCCAACACGGAAGCAAGCCCAAAGGCGTATCGAACAAGACCATGCATGAACGCGCCTGTTCACTCTTTCGCTCCTTCACTCTGCTGCGTCGTCTCGGGTATCAGATCGATCCCAACAACCTCGCTGGCCGGCACGTCCAGATGCTCGTTGACTACTGGACCGGCAACGCACGCATCGCCGACCGGTGTCGGCAGCGCGGCGTAGCGATGCTGGAACGTCCGCACAGCACGCCGTACATTGAGCAGCAGTTGAGCTTTCTGCGTGTCTACGCCGACACCTGGATCGGAAAGCCCGGTATGGTGCATCCGCTCGCGGACTACGTCGACGACCCCGCTCGCTTCAAACGCTCCTACACCGCCAAGGAAGACCGCAGCTGGGAAGGCAACCAAGTCGAATTCACCAGCATCGTCGAAAAGGTTGAGGCCATTGATCCACGTGTCGCCGCCCAGTTGGCGCTACAGCTCGCCTTTGGCTTGCGGCGCAAGGAAGCGGTCATGTTCATGCCACACATCGCCGTCGTCCCTGCGGAGAACGTACCGACCTCTCAGCACGCGTCCGACCGCTACGCGGTTTTCCTCAGAGTCCGGCGTGGCACCAAAGGTGGCCGCTTGCGCTTTGTGGCCATCCGTAACGACGATCAGCGCTCGGCACTCGACCTCGCCCTGCAATTCGCGCCGCGCCCGTCATCACATCTGGGACATCCAGGCTTGTCGCTCAAACAGTCGCTCAAGCGCTTCGACAACGTGATGCAAAAGGTCGGTATTACCAAGCGTCAGCTCGGGGTAACAGCGCACGGTCTGCGTCACCAGTTCGCCCACGAGTTCCACATCGAGTTGACGGGCGTGCAGGCTCCGGTGCGCGGCGGCGACGTATGCGCCGATCCGGAAACACTCAAAGCTGCGCTCCTCGAGATTGCCTGCCAGCTCGGGCACAGCCGTCCGCAGATCACAAACGTGTACCTCGGGTCACCGGCTCGGTCGGCGCATTCAGTGCCGCCGTCCGGGACCAAGAAGGAGGCACCGGTATAGTCAGGCGCGATCGAGGCCCACGATCTTCGTTATCGCGAACGCAGCGCCTATAAGTGGATCGACATTACTGAGGAGACTCTGCAGAAGGCACGACGTTGAGCCTGGGCGGCAGTTGCACGCCCTTCGCTTTCGCCATCGCCGAAGCGATCTTCTCCAGCAGGTCGAAACGTTCATCGGCAAGGGTGTGGGCCCACCGGCTCACCTCTTGCTCGATGTCGTTTTGGCACTTTACATCGCCCAGGTCGAGCCCGACTTGTCGGAACTCCTCGAGTTCGTTCGGTGTGAAGCGTGCCGAGTTGTCTGATCGGATCATTGCGATGTCGTTCGTGTCGATCATGTAAGTCTAGCAGCATGACCCACTCATGACCACGGCGAGGATCGATCGCGCGGCCGCATGCCGCTGCAGATCATGCAGCCACGAAACCGGGCACTTTGACCGCCCTCGCATCGAAGGTCGCCGTGGCCCGGCATCCCAGTCTGCGGTGATGAGCTCCGATCAGGCAGTCTGCAAAATCGGCAGCGCTGTCCTTCCAGAGGTAAAGCGCTTCCTCGACCGTGGGCTCGTCTTCGAGCTCGAGCTCCGCGGCGTCGAGCAGTCCGGAAACAGCGTCCATGATTTGATATTTTTGCAGACCGTATCGGCTGCGAAGCACCCATTCGGTCTCCAGCAGAACCAGTAGGCTGATCAACACCTTTTCCTGGGCACCGACCTCGCGCTTGATCAACCGGCGGGCTCGCTCGAACTGGGCCTCGTGGTCGCGGACAAGGAAGCGCACCAGCACGTTGGTATCAAGGCCCAGCATCAGCGTGACAGGCGCGCGATCGCGACCGGCTTGCGACCTTTCTTGTGCAGGAGGCCCGCCAGGTCCATGACGCTCTTGGTCTTCACCCGCATGACCACGGTTTTGTCGGGCATCAGCGTGAAGGTCATCCGATCCCCGGGTTGCAAGCCGAGGGCGTCGCGGATTTCCTTGGGGATGGTGGTCTGACCCTTGCTGGTCAGGGTCGCGTCGGTGGTCATGGCCCTCCTCCTCCTTACTGTTAGCAGTATAGTAAGGAATCAGGCAAAGCGCAAATCATCGCGCGTCGGCTTGCTAACTTGCCCGGCATCGTCCGGAAACATCACGGCCGATGCGGCGCACATAGTGTTCGCCATCACTGCCGCCAGCGTTTACGAGCTATGCTCGCGGCAGTATGTTGGCAGACCGCGTCGCAACTGGCGAGCGTTGAGCGGAGGTTTTGCGCCATGAACGAAATCGTCCCTGACATTTTTGCGTGGGTGTGGTTTTCCGAACCGCATGGGTACAACTTCAACGGCCACCTGGTGCGTCACCCCGCGGGCAACCTCTGCATCGATCCGGTACCGCCGGACAGCGCGGACCTTGCCGAAATCGTGCGGATGGGCGTCACCAGGATTCTCCTCACCAATCGTAACCATTCGCGGGCGGCCAACGTGGTGCGCACGCGCACCGGCGCGAAGACCTTGATCCACCCGGGTGACGCCGCGCATGCCCGGAGCCAGGGCGCGGAGATCGACGGCGAACTCACCGTCGGCGAGTCGATCGGCCCGTTAACGATCGTCGCCGTCCCCGGTAAGTCCCCGGGCGAGGTCGCACTACACTGGCCGGAGCGGCGGCTCCTCATCGTGGGCGACGCGGTGATCGGGAATCCACCGGGCCAGTGCGGCCTCTTGCGCGAAAAGGTGATGGATGATCCGGCGCGCTTGAAGCGCAGCGTACGCACGCTCCTCGACCTCGACTTCGACACGCTGCTCGTTGGCGACGGGACGTCGATCCTCCGCGACGCGAAAGCGCGGTTGAAGGAGGTGGTCGCTACCTTTCCGGACGGGTGAAGCCCAGCACCGGGAAGGCCACACGAACTCGCAACGAAACGCCTGAAGGGTTGCGAGTACTTCGCTTCGATGATCATAAGCAGCAGCTCGACCTCGCGAATTGCGATTAGGAGTGATCCGATTATTCCGAGCGAGGCGGTGGAACTTTGAGTTGAAGCTCCATCCCCGGTCGAGAGAATGCGCGATGGTCTTGCACACAGGGAGAACACTCGTGGGACATATCTTCTGGAACGAATATTTTCGGCTGCTCGACAGCGGCGAGAGCGTCGAAGTGCTCGCACTCGGTGACTCATGGTTCCACTACCCGTTCAATAACCTGATCACGCCCTTGCACGGCGCTCTCGATGGACCCACGATCTACGTGATTGGGGACAATGGGGCTCGCGCCGACGAACTTTGCAAGGGCTCGTGGTTTGCCAACTTCAGCAAAATGCTGGCGGACTATCCGACGATAAAACTTGCCTGCATCAGCGCGGGGGGAAACGACTTCGCCGGCATAGGTGACCTGGACGACAAGATCCTCGCCGACGACTGCGGCAACGCGACAACGGTCGAGGAATGCTTCAGAACGGGGCAGCCAGAGGGCGTATTCGGCGACGTTGGCGATGCCTATCGGGTGTTGCTCGACGCAGTGACGGCGATTCGCCCGGGTCTGACTGTCCTCGTGCATAACTATGACTACGCGATTCCGGACGGACGCACGCTGCCGGGCATGCGCAGCTGGCTCAAACTACCGATGGACAATCGTCGCGTCCCGACCGCCGGGGCGCCGCTCGGAGGCGTTCGACGTGAGATTGTTCGCGCGCTTATCGATCATCAGACGCTCGCGCTCGACGCACTCGAGACCGCCTATCCCGGTGGAACCAAGGCGCGAGCGGAACTAGTGTGGAGCGCCGGGACCCTTGGCAATTCCGATTGGGCAAACGAGCTGCATCCCCGATCAGGCGCGTTCAACCGACTCGTTCGCGATTGCTGGCGCGCCCCAGCACGCAGGGCGATGGGGTTGCCATTGCCATAGGCGGTGAGACCCGCGGTGAAACCATTACTCTACGGTACGGATTTGGCGTTCACGGTGTCAGGTAGCTGCATCGACATGCAGTTATGAAGTCGGTGACGTGGGCCACGAACTCGCAACGAAACGCTTAAACGGTTGCGAGTTGCACCTATGGGACGACGCGGGAAGCAGCGCTCGACGTGGTTGTGTCAAGAGTCTCCGGCACTTTCTTCTCGAGGTCATCCCACGCGACCTCGAATCGTTTG
The DNA here is from genome assembly GCA_963798655.1 of uncultured beta proteobacterium. Classification (GTDB taxonomy): domain Bacteria; phylum Pseudomonadota; class Gammaproteobacteria; order Burkholderiales; family Casimicrobiaceae; genus CAVSMC01. The sequence goes on along the minus strand of CAWCUH010000003.1, from coordinate 21,184 downwards.
GACGTCCTGATCCGTTTCGTCGGGAAGGTCGAGAACGCGGGCGAGCGCGCGGATCCGTTGTAAGGAGCCGTCCGCTAAGCAATAGGTTGCGACCTCTGTTCGATGAAGCAATTCTCTTCGTTGCAAACAAGGGCTGCTAATCGAAATCGGCGCCTGACGCCGTCACCGCGATCCACGCCAACTCTCCCCAGAATTAGGTCGATCACTTCCGGAATAGCGAAGTCGGAGCGGTGGCCGGCAAAGTACGGTGTGGTCGCCGGCACCCATGGATACGTCCATTCACGGGTGGCTTGCGTGATCTCCGTCTCGATCTGGTCGAACGCCTTGCCCCTTTCGCGCCTGCTTCGTAGATCAGCCGCGCTTCAGGGCAAGCCACCGCAGCAGTACGCTGCTGCCGGCGCTGGCACAGCAATGTCATATTGAAGCCGGTGGACTTAGCCACGGCGCAAAGGACGTGGCCACGGTTATCCTGCCGTATGGCGAACATCGCCGGCGCGAAAGTTGGGTTCGGGCGAGGGTTTGCACCGCAGCCACTTTAGGCGCATAAAACGACATGGCCAGAACAGTGAATTGCGCAAAGCTCGGCCGCGAAGCCGAGGGGCTCGATTTCCCGCCGTATCCAGGGGCACTCGGCAAGCGGATATTTGAGAGCGTCTCCAAGGAAGCGTGGAAAGCGTGGCTCGAGCACCAGAAGATGCTGGTGAACGAAAATCGCCTGAACCTGGCCGATGCCGCGGCGCGCAAATATCTTGCCGAACAAATGGAAGCCTATTTCTTTGGCGCCGGCGCCGATGTGGCGGCCGGCTATGTCAAGCCCGGCAGCAAGTGAGAGGGCGCATTGACGTGCCGGCGCGCGCCCGGGTTGACTCACTGCTCATCGTGATGCATTTTGCCGGCGAATGGTCTCGTGAGTGATCCCCATGTCGGGACTCGATGAAACCACGCCCATCCCTACGGAAATCAAGCTGCACCAGGTTTCCCGTAAGCTCGAAATCGCGTTCAATGACGGCGCACGGTTTGAACTGCCCTACGAATTCTTGCGGGTGTATTCACCGTCGGCCGAGGTACGCGGACACGGGCCCGGACAGGAGGTCCTGCAGCTCGGCAAGAAGAACATCGGGATCAAGAGCGTCGAGCCGGTGGGCTCGTATGCGGTAACGCTGACGTTCTCCGATGGGCACGACACCGGGATTTATTCCTGGGAGTACCTCTATGAACTGGGCGCGAATTATGTCGCGCTTTGGGATCGTTATGTGAGCCGGATGGAGGCGGCAGGCGCTTCGCGCGAACCTCTGGCCGGCGCGCCGGAGCGCCCGAAATCCAAGTGACGATGCGGCAGTGAATGCTCCGCATGGCATCGTTCGCGATGCGTATGCTCCGCCGGAACCGGCGTTCAAGGCGGTTCTGATCAGCCCTTACGAACTGGGCCGCCAATCGTTTAACCTGGCCGCCCCCGCCGCACTCCTGAAATTCGCCGGATTCGAAGTCGTCTGCGTCGACCTCGCGCTGCAAAAGCTCGATCCCGACGCCCTGCACGGTGCCGGCCTAGTCGCCGTCCATCTGGGCATGCACACCGCCACCCGCATTGCCGTCGCGGCGCTGCCCAGGATTCGAGCGCTGGCGCCCTCGGCCCATGTCTGCATGTACGGCCTGTACGCGGCGATGAACGAGCAACTGCTGCGCGGCTTGGGCGTACAAACGCTTCTGGGCGGCGAATTTGAACCTGACCTCGTTGCGCTGGCCCGCCGGCTGCGCGACGGCGACCACAGCGCCCAGCGTGGGCCGCTGGTCAATTTGTCGCGCGTGGCCTTCCTCACGCCCGATCGAACGGGCTTGCCCGAGCTGGGACGGTACGCTCATCTGGTACTGCCGGGTGGCGGCCGCAAGGTCACGGGCTTTACCGAAACGACACGCGGCTGCAAGCATCTGTGCCGCCACTGCCCGGTGGTCCCGGTTTACCAAGGGAAGTTCCGCGCGGTGGCTAAGGACGTGGTGCTGGCGGACATCGCGCAGCAAGTCGCGATGGGCGCTGCACATATCTCGTTCGGTGACCCGGATTTTTTCAACGGGCCGACTCACGCGCTCAAGGTCATGAAGGCCATGCACGCGCGCTTTCCGCAGCTGACGTTCGACGCCACGATCAAGATTCAGCACCTGCTCGACCACGCCGCGCTGTTGCCGATGCTGCGCGAGTGTGGCTGCCTGTTCGTCACCTCGGCCGTCGAATCGGTGGACGATCGGATCCTGGGCTATCTCGACAAGCACCATACTCGCGCTGATTTCGAGCGCGCACTGATGTTGTGCCGCGCCAACGGCATTTCGCTCGCGCCCACCTTTGTTCCGTTCACGCCGTGGACGACGCTGGATGGCTACCTCGATCTGCTGCGCGAGCTGGCGCGCTTGAATCTGCAGGAGGCGGTGCCACCCGTGCAGCTTGCCATCCGACTGTTGGTGCCGCAGGGATCGTATCTGCTGCACTTGCCGGGATTCGCGAAGATGCTCGAACCATTCGACCCTGACCTTCTGGGTTATCCGTGGCGCCATGCCGACGCTCGCGTGGACGCGCTGCAGCGGGAGGTGCAGGCTGCCGCCATGCGAACGGAAGGCGGATCGCGGGCGGAGGCGTTCGGCGAGATTTGGCGTCTCGCGCATGCCGCAACCGGCCGCGAGCCGCCGAGTCTCGACGGCGCCGATCCCGGCCAACCCGTCCCGCGCCTGTCCGAGCCGTGGTATTGCTGCGCCGAGCCCACCAATCAGCAATTGCAATCGTTCTGACATGCCACGCGTCTTGCTGCTGCTGCCTGCCGCCGGCTATCGCAACGAGGATTTTCTGTCGGCAGCGCAACAGCTGGATGTGGACGTGATAACCGCCGCCGACCATTGCCACCGGCTCGCGCCGCTCATGGGCATGAGTCCCATCCTTTCATTGCCGTTCGACCAGCCGGAAATCGCGGCCGAGCAAGCGCTTGCTTCCCTGGGGCGAAGCGTGGACGCAGTGCTGGCGGTGGACGATCACGGTTTGGAACTCGCCGCTCTACTGCGTACGAAACTCGGGCTTGCGGGCAATCCGTTGCAGGCGGTGCGCGCGACTCGCGACAAGCTTGCCTTCCGGCAATTGCAGCAGACGAACGGTCTCAGTTGTCCGGAGTTCCGGGCCGCTGCCAGCGAAGCCGATGCGTTGGCTCTCGCCTCGTCATTGCGATATCCCGTCGTAGTGAAAGCCCGGCGGTTATCCGCCAGCCGGGGCGTCGTCCGCGCCGATGACGCGGCGTCGTTTGTCCAGGCGGTTGCCCGCGTGCACCGCATCCAGGCCTTCGCCGATCGCGACGCCGCAGAACTTGGCCTCATCGTCGAAGCCTTCATCCCTGGTGCCGAGTTTGCGCTCGAAGGTTTGCTGGAAAATGGCGCGTTACGTGTGCTGGCTCTGTTCGACAAACCGGATCCGCTCGACGGCCCGTATTTCGAGGAAACCATTTACGTGACACCCTCGCGCTTGGCTCCGGACGCGCAAACGGCAATCGCCGCCGACGTGCAACGCGCGTGCACTTTGGCCGGTCTGACCAGCGGACCGGTGCACGCGGAGATGCGCGTCAATGACCAAGGCATCTGGCTGCTGGAAGTGGCGGCCCGGTCCATCGGCGGCCTGTGCGGACGCGCACTCAATCACCGGCTCGGCATGTCGCTCGAAGAATTGATCCTGCGTCATGCACTCGACATGCCCGCTCCGTCATCTGCCAGCAGTGACGCGTCCGGGGTCATGATGGTTCCGGTACCCGCACGCGGCATATTTCACCATGCGGCCGGCCTGATGGCAGCGCGCGCGGTGCCGGGCATCAGCGATATCCGGATCACCGCCCAACCCGGGCAAAGGGTGGCTCCGCCGCCGGAAGGTTCAGGTTACCTCGGTTTCATCTTCTCCCGCGCTGTTACACCGGAAGCGGCCGAAGCCGCACTGCGCGCGGCCCACGCCAACTTGGCCATTGAGATTCAAGCCGAATTGCCGATGACCTGGACTTGCGCAGAGTCGTGATCCGGATCGACGGTGAGCAATCCGCCGAAGGAAGACACGGTTCGTGCTGCGGGACCGCGGGACGCCCTGGACGTGGTCATGCGCTACCACCAGGAGACGAAACATCATTTCTTTCGCTACGCGCGCGCGCCTGGTTACATGGACTGGGCGAATCAGCCGGATCCATTTCGACGCTACGATGGATCGCCGCTTCGTGCCTTGCCGCACCTGAAACCTGACGACGCGCCCGTCTCGCCCCTATACCAGGACTTGTATCGTGGTCAGCTATCAGTCAGCGTTCCGGTCACGGTCCGAACGCTTTCGCGCTTTTTCGAATATTCGCTGGCCATTTCGGCATGGAAGCAGGCCGGCGAGGTGCGCTGGGCGCTTCGAACCAACCCGTCGAGCGGCAACCTGCATCCCACCGAAGGTTACTTGCTGATTGACGGAGTCGCGCACCTATTGCCGTTCCCTGGCGTTTATCACTATGCGTCCAAGGAGCATGGGCTGGAGCTACGGGCAGAGTTGCCGCAAGCGAGCTTCGATTCGCTGATGCGAGAGCTCCCGCCCAACGCCTTTCTCGTCGCCTTTACGTCCGTCCATTGGCGGGAGACGTGGAAGTACGGCGAGCGGGCCTTTCGCTACTGTCAGCATGACGCCGGACATGCGATCGGCAGCGCTCGCGTTGCAGCGCAGGCGCTGGGCTGGCGCATGTTGCTGTTGGACGGCGTGTCGGATGACGCCGTTGCTGCCTTGTTGGGGATAGATCGCGCCGAGGACTTCGAAGGAGCAGAACCAGAGCATCCTGATTGTTTCGCGGTCGTCTGGCCCGCCGATCAAGCTACCGGCGTTGCCGCTGGACAGCCCGTCGCCTTGCCGCTGTCGTTTCCCGCTGATGCTGCTCGCAATTTGGCGCGATGTCGCTGGCACGGTAAGGCCAACCGGCTGAGTCGAGACGACCCCGTACCGTGGGAAATTCTCGAGCAGGTTGAAGTCGCTTCGTGGAAGGCGAGTACTGAACGGCGCAGCGTAGAACTGAATCACGTCGGTCCGGGCGTCGAGAACCTGATTGATCCCGGCGCCAGGCCGACAAGCCTCCATCCGGATCAGACCAGGGCTGGACAGGTGATCCGGCAGCGGCGAAGCGCGCTCGCATTCGATGGCAAGACCTCCATTTCAATTCGCTGCTTCTTTACCATGCTGACCCGCGTCATGCCATGGGCTGATCGTGATGTATGCAAGCGTCCGATGCCTTGGGACGCCCTGCCCTGGCAGCCGTCCATCCATCTCGCCCTCTTCGTCCATCGGGTGGAGGGCCTTGTTCCCGGGCTCTACATGCTGGCTCGCGATCGCGAAAAGGTGGATTCACTCAAGCGGGCGATGCACCAAGCATATGCCTGGACCGCACCGCCGGGCTGTCCCACGGTCCTGCCCCTGTTTCTCCTCGAAGAGGGCGATGTGCGGCCACTGGCGACGGAGCTCAGTTGCCGCCAGGACATTGCCGGCGACGGGGCATTTTCCTTGGGCATGATCGCAGAATACGAATCAAGTCTGCGACGACATGGACCGTGGTTTTACCGCAGACTATTCTGGGAGACAGGGGTGATTGGCCAGGTGCTGTATCTGGAAGCAGAGGCCGCTGGCGTACGCGCCACGGGTATCGGCTGTTTTTTCGATGACCCCGTCCATCAGGTAATGGGATTCAACGACGCAACGTTTCAATCGCTCTACCATTTCACGATGGGGGGCCAGGTGGAGGACCCGCGTTTGACCACGTTGCCGCCTTATGGCCTTGATCACTGAGCGTGAGCAAAGTGCAAATCGGACGATGCAGCTTCGACCTGCGCCTGCCGGGAGGACAACGCCGGTGGTCACCCTTGCCGCGGGCTGTTCCAGACGCCGATCGCGGCGTACGATGAATTCGCGACGCACACTATATGCCTATGTCTCTCGCTTCATTTGTGCATGCTCATGCTGCGCACGCCGATTGGCGTGTGGCCCTGGCGGAGAGCCAGAGGCAAATTCGAGCCCAGATCGCGGCGCGTGCCGCGCGGCAGGTTGAATTGACTTCGTTCACGCTGGGCTGGTGTTACCTGAGCGACTATTACGCGCCGGCGGCCGAGGCGATTCTCGATGCGTTGCGCGTGGGCTTGCCCGGCGTAGCCTGGGTCGGCACCATCGGTGTCGGTGTGGCCGCGAGCGGCGTCGAATACTTCGACGAACCTGCCCTGGTATTGATGGTCGCGCCGCTGCCGCGCGAATCGTTTCAGCTGTTCTCCGGCCTGCAGCCGCTGCCTGCGACCTCGTCCGGGTTCGTGGCCCATACCGCGCTGGTCCATGCCGAAGGCAGCACGCCCGACTTGCAGGCGTTGCTGCAGGAGCTCAGCGCTCGCACGGCCACCGGTTACCTGTTCGGCGGACTGTCGTCGGCGCGCAACCGAGCGGTACACATGGCGGATGGCGTATTCACCGGCGGTTTGTCCGGGGTGGCCTTTGGCCCGGAAGTCGGCGTGATCTCGCGTGTGACGCAGGGCTGCCAGCCGATCGGACAGTGGCGCAATGTAACTGAAGCCGAGCTCAATTTCCTGATTAGCCTGGACGGCAAGCCCGCGCTCGAATGCGTATTGCAGGATCTGGGCCTCGACCGGGACCTGCCGGATCACGAGTTGTCGCGGGCGCTGTCCGCCACGCTGGTAGGCTTGATCGCCATCGCGGAGGACGTCCCAACTCGGCCGGGACAATTTGGCGCGGACACGGTCGTGCGGCACCTGGTCGGCGTGGACCGGCAGCACCAGGTCCTCGCGATCGCCGAGCAGGTCGAGCCGGGCATGCGCGTGGCCTTTTGCACGCGTAACGCGGACGCCGCAAAGCGCGATCTGGTCCGCATCGTGACTGAGGTCCGCGACGAACTGGAGAGCGGCGCGGCACGGACCGTAGCGGGCGCGGTCTACGTCAGTTGCTCGGGGCGTGGCGGACCGCACTTCGGCGCGCGGCATGCCGAGTTGCAGGTGGTGCGGAATGCCCTGGGCGACGTGCCGCTGGTCGGCTTTTTCGCGGGTGGCGAGATCGCAAGGCATCACCTCTACGGCTACACCGGGGTGCTGACGGCGTTCACTACGCCAAGCTAAGAAGGCGGGGCGCGGCGCGCGAACAATTTCTGATGCCGCAGATGATACGCAGATCACTCAATCGCGCGCGAGCGCGCAATGGCGGGCATCCCGGTTTCGGTCGTCGGGGCCATTGCCGGCCGGTTTTCAGGTTGGGACTCGCAACCGAACGCTCTAACGGTTGCGAGTTCCCGCTATGAGGAGGGCTGCCGCCTGCCGCGGCACTCGAACGGATTGCGAACGGGCGCTCACGCGATGCCCATGGGAATTGCTTGCGCATCTGCAGTGCGGAAGCGGTCGTTCAGCCGCGCCCGATCAACTGGAGCTTTCGGCCAGGAGCGGTCATACGGTCACAACGCTGAAAGCGGCCGTCGCTGCACAAATCGCGACGTCATCGCAACGCTGCGGACCTCGCGATCGACTCCTAGACTCGGACTCACTCGCAATCGATGACGCTCTTGTCCATTTTGGTTGTATCCCTGGGATGGCACTGATTCGGGCCGCAAATCAACGCCTGCTGCTCGCACTTTGTGACGGATATTCGATTAGATCTGAAGGTTACGTTATTCGGCTGCCCAACGCCTGATTGAACATCCAGGGCTGCGTAACCGGCCGTAATATTCTCGGCTGAAGTGACATCTATCCGGTTGCCGACGACCTGGATATTCTCGACAACGATAGGGGGTTGACCAGGTTGCACGTTATAGATCTTGATTCCGGCGTAGCCGAGTTTTCCGAAAATAGTATTTGATTCGATCCGAATGTCGCGTGCCTGGTGGATTAGCTTGATGCCAAGGACTCTCGCCCCTAGCGTATTGTGGCGAACTACTATGTCTTTTCCAAAGATGTCCAACGCCTCGGCGACGTGGTTGACGTAGTTAAACTCAACATGCGACCCGGAACTCTTCTGCTTGCCAGCGAAATTGATTCCGTCAGTCTGATCGCCACGCGATGCAGCAGGAGAGCTGACTGGCGGACGCAATAGAAGGTCAACGATAACATTGTTTACGATACTTACTCGTTCAGAGGAACCCGGAATATCGTCGTCCACGGTAATTCCGGTAATCTGGAACGATCCCACGTCGCCTGACTCTTGCGATGGCCCGTCTGGCCATTGACTACATGAAGCGTGAATGATTGAGCTAGCGACCTTAATGTTTCTTGAATTGCGTATCGTGATGATGCCGGGTGCTATAGAGAATCCCCTAAATCGGAGGCGTTGCAAAGATACGTCTTTCGCATCTCGCATCTCAATGCCGATCACATATTTGCCATCCTCATATTGCTTAACAATGTATATGTCTCGGATGGAAGCCTTGCTCCCCTGAATCAACAAGCCGGTTCCGGTTGGCGAATAGATCTGTCCCTCTATTCGTTTGGTCTTTGTGTTCGAGAATCCTGCCTCGCCCCTTGCTAACAGCAGCGTGGACGTTCCGTTGGACGCTAGCTCCATCCCGTCTCGCAGTTCTAGCCTCTTCGTTATTAGATATGTCCGATCCGGATCCAGCCACACCCGGCGCCCATTGTTCAACGCATTTTGGATCGCCAAAGTGTCATCGTGTTGTCCATTGCCAACTGCACCGTACTTGCTTGCGGGTTCGTATCCGGCCGGCTTTGCGATGGGGGGGGTTCCCACCAGATCGCCACGCCGAACGAAATTGCGAAACGTGTCATCTGATATTCGATTGCCGGCAACGACATCCGCAGGCACACCGCAATCAGATGCTGCAGCAGATGACACACTTTGGGAAAGGCCGCCGATCGCGACTATTAGAGCCCATACAGTTTTGTTCATGGAGGTTTCCTTTTTGATCGGCACACTCAATACCGTCGATTCGGAAGCGCCATGCCCGAGAACGCGTCGTGAACGCCTTTCTCATCGACACTCAGGACCTCGGTCCAAAGGCAAGCTAACTGATTTCGTGGAGCGTCACATCGTGGTACTCTGCCTCGGCGGGCACCTCGTAGTGTTGGATTTCCTATCCCAGTTGGGCACACGAAGCTCGAAAGTGCCGTCAGGTATCTCGGCATCGAGGTTGACGATGACCTAGAGATCGCCGAGCAGACCGAGGTCTAGTCAGTGCCGGTCGCGACCGCCGAGTTCGACGGTCGCATACCCGGCCATCAGCAGTCCTCCAGCTTGCCCGTTCGAGCTTCCGCAACAGAGGGGAGCAGCCATTCGGCCGGCGCGGGTCGGTGGCGGTCCTCGGCCACGCTGGAACATATGGATGCGATGCATGGCTTCGCATTCTGTACTCGCGCTGACACCAAAGACGGGAATTCATCCGCGCTGCCTCGCAATGGCCGGGCCGTTGCCGGCAGTCGCAGCATAGATAGCTTCAGCACAGCTACACGAGGACCTGTCCTGCACTGTTCGAGCCGCGAATACCATCGATGCGTATGGGAAGCGAGCCTACGACTTGCACTTTGAATGCCTTGCCAGGGAAGGCCGCTCCGATTCGCGTGGATACTTCAGCCCAGAAGCTTCGTGTTCCGACCTTCTCTTTGTTGAAGTCGTAAAGATCATCCGCCGAGGATGCTGTGCCGTCAAACCACCACTTGACGCCATCCGTTGTGTACTGTCCCTTCAATAACCACACGAAGCGGCCAATACCTGTAGCATCGCGGCCAATAGCCACACCTTCGAGTTTGGAGGTTACCTTCACCACGTCGCCACGAGAACAGGGCCTTCCCGCAATCGCAGCAAGTTCTCGGCTCTTAGAGATCGGCGGTTGTTCAAACTCGAAATCACGCAAGTTCAATCGAACCGGTTTACCGCTACCGTTTACGTAGTGGATCAGCAGTGGTAGGGGACCAGGACCTATCTTGACGGTTCCTTTGCTCGGGAACTTGAGAGGGCTCTCGGTGGATCCCGCCGACTCGCATAACAGGCATAGAAGTAGAGCGCTCGCTCGCCCAAAGGAACTTAATTCAAACATGTTGCACGCATGCTCTTTCCCCTATTCAATTCTGATGCGGTGTCGTAGTTTCACCAACGTGGGCACGGGTTGTGGTCGCAGTAATTTTCGACACCCTTGATCACCGGCCCCGCACCTGGCACTACATAGGGCACGATCGTTGCAGGCTTATTTGGATCCGGCAACGGCGGTATCACGCCAGACTTCGTTGCAAGCTCTATGGCATCCGTGACGACGGGTGTAGCCGCCTCAAGTAGCGGCCCATATTGCGCCTCAAGGATGCGCAGCTGAACGTTCGCCACCTGTGCGACGACGCTGTTGGGGCCGATGTCGGTACCGAGCCGCTGGGCTAGCTTGCGGAGTTCATTGTTCTCTCCGAAGCACTTGTTCTCGGCAAACCGCTGGCCCTTACAGAACGCCATCTCTTTGGCTGCAAGTCGTCCTCCGATGCATGCCGCGAGCGCTGGCAGCGCGCCCTTAGTCTGGGCGGCGCATTCGAGCGCGATCCTTTGGTCCAAAGTCAGGCTCTGACTGACAAGGCAGACTGCGATTGCGGCGGGATCGCCCTGGCCTTCTATGTAGCATTGCGCGATTCGCTGAGCCTCTCCATCGCCTTGTTTAGCAACCATGCAAATACCGAAGTTGGTAACGCTGCTCGCCTTTTCGGCGCACGCCATGGCGTCTTGCACGGGTGCTGGCAGCCGATCACCGGCCGCGCATAGCGATGCTTTCTTCCAGTCGTCCTGATTCGCCGCGATGCATGCGGCTTCGCGGCTTCCGGTTGCCGTACCGGCGCACACCAGCATTTGTTTGTAGTCTGACCTGTTCTTCACCTCCCCCGCACACTCAACGACCTTGCGAGAGCGCTCGGGTAGAGCGGCCATCCCAGTACACAAGGCGGCCCCTTTTGCGTCATTCTTGCTTCGCTCGAGACATGACACGGTCGTCTTGACGAGCTTCTTCTGGTCTTCCGGCAATTGATCCATTGCACAATCGCCCAAACCCGCCCGTCCTTGCGTGTTCAGGCGTTCGATACAGGCCAAAGTGGCCGCCACCTTGGGATCCTTGCCAACTTGCGACTTCACAAGGCAATACGCCGGGTCTTGGTTGTCGTTACGTTTAGCACACGCACGCGCGGAGGTTGCGATGTCGTTTATCTTGCCGAGTCGGATCCGCGGCAAGGCTGCATTGACCGCGAAGGAGCTCAGGCTAGAGTTCGCCGTCAACGCGAGCGAATCGAGATTCACCCGCTGTCCGAAGGCGGGCATGCATGCATCGCCCGCAAGGCATTTCGCCATCGTCAGCTTGTCGATCTGCAAGCCGGCACAATTGCCGGCGGCGGTCGGATCGAATGTGCCCCGCAGGCGCACGCATTCGGTCAAACGCGCTCTCGCTGCTTCGTCGGAGATGCCCGACAACGTTAATGTCGGATTTGCCGGCAACCGTATTGCCGCCGCGTACGGCGAATCAAATACGTCGCCTACGTGCGTGGCAAGCTCTCGCGACAGGCCAACGAGTTCCGCAGAGATATACGCCATCCTCGAGGCTGACCGGCGCGACTTGTTGGCAGCATTGACGAAGCCTGCGCGCAATGCGTCTCGGCTGAAATCTGCATGCCATTCATAGCCATGATCCAATTTTGCGGCAATGGACCAGTAATTGCCACCTGCAAACATATCTCCGGGAAGGGCCAATATATTCGTGGGCACTGAGCGCCGATCCACGATGTATGCCTGATTGGTACCCGGCATGCCCTTGGCTTTCATCCACTCATGCACTTTGCCAAACCGTTGAAAAGAACGGTTGTCGGGGCTTCGTGCAAAGCCGTCGAGCGTGCACGTTGGCGCCGTGCACGACCGAAGTCCGATCGCCAAGAAGCTTGCGGGACTCAACGCTGGGAAAGCGTTTCCAAACAGCCGATCGAAGCGTTGTGACGCTGAGATGAACGCCTTGTTCGTGCGCTGGATGACTTGGCTGGCGGCGGTATCAAAGTGCTTGCCAAGTTCCTCCCCTTGTTTGGTGGCCGTGGTGGCGGCCTCCGCTAGCGATGGCTGGCTGTCAAGTTCCTTGCGCAGCTCAGTACCGACTGCAGCGACCATGTTTCCCACCACTCGTCGCAGCTGCAGTTCTTGGTCTGATGTGGAAGCTGGTACCACCGCCAATAACATCAACTTGTAGCCAAAAGGTGCACCAGTGGGCGCGGTGCCCACAATCACGGACCCCAGACCATACTGATATATCGCGTTGTGGGGAACGTTGGCGTACTGCGCCGTCGGTGCCTGCGCTTGCCTGATCGTTGTACCCGCCGCGTTTCTTATGGCCCCCGCTAAGTCAAACTGAGACTGCGCAGGTGATGTCGTCGTGACCAGCACGCAGGAAGCAATGATGACGATAGGAACTTTCGCGCTAGTGAGCATGGTTTCGGCACGCAATTTCGTTCAGAGGACGATCGTATTGGGCCGCGAAACCCGGACGTAGTCAACAGCGGAAACTGGCACCTCCGGCGGTGGTTGCGTTGATGATGTCAGCGCGGGCCAACGAAGCCGGGCGTCGGGCGCCCGCGCGACGCTCCGCACACACCTCTTGCTGGGTACGGTAGTCCGCGGACGTATTCGCGATCGCTTCAGCAGCCAAGCTTTCGTAACAAGGAACGCTGAAAGAACCGCCTCCCCCAGTCACAGCCGCCGACCAGGAAGTGGATAGTTCCAACGACCGCTTTGGGTGACAAGTGCCCTTGACTCAGTATCAACATATGGCTCCTTCCCTCCTACAAAGGAGCCAATCATGCATGCTGCTACCAATATCGCCCTCAGGGCTGACGGGCGTGTAATACCGTGGAACAAAGGGAAGTTGATCGGCCAGAAGCCACCGCTGAAACTGAAGGAGATCTGGGCAATCCGGATTCGGCTGCAACTGGATCATCGAGCCCGCGAACTCGCGTTGTTCAATCTCGCCATCGATAGCAAGTTGCGCGGGTGCGACTTGGTGGGGCTTCACGTACGCGATGTGGTCCAGGGGAATCATGTCGCCCCACGCGCGATTGTGATGCAGAAGAAGACCCAGCGGCCGGTGCAGTTCGAGATCACCGAACAAACCCGGGAAGCAGTCAATGCTTGGATCGCCGCCGCCCATCTGAAGCCGGAGCAGTTTCTCTTTCCGAGTCGCATGTCGGCGTCGCCTCACCTTTCGACTCGACAATATTCTCGGATCGTTCATACCTGGGCGGGTTTGATTGGACTTGATCAGGCGGCCTACGGCACCCATTCAATGCGGCGCACGAAGCCGACGCTGATCTACCGACGGACCAAGAATCTCCGGGCGGTCCAACTCTTACTCGGTCACAGTAAACTTGAGAGCACCGTCAGATACCTTGGGATTGAGGTCGACGACGCACTGGAAATCGCCGAACAAACAGAGGTGTAGTCCAGTCAGATCGGTCGGCGACCGCCCGACTTGACGGGCGCTGACGGAGTGCCGCCCTTCGGCCGACGCAAGGGAGCGGCGGCCACTGTTAAGGGTTGTGCGATGCCTGCCCTCAGTCGTAGAGATGCGAGTACACGACGCCGCGTGCGGGCAGGCGTCGTACAAGCCTCGGGGGAGGAAACCGGGGCATGCCCCGATGTGGTCGGGGATAGCTGAACTGCTATGGGGATTCGAGGGGTCGCAGGTGGGGGCAATGGCACCGCTTGGCCGCAGCGTAGGCGCATGACACGGCACCGATACGGGGTGGCAATGCTGCGAGGCGGAGTTTGGTGTTGACGCAGAGGCCGAGAAAGCAAGTTCTGACCGCGTAAGGCAAAGCGTCCGTTATCGGCATCGACCGCCGCAAAGCGGACGTGCTGTCGATGCAACCGAAGTCGATGCTCATGCCGCGACTCGCAACGCCGGCGGGGCACGGATCGTTTCCCCGCGAGCGAAGACTTCAACGATGCTCATCGCGGCGCCGCAGTGTGGACAGAGGAAAGTCGGCGGCAGGCTGGCGACCGGTGCCACATCGGGTGTCGGCGCTGTGGTCGCGATCGGAACGTGCAGCAGTTCGCGCGCCTGAGCGAGATGCTCCCGGCGTGCGGCATTGGCGAGCAGCCCGTAGTGACGAATGCGGTGAAAGCCAGCGGGCAGAACGTGCAACAGGAAGCGGCGCATGAACTCGTCGACTGCGAGTGTCATCGTCTTGTAGCGTGTCTTGCCCGTGGCGCGGTAATCCTTCCAGCGGAAGGTGACACCGCGCTCGTCGAGCGCGAGCAATCGCTGGTTGGAGATCGCCACGCGATGGGTGTAGCGCGACAGATAGGCGAGTACCGCCGCTGGCCCGGTGAACGGGCGTTTGGCATAGACGACCCATTCGACTTCACGCAGTGGCGCGAGCCATTGGGCGAACGCGTGCGGATCACTAAGCCCCGCGTGCTCACCGAAGAACTGGAGCTGGCCAGCACGATGTGCTTGCTGGAGCTCTTCGAGGAAGCGGCGGCGGAACAACCGCGACAGCACGCGCACCGGCAGGAAGAAACCCGGGCGACACGCGACCCAACGTTCGCCGTCAGCGGATAGGCCCCCGCCAGTAACGATGCCGTGCACATGCGGATGGTGCGTCAGCGCCGAGCCCCAGCTGTGCAGGACCAGCGTCACGCCGATCTGCGCACCGAGATGCTTCGGGTCGGCGGCGATGGTGCGCAGCGTTTCGGCGGTGAGCGCGAACAGCAGTAAGCGGCCGGCGAAGTCATCTTGCCTGGCCGAGTTGCGGTAAGGAATATCGTGTCCACCTAGATTCTTGGTAGACACGTGGACACTTCGGAGGACGGCAACCTCGCTCGGCGGCGTCGGCGCACGCATAGCGCACAGTTCAAAGCGCAGGTGGTGTCGGCCTGCCGCAAACCGGGCGTATCGATCGCCGCGGTGGCCTTGGCCAACAGGCTGAACGCGAACCTGTTGCGCCGCTGGGTGGTGACAGCGGAACAGGCACAAGCAACGAAGCAGATCGAGACCGACAGTGCGGTGCCGACTCGGCCGGACGTCGAGACCGGTACGTTCATTCCGATCGCGGTGGAGCAATCTCTGGTCACGACGGCGCAGCCGATCACGATCGAGTTACGACGCGGCGCGACGCTGATCAAGGTCGGCTGGCCGTTGACCGCGGCGGCCGATTGCGCGGTCTGGTTGCGCGAGCTGCTGCGGTGATGCGCATCGACGCGGTGTGGCTCGCGGTGGAACCGATAGACATGCGCGCCGGAACGGAAACGGCACTGGCGCGCGTGGTTCGCGTGTTCGGCGAGGCGCGCGCGCATCACGCGTACCTCTTCGCCAATCGGCGAGCGAATCGCATCAAGCTGCTGGTGCACGACGGTATCGGCATCTGGCTGTGCGCGCGCCGACTGCACCAGGGCCGCTTCATCTGGGCGAGTTCGGAATCGTGCCCGCGACTGACGATCAGCACCGAGCAGTTGCAGGCGTTGGTGATCGGATTGCCATGGTGTCGCATCGGCGCACAGGCAACGATCCGCGTGGCGTGAAAAATGTTGTTGCCACACGAATCGATGTGGCACCATTTCAACGCATGCAGATGCACGATCAGCTCACTCGAATGGACGCGCAGCAACTGCGCGAATTCGCTGCCGGGCTGATCGAAACCCTCGCCGGCAAGGATCGGGAGCTGCGGCACAAGCAGCTCAAGATTGAGCAACTCACTCATGAGATGGCGCTGCTCAAGCGCTGGAAGTTTGCCGCGCGCAGCGAACAACTGCACGGCGCACAGGGGAGCCTCCTCGACGAGACGATCGACGCCGATCTGGAGGCGATCGCGGCGGAGCTCGCGACGCTAAGATCGGCGCAACCCGCACAAGCGCCTAAGGAGCAGCCCAAACGTAGCCCGTTGCCAGCGCACCTGCCGCGCGTCGATGTGCGCCACGAGCCGGAACAAACCGTGTGCAGTTGCGGCTGCGCGATGAAGCGCATCGGCGAGGACGTGAGCGAGAAGCTCGACTACACCCCGGGCGTGTTCCACGTCGAGCGGCACATTCGCGGCAAATGGGCCTGCGCGAAATGCCAGACGCTGATCCAGGCGCCGGTGCCCGCGCAGGTGATCGACAAGGGCATTGCGACCGCGGGCCTCCTCGCCCAGGTGCTGGTGGCGAAGTACGCCGATCACCAACCACTGTATCGACAGGAAGGCATTTTCGAGCGGGCGGGCCTTGCGATACCGCGCTCGACACTTGCGCAGTGGGTCGGTGTTTGCGGCGTGCGGTTGCAGCCGTTGGTCGATGCGCTGAAGGCTATGCTGCTCGAGCGAGCGGTGCTGCACGCCGACGAGACACCGGTGGCAATGCTGATGCCCGGCAAGGGCAAAACGCACCGCGCGTATATCTGGAGCTACAGCTCGACGCAATTCGACGGCGTGCACGCAGTCGTTTACGACTTCGCCGACAGTCGTGCCGCGGCACACCCCAAGCAATTTCTCGAACGCTGGTCGGGCAAGCTCGTTTGCGACGACTACTCAGGGTACAAGGGCTTGTTCGCCGACGGCGTGACCGAGGTGGGCTGCCTCGCGCACGCGCGCAGGAAATTCAGCGATCTGTGGGTGAACCACAAGAGTCCCTTGGCCGAGGAAGCGCTGAAGCTATTCGCAAAGCTCTACGATGTCGAGCGCGAAGCGCAGGAACTGAGCGCCGAGCAGCGACAGCGAATGCGGCAGCTGCAATCGCAGCCGATCGCCGACAAGTTGCGCGAATGGCTGCTGCTGCAACGGCAGAAGGCGACCGACGGAACGGCGATCGCCAAGGCCATCGACTATAGCCTCGGGCGTTGGAAGGCGCTGACGCGCTTCCTTGACGACGGCACGCTACCTATCGACAACAACTGGGTCGAGAATCGCATCCGCCCGATCGCGCTGGGGCGCTCGAACTGGTTGTTTGCGGGATCGCTGCGCGCGGGAAAGCGTGCCGCCGCGGTCATGAGCTTGATTCAATCAGCGCGGCTCAACGGCCACGATCCTTATCGGTACCTCAAAGACGTTCTCGAGCGGCTGCCCACGCAACCGGCGAGCCGCATTGGCGAATTACTGCCGCACGGTTGGATGCCGGCGACGCCTCCGAGCTGATTCCACGCATCATGGCAAGATGTGTTGCCCAGCCGCTTACGAACAGCAGGTCGTAGAGCACCGTCTTGTTGGAGTACGCGATGGCGGCAATCGGCGCCGGCAGCGTGAACACCAGATGGTAGTACTCCACCGGCAGCAGGTCAGCCTGTCGCGCTTCCAGCCAGCGCTGCGCGGCGCGGGCCTGGCACTTCGGGCAATGCCGGTTGCGGCAGGAGTTGTAGGCGATCTGCACCTGCGCGCAGGCATCGCAACGCAGTACATGTCCCCCCAGCGCCGCGCTGCGGCACTGTTCGATGGCGGACATCACCTTGAGCTGACCGAGGCTCAGGTGGCCGTGCTGCGCTTGCCGCCAGGCCGGCCCGTGGGCGCGGAAGATGTCCGCGACCTCCAGGGCGGCGCGCCCCATCGGGCGCGGCTACGCGGGTACGGTGTGCTCCAGCGGACTGATCACCTCGCGCAGCAGGTCGGTCGCCACCTGCGTGTACAGGGCCGTCGTCTCCAGCTTCTTGTGTCCGAGCAGCACCTGGATCACGCGGATGTCGACCTTCTGTTCCAGCAGGTGCGTGGCGAAGCTATGCCGCAGCGTGTGCATCGACACGCGCTTGTCGATCCCGGCCGCCAGCGCCGCGTCATGGATGGCACGGTTGAGTTGGCGGGGGGTGACCGGATCGAGCGGATTCATGCCGGGGAACAACCACCCGCCGTCGAGCATCTTCCCTTGGGCACGGGCCACCCGCCACCAGGTGCGCAGCCGCTCGAGCAGCAGCGGCGGCAGCATCGCGTAGCGATCCTTGCGCCCCTTCCCCTGCTCGATGCGCAGGGTCATGCGCTGACTGTCGATGTCGCCGACCTTCAAGGCGACCACCTCGCTGGCGCGCAGTCCGGCGCCGTACGCCACCGACAGCGCCGTCTGGTGCTTCAGGTTGCGCGTCGCCGCGATCAGTCGGGCGACCTCATCCCGGCTCAACACCACCGGCAAGGTGCGGGGCACTCGCACC
Source organism: uncultured beta proteobacterium (assembly GCA_963798655.1). Lineage (GTDB taxonomy): Bacteria > Pseudomonadota > Gammaproteobacteria > Burkholderiales > Casimicrobiaceae > CAVSMC01. Next base: position 3,062 of record CAWCUH010000003.1, on the reverse strand, counting down.
GGCTCCATCTTGGCCATCAACTCGCCCTGATCGAGCGTGACCTCGAAGAAGAACTTCAACCCGGTGATCGCGGCATTGAGCGACACCGGCGAGGTGCCGTGATCGACCAGGTGCAACTGGTAGCGCCGCAGATCCTCGACCGTGGCCGTGTCAGGCGAGCGCCCAAGAAAGGCGGCGAACTGCCGCACGCGCGGATGTAATGGCTCTGCGTCTTCTCCGCGAGCTTGCGCATCCGCATGTCGTCGATCATGCGTTGACGCAACGGCGAGATCCCTGAGCGATGAGTCCATGGCTCTGCTCCTGTCGTGATGCGAGGCGGATTGCCTCGTGCCACAACATAAGCAGATTCACGTTCCCGGCTCCCCTGACGCCGGGAACGAAGCTCGAGTCTTACCGCGCGAGCGGTTTAGTCCTTCGACCCGTTGCAGCCTGTCGCGCTCTCCGGAAGCGGACCTTCGCAGACATAGCTGACCGCTTAGAACCGGACGGTTGCGCAATTGCAGCGGCCACTCGATGTATGGGCAGAACGTGTACAAAGGCGCGGAACGCACTCTGCGGTGGGACCTAGCGCGGCTTGCGCCAGACACTAACGGGACGCAGTTGGACGCGTAGGGCCGATCGGCGGTAACCTGTGGATCGATCGTCAAGAGGCTTGGCGTCGTTACATAGATCGCGCCGTGCCCTTTTAGCCCACTATTGGACCCGAGTGCGTTGATTCTTGCGGGACTTTCGCGCTGGTAACTACGGCCGTCGCATGAGCGACGCTTTATTCCTGTCATGTTTGGGACGCCCCACTTTTCGTTAGCAGGCTGTTGAAATTCGGCTTGTAAATCTAGCCATTGCAGCTATCGTTCGGGTACCAAGGTTGGGATGGAGATTCGAGCGATGCGTGGTCCTGATGCGATGCAGGAGAGCCTGTTCACCGTGGCGAAGCTGGACGATTTTGTGCCGGCCGATCATCCGCTGCGGTCGATTCGCGTGCTGGTGAACGATACGCTGGCAGCGATGAACAGCCGGTTCAACGAGATCTACGCCGACAGTGGCCGCGACTCGATCGCGCCGGAGAAGCTGATCCGCTCTCTTCTGCTGCAAGTGTTCTATTCGATCCGCAGCGAGCGGCAACTGTGCGAACAGCTGCGCTACAACCTGCTGTATCGCTGGTTTGTCGGCGTGGCGCTCGACGATCCGATTTGGGATCACTCGACGTTCTCGAAGAATCGCGACCGGTTGCTGGCGCATCAGGTGGTCGAAGGTTTCTTTGGGGAGGTACTGCGCGTGGCCGATAGCCGCGGGCTGCTGTCCAAGGAACACTTCTCGGTCGATGGCACGCTGATTCAGGCCTGGGCGAGCCAGAAGAGCTTTCGGCCGAAGGATGGCAGTGACGATCAGCGGCCTGGAGGAGGTGGGCGCAACGCCCAAGCCGACTGGAAGGGCCAACCCCGCAGCAACGACACCCACGCGAGTACGACCGATCCCGACGCGCGCACCTTTCGTAAGAGCCACAACACGGCGTCGATCCTCTGTTACCAGGGTCATGTGCTGATGGAGAACCGCAACGGCTTGGTGGTTAGCGCCGTCGTTACGCATGCGGATGGCTTCGGCGAGCGCCGCGCGGCGCTGGCCATGCTCGATGCCGTGCCCGACCCCGGTCGCCGCAGCGTGGGCGCGGATAAAGCCTACGACACCATGGACTTTGTTGCCGCCTGCCGTGAGCGCAAGGTCACGCCGCACGTCGCTGCGAATGATACCCGTCGTGGTGGTAGCGCGATTGACGGTCGTACCACGCGTCATTCCGGCTATCGCTTGAGCCAGATCGTGCGCAAACGCATCGAGGAGCATTTCGGTTGGGGCAAGACCATCGGTCGGATTCGGCAAACCGTGTTTCGCGGCCTGCAGCGGGTCGATCACCAGTTCAAGCTCACCATGACCGCCAGCAACTTGATGCGCCTCGCCCGAATACCGTGGTGGTGCCGGCCGGAGTGGCGCAATGAGCGAAAGCGTGAAAGGCGGTCGCCCTTTCGATGATTCGACGATGCCTCGATACGTTCGAGCGGTCAACCTGTTGTCCGTTTCGTTCGCCGGTGCAAATTGCTTCACTTTTAGCCAAATTTTCAACAGCCTGTTAGGGCTCATTTTTCGCCATGCGCGACGAAATTCGTGGTCGAGTTCCAGGTCAACATCGGCCGAGTGAGAAATCTTGCGCGGGTTTATGGCCAGGTCGCCCGGCCCGGCCAAGGTCGCCAACCCGTGGCTACCGTCGATGTACTTCGAGCAGCGGTGGTGTTTCTTCATGCATCGCTGGAGGAAGTGGTTCGAAACATCGCACGATGGAAATTTCCTGTTGCGGGTGAAGCCGCGCTAAACGACATACCGTTGACCGGTTCGACTGGTCGCGCCGAAAGGTTCTTCTTGGGTAAGCTGGCTGCCCATCGCGGGAAAACCGTTCAGGCGGTCATTGATGAGTCCGTGGCCGAATATCTATCAACATTCACTGTTAACAACACCGCAGAACTCGCCGGTTTCCTTGCAAAGATTGGTGTCGACGTCGCGCAAGTTAACGGCGAGTTCAACGCAATCGCGCAATTCTACCCCACGCGCCGTCACCACATCGTCCACCGCGCTGATCGAAACGAGGAGCCCGGCCAAGGCCATCACCATGCTCGAGGTCTGAATCACGCCACTGTCACGGTCTGGATCGATAGCGTCGATCGCTTTGTAACTCAGCTGTTACCCCTTGTCCCGGATTGATGCAAGTAGGCAAATGAGCCGTAACGACGCGTTCGAGTGGACGCGCCGGGGCGCGCATTCTGTTTTGCGGGCGTCCGTGGCGGCACGCCCTTCAACTTGGTTCCATTGGGGCTCAGGGCAAAGGCGAAGCGTGGACGCTCTCGACAAGTATGTCCTCGAACAAGCCAAAATCGAGGTTGCGCGCACGCTCTACTATTTTCCCGCCAACAAAGGCATTGAGCAGCCGGTTAGCTCACGCCCTGAGATTGTCTGTCAAGTATTTTTTGCAGTTGCCGCGATTGAAGTCAGTAGCGGCGAGCCGCGGCGCTTGAGCG
>CAWCUH010000002.1:0-3878 GCA_963798655.1 uncultured beta proteobacterium | reverse complement strand
AACGACACCAGGCGTCCGCCGGCGACGACGAAGTGATCGAGCGCGCGTATGTCGACCAGCGCCAGCGCCTGCTTCAGCGCCTGTGTCAGCAGCTCGTCGGCCCGGCTCGGCTCGGCGACGCCCGACGGATGGTTGTGCGCGAAGATCATCGCGGCCGCGTTGTGCGCGAGCGCGGCCTTGACCACCTCGCGCGGGTACACGCTCGTTTGCGACAGCGTGCCGCGGAACAGCTCCTCGACAGCGATCAACCGGTTCTGGCTGTCGAGATACAGGCCGACGAACACTTCGTGCGCGCGCGTGCCGAGCGTGAGCTTCAGGTAGTCGCGTACCGCTTCGGGGGAGGCGAGCGTGTCCTGCGCGCGCGCCTCGCGCAGCAGCGCACGGCGCGCGAGCTCGCCGATTGCAGCGAATTGCGCCGCACGCGCCGAACCGACGCCGCGCACCGATGGACGCCGCGCGCCGGGTGCGAGCAACCCCGCTACGCCGCCGGCCGCGGCGAGCAGATCGCGCGCGACGTCGAGCGCCGATCGGCCGGCGCGCCCGGTGCCGAGCAGCAGCGCGACGAGCTCGGCATCGGTCAGCGACGACGCGCCGTGCGCGAGCAATCGCTCGCGGGGCCGCTCGCAGTCGGTGAACGTCGATTCGGGCACCGTTCGCTCGTCGGTCGATGGAACACGTGGCGAGTGTAAACTGCGCGCGAACGGTCGCAATCGGCAGGTCGGCCGATGCACCGCTTGTCGTCCCCGCGCAAGCGCGGACCCGGTGTCGTTAACGTCGCTGGATTCCCGCCTTCGCGGGAATGACGACCGATGTTCCAATACCATGCCTATCCGTTCGCTTCGTCGTGTCGTGGTCGGACTCACCGGCGGCATCGCCGCGTACAAGTCCGCCGAGCTGACGCGGCTCTTCGTCAAGGCCGGCGTCGCCGTCGACGTCGTGATGACGCCGTCCGCATGCCGCTTCATCACGCCGATCACGATGCAGGCGCTGTCGGGACGCCCCGTTCGAACCGATCTGTGGGAATCGGGCGCCGACAACGGCATGGGTCACATCGACCTCACGCGCGGCGCCGACGCGATCGTCGTCGCACCGGCGTCGGCCGACTTCATCGCGAAGGTCGCCAGCGGCCACGCCGACGACCTGCTGTCGACGCTGTGCAGCGCGCGCGATTGCCCGCTCTTCGTCGCGCCGGCGATGAATCGCCAGATGTGGCACAACGCGGCGACGCAGCGCAACGTCGAGCGGCTCGCGGCGGACGGCGTCGCGATCCTCGGCCCGGGCAGCGGCGACCAAGCCTGCGGCGAAGTCGGCGACGGCCGGATGCTCGAGCCGCAGGAGATCTTCGACGCGCTCGTCGCGGCGATGCAGCCGAAAGTGCTCGCCGGCAAGCGAGTACTTATCACGGCGGGCCCGACGTTCGAGGCGATCGATCCGGTGCGCGGCATCACCAACTTAAGCTCCGGCAAGATGGGCTACGCGATCGCGCAGGCGGCCGCGGAAGCCGGCGCGCGCGTGACGATGGTGAGCGGACCGACGTCGCTCGCGACGCCGGCGAACGTCGAGCGCATCGACGTGCAGAGCGCGGCCGAGATGGCGAGCGCGGTGAAGTCGCGCGTGCCGACATGCGACGTGTTCGTCGCGGTCGCAGCGGTCGCCGATTACACGCCGGTCGCGACGTCCGAGCGCAAGATGAAGAAGACCAACGCCCCGCTGTCGATCGAGCTCAAGCCGACGGTCGACATCCTTGCGACGGTCGCGGCCCTTCCCGGCGCACCGTACTGCGTCGGCTTCGCCGCGGAGAGCCATGACGTGATCGCGCACGCCGAGGAGAAGCGGCGGCGCAAGAAGCTGCCGCTGATCGTTGCCAACCGCGCGCAGGACGCGATGGGCGCCGACGACAACGCGGTGACGCTGCTCGACGATGCCGGCGCGCATCCGCTTCCCGCGATGGACAAGCTCGCGCTCGCGCGCACGCTGGTCGCCGAAATCGCGAAGCGGATGGGCCGAAACGCCTCGTAGGCGCCCTGTCGCACAGGAAGCGACGAGGATGAACATCGTGGGCTGCGCCCGTCCATGGGTTCTTCGTCGACTGATCCCGAGCTGGTCGACGCCATCGCGCTGAAGGAGATGGCGGATATCCGTTCAACCGCGGACGTAACCTCGACTTGAAGTGCGAGCTGTAACTGTTCAACCGCGCTTCGTCGACGAGGTTGTCGGACGAGCAAAGCGACGCGCGCGCGCGCGCTTCGCGTTCGATACGAGCCACCCGGCGACGTCGAGACCCGGAAACGATTTGTCGAGCGCTTTCATGCCGCGAAGACAGCGCTCAGTCCAACCCTTTCCGCGTGACGCGAGATCCGCCCACGCCTCCTCGACTTCCCAACGTCGACGCTCCTTGAGGCAAGCAAGAAGCGAAAAGGCCTGCGCCAGATCCTTGGTGGACTTGGCTGCGAAGCTCCCCTCGCGCTCGCCGTAAACGATCAGCTTATGCAAGGCGTAACGCGCGGGATCCGGCACGTTGACGACGCTCGCACGATCGCCCGCCAGCAGTGCGGCCTGCCTGACGTGCTCCAGCACGTACTCCATGAACTTCAAGGGCTGCAACGTGACGCCCAGCTGGGGATGCTCGTAGGGCTGCGCGCCCCCGCGATGCATCGGCGTGACGAAGTCCAGCCGGAAGTCGGGCTCCCGCGGGTTCAGATAAGAGGCACCGATCGTGGTCGAAAGGCCACCGACGGGCAGCAAACCCATCTCGAGTGATTCGATCGCCGCATGGGTACGCACCGGAATGTCACCCGGCAGCGCGATACTGAGCTGGCGACCGGCGTGAGCAAAATCGACGTCCTGTGTGCGCGATGAATCGCCCCATCGGACGCCCAACATGTTTCCGTAGGCGAGAAAGGCATGCGTGCCGACGAGAATGCCGCCGGCGCGGAAGAACCCGTATTCGCCCAGACGTTCGACGACGCGCAAGTGGCGATTCGGCACGTCGGCGCATCCTAGCGCAAGCGCCGCGCGCACCAGCGGACCGAGCGCCTTGCGCGCCGAGGGTAGCTTCTTGCGCTCGACAAGCGCGCGCACGACCTCGTCGTCCGGACCCGCAAAGATCTGCCGCAGCTTCCCGGACGGCTCGGTGTACTGGAAGTACCAGTACTTGTGACCGCGAACGGTCTTGGCGGCGAACGAACCCGTCAGATCGGCGACCGATCGCATGTGCTCCGCGGAAAGTGCTGCCTCGAAAACCTGAGCGTAGGCCGTTTGCGCGGCCATCGAGAGTTCGGTAAAGGGCATCGTGCGAGAATTGTTATACTAACTTCCTGCACTGGTTAGTATACGGTAGAGTTATACTAGACCAAAGCGTCTGTTAGTATAATGATCTGTACCGGCGTCACAACCCGCAACGCTGACCGTGCGCAATCCATTCGTCGGTTGAACATGCCGATTGCGACCATCGACCTCCGCATCCTCGACGAGCGTGTCCGCGCCCATCTGCCGGCGTACGCGACCGACGGATCGGCCGGCATGGACCTGCGCGCGTGCATCGACGCGCCGGTCGACGTCGCGTCCGGACAAACCGTGCTGGTGCCGACCGGCATCGCGATTCACATCGGCGATCCCGGCCTCGCCGCGGTGATCCTTCCGCGTTCGGGCCTCGGTCACAAGCACGGCATCGTGCTCGGCAATCTCGTCGGGCTGATCGATTCGGACTACCAGGGCCCGCTGATGGTGAGCTGCTGGAATCGCGGATCGACGCCGTACACGCTGCAGCCGATGGAGCGCCTCGCGCAGCTCGTCATCGTGCCGGTCGTGCACGCGCGATTCAACGTCGTCGACGATTTCGAGACGAGCCATCGTGCCGCTGGCGGGTTCGGCAGCAC
>CAWCUH010000001.1:0-505032 GCA_963798655.1 uncultured beta proteobacterium | reverse complement strand
CCTCGGACACGACGGATCGATTGCGTTCCAGCCGCTGGCTCGCATCGATCACGAGAGCTACCGCGCCTGGGCCGCGGAATGGATTGGGGGCTTACTGATCCACGAAGGGGTCGACGCAACACCGGAAGTCAAAGGCGCCGTGTGGTCGGCACTGGGAAGCCTCGCCAGCGCTCCGGTCGAGCAGCGAACGCTCACCGGCCTCTCCGTTCTGCTGCAGTCCAATGCGTTACGTCAGGCGCTGCAGCCGTACGTCCTGGGCGGCGCCTGCGGGCGCCTCCTCGATGCCGACGAAGACCGGCTGGGCTCCGCCTCCATTCAATGCTTTGAGATGGAAGAGCTCATGCACGGGCGCACCGCCGTGCTGCCGGTGCTGACGTACCTCTTCCGGCGCCTCGAAGATCGCTTCGACGGGCCGCCTGTCTTGCTGATCCTCGACGAAGCGTGGGTCTTCCTCGACGACCCGATCTTCGCCGGGCGCATCCGCGAGTGGCTGAAGACACTTCGCAAGCGCAACGTCTCGGTGATCTTCGCCACCCAGTCGCTCGCCGACGTTCAGCGCTCGAGCATCGCGCCGGCCATCGTCGAAAGCTGTGCGAGCCGGATCTTCCTGCCCAACCCGCAGGCGACCGAGCCGCAGCTACGCGCGATCTACGAAGGCTTTGGCCTCAACGATCGGCAGATCGCGATCATCGCCCACGCGCAGCCCAAGCGCGACTACTACTACCAGTCGCGGCTCGGCAATCGCTTGTTTGATCTCGATCTCGGTCCGGTTGCGCTCGCCTTCGCCGCGGCCGGGAGCCCCGACGATCAGCGCGCGATCGACCGCGCCCTGCACGCCGGCGGAGTCGCGGGGTTTACCGAAGCCTGGCTGCGCTACCGCGGGCTCAACTGGGCCGCCGACCTCATGCAACGACACACCGACGACAAGGAGACCGATCGATGAAACGCCACTGCATCGCGCTGCTGATGACCGGACTGCTCGCCCTCTCCGCCATGCCGGCGAAAGCGATCATCGTGTTCGATCCGGCGAACTTCGTGCAGAACGCCCTCACGGCGGCACGCTCGCTCGAAGAGATCAACAACCAGCTGCATCAGCTGGAACACGAAGCGACGATGCTGATCAACCAGGCGCGAAACCTCGCCACACTCCCCTTCAATATCGTCGCCCAGTTGCAGGCGACGCTCGCCTCGACCACCGCGTTGATCACGCAGGCTCAAGGCATCGCCTTCCAGTTGAACCAGGCACAAGCCCAGTTCCAGCAGTTCTATCCCCAGTCGTACAACGTCAATTCGAGCGCTGTCGTGATGGCTGACGATGCCCTGCAGCGGTGGCTGCATTCACTGCAGGCGCTCAAGACGACCGTCAGCATGCAAGCGCAGGCGGCACAGAACCTCGCCGCGGACGAAGAGGCGCTCGCACAACTCGTAAGCCGAAGTCAGAGTGCGGTGGGCATCCTGCAAGCCGCGCAGTCGACCAATCAGTTGCTGGCGCTCCATGCGCGGCAGTTGATTCAGGACCAGCAGCTGCGTCTCACGCAAGATCGGAGCGCTGCGTTGGAGCAGGCGCGCGCCGTCGCGGCCGAAGCGCGCGCGCGCGAAGTGCGGCGTCGCTTCTTAGGCTCGGGCATGCAACACACCTTCCAGCCGGTGGACTTCTACGGCTTCTGAGTCGCTGTACGTATAGCGAGTGCCTCCAGCCATGTCCGACCTCGGCGTCATCGACCATTTCCTGCAGGTCTTCTCGATCTATATCGACTCGGGCTTCGGCTTGCTGCAACCCGAAGTGTCGTTCTTCACCGCTGCGCTGGTCGCAATCGACATCACGCTCGCGGGCCTCTACTGGTCGATGGGTGGCACTGAGGAAGTGATCGTGCGACTCATCAAGAAGACGCTCTATATCGGCACGTTCGCTTTCATCATCGGCCATTTCAACTTCCTCGCCGGCGTGCTGTTTCGCTCCTTCGCTGGCCTCGGTCTGCTCGCGGCCGGCTCGCAGCTCGCGCCGCACGACTTCCTGCAACCTGGAAACCTCGCCGGCATTGGCGTCGATGCGGGTCATCCGATTCTCAAGCAGATCGGCGATCTCGCCGGCTTCCCCAATGTGTTTCTCAATCTCGACAGCATCGTGGTGCTCTTCCTCGCGTGGCTCCTCGTGATCCTCAGTTTCTTCATCCTCGCCATCCAACTCTTGGTGACACTGATCGAGTTCAAGTTGACCACGCTCGCCGGCTTCCTCCTGGTTCCGTTTGCGCTGTGGAACCGCACCGCGTTTCTCGCCGAGCGCGTCCTCGGTAACGTCGTGGCGTCGGGCATCAAGGTGTTGGTGCTCGCGATGATCGTCGGGATCGGCACGACGATCTTCAATGAGTTCCACATCGCGATTGGGACCGAACCGTCCGTCGACCAGGCGCTCGCCGTGATGCTCGCTTCGCTCGCGCTCTTGGCTCTTGGCATCTTCGGTCCTGGCATTGCGACCGGGCTCGTCTCCGGTGGTCCGCAACTCGGTGCGGGCGCGGCGATTGGCACTGCGATCGGCGCGACCGGTCTGGCGGTCGCCGGTGGCGCGGCTGTCGTCGGCGGAGCGCGCCTTCTTACGCGTGGCGGCGCCGCGCTGCGCTCTGCGACGTCGTTAGCGGCGAGCGCACGTGAGGGCTACGCCGCAGGCAAAAGCGCAAGGGCTCCTCCACCGCTTCGCGCGCGGCGCAGGGAGTACGGCAGCGTCGTCACAAGCCGGCGCCGCGGCCGCGTCTGACGAAGCCGCTCGAAGCACAGCGCCTGGATGGGCCCGACGGCTGCACCGAAGGCAGCAGCTCACGCACGGCGTGTCGACCGCCGCACACGTCGTGCGCACATCCGATCATGGCAGCGGTGGCGCGCAGCCGCGTCTTGGCGAGGGCGAGGGACGCTCATGATCTTTCGTCGCGCGCAATTGCGCTATTCCGATACGCCGGCGCCGGTGACACCCTACCAGGCCGCCGCACAGGTATGGGACGAGCGCATCGGCTCGGCCCGCGTGCAGGCGCGTAACTGGCGGTTGATGGCCTTTGGCTGCTTCGGTCTCGCGCTCATCACCTCGGCTGCATTGGTGTGGCGGGCGGGGCAGTCGTTGGTTACTCCATACGTCATCGAAGTCGATCACAGCGGTGAAGTGCGCGCGGTGGGCGATGCCGCCACACCGTACCGGCCAACCGACGCGCAGATCGCCTATCACCTCGGTCGCTTCATCGCGAACGTGCGGTCATTGGCGCTCGATCCGGTGATCGTGCGCCAAAGCTGGCTCGAGGCGTACCAATACACCACCGATCAGGCCGCGACGACGTTGAACGAATTTGCGCGTGCCTCCGATCCGTTCGGACGCATCGGTCAGGTATCGACCGCCGTCGAGATCACCAGTGTCGTGCGCGCCAGTCCTGATTCGTTCCAGGTGCGATGGGTCCAGCGGAGCTACACACACGGCGCGCTTTCAACCACGGAGCGCTGGACCGGAATCCTCTCGATCGTCATTCAGCCGCCGCGCACCGAAGAGCGCGTGCGCAAGAACCCGCTTGGCATCTATATCAACGCCTTGAGCTGGAGCAAGGAGCTCGGGGCCTCTACGGACGACAAGACCCGATGAAACTGACCCGCCCTCGTTTTCTTCTTCCCTGCGCACTCGTGTCGATGCTGGGCGCATGCGCGACCGTCCCCTCCGATCCACCCGTCGCGCCCACGGCCAGCGAGCCGGTTCAGGTTCGGCCCGCACCCGAGCCGGCATCACCAACGAAGGTCGTCGAGGTAGCGCAACCGTTGCCGCTGCCGGGACAGTTGAAGCCGCTGGTGGATGAAGCGGAGTCGCCGGCGATGCCGGAGCCACTGGATCCCGAACAGCGCATCGCCAAGGCCAACGATGAAGCTCGAGTGCCTCCGAGCCGCGATGGATACGTGAATGCGATCCAGGTGTGGCCCTACGCCGACGGTGCGCTCTATCAGCTCTACGCAAGCCCCGGCCGCGTCACCGACATCATGCTGCAGGAGGGCGAGCAGCTCGTAAGTGTGTCCGCCGGTGACACCGTTCGATGGATCGTGGGAGATACGACAAGCGCAAGTGGCGCGAACCAGCGCGTTCATGTGCTGGTAAAGCCCATCCGTGCGCCTCTTAAGACGAACCTCGTCATCACGACGAACCGGCGGATCTACCTGCTCGAGCTCACTGCGACGGAAAAGTCGTGGATGGCCTCCGCGTCGTGGAGCTATCCGAAGGATCAGTTGGCACTGCTGAAGCGCCAGGCGCAACGCGAAGCGGCGCAAGCACCGCTCCCGCAAGGCATTGAGCTCGCGCGTCTGAGCTTCGGCTACGCCATCAGCGGCGACACACCACCGTGGCGACCGCTACGCGTGTTCGATGACGGTGAGCGCGTGTACGTGCAGTTCCCGCCCAGCATTGCACAGCGCGAACTGCCGCCCGTCTTCGTAACGGGCGTGAACGGATCGGCCGAGCTCGTGAATTTTCGCTACCGGGCGCCCTACTACATCGTCGATCGGCTGTTCGACGCGGCGGAACTGCGACTCGGTGGCGACAAGGGTCAGGTCGTGCGCATCAGTCGCACCGATCGTACGGCGGCTGCGGGGACGCCGTGAACGATCCTAAAGTCGATCCTTCGACGCTCGCATTACGCGCGCCGCCGCGGCCGGTGACGCGCTTGAGCCGGCGAATGCTGGTGACGGGCGTCGCGGTCGTCGTTGCGCTCGTGCTCGGCGCAACCCTGTGGGCGTTGCAGCGCAATCCTCGTGGGCTCCGCGACGTGCCAGTCGAGCTGCACAACGTCGATCGTGTCTCGCGCGCCGAAGGACTCGACCGGCTGCCGCGCGATTATTCGAAGATCGCGAGCAAGCCGCCGGAAGCGACTCCAACGCCGCCGGTGTTGGGCGAACCGTTGCCGGGCGATTTCGGTGGACCGCTGTTGCGTGCCGAACGGGCAGCGGCTGCCAATCCGCCCACGCTAGCTACCAGTCCAAACGCCGAAGCGGAAACGGCGCGCGCCGAACGTCTTGCACTTCGGCGTGAGGCCGAAGAGGCCGCCAAAGCGCCGCTCTTCTTTCGTGCGAGCAATCGCGACGGCGCTCCGGTGGTTGATGCAGCAGCGCGCGCGGTTATGCAGCCGGCGCACGACGCAGTCAACACACTCGCTACCGCAGCCGTGAACAACGGCGAATCTTCCCCGAAACCATCGCAGGCCAACGCAGCGTTCCTCGACCGTGCGGTGGACTTCGCTTCGGTGACGACTCACGTTGTGCAGAATCCGGTGTCGCCTTACGAAGTCATGGCCGGAACCGTCATCGCAGCGGCGCTGATCACCGGCGTCAATTCCGATCTCCCCGGCCAGGTGCTGGCAACGGTGACCGAGCCCGTCTACGACACACTCACCGGTCGTTATCTGCTCATTCCGCAAGGCACACGCCTCATCGGCGAATACGACAGTCAGATTGCATTCGGCCAACGCCGTGTGCTGCTCGCGTGGAATCGACTGATCTTTCCCGACACCTCGTCGCTCACGCTTGACCGGCTGCCCGGTGTTGATGCAGCAGGCAACGCTGGTCTCGCGGACGGTGTCGATCGTCACTGGCAGCAACTGCTCGGCGGCGCCGCCGTGTCGATGCTAATGGGCGTCGCGGCAGAGCTCGCAGCGCCCGAACGCAGCAGCGGTCTCGGTCAAGTCATCGTCGCGGCACGTCAAAGCCTGCAGGCCACCGTCAACCAGGCTGGACAGGAGCTCGCGCGGCACAACGTGAACGTTCAGCCAACGCTCACCGTACGGCCTGGTTACCCGCTGCGCGTCATCGTGCGCAAGGATCTTGTGTTGCGACCGTATCGAACCGAACCGATCGGTCCGGACTCGCCATGACGACAAAGCTTCGACTGGGGCCGTTGCCCAAGGCCGATACGGTCACGCTGACCATCACCGTGTCCGCCGCGCTTAAGGCAGACCTCGACCGTTACGCCGACTTGCACGCGCAGCAGTGGGGCGAAGCGGCGGACGTGAGGCGCCTCGTTCCGTACATGCTCGAATCGTTCCTTGCGAGCGATCTCGCATATCGCAAGGCGCGGCGAGCCCGTTCAGTGACCGTGCGGCGCGGTGGTCAGTAGGCGTAAGACGCGCCCAATTACGCCGGACTGTGCTGCTCGGCGTTGGCGACAGAAACGTCACCCGTCTAGTCAACAACAATACGGCCCGTCGTCGACATGGCGGTTGTGAAGAACGATGTGAAGCAACTTACGGTACTGCCGTCCATCGGCGTGCCGGACGCATCCGCCGGCGTAGAATGCTTCGTACCCCTCTTTCTACGTTGGCGCGCCGCCCATGGTCTCGAAAACGCTAAACCAAGCGGTGTTGTATCTCAGGTCCAGCAAGGACCGCTCCGACGTCTCCATCGACGCACAACGCCGTGAGCTGACTGCGCTTGCCGCGCAGCGCGGTTTCACGGTCATCGAGGAGTTTGCCGACGTCGTCGAATCCGGCACTGATGAGAATCGGCCCGGCTTTCGTCGGCTGCACCTTGCGATGTGCGGCAAGGCTCGCTCGTGGTCCGCGGTCCTGATCCTTGATACGAGTCGACTTGCTCGCGATCCGTGGATCGCTGCGTTTTTTGAACGCGATGCCAAGCGCCACGACGTCCGCATCATCTTCAAGTCGATCCCAGACGAGGACCCGATTACTGCGGTGGTGCTGAAGTCCGTAATGCGCGGTTTCGATCAGTACCACTCGTTGATCAGCAAGCAGAAGGGCCTTGCCGGCATGGCCGAGAATGTGCGGCAGGGCTTTCGGGCCGGCGGCCGTGCGCCTCGCGGTTACCGGCTGGTGAGCATTACGACCGGTGCCGTGCGCGATGGCGCGCCCGTGACGAAGACAAAGCTGGAACCAGACGAGGACGCGAAGCTGGTCGCCGAGTATCTTCAGTTGCGCGCCGAAGGTGTCGGCCGCGGGACACTGGTGCGACGGCTCAAGCTGAAATGGCCGCTCACGTCGTTGAACGGCATGGAATGGAACGCGCTGACGTACGCCGGCCATACCGTGTGGAACGTCCACAACGAGGTCGGATCCGACGGCTACAAAGGAGGCACGAAGCGGCGTCCGCGCACCGAGTGGGTCATGCAGCACAACACCCATGAAGCGCTGATTAGCGACGCAATCGCCGAAGTGTTGCTCGCGCAACTGGAGCAGGCGAATCGCACCAATCCCCGCGACCGCCACGGCTCGCTATTGCTTACCGGCCTCTTGAAGTCCCCGCAGGGTGTCTCATGGCGGGCGAACCGCACGTCGAAGGCGGCCTTTTACCGGATCACCGGACAAGGCGCCACCCGCAACATTCCGTCAACGAAGGTGGATACCACCGTCGTTCAGGCTGTGGCTCGTGACCTGCTGTCGCCCGGATTCATAACCGCGGCCGTTAAGAGCACGCGCGAAAAGTTCGCAGTCACCCATCACGAGGAGATTGCCAGCGCGCGGACGCAAATCGGGGCGCTCGAAGCACGCGCGAGTAAGTTCCTCGACATGGCAGCGGGCCTCGAAAATCCATCCCCCGCGTACCGGAAGGTGGACGAGCTGGAGCGCGAGCGCGCTGCACTATTACGACGCATCGTGGAGTGGGAGAAGGACGACGAGACCGCGCGGGCGCTAGCCAAGGTCACCGAGGCCCAGGTCCGTACGATGCTTCGCAACCTGGCAAACGAGATGCGCCTATACGACCCGGCCGAACTCAAGGATTTCCTGACATCGATCCTTGATCGGGTCGAGCTCGATCCCGTCGAGTCGACGGTACGGCTCTGTTACCGCATTCCCGTGGTTAGTGGGAATAGTGTGGCGTCCCCAAGGGGATTCGAACCCCTGTTACCGCCGTGAAAGGGCGATGTCCTAGGCCTCTAGACGATGGGGACCTGCTGGGGCGCTGCCTCGCGAACGGAGGCAGCGGTCAGGTCGGTGGTGGAGGTAAGCGGGATCGAACCGCTGACCTCTTGCATGCCATGCAAGCGCTCTCCCAGCTGAGCTATACCCCCACGGCGAAACGAAAATTATAGGGGACGGGGCCCGGTTTTGGCAAACCGGAGCAGGGTTTCTCGAGCTTGGTCGGTCGTCACACGCTGCGAAACGACGTTCGATTCCTGCGTTCGCGGGAAGATAGGCGCGCGCATGCTCAGCACCCATGACACCGGATTCCGCGTTCGCGCGAATGACAGCCGCAGGGGCTCGCGGCGACAATCGCCCCATGCCGCTCCCCTCACCGACCGCCGCCCCGCACATCGATCTCAATGACCGCGTCGTACTGATCACCGGCGCCGCCGGCGGCCTCGGGCGTCCGCTCGCGATCGCGTGCGCTGCGCGCGGCGCGACGGTGGTGCTGCATGGACGCGTCGTGCGCAAGCTCGAAGCGCTCTACGACGCGATCGTTGCCGCCGGCTCCCCGCAGCCGACGATCATGCCGCTCGACTTCGCGACAGCGAACGCCGCGGACTTCGACGCGACTGCCGGCGCGATTCGCGCGCAGCTCGGCCGGCTCGACGCGCTGGTTCATACGGCCGCATTCCTCGGCTCGCTCGGACCGCTCGAGCACCAGGCGCCCGATGCGTGGAGCAAAGCCTATGCGGTGAATGTCGGTGCCGCAATGGCGCTCACGCGCGCGTGCATGTCGCTGCTCGCGCGCTCGCTCGATGCGAGCATCGTGTTCACGCTCGACACGCGAGGGCTCGATCCGCGCGCGTACTGGGGCGGGTATGCCGCGACCAAGGCCGCCGTCGCGGCGCTCGCGGCGACGCTCGCCGACGAAGTCGACAACCGTCGACCACATTCGCGTGAACGGCGTCGTTCCCGGCCCGATGCGCTCGCCGCTGCGCCTGCAGACGCATCCCGGCGAAGATCGCGCGGCGCTGCCGTCGCCGGAGTCGATCGTTCCGCTGTATTTGCATCTGATCGCCGGCCAGCCGAAAGCGGAAAGCGGCATGCGAATCGACGCGCGCGCATGGCTTGCCGGTCAGCGCGCCGCGACGCCGCTCGTGTCCGGATCGGATGCCACACGCCCGTGACGAAGGTATAAGCGCAGCCGACGGAAATCCTCGGCGTTCAGCGTATCGGGCAGTACGACGAGCGTCCTTGCGGGCGTGTACCAGCGTGCGCCGTCCGGGATCCAGGCGATCGTCGTGAGCCACGCGCCGACCGACGAGTCGTCGTGAATCGTTCCGTCGGTGGTCCGGCCATCGCGCCCGGTGACGCTGATGCGCAAATCGGCGCCGACGAAGAGCAGCAGTGGCGAGCGCGTCAGCTTGCGAACGGCTCGCACGCCGACGACGCCCGTGCCGACGACGACCAGCGCACACAGCGACGCGTCGCGCACGGTGATGAACATCAATGCGGCGGTCGCAACCGTTGCACAGAGCAGCGCGATCACGCCGATGCGCGACGTGCTGGGCTCGAGTCGCAAGCGCGGTGGCAGCTTCATGGCCGCCATTAAGTTGCAAAAGACGTGCCGCGTCGATCGGCCGAACGGCCGGTAGCGTACCGAGTGTGGGCGACGAAGCGCACGCCGCAGCAGCGGCCGTCGGCTTCGGTCGAGCGCTCCCCGCCGACCGCAGTGTCAATCCGTCTTCTTGCCGGCGAGCATCAGCCAGGTTTCGACGACGGTATCGGGATTGAGCGACATGCTCTCGATGCCCTGCTCGAGCAGCCAACGCGCGAGATCGGGATGGTCGGACGGCCCCTGCCCGCAAATGCCGGCGTATTTGCCCGCCTTGCGGCACGCGGCAATCGCCATCGCGAGCAGCGCCTTCACCGCTTCGTCGCGCTCGTCGAACGTCGGCGCGATGGGCCCGCCGGAGTCGCGATCCACCGCAAGCGTCAACTGCGTCATGTCGTTGCTGCCGATCGAGAAGCCGTCGAAATGCTCGAGAAAGCGATCGGCGAGGATCGCGTTCGACGGGATCTCGCACATCATGATGACGCGCAATCCGTTGCCGCCGCGCTCGAGGCCCTGCGTCGCGAGGAGCCCGATCACCTGCTCGGCTTCCTTCAGCGTGCGCACGAACGGAATCATCAGCTCGACGTTGGTGAAGCCCATGTCGTCGCGCACGCGCTTCATCGCGCTGCATTCGAGCGCGAAGCAGTCGTGGAACTCGGGCGCGATGTAGCGCGACGCGCCGCGAAAGCCGAGCATCGGATTTTCCTCGTGCGGCTCGTAGCGCTGGCCGCCGATGAGATTCGAGTACTCGTTCGACTTGAAGTCCGACAGGCGCACGATCACCTTCTTCGGCCAGAATGCCGCGGCGATCGTCGCGACACCTTCGGCGATCTTGCTCACGTAGAACTCGAGCGGATCGGAATAGCCGCCGATGCGCGCGCGGATCTCGCGCTGGAGCTCCGGCGGCTGGCGGTCGAGCTCGATCAGCGCCTTCGGATGAATGCCGACGTTCTTGTTGATGATGAACTCGAGCCGCGCGAGGCCGACGCCTTCGTTCGGCAAGCCGCGGAAGCCGAACGCGAGATCGGGATTGCCGACGTTCATCATGATCTTCGTCGCGAGCGGCGGCATCCGGTCGAGCGTGATCTCGACGATCTCAATGGGTAGCAGGCCGGCGTACACGTTCCCGGTGTCACCTTCGGCGCACGAGACCGTTACCTGCGCGCCTTCGGCGAGCGTCTGCGTCGCGTCACCGCAGCCGACGACCGCCGGGATGCCGAGCTCGCGCGCGATGATCGCCGCGTGGCACGTGCGTCCGCCACGGTTGGTGACGATCGCGGCGGCGCGCTTCATCACCGGCTCCCAGTCGGGATCCGTCATGTCGGCGACGAGCACGTCGCCGCTTTTCACGCGGTCCATCTCGCGCGACGACTTGACGACGCGCACCAGGCCCTGGCCGATCTTCTGCCCGATCGCGCGGCCGGTCGCGAGCACTTCGGAGGTCTGCTTCAGCCGATAGCGCTTCATCGCGTCGCGGCCTTCGCGCGAGCGCACCGTCTCGGGACGCGCCTGCAGGATATAGAGCTTGCCGTCGTTGCCGTCGCGGCCCCACTCGATGTCCATCGGGCGGCCGTAGTGGCGCTCGATCGCGACCGCGTAGCGCGCAAGCTCGCACACCTCGTCGTCGGTGATCGAGAACCGGCGGCGATCCGCCTCTTCGACGTCGACGACGCGCGTCGAGCGTCCTGCCTGCTGCGCATCGGCGAACACCATCTTCGTCGCCTTGGCGCCCACCGTCTTGCGCAGGATCGGCGGCCGGCCGGCTGCGAGCGACGGCTTGTAGACGTAGAACTCGTCAGGGTTCACCGAGCCTTGCACGACGGTCTCGCCGAGACCGTACGACGACGTGATGAACACGACCTGATCGAAGCCCGACTCCGTGTCGAGCGTGAACATGACGCCTGCGGCGCCTAGGTCGCTTCGCACCATCCGCTGCACGCCGGCAGACAGAGCGACGTCGCCGTGATCGAAGCTCTGATGGACGCGATACGCGATCGCACGGTCGTTGTAGAGGCTCGCAAAGACCTCCTTCACCGCATGAAGAATATTCTGCAAGCCGCGGATATTAAGGAATGTTTCCTGCTGACCCGCGAACGAGGCTTCCGGCAGGTCCTCGGCGGTCGCCGACGAACGCACGGCAAAGGACGCGTCCGCAGCGTCCCGCTCGAGGTCTGCGTAGGCGGTCGCAATGTCGCGCTCGAGCGCCGGCGGCAGCGTCGCGCCGGTGACCCAGCCGCGGATCTCCGCGCCGGCTTCGGCGAGCGCGCTGACGTCGTCGACATCGATCTGCGCGAGACGCTGCGCAATGCGCGCTTCGAGGTCTGCGTGCGCGATGAATTCGCGGAAGGCGGACGCGGTCGTCGCGAAGCCGCCGGGAATGCGGATGCCGGCGCTCGCGAGCTGGCCGATCATCTCGCCGAGCGATGCGTTCTTGCCGCCGACCTTGTCGACGTCGGTCATGCGCAGCCGCTCGAAGGCGACGACGCGTTGCTGATCGCTCATGCGCAAGTCCCCCGGGTCTCACTGAAGCCGGCGCACGGCGACCGCGAGGCGGCACTGCGCCCGCGCCGCTCGTGTGCTCCGACCGTCGTTCGCGTCGAGGAATTCCGGCGCACGCGAGAATGCGGCGTCGACGGCGCCTCGCGAGCGTCGACCGGCACGCTGCAATGCCTTGTTGCGGTGCGGAATTCTACGCGGTTGCGCGCATCGGCGCGAGCGCCGATGCGCCGCGCAAAGCGAGCGCGGAGGATCGCAACGGCGCTAGTGAACCGCGTCAGCCGGAGTGGCTGCCGGGAAGATGGCCTTCGGCGCCCCGAAGATCGGCTTCGAGCTCCGCGTCGGGACCGGCGATCGCGAGCTTGTCGCCGCCGGTGTCGCCGCGGCTGCGGCTGCGCACGGCGCGACGAAGGCTGCGATACAGGTCGGGGTGCGATTCCTTCAGGTAGCTGATGATCTCGAAGTCGACACGCTTCACCTGCGACAGGTCGATCTGCTCGACGTGAACGAGGCGCAACAGCTCGCGCACCGGCTTCGGCATCTCGCGCCCACTCTCGTAGCGCGAGCCACCGCTTTGCGTGACGCCGATCTGCGTCCAGAATTGTTCTTGATTGAGTCCAAGCCGGCGACGGATCTCGCGCGGATTGAGGACGCGGTCGAAGAGCTTCACGTGGGCGCTCGCCTGAAGTTTGCGTGGCCGATCGGGTTCGCTGGACGTTTGTGCCGGACGCAACTTCGCCCGGCGCCCGGCTATACCAATGGCATATTTTTGACTAAATCCGCGCACAGAGCAAGCACCGTTTATCGGTAATTAGTACCGTCACGCGGAATTGCGGCGTTTTCGCCACCGCAGCACCGGCCGGTCATCGCAGGACAACGACATATTCGACTGCTTCGCTCGTGGCGAGTTCGCAGCGCGGTTTGCCCGCCGAAGGGCGCCGCACCCTTTGCTAGAATGAATCGCGAACCCGTACCCGCGGCCTTCGCGCGCCGCGCGCCCACGTGCGTTACGACCTCCATTGCCATTCGACGCGCTCGGACGGCCTGCTCGAGCCGGCTGTCGTCGTCCGGCGCGCGGCGGCGCGCGGCGTCGACGTGCTCGCGCTGACCGATCACGACGAGACGTCCGGGCTCGACGAGGCCGCCGACGCCGCGCGCGAAGCCGGCATCACGCTCGTGCCCGGCGCGGAGCTGTCGGTGTCATGGGACGACCAGACGCTGCACGTCGTCGCGCTCGGCATCGACCGCCGCTGCGAGGCGCTCGACCGCGGTCTCGCCGCGATTCGCGAAGGACGCTCGACGCGAGCGAAGCGCATCGGCGAAGCGCTTGCCGCCGCCGGCATCCCGGACGCCTACGAAGGCGCGCTTCGCTATGTGACCAGCGAGCGGCTCGTCTCGCGCACCCACTTCGCGCGCCATCTGGTCGATGCGGGCTACGTCGGCGACGTGAAGGACGTGTTCAGGCGCTATCTCACCCGCGGCAAGCCGGGCTACGTCAAGCATCAGTGGGCAACGCTCGCGCAGGCGCTCGGCTGGATTCGCGCCGCCGGCGGCCAGGCGGTGATCGCGCATCCCGGTCGCTACAAGCTCACGCCGGCGTCGCTGCGGCGGCTTCTCGGCGAGTTTCGCGACGCCGGCGGCGAAGGCATCGAGGTGCTGTCGTCGTCGCACACCCATGCGCAGTTCGCACAATTCGCGACGCTCGCGCGCGTGTTCGGGCTCGCGGCGTCGAGTGGATCGGACTATCACGGCCCCGGCGAGAGCCATGTCGACCTCGGCGACCTGCCGGAGCTTGCGGCCGGCGTGCGACCGATCTGGTCGTCCTGGTAGCGCGATGACGACGATCACGCACCGCACGGTGTTCTTCGTCTCGGATCGGACCGGCATCACCGCGGAGATGCTCGGCAACAGCCTGCTGTCGCAGTTCGAGGACTTCCAGTTCGCGCGACAGACGATTCCGTTCGTGGATTCGCCGGACAAGGTCGACGCGGCAATCGCGCAGATCAACACGACGGCGGAGCGCGAAGAGCAGATGCCGATCGTGTTCAGCTCCATTGTCGACGAAGCGGCGAGCGCCGAGGTGCGCATTCGCGCGCACGCTCTCACGCTCGACCTCTTCCAGGTGTTCATCGCACCGCTGGAAGCGGAGCTGAACGCGAAGAGCTCGCATACCGCCGGGCGCTCGCACGGCATCGCCAACAGCCACGAGTATTTCGCGCGGATGGATGCGATCAACTTCACGCAGGCGCACGACGACGGCGCGTCGACGCGCGAGCTCGCGAAGGCGCAGATCGTCCTGGTCGGCGTATCGCGATGCGGCAAGACGCCGACGTCGCTCTATCTTGCGCTGCAGTTCGGCGTGCGCGCGGCGAACTTTCCGCTGACGCCGGACGACTTCGTCGATCGCAAGCTGCCGTCGTCGGTGCTGCCGCATCGCGACCGGCTGTTCGGACTCACGATCGACGCCGAGCGGCTGCAGAAGATTCGCGAGGAGCGCCGGCCCGGCAGCAAGTACGCGTCGCTCGACAACTGCCGCTACGAAGTGCGCGAATGCGAGCACCTGCTCGACCGCGAAGGCGTGCCGATGATCGACACGACGGCGAAATCGATCGAGGAGATCGCGACGACGATCCTGCATCGCGCGAAGCTGCGCCGGCACGTGTACTGAATCAGCTTGTCGGGGATGACATCAGCGCGCCAGCACGATCGCAGCCTGCGGGTCGAACGCGACGCCGACGGGCGATCCGCGTTCCACCGGTTGCGACCCTTCACCTTCGAACACCAGCAGCTCGCCCCACGGCGTAGCCACGACATATTCGATGCGGCTTCCGAGATAGGCAGTGCGCTTGCATTCGCCGGGAAGAATGCCCTGGCCCTGCGCGGTGAGACGCAGCCGATGCGGGCGCAGCGCGAGCGTCGCCGGTCCGAGCGCGAGGTTGGCGCCGCCGACCGGCGCGGCAACCCCGCCGGCGACGAAGCGCACCTGCCCGCCGCCGTTCGCGAGCTCGCCATCGACGAGATTCGCATCGCCGATGAAGTCGGCGAGAAACCGTGAATTCGGCATCTCGTACAGCTCGTGCGGCGTGCCCTGCTGCGCGATGCGTCCGCTCTCCATCACGATGATGTGATCGGAGACCGCGAGCGCCTCCTCCTGGTCGTGCGTGACATAGATCACGGTCAGCTCGAGCGACTGCTGCAGCTCGCGGATTTCCTGGCGCACGCGGCGGCGCAGCTTCGCATCGAGGTTCGACAGCGGCTCGTCGAACAGCAGCACGGCCGGCTCGAGCACGAGCGATCGCGCGACGGCGACGCGCTGCTGCTGTCCGCCGGAGAGCTCCGACGGCAGCCGCTGCTCGAGCCCGGCAAGGCCCAGCATCTGGAGCTTCGCGTGCGCGATCTCGCGCGCCTTCGCCTTGTCGACATGCATGGACAGCGGCCCATAGCAGACGTTGTCGAGCACGCTCATGTGAGGGAACAGCGCATACGACTGGAACACCATGCTGACGTCGCGCTCGTTCGCGGCGCGAACCGTCACGTCCTCGCCGCCGATCCGGATGCGTCCGCTGGTCACCGGCTCGAGGCCCGCGACCATGCGCAGGATCGTCGTCTTGCCGCAGCCCGACGGGCCGAGCAGCGTCACGAGCTCGGCCGGCTCGACGCGAAACGACACGTCGTCCACGGCGGTGACGGCGCCGTAGCGCTTGGTGACGCGTTCGAACACGACGCCGCCTGTCTTCTTCGTCATGACGTCCTCAATGAGTGGCGGCGACGACAGCCGCCGTGCGCCGGCCGAGCTTCGCCTCGCCGACGAGCCGCTGCATGCCGATCAGCACGGCGAGCATCAGCAAGATCAGCACCGACGAATACGCGATCGCGAGCGGATACTCGCCGGCCTCGACCCGGTTGATGATGTAGACCGTCGCGAGGTTGTATTTCGCGGTCGCGAGGAAGATCACCGCCGACACCGCGGTCATCGCGTGCGTGAAGCTGAACACGAGCGTCGCGAGGATCGCCGGGCGCAGCAGCGGCAGCACGACGCGCGTGAGCGTGCGCAGCGTCGTCGCATGCAGCGTCGACGACGCTTCGTCGAGCGTCTTGTCGATCTGCGCGAGCGCCGCGACGCCGGCGCGCACGCCGACCGGCATGTTGCGGAACACGAAGCAGAGCACCAGGATCGTCATGCCGCCGGTCAGCTCGAGCGGCGGCACGTTGAACGCGACGATGTACGAGACGCCGATCACCGTGCCGGGGATCGCGAAGCTCACGAGCGTGAGGAACTCGAACGCGCGACGGCCGGCGAAGCGATGTCGCGTGATCACGTACGCCGACAGCAATCCGACGATCGCGGTCAGCGGCGCCGAGACGGCCGCGACTTCGAGCGTGGTGAACAGGCTGTCCCAGGCGGATCCGCCGAAGAAGAGCCCGCGCGCGCCCCACTCGACGGAGAACCCGTCGGCGAGATGCTTGAGCGACAGCGTCATGTCGCCGCGCCCGATGTCGCGCACGAAACCGCCGATCATGATCACCGCATAGCAGATGAGCGTGAACGCCACCCACGCCGCGGCGATCGAGAAGCACGAGCGCCAGAGCGCGCCCGGCAGTCGCGCGTGCGCGCCGCCGTCGCCCTTGCCGGTGACCGTCACGTACGACAGGCGTCCGACCCAGCGCTGCTGCAGCCAGAACGCGACCAGCGTCAAGCCGAGCAGCACCGCGGCGAGGACCGCTGCGCGGCCGGGGTCGTGCTGAGCGCCGGCGATCGCGAAGAAGATCTTCGTCGACAGCACCTCGAAGTTGCCCGACAGAACGATCGGGTTGGCGAAATCCGCGAGGCTCTCGACGAATGCAAGCAGGAACGCGTTCGCGAGCGCGGGACGCAGCAGCGGCAGCGTGACCGTCTTGAAGACGCGGCCGCGCGACGCGTTGAGCGTCTGCGCGGCTTCCTCGAGCGACGGACTGACCGCGCCGAGCGCGCCGTACAGCAGCATGAAAGCGATCGGCGAGAACGTCAGCAGTTGCGCGAGCGTTACGCCCGGAAGTCCGTACAGCCACCGCGAGCGCGGAATGCCGAACGCCGTGTCGAGCCAGCCCGTGATGAGCCCGGTGCGTCCGAACAGCACGACGAGCGCGAGCGCGATGACGAACGGCGGCGTGATGATCGGCAGGATGGAGAACAGCTTCAGCACCCCCGAATAGCTGCGGCCGCCGCGCTGCACGACCAGCGCGAGCACGAGGCCGAGCAGCGTGGAAAGCACGCCAACGGTCGTCGCGAGGAGCACCGAGTTGATCGCGACGCCGCAGCGCGTGCCGCCGCCGAGGCAGCCGAGCCCCCAGATGTCGTCGGTCAACAGCCGGCTCGCAACCAGCTGCGGCGCGAAGCGGCCCTGCGGATCGAGCAGCGCCGCGCCGAGCGAGCGTCCGACCGGGTAGAAGATGAAAATCAGCAGCAGCGCGGCGATGAATACGACGATCGTCGCCACCGCGCAGTCGCCGCCGAACAGGCCGCGATGTGCGAGCGCACGGGCAAGGCAGACGACGAGCGCGGACAGCGCGATCGCGGCGCCGAGGCCGAACGGCGCGGCGCTCGTGCCCGCTGCGATGCCGTCGGCGAATGTCCAGACGACCGTTGCGGCACACGCGCCCGCCGTCCAGCGATCGTGGCCGGTCCATGCAAAGACCAGCACCGCGACGCTGCCGGCGACGAGCGGCCAGAAGCTGGCCGCGCCGGAGAGCGCGCGCGCGAGCGCCGACGCGCCGCCTTCCATCGACCACGGCAGCACCGTGAGCGCGATGAGCGCGACCGCGGCGACGGCGACGCTCGCGCGATCGCGCGCCGGCGCAACGACGACCGACGGCGCTATCGCAGGGGCTGGGGACGCCATCAGCGGTCGTCGTCCCCGCGAACGCGGGGACCCAGCGTCCTTCGTCGAACGACGCCGGATTCCCGCGTTCGCGGGAATGACGAGCGAATCATTCCGCTCGCACTACTTGGGAAGGGCCGCGACTTCCTTGTCCCACTTCGTGAGCAGCCGCGTGCGCTCGGCCGACGATCCGTACTTCGCGAAGTCGTAGTTGATCAGCTTGATCTCGCTGAACTTCGGCGCCTGCGGCGGTGCGCTCGCATTCCTGTTCGATGGAACCTGGTACGACACCTTCGCCTGCGCGCCGATGCTCTGCGCCTCGGCGGTGAGCGCCCAGTCGTACCACTTCTTCGCGTTGTCGATGTTCTTCGCGCCCTTGATGATGCTCATGCTGCCGATCTCGTAGCCGGTGCCTTCGCACGGCGAGACGATCTTGACGTTCGCGCCCTGCACGGCCTGCACGACGGCGTCGTGCTGGAACGTGATGCCGACGAGGCTCTCGCCGGTCGCCGCCGCGCGCGCCGGCGCGGCGCCGGACTTCGTGTACTGGTTGACGTTCTTGTGCAGCGCCTTCAGGTAATCGAACGCCTTGTCCTCGCCCATCAGCTGCACCAGCGTCGCGAGCATCGTGTACGAAGTGCCCGACGAGTTCGGATTGGCGACCTGGATCTCGTCCTTGAGCTTTGGACTCAAGAGGTCCGACCAGCACTTGAGCTCGGGAATGCCCTTCTTCTTCGCCTGCTCGACGTTGTAGCTGTAGCCGAGCGCGCCGGCATAGACGCCGACCGTTCTGCCCTTCGACTGCTCCCACTGGCGAACCGCCCAGTCCTGCAGCTCGGACATGCGCGGCGACTTGTACGGCTCGGTCAGGCCTTCCTCGGCCGCCTGCAGGTGCGGATCGCCGGTGCCGCCCCACCAGATGTCGCCGCGCGGGTTCGCGGCTTCGGCCTTGATCTGCGCATAGAACTCGCCCGAGCTCTTGCGCGTCATCAGCACCTTGATGCCGGTCGCCTTCTCGAACTCGGCGACCATCGGCCGGCACCATTCCTCCTGCACCGTGCAATAGACGACGAGCTCGCCCTGTGCGGCAGCGGTAAGCGGTGCTGCGAGCGCGAGCGCCGCAAACGCACCGCGAAGCCAGATGAACATGCGCATGTGTCTCCTCCTGATATCAGCGTGTAGTGGTGATGCCGATCCCGGCGGCAAGCTTATCGCAAAAGCGCGCGGCGGGCGCGCTGCCGGCTCGCGACGAGTGCCGCGCCTTCAGAGCGCGCGGCGTGCGGCACCGCGAAGCACGGTGTTTTGACGAGGAGGGCATAGAATGCGCAACGGTCTCCCAAACGCGTTCGCCCATTCGGATACTGAACCAAGGATCAACATGCCCATTTGCCGCGCGCTCGTGCCGGGCTGCCTTGCGCTGCAGTGTGCTTTGACGGCAGCCGCTGTCACGACGACGGTGGTCGACATCCCCAGCCGAAATGCGACACAGCGATTTCTCTATGTCCATCCGGATTCGCCGATCGCGAACGTGATCGTCCTGCCGGGCAGTGACGGTGAGCTCGGCATCCGCGATGACGGATCGATGGTCACACAGGCGGCCATCTGCAATCCGGTCGCGCGCAATCGTCAGGCGTTCGGCGACCACCGTCTCGCGCTGGCGCTCGTCGACGCGACGACGGCCGGGTCGGTGCGCAACTTCATCGACGTTCAGGCGGTGATCCAGTACGTGCAGGCGCGAGACAATGTTCCGACGTGGCTGATCGGCGGCAGCTCGTCGACGACGGCGATCTGGGATCTGGCCGTGAACCTGCCGAGCAACAGTCCGGTCGGTGCGATCTTCTTCTCCCCCGAAGACGTGGGTTCGGCGCAAGCCGGGTTGATCAGGAGACCGACGCAGGTCGTAACCGACGCGGGCGATATCGATCCTTCGGGCACTGCCGGCGCGCTGTACAGCGGCCTGACCGCCGCACCTGCGAGGGAGCGCGTGGTTCTCACCGGGGGCAGCAACAGCGGCTGCGGATACCACCTGTTCAACGGAATCGACGGCGCCTTCGTCGCGACGACAACCGGCTTCATCGAACGGTACAACACTTCATTCGGGCCGCCGGGGCCGAGTCCCAACCAACATGGGCTCACCGGCGTCTGGTACGAGCCTGCGACGAGCGGTCAGGGATTCGCGCTGGAAGTGTTCCCCGACTTGATCCGCTCGGGGACCGGCTTCATCGCCGGCGGTTGGTTTACGTTCAGCGGTGCGCCCGCCGGCGGCGCAGACGGTCAGCGATGGTATTCGGTGAGCGGCTCGATGGCACAGGACGCAACGAGCTCGGCTGTCACGATCTATCAGAATGTCGGCGGCGACTTCGATGCGCCGCCGGTGACGCCCGCGCAAACGGTCGGCACGGGCACGCTGAGCTTTGCGACGTGCGACACGGGACAACTGTCGTACTGGCTCGCTGACGGCCGGACGGGGATCATTCCGCTGTCTCGGGCGACGCCTAACAGCGAATGCTCGATGACATCAACGCGTTTTGCGGTCGACGATTTCGGGTTCTCGGGCAACTGGTACAACCCGTCGACGTCCGGGCAGGGATTGGTCGTCGAAGTGAATGGAGCGAGCGACTCGGTTTTTTTCGCCTGGTACACCTATGCGCCGAACTCGGCCGCAACGGGCGCCGCGGGCCAGCGTTGGTACACCGGTCAAGGCATGCATTTTCCCAGCGCGCACACGATGAATGTCGCGCTGTATCAGACAGTCGGCGGGGCGTTCGACACGCCGACGCCGCCGACGCAGGCCACTACCGCGGTCGGTACGGCAACGCTCACGTTCGCGTCGTGCACGACCGCAAGCCTCGCGTACGCCTTCACCGGCGGCACGAGCGCAGGGCATTTGGGAACGATTGCGCTGCAGCGCGCGGGCCCACCGCCTTCGGGATGCGTATTCTGATTCAGCGTCCGATCGGAATGCCGATCACCGCGGCGAGCCGATCGCCGAGCGCCGCGTTGGTGCCGATCAGCGGGTTGCCTTTCGCGAGCCCTTCACCGGCGAAGAAGTCGTTCGTACGGCCGCCGGCTTCGTCGACCAGCAGGATGCCGGCTGCGCAGTCCCATGCGTTGATGTGCAGCTCGCAGTACGCTTCGCGACGGCCGGCGGCGACGTCGACGAGGCCGAGCGCGCCCGAGCCGGCGCGATTGATCGCGCATCCGGCGCCAAGCACGCGACCGATCAGCGCAACGTACGCTTCGGTCGAACGGCGCGTCGACCATCCGCATTCGACCGTCGCCGAGTTGAGATCGGCGACCGCGCTCACCGCCATCGGCTCCCCGTTGCATGTCGCGCCTTCGCCGCGCGCTGCCGCATACAGCCAATCGTGGCTCGGATCGTAGATGACGCCGACCGTCGGGCGCAGCTGCTCGAGATAGCCGATCGACACGCAATAGCGCGGAACGCCCCGCGCGTAATTCGCCGTGCCGTCGATCGGATCGATCAGCCACACGCGCTGTGCTCCCGTGCCGCCGGAGCCGCCCTCCTCCTCGCCGATGATCGCGTCCGACGGATACGCCGTCGCGATCGCCGCGCGCACGAACCGCTCGACCTCGGCATCCATCGCGGTGACGATGTCGTGCCGGCCTTTGAGCGAAACCGCCGAGCGGCCGAACGCCGAATGCGCGAGCCGACCCGCTTCGCGCGCGAGCGCCGCGGCAAATTGCAATCGATCGTTCATCGAATCATTCCAGTCCGTAGAAGCGCCGGGCGGTCGTACCCCAGATCGCGGCGCGCTCGGCGTCGCTGCGATCGGCAAGCAGCGCGACGGTCGCGGCGACCCAGCGACGATAGCCGCCCGCGCCCTCGACGACCGGCCAGTCGCTGCCCCACATGATCCGATCCGCGCCGAAGCACTCGATCAGATGGGCGACGTAAGGCGCGAGCGTCTCGACGGTCCATTGCGTGCCCGCTTCGCTCGCGAGTCCCGACAGCTTGCAGCGCACGCGCGCATGCTTCGCGCATTGTGCGATCAGCGTCGCCCACGGCTCCCATCCGCCGGAGGCGATCGGCGGCTTGCCGCCATGATCGATGACGAGCGGAACGTCGGGCACGCGATCGAGCATCTGGACGAGCGCCGGCAGCTGCACCGGAGTCACCAGCGCGTCGAAGCGCAGCGACAGCCGTGCAAGCGCGGCGAGCGAGCGCAGCACGTCGGCGCGCAGGATCCATGCCGGATCGGCGATGTCCTGCAGCATGGGCCGCACCGATTTCAGCAGCGGGTCACGTGCGAGCCGCCGCAGCGTCGGAATGGCGTCGGCCGCTTCGAGATCGACCCAGCCGACGACGCCTTTGACGAGCCCGCCGCTCGCATGGGCGACCGACAACAGGAATTCCGTTTCAGCGACCGTCGGCGCGGCCTGCACAAGGACGCTGCCGCCGATCGCGCACGCATCGCAATGCGGCTCGAGATCGGCGAGCGCGTAGTCGCGGTAGAGAACGCCGAGCGCAGGCGTGAGCCAGCCGTAATCGTTGCGCTCGATCCTCCACACATGGTGGTGGGCGTCGATGCGCGTCGGCGACGGAGGCGGCTTCAGCATGCGGGGAAGGCTTGCGTCGATCGCCGCGGCCGGCATGCAAGCGCCGCAATCGTAGTCTCGACGCGGGCCGCGGCGCAAGCCGCGCGCGATGGCTCGCCGACTCGCACGAGTATCATCACGACGCTCGCCACCGCCGCCGAAGGTCACGATCATGCTCAAAGGCATTCATCCGCTGGTCTCGCCCGATCTGCTGCACGCGATCGCGTCGATGGGCCACGGCGACGAGATCGCGATCGTCGATGCGAACTTCCCCGCGGCGAGCGTCGCGCGCCAGCTGATCGACATCCGCGGCGCATCGTCGGCGGACGTGCTCGGCGCGTTGCTCACGCTGCTTCCGCTCGACACGGCCGCGGTGCCGGCAGCGCTGACGATGCAGGTCGCCGGCGACGTCGACGCGCTGCCCGAGCCGGTCGCCGAGTTCGCCGCCGCGTTCACCGACCACGGCCTGGGCGACGTCGAGATCGGGCATCTCGAGCGCCACGCGTTCTATGCGCGCGCGCGGCAGGCGTTCGCTGTCGTGCGCACCGGCGAGCTGCGCCGCTACGGCAACATCCTGCTGGTCAAGGGCGTCGTCAACCGCTACGAGCCGCCGCGCTGACGCGCCGTGGCGATGCACGGCTCGCGGCACGCGGCGCGCGATCGTCGTTTTTCGCAGCGAGCGGCGATCGAAGCGCTCGCTGCACGCTAGAATCGCGCATCGCACCGATCGGCTGCACCACATGATCCGTTCGCTTCGCCTGCTCGCGTTCGCTGCCGCGCTTGCCTGCACGCTTCCCGCGCGCGCCGCCACCGATTACACCGACATCTGGTGGACGGCCGGCGGCGTCGAGTCCGGCTGGGGCATCAACCTCGCGCAGAACGGCAACAGCATCTTCGCGACGTTCTACGTTTACACGACGTCCGGCGTCCCGGTGTGGTACACGGCGCTGCTGACGCGAACGTTCGGCGAAACGTTCAGCGGACAGGTCTACGCGTCGAGCGGAGGCGCGTGGTTCGGCTCGCCGACGTGGGTGCCGCCGTCGGCGACCGTCGCGGTCGGCAACGCCACGTTCGTCGGCGAGACGCCGTACCGCGGAACGCTCGCGTACACGATCGGTGGGGTGCCGGTGTCGAAGACGATCGAGCGCACGACGCTGCAGGCGCTCAATGTCGCCGGCACGTATCTCGGCGGCGTCTCCGCGCGGCGCAGCGGTTGCGGTCCCGATCCGCTGTTCGACCGGCCGCAGTTCGTGATCACCCAGACCGCCTCGCCCGGCACCGTGCGCATCGACCAGTTGAGCACATCCGACGGCTCGCTGATCTGCCGAATGGAAGGCGCAGGGATCCAGTACGGCGGCGTCATCGACATTCCGAGCGCCGCGTACAACTGTCCGGGCGCGGTCATCAATGCGACCGCACATGTGATCGCCTTGCGCCCCACGATGACCGGATTCGAGGGCCGCTGGTTCTCGACCGACATCGGCGGCGGCTGTACGGAAAACGGTAATTTCAGCGGCGTGACGCAAGCGCCCTAGCGTTCACGCCGGCGCACGCACTCGAACAGGCAGATCGCGGCAGCCGCGGCCGCGTTGAGCGATTCGAAGCCGCCGGGCATCGGGATCGTCACCGCTCGATCGGCCGCGCCGGCGAGCGCAAGCGAGAGTCCCGCACCTTCGTTGCCGATCGCGATCGCGACGGGGCCATCGAGCGGCGCGCGAAAGAGGTCGATGCCGTCGCGCACGGCGGTCGCGACGACGTGCCCGCCGGCCGCGCGATAACGCGCCGCCCACGCCGGCAGGTCGACGTCCTCGAAGATCTCGATATGAAAATGCGCGCCCTGCCCGGCGCGCAGCACTTTCGGCGACCACGCGAACGCGCAGCGCGGCGACAGCCAAACCTGTGCGACACCGGCCGCCGCGGCGGAGCGAAGCATCGAGCCGAGGTTGCCGGGATCCTGCACATCGTCGACGAGCAGGCAGAAATCGGCGGGCACGCCGGCGGGCGGTCGCGGCGCGCTGACGACGGCGACGATGCCGACGCCGTGCGGCAGCGTGGACAGCTCGGCGAACAGCTCGCTCGGCACGACGATCGTCGCGTCGTTCGCCCGCTCGATCAAGGCGCGAACGCCGCTGCGATCGGCGTACGCCGCGTCGAGAATCACCGTCTCGGGTGCGCCGCGCTTCGCGATGAACTCGGCGATCGTGTGCTCGCCTTCGAGCACGCACCGGCCCGCCTTGCGCCGCTCGTGCGCGGAGGCGAGGAGCCGGACCGCTTCGCGCAGGCGCCCGTTCTGCCGTGAGGTAACGCGCTGCACGGAACAGGGTCAGAGTCGAATTTATCGAGACGGTCGTGAAATAGTCGAAATTCGACTCTGACCCTAATGCGCTTTCGCCGCCGCGCTCGCCGCGGGCTCCGCGGCCGGCGTGAGCTGGAAGAACACCTCGTCGTGGCGAATCATGCCGAGCTCGCCGCGCGCACGCTCCTCGATCGCCTCGTAGCCCGCCTTGAGGTCGCGCACGTCGGCGTCGAGCGCCTCGTTGCGCGCCTTGAGCTTGTCGTTGTCGGCGCGAGCGTCGGTGAGCTGCCGATCGAGCTCGTGCACGCGCAGCCAGCCGCCCTTGCCGAGCCACATCGGATATTGCAGCGCGACGATCAACGCGACGAAGACGAGCGCAAGCCAGCGCATGGCCGCTCCGACTACCTCAGCTGAAAGAACGCGGCGCGGCCGGGGTACGTCGCCGCATCGCCGAGATCCTCCTCGATGCGCAGCAGCTGGTTGTACTTGGCGATCCGGTCCGAGCGCGACAGCGACCCGGTCTTGATCTGGCCGGCGTTGGTGCCCACCGCGATGTCGGCGATCATGCTGTCCTCGGTCTCGCCGGAGCGATGCGAGATCACCGATGTGTAGCCGGCGCGCGTCGCCATCGAGATCGCCGCGAACGTCTCGCTCAGCGTGCCGATCTGGTTGATCTTGATCAGGACGGAATTCGCGACGCCCTTCGCGATGCCTTCCTTCAGGATCTTGGTATTGGTGACGAATATGTCGTCGCCGACGATCTGCACGTTGCGGCCGAGCCGCTCGGTCAGCAGGCGCCAGCCGTCCCAGTCGTGCTCGGACATCCCGTCCTCGATGCTGATGATCGGATACTTGTCGCACCAGGTGGCGAGCACGTCGGCGAATTGCGCCGACGTGAGCGACGCGTTGTCCGACTCGAGCCGGTACTTGCCGTCCTTCCAGAATTCGCTCGCCGCGCAGTCGAGGCCGAGCGCGATGTCGGTGCCGGGCGTGTAGCCGGCCTTATCGATCGCCTCGACCAGCAGCTTCAGCGCCGCCTCGTTCGACGGCAGGTTGGGCGCGAAGCCGCCCTCGTCGCCGACCGTCGTCGGCATGCCCTTCGAGTCGATGATCTTCTTCAGCGCGTGGAACACCTCGGCGCCGTAGCGCAGCGCCTCGCGGAACGTCGGCGCGCCGAGCGGCACGAGCATGAACTCCTGCACGTCGATCTTGTTGTTCGCGTGCGCGCCGCCGTTGATGACGTTCATCTGCGGAACGGGCAGCTGCATCTGTCCGGCGCCGCCGAGATAGCGGTAGAGCGGCAGCGACGATTCCTCGGCCGCCGCCTTCGCCACCGCGCACGACACGGCGAGGATCGCATTCGCGCCGAGCCGCGCCTTGTTGTCGGTGCCGTCGAGGTCGATCAGCGTCTTGTCGATGAACGCCTGCTCGGTTGCGTCGAGACCGATGATCGCTTCGCAGATTTCGGTATTCACGTTCTCGACCGCCTTCAGCACGCCCTTGCCGCCGTAGCGGGCCGAGTCGCCGTCGCGCAGCTCGATCGCTTCCTTGGACCCGGTCGACGCGCCCGAGGGCACGGCGGCGCGGCCGGACACGCCGGACTCGAGCACGACGTCCGCTTCGATGGTGGGGTTGCCGCGCGAATCGAGGATCTCGCGGGCGATGACGTCGACGATGGCGCTCATGGCTCTCTCTTCCTGTCGGATTGATCGAAATCAGGTGGACGGTGCCGCGAGCCACTCGTGCTCCGCGAATCCGGCGCGCTTCACCGCCGAATCGAGCTCGACCAGCGTCGCAAGCAGCTCTCGCATCCGTGCAAGCGGCCAGGCGTTCGGTCCGTCGGACAACGCCTTTTCGGGCTGCGGATGCGTTTCCATGAACACGCCGGACACACCGGCGGCGACGGCGGCGCGCGCGAGCACGGGCACGAACTCGCGCTGGCCGCCGCTCGATGCGCCCTGTCCGCCCGGAAGCTGCACCGAGTGCGTCGCGTCGAACACGACCGGACAGCCGGTCGCGCGCATGATCGCGAGCGAGCGCATGTCCGACACGAGGTTGTGATAGCCGAACGACGCACCGCGCTCGCACACCATCACGTTGTCGGCGCCGCTCGCCTCCTTTGCCTTCGCGACGACTTGCCGCATGTCGTCGGGCGCGAGGAACTGTCCCTTCTTGATGTTCACCGGCTTGCCGGCCGAGGCGACGGCGCGAATGAAGTCGGTTTGCCGGCACAGGAACGCCGGTGTCTGCAGCACGTCGACCACTTCGGCCGCCGCGCCGATCTCGGCTTCCGCGTGCACGTCGGTCAGCACCGGAACGCCGATCTGCCGGCGCACTTCGGCCAGCACGCGCAGGCCTTCGTCGATGCCCGGGCCGCGATACGACGCGCCCGACGTGCGGTTCGCCTTGTCGTACGACGACTTGAACACGAACGGCACGTTGAGCGCGGCGCAGATCGACTTCAGCTCGCCGGCGACATCGAGCTGCAGCTGCAGCGATTCGACGACGCACGGGCCGGCGATCAGGAACAGCGGGCGGTCGAGGCCGACGTCGAAGCCGCAGAGCCTCATCGACCGGCCCCGGCGGCGATCGCTCCGGCGGCGCCGCGTCGATCCATCGCCGTCAGATCGACGCGACGAGCTCGGCGACCGCCGCCGTCGACCCCGACTCGCGCGCGCGCCGCTGCGCGTCGAGCGCCGCGCGGATGAAGCCGAGGAAGAGCGGGTGGCCGCGTCGCGGATTGGACGTGAACTCCGGGTGGAACTGGCAGCCGAAGAACCACGGATGCTGCGGCAGCTCGATCATCTCGACGAGATCGCCGGCACGCTCGCTCTTCGCTTTCGCGCCGACGACCAGGCCGGCCGCCTGGATTCGCGGCAGGTAGTGATTGTTGACCTCGTAGCGATGCCGGTGACGCTCGGAGACTGTCGTCGCGCCATAGATGCGGTGCGCGAGCGACCCCGCAACGACATCGCACGGCTGTGCGCCGAGGCGCATCGTGCCGCCCATGTCGGAGCTTGCCGTGCGCCGTTCGACCGATCCGTCGCGGTTCTGCCATTCGGTGATCAGCGCGACGACCGGATGCGGCGTGTCGGGATCGAACTCGGTGCTGTTCGCCCCTGCGAGCCCGGCCTTGTGCCGCGCGTATTCGATCAGCGCGAGCTGCATGCCGAGACAGATGCCGAGATAGGGCACGCCGTTCTCGCGCGCGTATTGGATCGCCTTGATCTTGCCTTCGACGCCGCGCTTGCCGAATCCGCCGGGCACGAGCACGGCGTCCATGCCGCGCAGCGCGTCGACGCCGTCGCGCTCGATCGCCTCCGAGTCGACGTAGTGGATGTGCACCTTGCTCTCTCGTGTGGATGCCGGCGTGCGTCAGCGCCTCGGACAGCGACTTGTACGATTCGGTCAGGTCGACGTACTTGCCGACCATCGCGATGTGCACGCCGTGCTCGGGATGCTCGAGCGCGTCGACCAGCGCGCGCCACGTCGACAGCTCGGCGGGCGGCGGCGAGATGCCGAGCTTGCGGCAGACGATGTCGTCGAGGCCCTCCGAGGACAGCGCGCCCGGGATCTTGTAGATCGAGTCGGCATCGAGCGCCGGGATGACGGCGTCGGGCGTGACGTTGGTGAACAGCGCGATCTTGCGCCGGTCGCTGTCGGAGATCGGCCGGTCGGCGCGGCACAGCACGATGTCGGGCTGGATGCCGATCTCGCGCAGCTCCTTCACCGAGTGCTGCGTCGGCTTGGTCTTCATCTCGCCGGCCGACGGGATGAAGGGCACCAGCGTCAGGTGGATGTAGCAGACGTTGTCGCGGCCGAGCGTGATGCCCATCTGCCGAATTGCCTCGAGGAACGGCAGCGACTCGATGTCGCCGACGGTGCCGCCGACCTCGACGACGAGCACCTCGGCGTCGCCGGCGGCCGCCATGATCCAGTTTTTTATCTCGTCGGTGATGTGGGGAATCACCTGCACGGTGCCGCCGAGGTAATCGCCGCGGCGCTCCTTGCGGATCACGCTCTCGTAGATCTGGCCGGTGGTGAAGTTGTTGCGCCGGCCCATCTTCACGTCGACGAACCGCTCGTAGTGACCGAGGTCGAGGTCCGTCTCGGCGCCGTCCTCGGTGACGAACACCTCGCCGTGCTGGAACGGACTCATCGTTCCAGGATCGACGTTGATGTAGGGATCGAGCTTGAGGTTGGTGACTTTGACGCCGCGGGAAGCGAGGATTGCAGCGAGCGACGCGGCGGCGATTCCCTTGCCCAGCGAGGAAACGACACCGCCGGTGACGAACACGAACTTGGGCATGGCGGACCCGGTTCTCCGGAAATTGTTATTTTACCGGAACCCGCTGCGCCGACCAAGCGAGACACGCGCGCGCGCGTGCGTTAGAGTTGCAATCCCGCCCCGATTCGCGCACGCGTTCGCTCGCGTCCGACGAGGGCGACGACCGCGTCGATCGCCGGCGTCTGCGTCTGACCGGTGACGAGCGCACGAAGCGCCATCATCACCTGCGGCGGCTTCACGCTGTTCTTCTTCGCCGTCTCGCGAATCGCCGCGTGGATCGCCTCGCGCGTCCAGTCGATGCGCTCGAACTCGCTGTGCAGATGCAAAAGCGCCGCGCGCACCGCGTCGTCGAGCGGAGCGCCCGCCGCGCCGTTCGGCGCCTGGTAGAAATAGCGCGCCGCCTCCGCCATCTCGGCGAGCGTCGCGACGCGCTCGCGCAGCAGCATGGCGACGGCGCCGGGTGCCGGGCCGCCGTCGACGTCGATGCCGGCGGCGCGCAGATACGGGTCGAGGCGCTTGCCGAGCGCGTCTTCGGAGAGCCGCTTCAGGTGCTCCTGGTTCACCCAGTGCAGCTTGTCCGGATCGAAGCGGCCCGGCGACGACGACAATCCCTCGAGGTCGAACCATTCGATCAGCTCGGCGCGACCGAAGATCTCGCTGTCGCCGTGCGACCAGCCGAGTCGCGCGAGGTAATTGACGACGGCTTCCGGCAGATAGCCCTCGTCGCGGTACTGCAGCACGCCTTTGGCGCCGTGGCGCTTCGAGAGCTTCTCGCCGTCCGGCGTGAGCACGGTCGGCAGATGCGCGAAGACCGGCGTCTCGGCGCCGAGCGCCTCGATGATGTTGATCTGCCGCGGCGTGTTGTTGACATGATCGTCGCCGCGGATCACGTGCGTGATCTGCATGTCGAGGTCGTCGACGACGACGCAGAAGTTGTACGTCGGCGTGCCGTCGGCGCGCGCGATGACCAGATCGTCGAGCTCGGAGTTGTCGATCTCGATCCTGCCCTTGACGGCGTCCTGCCAGACGACGCTGCCGGACACCGGGTTCTTGAAACGGATCACCGGCGCGACGCCGGGCGGCGGGTTCATCCCGAGCGCGTTCTCCGGCCGCCAGCGACCGTCGTAGCGGGGCTTCTCGCCGCGCGCCATCTGCTCGGCGCGCAACTGATCGAGCTCCTCGAGCGTCGTGTAGCAGCGATAGGCGAGCCCGCGCTCCACCATGTCGTCGAGAACCGCGCGGTAGCGGTCCATTCGCTGCATCTGGTAGTACGGGCCCTCGTCGTAGTCGAGCCCGAGCCAGTCCATGGCGCCGAGAATCGCGTCGACCGCTTCGGGCGTCGAGCGCACGGTGTCGGTGTCCTCGATGCGAAGGATGAAGCTGCCCCGATGGCGGCGCGCGAACGCCCACGGAAACAACGCCGAGCGGATGTTGCCGAGATGAATGAAGCCGGTGGGACTCGGCGCGAAACGGGTGCGCACGCGCACGTCGGGATCGATCACAGCCTGGAGGGAACGCGAAAAGAGGTCATTCTAGCGGACCGCCTGCGCGAGCCGGGTTTCGAGGTCGGACCGGCCGTTTGAGCAGGACAGCGATCAAACTTTGATGACGGCCGCGAGCGGCCCGCCGACCCGCCCGGCCGGCAAAAGCGCCGCCGTCGCAGGCGCTTACGGCGACGGCTGCATAACCCGGCCCGCCCAGCGCCCTTTTCAATGACCGCCAGAAGGCTGCGGTGTCCTGGACAGGCATAGACAAACAGTGCTGTCCGGTTTGACCCCCCTCGCCGCCCCATGATTAAATCGCGGCTCCTGTCTGGGTTCGCGGGGCGGTTAGCTCAGCGGTAGAGCACTGCCTTCACACGGCAGGGGTCACTGGTTCGAACCCAGTATCGCCCACCAAATGAACCAAGGGGTTACGCGCGAGTGTAACCCCTCTTTTTTTGTGTCGCAGCGCGTGCACCGCCTTGCCGCGAAGCGATGCGAATGCGAGATTTGCGATGACGCCGCGCACTGCGCTTTCGATTGATGCTTTCGTGTTCGACGCGTACGGAACGCTGTTCGATGTCCAATCCGTGTTCGCGCTCGCCGAGACGCTCGCGCCCCGGCGCGGTGGCGCGATCGCTGTGCTGTGGCGCACGAAGCAGCTCGAGTACACGTGGTGGTCGAGCCTGATGGCGAGCGAGCATTACCGGCGCGAGGATTTCGCCGAATTGACCGCGCGTGCGCTCGACTACGCGCTCGAATCGCTCGCGATCGCGATGCCGGACGAGCAGCGCACGCTGCTCGCGAACGCGTACCTCGCGCTCGCGCCGTTTCCCGATGTGCCGGCCGCGCTCGCGGCGCTCGCGCCGAAGCCGCGCTGGATCCTGTCGAACGGCACGCTGGCGATGCTCGAGCCGCTGGTTCGCGCATCCGGCCTGGCCGAGCATCTCGACGGCGTGATGTCGGTCGACGACGTCGGCGTCTACAAGCCCGACCCGCGCGTCTATCAGCTCGCCGTCGATCGACTGGGCGTCGCGCCCGCGCGCATCGGTTTCGTGTCGTCCAACGGCTGGGACGCGGCCGGCGCCAAGGCGTTCGGCTTCACCGTTTTCTGGATCAACCGCGCGCGTGCGCCGATCGAGCGGCATGCACCGCCGCCGGATCGCGTTCTCACGACGCTGGCTCAGC
The DNA here is from genome assembly GCA_963798655.1 of uncultured beta proteobacterium. GTDB lineage: Bacteria > Pseudomonadota > Gammaproteobacteria > Burkholderiales > Casimicrobiaceae > CAVSMC01. Next base: position 473,382 of record CAWCUH010000001.1, on the reverse strand, counting down.
TGCCATCGCTGCTGTAGACAGCGGCGCGCTGCGGCCGCCAACCGGCGGCCGCCAAGCGCGGCGCATCGCCATCGAACGTTTTCCCTACGGCATGTACTGACCGCCGTTCACCTCGATCACCTGCCCGGTGACATAACCGGACATCGCGTCCGACGCGAGGTAAAGGAACGTTCCGGCGCATTCGTCGGCGCTGCCGAGCCGGTTCATCGGGATCGTCGCCTGCATCGCGGCGAGCTGTTGCGCCGTCGAATAGCGATCGTGGAACGGCGTCGTGATCACACCCGGCGACACCGCGTTGACGCGAATGCCGTCGGCGGCGACTTCCTTCGCCCACCCATGCGTCACCGTCGAGACGAACCCTTTCGCGCCGGCGTAAAGAATGGCGCCACCGCCGCCGCCGTGGCGCGCGGCGATCGACGTGACGTTGATCACGTTGCCCGATTTCTGTCGGCGCATGAGCGGGATCACTTCGCGCATGAACACGGCGATCTGGACGACGTTCAGCGCCAGCACGCGCTGGATGTGCTCGACGGTGTAGTCCTCGATCTTGACCCGGCCGAGCATGCCGCCGGCGTTGTTGATCAGCACGTCGATCCGGCCGAGCGCGCCCAGCGTGTCGGCGACGATGCGCTTCACGTCCTCCTCGCGCGTGACGTCGCCGGCAACGAGTGCCGCCTTGACGCCGGCCGCGCGGACGTCGGCTGCAACGCTCTCGGCGGCGTCGCGGCTCGCGTTGTAATGGACGGCGACGTTGGCGCCGGCGCGGGCGAACGCGCGGGCGGCCGCGGCGCCGATACCGGTCGATGCGCCGGTGATCAGCACACACTTGCTCTTCAGATCGGGAATCATCGGTGGCTCCGTCGGTCGGCGCCGCGCGACGGCTTTTGCGCGCCCGCAGCACCCGGGGAAAAGTCTTGATTATGTCAGACGCTGGTGGCAATGTGTCCGACAAATCATGGCCACCCCGGTTCTGCGACCTCCCGCTTCGACTGTGCGCTCGCGCCGCGCCCCGGGGTCGCCATCGCGGCGCGCGGCCGCAAGTCGACGCGCGTCGTCGATGTGATCGGAGCGAAGATCGTGTCGGGCGCGCTCGCTGCCGGCGCGCTGCTCCCCACCGAGGCCGAGTTGTCGCGACAGATGGGCATCAGCCGCCCGTCGCTGCGCGAGGGACTGCGCACGCTGGCACAGAAGGGCCTCGTCGACGCCCGCACGCGTCGCGGAACGATCGTCAATCCGCGCACGCAGTGGAACATCCTCGATGACGACGTGCTGCGCTGGCTCGCGGTCGCGCCGCCCGACCCTACCTTTTTCATGGACCTGCTCGACGTGCGGATGATCGTCGAGCCGGCCGCCGCCCGGCTCGCGGCCGCTCGGGCAACGCCGGCGCAGATCTTCGAGATCGAGGCGGCTTACCGCGGCATGGCTGAATCGACGCCGCACGACTTCGAGGCGTGCTGCGCGCACGACCTCACGCTGCACGAGCGAATCATCGCCGCCACCGGCAACCGGATGCTGATACGCTTCGCCGGCGCAATCCGCACCGCACTGCTGCTCTGCGTGCGCATCGCGAGCAGCGCGCGGGAGCGCAGCGATTTCTCGCTGGCCGAGCATCACGCCGTCGTTGCGGCGATCCACCGCCGCGACGCCGACGGCGCCGAGACGGCGATGCGAACGCTGCTCGCCGGCACGGCGCGCGACCTGGCGCCTGCGTACGACAAGTATCCGCGGGGATTTCCGCCGCCGCCCAGGCAGAAGGCGGCCGGACGCGCACCGCGACGAAGGTGAACCCACGGCGCGACCGAGCGCCGACTTCGAAGGAGGAGTGTCAATGAATCGGAAATCCTTGGTGCGCATGCTCGCGCTGTGCGTCACGTCGATTGCGCTCGCCTGCAGCGCGCCGCTCGCCGGCGCGCAGGCGAAGAAGCAGGTGAAGATTTCGCATGCGACCGCCGCCGACGTCGGCAACGACAACCACATGGTGGCGTGGATCATCGCCCACTACATCAACGACAACTCGGACACGCTCGAAGCGCGCGTCTATCCGGCCAACGCGCTCGGCGAGGAGCGCGCCGTCGTCGAAGGCATGCAGCTCGGCGCGGGCGCGACGATCCACGTCGGCGGCACGGCGATCCACAACAACTTCCTCAAGCGGATGGGCGTCTGCGACCTGCCGTTCCTGTGGCGCGACTACGAGCATGCGCACCGCGCGCTCGACGGACCGGTCGGCAAGACGCTCGCGGCCGAATACGAAAAGCTCGGCCTCAAGGTGCTCGGCTGGCAGGACAGCTGGGGCTACCGCAACGTGATCACGACCAAGAAGGAAGTGAAGACGGCCGCCGATCTGAAGGGCCTGAAGATCCGCACGATCCAGACGCCGACGTATGTCGCCGCTCTCAATGCGATGGGCGCGAACGCGACGCCGATGGCGTTCGGCGAGGTCTACACCGCGCTGCAGACCGGCGTGATCGACGGCTTCGAACACTCGTCGGCCGTCGCCTACACCGGCAAGTACTACGAGGTGGCGAAGTACGTCACGCTGACCGGCCACCTGTTCGGGCCGACGGTGACGGTGATCTCGAAAAAGGAATGGGATGGCTATACCGACAAGGAGAAAGCGGTGGTCGCCGCCGCGGCGAAGCTCGCACAGGACGTCAATCGCAACCTGTCGGTGCAGCGCGACCGCGAGTCGCTCGAGAAGCTGAAGGAAAAGGGCATGATCATCAACCCGATCGACAAGACGCCGTTCGTCACTGCCGCGATTCCGCTGCAGGACCAGCTCGCGAAATCGCTCGGGGCGGAAGATCTGCTGAAGCTGATCCGCGACACGAAATAGCGATTGTCGCGGCGGCGCGCGCCGCCGCGACGTTTCCGTAGAACGTCCTCGACATGCTTGCGCGCCTGTTCGCGGCGATCGACCGCGCGGTGGAGTTTGCGCTGTTCGCGATCTTCCTCGTCTTCACGATCGTCGGCGGCATGCAGGTGTTCAACCGCTTCGTGCTCGGGCTTCCGCTGTCGTGGAGCGAGGAGTTCCAGAAGTTCGGGCACATCTGGCTCGTGATGCTCGCGATCCCGGTCGCGTACCGGCGCGGCGCGCACCTCGGCATGGACATGCTGCTGCGCTACATCCCGCCGAAGGCGCAAACCGCCGTCGGCGTGATGACCGAGCTGCTGTGGCTCCTGCTCGGCCTTGCGATCGGGCGCTACACGCTCGTCATCATGGGCATCGCGCGCAACCAGGAAAGCCCGGGCCTCGGGTTGCCGATGCACTACGTCTACAGCGGGCTCGTCATCGGCAGCGCGTACCTCGTGCTGGTCGCCGCGCGGCGGCTGGCCACGTACGCCGGCTGGCACGAGCCGCCGCCGTCCGACCTCGGCGCGCACTGATGCTCGTCGTCCTGTCGATCCTGCTGCTCGCGCTGATCACGCTCGGCGTGCCGATCCTGCTCGTCATGGGCATCGTCGGCCTCGCAGGCATCCTCGCGACGCCGGCGCTGGTGCCGGCGCTGTTCCCGCAGAAGATGTTCGCGATGCTCGACAACTTCAGCCTGCTCGCACTGCCGTATTTCATCCTGGCCGGCGAGCTGATCTCGGCCGGCGGCATCTCGAAGAAGCTCGTCGAGTTCGCGGAGACCGTCGTCGGCCACTGGCGCGGCGGCCTCGGCCACGCATCGGTCGTTTCGAGCATGGTGTTCGCCGGCGTGTCCGGATCGTCGGTCGCCGATACGTCGGCCATCGGATCGATCCTCGTGCCGGCGATGAAGGACCAGGGCTACAAGCCGGGCTTCGCGGCGGCGCTCGTCGCGTGCGCCGGCACGATCGGCGCGATCATTCCGCCAAGCATGACGATGATCGTCTACGGCTCGATGGCGAACGTGTCGATCGGCGGGCTGTTCCTCGGCGGCATCGTGCCCGGCGTGCTGATCGGCGTCGGCCTGATGATCGTCATCTACGTGCATTCGCGGCTGCCGGCGTATCCGGAGCTGCGGCGCACCAGCGGCCGCTTCGCGCTCGGCCGCGTCACGGGTGCGCTGCTTTCGGTGTGGCCGGCACTGCTCGCGCCCGTGATCGTCGTCGGCGGCATCCTGAGCGGCGCCTTTACCGCGACCGAAGCCGGCGTCGTCGCATGCTTCTACGGCTTCATCGTCGGCTTTTTCGTCTACCGCAAGCTCACGCTGCGCGATCTGCCGCGCATCTTCGTGCGCGCCGCGATCACCACGGCGATGGTGTCCGGCATCATCGGCGTCGCCGGCGCGCTCGGCTGGCTGCTGTCGTACCTGAACTTCAACGACACGGTGCTCGCGGCGATCACCCATGTCACCGGCGCAAAGCTCGGCGTGCTCGCGCTGCTGATGACGATCATGCTGGTGCTGACGATGTTCGTCGACTCGATGGCGATCCTGATCATCATGATCCCGGTCGCCGTCGTGATCGGCCGCAGTTTCGGCATCGACGAGTTCCAGCTGGGCCTGCTGATGGTGATGACGACGCAGATCGGCTCGACGACGCCGCCGGTCGCGGTGCTGCTGTTCGTCGCGACGAGCATCGCGGGCTGCAAGTACAACGAGACGATTCGCTACTGCTGGGCATTCATCGCCGCCGAGGTCGCGGTGCTGATCGCCGTCATGTTCCTGCCCGACCTCGCCGCCTGGATCCCGCATCGCTTTCTCGGCTGAGCGTCGAACCGGGCGGCGCGCGACGCGAGGCGACGCTTGGCAGCGAGCGCATCGGACGCGCCTGCCGCGACGGGTGGTGCGGCTGCGCGGCGTCGTTGGGTCGACGCCCGCCGGCCGCACCGGGTACCCGTAGGCAGGGATGGTTGCGTCCGTCTAAGCAACCGCCAAGCGTCGCCTCGCGTCCCGATGCGGCGGTCAACGCATGGGACGTCAGGCCGCCGATTGCGCCTTCGCCGTGGCAGGAGGACGGATCTGCGCGACCGCGTCGCGCAACGCGGCGATCGCCTCGGGCCGCGGGAAGCTGCGACGATACGCGAGCGCGACGCGACGCGACGGCACCGGCCGTGCGAACGGCACCGGCACGACGAGCTGGCTGTGGTATTTCGGCGTCAGCGCGTCACGCGGCAGCACCGACACGCCGAGCCCCGACGCGACCATGTTGCGCACGGTCTCGAGCGACGTCGTGCGCGTGATGTGGGTGTCGGCGCGGTTCAACTCCGGGCACGCGTCGAGCACCTGATCACGGAAGCAGTGACCGACCGCGAGCAGGATCGTGTGCTCGCCCGCGAGCTCGTCGGAACTGATCGACTTGCGCTTCGTCCACTTGTGTCCCCGCGGCACCACGACCTGGAACGGCTCCTCGTACAGGAACTCGGTCGCGATGCCGGCCGGCGCGAACGGCAACGCGATGATCGCCACGTCGATGCGTCCGCTCTTCAATGCGATCTCGAGCTGCTCGGTGAGATTTTCCTCGATGTCGAGAGGCATCTGCGGCGCGATCGCATGCAGCGCGGGGATGAGATCGGGCAGCAGGTACGGCGCGACCGTGAAGATCACGCCGAGCTTGAGCGACCCGACCAGCGGATTGCGTCCGCTCTGCGCGATCTCCTTGATCCGCGCCGCTTCCTCGAGCACGCGCTGCGCCTGCTCGACGACGCGCGCACCGACCGCCGTGAGCGAGATCTCGCTCTTGCCGCGCTCGAAGAGCTTCGTGCCGAGCTCTTCCTCGAGCTTCTGGATCGCGACGGAGAGCGCCGGCTGGCTCACGAAGCAGCGCTGCGCGGCGCGGCCGAAGCTTCGCTCGTGCGCGACGGCGACGATGTAGCGAAGCTCGTTCAGCGTCACGGCGCGTGGCGCGCCGCGAGAAAGGCGGCGAAGTCGGCGGCGAGCTCGGGGTGCTTCAGCGCGAGCTCGACGGTCGCCTCGAGATAGCCGAGCTTGCTGCCGCAGTCGTAGCGGCGACCTTCGAACTCGTACGCGATGACGCGCTCCTCGGCGAGCAGGCCGCCGATCGCGTCGGTGAGCTGGATCTCGCCGCCCGCGCCGGTCCGAAGGTGGGTCAGGTGATGAAAGATCCGCGGCGTGAGAACGTAGCGGCCGACAACCGCGCGCGTCGACGCCGTCGTCCCCGGCTTCGGCTTCTCGACGATGCGCGCGATCGTCGCAACGCGGCCGGCGGCGCCCTGCGTCTCGACGATGCCGTAGTTGCCGACGTCGGACGGCGCGACGCTCATCACGCCGATCGTCGCGCAATCCTCGCGTGCGGCGACCTCGATCATCTGCTTCATCACCGGAACACCGGCGTCGATCAGGTCGTCGGCGAGCAGCACGGCGAACGGCTCGCGATTGACGACCGGCGCCGCGCACAGCACCGCGTGGCCGAGCCCGAGCGGCTCCGTCTGTCGGATGTAAATGCAGTTGACGCCGGACGGCAGGACGGATTGCGCCGTCTCCAGCAGCTCGTGCTTGCGATTCTGCTCGAGCTTCGTCTCGAGCTCGTACGCCTTGTCGAAATGATCCTCGATCGCGCGCTTGTTGCGCCCGGTGATGAAAATCATTTCCGTAATGCCCGCCGCGGCGGCCTCCTCGACCGCGTACTGGATCAGCGGCTTGTCGACGACGGGCAGCATCTCCTTCGGGCTCGCCTTCGTCGCCGGCAGGAATCGCGTGCCGAGTCCCGCCACCGGGAATACCGCCTTCGTGATCGTTTGCATCGACAGTCCTTTGCGCGTTCAGCTTCCCGCCAACAGTTCGATCAACGCGTCTTCGTCGATGATCGCGACGCCGAGCGCGTTCGCCTTGTCGAGCTTGCTGCCGGCATCGCTGCCGGCCACGACGTAGTCGGTCTTCTTCGACACGCTGCCGGCGACCTTGCCGCCAGCCGCCTCGATGCGAGCCTTCGCGGCTTCACGCGACATCGCCGGAAGCGTTCCGGTGAGCACGAACGTCTTGCCGGCGAGCGGCCCCGCGGGCACGCGCTGCGGCGCCTCGTCGCGCCAGTGCACGCCGGCGGCGCGCAGCTGTGCGATGACTTCGCGGTTGTGCGGCTCGGCGAAAAAGCGCGCGATCGATTGTGCGAGCACCGGCCCGACGTCGGGCACGTCGAGCAGCGATGTTTCGTCGGCGTCGAGCAGCGCATCGAGATTGCCGAAGTGGCGCGCGAGGTCGCGTGCCGTCGTTTCGCCGACGTGGCGAATGCCGAGCGCGTAGATGAAACGCGCGAGCGTCGTCGACTTGCTGCGCTCGATCGCTGCGTGCGCGTTGGCCGCCGACTTCTCGGCCATCCGCTCGAGCGCAGCGAGATTCGCGACGCCGAGCTTGTAGAGGTCCGCCGGCGTGCGCACGACGGCGGCGTCGACGAGCTGGTCGACGAGCTTGTCGCCGAGGCCTTCGATGTCGAGCGCGCGGCGGCTCGCGAAATGCAGCAGCGATTGCTTGCGCTGCGCAGGGCAGACGAGCCCGCCGGTGCACCGTGCGATCGCCTCGTCGGGCAGCCGCTCCACTGCCGATCCGCACTGCGGGCACGTCGTCGGCATCACGAACGACGCCGCGTCGGGCGGCCGACTGTCGACGATCACGCGCACGACTTCGGGGATCACGTCGCCCGCGCGGCGAACGACGACCGTGTCGCCGATATGGACGTCCTTGCGCCGGATCTCGTCCTCGTTGTGCAGCGTCGCGTTGGTGACGGTGACCCCGCCGACGAACACCGGCGAAAGGCGCGCAACGGGCGTGAGCGCGCCGGTGCGGCCGACCTGCACGCCGATCCCGAGCACCTGCGTCGTCATTTCCTCCGCCGGAAACTTGTGCGCGACCGCGAACCTCGGCGCGCGCGACACGAAGCCGAGCTTCTGCTGCAGCGCGAGCGAGTTGACCTTGTAGACGACGCCATCGATGTCGAACGGCAGCGCGTTGCGCCGCGCGCCGAGCGCGCGGTAATAGTCGAGCAACCCGCCGGCGGCGCGCACGACGCGCCGCTCGTCGGTCACCGGGAAGCGCAGCGATTCGAGAACGCGCATCAGTGCGTCCTGCGTCGCCGGCGGCTCGACGCGGCCCCAGTCGACGTCGCCGATGCCGTACGCGAAGAACGCGAGCTTGCGGCTCGCGGTGATGCGCGCATCGAGCATCCGCAGGCTTCCGGCGGCGGCATTGCGCGGATTGACGAACACCTTCTCGCCCTTTTTCTGCTGCTCGGCGTTCAGGCGCTCGAAATGCTTGCGCAGCATCAGCACTTCGCCGCGCACATCGATCCGCGGCGGGGCGCCGACGGGAAGCGCGAGCGGAATCGCGCCCACGGTGCGCAGGTTCACCGTGACGTTTTCGCCGGTCACCCCGTCGCCGCGCGTCGCGCCGCGGACGAAACGGCCGCCTTCGTACACGAGGCTGATCGCGAGCCCGTCGAACTTCGGCTCGCACGCGTACTCGATGTCGGACTCGCCCGTCGCTTCGCGCACGCGACGGTCGAACGCCTCGACCTCGTCGTCGCTGAACGCGTTGTTGAGCGAGAGCATCGGCACGCGATGCGTGACCGGTTCGAACGTCGATGCGGCGGCTCCGCCGACACGCTGCGTCGGCGAGTCGGACGTCACGAGCGACGGATGTTCGGCCTCCAGCGCGACCAGCTCGCGCATGAGCGCGTCGTACTCGGCGTCGGAAACGCTCGGCGCATCGAGCACGTAGTAGCGGTAATCGTGCTCGCCGATTTCGCGGCGAAGCTGCGCTGCGCGCGCAGCTGCGCCGCGCGCCGCAGCGCGGCTCGCGCTTGCCGCGGCTTTCGCAGTCATGGCGCTCGCGCCGTCAGCCGCCGAACAGCGCGAGCGCGCGCGGACTGCCCGGCTCGATGTTGACGCTGCGCAGCGCGTCGGCCGCTCCGCCGACCTGCTGTCGTATCGACGCGAGCGCGGCGTCGTCGAGCGGACGGCGGTTGTCGTCGACGAGCGTCGCGTCGAGCGTGATCGCCATGCGCTTCGCGGCGAGCTTCATCTGGTCGAACACCCGCACCGGGTCGCCGACGCGCGGAACGTCGAGCAGGAATACGGCACCGGGCGTCGAAGTCATGCGCAGGTTCTCGACGGTGAACGGCTCCGACCGATAATTGGTCAGCGCGTAGAGCACCGTCGCATTGTCGTCGTTCATGTACTCGAAACGCCCGCCGTCGCGCAGATGGAACCCGGCCGCCTCGGCCACGCCGCGAAGCTTCGTCCCCGGAATCGTTTCCGGCGCCACCTTCAGCACCGTAAGGCCGATCTGCACGTCGAGATCGGCGCAAATGCGGTCGAGCGTCTCCGCGCGCTCGGCTTCGATCGCCGCGTCCGGCGCAACGAATGCCGCCGGCAGCAACGGCGCGATCTCGCCGACGAGACGCACGAATGCGTCGAGCAGCGGCTTGCTCGCCGCGCCGCTGCGATCGGCGAGCAGCATGCACGCGGCGAGCTCGCCGAACTCGCCTGGCGTGTCGGCGCGCAGCCGCTGCCACGGCGCGCCTTCGCTGCGCCGGCCGAGCCAGCGCAGCGGCTTTCCGAGGCGCGCGTGCAGCCCGGCCGCCACCGCCCCTGCGGCGACCGGCCGCACCGGCTGCAACGTGATCACGCATTCGATGTCGGGGTCCGGCGGCGCAGAAGTATCGTCGCTCGTCGAGCGCGTCGCCGATGCCGGTCGTAACGCCTCGGCAGGCGCGTGCTGGACGACGTCCATCGGAATCTCGAATGGTTCGCCATCGACGTCGACGTCGGCGTGCGAGCGCGCCGTCGCCACCGCGACGGCGCCTTGCGTCGCGAGCGTCGGCTCGACCCGGTCTGCGCCGCGCTTGGTCGGCGCTGCGAGCGGTTGCGCGTCGTGCGTCGCGGCGACGCTGCGTCTTGCGCGGCGCAGCTGCAGCCAGTTGTAGAGCGCGACGGCCACGACGAAGACGACGCCGGCGGCGATCAGGCCGAGTTGAAGCGTGGACATGGAACGGGCTTCGGGCGCGACGATCGACGCCGATTATAGCGCCGTGGGGTTCGATAACGAGATGCGCGAGCAGGCAGCCCTCGGCCTCCGCTCGATCAAACGCATCGATGCACCGAACCGTCGGCCTCGCCGCGGCGATTCGCGCTTGCTCTCATCCCCCACTCGCTGCGCGAGTCGGGGCCCCTGCTCGCCGCTCACGCCGCCTGCGCCTGCACAGCGCCCTCGGCGATCTCCAACGCCTCCGCGATGTCGACGGCAACCACGCGCGACACGCCGGGTTCGGGCATTGTGATGCCGACGAGCTGGTTCGCCATCTCCATCGTGATCTTGTTGTGCGAGATGAACAGGAACTGCGTCTCGGCGGCCATCTGGCGCACCATCCGGCAGAAGCGATCGGTGTTCGGGTCGTCGAGCGGCGCGTCGACCTCGTCGAGCAGGCAGAACGGTGCGGGATTCAGCTGGAACAGCGCGAACACGAGCGAGATTGCGGTCAGCGCCTTCTCGCCGCCCGACAACAGGTGGATCGACGTGTTGCGCTTGCCGGGCGGCTGCGCGAGCACCTGCACGCCCGAATCGAGGATTTCCTCGCCGGTCAGCAGCAGCTTTGCCTGTCCGCCGCCGAAAAGCGCCGGAAAGAGCTTGGCGAAATTCTCGTTCACCGTGTCGAACGTCTGCTGCAGCATTTGCCGCGATTCGCGATCGATCTGGCGGATCGCCTGCTCGAGTGTGGTCATCGCGTCGGTCAGGTCGCCGGCCTGGCGGTCGAGGTACTGCTTGCGCTCGGTCGCCGCGCCGAGCTCGTCCAGTGCGGCGAGGTTCACCGCTCCGAGCTCGGCGAGCGCATGGGCCAGGCGCTCGATCTCGCCCGGAAGCTGCGACTTGTTGCCGAACGCCTTCAGCGCATCCGGCAGCGCTGCGATGTCGGCGCGCGCTTCGGCGAGCTGATCGTTGAACTGCTGCTCGTTCAGCGCCGCCGCTTGCTCCTTCAGGCGCATGTCCTCGATTCTGGCACGTGCCGGCTCGACCTTCTGCTCGGCGGCGAGGCGGGCTTCCTCGCCGCTGCGAAGATCGGTGGCGATCGCTTCGAGTCGGTCGCGGGCGCTCGCGAGCGCCTGCTCGGCTTCGCCTCGTGCGGCGAGCTGCCGCTGCAGCGCTTCCTCGACCGGCGTCCAGTCGATCGCAGCGCGCTCGGAGGTGAGCTGCGCGAGCAGCTTCTGCTGCTGCTCGACCTGCGCGGCGAGCGCCTCGCCCCGCCGCTGGAGCTCGGCGATCCGCTCGCGGCTGCTGCGCTCGGCAAACGCTGCTTCCTGCGACGCGCGCTCGGCAGCGCGCAACTGCTCGCGGCCACGGGCAAGCGCGACCTCCACCTCGTTGCGCACGCTGCGCGCGGCGTCGCGGCGTGCGAGCTCGTCGTGCAGCGCCGACTGCGCGTCGGCGAGCTCCAGCGCGTGCGAGCGCGCCTGCTCTTCTTCGGCGGCCGATTGCGCGGCGACCTCGGCCAGCTCTTCGGCGATTTGCGCGCGCCGCCTGCTCGCCGCCTCGGCTGCCTGCCGAAGCTGCATCAGCTCGAGCTCGAGATCGTGGCAACGCCGCTGCTGTGATCCGAACGCGAGGCCTTCGGCGTGATAGTCGCGCTGCGCACGCTCGAGATCGGCTTCGAAGTCGCGCAACGCCTGCGCTGCCGCGTTCGCAATCGCGCGCGCGCCCGCGATCGCCTGATCGAGCTCGGCGAGCTCGCGCTTTCTCGCGAGCACGCCGTGCAGCTCGCTGTCGGGTGCGAAGAAGTCCACCGCCTGCGCGCTCACCAGATGGCCCTGCGGCGTCACGAACGCCTCGCCGACGCCCAGCTCGCGCCGCGCGCGGATCGCGTCTGCCACGGTTTCGCGGCAGCGAATGCCGCGCAGCCAATCGGCGAGCAGGCGCGAGATTTCCGAACGATCGCTCCGCACGCGCGCGAGCAGCGCGTCACCGTGCGCCGACTCGATCGTCGGCTCGGTGGCCGGCGCGAACAGCGCGATCCGCGCAGGCGGCGCGGCGTCGTGCGACCATTCGGCGATCGCGTCGAGGCTCGGCAGCTCGACCGCTTCGAGCCGCTCGCGCAGCGCGGCTTCGAGCGCGTTGTCCCAACCGGCATCGATGTCGACGCTGCCGAACAGGCGCCGCGCATCGGCGAGCCCTTTGGATTCGAGCCACGCGCCGTTGTCGTGGCCCTGGCCGATCTTCGACTGCAGCGCGGAAAGCGCCTGCGCGCGCGCGTCGAGATCGGCCAGCGTGCGCTGCGACTGCTGCGCGTGCCCGCTCGCGCCGCGCTGCCGCTCCTGCAACGCCTGCACGCTCTCGCGCAGCGTATTGAGCGATTGCTCCTTCGACGCGAGTTCGCGCGACTCCTGCGCGAGCTGCTCGGCCACTTCCTGCACCGGGTCGGCCGCCGGCACGGCGAGCGCCGACGCCTCGTCGTCGAGACGCTGCCGCCTTTGTGCGTGCTGTGCGAGCGCGCGCGCGATGTGCTCGCGGCGCGTCTCGATGACGCGGATCGCCTGCTCGGCGAGCGCGATCCGCTCCTGAACCTGCTGTGCGGCGGCGACGCACTGACGCACCGCTTCGTCGAGCGCGGGCAACGCAGCCTGCGCCGCCTGCTCGTCGCTCGCCGTCTTCTCGCGGGCGGCGAGCGCCGATTCGAGCGTGCGCTCGGCTTCGGAGGCGTCGCCGTCGAGCGCGCGCTGCTGGCCGCCGAGCGCGGCGATCTGCTCGGTGAGCTGCGCGACCTGCTGCGCGATCCGCGATTCGCTTTCGCGCGCGAACGCGAGCTGCTGCTCGAGCCGCGTCACTTCGGCGTTCGCTGCGTAGAACGCACCCTGCCGCTCATGCAGCGCGTCGCCGGCCGCGTAATGGTCGCTTCGCAGCGACTCGAGCTTCGCCTCGGCGGCGCGAACGTCGGCGACCAACGCGTCGAGCGCGACCGTCAGGCCGGCGATTTCGTTGCTCGCGCGCTCGCGAGCGCGCAGCGCGTCCTGCGCTTTGGAGAACCACAGCAGATGCTGCGTGCGTGCGAGGTTTCCCTCCAGATCGCGATACTCGGCGGCCACCTTCGCCTGCGCCTCGAGCTTTTCGAGCTGATGGCCGAGCTCGACGCGGATGTCCTCGACACGCGCGAGATTTTCCCGCGTGTCCGACAGGCGGCCCTCGGTCTCCTTGCGCCGCTCCTTGTACTTGGAGACGCCGGCGGCTTCCTCGAGGAACACGCGCAGCTCTTCCGGCTTCGCTTCGATCACGCGCGAGATCATTCCCTGCTCGATGATCGCGTATGCGCGCGGCCCTAGGCCGGTGCCGAGGAACAGGTCGTGGATGTCGCGGCGGCGGACCGGAATGTTGTTGATGTAGTACGTCGAATCGCCGTCGCGCGTGAGCACGCGCTTGATCGAGAGCTCGACGTACTGGCCCCACTGGCCGCCGATGCGGCCGGCGCTGTTGTCGAAGTAGAGCTCGACCGATGCGCGCCCCACCGGCTTGCGCTCGCCGGCGCCGTTGAAGATCACGTCCTGCATCGACTCGCCGCGAAGCGCCGAAGCCTTCGACTCGCCGAGCACCCAGCGCACGGCGTCGATCACGTTCGACTTGCCGCAGCCGTTCGGGCCGACGATGCCGACGAGCTGGCCGGGAGTTCCGATGGCGGTGGGATCGACGAACGACTTGAAGCCGGACAGCTTGATCTGCGTGAGGCGCACGAGGAACCCGGAGTTGCGTTGGCGACGGAGGGATGGCGTTGCGCGGCCGGCGCGGTGACGCGAGACACCGCGATCCGGCCGCCGCAAATGCGATCGAATTATAGCGGAAGCGCAGCGCTAAATCGGTACAAGGCGAGTCGCCGTCAGCGCGCCGGAACGCCGCCGTCGATGCGCCCTTCGTCGACGGCGTGGCACGCGACCGCGCCGCCGTCGCGCTCGACCAGCGGCGGCGCTTCACGACGGCAGCGTTCGTTCGCGTACGCGCAGCGGGGATGAAACGCGCAGCCGCCCGGCGGATCGATCGGGTTCGGCACCTCGCCTGCGACTGGCGTTCGCGCGCGGCCCGGCGTTTCGACGTCGGGCACTGCGGCGAGCAGCATTCGCGTATACGGATGCCGCGGCGCACTGAACAGCTGCGGCGTCGGCGCGATCTCGACGATGCGACCGACGTACATCACACCGACGCGATCGGCGACGTGGCGCACGACGGCGAGGTTGTGCGAGATGAACAGGTACGTGAGCGAGAGCCTGCGCTGCAGGTCGCGCATCAGGTTCAGCACCTGCGCCTGCACCGACACGTCGAGCGCGGACGTGGGCTCGTCGCAGACGACGAACGCCGGGTGCGTCGCGAGCGCGCGGGCAATCGACACCCGCTGGCGTTGCCCGCCGCTGAACTGATGCGGATATCTGGCTGCATCGGCGGCGCCGAGGCCGACCTGCTCGAGCAACTGGACGACGCGAGCCGCGACGTCGGCACGCGCGAGCCGTGGCGACTGCGCGACGATCGGCTCGGCGACGATCGCGTCGACGCGCCAGCGCGGGTTCAGGCTCGCGTACGGATCCTGGAAGATCATCTGCATCGATTGCCGCGCGCGCCGCCGCAGCGACGCGTCGCTCGCCGACGCACCGTCGCCGGCGAGGACCACACCGTCGTAGACGATGCGCCCGCGCGTGGGCTCGTACAGCCCGACGATCATCCGCGCGACCGTCGACTTGCCGCAGCCCGACTCGCCGACGAGACCGAGCGTCTCGCCGCGCGCGATCGCGAGCGACACCCGGTTTACCGCCGTGAGCGTTGCGCGCCGCTTGCCCGCCAGCACGCGGTCGAGCCACGGCGGCGACACGTCGAACGTGCGCGACACGTCGACGACATCGAGCAGCGAGGCGGTGGAAGGCGCGATCTTGTCGCCGCCGCCGTTACTGCGCCGTCGCTGCGACGAGCGGCCGCCTGATCGCGCCGTCGTCGTCGACGCCGAGCGTTGCCATTTGCGCTCTCCTCCGTGACCGGTTCAGCCTGTCTGATGCGCGACCCGGCGCGAGCCGGCGCAGTGCCGCCCCGCTCGTCGCGGCCACATTCTAGAGCAGCAGACGAACATGACGCGCGATCGCAAGGCACGCGGTGAGCGCCGGCGCCTCGATGCCGAACGGGTTCACCTGGCCGCCGACACCGTGCTCGCGCGGCCCTTCGGTGACGCCGACGATCACGCAATCGCCGGAGTCGACCATCGAATCGCGACTTACGCGGCGGCGCGGGCGTGCAGCCAGCAGGCGGCGCGCGTCGCGCCCACGTCGGCCAGTGCCGGGCGCTCCTGCGCGCAGCGCGCGAACGCGTGCGGACAGCGCGGATGAAACGCGCAACCGGAAGGCATCGCGGACAGGCGCGGCATCGCGCCGTCGATCGATACGAGCCGGTCGCGCTCGAGTGCAAGCTTCGGGATCGAGCCCATCAGCCCGATCGTGTACGGGTGCGCCGGGCGGTGAATCACGTCGGCGACTGGGCCGATCTCGACGATGCGCCCGGCGTACATGACCGCGACGCGATCGGCGGTTTCCGCGATGACGCCCATGTCGTGCGTGATCAGCATCACCGCCGTCGCATGATCGCGCGCGAGGCGCTTCAGCAGCTGGATGATCTGCGCCTGGATCGACACGTCGAGCGCCGTCGTCGGCTCGTCGGCGATGATGAGCTTCGGGCTCGCCGCGAGCGCAAGCGCGAGCACGACGCGCTGGCGCATGCCGCCCGAGAACTGGTGCGGATAATGATCGAGTCTTTGCATCGCCGCCGGAATGCCGACTTCGTCGAGCAGCGCGACGGCGCGCGCTCGCGCCTCGGCGGCGCCGAGCGGTAAGTGCGTGCGGATCGTCTCGGTGAGCTGGCGGCCGACCGTGTACAGCGGATTGAGCGCCGTCAACGGATCCTGGAACACTGCGCCGATCTCGCGACCGCGCACGCGGCGCATCGCGTCGTCGGGCAGGTTGTCGATGCGCCGTCCCGCGAGCCGCACCTCGCCGTTGGCGATACGGCCAGGCGCGTCGACAAGGCCGATGATCGCCGCGCCGGTCAGCGATTTGCCGGCCCCCGATTCACCGACGACGCCGAGCACTTCGCCGGGCGCAATCGCGAACGAGACGTCGCGCACGGCGGTGAGCGTGCCGTGGCGCGTCGGGAACTCGACGGTGAGGCCCGCAACGTCGAGCAGCGGCGTGCCGCTCACTTCATGTAGCGGCGCGCTACGGCGCGAAGCGCCGCCAAGCGCGGTGCGTTTCCACCAGAAGTTTTCACCCGACGTGACACCCGGGAATCGTCTCGACGTAATCGACGACGGGCTTCCAGTCGGGCGAAACCGGGTTGTTGAACTGCGACGCGAGAAAATAGCGCTTGCACGGCTCGAGGTTCATCGTGAGCTCTTTCTGGTCGCCGCCGCGGAAGCGTCCGTGGTTCGGCGACTCCATCACGATGCGATGCGTGCCGGGCTCCGTCTTGATCGGCGTCTGGCCGAACGCGCCGCGGTCATCGACCTTGACGATGATGCCGATTCGCCGGTCGGGAGTGGTCGTGTTGTAGT
Source organism: uncultured beta proteobacterium (assembly GCA_963798655.1). Lineage (GTDB taxonomy): Bacteria > Pseudomonadota > Gammaproteobacteria > Burkholderiales > Casimicrobiaceae > CAVSMC01. The sequence goes on along the minus strand of CAWCUH010000001.1, from coordinate 456,909 downwards.
AGTGGTCGCCCGACAGCTCGCTCCACGTCGGTCCGACCGTCTGGCACGCGGCGAGCGCGAGCGGCGCCGCCAGCAGTAGCAAAGCACGTTTCATTGGGGTTCTCCTTTGGTTTTGCCCATCCCGCCGGCTCTCGCTTCAGCGCAGCTTCGGGTTCAGCGCGTCGCGCAGCCAGTCGCCGAGCAGGTTGATCGCCAACACCATTATGACCAGCGCCGCGCCCGGAAAGATCGCGATCCACCACTCCCCCGAGAACAAATAATCGTTGCCCACGCGGATCAGCGTGCCGAGCGACGGCTGCGTCGGCGGCAGCCCGACGCCGAGGAACGACAGCGTCGCCTCGATGATGATCGCCGTCGCCACGTTGATCGTCGCGAGCACGAGCACCGGTCCGAGCACGTTCGGCAGCAGGTGGCGGCGCATGATGGCGACCGCCCCGATGCCGATCACGCGCGCGGCCTGCACGTAGTCCTTGTTCTTCTCGACCATCGTCGACCCGCGCACCGTGCGCGCGTACTGGACCCAGTTCGACAGGGCGATCGCGATCACCAGCACGGCGACGGCGATGTCCGCATGCGCGTCGCGCGGCAGCACGGCGCGGGCCACGCCGTCGATCAGCAGCGCAATCAGGATCGCCGGGAACGACAGCTGCACGTCGGCCACGCGCATGATCAGCGCGTCGATGCGGCCGCCCGCGTAACCGGCGACGAGCCCGAGCGCGACGCCGAGCAGGACGGCAAGCGCGACGGCGGCGGCGCCGACCGCAAGCGACACGCGCGCGCCGAACAGGATCGCCGAGAGTACGTCGCGGCCCTGATCGTCGGTACCGAGCGCGTATTTCGCGTGACCGCCGAGCCAGGCCGGCGGCGCGAGCGCATCGGCGAGATTCAACGTGCGCAAATCGAACGGATCATGCGGTGCTATCCAGGGCGCGAGCATCGCGCCGCCGATGCACAGCAACAGGACGGCGGCGGCCACGATGGCAACCGGCGAATGGCGAAAGCTCCACACGACATCGCCGCCCCACCAGCCGCTGATGCGCCTTGCGACCCTGCTCACAGCAGGGTTGGTGGCCGCGCCGGCGAAATCGATCGTCATGTCACGCAAACACGGTCGTCGCCGTGGACATTCCGTCAGCAGGCGGCTGCGAGCCCGCGCAGCGCCTGCAAGCATGCGACGCGCGCCTGCCCGAACACCATCGCCTTCCACTCGTCGCTGTCGCCGTAGAACGCGTCGCGGATTCGCCGCTTGATGTCGGATCGCTGCGCCGCCGGGGCATTCGGATGATTCTGCAACCACTGGTCGGCGCGCAGCGCGTTCAACGATTCCTGGATCGGCACGGTACCGTATTCGAGCGCAATGCCGGTGTATTCGACGCGGGGGCATTCGTCTGTTACGGCCTGCGACAGCACGCCGGTCACGTGCGCGGACGTCGACGTGCCGTCGTAGAACGACGTGACGTCGTTGCCCCACCATGCGCACGCGCGGGCGATCGTCGCGCGCTCGTCGGGACCCGAATAGATCTTTTCGCCGTGAGCCCAGGGTCCGAGGCCGGTGTGAAAGTCGATCCAGCCTAAGCGCGCGCGTTTCGCCGCATGCGCGCGCAGCGCCGCGCGCAGCACGCCGTTGCTCCACGTCGGCTTCGAGCCGCCATAGAAGAGGCCGTCGGCGAACTCGTACTGGCCGCCGCTCACAGCCGCCTGGTACGCCTTCACGCCGTGGCGGGCGATGTACGCGCCGATCTCCGCCTCGTTGTCCGCGGCCGGCGGCCATTGCGACGGCACGGTGAACGCGTGCACGTCGGCGTACGCGGCGTTGCGCGGCGGCGGCGTCGAGAAATCGCGGAAGTTGCGATTCAGGTCGACGTTGTCCTCGTTCGTGCGCCGAAGATGCGCGAAACCGTACGGATTCACCGCGTGGTAGAGCACGACCGCGACGCGCGATGCGGCGACGGCCTCGCGAAACGCATCGTCGTGCAGCAACGCGACCTGGCAGCCCGAACCGCAGAAGCCCTCGACGCCGTGCGTGCCGGAGGTGAGCAGCAAGGCCGCCTTCGCGCTCGCATCGCCGAGCACGGCGATGTCGGTGGCGAGCTCCTCGCCGTCCGGCCCGCGCTCGCCCGGATTCACGAGCGATTGCACGGCGAGGCCGCGCGCGGCGGCGGCGTCGCGAAACTTGGTTCGCGCCTGCGCGTAGGTGGCGGCAAAATGGAGCGAGACCCGGTTCGCCATGCGCGTTGCGATCACGCGGCCGCGAGCGGCATCGCACGCTCGGCGAGCGCGGCCAGATAGCCCGCGCCGACCGGGATCACCGCATCGTTGAAGTCGTAGCGGCTGCTGTGCAGGAACGCGCCGCTCTCGAAGCCGCCCTGCCCGAGGCGCGCGTAGGCTCCGGGCCGCACCTGCAGCATGAACGCGAAGTCCTCGGCGCCCATCGACGGATCGAGTTCGCGCTCGACGTTGTCGGAGCCGACGAGCGCCGTCGCCACGTCGATGGCGAACTGCGTCTCCCGCTCGTGGTTGATCGTCGCCGGGTAGACGCGCTGGTAATCGAGCGTCGCGCGCGCGCCGAACGCCGCGGCAATCGACGGCACCAGCTCGCCGAGGCGCTTCTCGATCATGTCCTGCGTCGCCGGCCGGAACGTGCGCACGGTGCCGACCAGCTTTGCATGCGCCGGGATGACGCTCATCGCGCCGGGATTGCCGGCCTGCATCGAGCACAGGCTCACCACCGCCGTGTCGATCGGGCTCACGTTGCGGCTGACGATCGACTGCGCGGCGGTGATGATGTGGCCGGCGACGAGCACCGGGTCGACGGCCGCATGCGGATGCGCGCCGTGCCCGCCGCGGCCGTCGATCGTGATCTCGATGCGGTCTGCCGCCGCCATCGCAGGCCCGGGCGTGATGCCGATGCGTCCGGGCGCGAGCGCCGGCCAGTTGTGCAGCGCGAATACCTGTTGCGCCGGAAAGCGCACGAACAGGCCGTCGTCGATCATCGCCTTCGCGCCGGCGTAGCCCTCCTCGCCCGGCTGGAAGATCATGTACGCGGTGCCGTCGAAGCGGCGTGTCTCGTACAGGTAGCGCGCGGCCGCGAGCAGCATCGTCGTGTGCCCGTCGTGGCCGCAGCCGTGCATGCGGCCGTCGTAGCGCGACTTGTGCGCGAACGCGTTCTCCTCCTGCAGCGGCAGCGCGTCCATGTCGGCGCGCAGCCCGATGCTCCTGCCGCTCGTGGTGCTGCGGCCCGGAATGACGGCGACGATGCCGGTCCTGCCGATTCCCGTGTGGTGCTCGACGCCGAGGCCGGCAAGCCGTTCGGCGACGTGCTTCGCCGTGCGGTGCTCCTCGAAGCCGAGCTCGGGATGCATGTGCAGCTCGCGACGGAAGCTCGCGAAATCGGGTTGCCAGGCGCGGATGTGGTCGACGGGATTGGTCATGGATGGACGGCGAGTCGCCGCGCGCGTCACGCGAGCGCGGCGAGGACGGGCCGCTCGACGCGCAGTCGCGGGTCGACGGCGTAGTAGAGCAAGTCGACGATCAGATTGAGCAGCACGAAGACCAGCGCGATGAAGCAAAGATAGGCGGCCATCACCGGGATGTCGGCGAAGTTGACCGCCTGGATGAAAAGCAGGCCCATGCCGGGCCACTGGAACACGGTCTCGGTGATGATCGCGAACGCGATGATCGCACCGAGCTGCAGGCCGGTGATCGTGATCACGGGCACCAGCGTGTTCTTGAGCGCGTGGCCGAAATGGATCGTGCTGTTGCGCAATCCGCGGGCGCGGGCGAACTTGATGTAGTCGGTGCGCAGGACCTCGAGCATCTCGGCGCGCACGAGCCGCATGATCAGCGTCATCTGGAACAGCGACAGCGTGATCGACGGCAGGATCAGCGCCTTCAGCCCGGACGCCGTGAACAGTCCGGAAGTCCAGCCGCCGATCGCAACCGTCTCGCCGCGGCCGAACGACGGCAGCCAGCCGAGCTGCACGGCGAACACGAGGATCAGCAGGATGCCGATCAGGAACGTCGGCAGCGACACGCCGACGAGCGAGCCCGCGAGCAGCAGCTGCGCAAGCACGCTGTCGCGGCGCAGTGCCGTGTAGACGCCGAGCGGTATGCCGGCGACGAGCGCGAGAAGCGCTGCGACGAGCGACAGCTCGAGCGTCGCCGGAAGCCGCTCCCGCAACAGGTCGGACACCTTGCGCCCCTGGCGCAGCGAGATGCCGAAATCGCCCGCCGCCGCGTTGCGCGCAAAGCGGGCGAACTGCACGTAGAAAGGCCGGTCGAGGCCGAGGTCGTGCCGAAGCTGCGCGCGCTCCTGCACCGTTGCATCCTGGCCGACCATGAACGCGACCGGGTCGCCGGTGAAGTTGAACAGCGCGAACGCGATGAACGCGACGACCGCCATCACGGCGATCGATTCGATCAGTCGGCGAAGGATGAACGCGATCAAGGCGACGCCCGAAGGCAGCGGCGATGATGCCCAAAGGGCCTGCGAGCGTCAATTCGCCGGGCCGGCCGCAAACGCCGGCGCAGGGCGCGCGCGGCTGCCGGCAGCACGAATTGTGGTTCAATACTACGCCCGCGCGCAGGCGACGGCGAGCGGGCTCGCCGCGATGCTGCGCTTCCTGCTGACCCGCCTCACGCTCGTCATTCCGACGTTCATCGGAATGACGCTGCTCGCGTTCTTCCTGATCCGCCTCGTGCCCGGCGATCCGATCGAAACGATGGCCGGCGAGCGCGGCATCGACGCCGTGCGCCACGAAAAGCTGCTGAAGGAATACGGCCTCGACCGGCCGGTGCTCGTGCAGTACGGCATCTACATCGAGCGCGTGCTGCGCGGCGACCTCGGGCGCTCGATGATCACGCAGGCGCCGGTCCTCTCCGAGTTCGCGACGCTGTTTCCCGCGACGATCGAGCTCGCGCTCTCGGCGATCGTGTTCGCGCTCGTGCTCGGCATTCCGGCCGGGATGATCGCCGCGGTGCGACGAAACTCGCTGTTCGATCACGGCGTGATGGGCGTCTCGCTCACCGGCTACTCGATGCCGATCTTCTGGTGGGGCCTGCTGCTGATCCTGCTGTTCTCCGTGCAGCTCGGATGGACGCCGGTGTCGGGCCGCATCGACGTCAAGTACTACATCGAGCCGGTGACCGGCTTCCTCACGATCGACGCGCTGCTGGCAGGCGAGAAAGGCGCCTTCCGCTCGGCGGTGTCGCACCTCGCGCTGCCGATGATCGTGCTCGGCACGCAGCCGCTCGCGATCATCGCGCGGATGACCCGCTCGTCGATGCTCGAGGTGCTCGGCGAGGACTACATCCGCACAGCGCGCGCGAAGGGCCTGTCGAAGGTGCGCGTCGTCGCACTGCACGCGTTTCGCAACGCGCTCATTCCGGTGATCACGGTCATCGGCCTTCAGGTCGGCGTGCTGTTCACCGGCGCGATCCTGACCGAGACGATCTTTTCGTGGCCGGGCGTCGGCAAGTGGCTGATCGAGGCGATCAACCGGCGCGACTATCCGGTGCTGCAGGGCGGCCTGCTGATGCTCGGCCTCGTCGTGATGACGGTGAACCTGCTGGTCGACGTCACGTACGGCGTGATAAATCCGCGGATAAGGCGGTCGCAATGAGCCGCCGTCATTCCCGCGAAGGCAGGAGTCCAGTGTCGTTATCTCACGCGACCGCACTAACGACGCTGGGTTCCCGCTTGCGCGGGGACGACAAGCGATGAGCACGCCGATGATCGCCGCGGACACGGTCGCCCCCGCGCCGCCCGGGCCGTTGCGTGAGTTCTGGGGCTACTTCAGCAACAACCACGGCGCCGTGCTCGGGCTCGTCGTCGTCGTCGTCGTGCTGCTGATGGCGGCGTTCGCGAACGTGCTCGCGCCGTATCCGCCGGACCTCACGAACAACGCCGCGTTCCTGAAGCCTCCGGTGTGGCAGGCGGGTGGGTCGAGCGCGTACCTGCTCGGCACGGACGCGATCGGTCGCGACATCCTCTCGCGGCTCATCTGGGGCGCGCGGCTGTCGCTGCTGATCGGCATCGCGGTCGTCGCGCTGTCGATCGTCGTCGGCATCGCGCTCGGCCTCGTCGCCGGCTTCGCGCGCGGCGTGACCGAGATCGCGATCATGCGGCTGATGGACATCATCCTGACGCTGCCGAGCCTGCTGCTCGCGATCGTCATCGTCGCGATCCTCGGGCCGGGCATCATGAACGCGATGCTCGCGGTCGCCGTCGTCGTGCTGCCCCATTACGTGCGGATCACGCGCGCCGCCGTCATCAGCGAGACGTCGAAGGATTACGTGACCGCGGCGCGCGCGAACGGCGCCGGCCTCGCGCGGCTGATGTTCGCCGAGGTGCTGCCGAACTGCTCGGCGCCGCTGATCGTCCAGGCGTCGCTCGGCGTTTCGGTCGCGATCCTCGATGCTGCCGCGCTCGGCTTCCTCGGGCTCGGCGCGCAGCCGCCCGCGTCCGAATGGGGCACGATGCTCGCCGACGCGCGCGAGTTCGTGCTGCGCGCGTGGTGGGTCGTCACGCTCCCCGGCATCATGATTCTCGTCACCGTTCTCGCGTTCAACCTGCTCGGCGACGGGCTGCGCGACGCGCTCGATCCGAAGCTCAAGCGCTGAAGTCGGTGAACAGGACGCGCGCGATGCCGCTGCTCGAGATCGAGGATCTCCACGTCGACTTCCCGACGCAGGGCGCCGTCATGCACGCGGTGGAAGGCGTGAGCCTCGCGCTCGACGAAGGCGACGTGCTGGGAATCGTCGGCGAATCGGGATCGGGCAAGAGCGTGACGATGCTCGCGCTGATGGGGCTGATCGCGTGGCCGGGACGCGTGCGCGCGCGCAAGCTCGAGTTCGCCGGGCGCGACGTGCAGCGGCTGTCCGATCACGAGCGGCGGATGCTCGTGGGCAAGGACGTCGCGATGATCTTCCAGGACCCGACGACGAGCCTGAACCCGTGCTTCACGATCGGCTTCCAGCTGACCGAGACGCTGCGCTTGCACCTGAAGCTCGACCACGCCGCGGCGCGCCGGCGTGCCGTCGAGCTGCTCGAGCAGGTCGGAATCCCCGCGGCCGCGAGCCGCCTCGGCGACTTCCCGCATCAGCTCTCGGGCGGCATGAACCAGCGCGTGATGATCGCGATGGCGATCGCCTGCAATCCGCGGCTGCTGATCGCCGACGAGCCGACGACCGCGCTCGACGTGACCATCCAGGCGCAGATCCTCGACCTGTTGCGCGCGCTGCAGCGCGAGCGCGGCATGGCGTTGATCCTCGTCACGCACAACATGGGCGTCGTCGCCGAGATCGCGCGCCGCGTCGCGGTGATGTACGCCGGGCAGGTCGTCGAGGAGCGCGCCGCCGACCGGCTGTTCGCCGCTCCGGAGCATCCGTACACGGCGGCACTGCTCGCTGCGATGCCCGAGCGCAACGTCGGCGGACGGCTTGCAACGATTCCCGGCATCGTGCCCGGTCTTTACGATCGGCCGTCGGGCTGCCTGTTCGCACCGCGTTGCGACTACGCGACGGCGCGCTCGTGCACGACGCGGCCGGCGCTGCGGCCGTGGGCCGGCGGCCGCGTCCGCTGCCACTATCCGCTGTCCGATCCCGAGCGCGCGGAGCAGATCGCGCGCGACGGTCCCGTCGAGCGCGCGACGGCGACATGAACGCCGCGCCGGTCGTCGAGGCACGCAACCTCACGCGGGTCTACGCGATCCGCCGCGGACCGCTGCGGGCGCCCGCGCAGCTGCAGGCGGTCGGTGGCGTGTCGTTCACGCTGGCGCCGGCTCGCACGCTCGCCGTCGTCGGCGAATCGGGCTGCGGCAAGTCGACGCTCGCGCGCGTCGTCTCGCTGATCGAGCCACCGTCGGCGGGCGAATTGAAGCTGGGTGGCATCGACGCCGTGCATGCGACCGAGCGCGAGCGGCGGAAGTTGCGCAAGACCGTGCAGATGGTGTTCCAGAATCCGTACGGCTCGCTCAATCCGCGCAAGAAAGTCGGCGCGATTCTCGAGTCCCCGCTCGCGATCAACACCGACATCGCGCCGGCGGAGCGCGCCGAGCGCGCGCGCGCGATGCTCGCGAGGGTCGGCCTGCGGCCCGAGCACTACGTCCGCTATCCGCACATGTTCTCCGGCGGCCAGCGGCAACGGATCGCGATCGCGCGTGCTCTGATGTTGAATCCCGCGCTCGTCGTCGCCGACGAGCCGGTGTCGGCGCTCGACGTGTCGGTGCAGGCGCAAGTGCTGAACGTGCTCGCCGATCTGCAGGCCGAGCTCGGCCTCGCGTATCTGTTCATCTCGCACGATCTCGCCGTCGTCCGGCACATCGCGCACGACGTGCTCGTCATGTATCTCGGCCTCGCGATGGAGCAAGGCGGCAACGCGCGCATATTCGAACGGCCGCTGCATCCCTACACGCAGGCGCTGCTCGCATCGACGCCGCGCATCAGCGCCGCCGAGCGCCGGGAGCGCATTCTGCTGAAGGGCGAGCGGCCGTCGCCACTCAATCCGCCGGCCGGTTGCGTCTTTTCCACCCGCTGCCCGTTCGCCGTCGAGCGCTGCCGCGCCGAGCGGCCGCGGCTGCGTCCCGTCGGCGGGCGTGAGGTCGCCTGCCATTTCGCCGAGAATTTTCTCGAGCCCCAGCACAGCGGCGCCGGCGATACCATACTGCCGGTTCCCTAGTTTTGACCCAAGAGGAGGAATGACCATGAAGAAGCACGGCCGGGCAACGCGCCGGTTCCCGCTTGCAACACCCGCGCTGATCGCGGCGCTCGCGCTCGCGACGAGCGGCGTGGCGGCGAAGACGCTGGTGTTCTGCTCCGAGGGAAGTCCCGAGAACTTCTACCCGGCCGTGAACACGACCGGCACGTCGTTCGACGCCAACAGCCAGATCTACAGCCGGATCGTCGACTTCGAGCGCGGCGCCACCACCGTCGTCCCGGGCCTCGCCGAGCGCTGGACGATCTCGCCCGACGGCACCGTCTACACGTTCTTCCTGCGCAAGGGCGTCAAGTGGCACAACCATCGAGCGTTCAAGCCGACGCGCGACTTCAACGCCGACGACATCATCTTCGCGATCGAGCGGCAGTGGAAGGAGGACAACCCGTACTTCAAGGTGACGAGCACGAACCATTCGTACTTCAACGACATGGGGCTGCCGAAGCTCTTGAAGTCGGTCGAGAAGGTCGACGATTACACGGTTCGCATCACGCTGAACCATCCGGAGGCGCCGTTCCTGTCCGACCTCGCGATGGAGTACGCGGGCATCCAGTCGAAGGAATACGCCGACGCGATGATGAAGGCCGGCACGCCGGAAAAGCTCGATCAGGAGCCGATCGGCACCGGACCGTTCTACCTCGTGCAATACCAGAAGGACGCCGTGATCCGCTACAAGGCGTTCCCGCAGTTCTGGGGCGGCAAGGCGAAGATCGACGACCTCGTGTTCTCGATCACGCCCGACGCGTCGGTGCGCTGGGCGAAGCTGCAGAAGGGCGAATGCCACGTGATGCCGTATCCGAACCCGGCCGATCTCGAGGCGATTCGCAAGGATCCGAACGTGCAGGTCCTGGAGCAGCCGGGATTGAACGTCGGCTACCTCGCCTACAACGTCACGAAGAAGCCGTTCGACGACGTTCGTGTGCGCAAGGCCGTCAACATGGCGATCAACAAGAAGGCGATCATCGACGCCGTTTTCCTGAGCGCCGGCATCCCGGCGAAAAATCCGATCCCGCCGTCGATGTGGTCGTACAACGACTCGATCAAGGACGACCCGTACGATCCGGCGGCCGCGAAGAAGCTCCTCGCCGAAGCGGGCTACCCGAACGGCTTCCAGACCGACCTGTGGGCGATGCCGGTGCAGCGTCCGTACAACCCGAACGCGCGACGGATCGCCGAGCTGATGCAGGCGGACCTCGCGAAGGTCGGCGTCACCGCCGAGATCAAGAGCTTCGAATGGGGCGAGTACAGGAAGCGCATGCAGAACGGCGAGCACCAGATGGGGATGCTCGGGTGGACCGGCGACAACGGCGACCCCGATAATTTCCTGCACACGCTGCTCGGCTGCGACGCGGCGAAGAGCAACGGCAGCAACGTGTCGAAGTGGTGCTATCAGCCGTTCGAGGAGCTGGTGCAGAAGGCGAAGGCGCTGTCCGACCAGAAGCAGCGCACCGACCTCTACATGAAGGCGCAGGTCATCTTCAAGGAGCAGGCGCCGTGGTTCACGATCGCCCATGCAGTGCAATTGAAGCCGGTGCGCAAGGAAGTGATCGACTTCAAGCTGTCGCCATTCGGGCGCCACACGTTCTACGGCGTCGACATCAAGGAAGGCTCGTAACGGCTGGCGTCATCCCGAGCAAAGCGCTCGGCGAATGACATTTCGAAGGACCACCGAAAACGCCCCGCCGCTCAAACGGCGGGGCGTTTCGTTTGCGCGCCGTGGCGCGCGCGGCGTGATGCGTAGAGGCAGATCCCGCAGGCGACCGATACGTTCAGGCTCTCCACCGCGCCGGCGAGCGGAATGCCGACGATGCGGTCGCACGACTCGCGCGTGAGCCGGCGCAGGCCCGCGCCCTCAGCGCCGAACACCCAGGCGAGCGGGCCGCCGACGTCGGCATCGAACAGGCTTTCGCCGCCCGCATCGGCACCGACGATCCACACGCCGCGCTCCTTCATCCGGCGCAACGATCGCGCGAGGTTGGTCACCGCGATCAGCGGCACGGTATCCGCCGCGCCGCTCGCCGCTTTCGCCGCAATCGCCGTCAATCCCGCCGATCGGTCCTTCGGCACGACGAGCGCGTGCGCGCCGAACGCGTCGGCGCTGCGCAGGCAGGCGCCGACATTGTGCGGATCGGTGACGCCGTCGAGCACGACGAGCAGCGGCGGCTCGTCGGTCGTGTCGAGCGCGTCGTCGAGCGTCACGTGCGGCGCCGCCGCGTCGACGACCGCGACGACGCCCTGATGCCGGTCGGTGCCGGCGAGCTCCTTCAACCGCCCGTCGTCGACCGCGTGCAGTGCGACGCCGGCGGCGCGAACGCGAGACACGAACTCGCGGGCTCGCGCGTCGTGCCGACTCGCAGCGACATAGACCGCGTGGATGGACTCGGCGCGCCGGCGAAGGCGTGCCGTGACGGCGTGGAACCCGTGCAGCGTGCGCGTGGCCGGCATGACGCGCGCGAGTGTACTCCAGCGTGCGCGGCGCGCTCGCGTGCTATCGTGCGCTCGCCATGACGGATCTGCGCCAGGTCGTCGAAAGCGCGCTGCTGGTGTTCGCGGCGCTTTTCCCGATCATCAATCCGGTGGGTGCAGCGCCGATGTTCCTCGTCATGACGGCGGGCAGCCCGGCGGCGGAGCGGACCTCGCTCGCGCAGCGCGTGGCGGCGAACGGCGCGATCGTGCTGCTCGTGTCGATCTTCATCGGCACCTACGTGCTCGAGTTCTTCGGCTTGTCCACTGCCGTCGTGCGCATCGCCGGCGGCTTGCTGCTGTGCGCGTTCGCGTGGGACCTGCTCCGCGGCGACGACGCCGGCACGCACGCGCAGCGCACGCCGTCTCCGCTCGCGACGTCGGCGCGCGCGTTCTATCCGCTGACGCTTCCGCTCACCGTCGGGCCGGGCTCGATCGCCGTGGCGATCACGATCGGCGCCAATCATCCGGCGACGATGCGCACGCTGCTGCTTCACGCCGCCGGGTACGTGCTCGGCATCGCGCTGCTGGCGGCGACGATCTACGTCGCGTTCGCGAACGCCGAGCGGATGCTGCGACGCCTTGGCGAATCGGGCACCAATGTCGTGCTGCGGCTCTCGGCGTTCATCCTGCTTTGCATTGGCGTGCAGATCGTCTGGAACGGCGCGAGCGCGCTGATCGCGAGCGTCGTGCATCCTGCGGCGAGCTGACGCGCAAAGCACTGTGTCGTGACGTCCGCGCACTGGAGCCGGGCTGCGCCGCTGTTGTACAATCGCGGGCTGGATTGCCGGTGTAGCTCAGTTGGTAGAGCAAGCGCTTCGTAAGCGTTAGGTCCGCGGTTCGAGTCCGTGCACCGGCACCATTTCCTGTCGCACGAGCGCGCGCGCTGCATCGGCCGTGTGGCTCGCGAAAGCAAAAACGGCCGCGTTGGCGGCCGTTTTTCACGTGCATCGCAGGCTGTCTCAACGGCGCGCGCGGCGACCCACTCCCAGTCCGACGAGCGCCAGCGCGAACAGCGCGAGCGTGCCCGGCTCGGGAACGGCGGCGCGAATGATGAAGAAGGCCGCGCCACTGCCGAACGGCGAATCCGTCACGTTGCCGGTCAGTGAGTGATTGCCGGCAGCAAGCAGGAACGTGCCGTGGCTCATCAGTGCATCGGCGAGGCAGCCCGCCTCGTTGTTCGAGCAGCTATGACCGCCGTCGTTCGCGGTTGCGCTCGTCGATCCGATGCTCGCGCCGAAGTCGAACAGCTCGAACTCGTCGCCCTGCTGGAAGCCGTCGGTGACCACGAGTTCCATGGCGGTCGCCAGATTGATCGTCCACGGCGTACCGGGCGCGGCAATACCCAACACACCGATGGTGCACGCGCCGCAATTGCCGAAGAGCGCCGAACCTGTTTGGTCGAAGCCGAACGTGTACCACTGATCGGCGTTGATCGGATCCGCCTGGGCGGTTCCGGCAAACGCCATGCACGCCGCTGCGGCGGCAACTATGTTTCTGAATTTCATCGATCCCCCCTTGCCGTGTAAAAGCGAATGGTGGATCTACTGAAGCAAGAATCGCGCGCGCAGGCTAACCCGTTGAGTTTAATGCCATACCTGCGACCGGGAAGCGAAAGCTGTAAAAATGGCCGACGCCGCAAATCGCGCCGGTGTCGCAGGGACCGCCGCATGCGGGCGGGGCCGGAATGCAGGACGGAAGCGCTTGTTAGCCTGAGTGTTCCCCGTCTCGCACACACACTGCCCGCTCGACTGCCCGTGCACGCACGCCTGCTTCCGCAGACCGGCCGACCGGCGGCAACCGACGCCGCGACACGTTCGCTCCGCGCGCGTTGCCGCCGTGTGCTGCTATCGCTCGCCGCGCTGGTCGCGCTGGTCACGCCGGCGTGCGTCCCGGCGGTGGCGCCGATGCCGCCGGTCACCGTCGACGTTCAGCACGATGGCGACGTCTACGTCGTCGTCGCGGCGCTGTTCGCGCCCGTCGCGCCCGCTGCCGCATGGGCCGTGCTGACCGACTTCGATCACATGTCGGACTTCATGCCGTCGCTCACGGCGAGCCGCGTGCTGAAGCGCGTCGACAACAGCGTGCTCGTCCAGCAGAGCGGCAAGACGCAGCTCGGCACGTTTCGCATGCCGTTCGAGTCGTTCCGCGAGATCGACCTCGCGCCGCCGACGATCCGCTCGAGACAGCTGCGCGGCAACATGCAGCGCGTCGACTCGACGACGACATTCATCGAGGTGCCGGGCGGCACCCGCATCGAGTATCGCGTCGAGATCGTGCCGAAGCTGTGGATGCCCGAGAAGGTGGCCGGGCCGCTGCTCAAAGGCGAAGTCGAGAAGCAGCTCGACGCGATCCTGAATGAGATCGCCCGCCGCGCGATGCCCTGATCACGCCGTGTGCGAGTATGCGTCGCCCGCCTTCAGCGCATCGAACAGCCGGAACGCATGGCGAAGGTCCGAGCGCAGCGCGTCCTCTTCCCACGGCTTGGTGAGGAACTTGTAGATCGCGCCGTCGTTGATCGCGGAGGTCACCGACTCGATGTCGGCGTAGCCGGACAGCACGATGCGTACCGTCTCCGGGTACAGCGCACGCACGCGGCGCAGGAACTCCGTGCCGCTCATGCCCGGCAGCCGCTGATCGGAAACGACCACCGCCATCGGTGTCTGCGCGAGCAGCTGCAGCGCGTGCTCGGCGGTCGTCGCCGTATGGATGTCGTAACCCTCGCCGCGGAGGATCCGCGTCAGCAGCCGCAGGATCGACTCCTCGTCGTCGACGAACAGCAGGCTGCGGTTGCCGTGCGGCAGCGGCGCCGGACGCGGACCACGCTCGCGCTCGGACAGCAGCGAGCGCAGGTCGTCGATCGCGACCGGCCGCCCGAACAGGAAGCCCTGCGCGACGTCGCAGCGGCAGCGGCGCAGGAACGCCGCCTGCTCTTCGGTCTCGACGCCCTCGGCGATCACCGCGAGATCGAGCCGGTGCGCCATCGCGATCACCGCCTGCACGATCGCCGCGTCGTCGGGCTCGCTCACGACGTCGCGCACGAACGTCTGGTCGATCTTCACCGCGTCGATCGGAAAGCGCTTCAAGTATGCGAGGCTCGAGTAGCCGGTGCCGAAGTCGTCGATCGCGATGCGCACGCCGTCGTCGCGAATTTCGCGCAGAACGCCGGCGAACCGCTCGCCGCTTTCGGCGATCGCGCTCTCGGTCAGCTCGATCTCCAGGCGGCGCGGCTCGAGATGCGTCTCGCGCAACGCGGTGCGCACGTCGGCGGCGAGCATGCCGCTTCGCACCTGCACCGCGGACACGTTCACCGCGACGACGACGTCGGGATGGCCGTGATCGCGCAGCAGCGCCACCTGCGCACACGCGCGATGGAGCACCCAGCGCCCGATCGGCACGATCAGGCCCGTTTCCTCGGCGAGCGGAATGAACGCGCCCGGCGCAAGCAGCCCCCGCTCGGGGTGGCGCCACCGGATCAGCGCCTCCAACCCGGTCACGCTGCCGCTGTCGAGCGCGACCTGCGGCTGGTAGTGCAGCTCGAACTCGCCGCGCTCGATCGCTTCGCGCAGCTCGCGCTCGAGCGCGACGCGCTCGGCGACGCGTGCATTCATCTCCGCGGTGAAGAACTGGATATGGCTGCGTCCCTGCCGCTTTGCGCGCGAGGCCGCAATGTTCGCGCACTTCAGCAGGTCGCCGGCGCTGCCGGCGTCCTTCGGATAGACGCCGACGCCGATCGTGCACGTCAGATGATGCGGCACACCGCCGACGCGTATCGGCTCGGCGACGACACCCGAGATCCGCGTCGCGATCTCGGCCGCCTCGTCGTCGGAGTTGAGCTCCGGGCACAGCAGCACGTATTCGTCGCCGCCGACACGCGCGACGGTATCGCCGCCGCGTGCGGCCGCGGCGACACGGTCGGCCACGGTGCGCAGGATGGCATCGCCGCCGTCGCGACCAAGCGAATCGTTGATGGCGCCGAAGCGGTCGAGATCGAGGAACAGCACGGCGACCGGCCGCGCGCTTCGCTCGGCGAGCGCGATCGCCTGGCGCATTCGCTCCTCGAGCAGCTGCCGGTCGGCGAGGCCGGTCAGCGGATCGTGCGTCGCATCGTGCGCGCTGACCTGCGCCGACGCGGCGCCCACGGCGGCGCGCCGCCAAGCGGGCAACATCCGACGCCAGCTGCGCCAGCGTGTCGAGTCGACGGCAAGGACGTCGACGGCGCCATCGCGCATCGCGGCCGCCACGACATCGGCGCTGCAGCCGTCGGCGGCCACACCGACGATCGGCACGTTGGCATCGGACCCGACGCGGGCCGCTTCGACGATGTAAGACCCGCCTGCCTCGTCCAGCGCGATCAGCACGACGGCGACATCGCGCCGCTGCAGCCGGCGCGCGAGCGCGAACGGATCGTCGATCGCTTCGATCGACGCGGCATCGACGAGCGCCGCGACGCGCGCGCGCAGCGGCTCGTGCATGCGCAGCAGTAGGATGGCGTTCGCCACCGGGCGAGTATAGCGGCCGCGCCCGGCGCAGCGGCCGCGCGCCGTCGGACGGTCAGTTCGGAGCGCCAGGCGAGCGCGTGCGCGCGATCCACTGCGCGGTGAGCTTTTCCTGCACGCCGTTCTGCTTCAAGCGCGCGTCGAGGCCGGCGAAGTCGACGCGATCGATCGGCTGGTCCTGGTTGAAGCAGGAGAACACGTACGTGACGTTGCCGGTGAGCGGATCGCGATGCGGCTGCAGGCACTGCGCGCAGATCTCCTTCATCATGCATTGCATCGGCGAGTTGATCGACGCGATCGCACGATGCCCGGGCTTCATGAACGGCGCGAGCACCGTGTGCCGTGCGAGCCCGACGGCCGCCATCATCCTGTCGGAGCCGATCGCGATCAGCCGGTCGCAGGACGCGAGCGCGATCGCAGGATCGCCGAGCTCGCCCGCGGCGTACGCGCGCATCGCCTGCACGATGTTGCCGACGAACGCGCGATCCTGCGGCCGATCCGGCGCGAAGCCCGGCGCCTCGTCGCAGCACCAGACGACGACGTCCGCGGCGGCCTCGATGTCGGCAACCTTGTAGCGGTCGGCGAGCTTCTTGTAGCCGGCGAAATAGAGCACCGTCGAGCCCGCGTTGCGAAACGCCTGCCCGATCGAGAACAGCACGGCGTTGCCAAGGCCGCCACCGACGAGCGCCACCGTCTCGCCGGGCTCGATCTCGGTCGGCGTGCCGGTCGGACCCATCAGCACGACCGGCTCCCCCGGGCGCAGCCGCGTGCAAAGATCGGACGACCCGCCCATCTCGAGCACGATCGTCGACACGAGCCCGCGCTCGCGATCGACCCATGCGCCGGTCAGCGCGAGGCCTTCCATCGCAAGCCGCGTGCCGTCCACGCGCGGCGCGTGCGTCTCGTAGTTCTGCAGCCGATAGAACTGTCCCGGCTGGAAACGGCGCGCGGCCGCCGGCGCGCGCACGACGACCTCGACGATCGTCGGCGTGAGCCGCTCGACGCGCGCGACGGTTGCGCGCAATTCGCCGTCGAGCGCTCGAATGAATGCAGCGTCCGAAGCCGTCGACGCGGGCGCGACGCGCGCAAGCATCCGCGAAACGATCGGATAGCCCTGCTTCGCGCTCGCCATCGCCTTCACGACGTTGCCGAAGTACGAGGGATGCATGTCGCCGAAGAAGCTGGTCGCGCGGCCGTCCGGGCGAATGCCGGTCAGCACTGCCGGACGCTCGGGCTTCGCGAGCCCGCGCACCGGCTTCACCGCCGCCCCGGTCTCGTCGAGAAGCTCGAAGTAGCGGCCGTCGAGGTGAAAGTGGTCCGCGTCCTCGCGCGCCGCGACGGTGTTCGGCGATGTTCCGGCCGCGACCAGGATCGTGCGCGCAGGCAGCGTCGCACGCGCGTATTCGTGCCAGACGCCGTCGCCGTCGTTGTGCTGCTCGGACACGGCCAGAGCTTGTGCGTGGCCGTGCTCGTCGACCTCGACGGCGACCGGTGTCAGGCCCTCGGCGAACCAGATGCCTTCCTCGAGCGCCTTTTCGACTTCCTCGTGATTGAGCGTATACGACGGGCTGTCGATCAGCCGCCGGCGGTAGGCGATCGTCGCACCGCCCCATTGCTGCAGCAGCTCGATGATTCTCGGTGCGCGCCCTTCGCTCGTCGCGGCGTCGCGCTCGGCGCGAATCGCGCGCGCATGCGCGATGAACTCGTCGGCGATCGCGCGCTCGGCCGGCGTCCACGATGACTCGACGGCGTTGCGCCCCTTGTCGTCGACGAGCGTCTCGTAACGCGACAGGAACTTCTCGACCTGCACCGGATAGTAGGCGAGCGACTCGGTCGCCGTATCGATCGCCGTGAGGCCGCCGCCGACGACGACGACGGGCAATCGCAGCTGCATGTTCGCGAGCGAATCCTTCTTCGCGGCGCCGGTCAGCTGCAGCGCCATCAGGAAATCGGAGGCGGTGCGCACACCCTGCGCGAGGCCGTTCGGAAGCTCGAGTACCGTCGGCCGCCCGGCGCCGGCGGCGAGCGCCACGTGATCGAAACCGAGCGCGAACGCGCCTTCGGCGTCGATCGCGCCGCCGAAGCGCACGCCGCCGTACATCGCGAAGCGCTCGCGCCGCTCGATCAGCAGGCGCAACAGCTTGAGGAAGTTCTTGTCCCAGCGAACGGTGATGCCGTACTCGGCCACGCCGCCGAACCCCGCCATCACCCGATCGTCGAGCGGCTCGGTCAGCGTCGCGATGTCGCGGATCGGCACGAACGGCACGCGCTCGCCGTTCGCGGCGACGCCCGACATTGCCGGCGCGAGCGGCTCGATCTTCAGCCCGTCGATGCCGACGACCGTATGACCGTCGTTCAGCAGATGATGCGCGAGCGTGAATCCCGCCGGTCCCATGCCGACGACGAGCACGCGCTTGCCGGTGGGCGCCGCCGGGACGAAGCGACGCAGGTCGAGCGGATTCCATCGAGTGAGCAGGCCGTAGATCTCGAAACCCCACGGCAGCGCAAGCACGTCCTTCAGCAGGCGCGTTTCCGACTGCGGGATGTCGACCGGATCGGTATTCTGGTAGATGCATGACTTCATGCAGTCGTTGCAGATCCGATGCCCGGTGCCCGCGACCATCGGGTTGTCGACGCAGACCATCGCGAAGGCGCCGATCGGGACGCCTTCGGCCCGAAGCTTGTGGAACTCCGAGATGCGCTCCTCCAGCGGGCAGCCGGCGAGCGCGACGCCGAACGGCGACTTCCTGAACGCGGTAGCGAGCGGTGCGCCGTCGCCCTGCTTCTTCTGCGGCAAGCCTTTCGCACACGAGTCCTTGCCCTGCTCGTGGCACCAGATGCAGTAGTGCGCTTCGTTCAGCGCGGCCGGCAAGTCCATGCCGCGATCGGTCAGCTCGAAGCCGTCGCGGCGGCGGCGATGATCGTCGGGCAGCTTGGCCATCTCGACGCCGAATCGCGTTTCGTGCAGGACCGGCACGAGCCGCATGTAGTCGAGCTTGCGCGGCGTCCTGAACAGCACGCCGCTCTTGCGGATCGACGCTGCCTGCGGCGACTGCGCGGCCCACGCGGCGTAGCGCATCGCGAGGTCGAGCGGCGTTGCGTTGCCGTTCTCGTCCTCGCCCCACCGGATCACCGCGTGCGCGAGCGCGAGCTCGCCTTCGACGCCATCGAGCGGGGCGCCGATCAGCGTTTCGAGCTCCCGCCGCAGGCCCGTGCCGTCGAAGCATGCGACGTCGACGGCCTTGTAGCGATTCATCGCCTTGCGCTGGACGAACGCGCGCTTCATCGCGTACAACGGCGCGAGCTCGTGATGGCGCGCCTGCAGCGCAAGCACTTCGGCTTCGATGCCGAAAAGATGCGCGATGAAGTCCTCGACGTGCGGTGCGACGGCGATCAGCAGCTCGGACTCCGCTTTCGCCGCAAGCGACGACGGGTCCGCGCGCGCGGCCGCTAGCCGGGCGGCGAGCGCGCCGTCGCTGTGAGCGAGATGGCCGACGAACAGCGCGTCGATCCGTCGCAACCCGTCGACCGAGTAGAGGTCGGCGAACGCGAGGCCGTGCGCGAGGCGTAGCGGAGAAGGCAGCGACAAGTCCATTCGGCGGTGGCGCGCGAGCTAAGCGGCCGGCAGCAACAAAACCCTGAATTTTACCGACTAATCGACAGTCGAGGCGACGTTGTCGTTCCAAGCAAATAACCGGCCGCGCTTGCGGCGCGCCGCACGAGCCCCTATCTTTCGACTGCCATCACCCGCCGGAGGCTCGATGAAAGCGCTGCGCTTCACCGTCCTGCTCGCCGTTGCCGCGTCGTCGCTCGCCGCCGCGCAGCCCATCAAGCTGGGCGAGATCAACGAGTACAAGCAGTTTCCGGCGTTCCTCGAGCCGTACCGCAAAGGGATGGAACTCGCCGCCGCACAGGTCAATGCCGCCGGCGGCGTTCTCGGCCGACCGATCGAGATCGTCTCGCGCGACGACAACGGCAATCCGGGCGACGCCGTACGGGTCGCCGAGGAGCTGGTGACGCGCGAGAAGGCGGTGCTGCTGATGGGCACGTTCGCGTCCAACGTGGGCCTCGCGGTCGCCGACCTCGCGAAGCGGCGCAAGGTACTGTTCATCGCCGCCGAGCCGCTGACGGACAAGCTCGTTTGGGAGAACGGCAATCGCTACACGTTCCGCCTGCGCGCCTCGACGTTCATGCAGACGGCGATGCTCGTGCCCGAAGCAGCGAAGCTCGACAAGCGGCGGTGGGGCATCGTCTATCCGAACTACGAATACGGCCAGAGCGCGACGGCTGCGTTCAAGAAACAGATGATTTTCCGCCAGAGCGGGGGCCTCGAGTTCGTCGAGCAGGCGGTGCCGCTCGGCAAGATCGACGCGGGCCCGGTCGTGCAGGCACTGATCGATGCGAAGCCCGATGCGATCTTCTCGTCGCTGTTCGGTCCCGATCTCGCCCGTTTCGTTCGCGAAGGCGAGCTGCGCGGGCTGTTCAAGGACCGGCCGGTGTTCAATCTGCTGGGAGGCGAGCCGGAATACCTCGACCCGCTGAAGGACGAGGCGCCGGTCGGCTGGTACGTGACCGGCTATCCGTGGTACGCGATCGAAACGCCCGAGCACAAACGCTTCCTCGCCGCATACCAGGCCAAGTATGACGACTATCCGCGCCTCGGCTCGGTCGTCGGCTACACGACGGTCATCGCCGCCGCGGCGGTGATCCGCAAGGCAGGATCGACCGATACCGAGAAGCTGGTGAACGCGATGGAGGGCCTCACGGTCGAGTCGCCGTTCGGCAGCATCACGTTCCGCAGGATCGACCACCAGTCGACGATGGGCGCTTTCGTCGGCCGCACCGCGATCAAGGACGGCAAGGGCATCATGGTCGACTGGCGCTACGTCGACGGCAAGGACGTGTTGCCGGACGACGCGCAGGTGCGCGCGCTGCGGCCGGCGCGATAAGTTGCCCTCGTTCGCGCGAATGCATTGTCCCCGCGAACGCGGGGACCCGGCGTCTTTCAGCGAACGTCACTGGATTCCCTCTTCGCGGGAATGACGAACGTGTACGCGGGCGCCATTCGTTTCGTGGCTCTTCTCCTCGTTCGTGCAGTCAGCGTGTCGCAATGAAACAGGCGACGCCGGATCGCGCCCGGTAGAATCGGCCACCGCATGCTTCCGCCGGTCAGCCCCGCCGGCGCTTCCGGCCGATGCTGGGTTCCATCGTCGCGCAACTGCTGAACGGCCTCGCCGCCGCCTCGTCGCTGTTCGTCGTGGCCGCCGGCCTCACGTTGATCTTCGGCGTCACGCGCGTAGTGAACTTCGCGCACGGCTCGCTGTACATGCTCGGCGCGTACAGCGCGTACACGCTGGTCGACGCGATGCCGCCAGGCGCGCTCGGATTCTGGGGCGGCGTGCTCGTTGCCGCGGTCGCCGTCGCGGCGATCGGTATGCTGATCGAGGTGCTGCTGCTGCGCCGGATCTATCACGCGCCCGAGTTGCTTCAGCTCACCGCCACGTTCGGCGTCGTGCTGATCGTCCGCGACGCGACGCTCGCGACGTGGGGCGCCGAGGATCTTCTCGGTCCGCGCGCGCCCGGCTTCGCCGGCGCCATCGACATACTGGGACGCGCGGTGCCCTCGTACGACCTGCTGATGCTCGCGCTCGGGCCGCTGGTGCTGCTTGCCCTGTGGCTGCTGACCGCGCACTCGCGCTTCGGCGTCGTCGTGCGCGCCGCGACGGAGAACCGCGTGCTCGTCGCCGCGCTCGGCATCGATCAGCGGCGGCTGTTCACGGTCGTGTTCGCGCTCGGCGCATTCCTCGCAGGCGCCGCCGGCGCGCTGCAGCTTCCGCGCGAGCCCGCGAATCTTGGCATGGACCTCGCAGTCATCGCCGAAGCGTTCGTCGTCACCGTCGTCGGCGGCCTCGGCTCGGTTCCCGGCGCGTTCGTCGCCGCGCTGATCATCGGTCTCGTCAAGGCGCTGTGCATCGCGGCGGGAACGGTGAAGATCGGCGCGCTCGCGATCGCGTTTCCCAAGCTGACGCTCGTCGCCGAGTTCGTCGTCATGGCGGTCGTGCTCGCGTTTCGACCCTACGGACTCGCCGGTCGCGCGCCGGCACTGCTGCCGGTGACCGGCATACCGGAGCAGCGCGCGCTGGTGCGCCCGCCGGGCCGTGCGAGCGCGCTCGCCGCGCTCGCGACGCTCGTCGCTGCCGCGCTGGTCCCGCTCGCCGGCGACGAATACACACTGATCGTCGCGACCGACCTGCTCGTGCTGGCACTGTTCGCCGCGAGCCTGCAGTTCATGATGGGCACGGGCGGCATGGCGTCGTTCGGTCACGCCGCGTATTTCGGCCTCGGCGCGTATGCGGCGGCGATCGCGGTGCGACATGGCGCGCCGATGGAGGTCGGCCTCGTGCTCGCGCCGCTGGTCGCGCTCGGCGGCGCGCTCGTGTTCGGCTGGTTCTGCGTGCGGCTGTCGGGCGTCTATCTCGCGATGCTGACCCTCGCGTTCGCGCAGATCGTCTGGTCGATCGTATTCCAGTGGGATGCGGTGACCGGCGGCTCGAACGGGCTCGTCGGCGTGTGGCCGTCGGCGTGGCTCGGATCGAAGCTCGCGTATTACGCGTTCGTGCTGGCGGTTGTCGCCGCCGCTCTCGCCGCGCTCGCGTGGCTCGCGCAGACGCCGTTCGGCTATTCGCTGCGTGCCGCGCGCGACTCGCCGCTGCGCGCGGAAGCGATCGGCATCGACGTTCGCGCAACGCAATGGGCTGCGTTCGCAGCGGCCGGTGCGTTCGCCGGCCTCGCCGGCGGCCTGTACGCGTTCTCGAAAGGGAGCATCTCGCCGGAGACGCTCGCGATCCCGCGCTCGATCGACGCGCTGGTGGTCGTGCTGCTCGGCGGCTTGAACGCGCTCGCCGGGCCGCTGATCGGCGCGGCCGTGTTCACCTGGCTGTCCGACACGCTGGCGCGAACGACCGAGTACTGGCGTGCCGTCATGGGTGCGATGATCCTGCTGCTGGTGCTCGCCTTTCCGCTCGGCATCGGCGGCGCATGGCAAAGCCTCGTCGCGAAGGCGCGCCGGTGAGCGAGCCGACGCTCGTCGTTTCGCACATCGCGAAGTCGTTCGACGGTGTCGACGCCGTACGCGACGTGTCGTTCAGCGTCGCCGCCGGCGAGCTCGTCGCGCTGATCGGCCCTAACGGCGCCGGCAAGACGACGTGCTTCAACCTCGTCAACGGTCAGCTCGCACCCGACGCCGGGACGATCACGCTCGGAGCAGCGCGCATCGACGGACTGCCGCCGCGCGCGATTGCGCGCGCGGGCGTCGGCCGCACGTTCCAGGTGGCAGCGACATTCGCATCGATGACCGTGCGCGAGAACGTGCAGATCGCGCGGCTCGCGCACGCGCGCGAGCACGAGGGCGTCGCGTCGCGCGCGACCGACCGCCGTCGCGGCGAAGCCGATGTGCTCGTCGAGCGCGTGCACATGATGCGCCTCGCCGACCAGGGCTGTGCGACGCTCGCGTACGGCGATGCGAAGCGTGTCGAGCTCGCGCTCGCGCTCGCGAACGAGCCGCGGCTGCTGCTGATGGACGAGCCCACGGCCGGCATGTCGCCGCGCTCGCGCACGCGGCTGATGCAGCTCGCCGTCGATCTCGCGCAGCGCGAACGCATCGCGGTGCTCTTCACCGAGCACGACATGGACGTCGTGTTCGGCTACGCGGATCGCGTGCTCGTGCTCGACAAGGGGCGGCTGATCGCCGAAGGAACGCCGGCGGCGATTCGCGCCGACGCGCATGTGCAGGCGGTTTATCTCGGAGAAGACGCGGCGGCGTAGCGACTGTCCGCTGTTCGTCGCTCGCCTACGGCGTTGCCGAAACGGCGTCGTCGCCGACGAACGGGTTCGTGCGCCGCTCCTCGCCAAACGTCGACATCGGCCCGTGGCCCGGCACGAACGACACGTCGTCGCCGAGCGGAAAGAGCTTGTCGCGGATCGAGCGCACGAGCGTCGCGTGATCGCCACGCGGAAAATCGCTGCGCCCGATCGAGCCCCTGAACAGCACGTCACCGACGATCGCGAGCCGCACGTCGGGTGCGAAGAACACGACGTGCCCCGGCGTATGACCGGGACAGTGCAGCACCTGCAACGTGTGCGTGCCGAGCGTGACCGTGTCGCCATCGTCGAGCCAGCGGTCGGGCGTGAACGGCTCGGCCGGCGGAAAGCCGAACATGCGTCCCTGCTGCGGCAGCTGGTCGATCCAGAACGACTCCTCGCGCTGCGGGCCCTCGATCGGCAGCGCCAGGCGCCGCGCGAGCTCGGCGGTCGCGCCGGCGTGATCGATGTGTGCATGCGTCTGCAGTATCTTCGTCGGCTTCATGCCGGTCTTCTCGATGGCGGCCACGATGCGCTCGATGTCGCCGCCGGGATCGACGATCGCGCCGTCGTTCGTGTGGACGCACCACAGCAGCGAGCAGTTCTGCGCGAACTGCGTCACCGGCAGGATCGCGAGCTTCATCAGGCGACGCGCGTCCGCTTCATTTGGAACGTCGGTCGTACCGCGTGACCGGACTGCGAAGGCGCGGCGTTCATCCGGCGAGTCGCGCGAAGCCTGCTTCCAGATCGGCGACGAGGTCGGCGGGATCCTCGAGGCCGACGGCGAGGCGCAGGCACGGCCCGCCCGGTGACCACCGCGTGACGGTGCGCGCGTTCTCCGGCCACGTCGGGATGATCATCGATTCGAATCCGCCCCAGCTCCAGCCCATGCCGAAAAGCCGCATCCCGTTCAGCATTGCGTCGACGCGCGTCTTGTCGACCGGCTGCAGCACGACGCCGAACAAGCCGGACGCGCCGGTGAAATCGCGCGTCCACAACGCGTGCCCAGGCGATTCGGGCAGCGGCGGATAGAGCACCTGACGCACTTCGGCACGCGTGGCGAGCCAGCGCGCGACCGCGAGTGCATTGTCGCGGTGGCGATCGAGCCGCACGGCGAGCGTGCGCAGCCCACGCAGGCCGAGGAAGCAGTCGTCCGACGACGCGGTGACGCCCATGTCGGTCCAGATGCGGAACAGCGGCCGATACGTCGAAGCCGACGCGACGATAGCGCCGAGCAGCACGTCGGAGTGGCCGCCGATGTACTTGGTCGCGGCATGCACCGACACGTCGACGCCGTGGTCGAACGCGCGAAAACCGAGCGGCGTCGCCCACGAGTTGTCGACGACGAGCTTCGCGCCGCGCGCATGCGCGACCGCCGCGAACGCCGCAATGTCGGACACCTCGAACGTGAGCGAGCCCGGCGATTCGGCGAACACGAGCCTGGTGTTCGCGCGGAACTCCCGCTCGATCGCCGCGCCGGCGAGCGGATCGAAATAGCTGACGTCCACGCCGAGGCGGCGAAGGTGATTGTCGCAGAAGCGGCGCGTCGGACCGTAGACGTTGTCGGTGACGAGCACGTGATCGCCGGGGTTCGCGAGGGCGAGCAGCGGCAGCGTCGTCGCCGCGAGGCCCGACGGCACGGCGAGCGCCGCATGACCGCCGTCGAGTGCGGCGATCGCGGCCTGGAAGTCGCGCACCGTCGGAACGCCGTGCAGGCCGTACGTGAGCTCGTCGCGCAACTCGCCGCGCGCGGCGCGCTCGAGCGTTGCGACATCGGGAAAGAGAATCGTCGACGCGCGGAACACCGGCGTGTTGACCGCGCCCAGGAATTTCCGCGGATCGCGGCCTAGATGCGCGACGCGTGTCGCCGGCCGGTATTTGCGCTCGTCGCTCACGCGCGCATTCGAGGGTCAGAGTGAAGCGTCGCGGGAGCCAGCACTCTGACCCTCGCTGTTGCGGATCGCGTCGACGATCGCGGCGACGCGCTCCGCGGCGCTCGGATACATGCCGACGACGATGGCGTCGCGCGGCGGCTCGAGCGTCGCGAACTGGCTCGTGAGCAGCGACGCCGGCATGTAGCGATGCTTGCGCGCGGCGACGCGCGCGGCGATCTCGTCGTACGTGCCGGCAAGATGCACGAAGCGCACGGTGCCTGGCGGCGCCTTGGCCGCGAGCCGGTCGCGATACGCCTGCTTCAACGCCGAGCATGCGACGACCGCGCTGCCGCCGCGCGCGGCAATGGCGGCGATTTCGTCTGCGAGCCGGTCGAGCCACGGCCAGCGATCGGCGTCGTCGAGCGGTGTGCCCGCGCGCATCTTCTCGACGTTCTCCGGCGGATGGAAATCGTCGCCCTCGATGAACGGCCATCCGAGCGCTTCGGCGACGCGGCGGCCGACGCTCGTCTTGCCCGAGCCCGACACACCCATCATCACGACGATCATTCGCCCTTGACGATCGCGTGACCGCCGAAGCCCTTGCGCATCATCGCCAGCAGCTTGTTGCCGTACTCGTCCTTGCCCTGGCTCGCGAAGCGCGCCATCAATGCGATCGCGAGCACCGGCGCCGGCACGCCCTGCTCGACCGCCTCGTCGACGGTCCAGCGGCCTTCGCCGGAGTCGGCGACGACAGGCGCGATGCCGCCGCAGTTCGGATCCTTCGCGAGGAAGTCGGCGGTGAGATCGAGCAGCCACGACCGCACGACGCTGCCGTAGCGCCACATCTCGGCGATCGCAGCGACGTCGAGGTTGAACTCCTGCTTGCCCTTCAGCAGCGCGAAGCCCTCGGCGAGCGCTTCCATCATCCCGTACTCGATGCCGTTGTGGATCATCTTGGTGAAGTGTCCCGAGCCGGCCGGGCCGCAGTGCAGCCAGCCGCGGTCCGGCCCGGGCGCGAGGATCCTCACGAACGGCTCGACGGCGCGCGCGCCGTCGGCGTCGCCGCCGAACATCATCGCGTAGCCGTTGTCGAGCCCCCAGACGCCGCCCGACACGCCGCAGTCGACGAAGTGGATCTTCGCCGACGCGAGCGACGCGCCGCGCCGCTGCGAATCCTTGTAGTTCGCGTTGCCGCCGTCGACGATCGTGTCGCCGGGTGCGAGCTCCTTGCGTGCCTCGTCGATCGCCGCATCCGTCGGTGCGCCGGCCGGCAGCATGATCCACACGACCCGCGGCGCGGCGAGTGCGCGCACCAGCGCGCCGATCGACGGCGCGGCGGTGATGACGCCTTCGGTCGCGAACTCGTTGCGTGTCTGCTCGCTGCGGGTGTGCCCGACGACACGAACGCCGTTGCGCGAGAGCCGCCGCGCCATGTTGCCGCCCATGCGTCCGAGACCGACGATTCCGATTTCCATTCGCGCCTCCGTGTTCACTTCGTGAATTCTACCGAATCGGCGATATGCGCGCGCCGCGTCGCGACCAACGCGGCGCTGACGATGAGCACCGCGCCGCCGAGCGTTCGCGAGGCCGGCGCTTCGCCGAGCAGCATCCACGCGAGCGCGATGCCGTACACGGGCTCGAGCGCCGCGACGACGCTCGCCGCGTGTGCGGTCAATGATTTCATGCTCGCGATGAACAGCGTGTGCGCGCCGGCCGTGCACACGACGCCGAGCACGATCAGCAGCGCCGCGTCGCGCGCGCCGATCGACGGCACGCTCCCCGTTACAACGGCGACGACGACAAGCGCGAGCGACGCCCATGCGTTCTGCCAGAACGCGACGTCGGTAGCCGGCCGCGCGGCCGCCCAGCGGCGGTTCATCACGGCGAGCAGCGCGAACGTCGCGCCGGCGAGCACGCCGTACGCGAGTCCTTTCACTGCATGATTGCTCCACGACAGCTCCGGGACGAGCACGACGAGCCCGACGGTGACCAGTAGCGCGGCCGCAAGCTCGCGCGCGGCAAGGCGACGGCCGCCGATGCGCTCGAACGCGAGCACGAACAGCGGAAAGCTCGCATGCCCGAGCAAGCCGATCGCGACGGTCGACACCTGGATCGCCGCGAAGAACGCGGTCCAGTGCACGGCGAGCACGACGCCGTTCGCCGCGAGTCGGATGTCGAACGGCGCGCGCGCATCGGCACGCACGGCTCGCAACGCGCCGAGCGCGGCGGCAGCGATCAGCGTGCGCCCGAGCACGAGCAGCAGCGGCGCGAGCGCGATCCATTTGCCGAACAGCCCTGCGAAACCGAACAGAACGACGGCGAGATGGAGCTCGGCGAGCGCGACGATGCGCGGGCGATCGTGATTCGGCATGGGCGCGGCCGCGAAGCAGGCATTGTGCCACTGCGCTAGAATCGACGGGCCTCGAAGCCCGGCGGACGACCGGGTGCGCGACCGCCAGGAGACCCGTGATGCCCACCGCCCTGCCCCACGCCAAGGTGTTCGCAGCCGTGCGCGCCGCACCCGGCAATCGGGTCAAGGCCGCTGTCTCCGACATCGACGGCGTGCTGCGCGGCAAGTACATGCACAAGGAAAAGTTCTACTCCGCGGCCGAGAGCGGCTTCGGCTTCTGCGACGTCGTGTTCGGCTGGGACTCGAGCGACGTCACGTACGACAACACGACGCTCACCGGTTGGCACAAGGGATTCCCCGACGCGCTCGCGAAGCTCGATCTCGGCACGCTGCGCACGGTCCCCTGGGATGGCGGCGTGCCGTTCTTCCTCGGCGAGTTCATCGAGCTGAGGGACGGCAAGGAGCAGCCGCTGCCGATCTGCCCGCGGCAGGTGCTGAAGCGCGTGCTGCGACGCGCCGAGAAGCTCGGCGTCGTGCCGATGTGCGGCATGGAGTTCGAGTGGTTCAACTTCCGCGAGACGCCGCAGACGTGGGCGGACAAGAAAGGCGTCGGTCCGACGACGATCACGCCCGGCATGTTCGGCTATTCGCTGTTGCGCGCGAACGCGAACCGGGAATTCTTCGACGCGCTGATGAACGAGCTCGCCGAGTTCGGCATTCCGATCGAAGGCCTGCACACCGAGACCGGTCCGGGCGTCTACGAAGCGGCGATCCTGTTTTCGGAGGCGCTCGAGGCGGCCGACCGCGCGATCCTGTTCAAGAGCGCGGCGAAGGAGATCGGCGCGCGCTTCGGCATCATGCCGAGCTTCATGGCGAAGTGGAGCCAGCAGTATCCGGGCTGCTCGGGCCACATCCATCAGAGCCTGTCCGACGGCAAGAAGAACGTGTTCCACGACGCCAAGGGCAGGCACGGCATCAGCAAGCTGTTCGAGAGCTACCTCGCAGGCGAGGTGTCGACGCTGATGCAGATGGCGCCGATGTTCTGGCCGACGATCAACAGCTACAAGCGATTGGTCGACGGCTTCTGGGCACCGGTGAAGCCCACGTGGGGCATCGACAACCGCACGGCGAGCTTTCGCGTGATTCCCGGCTCGCCGAAATCGACCCGGCTCGAGACACGCTGTCCCGGCGCCGACGTCAATCCGTATCTCGCGATGGCGGCGGTGCTCGCCGCAGGCCTGCACGGGATCGAGCAAGGCATGAAGCTCACGGCGAAGCCGATCCACGGGACGAATCAGGGCGCCGACAACATTGCGCGCGCTCCGAGAACGCTGATCGAGACGACGCGGGTCTTTCGTCAATCGGATGTCGCGCGCGACTTCTTCGGCGACGAGTTCGTCGATCACTTCGCCGCCACGCGCGAATGGGAATGGCGACAGTGGCTCGACGCGGTGACCGACTGGGAAATGAAGCGGTATTTCGAGATCATTTGAGGACCTGGCAGATGGCGATGATGCACGTGCGTATCGGCGACACCGTTGCGTTTTCGAAGACGGTGGGTGAAAGCGACGTCTACCTGTTCGCCGGCGTCACCGGCGACCTGTCGCAGAATCACGTCGACGATCAATTCATGAAGCGCTCGATCTATGGTCGACGCATCGCGCATGGAGCGCTGCTCGTCGGGTTCATGTCGACGACATCGACCCGGATGATCGAGGAGAGCCTGCGCAAGGGGATCGAATCGACGCCGGTATCGCTCGGCTACGACGGCATACGCTTTTTGAAGCCAGTGTTCTTCAACGATACCGTCACCGTGACCTACACGATCGACGGCATCGACGAGGCGCGGCAACGGACAACGGCGAAGATCGAGGTGAAGAACCAGGACGACCAGCTGGTCGCCGTCGGCCGCCACATCCTCAAGTGGACCCCCAACGCCCGTACCGAGTCGCGCCCGGCCGGTTGATCTTCGTCCGTTTCGAGACCACACGATGTCGACCCTGCACACGCCGAACGAATGGCGTCGCGCCGCCGGCGAGATGCTGCATCGTATCCGGCAGACGACGGAGGTTCTTGGCGACGCATTCCCGCATTGGGCGAACGCGCGCACCGGCGAATGGACGACGACGCCGGACGGCGACTGGACCGGCGGCGCTTGGCCCGGAATGCTGTGGCTCGCTCACAAGATGACGGGCGACGACAGCTTTCGCGATCTCGCGCGCGTCTGGTGCCTGCGCCTGCAGCGCCGCGCGAACCTTGAGACCGCGTTCAAGGGGTTCGGCTTTTACTGCGGCGCGGCGCTCGGCCAGGTGATCTCGTCCGACGACACGGGCTGCGCCATCGCGATGGAAGTCGCGCAATCGCTGCGCAGCCAGTTCGACCGTCGCCTCGGGCTGATACCGCTCGGCAAGGATGCCGAGGAGGCCGGAGAGACCGGCCGTTCGTTCAGCAGCATCGATTCGCTGCAGGCCGCACCGCTGCTGTTCTGGGCGAGCCGGCAGAGCGGCGACGACTCGTATGCCGACGTCGCCGCACGCCACACTACGCGCGTGCTCGACGTTCATTGCCACGACGACGGCTCGATCATCCAGTCGAGCGAGCTCGACAGCGCCACTGGCGAAGTCATGCGCTACTTCACGCACAAGGGCTTCAGCGACACGAGCATCTGGGGGCGCGCGCAGGCGTGGGGGATGCTCTACTCGGCGATGGGTTTCGCGCAGTGCGCAGCGCAAACGCGCTGGCTCGCGCAGAGCGTGGCAGCCGCCGACTGGTGGCTCGGCCACGTGCCGGCCGACGGCGTCGCGTTCTGGGACTTCGACGATCCGTCGATTCCGAACACGGAGCGCGACACCGCCGCGACGGCGATCGTGTGCGCGGCGCTGCTGAAGCTCGCCGCTGTGGTGCCCGACGCGAAGCGGCGCGCGCGCTATCGCGAAGCGGGCGAGCGTACGGCGCGCGCGCTGATCGGCGGCTATCTGACACCCACGGCCGCCGGCGACACCGCGCCGCGCGGCATGCTGATCGGCGGCTGTTTCAACAAGCGGCACGATTCCCGGTCGCAGGACCAGGCGCTCAATGCCGAGCTCGTTTTCGGCTCGTACTTCCTGTTCGCGTCGCTGCAGGCGCTTTCCGGCGTCGTCAGCGCCACCGACATCTAGAATCGACATGTCCAACCGGCTCTAATAGACAGCGCCGGCTTTCGTGCGCAACAGCCATTGCGGACCGAGGTCCCGCAAGTCAGTGACGCCGAGAATCGCCATGTCGCGGTGCACTTCGGCGGCGAGCAAGCCGATCGCATGGCGCACGCCGGCCTCGCCGCCGATCGCGGCTGCGTAGCCGAACGGCCGTCCGACGAAGACGAATCTCGCGCCCAGCGCGAGCGCCTTCAGCACGTCGGTGCCGCGGCGAACCCCGCCGTCCATCATCACCGGAATGTCGGCGCATGCCGCCGCGATTTCCGGGAGCACGCGCAACGCCGAGATCGCGCCGTCGAGCTGGCGTCCGCCATGGTTCGAGACGATGATCCCATCGGCGCCCGCTTCACGCGCCGCACGCGCGTCCCGCTTGTCGAGAACGCCCTTCACCACGAGCGTTCCGTTCCACAGGCGACGGACGAGACGCAGGTGCTCCCACGTCAGGTGTCCGCGATCGGAATAGTCGCGCAGGATGCTCGGCGAAACGATCGGCGGGCCACGCGTCGCATAGTTGTTCTCGAAATGCGGCATGCCATGGCGCAACAGCGTGCGCAACGCCGTGCCGAATAGCCATCGCGGATGCGTGACTCCGTCCCAGGCGAGACGCAACGTGGGCCGCAGCGGTGTGGAAAAACCGGCGCGGATATTGTTCTCTCGATTGCCCGCGACCTGCGAATCGACGGTGATGACGAGCGTTTCGAACCCGGCCTGCGCGACTCGCGCGATCAGCTCGGTGATCCGCGGCACGTCGCCCGGAAGATAAGCCTGGAACCAGACGTCCCTGGTTTGCTGCGCGACCTCCTCCAGCCGGATCAGCGACGATCCGCTCATGATCATCGGCACGTTCGCCGCGCGCGCCGCCGCCGCGAGAGCGATGTCGCCGCGGTATGCATACAACGCAGCGATGCCGAGCGGCGCGATGCCGAACGGCACCGCGTACGAATGGCCCAACAGTTCCGTCGCCGGCGAGCGCTTCGACACGTCGACGAGAACGCGCGGCAGGAACCCGAGCTCGGAGAACGCGTCGCGGTTGTCCCTCAGCGACCAGTCGGTCTCGGCCGCACCGGCAACGTAGCCGAAGATGCATCGCGGAAGATGGCTGCGCGCGGCGGCCTCGAAATCGTCCAGCGAAAGCAGGTGCCGCAGCCGTCCTGTTGCGCCCGAGTCAGTCATCGTGTCGGTTCATACGCGAGCGCCCCCGGCCACGCGGGCAACAAAAGGCCGGCGGAGCGGCGTCCTGTTGCCACACGCCGCCTCGATCAAGCACGCGTGCAAAGCGTACGCGAAGCGAACGTCGTGCGGGAGTATCATTTGGGCTCATCGACGCTGCAAATCGACGCGTTCATTGCCTGCAACGGCCGGGGGTTCGATGGGACGCTGGTCCGGTGTTTTTCCCGCTGTGACGACGAAGCTGCACCAGGACGGCGCCGTCGACCTTCCTTCGACGCAAGCGAGCATCGCGCGACTGATCGACAACGGAGTTCGCGGTATCGTCGTCCTGCCGATGCTCGGCGAGAACGCGTCGATGACGGCGGAAGAGCGGGAGTCGGTCGTGCGTGCTGCGAAGGAGGTCGTCGCCGGCCGCGTTCCCTTGCTCTGCGGTCTGGCCGAAATCTCCACGGCGAACGCGACCGCGTCTGCGCGCGCTTATCAGCGCTTCGGCGCCGAAGGACTGATGGTCTTTCCGAGTCTCGCGTACATGACGGATGCGCGCGAGACGGCCGAATGGTTCAGGACGATCGGAGCCGCGACCGATCTGCCGATCATGATCTACAACAACCCGGTCGCGTACAAGGTCGACGTGACGCCGCCGGTGCTGCGCGAGCTCGCCGAGGTTCGCACGATTCAGTGCATCAAGGAGGAAAGCGGCGACATCCGGCGCGTCACCGACATTTTCAACGCGCTCGGCGACCGCTTCGACGTGTTCTGCGGCGTCGACGACCTGATTCTGGAGAGCATGGCGCTCGGTGCGACCGGCTGGGTTTCCGGCATGGCCAACGCCTGGCCCGGCGAATGCGTGTCGCTGTTCGATGCGTGCGCCCGCGGCCGCTTCGCCGAAATGCGAACGCTGTATCGAACGCTGACGCCGGCCTTTCATCTCGACACGCACGTGAAGCTCGTGCAGTACGTGAAACTCGCCGAGCAACTCGTTTACGGCGCGCCGGAATGGGTGCGCGCGCCGCGGCTGCCACTGGAAGGCGATGAGCGCCGGCGCGTCGCT
Source organism: uncultured beta proteobacterium (assembly GCA_963798655.1). Lineage (GTDB taxonomy): Bacteria > Pseudomonadota > Gammaproteobacteria > Burkholderiales > Casimicrobiaceae > CAVSMC01. Next base: position 423,735 of record CAWCUH010000001.1, on the reverse strand, counting down.
GCGATCATCGAAGCGACGATCGCGGCGTTGAAGCGCGGCGGCAATCCGATGTAACTCGCGCCGCAGCGGCGTCACAGCGGCGCGCGACATCAACGCGGCCCGCGCCGCTGCGATGCGCCCGCTCCACCATCCGCCGGCGGCGTAGATCCGCCGTGTTGCAGGCGCGCGAGCACCGAGTCGAGTGCGCGCGAGCATGCGTCGAACACGCCGGCCTGCCTGAGCTCTTCGGCGCATTGCTCGTTCAGTCCGCCTTTGGTGGCGAACTCGTCGGCGAGACGAGCGAACGACGCGCTGCCGCTTCGTGCGACGCCGCCCAGCCCGCCGAACATCGTCGCGATGTAGTCGCGCGCTCGCGAGGGCGGCACCCCGTGGCTCGTCAGCCACGAGCACAACGCGTCGAGCAGCAGGAAGAACGTCGCCATCATCGCAGTGGTGCTCCAGAGCGCGCGGAATTCGTCCTCGGACGTCACTTCGATGGCCGTGCCGAGCCGTCCGAAGATCGCGGCAGCGACGCTGTCGGGAGGAAAGATCGCCGTCGGGCCGAGCCGGTCGGCCACCGTGGGCAGCGGCACCGCGCAGGCGACCGTGCCGGCGGGCTGCACGAGCGCGGCGATCCGGTCGCGAGAAAACGTCGCGACGAGACTGATTACGCGGTGATCGGACCTGAACGTCAGTGGTGCGAGCACGTCCTGCGCCACCTGCGGTCGCACGGCGAGGAACACGACATCGCTGCAATCGAGCACGTCCTGGTTCGACTCCGCGACGGTCACTCGCGCGAACCGCGCGGCCAGCCGCGACGCGACATCGCGGTTTCGCGGCGACAGCGCGATGCGGCCGGACGACGCTTCATCGGCGCACATGCCGGTGACGATCGCCGAGGTTATCGTGCCTGTGCCGACGAAACCCGCGCGCAGCGACGAAACAGCCATCACGCGGCGGTGCGTTGCGGCTGCAGTACGACGGCGCCCGCGCCCGCCAATGCGTCGATCTCCGAGTCCGCGTAGCCCGCCTCGCGCAGCACTTCGCGCGTGTGCTCGCCGAGGCGTGGTGGGCGCCGTCGCAAGACGGGTGCCTGCCCGTCGTAGCGCACCGGATGCGCGAGCACGCGGATCGTGCCGGCGCCCGGATAGTCGAACTCCATGATGACGCGATTCCACGCGACCTGCGGATCGCGCTCGACGTCCGGATATTCGTTCACCGGCGCATACCAGATGTCTGCCACGTCGAACGCGGCCATCCAATGCTCGGTCGTTCGCTGGCCGATGCGATCGTGGACGATCCTGTTGATCTCCTCGCGTCGGCCAATCTGGTCGGCGGCAGTGTAGTTCGCGAGGTCCGGCATTTCGAACGCGGCCGCGAGCTTGTCCATCGTGGTCATCGAGATGGCGATCCAGTCGTCGGCGGTGCGATAGATGCCGTAAGGGGCCGCGTGCGAGCGCGTCCCGATCGCCGGCGTCGCGCGCGGCCACAACGGACCCTTGTTGAGGTAATAGGCGAACGGTTCGATCTGCAGGTCGAGCGCCGCGTTCAGCAGGTTGCTCTCGACCTGGCAACCGCGGCCCGTCTTCGCCCGCTGCAACAGCGCGGCAAGCACTCCGAACGCCGCGAGCGCCGCGGCGTGCTGGTCGACGATCGCCGCGCCGGTCGGTGTCGGCGGCGCATCGCCCGCACCGGATAGCGCGGCGAGCCCGCTCATCGCCTGCAACAGCAGATCCTGCCCGGGCCGCTTCACGTGCGGACCATCGGCGCCGTAGCCCGTGCACGAGCAATAGACGAGCTTCGGGTTGATGTCGTTGAGCGTCTGATAGTCGAGGCCGAGCCGCTTCATGACGCCGGGCCGGTAGTTCTCGACCAGCACGTCGGCTTCGCGCACGAGCCGGTAAACGATCTCGCGCGCCTTGTCGTCGCGCAGGTTGAGCGTGATGCTGCGCTGGTTGCGATTGCCGAGCAGAAAGAACACGGTGACGTCTGCGACGTAGGCGTCGAGGCCCGTCCAGCTGCGCTCGAAGGCGCCGGTCGGCGGCTCCACCTTGATCACGTCGGCGCCGAGGTCGGCGAGCATCTGCACCGCCGATGGGCCCTGCAGAAAGTGGGTGAAGCTCAGCACCTTGATGCCTTCGAGCATTGCGCTTTCTCCGTATGGACGCTATGCGAGCAGCATGCGCGAGATGATCATTCGCTGGATCTCGGAAGTGCCCTCCACGATCTCCAGCACCTTCGCGTCTCCGAACGCACGCGACACGGCGAACTCGGTCATGATCCCGTAACCGCCGTGGATCTGGATCGCCTGGTGCGCTGCCGCCATCGCGTGCTCGGTCGCGAAGAGCTTCGCCATCGACGACTGCTGATCGAACGGCTCGCCAGCGTCCTTGCGAGCCGCGGCGTCGTGCAGCATCAGGCGTGCGGCTTGCGCATGCACCGCCATGTCGGCGATCTTGAATTGCAACGCCTGAAAGTCCGCGAGCGGCCTGCCGAACGCGCGCCGCTCCTTCATGTACGCGATCGATCGGTCGAGCGAACCCTGCAGAATGCCGAGCGCCATCGCGCCGATAAGGATGCGCCCCGTGCTGATCGTCGCCAGCGTCTGGCGCAGGCCGGCACCGCGTTCTCCGAGCAGGTGATCGAGCGGCAAGCGGCAATCCTGGAACGACAGCTCGTACGTGCTGGACGCGCGCCAGCCGATCTTCTTGAGCTTGCGCCCGTATTCGAAGCCCGGCGTGCCGTTCAGCACGATGAAGTTCGAGATTTCCTTGCGGCCGTCCGGCTTGCGCCCCGTGACCGCGGCCAGCACCACCGGCCCCGTGACGTCCGTGCCCGAATTGCTGATGAACGTCTTCGCGCCGTTCAGCAGCCATTGTCCGTCGACGACCTCGGCGTGCGTCTCGATGTTGGCGGCGTCCGAACCGGCGTTCGGCTCGGACAGCGCGATCGAGCCGATCTGCCGGCCGTCGAGGATCGGACACAGGTACCGCTCGCGTTGCGCATCGGTGCCGAAATTGTTCAGCAGGCTTGCAACCGACGAGTTCGCCATCACGGCATTGGACACCGCGCAGTCGATGCGTGCGAGCTCCTCCAGCACGATGGCAAATGACACCCAGTCGCCGCCCCCTCCGCCCCATCGCTCCGGGTACGGCAGCCCCGCGAAACCGAGCTCGCCCGCTCTCTTCCAGAACGCATACGGAAACGCCTGCTGTTCCCACAGCGCTTCGGCTACCGGTGCGATCTCGTTCTCGGCAAAGCGGCGCACCGCGGAGCGCACCATCTCGTGTTGCTCGGTTTTCCAGAACGGCATCGGGGCTGGTCCTTCGAATCTGCGACGGAGGCAAGCATGCTCGCGTGCCGACGCGGGCGCGCGCGCAGCGGGAAGGGTTACAGAACCTTCAGATACGTGCGCCCGTTTGCGACGACCTCGCCCGCGTGCGACGTGACCGCGGCGTCGAATATGCAGGTATTGCGCTCGTCGTCCTTCTCGACGAGCGTAAGACGCGCGGTCAACGTGTCGCCGATGCGCACCGCCGCGAGAAACGTGATGTCGTACCGGTAGGACACCGCGCCCGGATTGGGCGCTTTCGCCGCCATGTATCCCATCACCGTCGAGATGAATGCGACCGAAAGCGCGCCTTGGGCGATCCGCGTGCCGAAGCGCGTCGTCTTCGCGTATTCCTCGTTAACGTGCACTCCGAAGAAGTCGCCGGCGATGCCGGCGAAGCCATAGACGTCATATTCCGAAACGGTCTTCGCGAAGTCAGCGGTGTCGCCGATCGCATAGCAGTCCATGTGCGGACGTTTGGCCATGAGAGGTCTCGGAAGACGCGCGCATGCAGCGCGAGCGCGGCAAATCGCGATTTTGCACCGGACGAATCGGCTCGTCGACAACGATACGAAGCTCGATGGTAGCACTCGACGCTCGTTTGGATGCGTGACGCGATCGAGCGGCCTTTGCTACAATTCCGTTCCACCGCGATCGCACGATGCCGCCGAATGAACGCGCGCCACGGCGCGCCGATCGAACCGCGAGCCGTTCTCGCCGATCGAAGTTTTGCTGCGACCCCTTGCATTGCTGCAGCGTCGAGCGTCGAGCTCCGACTGAGACGAACGCAGCCGATCGGTCACGACGCGGCGCGGCGGGGAGAACGAAGTGTCGAACCAGCATCAGACGCTTGTTGACCGCGATCTCGAACGCGCTGGCGCGCGAGGCGCTCGACCTGCTCGCGGCGAAGCTCGCCGAAGACGAGCCGACGCTCGGAATCCGGTTCCCGGTGGTCACGGCTGCCGACGGGCACTGGGTAACGGCGCCGGCGTCCGACTCCGCCGGGTACAGCGGCAATGCATGGAGCCACGGCAACTGGCATTGCGGCTTCCTCGTGGGACTGCATCTCGCCGCGTACCTTCACACCGGCGCTTCATCGTTTCTCGTGTGTGCCCGCGAGCGGATGCGTCTCGTCGCGCAGCGCGCGCAGGATCCGAACACGCACGACATCGGCTTCATTTTCGACAGCAGCGCGATTCCCGCCTTTTTCATTACCAAGGAGTCGTGGTTCGCCGAGACCGCCATGCAGGCCGCCTGTCGTCTGCGCGCGCGGCTCGTCACGACGCCGCTGGGCGCCTACATCTCGTCGTGGGGCCTGATGTCCGATCCGCGCGGTCGGCGCAGCTCGGCGATCGACACGATGGCGAATCTGCCGCTTCTCTACTGGGCGTCGAACCACAGCGGCGATGCGAGCTTCCGGCTCGCCGCCGACGCCCACGCGGCATGCACGCGACGCGGGTTCGTTCGTCCCGACAACTCGACGTTTCACGCTGTGGAATACGACGAGCTTACCGGAGAGCGGGTGCGCGGCTACACGTTTCAAGGGTTCGCCGACGATTCGGCGTGGTCGCGCGGACAGACTTGGGCCATTTACGGATATACCCAGTCCGCCCGCGAGACGCGAAAGCCGGAATATCTCGAACTCGCGGACAAGCTCGCCACGTATTTCCTCGACCGCCTCGGCCACGACCCGGTCCCGCCGTGGGATTTCGACGCGCCGCGTACGCCCGGTAATTCCAAGGACTCCGCGGCCGCGGCGGTCGCCGCCTCGGCGCTGTTCGATCTTGCCGCGCTGCATCCAGACGGCGACCGCGCCGCCGAATACCGGCACAAGTGCGGCTGGATCGTGGCCACGCTCTGCGCCGACTATCTGGCGCGCGAAGGCGCCCACCGCGGCCTGCTCAAGCACGGCTGCTATTCCAAGCCGCACAACGAGGGCGTCGACAGCGCGACGATGTTCGGGGATTTCTACTTTGCCGAGGTGCTGTGCAAGCTGCTGCACCCAGGGCGCTTCCGTCCCGACGCGAACAAGCCTTGCTGATTGCCGCATCGTCTTGCGCGCACGCTCCTCGACGTGCGCGGTATCGACCGGGAGCATCCCATGTACGGCCTTGAGGGCATCCGCGTCATCAGCTTCAATCATTTCCTGATGGGTCCGCTCGGAGTGCAATATCTCGCGGACCTCGGCGCCGACGTGATATCGGTCGAGCCCGTCGAGGGCGCGTTTCAGCGCAAGTGGGGCGGCGTCGACAGCCTGACCGTCGACGGCCACACGATGCTGCACCTTCTGGGCAATCGGAACAAGCGCAGCGTCGCGCTGAACCTGAAGGACCCGCGGGGCATCGACATCGTACGCAGGCTGATCGCCACCGCAGACGTCGTCACCGAGAACTATCGCCCCGGCGTCATGAAAAAGCTCGGCCTCGACTACGACGCGGTCAAGGCGATCAAGCCGGACATCATCTACGCGGCCGGCTCGGGATTCGGCGCCGACGGCCCCTATGCCAACCGACCCGGGCAAGACCTGATCATTCAGGCGATGTCGGGACTCGCGGCGATCACCGGCAAGCGCGGCGAAGGGCCCCGTGCGGTCGGCGTGTCGATCGTCGATCACCACGGCGCGGCGCTCTACGCGATGGGCATTCTCGCCGCATTGCTGCGCCGGCTTCGACACGGCGAAGGGTGCCGCGTCGACGTCAACCTGCTGAGCGCCTCGCTCAGTCTGCAACAGGAGTCGCTCACCTGCTATCTCAACAGCGGGCAGTCGAGCGACGTCAGCCAGCCGGGCAATGTCGCCGGCTGGTATTTCTCGCCGCCCTACGGAATCTACCCGACCGCGGACGGGCACATCGCGATATCGCTCGGGTCGCTTGAAGCCATTTACGACATCGTCGATGTGCCCGACGACGAGCGCATTCCGGCGGACGAAGCGTTCGCGGAGCAGGAGCGCATTTCGAACCTGCTCGCCCGCTACCTGATCACGATGCCCATGGCGCACTGGACCGCGCTGTTCCGGGAAAAGGACGTCTGGCATTCGCCGGTGAACGACTATGCGGCCGTTGTGACCGATCCTCAGGTCCGGTACCTCGAAAGTTTCACGACGGTGACCGGCGAAAGCGGTGTGCCGGTAACGCTAGTGAGTCACCCGGTTTTCTATGACGGCAAGGCGCCCGGCGTGCGGCTCACGCCGCAGCGGCTGGGCGCACAATCGGTGGCGATACTCGCCGAGCTCGGCTTCGATGCCCGTGCAATAGAGGCGCTGCGCGCCGACGGCGTCGTTCTCGCCGCGCCGGGGTAGTTTTGTCCAGCGTCAAGCGCCGCCCGCGACGGGACCCGCGAGCATGTGCGAGTACATCGCGCGGCCCGGCACGTCGAGCTGTGCGGCCAGCACCGACCCCGATTCCGATTCGGTGATGTAGAGCGTGCGATTGTCGCGGCCGCCGTATGCGACGTTCGTCGTTGCGAGCCCCGCGCACGAGTTGATGCGGGCGAGCGGCTCGCCCAGGCGGCTGAAAAGCCACACGACGCCCAAACCGATGTGAGCGACGGCAAGGTTGCCGGCGCTGTCGATCGCGAGCCCGTCCGGCCCGCCGAGGCCGCCGGAGAGCTGAATGAACACACCGACCTTGTACGGCGCGCCGGTGGGCAGCAGCGGAACGCGCCAGACGCTGTTCGCGCGCGTGACGTTGACGAATACCGCGCCTTCTGCGAGGTCGAGCACCAGGCCATTGGGACTCGGAATGTTGGCGAGCAGGCGATCCAGCCGACCGTCGGCGCGCACCCGATACAGCGCGCCGGTCGGGTCGTGCAGGCCGGTGAGCCCCTGGTCGGTGAAGTAAAGATCGCCGTTCGAGGCGAAGACGAGATCGTTGACGCCCTTGAACCGGTCGAGCGCCGCGCGGTCGACGAACGGAGTGACCGCGCGCGTGACCGGGTCGACGACCATGATGCCGTGACGATAGTCGGCGACGAAGATGCGCCCGTCGCGATGGATCTTCAGTCCGTTCGGCTCGCCGTCGTATTCGGTGAAGAGGTCGACTTCGCCGTCTGGCGCAATGCGAAAGATCCTTCCCCATGCGACGTCGACGACATAGAGGTTGCCCGCGAGGTCGAACGACGGCCCCTCGAGAAAGCACGTCGTTTCCGCGCCGCCGCGCTGAACGTCGATCCATCGATTGGTGCGGCCGCGAATGCGGAACTTGTCCGGGATACGCGCGAAGACCTCAGTGCGGACGACCGGTGGCGCTGCGTACATGACGGTCCTTTGACCGGCGGCGTTCGCGAGCCGCCCGATCTAGCGAATCGCCTCGTCGGTGTCCGGATCGAAGAAGTGCAATTGCTCGCTCGCCGCGCACAGTTGGATCGTGTCGCCCGGCTTGAGCGCGGAGCCAGGATCGACGCCGGCGACGCTGACCTCGAGGTCGCCGATGCGCGCCTCGAGCACGATTTCCGAGCCGAGCTGGTCGATGACTTCGACGACGCCGTTGCCGAGCGCTTCGCGGTCGGAGGCATTGATGCGCAAGTGCTCGGGACGCACGCCGAGGATCACGTTGCGCTCCTTCCAGCGGGCGAGCGCCGGCTTGTGCTTCGCCGCGACGCGCGCGCGCAGGTGCGCGTTGCCGACGACGAGATCGTCGCCCTCGCCGCGAGCCGTCACCGTGAAGAAATTCATCGACGGCGCGCCGATGAAGCCGGCGACGAAGCGGTTGGCGGGCTCGCCGTACACCTGCAGCGGCGTGCCGCATTGCTGGATGCGGCCGTCCTTCATGACGACGACGCGGTCGCCGAGCGTCATCGCCTCGACCTGGTCGTGGGTGACGAACACGGACGTCGTGGGAACGCGCACGCGAAGCCGCTTGATCTCGAGGCGCATTTGCGCGCGCAGCTTGGCGTCGAGATTGGACAGCGGCTCGTCGAACAGGAACACCTTGGGATTGCGAACGATGCAGCGGCCGAGCGCCACCCGCTGCTGCTGGCCGCCTGACAGCTGGCGCGGCTTGCGGTCCATCAGCTCGCCGAGGCCGAGAATGCCGGCCGCGCGGTCGATCGCCGCCTTGATCTCGACTTTGGGCACCTTCTTGTTGCGCAGGCCGAACGCGAGATTGTCGTAGACGGTCATGTGCTGGTACAGCGCATAGTTCTGGAACACCATCGCGACGTCGCGATCGCGCGGCGGCAGGTGGTTCACCAGCCGCTCACCGATGCGTATCTCGCCGCTGGTGATCTCCTCCAGGCCGGCGATCATGCGCAACGTGGTGGACTTGCCGCAGCCCGATGGCCCGACCAGCACGATGAACTCGCGGTCGCCGATCACCAGGTCGATGTCCTTAACGGCATGCTGCATGCTGCCGTAGTGCTTGTTCACCTTGCTCAAAGCGATCTGGGTCATCTTGTCGACGATCACACCGAACGTGAAGCGCGGCGGCGAAGACCGCGCGCGGTATGCGCGCATGAGCGCGCCGGGATCGCTCCCGACGCGTGACACGCGAATGCAACCGCTTATTGCTTCGCGGCGTTGTGGATGTTCACCGCGCCTTCGGCCAGCGCCTTCGGAATGTTCTCCCGCGAGCCGGTGACCGCTGCGGTCATCGCGTCGTTGTACGCCTTGTGCACGGCGGTCCACTGCGCGAAGTAGTAAGCCGAGTGCGTCTTGTGCGGCGGATCCAGATAATCTCGCTGTAGCTTCTGCATGAAAGCATCTGTCTTCGCGATCTTCGGCCATAGCGTGACGTTGGGCGGCGGCGCGCCGGTCTTCTTCCACAGCGCGATCTGGCCTTCCTCGTCCGACATGATGGCCGACAGCATCTGCTTGGCAAGCGCCTTGCGTTCCGCCGGGATCGCCTTCGGAATCGCCCAGCCCCAGATCTCGTCCCAGTTCTCGACGCTCTTGCTCATCGGCCCCTGCGGAAACTTCGCAAGCCCGACCTTGCCGGCGACCTTCGACTTGGCCGGGTCGTTGAAGTCGTTCCAGTACGTCGTATCGGCGACCGTAAACGCGGCGTCGCCGACCATGAACACGGCGTTGGCCTCGTTGCGTCCGTAAGATGGCATGCCGTTCGGGCTGATCTTGTCCTTCTTGAGCGCATCCCACCAGAATTCCGCGACCTGGCGCATGCACGGCTCGTTCAGGCCGCTTTCCCAGCCCGCCTTAGCGAGTTGCGCGTTGTCGCGGGTCCAGAACGGCTTCATCACGTCGCAGCCGTTGTTCCAGACGGTCCACAGCGTCGAGTTCCAGTCGGCGTCCTTGCTCATGCCTCCGACGAAGCCGAACTTGACCTTTCCCGCCCCCTGCAGCTTCTTGCTGAGCGCAACGAGATCGGCCCACGTCTTCGGAAGCTCGCTTTCCTGGACGAGGTCGGTGCGGTAGAACAGTGCGCCGAGCGTCTCGCCCATCGGCACGACGGTGGTCTTGCCTTCCTTGTTGTGGAAGATGATCGGATCGGTGCTCCACTTGTCGGCGTACTTGAGGCCGGGGACGTCATCGAGCGGCTCCAGCAGGTGCGCCCAGAGTTGTCCCCAGTCGTCGTTGTGCCAGATCACGTCGTACTGGTCGGAGCCCGAGGTGAGCGACGCCGTCATCTTCTCGACATAGACGCCGTACGAATTGGGAATCTTGGTGACCTTGACGTTGTTCGCCTGGCCCCACTTGACCATCATGTCGATCGATGCTTCCTGCAGCGGATTCGGCTGATAGGCGACGCGCAACTCCTTTTGCTGCGCCAGCGCCGCGCCCGAAGCGCCCGCGAGCAGTGCTACTCCGGCAATCGCCGACAACCATCGTATCGCGTGCGTCATCACTTCCTCCTTGGCCTTCTCACATTGGTATGCTTCTGTTTCGACAAAAGCGCCGGCTCCGTGCATTACGGAGCAAGCGCAGCGTTCAAATCTTCAATCCGCGGATGACGTACTTCTGCCCGAACAGCGTGAGCACGAACGCCGGCACCAGCGCGAGCATCGATGTCGCCGCCATCAGGTTCCACTGCATTCCCATCTCCGAGACGAACTGCGACATGACGACAGTGATGACCGGCGTGTTCTGTCCGGTCAGGATCAGCGCAAACAGGAACTCGTTCCACGTGAACAGCCAGCACAGTATCGCAAGCGCCGAGATGGCCGGAATCGCCGCCGGCAGCGCGACACGGAAAAACGCGCCCCAGCGCGTGCAGCCGTCGATCAGCGCCGCCGACTCCATCGACGAGTCGATGCCGTCGAAGAAGCCTTTCATCAGCCACGAGAAGAAGCAGATGTGCACGGCGATGTGCGGCAGCAGCAGGCCGGCATACGTGTCGTACATGCCGTAGCTCTGCTCGACGAAATACAGCGGCAGCACCCACGTGACATACGGCACGCAGCGCATCGCGTAGATCACGCCGAACCAGCTGCTCGCGATCGGGCCGCGAAAGCGCGACAGCATGTAGCCGCTCGAAACCGTCACCAGCAGCGAAAATACCGTGGCAAGCGAGGCGATCACGCCGCTGTTGAAGAACGCCTGGACGAGCCGCGGTGTATTGAGCACCTGGAGGTAGCTGTCGAGCGTGAAGTCGAGCCCGCGGTACACGTAGTAGACCCCCGACTCGGGCCGCAGCGATGTCAGCAGCAGCCACAGCACCGGGAAGGCGAACAGGAAGCACACTGCTCCGATGGCGAGGCCGAAGAACGCGCGGCGCGCGCCCGGCGCCATCGAATCGAAAAACCCGGCGCCCGCCGCGCTCACCGCCACATCGGCCGTGTTCATTGCGAGACCCTGCGCACGCGGTCCAGCGCTCGATAGAGCAACAGCCCGACCACCAGGATGATCACGGCGCCGATGATGGCCGCCGCGGAGCCGCGGCCGAAATTCAGAAACACGAACGCCTGCTCGTACGCGTACACGCTGAAAAGCTCGGTCTGGCGCGCTGGGCCGCCGCCAGTCAGCGCCCAGACGATGTCGAACGTGCGGAACGCGTCGATTGCACGGATAACCACGCAGACGATGATGACCGGGCGCAGCATCGGCACCGTCAGATGGACGAACACGCGCCAGCGGCTCGTGCCGTCGATCGCCGCGGCCTCGAACGGCTCCTTCGGCAGGCTCTGCAGGCCGGCGAGCAGCAGCAGCGTGAACCAGGGGATCCACAGCCAGCAGTCGGTGAGCACGATGATCGCAAATGCCGACCATCGCTGCACGAGCCATGGCTGGCCCGTGATGCCGACCGCCTCGAGGATCGCGTTCACGACGCCGAACTGGTCGTTGAATATCCAGCGCACCATGATCGCCGCGATCACCGGCGCCACCATCAGCGGCAGCAGCAGCACCGTCTGCACGAGCTTCTGGCTGCGGAACGGGCGGTTCAGCGCAATGGCGAGCGCAAGACCGACCAGCAGCGAGATGGTGACGCTCGCGACCATGAACAGGAACGTGTTGACGAGCACGATGTTGCGGAACTCGGGATCGGTCATCACATTGATGTAATGCGACAGCCCGACCCACGTCTTTTTCGGGTTGAACAGCATCCAGTCGCGGAAACTCGCGCCACCGCCGATGAAGATCGGAACCGCCTGGAACAGCACGAGCAGAATGACGGCCGGTGCGATCAGCATCAGCATGAACCGCTGGCGTTCGCCGAATGCGCTGCGCAGACGCCGACCCTCGATCATCGATCCCGCTTCCTTCGCTTGCGTCGATGGCCGCGCGTGCCGCGCGGCGTGCGGCGCTACTTTGGTGGACGGCTCTGCTTGCGGTTCAGAAACGCGTTCAATCCCGCCTTCGCATGCGGAACGCTGAAGTTCGCGACATACGCCAATGCCTCGTAGCGCATGCCGGCGGCGAGATCCAACGCGTCGGCTTGCCGGAGCGCAGCCTTCGCCATCTGGAGCGCGAACGGATGCCTTTTCGCGAGCAACGCGGCAAGCTCGATCGCCGTGGAGCGAAGCCGCGCGAGCGGCACCAGTCGGTTGATGAACCCGAACGCGTTGCAGTCGGCCGCCGAGTACTGGCTGCCCGTCAGCACCATCTCGCTCGCGCGGTTCGGGCCCATCTTGCGCGGCGCAAGCTGCGTGCCGCCCCAACCGGGTAGCGTGTCCAGCGTGATCTCGGGGAAGCCGAACATCGCGTTTTCGGAAGCGACGATCATGTCGCACGACAACGCGAGCTCGAAGCCGCCTCCGAGCGCATAGCCGTTCACCATCGCAATCGTCGGCTTCGGGTATTCGCCAATGCGCAGGAACAGCCGATGGCCGGACGTCATCTGCTCGACGGCCTGCGTCGTGTCCATCTGCGCAAGGCGCTCGATATCGGCGCCGGCCACGAACGCTTTCTCGCCGGCGCCGGTGATGATCAGCACGCTGACCGACGCGTCGCTTTCCAGCGTGTCGAGCTGCGTCCGCAGCCCGGCAAAGACGGCATCGTTCAGCGCATTGAGCTTTTCCGGACGATTGATGGTGACGATGGCTGTGGCGCCTTGCCGCTCCAGCAGCACGACGTCGTGCTCGGCGTCGGTGGGGTCGTTCAGCGGCAAGCGCATTGCCGTCTGCCGCCATGTGCGCGCGAGCCGCCGACACGAGCATAATGCCGCGCGTGCGACGTCATTCGGTCGAGCGCGCCGGTGCCGGCACCGCCGGGCGCAGCCAGCGCGGCGTCGGCGCCTCGATTGGCGAACCGCCGTTCGCCGACGTCCGTGGCGACTTCGTGAATCACGGCTCAACAGCGCGACAAGACAAGGGTTTGCGGATGGCACAAGCCCGGCGGACCGAGATGCTCGCCGGTCGGTCATGATAATTAGGAGCGTAGCGAAACACAATGGAGCGAGCGTCTCGCGGGACCCTCGCGCGGCCGCTCGAGCGCGCAAATGCGATTCGATATCATGTGCCACCGACATGATGATGACCGGTTCGCCTTTCCGACGACGATCCATTTCGGTCCGGGTGCGTGGTCCGCTCGGCGCGCCTGGGCGCGGCGCATCGAGCAAGCCGTCCAAACGAAGCCGCACGAAACGATTGCCCCCTCGCATTCGGTCTTCGGCGTGCGCCGCAGCCGCTTCGCCACGTCGTGATTGTGATTGTGTGCCCCACCGGCGCGATTGAGCACAATCCGCGAGCGCAACGCCGAACGCTTGCGCACTGCTGCTTCCAGCCGTTCACGCTCGGCTGCGCTCAACATCCGCTGCGCCTTGGGTCTGCCCGCCATCGCCCCCTTCGCTGTCTAAACAACACTGACTCGAGACAGCAACGCGAAGCGAAATGATTCAACGAATTATTAACTTAGTACACTAGCGACGAATGCGCCACCGGCTTAGTGCGCCTGCGATTCGCTCGTGATCGATCCAAGGCGCGATCTGCTGCTCTTCGTGTCGTGCGCCGCCGCGGCGGCAGCCACCGTGGGCTTCGAGGCCGCGAGTTACGCGGCGGAGCACGCGTACGCAGCGCTGCTCGACGCCTGGCGGCCGTCGATGCTCGCGGCTCCGGTCGCGCTCGGCCTGGTCGCCTATGTTGCCCAACGCGAGGGGACGGCCGGCAGCGGCGTTTCGCACACTGTCGCCGCCTATGCGACGCCGGATGCCCGTCGGCGCGGCGAGTGGGCGTCGCTCGGTGATGCCGTACGAAGGGCCGTGCTGACGCTCGCAGCACTGTTCTTCGGCGCATCGGTAGGGCGCCAGGGTCCCAGCGTGTCGCTCGCTTCGGCGGTCGTGCGCGCCGTATCGACGCATGCCGGCGGCGCGCACGACGCCGAAACGGCACGCATGTCGCTCGCCGTCGGCGCGTCGGCCGGCGTCGCCGCCGCCTACAACACGCCGGTCGCGGGATTGCTGTTCGCGATCGAGCAGTTGAGGCCGGCGTCGTGGCGCAGGCTGCCGTGGATCGCCGTCGCAGCGGCAATCGGCAGCATCGTCGCCGCGTTCGCCTCGGGAACGGGCGCACGCTTCGCGACGGTGCGCGCGGTACGCCTGGACGGCACGACGTTGCGTGCATCGCTTGCGGCGGCCGCGATCGCCGCCGTGTGCGGCGTGCTGTTCGCCAAGGCAGTCGTGGGCTTGCCACGGCTGCTCGCGTCGTGGCGCTCGCGTCGACCGCTGCTTTGCACATTCGCCGCCGCCGCGCTGATCGTTCCGCTGTCGTTGATGTCCGATCACGCGATTCACGGAACCGGCGAATTGGAGATCGAGCGCATGGTGAGCGGCGATTTCGTGTCCGCCGTGTATCCGATGGTGAAGGCGATCGCGACGCTGCTGTGCTTCTGGATGGGACTCGCCGGAGGCTTGTTCGGACCGTCGATTGCGATCGGCTCCGGCATCGGCAACGCTTTGCGCGACACGTTCGCCGACGTCCCGGCGATCGTCATGGTGCTGTCGGGCATGTCGGCGTTCCTCGCGGCGGCGACCCGCACGCCGCTCACCGCGGCTGCGTTCGCGATCGAGAGTTCGGGCCAGTACTTCCTTGCGCCGCCGCTGGTGATCGCCGCGCTGGTGGGCCAGTTGGCGTCGTGGCTGCTGTCCGGTGATGCGATCTACTCGACGCCTGCGCTGCGCCTGCTCGCTGCGACTGCGCCGCATGAGTGACGCGACCGCACGCACGCTCCGACAGCGCGCGTACCGGAAGCGAGCGCAAAATCTGATATAAAGGACGACGGGATATCGACGATGCGTCATTGCCTTGCCGAGCGCGCATCGTTCGCCGGCCGGCCGCGCACCGTTCGCGACACTGCGTTCACGCCATGACTATCCACCGCTTTGCGTTTCCGACGACGATCCATTTCGGCCCCGGTGCGTCCGCGCTCGTCGGCGGGCACCTGCGGGAGCGCGCTCACGCGCGCCCGCTCGTCGTCACCGACCGCGCGCTCGCGCAGTTGCCGGTCGCACAGGCGTTTGTCGCGTCGTTGCGCGAGGCGGGGCTGCAGGTCGCCGTGTTCGACGGCGTGTCCGGCAATCCCACCGCGTCCCAGGCGAACGCCGGCGGGCAGGCATTTCGCGGGCACGGAGCCGACTGCGTGATCGGATTCGGCGGCGGCGCGGCGCTCGACGTCGCGAAGATCGTCGGTGTTCTCGGCACGCACGGTGGCGACGCGATCGAGTACGCATGGGACCACCCGAATGCGCGCGCCATGCCGGATGCGATCCCTCATTTCGTCGCGCTGCCGACGACATCCGGCACTGGGTCGGAGGTCGGCCGCTCGAGCGTCGTGTCGGAAGACGACACGCACGTGAAGCGAATCGTCTTTTCGCCAAAGATCCTCGCGAAGGCGGTGTTCGCCGATCCCGAGCTGACGCTTGGCCTGCCGGCCGGAGTCACCGCCGCGACCGGCATGGATGCGTTGACGCACAACATCGAGAGCTACCTGTCGCCGGCGTATCACCCGTTGTGCGACGGCATTGCGCTCGAGGGCGTACGCATCGCTGCGCGCGCGCTGCCGGCCGCCGTGCGCGAGCCGCGCGACCTCGCCGCGCGCTCGGACATGATGATGGCGTCGATGATGGGCGCGACCGCGTTCCAGAAGGATCTCGGCGCCGTGCATTCGTGCGCGCACGCATTGTCGACGGTCGTCGATTTTCATCATGGCCTCGCGAACGGCGTGATGATCGATCACGTGATGCTCTTCAACCTGCCGGCGGCGACGGCGAGGATGGCCGAGCTCGCCCGTGTCGCCGGCGTGCCCGGTGCCGCGGCCGCGAGCGAATCGGCGGCTGCGCAGTCGCTGATCGACTGGCTCGTAAAGCTGAAGGCGGACATCGGGATTCCGGCGACGATCGGGGCGACGAAAAGCGTGCGGCCGGTCACCCGCGCCGACGTGCCCGCGCTGGTGGACATCGCGATGAAGGACATCTGCCACCAGACGAATCCGCGGCTGTGCACGGCGGCCGATTTCGAGCGCATTTTCACTGCGGCGCTCTGACGGATGCTGAAGATCGGCATCTCGGCGTGCTTCTTCCACGAGGATCCGCAGCGTCCGATCTTCAAGGGAATGACGCTGCAGTACATCGAGCAGAACGTCGCGCATTGGCTGATGCAGCGCGACGTGCTCGCCTTCATGGTCCCCTCGCCGGAAGGGCGCACGCGGCGCGCGGGCAGCAAGGCGACGACCGACGCGTACGCCGACGAGCTCGACGGCCTCGTGCTGATGGGCGGCTCGGACGTCTGTCCGCAGACGTACGGCGAAGAGCCGCTGCGACCCGAGTGGAACGGCGATCGCATCCGCGACGAGTACGAAATCGCTCTGCTGCGCGCGTTCATGACGCGGCAGAAGCCCGTCCTCGGCGTCTGCCGCGGCCTGCAGGTGATCAACGTCGCGCAGGGCGGCACGCTCTACCAGGATCTCGCCACTCAGCTGCCGGCGGCGCTCAACCACCGCAACTGGACGATCTACGAGCGCAACTGCCATGCGACGTCGTTCGTCGACGGCACGCCGCTCGCGAAACTCTACGCCGGCACTGCCGTCGTGAAGACGAACTCGATCCACCACCAGGCGGTGAGGGACGTCGGCCGCGACCTCGTCGTCGAGGCGCGCTCGGAGCCCGATCACGTCATCGAGGCGCTGCGCTGGAAAGGTCCCGGCTACGTGTTCGCCGTGCAGTGGCATCCCGAGTTCCACGATCCGACCGACCGCTCGCTCGTCGACGACACGCCGATCCTCGACGACTTCCTCGCGGCGGCGGGCCGGCACAAGTCCGCGGCATTCGCGCTCTGACACGCCACGATCGCTGATGAAGATCGTCAATCCCGCCACCGGCGCGGCACTGATCGACATCGTTGCCGACAATCTCGCCGCGGTGAAGCGCAAGTACGAGTCGGCGCGCGCGGGTCAGCCGCGATGGGCGGGCATGCCGATCGCCAAGCGCATTGCCGCGATCGCGCGCTTTCGCGAGCGCGTCGTCGCGATGCGCGAGACGCTCGCGCGCACGCTGACGCAGGAAGTCGGCAAGCCGATCCGTCAATCGCGAAACGAATTGAACGGCCTTCTTGCGCGGCTCGACTTCTTTCTCGCCGAGTCGGCGCGCACGCTGCGCGACGAGAAGGTCCATGCCGAGCCCGGCAAGCTCGAGGAGCGGATCTCGCACGAGCCGCTCGGCGTCGTCGCGAACATCTCCGCGTGGAACTATCCGTACTTCGTCGGCAGCAACGTTTTCGTGCCGGCGCTCGTCGCCGGCAATGCCGTTCTCTACAAGCCCTCGGAATACGCGACGCTCACCGGCATCCACATCGGCGAGATGCTGCACGAATCGGGCGTCCCGGCGGACGTCTTCGTTCCCGTCGTCGGCGACGGCGCGACGGGCGCCGCGCTGCTGCGCCAGCCTGTCGACGGCGTGTTCTTCACCGGCTCGTACGCGACCGGCGCGAAGATCGCCGCGATCGCCGGACGCCGGATGATCAAGGTCCAGTTGGAGCTCGGCGGCAAGGATCCGGTGTACGTCTGCGACGACGTCGATGTGAAAGCGGCCGCGGCGGGCCTCGCCGACGGCGCGTTCTACAACACGGGGCAGTCGTGCTGCTCGGTCGAACGCATCTACGTGCACGAATCGATCTATCGTTCGTTCGTCGATGCATTCGTGGCCGAGGTGAAGACCTACAAGACGGGCGACCCGATGGACGAGTCGACGTATATCGGCGCGATCACCCGCCGGCCTCAGCTCGACGTACTGAAGCAGCAGGTCGTCGACGCGAGGAAGAAGGGCGCGAAGCTGCTGCTCGGCGGTCGCATCGCCAAGCTCTCCGGTGTTTTCGCGAAGGGCAACTGGTTCGAGCCCACGGTGTTCGCCGACGTCGACCATTCGATGGCGCTCATGCGCGACGAGAGCTTCGGACCGATCATCGGCATCCAGGCCGTCGCCGATGACGACGCCGCGGTCGATCTGATGAACGACACCGAGTATGGTCTTACCGCAGGCGTCTACTCCGCCGACCAGAAGCGCGCGCGACGCATCCTCGCGCGCGTGCACTCGGGCAGCGTGTACTGGAACTGCTGCGACCGCGTGAGCCCGCGGCTGCCGTGGTCCGGTGTCGGCCGCTCGGGCATCGGCCTCACGTTGTCGACGTACGGCATCCAGACGTTCACGCGGCCAAAAGCGTGGCACCTGCGCAGCGCGTGAGCACTGCCGACGCCGCGCGGCCCCAGTACGCGGCGCTGCCGTACCCGCCGTGGAATCGCGGCGAAGAGACGCGGCGCCTCGTGCGCACGTGGCTCGACGCTCTGCCGATGCTCAACCACTACGGGTTCGCCGGCCGGCAGACGTTTCGCGACGGCTTTCGCGCGCTCGTCGCGAGCGGTGGCACCGGCGACGCTACGATCTTCCTGGCCGAGCAGTTGCGCGATACGAACGCCGAGGTCGTGCATCTCGACGCAACGGAAGCGGGCGTCGCGATCGCGCGCGAGCGCGCGCAGCTTCGCGGTCTCGCCAATATCCGCTTCGTTCGCGATTCGCTGCTGTCCTTGCCGCAGCTCGGCCTCGGCGCGTTCGATTACATCAATGGCGTCGGGTTGCTGCACCATCTCGACGATCCCGACGCAGCGCTCGATGCGCTTCTTTCGTCGCTCGCGCCGGACGGCGCGCTCGGGCTGATGCTCCACGCGACGCCCGGGCGCGTCGGCGTCCATCAGCTGCAGGCGCTGCTGCGGCTGCTCGACGACGACGGCGACCCGCTCGACCAACGCATCGCGACCGCGCGACAGGTGCTCGCGACGCTGCCGCCGACGAACTGGTTCAAGCGCACCGAGCCGCTGCATCGCGACCACATTGCGTTCGGCGACGCCGGCATCGTCGATCTGCTGCTGCGTGCAATCGATCGTCCGTATGCGATCGGCGAAGTCCACGAATGGCTCGTCGATCGCCGCGGGTTGCATCTCGAGCTGACCGACGCGCAGCGCGGCCGCTCGGCGTACGAACCGGCGTTCACGCTCGGGCCCGATCACGCAGCGCTGATCGATGAAATCTCCGCACTGCCCGCGCGACGCCGCCACGAGATCGCCGAGCTGCTGTCGGGCACCGTGATCGTGCATACGTTCTACGCGACGCGCGGATCACGTCGCGCGCCGTACGGCGCGCGCGACTACGTGCCGTTCCTGTTCCACGAGCCGGTGAGCGGTGCCGCACTCGCAGCGCTCCTCGCGCGTCATGGCAACCGGCCCTTTCTGCTCACGCATCAGCATAGCGGCGTGCGCGCGATCGCCGATCCCGGCCGCTACGGGCGGCACGTCCTGTCGCGAATCGACGGACAGCGTACGTTCGGCGAGATCTTCGACGCCGTGCGCGCCGAGCTCGCGCCGAGCGGAGCATCGCCGGGCGACGACGCGCTGTTCGAAGACTTCCGTCCGTTGCACGACCTTCTCGCGTCGATCGATCGGCTGCTGCTGCGTCATCGCGACGCCGCGCCGGTCGCCGCGCCGTGAGCGTCAGCCGCCCTGCAGCTCGGCGGCGCGCAGCGTGTTCGCGAGCAGCGTTGCGATCGTCATCGGGCCGACGCCGCCGGGCACCGGCGTGATCCAGGCCGCACGCTCGGCGGCCGGCGCGTAGTCGACGTCGCCGACAAGCTTGCCGTCGGGGCGACGATTGATGCCGACGTCGATGACGATCGCACCCGGCTTGATCCATTCGCCGCGGACGAACGCCGGCTTGCCGACGGCGGCGACGACGATGTCGCCCTCGCGCACGACGTCGGCCAAGTCCCGCGTGGCAGAGTGGCACACCGTCACCGTGCAGCGCGCCATCAGGAGCTCGAGCGCCATCGGCCGCCCGACGATGTTCGACTGGCCGACGATGACCGCATGCTTGCCGACCAGATCCTCGCCGGTTTCGGCGAGCAGCGTCATGCAGCCATAGGGCGTGCAGGGCCGCAGCAGCGGGCGCTTCAGCACCAGTCGCCCGATGTTGTACGGATGGAAGCCGTCGACGTCCTTGCGCGGATCGATCGCCTCGGTGATCCTGTCGGCATCGATGTGCTTCGGCAGCGGCAGCTGCACGAGGATGCCGTTCACCGCGGCATCGGCGTTGAGCCGCTCGATCAGCGCGAGCAGGTCGCTCTGCGACACGTCGGCGCGCAGGTCGTGCGCGAACGATCGCATGCCGACGGTGTCGGTGGTGCGCCGCTTGTTACGCACGTAGACCTGCGAGGCGGCGTTCTCGCCGACGAGCACGACGGCAAGCCCCGGTGCCGGCCGGCCGGATGCGGTGCGCGCCGCGACCGCGTCCGCGACGTCGGCGGCGAGTCGCGCGGCCCTTGCCTTGCCATCGATGATTCGCGCTGTCATCAGTTGATCTGGACGATAGGCCAGCCCTTGTGGCGCGCGTGCACGGCGAGCACCGGATCGGCGTTGACCGCCACCGGGTTCGTCACGTGCGACAGCAGCGCGAGGTCGTTCTGCGAGTCGGCGTACGCCCACACTTCGCGGAAGTCGGCGAGCCGGCGCCCGCGCGCCGCGAGCCATCCATGCAACCGCTCGACCTTGCCCTCGCGCATGTTCGGCGTGCCGACGACGCGGCCAGTGTAGCGCCCGTCGGCGATCTCGGGCTCGGTGGCGATCACGTCGGTCACGCCGAACTCGGCGGCGATCGCCTGCGCGAGGAACGTCGACACCGCCGTCGTGATCACCGTGATGTCGGCGGCCTGCAAATGCTTGTTCACGAGAGCTCGCGCCTTGTCGGAAATGCTCGGCCGAACATTGGTCGCGAGATAACGATCGCGCAGCGCCTCGAGCCTCGATGCGTCCGCGCCGACCAGCGTCGACAGGTAGAACTCGGTGAACTCGATCGGCCCCGCCTCGCCACGGTTGTAACGAGCGATCAACGCGTGGTTCGCTTCCTCGTAGACGCCGCGGTCGAGCTCGCCTTCGCCGATCAGGAACTCGACCCACTGCTCGTCGCTGTCGTGCGGCAACAGCGTATGGTCCATGTCGAACAGCGCGAGAACGTCGGCAGGCACTTGGCGGACTACAATGAACGCGTGGCGATGGACGATATTCTACCCGCGATCGCCGAGCGGCTACGCGCCGAGCTCGCGCCTCCCGCAAGACGTTATCGTCCGCTGGTCGTTGATGGCGTCGCCGTCGGCTGCCTCGACGACGAGCGCGCGTCGCGGATCGCGCGCTTCACCGACGTCTTCGTTGCGCACGCGCGCTGCATCCGATTCACGCCGAGCTTGCGCACGGCGACGATGCGCACCGAGGCGATGCAGCGCGTCGCCCGCGAGCTCGAGCGCGAGCGCGAGCTCACCGCATGGCGTGACGAGCGCTACGCCGTCGTGCCGCAGTTCGGCGCGCCGCCGCTGTTCCTGCTCGAGCGCGCGGCGGCCCGCTATTTCGGCATTCGCACGCACGCCGCGCACGCGAACGGCTACGTGCGCCGCTCCGACGGCTCGCTTGCGCTGTGGTTCGCTCGGCGCAGCCCGACCAAGGCGATCGATCCCGGTCGGCTCGACAATCTCGTCGGCGGCGGCATCGCGGCCGACGGCGCGATCGCGCGCGACGCCGACCCGGTGCGCGCAACGCTCATCAAGGAGGCGTGGGAGGAAGCGGGCATCGCGAGCGACGTCGCGCGGCACGCACGATCGGCGGGCAGACTGACGATCTGTCGCGAGCAGCGCGACGGCCTGCAGCGCGAGACGATCTTCGTCCACGACCTCGAACTGACTCCCGATTTCGAGCCGCGCAACCAGGACGGCGAAGCGGTCGAGCACCGCTGCGTGACGCTCGACGTCGCCGCGCGGCTCATCGCAAACGCGTGCGGCCCCGACGTCGTGACCGCCGATGCGAGCCTCGTCGTGCTCGATTTCCTGCTGCGGCGGGCGATTGCCGCCGACGCGCCGCAGCGCGCGGCGCTGCAGTCGCTGCTCGGCGCGTCGCTCGAAGTCGGCTAATCCGCAGCGCGCGCGACGCTGCGCTTCGGCGCAACCTGCCGGATGCCCATGTCGACGAGCGTGTCGCGCACGGCGTTCACCGCCTGGCGCATCTCATCGGAGCCGATGGCGCCGATGCAGCCGACGCGAAACGTCTCGACCTGCGTGAGCTTGCCCGGATACAGGATGAAGCCCTTGTCACGCACCCGCGCGTAGAAATCCTTGAACGTGTACGCCGGGTCCGGGGGCGCGTGAAAGGTGACGATGATCGGCGCCTGGATGCGCGGCGGCAGGAACGGCTCGAAGCCCATCTCCGCCATGCCGCTCAAAAGCGTCTGGCAGTTGCCCGCGTAGCGTGCCAGACGCGCCGGCTGGCCGCCCTCGACGGCGAACTGGTCGAGCGCCGCGTTGAATGCGACGACCACGTGCGTCGGCGGCGTGTAGCGCCACTGCGTCGTCTTTTCCATGTATGCGTGCTGGTCGTGCAGGTCGAGCGCGAGCGACGTGCAATTGCCGGCGGCGCCCTCCAACGCGACCTTGCGTGCGATGACGAAGCCCATGCCCGGCGGACCCTCGATGCACTTGCCGGACGCGGCGACCAGCGCATCGAACGGCGTCGTGCGGGCGTCGATCGGCAGCGCGCCGAACGAGCTCATCGCGTCGACGATCAGGCGCCTGCCGTGCTGTGCGACGACCGCGGCAATGTCGGCAAGCGGATTCAGGATGCCGGTCGACGTCTCGCAGTGAATGAGCCCGACATGCGTGATCGACGCATCGGCCGCGAGCAGCCGCTCGACGTCCTGCGGCGTCGTCGGCACGTCCTCGGCCGTCTGAAACGTCGACATCCGCCGTCCCATCATCTGCGTGAGCCGCGCCATCCGCGATCCGTACGCGCCGTTGATCAGCACCAGCAGATGGCCGTCGCGCGGCACCAGCGTGTTGATCGCCGCCTCGACCGAGAAAGTGCCGCTGCCCTGCATCGGAACGCAGTCGTGCGTGCCATGGCCGCCGACGATGTCGAGCAGCTTTCGCCGCACGTCCGCGGTCACCGTGTTGAACGCGGCATCCCACGACCCCCAGTCGCGCAGCATCGCACTCTTCGTGGCGAGCGACGTCGTCAGCGGACCGGGCGTGAGCAGGATCGGATCTCGGCTTACGAGACTCATGAACGTTGCTCCAGGATCAATGCAGCGCCGGCGTGCGCCATGCCTGCGAGCGGGCGACGAGCAGCCGCGTCGCGAGCGCGTAGACGAGGCATACGGCGGTCGATGTCGCGAAGATCAGCGTCGCCATCGCCGCGGCCGGCCCGATATCGCCGGCCTCGTCGAGATTGACGATCGCGACGGATGCGACCTTCGTGTCGGACGAATAGAGAAACACGACCGCCGACAGCGTCACCATCGCGTTGATGAACAGATAGCGCGCGATGTCGAGAATCGCCGGCAGGCACACCGGCACGGTCACGCGATGAAACGTCTTCCAGAACGGCACCTTGAGCGATGCCGATACGGCTTCGAACTCGCCGTCGAGCGACTTCAGGGCCGTGACCGCGGCCAGGTGGCTCGACGTGTAGTAGTGGATGATCGTCGACAGCACGAGGATCGCCATGCTGCCGTAGAGCAGGTGCAGCGGGTTGCGCGGGTCGTTGAAGAAGAAGATGTAGCCCAGGCCGAGGACCATGCCGGGCACCGCCATCGGAATCGTCGCAAGCAGCCGGATCGCCGAGCGCGCCCACGGCAGGCCCTTCGTCTTCTCGAGCAGGTACGCGGCGCCGAAGATCAGCATCGTCCCGAACAGCGCCGTCGCGAAGCCGAGCTTCACGCTGTTGAAATACGAGTCGATGACGCCGCCGTCGATCAGCCCGTAGACATAGTGGCGCAGGCTGATCGACAGATCGTACGGCCACAGCTTGATCAGCGACGTGTAGACCGCCATGCCGAGCACCGACAGCATCCACAGGCACACGAGCGCGCAGAACGCGAACATCGCCGCGTCGAAGGCCGGCGCGCGGCGCGCGACGTACGGCACCGCGCGCGCCGAGAACTGCGCGTGCTGACGGCCCTGCATCCACCAGTCGACGGCGAACGCGACGACGACCGGCAGCAGCAGGATCAGCCCGACGACGGCGCCGCGATTGAAGTTCTGCTGGCCGATCACCTGCTGGTAGACGTCGATCGCGAGCACGTGGAAGTTGCCGCCGATCACCTTCGGGATGCCGAAGTCGCTCACCGTGTACGAGAACACGACCATCGCGGCGCTCACGAGGCCGTAGCGAGCTGCCGGCAGCGTGATCGTGAAGAACTGCCGTCGCCGCGTCGTGCCGAGCGACTCCGCCGCTTCGTAGAGCCGGCGGTCGGTCAGCAGCAGCGACGTGACGACGATCATCAGCGCATGCGGAAAGATCGCGTACACCGAGCTGATGATGATGCCGATCGGACCGTACACCTGATGGCCGAACATAAGCGCCTTGAGCGCGCCCTGGTTGCCGAACCACTGGACGAACGAGATCGCCGCGAGCATCGACGGCGCGAGGATCGGCGTCAGCGCGACCAGCCGGAACGCGCCCTTCCACGGCATCGCGCTTCGGGTGAGCGCGTAGGCGAACGTGAACGCGAGCGGCACGGTGATCAGCGTGACGACGGTTGCGACCCAGACCGTGTTCCACGCCGACTGCATCAGCGCCGGCGACTGCACGTATTCGCGGAAAAGCGCGAGGCCGACGAAGGCGCCGTCGCGATTCTCGACGCTTTTCGCGAGGATCGCGACCAGCGGGCCGAGCAGGAACACGACGAGCGCCGCGCATGCGAGCAGCAGCAGGCCGTTCGCAAGCAGCCGCTCGCGGTCGATCGGCGCCGCCCGGAGCGCTGCCGCTGTCGCGACGGGTGCGAGCGTGGTCACGCGCGGTCAGCCCAGCACGCGCATGCACTCGGGCGGCAGGCCGACCGACAGCAACGCGCCTTCGCCGATCGCCAGGCGGTCGAACGCCTGCCGCGACACGTTGACGACGAGCGGCTGCACGTCGGTATCGGTCAGCCGCACGGTGACGAGGCAGAACGCGCCGAGGAATTCGATCTTCTGCACCGACGCCGCCGCGACGTTGCCGTGGCCGCCCGCTGCGCCGTTCACCTGGACATCCTCGGGGCGCAGGTACAGCTTCACGCTCGTGCCGGCCGGCACGCCGGAGAACGCGCTCGCGCAGTCCAGCATCATGGCGCCGACGCGAAACCGTCCGCCGCCTTCGGCCGTCGCCGACAGCACGTTCACCTTGCCGATGAAGTCGGCGACGAACGCGGATGCCGGCTCTCTGTAGATGTTCTGCGGCGTGCCGACCTGCTCGATGCGGCCCTGATTCATGACGACGACGCGATCGGCCATCGACAGCGCCTCCTCCTGATCGTGCGTGACCAGGATCGTCGTCACGCCGAGGCGCTGCTGGAGCGCACGGATCTCGCCGCGCAGGCGCACGCGCTCGAGCGCGTCGAGCGCGGACAGCGGTTCGTCGAGCAGCAGCAAGCCCGGAGACGTCGCGAGCGCGCGCGCAAGCGCGATGCGCTGCTGCTGGCCGCCGGAGAGCTGACCCGGATACTTGGTGCCGCTGTCCGGCAGCCCGACGAGCTTCAGCAGCTCGGCGACGCGCGCGCGCATTGCGTCGCGCGCAGCGCGGCGATTGACCAGGCCATACGCGACGTTGTCGAAGATCGTGAGGTTCGGGAACAACGCGTACGACTGGAACACGATCCCGTAATCGCGCTTGGTCGCGGGCAGCCGCGAGATGTCGCGACCATGCTGGACGATGCGCCCGGCATCCTGCGACTCGAGGCCGGCGACGATCCGAAGCAACGTCGTCTTGCCGCAGCCGGACGGGCCGAGGAAGCAGACGAGCTCGCCCGCATCGACCGCTAGATCGATCGAATGAAGCGCGACGAAGGCGCCGAACGTCTTTCGAATGGCTTCGAGACGTAACGCTTCGGGACGCTCGGCGGCTGGAGTCATTCTTGGGCAGAAGCGGTTGAGCGTCGGCAAGCGCCGACGCTCCAACCGCGCGTTATCGCACCGCCGCCGCAGACGCCGACGGATAACGCTCGGCGCCTATTTCGGAAGCGATTTCCCGTTATAGCGTTTGGTCCACTCGGTGAGGATCCGCTCACGGTTCTTCGCCGACCAGTCGAAGTCGTTCTTGATGAGGTGCTTCTCGTAGTCGGTCGGGATGAACTCGAGCGGCTTCGACATGCCCGGCATCGCGACGACCGCGAAGTTGTTCGCGAACAGCGCCATCGCCTCCTGCGTCGCGAGCCAGTCCATCAGCTTCCTCGCGGCGTCCGCTTTCTTCGTGCCCTTGATGATGCCGCTCGCCTCGAGATCCCAGCCGAGACCTTCGCTCGGGAAAACGATATCGACCGGCGCGCCGGACTTCTTCGTCGCCATCGCGCGGTACTCGAACGATACGCCGATCGGGAACTCCCCGGCGCCCGCCTGCTTGCAAGGCTGCGAACCGGAGTGCGTGTAGACGGCGATGTTGTCGTGCAACGCGTCCATGTACTTCCACGCGTCGTTCTCGCCCCACATCTGCAGCCATCCCGACACGTCGAGGAAGCCGGTGCCCGACGACGCCGGGTTCGGCATGACCACCTTGCCCTTGTACACGGGCTTCGTCAGGTCCTTCCACGACGACGGCTTCGGCAGTCCCTGCTTCTGTGCCTCGACCGTGTTGAAGCAGATGGCGGCGCCGTAGACGTCCATGCCGACCCAGCGCGGCGGATTCTGCTTGTCGCGGTAGACGGCGGGGATCTTGTCGAGACCCTTGGGAGCGTAGGGCTCCAGCATGCCTTCGTTCGCGAATACGGCGAGGCTCGACGCCGACGTGCCGATCACGATGTCGGCCTGCGGGTTCGCTTTCTCGGCCAGCACCTTCGCGGTGATGACGCCGGTCGAGTCGCGCGTCCACTTGAGCTCGATGTCGGGATACGTCTTGTTGAACGCGGTTTCGTACGCCTTGATCTGGTCGGTCTCGAGCGCCGTGTAGACGTTGAGTTGCGTCTTCTGCGCGTGAACCGGCGCCGTGGCCAGCACGCCAATCGCCACGCCCGCGGCGAACAGCACAGCAGCGCCGGATCGCCACCAGGGAACGAGGTTGCGTTTCATCTGCTTGCTCCTTGTGGAAGAGTGATGTGCGGCATCGACGGGCGCGGATCGCCGGCCGAGAGCGCGCATCGTACGCCGCGCCCCACCCGGCGGCAATCGAGCCGCCTTCGCCGCCGCGCCCGTCAACGATGGCGACCGAATCTTGCAGATTGTTGACAATCTACAGCGTGCGACGTCCAATAGGCAACCATGCTGAAGCGAGCTTCGCCGTCCGGCAACGGCGCCCGTGCCGCCCGCGCTCCCGGCATCGCCGCCGCCGTGCGCGCCGGCAGGCCGGCGCGCGCTGCCGCCGCGATCGCGCTCGTGCAGTCGAGCTCGCTGCCAACGCTCGTGCGAAGCGAGCTCGAGCGGATGATCCTCGCGGGCGACCTTCCGAGCGGCGGCAAGCTGAACGAGGCGGCCGTCGCGGCGCGACTCGGCGTGTCGCGCGGACCGGTGCGCGAGGCGTTTCGCGCGCTCGAGGCGTCGGGCCTCGTGCGCCTCGAGAAGAACCGCGGCGTGTTCGTCCGCCAGATCGCCATCGACGAGGCCGATGAGATCTACGAGCTGCGTGCGCTGCTCGACGAGTTCGTCGGCCGCCGCGTCGCGCAGGTTGCCTCGGCGGACGACGTCCGCGAGCTGCGCGCGCGGATCGAGCGGATGGAGCGTGCGGCCGCGCGGGGCGACGTCGACGCCTACCACGCGGCGAACGTCGACTTCCACGATCGCCTCGTTGCGCTCGCGGGCAACGGCAAGCTGCTCGAGACGTACCGGCGGCTCGTGAACGAGCTGCACCTGTATCGGCGCGCGTCGCTCGCGCAGGGCGGCGTGCTGCCGATCTCGACGCGGGAGCACCGCACGATCGTCGAATTGATCGCCGCGCGCAAGGCGGCCGCAGCGGGCCGAGCGATGTTCGAGCACGTGATGGCGAGCCGTGCGCGAATGCACGACACCGCGGTCGCGCGCGGCGCTTCGAGAAGGGCGAGATGAGCGCGACACACGTCGACGTCAACGGCCGCCGCTACCGGATGCCCGAGCGGCCGCTCGTGGTCGTCTGCGTGGACGGCTGCGAGCCCGAATACCTGACGCAGGCGATCGCGACGGGCCGGGCGCCGTTCCTCGCGAGCCTGCGGGAGCGCGGAACGTGTCTTACCGCCGAATGCGTCGTGCCGTCGTTCACCAATCCGAACAACCTGTCCATCGTCACCGGCGCGCCGCCGGCGGTTCACGGCATTTGCGGCAACTACTTCTGGGATCGCGACGCGCAGGCCGAAGTCATGATGAACGATCCGAAGTATCTGCGCGCCGGCACGATCCTCGCCGCGCTCGCCGATGCCGGCGCGAAGGTCGCCGTCGTCACGGCGAAGGACAAGCTGCGGGCGCTGCTCGGGCACCGGATGCGCGGCATCTGCTTTTCGTCGGAGAAGGCCGACCAGGCGACGACTGCCGACAACGGCATCGACGACGCGACGACGCTCACCGGCATGCCGGTGCCATCGGTCTACAGCGCGTCGCTGTCGGAATTCGTGTTTGCCGCCGGCGTGCGCCTGCTCGAGCGCGAGCGGCCCGACGTGATGTACCTGTCGACGACCGACTACGTTCAGCACAAGGCAGCGCCCGGCGCCCCCGCGGCGAACGACTTCTGCGCGATGATGGACCGCTACCTCGCCGAGATCGACGCGCGCGGCGCCACGGTGATCGTCACCGCCGATCACGGCATGAACGCGAAGACCGATGCGTTTGGCCGGCCGAACGTCATCTATCTGCAGGATGTGCTCGACGGCGTGTTCGATCGCGGCACGACGCGCGTGATCCTGCCGATCACCGACCCGTACGTCGTTCACCACGGTGCGCTCGGATCGTTCGCGACCGTCTATCTGTCGACGCCGGTCGCGCGCGAGCGCGCGCGTGAAACGATCGCAGCGTTGCCGGGCATCGACCTCGTCCTTCAACGCGACGAGGCGGCGGCGCGCTTCGAGCTTCCGCCCGATCGGATCGGCGACCTCGTCGTCGTTTCGGCTCGGCTCAGCGTGATCGGCACGAGCCGCGAGCGGCACGACCTGTCCGGCCTCGACGCGCCGCTGCGCTCGCACGGCGGAACGTCCGAGCAGCAGGTGCCGCTGATCGCAAGCCGCGCGGCGCCCTCGCTTCCCGAGCGCAGGCGCTGGCGCAACTTCGACGCGTTCGACCTCGGACTGAACCTGCTCGATTGACCACCCCGATGAACGACACCAGCGCGCGCCGCACCGGCGGCCAATTGCACGAAAGCATGCGCATCGCCGGCGAGCGCGTCGGCTCGACGCGCACGATCGAGGTCACCAATCCGTACACGAACACGCTCGTCGGAACGGTGCCCAAAGCCTCGGTCGACGATGTCCGTCGCGCCATTGCGATCGCACGGGCGTACAAGCCGAAGCTCACGCGCTACGAGCGCTACGACATCTGCCGGCGCACGACCGAGATCCTGCGCAGCCGCGCCGAGCAGATATCCGATCTCATCACCGCCGAGTGCGGCATCTGCAAGAAGGATTCGCTCTACGAGGTGGGTCGTGCCGCCGACGTGTTCACGTTCGCCGGCAATGCGGCGCTCGTCGACGACGGACAGGTGTTCTCGTGCGACCTCACGCCGCACGGCAAGTCACGCAAGGTGTACACGCTGCGCGAGCCGCTGCTCGGCGTGATCGCGGCGATCACGCCCTTCAATCATCCGCTGAACCAGGTCGCGCACAAGGTCGCGCCGTCGATCGCCACGAACAACCGGATGGTGCTGAAGCCCACCGAGAAGACGCCGCTGTCCGCGCTGCTGCTCGCCGACGTTCTCTACGACGCGGGCCTGCCGCCCGAGATGTTCTCGGTGGTGACGGGCGCGCCTCGCGAGATCGCCGACGAGCTGATCACCAACCCGGACGTCGATCTGATCACGTTCACCGGCGGTGTGGCGATCGGCAAGTCGATCGCCGCGCGCGCCGTCTACAAGCGCCAGGTGCTCGAGCTCGGCGGCAACGATCCGATCATCGTGATGGAGGACGCCGATCTCGACGAGGCATCGTCGCTCGCCGCAGCGGGCTCGTACAAGAATTCCGGACAGCGCTGCACGGCGGTGAAGCGTATGCTCGTCCACGAAAGCGTTGCCGACGCGTTCGTCGAACGGCTGCTCGCGAAGACGAAGGCGTGGTCGTACGGCGACCCGATGGATCGAAGCGTCGACATGGGCACGGTCATCGACGAGCAGGCGGCGATGTCGTTCGAAGCGAAGGTCAACGAAGCGGTCGCCTCCGGCGCGCGGCTCCTGCACGGCAACGTGCGCCTCGGCGCGCTGTATTCGCCGACGCTCGTGGACCATGTGAAGCCCGACATGCCGCTGGTGAAATACGAGACGTTCGGGCCCGTGTCGCCGGTGATCCGCTTCCGCGACATCGACGACGCGATCCGCATCGCCAACGGCACTGCGTACGGGTTGTCGTCGTCGGTGTGCACGAACCGCCTGGACTACATCACGCGGTTCGTGAGCGAGCTGAACGTGGGCACGGTCAACATCCGCGAAGTGCCGGGATACCGGCTCGAGCTGACGCCGTTCGGCGGTATCAAGGACTCCGGACTCGGCTACAAGGAGGGCGTGCAGGAGGCGATGAAGAGCTTCAGCAACGTGAAAACGTATTCGCTGCCGT
The DNA here is from genome assembly GCA_963798655.1 of uncultured beta proteobacterium. GTDB lineage: Bacteria > Pseudomonadota > Gammaproteobacteria > Burkholderiales > Casimicrobiaceae > CAVSMC01. The sequence continues at coordinate 392,841 of CAWCUH010000001.1, read as the reverse complement.
GGTGAGTGCGCCGTCGCAATGAACGATCGCACGCCACCGCTCGCAGACTTCGCCGCCGAAGGCGACGTCAATCGCTCGCCGCACCGGCGGGCGTGGGAGGCGGCGCACGTCGGTGCGTCGACGCGCGCGCTGCTCGATCGCGACGCGCGCGCATTTCTGCACCAGTCGCTGTCCACGCCGTGCTTCGACGCGCTGGTCGAAAGCGAGGGCATCTGGCTCGTCGACGCCGAGGGTCGGCGCTACATGGATTTCCACGGCAACAGCGTCCATCAGGTCGGCTACCGTCATCCGCACGTCATCGCCGCGGTCAAGCATGCGCTCGACACGCTGCCGTTCTCGCCGCGCCGCTTCACCAATGACGTCGCCGTGCGATTGGCCGAGAAGCTCGTCGCGCTCGCGCCCGACCCGCTGGGCAAGGTGTTGTTCGCGCCCGGCGGCACGCTCGCGATCGGCATCGCGCTGAAGCTCGCGCGCATCGCGACCGGCCGCCACAAGACGATCTCGATGTGGGACGCGTTCCACGGCGCGTCGCTCGACGCGATCTCGATCGGCGGCGAAGCGCTGTTCCGCCAGGGCATCGGACCGCTGTTGCCGGGCACCGAGCACGTGCCGCCGTGCGACCCGCGCGACTGCCGATTCGGTTGCGGCGGCGTCTGCAACGCGCGCTGCGCCGACTATGTCGACTACGTGCTCGCCAAGGAAGGCGACGTCGCCGCGGTGATCGTCGAGACGATACGGTCGACCGACGTGCAGATTCCTCCGCCCGGCTACTACCGCGCGCTGCGCGACGCCTGCGATCGGCACGGCGCGCTGCTGATTCTCGACGAAGTGCCGATCTGCCTCGGCCGCACCGGGCGCATGTTCGCCTTCGAGCATTACGGCATCGTCCCCGACATCGTCGTGCTCGGCAAAGGCCTGGGCGGCGCGGTATTTCCGATGGCCGCGGTGATCGCGCGGGCCGATCTCGACGTCGCCGGCGACCGCGCGCTCGGACACTACACGCACGAGAAGAGCTCGGTCGGCTGCGCGGCGGCGCTCGCGACGCTCGAAGTGATCGAGCGCGAGACGTTGCTCGCACGCGCGCAGCGGCTCGGCGCGCGCGCGCTCGAGCGGCTGCACGCGTTGCGACGGCGCCATTCGCTCGTCGCCGACGTGCGCGGCGTCGGCCTGCTGCTTGGCGTCGAGCTCGCGCACGGCGACGGCACGCCGGCACGCGACGAAGCGGAGCGGACGATGTACGCGTGCCTCGCGCGCGGACTGTCGTTCAAGGTCGGCCAGGGCAACGTGCTGACGTTGTCACCGCCGCTGGTCATCGGCGAAGCGGACCTCGATCGCGCGATCGACATCGTCGACGAAGCGCTGTCCGACGTCGAAGCGGGACGCGCGTAGCGATGCAAACGCTGCTGAACCTGCTCGCCGGCGTGTCGCTGCTGGTCTGGGGCACGCACCTCGTGCGTAACGGCATCCTGCGCCTGTACGGCGGCGATCTGCGCCGGCTGCTGCGCCGGAGCGTGAGCAACGGCGCGACGGCGTTCTTCGCCGGGCTCTCGGTGACCGGGCTGATCCAGAGCAGCACGGCGACGGCGCTGATCGTCGCCGCGTTCGCCGGCCAGGGTCTGATCGGAACGGCGCCGGCGCTCGCGGTGATGCTCGGCGCCGACGTCGGCACCGCGATCATCACGATCGTGCTGTCGTTCGACCTGTCGTGGCTCGCGCCGCTGCTGATCTTCAGCGGCGTCGTGCTGTTCCTCACGCGCCAGCAGAGCGACATCGGCCGCATCGGGCGCGTGATGATCGGCCTCGGCCTCATCATCTTCGCGCTGCAATGGATCGCGGTCGCCGCGAAGCCGGTGGTCGAGGCCGCCGGCGTCAAGGTGATCTTCGCCTCGCTCACCGGCGACGTGCTGCTCGACATGCTGGTGGCGGCCGCGCTCACGGTGCTCTGCTATTCGAGCCTCGCGGTCGTGCTGCTCGTCGCGACGATGGCCTCGCTGCACGTGCTGTCGCTGCCGGTCGCGCTCGGGCTCGTGCTCGGCGCCAATCTCGGCAGCGGCCTGCTCGGCATGCTGTCCACATTGAGCTCGCCGCCGGAAGCACGGCGCGTGACGCTCGGCAATTTCCTCTTCAAGCTGATCGGATGCGCGATCACGCTGCCGCTGCTGCCGTGGATCCAATCCGGCATCGCGGCGCTCGGCGTCGACGACGCGCGCGAAGTCGTCTTCTTCCACCTGTTCTTCAACGTCGCGCTGGCGCTCACGTTCGCGTTCCTCACGCGACAGATCGCTGCGCTCGCCGAGCGCATCCTGCCGAACCGCCCGGCGAGCGAGGATCCGGCGAAGCCGCGTCATCTCGATCCGTCGGCGATCGAGACGCCCGCGCTCGCGATCGGCTGCGCGGCGCGCGAGGCGATGCGCATCGGCGACGTGATCGAGGAGATGCTCGCCGGCGTGATGATCGTGCTGAAGAGCAACGACCGGGCGTTGGCCGAGCGGCTGCGCAAGATGGACGACGTCGTCGACGAGCTGTACACCGCGGTCAAGCTCTATCTGACTCAGGTGTCGCGCGAAGCACTCGCGGAGCAGGAGAGCCGCCGCTGGACCGACATCGTGAGCTTCACGATCAACATGGAGCAGCTCGGCGACATCATCGAGCGCATCCTGATCGACCTCGAGGACAAGAAGATCGACAAGGGGCGCAACTTTTCCGAAGCCGGCATGGCGGAAATCTGCGATCTGCACGCGCGGCTGCTCGCGAATCTCCGGCTCGGCCTGTCGGTATTCCTCAACGGCGACCTGAAGAGCGCGCAGCAGCTGCTCGCGCAGAAGGTGCTGTTCCGCGACCTCGAGCGCGCGTATGCGGCTTCGCATCTCGAGCGGCTCGCCGGCAACACGATCGAGAGCATCGAGACGTCGTCGCTGCACCTCGACCTGATCGCCGACCTGCGCCGGATGAACTCGAACATCTGCTCGATCGCCTACCCGATCCTCGAGGACGCCGGCGTTCTCGCGCGAACGCGGTTGAAGGAAATCGCGCAGGAAGCTCCCGCTCGCGCGCCGGCGATCTCGCCGGTGGCCGACGACGGCCCCGCGCCGACCACGACGTGGCCCAAGGGCAAGCCGCGCTCGGCGTAGCACGCGGATGCCTGCATCGGAACTCTCGCTTGGCGTGACGCTCGCCGTGCTCGCCGCCGGGTTGCTGCACGCCGGCTGGAATGCGCTGCTCAAGTCCGGGCCGAGCGGCGACCCGATGCTCGATACGGCGACGATCGTCGCCGGCTCGTCGATCGTCGCGCTCCTCGTCGTGCCCTGGATCGGGCTTCCCGCCGCCGCGTCGTGGAAGTTCGCCGCCGCATCGGCCGTCGTTCACTTCGGCTACTACCTGACGCTCGCCAAGGCATACCGCGTCGGCGACCTCTCGTTCGCGTATCCGCTGATGCGCGGCAGCGCGCCGTTGCTCGTCACCGTGCTCGGCGTGCTGTTCCTGCGCGAATGGCCCGCACCGCAGGTGACGCTCGGCATTGCGCTCATCTGCGCGGGCATCGTGAGCATCGCGTTCGTGCGCCGCGGCGCGCATCCGCCTGCGGCGAAGTGGTGGGCCTTCGCGAACGCGGCGATCATCGCGTCGTACACGCTGATCGACGGAGCCGGCGCGCGCGCGTCGGGCAATCCGTGGGGCTACGTGTCGTGGCTGATTTTCCTCGAGGGCCTGCCGTTTCTCCTCTGGGTTCGCTGGCGATACGGCGCGAGCGCGACGCGCTACTTCGGGCAGAGCTGGCGGCGCGGCGTCGCGGGCGGCGCGGCAAGCCTCGGCGCCTACGCGATCGTGCTGTGGGCGATGACGCGTGCGCCGGTCGCAGCCGTCGCGGCGCTGCGTGAGACATCGGTGCTTTTCGCTGCGCTGATCGGCGCCGTGTGGCTGCGCGAAGGGTTCGGACTGCCGCGGCTCGCCGGCGCGGCGAGCGTCGTCATCGGCGTCGCGGCACTGAAGCTGTAGCGGTTGCCGCCATGACCGAGATCGAATCAGTCCGGCGCGGCTACGCGGAAGCGGTCCGCGACAAGGCGAACGTTCGCTCGACCCGACTGTTCGACGCGTTTTCTCGCGTTGCGCGAGAGCGCTTCCTCGGCCCAGGACCGTGGCGGCTCTGCGTGCCCGACGAGCACGGGCAGCCGCGTTACGAATCCACTGCGACCGCCGCGCCGGCCGAGGTCTATCGCGATGTGCTGATCGCGATCGACGAAGCGCGCGGCCTGAACAACGGCGAGCCGAGCAGCCTCGCCTCGTGGATCGACGCGCTCGACGTCGCGCCCGGCGAAAGCGTCGTTCACATCGGCACCGGAACCGGCTACTACACCGCGATCTTCGCCGAACTGGTCGAAGCGCAAGGACGCGTTACGGGCTTTGAAGCCGATCCGCTGCTTGCGGAACGCGCGCGCGAGAATCTCGCCGATTATTCCTACGTCAGCGTGGCCAACGGCTCCGAAGGAAGCGTCGTGTCGGGCTCGGTCGATAAGATTTTCGTCAATTGCGGCGTCACCCACCCGGCGACGCAGTGGCTGGAATGGCTGCGGCCCGGTGGGAGGCTGCTCTTTCCGCTCACGGCGGCCGACGCCAATCATGCGGGCTACGGCGCGATGTACCTCGCCTTGCGCGGGCGCGGCCGGGTCGCGCTCACCTACGTCTCGCGCGTCGGCATCTACGCGTGCACCGAGCACCGAAGCGACGATTTGAATCGCAAGCTGCAGGCCAAGCGCGGCGACGACTGGCGCGAGCCGCACACGCTGCGCACCGACGCGCACGTCGAGGACCGCTCGTGCTGGCTGCACGCAACCGCGTGCTGCCTATCGCGGCTGCAACCGGACGACGCCTCGTGAATCGCCTGCCGACGCACGCGCGTGTCGTGATCGTCGGCGGCGGCATCGTCGGCTGCTCGACCGCGTATCACCTCGCGAAGCTCGGCGTGCACGACGTCGTTCTGCTCGAGCAGGGACAGCTCACGTGTGGCACGACATGGCACGCCGCGGGGCTCGTGGGCCAGACACGGGCGACGCGCAACGCGACCGCGATGAGCCGCTATGGCATCGAGCTCTATTCGGCGCTCGAGGCGGAAACCGGCCTCGCAACCGGCTGGAAGCAATGCGGCAGCCTCAACATCGCGAAAACGGCGGAGCGCCTGACGCTGTTGAAGCGGCAGATGGCGCGCGCAAGGAGCTTCGGCATCGACTTCGACTTCGTGTCGCCCGCCGAGATCGCGCGCATCGCGCCGATCCTTCGCACCGACGATCTCTGCGGCGGCGTCTGGATTCCCGGCGACGGCAAGGCCAATCCGACGGACCTCACGCAATCGCTCGCCAAAGGCGCGCGCCTGCGCGGTGCGACGATCGCCGAGGGCGTGCGCGTCGTCGACGTCGTGCGCGAAGGGCGTCGCGTCGGCGGCGTCCAGTGGCGCAGCGGCGAAGAGCACGGCACGATCGCATGCGAGACGATCGTCAATTGTGCCGGGCAATGGTCGCGCGAGTTCGGGCGCCTCGCCGGCGTGACGGTGCCGCTCTACTCGGCCGAGCACTTCTATCTCGTCACGAAGGCGATCGGCGGCGTCACGCCGCAGTTGCCCGTGATCCGCGACCCCGACGGTTATCTCTACTACAAGGAGGAGGTCGGCGGGCTCGTCATGGGCGGCTTCGAGCCGAAGGCGAAGCCGTGGAACGTCGATCCTATCCCAGCGCACTTCGAGTTCCAGCTGCTGCCCGAGGACTGGGATCACTTCGAGATCCTGATGCACAACGCGATCCATCGGACGCCGTGCCTTGCGACGGCCGAAGTGAAGCTGCTGCTGAACGGACCGGAGAGCTTCACGCCCGACGGCAACTTCATCCTCGGCGAGGCGCCGAACCTCGACGGCTATTTCGTTTGCGCCGGATTCAATTCGGCCGGAATCGCCAACGCGGGCGGTGCGGGCAAGCTCGTCGCGCAATGGATCGTCGACGACGAGCCGCCGATGGATCTCTGGGATGTCGACATCCGGCGCTTCGCGCCGCTGCATGCGAATCGCAGCCATCTCGCGGACCGCACGGTCGAATCGCTGGGACTGCACTACGCGATGCGCTGGCCGCGCGAGGAGCTCGCCACCGTGCGCCCGCTGCGCCGCTCGCCGCTCTACGATCGGCTGAAGGCGAAACGTGCGCTGTTCGGCAGCAAGATGAATTGGGAGCGGGCGAACTATTTCCTTCCGGCGGATGCGCGCGAGCCGGCGCCGACGCTCGGCAGCCCCGGCTGGCTTCCGTACGTGCTGGAGGAGCAGCGCCGCTGCCGCGAGAACGTCGTCGTGTTCGACCAGACATCGTTCGGCAAATTCGTGTTGAAGGGCCGCGACGCCGCCACGGTGCTTTCGCGGCTCTGCGCGAACGATGTCGACGTCGCGCCGGGACGCATCGTTTACTCGGCGATGCTCAATGTGCGCGGCGGCTTCGAAAGCGACGTCACGATCACCCGCGTCGCGATGGACCAGTTCTTCATCGTCACCGGGTCGTCGCAGACGACGCGCGATTTCGCGTGGATCGAGCGAAACATCGAAGCCGCCGAGCATGCAAGCCTGATCGACGTCACGAGCGCGTATTCGGTGATCTCGCTGATGGGGCCGAGCGCGCGGTCGCTGCTCGAGCGCATTTCGCCGGATGATTTGTCGCGGGAGGCGATGCCTTTCGCGACGACGCGCGAAATCGACGTTGGCTACGCGCGGGCGCGCGCCGCGCGCATGAGCTACGTCGGCGGACCGGGCTACGAGCTGTACGTGCCGACCGACCAGTGCGTGACGCTTTACGACGCGATCGTCGCCGTCGGCGCCGAATTCGCGCTCGCCGACGCCGGCTACTACACGCTCGACGCGCTTCGCATCGAAGCCGGTCGCCGCGCGTGGGGCGCCGAGCTCTCGCCGGACGAAACGCCGTGGCAGGCAGGATTGGGCTTCGCCGTGGCGATGGGCAAGCGCGCTCCGTTCATCGGCCGCGACGCACTCGCCATCGCAAGGACGATGCCGCTCATCAAACGGCTGGTCATGTTCACATTCGACGATCCGCATGCGTTCGCATGGGGCGGCGAGCCGATCCTGATGGACGGCCGCAACGTCGGCGAGATCACGTCGGCCGGCTACAGCGGCAGGCTCGGGCGCGCCGTCGCCATGGGGTATGCGCGCTCCGCGCCTCCGGATTCAGCGGGCCTCACCGACGAAGCCGTGCTTTGCGCGCGCTATGCGGTCGACATCGCCGGCGAGAGCTTCGCGGTCACGCCGCATCTCGCGCCACCGGCGTAGCCGCGCGGCTACATCGGCGGCACGAGCCCGTTCAGCCCGACGGTCACGCGCGACGCCGTCAACGTGCCGTCCGGCTGGCGTTGCGCGCCGAAAATGAACACGTGGGCTCCCGCAACCACCATCGAGCGGTCGGCCGGCGCAGCTTTCACGACGGGCGCCGAGTCGGGCACCAGCACCCGCTTCTCGCCGTCCTTGTAGCGCAGCGTCAGCACACGGCCTTCCGGTGCCGTGACGACTTCCGCGATCGTCGCGTTGGTCATCGTGCTCTGCGGCTGCAAATCCCACGCCCCGTGACCTTCGTTGCTGCCGCGCGCGGAATCGGGAAAGATGAAGAGCTCGAGCGCGCGCAGCGTGCCGTCCGCTTGTGGCGTTGCGGCCGTGCCGACGAACTTGCCCGGAACGGCATCGGCGAGCGAGGCGTGCGTCAAGCCGCCGACGGTGAAGTTGTCGGCGAGGCGGACCGAGAACGTCGCTCCGTCACGCGATTTCACCGTCAGCAGCGTGCCGTCGAAGGTCTCGACGTCGCCGCGAATGCGAACCGCCGCGGGCTGCGCGGCGGCGAGCATCGACAACAGCACCAAGCAGACAATCGCGACGGCGCGCGTCATTGCGTCTCCCGACAGGCGCGGCGCAGGCCGCAAGCCGACAACATCGGCGATGCTTGCGTTATTCCGGCGAAAGGCGCGACGCCGTCAAGATCGCTCGATCGCGCGGCTATCGCTGGACGGCACATTTCGGGCAGATGCAGCGGCGGCCGCGGTCCTGCGGCGGAACGTTTTCGAGCGCGTGCGGCGAGAACTCGATCTGCGCGCACCAGCACGATTCGTCGACGAGCCCAGCCGCGATCGCGCACAGGTTCGGCCCGGCGCAAAGCGGACAGCGCGCAGCGTCGCTCGCCGTCTCGTCGATCGTACTCATCGTGGGCGGGTCATGCCGAGATCGCGGACTTCACGCGCTCGCGGGTGAAGGGGACGCTGCGCAACCGCACGCCGACGGCGTCGAACACGGCATTCGCGAGCGCCGCGGGCACGGTGACGGTGGCGGCCTCGCCCGCGCCGAGCGGCGGCTCGTCGGGTCTCGCGATCACGTCGATGGCAACCTCGGGCACCTCCGGGAAGCGAAGGATCGGATAGCTGTTCCAGTCGACGCTCGTGACCCGGGCCGCGTCGAACATCACTTCCTCGTGCAGCGTGCGCGACAGCGTCTGCAGGATGCTGCCCTCGACCTGTGCGCGCAATGCATCGGGGTTGATCACGAGGCCGCAATCGTGCGCGCAGGCGACGCGGCGCACGCGGATTGCGCCGGACGCGCGGTCGACGTCGACGTCCATCGCCATCGCGACGTACGTTTCGTTGTGCTTGTAGTGCGCGTACGCGAAGCCGCGGCCCGATCCTGACGGCGCGCGAGCGCCGCGCGGCTGCCAGCCGGCGAGCGCGGCGGCGCGCTTGATGACCTCGATTGCGCGCGGATCGGTCAATCCGCGCAGCCGGAACTCGACCGGATCGGCGCCCGCTTTCGCCGCCAGCTCGTCGGTGAAGCTCTCCACGGCAAAGAGATTCGCGATCTTGCCCGGCGCGCGGATGTTCGACGGCCGCAGCGGCGAATCCTTGAGCCAGTGCACGAGAACCTCGACGTTCGCCACGGCATACGGCGGGTCGCCGTTCTGGCTGATGAGACCGGTCGAGATGCCCTGCACTTGCGTGATGCCGGCGTCCTGCGGACCGAGCAGCGGAACGTTCGGCAGATTCGCCGTCGCTTTCGGAAGCCACATCTCGGTGCGCCACGCGGCGATCGAGCCGTCGGCGCCGAGCGCGCCGTCGAGCGACAGCAGCTGCGGCGGACCCTTCGGATCCCAGCCATGCTCGTCTTCGCGCATCCACTGCACGCGGACCGGCTTGCCGGTCGCCTTCGACAGCAGCGCAGCGTCGGCGGCCGCGTCGTCGTGGCCGTTCATGCCGTAGCAGCCTGCGCCGTCGACGTAGATGAGCCGCACGGCGCTTGGCGGCAGGTCGAGGATCTTCGCGAACGTCGAACGAAAGCGGTGCGTCGCCTGCGACGCCGTCCAGATCGTCGCGCGGCCGTCGCGCACGTCGGCGACCGCGCACGACGGGCCCATCGAGCCGTGCGTCTGCACCGGCCAGTAGTACGTCGCCGCGATGCGCTGCGACGACGATGCAAGCGCCGCCTTCGCGTCGCCCTTGCTCGTCAGCGCCTGCTCGGACTCGAACGGTCCGTTCGTCATCCACTGCCGCACGCCGTCGTTGCCGACGAGCGTGCGGGCATCGGACCACGTGACGCGCAGCTTCCGTGCGGCGACGACCGCGTCCCACTCGTTCGGCGCAACGACGCCCACGAAGCTCCCCACGCGCACGACGCGCGCATCACGAATCGACGCAATCGACGCTTCGTCGATGGACACTACGGTGGCGCCGACCGCCGCGGGCCGAACGACGCGCGCGTGCAGCATGCCGGGCAGTCGAAGATCGTGCACGAACGCGTGCGTTCCGCGAACCTTCGCCGGGATGTCGGGACGGGGCAGCGGCTTGCCGACGATCGCGTAGTCCGCGGGACGCTTCAGCGGTGCCTTGCGATTGACGTTGAGCCCGAAGCGCCGGTCGCCGATCAGCTCGCCGAAGCCGATGCCGGCGCCGCCGCTCCTGGGTCGCACCTGGCCGTTCGCAGCTTCGAGCTCGGCTGCCGGCTTGCCGAGCCGCTCCGCCGCCATCGCGATCAGCGCTTCGCGGGCGGTCGCGGCGGCTTCGCGGATCTGCACGCCACCGCGCATCACGCCGCTACTACCCGCGGTCGGACCCTGATCGGGCGTCAATGCGGTGTCGCCCTCGACGAGCGTGATCGCGCTCAAGTCGATGCCGAGCTCCTCCGCTGCCATCTGCGGGATCGCGATCCGCAGTCCCTGTCCGAGATCGACCTTTCCCGAGTACAGCGTCACCGTTCCGTCCTGATGCACGGCGAAGAACGCGTCGACCTCGCCCGGGTCCACCGTCTTCCCCGGCGAGCCACCGATCGGCGCGAGCTTTTGCGCAAAGGCGCCAGACGGAGCGCCGAGCGCGACCATCAAGGCTCCACCGGCCTTGATGAAATGCCGGCGGGAAACGCCGGGCGCCGCACACCCAGCGCAAACGGCCGCGGTGTTGCGAGCGCGAGCGACCGATCGGCTGTCGTTCATGCCTTCCCCCCGTTCGCTGCGCGCATCACGGCGCGCAGCACGCGCACGTGCGAGCCGCAGCGGCACAGGTTGCCGGCAAGCGCAGCCTTCGCTTCGTCGAGCGAGGGCTTGGGATTGCGTGCGAGCAACGCCGCGCTCGTCATCACCATGCCGGTCGTGCAATAGCCGCACTGCGCGGCCTGCTCGGCGACGAACGCCGCGTGCACCGGGTGCGGCTTGTCGGCCGTGTCGAGGCCTTCGATCGTCGTCACGCGCTTGCCGGCGACGTCATGAACCGGCACCACGCACGAGCGCACCGGCTTGCCGTCGACCAGCACCGTGCACGCACCGCACTGCCCGAGCCCGCATCCGAACTTGGCGCCGGTCAGCCCAAGGGCGTTGCGAAGCACGTACAGCAGCGGTTGATCGGGATCACGCGAGCGCACGGCGCGCAACTTGCCGTTGACGTTCAAGCGGTAGGAGGGCATCGAAAATCCGGCGTTGTGGCTCGCGAGTTTGCGGCGGACATCATACGCGCGCGCGCCAAGTCGCAACACCGGCATCGATCCCGTCGACCGAGCGAGCTCGGCAAAGCGTTCCGCCGCACCAAAAGGGGCCCGCCGCGGCCCCTTCTTTCATGGTTCAATCGGCGCGCGCGCCGTGCGCACGTCGCGGTGCGTCCGTTGTCAAAGCGACCGCAGGCGAGCGCGATGAATCCGCACTACGACCCGAACAAGCCGCATCATGCGCCGGCCGGATTTCGCAACAATTATGCGAATCCGCCGCGGCCAAGCTTTCGCAAATGGCAGCGCGAGCGCCGCGCTGCCGGCCTGCCCTGGGAGCCGCCGGGCGGATGGCGCTTTCCGCTCGATCGCCCGGACGTCGGCTATCTCGCGCGTAACCGCAGCGACACGACGATCACGTGGATCGGGCACGCGACGGCGCTGCTGCAGGTCGGCGGCGTGAACATCCTGACCGATCCGCATTTCAGCGCGCGCGCATCGCCGCTGCCGTTTGCCGGCCCGAAGCGGCGCGTGCCGCCCGCAATTGCGATCGACGACCTGCCGCACATCGACGTCGTGCTCGTATCGCACAATCATTACGATCATCTCGACGCCGGCAGCGTGCGTGCGCTCGCGCGCCAGCGCGGGGGCGCGCCGCGCTTCTACGTGCCGCTTGGCGTTCGCTCTTTCTTCGAGCAGCGCGGCATGCGCGTCGCCGCGGAGATGGACTGGTGGGATCGCGCGAGCGGCGACGACATCGATGTGCATTTCGTGCCCGCCCAGCACTGGAGCGGGCGAACGCTCACCGATCGCAACCGAACGCTATGGGGCGGTTTCGTCGTCGAGAAGGACGGCTTCCGGTTCATCTACACCGGGGACACCGGCTATTCGCACGACTTCGCCGACATCCGCGCGCGTTTCGATGCCTTCGACCTCGCCGTGATTCCGATCGGCGCCTATGCGCCGCGCTGGTTCATGTCGACGCAGCACGTCGACCCGGCGGAAGCGGTCCGGATCCACCGCGATTTGAACGCACGCCGCTCGCTCGCCGTGCACTGGGGAACGTTCGTGCTGACCGACGAGCCGCTCGACGAGCCGCCGCGCAAGCTCGCCGAGGCGCTCGATGCGGCCGGCGTCGCGCGCGACGACTTCTGGGTGTTCCGCCACGGCGAGATGCGCGTGCTCGCGTCTCGCGACGAGCAAAGCCGAACCCCGTCGCCGCAGCAGCGGCAACGGGATCGGGCGCAGACGCCTACGTAGGTCAACGCTTCGTCGTGCGGCTTACTTCGCCGTTGCGACGTGCGTGGGATTCGCCTCGTCGCTCGCCATGCCGGCGCCCGACACGTACGGCGCGTAATCCGGGAAGTACAGGTTGTGAATCATCCGCGTGCGCTCGACGTAGTGGCGCAGCGCTTCGACGCCCTGCTTCGCGGCGGCGCAGCCCCGTGCTTCGTCGATGCCCTTCGGCGTCGCGCAGTCCACCGCGTATGCCGGCATGCTGACCGCCACACCCAGCGCCGCCGCGGCGAGCCACGGCAACGCGCGCTTGCTGATTTCCATCCGGTTCATTGCGCTCTCCTCGCTTCGGTTGACCGCCGGGTTGCTTTGCCCGGAAACGCGCCGCGTGAATGCAACGCGTGATCGAAGTGTCCACGTGCAGCGCAAGCCGTGCAACGCCGTTGCGACGGAACGGCGGAACGACGGCCCGAATCGCCGTCACTGCGACACGAAGCCGACCGCCGCGCGCGGGACGAACCCGCACGCGGCGCTTTCGCGATCGCGAAGGCTATGGTTTCATTGCGGCCTCACGTCGAATATTCACGCACACCCGATGCCGCACCGCCTCACCACGCCGCCACGCCGCGGCCGCACGCCGTCGAAACCCGGTAGCGCAACCGGCCAGGTGCAGAGCCTCACGCGCGGATTGTCGATTCTCGAGGCGCTCGGCAAGGCCGAAGGCGGTCTAACGCTCACCGACATCGCGCATCGCGTGACGCTCGCACCCTCGACGGCGCATCGGCTCCTCGCGACGCTCGAGAAGATGGGCTACGTCTACCAGGCCGGCGATCTCGGCCGCTGGTACGTCGGGCTGCAGGCGTTCGCCGTCGGCACGACGTTCCTGCAGAATCGCGATTTCGTCGCGCAAAGTCATCCGTACATGCGTCGTCTGATGGAGCAGTCGGGCGAAACCGCGAACCTCGGCATCCTCGACGGAACAGAAGCCGTCTTCGTCGACCAGGTTCAGTGCCGCGAGATGATGCGCACGATCGTGCGTCTCGGCAGCCGCGTTCCGCTGCATGCATCGGGTGTCGGCAAGGCGATCTTCGCGTCGCTGCCGGACGAGCAGATCGACGCGATTCTGAAAGTGAAAGGGCTGCCGCGGATCACCGACAACACGATCACGTCGCCGGAGACGATGTGGGCGACGGTGCGCGTGATCCGCCAGCGCGGGTGGTCGTTCGACGACGAGGAGCACGCCGTCGGCACGCGCTGCGTCGCCTCGCCGATCTACGACGAGCACGGCGAAGTGCTGGGCGCGATCTCGCTCGCCGGGCCGTCGTCGCGCCTGCCGGACCCGCGGATCAAGCAGCTCGGGCCGCTGGTCGCGCACACCGGCGAGGAGATCACGCGCAAGCTCGGCGGGCGCTGGCGGCACCCGCGCTGAGCGCGAATGCAACTACGCGGGACGGCGTCCGCCCGTTCTTCCCTGCATCCGCTCGAGCCGTGCGGCAAGCATCGGCTGCGCCGGTGCGCGCCAGCGTTCGAGCAGTTGCGCCGCTCCGTCCGGATCGTTGCACACGAGCACCATGTCGCAGCCGGCTGCAACGGCGGCTTCGGCGCGCGCGACGACGTCGCCGACGACGTGCGCGCCGGCCATCGAAAGATCGTCGGAGAAGATCGTTCCATCGAACCCGAAGCGCTCGCGCAGGATCCCGTGCAGCCATTTGCGCGAGAACCCGGCCGGCATCGCGTCGATCGCGCGGTAGACGACGTGCGCCGGCATGATCGCGTCGATGCCGTGCGCGATCAGCGACCCGAACGCTACGAGATCGTCCGCGGCAAGCGCTCGCCATTCGCGATCGTCGAGCGGCATGTCGTCGTGCGAATCGGCGGCCACGAACCCGTGCCCGGGAAAGTGCTTGCCGACCGCCGCCATGCCACCCGCGTGCAGCCCGTCGACGAGCGCGGCAGCAAGATGCGCGACCGCGTTCGGATTGCGATGGAACGCGCGATCGCCGATGACGGCGCTCGCGCCATAATCGAGATCGAGCACCGGTGTAAAGCTGAAGTCGACGCCGTGCGCGCGAAGCTCGTGCGCGATCAGCCAGCCGGTGCGCGTCGCTTCGCGCGCAGCCGCCGCGACATCGTCGTCCCACTGCTCGCCGAGCCGGCGCATCGGTGCGATCGCGGTGAAGCGTTCGCGAAAGCGCTGGACGCGACCGCCTTCGTGATCGACGGCGATCAGCGGCGCCGGCGAACGGACCTCGCCGATCGCCGCCGTCAGTGCGCGCAGCTGCTCGGGCGACTCGTAGTTGCGCGCGAACAGGATCACGCCGCCGACGAGCGGATGCGCGAGCCGCTCGCGCTCGTCGACGGTCAACGCGGGCCCGGCGACGTCGAGCATCACCGGGCCGCGGGCGAGCGATCTCATCGTTCGCTGGCCGCGGCCTGGCGCATCAGGCCTTTCATCTCGCGCACCGCGTCGCGCAGCCCGACGAACAGCGATCGCGCGACGATCGCGTGCCCGATGTGCAGCTCGCGTACGCCGTCGAGCGACGCGACCGGCTGCACGTTGACGTAATTGAGCGCGTGTCCGGCGTTGAAGCGCATTGCGGCGGCGCGTATCGCGGCGCCCGCCGCGCGCAGCCGCTCGAGCTCCGCCTCGACCGCCGGGCTTTCGGGATCGCGGCCCTTCGCATGGAACGCGTGCGCGTACGGTCCGGTATGCACTTCGCAAACTCTTGCGCCGATGCGCGCGGCCGCCTCGATCTGCGCGATCTCGGCGTCGATGAACACGCTCACGACGATCCCCGCGTCGGCGAGCCGCGCGACGGCGTCGGCAAGCGCCGCTTCGTGCGCGACGATGTCGAGGCCGCCTTCGGTCGTGATCTCCTCCCGCCCCTCGGGAACGAGCATCGCCATCTCGGGCTTCAGGCGGCACGCGAGGCCGACCATCTCGGTCGTCGCGGCCATTTCGAGATTGAGCCGGATCTGGACGAGATCGCGCAGCTTGCGCACGTCGTCGTCCTGGATGTGCCGGCGATCCTCGCGCAGGTGCACGGTGATGCCGTCGGCGCCGCCCAGATGCGCCTCCACCGCCGCCCATACCGGATCCGGCTCGTACGTGCGCCGAGCCTGCCGAAGCGTGGCGACATGGTCGATGTTGACGCCGAGCTCGATCATCGTGTGCCTAGCTCCCTTCCGCTTCCTCTTCGAGCGCCTGCAGGTCCTGCACGACGCGCCGGCTCTGTACACCGCGGCGCTCGAGATAATGGTCGATGACGTCGCGCATCAATCGCTTCGCCTCCGCCGCGCTCGCCGCATCGTCGAAGCGGCGCGTCGCCAGCGCGATCAGCGTTGCCCCGCGCACGATCGGAAGCTTCATTCCCAGCGGCGGCGGCGCGCGCTGCGGTCCGCGGTCGAACACGTAATGGTAGCGGCTCGTCGCATCGACCGGCGCGCCGCTGTCGGCGTCGTGCGTGAGCGCGAGCGCGTAGCCAAGCGCTGCCATCAGGTCGAGCTCGAAGCTTCGCAGCACCGGCGCCTGCGCCGCGCCGGAGGCGAGCTCGCCGAGCGCACGCTCATAGCTCGCGTAGAGCTGCGCATGCGCGTCCTCGCGCGGCAGCAGCTTCAGCAGCAGCTCGTTCAGGTAGAACCCGCACAGCAGCGCCCGGCCGCCGACCAGTGGCAGGCCGCCGCGCCATTCCGCGCGCAGCAGCGTCTTCAGTTCCTGCTGTCCGTACCACGACAGCAACAGAGGCTGGAAGCCCTGCAGCACGCCGCGCAGCTCCGAGCGCGGACGTTTCGCGCCGCGCGCGACCATCGCGACGCGGCCGTGATGCTCGGTCAGCGTCTCGACGATCAGGCTCGTCTCACGATAGGGATACGTGTGCAGCACGTACGCCGGCTCGGCGTCGCGCCGCTGCGGCTGCGCTCGCGCGACCATCAGTATCCGAACCGCTCGAGCTCGGCCTCGTCGTCGGCCCAGCCGCGCTTGACGCGCACCCAGACCTCGAGAAATACCGGACCGCCGAACAGCCGCTCCATGTCCGTTCGCGCCGCCGTCGCGATCTGCTTCATCCGCTCGCCGCGCTCGCCGAGCAGGATCGGACGCTGGTTCACGCGGTCGACGTAGACGGTGGCGTGAACGTGGCGCACGCCGTCGCGCTCCTCGAAGGCGTCGATCGCGACCGTCGTCGCGTACGGCACTTCCTCGCCGAGCAGCCGGAAGATCTTCTCGCGCACGAACTCGGCGGCGATGAAGCGCTCGTCGCGATCGGTGAGCTCGTCGGCACCGAACAGCGCCGGGCCGCGCGGCAGCAGCGAGCGGGCCGCCGCGACGAGCTCCGGCAAGCCGTAGTCCGTCTGCGCGCTGACCGGTACCAGCGCGCTGAATGCGTGCGCCTGCGAGAGGTCCGCGATCTGCGGCAGCATGTCGCGCTTGTTCGACAGGCTGTCGACCTTGTTCAGCGCGACGACCGCCGGCACCTCTGCGGGCAACAGCCGGATCACCGCACGGTCGGCTTGCGTTGTGCGCGCGGCCTCGATCACGACGATGATCGCGTCGACATCGGCAAGCGTGGCGCGCACCGCGCGATTCATTCGTGCGTTGAGCCGCGATCGATAGCGCGTCTGGAATCCCGGGGTGTCGACGAAGACGAACTGCGCGTCGCCGGTGGTGAGGATGCCCTTGACGCGATGGCGTGTCGTCTGCGCCTTCTTCGACGTGATGCTGACTTTCGCACCCACCAGATGGTTGACCAGCGTCGACTTGCCGACGTTCGGCCGACCGACGACGGCGACATAGCCGCAGCGGAAATCGGCGCCGACCTCAGTCATCGGCCGCCATTCCCGTCGCGTCGGCGTACGCGCCGCGGGCCGCGTCCTGCTCGGCCGCCCGGCGCGACGGGCCCGTGCCGGTCGCCACGACGCCGAGCGACGCTATCGTGCATTCGACGGTGAACGTCTGCGCATGCGCTTCGCCGGCGATGCCGGCGACGGCGTACACCGGCACCGGCATCCGGCGAGCCTGCAGCCACTCCTGCAGCCGCGTCTTCGGATCCTTGCCGAGCGCCGCGGGATCGACCTGCGCGAGCTCCGTCGCGTAGACGTTCTCGATCACCGTGCGCGCGGCCTCGAAGCCGCCGTCGACGAACACCGCGCCGAACACGGCCTCGAGCGCATCGGCGAGCATCGACGGCCGCGCAGCGCCGCCGCTTCGCTGCTCGCCTTCGCCGAGCTTCATCGCGTCGCCGATGGCGAGCGCCGCGGCAAGCCGTGCGAGCGTTTCACGATTGACGAGGCTTGCGCGCAGCCGCGACAGCTCGCCTTCGGGCATCTGCGCAAAACGACGGTACAAGGCGACCGCGATCACGCAGTTCAGCACCGAGTCGCCGACGAATTCGAGCCGCTCGTTGTGCGCGGCGCCGTGGCTGCGGTGCGTGAGCGCCTGCAGCAGCAGCTCGGGGCGGTTGAACGCGTACCCGAGCCGGTCGTGCAGCGCGTTCGGCGGCATCCTCCGGCGGCGCGTCGTCGCGGCGACGTCAGCGCGACGCCGACGCGTCGAACTCGAGGAAGATGCTCGCGTTGCCGACCATGTGCAGCTTGCGCGTCCAGCTGACCGACGCCGTGACCTCGTTCGCGTTCTTCGACACCTCGACGTCGTTGCCGCTGACCGAGTCGATGTAGCCGGTGTCGGCATACTTCTGGAACGCCTTCTGCACCTCGCGCGCGCTGCCGACGTCCTTCGTGTCGTCGAGTGCCTTCTGCAGCGACTTCTGCACCGAATAGTATTCGATGTACGCGGGCGTCACCCGGAAGCCGACCATCGCGAAGATCACCAGCACCGCCGCGACGAGCAGGAATCCGATGATCGACAACCCCTTCTGCGTACGTCGCATTCTGCTCCCCTTATCGTATGCCGCTGCCGACGCGCTTGAATGCGAAGCTGGAGATGTCATCCCAGTTGAACCAGATGAAGAATGCCCTGCCCCGGATGTGGTCGTCCGGGACGAATCCCCAATAGCGGCTGTCGTCACTGTTGTCGCGGTTGTCGCCCATCATGAAATACTGGCCGGGCGGCACGCGGCACGTGAAGCCGTGTTCATTGTAATCGCAGTTGTCGCGGCCGGGGAACGGCCGCACGTTCGGCGGAAACACCGGCGGCGCCTGCGGATTCCACGCGATTTCGTGCGTCTTGGTTCCGCCGCCGGTGTCGACCGTCTCGTCGAGCCGCTCGGTGGTCTCGAAGCGAAGGCCTTCGAGATAGCTGTACGTTCCGTCGGGCTTCAACGGCCACTCCTTGCCGTTGACGGTGAGACGCTTGTCGCGATAGACGACCTGGTCGCCGCCGACGCCGACGACACGCTTGATGAAGTCCTGCGATGGATTGACCGGATAGCGGAACACGACGACGTCGCCGCGCTTGGGGTCGCCGATCGGGATGATCTTCTGCTCGATGATCGGCAGGCGGATACCGTAGACGAACTTGTTGACGAGGATGAAGTCGCCGACCTCGAGCGTCGGCCGCATCGACGACGACGGAATCTTGAACGGCTCGACAAGGAACGAGCGCAGCAGGAACACGACCAGCAGCACCGGGAAGAAGCTCTTCGGATACTCGATCCACCACGGCTCCGCCGCCCCGGGTGCGCGCTTGCGCGAGAACACGAGCCAGTCGGCCAGCGCGACGGCGCCGCAGATCAGCGTGCCGATGAAGAGTGCGAGCGCGAAGTTCATCGTCGATTGCGCAACCGTTGTTGTTCGGGCGTGGAGCGGCGCGCATTGTGCCACCCAAAACGGGGACAGACCACGTTTTCACGAGCAACCGGGCGGGCAATCGTCCCATGTGCGAAAACGTGGTCTGTCCCCATTTTTCGGTCTGTCCCCATTTTCACTTCTCGCCCACTTGCAGGATCGCGAGAAACGCCTCCTGCGGGATCTCGACGTTGCCGACCGCCTTCATTCGCTTCTTGCCGGCCTTCTGCTTCTCGAGCAGCTTCTTCTTGCGCGTCACGTCGCCGCCGTAGCATTTCGCGAGCACGTTCTTGCGCAGCGCCTTCACCGTCTCGCGCGCGATGATCTGCGCGCCGATCGACGCCTGCACGGCGACGTCGAACATCTGCCGCGGAATGAGCTTCCGCATGCGCGCGGCGACCTCGCGGCCGCGGTAGATCGCGACCGAGCGGTGGACCATCACCGACAGCGCGTCGACGCGATCGCCATTGATCACGAGATCGAGCTTGACGACGTCGGCGGCGCGAAACTCCTTGAACTCGTAATCGAGCGAGGCGTAGCCGCGTGACACCGATTTCAGCTTGTCGAAGAAGTCCATCACCACTTCGGCCATCGGCAGCTCGTAGGTGAGCACGACCTGGCGGCCGACGTACTGCATGTTCTTCTGCACGCCGCGCTTCTCCGTGCACAGCGTCAGCACCGGGCCGACGTAGTCCTGCGGCATCAGGATCGTCGCCGTGATGATCGGCTCGCGAATCTCCTCCACGCGCGACAGATCGGGCAACTTCGACGGATTCTCGATCTCGAGCAGCGTGCCGTCGCGCAGCAGGACCTGGTAGACGACGGTCGGCGCCGTCGTGATCAGGTCCATGTCGTACTCGCGCTCGAGCCGCTCCTGCACGATGTCCATGTGCAGCAGTCCGAGAAAGCCGCAGCGAAAGCCGAAGCCGAGCGCCTGCGAGGTTTCCGGCTCGTAGTGCAGCGACGCATCGTTGAGCTTCAGCTTGTCGAGCGCGTCGCGCAGCGCTTCATACTGGTTCGCCTCGACCGGATAGAGGCCGGCGAACACCTGTGGCTTCACGTCCTTGAAGCCCGGCAGCGGCGCCTTCGCCGGCCGCGCGGCGAGCGTGACGGTGTCGCCGACCTTCGCGACGTGGATCTCCTTGATGCCGGCGACGATGAAGCCGACGTCACCCGCCGACAGCGAATCGCGC
Source organism: uncultured beta proteobacterium (assembly GCA_963798655.1). Lineage (GTDB taxonomy): Bacteria > Pseudomonadota > Gammaproteobacteria > Burkholderiales > Casimicrobiaceae > CAVSMC01. Next base: position 372,696 of record CAWCUH010000001.1, on the reverse strand, counting down.
GCAATCGCCTTCGGCGTGAACACGCCGACCTGCTCGCAGTTGAACGTCGCGTCGGCGGCCATCAGCAGGATCTTGTCCTTCGGCTTGATCGTGCCGTCGACGACGCGCACGAGCATCACGACGCCGACGTAGTTGTCGAACCACGAGTCGATGATCAGCGCGGTGAGCGGCGCGTCCGCGTCGCCCTTCGGCGGCGGGATGCGCGCAATGACCGCCTCGAGAATGTCGTCGATGCCCTCGCCGGTCTTCGCGCTCGCGCGGATCGCGTCCTTCGCGTGGAGACCGATGATGTCCTCGATCTCCGTGATGACGCGATCGGGATCGGCGGAGGGCAGGTCTATCTTGTTCAGCACGGGCACGACCTCGACGCCCTGCTCGATCGCCGTGTAGCAGTTCGCCACCGTCTGCGCCTCGACGCCTTGCGACACGTCGACGACGAGCAGCGCACCCTCGCATGCGGCAAGCGAGCGCGACACTTCGTACGCGAAGTCGACGTGGCCCGGCGTATCGATCAGATGCAGCTCATAGGGCCGGCCATCGCGCGCCGTGTACTCGAGCGTCGCCGTCTGCGCCTTGATCGTGATGCCGCGCTCGCGCTCGAGGTCCATCGAGTCGAGCACCTGCTCGGCCATCTCGCGCTCGGCGAGGCCGCCGCAGCGCTGGATGAAGCGGTCGGCGAGCGTCGACTTGCCGTGGTCGATGTGCGCGATGATCGAGAAGTTGCGGATATGACGCACGAAGGCAGGGCGCCTGCGCCAGAAAAGAGGGTCAGACTCGACTTCCCGCGGGGCTCGCAGCCGGCCGCGCGAAGAATTCGACTCTGACCCTGATCTCCGGGCGCGAGACTCGCTCGGAAGATTTTGAAATTATAGCGGAAACCGGCTCGCCCCGCGAGCCGAAGCGGCGACGAGCGCACGCTGCACGTGCGCAGCGTCGAGTGTGTAGTGGCAAATCTCGGCGCCGTCGACGCTGCCCAGCAACAGCACCGGCACGAGATCGCCGTAGCGCGCTTCGAGCGCGGCATCGGCGTCCACGTCGATCTCGTCGACCCGCGCGCCATGACGCGCCGCGAGCGGAATGAGTTGTGCGCGCATGTCGTCGCAGAGGTGGCAGTAGGCGCGTACGAGTAGCGTGAGGCGCATCAGCTGTCATTCCCCCTGCAGCGCGTTCGGCATCCTGCGATGAAAGACGCCGGGGCTCCGAGTGCGCGGGGGCGACAGTGATGCACGCGCCCGGGCTCGCCCGCCGCACTCATTCCTCGGCCTCCGAGCCGCATCAGCCATTCGTGTGCCGTGCGGTCGGCCTCGGCGAACTCGTGCGGCGACGCCCCCTTCGGGCCTTGGCTCGCCCTTCCGGGCTCGCCCGCCGCACTCATTCCTCGGCCTCCGAGCCGCATCAGCCATTCGTGTGCCGTGCGGTCGCCCTCGGCGAACTCGTGCGGCGACGCCCCCTTCGGGCCTTGGCTCGCCCTTCCGGGCTCGCCCGCCGCACTCATTCGCCGTTGTTGATCTTCAGCGTCGAGTAGAACGTCGCGTCCCCGCGTCTGATCTGCAGCGTCACCGACGCGCCCTTGTCCGCCTTCGCGAGCAGCTCGTTCAGTTGCGCCGCACTCTTCACCTCGATCGACTGGCCGCCGCGGATGAGCGCGAGTATCACGTCGCCGGGTTGCACGTTGCCGCGCACGCCGGCGGTGACGTCCTCGACGACGACGCCGCTCTTGAGGTCGAGCTCCTTCTTCTGCTCGTCGGTGAGGTCGGAGAGCACGAGACCCATGCGGTTCGGCTTCGCCTTTTCCTTTGGCGTCGCACCGCCCTTGCGCGCCGGCTGTGCCGGCTGGTCTTCCTTCAGCTCGGCGACGGTCACGCCGAGATCCTTCTGTGCGCCTTTGCGCCAGACGGTGAGCGTGACCTTCGTCCCGGGTCGCATCGCCGTGATGATGCGCGGCAGCTCGTTCGACGAATGCACCTCGCGACCGTCGACCTTCAGGATGATGTCGCCCGTCTCGATGCCGGCCTTGTCCGACGGTCCGCCCTTCTCGACCGAATTGACGAGCGCGCCGGTCGCGCGATTGAGCCCGAACGCATCGGCGGTTTCCTTCGTGACTTCCTGGATCTGCACGCCGATGCGGCCGCGCGTGACCCGCCCCTTCTCCTTGATCTGGTTCACCGCGCTCATCGCGATGTCGATCGGGATCGCGAACGCGAGGCCCATGAAGCCGCCGGAGCGCGAGTAGATCAGCGAATTGATGCCGACCACCTCGCCCTTCAGGTTGAACAGCGGCCCGCCGGAGTTTCCGGGATTGATCGCGACGTCGGTCTGAATGAACGGGACCAGATTCTCTTGCGGAAGGTCGCGTCCCTTGGCGCTGACGATGCCGGCGGTCATCGTGTTCTCGAGCCCGAACGGCTTGCCGATCGCGACGACCCATTCGCCCACCTTGAGCTTCTCGGGATCGCCGATCGATACCTTCGGCAGGTCCTTCGCGTCGATCTTGAGCAGCGCGACGTCGGTGCGCTTGTCCGAGCCGATCACTTTCGCCTTGAACTCGCGCCGATCCGACAGCCGCACGTTCACTTCGTCGGCCCCCTCGACGACGTGCGCGTTGGTGATCAGGAATCCGTCCGACGACAGGATGAAGCCGGAGCCCTGCGACTGCGCCTCGCGATCCGGCGCGCCGCCGCGAGGGCGCGGAATCTGGCCGAAGCGGCGGAAGAACTCGTAGAACGGATCGTCCTCGGAGATCTCGGGCACGCGCTGCGACTTGATCCGCTGCGTGACGTCGATGCTGACCACCGCGGGTCCCTGCTTTTCGTAGAGCTCGGTGAAGTCGGGGAGCGCCGTCGTCTTCGCAGCCTGTGCGAAGGCGCTTCCGGTGAACGCGCTGAGCGCGGCGAGCATCGCCGCGAGCTTCGCCGCCGCGATCAGCGAGCGGGTTTGTTTCATCATCGTGGTTGCCTTAGTGAAGCGCCGAGACCGCGAGGTTACAGCAAGAACAGTGCCGCCGGACGCGGCTGCACCGCGGTGACATTCCGAGCGCGGTGAGGAATCCGCTTTCGCCCGAAACTCGGTGAGCGTATCCCTCGGCCCGGCCTCGGGATGACGCGATGGACGTCGGCCCGCCGCGCTCAGCGGCGCGAGACGGCGAGTGCGATCTGGCGGATCGTCACCGGCGGTGCCTCGCCGAGCACGGTGACGACGTAATCCTCCAGCTGCCGGATGTACATGTTGATGGCGCCTTCCTGCTTGAGTCCGGTCGAGTGCGCGGTGCCGCCGACCGGCTCGACGAACACCGAGACGGCGACCAGCCCGTCGGAGAAGACGAGGTGCGCGACCGGCGGACGGGTCGCGCGGAGCGAGCGAAAGCCCTCGGCGATCTTCACGAAGCCCGCCGGGAGCCGGGTGACGATCCAGCCGGTGTCCTTGCTCTCGACCTCGCCCGGACCGATCTGTCGGATCTGCCAATCGGGCGGTGGCGTCGGCCACGACGGGCGCACCATCGATCGGTCGACCTTGATGCCGATCGCGAGGTCACTGAACGCGAATTGCTCGACGACGTCGCCCTTCTCGTTCAGCACGCGCGCCTTCAGCAGCAACCCGGTGGCTGCGTCCGCCCAGAACTTGTGGCCGTAGCGCAGGCCGTCCTTCGGCTCGAACACGAACGCCTGCGCCTCGATGCCGGCCACGCGAGCCGGCTCGGCGCGCTTGAATTCGTAATAATCGACGAGCGAGCGCTGCTGCTGCGGGGACAGCGATGGAAAGGCGTTGCGAAAGATCCGCGGCTCGATGCGGACGAGCTTCGCGTCGGGATAGAAGCAGTAGACCTCTCCGCCGGTGCGAATCACCTCGCGCGCCGGGCCCTCCAGGTTCACGAGCTTTTCGTACTCGTTGCTGCCGTCGCTCATGTGAACGAGCCGCGACGTCTCGTAGCGCGGCCCGTACTGGTAGACGATCGTGCCGACGTAGTTGAGATGCCGGGCGGCGCTCGCCGCGCGCGCGAGCCAGGCGGCGGCATCGTCGGAAGCCGCAGTGCCGGCGAATGCGAGCGACGACGCGGCGAAGGCTGCCGCACCCGCGAGGATGCGACCGCCGGCAACGGCGCGCTTCCAATGCGGCAGCGCCGCCGCCACGCTTGCGAGCTGCTGCACCCGTCGGTCTCCCTACGGCTGCTCGGCGAGCGGCGCCGAAATGTTGCGCAGCCCCGGCGCGACGCCCTGGATCGGCGCCGTCGGCGAATACTCCTGGTGCACGAGCAGATAGTCGGCCGGGATCGCCTGCGGGCGCACCATCGTCGGACGCACGTTGATCGCCTCCCGCGCTTTCGCGACGACGGCGCCGGATTGCGCGTCGATCGTGCCGACCGCGACCCAGCCGACCAGCGAGACCGCGGCCACGGTGGCGGCGGCCGCCCACGCGAACGTCAATGGCCGCGGCTGCTTTGCGCGCGGCGCGATCACCGTCGGCTCGGCGGCGAGCCGCGCCCAGAAGCGCGTCGAGAAGCCCTTTGAGGGCGTGCCGCTGCCGCGCAGCGCATCGCCGATCGTGTGGTAGCAGACCCACGTCGCCATGGCGTCGGGATGGCGCATCTGCATGCACGCGCCTTCGACGTGCTCGTCGTCGAGCTCGCCGTCCATCAACCGCGAAATATCCTCGCCCATCACCATCTCCGGTCCTTGTCGGTCCCCAGCAGCGGTCGCAAATCCGCCGCGATCGCTTCGCGCGCCCGGAAGATCCGGGAGCGCACGGTGCCAATCGGACAGTTCATCACGTTGGCGATCTCTTCGTAGCTCAGGCCCTCGATCTCGCGCAGCGTGATCGCGGTCCGCAAATCCTCCGGCAGCGCGTCCATCGCCTTGTTGACGGTGGCCGCGATCTGCTTGCCGAGCAACTCGTTCTCCGGGGTGGCCGTGTCGCGCAGCTGCTCGGCGTCCTCGAAGTTCTCCGCCTCTTCGTTGTCGAAGCCGGTCGACGTCGGCGCGCGTCGGCCCATCGCGACCAGGTAGTTCTTGGCTGTATTGATCGCGATCCGATACAGCCACGTATAGAACGCACTCTCCCCGCGGAAGCTCGGCAGCGCGCGGTACGCCTTGATGAACGCCTCCTGCGTCACGTCTTCGACCTCCGCGGGGTCGCGCACCAGCCGCGACAGCAGCCGCCCCAGCTTGCGCTGGTACTTCAAGACCAGCAACTCGTACGCGCGCTTGTCGCCCCTCTGCGCACGCTCGACGAGTTGCTGATCGATTTCTCGATCACCCATCGGCGGGTTGTCCCTGAATCGACTTGTCGTTGTTATCCCGCCGAACGGCAGGTGCGGCGGCCGGCAGTATATCGACGCTGCGAACGATCCCGCAGCGCGCGAGGGGCATCACGCGGCGCACGCTTGCTCCGAAAGACCGTCGCACCGTCGGTAAGTTCACCCACTTCGATGCGCGAATTTGCGGCAAGACAAGGATTCGGGGGTTCAATGGGCAGAGCGGCTGTTGTCCAGGACAACAATCGGACGGACGGCGCCCGTTTCGAGACCCCGGTAATTGCGCACGACCGGCTCGCGCCAGGCCGCGAGCGCCTTTCGGCGCGCGTCGTCGAGCAGGCCCAGCTGATCGAGCACGGCGACTACCGCCGGATGCAGGCCGCGCTTCGCGCCGTCGGCGACCTTCACCGCGATTCCGATGCCGGCGCTGCGGACGCCGATCGCCTGCACGCCTTCCGCGCCGACCTTGGTCACCCAGTCGCCGCCACCGGCGCGCATGTACGCGAGATCGTTGCGCCGCTCGCCGGACACCATCTCCGGATGCGCGGTCATTGCGTCGGCGAGCGTGCGGGGCGCCTCGCCGTAGATGGGATCGACTGCGCGGCTCGCAAGTCGCGCGAACGCGCGGGCGAGCGCGGACAGCGGCATGCCGTAATTCGGCGCCGAGCAGCCGTCGATGCCGGCAGCGAGGTCGGCCTGCGCAACGCCTGCGAAGTGTGCGACGCTTTTGCGGATTTCGCGCTGGAGCGGGTGCTCGAAGTCGAGATAGGTCGCCTTGGGCTCGCCGCACATCGTGCAGTACGCGAGCATCCCGCTGTGCTTGCCCGAGCAGTTGTGCGCGAGCGGCGAATACGGCGGTGGCGGCGGGATTTCGCCGCGCGCGTCGTAGAAGCCGGGCGGTTGCGTGCCGCACTGCAGGTCCGCGGGCGCATTGCCGGCGCGCACGAGCATGTCGGCGACCGCCTCGACGTGCCGCGGCTCGCCGGAGTGGCTCGCGCACATCAGCGCCACTTGCTCGTTGGTGAAGCCGAAACGCTCGTGCCCGCCAGCGGCGACGAACGGCATCGCCTGCAGCGGCTTCAGCGCGCTGCGCGTCATCGTGACGAAGTGCGGATCTCCGGCGCGGTGGAGCAGTCGTCCGTCGACGTCGACGACGGCGACGCAACCGAAATGAATGCTTTCGACGGTGCGCCCGCGCGTTTCGATCGCGAGCGGCGCGAACGAGCGGACGTCAGGAATGTCGAGGGCTGCGTTTGGCGCGGACTCGGCCATGACGGATGCGGCGTGGACAATCCGCCATTTTACCGCCCCGTCGAATCGAGGGTCAGAGTGAAGGGTCAGAGTGAAGCCGGCGGCGCGGCTTCACTCTGACCCTCGGGCCTTACGCGAGCGCGGCGCGGATCTGCTCGAGCGCGCCCGGATCCTCGATTGTCGTCAGGTCGCCTGGGTCGCGACCTTCGGCGAGCGCCTGGATCGACCGGCGCAGCAGCTTGCCCGAGCGCGTCTTCGGCAGCAGCGTGACGAAGTGCACGGCGCCCGGCCGCGCGATCGCTCCGAGCTCGCGGTCGACCGTGTCCATGACTTCCTTGCGCATCGTCGCGGCCGCATCGGCGCTCGCAACCCTCGCCGGATCCTTCACGACGGCGAACGCGACGGGGATCTGGCCCTTCAGCGGATCGGCAACGCCGACGACCGCCACTTCGGCGATGCCCGCATGCGCCTGCACCGCTTCCTCGATCTCGCGCGTGCCGATCCGGTGCCCGGCGACGTTGATCACGTCGTCGGTGCGGCCGAGCACGAAGTAATAGCCGTCGCTGTCGCGCGTCGCCCAGTCGAACGTCGAATACGCGTGCTTGTCGCGGAACGTCGAGAAGTACGTCTTCACGAAGCGCTCGTCGTCGCCCCACACCGTCGTCATGCATCCGGGCGGCAGCGGCGGCGTGATCGTGAGCACGCCTTTTTCGTTGGCGCCGACCTCCTCGCCGCTCGCCTCGTGCAGCAGACGCACGTCGTAGCCGTACACCGCGAACGACGGGCTGCCGAACTTGCGCGGCGTATCCTCGACACCCGGGCACGCGGACAGAATCGCCCAGCCGGTCTCGGTCTGCCAGTAGTGATCGACGATCGGCACGCCGAGTGAATCCGACGCCCATCGCGCCGTCGGCTCGTCCAAAGGCTCGCCGGCGAGGAACAGGTACTCGAGCGACTTGAGGTCATGCCGCTTCATGTACGCCGTATCCTGCTTCTTCAGCACGCGGATCGCCGTCGGCGAGCTGAACATCGTCTTCACCTTGTTGTCCTCGACGATCTTCCACCAGATTGCGGGATCGGGGCGGATCGGCAACCCCTCGTACATGATCGTCGTCGCGCCTGCGACGAGCGGTCCGTAGACGATGTACGAATGGCCGACGACCCAGCCGATGTCGCTCGTCGTGAACATCGTGTCGCCCGGCTCGATGGAGTAGATTCGCCGCATCGACGACGCGAGTGCGACCGTGTAGCCGCCGGTGTCGCGCTGCACGCCCTTCGGCTTGCCGGTCGTGCCCGACGTATAAAGGATGTACGACGGCTCGGACGACTCGAGCCACTCGCACGGCACGTGCGCGTTCATGTGCTCGGCGCGAAGCGTCGCGTAATCGACATCCCGGCCGGCAGTGCGCGGCATCGCGCGGTCGAGGCCGCGATCGACGATGATCACGTGCTTCGGCGGAAACTTCGCGAGACGGATCGACTCGTCGACCAGATGCTTGTACGGCACGGCCTTGCCGCCGCGCATGCCGGCATCGGCGGTGACCATCGCCTTGGGCTTCGCGTCGTCGATGCGCGTCGCGAGCGATGCCGCGGCGAAGCCGCCGAACACGACCGAATGGATCGCGCCGATGCGCACGCAGGCGAGCATCGCGAACGCCGCCTCGGCGATCATCGGCATGTAGATCAGCACGCGGTCGCCGCGCCCGACGCCCTGCGACTTCAACACGGCGGCGAAGCGGTTCACCTCGGCGTGCAGGTCGCGGTACGTGTACGTCGTCGTCTCGTTCGTCTCGGTCGACAGATAGACGAGCGCCTTCTGGTCGGCGCGCTGCGCGAGATGGCGGTCGATCGCGTTGTGGCACAGGTTCGTGCGGCCGCCGACGAACCACTTGGCGAACGGCGGCTTCGAGTAATCGAGCACCGACGAGAACGGCGTCTGCCACTCGACGAGTTGCGCCTCGGCGCGCCAGAACGCGTCGCGCTCGTCGAGCGAGCGGCGGTAAAAATCGCTGTACGTCGTCATGCGGTTCTCCTGAACGTGTGTGCAGCCGCGGTTGCGGGTAGGGCGGCGCGCGGGCCAAGTCTTATATAAGAGTCGCCGCTTACAGCAGGCTGACACGGGGATGCGGCAAGGCTAGAGCGACCGGCAGCATCGAACGTTGCGCTCGGTCATATTAGCTAATCGCGGGAAGTTGGCGGCTGCGGCGGCACCTAGGGCGACGCGATTGCATCGCCGGCGGCCGGCTCGCGCGCCACGGGTCGTCCCCGCTTGAAGCGCAATGCCGGATATTCGACGACGTGCCACGAAACGTACGCGCAGCCGAGCGTCGCCGTCGCCGCCACGGCGACGTACGCGGCGAGCGCCCACGTCGCGCCGCCGAAGCTCGCGAGCGTCTGCTGCACCGGGAACGCCCACAGATAGATGCCGTACGAGAAGTCGCCGCGCTGTCCGAAATGCGCCATCCACCGCACGTCGAGCGTTGCAAAGGTCAACAGCATGTACGGCAACGCAAGATGAAACAGCACGTAGCCGGCCGGCGTCCGCTGCGTGAGCCAGCAGCCGAGCGCGAGCGCCGCCGCGACGTCGAGGCGATAGCGGATGCGGTCGCGCCACAGCCAGAAGGCGCTGCCGAGGAAGAACCACAGCGCGAGATGCACGGTGTAGCCCGCCTGCAGCACCACCGGGCCGAACGGCGGCCACGCGCTGATCGTGTCCGCGAACGCGAACCATGCAATCGAAAGCGCCGCGACGAATACCGACACCGACGCCCGCGTCAGCAGGCGCAGCGCGCCGAGCGTCGCGAGCAACACGTACATCGTCACCTCGATCGGCAGCGTCCAGATCGACCCGTTGACCGCGTGCGCGAACGGGTTCGTCGCGAACACGCCGGGCAGCATGTAATGGACCTGCCAGAACGCGAGGTTGCGCAGGTATGCGCGCGTGAGCGGGTGGGTGAAGTACTCGGATGGAGAGAGCGTCGTGAGCACGGGCCCGGCGACCAGCGCGCACAGCACGACGACGAAGGCGAAGGCCGGCACGATGCGAAACGCGCGCTTGCGCGCGAAAGGCACGACGCGCGGATCGCGCTGCCACGACGCGGTGACGAGATACCCGCTGATCACGAAGAACACGGCGACGCCGAATGCGCCGAGCGTCTCGTAGCCGAACGGTCCTGGCGGCCCATGCCGCCCGGTGAGCGCGAAGCTGTGGTCGACCAGCACCATCGACGCCGCGACGAAGCGCACGAGATCGAGATTGTTCGCGCGCGTCGGGTCGAACGCGGCGCCGTGTGCAAGCCAGGGCCGCAGACGGCCCATGATCGCTGCCGCGCTCACTACCGGTCGTTACCGCTTGCGGAGCACGACGACATCATGCGTGAAGATGTAGCCGGGCAGGATATGGACGACGTCGAAGTGCCGGCTCCACGTCCGACGGATGTAGTCGTGACTGTGGAAGACGTTGACGTATTCGCCGCGGTGATCGGCATGACCGTCGATCTGCGCGTTGCTGCTCGCCACCAGCAGCCCGCTGCGCGCGATCGACGCCTGCGTCGCCGCAAGCTCGGGCTCGCGCAGCGAGGCGAACTCGAGGGCTGTCGGCCCGTGCACCGTCAGCAGCAGATAAGCGCCTCGCGCCGTGACGCGCGCGAGCTCATCGAGCCACGCGAGCTGCAGCGGCTCGCGCAAGTGCGTGAACACCGAGATGCCGTACAGCAGGTCGAACGATGCATTGTCGAACGGCAGCGGCGGATCGATCGCCGACGCGACGAACGTACCGGGCAGATGCGCGCGGCACCACGCGACGTTGTCGTGGTCGATGTCGCAGCCGGTGAGCGCCGACGCGTGGGATCGGGGAAAATGCCGCGCGACGCGGCCGCAGCCGGATCCCCAGTCGAGAACGCGCGCGAACTCGTGCAGCCGCCGGCCGCTCAACGCCGTGACGGCGCGGTCCAGCCGGTGATAGTCGGTGGCACCGGTCGCGAGGAATCCGTCGCGGTCGCGGTTTCCGATCACGCGAAAGCGGCGATCCTCGTCCGGCAGATCGGCGTGGCGCGCCGGGTCGGGCACGAACCAGCAGTCGCGCCCGCGGTCGAGCGGCGTCGCCGACGGCCGGACGCGCTCGATCTCGAGCGCGCCGTCGCGATAGACGTCGCCGTCGACCGGCGTAGTGCAGTCGAATCCGCACAGTTCGCCGTTCGCGCGTTGCCAGAACACCTTGCCGACGTCGGGGCGTGGCAGCGGATACTCGATCCGCTCGAGCGGCCGGCCGTTGAAGCGAAACTCGCGCCGCTCGATCGCGGCAGCGCCCGACGGAATCGACCAGCCTTGAACGCGAAGGCGGCCGCCGCCGATGTCGACGCGATCCACCGTCCACGGCTCGGCGACGACGACGCCGCAGTCGGTGGATCGGCGAGCGCGCAGCGGGAAGCCGAGTCTCGACGCGATCAGCGATGCGAACAGCGAATAGTTGCGCGACTTCGCGACGCCGAGCGCGCGCGCGAGCGTGCTGCCGACCGACGATCGCGCGCCCGCGCGCAGCGCAGCTGTTTCGCCGCCGCGTGCCGCGCGACTCACGGGTGCGTGTCCGGCGCGATCCGCACGACGGTGCGCCCGCGCACCATGCCTTTCAGATATGCGTCGAAGTGCGTCGGCAGCTCGTCGAAGTCGATCGTGCGCACCTGGTCGTGCACCTTGTCCGGCCGCCATTCGACGGCGAGCTTGTTCCACAGGCGCTGGCGCGTCGACATCGGGCATTCGGCGCTGTTGATGCCGAGCAGGTTCACGCCGCGCAGTATGAACGGCATCACCGTCGTGTTCAGCTTGAAATCAGCCGCGAGACCGACCGACGCGACATTGCCGCCCTGCCTGCTCGTCGCGAGCAGCCACGCGAGAATATCGCCGCCGAGGTTGTCGATCGCGCCGCCCCACGTCGCCCGTTCGAGCGGACGGATCTTGCCGAGCTCGATCGTGCCGCGCATCAGCACTTCGCGCGCGCCGAGCTCGGTCAGGTAATTCGAGGCTTCCTTCTTGCCGGTGATCGCGACGACGTCGTAGCCGAGCTTCGCGAGGATCTCGATCACCACCGAGCCGACGCCGCCGGTCGCGCCCGTCACGGCGACCGGTCCGTTCGCCGGCGCGAGACCGTTGCGCTGCATCGCGTCGATCGCCTGCGCCGCGGTGAAGCCGGCGGTGCCGAGCGTCATCGCGTCGAATGCCGTCATGCTCTCCGGGCGGCGCACGATCCAGTCGGCGGGAACGCGCACGTATTCGCTGTAGCCGCCGTCGTGCGCGACGCCCATGTCGTACGCGTGGACGATCACTTTGTCGCCGCGCTTCCACCGCGCATCCGACGAGCTCTCGACGGTGCCGGCCATGTCGATGCCGCCGTTCGTCGGGTACTTGCGCATGATCTTGCCGGCGCCGTTGTACGACAACGCATCCTTGTAATTGATCGTCGAGTACTTCGTGCGCACGACGACGTCGCCCGGGTCGAGCTCGTCCTGCGTCATCTCGACGAAGCGGCTCGTCACCTTGTCGTTCTCCTGGAACGTCCGGTAGGCCTTGAATTTCTGCACGGGAATTTCCTCCGGTGAAACTACTCTGGACTCGATCGTCGTCCCCGCGTACGCGGGGACCCGGTGACTTTCATCGCAAAGACACTGGATTCCCGTTTTCGCGGGAATGACGTGCTGAAAAGGCGCAGGCTCATCATCAGGCGGCGAGCGGCGGACCCGCGCCCGGCACGTGCGCCTCGCGCATGTAGTCGTGGGTCTGCATCTCGGTGAGGCGGCTCACGGTGCGCGCGAACTCGCGGCTCCCGGGCCCCTCGACATAGAGCTCGGCCGGCGGCACCGCCGCGGACACGATCAGCTTCACGCGATGATCGTACAGGATGTCGACGAGCCAGGTGAAGCGCCGTGCCTGATCGCCCATGGCGGCCGTGATCCGGGGCACGTCGGAGAGCAGCAGCACGGCGAAGCGCTGCGCGAGCTCGAGATAGTCGCGCTGCGAGCGGGGACCATCGCACAGCGCGACGAAATCGAACCAGACCGCGCTGCCGGCGCGCTTGCGCGCGACGATGGTCCGCGCCTCGATGTCGAGCCGCGGATCCTCGCCGGGGCCGCTGCGCACCTGCTCGAACGCCTCGGCCATCGCGGCATCGGCGGCCGCGCCGGCGGGCACGTGGTACGTGCGCACCTGCTCGAGCGCACGCAGCCGGTAATCGACGCCGGCGTCGACCTCGACGACATCGAGCCACTGCTTCATCAGGTCGATCGTCGGCTCGAAGTTCTGCCGCTGCAGGCCGTCCGGATAGAGATCGTCGGGACGGTAGTTCGACGTCATCACGAACACGACGCCGACGCCGAACAGCGCGCTGAGCAGGCGCCCGAGGATCATCGCGTCCGCGATATCCGAAACGTGGAACTCGTCGAAGCAGACGAGCCGCCACTTGCGTGCGATGCGCGCGGCGACGCTCGCGAGCGGATCGGTCTCGCGCTTGCACGTCGCGAGCTCGTTGTGCACGTCGCGCATGAACGCGTGGAAGTGGACGCGCGTCTTGCGGCGCACCGGCACGCTCGCGAAGAACGCGTCCATCAGGAAGCTCTTGCCGCGGCCGACTCCGCCCCACAGGTAGACGCCGCGCGGGACGTCGGGTGTCGCGAACAGCCGCTTCAGCGTCGAGCTGCGCGCGGCGCGAAACGCATCGAGGTCGTCGGCGAGCTGCTGCAGCCGATCGAGCGCGTCGACCTGCGAATGATCGAGCGTCGTTGCGCGCCGTGCGAGCGTCGGTTCGAGATGCGCCGCGAGCCCGCCGCGGCGGGCCCGGATCTGGCCTTCGACGGTGACGTCGTTCACCAAGTCAGAGATTGAGCATCCGTCCGTCCACCGCGAGGGCCGCCTCCTTCGTCGCCTCGGACAGCGACGGATGCGCGTGGCAGATGCGCGCGATGTCCTCGCTCGACGCGCCGAATTCCATCGCGACGACCGCCTCGGAGATGAGCTCCGACACGTACGGGCCGATCATGTGCACGCCGAGGATCCGATCGCTCGCGCGGTCGGCGATGATCTTGACGAAGCCCGTCGTATCGCCCATTGCGCGCGCGCGGCCGTTCGCCGAGAACGGGAACGAGCCCGTCCTGAAGTCGGCACCTTCGGCCTTCAGCTGCTGCTCGGTCTTGCCGACCCACGCGATCTCCGGCGACGTGTAGATCACCCACGGGATCGTGTTGAAGTCGACGTGGCCGTGCTGGCCGGCGATGCGCTCGGCGACGGCAACGCCCTCTTCCTCGGCCTTGTGCGCGAGCATCGGACCGCGAACGACATCGCCGATCGCCCACACGTTCGGCAGATTCGTTCGGCATTCGGCATCGACGGCGATGAAGCCGCGCTCGTCGAGCGCAAGCCCGGCCGCGTGGGCCTTCAATCCGGCCGTGTGCGGAATGCGTCCGATCGACACGATCAGCTTGTCGAACGTCGCCCGCTGCTGCGCTCCCTTGGCGTCGGTGTAGGCGACGCTCACGGCGCGCTCGCCGTTGTCGACGGCGGTGATATCGATGCCGGTGTGGATCACGAGCTTCTGCTTCGCGAACACTTTCGCGGCTTCCTTCGCGACCGCCAGATCCGCCGCGCCGAGGAACGTCGGCAACGCCTCGAGCACCGTCACGTCGGAGCCGAGCCGGCGCCACACGCTGCCCATCTCCAGACCGATGACGCCGGCGCCGACGACGCCGAGACGCTTCGGCACATCGGCAATCGCGAGCGCGCCGTCGTTGTCGAGCACGCGGATGTTGTCGATCGCGACCTGCGGCAGCGGACGCGGCTTCGAGCCGGTCGCGACGATCACATGCTGCGCGACGAGCCGTGCCGCGCCCGGACCTTGCACGTCGATCGCCCAGCCGGCGTCGCTCGCCCCGCCGGCGAACGATCCGACGCCGTGGAAGAACGCGACCTTGTTCTTCTTGAACAGGTACAGGATGCCGTCGTTGTTCTGCGCGACGACCTTCTCCTTGCGCGCGAGCATCCGCTTGACGTCGATCGCGAGGCCCTGCACGTCGATGCCATGCTCGGCGAACGCGTGGCCGGCATGCTCGTAGTTCTCCGACGATTGCAGCAGCGCCTTCGACGGAATGCAGCCGACGTTCGTGCACGTCCCGCCCGGCGCCGGCTTGCCGCCGATGCGCGTCCAGTCGTCGATGCACGCCGTCTTGAAGCCGAGTTGCGCGGCACGGATCGCGGCGATGTAGCCGCCCGGCCCGGCGCCGATCACGACGACGTCGTACGAATCCGCAGCCATCTACAGGTCCAGCAGCATTCTTGCCGGATCCTCGAGCGCTTCCTTGATCGCGACGAGCGACAGCACCGCCTCGCGGCCGTCGATGATGCGGTGATCGTACGACTGCGCGAGATAATTGATCGGGCGGATGACGATCTGGCCGTTCTCGACGACCGGGCGCTCGCGCGTCGCGTGTACGCCGAGAATCGCCGACTGCGGCGGGTTGATGATCGGCGTGGAGAGCATCGAGCCGAATACGCCGCCGTTGGAAATCGTGTACGTGCCGCCGGTCAGCTCCTCGACGGTGAGCTTGCCTTCCTGCGCGCGCTTGCCGAAGTCGCCGATCTGCCGCTCGATCTCGGCGATCGACAGCTGGTCGGCATCGCGCAGGATCGGCACGACGAGCCCGCGCGGGCCGCCCACGGCGATGCCAATGTCGAAGTAGCCGTGGTAGACGATGTCGGTGCCGTCGATCGACGCGTTGACGGCGGGATACTTCTTCAGCGCATGCACGGCCGCCTTCACGAAGAAGCCCATGAAGCCGAGCTTCACGCCGTGCTCCTTCTCGAAACGGTCCTTGTACCGGTTGCGCAGGTCGAGCACCGGCTGCATGTTGACCTCGTTGAACGTGGTCAGGATCGCAGCCGTCGATTGCGATTGCACGAGCCGTTCCGCGACGCGCTGGCGCAGCCGCGACATCGGTACGCGTTGCTCGGGTCTCGCGCCCATTGCGCCGGGCAGCGACACCGCCGGAGCCGGTGCGCGCGGCGGCGCTTCGCGAGCGGGCGCCGGTTCGGGGCGCGGTGGTGGCGCAGGCGCCTTCGCTTGCGTTGCGCCGAGCACGTCGCCCTTGGTAATGCGCCCGCCACGGCCGGTGCCTTCGACGGACGACGGCGCGATGCCCTGATCCGCCATCAGCTTGCGCGCCGACGGCATCGCGGTCACCGCCGCTGCGGACGACGGCGCCTGCGCCGTCGGCACCGCGTTTTTCGCCGTTGTGGGCTGCTCGGGGTTCGCCGTTGTGGGCTGCTCCGGCTTCACCGTTGCGGCGCCTTTCGCTGCGGTGTCGATCACCGCGATCACTTCCTGGCTGCCCACGCTCGCGCCGTCGGGCTTTTTCACCTCGACCAGGACGCCGGATTCAGGCGCCGGAAGCTCGAGCACGACCTTGTCGGTCTCGACGTCGATCAGGTTCTCGTCGCGACTGACCGCATCGCCGGCCTTCTTGTGCCAGCTCACGAGCGTCGCCTCTGCGACCGACTCGGGAAGCTGCGGAACCTTGACTTCGACGCGCATGGTTGATCGTTGTAGCTCGTTGTTTGCCTATCCTACACGGCCATCGCGCACTCGCAGCGTCATTCCCGCGAACGCGGGAATCCAGCGTCTTTGCCTCGAAGGCGCCGCGTCCCGGCCTTCGCGCGAAAGACAGCCGTCATGTCCCCACGAGCATCTCGCCCGAGCGCAGCTCGCCCGCGAACGCGTCTTCCACGAGCTGCTTCTGCTGCTGCATGTGCTTCGCCATATAGCCCACGGCCGGTGACGCGGATACCGGTCGCCCAGCGTAGGCAAGCACGGCCTTCGGCTGCATGTCGGCACGGATGTACGCACGCAAGCGGTACCACGCGCCCTGGTTCTGCGGCTCTTCCTGGCACCAGAGGACTTCCTTCGCGTTCGGGAACTTCAGCACCTGGCTCTTGAACTCCTCGTGCGGGAACGGGTACTGCTGCTCGAGGCGCAGGATCGCGACGTCGTGGATCTTGTGCTCGCGCCGGTACGCGGCGAGCTCGTAGTACACCTTGCCGCTGCACACGACGACGCGGCGCACGTTCTTCGCGACGAGCTTTTCGCATTCGCCGATCACGCAGTGGAAGTGACCGTCGGCGAGATCCTTCATCGTCGACACCGCTTCCTTGTGCCGCAGCAGGCTCTTCGGCGTCATCACGATCAGCGGCTTCCTGATCGGGCGGATCATCTGCCGGCGCAGCAGGTGGTAGATCTGCGCCGGCGTCGTCGGCACGACGACCTGGATGTTGTGCTCGGCGGAAAGCTGGAGGAAGCGCTCGGGCCGCGCCGACGAGTGCTCGGGCCCCTGCCCTTCGTAGCCGTGCGGCAGGAACAGCACGAGTCCGCAGATGCGTCCCCATTTCACTTCGCCCGACGTGATGAACTGGTCGATGACGACCTGGCCGCCGTTCGCGAAATCCCCGAACTGCGCTTCCCACACGACGAGCCGCGCCGGATCCGACGTGGCGTAGCCGTATTCGAAGCCGAGCGTGCCGAGCTCGGAGAGCACCGAGTCGATCACCTCGACGCTCGGCTGCCCGTCCCTGATGTGCTGCAGCGGAATCCAGATGCCGGCATCCCACTTCTCGCGGTTCTGGTCGTGCAGCACCGCATGCCGGTGACTGAACGTGCCGCGGCTGACGTCCTCGCCGGTCAGGCGCACGCCGAAGCCGTCCTCGACCAGCGACGCGTACGCGAGCGTCTCGCCCATGCCCCAGTCGAGCGGCACCTTGCCCTCGCCCATGGCGCGGCGGTCGGCGAGAACCTTCTCGACGCGCGGATGCGGCTTGAATCCTTCGGGCACCGTGGTCGCGGCGCGGGCGAGCATCTCGAGCGTGCGGATCTGCATCCGCGTGTCGGCTGACGCCGTCCAGTGGCGGTTCTTGTACTTGTTCCACTCGACGGTGTACGGCGGCTTGTAGTTCGACAGGATCGTCGTGTTCGTGTGAAAGCCCTTGTCCATCGCCGCGCGGTACGTCGCGACCATCGCGTCGGCGTCGGCGGCACTGACGACGCCGTCGGCGGCGAGCGCATCGGCGTAGACCTTGCGCGTGCCCGGATGCTGCGCGATCCGCTTGTACATCAGCGGCTGCGTGACCATCGGCTCGTCGGCCTCGTTGTGCCCGAGCCGGCGGAAGCAGACGAGATCGATGAACACGTCGCGGTGGAACTGCTGGCGGTACTCCATCGCCATCTCGACGGCGAGCAGGCACACCTCGGGGTCGTCGCCGTTGACGTGGAGGATCGGCGCCTCGCACATCTTCGCGATGTCGGTGCAGTAGATCGTGCCGCGCGTGTCGCGCGGATCCGACGTCGTGAAGCCGATCTGGTTGTTGACGACGATGTGGATCGTGCCGCCGGTGTAGTAGCCGCGCGTCTGTGCCATGTTCAGGCATTCCTGCACGACGCCCTGCCCCGGCAACGCGGCGTCGCCGTGGATCAGCACCGGCAGCACCTGGTCGCCCTTGGTGTCGCCGCGACGGTGCTGGCGCGCGCGCACCGAGCCTTCGACGACCGGGTTCACCGCTTCGAGGTGCGACGGGTTGAAGGCGAGCGTGACGTGCATCGGGCCGCCGGGCGTGATCACGTCCGACGAGAATCCCTGGTGGTACTTGACGTCGCCGCTCGGCAGCTCCTGCTCGTGCTTGCCCTCGAACTCGCTGAAGAGGTCGCGCGGCATCTTGCCGAGCGTGTTGACGAGCACGTTCAAGCGGCCGCGGTGCGCCATGCCGATCACGGTCTCCTGGATGCCGGCGGCCCCCGCCTTCTCGATCAGCCGGTCGAGCATCGGGATCAGCGTGTCGCCGCCTTCGCCGGAGAAGCGCTTCTGGCCGACGTACTTCGTGTGCAGGTAGCGCTCGAGCGTTTCGGCCGCCGTGAGCCGCTCGAGGATGTGCTTGCGCTCTTCGGCCGTGTAGGTTGGCTTCGAGCGGATCGGTTCGAGTCGCTGCTGGATGAAGCGCTTCGTCGGCGTGTCCGAGATGTACATGTACTCGGCGCCGAACGTGCGGCAATACGTGTCGCGCAGCGCCTGGATCAGCTCGCGCAGCCGCATGCGTTCCGGGCCTGCCTTGAACGAGCCGACGTCGAACTCGGTTTCCATGTCCGAATCGGAGAAGCCGTACGTCGCGACGTCGAGGTCGGCGATGTAGCGCTTCTCGGTGCGGTCGAGCGGGTCGAGATCGGCGTGGAACATCCCGAGCGTGCGGAACTTGCCGATCATCTGCAGCACGAGCACCTGCTTGTGCATCGTCGTCGCGTCGACCATCGCGCCGGCGGCCTTGCGGCTCTTGCCGAGCTTGATGAACGATTCGATCACCGGCGCGTGCGACACGTCGGCGGCGCCGCCGCGCAGGCTGTCGAAGTACGAGCGCCAGTCCGCCGCGACCGCGGACGGATTGGCGAGGTAGCGCTCGTACTGCTCCTCGATGAACGGGACGTTGGCACCGAACAGCGTGCTCGTCGACTCGAGCTCCCTCATGTCGCCCATTGCCACCTCGCCTCGCGAAGACCCCTCGCCGCCGCCGGCGGAGGGAGAAAACGGCCAATCCCGCCTCTCCCGCGGCACGGGAGAGGAGGCATTGACCGAAGTCGAACCGTTTCCCGCGGGCGCGGGAAGACGCTAGCTTACCGCTTCTCGATCGGCGGCACCGAGCGGCGCGGCGCGCCGGTGTACAGCTGGCGAGGCCGGCCGATCTTGTACTCGGGATCGGTGATCATCTCGTTCAACTGCGCGATCCAGCCCACCGTGCGCGCGAGCGCGAAGATCGCGGTGAACAGCGACACCGGGATCCCGATCGCCTTCTGCACGATGCCGCTGTAGTAGTCGACGTTCGGGTACAGCTTGCGCGATACGAAATAGTCGTCCTCGACGGCGATCTTCTCGAGCGCCATCGCGAGCTT
This sequence comes from uncultured beta proteobacterium, assembly GCA_963798655.1. Taxonomy (GTDB): domain Bacteria; phylum Pseudomonadota; class Gammaproteobacteria; order Burkholderiales; family Casimicrobiaceae; genus CAVSMC01. The sequence goes on along the minus strand of CAWCUH010000001.1, from coordinate 353,236 downwards.
GAACAGCGGGTCGTCGTGCAGGCCGAGCTCGTTCAGCACCTCGTAGCACGTCTCGCGCATCAGCTTCGCGCGCGGGTCGTAGTTCTTGTACACGCGGTGGCCGAAGCCCATCAGCTTCACGTTGCTGTTCTTGTCCTTCACCTTGGTGATGAACTCGCCGATCTTCGCGACGCCGCCCTGCTTCTGGATGTCGTAGAGCATGTTGAGACAGGCCTCGTTCGCCCCGCCGTGCGCCGGTCCCCACAGGCACGCGACACCGGCGGCGATCGCCGCGAACGGATTGGTGCCCGACGACGCGCACAGCCGCACGGTCGACGTCGACGCGTTCTGCTCGTGGTCGGCGTGCAGCGTGAAGATGCGGTCGAGCGCGCGCACGAGCACGGGCTTGACGTCGTACTCCTCGCATGGCGTCGCGAACATCATGCGCATGAAGTTCGACGCATACGTCTGGTCGTTGCGCGGATACATGTACGGCTGGCCGACCGAGTACTTGTAGGCCATCGCCACGAGCGTCGGCATCTTTGCGATCAGCCGGATCGCCGAGATGTCGCGCTGATGCGCGTCGTGCAGGTTGATCGAGTCGGGATAGAACGCGCTCATCGCGCCGATGAGACCCGTCAGAACTGCCATCGGGTGTGCGTCGCGACGGAAGCCGCGCATGAAGAACTGCATCTGCTCGTTGACCATCGTGTGCTTGGTCACGCGGGAGACGAAGTCCTTCTTCTGCGCGACGTCGGGCAGCTCACCGTAGAGCAGCAGGTGGCAGACCTCGAGGAAGTCGCAGCGCACGGCGAGCTCCTCGATCGGGTAGCCGCGGTAGAGCAGCTCGCCCTTGTCGCCGTCGATGAACGTGATCGCCGAGCTGCACGACGCCGTCGACAGGAAGCCCGGGTCGTACGTGAACTTGCCGGTCTTGCCGTACAGCGTTCGAATGTCGATCACGTCGGGGCCGATCGACCCCTTGAGGATGGGAAACGGGACGGAAGGCGCTCCGTCGGAGAACGTCAGCGTTGCACTGCGGTCGGTCGTGGTCATGTGGGCTGCTCCGGTGGTTTCTCGCGGGCGTGGCGCTAGATCCGGGCGATTGTCGCGGGTCCGGAGCGCTCTCGTGGATGTCGTGCGGAACCTTGCGCTACGCCGCTCGCAACGCGACGACCAGCGGACGCAGCCTCTCGTCCGTGGGCTCCGTGCGGCCGGCTACGAGGTCCCATAGCTCATTGTCCGGGAGGTCGAGCAGCCGGTCGAGCCCGGCCACCTCGGCCTGCGTCATCGTGGCCCCGCGCGCATCGACGAAGCGCGCGAGGATCAAGTCGTTCTCCAGCATCCCGCGCCGGCAGCGCCAGCGCAGGCGGTTCAGTTCGCTCACTGAAAGCACGGTGCCCGCCCTTGTCATCCCGAGCGGCCCGACGGATACGCTGTTGGACTTTTCCCAAAAGCATGTTCCTCGTCGCTATGCTCCCCGGAACGACATGATCGCTATACCGCCCGCTTCACCAGGATGTTGCGGATCTTGCTGATCGCCAATGTGGGATTGAGCCCTTTCGGGCATACGTCGACGCAGTTCATGATCGTGTGACACCTGAACAGGCGGTACGGGTCCTCGAGATTGTCGAGCCGATCGTTCGTCGCGTCGTCGCGCGTGTCGGCGATGAATCGATACGCCCACAGCAGGCCCGCGGGCCCGACGAACTTGTCCGGGTTCCACCACCACGACGGACACGACGTCGAGCAGCACGCGCAGAGGATGCACTCGTAGAGCCCGTCGAGCTCGTCGCGATCCTGCGGCGACTGCAGCCGCTCCTTCTCCGGCGGCGGCGTGTCGTTGACGACGTACGGGCGGATCGAATGGTATTGCTTGAAGAACTGGCTCATGTCCACGATCAGATCGCGGATCACCGGTAGGCCGGGCAGCGGCCGCAGCTCGACCGGCTCGGCGAGGCTCTTCACGTTGGTGATGCATGCAAGCCCGTTCTTGCCGTTGATGTTCATCGCATCCGAGCCGCAGATGCCTTCGCGGCAGCTGCGCCGGAACGACAGCGTGTCGTCGAGCGCCTTCACGCGGATCAGCGCATCGAGCAGCATCCGGTCGTGCGGATCGAGCGCGACGTCGTAATCCTGCATTCGCGGCGCGGCGTCCTTCTCCGGGTCGTAGCGATAGATGCGGAACTTCATTCAGCGCCTCCGGCGGCGCCGAATTGCGGCCGTGCATTGCAGATGACGACATTCGGAATTTGCAAGCAAAATCCTTTCAGCATCGAACACGAACCGCGCGCCCACCGGGCTGATGCAAGTCAAACTTCGCTCCATTTGCCGCCGGCGGCGTCCATGTGTTGCTTTCGGCTGCGTCAATACGTCCGTGCCTTCGGGGGAAATGCGTCCACCGTCAGCGGTTTCAGGTTGACCGGCTTGTAGCCGAGCCGGTTGCCCTCGCGAAACCACAGCGTGTGCTTCAGCCAGTTCGCGTCGTCGCGATCCGGATAGTCGCTTCGCGCCTGCGCGCCGCGCGACTCGTTGCGCGCCTGCGCCGAAACGATCGTCGCCTTGGCTGTCTCGATCAGGTTGTCGAGCTCGAGCGCCTCGACGCGCGCGGTGTTGAAGACGCTGCTCTTGTCCTTGATCGCGACGCGCTGCACGCGCTGCTCGATGTCCATGATCTTGGCGACGCCGGCGGACAGTAGCTGCTCGTTGCGGAAGACGCCGCAGTGCGCCTGCATCGTCCGGCGGATCGCCGCGGCGACGTCCGACACCGACTCGCCGGATGTCGCGGCATCGATGCGTGCGACACGGGCGAGCGTGCGCTCGGCGGCGTCCTTCGGCAGCGGCCGATGCGCCTGCGCGCGCAGATTCTGCGCGACGATGTGCTCGCCCGCCGCGCGGCCGAACACCAGCAGGTCGAGCAGCGAGTTCGTGCCGAGACGATTCGCGCCGTGCACCGACACGCACGAGCATTCGCCGACCGCATAGAACCCGCGCACCACCGCGTCGGGATCGCCGTCGCGCGGCGCGACGACCTGGCCGTGAATGTTCGTCGGGATGCCGCCCATCTGGTAATGGATCGTCGGCACGACGGGGATCGGCTCCTTGATGGGATCGACGTTGGCGAACTTGATCGCGATGTCGCGGATGGCGGGCAGCCGCTTCATGATCACGTCGGGGCCGAGGTGATCGAGCTTCAGCAGCACGTGATCCTTCTCGGGTCCGCAGCCGCGGCCTTCCTTGATCTCCTGGTCCATCGACCGCGACACGACGTCTCGCGAGGCGAGGTCCTTCGCGTTCGGCGCGTAGCGCTCCATGAACCGCTCGCCGTTGCAGTTGAGAAGGATGCCGCCCTCGCCGCGCACGCCTTCGGTGATCAGCACGCCGGCGCCGTGAACGCCGGTCGGGTGGAACTGCCAGAACTCGAGATCCTCGAGCGGAATGCCGGCGCGCGCCGCCATGCCAAGGCCGTCTCCGGTGTTGATGAACGCGTTGGTGCTCGCCGCGAAGATGCGCCCGGCGCCCCCGGTCGCGAACAGCGTCGCCTTCGCCTGCAGGATCGCGATGTCGCCGGTCTCCATCTCGAGCGCGACGACGCCGAGCACGTCGCCTTCGGCATCGCGGATCAGGTCGAGCGCCATCCACTCGACGAAGAAGCGCGTGTGGGCGCGCACGTTGCGCTGGTAGAGCGTGTGCACCATCGCATGGCCGGTGCGGTCGGCGGCGGCGCACGCGCGCTGCACCGGCTTTTCGCCGAAATTCGCCATGTGGCCGCCGAACGGCCGCTGGTAGATCGTACCGTCGGCGTTGCGGTCGAACGGCATGCCGAAGTGCTCGAGCTCGTAGACGACCTGCGGCGCCATCCTGCACATGTACTCGATCGCGTCCTGGTCGCCGAGCCAGTCGGAACCCTTGATCGTGTCGTACATGTGCCACAGCCAGTGGTCCTCGCTCATGTTGCCGAGGGCGGCGCCGATGCCGCCTTGCGCCGCGACGGTGTGCGATCGCGTCGGAAACACCTTCGACAGCACGGCGACCGACAGTCCCGCCTCGGCGAGCGACAGCGACGCGCGCATGCCCGATCCGCCCGCGCCGACGACGAGCGCGTCGAACCTGTGGACGGGGACGGCGCTCACTTGGCGCCCTCCGGGTGAACGGTTGCACGCGTCTCGCCGAGGGGTCGGCCGCTGCCGGTCGCCCGCGCAGTCCGCGTTCGGCCCTGGGCTTCGCGCCGTGCGCTCATGGATGGCCCCACAGTATCTGGATCGTCCATCCGAGATAGGCGATCAGCAGCGCGCCGGTCGCCGCCTGCACGGTCAGCCGCAGCGTCGTCGGCTTCAGGTAATCGCGATAGATCTCGAGCGCGCCGAGCCACGCGTGGTAGAGCAGCGACACCATGAACAGGAACGTGAGCAGGCGGAAAGCGCTGCTCGCGAACAGCGCGCGCCACAACGCATAGTCGATGCCTGCGTTCGCGAGGATGACGCCGACGAAGATCAGCGCGTAGGCGGCGATGACGACCGCCGTCAGCCGCTGCAGCAGCCACGCGCCAAGGCCGTAGTGCGCACCGACCGGTGCGCGCCGCGCGCTCACCACAGCCTCGCGGCGAAGATCAGAGTGAGCGCGATGGCGAGCACGAGCACGACCCAGCTCGACCGGCGCGCCGGCTCGAGATCGATCCCCTTGTGCAGGTCGAGCAGCAGATGGCGAATGCCGGCGAGGAGATGATGGAGCAGCGCCCAGATCAGCGCGATCGCGACGAGCTTCGCAAGCGGATGCGCGAGCGTCTGCTGCAGGCTTGCGAACGATTCCGGCGACGCAAGGCTCGCGTTCACCGACGCGAGCACGACCGGGATGCCGAACACGAGCAGCAGCGCGCCCGAGATGCGGTGAAGCACCGACACGACCGCGGGTACCGGCTGGCGGATGCGTAACAGATCGAGATAGACGGGACGCGGCTTCGCTAGCGGACGCTCGTAGGCGGGCATTGACGGGCCTTCAGAACGGAGGCGTGCACGCAGGCATTTGTGCACGGCGGAAAATTATAGCGGGAAACGGCAGACCCGAGGGTCAGAGTGCGCGAATCGAGGGTCAGAGTGCAATCTCCACGCTGCGCTTAGGCGCGCGGCGGTACTCGCCGAGATAGCACTCTGACCCTCGACTCGCTAGCCCAGCTCGTTCGCGTAGTGGTGCGCGCACGTCGAGCAAAAGCCGCGACGGACCTCGACCGGACGCTCGCCGTACGTGAACGTCACGCGGTCTACCGCGAGCAGCGGCGTCGCCGGCTCGACGCGCAACAGCGACGCGCTCGCGGCGTCGGCTGCGATCGCGCGAAGCTTCTCCTGCGCCCTCAGCATGCGCACGCCGAACTGCGTCTCGAAGAATCCGTACATCGAGCCGTGGTATGCGTCGAACTTCGCGCGTGTGAGGCCGCGGAACAGCACGCCCGGCAGCGTGATCTCGTCGAGCACGACGGGCTCGCCGCCGTACTCGAGGATCCGTCGCAGCACGATGACTGCATCGCCGGGCTTCAGCTCGAGGAGCCGCGCGACTTCGGCCGTCGCTTTGGCGCGCCGGATGTCGACCAGCCGCGACGCCGGATATTCGTCGCGGCCGTCGTTGCGTCGGATGCGCAGGAAACGGAACATCGATGCGTGTTCCTCGGTGTGCGTCGCGACGAACGTGCCCTTGCCCTGCCGGCGCACGACGAGGTTCGCGTCGGCGAGCGCATCGATCGCCTTGCGCACCGTTCCCTGCGACACGCCGAAGCGGCCGGCAAGCTCGATCTCGCTCGGGATCGCCTCGCCCGGCCGCCATTCGCCGGTCTCGAGGCTCCGCTCGAGCAGTCCCTTGATCTGCACGTACAGCGGCTGGAACGAAGGCGCGGTTTCGGTCATCGGTGGCGGACGCCGGGTCCAGCGGACGCCGCTGGCCTCGCTTTGCCGTCGGTTGTCTTATATCAAATATATGATACAGGACCGCGTTGACACGTCCAGCGCCGCCGCCCTACAATCGACCGACCCGACGCCCGCGCGACGCCGTGGCGCTGCAATGCAGCAAAGCCGGCGGCCCGGTCGCGCGCCGCGCCTTCGACGACCGCCGCTCGCCACTCCCGAGGCCTTCCCATGAACAAACCCATCCGCGTTGCCGTCACCGGCGCTGCCGGCCAGATCGGCTACAGCCTGCTGTTTCGAATCGCGTCCGGCCAGCTTCTCGGAGCCGACCAGCCGGTGCACCTGCAGCTGCTCGAGCTGCCGATCGACAAGGTGCAGGCGGCGTTGAAGGGCGTGATGATGGAGCTCGACGACTGCGCGTTTCCGCTGCTCGCCGGCATGAGCGGCTCCGGCGACCCGAAGGCCGCCTTCAAGGATGCCGACGTGGCGCTGCTCGTCGGCGCGAAGCCGCGCGGCCCCGGCATGGAGCGCAAGGATCTGCTCGCCGAGAACGCGAAGATCTTCATCGAGCAGGGCAAGGCCCTCGACGCGGTGGCAAGCCGCGGTGTCAAGGTGCTCGTCGTCGGCAATCCCGCCAATACCAACGCGTACATCGCGATGAAGTCGGCACCGTCGCTGCCGAAGAGCAATTTCACGGCGATGCTGCGCCTCGATCACAACCGCGCGCTGTCGCAACTCGCGGCCAGGGCAAAAAAGCCGGTCGGCGCGATCGAGAAGGTCGTCGTCTGGGGCAACCATTCGCCGACGATGTACGCCGACTACCGCTTCGCGACCGTCGACGGCCAGTCTCTGAAGCAGCTGATCAACGACGAGAACTGGAACCGCAACGAGTTCCTGCCGAAGGTCGGCAAGCGGGGCGCCGAGATCATCGCCGCACGCGGCATGTCGTCGGCCGCCTCGGCCGCGAACGCCGCCATCGACCACGTGCGCGACTGGCTCACCGGAAGCGGCGGCAGGTGGGTGACGATGGGCATTGCGTCGGACGGCAGCTACGACATTCCGCGCGACATCATCTACGGGTTCCCGGTGACGACGCACAACGGCGAGTACACGATCGTTCAGGGACTTGCGATCGATGACTTCTCGCGCGAGCGGATGAACGCGACGCTCAAGGAAATCGAAGAGGAGCGCAGCGCGATCACGCCGCTGCTCGGCTGACGCGCTTCCGGTGGCCGCCCGCCTCGCTCCGCACGTCGCGCTCTACGGCCACGCGCGGCCGCTGCCGCCGCTCGCGTCGTGCGTCCACTACGCGGGCAGCGAGCGGTTCCTGTCGAAGGCGCTCGCGTTGCAGTCCGAGCGAAACCTCGCGTTCGACATCGCCGGCGACTGCGAGGACGGCGCGCCGGTCGGCCGCGAGCACGAGCACGCGCAGATGCTCGCGTCGCTCGTCGCAAGCGAGGCGAACCGCCACGGCCGGATGGGCGCTCGCATCCATCCGATCCGCCATCCGGCCTGGCACACCGAGCTCGAGATCCTCGTCGGCGAAGCGGGTGATCGTCTCGCGTTCGTCACGCTGCCGAAGGCCGAGTCGGCCGACGACGTCAACGCGTTCGTCGATGCGCTGCTGCTCGAGGTCGCGCGGCGCGGTCTCGGCCGCGAGATACCCGTTTCGGTGATGATGGAGACGCACGGCGCGGTGCGCGACGCGTGGGCGATCGCGGCCATACCGGGCGTCGTGAGCCTCGATTTCGGCACGCTCGATTTCGTGAGCGCACACCACGGCGCGATCCCGCCCGCCGCGATGGACAGTCCCGGCCAGTTCGACCATCCGCTGATGCGCCGGGCGAAGTGCGAGGTCGTCGCGGCGGCGCTCGCGCATTCGGTCGTTCCCGCGCACGGCGTGTGCCGTACGCTCGACGATCCCGATGCGGTGTTCGCCGACGCGCGTCGCGCGCGCGACGAATTCGGCTTCCTCCGGATGTGGAGCATTCATCCGAGCCAGATCGAGCCGATCGTTCGCGCGATGTCGCCGTCGCAGCACGACGTCGCCGATGCGGCGCGCGTCCTCGTCGCCGCGCAGGCGGCGGACTGGGCGCCGATCGCCGTCGACGGCAAGCTGCACGATCGCGGCTCGTACCGCCTGTGCTGGACGTTGCTGCAGCGGGCGCGCGCAGCGGGCGTCGCGATTCCGGCCGATGCGGCGTCGCTGTTCGCGCTCGAGCCCGGAGAAAAAGCGATGAGCGCCGCAGCGCCGCCCCAAGGCGCGAATTGCATCCCCTCGGGGGCGGCACGGCGGCGAAGCCGCAAGCGTGGGGGGCCGATATGACGTCGCCCGGCGCCCGCCTTCGCGCGGCCATCGCCGTCGAGCGGCCGCTTCAGGTGCCCGGCGCCATCTGCGCATACCACGCGATCCTCGCCGAGAAAAGCGGCTATCGCGCGATCTACCTTTCGGGCGGTGGCGTCGCCGCCGGCTCGCTCGGCCTGCCCGACCTCGGCATCTCGAGTCTCGACGACGCGCTGACCGACGTGCGACGGATCACCGACGTCTGCCCGCTGCCGCTGCTGGTCGACGTCGACACCGGCTTCGGCGCGTCCGCATTCAACGTCGCGCGCACGGTGAAGTCGATGATCAAGTTCGGCGCCGCGGCGATCCACATCGAGGACCAGGTCGGCGCCAAGCGCTGCGGCCACCGGCCCGGCAAGGCGATCGTGCCGAAGGAGGAGATGGTCGACCGCGTGAAGGCGGCGGTCGACGCCCGCACCGATCGCGAGTTCGTCATCATGGCGCGCACCGACGCGCTCGCCGCCGAGGGACTCGACTCCGCGATCGAGCGCGCATGCGCGTACGTCGAAGCGGGTGCCGACATGATCTTCCCCGAGGCAGTCACCGATCTCGACATGTATCGCCGCTTCGCCATGGCGACGAAGGTTCCGGTTCTCGCCAACATCACCGAGTTCGGCTCGACGCCGCTGTTCAGCGTGGACGAGCTGCGCGGCGCCGACGTCGCGATCGCGCTCTATCCGCTGTCCGCGTTCCGCGCGATGAACAGGGCGGCGCTCAACGTGTACCAGACGCTTCGCCGCGACGGCACGCAGAAGGCCGTCGTCGACACGATGCAGACGCGCGCCGAGCTGTACGACTATCTCGGCTACCACGCGTACGAGAACAAGCTCGACGAACTGTTTTCGAGGCGATGAGCCCGGAGGCGCACGTGCCGGAGGGAATTGAGATGAACGATGCAATCGCACCGAAGGCGAAGAAATCGGTGGCGCTCTCCGGCGTCGTCGCCGGCAACACCGCGCTGTGCACGGTCGGCCGCACCGGCAACGACCTGCACTACCGCGGGTACGACATCCTCGACATGGCCGATGCTTGCGAGTTCGAGGAGATCGCGTACCTGCTCGTGCACGGCAAGCTGCCGAATGCCGCGGAGCTCGCCGGCTACAAGCAGAAACTGAAGTCGCTGCGGGGGCTGCCGAACCCGTTGCGCGCCGCGCTCGAGGCGCTGCCCGCCGGCGCGCATCCGATGGACGTCATGCGTACCGGCTGCTCGACGCTCGGCTGCGTGCTGCCGGAAAAGGACGATCACAGCGTGCCCGGCGCGCGCGACATCGCCGACCGCCTGATGGCGTCGTTCGGCTCGATGCTGCTCTACTGGTATCACTGGAGCCACAACGGCCGGCGCATCGACGTCGAGACCGACGACGACTCGATCGGCGGCCATTTCCTGCACCTGCTGCACGGCCGCGCGCCGTCACGCGACTGGGTGAAGGCGATGCACACGTCGCTCAACCTCTATGCCGAGCACGAGTTCAACGCGTCGACGTTCACCGCGCGCGTGATCGCCGGCACCGGCTCGGATCTGTACTCGTGCATCACCGGCGCGATCGGCGCGCTGCGCGGACCGAAGCACGGCGGTGCGAACGAGGTCGCGTTCGACGTGCAGAATCGCTACGTGACGCCCGACGAGGCGGAAGCCGACGTGCGCCGGCGCGTCGAGGCGAAGCAGGTGATCATCGGTTTCGGCCACCCGGTCTACACGATCAGCGACCCGCGCAACAAGGTGATCAAGGAAGTCGCGCGGCGGCTCTCCGAAGCGGAGCGCAACACCAAGCTCTACCGGATCGCCGAGCGGCTGGAAACGGTGATGTGGGACGCGAAGAAGATGTTCCCGAACCTCGATTGGTATTCGGCGGTCAGCTACCACATGATGGGGGTGCCCACGGCGATGTTCACGCCGTTGTTCGTGATCTCGCGTACGTCCGGATGGTCGGCGCACGTGATCGAGCAGCGCGAGGACGGCAAGATCATCCGGCCGTCGGCCAATTACATGGGGCCCGACGACCAGCCGTTCGTGCCGATCGACAGGCGACCGTAGATTCATGACCGCGCACATCTCCAACGTCCGCCCCGAGCCCGACAAGGTCCTCACCGACATCGTCGATTACGTGACCGAATACAAGGTCACGAGCGCGCTCGCGTACGAGACGGCACGCAACTGCCTGATCGACACGCTCGGCTGCGGGCTCGAGGCGCTGTCGTTTCCCGCATGCACGAAGCTGCTCGGGCCGATCGTGCCGGGAACGATCGTGCCGAACGGCGCGAAGGTGCCCGGCACGCAGTTTCAGCTCGATCCGGTGCAAGCCGCGTGGAACATCGGCACGATGATCCGCTGGCTCGATTTCAACGACACATGGCTCGCAGCCGAATGGGGGCATCCGTCGGACAACCTCGGCGGCATCCTCGCCGCCGCCGACTGGCTTTCGCGCAACGCGATCGCCGCCGGCAAGAAGCCGCTCACGATGCGCAGCGTGCTGACCGCGATGATCAAGGCGCACGAGATCCAGGGCTGCATCGCCCTCGAGAACTCGTTCAACAAGGTCGGCCTCGACCACGTCGTGCTGGTGAAGGTCGCATCGACGGCCGTCGTCGCACAGATGCTCGGCCTTTCACGCGACGAGATCGTCAACGCCGTGTCGCTCGCCTGGGTCGACGGCCAGTCGCTGCGCACGTATCGTCATGCGCCGAACACCGGCTCGCGCAAGAGCTGGGCGGCCGGCGACGCAACCTCGCGCGCCGTGCGCCTCGCGCTGATCGCGAAGACCGGCGAAATGGGGTACCCGTCGGTGCTGAGCGCAAAGACCTGGGGCTTCTACGACGTGCTGTTCGAGGGACGCCCGTTCAAGTTCCAGAGGCCCTACGGCAGCTACGTGATGGAAAACGTGCTCTTCAAGATCAGCTTCCCGGCGGAATTCCATTCGCAGACGGCGGTCGAAGCTGCCATGACGCTCCATCGCGAGCTCGCGAGACTTGGCAAGAGCGCGCAGGACATCCGGCGGATCACGATCCGCACGCACGAGGCGTGCATCCGCATCATCGACAAGAAGGGACCGCTGAACAACCCGGCCGACCGCGATCACTGCATCCAGTACATGGTCGCCGTGCCGCTGATCTTCGGCCGCCTGACCGCCGACGACTACGAGGATGGCGTCGCCGTCGATCCGCGCATCGACGCGCTGCGCGACAAGATCACGTGCGTCGAGGACAGCGCGTTCACGAAGGACTATCACGATCCGGACAAGCGCTCGATCGCGAACGCGCTCACCGTGGAGCTCGCCGACGGCCGCGTGCTGGCGGAAGTCGTCGTCGAATATCCGATCGGCCATCGCCGCCGCCGCGTCGAAGGGATTCCTCACCTGGTCGAGAAGTTCAAGGCAAACCTCGCCCGCCGCTTCCCGCAAAAGCAGCAGGATGCGATCGTCGCCGCTTCGCTCGATCAACCGACGCTCGAGGCGATGCCGGTCAACGAATACGTCGATCTGTACGTCATCTGATTCTTCCACAGGAGTCCCAATGCGCTCGTCCGCCCTGATCGCAACTGTCAGCTTCGCCTTCGCCGCCTCCGCGCTCGCCGCGACGCCGTTCGAGGCGCCGAAGCGCAAGTCCGGCCTGTGGGAGACGACGATGAACTTCGGCGGGCAGCAGGCCGCCGGCATGACGATGAAGCAGTGCATCGACCAGAAGACCGACGACCTGATGCGCAGCCAGGCGCGCGACGCGCAGGCCGACATGGACAAGCAATGCAGCAAGCGCGACTGGAAGCAGGTGTCGAGCGGCTACGAGTTCGAGTCGGTCTGCACATTCGGCGGCATCAAGCACACGTCGAAGGGCAAGATCACCGGCAGCATGGACACCGGCTACAAGATGACGATGGACACGCAATACGATCCGCCGCAGCAGGGCATGACGAGCAACCACATGGAGATGGAGGCAAAGTGGACCGGCGCGTGCCCGGCCGACATGCGGGCCGGCGACATGATCATGCCTGGCGGCATGCGAGTGAACGTCGACGACATGCGAAACATGCGCCGCCCGCCGCAGGGACGGCCGCAGCCCAAGTAACTTCCACGTTGGAGCCCGCATGAGCCACAACCTTTTCGACACGCTGCGCACCTTTGCACTTGCTTCCGGCGCCAGCGGCCGCTTCTATTCGCTGCCGGCGCTCGAGGAGGCCGGCCTCGGCAAGGTGAGCCGGCTGCCAATCTCGCTTCGCATCGTGCTCGAGAGCGTGCTGCGCAACTGCGACGGCAGGAAGGTGACCGAGCAGCATGTGCGCGAGCTCGCGAGCTGGAAGCCGACGGCGTCGCGCACCGACGAGATCCCTTTCGTCGTCGCGCGCGTCGTGCTGCAGGATTTCACCGGCGTGCCGCTGCTCGCCGATCTGGCCGCGATGCGCAACGTCGCCGCCGACATGGGCCGCGACCCGAAGATCATCGAGCCGCTGGTGCCGGTCGACCTGGTTGTCGATCACTCGGTGATGATCGACTACCAGCGCCGCCCCGACGCGCTCGATCTCAACATGAAGCTCGAGATGCAGCGCAACCGCGAGCGCTACGAATTCATGAAGTGGGGGATGCAGGCGTTCGACACGTTCAAGGTCGTGCCGCCGGGCATCGGCATCGTTCATCAGGTGAACCTCGAATACCTCGCGCGCGGCGTGCATCAGAAAGGCGGCCTCTACTACCCGGACTCGCTGGTGGGCACCGACAGCCACACGACGATGATCAACGGCATCGGCGTCGTCGGCTGGGGCGTCGGCGGCATCGAAGGCGAAGCGGGCATGCTCGGCCAGCCCGTCTACTTCCTCACGCCGGACGTCGTCGGCGTCGAATTGAAGGGCCGGCTCTCCGAGGGCATCACCGCAACCGATCTCGTGCTGACCGTCACCGAGATGCTGCGCAAGGAGAAGGTCGTCGGCAAGTTCGTCGAGTTCTTCGGCGAAGGCACCGCGAGCCTTGCGGTGCCCGATCGCGCGACGCTCGGCAACATGGCGCCCGAGTACGGCGCGACGATGGGCTTCTTCCCCGTGGACGACGCGACGGTCGACTACCTGCGCGCGACCGGCCGCACCGACGCCGAGATCGACGCGTTCGTGTCGTACTTCAAGGCGCAGAAGATGTACGGGATACCGCGCGCCGGCGAGATCGATTACTCGAAGAGCGTGACGCTCGATCTTGCGACGGTGAAGACGTCGCTCGCCGGGCCGAAGCGGCCGCAGGATCGCATCGAGCTCGGCTCGCTTGGAAAGAGCTTCGCGCAGCTGTTCAGCAAGCCGGTCGCCGAGAACGGCTTCGCGCAGGCACCGGACAAGCTCGCGAAGCGCTACACGATCTCGATGTTCCTGCCCGAGGAGCCGCCGAGGCCGAACAACCAGGCGCAGGAGCAGACGCCGCCTGCGCCGCGCAATGCGCTCGAGATGGTCGAGAACCGGCCGACGCCGGACAACGTCGTGCCGAATCACGCGACCGGCATCGACATCGGCAACGGCGACGTGCTGATCGCCGCGATCACCTCGTGCACGAACACGTCGAATCCCGGCGTGCTGCTCGCCGCCGGGCTGCTTGCGAAGAAGGCGGTCGAGCGCGGCCTCACCGTCAAGCGCCAGGTGAAGACATCACTCGCGCCCGGATCGCGCGTCGTCACCGAATACCTGACGAAGGCGGGCCTGCTTCCGTACCTCGAGCAGCTCGGCTTTGGCGTCGCCGCTTACGGCTGCACGACGTGCATCGGCAATGCCGGCGATCTCGCGCCCGAGATCAACGACGCGATCGCGAAGAACGACCTCGTCTGCGCGGCGGTGCTCTCCGGCAACCGCAACTTCGAGGCGCGCATCCATCCGAACCTGAAGGCGAACTTCCTCGCCTCGCCGCCGCTCGTCGTCGCGTACGCGATCGCCGGCACGGTGCTGAAGGATCTCGCCAACGAGCCGGTCGGCATCGGCCGCGACGGTCCGGTGTACTTGCGCGACATCTGGCCGAGCTCGCACGAGATCGCCGCCGTCATGCCGATCGCGCGCGACGCCGGCACGTATCGCAGGCTCTACGGCAACCTCGCGGACGCGAATCCGCTGTGGAAGGAGATTCCCGGCGTCAGCGGTCAGGTCTATCCGTGGCCGACGTCGACGTACATCGCGAAGCCGCCGTTCTTCGAAGGCTTCACGATGAATCCGAACAAGCCGCACGACGTGCACGCAGCGCGCACGCTCGGCATCTTCGGCGACTCGGTGACCACCGACCACATCAGCCCCGCCGGCTCGATCAAGCCGACGTCGCCGGCGGGCATCTTCCTGCTCGAGCACGACGTGTCGAAAGCCGACTTCAACAGCTACGGCTCGCGCCGCGGCAACCACGAGGTGATGATGCGCGGCACGTTCGCCAATGTGCGCATCAAGAACCTGATGCTGCCGCCGCGCGACGACGGCACGCGCGAGGAAGGCGGCGTCACGCTCTACCAGCCCGGCAGCGTCAAGATGCCGATCTACGATGCGGCGATGAAGTACATCGCGGCCGGCGTGCCGACGGTGGTCTTCGGCGGCGAGGAATACGGCACCGGCAGCTCGCGCGACTGGGCGGCGAAGGGCACGCAGCTCCTCGGCGTGAAGGCGGTGATCGCGCGGAGCTTCGAGCGAATCCACCGCTCGAACCTGGTCGGCATGGGCGTGCTGCCGTGCCAGTTCAAGGGCGCGGACAGCATCGCGTCGCTCGGCATCAAAGGCGACGAGACGTTCGACGTCGTCGGCATCGAGAACGGCATCAAGCCGCAGATGGACGTGACGCTCGTCATCCATCGCAACGACGGCACCGTGCGCGACGTGCCGGTGCTGCTGCGCATCGACACGCCGATCGAGGTCGACTACTACCTGCACGGCGGGATCCTGCCGTACGTGCTGCGCGACTTGATGCGGCAGGCAGCGTAACCGCCATGACACCGGTCGTCCCCGCGAACGCGGGGACCCAGTGTCGTGCGTCGCGAGACACTGGATTCCCGCCAGCGCGGGAATGACGGCGACGATGCCGCCCGCCCATCCGCTTCGCGACGCGTTGCCGCTGTTCCTCGTCGCGGGGCTCTGCCTGAGCTCGCTCGACGCGACGGCGAAGGTGCTGGTGCGCGACCACGCGCTGTTTCTCGTCGTCTGGGCGCGCTACATCGGACAGATGATCGTCGTCACGCCCATCGCGTGGCATCGCGGCGGCCACGGCTTCTGGCGCACGAAGCACCTCGGCATGCAGCTCGTGCGCTCGCTGTGCCTCGTGTTCGCGACGGCGGCGTTCTTCGGCGCGCTGCGCTTCTTGCCCCTCGCCGAAGCCTCGGCGATCAACTTCCTCGCGCCGATCTTCGCCGTCGTGCTGTCGATCCCGGTGCTGCGCGAGCATCCGACGCGCGCGCGCTGGTCGTCGTCGATCGCCGGCTTCCTCGGCATCCTCATCCTGATCCGGCCCGGCTCGGCGGTGTTCCATCCGGCGACCGCGCTGCTCGTGCTCGGCGCGATCGCGAACGCGCTGTACCAGCTCTTGACGCGGCGGCTGCCGAACGACACGCCCTACACGACGCTGTTCTACTCGGCGCTCGCGGGCACCGTCGGCCTTTCGATCGCGCTGCCGTTCGTCGACGTGCCGCACGAGCTGTCGGCGCGCGACGCGTCGTACATCGCGCTGCTGGGACTCTTCGCCGGGCTCGGCCACTGGCTGCTGATCACCGCGTACACGCGCGCGCCGGCATCGCTGCTCGCGCCGTTCACATACCTGCAGATGATCTGGGCGACGATCTTCGGCTACGCGCTCTTCGGCCAGCTTCCCGATGCGCTGTCGGCGCTCGGAATGTCGGTGATCGTCGCGAGCGGCATCGCGCTCGTGCTGCACGAGCGGCGCCGCATGCCGCGCTGACGCGTGCACAATGGATAGAATGGACACGTCGCGCAGTCGGCATCGGGCGATCGCGCTCGCAATCGACAACGGGAGAACGCAATGTATCGTCGTCTGACAACCATCGCTGCTTCAATCGTCATCGCATCGCTCGCTGCATGCGGCCCAAGCTCCGACAAGGCGGCCGCCGAAGCGAAGGCTGCCGCGGAGAAGGCGGCCGTCGCTGCGCGCGAGGCGGCCGACAAGGCGGCCACAGCAGCGAAGGAAGCCGCGAGCGATGCCGTCGCGAAGGCGTCGGCAGCAGCAAAGGACGCAGCGAGCGCAGCGAAGGACGCCGGCAACGAGGCCGCCGACGCGACGCGGGAAGCGGCCGACAAGGCCGCGGCGGCGACAAGGGAAGCGGCCGACAGCGCCGCGGCCGCCGCACGCGACGCCGCCGACAAGGCGAAGCGGGCGACGAAGCAATAGCGGGGATCGCGCCGATCTTCGATCGAACGCGGGCGGGCCGGGGAGGCCCGCGGCCGACGCCCAACGATCGCCGATTCAGCGCGACGCCGGCGCCGACTGACGCGCGATCCAGCGTGTCAGCGGCCGCCACTGCTCCCAATCCTGCTCGCCGCGCGAGCGCGGCAGATCGAACACGGACGCGCCGTCTCGCGCGCAGTAGACGTACACCTGCGTGTCGCGCAAGTGAGCGACCAGCGGGAAGTCGAACGCGGCGACGAATTCGTCGAGCTCCGCCGCGCTGTGCGTGCGCGCGTCGACCCGCATCGCGACAACGCCGATCGCGAGGTCGCCGCTTTGAACCGCCTTGTATTCGGCAACGGCATCGAGGAAACGCTTGGTCGCCGCCATGTCGAACGCCGACGGCGAGATCGGCACCAGCATCACGTCGGCGCGGCGCACTTCGTTGCGAAGCTCGTCGCCGTGCATCGCCGCCGGACTGTCGACGATCATCCATTGCGTAGCGTCGTCGCGCGGAGGCTTCGCGCCCGGCACGAGGGGAACGATCGACGGAAACAGCGCGGGACGCCGCGCGAGCCACTGCGTCGACGAGCGCTGCGGGTCGTGGTCGGCGAGCGCCACGCGCTGCCGCTTGCCGGCGAGCCAGCCGGCGAGATTCGTGGCGAGCGTCGTCTTGCCGCTGCCGCCCTTCGGGTTCGCGACGAGGATTGTTTGCATGGCGTCCCCTTCCAGCGGGAAGACCCCGCGGGCGCTATGGTATCCAGAATCGAGGGTCAGAGTGCAGCTCGTGGCAGAGCTGCACTCTGACCCTCATCTTTCGAGGACGGCGCGCAGCGCCGGCAGCACGGCCGCGCCGAGCCGGCGCGAGCGCGCGCCGCTCCACCCGTGGACCGGATCGGGAAAGTTGGCGTTGTCCTTGAACGGCATCTCGAGCGTCAGCGCGAGGCAGCCGAACGCATGGCCGACGTAGTTCGACGCGAGCGACAGATTGACGTTCGTATCCTTTTCGACGGAATAGCCGTGCTCGCTCTGGAAATCGGGGCTCGACGCGCGAAAAGCCGCGGCGAACGTCTGCTCCGCGTTCCTTTGCTCGGCACTCCACGACGGCAGCCGCGCCCCGCTTGCCGTGAACACGTACGGCAGGCCCTCGTCCCCATGCACATCGACGAACAGCCGCACGCCGCTCGCGTGCATTGCCGCGCGAACCGCGTGCACTTCGGGACTGCGCGCGGGCGTCGGCGCTAGCCATTCGCGATTGAGGTTTGCGCCGGCCGCATTCGTGCGCAGGTTGCCGCGAACGCCGCCGTCGGGATTCATGTTCGGCACGACGCGGAACACCGCACGCGCCAGCAGTGCGCGGGATGTCCCATCGCCCTCGTCGGTCAGCCGCTCGAGCAGGCCGTCGACGAACCATTCGGCCATCGTCTCGCCCGGGTGCTGCCGCGCGATGATCCACACGGGCAGCTTGTCGCCGCCGCTGTCGCCGACGGTGACGACATCGATGTCCCGGCCCTCGACGCTCGCGCCTAGATTGGAAACCTTCGCGCGCGGCGACGCATCCATGCGCGCGAGCAGATCGAGGTGGCGTTCCCACGAGTACGGCTCGAAGTACGCGTAGTAGACGCTGTCGCGCTCCGGCGTGTGCTCGACGGTCATCGTCGTGCCGTCGAAGCGCGTCGGCACGCGAAACCAGTGCGTGCGGTCGTACGACGCCACCGCTCGATAATCGCGCCAGCCCTCGACGTACGTGCATGCGCCGGCATTGGTGAACGCGAGCACGAGCGGCGTCGCCGCCGCGCCTTGCACGCGAAAGTGGAACCACTGGCAAAACTCGGCATGCGAATCGGCGCGCACTGCGAGCCGCACGTCGTCCGCGCGATCGGCGGAGAGCACGTCGATCGCGCCCGAATCGAATGCGCTCGAGATCCGGATCGTCATGGCAATGTCGCGCGATTTCGCCCGCTGCGTGAAGGGGTCGCTATGCTACCATCGCCGATCGAACGTTCTTCGTCCCACGTCGCGCGAATTGCGATGGTGCCCGACTCCTCCGATCCCGCCGACAGCGCGCCGCGCGCGCATGCCGATCCGCGCAAGCCGCAGTACGAGGCGAACAAGCTGCGCAAGCGGCTGCGCCGCCTCGTCGGCCAGGCGATCGGCGATTACGGCCTGATCGAGCACGGCGATCGCGTCATGGTGTGCGTGTCGGGCGGCAAGGACAGCTACGCGCTGCTCGACGTCCTGCTCTCGCTCAAGGACCGTGCGCCGCTCCCGTTCGATATCGTCGCCGTCAATCTCGATCAGAAGCAGCCCGGCTACCCGGCCGACGTGCTGCCCCGCTATCTCGCGTCGCGCGGCGTCGAATACCGGATCGCCGAGCAGGACACGTACAGCGTGGTGAAGCGCGTGATCCCGGACGGCGGCACGATGTGCTCACTGTGCTCGCGGCTTCGTCGCGGCGTGCTCTACCGCGTGGCGAAGGAGGTCGGCGCGACGAAGATCGCGCTCGGCCATCACCGCGACGACATCCTCGCGACGTTCTTCCTCAACCTGTTCTTCGGCGGCAAGCTGAAGACGATGCCGCCGAAGCTCGTCTCCGACGACGGCGCGCACGTCGTCATCCGGCCGCTCGCGTACGTGCGCGAGCGCGACCTCGCGCGCTACGCCGGCGTGATGCAGTTTCCGATCATCCCGTGCAATCTTTGCGGCTCGCAGGAGCACCTGCAGCGCAAGCAGGTCGCGTCGATGTTGCGCGAGTGGGAGAAGAAGTTTCCCGGACGGCTCGACTCGATCTTCAACGGCCTCGCGAAGGTGGTGCCGTCGCACCTGATGGACCGCGCGGTGTTCGATTTCGCATCCGTGCGGGCGACGGGCGTCGCGCAAGCGGACGGCGACATCGCGTTCGACGTCGACACCGCGCTCGAGCGCGCGACCGATGCCGCGGCGAACGTCGCGACGTTCGCACTGCGCGGCGAGGGTCAGAGTGCCTGAGGCGAGGGTCAGAGTGCGGTTCTTTAGCGAACAGCACTCTGACCCTCGCCGCGAGAGCGGCTCGCTTGCAGATACGCGTCGAGCGTGTCGCGGATGTGCCGCTTGAGCGTCGTCTGCGCCTTGCCGATGTTGCCCTGGCGGATCTGGCCGACGATCACCGAGTGATTGTGCTGACAGTGCGTGATCTGCTCGTTGTCCGAGGGCAGCCGCCAGCGCAGCGCCTGGATCTTGTGCTCGATCAGCCCGTACGCGCCGCGCAGGTACGCGTTGCCACAGAGCTCGAGGATCGCGCCGTGGAACTCGGCGTCGAGGCGCGGCAGCTCGCGCGGCTTGCCCCCGCGTTGCGCGCGCGTCATCGCGGCCATGTTGTCCTCCAGGCGACGCACCAGCGTCGCGGCATCATGCGTCATCGCTTCGGCAAGCGCCGCCGCCTCGACGATCTCGCGAAAGCGGCAGATCGCGACGACGTCCCCGTCGCTCAAGCGGAAGACGAACGTGCCACGCTGCGGATGGATGTCGACGAGGCCGTCGAGCTTCAGCCGCAGCAGCGCCTCGCGCACCGGCGTCTTGCTGATGCCGAGCCGCGCTGCGAGCGCCGATTCCGAGATCTGCTCGCCGAACGAGAACCGCGCGTCGACGATCGCCTCCCGGATGTGCTCGGCCGCGAGCTCGGTGAGGAGCTTCGGCCGGTCGAGCTTCGAATCGAGCACCATCGTTTCCTTTGCCCAGTGCGCTTGTGGCGATATCTTACATCTGATATCTTAGGCCGGCCATGCCGTGCGCTGTTGCGTTGCGCGGTCGGCGGGAGGAGACACTGCGATGGCCGCAGAGCGGCCCGGCAGCGAGCGCGCCCGCGGGCAACCGCCCGAGCGGACGTTCCGCGGCCATCTTCATACGCGCGAACCAGGCGCTGATCGTCGCGATGATGGCTGCGATGATCGCGCTGGTATTCACCAACGTCGTCTGCCGTTACGTCCTCAACTTTTCCATCGTCTGGGCCGAGGAGCTCTCGCAATATCTGATGGTGTGGATCGCCTTCCTCGGCGCCGGCCTCGCGATGCGCGAAGGCCGTCACGTCGCCGTCGAGATGCTTCAGGACGTGATGCCCGAGCGCGCCGCACGGATCACGCGCATCGTCGTCGGAGTGCTCGTCGTCGCGTTTCTCGTCGTGCTGACCGTGCTCGGCTTGCGCTTCGCGTGGTTCGCGCGCGAGCAGGAGACGCCGGTGATGACGATCCCTCTTGCGATTCCGTATCTCGCCGTGCCGGTCGGCGCGCTGCTCTTCGGCGCGCACTTCGTGCTGATGTTCCGCGACTTCGTCGCCAAGCGCTTCGTCGCCGCCGAGAGCCTCGAAACCGACGTGCCGCTCGACGGCATCTAGGATGAAACGACCCCCCAGCTCGCTTCGCTCGCCTCCCCCCGAGGGAGCGGGTCAGTCGCTTGGGGAGGCCCGGCGCGACTGACATGGGCGCGACGCTGCTTGTCGTCTTCGTCGTCGGCATGGCGATCGGCGTCCCGATCTCGATCGTCATGGGCGGCGCCGGGCTGATGGCGCTGACCGTTGAAGGCAAGCTGTCGCTGCTCTCGGTTCCGCAGCGCTTCTTCAACGGCATCAATTCGTTTCCGCTGATGGCGGTGCCGTTCTTCATCGTCGCCGCCGATCTGATGTCCGCAAGTGCGATCACGAGCTCGATCCTGCGCTTCACCAACAACCTCGTCGGACACATTCGCGGCGGGCTCGGGCACGTGAACGTGCTGACCAACATGATCTTCGCCGGCATCAGCGGCTCGGCGCTCGCGGACGCCGCCGGCCCCGGCGCGATCCTGATGCGGATGATGTGGCGCGCCGGCTACGAGCGTCATTACGCGGCCGCGCTTTCCGCCGCCACGGCCACGATCGGCCCGATCGTCCCGCC
This sequence comes from uncultured beta proteobacterium, assembly GCA_963798655.1. GTDB lineage: Bacteria > Pseudomonadota > Gammaproteobacteria > Burkholderiales > Casimicrobiaceae > CAVSMC01. Next base: position 331,794 of record CAWCUH010000001.1, on the reverse strand, counting down.
GTCGATCATCATGGTGATCTACGCGATCACCGACAGCCGCGTGACCGTCGCCGGCCTGTTCCTCGCCGGCGTCGTGCCGGGCATCCTGCTCGGTGTCGCGCTCGCGGTCGCCAATCACGTGATCTCGATTCGACGCGGATACCGGATCGCGCAGCAGAAGGTGCGCTGGAGCGAGCGTCTGCGCAGCTTCTGGAAGGCCGTGCCGGCGCTGCTGATGCCCGTCATCATCATCGGCGGCATTCTGTCGGGTGTCTTCACGGCCACCGAGTCGGCGGCGGTCGCCGTCGTCTACGCGCTGTGCGTCGGCCTCTTCGTCACGCGCAAGCTCAGCGCGAAGCTCATCGCGAAGGTGTTCCTGCAGAGCTCGCTCGTGACATCTGCGGCGCTGCTGATCGTGGCGATGGCGTCGCTGTTCGCGTGGATTCTCACGATCCTGCGGCTGCCGCAGGACATCGCCGGCGCGATCGGTCACATGACGACCAATCCGCTCGCCATCATGGCGATCGTCGCGGTGTTCGTGCTGATCTGCGGCTTTTTCATCGATACGCTGCCGGCGGTGATCATCCTCGTACCGGTGCTCGCGCCGCTCACCGACCAGTTCGGCATCGACCCGCTCTATTTCGCGATAACGGTCGTGCTGAATCTCACGATCGGCCTCATTACGCCGCCCGTGGGAGGCGTATTGTTCATCATGACGTCGGTGAGCCGGCTCAAGTTCGAGGCGATCTCGCGCGCGATCCTGCCGCTCGTGTTCGCCGAGCTCGTCGTGCTCGCGCTCGTGATCCTGTTCCCGGCGATTTCAGTCACGTTGCCGGGCTGGTTTGGTTACACCCGTTGATCTCGTCAGGAGGACTTACCATGTTGCGCAGGGATTTCGTGAAGATGGTCGCCGCGTCGACGCTCGTTGCGGCGCCGATGGTGCGCGCCCAGCAGGCCAAGGTCATCAAGTACGCGCACTTCCAGCCGGCGAAGGCCGACCAGCCGAAGCACGCCGCGGCGCTCGCGTTCAAGGAATACGTCGAGAAGAACACCGGCGGCAAGGTCGGCGTCGAGATCTTCCCCGCCGGTCAGTTCGGCAACGACTCGGCGACGATGGAAGGCCTGAAGCTCGGCACGCTGGAGCTCGCCGTCGCGCACGACGGCGCGATTGCGACCGTATGGAAGGAGATCGGACTGCTCGGCATCCCGTATCTGTACGACAACCACGAGCACGCGTGGCGTGTCTACGACAGCGAGTTCGGGCGCGAGTACGCCGACAACATGCTGAAGAAGACCGGCATCCGGCTGTTCGCATTCGCCGACAACGGCGTGCGCCATTTCACGAACAGCCTGCGCCCGATCAGGAGCCCGGCCGACATGAAGGGGATGAAGATCCGCATCCAGCCGAGCCCGGTCTACAAGATGCTCGTCGAATCGCTCGGCGCATCGCCGTCGGCCATTCCGTGGGCGGAGCTGCCGACCGCGCTGCAGGGCAAGGTCGTCGACGGGCAGGAGAACGGCGTCACCAACATCCTCGCCGCGAGCCTCTATCAGTACCAGAAGTACATCACGCTCGACGGCCACGTGTGGAGCGTGCACGCGTACATGATGAACGACGCGTTCTACAAGAGCCTCGCCGCCGACCAGCAGAAGGTCGTCGCGCAGGGCATCGACATCGCGAAGGGCATACATCGCAAGATGACGCGCGACCAGGACGTCGGCGCGAAGGAGATCCTGACCAAGCTCGGCATGGAGGTGCTGCCGCTCACGAGCGCGCAGGTCGAGCCGTTCCGGCAGATGTCGCAGAAGCCGGTGCGCGACTACGTCGACAAGGAGATCGGCAAGGACTGGAGCGACAGGCTGTTCGCCGCGATCGCGAAGACGCGCAACGCGTGACGCGAATCGGCGCGGCGGAATCGAATCGGACATCGAAAGCGGAGCGAAGCATGACGCTGGAGCAGCTGGTGCAGGGATTCACGGCGGTCGCCACCGCGTCGGTGGCCGATTCGGTCGACAAGATATGCGGCAAGCGCGGGTTCATGGATCACGAGATGCGGCCGCGGATCAACGACAAGCGCATCGTCGGTCCGGCGGTCACGGTGCTCGAGGGACCGACGAGCGAGTTCGTTCCGCCGCAGCACGCGCTCGAGCTGATCGACTCCGCCGCGGCGGGCAGCGTGATGGTGATCGCGATCCAGGGTGATCCGAACGTCGCGATCTGGGGCGGCATCATGACCGCGGGCTCGTTCGCGCGCGGGCTCGCCGGCGCCGTCCTCGACGCCGGCGTTCGCGACATTCCGGAAATTCGCCGCGATTACGATTTCCCGGTGATCTCGCGCTCGGTGTGCCCGGGGACGACGCTCGGCCGCTACAAGACGCTCGCGGCGAACGTCGCGGTCGTCTGCGGCGGTGTCGAAGTGATGCCGGGCGACATCATCGTCGGCGACGTCGACGGTGTCGTCGTCGTGCCGCGCGCACGCGCCGAGGAAGTGCTCGCGATGGCGCGCGACATCGACCAGCGCGAATTGAAGCAGGCGCGGCTGATCGTCGAGGCGAAGTCGCTGAAGGAAGGGCTCGCGAAGTACGGGCGCATCTGACGGAGAGCCGATGAGCCGAACCGACATCGTCTCGATCGGCGAGCCGCTGATCGAGTTCAACCAGACGACCGCCGGCGAGCCGCAGTACCTGCAGGGCTTCGGCGGCGATTCTTCCAACATGATCATCGCCGCCGCGCGCCAGGGCGCGGCCGCCGCCTACTTCACGCGCGTCGGCGACGACGCGTTCGGGCGCATGTTCGTCGACCTGTGGAACGCCGAGGGCGTCGACGCGGGCAGCGTGGCGATCGACGGTGAAGTGCACACGGGGATCTACTTCGTCACCCACGGCCCGCACGGGCATGTGTTCAGCTATCTGCGCGCGGGCTCGGCCGCGAGCCGCATGCGGCCCGAGGACCTGCCCGTCGATCTGCTGCGCGGCGCGCGCTACGTGCACGCATCGGGCATCAGCATGGCGATTTCGGCATCCGCCTGCGACGCCGTCATCGCGGCGTTCGAGACGGCGCGCGAAGCCGGCGCGAAGGTGTCGTTCGATTCGAACCTCCGGTTGAAGCTGTGGCCGCTCTCTCGCGCACGGCCGCTGATCGCCGCGGCCGCTGCCATGTCGGATTATTTCTTCCCGAGCATCGAGGACGCACGAACGCTCGCCGGTCTCGACGATGCCGATGCGCTCGTCGACTGGGCGCATCGACTCGGCGCGAAGAACGTGTTCTTGAAGCTCGGCCCCGAGGGCGTCATCGTCAGCGACGGCGCGACGCGGCAGCGGATCGCCGGATTCAAGGTGAAGGCCGTCGATGCGACCGGCGCCGGCGATTGCTTCTGCGGGTCGGCGCTCGCGCGACTCGTCGCGGGCGATTCACTCGTCGATGCCGCGCGCTATGCGAACGCCGCTGCTGCGCTCGCGACGACCGGCTTCGGCGCGGTCGCGCCGCTGCCGCGCCCGGACGATGTGCGTGCGCTGATGCAGAAGTAACAATAGGGGACAGACCACGTTTTCGGGCTGGTGCATTCGAAAACGTGGTCTGTCCCCTATTTCACGGTCGTGTGGTCCTGGCCGAAAAGGACCTTGCGCGATTGCTCGTCGGTCACCGCGGGCTGCGCGTTGATCGTCTTCGCCGTCGCATACGCTCGCTGCACCGCGGGCCTCGCGGCGATCGCCTGCCGCCAGCGCTCGAGATGCGGAAAGTGCGCCATGTCCTGCTGCTGGCGCTCGGGGCGTATCCACGGATAGCACGCGATGTCGGCGATCGTGTAGTCGCCGCAGATGAAGTCGCGGTCCTTCAGCCGCTTATCGAGCACGCGGTACAGCCGGCTCGTCTCCTTCACGTAGCGCTCGATGGCGTACGGAATCTTCTCCAGCGCGTACAGGCCGAAGTGATGGTTCTGGCCGGCCATCGGGCCGAGGTTGCCCATTTGCCAGAACAGCCACTGCACGCACTCGCAGCGGATGCGAAAGTCGTTTGGAAGGAACCGGCCCGTCTTGCCCCCGAGATACATCAGGATCGCGCCGGACTCGAACACCGCGAGCGGCTCGCCGCCGTCGGGCGGCTCGTGATCGACGATCGCCGGGATGCGGTTGTTCGGCGAGATCGCGAGGAAATCCGGATGGAACTGCTCGCCCTTCGATATGTTGACCGGCTTCAGCCGATGGGGAAGCCCGGTCTCCTCCAGGAAGATCGTGATCTTGTGGCCGTTCGGCGTCGTCCAGTAGTAGAGGTCGATCATAGCGTTCCCGGGTATGCCCCGCCGTCGATCAGGATGTTCTGGCCGACGATGTAGCTCGCCTGCGCGCTGCAGACGAACGCGCACAGCGCGCCGAACTCGTCGATGTTGCCGAAACGGCGCGCCGGATTCGTGTCGCGCCGCGTGGCGTACGCCTGCTCGAACGACACGCCCGACTTGCCCGCGAGCGCGACGATGTTGCCGCGCAGCCGATCGGTGTCGAACGGGCCCGGCAGCAAATTGTTGATCGTCACGTTGTACCGAGCGACCTGGCGCGCGACGCCGGCGACGAATCCGGTCAAGCCGCTGCGCGCGCCGTTCGACAGCCCGAGCGCCTCGATGGGCGCCTTCACCGACCACGACGTGATGTTGACGATGCGCCCGAAGGTGCGGGCGATCATGCCGTCGATCGTCGACTTGATCAGCTCGATCGGCGTCAGCATGTTGGCGTCGAGCGCGGCGATCCACGTGTCGCGGTCCCAGTCGCGGAAGTCGCCGGGCGGCGGGCCGCCGGCGTTGGTGACGAGGATGTCGACATCGCCGGCCGCCGCGAGTGCCGCGGCGCGACCCCGCGCCGTCGTGATGTCGGCGGCGACGTAGCGCACCGCCCTGCCCGCCTGCCGGCCGATCTCGTCGGCCGCGATGCGCAGCACGTCCTCGGTGCGAGCGACGATGGTCACGTCGCAGCCTTCGGTCGCGAGCGCCTGCGCGCAGCCGCGGCCGAGGCCTTTGCTCGCCGCGCAGACCAGCGCGCGGCGTCCGGCGATGCCGAGATCCATTCGCGTTCCTTCGTCAGGCGGTGTGCGCGACGATCGCGCGTTTCACCTGGATCACCGTGCCGATCGCGACGACGAACAACACCGCGACGGCGACGAACACGCCGCGCGCCATCGCGTGGTCGAGCATCAGCCCGAACCAGATCGGGCCGAGCGTCGCGCCGATGTCGAGCCCCGAGTAGACGAATCCGTAAATGCGTCCGGACGCGCCTTTCGGCGTCGCGCTCCTCACGATCAGGTCGCGCGACGGTCCGGTGGAGCCGACGGCGAAGCCCATCGCGACGAACAACGGGAGCAGCAGCGCCGGCGCCACGCCGGCGGCTACGAGCGCGATCAGCGCGGCGCCGACGAGAAGTCCGCTCGCCGCGACGCGATCGTGCCGGTCGGTGCGCCCGGCGATGAAGCCGCCGGCGAGGATTCCGGCGACGCTGCCGAGCAGGTACGCGGTGACGGCGCCGTTCGCGAGCGCGAGCGGCACGGAGAAGCCTGCGTTCAGCGCGCTCGCGGCAAACGTCTGGATGCCGTTGCCTGCCATCGTCTGCACGATGAAGTAGGCGAAGCACATGAGGATCGGCACCTGCACGAAGAGCCCGACGCTGCCGCGCAGCGTGTGCTTGGAAGTCGTCGTGTGCGACCCCAGATATTCGACGCTGGGTGAACAGCACGCCCAGCGTCACGAGCCCGGCGATGCCCATGATCACGAGCGCTTCGCGCCATCCGAGCACCGACGCGAGCCCGAAGCTCACGACCGGCGCCGCGGCGTAGCCGAGATTGCCGCCGATGCCGTGCGTCGAATACGCATGACCGAGCCGCCGCTCGCCGACGTTCGAGTTGAGGATCGCGAAGTCCGCCGGATGGAACACGCCGTTGCCGATGCCCATCAGCGCGACGATCGGGAACAGCCAGTACAATCCCGCCGCGAGCGAAGCGACGAGCGTGCCGCCGACGAGCAGCGCCATGCCCGACAGCAGCACCGGCCGCGCGCCGATGCGGTCGACGACAAAGCCGGCGCCGAATTGGGTGACGCCGCTCGCCGCGTAGAACGTCCCGGCGAGCATGCCGAGCAGCGTCCACGACGTGTCGAACTCGACGCGCAGCAGCGGAAACAGCGGCGGCAGGGCGAGCTGGAGGAAGTGCGACAGGCCGTGCGCCGCGCCGACGAGACCGATGACGCGCGCATCGCGGCGCAGCGAGGTGGCGTTGCTCTGCAAACGGACGACTGTAAGGATGCGGCGGAAGGGGCACACTATAGCGCATCGCCGACGCTCTACGCACTGGCGCGAACGAAGGAGCATTCGATGGTCGACAAGATCGTGAAATCGGACGCCGAGTGGAAGGCGCAGCTCACGCGCGAGCAATACAACGTCGCGCGCAGGAAGGGCACCGAGCCCGCGTTCAGCGGCGAATACTGGGACACCCACGACGATGGCATGTACCGCTGTGTCTGCTGCGGCGCGCCGCTGTTCGACGCGCAGACAAAGTTCGACTCGGGCACCGGCTGGCCATCGTTCTACGCGCCGGTGGCGAAGGAGAACGTGAAGGAGGAAGCCGACCACTCGCTGTTCATGCGACGCACCGAAGTCGTCTGCGCCGCGTGCGACGCGCATCTCGGCCACGTCTTCGACGACGGCCCGCAGCCGACCGGCTTGCGCTATTGCATGAACTCGGCGGCGCTCAAGTTCGAGCCGAAATAGGGGACAGACCAGGAAAGGGGGACAGACCACGTTTTCCGCGAAGGGATGACGGAAACGTCGGCCGGGTGAAGTACGCGGAAAACGTGGTCTTTCCCCTATTCGCTGACGCTTATGCGACTCCTCCTGGCCGAAGACGATCCAATGATCGGCGCGGGCATCGAGCGCGGCCTGCGCCAGGACGGCTTCGCCGTCGACTGGGTGCGCGACGGTCGCGCCGCCGAGATCGCGCTCGCCCAGCGCGTGCACGACGTTCTGCTGCTCGATCTCGGGCTGCCGCGCAAGGACGGCCTCGACGTGCTTGCCTCGATGCGCCGCCGCGGCGATGCGCGACCGGTACTGATCATCACCGCGCGCGACGCCGTCGCCGATCGTGTGGCCGGCCTCGATGCCGGCGCCGACGATTACGTCGTGAAGCCGTTCGACCTGAACGAGCTCGCCGCGCGCGTGCGCGCACTCGCGCGCCGCCGCGGCGGCCGCGCCGAGCCGCTCGTGCGCCACGGACGGATCGCGCTCGACCCGGCAACGCGCGAAGTGCGCGTCGCCGGCGAGCCGGTCGCGCTGTCGCCGCGCGAGTTCGCGTTGCTCGCCGCGCTGATGGATCGACCCGGCGCCGTGCTGTCGCGCGCGCAGCTCGAGGAGAAGCTCTACGGCTGGGATGAGCCTGTCGAGAGCAACGCCGTCGACGTGCATCTGCATTCGCTTCGCCGCAAGATCGGCGCCGACGCGATTCGCAACGTTCGCGGTGTCGGCTGGACGCTCGCCGCCGCGCAGGCGTCGGCCTGAGCCGCTCGATGGCGCGGCCGTCGTCGATTCGCCGCGAGCTGCTCACGTGGCTGCTCGCGGGACTCGTGCTCGCGATCGCGGCGGCGACGCTGCTCACGTATATGCGCGCCCGCGACGAGGCGAACGTGCTGTTCGACCTGCAGCTCGCGCAGACCGCGGCGTCGATCACCGGCATGCCGTTCGCGTCGCCGATCGCCGAAGGCCCGTCCGCCGAGGGCCTGGTCGTGCAGATCTGGGATCGCGACGGCGTTCGCGTCTACCTGCCGCGGCCGCAGGGCAGCCCGGCGCCTGAGAAGGTGCCGAAGCGACAGTCACCCGGCTTCGCGACGATCGACACGCCGAACGGGCCGTGGCGCGTCTACAGCGTCATCGCCGACAGCCAGCTCGTGCAGGTGGCGCAGCCGATTGCGGTTCGCCGCGCGCTCGCCGCGTCGCTCGCGCTGTCGACGATCGTGCCGCTGCTCGCCGTGTTGCCGCTGCTCGGGCTGCTCGTCTGGGTCGCCATCGCGCGCGGTCTCGCCCCGCTCAATCGCATCGCGACAGCGCTCGGCACGCGCATGCCAACGCAGCTCCAGCCGTTGCCGACGAGCGGCTGGCCGCGCGAAGTGCAGCCGGTCGTCGGCGCGCTGAACGGCCTCCTGGGCCGGCTCGACCGCGCGATCGATGCGCAGCGCGCGTTCGTCGCGGACGCCGCGCACGAGCTGCGCACGCCGCTGACCGCGTTGCATTTGCAGGCGCAGATCGCGGAGCGCGCCGCCTCGGAGGACGAGCGGCGCAGCGCGCTCGCCGACCTGCGCGCCGGGCTCGCGCGAACCACGCGCATCGTCGAGCAGCTGCTCGCGCTCGCGCGCGAGGAGCCGGGCGTCGCCGAGCGGCCGATGGCGCGCGTCGACGTCGCATCGATCGTCCGTGACGTCGTCGCCGAGATGGAGCCGATCGCGTCCGCGAAAGGCGTCGACCTCGGCGTCGCGGACGCGCGGGCGGCAATCATCGTCGGCGACGCGCAGAGCGTTCGCACGCTGCTCGCGAACCTCGTCGACAACGCGATCCGCTACACGCCGCGCGGCGGACGCATCGACGTCGAAGCGCGCGACGACGCCGGCAGCTGCACGCTCGCCGTCCGCGACAGCGGTTCCGGAATCTCGATCGACGAGCGTGAGCGCGTGTTCACGCGATTCGCGCGCGGCAGCGTGAACGACATCGAAGGCAGCGGCCTCGGCCTCGCGATCGTGAAGAGCATCGCCGATCGGCACGGCGCGACCGTCACGCTCGGCGACGGCCTCGACGGCCGCGGCCTTGGCGTGCTCGTGCGCTTCGAGCGAGCGGCTGCTCAACCGTAGGACCGCGGTGCGGAACGTGGGCGGTGACCCAGAGGCGCGTCGACCGCAATCCGACCCCTCCTTAATTGTTTCCTAAGTTTCGCCCCTTATCTTGACGGTTGTGGGGGCGCTCCGTGCGTCCCGCATCGCACAGGAGAAGCCATGAATTCGACGAAGTTGAAACGCAGTGCGGTCGCCGTCGCGCTCGCCGGGATGTTCGGCCTCGGTGCCGTCGCCGCAGACCGCGTGCTGCCGACGAGCGAGGCGGCCACGCCGGCGGCGACGGCCGCCACCGTTCCCGTTCCCACGCAGAGCGTGCCGACGGCGCGCGCGCTGCCGAGCTTCGCCGATCTCGTCGCGCAGCAGGGGCCCGCCGTCGTGCAGGTGACCGCGACCAAGGACGCCGGCAACCGGGCCGCCGTGCTGAAGAATTTCCATGGCAACATCGATCCAAACGACCTGCCGAAATTCTTCCGCAATTTCCCGTTCGGGCAGATCCCGGATATGCCGGCGCCGGGACCGACGCGCGGCCTCGGCTCGGGCTTCATCATCAACGACAGCGGCATCGTGCTCACCAACGCGCACGTCGTCGCGGATGCGGACGAAGTGACGGTGAAGCTCGTCGACCAGCGCGAGTTCCGCGCGAAGGTGCTCGGCAGCGATCCGACGACCGACGTCGCCGTGCTTAAGATCGACGCGAAGAACCTGCCGACGGTGAAGCTTGGCGATCCCGCGAAGACGCGTGTCGGCGACTGGGTCGTCGCCATCGGCACCCCGTACGGGCTCGACAATACCGTCACGTCGGGCATCGTCAGCGCGAAGTCGCGTGCGCTGCCGGGCGATTCCGTCGTGCCGTTCATCCAGACCGACGCGGCGGTGAACCCGGGCAACTCGGGCGGGCCGCTGTTCAACATGGACGGCGAGGTGATCGGCATCAACTCGCAGATCTTCAGCCGCAGCGGCGGCTTCCAGGGCCTCGCGTTCGCGATTCCGATCGACGTCGCGCTCAAGGTCAAGGACGATCTCGTCCAGCACGGCAAGGTGTCGCACGGCCGTCTCGGCGTCACCGTGCAGCCGGTCGACCAGGCGCTCGCCGAGAACTTCGGGCTGAAGTCGCCGCAGGGCGCGCTCGTCAGCTCGGTGCAGAAGGACAGTCCGGCCGCAAAGGCGGGATTCCAGCCGGGCGACGTGATCCTCAAGTTCAACGGCACGCCGATCCACCGCTCGAGCGACCTGCCGTCTCTCGTCGCAAGCCAGCGTGCGGGGTCGCCGGCGAAGGTCGAGGTGTGGCGCGACGGCAAGACGCAGGAGCTGACGGCGCAGCTCGCCGAGCGCGAGATGCCGAAGACGCTTGCCGATGCCGGCGACCAGGCGACGCCGCAGGGCAAGCTCGGGCTCGCCGTTCGGCCGCTCACGCCCGACGAGATGAAGGAAGCGAACGTCTCGCACGGCGTCGTCGTCGAGCAGGTGACGGGAGCCGCGGAGCGTGCCGGCGTCCAGCCGGGCGACGTGATCCTGTCGGTCAACCGCACGCCGGTGAAGTCGCCGACGCAGCTGCGCGACATCGTCGACAAGTCGGGCAAGACCGTCGCATTGCTGATCCAGCGCGAGGACGCGCAGATCTTCGTGCCGGTGCGCATCGGCTGATCCAACCCAACCCGGGCAACCGGAGAGCGGGTCCTTCGGGGCCCGCTCTTTTTTTGCGCGCGACGTCGCTCGCCTCGGCACGACGACGCATCGCCGTTCGTCGGCCGCGGTTGACAAGATATTACAGTGATATCACTCTGCTATCGACCGGCGGCATCGACCGCGCGCCGGCAACGACGGAGGCGACATGGTGCGCACACGAGGCAGCGACGATTTTCATACCGAAACGTCGACGACGACGATCAGCGGCTTCGTCATGCTGGCCGTCGGCATCGCACTCATTTTCGTTGCCGGCTGGCTGATCTGGCAGGGCGCGCTCGCGCTGCGCGAGGGCGGCGCGCTCGCCAAATTCGCGTGGGCGATCGCGGCGCTGATCGCGGGCGGCCTCGCGCTCGCCGGGCTTTACACGCTGCAACCGAACGAGGCCGCGATACTTCAACTCTTCGGCGCCTACCGCGGCACGAGCCGCACGCCCGGCCTGCGCGGCACGAACCCGTTCTATTCGCGGCACAAGATCTCGCTCCGCGCGCGTAACCTGAACGGCGAGCGGCTGAAGGTGAACGACAAGCGCGGCAATCCGGTGGAGATCGCAGCCGTCGTCGTCTGGCACGTCGAGGACACGGCAAAAGCCGCGTTCGACGTCGACGACTACGAAATGTTCGTCAAGGTGCAAAGCGAGGCCGCGGTTCGCCATCTCGCGACCGCGTTCGCGTACGACGAGGCCGATTCGCACGGCGCGCCCGGCATGGAGCCGACGCTGCTCGGCGGCGCCGACATCGTCGCCAAGGCGCTGGTGCGCGAGCTGCAGGCGCGGCTGGAGCAGGCGGGCGTGGTCGTCGAAGAGGCCCGCCTCACGCATCTCGCGTACGCAGCGGAGATCGCGCAGGTGATGCTGCGCCGCCAGCAGGCGGAGGCGATCATCGCCGCGCGGCAGAAGATCGTCATCGGCGCCGTGTCGATGGTCGAGATGGCGCTCGCCGAGCTGTCGGCGAAGAAGGTGGTCGAGCTCGACGACGAGCGCAAGGCGGCGATGGTATCGAACCTGATGACGGTGCTGTGCGCGGAAAGCGAAGTGCAGCCGGTGATCAATACCGGCACGCTCTACAACTGACGCCGAGGTGTCGCGATGGATCGCATTTTCGCCCTGCTGTTCTTCGTGCTGCTTGCGGCGAGCGGCGCCTTGATCGTCGAGACGGCGTCCGACCTGCCGCCGCAGGTCGCATCGCATTTCGTGAGGGGCGGCGTCGCGAACGGCTGGCAATCGCTCCAGAGCTATCGCGCGGTCGTGCTCGGCTTCGGCGTCGGCCTGCCGCTGATCCTCGCGGGCTTGATGGCGCTGCGCGCGCCGGCGACCTATGGCTATGGCCTGGGCGCGCTCATCGCGCTGCTGATGGTCGGCGTCCACCTCGAGGTCGTCGAAGCCAACTCGCGCACGCCGGCGCAGCTCGACGAGTCGCATTTCTTCGTGCTGATGGTCGCGTTCGGCGCGGGTCTGCTCGCACTGATCGTTGTCTACATGCTGCGAAGCCGGCAGTGATCAGAAACGATTGACCGCTCGCGATGGCCGAGCGCAAGGCCTTCCTGCTCCGTGTCGATCCCGCCCTGTGGGCGGAGATCGAGCGGCTCGCGCAGCGCGAGCTTCGCAGCGTCAACGCGCAGATCGAGTTCCTGCTGCGCGACGCGCTTGCGCAGCGCGGCATCAAGCCGAAACAGCCAGGCCGCGATCGTCGCGGCAGCCCGTGAACGGAGAATCGCGATGAGAAGAGCCGGCAAGACCGCTGTCAACTCCACGATGGCCGCCCGCTCCATTCGGCGCACGAGCGAGCGCGAGTTCCTGGGACTGCCCTGGCTCGCCATCGCCGTCGGTCCCGACGCCGCGCGCGGGGAACGTCGAGGGCATGCTCGGGGCGTGATCGCGATCGGCGACGTCGCGACCGGCATCATCGCCATCGGCGGCGTCGCGCGCGGCGTGATCGCGCTCGGCGGCGTTGCGATCGGCGTGCTGGCGCTCGGCGGCCTCGCGATAGGCGCACTCGCGTTCGGCGGCGGTGCGATCGGCGGCGTCGCGATCGGCGGCGGTGCGGCCGGCATCGTGGCCATCGGCGGCGCAGCGGTGGGGCACTACGCCACCGGCGGCGCGGCGTTCGGCACCTATACGATTTCGCCGCTCGGCCGCGACGCCGAGGCGGTCGAGTTCTTCCGCGCGCTGGGGTCGCTCGGCCGGTAGACGGCAAGCGGATTTTTCACGTTGTAACGGCGCCCGTGTCAGCCTATGATCGCCGTTCGCTCGACCCACGTGCCGTCGACACGGCACGTGAGCCCGCGTCAACCCCCTCATCGACCAAGTGGAGGAACGACGATGGCCTATACGATCGAAGGGCGCCTGCTCGAAGTCTGCGACTGCAGGACGCTGTGCCCGTGCTGGGTCGGCGAGGACCCTGACAATGGCACGTGCAAGGGCACGCTGTGCTGGCACATCGACAAGGGCGACATTGACGGCGTCAACGTGTCGGGGCTCACGTTCGGCGCGCTGTGCGACATTCCAGGCAACGTGCTCGACGGCAAGTGGCGCATCGTCGCCTACATGGACGATCGGGCGACGCAGCCGCAGCAGGAAGCGATCCTCGCCGTGTGGACCGGCAAGAAAGGCGGTCCGGTCGCCGACCTCGCGCAGCTCGTCGGCGAGGTCGCCGCCGTCGAGCGCGTGAAAATGGTGTTCGAGGTTAACGAGGGCAAGGGCCACATTCGCTTCGGCGATGCGGTCGAAGCCGAGCTCGAGCCGTTCCGCGGCCCCGACGGCAAGGCGACCGCGCTGTCGGACAGCATCTTCAGCACGATCCCCGGGTCACCCGCGTATGTCGGCAAGGCGTCGAGGTACAGGGCGAACGCGCCGAAGATCGGCATCAACGTCGATCTCACGGGCCACAACGCGGTGCAGGGCTCGTTCCGCTTCGCGAGCTGACGCCATAGCGTGACCGGAGGTGCGGGGCGCGGACGCGTCCCGCACGCGTCATGTCTCAGGCAGCGATCAAGCCGCTCGCGCATCGCGACGTGCTGCTGCCGCTCCTCGGCGGCATGATCGTGCTCGCATGGCTCGCGCTGTACGCGTGGGCCCGCTCGCCGTACGCGCGCTATCTCGACCACTCGGATCTCGCCGCGATCTGCACCGTCGAGGGCGCGTCGCGCGCCGCTCTGTACGTCGGCGGCTTTCTGCTGATGATCGCGGCGATGATGCTGCCGACGACGCTGCCGCTGATCGCGATCTTTCGAAGGATGACGCGCGAGCGGCGCGATCGCGCGCTGCTCGTCGCGCTGCTCGTTGCCGGCTACATCGGCGCGTGGTCCGCGTTCGGCGTGCTCGCGCATGCGGCGGATTACGGGCTGCATGCGTTCGCGAACGACAGCCTCTGGCTGCAGGCGCATTCGTGGATCGTCGGCGCGGCGCTCCTCGCCGTCGCCGGCGCGTTTCAGTTCACCCGGCAGAAGTATCGCTGCCTCGATCAGTGCCGCCAGCCGATGTCGTTCGTCGTGCAGCACTGGCGCGGCGGCAACGAGCGCAGGCAGGCGCTCGCGCTCGGCGCGCATCACGGCGCGTATTGCGTCGGCTGCTGCTGGGCGCTGATGTTGCTGATGTTCGGCGTAGGCAGCGGCAGCGTCGGCTGGATGCTCGCGATCGGCACGGTGATGGCGATCGAGAAGAATTCGCCGTGGGGACGCCGGCTCGCCGCGCCGCTCGGGTTCGCGCTGCTCGCGCTCGGCGCCATCGTCGTGCTGCAACACGTGTCGATCACGGGAGCCTGAGGTTGGCCCGTCGTCCCCGCGAACGGGGAACCCGGTGACGTTCGACGCAAAGACGCTGGATTCCCGCGTGCGCGGGAGCGACAGAAGCCGCATCGATCGCCGGCGCGTCCGTCGCGCATCCTGCCGGTGATCATCGTGTCGCAATTCGCCGGCACGTCGCTGTGGTTCGCCGGCAACGCCGTGCTGTCCGACCTGCCGCGCGAATGGGGACTCACCGCGTCGGCGCTCGGCAACATCACGTCCGCCGTGCAGCTCGGTTTCATCCTCGGCACGCTGAGCTTCGCGTTCCTGACGATCGCCGACCGCTTCTCGCCGCGACGCGTGTTCTTCGTGTGCTCGCTCGCCGGCGCCGCTGCGAATCTGGGCGTTGCGTTCGTCGCCGAAGGCTACGTTTCGCTGCTTGCGCTTCGCTTCGCCACCGGCTTCTTCCTCGCGGGAATCTATCCGGTCGGCATGCGGATCGCCGCCGGCTGGTACCAGCGCGGACTCGGCCACGCGATCGGGCTGCTCGTCGGCGCGCTGGTGCTCGGCACGGCGTTTCCGCACCTGCTGCGCGGACTCGGCCAGTCGCTGCCGTGGCAGCACGTGACGGTCGCCGTCTCGCTGATCGCGGCGCTCGGCGGCGCGCTGATGCTCGCGTTCGTTCCCGATGGACCGTACCTCGGCCGCAGCGCGCGCTTCGATCCGCGCGCGCTCGCCGTCGTGTTCCGCTCGGCCGACTTCCGCGCGTCGGCGTTCGGGTATTTCGGCCACATGTGGGAGCTCTATCCGTTCTGGGCGTTCGTCCCGTTCGCGATCGCGGCGCACGCGAAGGCGCACGGCGACGCGACGAACGTTTCGCTGGTGGCGTTCGTCGTCATCGCCGCAGGCTTCGTCGGTTGCGCGGCCGGCGGTCTCGTGTCGCTTCGCATCGGCAGCGCGCGCGTCGCCTTCGCGCAGCTCGCTGCGTCGGGGCTCTGCTGCGTCGCGTCGCCGTGGCTGTTCGCCGCGCCGACGCCCGTCTTCGTCGCCTTCCTCGTGTTCTGGGGAGCGGTGGTCGTCGGCGATTCGCCGCAGTTCTCGGCGCTCAATGCGCAGAATGCGCCGCGCGATCTCGTCGGTTCGGCGCTCACGATCGCGAACTGCATCGGGTTCTCCGTCACGATCGCCGGATTGCAGCTGCTGAACGCGCTCGCCGCGAGTGCCGATCCGAGGTGGCTTTTCGTCGGCCTCGCCGTCGGGCCGCTCGCCGGATTGATCGCGCTGTGGCCGCTCGCTCGCGCACGATCCGCGGCGCGCTGAAACGTCCGATGAATCGCGAGCGGCGGGGCCTCGTCTGCGCCGCACGTCTTTGGTCAGCACGGCACGCCGCTTCAATGTGGCAGTAAAATTGCGGGCTTATCGCTTGAACGACAAACCCCCGCATGCGCAAGACCACCCGATTCAAGCAGTTGATCGCCGCTGCGCAAATACTCGTGATGCCGGGCGTGCACGACGCGCTCGGCGTGCGGTTGGCGGAAGCCGCCGGATTCGACGCGATCACCGCGGGCGGCTACGGCGCCACGGCGACGCTGCTCGGCCGTCCCGACTCGTCGCAGCTCTCGCTCACCGAGCTCTCGGAGATGTATTCGCGCTTCTGTGACGCGACCGACCTGCCGCTGCTTGCCGATGCCGACACCGGTTTCGGCAACGTGACCAACGTCGCGCGCACCGTGCGCCTCTACGAGAAGGCCGGCGTCGCCGGGCTCTTCATCGAGGATCAGGTGTTCCCGAAGCGCTGTGGTCACATGGCGGGCAAGGCGGTGGTCGGTCGCGCCGAATGGCTCGCGAAGATCAAGGCCGCGCTCGATGCACGCGTCGACGCCGATTTCGTCGTCATGGCGCGCACCGACGCGCTCGCAACCGACGGCGTCGACGAGGCGATCGTGCGCGCGCAGCTCGCGCGCGAGGCCGGTGCGGACCTGCTGTTCGTCGAAGCGCCGACGACGATCGACGAGATGCGCCGCATCTGCCGGGAGATCCCCGGCCCGTGCCTCGCGAACAACGTCGAGACCGGGCTCTCGCCGCTGCTGCCCGCGTCGCAGCTGCAGGAAATCGGCTACGCGGCCGTGGTGTTCCCGGTGGCGGCGACGTACGCGGTCGCCTTTGCGCTGCGCGAGCTGTTCGCAACGATCCGCCGCACCGGCACGACGGCCGAATGCCTGCCGCGGATGCTGTCGTTCGCCGAGTTCAACGAGCTCGTCGGGCTGAGCGGGCAGCGCTCGCGCGAGGCCGAGCTCACCGATTTCGCACAGTCGCTCGCTGCGCGGGCGAGATCCGCTCGCTGAACCCCTTCATTTCGGAGCCCCCGATGATTCGACGCCTCGCCCGTTTCGCCACCGCACTCGCCGTGCTCGCGCTTGCCGCAAGCGCCGCCGGTCAACCGGTCGTCATGCGCATCTCGCACCAGGTGCCGCCGGCTCACCATCTGACGAAGCTGCTCGAGGAGTTCGCGTCCGACGTGAAGCGGCGAAGCAACGGCGCGGTCGACGTGCAGCTGTTCGGCTCGGAACAGCTCGCCAAGGCGGCCGAGAACTTTCCGCAGGTCGCGCGCGGCACGATCGAAGGCGCGGTGAGCGTGAACTTCCAGTGGGGCACGACGATTCCCGAGATGAGCGCGACGCTCATTCCGTATGCGATGGGCGATCTCGAGCGGATCAAGCGCTTCCCGACGTCGCAAGCGCGCAAGTTCCTCGACCAGAAGCTCGAGCAGCGCGGCGTGCACAGCGTCGCCTGGTTCTACATCACGCGCGAGACGATCGTCACGTCGGGCAAGAAGCCCATCGTGTCACTCGACGACTTCAAGGGCGTCAAGATCCGCGGGCTCAACACGCTGACCGACAACGCGCTGACCGCCGTCGGAGCCGCGCCGTCGGCGATGCCCGGCTCCGAGGTGTATCAGGCGCTGCAGGCCGGCGTGCTCGATGCCGGCCTCACCGACCTTTCCGCGGCGTACTCCCGCAAGTATTACGAGGTGCAGAAGTACGGTACCGTCGGACCGATCTTCACGATCTATTTCCATCTTTACGTGAATCCCGCGTGGTGGGCGAAGCTCACGCCGGCGAACCGCAAGGCGATCGACGACGCTGCCGCAAAGGTCGAGCTGGATTCGATTCCGGTCACCGAGGCGACCGCCAGCGCGGCGCTGAAGGAGCTGCAGGCGAAGGGCATGGTGGTCCACGTGCAGACGCCGCAGGAGCAGGCGACGTGGCGCGCCGCGATGGAAAAGCCGGTCGTCGACGCATTCGTGAAGACGGCGCCCGAGGGCGGCCCCAAGATCATCGAACTCCTGGGCAAGCTGTAGCGAGCGATGCCGTCGCGGGCGCGGCGACTGCCATTGCACCGCAGCCGCTGTCATTGCGAGCGGAGCGGGAATCCGCTTTTCGCCGACGACGGCACGTTCGTCGTAACTCCGCTCGCCGCAATGACGGGCGCTAGCCTCGCATGAGCGCGTTCGAGCGTTTCGTGCGGGTTGTGTCGCGTGTCGGGATCGCCGTCGCGGCGGCCGCGCTGCTCGCCTCGCTCGCGTTGATCGCCTGGTCGGTGGTCATGCGCTACTTCCTCAACCATCCGATCGCCTGGATCGACGAGCTGGTCGGCTACCTGCTCGTCGTCAGCGTCATGCTCGCCGCCGCCGACGCGCTGCACGAGGGCGAGCACATCGCGGTCGACATCGTCACCGAAAAGCTCCCTGCGCGCGGCCGGCGCATCGTGCTGCTGTTCGGCCTCGCCGCCGTCGCGGCATGCGGCATGCTGCTCGTCTTCGAGGGCTACGACATGGTGTCGTTCTCGAAGATGGTCAACCTGTTGTCGAACGGCTACCTCGCCGTGCCGATGTGGATTCCGCAGCTCGCCGTGCCGATCGGCGGAACGCTGCTCTGCGCGGCGGCGATCGCGGGATTCGCCGCCGCCTGGCGAGACAAGACCGGGCCGCCGCCGGCGGCGCAGAGACCGGCGGGGACCGAGTGAGCGCGGCGGGCGCCGAGTCCCGCAAGGGCCGTCGCCGCGCGAGTGAGATGTTCGGCCGACACCGGACACTCATGCCTCAGTGCGAGCAGAAAGACGGCGAGTGACGTTCGCGCTGATCCTCGCCGGCCTGATCGCCGTGCTGCTGACGGGACTGCCGGTGTTCGCCGGCCTGCTGCTGTTCTCGGTCGCGCTGTCGTACGCCGTGGAAGGCCATCTCGGCGGCATCGGCGATCTCGTGTTCGGCAGCCTCGACACCTACCTGCTGGTCGCGATCCCGCTGTTCTCGCTGATGGCGCACTTCATGATTCGCGGCAAGGTCGTCGACGACCTGTTCGGCGCCGCTCACGTGCTGCTGCGCCATCTGCCCGGCGGACTCGGCGTCGCGACGGTCGTCGCCTGCACGGTGTTCGCGGCGATCTCCGGATCGAGCGTCGCCACCGCGCTCACCGTCGGCGCCGCCGCGATACCGCTGATGATCCGCTACGGCTACAGCCCGCGCTTCGCGTACGGCGTCGTCGCCGCCGGCGGCACGCTCGGCATCCTGATTCCACCGTCGGGGCCGATGGTGCTGTTCGGCGTCGTGTCGGACACGTCGATCGGCGCGCTGTTCATCGCCGGCATCGTGCCCGGGCTGATGCTCGCGCTGATGTTCGCCGCCTACTCGATGGCCGCTGCGCGCTTCGGCGCACGCAGGATCGCGACCGAGCCGCGCGCGAGCGCGGCCGAAGCGGTCGCCGCGCTGCGCCGCTCGTTCTGGGCGCTGACACTGCCGGCGTTCGTGCTGGGCGGGATGTACTTCGGCGTCTTCACGGCGACCGAAGCCGCGGCCGCGGGCGCGCTCGGCGCGCTCGTGATCGCCACGCTCGTCTATCGCAACTTCGGCGTGCGCGACATCTGGGCGTCGGCGATCGACGCCGCACGCAACTCGGCAATGCTGTTCCTGATCCTCGCCGCCGCGGCGGTGCTCGGCAACGTGCTGACGAAGCTGCGCATACCGCAACAGATCGTCGAGCTGGTCACGCAGCTCGGCGTGTCGCAGATCGCGTTCCTGCTCGCCGTCATGGCGCTGATCTTCGTGCTCGGCATGTTCCTCGAGACGATCTCGATCATCCTGATCACGACGCCGGTCGTGCTGCCGGTGCTCGCCGTGCTGAAGATCCACCCGGTGTGGTACGGCATCCTGCTCACGATCAATCTCGAGCTCGCGCTGATCACGCCGCCGGTCGGCATGAACCTGTTCGCGCTGAAGGCGATCACGCGAGCGCCGCTGGGCGAGATCGTCGCCGGCGTGGCGCCGTACGTGGTGCTGCTGATCGTCGGGCTCGGCCTCGTGATGCTGTTTCCCGCGATCGCGATATGGCTGCCGGCGACGATGCGATTTCGATAATGGAGGCACACATCATGACCGATGCAACCATCGTCGGCGGATTGCTTGCGCTGGTCGGCGTGGTTGTCGTGCTCGGCGTCGGATGGCTCTTGCTGCTCGCGACGCGAAGCGAGCGCTGGCCGTCGGTCCCCGGCCGCATCACGGCGTCGCGCGTCGAGGCGGGCGCTGCGGGCAGCGGGCACGATCAGACGTACCGGATGCTCGTCACCTACGAATACGAGGTCGCGGGGCGCAAGTACCAGGGGCACCGCGTCGCGTTCGGCGACACGATCTGGTCGGCGATGGGAAAGCGCGCGAAGGTCGCGGCGCTGGTGGCGCAATACCACCCGGGATTGCCGATGAAGGTGTTCTACGGACGCGGCGGACAAGCGGTCACGCGCCGAGCACGCGCGCAATGAACGCGGCGAGCGCCTCGATCTCCTCCCAGACGACCGAATGCTCCATCGGGTACGTGTGCCACTCGACCGGGTAGCCGGCGCGCTCGAGCGCAGCGCGCGACGCGTCGCCCCACGGCAAGCGCACCACGGCATCGTCGGTGCCGTGCGCCATGAAGATCGGCACGCCGCGGTTCGCGTCGCTCGCTTCGCCGGCGAGGCTGTCGCGATCGACGAGATACGCGGACAGTGCGACGATGCCGGCGAGCCGCTGTGCATAACGTACACCGGTGTAGAGCGCGATCGCGCCGCCCTGCGAGAAGCCGGCGACGACGATGCGGCTCGATGCGATGCCGCGAGCCGTTTCGCGCGCGATCAGCGCGTCGACCTGCGTGCGCGACGTACGCACGCCGTCGAGGTCGGCGCGTCGATCGAGGTTCTCCGCGGCGATGTCGTACCAGGCGCGCATCGGATAGCCGTTGTTGATCGTCACCGGCCGCACCGGCGCGTGCGGAAACACGAAGCGGATCGCGAGCGCGTCGGGCAGCGGCAGTTGCTCGACGATCGGCACGAAGTCGTTGCCGTCGGCGCCGAGGCCGTGCAGCACGATCATCGCCGCGGTCGGCGACGCGCCGGTCTCGATCTCGATGCAGGGCAGCGGCTCGGGGGTCGTCGTCATCGCTCGGCATATCCTACTGCGCAAAGGGGTCTCGATCGCGTGAGGGATCGTTCTGTTGGAACCGCGGTGCACGCCGTCGTTCCGGCCGCACTTGACCGGAGCGAGCACCGCATCCACGTTGGTGCTTGAAGGGCAGTTGGCGTAAACTGCGCCGCCAATCGAGCTTCGGGCGGGACACAATCCCTCACTGGAGCGGTGCGGAACCTACCCGGTCGCCGCGCATCCGAAATCACAAGTTGCGGAGCTGACTCGATGTCCCCTGCCTCCCCGGCGCTCGCCGCCGCCCCGCTCGCGCTGCGCGACGTCTCGCTCGACGACAAGTATCAGCTCGACGCCGGTCGCGTCTACCTGACCGGCGTGCAGGCGCTCGTGCGCCTGTTGATGCTGCAGCGGCAGCGCGACGCGCTCGCGGGCCTCAACACCGCCGGCTTCGTCTCCGGGTACCGCGGCTCGCCGCTCGGCGCGCTCGATCTCTCGCTGTGGAAGGCGCAGAAGTTCCTCGACCGCGCGCACATCAGGTTCCAGCCCGGGCTCAACGAGGACCTCGCGGCCACGTCGATCTGGGGCTCGCAGCAGGTCAACCTGTACCCGGGTGCGCTCTACGACGGCGTGTTCGCGATGTGGTACGGCAAGGGACCCGGTGTCGACCGCTGCGGCGACGTGTTCAAGCATGCGAACCACGCCGGCACGTCCAGGCACGGCGGCGTGCTGGTGCTCGCCGGCGACGACCACGGCGCGAAGTCGTCGACGCTGCCGCACCAGTCGGATCACATGTTCTCCGCGGCGATGATCCCGGTGCTCTACCCGTCCAGCGTGCAGGAGATCCTCGACCTCGGCCTGCACGGCTGGGCGATGAGCCGCTATTCCGGCTGCTGGGTCGGCTTCAAGTGCGTCGCCGACACCGTCGAGAGCTCGGCGTCGGTCGACGTCGATCCGTCGCGCACCAAGATCGTCGTGCCGGCCGACTTTCCGCTGCCGCCCGACGGCGTGTCGCTTCGCTGGCCCGACACGTTCCTCGGCGCCGAGGCGCGGATGCAGAACTACAAGATCTACGCCGCGCTGCACTACTGCCGCGTGAACCAGCTCAATCGCGTCGTCATCGATTCGCCGCGCGCGCGGCTGGGCGTCATCACCAGCGGCAAGAGTTATCTCGACGTCCGCCAGGCGCTC
Organism: uncultured beta proteobacterium; assembly: GCA_963798655.1. Taxonomy (GTDB): domain Bacteria; phylum Pseudomonadota; class Gammaproteobacteria; order Burkholderiales; family Casimicrobiaceae; genus CAVSMC01. Next base: position 309,921 of record CAWCUH010000001.1, on the reverse strand, counting down.
GACGACCTCGGCTTGACCGATGAGGACTGCGCCGAGATCGGCATCCGCGTGTTCAAGGTCGCGATGCCGTGGCCGCTCGAACCCGAGGGGGTGCGCCGTTTCGCCGAAGGCCTGGACGAGATCCTCGTCGTCGAGGAGAAGCGCCAGGTCGTCGAGTACCAGCTGAAGGAGCAGCTCTACAACTGGCGCGACGACGTGCGTCCGCGCGTGATCGGCAAGTTCGACGAAAAAGGCGAATGGGTGCAGCCGCACGGCGACTGGCTGCTGCCGGCGCTCTCCGAGCTGACGCCGGCGATGATCGCCCGCGTCGTTGCGCAGCGCATCGAGCGGCTCGACCTGCACCCGCGGCGCATGGAGAAGATCCGCGCCCGCGTCGACTTCATCAACGCAAAGGAAAAGGCGCTTTCGGTCCCGAAGATCACCCTCGAGAGGAAGCCGTGGTTCTGCTCGGGGTGTCCGCACAACACGTCGACCCACGTGCCGGAAGGCAGCCGCGCCACCGCCGGCATCGGCTGCCACGTGATGGCGATCTGGATGGACCGCAACACGTCGACGTTCACGCACATGGGCGCCGAGGGCGTGCCCTGGATCGGCCAGGCGCCGTTCACGAAGGAAAAGCACATCTTCGCGAACCTGGGCGACGGCACGTACTACCACAGCGGCATCCTCGCGATCCGCGCCGCCGTCGCGGCGAAGGTCAACATCACCTACAAGATCCTGTACAACGACGCCGTCGCGATGACCGGCGGCCAGCCGGTCGACGGCCCGATCTCGCCGCGGGACATCGCGCGCCAGTGCGCGGCCGAGGGCGTGTCGAAGATCGCCGTCGTGAGCGACCAGCCGGACAAGTATCCGTCGGGCTACTTCGATCCCGGCATCGACATTCACCACCGCGACGATCTCGACAAGGTGCAGCGCGAGCTGCGCGACACCGCCGGCTGCACGATCCTGCTCTACGACCAGACGTGCGCGGCGGAAAAGCGTCGCCGGCGCAAGCGCGGCAAGTATCCCGATCCGGCGAAGCGCGTGTTCATCAACGAGCTCGTCTGCGAAGGCTGCGGCGACTGCGGCGTGAAGTCGAACTGCGTGTCGGTCGCGCCGGTCGAGACCGAGTTCGGCCGCAAGCGCGCGATCGACCAGTCGTCGTGCAACAAGGACTACAGCTGCGCGAACGGCTTCTGCCCGAGCTTCGTGTTCGTCGAGGGCGGCACGCTGCGCAAGCCGAAGAAGGCCGACAGCGTCGACTTCTCGCATCTGCCGGACCCCGTGCGCGCCGTCGACCGCCGAGCCGTACGGCATCGTCGTCACCGGCATCGGCGGCACCGGCGTGATCACCATCGGCGCGCTGCTCGGCATGGCGGCGCATCTCGAAGGCAAGGGCTGCTCGGTGCTCGACATGACCGGCCTCGCGCAGAAGAACGGCGCCGTCGTGTCGCACGTGCGCATCGCCGATTCGCCGGATCAGCTGCATGCGACGCGCATCGCCGCCGGCGACGCGAGGCTCGTTCTCGCATGCGACATCCTGACCGGTGTCGGCTACGAGCAGCTCGCGAAGATGCAGAAGGGCGTGACGAAGGCCGTCGTCAATACGGCGCTGGTGATGCCGGCCGGCTTCACGCGCGATCCGGACCTGCAGTTCCCGCTCGGCTCGATGGAGCGCGAGATCGAGGACGCCGTCGGCGCTGGCGATGCGGAATTTCTCGACGCGACGCGGCTTGCGACCGGGCTGATGGGTGATTCGATCGCGACGAATCTCTTCATGGTCGGCTATGCGTACCAGCGCGGCGTGCTGCCGCTCGCCGAAGCGTCGATCCTGCGCGCAATCGAGCTCAACGAAACGGCGATCGAAGCGAACAAGCAAAGCTTCCGCTGGGGCCGTCTTGCAGCCGTCGAGCCCGAGCGCGTGTCCGCGCTCGCGATTCCGCGCGCGGTGCCGGAGACGCAGCGGTTGTCCGAGTCGCTCGACGAGATGATCGCGCGCCGGGTGAAATTCCTCACCGATTACCAAGACGCTGCATACGCGAAACGCTATAGCGACCTCGTCGCCACCGTGCGCATCGCCGAAGCGAACAAGGCGCCCGGCGAATCGGCGCTCGCCGAGGCGGTCGCCCGCTACTACTTCAAGCTGCTCGCGATCAAGGATGAATACGAGGTCGCGCGGCTATTCGCCGAGACGGACTTCAGCGAGCGCGTCGCCGCGCAGTTCGAAGGCGACTACTCGATCTCGTTCAGCGTGGCGGCACCGATCATTGCGAAGCCCGATCCGGTCACCGGGGTGCCGCGCAAGCGACGGTTCGGGCCGTGGTTCATGGGCGCATTGCGCATGGCCGCGAAAATGCGCCGGCTGCGCGCAACGCCGCTCGACGTGTTCGGCATGACGGCCGAGCGCAAGCGCGAGCGTCGGCTGATCGTCGAATACGAGGCGCTCGTCGAGGAGTTGCTCGCGAAGCTCGCGCCGCACAACCATACGCTCGCCGTCGCCCTCGCGCGCATCCCGGAAGACATCCGGGGTTACGGCCACGTGAAGGAGCGCCATCTCGTCGCGGCGAAGAAGAAGGAAGCGGAGCTTCTCGCGAAGTTTCGCGCAGCGCAGCCGGCCGGCCCGGCGCCGGTGACGGCGCGCGTCACTGCTTAGTTCGTCATCCGCGCGAACGCGGGAATCCAGTGTCGTTCGCCGGAAGTCAGCGGGTCCGCGCGTCCGAGGCGACGGCGACCGAGCGGCCGGTACGACGCGCGATCAGCGCCTCGATGTCGTCGGGGTCGACGGGCTTCGTGAAATGCTCGTCGAAGCCGGCGTCGATCGCCTTGCGCTTGTCATCCTCCTGGCCCCAGCCGGTCAGAGCGACGAGCACGACGTTGCGTCCCCAATGCTCGCGGCGAACGCGGCGCGCCACTTCATAGCCGCTCATCCCCGGCATGCCGATGTCGAGCAGCGCGAGGTCGGGTCGAAAGCGCGCCGTCTCGTCGAGCGCCTGGCGACCGTCACGGACCGTGCGCACGTCGTGCCCCATCAGGCGCAGCATTGCGCCCATGGTTTCCGCCGCGTCGGCATTGTCGTCGGCGACGAGCACGCGATAGCGCGGCCCGCTGGTCGCAGCCGTCGACCCGCCGCGTCTCGCGTCCGGCTGCGGCGCCGTCGCGGCCACCGGCAACTGCACGGTGAACTCGCTGCCCCTGCCGACGCCTTCGCTTAGCGCCGCAACGCGCCCGCCGTGCATCTCGACGAGGTTCTTCACCAGCGTGAGGCCGATGCCGAGGCCGCCCTGCGAGCGCTCGATCGAGTGATCGACCTGCATGAACATCTCGAACACCGACGAAAGCGCCGCCGCCGGGATGCCGATGCCCGTGTCGCGCACCGAGATCGCGAGCTCGCGCTCGCGCCGCTGCGCGGTGAGCCAGATACGCCCGCCGCGATCCATGTACTTCGAAGCGTTCGACAGCAGGTTCGCGACGACCTGTGCGAGGCGCACCGGATCGGCGTCGAGGACGATCGATTCGTCGGGCAGCGACACGTTCAGCTCTTGACCGGCCGCTTCGATCAGCGGTCGCGACGTGTCGACCGCGTTGTTGACGATCGCCGCAAGCTCGACGCGCTCGCGGCGCAGCTCGAGCTTGCCGCGCGTGATGCGGCTCACGTCGAGCAGGTCGTCGATCAAGCGCACCATGTGGCCGAGCTGACGATCCATCATCGCGTGCGCCTGGCCGAGCGTCGCCGCATCGGGATCGAGCCGCATGATGTGCAGCGCGTTGCGGATCGGCGCGAGCGGATTGCGCAGCTCGTGCGCAAGCGTCGCGAGAAACTCGTCCTTGCGCCGGTCGGTGTCGCGCAGCTCGTCGATCAGCCGCGCGCGCTCGCTCGCGATCGTCACGTAATGCGAGATCGTGCGCAGGAATCCGAGCTCCTGCTCGTCGAACTGGTCGCGGCTTCTCGTGGCGAACGAAAGCACTCCGAGGAGCCGCCCTTCGGTGGCGAGCGGAAAGAAAGCGTGCGCACGCATGCCGTGCCCGCGCATCAGCCGCTCCAATCGGTCCTCGGCCCCGTCGACGCGCACGATCTCTGCCGCCGCCTGCGAGATGCCCGCGCACGAGACCATCCTCAGAGCTTCGCTCGCGTCGGCGCACATGTAGACGTACGCGTGCAGATCGAAGTGCGGCGCGATGTGCGCGAACAGCGACCCCATCGTTCGCGCCGGCTGCTCGCTCGAAAGAAGCAGCGCGGCGGCGCGCAGCAGCAGCCGCAGCCGCTGCGTCAGGTCGCGCAGCGACGCTTCGGTGCGCGTGAGCTCGCCCAGCCGGTCACGCAGCAGGTACTGGCGGCGCCGCGCGGCGATCGCGGAGCCCAGCGTGCTGACGAGCGTCGTGATGCGCACCGGCCGCTCGAGCACCGTCACGTTGCCGAGCTCTCCGGCAGAAGCCGGTCCCGAGCCATCGACGCCGGACGCGGCGAGAAGAACGACCGGAATGTCGGACCACGGCGGCTGCGAGCGCAGCGCGTCGACCAGCGCGCGCAGGTTGTCGGTGACGAGCACTTCGTCGGTGACGGCGATCGCGCCGGCGCCGACAGCGAGCTGCGCGACGACGTCGGCGATGTCGGCGCATACGTCGCACGCGAGCCCGGCGCGCGCGAGGATCGAGCGCGTGAGCTGCGCGTCTGCGATCGTCGGCGCGAGGACGAGCACGCGCAGGCTGCGCTGGTCGCCGTTGCTCATCGCTTCGATTCGGGAACGTTGGGCACGAACCTCGGCACGCCGCTCAGCACGCCGAGGAATTCCCGGATCGGCTCGCCGATCCCGATACCGCCGTCGAGGCGAAGCTCGCGGATCGTCCGCTGATGATGGCCGGTGCGCTTCTTCACCACCGAGATCGCCTGCCGGACTTCGCCGAACGCCTCGAAGTAGCGCAGTGCAATCACCGTATCCGCGACGTAGCTCGCTTCGACCGGCAAATCCGAGTACGCGCCGGCGGTGCCATGCTGCGCCATCAGCAGCAGCGTCGTGACGCCGTGCTGACCGAGATACATCAGCATCTCGTGCAGGTGGAGCATCAGGAAGCGCTCGCTCGGCATCGCGTTCAGGTAGCCGTTGAGGCTGTCGATGACGACGATCTTCGCGTCCTGCTGCTCGACCGCGTTGCGAACGGCCTGCGCGAACTCTCCGGGCGAAAGCTCCGCCGGGTCGATCTGGCGAAGCGTCAACGTGCCGTTTTCGACCATCGGCCGCACGTCCATGCCGAGGTTGCACGTGCGCTCGATGAAGATCGCCGGCGCCTCGTCGAACAGGAACACGGCGGCGTGCCTGCCGGCGCGCGCGACGGTCGTCGCAAACTGCGCGGCGACCGACGACTTGCCCGTTCCCGATGCGCCGACCAGCAGCGTGCTCGTGCCCTCGGTGAGGCCGCCGCCGAGCAGCGCATCGAGGGCTTCGATGCCGCTCGATACCGGGTGCGGCGTGATTTCGACGCGATGCTCGGCCGCGACGATCCGCGGGAACACTTCCAGCCCGCCGCGACGGATCGCGAAGTCGTGATAACCCTCGCGGAATGCGCGCCCGCGAAGCTTCGACACCTGCAGCCGGCGGCGCAGCGAGCCATACTCGACGTCGTTGCGCTCGAGCGTGATGATGCCGTGCGCGAGCGTGTGCAAAGGCATCTCGCGCTGGTCGCTCGCACGGTCGTCGACAAAGAGCACCGTGCAGCCTTCGCGCGCGAAATGCTGCTTCAGCGCGAAGATCTGGCGGCGATAACGCAGCGGATTCTCCGCGAGCAGCCGCAGCTCCGACAGCGAGTCGAACACCAGCCGCGTCGGCCGGATGCGCGCCGCCTCTTCGTAGAGCCTCTTCATCGTCTCGCCGAGCTCGACTTCCGACGGGTGGTACATCGTGTATCGCGCCTGTGGATCGAGACTTTCCTCCGACGCGATGATCTCGACGATGTCGATGCCGTCGAGCGACCATCCGTGCGTCTCGGCGGTCGATCGCAGCTCGTCGGCGGTCTCGGAGAGCGTCACCAGCATGCAGCGCTCGCCGCGCCGCGCGCCGGCCATCAGGAACTGCACGCCGATCGTTGTCTTGCCGGAACCTGGATGGCCTTCGACGAGATACATGCGATTCGCGGCGAAGCCGCCGCGCATCACGTCATCGAGGCCCGGAACGCCCGTCTCGACAAGCGCGGCGGGGCGTGGCGAAGAATCCGTTTCGATCATGGTCGAGCGATGTCGTGCACGCCGCCGGCCTCCGCGCGAAGCGCATGCGGCGGCAAATGAAGAATTGTGATCACTTTCGTTCGCAAAAGCCCGAAAGCGGCAATTTGTACAATCTTCAGCAGCCGCCGACGCGTGTCCGTCCAGCGCGGGCGCTGAAGCATTTTGGGCCCATTCCAGAGGCAGACAGCCGCAGCGGTGGCTGCGTTCGCCTGTCTGCTCCGTCGCACAGGCCCACTGCGCACGTGGCGCCGCGCAGGCTTCGGGACATCCCCCGCGTTTCACGGCGGTGAATGGCCCATGCGGCGCTCGCTATGTGATCGACGACACAATCGGCCGCCTCGTCCCGCCCGCCCCGCCGGGGTGAGCTCCGGCCGCGTGGGATCAATCGATGGCGTCGACCGCCCTACCCGTGCGATGCGATTGCGCGAGCATCTGCCCGATGCGCGTCGCTTCGGTGGCGTCGTGCAGCGTGAGCGCCGGCGGTCGGTCGTCGCGGATCGCGGCGACGAACTCGGCGCACTCGTTGACGAACGCATCCTCGAACCGCTCGTAGAACGTCGGCGTGCATTCGTTGCGCACACCGTGGCCATCGGCGATGTCGACGCGGTCGATGCGAGGATTCTGGCCGACGGTGAGTCGACCCGCCGTGCCGACGATCTCGGTGAGCGTCTCGTGGCCGTGCGCGAGCGTGCGGCTCGCGTAAAAGTACGCCAGCGCACCGTCGGCGAACTCGACGATCGAGATCCCGTTGTCGACGTCGCCGCAGTTGCGCAGTCCCTCGTGGATCGCGATCGTGCCCGCGGCGAACGCGCGCTTCACCGGCGCGCCGCCGAGATACCAGCGCGCGAGGTCGATGTCGTGGACGTTCATGTCGACGAAGATGCCGCCGCTCGAAGGCGCGAACGCAACGAAGAAGCCGCTCGGGTCGTGCTGGTCGGCCGTCTGCGAGCGCACGAGGAACGGACGCCCGATCGCGCCGGACTTCGTTTTCTCGTACGCGTGGCGATAGCTCGCGTCGAAGCGACGCACGAAGCCGATCATCACCTTCTGCTTCGGGTGGCGCGCGGCGGTCTCTTCGACCCGAAGGCAATCGGCGACGTCGAGCGACAGCGGCTTCTCGCAGAACGCGTGCTTGCCGGCGTCGAGCGCCTGCGTGACCTGCTGCGCGTGCTCGGTCAGCGGCGTCGCGATCCAGACCGCGTCGACGTCACGGCGTGCCAGAAGCTCGGTGTAGTCGCGCGTGAGACTCGTGACACCGAGCGCCGTGCGCGCCCATTCGAGCGACGACGGCGCTGGATCGCACGCTGCAACCACGTGCGCGCCCGGCGTTTGCTGCGCGAGGTTCATCGCGTGCCGCCGGCCCATGCGGCCGAGGCCGACGACGCCGATGCGAACGGGCGAAGGCATTGTCCGCGTCATTCCCGCGAAGGCGGGAATCCAGTGTCTGTCGTCGAACGTCGCCGGGGCCCCGCGTTCGCGGAGACGACAAGCAATCGAACGGGCAGCAAACGCGTCACAGCGTGACGATGCGGGCTTCCTGCCACGAGCGCATCGCCGCGTCGGCGAGCTCGAGCGCCTTCACGCCGTCGTCGATGGTCGTGTCGAGCGGCCTGTCGTTCGCAAGCGCGTCGAAGAAGTGCGCCATCTCGTTCGCGTACGCCGCGCGGTAGCGCTCGAGGAAGAAATGTTCGGGCAGATCCATCGAGACCGACGTTGTCGACGCGACGACCTCGGTCGGACGATGATTCGCCGCCTGCAGCATGCCCTTGCTGCCGAGCACCTCGAACCGCTGGTCGTAGCCGTACGCGGCGCGACGCGACGTGTTGATCACGCACAGTCGCTCGCGCTTCGTGCGAATGGTGACGGCCGTCGAGTCGACGTCGCCGGCCGCGGCAATGGCCGGATCGACGAGGCAGCTCGCCGATGCGTACACGGTCGCCGCCTCGTCGTCGAGAATCCAGCGGAAGACGTCGAAGTCGTGGATCAGCATGTCCTTGAAGATGCCGCCGGACACCTTGATGTACGACACCGGCGGCGCGCCCGGATCGCGGCTCGTAATGACGAGCATCTCCGGCTCGCCGATCTCGCCGCTCGCGAGCCGCCGCTTCACCGCCGCGAACGTCGGATCGTAGCGACGGTTGAACCCGATCAGGCAGCGCACGCCGGCCTTGGCCACTGCCTGCGCGCACGTGCGCGCGCGCTCGAGCGAAAGGTCGACCGGCTTCTCGCAGAAGATATCCTTGCCGGCGGCCGCAGCGCGAACGATGAGATCGGCATGCGTATCGGTCGACGACGCGATCACGACGACCTTGATCGACGGATCCTCGAACGGCGTGTCGATCGGCGCAACCGTCGCGCCGTGGCGCTCGCCGAGCTCGCCCGCGGCTCGCGCGTCGACGTCGACGACGTACTTCAGGCGCACGCCCGTCTGGCGGACGAGGTTGCCGGCGTGGATCCTGCCGATCCTGCCGGCGCCGTACAGCGCTACGTCGAGCATCGTGACACTCCCTCGCTTTGACCGCCCGCATTATAGGCCGCGCGCTCACGGCGTAGAATCACCCCGGCCGGCGGGCCCTCCGCCGCCTTTGACTCCCGCTCGATGAAGAACACCACCCGTTTCGCCGCGAACCGCAGCCGCGACGTCATCTGTCGCGGACGCCTCGCGATGGATCTCTACGCGCAGCAGATCGGCGCACGCCTCGAGGACGTCTCGAGCTTCGCCAAGTACCTCGGAGGCTCGTCGGCCAATTGCGCGTTCGGCTGCGCGCGGCTCGGCATGAAACCGGCGATGCTCGCGCGCGTCGGCGACGACCACCCCGGACGCTTCCTGCGCGAGACGCTCGCGCGCGAGGGTTGCGACGTCTCGCACGTCACAACCGACCCGAGCCGGCTCACCGCGCTGGTCGTGCTTGGCATCAAGGACCGCGATACGTTCCCGCTGATCTTCTATCGCGAGAACTGCGCCGACATGGCTGTCGACACGACCGATTTCGACGAGGCGTACATCGCGTCGGCGAAGGCGCTCGCCATCACCGGCACGCATCTGTCGACCGAGCACACGTACCGCGTGAGCAATGTCGCGCTCGACTACGCGCGCAGGAACGACGTGCGCACCGTGCTCGACATCGACTACCGGCCGGTGCTCTGGGGCCTCACGGGCAAGGCGGAGGGCGAGATCCGCTTCATTGCCGCCGACCGCGTCACCGCTCACCTGCAGCGCGTGCTGCCGAAGTTCGACCTGATCATCGGCACGCAGGAGGAGTTCATGATCGCCGGCGGCGGCGAAGACATCATGGCGTCGCTGCGCAGCGTGCGCGGCGTCACCAAGGCCACGCTCGTCGTCAAGCGCGGCCCGATGGGATGCGCGGTGATTGACGGCGCGATTCCCGCATCGCTCGACGATGCCTACAACTACAGGGGCGTGCAGGTCGAGGTGTTGAACGTGCTCGGCGCCGGCGACGCGTTCATCGCCGGCTTCCTCAAGGGGTGGCTCGCCGGCGCCGACTACGAAGTGTGCTCGCGTTACGCGAACGCCTGCGGCGCGCTGGTCGTGTCGCGGCATGGCTGCGCACCGGCGATGCCGACGATGGTCGAGCTCGAATATTTCATCGCCAACGCCGACAAGCTCACGAAGCCGGACCAGGATGCGACGCTCGCGCGACTGCACCGCGTGAGCGTGCCGCGCGTCGAGCGCGACGAGGTGTACGCGTTCGCGTTCGATCACCGCCCGCAGTTCTTCGAGCTCGCCCGCGACGCCGGCGCCGACGAATCGCGGCTGCCGAAGCTTAAGCAGCTGCTCGTCGACGCCGTCGCACAGACGGCGGGCGCGCTCGATCTCGGCCATCGCACCGGCGTGCTCATCGACGACGTCTACGGACAGGATGCGCTCAATGCGGCAACCGGCCGCGGCTGGTGGATCGGCCGGCCGGTCGAGCTGCCCGGCTCCGATCCGCTGGTGTTCCAGCACGGCCGCTCGATCGGAACGACACTGTTGTCGTGGCCGCAGGAGCAGGTGGTCAAGTGCCTTGTCGCCTTCCATCCCGACGACGACGTCGAGACGCGTCTCGAGAACGAGGCGCAGATTCGCGCGCTCTACGACGCGGTGCAGGCGAGCGGGCACGACTTGCTGCTCGAGATCATCCCGCCCAAGCGACTGCCGCGCGGCGAAGACACCGTGCATCGCGCGCTCAAGCGCCTCTACAACCTCGGCATCTTTCCGCAATGGTGGAAACTCGAGCCGATGAGCGCGGCGCAATGGCGCGCCGTCGACGCGCTGATCGCCGAGCGCGATCCGTACTGCCGCGGCGTGCTGCTGCTTGGCTTGAACGCGCCGCACGACAAGCTCGCCGCCGGGTTCCGCGACGCCCGCGCGAGCACGACGTGCCGCGGCTTCGCCGTCGGACGCACGATCTTCGCCGAGCCCGCGCGGCGCTGGCTCGCGAGCGGCAGCGACGACGCCGCGTTGATCGCCGGCGTGCGCGCGAATTACGAGGCGCTGATCCGCGCATGGCGTGAAGGAAGGTAGGCGATGAACACGATCCGGCTCACGATGGCGCAGGCGCTCGCGCGCTATCTCGCCGCGTTGCGCACCGCCGACGGCATGCGACTTTTCGGCGGCGTGTTTGCGATCTTCGGTCACGGCAATGTCGCGGGCCTCGGCGAAGCGCTTTACGGCGTTCGCCGCGAGCTGCCGACGTACCGCGCGCACAACGAGCAGGCGATGGCGCACGCGGCGATCGCCTACGCGAAGGCGCACATGCGCCGGCGGATGATGGCCGTCACGACGTCGATCGGTCCCGGCGCGACGAACCTGCTGAGCGCGGCCGCGCTCGCGCACGTGAACCGCCTGCCGGTGCTGCTGCTGCCCGGCGACGTGTTCGTGTCGCGCGCGCCCGATCCGGTGCTGCAGCAGGTCGAGGACTTTACCGACGCCACCGTGTCGGCCAACGACTGCTTCAGGCCGGTGTCGCGCTATTTCGATCGCATCGTGAACCCGGCGCAACTGCTCACCGCGTTGCCGCGCGCGATTCACGTTCTGACCGATCCGGCGCTGTGCGGTCCGGTCACCCTCGCGCTGCCGCAGGACGTGCAGACGATGGCTTACGACTATCCGGAGGCGTTCTTCGCGCCCTCGCCCGTCGTGTTCCGCGCACCGCCGCCGGACGCCACCGAGCTCGCACGCGCGGTGGACGTGCTGAAGCGCGCGCGTCGTCCGCTGATCATCGGCGGCGGCGGCGTGCTGTACGCGCGCGCGAGCGACGCACTGCGCGCGTTCTGCGACCAGCACGGCGTTCCGGTCTGCGAGACACAGGCCGGCAAGGGCGCGATCGCGTGGGACCATCCGATGCAGGCCGGCGCAGTGGGCGTAACGGGCTCGCCGGCTGCCAACACGCTCGCGCGCGAAGCGGACGTCGTCATTGCGCTCGGCACGCGGCTGTCGGACTTCACGACCGGCTCGCGCACGCTGTTCCCGCAGGCGGAGCTCGTCGCGATCAACGTGAATCCGTACGACGCGCAAAAGGGCCGGGCGACCGAGGTGATCGCCGATGCCGGCGTCGCGCTCACGTCGCTGTCCCGTGCGCTCGACGGCTGGCGCGCGGATGCGGCGTGGACCGATTCGGCCCGCCGCGGCAACGACCAATGGCGCAAGCGGATCGCCGAGATCACCGGCGTGCGCGACGTCGAGCTTCCCTACGAAGGCGAAGTCATCGGCGCCGTGCAACGGACATCGACGCAGTCAACGGAGCGCGACATTGTCGTGTGCGCCGCGGGAACGCTGCCCGCCGACCTGCACAAGCTGTGGCGGACGTCGGTACCCGGCGGTTATCACGTGGAGTACGGCTACTCGTGCATGGGCTACGAGATCGCCGGCGGCGTCGGCGTCAAGCTCGCGCACCCCGATCGCGACATCGTGGTGATCGTCGGCGACGGCAGCTACCTGATGCTCAATTCGGAGATCGCGACGTCGGTGATGCTCGGCACGAAGCTCGTCATCGTCGTGCTCGACAATCGCGGCTTCGGCTGCATCGACCGGCTTCAGAAGGCGTGCGGCGGCGCGCCGTTCAACAACCTCCTCGCCGATTGCGCCAGGGAGCCCAACGAAGCGCCGGCGATCGACTTCGCCGCGCACGCGCGCGCGCTCGGCGCGCTCGGCGAGAACGTGAAGACGATTGCAGAGCTCGAGGCGGCGCTCGTGCGCGCTCGCGCGGCCGATCGAACCTACGTCGTCTGCATCGAGACCGATCCGAACCGAACGACGGAGGACGGCGGCGCGTGGTGGGAAGTCGCCGTGCCGGAAGTTTCGCAGCGGGCGAGCGTGCGCGGCGCGCGTGCCGATTACGAAGCGGGCCGCAAGAAGCAGAGGCTGTGACCAACATCATGTCCGGATTCGACGTTCGCATCGGCATCAACCCGATCTCGTGGAGCAACGACGACCTGCCCTCGCTCGGAGGCGAGACGCCGCTCGCCACCGCGCTCGACGAAGGCAAGCGCATCGGCTATCGGGGCTTCGAGCTCGGCAACAAGTTCCCGCGCGAGCCGGCGGCGCTGCGCGCCGTGCTCGCACAACACGGGCTCGCGTGCGTGTCCGGCTGGTACTCGGGACGGCTCGCCGCGCGCTCGGTCGACGACGAGATCGCGGCCGTCGGTGCGCACCTCGAGCTTCTCGCCGGCAACGGCGCGAGCGTCATGGTCTACGGCGAAGTCGCCGATTCGATCCAGGGAGCGCCGGTTCCCCTGTACAAGCGGCCGCGCTTTCGCAGCGACGCCGACTGGCGCGCATACGGCGAGCGCGTCAGCGCGTTCGCGCGCTACACGCTGTCGCGCGGCGTTCGTCTCGGCTATCACCATCACATGGGCGCGTACGTACAGGCGCCCGACGACGTCGACCGGCTGATGGAGATCACCTCGCCCGACGTCGGATTGCTGTTCGACACCGGCCACATGACGTTCGCCGGCGGCGATCCCCTCGCGATGCTCGCGAAGCACGTCGCGCGCGTCTGCCACGTTCACTGCAAGGACGTGCGCCCGCCGGTGATCGCGATGGCGCGCAATCGCGCGTGGTCGTTTCTCGAAGCGGTCATCAACGGCGCGTTCACCGTGCCGGGTGACGGCGCTATCGACTTCGCGCCGATCGTCGCGACGCTGCGCGAGCACGGCTATCGCGGCTGGCTCGTCGTCGAGGCGGAGCAGGACCCGGCGGTCGCGCCAGGCTACGCTTTCGCCGACAAAGGCTACCGCCATCTCGCCGCGCTCACCGCAGTCCGCCCGTCATGACGGCGACGCTGCTTTCGAAGGCCGCGAAGAGCGGCCGCGACATCGTGACGGTGACGCCCGAATCGGCGCACTGGCGCTACGTCGGCTTCTCGGCGCATCGCCTCGCGGCAGGCGAGACGATGGACATTGCCGCCGACGCGCGCGAGCGCTGCATCGTCGTGCTGGCCGGCGTCGTCAGCGTCGACGGCAGCGGCGGCTCGTGGCGCGAGATCGGTGCGCGCACGAGCGTTTTCGACGAACGCGCGCCATACGCGCTGTACATCACGAACGGGCTCGCCGCGACGATTGCTGCGCACACGCGCGCCGAGGTGGCGATCGCGAGCGCACCCGGTCGCGGCACCCATCCGCCGCGGCTGATCGAGCCCGCGACGATGAAGCGCGCCGTGCGCGGCAAAGGCTCGAACACGCGCTACGTCTGCGACATTCTCCCGCAGGACGCGCCCGCCGATCACCTGCTGGTGGTCGAGGTGCGCACGCCCGCCGGACACTCGTCGAGCTATCCGCCGCACAAGCACGACACCGACGATCCGCCGCGCGAGACGTTCCTCGAGGAGACGTACTACCACCGGCTCGACCCGCCGCAGGGATTCGCGTTCCAGCGCGTCTACACCGACGATCGGTCCCTCGATTGCACGATGACGGTCGAGGATCACGACGTCGTGCTCGTGCCTCGCGGCTACCACCCGGTTTGCGCGCCGCACGGCTACGAGCTTTACTACCTCAACGTGATGGCGGGTCCGTCGCGGCAGTGGATCTTCAAGAACGATCCGCAACACGAGTGGATGCTGCACACGTAAACGGCGATTGTCGTCTACGACCCGCGCGCGCCGCCCCAGGCGGCTTGAAAAAATTACAACCCGCGCGCGTTCCGCTTTGTGCACGCGCCACGACGCTTTAACATTGTTCGCTGGCGCTCGCCGAACGAACTGAAGCGGACCATGCAGGCCGCTGAAAGCCGGACCGTGCACGGCGCAGTCGAGTATGGCCGCAATGGACAGCATCGCAACCGCAAGCACCGAGCAGCGCCTGCGCCTTTTCATCGAGGGCGTCCAGGACTATGCCATTTTCCTGCTCGACGCGACGGGCCACGTGATGTCGTGGAACAGCGGCGCGCAGAAGATGAAGGGCTACACGGCCGACGAGATCATCGGCCGTCACTTCTCGACGTTCTACACGCCTGACGCCGTCGCATCCGGCTGGCCCGATCTCGAGCTGAAGCTCGCGGGCGAGGCGGGCCGCTTCGAGGACGAAGGCTGGCGCGTGCGCAAGGACGGCAGCCGCTTCTGGGCGAACGTCATCATCACGCGCCTCTGTGCGGGCGACGGCTCGCTGCAGGGCTTCGCCAAGATCACGCGCGACCTTACCGAGCGCAGGCGGCAGGAGGAAGCGCTGCGCCACAGCGAGGAGCGCTTCCGGCTGCTGCTCGAAAGCGTGCGCGACTACGCGATCATCATGGTGAGCCCGGAAGGAATTGTGCAGAGCTGGAACGCGGGCGCACACGAGATCACCGGCTATTCGGCGAACGAGATCATCGGGCAGCACTACGGCACGTTCTTTCGTCCGCCGGACGTCGCGGCGGGCAAACCGGGCCGCGAGCTGCAGCAGGCGGTCGAGCGTGGCCGCTACGAGGAGGAAGGCTGGCGCGTGCGCAAGGACCGCTCGACGTACTGGGCAAACGTCGTCGTCACCGCCGTCTACGATGCGCGTTCGCAGCTGCGCGGCTTCGCCAAGATCGTGCGCGACATGACCGAGCGGCGGCGTCTCGAAGAGCTCGAGAAGTCGAGCCGGCGGATGAACGAGTTCCTCGCGATGCTCGGCCACGAGCTGCGCAATCCGCTCGCACCGATTCGCAACTCGGTGAGCATCATGCAAATGGAGCCGCTCGCGACGCCGACGCTCAAGGGATGCCGGGATGTGATCGATCGCCAGCTCACGCACCTCACCCGCCTCGTCGACGACCTGCTCGACGTCGGACGCATCACCACCGGAAAGATCATGCTCAGGAAGGAGCGCGTCGCGATCGGCGACATCCTGACCCGGAGCGTCGAGGCGTCGCGCGGCATGATGGACAGCCGTGGTCACACGCTCTCGGTCGACCTGCCGAACGAGCCGCAATACGTCGACGGCGATATCACGCGCCTCGTGCAGGTGTTCCAGAACCTGTTGAACAACGCGGCGAAGTTTACGCCGAACGGCGGACGCATCGCGATCGTCGTCACGAAGGCGGATGGCACGCTGCAGGTGAAGGTGCGCGACAGCGGCATGGGAATCAGCGCGCAGGCGCTGCCGAGCATCTTCAACCTGTTCACTCAGGAGACCGATCGCATCGATCCGGGCCAGAGCGGCCTCGGCATCGGGCTCACTGTCGCACGCTCGATCGTCGAGATGCACGGCGGCACGATCGAGGCGGCGAGTGAAGGCGAGAACAAGGGCAGCGAGTTCTCGGTGCAGCTGCCGCTCGCGAGCAGCGAGCCGAACACGCGCGAGAGCAACCTGCCGGTCAGCGTCGGCAGCGCGGGACGTCTGCGCGTGCTCGTCGTCGACGACAATCGCGATGCCGCGGAGAGCCTCGCGCTGCTCGTGCGGATGATGGGCCACGACGCGCGGCATGCGTACGACGGACTGCGCGCGCTCGCGCTCGCGAAGCAGCTGCAGCCCGACGTCGCGCTGCTCGACCTCGCGATGCCGGGCGTCACCGGAATCGACCTGCAAAGACAGCTGCGCGCGCTGTCGCATCCGATGACGATCGCTGCCGTCACCGGTCTCGGGCAGTACCAGAATCGCCGGCAGGCGCTCGACGCCGGTTTCGACGAATTCATGGTGAAGCCCGTCGCCGTCGAGAGCCTCGTGAAGCTGTTCGCCGAAGTGCCGCGCCGATAGCCGCCGTTCGCGAGCGAGCACGCCTGCAAGCGTCACCGTCGATCGAGCAACCGATGACTGCGTCGTACAACACGAGTCGAGGCACGCCGCGCGTGCTGATCGTCGACGACAACGAGGACTTCGCGAACAGCCTCGTCACGCTTCTCAACCTGTCCGGTCACCAGGCGCGCGCGCTCTACAGCGGAGCATCGGCGGTTGCCGTCGCGCGCGAGTTCCGGCCGCACACCGTGCTGCTCGACATCGGCCTGCCCGGACTGAGCGGCTACGACGTCGCGCGCACGCTGCGCTCGGAGTCCGACCTCGCGCCGCTCACGCTGGTCGCGCTCACCGGCTACGGCCGCGACGAGGACCGCGAGCGCGTCATGGCGGCCGGTTTCGATCATCACGTCGTGAAGCCGGTCGATCCGGCCGTGCTCGAAGCGATAATAGGGTCAACGTCGACTTCGAAATAGGTCGACCCTGACCCTGCAGCTTTGAGCACCGATTCTCTGTACGCGGCGTTGGCGCTCGCGCCGTTCGCGTTTCAGCGCGAGGTCGCCGACGCGCTCGCCGCCGGCCAAAGCGGCCTCGTGCACGCACCGACCGGCATGGGCAAGACACTCGCCGTCGCGGTCCCGGCGATGGCGCTCGCAGCGCAGGGTGAAGCGAGCGAGCCGCCGCCCCTCGCGCTGCTGTGGATCACGCCGCTGCGCGCGCTCGCCGCCGACACCGGGCTCGCGCTCGAGCCGCGCCGCCGCCGCGCTGAGGCCGCACTGGACAATCGACGTGCGCAGCGGCGACACCGCGCCCGGCGCTCGCGCACGCCAACAGCAGCGGCTGCCGAGCGCGCTCGTCACCACGCCGGAGAGCCTGACGCTGTTCCTGTCGCGCGCCGACTGGCGCGAGCGCTTTGCGCACGTCGACACCATCGTCGTCGACGAGTGGCACGAGCTGATGTCCGGCAAGCGCGGCGTGCAGGTCGAGCTCGCGCTCGCGCGCTTGCGCACGCTGCGGCCGGCGATGCGCACGTGGGGGCTGTCGGCGACGCTCGCCAATCTCGACGAGGCGCTCGAATGCCTGGTCGGCGTGCGCGCCGCGCGCAATCGCGCGCAGCGCACGCGCATCGTCAAGGGCATCGAGACGAAGACGATCGAGATCGCAAGCGCGCTGCCGCCGACGATCGAGCGCTTCCCGTGGGCCGGCCACATCGGCCTCAAGATGCTGCCGCAGGTCATTTGCGCGATCGAGCGCGCGAAGACGACGCTCGTGTTCACCAACGTGCGCTCGGCGACCGAGACGTGGTATCGGGCGATCCTCGACGCGCGTCCGGACTGGGCCGGCACGATCGCCCTCCATCACGGATCGCTCGAGCGCGACGTGCGGGACTGGGTCGAGGACGGACTGCGCAACGGTCGCCTGCGCGCGGTCGTCTGCACGTCGAGCCTCGACCTCGGCGTCGACTTCTCGCCGGTCGACCAGGTGCTGCAGATCGGAAGCCCCAAAGGCGTCGCGCGGCTGCTGCAGCGAGCCGGACGCAGCGGCCATCAGCCGGGGGCCGTGTCGCGCGTGACCGTCGTGCCGGCGCAAGCGCTCGAGCTCGTCGAAGCGGCGGCCGCGCGCGAAGCAGCGAGCGCGCGGCGCGTAGAGCCACGCACCCCGCTCGTCGAGCCGCTCGACGTGCTCGTCCAGCACGTCGTCACCTGCGCGCTCGGCGGCGGCTTCCGTCCCGACGCGTTGCGCGACGAAGTGCGCGACACGCATGCGTACGAGCACCTGGGCGACGAGCAATGGCAATGGGCGCTCGATTTCGTCGTCCACGGCGGCGCGAGCCTGAACGCCTATCCGGAGTATCGGCGCGTGACGATCGACGAAGACGGCGTCGCGCGCGTGCACGACGCGCAGATCGCGCGCCGCCATCGGATGGGAATTGGCACGATCGTCAGCGACGCGAGCATCACGATCCAGTATCGCAACGGCGAGAAGCTCGGTCATGTCGAGGAGAGCTTCGTCGCCTCGCTCACGCCCGGCGACGCATTCGTTTTCGCCGGCCGCGTGCTCGAGTTCATCCGCGTGCGCGAGCTGACCGCGTGGGTGAAGCCGGCGAAGCCCGGCGCAGCGCGAATGCCGCGCTGGATGGGCAGCAAGATGGCGCTCACCAGCGAGCTCGCCGAGTCCATGCGCCGGCTGATCGGCGAAGCGCGGCGCGGCAACTTCAGCTCGCCGGAGCTCGATCGCGTGCGGCCGCTGCTCGAATTGCAATCGCGCTGGTCGGCGCTGCCGGCCGCGAACGAATGGCTCGTGGAGACGATCTCGACGCGCGAAGGCGACGGACTCTTCTTCTACCCGTTCGAAGGGCGGCTCGCGCACTTCGGCCTCGCGACGCTGTTCTCGTACCGACTCGCGCGGCAAACGCCGGCGACGTTCAGCATCACGGCGAACGACTACGGATTTGCGCTGGTGTCGCACACGAAAGTCGACCTGTCGCTGCACGTCCTCGGCGAACTGCTTGCCGCACCCGACGTCGAGCGCGACATCCTCGCGGGGCTGAACGCGACCGAGCTCGGACGGCGGCATTTCCGCGAAATCGCGCGCGTCGCCGGACTGATCTTCCAGGGCTATCCCGGACAGCCGCATCCGACACGGCAGCTGCAGGCGTCG
Source organism: uncultured beta proteobacterium (assembly GCA_963798655.1). Classification (GTDB taxonomy): domain Bacteria; phylum Pseudomonadota; class Gammaproteobacteria; order Burkholderiales; family Casimicrobiaceae; genus CAVSMC01. Next base: position 290,930 of record CAWCUH010000001.1, on the reverse strand, counting down.
GCGGCGCTGATCTACGACGTGTTCAGCGAATACGATCGCGACAATCCGCTGTTGAAGCAGGCGGTGCGCGAAGTGCTCGAGCGCGGGCTCGAGGCGCCGCGTCTGACCGCCGCACTCACGCGGCTTCGCGGCGCGCGCGCGTTGCTGCGGCGACCGCGGCGTCCGACGCCGTTCGCGTTTCCGCTGCTGGTCGAGATCTTCCGCGAGAGCCTGACGACCGAAGCGCTCGACGCGCGCGTTGCACGGATGGTCGAAGCGCTCGAGCGCGCGGCGACCGAGGACGCGCTCGCCGATTGACCGCGCAGAGCGTTCGCCCGAAACTGGGCGCATTCATCCGTCGATCTCGAGAGCCAATGACAACGAATCCGTTCGATCTTTCGGGCAAGGTCGCCCTCGTCACCGGTGCGCATCGCGGTCTCGGCTTCGCGATTGCCAGGGGTCTCGCGAATGCCGGCGCGAGCGTCGTCATCAATGCACGCAACGCCGAGGCGCTCGCTGCGTCGGCGGCCAGGCTCGGCGCGCATGCAAGCGCGCGCGCGTTCGACATCACCGATCGTGATGCCGGGCGCGCGGCGATCGCCGATATCGAGCGCGAGCACGGTCATCTCGACATCCTCGTGAACAACGCCGGCGTTCAGCGGCGCGGGCCGATGGTCGACTTCAAGCAGGAGGACTGGGACGCGCTGATCGCGACGAACCTCACCGCGCCGTTCTTCCTGTCGCAGGCCGCGCTGCCGGGGATGATCGCCCGCAGGGCGGGCAAGATCATCCACGTCGCATCGCTCACCAGTGAGCTCGCGCGGCCGGCGATCATCCCGTACACGACGACGAAGGGCGGCGTGCGGCAGATGACGCGCGGCATGGCGGTCGAGCTCGCGCCGCACAACATCCAGGTGAACGCGATCGCGCCGGGCTATTTCGCCACCGAGATGAACACGGCGCTGATCGAGAACGCGGAATTCAACGCGTGGGTGTGCAAGCGCACGCCGGCCGGCCGATGGGGCCAGCCGGAAGAGCTCGCCGGTCTTGCGGTGTTTCTCGCGTCAGGCGCGGCGAATTACGTCACCGGGCAGGTGATCTACGTCGACGGCGGATTCGGGGTAGCGATGTGAGCGGCGAGAAGGGGCCCCAGGTCGCGGGGAGCGACTTGGGGATGCGAGCCATCGCGAATCATCGCTTGCGGCCGACGGCTCTGCTCCCCGATCAGTCAGGCGGCGCGGAGGCCGCGATGTGAGCGGCCTCGGTTGTTCGCGGGAATGACGGCGCGCGAGTGTGCTTCTCGGGAATGCCAACTGCTAGTGCGACGCCCTCGTCCCGCCGGTCGACTGCGCGATCGCTTGCTGCAACGGCTGCGCGGCCTGCGACGTGATCTCGTTCATCAGCTGCACGATCTTCTGGCCCTGGGCGACCCAATCGGCCATCGCGCGGTCGGCGTAGCGCGCCTGCACTTCGAAGTACTCGGTCGGCGTCTTGCACGCGTTCAGCTCGCGCGCGACGGCGAGATTCTTCTCGAAGCGCTCGTTCAAGAATCCGAGCGTCTCGTTCTGCAGCCGTCCGGCGCTTTCCATCCACGTGCGATACGCCTTTTCCGCGAGATCGAATTGCGAGCCGTTCATGTCGAACAGCGCGCCGATGTTGATCGGTGTTCCATTGCCTTCCTGCTGCCGCTTCGTCATCACATCACCTCGATTGGCCGGACGTCGACGGTCCACGCGCGCGGCGCGACCGGCATTCGGCAAACATGTTTGTTGACCCCGGCGCGCTGCGCCGAGCCCGTTGCGACGGACGCCGGACGGCGCCCTTCCCTTCTCACACGATCATTCTAAGCCGCGTGGTGTCGTACACAAGAGGTGCGCGGGCATTTTTTTCGTGCGTGGATGCCGTTGCCCCTCGAAAGGCGACGATTCGAGTCGGGTATTCGGAGCGTCAATTGTCCGCGCCGACGCGCTTGCGATCGAGCAGCCGATAAAACCAGTTGAGGCCCGCGGTCGTCGTCGTCTGCGGTCGGTATTCGCAGCCGACCCAGCCGTCGTACTTCACGTCGTCGAGCAACTTGAACACGTACGCGTAATTCACTTCGCCGACATTCGGCTCGTGGCGGCCGGGAACGCCGGCGATCTGCACGTGGCCGATCTGCGGCAGATAGCCGCGCAGCTTCTCGCTGATGTCGCCCTCGACGATCTGCACGTGATAGAAATCGAACTGCAGCATGAGGTTGCTCGCGCCCACCTCTGCACGCACCGCGGCCGTTTGCGCGAGCCGCGAGTAGAAGTAGTTCGGCACGTCGCGCGCGTTAAGGCCCTCGAGCATCACGCAGACGCCTTGCTCCGCCGCCTCGCTGCACGCGAAGCGCAGGTTGCGCACGAGCGTCACGCGGTGAAGCGCGCGCTCCGCGGCGGTCGCCTCCGGCGGCACGATGCCAGCCATCACGTGGATGCGCGGGCAACCGAGCGTTTTCGCGTAGCGGAGCGCCGTCGCGAACCCGGCCTGGAAATCGTGCTCGCGCCCCGGCAGGGATGCCGTTCCACGCTCGCCGGCGTCGAAATCACCCGGCGGTGCGTTGATCAGCACGACATCGAGACGGTTGGCGGTCGCCCGCTCGGCGACCTCGCGCGCCGGCCATTCATATGGAAACGCGAATTCGACCGCGCGAAAGCCAGCCTGCGCCGCCTCGTCGAAGCGATCGAGAAACGGCACCTCGTTGAACAGGAACGTCAGGTTCGCGGCGAACCGCGGCATCGTGCCCCCATGCGGCCCGCGCGTTCTTCCGTTGCGCGCCGTGACCCTCGTTGGACGCGCCATCGCCCGATCGGGCGCATCCGCTAGAATTCGCAGTCTGCACCGCGCCGGTGAGCGGCGCAATGTCGTTCGTCGACCGCCGGCAATGGTTCGCCGGCACGAAAAATCTGCCGATGACATCGCTTCCCGACGGCGCGCCTGGGCGCTCTGTGATGGCCCACGTCGTTTCGACCGCCGACACGGCGCGTGCCCCCGCGACAGTGTCCCTCGGCGGCGAGCCGGTCGAGTTGTGCCCCGACCGCGCGCTCCATTGGCCGCGCGAGCGCACGCTGTTCGTCGCCGACATGCATCTCGGCAAGGCGGCGACATTCCGCGCCGGTGGCGTGCCCGTGCCACGCGGCGCGACGGCGAGCGATCTGGCGCGGCTTTCGTCCCTGCTCGCGCAGACGCGCGCGACGCGGCTCGTGATCCTTGGTGACTTTCTGCATGCCGCCGCCGGTCGCGTCGCCGCGCTCGACGTCGCGCTGCGCGAATGGCGTGCCGCGCATTCGCGGGTCGCGATCACGCTGGTGCGCGGCAATCACGACAAGCGCGCCGGCGATCCTCCGCTCGACTGGGGCATCGACGTCGTTGCCGGCCCGCATGCGATCGCGCCGTTCATCGCATGCCACGAGCCGGCGACGCCGCCGACCGGCTACGCGCTCTGCGGCCATGTGCATCCGGGCGTCGTGATCTCGGACGATGTCGACGTCGTGCGCCTGCCCTGCTTCCTGCTCGGCTCGCGGCGCGCGTTGTTGCCGGCTTTCGGCCGCTTCACCGGGCTCGCGACAATCGTTCCGGCGGCCGGCGAGACCGCGGTCGCCATCGCCAACGGTCGCCTTTTCGCGCTTCGCTGACCCTCTGTACGACGGGGGCTTCGCCGCTGTGGACAAGGCGGTGGAGAACGCGGGGAAGAAACGGGGATATGCCGCCGGAACGGGCGTAGCGCGATGTTTCGCTTTGCCTTTTCGACCGTTCGCCGTGTGCACGAAAAAAAACTTGCGTTCCCCTCGCCGCCCCACTATTCTTTGTGTTCAGCCGGCACTTGAACACAAGATATTGTAGATTCTGATTCAGAAGCGGAAAATCGGCGCCCCCGGGCCCGCCGGCTTCCGCGAGGCAGCAGCGACAGGGAAGTCGCAGGTGCATCGTCCGGGTTACCGCCGCCGTCCTGGCGTGAGGTAAAGCGGGCGCTAAGGGCCGATCGGCGCCGCGCCTGCCACAACGACAAGATTTCGAGGAGATCGTCCATGCAATTGCCCAGCGCCTCGGCCGCCACGTCGACGCCCAATGCCCCCCGCGACCTGATGACGACCGATGCGGCATCCGCTGGCGGTGCAAGCGCCGATCCGCGCCTCGCGCAATACAAGATCATCCGGCGCAATGGCGCCGTCGTGCCGTTCGAGCCGTCGAAGATCACGATCGCGATGACCAAGGCGTTCCTCGCGATTGCCGGCGGGCAGGGCGCGACGTCCGCGCGCGTGCGCGAGCAGGTCGCCAATCTCACCGACGTCGTCGTCGCGGCGCTGATGAAGCGCAAGCCCGAAGGCGGCGCGATCCACATCGAGGAGATCCAGGACCAGGTCGAGCTCGCGCTGATGCGTGGCGGCGAGCACGAAGTGGCGCGCGCGTATGTGCTGTACCGCGAGAAGCGCGCGCAGGAACGCGCGCACGAGAAGGCGCGGAAAGGCGCACCGGCCGATGCGCCGGAGCTCCTCGTCGTCGACAACGGCGTCACGCGCCCGCTCGATCTCGCGCGGCTCACTGCGCTGGTGAAGACCTCGTGCGAGGGCCTCGGCGACGTCGATCCCGAGCGCGTGCTGAAGGCGACGCTGAAGGACCTCTACAACGGCGTGCCGATGGAGGAAGTGCGCAAGTGCGTGATCCTCGCCGCGCGCACGCTGATCGAGAAGGACCCCGCGTACAGCTTCGTCACCGCGCGGCTGCTGCTCGATTCGATCCGTCATGAAGCGCTCGGCGAGGAAGCGACGCATGCCGAGATGGCAACGAAGTACGCCGAGTACTTTCCGCAGTTCATGCGTCACGGCGTGAAGATCGGCCTGCTGAACGAAGCGCTGCTCCAATATGACATGAAGAAGCTCGGCGCGGCATTGAACCCCGAGCGCGACCTGCAATTCGGCTATCTCGGATTGCAGACGCTCTACGACCGCTACTTCCTGATCGACCAGTACGTCGGCGGACGGCGCTTCGAGCTGCCGCAGTGCTTCTTCATGCGCGTCGCGATGGGGCTCGCGCTGAACGAGGTCGAGCGCGAAGCGCGCGCAATCGAGTTCTACGACGTGCTGTCGACGTTCGACTTCATGTCGAGCACGCCGACGCTGTTCAACTCGGGCACGCATCGCTCGCAGCTGTCGTCGTGCTACCTGACGACGGTCGCCGACGATCTCGACGGCATCTACGAGGCGATCAAGGAAAACGCGCTGCTGTCGAAGTTCGCAGGCGGGCTCGGCAACGACTGGACGAACGTGCGCGCGATGGGCTCGCACATCAAGGGCACGAACGGCAAGTCGCAGGGCGTCGTTCCGTTCCTCAAGGTCGTGAACGACACGGCGGTCGCGGTGAATCAATGCTTCGCGCCCGAGACGCCCGTCTACACGCAGCGCGGCATTCTTCCGATCCGGCAGATTCGCGCCGGCGACCTGGTGCTCGGCAACAGCGGCACGTACCGCGAAGTCACCGAGAAGCTCGTGTACGAACAGAGCGAGCCGATGATCGCGATCGACGTCAAGCATTCGATCCAGCCGCTCGAAGTGACCGACGGCCATCCGTTCTGGGCGATCCGCGGCGTGCGCGCGGATCAGTCGTGCGAAGCAACCGAGCTTTCGTTATCCGCGGGGAACGCCAAGGCTGAATGGGCCGATGCTCGCACGCTACAGGTCGGCGATTACATCGGTATGACAATGCCGACGGAAACGGTCAATGTCGACGGCTTCGGCGAGGACGACGCGCGGCTGTACGGCATCCTGCTCGCCGACGGTCATCTGTCGAAGGACGGCATGCAGTGGAGCGTCGCCGGCAATCCCGAGCGCGACCGGCATCTGCAGTTCGTTCGCGGGTATCTGTCGACGCGTGGCGTTCATTTCTGGGAGACGGCGCGCGGCACGGCGTTCGTGCAGCTGCAATGGGTGCTCGACCAGGCGGTCGTGCGCAACGCAACGACCGGACGCGCGAGCGACGTCGGCGCGACGCTGCCGTTCGGCTACGACGACGTCTACGATTGCGACCAGCGCAGACGGATCGCGCCGCGCTTCGCGCACCTGCCGCAACCGCAGAGCCGCGCGCTGCTGCGCGGCCTGCTCGAGACGTCGGCGTGCGTCGCACGTGGCGACGAGCTCAAGTTCACGACGGCGTCGGCGCCGCTCGCCGAAGGCGTGCGCTATCAGTTGCTGCGCATGGGTGTTGCCGCGCGCGGCGATCGCAAGATCTCCACCGTCGACGTGCACATTCCGGCGGTGCGCGAAGTGGCTGCGCTCGTCGGCTGCGAGCCCACGGCTGGTCGCAGCTGGATCACGCACGGCGGGACGATCTTCTCGCGCATCCGTGCGATCGAGCCGATCCTGCCGAAGCCGCTCGTCGTCGATCTGAAGGTCGACACCGACGAGTCGTACATGACGGCCGCCGGTCTCGCGCACAACGGCGGCAAGCGCAAGGGCGCCGTGTGCACGTATCTCGAAACATGGCATCTCGACATCGAGGAGTTCCTCGAGCTGCGCAAGAACACCGGCGACGACCGCCGCCGCACGCACGACATGAACACGGCGAACTGGATTCCGGACCTGTTCATGAAGCGCGTGATGGAAGGCGGCGACTGGACGCTGTTCTCGCCGTCCGACGTGCCCGACCTGCACGACAAGTGGGGCCACGCGTTCAACGAGGCGTACGAGCGCTACGAGGCGAAGGTCGCGCGTGGCGAGCTGAAGCTGCACAAGAGGATTCCCGCCGTGCAGCTGTGGCGAAAGATGCTGTCGATGCTGTTCGAGACCGGGCACCCGTGGATCACGTTCAAGGATGCGTGCAACGTGCGCTCGCCGCAGCAGCACGTCGGCACCGTGCACAGCTCCAACCTGTGCACCGAGATCACGCTTAACACGAGCGACACCGAGATCGCCGTCTGCAACCTCGGCTCGGTGAACCTGCTCGCGCACATGAAGCCGACGCAAGGACGGCTACGAACTCGACCATGCGAAGCTGCGCGAGACGATCCGCACGGCGATGCGCATGCTCGACAACGTCATCGACATCAACTACTACGCGGTCAACAAGGCGCGCAACTCGAATCTCAAGCACCGGCCGGTCGGGCTCGGCGTCATGGGGTTCCAGGATTGCCTGCACCTGCTGCATCTGCCGTACGGCTCGGACGAGTCGATGAAGTTCGCCGACGCATCGATGGAAGCCGTCTGCTACTACGCGTACTTGGCGTCGACCGAGCTCGCCGAGGAGCGTGGCCGCTATTGCTCGTATCGCGGCAGCCTGTGGGATCGCGGCATCCTTCCGCAGGACACGCTGCAGATGCTGCGCGACGAGCGCGGCGGCTACGTCGACATCGACATGTCGTCGACGATGGACTGGGACGCGCTGCGCTCGCGCATCAGGATCCACGGCATGCGCAACTCCAACTGCGTGGCGATCGCGCCGACGGCGACGATCTCGAACATCATCGGCGTCGCCGCGTCGATCGAGCCGGAGTACCAGAACATCTACGTGAAGTCGAACCTCTCCGGCGAGTTCACCGTCATCAACGAGCATCTCGTCGCCGAGCTGAAGAAGCTCAATCTGTGGGACGAGGTGATGCTGTCGGATCTCAAGTATTTCGACGGCTCGCTCGCGAAGATCGATCGCGTGCCGGCGGAGCTTCGCAATCTCTACGCGACGGCGTTCGAAGTCGAAACGAAATGGATCGTCGAAGCCGGCGCGCGGCGGCAGAAGTGGATCGACCAGGCGCAGAGCCTCAACATCTACATGGCGGGCGCGTCGGGCAAGAAGCTCGACGAGACGTACAAGCTCGCTTGGGTTCGCGGCCTCAAGACGACGTATTACCTGCGCACGCTCGCAGCGACGTCGGCGGAGAAGTCGACCGGCAAGGGCGGCGAGCTGAACGCGGTGTCGTCCTCCGGCGTGGTGAACGCGGCGTCGTCGTTGTCGGGCTCGATCATCGCGTCGGCACTGCCGAAAGGCGCTGCGCCGATCGTCGAGGAGATCAAATACTGCTCGATCGACAACCCGGATTGCGAAGCGTGTCAGTGAATGCCGGGTCTCGGCGTTCGCGTGGACGACGACCACATAGGAGACACCCAGACTGAATGGCGATTCGGCCAACCGTGCATCAACGCGAGCATCGCAGCACAACGACTCGCGATGACACGACCGGCCGATGCGGGACCCGGGCGCGAACCCAGACAGGGGCGAAGTTCCGCGCCTCGGGCATTGGTACTGAACGGACCGGCACGACAAGAAGAGACTGGTTCGGCGGGAGGCGGTTTGGTGCGATTGCGACGGCGCGCGTCCTCACGGGCGCGCCGGTCTTTCCCTCGGGGCTCTCCGGGGCAGCACGCGCGCAACTTCGCTTGAAGGAGGTTCGAGTTGGCCCGATACGAGCAGGTGATGCGCCATGTGATCGAGGCGCGGTATCTCGGGGAATACAAGGTCTGGCTTGAATTCAACGACGGCAGAAAAGGTGTGGTCGACCTCGCGGACGACCTCTATGGCGAGACCTTCGAGCAGCTCCGTTCGCCCGAGCGCTTCGCCGATTTCTACCTTGACTACGGATTGGCAACGATCGCCTGGCACCCGGGCATCGATTTCGCCGCCGAATACCTTTACGAGAAGTTGAGTGCGATGCATTGAAGTCGAAGGGGAACGGCCCCTCTCCTCGTGCAGGCGCGGAGAGGGTTTGCAAGGCGACCATGGAAAGAGAGGGTCCCATGGTTTCAGTCTGGTGGATCGTGGCGGCGTTCGTCGGCGGCGGATTTCTCGGCATGCTCGTGTTCGCCGTGATGGCGATGGCGAGCGATCAGCCGAAGCAGCTGACGCACATGCCGGACTTCGACGTGACTTAGGTACTGTCTTGAGATAGCCGACCGCATCGCGCGCAGGACTCTCGTCCCCGTTTCGGCGGGGACCGAGTGACGTTCACACACACAAAGACAAGACGCATCACGGAGAACGAACAATGCTGAGCTTCGAAGACGACGTCCCGCCGGCCCCGCAGCCCCGCCTGCAGCCGGCCACGCCCGAGCCGATGCGCGCGCCCGCCGCCGGACGCGCCGCGCACGCGCGCGAAGCGGCGCCCGCCGATGCTCCGCAACAGACGGATGAAGACAGCTTCCGGCGCGTGCGCATCGAGGACAAGCGCGTCATCAACGGCGGCTCCGACGTCAACCAGCTCGTTCCGTTCAAGTACAAGTGGGCGTGGGACAAGTACCTGTCGGCGTGCGCGAACCACTGGATGCCGCAGGAAGTGAACATGCAGCGCGACATCGAGCTGTGGAAGAACCCGAACGGCCTGACCGACGACGAGCGCCTGATCGTCAAGCGCAACCTGGGCTTCTTCGTCACCGCCGACAGCCTCGCCGCCAACAACATCGTGCTCGGCACGTACCGGCACATCAGCGCGCCCGAATGCCGGCAGTACCTGCTGCGCCAGGCGTTCGAGGAAGCGATCCACACGCACGCGTACCAATACATCGTCGAAAGCCTCGGGCTCGACGAAGCGGAGATCTTCAACGCGTACCACGAGGTGAAGTCGATCCGCGACAAGGACGAGTTCCTGATCCCGTACATCGACGTGCTGACGAACCCGACGTTCAAGACCGGCACGATGGAGGCCGATCAGAAGCTCCTGCGGAGCCTGATCGTGTTCGCCTGCATCATGGAGGGCCTCTTCTTCTACGTCGGCTTCGTGCAGATCCTCGCGATGGGGCGCCAGAACAAGATGACGGGCAGCTCCGAGCAGTACCAGTACATCCTGCGCGACGAGTCGATGCACTGCAATTTCGGCATCGACCTGATCAACACGATCAAGATGGAGAACCCGAACCTCTGGACGCCGGAGTTCCGCGAGGAGATCCGCGCGCTGATCAAGAAAGGCGTCGACCTCGAGTACGCCTACGCCGAGGACACGATGCCGCGCGGCGTGCTCGGACTGAACGCGACGATGTTCAAGGAGTACCTGCGCTTCATCGCCAACCGCCGCTGCCAGCAGATCGGCGTCGATGCGCTGTTCGACAAGGCCGACAACCCGTTCCCGTGGATGGCGGAGATGATCGACCTCAAGAAGGAGAAGAACTTCTTCGAGACGCGGGTGATCGAGTATCAGACCGGCGGGGCGTTGAATTGGGAGTGAGGCGCATCGGCTCACGCCTTTCCCAACCGCTCCTCCGCTCTTTTCACCATCGCCTTGAACCGAGGGTGATCGCGGATCGCATCGAGATCCGGATCGTTCTTCGTCCAGTTGATCGCGTCGGTCCGTAGTTTCTCGTACACCGGCTCGAGCAGGTCGAGCGCCGCGTCGTATTCGTGCAAGTCGAGCACGAGCGCGCAGGCGAAGTTGTAGCGCAGATTGAGATTGTCCGGATCGAGCAGCAGCGCGCGCTCGGCCCACTGTTTCGCGCGCTCCGCTTCGCCTAATGCGGCGAGCGCGCCGACGCCGAAGCTCATCGCCGATCCGTTGTCGGGCTCGAGCGCGACGATCTTTTCGACGTGGGCGAGCGTTGCGCCGCGCGACGGGCGCCCTCTTGATCGCCGATCGCCTTGTAGCAGCTCGCGAGCAGGCCCGCGGACGCGTGCTCGGTCTCGACAAGGCTTGCTGCTTTCTCGTAATGGTGAATCGCGTCCTCGAACTGGCGCGTCAGGTAATTCCAACGCGCCGCGGCGGCGTGCGCGTCATAGGACTCCGGGTCCTGCTCCGGATCGCCGCTCATGTTCGCAAATGGCAGCACGCAGATCGCGAGTCGGCGCGGCATTTGGCTCTCGCCGGGCTTGTGCGCGGCGGCGTCGGCGTAATGCCCAGCGAACACGCGAATCGGCGCCTGGATGTTCTTGACCGCGTGGTCGCCCAGGTCCTCGAACGAGCACGTCGCCTTGCCTTTGACCTGATCGCGAACCGACAGCGAAACGGCGATGCCGCCGGCGGGTGCGAGCGCCTGCAATCGCGCGGTGACGTTGACGCCTTCGCCGTAGATGTCGTCGCCGTCGACGATGACGTCGCCCGAATTGATGCCGATGCGGTAGCGAATGCGCTTCGCTTCGGCGCGCTCCAATTCGGATTGGTCTGTTGCGTGCTGGATCGCCAGCGCGCAGTTGACAGCGGCCACGACGCTGCCAAATTCCACGAGTGCGCCATCGCCCATCAGCTTGACCAGGCGCCCGCTGTGCATGGCGACGCAAGGATCGAAGGTCTCGGTTCGATTGCGCTTGAGCGCTCGAGCGTGCCGCTCTCGTCGGCCTCCATCAAGCCGCTGTAGCCGACGACGTCGGCGGCAAGAATTGCGGTCAGTCTGCGTTGCACGGACACCCCACAAGTATTGTGGGTCCGCTTGCGTGGGTCAACTGCGGCTCCTGTGGCCTTGTTAGCAAAAATGCGAACTTGCACCCGGGTGCCTACGGCGCTCGCTTTGCAACCTGCTAAGACCGTTTGAACCGTTGCGGCGCACGTCGCGGCACTGACTACACCGACGCGCTCGCGGTGTGTAGTGACGAGTGGCCATACCGCGCCGCAACCACGCTGAAGACCCGCGCAAACACCGCTGTCCGAGGTCTGATTCGGCCGCGCGGACGATAGGAATGTTCGGCGGTGTCGGTTAGCATTTTTGCTAACCACTCGGAAAACGAGCGAGTCTGCAGCATGTATCAGCGCGCCGAAGTGCTCGCAAAGAACATCGCGTTGCGCACGCTCGCGCGCGAAAGGCAACACGCGCGATCGCTTGCCAAGGACCGGGTGCTGAAGCGGCTCGTCAAAGAGCTGGTCGCTGCGCGCACGGCCGCCGGCATCACGCAGGAGGACGTCGCCGCACGAATGTTTACGACGAAAAGCGTCGTATCGCGGCTGGAAAGCGGTGTGCGAACGCGGCCGACGTTGCGAACAATCGAGAATTACGCGCTCGCGGTCGGCGCGCGCGTCGAAATCCGCGTGCGCGCTGGTTTTTTGGGTTAAACAGCGCGATCAGCGCATCGGCTTTCGCCAGACACTGGCTAACCACGGTTGCTGTTCCCGTGGCAATCCGGTCGGCCGATAGTAATGAGTCACCTCGACGAACCCGGCCGCGATCACATAGTTTCGCCATGTATCCCAACTATGGAACACGCCATAACGGCCTCCGCTCCAGCCCTCCTCGTCGTTGCCGCGCGGATTCGAGCTGAACAGAACGCCGCCGTTCTTCAGCGCGCGATACAGTTGCGCAAGAACGCGCGGCAACTCCCGGCACGGGACATGAAACAGCGCCGCATTGCCGAACACACCGTCGAAGTGGCCGCTCGGTAACTTCAGCTCGACGAAGTTCTGCTCGAGCACGTCGCATGCGCTGTGCGCGCGTGCCATCGCGGCAAGCTGCGCGGATCCTTCCAAGCCGGTGGCGTGGTGCCCCAACGCCGTGAATGTCTTGAGGTCGCGCCCGGGGCCGCATCCGAAGTCGAGCAGCTCGAAGGGCGGCGGTACTTCGATGCTCTGCAGAAACGCAGCGATGTTCTGCGTGACATCGTGATCGCGCGTGCCCTCCCAGAACGCCTGCGCGCGCTCGTCATAGTGCTTCAGCGTTCGTTCGGTGACTTGTCGAAGATCGTCGTCCAAGAGAGCCGCTTGCTCGATGATCGCGTGTTGGCAGCATACGCGACGTAGCGCGCGTCCGCCTCAATGCTCGGACGAACGCAACTGCTCCGGCGCGATGCGATCCGCGAGCGCGAGCAGCGTGGCTCGGTTGCAAAGCCGGCTCTTCGCCTATCCGCTGACGGCGCCCGCTACGCCGTACATCGGCCGCACCGTGCCATTCGCCAGCCGAAGCTTCCGCGCGGCTGACGGCCTCGTTCGCTGACGCTTATCATCCATGACATCGTCATAGCACAGCCTTTTCCGCGCGTCCGCGCGTGCTCACGTAGAGCAATCGCACATGAAGAGCATCAATAGCAGGATCCTGACGTTCGCCGTACTGGCGACGCTGATTCCGTCGACCGGCCTCGGCCTGATGTCCTTCTGGCGTCACCAAGCGGTAATCCGCGATAGCGTGAGCCACGAGTTGCGTTCGCTGGCCGCAGACAGCAGCGGCGAGCTCACGCTGTGGCTGCGCGAGCGCGTGAACGAAGTTCGAACGCTCGCGACGACGTACATTCTCACGGACGGGTTAAGCGGCGAAACGGCGGTCGCGTCGGGTCTCACGCGCATCGGGCCTGCTCAAATCAAGCTCTACCTGCGCTCGGTGCAAAACAAGCTGGAGCCGCTGCTCGAGCTCACGCTGTCCGATGCGGCCGGTCGCGTGGTGGCGAGCAGCAGTCCGACGCCCCCAGTGATCGCGCTGCCGGCGAACTGGCCCAGCACGGCGATCACCGAAGGCATTGTCGTCGCGCCACCGCACTGGGACAGCGCTCGCGCGACCGCGACGCTCACGGTCGCGGTACCGGTGCTGTCCATGCGCAATGAACTGCTCGGCGCGCTGACGGCCGTGCTCGATCTCGGCAGCGCCAAACCGCGACTCCAGGACCTCGTCGGATCGTCACCCGCCGAGGTGGTCGTGCTCGCATCCGAGGGCGAGCCGCTGCTCGGCACGCACACTGCGACGCGCGCGCTGACACGGCTGGCTGAGCCGGCACTGCGCCGCCTGCGCGCGAAACCGGGCGAAGCGGTTGGCGTCGACGGCCACCACGGGCGTGAAGTCGTCGCCGTCGCCGACGCGACTCGTGCGCTGTCGGTCATCGTCGTTGCCGAGCGAGATCGCGCAGAGATCTTTGGGGCATGGCTCCGCTTGCTCGAAGTCTTCCTGTCGCTTACCGCGGCGCTGACGCTTTTCGTCGCCGTGCTTGCGTACTGGATGGGCCGCTCGATCGTTACGCCGCTCAACAGACTGATCGTGGCCGCAGACGGCATCGCCCGCGGCGATCTCGGCGTCCAGTTGCGCGACGCGCCCGCGGGCGAGATCGGACACCTGACGCGCGTCTTCAACATGATGACGGACCGACTGCGACACGGTCGCGCCGAGGTCATGGCGGCCAATCAGGCGCTGCAGACGCAGAATCAGCTGCTCGAAAATCTCGCCGTTACCGACAGTCTCACCGGTCTGTACAACCGCAAGAGACTCGACGACATCCTGGCCGAGCAATTCGCCCGCTTCCGGCGCAACCTGCGACCGTTCGCCGTGCTGATGCTCGATCTCGACCACTTCAAGTCGATCAACGACAGCCACGGCCACGTCGCCGGTGATCAGGTGTTGGCCGACGTCGCCGCCATTCTCAAACAGTCGATCCGTAGCAGCGATTACGCGGCGCGGTATGGCGGCGAGGAATTCGTTCTCGTGCTGGTGGACACGGCCGCGGACGCTGCCCTCGACACCGCCGAACGCATACGCTCGGTTGTCGAGAACCGTCGATCCGGCGGGACGGACGAGCGTATTCCGGTCAGCGTGAGCGTCGGCGTCGCGTATAGCCGCGAAACCGACGGCAGCGGCGAAGAAGTGCTTGCACGAGCTGATGGTGCCCTTTACGAAGCGAAGCGCAACGGCCGAAATCGAGTGCAATGCACGGCGTGATCGTTTCGTGCGGCCGACTATCCTGAAGCAGGTTTTCTCGCCTTGTCGGCGATCGTCACTTTCGACCCGATCGCCGCGCGTAGCGGCGCCGTCGCTTTCCTGCGCGCGAGTGACGGCTGTCGACGATCTTCGCTGGCGAGTGCGATCAATCGTTCAGCTTCAGCGGCGTGATCCATCGCCGCGCTGTAGTCGCCTTGCGCGAACGGCGCGGCCGTGGAATCGAGCAGTTGTTGCGCCTGAGCGACCCGGCGAACGCTCGACGGCGCGCGAACCGACCTGCGCAGGGCATCCATGGCGACCTCGACTTCTGCAATGTACGACGCCGCGTCGGCTCGCGTTGCCACTCGACGCAGCTTGACCTTCGCCCGGGAGACCTCGCGCTTCGATTCCTGGAGCACCTTGACCTGCACGCGCTGATCGGAGCGCAGCTCGCGAATCTCCGCGTCGCGGTTCGAAAGTTCCTGCCGCAATCGTTCGATCTCGCGCCTCTGATCGGTGCAGGCGGCGCACAGCGACTGCGAAACGAGGCCTTTCTGGTTCACGGACGTGGCGCGCGCGGAGCGCACGGACGACGGCGTGGTAACACAGCCGCTCGCCGCGACGCTCAGCAGCGCAATCGCCACGCAACGCCCCAAGTGCTTCCACATCGAAATGCCCCCGCACGAAGTTGCCGGAGGCAGTGACACGGGTTGGATGCCGGCCCGGACGTGCGGGCGCAGGCATCCATCGACGACGGCGCGCGAACCGCCGGCAACCCCGCTACCCGAACGACATCGCCGGGCCGGAGGCTTTGCGTCACTGCCTTACGACAGTTTTGCC
Source organism: uncultured beta proteobacterium (assembly GCA_963798655.1). GTDB lineage: Bacteria > Pseudomonadota > Gammaproteobacteria > Burkholderiales > Casimicrobiaceae > CAVSMC01. The sequence goes on along the minus strand of CAWCUH010000001.1, from coordinate 275,583 downwards.
AAGTGACTGCCGCGCACCGCGGGCGACCGGAGCGGATGCGCTGTGCAGCAGGTTGGAGCTATCGATCTTTAGCCAACGGATCGGTGCTGTCAAGTGTGATCTACAGCGAGCGCGCCGCCAAGCTCCATCGCAAGCTCCGCTTCGAGGCTCTCCCGGTCGCGATAGATCGACGCGACGGCGAGCACGCGGCCGCTCTTCCTGTATCGCACGACGCAGTCGCGGGAACCGATGTCGCCGTCGATCGCGATATCGTCCCATCCCTCGGCGTGACCGACGTAGTTGATCGGCACGTCGTAGTGCTGGCTCCAGAAGAACGGCACCGCGTCGAATCTCTCGCGTCCGCCAAGCATGTTGAGCGCGGCGGTCCGGCCCTGGCGCTCGGCGACGACCCAATGCTCGACGCGGATCGATGCGCCGCTGTGCGCGTCGGGCCAGCGGGCAATGTCGCCCGCGACGTAGATGCCCGATGCGCTCGTCTCGAGATACTCGTTGGCGAGAACACCGCGGTCGACCGCGAGGCCCGCGCTTTCGGCGAGCGCGACTCGCGGCCGCACGCCGACGCCGACGACGACGAGGTCGGCCTCGATCGAGCCTCCGCTCTTCAGCGTGACGTTGCGCGGTCCGATCGCGCTCGCGGAGTCCTCCAGATGAAAGATCACGCCGTGCTCTTCGTGCAGGCGACGCACGAAGTCGCCGATCTGCGGACCCAGCACGCGCTCCATCGGCCGCTTGTCCGGCGCGACGACGTGGACTTCGATGCCGCGCGAGCGCAGCGACGCGGCGACCTCGAGGCCGATGAAGCTCGCGCCCATCACGACGGCGCGCTTCGCGCTCGCCGCGCGCTCGATGATCGCCCGGCAATCGGCAAGCGTTCGCAGCGTGCGCACGTGCGGCAAGTCCATCCCCGCCAACGACAATCGCACGGGCTCGGCACCGGTCGCGAGCAGCAGCCGGTCGTAGCCGATCCTGGCGCCGTCGCCGAGCGCGACCTCGCGTGCGCCGACGTCGATCGCCGTGACGCGCGTTGCAAGGCGCAGGTCGATGCGCTGTTCGGTGTAGAAGCCCTCGTCGCGCAGCGGAATCCAATCGGCGGGTGCATTGCCCGCGAGATAATCCTTGGACAGGTTCGGACGATCGACCGGCGGCGCGTCGTCGTCGCTCAGCATCACGATGTCGCCCGGATAGCGCTCGCGGCGCAACATCTCGGCCGCGGCGAAACCGGCCGCGCCGCCGCCGACGATCACGATCCTGCGCGGCGCCGAGGACGTCGCCTTGACGCGCACGATCGGTGCCCGCTCCGTCTTGTCCCGCACGAGGACCGTGTCGCCGCTCACTTCCGTCGTCCAGCACGCAACCGGCGCGAGCGCAGGAGCGCGCAGCGCTTCGCCGGTGCGCAGGCTGAAGCACGCGTGGTGCCATGGGCAGCGCACCGTGTCGTCGACGACAAGCCCTTCCGCCAGCGGACCGCCGTAGTGCGTGCAGTGCGCGGCGATGGCGAAGAACTCGTTGCCGCGGCGCACGAGCACGACGGCGTCGTCGCCGACATGTCCGGCGAGCATCGCGCCGTCGACGAGCGAATCGATCGCGACTCCGAGCGCAAGGTCGGGGCCACTCGTTTCGGATGGGGCAGCGCTCATCACACCCTCCTTGAATGCCGGATCGCCCGGATCGTGCGCACGTTAGACGCGACGAGCGGCACCGCCGTTCGCGCCCGCCCCGGCGCGCCGACCAGCCCGGATGCCAATCGGCGTGAACGGCGGTAGGATGCCGAGCGGCTGGCATGCGGCACGACGAGCGGTGTTTGCGATCAACCCCGCCGCACTGATCAGGCCGTCAATACAGGGATCCCGGCATGACTGCACCGAACACCGATAGCGTACCCTCCGACCGGCTACCCTGGATATTCTTCCTCGTGGTCGGCGTGATCGCAATCCTTGCGCTCGTCGACCTCGTCGCCCAAGTGAACTATTCGATGAGCGCGACGCGCGAGATCGGCACGATCACCGCCATCGAAGGCGGCATCGGCCGCAGGCAGAGCGTGTTTGCTCAAGCGAGGATCGTTTCGAAGAGCGCGGCACCGATCTCCGTCGAGATCGAAGATACGCTCGGCATCCGAGGCTGGAAGGAGGGCGACAGCGTGCCGTTGCTTTGCACGCGGTTGCGCGCCGATCATGTCAGTTGCGTCTTCGATTCGTTCCTCCAACGGTACTGGTTTCCGCTCGCCGCGCTCGTCATCGGAGGCACGCTCGTGTGGCTCAGGTCGAGGCACAAGCGACGACTGTGCGCCGACGCGGTCGATCAATCGCGTGCCAGCCGATCGTTGCCGTGATCGCAGGTGCATGGCGATCCGGGCAGCATCGTCGGCAGCAGCAGGAACCGGAGGGCATCGTCGATGGGCGCACCGCGTTTCATGATGATCCCAGGCGCGCCGACGCCGGTCGCGCCGTTCTCGCACGCGGTCGAAGCGGACGGATGGGTGTTCGTCACGGGGCAGATGCCGACCGATCCCAACGACGATGGCGCGCCGCTACCCGCGGGCATCGAAGCGCAGACGCGCCGTGTGATGGATAACCTCATCCTGGTGCTGAGGGGCGTTGGCCTCGGGCTCGAGCATGTCGTTTCGGCGCGCGCGTTCCTGACCGATTTCGAGCGCGACTACGGTGCGATGAACGAGACCTATCGTTCGTATTTCCCGACGGACCGTTTGCCCGCGCGAACCTGCGTCGGCGTAACGGGCCTCGCGCGCCATGCGCTGGTCGAGATCGACGTCATCGCTCGAAGACCTTTGAGCGCTTCACACGCATTCGATCGGGACCCTTCATGAAAAAGGGGATGCGAAAGGGTCTGACGTCCTACGGCGACGCCGACTTCTCGCTCTTTCTTCGCAAGGCGTTCATCAAGGCGATGGGGTTGTCGGACGACGCGCTGTCGCGTCCGGTCGTCGGCATCGCGAACACCTTCAGCGACTACAACGCTTGCCACGGCAACGTGCCGAAGCTCGTCGAGGCGATCAAGCGCGGCGTGATGCTCGCCGGCGCGCTGCCGATGGAGTTCCCGACGATCTCGATCCACGAGTCGTTCGCGCACCCGACGAGCATGTTCCTGCGCAACCTGATGGCGATGGACACGGAGGAGATGATCCGTGCGCAGCCGATGGATGCGGTGGTGCTGATCGGCGGCTGCGACAAGACGATCCCCGCGCAGATGATGGCGTGCGCGTCGGCCGACGTGCCCACGATCATCGTGCCGGTCGGACCGATGCTCGTCGGCCATTACCAGGGCGAGCAGCTCGGCGCGTGCACCGACTGCCGCCGTCTGTGGGGCGAATTTCGAGGCGGACGCATCGACGCGGACGAGATCGAACGCGTCAGCGAGCGGCTTGCGCCGACGCCGGGCACCTGCATGGTGATGGGCACGGCGAGCACGATGGCATGCATCGCCGAGGCGATCGGCCTCGCCTTGCCCCGCTCCGCATCGATCCCCGCGACGCATGCCGACCGCTTGCGCTCGGCCGAGGCGAGCGGCCGGTTCGCCGCCGCGATGGCGGTGAACGGCGGCCCGAAACCATCGCGGGTCATGAGCGCCGCGGCGTTCCGCAACGCGATGATCGTTCTGCAAGCGATCGGCGGCTCGACCAACGCGCTCGTGCACCTGACGGCAGCCGCGGGCCGGCTCGGAGTCAGGATCGATCTCGCGGAATTCGACCAGCTCGGACGCGAAGTGCCGGTGCTGCTCGACCTCAAGCCTTCGGGCAAGCACTACATGGAGCACTTCCACTGGGCCGGCGGCGTGCCGCGGCTGCTGCGCGAGCTCGATGGCCTCGTCGACTCGAGCGCGCTCACGGTGACGGGCGGCACGCTGCGCGACTACATGGAGATGGCCGAAGACGTGCCGGGCCAGGACGTGATTCGCACGCGCGCTGCGCCGATCAAGCCGTTCGGCAGCATGGCGGTGCTCCGCGGCAATCTCGCACCGCGCGGCGCGATCATCAAGCAGTCGGCCGCGACGCCCGCACTGATGACGCACAACGGTCGCGCCGTCGTCTTCGACTCGGTGCAGGACATGACCGAGCGGATCGACGATCCCGCGCTCGACGTGACCGCCGACGACGTGCTCGTGCTGCGCAACGCCGGCCCGCGCGGGGCGCCCGGAATGCCCGAGGCAGGCTATCTGCCGATCCCGCGCAAGCTCGCGCAGCAGGGCGTCAAGGACATGGTGCGCATTTCCGATGCGCGCATGAGCGGCACCGCGTTCGGCACGATCGTGCTCCACATCGCGCCCGAATCGGCGGTCGGCGGACCGCTCGCTCTGGTGCATGACGGCGACCTGATCGCGCTCGACGTGCCGGGACGCCGTATCGAGTTGCGCGTCGACGAAGCGGAGCTCGCGCGCCGGCGCGCCGCGCTAGGCAGCGGCGCACCACGTGGCGCTGCAACCGAGCCCGATCGCGGCTACGCGGCGCTGTTCCATCGCAGCGTGCTGCAGGCCGACGAAGGCTGCGATTTCGATTTCCTGGTGCCAGCACGCAATGCGCGATGAGTCACTTCGACACCCGACGTGTGATCGAGGATCGCGACCGGCTCGGGACCGATGAGGCCGGCGGCCGGAGTCCCCTTGGCTGACCGCAAATCCGTTCTTCCGCCTGCCCCGCATCCCGCATCGCAGAGCGCCGCGCCGAACGTCGTCGTCGAGCAGGCGGCGAATTTCGCGCTGAGCGCAATCGACAGCGTGCTCGCGCTGCTCGCCGTCATCGTCATCGCCGCCGGCGCACTGTTCCTGAGCATCGCATGGACGGCCGGACCGCAGGTGTGGATGCAGGCCGCGGAATACCGCAAGTTCACCGAGCACACCGACGCTGCCGTCGTCGAGAGCTGGGTGTCGCTCACGCTCGATCAATCGCGGATCCGCTCGCCGTCGTACTGGCGCGCGAGCGCGAAGGCGTCGCGATGCGCGCTGGTGGAATATGGCGCGAGCTGGGGGTCGCCGATGCGGCGCGGATTCTGCGGTCCGCAGATCGCGTTCAACGAATCGTATACGCTCGCCGACCTGCGAGACCTTGCGCCGCACGTTCCTTTCGCGTGGGCGCGCGACGAGCGCGGATTCGCCGTCGCCGAGATCAGGCTCGATGCGCCGACCCGGCAGTGGCTCGCGTCGCATCCGGCGAACACGTTCATGCACGCCAGGTGGCCGGCGAAGACCGAGCTCGAATGGCTGCGCGTCGAGCTCGATCGCCCGGTCGATCTCGCGATCGCCGGATGGAGCAGCGGCGTGGCAACGCTCCAAGTCGCGTTCGACCCGGACGACCCGGCCGGCGCGTTGCCCGCGGGCACGATTGCTTCGCGCCTGTCGCGTCCGTTCAACTGGATCGCCGTGATCGTCGGCGCGGTCGCCGGCCTTGCGCTGTGGTTCAAGGGCATGTCGCTGCTGCCGTGGCTGCGCGACGTCGCGCCGATCGGGCGCTACATGGTCGCCGCGCTGCCGCTGTTCGGTTTGCCGTGGTTCGCCGATCAGTTCCCGGACGCGCTCCGCGCGATGAACGCGACGCTCGCCGAGGTCGCGACCGACATGTTCGCGGACGTCGACAAGGTCGGCGGCATGGTGTCGTGGGATCCGGCGCTCGACGCCCGCCACGACGACGCGCGGCTCGTGTGGCGCGCCGGCGAAGGCCTGTACGCCGACACGTTCGGGCGGCTGCAATTCTCGCCGCCGCGCTCGCCGTTCGCGTCCTCCGACGCAGCGCTCGCAGCGCTGGTCGAATCCGTCGATGCGCAAGTCGCGGCGATGGACGACGCGAGTCGCGTCACGCTCTTCGCAAGCCTGCGCCGCGACAAGACGAACGACCTGAAAGGCGCAGGCGTCGTGTTCATGACGGCGGCGAAAGCGGCGATCGTCGATGCACGGGCGAGCACGCAGGTGCGCCGCGCCGCGAAAGACTTCCTCGCCGAATGGCTGCTGCAGCCGGTCGAGGCGTTCGACACGCGAAGCCTCGGCTACAACGAGCGCAAGCGTCTGTACTCGGACGTCGAGAATGTACGCTGACGCCGCGGCGCTCGCGCGGTGTCGCCGCGAAGCGTCGCTAGGCGGGCGCGTGCCAACCCGCGTCGGCCCACAGCTCCCCGCTCACCGCCGAGTTGCCGAGCATGAAGCAGATCGCATCGGCGATCTCCTCGGGTCGAATGAGGCGGCTCAATTGCGTGAACGGCAGGATGTTCTTCTCGATGTAATCGTCTCCCATCGCGCGCACCATCGGCGTGTCGGTGAAGCCGGGATGGATCAGTCCGCAGCGAACGCCGTGGTAAATCGCTTCCTTCATGATCGTCGCCGCGGCACCCTCGAGTCCCGCCTTCGTGCTTGCGTACGAAATCTGGCCGCGGTTGCCCTGCGACGAGACCGAGCCGATGAACACGATCGCGCCCTGCATGCCCTCGGAGGGCTGCCAGCGCTTCAACCCGCGCGCCGCGCGATTCTCGGCAATGCGTCCGATCATCTCGAGCGCCCAGTAGACTGGCGCGACGAGGTTCACATCGAGCACCTGCCGGAACCGATCGACCGGATAGATGCGCGCCTTGCCGGTGTCCCGGTCGATGCGCACCGCGAGATCGTCCCGGGTGATGCCGGCGGCTGGCACGCACATCGTCACCGTGTCGAACTGGCTGCTGATCGAGTCGAACACCGACGCGCGAAACGTGTCGTCGGTGGCGTCGCCGCGGAAGGCAATGGCGACGCGCCGGCCGGCAACCTCGTTCACTTCCTCGGTTGCCGCCTCGATTCTCTCACCCAGATCGACCAGCGCCATGGCGCGCGCTCCGCGCCGAGCCAGCTCTGCCGCGACCGCCCGCCCGATGCCGCTCGCGGCACCGGTGATTACTGCAACTTTTCCCGCGATATCCATTCAGGCTCCCCGTCCGATTGCTGCACTGCAGCAGCATAGCGGCATTCGGGGGCAAAAGTCACGCTGGCGGGCGGAACAGCGCCGGTGATTTCGATGTTTGTTGCGCAGGCGCATACCCGGGCGATAATCGGTCGCCCACGACCCAGGAGGAGCTGAAATGCCCAGCATGCCCAAGACCTTGCTGCTTGCCACCGGCGCGGCGATCACCGCGGCCGGGTGCGCCGGCATGGCGCCTTCCGCGCCGAGTGGGAAGAGCATGTCGTTCTTCGTGACCAGCGTCGGGCTCGGCAAGGGCGCGAACCTCGGCGGCCTGGCAGGCGCCGATGCGCACTGCCAGACGCTCGCGACGGCGGCCGGCGCCGGTGACAAGACCTGGCACGCCTATCTCAGCACGCAAGCGAACGCGCTGAACGACCCGAACTTCGTCAACGCGCGCGATCGCATCGGCGCCGGGCCGTGGGAGAACGCCAAAGGCGTCGTGATCGCGCAAAACGTCGACGACTTGCACTCCGCGAACAGCAACGTGACGAAGCAGACAACGCTCGACGAACGCGGCCGCCCGGTCAACGGCCGCGCCGACAAACCGAACAAGCACGACATGCTGACCGGCTCGCGGCCCGACGGCACGACGTTCGCGCCGACGTTCGGCGACACGACGTGCGGCAACTGGACGAAAAACGGCAAGGACGGCGGCACGATCGTCGGTCACCACGACCGCTCGGGCCCGCTCGACACGACGCCGTGGTCGGTGTCGTGGAACTCGTCGCATCCGACGCGCGGCTGCGATCAGGAGGGTCTGATCAGCACCGGCGGAGACGGCCTGTTCTACTGCTTCGCGGTGAAGTGATCTACGCCGGCAGCGCGCGCTCCAGGTAGCTCTGGAACACGGCCACGTGCACGAGCGCGGCGTCGGCCGAGTTCGGCCATAGATCCTCGGTGCGGAAGCGCACGTCGTACGTCGGCTCGTCTTCCGCCGCGATGCCGTGTGCGTGCGCATCGGGAAACGGGTACGCGGGCGACTCGCTGACGACGATGCCGCTCTTGCCCCGGATATACCCGGGCATCCGGATGTGGCCCGGCACGTAATCGGCGCGAACGCGAACGCGCTCGCCAGGCACGAAACGCTCGCGCACCGCGGCGTTGCTGCGCCCGCCGGCGCTCGGGCGCGCGAGCGGCACGTGTCCTCCAGCACGCTCGTCGAGCTCCTCGCGCGTCACGACGCCCTTGTCGACCAGCAACGTCGCGAGGCTCGTGAGCGAGCGCTCGTAATAGCTGGCCGCGAGGTAATGCCGCGGTTCCATGCGCTCGATGCCGTGGCGGTATTCGTCCATGTTGAAGATGGCGCGGCGAACCGCGAACGCATACAGAGAGTTCGCGCGCACCTCCCAGTCGGCGTGGAACGGCCGGGCGTCGAGCGTATAACGCACGGCGCCGAAGCCCTGCCTGCCGCCCATGTCGTGCATGCCGTCCATGACGAGATCCTCGCTAAAGGCGTGCAACACCGATCATCGAATCGCGCGTGACGATGTCGGCAAGCTTGTCCTCGGGCCAGCCGATCGTGTGCCGCGGTTGCATGGGCAGCACCATGTAGCGCGTATCGGCGGTCGTGTCCCAGACGCGGATCTCGACCTCCGTCGGCAGGTCGAGTCCCATCTCGTGCAGCACCGTGCGCGATTCGCGGACCACGCGCGATCGGTACTCGAGATCCTTGTACCAGTCCGGCGGCAGGCCGATCACCGTGAACGCCGTGCACGAGCACAGCGTGCAGCATATGACGTTTTGAATGCTCGCCGTGTTCTCGAGGACGACGAGATGCCGGTGATGGCTCGGCATCGGGATGCCGAGCTCCGCGACGGCAGCGCGGCCATCGGCGAGCAGCCGCTGGCGGAACGCGGCGTCGACCCACGCCCTCGCGACGACGCGTGCACCGTTTCGCGGATCCCACTCGTCCTGCGCAATGTGGTCGAGCTCCTCGGCCGCCGCGCTCGCGTCGAGTCCGCGTGCATCGAGTGCCGCTTGAATCGCTTCGACGCGCTGCTGCGGCGTCGCAGTCGCGTGGACGACACGTTCGTCGGCGGACACCATCGTCGTACCTCCTCGCTCTGTGTCGCGGCGCCCTCTATGCGCCGCGAACGTCGATGTGATAGAGCGCCCACGGACAGTTCGCGAAGCGCTGTGTGACCGGCTTCGCCGCCTCGTCCGCAAAGCGGTCGGCATCGTAAACGGCCCAAAGCGGACCGAGCCCGCCGAGCGCGAGCGGCTGGCCGTCGCCATGCGTCGCGACGATGAACGAGCGGGCTTGCGCGTCGGTCCAGCTCAGCGTCGGCGCATAGCCGTCCACCGCACGTAGCGCAAGCATCGTCGCTGCCGCCGGGCGAACACCTGCCGCCTTCAGCACATCGGTCAGCAGCGGGCCGCGCAGCCGGTGCGGCTTGCCGTCGTACTCGAGCGTCGGCTCGATCGACCTCGACGGCAAATTCGCCACAAACGCCCAGTCCATTGCGTACGCTGCCGTGAATTTCACTCCGTGCTTCGACATCAGCACATCGGATGCGGCGTCGAACGGCGGGCGATTCGCTTTGCCGATTGCACCCGTGACGGTGAGGAGCACCGGCCCCGTCGGCGCAGCGCCGGCCTTGCTCTGTGCGGCGGCCGGTGCGGCGGCGGCGGCCAGAAGCGCGGCGACGAATTCACGCCGGCGGCGCGGCACACACCTGCTCATAGCGATACCTCTCCTTCAACTGTCCGCTGTGCTGGTAGATGTCGAGCGTCTTCTCGTACGCTGCGCGCGTGATCTCGACGTGCGCCGTCCAGCAGCCGAGTTGCTGGTACGTTGCGATGCACTCGGCGAGCACGGTCTCGTCGACCTCGGGGAAATAGGGCTTCTGCGCCCGTGCGATCTGCGCCGCCGGCGTGACGTTCATGTAACGACGCGTCTTGCCGTAAGCGCGAACGAACGCTTTCGCCATGTCCGTTTCGAGCCACGTGCGGGTGGCGGCAAGGCTCGAGAAAGCGCACGGTCCGATCTGCCTGCCGACCTGCGCGACGATGTGGCCGATGCCGTCGGCCTGCAATTGCTGCGCAAACGGCCCCTGCTGCTGAACATAGCGCCCGTTGCCATCGCGGAACGTTCGGTCGATGTCCTCGGGCCCTCCGGGACAGATCCGCTTGATCCTGTCGAAATCGATGCCCGCCTTGTGACACGCATACTTGAACATCACGAGCGGCTGGCCGCCCCCGAACATCACGACTTCGGCGCCCTCGAGCTTCTTCCAGCTGAACGCAGGATCGCGCTCGCGGCCGGTGAGAAAGAAGCCGTCCATTTCGTTGACCTGCGCGAAATGCGCGACCGTCGGCGGTTCTCCATTGTCGAGCGCAGCGAATCCCTGGCTCAGTGCCGATTGCGCGACGTGAGCCGAGCCGTTCCTGACGGCGGTGAGCGCGGAGGCGCCCGGCGGTGAAACGGTCCATTCGGCGTCGAGGCCCTCGGCGTGCAGGAATCCGCCGGACATCGCGGAGATCAGCGGCGAGTAGAACGCCGAGAACAACGTGAACTCGATCCTTATCGTGTCCAAGCGAAATTCCCCGTCGTGCGAAACGCGGTGCACCGCTGAAGCGCACCATTCTAAGCCGCTGCGTCGATGCACGCGCGCGCTAGCGCGCGCGTGCGAGGAATCGGTCGAGCTGGTTGGCGAACGCCTTGCGGTCGGCCTGGCTGAACGCCGCGGGGCCGCCCGTCTCGACGCCGCTGTCGCGCAGCGATTGCGTGAAATTGCGCAGATCGAGCAATTCCCCGATGTTGTCGCGACTGTACAACTCGCCGCGCGGATCGAGCGCGTACGCGCCTCGCTCGACGACGGCCGCCGCGAGCGGTATGTCGGCGGTGACGACGAGATCGCCCGGCACGACCACGGAGGCGATGTGGTCGTCGGCGACATCGAATCCGCGGGCAACCTGGATACTGCGAATCCACGCCGAGGGCGGTGCGCGCAGCGCCCGGTTCGCGACGAGCACGACGTGAATGCGGAGCCGGTCGGCAACGCGGTACAGCATTTCCTTGACCACCGCGGGACATGCGTCCGCGTCTACCCAGATCCGCATCGTGTCGATTCTAGGCCCGGCGCGCGCTGGCGATGCTTTTGCACCGACAGCCGGGAGCTCGGCTACGGCATTGCCGTGGCCGGGCGCGCCCGCCGCCGCGCCCGGGCCTACATCTGCTTGAACAGGTGATTGAACGAGCGGCTCACCTCGAGCTTCTCGTCGCTGCCCTTCACCTGCACGACCTGATTGCCGCGCAGGTTTCGGCTCACCTGCTCGATCGCGTCGACGCGAACGACGGTCGCGCGATGGATCTGCCAGAACTCGTGCGGATCGAGCTCGTCGATCAGCTCCTTGATCGGCTTGCGGATCAGCGCCTCGAAGCGCCCGGTCTGCACGCGCGTGTACTTGTCCTCGGCGCGAAAGAACAGGATCTCGCTCGTCGGGATCATCCGGATGTTCGCGCCGACGCTCGCCTGCACCCAGCGCATGTAGTCGCGCGGCTTGACCTCGCCCGTGCCGAGTCGCTGCGCGAGGTGCGCGAGCACCTCGTTCATCGGGTCCGGCGCTTCCTTCAGCCGCTCGCGCAGGCGGCGGCACGTGAGCGCGAGGCGCTCGGGCTCCGCCGGCTTCAGCACATAGTCGACGGCGCCCTGCTCGAACGCCCTGATCGCATATTCGTCGTGCGCGGTGACGAACACGATGTGCACGTGTCCGGCGAGCGCCTTCGCCGCTTCGATGCCGTCGGTGCCGGGCATCCGGATATCGAGAAACGCGACGTCGGGCTCGAGGCTTTGCACCATCGCGATCGCCTCGCGGCCGTTGCTCGCTTCGCCGGCGATGACGAGCTCGGGCCATGCGTCCTTCAGGCGGCTGATGATCTGGTCGCGCATCAGCCGCTCGTCGTCGGCGACGACGGCGGTCGGGGCAGGCGTGGCCTTCATGTCGTCGTCGGTCCAATCATGCGGCTGCAGCGCTCGCCACCTCGTAGGGGACGTTGATCGTCGCACAGGTGCCGCCTGCGCTCGGCACGCTGATGATCAGCTCGGCGCGGCCGTTGTACAACGCGCTCAGCCGCTCGCGGACGTTCGCAAGCCCTACGCCGACTTCGGCCTTCGGCGTGAAACCCATGCCGGTGTCGAGCACGTGGACGGCGAGCTGTCCGTCGACGATTTCGGCGCCGATCTCGACACGACCACCCTCGGGCTTCGGCTCCAGGCCGTGCTTGATCGCGTTCTCCACGAGCGTCTGCAACATCATCGACGGGAACACGGCCGACTTCAAGCCTTCGGGAACGCTCACCAGCGGCTGCAGGCGTCCTTCCATGCGAATCGCCATGATGTCGAGGAATGCGCTGCACAGGGTCACTTGCTGGCCAAGCGTCGGCCGACCGCCGTCGCGCATCTGCGGCATCGCCGATCGCAGGTAGCGAATGAGGCTCTGCTGCATTCGCGATGCGCGGGGCGGGTCGGTGAGGATCAGCTGGTCGATGCTCGCGAGCGTGTTGAACAGGAAATGCGGCTCGATCTGCGCCTGCAGCGCCTCCATTCGCGCCTCGATCACCGTTCGCTGCAGCTGCTCCGTTTCGGCGCGCCGCGTCGCTGCGTCAGCGGTCAGTTCCGCCCGGCGCTTGCCGCCGGCGACGATCTTGATGATCGCGGATGTCACGATCAGCATGAGCACCGGCAGCGGATGGTTCGCTATCCCGGCCAGGATCAGCCCCAGCAGCGAGACGAGCAGCAGCGTCTTCCACGACACGACGGCGAGCCAGTCGAAGAAGGCCCACCACATGACGACGACACCGTTGCGCATCTGGCGCAGGCTCTCGCGTATGCCGATCGGCCGTGCGGCCGGCGCGCTGGCGCGGCCCGCGGTTTTGCCGGTGCCCGGCTTGTCTGGGTCGGTTTTCAACGGCGGCTCGGTTGGCGGTTCGTCACGGCGGCAAGACTAGAGCACATGGCAGTGCACCTCCAGCCCGAGTCGACGCAATGCGTTCCGGCAACGACGAGGTGCAGCAAACCGGCGTGATCTGCGATACGGCGGGTCGCGATTCGTTCGCGCGCCGGCGCAACAGACGATACACGGAAGACCGCGCCGCAAAGTCCGGCCGCTCGTCGCCGCCGGCCGGTCGCGAGCGCGCAGACCCCCTCCGGTGAGCGCGAGCTGGGCCGCACGGTCGTCGAACCGGGCTACGACATGAGCACGGGCAAACTGATCTACATCCTGACGCCGGCGGGGTCGCGATCGGCGAAGCACACCGGTGCGGATGCCGTGTCGCCGCTGTACATCATCGTCTACCCGAGCTCGGCGAAGAACAGCGTCGGCACGATGCACTGCGCGCACGAGGGCGGCGACAACTGCCCGGATCACGGCCCCGGCATCTCCGACCTCGCGCAAGCCGTCGTGCCCGCCGTCTACGGCAGCGGCGTGTGGGGACACGATCACATCACGGACGGTCCGGGAAGCGCCGACTTCAACGTCGGGCGCCAGGTCGTCGTCGTGCTGTTCACCAGCGCAGCCGCCGCGAACGAGCACATCACCACCGAAGCGCAGCTCGACGCGGCGCTCGACGCCGGCCACGCGTTCACGATCGATACGCCGACGCTGATCCACGCAAGTCTCGTCTCCGGCGCAACCTATGCGCGAGCAGTGCCGACGCCTGCTGTGGCCCCGTAGACGACGACCCGATCCGGGAGATGACCGATGAGCATCGACACATCGCCACATCATGGAATTCCGCGCGCCGCGATCGCCGCCACCGCGCTTGCGATCGCGGTCTCGGCTTGCTCGACAAGGCTGCCGGTCAGCGTGCCGACGCCGCTCGTGCCTGCCGCGAGCGAGTCGCTCGCGATGGTCGTCGCAGCGAAGGGCGTGCAGATCTACGAATGCCGTGCCGGCAAGGACTCGGCGGAGTACGAATGGGCGTTCGTCGCCTGCGGGAGGCGTTGCACCGGCGTCAGGCTGCACGCCGAACGCGGCCGGCCGGCAGGCGCGCGTCGCGTACCGCGCCGACTATTACTTCTACACGCGACGATAGCAGTCTGCTCGCGCGAGCGTCGAGCAGTGGCCCTCAGCGGCCGTGGCACGGCAGCGCGACATGGCGCTTCGGCGCCGCGTCGGCGTCGATGCCCATCTCGTCGCACAATGCGCGCGCGAGATCGACGTAGGACGACTTCGAGCCGCGTCCAGCCTGCTCGCGCTCGACGCGATCGAATTCGTCGAGCACCGTGTCCTGCTCCTGCGGCGCGATCACTTGCGCGGCCATCGGAAACAGGATGTTGTCTTCCTTGTAGATGTGCGAGGTCAGCAGCTCGCCGTAGGCGCGCGCATGCTCGACGACGTCGCTCGCCGCGTCGCGCTCGCCGCCGACGAGCCGGTCCGATGCGTCACGCAACGCGCGGGTGATCTCGCGGGCGCGGTCGTGCTCGTAGAGCATGACGCCGATCGGACCGTCCTCGGTCGGCATGCCGCCGCGGCCCATCGCCTCGAACAGCACGCCCTCTTCCTTCGCGTGGTGATAACCGTCGGCAAAGTCCCGCAGGAAGCGCGCCGCGTCGACGAAGAATCCGGACCGGAGTGCTTCGTTCGCTTCGAGCCGCTGCGACGCGACGTCGAGTGCCGCGATGACGCGCTCGATGACGCGGTGTTCCGACGACAGGATATCGGTGGCTTGCATGTTGGGGTTCCGAAGTGTGTCGCGCCGATTGCGCCCGGCGACAGGTTGCCGTCGTCCGGCGCCGCCTGCCACGACATGGATCAAGAAACCCGCGGTTGCGGAGCAGGTCCGCCGGCGGCACCATAGCGGGCAACCTCGCGGCGAACGAATGGGCGACGTCACCGATTCCATGCCGGCCGGAATGCCCGACTGCCACTGCTCGCAGCCTCGTGGTTCGTGCCGGGCTGCGCCGTGACGCGAGCGCTCCGCGGATGCGCGCAGGCGCTGCTGGTCTTCGCACTGGGCGCCGGCGCGGCGTTCGCCGACGCGATCGCCGTATTTTCGCCAACTGGTCCGGATGCCGAGAGCTATGGCGAACCGGACCGATATCCGGTCGCTCCGCCCGGCCCGCTGATGGACGCGCAGCGCTACATCGTCGGCTCGTACAGTCATTACGACGAAATCCTCAAAGCGCGTGTCGTGCGCCACGGCGCGACTGCGAGCACGCTCGAGCGTGCGCCGAAAGAGGTGGCGCTCGCGTACTCGCACGACGGTGCGAGGCAGACGCTTGCGACGTACATCGAACGCCATCCGGCCACCGGCCTGCTGATCGCGCGCGGGCGTACGATTCTCTATGAGCATTATCGATACGGGCGCACCGACACGCAGCGGCTGACGTCGCAGTCGATGGCGAAGACGATCACGGGCATGCTGGTCGGCATTGCCATCGACGAAGGCGCCATCCAATCGGTTGACGATGCCGCCTCGCTGTACGTGCCCGAGCTTGCGGGCACCGAGCTCGGATCGACGCCGATTCGCGCACTGCTGCACATGGCGTCGGGAATTGCGTTTCGCGAGACGTACGACGGCCACGACGACGTTGCGAAGCTCATCCGCGCTCTTTGGCGTCGCGACGGCCCTGGAACGGTGGCCGCGCTCGCGCAGTTCCAGACGCGCGACGCGGCGCCGGACACGCTCTGGCATTACGCGAGCCTCGACGCCGAGTTGCTCGGCCTGATCGTCATGCGCGCCACGAACATGGCGCTCGCCGATTACCTTTCGAGCCGCATCTGGCGGAAGATCGGCGCCGAAGCCGACGCGTCGTGGCTGGTCGACGCCTCCGGCCACGAGGTCGCGTACTGCTGCTTCAACGCGGTGCTGCGCGATTGGGCGCGATTCGCGATGCTGCTCGCGAGCGATGGCAACTGGAACGGCGAGCGACTGATTCCTCGCGACTGGGTACTCGAGGCCACGTCAGTATCTTCGCGCGGTCACTTTCTCGCGCCGGGCACCGCGACGCCGCTCTACGGCTACGGCTACCAGGTGTGGACCCTGCCCGGGCCCCGTCGGCAGTTCGCGCTGCTCGGCATTCACGGACAGACGATCCTCGTCGACGCCGCGAGCAAGCTCGTCGTCGTGCACACCGCTGCGCGCGTATCGGCCGCACGCGACCCGGCGGCGCGCGAGCTCGTCACGTTGTGGAACGCGCTGGTGGCGCAGGAAGGCCGCTAGCGCATCCAGCGTGTCGCGCTTTCTTTACGGGTTGCGGGTCCGCTTCTCGACGAAGGCGACCATCGCGTAGAACAGGAAATCGACGTTCTCCTTCTTCGCGAAGCCATGGCCTTCGTTGTCGGCGAGCAGGTAGCCGACCGGCACGCCATTCCTGCGCGCGGCGGCGACGATCTGCTCGGCCTCGGTGTACGGCACGCGCGGGTCGTTTCGGCCCTGCGCGACGAGTAGCGGCGCCTTGATCTTCTGCGCATTGTTCACCGGCGATATCCGCGCGAGGAACGCACGCATTGCGGGATCGCGCTCGTCGCCGTATTCGACGCGGCGCAAGTCGCGCCGATAGCTCTCGGTGTTCTCGAGGAACGACACGAAGTTCGCGATGCCGACGATGTCGATCGTGCCGGCGATCCGCTCGGGAAAGAGCGTCGCGACGCCGAGCACCATGTAGCCACCGTAGCTGCCGCCGGCGACGACGACGCGATCGGCGTCGAGATCGGGCTGCGTGCCGATCCAGTCGAGCAGCGCGCCGATGTCCTTCACCGAATCCTCGCGCTTCATGCCGTTGTCGAGCGTGACGAACGTCTTGCCGTAGCCGGTCGATCCGCGGACGTTCGGCTCGATCAGCGCGATTCCGAGCTCGTCGATGAAATAGTTCCAGCGCCCGAAGAAACCGGGGCGTGCCTGCGCCTCGGGACCGCCGTGGATCGACACGATCACCGGCCGCTTGCCGCTGAACTTCGGCGACGGCCGCGTGATGAAGCCGCCGATCGCGAGCCCGTCGAAACTCTTCCATTCGATGCGCTCGGCGCCGCGGAACTTCGACGCATCGATGCCGGGCGCCTTGCTTTCGGTCCAGCGCGTCACCGAGTTGTCGGCGACATCGATCGAATACGCGTCGCCGGGACTCTGCGCACTGGAGAGCGTCACCGCGAGATCGCGCGAATTCTCGTGCCAGACGAGGCGACTCGCACCGCCGATCGGCAGCGCCGGCCGCGGCAGCGCGCGCCGGGTCTGCGCATCGTAGAGACGAAGCGCGCCGACGCCGCCCTCGTTGGTGATCACCGCGAGGGTGCGTCCGTCGGGCGCGAGAGCGATTTCCTCGACGTCCCAGTCACCGCCCTCGCCGAAATACGCGAGCCTGCCCGACCCGAGATCGAGATACGCGAGCTTGCGGAACTCGCCGTCGCGATCGGTGGACAGGAATACGCCGTTGCCGTCACGCGCGAAGTTGAGATCCGACGAGAAGATCGGCCGCGGCGGCGTGTCGCCTTCGGGCGGGAACACGCGCTTGCGCTCGCCGGTCGCGACGTCCATCAGCCAGACGTACGACTCGTTGACCGAGATGTATTCGAGCATCGCGAGGCGCTTGTCGTCGAACGAGAACGAGAAATCGCCCCAGCCGGTGCCCGGCAGCTTTGCGATCTTGCGTGCCTTCGGCGGATCGAGCGGATCGAACAGCGTCAGATCGATCGTCGGCTTTTCGCGCTTGCCCGTCTTGTCCACGTCGGTCGAGTCGATCAGCAGCCGATCGCGCGCATGGGTCATGCCCGCCGCCTGATGCTTGCGCGCGGGATCGGTCAGCAGCACCGCCGACGTCGCACCGGGATCGAGCCGATAGAGCTGCTGCTGCTCGTTGCCGCCGCTGTCACGGGTGAACACCAGCGTGTCCGGCGCCTTCGCGAGGTACGCGCCATTGCGAACGGGCTCGGCGTACTCGGTGATCCGGCGCGGATCGGCGCCGGGCTTCGCGACGCGATGCAGCTGCGTCACGTTGCCCGCGCGGCGCGCGACGACGAGCTCGCGCAGCTTCGGATGCCAGCTCACCGCGCTCGTCGGCTTGAACTCGGTGTACGGTGCGACCTTCGCGACGAGCGATGCCGGGATCGGCGGGATGCCCTCCGCTTTCAGATGCTCGTTCGGCGCGACGACATCCTGCGCGAGCGCTCGCGCGGCGAGAATCAGTGCAACCAACAATGCGGAAGCGGGTCGTAGCGTCTTCATCGCGCAGCCTTTCTGAACCGACCGAGATGCTAGCCGTGTTCTCGCGCTATCGGCAAGCGACATTGCAGCGATCGTCGACGCGTGGCGCGATCGTCTCGCTCGCCGTTGCGTTCGCACTTGCCGGCTGCGCCACGACCGAGCCGCCGGCGCCCGCGTATCGCGCGCTGACGGCCGTCGAGGGCCGCGCATTCGTCGTCCGACTGATGCCTGCCACGCTCGCCGATCGCAACGGCTGGGCGACCGACATCTTCGCCGCGGTTGCCGCGCTCGACATCGCGCCGAGCGTCGAGAACGTCTGCGCCGTCGTCGCGATCACCGCGCAGGAATCGGGCTTTCGCGCCGATCCCGCCGTGCCGGGACTCGCAGCGATCGCATGGCGCCAGATCGACAAGGAGCGCGAGCGCGCCGGCATTCCGCGCCTCGTGCTCGACGCTGCGCTCGGGCTGACTTCGCCCACCGGCAAGACGTATCGCGAGCGGCTGGACGGCGTTCGCACCGAGCGCGAGCTGAGCGGGATCTTCGAGGATTTCATCGCGATGGTGCCGCTCGGCAAGGCCTTCCTCGCCGGTCGCAATCCGGTGCGCACCGGCGGTCCGATGCAAGTGAGCGTTGCGTTCGCGCAAGCGCACGCCGAGGGCAAGCCGTATCCTTATCCGACGTCGGGCGACATCCGGCACGAGGTCTTCACCCGGCGCGGCGGCTTGTATTTCGGCGTCGCGCACCTGCTCGACTATCCGGCGAGCTACGACCGCATGCTGTACCGGTTCGCCGACTTCAACGCCGGGCACTATGCAAGCCGCAACGCGGCATTCCAGAGCGCGGTCACGCAGGTGTCGGGCATTCCGCTCGCGCTCGACGGCGATCTTCTGCGCTACGACGGCGAGCGGCCGCTGCGCGAACCGGGCAGCACCGAGATCGCGACGCGCGTGCTCGCGCGCCGGCTGCGGATGACGGACGCCGAGATCCGCCGCGACCTCGAGCTCGGCAGCGCAAGCGCGTTCGAGCGCAGCGAGCTGTACGGTCGCGTGTTCGAGCTCGCCGACCGGGCGGCGGGACGCCGCGTGCCGCGCGCCTTGATGCCGCAGATCGACCTGCACAGCCCGAAGATCACACGCCGCTTCACCACCGAGGGATTCGCGCGCCGCGTCCAGGGCCGCTACGCCGCCTGCCTTGCGCGATCCGGCTCGTGATTGCGCAGCGACGCAGCTTGGTTCGATCTAGGTCAAGTTTCCGCCCACGCTCTGTGCGACAGTGTCGGCTCCTGCGAAATCCAACCCGATGAAAGCCCACATGAAGCTCGTTCTCGCAATCGTCGCCGCGGTGCTCGTCAGCACGGGCTCGGCGACCGCTACCGCGGCGGACGCCGCGAAGCCCTCGCCATCCGCCGGCGACCTCGGCGCGATGCACGAAGGCATGGCGAAGCCGATCGACGTGACCGACGTCAAGGTGCCGAAAGCGAGCGGCGCCGACGCGCGCACCGTCGCCGAGATCGTCGGCGGCGGCAGTCAGCTCAAGAACAAGCCCGTCGTCGTTCGCGCCAAGGTGGTGAAGTTCACGCCGGGGGTCATGAACAAGAACTGGCTGCACGTGCGCGACGGGTCAGGGTCGGCCACCGACAGCACGAACGACCTCGTCGTCACGACGAAGGACGAGACGAAGGTCGGCGACGTCGTGCTGGTCAAGGGCGTCGTGCACACCGACGTCGATTTGGGCTCCGGCTACACATACAAGGTCCTGGTCGAGAACGCGACGCTGCAGAAGTAGCGCGCGCCGAGCGCCGTCGCCCGCGCCCGCGCACGAAGAGCATCACGCGAACTGGCCGGCGACCCAGCCCGACGACCATGCCCACTGGAAGTTGTAGCCGCCGAGCCAGCCGGTGACGTCGACGACCTCGCCGATGAAGTAGAGCCCGGCCACGCGGCGCGCTTCCATCGTCCTCGACGACAGCTCGTCGGTGTCGATGCCGCCGAGCGTCACCTCGGCCTTGTCGTAGCCGAGCGTTCCCGACGGTGCGATCGGCCAGCGATTGAGCGTTGTCGCGACGCGGGCAAGCTCGGCAGCACTCATTTCGGCGATCGGCTTGTCGACGCCGTGCAATGCGCACCAGCCGTGCGCAAAGCTTTTCGGCAGCCGCTCGGCGAGCACGTTCGCGAGCAGCGCGCGCGAGCGCGCGTGCTGCGCGAGCCATGCAGCCGCGTCGTCATCGGGAAAGAGGTCGATGATCACGTCGTGATCGTCCCTCGATGCAGGCGAATCGTTGCGCATTTGCCAGTAGCTCGAGATTTGCAGGATCGCCGGCCCGGACAGTCCGCGATGCGTCACCAGCACCTTTTCGCGAAAACGCGTGCTGCCGAGCTGCACTTCCGCATCGAAGGACACGCCGGAGGTCGGCGCGAGCGTCGTGAGCGTCTGCGGTGGCAGCGCGAGCGGAACGAGCGCGGGCTTCGGCGGCACGACGCGCAATCCGAACTGCTCGGCGAGCCGGTAGCCGAAAGGCGTCGCGCCGAGCTTCGGCACCGCGAGTCCGCCGGTCGCGACGACGAGCGATGCGCAGCGAAACGTGCCGCGTTCCGTTTCGAGCGCGAAGCGGTCGCCGACGGCGTCGAGCGCGACGACGCGCTGCACGCTGCACGGATGCGCCCATTGCACGCCGGCGTCGTCGACCGCGTCGAGCAGCAGATCGATCACCTGCCGCGACGGGCCGTCGCAGAAGAGCTGGCCGAGCGTCTTCTCGTGGTACGCGATACCGCGCGCTTCGACCCATTCGATGAAGTCGCGCGCCGTGTAGCGCGCAAGCGCCGAGCGGCAGAAATCCGGATTGCGCGACAGGTAGTTCGCGGCGCCGGCGCCGACGTTGGTGAAATTGCAGCGGCCGCCCCCTGAGATGCGGATACGCTCGCCAACCTTGGCGGCGTGCTCGATCAACAGCACGCGGCGGCCGCGACGGCCGGCTTGCGCCGCGCACATCATGCCGGCTGCGCCGGCGCCGACGACGACGACGTCGTAGCGCACGAGGCTAGCGATGCCCTTCGGCCGAGCGAGCGTCGCGGCGACGCCGCTGCGCCCGCTTGACCGTGCGCGTCATCTCGGTCACGCTCGACGATGGCGGCTCGGCCGCGACTTTCCCGGGGAGGAATTCCACGTGCGCCTGTACGTCGTCCAGATGTTCTACTCGTCGTTGAAGGACAGCAACCAGTTGGTGGCCGAAGCGAAGAATACGGCCGCTGCGCTGTCGAAGAACGATTACACGTTGATGGGCTTCGGCGAGCATACGAGCGCAATCGCGTTCGTATCGGACGAGCCCGAAGCGAACATGGCCGCGCAGTTCGGAAGGATACGCGGCGAGAAGTTTTCGCTGTTCGCGTTCGAGGCGGCGTGGTTCCTCGCAGGCAACATGTCGAAGCCGGTGAGCGACTGGCTCGACCGGCACAAGCCAAGCCCGTTCAAGTGATCGGTTAGCGCGCGCGCCGGACGCACGCCGGCCCCGGCGGGCAGTCCGACCTACGCGAAGCCGAAGATCGCCATGAACACGAACGCGTAGGCGAAAACCCAGAGCAACGTGTTCCAGTCGCGGTATCGGCCCAGCGCGCTTCGCGCCAGCGCCTTCGTGAGCTTCTCCTGCGGCAGCCAGAATTCGGCGGCGTGCCGCGCGCGGAGAAGCCAAGCGCAGCCCATTGCGAGCAGCGCCACGGCGACGGCCATGCCGCCGAGCGAGAATTTCTCGTTCGGCAGCACCGCCATGTCGATCGCCAGGACGACCGCCGTCGCCACGGCAGCGCCGGTGCCCACGCGCAATAGCGCCGCGCCGGTGCGGCTGCGCTTCACCATCCAGTGCGCGATCAGCGCCCATGCGACCGATACGGCGAACGTCGCCACGCCGAGATACTGACGCGCGAGATCGTCCGACGATTGCGCATTCTCGTCCGGCGAGACGGCGCCCGCGACGGTGAACACGAGCGCGGCAACCGCGCACAGCACGTGATGGACCCGCGCGACCGGCGCCGGCAGCCGCGTCTGCGTGACGGCTTCCGGTACCTGCGGCAGGGCGCGGGCACGATCGCCGCGGCGGACGTCCCAGCGGCGGAAATCGACCCACTGGCGGCGCCAAAGCCAGTCGAGGACCGGCGCAACGTCGATGCCGCTGCCGATGACGGTCAGCACGTCGCGCTGCAGGCGAGCCGTATGCGCTTCGATGAACGGCAGCTGCGTGCGGTTGGTGAGCAGCAGCACGCGGATCGAAGACGCCGCGGCCGGTGCCGCCTCGCGATTTCCGAGCGCGGTGAGTTGCTCGCGCAACCGCTGTGCCATCGGCGCATCGACCGGATCGTGCACGAGCTCGAACGGACCGACTTGCGCGAATCGCGACGCGAGCTCGGCGCGCACGAAAGCCGCGCCCGCGACGTTGCCGATCCGGTACGCGAGCCACGCGCGTCCGGTGGGCGTCCAGCGCAGGAGATCCTCGGGACGCACGAGCAGCAGCACGCCGAGCCCCGCGATCGGCACGGCAAGAAAGACGAGGCCGAGCGCCAGATGCCGGTCGAATCTTGCGGCGACATCCGGCGTTGCGAGCACCGACAGCGCAGGAACGGAATGCGCCAACGCCGGCAACGCGAAAACGACGGCGAGACAGGCGAGGCACAATAGAAGTCGCGTCATCCCCATGCGCCGGCGCACGAACGCAACGCAAAAGAACCACACCAGCGCGAGCGCGCCGAACGGTGCGGCGATCAACGTCAGCGTGCGGTAGTCGCTGTCCGGCGGCATCTCCCAGGTTGCGCCGAGGAAATATCCGATCGTCGGGATGGCGAGCGCGAGCGTCATCGCCAACACCCACGGCGGCAGCGGCAACAGCGCTTTCGCGGCGGGCTTCGTCGCCGCGCGCGGCGCGTTCGTAGCCAGGTACGACGTCAACACGCGCAACGAAGGCGCGAAACGGCCTCGAAAGTCGGCCGTCTCGCATGCGGCGAGCTCCGGAGGAATCGTCGCGGTGCGAAACTGCGCGAGAACGATTCGACAACCGCGGGCGAGCGCGCGCTGCCACTCGGCGCGAACGCGCTCCGACGCCATTGCGCTCGGCGAGACGACGAGCACCAGCGCCGACGCCGAATCAAGCGCGCTGTCGAGATCGCGCTCCCAATCTCCGCCCGGAATCAGGTCCTTGACGTCCATCCATGCCTGGACGCCGGACTGCAGCAGGTGGAACGTCAGCGACTCGGCGAAGTAATAGTCCTTGCGCGAGTAGCTGACGAAGACCGGCGGCGCAGGCGGCATGGGGCGTGATGATAAACGGCTGCCGCGCTCGGCTGGAAGCGGGTCGAGGTTCGCGACGCTCGGCGATTACTGGCAAACGACGCCGCCGGTCGCGGCGAGCTGGAAGCGGGTCAGCTCCTTCGTCTGCGATACCGGCGCCGGCAGCGGCGCGTACCGCACCGTGTACGCGAACGTCGCGTGATCGCCGTCGGCGAACGTGAACTTCGCGCTGCCGACCTCCGTGGTCGCCACGCTGCGCGCGTCGTACGCGTCGAAGCGGGCACCGGACGTGCGGTAGATCGGCCCGCTGAACACGTTCGTGTCGGCCTGCCGCTGCACGAGCGCCGTGAGCCACAGCGGCGAGCGGTCGACGTCATACGTGTACCAGGTGGCGAAGATCGTGTCGCCCTGCTGCGCGAAGTTGATGCCCCAGCCATTCTCGGCTCCCTGCGGCACCCACCACAGATCCTGGTAGTTCTTCGCGCCGACGAGATTCGGTGTGACCGGGCTGTAGAAGCACGTTGCCGGCGCTCCGGTGCCGAGGTTGATGCGCGTGATCGCCTTTGCCTGCGATACGCCGTTCACCGTGTAAGCGAACGTGCCGTTGTCGACATGGGTGAACGTGAGCGTGCCGCGGCCGACGGCCGTTGCCGACGCGACGCCGGCGAAATCGCTGAACGGCGGACCGCTGTCCGCGTAGATCGTGCCGCCGTACGCGTTGCCGTCCGGCGCGGTGCGCGACGCGAGCATCGACAGCCACCACGCCTTGCCGCTCGTATCGTAGGTGAACCACGTCGCGTAGATGGCGTCGCCCTGGTGCGCGAAATTGATGCCCCAACCCGATTCCGAATTCGCCGGCGCGTTCCAGAACAATCCGGTGTAGTTCGGCGATGCGATCGCTTTCGCGGCCAGCACCGCGGCCCCCGCGTCCAGCATGCCGGCGCCGCACGTCGACGTCGTGCAATAGCACTGCGCCTGATCGACTTGGGGCGTACCGATCGGTCGCGGCGCCGCGCACTGCAGCACCGGCGTTCCGTCGCCGTTGTCGCCGCCGGTCGTCGGAAACGGACGTGCGCTCGACTGCAGCAATGCGCGCACCTGCGCCGCGGTGAGCGACGGTTGCGCCGACATCATCAGTGCCGCTGTTGCGGCGACGAGCGGCGCGGAAAAGCTCGTGCCGACGGAGATATGGAAGCTGTCGCTGTAGCTCGATCCGCCGTCGGTGTCCGCTATCGGGACCGTCGTGCCGCGGTTGGTGGCGGTGAGGATCGGATAGAGACAGGGATCGCCGGGTCCCGTGTTCACGCAGTTGCCCGCCGGCGCGCTGATCGCGACATCGGGCCCGAGATCGGAGAAGCCGACCTTCGTGCCGGCGTGGCGCAAGCCGGCGACGGCGACCACGCCCGGACAGTTCGCCGGGACGCCGACCGCGTGCCCGACGCTGTTGCCCGCCGATGCGACGACCACCGCGCCGGCCGCGCTGATCTGCGCGACGGCGTCGATGTACGCACCGGTGCACGGCGAATCGCCGCCAAGGCTCAGGTTCAGCACGCGCGCGGGGTTCGGATTGCGCGGCACGCCCGGAACGTCAAGGCCCGCCGCCCACAGCATGCCGGCGATGATGTCCGAATCGAAGCCGCCGCACTTGCCGAGCACGCGTACCGGCAGCAGCCGCACGCCGGGTGCGACACCCGCCATGCCGACGCCGTTGTTCGTCAGCGCGCCGATCAGCGCGCTCGTCTGCGTGCCGTGCCACGAGCTGTCGCGCCCGGCCGGAGCACACCCGTGCAGCGTCCCCGGCTGCTGCAGGTCGTCGCCCGTGATCCAGTCGCCCGGGTCCGATGCGTCGCCGTCGCGGCCGTCGCCGTCGTTCGCGCGCACCGGATCGCTCGTCATGTCGTAGCCCGGCAGCAGTTGCCCCTGCAAGTCGGGATGGTCCAACCGCACGCCGGTGTCGATGACGCCGACGACGATGTTCGCGCCGATGGTCGAGTCCCACGCCGGCACGACGTCGATCGCCGCCTGCACCTCGCCAGCCGGCGCGCGCAGATACCACTGACCGGCCGACGGTCCGCCGGCGCCGGCGCCGAGGGGCGGCCCCGCGAAGTACAGCGGATCGTTCGGCGCGCCGTTCGCATGACGGACGCCATCGGGCACCGCGTATTCGATGTCGGTTTCGGCGGCAAGGCGTCGCGCGAGCTCGTCGGACGTCATGCCGTCCGCGACGACGACGTGCGAACGCTCGCCGACGCCCGCGCCGGCGCGAAGCGCAAGGCCGGTGCGCATCGCGAGTGCTTGCGTCTGCAGCGCGTGGCGCGCCTGCACCGGCATCGCCGACTTCGCGAGCAGCGTCGAGCCTGCCTTGTACTTGACGATGACGCGCGCGCCTTCGGCCACCGGCGTCGATTTCGCGTGCAACGGCATGGCGAAGGCCGCGCACGCGAGCGCGGCGAATACGACACTGCGATCGACCATCGAGACTGTTCCGAACGGTGCCGGATTGCGTGCGAACGCCGCCTGCGTGCATCGACGCCGAGCGGGCGGAGCGCAGTTTACCCGCAATCGTGCGGCTCGCGCCTTGCGCAGCCGCGCGAACGGTGGAAGGATGCAGCCGTACGGGTGTTTACGCGGCACGGGAGGCAACGCATGCGTACGGCGGTCGCGATCGCGATCTCGTTGCTGATGGCCGTCTGCGCCGCGGAGGCGGATACGCCTGCACTGAGCCACGACCAGGCGCTGCAGGCGCTCGCGAACGACGACGCGCAGGCGCGCCGCGACGCCGCGAGCCGCCTCGGCGACGTCGGCACGATGGACGACGTGAAGCTCCTCGTGCGTACGCTGCGCGATCCCGACGACGAGACGCGCGAGCGGGCCGAGCACGCGCTGTGGGACATCTGGGCGCGCTCCGGCGACACGGAGATCGACAAGCTCTACCAGGCCGGCATCGAGCAGATGAACGCCGGCGAGCTGCGCGACGCGATCGCCACGTTCAGCCAGGTCATCGAGCGCAAGCCGGAGTTCGCCGAAGGATGGAACAAGCGCGCGACGCTGTACTATCTCGTCGGCGACATGCGCCGTTCGCTCGCCGACTGCGACGAGGTGATGAAGCGCAACCCGTACCACTTCGGCGCGCTGTCCGGTTATGTGCTGATCTACGTCAAGCTCGAGTACTACGATCGCGCGCTCGAGTATTCACGCCGCGCGCTCGACGTCAACCCGAACCTGCAGGGCGTTCGAAGGAACATGGAGCTGATCGAGCAGCTGGTGAAGGAGCGCCGCGGTCACACCGTCTGACTGCGGCTCGATCCAATGCGCTTGTCGCTCGATCACTGGGCGCCGCGGCTCCTGAGCGTGCTGCGGATCGTCTCCGGCTTCCTGTTCATGGCGCACGGGGCGCAGAAGTGGCTCGGCTTCCCGGTTCCGCGCTCGACGCCGTCGGTGCTGTGGTCGCTCAGCGGCTTCGCCGGCGCGCTCGAGCTCGTCGGCGGGTTCCTCCTGCTGATCGGATTGTTCACGCGGCCGGTCGCGTTCGTGCTTTCGGGGCTGATGGCGTTCGCGTACTTCATCGCGCACGCGCCGGTCGATTTCTGGCCGATCGTCAACCGCGGCGAGCTGGCCGCGCTCTACTCGTTCGTGTTCCTGTATCTCTTCGCCGCGGGCGGGGGTCCCTGGAGCGTCGATCGCTGGTGGCGCGGCAAATGAGCGCGTGCGAACCTTGCGCGTTCGCTGCTGCCGAATCGTAGCTCGCCGGTTCCGGCGACGCCAGCGAGGTCGACGATGAAAACGAGAATGCTCGGTCAACGGCTCCGCGTGTCTGCAATGGGCCTCGGCTGTATGGGTATGTCGGACTTCTATGGCGGCCGCGACGAGGCCGAGGCGATCGCGACGATCCACCGCGCGATCGACATCGGAATCACGTTCGTCGACACCGCCGACATGTACGGCGGCGGCCGCAACGAGGAGCTCATCGGACGCGCGCTCCGCGGCCGGCGCGAGAGCGTCTATCGCGACGAAGTTCGGCAACATGCGCAACCCGGACGGATCGTTCAAGGGCGTGAACGGCAGGCCGGAGTACGTTCGACAGGCGTGCGAGTCGAGCCTCGCGCGTCTCGGCGTCGACACGATCGACCTCTACTACCAGCATCGCGTCGATCCGCAGACGCCGATCGAGGACACCGTCGGCGCAATGGGCGAGCTCGTGCGCGCGGGCAAGGTTCGCTTTCTCGGCTTGTCCGAAGCGGCGCCGCAGACGATCCGTCGCGCGCACGCCGTGCATCCGGTCACGGCGCTGCAGACCGAGTACTCGCTGTGGAGCCGCGATCCGGAAGACGAGATCCTGCCCACGGTGCGCGAGCTCGCCATCGGCTTCGTCCCGTACAGCCCGCTCGGCCGCGGCTTCCTGACCGGGCGGATCCGTAACGTCGACGATCTCGATGCCGACGACTACCGACGGAGCTCGCCGCGCTTCCAGGGCGAGAACTTCAGCAGGAACCTGAATCTCGTCGACGAAATCCGCGCGCTTGCGGCCGAGAAAGGCTGCACGCCGTCGCAGCTCGCGCTCGCATGGGTTCTCGCGCAGGGCGACGACATCGTGCCGATTCCGGGAACGAAGCGGCGCACGTATCTCGACGAGAACGTCGGCGCGCTCGACGTCCGATTGACCGGCGACGATCTGCGGCGCATCGACCGCGTCATTCCGCCCGGCGCGGCGTCCGGCGAGCGCTATCCCGGCTACGGCATGCGCGCAGTGAACCGCTGAGCGGTGAGGCAAGTGCGCCGCCGGCGCGCGCCTGTCGGTCGCGCTTTTTCATCGCCGGCCACTAGCGCGCGCCGTCGACGAAGCGCTCGATCCGCCGATCGGGAACGAGCCAGACGCACGCGACCAGCACGAAGATCGCCTGCGATATCGTTTGGTTCACGAACGCGACCGGGATCGCGATCGCGTACAGCAGCGCCGAAAGCTTGCCTTTGCGATCGCGGCCGACGGCGCGCGCGAGAAAGGAGCCCTCGCCCTGCGCGGCAATGATCGTCGCCTGCAGGATCGTGTATGCAATCGCCGCGGCCAGCAGCACGCCGCCGTAGAGGGCCGTCGGCAGCGGCGCGAAGTGGTTCTCGCCCATCCAGCCGGTCGCGAACGGAAAGAGCGACAGCCAGAACAGCAGGTGCAGGTTCGCCCACAGCATGCCCCCGCTCACCTCGGTGACCGTGTGCAGCATGTGATGATGGTTGTTCCAGTAGATCGCGACGTAGACGAAGCTCAGCACGTACGAGAGGAACGCCGGCAGAATGGGCGCGAGCGCCGCCAGCTCGGCGCTGTGCGGCACCTTGAGCTCGAGCACCATGATCGTGATGATGATCGCGACGACGCCGTCGCTGAACGCCTCCAGCCGGGACTTGCCCATGACGCGCGCTCCTCGTTCCACGGCGACAAGGGTAACCGCTCGACGCCCGTCGCTGCAGACGATCGTGGCGGCCGCCGCGATGCGAGGCGCCGCATGAGCGAAAGCCGCCATCCTGTCGATCCCGCCGACATCGAGTGGTCGGCGATCCGCGCACAAGGCGCCGGCGGCCAGAACGTGAACAAGGTGTCGAGCGCCGTGCACCTGCGCTTCGACGTGCGCGCGGCTCGGCTGCCCGATGCGCTCAAGGAACGCCTGCTCGCCCTCGGCGACCAGCGAATCACCGCCGACGGCGTCGTCGTCATCAAGGCGCAGCGCCATCGGACGCTCGAGCGCAACCGCGCCGACGCGATCGGCCGATTGCAGGCGCTCGTCGATGCCGCTTCGGCGGTGCCGCGCGCGCGCAAGCCGACGCGGCCGACGCGAAGCTCGCAGCGCCGGCGCGTCGACGAGAAAGTGCGCCGCGGCAAGGTGAAGGCCGCACGCAAGCGCATCGACGATTAGCGCGTTTCTCGCGCCGCGATGAGGGAAACGTTGGCGATGCGTGTATGCTTTGTGCGAGCTTTTGACGGTGACGTCGCGTTTGCCTGTTCATGGCATTACCCACGTTCCTGAACATCGGTGTCGGCTTCAGCCGCTACTTCACCGCCGTGCCGGCGGTCAACGACGCCCTCAAGCGCACCGCGTACCGCATTCGACACGACGTGTACTGTCGCGATCTGGGCTTCGAGCCGATTCGCGCCGACGGTCTCGAGACGGACGCGTACGACAGCCACGCGACGCACGCGCTGCTGCGCACCGCCGGCGGCGATGACTACGTCGGCTGCATCCGGTTGATCTTCACGGCACGCGGCGATCCCGCGGAGCCCTTGCCGTTCGAGCGCATCTGCGAGCGCACGCTCGACCGGCGCGTCGTCGACCCGGCGCGGATGGACCGGCGCCGCATCGCGGAGGTGTCCCGGCTCGCGGTCGTCGGCGCGTATCGACGCCGTCGTGGCGAGGCGAGCGTGCCGGCGAAGATCACCGCCCGCGACTTCGGCAGCGCGACGCAGCCGCGCTTCCCGTACATTCCGGTCGGCCTGTATCTCGCGTTGATCGCGCAGGCGCGCCGGCACGGCATCGAGACGTTATTCATGCTGACCGAGGCGAGGCTCGCGAGCCATCTGCGACGGCTGGGCGTCGACGTCCGCCGCATCGGCGGCGCCGTCGAGCATCGCGGCGCGCGCGTGCCTTCGATGCTATCGGTCGACGGCGTCGTGCGTGACCTGAACTTCGTGGTGCGGCCGCTCTACGAGGTGATCGAGCGCGAGATCGCCGACGGGTACGCCGCGGCGGCACCGACCCGATGATGTCGGCGCCCGGCTGATCGACGCCGATACGGACCGGCGTGCGCCCGGGCGCCATAGCACGCCGTTGTCGCGCAGCCAGGCTCCCTGCGCAACGGGCAGCGGCGGACCACGGTCCTCGGGGCCATCCGAGATCGATGCCGCAGCGACGCAGATTCCCGCGCGCATTTGACGCAGCGCAATCGAGCGATGCTCGGATGGCAATACCTTCTGGCCTTGGTGCGGCGGCGATGGACGCCCCCTTGCAAGGAGCGCGAACATGGTTTCGGCCTGGTGGCTGGCTGCAGCGTTCGTCGGCGGCGGGTACGCGGGTGTGCTCGTCATGGCGCTGATGTACGTCGCGTCGTCGGACGACCGGCAGCGCGACGCCGGGCTCGCGAGCACGCTGTAGCGACCTCGCCAACAGGCGCAGCGGCCCGTCGCGCGGGCCGCTTCGTGTCACGCGTGCGATCTGCCGGTCAGCCGCGCGGCTCGCCGCGATCGTTCACCCAGATCGTCCGGCCGGGCGCCGCGCTCATCTGCACGTGGTGCCAGGTGCCGCGGAAGTTGTACGTCACGTCCCAATAATCGGGCGGTCCGGGCGGCGCGCTCGCGCAGCGCTGCACGTCACGGCCGTAGGCAGGCCCCCCCGGGACGTTGGCGCCGATCGCCGCACCTCCGACGGCGCCCGCGATCGTCGCTGCCGTGTTGCCGCGGCCCGAGCCGATCTGATGACCGAGGATGCCGCCGATCAGTCCGCCGACCACCGCACCCGGTACGTTCGGCTGTCCGCCCGACGGCACCTGCTGCCGTTCGACCCAGCAGCGCTGCTCGGCCGGCCCGACGACCGCGTGCACGGACTCGACCGGGACCTCGTGCAGCCGCTCGCCCGGCCGCTGTCGCCACTGATAGACGGGCGCGGGCGCCGGCAGTGGCGGGGCGTCGTACACGGCGGGCCCGCCGCGCCCCGCCGGCCGCACCGATGAGATCTGGTTTTCGAGCCCGATGTCGCGCAGCGAGGCGTAGTTGCCCGGTCGCAGCACGACGCAGCGGCCCTCGAAGCGCGCGTGCTCGCAGACTTCCCAGCGACCGCGGTTGACGATGATCGACGAGACGCGGTCGTTGAACCCGGTGCCGTCGAGATTCCATACGTCGCGCGTCGCCGTCATCGCGCGGCCGTGGAAGCCCTCGCGCTCGTACAGCGTGATCTGCGCGGCCGCCTGGCCCGCGATGGCGAAGCCAGCGACGGCCAGCAGCATTGTGAGCACTCTCCGCATACGTCCCTCCGTCGTTGTGCCGATCCTGTCGAACCGGCTCATTGCCCTTCGGACACTAACGGCCGGCCGCACGCGCCCGTTGTCACGACTTGCCGGCGAATCGTTTCCAACTGTGACAGCGGCCGGCGGATAAAATCGCATTCCGGTCCGCCCGTTCACCTTTTTTCAACAATGGCAACGCAACTGTTGTTTCGCGACGACGCTTATCTCGCCATCGCCGATGCGCGCGTCGTAGCCGTGCACGATCATGGCATCGAACTCGATCGCACGATCTTCTATCCGCTGGGCGGCGGTCAGCAGGGCGACGCGGGCACGCTGGTGCGCGCGAGCGGCGAGCGCATCGCGATCGCGGACACGCGCAAGGGCGACGCGCTCGACGCGATCCTCCACCTGCCGGCGCCGGCCGCGGCCCGACTCGAGCCCGGAGAGAGCGTCGCACTCGAGATCGACTGGCCGCGCCGCTACGCGATGATGCGCCTGCACACGGCGCTGCATGTGATGTCGTGCGTCGTCGTGGCGCCGGTCACCGGGGGCAACATCGCGCCGCAGAAGGCGCGGCTCGACTTCGACATCGACATGAGCCTGCTCGACGCGCAGCGCATCGAGCGAGAGACGAACGCGCTGATCGCGCGCGCGGTCGCCACCGAGACCGTGTGGATCACCGACGACGAGCTCGACGCGCGGCCCGAGCTCGTGAAGACGATGAGCGTGCAACCGCCGCGCGGCGGCGGTCGCGTGCGGCTGCTGCGCATTCCCGGCATCGACCTGCAGCCTTGCGGCGGCACGCACGTGCGCAACATCGGCGAGATCGGCGCCATCCGCGTGCTAAGGATCCGCAGCGAGGGCAGGCGCAACCGGCGCGTCGAGATCGCGCTCGCGTGAGACGTTGCGCGTCATGCGCGCACGGCGCGCAGCGTCTCGGCGGGCACGTCGAGCGCCGCGCGATCCCAGCGGCCGAGATCGGCGGCGGCGTCGTAGGTCGACTGCAGGAACGCGAGCAGCGTCCGGTCGGGATCGTCGGCGCGCCGGACATCGTCGTACGGCAGCACGAATTCGCGCAGCGTCGTGTCGTAGCGCGCCGTGCCCGGCTGCAGGCGCGCGGCGCCGAATCCTGCGGGCTCCGGATACGCGTAGCTGTAAAAGAGCGGATACGGCGCGACGGCGCCGCCCGGCCAGAATCCGGCGCTGCTCACTTCGTGCGAATACGCATCGCGCGCGACGCGATCGGGAAGATGCGGCACGCCGCCGGGATGCGGCGGCGCCACGCGACCTGAGAAGCGCGTCACGGCGAGATCGAAGCTCCCCCAGAAGAAGTGCACGGGGCTCGCCTTGCCGTAGAAGCGCGCGCGAAAGCGGGTGAGCACGTCAGCCGTCGTGCACAGGATCGTCCAGCAGCGGAGCACCGACTCGGTGTCGTACGCGCCGTGCTCGAAGTCCTCGTCGAACGCCAGCTGCGTGTCGACCTCCACCGGCTTGCGATAGATCGCGGCCGGCATTCCGAGCGACCCGAGTGCCTCCATTACCGATGCGTAGAACTGCGCAACCGTCATCGGCTGCAGCGCGATCGATCGCTCGCCGCCGTCGCTCGTGCGCAGCGCAAGCGCGTGGCGGACGAAGTCGAACTCGATCTCGAGCGAGCGCCCGCCGTGCGGCATGCGCGCGGTCGTGAGGCCGCGTGCCGTCGGATACAGCGTCACCTGCCACGTGTGATTGAGCCACGGCATCAGCTCGAGGCGAATCTTGCCGACGATCTGCACCCACATGTGCAGCGTCTCGTACGTCGGCTGCCACGCCGCGTACGGCAACTCCGGCCAGCGCGACGTCGCCATCGCGGCGCCCGCGCTCAGCCGAGGCTGACCGCGCAGCCGGAGCGCGACGACGCGCGAACCGCGTCGAGCACCTGCTGGCAACGCCAGCCGTCGGTGAAGTTCGGCGCCGGCGAAGCGTGCTGCTCGATGCCGCTCGCGAACTCTCGCACCAGCATGCGGAACGCGGCGAGACGAGGATCGCGATCGTCGAACAACGGCGTGTAGCGCGCCGGTGTCGGCAGCGCCTGCAGCGGCTTGCCGTCGCGGCTCGCAACGACGATGCCGTTCTCCATCGGATTGGGCCCCGGCTGCTCGGCGATCAGCGTGCCGCGCTCGCCCATGACGACGATCTTCGCACCGCGCGCCGGCGTCGCGGCGAACGACGCGCTCATCGTCGCGACGACGCCGCTCGCGAACTCGAGCGTGAAGAAGAACGTGTCGTCGGCCCCGGCCTTGACGATCGCGCCGCTCGCCGGGTCCTTCAGGTCGGGCCGAAGCACGGCGAGCCGCCCGCTCGCCGTCGCCACGTCGCCGAACCAGTGGCGCAAGCCGTCGATGTAGTGCGAGCCGAGCGCGCCGAGCAGGCCGCCGCCTTCCGACTCGTACGCGAGCCAGGTGAGCGGCCGCGGCTCGGCCGTCACGTAGCGGTCGAGGAAGAGCTCGATCGTGCAAAGCTGCGGCTGCCCGACGAAGCCCAGGTTCAGCAGCTCCTTGACGTACGCGCGCTGCGGCGCATGGCGGAACTCGTGGCCGACCATCGCCGTGAGCTTCGTCGCGTCGGCGACGTCCCGCATCTCGGCCGCCTCGGCGGCATTCATCGCGAACGGCTTCTCGCACAGCACGTGCTTGCCGGCGCGCAGCGCGGCGATCGCGAGATCGCGATGCGCGCGCGGCGGCGTCGCGATCGCGATCGCATCGATATCGCCGCGCGCGATCAGCTCCATCGGATCGGTGCACACGTCGCGCACGCCTGCGCCGGCGGCCGCCTTCGCCGCCTTGTCGCGATTGCGGCTGCAAAGCGCCGCGACGTCCCAGCCTTCGGAGCGGAATGCGGGAACGTAGACCTGCGCGCCGAAACCGACGCCGATCACACCGACACGAAGGTTCTTCGAGGCCATGCGCCCTCGCTCCGTTGAAAAATGAGCCGCTGCGCGGGCTGCGCGCGGCGAGCTGCGATTATGATGCGAATATTCGCGCCCCGCGAACGCACCCGGCGAACCGTCCATCCAACTTCGCATGCAGCCAGGCGAACGCGTGCTCGCCGTCGTCTTCGCCGACGTGAGCGGCAGCACGGCGCTCTACGAGGCGCTGGGCGACCATGACGCGCATCGGGTTATCGCCAACTGTCTCGACTGCCTGCGCTCCATCGCAATCGAGTTCGGCGGCCGCGTCGTGAAGTTCATCGGCGACGAGCTGCTCTGCGTGTTCGACGACGCCGACGGCGCGATCAGCGCCGCGAGCCAGATGCAGACAGGGATGGGCAACCTGCGCGTCGCCGATCGGGCGCTGCCGGCAATCCGCGTCGGTGTAGCCGCCGGACCGGTGCTCGAGGTTGGCGGCGACGTGTTCGGCGACACGGTGAACGTCGCGTCGCGCATCGCCGACATCGCGCAGCCCGGCCAGGTGCTGACAACGCAGGCGACCGTCGACCTGCTGACGCCGGCGATCCGCGCGGGCTGCCGTGCGCTCCATCCGATGGATCTGCGCGGCGTCACCGCCAGCGTCCCGATCTGCGAGGTGCTGTGGAACACCGAGGCGACGCTCACGATGGTGATCGACAGCCGGCCCGCCGCGACGCCCGACGTCGAATGCGCATTGGTGCTGAGCCTCAACGGCCATGACGTGCAGCTCGACGAGGCGCGCAAGATCGTGCGCCTTGGTCGCGACCCCGGCAACGACGTCGTCGTCACGACGCGCGCGGTGTCGCGCTGGCACGCACGGATCGTGCTGCAGAACGGCAACTTCGTCCTGATCGACGAGTCGGCGAACGGCACGTACGTGCGCTTCGGCGGCAAGCCGGAAGTGCATCTGCTGCGCGAGCAGACCCTTCTGCTCGGCCGCGGCCTGATCGGCCTCGGCGAGAGCACGACCGCGGGCGACGCCGCGACGCTGCGCTTCAGGCTGCGCTGATCGCTCCGTTGCGTCGCTAGGATTTCGACCTCGACGAACTCGACTTCGACGATTTGGATTTCGACGATTTGCGCGAAGGCGAGCTCTTCTTCGACGACGACTTCCTGCTCGAGCCGCTCTTCTTCGACGCCTTCTTGCGCGGCACCTTGCCGCCTTCGCGCCGCGCTTCCGACAAGCCGATCGCGATCGCCTGCTTGCGGCTTTTCACTTTTTTGCCGGAGCTGCCGCTTTTCAGCGTGCCGCGCTTGCGCTCGTGCATCGCCTTCTTCACCTTGGATTGCGCCTTGCTTCCATATTTCGCCATGGTCCCTCCTCCGTTTGTCTGGACGGACGGCGAATGACCCGCGGCGCCCGTCGACAAATTGGAACGCATGCGACCCGCCAATGTTCCCGCCCGGGACGCGTCGAGCCGCGCGGGGCGGCTACGAGCGATCGCGCGCGAGGTTATCGGCGCGGCGGCAGGCTCGAACGGGCGAGGTTTGGACGCGGCTCGAACGCGGGCTTCGCCGCGACCGTTTCGATCAGCTTCATCGCCGTGTCGAATGCCGTCTCGAGTTGACGATCGCGACCGGCGGCGACGTCCTGCGGTGCGTTGTCGACGTCGATCGTCGGATCGGTGCCGTAGTTCTCGACGCCCCAGCCGACGTCGCGGAACCAGAACGAGAACTCCGGCTGCGTCGTCTCGGTGCCGTCGACGAGCTTGTGCCGCGGCCAGATGCCGATCACGCCACCCCACGTCCGCTTGCCGACGAGCGGGCCGATGCCCATCAGCTTGAAGCCGTGCGAGAAGATGTCGCCGTCGGACCCCGCGTGCTCGTTGGTGAGCGCGACGATGGGTCCGGCCGCCGCTTCATCCGGGTACGACGACGGCTGCATCCAGCGCGACAGGTTGTAGCCGATCCGCTTGCGCGCAACCTTCTCGAGCAGCAGTTGCGACACATGCCCTCCGCGGTTGTAGCGGACGTCGACGATCAGCGCGTCGCGATCGCACTCGACCTGGAAGTAGCGATGGAACTCGGCGAAGCCCGCCGACATCATGTCCGGCAGGTGAAAGTAGCCGACGCGGCCCCTGGAGCGCTCGTGCACCCACGCGCGATTGCGCTCGACCCATTCGCGATAGCGCGCCGGCACTTCGTCGGCGAGCGTCGTCACGACGACGCTGCGGGTCGCGCCGTCGGCGGCGGCGAGCGCGATCTCGACCTTGGTGCCCGCCTGATGGACGAGCAGCGCCTGCGGCGGGCGCTCGCGCGACGTGCGCTGCCCGTTGATCGCGACGATCCGCTCGCCGGGTTTCGCCTCGACGCCGACGGCGCGCAACGGCGAGTCCGCGCCGGCGTCCCACGGATCGCCCTCGACGATGCGCGTGATCTCGTAGCTGCCATCGTCGCGCAAGCACACTTCGGCCGCGAGATAGCCGAGCGCGATCTGCGGCGGCTTGCGATGGTCGCCGCCCATCTCGTAGGCGTGCGACGTGCCGAGCTCGCCCTGCATCTCCCAGATCAGGTCGGAGAGCTCGGCGCGCGTCGACACGCGCGCGAGCAGCGGCTCGTAGTGCCGATAGACGGCGTCCCAGTCGACGCCGGACATGTTCGGCACCCAGAACTGGTCGCGCTGCAGCCGCCACACTTCGCGCAGCATCTGCCGCCATTCGTTGCGCGGCTCGACGGAAAGACGGATCCGCTCGAGATCGAGCCAGCCGCTCTTGCGCGACGGCTTGTCCGTCGACGATTCGGGATCGCTGTCGCGTTGCGGCGCACGCTGCGCTGCGATCGCGCGCAGCCGCTTGCCTTCGCGCACGATCAGCGTCGTGTGATCGCCGGCCATCGTGAACGCGTCGGCCTTGTCCATCAGCGTTTCGGCACGAAGCGTCTCGAAGTCGAAGATCTCGAGTCGTCCTGGCGAATCCTTGTGTCCGCCACGGCCGTGCGCACCCGCGATCGGCAATACCGTCCAGACGACCTTGTCACCGGCCGCGCCGGCGATCTGGCCGAACCGATTTTCGGGAACCGGGAACGGCGCGACGCGCGACACGATGCCGTCGAGGTCGATCGCCGGCATTGCGCGCACGGGCTCGCTCTTCGCGCGCTCGCTCATCGGATCGTCGCGCTTCAGCCCTTTCGGCGCCGGCTCGAACGGCGGACGCTGGCCCGCCTGCAGCGCGATCAGATACGGCCGCGCCGCGCGCGGGAAGCTCAACTCGAACTGCACGGCGTCGTACACCGGGTCGAACGTGCGCGTCGACAGAAAGTACAGATAGCGGCCCTGCGGATCGAACGCCGGACTGTAATCGTGGAATTCCGGTTGCGTGACGAGCGTCGAGCGCCCGGCGCCGACGTCGTGCAGCTTGATCGCCGTCTGTCGCGCCGACGTCCAGAACGTGTACGCGAGCCATGCACCGTCGGGCGACCACGCGAGGTCCTCGGTGCGGCCGCCGTCGCTATGGTCGATCACCGAAACATCGCCGCTCGCGACGTCGCCGATCAGCACTTCGTTGCGATGGTTCGCGATCGCGATCCGCGTGCCGCGCGGTGCGGAGCGCATCGCGATCACGCGGCCGACGTCCCAGGGCATCGTGCGCGCGCCGCCAGCCGCGTCGAGCACGTCGACGCGCTCGTCGCCGGACGCATCGCCGACCGCCACGAGCGTCGAGCCGTCGGCGAGCCACTGCGCATGACGATAGCGTCCTGCGCCGGCGTCGCCGTACTGGCGCACGCCGCCTTCCCACAATGCGAACGCGAACGGCTTGCCGCGCGCGACGACGGCGACGCTGTGGCCCGCCGGATGAGCGCTGACGCCTTCCAGATGATCGGCGGCGGCGACGAACTTGCGCGCGCGCTGCGTTCGATGCGACGGCAGCCGGATGTCGAGCCGCTCGCTCCTGTCGGTCGCCGGATCGAACAGCCAGAGGTCCGCGCCGCATTGATACGCGACGCGCCTGCCGTCGCTCTGCGCATGCCGCGCGTAATAGTCATCGTGATCGGTGTGGCGGCGAATGTCCGATCCGCTCGGCACGCACGAGTAGAGGTTCGACACGCCCTGCGCGTCGGACAGGAAGTACACGCGGCCGCCGATCCACATCGGGCTCGTGATATTGCCTTCGAGCTCGCTCATCCGGCGGAACTGGCCGCTGCCGCTTGCATCGATCCACAGGTGCCCCGCGGTTCCGCCGCGGTAGCGCTTCCATCGCGCGGGATCGGCGGTGTTGCGTCCGATGACCTTCGCGCCATTCGGTCCGAACGCGAGATGATTGACCTGCCCGAGCGCGAGCACGTCGGGCAACCCGCCGCCCGGGTCGAGCGTGAACGCGCGGTAGTTGCGGAAGAACGGCTGGCCGTACGTCGTCACGTACAGGATCCGGTTGTCCGGCGTCCAGCCGCGGACGATGACGTCCGGCCCGGTCCACGTCATCCGGCGCGCCGGCCCGCCGTCCCCATCCATCAGGTAGACCTCGGGATGCTGCTCGTCGCGGCCGACGAACGCGACACTGCGCCCGTCGTTGGAAAGGCACGGATTCGACAGCTCCGAAACGCTCGCTGTGAGCCGCCGCGCAACGCCGCCCGACGTCGACACGCGCCAAAGATCGTCGTCACTGACGAAGATGATGGCGTCGCCGTGCAGCGTCGGATGCCGCAGATAGCCGAGATGCTCGGACATGCGTTCCCCCACGAAACAAACGAAGCACGCGATTCTAAAGGGGAAGTGTGCGCGCGTGGCACAATCGCGCCTCGCTCATTGCACGATGATTGACGTGAATTCCCGTCCGCCGAACGCCGAAGTCGATTCACCCTACGCGTGGCTGCGTCTTGCGCTGTCGCTGCTGCTGTCGACGATCGGCGGCGTCGGCATGTGGTCGGTCGTCGTCGCGCTGCCGACGGTGCAGTCCGAATTCGGCGTCGCGCGCGGTGCCGCGTCGCTGCCGTACACGCTCACGATGATCGGCTTCGGCTTCAGCGGCATCCTGATGGGTCGCCTGTCCGATCGCTTCGGCATCATGGTGCCGGTGATCGTCGGTGCGATCGCGATGGCGGCGGGCTACGGCACCGCCGGTGCATCCGGCTCGCTCGGCCACTACGCGCTTGCGCAGGGGCTGCTGATCGGCGTCGGCAGCGCAGCGACGTTCGCGCCGCTGCTCGCGCACGTGTCGATGTGGTTCGATCGGCGCCGCGGCGCGGCGGTCGGCATCTTCGCGAGCGGCAACTATCTCGCCGGCGCGGTGTGGCCGCCGCTCGTCCAGCACTTCATCGAGACGGTCGGATGGCGCCATACGTATTACGGCATCGGCGCGTTCTGCGTGGTGACGATGGTGCCGCTCGCGCTGTGGCTTCGCCGTCCGCCGCCGATCAGCGTGCTCGAGCCGTCGGGCGCGCGGCCGCGCGCCGCGGCGACGCATGCGCTCGGTCTCTCGCCAGGCGCGCTGCAGGGCCTGCTGATCGTCGCCGGCCTCGCGTGCTGCGTCGCGATGTCGATGCCGCAAGTGCATCTGGTCGCGTACTGCGGCGACCTGGGCTACGGTCCGGCACGCGGCGCGCAGATGCTGTCGCTGATGCTCGCGAGCGGCATCGTGAGCCGCCTTGCGTTCGGCTTCATCTGCGATCGGATCGGCGGGCTTCGCACGCTGCTGATCGGGTCGGCGCTGCAGGGCACGGCGCTCGTGCTGTTCCTGCCGTTCGACGATCTCGTGTCGCTGTACGTGATCTCGGCGCTGTTCGGGCTGTTCCAGGGCGGCATCGTGCCCTCGTACGCCATCATCGTGCGCGAGTTCTTCCCGCCGCGCGAAGCGGGTGCACGCGTCGGCGCCGTCATCATGGCAACGTTGTTCGGCATGGCGCTCGGCGGCTGGATGTCGGGTGTCGTGTTCGATCTCACCGGCTCGTACAAGGCGGCGTTCGTCAACGGCATCGCGTGGAACCTCGTGAACCTGTCGATCGCGTCGTGGCTGCTGCGCCGCTCGATGAGGCACGAGGGTCAGAGTGCTGTTGCGTCCGGAACCGCACTCTGACCCTCATTCCTTACTTTGACCCTCAGGGATGCGGCCGATGCCGGGAAGCTTCAGCGCCGGTCGGCGCAGATCGACACCGATGACGAGACCGAGCACGTTCAGCTCGAATCCCTCGTCGGCCGCGGCGGTGACGCCGAGCAGACCCGACAGCGACAGCTGGTAGCCGGTGCCGCTCGGGGCCCGCGCGAAGATGTCCCCGAGCGGGAAATAATCCTTGCCGATCGCCGTCGAGGGCATCGCGAGCCGCAGCTCGGGAATCGCGCGGCCCAGGTGCGCGACGAACGTGTTGCTGTTCGGCCCCGGCCACGCGCTGTACGAATCGGCGTACGGATAGCTTTCGACCGCCTGCGCGAGCTTGTCGATCACCGCCTGAGCTTGTGCGCCGCGCACGTCGCGAACGAGCCGCGGCGGCGAGCCGTACCACTCGGCATCCGGCGCGCGTGCGTCCGACACAGACACGACCGAGCCTCCGGCGCGCGCGAACCAGCCGATCACTTCGTAGCGCGTGTACCGGCGCGCGCCCTTCGGCTTCGCCGCGAGCCACGTGTGGTCGGAGAACGCGCCGCGCCAACCGAACGTGCGACTCGCATAGACCTGCACGACGGCGTCGTCGTAGACCGCTGGATCGGGCGCGAGCCCGGAAGAGCGGTGCGTCGCCGTGCGCCAGTCGCCGCCGATCGACGCGCGGCCGAGCGCTACGGCGAGCAGCGGCCCGGACAACAAGAGCACGAGCAACGGCAACAGCCAGTACATGATCCGGCGCATCGAGCAGGTTAGGAAGCCCGTTAGGCAATGCCCTACATGTTAACGGCCGATCGGCTGATTCGTTGCGGGGGTTCGAGCGGCGAGACTGCGAAGCGCCGGGCCGTGCCGGTTCCCACAACAGAAGGGTGGTCACAAATGCTGAAGAAACTGATTGCGTTGCTGATGGCGCTGTCGTTCGTGCCGGTTCTCGCGGCGATGTCGGGATGCAACACGATGCAGGGCGCCGGCGAGGACATCTCGAAGGGCGGTCAAAAGATCGAGAAGGAAGCCGCCGAGCACAAGAAGTACTGATCCGCGGCAACGGCGGCCGCAACGCCGCTGTTGTGAGGAATCGGCGCGCGCCGTAACGATTACGGCGTGCGCTTCCTTTTCGCGCTCGCCGCGGCGTCGGCCTTCACGCGCTTGAACGCCGGTCCCCAGCTCGGGTGCCCGGCCTCGGCAAGTGTAAGCTCGAACGTCGGATCCGCGGCAAGCGCCTTGCGAAATTCCTCGCGGCACGCCGCGGCACGCTTCGAGGCACACGCGACGAACGCGAGGTACTTATGCGCGCTCGCCTGCTCGGCTGCGGTAAGCGTCTCATGCAACGACGCCTGCAGCTGGACCGACGCGCTGCGATAATCGCCGTCGTCGTAGCTTTTCGCCGCCTGCATCAGCAGCTGCGTGCCCTTGCCCGGTAGCGGCTCGGACGGCGGCTGAGCGATGTCCTTGACCGCTTCCTTCGGCGGCGGACGCGACGGTTCGCGCCTCGCGACGGCTGGCGGCTCCCGCGTCGCGGCGATCGGCGGCTGCGCCGCGGCCTGCGTGTGGTCGCGGGCGAGGTCCGCGCAGCCTGCGAACAGCAAGACAACCGCGACGGCCGATGCGAATCCGCGCATGCGGCTATTCGAACTTGTGCTTGATGCGCACGTTGGCATCCGCCAGCACGTCGACCGTTTCGCGATGCGGCGCGAATGTCGTGTTGCGAATCTCGATCGTGTGGCGGCCGGGGGCGAGATTGAGCTCGGCAAGCGGAGGTGAAACGCCGCGCTTGCGGCCGTCGACGAACACCTCGCCCCACGGCGAAACGGCGAGCGTGAGCCGCGCCTGCGGCTTCGTCGCAACAGGCTTCGCCGCGGGCGACACGACGAGCGCCGCCGGCGCGACCGGCGCTGAAGCTACGTCGGCGAGCGGCGCAGCCGCTACTACGGGAGCCGTCGGCGCCCGCGCAGCGTTGTCCGGGATTGCGCCGAGCGCGGCTTCGTTCGCCGACGCGTCGCCGATCGGCGCGCTCGCGATCGCCGGCAGCGGTGCACGCCCGGCGCGCGACAGCCGGCCGTCGACGAGCGTCCAGGTGCCCAGCGCGAGCACCAGCATCGCCGGCACGCCGTACGCAGCCAGCTTTGCCAATCGAGGTGAATCGGAACCGCTGCCGTCGCGCAAATCGGCGACCCCGCCGGCGCTCGCGATGTCCGGCCCGCTGATCAGCACGGTCGTCGTCGAATCGCCGCCAGTTCGCCGTCCGCGCATGGCGGTCGCGGCCGGCAACGCCGGCGGCGTCGACCGCGATTCACCGGGCAGCGACGCGCGAAGCGCCGCCG
Organism: uncultured beta proteobacterium; assembly: GCA_963798655.1. Lineage (GTDB taxonomy): Bacteria > Pseudomonadota > Gammaproteobacteria > Burkholderiales > Casimicrobiaceae > CAVSMC01. The sequence continues at coordinate 232,958 of CAWCUH010000001.1, read as the reverse complement.
CCATGTCGCTCGCCGACGCGTATCGATCGCCGGGCGACTTCGCGAGCGCGCGCTCGACGATCGCATCGAAGGCAGCGGGAATCGCCGCGTTGCGATGGCTCGGCGCCTCCGGCTTGTCGTTGATCACCTGGAACAGGATCTCGTCCAGCTCGCCGCCGCCGAACGGCGGCACGCCGGTCAGCATCTCGTAGAGCACCGCGCCGAGGGAGAAGATGTCGGAGCGCGCGTCGATCGGCCGGCCGAGAATCTGCTCCGGCGAGATGTAGCGCGGCGAGCCGACGATCGTGCCGGCGAACGTGCGCGACCCTGTCGGCAGCCGCGCGATGCCGAAGTCGGTGATCTTCACGGCGCCGCGCTCCTGCACCATGATGTTCGCCGGCTTGATGTCGCAGTGAACGACGCCGTGCTCGTGCGCGTACGCGAGGCCGTCGGCGATCTGCACGGCGATCATCGCGACGCGCGCCGGGTCGAGCACGATGCCGGTGTCGAGGATTTCGCGCAGCGAGCGGCCGTCGAGGAACTCCATCGCGATGTACGCGCCGTCGTCGCTCTTCCCCATGTCGTGGATGGTCACGATGTTGGGGTGGTTCAGCCGACCGGCGGAACGCGCCTCGCGGTCGAAGCGCTCGTCGAACGCCTGCGACTCGAGCCGCGACAGGCCCATGCCGATCACCTTGATCGCCACGATGCGGTCGATCAGCGGGTCGCGCGCCTTGTAGACGACACCCATCCCGCCCCGACTCAACTCGTCGAGGAGCTCATAGCGGCCGATGCTGCTCGTTCGCATGCGTGCGCTACCTGGGCCTTGCTTGATATCCTCGGTCGATGATCAAACGCCAGTCGATCGAAGCGGCGGGGCTCACCGACGTTGGCAACGTGCGCCAGTTCAACGAAGATCGGATCGCGATCGACGCGCGCATCGGTGTCGTTGCGCTCGCCGACGGCATGGGCGGGCACCGTGCCGGCGAGGTCGCGAGCCGCATGGCCGCGGACATCGTCGTCGCCGCGCTTCGCGCAAACCTCAACGGCGACCGCTCGCCCGCGAGCCAGCATCCACCACTGCTTGCCGCCGAGCAAAGCATAAAGCAAGCCAACCGCGCGATTTTCGAGGCGGCTCAAGCGGATGCGACGCGCCACGGCATGGGAACGACGCTCGCGCTCGCCGTTTTTGACGCTAACAGCGTCGTGCTGGGGCACATCGGCGATTCGCGGATCTACCGGCTGCGCGACGGCCGGCTCGAGTTGCTCACGCGCGACGATTCGCTGCTGCGCGACCAGGTCGATTTCGGGGTGATCTCGCCGTCCGACGCGCGTCACTCGCACAACCGAAGCCTGGTGACCCACGCGCTCGGTGCGACCGCGGATGTCGAGCCGCACCTGCGCGAGCAGGACACGCGCCCCGGCGACGTATTCGTGTTGTGCTCGGACGGGCTCAACGATCTCGTCGCCGACAGCGACATCGAGCTGATCGTGCGCTCGCTCGCGGCCAACCTTCCGCTCGCCGCGCAGACGCTGGTGCAGGCGGCGAAGGACAACGGCGGCTACGACAACGTGTCCGTCGTGCTCGCGAAGGTCGTCACCGGCCGCGCACGCGGCTGGATTTCGCGACTGCTCGAACGACGCGCGGCGGCCTGACGATGGCGAAGCTCGTGCTCTCCGCCGGCGAGGCCGTCGTCTACCAGTGTGTCGTCGATCGCGAGCGGCTCACGGTGGGCCGCGAACAAGGCAACGCGATCGTCGTCGACGACCCCGCGGTGAGCCGCACGCAGGCGGTGATCGTGCCGGTCGGCAACGACCATATCCTCGAGGACCTCGAAAGCGCGAACGGCACGTTCGTCAACGGCCAGCGTGTCGCGAGGCGCATCCTGCAAAACGGCGACGTCATCACGCTCGGCCGCTTCCACCTTCGCTACGTGAATGCGCGCGCGCCGACGGGCGTCGATCTCGAGCGCACGATGCTGATCGCCGGCCTCGCCCGCGGAGCGAGCGACGCCGAAGCGAGGACCGGCATCGAGGTGCCCCCCGCGGCGGCGGCGAAGACGCGGCTGCCGAAGGCTCGCGTGATGATGCTGCGCGGCAGCCGCTCGGGCAGCGTGATCGAGCTCGATCGCGTCGTCGCCACGTTCGGCAAGCCGGGTCGTGCGCTTGCGGTGATCACGCGCCGACCGGTCGGCTACTTCGTCACGCGCGTCGAAGGCCGGCGCCGACCGCGGGTGAACGGCCGGCCGATCGGCGACGAGCCGCGCCCGCTCGACAGCGGCGATGTCGTCGAAGTGGCGGACGAAAGGCTCGAGTTCCTGCTCGACTAGGGCCTGTTAGCAGGCCCTAGAATCGCCCGTCCGGTCGTTTGTTGCGACGGCGCGCACGGCGCGTCACGCGCGAAGCGATGCCAGCGTGTCGCGATACGCGCGGCCCGCCGGCAACCGCTCGGCTTCGATGCGCACGCCCGTGCACAGGTCGTAGGCGCGTGCGCCGCGATCGGTGAAGTCGCCCCGAATGGCGTCGTCGGGCAACTCGAAGCACGATCCGATTGCGACGACGGTCGTCGCGGCCGCCTGGTGCAGGCGGTCGACGATCGATCCGAGCAACGCACGGCCGATGCCGCGACCGCGATAGTCGCCGTCGACGCTGATCGCCGCGTAGACCGTGCAATCGCCGCCGCGACGCACCGGACAGGCGTGCGCGAAGCCGACGAGCCGTTGGTCGAACGAGAACGCGCCGCTCGCCCACTGAGCGGCGAAATCGACGCCGTCGACGAACGCGCCGATGTCGGCATCGGTGAGCGCACGGCCGAAGCGGCGCGTGCGCTCGGACGCGTCGAGGCGGCGCAAGTGCGCGCTGATCGCGGCGCGATGCCGCTCGTCGAGCCAGCCGAGCGTCGGTGCAAGCGTTCGCGCGTCGTCGAACAGTCGACTGTCGTAGGGCATCGTGGACTCCGTTGTATCGCTGATCGCGACACGACGATGCTCGGTTACGGGGACGATCTCGCCAACGGAATGATCGACGCGCCGTCGGCGAATATTCGCGATCGGCTCGCACGTGCGTCGGCAGCCGTTGAAGTCCGACGTCGCCGGCGGTGGGCAAGCGGCGCATTGCCGGGATCCTGCGCCGCGCGACGGACGAAATCCTGAAGTCGAAACGCTGACGTCCCGGCGCAAAACTCGGCGCTCCGGACATCAGCGAGGGCGCGAGCGGCGACGAAGCGCCGCTCGTATCGGTGTTACTTCGCGTGCTGCTTGCGTTCGAACGACATGTATTCGTCCTTGCTGATCTTGCCGTCCTTGTTCAAGTCCGCGTCGCCCCATTTGCCGAGAATCTTCGGCTCACGGATCGCTTCCGTCTTGTCGAGATAGGTGTCATGGTTTCTGTCGAGCTTCGCGAATTCCGCGGTGTCGTCCTCGCCGGTCTTCGCCGACGTCGCCGCTGTCGAAGACTTCGACATGTCGGCGGCGGCGTTCGCCGGGACCGAAGCGAACAGCGCTGCTCCACCGAGAACCGAAAGCAACAGACCCGATCCCACCAGCCATTGCCGAGCTTGCACGGTGCACCTCCAGTCGTCAGTCCTGCGTGGTCGCGCTGGCCGCGCAACGAGCGCTGCGCCTCCGCGCGATGATGAGCGTAGCGTGGGGACCGAGTCCGCGGCGTCGCCCGCGCACTGATCACGCTGTAGGCCCAACCTTACGCGCGCTAAGCAGGACGAAGTCGGAACGCCGTCGGCAGCAGCGCGCCCACGCTCGTCTCGATGCGCGCGCCGTCCACGCCCGCGAGGACGACGGGCGCATCAGGCGCGAACTCCGACATCACTTGCCGACAGGCGCCGCACGGCGACGCCGGTGGTGACGCGTCGGTCACCACGGCTATCGCCACGATGTCGCGCGCACCGTGCGCGATCGCGTTGAAGATCGCCGCGCGCTCCGCACATATCGAAAGACCGTACGATGCGTTCTCGACGTTGCAGCCGGCAAACACGCGACCATCCGATGCGCGCACGGCGGCGCCGACGCGGAAGTTCGAGTACGGCGCGTACGCATTGCGGCGCACGGCGGCAGCGGCATCCACCAACGCATCGGGTGTGGACGGTTGCATGGTTGCTTTCCCAATTCCGGCAGGACGCGAACGATAGCTGCGCGCCGCGCGGTTGTACAGCGCGCTAGATGCGATCGAGCGCAAACGCTTCGGCGAGAAGCTCGTACGAGCGCCGCCGTGCCGACGCATCGTACGTCCACGTGACGATGACGAGCTCGTCGAGCGCAAGCCGCTGCGCCTCATCGGACAGGCGCGTCGCGACGTCGTCGGCGGTCCCCACGAACGCCTTGCGGCGCATCGCCTCGATCAGCGCATGGTCGGCCGCCGAGTAGCGGTGCGCCGCCGCCTGCTCCGGCGACACCAGCGGATTGTAGAGGCCCTGCTCGCGGCCGACGCGCCAGTATTCGCGCGTCTTGAAAAGCCGCCATGCATCGTCTTCGGAGTCGGCAGCGAGCGCCCAGATGCACACCGTCGCCACAGCCTTCGGGTAGCGCTCGCTCGGACGGTAATTGTCGCGGTACAGCCGCAGCGCTTCTTCGACGCCGCGGCCGTCGCTGAAGAAATAGGCGTACGCGTAAGGCAAGCCGAAGTGCGCGGCGAGCTGTGCGCCGTAATTCGAGCTGCCGAGGATCCACACGTCGGGCGACGTGGCGCCGCGCGGATGCGCGACGATCCCGGCGAACGGGTCGCCGGCATCGAGCGGCTTGCCTTCGACCCAGCGGATCAGCTCGAGCACCTGGCGCGGAAACTCCTGCGCCATGCCGTCCGCGTTCGGATTCAGCGCATACGCGGTGATCCGGTCCGATCCGGGCGCGCGCCCGACGCCCAAGTCGATGCGGCCCGGCGCGAGCGCTTCGAGCACGCGGAACTGCTCGGCCACTTTCAACGCCGAGTAGTGCGGCAGCATCACGCCGGCGCTGCCGAGGCGGATCCGCGTCGTCGTCGCGGCGATCGCCGCCATCAGCACCTCGGGCGCGGTGCCGACGATGCTGCCGCTGTTGTGGTGCTCGGAGAGCCAATAGCGTCGATAGCCGAGCGCGTCGCACGCCTGCGCGAGCGCGAGCGTCTCGCGGATCGCGTCGCCCTCCTCGCGTCCCAGCGCCGCGGTCGACTGGTCGAGCACCGACACTGCGAGCTTGGCGGTCATCAGCGTTGGAGTGCGGTACCCGGGCGCGGTTGCATCCGCTGCACGCGAGCTCTCCCGGTCGCGCGGAAAGCGAGTAGCGTACCGGCATTTCGTGTCGGGACGGAGGCCTCCATGGCGACGACGAAGCGTAGGGATGGACGCACGCGTGCAGCGAAGCGGGCGCCGAGACGTGCCGTCAAGACGCGGGCGGCGCGAGCGCGCCGGCACGAGGTTCGCGCGAGCCTCGACAACTTCGAGCTCGCGAAAGCACGCTCGTCGCTTCGGCTGCAGATCTACGCGGCGGGCGACAAGATCGGCGAGCTCGAGATCGGCCGCGGCTCGCTGTACTGGTCAGGGCGAAGCAAGAAACGAAGCAAGCGCCTCGACTGGTCGAAGTTCGCCGACATGATGGACGTGCTCGCGTACGGCGCTCGCCGCGCCGTCGCCTAGTCGGGCCCAGCGCTTCAGTCGCGCGCGAGCTGCGTCTCGCCGTCGATCGCCGCCTCTTCGCGGCTGAACAGCGTGCAGCAGCGGCGAAAGGCGAAATACGTTGCAGCAGCCGACACGATCGCCCATGCGGCGGCCTTCATCGGCGGCGCCTCGCCGTTCGCAAGAACGACGCTCGCCGAGGCAAACACCGACAGCGCGATGAACGCGATGCGCAACCACACGCTGCCCTCGACCACATGATGCGGCAGATGGGTCCAGTAATCGCGCGGGAGTGCGGACGACAGTTCCATTGCGATACCTCTTCTGCAAAAGCGCGCTGTAACGCGCACAGTCACAGCGTACGGCTATCGCCGGCAGCGATCCAATCGTAGTTTCGGATGGCATGCATCGCGCTCGCCGATCGCGCGACCGCTGTGCGCCCGCCTGGCGAGCGGCGTTGATCTAGCGCAGATAGGCGAGCAGCGGAGAGCCCACGTGGCGCTTGACGAGCGCATCCTCGGCCGCTCGCGCGTCGGCGGGCTCGAGCTGTTCGAGCCACTGGATGTCGCCGGCGACGAGCGTCGCGATCGCCACGCCGTCACGCAGCAGCACGCGGTTGCCCGCGAGCGCCGGCACGCGCGACCCCGGTAGAAGCGTGCCGATGACATTCAACGGGTCGGCGGCGCTGACGGAAACGAGCGCACCGGTCGGCGGCGCGCGGCGCGCCTCGCGCAACAGCGGAACCGCTTCGGGCAGCGCGAACTGCTCGCCGGACACGCTTGCGACGAAACGTCCGCCGCGGATCTCGCCACGCGCCTCGAGCCTGCGCAGCACGCGTAGCAGGTCGCGCCACGGCGGAAGCCACGCGGCTTCACGCGCGGTGATCTTCCAGAACACGACGCCGTAGCGGCGCAGCAGCGCGTGCACGATGTGCTCGACCGTCGGCGCGTCGTGCGATTCGCCGCGCAGCGGCCTCTTGACGAGCGTCCATCGTCCCGCGTCCTCGATGCCGAACAGCGCCCGGCGATGGCGCTTGCCGCCGCCGAACGGCCTGCGCTTCTCCGACGGCGTGAGCAATGCGCGCAAGCCCGCGAAGCTGTCCGACGTCGCGACGCCGAGCGCGACCAGCTCGCCGAGCGCATCCTCGATCTGCGTGCGCAACAGTCCGGTCGCCTCCACGATCTCGTCGAAGAACGACGCGCCCTGCGCGCGCAGATGGTCGGCGACTGCGCGTGCGCGCGAACTGAGTGCCGGCTGCGCATCGGGCGCCGGCGCCGCGCGGCCCCAGGCGGGCGCAGCGCGCCGCGGCAGCAGCGCGACCGGCGTCGTGCGAATCGGCGCCGGACTGCTGGACGGGCCCGACGGCACCGTGAGCCGAGCCCACACGGCGCGCCCCGACAGGCAGAGGTCGTCGAGCCACGTGAAGTCATAGTTGTCGAGCCGCGCCGGCAGGATGTCGGCCTCCCACGCGGCCGCCGGCGCCTCGAAGCCCTGCAGCTGCGCGATGATCGCATCGAGCGCGTCCGGTCCCTGCCGCCGCTCCGCCGGCGCAGCGTGCTGCCAGCGCGTGAGGAAGCGAACGAAATCGCGTGTGGACACGGGCTCGATCTCGTCGCGCAGCCGCTTCACCGTATAACGATGGATCCGGGCGAGCAGCCCCCGATCGCACCATTCGGTTTCGCCGGCGCCCGGCGTGAACATGCCACTCATCGCGACGCCTTGCGCCGCGAGCTTCGCGAGCGCCGCGTCGACGTCATCGGTGTCGACACGCATCGTTGCAGCGATGGCTTCGCTCGTGACCGGACCTAGCGCCTCGAGGCGGCTGCGAACGATGTCGACCATCGCGTCGTCGCGCGACCACGGGCGCTGCGCGAATTCGTCCGGCGCCACGACGACCGGGTCGCGCGTCGCGCCCGGATACACGGCCTCGAATTGCGGCAGGCGCTCAGCGGCCACCCAGAGGTCACCGTTCAATCGTGTCGCCCGCTTCGCATCCGCAAGCTCGCGCGCAAACGCGAGCCAACCGTCGCCGCGACGCATCTCGTCGTCGCGGATGAACGCGACGCCGAGCAGCGCATCGTGCATCTCGTCGGCGCTCGTCGCTTCCGGCCACGCCTCCGACTTCACGCGCTCGATTGCCGCGCTGTCGAGCCGGCCGAGATCCGCCGCCGACTCCTCGTCGAGCCAGCGACGCGCGACAACCGCCTGCACGCGGCGCTCCTCGAGCGGCGCGTCGTCGAGATACGCATACGGCCGCGCGGTGAGGATCTCGAGCGCGAGCGGAGACGGCGACGTGAGCTCGCGCGCGACGACGTTCACTTCGCCGTGCTCGATCGCGCGCAGCAGCCGCTCAAGGCCTTCGACGTCCATCGCCTCGTGCAGGCAGTCGTGCACGACCTGGCGCACCAGCGGATGGTCCGGAATCTCGCGATCGCCGCCGGCGAGGTTGTCCGCGCATGCGATCTGGTCGGGAAACACCGCGGCGATCAGGTCCTCGGCGCGCATCCGCTGCAGCGGCGCCGGCACCTTGCGCCCGCCGCGGAAGCGCGGCAGCGCGAGCGACGTGCCGGCGATCCATCGCCAGCGCGCGTTGAACATCGGCGAGGCGAGCATCGCCTGCACGAGCACGTCGCGAACGCTGGACGAATGCAGGTAGCGGGCGACGTCGTCGAGCGGGAAGCTGTGGCTCGTCGACAGCGACAGGATGATCGCGTCCTCGGTCGCCGCCGCCTGCAGCTCGAAGTCGAACTTCACGCAGAAGCGCTTGCGCAGCGTGAGGCCCCATGCGCGATTGACGCGGCTGCCGAATGGCGAGTGGATCACGAGCTGCATGCCGCCCGACTCGTCGAAGAAGCGCTCGATGACGATCGTCTTCTGCGTCGGCAGCACGCCGAGCGCCGCGCGCGCGGCAAACACGTAGTCGACGAGTTGCTCGGCGGCCGCGCGCACGACGCCCTGCGCCGTGAGCGCATCGAGCGCGGACCCCTTGTCACCATGACGACCGACGTCGTCGCGCAGCCGCGACACCGCCTGCGACAACTCGTCGGTGCGTGCGGGCGCTTCGCCGAGCCAGAACGGTATCGTCGGCGCCTGTCCGTGCGCATCCTCGACGCGAACGCGTCCGGCTTCGATGCGAAGGATCCTGTACGACGTGTTGCCAAGCTGGAACACGTCGCCGGCGAGACTCTCGACGGCGAAGTCCTCGTTGACCGTACCGACATGCTGGCCGGCCGGCTCGAGCACGACGTCGTAATCCGCGTTGTCCGGAATCGCCCCCCCGGACGTGAGCGCGGTGAGCCGGGCGCCGCGACGGCCGCGCAGCACGCCGTTCACCGCGTCGCGATGCACGTACGCCGCGCCGTGGCCTCGCCGCGTGCTGAAGCCTTCGGCGAGCATCCGCACGACGTCGAGGTATTCGTCGCGCGACAGATCCGAGTACGAATATGCGCCGCGAAACAAGTCGAACAACGCGTCTTCCGGCCATTCCTTCGCCGCGACTTCGGCGACGATCTGCTGCGAGAGAACGTCGAGCGGCTTCGCGGGAATCGCAATCCGGTCGAGCTCGCCGCGCCGCACGGCGTCGAGCATCGCCGTGCACTCGACGAGCTCGTCGCGCGACAGCGGGAAGATGCGCGCCTTCGGCACGCCGCCGACCTGGTGGCTCGCACGCCCCGCGCGCTGCAGGAACGCCGCGATCGAGCGCGGCGAGCCGATCTGGCAGACGAGATCGACGTCGCCGATGTCGATGCCGAGCTCGAGCGACGCGGTGGCGACGAGCACCTTCAACTCGCCGGCCTTCAATCGCTGCTCGGCAGCCAGGCGCAACTCCTTCGCCATGCTGCCGTGGTGCGCCATCACTTGGCCTTCGCCCAGAAGCTCCGTCAGGTGCCGCGCCGCGCGCTCGGCCATCCGCCGCGTGTTGACGAACACGAGCGTCGTTCGGTGATCCTGCGCGAACGCGGCGAGCTTCGCGTAGACCTGCGACCACACCTCGTGCGACATCACTGCTTCGAGCGGCGAGCCCGGTACCTCGAGCGCAAGATCGCGCGCGCGGACGTGGCCCGTGTCGACGACCTCGCATTCGCCATGCCCGCCGACGAGGAACCGCGCGATGTCCTCGATCGGTTTCTGCGTCGCCGACAATCCGATCCGCGCAGGCCGCGCAGGCGTCAGTGCCGCGAGCCGCTCGAGCGACAGCGCGAGGTGGCTTCCGCGCTTGTTGCCGGCGAGCGCGTGGATCTCGTCGACGATGACCGTGCGCGTCGTCGCAAGCATCCGCCGTCCCGATTCCGAGCCGAGCAGCACGTAGAGCGACTCCGGCGTCGTCACGACGATGTGCGGCGGCCGCTTGCGCATCTGCGTGCGCTCGGCGGCCGGTGTGTCGCCGGTACGCACCAGCGTGCGGATGTCGACATCGGCGAAGCCCTGCGCGTGCAGCTCGGCGCGAATGCCGGCGAGCGGCGCCACGAGATTCTTGCGGATGTCGTTCGACAGCGCCTTCAGCGGCGATACGTAGACGACCGACGTTTCGTCGGCGAGGCCGCCGTCGACGCCGCGGCGCACCAGCGCGTCGATCGCCGCGAGGAACGCCGCGAGCGTCTTGCCGGAGCCGGTCGGCGCGGCGATCAACACGTCGCGACCGGCCTGGATCAGTGGCCAGGCGCGTGCCTGCGGCGCCGTCGGCTCGGCGAAATGCAGGCCGAACCAGGCGTCGACGGCGGGATGGAACACGGCGTTCTTCATGCGCAAGCGGTGCAGATGGGGTGTGTCGGGCGCAACCTCAAGCGTACCTCATCGCTCGACGCAGGTGATCCACGCGGTGCGGGTGGGCGACGGCATGGCGCCGCAGAATTCCAGCGAACGGGCCTCGCGTCGGCATTGCGTGCAACGCGCGCAATGCTCGCAGGCCGCGCAACGCGCGTAGACGGTTGCCGCAGGCGTCGAATCTTCATGTGGATTTCCGGCGGTCGATCGGCTACGCTTCGAAGCTCGCCGCGCATCGCGCCATTCCTGTGTCGTTCATGCCGATGTTTCGAACTGTACTGCTGCTGCTGTCCACGACAGTCGCGCTCGCAACGAACGGCGCGCTGGCGGAGGGCTTCAAGTTCTCGCAGCCGACCGAGGACGACATCGCGGACCAGGCGGCCGCCGACGCGCGCGACGATCGCATCGCGCAACAGTTGTCGACGCCGTGCCGTGCCGAGCTCAAGGGCAAGAAGATCATGGTCGTCATCGGCGAGCGCCAGTCGAACGGCTACATCAGCGCGCAGCAGCAGAACTACGGTGCGCACTTCCAGGCGATCAACAAGCGCTTGCGCACGCTCGGCCTGCGCACGTACACGCCGGAAGAGATCCGAGCACAGATCAAGCAGGCCGAGATCGACGCGTATTTTCGCAACGATCCCGACGCCGCGCTTTCCGCCGCGAAGCGCCTCGGTGCGAGCTTCGTGCTGCGCGGCCTGATTTCGTCGCAGGCGATGCGCAATCCGATGATGGCGGTGAACCAGGTGTCGGTCGACATGGGCTTCACGCTGTCGTCGAGCGACGGCCGCATCGTGTCCGATACGCAGGCGAGCTCGAGCTCGTATGCCGGCGCCGACGTGCAGCGGATGGCGCTCGCGCTCGTGAACGAGCAGGCTGACGAAGTGGTCGCGACGCTCTACTCCGACTATTGCAGCAGCACCGGTCACGCGCCGGCGCGCAAGCGGCCGCCGAAGTAGCGGCTCGCTTCGCAAATAGCACGATGTTCGAAAGGAGAGGACGATGAACGACTGCAGCAAGCTCCGCGTTGTGAAGCCGCTCGTGGGCATCGCGCTCGCCGTGGCCGCGACGCTCGCGATCGCGCAACCGAAGTGGGGCAATCCTTCGCCGACCGCCGGCAGCGACACGTCGCAGAAGGCGAACGCCGCCGCCGACCAGACGATCTACCAGGCCGTCGAGTACACGAACCGCAACCGCAAGGGGCCGGCGGTCATCGTCATTCCCGGCGAGATCAAGAGCAACAACGCGACGTTCCTGCAGAAGTTCACGGCGAACAACATCGCGGACTTCGGCGAGGTCGAATTGTCGAGCGCAAACTTCCCGGTGCTCGAGCGCTCGAACCTCGGCCCGCTGCTGAAGGAGTTCGAGCTCGCGTACAACCTGGGCGATCCGAACGAGGCGCGCAAGTTCCTGCGGATGGGCAAGCTCAAGACGACGAAGTACGTCGTCAAGTTCGACATCCTGAAGACCGAGCAGGTCGCCTCGGCGCAGCAAGGCTTCGACGGTCGCGCGATCGGCAACGTCATGGGCATTCTCGGCGCGTTCAGCGGCTCGCGCGGCGGCGCCGAAGCGGGTGCTCTCGGCAGCGCCTCCGTGGGCTCGGTGCATCAAGGCGAGGCGACGAGCGTCTGGGTCATCGGCATGCGCTACAAGGTCATCAACGCCGAGACGACCGAGCAGGTCGCGACCGGCTACACCGAGGAGAAGATGGAAGTCGGCGCGAAATCGCAGTCCGTGATGGGCGTGTCTAACTCGCAGCAGGGCGGCGTGTCGCTCGACACGATGGTGCAGCGGCTCGTGCAGAAGTCGGTCTGGGAGATCGACAGCAAGTACAAGTGACGAACCTGAGGGTCAGAGTGCGCGCTGCCGCGCAGCAGCACTCTGACCCTCGCTTGCGATGACCGAAAAGCTCGGCAAGTACGAGGTGCGCCGCGAGCTCGGCCGCGGTGCGATGGGCGTCGTCTACGAAGGCTTCGACCCGCTGATCAAGCGCGCGGTCGCGCTGAAGACGATCCGCTCCGATCAGCTGCAGGGCGACGCCGCCGAGAGCCTGCTCGCGCGCTTTCGCCGCGAGGCCGAAGCCGCCGGCCGCCTCACGCATCCGAACATCGTCGCGATCTACGATTTCGACGTCGACCGCGGCACGTGGTTCATCGCGATGGAGCTCGTGAAAGGTCGCGAGCTGAAGGAATGCTTCGAGGCGAACGAGCGCTTCAAGGTGTCCGACACCGTGCGCATCATGTCGCAGATCCTCGACGCGCTCGACTACTCGCACCGCCAGGGCGTCGTGCATCGCGACGTGAAGCCCGCGAACGTGTTCCTGCTCGCCGACGGCACGGTGAAGGTCGCCGATTTCGGCATCGCGCACGTCGACTCCTCGAACCTGACGCAAGTCGGCACGGTGATCGGCACGCCGGCGTACATGTCGCCGGAGCAGATCATGGGGCTGCCGGTCGACGGACGCTCGGACCTGTTCTCCGCCGGCGTGATCCTCTACCAGTTCCTGACCGGCGAGCGGCCGTTTTCGGGATCGTCGACGACGATCATGCAGAAGGTTCTGAAGGAAGAGCCGCTGCCGCCGTCGAACCTGAACCTGCAGGTGTCGCCGGCGATGGACGCGATCATGCGCAAGGCGCTCGCGAAGAACGCCGACGAGCGCTTCCAGACGGCGCGCGAATTCTCCGATGCGCTGAATGCCGCAGCCCGGTGCGCGCCGGAGGCTTCCGCTGCCATCGATCCCGACGCAACCGTGCGACCGACACCCGCCGCCGCGGCGCCGTCCGTTGCCCGATCGATCGCTTCCGCGTCGCCGATTGCAGCGAACGCGCCTCGCTCGCGCACGCCGCTGATCGCCGGCGCCGCGCTCGCCGTCGCCGTCGCGATCAGCGCCGGCGTGTGGTACGCGATGCAGTCGCGATCGCCCGACGGCGGCGTCGCCGTGAAGAGCGCGCCTGACGCGCCGGTTGCAGCGACGATGCCGGCGAAGCCGGTCGCGACGCCTTCGGCCGTCGTGGTCGATCCCGGCACGATGTTGATCTCCGCCGTCGGCATCGCGGATCCCGCGAGCCCGCGCTATCAGGCGGACAAGTCACAGCTCGCGAGCGATGCGCGCGCCGACTCGCGCAGTCAGCTCGTCGAGAAGGCGCTTATGCTGATGCTCGACCGCAACTCGATCGCGAAGAACTACGACCTCCTCGCCGATCGTCTGTTGTCGCAGAGCGGCCGCTTCGTGAGCACGGTCGTGCACGAGAGCGAGCCACGCGTCGGCAAGGACGGCCTGATGTCGGTCACCACGCAGGCGGTCGTCAACGTTCGCGCGCTGCAGCAGTCGCTGAACGACATGTCGCGCGACGAGCGGATCGAGTTGATCCGCGCGAACGGCGATCCGCGCGTTTCGGTGCAGATCTCTCTGCGCGACGCCGATCGCGCCGACGCGCCGTCGCAGCCGTCGCCGGTCGCCGAGAACCTGCTGAAAAAACGTATCCAGCAGTTCGGCTTCCGCACGTGGAGCGAGGACGCGCCGGACGGTGCGTCGGCCGCCGATTTCGCCGTGCGCGGCGAGGCGAAGATCAAGAAGCTCTCGATGCGCCTCGACGCGTCGGGCGTCGTCATCACCAAGTACACGCTGTCGTCGTGGACGGTGAAGTGCATCGAGCGCGCGACCGGCGAGGAAATCTACTTCAACACGACGCTGCCGAAGGGCGTTGGAAGCTGGGCGAGTGAAGAGGAGGCGATCGCGGCCATCGGCGCGAAGGTCGCCGACGAATTCTCGCGCGACTTCTTCCTGTCGCACGTGAGCTCGACCGGCCGGCGCGTCGTCGTCGTCGTCGACGGGCTGCCGAACGACGCTGCCGACGGCGTCCAGCGCGAGCTCGTCGGCCTGCCGACGATCATCAGCGCGCAGCCGCACGCGTCGAAGGCGCAAGCGTACGACATCCAGCTCGCCGGCGACGGCGCGATCGGAGATCGACTTCAAAGCGACGTGCTCGCGCCGCTCAACGCGAAGCTCGGCGACGCGTGCTTCACGCTCGGCGCCATTGCCGGCGACCAGGTCGGCGTCGCGTTCGACAGGCGTTGCGCGCAGTCGACCGTGCTGTTGCGGCTGGAAACGAATCCTCCGGCGTCGCTCTATGGCGCGTCGGGAGCGCGCAGGAAAGCCGTCATCACGAATCCCGACACGCTGCGCAAGCTGGTCGTATAGACGCGAGCAGCGGAGGTCGGCTCCGGGCGCGCAGCGCCGAGCCCGTGCGGAGCAAATGCGAGTCGGCTGCGGCGGCCGACCGTCTGCATGTTGATGCACGAGGCGGCGCGGAGGCCGCGAAGCGAGGCAAGCGATGGCGCGCAGCGAACTGATGCGTCTGGTGCAGCGCGTTGCGCGCGACGCGCGCGACGCTGTGCACGATGGCGATGCGAATCGTCCGTCGGCCGCGCGCCGCGAGTTCGTCAAGCGTGCGCTCGCGTTCGGTGCCGCCACGGCGCTCCCACTGTCGGCGTGGGCGCCGCTCGCAGCGGCGGCACGCGCCCCGCGCGTCGTGATCGTCGGCGCGGGGCTCGCCGGCTTGTCCGCCGCGTACGAGCTGCGCAAGCGCGGCTTCGCCGCCGACGTATTCGAAGCGTCGCCGCGCGCAGGCGGCCGCTGCTGGTCCGAGCGGCGTGCATTCGACGGCCAGGTCGCCGAGCGCGGCGGTGAGCTGATCGACACCGGACACGCCGAAATCCGCGCGCTCGCCGCCGAGTTGGGCCTCGAGCTCGACGACTTGCTCGCCGCGGAGCCTGCGCAGTCGACGCCGGTGTTCTTGCTCGCCGACGGCGCATACCCGCTCGACGCGGCGACCACCGACCTGCAGCGGATGTTGCCGGCGCTCGAGCGCGATGCCAAGGCGCTCGGCGACGACCTGCCGACGTACCGACGCGCGAGCGCCGCGCAGCGCGCGCTCGATCGGATGTCGGCCGACCGGTGGATCGCGACGCGCGTGCCCGGCGGCATGCAATCGAAGCTCGGGCGGTTGCTCGCGAATGCCTACATCGAGGAGCTCGGGGGCGACCTCTACGAGATCAGCGCGGTGTCGGTCGTGTCGCTGCTGCAGGCGTCGCCGCGCGATCGATGGTCGCCGTACGAGGAGTCCGACCAGCGCTATCACATTCGCGGCGGCAACGACCAGCTCGTGCGCCTGATGAGCGAGCGCATCGACGGCCGCATCGCAACCTCGCATCGGCTGCTCGCCATCGCGCATCGCGGCGACGGTCGCATTCGCCTCACCTTCGCGCGCGACCAGTCGAGCGTCGACGAAATCGCCGACCGCGTGATCCTCGCGCTGCCGTTCACGCTGCTGCGCCAGGTCGACGTCGGCGCGGCGGGTTTCGGCGCGCGCAAGCTGAAATGCATCCGCGAGCTCGGCATGGGGCGCAACACCAAGCTGCAGCTGCAGTTCGACGAGCGCTGGTGGCAGCGCGTGAACGGCAATGGCGAGACGCGCGTCGAAGGCGCGTTCCAGACGAGCTGGGAGCCCACGCGCGGGCAGCCCGGCGCAAGCGCGGTCCTCAACTGCTATTCGGGCGGCTCGACGGCGACGCGCGCCGGCGACGGCGAGCCGGACGAGCGTGCGCGCGACGCGCTCGCCGACCTCGAGCGCGCGCTGCCCGGCATCGCCGCGCATTGGACGGGACGCGTGATCCGCAACGCCTGGGAGCGCCATCCGTGGACGCTCGGCTCGTATTCGCTGTTGAAGCCCGGCCAGTACACGACGTTGAACGGCGCGATCGGCGAGCGCGACGGCGCGGTGCATTTTGCCGGCGAGCACACGTCGATCGAGTCGTCCGGATACCTGAACGGCGCCGTCGAAAGCGGTCAGCGCGCGGCGCGCGAGGTGCTCGCGGCGCTGCGGATGAAGCGCACGGGCTAGCGGCGCGCGCGCAGCGCGTCGATCTCGCGCTCGAGCTCCTCGATGCGCTGCACGAAGCGCAGCAGCACGGCGACGCTGTGCGCATCGTCGAGCGCGAACTCCTCGCGCAGCCGGTGCGCGGTGCGCGCGACGACCACGCAATCGGCGTCGAACGACTCGGCGCCCGCGCTGCGCGGCACGAGCGCGCCGCATTCGACCAGCGCGCGAAGCTCCGCTTCGTTCAATCCCGACATCTCGGTCAACTGCGACAGCGACAGCGCGCCGGCGTCGTCGAGGAACACCGCATGCACCCATTCGATCGTCATCGCGAGCCTCCGGCAGCGAAATGCGGGCGCGCATTGAACGTCGATTCCTTGGCAAGCTCGCGATAGAGCTCGCGCTCGCGATCGCTGACGACGCCCGGCACGACGATCTGCACGACCGCGTACAGGTGACCGGCGGATGCGTCGCTTCGTTTGATACCGCGCCCGGCGAGCCGCAGCTTCTGTCCTGCACGCGTGCCCGCCGGAACTTTCAGCGACACGGTACCCGCCGGCGTCGGGAGATCGACCGACGTTCCGAGCACCGCTTCCCATGGCGCGAGCGGCAAATCGACGTAGAGGTCGCGGCCGTCGGCGCGAAACAGCGGATGCTCGCTCACGCGAATGTCGAGATAAAGATCGCCGTCGCGGCCACCGCGCGCGCCCTTGCCGCCCTTGCCGGGCACGCGCAGCACCTGGCCTTCTGTGACGCCGGGCGGTATGCGCACGTTGATCGTACGCGGCACGCGGCGGCCGCGACCCTCGTCGTCGAACTGAACCTCGGCGAGCTCGAGCGCGAGCTCGGTGCCGTGGAACGCCTGATCGAAGCTCAACTGCACCTGCGCCTCGACGTCGCGACCCGGGATCGGCGCATTGGGATCGCGTCGCCGCGCGCGGCCGCCCAATCCGCCGCCCAGGCCCGCGAAAAGGTCGCCCAGGTCGACGTCATCGAACGAGAATCCACCGCCGCCACCGCCGGCGCCGAATGACTGGCCCCAGTCGGGCGGCGGGCGGAACTCCTCGCCGCTCGCGTGTCGGCCGAGCTCGTCGTAGGCCTTGCGCTTCTCGGCGTCCTTCAGCGTCTCGTACGCCTCGGAGACTTCCTTGAATTTCTCCTCGGCGTTTGCTTCCTTCGAGACGTCCGGATGGTATTTGCGCGCGAGCCGCCGGTACGCTTTCTTGATGTCTTCGTCGCTGGCGTTGCGCTCGACGCCGAGGGTCGCGTAGTAGTCCTTGTACTTCATCGCGTTCGCCGCAGATTGTTCGTGCGGTCAATGATACGCGGCCGCGATGCCCTCAGCGTGGCGCGGGCGAGGCGCTGCGTTGCCGGGCGTCGGCGCACCTGCGCAACGGATCGGCGGACGACGATTCGTGTCGACGCCGGCGCGCGCGAGCATCGCCAGCGGGATCATCAGCGGGAATCAGACGGCGAACGGCAGCGGCGGCGTCGCTCGCTCGCCCGGGCTGCGCCGCCGCTAATCGGCGTCGATGTCGTCCGCCGCCGATGCTTTCGTGCGCCGTGCCGCGTGCAACGCATACCGATATGCGCGTGCAGCGAGCGTGTTCGCCACATGGGCCAGGCGCGCCGCAGCAAGCTCGTCCCCGCCCGCTGCGCGCTCCGCGGCAAGCCGATGATGCTGCGCGGCAAGCTCGAAATGATGCGCCGCCGCCTCATGGCACTTCGACTGTGCGTCCATGAAATTTTCCTGCACGAGCAACTATGAGCGGCAATTCGCCGATCGGTTCACGATACCGATGTTCGATTGCCGCGCGATGACATTGTTCGCGCTCGCGCTGCATCGACTGCACGCTCCTCATGACGACTGCAACCGCCGCGACAGCGAAACCGAGTGCACGTTCGGATCCGCTTCGATCCGGCGCAGCGACGCGCCGTCGCAGTCGGCGGTGAACAGGTGATCGTCGACGCGGGCACGAACGCGAAAGCCCGGCGGGACGTAGCCGGCCTGCGCGACCTTCACGATGACGGTCACGGTCTCGGCGTCGCCGGGCATCGGCAACGCCGAGACACCGCCGGCGATCTTAGACACGCCGGTTCGCCGACTTGCCGCGCTGTCGCCCCTTCGCTGTCGGACGCACGTCGGCCGTGGGCGCAGCAGGCTTGACGCCGCGCCCGCTCGCGCGGCCCGCGAGAGCGACCGGCGCTTCCGGCGCGTAGACGATCGCCGGCCGCTTCGTGGCCCTGCGCACCGCTGCGATCGGCTGCACGGGCGCCGACACGTGCGCGACGGCGGCGCTCGCCGAGACGCGGCCCATGCCGAAACGGTTGTCCCAGACGGTTCCGGCGGGTGGATTGCGTCGCGCGGTATCGATGACTGCGGCACGCAGATCCGCGATCGCGAGCGACCTGCCGCGCGCCTTCGCTTCCGCGAGCACCAGCGCGCAAAGGCCCGTGACGCACGGTGCCGCCATGCTCGTGCCGGACATCTGCGTCGTGCCGTCGACGCTGCGGGACTTCGCCGCGACGACCGCGTGCCCCGGCGCCGACACGTCGGGCTTCTGGCGGCCGTCGCGCGTCGGACCGGCGCTCGAGAACCACGAGAGCGGGGTCGACGCCTTGTGCGCGTCGTACGAGCCGACGACGATCGTCTCGTGGCCGCAGGAAATCGATCCGACGGTGTACCCGTTGTCGGTCGGCGCTTCGAACGTCGACTGGCCGTAGTCGTCGCGCTCGACCCACGCATGGAACGGCGTCGCGAGCGTCGCGTCTCCGTGCAGCCGCACGATCCAGCGGCCGCCGGGCGCGCCGGCGGTCATGTAGATGCCGATCGTGTTGTCGTCGTTGTTCGGATCGTGCAACCGGTTCGCGATGAAGAGCGCCGGCTGCCCGCCCGACATCACCGTGCCGCTCGCGCCGGCCTGCACCGTCGCAACGCTCGCGCCGGTGGGCGTCAGCAACTCGACCGCGAGCTTGGAGGTCCCGGGATACCACATCTCGAACTCGTTCTCCGTCTGATCGTTCGTCGCTACGTTCCAGCCGACGTCGTGTGTGCCGCTCTGCGGCACGGTGCCCGCGGCGTGGATGCCATCGGCATACGAGTTCGACGCCGCGATGCAAACGGCGCGATTCGGCTTTTGCGTGAGCAGCCGGTCGATGCCCTGCTCGACCAGCGTCGTTCCGTCGTGCGGGCCGCCGTTGGTGCCGAGGCTCACGTTGATCGAGCATGGCGTGGTGCCGGCCTCGTCGAACACGAACGTCAGCGCTTCGAGCAGCTGCACGGAATCGCCGAACGACTGGCCGACGACCTCCTCACCCTGCCACGCGATGTCGCTCGACGATACTTCGACGAAGACGATGTCCGCTTGCGGCGCCATGCCAGGCACGCCGGTGCCCTTGCCGTTGCCGGCCGCGATGTCCATCACGTGCGTGCCGTGCGCGGGCTCGCTCGGATCGGGCCCGTAGCCGAGTGCGATGTACGGATCGGCTTTCTTGAGCGCCGTGTTGATCTCGGCGCGCCGATGCAGCCGCCCGTAGTTGAACGGGCTGCCGGAGGCCCCGGGATTGCCCGCCTGGTTCCAGATCGCGCGCACGCGCGACTTGCCGCTCGCATCGCGGAAATTCCTGTGCGCGAAGTCGCAGCCGAAATCGACGACGCCGACGATCACGCCCTTGCCGCCCTTGGTCTTGTTGCCGGGCGGAAGCAGCGCGGGACGCGCGAGCGTTTCCTGCGTCGTCGCGGAAAGCGTGCGCTTCAGGCGGCGTGCCGCCTTGAGACTCTTCACGAACGGCTGCGTGCGGATGTACTCGATGCGTGCGACCGGAATGCGGCCGGTGACGATCGTCGTGCCGTCGGCGTCGGCGACGCCGACGCTCGCGCCGGGTTGCACCTCGGACAGCTCCTGCCACTTGCCGACGTCGGTCACCTTGGCGACGACGGCAACCTCGTCGACCGATGTCGACGTCGTCGCGCGCTTGCGCATGCCGAGCGCGCGGAACGTCACCAGCTTCTGCAAGCGCGGATCCATCGAGACGATCGGTCCCATGGCGCCGCGCGAAGGTTCGAATGTGAACGTCATGTCGTGCCTCTCGCGTATCTTCGTTGGAACAACGACGGCCAGCTAGCCCTTCCCCTTCGTGCCAAGCGTTTCAATGCGCGACCGCGCGCACCGCGTCGGTCGCATGCTGCGCGCCCTGCCGCAGCGAGCGCGCGCTCTCGGCGAGCGCTCCCTCGAATGCGGTGGCCGCACCCGAGCACAGGCGGACCCATTCGGCGGCGATCGATGCCGGTGCAGTCAGCGCATCGAGCATCGCGCGCACGCCGTCCTCGAGCGACGGAGGCGCGGCGCGCGCTTTCGGTGCGAGCGCGTCCCTCGCGGCGAGATGGAACGGCCAGCGCGTGTTGAGCGTGTGCGATGCCCATGGCACGAGCGTCGGCCATTGCGGCAGGATCGAGTTCATCCAGCCGAATGCGTCGAGCGCGCCGATGAATTGGCGCCGCTCGCGCAGCGTCGAGGGCAGTTCGACCAGCGCGCCGAGCGTCACCACCGACAGATGGGGCGGCAGCGCGACCCATTGCTTCACCGGCAGGTTGTCGAGCGCCGCGGCGATGCACAGGTTGCCCTTGCTGTGACCGACGATCGTCGCGATCCGCGCGCCCGGCGCGCGCAGCAGCGCGGCGAGCGCGTCCGTCTCGGGTAGCCCGCGCACATAGGCAACCAGCCGTCGCGGATCGCCGTTCGGCTGCGTGCGCACGCTGATCGCGGCGAGCAGCGGCTCGGCGAGCCGCAGCCACGCGTCCACCAGCTGCCGAAGCTGGTTGCCGGGCCGCAGCACGAACCAGCCGACGATGCCCTCGGCGATCGCATCGGCGACGCCGTAGCCTGATACGATGCCGGCGACGGGCCGTTGCAGTGCATCGGCGACGTTTGCCGCAAGCGCCGCCGTGCCGAGCGCCGAGCTGCCGACACCGGCGAGCGCGACGACGTCCACCGCATGGCGCTTGCGCCACGCGACGAACGTGTCGATGTGCTCGAAGTGCTCGACGTCGCGCTCGTGCGCATCGCCGGGGTGGACGACGACGATCGATCCGTCGGGATCCGACCACTGCAGCAGATCCCGCCGCCGCGCCACTGGGATCGTGTCGACGTCGTAGAACAGCTGATCGAGCGCGTTGTTGCGTGCGCGCAGCAGCCGCACCGGCGCACGCAGGAACAGCCGCTCGAGCACCGCCAGCGCGCCGAGATCGACGACGACCGACCACGGCTGCGAGGCCGTCCGCGCCTCGTGCGCCGCACCCGTCGGCTGTTTCGTTGCGGCACGCGACGGCGAAGACCGCGCCATGATTCCCCCCGGCGTTTGCCGGCCATTGTGGCGCGCGCCGCATCGAAATCAAGCTGTAGATGACAGCGCGCGAATCAGGCGATCGTGACGCGCCGCGCGCAGGCCGTCAATGGGGAATATTCGCAGCGACCGCAAAGGGTCGCGGCGCCGCGCGACTGCGACCTGAGAATGTGCGGCACCGCGCGATGCGAAACCCGCGACGCACGGCGCGAGCCGTGCGCCGGGGTCAGCCCGTCACGCGGCCTTTTCGGCCTGCTCGTTCCACTTGCCGTCGCGGGCGAGGCTGTTCATCTTGAGCCGGCGGGAGAACAACTGCTGCGCGCTGCGCACGTTCTCGCCGCGCCCCGCCCAGGTCTTCATCGCGTCGTCCTGCAACGCGCGCGCATAGGAGAACGACAGGATCCACGGCGCACCCGCTTTCATCGCGTTCATCGCGTTCAGGTTGGCCGTCGCGTCGAGCGGCGATTGCCCGCCGGAGAGGAAGTTGATCGTCGGCACCGCCGCCGGCACGTTTCGCCGCAGCGCGGAGAGCGTCGCGCGTGCAACGCTGTCGGGGCTCGCCTTCGTTGCCGACTCCTTGCCGGGCAACACCATGTTCGGCTTCAGCACGAGGTACTCGAGCAACGCACGATGCCGGTGCAGCGCATCGAACACCGCGTGCAGCACGGCGTCGGTCACCTCATAGCATCGCTCGATCGTGTGCGTGCCGTCGATCAGCACCTCCGGCTCGACGATCGGCACGATGCCCTGCGACTGGCAGATCGTCGCGTAGCGCGCAAGCACCTCGGCGTTCGCCTCGATGCCGAGGCGCGTCGGATTGCGATCGGTGATCGCGTACACCTCGCGCCACTTGGCGAAGCGCGCGCCCTTCGACTTGTACGTCGTGAGCCTCTCGGCGAGTCCGTCGAGGCCCTGCGTGATCAGATCGCCGTCGGCGTTCGGCAATGGCGTCGTTCCCTTGTCGACCTTTATCCCCGGCAGGATGCCGCGGCGTTCGAGCAGCTGCGGGAACAGCGTGCCACCGTCACCTTTCTGATCGAGCGTTTCCTCGAACAGGATGACGCCGGCGAGGTAACGGTCCGCATCGGCCGCGTTGAACAGCAGGTTCCGATATTGCCGGCGCATCTCGTCGGTCGACTCGACGCCGACGCCCTTGAAGCGCTTGGTGATCGTGGGAGTGCTCTCGTCGGCGGCGAGAATGCCCTTGCCGGGCTCGGTGAGCCGCGCGACAGTCGCGGCGAGTTCGTCGTTGGTGTTCATGGTCGCTCCTTCGTCATGCCGTCGGGAGATGGTACCTCGATGCGAGGCAGACCGGGTCAGCGCGCATGCGTTGCAGATGCCGTCGTGCCGGGCACCGCCAAGGTCACGCGCCACACGACGTTGCCGACGTCGTCGGCGACCAGCAGCGCGCCACGCTTGTCGATCGCGACGCCGACCGGCCGTCCCATGGCGTCGCCGTTCGCGTCGACGAAGCGGGTCAGCACGTCGAGCGCCGGTCCCGACGGCTCGCCGTTGGTGAACGGCACGAAGATGACGCGGTAGCCGCTGCGCGGGCGCCGATTCCAAGAGCCGTGCTGCCCGACGAACATGCCGTTGCGAAATTCGGGCGGCAGCGCCGTCGAATCGCCGCCCCAGGCGAGCCCGAGCGACGCCGTGTGCGGGCCGAGCGCGTAATCGGGAACGATCGCGCGCGCGACGAGGTCCGGGCGCTGCGGCTTCACGCGCGTGTCGACATGCCGACCGTAGTAGCTGAACGGCCAGCCGTAGAAGCCGCCGTCGCGCACCGACGTCATGTAGTCCGGAACGAGATCGCTGCCGAGCTCGTCGCGCTCGTTCACCGCCGTCCACAGCGCGCCGGTGGACGGCACCCACGCCATGCCGTTCGGGTTGCGCAGCCCGCTCGCGAATACGCGGTGCGCGCCGGTCTTCGGATCGACTTCCCATATGGCAGCGCGTCCCTGCTCGTTGTCGATGCCGTTTTCGCCGACGTTGCTGTTCGAGCCGACGCTCACGTAGAGCTTCGAGCCGTCGGCGCTCGCGATGACGTTCTTCGTCCAGTGGTGATTGATCGGTCCAGCGGGCAGATCGACGACCTTCGTGCCCGGCGTCGCGATCGCCGTGTCGCCCTCATGGTAGGCGAACCGCATCAATGCATCGGAATCCGCGACGTAGAGATCGCCGCCGACGAGCGCCATGCCGAATGGGGAATTCAGACCTTTGACGAACACCGTCCGCATGTCCGCCACGCCGTCGCCGTCCGTATCGCGCAGAAGCGTGATCCGGTTCGCGCTCGGCACGCCGGCGCCGGCGTGCTTCATCAACGCTTTCATGATCGCGCCCTTGATGCCCTTGCCGTCGTCCGGCTTCGGCGGTGCGTTCGTTTCCGCAACCAGCAAGTCGCCGTTCGGCAGCACATACAGCCAGCGCGGGTGATCGAGGCCGTCGGCAAAACGGCGGACCGCCATGCCCGGTGCAGGAAGAGGCTTCGCGTTTGCCGGCCAGCCCTTCGCGGGCGCGATGTTGACCGTCGGGACCAGCGATGGCTGCGGTGGCGGCAGCGCGGGATCGGGACCCATGCCGGCGGTGACGGGCAGGCGGGCGGCGGAGCCGCAACCGGCAAGAATTACAGCGGCGGCCGCCGCGAGAACGTTTCGAATCATCATTCACCTCGCATGCGAGACAAACCCGGCGCACGCGGTCGCCGCCGCGAGCGTTCACGGACGCATACAGGTAATGACCAGCGGCCGATTTCGCGGTTTCGGCGCATTTTTGCGGCGATGCGAGGCAGCCACGCTCGCCGACGTCCAAGCATGCTCGCCGCTCGCGGCGGCGAGCGGCCGCCGCTACTCGCGCAGCGCTTCCCGCTGCTCGAGGTCGGTGCGCAGCTCGACCAAGTCTTCGTCGAGCGCGTCGCGCACCGAAACCATGCCGAGCGGCCGCTCGAACTCGACCACCGGCAGATGGCGAAACTTGCCTTCGTGCATCACCTTGAGCGCGTGCAGGAACGGCTCGTCGGGATGGATCGTCTGCGGCTGCGGCGTCATCACGTGCGCGAGCCGCGTCGCTGCCGGATCGCGGCTTTCGGCGAGCACACGGAACAGCGCGTCGCGCTCGGTGAAGATGCCGATCAGCCGCGTGCCGTCGACGACCATGATCGATCCGACGGTGTGCAGTCGCATCACGCGCGCCGCCTCGACGACCGTTGCGCTTTTTGGCGCCGTCACGGGCTTCTGGCCCTGGATGATCGAGCGGAGCGAGCGAATCGGCATGGCAGACCTTCCCCGAAGCGGCGAATGGTCGCATTAGAACGCCGCGCCCGCCGTCAGGCAAGCGCGCCGGCGAACGCGCGCGCTCAGGCGATCGCCTGGTAGTACAGATTCTGCGGGTGATTCGCCTGCGCGAGGAAGAACCAGCGCTCGGCGACGATGCCTGCGAGCTGCACGGCGGATGCGACGATCGCGACGGCGGGCACGCCGAACGCGAGCGCGGCGGCGAGCAGCGCGAGCGGCAGCACGAACGCGCACCCGATCGCGAACCACTTGATCGAGCGCAACGCGCGGGCGCTCGCGCCGTGGAAGAACTCGCGCGTGTTGAACGAGCCGCCCATGAAGCCCTGCGCGATCTGCACGATCCGCGGATGCTTGACGCCGATCGCCGACTGCAACGTCGACTTCGGCTTCAGCCGCGCGTTGCGCGCAAGCGATGCCGATCGGGCCGCGAGCGCGGCCGCGGTGACGATCGCCGCGCCGAATGCGTGGAACGCGAACAGATCCGGCGCGCGCGCCGAGGACAACGCGGCTGCGAGCGTGAATCCCGACGCGCATCCGATCAGCGCGAAGTTCGCGAGCGTCAGCGGGCTCGCCCATTCCTGCAGGAAACGGATCGACGCGTACACCATGCCGGTGCAGATGAACAGCGCAACGCACGCGATCGCCGCCGGCGCGCCGGCGACCAGCGGATAGTCGAGCCCCGAGTACGCGGAAAACCCGTACAGCGCCGCTGCGCCGAGAAACGCCGGCAGCGCGATCACTTCGCGCGACAGCCACGACGTGCGCCAGCGCGCGGCCGAGCGCCATGCGCGACCCGGCCTCCCGAGATGGAAGAACGACGCGACGAGCCCGAAGGTGGTCAACAACATCGACACGAGCGCGCAGCCGGCGGCGTAACCGGGCGCGACGCTCGTTGTGATCCAGCCTTCGCGTGCCGCCCATTGCGCCGTGTAGATCGCGACGAACAGTCCTTGCCCGGCGCCGATCAGCGTCGTCAGCAGCACGACCGAGAACGCCGGATTCATCCGCGCACGCTCACCACGTCGTGAAGTCGTCGAGCGCCGCCTCGTCGAGCGGCGGCTTCGGCAGCTTGCCGTCGATCTTCAGCGGATTGTCGGCGCGCAGCAGCTGATCGGGCTCGAGCCGCGGCTTCGTGCGCCGACGCGGCAGGTAGTGGTTCGCCGGGCGCGTTCCCCATTCGGGCATCAGCGCGTAGCCGCCGCGCTCCTGGATCGCTTCGGACACCTCGGACGTCGGATCGTGGATGTCGCCGAAGAGTCGCGCGCTGGTCGGGCACGCCTTCACGCAGGCCGGCTTGCGATCGGCCGCGTCGAGCGAATCGTCGTAGATGCGGTCGACGCACAGCGTGCACTTCTTCATCACCTTCTGCTGCTCGTCCAACTCGCGCACGCCGTACGGGCACGCCCATGCGCAATACTTGCAGCCGATGCACTTGTCGTAGTCGACCAGCACGATGCCATCGTCGGCGCGCTTGTACGAAGCGCCGGTCGGGCACACCGGCACGCACGGCGGATCCTCGCAGTGCAGGCAGCTCTTCGGGAAGTGCACGGTCTGCGTGTTCGGGTACTCGCCGACCTCGAACGTCTGCACGCGGTTGAAAAATGTCCCCGTCGGATCCTTGCCGTACGGCAGGAAATCGGCGAGCGCGCCGGCCTCGCCCGACGTGTTCCACTCCTTGCAGCTCGTCACGCACGCGTGACAGCCGACGCAGACGTTCAAGTCGATGACGAGCGCGAGCTGGCTCATCACTCGCCCAGCAGCCGGCCGCGGAAGAACGCCTGCCAGCGCCGCCGTGTCGCCGAGGTGCCGGGTGCAGCCGGCATCGCTTCGAACTGCGGCCACGTCTGCTTGGCTTCGTCCGCTGCGGCCGGGTAGATGCGAACGCGCACGTCGTACCACGCCGCCTGTCCGGTGACCGGATCGGAGTTCGACATCGTGCCGGCGTCGCAGGGAAGCTCGCCGGCGATCAGATGGTTCAGCAGGAACCCGCGCTGCGATTCGTTGGCGTCGCTTGCAAGACGCCACGCGCCGTCGGCCTTGCCGATCGCGTTCCACGTCCATACCGTCGACGGCTCGACCGCTTCGCTGTAGCGCGCCTGGCAGCGCACCTTGCCCCATGGCGACTCGATCCACATCCAGCCGTCGTCATCGATGCCGGCCGCGCGCGCGGTCGCCGGATTGACGAACAGGTAGTTGTGCGCATGGATCTGGCGCAGCCATGCGTTCTGCGAGTCCCACGCGTGATACATCGCCATCGGCCGCTGCGTCACCGCGGCGAGCGGGTAGCGCGCGCGATCGGTCACGTCATGCTCGAGCGGATCGCGGTGAAAGGGCAGCGGGTCGAAAAAAGTCTCGATGCGCTCGCGAAGCTCGGGCGGTGGCTGCCGTCCCGCGCGCCTGCCCTGCGCCGCTAGACGGAAATGCTGCATCACTTCGGAGTAGATCTGGATCAGCACCGGATCGTCGAAGCGGCGCAGCCGCACGCGCTGCGCCCACTCCATGTAGCCCTTGTTCCAGTTGCGCATGTAGCGATACGACGGCGGAAGCTCGTAATGGAAGAAGCAGTCGTTTTCTGCGTAGCGCTTCCACTGATCGGGGTTCGGCGCGCCTTTCATGAACTGGTCGCCGCTCTCGCCCCGCCATCCGGACAGGAAGCCGATGCCCGATCCCGGCTCGGTCTCGTAACGGACGATGAAATCGGGATAGTCGCGAAACTTGCGCGTGCCGTCGGTGTTCGTGAACGCCGGCAGCTTGAGGCGACTCGCGAGCTCGACGAGCACGTCCTGGAACGGCCTGCACTCGCCTTTCGGCGCGACGACGGGCACGCGCACGGCATCGACCGGGCCGTCGAACTCGGAGATCGGACGGTCGAGCATCGACATCACGTCATGACGCTCGAGGTACGTCGTGTCCGGCAACACGAGATCGGCGAACGCGACGGTTTCCGACTGGAACGCGTCGCAGACGACGATGAACGGAATCCTGTGTTCGCCGCTTGCGTCGCGGTCGTTCAGCATCCGGCGGACCGTCGGCGTGTCCATCGTCGAGTTCCACGCGAGGTTCGCCATGAAGATCATCAGCGTGTCGATCGGATACGGATCGCCGCGCCACGCGTTGGCGACGACGTCGTGCATCAGGCCGTGCACCGACAGCGGGTGATGCCACGAGAACGCCTTATCGATCCTCACCGGGTTGCCGTCGTCGTCGACGAACAGGTCCTCCGGGCCCGCGGGCCAGCCGAGCACGAGGCTTGCGAGGGGCGTGTTCGGCTTCACCGCGTGCGGGCCGTTCGGCGGCTTCGCGCTCGGCGGAATCGCGCGCGGGAACGGCGGCCGGTGACGGAATCCGCCGGGCCGGTCGATCGTGCCGAGCAGCGACATCACGATCGCGAGCGCGCGCGTCGTCTGAAAGCCGTTCGAGTGCGCCGCGACGCCGCGCATCGCGTGGAAGGCGACCGGATTGCCGATGACCGTGTCGTGTTCGACGCCCCACGAATCGGTCCACGCGATCGGCAGCTCGATCCTGCGGTCGCGCGCGGTGACGCCCATCTCGTGCGCGAGACGGCGGATCGTCGCCGCCGGAATACCGGTGATATCAGCCGCCCACTCCGGCGTGCAGTCCTTCACGCGCTCGTCGAGAAGCTGCAAGGCCGGCTTGACCGGCGTGCCGTCGGCGAGCGTGAACGATCCGAACAGATGCGGATCGGCATCGGCCGCGTGCGTGGCCACCGCGCGTCCGGTGAGTCGATCCCACCAGAGCTTGTTGCGCGGATACATCGGATTGACTTCCGGGCTCGCCTCGTCGACGGCGAGGAGGCCAAAGTCGTCGCGCGTCTCGTCACAGTTGACGAGCTGGCCCGCGTTCGTATAGCGGACGAGGAAGTCGCGATCGTAGAGTCCGGTCGCGAGCAGCTCGTGGATGATCGCGAGCAGCAGCGCGCCGTCGGTGCCCGGCTTGATCGGCACCCATTCGTCGGCGATCGCCGAATAACCGGTGCGGATCGGATTGATCGACACGAAGCGGCCGCCGGCGCGCTTGAATTTCGAGATCGCGATCTTCAGCGGGTTCGAATGGTGGTCCTCGGCGGTGCCGATCATCACGAACAGCTTCGCGCGCTCGAGGTCCGGACCGCCGAATTCCCAGAACGAGCCGCCGATCGTGTAGATCATGCCGGCCGCCATGTTGACCGAGCAGAAGCCGCCGTGCGCCGCGTAATTCGGCGTGCCGAACTGCCGCGCGAACAGGCTCGTCAACGCCTGCATCTGGTCGCGGCCGGTGAAGAGCGCGAACTTCTTCGGATCGGTGGCGCGGATCTTCGCGAGCCTTGCTTCGAGCAACGCGAACGCCTCGTCCCACGAGATCGCCTCGAACGCGCCGGCACCGCGCTCGGCGCCCGCCTTGCGCCGCAGCGGCTGCGTGAGCCGCGCCGGCGAGTGCTGCTTCATGATGCCCGACGCGCCCTTGGCGCAGATTACGCCGCGATTCACCGGATGGTTCGGGTTGCCGTCGATGTAGCGGATCTCGCCGTTGCGAAGATGCACGCGAATGCCGCAGCGGCACGCGCACATGTAGCACGTCGTCGTGCGAACTTCGGCGGCGCCTTCGGCGGCTGGTACGGCAGGCGTCGCGTCGCGCACGCCGGTCAGCCGAAGCGCGCGAGCAGATCGGCGACGCGCTCGGCGTGCTCGCGCCGCGCGCTGACGTCCGCCGCGCGCATCGGAGCGGATCATGCACGAGACCATCTGGTAGAACGTGCGGTCGAGCGCCTTGCGCGCCGCTGCGAGCTGCATCGCGATGTCGTCGCAGTGCTCGTCGGCCGCGACCATGCGGCGCACGCCGCGGATCTGGCCCTCGACGCGCGCAAGCCGTGCGTCCATCGCGCGCTTCGCGGCGGCGTCCCTCAATATCGGTGAACGGCCGGCGCCCATCATTCGATCTCGCGCGGCGTCATCAGCCAAGTATACACCGCGGGGTATTTCATCCGCCGTCAGTGCGACGGCCCGAGCACGTTCGATGCAGCGAGCGCCATGATCAGCAGCTCGAGCGCGCAAACAGCGACGAGCAGCGGCTCGCGACGGCGCGAATAGAGCGGCATCAGCGCGATCAGCGCACCCGCCGAGCAGCCGGACAGGAGCGCGACGCCGACGAGGCTCAGCATGTCGCCCTTGTGCAGCAGACCGGCCCAGCCCCAGCCGGCCGGGATGCCGGCGGCCGCGAGATAGTCGGACGCCGATCCGCTCCACATCGATGGCAGGTCCTCGAGCGCGACGTGGGGCTCGATCACGCCGAAGACGTAGGCAACGAAGCCGAGCGCGAGCACGACGAAGCCGGTCGCCGCGCCGCGGGCAAGCGAGCTCGCGTAGCGCAGCTCCGCTTCACTGTCGTTGCGCTGCTCGCTCATCGGCGCTCGTTCACGGCCATGCGGAGAGACCCTTCAGCAGCGAGCGCACGCCCGCGAACGCGAGCAGCGCAATGACGAGCCAGCGAATGCCCGTCGCCGGAAGCACGAGCAGCAGCCGCGCGCCGATGCGAGCGCCGAGCGCGATGCCGACCATCGAAGGCACGGCGACGATCGGCAGCACCGCGCCTTGGTGCAGGTACACCCAGGCCGCCGACGAGTCGACGAGCGACAGCACGAGGCTCGACGTGCCCGCCGAAACCTTGAGCGGCGCTCCCATCAGCAGGTTGAGCGTCGGCACGTTCGCCCAGCCGGCGCCAAGACCGAAGAGGCCGGCCATCACCCCGATGAGCACGAACACCACGACGCCATGCGGCGTGCGGTGCGCGCGCCACGCGACCGCGTCGCCGGTCGCGACATCGACGAACACACCGTGCATGCGAAGCATCGTCGCCCAGCGGTCGGTCGCAGCGACTTTGGGGTAATCCGATCGCGTCGCGCGGATCATCACCGTCGCGATGCCGATGATCGCCGCACCGAGCGCCGCCTGCACGATCGCCGCGGGGAGCGCGAGGCCGATCAGCGCGCCGATGATCGCGCCGGCAGACGCCGCGACGGCAACGGGAAGTCCGAGGTTCAGACGCGCAAGGCCGTTGCGAAGCAGCGACGGGCCCGCCGACAACGCGCTTGCGAGCGCCACCAGCAGTCCGGCGCCGCGCACGAAGTCGAGATGGAAGGGAAAGAATCCGCTCACGATCGGCACGAACAGCACGCCGCCGCCGACGCCGGCCGGCACGGCGAGCATGCCGAGAGCGAAGCACACGACGAACAGCGCGAGCGGCCAGATCCACCACGCGACGGGCGTCTCGGCGAGCGGCGCGACGCCGGCGCCGAACGCCGGCAGCGCGGCGATGGCGAGCACCGCTGCAAGCGCGAGCGCGGCGGGCGCATGCACGCGACCGTCGCGGCGCGTCGTCGCCGTGGCGGCGGCGCGCATGCGACATGCCGTCACGTGCCGCCGACGCAACATCGATGCATGAGGTTGCTGCAACGCAATGTCTCCGGCCGGCTCGGCTTGCTGTTACCCCCGGGGAGTATTAGCATTTGCTCATATATTTCGTCAACGAGGAGTGCGAGCGATGGCTACGCTACCCGAAGCGGTCGATCTCGAGCGCCTGATCGATGCGCGCGTCGAGGCACTCCTTGCGCGCAAGCTCGAAGAGAAGCTCGCCGAGATCAAAGCGTCGAAGACGCCCTCGATGACGATCATCGCGACGAAGGGCACGCTCGACTGGGCGTATCCGCCGTTCATTCTTTCGTCGACCGCGGCCGCGCTGGGCTGGGACGTGTCGGTCTTCTTCACGTTCTACGGACTCGAACTGCTGAAGAAGGATCTGCGCAAGCTCAAAGTCAGCCCGCTCGGCAACCCCGCGATGCCGATGAAGATGCCGGTCGGACCCGCCTGGTTCAAATCGATCCGGTGGAACGTTCCGAACGCCGTCCAGTCGCTGATCCCACATTACGAGGCGTTCGCGACCCGGATGATGAGGAAGACGATCAAGAACAAGGGCGTCGCCGAGATCGCCGAGCTGCGCAGCCTCTGCCTCGAGGCGGGCGTGAACTTCATCGGATGCCAGATGACCGTCGATCTGTTCGGCTATTCGCGCGACGACTTCATCCCGGACGTCAAGGACTACGTCGGCGCCGCCACGTTCCTGCCGATGGCGAAGGACGCCGACGTAAGCCTGTTCATCTGAACCACGCATACCAACGACAATCAGGGAGCAACACATGCGGATCAACGTACTCGCGGCCGCAATCGCGGCAGCGATGGTGCCGCTCGCCGCGCAAGCGACGGACGGCTATTTCCAGCACGGCTACGGGATGAAGGCGAAGGGCATGGGCGGCGCGTCGATCGCCGTCACCGGCGACGCGTTCGGCGGCGCGAACAACCCGGCAACGATGGCGTACGCGGGCAATCAGTTCGCGCTCGGCGTCGACCTGTTCAGCCCGTGGCGCAAGGCCGAGCGCACCGGTGGAGATCAATTCGGCCTGAGCGGCGCCGCCGACAGCGACAGCAATTACTTCGCGGTTCCCGAAATCGCGTACAACTACATGTGGCGTCCCGACGTGTCGCTCGGCGTCACCGTGTACGGCAACGGCGGCATGAACACCGACTATCCGGGCGGCCAGCTTCCGTCGCCCGGCGCTTGTGGCCCCGCGACCGGCCCCGGCACGGGCTTCAATCCAGCGCCCGGCCCGTATAACCTGTTCTGCGGCAACGGCAGCCTTGGGGTCGACCTGTCGCAGCTCGTCATCGCTCCGACGATCGCATGGAAGTTCCATCCGGATCACTCGATCGGAGTCGCGCCGCTGTTCGCGTACCAGCGCTTCCGGATGGAGGGCGTGCAATCGTTCGAAGGCCT
This sequence comes from uncultured beta proteobacterium, assembly GCA_963798655.1. Taxonomy (GTDB): domain Bacteria; phylum Pseudomonadota; class Gammaproteobacteria; order Burkholderiales; family Casimicrobiaceae; genus CAVSMC01. Next base: position 200,280 of record CAWCUH010000001.1, on the reverse strand, counting down.
TTCCGCGAGTCCCGGCAGCGTCACCAACCGCGGCTACGACAGCTCGACGGGATGGGGTGTGCGCGTCGGATACTACGGACAATTCACGCCTCAGATCGCGATCGGCGCCACCTACCAGTCGAAGATCAGCATGGGGAACTTCGACAAGTACAAGGGTCTGTTCGCCGAGTCCGGCGGCTTCGACATCCCGTCGAACTGGGGTGTCGGCGTCGCGCTCCGCCCCGCGCCGCAGTGGCTGGTTGCGCTCGATTACGAGCGGATCAACTACAGCGACTCGAAAGCGGTCCATAACCGCAGCGACCTGATCCTGCAGTGCGCCGGTGGCGATGCCTCTGCCTGCCTCGGCGGTTCGAACGGTGCCGGCTTCGGCTGGCAGGACGTCGACGTCGTGAAGCTGGGCGTCGAGTACCAGCTCAATGCACAGTGGACGCTGCGCGCCGGTTACAACCACACCGACAACCCGATCGAGCCGCGCGACGTGACGTTCAACATCCTCGCGCCCGGCGTCGTCAAGGACCACGCGACGCTCGGCGCGACGTACAAGTGGGACGCGCACAACGAGATCACCGGCGCCGGCATGTACGCGTTCAACAACAGCGTCGAGGGACCGAGCCTGCTCAACAACTTCTTCCCGCCGCAGGCGCAGGCGAACATGCAGGAAAAGATCGAGATGTACCAGTGGGCGATCGGTGTCCAATGGGCGTACCGGTTCTGATTCATCGCAGCGCACGATCGAGCCCCGCCGCACGGCGGGGCTCTTTTGCTTGCGCGTCGCTCGCTTGCGCATGCGACTGATCGACGAGCTCGCGCAACGCATCGCAGGCGAGACCAGCCTTTTCCGAGCGCAGCTCTTGCGCGAGGACGTCGCGCGGCTCGTTCGGCTCGATCAGCTCGCACGAACCATCGCGGATCCGACCGCGTATCGGCAAGCGGGGCGACGCCTCGGCTGGACCGCGCAGGACGCGCGAACAGGCGAGCTCGCCGAGCCGCTCGACCGGCTGCTCGATGCGGTGCGGGACGCCGTGGCGAGCGACGACGAGCGAGCGCAGGACGTGGTGCGCGATGCGTGGGCCGAGTTGACGCGGGTGCGGGTCGAGCGCCTCGTCGGCTGCCTGTCGACGCCGGCGCCGAAGCCCGGCGAGTGAATCGCGCGGCTGCGCTAGCCGGTGCGCGCCTTGAGCCGCGCCGGAGCGCGCTCGGCGGCCTCGCCGCAAAAGACGTCGTGCAACGTCGCCATCACGGCGACGACTTCGCTGCTCGCGAGCGAGTAGTAGACGGTTTGCCCGTTGCGCCGGCTCGCCACGACGTCGCGGCGACGCAACAGCGCGAGATGCTGCGAGATGCCGGACTGCGACAGGCCGACCGCCCGCTCGAGCTCGCCGACGCTGCGCTCGCCCTCGGCAAGCTGGCAAAGGATCACGAGGCGCGCCGGGCTCGCCATCGATTTCAGCAGCGCGGCGACATGTTGCGCATTGTTCTGCAGCTTGGTCATTCGCGCGTCGAGCAGCGGTGTCGCCGCCGGCGCGCGCGCGCCGGCGCGCTGTCCTCGCGTCATCGTGCGCGCCGCGCTCATGTTCCGGGCGCGCACGCGCAGCCGGCGAAGCCGTCGGCCGCCATCTTCGCTTCGTACGGCGCGGCGACCTGCGATCCGGGCACGAGCGAGCCCTTGACCGCGTCCCAGTCGGTGGGCTTGATGATGACCAGCCAGCCTGCCTCGTACGGGTCCTCGTTCGCGAGCGACGGCTTTTCGACGAGCGCCTCGTTCACCGCGACCAGCTCGCCGCCGGCGGCGGATTTCGCGGGCCCGACCCATTTGCCCGATTCGACGGTCGCGCACGACTTGCCGGGCTGCACCTCGCGGCCGACCTTCTTCGGCGTGAACGCGACAAGCTGCCCGGCCATCGACGTGGCGACCGTCGTCATGCCGAGCTTCACCGTGCCGTCGCCCTGCTCCTTGAACCAGATGTGATTGTCGACGTCGTACAAGAGGTCGTCGGGCAGATGGCACCCGCGCACGGTAGGCATGACGCAGTTCCCCTGGATTCGATGATCATGTTTGCGCGCGCAGCGGCCGCGACGCGCAGCAGAAGTCGCCGAGCTCGTCGACGTGCATCTTGCCGCCCACGAACAGCGCGAGATGGCGAACGAGCATTGCCATCATTCGCTGGCGCTGCGCGCTCTTCGCGTCGTCGGCGTCGCCGCAGAGCAGATTGTAGTGGTACGCGATCTCGCGGCACGTCTCGCGGCACGCGTTGAAGCTGGGCGCATCCTGCGCGCCCTGGCGATGCAAGGCGAGCAGACGGAAGCCTTCGCGCGTCTCATGCGACGGCGTTTCGCCGCGCGCTTCGATCCACTGCTCGAGCACGTGCTCGGCATCGGCGAGCAGTTCTGTCGCGCCGCGACACGCGTCCGCGGCCGGCTCGAACGCTGCGAGCCGTGCATCGATCGCATCGATCGGCGTCATCCGATGCCCTTTTCGGCAAGCAGCGCGAGGCCGTCGGACACGTTCTCGTGGACGCCGAGCTTGCGCGGCGACACGCCGAGCGCGATGCCGAGCAGCTGCGTGAAATAGAGGATGCGCACCGATGTCTTCTCGCCCAGCACCTTCTCGGCACGCACCTGGTGCATCTCGAGGCCGCTGTGGCACGTCGGACACTCGGTGGCGATGACGTCGGCGCCCGACGCTTCGGCGGCGCGCAGGATGTTCAGCACGAGCTTCGTCGACAGGTCGCTGTCCGAAAGCGTATGCGCACCGCCGCAGCACGCGGTCTTCAGCGGGAAGTCGACGTTTTCGGCGCCGGCCGCCTCGAGCAGGTCGTCCATGAAATGCGGCTTCGACGTCGACTCGCTGCCCGCCCCCTGGTCCTTCTCGGGAAAGATGTGCCGAGGGCGCGTGTACATGCAGCCGTAGTAGTTCGCGACCTTGAGCCCCTCGAGCGAGTTCTTCACGCGCGCGCGCAACCCGTCCTCGCCGATGCCGTGCTTCAGCCAGTCGAGCACGTGGATCGTCTCGACGTCGCCGGCGTTGTACGGCGCGTGGCCGGCCTTGCGCGAAATCGTGCCGACGACCTCGCGCGACGCGGCGTCGTGCGCGAGGTCGTACTCGGCCTTTTTCAGGTTGTGATAGCAGCCGTTGCACGGTGCCATCACGACGTCGGCGTTCATCTCGGTGGCGGCGATCGACATGACGCGCGACGACAGGTACGTCTGCACTTTCGGGTCGACGTTCTTCACTTCCATCGCGCCGCAGCAGTTCCAGTTCGGCACTTCGTCGAGCTTCAAACCGAGCGCCTTGCCCACCTCGCGCGTCGACGAATCGTACGCGTGGCCGGTGCCTTCGAGCGCGCAGCCCGGGTAGTACGCGACCCGCTGGTAGCGCGATTTGCGCTCGTCCGGCATTGCGTCGTCGCCATCGCTTCGATCCTCGATCAGTGTTTCGCGCCCGGCACCGACGCTTCGCTCTTCGCGATCTCGACGAGCTCGTCGAGACGCAGCGCACGGCGCTGCTTCGCCTTCTGCTCGCCGACGTAGGCTCCGATCGCCTCGCGCGCCTTGTCCCAGCCGCGCGTGCGCGGGCGGATCAGAGCCGACAGGCCCATTCTCATCGCGAGCTTCACCGGCAGCCGGCGGGCGACACGGCGCGCCATTTCGACGAGCCACTCCTGCTTCAGCGGCTGCGCGGTCTTCGCGAAGAAGCCGCGGATGATCCGCCCTTCCTCGATGCGGCCGGTCGCGATCACCTGATCGGAGAACACCTCGTCGAACAGCGTCGACTTCGACGGCGGCGTATGGCCCTTCAGCTCGAGCCAGTGCGCGGTCGCCTTCATCACACCCTCCGGAAAGACGTCGCGCGGGCATGCGTACGTGCATTTGTTGCACGAGATGCACTGCCAGATGATGTCCTTGTCGCGCAGCAACTCCGCTTCCATTCCGATGCGGATCAGGTAGATCCAGTAGCGCGGGTTGAAATCGGGATTCACCGCGTTCACCGTGCAGGCGTTCGTGCACGAGCCGCACTGCCAGCAGCGATGGATGTGCTCGCCGCCAGGCAGCGCCGCGATCTCGTCCTGCAGCCGCTCGTTGTAGTCGCTCACGACGCGCGACTCGATGAACGTGCTCCAGTGTCCCGACACGTCGACGCCGTCGAGCACGAGCTTGTCGTGCGTCTTCAGGTTCTCCGGGCGGATCAGCGATTGCTCGTGGATGGGCATCGGGGGCGCCAGCTCAGTTGAGACGCAGGTCGTCGACGACGTGCGCGGTGCCGTCGAGCGCCTTCAGTCGCGTGCGGCCATTGCTTGCGATGCCGTCGAGGCCCAGCATGCGGCGCACGTGGAGCATCGGGTCCTCCGCGGTGGAGAAGTCGGCGCGCAGGTACGAGCCGCCCTGCTCGCTCACATAGCCGGCGTACACCTGCGCGGTGAGCAGATCGACGTACTCGATCACGTCGCGGAACACGCCGTTCGACGCAAGGAATTGTGCAAGCTCCTCGCGCAGAACGACGAACGTGTCGTAGCGGTCGGGTACGTCGATCAGCATGTGATCGACGTTCTCGCCGTGCCACATCTCGCGCACGACGCCGGTGTTGAGCGTCGCGTCCCAGACCCATCGGCACATCAGCGGATAGCGCTCCGGATCGACGTTGTGCAGGATCTCGCCGGCGAGATCGCGCACCCAGCGATGCGCGCGATCGTCGGGATAGCGAGCGCAGAATCCGCCGATGCGCTGGTCGGTCGTCGACGTGTCGGCGATGTCCGCGAGCAACGCCGCAATGCCGTCGCGCGTCGGCGCGAATGTGTCGGGTTCGAGATAGCGGCCCGCACGCCGGCGCACGGTGGCGATGCATGCACAGAGCTTGCGCAGTGCGCCGAGGTCGATCGACGCGGCCTTGCCGCCGCCCAGCGCGTCGCGAAACGCCGCCGACTTGAGCTTCAGAGCGCCGACGTAGGTCTCGATGCCGCCCAGTTCCTCGGCGCGCGACACCAGCGACTCGAACGCGAGCGCGAGCTTCGGTCCAGACAGCTCGAGTCGCGGCCGCTCGGGGGCCGCGACCGGCGCGCTGATGGCGAGCTTCACAGGCGACTCCGCCGCTCGCTACGCCGCCGCTGCCGCCGGCATCCGATGGACGATCGCGCATGCCGCCATCGCCGCCGCCTTGCCCTGCGCGATCGAATCGTCGATCGTCTCCGGACCGGCCGCCGCACCGGCGACGAACACGCCCGGCCGCGACGTCTCGCCGAGCGTGCCGTACGCGTTGCCCTTGCCGATGAAGCCCTGCTGTTGCAGCTCGATGCCGAATGCCGCGGCGATCCGCTTGTTGTCGACGTTCGGATCCATGCCGATCGCGTGGACGACCATGTCGAACGGGATCGTGATAGGCCGCTTCACCAGCGTGTCCTCGCCCTTGACCACGAGCTTCGACCCGTTCGACGTCACCTCGGCGATGCGCGCCTTGATGTACTTGACCTTGAACTCCTCCTGGCTCTGCCAGTAGTACTTCGTCTCGTACAGGCCGAACGTGCGGATGTCCATGTAATAGATGTACACGTGACAATCCGGCAGCTCTTCGCGAATCTCCATCGCGATGTTGCACGACACCGTGCAGCAGATCTTCGAGCACCATTCGCGGCCGATCTGCCGGTCGCGCGAACCGACGCACAGCAGGATCGCGACGCGCTCGGGCTTGCGGCCGTCGGACGGGCAGCGGATGCCGCGCCCGGTCGAGAGCATCTGCTCGACCTGCGTCGTCGTGACGACGTCGGGATACGTGCCGAAGCCCCACTCGGGCTTGTTCACCGAATCGAAGTGCGTGAACCCGGTCGCGAGCACGATGGCGCCCGCCGTAACGCTGGTGCCATCCGAAAGCTGCGCGCTGAACGCGCCCGGCTCGCCGTCGAGACTCTGCACCGTGCAGCCGCGGTGAACCGTCACCAGCGGGTTGCCCTCGACGCGGCTCACCATGCCGCCGATCGCGTCCTTCGCCCACTCGCCGGACGGCACGAGCTTCGCGTAGCCGGAGAGAATTGGCGCGCCGCCGAGGCGCTGCTCCTTTTCGACCAGCTTCGCGCGCATGCCGATGCTCGCAAGTGCCTCGGCTGCGGCGAGCCCGGCCGGCCCTGCACCCACTACCAGCACGGAATGCGTCACGGTTTGCTCGCAATCGGGATGTAGCCCGGGCCGGAGGTGATCATCCGCCGCGGGTCGTAGAGGTTTTCCTGCTTGCCGGCTTTCACCTGGTCGAGATAGGCGACGAACTCCGCCTTCTTCGCCTGCCAGTCGATGCCGAGCTTCTCCATCAGCGTTTCGGTTGACGACGCGTGCCAGTGCGACTGCACGATCTTGTACGGATGCGCGCCGCAGACGAGCGCCGCGAACTGGCAGTCGGCGAGCACCGGCAGGTCGACTTCCTTGCCCGCCGCCTTGCCGATCCACTGGTTCTTGTCGAGCGTCGTGATGCAGCCGGTGTCGTGGCCGATCATCACGTCGGCGTGCGCCTCGTCGATCGCGACCCGGAGCTTGCGGTCGATGGCGAAGCTCCGCGTGAACTCGCGCTCGGAGATGATGTGGCGGAAGCCGAAGCCGCAGCAGTCGTACCACGTCGAGTAGTCGATCACCTGCGCGCCGAGCGTCTGCATCAGCCCCGTCGACACCGCGACGCGGTTGCCGTCCATCACCGTGTCGTCGTAGATCACGTCCTGCGGCACCATCTTGTAGACGTGGCACGCCGGATGGATCGTCGCGCGGATGTTGTTGCATTCGATTTCCTGCGTCGCGGCGATGCGCTCGCGCATCACGTGCAGCCACTCCGAGTAGTGGACGATCTCCTCGGGGATCAGCAGCTTGCCGTCGACCAGGCGGCCGAGCTTGGCGAGGATCTTGCGCACCTTCTCGCGCAGCGTCGCCGAATGCAGCAGGTAGCTGCGCACTTCCTTGTAGTTGCCGAACGACGTGCCGCAGTGGACGAGCGGGAAGTAGTAGCCGTCGGGCAGGCCCTGCGCCTTTGCCGCGACATAAGCCTGGTGGAAATTGCGCAGGAACACGGCGGAGAGGCTTTCGAGATTGCCGATGCCCGAGCCGTGGTAGTTCCACGCGGTGCACGACGTCTGGTCGGTCTCGTCGAGATACTCGATGCCGAGCCGGTTCATCAGCCAAAGAAGCGACGCCGGGTAGCCCGGAATGTTGCCGCACTGGCCGCACGACTTGTGGTGCCACAGCCGCTTCGTCGGGATCTTCTTGTCCCAGCCATAGAGCGTCTTCGCGATCACCGGCTCGTGCTCGTCCGAAACACGATGGACGACGATCTCGCCGTCCTTCTCGAGCTGCCACATCGCGTCGCGCACATCCTCGACGTGCTGCTTCGTCGTGAGCATCGAGCGCTTGTCGATCTTGAGCTCGACCCATGAGGTCGCGATGCGCGCCTCAGACGGCGACAGGTTCGCGTCACGCCACTCGGCGCCGTGGCCGGTAAAGCGCTCGCCGGGCTGCGGTTCGATTCGGTTCGTCATCGGTGCGCCTCCTCGTCGCTCCCGCGAAAGCGGGAGCCCAGTGTCTTGCCTAGCGTCGCGAACGTCGCTGGGTCCCCGCGTTCGCGGGAACGACAACCTAATCGTCGTCCTTCTCGTCTTCCTGCTCGGCGAGCCAGTCTTTGTAGTCCTCGCGCTTCTCGTCCATGATGTCGGTGATCACGTCGAAGAGGTTCTCGTCGATCGTCTCGAGCTGCTGGAGCACGCCGGTCTCCTCCCAGATCGTATAGAGTTCGATCGACGTCTTCAGGTTCACTTCCCACGCGGTCGCCGTCGTGTTGAGCGTCGGCATCGGGATCGCCTTGCGCAACAGCTTGAGCGGCGCGTCGATCTTGCTGATGTTCGGGCCCCAGTCGGCGAAGTGATCGCGGTTGATCATGTCCGGCGCGAGCTGGTTGCCGGTCGAGATCAGCTTCAGCATCACACGGCTGAACGGGCGCAGCACGTTGCGCGCCGATTCCATGTTGTGCTTGATCGCGGTTTCGCGCATCAGCATCACGAGGCCGCCCGGCGAGTTGCCGAACGGGCAGCGCGCAGCGCAGGTGTAGCACTGTGCGCAGGCCCAGATCTTCTCCTGCATCGCGTCGTAGATGCCTTCGAGGTTCTCGGTCCACAGCAGCTGGACGATCTCGCGCGGGGAGAAGTCGTAGTAGTGCGCGGCAGGGCACGTCGCCGTGCAGATGCCGCAGTTGAGGCACCCGTTCAGCTCGTGGTCGTAGCGCAGGTCCGACTGGATGTCCCTGAAGATCTGCTCGAGCTTCGGCCGCGGCAGCGCCGGCGTCTCCGAAACCGGATCGCCTGCACGCTGCTGCACGCGGGTCGTCGTATCGCTCATCTCGCCGTCCCGACCGCTCAGTACGTCATCACCCGGCAGTCGTCGTCTTCCATGATCTGCTCGATCAGGTGCGCCCCTCCGACGATGCCCTCGCATTCCGGGATCAGGTCTTCCTTCTTCATGTCGAAGAGGTCGAGGTTCGGCGAGCAGCAATAGAACTTCGCGCCCGCTTCGTGCGCATCCTTGATGAAGTCGTAGACCGATTTCGGCGAGCCGTCCTTCACGAACAGCTTCTCGGCGACGCCCTTCTTCATCAGCCGCCCGGCCGTTGCCGTGCAGATCACCTCGACGTCGTATTCCATCGCGGCAGCGACCGACGCCTGGAAGATCGGCGCGCCCAATTCCTCGCCGTTGCGCGGGTCGGTGTTCGCCATCACGATCACGAGCTTCTTCGCCATTGCGACCCCGCGCCGATATATGAGTGAATTCTAATATAATAACCACGCCTTCGCGCCGCAGGCAAGCAAAAACACGTCATGTTTCCATCCAGCCGGCGAGCGCGACGAGACCGGTCATGATCGGCACCAGCGCGTCCTCGATGTCGCGCTGCACCACACGCAGTTGCGCGAGGCGCGCGGCGACGTCCGCTGGCGATTCGTCGAACTCCATGATCAGGTCCTCGACCATCGCCACCTTGAAGCCGGGGTGGCCGGCGAACCCGAAGGCGTTCGCGCCGACCTGCCAAAGCGCCGCGCCGCCCGACGAATCACGCGCGAGGACGTCGGCATCGGCGGGCGGCAGGGCGGCGTCGCGCATGTACACCGCGAGCGGATAGCGCTGCGGCAAATAGCCGCGCAACGCGTCGTCGCGCGTGCGCTCGGCGGTGTCGATGCGCAGCGCGAGCGGTGCGCGCTCGGATCGGCCGCCCGAGCCCAGCGCGAGGATCTGCGCACCGAGCCCGATGCCCACGATCGGCACGCTTCGCGCGAGACACGAGCGCACGAGCGCCACCTCGTCGGACAGCGTCGGAACGTCGCGGTCGCCCGCGCTGCCCCACGGGCCGCCGCCGAGCAGCACGAGGCCCGCGCCGACTGCCTGCGCTGCCGGCAAAGCGCCCTTCGCGGCGAACGGCCGGTGATAGGCGAAGCGAATGCCGCGACCTTCGAGGTGGTCCTCGATCAGCCCGAGATATTCCGCCGACGTGTGCTGGACGACGTGGATCGTCTTCATTGGCCGCGCGGAGCGTTCGCTATCGCCGACTCGATCGCCGCGCGAAAGTCGCTCGGCGCGACGCTGAGCAGGCTCACGTCGGCGCGTGCGAAGAATCGTTCCGTCGCCGCGCCGGCGTCGGCCGCCTCGACGCCGCGCAGCGACGATTCGAGATCGAACACGATGCGCGGCGGCGTGACGAAGAAGTCGCCGGTGACGAGCACGTCGCGAACGCGCGAACGCGCGCTGCCGTCGAGCCGCACGTACACGGCGATCGTCCCGCCGCCGGTGGTGACGCTCGCGCTGCGAACGTCGTCGGCCGCCTGCGGATCGTCGATCTCGGCAACGAACGCGTCGGTGCCGATCTCGTCGTCGTGATACTTCGCCGCGAGCGACTCGACGTGCGCGCTGATGACCCCGTCGACGGGCGCGATGTTCAGCCGCTCGGCGAAGCCGCCGACGAGCGCGCGCTTCACGTCGTCGATCGACGGCGCGGCGCCGAGAAGCTCCTTCAGCGTGACGACGCGCTGCGCGGCGGAGTCGAGCGCGCGCTTCGCGAGCTTCGCGTCGGCGACCTTGAGCGCGGCAACCATCGTCGACGGATCGAGGTCGATCAACACGGTGCCCTGATAGAACAGCGTGTCGCCGTCGAAGAAGCCGCCCGTGCCCGAGATCTTGCGTCCTGCCACCTCGATGTCGTTGCGCGGACGGTAGCGCGCGTCGACGCCGAGCGTGCGCAGCCCCGCGGCGGCCGCCTCGCAGATCTCGCGCGCGAGATCGCCGAGCGACCCGACGGGAAGCGCCGCGCGACCGAAGACGAGTTCCCAGCCGAGCTGTCCCTCGTCGAAATAGATCGCGCCGCCACCGGTGATCCGGCGCACGAGGCCGATGCCGTTCGCTTTGCAGTAATCGACGTGCACTTCGCGCGACAGCGCCTGATGGCGGCCGATCAGCGCGGTCGGCGGAAAGCGCAGGAAGCGGATCGTGTCGCCGATCGCGCCCGACTTGTGCGCGTCGATCATCGCCTGGTCGAACGCGATCTGCCGGCGACCGTCGCGCACGCCGGTGTCGATGACGCCAAAGGTGCGCGCGCTCACCGGGGGCCTCCGCCAGCCGGCGCGCTCATTTTCGCTCGACGATGCGCAGCTGGCGGCGAATCCTTTTCACGTCGCTGCGGTTCGGCGCGAACGGATAGCTCGCGATGTTGCTGGGCGGCGAGTCGCCGTACGGCCGGTCGCATGCCGAAACGTCGTCGGCGAACTTGCCCGGACAGCCCGACGTGCGAAACGCGACGCCGGCGTCGACGACGTCGTCGAGCTCGCGCCGCGGCAGGCCGAACTCGACCACACGGCCTTCGCCGTCGAAGCGCATCTGCTCGACGCGCACGCCGCGATAGTCGATCAGGTAGCGTGCGAGCTGCACGCGACGCCACTGGTCGCGTGGCGTCGCCGGCAGATGGTCCATCAGCGACCCCTTCTCGGGAAAGAAGCAGAAGAGATGGCTGTGACCGCCCAGGTCGACCAGCTGCTGGACCAGTGCGAGCGCGTCGTGCTCGGTCTCGCCCATGCCGATGATGATGTGCGCGCCGAACTTCTGCGCGCCGAAGATCTCCCGCGCATCGAGCAGGATCTGCCAGTACTTCGCCCACGCGTGCGGCGACTGCACGCCCTTGCCGCGCGTGCGCTCGAAGATCGCGGGCGTCGCGGCGTCGAGCGCGACGGTGAAGATGTCGGCGCCGAGCTCGTGCAGCCGGATGACGTCGTCGCGCGTCATCGTCGTCGGATTCGACAGGATCGAGACCGGGATCGCCGACGGATCGACGCGCGCCGTCCAGCGCTTCAGCACGCTCACCGTGTCTTCGTCGGAACGCGGATGCGTGATCATCGAGATGCACATCCGGTGGAACGGGCTCGCAGCGCCGTCGCGCGCGACGATGTCGATCGTCTGGTCGAGCGGAACCGCCGGCCAGTCGACGCGGATGAAATTGCGATCGGCGTAGTCGCGCTCGGCCTCGCGATGCCGCGCGAGCCCGCAATACGCGCAGTTCGCGCGGCAGCCTTCCGGGTACGTGAGCAGCAGGTTGAGGCAGCGCGTGCAGCCGCAACGGTGCATCCGCCCGTGCATGATGCCGAGCGTGATCGCCGCCGCCGTCGACATCTGAACGTATTCCGGCGAGCGCATGTGCGGCGTCAGCACGTTGTAGTTCGGCAGGTAGACGCCCTGCGGCGCGACGTTCGCAGTCACCACGCGCGCGCCCATCCTCGCCTCGCGCGGCGGCATCGCAGGCGCGCGCGGCTGCATTCGCGCGTGGCCGTTGGTGTCGTGTTGCACGGCATCGGCCGGCGGCGCAACGACGGCTTCGGGGCGATAACAGCTCATCGTGTCGATTCCTTCCTCACGCGGCCCAATACTCGGGATACGCGATCCAGCCGCGGCGAAGCGCACGCCGGTCATGCACGGCGCGGGCGAGCTCGCCGCGACGGCGAAGCGCTCGCTCGAGCGACGCGCCGAACACGCTGCGCAACTCCTCTTCGTAGTCGGATGCCGCACTGCGCTCCCCGGCGACGATCGCCGCCGCCGCGTCGCCGGCGAGCGTTCCCGAATGCACGGCGGCCGCGATGCCGGCGCCAGTCACCGGATTCGTCAGCCCTGCCGCGTCGCCGGCCAGCAGCACCTGCGTATCGCCGAGCGAGCCGCGCGGCACGAGCATGCCGCCGACCGGAATCGCGCCGCCTGTCGTCTGCAGGATTTCTTCGCCGACGCGGCGCGCGCGAATCAGCATTGCGTGCAGCCTTTGGACGATCGCTTTCAGGCGAGCGCGATGCGATGCGTCGACACCGGCTCCCACGTTCGCGACGCTCACCTTGGGAAACAGCCAGCCGTAGCCGCCGGGAATCGACGCCGACAGGAAGATGTCGGTCGCCGCGTACGGCTCGAGCAGCGCGACGCTGATCTGCCGCGTTTCGACGAGCGCCGCATTCACGCGGCCGATGGCGCGGCCGACGCTCGAGCGCGGACCGTCGGCGCCGACGATCACGCGCGCCGCGATCGAAGCGGCACCCGTGAAGTCGATGCGTCCGTCGGCGGCGATCGCGCGCACGGTGGTCGCGAAACGGCACTCGGCGCCGGCATCCGCAGCGGCGGCGACGAGCGCCGCATCGAAGCTCGCGCGATCGATCATCTGCCCGGGAAACGGTTGGGTGATCTCGGGCGCGTCGTCCTCGACGAACGTCGCCATCGACGCGATCGGCTGGCGGATCGAGCGTTCGAGCGCCGCAACGTCGACGCCGATCAGCGACGGCACGAACTCCGCGCATTGCACGGGTACGCCCGCTTCGCGCCGCCGGTCGACGGCCAGCACGCGCAAGCCGCGGCGCGCCGCGGCAGCGGCTGCCGACGAGCCGGCGGGGCCAAGCCCGACGACGAGCACGTCGAAGCGTTCGGGTTTCATCGGGGGATGCGCCGCGAGTCGGCCGTGCCGCTCATGCCGCCACGATCGGGATACGCGGATGCAGCTTGATCGTGCGGCCTGTCTTGATCGAGCAGCACGCGTGTTCCTGCACGACCGGGCGGCCGAGCGCGCGCGCGACGGCGAGCGTGCCCTCGGCGGGAAAGGCGATGCCGTCGAGGCCGGCGGCGACCGCGTACGCGTCGGTGATCCGCCGATGCATGCCGGGTGGACGCGCGCAGCCGAGCAGCACGTCGCGATCGGCGATCCGCGCGCGCGCCTCGACGAAGATGCGCCCGACGTCCTCGGTGCGCGGCGTCGCGAAAGTTCCCGCCTTTGCGTAGAACGGCATGACGACGACGAGAACGAGCGAGCGGACGCGGTGGCGGCTCACGATATCGAGCGCGCGCGATTCGCCGACGATGCGTCCGTAATGCAGCCCGATCACGATGTGCGGCACGACGTCCATCGACGTCGATGCGAGCGCCGCGAGCGTCGACTCGAAATCGTCGACGGGGCGATCGAGGTGATAGACGTCGCGGATCGTCTCCTCGGCGCCGATGACGTCCATCATCGCCGTGTCGACGCCGGCGGACTCCATCAGCTTCGCGCGCCGCTCGTCGAGGAGCGCCGAATGGATCGCGATCTTGAGCTCCGGAAAGTCGCGCTTCAGCGCTTCGAGCACTGGGTAATAGCGCTCGTACTTGATCTCGTTGCGCCGGTTCGATCCGCCGGACAGCAGGAAGCCGCGCAGGCCCTGCGTGGCGACCAGTTGGCGAACCTTGGCGTCGAGCAGCTCAGGCGACGTCGCCGCGATCATCGGCTCGAGGATCTTCGCCTGGCAGTGGTCGCAGTCGAGCGCGCAGGCGCCGGCGGTCACCGAGAACGCGGGAAACGCGTTGCTGCTGCATCCGTCGACGTCGCAGCTCGAGTACGACCTGAACGTCGGCGTCGAGAAACGGATCTCGCGCCCGATCGCGGCGGCGCTCGCGCGCTCGCATTGCGCGAGCAGCGCGGCGTCGAGCGGCGCGTCCTCGAGCTCGTCGATCGCCGCGAGCTCGTCGAGCCAGCTCATCGACATGCGCGTGCAACTGCGCAGAGGCGCGGCGCGACGCGATCGCGAAGCGCGCGCACGTCGTCGCGCACGAGCGCGTCGCACGGTTCGTCGGCGAGCGTGTCGATCCAGCGCGGATCGACGTCCTCGTCGTCGATCAGATCGCAGTGCAGGCGGCGCAGCAATTCGCTCGCCGCCGCCGGCAGGCGCGCGGGAATCGGCCGGCGCGACAGCCGCGCCCAGATGCCGGTCCAGTAGCGCGTGAGCGTCCACGGGTTGTAGCCACCGCCGCCGAGGACGACCGCGTGCGGCGCGAGCGCGACGATGCGCTCGAGCGCGTCCCACAGCGCGACGTTGGTGAGCGCCATCGACGCGAGCGGGTCGCCGGCGAGCGCGTCGGCGCCGCAGGTGACGACGACCGCTTCGGGCGAGATGCGATCGCCGAGCGGCAGCAGAACATCGTCGACCAGCAGCGCGAGCTCGGCGTCGTTGAACCCCTTCGGCACCGGCAGATTGATCGCGCGTCCGCCGCCGTCGTCGCCGGCATCGCCGCTGTAAGGCCAGCGGCCGGCTTCGTGGATCGACAGCGTGACGACGCGCGCGTCGTCGGCAAACGCATCCTGCACGCCGTCGCCGTGATGGGCGTCGAGGTCGACGTAGAGAACCCGGTCGACACCGCCACGCAGGAGCCGCAGAATCGCGAACACCGGGTCGTTGAAATAGCAGAAGCCGCTCGCGCGATCGCGACGCCCGTGGTGCGTGCCACCGGCCGGATTGAACCCGATCCGGCCGTCGAGCGCGAGCTCGGCGGCGGCGATCGAACCGCCGACCGCGGTCGATGCGCGCTCGAACAATCCCACGAACAGCGGATTCTCCATCGTGCCGATCGCGTATCGCGCACGACAGTCGGCGGCCACGGCGCCGGTCGCGCTCGCCGCGCGCAGCGCCGCGACGTAGTCGGCGGAATGGAACGCCAGCAGCTCGTCCTCGCTCGCCCTCGGGCTCGTCACGTACTCGCCCGGCACGAACCAGTCGAGCGCGCGGCAGACGTCGATCACCGCTTCCACGCGCGCGATCGTGAGCGGGTGCAGGCGGCCGTACGCGGCCTGGCGATAGATGTCGTGACCGACGAACGCGGCGGGGTGCCAGCGGCGCACCGGATCGTGCGCAGCGGCGTTCATCGTGCGAGGAGAACCGGTCGGGAGTCGATGCGTCGGCGGGCCGACGTCACTTCTTCTTCATGAAGAACGTGAACTCGCTTGCCGTCGCAGACTGCGACAGCAGCGCATTGCCCGTCTGCTTGGAGAACGCCTCGAAGTCCTTCACGGAGCCGGGGTCGGTCGCGACAATGCGCAAGACCTGACCGCTGGCCATGTCCGTCAGCGCCTTTTTTGCCTTCAGGATCGGCAACGGGCAGTTGAGTCCGCGGGCATCGAGTTCCTTGTCGAAATTCATGGCCATTCCAGGGGAAGAAGAGTGATGGCACGACGGTCGACGCGCCGGGCACAATATTAGTAATCTCTAATATAAACGCCATCGTGTCAAGGCGCAGCGGTCGCAGCGATCGCAGCGATCACTCGCTGTCGATGCAGGTGACGGGTTTCGAGCGAACGCCCGGCGTGCCACTGTTCGAGCGCGCCGGCCGGCGCGTTTCACTGACGACCGGCGGCGAGTATTTCCTCGTGCACCCGCGACGGCTGCTCGCTCGCACGCTCATGCCGCCGTCGGCGGCTGCCACGCGACGCTGACCGTGGTGCCCCGTCCCGGTGCACTGCGAATCGCGAGCACCGCGCCGATCAGTTGCGCCTGCTCGCGCAGGCCGGCGAGGCCGTAATGCCCCGGATAGGCACCGTCCGGGTCGAAGCCGATGCCGTCGTCGGCAATCCTCATGTTGAGGCCGCGACCGTCGGAAGTGACGCGCAATGAAAGCGTCACGTGGGAGGCGCCTGCATGGATCTCGACATTGTGCAGCGCCTCCTCCGCGATCCTGAAGAGCAACTCGGCCCGATCGTCCGCGAAAGCGCCGGCCGGCGCGTCGGTTTCGAAATCGACCGCAATCCCGCTGCGCTCGATGAACCTGTTCACGAAATCTGCCAGCGCCGCGGCCAGCCCCTCGTCGCGTACCGGATTGAAGCGCATTCGGGCAATCGCGTCGCGTGCCTCCTTCAGTCCCTGATGTGCAGCTTCCTCGGCATGCGCCAATTCGTCGGTGAGCGCCCCGGGGTCGGCGACCGCCAGTCTCTTCAGGAGACGGATCTCCGCAAGCATCGCCATCATCGAATGCGCAAGCGTGTCGTGCAGGTCGCGGGCGATCTTCAATCGCTCGCGCACCACCGCGGCATAGCGTTCCTGTTCGGCCAGCCGCTCGACCTCGAGCGTGCGCGCGGCCACGCGCTGATCCAACTCGGCGTTCAACGTCTGCAATGCGTGGCGTTCGCGCTGCAGCGAGCCGAGCAGCTCCGCGAGCGCGTGCCCAAGGCGCGCCGCTTCGTTGCGGCCCGGCGGGACGACGATCTCCTGCGCAGCGCCGGCGCGGACGGCGTCGGCCGACAGGGCGATCGTTTCGAGGTCGTGCGTCACGCGGCGAGCCGCCATCGCGCCGGCGATCGCGGCGACGATTCCCAACCCGAGCAGGACGGCGGCGATCTGACCCTGCAGGATTCGCGCGCGCCTAGCGGCATCCTGCAACGGCTCGAATACCGCGACACGCCAGCCGAGCGCGTGCAGGGCATCGCCGGTTGTCGGCGTTGCGCGAGCCGCGAGAACGCGCTCGCCATCGGCAAGCTGCTCCACCTGCGAGCGCCAATCGAGGCGCGCGCCTTTCGAGTCGACGGGCGGCGGCGACTTTACGGCCGTGGTGTGCTCTGCCGCGCTGTGCCATCGCGTGCCTTGCAGGCTCGCGGGCCCGAGCACCACCGTGTCCGCCTGATCGACGACCACGGCCCGGATGCCGGATGACGCGTGTTGTTCCTCCCCAAGACGGCCAGCGATATCGAGCAGCCAGCGCCGGCTCAGCTGCGCTCCGATCACGCCGACCGGACGGCCGCGAGCGTCGAACGCCGAGGCGACGAGATGCACGACAGGCTCCGACGGATGGGCGGGTGCAGACGATTCGGTCGCACTGCTCGCCGTCTGTGCGCTGCGCTCGGCGAAGATCGCAGGCCCTTTTTGGACCTGCGTGAACCAGTCGCGATCGCCGACGCGCGCGCTCTCCGGCGCGCCTTCGGTTCTGGCCAGCATCTGGCCGTGCTGGTTTGCCACGGCGATCCATTCGAAATCGGGGTACGCACGTTGCAGGTTGTCGAGACTCCTGCCAAGCGCCTCCCGGTCTTCGTCGCCGAGGTCAGTGGTCACGATTGCGGCCAGCGCGCGCACCGATTGCAGTCGAAGCGCGAGCTCGAGATTGAGTTCGGCGGCAATGCGCTGTGCTGTCCGTTCCAATTCCCGGCCGCGCTGGTCGAGCAGGTTGGAACGTACGATGTCGTCGACCCAGGCAATCGCAACCAGCGCCACGATGAGCGACAGTGCGAACACCAGCCACCCAGTCGCGGCTGCCAGGCTGCGGCCGGGGTCGAAATGACGCGCGAATGAGCCCATGCGAAACGATTCACGCGCTTGACGCAAGTGACGAAAGTAACATGAACTCCGTGACCGACGGCTCTCGCGGCCGCGTCACGCATCGGCTAGGCTTGTCTTCAAGGCAGCGGTGCGTGTCGCCATGGAGTATGAAGCATGGATGAGTTGATACGGCTGGTCGCGCAGCGGGCGGAGATTTCCGAGGCCCAGGCCGCGTGCGCGATTGCAGCCGTGCTCGCGCATCTTGCGGCGCGGCTTCCGTCTCCGTGGGTCGGTCGGATCCGCGAGCAACTGGAGGATGCATTGCCCTCGTGCGCAGGCGACGGCGACGATCGGACGGCCACATGACGTCCGATCCCGTCGCGGGTTCGTCACGGATCCGAGTGCTGGTCGCCGACGATCAGGCGATCATCCGGCGGGGGTTGACGCTGATGCTGGCGCTCGAATCGGACATCGAAGTCATCGGCGAAGCTTGCGACGGCATCGAAGCGGTGGAGATGGCGCAGCGCCTGCATCCCGACGTTGTCCTGATGGACCTGCACATGCCGCGCAAGGGTGGCGTGGCCGCCACCCGCGAAATCGTACGGCTGCTCCCGGATACGCACGTGCTGGTGCTGACGACCTTCGACACCGACGAAACGGTCTTCGAAGCGGTCCGCGCGGGCGCTCACGCCTACCTGCTCAAAGATGCGAGCGAACAGGAAGTGCTCGAAACGGTGCGCGCGGTGCATCGGGGCGAATCGCGTCTTACACCACAGATCGCCCGCAAGGTGATGGATCAGTTCCGGCGGCTTGCCGCGGCTTCCGGGGCCGCCTCCGCGTACGGTGCAGGCCACACCGCTCCAGCGTCCGACGAAGCATCCGCGAGCGAACACGCCGGCCTCCGCGATCGAACCACCGAGACGCTGAGCGACAAGGAGGAAAGGATCCTGGGCCTCCTCGCCGAGGGAAAGAGCAACAAGCAGATCGCCGCCGCAGTGTTCCTGGCTGAAGGGACGGTCAAGAACTACGTCAGCCGGATAATGGAAAAGCTCCATGCCAATACGCGCACCGAGCTCGCCGTGATGTCGATCAGAAAGGGACATGGCGAGTAATCGCCGTCGACCGAGCCCGCGACGTCGGTGACCGCCTGTTCCTGGCCAGCGGCAGCCTGTCGCATGTCGACATGCGGTCCGTGCAGCGTGGCTATCTCGAGCATTACGCCGATGCGGCGTTCACCGCCGCCAACAGGCCCGACGCCGCCCCCGCCCAACCATCCGACACGGCGCCCCCAGCGCCGACTGACCGCGCGCGCGGGCTGACCGATGCGCCGCGAACCAGCGATCGACGCGCTGCGACTGCTGCTTCGCCTTCACCTGGAAGCGCTGGTGATCGCGATGCTGCTGGTGTTCAACGCGGTTCTCGTGTTCGCTGTGCTGGTGGGTGCGCAGCGCGCAAGGGATCGACCGTGCACAGCTGCAGACGGTGGTGTTCCTGCTTCTCGTGTTTGCAACCAGGCTGTATTTGCTGCTGCGCACGCTTTGTGCCCATGACCATCGTCATGCGCACATTGTGACTTCCTGCAGTGCGAGATGGTGACCTTCAGCAGCTTACGTGTGATCGGCCGGGCGCTAGAGTTCACTCATGTTCGCGCGGACCAAGGCGACAGCGCGACGCCATCCAACGAACTCAACCCACAAAGGACGACATCATGACTACGACCAAGACCGATATCGCCGTGGCCGTCTACGACCTGCATACCAGGGCCGAGAGGGCCGTGAAGGCGCTGCAACGCGCCGGCTTCGACATGAAAAGGATCTCGATCATCGGCAAGGACTACGAATCAGAGGAGCACGTCATCGGATTCCTCAACGCCGGCGATCGGGCCAAGATCTTCGGCAAGTGGGGGCCTTCTGGGGCGGCCTGATGGGCGTGCTGTTCGGTTCCGCGATGATGTTTGTCCCGGTCGTCGGCCACGTGATCGTGCTCGGCCCTCCGCGGCCGCGTTGTTCGGCGGCCTCGAGGGCGCCTGGTCGTGGGTGGCGCCAGTGCCCTGGTCGGCGCCTTGATGGCGGTTGGAATTCCGAGGATTCCGTGCTGCGCTACGAAACCGCCGTCAAGGCGAACAAGTTCATGCTGGTCGTGCACGGCGATGCGCAGGAGATCAAGCGTGCGCACGAACTGCTGAAGACCTCCGGACTTAGTCGTTCGACCACCACCATGCACGGGAGGACGTGCCCTCGCCCGCGCACCCGTAATCACAATTCCATTTTTTTGAAACGAGCCGCCGATGAAACTCACACTCAGGCCCACTGCGTTGGCAATGGTCGTCGCGACCGTTCAGCTCGTTGTTCAGTCAGTGCACGACATGCTCAACATTGGTTAAAGCCGTGAACAACGTCTTTTCCTTCGAGCGGCTCGACGGCTACGACATCGAGGTGCTCAATGAACGCGCCGTGCGCGGGATCTTCGTGAGTCCCCCCTGCGCGCCCACCTTCAAATCACGTCAGGAGTTGCGAATGAACAAGTCTCTTATCAAGCTCGCCATCGTCATTGCGCTCGCAAGCGGGGCCTCCGGCGCGCTGGCCCAAAGCGCTCCATCCGATTCCGCTGCGCGCGCGAAGGCCTTCGCCCACGAGTTCAAGGTACTGCAGTCGTATTCCGCCACCGGGCCGACCTGGCAGCTGCACAAGCTCAAGTCCGGCTTCGTCGCCCAGGATCCCTCGCCGGGGCTGGCGTATTCCGCGATGCAGGCGGTATCGTCGGAGTCTCCGACATTTCACGCGCAGTCATCGGCGCCGAGCACATTGGCAGCGGCGCCCGCCGATGGCGTGCCGCGGCATGGACTGTCGGATGCACAAATGCAGGCGCTTTCATCCGAGTCGCCGACGTACCAACCGCCGAATCAGGCGAGCGCCGGATAGCGACTTCGTTGCAATAGGTCTGGCATCGGCTCGCCGGCGATTTCATTCGCCGGCGGGTCGTGGCCGCCGTGGCCTCGCCGCCATCGCTCGTTCTCACCGCTTGCCGTCCTAAGGCTCGCTTAATTCAAACCCGTTAGCATCGGCAGGCACGTTCGCTCCCTCAGCCGGGAATCGAGAGCGATGTTTGCCGGCACGTCCGAGTTTGTTCGCGCTGCTGTCGCGCTCGCCCGCCCGTACTGGGTCTCGGGCGAGCGCTGGGGCGCACGGGGACTGCTGGCGGTCATCGTGGTGATGAACCTCGCGCTCGTCTACGTCAACGTGCTCTTCTCCAACTGGAACAATCGCTTCTACAACGCGCTCCAGCGGCGCGACCTCGCGCGGTTCTCGCACGAGCTTGCATACTTCTGTGTGCTGGCGGTGGTCTTCATCGTCATCGCCGTCTACCAGACCTATCTCGGCCAGATGCTGCAGATTCGCTGGCGGCGATGGCTCACCGACCAGTACCTTGCCGAATGGCTCGGCGAGCGTGCGTACTACCATCTGCAGCTCGATCAGAATCGCGTCGACAATCCCGACCAGCGGATCGCGAACGATCTGCAGCTCTTCGTCGAAGGGACGCTGACGCTCGGACTCGGGTTGCTGAGCTCGGTGGTCACGCTCGCTTCGTTCGCCGCGATCCTGTGGCGCCTTTCCGGCACGCTCGTGCTGCCGCTCGGCGCCACCGGCATCGCGATTCCCGGCTACATGCTGTGGGCGGCGTTGCTCTATGCGGTCGGCGGCACGTGGCTAACCCATCGTATCGGCCGCCCGTTGATCCGGCTCAACTTCGAGCAGCAACGCTTCGAAGCCGACTTCCGCTTCTCGCTCGTGCGCCTGCGCGAGAACACCGAGGCGGTCGCGCTCTATCGTGGCGAGCATGAAGAAGCGACCGGCCTGCGCGAGCGCTTCGGCGCGATCGTCGCCAACTGGTGGGCGATCATGAAGCGGCAGAAGCGTCTGACATGGTTCACCTCCGGGTATACGCAGGCCGCTGTCGTCTTTCCGGTGCTCGCCGCCGCGCCGCGCTATTTTGCCGGAGCGATCCAGCTCGGCGGACTGATGCAGACCGCGCAGGCATTCGGACAGGTTCAGGGAGCGTTGAGCTGGTTCGTCGCTGCCTACGCCTCGCTCGCGCAATGGAAGGCGACGATCGACCGGCTGACCAGCTTCCGTGCGGCGATCGCCTCGGCGAAGGCTCGCAGCGCCGTGCCCGGCATCGCGCACGTGACGAACGACGACGCCCGCCTCGCACTGCGTGATTTGGCGCTTTCTCTGCCCGGCGGCGAACGGCTGATTGTGGGTGTCGACGCTTTCGGTGCGGGTCGGCGAGACATGGCTGATCACGGGACCGACCGGCACCGGCAAGAGCACGCTGTTGCGTGCGATCGCCGGTATCTGGCCGTTCGGACGCGGCACGATCGAATTGCCGGAGCGCGCGAGCATGCTGTTCCTGCCGCAGCGCACGTATCTTCCGGTGGGCACTCTGCGGCGAGTGCTGAGCTATCCCGGCGCGAGCTCCGCGTTCGGCGACGACGCGCTCCGTGGTGCGATGACCGCGTGCGGCTTGCCGCAGCTTGGCGACCGGCTCGATGAGGTGGCCAACTGGGCGTTGCAACTGTCGCCCGGCGAGCAGCAGCGCATCGGTTTCGCGCGCGCTGTTGCAGCGACCGGACTGGCTGTTTCTCGACGAGGCGACCTCCGCGCTCGACGAGACGAGCGAAGCACGGCTGTACCGATTGCTGAAGGAGCGGCTGCCGAATGCGACGCGGGTGAGCGTCGGCCACCGTTCGACGCTCGCTGCGTTTCACGAGCGCCATCTCGATCTCGGGCGCCACGAGGGCGAATCGTCGATCTCGCCGAACCACGCCGACGAACCGCCACGCGCAACGCATGCGAGGCACGATGCGCCGGCATTCGAGCCGACGCATCGCTCTTAAGCTCGCCTTAATTCGACGCGCAGACGATCTTCGTCAAAGCAACCGAATCGTTCAATCGCCGGAGGTGTACGTCATGACCAACAATCCGATCATGCGCAGCCTGATGGCCGCGGGATTTTCCGCGGCGGTCCTCGCAGGTTGCGCCAAAGCCGAGATTCCGTTTTTGCATGCGAGCCAGGCTCCCTTGGGCGAGCTGCCGCCGGCGGCGAGCGCACGTGCGCCGGCGGCCAGCGCCGCCGTCGCGGTGCCCGGCTTCAGCTCCCTGGTCGAGAAGTACGGACCCGCCGCTCGACCGCACAGGTTGGCAGTGCGCCGCGACAAGCCGCGCCGCCCGTCTTCAACGTTTCGTGAAGGATGACGAAATGAACAGCAAGGCATCGTTCATGCTGGCCGCGACGGCCCTCGTTGGATTCGCCGTGTCGGCGCCCGCGACAAGCATGTCAATGAACAAGCTGCCCGCCGAGCACGTCCAGGGCACCGTGACGTACCGCAGCGGCGGCATCGGCCACGACGAGGCCGTGGCGATGAAAAAGGCGGCAACCCATTACCCGCTGTCGGTCGAGTTCATCAAGCACGCCAAGCCGACTGACCAGTTCCTCGCGAACATCAGCGTGTCGATCAGGGACACCGCAGGCAAGACCGAGATGTCGACGATTTCCCAAGGTCCGTTCCTGCTCGCCAAGCTGCCGGCAGGGAAGTACACGATCGCTGCCACCGACAACGGCGTGACGAAGACACGCGATGTCACGATCGCGGCGAACAAGCCTCAACGCATGATCTTCGACTGGTAGCGGCAACACGAAGCCCGCGCTGCCGATCGCCCGTTGCAACGAGGGGCCCTCATCGGTCGCGCGGCACAGCCGTATCGCTGCTGCGCGGGCGAGTGGAGCGCACGCACGTGCGCGGTCGCATGGCGCACGTCCTCCATTGTTTGTGCAACTCCGCTTATCCGTCGCGCTCCAACAAATACTGGCAAACCTAGCCAGCCAACGGAAGGAGATCGGTCATGAGCATTGATGAGAAAACGTTGCGGGCGGTAGTAGTGGGTTGTTCCGCAGCATTGTTGACGATGGGATCGGCAATCGGCAAGACAACGGTTGACAACTCCAGTGCGCCGTCGAGCGCGTACAGCCACCCGAGCGGCGATGCGAAGGACGAGGCGCGAGGCGCAGCGCGCGACGTCGACCAGGCGAGCGCGGTGATCCAACGCATGATGTCGGATCCGAAAGCCGGCGAATTGCTGCACGCTGCCAAGGGAGTGTTCGTGGTACCCAAGTTCGGCCAGGCAGCGGTCGGGATCGGTGGCCAAGGAGGCGTCGGCTTGCTGCTGGTGAAACACGGCGGCGCCTGGAGCGACCCGGCCTTCTACAACTTCGGCGGCGTCAGCGCGGGCGCGCAGATCGGAGCCGAGGGCGGCTCGTTCGTGCTCGTGCTCAACAACGACAAGGCCGTGGACAGGTTCATGCGCAGCAACAACTGGTCGCTCGATGCCGATGCCGGACTGACGATCGTCAAGTGGTCGAAAGAGGGTCGGGTCTCCGCCGGCAAGGGCGACATCACTCTCTGGTCGGATGCCATGGGACTTTTTGCCGGCGCCGCCGTCGGCGTTACGGACATCAAGTTCGATCAGGACCAGACGAGCGCCTACTACAGCCGCAACGTCGTCGCGAGTGATGTGGTGAACGGCAAGGTGAGCACGCCGCAGGCCGACGCGCTGAAGCAGGTGCTCGCCGCTACCGCAGGCGTTGGCAACGCAATGGCGAGCGCTTCCAAGACTGCAACGGGTGCCTCGACGCGCACAGATAGGGCCAACAGCACCTCAGGGATGGCGTCGAACCGCTGATCTCAGCTGATGCGGGTCCCGCAGAGCGGTGCGCCCGGCAGCTGACGATGTTCAAGGCCAGCGCCTCTTCATCCTCGGGACGCGCGCGCCGACGGCGCAGGCTCGACCGGCAGCGCGTGCGCCCGCATTGATCGGCGTCAACAAAGCGCGGTGATCGTACGCGCGAGGCGCGCTCACGCGAGCATCATCGCCCGATACGGCTTGCGTGCACGGCCCGGTCGAACGATCGGCCGCGCCGTGCGACGCGCGCATTCATGCACAGGAGACGCCGCGATGCGGTCGAAACGATTCGAACGGTTGGCCGAGCGGCCGATCAACAAGGAGACGTTCATCACGCCGTGGCCCGAGGTCGGCCTCGCGACCACTTCGAGCCCGAACGACCCGGCGCCGGGCATCGTCGTGCGCGACGGCGCAATCGTCGAGATGGACGGCGTTCCACGCGGCGCATTCGACCTCGTCGAGCGGTTCATCGCCGACCACGCGATCGACGTCGCCGTCGCGCCGCGCGCAATGGCGACGCCGTCGCGCGACATCGCGCGGATGATCGTCGACATCAACGTGCTCGCGCAGCGACGTGCTCGAGATCGCGAGCGGCTGCACGCCGGCGAAGCTCGTCGACGTGATCAACCAGATGAACGTGCTGGAAATGATGATGGGCCTCGCGAAGATGCGTGCGCGGCGCACGCCGGCGAACCAGGCGCATGTCACCAATCGCAAGGAGAGCCCTGCGCTTCTCGCCGCCGATGCGGCGGAAGCGGCGTTGCGCGGTTTCGCCGAAGTCGAGACGACCGCCGCGGTGAGCCGCTACGCGCCGCTGAATGCGCTCGCGCTGCTCGTCGGATCGCAGACCGGCCGCCCGGGCGTGCTCACGCAATGCGCGGTCGAGGAAGCGACGAACCTGCGTCTCGCGTTCAAGGGTCTGACGACGTATTCCGAAACGCTGTCCGTCTACGCGACCGAGCGCGCGTTCGTCGATGGCGACGACACGCCGTGGTCGAAGTCGTTCCTCGCGTCCGCTTATGCGAGCCGCGGCGTGAAGACGCGATTCACGTCGGGCGCCGGCGCACCCGCGCTGATGGGACATGCCGAGGGCCGCTCGATGCTCTATCTCGAGGCACGCAGCCTGCTCGCGACACGCGCCGCCGGCAGCCAGGGCTCGCAGAACGGCTCGATCAGCTGCATCGCGCTGCCCGAGTCGCTGCCCGACGGCGTTCGCGGCGTGCTCGCCGAAAACCTGATCGCGATGCTGCTCGGCATGGAGGTCGCGTCGGGCAACGACGCGCTGTCGTCGCATTCGGAGATCCGCAAGGCGGCGAAGCTGATGCTGCAGTTCATTCCCGGCACCGACTTCATCAGCTCCGGCTACGGCGCGATCCCGCGCTTCGACAACATGTTCGGCGGCGGCAACTTCGACGTGAGCGAGCTCGACGACTGGCTCGTGCTCCAGCGCGACATGCGCATCGACGGCGGCATTGCGCCGGTCGGCGAAGCCGCCGTGCTGGACGTGCGCGAGCGCGCTGCGCGCGCGCTGCAGGCGGTGTTCGTCGCGCTCGGCCTGCCGCCGATCGACGATGCCGAGATCGTCGCGGCGATTGGCGCCTACGGCTCCGACGACATGCCCGATCGCGATCGGCTGGTCGACATCGAGGCGGCGCAACGGCTCCTCGACGGCCCGGTCACCGTCGTCGACGTCATCCGCGCGCTCGACGCCGCAGGCTATGCCGACATCGCGGCGAGCATCCTCGAGATGCAGCGCCAACGCGTCGTCGGCGACTACCTGCAGCCGGCGGCGATCTTCGACCGCCACTTCAACGTGCTGAGCGCGTTGACCGATGCCAACGATTACCGCGGACCGGGCACCGGCTACCGCGTCGACGGCGAGCGGTGGGCTGCGCTGCAAGCCCTACCGCAGGCATGGGACCCGCGCACGTACGGTCGCACGCTCGCCGCCGCGCAGGACGATCGATGGCTCGAAGACGCCGGTCCGTCGCGGCGCGGCTCGGGCAGCGAGGTCGTCATCGCCGTAGGACCCGCGTTCGGCGACGCGATCGCGCGCACGATCGGCGGTCTCGCGCATCGCGACGTGCTGAATGCGCTGATCGACGGCCTCGCATCGGAGCACGTGCCCGCGCGCGTCGTTCGCATCCGTCACACGTCCGACTGCGCGTTCATCGGGCATGCCGGCGCGCAGCTCGCCGGCTCCGGCGTGGCGATCGGGATTCAATCGAAGGGTACGACGGTCATTCACCAGCGCGGGCTGGTGCCGCTCGAGAACCTCGAGCTTTTCGCGCAGGCGCCGAACCTCGACCTCGACGCGTATCGCCAGATCGGCCGCAACGCCGCGCTGCATGCGCTCGGCAAGCCCGCCGTGCCGATTCCGGTGAGAAGCGACAACACCGTGCGCCTGCGGCTGATCGTGCAAACGACGTTGATGCATTTGCGAGAGACGCAATGCGTGCAGCGCGACAAGGCGCCGAACGATCTTCGCGTAAGCGACACCGTCGCCGGCGACCGATCCGCGCCGCTGTACGCGAAAGCAAGCGACTGAGGCACTACGACCAAGGAGCGTGACGATGGCCACTTCAATCCACTCCCGCAGCGGCCGGGCGCTAAACGCGCTCACAATCGACGCGCTGCGCGCCGGCGCGCTCGCGATCGATGATTTCGCGATCAGCGCCGAGCAGCTCGAAGCCCAGGCGCGCGCCGCCGACGCCGATCGCCACCCACAGCTCGCCGAAAACCTTCGTCGCGCGGCGGAGATGACGGCGCTGTCGAACGAGCGCGTGATGGAGATCTACGAAATGCTGCGGCCGGGACGGGCGAGCCACGAAGCGCTCGCCGGGCTCGCGCGCGAGCTCGCCGGCCGCGGCATGCCGCGTGTCGCCGCATTCATCGTCGAAGCGGCCGACGCGTACCGCGCGCGCGGCCTCGGCTAGTCGCCCGGCGCGAGCTCCGACATCGTCGCGCCGAGCGCTCGCGCGGCGGCTCGCCGGTTGACGGCGAAATAGAGCACCGGGATCACGACCAGCGTCAGCAGCGTCGACACGAGGATCCCGAACACCAGCGAGATCGCAAGCCCGCTGAAGATGGGGTCGTTGATGATGAACAGCGCGCCGAGCATCGCCGCGAGGCCGGTCAGCGCGATCGGCTTCGCGCGCGCGGCGGTTGCATCGACGACCGCTTGCGCAAGCGGGACTCCGCGCGCGAGCTGAAGGTTCACGAAGTCGACCAGCAGGATCGAGTTGCGCACGATGATGCCGGCGAGCGCGATCATGCCGATCATCGACGTCGCGGTGAATGGGCGCCCGAGCAGTGCGTGGCCGGGCATCACGCCGATGATCGTCAGCGGAATCGGCGCCATGATGACCAGCGGCGTGACGTACGAGCCGAACTGCGCGACCACGAGGAGGTAGATCAGCACGAGACCCACGGCGTACGCGATGCCCATGTCGCGAAACGTCTCGTACGTGACCTGCCATTCGCCGTCCCACTTGATCGCGTAGGCGCGATACGGATCCGACGGCTGCGCGATGAAGTGCTCGCCGAGCGCGCCGGCCGGAACGTTGACGTCGGCGAGCGTCGCGCGAACGCCGAACATCCCGTACAGCGGGCTGTCGGTGTCGCCCGCCATGTCGCCGATCACGTACGTTACCGGCATCAGGTCCTTGCGATAGCGCGTGCGCTCGCGCGCCGCGGGCTTCACGCGCACGAGCTCGGACAGCGGAATCGTCGCGCCGTCCGCCGCGCGTACCGTCATCGCGAGCAGCCGGTCGAGCCGTCCCTGTTGCTCGGGCGGCAGCGTGATGCGAACCGGCACGCCGTACTTCGCCTGCCCGTCGTGCAGCGCGGTCACGTCGTCGCCCGAAAGCGCGGCACGCAACGCCGACACGACGTCGGCTGTCGTGACGCCGGCGAGCGCGGCCTTGCGCTGGTCGACGCGCACGATGGCGCGCGGCGCGTTGTCCTCGATCGAGTCGTCGATGCCGACGATGCCCGGCGTTCGCGCAAACGCGTCGCGCAGGCTCTTCGCGACGCTGTGCCGGCCCGGCTCGTCGGGTCCGTACACTTCAGCGACGATCGGCGAGAGCACCGGCGGACCGGGCGGCACCTCGACGACCTTCACCTTCGCGCCGCGTTTCGCGCCGATCGCCTCGAGCGCCGGGCGGATCGCGAGCGCGATCTGGTGGCTCTGCCGGTTGCGACGATGGGCGTCGACGAGATTTACCTGCAGATCGCCCTGCTCGGGCATCTGTCGCAGATCGTACTGGCGCACGAGGCCGTTGAAGTTGATCGGGGACGCCGTGCCCGCGTACGCCTGGAAGTCCGTCACCTCGTCGATCGTCGCGACGTACGCGCCGAGATCGGCGAGCGTCGCCGCGGTCGCTTCTACCGGAGAGCCGGTCGGCAGATCGACGACGACCGAGAGCTCGCTCTTGTTGTCGAACGGCAGCATCTTCAGCACGACGAGCTTCACGCCGGCGAGCGAGACCGACAACGCGATCGCGACGACGATGGCGATTGCGAGCAGCACGCGGCGACGACCGCCGCGCGCATTGTCGACGAACGGCTCGAGCAATCGCGCGAACGCCGATGCGAGCGCGCGATCGACGCGGCTCGGACCGTGATTGTGCGCGGCACCGTTGCGCGGCGCGAGCTTCAGCGCGACCCAGGGCGAGATCACGAACGCAACTCCGAGCGAGATCATCATGCCCATGCTGGCGTTGATCGGGATCGGGCTCATGTACGGACCCATCAGCCCGGTGACGAACGCCATCGGCAACAGCGCCGCGATGACCGTGAACGTCGCGAGAATCGTGGGCCCCCCGACCTCGTCGACGGCGCGCGGAATGAGACCGAGCAGCGGCGCGTCCGGCTCGAGCGCGCGATGCCGGTGGATGTTCTCGACGACGACGATCGCGTCGTCGACCAGGATGCCGATCGAGAAGATCAGCGCGAACAGGCTCACGCGGTTGAGCGTGAACCCCCACGCCCATGACGCGAACAGCGTCGCCGCGAGCGTCAGCACGACGGCGGCGCCGACGATCGCCGCCTCGCGACGGCCGAGCGCGACGAGCACCAGTGCGACCACGCACAGCGTGGCGAAGACGAGCTTGCTGATCAGCAGCTTTGCCTTGTCGTCGGCGGTACGGCCGTAGTCGCGCGTCACCGTCACCTCGACACCCTGGGGAATCACGGCGTTCGCGAGCTCCGCCATCCGCGTCTCGATGCGGTGCGCGACGTCGACGGCGTTCTCGCCGGCCTTCTTCGTGACCTGGATCGTCACCGACGGATACGTGCGGCCCTCGTCCTCGGCCGATGCGGCACCCGCCTTGCCGATGCCGTGCCACGCGTAATGGGACGGCGGCGGCGGACCATCGACGACACGCGCGACGTCGGACAGCGATACCGGCTGACCGTCGTGGACACCGACGACGAGATCGCGCACGTCCTGCGCCGAGTGCAGGAACTCGCCGGTCTCCACGCGCAACGTCTGGTTGCCGCGTACGAGCTCGCCTGCGGGCAGCGCGCTGTTCGCCGCCTGCAGCATGCGCGCGATGTCGGCGGCTGCGAGGCCGGCGGCGTTGAGCTTGTCGACGTCGAGCAGCACCTGCACGGCACGCCCGGGGCCGCCGATCGTCGTCACCTCGCGTGTGCCAGGCACGCGCTTCAACTCCGCTTCGACGGCGTGCGCGACGCGCTCGAGCTCGTACGCGCCGCGTGTCGCATCCCTGGTCCACAGCGTGAGCGCGACGATCGGCACGTCGTCGATGCCCTTCGGCTTCACCAGCGGATCGCCGACGCGAAGCTCGGGCGGCAGCCAGTCCTTGTGCGAGAGGATCGTGTCGTGCAGCCTCACGATCGCGTCGTTGCGCTTGACGCCGACCTTGTATTGCACGGTGATCAGCGCCTGGCCGGGCCGCGACACCGACCATACGTGCTCGAGGCCCTGGATCTGCGAGAGCACCTGCTCGGCCGGGATCGCGACGAGCTGCTCGACATCGGCGGCGGACGCACCGGGAAACGGCACGAAGACGTTCGCCATCGTGACGTCGATCTGCGGCTCCTCCTCGCGCGGCGTGACCGCCAGCGCGAACACGCCGAGGAACGCGAGGACCAGCGCGACGAGCGGCGTCAGTCGCGAGTCGAGAAAGAACGCGGCGGTGCGGCCCGCGATGCCGAGCGGCGCAGCGTCGTTCATGTCATTCGGGCCGCCTTCGCGTCATCTCGACTTGAGCTTCGCGATGCCGAGCGCACCCATGACGAACTTCTCGTAGAACGGCTCGGACGTGCCCCGCTTCATCTTGCGGATGAAGTACTTCTCGAACGCGACCTTCGCGACGTGCACCCACCTGCCTTCGCTGAACCAGTTGACGTTGCGCGGAGGGATCTGCGGCAGGGCGACGAAGGCGATGCCGGTATCGCCGAGATCGGCGAGGCACACGGCGTTCCACGTCGGTTTCTCGTCCGGCTCACGGCCGTCGAGCTCGGCACGGATGTTGTGCGCCGCGGCGCTCACCATCGACTCGATCATGTAGCCCGTCTTCGGTGCGCCGGTCGGCACCGGCGTCGCTTCGACCGGCGGGATGGCGACGCATACGCCGACCGCGTAGATATTCTGGTATTTCGGGTTGCGCTGGTGCGCGTTCACGACGATGAATCCGCGCGGATTGGTGAGCCCTTCGATGCCGAACACCGCGTCGATGCCCTTGAAGGCCGGCAGCATCATCGAGTGCGCGAACGCAAGCGTGTGCTCCTTCTTCGGCTTGCCTTCGTCGTCGTGCTCGACGACATGCATCGTGCCCGCCTCGATCTTCGTGACCTTCGCGTTGCAGATCCACTTGATGTGGCGCTCGCGCAGCGCCGACTCGAGCATCGTCTTCGAGTCGCCGACGCCGCCGAGGCCGAGGTGGCCGATGTACGGCTCCGCGGTGACGAACGTCATCGGCACCTTGTCGCGCAGCTTGCGGCGCCGCAGATCGGTGTCCATGATGAACGCGAACTCGTACGCGGGGCCGAAGCACGACGCGCCCTGCACCGCTCCGACGACGATCGGCCCCGGCTGCTTGACGAATCCTTCCCACGCGACCGCCGCCTTCTCCGCGTGATCGACGTGACAGATCGACTGGGTGAAGCCGTTCGGCCCGAGTCCCTCGACTTCGTCGAACGCGAGCTTCGGACCGCTCGCGATGACGAGATAATCGTAGTCGAGCATCGTGCCGTCGCCGAGCTCGAGCCTGCTCACCTCCGGATGCAGTCGCTTCGCGCCGCGCGGATCGAACGCGATGCCTTTCTTCTCGAGACAAGGCGCTGCCGCGAACTCGATCGCGCTGCGCTTGCGCCAGTTGACGGCGACCCACGGATTGGACGGCACGAAATGGAAGTTCGGTCCGTTGCC
Source organism: uncultured beta proteobacterium (assembly GCA_963798655.1). GTDB lineage: Bacteria > Pseudomonadota > Gammaproteobacteria > Burkholderiales > Casimicrobiaceae > CAVSMC01. The sequence continues at coordinate 168,580 of CAWCUH010000001.1, read as the reverse complement.
GACGACGGTCACGCGATCGCCGGAGCGCAGCTGCTGCTTCATCTCGTAGGCCATCGGCATTCCGCCCAAGCCCGCGCCCAGCACGACGATGTGCGTCATGAACATCCCCTCCTGGTGATTGCCGCTCGCTCGCGGCGAGTCAGCGGTTTGCCGCGATGGCGGGCGCCATCCCCGCCTGCACGGGATTGGCGGCGATCGACTCGCCCGGTGAAAGTCCGGACAGGATCTCGGTGAGTCCATCGCCGGCGGACTCGCCGGTGCGCACCTGGCGAAGCTGCGCGCGTCCGTTGGCCTCGACGACATAGACGGCCGTCACCTCGCCGCGCCGAAGAAGCGCGGTCGAGGGGATCGCGATCGCACGCGTCGATCCGACGACGAAGTACGCACGCGCGAACTGGCCCGGCAACAAGCCCGTGGCCGGCGGAAGGTCGAGCCGGATGCGTGTCGTGTGCGTGCGTGCGTCGGCGAGCGGGATCACCGTGGCGCGCACCGACAGCAGCGTCGCGTCGAGCGCGGCCACCTCGATCCTCGTCGGTCGCTCGAGGTTGAGCCGCGCGAGCGCTGCCTGTGGCACCGTCGCGGTCACGCGCAGCTCGCGCGGGTCGAACACGGTGACGATCGCGCGGCCAGGCTGCGCCATGTCGCCGACCAGCACGTGCGTCTCACCGACGACGCCTGCGTATGGCGCGACGATCGTCGTGAACGAGCGCGCCGCGACCGCCTGCTCGGCGTTCGCCTGCATCGTCGCGACCTGCGCCCGCGCCGCCTTGTACTCGGCTTCGGCCTGATCGAGCGCCGCCTGGCTCACGAACTTCTGCGCGAGCAGTTCGCGGTTGCGCTCGAACCTGCGCTTCGCGTTGGCGAGATTCGCCTCGGCTTCGGCGATCTGCGAGCGGCTCGCCGCCACCAGCGTGTCCGCCGTGGAGCGGTCAATGCGCGCGAGCACCTGTCCCGCGCGCACGGCATCGCCGGCCTTGACCGGCAGCTCCACGATGCGTCCGGAGACCTGCGCGCCGAGCGTCGCCTGCCGGATCGCCTCGACAACGCCTTCGGCGGCGACGACCTGCGGCACGTCGCGCACCGCGACCGTGATCGCCGCTCCGGTCGGCGCAGGCGCGGCCGCGAAGGCGACGCAGGGCGCGATCACTGCAAGCGCAAGCGCTGCTGCCGCGCGGTGCGCGAGCGTCCTCATGCGATCATCGCGGCTGGCACGTCTTCCAGCCGAACGGCAAGTACGCGGGGCACCAACCGATGAGTCCGGTTGCGAGCGGCACCAGCCCGACGAGTCCCCACCAGTGATAGGGGCCGCCGCCGCTGGTCACCGCCCACACGACCAGCGCGGCGCCGACGACGATGCGAACAGCCCGGTCGATACCACCCACGTTTCGTTGCATGACGCTTTCTCCATGACCTGTCCGAACGACGCCGAGCTTAGCGACGAAGCGGCAAAAACTCTGTGATGACCATCACATTGCGCGCATACGCCGTCGCTCGCTTGATGTTTGTCAAGCACGTCGTCGGCTTCATCGTGCTCGCGATGATCGCCTTCACCGCGCGAGCGTCAGCGCCGCTGTTCGACGGGCTCGAATCGGCGAGCCTGCCGGTCGCGAGCAGGCACGCGCTCGCGCAACGCTATTTCGCGCAGGGCGTCGTGCTCGTCTGGGGCTTCAACGCCGCCGAGGCATCGCGCTCGCTGCAAGCCTCCATCGACGACGACCCGCACTGCGCGCTTTGCTATTGGGCGCTCGCGTGGTCGCTCGGCCCGAACGTCAACACCGACATGAGCGCCGACGCGGCGCCCCGTGTGCGAGCGGCGTTGCGACGCGCGAAAGCGCTCGCCGGCACGGCGCCGTCGCGCGTTCGCGCGCTGATCGACGCACTGTCGGCGCGCCATCCGGCCTCGGGCAATCCTGCGCTCGACGAGGAAGCGTATGCGCGCCGCATGCGTGCCATCGCCCGTGCGTACCCGCGCGATGCGGACATGCAGACGCTCGCTGCGGAGGCGCTGATGAACCTGCATCCGTACGACTGGTGGCGGCATGACGGCGCGGCGCAGCCGTGGACGCCCGAGATCCGCGCGCTGCTCGCGCGGGCGCTCGCACTCGATCCGCGGCACCCGGGAGCGAATCACTACTGGATCCATCTGCTCGAGTCGTCGGATCGCCCGGCCGATGCGATCGCGAGCGCCGACCGGTTGCGCACGCTCGTTCCCGGGTCCGCTCATCTGCTGCACATGCCCGCGCACATCGACATGCGCGTCGGCCGCTACGCCGATGCAGTCGCGGCGAGCCGGCGCGCGATCGACGCCGACGAGCGCTACGTCGCGCAGGTCGACGTGCAGCGCGCGTACCGCGTCGGCTACGTCGCGCACAACGATCACTTCCTCTGGGCGGCGGCGGCGATGGAAGGCCGTAGCGCGGAAGCGCTCGCCGCCGCGCGCGCGGCGTTTCCTGCCGCGTGCGGCAATGGACCGCGCGACGCGACGAGCGGCATCCTGCAGCACTATCTGGTGCTGCCGTACTTCGCGCTGGTGCGCTTCGGACGGTGGCGCGAGATCCTCGACGATACGCTGCCGCCGGACGTCGCGGCGCCCTATCCGCTTGCGATCTGGCATTACGCTCGCGGCAGCGCGCTCGCGCACACCGGGCGGATCGACGATGCGCGCGGCGAGCTCGACCTCGTCGAGCGTCTTGCCGACGACCCCGCGGTGGCGAACGATCGCATCAAGAACATCAACCCGGCGCGCTCGCTCGCGCAAATCGCGCGGCTCACGCTCGCCGCCGACATCGCGTCGGCCGAGAAGCGCCGCGGCGATGCCGTCGCGCTGCTCGTGCAGGCGACGGCGATCGAGGACGGCCTCGCGTACGACGAGCCGCATCTGTGGCTCGCACCGACGCGGCAGGCGCTCGGTCGCGCGCTGATCGCCGCCGGCCGATACGCGGACGCCGAGCGCGTCTATCGCGAGGACCTCGCGCACTATCCGAACAACGGATGGTCGCTCGCGGGGCTCGCCAAGGCGCAGCGACTGCGCGGAGACGTCGCAGCGGCGCGAGCGAGCGAGCGCGCGTTGCGCGACGCCTGGCGCGACGCCGACGTCGAGCCTCGATAGTCCGCGGCATATCGCCGCAACGGGCCGCGCTTTCTTGCGCTAGCGCAAACCCGTGCGCATTCGGGCGCGCACGGTGACCGCCGTCACATTGCGCGCGCGATCGCCGCAGTGAAATGGTCGTGCGCAACCGAACGTGCACGCATCGATGGAACACGTATCCAGACGACGGTTTCTTCAAATCTCCGCGGCGACGATCGGCGCGGCCGCGGCGGCGTCGCAGTGGACCCCTCTCTCCGGCGATGCCGTTGCGGCCGACGCGCCGAAGGGCGTCACGACGACGCCGACGTTCTGCGAGATGTGCTTCTGGCGCTGCTCGGGCATCGCGAGCGTGCGTGACGGCAAGCTGTGGAAATTCGAGGGCAATCCGCTCGACCCACTGTCGCGGGGCCGGTTGTGCCCGCGCGGCACCGCCGCCGTCGGCGCGCATTACGATCCCGATCGACTGCGCGAGCCGCTGATTCGTGTCGGCTCGCGCGGCAGCGAGCAATGGAAGCGCGCGACCTGGGACGAGGCGCTCGCGCACGTCGCCGAGCGGATGCAGAAGATCAAGGCGCAGTACGGGCCGGAGTCGATCGGCGTGTTCAACCACGCGATCGGCCAGCGCTTCTTCCAGCACGTGCTGAAGTCGTGGGGCGCGATCAACTTCGTCGCGCCGTCGTTCGCGCAATGCCGAGGCCCGCGCGACGTCGGCTTCGCGCTCACGTTCGGCAGCGGCGTCGGGTCGCCGGAGCCGACCGACATCGCGAACACCGATTGCCTCGTTCTGATCGGCACGCACCTCGGCGAGAACATGCACAACACACAGGTGCAGGAGTTCGCGCAGGCGATCGAGCGCCGCATCCCGATCATCGTCGTCGATCCCCGCTTCTCGACCGCCGCGAGCAAGGCGAAGTACTGGCTGCCGATCAGGCCGGGCACCGACCTCGCGCTCGTGTTGGCCTGGATCAACGTGCTGGTGAGCGAAGGACGCTACGACAAGCCGTTCGTCGAACGATACGGCCACGGGTTCGACAAGTTCGCCGCGGCGATCGCAGCGAACACGCCGGAGTGGGCCGAAGGCGAAACCGGCATCGACGCGGCGACGATTCGGGCGACGGCACGCGAGATGTCGCGCCATCGTCCCGCTTCGGTCGTGCATCCCGGCCGCCGCTACGTCTGGTACGGCGACGACACGCAGCGCGCGCGCGCGGTCGCGCTGCTGAACGCGCTGCTCGGCAACTGGGGACGAAAGGGCGGGCTGTACCTGCCGACGTCGATGTCGATCGCGCCGTACCCGCTGCCCAAGTATCCCAAGTCCGACAAGCCGTATGCGGACAACCCGGACGGCGAGAAGTATCCGTTCGCCGACGAAGCGGTCACCACCGGGCTGCGCGAAGCGACGATCACCGGCAAGCCGTATCCGATCAAGGGCTGGTTCGTCTACTCGACCAACCTGATGCACGCGCTGCCGAACGAGGCCGAGACGCGCAAGGCGATCGACGCGCTCGACCTCCTCGTCGTCGTCGACACGATGCCCTCCGAGATCGCCGGCTATGCCGACGTGGTGCTGCCGGAGTCGATGTTCCTCGAGCGGCACGAGGAGCTGCTGGTCGGCAGCGGACGCGCCGGATGGGTGTCGCTGCGCCAGCCGGTCGTGCCTTCGCCGGCAAACCAGAAGCCCGCGTGGTGGATCGCGAAGCAGCTCGCCGACAAGCTCGGCATCGGCGCGTGCATGCCATTCGACGATCTCGAGCAGTATCTGCGCTATCGCGTGGAGAAGTCGGGCCTGTCGTACGACGTGCTCAAGCGCGACGGCGTGATCGTCGACAAGAGCCCGAAGCCGGTCTGCGTCGAGGACGGTCTGCAGCTCGCGTTCGACACGCCGTCCGGCAAGGTGGAGTTCTGGTCCGACCAGCTCGCGGCGAAAGACTTCGACGCCGTGCCGAAGTACCGGCCGCCGGCGGATGCGCCCGACGGCTATTTCCGGCTGATCACGGGCCGCGCGCCGGTTCACACGTTCAGCCGCACGCAGAACAACCCGCTGCTCGCCGACGCGATGCCGACGAACGAAGTCTGGGTGAACCGCGGCACCGCGGCGAAGCTCGGCCTCGCGAACGGCGCGCTGGTGAAGCTGCGCAACCAGGACGGCGTGGTGAGCAACGCGGTCAGGGTGAAGGCGACGCAGCGCATCCGTCCCGACGTCGTGTACATGGTCTACGGCTTCGGCCACACGTCGAAGCCGATGCGCCGTGCGTACCTCGCCGGCGCGAGCGCCGCGCAGCTCCTCACGCGCTACGAAGTCGACCCGCTGATGGGCGGCACGAGCCTGCACGGCAACTTCGTCATGTTGGTGAAGGTGAGCTGACGTGGCGCGCTTCGGCATGGTCATCGACACGCGCAAGTGCGTCGGGTGCATGGACTGCGTCGTCGCGTGCAAGACCGAGAACGGGGTTCCCGACGGCTACACGCGCGACTGGATCGTGTCGGAGCTTCGCGGCGAGTTTCCGCACATCGGTCTCGAGATCCGCTCCGAGCGCTGCAATCACTGCGATAACCCGCCGTGCGTCGCGTGCTGCCCGACCGGCGCGAGCCATGTCGAGCCGCTCGGGCGCACGGTGCAGGTGACGGCGAACCGCTGCATCGGCTGCAAGGCGTGCGTGTCGGCGTGCCCGTACGGCGCGCGCTACGTGCATCCGGATGGCTACGTCGACAAGTGCACGTTCTGCGCGCACCGCACGAAGGAAGGCAACGACCCGGCGTGCGTCTCGGTGTGCCCGGCGCACGCGATGACGTTCGGCGACCTCGACGATCCGACGAGCGCGGTCGCGACGCTGCTGCGCTCGCGCCGCTCGCACACGCTGCTGCCCGAAGCGGGCACGAAGCCGCGTGTCTTCTACCTGACATGACGCCATGCTCGAAATCACTCACGACACCGCAACACAACCCGCTGATCGATCCGCAGCTCGCCGTATGGAGCTGGGAGATTCCGGTCTACCTGTTCCTCGGCGGTGTCGTCGCCGGCCTGATGATCCTCGGCGGCATCGCCATGCTGAGGACCGCACGCGGCGAAGACACCCGACGGTTCTTCTCGATGCACGCGCCACTGCTCGGCTTCGCTCTCATGAACGTCGGCATGGGCGCGCTCTTCCTCGACCTCGCGCACAAGCTCTACGTCTGGCGCGTCTACGTCACGTTCCAGCCGACTTCGCCGATGTCCTGGGGCTCGTGGGTGCTCATCATTGTCTACGGCTTGCTCCTTGCCTCCGCCCTCATCCGGCTGCCGGAAGCATGGCCATGGCTGGGCCGCCGCGTGGCCGTTCTCCAGCGCTGGTCGAGCATCGTCGAGCGCCCGTACACGATGCGCATGCTGGGGTGGGCGAACATCGTGCTCGGCGTCGCTCTCGGCATCTATACGGGAATTCTGTTGAACACGATGGTCGCGCGTCCGCTCTGGAACACGGGCCTGCTCGGCCCGCTCTTCCTGTTCTCGGGCCTCTCCGCGGGGGCTGCCATGCTGCACGTGATGAACATCGCCCGCGCCGAGCGTCGCGCTCCGCAGGGAATGATCGGCGGCGCGCTGGCCGCCCTGTGCCAGCCGCTCGGACCGGAGCTTCCGCAACGGCACGCGGACGATGCATTGATCCGCTATCACCTGCTGTTCATCGCCGTCGAGTTGCTGCTGCTCGTTCTTCTGCTCGTCAATCTGCAGACTGCGTCGGCTTCGCACGCCGCGGCGGCAGCGCTGCTGCAAACCGGGCCCTACGCGCTCGCGTTCTGGGGCGTCGTCGTGGGCGTCGGCCTGATCGTCCCCTTCGCGGTTCACGGTGGCGAGCTCGCTCACGTGATACCGCATACCGCGATCCCGGACGCCATGGTGCTGATCGGCGCGTTCACGCTGCGCTGGGTGCTCGTGCACGCCGGACAGGCGACGGCGATCGTGCAGGCGGCCGGATAGATTTCGAAGCAGAGGAGAAGAAGATGAAGACGAGAATCGTCGCACCGATCGTCGCGGCGCTGGCCGCGACGTGTGCATTCGCGCAGGCGCCGGCCAAGCCGACGATCGCGCAGGTGTGCACGAGTTGTCACCAGGCCGCTCCGGGCGAGCTGCGCGGGGTGTTCGAAAGCGTCGCCTGGAAGTCGAAATCGCTGCAACTGAAGATCGACGGCTCGACCGAGATCGTCGCGTTCGACGACAAGGCGCTGCAGGTGCTCGACGCCGGCAAGCCGAAGCCGTCCGAGGCCATCCGCGACGTGACGGCGGGCAAGGAACTGCGCGTCGTCTACGTCGAGAAGAACGGCGTCAAGCATGCGACGCTCGTCTCGATCAAGGGACCGATCACGATCGCCGCCGACAAGCTGATCGGCTACGACGACGTCGCGAAGCTCGTCGCGCTCGGGCCGGACAATGGCAACTACACGCTGATCGATTCGCGGCCGCTGCCGCGCTTCCAGGACGGCACGATTCCGACGGCGATCAACCTGCCGTATCCGTCGTTCGACAAGCTCGTCGACCGGCTGCCGAAGGACAAGAGCCGGCTCACGATCTTCTTCTGCCAGGGCGTCACCTGCATGATGAGCCCGAGCTCGCTGCGCAAGGCCGAAGCGCTCGGCTACACGAACGTGCGCGTCTATCGCGAAGGCATGCCCGAGTGGTCGCAGCGCAACGTCGGCGTGCTCGCCGCGGCGTCGCTCAAGGCCGCGTGGATCGACAAGCAGGTGCCGCACGTGCTGATCGACGTGCGGCCTGCGGTCGTCGCGCGCGAGGCGTTCGTACCCGGGGCAGTGTCGGTGCCGGCATCGCAGGTGCGCGCGGCGCTCGCGTCGCTGCCGAACGCGAAGCTCCGGGCGCCGATCTTCGTCTACGACGTCGACAACGGCAGCGCGGCGAGGCTTGCCGCGCAGCTGATCCACGACGCCGGCCAGACCAACGTCAACGTAATCGTCGGCGGCTTCGACGCGTGGAAAGCCGCGGGTTACGCGGTGGCGAGCGGCTCGCCGGCGACGAAGGTCGCCTACGCGCCGAAACCGCGTCCGGGCCAGATGCCGATCGAGGAGTTCGCGAAGCTCGCTGCGTCGACGCCGGCGAACGTGCTGATTCTCGACGTCCGCAACGCGGACGAGGTCAAGGGCGGCATGATCAAGGGAGCCGTCAACATCCCGCAGGAGCAGCTAGCCGCCCGGTACGCCGAGTTGCCGAAAGACAGGAAGATCGTCGCGCACTGCGCGAGCGGCGTGCGCGCGGAGATGGCGTACCACGAGCTGAAGGAAAAGGGCTACGACGTCGCGTTCGTCAAGGGCGATGTGGCGATCGACCGCGCGGGCAAGCTGATGATCGCGGCGAACTGACGCAGTCGAGGCCGGCAACGACGCCTCGGCGTCATTGCCGGCTCGGCTTTGGGGCCGCGCGCACCGCTGCCGTTCCCAGCGCACCGAGCAATCTGCTTCGGCCAACCAGCGGATTGCTCGTCGCGGCGTTTTTCGAAACCACGGGTCGCACGCGCAACGTACGCGCGCAGCCCGAATGAGCGCGCGCCGCCGCTCTCGCCCGCCTAGCAGCCGCCCTTCTTTTCCTTTTTCGCGCGCTTCGTCGGCGCGTTCTTGTTCGCGGCTTCAACGGCCGTCGCCTTGTCGGCGTCGCTCATCTTCGCCCACGCGTCGGCGCTGACGTTGGCCGGCTTTTCGAGCGGTGCCTTCGCGACAGCCTTCGCCGCGTCCTTCGGCGCGTCCGCGGCGAGCACAGTGGGAGCGGCGGCGGAAAACGTCAATGCGACGACGATGGCGAGCAGCTTCTTCATCACGAACTCCTTCGGTCGGTGGATGTGTCGGCGCGTCGTCGCGCCGCAATGCAAGCCGCCGATTATGCCCAGCGGACGGCGTAAAAACTTGTTCTGGCTCAAAGGCCGCGGCAATCGGCGCGGCCGCCGAGCGCGGCCGGCGCTCCTGCCGAGCGTAAAATCGGTTTGCCACCGCGCGCTCCGATGGACACGACAACCGCTTCGCTGTCACCGCTTGCCGCCCGCGTCGCATCGACGTTCGACGAGCTCCGCGACGCGCCCCCGGCGATGCTCGAGCGGATCGCGCGCCATGCCGTCTACCGCAAGGTGCCCGCGGGCACGGTCATGTTCAGCGAGCGCACGCCGTGCGCCGGATTTCCGCTGGTGCTCGCGGGCAGCGTGCGCATCGTCCAGCGATACGCCAACGGTCGCGAGCTCCAGCTCTATCGGATCAAGGCCGGCGAATCGTGCCTGCTGTCGGGAAGCTGTTTGCTCGGCAAGACGAATTACACGGCGACCGGCATCGCCGAGGACAACCTGGAGCTGCTCGTCGTGCCGAGCGCCGATTTCCGCGCGCTCGTCGCCGATGACGAGGTGTTCCGAACGTACGTGTTCAGCCTCTACGGCGAGCGGCTGTCGTCGCTGCTGAATCTCGTCGAGGCGATCGCGTACCAGAAGCTCGACCAGCGGCTCGCGGCGCTGCTGAGCGCGCGGGCGCAATCGGGCTCGCCGACCATTCACGCGACGCACCAGGCGCTCGCCGACGAGCTCGGCAGCGTCCGCGAGATCGTCACGCGGCTGCTGCGCTCGTTCGAAGATCGCGGATGGGTCGAGCTCGGACGCGAGAAGATCGTCGTACGCGACGCCGCGGCGATCGCGGTGCTCGCCGCGGGGAAATAGACGCTCAGCGCGCGAAGCGCCGCTCAAGCTTCGCCATGCCCCACGCCGCGAACGCAAGGAAAGCGACGAACGCGAGGGTCCAGGCGCCCATGCCGATGCCGGTGATCGCGGGCAGCGTCATCTCGCCGCGGCTTTCCGCCTTGATCCACGCGTCGATGCCGGGCGTAAGCTCCGCGTAGGCGTAAACGCCGGCGAGCATCCCGAGCGCGAACGCGATCGCGTCCTTGCGGCCGGTCGCGATCGCGGCAATCGCGGTGCCGGGACAGTAACCGCCGATGATGAATCCGGCGCCGAATACGAGGCCGCCGATCGCCTGCGCCGCCATCGTCGTCGGCTCGACGTAGAGCTCGGCGAGATCGAGCACGCCGAGCGACGAGAGCGCGAACAGTCCGGCCATCGCGGTGACGATCGCCGTGAACATGACCTTCACGACCGCCATGTCGTACAGGTAGAAGACGGCGGTCAGCTTGCGTGCGCTGCCAAATCCCGCGCGCTCGAGGCAGAAGCCGAAGCCGATGCCGAGCGCGAGCGCGATCGCAAGATTCGCCGCCGTGCCGAACTCGATCGTCGATGAAAGCGGAAGCATCTAGCGCCACTCCTTCCTGACGAAATACGCGAGCGCGTACGCCGACGCGAACACCGTTCCCATGAACACGAGACTGCCGACGTTCAGGATGGCACCACCGGTCAGCGCCTGCCCGCTCGTGCACCCGCGCGCAATCTTCGCGCCGTACGCGGCGACGAAGCCGCCGGCGAACGCGAGCGCAAGACGCGTGTTGTCCGAGATGCCCGGCCCGCGCTCGATCGCCCACTTGGCACGATGCGCATGACGGCCCGACACGAACGCGCCGACGAACGCGCCGAACAGCAGGAACACCGTCCACGACGCGAGCGGCGCGCCGTCGTTCCAGTAGCGCGCGTGGACGGCGTTAGCCTGGACGTGCTCCGGCGAGAACACGCCGGCGATCGAAGCCGCGATCGCAGAGAATGCCGCGCTCGCGCCGAGCCCGCGGCCGGTGATCGCGTAGGTCGCGAGCAGCACCAGGCCGAGCAATACGCCGACCAGGTACGGATTCCAGTACGTTGCCGGCGGATGCGCTACCGCCGACCGTCCGACCAGGTATGGATGCTGCTGCGTTGCGGGCCGTTGCATGGCGCGTTCCGGGTTGTCGATGGCGCGAGCATCCCGCACGGCGCGCCGGTCGAAAGTGACCGATGTCACGCTACGCGGGCGGAATGAACGTTTGCTGATCCAGTTCAAAGAATGTGCGCTGCGTGCGTCGCACGCTCGCAGCGCGTGACCGCGGTCACCGAGCGCTGCCTGCGTACGTGCGACGATCCGACACACGACATGAGCTTCCAACGACGATGACCAAGGACTACCGCGACATCACCCGATCGATCTCGGCCGGCATTGCGACGCTGCGCGGCGACACACCCGACTTGACGAAGGCCTTCAGCGCGCTTGCCGAAGCAGCTTCGCGCGACGGAGCGCTCGAGCGCAAGACCAAGGAGCTGATCGCACTCGCGCTCAGCGTCGCCGCACATTGCGACGGCTGCATCGGCTTCCATGCGAAGGCGCTGGCGCGACTCGGCGCAACCAAGGCCGAGGTCGAGGAAGCGCTCGGCATGGCCGTCTACATGGGCGGCGGGCCGGCGATGATGTATGCCGCCGAGGCCATGGCTGCCTGGACGCAGTTCAGCATGCCTGCGGAGCAGCCGCCGGCGGCGTAGCCGGCCCTGCACGGCGAGTGCTCTCGCCTCAGCGCGCCGGGCAACCGGCGTCGCTTTGCACCTTGCCGACGAGCAGCAGGAAGTTTCCGAACGGGTCCATGTTCGCCATCGCTTCCATCTTCGGGCCGTCGAAGCCGAGCCGGCCGAGCATCATCCGCAATCCGAGCGATACAAATGCATCGCCTTGAAGCCGCGGCCGGCATCGTTCTTGATCCAGCCGCTTTCGACCAGCTTGTCGGTGAGCGTCGCGTCCTTGGTTCACGCCTCGCAGGCGTCCTTCGCCCAGTCGGCGGACATCATCAGCGGCGCGGCCGCTAGCGGCGCTGCAGCCATCGCGGCGGCGAGCGCCGCGGAACGCAGCGTCCTTCGCATGGTTCGTCCTGTGTGGTTTTCAGCGCATTCGGCGCAAGCATCCGCCATCGCCTCGCCCCGATTAAGTGACCGCTGTCACCGAAGCGGCGTAATCTTCGCCGTTCGTGATCAGGCTCAAGCACCCGCCATGCTGACCTTTCGCCAGCTGTTCGATCCGCCATCGTCGACTTATACGTACCTGCTCGCCGATGCGCGCAGCCGTTGTGCGCTCCTTGTCGATCCCGTCTTCGAGCAGGCGCGCCGCGATGCCGCGCTCGTGCGCGAGCTCGACCTCACGCTGGTCGCGACGCTCGACACGCACGTGCATGCCGACCACGTGACCGGCGCGTGGCTGCTGAAGCGCCAGTTCGGGAGCGCGATCGTGGCATCACGCGACGGCGGAGCGATAGGCGCCGACCGCTACGTCGAGCATGGCGATCGCGTCGACTTCGGCGAGCGCCACGTCGGCGTTCGTGCAACGCCTGGACACACGCAAGGCTGCGTTACCTACGTGCTGGACGACGAGAGCCTCGCATTCACCGGTGACTGCCTGCTGATCCGCGGCAGCGGCCGCACCGATTTCCAGCAAGGCGACGCACGCGCGATGTACCGGTCGGTGCGAAGCCACATCCTCACGCTGCCGCCCACGTGCCTGCTCTACCCGGCGCACGACTATCGCGGCCTGACGGTCACGAGCGTCGCGGAGGAGCGTCGCTACAACCCGCGGCTCGGCGGCGACGTCGGCGAATCCGATTTCGTCGGCTACATGGAGAACCTCCGCCTGCCGCATCCGAAACAGATGGACGTCGCGGTGCCGGCCAACCTGCGCTGTGGCCGCCCCGAGCACGACACGGCGTTGCCGCCGGAGCCCGCATGGGCACCGCTGACATTCACGTTCGCCGGCATCTGGGAGATTCCGCCGCACGCGCTCGAGGAGAACGCGGCGCGCGTGCAGATCGTCGATGTGCGCGAGCGTGACGAGTTCGAAGGTCCGCTTGGCCGCATTCGTGGCTCGACGCTGATGCCGTTGCCGGATCTCCCGGCGCGCCTGGGCGAGCTCGCGCAGGATCGTCCCGTCGTCACCGTGTGTCGCTCCGGCGCCCGCTCGGCGCAGGCGTGCGTGCTGCTTGCGGCGGCGGGGTTCACCCGCGTGGCCAATCTCGCCGGCGGCATGCTGCGCTGGCGCGCCGAAGGGCACTTGGTCGACGGCGCGCTCGAATAGCGGAAAGCTTTGCCGGGTCGCAACCGTCGCCCTCGTCGGTGCTCGGACGACGCCATCATGAGCGCACTGCGCCGGAACCGTGCTTCGCCGATGGTCCTCTAATCGCCATCATTCCCGGTGAGGAGGTGCTATGAAAGTGCGTGTTCTCCATCAGGCAATCATGGTTGCGATCATCGGCGCATTCGCCGCCACCGCCGCGGCGCAGGCGCCGTCGGCAAACGACATGTCGAAGAGTTCGGGCATGACGAGCACGCAGCGAAGCCAATCGCCATCGAGCTCGACGTCGAGCCGCGACACGACCCGCGAGGGTACCGAGACGACCAGCCACGGCACACAGGGCACGACGGACCTCAACAGCGGCGCGACCGACCGCAGCGCGAACAAGGACGACATGTCTTCGCAAGGCGCGAGCAGCGTCAACGCGCGTTCCTCGCAGATGAGCCCGCAGGGATCGTCGCACGGCATGTCGAAGTCGACGTCGAGGATGTCGAAGTCGACGCGCCAGGGCATGGCTTCGGCGAGCAGCCGCGACTCGCAGCGGCAGTCCGAGCTGCGCAGCTGCGTGGAAATGCGCGACCAGAGCCAGCGCGAAGACTGCATCAACCGCATCGCGTACGGCTCCTGACGCGCCGAGTCGGCTGACGCGGCGATCGGGCAGGCGGCTCGCCTGCCCGATTTGCTTTTGCCCAGGACCTTCTATACTTGGGCATGACGTGGTCGATCGTGGCACGCGAGGCTTCCGGCGCATTGGGCGTCGCCGTCGCGAGCCGCTTCTTCGCGGTCGGCGCGCTGTGTCCGCATGCGCGCAGCCACGCCGGCGCGCTTTCCACGCAGGCGCTGTGCAACCCGCTGTACGCGCCCGCCGCGCTCGACCTGATGGCGCAGCGTGTCGATCCGCGCGACATCGTCGCCCGGCTCACGGGTGCCGACGAAGGGCGCGACCATCGTCAGCTGCATCTGGTCGATCGCGACGGCCGCGTCGCGGCGCATACCGGAAGCCGCTGCATCGACTGGTGCGGCCATGCAGCCGGCGCGGGCTACTCGGTCGCCGGCAACATGCTCACCGGAGCGCCGGTGATCGAGCAGACGGCGCATGCGTACGAAGCCAACCGGCGACTGCCGTTCGCCGAGCGCCTGATCGCGGCGCTTGCCGCCGGCGAGGCGGCCGGCGGTGACAAGCGGGGCAAGCAGGCGGCCGCCCTTGTCGTCTGCACGACGGAGCCCTACGCGGCGCTCGATCTGCGCGTCGACGACGCTGCCGAGCCGATCGTCGAGCTGCGCCGCCTCTACGCGAGGAGCCTCGAGCGCTTCCAGGCGTTCGTCGGCTGCCTGCCGCGTAACGGCGACCCGGTCGGCATCGTCGATCGCGATGAAATAGAAGCGCGCATCGCGCGGTTTGCCGCAGAAAACCCGCCGCCGTCGGGCGATCGGCTGGCGTAGAATTCCCGGCGCGCCGGTGCATGTCGGCGCGGGCGTTTCGCGGATCGGCGCCGCCGGACGTCGCGCCCTGCCCATCGCGGAGGAATGACGCATGACGCTCGCGCTACGGATCGCCACCTTTGCATTCGGATTCGCGCTCGCGGCCGTCGCTGCGGCCGCCGGAGCCCAGACGCTACGCATCGGCCTGGCCGAGGATCCGGACGTGCTGGATCCGACGCTCGCGCGCACGTTCGTCGGCCGGATCGTCTTCTCGGCGCTTTGCGACAAGCTGTTCGACATCGACGAGAAGCTCGCCATCGTGCCGCAGCTCGCGCAGTCGTATGAATGGTCCGCCGACAGCAAGGCGCTCACGATCAAGGTGCGGCCGGGCGTGACGTTCCACGACGGCGAGAAGCTCGACGCGGCCGCCGTCAAGTACAGCCTCGAGCGGCACAAGACGATGCCGGGGAGCAATCGGCGCGGCGAGCTCGCGCCGGTGTCGAGCGTCGACGTCGTCGATCCGATGACGGTGCGCATCAACCTGTCGGCGCCGTTCGCGCCGCTGCTCGCCCAGCTCGCCGATCGCGCGGGCATGATCGTGTCGCCGAAGGCCGCGCAGCAAGAAGGCGACAAGTTCGGCGCGAAGCCCGTCTGCTCCGGTCCGTTCAAGTTCGTCGAGCGCGTCGCACAGGACCGCATCGTCCTCGAACGCTATGCGAACTACTGGAACAAGGCCGACATCCATTTCGATCGCGTTGTCTACCTCCCGATCCCCGATTCGACGGTGCGGCTCGCGAACCTGAAGTCGGGCCAGCTCGACTTCATCGAGCGGATGGCGCCGTCCGACGTGCCCTCGCTCAAGTCGGACAACCGATTCAAGATCTCGAAGATCACCGAGATCGGCTACCAGGGCATCACGATCAACGTCGGCAAGAGCGAGCGCGCGCAGAAGAATGCGCTCGGCAAGGATGCGCGCGTGCGCGAGGCGTTCGAGCTCGCGCTCGACCGCGACGGCATCGTGCAGGTGGTGATGGAAGGCGAGGCGGCGCCCGGCAACCAGTGGGTCGCGCCCGACAATCCGTTCTACGCGAAGAACGTGCCGATCCCCAAGCGTGATGTCGCGCGCGCGAAGGCGCTGCTGAAGGACGCCGGTGCCGAGAATCCGACGGTCACGCTGATGACGCCGACGACCTCCGACGCACAGAAGATCGCGCAGGTCGTCCAGGCGATGGTGAAGGAGGCGGGTTTCGACGTGAAGATCCAGGCGACCGAGTTCGCGACGTCGCTCAACATGGCCGACAAGGGCGACTTCGAGGCGTACGTCCTCGCGTGGAGCGGGCGCGCCGATCCGGACGGCAACATCTACAGCTTCGACGCGTGCAAGCAGCCGCTGAACTACGCCGGCTACTGCAAGCCGGAAGTCGACGCGCTGCTCAACCATTCGCGCACGACGCGTGAAATGAACGACCGGCGCAAGGACTACGAGCAGCTCGCCGCGATCGTGCTGAAGGATCGCCCGATCGTGTACCTGTACCACCGCCACTGGCTGTGGGGGTACACGAGCAAGCTCAATGGCCTTCGCACCGTGCCCGACGGCCTCGTGCGGCTGCAGGGGCTGCGCTTCCAATAGCGGTGTCGTGCGGCGGCGCTGGCTCGCTCGAGCGCCGCCGTTCCATTCGATGTTCGCCTACATCGTCCGCCGCGTCGCGACCATCGTCCCGACGCTGCTGTTCGTGTCGCTGCTGATCTTCGGGCTGCAGCAGCTGCTGCCCGGCGACCCGGCGATGATTCTCGCCGGCGAGGAGCGCGACCCGACGGTGATCGCGTATCTCAACAAGAAGATGCACCTCGACGAGCCGTTCCCGGTGCGCTACGCGTACTGGATCGGCGGCGTGCTGCACGGCGACCTGGGCGAGTCGCTGCGCATCCAGCGACCGGTGCGCGACCTGATCATCGAGAAGCTGCCGGTCACGCTCGAGCTTGCTGCATTCGCGATCGTCATCGCGTTCGTCATCGGCATTCCCGCCGGCATCGTATCGGCGGTCAAGCGCGGCACCGCGCTCGACTATGCGGCGAACGCGTTCGCGCTCTGGGGTCTTTCGACGCCGAATTTCTGGCTCGGCATCATGCTGATCCTGCTGTTCTCGGTGACGCTCGGCTGGCTGCCGGCGTCCGGCTTCGTGAGCCCGTTCGACGACTGGCGCGCGAACGTCGCCTCGCTGATCATGCCGGCGTTCGTGCTCGGCAACGCGATCGCCGCCGTGCTGATGCGCCATACGCGCAGCGCGATGTTGCAGGTGCTGTCGTCGGACTACGTGCGCACGGCGCGCGCGAAGGGACTGTCCGAGCGCGGCGTCGTTCTGAAGCACGCGCTGCGCAACGCGCTGATCCCCGTGATCACGCTGGGCGCGCTCGAGCTCGGAACGCTGCTTTCGGGCGCCGTTCTGACCGAGCAGGTGTTCACGATTCCGGGCTTCGGCAAGCTGATCGTCGACGCCGTGTTCAATCGCGACTACGCCGTCGTCCAGGGCGTCGTGCTGTTCACGGCGACCGCGTACATCGTGCTGAACCTGCTTGCCGACATCGCGTACGTGCTGGTCAATCCGCAGATTCGCGTTCACTGATGGCGACGGTCGCCGACACCGTGCTGACGGACGCGATGCCGGTGAGCGCCGCGCCACGCGCGCATCCGCTGCGCCGGCTGCTGCGCCGCCGCGGCGCTGCCGTCGGCATCGTCGTCATCGGGTTCTTCGCGCTGGTGGCGATCGCGGCGCCGCTGATCGCGCCGTACGATCCGCTTGCGACGAGCTGGAGCGCCATTCGCAAGGCACCGTCGGCAGCGCACTGGTTCGGCACCGACGAGATCGGCCGCGACGTGCTCGCGCGCGTCATCTGGGGCGCGCGCGCGTCGCTGCTTGCCGGCATCGTTTCGGTCGCGATCTCGCTCTGCGTCGGCGTGCCGGTCGGCCTGCTCGCCGGTTATGCGGGCGGCAAGACCGACATGCTGATCTCACGCATCACCGATGCCGCGCTCGCATGCCCCTTCCTGATCCTCGCGATCGCGCTCGCCGCGTTTCTCGGCCCGAGCCTCACCAACGCGATGATCGCGATCGGCATCTCGGCGACGCCGGTGTTCATCCGCCTCGCACGTGGTCAGACGCTCGCGGTCAAAGCGGAGGAATACGTGCTCGCCGCGCGCGCCATCGGCAATCCGCCGTGGCGCATCGCGCTCGCGCACGTGCTGCCGAACATCGTGCCGGCGCTGATCGTGCAGGCGACGCTCGCGATCGCCGCCGCGGTGATCGCCGAGGCGAGCCTGTCGTTCCTCGGCCTCGGCCAGCAGCCGCCGGCGCCGAGCTGGGGCAGCATGCTCAACACCGCGAAGAACTACATCGACAACGCGCCGTGGATGGCGGTGTGGCCGGGCTTGTCGATCTTCGTGCTCGTGCTCTCGTTCAACCTCGTCGGCGACGGCCTGCGCGACGCGCTCGATCCCCGGCAGACGTAGCGCAGCGCGGGCGTCGCACCGAAGCCGCTCAGCGAGTCGCGCGCAGGCCGTGCTCCTTCAGGTAGGTGGCGAGCGCGCCGCCGCTCGGCCGCGCATCGGCGAGGCCGACGTAGCCGTCGGGGCGAACGACGTACGCGGCGTTGCGCGCGAATCCGACGCGATGCATTGCGTCGCGCCATGCGAACGTGTGCAGCGGCATGCCGAGCTCGGTGCAGGCGTTGACGTACGACGCCGGGGCGTCGCCATACACGTGCGCCTGCCAGCGCAGCGAAGACAGCGGCGCGAAGTTGTCGGAGCCCGAGTCGACGGGCGTCCACGGCAGCCGGTCGCCGCCGTGGGTGTCGCCGGCGCGCCCTTCGTCGAGTCCGCCGCCGCGGTATTCGATCGCCGTCTGCGATACCGTGCGGAACAGGAAGCGACGCATCGCATCGACGTGGAACAGCGCCGGTACGACGTGCGGCACGACATGAAGGCGAACCATTCGCGCGAGCTCGCCTTCGCTCGTCACCAGCGTGAAGATGCGGTCGGTCGTTTCGACGAGGCGGCGCGCGAAGGCGATGCGCTCGGGCTCGTACGTGTCCAGGATGCGCGCATCGGCGTCGCCGCGCACGACGCTCGCGAGCTTCCACGCCAGATTCACCGCATCGCCGATGCCGGTGTTCATCCCCTGGCCGCCGACCGGGCTGTGGATATGCGCGGCATCCCCGAGCAGGAATGCGCGGCCCTTGCAGAAATGCGACGTGACCCGATGATGCACGCGATACGTCGAGAACCAGTTTACGCGCTCGACATCGACGCGCAGCCGCTCGAGGAATCCCTTGCCGACGTCGTCCCACGTGACACGCGGGTGCTCGTCGTCGCCGGCGTTCTTCACCGTGCCGATCAGCCGCGCGCGCCCCTCGCCGGCGAGCGGGAACACGGCCAGGAAATCCGCGACGTCGAGCGCGACGTGCAATTCCTGATCGATCATCGGCCCGCTAGCCTGCACGTCGGCGACGTAGAACATGTGCGTGTACGTGCCGCCGGGGAAGCCGAAGCCGAGCGCGTGGCGAACCGCCGAGTGGGCGCCGTCGCAACCGGCGAGCCATGCCGCCTCGCACGTCTCGACGCCGCCGTCGCTCCGCGCAAGCTTCGCGCGCACGCGCGTCGCGTCTTCCTCGAAGCCGACGAGTTCGATGCCACGCTCGACCGTGATGCCGGCATCCGACAGCCGCTGGCTCAGGAAACGCTCGTGCTGATCCTGCGGAAAAATGAGCGCGAACGGAAACGGCGTCAGGCCCTCGCCGATGCCGGTGAGCGGTATGCGCGCGACGTCGCGGCCCCCGATCGACAGGTTGACGCCGCCGACCTTCAGGCCGCTCGCAACGATGTCGTCGGCGATTCCGAGCTGTCGATAGAGCTCGAGCGTTCGTACCTGCACGGCGAGCGCGCGCGACGTGGTTCCCGGCTCGGCCGCCTTGTCGATGATGCGCGCGCGCACGCCGCTTCGGGCGAGCCACAGCGCGAGCACGAGCCCGGTCGGGCCGGCGCCCGCGATCAGCACGTCGCAGTCGCGCGATGCCACCGTCAATGCTTCCAGAACTGCCGCGACGCGAGGCGCGCGCCTTCGGCCATCGCGGCGAGCTTCGCCCAGACGACGTCCGGATCGACCGCCGCCTGACCGACCCACGTGCCGAAGCCGCAGTCGCTGCCGGCGATGACGTTCTCGCGACCGACGAGGTTCGCGTAGCGCGCGATCCGCTGCGCGACGAGCTCCGGATGCTCGATGAAGTTCGTCTTCGACTCGATGACACCGGGGATCAGCAGCTTGCCGTCGGGCACCTTCACGCGCTCGAACAGCGTCCATTCATGCGCGTGCCGGGGGTTCGCCGCTTCGAGAGAGATCGCCGCCGGCCGCGCCGCGAACGCGATGTCGATCACGTCGGCGAGCGGCACGTCGTGGTGATGCGGCCCTTCGTAGTTGCCCCAGCAGAGGTGCATTCGCATCCGATCGGGAGCGATGTTGCGCGTCGCGTGATTCAGCGCCTCGACGTGCATCTGCGCCTTCTTGCGCCACTCGCCGATCGCAAGCTCGGCGTACTGGATGTGGCGGCCCATGCCGAGGTCCGGACAGTCGATCTGCAGCACGAGCCCGGCGTTCGCGATCGTCTCGTACTCGACGCGCATCGCGTCGGCGATCGCGAATACGTAGTCCTCGTCGCTCGCGTAGTGCTCGTTGCGAAAGAACAGCGACACGACGCCCGGCGAAGCGGCGGTGAGGAACGCGTCGGTCACGCGCACGTTCGCGATTGCAGCCTTCAGGTGGGCGACGTCCGCCTTCGCCGCGCTCGCGTCGCGCACGGCGATCGGCGCGTTGCACGCCGGCGTCTTGCGGCGCGAGCGTCCCGGGTCGCCGAACACGCGCTTCTGCAGGTCCGGGAATTCGGCGAGATCCTGGTAGACGAACGTGTTGCCGGTGCCGCCGAAGCCCGCGAGCCGATCCTTGATGTACGTCGCGTAGCTCGGCTTGCTCATCTCGCCGTCGTCGACGATGTCGATGCCGGCGTCGACCTGCTTGCGCACGACTGCGGTGACGGCCGCCGCGATCTTCTCCGCGAGCGCGGCGCCGTCCACCGGCACCCCCTCCTCCTTCGCGTACATCGTGCGAATCAGCTCCGGCGGCCGCGGCAGGCTGCCGGTATGCGTCGTCAGGAACCGCTCGCTGCTGCGTTGCATGCGCGCCTCCAAGGCCGTCCTACACGCGGCTCAGACGTGCAACGATAGCCCGCCGCGGCGGCTTGGCCAAGACTCATGGGAGCAATGCCCGACTCCACAGGAGAAAGCCCATGAAAGCGCTCACCAATCTGCTCGTCTGCCTCTGCATCGTGTCGTCGCTCGCCGCGTGCGGCAGCATGTCGAGACGCGACCGCGACACCGTCGTGGGCGCCGGCGTCGGCGCAGCCGCGGGTGCCGCCATCACCGGCGACGTCGGCGGCGCGGTCGGAGGCGGCGTCGTCGGCGGCGTGATCGGCAATCAGATCGGCAAGTAACGCGTTGCCGTGAGCGGTCGGCCGCGGCTGCCGGCGGCTCCGTCGTCCACGCGCGCCCGTCAGCCCGCGGCGAAGTAGCTGCGGCTGTCCTCGAGGAAGTGCGGCCCCTCGTCGGGCCGCAGCGCCGTGCCGACGCCCTCGGCGGTCAGCACTTCGAGCAGC
Organism: uncultured beta proteobacterium; assembly: GCA_963798655.1. Classification (GTDB taxonomy): domain Bacteria; phylum Pseudomonadota; class Gammaproteobacteria; order Burkholderiales; family Casimicrobiaceae; genus CAVSMC01. The sequence goes on along the minus strand of CAWCUH010000001.1, from coordinate 147,393 downwards.
AGCGCGCTCGCGACGCCGCCGTCGATGATGTGCACGCTGCGTACTCCGTCGCGCAGCGCGGCGAGCGCCGCCGTGACCCGCCGTTCCATGCTGCCATGCACGGTGCCGTCGGCGATCAGCGCGTCCGCTTCGCTCGCCGTCATGATGTACGCGATGCGTCCGTCGCGCTTCGTCACACCCGGTGCATTGGTCATCAGCACGAGCTTTTCGGCGGCGAGCGTGCGCGCGATGCGGCCCGCGAGCGCGTCCGAGTTGATGTGATACGCGGTGCCGTCGGCGGCGACGCCGATCGGCATCACGACCGGCACGAAATCGCGCGACAGCAAAAGGTGGACGAGGTCGGCGTCGATCGAATCGACATCGCCGACGAGCCCGACGTCGGGCGGCGTCGCATCGTCCGCGGTCGGCGCGAGCAGCATCGGCCGCGCGTGGATGAAGCGGCCGTCCTGTCCGTTGATGCCGACGGCGCGTCCGCCGTAGCGGTTGATGAGACCGGTCAGCTCCTGGTTGAGCTCGTCGAGCACCATCTCGATCACGTTCATCGTCGCGGCGTCGGTCAACCGTATGCCGCGGTGCCTGCGCACGGTGAGGCCCATCTGGCGCACCAGCGCGTCGATGCCCCAGCCGCCGCCGTGCACGACGATCGGCTTCATGCCGACGAGACGCAGCAGCGCCACGTCGCGCGCAAAGCTTTCCTTGAGCGCTCGATCGGCCATCGCATTGCCGCCGAAGCGGATCACGAGCGGCTTGCCGTGATACGCACGGATGTACGGCAACGCCTCGGCGAGGATTCGCGCCTTGTCCCGGGGCGGCAATGTCGGCATCGGCGAAGAAAACGCCGCGCGCACGGTGTCGCGGCGTTGCCAGTATAGAGGCAAGCCGGTTTCGCGCGCAGCGATCCGCCGGCGCGCGCGATCGACTGCGCGCCGAGCGCTCCAGCCGCGTGCTACCGGGTCGGCGCCGCGCCCGGTGTCATGGTTGCGCTCGACGGATTCACTGCCGCCGCGTCGGTCGGCGTCGACGACGCGGTGCTCGCTGCCTCGTCGTACGACGACCACGCATGCGTGAACTCGGTGCGGTCGAGCCGTCCATCACGGTCGCGGTCGGCCTGCGCGAATGCGCCGCCGAAACCCGGCATACCGTTGACGTCGGCCGGCGACAGGAACGCGTTGCCGTGCGCGAGCTTCTCGAACGCTTCATTGGCGCTGTCGGAGCGCACGACCGACGTCGAGCCGATCGCCGTGTTGGCGTCGTTCGGCATCTGCATCGTCGATGCCGATTCGCCCGCTTGCGACGCCCGGGCGGTCGCAGCGATTGTCGCCGGCACCGTCGGCAACGCCGCCGTCGACGTGCCGTTGATCGTGCTTGCGTCGTGCGACGCTGTCCCCGCGCTGCCGCGCTGCCCTTGCGTCGTCACGTCGGACGCGAACGTCGACGTTCTCGCATCGCTCGACGATTGCGCGAGCGCACCGCCACACAGTGCGAAGGCAACCGTTACGGCGGCCGCGTTCATGCGGAATGCCTGTCGGGTGTTCATTGCCCGTCCTCCTTGTCGTGAAGACGCACGCGAGCGCGCAAGCGCCGCGCGCCCGCCTCTTTTCGACAGCTCGGTGGCCGGCGGTTCCCGCCTGCCGCCGCCCTTCGCGAGGTAAAATGCGCGTCCCTACAGTCGCGCGGCGCACCGTCCTACAGGCGCGGCGCGCGGTCGACCCATCGACTCGACGGAGCAGCGCAAATGGAAGCCGATGGCGCGATCGTCGCGATCACCGTGCGGCTCGCGGCGGCGCTCACGATCGGCGGCATCATCGGTCTCGAGCGCAGCTTTCACGGCCGCCCCGCGGGCTTTCGTACGCATGCGCTCGTCTGCCTGTCGACGAGCCTGCTGATGCTGCTCACCGTCTACGAGGCGCACTGGTTTCCCGCGGTCGCGCAGGGACGCATCGCGCTCGATCCAACGCGCATGGCGCAGGGCATCATGACGGGCATCGGTTTCCTCGGCGCCGGCACGATCATGACGCAGGGCCTGTCGGTGCGCGGGCTCACGACCGCAGCGTCGATCTGGATCACGGCGGCGATCGGCATCCTGCTCGGAATCGGCTTCTGGTATCCGGCGCTGGTCGCGACGCTGTTCACGCTCGGCACGCTGTCGCTGTTCCGATGGATCGAGAACAGGATGCCGTCGCAGTTCTACGCGCATTTCGATGTGCGATTCGCGATCAGCGCACCGATGGGCGAGGACGCGATGCGAAGGCTCCTCGCCGAGCACAGCTTCGATGTCGCAAACCTGAACTACGCGCTCGATCGCGACGCCGGATACTTCGAGTACCGGATGGTGCTGCGCACGAATGCCGCGGACAACGCGAAACGGCTGAGCGAAGCGCTCGCCGCGCTGCCGGCGGTCAAGGAATTCCGGTTGTCGCCGACGGGCGATTAGCTCGGCTCGCTCGCGAGGCGCAGTGGTACGCTTCACCTGATTCGTCCGCCGCAACGTCCTCCCCAAGCGCTTCTCGTCGTGCCTTCGATGTTCGTTCCGCCGTCGCGCACACGCCGGGTGCGCGAGCGAGCCTCGCTCACGCAGTTCGTCGTGCTGTCGTTGCTCGTGCATCTGCTCGTCATCGTGCTGTTCCGCCAGCCGCTCGGCGTGCCCGGCGGACGCGGCGATCGGTCGTTGTCGTCAACGCTCGAGGTGGTATTGCTGCCGCCCGCGCGCGAAACCCGCCCGCAAACCGCTGCACCATCGCCGTGGCGCCGGTGGCTGGGTGGATCGTCGTCCGAGCCACCGCAGCCGCCGCGCATCGACGTGCCGCGGCGCGAAGCGACAGAGAGCCCTTCGCCGACATCGGATTTCCAGCCGCCCGATGCAGTCGTCGCGCCGGTGCCACCGGTGAACGATGCGCTTCCAACCATCGATCGCAGTGCACCGGCGGAGGCCGACAAGCCGCTCGCTCGTCCGGCGGAGAGCGCGCCGATCGCGCTCCCGCAACCACTCGCGCCATTCCGGATCGAGCCTCCGCGCCCGATCGAACGGGAAATGCCGCCGGCGCCGGCGGTCGCGCCGGCGCCGCCGCTGCCGCAGCAGCCACTGCCGAAGCTCGTCGTACCGCCGCTACGCGCCGTCACGCCGGCGATCCCCGCAACGCCCGAACTGCCGGTGCCGCCACCGCTGCCCGTGGAGCGGTTGCCGCGTATCGATGCACCGCCAACGCACGCGATCGAGCGCGAATTGGCGCCGGCCCCGGAGCTTCCGGCCGCGGCGCCCCTGCCCGCTCAGCCGCTGCCGCGCATCGAGCCGCCGCCCACCCATGCGATCGACCACGAGTTGCCGCGGGCGCCCGAACTGCCCGCTGCCGCGCCGCTGCCGGCACAACCGCTGCCACGCATCGACGTGCCGCCGGCGCGGGCGATCGAGCGCGATGTTCCGCCGGCACCCGAGTTGACGCCGGCCGCGCCGCTACCGTCCCAGGCACTGCCGAGGATGGACGCGCCGTCGGTGCGCCCGCTCGCGCCGGCACCTTCACTGGCGCTGCAGCCGCCGACGGCGCGCGCACCGGACCTCGCGCCGGCCCCCCGCGGCGTCCCGGACGCTACGGCCGGGCCGCGGCTGTTCGCGCCCGCGGTCCCGCTGATCGAGCCGAAGCCCGCCACCGCCAACGGGCCTCCTCGCTTCGATTTCGACCGCGCACGCGAGGTCGCCCGCGATTTCAATCGCGGCCGCGTCACCGGCCATCCGGTGGATTTCGAGTCGCCGCCCGGCGAGCGCGCGACGCCGCTCGGCCGGGCGATTCAAAAAGCGGCGCAACCCGACTGCCGTGAAGCGTATGCGGCCCTCGGGTTGCTCGGACTGATCCCGCTGATCGCCGACACCGTGATGGACCGCGGATGCCGGTGGTGAGCGCAGCGGCGGCGTGCCGGCCAGATGCATGGCATAACGCTTGCTTCGAACCGGATGCACCGCGCGCGCGTGCAGCGTCGCTGCGTGCGCCCTCATCGTCGCGGTTGGCAGCCGCGACGGTTGCACACGACAACACGAACACCGTGGCCTCCTCTCCTCCCACCCACGAACCGTCCGATGCAAAGCGCATCGTCCGTTTCGTCGGCGGCATCGCCGCGCAGGCCGCGATCGTCGTCGCGCTCGTGCATCTCGCGCTGCTCGCGCCGTATCACTGGGGCTGGATGAGCGAGCCGGTGTTCGCGCTCGCCGCCGCGCTGCTGTCGGGCATCGCCGTCGCGACGCTCGCGTACCCGCTCGCGCGCGCGCTCGACAACGTCCGCAACGGCCTCGTGCGCTTCTGGGCGGGCGCCGACGATCGTCCGCTCACGCTGATCGCACAGCCGCTCGCGAACCTCGACGCGGAGCTCGAGCGGCTGCACGCGCGCGTGCTGAAGCGCGTCGACGACCTCAAAGCGGCGAGCCGCGCCGTGCATCGCGAAAGCCGCGCGCAGCGTCGCATCGCGAAGCACCTGACGCACGCCCAACGGATCGCGCGCGTCGGCAGCTGGGAATGGCATCTCGCGTCGCACCGGGTGATCTGCTCGAACGAGGTGTACCGAATCCTCGGCCTCGAGCCGGGCGCGTTCACGCCGACGCCGAGCGCCCTGGTGAATCTCGTCCATCACGACGATCGCAAGGCGCTGCGTCGCTGGATCGTGCGCATCGCGCACGGCGCGAGCCCCGAAGGTCTCGATGTGCGCGTTCATGCGAACGGAGGCCAGATCCTCAACGTGCATGTGCTCGGCGAGGCGCTGCGCGGTACGAAGGGGCGCACGACCGCTGTCGTGGGCACCGTGCAGGACGCGACCGAGCGCACGCGAGCGATCCAGCAGATCCACCAGCTCGCGTACTACGACGTGCTGACCGAGCTGCCGAACCGGCTGCGCTTCCACGAGAAGCTCGCCGAGACGCTCGAGTTCGCGCGACGCCACAAGCAGGCGTTCGCGATCATGTTCCTCGATCTCGATCAGTTCAAGCGCATCAACGACACGATGGGTCACGCCGTCGGCGACGACCTGCTGCGCGTCGTCGCGCAGCGCCTCACGCGCGTGCTGCGGCTCGATCCGTCGGCAACCGCGATCACCGGCAAGTCGCCCGACCGCGACGTGTGCCGGCAAGGCGGCGACGAGTTCATCGTGCTGCTGAACGGCGTTGCGACCGAGGAGCACGCTGCGCGCGCCGCGCATCGCGTGCTCGAGACGCTCGCGCAGCCGATCCGTCTCGCCGGGCAGGAGCTTTTCGTTTCGGCATCGATCGGCATCGTGCTCTTCCCGCGCGACGGCTCCGATCTCGACACGCTCCTCAAGAACGCCGACGTTGCGATGTACCACGCGAAGGGCGAGGGACGAAATCGCCACACGTTCTACCGCGACTCGATGCGCCAGGCGACCGCCGAGCGGCTGTCGCTCGAGCACGATCTCCGCCGCGCGATCGAGGACGAGCAATTCGAGCTGCACTACCAGCCGCAGATCGACGTTGCGACCGGCGAGCTCGACGGCATCGAGGCGTTGATCCGCTGGAACCATCCGACGCTCGGCATGCTGTTGCCGAAGCACTTCATCCCGGTCGCCGAGGAGGCCGGCTTGATCATGGCGATCTGGGAATGGGTGTTCGTCACGGCGTTGATCCAGCACAACGCGTGGATTGCCGACGGCCTGCCTCCGGTGACGATCGGCGTGAACCTGTCGAGCCTGCAGTTCGGCGACCTGGGCCTCGCCGACCGCGTACGCGAGATCACGAGGGTGATCGGCGTGTCGCCGCGCTACGTCGAGCTCGAGGTCACCGAATCGGCGCTCGTGCGCGACTTCGACGGCGCGCTCGCGACACTCAATACGTTGCGCGGCATGGGCGTGAAGATCGCGATCGACGACTTCGGCACAGGCTACTCGTCGCTGTCGTGCCTGCGCCGGCTGCCGCTCGACAAGCTGAAGCTCGATCATGCATTCACGACCGACGCCGTGCAAAGCGAGCAAGGCGCCGCGATCGCGCACGCGATCATCGTGATGGCCGAGAGCCTGCATCTCGCCGTCGTCGCCGAGGGCGTCGAGACGCAGGCGCAGATCGACTTCCTGAGCGCTCTCGGCTGCAACATCATGCAGGGCTATCTGCTGAGCCGCCCGCTACCGGCCGTCGTCATGACCGAGATGCTGCGAAGCCGCTATGCGAATCACGCAGGCGGTCGCGTGGCGCTCGCCGATTGGCCGGTGCCGGTGCACTCGTCGCGGCATTAGCACCGCGCGCGGCGCCTGGTCGCCGGCGCCGCTTCGAGCAGTCCTTGGCTGACAACGAAGGTGGCGTGCGCCGGACAGACAGGGGCGCGGCGCACCGCGACGATCGATTGTCGCCGCCCACGCGCGTAAGCTAGCAAGCGCGACCCACGCACCGGTCAAGGTGAGACATCATGGAACGAGGCAAGTCCGATCAGCAGCGCACGCCATCGGAGCGAACGTCCGACGATCAACGCGAGCGCGACGACAGGGCCGCCGACGAGCACATCGTCGACAACCTGCTGCCGCCCGGCATCGACTTCGACGAAGCGAAGGATCCGGGATCGAAGACGCCGCGCGTGCCCGCAGACAACCGGTCCTGACCGTGCGCCGCGTCGCGCGCACGTCCGCCATCGCACGTTCGAGCGGCGCGGTCGCGATGGCCGTCACGCTCGCGACAGCGTGCGTGGCGGCTCCGCCGGTTGCGCCCGGCGAGCAGCCGGCGATCGCAACCGGCGTGCAGGCGCGCGAGATGCGAGGCGCGGAACCAACGTTCGCAACCGCTGGTGTCGCGCTCGCGTGGGGCATTCTGCGCGGCACCGGCGATGCGCCACCGGTCGTCGACGTCCGCCTCGCCGTGGATCCCATGACGTATCCGCGGGTCATCGTCGTCGGCCGCGACGCCGAAGCGTCGCGCGAGCGGCTGCTCGCTTCGTCGCTGACCGCAGGGCTCACCGACGTGCGTGTCGCTCGCAGCGCCGTCGAGCGCTATGCGCGCACCGAGTTCCGCTTTTTCGCGACGGCGAAGCCCGTGCCGCGCGAATCGCCCGCACTGGTCGTCTACTTCGTTGGTCTGCCCGGCGCAACGCCGGAGTTCCCGAACGAAGCGCGGCTCGATGCGAGCCTGTCCGCACGCATCGTCGCCGCGAAAGCGACGGCGAAGTCGCGCTAGTCGTCGCGCGCGTCAGCCGCCGCGCGCCTTCAGCGCGAGAAACTCGCGCCGCGTCTTCGGGCCGTAAGTCGCGAACGAAGGATCGGGCCGCTCGCGATAATCGTCGCGTTGCCGCGTCACGCGATCGCGCGGCAGGTGCTTGCGCAGCACGTCGGGCTCGAGCTTGTAGACGCGAAGCGCGTTGCGCCCGAAGATCTTCGCGCGTAGCGCTGGCGTCATCTTCGGATAGCCGTGAGCCGCGACGAGATCATCCGCGATCTGGAACGTGCGAAACGCCTGGATCTGGTCTTGCGGCGAGCCGTACCAGATCGAGTCCGTGCCCCAAAGCACGTTGTCCTCGCCGACGTGCGCGACCAGCTTGCCGATCGCGTGCGCCGCTGAATCGGGATCGCGCATCAGGAAGCGCCAGGTCGAGCCGAGCTCGGCGTAGACGTTCGACCCGGGTCGAATGCCGTTCTCCTCGAGGCTCGTCACCAGCGCGTCGATGCCTTCACTGCGCGTCGGGTCGTACGCGCGCTCGGGCTGACCGGGGACGAACCCCGAGTGGTAGACGAGGAAATTGACGTCGCGAAAGCGCTTCGCCACGCGTCCGATGTCCACGCACGTCGAGTGCGCGTACGACTCGGGGCCGAACGGCAATCCCTTGTGCACGGCGATGTTTCGAATGCCGAGCGAGCGCGCCTTCTCGATGAAGCGAAGTCCGACGTCGTCGTCGAGGAAAAAGCCGCTGCCGGCCGGGCCCCATTGCGTATAGGTCTTCCATGCGGCGATCGCATAGCGTTCGGCGAGCATGTCCATGTCCTGCAGATCGCCGTCCTGGTTGGGATTGACGCGGCCGTGCAGCAGGATGCGGTGCGTGCCTTCCATCTTCTCGACGATGCGAGCGGTCGCCGCGGCTTCCTCGATCGTCAGCGGCTGGCCGTTTCGCGTCGACGGCACGAACGACAGCACGACGACGTCGGTGTCCGAATCGAGGAAGACGTCCTTGATGAACCGGTCGACGTCGAGGCAATTCAGATAATCGAGTCCGGGCGCCGCCAGCGCCCGACAGCCCGCGCTCGCGGCGAGCGACTTCAGCGGTTGCGCACCCGCAGGCAGCCGCTTCGTCCATGCGCCGGTGGGATTGACGAAATGCCCCTGAACGTCGAACACGAAGTCGTTCTTGTCGAGCGCCGAGCGGGCAACCGGCACGTCGAGCGCGGCGTCGGCGGGGAGCTCGTAATAGCCGCCGCGCCGCCGAACCGCGCCGTACGCCGCGTTCATCGCGAGCAGCGTCGCGGCGGCACCGCACGAAGACACGAGGAACGCGCGTCGCGACATCGCGAGCCGGCGCGCGTTGACGCCGGCCGCTTCCAGAGCGAGCGCCCGCGCGCGACGATGCACGGGCGCAAGCGGAATCGGCTCGAATTCCCCGTTGGTCGCGGCATCGAGCTTGACCGGAAGGCGCGCGCCTCGCGGATCGTTGGCAAAGTGCATGACCTTCCCCGCTTTGCGGTTGTCGTCGCCGGGCCGGCCCCGTTGTCGCGTTTCGTCCTACACGCAATTCTGGCCGTGTCCGATGGTCATCGCAGCGCGGCCGGGCGACAGTGGCGTCGAACATCCATGCCCGCGATGAGACTCATCGAACGGCTCTTCGGCCACACGCGCCCGACGCGCGTCGCGACGGTCTACTGGACGCGCGAAAGCGCGCTCGCCGCCGTGGACGCAGCACTCGCCGATGCCAATGCAGACGACGTCGAGGTTCGCATCGTCGGGCCGCTGGAACAGGTCATCGGCAACGAACCGGCGCCCGGAATCAGCGGCGCCTGGGCGGTCGTCGTCCAGCCCGCGACGTACGAGCAATGTCGACGCATCGTGCGCGCGCTGCGCCAGCCGCTGCGGCGTCGTCGCGGCGATCACGCGCCCGCCGACGCGGCGAGCACGAGTCCCGCTGCGCCAGCGGAGCTCGTTACGGGCCGATCGTAAGCCCGCGTCAGACCGGAATCGATTCGCGCGGCGTGCGCGCGCTTTCCTCGCGCACCGGCTGCTTCACTGCGCTCGCCGGTTGATGCTTGCCGTCCGCGCCGATCTTTGCCCGATCGCGCTCCTGCTGCCTGCGCAGTTCGCGCGCGCGTACACGCTCGAACAAGGCGCCGTATTCGTAGCACATGATCTCTCCTTCGCGATCACCGGCTCCCTGCTTTGTTGTCCGATCGATGCTACGCCGCGCCACTCGCGAATTCAAGGCGCTCGCGCGGAAGCGAAACGACCTGTATCGTGACGTCGGCGACGCCCCTGCGGACGATGCCGAGCACCTGCGCTGCGCGCCGCGACAGGTCGATCGCGCGTCCAGGCGCGTACGGACCGCGATCGTTTATTCGCACGACAACCGCCCGGTGCGTCGCGTTATCGATCACGCGCACGCGCGTACCGAGCGGCAGCGTCCGATGCGCCGCCGTCAGCGCGTTCGCATCGTACCGCTCGCCGCTCGCCGTCTCGCGACCGGCCAGCGCGCTCGCGTAATACGACGCGCGTCCGTGCAGCACGCGGACGATGTGCGAGGGCCGCAGCTTGTCCCAGTCCATGCTCGCGACGGCAAGTCGGGCGGGCATCAGCGCGAGGGCGAGAGCGACGACGATGACTCGCACGATGCGCTCCTAACGACGGCCGCGCGCCAGCTCGTCGCCGTTCGCCGTGTATGCGGGAGGTACGTAGAAGTTCAGCGTTCGCAGCGGCTCGCGGCCGCTGTTGCGGATCTCGTGGCGCTCGCCTTTCTCGATCAGCAGCAACGAGCCTGGGCGCAACGAAACGCGGCGCTCGTCGACCTCCGCGGTCCCGCTTCCGGAGAGGACGAACAACCATTGATCGGCACCGCGATGCCGGTTGCCGGCGTCGCCCTCGGAGTCACCCGGCGCGATCACCATCTCGGCCGCCTCGGCACGCGCGTTCGCGAACGCGACGCGAAAACCCTTGCCGAAGCGCAGTGCCTTTCGCTGCATGGCGTAGATTCCTTTCGATCAATATTCCCAATATCGCCGCATCGGCGGGCCGGGTATGGCGGACGAGCGCCGAAAGCGCTGTGGGCGCCGTTCGAGCCGCGCGTTCGGAATGCCGTCGAAGCCGACGTCGGACGCGGCCGACGCGCACACGACGCCGCTACGGCGCCGCCGCGCGCCGGTGCCTGCTCAGCGGCCGCGCGCCGATGCGCGCTTCGTCGAGCCCTTGGACGTCCTGCGCGATGACGACGACGCGCCACGCGACGTCGATTTGCGCGAGCTCGACTTGCGGGAGGCAGCCGACTTCCCCGCTGCCTTCGACTGCGATGCAGCGCGGCCGCGGGTACCGCGCTGGCCGAGCTCTTCCTCGATGGCCGGAATCGCGGCGCCCTGCATCAGCTCGTCCTTGCGCGACATCATCGTGCGGCCGAGCTCGTTCAGGTCGACGTCGGAGCTGCGCGCCTTCGGGAAGATCTCGCCTTCCTCCTCGCGCACATGATGCTTCACGTACTCGGAGAGCACCTTGACGCGCGCGTCGTACAGCATGTCGTCGGGCGTCGACGCCTCGAGCTGCGCGACGAGCGCCTTGAGCGACTGGTGCTCGATCAACGCCTCGTCGAGCAGGTCTTCCATGCCGTCGACTTTGCGGAAGGCCGGGTAGAACAGCTCTTCCTCGAGCTGCGCGTGCACTTCGAGCGCCTTGCAGATCGACTCCACGATCTCTTCCTTCGTCTGCGCATCGGCCTCTTCCTTGCGATCCTCGAATTCGTCGAACAGCTTCTCGACGTCGTCGTGGTCCGATTTCAGCAGATCGATCGCGCTGACGTTCAAGCCTTCCTTGTCGCCTCCGAACATACCGAGCATGGTCTGCCTCTTCGCGAATGACGGTGAGTGTCGGCGTGCCGGATGGCACGCGAGCCCCACAAGTCTCGCGTCACCGCAACGCGTGCCGTATCGTCCGCCACCGCACGCTGCTGTAGGACCTTTCCCGACCCTACGGCGATCGAGCGGCGAGGCGCTCGATCTCATCGAGGATCGGCCGCTGCCCGTCGATCAGCTTCGGTCGCGCCGCGCCGATGTCGAACCAGGCGGCACGGTCGACTTCCGGGAAACACTGGACGCGGCCCGATTTCGGAGGCCACTCGAGCTCGAAGGTGTTGCTGATAAGCTTCGTTGCGTCCAGATCGCCTTGCGCGGCAAACGGATGCACGACCTTGCCGCCGCGCTGCCGCACGGGCGTGAGCGCGGTGAGCGGCGCGTCGATCGCGGTCCCGGTTTCCTCGGCAAACTCGCGACGCGCCGCATCCTGCGCGCGCTCGCCATCGCCGAACTCGCCCTTCGGGAACGACCAGGCTCCGTCGTCCCTGCGCTGCCAGAACGGCCCGCCGGGATGAACGAGCAGCACTTCGACAACGCCGCCGCGCCGGCGGTAGAGCACCAGCGCGGCGCTCTGCGTGCGCCGCACCGCCGTCCCGTTACGGCTTCACGTACACGTCGGGAAACTGCTTCTTGAGCTCGGCGAGCTTCGGCAGGTCGTTGTAGACGATGTACGGCTGCGTCGGGTGCAGCGCGAGATAGTTCTGGTGGTACGCCTCGGCGGGATAGAAAGCCGGAAGCTTCGTCACCTCGGTCGCGATCGGCTGCGAGAACGCCTTCGCACGCGTCAACTGCTCGATGTAGCTCTCCGCGACGCGCTTCTGGTCGTCGTTCGCATAAAAGACCGCCGAGCGGTACTGCGTGCCGACGTCCGGTCCCTGCCGGTTGCGCTGCGTCGGGTCGTGTGCGACCGAGAAGAAGATGCGCAGCAGCTGACCGTAGCTGACCTTCGACGGATCGTAGGTGACCTGCACCGATTCGGCGTGCCCGGTGCGGCCAGTCGACACGATCTCGTACTCGGCGTCCTTCGCGCCGCCGCCGGCATAGCCGGACACCGACGACAGCACGCCCTTCGTGTGCCTGAACACCGCCTCCACGCCCCAGAAGCAGCCGCCGGCGAACACGGCCGTCTGCGCTCCCTTGACGCTCGATGCCGGGATATCGACCGCGGGCTGCGGCAGCGGCGTCTGCGCGCCCGCAATGCCGCAGGCCGAAAGTGCCGCCAGCGCGGCGGTCGACAGCCAGTTCGAAAGGCGAGAAGTCGTCGACGTCATCGGTCGCTCCAGTTGGGTTGAATTCGAATCATGCCCGTTAGTCGCGCTACCGGCCGGAACATTTCAGCGCCGCCGGTATTCCCGCTACACGACGACGCGGCCGCTCGCGGCGCCGCCACCCTTCGCGAGCCGCGCGAGCGTCGGCAACAGGTTGAGGCCGGTGCGCTCGCGAAGCGCATGGGCGCGCTCGGTCAATTCGGCAAGCTCGACTTCGACGCGATCGCCGGCGGCCGCCACCGCGATCGTATTGCCGCTGTCGCAGCGCGAAAGCGCGAGCGCCCGTCCGTCGAACGCTTCGCCGAGTCGCGTGACGCTCGGCCGCGCGCTGCGGTTGCGGCTGAACAGATTCGTCGCGAGCAACCCCTGGCCAGCGAGGCGCGCGCGGCAATGACGATAGAAGCGCAGCGTGTCGAGCGCCCCCGCGTGGCCTTTGGCGTTGAAGCCGTCGACCAGGATCAGGTCGAAACGCTTGCGCGTCGCCGCGACATACGCAGTCCCGTCGGCTATCTCGATCGCGAGCCGGCGTGCGTCTTCGGGAAGCTTGAAGAACTGCCGTGCGGCCGCGACGACGTCCGGCTCGATCTCGACGACGCTGAGCGCGGCGTCGGCGCAGTGCCGATAGAGGAATTTGGCCTGCGACGCAGCGCCGAGGCCGATCAGCAGAACGCTGCGCGGAAAGCGCTCGGCACGCAGCAGCAGCGGCAGCATCATGTCGCGCGTGTAGTCGAGCTCGAGCGCGAACGGGCGCGCGATGCGCATCGCTCCCTGCACCCAGCGCGAGCCGAAGTGCAGGTAACGGATGCCGGCCTCCTCGCTGACCTCGATCGGCGTCCTCATCGCCACGATCCGCCCAAAGACACCTCCCCTGTCATGGTCGATTCGCTTTGCCGGGGTCCCGCCCGCGTGACGTGCGGGCTTGTCGTTCCCGGCTGCGTGCGGTATTATGCCATTGTCATTGTTCCGTCCCGGTGCCACCATGAGATCACGCACGCTCGTCGCACGTCAGCGCTACTTCGGCATCGATGCGCTCCAGTTCCGCGAGGCGGCGAACCGCGTGCTTGCCCGCGTCATCGGGCTTCCGATCGATCGTGCGCAGCTTCCCGGCCGACGTTTGCGCGAAGACTTCGCCGTCACGACGCAGACCGGCGAAGGGCTCCTCGACGACCTCGTCCGCGGCGGCCTGCTCGCGCCGAACGGCGAGCGGCCCGACGAATACCGGCTCACCGAGAAGTTCGCCGAGTTCGCCTATGCGCGCGTTGTTTCGCCGCTGCCGCGGGCGCGCGCGAAGCAGCTGCTGGAGCGCGCGGCGAAGATCGCCGCGAACGTGAACGCCGACTGGACGCGCAACCCGCTCGAGATCGAGGCGATCGCCGTCTCCGGCGCCTACATGAGCCGCGACGACGAGCTCGGCGAGGTGACTCTGAACGTCGTCGTGCGCAACCGCGCCGACGTGCGCAACGCGCCGTGGGGCCGCCGCGCCTCGAAGGCCGAAGGCGCGAAGCAGATACGCGCCGAGCTCGCACAGCTCACGTCGTTCGCGATCGTGCACCTCGTGACCGACCGCCAGGATCTGCCGAGGCCGTTCAGCGTCGTCTTCAGCGCCGACTAGGCCCCGGGGCGGGCGCTAGTCGAGACGAAGCTCGCCGTCGAACTCGACGGACAGCGACAGCGCGGGAACCTCGAGCCGCATTCGCGCCGGGAACGATTCGCTGCCGCGGATGCGGCCTTCGGCGATCGCGCGCTCGACCGCGTGCTCGATCTCGCGCTGCGAGCTGACGCCGACCATCTTCAGGAACTTGCGAATGCTGATGTTGAACGTCTCTTCGTTCATCGTCGTCCTCGGCTCGCGTTGATGTCTAGTGGATGCGGCGACCGCGCGCACGCGCCGCCCGCGCCGGTGCCGCCGCCCGTCCGCCTCGCCACGGCGAGTGCGCCTGCCAGGCGACAAATCGCTCCGCGGGCATCGGCTCGCTGATCAGATAACCCTGCGCGGTGTCGCAACCGAGCGCAGCGAGCCGCTCGAGCACCGGCTCGGTCTCCACCCCTTCGGCAACGACGCCGAGATCGAGATTGTGCGCAAGCTCGATCGTCGAGTGCACGATCTTCGCCGACTCGTCGCTCGACGGCATGCTGCGCACGAACGACTGATCGATCTTGATCGCGTCGACCGGCAGGCGCTGCAGATACGCGAGGCTCGAATAGCCGGTGCCGTAGTCGTCGACGTAGAGCTTGACGTCCATGCGCTTGAGCCGCGCGAGGACGTCGAGCGTGCCGACCGGATCCTCCATCAGGTCGCTCTCGGTGATCTCGAGCTGCAGCGCGTCGGCCGCCGTTCCCCATGTCGCGAGAAGCCCGCGCAGCCGGTCGACGAACGTCGGGTCGCGCAGCGTGCGCATCGTCACGTTGACGGCAACCGGAAGATGGATGCCGGCCTCGTCCCACGCGTGGCATTGCCGCAGCGCCGCGCCGAGCACGCTGTAGGTGAGAGGTCGGATCAACCCCGTCTGCTCGGCGAGCGGAATCAGCTCGTCGAGCGCGATCATTCCGTGCTTCGGATGGCGCCAGCGCACCAGCGCCTCGGCGCCGCAGACATTGCGCGAGCGCACGTCGATCTTCGGCTGGCAATAGAGCAGCAGCTCGTCGGCGTCGATCGCGCGATTCAGGTCGCCGATCAGCGCAAGTCTTCGCGTCTGGTCGCGCGCGAGACCCGGCATGTACACGTGGTAGCCGGAGAACGCGCGTTTCGCCTGCTGCGCGGCGGCATCCGCGTGGAGGACCAGCGCGTCGGGATGGTTGCCGTGCCCTGGATAGAGCGCGATGCCGATGCTCGCCCGCACGTCGACGTGGAAGCCGGTGAGGTCGAACGGGTTCGCGAGCGCGTCGAGGATCCGGCGCGCGACGCGCGCAGCGAAGTCGGCATCCCCGCGATCGAGCAGCACCGCGAACGCGTCCTCGCCGAGATACGCGACGAGCTTCGCCTCGGGCACCGCGAGGGTGAGGCGCGGACCGATCTGCTGCAGCAGCCGGTCCCCCTGCTCGTAGCCCAGCGCTTCGTTCACATCGCGAAAGCGGTCGACGTCGAGCAACAGCAGCGGAAATGCGTCGTTGCGCCCCCGTGCGTCGGCGATCGCCTCGGCGAGACGCATCTTGAGCTGTGCGCGGTTGGGCAGCCCGGTGAGGCTGTCGTAGAGCGCCATTCGCCGGATCGTGGCGTGCGCCTCTTCCTGGCGGCCGCGAAGGCGCAGCGAAGCGATGCCGTACGACAGGTTCTCGGCGAGCGCACACAGCAGCTCGACCTCGGCTTCGTCGAACGCGTCCGGCTCCGCCGCATAAACGAGCAGCGCGCCGATGACCTCGCCGGCGACATGCAGCGGCAAGCCGACGGCGGAGGCAAGACCGCGCTCGGCGAGCGATTCGCGCGCGAAGGCGTATCCCGGGTCCTCGCCGATGTTGCGCACGACGTACGGCTTGCCCGTACGTATCGTCGTGCCCGCCGCACTGCGTCCGCGCTCGTCGGCTTCGTCCAGGCTCGCGAGCGCGTCGATCGGCCGTCCGTCGGCGGCGACCTGCGCCGCGGCGCGGATCGACTTGCTCGCCGAGCGGTCGGCATACGCGACCCAGGCGAGACGATAGCCGCCCACTTCGACCGCCACGCGGCACATCTCGGTCAGCAGCTGCACCTCGCTGCGAGCGCCGAGCAGCGCGCGATTGCCCGCGCCCAGCGTTTCCAGTGCGCGGCGGATGCGCCCCGGGTCGTGTGCAAGCGCAGCGGGCGTTCGGTTCGAAGCCATCGGGATGCCTGTCGAAGGGTCTTTCGCGGGATTCGTCTTATCCGACGAGTATAGGGTCGGACTCTATACTGGCAAGCCGGAGGACGGGCGATGCGCTACGAGCTCTACTATTGGCCGCACATCCAGGGACGCGGCGAGTTCGTCCGCCTCGCGCTCGAGGAAGCGGCCGCGCCGTACGTGGACGTCGCGCGCGAACCGGACGGCGAAGCCCGCATGATCGCGCTGCTCGACGAGCGCACGTCGATGATGCCGCCGTTCGCGCCACCTTTCCTGCGCGCCGGCGCGCTGTGCATCGCGCAGACGGCAAACATCCTGCTGTTCATCGGCGAGCGCCATGCGCTCGCGCCGAAGACCGACGCCGCGCGGCTGTGGACGCACCAGCTTCAGCTGACGATCGCCGACGTCGTCGCCGAGGTGCACGACGCGCATCATCCGATCGCGTCGAGCCTCTATTACGAGCAGCAGCGCGGTGAAGCGAAAAAGCGCGCCGGCGACCTGATCGCGCATCGTCTGCCGAAATACCTCGGCTATCTCGAGCGCGTGCTCGCCGCGAATCCGCGGGGGCCGGCATTCCTCGTCGGTGCGCGCGTGTCGTACGCCGATCTATCGCTGTTCCAGGTCGTCGCCGGCTTGCGCTACGCCTTTCCGAACGCCATGGCGAAGCTCGAGCGCAAGCTGCCCTACGTCGTCGCGCTGCACGAGCGCGTTGCAAAGCGGCCGCGCATCGCCGCGTACATTGCGTCGCCGCGACGCATACCGTTCAACGAGCAGGGAATCTTTCGCCACTATCGCGAGCTCGATCGCTAGGACGCTAGACGCGCACGACAATCCGCACGGAATCGGGCACCGGGCCCGACGGCGACACGGCCGTCCGACTCCCGATGCGCTGAAAGACGAGGTCGAGGCGCTCGTCACCGATTGCGAGACCGCTCACGCGCAATTGATGAAGCTCGCGGGGAAGCTCCGGCCGGTCGATCTCGACCGTGCGTCGCCACGCATCGATGCGAACCCCGAGACATGCCTGCAGCATCATGAACGGCGCGCCCGACGACCATGCCTGGGGCAGGCATGCCACCGGATAGCCGACCGGCGGCTCGCCGGACGCACGGTGAAATCCGCAGAAGAGCTCGGGCAGTCGCATGCCGAAGGTCGTCGCGGCGTCGAACAGCTGCTGCAGCAAATGCGAGATGCCTCCACGATCGCCGTAGCGCGCCATGCCGGCGGCGCAGATTCCGGTGTCATGCGGCCATACCGAGCCGTCGTGGTAGGACATCGGATTGAAGCGTGCCTGCCCCGAAGCGAGCGTGCGAACGCCCCAGCCGGTGTCGAATCCCGCCTGCAGAAGCTGGCGCGTGACGTGCGCGGCGCGAGACGGCGACGGCAGTCCGCTGTAGAGCAGCTGGCCGGCGTTCGACGTGCGCACGCGGCACGGCTCGCCGTCACCGTCGATCGCGATCGCGTAGAACTTCTCCTTGGGCATCCAGAAACGCGCTTCGACGGCGGCGCGCAACGCATCGGCGCGCGAGCGCCAGCGCTCCGCGCGCGCGCGCTCGCCGCGCGCCATCGCGAGCGTCGCCATCGCCCGCCGTGCCGCGTAGACGTAGCCCTGCACCTCGACCAGCGCGATGGGTCCACGCGGCATGCGTCCGTCCGCGTGAAATACCGAGTCGACGCTGTCCTTCCATCCCTGGTTCGCGAGGCCCGTGTCCTCGCCGCGCGCATAGTCGACGAAGCCGTCGCCGTTCGAATCGCCGGCACCCTCGATCCATTCCATCGCAGCGATGAGCGTTGGCCATAACCGGTCGACGAACTGCAGATCGGCGGTACGCTCCGCGTACGCGCCCGCGAGCATCACGAACAGCGGGGTCGTGTCGACGCCGCCGTAGTAGCGACGGAACGGCAACTCGTTGCGCGCCGTGACCTCGCCCTTGCGCGCCTCGTGCATGATCTTGCCGGGGGCCGCATCGGCGAACGCGTTCCACTCGCGCGCCTGCGTGTCGGCGAGAAAGGCGAGCACGCCGCGCGCGAGCGACGGATCGACCCACAGCATCTGCAGCGCCGTGACGATCGCGTCGCGACCGAACGTCGTCGAGAACCACGGGATGCCGGCGTACGGGTAAGGTCCGGTCGGCAAGTCGGTCGTGAGCAGCGCTATGTCGGCGCGCGACTTGTCGAGCCAGACTTTGAACGCGCGCGCAGGGGTATGCAGCGCCGCGCCACGCCGGCGGCGTCGGCGCATCGCAACGCGCGCGCGCGCCGCCGCCTCCCGAAAGCATGCGGCAGTCGTGGGACCGCTGTCGCTCGCGCCGACCTCGACGTGAAGCGCGATTTGCGTGTGGCGCTTCAGCACCGGATTGAATTCGGCGCGCGAAGCGCTCAGCCGGTGCGGCGTATGGGAGAACACGACGCGCGATACCCGGACGACGCCGTCGAGGCCTTCGTAAGCGAGCACGACGCGATCGGCGTGCACGTGCGGCGGCAACAGCCGGCCGCGTGCGGCACGCGTGTAGCCGCGCACTTCGAATATATCCCGGAAGTCGGCCGCGAATTCGATCGTGAGCGCCGCCGGCACCTCGCGCTCGCCGTAGTTCGTGAGCGTCAGCCGCTCGTAGAGCCGCTCGTCCCAGAGGAAGCGCGCGCGCTCGACGTGAATCACGCCTTCCGGTGCGCTGTGGTCGCCGAGCTGTGGCAACGGCCGGTTGGTGAGGTTCGCGCGGAAGAACACGTTGTCGCGACTCACCGACGCGCCCAGCAGCGACGGCGGAGCGCCGCCGATCGTGACCCTCCAGCGCGACAGCACGCGGGTGTCGTCGCGGAACAGCCCGTCGCCGCCGCCCCAGACGTCGCCGATCGAATCGGCGACGAGGAACGTGTCGCGATGCTTCAGCGCGAAGTAGCCGATCGGGCCGCGCGCCTCGCTCGTCTCGGCACGCTCGGTGGCGGCTTGGTGCGCGTGCTCGAGGGGCATCGCGTGCCTCGCCTAGCGTGCCGACGCGCTCAGCTGCTCGGTGCAGGCGCCGGCGCCGCAGAGCGTCTCGTACACGTCCAGATAGTCGTCCGCCATGCGCCGCGTGGAAAAGCGGCGCTCGAACGTCGCGCGTACCTCCATGCGATCGAGCGACCCGATCCGCTCGAGCGCCGAGACCGCCTCCTCCTCGGAGCGCACGACGAACCCGGTCACGCCCTCGTCGATGACCTCCGGCACCGATCCGCAGTGCCATGCGAGCACCGGCGTGCCGCACGCCATCGCCTCGATCATGACGAGGCCGAACGGCTCGGGCCAGTCGATCGGGAACAGCAGTGCGCGTGCGCCGGCAACGAGATCGTTCCTGTGCGTCTCGTCGAGCTCGCCGATGAAGTCGACACCGCCGCCATCGAGCATCGGAGCAATCGTTTCCTCGAAATACGCCGCATCGGCGGGATCGACCTTGGCTGCCATCCTGAGCAGCACGCCGGCGCGACGCGCGATCCGGATCGCGCGATCCGGTCGCTTCTCGGGTGAAATGCGGCCGACGAACGCGACATAGTCTTCAGCGGACGGCGTGTAGCGGAAGACCTCGGGCGGCACGCCGTGGGGAACCGTGGCGATCCAGTTCGCGAACGCGAGGGGGCGCCGCTGCGAATCGGAAATCGACACCAGCGGGAACTGCGGCCAGCGGCGATAAACGGCCGGCAAGTCGTTCACGTCGAGGCGTCCGTGCAACGTTGTGAGCGTCTTGTGCGCCATTGCATCGAAAAAAGGGAAATGCAGCAGGTCGATGTGGAAGTGCAGCACGTCGAAGTCGCGCGCACGCGCCCGCACTTCGTCGAGCATCACCAGATGTGCGGCGACCTCGGACTTGAAAGGCGCCGGGTCGAGCCGTATCGCCTGGTCGCGCACGGCGACGATTTCCGCTCGGCTGCGGGCGTCCGCGCTCGTGAACAGCGTAACGTCGTGGCCCCGCTCGACGAGCGCATCGGCGAGATACCCGACGACGCGCTCGGTGCCGCCGTAGCCGCGCGGCGGTATCGATTCGACGAGCGGCGCTATCTGAGCGATCTTCATCGGACTTCTGGCGATACACCATCAAAGCGACGCCGACGCGCCGACCGGACCACCCGTCATTTCGACTTGCTCGCCACAGACGCGTTCCCCGGCCGCCGGCGCTGAGGGACGAACGAAGGGCGGCTCGCGCCGCCCTTGGTTCGCTCGCATGAACATCGCCGGCCTCTAGCCGTGATGCCGTTCCCAGCGGCCTTCCTCGTAGCGCCAGCGACTGCCTTCGTGGTGCCAGCGCGGTTTGGCGGCGGGCGTCGATTGCGCTAGCGGTTGACGTACGATCGAGCGCTCGTCCTACGAACGCATCCGGCGGTGCCCGTCAACCGGCGCCGGCTCGCGCTCGACTACTTGCGCAGCGCCTGCCATAGCGCGATGTGCGCGCCGGTCGGGTCGACGATCACGCTCATCTTGCCGAAGTCGCCCACCGGCATCACGTCGCGCATGACGGTCGCACCGAGCTCCTTCGCGCGCTTCGTCGACGCATCGATGTCGTCGACGCCGACGTAGGCGAGCCAGAACGCCGGCACGTTCGGCTCCGGATTCTCGAACATGCCGCCGCCCGTTCCTTCGCCGACGTTGATCATCGTATACGTGCCCGCGCCACCCGGCATCGGCATGTCCTCGAGCTTCCAGCCAAAAAGGCTCGAGTAGAAAGCCTTCGCCTTGGCGAGATTCTTCGTCTGCAGTTCCACGTGCACGAACGGGTTGGCCATCGAGATTCTCCTGTCGTTGAAAGCGCGCGGCCGCCAATCGACCGCCGATCAATGCACCTGCATGTAATCCTATGAGCCCCGCGCTCCGGTGTAAAGGAGCGCGGGACGGCGGCTTCGCCGCCGCGCATTCGACGGTGCCGATACGACGTGCTTGCCGCAGGGCCGGTGCGGACGCGCCGATAGAAGCTTCGGCCGGCGGGATCGACCGACGAACGGCGCCTCAGCTGCGTGCAGTACGTGTAAAACACTCCGTCTACACGAATTTTTTTCTGCGATTGCGGTCTTTGCCGCGGGCGCCCTGCATCGCGCGAACCGCGATCGCCGCGGGCGTTGCGCGAGCGCGCTGCATCTCGCGAGCCGCCGCCATCGCAAGCCTTGTGCGAGCGCGCATTGCGATCGGGCGCCGTCGAATACGAGCCGAAATGTGCGCGCGGCCCCGCGTCGAGCGCGCTCGGCGGGCTGGCGGTGGCAAGTACGGTGTCGATCAGCGGGCGACGACGGTGCGCGGACTGCGTGCGGAGCGTTGAAACATCGGAGAAACATTCGTCGCCGCATCGGGTTCGCTCGTCGTCTGCTGCTGTTTGCGAAGCTGGCGCCGAACCCGGGCGAACGTCTTGCGCAGGTCGGTGTTTGCGCTCGACGTGTAGTGGAACGTGGGATCGAGAATGGACTTCATTCGGCCTCCGTGCGCTACTCTCGGGTCGACGGCGACGACAACCTGTGATGTCGATGGCCGGCGGTTGGTTTCGGATTGCAAGATCTCTGCCAGCGCTCGACGCGCGCCGGTGCGCCGACGAGCGGCAGACTCCACCGACCTCTCACCGCTACGGCGTCAGCTGCCCGCGGATCTCGCCATCGGGATGCGCAGCGCTGTGAACATTGACGTACAGCTCCCCCGCCTGGTACGCGCGATATTGATCGTCATTGAGCTTCGCGTCCTTCGGCACGCTCCACCCGGCGTCGCCGCTCTTCGCTAGCGGCACCGCGACCGGGCCGTTCTTGCCGGGTGCACCGATGTGGATGTGCGCGGCGATGCCGGCGACGTCAGTCGTCGTGATGCTCCCGGTGATCGTCTTGTCGTCATTGATCGTTATCGTCCCCTGGCCGCTCGCGCTGCTCGCGACCGGCGGCACTTCGTTCTTGCCGGTCAAATGAACGACGACGTTCTTCGCGGCAGCCATCGACGAAGCTGCCGCGGCGAGCACTAGCAACGTCGCGCGCAGTGCGCTCGCGGTGATCCGGGGCATGATGTCCTCCGCGGCCGTGACATGCCGTGCGGATCGCACGGCTCACCCTCAGTGTTTGCAGGGCGAAGCGCGCGGTGCAGCGGGCGCCGTCGCGTCGGCGCGTAGGACGGGGACTACGGCGCGGCGGCTAGCTGCGCGGCCGGCATTCCTTGGGCAGGTATTTCTGCGGGATGTCGATCGGAATGCAAAGCCAATGCACGCGCTGCCACGCGTCGACCGATGGCGCGAGCAGGATTGCCTTGCCGGCGAGCTCGGGGATCGAACGGCCAAGCCCCAGGCGCACGCGTCCGTTTGTTTCGCTCACGCTTACGTCGGCGAGGTCCGGTGCGCTCGCTCGCGCAAGCTGACGCACCGCTTCGGGAGGCCGCGACGGAACGCCGAAGCGCCACCACTGCTCCTCGACTTCCTGCTGCAGCCAGCGAACCGCGGTGAGCGATTCCGTGACCGTCGTGCGCACCGCATGATCGACGTACGCCTCGCGCAGCTTGTCGAAGCTGCCGCCCAGCGCGATCAGCAGCACGCCGCCGCCCAGCAGCAGCGCCGAGCCGATCGACGTGGGCTTGCGCGTCGTCAGCATTCGCGCAGCGCGCGGAACGCTGCCGGCCGCGGCTTCGGCGCGTCCGACCTGGCGGCGCACGCGGCGATACAGCAGCGAATTGGCGAACAGCGCCGATATGAGGCCGGGCAGCACCCACATCGCAACGACGGCCGATGCGAACCAGACGGCGGACGAGTCGTCGACGCCGGCCCCGAGGCGTGTGAACGCGAACGCGCCGGCGAGCGGCAGCAGCGCGTACGCGACTCCCGGCAGCCAAAGCTTGCGATAGAACGCCCAGAAGCTCGGAAACAGGAAGGCCGGCCAATGCCAGCCGGGAAGACCGTGGCCCGCGGCCTCGTAGCGCAGGAAGCGCGGCGCGTAGTAGTCAGCCGCCGGTCCAACCGCGAGTCGGTAGAGCACTGCGAGTGCGGGCCGCACAACGCGCTCGTTGTCGACGGCAGTGATCGTGTCGGCGTCGATCGGCGCAACGCCGGGCGGATCGGACGCCGCGATCAGCGCGCCACAGTTCGAGCACGACGCGTGACCGGAGCTTCGATGATGATCGCAACGACTGCAGGACACCCGCGTTCGCCTCCGCGTGGAAACGGTTTGAATCAGTTGCCGGCAGGATTGTACCCGGGGGAGCGAGGCGACAGAAGAGGTCCGGCGCACAAAGGAGATCGGAGCTACACTCGCCGGGCGCTGGCCATGATTCAGCGCAAGGAACATCGAACATGGCGCTGCTGGTCGCGGGGCTCGCGCTCTTCCTCGGCATGCATCTGGTGCCTGCGATACCGGCGCTGCGCGCCGCGCTGGTCGCGCGCCTCGGCGACAAAGGCTATCGCGGCGCGGTTTCGGTCGTTTCGCTGCTCGGCATCGTGCTGATCGTCGTCGGCTTCGGCCGCGCCCCGCGCGAGCCGCTACTGTTCGCGCCGTCGATGGCGGCGATCCGGATTGCGCCGATTGCGGTGAGCGTTGCGTTCGTCCTTTTCGCCGCGGCCAACATGCCGACGAACATCCGCCGCGCGCTGCGCCACCCGATGCTGCTCGGGCTGTTGATCTGGGCCGTCGTGCATCTGCTCGCCAACGGCGATCTGCGCGGCACGGTGCTGTTCGGCGCGTTCGCGGCGTATGCGATCGTCGACCTCGCATCCGCCGTGCATCGCCATGCGGTGAAGCCGTTCGAGCCGCGCGCGAAGTTCGACGCGATCGCCGTCATCGCGGGCATTGGCGTGGCGCTCGTCGTCATGACGTTCCACCGGCCACTGTTCGGCTTTGCCGTCGTGCCGTTCGGCGTATGAGTGAATGGGACGTCATCCTGCGCGCGGCGGCGGCCGTCGTTGGCGGCAGCGCGATCGGGCTCGAGCGCGCGTACCGCGGGCGTGCGGCAGGAATGCGTACGAACGCGCTCGTCTGCCTCGGCGCAGCGGTGCTTGTCGCCGCTGCGCAGCTCGCGGACGGATGGCTGCCGGCGGGAACCGGCGATCCGACGCGCGTGATCCAGGGCATCGTCACGGGCATCGGCTTCCTCGGCGCCGGAGTCATCGTCAAGGAAGGCTTTTCCGTGCGCGGGCTGACGACCGCGGCCTCCGTCTGGGTCGTTGCTGCGATCGGCGTGCTGTTCGGCAGCGGCCTCTACGCGGCGGCCACGGCGGCGACAGCGATCGCATGGGCCGCGCTCGAGGTGCTGCGGCGTATCGAGAACCGCGTGCCGGTCCACTCGCTCGTCCACTGCGAGATCGGCTTCCTTCGCCAGCATGCGCCCGACGACACGCGCGTGATCGAACTCATCCGCGCCCACGGATTCGAAGTCGCGGAGCTCGCGTCGCGGCTCGATGCGCCGTCGCAGCTACTCGAATACGAGCTTTCGATCTGGTCGGCGAGTCGCAGCTCGACCGGCGCGCTCGAACGCGCGTTGCGAACCGAGCCCTACGTCGCGTCGTTCCGGCTCTCGCCCGCGCGCGACTGACAACAACCTCGCGCCGTTACGGGTGCGACGCGGCGGCGCGCACGTCGAGCCAGGCGCAAAGCGCCTCCTTCAGCGCAACGCCGGCGCGCTCGAATCCCGGCTCCTGCACGTCGAGCAGCGAGGCGTGCCGAACGACCGAATCCCACGCATGCGCCTTGGCGGCGATCGAGACGTGGGGATTGCCGACTGCAGCGCGAAAGGCGGCGACCTCGGCCACGAAGGCGCTCGCCGTCAGGGAAGCGACGGTGACGGTCACCTCAACGAGCGGGATATCGTCTCTCATGGGGCCTCACTGCTTCGAACTCTCGATGCAGGACTCCCATGCAAACGCCGTACCAGAGAGCCGACGCCGTCACCGCCGCCGCGCCGCTGCGTCAGCCGAGCGGCGGCACGCGGCCGCCGGCGTCCGAGATGACGATGTCGACGCTGCGTCCCGCGAGCGGCACGCCGTTGACTGCAACGGGATACCGATCTGCATAATCGCGCACGACGATGCGCGACGGATCGATGCCCATGTCGACGAGCGCGAGCTCGATCGTGCGGGCGCGCTGCGCCGTCACGTCGCGATCGGTGTAAGACCTGCCCGGCCCACCGGTGAAAGCTTCCACCGCGATCGTGCGCTCGGGATGCGCGACCAGCACGTCGGCGATGCGCCGGACGGCGCGCATGCCGGAAGGCTGCAGCAGCCCGCGGCCCGGCTCGAACATCACGTCGTCCAGCGCGACGACCAACCCGCGGTCGGTGGGCTGTGCCGACAGGTCGACGAGCTGGCCGCGTAGCGCGTCGAGCTTCGCATCGGCGGCTGCCGCGTGCGCGTGCGCGGCCTGCGCCTGCAGCTGCGCATTCGCCGCCTGCTGCTGCGCGAACTGCGCCTGCTGCTGCGCCGCGCGTGCCTGCTCGCGCGCCGCCTCGGCCTGGAGTTGCGCCTCGCGGGCCCCCCGCTTCGCAGCGTCGGCCTCCCGTGCGCGGGCGGCGAGTTCGATGCGCTGCCGCTCGTTGGCCGCGGCGAGCGCCGCTTCATTGGCCTTCGCACGCGCGGTCTGCTCGGCGAGCCTCGCGCGCTCCTGCGCGAGATACGCCACCCGGTGCACGTCCTCGGGGGCCGCGACGTCGCGTATCAGCTGTTCCATCCGATTACGGGTCGCGATTGCCTGGTCAAGCTCGTAGCGCGCGTAGCTTTGCACCTGCGGATCGGTGCGGGCGCTTTGCACGGCGACGCGCGCGTCGGCAACGATCGGGTCGTTCTCGGGAACAGTCGCGCAGCCGGCCGCGGCCAGCACGGCGAGCGCGAGCATCGATTTCCTGGCAGCTCCAATGTTCATCGCAACCTCCAAGGGATCAAAACGGGGTGCCGCGCGAGACGACGGAGCGCGTCGCGTGCACGGACGGCCTTGAAGGAAGCTTATGCGGACGCGTACCGGGCGCCGCCGGCCAACGACTAAACCGGTTGTCGGCCGGTACCTACGAATGCAAGAGTCGCCCGTCAGGCGCCACCGCAGAAACGAAAACCCGCCTCGGAGGCGGGGTTTTGCGGTCAAAAGACTCCTCTACCGCGATCGACGGCGGCCCGTGGAAGCGAGCGCGACGAGCGCAATCCCCAAAAGTGCGACCGTCGTAGGCTCGGGCACGATCAACGGTGGAACGCCCGGGATAAACGTGTCCGGCCCGGTCCCGAAGGAGAACGTCACCTCCGATACCGTCGTGGCCTCCGTGACGCCGGGAAGGAGCAACGTGAACGTGCGGAGGAAGCCCGCCGCTTCATCGCCACAATGAGAGACGACTACTCGGTCGGCGAATGGAAATACACGACCGACGTCCCACCCGAGTCGACGTCGACCGTTCGCTCCTGGCCGTCGCCGGTGCGCACGCGGTAGCGTCCGGGCGCGACGCGGGCGAACAGCCATGGACCGTCGCTCACCACCGACAGCACCGGATTGCCGTTCGCGTCCTCGACCGAGACCGGAACGTCGGCGCGGTAATCGCCGGTGCCGGACATCGCGACAACGACCTGAAGGTTGTAATCCGGCGCGACAGTGCGCAGCGCATCGCGCTCCTCGAGGCTCACGCCACCGCTCACCCAGCCCACACCGTTGCGCTCGCGGTGCCCGATCGGTTGCGCAACGGCAGCCGTCGCGACGCGCCTCCCCACGGCGCTCGTCAAAGCGAGCACGAGCAGCATCGGCCTGCGATTCATGACCGGCAACCGCTTCATCTGGTAGCTCCTCAAGACAATCGGTGTATTGAGGCGCCGTTCCGATGTCACGCGTGCGCGCCGACACGGTCGCGCAGCCCGATAACGCCGGATGCTTGGGCACAGTGCGCGCAGCAGAAATAGCGGTCGTCGGTTTCGACGCCGTGGCCGATGATCATCCCGTTGCACCGCGCGCACCGCGGCGCGAGCGCATTGATCGCGCACTCGAAGCAGTCGAACGTATGCGACGTGCCGTCCATCGAGACGGTGAACGCCTTGTCGTAGCGGTTCCCGCAGCGCTCGCAGCGCGCGATACCTTCCGGGTCGGAATGCTCGTCCGCCTCGCTCGACAGCACGCCGTCGTCGGGCGTCGGAGCACTCATCAGGGCGTCCATCGTCATGGGGCATCCTCCGTCTGCCTGCGTCTCGCGCACGCGCAACCGCCGGGAGGCGCAAAGTGCTCAGGCTATATCGGCCATTCGGCGCCGACGATCGAACCACGTCTGAAACCGCGTGTCGGCGGCGTCCTACATACTGCCAGCCGTGGCGTTAGAATGCATGCGCCGCATGGTTTTTTCTCGGCGGACAGTCGCGGAGACCGTGAGATGCATCAGCAGGAGCGACCCGGCCAGGGCGACGACGTACGCGGCCTCGTTGCAGAGCTCGAAGCAGCCGAAGCGTACGAGCAACGGTTGCGACAATGGATCGTCGACGTCCGCGATCACCTCGCCGCGGGCCGCACCGGCGTGGCGCTCTCGCTGCTGAACGAGGCGCTCACCTACATCGACAACCAGACCGACGTCGTCGCGCCGTCGCCGGAGGCGAAGGATCCCGGCACAGGCTCGGCGACGTGACGGCGCTCGCGCCGCTCGCACTTGCGCTCGCGATCGCGTGCGCGCTCGCGGCGCTCATTGCGGGCCCGGGCTACCGGTTCGGCGCATGGCCGCTTGGCATGGGCTTCATGCTGCTGCGCTGGGCGGCCTACGGCGCGATCGGCGTCGCCCTGGTCGCGATTGCGGGCGCGATCGCATCGCAGCGCCAGCGTCGCCGCGGCCGCGTCGCGGTCGGCATTGTCGCGTTCGTCATCGCCGCCGCGACGTTCGGCGTGCCGGCGCTCATGCTGGTGCGCGCGAACCGACTTGCCGAATATCCACGACATCACGACCGATCCCGACGATCCGCCGCGCTTCGTCGCCGTGCTGTCGGCGCGCGTCGACGCGCGCAACTCCGCCGAGTACGGCGGCCCGGATGTGGCCGCGGCGCAGCGGCGCGCCTATCCCGATGTCGTTCCGCTCACCATCGATGCGCCGGTCGACGTCGCGTTTCGGCGCGCGCTCTCCGCGGCACGAGCGATGCACTGGACGATCGTCGCCGAGGTGCCCGACGAGGGCCGTATCGAGGCAACCGACACGACGGCGCTCTTCGGCTTCAAGGACGACATCGTCGTGCGCGTTCGACCGGCGGGAAACGGCAGCCGCGTCGACGTGCGATCGGTGTCGCGAATCGGCAGCAGCGACGTCGGCACGAACGCGCGCCGCATCGAAGCGTACCTCGATCGTTTGCGCGCGGAGCGCTAGCGTCTCACCGGGCGCCGGCGCATGAATCCGACTGCCGCGAGAGCGATGCCGGCGAGCGGCAGCGATGCGGGCTCGGGCACCGTCGACTGCAGCGGCGCGAGCGACACGACCTCGATCTCGTTCACCCAGTTCGCCGTGTCGACGCGAATCTCGAACGCGTTCATGCCGGCGACGAGCAGGCTCGTCACGTCGAACAGCGACAGCGTTTCGGCGGTGACACCCGCCAGCGCACCGGCGCCCGGCTTGAGGCTGAATCCCGGCGTGTAGAACGACTGCTGCGTCAGGTAGCCGGCGAAAATGCCGTTGACGTAGACACCGTCGTGCTCGCCGCCGTTCGGCGCGAGTGCGCCGCCGTCGATGCCCTCGGCCAGTATCGAAAGCAGCATGACGGATGCTGGCGGTGCCCACAGCATCTCGGTCCAGCTGACGATCGGCACGCCCGGAAGCGCGTTGCCGACCGGATCGAGCGCGCCCCCCGGATGCGTCGACCCGACAGCGTAGAGATCGATCGTCGATGCCGCGGCCGGCAGCGCGATCGCGCCGGCGAACGCGGCGGCGGCGACGCACGCGCGCTTGGATATCATGGCGTTCTCCTTGCAAATTGTTGTAAGGGACGGCGCGCTTCACCAGTGGACGACAACGCGGGCACATCGTCCGAACTGGTTGATTCCGCTGCGAATGAAACGAGCCGCCGCGACGGCCGCCGCGTGCGCCAGCGCACGCCCCTCGATCGTCGCGTTACCGCTTCTGCAAGAGTCGAGCCACGGCGTCGCGCGGCTGCGATGGACGATGCGGTGCGCCGTCAACGGCGCAGCACGCACTTTTCGTAGAGTCCGGGAAACGTTCCCGTCGGGTCGTAGCGTGCCTTCAAGTTGCGATACGCGCCGCCGCCGTAGATCGCGTCGAACGTCGCGCGCTCGAAGTAGCTGTCCGAGTAGAGCGACTTGATGCCGCCCAATCGCTGCACCTCCGCCTCGATCGCGCGATTGAAATGCCCCGGTGCATGGCTGCGCTCGCGCCGCAGCACGTCCCAGAAGCCGAAGTTCACGTAGCGCATGCGCGGTCGCATCGGGTAGAGCACGAAGCGATCGGCGATCGCCGAAGTCGTGATCGGGCAGATCCACATCGGCAGCACGCGGATCTCGCGCAGGAAGAAGTCGAGAAACTGCGGTGCGCTCGGCAGCGGAATGTCGACGTCCTGGATCACCGACTCGGTGTGGCCGCCGCGAAGCTTCGCCAGCGCTCGGGTCACTCCCCAGCGGGTATTCCAGCGCATGATCTTCTGGTACGTGCGCGAATTGAGCCGCTCGCGCCCGTAGAGCCGCCGCAGCCACGGCAGCTGCGCGCCGACGTTCTTCGAGCACCAGAACCAGTCGGTGTCCCAGCGCCAGAGGAAGTCGCGCACCGTCAATGCGTCGCTCGCGCGCTCGCGAATCGAGCGATAGTAGATGCGCTCGTACGAGTAGTCGCTGACGGCGCTTGCCGTGTCGATGAAGCGACCCTCGGTCAGATACAACGCGTCGTCGTCGAACACGACGCCCTCGACGAAGTCGGCATCGCCGTCGCACGCCTGTTGCAGCGCGCTGAAGAACGCGAGCGGCGTCGCGAATCGCGTGTGCGTGATCGCGACGTACGGCTTGACCGGCTGCACGCGCGCGACGAGCCGCAGCGCATACCCTAGCGTGCCGTACGAGTTCGGAAAGCCGTAGAAGAGATCGGCATGCTCGTTGTCCGGCGTGCAGACGAGCGTGCGGCCATCGCCGGTGACGACCTCGATCTCGGTCAGCGTCTCGTGCACGAGTCCATGCCGGAACGATGTCGCCTCGATGCCGACGCCGGCGGCGGCGCCGCCGAGGGTGATCGTCTTCAGCTGCGGCACAACCGCCGGCATGCCATCGCAGGCGAGCGTCGCATCGACGAGCGCCTCGTACGTCACCATGCCTTCGCAGTCGACGAGGCGGCGCCCGGCGTCGACGGCGAGCACGTGGTCGAACGCGCGGACGTCGAGCACTCGCTTCGCGCCGCCCGCGCGCTCGCGAAAGAGATTCGACGTCTCCTTGCCGAGCGCCACGTGCGAGCCGGCAGCCCCGCGCAACGACTGCGCAAGCCGATCGCGCCGCTCGGCGAACGCGGACGACGTGGCGCGCTCGTGCGGCATACCCCGGTGCTCGCCGTCGGGGCCGCCCGACGGGCTCACGACGGTTCGTCGCGATACAGGAACGCGCGGCTCATCGGGTAGCTGTCGCGCGCGACATTGCCCTTGCTGAAGACGATCTGGAACAAATGCGTGCGCTCGACGGGCGAGCGGAACATCTCCGCGCAGCCGATCAGGTACGTGCGCCAGATGCGCCGGAATCGCTCGTCGAAGCGCGCGGGATCGATCGCGCGGATCGCCTCCCACGACGCGTCGAAGCGCTCGGCCCAAACATCGAGGGTGAGCGCGTAGTGCCGGCGCAGATTCTCGATGTCGACGACCTCGAGGCCGGCGTCCTCCATCGCGACGATGACATCGGCGAGGCTCGGGATCCAGCCTCCCGGGAAGACGTGCTCGCGGATGAAGTACTCGGTGTCGCGGCGCCCGACGTGGCCGATGAAGTGCAGCATGCCGAGGCCGCCGGGCTTGAGGAAATCCGCGTGCGCCTTCACGACTTCCGCGATCTGGTCGCGGCCGGCATGCTCGAGCACGCCGATCGACACGACCTTGTCGTACTGCCGATCGACGTCGCGGAAGTCGGCCTCCTGAACAACGAGCTTGTCGCCGAGCTTGCGCCGGGCGATCTCGCCGGCGACCCAGTCGACCTGCTCGGTCGTCGTGTTGACGCCGGTGACGTGCACTGCGAAACGCTCGACGGCGCGAAACATGAAGCCACCGAAGCCGCAGCCGATGTCGACGACCTGCTCGCCGGGTGCGAGGCGAATCTTGCGGGCGACATGATCGATCTTGTTCTGCTGCGCCTGCTCGAGCGTGTGCGTGCCCTCCTTCCAGTACCCGCACGTGTACATCATCAGCGGGTCGTCGAGCCAGACCCTGTAAAAATCGGCGGGCAGCCCGTAATGCACGCGCGCGTTCGCCTTCGCCTGCTCGCGGCTGGCGTTCGAATGCGTGAGCTCGTGCAGCCTGTTGCGCTTGTCGACGAGCACGTTCCTGCCGTTGAATCCGGCCTCCATGCCGGTACGGAACAGCGCGCGCAGGTCGCCTTCGATGTCGAGGTGGCCGTCGAACCACGCGTCGAGGATGCCGACGTGGCCGAACGCCGCTGCGGTCACTTCGGCGGCGCGACGGCGGAAACGCAGCGCGAAATGAGGCGTCTCGGGCCGGTTGACGTAGCGCTCGCCGTCGGCGAACGTCACTTCGAACGGCACCGCTGCGGCCGCGCCGAGCGCCTGAATCCGGCTCGCGATCAGGGACCCCATGTCGTTTGTTCTCCTTTTTCTTGTGGATTGCGTCCGGTGCGCGTCAGCGTCGGCCTCCGGCAAAATTCGCCACGCTTGGCGGGGACCTCGAGCGACCGTAATATTTGCATGCGCGTCGCGGCGCGCAAGATCGCGTGCCGCATTCTACGATTTTCACGGAGGATCGATGTCGCTCCCATGTAGCCTGCGCGCAATGCTCGCGGCATTCGGCGCGGTGATCGCGCTCGGCGCGTCCATTGCGGTTGCACAGGATTACCCGTCGCGGCCGGTGCGCGTCATCGTGCCGTTCTCGCCCGGCGGCGCAGTCGACGGTCCGATGCGGCTGATCGCCGCCGAGATGTCGAAGCGGCTCGGCGCCCAGATGTACGTCGAAAACAAGCCCGGCGCCGGCGCGACGATCGGCGCCGAAATCGTCGCCAGGTCGGCGCCCGACGGTTACACGTTGCTGCTCGCATCGCAGACCGTCGCCATCAGCGCATCGCTTTACCCGAAGCTCGCGTTCGACCCGGTCGACGATTTCGCACCGATCTCGCTGATCGGCCGCGAGCCCGGCGTGCTGGTCGTGCATCCGTCGTTGCCGGTGAAGACGTTGCGCGAGTTCGTCGAGTACGTGAAGGCGCGGCCGGGCAGCGTCGACTACGCGTCGTCGGGCAACGGCAGCGGCCAGCATCTGTTCATGGCGCTGCTCGCGTCGTCGCTCGGGCTGAAGTTGAACCACGTGCCCTATCGCGGCAGCGGGCAGGCGACGACGGACCTTCTCGCCGGACAGGTGCCGGTGTCGATTCCGGGCACCGCCGGCATGGTCGGCCACATCAAGGCCGGCAAGCTGCGCCCGCTCGCCGTCACCGGCGCGCATCGCTCGCCGCAGCTGCCCGACGTGCCGACGGTGATGGAGTCCGGTGTCCCGGGCTACGAGGCATACGTGTGGATGGGCTTGCTCGCGCCGAAGGGCACGCCGCAGCCGATCATCGACAAGCTGCATCGAACGCTCGTCGAGGCGCTCGCGACCGACGAGGTGAAGGCGTACATGAGCACGGCCGGCATCGAGATCGTCGGCTCGACGCCCGCCGAGTTCGACCGCTTCTTCCATGCGGAGAAGGCGCTCTGGGCCAAGGTCATTCGCGAGACCGGCGCGAAGATCGACTGAGGTGCGCCGCGCTCAGCAGTTACAATCGCGCGGGTTCGCAACCGCGCACGATCGCCGATGAACGATACCGCAAGCAGCGCCGCCGTCAGCGGCGTCGAGCATTTCACGCACAAGCGCACGCCCGACGGCGACGTGCGGCTGTTCCTGTGGGAAAAATTCGTCGACCAGCCCGACGGCAAGCCGACCGTGCTGTTCGTCCACGGCTCGTCGATGGCGTCGCAGCCGACGTTCGATCTGCATGTGCCGGGGCGCGCCGATTCATCGGTGATGGACTGGTTCGCGCAGCGCGGGTTCGTCTGCTGGTGCGTCGACATGGAGGGCTACGGCCGTTCCGACAAGCGCCGCGACATCTTCTGCGACATCGCGAACGGCGCCGACGATCTCGCCGCGGCCACCGATTACATCACGCAGGCGCGGCGCACCCGCTCGTTCATGACGTACGGCATCTCGTCGGGCGCGTTGCGCGCGGCGCTGTTCGCCGAGCGCCATCCCGAGCGCGTATCGCGCCTCGCGCTCGACGCCTTCGTCTGGACCGGTGAAGGCGCGCCGACGCTCGCCGAACGGCGCAGAAGCTGCCGCAGTTTCTCGCGAGCAGGCGCCGGCCGATCGACCGCGCGTTCGTGCACTCGATCTTCCAGCGCGACCATCCCGACTGCGCCGAGCCGCGCGTCGTCGACGCGTTCGCCGACGCGATCCTCGCGCTCGACGACTCGATGCCGAACGGAACGTACATCGACATGTGCTCGAAGCTGCCGGTCGTCGATCCGGCGAAGATCACGATGCCGACGCTGGTGCTGCGCGGCCAGTACGACGGCATCGCCGCGCTCGACGACCTGATCGGGTTCTTCAAGCGGCTGCCGAACCCGGACAAGCAGTTCAGCATCATGGCGGGCATCTCGCACGCGAGCTTTCAGCAGAAGAACTACCGCACGGTCTATCACATCCTGCACGCGTACTTCACGCAGCCGGCGCCCGGGTACGTCGGGCCTGCGCACTGAAGCGACCGTGGAGAAGCTCGCCGCGTTACTGCTGTGCGCGGCGCTCGCCGGATGCGTCACGCTCACCGAGCAGCCGCGCGCGGTCGTCATGCGCGCCGGCAAGCTCGACGTGCAGTCGCTGGGCTGCGACGCCGCGGGCGCCGCCGCCGCATCGGCAGCGGACGGCGATGCGCTCGACGCGAATGCGATCCGCATCGTCAGCTGGAACATCCACAAGCAGGGCGACGACGGCTGGCAAAGCGACCTGCGCCGCTTCGTGTCATCCGCCGAAGTCGTGCTGCTGCAGGAAGCGACGATCGACGACGAGCTGCGTCGCATCGTCGAGGACGCCGGCTTCGACTGGGTGCTCGCGAGTCCTTTCTCTATGGCGGTCACGACATCGGCGTGCTGACGGCGTCGCGCGTCGCGCCGCTCGCAACCTGCACGCAGCGCATCGGCGAGCCGCTGATCGTCGTGCCGAAATCAGCGGTCATCAGCTGGTTTCGCGTCGCCGGGCAGCGCGAGCCGCTCGCGGTCGTCAACATTCATGCGATCAACTTCGCGCTGACGCTCGGCGCGTACCAGGCGCAGCTCGCCGCGCTCGCCGACGTGCTCGCGCGCCATCGCGGGCCGGTGATCTTCGCCGGCGACTTCAACACGTGGACCAAAGCGCGCCGCGCTGCGCTGTCGGCAACGGCGACGAAGCTCGGTCTCGCCGAGCCGCACCGCATGACGACAAGCGCTCGCTGTTCCTCGGCAAGCAACTCGATCACATGATGGTGCGCGGGCTCGACGCGATCGACGTCGCCGCGATCCCGGTCAAATCGTCCGATCACAACCCGCTCGTCGCGACGTTCCGCGTCAAGTAAGCAGTGCGAGCAGACTTGCGCTCTCCTGCCGCACTTGCCCGAGCGTGCACTGCCGCGCCGGCTTGTCGGGACGAAAGCGCAGCAGCTTCGTGCCGTGGCGAAAACGGTCGCCGCTGAAATGATCGTACTGCACCTCGACGACGAGCCTGGGTGCGAGCGGGGTCCACTCGCCGCTGCGCTCGGTGCTCCAGCGGCTCGGGCCGCCGGGCGCGCGCCCGGTGAAGCCCGGCGCCTTCTTCAAGCGCTCCAGAGTCGTCGTAAGCTCGCGCTTGTCGACGGCGGGAATGTTCGCCGCGAAGCCGACGTGATGGAGCAAGCCGCCGCCGTCATAGAGTCCCAGCAGCAATGAGCCGACGACGTCCGCATCCTTGCCGTAGCGAAAGCCGCCGACGACGCAATCGGCCGTTCGCATCCGCTTGACCTTCTGCATGCCGGTCGCTCACCCGAGCTGGTAGGCGAGATCGGCGCGCTTCGCGACGACGCCGTCCAGTCCCGCGCCGACCGACGCGAACCAGCGCTCGACCGCAGCGCGCTCGGTCGTCTGCGGCGAAAGGCGCAACAGCGAGCCCGCCGGCACGGCGCTCGTGAAAAAGCGCTCCAGCGCCGCGCGCCGCTCGGCGAGCGGACGATCGACGAGCGAGCGACCCTGCGCGTCGACCAGCAGGTCGAACAGCACGTAGAGCGCCGGATGCTCGCGTGAAAGCTTCGCGACGCGGCTCGCGGCCGGATGAATCCGCTGCAGCAGCTCGTCGAACGACAGCCCACTGCCGTCGGGAACGACGAGTTCGCCGTCGAGCACGCATCGCCGCGCATCGAGCGCCGCAACGGCAGCGACGACTTCGGGAAATAGCGATTGAACGGCTGCCCCGCGCGCGAGCGGAGATCGACGTCGGCTGCGTCCTTGAACGCCACGCAGCGAAACCCGTCCCACTTCGGCTCGAAGCGCCACTGATCGCCGAGCGGAATCTCGCCGACCAGCTTCGCCTCCATCGGCGCGTAATCGATTGGCAGCGGCAGCGGCATCGTGTCATTCGCGCGCCGACCGCCGGCGCTTCGTCGCCGCGGCCGGTTGCAACACGCGCGCAGCTCGAAGCGTCCCGCATCGTCGTTGAGCGGCGCCCACAGGTCGCCCAGTTGCGCGATGCGCGCCGGCACGTTCGCGATCGTGAACTCGTCGATCGACGCACCGGCTTCGAGCTCTGCCCACGTGATGGGCGTCGAAACCGTCGCGGTCGGCCGCGGGCGCGGCGAGTAGATCGACGCAAGCGTGCGGCCCCACGCATTCTGGTTGTAATCGACGAGCACGCGGTCGCGCGGCCGCTTGGCGACCTTGTATTCGGCGGTGATGACGTCGGGCCGCCTCGCGGCCAGCACCTGCGCGAGTCCCTTCGCGAACGTCCACACGTCGCGCTGCGTCGGCCCGCGCACGATCGGAGCGTAGACATGCAGGCCGCGCGATCCGGTCGTCTTGACGAACGTGCGCATGCCGAGCGCATCGAGCGCGTCGCGAACGATGAACGCGGTCGCGCGCACGTCGGCGAACGTCGCGCCGGGCACGGGATCGAGATCGAAATGCAGATAGTCGGGGCGGTCGACGTCGTCGCAGCGCGCGTACCATTGGTTGAGGTCGATGCAACCGAGATTCACCACCCACAGCAGCGAGGCGATGTCCTGCACCATCGGGAAGTCGATCACGTTGCCGGACGCGTGCTCGATCGAGCACGTCTCGAGCCACACGGGCCGCGGCGACGGCGTTCGCTTCATGAAGAAGAACTCGCCGGCAGCGCCGTTGGGATAGCGTTTCATCACCATGGCGCGGTCCGACACGTGCGGCAGCAGCGCGGGCGCCACGTCGGCGTAGTACTGCAGAAGGTCGCGCTTGGTAAGACCGAGCTCGGGCCAGAAGACCTTGCCGAGATTCGTCAGGCGCACGCTGCGCGATCCGACGACGACGTCGGCCGAATCGACGTCGGGCGGGACACGCACCGCGACCGTGTCGCCGCCGACGTGGCGAGCGCGACGCATTGCGCTCGACGGATGATGCGTGCGCGTCGCTCGCTCGTTCGCGGCGCCGGTCGTGCGTGGCGGCGACGGCAGGCTGCGTCTGGAAGCCGCTATCGCGCGCTTCGCTGCCTTCGGCATGATCATCGCGCCGCGGATCCCGCGATCGAGCTCGGTCCCCCCCCGGATGACTCATTTGGCGACTCATTTGGTGAAACTCTCCGCGAGCTTGAGCGCCTTGACGAGGTCGTCGACGAGCGCGCCGCGAATGTCGGCGCGCAACTCGGCCGTCGGCGCACGCAGCGCGGCGGATGGGTGATACGTCGCGACAAGCGGTACTCCCGCCTCGGTCGTCAGCTGTTGCGCTCGCGCCGCCGTCAACGTCATGACGCGCCCGACGAGCGATACGAGCGCGGTGCGCCCAAGCGCGACGATGACATGCGGTTTGTACTTCGCGATCTCCTGCTCGAGCCACACGACGCACGCGGCGATGTGACGCTGCGCAGGCGTCTTGTGGATGCGCCGCTTGCCGCGTGGCTCCCAGT
Source organism: uncultured beta proteobacterium (assembly GCA_963798655.1). GTDB lineage: Bacteria > Pseudomonadota > Gammaproteobacteria > Burkholderiales > Casimicrobiaceae > CAVSMC01. Next base: position 110,100 of record CAWCUH010000001.1, on the reverse strand, counting down.
AGAAGTGCTTGACGGCGTTGGTGACGTACGCGCTCGCCGGGTCGATGCCTGCCTGCGCGATCAGCTCATGCAGCAGCTTGCCCGCGGCGCCGACGAACGGATGTCCCTGGCGGTCTTCCTCGTCGCCGGGCTGCTCGCCAACGAGCATCAGCAGGGGCCGCCGCGCACCCTCGCCGGGTACGCCTTGCGTCGCCCGCTCCCATAGCTCGCATCGCCGGCACGCGTCGACGTCTCGCTTCAGCGCGGGGTCCGGGCCTGCCATGCGCGCGCTAGGAGAGCCCGGCGCTGCCAGGCTCAGGGCCGCGGCACGCTCACCGGAAGAACAGAAAGACGACGATCCAGAACACGAGCGCCGCCAGGCCGATGGCGAGCGGGACCCAGACGCGTCGCTGGCGAAGGACATGCGGGCGATCGTAAATGCCGACGAACTTGCGCGGCATGCAACCTCCGATCGAAACGCAGTGAAGCGATGGCAACGGCGCTTCACTGCGCTTCGCCTCGTTTATCGCCTTGCGCCACCGCCGAGATCGGCGTCGCTGCGCATGACCGGCGTGCCGGCCGCATCGTCCCGCGACGAGTAGCGTGCGCGGTCGCGCTCGATGTCATCGAGCGAGTACGGTTGCGCCTCCGGGCTCCAGCCGGTCCATCCGCTTTCGCGCCACTGCTCGACGCGCCGTTCGATGTCGACGGCACCGTGCTCGCGCATCAGCTCGGCCGCCCGCTCGGCGCGCGATTCATCCGCACGCACCGTGACCAGCGCGCCGCCGCGACGCACCGACTCGGCGTAGTACTCGGCGTCGTTCTTCGACACGCCGAGATCGGTCAGCGCACCGATCAGGCCACCGGCGACGGCGCCGACGCCCGCGCCGCTCAACGTGGCGACTATAGGCCCGGCCGCGATGATCGGCCCGATGCCGGGAATAGTGAGACCCATCAGGCTCGCCGCCAGTCCCGCCGCGCCGCCGACGACGCCGCCGGTCACGGCACCCGTCGCCGTGCCGCTCGCATTCGTCGTCTTCACGCGGTCGTCGTTTCGGTAGTCGCCTCGGATGTTGCTCGCGACAACGTTCACGTCGCTGTCGAGAAAGCCATCGTCGATCAGGTCGCGCGCGACGCGTTGCGCCTCGTTGAAGCTGTCGAACGAACCCACAATCGTTTTCACCATGATGTGCTCCGAATCGGTCGTTTGGTAATCCGGGCGCGAACGCGCAAGCAGCGCGAAAGCCGGATGGGTGAGCATAGGGATGCACGACGAATGCGCGCAGCGGCGGGCGGCGGAATGCGTTGTCGGTGCCGTCCTACACCATCGGGAATGCGTGCACCTTTTGCTCCCGGTACACCGATCGCCACGCAGCGGCGTTAAGATGGTGCAGGCATTGCGGGCTGCGTAGTCCGCGCGCCGCTGCGCCGGCGTGGCGTGGCACCAGGCAAGGAGGGTCATGATGAACAAGCGTTTGCTGGCGTTGTTGACGGCCGCGCTGATCGGCATGTTCGCGGCGTCCGCTGCGGATGCGCGCGGCGGCGCGGGACACGGGCACGGCGGTGGCGGTTGGCATGGCGGCGATCGGGCAGCGGCTCACGGCAATTGGGGGCATGCCTCGGGCGCCCGGAATCAGGGCAACTGGAACCGTGGCAACTGGAACCGCGGATCGTGGAATGGCGGCTGGCACAACAGCGGCTGGCGGGGACGCAGCGGGTGGTGGTGGGGTGGCAGCGCCTTGATCGGCGTTCCGTTTGCATACTGGTGGGGCTATCCGTACTGGACGTGGGACTCGTACTATTACGGCCCGACGTATTACGGCCCGACGGTCGTCTATGACGACTATCCGGCTGCCGCGGTGGCGCCGGCACCTGCGGCGCCCGATGCTGTCGCGCCAGAAGTACGCTGGTATTGCCCGGACTCCGGCTATTACCCGAACGTGCGCAGCTGCGACCGCGGCTGGATGCGGGTCGTGCCGGGCGGGTCACCGCCGCCGCAGTAGCAGGGCACCCGTCGACGGCGGCGTCGCTGTCGGCGCAAGTGACGGCGCGAACGTCCGCGGGACGGCAACGCACGTCGCGACGCGCGGATGGCGCGCGCGCCTGGCGGCTGCGTTACACTCGGCGGCAACCGCCTGGCGGATTGCTTACCGGAGGGACGCATGAACGTACGATCGATCGGGCTCGCGGCGGTCGCTGTCGCGGGTTTCGCGTGGTCGGCGTCGTCAGCCGCCGTCACCTGCTATGTCGTGATGGATCGCAACGACAACGTCCTCTATCGCAGCAACGTGCCGCCGGTCGACATGAGCGACCAGGGCTCGGCGGCGCGCGAAGCGATGCGCCGCCGCGGCGACTACCTGCTGTTCGGCGACTTCGAGTCCTGTCCTGGCGTGACCTTCTTCACCGGCGCGAGCGGCTCGCGCGCGCTGTCACTGGACGACGTCGTCATGGGCATGCCGGCGATGCCGATGGCCGGCGGCGTGAGCGCGGTGAGAGGACCCGATCCGAACGCCGTCGTCGCACCGGCCCGAAGCGGCACGGCGGCGGCGCGCGCGCCGGCCGCGGCAAAGCGGCGCTGACGAGGAGCATCCCGCGCGCGCGTCGTCGTTCGAGCGCGCCGCTGTACAAACACAAAGCGCCCCGCGGGGCGCTTTGTGTTTGGCCTGCGTTTCGCGGCGATCAGCGGCGGCGACGGCGCGTCAGCGCGAGGCCGAGCGCGGCGATGCCCATCAGCGCAAGCGTCGCGGGCTCCGGCACGAGAAGCCTGATGTCGTTGTCCGCGTCCTGCGAGAACAGGAAGCTCTCGCGCGGCCCGGTGGCGTCGAGCCATTCGATCAAGACCGAGTGGTAGAGATCGCCCACCGGCGCGTCCGGAATGACGGCGACCGGGTCGATATAAGTGACGTCGATCACGCCGTCTGCCGTGTCGAAGTCGCGTCCCTGCGCCGATCCGTCAGTGCCCGTATTGGGATCGGTGCGGTCGAACAGCGTGAACGGCCCGCCGTTTAGCAGGATGCTGATGATCTGGCCTTGATTCGGGCTGAACATCAGGCTCCACGCGTTGATATTGAACGTGTCGCCGCTCACCGACATCGACCAGCCGGTGCCGGTGACGCCGCCCGATCCCGGGCCAGTGTCCGCCCAGACGCGACTCTCGCAGCCGAGGATCGAGAAGCAGACGGTGACGCCCATGCCGTCCATCTGGTCACCGAGCGTCGTGAACCCGGTCAATCCTGGTATGTTGTCCTGCGCGCCGGACGTGAAATAGCTGATGGTGGCCGCGGATGCCGGCACCGATGCCGCTGCCGCAAGCGCGGCGATGGCGACGAGACGTTTGAGTTTGAGCATGAACGACCTCCCTCGATTGATGGTCGATAAAAAGCAACACTCGGGCCAGTCAATTTTTGTAGTTCCTATTCAAGTATCTACGTCCGAAATGACGCCGACGGTCGGTAAATCGGGCCGGTTCTGTAAAGCCTGCCGACAGTGCGGTGACGCCTTGGGACCGTGGCCGCGCGCGCGATAATTGCAGCGCCTTGTCCGCCGATCAGCCGACGTCCACGCAGTTCGCCCCGTTGTCGGCGCTCATGCTGATCGTCGGTCAGGTCGCCGATTCGCTACGATCGACGACGCGTTTCGGCGGCGTGCATGGCCGGCGGCGCGCTCGCGGTGCTGGCGCTCGCCGGGTTCGCGGCGCGCGACCGCGCATCGGAGCAGCGATCTTCGGTGCAGTGCTCGTCGTTAGCACCGCGCGCGCGTTGCAGAATCCGTTGATGCAGGCGCTGCTGCCGGCGCTCGTGCCGAAAAGCGAGCTTGCGCGCGCAATCGCGTCGAGCGCAACGGCGACGCAATTCGCAACATCGCCGGTCCGGCGATCGCCTGCCCCGCGGTCGTCGCGCTGTGGATGCGCCTCTTCCCCGCTCTCGCGCGGCACGACCGCCTGACGTGACTGAACGCGTCGCCGTTGTCCGTTGCGAGCGTCGTCGTGCGCGCGATCGTTCCGCTGCTCGGCGTGGTGCTGCTGCAGTGGTCCGCGGCGAATGTGGCCATCATCTATTTCGCCGACACGATCGCCTCGATGTACGCCGCGTCGATCGCGGCGTGCGGACGCCTGTTCTGGTTCGACGGGCAGGACGGCGCCTCGTGGTGGCAACGCGCGGGCTATGGCGCGCAGCTCGGGCTCGCCGGGCTCGTCATCGTCGGCGTCGTCGCCGTACCGCTCGGCGTCTCGTTGTTCCTGATCCTCGTGCAGCTGCACTTCGACTGGCAGGCCGTGCGCGCCGACCACGCGCTGTGGGTAGGCGTCGGCGCCCAGTTCGCCGGCGCATTGACTCTCGTGATCGACGATTATCGTCGGCTGATGAGCGACCCGGGCGGCGATGTCGTCATCAAGCGCCGCTTCGGTCTCGTGTTCCTGCGCTGGTTCGCCGTCGTCGCGATCGGCTACAGCGGGTTGGGCGCGCTGGGCCCGACGATCTTCGGCGCGCTGGTCATCGCGACGTACGCGATCGCGACGATCTTCATGGAGCTCGCGCCGGGACGGATGTTGCGGGCGTTCGATGCCACGGACCTCGATCCCGACGCCGCAGCGCCGAAGGACCCGCAGCCACGCCGGCGCAAGCGCTAAGGCGCGTGGCTCATCCGCGCATCGGCGCGCCGGTGTCGCCGAGATCCCACCAGATGCCCGCCATCATCTGCAGCGCCTCGCGCGCCACGCTCGCGAGCAGGTGCTCGTTCGGCGCGTGCTGCGAGCATCCGGCGTACGAATGCGGCACCCATACGGTCGGCAGCCCGAGCACGTCGGCGAAGATGTCGTTCGGCAGCGACCCGCCGAGGTTCGGCAGGATCGCGGGCGCGCGCGCCGTCGTGCGCGCAACCGATTGCGCGACAAAGCGCACCCACGGATGCTCGGGGTCGAGTCGCGTTGCCGCGAAGAAACCCTCGCGCGCGGGCTCGACGCGTACCGACGCGAAGCCTTCGCTCGCGAGATGCCTACGCAGCGCGGGCACGATGTCGTTCGCGTCGACACCGACGACGAAGCGCAGCTGGCAATGCGCGCTCGCGCGTCCCGGAATTGCGTTCACCGGCTGGTCGGGATTGCCGGTGCGAAACGCGAGCACCTCGAAGCTCGGCCATCCGAACACGCGCTCGGCCGGCGACAACCCGGGCTCGCCCCATTGCGCGTCGATGGACGGGCCACCGTCGCCGCCGTCGACGCTCAAGCCCTCGAGCGCACGCCGCACTGCCGGCGTCAATGTCGCAGGCCGCCATTCCGGCACCCGGATCTCGCCGCGCGGCCCGGTGATCGTCGCGAGCGCGTGAGCGAGCACGATGCCCGGATTCGCGAGCAAGCCGCCCCAGTTGCCGGAATGGTGCGCGCCGTCGCGCAGGTCGACCGACAGATCGAAGTTCAGGGCGCCGCGCGAGCCGAGGAACAGCGTCGGGCGCTCGGGCGCGAGCCGCGGGCCGTCCGACGCGATGAACACGTCGGCGCGAAGGCGTTCGCGCTCGGCCGCACAGATTTCGCGAAGCCCCGGCGAGCCGATTTCCTCGCCGGTCTCGAGCAGCAGCTTGGCGTTGAAGCCGAGCTCGCCGCGCACGTCGAGCACCGCGCGAAGCGCGAGCTGGTTGATCGTGTGCTGGCCCTTGTTGTCGGCAGTGCCGCGGCCGTACAGCCGGTCACCCTCGGCGACCAGTGTCCAAGGCGCGAGCCCGGCGCGCCATTGCGCGTCCTGGCCGCGAATGACGTCGCCGTGCCCGTATGTGAGAACGGTCGGCCGCCCTGCGTCCTCGATTCGCTGCGCGAAGAGCAGCGGCCCGCCGCCGCACGGATTGTCGATCGTCGTGCAATCGAAGCCGAGCGCGACGAATGCCGGCGCGATCTCCTCGTCCAGGTAGCGCGCGAGCTCGCCGGCGCGCTCGGCGCTCTGGCTCTCGGTGCGACAGCCGACCCGGCGGGCAAGCGTGCGCACGAACGTTCCATCGTCGAACGCGCTGCGTGCCGCGGCGATCGCCCGATCCCGATCGGTCGGATTCGGCATCGCCGCGATGGTAACCGAGCGGCGGCGTCGCAGGGTCAACCGCCGCCGCGAGCCGGACGTTTGGAACGGTGATGCGCGCGCCGGTGCGAACCGCCGCGTCGACCGTCGGTCGAAATTTCAGGAACGGCGCGGTGCGCCCGAAACTTCGAAGGAAGCGTGATGAAGATCAACGCCTTGTACGCGCTCGCGGCCGCCGGAGCGCTCGCGCTGCCGCTCGGCGCGACGGCGCAGCCCGCGCCGACGATGCCCAGCATGACGGCCGAGCAGTCGGCGCAGTTGAACGACGAGATGGCGATCGAGCGCCGCACGATGGAAACGCGTGTCGCACGTGGCGAGGTCACGCCCGATGAAGCCGAACGCTTCCTCGCATGGCGGCAATGGCAGATCGCGCAGCAGCTGACCGGCGCCGCACCTTCGCCGTCTGCCGCGACGTCGAATCCCGTGGAGTCGCCGCCCGTCGTGCGCCGTTACGTCTATACGTATCCGGCGCCCTACTACTACGCGCCGGGGCCGTATTACTCGGGGCCGTATTACCCGGGTCCGCGCTACTGGGGCCCGGTCGTGTGCGCCGGCGGCTGGGGACACCACTTCGGCGGCCGCGTCTGCTTCTAGCAGGCCGTTCGCGTCACCGCGTCACGAACGTTCGCGTATCATCGCCGGCGTCCCTCGACGCCGGAGCGATGATGCGAATGCCTGCCCAGTTGTTGTTGTGCGCCCTGCTCGCCGCCGTCGCGGCCGGCTGCGTGCCGATCGGCTTGAAGAGCCAGTCGCTGCCGTACGTGTCGAGCGCGGCGACCGCACCCTGCGCGCTAGCGCGCCGGCACCATCACCAGCCGGTCGTTGCCCGATTCGGCGCCCCAGGCTTCGCCGTCGCGGCCGAGCATCTGCCGCACGCCGGCGTCGTCGCGATTCGACGGGAACGTGTCGAACTTCTCGCTTGCCGGGTCGAAGCGAACGATGGCATTGGCCGACCAGTCGGTCAGCCAGACCTTGTCCGAGGAATCGACCCAGACTGAATAGACGTGCGGCGCTGCGCCCGGCAGTTTCCATTCGCGCCAGCTCCTGGTCGCAGGGTCGTACTCTCGCCACGTGCCCGGTGTTCCAGTAGCTGACCCAGATCCGACCGCGCGAATCGGACCAGACGCGCCGTGCGCCCTGCTGCGGCGTCGGCGGCTCGATCACGGTTGCATTGCCGCTCTCGGTGTCGATGCGCGCGATATGGCTGCTGGCGAGCGATGCGTAATAGACGTCACCCGCGGGCGTTGCGGTGATGCCGTACGGTCCGCGGCCCCGTGGCGCCTTCCACACCTTGATCTCGCCGGTGGCCGGATCGAGTCGGCCGTACACGCCGCTCTGCCCGGTGAACCATGCGCGGCGCTTGTTATCGAATGCGAGCGTGTTGAGGTTCGCGTAACCGCTGGCGGGCGGCAGCGGCCACTTGCGTACGGCGTGGGTTTTCGGATCGACGCGCACGATGGCGTTCTGTCCTCCGTCGGTAATCCAGGGCGCGCCATCGGGGCCGACGACCACGCCGTGCGGCGCGGAGCCCTGACCCAGCGCGATCTCCACGAACGTGCCGCTCGCCGGATCGAGGACCCCGAGCTTGCCGGTGCTCTGCGCCGTGTAGTAGACCGGGCCGCCAGGACTCGGGTCTGCGGCGACGTCGTGTGGGTGCGAGCCCCGCGCCACGTCGAAGTAGCGCGGCTCGGCCACTGCGGCAATCGTCACCGCAGCCAGCACAACGGCGAGCGCCGCAGACAGGCGGAAACGCTTCATCGGGGTATCTCCGTCGAGCGATGGTCGGCGGCGCGGCACGAGGCCGTGACCGTCTGCGCAAGCATTCTAATCGTGCCCGCCTGGAGCGCGCGAGCGTCGAGTCAGTTGCCGTAGTCGGCGGTGCGCCCGCTCGGGCACCGCTCGTTCTTGCCCCACTGGCCATCGCAGTACGACAGCAGCGCGCGCTGCTCGCACGCGAGGCGTCCGAACAGGCCTTCGTTGGCGCAGCCGGCGATCGTGTCGTTCATCTGCTGCAGGCGGTCCTTGCGAGGTGCCGAGTGCGCCGGCGCCGCTGCCACGCGCACTGGCGGCACCGCCGGCTGCGGCACGGCATCCGCGGCGAAGGCCGTCGTCAACGCATACCCAGGGCGCGGGCTCGATGCCGAAATCTCCGGCCGGCTGCGCGATGGCTCGGGCTTCGCGCGAGGCGCCTGCACGCGGGGCGGCACGGCGTCGAGAGTGCGCGCGGCCGACGACGTCGCCGGTGCCATCGTGCCGGGAACGGTGAGCGGTGCAGGCCGCTCGTCGGCCGGCGCACGCGGCGGCGGCGGGTCGAGCGGCGGCATGGGCGCGCTCGCGACCATCGGCGCTTCCGCGGCCGGTATTGCGACTACCGGGGTCTCGGCGGGCGATCCTTTCAGATAGGGATACGCGAAGTACGCCGCGAGGCCCGCGATACCGACGATCGCCGCGAGCGCGAGATCGATGCGGCGCATCATCCGCTCGGGCGCCCGCTGCGCAACGTCGGCCGCCGCGGACGGCTCGAGCCGCACGGCGAGGATCGACGGCGGCGGCGACGGCGGCAGTCGCACCCAGTGGATGCGCAGGCGGCGCTTTCGCTGCCGCACCTTGCGGGCGCGGCGCTCACGCGGCGGGTCGGCATGCAGCACGTCGCCGCACTCCGCGCAAAAGCGCGTCGTGGGCTGGTTTCGGCGGCCGCAGTTCACGCATTCCATCGATCGACTCCGCAAGCACCGCCGTTGCCCCGGCGGCGTCCATTTCTTATGACGTTAGCATATCATGCGGCGGCCCGTGCGGCGCCGCCCGTTCGTCGGCACATTGCGGCGGGCATCCGCAGCGCCCACGGTCGCGTACCGTGCAGCAGGCGAAACTCGTCGGAGCAAATCGATGACAAAGTCCGTCTTCGTGACCGGCGGCACCGGCTACCTCGGACAGCCGCTGATCCGTGCACTGATTCAACGCGGGCATGCGGTTCGGGCACTCGCGCGAGCGGCTTCGCGGCAAAAGTTGCCGCGCGCGGCGACGACCGTCATCGGCGATGCGCTCGACGCAGCGACGTTCGCGCACGCCGTGGCTCCGGCAGAGACGTTCGTTCATCTGGTGGGCACGCCGCATCCGTCGCCGGCAAAGGCCGAGCAGTTCCGCGCCGTGGACCGCGTTTCGATCGAAGCCGCGCTCAGCGCGGCGAGCCAAGCCGGCGTGCGTCATTTCGTCTATTTGAGCGTCGCCCATCCCGCACCCGTGATGCAAGCGTACATCCAAGTGCGCGTCGAAGGCGAGTCGCTCGTTCGCGCGAGCGGAATCGCGGCGACGATCGTGCGGCCGTGGTACGTGCTCGGCCCCGGTCATCGTTGGCCGCAGCTGCTGTCGCCGCTCTACGCGATCGCGCAACGGGTGCCGGCGACCCGCGAGACGGCGCTACGCCTCGGACTCGTCACGCTCACCCAGATCGTCGGCTGCATCGTGCGCGCGATCGAGCATCCGCCCGGCGGCGTCGACATCGTGGACGTCCTCGGCATCCGCGCCGCGAGCGCCGATGCGCAATACCGTTCGTTGGCCTGAAGGCGCCCGAACCGCTTCGCATAAACTGCGGCGGATGCTCTCGATCCGCCAGCTGCGAAAGTCTTTCGGGACACGCGTGCTCGTCGCCGGCCTCGATCTCGACGTCGCCGCCGGCGAGTACGTGGCGGTGACCGGCGAGTCGGGCGTCGGCAAGTCGACGCTGCTCAACATGATTGCCGGCCTCGAACCGGTGGACGGCGGCTCGATTGCGCTCGACGGCGTCGACGTGACGACGCAGGACGACGACACGCTGACCGCGCTGCGGCGCGCGAAGATCGGCTTCGTGTTCCAGGCGTTCCACGTGCTGCCGCAGCTGACGCTCGCACAGAACGTCGAGCTTCCGCTGCTGCTGAACGGCGTCGATGCGCAGGCCCGCCGCCGCGACGCGAGCGCGATGCTCGATGCGGTCGGTCTCGGCGGACGCGCGGACGGCTTCCCGCGCGAGCTCTCCGGCGGGGAATTGCAGCGCGTCGCGATCGCACGCGCGCTCGTGCACCGGCCGCGGCTGATTCTTGCCGACGAGCCGACCGGCAATCTCGATCCCGACACGGCATCGACGATGCTCGCGCTGCTGCACGACGCGATCCGCCACGCGAACGCGGCGGCGATCCTTGTGACACACTCGCCGGCTGCCGCGGCGACGTGCGACCGCATCGTGCGGCTCGACCGCAACGGCGTGCACCGCATCGATGAGCGCCGCGTCGATGCGCGCTAACGCGACGCTCGGCCGCTGGCTCGCGAGCGGCGAGGCGCGGTCCCACCCAGGCCGCACGGCGACCGCCGTCGTCGCCATTGCGATCGGCGTCGCGCTCGGCTTCGCCGTGCATCTCGTCAACCGCTCCGCGCTCGTCGAGTTCTCGAGCGCGGTCCGCGCGACCACCGGCGACGCCGACGTCGAGTTGCGCGGCCTCGGGCTCGCCGTGCGCCAAGGCTTCGACGACGCCGCGTTCGACGCGCTCGTCGCGCTGCCGGACGTAGCCGCGGCGAGCCCGGTCGTCGAAGTCGACGCCGCTGTCGCGATCGGCACGCGCCGGCTGCGCGAGCCGCTGCGCGTGCTCGGCGTCGATCCGATGCGCGCCGCAGCGGTCAACCCGGGCTTCGTCGGCCGCGTCGCGCCGGAGCTTGCTCGACGCGACATCTCGATCGACGCGCTCGATGATCGTGCGCTGTTCGTTTCACCGGCGGCGCTCGCGTGGCTCGGCGTCGCGATCGGCGACACCGTCGACGTCGGCGGCGCGTCGTTCATCGTCGCCGGCACGATTGCCGGCGCCGCGCCGAGCCAGCGCATCGGCGTCGTGGACATCGCGTCCGCGCAGACGCGACTGCACTTCGGCGCACGGCTTTCGCGCATCGACGTGCGGCTCGCACCCGGCGCGACGCTGCAATCGATCGCGCGAAAGGTTGGCGCGGATCCGGCGCTCGCCGACGTCGCCGCGGTTGCGCCGCGGACCGACGAAGCGCGCATATCGAACGTGAGCCGCGCGTACCGCGTCAACATGAACGTGCTCGCGATGGTCGCGCTGTTCACCGGGGCGTTTCTCGTCTACTCGGTGCAGACGCTCGCCGTGGCGCGCCGGCGCGCGATGTTCGCGCTGCTTCGCGTCGTCGGCCTCACGCGCCGCGGGTTGCTCGCACAGGTGCTCGGCGAGGGCGCGGTCCTCGGCGCGATCGGCGCGCTCGTCGGCATCGGCGCAGGCGCCGCGCTCGCCGCCGCGGTGCTGCACTGGCGCGGCGGCGATCTCGGCGGCGGCTACTTCGCCGGAACCGCTCCGGCGCTCGTCTGGTCGTGGCCGGCGGCGTTCGTCTACGCCGCGCTCGGCGTCGGCGCCGCCGCGCTCGGCAGCGTCGTGCCGGCGCTCGATGCAGCGCGCGCACATCCGGCGCGCGCGCTCAAAGGCGGCGACGAGCAGGCGTTCGCGCGCTCGCGCGATCCGGGACCTGCGCTCGTGTTGGGCGCGATCGCCGGCGCGCTTGCGCTCGCGCCGCCGATCACCGGCATCCCGATCGCCGGCTACGCGTCGGTTGCTCTGATGCTCGTCGCGGGCATCGCGGCGATGCCGTGGGTCGCGCACACAGTCGCTCGCGGTGCCGCATCGCGCTTCGCGCGCGGACGCTCGCCGGTGTTCGTCCTCGCGGCGACGCGCGTCGCCAACGCGCCGGGCCAGATCGGTGTCGTGCTGTCGGGCGTGCTTGCGAGCTTTGCGCTGATGGTGGCGATGGCGATCATGGTCGCGAGCTTCCGCAGCTCGGTCGAATCATGGCTTTCGATCGTGCTGCCGGCCGACGTGTACGTGCGCCAAGCGACGCCCGGCGAGGCGACGTTCATCCCGCCTGGCCTTCAGCGGCGCATCGCGGCGGTTCCCGGCATCGCGCGCGCGGAATTCGCGCGCTTCGCGCAGATCTCGCTCGATCCCGCGCGCGCGAACGTCACGCTGATCGCACGCGAGCTCGATGAGCGCGCGCCCGGCACCGCGCCGCGGCGGCTGCCGATCACCGGCGACGTCGTCGCCGTCGACGGCGTCGCGCTCTATGTGTCCGAGCCGATGGTCGACCTGTACGGCTATGCGCCGGGAACGCGCGTGACGCTGCCGATGCGCGACGTGCGCACCGGCGCGCGCGTCAGCGCCACCGTGGCGGCGGTGTGGCGCGACTATGCGCGGCAGGGCGGCGCGATCGCGATGTCGCACGAGGCCTACGTCGCGATCACCGGCGACGCGCGCGTGACCGATGCCGCGCTGTGGCTCGCGCCGGGCGCCCGCGCGGCCGACGTGATGGCCGCAATCCGCGCGCTCGACGGCGCGCAAGCGCTCGATGTGAACGAAGTGTCCGGCATCCGCGCCGTTTCGCTCGCGATCTTCGACCGCAGCTTCGCCGTCACGTACATGCTCGAAGTCGTCGCGATGGTGATCGGCCTGTTCGGCGTCGCCACCGCGTTCGGCGCGCAGGCGCTCGCGCGCGCGCGCGAATTCGGCATGCTTCGACACATCGGCGTCACGCGGCGCGAGATCTACGCGCTGCTCGCCGTCGAAGGCGCGCTGCTCGCCGGCATCGGCGTCGCCGCCGGATTCGCGCTGGGCGGCGCGGTGAGCATCGTGTTGATCCGCGTGATCAACCCGCAGTCGTTCCACTGGACGATGGACGTGCACGTGCCGTGGACGCTGCTCGGATCGATTGCGCTCGCGCTGCTCGCCTCGGCGGCGCTCACCGCCCGCGTCGCCGGCCGCGCGGCGGCGAGCCGTTCGGCGGTGCGCGCGGTGAGCGAGGACTGGTAGCGATGCGGCGGCGGCAGTTCGTGGCGATCGCCGCACTTTCGTTGCCCGCGGCGCGTGCCGCGCGCGCGCAGCGCGAGCCGCGCGTCGAACGCGGCGTCGAGCTCGACTTTCCGCGCGATTACGGCAGCCACCCGGACTTCAACATCGAGTGGTGGTACGTCACGGGGCAGGTCGACGCTGCCGGCGCGCCGCTCGGGTTCCAGATCACCTTCTTTCGCGCGCGCCACGACACGCGAAGCGAAGGCCGCTTCGCGCCGCGGCAGATCCTGTTCGCCCACGCGGCGATCGCCGACCCACGAGAGCGCCGGTTGCTGCACGCCGAGACCGCTGCGCGCGCCGGCTTCGCCGACGCGTACGCCAGCGAAGACGACGCCGCGCTGCGCCTGCATCGATGGCAGATGGTCCGATCGCGCGACGGCACGTATTGGGTCGCCGTACCCGCGGCGAACGCCGCGCAGCCGTTTGCCTTTGCGCTGACGCTCGCACCGACGGCGCCCGTGCTCCTCGAAGGCGATCGCGGCTATTCGCAAAAGGGGCCGTCCGCGGCGCAGGCGAGTTACTACTACTCGCAGCCGCAGCTCGCCGTCGCCGGCTCGATCACGCTGCACGGCGAAGCACGCCCGGTGCGCGGTCGTGCGTGGCTCGATCACGAATGGTCGCAGTCGTATCTCGATCCGCGCGCGTCGGGATGGGACTGGATCGGCGTCAATCTCGACGACGGCGGTGCGCTGATGGCGTTTCGCATCCGCGACCGCGACGACGCGTCGCGCACGCTGTGGTCGGCGGCGACGCTGCGCGAAGCGAGCGGCCGCGTACGCACGTTCGAAGGCGACGAGGTTCGGTTCGCGCCGTCGCGCTGGTGGACGAGCGCGCGGACGAATGCCGCCTATCCGGTCGCCTGCATCATCCGAGTCGGCGATGCGACGTTCGCGATCGAGCCGCTCCTCGACGACCAGGAGCTCGATTCGCGCGCGGCGACCGGCTTCGTCTACTGGGAAGGCGCGGTCGTCGTGCGACGCGACGGCGCGCTCGCAGGTCGCGGCTACCTCGAGCTCACCGGCTACGCGCAGCCGATGCGTCTTGCGCGCTAGATGTCGAAGCCGCCGGCGATGCGCAGATCGACCGTTTCGGGACCCGCGAGCGCGGCGGCGAACGCATGCGCCTGCCCGGCATCGCGGGCGGTGCTCGTCACCGCAACGCAGTAGACCGTCGACAACTCGAACGGCGGCGGCAGCGTGCCGACGAGCGTCACGTGCGGCGTGTACTTGATCTCGGTCACCTGCGTGCAGCCCAGTGCGCCGTCGTCGGGCGAGCGCGCGAGCGCTTCCATGGCCGCCGCGCCATGCGGGTATGCACGAAGACGCGACGCCATGTCGCCGGCGATGCCCAAGCGCTTCAGCATCGCGACGCAGTGGATGCCGGCGGTCGCACGCTCCGGATCGGGCAGGAACAGCGCGTTGGCGCCGAGCAGCGCCGCGCGAAGCGTAGCGGCGTCGTCGATCGGCGGTGCGCGCGCGCTTTCCTTCACCGCGATGCCGGTATGCACGACCCCGAGCGGCGCGCGGCTGCGCGCATCGATGCGTCCCGAATCGACGAGCGGATCGAGCACCGCCGGCGTCAGGATGACGACGTCGCAGGGCGCGTCGCTTGCGAGCAGCTCGCGAATCGTGCCCACGGCGCCGAACGTCGCATGCACGCGAAGCCCGCTGCGCCGCTCGAAGCCCGGCTTCACCGCGCCGACGAGGCCGCGCGCCGCGCCGGCCGACATGACGTGCAGCACGTCGGCCGCGGCGGCGCTCATTGGTCGGGCTTCGCGCCCGAGATCTTCACCACGCGCTCCCATTTGACGATGTCCTCGGCCATGTAGCGGCCGAACGCGTCAGGCGTCATCGTCATGCCGACCGCGCCCTGCTTCGCCCATTCGTCGCGCACGTCGGATCGCGCGACGATCTTCGCGATTTCGGCGTTCAGGCGATTGACGATTGCGGCAGGCGTGCCTTTGGGCGCCATCACGCCGAGCCAGATCGTCGCCTCGTAGCCGGGAACGCCGGCCTCGGAGATCGTAGGCACGTCGGGCAGCACGCTCGAGCGTGTCTTGCCTGTCGTGCCGAGCGCCTTCACCTGTCCCGCCTTCACGTGCTGGCTCATCGTCGTCACCGCGTCGAACATCATCTGCACCTGCCCGCCGAGCACGTCGGTGCGTGCCCCCGCGCTGCCTTTGTAGGGAATGTGCACGATGTCGACGCCCGCCATCGCCTTGAACAGCTCACCGGCCATGTGATACGGCGTGCCCGGTCCCGACGACGCGTAGTTCAGCTTGCCCGGCTGCGACTTCGCGAGCTTGATCAGGTCGCCGAGCGTCGCCGCGCTCACCGACGGATGGACGACCAGCACGAGGTCGGAGTAGTTGACCGGCGCAACCGGAACGAGATCCCGGAGCAACACGTACGGCTTGTTCGGGATCAGCGACTCGTTCACCGTATGCGTGTTCGACATCATCAGCAGCGTGTAGCCGTCGGGCGTGCTTTTCGCGACGGCGTCGGTGCCGATCACCGCGCCGGCGCCGGGCCGGTTGTCGATGACGAACGGCTGGCCGAGCGCGTCCTGCAGCCGCTGTCCGAGGAAGCGCGCATAGATGTCCGCCGGCCCACCGGCCGAATACGGAACGATGATCTTCACCGGCTTCGTCGGATAGTCCTGCGCCGACGCTGCAAACGCGACCGCGAGCGCTGCGATCGTGGTGACGCTTCGTACCCAGTTGCGCATGCCGCTTCTCCCGTCGTTCAGTGGGCGGTGACACCGGCCCTCTTCATGCCGCGGCCGGAATCGGTGACTGCGATACGCCGGCGCCGGCGCGTCGTCGCGGGCGATGCGCTCCGCCGCGAATTAAAGCACAACGCGCCGGACGCGCGCCGCGACCGTCTTCGGCCGACGCAGGGCGAATGCGGTAACATCGCCGCTCCATCGGACGGGAGTCGCCATGAGCAACGGCAGGATCGCGATCGTCACCGGTGCAGGGACCGGCATCGGCAAGGGCGTTGCGCTCGCGCTGCTCGGTAACGGCTACCGTGTCGCTCTCGCTGGCCGCCGGCGACAACCCCTCGAGGAGACGGCGCGCAATTCCGGCGCAACCGACGGCGACGCGCTCGTCGTCCCCACCGACGTCGCCGACCCGGCGTCGGTGCGTGCGCTGTTCGATCGCACGCAGTCGACGTTCGGTCGCCTCGACTTCGTGTTCAACAACGCGGGCGTCAGCGCTCCCGGAGTTCCGCTCGAGGACCTGACCGTCGAGCAGTGGAAGAGCGTCGTCGACACGAACCTGAGCGGCATGTTCTTCTGCATCCAGAACGCGTTCCGGCTGATGAAGACGCAGACACCGCGCGGCGGGCGCATCGTCAACAACGGCTCGATCTCGGCGCACGCCCCGCGCCCGAACTCGGCGCCGTACACGGCGACGAAGCACGCCGTGACGGGGCTCACCAAGTCGGCGTCGCTCGACGGTCGCAAGTACGACATCGCGTGCGGCCAGATCGACATCGGCAATGCGGCGACCGAGATGGCGGCGCGAATGGCGAACGGCGTGCCGCAGGCGAACGGTGAAACTGCGATCGAGCCGCTGATGGACGTCGCGCACGTCGCGAGCGCCGTGCTGTACATGGCGAGCCTTCCGCTCGATGCGAATGTGCAGTTCCTCACGGTGATGGCGACGAAGATGCCGTTCGTCGGCCGCGGCTGAAGGCGCCGCGCCACGGCATCCCTCGGTGCAGCCCTTCGCATCGTCGCGCTCGCCGCGGCGACGCTTGCGTGCGCCGCATGCGCCGGCAGCCCGACGCTCGCAGCGCCGCCCGATCCGCCGCTGTGGAGCGTGCGCGAGGGCCGATTCATCGACGAGCGCGCGCTCGTCGAGGCGCTCCTGGCCGCGCGCTTCCGCTTCATCGGCGAAGTGCACGACGATGCCGCACAGCACGCGGTGCGCGCGCGGCTGCTCGCCGCGCTCGCGCCCGAGCATCCGGCAGCCGTCATGGAGATCTTCGACTTCGGCCACGACGCCGAAATCGCCGCGGCGCAAGCGCGTGCAGACGACGCCGATGCGCTCGCCACGGCGGGCGCGCTCGACCGCCCCGCGTGGGGCTGGCCGCTGCACCGGCCCGTCGTCGCGGCCGCGCTGGCCGCCGGGCTGCCGATCCGCGCGGCGAACGTGGGCCGCGACGAGCTGATGGCGCTCGCGCGAAAGCGCGACGCCGGCCGCTGGCAGGCGCGCATTGCCGCCACACCGTGGAGTGAGCGCGATGATGCGACGATGAAGCGCGACATCGTCGACGCGCACTGCGGCGCGCTGCCGGAGCGCGCCGTGCCGGCGATCGCGTTCGCGCAGCGCGTGCGCGACGCCGCGATGGCGCAAGCGCTGGCAGACGCCGCACGCGAAGCCGGTGGCGCGGTGCTGCTCGCCGGCAACGGTCACGTTCGCCGCGACCTCGGCGCGCCACGCTATCTGCTCGCGAGCGAGCTGCCGCGAGGGCCGGCCGATATCGTGAGCGTCGGCTTCATCGAAGCGACCGCCGACGAGATCCGCGACATCGCGTTCCAGCGCACGCTGCACGAAACCGGGGGCGAGTACGATTTCGTCTGGTTCACGCCGCCAACGCCGAGGCCCGACCCGTGCGCGGCGTTCGAGCGAGGCAGGCGGCCGCGCTCGTAGCGAGCCGCCCCGCCGGGCGCCGCACGACGGCCCCCCGCGGCCGTCGAACGCCCGCTCGCGCGTCGGTGGCCCGCGCTCGGTAGAATGTGCGGATAACCGACCTCGGGCAACGTCCCGAGCCGCGATGGCCATCATCGACTCAGTGCTCCCGCTCGACGACGGCGCCGTGCCAAGCGCCGACGATCGCCGCGCCGTCCTCGCGAGCTGTGCGTCGCAGTTCCGCCACGCCATTCACGTCCTCGTACGCGAGGCGATCGCCGGCAGTGACGACCTGTTCGAGTTCTCGGAGCACGTTTCCGAGTCGGACGCCACGAATTTCAGGCACAACCGCGATTCGTGGCTCGCGAAGTTCGACGCGTCGCTCGAGCAGCTGATCGAGCGCCGGCTCGCCGGCGGGCGGCGCAAGGGCCGACGGCCCGATTTCGATGCGTCGCTGTCGTCGCTGCAGGTGTTGAGCGCCTTCGACCAGCAGAAGCAGACGGCGCTGCATGAAGCGACCGCGTTCCTCACGCGAATCACTCGCCGCGAGCTCGCAGCGCTCGACTTGCGCGTCGAGCTGCTCTTCGACGACGCATCGTCGCGCGACGTCGACAACCCGCTCTCGCCGCCGTATCTGCTCGACGCGATCGGCGTTTCGGCACGCGGGGTCTACCCGAACCCGCGCGTCTGGCGAAGTCTCATGGAGCGCGTGGTCGTCGAGATCGCGCCGGGCGTGAACCGCACGTACATCGCGCTGAACCGCTTCCTCGCCGATCGCAACGTGCTGCCGGAGATCAAGGCGGCGCTGCGCGCGCGAAGCGAGCTGCGTCCTGCCGACGACAAGGATCTGCTGCCGGCGTTCTCGAAGCTCTTCGCCGACGTCGGCCCGTTGCCGACGAACATCGAGGTGCCGGAGGCTTTCGCGTCCGTCGCCGCCGCGGTGGCCGCGACGTCGGCCGGCATGCCGCCGTCGCCGTCCGGTGCAATGCAGCCAGCCGCCCCCGCCGGCTTCGTCCCGGCACATCCTTCGGCGGCGGGCGCGCCGCCGCCGGCGGGGGCCCCCGTGATGCCCGGAGGATTCGCCGCGCCGGCCGGCCCCGGGCTCGACGGCCTGTTTCCATCGCTCGATCCGATGATGGCGCTCGGCAGCTCGACGCCGCTGTTCGCCGCGCTGACGCAGTGGCAGCGGATGGCGCCGGTGATGGTGGCCCCGGTCGCCGCCGGACCCGCCGCGCCGGCAAACGCGCTCGATCCGGCGACACAGCTGCCGCCCGGCATGGGCAGCGTCGTCGTACCGGTGCCGCTCAACCAGATCCCGCTGATCCGAGCGGCGATCGAGGACCAGATATCGAGCCCGACCGATCGCGTGACGATGGACGTGATCGGGCTCCTGTTCGACTACATCTTTCGCGATGCGTCGATTCCCGACTCGCTTCGCGCGATGTTCGCGCCGCTGCAGGCACCCATCGTCAAGGCGGCACTGCTCGATCGCGCGTTCTTCGCCGACCGCAAGCATCCGGCGCGCCGGCTGCTCGATCGGCTCGCTGCCGCGGCTGTCGGCGCGACCAGCGATCCGGCGTATCTCGATGCGTTCGAATCGCTCGCCGCGTCGATCGTCGGCGACATCTGCCGCGATTTCGAGATCGACGTCGACGTGTTCAAGCACGCCGACGACCGCCTGCGCGAATTCATCGAGGCCGAGCAGGCGAAGACTGCAACCGCGGCGGGCGACGACGTTGCGACGGCGCTCGCCGCCGAAGAGCGCGAGGCCGATCGCGCGCGGGTGCTCTCCGATCTGCGCGACAAGCTCGCCGGCGTGCGCCTGCCGTTCGACGTGCGCTCGTTCCTGGAGACGACGTGGGCCGACTACATGACGGCGCTGCGCCAGCGCGACGGCGAGCAAGGCGCGGCGTACCGGGGTGCGCTGCAGGTGCTCGACGACCTGCTGTGGAGCATCATCGCGCACGAGCGAACCGCGCAGAAGGCACGGCTCGCGAAGATGATCCCGTCGCTCATCTCGCGGCTTCGTGCGGGCGCGCTATCGCAGAAGACCGAAGCCGAGCGCGCGAAGTCGTTCTTCGAGACGCTCTACGAGCTGCACATCGCGGCGATCAAGCCGCCGGCAGCCGCGGCTAAGGCGGATGCGGCGCGCGCGGTGCCCGCGAACGATGGCGCGGCCGCGCCCGAGCATCCGGAATCGGGCCCCGCGACGATCGGCGGCCTGCCCGCGACGACCAACGTGCACGACTACGTCGCCGAGATGGCGGCCGGCACGTGGTTTTCGTTCGCGACGCCAAACGGCGCCGTGACTGCGCGGCTGCACTGGGTGAGCCCGATGCGCACCAAGTACGTGTTCACGAGCCGCTCGCGCTCGCGCGCGTTCGTGTTCACGCCCGAAGAGCTCGCGTGGGAGATCGGCGCCGGCAAGGCGCGCCTCGTCGTCGAGCCGGTGCCGCTGTTCGACCGCGCGGTCAGCGCGGCGCTCGACTCGCTCGCGGCGAAGCAGCCGAAGCCGAAGCCCGCCGCGGCCTAGCGTCGTTGCGCCGCTCGTCATGCGAGCGGCACACGAACATCAACCGACGTGCTCGCGCAGGAACGCGAGCGTCCTTTCTCGCGCGAGCTTCGCCGCCGCCGCGTCGTACGAGCCGCGCTGGTCGCAGTTGAAGCCGTGCCCGGCGTCGTACAGGTACACGCTTGCTTCGGGATGCGCGGCGGCAAGCTTCTTCACGCCGTCGACCGGAATGTTCGTGTCCTTCTCGCCGAAGTGCGCCATCACCGGGCACTTCGGCGTCTCGCCGATCGCGTCCGTCATGCCGCCGCCGTAATAGGGAATGGCGCACGCGAAGCGATCGAGCCGCGCCGCGGCCATCCACGCGACGTAGCCGCCCCAGCAATAGCCGATGATCGCGATGCTGCCGGCGCCCTTCAACGCGTCGCGCGCGGCGGCGACGTCGGCGAGCGCATTGTCAATGCTCGCGCGGCCCTTGAGCTCGCGTCCCTTCGCGATGTCGTCGGGCGTGTAGCCGATGTCGACACGCCTTCTCGCAGCGATCGAACAGCGCCGGGGCGATCACGCGATACCCGTCGGCCGCGTAGCCGTCGCACACGCTGCGGATGTGCGAGTTGACGCCGAAGATCTCCTGCGCGATCACGATGCCGCCGCGAGGCGTACCCGCCGGATCGGCGCGCCACGCCGAGATGCGCACGCCGTCCGCCGCCGTGAGCTCGATCCATGTTCCCATCGCCTTGGCCTCTGGTGGTTGCGACGACGCGCATTATGCCGTGATGCGAGCGGCGCGATCGCCCTATGTCGTACGATAGCGGGCTTCACGCAGCGAAATGCGGGGTGCCATGAAGATCGACCAGGAAAGAATTGCACAATTGACGCGCGAGCTGCTGATCGCGATCGGCGAGGACCCCGAGCGCGAGGGGCTCGCGAAGACGCCGCAGCGCGTCGCCGCGGCGTGGTCGTTCCTCACGTCCGGCTACCGGGCCGATCCGGCGGCGGTGATCAACGAGGCCATCTTCACGCAGCAGGCGAACAGCATGGTGATCGTGAAGAACATCGAGCTCTACAGCTTGTGCGAGCACCATCTGCTGCCCTTCTTCGGACGCTGCCACATCGGCTACATCCCCAACGGCAGGGTCTTCGGGCTCTCGAAGCTCGCGCGCCTCGTCGACGTCTACGCGCGAAGGCTGCAACTGCAGGAGCGGCTCACCGAGCAGATCTCGCAGGTCATCATGGAGTCGGTCGACGCGAAGGGCGTCGGCGTGATGATCGAGGCGCGGCACCTGTGCATGATGATGCGCGGCGTCGAGAAGCAGAACTCGGTGATGACGACGTCGTCGGTGCTCGGCGTGTTCCGCGAGTCGCAGGCGACGCGCGAGGAGTTCCTCGCGCTGGTCGGGCACCATCCGACGGTGTGATCAGTCGGCGCGAAAGCGCACGCGCGCCACCTTCCTGTCGTATTCGGCCTCGGTCGCCATCGTGATCTCGGTGCCGCCGGCCGTGAACACGCGTCCGCCGTTGCGCCGGCACGCATTGCGCTCGTACTGGCACGGTCCCATCTCCGGATGCCTGCGGCACAGCGCCTCGACCTTCGCGTCGAACGCGATCGCGATCTGCTGGCGCTTGCCGGCGGGACCCGACACGCAAACGTAAAGGGTTCCCGGCGGAACTTCCGACGCGGCGAACGCGAGCGTCTGCTGCGCCGGCGCCTGCGTCGACGGCGCTTGCGGCGCCGGCGGCGGCATCGGCTCGCGTACGACCGGCGCCGTCGACCGCTCGGCCGGCGGCGTGATCGGAAGCGGTGCGCGCTCGGTCGGCGGCGTGGCGCAGGCGCCGAGCGCGAGCGCGATCGTCAACGCAAGGCGCCGGGCTGAACGATCCATCGCGTCACATCTGAAGATGCGCGAACGGCGGCGTCGAGAGATAACGCTCGCCGAACGACGCAATGATCACGACGGCGCGCGATCACTCGTGCCGCGCGCCGGGCGGCAAGCCGGCTGGTGCGCACCGGCGGCGTGTTGCCGGTGAGCGCGGCGACCTCGCGTGCGATGCACGTCACCGGTTCTCCTTCGTTGAGCCCGAACGGCAGTATAGCGTCGCGCGAGCGGCGCCACGATCGCGTTGTCGCCGCGGCGGCCGCGAACCGGCACAATGGCATCGACCAGGCGCCGCCGCCGATGCCCGCGTTCTTCCACTTCGTCTCGCTCACCGCGCCGTTGTTCATGCTGGTGTTCATCGGCTACGGCCTTGCGCGCTGGTCGGATTGGCCGAGGAGCGTGTCCGAGGGCCTGTCGAAATTCGTGTTCTCGACGGCGATCCCGGCTCTGCTGTTCCGACTGATGAGCGACTTCTCGAAGCTGCCGCCGGTCGACGCGCGGGTGCTGATCGCGTTCTTCGGCGGGTGCTTCGCCGTCTTCGTGCTCGCGCGCATCGTCGGTTGGGCGCTGTTCGGCATGGACGGCAGCGCGCAGTCGGTGTTTGCGATGGCGGGCATCTTCGCAAACAACGTGCTGCTCGGCGTTCCGCTCGCCAAGGTGACGCTCGGCGAGCGCGCGATGCCGTCGATGTCGCTCGTGCTCGTGTTCAACGCGCTCGTGCTGTGGACGCTGGTGACGGTGTCGGTCGAATGGTCGCGCACGCGCAGCGTATCGCTGGCCGGCCTCGTGCGCACCGCGGTCAACGTGCTCACGAACCCGGTCGTCGCGTCGATCCTGCTCGGCACTGCATGGGGATTCACCGGGATCGCGCTGCCGCGCTTCGTCGACGACACGCTGTCGCTCGTTGCGAACTCCGCGATTCCGCTGTCGCTGATCGCGCTCGGCATGAGCCTGGGCGAGCACGGCGTGCGCGCGCAGTGGCGCGAGAGCCTCGTGATGACGGCGATGAAGCTCGCTGTGCACCCGGCAGCGGTATTCGCGATCGCGTGGACGCTGTCGCTGCCTGCGCTCGAAACGCAGACGGTCGTGATGCTCGCGACGCTGCCCGTCGGCGCCAATGTCTACCTGATGAGCCGGGAGTTCCGCACGCTCGAGGCCGCCGTCGCGACGAGCCTGGTGCTGACCACGGCGCTCGCGGCGGTGACGACGCCGCTCGCGCTGGCGCTGCTCGGCGCTCGGCTGTAGCAACTGAAGTATGATGCCGCCTTTTGTTCGAAAGCACCGATGCCCGCCGCCCAACGCCCGCGCGCCTATTCCGTTCGCCGCTCGCTCATCCATGGCCGAGGCGTCTTCGCGACGCGAACGATCCGCAAGGGCGCCCGCATCGTCGAATACCGCGGCAAGCGACTCGAGCCCGACGAAGTCGACTGGGATCCGTACGCGGACCCGAAGAATCCGTACCACACGTTCCTGTTCGAAACCGCGGACGGCACGACGATCGATGCCGCCATCCGCGGCAACGCCGCACGCTGGATCAATCATTCGTGCGCGCCGAACTGCGAGACGTACGAGGACGACGACGGCCGCGTCTACATCGAGGCGATGCGCACGATCCGCGAGGGCGAGGAGCTCACGTACGACTACCGGCTGAACTACGACGGCCGCGTCACCAAGCGCGTGCTGGCGGCGTACACGTGCCGCTGCGGCGCGCCGCGCTGCCGCGGATCGATGCTGCTCAAGTACCGCAAGCGCCGCTGACGCCAACGACACGGAGATCATGATGGCCCGCAAACGCCCGGTTCGCGCCGCCGGTACGGTGGTCGTGCTCGAGCACGCCTCGGCGGTGCTCGCCGACAACCCGCTCGGGGACCCGCACGTGCGCAAGCTCGCCGTCTGGTTGCCGGCGCAGTACGACGAAGGCGCGGGTGCGGGCCGCGGTCGCCGCTTCCCGGTGCTGTTCGATCTCGTCGGCTTCACCGGTTCCGGCATCGCGCACGTCGGCTGGAAGCCGTTCGGCGAGAACGTCGCCGAGCGCGTCGCGCGCCTCACGCACGACGGCAAGATGGGCCCGACGATCGTCGTGTTTCCCGACTGCTTCACGGCACTCGGCGGCAATCAGTACGTCAACTCCACGGCGGTCGGCAACTACGCCGACTACCTCACGCGCGAGCTCGTTCCGTTCGTCGACCGCGAATTCCGCACGCTCGCCGAGCGCGAGCATCGCGGCTGCTTCGGCAAGAGCTCCGGCGGCTACGGCGCGATCATCCACGCGATGAAGTACGCGAAGTACTGGGGCGCCGTCGCCGACCACTCGGGGGACGCGTACTTCGACTTCGTCTACTGGCACGATTGGCCGAACACGCTGAACGAGCTGACGAAGTACCGCACGCCGCGGCGCAAGGAAGGCCCGTTCGACGTTGCCGCCGAAGTGCGCGCGCGCAAGGGCCTGGCCGAGGGCTTCGACGACGGTCGCGTCGAGCGCTTCCTCAATTCGGTGTGGCGGCGCGAGAAGCTTTCGCTGTCGGAAGGTCACGCGATCATGAATCTGTGCATGGCGGCGACTTACGACCCCGACCCCGCTGCGCCGCTCGGCTTCCGGCTGCCGTTCCACCTCGACACCGGCGAGGCGATCCCCGGACGCTGGAAGAACTGGCAGAAGCACGACCCGATCAACCTCGTGCCGCGCTACCGCGCGAACCTCGCGACGCTGCGCGGCATCTACGTCGACTGCGGATTTCGCGACCAGTACCACATCCATTACGGCTCGCGTATCCTGTCGCTGCGCCTTGCGCAGGCCGGCATCGCGCACACGTACGAGGAATTCGACGACAACCACTCGGACGTCGACTACCGGATGAACGTGAGCCTTCCGTTCCTCTATCGCGCGCTGAAGCCCTGATGGCCGAGCCCGAACGCAACGTGCTCGGCGGGCCGCTCGGCACGTGCTCGATGCGACCGCGCACCGGGTTTTTTCGCGACGGCTGCTGCAACACCGGGCCGGACGATCTCGGGCTGCACGTCGTCTGCGCGCAGATGACCGAGGAGTTCCTCGCATTCTCGCGTGCGCAGGGGAACGATCTGTCGATGCCGCATCCCGAGATCGGCTTCCCCGGACTCGTGCCCGGCGATCGGTGGTGCGTGTGCGCCGGCCGTTGGCGCGAAGCGCTCGACGCCGGCTGCGCACCGCCGGTAATCCTGGGCGCCACGCACGAGGAAACGCTCGCCGTCGTGCCGCTCGACGCGCTGCGCCGCCACGCGATCGACCTCAACTAGCGCGTTGCGCCGTTGAACAGCGCGGCCAAACCGCGGTCAGACCCAAGCCGCTACGGCCGGATGTTGATCCGAGGGAGGGATGCATGCGCTGGGGCGATTTCCGCAGAAGCGACAACATCGAGGAGCGCGGCGACGCCGGCGGCGGCGGCGGCTTCCCGCTCGGCGGCATGCATATCGGCATCGGTGGGCTCATCGTCGCCGTCGTCGTCGGCCTGCTGTTCGGCATCAATCCGCTCGAGATGCTGGGTATGCTCGCCGGCGGCGGCGGAAGCGTCCAGGCGCCCGCACCGAGCGCCCCGGCGCCGGGCTACGGACCTCGGGCGCCGGGCGCCCAGGATCCGCAGCGCGATTTCGTCGCGGCGATCCTCGGCGACACCGAGGACGTCTGGTCGCAGGTATTCCAGTCGATGGGCTCGCGCTACGACGCCCCGAAGCTCGTGCTCTACCACGGCCACGTCAGCACGGCGTGCGGATTCGCATCTGCGGCCGTCGGTCCGTTCTACTGCGCCGGCGACCGGCGCGTGTTCCTCGACACGAGCTTCTTCGACGAGCTGTCGCGCCGTTTCGGCGCGCCGGGCGACTTCGCGCGCGCATACGTGATCGCGCACGAGATCGGTCACCACGTGCAGAATCTCACCGGCGTGATGGAGCGCTTCAATCGCGAGGCGCAGCGCGATCCGCGAGCGCGCAATGCGCTGTCGGTGCGCCTCGAATTACAGGCCGATTGCTACGCTGGCGTCTGGGGCCATTCGGCAAAGCAGCGCGGCGTGCTCGACACGACCGACATCGATGCCGGCATGCGGGCCGCGGCTGCCGTCGGCGACGACCGGCTGCAGCGGCAATCGCAGGGCTACGTCGCCCCCGACTCGTTCACGCACGGATCGTCGGCGCAGCGCACACGCTGGTTTCGCACCGGCCTCGAGACGGGCGACATCCGCCGCTGCAACACGTTCGCGGCGAGCGAGCCTTAAGCGGTCGGCGCCTTTTCCGTGAACGGTCTTGCCGCTCGTGCGCGAACCTGCCGATAATGGCGGCGCAAAGGAGGGAGCCGCATGAACAAGCCCTTGCTAATCCTGCTGATCGTCGCCGTCGCTCTTATCGCCGGTTGCGCCACCGCGCCGCTCACGAAGGCGGAGGTCGATGGCCGCATCGTGTGCGATTCCGCGCAGATGGACCAGGTCGAGCGCGCCGCACGGCGCAACTTCACCGAGTTGCACTGGGTGAACTGCCCGACCGCCAGGCTGCGCGTCATCTGATCGGCGCAACGCGACGCCACGCGCTGCGCGGCGGGCGCCGATGAACTCGGCGCCCCGCACGCAGGCGCTCGATTGTCCCGGCTGCGGGCGCCCGATGCGCTCGCTCGTGCTCGAGCGGCGACCGATCGGAACCGAGACAGTCGATCTGTGCCCGTCGTGCCGCGCGTTGTGGTTCGACACGTTCGAAAGCACGCAGCTCGCGTCGACCGCAACGGTCGCGCTCTTTCGTGAGATACACGCGGCGTCGGTCGACCCGCGCGCGGCGCTCCCGCAGTCGATGCGCTGCCCGCGCTGCAACGAAACGCTGCTGCTCACGCACGACGTCGCGCGCACGACGCGCTTTGCGTATCACCGTTGCCCGTACGGGCACGGCCGTTTCACGCCGTTCGTGCAGTTCCTGCGCGAGAAGAGCTTCATGCGGCCGCTCGCGGCCGCCGAGCTCGCTCGGCTCAAACAGGCGGTCCGCACGGTTCGCTGCTCGGGCTGCGGCGCGCCGATCAACCTTGCAACGATGACGTCGTGCGCGTACTGCCACGCGCCGATCGAGATCATCGACCCCGACGCGGTCGCGAAGGCGCTGGCGGACTTCGCCGCGCAGCAGCCGGCGCGGCCCCCGGTGAACGTCGACGTGCTCGCGCTCGACTTTGCGATCGCCCAGCGCACGTACGAGCGCCAGCCGCCGTCTACCGGGGCCGTTTTCGACCTCGTCGGCGCCGGCGTCGACGCGATCGTCGGATTGCTCGATCGCTGAAGCGGCGCACGGCCAAGGGCGAACCACCGCGCGGCCATCGTAGAATGCGGCCTTTGTCTGCAACCGAAGGATCGCCATGGCCCGACTGCACGCCCTCGCCGCGACGCTCGCCGTCGCCGCGCTCCCAGCACTCGCGCAAACGCCGGCGCCCGCCGCAGCGCCGTCGACTGCCGCGCCCTCGGCTGCCGCTCCTGCGGCGAGCGCCGCGGCGACGATGAAGCCATCGTGCGGAGCGAAGCCCGAGCACCCGGGCAGACTCGCGTCGGACAACATGAAGCGCGCGTGGCAGCGCGACGCGACGACGTATCTCGATTGCCTGAAGAAGTTCGCGAACGACCAGCAGCAGCTCGCGCAGGATTACATCAAGTCGGCGAACGCGACCGTCGACGAGTACAACACCGCGGTGAAGGAATTCCAGGATGCCGCGCAGAAGGCCGCGCAGCAATAGCGAACGACGCTAGCGCACGCCGGCGCGCTCGATCATCTGCACGCGACCGCCGGCGCAGGTGATCGTCGTTCGCGTGTTGGGATCGCCGGGTCCGGGCTCCCACGTGTAGCGGACGATGGCTGCCGGATCGACCGGCCGGCCCGGCGCCGTCATCCCGCCGCCGGCATCGCTCGAATCGGGGGGGCCGAGCGACGCGGACACGGCCGCGCAGTCCTGGCCCTCGACGACGTTGCGCCGGCGCAGCATCCGCTGCGTCATCTCGTCGTCGGGCGCGGGCCCGCCGTCGGCCGCGGCAACATCGTCGCGCATCCACGCCACCGCGCCGTTGCGAAATCCGATGCGCTGCATCGAACCGTCGGCGTGCGCATACGACCAGACCTCCGACGCGTTCTCGCTCGCGCGGCCCGGCCGCACGTCGCGCGGCGCACCGAGGGCGAGCCGCACGTAGCGGCGCGGCATGCCGGCCGAAACGCTCCTCTGCTGCGCGGCTGCCTCCCATCCCGCCTCGGCCTCCGGCGTGTCGCGCGTGCCGCCGTTGTCGATCGAAAGCTCGAGTCGCTGCCCCTTGGCGCTCGTCGGGCACGGCGTCTGCTGGTACGTCGTGCCGCCCGATGCGTCGACGCATTTGTACACCTGCGCGAGCGCCGGCGACGCGAGGGCGGCGCCGATCGTCGCGAGCGCGATCGGTCGTGCAAAGGTACGAAGCGCCGCCCGCATGCTCAATGCTCCCTGCCGCCTTCTGCCGTCGCGCGATGCCGGGATCGCGCCGATGCTTAGGTTATCATCGTTCGATCACGCTCCAGCGCGCGCCTGTCGGCTGCGCTCCGTCCAATGCCGTCGTCGCCCGTCAGATCGATGTCGCCGACCGCCGCGCAAGCGCCCGTCGTCGCCGCTGCGCTCGCCGCCCGCGGCGAGCCCCCGGTCGCCGAGGCACGCGCGCTCGCACAGGCGCTGCTCGAAGGCTTCGACAAGCACTATGCGCTGTTCCGCGAGTGCGCCCGCGCCGCACGGCGCCACTACGAGGCCGCGAACTGGCGCGCGATCGGCCACGTCGCGCGCGACCGCATCGACTTCTACGACCGCCGCGTGCACGAGACCGCGGAGCGCATCGAGCAGGCGCTCGCAAGCGCCGGCGTCGACGCAAGCGCGCTCGACACGCTGTGGGAGCAAGTGAAGCTGCACTTCATCGGGCTGCTGATCGATCACAGACAGCCGGAGTGCGCCGAGACGTTCTTCAACTCGGTGTCGGTGAAGATCCTGCACCGCGTGTACTTTCACAACCGCTTCATCTTCGTGCGCCCGGCGATCTCGACCGAGCACATCGATGCCGATCCGCCGTCGTATCGCAGCTACTACCCGCTGCAGCAGGGACTGCGCGACGCGCTGATCGACGTCGTCCTCGACATGGGTTTCGAGCGGCCGTTCGCCGATTTCCGGCGCGACCTGCGCTGCGTGCTGGCAGCGTTCCGCCGGCGCTGTCCGCGACGGCTCAAGCTCGAGGCGAATCACCAGCTGCAGGTCCTGTCGAGTCCGTTCTTCCGCAACCAGACCGCGTACATCGTCGGCCGGGTGGTCAACGGCAGCCACACGTATCCGTTCGTCGTGCCGGTCAAGCACGACGAGGACGGACGGCTCGCACTCGACGCGCTGCTGATGGACGACCTCGATCTCGCGCTGCTGTTCTCGGCGAACCGCGAATACTTTCTCGTCGACATGGAAGTGCCGTCCGCGTACGTCGAGTTCCTTCAGCAGATCGTGCCGGACAAGACGCGCGCCGAGCTCTACACGATGGTCGGCCTGCAGAAGGGCGGCAAGAACCTCTTCTACCGGGACTTCCTGCATCACCTGAAGCACTCGCGCGACAGGTTCGTCGTCGCCCCGGGCATCAAGGGACTGGTGATGAGCGTGTTCACGCTGCCTTCGTTCCCTTACGTGTTCAAGGTGATCAAGGACGTGATCGCGACGTCGAAGGACACCGATCGGCAGAAGGTCAAGCAGAAATACACGCTGGTCAAGCACCACGACCGCGTCGGCCGTATGACGGATACGCTCGAATACTCGGATGTCGCCTTTCCGCTCGACCGATTCTCGGCGGAGCTCATCGACGAGCTGACCGCCCTCGCGCCGTCGGTGCTCGAGATCGAGGGCGATCATGCGATCGTGCATCACCTGTACATCGAGCGGCGCGTCGTTCCGCTCAACCTCTACCTCGAGAGCGCCGACGACGCGCAACGAATGCATGCGATGCGCGAATACGGCGACGCGATCAAGGACCTCGCGCGAGTGAACATCTTCGCCGGCGACCTGCTGTTCAAGAACTTCGGCGTCACCCGCTTCGGACGCATCGTCTTCTACGACTACGACGAGATCGAATACCTCACGGACTGCCGCTTTCGCCGCATCCCGCCGCGCCCGGCCGACTACGACGAGCTCTCCGACGAGGTCTGGTACCCGGTCGGCCCGCGCGACATGTTTCCGGAGGAGTTCGCGACGTTCCTGCTGACCGATGCGCGAACGCGCGAATGCTTCATGCGTCACCACGCCGATCTCCTGTCGCCCGACTGGTGGCAGGCGGTGCAGGAGAACATCCGCGCCGGCAAGCTTGCCGAAGTGTTGTCGTACCCGGACGCCGTTCGCTTTCGCAGCGCGTACCCGGCGCGCTCGCTGTAGCCGACACTGCGGTCACGACGGCTCCGTTCGGCGGCCATCCGTGGCCGATTGCCGGCCGCGCTCCCCGCACCCGCGGCGCGAGCGGATACTCGTCGCCGCGGTACAAAACAATAGCGGCGGTCGCGGCGACGCGACGCTTCGGGGGCCTGCATGTTCACGAGCGCGTTCGACGTCTATCGGATCGGACCGGGCCCGTCATCGGCGCACACGATCGCACCGATGCTTGCAGCGCGCCGATTCGTGCATGCGCTCGAAGCCGACGGCCTGTTCCTGC
This sequence comes from uncultured beta proteobacterium, assembly GCA_963798655.1. Classification (GTDB taxonomy): domain Bacteria; phylum Pseudomonadota; class Gammaproteobacteria; order Burkholderiales; family Casimicrobiaceae; genus CAVSMC01. Next base: position 79,493 of record CAWCUH010000001.1, on the reverse strand, counting down.
AGACGGCCCGCGTGCGCGTCGACCTGTATGGCGCGATCGCGTGCACGGGGCGCGAGCAGCGCAGCGACCGCGCGATCCTCGCGGGCCTGTGTGGCGACGCGCCGGAGAGCGTCGACGCTGCGTCGCTCGACGCGCTCGCCGAGCGCATTCGCGCCGACGGCGCGCTGCCGCTCGGCCGTCGTTCGCGCATAGCGTTCGACGCCGGCAGCGACGTCGTGTTCCATGTCGACAAGGCGATCGCGTTCCACAGCAACGCGATGCGCTTCACAGCGCGCAGCCGTTCCGGCGAAGCGCTTGCCGCGAAGCTCTATTTCTCGACCGGCGACGGCAACATCGTCGCCGATGGCGAGGCCGCCGGCGAGCGCAGCGCGGTGCGCGTTCCCTATCCGTTCACGACCGCTGCCGAGTTGCTCGACGTCGCCCATCAGCACGGCAAGAAGATTGCCGATGTCATGCGGGCGAACGAGATCGCGCTGCGCAGCCCCGGCGAAGTGCACGCGGGCCTCGTCCGTGTCGCCGCGGCGATGCACGGATCGGTCGAGCGCGGCCTCGCCGCGGGCGGAACCCTGCCCGGCAACCCGCATCTGCCGCGTCGCGCGGCAGCGCAGGCGCAATCGCTCGCGGGCACCGACGCCGGTTCGCCCGGCTGGTCGGCGCTGTTCGCGACGGCCGTCGCCGAAGAGAACGCGGCCGGCGGACGCGTCGTCGCCGCGCCGTCGAGCGGCGCTGCCGGACCGGTCGCCGCGCTGCTTGCGCAGTGGCGCGCATCGCGACCGCTCGACGACGAGAACGGCTCGGTGAGCTTCCTGCTCGCGGCTGCCGCGATTTGCGACGTGCTGCGCGACGGCGGCGTGCGCCACGCCGGCTGCCAGGGCCAGGTCGGCGTCGCCTCCGCAATGGCGGCAGCGGGGCTCGCCACCGTGCTTGGCGCGAGCAACGCGCAGGTGCTGCTCGCCGCCGAGCTCGCGCTCGAGCCGCATCTCAACCTGCCCTGCGATCCCGATGGCGGCCTCGTGCAGCAGCCGTGCATCGAGCGCAACGCGCGCGGCGCGCAGATCGCTGCGCACGCCGCGCGCATGGCGCTGCGCGAGCCGAATCCGAAGCATTCGCTCGACCCGCTGCTGCGCTCGATCGGCGAGTCCGCGCGCGTGATGGCAGGCCGCTACAAGGGCTCCTCGCTCGGCGGCATCGCGCTCAACGTCGCCGACTGCTGACGCGTCGACGGCGCGGCGTGCCATTGGTGCTATGCTGCGGCACGCTTTTCGATCGCCACCGCCATGATCCGCATCGTGTTGACACGCCTGCTTGCGGCATCGCTGCTCGCGGCGCTCGCCGCCTGCCAGCAGGGGCCGACGAAAGAGGAGATCGAAGCGGCGAAGAACACGTTCGAATGCAAGCTCGCCGGCGAGAAGATCGTCATCCGCTTCGATTCGACGCTGCACGAGGCGCGCGTGCTGATGCCTGACGGCAACTCGATGGCGCTGCACCAGATCCCATCGGCGAGCGGCGTGCGCTTCTCCAACGGCACGTACGAGCTGACCGGCAAGGGCACCGAGTTGAAGCTCTCGCGCGACGGCGTCGCGAGCGATCTCGCCGGCTGCGCGAACGTGCCGCTGCCGGTCAAGTCGTAGCCCGCGCTCCGTGATTCCCGTCCGCCGCGTCGGCGTCGTCGGCACCGGCGCAATGGGCGGCGGCGTCGTCCGCTCGCTCGTCCGCGCCGGCTTCGCGACGTTCGCGCGCGACATCGATCCCTCGGCGCAGGCGGCCGCGATCGCGCACGGCGCCCACGGCTGCGCGAGTGCCGCGGAGCTCGCGGCGCACTGTGAAGCCGTGATCGTGCTCGTCGTCGACGCCGCGCAGGTCGAGGCCGTGCTGTTCGATGCCGACGGCGTCGCGAGCCGTGCCGCCGCCGGCACGATCGTCTGCGTGTCGTCGACCGTCGACCCCGCCTATCCGCGCTCGATCGCGCCGCGGCTCGCGTCGCGCGACCTCGCGCTGCTCGACGCGCCGGTGTCCGGCGGACCGGCCAAGGCAGCCGCCGGCACGATGACGATGATGGTGTCCGGCGATGCCGCCGCGTTTGCGCGCGCGCAGCCGATGCTCGCGCGCATCAGCGCACGACTGTTCGCGCTCGGCCCGCACGCCGGTGACGCATCGACGTTCAAGATCGTCAACAACCTGCTCGCCGGCGCGCACCTCGCCGCCGCGGCGGAAGCGGTCGCGCTCGCGCGCGCGGCCGGCCTCGATGCGCGCATGCTGGCCGACGTCGTAACCGCGAGCTCCGGCGCGAGCTGGATGCTCGCCGACCGGATGCCGCGCGCGCTTGCGGGCGACCTGAAGCCTCCGCGTGCCGCGGCGAGGATCCTCGCGAAGGACGTCGGCATCGCGATCGACGTCGCCGAACGCGTCGGCGTCGACGCGCCGATCGCGCGCGCAGCGCTCGCCGCATACGCCGAGGCGATCGCCGCCGGCCTCGGCGACGACGACGACGCCGTGCTGATCCGGCACGCCGTGCAGCGCGCCGCGCTCGTGCTGTCCGACGACGCGAACGACGCCGACGGTCGCGCTACTTCTGCTGCGCCGCCGGATCGACGTCGATGAACGCGTAGGTCTGCGAGCGGATCGGGTGCGGCACGTAGACGCGCACCCATGAATGCACGAGGTGATCCTCGAGCGCGTGGTACGTGAGGCGCCACGGCGCGTAGGCGATCATGATCTCGGTCATGCGATCGAAGAGCTTCGTGCGCTCCGGCGAGTCGGGCAGCGCGCGCGCCTTGTCGTAGAGCCGATCGTACTCGAGCAGCTTGAACTGCGCCTGGTTCTCCTGCCCGGCGTTCGCGCCATAGAGAAGCTGCATGAAGTTCTCGGCGTCCGGATAGTCGGCGTTCCAGCCGTCGCTGCGCATCGGGATCTTGCCGAGCCGTGCCATCTTGCGAAGCTCGGGGAGCCGGTCCTTCCTGAACACGATGCGGATGCCGATCGCGTCGAGGCTCTTCTTCCACAGCTCGTCGGCCTGCCGCTGCGCCGAGTTGGGCGTCGACCATCGCTCGATCGTGAGGGGCGTGCCGTCGGGTTTTTCGCGGAACCCGTCGCTGTCGCGATCCTTGTAGCCGAAGCGGTCGAGCAGCGCGCGCGCCGCCGCGGGATCGTAGAGCTGCGCCTGAGTCACGAGCTTCGGATCGTAGCCGACGACGCCGGGCGGTATCGGACTTACCGCGGGAATCGCGCGGCCCTTGAGCAGCACGCGAATCGCCTCGCCCACGTCGTAGCTCATCGCGATAGCGCGGCGCAACGCGATCTTCTCCGGCGTGTAGCCGCCGACAACCGGGTCTTCCATGTTGAAGTACGTCCACCACGTGTTCGGACGCAGCAGCACCTCGCGCCGGATTCCGCGCGCAGCGATCTCGGGTCGCAGGTTGCCTTTTGCATCGAGCGCCTGCTCGACGAATTCGCTCGGAATGCCGGGAGCGTCCATCACGTCCTGTTCGCCGTTCAGGAACGCGAGCCAGCGCGCCTGACCCTCCTCGATCACGCTGATCTCCACGCGGTCGGCGAGCGGAATCCTGCGGCCCGCGAGTGCTTTGGCGATCGGCTGGTATTCGGGCGGCACCGTACCGGCAGGCACGTACGTGGTCGGACGAAAATCGGGATTCGCGACGAGCACGATGCGCGTGCTGCGCTTGTATTCGCCGAGCACGAACGGTCCTGTGCCGACCGGGTGCGCGCCGATGTCGAGCCCGTACGCTTCGACGACCTCGCGTGCCTGCGCCGCCAGGTTCGGCACGGCGAGCACGTACGCAAAGCGCAGGTCCGGCGCCTTGAGTCGGATGCGAAGCGTGTAGCGGTCGACGACCTCGAGCCCGCGTATCGGCGCGTCGTAGTCGAAGCGGCCGCTCTTCTGCGCGGCGGCGCGAATCTCTTCCGCGCCGTCGAGCTTGCCGTCGAGCAGCCACAGCCACGGCGACTTGACGGCCGGGTCGAGCACGCGCTTGAACCCGTACGCGAAATCCGCCGCCGTCAGCTCGCGCCTGCGTCCCTTGAACGCGGGATCCGGCGTGAAGAAGACGCCCTTGCGCACGTGGCAGACGTACGTGCGGCCGCCGTCCTCGACGGTCGGCATCGCCACGAGCGCGCGCGGGACGAGCTTCACCGGCCGCGCGAGCAGATCGTAGTCGAGCATCGAGTCGAAGACGTTCTCGATGATGCCGTCCGACGCTGCATCGGAAGCGAAGGCCGGGTCGAAGCTCGTCTCGGCGATCGTCATCGCCACGCGGACGGTCTTCGGCGGCGCTACGGCGGTTGTGCCCGTGAGCGCGACCAGCGCGGCCGCGACGATCAGTACGCCAAGGCCCGACACTAGATGAGTCCGATGCTGCTCGCCGCCGCGCCGGTCAGCACCGAAACGAGCGCGAGCAGCACCATCGAGATGCCGACGAATTCCGTCTGATGCTCGGCGCTCACCGCGAGCACGCGCTTCGCGCCTACCCAGTAGAGAAACATCGTGTGGCAGACGCCGGCGAGCGCGACGACGATCATCGCCGGCAACAGCAGCGTCGCGCCGGCGACCATCACGGGGATCGCGCCGTAGACGCTGACCTTGAGCGCCGAGAGGTAGTTGCGCGACGAGCCGTACATCGGCGCAATGGCGACAAAGATCGCCGCGAGCACGAACACGGTAGCGACCGAGGTGAAGAACGTGGTGGCGCCGGCCGCGAAGATCTGATCGTGCGGTACCAGATAGCCATGCTGAGGGTCCCAGTCCGCGTCGAAGACCATCATGCCGATGACGGTCGCGGCAGGTGCGAGCAGCGACAGCGGCAGGATGTAGCGGCGAAGCAGCGTGTCGATACTCGTCTGCTCGGACGCGATCGCGTCCCATTCGGCGGACGGCCGGAAGATCAGATACACGATGCGGCGCAGCGTTTCCATGGCGCGGGACGCCCGCCAGTATAGACCGGCGAAGCCTCGGCGATTTCCCGCGCGGCGGCCCTGCTCGCGCGAAGTTTGACCGGGTTGCGTTGACCTCGCAGTCGGCCGCAGCGCAATATGTCCGGCTCCCATCGCACGAGCCCTGCACCCGCGGATGTCGTCGAGATCGAATGCCGGTTCACTGCTCGCCCCGCTCGTTGCGCTCGCGCTTGCGGCCGCAAGCGTGTTCGCGCCTCTTGCCGCCGCGGCGCCTCCAGCGGCTGGCACGTTGCCTCACGGTTACGACGCGACGCGCGACGCGGCTGCCGATATCGAACGCGCGCGCGTCGCCGCCGCGCAGACCGGCCGTCGCGTGCTGCTGATCGTCGGCGGCGACTGGTGCAGCGACTGTCGCGAGCTCGACGCGATGTTCGGCGCCGACCCGAAGCTCGCCGCGCTGCGCGACCGCCACTACGTCACGGTGAAGGTGTTCGTCGGAACGGAGAACCGCAACGAGCGCGTGCTGTCACGCTACCCGAAGCTGTCGTGGGTACCGACGCTGATCGAGCTCGACGCGAGCGGCCGCGCGCGCCGCGTGGTGCCTTCGACGCAGTTCCACGAAGCCGATCGGCTGGTGCCGGCGCGCGTGCGCGCGTTCCTCGCCGGCTAGCCGCGGAGGGTCGCCATGGAGATGAAACGGGTGTCGGGCGGCAATCTGCGCGCCGTCGGCTACGACGACCGGCGGCGTTCGCTCGTCGTCGAGCTCACGTCGGGCACGTTCGAGTACGTCGGCGTGTCGACCGACACCTATCACCGGTTGCTCGCAGCGTCCTCGCCGTGGAGCTTCTTCCGCGACAACATCGAGGAAGAGTACACGGTGAAGCGCGTTCGATAGCAATCGGCGCGAGGTCGCAACGGCGACTTCGCGAGGGCTCGCGCTTTCGCCGTCCGCGGCTACTGTATCGCGAGCTTTCGCCCGGCGACGGCAGGCTTCTTCGCGAGCGTCAGCTCGAGAATGCCGTTCTCATAGCGCGCGCTGCTGCGCTCTTCGTCGAGGTCGACGGGCAGCGTGAACGAGCGGAATGCGGTGCCGTACGAGCGCTCGGTGCGCAGCACCCGCTCGCCCTCCTTCGCCTCGCTCTCGCGCTTGATCTCGGCACCGAGCGTCACCTGGTTGCCTTCGATCGCGACGTGGATGTCTTCCTTGCGCACGCCCGGGATCTCGGCGTGGACGACATATCCCCCGTCGTTCTCGGCGACGTCCATCCGGATCGTCACCTGTCCCGGTTGCTGCGCGCTCACGCGGACCGGACGGAAAAAACCGCGGAACAGGTCGTCGAAGCCGGCGTCCGCGAACGGGTCATACGAAGTGAGGTTGGCCATGGCTCTCTCCTGAGTTTCAGTTATCGAGGTCAGGTTCGGACCCGCTTCCGAACACGGACGCGGGAACCGATGCAAGGCTAATTTGCTGGCCGCCGAAGCGCGTTTCAAGCCCCGGCGCGACGCCGGCCGGCCCGCTGGCGCGCGCGCCGCCGGCGTTTGCCGCGATAATGCGGGGACGAGCACCCGAACCGGCGCGCTCGGAGCACCGCGTGCCGCGCAGTGTCCGGTGTCGTCCGAGCTTTCATCTGCCCGCCCGCAACGATGAGGTATCGCACATGCCGAAGCCCCAGTTGTCCTCTGCCGATCTAGCCCGCCTCAAGACGGCGCTCGATGCGCGACGCGACGCGCTACGCGAGGAGGCGAAGGCGCAGATGCAGGGCAGCGGCGACGACCGCGTCGTCGGGCTCGCGAACCGCATCGGCGAAACCGACGACTGGGCGGTGGCCGACGCGCTCGCCGAGCTCGACATCGGGCAGGTGCGCCACACGCTGGGCGAGCTGGCCGACGTCGATGCGGCGCTTGCGCGTATCCGCGACGGCAGCTACGGCGAATGCCTCGACTGCGGCGAGACGATCGCGCCCGCGCGGCTGTTCGCCTATCCGGCCGCCCGGCGATGCATCACGTGCCAGCAGGCGTGGGAAAGAAAGGCTGCCGGTCCGCCGCTCACCGCGGTTTGACGCGTCGAGCCGTGGGCGACCGGCGCTCGCCGCCGCCCGGCGCGTAGCGCGCGAGCCAGTCGAAGAACTCGCCGTACCAAAGACGGGAATTCTGCGGCTTCAGGATCCAGTGATTCTCGTCGGGAAAGTATACGAGCCGCGCCGCGACGCCCTTCGCCTTCAGCGTGTCGTAGTACTGCAGTGCCTGCGTCGCCGGAACGCGATAGTCGAGCTCGCCGTGGATGACGAGCGTCGGCGTGCGCGCGTCCTTGACGTAATGATGCGGCGACTGGCGCGCGACGCGCGCCGGATTGTCCCAGTGGAACGCGCCCAGCTCGTCGGCGAAGAAGCGGTAGCCGTCGGTCGCCATCATGCTGACCCAGTCGTAGCAGCCGGCGTGGCAGACGTACGCGCGGTAGCGGCGCACGCGACCGTTCATGTACGCGACCATGTAGCCGCCGTAGCTGCCGCCGCTCGCCACCAGCCGCTCGCGATCGATGCAGCGCTCGCGCAGCAGGAAATCGGTCGCCGCCTCGGTGTCGGCGAGCTCCTTCGCGCCGTACTGGCCGATGATCGTCTCCAGCCATTTCTGGCCGAAGCCGGATGAGCCGTGGTAGTTCACCGCCGCGACCACGTAGCCGCGACCGGCGAACACCTGCGTGTTCCATCGGAAGTGCCACATGTCGAGATGGGCGGCGTGCGGCCCGCCATGGATCGAATGCAGCAGCGGCCACTTGCGCGACGGATCGAAGCGCGGCGGATAGGTGACGAACACCTGCACGGGATCGCCGTCGGCGCCGCGCACCGTGATCTCGCGCACGTCGCCGAGCGCGTGGCGCGCGAGCAGCGGACGATTGAGGCGCTCGATCGGCCGCTCGCCGCTGCCGTCGGCGCGGCAAGCGAACAGCGCCGGCGGGTGCAGCGCGCTCGAGCGATCGAACGCGAGCACGCCGCCGTCGCGCGACTGCGCGAAGCCGCCGACCATGCCGCCGGCGACGACGAGCGCCGGGTCGGCGGCGCGCGCATCGATGCCGACGCGCCACACGCCCTGCCGCCCGCGGTCCTCGACCGTCGCGAGCAGCCACTGCGAGTCCGGCGTCCATGCGACGTGCGTCGTCGCGCGGTCGAACCGCGGTGCGAGTCGGCGCACCGCCCCGCTCAGCCGCTCGGCGAGCATCAACCGCCCCTGGTCGTTGAACGCGCGGTTCGTGTCGAAGCTGTGGAATGCGATGAAGCGGCCGTCGGGCGAATAGCGCGGATGCGCGTCCGAGGTATTCGTGCGCTCGGTCAGCACGCGCTTGCGCCGGCTCGCGACATCGACGGTCACGATGTCGGTCTGGTTCATCATGCCGGGCTCGTCGTGGAGATCGACGGTAAGCGCGATCTCACGCCCGTCGGGAGATATGTCGAAGTCCTCGGCCGACGGCTCCCACGGCGGCAACGCGAGCCGCGTGCCGGCGAGCGCATCGCGAACGCGGCCGGATGCGACGTCGCACACGAATACGTGCGGCTCGCGGCCATCGGTGAGCCAGTGATCCCAGAAGCGGAACTCCGAGCGCTCGGTGACATGTGCCCTGACCTTCGCGTCCTTGCGCTCCTTCCTGCGCTTGCCCTGACGCGCGTCGCTCGCGAGATCCGGCCAGACCCACGAAACGAACGCGACGCGCCGGCTGTCGCGGAACCATTTGATTCCGCTGACGCCGGTGGAAAGGCTCGTCACGCGACACGCCTCGCCGCCGTCGGCGGCAATCACGTAGAGCTGCGGTTCGTCGTCGTCCTTGCGCTTCGACGTGAACGCGATCGACGTGCCGTCCGGCGACCATCTCGGATCGGCGTCCTTGTCGCCGGACGTGAGCCGGCGCGCGCGGGCCGACGCGGTGGTGCCGAAGCCTGTGGGAAACATCCACAACGACGTGGCTCCGTCGTTCTTGTCCATCGCGTACGACGTCACGGCCGCACACGCGAGCGCACCGTCCGGCGCGAGCGCCGGCGTCGCGATCCGCCTGATCGCCCACAGCGCGTCGACGCCGAACGGCGGATTGCGTGTTCGTCGGGCTGCGGCGACACCGCGATTGCGACGCGAGGCGGGCATCGTGTCGTCCTTATTTGGTTACAATGGCGGTGGCGATTCTACCTGCGCGAAGCGATGCCCGCGCCGCGCGCGTCGCCTCCCCCGCGAAACGACCTGCATGAATTACCGTCGCCTCGGCCGCTCCGGGCTCAAGGTCAGCGAGCTGTCGTTCGGCTCCTGGGTCACCTACGGCAACCAGCTGGGCGACACGCTCGCGCGCGAATGCATGGCCGCCGCATACGATGCCGGCGTCAACTTTTTCGACAACGCCGAAGTCTATGCGAAGGGCGAGTCGGAACGCATCATGGGTGCGGTGCTCGCGAAGCTCGGCTGGCGTCGATCGTCGTACATCGTCTCGACGAAGTTCTACTGGGGGCTGCACGACAGCGCGAACGAGCGCAATACGCTGAGCCGCAAGTACCTGCGCCAGGCGATCGACGGGTCGCTGCAGCGCTTCGGCCTCGATTACGTGGACCTCGTCTACTGCCACCGCCCCGATCCCGAAACGCCGATCGAGGAAACGGTCGGCGCAATGAGCGAAATGATCGCCGCCGGCAAGGCACTGTACTGGGGCACGTCCGAATGGAGCGCCGCCGACATCATGGCCGCGTGGCAGATCGCCGAGCGCCATCACCTGCACAAGCCGGTCGTCGAGCAGCCGCAGTACAACCTGCTCGCGCGCGAGCGCGTCGAGAAGGAGTACGAGCCGCTCTACCGCGACATCGGCCTCGGCACGACGACGTGGAGCCCGCTCGCGTCCGGCGTGCTGAGCGGCAAGTACAACGACGGCATTCCGCCGGGCTCGCGCGGCACCGTCAAAGGCTACGAATGGCTGGTCGATCGGCTGACCGATCCGGCGAAGATCGCGAAGGTCCGCAAGCTCGTGCCGATCGCATCGGACGTCGGTTGCACGCTTGCGCAGCTCGCGCTCGCGTGGTGCCTGAAGAATCCGCATGTTTCGAGCGTGATCACCGGCGCGAGTCGGCCCGCACAGGTCAACGAGAACATGCAGGCACTCGTTTTCGTCGACAGGCTCACGCCGGACATCATGGCACGCATCGACGAAGCCACCGCCGACTGACCGCGCAACGACGCCGATGAATCCGCTCGAAAGCTGGCAGGAGGAACAGCGCTCCGCCTTTCTGTACCGCGCGTGCGCCGACGCCGAGGCCGGAACGCCGCGCGCGGAGTTGTTCCAACGCCTCGCCGGCGAGGCCGAGGCGCAGGCGGCAATCTGGCGCGCGCAGATGACGGCGCGCGGGCTCGCGGCGCCGCGCCCGTTCGCGCCGGATGCGCGCACGCGGCTGGTCGCCGCGCTCGTGCGCCGGTTCGGGCCGAAGCGGATGAAGAGCGTGCTCGCCGCGATGAAGGTACGTGGCATGGCGATCTACGGCATCGCGCCGATCGCCGAGCGCGGGCACGCGCCGGTCGCGGCCGGCACGGGTGCCGAGGGTCGCCATCGACAGCTCGCCGGCGGCGGCAACATGCGCGCTGCCGTGTTCGGGATGAACGACGGTCTCGTCTCGAACGCGAGCCTGATCCTCGGCGTTGCCGGCGCATCGGCCGACCCGCACGTCGTGCTGCTGTCCGGGGTGGCCGGCTTGTGCGCCGGCGCGTTTGCGATGGCCGCGGGCGAATACGTGTCGGTGCGCTCGCAACGCGAGCTGTTCGAGCATCAGATCCGGCTCGAGCGCGAGGAGCTCGCGCAATATCCGGAGGCCGAGGCGCAGGAGCTCGCGCTGATCTACGCGGCGAAGGGACTGCCGAAGCGCGAAGCCGACCGCGTCGCGAAAAAGCTCGTCTCCGATCCCGAGCATGCGCTCGACACGCTCGCGCGCGAGGAGCTCGGCTTGAATCCGGACGCGCTCGGCTCGCCATGGGGCGCCGCGATCTCGTCGTTCCTGTCGTTCGCCGCCGGTGCGCTGCTGCCGGTGCTCCCGTTCATGCTCGCCACCGGAGGGGGCGCGCTCGCGATCTCGATCGCGATCACCGCGGTCTCGCTGTTCGGCGTCGGCGCGGTGCTATCGCTGTACACGGGGCGCAACGCGCTCTACTCCGGTGCGCGAATGCTGATGCTCGGCGCGCTCGCCGGCAGCGTGACGTTCGGCATCGGCAAGCTCGCCGGCATTTCGCTCGGCTAGCGCGCTTTGCGGCGCGCGCCGCCACATCGCACGAAGCACGTCGCATCGACGCCCGATGCGACGAGCGCCTTCGCTGCGCTGCCGGGCGCGGCGCCGACGCTGCATCTCGCGCGCGGCCGCGACAAGTCGCTGCGCCAGCGCCATCCGTGGATCTTTTCAGGCGCGGTCGCACGCGTCGACGGTGAACCCGCGAGTGGCGACACCGTGCACGTCGTCGACGCGGACGGGCAGCGCCTCGCCAGCGCGGCGTTTTCGCCGGTCTCGCAGATCTGCGCCCGCGTCTGGACCTTCGATCCGGCCACGCCCGTCGACGACGCCTTCATCGCCGTGCGCATCCTGCGCGCTGCGGCGGCGCGCGGGCCGATGCTCGACGCACGGCATACCGGCTGCCGCCTCGTGCACGCCGAGGCCGACGGGCTGCCCGGCGTCGTCGCCGACCGCTATGGCGACGTCGTCGTCGTGCAGCTCTCGTCGGCCGGTGCCGAGCGCTGGCGTCGGACGATCGTCGCGGCGCTCGCGTCGCTGCCAGGCATCCGATGCGTGTACGAGCGCTCTGACGCGGAAGTTCGCGCACTCGAAGGCCTGCCCGCGCGCGTCGGCGTCGAGTACGGAACGCTACCCGGCGACGTCGTGCTGGTCGAGGACGGCCTGTCTTACCGCGTCGACATCGTCGCCGGGCAGAAGACGGGCTTCTACTTGGACCAGCGCGATAATCGCGCGTGCGTGCGCGGCATCGCCGCCGGACGCGACGTCCTGAACGTGTTCTGCTACACCGGCGGCTTCACGCTGTCGGCACTCGCCGGCGGTGCTTCGCGCGTCGTGTCTATCGACAGCTCGGGCGACGCGATCGCCGCTGCGCGGGGGAACGTCGCGCGCAACCCCGCACTCGCTGCCGCGTGCGCCGAATGGCGCTGCGCCGACGCGTTCGCCGAGCTGCGCAAGCTGCGCGACCAGGCCGCTGCGTTCGACCTGATCGTGCTCGACCCGCCCAAATTCGCGCCGACGGCGGCGCACGCCGAGCGCGCGTCGCGCGCATACAAGGACGTGAACCTGTGGGCGCTGAAGCTGCTGCGCCCCGGCGGCGAGCTCGCGACGTTCTCGTGCTCCGGCGGCGTCGATGCGACGCTGTTTCGCAAGATCGTCGCGGGTGCCGCGGCGGATGCGCGCGTCGACGCGACGATCATCGCGCGCCTCGGCGCAGCATCCGACCATCCGGCCACGCTGGGCTTTCCCGAAGGCGACTACCTGAAGGGGCTGCTGCTGCGCAAGCGGTGACGCCGCCGGCCGTGCCGGCGGCGCATGCCGCGCGTCGTCGATGTCAGGCGCCGGCCTTCTTCGACAGGCACGTCTTCATGAACGACTTGCGCTCCGGGCCCTTCTTGCCGGTCGCCTGCTTCGCGCAAAGTCGCATCTTGTCCTGCTGGCTGACCGCGCCGCTCTTGCCGCCTGCGTCGGTCGCCGTCGCTGCGGGCTTGATCGGGCCGTGCGCCGGCTCGGCAGCGTGAACGGCGGTTGCGGCGAAAAGCGTCGCGAGCCAGACGATCGTAAGTGTCTTCAACATGGCTGTCTCCTTGGCGTTTGGATTTGTGGCGTTCGTGCCACGCGATCCAAAACGCCCGAAGACGACGAACCCGGCGTCAGACGGACGGATGAGGTGTTCGCATCCTGCTCGCCCGCTCGCCGGGGCGCGCCGCATAAAACAAGGCCGCAACGGTTGCCCGTTGCGGCCCTGTCAGTAACGACCGGGTGGACAGGAGGTCACCCGGCCGTGTTCTGATCGTCGGCGCTACATCAACCCTTCAGGCAACCGCTCATGAACTTCTTGCGCTCGTCGCCTTTCATTTCGCCCGCCTTCGTGTTGCACATCTTCATCTTGTCCTGCTGCGACATCTTTTCCTTCTTCAGGCAGTCGCTCATGAACTTCTTGCGCTCGTCGCCCTTCTTGTCGCCGGCCTGCGCATTGCACGTCTTCATGCGCTCCTGCTGCGCGTTCTCGGCGGCGAACGCGGGGGTGGCGGCCATGGCGATCGCGCCTGCGAGCGCGAGAGCGAGCCACTTGGTCATTCGGATCTCCTAGGAAGCTGCAACCGGTTTGCCGGGGCCTTCGCCTCGCGGCTCGCTTGGCGGGCCGGGACATGCAACCGAGTCTAAGGCATCGTCAACCCGCGAGGCAACGGCTGGGACGCGGCCGCACGAGGCCAACACCGACAGTGTTGCGAAAACCGCCGCGGCAGCGCTCGGCGGGTTCGGGCTACAATCGCTGCAACGGCTATGGTGTCTATTGCAAGCCTTTGAAATGATGGATAAAACTCGATGATCCTGATTCTCGAACCGAATGCCGCACCCGAGGATGGCGACTTCAAGGCGCTCACCAGCCAGCTCGACCGGCTGCCCGGGATCCGCTACCGCGTCCACCGGGAGGTGGGCGCGGAAGTGACGCTGACCGAGGTCTACCTGATCGGCAACACCGGCGCGTTCACCACCGAGCAGATGTCGGTGCTGCCCTGCGTCGAGAAAGTCGTGCGCGTCTCCGAAGCGTACCGCGTGCTCGGGCGGCACAAGCAGAACGACACGCGGCCGGCGTCGTTCGAGTACAACGGCGTGCGCTTCGGCCAGGACACGCTGAATGTGTTCGCCGGCCTGTGCGCCGTCGATTCGCCCGAGTCGGTCGAAGCGATGATGAAATCGCTCGCGGCGCGCGGGCAGATCTGCACGCGGATGGGCGCGTACAAGCCGCGAACGAACCCGTATGCGTTCCAGGGCTACGGCGCGAAATGCCTGCCGTACGTGTTCGAGCTCGCCGGCAAGTACGGCATCAAAGTGATCGCGATGGAGATCACGCACGAATCGCACGTCGACGAGATCCGCGATGCGCTCGCAAGGACCGGACGGCCGACCGGCGTGATGCTGCAGATCGGCACGCGCAACACGCAGAACTTCGAGCTGCTGAAGCTCGTCGGCCGCCAGCAGGAATTCCCGGTGCTGATCAAGCGCGGGTTCGGAATCACGCTCGACGAGTCGCTGAACGCGGCGGAATACCTCGCCTCGGAAGGCAACCGCAAGGTCGTCTTCTGCCTGCGCGGCATGAAGACGAACATGGGCGATCCGCATCGCAACTTCGTTGACTTCGCGCACGTTCCTGTCGTGAAGCGGCTCACGCGGATGCCCGTGTGCATCGACCCGTCGCATTCGGTCGGCAGCCGCGCTGTCGCGCCGGACGGGCTGCTCGATGTGTTCCACTGCGTCGCGCAGGGTGTGGTCGCGGGCGCCAACATGGTGCTGGTCGACTTCCATCCCGATCCGGCGAAAGCACTGGTCGACGGGCCGCAGGCGCTGCTCCTATCCGAGCTCGATCATTTCCTCGCCGACGTCGCGCTCGCGCGCGAAGCGTACGAGCGGCGGGCGGCGCTCGCGCGCGAGCATCGCGCGCAATGACTCGTCATTGAAAGGATTGCCGACGCGCTCACCCAGGGCACGAAGCTTGCATTGAAAACCCGCAAATACGCCGACCGCGAGCAAGGGTCTCGCAGCATTCGGAGACGAAAGGGTGACGGTGCAGCCAACGTGATCGTTTCGCGCCTCGTCGACGTCGGATTCCCGCCCGACGCAACGGTCGGTCTGTATCGCGCGCCGCCGTGGCTCGCCGGCGGGCACGCGCAGACGATTTACCCGTATTTTCTTCCGCGGCCGCCGATTCGCTATCGACGCGAGCGCATCGAGACCCCCGACGGCGACGTCTGGGACTTCGACTGGCTCGCCGACGGCGCAGCCGACGACGAGCATGCTCCGCTCGTCGTGCTGTTCCACGGTCTGGAGGGCGGGTCGCGCTCGCATTACGCTTGCATGCTGATGCGCGCGCTCGCCGAGCATCGCTGGCGCGGTGTCGTGCCGCATTTCCGCGGCTGCGGTGGCGAGCTCAATCTGCGACCGCGCGCGTATCACTCCGGTGATCACGAAGAGATTGGCGGCATGCTTGCTGCCGTGCGCGAGCGAGCGCCGATCGACGGCGCGCCGCTTTACGCCGTCGGCGTCTCGCTCGGCGGCAGTGCGCTCGTCAACTGGCTCGGCCGCGCCGGCAACTCGTCGAAGACGACGGTGCGTGCAGCCGCGGCGATTTCGACGCCGCTCGATCTTGCCGCCGCCGGCCGCTCGATCGGCGAAGGATTGAACCGCATCTACACCTTGCACTTTCTGCAAACGTTGAAGCCGAAAAGCCTCGCAATGGCGCGCCGCTTCCCGGGCCTGATCGACGAAGCGCGCGTGCGCGCCGTGCGCTCGATGCACGAGTTCGACACCGCGGTCACCGCGCCGCTGCACGGCTTCGTCGACGCCGACGACTACTGGACCCGCGCGTCGTCGAAACGCTGGCTCGCGAAGGTCACGGTGCCGACGCTCGTGCTGAATGCGAAGAACGATCCGTTCGTTCCCGCCTGGTCGCTGCCCGACGCGGCTTCGGTCAGCGCATCGGTGCATCTCGAACAGCCCGACGGCGGCGGCCATGTCGGTTTTTGCCACGGCCCGTTCCCCGGACGCATCGACTGGCTGCCCCAGCGGCTGCTGCAATTTTTCGGCGACTTTCATTGAACATTTACCGGCCGCGAACATGCGCGGCGGCGTCGGGTCTATCATTGGAGCGCGGCATCCTCCGTGCTCGTCAGCGCTGCCCGTGAACCTTCCTCCCGAAATCTTCAAGGCGTACGACATTCGCGGCGTCGTCGGCCGCACGCTCACACCGGACGTGGTTCGCGCGATCGGCCAGGGGCTCGGCACGCTCGCGCTCGAAGCGCGCCGCGACACGATCGTCGTCGGTCGCGACGGCCGCCTGTCGGGTCCCGATCTCGCGCGCGCGCTGTCCGACGGAATCCGCGCGGCCGGTGCGAACGTCGTCGACATCGGCATGGTGGCCACCCCGATGTCGTACTTCGCCGCGCAGCATCTCGGCACGCAGTGCAGCGTGATGGTCACCGGCAGCCATAACCCGCCCGATTACAACGGGCTCAAGATGGTGATCGACGGCACGACGCTGTCTGGTGCCGAGATCCAGGCATTGCGCGAGCGTCTGGTCGCGGGCCGCGTGCGCAGCGGCAGCGCTCGCTACGCGACGGCGGACATTGCCGACGCCTATCTCGCGCGCATCAGCGGCGACGTGAAGCTCGCGCGGCCGCTCGCGATCGGCGTCGACTGCGGCAACGGCGTCGCGGGTGCCTACGCGCCCGAACTGTATCGTCGCCTCGGCTGCCGCGTCGTCGAGATGTACTGCGACGTCGACGGCACGTTTCCGAACCACCATCCCGATCCGTCGCAGCCGGCGAATCTCGTCGACCTGATCGCGCGCGTCAAGCGCGATCGTCTCGACCTCGGTTTCGCCTTCGACGGTGACGGCGATCGACTGGGCGTCGTCACCAACGAAGGCCACGTGATCTTCGCCGACCGTCAGTTGATGCTGTTCGCCGCCGACATGCTCGAGCGCCAGCCGGGCGCCACCGTGATCTACGACGTCAAGTCGACGCGCAATCTCGCTCCGTGGATCCGCGAGCACGGCGGCAAGCCGTTGCTGTGGAAGACGGGGCATTCGCTGATCAAGTCGAAGATGAAGGAAGTGGGCGCGGCGCTCGCCGGCGAGATGAGCGGTCACACGTTCTTCGGCGAGCGCTGGTACGGCTTCGACGACGGCCTGTACGCGGGCGCGCGATTGCTCGAGATCCTGTCGAAGCACGACGATCCATCCGCGGTGCTCGACGCGATCCCCGACGCGCTTTCCACACCCGAGCTCAACATTCCGCTGGCCGAGGGCGAGCATCACCAGCTTATGGAGAAGCTCCGCGCGACGGCCGACTTTCCGGGCGCGACGGACGTGATCCGCATCGACGGGCTGCGCGTCGAGTATCCGGACGGCTTCGGCCTCGCACGGGCGTCGAACACGACGCCGGTCGTCGTGCTGCGCTTCGAGGCCGACAACGACGCGGCGCTCGAGCGGATCAAGGGCGAGTTTCGCCGCGTGCTGAAGAACGTCAAGCCCGACGCCAAGCTTCCGTTCTAGCGTGCCCGCCCGGATCACGCTCGCCGACGTCGAGGCCGCGCGCGAGCGCATCGCAGGCGGCGTTTACCTCTCGCCGTGCGTCGAGTCGATTCCGCTGTCGCAGCTGACCGGCGCGCACATCTACTGCAAGCTCGACTACCTGCAGCGTACCGGCAGCTTCAAGGAGCGCGGCGCGCGCAACGCGCTGATGCGGCTGCCGGCGTCGGCGCGCTCGCGCGGCGTAGTCGCGGCGTCGGCCGGCAATCATGCGCAGGGCGTCGCGTATCACGGCGCGCTGCTCGGCGTTCCGGTCACCGTGGTGATGCCGAAGTTCGCGCCGCTCACCAAGGTCACCAACTGCCGCAACCTCGGCGCGACCGTCGTGCTGCACGGCGAGGACATCGGCGAGGCGCGCGCCAAGGCAGAAGAGCTGGCCGAAGCGCATGCGTACACGTTCGTTCATCCGTTCGACAATCTCGACGTCATCGCCGGTCAGGGCACGATCGCGCTCGAGATTCTCGAGCAGACGCCGGGTGTCGAGGCGATCGTCGTACCGGTCGGCGGCGGCGGATTGATCGCGGGCATCGGCACCGTCGTGCGCGCGAAGAAGCGCTCGGTCGAGATCGTCGGCGTCGAGCCCGACAACGCGCGCTGTCTCGCCGCCGCGATCGCCGCCGAAGCGCCGGTGCCGGTTCCGTTGACGCCCACGCTCGCCGACGGCCTCGCGGTTCCGCAAATCGGCGCGCAGTCGTTCGCCATCGCGCGCAACGTCGTCGATCGCGTCGTCACCGTCGACGAGGCGGCGATCGCGCTCGCCATCCTGCGGCTGATCGAGCTCGAGAAGAGCGTCGTCGAAGGCGCGGGAGCAGCACCGCTCGCGGCGTTCCTCGCCGGCAAGCTCGACTTGAAGGGCAAGGAAGTCGTGCTCGTGCTGACCGGCGGCAACATCGACCTGACGATGCTCGATCGCGTGATCGAGAGCGGTCTCGTCGCCGACGGCCGGATCACGCGCTTCACCGTGTCGATCGTCGATCGCCCCGGCGGCCTCGCAAGGCTCGCCGAAGTGATCGCGTCGACCGGCGGATCGATCAAGGAGATCGTCCACGATCGCGCGTTCTCCGGCCCCGATCTTTTCGCCGTGCGCGTCGTTTGCGTTGTCGAAACGACCGGGCACGACCATGTGAGCGCGCTGCATCGCGCGCTCGCCGATGCGAAGATCGCGGTCGTCGGGTGAGCTCGCCCGTCATTCCGGGCGCAGGCGAGGGATGCCTTCTGTCGCGCGACGGGGGAGATTCCCCCGCGCTACCGCTCCTCGCAATGACGAGCGGGAGCTAGTACGCGACGCCCAGCCTGCGGTAAACGAAGCCAAGCAGCCACGCGGGGCCGACCAGCAGGAACTTGACGTCGTCGACGAACGACGGCCTGCGCCGCTCGATGTGGTGGCCGATGAACTGTCCGACCCACGCAACGACGAACACGCCGATCGAAACAGCGAGCACACTGCTGCCGAGCCGCGACAGCGGATAGAGCATCGCGGCGACGACGACGAGCATGCCGAACGCGAGCGGCCGCGACAACCACAGGTAGAACGCCATCGCGAGCGCGATCAGCGCATACGCGGCGATCGGCGACAGCGCCCAGAACATGCCGAGCACGCTCCACGTGATCGCCGGAACGCACACCCAGTGGATCGCCTTGTTCGCCGGATGTCGATGCGACTCGCCGTAGCGCTCGAACAGCGCATCGACCGGCCGCGCCGTTGCCGTCGTCATCGTCGCCTCCTTCGAATGCCGGCGCCTCCGGGTCGCGCCTGCCACGTTGCTATAATGATCGCACGACAAAAGCCGGCGCGACGACGTCGGCAGTTTCATGCGCACCGCGCATGTCGCGCGGTCATTTTGGAGGATACGATGGATCGATTGCGTCGTTTCGTCATCGCCGCCGTTGCGGCGCTCGTCGCCGCCGGCAGTGCATCCGCGCTTGCGGCCGAGAGTTTCGTCAACGTGCTGACCGGCGGAACCAGCGGCGTCTACTATCCGCTCGGCGTCGCGCTCGCGAACCTCATCGGCAAGCAATTGCCGAACGTGAAGACGTCGGTGCAGGCGACGAAGGCGTCGGTCGAGAACCTGAACCTGCTGCAGGCGGGCCGCGGCGAGATCGCCTTCACGCTCGGCGACTCGCTCTCGGACGCCTGGAAGGGCAACGAGGAAGCCGGCTTCAAGACGCCGCTCAAGAAACTGCGCGGCATCGCCGCGATCTATCCGAACTACATCCAGATCGTCGCGCGCGCAGATGCCGGCATCAAGACGATCGCCGACATGAAGGGAAAGAAGATTTCCGTCGGCGCGCCGAAGTCGGGCACCGAGCTGAACGCGCGCGCGATCCTGCACGCCGCCGGGCTCGATTACAAGGATTTCTCGAAGGTCGAATACCTGCCGTTCGGCGAGTCGGTCGAGTTGATGAAGAACCGCCAACTCGACATCACGCTGCAATCGGCCGGGCTCGGCGTTTCGGCGCTGCGCGATCTCGCCACGTCGGTCGACGTCGTCGTCGTGCCGATTCCCGCCAGACGTCGTGAAGAAGGTCGGCGATCCCGGCGTACATCTCGGCGACGATTCCGGCGAACACGTATCGCGGCCAGTCGACCGACGTTGCGACGGCCGCCGTGCAGAACTATCTCGTCACGCATGAGGGGGTCAGCAACGAAACGGTGTATGCGATGACGAAGGCGCTGTGGACCGGCCTCGACCAGCTCGTCGCCGCGCACTCGGCGGCGAAGGCGATCGACCCCAAGAAGGCGCTCGAAGGCATGCCGGTTCCGCTGCATCCGGGCGCCGAGAAGTACTACAAGGAAACCGGCATGATGAAGTGACAATCGTCGCCTCTTGCGACGATTGTCATCCGGGGCGCAGCGAGCGATCCGCTTCCAAAAGAGTAAGGAACGCCGATGGCCCAGACGCCGGAAGTCCCGCACGCGTCGATGCAGGCGGCCGAGGCCGCGTTCGATGAAACCGGCGTCAAGCGCGAACTCGCCGGCGCGGCGGCAAAGCTCGTCGCCGCCGTCGCGCTCGCGTTCTCGGCGTATCAGCTCGTCATCGCGGCGTTCAGTCCGCTGTCGAGCCTGCCCACGCGCTCGATCCACGTCGGATTCCTGCTCGCGCTGTCGTTCCTGATCCATCCCGTTTCGAAGGCCGCGAACCGGCGTCGCATCGCCTGGTACGACGCACTGCTCGCCGCGCTCGGCTTCACGCTCGCGCTGTATCACCTCGTGTTCGAAACCGAGCTGATCCAGCGCTCCGGCGATCCCAGCATCGCCGACCTCGTCGTCGCCACGATATTCATCATCCTCGTCTTCGACGCAGCGCGGCGCGTGCTCGGCCTCGCGCTGCCGATCATCTGCGCGCTGTTCCTCGCGTACGGATTCCTCGGCCAGTTCCTGCCGGCGGCGATCGCGCACCGCGGCTACGGCTACGACCAGATCGTCGGCCAGCTCTTCCTCGGCACCGAAGGGCTGTTCGGGATTCCCGTTCTCGTTTCCGCGACGTACATCTTCCTGTTCATCCTGTTCGGCAGCTTCCTCGAGCACGCCGGGATGATCAACCTGTTCAACAACATCGCGCTCGGCTTCGTCGGCCACGCGCGCGGCGGACCGGCCAAAGTCGCCGTCATCTCGTCCGGCATGATGGGCACGATCTCCGGCTCGGGCGTCGCCAACGTGCTCACCGTCGGACAGTTCACGATCCCGTTGATGAAGCGCTTTGGCTACACGCCCGTGTTCGCCGGCGCAGTCGAAGCGACGTCGTCGATGGGCGGCCAGATCATGCCGCCCGTGATGGGCGCCGTCGCGTTCATCATGGCCGAGACGCTGAACCTGCCGTACGTGACGATCGTCAAGGCCGCCGTGGTCCCGGCGATCCTCTACTACGCGACGGCGTTCTGGATGGTGCATCTGGAAGCGGGCTACCGCGGCTTGCTCGGTCTGCCGAAGGATCAATGTCCGAATCCATGGCACGCCATCCGGATGAAGTGGTACCTGATGGTGCCGCTCGCCGTGCTCGTGTTCATGCTGTTCGACGGCTTCACGCCGATGTTCTCGGGCATCGTGGGTCTCGCGCTCACGGCGATGCTGATCCTCGGCGTGGGCATCGCGTCCGGCTTTCGCTCGACGGCGTTTCGTGTCGTGTTCTGGATCGCGCTCGGCCTCGCGACCGCGGCCTTCTTCCATTACGGCATCTGGCCGATCATCGGCGCGATCGCGCTGCTCGTCGCCGTGAATCTCGTGATCCGCGGCGGTCGCGAGACGCTTGGCATCATGCGCGGGAGCCTGATCGACGGCGCACGACAGGCGGTCGCCGTCGGCGTCGCATGCACGATCGTCGGCGTGATCATCGGCGTGCTGACGCTGACCGGTGCGGCGTCGAACTTCGCCGAGTTCGTGCTCGACGTCGGCTCGAAGAGCCTGCTCGCGTCGCTGCTGCTGACGATGATCGTCTGCCTGATCCTCGGCATGGGCATCCCGACGATACCGAACTACATCATCACCAGCGCGATCGCAGCGCCGGCGCTGCTGAAGCTCGGCGTGCCGCTGATCGTCTCGCACATGTTCGTGTTCTATTTCGGAATCATGGCGGACCTCACGCCGCCGGTCGCGCTCGCGGCGTTTGCCGCGGCGTCGATCGCGAAGGCGGCGCCGATGAAGATCGGCTGGAAAGCCACGCACATCGCGATCGCCGGCTTCGTCGTTCCGTACATGGCCGTCTACGACCCTGCACTCATGCTGCAACCGACGGGCGCGGGCGGCACGCTCGACGTCGTCGCGGTCGGCTACGTGATCGTCAAGGCAGTGCTTGCCATCGGGCTGTGGGGTGCCGCCGCGATCGGTTTCGTCCGCGGGCCGCTCAACGCAGTCGAGCGCGTATGGGCGTTCGCCGCCGCTGCGCTGCTTGTCGCCGCAGTTCCTTTGACCGACCAATGCGGATTCGCCGCCGCGGTCGCGTTCATCGGCTGGCACTGGATGCGCACGCGCAATTCGCCGCACATCGCCCCGACGGCGGCTGAAAAGCAGGCGCAGCCGGATTGATCGCGGCCTGCCTGCTCGTCGCCGGCGCGCTCCGAGCGACGCTGCCCGGCGACGCGTTCACGCTCTCATGGCAGCACTCGGTCGAGAAGACGCGGTGGGAAGAGCGCTATCGCGTCGACGGCGATGCGCTGCGGCTCGTCGAGGCGAGCGTTGCGGGTTTCGGCGCCGGCATGGAGCCGCCAGCCGACGCGGTCAAGCGCGACGGCAGGTGGATCTGGCATCCTGATCGCACGCTGCGCGAGCTGCGACTCACTTGGTCCTCGTTCACCAGCGACTACGAGCTCTGTGCGCAGTCGCACTGCGGATCGCTGCGCGACTGGGCGGGTCCGCTGGACGAAGGTGCAATCGTCGTCGTGCGCGGCTGTGACAGATGAGGGCTATGGCGTCGCCTCTGCCGGCGTCCGGAGCCGCTCTTTCGCTCCGCGAGTTGAGGCCCCTGCTCGCCGCTCACGCCCTCGGCCTCCGCATCGCCAAACCACTCGCTGCGCCGAGCTGTAGGCCTCGCGGCGGCGATTCGCGCTTGCTCGCATCCCCAACTCGCTCCGCGAGTTGAGGCCCCTGCTCGCCGCTCACGCCCTCGGCCTCCGCATCGCCAAACCACTCGCTGCGCCGAGCTGTCGGCCTCGCGGCGGCGATTCGCGCTTGCTCGCATCCCCAACTCGCTCCGCGAGTTGAGGCCCCTGCTCGCCGCTCACGCCCTCGGCCTCCGCATCGCCAAACCACTCGCTGCGCCGAGCTGTCGGCCTCGCGGCGGCGATTCGCGCTTGCTCGCATCCCCAACTCGCTCCGCGAGTTGAGGCCCCTGCTCGCCGCTCACGCCCTCGGCCTCCGCATCGCCAAACCACTCGCTGCGCCGAGCTGTCGGCCTCGCGGCGGCGATTCGCGCTTGCTCGCATCCCCAACTCGCTCCGCGAGTTGAGGCCCCTGCTCGCCGCTCACGCCGCCCCCGCCAGCGCCGGCGTGACGCCCTGCCTGCGGACGAGCGTGCTCACATGCACCGAAAAGCGCCCGAGCTTGCGGTCGAGGAAGTAGTTGCGCAGCGTCCGCCCGATGGTGCGGAACGCGAGCTGGTCCCACGGGATTTCTTCCTCGGCGAACAGACGCGCCTCGAGGCTCTCCGGGCCCGGCGCGAAGTCGAGATCGGCGAGCCGCGCCCGGAACATCATGTACACCTGCCCGATCTGCGGCAGGCTGATCATCGTGTAGAGGTCGCCCATTTCGACGTGCGCACCGGCCTCTTCGAGCGTTTCGCGCACCGCACCGTCGATCACCGTTTCGCCGTTCTCGAGAAAGCCCGCCGGCAGCGTCCACAGCCCACGCCGCGGCTCGATCGCGCGCTTGCACAAGAGCACGCGCTCTTGCCACTCCGGCAGGCAGCCGACGACGACCTTCGGGTTCTGGTAGTGGACGATTCCGCACGCGGCGCAAACATCACGTGGCAGATGATCGCCGGGCGGAACGCGGTGCACGATGTTCGCCGAGCCGCAGGCGCTGCAGAATTTCACGCGCGTATGAACTGCTCTCGATAGACGCGCAGCTCGGCGATCGACTCGTAGACATCGGCGAGCGCCTCGTGCCGTCCTTCTTTCGGCACGCTCTTCAGCACCTCCGGCCGCCAGCGACGGGCGAGCTCCTTCAGCGTCGATACGTCGATGTGGCGATAGTGGAAATACTCCTCGAGCGTCGGCATCCATCGCGCGAGAAAGCGCCGATCCTGGCAGATCGAGTTGCCGCACATCGGCGACGCTTTCGCGGGCACGTGCTCGGACAGGAATGCGAGCGCCGCCGCTTCGGCCGCCGCCTCGTCCAGCGTGGACGCCTTCACCTTGTCGACGAGGCCCGAGCGCGTGTGCGTGCCCGTATTCCACGAATCCATCGCGCCGAGGACGTCATCGCCTTGATGCACGACCCACACCGGAGCCACCGCGACCGAGTCGAGATTGGCGTCGGTGACCACGAGCGCCATCTCGATGATGCGGTCGCGCTCGGGCGAAAGGCCCGTCATCTCGAGATCGATCCAGATCAGCCGGCTCGCGTCCTGCGGCATGGGAAATGTGTAGAATGAAGCAGGCTTATTCTCGCATATCGCGGCCGATGACCGCCGCCCTGTTCACCACTCTCTTCGTCGCCGCGCTCGCCGTCGCGACCTGCGCGCGCCTCTATCTCAGTCGCCGCCACGTCGTGCACGTGCGCGCGCATCGCGATCGCGTGCCGCGGCCTTTCGCCGATCGCGTGAGCCTTGCCGCGCACCAGAAGGCTGCCGATTACACGGTCGAGCGCACGCGCTTCGCAATGCTCGAGACGATCGTCGACGCGCTGGTGCTGCTCGCGCTCACCCTCGGCGGCGCGCTCGCGCTGCTCGTGCGCATGACCGGCATAGCCTTCGACGCCCCGCTCGCGCAGGACCTCGCGATGATCGCCGCGCTCGCGCTCGTGTCGGGCGCGATCGCACTTCCGTTCGGCTACTGGCATACGTTTCGAATCGAGGCGAAGTACGGCTTCAACCGCACGACGCTCAGGCTGTGGCTCGTCGACCTGGTCAAGGGCACGCTGGTGGCTGTCGTGCTCGGCCTGCCGCTCGCCGCGCTGGTGCTGTGGCTGATGCGAAGCGCGGGCACGCTGTGGTGGCTGTATGCGTGGGCGGCGTGGATCGCGTTCCAGGTGCTCCTGCTCGCGCTCTATCCGACGCTGATCGCGCCGCTGTTCAACAAGTTCACGGCGCTACCCGAGGGCGACGCGCGCACGCGCATCGAAGCGCTGCTCGCGCGGTGCGGCTTCGCGAACCGCGGCCTGTTCGTGATGGACGGCTCGCGCCGGTCGAGCCACGGCAATGCGTACTTCACGGGGTTCGGTCGAGCGAAGCGCATCGTCTTCTTCGATACGCTGATCGAGCGGCTCGCCCCCGACGAGATCGAGGCGGTACTCGCCCACGAACTCGGTCATTTCAAGCTGAAGCACGTGGCGAAGCGGATGGTGCTGATGGCGGTGCTATCGCTCGGCTTCCTCGCGCTGCTCGCGTGGCTCGCCGCGTCGCCGTGGTTCTACCAGGGCCTCGGCGTCCCGCCATCGCCCGGCCGTCCCGGCGTGGCGCTGGTGCTCTTCTTCATCACGCTGCCGGTGTTCACGTTCGTGCTGCAGCCGCTGTCGTCGATGTACTCGCGCAAGCACGAGTTCGAGGCCGATGCGTTCGCGACGCGCAATGCGTCGGCGAGCGCGATGACGGCTGCGCTCGTGAAGCTCTACGAGGACAACGCGTCGACGCTCACGCCCGACCCGGTGCACTCGGCGTTCTACGATTCGCATCCGCCGGCGGCGATCCGCATCGGGCGCCTTGCGCGGTCCGGGCCGGCCGCCGCCGCATCGGTTCCATGATCCGGGAGCGCTCGATGATCGCGCGAAGACTCTGGTGTGGCTGCGTTGGCGTGTTCGCGCTCGCGTTGTGCGGCGCGCCGCATGCGCAGACGCCGGCCGAGTCGACGCTCGCGCGCGCCGATGTTGCGGCGGGCAAGGCACTGCACGACAAGGACTGCATCGGCTGCCATGCGGCGCGCTTCGGCGGCGACGCGTCGAAGATGTACACGCGAGCGGACCACAAGGTGAAGACGCTCGCCCAGTTGAGGACGCAGGTGCAGTGGTGCAACACGCAGCTCGGTGCGAAGTACTTCCCCGAGGACGAGGACAACGTCGCCGCATACCTCGACAAGCAGTACTACCACTTCAAGCGATGACGACGTCGCTCGCCGCGCTCGCAGCCATGCATTGCCGCGCCGGAGCGCCGAAGCTTTCGGCGCAGGAGCTCGCCGGCATGCAGTCGCTGCTGCCGGGTTGGCACGTTGCGCCCGACCGGCTGGACAAGACATTCCGCTTCGCCAACTACCACGAGACGCTCGCGTTCGTGAACGCGCTCGCGTACGTCGCGCACCGCGAAGACCATCATCCCGACCTCGGCGTCCATTTCAACCGCTGCGACGTCGCGTGGTCGACGCACGACGCCGGCGGCGTCACGCTGAACGACTGCATCTGCGCGGCGAAGGTCGAGTGCCTGGCGACGTAGCGGCCACCCTCGACGGCCTCGTCGTCGCGGGGTTCCGCCGGCACTACGCGGTGCGCGTCGGTGACGCCACGACGATCGACTGCGTGCTGAAAGGCCGCTCGATGGTGCTCGCATGCGGCGATCGCGTGCGCGTCGCGCTCGTTGCCGGCGGCGGCGCGATCGAAGCGGTGCTGCCTCGCGCTTCGCTCCTCTATCGCTCGGATGGGTTCAGAGAGAAGCTGATCGCGGCAAACGTCACGCAGATCGTCGGAGTCGTCGCGCCGGACATTGCCGCCGACCTCGAGCTCGTTCATCGCTGGGCGGTTGCGGCCGAAGCCGAGCGCTGTCGGTTCGTCGTCGCCGCCAACAAGGCGGACCTGCCGGGCTTCGACACACTGCTCGAGCGGCTCGCGCCGATCGCCGCGCTCGGCTACGAGGTCGTCTCGTTATCGGCGAAGCGCGATGCGACGCCGCTCGCGCGCTTCGTCGAGCGCGAGCGCAGCGTTCTGATCGGTCAATCCGGCATGGGCAAATCGACGATCCTGAACGCGCTCGTGCCGGCTGCGCTCGCGCGCACGCGCGACGTTTCGGATGCGTTGGGCACCGGTCGTCACACGACGTCGGAAACGACGCTGTATCCGTTCGGCGACGGCGGCGATGCGTGGATCGTCGATTCGCCCGGAATGAAGGTGTTCGGACTCGCGCACCTCGCGCCCGCCGAGATCGCGAAGGCGTTTCGCGACATCGAACCGTTCATCGGCGCATGCCGCTTTCGCGATTGCCGGCATGACGCCGAGCCCGGCTGCGCCGTACGGGCGGCGGTCGAGCGCGGCGAGATCGCGCCGTTTCGCGTCGCGCTGCTGCACGCGCTCACGCGCGCCAGCAAGGCCGCGCGTGCGCCGGGACGCTGAGGCATGAACGTCGTGGGCCATGCCCCGCGCTACGGATTGCCGAGATAGTCGCGCTTGCCGATCTCCACCCCGTTGTGGCGCAGGATGTTGTAGGCGGTGGTGACATGGAAGTAGAAGTTCGGCAGCGCCCGGCCGAGCAGGAATTGCATGCCCTTGTAGCGCATCTCGGTGTCGCCGCGCTTGATCACGATGTCCTTGTCCTCGGTGCCGTCGATCTGCCTCGGCGTTACCGTCTGTATGAATGCAATCGTCTTGGCGACGCGCGCCTTCAATTCCGCGAGCGTCTTCTCGTTGTCTTCGTACGCCGGAATCTCGACGCCGGCGAGACGCCCAACCGCACCCTTGGCGGTATCGCACGCGATCTGCACTTGCGAGGTCATCGGCAGCATGTCGGGATACAGGCGATACGTCGTCAGCACGGCGGCGTCGATCTTCTTTGCGTCCACATGAGCCTGCGCCTTGTCGAGAATGTTCGACAGGTTGCCGAGGATGTTGACGAAACGAGGAACGGTCACCTGATACATTGAAATGGTCATACGGGATCCTTGGAAGTGAGGGAACGCGAAGGAATAGCCGCTGCTTACGGCGCGAGGTTCGCGAGTGTCAGCAGCAGCATCAGCAGCAGCCAGAGGACGAGCGCACGCCACACGAGCCCGGCAGCGGACGGCAGCACGTCGGCGTCGGCCGGGTCGCCGACGCCGAGCTCCGGACGGTAGTCCGGCTCGCCGGCAAGAGCCGGCAGCGACCCGCCGACGAGCACGCCGAGCGCGCCGGCGCCGCTCGCGAGCACGATGCCGGCGTGAACACCGCCGTCGTAATCGCTCCATTGCGCCGCTTGCGTTCGCCAGCAGTAGACGGCGTCCTCGAAATCGCCGACCACCGCGAACGACAGCGCGGTGAGCCGCGCGGGAATCCAGTCGAGCAGCCACAGCAGACGTCGCGCCGGTGCACCGAACCGATCGCGTGCCTGCACGATCGGCGTCTGGTCGTCGCCGCGCGGTGCGGCGCGCCATTCCTCGGCGAGCAGCGCGCTGGCGCGGTAGAGCACGGCGCCGGCGGGACCGGGCAGCACGGTGAACCAGAAGAGCGTCGCGAACACCTGACGGTAGGAGTCGAGCAGGCCGCGCTCGATCGAAACCTTCGCCACGTCGTCGCTCGAAAGATCACCGATCGCCGCGCCCAGCCAGCCGGCGAGCGCACGGCGTGCCGTGGCGACATCGTTCGCCCGAAGCGCGGCGCCGATCCCGGAGAATGCGTGACTGAAACGGCGAAATCCCATCAGCGCGTAGAGCACCGCGATGTTCCACGCGAGGCCGAGCGCCGGGTGCAGCGCAGCGAGCGCAAAGAACAACCCTGCCGCGACGACGACGGGCGGTCCGACCGCGAGCGCGAGCGCGACGGCGCCTTGCTGCACACTGCCGCCGTTCAACCGCCGCTCGAGCGCACGCGTGTAGCGGATGTACGCACGCTCGATCGCGATGCGCGGAGCGAATGCGCGCCACTGCTCGAGCGCGAGCGCGACCACCACGGCGATGAAGTTCATCCGCGGAGGAACTCCTTGCTTACGTCGCTGAACAGCGGCGTGCCCGCCTGGCCGAGCCATTCGAAGACGACCATCTCGCGCGACACGACGCGCACGCCTTCCTGGCGCATCCGCCACAGCGCGAGATCGCGGTCGTGCGTGCGCCGCGAGCCGACGGCGTCGGCGACGACATACACCTCGCGGCCTTCCTCGGTGAGCTCGAGCGCCGTCTGCAGAACGCAGACATGCGTCTCGATGCCGGCGATCACGACCTGCGCGCGATCCGCGCCCGGCAAATTTTCGAGGCAGCGTGCGGCGACGCTCGAGAAATACGTCTTCTGCGCGATGGCGGCGTCGGGAAGCAGCTCGCGCAGCGGTGCGGCGAGGCGGCCCAGCCCCTTCGGATACTGCTCGACCGCGGCCACCGGAACGCCGATCCGCTGCGCAGCGCGCACGAGCCAGACGACGCCGGCAACGAGCGCCTCGTGCTCGTGGATCGCCGGCAGCAGCTTGTCCTGCATGTCACTCACGAGGAGCATCGAGCGTTCGGCGGCGATCAGCATCGCGTCAGCTCTTGAGCTCGGGCATGTCGCGGAACTGCTCGAGCGAATCGGGATTCGCGAGCGCGTCCAGATTTCTCACCGGGCGCCCGTGCACGACGTTGCGAACGGCGAGCTCGACGATCTTGTTGCTCTTCGTGCGCGGAATGTCGCTCACCTGCACGATCCTCGCCGGCACGTGGCGCGGCGTCGTGCTGGCGCGGATGTGCTGGCGGATCTTGTCGGCAAGCGCCGCGTCGAGCGTCACGCCTTCGGTCAGCTTGACGAACAGCACGACGCGAACGTCGCCGACTTCGCCGGGCGGCCAGTCCTGGCCGATGACGAGACTCTCCTCGACTTCGGGCAACTGCTCGACCTGACGATAGATCTCCGCAGTGCCGATGCGCACACCGCCCGGATTGAGCGTCGCGTCCGAGCGCCCGTAGATCACAATGCCGCCGTGCTCGGTCAGCTCGACGTAGTCGCCGTGACACCAGACGCCTGGAAAGCGCTCGAAATACGCGGCGCGATACTTCGAGCCGTCAGGATCGTTCCAGAAACCGATCGGCATCGACGGAAAGGGCGCCGTGCAGACGAGCTCGCCGCGCTCGCCGCTTCCCGGCGAAATCGGGTTGCCGTCCTCGTCGAACGCGTCGACGGCCATCCCGAGCGCGCGGCACTGCAGTTCGCCGCGCCACACCGGCAGCGTCGGGTTCCCGAGCGCGAAGCAGGAGACGATGTCCGTGCCGCCGGAGATCGACGACAGACAAACGTCCTCCTTCACGCACTGATAGACGTAATCGAAGCTCTCGGGCGCGAGCGGGCTTCCGGTCGACAGCACCGATTGCAACGACGCGAGCTCGTAATCCTTGTGCGGGACCACGCAGATCTTTTTCTGCGCGTCGATGAATTTCGCCGACGTGCCGAAGTGGGTGATCCGCTCGGCTTCGGCGTAGTCCCACAGCACGCGGCCGCGAGCGACGAACGGGGAACCGTCATAGAGCATCAGCGTCGCGCCGGACGCGAGACCCGACACGAGCCAGTTCCACATCATCCAGCCGCATGTCGTGAAGTAGAACAGCCGGTCACCGCGCTTGACGTCGGTGTGCAGCTGGTGCTCCTTGAGGTGCTGCAGCAGCGTGCCGCCGGAGCCGTGGACGATGCATTTCGGCACTCCCGTGGTGCCCGACGAGAACAGGATGTACAGCGGATGGTCGAAGGGCTGACGCGCGAACGCGAGCGGCGCGCCGGCGCTCGACGCGCCGAAGTCGTCCCAGAGCACGGCGCCGCGCACGCGCGACGCGTCGTACGCCGGACCGCCCGACTGCGCGAGATAGGGAACGACGACGATCTGCTCGACCGAGGGCAGATGCACGACGACCTCGGCGACCTTGTCGAGTATCGCGATCGCCTTGCCGTTGTACCAGTAGCCGTCGACGGTGAAAAAGACGCGCGGCTCGATCTGGCCGAAGCGATCGAGCACGCCCTGCACGCCGAAATCGGGCGAGCACGACGACCAGGTCGCACCGTGCGCCGCCGAAGCGAGCATGGCGACGACCGCCTGCGGGATGTTCGGAATGAACGCGGCGACGCGATCGCCGCAGCGCAATCCGCCGGCGGCGAGCGCGGCAGCGATGCGCGCGACCGACGACGAAAGCTCGCCGAACGACATCCGACTCTGCACGCGATCCTCGCCCCGGAACACGAGCGCGTCGGATTCCGGCGCACGCGGCGCGAGCAAATTCTCGGCGAAGTTCAACGTTGCATCGGGAAACCACTTTGCGCCCGGCATCCGGTCGCGGTGCTCGAGCACGCGGGAACCGCGGTCGCCGAGGACACCGGCAAAATCCCACAGCTCGGTCCAGAACGATTCGCGCTCGGCGACCGACCAGCGCCACAGCGCTTCGTAGTTCGGCAGCGAGCAGCGATGCGCGGATTCGACGCGCCGCGTGAACGCCGTCACGTTCGCGCTCGCGACACGCTCGGTCGACGGTCGCCATAGCAGCGCAGGTGTCGTGCCCGACGGCATCATGAACGTCGCCTCCTCCAACGCAAGCGCGCGCTTCGCGGCGCTAACCGGCCGCCGCACGCAGCGGCGCGGCGATCCGGTCCGGCAGCGGCTGCGGGCGGCCGCTCGCCATGTCGATCCACACGATCTTCGCCGCGCCCTCGGCGTGGCGGCGGCCGTCTTTGCACATATCGTAGTAGCTGCCGACGCTCGTGCGACCGGGGTCGCCGAGAAACATCTTCACTTCGACGTCGCCCGGATACACCAGAGGCTCCAGGAACGTGCAGTTCGCGTTGATGATGGCGATGCCGTCGCGGCCGAACGGCTCGCCATGCGGCTGCTGCGCCGCGAGCCACTCGACGCGCGCCTGCTCCATGTAGCGGAAGTAGACGGTGTTGTTCACGTGCCCGAGCGCATCCATGTCGCCCCAGCGGATCGGCATGACGAGCGTGTGCACGAGCGTCCGCCTGCCGTGCATCAGTCGATCCGACACCGCGCGCCGCGGTGCGTCATGCCGGCGAGCGCTCCCGCTCGAGCGCCTCGACGGCGAGCTCGGCGATGTCGCGCGCGGCGATCGCGGCGTTGCCGCCCGCGGCGAGGCCATCGCCCATCATCGTCGCGCAGTACGGACACGCGGTCGCGACGACCGCCGGCGCTTTCGCCATCGCCTGCTCGGCACGCACGACGTTGATCCGACGTCCGATCTTCTCCTCCATCCACATCCGTGCACCGCCGGCACCGCAGCACATCGCATGATCGCGGGCGAGGTCGAACTCGATCGGCGCGTCGCTGCACAACGCCGCGATCACCGCCCGCGGCGCCTCGTACTCGCCGTTGTGACGCGCAAGGTAACACGGTTCATGATAGATCACGCGCTCGAACGTGCGTGCGAGGCGCAGGCGGCCGCTGTCGACAAGCGAGGCGATCAGCTGTGTGTGATGCACGACCTCGTAGTGTCCGCCGAGCTCGGGATATTCGTTGCGCAGCGTGTTGAACGCATGCGGGTCGCAGGTGACGATGCGCTTCACGGCGAGCGCGTTCAACCGCTCGACCAGCGCTTGCGCGAGCGTCTGGAACAGCATCTCGTTGCCGGCTCGGCGCACGCATTCGCCAGTCGACGATTCGCCGGCGCCGAGGATGCCGACGCGAACGCCGGCGGCCTTCATCAGCGTGACGAACGCGCTCGCGATCTTCTTGCCGCGCGGATCGAACGATTCCGCCGATCCGACGTAGAACAGGTAATCGAGCCGCGCCACCTCTTCGGCGGTGGACACGACGGGCACGTCGAGCCCGCGCGCCCAGTCGCCGCGCGTATCGGCGGCGAAGCCCCATGGATTGCTCTGCACTTCGTACGCTTCGAACACCGCCTTCAGCTCATGCGGGAATGCGCCTTCCATCATGACCTGATGCTGACGCAGCCGGTAGAACTTCGCGAGATGCTCGATCTCGATCGGGCATGCCGCCTCGCAGTAACCGCAGGTCGTGCACGCCCACAGCGCGTCGGCGTCGATCACGTTGCCGACGAGCGCCGGCAGCACGTCGTCGCCCTTGTGCTCGATCAGCGAGGCGCGATGCTCGAGCAGATGCCGCTTGACCGCGTCGTTCACCCACTGCAGCGCGAGCGGCTTGCCGGTGAGGAACGTCGGGCACGCATCCTTGCAGCGCCCGCACTCGGTGCAGCTGAACGCGTCGAGCCCTTCCTTCCACGTGAGATCGGCCGCGGTGCGCGCGCCAACCCTCACGGTTTCGCCGTCGGCGGCGTTCATCACCTTGTCGAGATCGACGGTTGGCACGCGGTTCAGCGGTCCGGGCCGGCCGAAGAACAGCGTTGGCAGCGCGGTGACGATGTGAAAATGCTCGCCGAGCGGCAGCAGCACGAGGAAGCCGAACACGGTCAGCATCTGCGTCCAGTACGACACCTGGTAGCCGACGACGAGCGCGTCGCTCGAACGATTTGCAAGCACGCCGGCGAGCGCCGCGCCGAGCGGCGCGAAGCGCATTTCGTGCGCGATGCCGGCATCGCTGCCCGCGAGCAGCGCGAAGCGGAAGCCGTCGAACGCCATGTCGGTGACCATGATCGCCGCGATCAGCAACAGGATGACGAGCGCCTCGCGATTGGGTTCGAGCCGCTTCGGCTTCAGCACGAGCCGGCGCCACAAGGCGTAGGCGACGGCAGCAAGCACGGCGACCTCGACCACATCCTTGCCGAGCGAGAATGCCGCGCCGATCGCGCCCGGATACGTGAACGACGGATCGTAGCCGACGATGATCAGCTGCAGCTTGCGCGCAAGCAGCGACAGGAAGCCGGCGAAGATCACCGCGTGCATCACGCCCGGCCGCAGCTCGCCGCGAATCATCCGCGACTGCAGCAACCCGTTCTGCACGAGGCGCCCGATGCGCGCGCGCGGTCGATCCCACCGCACTTCCGGCGCGAGCGCGATGACGATCGAAAGCTTGCGCCACGCGAGCGCGGCGAACGCGGCGAAGGCGACCGCCATCAACACAGATATTCCGACGGGGCTCATCGGAGGTTCGTTGGCGTGTGAGGATCGCGGCCGCGGGAGCGACCGTTAAATTATACAATTCGCGTCGCCTGCCATTTGACAGGCGCACCCTTCGTTGACGCAGCGCAAATCCCAATGGCCGAAACCGCGCGCGAAACCATGGAATACGACGTCGTGATCGTCGGCGGCGGGCCTGCGGGTCTCGCGGCGGCGATCCGGCTGAAGCAGCTCGCCGCCGCGTCGGGCGGCGAAGTGTCGGTGTGCGTGCTCGAGAAAGGCTCCGAGGTCGGCGCGCACATCATGTCGGGCGCGATCATGGATCCGCGCGCGATGGGCGAGCTGTTTCCCGAT
This sequence comes from uncultured beta proteobacterium, assembly GCA_963798655.1. Lineage (GTDB taxonomy): Bacteria > Pseudomonadota > Gammaproteobacteria > Burkholderiales > Casimicrobiaceae > CAVSMC01. The sequence continues at coordinate 45,367 of CAWCUH010000001.1, read as the reverse complement.
TGGCAGGCGAGGGGCGCGCCGCTCGAAACGCCCGTCACCGAGGACCGATTCCTGATGCTCACCGCCGAGCGCGCGTACCGGCTGCCGAACTGGCTGCTGCCGCGCTTGATGAGCAATCACGGCATGTACATCGTGAGCCTCGCCAACGTCTGCCGATGGCTCGCAAAGCAAGCCGAGGAGGCCGGCGTCGAGATCTACCCGGGCTTTCCCGCAGCCGATGCGCTCTACGACGACTCGGGCGCCGTGCGTGGTGTGCTCACGGGCGACATGGGCGTCGCGAAGGATGGCAGCCGCAAGCCGGAATATCAGCCCGGCATGGAGCTCGTCGCGAAATACACGCTGTTCGCCGAAGGCGCGCGCGGATCGCTGTCGCAGCGGCTGATGCAGCGGTTCAACCTGCGCGACGGCGTCGAGCCGCAGAAGTACGGCATCGGCTTGAAGGAGCTATGGCAGGTCGAGCCGTCGAAGTTCCGGCGCGGCGAGGTACTCCACAGCCAAGGTTGGCCGCTCGACGACGCGACCGGAGGCGGCTCGTTCATCTATCACCTCGCCGACGACGTCGTTGCCGTCGGATTCGTCGTGCATCTGAATTACGACAACCCGTGGCTTTCACCGTACGACGAGTTCCAGCGCTTCAAGACGCACCCGGCGATCCGGCCGCTGCTCGAAGGCGGCAAGCGCCTCGCGTACGGCGCGCGCGCAATCAACGAAGGCGGGCTGCAATCGGTGCCGAAGCTCGTCTTTCCGGGCGGCGCGTTGATCGGATGCTCGGCCGGTTTCGTCAACCTGCCGCGGATCAAGGGATCGCACAACGCGATGAAAACCGGCATGCTCGCCGCCGAAGCCGCGTTTGCCGCACTGACGGCCGGGCGCGCGCGCGACGAGCTGGTCGCCTACGCGGAGGCGTTTCGCGCGTCGTGGGTGTACGAGGACCTGTACAAGGTGCGCAACGTGAAGCCCGGGCTCAAGTGGGGCTTGTGGCCCGGCACGGTCCACGGCGGCTTCCACATGTGGATGAACGATCTCGGCCTGGGCGCGCTCGTGCCATGGACGTTGCGCCACGACAAGCCGGACAACGAGGGCCTCCGCCCCGCGGCCGAGATGCCGCGCATCGAGTATCCGAAGTACGACGGCGTGATCACGTTCGACAAGCTGTCGAGCGTGTTCCTGTCGAACACGAATCACGACGAGAACCAGCCGGTGCATCTGCTGCTGCGCGATCCCCGCGTGCCGGTCGACGTGAACCTCGCGCGCTACGCGGGACTCGAGCAGCGCTACTGTCCGGCGGCCGTTTATGAATTCATCGACGATGTCGGCGCACCGGAGGGCAAGCGGCTGCAGATCAATGCGCAGAACTGCGTGCACTGCAAGACGTGCGACATCAAGGATCCGCGGCAGAACATCCGCTGGGTCACGCCCGAGGGCGGCGGCGGGCCGAACTACCCGAATATGTAGCGGGCATGCGCTAAGCAGCGACCATTTCCGCTTCGCGTCGCCGCTGCGCCTGCGGCGCGTTGACGAACGCCGCCAGCTCGTCGCGTCGCGCGATCGCGTCGCGATAGCCGAGGTCGATCAACGCGCGGCAGTACGCGCGATCGAACAGCAGGTACGACAGGAGATTGGAGCCGGTGCTCCGTGTTGCGCCGATGCCGCGCAGGAAGAAGCGCACGGTCCACGGCAGCCGATGCGCGAAGCGCGCGGCAATCGGCTCGATGTCTTCGGATGGCGCGATGACGAACGTCTCCACCTGCTTCAGCGCGACGCCATGACGTTCGCGCAGCTCCGCCGGCATCACGCCAACGGTACGATTGATCCGCTGCAGGCGCTCGAGATCGACTTCGAGGCTGTCGAGGAAGATCGACGACAGCACGTGACCGGCAATTTGCGCCATCGACGGGTAGTCGCTCGTCACCTGCCGTGCCGGCGCGCCTTTGGCGAGGCGTCCGACGGCGACGACGAGCACCCGGTCGGCTCCGAGATGAAGCGCCGGACTGACCGGTGCGATCTGGCGCATCGAGCCGTCGCCGAAGAACTCGCGGTGAATGCGCACGGCCGGGAATACGAATGGAATCGCGCTCGATGCCATCAGGTGGTCGAGCGCGATCGACGACGGCACGCCGAGCCTGCGCGCGCGCGTCCACGGCTGTGCGCTTGCCGCCGCCTGGAAGAACGTCACCGACTGCCCGGTCGTGTAGCCGGTCGCATTGATCGCGAGCGCATACAGGTCGCCCGCGGCGATGTGCTCGGCGACGCGGTCGAACGCGAAGCGCGACTCGAGCAGAGCGCGCAGCGGAGCGTTGTCGAACAGCGACGCCGGATTCGAGCGGCCGAGGCCGCCGGCCATCATCGCGCCGAGCCAGCGCGCGCCGGTCTTGGCGATGCCCAACGGATCGGCGCGGTACACGTGCGCGACCTCGAACCCGCGCCACACCTGGAGCAGGTCGCGAACGCCTTTGCGGAAGTTGTCGGCGTTGCACGCGAGCGTCGCCGCGTTGATCGCACCGGCCGACGTGCCGCAGAGGATCGGGAACGGCGTGCCGCGGCGGCGCGGCCACACCTCGGCGATCGCGCGCAGCACGCCGACCTGGTAGGCGGCGCGGGCGCCGCCACCGGTCAGGATCAACCCGGTTTTCGGTGTTGCATCGTCCATCGGGCGCCCCTCTGCGCCGCTTGCGCGAAACGGTTCTGGCCGGATACGCAAGGCGCGTGCCATCAGGGCGAGTCGACCGTTCGTGACCGACGAACGCGCCTGCCGCAGTGCGTCATTCGCGCCGACCGCAGCGCCGCGGTCTCGCGCCAGCGCCTCCCTTTGCTCATGTTGCGCTGCGATGCGGTCACACATGCGAACGGTGCAACGATGCGGAGCAACACGAGCGCGCACATCGATGCGTCCAACGGTCGCATCCAACGTTTGCGTGTCAATTCGCCGACTTGACGCGCGTCATGCCGGCGCGCAACGGCGAAGCGGACAATCAACCGTACACTCGAAGCCGGCCCGGGCGTTTCACACATCGGGCGTTTCGGCCGGCGTCACGCGAAAGAGACCGCCATGGCCGACCATCCGCAACGCAGGACTTCCCGCAGCGATCGCCCGCGCGCGCCGCGATCCTCGAACGCGACACCATCGCGAGCGCCGAAGCGCGCGCGCACGCGCTGGGTCTATCGGTTCGACGAAGGCAACGCGCAGATGAGGGACCTCCTCGGCGGCAAGGGCGCGAATCTCGCCGAGATGACGGGCCTCGGCCTGCCGGTGCCTCCGGGATTCGTCGTCACCACACAAGCGTGCAACGCGTTCCTCGCCGCCGGCGGCTTTCCGCCGGGTCTCGTCGACCAGGTGAATGTCGCGATGCGACGCATGGAGATCGCGACCGGCAAGCGCTTCGGCGACGCAGACAATCCGCTGCTCGTGTCGTGCCGCTCGGGCGCCAAATTCTCGATGCCGGGCATGATGGACACGGTGCTCAATATCGGCATGAACGACGCCGTCGCCGACGGACTCGCCGCGCTCACCGGCGACCGGCGTTTCGCGCTCGACGCATACCGGCGTCTGGTCCAGATGTTCGGCACGGTCGTGCTCGGCATCGAAGACGAGCCGTTCGAAGCGGTGCTTCGTCAATGGCGTGCGCATCGCGGCGTCGCCAACGATGCGGCGCTCGACGCGGCCGATCTGGAAACGGTCGTTCGCGATTTCAAGGCGATCGTCGAGCACGAATCCGGGCACCCGTTTCCGTCCGATCCGGCGGCGCAGCTGACGCTCGCGATCGAAGCCGTGTTCCGGTCGTGGAACGGCAAGCGCGCGATCGACTACCGCAACGCCGCCGGCATCGCGCACGACCTCGGCACGGCGGTGAACATCGTCGCGATGGTCTTCGGCAACATGGGAGCCCAATCGGCAACCGGTGTGCTGACCACGCGCAACGTTTCGACAGGCGAGCGCGCGCTCGAGGGCGACTGGCTCACGAATGCACAAGGCGAGGACGTCGTGGCAGGCATTCGCGCGACGAAGCCGATCGCCTCGCTCGCCGACGAGATGCCGTCGCTCTACCGCGAGCTCGCGAAGCACTGCGCGAAGCTCGAGCGGCATTTCGGCGACGTGCAGGACGTCGAGTTCACGATCGAGTGCGGCAAGCTGTGGATCCTGCAGACGCGCAACGCGAAGCGTACCGCGCAGGCGGCCGTGCGTATCGCCGTCGAGCTCGCGCAGGAGCGGCGCATCACGCGCCACGAAGCGGTGCGCCGCGTCGCGCCCGAGCATGTCGACCATTTCCTGCATCCGCAATTCGACATTGCGGCGATGAAAGCCGCGCGCGAGCGGGGCGACATGATCGCGACCGGCCTGAACGTATCGCCGGGCGCGGCGAGCGGGATCGCGGTATTCGACGCCGATACCGCCGAGCGGCTGGCGCGCGACCACAAGAAGGCGGTGATCATGGTGCGCGCGGAAACCAAGCCCGACGACGTGCATGGCATGCTCGCGTCGCGCGGCATCCTCACCAGCCGCGGCGGCCGCACCAGCCACGCGGCGCTCGTCGCGCGTCAGTTCGGCAAGCCGGCGGTCGTCGGCGCGGCGACGATCGACGTCGACGCCGAGCGTCGGCGGTTCACCGTCGGCGGTCGCACCGTGCACGAAGGCGAGTTCATCTCGATCGACGGCACGACGGGCGAAGTGTATGTCGGCGAAGTGCCCACCGTCGTGCCCGACGTGTCGGATCCCTGCCTCATCAAGCTGCTCGGCTGGGCCGATGGCATCCGCAAGCTCGGCGTGTACGCGAACGCAGACTATCCGCGCGACGCGGTGCGCGCGCGAGCATACGGCGCGCAAGGCATCGGCCTCGTGCGCACCGAGCACATGTTCTTCGAGACCGACCGGCTGCCGCTCGTCCAGCAGATGATTCTTGCGGGCAGTGACGCCGAGCGCGCCGCCCCGATCGCGAAGTTGCTGCCGTTCCAGCGCGACGACTTCGTCGGCCTGTTCCGCGCGATGGACGGGCTGCCGGTGACGATCCGGCTGATCGACCCGCCGCTGCACGAGTTCCTGCCGAGCCATGACGAGCTGCTGCGCGACGTGACCGAGCTCGAGACGCGCGCGCGCGCCGCCGAAGGCGAGCATCACGGCGAGGACAGCGCGCTCGCGCGCAAGCGGCGGATGCTCGCCGCGGTGGAGTCGATGCGCGAGGCGAACCCGATGCTCGGGCTGCGCGGCGTGCGCCTGGGCATCCACCTGCCGGCGCTCGTGAAGATGCAGGTGCGTGCGATCATGGAGGCGGCGTGCATCTGCGTTCGCGACGGCGTCGACGTGCGCCCGAAGATCATGATCCCGCTCGTCGCGCACGACAACGAGCTCGTCGTCGAGCAGACGCTGCTCGAAGAGGAGGCTCGCGCGGTGATGAAGGAGCAGAAGACGCGCGTGCGCTACCAGTTCGGCACGATGATCGAGATCCCGCGCGCGGCACTCACCGCCGATCGGATCGCGCGCCACGCGCAGTTCTTTTCCTTCGGCACCAACGACCTCACGCAGATGACGTACGGCATTTCGCGCGACGACGCCGAGACCGGCTTCCTGCGCGAATACATCGACAAGAAGATCCTCGGCGCGAACCCCTTCGCGACCATCGATCGCGACGGCGTCGGCAAGCTGATGCGCATGGCGGTCGAGCTCGGCCGCGGCGCGCGCGCCGATCTCGACATCGGCATTTGCGGGGAACATGGCGGCGATCCGGCGACGATCGCGTTCTGCCACGAGATCGGCCTCGACTACGTGAGCTGCTCGCCGTACCGCGTGCCCGTCGCGCGGCTCGCGGCAGCGCACGCGGCGCTCGGCTAGAATAGCCTCGTTCGATGCCAGCGGCGCGGTCCGTCCGCGCCGCGGCGTCTTGACCGGAGGCCACGATGCAAAGACGTGCATTCACCCTCGCCGCGGCGGTCGCGCTTGCGCTGCCGCTCGCGCCGGCGCTTGCGCAGGGCGGCAAGACGGCGAACAAGGTCGTCATGCAGGTGAGCGACGCCGATCCCGGCAAATGGAATCTTGCGCTCAACAACGCGAAGAACCTGCAGGCCGATCTCGGACGCGACAACGTCGACATCGAGATCGTCGCGTACGGCCCGGGCATCGGCATGCTGAAGGCGGACTCGATCGTCGGCAATCGAATCGACGACGCGCTCGGCAGCGGGGTGAAGGTTGTCGCATGCGAAAACACGATGCACGGCCAGAAGCTCTCGCGCGACGACATGCTGCCGAAGATCGGCTACGTCAAGGCGGGTGTCGTCGAGTTGATGCACAGGCAGCAGCAAGGCTGGTCGTACATCCGCCCCTGAAAACGTCCGCTTGACCGCGCGCGGCGGCACCGGGCTGCCGCCGCCGCGCGCGCATCTGCCCGCCCTCAACCGCCCAGGTGGACGTTGTATTGCGCGCCGTTCGACAGCGTGCACGTGCCTGCGCCCCGATACGGCGTCGACATCTTGTACGCGCAGCGCATGTAGGTACCGCGCTCGCCGTACGCGTTCGCAATGCCGGCGCGCTCGTCGTTCGACAGCCGCGTCGCTTCGCCGACGAGCATTTCGCCCCTGTAGTCGAGCTGAAAGCGCCCCTTGCCGTTCATCATGTTCGTCACGGAGCCGGCCAGCACACCGGTCTGCGTCGCGACATCGTTGGTCGGATACAACCGCGCCTGCAGCGACGCGGGCATCGGCGTGGCGCGCACGATCGGCGCCGGCGTCGTGTTTCCATACGCGCTCGGCGCCGGAACGATGGTCACCGGGCCGGGGACGGCGACCACCGGATAGCTCGGCGAGCCGTCCGGATTCACCGGTACGACGTAACAACCCGTCAGCGCGAACGGAATCGCGAGCCCGCTGCGCTGTCAGCGCTGCGCGGTCAGGCGGTCGATCCAGTGCGCAAACGCGTTCAGGAACTTGACGATGAACTCGCGCGTCGCGTCGACGGTGATCGTGCCATCCTCGGCGAAGAGCTTCGCCGCGCCGCCGACGTACGCCTCCGGTTGCGCGAGCATGGGCACGTCGAGGAACACCATCATCTGGCGCAGATGGTGATTCGCGCCAAAGCCGCCGATCGCGCCCGGCGACAGCGTCACGACGGCGCCCGGCTTGCCCTGCCATGCGCTGTCGCCGTACGGCCGCGACGCGATGTCGATCGCGTTCTTGAGCGCGCCGGGCACCGACCGGTTGTATTCCGGCGTGACGAACAGCACGGCGTCGGCGCGGCGGATCCGGTCCTTGAACTCGCGCGACGCCGGCGGCGGATTCGCTTCCTCGTCCTGGTTGAACAGCGGCAGGTCGCGGATCTCGACGATCGACAGCGCAAGCGACTTCGGCGCGAGCGCGATCATCGCGTTCGCCATCTTCCGGTTGAACGACTCCCTGCGCAGGCTGCCCACGAGCACCGCTACCTGACGGGGGGAAGGTACGTCCACATCACGCTCGATTGGATTGGGGCCTGCGGCTGCCGCTGTGCCAGCATCAGTACAGACCGGTTTCTTGGTCGTTCGTTCCTGCCTAGTAGCGGGCGCCGCGATGTGCCGCCGAGCGCGGAGCGTGCCGACAGTGCCTATTACGCCGAGCCGAGAGCCGATCGACCTCGCGCACAACATGGGCCTCACGGTCGTCGCCGAAGGCGTCGAGGACGATGCGACGCTCGAGCGCCTACGCGTGCTCGGCTGCGACGCCGCGCAGGGCTTCCTGTTGTCGCGGCCGGTCGGCGCGGCCGAGATCGCCGCACGTGCGGCGGGCTCGGCGTGGCCGCGCGCCGCACGCGACGGCGTCGGGCTGCGCCGCGTCGTCTGAGCCTTGTTGGTGCCCGCGGCGAGCGTCGACTGCCGCGGTACCATCGAAACGAGACGCCGCCCGGGCACGCGGCCGGGGTCTTCCGTGCCAATGATGACGCTACCGAACCTGATCACTGTGCTGCGCCTGGCGCTGCTCCCGGTCGTCGGCGTCGCGCTGGCGAAGAATGCTTACGTAGTCGCGCTGCTCGCGTTCCTCGTCGCAGCCGTGAGCGATGCGGCCGACGGCTACATCGCCCGCCGCTTCGATCTCACGTCGCGGCTCGGCGCGCTGCTCGATCCGATCGCCGACAAGCTGAACATGCTCGTCGCGACGCTGCTGCTCGCGTGGCAGGACGCGCTGCCGCTGTGGCTCGCCGCTGCGATCGTCGCGCGCGACGTCGTCATCGTCACCGGCGCCTTCGCGTACCGCGCGGCGCTCGGCCACATCGACATCGCGCCGACGTGGCTGTCGAAGATCAACACGGTGCTCGAGTTTGCGCTGCTCGCGGCCATCATGGCGGGCCGCGCAGGCTGGATCGACACCGTGCCGTGGATCGCGGCAGCGTTCGCGATCACCGGCGCCACCGTCGTCGGCTCGGGCGTGCAATACGTATGGATCTGGGGACGCAAGGCGCTGCGCGAGCGCGCGTCGCGATAGAATGCCCGCCGCCGCGGGCGAAACTTTGCGCGCGTGCGTCGCCATGTCGCACTATCCGAATCTCCTCGCGCCGCTCGACCTCGGCTTCACCACGCTCAGGAACCGCGTGCTGATGGGCTCGATGCACACGGGCCTCGAGGAAGCGCCGGACGGCTTCACCCGGCTCGCGGCGTTCTATGCGGCCCGCGCAAGGGGCGGCGTCGCCCTCATCGTCACCGGCGGCATCGCGCCGAGCCTCGTCGGCCGGCTCGAGCCGCGCGCATCGCAGTTGTCATGGCCGTGGCAGGTCGCGCGCCATCGAATGATCACCGACGCCGTTCACGAGGCCGGCGGCAAGATCGCGATGCAGATCCTGCATGCCGGCCGTTATGCCTATCACCCGCTCGCCGTCGCGCCGTCGTCGATCCGCTCGGCGATCAGCCCGTTCAGGCCGCGCGCGCTGTCGCACTTCGGCGTGCGGCGAACGATCCGCGCCTACGTGCGCTGCGCGCAGCTCGCGCAGCGCGCCGGCTACGACGGCGTCGAGATCATGGGCTCCGAAGGCTACCTGATCAATCAGTTCGTCGCGCCGCGCACGAATCATCGCGACGACCAGTGGGGTGGCGCGTTCGAAAAGCGCATCCGCTTCGCCGTCGACATCGTGCGCGAGACGCGCGCAGCCGTCGGCCGCGACTTCATCATCGTGTTTCGACTGTCGATGCTCGACCTCGTCGACGGCGGCAGCACGTGGCAGGAGGTCGTCGCGCTCGCGCGCGCGGTCGAGGCGGCCGGCGCGACGATGATCAACACCGGCGTCGGGTGGCACGAAGCGCGCGTGCCGACGATCGCCACCATGGTGCCGCGCGCCGCGTTCACATGGGTCACGCGAAAGCTCAAAGGCGAGGTGCGCATCCCGCTCATTACGACCAACCGCATCAACCATCCGGCGGTCGCCGATCGGGTCATCGCCCGCGGCGACGCGGACATGGTGTCGATGGCGCGACCGCTGCTGGCCGACGCCGACTTCGTCGCCAAGGCGGCGGCCGGCGACGCCGACGCGATCAACACCTGCATCGCCTGCAATCAGGCGTGCCTCGATCACATCTTCGAGCGGCGGATCGCTTCGTGCCTGGTGAATCCGTTCGCGTGCCGGGAGACGGAGCTTCGCGTCGAGGCGGCCGTGAACAAGCGGCGCATCGCCGTCGTCGGCGCCGGCCCGGCCGGCATGGCGTGCGCCGCCACGGCGGCCGAGCGCGGCCACGATGTCGTGCTGTTCGACGCGGCGGACACGATCGGCGGCCAGTTCAATCTCGCGCGGCGCATTCCGGGCAAGGAAGAGTTCGCCGAAACGCTGCGCTATTTCAACACCCGGCTCGCGCGCGCGGGGGTCGATGTGGCGCTCGAGCGGCGCGTCGGCGCGGCCGATCTGCGATCGTTCCAGGCGGTCGTGCTGGCGACCGGCATCGTGCCCCGCGTGCCCGTCATTCCGGGCATCGATCACCCGAGCGTCGCGACCTACGCTGACATCGTGTCCGGTCGTCGCGTCGCCGGCAAGCGGGTCGCGATCGTCGGCGCCGGCGGCATCGGCTTCGACGTCGCCGAGTTGCTCACGCACGTGTCGAGCGGCGTGCACGGCCGCGGCCTTCCGATCGAGGCGGCGGGCACACGCGACGATCCCGAGCTCGACGCGTTTCGCGACGAATGGGGCATCGACGCCGATTACGCGCAACGCGGCGGCGTGAAGACGCCGGTCGATCCGGCGCCGCCGCGTGAAGTCTGGCTGCTGCAGCGCAAATCGTCGAAGGTCGGCGCCAGCCTCGCGAAGACGACCGGATGGATTCGCCGCGCGCTGCTGAAGAAGCGCGGCGTGACGATGCTCGCCGGCGTCGATTACGTGCGCATCGACGATGCCGGCCTGCACATCACCGTCGACGGCATGCCGCGCGTGCTCGACGTCGACACGATCGTCGTCTGCGCGGGCCAGGAGCCCAATCGGGCGCTCGTGTCCGACCTCGCCGTGCTCGGCATCGACACGACGCTGATCGGCGGCGCCGACGTCGCCGTCGAGCTCGACGCGAAACGCGCGATCGAGCAAGGCACCCGCGTCGCGATGTCGCTGTAGCGCGTCATCGCGGTGGCGCGAGACCGCGCGTCGCACTCCATCCGGGCACGCGCGCTTCCATCATTCGCACGATGTTGTCCGAGATCCGTTGCGCGAGCGCAGGCGTCATCGCGAGCGGCGGTGCGAACGTCGCCGCGAACTCGATCTGCGCCTTCGCCGTCGACACGCCGGTCGACAGCGCGGTGAAGATGTCGGTGCGATTCGCCGGATCGCCGGTCGTCTGCGTGAAGAATGGAATGAAGCTCGTACCCGCGACCGCGAGCCCCTGGTAGTCGCCGAGGAAGAGCCCGTCGGCCACCGGCGCCGTGGCGAGATCGAAGGGTGCGCCGACGCGCGCCTCGCGCCACGCGAACCCGTCGCTCGAGCGCGCGAGCCAGTAGTCGGTTGGCAGCGTGGCGGCGCTTGCCGTGTTGCTGCGCAAATCGTAGTACGTGACGCCATAGGTGCCGTCGTCGGCGATCGCAATTGCGGGTTCGAACGCGGCGACCGTCTGGTTCACGTTGATCGCAACCGGCGGCGACCACGTGAGGCCGCCGTCGAGCGAGCGCGAGAACGCGATCGCGTCGTGCGCGCCACCGGTGAAGCGCGCGTCCTGCCAGACGATCGCGAGCGCGCCGTTGGGGCCGGCTGCAATCGATCCGAGATTGGAGCCGTCACGCACGACTGCGCCGGTTTGCGGATCGCGGGTGCCGACCGACTGGATGGCAGCCACGGCGATCGGCGCCGACCAGCTGACCCCCTTGTCCGTCGAGCGCATCACCATCAGCGTCGCGTTCGCCGGCCCGATCACGTTGAGGCGCGAGAACATCAGCACGAGAACGCCGTCGGGCAGCACGGCGATCTGGTTGTTGATCGTCTGCCTGCTGGCGCCCGGGTCGTAGATCGGCCGCGCCGGCTCCCAGGTGAAACCTTCGTCGATCGTCCGCGCGAAATACGTCGGCCCGGTGTTGACGGTCGTCAACCGATCCCACACGGCGTAGACGAAACGCGCGTTGGTCGGGTCGGCGGTGATCGACTCCTTGTCGTTGAAGTTCGACTGCCCGTCGCGGATGAGCGTCACCGGGTTCGTCCACGTGAGCCCGCGATCGGCGGAGCTGCTCACGAGCACCGCATTGGACGAGCCGGCGGTGAAGTTCTGCCCGGTGAACGCGATCGCGATCTGATAGACGACGCCGTCGGGCGCGAACGTGATCCACGGATCGCTCGCTCGCGCATAGTCGCCGCCGTTGGCGAGCGTGCCGCCGCTGCATCGCGTGAACGGCGCAAGCGATCGCCTCCACGTGCGTCCGCCGTCGAACGACGTTCCGCTCATCAGCCCGCGCGCGCCGCCGTTCGACCAGCGGTCCTGCTGCCACACGCCGACGAGGTTGGCCGCATCGAACGGATTCACCGCGAGGAACGGCTCGACCTCGGTATTCGGATAGTTGATGCCCGTCGCCGGCACGCCGTCGCAGGCCGGCGCAAAAGGCGACGACGCCGATGCGACGATCGGCGCGACGTTGCCGACAGCGCCGATCGTGCACATGTCGACAGCGTCGGGGCCGTAGCCTTCTGCGGTGTAGCCGGCGGCGACCATCTGCGCCTTGATCACCGGATCGGTCGTGTAACGGTGATTCGAATCGGCGCGGTGGTTCCACAGTCGATAGACGGCGACGGTGCCGGCCGGGCATGCGCCCGTCACGGTGTCGGGCAACTGGATGTAGAACTCGGCCGGCGTCTCGAGGATGTAGCCGCTGTAGTTCGGGTCGACGCCGATCTTCGCGGCGACGGCTGCGCATTCGTCGGCCGCCGCCGAGATGAAATGCGAGTCGCCGTGCTGCGGCGGAATGTAATAGCGGCACGCGGCGCTCTTCGTCGACGTCGACGGCATCGAAGGGTCCGGAAACGCCATGAAGCCGCGTCCCGTTCGTGTCCAGCCGGGTGTGCGTCCGGAGTCGAGCGCGTCGATATCGGGCTCGAGCCCGCTGATGAAGTAATGATCGAGCGAGGCGTTGTAGAACTCGACGACGGTCGTCGGCATCGCAGCGAGCGACGTGGAGTTTCCGGAGAAGTTCGTTGCCTGATTCTGCGCGACCGCGTTCGCGACGCGGTACTGCGCGCTCGCGCCGTCGGTGGGCAGCGGCGGATACGTGAACGCGTCGACGCCAGCGTAATCGAGCGTGCCGCCGTCGGTCGCGAGGAAGCGCTGCGGCATCAGGTAATCGGGCGCAACCGGGCTCGCATCGGCGAACCCCGGCGTGCCGATCAGCACCGATCGCCGGGCGGTGTTCGCGCTCGGCAGATCGGTCGGGAACATGAAGGTCTTCGTGACGCCGCCGTGCGTCATCGTCAGCGTATGACCGCCGAGCAGGTTCTCCCCGTTCGCGTTCGAGCTCTCGACCAGCGTGACGAATTGAATGCTGCCGTCGGCGTTCGAATAGATCTGCGAGATCGTCCACGTCTGGTACGCCGCGCTCGCGACGCCGGCCAGCATCGACAGCGCAAACGCGGCGACGAAACGAAAGCAGCGCATCGACGACATCCTCCGGTTCGATGGAACGGCGATGCTACGCCCGCGCGCCGGCCCGAGGAAGCTTCGACTGTGCAAATCGACAAACGCTCGCTCCGTTCGTCGGCTGCGTGCGGTTTGAAATTTTTGCGCCGGCCGTCGTCGGCGCGCGACGCGGCATCGAGCGCTGGCACTGTTGCATTTGCGCGACGTGAACATTCGTGCCGACACGCGTTTTGCTTGCGCGCTTCGCTTCAGCGACGATAAGATGGCTTCACTCGTTCGAAGCTGAACGACACCGCCATCCCGAGAGACAACGACGTGACAGGCCTTCGCCCCTTCGACTCCACCCAGCCCGCGGCCGCGTTCGGTTGCGTGACGGGTATCGAACGGGCGATGCGCCGGTGCATGTCGTCGTCCTCGATGCTGCGGCTCATCGTCGCGACGCATTCGCTCGCCTGACCGGAATTCGTTCCGCCGGGCGAGCCGGCGGAACGATCGGAAGGCGCACTCCTCCTCCGATGGTTTCGCCCGTTGCGGCGGGCTCGACGTCGTCGCTTCGACGGCGTCGCACGCGGAGAAAGGAGGCGCAAGCATGATGACCGTCATCCAGTTCGTAACCGATCCGTCGCGCATGGCGGGCGCGCTGCGTCCGTACGCCGACGATTGCAATGCCAATGTGCGCCGCCGGGCGCACGCCAGGCGCCATCGCTGAAACGATCGCGCTTCGCCACAAAGCCCGGCGCCGCGATTCGCGCCGGGCTTTTTCATTGCCGGCGCCGCAACGACGACGACAAGAGGCAACCGAAATGAGACGACGATGGGCTCAGCCGGAATGCCCGCATCGGCGCGACGACTTCGAGTTGATCCGCGGCGGGCGCAACGGAGTGTGGTGGCAGGCGAGCGACGGCATGCAGGTGCAGGTCGCGGCGCCCGAGAAGGAAGCACGCGAGGCGGTCGAGCGCGGGCGACTTTCGCTGCTGGGTGTGCTGCTCGCGATGATCGCGGGCGGCCGCGCACGGGTATGAGAACGAAGTTTTTCCGCCGACCGGCGGGAAGAAACGGCGATTTCGAGCACTGTGCGCGGTGCTCCCAACCCGACGATGGGGATCGCCGCCGTACGCCGTCCGGCGCACGGTCAGCAGTCGCGGCAACCCGGCGGGGCGACCCGCCGGGGCCGTGGCGAATTGGAACGATTCGTGCAGACGCCCGAAATTTGGCAAAATAGCGTCACGCCCGCGCGGCGCACTCGCACGGGCGCGATGCCGCCGACAGAGCGTCGGCGGCCGGAGCGACGAGACGATGGAGCCGCTGGTACTGACGGTCGACATGGCGGGGCTGCCGCAGGCGTGGGTCGGCCTCGAGGAAGCGATCACCTATCACGCGAAGCTGATGGTCGCGTGGTCGATCGGCCGCGAGGTGAAGGAATTCCGGGGCGGGTGGCAGCGCAACGGCGAGCGCTCGCGCATCTCGACCCGCTCGATCCTCGCGATCAAGGGCAGCGGTGCCGGCGCGCATGCGCACGTACCGGGGCTCACCAACTCGATGCTGTTCGCGCGCGACCGCCATCTGTGCGGCTACTGCGGGCGGCGGTTCATGGCGCGCGACCTTTCGCGCGATCACGTGATCCCGGTTTCGCGCGGCGGCCGCGACGTGTGGACCAACACGGTGACCGCCTGCCGTGCGTGCAACACGCGCAAGGGCAACCGCACGCCCGATCAGGCGCGCATGTCGCTCTTGTACGTGCCGTATGCGCCAAGCCGCCACGAGCATTTCATCCTGCGCAATCGGCGCATCCTCGCCGACCAGATGGAGTACCTGCTCGCCGGCGTGCCGAAGTCGAGCCGTCTGCATGCGCCGCCGCACGGCGCCGAAGTCAACTGAAAACGAGAACGAGGGTCAGAGTGCGATTGTGAGCAACAATCGCACTCTGACCCTCGTTTTCGCTGACCCTCATTCTGGAGCGAGCCACGCGGCGCCGCGCACGCCGCTCGAGTCGCCGTGCGCGGGCGGCGCGAGTCGCGTGTCGACGCGATCGGAAAAGATCCACTCGCTCCATAGCTGCGGCACGCGCTCGTAGAGACGCGCGACGTTCGACACGCCGCCGCCGAGCACGATCACATCCGGGTCGAGCAGGTTGACGACGTGCGCGAGCGCACGCGCGAGGCGCTGCTCGTAGCGCGCGAGCGTCGCGTCGCACGCTGAATCGCCGGCCGTCGCCCGCTCGGCGACGGCGCTCGCGGTCAGCGCGACGCCCGTCGTCGCGAGATGGTCGCGCTCCATCGCCGGTCCCGAGAGGAACGTCTCGATGCAACCGGCGAGGCCGCACCAGCAGTCGTGGCCGCGGTACTCGTCGGGCTGCGGCCACGGCAGCGGGTTGTGTCCCCATTCGCCCGCGATGCGGTTCGCGCCGTCGAGCAATCGTCCGTTCACGACGATGCCGGCGCCGACGCCCGTGCCCAGGATCACGCCGAACACGACAGGTGCGCCGCTGCCCGCACCGTCGGTCGCCTCGGACAGCGCGAAGCAATTGGCGTCGTTCGCGATCGCGATCGGACGCTCCAGCCGTGCCTGCAGATCGGCGGCGATCGGCGTGCCGTTCAGCCACACCGAATTCGATCCGCGCAGACGGCCGGTCGCGCGCGACACCGAGCCGGGCGTGCCGATGCCGATGCTCGCCGCGCCGCGCGCAATGCCGAGCGCGCTTTCGGCGTCTTCGATGAGCATCGCTATCGCGTCGAGCGTCGCGGCGTAATCGTCGCGCGGCGAGCGCAGGCGACGGCGAAGCAGCTCGGCGCCGCCCGCGTCGAGCGCGACCAGCTCGATCTTCGTGCCGCCGAGGTCGATGCCGAACCGGATGCGTTGGGATGTCATGCGAGCCGAGCCGCGATAGACCATGATCGTAACGCGGGACGCCGGCGCGATGCGGGAGGCGTCGCAAACCGCGTCATGATTTCGATCCGCTGCACACGACGACGGAGGCACAGATGAGCGACGCTGCGAGCTACAGCGGTTCGTGTTCTTGCGGAGCGGTTCAATTCACGGTGACGGGCGAGCCGGTCGCCATGGGCTACTGCCATTGCGAGTCGTGCCGGCACTGGTCGGCTGGTCCGGTCAACGCGTTCACGCTGTGGAAGCCGGAAGCGGTGCGCGTCACGCGCGGCGCCGACAACATCGGCACGTACAACAAGACGCCGCGAAGCTTTCGCAAGTGGTGCAAGACGTGCGGCGGCCACATCTTCACCGAGCATCCCCAGTGGAATCTCGTCGACGTGTACGCCGCGGCGATTCCCGACGTGCCGTTCAAGCCCGCCGTGCACGTGCACTACCAGGAAACGGTGCTGCCGCTGCGCGACGGCGTGACCAAGATGAAGGACCTCCCAAAGGAGATGGGCGGGTCGGGCACCGCGCTTTCCGAGTGATTTCGAAGGGCGGGCGCGTCGTTGCGCTCGCCCGTTCCGCTTGCACGGCGGTGCGGTTTCGCGGCGCCGTTACGGCGGCGTGCAGAACACCGCGCCTTCGAGCAGCCAGCCCTGCCCGACCATCCGCGAAATCTCGCTGTGGCTGGTGAGAAAGCGGTGGTTCGCCTGGCCGCCCATGCCGTTGTTGTACAGACGCCACACTTCCATCAACCCCGCCGGGCAATCCTCGGCGACCGGCTGCACGGCGTTGAACGCGATCGCCTCGAACGTCCAATGCGGATCGCTCATCCGCAGCGCGCACTCGTACGGATTGATCGTGTAGAAGTGCGAGCTCGGCCCGATGCCCGGCGTGCCGAAGAACCGGCACGCGGGCAGGCCTTCGGGACCGTTTCGCATCCACGCCTTGAAGTCGAAGCCGGTGCGGAGCCAGCCGGGCACGATGATGCCAGCATCGAGCATTGCCGCTTCCGGTGGATCGCCGGTGATGAAGTAGTGATTGAGCGCCGGATTGTAAAACTCGATGACCGGCGTCTCGTCGCCGACCGTCGAAGCGGGCGCGTTGTAGTCCTGCAGCAGCCGGTCGTCGCCGCCGCCGGCGACCTGCACCATCCGCTGCATCGTCGCACGCGCATTGCGATCGCCGGCCGTGTAGCTGTCGAGCCACTGCAGCGACCACGTGAAGATGTCGCCGGTGCTCGCGAAGTCGAAGTAGTGACCGACGCCCTGCAGCGAGACGAGCTCGCGCGCGTTGCGCAGCCGGTTCATTCCCTGCTCCGTCATCGCGAGTGGCGCCGTGAAGTCGTTGGTGCCGGATATCGCCATGAACGGAATCGTCACGTCGTCGATGCCTGCCTGATCGCGACCGAACGCCGGGAAGATCGGCTGGCCGAAGTACGGCACGTAGCCGACCGCGGCCGACAGCCGTCGGTCGGCAATCACCTGCCGCGACGCCAGTCCGACGCTCACCGTCAATCGCGCTCCCGCGAGCAGCAGTATCGACTCGCCGCCGAGGCTCGCTCCGAACCCGCCGATGCGTGACGGATCGACGCGATCGCGCCAGTTAGGATCGGCCAGCACAACGTCGAGCGCTGCCGACAGCGCGACTGCCCGCGTCGACTGCATCGCCGTGTAGTCGTTGAAGTGCAGCAGCACGTTGAAGAGGTCGCGCAGATCGTCGAGCGAGATGTTCGCGAAACGCGGATCGCCGTGGAAAGGCGCGACGACGACGTATCCCCAGCTCGCGAGCACGCCGAGCGCGGTGATGTAGTCGGTCGACAGCGGGCTGCCGCGCAGACCGTGCGAGAACAGCAGGATCGGGTAGCGCGTCGACGCGTCCGGCCAGATCGGCGCGTCGCCGGCGCGCATCATGTGCGGCACCGCGAGGCCGGTCGGCAGCTGAAAGTCGGCGCGCGGATTGGCCGGCGACGTCGGCGCGCAGATGATAAGCGCTTCAGTGATCGTGTTGCCGGCGAACGAGCCGAAGAGCTCGCGGTCGTTCGGCAACGCGACGCGCGCCGTCGGCGTGCTCGCCGGCTCGGTCAGCAGGTCGGTCACGTAACCGCCCTGCGTCGCCTCCCAGTAGTTCTGGGCGTTCAGTCCGGGCGCGATGCGCGAGAAATCCTGCGCGACGTCGCTGCACTGCACGGGATACGGACCTGGGACCGGCCGCGGACCGATGACGGCGAGAGAATCGGCAAGCGCGGCGGCCGAGACGGCCATCGTGCCGGCAAGAATGACGAGCTGAGCGAGCAGACGTGACCGCATGGCGCGAAGTCCCGATAACGGGCGCGACGCGCCCTCCGTTGACTTCGATCGACGCCGACGACGTCGGTTCGCGTGCAAAACGAGGGTCAGAGTGCAGTTTCACCGGAAACTGCACTCTGACCCTCGGGGTAAGGTCGCTTGCTAGAACTGCTCGGCGGGCAGCGCCAGCGCGGCATCGCCGCCGTTCACCACGGCGCGTGCAAGCGCGGCGGCCTGCGGCAGCAGGTTGTCGGCGTAGAAATCCGCGGTGATCACCTTGGCGCGCAGGAATCGCGCATCGCCGACGCCTTCGCGCTGATGGCGTGACGCGATCAGCGCAGCGCGGCCGAGCTGCCACGCGCCGGCGACCAGACCCCACAGCCGCAGGTACGATACGGCGACCGCGTGCGCAGCGCGGGGCTTTTCGCCGTACGCAGACACCATCCAGTCGACGGCGCGCGCGAGCGCATCGATGCTCTCGGACAGAGCAGCGCCAAGCGAATGCAGCGACGCATCGGCGTTCGACGCGAGCTCCATCGCGACCTTGCGCATGTCGGCGAGCACTTCGCGCGCGGTCGCGCCGCCGTCGCGCGCGGTCTTGCGGCCGATCAGGTCGTTCGCCTGGATGCCGGTCGTGCCTTCGTAGATCGTCGTGATGCGTGCATCGCGCATGTGCTGCGCGGCGCCGGTTTCCTCGACGAAGCCCATGCCGCCGTGCACCTGCACGCCGAGGGACGCCACCTCCTGTCCGATCTCGGTCGAATGACCCTTGACGATCGGGATCATCAGGTCGACGAAGCGCTGGTGCTTCGTGCGCGCATGCTCGTCCGGGTGGCGGTGCGCGTTGTCGATCGCAGCCGCGGTGACGTACGCGACGGCGCGCAGCGCCTCGGTGTACGCGCGCATCGTCATCAGCATCCGGCGGATGTCCGGGTGCTCGATGATCGGCGCACGCGTGTTGTTGTCGAGGCCGACCGGCTTGCCCTGGACGCGCTCGCGCGCGTAGGCGACCGCGCGCTGGTACGCGCGCTCGGCGATGCCGACACCTTCCATGCCGACCTGGAAGCGCGCGAAGTTCATCATCACGAACATGTACTCGAGGCCGCGATTCTCCTCGCCGACGAGCCAGCCGAGCGCGCCGCCGTTGTCGCCGTAGGCCATCACGCAGGTCGGGCTCGCATGGATGCCGAGCTTGTGCTCGATCGACACGCACTGGACGTCGTTGCGCGCGCCGACCGAGCCGTCGGCGCCCGGCAGGAATTTCGGCACGACGAACAGCGAGATGCCCTTCACGCCTTCCGGCGCATCCGGCGTGCGCGCGAGCACCAGGTGCACGATGTTGTCGGTGTAGTCGTGCTCGCCGTACGTGATGAAGATCTTGCTGCCGTGGAGCTTGTACGTGCCGTCGCCCTGCGGCACGGCGCGCGTGCGCACCGCGGCGAGATCGGAGCCCGCCTGCGACTCGGTGAGGTTCATCGTACCCGGCCATTCGCCGGCGACCATCTTCGGCAGGAACGTCCGCTTCAGTTGATCGGACCCATTGCGCTCGATCGCCTCGATCGCGCCCTGCGTGAGCATCGGGCAGAGGTCGAACGCAAGATTGGCCGAGTGCCACATCTCCTCGACCGCGGTCGAGACGAGATGCGGCAGGCCCTGCCCGCCGTACTCCGGATTCTTGTTGAGCCCGTTCCAGCCGTTCTCGCAGTACTGCAGGTAGGCTTCCTTGAAGCCCTTCGGCGTCGTCACGCTGCCGTCGTCGTTGCGACGCGCGCCCTCGCGGTCGCCGGCAAGGTTGAGCGGATCGAGCACGTTGTTCGCGAACTTCGCCGCTTCCTCGAGGATCGCGGTGACGACCGCGGGATCGGCCTCCTCATAGCCGGGAAGCCCGGCCACCTGCGCGAGCCCTGCGAGCTCGTTCATCACGAACTGCATTTCCGCGAGCGGCGCGTGGTACGTGCTCATGGCGGATCGTTACGCTACTTGCCGAGCTCGGCGGTGAGCTCCGGAATGATCTGGAAGAGATCGCCGACGAGGCCGTAATCGGCGACCTGGAAGATCGGCGCCTCGGGATCCTTGTTGATCGCGACGATCACCTTGCTGTCCTTCATGCCCGCGAGATGCTGGATAGCGCCCGAGATGCCGACGGCGATGTAGAGCTCGGGCGCCACGATCTTGCCCGTCTGGCCCACCTGGTAGTCGTTCGGCACGTAACCCGCGTCGACCGCCGCGCGCGACGCGCCGATCGCCGCGTTCAGCTTGTCGGCGAGCGCTTCGAGCAGCTTGAAGTTCTCGGCGCTCGCCATCGCGCGACCGCCGGAGATCACGACGCGCGCGCCGGTGAGCTCCGGCCGATCCAACTTGGTGAGCTCCTGTCCGAGCACCTTCGAAAGTCCCGTGTCCGGCGCGGCCGCGATCGATTCGACGGCGGCGTTGCCGCCTTCCGCCGACGCCGCCTCGAACGACGTGCCGCGCACGGTGATCACCTTGATCGCATCCTTCGATTGCACGGTCGCGAACGCGCTGCCGGCGTAGATCGGGCGCGTGAACGTGTCAGGCGATTCGATCGTGAGAATGTCGGAGATCTGCGCGACGTCGAGAAGCGCCGCGAGCCGCGGAGCCACGCTCTTGCCGAAGCCGGTCGACGGCGCGAGCACGTGCGTGTAGCCGCCCGCCTTGACGACGTCGAGTGCGGTGGCGGTGACGTTCTCGGCCGGCAGCCCGGCGAGATGCGGCGCATCGGCGTGCAGCACCTTCGCGACACCGGCGATCTTGGCGGCGGCCTGCGCGGCGCTGCCGGCGTTGCTGCCGGCGACGAGCACGTCGACGTCGCCGCCCAGCTTGATCGCCGCGGTGACCGCGTTCAGCGTCGCCGCGTTCACGTGCGCGTTGTCGTGGTCGGCGAGGACGAGTGACTTCATTGGATCACCTTCGCTTCGTTGCGAAGCTTCGCGACGAGCTCCTGCACGTCGGCGACGCGGCCGCCGCCCTTGCGCTTCGCGGGCTCGACGACCTTGAGCGTCGTGAGCCGCGGCGTGACGTCGACGCCGAGCGCGTCGGGCTTCACGTTCTCGAGCGGCTTCTTCTTCGCCTTCATGATGTTCGGCAACGTCGCGTAGCGCGGCTCGTTCAGCCGCAGGTCGGTGGTGACGACCGCCGGCAGCTTGATCTCGACGTTCTCGAGGCCGCCGTCGACTTCGCGGCGCACCGTCGCCTTGCCGTCGGCCATCTCGAGCTTGGAGATGAACGTCGCCTGCGCCCAGCCGAGGCGCGCGGCGAGCATCTGGCCGGTCTGGTTCGAATCGTCGTCGATCGCCTGCTTGCCGGCGATGACGAGCTGCGGCTGCTCCTTCTTCACGACGGCTTCGAGGAGCTTCGCGACGGCGAGCGGCTGCAGCTCGACGTCGGTCTCGACGAGGATCGCGCGGTCGGCGCCGAGCGCGAGCGCGGTGCGAAGCGTCTCCTGGCACGCGGCGATGCCGCACGAGACGACGACGATCTCGGTGGCGACGCCCTTCTCCTTCAGGCGCACCGCCTCCTCGACGGCGATCTCGTCGAACGGATTCATCGACATCTTGACGTTCGCCGTGTCGATGCCGCTCTGGTCGGGCTTGACGCGGACCTTGACGTTGTAATCGACGACGCGCTTGATCGGAACGAGGATTTTCATGGCCGGCCGAGGGAAAAACGACCGGGTATTTTAGCACCGCGGACCGGATCGGCGGACGGCGGTGAAGTCGTTACGACGAGCTCACGCCGTGGCGCAACAAACAGATACCGATTCACCGCTCTTCGAAAGCGCCGGCACCTTCGAAATTCACACCGGTCGGAAACGTACGATCTCGAGCTGTCCGGTGCGAGCCGGCTGCGCACGCATAGCACGGCTTGGCGCCGGATGTGAAGCTTCGGAGCCTCCGCCGAGCAGTACCTACGCCGCGGAATACGCCCGCTATCTGCGGAACAGGTCGTGGCGCTGCTTCAGGCGATCGACCGCAAACTCACCTCGTCGCGGCGGGCACTGCCGAAACGGCGGTCCTCTGAGCCGGTCGATCGGCTGAAACGCCGTGCCGACTGCGACCGCTATCGGACTTCCAACGAAACGCTCTAACGGTTGCGAGCGCGCTCTATGAGTTTCACGAAAGCGACCCATCGCAAACTTCAGTGATCGGCCAGGAGCCGGTCACGTGTTGGCGGCGGAAGTTCGCCTTGAAGCAGACATCCCTTGGCACACGCTGAGACCGGTGCAATCACGTTCTTGCTCGTCCGTATCGTCATCACCGTTGCACCGCAGTGCATTTGTCCCCTCGACAGACACTTGCCGTTGACGCACGGCGATCGCGCGACGTAGCCTATTGTTTACACGTCATCGAGCGGTCTATTTCTTGCTGCCCACCTATCAGGTGAGGTGAGGAAGGTGCCGAAAGTCTTCTTAAGCTACGCCCGGAGTGACAAAGACCTTGTCGATCGGATCTCTCGCGATCTGCGGCGCTATGGTGTCGATTTCTGGATGGATCGGCAGGACCTGATCGCGGGACAGAAATGGCTTCCGCAGATTCAACAGGCTATCGCCGATGCAGAATTCATGGTTGTCTTTCTTTCGTCTGCGAGCTTGCGCTCTGACGTTGTGCGCATCGAGTTCGCAAAGGCGCTGGAAAGGCAGTCACAGGCACTTGGACACCGGTTGATACCGGCCCTTCTCGAGAAGGTCCCCCTTCCCGCGGCGTTCGCGGAAACCCAATACGTTGATTTCACCGAATCGTACCTCGAGGGACTGCAACAGCTCCTGCGCGCGATGGAGGTGCCGGCGGGTCCTAGCCCGACCGAATTGCTCCCCCGAGGCTTCGCAAAGGAAGTCGCAAACGAAGTCGCAAAGATACTTGGCATCGACGCTCAAAGCCCGCGGATTCCGCCAATTGATTCAAAGCTGGTGTTCGTGATTACTGCGTTTCGAGACGATTTGGATCCGATCTTTGAGGGAATCGAGGCGGCGGGTCGCGCGGTTGGCTTAGAAGTGAAGAGGGTAAAGGACGTGCCCGGTGACTACCGAATTACCGACCAGATTGTTCGGATGATCCACGAGGCGCGCCTAGTCGTCGCCAACCTCACCCACGAGCGGCCGAACGTCTACTTCGAGCTCGGGTATGCCCGCGGACTTGGGAAGACGGTTGTCACGATAGCGAAGGACGGCACACCGATCCATTTCGACGTCAAGGATTGGACATATCTGACTTACATGACTCGCGCATCCTGGAGCGAGACATTAAGAAGCGATTCGAGTACGAGCTCTCCAGCGCCGTTGGTGACTCACACGCATAACGAGCCATCAACACTACCTCACTCGCTATTACACGTTCGGCAGCCGGTCGGCGGCTGCGTTGACCGTCTGCAGTGGGTCGATAGCGCCGTTGAACGACCGCTACCGGGCGCTTCTTGAAGTGACGGCGTGTCCGCACGAACGAAATATCGGCGCTTACCGAGAATCTCAACGCAATGCGTATTCGGTTGCGAGTTGCCCGCTATAACGCGCGATTCGCGCCAAAGAATTCGCTACGACCGCTTCCGACCGAGGCCGTGTGGAAACGTCAAATCTGCGCGATCACGCCGTCTGAGCGCGCTCGGAAGCGTTTGGGTTAGTCATTGCCGCGCTGTGCGCGGCTGCGCGGGCTGATCGATTTGATCGAGGTCGTTTCGAAAGTTACCTGCAGATGCGCGTGGCAGCCCGTCCTCCGGCGTTTATTTTGCAGGAGAGAGAGCCTTAGGCGCGCATCGCTTGCATCAGCGGTCCGATGCCCACGATCTGCATCACGCGTTTGAGGTTGTAGGCCAGCACATGGAGACTCATCTCGGTACTGACGCGAGGCAGCCTCTTCGTCAGGAAATGGGTCGCGCCCATCCAGGCTTTGAGAGTGCCGAAGGGATGTTCGACGGTTTGCCGGCGTAGCTTCATCGCATCGGGCTGGCGGTCGAGGCGCTCCTGCATCGCCTCGAGGACGGCTTCGTGTTCCCAGCGCGCGATGCGCCGGTAGACGCTCGTCGTGCATTGCGCTTTGAGCGGACACTTGGGGCAAGCCGAGGACCAGTACTTGTGCAGGGTCATGCCGTGCTCGACGGTGGTAAAGCGCTTGATGGCCCGTTGGCCGGCTGGGCAGCGGTACTCATCGACTTCGGCGATATAGACAAAGTCTCGTTTGTCGAAGCGACCCTCGGCCTTGCTGTTGGAGGTCAGCGGCTTGGGCACCAGCGGGGTCATGCCGGCCTGGTCGCAATCCAGAATCTCTTCGCCTTTGAAGTAGCCGCGATCGGCAACGACGGTCAGATCTTCCTTTCCCGTCGCACTGCGTGCCTGCTTGGCCATCGAGAACAGCTGGGTGCGGTCATGGCCCACGTTGGTGACTTCGTGGGCAACGATCAGATGATGCTTGGTATCGACCGCGGTCTGGACGTTGTAGCCGACCATGCCGGTGCCTCTGCCGCTGGTGGCCATCGAGCGCGCATCCGGATCGGTCAGCGAGACTTGCCCGTCGGGTGCTTCCCGTAGTTGCTGTCCAATCTGTTTCAGCTGCTGCATGTGCGCCTTGACCGTGGCGACCTTCTCCTTAAGCCGCGAAACTCTGCCTTCCGTGACTAGGGTCGGCTCCCGATCCGCGCGGTCGAGTTCGGCCAGATAGCGGCCGATGCTTTCCTCCAGCTGATCCATCCGCTTCTTGAGCTTGTGGTCGGTGAAGTTCTTATCGCGGTTGTTGACCGCCTTGAACTTGCTGCCATCGATAGCAATGATCGCTTCGGAGAACAGATCGAGCCGGCGGCACAGCACGATAAATTCGCGGCAGACGCTGCGGATCGCCTGGCCGTTGTCCTTGCGAAAGTCGGCGATGGTCTTGAAGTCCGGCGTCAAGCGCCCGCTCAGCCACATCAGCTCAACATTGCGCTGGGTCTCACGTTCCAGGCGCCGGCTGGACTGGAGGCGGTTGAGATACCCGTAGACGTAGATCTTCAACAGCACCGCCGGGTGGTACGCGGGACGCCCAGTATCCGCCGGCACCACACCCTCGAAGCCAAGGCCGGTCAGATCCAGTTCGTCGATGAAGACATCGATCACTCGAACTGGGTTGTCGTCGGCGACATAGTCGTCAAGACATTCGGGCAGTAACGTAACCTGGTTTCGGTCCTCGCCTTCGACGAATCGCTTCATGCCGCTGCCCCGAAGAAACGCGATGCTTCAGTGTAGGAAATTTCTTCGTTAAGGCAACTTCCGCGTTTTCACACAGGCTCGGTCAGTTCCGGACGGTCGCCCTCACGTCTCAATTTGCCGGGAAACGGATATTGACGAGGCGGCCAACGCTCGCTAACGTTCGCCAAACTCCGATGCCGGACAATCACGGCACGGCGTCATTTGCTGATCGACAATGAGCTACACCTACGACATCTTCGTCAGCTACCGTCGTAACGCCGAGACGCTGGCGTGGATCAACGAGCACTTCGTCCCGCTTCTGTCCCTGCGTCTCGAGTTCGAGCTCAACTACAAGCCCACGTTCTATATCGACCAGCAAATGGAGGCCGGCTCATCTTGGCCGCCTGCGCTTGGCGTCGCGTTGGGCGCATCCCGCGTGCTTATCGCGCTGTGGACGGGTAACTATTTAACGAGCGTTTGGTGCACCGAAGAGTTCGTGCAAATGCTCGGCCGCGAGACGGAGGCGAAGCTGCGGACGGCGAAGAATCCTCACGGGCTCGTCATCCCTGCGTTCATCCATGACGGCGATTCTTTTCCGAGCGCCCTGAAGCATATCCAGCCGTTCGAGATCCAGACGTCGTTTAACCCGCGAATGGCGCGCACGAGCGTGCGGGCAGAGCAACTCGATGCTGCGTTAGCGCAGCAAGCACCCGCTATCGCCGCGTGCATCAAGGGCGCACCCGCCTGGCGCAAGAAGTGGACCGCGAAGGCGGCGGCCGCATTCTACAAGCGTTTCTATCAACACGCGGAATCCGTTCAGACAAGCGTGCCGAGGTTCACACGGCACAAGAAATGAACAGCATCGTTACATTCTACTCGTACAAGGGTGGGGTGGGGCGCAGCATGGCGCTCGCAAACATCGCCGTCCTTCTGGCTCAGCGCGGCCTCAAGGTTCTCGCAGTCGACTGGGACCTCGAGGCTCCCGGTCTCGAGCGCTACTTCAGCTACTTTGAGATCAAGCAGGGTGGCCCCGGATTACTGCGCATGTGCATGCAGGCACGCGACAAGGGGAAGGCCAGCTACAGCAAGTTCACGTCGACGGTCGATTGCAAGACGCCCCATCCCATAACGTTGCTCTCGAGCGGTCGAGAGAGTGACGAGTCGTACACAACGAACTTGGAGGCGTTCAACTGGGACGCGTTCTTTCGCGCGCGGGGCGGCGCCTTTATCGAGCTCCTGCGCGAGCAGTGGAAATCGGATTTCGACATCACATTGATCGACAGTCGGACGGGCCTCAGCGACACCGGCGGCATCTGCACGATACAGCTGCCGGACATCGTTGTTGGGATGTTTACAGCGAATCTCCAAAGTCTCTACGGAGTCAGGGACGTCATGCGGCTTGCGCAGCAGGCACGTCAGACACTCGCGTACGATCGCATGCCTCTGTCCGTCTTTCCCCTGCCCGCGCGCTGGGGCGTGCAGGAATTCCAGGAGACCCAGGTCTGGCTCGACCGTATCGCGGAGGCGACGAAGGAGTTCTTCGAAGACTGGTTGCCGAAAGGTATCTCACCGCGCGATGTCATCGAAGCCGTGAAGGTCCCGCAAGTGGCGTATTTCGGCTTTGGCGAACGGCTCGCAGTCGTTGAGCAGGGCACTTCGGACCCGCAAGGAATGGGATTCGCGTACGCGAAGGTCGCGTCGTTCATTGCCAGCGACTTCAAGAAGCTCGATGCCCTCGTCGGCGAACAGAAGGTGGTAGTCGCTGAGGCAAGCGCCACTGAGCTGGAGCAGAAGAGTGCCGTGAAGCCGAGCGGCCCGGAGGGATACTTGCACGACATCTTCTACAGCTACGACACGACGATGTCGGAGTGGGTGCTCGAGTTTACAGCACTCCTCAAGGAGGAGCTCACGGCGCTGCGAGGGGGCGAGCCACCGAAGACTTTCATCGACGTTCAAGAGATCCGAGCCGGCGACGCCTGGAGCGTCGCGTTATCAAATGCGTTGATCCGGTCGAAGGTCTTGGTCGCGTTCATCACGCCTCGCTATCTCAAGAGCAACTTCGCAACCAAGGAGTTTCAGGTGTTCAGGGAACGCTGTCGTCAAACTGCAACGTCCTTGGTTGTACCGGTCTTGCTACGCGGTGAGAAATTTCCGAACTACGTGAACGACATCCGATGGTTCGATCTCCGCAATACGTCCTTGCACGCGACGCCGAAGCGCTCGACCGAGTTGCGGCATCAAGCCGCGGATTTGGCTCGTACGCTTGACATGATGATCGACGGTGCGCCGCCGTTCAACCCGAGCTGGCTAACCCTTGACGTCTACGAGGTCGCCAAGTAGACGCGCAAGTGCCGGACGTGAACAGCTGGAGCTGCGGTAAGAATCCGCAGTGAGATCAATCGATGTCTGGTGCTTCCCGAGCGTACGGACCCCGCTCTGTTCTGCCTTCCGATCCCGCGCAGAGCCGCGAAGTCGAACGGCTGCTTTGGCTAGGACCGTGCGGCCGCTATGGGTCGAGCCTGTGTGAAAACGCGGAAGTTGCCTTAACGAAGAAATTTCCTACACTGAAGCATCGCGTTTCTTCGGGGCAGCGGCATGAAGCGATTCGTCGAAGGCGAGGACCGAAACCAGGTTACGTTACTGCCCGAATGTCTTGACGACTATGTCGCCGACGACAACCCAGTTCGAGTGATCGATGTCTTCATCGACGAACTGGATCTGACCGGCCTTGGCTTCGAGGGTGTGGTGCCGGCGGATACTGGGCGTCCCGCGTACCACCCGGCGGTGCTGTTGAAGATCTACGTCTACGGGTATCTCAACCGCCTCCAGTCCAGCCGGCGCCTGGAACGTGAGACCCAGCGCAATGTTGAGCTGATGTGGCTGAGCGGGCGCTTGACGCCGGACTTCAAGACCATCGCCGACTTTCGCAAGGACAACGGCCAGGCGATCCGCAGCGTCTGCCGCGAATTTATCGTGCTGTGCCGCCGGCTCGATCTGTTCTCCGAAGCGATCATTGCTATCGATGGCAGCAAGTTCAAGGCGGTCAACAACCGCGATAAGAACTTCACCGACCACAAGCTCAAGAAGCGGATGGATCAGCTGGAGGAAAGCATCGGCCGCTATCTGGCCGAACTCGACCGCGCGGATCGGGAGCCGACCCTAGTCACGGAAGGCAGAGTTTCGCGGCTTAAGGAGAAGGTCGCCACGGTCAAGGCGCACATGCAGCAGCTGAAACAGATTGGACAGCAACTACGGGAAGCACCCGACGGGCAAGTCTCGCTGACCGATCCGGATGCGCGCTCGATGGCCACCAGCGGCAGAGGCACCGGCATGGTCGGCTACAACGTCCAGACCGCGGTCGATACCAAGCATCATCTGATCGTTGCCCACGAAGTCACCAACGTGGGCCATGACCGCACCCAGCTGTTCTCGATGGCCAAGCAGGCACGCAGTGCGACGGGAAAGGAAGATCTGACCGTCGTTGCCGATCGCGGCTACTTCAAAGGCGAAGAGATTCTGGATTGCGACCAGGCCGGCATGACCCCGCTGGTGCCCAAGCCGCTGACCTCCAACAGCAAGGCCGAGGGTCGCTTCGACAAACGAGACTTTGTCTATATCGCCGAAGTCGATGAGTACCGCTGCCCAGCCGGCCAACGGGCCATCAAGCGCTTTACCACCGTCGAGCACGGCATGACCCTGCACAAGTACTGGTCCTCGGCTTGCCCCAAGTGTCCGCTCAAAGCGCAATGCACGACGAGCGTCTACCGGCGCATCGCGCGCTGGGAACACGAAGCCGTCCTCGAGGCGATGCAGGAGCGCCTCGACCGCCAGCCCGATGCGATGAAGCTACGCCGGCAAACCGTCGAACATCCCTTCGGCACTCTCAAAGCCTGGATGGGCGCGACCCATTTCCTGACGAAGAGGCTGCCTCGCGTCAGTACCGAGATGAGTCTCCATGTGCTGGCCTACAACCTCAAACGCGTGATGCAGATCGTGGGCATCGGACCGCTGATGCAAGCGATGCGCGCCTAAGGCTCTCTCTCCTGCAAAATAAACGCCGGAGGACGGGCTGCCACGCGCATCTGCAGGTAACTTTCGAAACGACCTCGATCAAATCGATCAGCCCGCGCAGCCGCGCACAGCGCGGCAATGACTAACCCAAACGCTTCCGAGCGCGCTCAGACGGCGTGATCGCGCAGATTTGACGTTTCCACACGGCCTCGACCGCCTCCGGACATTATGAATGACTGCTTTCGTCGCGCAGGCCGAAGTTCTGGAGAACGTTGCCCGTCAGCCGGGTACGTCCTGTGCGATTAGGACGCGGTCCACGCCTTGCCAGAGACCGATGAACCGCGCCGCATTCAACGCGGTGTAGCGCGCGGTGTTCTGGTCTGCTTATCTCCGAGGTAATCCTAATGACCGCAGGTCGCAGCGCTTGTTCGCCTAGTAGTAGCCGCAACTGTGGCGAAGCAGGTGCGCGTACGCCTTCACCGGTAGCGCCGCTCGCGCGCCGGCTTGCGCCACGACGCGCCAGAACGCACTACGACTCATCCGCTCATGGCGCTCGCTCGCGAACACGTAC
The DNA here is from genome assembly GCA_963798655.1 of uncultured beta proteobacterium. GTDB lineage: Bacteria > Pseudomonadota > Gammaproteobacteria > Burkholderiales > Casimicrobiaceae > CAVSMC01. Next base: position 15,424 of record CAWCUH010000001.1, on the reverse strand, counting down.
TCGCCCGCCCGCCGCATGCTACGTCGTTGCAGCCGTTTGAGCGCCGTTACCTCGTCATGCTTGAGCGGATGCACGGTCGACCGCGATCTCTTCGCCCGTCGGCAGTAGATCGTCTCGCAGTAGAGATCGACGTCGCTCCAACGCGACCGCCACGATCTCGCTCGCGGGCAGTCCGTGACGATAGGCAAGCAGGACCATCGCGTGATCGCGCGCGCCGTGGCGGCTCTTCTGCGCGGCACGGAGAAGCCGAGCCACTTCGTCGGGGGTGAGGTAGGTGCGAAGGCGTCGCGCGGCAGCTATGCAAACGAGGCTACCGCGGGGGACCTCGTCTTCAAGTCGGGTAGAAGAACGAGAGAAACGGCGGCGTAGGCAGCGCCGGCGCAAACGTCCGACCCATCGGTCATCGCCAACAGAGCCGGGCACCCTCCCCTGCTAAACCGGCTTCAACTGTTGCCAGTCGACTCGCATCGGTACGCCCAAACCGTTGCATCTATTACAGGAGACGCAAGGCGCAACGTCCCAACAGTCTAGGGCCTGTTCACACTATCCGCAGCCCATCGGCGATGAGCGCGAAGTTGATAAATGCAACGAACATGAGGTCGAGCTTCTCGAATCGAGAGAAGATGCGCCGAAAGCCCTTGAGCCGGCGAAACAGCCGTTCGATTTCATTGCGCCGCTTGTACATGGCGCGGTTGTATTCCCACGCCGTGATCCGATTCTGCTTGGGCGGGACGACCGGGATGAAGCCGAGATCGAGCGCCAGCTGCCGCGTCTCGTCGCCTTCGTATGCCCGGTCCATCAGCAGATGCAGCGGCCACGGCGGCTTGCCCAGTTTGCGCAGCAGTTTGCGGCCCTCGGGCGCGTCGTGGGCCTGGCCGGGTGACAGGGCAAACGTTATGGCTGTTCGAGCATCCGCGGCAACCATATGAATCTTGGTGGTCCATCCGCCGCGGGACTTGCCGATGGCTTGCGGTCCGTTTTTTTTAGAGCCCCCGTACCATCGGGATGCACCTTGACCGCGGTACTGTCCAAAGCCACGGCTTCGATCTTGATGCGGACGATCTGATCGTGCTGCAACTGCGCGAACACACGATCCAATACGCCGCTCTTGGACCAGCGATTCATTCGCGTGTAGATCGTGTGCCAGTTGCCGAACCGCTTGGGCAGCCCGCGCCATTTGCAGCCCTGCTCGGCCACGTACAAGATCGCGTTCAACACTCGCAAATTGGACAGGCTCACGTTGCCGCGCTGAGTCGGAAGGCAGTGCTCGATCAGGCGGTACTGCGCTTCGGTGATCTCCATCGACGCAGTATCGCACAAGCATGACCATTAGTGTTAACACGACCTAGACTGTCGCCGCGCATCGCGCGGGCCCCTCGTCGGCGTGTACGCCGGTCACTTTCGCCTAGGTCCGCCATCAGGTGCGGCGCGCCGCCACATTCATCGCGGGAGCGCGGGATGCATCTTTGTCCGGCGTCAACCCGCGGCGTCGTACGCGAGCCGGATAATCGAATCGCTCGTTTCCCGAAGGAGATTCACCATGCTGGTCCGCGATCGCATGTCGGCGCCCGCAATCGCCGCGCGCCCGGACACGTCGTTCCAACAGGCGCTCGCCTTGATGCAGGAACGTGGCATCCGCCGCTTGCCCGTCGTGGACGATCGGGAGCGCCTCGTCGGCATCGTCGCGCAGCGCGACCTGCTGATCGCGGCGCTGCGCTACCTCACGTCGCGCGTCGACGTGTCCGAAGTGATGGCAAGCAAGGTCGTGTCCGTGACCTCCGACACGTCGCTCGCCGACGTCGCCCGGCTGATGCTCCGGCACAAGATCGGCGGCCTGCCGGTCGTCGACGGCGGCAGGCTCGTCGGCGTCATCACCGAGTCCGACATCTTCCGCACGTTCGTCGAGCTCAGCAGCCTCACCGAATCCGAGGCGGGTGACGCAACACCGCTACGCGGCGAGTGGGGGCGACTGAGCCGCGCCCCCGGCATGAAGATCGTCGACTGACGCTTCGCGGCGCGCTACCGCTCGCGACCGGCGTCGACGGAGAGCTTCGCGGCGAGGCCGGCGCGTTCGTGCTCGCCGGCGTAATCGAAGAGCACGGCGAGGTTGCCGAGAACGTCGACGTTTCGCGGGTCGGAAACCGACGCTCGGGCGAGCTCGAAGGCGATTTGACGCACGCGCGAGGGCTCGACCTTCGCTGCGTTGAACCGCCGCTCCAACGGGTCGTCGGAAGCCCGCAGCGCAATCGCGGCCTGCACGCTGGTTGCCATTTGCGCGAGCGCCTTGATGTTGGCGAACGCCGCACCGCCCGGCGGCAACGAGCCGTCCGGCGCCGAATCGAGCCACCGCGCGACCGGGCGCACGACGTTGGGTTCGAAGGTCCCCGGACGCAGCGTGTCGAGTTGCTCGAGCACCGAGAGCTGGGTGCGCACCGCCTGCGCGTCGTTCGCAAGCGTAGTCGCAACCTCCGGTATGCGGCGGCTGTCGATGAATTCGAGCAGGCCGGAAGCGAAGTGCGCCGCATCGAGCAGCGGCGCGCAGGCGCCGACGCAAAAGCCGGCGCTTCGCACCCAGCCCTTGCTGGTGTCGGTCGATATCTCGACCCAGTCGCCTTGCCTCCGGCTGATCCAGTACACCGAGCCCACGGGCAGCGTCGTCACGACGCTCGCGCCGTCCTTCGGCTCGGCAAGGAGCGTGTCGAGACCGCGCGCGACGTCGGCAAGCGCGCGCGCGTCGCCGATCGCCATCTCGCGATGCTCGACGCGCATGCGAGCGGGCCGCAGGTGCGCGACGAGCTTGCGAGCGCCCATCGCCTCCGGCAGACGAAGCGTCCAGCTGAAGCTCTCGTCGACGACGCGCGGCGGCACCTGCGCGTAGACGTCGATCGAGATGGTGTCACCGCTGCGTCTCAGCATGCCCCACACGGCGAGCGTCACGTCCTGCGCGCCGACGAGAAGGTCGACCTTGTCGAAATAGCCGAGCGGCTGGTCGCGCGACGGCGCGAGCGAGCCTTCGTAGCGCAGGATGCCGATCGAGCCGAAGCTGTGCTCGAGCAGCATCTGCCGACCGATGAGACCGGCCAGCGCGTTGCCAAGGCCGGTGGCATCCGGATCCTCGAAGCTGAACACCGCGACGCGATACTTGGCGCCCGCGATGTGCCGCGGCGGCGCGACGCCTCGCTCGATGAAGCCGAGGTTCGATCGCGGGTCGATCCTCATTTGCATCTGAGGGCCGGGCGTGCGCGCCTCCTCGGTCCGGCGCAGCGCCTCGGCGCGGCGAAGCTCCTCGTCGACATCGAGCCGCATTTCGGCGACGACACCGCGGGCGACCACGGCGAGCGCGATCAGCAGCAGCACGCGCGCAAGAGCCGAGGTCGACGCGCGCGTCATTGCACGAGCCTCGCGTTCGGCACCGCCTGCTCGCAACGACGCCGCGCGTCGGCGATCGCGGGCGGCAGCGTGGCGAGGATGCGGGCCGCGGCCACCGCGAACTCGATGCAGTCGGCGTACTTGCCCGCGCGCTCGTAGCCCGCGACGAGCGCGGTCAGGATCGCGGCATGCGCGGAGGGATCGAGTCGCGCGACCGCCGGGTCGTCGAGGTTCACCTCCGGACTCGAGGCGCGCAGCGGCGGGATCAGCAGCCCGAAGCGGTCGGCCACCGACATCTGCACCTTGACGCGATGCGTTCCGGGATCGTCGACGTATCCGGTGAGGAATGCGTCGGCGTGCAGCACCTTCGCGTAGTTCGTGTAGTCGCCGCTCGACTGCGGGCGCGCCTTGCCGCACGCGACGATGATCGGAAGCGCGTCGCGCACGAGCCGCCCCTGCTGCATGCGCACGAGCAGGTCATAGTTGAGCGCGTCCGCGACCCGGTCGGCGAGATCCTGGTCCGCCGCGCTGGCGGCGGGAGGCCGGAAATACCCGACGACGACCATGTGGTCGCGTGCGCGGATGCATTCGGCGAGCGAGCGCGGCACGAGCGTCAACAGGTAGGCGTTGGCGTCGGGCCGACCGGACGTGATCGTGACGTCGCGCGAGCCTTCGATGTAATCGTCGAGTCGCACGAAGAGCTTCAGTTGCAGCGCCTGCGCGCTCACCGGCACGTTGAACGGCAGCACGAACGATCCATCCGCGCCCGTGACGCCGGTGGCGACGATTTCGTTGCCGCGCTGGAGGGTCACGCGCGCGCCCGCGACGAGGCCCTCGGTCGTGGCGTCGCGCGCGACGCCCGCGACAATCGTTTCGCCGTATCCGGCCGCCGCAGCGAGCGCGGCCACGGCCAGCAGCGCGGCCCGCGCGATGAGCCTAGCGAGGCGAGACCGTGACATTGATCCCATTGCCCAGCGCGTATGACCTGGCGGTTGCGGGGCAGCCTTCCAACGGTTGCGTAGAGTCTATGTCGCCTGCCGCCGATCTTACGCCCAATGTCCAGCGCTTGTCGGCAGCCGCGACCGGCCCAAGCTGGATCGCGGCCGTGCCATCCGGCGAAACCGTGAACGAGCCGGTCCTGCCTTGGTAGGTGACGTCGAGAATCAACGCGCTCGCGGATGCCGCGCCGGTGTCGACCTTCACCGACAAGAAGCACGGCGTATGGTCCGAGGGTCGCAACAACCACCACGTGCCGATTGCAGCGACGCACGCTCCGCCTGCGAGCACGGCGCCCGCCAAGATCAAACGCCTGCGCCGTCGCTCGCCCGCGATATCCGCGACGCGTGCAAGCACGGTCGCGACCAGATTGCCGGTCGCCTTCAGATAGGTGACCGACTTGAGATACGGCGGGATGTCGCCGTCCGGCGTATCGGCGGCGATCACCGGCAGAACGTGCCCGACGGGATTCAGCCAGCGCTGCCGCGCGAACGCGAGCTCGCTCAATGCGTACGAGGTCGTTCGGACCGAGCGCGGCGTGATCAGGAATACGAAGAGATCGCACGCGGCGACGTTGTCGCGGATGCGTGCGTTGTATTCCTCGCCCGCGCGCAGGTCGTCGCGGTCGAAGAACACCGTATGGCCGTCCTGCCGAAGGCCCGTCGCCAACGCATCCGCGGTGGCGACATCCTCGCTGGCATACGAGATGAAGATTCGCACGATTCACCGATCGACGGCGTACGCTCGCGATCGCGCCGAGGATGGCGTGATCGCCGCGCCGCGGGCCCTTTCCTGGCGACGCGAGCCTATGTCGGCCGCGCGCAGCGCGTCAACACATTTGTGCTTGCGCGATGTTTCGCTCGCTCGCATGACGATACGCAACCGAATGCGCAGATCGCCGACCGCAAGGCGGCGGCGTGCGCAGCAGTGCCCGTCGGCTAGCCGACGACGATGATGTGAACGCGGTACGGACCGTGCGCGCCGAGCACGATCGTCTGTTCGATGTCGCCGGTGCGCGAGGGTCCGGAGATCATGTTGATCGCGCGCGGCAGCGTGCCGCGCTCGCTGCGGATGAGGGCGAACGCATCCTCCATGCCGGCGACGATTCGATCGCGGCGCACGACGGCGATGTGCGTGTCGGGCAGCAGCGTCGTGCCGGTCGGCGTGTCGGGACCCGACAGCATGACGAGCGTTCCGGTTTCGGCGATCGCGCAGAAGGATCCGGTGATGCCGAGGCGATCGTTGCCGGTCGTCGGGCGCGCCTCGATCGCGAGCCCCGCGCCGGCCCAATCGAGATCGGCGAGCTCCGGCCAGCAGACGCCGTTCATCGACTTCTGCGCCGCGAGCAGCGGCGGAAGCTGCAGCGCGCCGAGATAGCGCGCCACCGCGGCTGGGACATCGCGCCGATCCGGGAGCGCTTCGATGGTGCTCGACATGTCGCCGGCGCGGCGGATGAACTGCGCGGCGAGGTCGTCGGGAATCGCGGGGCGCGGCCCCTGCGCATGCGCGGCCATGTACGCGTCGCCCTGCGCGCGCACGCTCGCGCGATCGCCGCTCGCGCCGACGGCCTTGCGCACGCGCTGCATGACGGCATCGCGCGCGTCCTTGTTCGTCGATAGAGACGTCGGCATGATTTGCGCTACTTCGCGTTCTTTCGAATGAACCCGTCGACGCGCGCGACGCCGTCGCGAATCGCCTGCGGCGACGCGGCGTAGGAGAAGCGAATATGCTGGCCGTCGCCGGGAACGCGCCGCCCGAAATGGATGTCGGCGAGCACGGCGACGCCCGCCTCGGCAAGCAGCCGCTTGCGAAACGCTTCCGAGTCGGCGCAGCCCGTCATCGCGCACGCTTCGGTCACGTTCGGCCACGCATAGAACGCTCCGCCCGGCACGCGGCACTTGATCCCCGGCACGTTGTTCAGCAATCCGACGATCAGGTCGCGCCGCTCGAGGAAGCTCGCGCGCATCCGGTCGGCGGCGTCCTGCGGGCCGGTCACCGCTTCGAGCGCCGCCCATTGCGAGATCTGCGACGCGCACGAGTCCGTGTTGGTGATCCAGCGCGTGAACACCGGCGCGAGCGCGCGGTTCGCCGCGAAGCCGATGCGCCAGCCGGTCATCGCCCATGTCTTCGACGCGCCGTCGCAGATGATCGTGCGTTCGAGCATGCCGGGGCGCTTCGCCAGTGAATCGAAGTCCCCGGCGTACGCGAGCCGCGAATAGATCTCGTCGGCGTACACCCAGATCTGCGGATGGCGCGCGAGCGTCGCCGCGATCGCGTCGAGGTCGGACGCCTTCAGCATGCCGCCGGTCGGGTTGTGCGGCGTGTTGAGGATCAGCAGCTTCGTCTTTGGCGTGATCTTCGCTTCGAGCTCGGCCGGGTCGAACGCGAAATCGCGCGCTTCGCGCAGGAAGATCGGCACCGGCACCGCGCCGTTCGCAACGATCTGCGACTCGTAGATCGGAAAGCCGGGAACCGGATAGATCACTTCGTCGCCGGCGCCGTAATCGGTGACCGACGCGATCGTGTATGCAATGAAGGGCTTCGCCCCCGCGCCGACGACGATGTCGTCCGGCGTGAACGAGAGCCCGCGCCGCATGCCGACGTCGCGCGCCGCCGCCGCGCGCAGCTCGTCGATGCCCGCCGACGGCGTGTAGCCGTGCTTGCCCGCACGAATCGCCTCGATCGCCGCGTCCTGCACGTTCACCGGCGTCGGAAAGTCGGGCTGCCCGATGCAGAACGACACGATGTCCTTGCCCTGGCGCACGAGCGCGTTCACTTCGGCGAGCACGACGAACGCGTTCTCGGTGCCGAGCGATTCGGCGCGGCGCGAGAGCTTCGCGGCGGTTTGCGTGAGGTCGTTCGGCGCGTTCATCGCTTTCCTCGGCTCTCCGCGTACAGGTCGCGGAACGTGCGGCCCGCGGGGGCCGGCATGTCGCGGCCGTCGGTCCACCCGCCGCCGAGCGGCAGCCGGTGGATGATGCCGTCGCGCCCGCCCATCCTCTTCAGCACGCGCACGCCGAGCCTTGTCGCGATTGCGTACAGGCCGGGCCGCGCGGCGACCCATCCCCAGGCCTTCAGGCCGAGCCGCTCGTACCACGGCCGCAGCCGCCGCGCGAACGCCTGCTCGCGCAGCTTGCGCTGCAGGTCCGGCAACGGAATCTTCACCGGGCAGACGACACCGCACTGATTGCACATCGTCGAGGCGAACGGAAGGTCGACGGCATTCGCCAGGCCGACGTACATCGGCGTGAGGATCGACCCGATCGGCCCCGGATACACCCAGCCATACGCGTGGCCGCCTATCACGTGGTAGACCGGGCAGTGATTCATGCATGCGCCGCAGCGTATGCAGCGCAGCGCTTCCTTCACGTCGCTCGCGAGCACCGACGTGCGCCCGCTGTCGACGATGATGAAGTACATGTGCTCGACGCCGTGGAACTCGCCTTCGCCCTTGACGCCGGTCAGCACGTCGACGTAGTTCGACACCGACTGCCCGGTCGACGAGCGCGTGAGCAGGCGCATCAGCGTCGCGACGTCCTCGAGCGTCGGCACGATCTTCTCGAGGCCGGAGATCGCGACGTGCACCTTCGGCAGCGTCGTCGTCAGCGTCGCGTTGCCCTCGTTGGTGACCAGCACGACCGAGCCCGTCTCGGCGACGAAGAAGTTGCCGCCGGAGATGCCCATGTCGGCGGTCAGATAGTGCTGGCGCAACTGGCCGCGCGCCTCGAAGCAGAGCTCCTCGATCACCGTCTTGCGCGGCGTGCCGTGCTTCTTCGCGAAGAGATCGGCGACCTCGTCCTTCGACTTGTGCAGCGCCGGGCCGATGATATGCGACGGCGGCTCGTAGTCGTTGATCTGCAGGATGTACTCGCCCAGGTCGGTCTCGACGACGGTCAACCCGGCCGCCTCGATCGCGTGGTCGAGCGCCGACTCCTCCGACACCATCGACTTCGACTTGGTGATCTTCTTCACGTCGTGCTTCGCGGCGATCTCGAGCACGAGCGCGTTCACGTCGGCCGGCGTTTCGGCGAACAGCACGGTGGCGCCGCGCGCCGCCGCATTGCGCTCGAAGGTCTCGAGCCAGACGTCGAGGTTCTCCAGCGCACGGTTGCGGACCGCCTTGCCGTGCTCGCGCGTCACCTCGAAATCGGCGAGCTCGTGCAGCGAATTGCGTCGCGCGGCGACGAACTTGGTCTTGAACTTCTTCAGGTTCTCCTGGAGCAGCGCGTCGTTCAGCTTGTCGTGCGCGCGCTCCTTGAAATGCATCGAGGCGACTTGCATCCGATCCCCTACGGCGCTTCGCCCGCGAGCACTTCGGCGACGTGCAGCACCTTCGTCGTCGTGTCGCCGCGGCGGCGCAGGCGCCCTTCGATGTTCAGCATGCAGCCGAGATCGCCGAGCACGAGCGCATTGGCGCCAGCGCTTTCGACGTCGCTGCACTTGTTGTCTGCCATGCGTGTCGAGATCTCGCCGAACTTCACGGCGAACGTCCCGCCGAAGCCGCAGCACGTCTCGGGCTCGGCCATTTCCTTCAGCGTGAGGCCGGGCACCTTGGCGAGAAGCGCGCGCGGCTGCGCCTTGACGCCCATCTCGCGCAGCCCGGCGCAGCTGTCGTGATACGTGATCGTGCCGTTGAAAGTGCCGGGCACACGCTCGACCTTCAGCACGTCGACGAGGAACTGCGTCAATTCATACGTCTTCGCGGCGAGCGCGGCGGCGCGCTTCGCCATGTCCGGATCGTCGGCGAAAAGCTCCGGGTAATGCGTGCGGATCATGCCGGTGCACGAGCCCGACGGACCGACGACGTAGTCGCAATCTTCGAACTCGGCGATGAGCTTCGCCGCGAGCCGCTTCGTGTCGTCGCGATCGCCCGAGTTGTACGCCGGCTGGCCGCAGCACGTCTGCGTTGCGGGGACGACGATTTGCGCGCCGGCCCCTTGCAGCAGCTTCAACGCCGCAAAGCCGATCGACGGTCGCATCAGATCGACCAGACAGGTGACGAAGAACCCGACGCGCATAGGGGGATTATCGCCGAAACGAGGGTCAGAGTGCGCTTGATCCGCGGCCGAGCGCACTCTGACCCTCGCTCTACAGAAAGCCCGACGTCGTCAGCGCGACGACGCAAACGCCCATCAGCGGCTGCGGCAGGATGCCGAACGCGAGCAATGCGAGGCCGTTCGCCGACAGCAGCCACCGGGTGTCGTTGCGAGCGACGAGCGGCGAGCGGTCGACCGGATCGTCGAAGTACATGAGCTTCACGATGCGCAGGTAGTAGAACGCGCCGATTACCGACGAGAGCACCGCGACGACGGCGAGCCAGACGAACCCGGCGTTGACCGCCGCCTCGAGCACGGCGAACTTCGCGTAGAAGCCGACCGTCGGCGGAATGCCGGCGAGCGAGAACATGACGAGCAGCATCATGAATGCCCACCACGGCGAGCGCTGGTTCAATCCCCGGAAGTCGTCGAGCAGGTCCGCCTCGAATCCTTCGCGCGAAAGCAGCATCACGACGCCGAACGACACCAGCGTCGTCAGCACGTACGTCACCATGTAGAACATCGCCGCCGAGAAGCCGTTCAGGTTCGCCGCGAGGAAGCCGAGCAGCACGAAGCCCATGTTCGCGATCGTCGAGTACGCGAGCATCCGCTTGATGTTCGTCTGCGCGACCGCGATGATGTTGCCGATGACGATCGAAAGCAGGCACAGCACGAGCAGCATGCCTTGCCAGTCGAATTCCAGGCCGCCGAGGGCGACCGCGAGCAGCCGCAGCATGAACGCGAACGTCGCGAGCTCGGGAGCGCTGCCGATCAGCAGCGTCATCGCCGTCGGCGCGCCGTGGTACACGTCGGGCACCCACATGTGGTACGGCACGGCGCCGAGCTTGAACGCGATGCCCGACACGATGAATACGAGCCCGAAGATCAGGATCGTGTGGCTGCCGCGGCCGGCGAGGATCGCGCGGCCGATCTCGTTGATGTCGAGCGAGGCCGTCGCGCCGTAGACCATCGACATGCCGTAGAGCAGCATCCCCGACGCGAGCGCGCCGAGCACGAAGTACTTCATCGCCGCTTCGCTCGCCTGGTTCGACGAGCGGTGGCTCGCGACGACGGCGTACTGCGACAGCGCGAGCAGCTCGAGACCGAGATAGAGCGTGAGGAAGCTCGCGGAGCCGACCATCACCATCATGCCGAGCAGCGACGTCAGCACGAGCACGAACGTCTCGCCGCGGAACAACCCCCGCAATTCGAGATAGCGCCGCGAATAGAACAGCGTGAGCGACACGGCGACGTAGCAGAAGAACTTGAGCAAGCCGCCGAAGAAATCGTCGACGACGAAGCCGGCGAGCGCGTACACCGGCTCGCGATGGGCCATCGACGTCGCGAGGGTTGCCCACGCGCACGCGAGCAGCGTGATCTGCGTGCCCCAGTAGCTCACCGCTCGCCGGGAGTCGGGCAGGTAGACGTCGACCAGCAGCACGAGCATCGCGCCGCACGCGAGCACGATTTCCGCCAGGACGGACGTCAGGTCGTAGTTCATCGGATCAGAGCTTCGACTTCGCGACGTGCGCGAGGAGATCGGTGACGGAGACGTGCATGACGTCGACGATCGGCTTCGGCCAGATGCCCATCGCGAGCACGAGCACGGCGAGTGTCGTCAGCATCCAGAACTCACGACGGTTGAGGTCCTGCAGCGCGGCGACGTGCTTGTGCACCGGCACACCGAAGATCACCCGCTTGTACATCCAGAGCGTGTACGCGGCGCCGAGGATCAGCGTGACGGCGGCGGCGAAGCCGAGCCAGAAATTGGCCTTCACGGCCGCCAGGATGACGAGGAATTCACCGACGAAGCCGGACGTCGCCGGCAGCCCGGCATTCGCCATCGCGAAGAGCATCATCAGCGCAGCGAACTTCGGCATCGGGCTCACGACGCCGCCGTAGTCCTTGATCTGGCGGCTGTGCACGCGGTCGTACAGGACGCCGACGCACAGGAACAGCGCCGCCGACACGAAGCCGTGCGAGATCATCTGCACGAGCCCGCCCTCGACGCCGAGCTGGCTGAACAGGAAGAAGCCGAGCGTCGCGAATCCCATGTGCGAGATCGACGAATAGGCGATCAGCTTCTTCATGTCGCCCTGCACCAGCGCGACGAAGCCGATGTAGATCACCGCGATCAGCGACAGCGTGATGACAAAGCTCGCGAGGTAGCGCGACGCGTCGGGCAGGATCGGCAGGATGAAGCGCACGAAGCCGTACGCGCCGATCTTCAGCGTGATCGCGGCCAGGATCACCGAGCCGCCCGTGGGCGCCTCGACGTGCGCGTCGGGCAGCCACGTGTGGACCGGCCACATCGGCACCTTGACCGCGAACGACACGAAGAATGCGATGAAGATCGCGATCTGCACCGGCAGCTCGAGCGGCAGCTGGTACCACTCGAGGATCGAGAATGTCTCCGAGCGGTTGTAAAGATAGATGAACGCGACCAGCATCAGGAACGAGCCGAGCAGCGTGTAGAGGAAGAACTTGATCGCCGCGTACACGCGATTGGGCCCGCCCCAAACCCCGATGATCAGGTACATCGGGATCAGCATCGCCTCGAAGAACACGTAGAACAGGATCCCGTCGAGCGCGCTGAACGCGCCGTTGATCAATCCCGACTGGATCAGGAAGGCGCCCATGTACTGCGCGACGCGCGTCTCGATCACCTCCCACGCCGACCAGACGACGAGCAGCGTCATCAGGCTGTTCAGCAGCACGAAGAGCATCGAGATGCCGTCGACGCCGACGAACCACTCGATGCCGAAGCGCGGGATCCATTCGGCGCGCTCGACGAACTGCATGTCCGACGTGCGCGGGTCGAAGTGCCACCACAACGGCAGCGTTACCAGAAGGCCGACGATCGCGCCGACGAGCGCGATCCAGCGCGCGCGTGCGGCGTCGCGGTCGCTGCCGAGCGCGAGCACGGCGAGGCCGGCGACGATCGGCACCCAGATCGCGAGCGAGATGTAGGGCATTCGTTGTTGTTGTTGTCGTTAGGGCCCTAGACGCGCGGCACCCAGAACAGCCAGGTGAGGAACGCGAACAGCCCGAAGATCATCGCGAACGCGTAGTGATAGACGAATCCCGATTGCAGGTAGCGAAGGAGCGCCGCGCCCCAGCCGACGACCTTCGCCGTGCCGTTGACGAAGAAGCCGTCGATGATGGTCCGGTCGCCGACTTCCGACAGCTCCGTGCCGAGCTTGCGTGCGCCGCCGGCGAAGAACCAGTCGTTGAACCGGTCGAAGTAGTACTTGTTGTCGAGCAGCGTGTAGAGGCCCGACGCGCGCGCGGCGATTCGTGCGGGCAGGCCGGGATTGACCAGATACAGGTACCACGCCGACACGATGCCGGCGATCGCGAGGACGAACGGCACGCTGACGAGCCCGTGCGCGATGAACGGCAGCACGCCGTGCCACTCCTCCTTCATCGTCGCCATCGCCGCGTGCTCGGGCCGCACGACGATCGAGTTGCCGAAGTAGTCGCCGAACAGCATCGGCTCGACGAACGTCCACCCCGTGAATACCGACGGAATCGCGAGCAGGATCAACGGCACCGTGACCACCCACGGGCTTTCCTTGGGCGGCCCGCTTTCGTGCGCGTGCTCGTCGGGCTCGGCGCCCGCTTCATGGCCCTGGTCGTGGTCGACGGCCGCCGCCTGCCGGCCGGACGCCACGGCAGCCGATGCGCCGAAGCGTTCATTGCCGTGAAACGCGAGGAACAGCATCCGGAACGAGTAGAACGCCGTGATGAACACGCCCGACAGGACGGCGAAGTAGGCGTACGTATGGCCGCCGACGCTCGACGCGTGCGTCGCCTCGATGATCGCGTCCTTCGAGAAGAACCCGGCGAACGGCGGCACCCCGGCAAGCGCGAGTGATCCGACGATCGCGGTGATCCACGTGATCGGCATGTACCTGCGCAGGCCGCCCATCTGCCGCAGGTCCTGCTGGTGATGCATGGCGATGATCACGGAGCCGGCGGCGAGGAACAGCAGCGCCTTGAAGAACGCGTGCGTCATCAGGTGGAAGATCGCCGCGGAGTACGCGGAAACGCCGAGCGCGACGGTCATGTAGCCGAGTTGCGACAGCGTCGAGTAGGCGACGACGCGCTTGATGTCGTTCTGCACGATGCCGAGGAACGCCATGAACAGCGCGGTGGTTGCGCCGATGATCGTCACGAACGCGAGCGCGGTGTCGGACAGCTCGAACAGCGGGCTCATTCGCGCGACCATGAAGATGCCCGCCGTGACCATCGTTGCGGCGTGGATCAGCGCGGAGATCGGCGTCGGGCCTTCCATCGAATCGGGCAGCCACACGTGCAGCGGCACCTGGGCGCTCTTGCCCATCGCGCCGACGAACAGGCAGATGCAGATGACGGTCATGACGGACACCTGGCTGCCGCCCCACAGCGCGATCCGGGACGGTGCGAGTCCGGCGGCGTTGGCGAACACCGGCGCGTAGTGCAGCGTGCCGAAGTACGCGAGCACGACGCCGATGCCGAGCACGAAGCCGAAGTCGCCGACGCGGTTGGCGAGGAATGCCTTCAGGCTCGCGTAGATCGCGGTCGGCCGGTCGTACCAGAAGCCGATCAGCAGGTACGAAACCAGTCCGACCGCCTCCCAGCCGAAGAAGAGCTGCACGAAATTGTTCGCCATCACCAGCATCAGCATGCTGAACGTGAACAGCGAGATGTAGCTGAAGAAGCGCGTGTAGCCGGGATCGTCGGCCATGTAGCCGATCGTGTAGATGTGCACCATCAGCGAGACGAACGTGACGACGAGCATCATCGTCGCCGTCAGAGGATCGATGAGGAATCCGATGGTGAGCCTCAAGTCGCCGGAGAGCAGCCACGTGTAGATGTCCCCGTTCCAGCTGTGGCCGGCGCCGATGACGTCGCGCCAGATCACGTAGGACGCCACCGTCGATGCGGCGACCCCCAGGATGCAGAGCCAGTGAGACACGCTGCGGCCGAGCTTCGGCCCCCACAGCCCAACGACGACCGACGCGACGAGCGGCGCGAGCGGGACCAGCAGGTAGAGTTGCTGCATCGTCATCGCGTCAGCCCTTGAGCCGATCCATGTCCTCGACGTTGATCGAGCCGATGTTGCGGAAGAGCAGCACGAGGATCGCAAGGCCGATCGCCGATTCCGCGGCGGCCACCGTCAGGATGAAGAAGACGAACACCTGCCCTGCGAGGTCGTTCAGGAACGACGAGAAGGCGATGAAGTTCAGGTTGACGGCGAGCAGCATCAACTCGATCGCCATCAGCAGGATGATGACGTTCTTGCGATTGAGGAAGATGCCGGCCATGCTGATCGCGAACAGCACGGCGCCGAGAATCAGGTAGTGCGTGAGCGTCGGTGCGGCGATGGTCGGCAAAGGGTCCCCGGGTATTGCGTTGTTGTTGTCGGTGGCCGGTTACGGCTCGCGCTTTTCCGCAGGCATCTGCAGCACCCGCAGCCGGTCGCGCGGATGCACGCGCACCTGCAGGCCGGGATCCTGATACTTCGTTTCGCGCCGCTTGCGGTGTGTCAGCGCGATCGCGGCGATGATGGCGACCAGCAGGATCACGGCCGCGATCTCGAACGGGAAGACGTATTGGGTATAGAGAACGCGGCCGAGCGCGCGCGTGTTGCCGCCGTCGGGCACGGCCGCCGTCGCGGACACGGCGCCCGCATCGACGTAGTTGCCGGCCAGCACGAGCGCCATCTCGACGACGATCAGGACGCCGACGGTGGCGCCCACCGGCACGTAGCTGCGGAACGACGCGCGCAGGCTGTCGAAGTTGACGTCGAGCATCATCACGACGAACAGGAACAGCACCATGACGGCGCCGACGTAGACCAGCACGAGCGCAATGGCGAGGAACTCGGCGCGCAGCATCAGCCAGTGCGCGGCCGCGGTGAAGAACGCGAGCACGAGCCACAGCGCCGCGTGCACCGGATTGCGCGTCGTGACCACCCGCAGCGCGGCGAACACCAGCAGCGCCGCGAACACGTAGAAAAGCAACGTCGTAAACGTCAT